>NZ_QCYJ01000103.1 GCF_003123685.1 Nocardia aurea
GGGAACTCATTTCCTGGGTTTTCTGACACTTGCCGCGGCACTGACCGGCTTCAAGAAACTCGCCAAGGCACGAGCAACCATGTGAGACATCGTCTTAGATCTATTATTTGAATTAGCGATCTATTGTGGTGCTTGCCCGTCGACGGGCCGATCGCGGTCTTCGTCGCGGCGTTCACATCGCGATACTGATGGTCAACAGCGGCATATTTGAAATAGACTGGGCGGCAGCGCAGTCCGTGCTGTCCTGTGCGACCGTGAACTGGCATCTCAACTTCGATGAAGCCGAACTATCGTCCGCGATCGCGGCGCCATGGTTCTTGTCGCATCGGCCGAGCTGGGCGATCCGGCCCAGCGGGTCACCGCGAAAGCGCCGAAAGCGCATACTCGGGGCGGCGGTGACCACGTCGGGTTCCAGGACCACGCGCACGCGGTGGCCGGATATTCGCCGGAACCGGGTCGAGGGCAGTACATTGCGGGGCGCGGACCGCGTACCCGTGTGCGGGCTCGCTGGATCACGCGGTTCCGCTCGGCTGGTCGCTGGCACTCGGCGCGGTGGTGGTGCCGTCGTGGTTGCGCGGCGAATTCGACGCGGCGGCCCGCGCTGGAAGCGCTGAGCGCCATCGTGTCACGCATGCGCAGTTCGTACCTGCGATGTTCGTGCGAATGCTCGAACTGCCGGAACAGATCGGGCGGTCGACCTGTAGTCGCTGTCGATGGCAGCGCACGCCGCCGCGCCGTGCCCGATCGGTGTTGAAGAAGCGATGACCGAATGGGGGAGCCGATCCTGCACGAGTACTACGCTAGCGAGAGAATCGCCTTCTGTGTCGTCGACTCGGCGACCCGGCCGCGGCACAAAGGGGCGGTCGGTATGGCGTTGATCGGTGTCCCACGGATCCTCGACGATGACGGCTGCGAGTGCCGAGCGCAGAGGTGGGCGTGGTGTGGTTCTCCGATGGGCCGATGTTCGAATACCACACCGAGTATGAGGTGAAACCGGGCTCGGACGTGCGCGAGAGGGTGATCAACTGGAGGCGTTCGGTTCGCGTGTTCGGTCGTCGGACCGGTCCTGCGCGTTGTCGTCGGATGCGGAATCGGGTCGGTAGCACAGCTTGATCAGTACCCCGGCGGCCGCCGTGCCGAGAGCGGCCGCGGCGACGGCGGGGCCGACGCCGGACCGTGTGCGGCCGAACATCCGGTCGACCGACAGCGCGCCGTGGCCGAGACCGGCGAGTGCCACGGCGGCACCCGCGACGACACCGACGTACTCCCAGCCGCCTTTGAAGACGAAGAAGCCCTTGCCTCGGTGATCGGTGACCGCGGCGACCGACATCAGACCGACCGTCGCCGCCGCGGGCAGCGGATTCGCGAGTCCGAGTGCGAGTCCCATGCCCGCGGCGATCTCCGTGGCCGCAGCCATCCTGGCGTGTGCCGGAGCGGGCCGCAGGCCGAGCCCGTCGAACCAGCGGATGGTCCCTTCGAGGCCGCCGGGGCCGGCGACCTTGTTCCAGCCGTGCGCCACGAGCATCGGACCGAGGGTCGCGCGCAACACCAGCGCTGCGAGATCGCTCG
Organism: Nocardia aurea; assembly: GCF_003123685.1. Taxonomy (GTDB): domain Bacteria; phylum Actinomycetota; class Actinomycetes; order Mycobacteriales; family Mycobacteriaceae; genus Nocardia; species Nocardia aurea. Next base: position 1,570 of record NZ_QCYJ01000103.1, read on the forward strand.
ACCGATCGGCGCCGATTCGGCGGAAGCGAGTGGTCATGGGCGTGCTCCTTGTCGATGGTGAGCAGGCTAGCTGATCGCAGCGCTGTTCGAATAACAGTGAAATGATTTCACTATATAGTTCCGAGGTGTCCCTGGTCGAGTGAAGGAAGGCTCGAAGTGTCTGGAAGTGCTGATCACGATCTCATCGACTCCGGCGAGCTTCATGCGGTGCAAGGGTTCTGGGACCTGATAACGCGTCGCGCCGAATCGTCCGGTGACCGTCCGATCCTCTTCGATGAACGGGACCACTCCCTGACATTCGCCGAATTCCGGGATCAGGCAGAACGGGTCGCCGCGGCATTGCACGCGCAGGGCATCGGCCGGGACACGCGGGTCGCGTGGCAGTTGCCGACCCGGATCAGTACGGCGCTGGTGATGGCGGCGTTGGCCAGGCTCGGCGCGGTTCAGGCGCCGATCATCCCGATCTACCGCGAACGCGAGGTGTCCTCGGCGGTCGCCTCGTCGGCCGCCGAGGTAATCCTGGTTCCGGGGATCTGGCGCGGCACCGATTACGTCGCGATGGCCGAAGGCCTGCCGTGGTCTCCGCGGATCCTCACGATCGGCGTGGACGCACCCGCGTCTCCGGACGTGTCCTCGCTGCCCCCGGTGACCGGTGTCGCGAAGGAGGTCCGATGGATCTATTTCACGTCGGGTTCCTCCGGGCTGCCCAAAGGAGTGCGGCACACCGACAGGTCGCTGCTCGCCGCTGCGCGGGGATTCGCCACACAAGGGCAATTGGGGCATGTGGCCGATGAGGTCGGCTCGATTCCCTTTCCGATCGCACACGTCGGCGGCGTTGTGTACCTGATGTCGATGTTGTCGGCCGGATTCCCCTCGGTGCTGCTAGAGGCGTTCGATCCGGCAACAGCCGTGCCGTTGTGGCGCAAGCACAAGGTGACGTTCACCGGCGGAAGCACAGTGTTCTACAACGCCCTGCTCTCCGAGCAACGGAAGCTGCCTGACGGCGAATCGCTCGTACCGAGCCTGCGTCTGCTCAAAGGTGGTGGCGCGCCCTGCCCGCCCAGCGTGTACACCGGTGTGCGCGACGAGATGAGGGTCACCGTCGCGCACGATTACGGCATGACCGAGGCGCCGATGATCTGCGTGGCCGCACCGGACGACAGCGATGAGCAGTTGGCGAATACCGAAGGCAAGCCCGTTCCGGGTCTGCGGGTGCGGGTCGTCGACGATACGGGCCGGTCGGTGGTGGGCAGGGATGGCGAGATACAACTCGAAGGGGACACGTTGTTCGCCGGATACACCGATCCGGCGCAGACGGCCGAGGCGTTCACCGCCGACGGGTGGTTCCGCACCGGCGACCTCGGCCATGTGCGCGCCGACGGGCACGTCGAGGTCACGGGCAGGCTCAAGGACGTGATCATTCGCAAGGGCGAGAACATCGGACCGGTCGAGGTGGAGTCGCTGATCGCCGGGCATGCGGCGATCGCGGAAGTCGCGGTGATCGGATTGCCCGACGAGGAGCGGGGCGAGCGGGTGTGCGCCGTGGTCACCTTGCGGCCCGGCGCGGCGGCTCCCGAACTCGCCGAACTCGCCGGGTATCTACGGCAGGCGGGTCTGATGGCGCAGAAGGTGCCCGAGCAACTCGAGGTGCTGGACGAACTGCCCAAGACCGGTATCGGAAAACTGGACAAGAAGGCGATCCGCCGCACCATCTCGTCCGACTGATTCGGTGTGCGCCGCAGGGGGTTCCGGCGTTGCCGCGGACTCACCGGAAGCCCGGCGGCCGAGACCCTCGACTCGCAAAGCCGAGTGATCACGGGGCGACTCGGATCATCCCTTCCTGCATGACGGTAGCGACCAGGGTGCCGTCGCGATGGAAGACCGAGCCGCGGCACAGTGCGCGTCCTGATCCGGCCCAGGTGCCCTCTTGTTCGTAGAGCAGCCAGTCGTCGACCTTGCACGGCGTGTGGAACCAGACGCTGTGATTGACCGTGGCGAACCGGAGATCGGGGTCCTCTGTTGTGATGCGGTGCGGGCCCAGTGCCGTGGAGAGCAGCAATACGTCGGTCAGGTAGGCGAGTGCGGCCGCGTGCATCGGGTCGTCGCCGGGGATGGGGCTGCGAGGGCGTATCCACACCTGGTGCCACGGTGCGACCGCCGCGCCGCGCGCGCCTGCCACCCTCACCGGAGGGGTGGGAAAGCGATACTCCAGCAGGGTTGTTCGCTCGATGGCAGACAACCAGGCCAGAGTAGTGAGATCGTCGCCGAACATTCGGTCGGCCGGGAGGACCTTCTCCGGTGCGGGAGCCGACAATCGCGGCAGTTGGTAGGTAGGCCCCTGCTCGGGTTCCTGGAACGAGACCGTGCCGGTGAAGATGATGTGATCTCGCTGCCTCGCGCTGATCGACCGGGTGGTGTACGAGCCGCCGTCATGACTGGGATGCACTCCATAGGTGACGGGGAGATCGCCGTAGCCGGGGCGCAGAAAGGTGCCCTGTAGGGAGTGGACGGATCTGCCGCCGGGAACGGTGGCCCACGCGGCCAGGACCGCCTGCCCCGCGGTGACGCCTCCCAACACCCTCGGTTCGGCCACGGGGCGTGCCGGACCGAGGAATTCGGCTCCACCGATCGGATGGATCGCCAGGATATCGGCCAATGAGAGTGGATCTGTCACGCGGGTCGTGTCGCTCATCGTCGGTGGCCCTCTCTGGTCGGCGGACACGCCGGTGCTTGCCAAAAGGACACTATCAGATTAAATATCTACCTATATGACTGTTCGATGCGGCACCTTGCCCGGACGCCGTCGCAGTCGTCGAGGAGGATCGATGCGTTTCGCTGTGCTGTTTCCGATGCGGGCGGTCAAGCACTACGACCGGTGGCGGCTCGGCGGTGATCTCGCCGAGGTCGGCCGTATCGTGGAATCCGCCGGCTTCGACGGCTTCGCCATGAGCGAGCATCCGTTTCCTTCGAATGACTGGCTGGCCGAAGGCGGGCATCACGCTTTCGACCCGTTCGTTTCGCTGGCCTACATCGGGGCGGCCACGCGGCGTCTACAGCTGATGACCTACGTGATGGTCGCGGGCTATCGCAACCCCTACCTGGCGGCCAAAGCGATCGCGTCGCTGGATGTGCTGTCCGGCGGACGCGCCGTCGTCGGGCTCGGCGCGGGCTATCTGCGACCCGAGTTCGAAGCGCTGGGCGCGGATTTCGTGCGCCGGGGCGCGATCGCGGAGGAGGCGGTCGAAGCGATGCGTGCCGCTTGGTCCGGTCGTGACCACGACGGTCCGTTCTTTCCCGCGCGCGGCCACCGGATGCTTCCGGATCCGGTGCGGGCGGGCGGCCCGCCGATCTGGATCGGCGGGAACAGCGCACCCGCGCGACGTCGTGCTGTCGCATCGGCCGAGGGCTGGATTCCGATGGGGGTGTCCACAGAGATTGCCGCGATGACCGGCACCCCGCCGTTGGAAAATGTCGCCCAGTTGGGTGCGCAGGTGCGTGTCATGCAAGAGCAGCGTGAGCGAGCGGACAGGCCGCCGTTGCACATCGCGTTCACCCCGTTCGAGGCCGATCTGCTGCGCGAGGGTGCCGAACGCTATGCCGACCTGGTGGCCACGCGTCTCCCGTCGTACGTCGAGGCGGGTATCGACACCATCGTGATCGAGCCGGTCAGCCGAAATCTGGACGAGTTCCGCCGGGACGTCGAGATTCTCGGCAAGACGCTGATCTCGACGCCTGTGGGGCGGTGAACAGGGCGGACGTGAGGGCTGGGGATCCGTTCCCGGATGAGTATAATTAGTTAAATAAGTTAGATAATTGATATGAGAGTCGAGGAATCCGCGAAATGACACGTCTTCTCGAAGGCAAAGTGGCGCTCGTCACCGGTGCGGGCCATGGAATCGGCCGCGGGCACGCGATCGAACTCGCCGACCACGGTGCCACCGTCGTGGTGAACGACCTGGGATCCAGTGTGTCGGGAGAAGGTGCGGGGCGTGACGCCGACGAAGTGGTGGACATCATCACCGCCCGTGGCGGCATCGCCATCGCTGATTACGGCGATGTCGGGGACGAACAGCAGGTCGAGGCGATGGTGGCGAGGGCGTTCGACGAGTTCGGCAGGCTCGACATACTGGTCAACAATGCCGGGATCGTGCGTGACAAGGCTATCTGGAACATGACCGTCGAGGATTTCGATCTCGTCATGCGCGTGCACGTCCGGGGAACATGGCTCACCAGCCGCGCCGCCGCCCGGCGCTGGCGTGAGCTCGCCAAGGGCAACGGCGGCACCGTGTACGGGCGGATCATCAACACCACCTCGGGCGCGGGCCTGTGGGGGAATTTCGGGCAGACCAACTACGCGACGGCCAAGGCCGCGATCGTCGGGTTGACGCAGACGCTGAATCTGGAGCTGGCCAAGATCGGGGTAACCGTCAACGCGTTGAGTCCCACCGGCAGCACCCGGCTGTTCGGCACGATCAGCGGCGACGCGACGGCGCCGGAGTCGGAGTTGGAGTCGGACGAGCGTCCGGATGGTGCGTTCGATCCCAACGATCCGGCGACATCCTCTCCCGTGGTGGCATGGCTGGCTGGTCCGCGGGCGGGCCACATCAGCGGTCAGGTGGTCAGGGTCATCGGTGATGAACTGTCGATCATGCGATCCTGGACCAAGCATGCCCGCATCGGCAACGATCAGCAGCGCTGGGACGCGGTCTCTCTCGGTCCGCGGGCTGAGACCGATCTCTTCGGCACACGCGCGTCGGGAATCCGCCCCGGCGCTTGAATTGATTCGCCCTACGCGACGACGTCTCCAGATCGACGGTCGGTAGTCATCGGAGGGCATTTCGACGTATCACCGACAACAGGCTGTGGTGCGCGCGGTCGGAATCCCATCGGTGATAATAGTGGTATCAGTTAACCGAAAGCGCAAAGGGGAGTCGATGTCCGCCATGCCAAGGTCGACCGTCGTTCGAGTGCCGAAGGCGGGCGAGATGGTCGCCGCCCATCTGCGTAGGCAGATCGTGACCGGTGAGCTGCGTGAGGGCGACGCCTTGAAGCCGGAAACCGAGCTCATGGAGCAGTTCGGAGTCTCCCGGCCCACCCTGCGCGAGGCCTTTCGGATCCTGGAGTCCGAGCAGGTCATTCAGATCCGGCGCGGCGCTCGTGGCGGGGCGCGCGTCATGCTGCCGGATATCGACGCGGCGGCGCGGTACGCGGGCACCTTGTTGCAGTACCGAAGGACGACCCTCGCCGATGTGCACGAAGCCCGAGTTCAACTGGAGTCGGCCGCGGTGGCGATCCTGGCCCGCAAACGTTCGGTGGCCGACCTTCGCAAACTCGATGAGATGGTGGCCGAGGGTGAACGGGTACTCGACGATCCGGTTGCCTTCAGTCAGCGTTACGACCTGGAATTCCATCGTCTGCTGATGAGCCTCGCGGGTAATCAGACGATGATGGTTCTCCTCGACATCCTCTACTCGATCGTCGCCAGCCACGTCGAGAAATTCTTGCGCGAACACCGTGGTGACGTCGAGGTCGAATCCACGGTTCTGGCGGCGCATCGAGCGCACGTCAAACTGGCCCAGCTGATCCGGGACAAGGATGCGGACAAGGCGGTCGCATTTTGGCGCAAGCACCTGACGCAGGTCAAGGACTTCATGATCACGAATCCGGAGGAATCCGTGCTCGATGTACTGCAGTAGCGGAACCGCCGACCGGGCACGCTGGTACAGCCCCTCTCATTGCAGTAGCATAATTATGTAACTAATTGCGATGTTTGGAGGAGATGTGGGACTGGCGAACAGTGTGGCGCTGGTGACCGGCGGTGCCGGTGGATTGGGTGAGGCCGTCGTGCGCAGGATCGTCGATGCCGGCGGATCGGTCGTCATCGCGGATCTGGCCGACGACCGCGCCGAGAAACTCGCCGACGAACTCGGTTCGAAGGTCGGGTACGTGCGCACCGATGTGACCGACGAGGCGAGTGTCCGCGCCGCCGTCGAGGCCGCCGCAGAGTTGGGAACGTTGCGGCACGCGGTGATCGCGCACGGCGGATTCGGCGTTGCCGAGAAGGTGGTCGGCCGTGACGGATCGCCCTCGGGTCTCGACGGGTTCACCAAGACGGTCGATCTGTATCTCACCGGAAGCTACAACGTGCTGCGGCTCGCGGCCGCAGCCATGGCCGAAAACGTCCTGGATGAGGACGGTCAGCGCGGCGCGGTGGTGATGACCGCCAGCATCGCCGCGTACGAGGGGCAGATCGGCCAGCTCGCCTACTCGGCCGCCAAAGCGGGTGTGGTCGGGATGACCATCGTGGCCGCGCGCGATCTCGGAGCCCTCGGCATCCGGGTGTGCACCGTCGCGCCGGGAACTATGCGCACGCCGATCATGGAGTCGGTCGGCGAGGAGGCGCTGAAGGCGTTCGCGGCCAACATCCCCAATCCGCGCCGCCTCGGCAAGCCGGACGAATACGGCGCTCTGGTGCAACACATCCTGGAGAATCCGTACCTCAACGGTGAGACCATCCGGATCGACGGCGCGCAACGCTTCGGTCCGCGATAGTCCGTCGTCGCGTCGCCTCGCGACAACGTGGCCCCGGTGGTTTTTACCGGGGCCACGTTCGTCGTCGGGTCCTGATCGACTACTTGGGCAGTCCGAGTACACGCTCGGCCAGAATATTGCGCATCACCTCGGTAGTCCCTCCCGCGATCGTCGCCGCTCGTGAGCTGAGATAATCACGTTGAGCGGCAATGCCTTTCGATTTGGTGATGCCCTCGAGCCCCAACGCGGACAGATGGGTGTCCCCGATGGCCTGCATCGTGAGACTCCAGACCAGCTTGATGACCGAATGTTCGGCGCCGGGGGCTCCACCGTTGGCGATCTTGCCCAGCGCGCGTTTGCCCAGCAAGCCCAGCGCGCGGGCTTCGACGAGCCGGTCGGTCAGCGCGGCCCGCGTACCGGTGTCGAGTTCGCGCCCCGCGAGTGCGGCGACCACATCGTGAACGCTCTGCTCCAAGCCCGCTGCCAGCACGATGACGCCTGCGCGTTCGAAGCCCAGCGTGGTCATCGTGACTTTCCATCCCTCGTGCAGTGGTCCGAGCAGTGCGTCGTGAGGAACCCGCACACCGTCGAAGAACACCTCGGCGAATCCGCCCTCACCGGTGATCTGGGTGATCGGACGCCGGGTGATTCCCGGTGTGTCCATCGGAACCAGCAGCGCCGATATGCCCTTGTGCGGCGGAGCGTGCGGGTCGGTACGGACAAGCAGTAGGCAGTGGGTAGCCTCCATGCCCTCCGAGGTCCAGATCTTCTGCCCGGTGATCACGAACTCGTCGCCGTCCAGGACGGCTTTGGTTCGCAGCCCCGCGAGGTCACTGCCCGCGCCGGGTTCGGAGAAGCCCTGGCACCAGATCTCCGCACCGGACTGGATGGCACGCAGATGCCGCTGCTGTTGCGGCGTGCCGTAACGCATCAGGGTCGGCGCGACATTGTTGACACCGAGTATTCCGGCCAGCATGGGAGTGCGCAGCTGGGCCAGTACCCGGTCACAGGCGACCTGATCGATGATGTCGAGCCCGCGGCCGCCGAACTCGGCGGGCCATTGCGGCGCGATCCAACCGGCCTCGTGTAGCCGCCGTTGCCAGTCGAGCCGCGCTTCGAACGAGTCGTCCTCGCCCCACTTTTCCTTGTAGGTCGGTTGCAGGTCGCGAACACGGGCGGTGAGTTCGGCGGCGGCGCTGCCTTCCTGCCACGTCGTGTCTGTCGAATCGTGTTGTTGTGCGGGATGTGTCGTTGGGTCCAGTCGGTCGCGGTGCGTACCGAGACCGCCGAACAGCGGGGCTGCCGCGCCCGCGCGACGATAATAGAGATGTGCCTCGTGTTCCCAGGTGTAGCCGACGCCCCCGAGGATTTGGATGTAATCGGCGCTCACCTGCTTGGCGACCGCGATCGACTCCAGCAATGCCAGCGCCGCCGCGTCGTCCAGCGCGTCGTCGGAGGCGGTCGAATCCAGTAATTCGGCCACATTCCTGGTCGTGGTACGGGCGAGTTCCACCCCGGCCAGCATATCGGCGAGCTTGTGTTTGATGGCTTGGAACGATCCGATCACCCGGCCGAACTGTTCGCGTTGTCGGGCGTGGGCGACCGCCCCCTGGAGGCAGTGCGCCGCCAGACCCACGAGTTCGGCCGACAGTGCGGTACTCGCGGTCACCAGACTACGGCGGATAGCTCGCAGCGCGACATCGCCGCGTGCCAGGACGATGCCGTCGACCCGGTCCAGGCGCAGTTCGCCCAGCGGACGCAGCAGGTCCAGCCCCGCTGCTCGCCGCATCCGGGCTCCCCTTCCGCTGAGGGGAACCGCTACGAGGACCGGCCCGGATGAATGTTCGGCCAGCACCAGCGCGGTGTCGGCCTCCGGTGAGAGCACGAGCGCGGCAGAGCCGGTCACCGAGACGGTACCGCTGTCGCCGGTGGCGAGAAATCCTCCCGGTGCGCCCCACATCTTGTCGTGTGGGGTCCAGGCGACTGTGATCACCGTGTCGCCGACCGCGATGTCGGCCAGCGGTCGTGCCGCTGTATCGGTATCGAGGATGCCGAGCGCGCCGATCGCGCCTGCCGCGGCCACCGCCGGAGTCGGCGCGATCGCCGCTCCGCAGATCTCGAGGGCCACTGCGAGATCGGACCATCGACCGCCCGATCCGCCCTGAAGCTGCGGTATCGGCAAACCGGCGACGCCGAGTGCTGCCATCTCCGACCACAGCGGACGCTCGCTGACGGTGTGCGGTTCGGCGACTGCCTTGTGTGCACGCCCTTCGTTCCAGTCCCGTTCCAACAACTGCGTCAGGGCCTCGGCAAGGGACTGTTGCTCCTCGGTGTCGGCAGCCGCCACGATCGGGGTCATCCGGTCACGATCCTTTCTCAGCAGGGCAAGTGTATGGCCCGCGCGAGTCGAAAACAGGGTTTAAAAGTACAATGATATATCTATATACCTTCGGTCGTCGACGTTCGAGCGTCATCGACCTCGGACCAGGCGTACCGGTTGGTACTCGAGCGCGACGGTTCCGTCCCGCGTGATGACGGAATTCTTGGTTGTGACCACGCCTCTGGTGCCGTTGCCGGTAGGTCTGGATTCCAGGATCTCGATCAGCACGGTGATGGTGTCACCGACCACGACCGGAGCCTTGATGCTCAGTTCGGAACGCAGGAAGGCTATGCCGGTGCCGTGCAGGACGCCGGTCTGTAGGACGAGGCCCTCGGCATAAGCGAAGGTGAGTGTGCCGGGAACGATTCGACCGGAATGGCCCGCTTCGAGGGAGCCTCGCTCGTCCAGGAAGAGTGGCTCGTTCAACCCGGCGAGGGTGACGAAGGCGATCAGATCGGATTCGGTGATCGTGCGGCTGCCGGTCCGAAATCGGCTGCCGGGCAGCATGCCTTGGTATCCCTGGCCCTGCGGGATGGGGGTGATCGACCAGGGGTCGATGTTCTCGTCGTCGCTCATTCGGTACGCCTTCCGTAGGCTCGGGGAATAATTAGCTATATTATTTACCGTAATCGAGATAGGTTCGTTGTGGGGCAGCAGGCGGGGCGACGTATTGCCGCGTGCGCGAGGAGAAGCTGGAGTGCGCATGGTGAAGGATCGAGGATCGGGTGTGCGTTTCCGCGCGACCGAGCTCACGCAGGAGGAGATATCGCTGCAACAGGAGGTGCGCGAGTTCCTCGTCGAGGAGTTGCGCGATGCCGGATTCGAGCCCGGTCTCGGCATGGGCGCCGCCGCGGACCCGGATTTCTCGCGCAAACTGGGCGAGCGGGGCTGGCTCGGTATGGCTCTGCCCAAGGAATACGGTGGGTCCGAGCGCGGAGCAGTCGATCGCTTCATCGTGACCGAGGAACTCCTGGCAGTCGGTGCTCCTGTCGGGCACCATTGGGTCGCCGATCGGCAGAGTGGCGCTGTGATCGACAAGTTCGGCACGAGCGAGCAGAAGCGGCGTTTGCTGCCCGGCATCTGCCGGGGTGAACTGGGGTTCTCCATCGGAATGAGCGAACCGGACGCGGGCAGCGACCTCGCAGCGGTGCGGACGAGGGCGACGAAGGTCGAAGGTGGCTGGTCGCTGTCGGGAACCAAGGTCTGGACCACTGGCGCGCATCGGAACCAATGGATGATCGCGTTGTGTCGCACCAGCGACGAGCCGGACCGGCACGCCGGTCTGACTCAGTTCTTGGTGGACCTGGGGTCCACGGGTGTGCGGGTGAGCCCGATCCCCTTGCTGGACGGGAGTGTGGATTTCAACGAGGTGGAATTGCGCGATGTCTTCGTGCCCGACGAGCTGGTACTCGGCGATGTCGGGTGCGGCTGGCGGCAGACCACGGCCGAGTTGGCGTTCGAGCGCGGGGGACCGGACCGGTTCCTGTCGACCTATCCGGTCGTCACGGCCTTCCTGCGTGAAGCGACCGTAGATCGGTTGGGTGAGCGAACCCGGATCCTGCTCGGCCGGGTCACCGCGACCTGGTGGGTACTGCGCAACTCGACTTTGGCGCTGGCGCGCGCGGTGGACGCCGGGGAATCACCGGTTCAGCAGGCCGCACTGATCAAAGAGTTGGGAACCCGATTCGAACAGGACCTGGTCGAGGCCTTGCAGGACCTTCTCGACCGCGAGCCTGCGACCGATTCGCCGTCATCGTTCGAACGATTGCTGTGCGCGGCCGTGCTGACCGGTCCGGTATTCACGATTCGTGGCGGGACCATCGAGGTCCTACGGTCCGTGGTGGCGAAGGGGCTGGCACGATGAGCGACCCATTACTGGTCGAGGTCGCGGAATCGATCTTCGCGAAGGCGTGTACAGAACAGGAGCGTCTGGTCGCTGAACACTCCGGCTGGGCCCCCGATGCCTGGAATATCGTCGCCGACGCAGGCTTGCCGTGGATATCGGTCCCGGAAAGCGCAGGCGGACAAGGGGGGTCGCTCGGCGACGCGCTGGCGGTGCTCCAGGTCGCCGGACGTCACGCGGTGCCGTTGCCCCTCGCCGAGACGGGAATGCTCGGTGGCTGGCTGCTCTCCGCGGCCGGGGCAACCGTCGGCGATGGACCGATCACCGTGGTTCCCGCGCGATCGGAAGACAGTGTGAGCTGGGATGGCAGGCGTGTGACCGGTGTCGTGCATCGAGTGCCGTGGGCGCGCACGGCAGAGCGCGTCGTGCTGCTTGTTCCGCAAGGGGATGGCTGGTCGGTCGCGGTGCTGGCGCGCGCGCGAGTGCGCGTCGACGAGCAGGCCAACCTCGCCGGTGAACCGCGCGACACCGTGTATATGGACCAGGTCGTGCCGATCGAAGTCCATCCGGCCCCCGCCGGCGTCGACCCGGATACGCTCGCGGTGCGCGGGGCGTTGAGCCGCGTCACGCTGATGGCGGGCGCGGTCGAGCGAGTCCTGGAGATCACGCTTCGCTACACCGGGGAACGCAAGCAGTTCGGGCGTGCCATCGGCGAATTCCAAGCCGTGCAACAGCATCTGGTGCATCTGGCGCAACAGGCCGCGGTCGCCGCGATGGCCGCCGAGATCGCCGGACGCGAGGTGGAACGCGGTGGCGGACGATTCGAGGTGTCGGCGGCGAAGACGGTCGCCGATGATGTCGCACGGATCGCCACCCGGGCAGCGCATCAGGCGCACGGCGCGATGGGAGCGACCCGGGAGTACCCACTGCATCACCTGACCCGCAGGCTGTGGGCGTGGTCGCGTGAGTACGGCGACGGTGCCCGGTGGGCCCGCGAGATTGGAGACGAGGTCGTCGCAGGTGGTCCGGATCGTCTGTGGCCGTTGATCACCGGCGGCAGCGCCGCTGCCCGGATGCCGTGATCGGATCGGGCGCGCCGCGATGGTTGTGCGCGACGAGGGTCGGAGAAGAACCGATCGTCAGCGTTGCCGGTCGGCCATCCAGGCGGCGATCTGGACGCGCGAGGTGAATCCCAATTTGGTGAGGATGTGCTCGACATGAGTCTCCGCGGTACGTTGGGCGATCACCAAGGCACCTGCGATCTCGCGGTTCGACAGGCCACGGGAGACCAACGCCGCGACCTCGTGCTCACGGCGGGTCAGCGGTGTCGCCGTATGCGGCCGTGCGGTGTCGGCAGGTTTGGCGCTGTCGTCGAGTGCGTATTCCAGCGCGACGGCGTCGAAGTTCGCGGATTCCGCCAGCGCTCGCGCCAAGCCGTCTTCTCCGATTGCCATCCGCAGCCGGTCTTCGCAGGCGTTGTGCCAGTGGGCCGTCGCCGGGACCTTGCTCGCCTGGATGCCCATCGCCTCCCATCGCGTGGCGGCGATGCCGAGCAAGGTCGCGGCGCGTTCGGGCTCGGGCGTCGCCCAAGCCAATGCCTCGAGAACGATGGCGACGCCGAACTCGTCACGAACGCGCTGTTTGAGTCGCAGACTGCGACGCAAGGTGGTGAGTGCGGATCCGGAGTCCGCGTCGAACCAGTGCACGACCCCGGCGTTCCACAGACTGTAGGAGGCGTACCAGGAGTCGCCGACGTCGGCGCACAACCGCATGCACATCTCGTGGTAACGCAACGCCTGTGCGTGCCTGCCCCCGTAGCAGTGCGCGAACTGCAGGAGGGTCAGCGTGGTGATCTCGCGCCGGACGTCCCCGGCGTCGCGGACCACGGCCAGCGCCCGTTCGTTCGATGCGATCGCGTTGTCGAGGTCGCGGCCGTCGTAGATCGCGTGCAGTCCGGCCAGGTTGTCGAACGAGGTGCGCGTGATGTCGCCCAGCCCCTCCATGGTGGCTCCCGTGGTGATCAGCTTGTCGGCGGCGGCGAGATTGCCCTGCACGATCGCAATCCACGCCGCTGTGCTCACCACACCGGCGTAGATCTCCGGTGCGCCCCGCTCGCCCGCGAGCAGCCGTTCGCACCAGTGTCTGCCCTCGCCGACCGCGCCGAGCGCGATCCAATGCTCGTGCAGTACCCCGGCGATGCGAAGCCCTGCCGTGCTCGCCTCCGGTTGGGTGAGGCTGAACGCGAGGGCGCGCTGAAAGTTGGCGTGCTCACGTCGGAGCCGGTCCATCCACGCGCCTTGTCGCGGGCTGAGCCATTCCCGGTTGGCCTGTTCGGCCAGTTCCGCGTAGAAGTCGCTGTGGCGCAGCCGGATCGCGCGCTCGCTGTCATGGGAGCGCAGTCGTTGCTCGCCGTACTGCCGGATCACCTCCAGCATCCGGTACCGCATCCGCCCGCCGACATCCTCAGTGATCAGGATCGACTTGTCGACCAGCGACAACACCGTATCGAGCAGCTCCGCCGGTCGATGTCCGGCACCGCCGCAGACGGCGTGCGCCGCGTCCAGTTCGAATCCGCCCGAGAACACCGCGGCGCTCGCCCACAGCTCGCGCTCGCGCGCCGTGCACAGGTCGTAGCTCCACTCGATGCATCCCCGCAGCGTGCGTTGGCGGTCCGGTGCGACTCTGCTGCCTGCGTTCAGCAGTTGCAGCCGGTCATCGAGTTGTTCCAGGAGCTGCGCGGCCGAAAGCCCGCGCAGCCGTACCGCGGCAAGTTCGAGTGCGAGCGGGATGCCTTCCAGACGTCGGCATATCGCGGCGACGTCGTCGCGATTGCCGGCTTCGATCCGGAAGCGGGGCGCGACCGCGACAGCCCGATCTCTGAACAGCGTGATCGCTTCGTATTCCGCCTCGGCGGCCGAACCGACAGGCCTCGCCGGAGGAAATCGCAGCGGCGCGACCGGCAGCGCTGTCTCTCCGGCTATGCCGAGGGGTTCGCGGCTGGTCGCCAGGATGTGCACACCGGCGCAGGCGCGCAACAACACATCTGCCAGTTCCGCGCACGAGTCGATCAGATGCTCGCAGTTGTCCAGCAGGATGAGGACGTTGCGCGAGGTGAGGTGGTCGGTCAGCGATTCCAGCGCGCTTCGGGCCGCCTGAGTGTGCAGACCGAACACCTTGGCGACCGTGTCCGTGAGCAGGGCGGGGTTCGTCAGCGCGGCGAGATCGGCGAACCACACGCCGTCGCGAAAGGCCCGGCGCAGGTCCGTACCGGCGCGCAGGGCGAGTCTGGTCTTGCCGACTCCGCCGAATCCGGTCAGTGTCACCAGTCGCGTGTTCGAGAGCAGCTGTTTGATCTCGGTTCGTTCGGCTCGCCGCCCGACGAAGCTGGTCAGATCCGCGGGCAGATTTCCGGGTGAGCCGTGCGGCGGCAACGTCGTGGTCATCGAAGCGTCGCTACCCGATCGTCGGCGCCGAGTTCGGGGGGATATCGCGGTTCGAGGGGATATCCCACTCGGGCGTTCGGCCCGGGATCCACCACATTCTCACTGACCTTTCTCGATCCCGCCGTGGCCGGTCGCCGATGGTGGCATACATCGGTCGGCCGGGCGATGGCCGGTTGGAGGCCGACACGGCACGGTAACTGAATGCCAGCTTACCGAGGCGTGTCGAGGAATCGAGCGAATCGGACATTGTCGGTTCCGTGGGCCGTAGGTTGCCGTGTCTGGCTGTGGACGAATGCGATCCTTATACTGTTAAATCATTTAGTTATTAGAGACTTCACGGGTCGGAGCGGGCATGTACGGCGTACGTAGCGCGGAACAGCGGGAGCTGGCCGCCACGGTTCGAAAGTTGCTGCGGGAGAAGTCCTCGGAGGTCGCTGTTCGCGCCACCATGGACACCCCGGAGGGGTATGACCGAGAATTGGGGCGAGTCATGGCCGAGCAGGTGGGCTTGCACGGTCTGGCCATTCCGGAGGAATACGGCGGCGCGGGGTTCGGATTCGTCGAGTTGAGTGTGGTGCTGGAGGAGATGGGGAGAGCGCTGCTGTGCGGCCCGTTCTTCAGCAGTGTGGTTCTGTTCGCGAACGCGCTGCTCGAGGCCGGCGATGACGATGCCTGCCGGACCTGGCTGCCGGATATCGCCGCGGGCCGCGTCGTCGGCACCGTGGCGATATCCGAGGATCGGGAGGGCTGGGATGAGTCGTCTATCCAGCTCGCCGCACGTCGTGACGGCGATCGCTTCCTGTTGAGTGGTCGCAAGCGCCATGTGCTCGACGGCGCGCTCGCCGACGTGATCGTGGTCGCCGCGCGGTCGACGGATGGGGTCGGTCTGTTCGTGGTCGATACCGAGCTGGGTCTTCGGCGAACCCCGGTGCCGACGCTGGATCGAACCCGCAAACAGGCCACGCTCGATTTCGACGAAACGCCCGCGCGATCACTCACTGCCCCCGGTTGTGGATGGCCGCTGCTGCGACGGATTCTCGACCTCGCCGCCGTGGCTTTGGCGTGCGAGCAGGTAGGTGGGGCCGAGCGGGTGCTGGAGATGGCCGTCGACTACGCCAAGACCCGTCACCAGTTCGATCGCCCCATCGGCTCTTTCCAGGCGGTCAAACACAAGTGTGCCGACATGCTGGTCGCGGTGGAGTCGGCTCGCTCGGCGGCGCGATGCGCGGCCGACGCGGTCGCCGCGGATGGGCCCGAGCGGGAGTTGTCGGCCGCGATCGCCAAGAGCGTCTGCTCGGAGGCCTTCAGTCGCTGTGCGAGGGACAGTATTCAGATTCACGGCGGCATCGGCTTCACCTGGGAGCACTCTGCGCACCTGTATTACAAGCGGGCCAAGAGCAGTGAGGTGCACTTCGGGTCGCCGAGTTATCACCGCGAACGGTCGGCGGATCTCATCGATGTGCTCAGAAGGTATAAATAGATAGATATTTATACTCTTTGTCTGCTAGGATCGACTACTGATCGAACCTGAACGAGGAGAGGCTGAATCGTCATGTCGAAGCAGGTGCCGCTCGCTGACGGCCTGTTCACCTGGCCAGCGGAGAAACCGGTGCTGATCGCCGGGAAATGTGAGAAGTGCGGATTCGTCGACTTCCCGCGCAAGGAGCACTGCCTCCGGTGTTTCACCGGCGGCACGCAGCGATACGAGCTGCCGCGTCGAGGAAAGCTGTGGACTTTCACCACGCAGCGCTTCCGTCCCCCGGCCCCGCCGTATGCCGGTGCCGACACCGCGGCGACCTTCGAGCCGTTCAATGTCGGATATATCGATCTCGGCGGGGAGATCCTGGTCGAGGCCAGGCTCACCGAGCCGGATCACCAGAACCTGACCATCGGCCAGGAGATGGAACTGGTCGTCGTCCCGTTCGGGATCGGCGACGACGACACCGAAACGATGATCTACGCGTTCCGGCCGGTGGGCTGAGGACCGTGCTGAAGGAGAGTGCATTGGACGTCGCGATCGTAGGCGTCGGCCTACACCCGTTCGGCCGCTACGAGGGCAAGTCGGCATTGCAGATGGGCGCCGACAGCGTGCGCGCGGCCCTCGTCGACGCGGGCGCGGAATGGAAAGATGTCGGGGTTGCCTACGCGGGCAGTATGGAGATCACCAATCCCGAGGCAGTCGTCGGATTGCTCGGACTGACCGGCATCCCGGCACGTGCGGTGCTCAACGGTTGCGCCACCGGCGCGACGTCGCTGGCGATGGCGGCGAACGCCGTCGCCACCGGGGAGCACGATGTGGCCGTCGCGATCGGACTGGACAAGCATCCACGCGGTGCGTTCGCCGCGGATCCCTCCGTGGCCGGGTTGCCGGGTTGGTACGGCGAGGCCGGTCTTTTCCTGACCACGCATTTCTTCGGCATGAAGATCAACAGGTACATGCACGACCACGGGATCAGTCATCGAACACTGGCCAGGACCGCGGCGAAAGCGTTCCGCAACGGTGCGGCCAACCCGCTGGCCTGGCGACGCAAGGCGATCTCGGAAGACGATATCCTGAACTCCCAGATCCTGAATTATCCACTGACGCAGTACATGTACTGCGCACCGGACGAAGGCGCGGCCGCGGCCATAGTCTGTCGCGCGGACCAGGCCCACAAGTACGCCGGTACCCCCGTCTACATCCGTGCTTGCGCGCTGCGTAGCCGACGGCTGGGCGCCTTCGAATTGCTGAGCCCCTCGCTGCCGACGGATTCGGTGCCGAGCCCGACCGTGGACGCTTCGCGCGAAGCCTACGAGAAGTCCGGAATCGGGCCCGAGGACATCGACATCGCGCAACTCCAGGACACCGACGCGGGGTCGGAGATCATCCACATGGCCGAGAACGGCTTCTGTAAGGATGGTGAGCAGGAAAGACTTCTGGCCGAGGGCGCGACGGAAATCGGCGGTCGGATCCCGATCAATACCGACGGCGGCCTGCTGGCGAACGGTGAACCGGTCGGCGCTTCCGGCTTGCGCCAGATCTACGAATTGGTGACGCAGTTGCGGGGACGGGCGGGTGATCGTCAAGTCCCCGGAGACCCGAGGGTCGGCTATGCCCAACTGTACGGTTCGCCGGGAACCGCAGGCGTGACCATCCTGTCGCGCTGACGAGCGAACGACCTGTACGGCAAACAGATTCGCCGTGACCGATGCGGTCACGGCGAATCGCTGTCTGGGGTGCCTATACCGCGGTGTCCATCTCGAACAGTCGCGCGGGCGCGGCGCCGTCGAGCAGCGACCGACCTAGTTCCGTGGTGAGCATACGGTGCGACGAAAGCAGATGATCGAGCGCGGCGGCACGCACGAGGTACCGATGGAGGTCGTGCTCCATGGTGAGCCCGACCGCCCCGCAGACCTGTAGCAGATTGCGGTTGGCGTGGCTCTGGGCCCGGCCCGCGGCGGCCTTGGCGACGGCGGCGGCGACGGGAGTCTCGTCGCCGTGCGCATTCCACGCGGTGTCGAGTAGATCGACCGCCGCGGTGAGCGCGACGTGTGTTTCGGCCAGCCGGTGGCGGACCGCTTGGAAGGCGGCGATCGGCTTGCCGAACTGGACGCGCGCGGTGGTGTGGTCGACGGCGAGCCGCAGCGCCACCTGCAGCGCACCGATGATCTCGGCGGCAAGGGCACGGCGGGCCGCGGCCAGCGCCGACTGCCACTCGGCGTCCGCCGCGATCGGCGCCGCGGTTTCCGCGGCGAGGCGGACCCGGTGCCATCGCAGATCGGCGTCGATCCCGTGCAGCGGTGACGTGGCGAGCACGGCAGCGGGCAGCACGAGCAGCGCGATCGACCGATCGACCGTGATCGGCACCACGAACTCGTCGACGTCGTCGGGAGCCGACAGCAGCACCCCATCGACGGTGGCCCCCGCCGGGGCGAGGAGATCGCCATCGATCGGATCCGGATAGAGCACCGCGCGCCGGGTCGACGCCGGGGGCAGGATCGTGGCGAGTTCGGCGAGTACGACGTCGTCGAGCGCATGTGAGCACGCCAGCGCTCGGCCGTGCTCACCGAACAGCAGCGCGGTCGCCTCGGCCGGGCTGTCGGCGACGACCTCGTCCCAGCCGAGCTGATCGAGCGCGCCGGTGAGGTCGGAGGGAGCGTCGGCGAGTAGCTCGCGTATCGACGCGGTGAGTAGTTCCGCGGTGGTGGTGTCCATCAGTTCTTGTCTCCAGGCAGTCGTAGGACATGGTCGGCGAGGATGCCGCGCTGTACTTCGGCGGAGCCGCCCATGATGGTGGCCGCGCGGCTGTACCACCAGTGCGCGCGCCATCGTTCGGCATCGCTGTCGGGTTCGAGATCCATTCGCGCGCCGAGCAATTCCCGCGCGGCGTCGAAGAGACCCTGCTCCGCTGTGGCGAGCAGGATCTTGTCCGTGCTGGCCTCGGGACCGATCGCCTCGCCGCGGGCGAGCCGTGCCACGGTGCGTCCGGAGCGTGCGCGCAGCGCCAGGATGTCCATGGCGACCGTGCCGAGTTTGGTCGCCGCGCCGTCGGGCAGCCGTCCGGCCGACGTGAGCTGATCGCGCAGGGTGCGCAGTTGGCGGCCGAGTACGGTCGAGACGGCCCACGCGTACATGCCGCGTTCGAACTGCAGCAGATACATCGCGGTCGCCCAGCCCTGATCGTGGCCGCCGATGAGCCGGGTGGCGGGCACCCTGACCCGGTCGAAGAAGACCTCGGCCAATTCCTCGCGGCCACTGGCCAATGCGATCGGTCGTGCCGTCACCCCCGGTACGTCGGCGTCGATCAGCAGCATGCTGAGACCGCGATGCCTGCTCTCCGCGGTGCCGGTGCGGACCAGGCACATGAACCGTGCGGCGGTGGCGCCGTAACTGGTCCAGATCTTCTGTCCGTCGACGACATAGTCCTCACCTTCGCGATGGGCGCGACAGCGCAGTGCCGCCAAGTCGCTGCCCGCCTCGGGTTCGGAAAAGCCCTGGCCCCACCACTCCTTGCCGCTGAGGAATCGGGGCAGCAGTGTCGCGGAGATCTCCTCGGAGAAGTGCACCGTCGGTGGGCCCATGGTCTCCAGCACCAGATGCTGCCCGGGGAGGGGAAGATCCGCGGCCGCCAGTTCGTCGTAGAGGACGGCACGGTGGCGTTCGTCGCCGCCGAGACCACTCGCGTACCCGGGCCACCCGTACCGATTCCAGCCGTGCTCGTAGAGCAGTGCCACGAGCTCGGCGTGTGCGGCGAGCTCGTCGGGCACCGTGTCGTAGTGCGCGTTTCGCCAGCGGTCGGTTTCCGCGCTGTCGAGGAACTCTCGAAGCTTCCGGCGGTAGGCCCGCAGGTCGGTGCTCAGCGATGATGTCGTCGGTGCGCTCATTCATTCCTCGCGTGGTCGTGTCGAATCTACTAAATAGTTATACTATTAAACCTGATTTTCGACTAGGGTGACCGTGGCCGACGCTTCGGTTCGGTGAACTCGCCAGGATGGCTCGGAGGTGCGATGAGCATCGCAATGTTGTTGGATTCGGTGGCCTCGGCGCTGCCGGACCGCGTACTGATAGGTGCGGGTCCGGAGCGGACGGACGCGTCGGCGGTGGCGGCCGCGGCGTGCGCGGGCGCCCATGTCGTCGTCGGTGCAGAGGTCGACGCGGTGGGATTCATCGGGATCGGTGGACCCGCGTTCCCGACCGCGCTGTTCGCCTCGGCGCTCGCCGGGGTCGCCTTCACTCCGATGAACTATCGGCTTCCGGCCGACCGGTTGGCCGAACTCGCGACGTGTCTGGGCGCGCGGCCGATGCTGATCGTCGACGACGAATACGCCGATGTGGTGAAGTATCTCGACGTCCTGACCTACAGCACGGGGGAGTGGCTCGCACTCCTGGCCGGAGCCGCGAGTGCCGGCCCGCCTGCTGTGGAAGTGGACGACGACGCGCCCGCGGTGGTCCTCTACACCAGCGGGACGACCGCGAAGCCCAAAGGGGCGGTGCTGCGGCATCGGCATCTCACCTCCTATGTGCTCCAGACGGTGGAATTCGCGTCGGCGGCGGCCACCGACGCCGCGCTGATCAGCGTGCCGCCTTATCACGTCGCGGGAGTCGGCACCGTGCTGACGAATATCTTCGCCGGGAGGCGGCTGATGTATCTGCCGTCGTTCACCCCCGGGGGTTGGCTGGACACCGTTCGCGAGGAGGCGATCACGCAGGCGATGCTGGTTCCGACGATGCTCGCGCGGATCGCGGAGCATCTCGGCGGAGCCGAGGCCGAGGTGCCGTGTCTGCGGTCTCTCGCTTACGGTGGCGCGCGGATGCCGCGGCCGGTATTGGAAGCCGCACTGCGCGCGATGCCCAAGGTCGCCTTCGCCAATGCGTATGGGTTGACCGAAACCAGCTCCACCATCGCGATTCTCGGCCCCGAGGACCACCGCGAGGCGCTGATCTCGGTGGACGAGAAAGTGCGGGCTCGGCTCGGGTCTGTCGGCAGGCTGTTGCCGGGGATCGAGGGGCGGATTCGCGCCGACTCCGGCGCCGAGCTGCCCGCGGGCGAGCCCGGCCAGTTGTGGGTGCGCGGCGAGCAGGTCGCCGGAGAATATCTGGGGGACGCGCCGTTGCTGGACAGCGATGGCTGGTTCCACACTCGTGACCAGGCGTGGATCGACCCGGACGGTTATCTCTACATCGTCGGGCGTTCCGACGACACGATCATTCGTGGCGGCGAGAATATCGCGCCCGCCGAGATCGAGGATGTGCTGGTATGTCAGCCGGGCGTCAAAGAGGTCGCGGTTGTCGGTGTGCCCGACGACGAGTGGGGTGCGCGCATCCTCGCCGTCGTAGTGCGGCAGCCGGGAGCAACGGTGAGCGCCGATGAGGTGAAAACCTATGCACGGGCGCGACTGCGTGGCTCGCGTACTCCCGATGACGTTGCCTTCGTTTCCGAGCTGCCGCATACGCCTACCGGAAAGCTCATCCGGCGTGAGCTGCCCGCGCTGGTGCGGGCGTCGGTCCGGTCCTGACGGCCCGCTTTCCGTCTATGTTGTGATCTTGGCTACTCGCCCTATAATAGAGTTTAATTAACTATCTAATTCAGCCCTTAGGTTTCTGGAGGACACCCATGCCGCTGCAGCCGTGGATGAAACTGGTCTCGGTCGACGATCATCTGATCGAACATCCGATGGTGTGGCAGGATCGGCTGCCGGAGAAGTGGAAGCCGGTCGGCCCGCGAATCGTCGAGCGAGAGCTGATTCCGGGCCGGCCGCCCGCGCAGGTGTGGCTGTACGAGGATCGGATCTATCCCTACATCGGACTGAACGCGGTGGCGGGGAAGAAGCCGGAGGAGTACGGCCTCGAACCCACCCGGTACGAGGACATGATCCCCGGCTGCTACGACCCGAAGGCCAGGGTCGCCGACATGGACATCGACGGCGTCGAGGCGATGACCTGTTTCCCGTCGTTCCCGCGCTTCTGCGGGACAGTATTTCTCGAGGGACAGGACAAGGAACTCGCGAAAGCGTGCGTCCAAGCGTACAACGACTTCGTTCTCGACGAGTGGTGCGCGGCTGCGCCCGACCGCTTCATTCCCGTCGTCATCCTGCCGCTGTGGGACGCGCAGGCCTCTGTGGCCGAGATCCACCGCACGGTAGCCAAAGGCGCCAAGGCGATTTCGTTCCCCGACCTGCCGCACGCGCTCGGGCTGCCCTCGTTGCACAACGCCCATTGGGATCCGGTGTTCAGCGCCGCCGAGGAGACCGGCCTGGTGCTGTGCCAGCACTTCGGCAGCGGTGGTGAGAAGTCGATGCCGAACCTCGCCCCCGACGGGCAGTTCGCGGTGATGATCACGCTGATGGGAATGAACAGCATGCAGGCGCTGTCGGACTGGATGTTCTCCCCGGCACTGCACAAGCATCCGAACCTGAAGATCGGTCTGTCCGAGGGCGGCATCGGCTGGTTGCCCTATCTCATCGAGCGCGCCGACATCACCTGGGAAAAGCACCGCTTCTACCAGAACATCAACAAGGACGTGAAGCCCTCGGAGTTGTTCCGCAAGCATTTCCACGGGTGTTTCATCGAGGACGAATTCGGATTGGCCAATCGGGACGTCATCGGTATCGATCGGATCACCTGGGAATGCGATTACCCGCACTCCGATTCGTACTGGCCCGCCAGCCGCAAGCGCGCCATCGAGGTCTTCGCGAACATTCCGGATGACGAAGTCCACCGGATGGTCGAGTTGAACGCGCGCCGGCTGTACAACTTCCCGTCGATGGATTCGTCCCCGGCACAGACGGAGAGTTGACCGATGGATCCGGTCGAGGGGATCTCGAAGGACGACTGGACCGACACCGACCTGCTCACCCGCGCCGAGGCAGGTGAGCGGCTCGATCAGGAGATCGCGGTCGCTACCCGCGAACTCGAGATATTGCGGGTGGCGTCAGCGCCGGATGCCGCCGCCGTCGAACTGCTGACCAGACGCATCGACGCAATGCGGAAAGTACGCGCCCACCTGGCCGACCGGCCCGACCGAGCCACTCGGGCCGCAGCGAATTCGACCGGGGGATACGTGATTGGACCGAACGGACGACAAGGAGGGAAGCCATGACGGTGCTGGTGGAACAGCTCGACGCGGTCACGGTGGTGACGATCAACCGTCCCGAGGCGCGCAACGCGCTCGACGCGGAAACGATGGCGGGCATCGGCGAGGCATTCGCCGCGGCCGAGTGGAACCCCGAGGTACGGGCGGTGATGCTCACCGGTGCGGGTGACCGGGCATTCTGCGCGGGCATGGATCTGCACGCGTTCGCCGAAGGCGGTGCGATCATCGATGAGTCGCGGCCGGGGCTGGAGGTTTTCACGCAGCGGATCTTCCCGAAACCGGTCATCGCCGCGGTGAACGGTGCTGCGGTCGCGGGCGGATTCGAACTCGTGCTGGCGTGTGATCTCGTTATCGCCGCCGACCATGTGAAATTCGGGCTGCCCGAGGTCAAGAGAGGCTTGGTGGCCGCGGGCGGCGGAACGCGGCTCCCACGCCGAATTCCGCTGGCAGTGGCGCTGGAGCTTGGGCTGACCGGCGAGACCTTCGGGCCGCAGCGAGCACTGGAACTCGGGCTGGTGAACCGGGTTGTCCCAGGTGACCGCCTGCGGACCGAAGCGCTCGCGCTGGCACAGGGCATCGCACGCAACGGCCCGTTGGCGCTGAAGGTCACCAAGGAACTGATGTGGGCGGAGGTCAAGGGCCTCGATGGCAAGGCGATCGAGGAAGCCTCGCGCGGTGTGTTCGCCAGTGCGGACGCGCTGGAAGGCGCACGGGCCTTCGCCGAGAAGCGGGAGCCGGTATGGCAGGGCCGCTGACCGAACACCGTGCGGCCGAGCAGACACCCGACGAGACCGCGGCGTTCCGCGAGCAGTTGCGTGCCTGGCTGGAATCGGTGCCGAGACCGGCGGGGCTGAGGGACTACGGTCCGACTCCGACGGTGGACGACGTGCCCGCGGGCCGGGTATGGCAGCGCACGCTGGCCGACGCCGGATACGCGTGCCTGTCCTGGCCGGTGGAGTACGGCGGCCGTGGTTCGAGCACGATGGAACAGGCGGTTTTCGCCGAGGAGACCGCGCGAGCGGATGTCCCCAGACAGTTGGGAATCGTCGGTCCTGCCCTGGCTGCGCCGGTGATCATGCAATTCGGCACCGACGAGCAGCGAGCACAGTATCTGGAACCGATCAGGATCGGTGCACATCTGTGGTGCCAGCTGTTCTCCGAGCCGGAGGCGGGATCGGACTTGGCCTCGCTGCGTACGAGAGCGGTCGCCGAGGGCGACGAGTGGGTGATCGACGGACAGAAGGTATGGACCAGTGCCGCCGCGTCCGCCGACTACGGTCTGCTGATCGCGCGAACCGGTCCCGGCCGCTACGACGGAATGACCGCCTTCATCGTCGAGATGACCACCCCCGGCATCACGGTGCGCCCGCTCGAGCAGATGGATGGCGAGAGCAAATTCAACGAAGTCTTCCTCGCCGGAGTGCGCCTTCGAGACGAGGATCGGCTCGGGGACATCGGGCAGGGGTGGCAGGTGGCCACCGCGACCTTGGGTACCGAACGACTCTCGCTCGGCACCCAGTCGGTGTCGATGTTCGCCGCGCTCGACGACATCGCCGCGGCCGCTGCCGAACGTCATCGGCTCACCCCACGCCTCGGTGAGGAGATCGTCTCGATCTGGACCCGTATCTGGCTGCTGCGCGCGACGTGGCTGCGCGCGGTGCACGCGGACTCCTCGTTGACATCGCCGACCTTCTCAGTGCTCAAGATGATGAGTTCGGAAACCCATCGTGATCTCGCAGACCTGGCCGTCGACGCCCTCGGCCTCGATGTCACAGAGGATCCGCGCGACAACCCGATCGTGCACGGGATGCTCGTCGCACGAGCGCAGACCATTCTCGGCGGAACGAGCGAAATCCAGCGCAATATTCTCGCCGAGCGAGTGCTCGGGCTGCCGCGCGACTCTGCCCGGAAGAAGACCTGAACGATGTCACTGCCCGAAACGGCGGCGCTCGTCTCCTTGATCCGGCCCGGCGCCACCGTGGCGATCGGTGACGGGTTCGGCGCGCCGCGAACGCTGTCGAAGCAGTTGTCCGCGATCGCGGACGAGCACGCCGACCTGCGGCTGATCCTGGGCTGGCTGCCCATCTCCGATCCCGGTCTCGACCCGGCGGCGTTCGCCGATGCCCGCACCTTCATGCCCGGCTGGGGATTGCGTTCGGCGGTCGCGCGCGGAGAGGTCCGATTCCTGCCCGTTCGATTGTCGACAACACCCGCGCTGCTACACGGACCACTGCGACCCGACGTTCTGCTGGCCACCGTGGTGGAGACCGCTACGGGCTTGCGGTTCGGCAACGAGATCTCCTGGCAGCGCGCGGCGGTCGCGGCCGGTGCGCGGGTAGCGGCGGTGGTGTCGCGGGGTGCTCCGGTATGCGCGGCGGGGCCCGCCCTGCCTGCGCAGCAGGTGACCGTGGTCGGGGAAACGGACCGGGCGCCGCTGGATATGCCCGACGACCCGCCATCACCGGAGATCGAGCGGATGGTCGAGCGTCTTCTCGGCTACATTCCGGCGGGAGCTCGGCTGCAGGTCGGGCCCGGCGCGCTCGGCGCGACCGTGCTCCGGAGACTCGAGGTCCCGGTCCGCGTCGACTCCGGTCTGCTTCCCGACTCGGTGGTCGATCTCGATGAGCGGGGCCTGCTCATCGGCACACCGATAGCGACCTACCTGGCCGGTGGTTCGCGGTTGCGGGACTGGGTCTCGGGTCGAGAGGTGTTGCATCCCATCGAGTTCACCCACGATCCGGGGCGGTTGTCCGCGTCGCCCCTCTTCGCGGTGAACACCGCGGTCGAGATCGACATTCACGGGCAGGTCAACGTCGAGGGGACCGAGCGGGCCGTGGTCGGCGGGATCGGCGGTCACCCCGACTACGCGGCCGCCGCCTCGCGGTCGGTCGGTGGGCTGAGCATCATCGCGGTGACCACCACCCACCACGGCCGGTCGACCCTGGTCGCCGGACTCTCTCGGCCTGTCAGCACCCCGGCTCACGATGTGGACGTCGTCGTGACCGAACACGGTGTCGCGGATCTGCGCGGTCTGGACCGCGCGGAGCGCGCCGAAACCCTTCGTGCGGCATGGGGTTCCGCAGGCGTCCGGGCAGACCGAGAAGAGGAGTAGATCATGGCAGCAGCATTGAGTCTCGATCCGAGCAAGACCGCGCTCGTCATCGTGGAATGCCAGAACGGGGTGGTGGGAAAGGACTCGGCGCTGTCGGCGCTGGCCGTGGAGGCGGCGGTCATGCTTCCCACACTCGGCAAGTTGGCGGCTTCGGCTCGGGCTGCCGGCGTCACGGTGGTGCACGCGACTTTCGAAGGCGCGGCGGGCGGTCGTGCGGCTCTGGCGAACAACCGGGTCATGCAGATCATGCGGCCCCAGCTCGCCGATTGGCACGCCGGGAGCGAACCGGTTCGAGTTGTGTCGGAAATCGGTTGTGAACCAGGTGATCTGGTTATTCCCCGGCATCAGGGAATTTCGCCGACACAGGGCACCGAACTTCTCACGGTGCTACGCAACCTCGGTGTCGACACCGTCGTCGTCGCCGGGGTTTCGCTCAATATCGCGATTCCGTCGGCGGCAGTCGATGCGGTCAACGAAGGTTTCTGGGTGGTCGTGCCCGCCGACGCGGTCGCAGGCACGCCGGCCGACTACGGGAAGCAGGTGCTGCGCTACACCCTTCCCATGGTCGCCACCGTCACATCATCGGAGGAGATCGCCGCGGCCTGGACGGTCGGGCACCGATAGTGTATCGACAAGGGGCCGTCGGGACGAGATCCCGACGGCCCCTTGTCGTCTCCTCACATAATCGCGTCAGCGGTCTTGAGATCTGCGATCTCGTCCCACGTCAGGCCGAGTTCGAGCAGCAACTCCTCGGTGTGCTGACCGTGTCCGGGCGCCGACTTCAGAGCAGGTGCGGTCTCGTCGAACTGCACGGGGTTGGCGGCCAGATGGAAGCTGTTGCCGTTCTCGTCGGTGACCTCGGGGAGATAGCCGTTGGCGATCACCTGTGGGTCGTCGTGCGTCTCGAGCGCGCTCTGGAACACATCCCAGACGCCGTCGAAATCGGCCAGTTGCTTGGTCCAGTACTCCAATGGGCGTGTTCCGAATGTGTCGCGCAACTCAGCGATGCAGTCCTTTCGGTTGGCGAACCGCACTCGCGCGTCGGCGAATCGCGCGTCGGTGGCCAGGTCCGGTCTGCCGAGGCGGGTGCACAGATCCGCCCAGAAGCGGTCGGCCTGCAACAGCACGAAGGCGATGAACCTGTTGTCCTGAGTGCGATAGACGCTGGCTACCGGATTCGGCATATCCGAGAGGTCGAATTTCGGGATGTTCCTGCCGATGACCTTGGAGCCGACCACATCCGGCCCCAGGTTCCACAACGCGGTGCCGAGCAGGGAAACGTCGAGCACCGCGGGTTCGCCCGTACGTTCACGGCGCAACAGCGCGCCCGCGATCCCGCCCGCGATGGCGAAACCGGCCATGACGTCGCCGAACGCGGGTCGTTGGATGGGCGGGTAGCTGCCGTCGCCCGCGGCGACGGCGTCGCCGATGCCGCCGCGCGCCCAGTAGGCCGCCAGGTCGAACCCGCCACGGTCGGCTTGCTCGCCTCTCGCGCCGTAACCGTGCCCCCGGGCGTAGATGATCTTCGGGTTGCGGGCGCGGACATCCTCGACGTCGAGGCCGAGGCGGCGACGCGAGCCGGGCAGCAGGTTGGTGACGAACACGTCGGCTTTCTCGATCAGCTTCAGCGTGACCTCACGTCCCTGCGGAGAGGAGACATCGATGCCGATACTGCGCTTGCCGCGGTTGGGCTGCTCGACGAAGTGGTTGACCCCGCCCGCGCCCGCGACGACGCCGGAATTGATCAGACCACGTTGCGGGTCGCCGGTGACCGGATGCTCGATCTTGATGACATCGGCGCCCCAGTCCGCCAGCACCGCGCCTGCGGCTGGAACGAACGTCCATGCCGCGAGTTCCACAACGCGAATGCCGTTCAGAATCGGCTCCATAAGCTTGTTCCTCTCTATCCATGCGCCTGCCCCGATCCGCTCGGCGGCGGCGCGGCGCTCGTTCACCGGGCAGAACGCCACCGGTGGTGTGACCGGCGTCTCTCGCCGCTCGGGCCGATTCTAATGGTCAACGTAGAATAAATCGAGAGATTATTTAACTGATTAGATCGGCGGTGTCGGCGGCCGAGACCTCAGCAGCATCTCCTGGTTCACGGTGGCGCCGAGTCGCCCGGTCCGAGTCCGGATACTGCCGTGATACAAGCCGCGCGAGCCGCCCGCCATGGCAGGCCACAGATCGAGCAGCACCCAGTCGTCGAGCCGTACCGGGTTGTGAAACCACAGCGCGTGGTCGATGCTCGGTCCACCGCTGGGGATTTCGGGATCTCGAAGCTGCCCGTACCCGGTGCCGAGGTCGGAGGCGTAGGTCAGGGCGCACGCGTGCACCAGTGGGTCGTCCGGCAGCGGGGCCGCCGATCGGATCCACATCAGATCCGACACCAGGTCTTGCGCGTCCGATGTCCGGGTGATCTCCCGGACATCCACCAGTTGGTCGCGGTAGGTGGTGTCGTGCGGAGCGACCTGTTCGGGCTCGGGTGCTGCGCGGCGCGATAGCCCGTCGTGCGCGCCGCCGGTTTCGTCGACGTGGAAGGAGGCCAGCATCGAGAAGATGATCCGGCCGTCCTGTATCGCGCTGACGTGGCGGGCCGAGAACGATCGACCGTCACGATCCCGGCGCACTTCGTACAGCACGGGAAGATCGGGTCGGCCCGGACGCAGGAAATAGCCGTGCAGCGAATGCGGCATCCGCGCACGCGGCACCGTGTAGCCCGCCGCGCGCAACGCCTGGGCGGCGACCTGGCCCCCGTAGAGCAGACTCCGAGGGTGCCCGTGGTCGGCGTTGCGTCCGCGGAACAGATTGAGGTCGATCTTCTCGAGATCCAGTAGTGCGGCGAGGTCGCCGACCTCGCCGCGGTAGCACGGCGCGGCGAGGTCGAGACCGTTGCGGCGATCGTCATCGACCGCCGTCCGCTCAGTCACGATCGACGCCGAGGATGGTCACGGCCGATACCGCGGTGGGCCCGCCGATGTTGTGCGCCAGTCCGGTTCGCGCCCCGTCGACCTGGTTGGCCGCGGTGCCGCGAAGTTGCTCGAAGAGTTCGACGCATTGCGAGACGCCGGTGGCGCCCGGCGGGTGCCCCTTGGACTTGAGGCCGCCGCTGGCATTGACAGGGATGCGACCGCCGACCGAGGTCGCCTCCGTCTCGATCAACTTGTATGCCTCGTGCCGCTGCGCGAATCCGAGGTCCTCGTAGCTGATGAGCTCGACGCCGGTGAAGCAGTCGTGCACCTCGGCCACGTCGATGTCCTGCGGAGCCAGCCCCGCCATCGCATAGGCATGTCGCGCTGCGCGCATCGTGGCGGGGAAGGTGGTCATGTCGATCTTGTGCTGGTGCATGACCCGATCGAGGCCGAGTCCGACGCCACGCACCCATACCGGCCGGTCGGTGTAGCGATCCACCATCTCCTCGGCGACCAGGATCAACGCGGCGGCGCCGTCACTCTGCGGCGTGCAGTCGAGCAGCCCGAACGGCTCGACCACCAGCGGCGCCGCGAGCACCTGCTCGACGGTGATCTCGTAGCGCAGTTGTGCCTTGGGATTGGCCACGCCGTGGCGATGGTTCTTCACCGCCACCATGGCCATGTGCTCCCGCGTGGCGGGAGTCTCGTGCAGGTACCGTGCGACGTGCAGGGCGAAATTGGCCGGTGCGATCAGCGCCAACGGATAGTCCCACGCCATGTCGCGGGTCATGCCCGCCCATTCCCAGAACGTATCCTTGCTCGCCGACTCGCGGACCTTGTCGCCACCCATGACGAGCGCGACATCGAATGCGCCGGAGGCGATCCCGTACACAGCGTTGCGGACCGCATCGTTGCCGGTGGCGCAGGCGTTCTCGACGCGGGTGACGGGAACATCGATCAATCCGCAACTGTCGGCGAGGATGCCGGAAGGGAATCCGTCGGTGGTGGACAGTTCGCCGAACCATGCGGCCTGTATGTCCGAACGGGACATGCCCTTGTCGACGCTCTCGAGACATTCGCTCAAGGCCATCGGCAGTAGATCCTTGATGCCGCGATCGAAATGTTCCCCGAAGGCGGTCATCCCCGCGCCGACGATGGCGACTCTCCTCATGCGACATTCTCCTCTGTGTCGTTCACGATGTCGGGCTGGAAGGCGTAGCCGTAGTCGGTCACGCCGGATCGGATCGCGACCCGGCGCAATACCAGTCGGCCTCGGTCTCCGATGGCCACCGCCCCCGGCTCGACTCCGGTGACCTTGACCAGCGCCCGGACCCCCACATCATCGAGTTCCACGATCGCCAGCGAGTACGGCGTCGGTACACCGGGAACCGGAACCCGCACGGTGACCGCGGTATAGATCGTGCCGGTCCGCGGCAGCGCGACGAGGGCATCCGGCTCGGTCAGGCCGCCCCGGTCGTCGACACGCAGCCGTGGAGGGAAGTCGAGTTGGCCGCTGGCGGGGTCGTGGGATGCCTGCCAGCGGAGTTTGGCCGGGAACGCGCGATCGTAGGCCGCCAGCGAAATGGGGATGTCGGACCCTGGTGCCTGCTGCGTCCGTGGTAACGGGCGGGGCGCGGGTTCGCCGCGATGGACCGGTACCTGCCCGGCCTCGATCGACAGTCCGGTCACCGTCGCCTGCTCGACACCGACGAGGGGGCCGACGACAGCGTTCTCCACCATCCACGCCAGTGCGAACAATGCGGCACTCGCCCCGGTGGTCGGCAGTGTCGGGACCGGGCCCGTGCACAGTGTCGTCGCCAGTTTGTGGTCCGCGCCTGCCAGCACCCGTGGCTTGTCCGTCGCCATGGCGACGCGCAGGGACTCCAACACGCCGCGTTCGCGGAGCAATCGCGGGTCGCCGTAGTCGTACACCGTGCCCATGGCATCGCGGGTCCGGACCGGCAGACTGCGCGCGAGCCGTGCGATCGTACGAGTGCCGACACCGGATTCGCCTATCACCGCGGCCGCGGCTCCGACCGGTGCGAGGTCGACGCCGATCACCAGCGTTCGTGGCGGGGCGGTGGCGACCGCGTCGAGCGCCGCGGGCGCACCACCGAGCCGCTGTACCACTTCGATCTCGGGATCCAGATCCAGCCCCGCGAGGAGGACGGCCGCGATGCCGCCCTCCAATAGTGGAATATCGTTGGTTACCAACACGACTCGCTCTACCGGTGGGTTGCCGGTCCGCGCGCAACGCCCGGCTTCCACGGCCAACGTCACCGTATCCTCATCCGCGCCGGGTACTCGCCCGTGCGCCGTACCCCATGGTGGCAGGTACGTCCCCAGTGAACTGACGAAACTCATCGGACACCCTCGCTCCGTGATCCCTGTGATCTCGGTTCTTTAACAGCTTACTTAGATAACTATTTATATTATAGTTCTCTATGGAATCGGGCACTATCGAGGTGGCCGTCACATGAGCGAGGTACGGCAGTCGGTGAGTGGATCATTGGGAAAATATGTGCGCGCGCCCAAAGTCGCGGAGTTGGTCGCCACGCAGTTGCGGCGCAGCATCATCACCGGTGAACTGGCGGAGGGGGATTCGCTGCCGTCGGAGGCTGCTCTGGTCCGACAGTTCGGCGTGTCGAGGCCGACGCTGCGTGAAGCCTTCCGGGTGCTCGAATCGGAGTCGCTGATCGCGGTGCGACGCGGTGCGCACGGAGGCGGCACGGTGCTGGCACCGGATCGTGCCGTGGCCGCCCGATACGCCGGCCTGATCCTGCAGTGCGGAGGCGTCGAACTGGCCGACGTCTATGCCGCCAGGGTCGAACTCGAGGCACCCTGCGCCGCCGTGCTGGCCCGGTCGCACACCGACGCCGACATCGCCGCGCTGCGCGAGGCGGTGACGCGGGCCGAGTCGCCGGATTCCGATATCGCGGAATCCGTTCGGGCGCATACCGAATTCCACGGCCTGCTGGTCCGCCTTGCCGGCAATCAGACCATGACCATGCTGTCCGAGTTGCTCGAACACATCATCGCCGAGGCCAACCTGAGCACCGTCGACGCGAAACGCGGGTCGGTCGAAGCTGACAAGGTCATCCACCGGACCGCCGATGTTCACCGCCGTGTGGTGGGGCTCATCGCCAAGGGGGATGCCGAGCGCGCGCAGCGATTGTGGCGCAGGCACCTGATCGACTCGGAGGACTATGTCCTGTTCGGTCAGGAAGGCAAGTCCGTCGTCGACCTTCTGCTCTGATCTGTCGGGATTCGCGATTCCGACAGTGAGTAGGGCGGCGGCCGGACCGATCCCGCCGCCGCCCGAGATATCGAGGCGTGTTCGTGCCGGTTCAGCAGCTTTCGATGACCATGGCGGCGCCCATGCCGCCACCCGCGCACATCGAGACGACTCCGATCCCGCCGCCGCGCCTGCGGAGGTCTCCGAGCATGGTGGCGACCATGCGCGCCCCGGTCGCCGCCACCGGATGGCCCAGGCTGCATCCGCTGCCGCTGACGTTCATGATCTCGGGGTCGAGATCGAGCAGTCGCGCGGTCGCGAGCGGAACCGCCGCGAATGCCTCGTTGACCTCGAAAAGGGAGACGTCGTCGACGGTCAGGCCGCCGCGCTCCAGGGCCTTGGGTATGGCCTCGCTCGGAGCCAGGCCGGTGCGGGTCGGATCCACGCCGACATTGGCCCAGGATCGCACGACGGCCAGTGGCGTCAGGTCGTTGTGTTCGGCGAACTCGCGGGAGGTGACCACGACCGCGGCGGCGGCGTCGTTGATGCCGGAGGAATTGCCCGCGGTGATGCTGAAGCCATCGATCTCCGGGTGCAGCGGCTTCAATGCCGCCAGGCGTTCCGCGGTAGTGCCACGGCGCGGGTGCTCGTCGGTGTCGAAGACGACCTCTGTGCCGTTGGCGAGGGTGACCTTCACCGGCACGATCTCATCGGCGAAATGCCCGGCGTCGATCGCGTCGATCGCGCGCTCGTGTGACCGGAGGGCCCAGGCGTCCATGTCCTCTCGACTCAACCCGAGAGCCCGGGCGGTGTTCCAGCCCACCGTGATCGACATGTCGCGGTTGGGCGCTTGCGCGGAGTCCGGATGTGACGGCGGCAACCACTTGTCGAGCCATTCCTCGTTGCCGGGGACGCGCACGCGCATGACCGGCATGGTGGATGCCGACTCCACGCCGCCTGCGATGATCGCGTGCTCGACGCCCGCGCGGATACCCGCGGCTGCCGTCTGTACGGCAGCTAGTCCACTGGCGCAGTGTCGATTCTGCGCGAGCCCGGGTGCCGCGGTGAGTCCGACTCGGACCGCGGTGTGTCTGGCGATGTTTCCGCCGCCCGCCAGGGACTCGCCGAGTATCACTTCGTCGAACCGCGCCGGGGCGATTCCCGAGCGCACGACCGACTCGGCTACCACGGCTTCGGCGAGATCGAACGCCGATGTCGCGACGAGGCTTCCCTTGAAGGCGGTTCCGATGGCGGTACGGCAGGCGCTGACGATTACGGCTTCTGGCACGGTCGACTCCCAGGTCTGGCATGGCGGATTTCGGCGTCGGCGGCCGGGCTCACTCGGCTGGGCCGCCGCGGAGGATGCTTCGCTCCCAGTAGTACCAGGGTCGATGTCGGTCGCACAATCAGTTAAACTTTTATAATCAATTGATGTATTAGGACGGAGATGTCGGATGCTTCCTTCGGATCGGCGGGCGGTGCGGGTGCACAGCCTGCTGCACGCGAACTTGAACACCGCGGACCTGGGGGCGGCGGTGGCCTTTTACGGTGATACGTTCCAACTCGCTCCGGGGATGAAGACGACACGCGGGCCCGCGGACGGCCGGGCGCTCGGTATCGACGGTATGCCGGTTTCGGAGACCTGGTTCCTCTACGACCAGCGCGGGCCGCGTTGCGCGCCCGCGCTCGAGGTGTTGGAGTGGGAGACTCCGCCTACGGTCGGCGAGTTTCCGAGCGACCCGCACCATCTCGGCTTGGCCGCGGTCGGCTATGCGGTGCCGGATCTGGACGCGACGCGTCGCCGTCTGAGTGATTCCGGATACGCTCCGGTCCTGTTCGACTCGTGGTCGGTCGGTGGTAGGGATCGGCGAGCGCTGCGTGTGGTCGGCCCGGATGGCGTTCCGGTAGAACTGGTGGCCGGTGCGTGCGTCGATGACGCGCCGCAGTTCTCGCACATCCGGCTCAACTGTTCGCATCTGCAGTCATCGATCGACTGGTACGCGAGGTTGGGGTTTCGACCGCTCGCCACGCCGCGGCGAGTCGAGTTGGACGCGACCGGACTGGGTCTCGGCGAGGTCTCGTTGCTTGTCGTCGCACTGACGATTCCGGACGATCCCTCCGTGACGCTGGAGTTGACCTGGTGGGAGCGTCCGTTCTTCGTCGGTGGCACTCCCGTGGTGGCGAATCATCGCGGGCTGTATCGGCTCGCCCTCGGGGTCGATGACGTCATCGCGGATCGCGAAGAGCTCGTGCGTAGCTGGCCGGAGATTCCGCAGCCGCAGTTCGTCGAATTGCCCGGAACCAAGATCGGGGGAGTGACCGTGCTGTTCCTGCGCGATCCGGATGGTGTCGTCATCGAACTCGTCGGAAGGCCGCGCAGTGCGATGACTGGTAGAGATCACTCCCGCTCGGCGATTATATAGTTGTATTATATAATTAATTCAATCTGCAATACGGAGGACACTGCCGATGCGCCGTAGCATCTTCGAGCCTGAACACGACCAGTTCCGCGCGACCGCGAAAGCCTTCTTCGAGACCGAATGCGCGCCGAACGCGGAAGAATGGGAAGCAGAGGGGAAGGTCAGCAGGCACGCATGGCGTCGTGCCGGTGAACTCGGACTGATCGGCTGGGAGGTATCGGAGGAGTACGGTGGCCTCGGTCTGCGCGACTTCCGTTTCAACCAGATCGTCAGCGAGGAGATGTTCGCGACCGGCTCGGTCGGGATCGGTCTCGGTATCCAGAACGACATCATGGCCTCCTACATGGTCGGCCTGACCACCGACGAGCAGAAGAAGCGGTGGCTGCCCGGCTATGTTCGTGGCGAGACCATCACAGCCGTCGGGATGTCCGAACCCTCCGCGGGCTCCGATCTCGCCGGCATCAAGACCACGGCTCGCCGCGACGGCGACGAGTGGGTGATCAACGGTCAGAAGACGTTCATCAGCAACGGGATCCTGGCCGATCTGGTGTTGGTCGCAGTCAAGACCGACTCGACCGCGGGACATCGCGGTATCAGCCTGATCGTGGTGGAGTCGGGTACACCCGGCTTCACCAGGGGCCGCAAATTGGACAAGATCGGTCAGCGGGCGACCGATACCGCTGAATTGTTCTTCGACGATGTGCGAGTGCCGATCGAGAACCTGGTGGGCGAGGAGAATCGAGGCTTCTATCATCTCGTGGCCAATCTCCCGTACGAGAGGCTCGGCATCGCCACCTACGCGCTGCCGATGGCGCGGCGTGCTCTCGAATTGACACTCGGATATGCGACCGATCGAAAAGCCTTCGGGACACAGATCGGGAAATTCCAGGTCAACCGGCATTTCCTGGCTGAAATGACGACTAAGATCGACGTAGCGCAATCCTACCTGGACCAGTGTGTGCTCGCGGCGAACGCCGGCGAACTCACCGCCGAGGAGGCCGCGGGGTTGAAGTGGTGGACCTCGGAGGTCCAGTGGGAAATCTTGGATCGCTGCCTGCAACTGCACGGCGGGTACGGCTACATCAACGAGTACGAGATCGCCCGGCTCTGGCGTGACTCCCGCGTACAGCGCCTCTACGGCGGAACAACCGAGATCATGAAAGACCTCATCGGCCGGTCGATGGGCTTCTGAGCCCCGGTCGACAACGAGCAGGAAGGAATACGGACATGCATCTGAAGGCAGGCGCGAGGCTGCGGAGTCAGGTCGACGCCACCGAAGTCATCGTCGTGCGCGCGCCTACGGGCGAGGCGGTGGTCTCCTGCGGAGGGCACCCGATGATCGATCCAGCGGCGGCGCCGGGGACCGGACTGGCGATCGCCCCAGGGTCCGCGGGAACGCTGATGGGCAAGCGGTACACGGCCGACGAGACAGGTATAGAACTGCTCGTGACGAAACCTGGCAGTGCCGACCTGGCCGTCGACGGCGTCGTCTTGACGCTCAAAGAGGCCAAACCGCTGCCCGCCAGTGACTGATATCCGGCGAACCGGAGACGAGAAAGGCGCCGACCACGCGGTCGGCGCCTTTCTCGTCGGTGCGTGCTATCGGCGAATCGCCATGCCCGCGTCGACATTCAGTGTGCTCCCGGTGAATACGCGGCCCTGTTCCGAGATGAGGAACAGGATGGCGTTGGTGACATCGGCGGCCTGGATCACCGGGTACTTCGGCAGAAGAGTCTGCATCGCGTTGACGAGGTTGGGGTAGGCCGCGATGACGGCGAACAGTTCCGGGTTCTCGGTGACCATCGGCGTGGCGCAGTTGGTGGGAGCGACCCCGTTGACTCGGATGTTGTACTGCGCCAAATAATTCGCGTACGACTTGACCAGTCCGGTCACACCCAATTTCGCGACGGCGTAGGCATCGTCTCCGCCTTTGCCGTTACCGAGGCTCAGCAGTGCCGCCATCGAACTGGTGGCGACGATATTTCCCTCGTAGCCCGCTTCGCCGCGCTCGATGAGGTGGGGCAGCGCTACCCGGAAGGTGTTCCACACCCCGGTGAGCATGACGTCGATTCCCAGCCGCCAGGCCTCGGCCGCGTCGCGCTCTCTGGTATTGCTCATGACTATGCCCGCGTTCGCGATCACGGTGTCGATGTGGCCGAAGCGCTCGACTCCGTCATCGAAGACTGCCTGGAGGCGTGCCTGATCCCTGACGTCGGCCGGCTCGGCGAGCATACGCTTGCCCGTCTCCTCGACCAATCGTTTGGTCTCGGCCAGATCCTCCGACGTTGCGAGCGGATACGGGACGATATCGATGTCGCGGCAGATGTCGACGCCGACGATATCTGCGCCTTCCTCGGCGAATCGGATTGCGTGCGACCGGCCCTGACCTCGTGCCGCGCCGGTGATGAAGACGACCCGTCCGTTCAATGCACCCACTGTGTCCTCCGTCGTTCGATGGGGTGGTCGATGCTCACTATCGGTCACGGGTGAGCAGCAGCGCGCCCGCCAGGGGACCGCCTCCGGTCGCCACGACGGCGACTTCCGGGGTGCCCGGCACCTGACGCTCACCACCCGCGCCACGCAACTGCACGCAGGCCTCGTACAGGTGCCCGTATCCGTGCAGTCTGCCTGCCGAGAGCTGCCCGCCTCCGGTGTTCAGCGGTAGCTTCCCGTCGAGCGCGATGTTCGCCGCGTCCGCGACGAACGGTCCCGACTCGCCCCTGCCGCACAGGCCGAGCGCCTCGAGCCACAGCAGGGTCAGGATGGTGAAACCGTCGTATATCGCAGCCACATCGACATCCGCAGGTGTCAGGTCGGTCTTGCGCCACAGATCCGCGCCCACCTCCGATGCGGTCATCGACGTCAGGTCGCCGTGTTGGTCCCACTGCGGCCGATCCCGCATCGCCGAACTGGTCGCGGCGATGCGCAGCGGTGCGGTTCGCAGATCGGGTGCCGCATCGGCCCTGGACACGATAACCGCGGTGCTGCCGTCGATCGGGATGTCACAATCGAACAGACACAGCGGGTCGGAGATCATCCGTGCCGCCATGTAGTCCGAG
The DNA here is from genome assembly GCF_003123685.1 of Nocardia aurea. Lineage (GTDB taxonomy): Bacteria > Actinomycetota > Actinomycetes > Mycobacteriales > Mycobacteriaceae > Nocardia > Nocardia aurea. Next base: position 39,075 of record NZ_QCYJ01000103.1, read on the forward strand.
ACCGTCAGCGGATCACGCAGTACCGCTTTCGGATTGAGCGCGGCATTTGCCCGGGTGTTGACCGAGAGCGCGCCGAGTTGTTCGCGGGTCGTACCGTAGGTGTGGAAATGCCGCCGCGCGATCAGCCCTGCCCAATTGGTCGCCGACACCGCACCGAATGGAAGCAGATACTGCATGTGCATCGCGTCGCCGGTGATGCGGTCGCTCCCCGCGCCGGGAACCGACGCTCGTCGACCCGCGGTCTGGGCCGTGCTCTCCCACAGGGTGCGGAAACAGAGGACGTGATCGGCGAGCCCGGCCTTCACCGCCGCATACGCCTGGATGATCGAGCCGATCTGAGCGGGTCCCTCGATCCCGCCGCAGAACCAATTCAGCGAAAGTCCGAGGGCATCCTTGATGTCCCACACCCCGACGCCCGAGAATCCCGGCGTCGCTTCGGTATTGCCCGGCCAGGTGGCGACGCCATCGATATCCGAGACCGACAGCCCGGCGTCCGCGATCGCTTCCAGCGCGGCATCGACGGTCAGTGTCAATGGGGATCGGCCGAGTCGTCTGCCCACATCGGACTGACCGATTCCGCTGATCACCACATCACGCGTGCTCACGCGGTAGCTCCTTCCGGGGCGAACAGTGGCAGCCAGACGTCCTCGATCTGTTCGAAGCACACCACGACCCGCAGGCCGATGCGCACCGCGTCCGGGGCGACATCGACCAGTCTGGTAGTCAGACGCAGGCTCGGATCCTCATCGAGTTGGATGACCGCGATGGCGTAGGGCACCGGGAGCGTTGACAGCCACGGCTGTCGATTGATCGTGTAGGAGTACACGGTGCCGCTGCCGCGGGTCTTCTCGGGTCCGATCGCGCGGCTGTAGCAGTAGCGACAAATCGGTGCCGCCGGATGCAGCCATCGGGTGCAATCACGACAGCGATGGATCAGCAGTTCACCCCGTTCGCCGCCGGTCCAGAACGCGGTGTTCTCGAAGCCGAGCGAGGGCAGCGGAACCGTCATGCCCCGGCGCCGCTCTTGCTGAGGAAGCGGTCGACGATCGCCTGGTGCTCGGGTGTGTCGAATGACTGGAATTCCTCCGCGAGAGCGTATTCGAGTACTCCGGCGATCGCCCGTTTGACGTGCAGATTCAGTGTCCGCTTGGTGGATTGGATGGCTTGGGGGGGTTGTGCGGCGAACTTTGTCGCCAAGGCGATGGCCTCGTCCAGCAATTCGGCGTCGGGCACCACACGGTTGGCCAGGCCGAGTGCGACGGCCTGTTGGGCCGGAATTCGTTCGCTGCTGAACAGGTACTCCTTGGCCCGCAGCAGTCCCATCAGCAGCGGCCAGGTCGGCGCGCCGCCGTCGGCCGCGGTGAGGCCGACCCCGACATGTGGATCGGCCATATAGGCGCTCTCCGCGATCAAGACGACATCGCTGAGGACCGCGAGGTTGCAGCCGAGTCCGACCGCGGGACCGTTCACGGCGGCGACGACAGGAAGCGCGAAGTCCACCATCTCGGTGACCAGCGCACGAGCGCCATCGATCTCCGACCGTCGTTTCGCGCGGTCGAGACGCACCGCGCGCAGGTGGTTCATGTCGCCGCCTGCGCTGAACGCGCGTCCAGCTCCGGTGAGCACGACCGCGCGTGCCTCGGTGTCCGCGGCGATATGACGCCAGACCCCGACCACGGCGTCGTGCAGTGCCTCGTTGGCCGCGTTGAGGGCCTCCGGTCGGTTGAGCGTCACGATGCGTACGGCGCCGCGCGCCTCGATCAGCAGTTCGGGTTCGAAAGTCGAACTCACAGGATTCTCCCGGGGGTTGTTCGGATGGATGTGTTCGTATCGGTACGCGACCCGCTCAGCGCGCGGCTCGATCCCTGGTCGAGAAGGTCAGTACCGGACCGGGATCGGACTCCGGATCTGCCAGAATCTCGGCCACGCGTGCGCCGATCTCGAGATCGGTCAGCCAATCCGGACCAGCCGTGTCCCTGGTGCTGTGGCCGTTGACCATGGCCGCGATCATGAGTTCTCGGATATTCACCGCTCCGCTACGGCTTTCCCTGTGCCACGCTCGGATGAGGTTGCGCTGGGCGGCCTGGACCATCGAGACCGGCGCCATGCCAGGGAAGACACCGTCGGCCATACCGCCGCCGACGGCGAGATAGATCGCGCCGTCGGGCAGGCGCGGGATCAGCACCCCGGCGGCGTTGACGTGTGGACGCAGCAGCGTCTCGAAGGCGGTCGAGATGGTGTCCCAGCCGCATTCGGCGACCGGCGTGGATTTCCATGGAGCGCTGACGGTGACGACGACACCGGAGACCGTGGCGAGGTCCACAGCGTCCGCGAGTTCTCTCGCCGACCGCTCGGTGTCCAAGCTGCCCGTGATGGCGGACAGCGCGGAGTTGTCGTGTCGCGACACGACATCGGCGAGCGTCGATTCCGTTCGGCCCGCTGCCACTGTCTCCCAGCCGCGTTCCAGGCAGGCCGCGACGACCCCCCTGCCGACGTCGCCCGCCGCGCCGATCACCAGGATCCGCATCCGTCACCTTCTGTCATTAATCGAGTATTAAATAGAATCATATATCTATATGTGGAACCCGTGCCAGTGGTTCTCGGGTGGTGTGCGCCAGCGGGATCGCGGTCGCAACAGGTGTCGATCGGGCACTCCTTCGATCGACTGTTGTCGACGGGATTCATCGATCGCTGTCCGGCCGATCCCGTCGTCCGAACATAGCTTAATCATTTGACTATTTAAGCAGAATGTCGCTATCGTGAGTTATCCCGCCCGTGCCGCACAGAGGAGGCCCCTGGTCATGGGACAGTTCAAAGACGCGCCGATCTTCGACGCCGATACTCACATGTACGAAACACCGGAAGCGTTGACCAGGCACCTGCCTGAGAAGTTCCATCGCGCCGTGCAGTTCGTGCAGGTCGGCAGAGCGACACGGATCGCGATTCTCGGCAAGATCACCGAGTACATCCCGAACCCGACCTTCGAGCGGGTCGCGGCGCCGGGCTCGTACGAGAAATTCTTCTCGGGTCGGAACAAGGAGGGGTTGACGTTGCGTGAGATGACCACGCCGATCGACTCGCTCCCGGCGTTCCGTGCGCCAGAACCGCGTATCGAGGCGCTCGACGAGCAGGGCGTCGCGGAAGCGCTCGTCTACCCGACGCTGGCCAATCTCGTGGAACACTCCGCCGCCGAGGATCCGGACCTGGTGGTGGCCATGATCCACGCGCTGAATCAGTGGATGCTCGAGACCTGGGGATTCACCCACGAGAACCGGTTGTTCATGACGCCGGTGATTACGTGCGGACTCGTCGACGAGGCGCGCCGGGAACTGGAATTCGTGCTGGCGAACGGGGCGAAGGCGGTATTGATGAAGCCGGCGCCGGTTCGCGGTTACAAAGGCTGGCGTTCTCCGGCGTTGCCCGAATTCGATCCGCTCTGGAAGGACGTGGAGGATGCGGGCGTTCCGGTGGTACTGCATGCCAGTCAGCCGCCGTTGGACAGCTACATCAACATGTGGGAGCCGCCGGACACCAACAACTTCACCGCGATGAGTGCATTCCGCTGGCTCGCGCTTGGCCACCGCGAAGTCGCCGACATGCTGGGCAGTCTGATCTGCCACGGCACTCTGACGAGGTTCCCGAAGCTGCGGATCGCCAGTGTGGAAAACGGCAGCGCGTGGATCAGGCCGTTGTTCGACGACTTCGAGGCCCTATACGCCAAGATGCCCCAGAACTTCGAGGAACATCCGCTGGATGTGTTTCGTCGCAACATCTGGGTCAGCCCGTTCTGGGAGGGCTCGGTGGCCGACGTCGTGGAGACGGTGGGCTGGGACAGGGTCATGTTCGGCTCCGACTACCCACATCCGGAGGGTCTCTCCGAGCCGAAGGGCTTCTGGCACTACGCCGAGGGCATGGATGAGAAGAGGACACGGGATTTCATGGGCGACAATGCCCGTCGATTCCTCGGTTTGCCGGTACGCAACCCTGCGGGGGATCACGCGCCGGTAGCGGTCTGACGGCCGAGTCGTCCCGCGGATGGATGTGACGGCATCGAGCCGTCGCTCGGAACAGCCGAGGCTCGATCGAGCCGGCGGAAGGTGAGCAATGGAGATCTATCGCGGAATCGATGACCTCGAAGCAGCGGTCGGCAAGGAATTGGGGCCGACCGCATGGTTCGCCGTGGAGCAGAAGCGAATCGACGGATTCGCCGACGACACCGAGGATCATCAGTGGATTCACGTCGACACCGAGCGCGCGGCGTCCGGTCCGTTCGGGGCGACGGTGGCGCACGGATTCCTGACCGTCTCGCTGCTGCCGTATTTCCTGAACCAATTGCGCAGGATCGAGGGCGTGCGCATGGGGGTCAACTACGGGCTGGACAGGGTCCGTTTCCCGGCGCCGGTCCGTGCCGGTAGCCGAATCCGTGCCCGTAGCACCCTGGTCGGATGTGAGCGTATCGGCGCCGACGGTGTCCAGTTGCTGACCAGGACCACCGTCGATGTCGATGAGAGCGAAAAGCCCGGCTGTGTAGCCGATCTCGTAGCCCGCTACTACTTCTGATCCGGATCGGGTGCGGCCGGGTCGTGGTGGTTCGTTCGACCCGGCCGCCACCGGTGCCGTGTGGTCCCTCCTAGACCTCACACTCATCGGTGTGGAAGGGTTCGAAAAAGGTGTTCATGGCGTCGCGGGTCATGAGATCGGCCAAGGCCGTGAAACTGAACCTCGTCCCGGGGGCCGCCAGTGCCGTGCCCAACTCGACCAGGTAGTCGTGCTCGTCGTCGGGCAGCAGCGTGTCGTACAGTTCGTGGAAGCCGTAGTCGTAGTCACTGATCGGCAGTCCCTCTACGTACACCTCACCTGCCTCACATGCCAGTTCGCGTGCTTGCGTGATCATCAGATGTATACACAGTTGATCGGCCAGATTGCGTGACTGTGGTCGGTGCCCGCGATCGAGGGCCTCGACGAGCTGCTCGAAGGTACGGGTCACATGGTGGTGGAACACCGGCGTACACCCATGTGACGATTCGCCGCGTACTTGCTCGACGAGAATCGTGCCCGCGATCACGAGCATCATCGCGGTTCTCGGGGTGAGGTCGGGCGCGGCGCAGGCATCGCATTCGTCGTACCGGCACGCTGCGCAGTTCGCGCAGTCGTCGGCGCAGTTCCGGCACTGAGAGCAGAACGAAGTGTTCCCGGCGCAGGCGATTGTGGGAAATCGAAGTATTCCGTCCGCGGGAGTGATCGGCCGATGGTCGAGCATCGTGCGGTACACCAGGGTCTCCGTGCTCACTGCAACCTCCGTCATCGACAGCTATGTCACACATCACTGTGATCTGGCACATAGTGTGCGTCGTCGGGAGACCTACGTACGTACCTACGTATTTGCCGTCCGGGAGAGCGCGGCGGCGCGGTTCGAGCCGATGGTCTGGTGGAAAGGTGACTGTCCTGTCGAAGAGGCCCGATCAGGTGATGGGACGTGTCGACGCGCGCGTCGTACGGACCCGCGAGAGCCTGCGTGCCGCCGCGCTCGACCTGGTGGCGGAATTCGACTGGAACGAGGTGTCGGTTACTGATGTCACCAAGCGTGCGCAGGTCAGCAGGCCGACGTTCTATCTGCATTACGCGTCGTTGGACGAGTTGGCCGCCGACGCCCTGATCGAGCGGATTCGCGCGTCGGCAGCCGCGGGCGTGGCGCTGGACTCGGCCGGTGTGCCGGGCACCCTCCTCGATTTCCTTCACGAGGTGAACGAGCATCGGGTCGTCTATCGCAGGCTGGTCGGCGCACGCAGCGTGGCGGGCATCGCGCGTGAGAAGGTCGCGAGCCATCTTGCCGATCGGTTGGTGCAGTGGCGTGTCGCCGGGCCCGACGCCGAGGAGTTCGCCCAATTCACGGCAGGCGGAATTCTGGGTTTTCTGTCCTACTGGCTGCGTTCGGACCTTATCGAACCGCCCGAGTCCGTCACCGCGACCGCTCGCCGCCTGTGGACGATGATCCACGGGCCACGGCTGGTCGGTGGTGGGCCCCCACGGTTTGCGGCCGAGGTCTGATGCTCGTGTGAGAGTCGGGGCCCTATGCCCTATGCGCTGATACCGGCGGTGAGGATGGCGGCCAGCTCCCGATAGGCGAGGGCATCGTCCAGGCCGGTGCTGGCGCGGACGCCGCGTTGCTGGATTCTGACCATCATTGTCGCGACGAGGTCGGCGGCGAAGGCCGCATGGACATCGCGGAACTCGCCCCGGGCGACGCCTTCATCGATGAGCTGCCGCACACGCCGAGCCGCGATCCTGGTGTTCTTCTCATAGATCTCGCGGGCAGGAGCGAAGGCGTCGAGGTCGATCATGAATTGATCGGAAGCGGTGGCCAGAGTGATTCCGACGGCCGAGAGATAGGCGGTGATCCGTTCGCGCGCCCCGGCTCTCGCGTCGATGTGGGTCTCGACGTCCTCGGCGGCACGGCGGAAGAAGTACACGGTCGCCGCGCGCACGAGTTGCTCCTTGCTGCCCGCGAGTGTGTAGAGGGTCGATTTCGAGCATCGAAGGGTGCGAGCGATGTCATCGAGTGTCAGATGGGCGAAGCCTTCCACGAGAAACAGTTCGAGCAGCGCGTCGAAGAGTTCGCCACGGCGTCGGGTGGCGAAGCCGGAACGAGTGGGCTGCTCCATGGCGCGAATAGTACTGGAGGCTGCCATGCAGTACTGTTTACGGTCGCAGTACTGAGCTGAGTAATTAAGTACTGTCTCTGGTAGCTAGTCGAGGAGATCTCCATGGCTGTTGAACGCCTGCTGCCCACCGAAGAAGCCCGTGACCTGATCGGTCTGACACGCGACATCGCCGACAAGGTTCTCGATCCGGCCGTGGACGAATGCGAGAAGTCGGAGAGCTATCCCGAGGGGGTGTTCGCCACATTGGGCGAAGCGGGGCTGCTCAGCCTGCCTTATCCGCAGGAATGGGGCGGCGGAGGCCAGCCCTACGAGGTTTATCTGCAAGTGCTGGAGGAGATCGCGGCGCGGTGGGCGGCGGTTGCCGTGGCCGTCAGCGTCCACAGCCTCGCGTGTCACCCGCTGCTGGCGTTCGGCACCGAAGAGCAGAAGCAGCGATGGCTTCCGGAGATGTTGGGCGGCAACATGATCGGTGCCTACAGTCTGTCCGAACCGCAGGCGGGCTCCGACGCCGCGGCGCTTACGTGCAAAGCCACGGCGACCGACGGCGGCTACCGAGTCCACGGGGCGAAAGCGTGGATCACTCACGGTGGCATCGCCGACTTCTACAATCTCTTCGCGCGCACCGGTGACGGAAGCCGCGGCATAACCTGCTTCCTCGTGCCCAAGGATCTCGATGGCCTGTCGTTCGGCAAACCGGAGGCCAAGATGGGTCTGCATGCCGTACCGACGACCTCCGCGCATTATGACAACGCGTTCATTCCGGAGGATCGGCGGATCGGGGCCGAGGGGCAGGGATTGCCGATCGCGTTCAGCGCGCTGGATTCCGGTCGCCTCGGTATCGCCGCCGTCGCCGTCGGACTGGGGCAGGCCGCACTCGATGAGGCCGTCGCCTACGCGCGCGAGCGCGCGGCCTTCGGGAGGAAGATCATCGACCATCAGGGCTTGGGATTCCTGCTCGCCGATATGGCCGCGGCGATCGACTCCGCGCGGGCCACTTATCTCGACGCCGCACGTCGACGTGACGCCGGGCTGCCGTATTCACGGCACGCGTCTGTGGCGAAACTCGTGGCAACCGACGCGGCAATGAAAGTCACCACCGATGCCGTCCAGGTGCTGGGCGGCTACGGCTACACCCGCGACTTCCGAGTGGAGCGTTACATGCGAGAAGCCAAGATCACCCAGATATTCGAAGGTACCAACCAGATTCAACGTCTCGTCATCAGCCGGTCCTTGGCCTGACGATCGCGCGCGGACGGCGGAGCCGCATTCGGGAGGTTCGTCGTTCGGCGGCGTGACATCGCGCTGTGACAGCTACATCATTGCTGAATGGGTCCCGTACTTCGGCGATGGCGCGTGAGCACGGAATCGAGCTTGCTGACACCTGATGCGGGCCACCAGGTTCACCAACTGCTCGACCTGGTGCTGACCATGACTGTCGACTTTGGCGCTCAAAACCAGCCCTGGACTGTACCGGTTCAACGATGTAGCGCTGGAATTCCAGCTGACGCGGCCGATTTCGATCCTCGAGACTGTCACCGATCGCCCCCCGACGTGCCTGCCAGTGTGCTTGCGCCGCAGAGCGGGGTTCGCATATCCCGTCCGGGGCTCGATATCCGAGTGAGATCCTCGAATTCGGCACGCGGACGCGGGAATCCCTGAACGAAGGCAGCCACTCGACGACGCCCTCGACGAGTATTCTGATAGCGGTGGCGTATGAGGCGTCCGGATTCTCGTGTCACGCCGGGTGCAGCGGCGCGGAAGCGGGGAACGTGACCGGCAGGGCGTTGAGCATTCGGTGTAACGGCCCTGATCGCCAGGTCAGGGTGTCGACCGGCTGAGCCAGCGTGATCTCCGGGAGGGCATCCAGGAGTTGGTCGATCGCCTCGTGGGCGATGATCATCGCGAGTGGCTGAGCCGGGCAGGTGTGTGGTCCCGCTCCCCATGCGAGATGTGCGCGGTTTCCGGTACGGTCGCCCGCGATCGCCGGGTCGTTGTTGCAGGCGGCCGAGCTGATGACGACCGGTTGGTGCGCGGGCAGCCACATATCGTCGAACAGTTGCGGTTGGCGAGGATATCTCACGCTGAAATTCGCCCACGGTGGATCTGTGAACAGGACCTCATCGATCGCGTCGCGGGTCGATATGGAGCCGCCGATCACATTGTCGCCGAATCGGTTGTCGGTCAGCATGAGCAGCAGTGTATTCAGGATCAGTCCGCAGGTGGGTTCTGTGCCCGCTGCGTACAACAGTGCCGTTTGGTTGACCATTTCCAGGTCATCGAGATCCGCGACGTCCGCCATCAGCCATGAGGTGAGATCGTCGCCGGGATCGCATCGCTTTTGCTCAACGAACTCCAGCAGAATCGATTCGAATATTTCGTTGCCGCGCCGAGCGGATTCGGAATCGGCGGCGTTGAGAACGGCGATCATGCCGACGAGTGCCTGCTGTCCCTTCTCGGGCGGGAGCCCAAGAAGTTCGTTGAGCACTCGGAAGGTGAGTGGGAACGCGTACTGGCCGAGCAGGTCGGCCGATCCGGATTCGCAGAACGCGTTGATCATCGGAATGGCGGTGCGTTCGACGACGGAACGCAGCGAGTGCAGGTCGACCCGGTCGAGGCCCGCGGTGCACGCACCCCGGAATCGGGTGTGTTCCGCGTCGTCGCTACGCGGCGCGACGGGACGCCATCGCAGCAGGGGTAGTACAGGGCAGTCAGCAGGAGCCTGCTGTTGCCAGATTCGTGGATCGGAAGCGTAGTGTGCCGCGTCGTCCAGGATGCGCAGCGCCTCACGGTAGCCGATCACCAGTGTCGCGGGGACGTCCGGTGCCAGTTCGACAGGTGCCAACGCGCCGTAGCGATCGCGCATCGCCCGGCAGACCCGGTCGGGGTCGGTCGCGAACTCCGAAGTATGTAGCGGCACGCGTGGTCCCTCGGCGGCGATCGGGGAGGATTGCTGCGAGACCGGAGGTGAATACCGGTGTGACGGCGAAGCCGGTGGCGTTGTCACAGGCCGACTCTAGACAAGACGTGTCGCTGACGCATCCCCGAAGGTGTAGCGATCGCGTAGAAATCGGATGATCATCTGCCGGAATGGTGATTGGCGTTCGTTGCGGGCGTGGTGTACCGCTGCGAACAACCCGCGCTGGATACCCGCTGTTGTGGAGCGAGGCGGTGCGGGTCGGGGGTGAAGGTGGCGGGCGCGATGGAGGCGGTCCACCGCGCGGGCGTGCTGCACCGGGATGTGAAACTCGGAATATCCTGATGACCGACTACGACTAACCGGAGCTGACATTTCGAAATCGCCAATATCTCCGGCGGCTTCGTCACTTGTACCGGTGTCACACCGTTCGCCCGCCTTCACCGCTTCGGAGGGTGTTGAAAGGGCAGGGGCCAACAGTGGCGTGAGGCACAGTCGCAGACGGAGTTCAGGTCGCTTGGATCAGCGTGAACCGCGACGACAACATATCGTCTGGTTTCCGGCGCATCTCGTCGAGGCCATGGGCCATCTCCGAATGGCGGGACCGTTCACTGTGATGTATGGGCACTGTTTCGACGGGGGTGGCCGCGAATGAGCAGCTAGATATCGAGGTGGCCGAGAGCAGTTTCCGTACGGCCGTTGACGGTTGCCGTCGTGGTGGACAGCACACGGTACGGCATAGGGGCGGTCGCCTGCTCCGTCTCGGTAGGCTGGGCCGATGGCCGATGGCCGAGTTCGAGCGCGCCCCATCCCGCCCCGCACAGGCAGGCGCGTCGTCGTTGCGCAAGGACGCCGAACGCAATCGGGAACGGGTGGTGGAGGCGGCCCGTAGGACCTTCGCCCGAGAAGGTCTGAGTGCTTCGATGGCCTCCGTCGCTCGGGAGGCCGGGGTTGGGATTGCTACCTTGTTTCGGCGATTTCCCACACGGGACGATTTGATCGCCGCGGTTTTCGCCGACCGCATGGACGCGTACACGGCTGCCGTACTCGACGCGCTGTCCGACACCGATCCCTGGGGTGGTTTCCGGAGATTCGTGCAGGAGGTCTGTTCGATGCAGGCCGCCGATCGCGGTTTCGCCGACGTCCTGACGATGACCTTTCCGGGCGCGCGGGATTTGGAATGCCAACGGAGTCACGCCTACCACGGTTTCTTGGAACTCGTCGAACGAGCCAAGGCCACCGGCCGCCTGCGCCCCGACTTCACCTCGCAGGATCTCGTCGTACTGCTGATGGCCAATGCGGGGGTGATCGCGGTGACCCACGACAGCGCTCCCGACGCGTGGCGGCGCCTGGTCGCCTACATGATCCAGGCGTTCGAAACTCGCGATCGCGAGGGTTCGTCGTTGCTTCCGCCCGCGCCGGATCCTGAGGACCTGCAGCGCGCGATGTTTCGCGACCGTGCCGTGCACGACGATGGGAATCGAATGACTGAATAGGTGGTACTAATAGTATCGATCGATTCGATGATAGGGAGCGCGCATGTCCGCGACGTCGCAGCAGTCAGCCGTCGTCCGTGTGCCCAAGGCTGGTGAAATGGTCGCGGCACAACTGCGTCGACAGATCGTGACCGGTCAGCTGCGTGAGGGTGACGCGCTGCCCTCCGAGGTCGAGCTCATGGAGCATTTCGGGGTTTCGCGCCCGACACTGCGCGAGGCATTCCGGGTGCTCGAGTCGGAGCAGGTCATTCGGATCAGGCGGGGAGCGCGCGGCGGTGCCCGGGTGGTCATGCCCGACGTCGAGGCTGTTGCTCGCTATGCGGGCACCCTGCTGCAGTTCCGTAAGACTACACTCGCCGACGTACACGAGGCGAGGGCGCAGTTGGAGTCGGCGGCGGTCGCTGTGCTGGCCAAGAAGCGGACGACGGCGGACCTGCGGGCGCTCGACGAAATGGTCGCCGCGGGTGAGTTGGTGGGTGATGATCCGATCACGTTCGGCCGGCAGCACAAGCCGGAGTTCCATCGACTTCTGATGCGCCTCGCCGGCAATCAGACGATGATCATGCTGCTCGACATCCTGTTCGCCGTCGTCGAAAGTCACGTCGAGAAGTTCATCGGTGAGAATCGAGGCGATGCGGCCCTGGAGTCCACCGCTGCCGCCGCGCAACGCGCGCATGTGAAACTGGTGCAGCTCATTCGGGACAAAGATGCCGACAAGGCCGTTGTCTTCTGGCGGAAGCATTTGACGCAGATCAAGAATTTCGTGATCCAGGATCCCGGAGAGTCGGTGCTGGACGTTCTTCTGTAGGAGTATTTTCCCGAGAATGCGGCAAACAGGTGATCCTGAGCGCATCGATGTTTCGGATCCGACCGTGACATTTCCTTGTTCCTGTTCCACCTTCACCTGTCGGAGAATCGATAGGGTCGCGGTCGCGGTACGCCGATGCCGTCCGGGTCGCCGTCGTGGATCGGGACCGCAGCGTGTTACGCGGGGGCGAATTGCTCGACCACGATGATGTCGTGATCGATATGTTCGAACGCCTGCCGACGCCGTTCGGGCTGATTCGGGCGGCGGTCGCCCGGACCACCAGGCGACGACGTCGATCGTGGGATCCTTCACCGAGCGTATCGAGTCGGATCGGTTCCGCTGTCACCTCACGTCGAGATCGGCACGACGGTGACCCACGAGCATCTGATGCGGCACTTCCATGCCGTCGTGTACGCGGTGGGAGCGTCGCGGAGTCGACGGCTGGGAATCCCGGGTGAAGATCCGAACTCAGGCCGGGTTCTGTCGCCGACGCCCCGGTGTCGGAGAAATTTGCAGCTGGCGCGGGACTACGCGCGACGTCCGCGCAAGGCGTCGAACAAGCGAATCGTCTTCCGCTACCTGCAGTCTCCGGTCGAAGTCGTCGGCGAGGAACGAGTCGAGGGCATCCCGATCGTCTCCGGGGCGTCGGTCGGCGAGTTCGTCGAGACCGGCCTGGTACTCCGTTCGGTCGGTTGTCGGTGCTCGGAGATTCCAGGTGTCGCGTTCGACACGGACCGGGGAATCGTGCCCGCTGAGAACGGCCGGGTCATCGATGCGAGGGCAGACCGATCGGCGGCGTGGTATGTCACCGGCTGGGCGAAACGTGGACCCAACGGTGTGATCGGCACCAATCGGCCCTGCGCGGCGGAGACCTTCGCAGCTCTACTCGACGACCTCGCCGCTGGCGGAGCGGGGCGCGTCATCGAGGACGCCCACGCGATCGATGAGCTGCTCGCGAACCTGGCGGCCGCATGTATTCCCTTCGAAGGGGCTGGCCATCGACTCTGCCGAACGCGCGCGCGGTGAGCAGCCGGCCCTCCGCGAGTCAAACGTCTCGATCGACGAATGCTCGCCGTCGCCGGGTACGGAGGGCGGGCGCGGACAGCCGTCGACTGAGGCGATGCCTGATACCACGCTCGTGGTATCAGGCATCGGATTCAATTCGCCGGGACCGCACCGAGATACGCCGATTCGAGCCTGCCGCGGTCGCCCGCCAGTTCGGTCGAGCGGCCACGCAGTGTCACCTCGCCGTGGACGAGCACTACCGCTTCGTCCGCGAGTTCGATGGCGAGACCGACGTGCTGTTCGACGATGACGACGGCAGCGCCACTCTCGTCGGCGATCCGGCGGACAACCGGAACCAGTTCCTCGACGATGACCGGTGCCAGTCCCATACTCATCTCGTCGATCAGTAGCACTCGTGGGCGCTGCACCAGGCCGCGCGCGACGGCGAGCATCTGTTGCTCGCCACCGGAGAGCGCGCCCGCGGTGACGTCGAGCCGCTTGCGTAGCGCGGGGAACAAGTCCATGGCGTCATCGACGCTCATGCTGTCGGATCTCCGAGCGACTTTCAGATTCTCCCGGACGGTCAGCGTCGTGAACAGCGCCCTGCTGTCGGGGACCAGGATCACCCCCGCCTTGTTCGCCGCCGCGGGTCTGGCGTCGCGCAGGGCCGTTCCGTGCACACGGACATCACCGGCCAATCGTGGCAGCAGCCCGGCCAGAGTCAGCATCAGAGTGGTCTTGCCCGCTCCGTTCGGTCCGAGAACGGCCAGCACCGACCCGGGCGCCACGGCCAGGTCGATCCCTCTGGTGACCGTGACGGAGCCGTATCCGGCGTCGAGGCCGGTGCATTGCAGTGCGGAGGTGGTCGTCACCGCGTTCATCCTTTGCTGAGTGTCGCGTCCGCCGCGACGGAGCCGAGATAGGCGGCCGCGACGACGGGATTGTTCCGGATTTCGACGGGAGTGCCCGAGGCGATCACCCGGCCGAAGTCGAGTACGTAGATCAGATCGCAGAGCCCGAACAGCAGGTGCGTGTCGTGGTCGACGATCGCGATGGTGACACCGCTGTCCCGGATTCCGCGAAGCTGCGTGCCCAGCCACTGACTCTCGTGGGTGTCGAGCCCGCCCGCGGGTTCGTCGAGCAGCAGTACCCGAGGTGAGCCTGCCAGCGCCCGCGCGATGGAGACGAGCTGTCGTTGCCCCTGCGACAATTCGCCCGCGGTACGGTTGCGGACCGAGTCCAGGGTGAGCAGGCGCAACAGCGTGTCGAGGTGTTCCGCTGCGGGCTCGGGATGACCGGATCCGCGAGCGGTGAGCCCGACCTTGATGTTCTCACTGACGCTGAGGTCGTCATAGAGTTCGGTCGCTTGGAAGGTGCGGCCGAGCCCGGCGCGTACTCGCTGATGGGGCGCTAGTTTCGCGATGTGGTCACCGAACAGGGTGACCTCGCCACTGTGTGTGGCGAACCCGGTGATCGCGTCGATGAGGGTGGTCTTGCCCGCGCCGTTCGGTCCGATTATCCCGACGATGGCACCCTCGGGTACAGCCACGTCGGCGTTGTCCACGGCGACGACGCCGCCGTAGTGGACTCCGACCTTCCCCAGGGCCAGTGCTGTCGGCGTCGCCGAGTCGATCACCGCGCTCGAAGACGAAACCGGGGAGACTCCGGTATCGCTGGAGCGTCCCACCTCCGCGATGCCGTGGGCTCGGCGTCCGGCGAGCGCCGCGTGTACTGGCCCGACGATTCCCTCCGGATTCACGATGACCGTCAGTACGAGCAGAAGGCTGGCGATCACCGTGTACCAACTGTCCACCGCGACCACCTCATCGATGGCGATGTACAGGATGCCGCCGGTCGCGGTGATGCCCGCCACCGTTCCGCCGGAGATGGAGGTGACCCCTGCCAGGTAGACGGTGCCGAAGAAGATCAAACCGTCCAGTGCGCCGAACCCGCTGGCGGTGACCGTTTGCTGTTGGTAGGCCAACAGCGCGCCACCGAGGCCGGCGATGAACGCGGCTATCGCGAAGGCGAGGATCTTGACCGAGACGACGTTGACACCGGCCGCGGCGGCCGAACGTTCGTTGGCGCGCACCGCGAGCATCTGTGAGCCGAGTCCGCTGCGCCGCAACAATGCCACGGCGACCGCGGTTGCGATCAGTACCGCCAGGCACAGCAGTGCGAACTGCGGTCGAGGGTAGTCATGGCCCGCACCGATACCCAGGTCCCAGCCGAAGAGGGTCGGCGCAGGTGTCGAAACGCCGGAAGTGCCCACCAGGTCCAGATTGCGGAACCAGAGCGCCTCCAGCGCGTATGCCATGGCGAGGGTGACCACCGCGACCGTCAGGCCGCGAATCCTGAGGGCGGGCAGTCCGATCACCACGCCGAGCGCGGTGGCCAGCAGCGCCGCCACGATCGGCGCCAGCGGGAACGGCAAGTGCCAGGATGTGGTGATCGGGCCGACACTGAAGGCGGCGACGCCCGCGATGGTCGACTGCGCCAACGACACCTGACCCGCGTAGCCGGTCACCACGACGATCGATAGGGCGATGATCGCCATGATCATGGTGGTGATGAGACCGTTGCGGTAGCGATCGTGCGTCGCGAGGATCGCGGCGACCATGGCGAGAGTGGTCACCGCGGTAGTAAGGGCGACGTGATTCGGGCGTGGCGCCCGGCCGAGGCTGCGCAGGATGATCGCCCCGCGGTTCGGAAGCGGTCGCGCGCGGATGAGTAGAACGACCAGGATGAGGATCAGCGGAACGAGCTCCGGAAGGCCCGCCGAAGGGAGCCAGTCGGAAGTCAACTGAAGATATCCGGCTTCGGATTGCAGTGCGCCGATGACGATTCCGGCCACGACGGCCACCACGACCGACTCGAATCGTGCCACGATGGCCGCGGCCAGCGCGGGCACGATGAACAGGGTGTAGGCGACAGGCACCAGCGGCACGATGGTCGCGATCAGAACGCCGGCGAGTCCTGCCGCCGCGGAACTGAGCATCCAGTTGTAGGCCGCGATCCGGTCGGGGGAGATACCGCTGACGTAGGCGCCTTGTTCGGTCTCGGCGGCGGCCCTGGTGGCCAATCCGAATCGTGTGTAGCGGAATATCAGCGCGATCGCGATCGCGATTGTCAGAACAGTCGCCGCGAAATACACGCGATCGGATGAGATATTCACACCGCCCGCTTGCCAGACGGTGGTGGAGAATATCGGATCGACATTCACGGGCGAGGTGCCGAGCCGTAGTGCAACCAGTCCGGTAATTACGAGAGATATTCCCAGAGCCGCAACGGCTTTCGCCACCGCCGGCGCGGTACGCAACGGTCTGAAAACGACGACGTAGAGCGCGAGGCCCAGTAGCGCCGAGATAGCCGTCGCGGCGATCACCGCTGGCCACATCGCCAGTTCGCCGCCGAGATCCAGGCTCGTCGGCAGGCCGGGCACGAGCACCAGGAATTTGCCTTGGCGGAGGAATGCGTAGGTGTAGGCGCCATAGAGCGCGATCGAGCCGCTGGCGAAATTGACCACGCCGGAACTGCGGTATGTCAGGACTACCGCCAGTGCCAGAGCGCCGAATACCGCTCCGTTGCCGAGGCCGAGAAGTAGAAAAGCTGGGTGTTGGGTCATGCGGTTGGATCCTCGTTCTCACGGGGGTCGAGCTGAAATCGTTCGTCGCCAGGGGCGGGTGTGAGTCACTCTAGACAGCTTAAGTGCTATCTGTCACACTTTCCGCACCATCGACCTCCTATCACGTCCTGAACCTCCGGACTTCGGGGGTCGGCCCAACGCTCGGACTCGAATCGCGGCCGTTTTGTCATGTGCGCAAGACATCACCGGCAGGTGGGGCCGGGGCGTCGGAGGTGCGGTGGGCATGTGGTGACCAAGCGTCCAGAACCGAAGGAGTTACGGTGCGGTATCGAAGTAGTGGAGTGACCGGGACAACGGTCAGGTCGATGGCACTCGTCGGAGTGGTCGGCGCGGTGGCGGCCGCGCTGGTCGGCTGTAGTTCGTCTTCCGACGAGCCATCCGAGGTTGTCGACACCGCGGTGCTCGGCGCCTCGAACAAGGCGACCGGCACACCGATAACGATCGGTGTCATCAGCGAAGGGAAGTCCGCCGCGATCGATGCGACCGACGAGATCAAGGGGATCCGGGCGGCCGCCGACTATGCCAACGAATATCTCGGAGGTATCGCGGGTCACCCGATCGCACTGAAAGTCTGTGAAGCGCAGGCGAATCCGGCCAAGACCACCGATTGTGCGAACCAGATGGTCCAGGCGAATGTGTCCGCTGTGGTCGAAGGCCTGCTCGGCGGGGCCGATCAGACCGTCGCGGTCCTCTCGCAGGCGAAGATTCCGCTGTTCATGCTGGGTGGCAGCACGCCGGCGACCCTGACCACGCCAGGGGTGTTCTCGATGGGCAACGCGATGGCCTACTTCGGCTCGGCGGCCGTCGAGGCCAAGAAGAAGGGCATCCAGCGGGCGGCGCTCGTCGTCATCGGTGTGCCGGGAGCCGAAGGGCCCGCTCGTCAGATGGGAGGGCTCGTCTTCGGACAGTCGGGGATCGAGTTGGAGGTCGTACCCATCCCGCCCGGGGTGGCCGATATGACCCCGCAGATCAGCGCGGCCGACACGAAGAAACCGGGACTCTACTACGCGTTCGGCGACGAGACCTTCTGCACCAGTGCGCTGAAGGCCATCAAGACGGTGAATCCCAAGGCGGCGTTGATGATCATCGATCGCTGCATCGCGCCCGGCAGCGCCAGGTCCATTCCGGGTGGCTACGCGGGTACTACGGTCGTGACCGGCACCGACCTGACCGAGGACGCTCCCGACGGCCGACTCTTCGCCGCGGTTCTCGACAAGTACGGTGACGGCGCGAAGTATGGTGCGACCGCAGCGTCGGGCTATGCCCCGATGCTCGGACTGGTGCGAGCGCTGAACGCGGCAGCCATCACCGAGACCACTCCCGCGGCGGTTCTGGTAGGACTGCAGAGCGCGCCCCCGGTCGACCACCCACTGTCTGCCGGCGCGAAAATGCAATGCAACGGCAAGCAGATCCCGATCGCGCCCGCGGTGTGCAACCCGGACGGTCTGATCGCCGAGGCCACCGAAGACGGAACGCTGACGAATTTCCAGCGGATCCCGTACGACCCGGCGCTGTACCTGCCGAGTCGGTAAGACGCGCGTCTCGAATCGCATTCGCCAGAAAGATGAACTGTGACATATGGGTCGGCCGTTGTCGCGGGCGGCCCACATGTTCGCGGCACTGCATCGAAGGAGGTAGCAGATGCTCCTGAAGGAAAAAGTCGCCATCGTCACCGGCGCGGGCTCGGGCATCGGCGCGGCGACCGCGAAGAAACTCGCGGCGGAAGGGGCGAAGGTCGTGGTCGCCGACGTCGCCGACGATGGAGGTCGGCGTGTCGTCGACGAGATCGTCGAGACCGGCGGGATCGCGACCTTCCAGCACGCCGACATCGCGAACGAATCGGAAGTCGATGCGCTCGTCGCCAGGGCGGTGGACGAATACGGGACGTTGGATCTCGCGGTGAACAACGCGGGTTTCAGTCATCCGCCGATGCGGCTGCACGAGGTGTCGACCGAAACCTGGGATGCCCTCATGTCGGTCAATCTCAGGGGAACATGGTTGTGCATGCGCGCCGAGCTGCGACATCTCCTCGAACACGGTGGCGGCGCCATCGTCAACATGGCCTCCGGTGCGGGACTGAAAGCCGCTGCGACGCAAGGGGTCTATTCGGCGAGCAAACACGGGATCGTCGGTCTCACGCGGACGGCGGCCATCGAATACGTCACCGACGGCATACGAATCAATGCCGTGGCACCCGGCGTGGTCGCAACTCCGGGGATCATGTCGCTGCCGGCCGATGTGCAGGCGGCCTTCGCGGCGCTCATGCCGTCCGGACGGATGGCGGAGCCCGCTGAGATCGCGGACGTGGTCGCGTGGTTACTGAGCGACCGGTCCACCTATGTCAGCGGTGACACCATCGAAGTCGATCTCGCGTACCTGCAGAAATGAGGGCATCGCGTGCTGTACGGCATCCGAGACCGCCGACTGTCTCTGGTCTTGACCGGAGGTTCGTTTCCTCGGAGTGTGGCCAATCGGACTATTCATATCAGATAAAATGTGAATAATATGTCCCGTTGGACCCATGCCGGGGCGTGGCCGATGACGACATCCCGCCTGTGCTGGGTGACGAGGTGTGATGGCGTCCGCCGCCATACCGGCGACCGTCATGGGGACGGCTTGTCGTCTTCGACGTGCTCGCCGAAGAATCGCTTCTCGTCGAACTCGCGGTCGCGTGCCGAGGTGTGCCGCGAGAACGCCGCCTCGAGGTCTCGGATTCTGGATCGGTTCCTGTCGGCGTCGTCGTCCCGGCCGGTCGCGATCGCGGTCTCCAAGCGGTCGATCTCGAGTTCGATCTCCTCCCGGAGGCGGTCGCCCGCGATGCCGTATGTCAGCAGGTCGTGGTCGTCCTCCTCCTGGGAGGGTGCGCTCTGCGGGACTGGGCTCGACGGTGTCGTCACGGGGGCACCCGACCTCTCTCGAGCTTTCGCTCGGATGGAACATTAGTTACGATAAGTGTATTATTTATACCTTGAGGAGGGGTTGGCGTGCCACTGCAGGACTATATGCAGATCGTCTCCGTCGATGACCACGTCATCGAGCACCCGCGGGTCTGGCAGGACCGCCTCCCCGCGAAGTACCAGGGCACGGCTCCGCAGATCATCACGACCGCCGAGGGCAACCACACCTGGAAGTACGAAGGCGCGCTGTTCCCCTATATCGGCGTCAACGCCGTCGCGGGCAGGGAGCCCAAGGACTTCGGTATGGAGCCCGTTCGGTACCAGGACATGATCCCGGGCTGCTACGAGCCGGACGCGCGGGTCGCAGACATGGATCTGGACGGTGTGTGCGCGGCACTGTGCTTTCCGTCCTTCCCGGGTTTCGGCGGCGGTGTCTTCCATCGGGCGAAGGACAAGGAACTCGCCGAGCTCTGCGTCAAGGCGTGGAACGATTGGCATATCGACGAGTGGTGTGCCGCCCACCCCGACCGGCTGATCCCTCTCGGCATCCTGCCCGTGTGGGATATCGACGCCACGGTGCGGGAGGTCGAGCGGCTGGCAGCCAAGGGCTGCCGCACGATCAGCTTCCCCGACAACCCGATCCCGCTCGGTCTGCCTGGCTTCGGCAATGATCACTGGACTCGGTTGTGGGATGTGTGCGAGGCGACCGAGATGCCGATCAGCCTGCATTTCGGGTCCGGCGGGTTCGTGCCGGGTTTCCCGTTCACCACCTCCACCGGTGTCGCCGGTCGTTCGGCGGAGGCGGCCAAGACCTCCGCAGTGCCGTACGCTGTCGCGATCACGCTGTTCTCGAGCAATCTGATGTGGTCCGCCGTCGAGTTGCTCTTCTCCGGTCGGTTGCAGAAGCACCGGAAGTTGCAGTTCATCCTCGCCGAGGGCGGCATCGGCTGGTTCCCGTATCTGTTGGAGCGGGCCGACTACACCTGGGAGCGGCACCGCTGGTACCAGGACATCGACAAGAACACGCGCCCGTCGGAGCTGTTCTACGAGCATTTCTGGGGCTGCTTCATCGATGACGTGCATGGCATCGAGAACCTCGGTGGTCCCCGCGGGATCCCCGCCGATCGGGTGATGCTCGAGATCGACTACCCGCATTCGGACTCGAACTGGCCGAACAGCCGCAAGCGGGCGGCGGAGACCCTTGCCGAGCTGTCCGATGAGGACTGCCACAAGATCACGGAGCTGAACGCCAGGAAGATCCTGCGGTTCGACGCTTGACCGACCGGAACGAGGCAGCGCCTTCCGGTCACCATCGCCTCTTCGTTCCGACACTGATGTTGTTTGGCCGCGGTGAGTCCGCTCGTCAGAAGTCTCGACGCTCCACTGGTGCCGCAGGTGGCGGACCTCTTCGACGTGTCCTTGGCCCGCGGCCCAGTGGACATTGACCGGGCCGCTGCTCCTCGGCGCGGTAAGTGCGCCCGTGATCGGACGGCTCGGTGAGGGCTCGCGCCGCCGACCGGTGATCGTAATCACGCTGCTGATCGTGCTGGTCGGGACGGTGACGGCCGCCCTGTCCGCTCGGATTCTCCACGTTCCTGGCGGGGCGGGTCGCTCAGGGCGCTGGATTCGGACTGTTGCCGATGGCCATGGCGATCGCGCGTGATGCCTTACCCGCGACCCGACGGTACTCCACGATCGCCTCGATCTCGATTGCCTTCCTGGCCGGCATCGATTGCGGAGCGCTCGTGCTGGTCGCCGGAGCGGATCCAGCCGCTCGGCTGTGGCGCTTTCGCGGTCGCGGACGCTCGTGCTCGCGGGCGCCGACGCCTCCTCGGGGGGAGTGGGTGTGGCCATGGCCGCCGCCGGTCTCCGGTGGCTCTCGTCGAGATCTTCGCCGGAGATTCGGGGGTGGTCGACGGATCCGACGTCGCTGCGGGGTTGTCCCGGTTCGCGCTCTGGACCTATCCCCCGCCGCTCGCGGTCGCCCTCGACCGGGAGCGGTCGGACCGATGTCGTGACGAGCGGCGTCAGGTCGCCCGGCTGCTGTCAGCGTCGACCGAGGTGCTGATCGCTGTCTCGCACCGGTGTAGTGACGGCGCGAGCGTCTCGGCGACCTCGTGGAGCAGGACGCCGAGCGTCGGATGTCCGTCCAACTCGGCCCATCGCGACATAGCGGCGATGCGCGCGCTGCTGGTCAGTGACGCGGCCAAACGCATGGCGAGGCTGTCCGCCGGCTGGTCGGAGATCTCCGCGAAGAGCCCGGTCAGTGTTCGGGTGTCCTCGTTGCGGCCGCGGGCCATGGCGAGTTGGAGTCCGGTGTCGAGGTGGATCACCTTCAGTCGCGTGATCAGGTCTACCTGGTAGTGAGCGACGATGCCTACATAGGCCTCGAAGAGCGACTCCACGGCTCGGGGCAGTCCGTGGTCACGGTCGAGCTCGGGCTCGAGTTGCGCCATACGCTCCGGCGACAGCCAGCGCCGGGTGAGGACGCTCTCCTTGCCGGAGAAGTGGCGATAGAAGGTCGCCACGGAAATGCCTGCGCCGGTAGCGATCTCATCGACGGTGACGGTGTCGAACCCGCGTTCGGCGACCAGCCGCCACGCGGTGTCGCGGACCGTACGGCGTAGCACGAACTTCTTGTGCTCTCTACGCCCGAGTGATTCGACGCTCGTCATCGCACGAGGGTGAGCCGCGTACGCCGATCCGCGCCACTCGGCGCGGTGGCGGCAGGCCCCGCCGCCACCGCGACCCGGCTCGGCTCCGGCTGGTGGTGGCAACACCGTCGCCGACAGTCGTCCCCGGAGTGGGTGCCGACCCAGCGAAGTACCTCACCTTCGTCCCAGTTGAGAATGCCGTGCGCGTCGTCGTGGGCCTCTGGCACCCGCCCGCCCGCATGGAGGGCGCGCCACTGCGGTCCCGTCATCCCGGTGAGCGCTGCGCAAAGGGGGGCGGAGATGTGGTGGCCCCGGCTGTCCGGTGACGGCGGACCGAAGCGTCGCCACAGAGCCAGGGTCTGACGATCGACTCCGGTGAGCCTGGCGATCCGTGCATCCGGGGCCAGTCGACGGGAAGCCACCGTGGTCGCCACGGTGCGTTGGATGAGACGAGTCTCCGCGTCGGGTGCCGCCGAAGACTCGGCGAGCTCCTCGAGCAGGGTGAGGCCGCACGCCGCGATCCATGCCTCCGCGAGGACCTGTTCGGTCGTGTCGGGGTGGGTGAGCACCGCGTCCGCGAGCACTCGTGCCTGCGAGTACAGGTCGGTGCCGCTCTCGGCGATGATGTCACCGATCCGGCGGAGCCAGGTGGCGATACTGGCGGTGTCGAAGGCTGCGGTAGCCGGGTGTCCGGCCAGCATCGGTGACGTCGAACGCTCGCCTAGTTCTGCGTACGCCACCGACGCCACCATCGTCGCGAGGAGCACTCGGGCGTCCGCAGTGGTGCCCGCGAGGGCGGCCGCGCGGGCGGTCACCACTGCGGTTCGCTCCTCCGCGGCGTCCCAGCAGGGGGCATCGGTATGGAGCCGGGTGCGGCGGATGGCGCCGCGTCGTCCGCGATATAGGACGGCCCCTAGTGGTCGTGTCACTGCGGGTACGAGCCCGCTTCCGGCGCTGTGGACCGACCGCAACGACATACGCAGCAAACCTCCGGAAAACATGAGAAGGATCTCTCATTGATGGAACAGTTTGTGTCATCACTGTTAAACATGTCAAGGAGTGTGAGAGACATCGGTCACATGATTCGTGCCATGTGATCGGTCTATCGCGAGGGTTGTTCGGGCGACAGATATTGCCCAAACTAGGCAATATCTGTCTAATATGTTCGGTAAGTGGTGAGGTGAGTCACGCCATTCATGGACGGGCATTCGCCCGGTGAGGAGTTCTCGTGGGTCTTCTGGAGGGCAAGGTCGCGATCGTCACCGGGGCGGGCGGTGTCATCGGTTCCGACACGGCGCGGCTGCTGGCGCAGGAGGGTGCCCGTCTCGTCCTCACCGACCTGGCCGCGAGTCGCGTGGACGAGGTCGTGGGGGAGCTGAAGGACGCCGGACACGAGGCGGTCTCTGTCGTCGGGGACATCACCGCCGAGGAGACTGCGGAATCGATCGTCGCCCTCGCCATGTCCACATTCGGCCGACTCGACATCCTGGACAACAACGCCGGGGCGACCCACCTGTCCGGCCAGGACGGCGATCTGCTATGCACCACGCTCGAGCTGTGGGAGAAGTCGACCGCGATCAATGTGACCGCGCCGATGCTGCTGTGCAAACACGCCGTCCCGGCAATGACCGCCGCCGGCGGCGGCTCTGTCGTCAACATCTCCTCGGGCCAGTCGCTGCGGGGCGACATCCGCAATACCGCGTACGCCGCGGGCAAGGGCGCCCTGAACTCGCTCACCCGCCACATCGCAGTCCAGTACGGCCCCCAGGGCGTGCGATGCAACGCGATCGCACCGGGATTGATCGTCGGCGAGGAACGCGCCGCGTCGTTCCCGGTCCAGATGAGGGAGATGTTCGAGCCGAACTGCTCGATCCAGCGCCTGGGACGCCCCCGCGACATCTCGAACGCGGTCCTCTATCTGGGATCGGACCTCTCGTCGTATGTCACCGGTCAGGTGATCACGGTCGACGGAGGCATCACCGAGCAGCTCTCGACCGTCGGGCCGTCACGCGCGATGGCGCTGGCCCCGATCAATACGAAGGAATGACCCGTATGACCACTGAAGTGAACGAGGTCCCGACGCCGGCCCAGCTGATGGTCGAGATCAGTGAGGCATTCAGCGCAGGTTCCGTCCAAGATCCCTATCCGGTGTTCGCGAAGTATCGCGAGACCGAACCGGTGCGTCACGGCGATGTGCTCGCGGAGTTCGGTACACCGTCGATGGCCGGAGGTTTCAACGGCGAGCGCGACGTCTACTCGGTCTTCAAATTCGAGGACTGCCTGACCCTGCTCAAGGACACCGAGACATTCCCGAGCGAGGCGGTCTCGGCGGCTTTCCGTCCGCTGCTCGGCAAGGTGGTCACCGGTGTGGATGGGCAGGAGCATTCGCGCCTGCGCAAACTGCTGATGCCCGGTCTGGGCCGACAGAACTTCGATTCCTGGGGTGCCGATATCGTCGAACCGGTGCTGAGGCGGATGATCTCGGAACTCTCGCAGCGGGGCGACCGCGCCGACCTCACCGAGTTCGTCGTGAATTTTCCGGTCAGGATCGTCTACGAGATCCTCGGCTTCCCCGCCGACGACCAGGAGAGATTCCACGATTTCCAGACCAAGGCCCTGACGATCCTGCTGGGCTTCGGCAGTACCGATCCGGCCAAGAAGGGGCAGGCGGCGATCAACCGGGAGCGGGCGATCGCCTCGGTCAAGGCGTTGTACGACGACCTACTGCCGATCGTGCGGAGGCGCCGATCGGAAGGAGCGCCCGGTAACAGTCTCATCTCGCATCTGCTGCGGGTGGAGGTCGACGGGGAAACGCTCACCGACGACGAGGTGGTCGTGTTCACCCGTTCGCTGCTGCCCGCGGCGGCCGAAACGACGACCCGTTCCTTCGGCAACGTCCTGGTTCTGTTGCTCAATCGCCCGGAGGTGCTCGCCGAAGTGCGCGCCGACCGCGATCTGGTGCCGAAGACGATCACCGAGGGCACCCGGTTCGAGCCGGTCTCGATGGTTGCCGCCCGCACGGCGACGCGCGATGTCGAGGTCCGCGGCGTCACCATCCCGGAGGGGTCCGGTGTCACGATCGTCAAAGGGTCGGGTCTGCGTGACCCTGACGCGTGGCCGAACCCGGATACCTTCGATATCCGCCGCGCGATGAACAAGCCCAACATCGCCTTCGGCTTCGGCCCCCACACATGCATGGGGATGAACCTCGCCAAGCTCGAGATGAGCAAGGCGCTGAACCTGATGCTCGACGAGTTCCCGAGGCTGCGTGCCGACGAGGACGCCGAGCCGCTCGCGATCCGGGGTGCCAACCTCCGCCAGCCGACGTCGATCAATGTCCGGTGGGACTGAGCCCGGTCCACGAGGTTGCGTCGCTACACATCCACCACCCGAGGAGTGAGAACCCATGACGATAGAAATGGGATGTACAAAGGTCACCGGGCCGATCCTGTCCGACGGCACACCGCTGGCCGATTTGATCGATCTCGAGAAACACGAGGTGTCGATGCGGCTTCTCAGTGACCCCGAGGTGTTCCGGCTCGAACTCGAGCGGCTCTTCAGCCGCGCGTGGACGGTGCTCGCTCACGAGACTGAGATCCCAGAGCCGTTCGACTATGTGTCACGTGACATCGGTCTGGATCCGGTGATCGTCACGCGCTCACGCAACGGCGAGATCAATGTCGTGCTGAATGTCTGCACACACCGCGGAATGCAGGTGTGTCGTGCGGAAGCGGGCAACGAGAAGCAGTTCAAGTGTCCATATCACGGCTGGAGTTTCAACGAGCAGGGCCGTTTCATGGGTTCGCCCGTCGCCAGGGAGAACATGCACGGCGCGTTCCACAGCAAGGAAGAACTCGGGCTGAAGAAGGCCCGGGTGGAGCAGTACTCGGGATTCGTGTTCGCCACCTGGGATCCCGACGCGCCCTCGTTGGAGGAGTACCTCGGGGAGATCAAGTTCTATCAGGACCTGATGTTCGCGCGCAGCGAATCGGGCTTGGAGGTCCTGGGCCCACCCCAGCGCTTCATCATCCCGGCGAACTGGAAATGCCCCGGCGAGCAGCACGCGGGCGACGGCTACCACGCGATGACCCTGCACCGCTCTATCAACGAACTCGCCGCCTCGGAGTCGGACGACTCGTCCATGTACGGCATCGACGTGAGCGCCAACGGCCACGGCCTGCGTCTCATCGACCGGCGCAAAGGCAAGTGGAAGAACAACCGCGAGGCCGTCCTCGCGGCGCAGAGTCTGCCCCCGTTCGAGAAACTTCGCACGATCATGCTTCCCCCCGGCATGACCACGGAAATGGCCGAGCAGCTCGCGGATACCCTCACCGAGGATCAGATGACTGTGCTGGCGGACTACCCGCCGAGCGTCGGGGGCCTGTTCCCGAATATGGGCACCTTCTGCTTCGAATTCCCGACCCCGATGGGCATGGCGGCCATCATCAGCTGGCATTCCTTCGTGCCGAAGGGCCCGGACAAATTCGAGTTCATCAACTGGTTCCTCGTGGAGAAGGACGCGCCCCCGGAGTTCAAGGACCTGATGCGCCGGGCGTCCACCCTCGGCCTTGGCAGCACCGGATTCGTCGAAACCGACGACGCCGACACCTGGCCGTTGATGACCGCCGCGTCGAAGGGCTACATGGGCAGCCAGGGCACCATCAAGTACGGCGCTCTGACCGGCGAAGACCAGCCACTGACCGGCTATTGGGACAAGGGCGAGTTCCCCGGCGGCGGGCACCTCTACCCCGGCTTCACCAAGGACGACTCCCAGTGGAACTGGTGGCTGCGGTGGCGCGACTTCATGCTCGATGACCCGTGGGGCCCGGACGCCCACCACTGAGAACATCGACGAAGAGAGGCACAGCGATGACCGAGACCGCAACGCCGGTCCAGCAGGGGCCCGTACCCGACTTCGGGGTCCGGGTGAGCTCCGGGGATCCGCGCTACCACCGGATCGTGGAC
Source organism: Nocardia aurea (assembly GCF_003123685.1). GTDB lineage: Bacteria > Actinomycetota > Actinomycetes > Mycobacteriales > Mycobacteriaceae > Nocardia > Nocardia aurea. The sequence goes on from NZ_QCYJ01000103.1 coordinate 66,122, forward strand.
TGGCTCCACGACGAGACCGCGCTCCTGGACGGCGGGCACACGATCGCTTGGACCAAGCTCATCGCCGAGGACATCGTCTATCGGATTCCCGTGCGTCAGACCCGTTTGCGGGATGACACGCGATCGCAGTTCGCGGACAACATGTTCCACTACGACGAGAACCATACGACGCTGACGATGAAGATCCTGCGGCTGGCGACGACCGCGAGCCCGTGGTGCGAGAATCCGGTATCGCGCTCGCGTCGCCTGGTCACGAACATCCGCGTCTTCGAGGGCACGACCCCGGACGAGTTCACGGTCATCAGCTCGGTGCTGATAACTCGCAACCGCCACTCCGAGTCGGTGCCGCTGATCATGTCGGGTGAACGCAACGATGTGCTGCGGCGCGACGGCTCCGGCTTCCTGCTTACGCGCCGCACCTTCCTGATGGACCAGTCCACGGTGGGATTCCCCAACATGACCATCATCCTGTAGGTCGTCGCACCTCGGGTCCCGGACAGCGCAGAATGCCGCGCCCGTTCGCTTCAAGCGAACCGGTGCCGCATTCGTCTGTGCGAGCGGGTTCAGGCGAACCGTTCAGGTCAGGCCGACCGGGGCGGTGACGATCGAGGTGAGGCCGTGCCGACGGCTCCGCGGAGGGGGTGTGCGTCGAACTCGTCCAAACCGACGCGATCATCGACCACCACGACGACCGCGTGTGTCTGGGCGCTCATGAGATTGGGGCCCGCGTAGACCTCATCGATCCCGCTCGCGTCGCCGGCCACGTCGCGCAGCAGCGCGCCGATCCGGCCGACGACGTCGGGGGTGCTGTCCGGGCCCCAGACCGAAAGCGGTGGCATGGATATGCATTGGCAGTTTCTTCGGTCGCGGTCAGGAAGCGAAGGCGGTGAGGTCGGGCGGTCGCGACTGGTAACCGGGCAGGTGCAGTCCACCGTCGACGTGGATGAGTTCGCCGGTGACGTAGCGCGACATCTCGGAGGCGAGGAACACCGCGACCGGTGCGATGTCGTGTTCCGGGTCGCCGTTGCGGCCCAGCGGCTTCAACGCCGCAGATCGTTCGGCGAAGCCGGGGATCTCTTCGACGTAATTCATGAACTGGCTGCCCATGCCGGCGGGTGCGATGGCGTTGACCCGGATGCCGAATCGGCCCCACTCGTGGGCGGCATTGCGGGTGAGTCCCATGATCGCGGACTTGGTCACCACGTAGTCCGCGTTGAGCCAGGCGCCTGTCTCGACGTCTATCGAGCTGAAGTTGATGATCGAGCCGCCGCCGCGTGCCCGCAGGTGCGGTCGGGCGGCGTGCATCGCCCACCACGCGGCCCACAGCCCCGCGTGCAGAGTGCCGTCGAGGATCTCGTCGGTCTTCTGCTCGAGTGGTAGCCGCGGTGAGAGGGTGATCGCGTTGTTCACCAGGATGTCGAGCCCGCCGAACGTTTTCACGGCGGCGTCGACGGCGGCCAGGACCTGATCCTTCTCCCGGACATCGGTAGCGACGATATGGACTCGGTCGTCTCCCTCGTAGTCGTGGCGCAGTGCTTCGCAGCGCGCGGCGTCGTACTCGGCGACGAGGACCCGCGCACCCTCCTGCGCGAATCGGGTCACCATGCCGCGGCCGAAGCCCGCGCCGCCCCCCGTGATCAGGGCGATCTTGTCCTCTAGCAGGGGCATAGCGAGTCCTTCCCGATGCGACGAGCGGCGCCCGGCCGGGGCTGTACGCCGCTGTTGGTGAGCATGATCGAACTCTATTTGGCGGTCAGGCCCGCGTCGATCTTGAGAACGCTGCCGGTGAAGTACTTGCCGGTCGTGTTGTCGGCGAGGAAGAGGACGGTCTCGCTGACGTCCTCGGCGGTGATCATCTGGACCGGCAGCAGGTTGCTCATATCGCCCAGCACCTCCGCGTTCTGGGCCATGAACGGGAATGCCTCGGGGTTCTCCGTCATCATCGGCGTGGCGACGCCGGTGGGTGCGATCGCGGTGACACGAATGTTGTAGCGGCCGAGGTAGTTCGCGTACATCTGGGCCAAGCCGATGACACCGAGTTTGGCGATGCCGTAGGCGTCGTCGCCGCCGTTGGCGGTGGTCTTGCCGAGCAGCGCCGCCGAGGAGCTGATCAGGATGAATGCGCCGCCCTGGCCACGTTCGACCATGTGCGGATAGGCGACCTGGATCGCGTTGCGAACGCCGCTGAGCATCACGCCGATGCCGACGTCCCAGGCCTCGACGTTGTCGCGCTCCTTGGTGTTGAACATCACGATGCCCGCGTTCGCGATCACCGTGTCGATGTGTCCGAACTCGGCGACACCGGCTTCGAAGGACTCTTTCATGCCGTCGAAGTCGCGGACGTCGCATTTGAAGGTGAGCATTCGTCGGCCGGTTTTCTCGACCAGTCGCTTGGTCTCGGCGAGGTCGCCTTCGGTGCCGAGGTTGTAGGGGACCACCTCGATGTTCTCGCAGATGTCGATGCCGACGATGTCGGCTCCTTCTTCTGCCAGCCGCACCGCGTGCGACCGGCCCTGGCCGCGCGCCGCGCCGGTGATGAATGCGACGCGCCCGTCCATTCTGCCCATGTGCCACCTTCTCTGCCTGTTCGTTGCCCGCTCCTGCGAGACAACGCGAATGTACAGAAGGTACGACTCTTGTGCAATTAGTCACATTAGATCTATTGTCGGAGCGTGGTGTGGCCACCGCAGTGGGACGCGGACGACGGAGGATGGATATGGAGCTCGACCAGCAGCGGATGCTCATCGACGGAGAACTCGTCGGGGCCACCGGCAGTCGCGAGTACGACAATGTCAACCCGGCGAACGAAGAGGTCATCGGAACGGCGCCGGATGCCACGACCGAGGACGTCGAACGTGCGCTGACGGCCGCGCGCCGAGCCTTCGACGAGGGCAGATGGGCCGAAGACGTCGATTTCCGACGTCATTGCCTCACCCAACTCCAGGCGGAGTTGCGGGCGAACATCGACATGATCCGCGCGGCGCACACGGCCGAGGTGGGCATGCCGGTCGGTCTCGCGCGGGCCATCGGCGTCGACGCACCCGTGGAGTGGCTGGGCTACTGGCCGGAGCTGATGGGCACCTATGGGTGGGAGACCGAGCGACCCGTCACCGAATTCATGGGGGTGAAATCGAAGCGCATCGTCCGCCGGGAGCCCGGCGGCGTCGTCGGTGCGATCACGCCGTGGAACTACCCGTTCCAACTGAATCTCGCGAAGCTGGGCGCGCCGCTCGCGGCGGGCTGCACCGTCGTACTCAAGGGGGCGCCGGACACCCCGTTCTCCGCCACGCTCCTGGCCGAGGCGGTGTCGCGCACCGATATCCCAGCCGGTGTCGTGAACATCGTGACGACCAAGGACAACGCGGTGGCCGAGCTCTTGACCACGCATCCTGCGGTCGACCACGTCACTTTCACCGGGTCGACCCAGATCGGCAAGCTGATCATGCGCAACGGCTCGGAGACGGTGAAGAAGGTGTCACTGGAGCTGGGGGGCAAGAGCGCCGCGATCATCCTCGACGATGCGGACCTGACCCAGATCCTCCCTTTGGCGGCCGGGATCGTGTGTCTGCACGCGGGCCAGGGCTGTGCGCTGATGACGCGTGTCCTGGTGCCGAAATCGCAGATGGGTTTCGCCACGGAGATCGTGAAGGCGGTTTACGGTCAGCTCCCCTACGGTGACCCGCAGGACCCCGTGAACATGATGGGGCCGCTCATCAACGCCAGGCAGCGTGACCGGGTGCTCGACTACATCGAGGCGGGCAAGCGGGAGGCCGACCTCATCGTGGGCGGCGGCCCCGCCGAGCAGTTCGACAAGGGCTTCTGGGTTCAGCCGACCGCGTTCGCCGATGTGTCGAACGACGCCAGGATCGCGCGGGAGGAGATCTTCGGTCCGGTCCTGTCCCTCATCGGATACGACGACGAGCAGGACGCGATCAGGATCGCGAACGATTCGCCCTACGGCCTGTCCGGTTCGGTCTTCAGCGCCGACATCGAGCGGGCCGCGCGGGTCGCCCGTCGGGTCCGGACCGGCACGATCGGTGTCAACGGTGGCGGGTTCACTGCCCCGGACACGCCGTACGGCGGGTACAAGCAGAGCGGGATCGGGCGCGAATACGGCGTCGAGGGACTCGAGGAGTTCCTCGAGATCAAGGCGATCGGTATCCCGTTGTGAGCTAACGACTTTCGACCCAGTCCATGGAGACCGGGCCCGAGCATCGGCTCGGGCCCGGTTTCGCGAGCTTTCTAGGTGGCGTTGGCCGTGCGGTCGAGGGGACGCCGACCGTCGTGCTCGACGCCCTTGTCGATGGCGAAGTCCCACAGCGCCGAGATCTTTCGCTCGAGCGCTGCGGAGTCGCCGGTCGGTATGAAGAACGACGACGTGACGATCCGGTACAGGAATTCGGCGAGGTCCCGCGCGGTCAGCAATCCCGCGCGCGCGGCGGGTAGGTCCGCCAAGGCGGGCTCGAGGTAGGGGACCAGAGACTCGATCACACCGGGCATCTGGTCGATCAGGAAGTCCAAGGACAGCTTCGGCTCGTACTTGAACATCGTCCGCATGTGCGGGAATGTGTTCGGGAAGTTCAGCATGGCGTGCAGGATGACGCGCACCCGATGTTCGGGCGCAGGCTCCTCGGCCACCGCTCGGTCGAAGGTCTCCTTCGACAGCGAGGAGATGCGCAGGTTGACCGCGGTGAGTACCTCGTCGCGACTGGCGAAGTAGCGATAGAGCGTGCCACGAGAGACGCCGGACTCGCGGCAGATGTCGGTCATCGACAGCCGGGAACTGCCGTGTCGCGCGAGTGCGCGCATGGCACCATCGAGGATGACATCGACGGTATCGCGCGCGGGTATTCCGCTCATGCCGTGGAGTCTACGGCCAGGGGCCGCATCGGATCGGAGCGGCGCACCCAGGTCAACCGACCAGTCGCCTGCCGGACTCGGTGGACACGGAGTCGATACCGAGCAGTCCCCCGAGGGTCGAGGTCAGCTCCTCGATGGACGTCGGAGCCGAGGCAGGCAATGTCGAGAACGCGATACCGCACAGTACGATGATCCGGGCGACCTGCTCCGTGGTCACCGCCCTCTGCTGGACCTGGGGGGACTGGGTCAACGCGGGATGCAGGCATTCCTGCAGCAGCGCGACGAGGGCGTCGAAACGCGTGGCGAAGCGGTCCAGGACCATGCCCGGCTCGGTTCTGGCCAGTAACTCCATCGCGGGGAACTCCGCGCGGTGCCGCACCAAGGCGTCGACGACGACCGCGAGGCGCTCCTCGGGCTGCGGGCGCTCGGCGATCGCGGTCGTGATGCGCTCCCGCAGGCGCGTCTCCAGACGCTCCTCGACGGCCGCGATCACGTCTTCTTTGCTCTCGAAGTAGCGGTACAGAGTCCCCCGGGAAACGCCCGACTCGGCGCACACATCTGTCATGGAGAACTTGTGCTGCCCTCGGCGGGCGAGCGCAACAAGGGCACCGTCGAGGATGCGTTCCCAGGTCTGCGTCGAGTTCTTACTCACGAAAGCTACATTAACAGTCATTCGTGTTCAATTTGTTCCTTCGTGCTGATCATGACGCACGCCACGTATTGATGAGTCGGCCGAGGCCCTCGATGTCCAGGGTGACCGTATCGCCTGGCGTGGGATAACGGCCGAGTTCCAAGCCGCATCCGCCGCCGACCGTGCCGGTGCCGACGACGTCGCCCACGCGCAGGGTCTCACCGCGACTGATGTGGCTCAGGATCTCGCCGACGGAGAAGTGGATCGTGGTGGTGACGCCTACGCTCCACTCCTTGCCGTTGACGAGTGCGCGCATCGTCTGCTCCTCGTGTGGATCCCACTCGTCCGGCGTCACGAGTGCGGGGCCGAGAGCGTTGGTGCCGTCGAGGTCCTTGGATTTCGCGGGGCCGAGGCCGACCGACATCTCCCGGAACTGGACGTCGCGGATCGAGACGTCGTTGAAGATCAGGTAGCCTGCGATGTGGTCGAGTGCCTCGTCGGGGTCGAGGTCGCGTCCGGTCTTGCCGATGACGGCGGCGTACTCGAGTTCGTAGTCGCAGGCGTTCGAGCCCGGCGGAACGAGAACGTCGGCGCCGTCGCCGATGACGGAGGCCGGGTTGCCCTTGTAGTAGGTCGGAGCTTCGTACCACCGCTTCGGAATCCTGCCCCGTGTCGAGTTGTGGATATGCTTCTCGTACGCCGAGCAGTCGCGAAGGCTGGTCGGCCGCGGCAGTGGGGACAGTAGGCGGACGGCGCTGCGGGCGTGCACGAGGGTCGCGCCGTTCGCGTCCCGGGTGCCGGGGGTTTCCGAGGGAAGCGACTCCAGCGCTGCGGCGACGGCGTCGCGGCCGAGACCGCTGTTGCCGAGCAGGCTGATCAGGTCGGTCGGGACGACCGCGTCGGCCACGGCGCGGGCTCGTTCGGGGGCCAGGGTGTCGGCGAGGGTGTGGCGGTAGGCCGAATTGAGGTCGACCACGTCGCCCGCGGCGGTGAGACTTCCGACCCGGGTGAGTGGTCCCATCGCGGTGTCGAGTGTGAATGTCACGTAGCGCATAGATTGTGCGTCCTTCCGAGCCGGTTCGGTGTGCCGTCAGTCACACTAACAAGCATGAGACATTATTGACAATAATTGTATCGTGTGCATAAATGTGCTGTATCGCCAGACCGCCAGGAGGACAGCCTCATGCTCATCGATCTGCATGCCCATCAGCTGCTCGAAGGACAGTTCAACCAGCACGAGAAGTGGGGGCCCTTCTGGGACGGCGGCCTGCGGATCGGCGACTGGAAGCTGGGCTCCAAACGCCAGGCTCCACAGCGTCTCGAAGAGATGCTGGAGCGGTGGCAACCCGAGCCGCGGCTCGCGGCGCTCGACGCCGCGGGCATCGACAAGATGATCTTCTCGATGCCGTTGCACATGGTCGGCTACCACTACGAGCGCGAGTTCGCGATCCGGTACGCCCAGACCACCAACGATTCGATGGCCGAATTCTGCACGCACGGCCCGGATCGGTTCTACTTCTGGGCCCACGCGCCGCTACAGGATCCGGTCGCCGCGGCCAGGGAGCTCGAGCGCGCCGTCACCGAACTCGGCGCACAGGGTCTGATGATGGGGGCTCGCAACTTCGGCGGACTGGAGGTCCACGATCCGGAGTTCCGTCCCCTGTGGGAGAAGGTCTCCGAACTCGACTGCATGGTGTTCGTGCACGGCTACAACCAATCGGTCACCTGGGGTGAGAAGGCGTGTGACGATCCGTTCGACACCACCTCGATCGTCGGTATGAACAGTGACGAGACGCTGTTCTACTGGTGGCTCACCAACGGTGGCGTCCTCGACGAGTTCCCGGATCTGAAGATCCTGATCACCCACGGCGGCGGGTTCGTGCCCTTCCAGCTCGAGCGCTTCAACGCGACCAACAAGACGATGGCTCCGGACTCGAGGAACAAGAAGGACCTCATCGAGTACAACCCGAACTTCTTCTACGACCTCGATATCGCCAGCCCGCACATGCGCAGGGCGCTGGTCGGTGAGGTGGGTGTCGAACAGGTCGTCTACGGCGACAACTTCTCCGGTGCGGACACCCACGAAGGTGACCTCACCAGCGGGATGGGCCTCGACGAGGCCGACCGCGACAAGATCCGCTTCGAGAACGCGCTGCCGCTGCTCAAGCTTCCGGAGTCGAAGCTGTCCTCCGAGGAGATCCGCGCACTGAAGAAGATCGCCTCGTCCGCGGCCAACTGAGTTCGAGCAGAAGGAGACTGCGATGGACATCGTTGGCCTCGGCTACATCGGCCTGACGAGTGCGCATGTCGCGGACTGGCGGAGTTACGCTCCCGACGTGCTGGGCATGCAGGTCCGCCCGAGCGAGGGGGAGACGCTCCTCCTTCGGATGGACGACCGACACCATCGGATCGCGTTGCACCCCGGTCAGCAGGAGCGGCTGGCCTACGTGGGGTGGGAACTGCTCGATCGGGTCGCATGGGACGAGTGCCTGCGGATCCTGGAAGTGGCGGGATATACCGCCGACGTCGCCGACCGGCAACTCTGCGACGAGCGGGCCGTGCACGCCATGGCCTGGATCATCGGTCCGGATCATGTCCGACACGAATTCTTCTACGGCGCGGCGTTCAACACCCACACCTTCCTGCCGGGGCGTCCGCACCACGGCTTCGTCACCGGCGACGGTGGCTTCGGCCATGTCGTCGTCACGGTCCCGGAGTGGACCGACGACCTCGACCGTTTCATCGAGAAGGTGCTGAGCTTCAAGTGGTTCGGCTCGGGCGCCGATGTCGGCAAGCGCCGATTCTACCGGCCCAAACGTAACCACCGCACCCATTCGATCGGCTACTCGATCGTCCCCGGCCTGCTGGGCCTCAACCACGTCGGCATCGAGGTCAACGACCTCGACGACGTGGGAATCGCCTATGACCGGGTGCTGGAGCGCGGCTATCCACTGATGGCGACGCTGGGCAGGCACACGCAGGACCCGGTGATCTCCTTCTACCACTTCTCCCCGTCGGGCTTCCCGATCGAGTACATCCACGGGGGAATCGAAGACAGTACGGCGCACCCTTTCGTGGAAGGCAAGTCGGAGAGCCTGTCGGTGTGGGGGCACAAATTCAACACCGATGCCCCCCGAACCGCCACGGTATACGCCGCCACGGAGTCCGTCGGTCGGTGACCGGTGACCTCCGCGGCGCTCGATACCCTCGTTCTCGTGGTCCGAGCAGATATTCCTCTGCTGATCTGGGAGAGTCCCGGGACAGGGAAGACCTGGCGTCGCCCTGGGCGCGGCGATGGCTTACCCGGTCGAAGTCGTCGTCGCGTCGATCCGCGAGCCGACGGATTTCGCAGGCCTGCCGGCGTGAGCGCCGACCGGGCGCGGCGTTCGCGGCGCTGAAGTGAGTCGTCCCACCCGATAATCTTGCACAGATGATACAATAGTTGTATCATCTGCTCAATAATTGTTTCGACGAGCAGAAACGGGTCCCTGATGGTGGGTCTAGTCGGCAAGCCAGGCGTCCGGCTGCGGCGCGCGTTGTCCCATGTCGAGATCGTCGTGGTGCGACCGACCGCCGTCGACGTGCCCCCGACCTCCGGTGCCGTCGCGATGATCGGCGCCGCCGACCCGGCCGCGCCGGCCCGCGCCGACGCGCCGGTCGAGTCCGAGCCGGTATTGCTCGGCAAGCGCTATTTCGATGAGCAGACCGGTCTCGAGGTGCTCTGCCGCCAAAGGCGGATCAGGACGACTCGCGATCGACGAGCGCACACGGCAGATGCGTGGGGCCCAAGCCCTGCCGTCCTCGGACTGAGGCGCAGCCTGTGGACCTGAATCTGTTGCTCGACATGGTGGCCGAAGGGATGCCCGACCGGGTCGTTCTGGGATCGGCCGAGACGGGAATGACGGCCGCGCAGTTGCGGCGGCGCGCGGAGAACGGGGCGGCCGTGCTCCGCGACACCGGCGCGGGCCACCTCGTCTACATCGGCATCAGCGACGAGATGTTCCCCGTGTCGCTCTTCGCGGCGAGCCGCGCGGGCGTGCCGTTCGTACCGCTCAACTACCGGCTCGCCACCGACCAGCTCGCGGCATTGGTGGCCGAGAACTCCGCAGCCTACGTCATCGCCGACCGCGAGATCCTCGACGGCATCGGCGCGGACCCCGCTCGTTCGGCGACCAGCGCGCAGTGGATGGCCCGTACCGGGCAGGATATCCCCGCCGCTGCCGTCCCCGTCGGCGATCCGGATTCGGTCGCGCTGCTGCTCTACACGAGCGGCACCACGGCGGCGCCGAAAGCGGCGGTACTGCGCCACCGCCACCTGACGGCCTACGTCTTCTCCACGGTCGAATTCGCCGGGGCGGCGCCCGAGGCCTGCACGCTGGTCGCGGTGCCGCCCTATCACATCGCCGGTGTCGCCAACACGATCACGAACCTGTACGCGGGCCGCCGCGTCGTCCACCTTCGGCAGTTCACCCCTGAGGGCTGGCTCGCCACCGTCGCTCGCGAAGGGGTCAGCCAGGTGATGGTGGTGCCCACGATGCTTTCCCGGGTCGTCGCGCATCTCGAGCAGACCGGTGAGCCGGTGCCGCGCAGCCTGCGGTCGATCGCCTACGGCGGCGCGCCGATGCCGACACGGGTGATCGAGCAGGCACTCGCCCTGTTCCCCGACGTCGACTTCGTCAATGCCTACGGCCTGACCGAGACGAGTTCCACCATCGCCGTGCTCGGGCCGGAGGACCACCGCAGCGCGGTGGCCGATGCCGACCCCGATATTCGCGCGCGCCTCGGCTCAGCAGGCCGACTGGTGCCCGATCTCGAGGCCGAGATCCGCGACCCCGAGGGGCGCACGCTGCCTGCCGGAGAAGTGGGACTGCTGTTCGTCCGAGGCGAGCAGGTCTCGGGCGAGTACCGGGGCGGGGCCGCAGTCGGGGCAGGCGACTGGTTCGCGACCCGCGACCTCGCCAGGATCGACGCCGAAGGCTATCTGTTCATCCACGGTCGTGCCGACGACACCATCATCCGCGGCGGCGAGAACATCGCCCCCGCGGAGATCGAGCATGTACTGGAACAGCATTCGACGGTGGCGGAGGCGGCGGTCGTCGGCGTGCCCGACGAGGAATGGGGTCAGCGGATCGCCGCGGCGGTCGTCGGCCGCCCCGGCCGGGTACCGGACCCCGCGGCGCTGCGGGAGTGGGTTCGGGCCGCGCTACGCGGCTCGAAGACACCGGATCTGGTTCATGTCCTCGACGAACTGCCGCGCACCGATACGGGAAAGATCCTGCGGCGCGCCCTCGTCCCGGTCCTCGCGTCACTACCCCCGTCCACCCCGCGGCCACCGGCTGTCGGTTCCTATTCGTTGGAGGCAACGTCATGACGATGAAGGTGTCGATCGCTTCCGAGAAATGTTGCGGATACGGCATCTGCGCGGAGATCTGCCCTTCGGTCTTCAAACTCGACGGCCAAGGCTTCGTGTATGTCGATGACGACGTGGTCGACGACGAGCACGTCGAAGCCGCCGTCGAGGCGGCCGACGCGTGCCCCGAAGTCGCCATCACCCTTGAATCTGCCTGAACAGGAGCACATCGGATGTCGAACGAGGTCGCGAAGACGATCGTCGTGATCGGGGCGGGCCCGGGTATCGGGCTGGCCGTCGGCCGACGGTGGGGCCGTGACGGATACCGCGTGGCGCTCGTCGCGCGCAATGCCGAACGTCTGGCCGGATTCGTCGAGCAACTCACCGCCGAGGGCATCACCGCTTCGGCGCACGCCACCGACATCACCGACCTCGTCGCGCTGCGGGCCACACTCACCGAGATCGAGCAGCGGCACGGAGCGATTCACACGCTCTACTACGGCCCGCCCGCGACCTCGGGCACGATGTGTGCCCCCCGCGACATCACGGTCGAGAAACTCGCGCCGATGATCGATCTCCTCAACGGCGCGGTCGCCGCGGTCGGGTACGTGCTGCCGGGCATGCTGGAGCGGCGCGACGGCGCCCTGCTGTTCTGCATGCCGATGTCCGCGATCGATCCGGTGCTCTTCAGCTCCAATTACGCGATGGCCTGCGCGGCGATCCGCAACTACGTCCAGAGCCTGTACGTCGACGTCGCTTCGCAGGGTGTCTACGTCGGTGCCGTGCCGATCGCCGGACTCATCATCGAGGGCGACTCCGAGCGCGCGAAGAGCCTCGATGTAACCGCGCGGCGCCCGGGCGACCGCGCCTGGGACGAATACCGCGTCTTCCACGAGGACCTGGCCGCGCACATCACCTCCGGGCAGGTCGCCGACACGTTCTGGGATCTGGCGACCGAACGTGACCGGTACGAGGAGATCCTCGGCAATCCCGCGATCTGCGAGCGGCTGCGCGAGCAGGCACTCATCGGGACCCCGGCATCGTGAGCGGTTCCCCGGTCGTCATCGTCGAGGCCGTTCGGTCCCCGCTCGGCCGCGGCAGGCAGGCCCGTGGGGGCAAGCCAGGCGGCGCGCTGTCCACACTGCATCCGGTCGACCTGCTCGCCCAGGTCCTGATGGGCCTGATCGGGCGCAGCGGAGTGGATCCGGCGCTGGTCGACGACGTCCTCATCGGCTGCGTCAGCCAGGCCTCCGAACAGGCGTTCACGCCTGGTCGACTCGCCTGGCTGGCGGCCGGAATGCCGGATCACGTGCCCGGGGTGACGATCGACCGCCGCTGCGGGTCGGGCCAGCAGGCCGTGGAATTCGCCGCTCACGGGATCATGGCGGGCGCCTATGACATCGCTGTCGCGGGCGGCGTGGAGTCGATGAGTCGTGTCCCGATGGGTTCGGCCCGTCTCGGCGCCGATGTGTTCGGCGCCGGAGTCGCGGCACGGTATGCGCCCGGGCTTGTCGGACAGGGAGTTTCGGCGGAGTTGGTGGCGGCCCGCTACGGCATCACTCGACGCGATATGGACGAGTATTCCGCGCGGTCTCATGCCCGCGCCGAAGCGGCACGTGATGTGATGGCACGGGAGATCGTGCCTGTCACCGTGCCCGGCGGTGACGGCTCACAGCGGCAGGTGATGGCGGACGAGACGGTCCGGGCAGAGACCACTGCTGACGCGCTCGCCGGCCTGAGACCTGTATTCGCCGATGACTCCGCCGCAGAGCGGTATCCCGATATCACCTGGTCGGTGACGGCGGGTAACTCCTCCCAGATCACCGACGGCGCGGCGGCTCTGCTGCTCATGAGCGAGGAGAAGGCCGCACAGCTCGGGCTGCGTCCGCGGGCTCGGATCCTGTCGACCGCAGTGGTCGGCTCCGATCCGGTGACGATGCTCACCGGTCCGATCCCCGCCACGGAGAGGGCCCTCGACCGGGCTGGGCTGAAGCTCGAGGAGATCGATCACATCGAGGTCAACGAGGCGTTCGCGAGCGTACCGCTCTCCTGGCAGCGGCATTTCGATGCCGACGGCGACCGGCTCAATCCGTCCGGCGGTGCCATTGCGCTCGGGCACCCGCTCGGCGCCTCGGGTGCGCGCCTGCTGACCACGATGCTCGGCGCGCTGGAGGCATCGGACGGACGCTACGGATTGCAGACGATGTGCGAGAACGGCGGCATGGCCAACGCGCTGGTCGTCGAACGGCTCTGACGGGCCGCGTGCACCGGCCCGGACCATCCAACACGCGGAGTCACCACCATGATGCGACGCACCCTGTTCGACGAGGATCACGAGGCATTCCGGGATACCGTGCGCCGATTCCTCCAGGCGCGGGCCGTGCCCCACTACGAGGAATGGGAAGCTATCGGGCACCCGGACCGGGAATTCTGGCGGGAGGCAGGCAAGATCGGCGCGCTCGGCACACAGATCCCGGAGGAATACGGCGGGGGCGGGCAGACATCGTTCCTCTACAACGTCGTCCTCACCGAGGAAGCGCAGCGTGCCGGACTGGCCCTCGGCGGCCTGCGCGTACACACCGACATCTGCATGCCGTATTTCCTCGAACTCGCCACCGCCGAGCAGCAGGCGCGCTGGCTTCCGCGTCTTGCCAGCGGTGAGGCGATCGCCGCGCTGGCGATGAGCGAGCCGGGCGCGGGCTCGGATATGAAGGCGATGGGGACGACCGCGGTGCGCGACGGCGACCACTACATCGTGAACGGGTCCAAGACCTTCATCACGAACGGCCGGACCGCGGATCTGCTCATCCTCGCGGTCAAGACCGACCCCGCCGCGGGCCGCGACGGGATCTCGCTGCTCGTGGTCGACGCCGAGACCGAGGGGTTCGTCCGCGGGCGCAAGCTCGAGAAACTCGGCCTGAAGTCGCAGGACCTCGCCGAGCTGAGTTTCACCGATATGCGTGTGCCCGTGGCGAATCGGCTCGGTGCGGAGGAGCAGGGGTTCGGCCATCTCACCCGCAACCTCGCCCAGGAACGACTCTCGATCGCGGTCAACAGTCAAGCTGCGGCGCTGCGCGCCGTCGAGACCACGGTCGAGTACGTATCGACGCGGCGGGCATTCGGCACCACGGTCGGCTCGTTCCAGAACACCAAGTTCGAGTTGGCCGCGTGCGCCGCGGAAGTCGAGGCCGGACAGTCGTTGCTCGACCGTGCATTACTCGCCCATGAGGCGGGTGAACTCGGCCCCGCCGACGCGGCGAAGGTCAAGTTGTTCTGTACCGAACTCCAGGGCCGGGTCGTCGACCGCTGTCTCCAGTTGTACGGCGGGTACGGCTACATCCTCGAATACCCCATCGCCAAGGCATACGCCGACGCCAGGGTCACCCGGATCTACGCCGGGTCCAGCGAGATCATGAAGACGATCATCGCCAAGGACCTCGGCCTGTAACGCCTCGGCCGGTGACACAGAGACAGGAAATGCCCTGCGGGGCCGGGAATCCCGGCCCCGCAGGGCATTTCGAGTTTCACCCCTGATGCGCGACGATCTCGATCAGCGCACCGTCCAACTCGTCCGGATCGATCCGGAGCAGTTCCCCGCCAGCCGACCCGAGAGTGATCCGACTGAACCGCGTGCCGCGCTCGGCCAGGTCCTTTTCCTTCGCGTCGAGGTCGATCGCCGAGAGCCGGATGTAGTAGGGACCCGGCCCCCAGTTGTAGAGGTACCGACCCTCGTCGGTGGCCCACTTCGTCGGCTCGATCAGGTCGAGTGTGCCGCTGTGGCCGAGGGCGAAGCCCATCCGCGCGCGGCGCAGCCCCTCGTCCGGGAATTCCTCGATCGTCACCGGTTCCCAGTCCAGGTTCGCGCGCAACCGCGAGAGCACATCGTGGAGGTCGCGCACGAGAAAGCCGCGGGCCACGACACGGACTAGATCGGTGGGGCGCGGGTGACGCGGCTCCGGTGGCGGGACGTCGTAGGCCGCGTCGGGCAGTTGAAGCGGGCCCGCTGCCATGATCTCTACGCACAATCCGCCGTCGATCTCGGGGCGGTAGCGCGGATCCTCGGGTCGGCAGCCGAGCCAGATCCGGTCGAACGGCATCTCCGGGGTGAGCCGGGCGACGCGGAAAGGCACTTTCCGCTCGTGCAGTCGCTGTACCATGCCTTCGAGGTCGTCGGTGATGAGCACGGTCGCGTGTGTCTTGATCGGACGCGTCGGACCCTGGAATTCCTCGAGGCTGTGCAGATAGATCGGGAACATCGGGTCGCCCTGGTTGGGTGCGTCGAGATGGCCCTGGGGCTCGATACGGGTCGGTGCGACCGCCAGCGACTTGTGGGTGCGCAGGAAATGGGCGACATAGGGGTGGCCGGGGAAGGCCTGGCGCCAGTTCGGGTGGCCGTACACGCCGACTTTGGCGGTCAACAGTTCTGCCATCCGGTCGGCGTCCTTCACCATCAGGTCGCCGCTCAGCAGCATCGTGAAAGGCGAGGTCATCGGGTCACCGCCGGTGGGCGCGCGCCGACTCGATTGCGCTGTGCCCCGAGGTGCTCGATGCTGATCTCGACAAGGTCGCCCGGTGCGAGGTAGCGTCCGTCCTCGTGACCGACGCCGTCGGGGGTGCCGGTGAAGACGACGTCCCCGGCTCGCAACGGTGTGCGCTCGTCGGCCCAGGTGACGAGGGTGTCGAGGGAGAACGACATATCCGACGTCCGCGCCGACTGACGCCTCTCGCCGTTGACGGTCAGCGTCAGGGAAAGGTCCGGCAGGCCGGGGCCGAACTCGTCGGCGGTCACGATCCACGGCCCGAGCGGGGTCGCGCGGACCTGGCTCTTCGCCGAGAACATGTCCATCCCGGTCACCGATCCGCCGAACTGGAGGTCGCGCAGCGAGGTGTCGTTGCCGACGGTGTAGCCGAGGACCGACCCCGCGGGTGCCGTGCGGTCCACCGGCCCGGCCATGACGAAGACGAACTCGACCTCGAAGTCGAGCGCCTCGCTGATCGCGGGGTACTCGATGTCGTCGTATGCGCCGATGAGCGCGTCGAACGGTTTCCAGAAGCCGGCCGGATGCGGGGTCGGCGTGATGCCGAGGCCGGCGACGTGGCGGGCATAGGTGGCGCCGAGGCAGACGACCTTCGAGGTCTCCTCTGCGGGTGCCAGGATCGTGAGGCTGTCGAGGGGGCGCGGGATTCCGAAGTCCAGGACGCCCGTGTCCCAGGTGGTGCTCAGTGGGCGGGCCCATTCGCCGATACCGCCGCGGATCGGGCGGACCCAAGTCTCGTCGTCGTCGACCAGAGCCCAGAACGTGGTAGGCCCGTCGGCCAGACGTCCCAGCTTCATACATACTCCTTCTGCGTCGCGGCGGCAGCCGACTCGGCCCGTTCGCCGAGATCGTGGCGGGAATCGGTGAGGTGTTCGAGGGAGACCGGCAGCCGTTCGGTCATGATGCGCCGAACCGACCGGACATCGTCTGTGCGATTGAATGCGACACAGCCGACGAGCCCGCCGTCGCGGGTGAGCACCGCCGAGAAGTTCCAGCCGTCGACATCTCCGCGCAGATGCACATCGTCGGTCGGCTGGGGCTTGCCTGCGATCTGGATGGTGACGTCGTACTGGTCGGACCAGACCCAGGGCACCTCTGCGAACTCCTCGCTGCCGCCCACCATATTCTTGGCCGCGATCTTGGCCTGGTGCTGGGCGTTCTGCCAGTGTTCGACGCGCATCCGTCGACCGAGGTAGGGCTGCGGGGCATTGGCGACGTCACCGACCGCGAAGACGTCGGGATCCGACGTCCGGCACTGCGCGTCGACGACGACCCCGTTCTCCACCCGCAGGCCCCCGCGCAGTGCGAGGTCGTCGCGCGGCACCATGCCGATTCCGACCACGATCAGGTCGGCCGGGTAGCTGGTGCCGTCCGCGGCGTGGGCCACCAATCCGCGCGGCCCTTCAGCTATGTCGGATACCGCGATGTCGGTATGGAACGTGACGCCGTGTTCGGTGTGCAGCCGCATGTAGAGCCCGGCCAGGGTCGGCGGCAGCAGTCGCTCGAGCGGGGCGCGCCTGCCCTCCAGGACAGTGACCTCGCAGCCGAGGGCGCTGGCACTCGCTGCCACCTCACCGCCGATGAAACCGCCGCCGATGACGACCAGCCTGGTGTCCGGTCCCAGCTGTCGCCCGATCGCGAGGGAGTCCTCGACGTTGCGCAGGGTGAAGACACCGGGCACGCCGTCGGAGCCCGGCAGGGTGCGTGGGCGGCCGCCGGTCGCGATGAGGACTTTGTCGTATGCCAGTTCTTCGCCGGTGGACAGCTGCACGACCTTCCGCACGACGTCCAGGTCGGTTGCGGCCACCGCCGTGCGGATCTCGATGTCCTTCTTCTCGTACCAGGCAGGCGGGCGCAGCGCGGTTCGTTCGGGGTCCTCCTCGCCGCGCAGGACCCCCTTGCTCAGTGGCGGCTTGGAATACGGCGCCCGCGGCTCCTCGCAGAGCACGACGATCCGGCCGGTGAAGCCTTCGGCCCGCAGGGCCAATGCGGCGGTCCCGCCGCCGACCCCACCTCCGATGACCACAAAGGTCTCGCTCACGTCCTGCCTCCCACTCGGTTCCGACGGCGGATGACCACCCGTCGTCTTGATACGACTTGATCAGATAGTGTCATATTTGTCTCTAGTTGTGAACGGCGAGAGAATGACGACCAGAGAAGGCGGAGTCGAATGCGGATCACGGTGATCGGTGCGGGAACGATGGGAAGCGGAATCGCTCAGCTGGTGGCGACGGCGGGCCACGACACGTCCCTGGTCGATGTGGGAGAGGAACAACTGCGCCGCGGTCGGGCCTCGATCGAGGAGAGCCTGCGTCGGTTCGTCGCGAAGGGCGCTGTGGCCGAGTCCGACGCCGAAGACATCCTCGAGCGCGTGCTCACCGGCACGTCGGTCGCCGCGTCGGTCGCCGATGCCGACATCGTCATCGAGTCGGTCATCGAGGTGCTCGAGGTGAAGCGGGCCGTCTTCGTCGAGGCGGCCCGGTACGCCCCGGCCGATGCCCTCCTCGCCACCAACACCAGCCAGCTCTCGATCACGGCCATCGGCGCGGCGATCCCGGTCGCCGCCTCGCGACTGGTCGGCCTCCATTTCTTCAATCCACCCGTTCTGATGCGCCTCATCGAGGTCGTGGCGGGATTGGAGTCGAGCGAGGAGGTAATCGAGCGGGCGCTGGAGTTCGGGGCGTCGCTCGGAAAGGAAACCGTCCTGTGTCGCAAGGACAGCCCGGGTTTCCTGACCTCCAGGATCTCGGCTCTGGTTCGGCTGGAATGCCTTCGGATGCTGGAGGAGGGTGTCGCGAGCGCGGAGGATATCGACAAGGCGCTGAAAGTCGGCTTCAACTGGCCCATGGGGCCACTGGAACTCGGCGACTTCAATGGGCTGGACACCTATCTGCATATCCTGGAGTCGCTGGAGCGGACTCTCGGGGATCGGTTCAAACCGACCGTGACCCTCCGCAATCTGGTGTCGGCGGGGCGGCTCGGGCGCAAGACCGGCCACGGCATCTACACCTACCCGGAGTCCTGAGCACCCCGGCCCCGGCCTGTGCCGGTGGTCATGCTCCGCAGCAGTGGGCCGACCCGATAGGGCACCGGTGTGGTGAGCGCGATCTCGGTATTCGTCCGCACCACCCCCCGGGATCGCGAGCAGGTCGTGCAGGAGTTCCTGGAGTTCCGGATTGCCGGGTGTGGCGACTCGAACGAGCAGGTCGCTGCGGCCGGTCGTCGCGTGGACCTCCAGCGCCGAAGGCGGGGCGCGCAACTGCTCGACGACCGAGGCCAGCGCGCCCTGTGCGAGTTCCATCCGCACGAAGGCGTGCACGGGCAGCCCCACTTCGCGCAGGTTGATCCGAGTCGTGAACGCGTCGAGGACGCCCGTGTCGGTCAACCGGCGCAGTCGGGCCTGCACGGTGTTGCGGGCGACGCCGAGTCGCCCGGCGAGTTCGCGGATCCCGACGCGGGGATCGGTGTCCAGCGCGGTCAGCAGTGCGACGTCGAGCTTGTCGATGCTGCTCATTCGGATCACCTCGTGCGCGTCCGGAACGGTCTCGCTGAGCACAGTGCCCAACCTTGATGGAACATATTGACAATTATCTGTCTCATTCGTCAATCTGATGTTCCAGGTCGACCAGGAAGGGACTCGTGACGGAGATCGCAGGATGTAGCACGCCGACAGCCACCGGCGCCTCGGCAGCACCGCTGGACTACCACCTCGAAGACCGCTACCGCCTCGGAGCAGGACCGGTGCTGTTGAGCGGAGCCCAGGCCGTGGCCCGGCTGCTGGTCGAGCAACAGGCGCGAGACGAACGCGCGGGTCTGTCCACCGCCAGTCTGGTGTCGGGATATCCGGGCAGTCCGCTTGCAGGTCTGGACAAGATCTTGGCGGGCGTTCCCGAGCTTCGGACCCAGCACGGAATGCGGCTCGTTCCCGGGCTCAACGAGGAACTCGCGGCGACCTCGGTCTGGGGTAGTCAGACTGAGTTGCCGACCGGCGTACGGACCGTGGACGGGGTCGTCGGAATCTGGTACGGCAAGGGCCCCGGCGTGGACCGGGCAGGCGATGCGCTGCGCCACGGGTCGCTCTACGGCGCGCACCCGTCGGGCGGCGTGGTCGTGCTCGCCGCCGACGACCCCGGCTCGAAGTCGTCGTCGGTGCCGTGCGTCAGCGAGCGCTCACTGGCCGCGATGAACATCCCGGTGCTCTACCCACGCAACGCCACTGAAGTCGTCACCATGGGCATGCACGCGGTGACCATGTCCCGCGCCGCCGGAGTATGGGTGGCGCTCAAGATCGTCGCCG
The DNA here is from genome assembly GCF_003123685.1 of Nocardia aurea. Classification (GTDB taxonomy): domain Bacteria; phylum Actinomycetota; class Actinomycetes; order Mycobacteriales; family Mycobacteriaceae; genus Nocardia; species Nocardia aurea. Next base: position 85,798 of record NZ_QCYJ01000103.1, read on the forward strand.
ACGTCGCCGACGGTGTATTCACCGTGGACGCGGATTTCGCGGCGCTGCGCTCGCGGGTCCCGCAGATCATGTGGGACGGCGCCGCCTGGACCTACCGTCAGCGCATCGCCGCCGACCCCACCGACAGTCTGCTCGCCGAAGCCGATCTTCTCGGGCCGCGCTGGGCGATGGTGGAGGCGTACGGGGCGGTGAACCACCTCGATGTGGTCGAGATCGACACGGCCGACGCTTGGCTCGGCATTGTCGCTGCAGGCTTGCAGTACGACGCCGTGCGGCAGGCGCTGCGCAATCTGGGCCTCGGCGACGACGATTCGCTGCGACGGGCCGGGATCCGGCTGCTGCGGATCGGCATGCCGTACCCGCTGGGCGGCACGATCCTCGGCCGATTCGCCGAAGGGCTAGAGGAACTGCTCGTCATCGAGGAGAAGACGCCCTTCATCGAGGCGCAAGTCCGCGACATCCTCTACGGCCGCCCCGGCGCGCCGCTCGTGACCGGAGCCAGGGACCGGGACCGGAAATCGCTGGTACCGGTCACGGGCACCGTCACCGCCGAGACCCTGCTGGCCCCGCTGCGGCGGGTGCTCCGAGGCCGGGTAGAACTCTCCGTCCCGCCGACGCCGTCGCGCGCGCTGCTTCCGCTCGCGGCCGTCAGGCGCACGCCCTACTTCTGCAGCGGCTGCCCGCACAACCGCTCGACCGTCCTTCCCGACGGCTCGATCGGCGCGGGTGGCATCGGCTGCCACACGATGGTGACGATCGCGAGCCGGGAAACCGCGCAGGTCACCGGTATCACCCAGATGGGCGGCGAGGGCGCGCAGTGGATCGGTCAAGCGCCGTTCACCGATGTGCCGCACATCTTCCAGAACGTCGGCGACGGCACCTTCTTCCACTCCGGGCAACTCGCGGTGCAAGCCTGTGTCGCCGCCGGGGTCAACATCACCTACAAGGTCCTCTACAACCAGGTCGTCGCCATGACCGGCGCCCAGGACGCGCAGGGGGCACTCGGGGTGGCCGCACTCACCCGGAAGTTGCACGCGGAGGGGGTCCGCCGGATCATCGTGTGCGCCGACGAGCCGGGAAAATACGGCCGACGCGCGGGTTTCGCACCGATTGTCGACGTGTGGCATCGCGACCGTCTCGACGAGGCTCAACGCATCCTGCGCGATGTCGACGGCGTCACCGTGCTGATCTACGACCAGCAGTGCGCGGCCGAGGCACGCAGACTCCGCAAGCGCGGCAAAGTCGCCGCGCAGCCGCTCAAAGTGGTCATCAACGAGGCGGTCTGCGAGGGCTGCGGCGACTGCGGGGTGAAGAGCAACTGTCTGTCGGTGCAGCCGGTGGACACCGAACTCGGACGCAAGACAAGGATCGATCAGACCTCGTGCAACACCGACTACAGCTGCCTGGCGGGCGACTGCCCATCCTTCGTGACGATTCTGACCGACCCCGGGGCGACGGCGCCGACGATCGAACGCAGGGCCGCCCCCGCGGTCCCCGATCCGGTGCTGCCGCGGATCGCCGATACCTGGGACGTCTTCCTGGCAGGCATCGGCGGCACCGGAGTGGTCACGGTGAACGCCGTTCTCGCGGCCGCCGCGCTGTTCGAAGGTCTGCGCAGCGCCGGACTCGACCAGACCGGACTGTCTCAGAAGGCAGGTCCGGTGACCTCTCACCTGCGGCTCAGCTCCGGCGAGGCTGGTGCCAACCGGCTGCTCGACGGGTCCGCCGATGTGATTCTCGCGTTCGACCTGATGGTCGCGACCGACCCGCGCAATCTGGCCGTGGCAGGTTCGGGCACCACCGCTGTGGCCTCGACGAGCCGCACCGCCACGGGTGAGATGGTCTACGACGCCTCGGTCCGATACCCCGAAGAGGGGGAGATGCTGGAGCGTCTGTCCGGTGCGTCACGGCAGCTGATCTCGTTCGACATGCTCGGTGCGGCCGAGCGGCTCCTGGGCTCCGCCGAGGCGGCGAACCTGATGCTCGTCGGCGCCGCGGTTCAGGCGGAGGCACTGCCGATCTCGCCCGCGTCGGTCCGTCGGGCCGTCGAACTCAACGGAGTCGCGGTCGAGGCCAATCTGGCCGCCTTCGATTGGGGGCGCTTCGCTGTGGCCGAGCCGGCGGCCTTCGCTGAGCTGGCCTCACCCGTACCCGCTGGGGCCGCCATCGATGACGGAGCCCGCTACCTGCGTGATTCCGTCTTGGAGGGAGAGACCCGACGTCTCGCCGGGATCAGGGCCGCGGGCCTGGAGGCACATTCGGGTCCGGCGGCGGCGCGCGGCTACGTGGGCCTGGTGGAGTCGGCGTGGACGGCCGAGTGTGCGCTCGGCGCCACAGACGAATTCAGCCAGGCAGTCGCTCGCGGCGCCTACCACCTCATGGCCTACAAGGACGAGTACGAGGTCGCTCGACTGCTGACCGATCCGCGACTGGAAGCCGAGGTCGCGGACCAGGTCCCGGCCGGTGGACGAGTTGCCTACAACCTGCACCCTCCGATGCTGCGAGCTGTCGGCTACGACAAGAAGATCCGACTGCCCGCGCGGACCGCGCGGCCGGTGTTGCGCACGCTCGCGCGGATGAAGCGTTTGCGTGGCACCGCAGCCGATCCCTTCGGCTACGCCTACCTGCGTCGGGTGGAGCGCGCCCTCGTCGATGACTACGTTGCCCTGGTGCGGCTCCTGGCCGACTCCCTGACCCCGGAGTCGTACGATACCGCGGCGGCTGCCGCGGGCGCCGCGGAACTGGTACGGGGCTACGAGGACGTCAAACTGCGAAACGTCGCGCGCTATCGTGCCGAGCGCGAGCGGCTCGACCTGCCGCTGAGCGGGGAGCTGATCGCACTGGTCGACCGTCGATGAGATGTGAACGCGCCCTGCGACATCCGTGATCCGCTCGGGTGGGACAGCTACTGTCCCACCCGAGTCCGCGCCGGGCACGTTACCGATCGCGGTAGTCGCCGGACCGTTTCTCGCGGAAGGCAGCCTTGGCCTCGGTGTAGTCCTCTAGCGCGGACACGACGCCGAAATGCGATGACACCATGTCGAAGTGTGTGCGCAGATCGACCGACTCGGCCGAACGCACCAGCCGCTTGATCATGGCTACCTGGACCGGAGGCCTCGCGGCGAACCGAGCGGCCAGCGCCAGTGCTTCGTCGAGCACCGACTCGTCGTCGTGGACGTAGCTGACCAAGCCGAGTCGCAGCGCCTCGTCGGACCCGACGACGTCGCCGGTCAGCAGCAGTTCCATGGCCTTGGCCGAACCGACCAGGCGCGGGAGCAGCCAGGCGCCACCGTCGCCCGGCACCAGACCCACTGTGATGTAACCCTCGCTCAGCCGGATCGACCGTCCCGCGACGCGGAGGTCGCACAGCAGGGCCATGTCTAGTCCCGCGCCGACGGCTGCCCCGCGCATCGCCGCGATGACCGGCTTGTCCAGGTCGGCGAGGGCGATCGCGACCTGGTGAACCCGGTCCATCAGCATCCGCTTGCGGCCGATCGGGGTGTCCTCGACCTCGGCCAGCGCGGACAGGTCGACGCCGGAGCAGAAGGCATCGCCTGCCCCGGTCACCACGACGGCGCGGACCTCCGGATCGCGTGCGGCAGAACGCAACCCGTCGGCCCACGCGTCGACCATCTCGAGGGTGAAGGCGTTCTTTCGCGCGGGCCGGTTCAGGGTGATCGTGGCGATCCGGTCGGCCACGGCGTAGAGAAGGTCCTTCATCGGAGTCCTGGGATTCCTGTCAGGAAAGGCCACAATCCGGTCGATCCGGCGGCAATGGCGCGGTCGGCGATCGTCTCGGACCAGGAGGCCTCGTTGCCCCATTCCGATCGCCAGGACCAGAGCCGGGTGGTGCTGTGGTGCAGCGGGTGCTCCTCGGTCATGCCGAGTGCGGCGTGTATCTGGTGGGCGACCGCAGGGCCGAGGGTCGCGGCCTGCGCGGTCCTGACCTTCGCTGCGGCGACAACCAATTCGGTGTGTGGGTCGGCGAATCCGCAGCGCAGCGCCGCGCGGACGGCCTGGTCGACGGCGGCGTTCGCCGCCGCGGTCTCCGCGACCAATCGAGCGAGTTGGTGCTGAACGGCTTGGAACGCCGAGAGCGGGTGTCCGAATTGGACGCGTTCGCCCGCGTAGGCCAGCGTGCGGTCACGTACTCGGATCAGAGCGCCCGCCGACAGCGCGGCCCGGCTGAGGCCGCCGCGCAGCCGGAGTTCGCGCGCGGTGCCGACCGGAAGCGGATGGGCGGTGTCGAGGGCAATGTCGATCGTGATGGTGTCGCGGGGCTCGCGCGCCAGATTGTGGCCGTGGGAGATTTCGAGGCCGGTGTCGGGCAACAGGACGAGCAGTTCTTCGCCGTCGTCACCGACGGCGATCGCGACCGTCGTCGCGCCCGGTGCGGCCGGAACGCGGCGTACGGTGCCGCGGACCCGTCGGCCGGTGCCCTCGCGCGTGGTCACCAGCGTCGCGGGGCCGGTGGTGACCGGTCCGGACGGTTGCGCCAGCCCGGCGGCCTCGAGCAGCCGGCCGCCGAGCAACGAGGTCTCGGCGAGGGGCCCCGGGGCGGCGTGTTCCCCGACGACGCGGAGTACCGCGGTGGCGGCCGACAGGTCAGCGCCGTGCCCTCCACCGGTCTCGCACAGCCCGAGCCTGGTCACCCCGACCTCGTCGAGGGCGCGCCAGGCAGTCTCCGCCGCGCCCGCCGGGTCGGCGAGCCGGTCGGGTGTGCAGACCTCGGCGAGAACGTCGCCGACCAGGGTGGTCAGCGCGTCGAGGTCATCGAGGGTCAGCTCGTCGGTGTCCGTCTCGGCCGGTCTGTTGTCGACGGTCATCGGACTCCCATTCCTCGCGCGATGACGCCGCGCAGGATCTCGTTGGTGCCGCCGCGGATGGTGAAGCCCGGCGTGTGCAGGATGGCCTGAGCCAGGATTCGGGTCAGCTCGTCGGCTGCCCCGGGATCCGGTTCCTCCTCGAGCAGCGTGCGGGCGACGTCGACGACATCCCCTTCGAACGTCGTTCCGAGGTCCTTCACGAGCGCCGCGGGGACATCCATCGACCGTCCGGTGGCCAGGGCGGTGGCGACATCGAGCGACATCTCGCGCAGCGTGGTCAGACGGGCGAGCAACGAGCCCAGTTCACGGCGGCCGCGGCCGTCCGCACTCCGTGCGACCGAATCGGTGAGCAGGGCGAGTAGGGGGTAGGTCGACAGGAATCGCTCCGGACCGCTTCGCTCGAAGGCCAGTTCCGAGGTCACCTGACGCCATCCGTCGCCGATTTCGCCGAGCACCCGTCCGTCCGGCACGAACACCTCGTCGAGGATCACCTGGTTGAAGTGGTGCTCACCGCTGATCAGCCGGATCGGGCCGATCGTGACGCCAGGGGCGGTGAGGTCGACGATGAACTGAGAGAGGCCGTCGTGCCTGTGCTGCAGGTCCAGTGGAGCGGTGCGGGCGAGCACGACGAAGGCATGGGCGTGGTGGGCGCCGCTGGTCCACACCTTGGTGCCGCTCAGTCGCCAGCCGCCGTCGACCCGGCTCCCCCTGGTGCGGACCGAGGCCAGGTCCGATCCGGAGTCGGGTTCGCTCATGCCGATGCCGAAGTAGATCTCGCCGCGAGCGATTCCGGGCAGGTACGTCCGTCGCTGCTCCTCGGTGCCGAAGCGCAGGATCGATGGCGCCGATTGCCGGTCGGCGATCCAGTGCGCCGCTACGGGCGCGCTCGCCGCCAGCAACTCCTCGGTCACCGCGAACCGCTCGATCGGGCTGTGTCCGCCTCCGCCGTACTCCGTCGGGAGCGTCATGCCGAGCCAGCCCCGCTCGCCCAGGCGTCTGCTGAAGGACTCGTCCCAGCCCGTCAGCCATGCGTCCGCGCGCGGGGTGAACCGACCGGCCGCCAGCTCCTCGGCGAGGAACGCGCGGACCTCCGAGCGGAGCTCCTGCGAGCGCTCGATGACCGACTCGACGTCGGCCGGTCGCAGGACGTTGCTCACGAACCTGCCGTTCACCGGCCCTCCCAGGCGGGCTCGCGCTTCTCCGCGAACGCGCGCGCTCCCTCTTGCGCGTCGCGGGACGCCCGAACCGGGGCGAGGATCTGCTCCTGTAGTTCGTAGGCGATGTCGAAACCCAGTGTGCGCGTTGCCTCGACGATGTGCTTGGTCGCAGCCACCGCGAGCGGCGCGTTGCGCGCTATCGCGAGAGCGAGCCCGACTGCGGTATCGCGCACTCGATCGGACGGCACCACCCGATTCACGAGGCCCAGTTCGAGGGCGCGGCTCGCGGGGAGGGCCTCGCCGAGCAGCAGCAGCTCCAGGGCCAGGTGGTGGGGCAGTCGCTGGGCGAGCCGGATCGCCCCGCCGCCCGCGGCGACCAGGCCACGCTTGACCTCCGGCACCGCGAATCGCGCGCCGGTTCCGGCGACGATCAGGTCGCACGCGAGCGCGATCTCGAAACCGCCGCCCAATACGTGGCCGTCGACAGCGGCGACGATCGGCTTGACCGGCGGCCGCCGGACGATGCCGAGACCACCACGGGACGCGGTGATCGGACGCTCACCTGTCTCGGCGAACGCCTTCAGGTCCATCCCGGCGCTGAAGAAGCCGCCCGCGCCGGTGAGGACGCCTGCCCGCAGTCCAGGAGTCTCGTCCAACTCGTCCAGCGCGAGCGCGAGCGCCTCGGCCGTCGGCAGATCGATGGCGTTTCGGCGGTGCGGCCGGTTGATGGTGAGGACGAGGACGTCGTCCACCCGCTCGGCGAGCAGTGCGTCGCCCGGATCACTCCTGGACACTGATGACCTTCTCGGGGCACACCTTGGCGCCGAGTCGAGCCGCGTCCTCGACGTCGGCGGAGATCTCGTGGCTCTGTGTGGTGACGTAGCCGTTGTCATCGAGTTCGAAGAGCTCGGGAGCGAGTGTCGCGCACCGGGCGTGGCCCTGGCAGAGGGCGTGGTTGAGCGCTACTCGCATGGGCACCTCAAGTCGTGAAAGTTTCTGATGCAAATCGACGGAATATGTTTAATCTGTATCAGATGTCCACCGTGCCGAACAAGTGTGACGAACTAGGAGCCCCGCGATGACCGAAGCGAAATGCACGATGAAGTCCGTGAACCTGATGGAATTGCCGATGCAGACGGCCGAGGGCAGGGCCGTCGGCTGGCGCGCGCTGAACGAGGCCGGTCCGATCGCGGACGTCCACGGCTCGTTCATGGCCACCACGGACAGCGCGGTCGAACAGGTGCTGCAGCACCCCGAGATCTTTTCCTCGGTGCGCGCGTACGACGTCCTGCAGAGCCCGGTGCCCCAGCCGCCGCTGATGTTCGACCCGCCGGAGCAGCTCCGTCACCGCCGCATCCTCGCGCCCTTCTTCAGCCCGGGCGTCATCAAGAAGATGTACGGCGGCTTGCGCGAACAGGTTCGCGATCTGATCGCGCCGATGGTCGCGAAGGGTGAGGCCGATATCTTCAGCGAGCTCGCCGTGCCGTTCCCGACCCAGGTGTTCCTTGTCCTGTTCGGCCTTCCTCTGGAAGACCGTGACCAGCTCATCGAGTGGAAGGACCGGGTCATCAAGTCCACCGATCCGCAGGGGCTCGAAGGCGGTGACGCCGCCGCGGCCGTCGCGTTGATGACCTACCTGCAGACCAAGATCGCGGAGCGCAAGGGTGTGACCGACAGTGACGACCTGCTCACCAACATCGTCAACGACCCGTCGTCGGAGGCGTTCACCGACGAGGAACTGCTCGGGCTGTCGATCCTGATGGTCCAGGCGGGCCTCGACACCGTGACCCAGAGTCTGATGTTCGCCTTCGAGACCTTGGTGCTCAACCCGGATATACGGGCGCGGCTGGTGGCCGATCCGGACCTGATCCCCGACTTCGTCGAGGAGAGCCTGCGCCTCAATCCGGTCGCGCCGTTTCCCCCGCGCTACGTCATCCAGGACACCGAGATCGACGGGATCCCGATCGCGGCGGGCGATCGGGTCTCGGTATGCCTCGGCGCGGCCAACCGTGATCCGAACCGGCACGACGCTCCCGACGAGATCGTGCTCGGTCGCACCGAGCGTCACTGGGCATTCGGCGGCGGTGTGCACCGCTGCCTCGGCTCGCACCTGGCCCGCGCGGAGATGCAGCTGGTGCTGGAGGAGTGGCTGCGGCTGGTGCCGGACTTCGAGATCGACGGCGACGCACCGCAGATGACGTGGCCGACGCCGGTGCTCGACCTCGGCGAACTCCGGGTGAAATTCCCCGCCGCCGCGGTCTGAGCCGCAGGCCGAGCGAAGGAGTTCGACGGTGGGAAGCTGTCCGTCCCGGCCCGATGTATCACCCGGGCCGGACGGCTCGTCGGCCCTGTGCGGTGGCTGTCGGTCCGGCCGGGTGTGCCGTCTCGGGTTGACCAGCTGGTCCGTCGACCCGGTCGGGCAGGCGTGCGTGGCCGCAGGGGCCTGTCCTGCCGACTGGCACGCGGGCCCCGGCACCGCTTTCGGGGGGTGGACGGCAGCGGTATTCGACGACGTGCTCGGCCGCACCGTGTTCGCACTGGGGGAGCGGCCGCGAACGGCGAGCCTGCACATCGACTACCGGCGTCCGGTGCCCGTCGAGACGCCGCTCGTCGTCCGCGCGGGCATCGTCGGTCACGACGGGCGACGGCGCCTGGTGTCGGCCGAGATGTACCTCGAGTCGACCGGAGAGGTGGTCGCTGCGGCCGAGGCGACGATGGTCGTCGTCGGTTCCGGCACTACCGGCACAGCGCGGGCCGCGGGCGCGCGGCCCGACTTCATCGGTCGACACATCGCGTTGCGCCGTACGGTGCGCGACGCCGACCGAGCCCGCCCCACCGCCGACCTCACCCACGAACCCACCTGGAGGCACGAATGAGAATCGCCCGCTACGACAACGGTAGGGGCAGGCACTGGGGTGTGCTGGTAGACGATCGGGTCGTGCCGATCGACGGGTCGATCGCGCAGTGGGCTCCGGCGCTTGTCGCCTCCGGCTTCCGGGACCTACCCACCACCGGGACCACCGTGCACCGTGCCGACGTCCGACTTCTCGCTCCGGTCGAGCAGACGGCGAAGATCCTCGGCGTCGGGGCCAACTACTGGAAGCACCTACAGCGGCTCGGGCGGACCGAGCGGCCGACCCACTTGGCGTCGTTCATCAAACCGATCACGGCCGTGATCGGCCCGGACGACGAGATCCGCAACCCCGCGATCACCGAGGAACTCGACTACGAGGTCGAGCTGACCGCGGTCGTCGGTCGACCCGTGTCCCCGTTGACGGTTGGCCCGGTGTCCGCGTTGTTGGGCTATACCGTCGCCAACGACATCAGCGCGCGGAACTTCCGCGTCGGTGACAAGGGCCCGGATATGGTCAGCATGAAGGCCAACGACGCGAGCACGCCGATAGGCCCGTGGATCGTCACGGCCGACGAGTTCGAGCCTGCGGCGGATCTGGACCTGAAGATCGTCTGCCGGGTCAACGGCGAGGTCCGACAAGAGGACACCACCGGTCGGATGTTGTGGCGTGTCCCGGAGATCCTGGACTTCTTCAAGCCGCGCATCTCCCTGGCGCCCGGAGACGTCGTCCTGACCGGCACGACGTGCGGGGTCGGTCTGGAGAACGGTCGGTTCCTGCGGGCGGGAGACGTGGTGGAGACCGAGGTCGGTGGTATCGGTGTGCTGCGCAACGTCGTCGGTCCGCACGGAGGTCGCGGCTGATGCGGGCCGCCCTCGTCCGCCACCGTGGCGGCCCGGAGGTCATCTCGATCCGGGAGATCCCGGAGCCCGAGCTTCGGCCGGGCACGGTCCGGGTCGCCGTGGCCTGCGCGGCGCTCAACTTCCCCGACCTGCTGATCATGGCGGGTACCTATCAGGCGACCGTCACACTGCCCTACGTGCCGGGATGCGAGTTCTCGGGGCGTGTGCTCGATGTCGCCTCCGATGTCACCGGTATCGGCGTGGGTGACGTCGTGTGCGGACTCGGCACTCACGGCGCGCTCGCCGACCGGATCGTGATCGACGCCCACCGCGTCACCGTGGTTCCCCCGGACGGGGTGGATCCGCGCTCGCTGGCCGCGTTCAGCGTCACCTATACGACCGCCTACCACGCCTTGCGCACATTCGGCGCCGCGGAGCCGGGTGAGTGGGTGGCGGTGCTCGGCGCGGCGGGCGGCGTCGGTCTCGCGACCGTCGACATCGCCCGCGCTCTCGGCGCCCGTCCGATCGCGATCGCCCGTGGCACCGACCGCCTCGCGGCGTGCGCGACCGCAGGCGCGGTGGCGACGGTCGATTATTCGACCGAGGACCTCAAATCGCGACTGAAGCAGATCACCGGCGGCGGAGTCGATGTCGTCGTCGACCCGGTGGGCGGGGCGAGCGCGGAACAGTCACTGCGGGCGATGCGTTGGGGCGGGCGGTATGTCGTCGTGGGGTTCGCCTCCGGCGAGATTCCACGCATCCCGCTCAACCTGGTGCTGCTCAAGGGGGTGCGGATGGTCGGCTTCGAGAACCGCACGATCATGGAACATCTGCCAGAGGTGGCTCCCGCGCACCGGCGCGAAATATTCGACCGCTACCTTCGCGGCGAGGTCAGGCCGCGGGTCGGCTCGGTTCATTCATTGGAGGACGTCCGCGAGGGGCTACAACGGCTGGCGGCACGCGATGTCGTCGGCAAGGTGGTCATCGACGTGAATACCCCGGTGCTGGATACCCCCCGGAGGGCGGGCCGGTGAGCTATCGGCGGACCCGCGGATCGCCTGTCGCGCCGTCGCGGTCGCCGCCCACCCGCACCGCTCTTCGTCGGCCGGCACGGCGCGCTGGGCGCGCTGCGTCTCGGACACCGACAGCGGGGACGATCGGCATATGAGATCCGCCAGTTCCATGGCGACGGCCGGCGCCTGCCCGTCGGAGGTCAGGCGATTCACGAAGCCGAGGTCGTAGGCGCGCTGTCCGCCGAGATCGGCGCCGGTGACGGGGAGTTCGGTCGCGACGTTGGCCGGTAACCGTCGGGCGGCCCGGAAGAGCGCGCCGCTGGTCGCGACCACACCCCGCCGCGTCACGGGAAGGAGAAGCGCGCGCGGACACGGCCGCGGACTTCCCGTGTGACCGTCACGCGGTGGTGCTGTTGTCTTGGGCGGTGTGATCGGCCCGCGCGACCGACTTGCACCTGCAGGTGCCGATCTGGTGCAGTTCGAACATGGCTCCGCTCGGGTCGTAGATGAATACCTGCCGGTTCTCGTCTCGGCCGACCTTCCAGTAGGGCGTTCCGAGCCGGTCCAGCTCCGCGCACGCCGCGGCGATGTCGGGGACCCCGAACGCGACGTGCTGGGTGAACGGATCCCGGTCGGGTGTACGGGCGTACTCCGAGGTTCCTCCGAGGGCGAACAGGTGGACCTGGGTGTCGCCGACGTCCATCCAGAACAGGGGGATGCCGGGAATTTCGCGGGCGCCGGGGTCGGGACGCAGCCCGAGCACCTCGCCGAAGAATGCCTCGGTCGTGTGCTCGGTGCCGGGCCGTATCCGCAGCGCCACATGGTGCAGGTCGAATCCGTCCAGTGCCATGGATGCGGTCCTTCTCGTCAGGTGGTGAGCAGCAGGCAGCCACCGTGCGGACCGCCGCCCGCGGCGGCGAGCGCGACCTGGGCTCCGGCCACTTGGCGATCGCCTGCCTCGCCACGCAGTTGTGCGCAGGCCTCGTAGAGGTGTCCCCAACCGTGCAGGCGTCCGGCCGAGAGTTGGCCTCCGCTCGTATTGAGCGGCAGTTCGCCGTCGAGTGCGATGTTCTTGCCACCTTCGACGAAGGACGGCGCCTGTCCGTATTCGCAGAAGCCGAGGGTTTCCAGCCAGACCACGGTGAGGAATGTGAAGCCGTCGTAGAGCTGGGCGGTGTCGACGTCGGCGGGTTTCAGATCGGTCCGGCTCCACAGGTGCCTGGCCGCGTCCTGGGCGGCCATCTGGTGGGGATGGCGCCACTGGTCCCATCCGGGATTGTTGCTCATCGCCGAGCCGATGGCCTCGATTCGGACCGCCTTCGGGGCGTCCGCCGCGGTCTCGGCGGCCGAGACCACCAGCGCGACCGAACCGTCGGCGGGCAGGTCACAGTCGAACAGACAGAACGGCTCGCTGATCATCCGTGCCGCCAGGTAGTCCTCGATGGTCAGCGGATCCTTGAGGATGGCGGCGGGATTGTCGGCGGCGTAGCGCCGCTGGCTCACCGACAGCCAGCCGACCTGTTCGCGGCGGGCGCCGGTCTCGTGCAGGTATCGCTGATAGTTCAGCGCCAGCCAGTTGGCGGCGGACAGCGCACCGAACGGGCGGTGCCATTGCAGGAAGCCGGTCACGCCCCCGAGGTCGCCGCCGTCGGTCCGCAGTCGGCGGCCGGCGCCCTGCGCGGTGGCCTCCTCGGTGGTGCGGTAGACGAGCACATGTCGCGCCAGGCCCGAGGAGACCGCCATGGCGGCCGCCATGACCGGCGTGAACTGGGCCGGACCCTCCTGGCACGCCAGATGCCATTTCAGCTCCAGGTCCAGTGCGCCCTTGACCCGCCACGGGCTCGGTCCGTTGAACCCCGGAGCCGCCGGGTACTCCCCGGGCCAGGCGACGAGACCGTCGATATCGGCCATGGTGAGCCCGGCGTCGGCGACCGCGGCGCGGGCGGCCTGCACAGTCAGGTCGAGACCGGAGCGCCCGAGCCTGCGACCGATGTCGGAACGGCCCAGACCTGTGATCGCGGCGTCGTGCTCGAATTTTCTCGTCATCGGTCGGCGCCGTCCATGAGGGGTTCGAAGAAGGGGAGATAGATCCGGTCGTGCTGTTCGAAGATGACGCGGACGCGTTGCCCGATGCGCACGTTCCCGGTGGCGCAGTTGACCAGCCGGGTCATCAACTGGAGCCCTTCCTGTTCGTCGAGTTCCACGATGGCCACGATGTACGGCGGCACGATGCTCGGTAGGAAGGGTTGGCGGTTCACCGTGAAGCTGAAGACCGTGCCGAGTCCGCTGACCGGTGTCGGCACCGGGATGTACTCGCCGTTGGGACCGCAGTCGGGGCGGGGTGGGTGATACCAGGTGCCCGACTCCGGGCAGCGCTGGATTCGGAGCAACCCATCGGCGCCGGAGGCCCAGAAGAATTCCGTCTCCGGTGTGAGGCGCGGCAGGGGCGGGGTGGCCGCGGGGGAAGCCGTCGTCATTCCTTTGCCTTCCGGTGGGCTGTTGACGCGGAGCTGCGTCTCGACCGTATGATACAAGAAGGACGGTTATTGTCGCATATGACACATGGGTAGCTCGGCTGCCCCGGCACCCGGAGGAACTGGAGGACGCGATGACGAACGTGTTGGACGGTGTGCGCATCATCGAGGTAGCGATGTGGACCTTCGTTCCCTCGGCCGGTGCGGTCCTCGCCGAGTGGGGGGCCGACGTCGTCAAGATCGAGCACCCGGTCACCGGGGACGCGCAGCGAGGCCTGGTGAACTCGAAATTCCTTCCGCAGCAGGCAGGCGGCGTCAACTACATGATGGAGGTCCCCAACCGGGGCAAGAGGAGCTTCGGCCTCGACCTGACCAGCGACGAGGGGCGAGAGCTGCTCTACGTACTGTGCAAGACCGCCGATATCTTCCTCACGAACTTCCTGCCCGACGCCAGGAAGAAGCTGGGCATCGAGCTGGAGGACATCCGCGCGGCCAACCCGGCCATCATCTACGGCCGTGGCCACGGCGCGGGAGTGCGCGGTCCCGACGCCCACAAGGGCGGATTCGACTCGTCGACCTACTGGGCTCGCGGCGGCATCGGCTACGCGATCAGTCCGCCGGGCGAGTACCCGGTGCGGATGCGCTCGGCCTTCGGTGACGTGATGGGCGGCCTGACGATCGCGGGCGGCCTCACGGCCGCACTGTTCCGGCGTGAGCGAACCGGTGAGCCGTCCGTCGTAGATGTCTCGCTGTTGAACCTCGCGATGTGGAACATCTCGGTCGACATGGCGTCGGCCGGGCTGTTCCCGGAGCAGGACGTCTACCGCTATGACCCCGAGGCCATGATCAACCCGACCGTCGGCATGTATCCCACCAAGGACGGTCGCTATCTCAACCTCACGATGCTCCAGTCGGACCGCTACTGGGACGAGCTGGTGACCGCGATGGGCAGACCCGACCTGATCGATGACCAGCGTTTCGACAGCCACAACATGCGCGAGAAGAACGCGCGGGAGTGCACCCAGGAACTCAAGGCCGTATTCCTCAGCCGGACCGTGGCGGAGTGGCGCGAGGCGCTCGCCGATATCGAAGGCGTCTGGTCGCCGCTGCAAACTCCGCAAGAGGTTCATCGAGACCCACAGGTGGCGGCCAACGGCTATCTGCCGGTCCTGGAAACCGCTGGCGGAGGCAAACTCGCCGTCGTCTCCAACCCGGTTCAGTTCGACGAGGAGCCGGCTACCCCGGTCGCGGCACCCGAGCACGGCCAGCACACCGAGGAACTGCTACTCGAGATGGGATACGACTGGGAGCGGATCATCGAATTCAAGGAGCGCGGTGTCATCACGTGACGATATGAGCCGGGTGACGCTGCGAGCCGAACCGGACGGTGACGACACGCTCGCCGCCATCTACGCCCACGTCACCCGGGAGGCGGGCGGCGTCCCCCGGCTCTACCAGGCGCTAGGTGCCGCGCCCCACCTGCTGCAAGGATGGATCGACTTCGCCTGGGCGCTGCGCGATGACGCGCGCAGCTCGCGCGCGTTGCGTGAACTCGCCGTCCTGCGGTGCGCCCAACTGTGCGGAAGCGACTATGTGTGGCGCAGTCATATCCTTCTCGCGGTGCGGGCGGGCGTATCCGAGGCGAAGGTGGCGGCGCTCGCGTCCGCCGGCGGCGTGGATGCGGCGTTCGAACCGGTCGAGCTGGCGGTTCTCGCCCTGACCGCTGAGCTCGTCGACGGCGCCGTCTCCGATGCGACATGGCACGCCGCCGCCGCGTATCTCGATGAGCAGATGATGGTGGAGCTCGTCCTCACGGTCAGCTGGTATATCCACGTCGCCCGCGTCGTCGCCGCACTGGACATCCCGTTGGAGGGCTACCACGCCGCTGTGCCGCCGCTATCCGAACCGGGACCTCGAGGAGGGAGTTCGTGCGCGCGGTCGTGATCGAGAAGCGGGGCGCGCCCCCCGTCCTGCGGGACCTGCCGGAGCCGACGGCCAGGGACGGGGCGGTCCTGATCGACGTCGAGACCGCGGGACTCGGTGGCTGGGATGTCGCCGGTGCCTACCGGCTCGGAATCGAGTACCCGTGCGTTGTCCGAGGCGAGGGTGTCGGGCGTGCCGAGGACGGGCGCCGGGTTTACTTCGGCGAGCGATCCGTGGCGCCGTACGGCGCCCTCGCCGAGCGCACGCTGGTGCCCTCCGACGAGGTCTGGGACGTCCCGGACGACGTCGACGACGCGACGGCTATCACGATGGGCATCGCGGGCACGGGCATTCTCCTGCCGCTGGAGGCGGCGGGGCTCACGCGGGGAGACCGCCTGCTCGTCGTGGGTGGCACCGGCACACTGGGACAACTCGGCCTGCGCCTGGGACGACACCTCGGGGCGGGGACCGTCGTCGCGGCGGCCCGCGACGCCGCAGCGCTGGAAGCGGTCAGGGCGCGTGGCCTCGCGGACGAGGTCGTGGTCATGACCGGTGCCGAGGACGACGTCGACCGCATGCGCCGGGCCAGTGGCGGCGAGGGCTTCGACGTGGTGATCGACTTGGTCTACGGCCGACCGTTCGAGGCGGCGCTGAAGGCGACCCGGTGGGGTGCGCGACTGGTCACGGTCGGCACCTTGGCTGGATCGGTCGCGTCGGTCGCGGCCGGTGATCTGCTCTACCGAACGCACACCACCGTCGGCACCGGCCAGCGTTCGCCCGCCGAGCGGCACGGGGTGTGGCGGCGGCTGCTCGGCCTCGCCCGCGAGGCGGACCTGCGTGTGCCGATCGTGGTCCACCGCCGGCTCGACGAAGGTTCGGCGGCATGGGCGGCACAGGCGGCGAGTCCCCACGCCAAGATTCTCATCGACGTCGCGGGTGCGCCGACGACGGGACCTCGACGAAAGGACCTCCCTTGTCCACGGACACCACCGCCGAGCCCGTGATCTCCTTCGTCGGCGCGGGTCGTATGGGGACTCCGATGGTGGAGCGCCTGCGTCGAGCAGGCTTCCCTGTTCGCGTGTACGTGCGCAGCGAAGAGGGGCGCGAGCGTATCGCGCGCTCAGGAGCATTGGTCAGCACCGATCCGGCGCACGCGTTCGCGGACTGCCGGATCTGCATCGTCTGTGTGTTCTCCGGCAAACAGCTCGAGCAACTCACCCTCGGCGCCGAGGGCATCATCTCTCGGCTGCCACCCGGCGCGGTGCTCGTATCGCATGTCACCAGCACCCTCGCCACTACGCGCGATCTGGCGGAGTCGGCACGGCAGGCGGGAGTCGGATTCGTCGACGCACCGGTCAGCGGGACCCCTGACGATATCGGCCGCGGCGGACTGACGGTGTTGACGAGCGGCGCCGACGCGGACCTGCGGATCGTCCGACCGGCTCTGGCGAGCTACGCGAGCACCATCAGCCCGCTGGGCGAGATCGGTCGCGCCACCGCCGTGAAACTCCTCAACAACCTCATATTCGCCGCACACATGCAGATCGCGGAAGCCGCGGGCGGACTGGCCGAGCAAGCCGGGTTCTCCCGCGCCGAGCTCGCGGCGATTCTGGACTCGTGCAGCGGTGACAGCGCGGCGTTCCGCTACATGCGATGCGACCCCAGGAGTTCCCTGCAACCGGCAATGCCTTTTCTGCGCAAGGATGTTCGAGCGGCTTTGGACTCCCTGAGCGGCGACGACGCAGGCTTCGAGTATTTGGTCGACACCTTGGCGAACGGTCCCCTCGACATCATCATCCCGGATGAACAAGTTCGAGTGCCGAGCGACTCCGGCGCGACTCGGGGCACAGGCCGCCTGGCGGCCACGGATCGGACCTGCTATCGTAAATAGAGGCAACTTAGATGAATTATTAAGTTAATTATCGGCAAATGAGTGATCGAGCCCGAGTGGATCGAGGTGCGTCGGATCGCGATCGGTTGCGAGCCGATCCGTTCGGATGCGCCGATGGTGATGCGTTGTCATATGGTCGAATTCGTGATCCAGAGTATGGTCGACGGGTGGATCGTTACCTAACTAATCAGGTTCACTTGGTATACTTAGTTAAGGACATCCCGAGAGTGGGGTGTCACCGATGATCGGAAATCGCGCTATGGGCTGGAATCATGAGGTGCCAGGCGAATTCGGGCATGAGGCCGACGATGTGGCGCGGCGTGGTGGAGATCGGTCCGGTGAAGAGCAATGCCGAGTGTGCCTGCTCGCCGACGGGCTGTTGTTGGAGTTCCGGGCGACGGTCGGTCAAGGGCGGAACTTCGCGGCGGCGGTGCGGCGATGGCCCTCCGAGGTGCAGGTTCTGCTGGACGGCAGAGTGAACCCGGATCTGCCGGTGTTGCCGTGTGGGCGTTTGTGGGACTGATCGCGCGTCACGTCGGTTCACTCGGTCAGTAGTCCGCGGGTCTCGTACGAGATCGGGGCGGTGAGCATCCCGACCCAGCCGTCGACGTAGTTGTGCAGCTGAGCCTCGCTGATGCGGTGTGTCGTCCGCGCGCTGGAGCCGAGCAGATTCAACACGCTGTTGTACAGCTGAAAGGTGCGGCCCCGGCGCACGCGTTCGGGTAGATCCTGTAGAGCCGCCTCGACCAATTCCTCCATGCGATCCGAACTCCACGGGTCATCGAGGTGCTGCGGCCAGTATTCGGTGCGGGCTTCCGGATTCTCGCTGAGCCTGGCGAGGAACGGAACGAACATCTGCCCGGCGCCGATGCTGTTGGCGAGTGGGCGGACGATGAGCCAGACCACGGCGCGCGGATCGGCCTCGGTGCCGTCGGCGCGCATCTGGTGGAGTACGGCCTGCCGGTCCGCGTCGAGGTCGGCCAGGCGGTATTCGATCAACGCGCGGATCAGTCCGTCGCGTGATCCGAAGTGGTAGCCGATCACCGACGAGTTGGATTGGCCCGCGGCCAGCTGGATTTCGCGCGAAGTGACGGCGTCCGGTCCTCGGGTGGCGAACAGTTGCTCGGCTGCCTCCAGTAGTGCGACCCGGGTTGTCTCGCCGGTCGCATGTTTGCGCGTGTTTGCGCGTTCGACGGTGCGTGGCGCGTCTGTCATCGAACACCTGTCCCGGAAGTATGTCCAAACCTAATGTTATGACCTTACATGATCGAGGATGGGACGTAGTGGAAGGCAGAGCATCGCAGGATCGGGCAAAAAGATAATGGATATTGATTAAAAATGTCTGGACAAGGGCATCTGGAGGTGCGATGCTGGATTCGTGGCGGCCGACCTGGTGTTCCACCGGCATCGTGACCGCGCCTTCGAACCTGTTGGGAGATAGACGTGACCAAGATCTGGACGAATTCCGGCGATTCGCACTTCCTGGAGCCGGATGACCTCTGGCAGAGCCGACTGCCGAAACGCCTCGCAGACCTCACTCCGCGCGCGGAGAAGGAAGCCGACGGAGAGTGGGAGACCGTGCACGTGGACGGTCAGTCGTTCCGGCGAAAGTTGCCCTCTTCGGCGGCGGTGAAGTTCGTGGAGGAAAGTCACAAGCCCAAAGGTGTCCGTGACGCGCGCGCTCGGCTCGACGACCTCGACAAGGAGGGCGTGTGGGGCGAGGTCATCTTCCCGTCGCTGGGTATGTGGGCGTCGACCTTTCGCACCCCGGAACTCCTGAAAGCCTGCATGCGTGCCAGCAACGAGTGGGCGCTGGAGGAGATCGTCGCTGTATCGAACCGCTATGTCGTCACCGCGCAGATCTCGACCCTGGATGTCGACGACGCCGTGGAAGAGCTGAAATGGGCGGCAGAGCACGGCTTCAAGGCGGTATTCCTGCCCACGACGCCGCATCCGAGCGCCGACGACTGGCACCGTGACAGCTGGGAGCCGCTGTGGGCGGTCGCCGAGGACGCGGGCATCGTCCTGGCATTCCACATCGGTACGGATCCGGTCGATATGACCTCGGGCAGTGCCGGTCAGACCTACCGTGGTCCCGGCGGCGCGGTCATGAACTACACCGAGACCACGTTCTCCGGTCAGCGCGCCGCGATGAAGATGGTCGCCTCCGGTGCGCTGGACCGCCATCCGGATCTCAAGGTGCTCATCTCCGAGGGAGGCGCGACATGGGTTCCGTTCCTCGGTGACCGCATGATCGAGGGCTACCGTCAGCACCATATGGCGGTGCGGCCCAAGCTGAAGCGCGATCCGAAGGAAATCCTGTTCTCCCAGATCTACGCCTCGTTCCAGCACGATGAGACCGCGGTCGCGGCCTACGAGCACATGGGCTACAAGAATGTGATGTTCGGCAGTGACTACCCGCATATGGAAGGCACTTTCGGACACACCCAGGACACTCTCAAAGGGCTGTTCGACGGAATCTGCGACGAGACTCGGCTGCGGATCACGCAGGGCACCTTCTACGAGCTGTTCCCGGATGTCCCGCCGGTCCCCGTCGACGCGCACTGATCGAACCGGCCGGACAGTCGAGAGCGAGGAACGAACGATGGACGACGACGAGAGCGGTCTGAACGAGAAGCCGCTGGAATTCTTCATGGCGATCGCGAATACCGGTGGCTGGCACGACGGCCAGGCCGTGCTGCCAGAAGGCGATCACTACCGCGCCTTCTGCACATGCGGTGAGTGGGAGACCCGGGCGCCGACTCAGGAAGAGGGGCTGCGCCAAGCGCGCATTCACACGGGAAGCCTCCCCGCGTAGACCGGTGGTCCCGCAGCCAGTGTTAGAGTCAGAACGTCGTTTCCGAACCGTCGTTCTGAAGTCAGGGGGGTGCCGGTGACCGACCGCAGCGGGAAAGTCGCGGGATCGGTCCTTTCCGGTGGTCGCCACCTACGTCGGGTCGCCAATCCCGCCAGGCAGGCGCTGTACGACGACGAGGTCGAGAAACTGATCCGTGCCACCCAGGACGTCATGCTCCGCAAGGGGCGGACGGAGGTTCCCAAGGTGGCCGAGATCGTTCGGGAGGCCGGCGTGACGAACCAGGCGTTCTATCGCCACTTCCGGGGGCGTGATGACGTCATCGTGGCGACCTACGAGCAGGGACTGCTGACGCTGTGCAGCTATTTGGACCATCGTGTCTCGAAGTGTTCGGACGCCCACGATCGGATCCGAGCCTGGATCGACGGCGTGTTGGCGCAGATCGAGGACTCCCGTCTGTCGGAACTCAGTGCGGTGATCCTGTGGAATGTCGGCCAGGTCGCCCGGGACAAGAGTGAGATCGAACCCGTCGGTCACCAACGGATTCTGGGCGTGCTCGACGCGGTTCTGGCCGACGCCGGAGTTGTCGATCACGAGCGCTCCGCGCTGTTGGTGCAAACGTTGGTTCTCAGTATGACCACCCGCTATCACGAAAGCGGCACGATCCCGACCGCGGCCGACCGCGAGCATCTGCTGCGATTCTGCCTCGGGGGGATCGGGATGGCGTAAGCGCCGCGGGTGATCGTCCCGGTCGTGGTGGAAGCTCGGTTCTATCGTCGACGCTCGGGGCTTTCGTCGTAACGCAGGGCCCGGACCAGGCTGGGAACCTCGGCGAGTGCCCGCATCGCGTCGTTGAGGTGGGTGCAGCCCTCGATACCGGAGAACTCGGCGAGCACGACCGCGCGGAGTTCGGAAAGCGTTGTGCCAAGTATCTTTTCAACATTGCGTGAGGCAAGGGGGCACTCGTCGTAGGGCAGTACGCGGGGGTCTGCGTCGATCGTCAGCAGCTCCCCGGTGTCCGGATGTGCGGTGGCCGTCAGGCGGTACTCGTGTACCGCGACGCGGCCTCCCGCTGGCATTGTCGAACTGTCCTGGAACATCGAGTCGATGCAGATGACCTCCCCGACGTGTACGTCGATACGGCGTGCTCGACGCATCGACATGTCCGTGATCTCTTCCAGCGCGTGCCAACTCACTGCGTCGTCCGCGCGCGGCAGGGGTTCGACGGGCCGGACCTGATGATTCCATTTGGAAGAACCATCCGGCATCAGGGCGCCGGAACCGGGTTGGAATCCCGTGCAGATGCCGGTCATATCGCGGACCGGCCCGGCGCTGACCGCCTGTATGAGCAGGTCGCGGTCGACCCATCGCGAGTAGGCGAACCCGGCGATGAGGGACGCGCCCGCGATGTCGTCGAGCAGCAGGTACAGCGGGGTTCCCGCCGAGGACTCGTCTGCCATGGCCGCGGCGAGCACAGCGCGTGAGTTGCCGCCGCCTCGCGCGCCGATCAACTTCGCCACATTCGGGCGAGGAGGATCGGTGTCGATCTCCTCGATAGTGCGCGTCGCGGAGTCGATTCCCACCCGCATGCTGTCCTCGCGCAGCACCGCCGGATCGCCGCCGTCGTGGGGTGTCAGGAGATCGCGTGCGCGCCCGGCCAGCCGGAGTCGGGTTCCGGGGCCGTCGGGCCACCGCATATCGATGGTCGATGTGCGCCGCACGGACCCGGGGCGCCGAGGTGGTGTGGGCTCGGCCGGTCCTCTGGCGACCAGGCCCGCTGGGATTTCGACTACCAAACCGGTGCCTCCTTGTAAATCGTTCATTCGGGTTCTCGCTCACGAGGTCGCCCGACCGTCGCATCACTTGATGTTCGAGTAGTTCGACGGGTAGTTCGACCACGCGGGCGCGCGAGTATTCGCTGACAGCCTTGCCGATGCTGTCGAGTCGCAGGTTGCTCGAGCCGCCGCGGCCCAACAGTTCGGGAAGTACGAAGTGCACGGGTGGCGGGCGTCCTGATCCTGAGGATCCGTGGCGGGGCTGCCCAGACGCGATACCGTGAGATCATCGTTTTCGGTACCTGCGGCCAGGTTTTCGACCTGACCAGCACCGTGGGGTAGTGCATGGGAGTTCCTGACATCGCCACCTGATCCGTCACGCCCTGGCAGTTCCCGACCGGGGTGTTCGCGGTGAAGGTCTCCGGCGGGAGGTACGCGTGGAGTCGGGATTCGACGGCCGCCGCGAGCCGGTCGGTCAGCGGGTTGGTCACTCGAACTCCTTGTGTCACCGATTCGCTGTCGAGCGTCGCGCACTGTCCGGGTGGCTACGTCGCCGTATGTCACAGCACCGTGCGCGGAGACGTCCTCGGTCGGCGCGGACTGCGCGGATACGGCAACACATTACCTAGATAACCTAGATTAACAAGTCAGGTAAGCTGTCCGATGGTTGACCGGCAG
This sequence comes from Nocardia aurea, assembly GCF_003123685.1. Classification (GTDB taxonomy): domain Bacteria; phylum Actinomycetota; class Actinomycetes; order Mycobacteriales; family Mycobacteriaceae; genus Nocardia; species Nocardia aurea. The sequence continues at coordinate 108,044 of NZ_QCYJ01000103.1, forward strand.
GTGACGCGTCGAGGAGTAGATATGGCCAACGCCGAAGTACCGAGGGAGCCGATCCTGCTCGTCGAACAGCGCGGTGGGGTCCTCATCCTCACGCTGCACCGTCCGGCCGCACGAAATGCGCTGACCAGTGGTCTGATCGAGGCGCTACGTCGCGAACTCGCCGCCGCGGACGACGATGATCGCGTCGACGCGATCATCCTGACCGGCACCGATCCGGCGTTCTGCGCGGGATTGGATCTGCGTGAACTTGGTGCGACCGGAGACAATGCCGTTCGGGTCGAGGAGGCGGGCATCCCGATCGGGCATCCCTGGCGTCCACTGTCGAAACCGATGATCGGCGCCGTCAACGGTGCGGCGATCACCGGCGGTTTGGAAGTGGCGCTGGCCTGTGACTTCCTCGTCGCTTCGGAGCGCGCTCGGTTCGCCGACACCCATGCCGGAGTCGGAGTCCTCCCCGGCTGGGGTCTGACCTCCCGACTGCCTGCGACGGTGGGACGCGGCTTCGCGCGCCGCATGAGCCTGTCGGGTGAGTTCGTCGACGCGGCGACCGCGCTGCGGGTAGGTCTGGTGACCGAAGTCGTGCCGCATGAGGAGCTTCTACCCGCGGCGATCGAGGTGGCGGTCTCGGTGGTCGGCAACGATCGGGCGGGCGTCCGGACGTTACTGGAGTCGTACCGCCGCGCCGAGGCTCATCTCGTCGATCCGGCGCTGGTCGTCGAGGATGCGACCTCTCGCGCGTGGATGGAGGGGTTCGATCCATCCCGCGTCGCCGATCGACGGACCACCGTCATCGATCAAGGGCGCGCTCGGAATCGAAGCGCGGGCCCGGAATGAGTAGCGCCCTGCCCGCCTGTCCCATCCGGGGTGGGCTGGTCGTATGGGCCACGTTGATACAGAAGATATTTCGACAGGAGCGAAGATGAGTGAAGATGCCGTCGTCGTCACGGCCGGATTCAACGGAGTGCTCGGTCTGTCCTGGATCGAGGTCACCGGGGATCGTGTTCGTTGCACGGTGCAGATCGGGCCCGAACATCACCAGCCCGCGGGCATCGTGCATGGAGGCGTCTACTGCGCGATCGTCGAGACGCTCGCGAGCGTCGGGGGTGCGGCCTGGGCCGGGCCGGAATGGAATGTTGTGGGCGTCAACAACAACACCGACTTTCTCCGCTCGGTGTCGGAGGGTGCGCTGTCTGCGGAGGCGCTTCCGTTGCACCGCGGACGCAGCCAGCAACTGTGGGAGGTGACTGTGCGCGACGAGGCCGCGCGACTGGTCGCCCGTGGCAATGTTCGATTGGCCAATCTCATGGTCGGATAGGTTCAGACGCCGGATCACATTCTGCAGTCTGATCTGATTGTTTGCATGATCGAGGCAGGCGGCCTCGAATGCGTGATATCGAATGCTGCTTGCAATCGAGCCTAGATCATCGTACCGTTAATCAACAGTCTGGATTGACTGTTTTGTTGGTTGATCTGCTGTGGGCCTCATCGACATACTCGCTCACACGAAATGCGCCGAGCCGGAGGGCATCCCATGACACAGAACGCCGTCGTCGCAACTGCGATTCGCCGCACGCAGGACTCGATGTGGCACGACACCTGGCTTCCCGCCGAGACTGTCGCGCTGCGTGCGGAGACTCGAGCAGCGGTGACCCGTGTGGTCGCGCCCGTGGCGCGTCGGATCGGGGAGCAGGCGGAGTCGGTGGAAAACTTTCCGTGGGATGCTTTCCGCGGACTCGCTTCCGAGGGTTTGTTCGGCCTTCCATTCGACGCGAAATATGGTCGTGGACTGGAATTCCCGATGCTCGGCACATGCACCGCCACAGAGGAGATCGCGTACCACTCGTCATCGATGGCTGGCGTGTACGACGGGCAGTGCATCCTGGTACCGCAAGCTCTGAGTTTCGCGAGCGGGGAACTGCGATCGCGGCTGCTGCCCGCACTCGTGTCCGGGACGGAGGCCTTCTCGTTCGCGACGACCGAGCCCGCTGCGAGTAGTGATCTGTCGGTGGACGCGTTGCAGACTATCGCGACCCCGACCGAGGGCGGCTTCCTGGTGAACGGACGTAAGCGATGGATCACCAACAGCGTAGTGGCGTCATGGGCTGCGGTGCTGTGCCGTAGTGGCGCCCGGATGAACATGCTGATGATCGACCTGCGCAATTCACCCGGAGTTCGGGTCGGTGCCCCTGATCTCAAGATGGGCCACCGCGGCCAGCTCACTGCGGACATCGTTTTCGAGGATGTGTTCGTACCGCGAACGAATCTGCTGGGTGATCCCGGCGCAGGCCTGTCGGTCGCGTTGTCCTGCTTGACTCGAGGGCGGATCGGGATCGGCGCCGCGGGCGTGGGCGTCGCGCAGGCCGCGCTGGATCTGGCGGTGGATCGTCTGCGCACCCGAAATCTATTCGGTGGGCCGCTCGGGAGGATGCAGTATTGGCAGTTCAAGATGGCCGAACGGGCTACCGAGATCGAGATGGCCCGCAGCCTCTATCAGAAGGCCGCGATCCGGCTGGACCGTGGTGACCACTCGGCCGAACCGGAGGCGGCGATGGCAAAAGCTTTCGGAACTCGGATCGCTGTGGACACCGTGCGCGACTCCATGCAGATCCATGGCGGATACGGTTTCGCCCGCCAGGTCGCAGAAACGGGAGAGTCGGTGCGGCTCGAAGAACTCTATCGCGATGCCAAGATTCTGGAGATCTTCGAAGGAGCCAACGAATTGCAGCAGTGGATGATCGCCCGACGACTGATCGGTCGCGACGTCACTGGATGATGATCGATCATCGGAGTCGGTGGTCGAGCAGGAGGCGGGTGGGTGGACGATACAGCGCGCGAGCAAGGGCGTAGCCGAATCAGCAGAATCCAGATTCTGGATGCTGCGGTTCGGGTCCTGGTCGATAGTGGATACTCCGGCGCGACCACTTTGGCGATCCAAGAAGCGGCCGCTGTTTCGCGGGGCCGCCTTCTGCACCACTTCCCGTCACGGGACGCGTTGTTGATCGCGGCTGTCCATCATCTCGCTGCCGAACGGGTGCGTCACCTCGGCTCGCGCACCGACTGGCCGACCAGCGAGCACGAGCGTATCGCAGTCGCGGTGGAGGCGATGTGGATGACATATCAGCAGCCGTATTTCTGGGCCTCGATGGAATTGTGGATGGCGGCGCGCTCGCACGAGCACCTCAGGGCTGCGCTGATTCCGGAGGAGCATGTGATGGGTGCTATGGTGCGTTCGGCCACCGATAATTTCTTCGGTCCCGCGCTGGTGGCGAAACCGGGCTACATCGCGGTTCGTGAGATGCTGAATACTGGCATGCGGGGGGTAGCAATGACCTATGCTTTCGAGCCGCGTAATCCGCATCAGGATCCGCACCTGGTCGAGTGGATCGCGTTCGCTCGCCGCACATTGCTCCCTGACGCGGGCATCCCGCCGACAGCATGGACGGGCGCACCTGCCAGCCGATAGTCGAGTCAATATTGTTGTGCGGCAGAGAGTTCGCGGCTACGCACGACTTCTTCCCAGTCTCAGCAGCCCTTCTTGCGCGGTGCTGGCCACGAGAACGCCGTTGCGGTCGTAGAGGTGGCCACGTGCGAGTCCGCGGGCGCCGCCGGTCCACAGTCCTTCCTGTTCGTAGAGGTGCCATTCGTCGGCTCGGAATTCCTCGTGCAACCAGACGGTGTGGTCGAGGCTGGCGAGTTGCAGGCCGGGCTCGTCGATGGTGACGGCGTGCGGAGGTAGCGTCGATGACAGGAGGAACAGATCCGAGGCATACGCGAAGCCAGCCGCCTGGGTCAGGGGGTCGGCGTCGAGCCGTTCGGCTGTCCGGACCCAAGCCCTCTGGCGAGGGGGGCGGGACTCGCCGCGCGCGTTGGCGATTCGCGGATACTCCTCCGGGAATCGGAAATCGACGGCGATGTTCGCGCGTAGATGAGGTAGCCACGCGGCCCCCGCCAGATACTCCGGGTCGACCGAGTCGTCGAAGGTGGGCAAATCCTCCGGCGGGGGCGCGGTGGATTCGGTGGCCTGGTATGAGAGCCCTTCTTCGCGGCGCTGGAAGGACGCGGTCAGCAGGAAGATGGTCTGTCCAGCTTGAGTCGCCCGCACCGATCGGGTGGTGAAACTTCCGCCGTCTCTGACTCGCTCGACGTAGTACAGCACGGGCGAGTGCGGGTTGCCGGGGTGGATGAAATGCCCGTGCAGCGAATGTGTTCGGCGTTCCGGGGGCACTGTTCGGCCCGCGGCGACCAGAGCCTGCCCGACGGCCTGGCCGCCGTATATGCGCAAGGCCGTGTCGTTGTAGGAACGGCCGAGGTAGAGGTCGGTGTCGACCTCCTCGAGTTCGAGGATGCGCCCGAGTGGTGGATGAGGGTCGCGCGGGGGATCGAGCACGCCTGCCTCTAGGGAACTGGACATGAATCGAAGTATATAACTAAGTAAGACTTCTTGCTGCGCGGGTAGAGCCCCAGCGTCCCGGCGGTGGTAGTCGTCGGGACGCCGGGGCGCTGGGAGAAGGCACCCGAGTAGCGCTGGTCAGCGTGGCATCGGCTCGCGAGGAAGTCCGAGTAACCGCTCGGCGATCACATTGCGATTGATCTCCGACGTGCCGCCGGCAATGGTGTGCGCCCGGCCGAACAGGTAGTCGCGGCCGACCTCCGGGAGTTGTCCCACCACCGCGGCCGCGCCCGCGAGCCGCATACCGGCCTCGGCGGTGTGCTGCAGATGCTCGGCCGAGAGCATCTTGGTGACGCTCCCCTCGGGGCCAGGCGCAGCGCCGGTGACGGCACGGGCGACGTGGCGCAGGTTCAGCACCCGCAGCGCCTGTTCGTGGGCGAGCAGGTTCGCGACCTCCCGAACCTTCGCCGCATCGGCTCCGCCCGCGCGTACGAGATCGATCAGGTCGAAAGGTGTCCGGCCGTGCGCCATGCCGCCGATGGAGACACGCTCGTTGCCGAGTGTCGCGCGGGCGACTGTCCAGCCGTTGTCGACCTCGCCGACGACATCGGCGTCGGGGACGAATACATCGTCGAAGAACACCTCGTTGAACACGGCGTCGCCGGTGATCTCACGTAGGGGACGCACCTCGACCCCGGGGGCGTCGAGATCGATAACCATCGCCGTGATTCCCCGGTGTTTCGGCGTGTTGCGATCGGTCCGTATGGTCGCCAGCCCCCGATTGCAGTTCTGCGCGTTCGACGTCCAGACCTTCTGTCCAGTCACTCGCCAGCCGCCTTCGGCCCGCACGCCACGGGTGCTCACCGCTGCCGCGTCCGAACCGGCGCCGGGCTCGGAGAACAACTGACACCAGACCAGTTCACCGAGCAGACTCGCTCGAATCCACCGTTCGATCTGCGCCGGTGTGCCGTGCTGGCTCAGTGTCAGCGTGACCCAGGCCCCGATACCCAGGTGCGGCAATTCCACCCCGGTGAATTCCTCGTCGATGACGAGCTGTTCCACCGGACCGGCCGCACGGCCGAAAGGCTTGCGCCAGTGCGGCATCAGATAGCCGGAGTCGACCAGCATCGGCCGCCGATCGGATTCCGGCGCGGTGCTCAGCTCGGCGACGAACGCGGATACTTCGGCGCGGAACCCCTCGGCCTCGGGTGGTAGATCGACGGCGTACTCGCGCCGCACCCCCTCGGCCGCACTCGCGTACACCGCGTCCCCTGCGACGCCCACCGCACCGAACAACGCTCGAATGCTCTGGGCGCGGCGCAGATACAGATGGCAATCGTGCTCCCAGGTGAAGCCGATCCCACCATGGATCTGCAGGCTCTTCTCGGCATTGAGAACGTACTGGTCGTAGGCGATCACCCCCGCGACATTCGCCGCCAGCGCGCCCTGTACACCGTCCACGCCCGCGCGCGCGGCGTCCCAGGCTGTGGCGACTGCCAGCTCGGAACCGGCCAGCATGTTCGCGAGGTGGTGTTTGACAGCCTGGAACGAGCCGATGGTGCGTCCGAACTGCTCACGGACCTTCGCATAGCCCAATGCGTGCTCGAGGGTGGCCCGGGCGCCGCCGGCCGCTTCGGCGGCGCCGAGGATCTGCGCGGTGCGGGCGGCGACTGCTGCAGCATCGCGCAGGACTGCTTCGGGGGTGACCCGCCGCAGCGTCACGTTACGGATCTGCAGTGTGTGATCGAGCGCGTCGACGACTTCGGAGTCGACGCCGTCGGCGTCCGCTCGCACAAGTGCGATGTCGTTTCCGACCCGAACCGCGAGCAGGGTGGCCGCGCCTGCGCCCACGACCGGGCCCGCGATGCCGCTCACCGTGCCGGTCCCGTCGTCGACCAGCGCACCGCTGAGGCCGAGTCCCGCGCGGTGCGAACCGTCCGCGAATCCGGGAAGCAGCGCCTGCGCCGCGGTGTTCGCGTCGGCGGCGGCGAGCAGGGAAGAAGTGACGACGGTCGCGACGAACGGGATCGGCGCGATCACCGCGCCGAGTTCCTCCGCGACGATCGCCAATTCGGGTAGCCCGTAGGCGTCGCCTCCGACCTCGGTGGGCAGGTGCAGCCCGAGCCAGCCGAGCTCGGCCAACTGCTGCCACAGTCCGGACGCGTCCGCGTCCGGACTGTCGAGGAAGGCCCGCGCGAGTTCCCGCGCCTTCTGATCGGCGAGGAACGATCGGACCGCGTCCGCGATAGCGAGGTGGTCATCCGTCAGTGCCAACGACATGGTGAGCGAGCTCCTTGCTGGTGTGGATGAATCAGCGGGGTGCGAACCGCTGACCGGCGTCCAGTCGCAGACACTGACCGTTGAGCATCTGGTTGTCCACGATGGCGAGCGCGAGTTTCGCGTACTCTTCCGGTCGCCCCATCCGCTTCGGGAACGCGGCGTCCTCGACCAGCGGCGCGACCTGCTCGTCGGTGAAACCCGCCGTGGCGCCGGTCGCGAAGAGGCTCGGCGCGATGGCGAGTACCCGTATGCCCTGGGGGCCGAGGTCGCGGGCCATCACCAGGGCCATACCGGCGATGCCCGCCTTGGACGCGGTGTAGGCGACCTGGCCGATCTGGCCCTCGAACGCCGCGATGGAGGAGGTGTTGATGATGACGCCTCGCTCGGAGTCCTCTGCCTCGTTCTTGCTCATATGCAGCGCTTGCAGGCGGTTGAGGTTGAAGGTGGAGATCAGGTTCAGGTCGATGACCTGGCGGAAGGTCTCGAGATCGTGCGGACCGTTACGGCCGAGGGTCTTCTTGACCGTGCCACCTCCTGCAGTGTTGACAGCGATGTGCAGGCTTCCCAGGTCTGAGACCGCGGCCGCGAGGACCTCTTCGGTACCGTCGAAGTCGGTGATGTCGATGGCGTGGAAGACGCCGCCGATCTCGTCGGCGATCGCTTTGCCGTCGCTGGCTTCCCGGTCGAGGATCGCGACTCGCGCACCCGCCGCGGCGAGAGCGACGGCGCTGGCCTTGCCCATGCCGGAGGCGCCGCCGACGACGATCGCGTTCTTACCGTTGATCTCCATATGTGTTCCTATCCGGTGGTCCCTCGTGGAGTTGGTGAGGACTGCACGAGGGGCGTCGTTATTCTGGGAGGGCTCTACTGCACCTCTCTCACTTATAGTACTATCTTAACTACGTGACAGGAGTCTCAGGCCGGTGAGATTCCGAGACTGCTGGCCAGTTCCGGTCGGAGACGCAGATGGAGGTACACGTGATTCTCAAAGTAGGCCAGTCGTTGGCAAGCACCACCGACGCGACCGCACTCATCGTCGTGCGGGCACCCCAGGGGGAGATCGCTCTTACCTGTGGCGGTGCGGAGATGGTGGCGGGCCGCGCAGGACTCGGCGATGGCAGCGGCATCGACCCCGAACGTCGCTCCGGCACGCTGCTCGGTAAGCGCTACGTCGATGAGGAAACGGGTCTCGAGGTGCTGTGCACCAAGGGGGGTGACGGTTCGCTGGCGATAGATGACCGTTCGCTGCAGGTCAAAGAGGCAAAACCGCTGCCGTCGTCGGACTGACGGCCGATTCGACCAGTACGCGAACCTAGTGGAGTTTCGAATGAATTTGACGATGCTGCTGGACATGGCGATCGATGGTTTCGGGGATCGTGTGGTGATCGGTCGTCGCGACGGCGGAATCACGGCTGCACGACTCGGTGAGATGTCCCAGGCGGGTGCCGCGGCGATTCGCGAAGCGGGTGCCGACGCGGTGGTCTACCTCGCGGTCAACGGCCCTGCCTTCCCGGTCGCGATGTTCTCCGCGGCGCGGGCCGGGGTGCCGTTGGTTCCGGTGAACTATCGACTCGGTGCCGAGCAACTCCAGGCGTTGCTCGCCAACCATCCGCGCGCGATCGGCATCGCCGACGAAGCGCAAGTGTCCGCGATGCGGGATGCGGGCCTGGCTGCTCTCACTCCCGAGCAGTGGTTGGCCCGAACTGCCGAACCCGCCGCAGGCGACGATGTCACAACCGATTCCGACGCACCGGCGGTCGTGATCTACACGAGTGGCACGACTTCGGCTCCGAAGGGTGTGTTGCTGCGGCACGAGAATCTCACCTCCTACGTCTTCGGGTCGGTCGAGTTCGCTTCCGCCGAGCCCGCGGACGCCGCGCTCATCAGTGTTCCGCCTTATCACATCGCGGCAGTGGCGAATGCGATCACCAGCCTGTATTCCGGTCGACGAACCCTGGTGCTCGAACAGTTCACCCCCATGCAGTGGCTCCAGCTCGCGCGCGAGGAGGAGATCACGAATGCGCTGGTCGTCCCCACAATGCTGTCGCGGATCATCGAAGCCGACGACGACAAGTCGCTGCCCTCGTTGCGCAGTCTCGCCTACGGCGGGGCTCCGATGCCCACCGCCCTCATCGAGAGGGCGCTGCGGATGTGGCCCGAGGTCGGGTTCGTCAATGCCTACGGGCTGACCGAGACCAGCTCCACGGTCGCGGTGCTCGGACCCGATGATCATCGGGAAGCGCTCGCCAGTGCCGAGCCCGCCGTTCGTGCTCGGCTGGGCTCGGTCGGGCGGGTGGTTCCGGGCATCGACCTCGAGATCCGAGACGCGGACGGTGCGGTGGTCGGTCCCGGTGTCACCGGCAGCATCTGCGTGCGGGGTGAGCAGGTATCGGCCGAGTACGCGGGTATCGGACGCGCGGTCGACGACCGCGGCTTCTTCGACACAAGAGACAAAGGGTTCGTCGATGAAGCCGGATACCTGTACATAGGTGGACGTCTGGACGACACGATCATTCGTGGAGCCGAGAACATCGCGCCCGCCGAGATCGAGGACGTCATCCTCCGGCATCCCGCAGTGCTCGACACCGCGGTCGTGGGTGTGCCGGACGAAGAGTGGGGACAGCGGATCGAGGCGGCCGTCGTGGTGCGCGCCGGTATGGAGCTGGCCGCCGAGGATCTGCAGGACTACGTGCGCGCGGTACTGCGCGGCAGCAAGACGCCCGAGCGGATCGTGTACTGGGACGAACTGCCCCGCACCGAGACCGGAAAGCTCGTGCGTCGTCATGTGCTGGAGCGGATTCTGGCCGACGACGTCGTGGCCTGAACGCTGGATCCGATCGACGGCGGTGCCCCTTCCCGGATGGGAGGGGCACCGCCGTTTCTTCGCCCGACAGGCGGCGTTACATAGATAACTTAGATATATATCTGGACTAGGAAGAAGGCGCGACCTCTTTTACTTAGTTTACTTTCTATGTAAGGTGGGATGTGCGCCCCTCGGGTATCGGACTCGGTCGCGGAATCGCGCGCGGGCCCACATCAGCTCACGATCACGGAGGTAGAGATGACGACCACGGAAGAGAAGCAGAACGACGCGCCGCAGGTGTACACCTTCCGCGACCAGGACATCCAGCGCGCGCGAGATCTGGTCGGCATCTACCACGCGGTGACCCAGCGTGAGCAGTTCACCCGCGCTACGCCGGATGTCATGCGCAACTTCGCGCGCAGCTACGGTGACGACAACCCGCTCTTCGTCGACGAGGAGTACGGCCTCGACACCCGCTGGGGCGGCCAGATCGCGCCCCCGATGATCAATATCGCCCTTACCCGAGGACTACTGGCCGACCCGGTCCCCAAGGAGCAGCGCCGCCCCTCGTTCCGAGGCATCCACGTATTCGTCTCGGGGACCACGACCGAGTGGTATCGCCCTGTCTACGACGGTGACACCCTGTACTCGTTCCAAGGTTTCAGTGACGTGGAACTCAAGGAGTCCGAGTTCGCGGGCCGCTCCCTGATCGTCACCCGCTCGCATGTGCAGATGAACCAGCGTGCCGAAGTCGTTCAGGTGCAGAAGGTCATCACGATCCACACCGAGCGCCACGAATCGAAGAAGCGCAACAAGTACCAGGCGACCGAGCCTGCCACCTATACCCCCGAAGACATCGCGAAGATCGATGAGATCTACGCGGCCGAACGGCGCCGAGGCGCCGACACGAGGTACTTCGAGGACGTCGCGGTGGGCGAGAACCTCGGCACGATGGCCAAGGGACCGCTCACGACCACCGATATGGTTGTCTTCCATTCCGGTGGTTACGGTTTCGCTCCCTACACGCCGTCGACCGGCCGCCTGACCTATCAGAATCGTCAGCGCATCGCGGCGTTCTACATTCCGAACGAGCAGGGGATTCCGGACGTCGCGCAGCGAATCCACTGGGACAGCGACTACGCGCGCTCGATCGGTCTGCCCGCCGCGTACGACTACGGCATGATGCGCGACTGCTGGCTCTCGCACTACATCACCGACTGGATGGGCGACAACGCATGGCTGGTGAGCATGTCGAGCCAGATGCGCAAGTTCAACTACCAGGGCGACACCCACACCATCACCGGTGAAGTCGTCGGCAAACGGATCGACGGCGATCGCTACCTGGTCGACGTCGAGTTCCGCGGTACCAGCCAGCGCGGCGAGGTCACCTGCCCCGCGAGTGCCACCATCGCGTTGCCGAGCCGTGAAGGCGGCCTGGTCGCACTGCCGAGCGCGCCCAAGGACCTGGAGGCGGTCGCCGCACAGATGCTCGCACGGAACGGTGAGCTGAGGGCCGCGGCCCGCAAGCCCGCCAACTGAATCCGGTTCTACGAGCGGGAAGTCGAAACGAAATCGCCGGGTGTGCGCTGCCACCCGGCGATTCGGCTTGTCCGGGCGCCGGGGGCGGGTTCGGGGATGCCCGAAACCGCACCGTTCACTCGGCGCACGTTGTCGGGAGGGTCAATCGAGAATGTCGCGCACCTGGACGTCTTCACGGCCCTCCAGCAGTGACAGGCGGGCGTTGACCATGTGCTTCTGCCAGTGCGTGAACGCGCCTTCCGCGTCTCGGGCGCGCAGCAATTTGATCAACCGTCGGCAGGAACGGATCTCGAGTTTGTACGAGGACTCGTAGCGCTCCTTGTCCGGGCGGGTGTCGAGAAGCACCGCGCCGGTGTGGCGTTCGGTGATCTCGTGGAGCATTCCGGCGATAATGGCCAGTGTCGCGTTCCCGGACAGTTGCACCATCCGCAAGTGGAACGCCGAAGTGCCAGCGGCGAGGTTGTCGGAGGCGAAGGCCGCGGGGATCTCCTCGTCGACGATTCGCTCCAGTTCGTCGAAGTCCTCCTCGGTGCCCTCCGTCGCGAGGATGCGGGCCGCGTCGGGCTCGATGGCCTCGCGCGCGACGAACACATCCGCCACTGTGGCGCCGGACAATTCGAGCAGCAGCGACGCCGGTCGTGCAACGATCTCGGGGCCGGGGACGCACACGCGCGCACCGGAGCGAGACCCGCGGCGCACTTCGACGAGACGTTCGGATTCGAGGACGCGCACCGCCTCGCGGAGGGTGGGGCGGCTGACGGAGTAGTGCTCCATCAGCTCGGCCTCGTTCGGGAGGTGATCGCCGTCCTTCAGGCTGCCGTCGATGATCATGCTGCGGAGGTTGCGTGCAACCAGTTCGGCGGTCTTCGGCGTCCGGATGGGGCGAGACGCCGCATTGCGCGAGTCGAAGATCGGTGCGAGGGCCCTGTCAGCCACTTATTACCTCCCGTAGTTCATCTTCGTCGGCCAAGTAAACCATCTGGTCGGCGCGCGGGGTATCCGCGTGCGGACTGTGTGCGCCGCACCTGCCCGGTGAATTGCCCAAGCTACTACAATATATCGTACTAAGTTCAATAGGTAATGCTGGTCGCTGCGACGCAAGCGCAGATGCGGTCGTCTGGACCTGCGGCGACGCGATCCCGGGTGTGTGTGGTGGCCATGTCGCCCCTGCGTCGGGGTCAGCGAGGCGCATCTGTGTGATTGCGCAGGTGGGGGCCGTCGCTCTTCTGTTCGCGCCGGACGTGGGCCGCCAGGTGGGGTCTGTTGTTCCGCGGCGCGAGGGAGATTTGAACTTTCGGCGACCATACTGGGCGAGAGGGTCGTGCGGTAGGCGCCCTCCTGTTCTTGATAGATTACTATGTGATATATGTGAAGTGGCTTCGTATTCACATGATGCGGGTGCGTGCTGTGTCTGATCCACACGCGAAAATTCAGCGTCGGTGATCGGCGGCAACCAGAATGGAGTGTTGATGTGTCCAACGGCTTGAGGGATGTCGCGATCGTCGGTGTAGGGGCGACTCCGTACTACAAACGCGGCGGGTCCGCTCCGCAGACGAATCTGGAGTTGGCGGGCAAGGCGATCCTGGCGGCGTGCGAAGACGCGGGCATCTCGGTCAAGGAAATCGACGGATTCGCCTACTACTCCGGGGCGGGCGCCGGATACGGCGACAAGATGGACACCGCCGACTTCATGGAGACCCTGGGTATCCCGGAGGTCACCTTCACTGCGTCGCTGACCTCCGGTGGCGGCGGTGCGGCCGGTTCGATCGGACTCGCCCGTGCGGCGATCATGGCCGGGGATGCCACCACGGTGGTCACGGTGATGACGTTGCAGCAGGACAGACAGCGCCTGGGCTCGGTGTTCGCGGCCAGCGCGCCGGATCCGATCAACTCCTTCCTGCAGCCGTCGGGGCTGTCCGGTCCGGGGCATCTGATGTCGGTGCTGGCGCGTCGGCATATGCATCTATACGGCACTCGTCGCGACGCGTTCGCTGAGATCGCCATCTCCACCCGGGAGAACGCGCTCAACCGCCCCAAGGCGATTCAGAAGAAGCCGTTGACCAAGGAGGAGTACTTCAACGGGCGTATGATCGCCGATCCGCTCTGTCTCTACGACTTCTGTCTCGAGACCGAGGGGGCCGTCGCGGTCATCACCACAAGTACCGAACGGGCCGCGGATCTGAGGCAGAAGCCGGTTCCGGTCGTCGCGGTCGCGCACGGCGGCCGTCGAGAGTGGGGCCGCGCGTTCGCCTGGTACGGGATGCCCGATGAGTATTTCGCGTCTTCGGGCAACGCGCCGATCGCCGAACGGCTCTGGAAACAGTCGGGCTTGACCGCCGAGGACATCGACGTGGCACTGCTCTACGACCACTTCACACCCATGGTGCTCATGCAACTCGAGGACTACGGATTCTGCGCCAAGGGGGAAGGTGGCGATTTCGTCGAGAGCGGTGCGATCCGCTATCAAGGCGGGTCGATCCCGGTCAATACCCATGGCGGCCAGCTGTCGGAGGCCTACATCATCGGGATGACCCATATCAAGGAGGCGGTCGAGCAGATGCGCGGTACTGCGATCAACCAGGTGAAGGATGCCGAGTTCGCCCTTGCCACAGGCGGACCCGCTTCGCTGCCGGTCAGCGGCTTGATCCTGGGGAGCGCGGCATGAGTGACGTGCGTGCGACAGCGTTGCCTGCCGAAGCGGTCCGTATTACCACCAACAGTGACACCGAGCCGTTCTGGTTACATGCCAAGGACGGTGAACTCGTTGTGCTGCAGTGTGGTTCGTGCGGGCACTTCCGGATGCCGCCGACTCCGTTCTGTCCGGAATGTCAGTCCACCGAGAAGAACTGGAAACAGCTCTCGGGGCGCGGCAGTGTCTACAGCTACGCGGTGATCCACGGCTTCCCCGGAATTCCCGACATCACCATGGTCGGTGCGGTGGTCTCGCTCGAGGGTGCCGGTGATGCTCGGCTGGTCACCAATGTCATCGACGTGGATCCGAGCGAGGTGCGGATCGGGATGGAGCTGGAGGTGACCTTCTGGCCGATTTCGGACGGCTGGCAACTGCCGGTGTTCCGCCCGGCCCAGGCGTGAGAATCTGACGCTCTGATTCATCGATAGTGTTCTGTCGCAACGCGGGTCCCGGTTTCCGGGCCCGCGTTTCGCTGTTTCCGGGGTTGACATCCATCACTGAAGTCAGAATGATGTTCTCAGAATGAGAGTTCGATTTTTGTAGCCGGACCCGTGAGCGGTCCTGTTCTCGCTCTGAGAGGAACATTTCGATGCGACAGTCAGATTCGGCTATTCGGCTGGACGAGGCGACCTTCGCCGATGAACTCGCGGTACGCGCGACCTCGGCGGCGGCACGGTCCATCGCGGGCGCGCAGGTGTCGGGCGTGCGGCAATTGGCCGGTGGGGCATCGAGCCTGACCTATACCGCGACCCTGACTGCGCCGGGGGTGGACATCCCGGTCGTGCTGAAGGTCGCGCCGCCCGGGTTGGCGCCTGTGCGCAACAGGGACGTACTACGACAGAGTCGCGTGATGGCCGCCTTGGCGCACGCGCCGGGCGTGCGGGTGCCCGCCGTGCTGTTCGAAGACGAGGGCGTCCCGCCCCGGACTTCGCCGTTCGTGGCGATGAATCTGGTTGCGGGAGAGTGTGTCGAGCCGATTCTCGATGAGGCGCGAGAAGTCGCGTCGATGCCCCGAATCCGAGCCAGATACCTCGACGCAGCCCGCATACTCGCCCACCTCCACCGTGTCGAGCCGGCGAAGGTCGGTCTCGGTGACGAGTCCATCGTCTCCCTGGGCAACGAGATCGACAGGTGGACAACAGCGTTCGAGACTGCACCGCCCGACCTGCAGGGCGACTACAGAACCTGTGCGCAGGCGCTACGCGGGTGCATGCCCGAACCGGTCGAGCCGGTGATCAACCATGGTGACTACCGGCTCGGCAACACCCTGTGCGAAGGCGATCGGGTCACCGCGATCATCGACTGGGAGATCTGGTCGGTCGGCGATCCGCGGGTCGACCTGAGTTGGCTGACCTACTTCACCGACGAGGCGCACCACCCGGCCGCGCCCGGTGTCGAGCCGTGCGGCACGCCGATCATCGCGGAGGTGGTCCGGGAGTACGAGCACGCACTCGGACAGGCTGTTCCCGATCTGACCTGGTTCGACGCGCTGACCCGGTACAAGGAAGCCGCAGCCACCGCGCTGCTGATCAAGCGGGCCCGCAAGGCGGAGGTCATGCCCGCACCGTTTCGGCGGATGGAGCCCGCGCTGCCGGGTTTGCTCGATGAGGCGATGGCCCTGCTCGGGCAGTGACCGTCACCGGTCCGCACACTATTTTTCCTCTGACACAAAGGATCCGAGAACCATGTGGGAATTCCGTACGGACCCCGACTTCCAAGCCGAGCTCGATTGGATGGATACCTTCGTCCGTGAAGAGTGTGAGCCACTGGACTTGCTGTTCCCGCATATCGGTCAGCCGTACAACACCGAGAACAAGGCTGCGCGCGCGATCCTGAGACCACTGCAGCAGCGGGTGCGCGAACGGGGGCTGTGGGCATGTCACCTCGGACCTGAACTCGGCGGACAGGGCTACGGACAGGTCCGGCTCGCTTTGATGAACGAGATCCTCGGCCGCTCGATGTGGGCGCCGACCGTGTTCGGTACCGCGGCGCCGGACACGGGTAACGCCGAGATACTGGCCATGTTCGGCACCCCGGAGCAGAAGTCGCGGTACCTGCGGCCGTTGCTCGACGGCGATATCGTCTCGTGTTTCTCGATGACCGAACCGCAGGCGGGCGCCGACCCGAAGGAATTCGTCTGCGCCGCACGCCGCGATGGTGACGAGTGGGTCATCACCGGACAGAAATGGTTCTCCTCCAATGCCCGTTACGCGGCCTTCTTCATCGTCATGGCTGTCACCGATCCTGACGCATCTCCCTATCGACGGATGTCGATGTTCGTGGTGCCCGCCGAGACGCCGGGAATCGAGATCATTCGCAACGTCGTGGTGATGCCTGATCGGGAGGAACTCGACGAGGGCACGCACGGTTACATCCGGTACAACGACGTGCGGGTGCCCGCCGATGCGATTCTCGGCGGCCCCGGACAGGGGTTCGAGGTAGCGCAGGCCCGACTCGGCGGTGGCCGGGTGCACCACGCGATGCGTACGGTCGGCAAATGCCGACGCGCGTTCGACATGATGGCCGAGCGGGTGCTGTCGCGGCGCACGCAGGGCGAGTTGCTCGCGGACAAGCAGATGGTTCAACAGTTCATCGCGGATTCGTGGATCGAACTGGCCCAGTTCCGGCTGCTGGTGATGCGGACCGCGTGGATCATCGACAACGAGCCGTACGGCGCGGCACGCACCGATATCGCGATGTGCAAGGTGGCGATGGCGAAAGTCTTCGCCGACATCATCGGCCGGGCCGTACAGCTTCACGGTTCACTCGGCGTCAGCACCGAACTGCCGCTCTACGAATGGTGGACAAGCGTGCCCTCGCTGGCCCTGGCCGACGGCCCTACCGAGGTGCACAAGACGACTGTCGCCAAACGGGTGCTCGACGGATATCGACCTGCTGCGGGACTCTTTCCCTCCGAACATATTCCGACGCGCCGAGACGCCGCCCGCGCGCGGTACGCCTCCCTCCTGGAGGAGTACGGACTCGGCTGACCGTTCACCTCGGGAGTGAGGCGTACCGCGTGCGGGACTCGCCGACGAGATCGTCGCCGTGAACCTCGAAGTCCCTTCGAGGTTCTGCGCGAGTGGGGCGGCCTGTGCCGACCCCATCCGACGAGTGAGGCTCAGCGGATGGAGAATCCCGCGTCCACCGGTAGGGATACCCCGGTGATCCATTTGGCCTGATCGGAAACGAGGAATGCGATGGCGTCGGAGATGTCGCTCGGTTGCAGGATCGCGATCGGCAGCGCGTTCTGCATCTGGGCGATGGAGTTGTCGCCTCCCGCGGCGGCCTCCTGCATGAGGCGGCCCATCGCCTCGTTCATCGTCATGCCGGACGCGACGCCGGTCGGGTGCACGATGTTGACCCGGATCGAGTGCTCTGCCAGCGACGCGGCGTACTGCTTGCAGATGCCGACCAGGCCCCATTTGGACGCGGTATAGGCCAGTGCGGCGGGATTCAGGTTCGCGGTGGGACGCACGCCCGCCGTGGATCCGGTGAACACGATCGAACCGCCCCGCCCGCCGGAGACCATATGCGGAACCGCGGCTGTGACGACGTGGAATCCGCCGCTCAGGTTTGTCGACATCACGTCCTGCCACGCGCGGGCGTAGTCGTCGGGGCCGTCGCTGAGCCGCACGATGCCCGCGTTGGACAGCACGATGTCGATCCGTCCGAAAGTCTCGTAGCCGTGGTCGACTGCCGCGCGGGTCGCGGCGGCGTCGCGGACATCGGTCTCGATGGCCACGATCCGCCTGCCGAGCGCCTCGACTTGGGTGACGGTCTCCTTCAAGTCCGCCGAATCGGCGTTGGGATAGTCCATGGTGTCGATGTCGGCGCAGATATCGAGGGCGATGATGTCGGCCCCCTCGCTCGCCAAGCGCACCGCGTGGGAGCGGCCCTGCCCGCGTGCGGCGCCAGTGATCAGGGCGACTTTGCCCTCGAGGCCGGTCATGGTGATCCTCCGTCAATTCGACACGGTTCACCATCGGATGCCCGTGTGCGGGTGTGGGCGCATGATTTGGACCCAAGTTAACCCACTGGGTTATCTATGTGCAATCACTTCTTTGTTGGTTGGACGGATCGAACGATCACATCGACCAGCGGGCCGACGTGCTCGCCGGGGTGCGCGCGGGCATGGTCGCGTTCCTCTTGCGAGCGCGACAGCGTATGCATCAGCACGGAGCCGAACAGAGACTCGATCAGCGGCTCGTGGGCGGTGCCGCGGGCCATTTCGCCGCGCTCCACGGCGCGATCGAAGGCTCCGGCCGCCGACGCGCGCAGGGACTTCACGATGCGCTGCTGGAAGGGCTGCAGATCGGTGAACTCGGCGGTGACATCGATGGTGATACGCAGAGTCGCCCAGCCGATGGGATCCAGGAAATGCTCGAGCAACGCGGTGGCCAGCGCGGTCAAATCGCCGGTCAGCGAGCCGGTATCCACATTGACGCGTAAGGTCAGCGCCACCGATTCGACGCTGTCGGCCAGCAGTTGCTCCTTGTTCGCCCAGCGCAGATAGAGGGCCGCCTTTCCGACGCCCGCCCGCCTCGCGACGCCCTGCATGGTGAATGCACCCCAGCCGAGCCGGGCGTACTCGAGCAATGCCGCGGTCATCAGCTTCTCGTCCAGTTCGGGGTCACGCGGGCGCCCGAGCGGTGCGGCTTGCCGGGCCATGTGGGTTCTCCCCTCGAGGCGAGTGTCTGCGTGTTCGTGTCGGATCAACCAATCACACCCCCTGATCGATGTCGCGCATCGGTGGTCCGATATTTGCTACTTGCGGACATATAGAGTCCGTAATACTGTGTGAGCTACGCAACATAGATAACTAAGATGGCGTTGTTATCTCTCATTCGATCGCAGTGAAGCGAGTGACTCATCCATGAGCAGTCAGGCAGTCGACACGACCAGGCCCGCGGTGCACCTCCGAATCGGTGCCGAGCGAATCGTGACCGGATCGGGCGGCGTACACGAGCACATCAACCCGGTCGACGGTCAGGTGGACGCGTTGATTCCGTTGGCGGGCCCGGCCGAGGTCGATCGGGCGGTGCGTGCCGCGCACGAGGCTTTCGCGAGTTGGCGCCGGACCCGGCCTGCCGAGCGCAGGCGCATGCTGACCCGGCTCGCCGACCTGATCGAGGCCGACGCCGACGAGTTCGCTCGCCTGGGTGCGCTCGACAACGGGACCCCCGTGCCGGTGGCGGCAGGCCTGGTCGCGTCGTCCATCGAGTGGACCCGCTACTACGCGGGCTGGGCGGACAAGCTCACCTCGGAGGTCACCGGAGCGTTCGGCCCGGATGGCGAGTTCTCGTACTCGCTCGGACAGCCGTACGGCGTGATCGGCGTGATCATCACCTGGAACGGGCCACTCATCTCGCTCGCGATGAAGATTCCGGCCGCGCTCGCCGCAGGCAACACGGTGGTGGTCAAGCCGTCCGAGCTGACCCCGTTCACGGCCGAACTCTTCGCTGATCTGGTCGAGCGGGCGGGGATACCAGAGGGTGTGGTCAACGTGCTGCCGGGTGCTCCGGAGGCAGGCGCCGCGCTCGTCGCGCATCCGCTGGTCAAGAAGGTGACCTTCACCGGCGGCCCCGACACCGCGCGCAAGATCCTGCACAGCTGCGCCGATCTGATGAAGCCGTCGGTCCTCGAACTCGGCGGCAAATCGGCGAATATCGTGTTCGCCGACGCCGACCTCGACCAGGCATGCTCGCACGGCACGATGATGTCCATCGGCGCTCTCAGTGGTCAGGGCTGCGCACTGCCGACCCGAATGTTGGTGCAGGACAGCATCTATGAAGAGATGATCGGCCGGGTCAAGGCCTTCGCCCAGTACCTGACCGTAGGCGATCCGCTGGCCGAGGGGACCGTATCCGGGCCCGTCGTCAACGAGGCAGCTCTGCATCGCATCCTCGCCATGATCGAGCGCGCGCAGGCAGACGGCGCACGTCTGGTCACCGGTGGCCGCCGGGTCGGAGGGGCGCTCGCCGACGGATTCTTCCTCGAACCGACCGTGTTCGCGGACGTGGACCCCGGGTCGGAACTCGCGCAGAAGGAGGTGTTCGGCCCGGTGCTCGCCATCACTCCGTTCGCCACCGAGGAGGAGGCGATCGAGATCGCCAACAGCAGCGAGTACGGCCTGTCCGGCTACATCCAGACCAACGATCTGCGCCGCGCGCACCGAGTCGCCGAAGAGTTGGTCACCGGTGAAGTCCTGATCAACGGCGCGATGAACCTCGGTGTCAATCGCGCGTTCGGCGGCATCGGCCTCAGCGGCATCGGCAAGGAAGGCGGCCGACAGGGCATCGAGGAGTTCCTCCGCTTCAAGAACATCGCCATCGCTTGATCTTTTCCTCCCGCCCGCCGACGCGATGACGGGCGAAGGCGTCGCGCTGCGGTGCCGATCATTCTGTACGAAAGGAATTCACTGTGACGACAGGACCGGACCACGAGACGAGTTCGGGTCCCCTCGCGGGACTGGTGGTCGTCGACCTCTCGACCACACTGCCGGGCGCGCAGGCGAGTCAGTTCTTGGCGGACTGCGGCGCAGACGTCATCATGGTCGAGCCCCCCGGCGGCAGCGCCCTGCGCGATAACGCGGGATGGCCCGGACTGCTGCGCGGCAAACGCAGTGTCACCCTGGACCTGCACGCCGACGCCGACCTCGAGACTCTGCGCGCCCTACTGGGAACAGCGGACGTACTTATCACGACCATGCGTCCGACCTCGACGGATCGGATCGGCTTGACCGCGCAGTCGGTGGCCGAGAAGTATCCGCGACTGATCTGGGCCTCGATCACGGGGTGGGGGAGCACCAGCCCGTGGAAGGGCTACAAGGGCTGGGAAGCTCTGGTGATGGCCAAGACCGGCGTCATGTTCGAGAAACGCCAGTTGACCACCCGCCCGGGTCCGGCGTTCGTCACCGCACCCTACGCGTCGTTCGGAGCGTCGCAGGCCGCCGTTCAGGGCATCCTCGCCGCGTTGATCGAGCGAATGTCGAGCGGCCGCGGGCAGGTCGTCGAGTCGAACCTGGTGACCGGTATGGGTGCGATGGATCCGTACAACTGGTTCTACGAGATGGTTCTCGACCGATACCCCGACGCCTTCAGTCCGATGGACGTCGCCTACGACGACGACGGCCGCCCGCAGGCGTACCTGATCTACGCTCTGCTGATCGCGGCGACCAAAGACGGTCGCTGGCTCCAGTTCGCACAGACCGCGCCGCGATTGATGCAGGCGTGGCTGACCGAACTCGATCTGCTGAAGGAGTTGGCCGACCCGAAATGGGCCGGGTTCCCCATGCTTCCGACCGCCGAACTGCGGACGGAATTCTGGGAGATGATGCTCGAACGCGTCGGCTCCCGGACGTTCGAGGAATGGCAACAGGTCTTCGAGACCAACCGCGACATCAGCGCGGAGGCGTTCCGTACGCCCGACGAGGCATTGGACCACCCACAGGTGCTGGCCGACGGTCGTGTCGTCAGCGTCGACAACCCGGGGATCGGTCCGGTGCGCCAACCGTCCACCCTCATCCACCTGGACGGCAAGCCGCTGACGACGCTGCGTCCGGCCCCACTTCCCGGTCAGCACGACGCCGAGGTCCGCGCCGTCCTAGGGACGTCCGCGCAGGCACCGGCGGCGGTCGCTACCGCGCCGGAGGAATTGCCGCTGCGCGGAGTCACGGTGCTGGAATTCGGAACGATGTTCGCGGGACCGTATGGGGCGACACTGCTCGCAGACCTCGGGGCGCGGGTGATCAAAGTCGAACCGATCGAGGGTGACAATATCCGCAACCTCGTGGCCTTCCCCGAAGCCGGCGGCGCCAAGGTGCTGCAGGGCAAGGAGAGCGTCGCGATCGATCTCGCGTCACCCGCGGGACTGGAACTGGTCTACGAGCTGGTCAAGCGTAGCGATATCGTGCTGCAGTGCTTCCGCGGCGCGGCTGCGGCGAGGGCGAAGATCGATGAGGCAACGCTCAAGGCGATCAATCCGGATCTCGTATATCTGAGCACCCCCGGCTACGGTGTCGACGGCCCTTACGCCGCCCGGCCTGCCTATGCCCCTTCCATCGGTGCGGCCACCGGACTGTCGGCCGTCGATGGCCGCGATGCCACCAACTCACCCGGCGATATGGACGCTCTGCGCGCAGGAGGACGAACCCTGCACGCGGCAGGCGCGGTGCCCGCCGTGCAATCCGACGGTATCGCTGCACTGGGTGTCGCCTCGGCGATGCTGGTCGGTCTTTACGCCAAGCGCAACGGAATCGAACTCTCGAACATGGTCACCACCATGCTCGGCACGGTGCATCAAGCGCTGATCTCGTACAACGTCAGCTACGAGGGGCGACCGGAAATCGCCACCGCGGACGCGCATTTCTACGGCCTCGACGCGCTCTACCGGATGTATCAGGCCGCCGACGGCTGGGTCTTCCTCGCCGCCCCGCTGCCGAGCGAGTGGGAGACGCTGGTCAAAGCGCTCGCGCCGTATACCGATCTGGCTTCGGACCCGCGCTTCTCTTCTCCACAGGACCGTCGCGATAACGACGAGGCCCTCGCGCAGGTGCTCGCCGGGGTTTTCGCGAACAAGGACAAGCAACAGTGGGAGGACGAACTCACCGCCACCGATGTGGGGTGCGTCGCGATTCTCGAACGTAACTCCGAATCGGCGTTGCAAACCGACCCCTTCTTCGAGGCCGGATACAGTGTCGCGGCGGTCAGCCCGATCTTCGATGAGCACCGGCGGCTCGCCCCGCTCACCCGCTTCTCGCGCTCGCGGACCAAGGCCGACGCGGGCTGCACTATCGGCCAACATACCCGCCCGGTCCTGAGCGAGATCGGAGTCGGGCAGGAGCGCATCGACGAGCTGATCGCGCTTGGAGTAGTCGCCTGCGACAACTGAGGAAACTCTGCTCGGAGGCCGAAAGTGCCACTGGTTGCATCGGCGAGGTTGGGCGGTCCGGCGCGGTACGCGCCGGACCGACGCGCCGCCGTGTCCGTGCTGCAACCGCTCGATCCGCAGTGGTCTACACCGTTTCACGAAGGAGAGGGAGTGAGGATCTCCGTCGACCCTCAGCGCTGTCAGGGCCATGCCTTGTGTGCTGCGGTTCTGCCCGGTTTGTTCGATCTGGATGAGCACGGATACGCGACCGTCAGGGACGTGATCGTGCCGGAAGAACACATAGCTTCCGCGGAGATGGCAGCTACGACCTGCCCGGAACAGGCTGTCGAAATCATTCGTTGATGTGCTCCGGCACCGCTGGATCGCAGCGCTTGGAGGTCCCATGAATATCGTGTCTTTCGATCATCATTCATCCGAGTACGCCAGGAATTGGCGGCAGGTCAATGCCGATCTACGTGATCGATGCCCCGTCGCCCATACCGAGGCGCACGACGGGTACTGGGTGGTGAGTCGGTACTCCGACGTCGCAGAGGTCGTACGTGACGACGAGACCTTTTCGTCCTATTTCCGGTTACCCAATGGCGCTCATCACGGAACCACTATTCCGGTAAGTCCGATGCGGCAGGTTCCGATCGAAATGGATCCTCCGGAGTTCTTCGAGTACCGGAAGTTGCTGTCCAGTCATTTCTCACCAGCGGAAGCGAAGAAGTGGGAGCCGTTCGTCAGAGAGGCTACGGCCTACTGCATCGACTCGATCATCGAGTCCGGACGCGGGGACCTGATTCTCGACATAGCCTCGCCGGTGCCCGCCATTTTCACCATGGCGCTGTTGGGTATGCCGCTCGATGGCTGGCAGGTCTTTTCCGACGTGACACACTCGCTCATTCATTCGGCACCCGAAACGCCCGAATACCTCAGCGCCATGGGCAATCTCGTGGCGATCCTCGGCCAGGTCACCGAAGTCATCGCCAGCCGTCGTGCGGAACCCGGTGACGATCTGATTTCCTATCTGGTACAGGCGCAGATCAACGGAGCGACGCTGCCGGACGACAGGCTGATGGAAATCATCACGCTGGTGATCTTCGGCGGTGTCGACACCACGGGAAGTCTGATCGGCAACGCGCTGGAATGGCTGCACCGGAATCCGGAACAGCGCGATCTGCTACGTGCGAACCCCGATCTACTTCCGAAGGCGATCGAGGAGTTCCTGCGGTATTTCTCGCCGGTCGCCGGACTGGCGCGCACGACGACCCGCCCGTGTGTCGTCGGCGATCAGGAAATAGGCGCGGGAGAACGAGTTTTCGTCTCCTGGTCGTCGGCGAACTTCGATCCCGAGGTGTTCGATGACCCCGATGAGGTGATCCTCGACCGCTTCCCAAACAGGCATCAGTCGTTCGGTCTCGGAATCCATCGCTGTCTCGGATCCCACTTCGCGCGGTCGGAAGCGCGGATCGTGCTCGAAGAGGTCCTGCGACGGATGCCGGACTATGTTGTGGGGGTCACGCAGCCGTATCCCTCGATCGGCGTGGTCAATGGTTTCATCGGGTTACCGGTCACTTTCACACCCGCCTCGCCACTCGGTGCCACCCTCTCCCTGTGAGCGAGTGCGCCTCCTCGACCGCGTCGCGAAGCCAAGGACACACTGGACTTCGACCGCGGTCACGTCACAGCCGACGAGTTGTCGTACGACGACCCGCCTGGCGGCGCGGGTGGGAATCAGGGGATGCTTCCCTGGTATCGGGCCGAGCGATAGGGACCGGGCCAGCGCAACTCCGACTTCAGTTCGACCGCGGCGCGGAAGGGCCAGTGCGGGTCCCGCAGCAGTTGTCTGCCGAACATGACCGCGTCGGCCGCCCCGTCGACGAGGGTCTGTTCGGCCTGGCCGGAGTCGGTGATCAGTCCGACCGCGATCACCGGGATGGAACAGGCCTGGCGCGCTGCCCGCGCGAACGGGACCTGGTAGCCGGGGCCGACGGTGATCTTCTGGTGCGCGACCATGCCGCCGCTGGAGATATCGATCATGTCGACGCCGGTACCCTCCAGCGCGGCGCACAGCCGCACGGTGTCCTCGATGGTCCACCCGCCCTCGGCCCAGTCGGTGGCCGATAGGCGCACGAACAGCGGCATCGACTCGGGGACAACCGCGCGTATGGCCGCGACGACCTCGTGCAGGATGCGGGTGCGGCCGGTGAAATCGCCGCCGTATCGGTCTGTACGTTCGTTGCCGAGTGGGGACAGGAATTCGTTGAGCAGATAGCCGTGCGCGGCATGGACTTCCAATACCTGGAAACCCGCGGCGACGGCCCGCCGCGCGGCGGCGGCATAGGCCGCGACGGTGTCCGCGATCTCCTCGACAGTCAGCGCGTGCGGCACCGGCAATCCCTGGTAGGCGATCGCGGAGGGCGCCACGGTACGCCAGCCGCCCTCGGCTTCGCCGATCGCGTCGCGCCCCTCGGTCGGGATCTGGGTGCTGCCTTTGCGGCCCGCGTGGGCGAGTTGCATGGCGGGAACCGCGCCCTGGGCGACGATGAACCGGGTGATCCGGGACCACGCCTCGGCATGTTCGTCGCTCCAGATCCCCGCGTCGGGGATGCAGATGCGTCCCTCGGGCAGTATCGCGGTGGCCTCCGACATCACCAGTCCGGCGCCTCCGCGTGCCATACCGCCGAGATGGGCGAGATGCCAGTCGGTCGGAACACCGTGGTCGGTGGCGGAATACTGGGCCATGGGCGCGACCCACAGACGGTTCTTGATCGTGACGCCGCGCAGCGTCAACGGTGAGAACAGCAGGCTTTGTGACATGGTCGGTTCCTGGCCTTCGGGAGTGGTCGGTCGTCCGCAGCGGCAAGAGATGACACGAGCGTGCGGGATGACTGAGTCAGTTTTGTACGGAACCGTAGCGGTAGTCGACCCCCGCTGATGACCCGCAATTCGAATATTAGATGATTGACCTAGTTATATAGGTATAGTTCGGAAATGTCACAGGCGACTGTAGGAGGAACGATGGATCTGAACGGTTTGACCACGGTCATCGCGGAGTTGAAGGAGCATGTCCTGACCATCACTCTCAACCGGCCGGATCGGTTGAACTCCTTCACCGACGCGATGCGCGCGGAGTTCAGGGCGCTGTGGCGGTTCGCCGACGACGAGGACGACGTGCACGTGATCGTGCTGCGGGCCAACGGCGATCGCGCGTTCTGCACCGGCGTGGATGTGAAGGAGGGGACCTTCCTTGCGGAGAACCCGTTCAGCAGGCAGGATCCCGGCGTCGATCTGTCGCCCAAGCAGAACGGCTGCTGGAAGCCGCTGATCTGCGCGGTGCACGGGATGGTCGCGGGTGGCGCTCTGTACTGGCTCAACGAAGCGGACATCATCCTCTCGAGCGACGACGCGCAGTTCTTCGACCCACATGTCTCCTACGGCTTGGTCGCGGCGCTCGAGCCGATCGGACTTGCGCACCGCATTCCGATCGGCGAGGTGCTGCGTATGGTTCTGCTCGGTTTGGACGAACGAATGTCGGCCGAACGCGCGCATCAGATCGGCTTCGTCAGCGAGGTGCTACCACGTGAGCGACTGCGGGACCGCGCGCAGGAACTCGCCGAACGCATCGCCGCGAAGCCCGCGGCCGCGGTGCAGGGCAGCGTCCGGGCGATCTGGGAATCGCGCGATACCGGGCGCTCGCACGCGCTGGCCACCGCGATGGCGTACACGGTGATCGGCAACCCGATCGGCCAGGCGCAGGTCGTCCGGTCGGAGACGCCCACCCGTAAGTACGAGGTCCGCTGACCGTCGGGTCGCCGCGGGCATCCGCAGAAGGAGTAGCTGAGATGGACTACGGAATGAGCCCCGAACTCGAGCGGTTCCGGCTGGAGGTACGGGAATTCGTCGAGGCCAACGCGCCGAAGATCACGCCGAAAGCCGGGGTGCGTACCGCCGAGGACCGGGCAGAGCATGCGTTGATCACCGAGTGGATCGGAAGGCTCTACGCCGCCGGATACCTGGGCGGTGACTGGCCGGAGCAGTACGGCGGTCGCGGCAGTGCCCACTCGACCGAGCGTGATGTGGTGGTCGGGGAAGAGATCGCCAGGGCCAGAGCGCCGCACTTCGCGGGCGCGGGTGGTCTGGTCTCCTACGCTCTGATCGACTTCGGCACCGAAGAACAACGTCGGCGCTACCTGCCGGGCATCCGCTCGGGCGAGGACACCTGGTGCCAGCTGTTCAGCGAGCCCAGCTCCGGCAGTGACCTGGCGTCGTTGCGGACCAAGGCGGTGCGCACCGAGGACGGCGGATTCCGGGTCAGCGGCCAGAAAGTGTGGACCACCAACGGACAATGGGCCGAGTACGGCTATCTGCTGGCGCGCACCGATTCGGACGCGCCCAAGCACAAGGGCATCAGCGCCTTCATCATCGATATGACCCTGCCCGGTATCGACGTGCGCCCGCTGCGTGAGATGACCGGTACATCGGACTTCAACGAGGTATTCCTCGACGGTGTCGAACTGCCCGCGGACGCCTTGATCGGCGAGCTCGGCGCCGGGTGGGGGATCGCCAATTCGAGTCTCGGGCACGAACGCACCGGCGTCGCCACCAGTGTGGTGCTGTTGCGCCAGAACGTGGACGCGCTCATCGACCTGGCGAAGCGGGTCGACCGGGGTGGCCGCCCGGCCATCGAGGACGGCGCGGTCCAGGAGACGCTCGGCAGGCTCAGCGCGGCGGTCGAGGCGCTGTCCGCACTGGTCTACGCCAACATCAGCAGATGGTCGCGCGGCACCGAGCGAGTGCAGGACGCGCCCATGGCCAAGCTGATGTTCAGTGAACTCGGCGTGGAGATCTCGCGATTCGCGCTGGAACTGAGCGGTGAGGCGGGCGTCCTGGTCGAAGGTGACCCCGCCGCTGTCGACCACGGGCGGTGGCAGGACGAATTCCTCTATGCACGTGCGTACACGATCGCGGGCGGCAGTTCGGAGATCATGCGCAACATCATCGCCGAGCGTGGGCTGGGTATGCCGCGCTGACGTCGCCGGACCGTCCTACTCTTGGTTCTCCCCGGCGCCGCACCGCGATGCCGGGGAGAGTTCGTTGCGCAAGCCCGGGTTCGCGGCAGCTCAGGTCGCCGCCGACTGCCGCAGCGCGTGGGCGAGCGCGATCTGTAGGCTCGGTGTCCGGACGCCGATGTTGTTGATCTCGTAGCGTGTGACCACGTCGCCGACCCTGGCGCGCAAGGCCGCCGCGGCGTCGTCGGGTGAGCCGGTCACGGCGAACAGGGCGAGCACGTCGTCATCGATGAGTGCTCCCATCTCCGACCACTTGTCTTCCCGATCGCTCTTGGACAATCGCGTCAGTTCCTCGCCGAGTTCGCCGATTCCGTGCAGGTCGAGCACCACCCGGTACGCCGGGGTCGAGCCGTAGAAGGCGATCTGCTGTCGTACCGCCGCCATTGCCGCGTTCATCTCCTCTTCGGTGTGGCCGGTGGCGACGAACGCCGAACTGACGATCTCCGGGGCATGCGTGGGGGCGGCGTCGCTGTCGCGCCCTTTCGCGAGCGCGGGCAGTGTCACCTCGCGCAGGTATCGGTCCGTCGAAAACGGGTGCAGCAGTAGGCCGTCCGCGACTCGGCCCGCGGTCTCGGTCATCTTCGCGCCGACCCCCGCCAGCAGCACTTTCGGCGCGGGGAAGTCGCTCGATGGCGTGAACATCGGTGTCATCAGCGTGTGGGTGTAGAAGTCACCCCGGAAGTCGAGCACGTCGCCGGTGGCCCACGAGTGCCAGATCGCGCGCATCGCGGAAACGAACTCTGCCATTCTGGGGGCAGGTGAACTCCAGGTCATCGAGAATCGTCGCTCGATGTGCGGCTTGATCTGGCTGCCGAGCCCGAGGGTGAGTCGGCCGCCGCTGTAGTCCTGCAGGGCCCGGCCCTGGACGGCCAGGGTCATCGGCGACCGGGCGAACGCGACCACGATGTTGGTCAGCAAATCGACTCTTTCGGTCACGCCGGCCGCGATGGTCAGGTGCAACAGGGGATCCGAGACGACCTCGCTGTACGCGACGCCGTCGAAACCGCTCGACTCCGCCTCGCGGGCCATGGCCGCGACGTCGGCGAGCGCTCCGGTCGGGGAGGACAGGGGCAGATCGACTTTCATGGCACTCCGGTTCGAAATCAGGAAACGAGGCATCCGCGGTATACGCGGATGCCTCGTCTGTGGTGTGGTGCTGGGATGGGGCTCGAAAAATCTCCGGTGGGAACGGCTCTCGGCTCAGGCGTCAGCGAGCCTGCGACGGTGCCAGCTGACCGAGCCGTTCAGCAATTCGTCCACCTTGATCCGGCGCGTCAGCAGGTGCAGATCGTGTTCCCAAGTGAATCCGATACCGCCGTGAACCTGAAGCGCCAGTGAGGCGACCGTGCTGCTCGCCTCACCCGCGTACGCCGCGGCCGCCGACACCGCGGTGGCGCGCCGAGCGGAATCGGCGCCGTCGAGTGCGACGGCGGCGGCCCAGAGTGTCGCACGCGCGGCTTCGGTCTGCAGTGCCATGTCGGCGCAGTGGTGTTTGACGGCCTGGAACGCGCCGATCGGCTGGCCGAACTGGGTGCGCTGGCCCGCGTATTCGACCGTCTGTTCCACGAGACGCTCGGCCGCACCCAGTGCGTCCATCTTCCGATAGAAGGCCAGTGCATCCTCGAGGTAGGCCACGGTGCCGGTCGGCACGGCCACCCAGTCCTCTGCGGGCACCGAGAGGTCGAGGTCGAGGACAGACCAGGACCTCGTGAGGTCCAGTGTCTCCAGCGTTCGTATGCCCACGCCCGCACCGATGCCCGGTACGTGGGCGAGAACTTCGGTTCCGTTCGAAGTAGTCGCCGCGACAAGGAATCCGGTGGCGTCCAGCAGCGCGGTGGCGGGACGGGTCGCACCGCTGATCGACAGTTGCGCGCCCTTGATCTCGGCGACCAGAGCCGCGCTGTCAGCCGGGGCGAGCACGAGCGGAATCGAAGCCGCGCCGTTCGCGTTCGCCTCGGCGAGTGCGGTCAGCGGGTGATCGAGTTCGTCGAGTTGCGCGGTGGCGAGGGCCAACTCGGCCAGCGGCACGGCGCTGGCGGCCCTGCCGTGTTCTTCGACCAGCACGGCGAGGTCGACATGGGTTCCGCCCATTTCGTCGGTCAGCAGGCCGATCAGTCCCGACTCGACGACGTGTTCGACGGCGGCATCGGGAACTCGGGCCGGGCCTGCGTCGATGGTCGGCCGGAGCACGGCGATGGGGTCGTGCTTGGTCAGCCAGGCGCGTTCGCTGGCGGCAAGATCTTCCTGCTCGGCGCTCAATGCGAAATCCACTATGTCACTCCCTTGAATGTTGACCTAGTTAACCATGTCAGCTATCTTCTGAATAGAGCATACGACAGCCGGGATTCCGGATTGCGTGATCATGGCGATCGATACGGCCGGGGCCGGCGTGTCCCGGCTCGGTGGCCCGCTACCGCAAGAGTGGGAGGTTACGAATGACGAGTATCAGAGAAGCGTTGGCGAGGCTGTGGGAGGCCGACGACGACGCTGCCATGATTCAGCAGGGCGATTCCTGGTTCACCTGGGGTGAGGTCCGGACACTCGCGGAAACCCTGGACACCGAACTCGCCGGGGCCGGGTGCGGAGAGGGCAGTAGAATCGGGGTGGTTCTCGACAACCGGATGGAGTCGATCGCCGCACTGATCGCGATACTCGGTCAGGGCCGGACTGTCATCACCCTCAACCCCATGCAGCCGGTGGCTCGGCTGACCGCCGACATGACGGGCGCGCGTCCCAGCGCGGTCCTCGCATCTTCGGCGATGTGGAACGAGCCGTTGTTCCGGTCGGCGGCGGTGGTCGGCGGCATGATCGGATTCGCGGTCGATGGTTCGCAGGTCGTCGCGACAACCGAGGAAACCCCCGCCATGAATGCCCGGTCGGAGCCGGACAGTGTGACCACCGACGCGGTCGGTGTGGAGATGTTCACCTCCGGCACCACCGGCCCGCCCAAGCGGATCCCACTGACCTGGCGTCAGTTGGAAGCGGCGCTCGCCGCCGTGCACGGACACACCGGAGCGGCAGGCCCCGATGATCGGAAGCTGCTCAGCGGGCGTGTGGCGCTGGTGACTCTCCCGATCGTGCATATCGGCGGGCTGTGGGGGGTACTGCAGAACCTCGCCGAAGCCAGGCCGTTCGTTCTGCTTCCACGCTTCACCGTCGGGGGCTGGTGTGCCGCGGTCAAGGAACATCGACCGAAGGTCGCGGGGTTACCGCCCGCCGGTATCCGGGCGGTGCTCAGCGCCGACATCCCAGCCGAGGATCTGTCCAGCTTGCGTGCGATCACCGCTGGGACGACATTCGTCAACCCGGATCTCGCCGACGAGTTCACCGCCAAGTACGGCATCCCTGTGCTGATCATGTACGGAGCCACCGAGTTCTCGGGAGCCATCGCTGGATGGACGAAGCCCATGCACGCGCAGTGGTGGACCAAGAAACGCGGCAGCGTGGGCCGGGAAATGCCAGGAGTCAGTCTCCGGGCGGTCGCCGAGGACGGCACGATCCTACCGCTCGGTGAGTCCGGCCGCCTCGAGGTCAGCTCCAGTCAGACCGGCAACGGCAAGCACGAATGGGTACGCACCTCGGATCTCGGCCACCTGGACGAGGACGGATTCGTCTACATCGACGGCCGTGCCGACGACGCGATCATCAGAGGCGGGTTCAAGGTCCATCCCGAAACGGTCGCCGAGGCGCTGCGCGCCCACGACGCGATCCTGGACGCCACGGTGTACGGCCGCGACGACGAACGGCTCGGGAAGGTGCCCGTCGCGGTCGTCGAACTGCGCGACAGCACGGCGAAGGTCGTCGAGGACGAACTCAAGGCATTCTGCCGCAACCAGCTCACCGCCTACGAGATCCCGGTGCGGATCTACACGGTTGCGGAGCTGCCGAGGAGCGTTTCGCTGAAGGTGGACCGCCGCCGACTCCTCGAAATGGTCTCGGAGATAGAGGAATCCGAATCGGTCTCAGCAATCGCATCGGGAAGGTAGAGCAAAGATGCAACGAGAAATCTTCGACACCGAACACGACCAGTACCGCGAAACGGTACGTGAGTTCCTGGCCCGCTACGCGACTCCGCACCAGGAGCAGTGGGAGAAGGACGGCATCATCGACAAGCAACTCTACGTCGACGCCGCGAAGTTCGGCGTGCTCGGGTTCTCAGTTCCCGAGGAGTTCGGCGGGGGCGGCATGTCCGACGACTTCCGCTACAACGCCATCGTCGCCGAGGAAGTGTCCCGGGCGTCGTCGGGTGGCCCCGCTTTCACCCTGCAGAACGATGTGATCGCCCCCTACATGCTCGGGCTCACCAACGCTGAGCAGAAGGCCCGGTGGCTGCCCGCGTTCGCGCGCGGCGAACTGATCGTGGCGGTCGCGATGACCGAACCCGGCGCGGGCAGTGACCTGCAAGGGATTCGGACGTCGGCGCACAAGGACGGCGACCACTGGGTGCTGACGGGTTCGAAGACCTTCATCTCGTCGGGCATCCACGCCGACCTCGTCATCGTGGTCGCGCGCACCGATGCCGAGGCCAAGGCCAGCGGCGCGTTCACCCTGCTGGCCGTCGAGCGCGGTATGGAGGGTTTCACGCGCGGCCGCAACCTCGAGAAGCTCGGCCTGCACTCCCAGGACACCGCGGAGTTGAACTTCGACAATGTGCGGGTTCCCTCGGCGAATGTGATCGGCGAGGTCGGCAAGGGGTTCGTGCACCTGATGCACAACCTGCCGATGGAGCGCCTCTCCATCGCTGTCACCGCTGTGTCCTCGTGTCGAGCACTGCTGGACATGACGCTCGAATACGTCAAGTCCCGCAAGGCATTCGGCACGCCGATCGGATCCTTCCAAGCGAACAAGTTCGAGCTGGCGACACTCGAGACCGAGGTCGATCTCGCGCAGGTCTACGTCGACCGGTGTATCACCGCGTTGAACGCGGGCACCCTCGACGGCACCGACGCCGCGAAAGCCAAATGGTGGACCACCGAATTGCAGCAGCGCCTGATCTACGCCTGCCAACAGATGCACGGCGGCTACGGCTACATGCTGGAGTATCCGATCGCCAAGGCCTACGCCGATGCTCGGATCCAGACGATCTACGGCGGCTCTACCCAGGTCATGAAGGAAATCATCGGGCGCTCGCTCGGACTGTAGAAAGGAAAGCCCCATGGGTGCAGTAATTGTCGAGGCCGTCCGGACCCCGGTCGGAAAACGCGGCGGTGGACTGTCCGGTATCCACCCCGTTGATCTGTCGGCCCTGGTACTCCAGGAACTGGTCGCGCGGGCGGGCATCGCGCCCGAACTGATCGAGGATGTGATCTGGGGCTGTGTCGGGCAGGTCGGCGAGCAGACCCACGACATCGCGCGCAACGCGGTACTGGCCGCAGGTTGGCCGGAGTCGGTGCCCGGTGTCACCGTCGATCGGCAGTGCGGATCATCGCAGCAGTCACTGAATTTCGCGGTCGCCAGTGTGCTGGCCGGTCATTACGAAGCCGTCGTCGCCGGTGGCGTCGAGTCGATGTCACGGGTGCCGATGACCGCGTCGGTGGCTGCGGGTGGCAGCCCGATCAGCCCCAAATTCACCGAACGCTACAACGCCGCGCCCAACCAGGGTGTGGGAGCCGAGATCATGGCCGAGAAGTGGGCACTGACGCGTGCCGAGGTGGACGCGTTCTCCGCCCGCTCGCACGAACGTGCCGCGGCGGCGCAGGACGCGGGCCTGTTCGACGCGCAGATCGTGCCCATCACCCTGCCCGACGGAACCGTGATCTCCAAGGACGAAGGTATTCGTCGCGGCACTACCGTCGAGAAGTTGGCCGGTCTGAAGACGGTTTTCAAGGAGGACGGTGTCATCCACGCAGGCAACGCTTCTCAGATCTCCGATGGCGCCGCGGCACTGCTGATCGTCAGTGACGAGTTCGCGCAGAAACACGGCCTGACGCCCATCGCCCGGGTCCATACCGCTGTCGTGGCGGGTGCTGATCCGGTCATGATGCTCGGTGCCCCGATTCCCGCCACCGAGAAGGCACTGGAACGGTCCGGCTTGTCGGTCGACGATATCGGCGTCTTCGAGGTCAACGAGGCCTTCGCGCCGGTGCCGATGGCCTGGCAGAAGGAAATCGGCGCGCCGGAGGACAAACTGAACCCCAACGGCGGCGCCATCGCCCTGGGGCACCCGCTCGGTGGCTCGGGCGCCCGCATTCTGACCGACATGATCTTCCACATGCGCCGCAACGACATTCGCTACGGGCTGCAGACAATGTGCGAGGGTGGCGGCCAGGCCAACGCGACGATTCTCGAGTTGGTGCGGTCATGACGGCGTCAACCCAGGTCGGCGCGCTGGTCGAGCGCAAGGGCAACGTCCTGCTGATCACCATCAATCGCCCCGAGGCCCGCAACGCGGTCGACGCGTCGGTCAGCGCGGCTGTCGGCGCGGGACTGGTCGAGGCGGAGAACGACCCCGAGATCCGCGTGATCGTGATCACCGGCTCCGGCGACAAGTCCTTCTGCGCCGGCGCGGATCTCAAGGCGATCTCGCGCGGTGAGGGCGTGTTCGCCCCCGGCAACGAGGATTGGGGCTTCGCTGGATTCGTCCGGCACGTTGTCAGCAAACCGACCATCGCGGCCGTCAACGGCACCGCGCTCGGCGGCGGCACCGAACTCGCCCTCGCGGCCGATCTGATCGTCGCGGCGGAGAGCGCCACCTTTGGATTGCCCGAAGTCAAGCGCGGATTGCTCGCGGGCGCAGGCGGAGTTTTCCGACTGCCCGCGCAGATACCCCAGCGCCTTGCCATGGAGATGATCCTCACCGGCGATCCGATCTCGGCGGCTACCGCACGGGAGTACGGGCTGATCAACCAGGTCGTGTCGGAAGGGACCGCGGTCGAGGCCGCGCTCACGCTGGCTGAACGGATCGCGGTCAACGCTCCGCTGTCGGTGCAGGCCAGCAAGCGGATCGCGCTTGGCATCGAGGCGGGCGACCGACCTGATGAGAACCGCAGATGGGGTCATTCGGAGGCCGAGTGGCAAGGGCTGATGAGCAGCGAGGACGCCAAGGAGGGCCCGCTCGCCTTCGCGGAGAAGCGCGCTCCCGTCTGGAAGTCGCGGTAGCCGACGATTCGGTTGCGCTCTTAGTGAAGTCGCAGGTTTCATACGACAGGACCGTCTCAGCCGTGCCGGCGGAGGCGGTCTTCGTCGTGCGCGTCGGTCGCCCATCGGCCGAGCGCAGTATCCTTTCGGTTATCGACCCCGCATCGTCGGCTCGAGTCTTGCGGCGTCCTTCGGACGTTTCCGAACGGGGACGCCGGGGATAGAGCGTCGACAGCCGCGCGTGAGCAGGTCGCGGTATCGATCGAACCGAAGGTGGATGACCATCGAGACCGGTCGGCTCGTCGCCGAACGCTCTCACGCTCGAAGGGACGTTCCATGTCGCACACGGACAGCGGTAATCCGTACGATCTCAGCCCCCTGTCGGGTGAATCCGCCTGGAAAGTGGCGGTCACGGCCGATAGCACGCAGCATTTCGCCGCGATGATCGAATCCCTGCGGAAAATGCAGGATCGGGTGGCCGGATCGAATCCGCCGGTATCGGAGATCATCGAGGTGACCAAACGAATCGATGAGATCGAACGACTGCTGTCGGCCTACCAGGTCCCGTATTCCGAATCGGTTGCCGGTCATCTGGATGTTCCCGGCCGCGGCCAGTCGATGGCACCTGCGTTCGTGGTGGAGGACGGCGACGACGACAACGTGCACGGCCGGGTCAGTTTCAGTCGCTTCTATCTCGGTGGCGGGGGAGCGGTCCACGGCGGAGCCATACCGCTGGTGTTTGACGAGGTACTCGGACGACTGGCGAACGCGGGCGGGCGCACCAGGTCGCGCACCGCGTATCTTCACGTGAACTACCGTGCCATCACACCGCTGGATCGTGAACTCCGCCTCGCCGCCAGGTTCGACCGGGAAGAGGGCCGTAAACGTTACCTGACCGCGGAACTACGCGATGGCGACACCCTGCTCGCGGACGCGGAGGGACTGTTCGTGTCACTGCGGCCCGGACAGCCCTGAGTGCATTCTCCGAGTCGAATCACCGATGCCGGGCCGATTCGTCCAGGACGAATCGGCCCGGCATCAGCGGCGCGCGTGGTCGGTCACACTACGGCTTCGGCCTCGACGCCTCCGAGGTAGGCGCGCTCGATCTTTTCCGGCGCGGCCGCGAGTTCGGCCGCGCCGCCTCGCAGGACATCGCGTCCGTGTGCGAGAACGATCGCGGTGTCGGCGATCTCCAGCGCCAGTCGCACATGTTGTTCGACGAGTACGACCGCGGCGCCCCTGTCGTCGGCGACCCTGCGGATCACCGGTAGCAGTGATTCGACGATCACCGGAGCCAGACCCATGCTCAGTTCATCGATGAGCAGGACCTTCGGATTCTGCATGAGGGCTCGCCCGATCGCGAGC
Organism: Nocardia aurea; assembly: GCF_003123685.1. Taxonomy (GTDB): domain Bacteria; phylum Actinomycetota; class Actinomycetes; order Mycobacteriales; family Mycobacteriaceae; genus Nocardia; species Nocardia aurea. Next base: position 144,136 of record NZ_QCYJ01000103.1, read on the forward strand.
ATCTGCTGTTCACCGCCGGAGAGCATGCCTGCGGCGACCTCGAGCCGCTCGCCGAGCCGAGGAAAGTACTCGATGATGTCGGCGACGACCGGCCCCGTTCGGCCGCGGGCGAGCTGGAGATTCTCCTTCACGGTGAGACCGGTGAACAGCGCGCGATCGTCGGGCACCAGCACCAACCCGGCTCGCGACGACGCCCGCGCGCGGCCGGGCTTGACGACGGTGCCCGCGATCGAAATCGTGCCGCCGAGACTGGGCAGCAGTCCGGCCAGGGTCATCAACAGGGTGGTCTTGCCCGCGCCGTTGGGGCCGAGCAATGACAGCACCTCGCCTTCGGCGAGCGCGAGGTCGAAACCGCGCACACACGGGCGTCCCTCCGAGTAGCCCGCGTCGATTCCGGCACATGCCAGAACGGTGGTCATACGGATACCTCCGTGGGTGCGTGGGTGGTGCCGAGATAGGCACGCACCACATCGGGGTTCGATCGGATCTGGTCGGGCGTGCCCGCGGCGATGACGCGGCCGAGGTCGAGAACGACGATCCGGTCGCAGATGTCGAGGACGAGTTCCATGTCGTGATCGACCATGAGAACCGTCACGCCCGCGTCTCGAACGCCTTTCAAACGCTCACCCAGCCAACGACTTTCGGTGCTGTCGAGGCCTGCGGCCGGTTCATCGAGCAGGACGATCCTGGGGCGTCCGGCGAGGGCGCGGGCGACAGAGACCAGTTGGCGTTGCCCCTGGGACAGCTCGCTGACCGAACGATCGGCCACCTCGCCCAGGTGGAGCACACCGAACAGAGCATCGATGTCGGCGTTCGAAGGCGCGGCACCGCCGTCCGGACGGTGCGCCGCAGCCATTACACCGACCTCGACGTTCTCTCGCACGGTCAGATCGTCGTACAACTCGATGCCCTGGAACGTGCGGCCGAGGCCGAGTCTGCTCCGTTTGTGCGGATCGATGCCGTCCACGCGCAGGTCGCCGAGTGTCACCGTGCCCGACGCGGGAGCGAATCCGCTCAGTGCGTCGATGCAGGTGGTCTTGCCCGCGCCGTTCGGGCCGATGAGTCCGATGATCTCGCCGGCTCGGACGTCGAAGTTGACATCGTCCAGTGCCACGACACCGCCGTAGCGAACGCCGATTCCCCGCGCGGCCAGCAGGATCTCGTCGGAGGTCTCTCGAAGCTGCGGGGCACGGACCGGAGTCGGGGCCGGTGTCGTGACAGGCTCGCCGGTCCGGACCGGGCGAAGACGACCGACCACCTCGCGGATTCGTGCCGTGTACCCGTGCAGGTACCCGACCAGGCCCTCCGGATACCGGATGACGGTCAGTACCAGAAGGATTCCGGACAGGATCGCGTAGTAGTCGCCCAAATGCATGAATCTGTCCATGACGATGAACAGGACGCCGCCCCCGCCGATGACACCGGCGAGGATGCCGCCGGAGACACATGTGACTCCGGCGATGTAGACAATGGCGAACAGGCCGATTCCCGCGATAGCCGAGAACGACTCCGCCGTCGCGAGCGTCTGCTGGTAGCCCATCAGGGCGCCACCCAGTCCGGCGATGAACGCACCGATGGCGAAGGCCTTGATCTTGGTTCGCGCGACGTCGATTCCGGACGCGGCGGCAGAACGCTCGTTGGCGCGCACCGCGAGCATGGAAGCACCGAGGCGACTGGTGCGCAGCCTGGCGACGCACAATGCGATCAGGACAAGGGTGATGAGACAGACGATGCCGAACGAGATCCGCGGGTACCCCGCCCCTACCCCGATACCGAGATCGATGCCGAACAGGCGGGGGTTCTCGATGTGGGCCCCGAGCAGTCCGCCGTTGAGATTGCTGTTGCGGAACCAGAAGGCCTCGAGGCAAACCGCCAGCGCCAGGGTGACCACGGTGACGGGCAGTCCGCGAATCCGAAGCGCGGGCAGCCCCACGACCACCCCGATCAGGGTGGCGACGAGCGCGGCGATCACCGGAGCGATGGGAAACGGTATGCCGAGGTCGTTCGTCAGGCGGCTGAGGGTGAACGCGCCGACACCTGCCAGCGTGAGCTGCGCCAGCGAGATCTGACCGGCGAAGCCGGTGACGACCACCTGGGACAGCGCGACGACAGCGAGGATCAGGGTGGTGATCACGGCGGCGCGGTAGCTGCCGGATGTCAGCAGCAGCGCGGCGAGGGCGACGACGACCGAAACCACGGTGGGGATCAGCAGATTACGCGGACGCGGAGCCCGGCCCAGCGTCTGCTGAATGATCGCGCCACGGGACGGCAGCGGTTTTCCGCGCACCACCAGGAAGATCAGGATCATCACCAGCGGGACCAGTTCGGCTGTGCCGGACTGGGGAAACCAGCTCACGGTGCTCTGCAGGTGCGTCATCTCCGACTGCAACATGCCGATGCCGAGACCTGCGCCAACGGTGAGGCCGAGCGCGTTGAAGTTGCCGACCAGCGCCGCCGCGAGTGCGGGCACGATGAACAGTGTGTAGGAGACCGGGATGAGCGGCACGATCGGTGCGATCAGGATTCCGCTCAGCCCGGCCACCACCGTGCTCAGCGCCCAGTTGCCGAAGGCGATCCGTTCGGGCGAGAGCCCGGTGACCAGGGCGCCCTTCTCCGATTCGGCGGCGGCGCGAGTGGCAAGCCCGAATCGGGTCCAGCGAAACGAGAGGGTGAGTACGAGCGCGAGCGCGAGAATGACTCCCGCGAACCACAGTCTGTCCGTGGGGATGCGGGTATCGCCGACCGAAAGCACCCCGGACGGCAGAATCGCTTTCACCGAAACCGGTGTGGTACCTACCCGAACGGCCAGCAGGGCTTGAACGAAGAGCATCACACCGATCGAAGCGACTGCCTTCGCGACCGGAGGCGCGGTGCGCAGCGGGCGGAATACGATCGCGTAGATCAGTATTCCGAGTACTCCCGCGATGGCGAGCGAGATCGCCATCGCGGGTACCAGGCCGAGACGCCCTCCGAGATCGACGGTCTTCGGCATCCCCGGAATCGGGTTGAGCAGTTGCCCCTTACGCAGCAATCCATAGGTGTATGCCACGTACAGGGCGACCGCGCCGGTACTGAAGTTCACGACGCCCGAACTTCGGAACGTCATCACCAGCGCCAGTCCCAGGGCCGCGTACACGGCCCCGTTGCCCAGCCCCAGGGTTAGGAAGACCAGATGGTCAGTCACGGAAAGCTCCTCGGGTACCGATCATTTCGCTGAGTGCGCCGAATTACTTGGTGATCTGCGGATCGGAGGGCTTGCCGTCGCTGATCGTGACGGTCACCAGCTGGGTGCTGCAGATCGCGGGCAGGATCGACATCGAGCTGCCGTTGCAGCTGAAGGTGATGCCGTGCCCGGCGGGCAGGCTCACGTTCGTGGCTGTCTTGATCGCGGTGGAGACCGCCGCGGCGGTCGGCTCACCGGTCACGCCCTGCGCCGCGCGCACCAGGCCGAGCATGCCCTGGTAGCCGGTGTAGGTGTAGCCCGCGATATCGGTCTTCGGTGCGTACTTCTTCATCACGCTCCGGTAGAGCACCGCTTCGGCGTCGTCGGAGACCAGGTCCGCGGTGGTGAAGACGTGGGCGCCTTCGATCGCGTCGCCGACCGCCTCGATGGTCGCGGGATCCAGGCACGGCTGAATGAGCATCTTGTCCTGGGACGCCCCGAGAGTGCCGAGGGCCTTGAGCACCGACGTGCACATCGTCGCGTCACCGATCACGGCGATGGCGCCGACGTCTTTGGAGATCCCGGAGCTGACCTGGGGCGTCGCATCCGGCGTGCCGAGCGGAACGGGCACGACCTGCAGGTCGATGCCCGCGGCACCGAAGGCAGGTCCACCCATCGCCTTAGCCGTAGGAGCCGCAGCACCGGAATCGGTCACGAAGGCGGTCACCTTCTTGTAGCCCTTGCTCCCGGCGTAGGACGCCATCGACTTCAGGGTGCCCGCGAACCCTCCGGTGAGTGTGAAGGCGTTGGGGGTGGTCATCTCCGCGCCACTGACGCCGGCCGGTGTGAGGTAGGGAATGCCGGCTCCGGCGATGATCGGGACCATCGTGTCGCCGTAAGCGGTCGCGGTGACCACGACAGCGGAGACTTTCGCTTCGACCATCTTGTTGGCGCAGTCACGGTTCGACGCGGGATCTTCCTTGCTCGCACACGCGACGAGTTCGACAGGATGTCCGGCGATCCCGCCCAGATTCGCGTTCGCGTACGCGACTACCGCCTCGGCCGCCTCGCGGTTGGACGGCTGCGAAACCGCAGGCCCGCCTTCGGGATTGATCAGGCCGATCCTGATGGGACTGCCTGTCGCCGGTTTGTCGGGGAAGGCGCTGCTCGGGGCCTCGGCCGACGTGCTCGTGGAGTCGCTTCCGTCGCTGCACGCGGTGGCGAGGGCGAACGCGGGAATCAGTGCGATCAGGCCGAGTCTACCCAGTCTGGCCTTGATGGATAGCGAACTATCACGGATGTCGGTCATGGAGTTCCTTTTTCTCAGGGCGTTTGCGCGCGGCCGAGCCGCGCCGTCTGTGCCGTGATGCGGGTCACAAACAAGAGGTCAGGTAAACGTAGGTGGGCAAGTGAGATGTGTCAATAAGCAATCTAAGTTCACTAGGTGCGCATTCGATTCATTGGTTCGTGACGACGATCTCGAGCGCTGAGGATCTGTCGATGGCGAGCAAATCGCAAAGTGCCTCGGCCGCCGATGGAAAAGTGCTGAGAGCAACTAACTGTTTCCGTTCGGGCGGTGCCCGCGGCACCCGTCTAATCCCGCCTTGCGGTGCATGTACTTAGTGCACTATGTTATCTATGTCTGGTCCGTGGCGGCGGTGTCACGAATGACGACGAGAAGGTGGGCGAGATGCAGACGGTGAAAGTCGAACGCCACAACGGTGTGGTGACGGTCGCAATGTCGCGGCCGGAGAAGAAGAACGCCGGCAATCCGACGATGTGGCGCGAGCTGGCCGAGGTCTTCACCGAGATCGAACGGACCCACGGTGACCGGGTGATGGTGCTGACCGGAGCGGGCGGAGATTTCTGTTCCGGGGCGGATCTCGAAGGCTTCGACGGGGACGCCTTGGACTACATGAAGCGGGCGAGCCACGCGGCCGAAGCCCTGGCCGCGCTGACCATCCCGACCGTCGCGAAGGTGGACGGCGTCGCGGTCGGCGCAGGCTGGAACCTCGCGCTCGGCTGCGACATGGTCGTCGCCACCGAACGGGCGAGGTTCTCGCAGATCTTCATCCGCCGCGCGTTGTCGCTCGACTTCGGCGGCAGTTGGCTACTTCCGCGACTCGTCGGACTCCAGAAGGCCAAAGAACTCGCCTTCTTCGGTGACATACTCTCGGCCGCCGAGGCGTCGGCGCTCGGATTGGTCACCAGGGTCGTCGCCCCCGAGGATCTCGATACCACCGTCGAGATCATGGCCCGCCGCCTGGTGCACGCGCCCGCTCAGGCGCTGTCGCTGACCAAACAGCTGCTCGACGCGGCCGCTGCCGGTGGTGGCATCGCGGACGCGTTGCAGCGCGAGAACCACGTCCAAGCCAACAACATCGTCGGCGTCGAGGCGCAAGAGGCCAAGGCGGCTTTTCTGGAGAAGCGCGACGCCGTCTTCTATCGGCCCGATTCGCCGCTGGCCACCACCGCGCACGATTAGGAGTCCCACCATGTTGAAGACACGCTTCACCGAAGAGTTCGGCGTCGAGCACCCTATCGTCCAGGGCGGCATGATGTGGGTGGGCCGTGCTGAGCTCGCCGCGGCGGTCTCGGAAGCGGGCGGTCTGGGCATCATCACCGGACTCACCCAGCCGACCCCGGAGGATCTGTCCCGGGAGATCGCGCGGACCCGTGAGATGACCGACAAGCCGTTCGGCGTGAATCTCACCCTCACGCTGTCGATCAATCCGCCTCCGTACGAGGAGTACCGGCACGCGATCATCGACTCCGGGGTGAAGATCGTCGAGACCGCGGGTTCCAATCCGCAGGTGCACGTCGAGCATTTCAAGCAGCACGGTGTCAAAGTGATCCACAAATGCACCAGCGTGCGGCACGCTCTCAAGGCACAGAGCCTGGGCGTCGACGCGTTGAGCATCGATGGCTTCGAGTGCGCGGGCCACCCCGGCGAGGACGACGTCCCTGGATTGGTGCTGATTCCCGCCGCAGCGGACAAGCTGACCGTCCCGATCCTGGCCTCCGGTGGCTTCGCGGACGGTCGAGGGCTCGCCGCCGCGCTGGCGTTGGGCGCGGACGGCATCAATATGGGCACCCGATTCATGTGCACCGTCGAAAGCCCGATCCATCAGAAGATCAAAGAACAGATCGTCGCGGCGACCGAACTGGACACACAGCTCATCTTCCGACAGCTCCGCAACACCATGCGCGCGGCGAAGAACTCGGTGAGCGAAGAGGTGGTCGACATCCTCGCCAAGGGTGGGCAGTTCAAGGATGTGCAGGAACTCGTCGCGGGTACACGCGGACGCAAGGTCTACGAGAACGGCGATCCCGAGGCCGGTATCTGGACCGTCGGGATGGTGCAGGGCCTCATCAACGACATCCCGACCGCCGGTGAATTGGTCACCCGGATCGCCGCCGAGGCCGAGACCGTCCTGCGTCGGAACTCGGCACTGATCTCGGATCCGGTCGCGGTCTCCTGACGGTGTCGGACACAGCTGCGATGAGTATCGCTACGACGAATTCGGATTGTTCCGTGGAATTCCGCGGGTTGGGCGGACTGCGGCTGGCGGGGGATTCGTGGGGCCGCGACGGCGACCCCGTGGTGCTGCTGTTGCACGGAACCGGACAGACTCGGCATTCTTGGAAGCAAACGGGTATCCGCTTGGCTGACCGAGGATTTCGCGTCGTCGCGGTCGACACTCGCGGTCACGGCGACAGTGCGTGGGCGCATTCGGCGGCCGAGTACGCGCTGGACACGCTCGCCCGGGATGTGTGCGCGGTGGTCGACGCGATCGGAGATCCGGTCACCATCGTCGGAGCAAGCCTCGGTGGACTGACCGGCCTCCAGGCCGCGAGCGAACTCGGCGCCGAGCGAGTTCGCAAACTCGTGCTGGTCGACGTGGTGCCGCGGTTCGAGAAGGGTAGCGGAAGCCGCAGGATCAGGACCTTCATGGAGGGCAACCCGGACGGCTTCGCCGACCTCGCCGAGGCCGCGGACGCGATAGCGACGTACCTGCCGCACCGAACGCGACCGCACAGCCAGGAAGGCTTGCGCCGCAATCTGAGGCAGCGTCCGGACGGACGTTGGCGATGGCACTGGGACCCGCAGTTCCTCCGCAAGCCGGAGCGGGACCTGGAGGCATGGGTACGCGGACTGGAGGCGGTCGCGGCCGACCTGGGAGTGCCGATGCTCGTCGTACGAGGCGCGATGTCCGATGTGGTCAGCAGGGACGCCGTCGAGAAGTTCCTGGAGGTGGTGCCGACCGCGCAGTTCGTCGAACTGAGCGGGGCGGGGCATACCGCCGCCGGAGATGACAACGACGCGTTCACCCGGGCAGTAGTCGAATTCGTTTGAGAATGTGGAGGAGTCCCGATGGGTGAGAAGAACGACGAGATCGAGCACGAGCCGGTCCTGGTGACTCGCGACGGCCACGTCGCGATTCTGACGTTGAATCGGCCAGATCGACGCAACGCGATCAATCGGGCCATGCGAAAGGCGATCAAGCGCGAACTGTGGAAGGCCGACGCCGACGCCGACGTTCGGGTAGTGGTGATCACCGGGGCAGGCACGGCGTTCTCCTCCGGCGTGGACCTGCCCGAAGCGTTGACGGGTCCACCGCCGCGCACCGAGGGAACCACGCCGACTCAAGCCGTGCGGGCGATCGGCAAGCCGGTGATCGCCGCAGTCAACGGGCCCTGCTACACCGGAGCATTCGAATTCGCGGTGAACTGCTCGTTCATCATCGCCTCGGAAAATGCTGTCTTCGCTGACACGCACGCCTCGATCGGTCTGCTCAACGGCTGGGGCGGCAGCGCGATGTTGCCCCGGATCGTCGGCTTGCCCGCCGCGACCCAGATCATTCTCAGCGGTGATCCGATCGATTCGGCGACCGCGCTGCGCATCGGTCTGGCGAACGAGGTCGTGTCGCACGAGCAGTTGATGGAGCGCACCCTCGCTATCGCCGGGTCGATCGCTGCGAGCCACCCGGTGGCCGTCCAGCGCATGCTGCGACTGCTCAAAGAGGGCGCGGGCGCTTCGGTCGCGCACGCACTCGGGCTGGAGGCCGAGGCCGCGGCATCGTGGCGGCCGGACGGCAAGGATATCGGTGACCGGTTCGACAAGCGCCCGGCCAAGTCGATCTGAGATGCCGGAGCTAGCTGAGCCTGCGTACGCGGACGAATTGCGGACGGTCCCGCTCACGGACGTGCTGATGCTGGACCGCATCGACCGCGACCTGTTTCGTTCCGTGCACCGGTTCGAGGTCGATCGCGCGCTGTACGGCGGGCAGGTTCTCGCGCAGGCGCTACTGGCCTGCGGCGAAACCGTTGATCGGCAACGGCTTCCGCACTCGCTACACGGCTACTTCCTCCGCAAGGGTGACGGTGCTCGCCCGGTGATCTTTCGGGTCGAGAACGACCGGGACGGCGGGACCTACTCGGCGCGCCGCGTCGTCGCACAGCAGGACGGCGAAGTCATCTTCAGCATGTCGGCGTCTTTTCGGACACCCGCGGTAGGTGAGGAGCACACTGCCTCGGAGGTAGTTCCGCTGGCTCCGCCGCAGCGATGCCCGGCCGTCACGCCGGATCCGGAACTGGCGCTGCAGGTCCGGGTCCAGGACTGGTCCGGTCCGGAGAAGTTCTTTCCGGCGAGGTTCTGGGTGCGACCCAATTGCCCACTGCCACAGAATGATTCGCTTCTCCATGCGGCAGCGATCGCCTACATGTCGGACTTCTCGACGGGACTGCGACGCACTGTCGGCAGCGAGGTTCTCGGACCGAGCATCGATCACTCGTTGTGGTTCCATCACCTGCCGCGCTGGGACGACTGGATCTTCGTCGACCTCGGGAGGGGGGTGTCGGCGGGCAAACGTGGCTGGTATTCGGGAACTGTCGTCGACGGCAGCCGGATCGTGGCGAGCCTGGCACAGGAAATGGTCTACAGCGACCGCCGCTGATATGGCCGGGGCCAGCTTTCGATCGTCCGCACCGAACACCATCGGACAGGAAGTTTCTGCTTGACCGATTCTCTGTCGCTCGAGTCGTATCCCTGTCATCGCGAGATCAGTCTGATATTCGCTGACATCGACGCCTACGATCACGTGAACAACGTCGCGATCACGCGATTCTTCGAAGAAGGACGTGTCAGCCTGCATCGGCTGATCGACGAGTCGCTGTCCGATGGCGTGTCGCGGCGGACCGTTCTGGTCCATCTCGAGATCGATTACCTCGCGGAGGTGAACTACCCGGGCGAGGTTCGGCTCGGCATCGGAGTGCAACGAATCGGTCGGTCCTCGATCGAGTTCCGTGCCGGGCTCTTCCAGGAAGGCGTGAAGGTCGCGGCGTCCTGCTCGGTCGATGTCAACACCGCCGACGGCTGCTCCGGCTCGGTCGAACCGAGCGAGGAATATCGGGCCGCGGCGCGCGAACTGCTTCTGCCCGGCGTCTGAGAGTGCGGGGTACCGATGGGTGGCGCGGCGGCAACGCTGCGCCACCCATCGGTTTTTCGTTGGTACTTCCGATCTCGGTCACCTGGCTGTAATCTATCACTAAGTTAACCTAGTAATTATTGAGGAATGATGGAGGAGGCGCGGTGCAGGGATCGATGACGGAGTCGCCGGAGGGTCCGATCGGGACGGGCGACTGGCGCGCTCGATTGACCGCCCTGCTCGACGCCTACGCGACTCGGCCACGGCCGAAGACTCCGAAGGAGCGTGCTGCGGCCGCGCGGGCCTGGCAGTCGGAGCTGGTCGACGCCGGACTAGCGGCACCGGGTTGGCCGACGGCTGTCGGCGGTCTCGATCTCGGTCTGGAGGATCAGCTCGACTACTACCGGATGACCAGCGCCGCCGGTGTGCCGAAGCACCCGCACCCGATCGCCTTCATCGTCGCGCCCACACTGATCGTCTACGGCACCGAAGCCCAGAAGAAGCGCTTCCTCGAGCCGCTGTTGCGGGCCGATGAGATCTGGTGCCAGGGCTTCTCCGAACCCGGCGCGGGAAGTGACCTCGCTTCGCTGTCGACCAGGGCGGTTCGCGACGGCGAGAACTACCGCGTCACCGGCCAGAAGATCTGGACCACCCAGGCAACAGCGGCCGACTGGATGTTCGCGCTGGTGCGCACCGGTCCGGCCGGCCGCGGAACAGCGGGAATCAGCTACCTGCTGATCCCGATGAACTCGCCCGGCATCGACGTTCGCCCGCTCGCGGATGCCTCCGGTGGGCACCACTTCGCCGAAGTCTTCTTCGATGACGTCGTGGTGGCCGCGGAGAACCTGGTGGGTGAGGAGGGCAAGGGCTGGTCGGTGATGCGCACCTCCCTCGGCCACGAACGAGCGACAGCTTTCCTCGCCGACGAATTCCGCTACCGCGGGCTGGTCGACAAGGTGTTCTCCCTCGCGATCGCCCAGGGCTACGCCGATGACGCCCTGGTGCGTCAGGAACTCGCCGCCGTGGAGACCGGAGTGCGAGCCATCGCGGCCAACAGTGCGCGTGCGCTCGACGCCGTACTGCGCGAAGCGGATCCGGGCGGCGTCGCCTCGGTCAACCGATTGGTCAAGTCGGAGTTCGAACAGCAACTGCATCGGCTGGCCCAGCGCCTGACCGGAGCGGGCGCGGCCCTGGGCAACCGGTCCCCGGGCGCGGTCGACGGCGGCCGATGGACGTACGGCTACTTCATGACCCGGGCCTCGACCATCGGCGCCGGTACCGCGGAGATACAGCGCAACGCCATCGCCGAGCAGGTTCTCGGGCTGCCGTCACACCGCGGCGAGGGCACTCGTCCGGCGCCGGTCGCGCCGGGCCGCCCGCTGACCGAGCCGCAGGAGGACGAGGCCGCGTTGCGTGAGGTTCTCGCCAAGGCGCTGGCGTCCTATACCAGCACCGATCGGCTGCTGTCCTGGGCACGCGAGACCGCCGACTACGATAAAGGGCTCTGGAACGAACTGGTCAGATTCGGGCTGCCCGGTCTCGCGGTTCCCGAGGAACTCGGTGGGGGCGGTGCGAGCCTGCGATTGCTCGCGGTCGCTGTCGAAGAGGCTGGTTACGCGGTTGCCCCGGTACCGCTCGTTCCGACACTCATCGCGCTCGAAGTGCTGCGGCAGGCATCCGCGGTCGAGGCTGTCCGCGCGGTGTGCGACGGAGCCACCGCGGCGTTCGTCGTCCCGGTCGATGACAACGGCTGGGCTATCGACGGCCCGTTGCCGGCCTTGGAGGGTGCCCGGCTGTCGGGGTCGGTAGAACGGGTGTCGGGTGCGCCGGTCGCCGATCGACTGGTCGTCCTCGCCCGTGAGGCGACCACCGGCGAACTCGTTCTCGGCATCGTGAATCCCATCCACGCCGAGGTCGCCCCGCAGGAATCGGTGGACGTCACCGCCACGATCGGGATTGTCGTGCTCGACGGGGTCGAGCCCGAGATCATCGCTCGTGGAGCGGAGGTGACCCGGATCCTCGACGCCGCTCGGCGAGTCGCGCAGGTGGTAGTCGCCGCGGATTCGGTCGGCGTCGCGAACCGGGCGCTGGCTCTGGCCGTCGATTGGGCCGGCCAGCGCGAGCAGTTCGGTCACCTGATCGGCTCGTACCAGGCCGTCTCGCATCGCTGCGCCGACATGTTGGTCGCCGCGGAGGGGGCGCGCGGGCAGGTGTTGTCCGCAGCGGAACACGAGGTGAACGACAGCGAGGCACGGCTCGCCGCGGACATCGCCGCGGCCGCCGCGATGGACAGCGCGGTCTCGGTGGCCGAGGGCTGCGTTCAGATTCACGGCGGCATCGGTTTCACCTGGGAACACCCCGCGCACCTGCTGTTGCGCCGCGGCATCGCCAACCAGGTCGCGCTCGGCCGACCGGAGAATCTGCGCGACCGCGCCGCGGGCACAGTACTTGCCCGGCTGAGCTGATACCGCCCGAAATGGAGATCTCATGACCCCGATCGACATGGGTCTGGCGCTGCTACGTGTCGGCGCGGGACTGACGATGGCTGCCCACGGATACGGAAAGCTGTTCCGCGGTGGACGAATTCCCGGAACCGCGCGTTGGTTCGACAGTATCGGTATGCGTCCGGGCCGACTACAGGCATGGCTTGCGGCTTGCACCGAGATCGGTGCCGGAATCCTGTTCGCGCTCGGTCTGCTCACTCCGTTCGCCGCCGCCGCGTTCGTGTCACTGATGGCGGTGGCCACGTGGACGGTACACCGAGACCACGGCTTCTTCATCGCCTCGAACGGGTGGGAGTACAACGCGAACCTCGCGATCTGCGCCGTATCGGTCGCCATCGCCGGGGCGGGGCGAATAAGTCTGGACTGGGCGATCTTCGGGAAGAACATCCTCATCGGGTGGTCGGGATTCGGGCTGTCCGCCGGGCTCGGCCTGGTGGCGGCGACGGCATTGCTGGGTGTGTGCTACCGGCCGGTGCGCATACGGGCCGCCTCGAACGAGGGATCGGCGTTATGAACCACGCCGAAGTGTCCCCCGGCGAGGACACGCGTGATCCCATCGCGATCCGAGAAGCCGCCGTTCGTGAATCGGTCGAGAGCGTCGTCCTCACCGAACTGCATGGCGCTGTCCTGGTGATAACGATCAATCGCCCGCAGGTTCGCAATGCCGTCGATTCAGCGGTCGCCGAAGGCATCGGTGATGCTTTGGAATACGCGCGAGATGACCCCGCTGTGCAGGCTGTCGTGGTGACCGGTTCGAATGGTTCCTGCTTCTGCAGTGGAGGAGACCTCACCGCGATGGCCGACGGTCGCGGAATCGAACCCGCCGATCCTGCCAAGCGCGGCTGGGGATTCGGTGGGATCTGCGAGCATCCGATCGACAAGCCGGTCGTGGCCGCGGTCAACGGCCACGCGATCGGGGGCGGCGCTGAGATCGCGATGGCCTGTGACCTTGTGGTCGCGGTGGAATCCGCGGAGTTCTCCCTGCCGGAAGTGCGCAACGGATATATCGCCTCCGGCGGAGGAGTGGTGTGGCTATCGCGATGGGTGCCGAGAACAGTCGCGATGGAGATCCTGCTTCTCGGTCGACGATTCAGTGCAACGCAAGCCGAGAAGTGGGGGTTGGTCAATCGGGTAGTGCCCGATGGGCAAGCCCTCGCGACGGCGATCGAGTTGGCGCAGGCGATTGCCACGAATGCACCACTGGCGGTGCGGGCCAACAAACGCTTGGTCGCCGGACTGGTCGACTCACGGTTCGTCAACGCCGAGGACGACTGGGCGCGTTGCCACGCTGAGCACCAGCGTATTCACCAGACCGAGGACGCCAAGGAAGGGCCGCGCGCGTTCGTGGAAAAGCGCGCACCCGTGTGGAAGGGACGATAGGTATGGAGTTCAAGCATCTCGGGCGCAGCGGAGTGACCGTCTCGCGCCTGTGCCTCGGCGCGATGTCGTTTGGAGCGCTCGGCAACACCGACCACGACGATTGCCGGAAAATCATTGACCGAGCGTTGGACGCCGGCATCAATTTCATAGACACCGCCGACGTGTACTCCCGCGGCGAGTCCGAGGAGATCGTCGGCAAGGCGATCGCGGGCAGACGCGACGACGTGGTGGTCGCGACCAAGTTCTTCAATCCCATGAGTCGCGATGCCAACCATCGCGGGGCGTCACGCCGCTGGATCGTACGGGCCTGTGAGGACAGCCTGCGCCGCCTGGGCACCGACTACATCGACCTGTACCAGGTGCACCGGCTCGACGAGGCCACCGATCTCGATGACACACTCGGCGCACTTTCGGACCTGGTCCGTGACGGCAAGGTACGGATGGTCGGCACATCGACGTTTCCCGCGGAGGCGATCGTCGAAACACAGTGGGTGGCAGCCGATCGCGGGCATGTCAAACCGCGCTGCGAACAGCCGCCGTACTCGATCTTCGTGCGCGGCGCCGAGGGCGATGTGTTTCCCACCTGCCAGCGATATGGCATGGGCGCGATCGTCTGGAGTCCGTTGAACGGCGGTTGGCTCACCGGAAAGTATCGCAACGACAACGCGGGCGGCGACGCGGCACGTTTCAGTCGTCTCGGTCGCGGGGCGTGGCGGCTCGACTCCGACGGCGCGCAACGCAAACTCGAACTGTTGGACCGCCTCGACGGCATCGCAACCGAAGCGGGCACGGACCTGATCACCCTGGCGCTCGGATTCACGCTCGCGCATCCCGCGGTGACCTCGACCATCATCGGTCCGCGCACGATGGACCAACTCGAGAGCCAGTTGAAGGTCATCGATACCGTATTGACCGACGAGGTGCTCGACCTCATCGATGACGTGGTCGCTCCAGGCACGACGATCGCCCGCGCCGACCTGGTCTACGAACCCCGCGCGTTGCGGCACAAGCACTTGCGGCGGTCTCCCCGCCTGAACGAGGCCAACGTGTGATGGCGTCCGACACGACAGTCTTCGACCCGGAGACGTTGCGCGCGAAATGGTATCGGTCGGGCTGGTACTCCGACCGCACCGTCATCGACGTGTGCGAGGTCGGTGGTTCGGTCCACGCGGACGTGCCGATGGTGTTCGCGGGCGACGCCACTGCGGTCGAAACCTCGGTGGGCGAGATTCATCGCGAGGCGACGCGGATCGCGGCCGCGCTACAGGGCATGGGCGTCGGGCCCAACGACACGGTGGTAGTGCAACTGCCCAATCAGTTCGAATGCGCGGTGGCCTACGAGGCGGTACTTCTCACCGGAGCGACGCTTGTCCCGGTCGTGCATATCTACGGCACGGCCGAGTTGTCGTTCATCCTCGAACAGTCCGAGGCGAAGGTCCTGATCATGCCGGATCGGGTCCGCTCGATCCGCTACACCGAACGGATCGCAGAGCTGTCCGCCGTTTCGACCCTCGAGCGAATCGTGGTGGTAGGCGACGCGGAATACGCGGGCGCGACAGCGTGGGCGCAGCTCGACACGGGCGGCGGATACCGCAGGCCGCAGGTTCGCTCCGACGACGTATGCCTGCTCGTTTACACATCCGGGACCACCTCGGCGCCGAAAGGTGTTCAGCACACCCACAACTCGATGCTCGCCGAGCAACGGACCATGCCGCACCTGCAGAACACGACCGAGGCGTCGGTGCATCTCGTCTCGTTCCCGCCTGGCCACATCGCGGGTGTCGCGAGCATCCTGCGCCCGATAGTGCACGGGACCGCCAGCGTGTACATGCAGAACTGGGATCCACACGATGCGGTCGATCTGATCGCCAGGTACGGAGTCACCTCCACTGTCGGTACCCCGTTCCACCTCGCCGGGATCCTGGATCTCGCCGACCGGGGCGACAAGTTGACGACCTTGACTGAATTGATGGTCGGCGCGGCGACCGTTCCCGACGAACTGGGCAGGCGTGCCGCGGCGGCGGGCATCACCACCTACCGGTGCTACGGAGCGACCGAGCATCCGACGATCTCCGTGTGCGGCGTCGACGATTCGCAGGACGCCCGCCTCCACACCGACGGCGCACCGCTGCCCGGCGTGGAGATCCGCGTCATCGACGCCGACGGCCGCGACGTGCCGGTCGGGGCCGTCGGCGAGATCATCACCCGCGGACCGGACCAATTCGTCGGCTATCGCGACTCCGCGCTCGACCGCGCCGCGTTCACCGACGACGGCTGGATGCGCACCGGCGACCTCGGCCACCTCGACTCCGACGGCCGGGTATCGATCACCGATCGGATCAAGGACGTCATCATCCGCGCGGGCGAGACGATTTCCTCCGGCCAGATCGAGGATGTGCTGCGCACTCATCCGGCTGTGGCCGACAGCGCGGTGGTGGCGGCGCCGGACGAACGGTACGGCGAGGTCGCCGCCGCGGTCGTGGTACTCGCACCCGATGCGGTACTCGATCTCGACGAGATCCGTCAGCACTTCGCCGCATCCGGACTGGCCAAGCAGAAGACGCCGGAAAAGCTGGTGATCGTCGACGAACTGCCGCGCACCGCGGTGGGCAAGATCCGCAAGGCCGACTTGCGGAAGGAATACTTCGCCGAGAGAGGCAACCCATGATCAACTGGAACTCGCTCAGGATCCCGGTGATGGCGGCGCCGATGTTCATCGTCTCCAATCTGGACCTGATCATCGCCTCCTGCCGAGCAGGCATCATCGGGGCTTTCCCGTCGGCCAACCCGCGCAGCCCGGAAACCTTGGATTCGTGGCTGCACGCGATTCGCGAAGCCGAGAAGGCCACGGTGGACGCAGGCGCCGAATTCGCGCCGTTCTGCGTGAATATGCTCGCCTCGGCGGCGATGGACCGGACAGCGCGCGACCAGGCGCTGGCCACCGTGCGTAAGCATCGGGCACCGCTGATCCTGACCAATATGGGCGATCCGAGGGAAGTCGTCGACGCGGCACACGAATGGGGCGGCAAGGTCTTTCACGATGTGACCACCATCCGGCACGCCGAGAAGGCGATCGAAGCGGGCGTCGACGGGCTGATGCTGGTCTGCGCGGGAGCAGGCGGTCATGCGGGCACGCTGTCGCCGTTCTCGTTCCTGCCCAAGGTTCGCAGCTTCTTCGACGGCTCGATCATGCTGGCCGGCGGGATCGCCGACGGTAACGGGATCGCGGCCGCGCTCGCGCTCGGCGCCGATATCGTCGTGATGGGCACCCGATTCATCGCGACCGCGGAGTCCGGCGCCGTCGACGGTCACAAGGAAATGCTGGTCACTTCCAAGAGCGAAGACGTGATCTTCACCGACGCGATCGCCGGTCTCCCCGCGAGCTTCCTCGCCCCCTCGATGATCCGGGCAGGCCTGGACCCGCAAAACCTGCCTCGTCCGAGCGGCAGACACCGGCCGAACCTGCCCGAGGGCATCAAACCGTGGAAGTCGGTGTGGAGCGCGGGTCACTCGACCGGGGTGATCGATGACGTGCCGAGCGTGCAGACGGTCGTAGACCGGCTCGCCGAAGAACTCGACAAGGCGCGCGTGCCGGGGGAGTGGCGTAAGGCCCTGTCGGAGAACGGCTGAACAGGCTCGCTCCGACACCACTCGACCAGAAAAAGGGGTACGGCGTGAATCTCACGGAACTGGCGGCCCGACACGGGAACAAACCCGCGATCGTGATGGCCGCAGGCGGCGCAATGCTGACCTACCGCGAGCTCGAGGAGCGCTCGAACCGGATCGCGCACTTCTTCCGGTCCCGGGGACTCGGGCCCGGCGACCATATCGCGATCCTGATGCAGAACCAGATCGAGCTGTTCCCGGTCGTGTGGGCCGCGCAGCGGGCCGGCCTGCTCTACACGCCGGTGAACTGGCACCTGAGCGCCGACGAGGCCTCTTATATCGTCGCGAACTGCGGTGCGCGGATGCTGATCCACTCGGCGTCGCTGACCGATCTCGCCGAGGCGGCCGAAGTCGCCGCGCCCGAGCTGCGATCACGATTGCTGGCAGGCGGCGATACCGACACCGTCGAGCGACTCGACGACGTGGTCGCAGGACTGCCGAACACGCCGATAGATGACCAGTGCGAGGGCTACTACATGCTGTACTCCTCCGGAACGACAGGACGCCCCAAAGGAATTCTTCCGAAACTGGCCGGACACCCGTTCGGAACCGGATTGGCAATCGACCACATGATGGGCACCGCGTTCGGTTTCGGGCCCGACAGTGTCTACCTCAGTCCCGGGCCGCTCTACCACGCCGCTCCGCTGGGATGGACCATGGGCACCGTGCGCAACGGTGGCACCGCCATCGTGATGGACAAGTTCGACGCGGAACGCACCCTGCGACTCATCGACGAATTCCGGGTGACCCACGCGCAATTCGTCCCCACCATGTTCGTGCGGATGCTCAAGTTGCCCGAAGAAGTCAGGGAGCGCTACGACGTATCCAGCGTTCGACTGGTGGTGCACGCCGCCGCGCCGTGTCCGGTGGAAGTCAAGGAGCGAATGATCGACTGGTTCGGGCCCACGCTGACCGAGTACTACTCCGGCAGCGAGGGAACCGGCTTCTTCATGATCGACACGCCGCAGTGGCTCGAGCATCGAGGCTCGGTCGGCAGGGCGGTTCGAGGTGTCGTGCACATCTGCGACGCCGACGGTAGCGAGCTCGGCCCCGGCGAGGTAGGCACCGTCTGGTTCGGTGACGTCGAACGATTCGAGTATCTCGGCGATGCGGCCAAGACAGCGGAGGCGTTCAACGACAAGGGTTGGAATACGCTGGGCGACCTCGGGCACGTCGACGAGGACGGCTATCTCTACCTGTCGGCCCGACGGTCCGATCTGATCCTGTCCGGCGGGGTGAACATCTATCCGCAAGAGATCGAAGATGTTCTCATCTCGCATCCCTCGGTGCTCGACGTAGCGGTGATCGGCTTGCCTGACGACGAGATGGGCCAGCGTGTACACGCCGTCGTCCAACCTGCTCCGGGAGTGACCTGTGGAGTGGGCCTCGAGCGCGAACTGATCGATTACTGCCGCGAAAAGCTGGCGCACTACAAGGCGCCCCGCTCGGTCGGTTTCGGCGAGGTTCCACGGCTGCCGAGCGGGAAGATCCTGCGGCGGCAGTTGATTGCCGACCACCGCGCGGCCGGCACCAGGTAAGTGCGTCGACCGATATCCAGGTGCTTCGCCTAGCCGTCGACCTCGAGCGCATCCGACACCGCGCCTCGTCGGTGACGTCCGCGGCGGCGAAGCGCACTCGGCCACAGATTCTTGGCGACGAACATCTTCGTTGGAGCAGGCTCGGGTCGATGACGACGACGAGGGCCAGGTCACCTTTTTAGCTGCTCTTTTTTACAGGTGTTGTGCTAATTTACATCTGTAAATGATCTCGTTCGTCCGTTCTGAGGAAGAGAGCTGTGGCCAATTCATCTCGGCCGAGCCGTGACCGAGGGTGGCAGAGCACTGCGAAGCTCATGCTCGGCGCGTTGATATTTCCGCTGTTCATGGCAATCGCGCTGCCCGGTGTCTACCTGTACGCCCTACATGAACCGAGCCCGCGCGCCATGGGCGTGGAGGTGATCGGCACCGATCAGCAGGCCACGCGGCTTGTAGCCGTACTATCGGCTCGAATGGCGCCCGCGTTCGATATCGGGAATGTGGCCGATATCGACACCGCGCGCGCGCATCTCGAAACTCTCGACATCCGCGGTGCGTTCGATCCGGCGACTGGCACGCTGTATGTGGCCGGTGCGGGCAGCGCCGCCGCCGCCGCCACGGTGACAACGGCGTTCGAGGCCGTCGCCGATGGGCTGGGCATGACATTGACCGTGCGCGATATCGCGCCACTGCCCGCTTTCGATCGCCTCGGTATGAGTTTCCTGTTCGTCGGACTCGCCGCCATCCTGGCCGGTTTCGTGACCGCGACCGTGCTCAATCTGGCGGTGTCGGGGCTGTCGCTGCGCACCGAACTCGGCATCATCGCGCTGATGGGGATGATCGCCGCTATCGTGACGACCTTCGTTGCCTACAGCATGTACGGGGCGGTCACGAACAATCTGTTCGCGGTCGCCGGGTTGGTGTGGCTGGCCGTTGTCACCGCCGGTCTACTGCAATCGGGTGGCATCAAACTCATCGGACCCGCGATGACACTGGTCAGCATTGTCATCCTCATCATTCTCGGTATCCCGTCATCGGGCGCTGCGGTGCCGGTCGATATGACCCCCGCGCTGTTCACACATCTGCATTCCTGGTTGCCGACCTCGGCCGTGCTCGACGCTTTGCGCCGCACGATCTATTTCGACGGACACGGCATCGGGGCGGATCTGTCGATCATCGGTCTGTGGATCGGCCTCGGCGCCGGACTGATCTGGCTGTCGCGGCTTCGTGGCGCGCAACAGCCCCCGGCCGAGGCAGCGGCGGCGGTCGAGGGCGAACCCGCGGGGGCTGCCCGATGACACCACGCGACATCGTTCAGGAGCCGACCTTCATGCCGAATACCCCCGCACCGGTGATGGATCCAGCGCTTTCTCAGCGCAGACTGATCACCGGTGTATTGATGCTGCCGCTGTTCTTCCTGATCTTCTTGCCCGGTATGTTCATCGGCGCTCTGCACTCGCCGACCCCCGACGGGTTGCGGGTGGCCGTCATCGGCGACACCCCGCAGGCGAACACTGTGGTCGGGCGACTTGCCGTCGCAGCCGAGGGGTTCGATGTACGGCGGCTCCCTGACGTGGACATCGCCGCGGAGCAGTTGCGTGGGCTCGACCTGCGAGCCGCCTACGATCCGGTGACCGGAGATCTCTACATCGCCTCCGCGGGCGGAACGCAGTCGGCCACCGCTGCCGAAACGCTGTTCTCGTCGGTGGCCCGATCCCTCGGAACACCCGTCGAAGTCCATGATGTGGCGCCGCTACCGTCGGCGGATCGACTCGGTACGAGCGCGCTGTACATAGGGATCGGCGCGATCGTCGGCGGATTTCTCAGTGGCCTGATCGTCTGCATGATCGCGGCACGCCTGCCCATCGGCTGGCAGGTGCTGACCGTGTCGGTGATGTCGGTGGTAGTCGCCGGTATCGAAACCCTGTACGGCTGGGTGATATTCGACATCTTCTCCGATAATGCCTCGGCGAGCACGGCGTTACTGGCGGGACTGGCATTGGTCAGCGGACTGGTCACCTTGGCAGGTATGCGGCTGATAGGCCCGGCGATGATCATGCTGTCGCTGCTGGTCCTGGTCTTCGGCGGGGTGACCGCCTCCGGGCTTACCGTCCCGCTCGATCT
This sequence comes from Nocardia aurea, assembly GCF_003123685.1. Classification (GTDB taxonomy): domain Bacteria; phylum Actinomycetota; class Actinomycetes; order Mycobacteriales; family Mycobacteriaceae; genus Nocardia; species Nocardia aurea. Next base: position 164,936 of record NZ_QCYJ01000103.1, read on the forward strand.
GGCACCCGAGTTCTATCGCTGGATCCACGAGATCCTGCCCACGGCCCGCGGACTGTCCGCGCTGCGCGCGATCGTGTATTTCGATGGCCACGGTATAGCAGCCGACCTGGCCGTCATGGCGGTCTGGGGTATCGCCGCGCTCGCGCTACTGGGGGTGCTACGGAACAGGTCCGAGGTTCCCGGGATGGCGGCACTGCAGAATGCCGAGGTCGACGAGGCAGTGGTGGCCGTGGGCGCTGCGGCCGCGACATCGGCCTGATCTCCCGTTCGTGATGCCCGGCCGATACCGCTCTCGGGCGAGATGGCCGATCGACCGGGCGCAGTACGGTCACTTTTGTCTGCGGGGCCAGTATTCCAGTAGTCGCTTTCGGCTCCGACCACCGAGATAAGTCGGTAGGTGACAGGCTTTCGGAGCGGTCTGATCTACGGTGGTTGTGCGACATATGTCGTGCAGCTCGCCCGGATTGCTGGAGGAATGGTGACGACTGGTTCGTCGGAGGCGTTCGACCTCGCATCGGAACGGCTCGATGCGCGGGTGGTGCGTACCCGCGATAGCCTCCGGACCGCTGCTTTGGACCTCGTCGCCGAAGCCGAATGGAACGAGATCTCGGTCACCGATATCACCAAGCGTGCCCGAGTCAGCAGGCCGACGTTCTATCTGCACTACGCGTCTCTGGACGAACTGGCCGCCGACGCGCTGATCGAGCAGATCCGTGCGTCCGCCGACGCGGGTGGGGAGCCGGACTCGTCCGATATACCGGGGGCGCTGGTCGATTTTCTTCGTGAGGTCAATCAGCATCGTGTGGTCTATCGCAGGATGATCGGCGCACGCAGCGTGGCGGGCATCGCGCGTGAGATGGTTGCGGGCCATCTAGCCGAACGTTTGGTGCAGTGGCGCGTGGCAGGGGCCGACGCCGACGAGTCGGCACAGTTCATCGCAGGGGGGATTCTGGGTTTTCTGTCGTACTGGCTGCGTTCCGACGAGACCGAGTCGTCGGAGAGGGTGCTCGATACTGCCCACCGACTTTGGGCGATGATTCGCGGTCCGCGATTCATCGATGACGAGACCTTCCCCGACGCGGCGGGTACCTGACGCGAGATCGTTATCCGATCCTCTCCGGGCGGAGTGAACATCTATCCGCAGGAGGTCGAGTACATCCTCGTCGTGCACCCCGCGGCGCTCGATGTCGCGGTGTTCGGGCGCCAACTGATGACCGACCATGGTGGCGCTCGCGCGAGCCAGGTTGACCGGTCTATCAGCGTGGGGTGGTCTGCTGTCGTGCGAACCACCCCACGCTCCCGGACAACCTCAGCGCGGCGCCATCCGAATGGCGCCGTCGAGGCGGATGGTTTCACCGTTGATCATCGGGTTGGCCACGATATGCGCTGCGAGGGCGCCGTACTCCGACGGGTCGCCGAGCCGGGACGGATGCGGGACCTGGCCGCCGAGGGACTGCTGAGCCTCGTCCGGGAGGTTGCCGAGCAGCGGGGTCTTGAAAAGCCCCGGTGCGATGGTGTTGACGCGAATGAGCAAGGACGCGAGGTCGCGCGCGATGGGCAGGGTCATGCCGACGACTCCGCCTTTGGACGCGGAGTAGGCCGCCTGACCGATCTGACCCTCATAGGCGGCGACCGAGGCGGTATTGATGATGACACCGCGCTCGCCGTCGACGGGTTCGGTCTTCGCGATGCGCTCGGCGGCGAGGCGAAGCACATTGAAGGTGCCGATGAGGTTGACGGTGACGACCTTGGTGAAGGCGTCGAGCGGGAAGGCGCCGTTCTTGCCGACGGTCTTGATGGCATTGCCGATTCCCGCACAGTTGACCGCGACCCGCACCGGCCCGAGTGATTCGGCGACATCGAGGGCATCGGATACCGCGCTCTCGTCGGTGACATCCGCGGCGACGAAACGCACGCGATCGCCCAATTCCTTTGCGACGGCCTCGCCGTCGGAGGAGGCGAGGTCGATGATGACGACGCGGGCACCGTCGGCGAGCAGGGCTTTGGTGGTGGCAAGGCCGAGGCCGGAGGCGCCGCCGGTGACGACTGCCACGCTGTCGTTGATCTGCATCTCGGATGTCCTTTCACGGCGGCGCCCGATGCGCCACCATAGATTACATAGTTCACTATGTAATCTATCTGAAGGTGGTAGGTCGGTAAAGGCGCGATTGTGCCCGAGAGGCTCGGCAGGAGCTGTGACGCCTGTATCGCTCGGCGTGGTGAACGGAATCGCCGCCGCGGGTCGGGTATTCGGCGGCTATCGATGTGCGGCGCGGTGCGTCGGGGGGTTGAGTGTCGTGCCGACCTCGGTTTCGGCGAGTACCGCTCCGTCGGCATCGAGTAGTTGCACTCGTACCCGGCCTTCGATATGGCGCGCGGTGTGCCCGCTCGGCTCGGTCGCGTTTGCGCTGAGACCGGCGACCGCGGCGTCGGTCAGATCCTGGGCGTAGTCGATCAGCGAGCCGGGAAGTTGGTCGGCGAGCCATTGGCGGGCCATGGCGTGAGCGGGCCCGGTGATGACGGCCACCATTACCGTCATCGGCAGATCGCGAACTTCACCACGGGTGATCAAGGGTGCCAACCACTCTCGGTACGAGCCGAGAATATCGTCGTTCATGCTCCGCAGTCGCGTGCCGTCCTGGCTCGATGAGTCGAGTCGGCCCTGAGAGTAGAGAAACCGCGCGCGCGCCACATTGGCCTCGATCCACGACAGCTGATGCCGGATCAGGCCGCCGACGGCGTCGGCGATTGTTGTCGGCCCGGTGGCGAGCACCTCGCGGTAACCGTCGTGGATCGACTGGATCGAATCCACGTACAGCGCGCCCGCTATCGCGTCCTTGCTGGCGAAGTGGTGGAACAACGCTCCGTTCGATACCTCGCTGCGCTCCCGGATTCGTGCGATCGTGGTCCGCTCGTACCCGTCCTCGTCGAAGCAGTGCAACGCTGCCTGAAGAACTCGCTCGCGGACTCCCACCGTTTGCAGAGTAGTGCTCTTCCGCTTCTTTCCGGATCGGTGCAGCACTTCGGCGGCCGTGTCCCTGGTCGATCACCATTCACGAGCAGAGTATTACTCCGGAGTGTTACTCTGCTCGCGTGGTGTCAGCTGACCAGAAGCCGGAGTACCGATGACAGCCTTCGTGCACACTGCCAATTCGTTCGAACTCTCGAGTGAACACGCTCGACTACAGGACGAGGCCCGACGAACAGCGGCCGAGTTCGGGGCGCGGGCGGGCGACGTTCGTCGGCATCTGATCGATCACAGTGAGATACACCCCGAGTTATGGACGGCCTTCCGTGACCGGGGGTGGGCTGGGCTGGGTCCGTCGGGCGGCGACAACGGACTTCTCCGGATGACGCTCGTGCTGGAGGCGTTCGCTGAACAGGGAATCGTGTTGTGGATGCCGGTGCTGTCAGCGTCGATCTGCTACGCCATCGCGACGGCCGGTCCGCAGTCGGTGCAGGAGATGTGGCTGCCTCGCGTGTCCGCGGGAGCTTCGCACCTCGGAATTGCCGCGACGGAACCACGTTCGGGCCACAACATGTTCGGTGTCGAGACCGAGATCCGAAATGTCGGCGAGCGTTTCCTCGTCAACGGTCTGAAGAGAGTCGTCTCCGGAGTGGACGTGGTCGACCGTGTGCTGGTTCTCGGGCGCGCCGACCTCGGCGACCGTGCCGCCGGGTATACGACTGTGCTGGTAGATCCGCGCTCGCCAGGCATAACCATCCGGGAAGTGGCGATGGGCTACCGCGAAGGAGTCCGTCAGTATCAGCTCGAGTTCGACAATGTCTCGGTTCCCGGCGACGCGCTCGTCGGCGTCGAGGGGAAGGGGTTGCTGACGATGTGGCCGTTCACGCATGTCGAGCGGGTGCTGACGGCGGCCGTCTGTACCGGTACGGCGGCCTATAGTCTCACCCGTGCGATAGCGCACGCCAAGAACCGAGTCATCGCCGGCAAAGACCCCATCGGTGCCGAACAGGCGATCGCGCACCCTCTGGCCGCTCTACATGCCCGGTTGGCGGCGACACGAATGCTGGTGTATCGCACAGCGGCCCGCATCGATGTAGGTGCCGATGCCGACACCATCGCAGGCGACATCAACATCGCGAAACTACTCGCCGCCGATCTCGCCCACGACGCCGCTGACCATGCGATGCAGGTACTGGGCGCGACAGCCTGGGAGGAGAACGAGGGCATGCTCGACATCTACCTGGACGCGCGGCTGTCGCGTTCCGGACCGGTCAGCAACGAGTTCGCGCTCAACCACATAGCGCATCGGGTCCTCGGTCTGCCCGCCCGGTCGTGATCAGCCGCAATTGGAAAGGGTTAGACGCTAGACACTGATGCCTGCGGTGAGGATAGCGGCGAGCTCTCGGTAGGCGTCGGCGTCGTCGAGGCCGGTGCTCTCACGCACGCCGCGTTGTTGGATGCGGACCATCATGGTGGCGACGAGGTCGGCGGCGAAGGCAGCGTGCACGTCGCGGAATTCGCCGCGGTCGACACCGTCGTCGATCAGTCGCCGGACACGGCGCGCGGCGAGCCGAGTGTTCTTCTCGTACACCTCGCGTGCGGGAGTGAACGCGTCGAGGTCGGCCATGAACCGGTCCGACGCAGTGGCCAGGGTGATGCCGACAGCGGACAGGTAGGCGGTGATCTGCTCGCGAGCGCTCATGATGCCGTGGATGCGAGTCTCTATGTCGTCGGTGGCCCGTCGGAAGAAGTGCACGGTAGCAGCGCGGACCAGTTGTTCCTTGCTGTCCGCGAGAGTGTAAAGGGTGGATTTCGAGCATCGCAGGGTGCGGGCGATGTCATCGACGGTCAGGTGTGCGAAGCCTTCGGTGAGGAACAGATCGAGCAGTGCGTCGAAGAGTTCGCCACGGCGTCGGGTCGCGAAACTCCGTCGGGTCAGCTGCTCCATGAGATCAATAGTACTGAAGGCCGCCTTGCAGTACTGTCCGCCGTTCAGTACTTTGGGCAGTAATCTAGTACTGGGTTTCGTAGTGCCTCAAGGGAGAAGTCTGTGGTTGTCGAACGTCTGCTGCCCACCGAAGAGGCTCGTGATCTGATCGCGCTGACCCGTGATATCGCCGACAAGGTCTTGGACCCGATCGTCGACGAGCACGAGAAATCGCAGACCTATCCCGACGGGGTTTTCGCCACCTTGGGTGAGGCGGGGCTGCTGAGCCTGCCCTACCCGGAGGCGTGGGGTGGTGGTGGGCAGCCCTACGAGGTGTACCTGCAGGTGCTGGAGGAGATCGCGGCGCGGTGGGCGGCGGTGGCGGTCGCGGTGAGCGTGCACAGTCTCGCCTGCCATCCGCTGCTGGCCTTCGGCACCGAGCAGCAGAAACAGCGTTGGCTACCGGAGATGCTCGGCGGCAACATGATCGGTGCCTACAGCCTGTCCGAGCCGCAGGCTGGCTCGGATGCCGCAGCCTTGGCCTGTCGGGCCACCGGGGTCGAGGGCGGGTATCGGGTCAACGGCGCGAAGGCGTGGATCACCCACGGTGGCATCGCTGATTTCTACAATCTCTTCGCACGTACCGGTGACGGATCCCGTGGAGTCTCGTGTCTGCTCGTGGCCAAGGGCACAGAGGGGCTGTCCTTCGGTAAACCTGAGGAGAAGATGGGTCTGCACGCGGTGCCGACCACCTCGGCGCATTACGACAATGCCTTCGTCGGTGAGGAACGTCGGATCGGGGCCGAGGGGCAGGGTTTGCAGATCGCTTTCAGCGCACTGGATTCCGGTCGGCTCGGGATCGCCGCGGTGGCCGTGGGATTGGCGCAGGCGGCGTTCGACGAAGCACTGGCCTATGCGGGTGAGCGCACGGCATTCGGTAAGAAGATCATCGACCACCAGGGGCTGGGTTTCTTGATCGCCGACATGGCCGCGGCGATCGACTCGGCTCGGGCCACCTACCTCGACGCCGCGCGACGTCGCGACGCCGGTTTGCCGTATTCGCGGCATGCGTCGGTGGCCAAACTGGTGGCGTCCGACGCTGCGATGAAGGTTGCCACCGATGCGGTACAGGTGCTGGGTGGCTACGGATATACCCGGGACTTCCGTGTCGAGCGGTATATGCGCGAAGCGAAGATCACGCAGATCTTCGAGGGCACCAACCAGATCCAACGCTTGGTGATCAGCCGCGCGGTCGCGTGATTACGACAAGCGTCGAGCTGATGCTGCGAGGTGCGTTGACGGGGTCGCGGGTGGGGTGTCGACGACCTGCGTGACGGCCGGCGTTCGCATGTGGAATAGGCGTTGGCCTGTGCAGATAGGGTCTTGGTGGTGGACGAGACCGGATTTCTCAACAAGGGGGGGAATCGGCTGGGGTGCAACGCCGGTACTCGGACATGATCGGGTGGGCGGAGAATTCCCAGCTCGGAGTGTTCATCGTAGTCTGAAGCTCAGGGCGAGCGCTGATCGACCGGGAACTGGCCCGAATCATGGATCGGAATTTCGGTGCCCTCCCCGCCGGATATGCACGAACAAGCGTCGCGGTCGCCGAAGCCAGGTGGGCAATAGAGGAGTGCTTCCAGGCTGCCAATTATGAAACTACGAAATATCTCACTGTCGTGCTACAGAGTCTGCCCTCTGGGGGGCGGACCAGGTGGCCTCAATCGCTTGGGACAGCCCACTCTTCCTCCTGACTGTGATGATTTTGCCTTCGGCGTTGCTGAAGGGGCGCGCTAGTCCAGCGCTGGCGCGGCAAGCAGGAAGAACAATCGCTTCGTCATACCAGGTTGTGGCGCTTTCGCGTCCGCAGCGCGCCGAACGAATCGGCAAGTAATTCTACGCCGATGCCACAGCCCACCAATGATTTCGAAGACTGAGGTCCGCGCTCGATCGCCTAAGTGACTCTCAGGCGCTGTCTTTGCTGAGTCCCGCAGGCGGCACTGTGCTCAATCCTCGGCACCGATCCGGTCGCGCGGGGCAGCATCTGGCACCTGCCCACGGCCGCGCCACTGACCGGTCGTCAATACATCGGACTCGCCACGGTGCCCGGTGCCCGTGTCAAGGTCATGTCCTGCACGACGATGCGGATCGGAGCGTTGTTCAATTCCGGGCCCGGGAGACACTCGAGATGGGCTACCAGTACACCACGCCCTATGCGTTCGACTCCCACGCTTTCGAAACGACCTTCTCGGCGGTGGCGACTCCTGCCCAGCAGGGGATCGCGGTGTCCGTCGCCTCTGCGAGGAATCAGATCCCGATCGGTAGAAGGAGCTGGGGAACGAGATCGAGAGACAAGGATGGCGCCTGAGTGCCCCCAACGTCGCATGATCGGAAAGACATCGCCAATCGAACCGGCACCGTTCACTCGCGCCCGGGCCCACCCCGGGTGACCTCTACTTCGCCAAGGGTCGGCAAACTTCCAGGTAGATACGTCGGCCGAAAGGGTGATCACCGCCGTTTTTCGGATTCCGGTTGGCTGAGGACCTGGACGCGATGCTCATAGGCCTGTTCGAAGGCGATCAGGCCCACGGCGAGCGTCAGGACGATCAGCACGACGATCACGAGCGGTGCCTCCTACTACGCGCGGCAGTGGTGCGGGGCTGGCTGTCTAGCCGGCCGCTACGTCTTTTCGTGCGGCGTTGACGAACTCGTCGATCGCGGTGTTGTTCACGAATCTGTCGATCGCGGCGGCGCCGGCGGCGGCAAGTCGTGGCCAGTTCTCATCGGTTGCGATCTGGTGGTTGCGGGCATACTCGAAGGTCGGCGCCAGCGAGTCCGGACCTTGGAGCAGCGCGGTTTGTGCGGCGTTGATTCCGTCGAGTTCGGCGTTGGCAGAGGCGCTCATGACGATGTGGAGCATGGCCGTACTCCGCAGATACGGCACCAGCGCATCGTGCAGTCCGGTCATAGCGGTTTGCACGAGGTCGTTGTTCGCGGGGCGTATCAGAATCCCTTTCAGATCGCCTAGTTGCAGTTCGATGCCCAGGTAGGCGTTGACGAAGTCCGCGTAGGCGCGCAACCGGTCAGCTCTGAGCGCTTGATGACGCGCGAGCCTTTCCTGTCGGTCTATCTCGGTGCTGCTCACGTGCAGCGATGTCCACGCGGAAACTCCGGAGGACAGCAGGGCGGCCACCGCGGCCAGGGCTGCGACCGTCAACGCGTAGCGCCCGTTGCGTGAGGCGACTCGGATCTGCTGCTGGACCGCGTCGGAGAGGTCATTCGGCGGCTCGGCCCCGGAGGGATGAGACCGATCTTCGTCAATCTCCATGACATGCCTCCATCGTCCGAAGCAGCGCGAGGGGCTCAAGCAAGTACTGGCCGGCAGCCCGTCCAGTGTGAGCGGTTCCGTCGGTTGCCCCGGTTCCCACGCCCGGACTTATCCGTCTTGTGAGGTCCCGTTCCGGAAGCCGTCCCGTCCGCAACTGGCGGCGCCGAACGCATCAATAGACGGCGACGGGCTGGTCCAGGCCGCCCTGTCGGGGATACATCCGTGACCGCATCCTTGAAGGCCACGAATCCGCCCGCCAGCGCGGCAAGACCATCGGCGGCGGCGCCGTCGCCGACGAGGCCATGCTCGCTATGGCATTGCACTTGCGCGAGCAGAACCACAGCCTGCGTGACATCGCCGCTCGCCTGGTCGTCACTCGCGGCAACTAGGGCCGTCACCCCTCGCCAGCCACTGTTCTGCGGCTGCTGCGCGAGCACGACCAGAACGTGGCCACCGCTGCGGCGTCCTCGCGACCCGCGTGATCCGGCACGGCACGACGCAGACCGATCGGGGCGGTCGTCCTTCGATCGTGTCTGCTCAGGGGTCGGGAGAGTCGTCTTCGTGGGGCGCGTGGGTCGGGGTGCTGCGGCCGAGGCGGACCATGGCGCGGTAGAGGGCGCGGGGGCTGGGTGCTGGTGGCAGCGGGGGTGTTTGGGTGCCGGGGGTGGCGAAGGCGCGCAGCATGTAGGCCACGAGGCGTTGCCAGGTGTCGGGGGCGGCGTCGGCGGTGGCGGCGATGACTCCGGCATTGGCCATGAGCAGCATGGGCATGTCCTGGTCGGTGAACTCCGGGTCCAGGTGTCCGCTGTCCTTGGCGCGGGTGATGAGTTCGAGAAAGCCGTGGTAGGCGTGCGCGCGGCGGGTTTCCAGGGCTTTGGCGGCGGGGAAGGTCATGGTGAGCACGTCGGCGAACCCGCGGTCGGCGGACTGCATCGCGCACACCGCCCGCACGTAGCCGGTGAACCCTGTCCAGGGGTCGGGGTCGGCCAGGGCGGTCTCGACGGCGGCGGCGTAGCCGTCCATCCGGTCGGCGAACACCGCGGCGATGAGGTCCTCGCGGGTGGCGAAACGCCGCGACAGGGTCGCTTTGCCGACCCCGGCTTCGCGGGCGACCGCGGCCATCGACACCCCCAGGCCTTCGCGCGCGTACAGCTGCCGGGCCGCGTCGATGATGCGTTCACGGTTGCGTTCGGCATCGGCGCGCAGCTCGTGCTCGGGGAGTTCGGCGGGAGCGGATCGGGGTGTCGGCGAGGGTGTCACCCGCCCCACTCTAGCTAAATGGAACAGGCTACCCACTTGTGTTGTTACACTCTCCGAAGGAAACGGGTAGCCCGTTCCACTTACAGAGTCCAGGTGGGTTGACCTGCCTCGATGACCGACAAGGAATGCCTGCCGATGAATGTTGCGTTGTGGATCGTGGCCGGGGTGTTGGCGGCGATGTTCGCCATGGCCGGGGTGATGAAGTCCACCCAGCCCAAGGACAAGCTGGCTGAGAAGTTGCCGTGGGTGCAGGATGTATCGCTGCCCACACTGCGGTTGATCGGTGTGTCGGAACTGCTCGGCGCGCTCGGTTTGATCCTGCCCGCCTGGACCGGGATCGCTGCGATCCTGACCCCGATCGCCGCGACCGGCCTGGCCGTGATCATGGCGTTGGCCGTGGTGACCCACGCCCGGCGGAAGGAACCGGCCGCGATCGTGTTCAACCTCGTGTTGCTGGCCGCGGCGGTGTTCGTCGCCTGGGGACGTTTCGGCCCCTACGCCTACTGACCCCCGAGCCTGCCTCCCGGAGGAGATCCCTCATGAAGGTCACCGTTTTCGGCGCGACCGGCGCCATCGGCTCACTCACCGTCGACCGACTGCTCGACGATGGACACACCGTCACCGCCTATACCCGCAACCCGGCCAAGGTCCCCGACCGGTGGGGCGACCGGGTGCGGCTGGTCATCGGTGAAGTGTCCGACGCCGCGGCCATCGACAGTGCTGTCGACGGCACCGACGCCGTCGTCAGCGCACTCGGTCCGAGCATGGACCGCAAAGCCACCGGCACGCCGTTGATCGAGGGCACCGCCAACATTCTCGAGGCGAGCAAGCGCCACGGGGTGCGTCGCTTCGTCGGCCACGCGACTCCGGCGGTGCTGGATCCGCAGGAGAAACCGACCCTGGTCACCCGGTTCACCAGTTTCATGCCGCGCACTTTCCTGCGTCGGGCCTACGACGAGATCACCGGCCTGTCTGCGCTGATCAAGGACTCCGGCCTGGACTGGACCATCGTGCGGTTCATCGCCCCCAAGGACGGCGACCCCAAGAGCCGCGTCAGGGCCGGGTTCTTCGGCACCGACGAACTCGGCTTCGCGATCACCCGCGCCGACATCACCGCGTTCACCGCCGACCAGGTCGAAGACACCCGCTACCTGCGCCGCGCCCCCGCCATCAGCAACTGACCCCTCCCGCAACCGAATCGGAGCATCTCGTGTCCATCGTCATCACCGCCGCCTCCGGCCACCTCGGCCGCCTCGCGGTCCTGGCCGTCCTCGGCCGTGGCACCACCCCCGGCGATATCGTCGCCGGGGCCCGCGACCTGTCCAAGATCGCCGACCTCGCCGAGCGCGGTGTGCCGACCGCGGTCATCGACTACGACGACCCCGCCACAGTCGAGAAGGCCGTGTCGCCGGGTGACGTTTTCGTGCTCGTCTCGGGCAACGACCTGGCCCACCGCGACCGTCAGCACGCGCAGGTGATCGCCGCCGCGGTGCAGGCCGGTGCCGCGCGGATCGTCTACACCAGTGGCCTGAAAGCCGACGACACCGCGCTGGCGATCGCGGCGATGCATCTGTCCACCGAAGACGCGCTACGCGCTGCCGGTGTACCGTTCACGATCCTGCGTAACGGCTGGTACAGCGAGAACTACGCCCGCGACATCCCCACCGTCGCCCAGACCGGTGTCCTGCTGTCGAGCACCGGACACGGCACCGTCGCCTCGGCCTCGCGCCGGGACCTGGCCGAAGCCATCGCCGCCGTGGCCACCACTGACGGACACCACAACGCCACCTACGAACTCTCCGGTGACACCGCCTGGACCTACGACGACCTCGCCACCACCCTCGCCGAGGCATTGGGCCGCCAGGTCACCCACCACAACGTCACCACCGAGGAACACCGCGCCATCCTCACCGGTACCGGGGTCCCCGAGCAGTTCGTCGACATGGCAGTCGCGGTCGACGCCGGACTCGGGGCGGGCGCGATGGGATTCCGCAGCGGTGACCTGTCACGGCTGATCGGGCGCCCCACCACCCCGCTGATCGAGACCCTGCGCACCCTCGTCTGAAAACCGTATTCCGACGCGCTACCAGCCGCCTGCGACGGTAGCGCCTCACCCTCACGATTGGATCAACTCGTCACCGCCGCCGCGGCCACCACCGACGGCATCAAACTCGGCACCGCGGTCGCGGTTCTGTCCACCGACGACCCTATCCGGGCCTTCGAACAACTCGCTATCGCCGACGCCATCGCACCCGGACGCATCGACGCCGTCGCCGGACGCGGATCATCCACCATCACCTTCGACCTGTTCGACCACGACGAAGCCGACTACGACCTGCTCTTCGCCTCCAAACTCGACCTACTACTCACGGTCAACACCACAGAGAACATCGACTTCGCCGGGCCACACCGCCGTAAACCACTGCGCGACAACACCGTCTACCCACGCCCCGCCCGACCCCTACCGATCTGGCTCGGCACCGGCGGCAGCCCCAACTCCGTCATCCGCGCCGCCGAACTCGGCGTCCCGATGTTCATCGGCATCCTCGGCGGCACCCCCCAACACTGGGCCCGATACGGCCACGCCTACCGCCACGCCTGGACACAAACCGGTCGCCCTGCTGAACAAAGCCGCATCGCGGTAGCCGTGCACGGATTCGTCGGCCCCGACAACACCGAAGCCAAAAGCCACCTACCTGCGCCACGAACTCGCCATGTTCGCCACCGGCGCCGCCGAAGCCCGACGCCCACCCATAACCCCGACCGGCCGCGAAGACGACCTCCAACCCGGCGGCATGGTCTTCGCAGGCAGCCTCGACGAAATCGCTACCGCATCATCGACCCACATCAAGTCCTGGGCCACGACCGCCAGATCCTGCAAATGGACATCGGCGGACCCCACACCGTGCACGCGGGGACTGTTTCGCCAAGGGTGTTTCCGGCGGTTTCTTTTAGTAGGTTTGGGCGTCGGGCCAGCGGTCGGCGAAGGTGATCGCGAAGGCGTTCACGGCGGGTTTCCAGCGCATGGTCCATCGTGCCCGACCCGTCCCGGTCGGGTCCAGTGATCGGGTTACCAGATACAGGCATTTCAGGGCGGCTTGCTCGGTGGGGAAATGACCACGCGCCTTGATCGCCCGCCGGTAACGGGCGTTCAAGGACTCGATGGCGTTCGTCGAGCAGATCACCCGACGTATCTCGACGTCGTAGTCGAGGAAAGGAATGAATTCCTCCCACGCGTTCTCCCAAAGACGCGTGATCGCAGCATATTTGGTTCCCCACTTCTCGGTGAGTTCGTCCAGTGCCGTCCGGGCCGCGGCGGCATTGACGGCGGTGTAGATCGGTTTCACATCCCGACGCAACGCGTCCCAATCCTGACGGCCCGCCAACCGGAACGTGTTACGGATCAAATGGATGATGCAGGTCTGAACCGTGGCCAGCGGCCACACATTGCCGACGGCGTCGGGCAGGCCTTTCAATCCGTCGCAGACCAGGAAGAACACATCCTTGACCCCACGGTTACGGATGTCGGTGAGCACACTGAGCCAGAATTTGGCGCCCTCACCGCCGGTGCCGGCCCATAACCCCAGGATGTCCTTCTCGCCGTTGACCGTGACGCCGATCGCGGCATAGATCGGTCGGTTGGCGACCTGACCATCACGCACCTTGACCACGATGGCGTCGATGAACACGGCCACATAGATTTCGTCCAGGGGCCGAGCCGACCATTCCTGCATCTCGGCGATCACCTTGTCGGTGATCCGCGAGACTGTTTCCTTCGACACCGAGGACCCGTAGATCTCGGCGAAATGCGCCGAAATCTCCCCGGTGGTCAGCCCTTTGGCATACAACGACAACACGATCTCATCGACCCCGGTCAGGCGTCGTTGGCGTTTCTTGACGATTTGGGGTTCGAAGGTTCCGTCGCGGTCGCGGGGCACCTCGATCGGGACATGACCGGTCGCCTCGGTCAACACCGTCTTGGACCGTGTTCCGTTGCGCACGTTGGTCGAGTCCCGATCCGCGGGAGCCTCGTTCTTGTCGAAGCCCAGGTGCTCGGTCATCTCCTCGTTCAAAGCCGTCTCCAGGACGGTCTTGGTGAACTGTTTGAGCAGTCCGTTCGGACCGGTCAACGACAAGCCCTGTTCCTTGGCCATCCGGACCAGTTCCCGGGCGGCCAACTCCTCGGCCGAAGCCTCGGATGGCTTCTTCTTCCTCGTCACGGCATCAAGTGTCGCCATCACTGCACCTTCCCGCTGAGCATCACTCAGCGAATCAGGCCGGAAACACCGATGAATCCACAGTCCCTGCACGCGATGCTGACCCGCTGGCGACCTCTCGGTCGGGCGCAAACAGGTTGAGCGGGTGATGCGGGCCGCTGGGTTGCCGGGTGCCGCCTTCGGTAACTACCGCCTCCCGCAGCCACCATGGCTGTGAACTCACTGCCGGGGTACTGGAGGTGGGGTGCGGTGAGCGCGGGCAGTGGCAACGGGACACGCCACTACGCGCCCAGAGCGGGGGCGCCGACAGGCTGGCTGCGCGCCGTCTCGAGGGCTTGATTCGGGAGCGGCGTGAGGCTCGGGGCTGGAATCACGTCGCTCATCGGCGTGTCCCTCCGCGGAGGAGTCGGCCGTGGTTCGGTCGGCGGCTGATCGATCCGGTGTCATTAGGGTGAACCAACACTCCGGGAGGCAGCGGATTCGCTATCGTGCGGTGTTGGAAACACTCCAACAACACACAAAACGCGGCGAATGCGCAACTTTGATGTGTTCATAGCGCTGACCACAGCTTGTTCCGGGCCAGATTATCCAGTCGGTGCCCGTCGTGCCAGCGGGTGACGTAGTGCGGGTGCAAGGGATGGTATTCGCCGGTGAGAACCGAGACCGCCTCTGCCGACTCGACCAACGCGGACGTAGGTAAAGGTGGCCGAGCCGTGTCCGGGGTTGCCGAGGCTCTGTCGGGCGTAGGCGCGGGCGATGGCGATGCCGAATTCTCGTTCGACCCATGTGAGGGTGGTGTGGCGGATCCAGTGCGCGCTGACTCCGAGTGCGTCGGCCCACGGCAGGTGGGTGCGGAATCGTGTCGAGAGTGTGTCGTATCGGCGTCGGGAGATCGGCCGACCGTTGCGTGAGCGCAGGAGCCGCTCCGATGCCTCGCCGCCGCGTTGGGCGGCGTGTTCGACCAGGCGTGTCATGAGTGTGGGGGAGACGGGGTGCCAACGCACGACGCCGCCTTTCTCATGGAGTTTGATCAGGCAGTCCGCGATGTCGAGGTCGCGGGTTCGCAGTTGTAGTGCGGCTGCGCGTCGGCAGGCGGTCTCGATGTGCAGTCGTACGATCAGTGCGTCGAGCGCGGGGTCGTTGCCCGTGGTGGCCGCGATGTGGGCGAGTTCTTGGACCTGTTGCAGTGTGAGCGCGTGTCGGGATCCGGGAAGTGGTTGTGGTCGTTGCACGGCGGCCGCGGGGTTGTCGAGTGGGTGGATGAATCGGTCGCGTTCGGCGTGCTTGTAGACGCATCGGATGGCGGAGACGAAGTGGGATACCGCGGCGCGTCCTTCGCGTGAGTTGGATCGCACGACCGCGTGGGCTCGGTGTGCTTGTACGAGTTGTTCGATCTCGGTGGCGGTGGGTTCATCGAGTCTGCGCTGAGCCCAGAGGCGTTCGATGATCCGCCAGTAACTGTCGTAGTTGGTCACGGTGGTGGCAGGAACCGCAGCGCGCAGCAGCCCCGCAGCGCGCGACGCACTATGCGGATCCCTTACCAACTGACGCGACGGGACCCGTCCTGGTTGGCTGGACCGTTGTCAGCGAATGAAGCCGAGAGCGTTCTGAATGCCTTTTTCGAGAACCTCCTCGGAGAATTCCTCGTCTGATACTGCACGGGACAGCTGTAAGGCTCCGACCATGAGGGTGTAGAGGCCGAGCGCCTTGCCGCGTGCGGATTGTGGATCCTCCGGCGCGAGATGGGCGGCGATCACGTCGACTATGGAGCGGGCACCGTCGGTGTAGGCGCGCCTTGTGGCAGTGTCGCAGCGCCCGATCTCATCGAGCAGCGCCGCGGAGGGGCATCCGTCGCCCCGGAGATCCCGGTGCTGGCGTGAGAGATATTCGCGCACAAAAGCTTCCAGGGCATCATTGCTCGTCTCGAGCGCGTCCAGAGTTGCACGCTGGACGCCGAGCTCTCCGGCGACGACGTTGGCCACCAGGTCGTCCTTGGATTCGAAGTGGGCGTAGAACGCGCCGTTGGTCAGGCCTGAATCGGCCATGAGTGTCGCGATGCCCGAACCGTCGATCCCGTGCTGTTTGAACCTGCGCCCGGCGGTCTCGATGATCCGCTGACGCGTCGCGTGTTTGTGCTCGGTGCTGTATCGCGCCACCCGTCTTGCCTCTCGTTGAGCCTTGCGGTCCCTCACTCCAGCAAATAGGCTGCCAATCATAATATTATGAACGACAGCTAATCAGTCGAGGTATGAAGGCCCGATCGATGAATTCTGTGAACGACCCCCTCTCGCTGCCGTGCGGGCAGGTTCTGCCCACGCGGATCATGAAGGCGGCGATGGGCGAGGCGTTCGGCAATGTCGTGATCGAGGACGAGCGTGACCTTGACGCGCGACGCGCTCACGCGCTGGGTCAAGGCGAGCTACGACTTCGGCGTGCCGATCTGGGTGCAACTCAACCATCCCGGGTAGGTACAGTCAAATCTGACTGTACCTACGAAGAGGTGATGAGATGCTGGTGGACGGCAACTTCGGCGGTGTCATCGACGGCACCGCCGGCGGGGATCTGGCGGATCTCGACGAGCAGATCGCGGCAGCGGACCGGGCGGGACTCGACGGAATCTGGACGACTGAGATCAGTCGTGATCCGTTCCTGCCGTTGGCGCTCGCCGCGCGACAATCGACGCGGCTCACATTGGGAACTGCCATCGCGGTCGCCTTTGCCCGTAACCCTATGACTGTTGCCGTAACCGCGAATGATCTGCACTGTCTCAGCGGCGGCCGGTTCGTGCTCGGTCTCGGTACTCAGGTCAGGGCGCACATCACGCGCCGATTCGGCATGCCGTGGTCCGCACCGGCGGCACGCATGCGGGAGTTCGTCCTGGCAGTGCGGGCGATCTGGTCCTGCTGGGAGCATGGCACCGAACTCGACTTCCGCGGCGATTTCTACCAGCACACCCTGATGACACCGATGTTTCGTCCGCAGCTGAGTCCGTGGGGAACTCCGCCGGTGCTATTGGCGGCTGTGGGGGCGGAAATGACGAGAACAGCGGCCGAGGTCGGTGACGGTCTGATCGTCCACGCGCTGACCTCGGAGCGTTTCTTGCGGGAGGTGACGATGCCGATCGTGTCCGGCGGTTTGCGGAAGTCAAGTCGTGAGCGTGGCGAATTCACTATCAGCTTACCGGGATTGGTCGCCACGGGGTCCGATGATCGTGCACTCGAAGTCGCCGTGCGTGCCGTGCGCGAACAGATTGCGTTCTATGGCGCCACACCCGCCTACCGAGCGGTGCTCGACCTGCATGGCTGGGGGGATCTACACACTGAACTGCACCGCATGTCGAAAGCGGGCCAATGGTCGACGATGCCGGATTTGATCGATGACACCGTGCTGGGAACTTTTGCGGTGGTTGGTGATCCCGAGCATGTCGGTGCCGAAATTCGCCGCAGATTCGATGGACTCGTAGACCGATTCACGCTGTACACGCCGTACCCGATGGCTGATTCCGTTCGAGCCAGGGTCGTCGATGCCGTGCACCGACGGCCTGTTACGTGAAACCGTGGCGGCACCGCGACCGTGACCGAGCTTCGTGAGGCCGATCGGCATTTCGTCTGAGCGGAAATCCGGAATCTGGTGCCTGCGAGGCAATTCTGAGCACGCATGTCCTGTGCTATCGCCCGACCAGCGGGGGTGTCGATGGGAAGGTCAGAGGAAGTGCGGCCAGCATTCGGTGCAGTGGACCCGGTCGCCAGGCCAGCTGGTCGGGGGAGACCGCCAATGTGATTTCCGGCAGAGCGTCGAGTAGCTGTTCGATCGCCTCGTGAGCGATGGTCATCGCCAGTGGTTGTGCTGGGCAGGTGTGTGGGCCCGCGCCCCACGAAAGGTGGGAGCGGTTTCCGGTGCGGTCACCCGCGATGGAGGGGTCGTTGTTGCAGGCGGCCGAACTGATGACCACGGGCTGGTGGGCGGGCAACCATTTGCCGTCGAGAATCTGCGGCTGGCGCGGATAGCGTACGCAGAAGTTGGCCCACGGAGGGTCGCTGAACAACACTTCTTCGATCGCGTCGCGGGTCGATATCGCGCCACCGAGAACATTGCCGCCGAATCGGTCATCGGTCAGCATGAGCAGCAGCGTATTGAGTATCAGGCCGCAGGTGGGCTCTGTGCCGGCGGCGTACAGCAGCGCTGTCTGATGGACTATCTCCGTATCGTCGAGGTTGGCTGGGTGAGTCATCAGATGGGAGATGAGGTCGTTTCCGCGGCTTCCGCGTTTCCGCTGCACGACCTCGAGCAGTATGGCTTCGAATATCGCGTTGCCGCGCTGGGCCGTCGCGGTGTCCGCTGCGTCGAGGACGGCGGCCATCCCGGCGAGTGCGCGCTGCCCGGCTTCCGGTGGGACACCCAGCGTGTCGTTGAGCACGTGGAATGTGAGGGGCAACGCGTATTGTCCGAGTATTTCGACTGTCCCGGATTCGCAGAACGTGTTGATCATCGGGGTGGCGGTCCGCTCTACGACAGAACGCAATGCGTGCAGATCGACGCGATCGAGTGCCGCGGTGCACGAGCTGCGCAGTCGCGCGTGTGCCTCACCTGTGCTGCGCAACGGGATCGGGCGCCATTGCAACAACGGCAGCACAGGGCAGTCGGTGGGCATCTGTTGCTGCCAGATCCGGGGGTCGGCCGGGTAGTGCGTTTCGTCGTCCAGAATGCGCAGTGCCTCGCGGTAGCCCAAGACGAGAGTCGCGGGGACCCCAGGTGCTAATTCGACGGGCGCGAACGCACCATAGTTGTCGCGTAGCTCGCGGTAGACGCGGTGGGGGTCGGTCATGAACTCGGTGGCGTACAGCGGCGCGCACGAGCCATCGGCGGCTGGGATCTGCGGGGAGCGCTGAGAAGCCGGATCTTTTCGCTGGTGTGACAGCGAAGCCGGTGGCGATGTCACAGGGCGACTCTAGACAGCAGGCGTCGGTGCCGCAGCTGAATCGAGGCTCGTTCTGCGGAACCCCTCACCAAACCGTCGCGGCGAAGGCGTGGGGCTCTGGTGCGCGGGGTCGCTGTGTCGATGCGACTATCCAGGCTGTGATCGAAGCCTACATCGGAGGAACCCGAGGTCGGCCCCACGAGGAATTGCTGTGTCACCCTCTCGCACCGGCGCTCATGTCGATCGAACCAGCGGCGGGTTGCGATGCCGAAGGGTCTCCGCGCAGGTCTGCGCGGAGTTGGGCCGCCGCGCCGAGTCGGTGCTTGTTCACGCGGGACTTCCGGGTGGACGATGACCGCGAATGTATTCATCTGACTCTGGAGGGTGATATGCAGCGATTTCTGTGGGAGGTCACCTACTCGTCGACGGGCGCGGGCGGTCTGGTGGAGGAGGGAGGGGCGGCGCGACGCGATGCGATCGTGCGCGCGGTCGAAAGTGTCGGTGGCACAGTGGAGTCCTGCTACTTCGCGTTGGGCGCGCATGATCTGTACGTCACCGGCACGGTGCCCGACAACGAGGCAGCCGCTGCTCTGGCGATACGAACGGCTGCCTCCGGTGCCGCGTCGTCGCACTCGATCCCGTTGCTGACACCGGAACAGGTCGACGACGCTGTGCGTCGCGCACCGGACTACAGGCCGCCGGGGAGCTGAGAGGGCGAACAACCGGGATACCGGGCGTCTGGAACGAATTTGTCCGGTATATCGGTGTAGGTCGCGCGCAGGAACTCGCCGAGTCCCTTGGCCTGCGGATCCGTACGGGTCGAGGAAGCGACTCCGTCGCCGAGGAATCCGACGATGACGAAGTTCAGGGCCCGCAGGTTCGGGAACTCGTAGCGGTGGACGACGAGTCCTCTTGCCTCGGAGACCAATTCGAGGAATCGCTCGATCGTGAGGTGAGTTCGCAGCCAATCCCACTGTTCGGACGTGTCGGTCCACACCCCCACGTTGGCATTGCCGCCCTTGTCACCCGAGCGGGCCGCGACCACCGACCCGAGTGGTCGGCGTGTGGTCGGTCCGAAATCCGCTACGCCACCCCTAGCGCTGCCCGTCCGGCGGTGGGCGGTGGGCGGTCGGTCGGCACGAGGGCTGTGTGGGATCTCCTCTCGGCTGCCGTCGGCGTGTACGACGACCTGTTCGACGTCGGCGGCGGGAATGGAGCTAGGCCAGTACACCCCGAATTCGGAGGCCGATGTCGGTGGGGTTGTCGTGTGAAAACCTGCGTATCCACCCACATACAACTCCAGGACGGCGTCGGAGAACGCACGGTCGACCCTGGCGCGGACGCGGTCCTTCACGGTGATGCGTAGATGCGCTGTCGCCTCGCTGAGGCGGGTCGGTGCGGCCGTGTCGTACCGGAGCAACTGCACATCGACCTCGTCGAACGATTCCTGTCCGCCCAGGGTCGCGAAGAGTTGCTCGGTGGCCCAGCGTGCTTTCTCCTCGATGTCGAGTCCGGTGAGCACGAGGGTCATCGTGTTGCGGTAGCCGCCGATGTAGTTCATGGCGACCTTGAGTGTGGGAGGCGGTGCCGAGCCGGTCGTCCCGCGCACGAGGACGCGGTCGGGCCCGTCCTGCGCGAGTGCGAGTGTGTCGAAATGCGCGACGACGTCGGGATTGGTGTAGGCAGGGGAGGCAACCTCGTACAGCAACTGTGCGATCACCGTTCCCGGGACGACCAGTCCACCGGTATCGGCGTGTTTGGTGATGACGAAACTGCCGTCGTAAGCGAGTTCGGCGATCGGCGAACCCGGGTATCGGCGGTCGGTGATCTCGTGGATCTGGGAGTAGTTTCCCCCGGTGGCCTGGGGGCCGCATTCGATGATGTGCCCGGCAACGACCGCTCCGGCCAGGGCGTCGAAGTCGGTGCGTTGCCAACCGTGCCACCAGGCGCCGACCCCGACCACCAACGCCGCGTCGGTGACTCTCGGGGTGATGACCACGTCGGCGCCACCGGCCAGGGCGGCGGCGATACCCCAGCCGCCGAGGTAGACGTTTGCCGAAATCGGTTGCGCGCCGGATTCTTCGAGAGTGATGTTCTTGTCGAGATGTCGGAATTCGTGACCGGCCGCCAAGAGTTCCGGCAGGTGAGGCGCGATGTCGTCACCCTCGATATGGGCGACGGACAGATCGATTCCGGCCTCGTGCAGGACGGCGCGCACCCTGTCCGCCAAACCGGAGGGGTTGAGGCCACCCGCGTTGACCACCACTTTGATCCCGCGTTCGGCGCAGAGTGCGGCGGATTGGGTGAACTGCGTGAGAAATGTTCGCGCGTAACCGGCTTCGGGGTCCTTCTGCTTGGCTTTCCAGAGGATCAGCATGGTCAGCTCAGCGAGGTAGTCGCCGGTCACCACATCGATGGGACCGCCTTCCACCAGGTCGCGGAACGCGGCGATCCGGTCGCCGTAGAACGCAGAGGCGTTGCCGATACGGACTGGACGGCGCGGTGTCGTCGAATTGGTCATCACAGTTCCCTTCGGGCAGTGGTCATCCGGCGCGGACGTCCGCCTGCGGGCGCGCCCGCGTAAGCCTGGGCGATCTTCATCCAGGACTCGGCGACGGCTCCTCGGACGGTCAGGCGGGTGTCATCGAGGTGTCGGCGCTGGGTGACGACGAGAACGAAATCCTCCGCGGCCCCGACCACGTGGTCGGCGGCGGTCTCAGGACCCCAGGTCCAGGTCTCGTTCGAGTCCGGCGCCTGGAGTTCCACGCGGACCGCTGCGTCCGGAACCTCGAGACCATTGAGGCGGAACGCGAATCCGAAGGTGCTCACGCCGAGGTGTGCGATGCTGCGCAGCCCATTGCTCGTGGGATGGGTGACTCCCAGCGTGTCGTAGACATCCTGGCCGTGTGCCCAGGTCTCCATCAGGCGCGCGGTTGCCGAGGAGGCGACACTCATGTCGGGGCCGAACCACGGCAACCGCCGCTTCGGATCGTCCTTCGAGAATTCTGCGATCAGCCGTGAACGTGACCGGGCGAACCAGTCCAGCAGGTCGGTGGGTGTCCGATGGCGATGGTCCGCGGCCACCCGATCGGGGAAATCCTCTCCCCGCGCCACCAGTTCGGCGGACGTGATCCGGAAACGGTCGGCGTCGGTCATGGCGAGGTGAGCGAAATCGTCGAAGAACGCGAGATGGGAGATCTGATCACGGACGGCCCACCCGGCTGCGGGGGTCGACGTCTCCCATGTCCGCTGCTCCAGCGGCCGAAGGTGCGCGATCAGATGGGCGGATTCCTGTTCGAGATCGTTCAGCAGACCTCGGTAGTCCAGTGCCATCTATTTCCCCTGCCATCGAGGAGCACGTTTCTCGGCGAAGGACCGCATACCTTCCTGGGCGTCCTCGCTGGTATACACCGGCGCCCAGATCTGCTCGGCGCGTTCGAACGCTTCGCCGAGTGGATATTCGGTGGTCAGTGCGGCAGTCCGCTTGCCTGCCAGTACCGAGAGGGGTGCGTTCTGCGCGATCCGACGGGCCAAGGCCTGCACGGTGCTGTGGAGCTGCTCGGGTTCGGCGAGTCGGTTGACGAAGCCGATCTCGTGCGCGCGGGCCGCCGACATCGGCTCGCCGGTCAGCACGATCTCGAGCGCCACCCGTCGCGGAATCATCAGCGGAAGTGGTGCGGCCCAGGGCGATCCGCGTCCCACCTTGACCTCGGAGATGGCGAATGTCGCCGTGGTCGAGGCGACACACAGGTCGCAGGTCTGCGCCAACAGGAAGCCACCCGCGAAGGCCGCACCGTTGACCGCGGCGATGGTCGGCTTGAGGACCTCGATATTTCGGCCGAACTGCGGAACGAAATCGATCGGCGGGATGGTGAGTTGGTTCTGGGACATCTCCTTGAGATCGCCTCCGGCGCAGAACGCTTTGTCACCGGTCCCGGTGAGGACGAGTACTTTGGCGCTCTCGTCGTCGTTGAACCGGCGCACGCCGTCGAACAGCCCTTCTCGAACAGCCTTGTCGAGGCTGTTTCGTGCCTCGGGCCGGTTGATCGTGAGCCAGGCGATTTCGTCGCGCACCTCGTAGCGCACTACCTCGCTCATGCGTGTTCGCCCTGTTCGTCGACGACCACGGCGAGTACTCGGCCCGCGTCGACCTGGGAGGCGACCGATATCGGGATTTTGGTGACGATGCCGTCGGCCGGGGTACGGATAGCGTGTTCCATCTTCATGGCCTCCAGCACGATCACGGTGTCACCGGCTCGCACGGAATCGCCCTCGGCGACCTCGACGCGTACGACGGTGCCAGGCATCGGCGCGAGAAGGGAACCGGCTTCCTGGATGTCGCTGGGATCGGGAAATCGTTCGGTCTCGCGCAATTCGGTCGAGCCGAGCGCGCTGTCGACGTAGTGGATCGCGCCGGCTTGGCTGACGCGGTACTGCCGTCGCACTCCGTCGATGTTCGCATCGAGGAAGTCCGCGCGTGCGTCGATGATCTCGATCTCGCGGGGTTGCCACGCGTTGACCCGCGCGGTGAGCCGGTCGCGTCCGAATCGGTACTCGACGTCGAGGTCGTGCTCGTCGACGGTGAATGTGGCCGTTTGCGCCGCGGTGGGCAACGTCCGCCACCCTGAAGGCAGGCCCGGCAGTACCGTCATTCGCGCACGTCGATCCGCCTGCGCGGCGAGCGCGGCCACCAGCGCATGGGTCGCGGAGGCTGTCTCGGCGCTGCCGTGCGCTGCCGCCGCCATCAACTCGACCGGATCGTGGCGATCGAGGTAGCCGGTGTCGATTGCGCCGGAACGGAATTCGGGTTCGCGAAGAATGCCGACGAGCAGATCCCGGTTGGTCGTCACGCCGTGCACGCGGGTCTCGACCAGCGCGCGGGCGACCAGGGCACATGCGGTGTCACGGTCTGGGCCGTAACCGATCACTTTGGCCAGCATCGGATCGTAGAAGGTGCTCACCTGGGAACCGGAGGTGAATCCGGCGTCGACGCGGACGCCGTCGAGGTGCGGGAATTCCAGGACGGTGAGTGTGCCCGATACCGGGATGAATCCGGCCGCGACGTCTTCGGCGTAGAGGCGGACCTCGACCGCGTGACCCTTCGGCCGGGCGTCGAGCATTTCTTCGGGCAACGGATTGCCCGCGGCCACGAGCAATTGACCGCGCACCAGGTCGAGGCCGGTGACGAGTTCGGTGACGGGATGTTCGACCTGCAATCGGGTGTTGACCTCGAGGAAGTAGAACGAACCATCCTGTGCCATCACGAATTCGACGGTTCCAGCGCCTTCGTAGGCCAGGGCTTTGCCTGCGGCGACGGCGGCTCGGCCGAGTTCGTCGCGCAGCGCGTCGTCGACGGCGGTGGAGGGGGATTCCTCGATGATCTTCTGGTATCGGCGTTGGATAGAACATTCGCGCTCGCCGAGGTGGACGACAGTGCCGTGGCTGTCGCCGAAGATCTGCACCTCGATATGTCGCGGTGACGGCACGAACTTCTCCAGGAACACGGTGCCGTCGCCGAAGGCCGAAGCGGCCTCGCGGCGTGCGCTACGCACCGCCTCCAGCAGTTCCGCCTGTTCTGTCACGATACGCATACCGCGCCCGCCACCACCGAATGCCGCCTTCACCAGAATCGGGAAACCGATCTCGGCCGCGGCCGCGCCCAGACGTTCGGGGTCCTCGTCGGATTCGGTTTCGACGGTCGCGCCGGGCAGTACGGGCACCCCGGCGGCAGCCATCATGGTTTTGGCTTCGATCTTGGACCCCATGGCCGCGATCGCAGACGGGCTAGGACCGACGAAGATCACGTCAGCGGCGGCGCAGTCACGTGCGAATTGTTCGTTCTCGGAGAGGAATCCGTAGCCCGGGTGAATCGCGTCGGCTCTGGTGCGTCGGGCAGCGTCGAGCACCAGGTCGCCACGCAGGTAGGTGTCGGCTGGAGCGGTGCCGGGCAGGTGGATCGATTCGTCGGCTTCGTGGACATACGGTGCGTCACGGTCGGCGTCGGAATACAGCGCCACCGTCGAGATATCCATCTGCCGCGCGGTGCGGATGATGCGTGAGGCGATTTCGCCGCGGTTGGCGATGAGGAGTTTGGTGATAGCAGGCATCGTGGTGCTCACATCCTGAAGACGCCGAAGCCGCGGCGGCCGGCGATCGTGTTGGAATGGGTTGCCGACAGCGCCATCGCGAGCACCGAGCGGGTGTCGCGCGGGTCGATCACGCCGTCGTCGTAGATGCGGGCGGAGATGAAGAACGGGTGTGACTCGTTCTCGATCTGTGCCTCGATCGCGGCGGTGCGCGCCGCGTCGGCCTCGGCGTCGAATTCGCGTCCGGCCGCCGCGGCGGATGCCTTGCCGACGATGGACATCACCCCGGCCAGCTGGGCCGCGCCCATGACGGCGAGTTTGGCGTTGGCCCAGGTGAACATGAAACGCGGATCGTAGGCACGCCCCGACATTCCGTAGTTACCTGCGCCGAACGATCCGCCCATATTGATGCTGATGTGGGGCACGTCGCTGTTGGTGACGGCGTTGATCATCTTGGCGCCGTCCTTGATGATTCCGCCCTGTTCGTATTCGGTGCCGACCATGAACCCGGTGACGTTGTGCAGGAAGATCAGCGGAGTGTCGGTCTGGTTGGCCAACAGGATGAATTCGGTGGCCTTCTTGGCTTCGTCGCTGAACAGGACACCGCGTGTGTTGGCGAGGATGCCGACCGGGTAGCCGTGGATCGATGCCCAGCCTGTCGCGATGCTGGTTCCCCAGCGGGGTTTGTATTCCGAGAATCGCGACCCGTCGGCGATCCGCGCGATCACCTCTCGCGGATCGAACGGAACCCGGGGGTCACCGGAAGCGATCCCCAGCAACTCGGCGCTGTCGTAGAGCGGCTCGTCGGCGGGCACGCTCGGGCCCGGACCGAGTTTGCGCCAGTTCAGGTGAGAGACGATATCGCGGCCGAGGCGAATGGCATCGCGTTCGTCGACCGCGAAGTAGTCGGCCAATCCCGAGACGCGCGAATGCATATCCGCGCCGCCGAGCGCCTCGTCATCGGCATCCTCGCCGGTGGCCATCTTCACCAGCGGGGGACCGCCGAGGAAGACCTTGGCGGCGTTGTCCACCAGCACGGCGTAGTCGCACATACCGGGCACGTAGGCGCCACCGGCGGTCGAATTGCCGAACACCAGAGCGACACTCGGGATCCCCATCGAGGACAGGCGCGTGAGCTCGTGGAAGATCCGTCCCGCGTGGACGAACAGTTCGGACTGCGTCGGGAGGTCGGCGCCACCGGACTCGACCAGATACACCACCGGTAGTCGGTTGACCCGCGCGATCTCCAACGCCCGCAGATTCTTTCGCAGCGTGTAAGGGTTCATGGTGCCGCCGCGCACGGTCGGGTCGTGCGCGATGACCATGCACTCGACCCCTGACACCACCCCGACACCGGTCACGATCGCCGCGCCGACATTGAACTCGGTACCCCACGCAGCCAGCGCGGACAGCTCCATGAACGGGCCGTCGCGGTCGATGAGCAACTCGATCCGCTCGCGTACCAGCAGTTTGCCGCGATCGTGATGGCGGGTCGCGTACCGCTGCCCACCTCCGGCCGCGACCAGTGTCAGTTGTTCGTCCAGGGCCGCGACCGCGGTGGACTGCACCCGGTGATTGTGGAGGTATACCGACGACGTTGTGTCGATCTCGGACTTGAGTACCGGCATCCGTGCGCCTTTCGTCTGGATTCGTATGTCGCGATCACCGGGCAGCGAGCCCCGATTCCGCCACTAGTGAATGGCGATACACTAACTCAATTCTGCCGACGTGGGAACAATTAGCCTTGAGCTGTGTATTTGCCGCGAGCGCGTGCTGAATCACTCAACTCTCATGAAGAGTTCATGATTGCCGGATAACTAGTGCGTGTTGGCTCGGGATTGTCGGTGGATACCGGCCTGTGGCCGAGGTGCGAACTCCGCCAGATCGATGCGGGCTTGTTCGTACTGTGCGACGAGCGTGCCGATCAGCTCGGCGACCGAGGTGACAGCCTCGATGCCCGCGACGCTGTGTCCCGCGCTCCATGCCGTCCGGTTGTGTAGCAGGCGGTCCTGGCGGAATCCGTCGGCCTCGGTCGCGGTGGTCGCGTCGTCTCTGCGCAGCCAGCTGGTCAGCAGGCTGGCGGGGATGCCGCCGACCCGGGTGGACAACTCCACGTCATCGAGAGTCGCTTCGATCAACGCCGCGCGGTAGTCGGGGGACGCCAGACTTTCGGAAGTGGCGATGAATCTGGTTCCGAGGTAGACCAGATCCGCGCCGAGCACTTGGGCAGCGAGGATGGACGCGCCGTCGGTGATCCCTCCGGCCAGTACGATCGGGCCGTCGAAAAGTGGCCGGACGGCACGGACGAAGGCCAACGGATTCGCCCATCCGGTCTGACCGCCCGCCCCCGCGCTGAGAAGTACCAGCCCGTCCGCGCCCGCGTCGATGGCGCTGCGGACATGCGTCATGCTCGAGACGTCGGCGAGCACTCGGCAACCGATGTCGTGTAGCGGCTCGATTACCGGCGCCGGTGAGCCGACGCTGGTAATTGCCCATTCGATTCCGTGTCGTGCGAGGCAGTCCAGGTCGGATGCGAGTCGGGTATTGGTGCGATGAACGACCAGATTCGGCGCGACCGGGGCCACGGGGCTGTCGGAGGGGGCGTGGAGCGCGGAGGTGATGTGGCGCATCCATGCGTCGAGTTCGGCCGTGCTGTCGGCATTGTGTGTCGGAAAAGAGCCGATCACGCCGTTGCGGCAGGCGGCTATCACCAGGTCGGGTCCGGATACCGCGGTCATCGGCGCCGCGATGGCGGGAATTGTCAGTCGCGCCGCTAGGGCGTCGTGCAAGGCCATGATGTTAGTAAATCATCGTTCACTAGTGTGGTGAACCGCTTCCTGCTGTGAATCCTGGTGGCGACGGCCGGGCGATCATCACAAATGTCTGTGCCGTGGGTTCATGGTTAGATCCCGATCCGCTTGACAGCGTGATGCAGATCACCCATCATGTCTCCGTAAGTAAATCGCGGAACACATCGTCAGTGCGGGTGTGTTTCTGGGACGGTTTCGGCCGAGTTCGACCGAAACCCGGAAAGTCGAGCCGATGGCCCCTCTCGGCTGTTGGGAGAACTCGAAGACGATGAAGGCAACGATGGCTGTGTCGCATTCGGGATCTGCCGCGGTGGTCGACCGGATCGCGGAGCTGAACGCGCAGGTCGTGGCATTGGCCGAACAAGCGTCCTGGAGTAGTGCGAGTCAGCCATACGCACAGCTGCTGCTCGGCGGGACCATGGAGCGGGTGAGTCGGCGACTGGCCGCCGTCGGTACTGGATCCGCCACTACCGCCGAACTCTGTGAGCTACTCGGCGACCTGAACGCGGTGCAGGCGACTCTGCGCAAGCACAGTTCTGCGCAGCCGAGTTACGCGCCCGGCCGGATCTATGAGGCGTTGGCGCGACTTCGTGACAAGGCCGACGCGCAAGATGTCCTCGATTCGGCGCCGGCGCAATTGTGCGTGTCTCTCGGATTCGATCGCGCGATGATCTCCGGTATCAACGGGTCGATCTGGACGCCACGTAGATTGTTCCTGTCGGACGGCCTGGACTGGGAGTTCCATCGAGAACTCGGTGAGTACATCGCTGCCCTGGAGATACCACTCGCCTCACCGATGGTGGAGGCGGAGGTGGTACGCCGTCGGCTCGCCGCGCTGGTCAGCGACGCGCAGCGAGAGCCGCGGACCTACCGCCCACTGATGGACATCTCGCGGACCGGGGAGTATGTGGTAGCGCCGATCGTCACCGGCAGTGCCGTGCTCGGCCTGCTGCATGCCGACACCTATCTGTCACGGCGTCCACTCACCGCCGCCGACCGTGACAGCATCCGAGGTTTCGCCGAAGGGGTCGGGCTCATCTACGAGCGCGCCGTTCTCGAATCCAGGCTGATCGAGCAGCGGGAACATCTGTCGAGAGTGTTCCTCGCCGCCGAGCGGATAGTCGATACGTCGCGGGACGAACCGGCACGTCTGCCGGGGCCCGCCGCGCGCGTGGCGACGGCGATCACGTCCATCGACACCCCCGAGCGGTCAGCGCCTGAAATCCTCGCCCGACTCACCGGCCGGGAACGAGAAGTGCTTGCCCTGCTGGCAAGCGGTGCGACGAACGCACAGGTCGCCGACCGGCTCACGGTCGCCGAAAGCACAGTCAAATCGCATGTCAAGCACATTCTGCACAAGATGGGCACGCCGAATCGTGCCGGTGCGATCGCGCGCTATGTACGCGCCAAGAACAACGAACGGCGGGTGTGATCGTGGCGGTTGCCATGGCCAGCGAACATGTCGGCAGCAGCCCCGTCGGACGGGTGCGGCAGGAATGGCGCCGCCGGGAGAACGAGCTGATCGGTCGGCTGTCTGCGCTGCGTGACGCGGTATTCGTCGCGAGCGAGACCGCGGTCGCGGTCCCACGAGTGGAATGGGACGGCCCGTGGCGATCGGCGGAAGTGGTCGCGAATCTCGTACATCTGTGCATCGATCGGCTTCGCGATATCAAATCGGCGGATACCGCGACGGCGGGCGAACTGTGCCGATTGATAGTCGACCTGCAACAGCTGGCGATCGACCTCTATTTGTTCGATACGGCCAAACGCAATCAGCGGCTGGCCGACTGTGCTGCCGGGCTGAGCCGAATGCGTGGTATCCCGGATACCGCGGGCCTACTCGATGTCGCGTGCGAGGAGATCGTGCTGCGCTGTGGATTCCAGCGCGCGGTGCTCTCGCGTGTCGAAGGCAGCGCGTGGATGCCGTGGAGGGCCCATTTCGCCGATGACGGGGCGCAATCGTGGTTCTCGGACTGGATCGACGAGAATATCCCGCTCGTCGTGGGCGCCCCGGAGTCGCAACTGCTGACCAAGCGGCGCCCGTCGCTGGTGCTCGACACTACGAGCGCCCGCGTGTACCGGCCGCTGATCATCGATGCGGGCAGATCCAATTCCTACGTCGTCGCCCCCGTGATGCACGGTGACGCCGTCGTCGGGTTCATCCATGCCGACCACAATTCAGCGGCCCGGCGCGTCGATGAATCCGATCGGGACATCCTGTGGGCATTCACCGATGGCTTCAACCATATCTACGAGCGGACCGTCCTTCTCGAAAAGCTTCGGACACAGCGCGACCAGATGCGGGATCTGGTGGTCGCCGCCGTGGATCGGATGGACGACCTGTGCGAGTCGGGTATGAGCATGGCCCGGCCCGCCGACGGTGAGCAGCGGTCCGTCGCGCCGACGACGGTCTCGTCCAGCTACGGAGACATCGGAGACCTGACGTCCAGGGAAGCCGAGGTCTTCGAATTGATGATCGACGGCGCTACCAATCGTGCGATCGCCGAGCGTCTCGTGATCACCGAGGGAACGGTGAAATCTCACGTCAAGCACATTCTGCGGAAATTCGGCGCGGCCAACCGTTCCCAGGCCATCGCGTGGTCGCTGGGCGGAAAGTAGCGACTCCTCGGAACGCATCGCGGGCGTGACAACTCATCCCTCTCCGATCGGGGGTGGTAACTCCCGCGAAAGGGGGAGCCCGGACCTCCGAGTATGTCCGACTCGGCGAACACGTCGACAAGACACGTCTACGTGCGGCCGACGTGCGAAAGGCACGACCTCCAGGGCCTTTTCGGGCCATCTCTCGTCACTATCGATATCCCCCGGACGAGTACCGCGATTCCCCCCCGAGGTATAGCGCGGATCGGTGATTCACCCCATAGGTTCGGTGCATTCCGCGATGACGCGAAATGTACTCCGGCAGGTGCCGTAGCGATTATCGCTGCGGCGGTTACTGTTTCGTCTCAACTATCGGTCCAACGCTCGGCCGATCGGGCGCTGGCCGCGGCGCGCGGAACCGTGACACGGGTCGCTCGGACGGCGCGGTAGCGATTCTGTCCTATACCCCGGAAAACGTCGATCGTGATCTCGCCGTTGCCGCGACTCTGTTGACCGGCGACTTCCTCGATACGTATACCCGGCTCGCGGACACCGTGGTCGCTCCCGCCGCGAAGGAAAAGCGGGTCACCATGCTGGCGATCCCCGCAGGGCCGCGATCGAGTCCGTGACCTCCGCCCGGGCCAGTGTGATCGTCTACATCAATCAAGTCACCATGGTCGCGAGGTCGACGCGTGATGATTCGGACGACAGCGGCGGATCTCTGGTCGGCAGAGCGGAGAATTGGCCGGTTCTCGACACGGCGATGCCCCCGGCCACCTCTCGGCCGGGGGCATCGCCGAAGGAAGGTCAGTCCTCGAGTTCTTCGGGCTGCAGCAGGAATTCGCCGATGTAGGTGCGTGACTGGTCCGCGTTCAGGGGCTGGAACATCGACGCCGCGGAATCACGGTACAGGCGCTCGAAGATCGTGCCCTTGCGGAAGGACGATCCTCCGACCAGGCTCATGGCATGCCGGGTCATGTGCAGCACATTGTCGGCGATGAAGGTCTTGGCAAGACCGATGTAGGGGAAGCGGAGCTCGATCGGCCAGGCATCGTCCTTGCCGTCCATCACCTCCTGACATGTCTGGTACAGCACCCGGCGTGAGAGTTCGACACGCGAGGCCATGTCACCGACGCCGTCGATGATGTGACCGACGGTGGCGACTTTGGTCTCGGCGGCGGCGATCGCGCCGAAGGTCGCGCCGAGGGTCTTCTTCGACAGCGCCGCGCGTGACTCCTCGAGTACTCGCTGCTGCATGCCGAGGTAGATGCTGGCGAACATCAGCGAGGCCCATTCCAGAACGCCGAACGCGCCGGATCGCCACTCGCTGATGAATCCTTCCTCGGGCACGTAGTAGCCCTCGAAATGGATGGTCTGGGTGCCGGTGGCGTGCATTCCCAGCGCGTTCCAGGTCTTTTCGATCCGGATACCGTCGCCGTTGCCGTCCTCGTCGACCGTGAAGTCGCCGATGAACAGACTTTCGGCGCTGACTCGGGCCTCGAAGTCTTCGGGCAGGTTGCCCTCGGCGTCGGTGATGGTGGCATTGGTGGTGATGATGTCGGCGGCCTCGCAGAGGGTGCCCCAGGTCTTCTTGCCGTAGAGGCGCCAGCCGCCGTCGGGCTGCGGCACCGCCTTCATATCGGCCAGGCCGCTGAATCCGGCCCGCTGCTCGGAGAACGGTCCGAAGACGAGTTCACCCTCGGCGACCCGTCCGAGCCAATACTTGTTCTGCTCCTCGCTCATCAAGCTACCGGCGATACCGACCATGATGTAGTGCATGTTGTAGGCGAGTGTGATCGCGGAATCGCCGCGAGACAACTCGGTGATCACCTTGGACGCGTGGAGCAGACCGCCGCCCAGGCCGCCGAATTCCTTCGGCACCGGAAGGGCGCCGAGTCCGGACTCTTTGAAAGCCTTGATCGACGGGTAGGCGAAACTGTCCTCGACGTCGTATTTCGGGCCGATTTCACGGAAGAACCGCGAGACCTGCTGTGCTTTCTCGAAGTGCGGTTCGAATTCTTCTTCGGTCATATCGAAATTCAGCATGGATACTCCTAGCGTGGGGATTCGGGGTGCAGGAATGGCTAGCGGATCAGCAGATCCTCGCGGCCGTTGTCGACGAGGAGTTTCTTGTACACGTCGAACAGTCCGTTGGTGAGCGGCAGCAGTTTGAGGGCCACCGAGCGTTTGCCGTCGAGCTTCACTTTTCGCTGGGCCATGGCGAGGGTGAAGTTGAGTTTGCCCTGCCAGAACTTGTTGCTGTTGTCCGATGACATCCGCAGCTGTACCGACGATGTGAGCCCTTTCGCCGCTTCGCCGGTCGTGACCGTCTGTCCGGGAAAGTCGATGACCAGGATCGCGTCCGGGTCGGTTTGGATCAATGTGACGACCAAGCCGGTGCCTTTCGTCGCCTCGACGAAAGATGTTTCCTTGGTCGCGATTTCGAAGATTCCTCCGATGTATTTGTAGACCTCGTCGGCGTTGGCGAAAGTGCTCATGGATCGACCCTTTGCTCGCGGTTGATGTCCAGTCAGTCTGGCAATGACGTGAGGGCGCCCACACCTCCCGGAAGAGTGATTTCACCCCGACGAAGGGGGAGAAAAGCGTCGGACGACGGTCCGAGGGGCTTCCGCCGGGCGGACCCGGGGTCGCCGGGGTCGAACCGACGATGTGAGCTCCGTCTCCCCCCTTAGAGCAGTTCTTTTCCTCCGAGAGGAGGTCGTTCTCCTCGCCGGCGCGCAATACGTTTGAAACCGTTCCAGACGAACCGAGGGAGAGCGAACTTCCATGAGTCATTTCTTTGCCGTCAAGTGGCTGAAGGCCTTCCGTGAGAGCCCCGAGGCCGTAGTGGCCCTCTACGCCGACGGTTTCCTTTTCGAGGATCCGATTCTCGGCCAGAAGATCACCGATCGTGACGAACTCCTTCGCGTATTCGCCCCGTACGCGAACAAGGACACCGAGAACGGCATCGGCATCAACAACTTCCGCATCGACGAGGTCGTCGGCGACGAGAAGTCCGCGATCTACCGCTGGACCTGGGAAGCGCCGACCGCGACAGCCTTCGTCGGCGTCCCGACCGGTGGCAAGGTGCCGGGAACCCGCGGCATCACCTTCCACGTCTACGACGAGCAGGGACTGATCCTCAAAGAGGCGAGCCTGTGGGACGTGGCCACCGCTGTCGCCGAACTGGGCCAGCCGGTCACCCCGCACGCGGTGACCGCGTCGCCCGCGCTCGTCTGAAAAACGCACTCTCCGAGAGGATTTCCGATAATCATGAGCACTCACGACGAGCACGCCGCGCGCTGGGCGGCGGCGTTGACCACCGACACCGAAACCGCGGTCGCGCTGTACGCCGACGATCTGGTCTACGACGACCACGCCGACCGCGATCACGTGATCTCGACGGCGATCACCAAGGGTGAACTCGCCCCGAGGCTTGCGCCTTTCGCCAACACCGACGCGGCCAACGGGGTCGGTACCCATCGGTTCGAGGTCTTCGAGAGTTTCGCGCTGGCTGGTGAGGGAGGCAATCCCGCCGTGGTGATCCGCTGGAACTGGACCGGTGAAGGCCTGCACACCTACCGCGGTGTGGCGACCGGCGGCCGTACCCTGACCACCGAGGGCATCACCTGGCACCAGCTCGACGCGACCGGCAAGATCACGCGGGAGACCACCTACTGGAACGACACCCCCGTGTTGCAGGAGCTCGGGCTGCCGATCATCACCCCCGAGTACTGGGTCGAAGGCTTCGATCCGTCCAGCCTCGTCGGCTCCTGATATGTGGGGTACGTTGCCGGACGTCCTGGATCGGGCGTGCACCTATTACTCTTCATCGGTCGCGATCATCGACGGTGAACGATGCATCACCTATCAGGAAATGCGGGAGTGGCGTGACCGTGTCGCCAACGCTCTCGTCGGGTTGGGTGTGCAGAAGGGGGAGCGGGTCGGCCTGCTGCTGCCGAACTGCCTGGAATTCATTCCGACCCAGCACGGCATTTGGGCGGCCGGTGGCGTACTGGTCCAGCTGCCCACGCGCAGCGCCGCTGAAGGATTGCGCTCCAACCTGGCGCAGACCGATGCGACCACGCTTATCTACCACGCTCAGTTCGACGAGATAGTCGCCGGGATCCGAGAGCGGTTGCCGAAACTGCAGAACCTGATACGCGTCGGCGGTATCCCAGGAGCGAATTCGAATGAGGCCGTCGACTACCGGATCCTGATCGAGGATCAGCCGACGAAGCGGCCACCCGTCGATCTGGGGGAGGATGACGAGGCGTATGTGCTGTTCACCTCAGGTAGCACCGGAGAACCGAAGGGCGTGGTGAATTCCCACGCGACGTGGGCGCAATACAGTATCTCGGCGGGCCTGGAGATCGGTGACATTCGTTTCGGTGAAATATTCGCGCACGGGGCGCCGTTGACCCATTTCACGCAGATTTTCGTTTTGCCCACGTTCATTCGGGGCGGTACGAATGTCATGTTGCCCGGCTTGGATGTCGACGGCCTGCTTGCCAGTATCGAGCGGGACCGGGTGAGTGCCACGGCGGTGGTGCCGACGATCATCTACCTGCTGCTGGATCATCCGCAGCGCACATACTTCGATCTGTCCTCACTCGAGACGATGATCTACGCGGGATCGCCCATCGCGCCGGAACGGTTGCGTGAGGCGCTCGAGGTCTTCGGCCCGATCTTCATCCAGACCTACGCGGGTACCGAGCAGGGCTACATCTCGTGCCTGCGCAAGAACGAGCACCGCGTCGACGATCCGATCTGGGTCGAGCGCCTCGCGTCCGCGGGCAGGCCCATGTTTCCGGTCCGGGTGAGCATCCGCGACGACGACGGTAGGTCACTGCCGGTCGGCGAGGTGGGGGAGATCTGTTCGAGCCAACTCGGGCAGATGCTCGGCTATCTGGACACGGCCCGAAACCTCGAAACCCTGCGTGAAGGGTGGGTGTACACCGGGGATGTCGGCCGACTCGACGAATTCGGATTCCTCTACATCGTCGACCGCAAGAAGGACATGGTCGTGAGCGGCGGCTTCAACGTCTTTCCACGGCAGGTGGAAGACGTGCTGTCGACCCACCCCGCAGTGGCGCTGTCGGCGGTGATCGGTGTGCCGCACGACAAATGGGGCGAAGCGGTGCACGCCGTGGTCGTGCGCAGAGCAGGCGCCTCGGTCTCCGAGGGTGAATTGATCGATCACGTCAAGGCTGCACTGGGTAGCGTCCCCGCACCGAAGACGGTCGAATTCGTCGACAGCATTCCGGTCAATCCGGCGGGCAAGGTCGACAAGAAGACGATCCGCGCACCCTACTGGCAGGGGCGAGAACGGCAGATCGGATGAGGCGCAACGGAATCCGCACGGTCCGGTCCGACAATTCACACCATACGAGGAGCATCCGATGAGTACGCCTCATTACCCGCTGTATATCGACGGCAAGTGGCACGACACCGCCGAACACTACGAAATCCGCAGTCCCGCGACCGAGGAACTGGTCGCCACGGTCGCCAAGGGCGGCGTGGCCGAGGTCGAACTCGCGGTTGCCGCGGCCAAGGCCGCGCACGAGGAGGGCGGCTGGCGCCGGACACCGCCTGCCGAACGCGCGGCCCTGCTCCACGATGTCGCCGCGCGACTGGCGGGCCGGGTGGACGAGTTGGCGGTCCTGCAGACTCGGGAGAACGGCGCGACCATTCGCATCACCGGCGCGTTGCACGTCGGATTGTCCGCGGCGCAGATCCAGTATCTGGCGTCGCTGGCGGAGAACTACGAATGGGAGACCACCGGCCCCGAGATCGGCCCGATCCCGGCGGTGGGCATCATCCGGCGCGAGCCGATCGGTGTGGTCGCAGCCATTGTGCCGTGGAACATTCCACTTCTGACCACGGTGTGGAAGATCGCTCCCGCCCTCGTCGCGGGCAATACCGTGGTCCTCAAACCCGACGAGCACGCGCCGCTGCTCGCACTCGAACTCGCCAAGGAGTTCGAGGCCGCCGGACTGCCCGCGGGCGTTCTCAATGTCATCACCGGTGACGGCGAACCGGTCGGTGCGCACCTGGCCGGACATCCCCATGTCCGCAAGGTGGCCTTCACAGGCTCGACCGCGGTCGGCAAAGCCATTTTGCGCCAGTCCGCCGACACCATCCGCCGGGTGACACTCGAACTCGGCGGCAAGGGCGCGAACATCCTGCTCGACGACGCCGATCTCGATATCGCGATCGACGGCGCGCTGTTCGCCTGCATGGCCAATAACGGCCAGGCGTGCGAGGCCGGGACCAGACTTCTGGTGCCGGCCGACCAGCGTGACGACATCGTGCGACGCCTGGTTGCTCGCGCGTCGACCCTGAAACTCGGCGACCCGCTCGATCCGACCACCCATATCGGGCCGATCGCCTCGGCCGTCCAGCGCGACCGGATCGTCGAGTACTTCGGCATCGCCGCGCAGGAGGGCGCGACCGCCGTACTGGGCGGACGCGTGCCGCCCGGCGCCGAATTCGAGAAGGGCTACTGGGTCGAACCGACGATCTTCGTCGACGTCACCAACGACATGCGGATCGTTCGCGAGGAGGTGTTCGGTCCGGTCCTGACGGTGCTCACCTACGACTCGATCGATGAGGCGGTCGAGATCGCCAACGACACCAACTACGGTCTGTCCGCGGGTGTCTGGGGTTCGGAGGAGCGCGCGCTCGATGTGGCCCGTCGGCTCGACGCGGGCATGGTGTGGGTCAACGACTGGCACGTCATCCACCCCGCCTACCCGTTCGGCGGTTACAAGGAAAGCGGGCTCGGCCGCGAAGGCGGCCCCGACGCACTCGACGAGTACACCGAGCAGAAGTTCATCTCGCTCGATCGCTCCGGCGGTATCGAGAACAAGGCCTTCGCGATCGTCATCGATCCGGTCGCCGGGTAGGCGCAGTAGATCGTCGCGCGGTCCAGGTGGTCACGATGAGACCGCGCGACACACTCGAGGAGGTATAACCATGTCCCGCTTCGACATCGGTCGACCCCAAGGGCCGCTGCGCGTGACAGTCGAGCTGGCCGGTGCGGGTCATCATCCGGGCGCCGCGATCCTTGCCGATGACCGATGGCCGCCGGATATCGAAGGGTGGGTGGACCTGACCGAGGGACTCGCGATGCCCGCTCGCGCCGGTGGACGTGAGTCCACGGTACGGATCCAGGCGCCCGACCTGGTCGAGGCCGCGCAGCGCAGCGCACATGTCAGAACAGCGGCCGAAAGCGCGGGCGGTCCGGCCACTGTCAGCGTTCTGGTCGAGATCGCGGTGATGATCGCGCGTGACGCTCCCGCCGCCCGGGACCGCCTGGCGCGGCTGGACGCGTATCTCGAACAACCATGGATCCCGGATTCCCTGTCCTATGTGGGCACTCCGACAGGACTCGCCGGACTGCTCACCGACCTGCACTCGGTAGGTGTCGCGGACGGCGTGGTGTTGCAGCCGATGCTGCTGCCCGAGGTACTGGAACACATCGCGTTCGACACGTTGCCACGGCTGGAATCCGCCGGTGTGCCGATGTCGGGAACGCAGCTCGGACTGCTTCGTCGACTCGGGCTTCGGCGGGGTGATCCCGTCGCACACGACCACAGCGAAAGCTTGCCCGCATAGCACCGCAGAGCGAGCAGATTCAGGAGGAACCGATGTCGAATTCGATGGAGATGTCCGGCGAGCCGTCAGCTCGGCCGGATCGTTTCCAGAACGTGAGCGCTGTCGAGTATCGAGCGGCTCTGCGGCGACATCCCGCAGGGGTCACCATCGTGACTCTGAACTCTCGAGGTCGGCCGGTCGGATTCACCGCGACGTCCTTCGCATCGCTGTCGCTGGATCCGCCGCTGGTGTCGTTCAACATCACCTGCACCTCCTCGAGCATCGGCGCGCTCGAAGTCGCCGAATCGGTGGTGATCCACCTGCTCGGCGCCCATCAATCGCCGCTGGCCCAACGCTTTTCCCGCAGCGCCGACGAACGCTTCGCCGATGAATCGCTGTGGTCCCCACTCGATACCGGTGAGCCGGTTCTGCATGGCACGCCGACATGGATTCACGGGCGGGTCCATCAGTTGATCCCCGCAGGCGACTCGGTCCTGGTGATCTGTCGGGTCGTGCGCGTGCACTGGGACGAAGACGGCGCTGGGCTGCACGCACCCTTGCTATATCACAAAGGTGGTTACGCCGCCGCTATGCCGCTCCACGAGTGATCCGGAGAAGTTAGCCCGTGATATGCCACGATCGCTGTACGCGGTCGAAATCGGGTGTTGTGACCAGCCTATCCGCGTATGCTGTGCATATGCTGGACGTTGATCGGGTACCCCGTCGTGCGAGGTACCGCAACGGGGTAGGTGGTCGGGAGTTGGGTTCGGCTGATGGTCGACGACGGCCTGTCGCGTACGGAAGGTGATCTCACCGGTCTGATAGCCACCGATCTGGACGCGGCGGGTTTCGACGACGCCGTCGAGATCGGGCGCGGCGGGTTCGGTGTGGTCTTCCGCTGTGAGCAGCCAGCGCTGGACCGGACCGTCGCGGTCAAGGTGTTGACGGCGGATCTGGAGGCCGAGCATCTGGAACGTTTCCTGCGTGAACAGCGCGCGATGGGGAAACTGTCCGGGCATCCGAATATCGTCAGCATCCTGTTCAGTGGTGTCCTGACGGCGGGCAGGCCCTATATCGTGATGCCGTTCCATCCGCGGAAGTCGTTGCAGGACAGCATCGAACGCGACGGACCGTTGCCATGGGGCGAAGCGCTTCGGGTGGGCGTGAAGATAGCGGGCGCATTGGAGGCGGCGCATCGTCGGGAGGTGCTGCATCGGGATGTGAAGCCGGGCAATATTCTGACCACCGAATACGGTGAGCCGGAATTGACCGATTTCGGGATCGCTCATGTGTCGGGCGGTTTCGTGACGAGTACGGGGGTCATCACCGGTTCTCCGGCATTCACGGCGCCGGAGGTGCTGAGAGGGCGCGCGC
The DNA here is from genome assembly GCF_003123685.1 of Nocardia aurea. Taxonomy (GTDB): domain Bacteria; phylum Actinomycetota; class Actinomycetes; order Mycobacteriales; family Mycobacteriaceae; genus Nocardia; species Nocardia aurea. Next base: position 204,018 of record NZ_QCYJ01000103.1, read on the forward strand.
CGACCGTGGCCTCCGATGTGTACAGTCTGGGCGCCACCCTGTTCTGTCTGATGACCGGGCACGCGGCGTTCGAGCGGCGAGTGGGTGAGAAGGTGGTGACGCAGTTCTTGCGCATCATGTCCGAACCTGTTCCGGATCTGCGCGAACGAGACATACCGGATGAGCTGTGTCGCGCGATCGAGCGCGCCATGTCGGAGCATCCTCCTGAGCGGTATCCGTCCGCGCAGGCGCTGGGGAGCCGTCTGGCCGAGATACAGCAGCTACACGGCCTCGTAAGCGACCGAATGAACCTGCCCGTGGAAACCGGCGACGAGCCAGACGATCCTCGACCGAGTCGGTCCGCGACGCCGCAGGTCGAAACTCGGCGAGCTCAGTCCGCACCGCCTGCCGCGTTGACCAAATTCCGGCCTCCGGTGCCGAGTCGATCGCTGGTGATGCGCGACAGACTGATCGAAGCGCTGCGCGCGGGCCGTCGCCGTCGGCTGACCGTCATTCACGCGCCCGCCGGATTCGGCAAAAGCACACTCACCGCGCAGTGGCGGTCGCGGTTGGTCGCCGACGGCGTGCCGGTCGCCTGGATCAGTGTCGACCGCGACGACAACAACGCGGTGTGGTTCCTCGCGCATCTCGCGCAAGCGCTGGGCCAGGCGTTGCCGTCCCTGGCCGAGCCGTTGAGCCGAATTCTCGACCTGCACGGCGACAGTGCCGAACCGTACGTGCTGACCACACTGATCAACGAAATCCACCACGGCGGTGAGGATGTCGTATTGGTGATCGATGACTGGCACCGTGTCGTCGATCACCGCGCTGTCGCGGTGCTGGGCTATCTGCTCGAGCGCGGCTGCCACCACTTGCGAATCGTCGTGAACAGCCGTGACTGCACCGGATTGCCCCTGAGCGCGATGCGCGTACACGACGAACTGGTCGATATCGGGGCCGATACGCTGCGTTTCACTCCCTCCGAGGCGCGGCTGTTCTTCGAAGGCGCGGGCGGTCTCGCCCTCGATCCCGCCGATATCACCCAGCTGACCGAATCGACTGACGGCTGGGTGGCCGCGATGCAATTGGCAGCGCTGTCATTGCGTGACTGTGAGGAGCCGAGGAAGCTTATCGGACGAATCTCCGGCAGCGATCGGGCCATCGCCAACTTCCTCGCCGAGAATGTCTTGGACGGCTTGGAACCACGTGTGCGCACGTTCATCCTGCGCACTTCGATCACCGAACGACTGTCCGCCGACCTGGCCTGCGCGTTGTCCGGTACGGGCGACGGGGCCGCGATGCTGGCCGAGGTCCAGGCGAGGGACCTGTTCCTCGGCCGCGACGATTCGGCTCCGGGATGGGTGCGCTATCACCACATGTTCGCCGACTTCTTGCGCCAGCGCCTCGCTCGTGAGCACCCGGAACAGATCACCGACCTGCACCGCAGCGCCTCGCGATGGTTCGCCGATCACGATCTACTCAGCGAAGCCGTCGATCACGCGGTGGCCGCGGGCGACCAGGCGCGGGCTGTCGAACTGGTCGAAAACGGCGGCGTGCGACTACTGGAACAGTCCCGGATGGCGATTCTGCCCGGATTGATCGCGAAACTCCCGCCCGAAACGGTGCAGTCCAGCCTGCGACTACAGATCACCACCGCCTGGGCCGGCCTGCTTCTCCAGCACCGGGAGCAGGCCGAGACGGCCATGGGGCAGGTCCGGTCGCTGCTGGCCGCGCAACCGCTGCGATCGGTGGCGCTCGAAGCCGAGGCCCAGGTACTCGACGCGGCGGTGCGTGTCACGGCCGATCGGATCGACGGTGTGAGCGAGCTGCTCGAGCCGTGTTCGGCGCGCCCGGAGTCCTTGCACCCCTGGGTGGTGACCGCTGCCGCGGACATGGCGATGTTCGTCGCGATCCAGCACTTCGACTATGCCGAGGCCCACCGAATCGAACAGTGGGCAGCCACCTACCACCGCCGAACGAGCGGGCCGTTCAGTGTCATGTACGGGCACTGCTTCGATGGAGTGGCCTTCAACGAACAACTCGATGTCGAGAAGGCGGAGCGCAGTTTTCGCACGGCTGTACAGGTGACGCGGCGGGGTGGCCGTACTCATTCCCACAGTGCCCGGATCGCCGGAGCGCTGCTGGGTGATCTGCTGTTCGACCTGGGTGAGATCGATGAGGCCGAGCGATTGCTCGACGAGGGCTACGTCCTCGGAGGTGAGGGCGGCGTGGTCGATTCCATGGCCGCCACCTACGGGACCGGTGCACGTGTCAAGGCCATACGCGGCGACCTCGACACGGCCCGGCAACGACTGCTCGACGGCCTGCGCCTGGCGAAGGAACTGTCGCTGCCTCGCCTCACGGCCTACCTGGTCGACGACAGCTTCGTGGCGGGAATCCCACTACCCGACACCAGCCCTTCGAGTAAACCGGTGCCCCTCGACGGTGCCGACGGTATCGCCCTGCGCACCGCCGAACTCGAGGAGGAGGCGGCCATACGGGGCCTGCTCTCACGCGGCTCGATCACCGCGTCCGAGCAGGCCCGCGTGCGATCGACGGCATTGGTCGAGCATATCGAGTCGATGCCCCGGCCCCGGGCGGCGCTGCGCGTGGGACTGCTGCTGGCGGTGTCCTGTATCGCGTCGGGCGAGCGCGACGAAGCCGAGCAGATATTGCTGGTCGCGGTACGCCGTTGCGCCGAGCTGGGGCTTGTCGGGCTGCTGCGGTTCGGCGATCCATCGGCGCGAGACCTGCTACGGGGTATGGTCGATGCCCCCGGCCACGCTTCGTCGTTGCCGAGGGCGTTCGTCAGCGAGGTGCTGGCGCCGCTGTGACCGTCGCGTTCACCGGTACGGTTCGCCGCGTTCGGCCGCCGCTACCAGCGATTCGGGAACGGTGAATCGAGGCCCGTACCGTCGGGCGAGTTCGCGGGATCTCGCCACGAATCCCGCTGTGCCGCCTTCATATCCGTTGATGTACTGGATGACGCCGCCGGTCCAGGCAGGGAATCCGATGCCGTACAGAGAGCCGATATTGGCATCGGCCACCGAGGTCAGCACGCCCTCGTCGAAGCAGCGCACGGTTTCGAGCGCCTCGGCGAACAGCATGCGTTCGCGCAGGTCACGCAGTGGGGTGTCGGTGCCGGCGCCGAACGATTCACGCAGACCCGGCCACAAACCGCGTCGGCGACCGGATTCGTCGTAGTCGTAGAACCCGCCGCCGGTCGAGCGACCACCACGCCCGAACCCGTCGATCATTCGGTCCACCACCGCTTCGGAGCCGTGCGCGATCCACTCGCCGCCCGCCGCTGTCACCGCGGCCCGTTTCTCCTCACGAATCTTCCTGGGCAAAGTCAGTGTGAGTTCGTCCAACAGTTGCAGCGGCGGGGCCGGGTATCCGGCTTGAGCCCCCGCTTGCTCGATGACCGCGGGATCGACGCCTTCGCCGAGTGCGGCGGTGGCCTCGTCGAGGAAGGTCATGATCACGCGACTGGTGAAGAATCCGCGGCTGTCGCCGACGACGATCGGCGTCTTGCCGATCTGTCTACTGAAATCGAAGGCCTTGGCCAGGGTGGACTGCGAGGTGTTCTTCCCGGTGATGATCTCGACCAATGGCATCTTGTCGACCGGTGAGAAGAAATGCACCCCGATGAAGTCCTCCTGTCGTCGCACGCCCTCGGCCAGCGTCGTGATCGGCAGTGTGGAGGTGTTCGATCCGAGAACGGCGTCGGGTGCGACGATGTCCTGGATTTCCCGGAAAACCTGCTGTTTGAGTTCGATGTTCTCGAACACCGCTTCGATGACGAAGTCGACGCCCGCCAGATCCTGGACGTTCGCGGTCGCGACGATACGGTCGAGCAGTTGCTTCGATTTCTCCTCGGTGGTCGCCCCGCGAGACAACGCCTTGGCCTCGAGCGCTTCGGAGTATTGCTTACCGCGCAGCGCGGCGTCGGTGGTGACATCTCGGAGAACCACATCGAGACCGGCGCGGGCGCAGACGTAGGCCAGCGCCGCTCCCATCATGCCCGCGCCGAGGATGCCGACCTTGGTGGCCCGGTACGGGGCGATCGCGTCGGGTCTGCTGGCTCCGCTGCGGACGGTCTGGATGTCGAAGAAGGCCGACTGGATCATATTCTTGGCGATCGGGCCGGTTACCAGTGGCAGGAAGTACCGGGTCTCGATACGCGCTGCCGTTTCGAGATCCACCTGCGCGCCCTCCACTGCGGCGGCCAGGATCGCTCGTGGCGCGGGAACCGGCGCTCCTCTGGAGTCGGCTCGTAACTTCGCGGTCAGCGCCGGAAGTATCGCCACGACCGCCGGATCGGACGGTGTACCCCCGGGAATGCTGTACCCGGGGGCATCCCAGGGCTGAACAGGCTCGGGATTGTCCCTGATCCAGGACTTCGCGGCGGGGATCAGATCGGCGGCGGTCGGAACCGTCGCGTCGATCAGTCCGGTCTTCAAGGCTTTTCGGGTATCGAAGCGGGCGCCGGACAGCAGCACCTCGTCGAGCGCGCGCCGCATGCCCAACAGTCGCACCGTGCGCACGATGCCACCGACACCGGGCAGCAGTCCCAGCCCGACCTCGGGTAATCCGACGATCACACCGTCTGCCACGGCGACGCGATGATGGGTGGCCAGAGCGAGCTCGAGCCCGCCGCCGAGCGCTGCGCCGCCGAGCGCCGCGACCACGGGTCGGCCGAGGGTCTCGAGGCGCCGCAGTTCGAGTTTGATGCCGTCGCACAGGTCGCGGAAGCGCGCCGCGTCGGCGGGGGTGGCGGCGATGAGATCCGCGAGGTTGCCGCCGGCGAAGAATGTCTTCTTCGCCGAGGTGAGCACCACCCCGCGCAGGGTGTCGCGTTCGGTTTCCAGCCGGTCCAGGGTCGCGGTGAGCGAGCGGTGGAACTCGTCGTTCATGGTGTTGGCCGAGGCCGCGGGATCGTCGAGGGTGAGTACGACGATATCGTCGTCGTCACGCTGCCAGCGAATAGTGGATGAATGGGTCATGGTTCGAATTCCGTTCCCGCTCAGATCAGTTCGAGGATGGTCGCGATTCCGATGCCGCCGCCTACGCACAGGGTGACCAGTGCGCGCCGTTGGCCGCGGCGTTCGAGTTCATCGATGGCGGTGCCGACGAGCATGGCCCCGGTCGCGCCGAGGGGGTGGCCCATGGCGATCGCGCCGCCGTTGACGTTGAGCTTCTCGTCGGGGATGTGCAGGTCCTTCTGGAATTTCAGGACCACCGAGGCGAAGGCCTCGTTCAGTTCGAACAGGTCGATGTCGTCGAGTGTCAGTCCCGCGACGGCGAGCGCCTTCTCGGTGGCGGGGCGGGGGCCGGTCAGCATGATGGTGGGGTCGGCGCCGGACACCGCGGTCGCGACGATGCGGGCGCGTGGCGTCAGGCCGAAGCGCGGGCCGACTGCTTCGTCTCCGATCAGGACCAGCGCGGCCCCATCGACGATGCCGGAACTGTTGCCGCCGTGATGGACGTGGTCGATGCGTTCGACGAAAGGATATTTCTGAGACGCGACGGCGTCGAATCCGGCCGCGCCGAGCGCGGCGAACGAGGGCCGCAGCTTCGCGAGGGATTCGACGGTGGTACCGGGACGGCGGTGCTCGTCGTGATCGAGCACGGTGAAGCCGTTGAAATCGGTGACCGGCACCACCGATTTGGCGAAATATCCTCCCGACCAAGCTGATTCGGCGCGCTGCTGGGATCTGACGGCATAGGCGTCAACCTCTTCGCGGGAGAACCCCTCGATCGTCGCGATGAGGTCGGCGCCGATCCCCTGCGGGACGAAATGCAGATCGTGGGCGGTGGTGGGATCGTTGAACAGGGGACCGCCGTCGGTTCCCAGTGGAACTCGGGACATCGATTCGACGCCGCCGGCAAGCACCAAGGATTCGAATCCCGAACGTACCTTCTGTGCGGCGAGGTTGGTGGCCTCGAGTCCCGAGGCGCAGAAGCGGTTGACCTGGACACCCGCGACCGAATGCGGCAGACCTGCGACCAAGGCGGCGGCCTTGGCGAGATTTCCCCCCTGGTCACCCACAGGGGTAACGACGCCGAGCACCAGATCATCGATGGCGGCCGGATCGAGATCGGGGAAGCGGACCTTGATCTCCTCGATCAGTCCGACGACGAGATCGACCGGTTTGACGCTGTGCAGTGCGCCGTTCTTACCTTTGCCCCGTGGTGTGCGGATGGCTTCGTACACGATCGCCTGATTCGGCATGGGTCTCCTCGCTTCGGCCGAGGACGGATGGGGGTGTCGCTCGGCCGCGGTGAATCGCCGGACTGGTGGATGGTGAATCATCCACTCCGGGTGCGTGATCGGTGGCCACGACGGATTGTGGCCGCCTCGACGGTAGCGCAGTCACCGATCTACGGTCAATACTGACTGTAGCTACTTCGTGTAGGTCGGACACCTGATCGGCGTCCGACATCCAGGTCCGCGGTCAGGGCTGACTGTGTCCCGCTGTTCGGGGCACTACTATCGACGCCATGACCGGCACCGGAGCGCAGGACTACCTTCAACGACAGGAGCAGCGCAGCCGGATCAGCCGTCAGCAGATCCTCGACGCGGCGGTTCAATGTCTGGTGCGCTACGGCTACGCGGGTGCCTCGACAGTGCGGATCCAAGAACTCGCCGGAATCTCGAGAGGTCGCCTGCTGCACCACTATCCTTCCCGCGACGAGCTGCTCGTCGGTGCGGTACAGCATCTGGCGGCCGGGCGAGTGGCTGAACTACGCCAAGAAGTGGGTGCGACGATCACCGCCGACGCCGCAGCCTACGAGCGCATCGACCAAGCGATCGAGCAGATGTGGAAGAACTTCGATCAGCCGTTCTTCTGGGCGTCGGTGGAGCTTTGGCTCGCCGCGCGGCACAACCAGACGCTACGAGAGGCGCTGCACCCGGCCGAACGCCAATTGCAGAATACGATCTACGAAACGATCGAAATCATGTTCGGACCGGTATGGGCAGCTCGCCCGTTGTATCGACACACCGTCGATGTCCTTCTGTCGAGCATGCGCGGTGTCTCGATGACTTACGGATTCGACCCACGCGAGCCCGCGAAAGATCCGCATATCGCCGTGTGGAATGACACAGCGCGCGCCCTCCTCGCAGGGTGAGGCTCAGACCGCGAGAACAGCAACTGCCGCGGTGGTGAGAATCCGACGCAGCTGATCGCCGGGCAGGCCCGTGTTGTGGAACAACGTCGACTGGATGGCGCCGATCGAGGCGTGGACCACGGCGCGCGCCTCACCGTCGGTGAGATCGTCGCGGAGTTCGCCCAGCAGGTGAACCCACTCCTCCAGATACATTCGCTGCTTGCGACGTAGTCGGCGCCTGTCTTCTTCGGGCAGATTGTTGATCTCGTTGTGGTACACCTGCGCCAGCTCGCGATCGGCCACCACGAATTCGACCTGTCCGTCGACCAGGCGGTGCAGTGCCTGCCGCAGGTCCGGAACGGATTCGACGATGCGCTCCTGGTCGTGGAGCAGATTGTCGATCGCGTGATCGAACAGAGCGACCAGCACCGCGGATTTGCTGTCGAAATGCCGATAGATCCCCGAACCGGTGATCCCCGCCGCGCCTCCGATGTCGGCCATGGAGACCGAATGAAAACCGCGTCTGGCTACCAAGTCCGCAGCGGCATGCAGGATCCGCACCTTCCGCGCCGGATCCCTGACCCGGGCGGGAGGCTCGGCCTCGTCGGTCATCTGCTCGGTGATGGCAAAACCTCCGCTTCTCGGGCGCGACCGCCCCCACCCATGTTATTGGCTGTTGACTAATTCCGACCTCTTTGAACGTAGAGGTCGGATAGAATCGCTCTGAACAGCCAATATTGTACTGGAAGGGGCATGTCGCCAAGCAGTAGTAATTCTGTGTTGATGCGCGATCGTCCGCTGATACTCTTCCTTCGATAGCCGACTAGGCCATCCGGGTGGGGGCGTCTGTTCCCGATATCACCGCTCGAGGCAAGTGTCAGCGCGAACGCTCGCCCGGATTCGAGCACCGTACATCCGTACCTGCGGCAGAGGCCGGCGTCGGCGGAACGGTAACCCGCACCGGCGGCGGCCAGACTGGCCAGGGACGAGGTCGGATCCGCGGTCTACTTCGCACTGGACGCCGCAATCACTGCGGCTCCGCTCGATGATCGTGGAGCCGAATCCGGTCACGTCGCCTGCAGGACTCGTGACTGCCGTGCCGCTGGAACCATTTGTCTGCCGCTGTCACGGTCCCAGAAACAGCCGCTCACACGGGAGGCGAGGCAGCCGCCGAAGATCATCGGCGGCTGCGCGTATCAATTCCAGTGTGCACCACTGCTTGGCGCCCAATCCTCGATCACATGCCGTGCCGCCTGCGCGGTGATGGCGTAGTTGAAGCCTACGCCAGCCAGCCAGATGCGCAGCTGCACATCCCCTTCCGATGGAAGCCAACCTTCGGCCGTCACATGAGACCTCCTCACCGTGTCACGCCACAGTCGACGCACTACTTCGAATCGGGACTCCGTCGGGGTTCGCGGCCTGTCGCGGACCGGGGAGGAATCGATGCGCGCCGTTGACCGCGACGACGCACAGTGCGAGCGTGAAAAACGTTGCTGTCCATACCAACCCGCTGGAGAACGAAGGTTCGTTCAAGTGCAGGGCGATAATGAGGGGTGCGCCGAGGCCGAAGTTGGCGCCGAACATTGTGATCGGGAAGGCCATGAGCAGGCCTGCTAGTCCCCAGGGCGTCGACACGCGTCGCCAGATCGCAACCGCCAGTACGGTGAACAACACGACCTGGGTGCCTTCCAAGACCCCGATCACCAGCGGATAGTTCCAGATACGCAGTTCGTAGGGCCCGTAGTACGTATAGACGTTGGTGCCGGTCCCGATCATCTCGAACACACACGAACTGAGAACCTCGATACCCCACACCACGAACAGTCCTTGCCGCCCGAGGCGCCCCTCGTACATGCGACGCCCGGCATACAAGCACGCGCTCGCGTACAGGATGATGTATCCGCTGTGGGTCCAGTTCGGCTGCACAACACCGAAGGCCGTGAAATGCGACTGCATAGCGCCGGGCTGTCCGTCGTGCACGTCGTAGAACCAGAGGTCGAAAGCCACGTCGTAGAGCGGTTCGGCGAATGCCGCGACACCGGCCGCGAGCCAGGCCATCACATAGAACGGCGTCCGCTGCCGGGCACACATCCGGATCGCGATGATCAACATCGTGATGGCCACGGCCCAACTGGCCCATGTGAAGATGTTCTGCCACACCAAGTCGAGTTCGTGCAGTCTGACCTCGTCGGGTACTCGTCCCATGGACTCTCCTAAAGCTGCGCCTACCGAGTCGACACGGCCGATACCGGCCGTCGACGACATCTACGACGCTAAGCGGACGCGAGAGCGCTCACATCCCACCTCAGTGGCATACGGGTGGGCCTTTCGAGAGGGATTCGCGGGCGAGCAATCCGGCGTACCCGGTAGTGCGCCTGACCGGATTGGGACAGCTGGGCCGAACGGCATCACGATATCGCTCTGGTCGACACCGAGGGCAAGCTGGTGGCCAAGCGGCGAATCGCGGAATCCGCCGACGGATTCGCCGAGTTGATGTCGTTTGCTTGCCGACGCAGGCGACAGCCGTGAGGATCCGATCCCAGTCGCCATCGAGACCACACGCGATCTTCTGGTCGCCGCGCTGCGGGAGACCGGACGCGCGATCTACGCGATCAACCCGATGGCCGTCGTTCGCTACCGTGAACGCAACACCGTCTCCCGCAAGAAGTCCGACCATGCCGACGCGATGGTTCTGGCGAACATCCTGCAGACCGACGCCCATGCCCACCGGGCACTGCCTGCCGATAGCGAGCTCGCTCGGACTATCGCGGTCTTGGCTCGCGCCGCCCAGGACTCGGTCAGGCGTCGCACCAGAGCCCTTCAGGAACTGCGGTCACTTCTACGCGAGTACTATCTAGGGTTCCTCGCCGCATACCGTCGCGGCGGGGTGACCAACCTCGCCAGCCCCGAGGCGCGCCAACTGCTCGCGCTCGCCCGACCCCGGCCGCTGGTGCCAAACTCACGCCAACGCGGCATCGAATCGTTGGCTGCCGAAGTCCACCAGGCACTGCGGGTTCCGCAGCTGCGGCAGCGCCCGCTCGTCGAGGACGCGTTGGGCGGTCACGCGCTTGCGTTGGTCGCTACCCTCAACGCCGAATGCGACAACGCCGACCAGCTCGGCGAAGTCACCATGGACACGTTTCAACAACACCCGACCACAGTGTGATCACCAGCTTTTCCTGGAATGGGCGATCTGAGCGCGACACGACTTCGTATTCACCTCGACCCCGCTGGTCATGCAAAGGGTTTCGGGTGACCATGCTGAAACGCAATGCTTCCTGCGAGCGTTTCCGGTGCATAGGGCGGGCCCTACCCAGATGGCGGGACTATCCGCTGAAAGTCACGCAAGGCTACAGCAATAGCCTCCAACCTTGGATGATTCGCACCGTCGTACAGCAGATCGCGCACGGTATGAGATGCGGCCAGGATTGACGCGCCGGTTGCCTCGGGGTGTTCGCTGGCAGTTACAGGAATCATCGCGATCAGTCTCTCCAGGTATTCCACGATGAGGGGCGCGTCATGATGTGAATGGTCAGCGAGTTTGTAGAGGGCACGTGTCATGGCCGCGAACGACTGAATCCGCAGATCGCTGACGTCACGGGTGGGAAGGTTTTCGAGGCAAGCCTCTTCCATACAGAGGTAGCAGACCGCTTCCGTCCATTTACCGAGAAAACCAAGTGTTCCCGCAAGGTTCCCCCACAACTGTGCGGAAGACGAGTAGTCGGCGGCCGCGGGTGTCGGCGGCCAGGAGAAGTCGGTCTCCGGTCCGGATGCCGGCGCGGCGGCGCACGCGCAGCGGTATCCGCAGGTGGCCCGTCCTTGTCCAGATGCAGTTCTCCCTCGACAGAGTCGGCGATGGCGAGGGCACCGGGTATCGCGTGGACACCGAGGCGTTGTTCGGCGCACCAACCCAGCGCGTCGAACAACGGCTTGTTGATCACGCGCCCCGCTCGATCGATCGGGCGGATGTCGTAGGTGGTGGGTCGCGGCGCCGGCGGAGGTGCGGTGAGTGCGGGCAGCAGCAGCGGGACACGCCACTGCGCGCCCACTGTGTGGGCGCCGACAGGCTGGCTGCGCGCCGTCCCGAGGGCTCGATCCGGGAGCGGCGTGAGGCTCGGGGCGGGAATCACGTCGCTCACCGGCGTGTCCCTGCGTGGAGGAGTCGGCCGTGGTTCGGTCGGCGGCTGATCGATCCGGTGTCATTAGGGTGAACCAACACTCGGAAGGCAGCGGATTCGCCATCGTGCAGTGTTGGAATTACACCTCAACAACACACAAGATGCGGCGAATGCGCAACTTTGATGTGTTCATAGCGCTGACCATAGCTCGTTTTCGGGGCGGATTGTCCAGTCGGCGGCTGTCCTGCCAGGGGGTGATGTTGTGCGGGTGCGAGGGGGTGGGCTTCGCCGGTGAGGACCGAGACCGCCTCAGCCAACTCGACCAACGACGCGCGGACGTATGTGAAGGTGGCCGAGCCGTGTCCTGGATTGCCGAGGCTGTGTCCGGCGTAGGCGCGGGCAATGAGTATGCCGAATTCTCGCTCGACCCGTGTGAGAGCCGTGTGGCGAGTGCGGTGCGCGCCGACTCCGAGCGGGTCGCCCCATGGCAGGTAACGGGGAATCGTGTCGAGAGTGTGGTCGGATCGGCGCCGGGAGATCGGTAGCTCGGCCAAGCCACCAGGGTGAGGCGAGGGGCGTGCCCGCCCCGGCAGGCGTGACACTTCGGACCGCGCCCTCGCGCGTCGGTGAAGTCCACCGCACCCAAGCCGACGCTCGAGCAGTTGGCCCAGGAGATTCGCCTCCGGCTGCGTGGGGAGTAGCATCTTTGGCGGAGGATCAGCAGGCTGGCTGTTGTTGGAGGTCAGCTTATGGCTACACGTCGACCGCCGCGCTCAACGCGAACGGCTCGGTCACCGGAAATGACTCAACGAGTGCAACGTTCACGTGATCGTGTGCGCCGTCGCCGGGAACTTGCCCGCGAACGCGATCGCGCGATCGCCGCAGCGGTGCGCCGCTATCTGTCCGGCTGGCAGGCGATCACCGCGCGCGAGACCAAACGCGACGCCGAGATCGCCGAACTGCGCCGCCAGATCAGCGTCATCGAAAACGAAGCCGCCGCCCAGATCGCGAGTCTGCGCGCCGACCAAGCCAGTGCGGCCATGACCATTCGTGACCAGCCCGGCTACACCGACGACGACGTCGCCGATCTGCTCGAGATCACCCCGAAACAAGCCCGCCAACTCATCACCCTCGCCCGGACACACGCCACCGCCCCGCCTGCCCCGCCGGAGGTCACCGAACAGACCGACACCACGCGCGAGCAGATACAGCCGACGGAGGAAAAACACGCCGACACACACGGCACGCAACCACCGACTGCCACCGTGCTCGCCGAACGGACCGAACAATCGCGGTGACACCGGCATCGCTGCCGACCATCGAGATCGGCTGTGCGCGAACCATGATCGGCGGCGTGTCCCTCGACAGCGCCAGTCTGTGCTGAAATGTGCAGTGTGGCGAGCCGATTGGTGCGACACCCGCCGACCTGACGACGACCGCGCCGGGTGATCGGAGTGTGGGTTAACCTGTCGGATAGTCTCTATCGCTCGGTGGCTATCGGGTGTCGTTGTAGCGGCCGACCTGCCAGACATGCCAACGGAACTGCTGCGGTGACAACGGCTGTCGCACCGGGACCCCCATCACGGGCGAGTACGGCCAGAACGCCGCCCCGCACCGATGGCAATAGAACCCGGCCCGCCACAGCCCGTGCGCGTGCGGGCGTCCACGCAGGATCCGGTTGTTGTGACGGCGTCGGCCCCGCGCAGCCGCGAGCGTCAACAAGCCCGGCGAGGCGTAGACCCCGACCATGAACACCCCCGACACCGCCATCGACATCTGGGCTCGGCCCGGTTCTTCGCTTACCGTGCCGATAGCAAGAACGAGGAACATCAGGAACGCGGGAACCAGCAACATCCAGCCCACCCGCGTCAAACGCCGCGTCGGCTTCCAATCGGGCTCGCGGGCGAAACTGTCGGCCAGCGCGGTGGTTCGAGTCCGATCGACGGTCATGGTGCCGAACACCGGCACTAGCCCACCACCCGATACTCCGAAGCCCGAATACGATCCGCTCCCCATCGAGACCGAGGTCCCGCCCGAGCACAACGCGGGCACACTCTGCACCCAATCGAGCCGTCCACAACTCGGGCAGGTGATATCGATATCCATCCGCGGATCTCCCGGTATAGCCACCGCGCAGTCATGGCGGCGCGGTGATGCTGCCTGCGATGAAACCTCTGGCAAATCGTATTGAACACCGGAAGAACTGCTGTGTCGATAACGCGAATCTACGTAACGCATGGTCTGTTTCCTTTCGACGGTGCGTGAGCGAGTACTCCTGTTGGCGATTGCGATCACGGCTGTGAGTCGGCAAATAGCTGGTAATTGGCGGCGGGTCTCGTCCGGGGAATCCGGCAGACCGCAAGTGCGGCCAGCCCGACCAAGGACTGTCCTAGCCGAAACCTGTGTGACAACTCACACCATCGCGGCTCAGTTGGATACCTCGCCCGCAAGCCCGTCCCCGGGCGACGGAAGGTCGTTGAACCAGCCGGTCACGAGTCCTGGAAGACTCCGACTAGAGGGTGACGCTCGGGTCGTCACCAGCAGGCGTATATGGGTCGCGGGAGGCGCTGATGGACGGCTCAACGGAGGTCACCGGCTGCGAGAGGGACAGTGTGCGCGCGGGCATCGTGTACGCAGCAGGTCGGATCATCGAGCGCAGTGTCGATCCCAGCATCACCGCGGAGGCACGCAAGATCCTTCGCCTCGCCCAAACTCTGGAGTCGCACCATCCCTACACACCCGGATAAAGGCCAGCGCTGTCGAGATAGGTGCATCGGTCGCGCGAGGGGGCGATGTGAAGGGTTCTGTCGTGATCGTCGGGCATCTCGTTGTCGACCGAGTATGCCCCAGCAGGTTCGCTCCGATCTGCGCCGATTGCGGACCATCGCTCTCCGAGGAGGTAGCGACTGCCCCGAACGGCCCCCCAACTGGCGCATGAGTCACACCAGGTGTCCGCGCCCACGCTCTCGCTGCCTGACCAAGTAGCCGCTACCGGGCAGATAAGTCGGAACCTCACAGCGTCGCGTAGGCGCGATCGTCAGCGACCGATGTCAAAGGCACGCCAGTATTCACGTGCTGGCCGACAGCAGACCGGCGCTCACTTCCCGCTGTGCCGCGTCAAGGACGGGCCGAGTGTCGAAGATTTCGTGGTTGCCGGGGACGCTTCGGGCCGAGCGTGCGTCTCGGCCCGAAGCGATTGTCAATTCGTACCAACTGGGGTGTTGATCTCCAAATCGGCTGCGCTGGCTAAGTCACCCACCCCGACGGTGGTAACTGTCATGGACAGAAACTGTCTGCTTATCGACGTCGTGAGCGTGAAGACTGGCGGCGTCGCTGGGTATTCGACTGATGGTGGAGCGACTCTTGTTCAACTCGGTGGCAATTCGAGAGGGATTCCAGCCGTCGAGATAATGGTGTGTCAGTGCTCTGGCGACCAGGGCAGGGTCGCGGCGCCTGCCTGGATCACGTGCGCACAGTCGCGCCGCCTCCGACGAAAAGTCTCGACCTGCGTCCTCGGATGCAGGTGTCGGCGTGTGCACGGAACCGGCCACCACCGATCGAGTCTGAACAGTCAGACCCCTGACCGCCACGGGTTCCTCGTCCAGCGGCGACGCAATACCGTTCGCCTGGTTGGTTTCGTGTGCACCGTGTTCTCCGTGACCAGAGTGTGCGAGGGCGAGCAGTGCAACGGTGGCCTGTGCCATGGACCCTTCGATGATGACGGGCCACAGCCACGCCTCCGCCCGAGGGATCCCGGCGGTGATCGCCAGGGACCGGAGCGCGGTGAACGACAGCCAGAACGCGCCGGTGGCGATCAGGATGGTCATCGCGGTCGCCACCCACCGTGTGGCGCGGATTGCGGTGTGCGCACGCGCGAGGACTGTCACCCCGTGGACTGCGGCGAGCAAGGACAGCGGCGGGATGACCGCGACCGCAGCGGCCACGACCGGCAATGGAGTGTCGTGCAGGAGGGCTTGTATGGCGTTGCTGGTGATACTGACCGTGGCCGCCGCTGCGAGCACCGTCCAGAAGAAGCCGTGCGCACGCGAATTCGGTGCGTTCGCGTCGGGATCCGACGTCCGCACGGTGCGCGTGGACGAGTTGAAAGCGCGGTCGGTCATGAGCGGGGTCCTTCGATCGTGGGCTCGGCGTGCGGTCGGTCGGGCCGGTTGTGGCGGACGGCGGGGGCGAGCGGATGGGTTTCGCCGGTGAGAACGGCCAGGGCGGCGGCGATCTCGTGTAGGTGGGCTTTGACGTAGGTGGCGGTGACGCCGGCGTTTTTGCCGCGGTGTCCGGCGTATTCGCGGGCCACGGCGTAGCTGAAGGTGCGTTCGACCCAGGTGAGGGTGGTGTGGCGCAGCCAGTGAATGCTGACGCCCTGGGCTGCAGCCCAGGGCAGTTCCTCACCGATTCGGTGCCAGATGTGGTCGTAGCGGCGGGAAGTGATCGGTCTTCCGTCGTGGTAGCGCAGCAACTGCTCCGCGCGCGGGCTCCCGCGCTCGGCCGTATGTTCCATCAAGCCGCGCATCAACGTCGGTGACACCGGTTGCCAGCGGTCGCTGCCGTCCTTCTCCCGAAGGAAGATCAGGCACTGGTCTGGGTCGAGGTCGTGCGGACCCAACGTGAGGGAACCGCTGCGGCGGCACGCGGTTTCGATGTGCAGGCGCAGTACCAGCGCGTCGAAGTCGGGGTCGTCGCCGGTGGTCGCGGCGGCGGTCCAGATCTCGGCCAGCTGATCCGATCCGATCGCGTACCGGTGTGACGGACGGCGTGTCGGGCGGGCGATACGGCGGGCCGGGTTGTCGACCGGGCGGATCCACCCGGAGTCCTCGGCGAACCGGTAGATACAGCGCAGCGCGCTGACGAAGTTCTCTGCCGCGCCGGTGCCGCCGCGCGAGGCCCGGTTGGTGCGGGCTTCGGTTTGGATGCGGCGGGCCATGTCCTCGAACTCGGCCTTCTCCGGTTCGTCCAGGCGCCGCTCGGCGCAGTGGGTGAGCAGATGGGTGAAGTGTGTGTCGTAGGTACGCAGGGTCCCCGGCGACAGCCGTGCCCGCACCCTCGGGATGACCTCGGCGAAGGTCGGCACCGCGGTGCCGGGAGCGACGAGATCGGCAGGGGAGATCCCCATCTGGGTCAGCAGCAACCGTGCGGCGGCGAGGGTCTCGGCCGTGACCGGCGAGGGGCTGGAGGCCGTCATCGGCGGACCTCGCTCACCGAGGCGAGACTGGCCGCGCACAATTCGTCGAGTGCGGCTGGTGGGTGGATCAGCAGCTGATGGTGGATGCGGTGCGCGATCAGTAGTGCGCGGTCACCGATGAGGAGCCCGATCCGACGGCGCAACCGGTAGGGGACACGGAAGTAGCCGCCGTCGGCGAACGCAGTGTCTGCGCTGGGAACCGGGCGAGCCAGCAATACACCGGCATCCAGATGTGTCAATTCCAGGCGGATGCCCGGCTGCCGGCCGAGGGCACCGAAGACGGACCGGTCCACGATCCGTCCGCCCGCGCCGACGGTGCACAGTCCGTACTGGACGTGCACGTTTCGGGGACGGACCGAGCGGTTCGTGACCTGCGGTCCTGAAACGAGTTCCTGCAACGGCGACCGCGGCGGGATGACCGGCGCGATCACCGCGAATCGCTTCCGCCAGCAAACATCCGGGATACGGCAGGAGTGACGGAAGATGGCAGACGTGCCACCGAAAAGTGCAGGTCAGAAGGTGAAATCGCAGCTCAGGCTCCTGGGATAAAGGGCCCTCGCGCACACTGCACGAATATCTGTCACGAATGACAAAGATCTGTGCGCGAGAGGGGACTACCGCACACAGGAACGCGTTGTGCAGGGGCGAAAATCTGGCGGATATCCGAATCTCGTGTCGGCATCGGACGTGACTTGGTCGGCGTGAGCGGAGTTGAGAGGGTGCGGACATCTGATGCGCGTCCCCTGTGTGCGATGTTTCGGCAGACAGCGCCCCCGGATCTACATCCGGCGAACCGGTGCGCGACGGTGCTTCGCAAGGCGGGCGTTGGACTACCGGATGATAGGACGGCCGTATCGACCAGAATCGTGCGATGGCCGGGAAGGTGAGCGCGGTTCGCGCACAGGCACGTACGAAATACGCCGCACAGGGCGCGACTGAGCAAGGATTCCCGCGCGGCTATCGGGTGCCCGTGCGGGCCGGATCAGATTGCTGCCCGCGGTCCTGCTCGCCCTGACTGCCGAGCTCGGGGTGGCGGTCGCGTACAGGTTCCTGCGTTGGATCACCCCGTCGACGCGAGCAAGTGGGCCGCCGAGATCGACGTCACCGGCGTCGCGTTGACCGTTGTCGCCGGTCTCGTCGCTCTGGTCATCGCTTACCGACGCCAACGTGACCTCAAGACTGATCGCCGCGGGCGGCACTGCCGTAGTCGCCGAATTCCAATGCTTCTTCGGCTCCGAACTCGGATAGATCTCGACCTCGCCCTCAGCGATACCATGATCGACCGCCGCCCCGTACAACCAGGGCGGCAAGTCCGACGGCACGGCGGCATGTCGCTCCAGGGCGACGTGCTGCTCGGGGCGCGTGCGACCCGCTGAGTTGCGGGAGATCGATCACGCGAGGACTGCCATAGCCCATACCGCGCCTGCGGCCACGACAGGCTGAACTCGGTGCGCACCGCGTCGAGATATTGTTGCCGATTGGTGGGGAATCCGATGAGTCCGGTGCCAGCGAAGAGCTGGCCCTCACGGCAATTGCTGCTGACGATTTGGCGTCGGAGCGGCGTCGGAGCGGCGTCGGTCGGCTGGCATGACTGATGGCTGCTCGGTTGCCAGGTGGAGTACTGTCCGGTTGTGGTTGTCGATGGTGGAGCGAGGGCGGCGTTCGGCTTCAGCTACCAGTACCTCGTGTCGGCGGTGTTCACGTTGCGAATTATGAGCGCCGACAGAGCATTCGTGGACAGGACTGTACTGTCGGTCGAGCCAGCAGCGTCAGGGGTAGACGGTGACCTGGACGATATCGTCGACTTCGCGATCGCGGTCGATGGCGTGGTTGTTCACCGTGTACAAGTGAAGGCATCGCGGGAGCCCATGGCTAACGCTATGGGGCGTGCGGAAGTGCGGAAAGTGTTGCGCCGCCTCAGCGCTGGCACCGCACCGGAAACGTCGGTGTTGCTGACGAACCGGCCGCTGCGGCCATCACTCGAGCGGACGTGTGCCGAACCGATCTCCGAGATCGACTACCCCGGCCAGTGGTTCTCGTGGGCCGACCAGACGGAGCCGGAGCTGCTCGGTGCCCGGATCTGTGTGGATTCTCGCAATGTCAATGAACTGGAACACGAGCTCGCGGCGCTGATCGCGGAGTTTCGCCGAGATCGCGCTCTCGGCCCGGGCGCGACATCATGTCGGCTGGTGGGCCCGATCGTGCGCCACCATATCGCCGACGCCGCGAGCGGCAGGCATCCCAGCGAGATAAGCGGGACCGACCTGGTGAAGATGCTATCGATGCCGGATCCGCAGATCGCCCACTTCGCAGGTGGATTCGACTGGGGAGTACCGATCGCATCGATCCCCAACGTGAAATCGACAGTGCCCAGAATCGAGATACTCGACGACCTCGCCGCGGCCCTACATATCGGCGCCGATACTCGAGAACCGCTGGTCGGTGTCCTCACTGGACAGCCCGGCAGCGGGAAGACAACTGTTGCCGTGGACTATTTCCACATCTACTACAACTGCTACGAGTTCACATGCTGGATCAACTGTCGAGATACAGACATGATCAGGCTCGACGTCGCTCGTCAGACGGCGCAGCTCACCAGCACAACCATAGCGCCGGAAGACGACGCCGCCGCTGCCTTCACCACGGCGTTGGCGCGCCACAGTGGACCGTGGCTGGTCGTCTTCGACGGCGTCGAGGACAGACACGACATCGACAAGTACCTCCCGAGTGTCGGACACGGGGCGGTAATCGTCACTTCGACGAACAGCCTGGGTTGGCGCCCGCATAAGCATGTCTTCAACGTCAAGACATTCACTGAGGCTGAGGCAATAGCGTGTTTCACTCAGTACGCGGGAATACCGCAGCACGAGATCGCGCGCATCGAGGGCGTTGTCACCGAAATCGTCGAGCGTCTCGGACGGATCCCGTTGGCGGTGAGCATGGCCGGGGTCTACTTCAGCAATGTCGAAGGCGACCTCGCCGAGCTTGCTCCCGACTACTTCCGAACCTTGGAAGCCCTTGAAGATAAACTCGCGGTGCCCGCACCCTACGATCGAACCCTCTTCGCAGCAGTCCACCACGCGGTCAGCAATCTCGGCAAAAAGAGTGCCGCACCCTACGCCGACCTCGCGAAGACTACTCTGCGCCACAGTTCTCTACTGGCACCGGAATTGCTTCCGCTGAATTTCTTGATCGCCGCCTCGTCCGATCAAATAGTCGATCTGGCAAAGCCGCCGATACCCTGCGAGGCCGACCGAGCTGTCGCGCGGGGCCTGGTGAGCGTACTCAGAACGCAGACCATCGCGCACCGAATCCTGCACCTTGATGGCTACAGCCGATCGTCACCTGCCAGCGACACCATATCGATACATCCACTCGTTCACGAGATCCTTCGCACAATTCATCTCGGCGAGCTACCGCCGGGCGCATTTCAGCTCGAAGCAACGGTTCTGATGCACCATATGATCTCGTGGCTCAAATATATGCGTGCGCACGAGCAGTACTTCGCCCTGGAACAAGTTCGCGTTCATGCGTCTGCACTTTTCGATCTCATCGAGCAGCTCTCGCCACTTCCTCGGCTGATCGAGCCATACGATGCCACCTTCAAAACCGCGCTGGTACTGATGATGCTCCAACTGAGCACCTGTTACGCCTCGACCTCTCGCTTCGACAAATCGATCATGCTGGCGACGGAAGCCAGTCGGCGGGTACTGGTGCTCGACAAGCCCTACTCCCACGGAATCGCGACCATAGCCATGTCCGGGATCGTTGCCGACCTGTCCGATGCGAAGGCACCGCCGGGCACAGTGGCCGCCGCCGCCCGGTTGCTTCTTCCGATGCTACGAGCCGCGGAGCACGATCCGAGTACCAGCTATAGCGCGGCCTCGTACGCGTTCGCCGCAGATTCGGCGCTGATGCTGAGCCGGACCGCCACCTACCGTGTATCCCGCCAGCTCCAGCAACTCGCCGCGCAGTTCCAGGAACTGGCAGCCCGCGATCCGCACCTTTCCGCCAGCGTTCACGGCCTGATCGCTCGCGTCAACGACCTCGCCGCCGACGGGCACTATCAGGAAATTCTCGACGACCTCTTGCCGCGACTAGCAGCAATCGACACATCGCCGTACGACCGCTACGTCCTCGTGGCACTCGAGGTGGTGGCCCGACTGCACACCGGTGATTTCGACCGAGCGTTCGCGAAGATGGACGAGGTGCTCGCCATCGAATTGGTCGGCAACCACCTTATCGGCCCATTGCGCGCAGGGCTCATCAAGATCGCTCAAGCCGTTGTCGAGGTATCTGGAAGACCGGCCGCGCCCAGACGTCTGCGGGACTACTTCGGGTGCCTCTGTACACGCGTATCGGAACTCGACCGCGACCTTTCGCGTAGCCTGACCGACTCGTGAGCATGCTCGAGGCAGCGGGACGGACTGCCGGGACTGCCGCGGGCGATCTTGCGCTGGAAATCGGCGGCGATCCACCAGAGATCCGACGACATATCGCCGAGCGCGACCGGACAGCGGATCTGCCGCATGTCGACAGGTAGCCCGGTCTGGGCCTCGACTTCCCCGCGCCCTCCACTCGGCACGAACTCCAGGTCCAAACAGTGACGCCGGGCGAGCTCGACGACCTCTCGATTACGCAGCCCCACCTGGACCGCCTGGTCCCATATCCGCTCAGAAGACGAATCCGTCATCTCGCCATTGTCGGCAAACGCACCGACAATCCCGAATCAGCTTGTGCGCACCGGTGGTGATCAAGGGCTCATCAGCGAGCGGCGCGCATCGCTCGCCTCCCTCTGCGACGCCGTGGGGCTGCCCGTAGGCCAGGCGCAACGCGCTCCCGGCACATGCGGTCTCGCCCATTGCCACGCCGGTGCCAGCCACAACTACACCAGCACCCCGTGCGCCACACCAGGGTGATTCGCTACCCCAGCAACACCAGAACGGGCTATCGGAGGTGGTCGGGGTCCTCTCTCGCAATGGGTCGGCGTCCGCATCGAACGTGCCAGCACCGACCCCGGACGAGGCACCGGAAACCGGGTGAGCGCGACCTCCGAGACGGGCTCGATCAGCACACAGCCGTCCTCGGCGTAGTCGACATCCGGAACATCCACACACCGCGTGCACCTTTCCGCGCCGGCCGGAGCCATGGGGTAGGCGGGACGAGTAGCCTCGTCGGGTGTCAGACGAATGAACGACAGAGCCGCGATTCCGAGTGTAAGTACCTGCGGCGCTGTGAGAATCGCGCTATGCGAATCGACAGCCGCCAGCGGCAAACACGCGAATCGACAGCTAGCATCACTCGCTGCCTGCTCGCGACAGGCCTGGGAGCGGCAGCAGTCTCTGTCGCAGGTTGTTCCTCACCTGCGACAGAGACTGTCCCGGCCGTGCCGTCCATGACCTCGCCTGCGGCGCAATCGCCAGACGGGCTCGTCCCGGGGACGGCGGTCGTGACGATCACCGGAGGCGACGAGACTCCGACGACATGGAGTCTTCGCCAGTACGGCGGGATCTCCTACGACACGGACTCGACAGCCTTCTACTACATGTCGTTCCTCGATAATCCTGATCGGCCACGGGACAGCGCCCGGGAGCAGTACCTCGATATCGGCCTGGACAACGAGCGGCAACCTTCTCTCGGGGAAACGCCCGGCAAGATCAAGATCAGCGTGCCACCGTCGAAGTACTACAAGAGCGAAATCGCGGGTAGTTGCACCATTGCCATCACCGCGATCGACGACATTGCGCGACGGGGCACGTTCTCCTGTACTGGGCTCGGGGGCCGCGATTCGAACTCCGGCGCACCCAACGGGAAGACCGTCAACTTGGTGGGTGCCTTTGCCTACAAACGGACTCGTTCTTGACCCCGGATGGCCGGACTGACTCGAAGGAGATACCGGTGTTCTTCAATCCTCCCCCGAACTGGCAGCTCGGTCTTGGTGCCGGGGGTGGAGCGGTCCTCCTCGGCGGTCGTGTGCGTAATGGCCGCGCCCCTTCGGATTTGAACCCTCATGAACCGGTCTGCCCATGCGTGGAAGTGCCGTCCGCGTGAACAGCTCGAGGGTTCCGTCGTCGGGCTGGAAGAATTTAATAGCGGAATATTTGCTGTCACCGAAATCTATCGGCGTGGCGGTGGAACGACGCGCCGAAGATGCTTCGGCGAGGCACTGACTAACTCGATTGCGCCGGATCCATTCTGAATCGACTCTGTGCGACGAAATGTGCATGTCGCCACCTGCCCGCAATGCCGGAAGCCGCCCTGGCCGTCTCACCAAAATCTCACACTTTTGGCTAGAATCGACCGGTCTTTTCGGGAAGTGTTGGGAAGTGTGCGAACCGTCAAAGGTCCTTAATTTCAGTACTTTTCGGTGCTATCGAGACCTGTCCGGAAAACTAGAACCTGTGTCAGGTGAGCGTCCGTTCGGATTTCGAAAGAACACATTGCTGTGTGCCGACGGTTGATCAATCTCGTTGGGCCTTTCCGGGCCAGCGACTGAACATCGTGCGCTGTTCCAGCCCGCTCTCATGCGGGGAGATTACGGATTGCGCTGGTCAGCGTCCGTCTTGTCGGTAGCCTTCGCCAGTTCCGAGATGTTGGTGGCGAGTTTCTTCGCTCGTCCGGCGGCGATCTTTTGGTACCGCATGGCCGCTTGGGGTGTCTTGTGTCGGAGTCGTTCCATGACTTCGGGGAGTGTTCCTCCGGCTTGTGCGGCAACGGTTCCGCCGGTGTGTCGTTGTTCGCCGGGGCGGAAGTCGGGTCGACCGATTGCTGCGCAGGCTTTGTTGAAGATACGTCGGTAGACCCACTCGCGCATGGTCTCGCCAGTCGCTGGATCCGGGAAGAGAAGTGAGTCTGCGGCGGGGGCGACGTGTCGTTCGAGGTGTCGGCGGATTGCGGGGCGTATGTGGTCGGGAAGCACGACGTCGCCGTCGGAACCCGCTTTGGGTCGGTCGATGACGATTTCGCCGTTGCGGTAGGTCGCGGCGAATGCGACGGTCATTACCGAGCAGTCCGCGTTGAGGTTGCGGCGGCGCAGTTCGAACGTTTCCGAGGGACGCAAGCCGCACCACGCCGCCAGTAGGACAGACGCGGATAACTCCGGAGGCATAGCCGTGGCGAGTGCGTCGATTTCGGCGGGCGCCAGTACGGTGGCGTCGTGGGCGGGCTGGACTGCCGTGGCGCCTTTGATTCGGCAGGGATTCTTGTCGATAAGCCCATCGTCGACGGCGACGTTGCACACCATGCGTAGGACTTCGTACGCCCGCGCCCGTGTGGTGGGGACATCGGCGCTGTTCGTCCCACTGCTCTTGGATTTTCGGCCCTGGGGGCGAACGCGGGAGACGCTGCTGTACCAGTCGCGGACCATCTCCAGGGTGATGTCGGCGACCGGGGTCGCGCCGAAGGTGGGATTGATGTGTTCTCGCAGTAGGTAGTTGTAGGAGTCGACGGTGCGACGTGCGAGTGGTTTACCTCTGCGTGATACGCGGGTCGCGACGACCTTTTCGGCGTACTGGCGGAATAGCACATCGGCTTGCTGCTGCTCGGCCGTAAGTGCGGCGGCGCGCGCAGCGGGGGAGGCCCAGATCTCGAGGTCGATGAGCTTGCGCTCCTCGGCGATCCAGCCTTCCGCGCGCCCCTTCGTATCGAACGTATCGAGCGCTTTGTGAGTTTGGAGATCGGGTCCGAGATATGACGCTTGCCAGCGTCCCGACGGAAGTTGCCGGATCCGCCCGAAGCTACGGCGCGGTGCCCGTCGCTTTGGCTTCCTGGTGGTGGATTTCACTGGTCCTCCCTCGGGTTTCGCGTGCAATATACGTGCAATAACTCAGCCTATTTCTGCATATGCCTGCTGCTGTCTGCAACTCGGATGCGCATCAAATAGCCTGGTAGAGACCATTTTAGAGCAGTTCAGGGAACAATCGAGGATGATTGTGTCGCTGGTTCGAAACCAGCTGGGACCACCAGAGGAAATAGCCCCTGATCAGCGCTTAGCTGAATCGGGGGTTTTCTTTGTTTGGGGCGCTGCACCCTAAACTGCACCCTACGGGAGATTTTCGGAATGGCAGTCCGGCCGGGGCGGCGCTCTCAGTGAGTGAAAAGTTGCAGCGGAATATGTGACTAGCGACACATGCCACTGTGAACCGGACAACCACCGGACGCCCACCTCGCCTCCGCTGTGCGCGTTGGAGTGCACGGTGGAGGATCGGGAACCATGACGAAGCACCCCGTCACGGAGCCGCGCATCCCGCTGGCAACTCCTCGAGAATACTGCGATCACGTCGGAATCACGCTCTCGCAGGCCGCTCAGATGCGATACCTCGGCACCGGCCCGGAATTCATCAAAATCGGCCGTCGCGTGCGGTACCGCTGGGAAGCGATCGAGGTATGGCTCGAGGAGCGGACGCGCAAATCGACTGGTGACGATCGGCGACCGGCGTCGACGACGCCGCCCGCGGGCGGCGCGAAGCCGGACCCATGGGGACTCACTCGCACCAGTCGCCGTCGGGCCAACCGTCGAGCAGGTGTGGCATGACCCGCTACGTCGACACCGAGCGATGTCGGCGCGAACGCGACGAATGGGTCGCGAAGCCGATACTGCCACCAGAGGCGTCATGAGCGCGGCTAAGCGCGAGCCCGTCTACTACGACGGCGTCCCCATCGACCGTGATTGGTTCGACGAGCAGATCTCGCACTACATCCCCGGTTGCGCGGATGACGCGATCCGGCTGATGCGGGCGTACGACCTGATGGATTTGAAGCGCGCCGCCGAGCAACGGAACGCATTGCGTGCTGCCGACGGACCGGCCGTGAGCGCGCCGATCGTCAGCCCCTGTGTACGGATCCGATACTCGAGGCTGGAAGCTGCCGCACAGCTTTCGATCTCCGTAAGCACACTCGACCGACTTCGCCGGACCGGGCGCCTCATCGCTCGCACCGACGGCGGGCGTGTGTTCTTCGACTCCGCCGAACTGGAGTCCTATGCCAAGTCTTGCCCTGCCGAAGGAAGGTGATGATGCCCATCGGCCGCCCGCCGACCCATCGCGCCGTGAAGCAGGGCGCGGGGCCCCGTCACCATAGACGGCCTGCTCGGCCAGTATGGCGAACATCTTTTCGTAGAGGGCGATCTCGCGCGGCTGCGTCACGGTCAGCTCGGCCGAGACGGTCTCGATCTGGACCATCCGAGCGTCGAACACAGCGAAGCCGGGCGCGACCGGGCCTTCGTACTTCGCCGACGAGGGCACGATCCCCAGCACCACGCGCGGCAGGCCCATCACGGCGAGCGCGCGGTCGAGCTGGCCGTACATCACCTCGTCGTCGCCAACGGTCGTGTGTAGCGCCTGCTCGGCGACGAGGAAGTGGAACCGGTGCTTTCCGTGGTATAGCACGCGCTGGCGCTCGATGCGGGCGGCTGTGGCTTCGGCGAGGTCGTCGGGTGTGCCGTAGAAGGCATGGCAGGCGTTCAGAATCGCCGTGACGTAGTCGGGGGTCTGGAGAAGGCCAGGGAAGATCCCCGGCTCATACCAGCGCATCAACGACGCTTCGCCCTCCAGCTTCGCCGCGAGCTTCTGACGGCGTCGCGTGCCGGTGGCGAGGATGCGCCGCCATTCGATATACGCGGCCTCGAGGTTGCGCAGAGTCGCGATCAGGTCGGCGAGATGGTCGCCAGATCTGGTGAGCTCGCACCAGGTTCGCAGATCGGCCTCGCTCGGCGTCTGCTTGCCGTTCTCGATCTTCGACACCTTGGACTCGTGCCAGCCCGCGAGGCTCGCGAGCGCGCGCCCGGTGATGTCTGCGTCACGACGAAGTTCTCGGAGCCTGAGCCCGAGAGCCTCGCGTGCTTCGTGGGCGGCCGTCACTGCTGGCTGGTCTGCACGTACTCGGAGCGCGGGGTCGCGCGGCCCCAGACGGCATCGCGGATCTCGCAGCATCGAGAGGCGAGGACGGGATCGTCGGTGACCGCGGCGCCCTGCCAGGTGCCCGCTTCATCGAACACTGTGTAGGCGACCACGCGGCCGTCGATCAACCACCAGTCGTCGGAACCGACGCTGGCGCCGATCTGATGCCGCGGCAGGTAGCGGATATCCTCACCCGCTGCGATGTTGACCGCAGCCACCTCGAGGCCCCACCGCGTCCACGCGACATGCGGCACGGTGACGACCCGCGCCCGGCGGACAGCGACGCCGTTAGCGGTGAGCTCGCGCACGAATCCGGCCCAGTCGCTCATCCATCCGTAATCATCGGGTTCGCCGTCCAGGAACGCACGCAGCAGCTCGGCGTCTTCCGGGCACTCGTAGGAGTCCTGCACCTCGAGGTGAAACGCTTCTGACCGCGCCGAACGCAGCAGGTCGTTGAACGTCTCACCCTGTACGAGTCGCACCGTAAGAAGTCCTCTCCAACTTCGCTACCTCGATCCCGGTCTCGCCGTCCGGCAACGCCATTCGCGCGAGTGCCTCCACGTCGGACACCGGTGTTCCGGTCACCCGGAACGTTCCGCGGCCGGTGTCGGTCAGCGTGGCACCGATGAACGTATCGGGCTCGGCGAATCCCAGCAGCAGGTGCGGGATCTCGACCGTCTCCGGTGCATCGGTCACCCACCCTTGCACGACGTAGGTCTGCCGATCGGTCGCATACAGGCTCGGGCACCCACCGACATTCGATCCGCCCTTGCCGAGGAACTGTAACCGCATCTGATCTCACGTCATAGCGATGTGCGGCAGCTTGCGCTACCACATCAATAGTCCTCTACGCAGGTGAATTCGTCGCGGAATAATGAATCGTCAAGGAAGTTAGCGCAAGTTTGTAGCGGACGGATCGGCTGGTTTCGTAGCGTCGTTCACAGCCCTCGATGCCGGGGAGTTCCGCACCCCGATGCGCGCTTGATTATCACCGCAGTCGCCGGTCAAGGCTAATGCTCTAGCGCAATGAGCACGTGTGGGTCGGCACCGTAGCGCGCCTGCGCCGCGCAGTGCTCGGACAGCGACTTCTACTGCTCGCCCTAGGAATTCCGGACGACATCCCTGTCGTCGCGGAACCTGGGGCCTCCGGTGAGGACCTGGCCTTCGGCATCCACTTCGCGGCGTTCCCTTCGGGAGGACCCCCGCATGCGCAGGAGAGAAGGCATGACAGCGCTACAGGGCACCGCCTACTACGGGACCCCCGCGTGCGCGGGAGGGACGGCAACATCGTGTGCTCGGTGCTCGGTGCTCGGTCCGTTGGGACGACCCCCGTGTGCGCGAGCTACGGCATGTCTCCGACCACACACAAAGAGAGGCTGTGATGGCTGAACTCGATGTCGCGCGAGCCCCTGCACCCCGGCCGCCTATCGCCGCGCTCCGCGCTACAGCCTCCAACCTGCGCGACTACACCGACCACTGATGGATATGTGAGACTCCCAATTTACTTCCAACTTGCACCCGGATTGTCCCGAATCCACTGCATAGCAGCATGACTCACATGTTGGTCGGGGATTGCTATTCTACCTGATCAAAGTAGGTAGGCGAAGATTGTCGCAAACGTCGAATTGTGTTGAGGTAGAAGCGGTATCTTCCTGTCGAAGTCGACAGGGCGATCGGGAGGATCGATTCATGCACGGCCTCGCCATATGCACTGGTATCCCTGCAGGACCAGTAGGAACAGGGTCGCGAGGTACATACCCGGCATGAACAGGCTGATCGCCTTCAGTAAGGCAGCGACCACCAATCCCAGAATCGCCAGCCCTACCGCGACGAAAGCGCCGGATATCGCCACGCGCACCGCCCCGGTCGGAGCTGATCGCCACCCAACGACGATGCCGACAAACTGTACGACGAAGGTCACCGACAAGACCGCCGCTACCACCAGAGCGCCGGATTCTCTGAGCAGTAATGCGACGTAGGCAAATCCGCCGCTGAGGATCATCGAGGTCACCCCCACTTGGAGCAGGGTGCGGCGCCGAACCTTCTCACTGTCGCGCACGATTTTCCTCGCCATCGTCATTTGTCAGGATTCAACCGCCATTTGGATTCGTTGTCATCGTCCACGGAGGCATCATCGAAGTACTTTGTGTTCGGGTCCGGCCAGTTGACCGCCCCACTGTCCGGGTCCTTCTGGAAGCCGGAGTTGTTATTGGCCGCCGCGTCGATATCGTTCCATGCCTTCGTTTGATCTCCGACGAAGACAACGGCCACGGCCGCAGCGGCACTGAGTTCGGCTGCGGTGATACCTGTCGTGGCCCAGAATGCGGCAAAGCCTCCGGCTGCGGTGAAGCCCGCCGCGATCAAGCTGAGCTCGACAGCAACGGCTGTGAGGAACTGAGCAACGACAGACGCGACGCCCGCATAGAGTACGAATCCCGCGATCGCCGCGGCGATGAGATGGTTCCTGCAGGTCTCGCAGATCTCTTCCATCTTGCCGATCGCGGTCCGCTGACTTCCGACGGTCTTCACATACTGGTCCGCAGCATCACCCTTCCATTCTTTCGGGGCGAGCAGGAGATCCGGGTTGATGGCGGACGAGATATTCGCGAAAGCACCCTTCGCATCGGACCACTCGAACGCTCGCTGCGCCATGAAGAGCGGGGCGGCAACCCCTTCCAAGATATCCATGATCTTCTCCCAGAGCCACTTGAGCGCTTGGAGCATCTTGCGGCCCGCGGTTTTGATCAGTTCGGTGAGACCGGGAATCCAGTCGGCGTAAGGGGTGTTCAGCCCGTCGTTTATCGCGTTCGGCGCGCTCTGCGCGAACAGCGTATCGACGTCCTGCGCATACTCGACCAGCTTGTCCCAGACCTGCTGGTAAGCAGCACTATCGAATTCGTTCGACATTACGAAAACCTTTCACCTCACCAGAGGTTGTCGATCATGTGCTTCCCTGCGGTATCTTCTGCATAGTAGGTATCCGCGCATTTCTGCAATACTTCGCCGACCTGGTCGAAGCGCGTGGCCCCCTGCCCGGATAGCGACATCATCTTCTCGATTATCTTGGAGTGCGCGTCGACGATCGCCTGGAATATCCCCGCTTCCACCCTGTTGAATCCGATGGATTCGATATCGCCCCTGACCTTTTCCAGCGAGTCGGATTCGTTCATCCAGACCTTTCCCTCTTTACGAAGGGTGTCTGTGGCTACCGATACTTCTTGGCCCATTACTGTCCTCGCGGCGTCTGCAATGAATTGATTACCTGGAGCGCTTCCGAGAACAAGCCACTTTGCGAGCCCGCTCCGCGCGCGGCCGAAGCCAGCACGTCCTCGTAGGCTTTGTCATACGCTTGCTGCACGGCCCAGGCTATGGTGTTTCCCCCGACGCTCTTTCCCCAGGCGATACCGACGGTACAGTCGATGATCCCTGTGGAATCCAGCACCACCCGCGCCGCGATGTCGTCGTCTACATCCTCGGTGCCGACGAAGGTGGCCGGTGCGCTTGCGTACCACGACTCTGGATCGCCTGGAGGATCTCATCGACCAGTTGGGCGGGAGGAACCGTCGGTCCGCGCAATGGGCGCGGCGGCTCGATATCGGTGGGCGTCATATCTTCGATGTTCAGTGACTCGATCTTTGCCAGCAGCCCACTTTCGGCCACCGAATCCATCGAGCTCTCCAGCTGCCGCACTCGCGCATTCTGTACCGCGCGCAGCACCGCCGGGCCGATATCTTGCGGATCCAGCTTCTGCGCCCAGTTGTCCGAGACATCGATGGACAGCAATGCGCCCGATCGATCTACGGTCACCGTGACACAGTCGGTATTGTCGCGGCCGGTCGCTTGTTCGGCACCCGCTTCCTGTGCCTCTTTCATGAGGTTCGAAAGGGTTTGAGCGAAGGCGTGTAGCCGGCCGAATGCGGTTGGCAGGTCGTCTTTCATCAATATCCTTTTGCCTGCGCATCGCAAGACTCCGGACGATGATCGCCGCAAGCCCCCGGATGATATGTCGTTCGCAAATACTTGCAGCACAATGTGATTCCGCCCCCATCCCGATCCCCTGTCTAGACAGGCTAACAGGGCGCACCTCCCGACGGCGCACACCCTCTCTGCGCACAGTCCTCCCCGCCGTCCAAGGTTGCGACCAGGCTCTCGCGGGTGTGGAAGGCCGCCGCCCACGTGTGGCGTCGGCGGGGCAGTCCCGCCACCGTTTGCGGCAGATCGCGTAGCTGCGCCTCTGTGGTAGGGCCGGGGAGACCAGAAACATCGACCGCGCTGATGTCATGTCCTGCAGGAGAGTTCGGGTGAAATCGATGTTCTCGCCGGTGTCGGTCGCGTCGGGTTCGATCAGAATCGCCTCTGGCGGGGCACCCAGTTCGACGTTCTTCTCACGGAAGTGCACAGCCTTACCGCTGGGGAATCGTTCGGCCGTCGTCCGCGCGTTGACTCCTGTGAATGCGACTACCTATGAGCGAAGCGTCAAGTGCGGAAGTCCTGGTTCTCGGCCGTGGGAACTGCGACGCTCGCAGGGGAGCGGACGGAAGGTCTTCTCGATGCCTTCGACGGTGATTCTCATCTGGCTGGAATTCGGGTAGGCGGGTGGTCCCTGCGGGCGGCCTTGCTCGGGGAACGCGTGGCGCGCCGCGACGATTGCGGCCGGAGGCGGCGACGGAGGCGGCGACGGGGGCGCCGAGAGGCGTTGTTGGGCAACACCCTCGGTGAATGTCGACCAGGCGGGTGGCTACCGGGACGTGGTTACGGCTGACCCCGGTTCTTCCGTGCCCGACCCCGCCGTCGCAGGCGCCACACGCCTGCGACCGTCGTGCTAAAGTCGCCAGTCACCACAGGAGGAGGGGCATGTGGCAGCGGAGCCGACGGTCGAATCCGATCCGCAGACAGCACTTTCGACACATTGGCCGGGGTGGGCGATGTCGTCGGTGGGCAGGTTGCCGGCTGTCGGAATGCCGGTTCGACCGCCCAGCCGCTGAAACTGTACGTCGGTGCGGGGCAGTCGAGACGATTCCGATCGCTTCCATAGTGCCCGTGAGCATGCAGACCCTATTCCACCACGCTCTCGGGCCCGGTACCGCATCCCTGTCCTGTGCGCGGGTTCGAGCGTCGGCGGAAGTGGTCCATATCGGAGGTAATTCGTGGTGCACAGCAGGTATCACGTGGAAATCTAAATTCGGCATGAAAGGAATTCGATGACGGAACTGTTCAGGGTCGCCGCTCCGTCCGATTCGGTGCGACCCGACCTGCCCGCCGAACCTGTCGTTCCGGGAACCCGTAGGCCCAACCGCGATCTCGTTGTCGGTCCGAGCGACGCCGAGGACCAGGACGATGACTATTTCCGAGAGCGGAACCGGGGCGGCTGGCTTCGATGAAGCGGATTTTCTCCGGCAGGTACTACCGCCCGAACAACGGCGGGGAGGTCGAAGCGGACTCTTCTACCGCTACTCCGATGACCTATCAGCGGCCATGGACCTACGAGCACGATGAAACGATTGCGTTGCGCCGCTGCCGTGACCCGCTGGCGAACACCGGCACGCTGTGGGTGAAGACGACCAGGCCACTGCGGGTGGAACCCTTGGAACTGGAGGTCGCCCGCCCACTGCCCGAGGTGTGCGCGCGTCATGGTCGCCCGGCCGAGTCGCACGTTCTCGTTCGATCCTGCTTCTACGACACAGATCAGCATCCCCGGTTCCCGCATCGTGTGCCGAGCCGGCGGCCGTACGATGCCGCGTCGCCGCTGCCCAGGTATGTTCCTCCGCCGGTGTCGACGATCGTCGTCGGAGAATGGCCCACGTGTGCTCGGTGTCGTCGGAGATCAGGCTTGCACCGATGGCTGTCCCGCCTGCTGTTGTGGATCATGGCAGCCAATTTGTTCGCGGTGGTGTTCATCGCCGTGACGGATGTCTGCCCGGTGCAGCCGGCCCTGGTCCTCGGTGTATTTCCGGGATCACTGCTCGGTCTGGTCATATACTTCCGCCTGCGCAAGAAAGTCGTTCAGCCGGTGACGTTCCGGCCGATCTATGACGAGAGATTCGTATTCATCCGAGCCCACGCTCGGTTCCGCCGCGCACTCGCGGCAATGCCGGATCGGCCTGCCGAACCCCAGTGATCCTGCCGACGACATACGGATGCGCGGCCCCCGCCTTCAGCTGTCGCGGCGTGGATTCAAGGGAACGGTGAATTCGACGGTCGTGCCCGTCTCGGAAACCGTGAGCCGGGTATCGGGAGCAAGTGCGCGCATCAGCGCCAACCCGCGCCCCCGTTGTGAATCGGGCAGACCACGCACAGCGTCCGGTCCATCGTTTCGCGGTACCCACCGCCCATGGTCGGTGACGGTGATCCGGATCGCGTCACCTTCGATGGCGGCGCTGAGACGGATCACGCCGCCGTCGCCGTTGTGACCGTGTTCGACGGCGTTCGCGCATGCTTCGTCGGCGGCGAGGAGCAGGTCGTAGAGGTGTCCGGGGTCGGTGACGTGGGGGGTGAGCCAATTTCGGAGCCGGTGCCGCGCCGCCGACAACTCCTCGACGGCGGCGGGGAATTCGCTGATCAGGGGTCGTGCCGCGTTCTGGGCATCACCCATGGTGTTCCTTCGGTATCGAGATCATCTCCTCCACCGGCGACCTACCCCGGATCGGTGCGCGTACACCCGTGATCGAGAAGTGTGAAACAACCGATACCCCGCGCCGTGTCCGGTCGACACCCAGATCCAGCATGTGGTCCTTCCTCGCGAGATCCGTTGTCCAGGACCCGACCCGTGCGGCGCCGAGGTATCCACATCGCACGGTGAGAACCGTACGACAGCCTGTCGTCGATCGAGCAGGTGGACCGACGCTGCGTGGAGGGACTCCTGCCTGGCGATTGTGCCAGAATTCTACGGCGGTACCGACACGGCTCGTTTCGCACGGTCTCGATCGGCTCGGCCGGCGGGGCTTCGGGCGGTATACGATTCTGTCGCTCTGCCTGCTGTGGTGCAGAGGAGAATCGACAACTCAGCGGAGGGCCACCGGTGTTGAGAGACGTCCTCGAGAGTGCGCGTCGGGTAGGTGTGCCCACCGTGTGGGTACCGCGTTTCGACGCGGGAGGGTCGCGCGGTGAATGAGCGACGGTCGGCGATATTGCGGGTCGATCGACGGTCGCGGGGGGCCGCGGTGATCGTCGTGGTCGACGGTGAAGTCGATCTGGCCTCGGCGCCGTTGCTGAAAGCGGGGCTGGCGCAGGCGCGACAGGAGGATCCCGATGTGCTGGTCGTGGATCTGTCCGAGGTCGGGTTCTTCGGTTCGGCCGGTCTGAGTCTGCTGGCCGAGGCCTCCGAACTCGACCCGCGCCATGCTTTGCGTGTGGTCGCCACCGGGGGACCGCTGCGCGCTATCCAGTTGGCCGCGATGGATCAGATTCTCGATGTGTTCGCCACGGTCGAGGCGGCGCTGGGCTCCTCGGAATGAGCGCCACCGCCGCTCGTCAGGGTCGGCGATAGGCGAGCAGGGCGATGTCGTCGTGGTGGTCCTCGACGAACAGGCGGCGCGAGATTTCGTCGACGGTCTGTGCGGGGCTCAGGTGCGCGGCGGCTGTCAGGGCGGAGGCCGCCCGGGCGATTCCGGTGTCGAGGTCTTCGTCGCGGCGTTCGACCAGACCGTCCGTGTAGAGCAGCAGGGTGGCGGCGTCGGGGATGGTGCTCGTGGCTTCGGGGCGTTCACGACCCGCGCGCACCGCCATCGGCAAGGACAGCGCCTGGTCGAGGCGCCGGACCGGCTTCCCGGGTTCGGCCAGCAGGGCGGGGAGGTGTCCGGCGCTGCTGTAGGTGACGGTCCGGGCGTGCGGGTCGATCTTCGCGCAGAAGACGGTGGCGCAATAGGCGCCGGGGAGGTGTTCGACGAAACGGTCCAGTGCGGACAGGACTTTCGCCGGACCGTGGTTTTCCAGCAGGAGTGCTCTGGCGGCGCTGCGAAGTTGTCCCATCGCGGTCGCGGCGGGCAGTCCGTGGCCGACGACGTCGCCGACGACCACGCCGTAGCGTTCGCCCGGTAGCTCGATGACGTCGTACCAGTCGCCGCCGATCTCGAGTGCGGTGCCCGCGGGTTCGTAGCGGGCGGCGAAGCCGTCTGGCAGGTCGTTCGGGCCGAGCAGCGCGCGCTGCAAGGCCAGCGCGATCGTGCGCTGTTCGTCATTGGCTCTGGCCCGTGTCAGCGCCCGTTGCAGGTGGCTGGTCAGTTGCACCATCAGGCCGCGGTCGGCGTCGGTGAAAGGGCGGGGGCGAGCGAACTCGACCCACAGCAGGCCTCGGTCGCCGCCGTCATCGACCGGCGCGCCGACAGCGACCGCCAGCGCGGGGGCGTCGGCGAAATCGGTGAGCGTCCCGGCTTCGGAGAGGACGCACAGATTTCCGGTGCGGACGTATTCGACGGCGCTCGCGGGCGCGGTCGTGCTGCTCGGATGCGGGGGCGAACTCGCGGTGACGGTCACGACGCCCGGTTGCTCGAAGGTCAGCAGTGATACCCGCTCGGCCTGCCAGCATTCGCGCAATTCGGCCAGACCGATCTTCAGAACCTGTGCGCCGATGTCGATTCCGGCGAGCAGTCCGGCCATGCGCGCGACCGCGGCGTCGCGTTCGGCGGACAGATGTCGATCGGTGACATCACGGAGTGTGCCGACCAGCAGGACGGCTCCGCTGCGGTCGTCGCGCAGCGAATCCAGCGAGACGTCGACCCACAGTTTGTGGCCGTTTCGGTGGCGCAGGGGGAGGACGAACCGGCCGCGGCCCTCGTTCTCGACCACCTCGAGCGCCGCTGTCACGAGCGCGAAACCCTCGGGGTCCTGCTCGGCGGTCGGCCACCACGGGTGCGGGACCGGCCAGGGCAATCGCGGTGCCCGATAGCCGAGCATCCGGGTGAACGCGTCATTGATCTCGATGACCGACAGGTCGGCCGACGCGACGAAGAAACCGTCCTGCATCGCGTTGACCAACGCGGTGCGCCACGCGGATTCGTGATTGCGCAAGCGTGCCTGGTCGAGGTTGGAACGGACCCGAGCGAGCAGGTCGGCGGAGGAGAAGGGTTTGGTCAGGTAGTCGTCGGCGCCAGCGGCGAGACCTTCGGCGGCGGCTTCCTCACCGGCCCGGGCGGACAGGAAGATCACCGGCGTGTGGGCGGTCCCCGGGTCGGCACGCAACTCCCGCAACAGGGCCAGTCCGTCCAGGCCGGGCATCATCACATCGGCGAGGACGAGATCGGGGCGCGAGGATCGGGCGCGGCGCAGCGCGTCGTGACCGTCGACGGCGATCACCACCGTGTACTCGGGTCGCAGCAGACCCGACAGGTAGGTGCGCAGGTCGGCGTTGTCCTCGGCGATCAGCACCACATCGGCCGTCGCTGGGGCGGATTCGGAGTCGGCGCCTTCGGCGGATGCGCTCCATTGCAGCGCTTCGGCGACATAGTCGGCGACGACCGAATGGGTCGGCGCGCGCACGGCCGGATCGTCGGTGTGGCGCGCCGGAAAGCGCACCGTGAAGGTCGTGCCGCGGCCCGGATGACTCACCACCTCGGCATCCCCGTCGTGCAGCGCGGCCAGTTCCCGCACGAGCGCCAGACCGATTCCGGAGCCCTCGTGGGATCGACCGGCCGCTCCGCGAACCTGCCGGAACCGTTCGAAGATATGCGGGAGTTCCTCGGCCTCGATACCGACACCGGTGTCGCGCACCTCGAGGACGACCTGGTCATCGCGCAGGCGCACGCCGATTCCGATTTCGCCCGTGAGGGTGAACTTCACCGCGTTCGACAGCAGATTGAGCACGATCCGTTCCCAATGACCCGGATCGACCATGACCGCGCGCAGCTGCTCCGGACAGTCGACGGTGAACCCGAGACCGGCCCGGCGCACCGCGGGGGCGAAGGATTCGGCGATCCCGCGCGTCAGCCCGCCCAGTTCGACCGCCACCGGCTCGAAGGCGAGGTGACCGTCCTCGAGGCGGCTGAAGTCGAGCAGCGTGTCGACCATCCGCCGCAGCCGTCCGGCGTTGCGGCGGATGATCTCGACGCGAGCGCGCTGGACGGCTGCCAGCGGTGCGTCCCGGTCGGCGAGCGCGTCCTGCGCGGGGCCGGTGATCAGGGTCAGCGGCGTGCGCAGTTCGTGGCTGACGCTGGTGAAGAACGTGGTCTTGGCGCGGTCGAGTTCGGCCAGTTCCTCGGCGCGCCGCAATTGCGCGGCTTGCGCGTGCGCGTCGGTGATGGCGGAGCCGAGGTGATCGGCGGCGAGCTCGAGAAATCCGCGATAGGCGTCGTCGAACATCAGATGCGCACTGACACCGGCCAGCAGCACTCCGGTGGGGTGATCCGCGTCGATCGCCAGCGGCAGCGCCACCGCGGTGACGGCCGATCCCGCCGAATTCGACTGTGCCGCCGCACCGGTCGCGGCCCGCCAGATCCACGCGCCCTCACCCTCGGGGCCGATCCGATCGGGGATGAGGCGATCGGGGATGAGGTGGCCCTCGGGGGATTGCGCCCCGAACGAGGCGACGGCGTGCGCGCTGTCGCGCTCGGGGTCCACCAGATACGCGGCCGCGAAGGGCACGTCCTCGCGATATCGGCCGAGCACGTCGATCGCGGCCGCGCAGGCGGTCTCGACATCGACCACCTGCACCGAACGGACCTCACCGAGTTCGCGCAGGACCTGGAGCCGCCTGGTGCCGAGCACCTGCGCGGTGGTTTCGGTGACGACGGTGAACACGCCGCCCACCTCGCGGGCGGCGGTCGGAATCGCGCTGTAGGCGAAGGTGAAATAGACCGTCTCGTCGAAGCCGTGCCGGTCGACCACCAGCGGCAGGTTCTCGTGGTAACTCGATTCCCCGCAGGCCATGACGTTGTCGATCATGACTCCGACCACGGGCCAGGCGTCGGCCCACACCACGGCGCAGGACTGTCCCAGCGCCGGGTGTTTGGCGCCGAGGATCGGGACGAAGGCGTCGTTGTAGATCATCGCCAGGTCCGCGCCCCACATGATCAACATCGGAAAGGGGGAGTTGAGGCATATGCCGACCGCGGTGCGCAGTTCCGCCGACCAGGTCGCGACCGGGCCGAGTCCGCTCGCCGACCAGTCGGTGTCGGCGAGCAGCACGTTGAGGGCGCTGTCGGGAGCCGACGCGAGCATCTCCGGAGGGAATGACGGCCCTTCGGACATCGCAGCCACGACGGCCCACCTCTCATCCCGCGTTCGGCGTGCCCGAGCATCACGGCCCTCGGCTACCCGCGCGTCGAAGCGTAACAACCGCGCCACGCCGGTTCGGCGAGCCTGCGTGGAATCATCGACCATGGGTAGTTCAGTACCCGGGTGGCACACCCATCACCAGTCGGTCGCTTCGCGGCGATGAGCAAAGGCGCACCAGTGAACGAGATCGACGATCCGACCTACTCGGACACGACCGAACCCATCCCGGCCGAGTTCGGCCGTCATGTGATCGAACAGGCCGAAGGCGCGATCATGTTCGTCTACGGTCTCGACGAACCGGCGGCGGCGGCGGTCCTGTCCGCCCGCGCCGCCGACACCGGCCGCACACTCGCCGGGCTCGCGGCCCGTGTGCTCGCCGAACTTCCCGACCGCGCACACCCCGAAGCGATCGAGCACACCCGTGCCCGTCTGGACCGGGTGCTGCTCGCCGCGAATACGGTCACGCACCGGGAATAGCGGCCTGTGCGATGGGCCCCACCCGAAGTGCGGGTAGGGCCCATCGGCTCAGTTGGAGGGCAGCTGGACGACCTGGATGTAGAAGCCGTCGATCTGTTTGATCGCGTCCATGAACTGATCGAGATCGACCGGTTTGGTGACGAAGGCGTTGGCGTGCAGCCGGTAGCTGGACAGGATGTCTTCCTCGGCGCTCGAGGTGGTGAGCATGACCACCGGGATCGCGGCCAGGTCCGGATCGGTCTTGATCTGTTCCAGGACCTGGCGGCCGTTGTACTTGGGCAGGTTCAGATCCAACAGGATCAGGTCCGGGCGCGGCGCCTGGTCCCACGCGCCGCGCCGGTAGAGGAAATCGAGTGCTTCCTCGCCGTCACGAGCCACGTGCAAGGTGTTGCCGAGGGTGTGGGTCTCGAACGCCTCGCGGGTGATCAGCTCGTCGCCGGGATCGTCTTCGACCAGTAGCACATCGATGATTCGACTCGGGTCACGCATCAGGTGGTGTCCTTCCGGGGTTCACCGCCGAAGCGGAGCGGTACTACCCCGGCCCATACGGACTTTTTCGAGGTCGACCCCCTCAGTCAACCAGACCGAGATCACAACTTCGCCGCGTGCGGCGATTCGGGATTCCCGCCTGCCCCTCGATCACCGGTGGGGCAACCATGTTCTGGCGGCGGATACCAACGCGCGCACGCCGATCGACAGCGTCGGCTCGATGACGGGGGCATACCGGGGTGAATGATTCGACGGCACGGTGAGCAGCGCGGGGTCGGTTATATCTCCCGTGGTGAACAGCGACGGATCCGCGCCGCCGAGCAACCAATAGGCCAGTGCGGCACCGGATTCGGTGGCGAGGATGCCGACGTCCTCGCTCCCCGCGCCCGCTCCCGGATCGAGGATGTCGTCCGGGCCGAGCCAACTCGCGAAAGCCGCGAGACTTCTGCTCAGTGCTTCCGGGTCGTTGGCGACGACGGGGAAACGTTCGATCTCGGTGATCGTCGGTTCTTCGGGCGCGCCCGCGGTGGCCGCTTCGCCGCGCACGATGCGTTCCACGCTGTCCAGGACGCGACGGCGCACAGCGGTGTCGTAGCTGCGGATGTTCAACCGGATCTCGGCGTGACCGGGAATCACGTTCGCCGCGTCGCCCGCGTGTATCGCTCCGACGGTGAGTACCGCCGTCGCGGTGCTCGGGATCTCCCTGGAGATGACGGTTTGCAGGCGAAGAACCGTCGCGGCGGCCAGTACGACGGGATCCACCGACGCTTCCGGCATCGATCCGTGCGCGCCCCTGCCGACGAGCCGCACGCGCAGCGAATCCGACCCCGCGTACGACGGGCCGGGATGCCCGCCGATCTTGCCCGCGGGCAGGGGAGCCACATGCTGACCGAGGACGACATCGGGTTTCGGAAACCTGTCGAACAGGCCGTCGTCGACCATGGCCCGCGCGCCCTCGCCGAGTTCCTCGGCGGGCTGGAAGGCGAGCAGGACGGTGCCGGTCCAACCGGAGGCGTCGGAGGCGAGGATGCGTGCCGCGCCGAGCAGACAGGTGACGTGCAGGTCGTGTCCGCACGCGTGCGCGACGGGCACCGTGTCGCCGTCCTCGTTCGTGGCCGTGGCGGTGCTGGCGTAGTCGAGCCCGGTGTCCTCGCGGAGGGGAAGCGCGTCCATATCGGCCCGGAGCAGGACGGTCGGACCCGTGCCGTTCTTCAGGACGCCGACGACCCCGGTCTTCCCTATCCCGGTGGTGACCTCGAACCCCGAGGCCCGTATCCGCTCCGCGACGATCGAGGCGGTGCGGTGCTCCTGGAATCCGAGCTCCGGGTGTCGGTGGAGGTCCTTGTACACGTCGACGAGTGTCGGATCGATCGCGATGCCGGATTCGGTCATGGGAATTCCTTCGATGTCGTCTTCTGCCGGGCAGATGACCCATCCATCAGGTCTTTCCGTGGAGCTGGCTACGCGGAAACGCACCATGATTCTTCCACGCTCGCCTACGCCCGGGGACATTTCTCGGACACGGCACCGACCGGCCCCCGAGCAGTCGCTCGTCGCACGGTTTCGGATCCCGGTGGAGGGTCCGCCTTGCTGAAACCCCTCGAACGCCGACCTGCATGATGGGCGCATGCTTCCCACCGACGACTTGGTCCAGGCCGCCCGCCGCCCAGCCGTGATCGACACGCCTCTCGGCCTCGTCGAATTCTCCGTCTCCCTCGGATCGGAAGTTCTGCCCGTGGTGCCGAATGCGGTGTGGCGCTTGCCGAATGGCGCGCATCTGCACCGGTGGCAGCGTTCGGACGCGGCGGTCGACCTGCTGATCGGAAGTATCGACGCACCGCCGTGGGACGGTAGCGAACCGATTCCGATGTGGGCCGGGATCTGGCAGGTGCGGGCGACCGCGGAGGTGTCGGGACTGGTCTTCTCCGCCGAACTGACCGACCTGCCCGCCGACGCGTGCGGCGGGCCCGACCCCGGCGAATGTCTCGCGGCCGTGAGTGTCGAGAACGAGCATTTCATGGTGTCGATCGGCGGCCCGGATTCCGAACTGCTCGCCATGCAGGCCGCCGACGGTCGACTCGTCCCCTCCGGCTGGGCGCGCCTGCTGCCGACCGACGTGGACGACACCATCACCGAATACGGTGTGCGATACGCGGATCCGGCCCGCGTGGCCTGGCATCTGCCCGGCCTCGCCGCCGCGGAGGTGGCCCGATTGTGCATCGCGACCGCGTGGTGTCCCCGCGACGACGACCGACCGGCGGCCTGGTTCGCGGTCGACATCCCGCTCGACACCGCCTACTACCAATTGACCGCCGGTCCGACCTGAACGCTTCCCGGCGGAGTCAGCGGCTCAGACGCTGGAACCGGCGCACCGCGAGCGGCAGGAAGAGCGCGGTGATCAGCAACGGCCACACCGCCGCCATCAGCAGCGCGTGCTGTTCCACCCACGAATCCGCGCTGCCCACCGGTGTTCCGAAGAGTTCGCGGCAGGCCGCGACGGTGGAGGAGATCGGATTCCACGCCGCGACGAAGCCGAGCCAGTCCGGCATCAGCTGTGGTGCGACGAAGATGCTGGAAATCATGGTCAGCGGGAACGCGACCGCGAAAAGGCCGCCCGCGGCCTCGGGATTCGGTACCAGCAGTCCGAGCCAGACGCCGACCCAGATCAGCGCGAACCGCAGCCACAGCAGGAGGCCGAACGACGCGACGGCGCCCAGGATTCCACCGTCGGGCCGCCATCCGATCACCAGCGCGGTGAGCATCAGGATGGCCAGTTCGGCACAGGCCACCAGCAGATCGGTGACCCCGCGTCCGGACACCACCGCCGAGGACGCCATCGGCATCGAGCGGAAGCGGTCGATCACACCGTTGGTGGCGTCGTAGACGACCACCGTCGCGGTGTTGATGAACCCGAACGCCATCGTCATCGCGAACATGCCCGGCATCAGGAAATCCCGGTAGTCGCCACCGCCCGGCACGGTCATCGCGCTGCCGAAGACGTAGCCGTACAGCAGGACGGACAGGATCGGGAAACCGAGCTGCCAGGCGATGTTCACCGGCTGACGCTGGTAGTGGGTCAGGCCCCGGCGCACGATATTCCAGCAGTCGGCCACGGCCCAGTACGCCCGCGAGCGACGGCGCACGGTTTCGGCGGTGCTCATCGGAGGGCCTCCTCGACGGTGGTGCGGTGCCCGGTCAATTGCAGGAAGACGTCATCGAGACTCGGCCTGCGCACACCGATGTCCTCGACGGCGATCCCCGCGTCCTGGAGGGTGCGGGCGACTTCGGTGAGCGCGGCGATCCGATCGACGACGGGCGCGTGGACGCGCCGTTCGACCTCGTCGGTCTCGGGTTCGCCGTCGCTGACCCGCTCGATCACCGCGGCGACGGCGGGCAGATCGGCCACCTCCGTGACGATCACCTCGATGAGGTCGCCGCCGATCGTCTTCTTCAGTCCGTCGGGGGTGTCGTCGGCGATCGCCCGTCCCTGATCGATGACGGTGACGCGGGAGGCGAGCCGGTCGGCCTCCTCCAGATACTGGGTGGTCAGCAGCACGGTGGTGCCGTCGGCCACCAGGGCGCGCACCGCGTCCCAGACTTCCCCGCGGCCGCGCGGATCCAGGCCGGTGGTGGGTTCGTCGAGGAACAGCACATCCGGGGCGAGAATCATCGAGGCGGCCAGATCGAGCCTGCGCCGCATACCGCCGCTGTACTCGCCGACGCCCTTGTCGGCGGCGGCGGCGAGATCGAAACGTTCGAGCAGTTCGGTCGCGCGTCGCCGGGCCCGGCGGCCGCCGAGATGGAAGAGCCTGCCGAACATCTCGAGATTCTGACGGCCGGTGAGCA
This sequence comes from Nocardia aurea, assembly GCF_003123685.1. Taxonomy (GTDB): domain Bacteria; phylum Actinomycetota; class Actinomycetes; order Mycobacteriales; family Mycobacteriaceae; genus Nocardia; species Nocardia aurea. The sequence goes on from NZ_QCYJ01000103.1 coordinate 246,341, forward strand.
CCTCGTCCACCGCGGCGTACTGGCCGGTGAGCCCGATGCGAGCACGCACCTCGTGCGGTCGGCGCGCGATATCGAGTCCGGCCACCATCGCCTGTCCGCCGTCCGGGCGGATCAAGGTGGACAGTATTCGCACCGCCGTGGTCTTCCCCGCGCCGTTCGGTCCGAGCAGGCCGTGCACCGTACCGCGGCGCACGACCAGATCGAAGCCGTCCAGGGCGCGTTTGTCTCCGTATCTCTTCTCCAGACCTTCGGCCCGGACCGCGTAGTCGTCCATCTGATCCTCCCGTTCGAGCATGAACTGGGTACATCGTACTCTCAAACGAGTACAACGTACCCAGTTCTTCTCGGCGGTTAGGCTGACGACCATGACGGGTACCGAGACCAGTGGAAGCGGTGATATCGCCCGTACCCTGGATCTGCTGTGGCACGGTGGCCCTCGTCCCAGTCGCGGTCCCAAACCGGGTCTCACCCTCGATCGCATCGTCGAAGCGGCGATCCGGGTCGCCGATGCCGAGGGGCTGGCCGCGGTGACCATGCGAAGGGTCGCCACCGAACTCGGCACCGGCACCATGTCGCTGTACCGCTATCTCCCCGGCAAGGCCGAACTCCTGGATCTGATGCTCGACCGCGTGCAGCGCCCGTCCGGCACGGCGCAGGAGGACATCGGCTGGCGCGCCGCACTCGAGCACCTCGCCCACGCGACGCTGGCGCTGCTGCGCGAGCACCCCTGGCTGCTCCACGTTAACCAGTCCCGGCCGGTGCTGGGGCCGAGCGCGATCGAGGGGATGGAAGTGGTGCTCACCCAGATCCGGCCCATGGGTCTCACCGACGCGGAGTTGGTGTCGGCGGTCGTCATGATCGACGGCTACGTATTCGGCGCCGCGCGCACCCAACTGCATTCCGAGCAGGCGGAAAGGGCCACGGGCCTGACCGACGCCGAATTCTGGGAAGCCCAACTGCCGGTCCTCGAGGAGGCGCTCGCCACCGGGCGTTACCCGGTGATGGCCGGACTCGCCGAGGACGCCTTCGGGCTGGACGTCGACCACTTCGGATTCGGTCTCGAGCGCATCCTCGACGGTCTGGAAGTTCTCGTCGCCCGTCGCGCGCAGGCGGGGCGGGAACGGCAGGTTCGGTAGCGTCATCGAATACCGTTGTGGGGCAGTGGCATCCGATCGGACGGAATTCGGTGGAAATGACGGCGGCTCGGGATGCGTTGTCCGCAAGTGCACGGCTGTGCGGGCCGGACCTCGGATCGCATTCGGCGAGCCGGGACGACCGCTCGGGAGGAGAACTCGGTGAAGATTCGATTCGGGGTCGGTACCGGCGCGGACGCCGACCCGGAGGCGCTGCCCGAACTCGTCGACCGGCTCGAAGCCGCGGGCGTCGATTCGCTGTGGTTCTCCGAACTGGTCTACTCCCAGGCCGTCGATCCGGTGGTCGGGATGGCGTTCGCGTTGTCGCGGACCACCCGGTTGAAAGTCGGCACCTCGGTGGCGATCCTGCCCGGCCGCCATCCCGTGCTGGTCGCCAAACAGTTGGCGTCACTGTCGGCGCTCGCGCCCAAGCGGGTGCTACCGGTGTTCGGGTTGCAGCCCGCAGGTGGCAACGAACGAGACCTCTTCCCGGTGCCGGGCCGGCGCGGCGCGGTCTTCGACGAATCGTTGCGCCTGCTGCGCGCGGTGTTGCGCGCCGACGACGTGGATTTCGACGGCGACTACTTCTCGGTGCGCGGAGCCGGAGTGGGGCGACGTTCCGCGCGCCCGCTCGATATCTGGCTCGGCGGCCGGGTACCCGCGGCCTTTCGCCGCATCGGCCGCTACGGCGACGGCTGGTTGGGCAGTTTCCTGACGCCCGAGGAAGCCGCGGCCGGGGTGGCGGCGATCAACGCGGAGGCGGCCGAGGCGGGACGCGAGATCGAAGCCGATCACTTCGGAATCACCGTATTGGTGGCCGAGGACGGTGTCCCCGCGCCAGTGGCGGCGCGAATCGGGCGGCAGCGCCCCGGCGTTGACCCGGCCGATCTGATCGCGGGCAGTTGGCCGGAGCTGCATCGGCTGATCGACGGCTATCTCGCGGCCGGGCTCAGCAAATTCGTGGTGGTACCCGCGGGTGGGAAGCCGATGGACGGTTTCGTCGATCGCTTCGTCGCCGAGCTGGTGCCACGCCAGAACTGACCGTTCGCGTCGGGAGCTCGGCCCGCTGTCGAGGTCCCGGTCGTGGGCGTTCGTCTGATTCCGCGACGCCGAAGCGCCCGGCTGCGAAATGATCGGACCACCGTGGCGGAACAATATCGAGCCGCGTGGTAGCGGCAGAGATTTCGGGTAACTCTTCCCGGGTGGAGAGGCAGGCGGGAGATTCGCAGATGGACGATATGTGGTTCGGTCACTATCGCCTGGAACGTCTGCTCGGTAGCGGGGGCACCGGCCGGGTCTGGTCGGCGCGCGACACCCGCACCGATAGGGACGTGGCCCTGAAGGTGCTCACCGCCGAGGTCGGGGCCGACCCCGCGTACCGGCAGCGCTTCACCAGGGAGGCACGCCTGGCCGCGCAGTTGCGCGGTCCGCACACCGTGCCGATTCACGGCTTCGGCGAACTGGACGGGCGGCTCTATCTGGACATGGCGCTCATCGAGGGAGTCGACGGGGCCGAACTGCTGCGCCGCGAGGGGCGGCTCGCTCCCGACGCCGCCGTCCGGATCGTCACGCAGGCCGCCGTCGCCTTGGACGCCGCGCATCGGATCGGACTGGTGCATCGCGACGTCAAACCGTCGAATCTGATGGTGACATCGACCGGGTTCGTGTACCTGATCGATTTCGGCACGGCGGTCAGCGCGGGCCAACGCCCGATCACGGCCACCGGCCAGATGGTCGGCACGCTCGGATACGTGGCGCCGGAACGCTTCGGCGGCACCGCCGACGCTCGCTCGGATCAGTACTCACTGGCGTGCGTACTCTACGAACTACTTACCCGCCGAAGGCCTTTCGGTGACGGTGACGCGCCGCAGCAGGTGTGCGCGCACCTGATGTCGACCCCGCCGATGGCGAGCGACCTGGTCGCCGCCGTGCCCCCGGAGTTGGACGCGGTGATCGCCCGCGCCATGGCCAAGGAGCCGGGTGACCGCTGGTCCACGGCGGGGGAATTCGCGGCCGCGGCCCACGCCGCGGTGACGGGGCGGGATCTGCCGACCGTGGAGATCGGGCCGGTGAGCGTTCCGGGGCCCGCGATAGCGACGATCGGTATGCCTGCGGCCGACACAGCCCGTACGCCGGGACCCGTGATCGCGACGGTCGGCAGGCAGGCATTCCCTATGCCGGGGCCTGCGACGATCGGTGCGTCGACGGTGAGCACAGCTCGTCTGTCGGGATCGGCGATCGCGACGATCGGTGCGCCGACAGCGGGCACAGCCTGTGCGCCGGGTCACGCGCCTGCGACGATCGGTGCGCCGACAGCGGCCACGACCCGTGTGCCGGGCCCTGCGATCGCGACGGTCGGTAGCCAGAAGGACGGCACATCCCCTGTGCCGGGGCCGCCGGGCACGACGATCGACATGCCGGCCGCCGCCGCAGCTCGTCTGCCAGGGCCCGCGACATCTATCGGCGTCATCGGGGTCGAGGCCGCCCGAACGCACCCATCCGGTCCGTCGAACCGGCGGGCACGCTCGGCCGCCGCGGTATTGGCCGCTCTTTTCGCGGTGATCGGCGGCGCGCTCTGGCTCGGCACGCCCGGCGCCGGTGAGCCACACTCCGCCACCCCGACAACCCGGCCCGATGTCACCGTGGGGCCGCCGACCGCGGCACCGATCGCCGCGCCGCCGATCGCGCTCACTCCGGTGGCGGGACGGCCGTGTGACCCGGCTGTGCAGGGCACCGGATTCGACCGGGACGGAGTAGCGCTGCGCTGCACAGACTTCGGCGGTACCGCGACTTGGGCGTCGCCGGTGCCGCAGACCGTTCAGGCCGGACCGGCGCCCGACGACGACGTCGACGGCCCTCCCGGGCAGGGGAACGGCTCGGGTCAAGGCAATTCGGGCCATGGAAATCCTGGCCACGGCAACGGCAAGGACAAGCCGGGCAAACCGAAAAAATAGCGTCGGCACCGTCTGACCTCACGACGTGCATGACGTGCTCGGGCGTCGCGCGAACTCGGTGAAATCCACTCGGCACAGGCGTTCGATCGGCGACGCGCCGGGCGGTTGCCGAGCAGAGGTGTTTCGAATCGACTCGCCGCACGTGCGGTGCTCGGCTTGCGCATGCGTAACCTGGCGGCCGCACCTTGCCGGTGAGGCGTTCGGGTGCGCTACGTCGTGCGATGTCTGCCGGTCGAATGGTCCGCCTCGTCGACGGTCTCGGATGTCGGGTCGAGTTTGTCGGCGTATTCGCGTTTCCGGTCCAGCTCGTCACGCGAGGACGTCGCCGCGCTGCGGTGTTCGGACGCTCGCTGTTCCAATCCGGCGGCACGGGCGGCTTGAGCGTCGGCCTGCGCGGCGGCCGCACGCGCCTCGGCGGCGGTCTCGTCGGCGATCGCTTCACGCTGACGGACCTGCCGGGACTCCGCGACGGTTTCGGCGCGGATCTGCTCGGCTTCGGCACGGCGCTGTTGGAGGCGTCTGCGTTGCAGTGCCCATCCCAGTGCTGCCAGGAGCAGGACTGCGACGATCACGATGACGATGATCCAAACGATGGTGCTCGTGGCCATCTTCGACTCCTCGGAGTTCGGTCGCGGCCGCTCGTGGCCGCCGACCGGTCAGTAATAGTGGCGGCGGCCGCCGACGGCGCGACCCATCGATCCCAAGAGCAGCAGCACCAGGCCGATGACCAGGACGACGAGGCCGATGGTCCACAGGATCGGAATGTCGAGGAAGAACCCGAGCAGGAGCAGGATGATTCCGATAATGATCATGGTGACTTCTTGTATCTAGATGGGTGGCCCGGAAATGCGAGCCCTGGGTGAGCGCCGGTGACAAAGAGATGTCCTCGAACTCGGCGCGCGCATATTCGCTGTCGCCCGTGATCCGGTCGCCGGACCGGATGCCATTGTCTATGGCGTGTGACCAGCGACTTTCATGGGTAGACCCTCAGTCAACTCCGCTGGATGCGCGGCTGTCAACGTCATCGCTGTCGGGTATTCAGTCGTCGTGTCGGCGGAGCGCTGAGGGTTTGTGTACCGCATCGCGCCCGCTTTTCGCGCTGCGCACTCGGTACTGCGGTTCGTCCTCGGACGCCCGCACCGTTCGCCCGGCGGCCTCGGTATCGGAGGTGATCACTTCTTCCACCTCTCCCTCGGCTGTGCTGCCATGGCTGTTCCATTCGACTTCGTCGCCTGGGCGCAACGATCGTTTCATGGCGGGCTCCTGATTCGTCTCGGATACGGACGCTCTACCCGGCTGACGAGATCGGAAACCGAAAGTTTGCTGGGTCGGGGAATGTGACAACCGCCGACCGCCCGCGATCACCCCTGCGGCATCCGTTCGATGGTGGCGCAGGTCGCCCCGTCGGGTCCGTCGAGCATGAACGAGCGACGCCCGACCAGATCGTTGACGGAGAACGTGGAATCGATGCCACGGAATTCGAACTCGCCGTTCCTGTCGGCCTCGAATCTGCCGAATTTGGCGGTGAGATCTCCGACGGCGGCGGTCGCGAAGTCGGCCGGATCGGGGCGATACGCGGGGGATTTGCTCAGGTCCATCGGATCGAGGAGACGTCCGACGCCCTCGCATCCCTTTCCCGCGGCGGTGACGAACTCGTGGATGGACGCGGAGTACTGCTCGCGAGGATCGAGGCCGGTGAACGAGGCCTCGATGAGAACGGTCTCGTCGAGCGGGACGAATTCGACCCGGCCCGACAGCGATCCGCTCTTCAGTTGCGCGACAACGGGATCGAACTTCGGCGCGGGCCCGGCGGAGGCGGTGGCTGTCCACCCCAGGGCGGTCGCGGAACTCGCGACGACGACACCGGCGATGAACAATGCCGTCGATCGGTGACCGGGTACAGACATCATGCCTCCGTTGAACATCAGCGCGAGCGTCTCGGTGCGAGGGGAAAGCACGGGTGAGGCGGGACCGTCGAAAACCCCCGGCGTTGCAGGGACCTCGACCCGCTGACACTGATTCGGAGCCGTCGTTCTTCCGGATTGGTCCGACCGGACCCGCGGCGCTGTCGGTGATGTCGAACGCTACGGGTTTCCGTTCAGCGGAATTCCCGCACGACGTCGATCCGTCCGACGATGTGCCGGTTGAATTCGTCGAGTTCTTCGGCGGGTAACCGCAGTTCGAGGATCGTCCGGCCACCCGCCTGCCGGACGGGGTAACCGGCGGCGAACTCGAACCGGGTCACGTACCCGACGCCGGACGCCGGAACGTTCCAATCCGGCGGCACTCACACGCCGAGTTGGAAGCGTGCGCTGCGGACCGCGTCGAAGCGTTCGGGGAGGACTCGATCGACGAGGGCGGCGATGCGGCCGAGGACGGGGCCGATACGGCGGGGGCGGTCGATGACGGCGTCGCAGATCGCCTGCGCGCCCTGCTCGGGGGTGAGGGCGGCGGCGTTCCGGTAGAGCGGGTTGGGGGCGATCATCTGTGTGCGGACGAGCGGCATGTAGACGGAGGTGAATCGTATGTTCTCGGTGAGGATTTCGACCTGGAGGTTGGCGGTCAGCGAATCGAGCGCGGCCTTGGAGGCGACGTAGGCGCTGTATCCGGGGCCGCCGAACAGGTTGGCCACCGACAGGACGGTGACGACCTGTCCGTCGCGCCGTTCGCGCATGCTGGGGAGCAGGGCGAGCATGAGGCGGGTCGGGGCCAGGTAGTTGAGCCGCATGGTTCGTTCGTAGTCGTGGAAGCGGTGGTAGGACTCGTCGAGGCGGCGGCGGATGGAACGGCCCGCGTTGTTGACCAGGATGTCGACGCCGCCGTGATCGGCGAGGATCCGGGTCGCCGTCGCGTCGAGTGCCTCGAAATCGTTGAGATCGCAGGGGTATACGGCCGCTTTGCCGCCCAGGCCCTCGATCTGCTCGGCGACCTGGCGCAGTTCCGGTTCGCGTCTGGCGATCAGTGCGACGGTGGCGCCCGCCGCGCCGATGCGCACGGCCGCCGCGCGGCCGATGCCCGAGGACGCGCCGGTGATCACCACGGTCCGGCCCGCCACCCGCTCGTCGAGCGTATGCCGCCTGCGTAGCCGGGACAGGCTCACCTGGGTGTCGAGGCTGTGCTTGATCAGGTGGGGTAGCTCGCCGATTCCATACATAGTGATGAATCCTAATTTATATAACTAGTGATGTACATTGCCGGAATGGACGCCGCCAGCCTGCATCTTCTCGCTCGTCGCTTGCGGGCTGTCGCCTTCGCCGCGACCGGCAATACCGGCTCGCGCCGATTCGCACCGAGTGACTACGCGGTCATCGAGGATGTCGCGGTGCATCCCGGATCCTCGATTCGCGAGATCACCGACCGGACGGCCATCGTGCAGAGTCTGGTGTCGCGCATCGTGGCCCGATACCGCGACGAGGGTTTGTTGGTGACCGCGCCCGATCCGGCCGATGGACGCCGGGTCCTGGTGAGTGTCGACCCCGCGACGATGGTCGAGGTGTTCCGGACCCGCGGGCGCGCGCCGATCGAGACCGCGCTGACCGCGGAAATGCCTCGGCTGTCCTCGGAGCAACGGCGTCGGATCGTGGAGTTGTTGGACGAGCTGGCGGGCCTGGTCGGCGCCTCCGGTCCCGAGTCCGAGACCGATTCGTCGCACCGGTAGCGATCCGCCTCGATTCTGTATCACTCTTTGCCCCATGACTAGGGTGTGAGGAAAGCCTTACCTAAAAAGGCGTTGATCGGAAGCTCGAGGTAGTGCCATGGAACCGGATCGGGACACGAAGCTGCCCTTGACCTCGGCCCAGCGCGAAGTGTGGTTCGCCCAGAATCTCCACGGCGATGTGCCGCTCACGATCACCCAGTACACGGATGTGACAGGTCCGCTCGATCGTGGCGTGTACGCCGCGGCCGCCAGGTACGCGGCGCGTGAGTTGGGTGGCTACCTCGGATTCGGCGTCGACGACGACGGCACACCGTGGCAACGGCTCGAATTCGATCAGTACGACGACGTCGATTTCCTGGATATGACCGCGGAACCGGATCCGCACGCCGCGGCACTCGCCTGGATCGGGCGGGACCGGGGTAAACCGGTCGACGTGACCGTCGATGCGCCCATGTGGTCGACGATTCTGCGAATCGGTCCGCAACGCCACCTCGTCTACACCCGCGCGCACCATCTCGTACTCGACGGATACGGCGCGATGACGCTGGCGCGACGGCACGCGCAGATCTACGAGCAGATGCTCGAAGGCGTCGAACTCGCGCCGCCCGCCCTCGGCACCCCGGAGATACTGCTGGAGGCCGATCGCGCCTACCGGTCGTCGACTCGCTTCGAGACCGACCGCCGCTACTGGGCCGAACGCGTCGACGGATCACCGGAAGCGGTCGGTCTCGCGACCCGTCCCGGAGATCTCGCCGCGCATTCGGTGGTGGTCGGCGCCGACCTGGACGCGACGCCGCTGGAGCGGGCCTCCGGCGACGCGGGGACGGCGGCGGTGCTGGTGGCGGTCTTCGGCGGCTACCTCGCGCGGGTGACGTGCGCGCCGGAGGTCACCCTGAGTCTGCCGGTGGCGGCCCGGACGACCGCGGCGCTGCGGCGGGCCGCCGGTTTGGTGAGCAATGTGGTGCCGCTGCGTCTCCCGGTGCCGGAGTCGGCCCGGCTGACCGATCTGATGACCCACGCGCGCGCCGAACTGAGCGGGGCGCTGCGGCATCAGCGCTATCGCGGCGAGGATGTGATCAGGGATGCCGAGGGTGGCGGAACGCGCTATGGCGCACGTGATTTCGGCCCGGCGGTCAACATCATGAACTTCCAGTCCTCGGTGGAACTCGGACCGGCGCGCGGCACCCTGCATCTGCTCGGCACCGGTCCGGTGCCGGATCTGACGCTCAATGTCTATCCCGGTTCCGTGAACGGACTCCGCGTCGAATTCGAGGGGAACCCGAACCGCTACACGCCCGCCGAATTGGCCGCGCATCACGCGCGATTCCTGCGCCTGCTCGACCATCTCACCGGTGACCCGTCCGCGACGGTCGGCGGGTTCGACCTGGTCGACGACGAGCAACGCCGGGCATTGGTACCCTGGCGCGGTCCGGAGACCGGTCCCGTCGAGACGCTGGCGGCGCTCATCGCCTCCGCGGTGCGCCGCGATCCGGACGGCACGGCCGTGGTGTACGGCGAATCACGCTGGACCTACCGGGATTTCGATATCCACACCGATGTATTGGCGCGTGCGCTGATCGAGGCGGGCGCGGGACCGGAGCGCCTGGTGGTGACGCTGCTGGAGCGGTCGGCCGAATCGGTGGCGGCGGTGTGGGCGGTCACCAAGGCGGGCGCGGCGTTCGTCCCCGTCGATCCGAGCTACCCCGACGAGCGGATCGACTACGTGCTCGCCGACAGCGGCGCCGAGATCGCGCTCACCACAGCCGAATACGCGGACAGACTACCCGAGGGCACGCGGGTGATCCTGCTCGACGATCTGCTCTCGACGCCTCCTGGCGAGTATCGCGGCCCGGTGACCGACACCGAGCGCACCGCGGCGCTGTCGGCAGCGCATCCGGCGTATCTGATCTACACCTCCGGCTCGACCGGTCGGCCCAAGGGCGTGATGGTGACGCACGGCGGATTGGCGAATCTGGCCGCCGAACGTCGCGATCGCTACGCCCTGCGGCCCGGTGCGGTGGCACTGCACCACGCCTCGCCCGGATTCGACATGGCGGTGGGGGAGCAGCTGTGCGCCCTCGCCGGGGCCGCGACGCTGATCGTCGCCCCGCGTTTCGTCGTCGCGGGCCCCGATCTCGCCGAACTGATGCGACGCGAACGGGTGAGCAACGCGATCATCACCCCCGCCGTGCTGGCGACCCTCGATCCGGCGGCGCTGCCCGAGCTGACGGTGCTCGGCGTCGGCGGTGAGGCGATCAGGTCCGATCTGGTCGACGCGTGGGCACCCGGTCGGCTCATGCGCAACGGCTACGGTCCCACCGAGGCCACCGATATCGCCACCATCGGCGAACTGGTCGACGGTCGGCCGGTGACCATCGGCGCGCCGCTGCGCGGATTCCACGCGGTGGTACTCGACGTGGCGCTGCGGCCGGTGCCGCCCGGCGTACTCGGCGAGTTGTACCTCGGCGGGCCCGCACTGGCCCGCGGTTACCACGGCCGCGCCGCGCTGACCTCGGACCGTTTCGTGGCCGACCCGTTCGGTCCGCCCGGTGGACGGCTCTACCGCACCGGTGACCTGGTGACCGTCACCCCTGCCGGCTCGGGATACGCGCTGCTCTATCACGGACGCGGCGATCTCCAGATCAAGGTGCGCGGGCATCGGATCGAACCCGGTGAGATCGAGACCGTACTCACCTCGTTGCCCGGGATCGCCCGCGCCGCCGTCACCGCGCACACCGATCCGCGCACCGGAACGCATCTGGTGGCCTACCTGGTAGCCGCACCGGGCGCGGGGATCGCCCGGCCCGCCGTCCGGGCGGCGGTCGCACGGCTGCTGCCCTCCTATCTGCGCCCGGCCGCCTACGAGGTGCTGGAGACGCTGCCGCTCACCACGAACGGCAAACTGGACACTCGGCGACTACCCGCGCCGGTCTTCGGGCAGAACGAATTCCGTGCCCCGGCCGGAGTCGCGGAAGAACGCGTGGCCGCCGTCTTCGCCGAGGTGCTCGAGCCGTCGACACCGATCGGTGCCGACGACGATTTCTTCACCCTCGGCGGTACCTCGCTGTCGGCCACCCGGGTCGCGGCCCGGCTCTCGGTGACCGTCCGCACGTTGTTCGACGCGCCGACCGTCGCGGAACTGGCCGCCGTGCTCGCGGACGCGTCGGCGGCGCACCGTCCCGAACTCGTCGCGCTGCCGCGTCCCGAACTCGTACCGCTCGCACCCGCGCAGTTGCGGCTGTGGCTGCTCAACCAACTGCTGCCCGATTCCGCCGCCTACCACCTGCCGGTCGCGGTGCGGCTGACCGGACCGGTGGACCGGACCGCCCTCGCGACCGCGCTGTACGCCGTGCTGGACCGGCACGAGGCGCTGCGCACCGTGTACCCGGAGGCGGGGACCTCCGCACGCCAACACCTGTCGAGCGTCGCCGACGCGGCGACGGCCATCGATCTCGTACCGCACGAAATCGACGCCGATCTCACCGCGGCCGTGCACCGCTTCGCCGCCGAACCGTTCGACGTGGCGGTCGACCCGCCCGTGCGTGCCCGCCTGTTCCGGTCCGCCGGTGTCACCGACGAGCACGTGCTGGTCCTGGTCGCCCATCACATCGCCGCCGACGGTTGGTCGCTCGGTCCGTTGATCGCCGATCTCACCGCCGCGTACACGGCGGCGCGAGCCGGGACCGCGCCGACGTGGGATCCGCTGCCGGTGCGGTACGCCGACTACGCGCTGTGGCAGCACGCGCTGCTCGGCGACCCCGCCGACCCGGAATCGACCGTGTCGGGACACCTCGCCTACTGGCGTTCCGTGCTGGCCGATGCTCCCGACCGACTCCCGTTGCCGTCGCGGCGGGGGCGGCGCGGTGAGCGGGGTGAGCGCGGCGCGGCCGTCGCGGTCGACCTCGCCGCGCCGAGCCGCGCACTGGGTGACAGCACCCCGTTCATGGTGGCCTTCGCCGCCTACGCGGTGCTGCTGCACCGGCTCAGTGACCGCACCGACATGGTGATCGGCACACCCGTGGCCGGACGTGGACATCCCGCGCTGGACCGGATGGTCGGCATGTTCGTCAACACGGTGCCGCTGCGGGTCCGGATCGATCCGGACAGCTCCTTCCGCGAGCTCGTCGCCGCCGTGCGCACACTCGCGCTCGACGCCTTCGACCACGCCGACATCCCGTTCGACCGCGTCATCGACGCCGTGGACGCACCCCGCGTGGAAGGCGGACATCCGTTGCTGCGCACGGTCTTCTCCTTCGAGAACCTGCCCGCGCCACCACCGCTGGTGCTCGACGGAATGCGCCTGGAACTGCTCGATCTGCCCCGGGACACCGCGCAGTTCGACCTCACCCTCACCGTGCGGGAGAACCCGCCCCGCGCCACCTTCCGCTACGACACCGCGGTGTTCGACGCGGCCGACGTCGACCATTTCGCCGCCGCCTACCGGACCGTCCTCGCCGCCGCTCTCGCCGATCCGGACCGCCCGGTCCGCGAGCTGGGAGATATCGCCGAGTTCGACGGGACCGGCGCCGATACCGAACCGCGGGCGAGTCGGGCCACCGGTGACGTGCCGTCCGCACCGGCGACCGCCCGCGAACACGCCATCGCCGCGGTCTTCGCCGAAGTGCTCGGCCTGGATTCGGTGGGCCCCGACGACGACTTCTTCGAACTGGGCGGTACCTCGCTGCTGGTGTTCACCCTGCGAACCGCACTGGCCGATCGACTCGGCCTGCACGTCGAGCCGCGCGCGCTGTTCGCGGCCGCGACCGTGCGCGCTCTCGCCTCGGCCGAGCACGACGCCGATCCGCGTCGCTTCGCCGAAACCCTGTCCGCCGACGCCGAACTCGACGACGAATTCACCGTCGACGGCCTGGAGCCCGCGGATCCGCAGGGGCCGCTGCTGCTCACCGGCGCCACCGGATTCCTCGGCGCCCACCTGCTGCGCGAACTGCTCGACAACACCGCCCGCGAGGTGTTCTGCCTCGTCCGCGCCACCGACCGGGCCGACGGGCTGCGCAGGCTGCGCGCCGCCCTGGCGAGTTACGACCTCGCCGCCGACGATCTGCCCGATCGCGTCACCGCCGTACCGGGTGATCTCGCCGAACCCCGGCTCGGACTGGACCGGGCGAGTTTCGACATGCTGGCGGGACGGCTCTCGGCCATCGTGCACAACGGCGCGCTGGTGAACCATCTCGCGACCTACGGGCAGTTGCGCGCCGCCAATGTGGGCGGCACCCGCGAGGTGCTGCGTCTCGCGGCCTCGACGCGGGCGATCCCGGTCCACCTGGTGTCGACCCTGGACGCGGTGCTCGGCCCGGACCGCACCGGTTTCGTCGACGAGAACACCGAGATCACGGCGGCCGAGGTGAACAGGCACGGCTACGTCGCGGGCAAATGGGTGGCCGAACAACTGGTACTGCGCGCGGGCGAACGCGGCTTGCCGGTCGCGGTGTACCGCCCGGGCCTGGTCGGCGCTTCGGCACGCACCGGCGCGATATCGGCCGACGACTCGCTGTGGACGATGGTCCGCGCCGCGGCACTGCTCGGGACCGCGCCAGAGGTGGGTGACGCGGTGGTGTCGCTCGCACCCGTCGACTACGTCGCCGCGGGGATCGCGGCACTGGTCGTGCGTGGTATCCCGGACGGCGAGCGCTACCACCTGGTGAACACCGAGCCGACCCCGGTCGCGGAACTGCTGGCCGGACTGGTGCGCCTGGGCTACCCGATGCGCACGGTCACCCCGGAACAAGCCCAGCTGGTACTCGCCGAACGACTCGGCGCGCACGGTGCGGTGGCAGGCGACGATCTGGCCCGAGCCGCGCTGCTCGTCGGTAATTACGTCGACGTGGACGCGAACGGCCTGGCGGATCTGGTACTCGACGACACCGCGACCGGCGCCGCGCTGCGCGGCACCGGAATCAGGTGCCCGAGGGTCGACGGCGCCGTGATCGACCGTTGTCTGCGCAGATTCCAGGAAACGGGTCTGCTCGCGCCCGCCCGGTCCGCGGTGCGATAACCGATTCGGCCGGTAGCCGAACCCGCGCTACCGGCCGAATCGCACCCCATCGAGCACCGGGACGTCACCGCCGTCGCGGCGACGTCCCGGTGAGCACCGCCGCGAGGGCGGTGCACGACGGTCCGTCGCGGTGCACCTGGGCGTGCACCGCGACGAACTGTCCCGCGTCGGTCAGAGCTGGACCCAGACCGACTTGGCCTTCATGTAACCCTCGATGCCTTCCTTGCCGAACTCGTGGCCCCAGCCGGACTGCTTGTAGCCGCCGAAGGGGACGCCGTGGTCGAAGACCAGTTGGCAGTTGAGCGAGACGGTGCCCGCGTCGAGCCGCCTGGCGAGGTTGTGCGCGCGGCTGAGGTTGGTCGTCCACGCGGTGGCGGCCAGACCGTAGGTGGTGTCGTTGGCCATCGCGACGGCCTCGTCGTCGCTGTCGAACGGCAGGACGGTGACCACGGGGCCGAAGATCTCCTCCTTGTACAGCCTGCTGGTCGCGGGATCGACGTTCGCGAGCACGGTCGGGTGCACGAAGTAGCCGGTGCGGTCGAGCCGATGTCCGCCGGTGACGACCTCGACACCGTCCTTCTTGCCCTCGTCGAGGTAGCCCATGACGCGCTCGAGCTGCTTCTGGCTGATCAGCGGGCCGATCATCGAGCCCTCTTCCTTGGGCCCACCGAGCTTGAGGTTGTTCGCCACGGTCGCGATACCTTCCACGACCTGGTCGTAGACACCGCGCTGGACGAAGATGCGCGAACCGCAGACGCAGCCCTGGCCGGAATGCACGAAGATACCCATCGCCGCCATCATGATGGCCATGTTCAGATCGGCGTCGTCGTAGATCAGGACCGGCGACTTGCCGCCGAGTTCGAGCATGACCTTCTTGAGGTTGCCCGCCGAGGCCTGCACGATCTTCTTGCCGACCTCGGTCGAGCCGGTGAAGGCGATCTTCTCGACATCGGGATGCGCGGTGAGCGCGGCGCCCGCGGTGTGGCCGTAGCCGGTCACCAGGTTGACGACGCCGTCGGGAACGCCCGCCTCGCGAATGATCCGGTCGAGCAGCACCGCCGACAGCGGCGTCTCCTCGGCGGGTTTGACGATGGTGCTACAGCCCGCGGCCAGGGCGGGCGCGATCTTGGCGCACGCGTTGAAGACCGGGCCGTTCCACGGGAAGATCAGGCCGACCACGCCGTAGGGCTCTTTGAGGGTGTAGGCGTGCATCTCGGCGAACGCGCCGGAGACGCCGCCCTGCATCTGCACCTCGTGCGCGGTGCCGTTGACCTTGGTGCACCAGCCCGCGTAGTAGCGGAAGAACTCCGCGCAGGTCGGCACGATCATCTTCGCCTGGGCCAGCGGCATGCCGGTGTTGAGGGAATCCAGTTCGGCGAGTTCGTCGAGGTAGTGGTCCATCAGATCCGCGATGCGCCACATGATCTTGGCCTTCTCGCGCCCGGGCAGACCGTTCCAGACACCCGATTCGAACGACGCCTTCGCACGGGCCACGGCCTCGTTCACCGCGTCCTCGCCGCAGTCGGTGAACTCGGTGATCTGCTCCTCGGTCACCGGATCGATGATCGGAATGACATCACCCGTGCCGGGGCGCTTCTGTATTTCGTCCAAAATCGACTGCAGCGTCATTGCGGATTCCTTCTCGTGGCCGAGGCAATCGATGCGATTCGAATGCTGTGCACTTGCTTAGCATCGCGGTGGAGGTCCGGTCAAGGTCTTCGGGCCGCGCGCGGGATCGCCGTGCGGCGGCCGGGATTCGCGCGTCGGGCGGGGTCCGCTTCGCCCGGTCGCGGGCCATTTACCGGCACCGCGCTCTGTGGGATGATCATGTGCCCGGCCCGATGCGCCGGTTTGTCATCGGTGGACGCGCTGAAGCCGTCACCGCCGCCGTGTGAACACAACACTCGAACCGTCCGGGTCACGTGGAGCGCGCAGAGTTCCCCGTCCGGCACGAGGAGACTCATGGCATCGACGATCGTGCACGACAGTGACGCCGCGACCCGGGTGGGGCGAACCCGTGCCGACGGCTACGACGATATCGAGCCGCGATTGGCGCGGCTGGCGTCGATCCCGCCCGGCGATCCGCAGCGCGCGGTGCTGCGCGAGGAGATCGTGCGATGTTGTCTGCCGCTGGCCGACCACATCGCTCGTAGATTCACCGGCCGCGGCGAGACCTACGACGACCTGCATCAGATCGCCTCGCTCGGTCTGGTACTCGCGGTGGACCGGTTCGACCCGGACCGCGGATCGAATTTCCTCGCCTTCGCCGTCCCGACGATCATGGGCGAGGTGCGCAGGCATTTCCGCGACCACACGTGGGCGGTCCGGGTGCCGCGACGGATCAAGGATCTCAAGCTCACCCTCGGTCCCGCGGTCGAAGCGCTGTCGCAGCGCCTGGAGCGGCCGCCGACCGCCGTCGAGATCGCCGTCGAACTCGACGCGGATCTGACCGAGGTGACCCAGGCGCTGCTGGCGGCCAACGCGTATCGGACCGATTCCCTCGACAGCGCCGCCCAGACCTCCGACGCGGAGATCCACGCCGGCCCGGTCACCGAAACCATGGGCGACGACGACCCGGGTTACGGCCTGGCCGAGGACGCACTCACCGTCGCCCCACTACTGGCCGAACTGTCCGATATCGACCGCGCGGTCCTGCGCCTGCGTTTCTTCGAAGGGCAGAGCCAGTCCCGGATCGCCGAACGGCTGGGTGTCTCGCAGATGCACATCTCACGGACATTGACCCGGATACTGGCGGATCTGCGCGAACGCGCACTCGGAGACTGACGGGGGCTCCTCCACACACGTCCGAAACACCACCGACGGCTCGGCGGCGCTGTGCCCGCCGGGCCGTCGTGGCGTTCGGACGTCGTGATCACGTCCGCGGGCAGCGTCGGGAGCGCGTCCTCCGAGCTGTGATTTAGATCACAGTTAGGTCGCGGTTGTCTCCTTCGACTTCAAAAGCTTTTCATATGTTTTGCGAAGTCTTTACCATTTGGGCGACCTGCGTTCCCTCGGGTCGCGTTCCACGAGAGGCTCGAGCTTCGCCCGCCACTCGCCTTCGATGCCAGTACATGTTCGACCGATGAACCGGATCCGCGCGATCCGGCGAAGGAGAATTATGTCCACCGACACCGATTCCGTACCGCGGACGTCGCGGCTCCACGCTCTCGTCCACCACCGGGTGCTCCGTCACGATGTGCCCGCGTCGGTGGTCGTCTTCCTTGTCGCACTACCCCTTTCACTCGGCATCGCGGTCGCCTCCGGCGCGCCGGTCGCCGCGGGACTGATCGCCGCGGTGGTCGGCGGCGTCGTCGCGGGCGCCGTCGGCGGATCGGCGGTGCAGGTGAGCGGGCCAACGGCCAGTCTCACCGTGGTGGTGGCCGAATCCGTGCACCACTTCGGTTGGGCCGTCACCTGTTTCGTCACCGTCGGCGCGGGCCTGCTCCAGATCCTGTTCGGGCTCAGCCGGATCGCGCGCGGGGCCCTCGCGATCGCGCCGGTGGTCGTGCACGGGATGCTCGCCGGGATCGGCGTCATCATCGCGCTGCAACAGGTGCACGTACTGCTCGGCGGCAATTCACTGAGCTCGTCCCTCCAGAGTGTGATCCAGCTACCGCATCAACTGATGTCGGTGCACAAGGGCGACCTGTGCATGGGACTGGTGGTCATCGCCATCCTGATCTGCTGGAAATTCGCGCCGCGGCCGGTGCGTGTGGTGCCGGGACCGCTGGTCGCCGTGGTCGTCGCGACGGTGCTGTCGCTCGCGCTGCCGACCCACGTGGAGCGGTTGGTGCTCGACGGCTCACTGGTGGACGCGATCGGCCTGCCCGCGCTGCCGCACGGCGGCTGGTTCGCGATCGGCATGACGATGGTGACCGTCGCGCTGATCGCGAGTGTCGAAACCCTGCTGTCGGCGGTCGCGGTCGACAAGGCGCGTCCCGGCGTGGCGACCGATTTCGATCGCGAACTCGTCGGGCAGGGCGCGGCGAACGTCACCTCGGGGTTGCTCGGCGGCCTGCCGATCGCGGCGGTCATCGTGCGCAGCGTGACCAACGCCAACGCGGGCGCGCAGACCAGGGCCGCGACCGTGCTGCACGGCCTGTGGATCCTGCTGTTCGCGGTCGCCCTGGCCGCGGTGGTGCAGCAGGTCCCCAAGGCCGCACTGGCCGGACTGCTCATCCTGATCGGCGCGCAGTTGGTCAAACTGGCGCATATCCGGCTGGCGCGGCGCACCGGCGAACTGTACGTCTACCTCGCCACCGTACTCGGTGTGGTGTTCTGGAATCTGTTGCTGGGCATGCTGATCGGGCTCGCGCTGTCGTTCGCGCTGCTGCTGTGGCGGGTGGTCAGGGTGACGATCTGCGCCGGACCCGTCGCGGAGACGGGCCGCTGGAAGGTCACCGTCGACGGCACCTGCACCTTCCTGGCACTGCCGAAACTCACCGCCGAACTGGCGAAGGTGCCCGCGGGTCCGCCGGTCACCGTGCAGTTGACGGTCGACTTCCTCGATCACGCCTCCTACGAGGTACTCACCGAATGGGCGCGCCGACGCGAATCCGAGGGCGGCACGGTCGATTTCGTGGAGATCGGCACCGCGCGCATGGCGGCGGCGCCCGCCGGACCGCCCGAGCGCGGTCACTCCCGGCAGGTGCTCGACCGGGTGATCGGCCCGCGGCGGCGCAGCGGCGGCCGTGTCGACCCGATCGCCGCCGGTATCGCGTCCTATCACCGTGGTCACGCCCATCTGATGCGGCCGCATCTGAACGAACTCCGCGATCGTCACGACGCCCACTCCTTCTTCCTCACCTGCGCCGACGCGCGGATCGTGCCGAACGTGATCACCGACAGCGGTCCCGGTGACCTGTTCACCGTCCGCAATGTCGGCAACCTGGTGCCGGTCGGCGGCAGCGATATCTCGGTGGAGGCCGCGCTGATCTACGCGCTGGAGAAATTGGACGTCCGCGCGGTCGTGGTCTGCGGGCATTCCGGGTGCGGGGCGATGGAGGCACTGCACCGCGAGGTGCAGGCCGATCCCGGCTTCGGCGACTGGCTGGCATACGCCCGGCCGAGTCTGGACCGATTCCGGCTGGGACATCCGGTGGCGGCCGCGGCGGCTCTCGCGGGCTTCGGCGAGGTGGACCAGTTGGGCATGGTGAACGTGGCCGTCCAGCTGGAATCGCTGCTGGCCTATCCGGCGGTGCGCCGCGGCGTCGAGGAACGCGGCGTCGCGGTATCCGGGCTGTTCTTCGACCTGGCGACCGCGCGGGTGATCGAGGTGACCGTGGACGGGATCGCCGATTTCGACGACAGAGGCGTCCGCGTCATCGCCGAGCCGGTCTGAGGTCCTGTCCGTGACCTTTCCGTGTTGTTCGATCCGGTGTCACGCCGGGACGGCGGTGTGGAGCGGATCACATCGGAACTCTTGTATCGAACGAGACACTGCTCGGCAAATTCTCAGGTTTTGCTAAGTCTTTACCAATAATCTTGATCTGGTTTACATCTCGATCCGATGTCGTATCGGGACCTGCTTCACCGCGAGATGCCGGTTCGCGGTCTATTGCCCAGTTGGACAAACGATCGTCAACCGAACTCGGTGCCGGGCCGTCGGGAGCCGTCCGCTCCCGCCCCG
This sequence comes from Nocardia aurea, assembly GCF_003123685.1. GTDB lineage: Bacteria > Actinomycetota > Actinomycetes > Mycobacteriales > Mycobacteriaceae > Nocardia > Nocardia aurea. The sequence goes on from NZ_QCYJ01000103.1 coordinate 265,728, forward strand.
CGCCGCCGAGTCGGCGAAGGAGTAATGATGGCTGTCGAGAACGATCTGGCCCCCCCGGGATCCGGGGCTGAAAATAGAACTACCGCAACACGATCCGATCGTCTGGCATCCATCGTGCGCCACGATCTGCCCGCTTCGATCGTGGTATTCCTTGTCGCGCTGCCGCTTTCGCTGGGCATCGCGGTAGCCTCCGGCGCGCCCGTCGCCGCGGGCCTGGTGGCCGCGATCATCGGCGGTATCGTCGTTGGCGTCATCGGCGGGTCCACCTTGCAGGTCAGCGGCCCGGCCGCGGGCCTGACCGTGGTGGTCGCCGAATCCATCAGCCAATTCGGTTGGCGTGTCACCTGTTTCATCGTCGTCGCGGCGGGTGTGCTGCAAATCCTGTTCGGGCTCAGTCGAATCGCGCGCGCCGCGTTGGCTGTCGCGCCGGTCGTCGTGCACGCCATGCTCGCGGGCATCGGCCTCACCATCGCGCTGCAACAGGTCCACGTGCTGCTCGGCGGGTCGTCGCACAGTTCGGCGTGGAACAACATCACCGAACTGCCCGCCCAGCTGATGTCGCTGCACGGCGGCGGCGCGTTCGTCGGCGGCGTGGTCATCGCGATCATGCTCGGCTGGCGCTACGTCCCGGCCAAGGTGCGTGTGGTGCCGGGGCCGCTGGTCGCGGTCGTCGTCGCCACCGTCCTGGCGACGGTGCTGCCCACCGGAGCCGAGAAACTCGTCCTGAGCGGTTCGCTGTTCGACGCCGTGGCGCTGCCGCAGATCCCCGACGGCGGCTGGTCCTCCGTCGCGGTCATGGTGCTGACGATCGCCCTGATCGCCAGCGTCGAAAGCCTGCTGTCGGCCGTCGCGGTGGACAAGATGCACACCGGTCCGCGCACGCATTTCGACCGCGAGCTCATCGGACAGGGGTCGGCCAATGTGCTGTCCGGCCTGGTCGGCGGTCTGCCGGTGACCGGCGTCATCGTGCGCAGTGCCACCAACGTGACGGCGGGCGCCCGCAGCCGGGCCTCGGCGATCATGCACGGCGTGTGGATCCTGCTGTTCTCGGTCGCGCTGGTCGGACTGGTCGAACAGATCCCCAAGGCCGCCCTGGCCGGTCTGCTGATCGTGATCGGCATCCAGTTGGTGAAACTGGCCCACATCAAGCTCGCGCGGCGCACCGGTGACCTGCTGGTCTACGCGGTGACGGTGGTGAGCGTCGTCCTGCTCAACCTGCTGGAGGGCGTCATCATCGGACTCGTGCTCGCCTTCGGCCTGCTGCTGTGGCGGGTCGTGCGGGTGGCGATCGTGGCCGCCCCGATCCCGGCCTCGCAACGCTGGCTCATCACCATCGACGGCTCGTGCACCTTCCTCGCCCTGCCGAAGCTGTCCGCGGAATTCGCCAAGGTGCCCGTCGACGCCGACGTCACCGTCGAGATGACCGTCGACTTCCTCGACCACGCGGCCTTCGAGGCCATCGAGGAATGGGTGCGTCAGCAGGAGGGCAACGGCGGCAGCGTCGATTTCGTCGAGATCGGCAGCGTCCGGATGGCCGACGCGACAACGGGTCCGCCCGCTCGCGGTTTCGGCCGCGCGGTATTCGAGGAGATCCTCGGACCGTGGCGGCGAGAGGATCGTCACCGCGATCCGCTGGCCGCCGGCGTCGCCGCCTACCACCGCAGCCACGCCCACGTCGTGCGCCCGCATCTCGACGAACTGCGCGACCGGCAGGACCCGGACTCGTTCTTCCTGACCTGCGCCGATTCGCGCGTGGTGCCCAATGTCATCACCAACAGCGGTCCGGGCGACCTGTTCACCGTCCGCAATGTCGGCAATCTGGTTCCCGTCGAGGGTGACGCCTCGGTGGAGGCCGCGCTGCTGTTCGCGCTCCAGGAACTGAACGTGCGATCCATCGTGGTCTGCGGTCACTCCTCCTGCGGCGCGATGGCGGCGCTGTACTCGGGCGCGCAGGCCGATCCCGGGATCAGCGCGTGGCTCGCGCACGCCGAGCCGAGTCTGGACCGGTTCCGGGACGAACATCCGGTGGCGGTCGCGGCCCGCGAGGCCGGATTCGGCGAGGTGGACCAGCTCAGCATGGTGAACGTGGCGACGCAGCTGGAGACGTTGCACCGTCATCCCGCCGTGCGGGCGGCGATCGCCGAACGCGGGGTCACCGTGTCGGGACTGTTCTTCGACATCGCCAGTGCCAGGGTCATCGAGGTCACCGTCGACGGGCTCGCCCACATCGACGACACCGCGCCGGACCCGATGACACCGGAGCTCGTCTGAGCGACCTCGTACGCTGGCGGTGTGAGTACCGATCTCGACCCCCGGTCCACGCCGCCGCCGACCGGCTGGCGTGCCTTCCGCGCGGGCGTGGCCGCGCGGCCTACGCTGAACCTCGCCTACCGGATCGGTGTCGGGTTCGTCGGCACGGCGGTGCTGATCGTGGGGATCGCCGCCATTCCGTATCCCGGTCCCGGCTGGGCGATCGTTTTCGCCGGGCTCGGCATCCTCGCCACCGAATTCGCCTGGGCGCGCCACGCGCTCGGTTGGTTGCGAGATAAATATCGGCAGGTCATGGCCTGGTACACCGCGCGTGGCCCGGTGCTGCGGGTGAGCGCGGCACTGGCCACCGCGTTACTGGTGATCGCGACGCTTTGGATTCTCGGCACATTCGGAATGGTCGGCGGCTGGATCGGAGTCGAATCGGAATGGTTGCACAGTCCCCTCTCGTAGTGGGTTCCGTTCCAGGAACCACACTCACGCACCCGGAGTGGCTGACCGCGCGGATCGCGGAGATGGGCCGGTCCTGGGGGACCACCGCACCGCGCATCGCGGGCACGCTGTGGTGGTGCATGGCGGCATCCGCGCTGGTCGAACAGCTCGTGCGGGCCTATATCGACGGCGAGTCCACGCCGACGCCGGAATTGCGGAACCTGGACTGCGACATGCGACCCGACGGCGGCGTGGAGCGGGTGCGGGTCTCTGCGGCGACCGGGGACGCCCGCGCCGACGGCTGCGAGGTCCGCGCACCCGCCGAGGGTTTGCGCGACACGCTCGCGACGGTGATCCCGCCGGTGGCCGAGGTCTCCGGCGCCGGTGCCGCCGCGCTCTGGGCGATCGTCGCCGACGCCATCGGCAATCGCGCCATCGACGCGGGCGATCCCGCCGCGGGCAGCAGGCTCGCCGCCGAGATCGGCGGGAAACTGCCCGCGCCGCGTTTCGTCGACGTCGGTGGGCGCACATTCGTCCGCAGGATCTCCTGCTGCCTGGTCTTCGAGGTTCCCGGCTGCCAGATGTGCACCAGTTGCCCCAAACGTCCCGCCGCCGACCGCGCGGCCTTGCTCGAGGCGGCGGCCGCCGGGAGCTGAGGAAGCCCGAACCTCGCGACGTCGAGCCGTACGGCGTGAATGCGCGCGGAGCGCGGACGGTTAGCATGGTCGCGCCGGAGCAAACGTGTCTCCGGTGATGACGCGCGCGGGAAAGACCCGCCACGAGAACGTCAAGGAGTGCGCTGCCGTGACCACCTCAGCACCGATCAGCCCTGCCGCCCTCGTCCGGGTGCAGGCCGGGACGACGGCGGGCGCCGCGGTGCGGGAGGCCGGTCTGCCGACGAAGGGCCCCGACACCATCGTCGTGGTGCGCGACGGCGAGGGCGCGCTGCGCGATCTGTCCTGGACCCCCGAGACCGACGTCGAGGTGGAGGCGGTCACCGCCGCCTCCGACGACGGCCGCAGCGTGATCAGGCATTCGGCCGCGCATGTGCTGGCCCAGGCGGTGCAGCAGGAGTTCCCCGAGGCGAAACTCGGCATCGGTCCGCCCATCAAGGACGGCTTCTACTACGACTTCCGGGTCGAACGCCCCTTCACCCCGGAGGATCTGGCGAAGCTGGAATCCCGGATGAAGAAGATCGTCAAAGGCGCGCAACGCTTTTCGCGTCGCGTGGTCGAGGTGGACGACGCCAGGGTCGAACTGGCGAACGAACCGTTCAAGCTGGAACTGATCAGCGACAAATCCGGGATCGACGATCCGGAGATCATGGAGGTCGGCGGTAAAGAGCTGACCATCTACGACAATCTCGATCCGCGTACCGGCGAGCGGATCTGGGCCGACCTGTGCCGCGGCCCGCACATCCCGACCACCAAATTCATTCCCGCCTTCAAACTCACCCGCAGCTCGGCCGCCTACTGGCGCGGTGATCAGGAGCGCGAGGATCTGCAGCGGATCTACGGCACCGCCTGGGAGTCCCAGGAGGCGCTGGACGAGCACCTGCACCTGCTGGCCGAGGCCGAACGCCGCGACCACCGCAAACTGGGGCTGGAGCTGGACCTGTTCAGCTTCCCCGACGAACTCGGCTCCGGACTGCCGGTGTTCCACCCCAAGGGCGGCATCATCCGCAAGGAACTCGAGGAGTACTCGCGCCGCCGCCACGTGGCCGCCGGATACGAATTCGTCAACACCCCGCACATCACCAAGGGCCACCTGTTCGAGGTCTCCGGCCACCTGGACTGGTACCGCGACGGCATGTTCCCGGCCATGCACCTGGACGCCGAACTCAACGAGGACGGCACCGTCCGCAAACCCGGCCAGGACTACTACGTCAAGCCGATGAACTGCCCGATGCACAACCTGATCTTCCGGGCGCGCGGACGGTCCTACCGGGAGCTGCCGCTGCGGCTGTTCGAATTCGGCTCGGTCTACCGCTACGAGAAGTCCGGCGTGATCCACGGACTGACCCGCGTGCGCGGCATGACCCAGGACGACGCGCACATCTACTGCACCAAGGAGCAGATGCACGCGGAGCTGACCGGCACCCTGCGATTCGTGCTCGATCTGCTCAAGGACTACGGCCTCGACGATTTCTACCTGGAGCTCTCGACCAGGGATCCGAAGAAGTTCGTCGGCTCCGACGAGATCTGGGAAGAGGCCACCGAGACCCTGTCGAAGGTCGCCTCGGCCTCGGGGCTGAACCTGGTTCCCGATCCGGGCGGCGCCGCCTTCTACGGCCCGAAGATCTCGGTGCAGGCCAAGGACGCGCTCGGGCGCACCTGGCAGATGTCGACCATCCAACTCGACTTCAACCTGCCCGAGCGTTTCGACCTCGAGTACACCGCCTCCGACGGCACCAAACAGCGTCCGGTGATGATCCACCGCGCGCTGTTCGGCTCCATCGAGCGGTTTTTCGGCGTACTGACCGAGCATTACGCGGGCGCGTTCCCCGCCTGGCTCTCGCCGGTCCAGGTGGTCGGCATCCCGGTCGCCGAGGCCTTCGCGCCGCATCTGGATCTGGTCGTCGAACGGTTGCAGGACGCGGGGATCCGCGCGCAGGTCGATCGCAGCGACGACCGGATGCAGAAGAAGATCTTCAACAACACCGCCCAGAAGGTGCCGTTCATGCTGCTCGCCGGCGAGCGTGACGTGAACGCGGGCGCGGTGAGCTTCCGCTTCCGCGACGGCACCCAGGTCAACGGGGTGCCGGTGGCCGACGCGGTGGCGACGGTCATCGCGTGGATCGCCGATCGCAAGAACGCCTCGCCGACGGCGGAGGGGTTCGAGATCGTGTCGGCGGAGCGGATATGAGCGAGCGGCCCGCGCCGGACGGCCTGAAAAAGCTAGCAGAACTGGACGAACTGGACGGCACCGTGGACGACGGCAGCATCGTGGACAGGGGAGCGGGCGTACCCGATCGGCTGCAACGACTCTGGACCCCGTACCGGATGTCCTACATCGCCGAGGCGGCCACCGCTCGTCCGGCGGATTCGACCGGACATCCCTTCACCGATATCCCGCTGATGTCAGACGAGGACGGCCTGATCATCGCGCGCGGCGAACTCGTCTACGCGGTACTCAACCTCTACCCGTACAACCCGGGGCACATGATGGTGGTGCCCTACCGGGTGGTCGCCAATCTGGAAGATCTCACCGACGCCGAGAGCGCCGAGTTGATGGCCTTCACCCAGCGGGCGATCCGGGTGATGAAGCGCGTGTCGCGGCCGCACGGATTCAATGTCGGACTCAATCTCGGTGGGGTGGCGGGCGGATCGCTGGCAGATCACCTGCACCAGCACATCGTGCCGCGCTGGGGCGGTGACGCCAATTTCATCACCGTCGTCGGCGGGGTCAAGGTGATGCCGCAGTTGCTACGGGAGACCAGGGCGCTACTCGCGCAGGCATGGAAGGAATCGGAGTGAGCGATCGCGTGGCCGCGGTCATCGAAGCCGCCCGGATGCCCGACCCCGGTACGCGGCCGCTCCGCACAGTCGAGCGGGAAACGGACTAGAGGTGCTGAGCTTCTTCGGCCGCGAGGCGTTCGCGAAGGCGACAGCGCCGCTGGGCAAGGCATTGGTCAAGACGGGGCTCACTCCCGACGCGGTGACCGTCATCGGTACCACCGCCTCCATCGCGGCCGCGCTCACGCTGTTCCCCAGCGGGCACCTGTTCTGGGGCACGATGGTGATCTGGCTGTTCGTCATGTTCGACATGCTCGACGGCGCGATGGCCCGCGCGCGCGGTGGCGGCACGCGTTACGGCGCGGTGCTCGACGCGACCTGCGACCGGGTCGCCGACGGCGCGATCTTCGGCGGGCTCGCGTGGTGGGCGGTCTACCACGAGAACAACAGGGCACTGCTGTTCGCGACACTGGTGGTTCTGGTGACCTCGCAGGTCATCTCCTACGCCAAGGCGCGCGCCGAGGCGAGCGGGCTTTCCGCCGACGGCGGTCTGATCGAACGCCCGGACCGGCTGATCATCGTGCTGGTCGGCGCGGGTTTCACCGGAATCGGCGGATACTGGGATATCGAGTGGCTCACCTGGGCGGTGCACGTCGCGATGTGGATCCTGGCGGTGCTGAGCATCGTCACGGTCTTCCAGCGGGTGCTCGCGGTACGCAATTCGCCGGGCGCGCGCGAGGTGATTCCGCCCGCGAAACCGCGTGGTCCGGACACGGGCGACACGGCCTCCGGCGCGGCGGACGCGGCGGGGCAGCCGTCGTGAGATCGCCGGGCCACGGCACGGGCAGCGTCGAGACGCTCGGCGCGACAGGAGGATCCGGGGGATGAGCGAGGTCAGGGCCGTGCTGTCGGACCGGGCGTACGCGGCCGGTTGGCGGTTGGTGCGCGCGCTTCCCGAACGCACGGCGCGCGCGCTGTTCGACAAAGGCGCGGACCGGGCGGTGCGCAAGGGTGGTCCGGCGCAGTTGCGGCGCAATCTGGCCCGGGTGATCGGCACCGCCCCGGAGGCGGTTCCCGACGAGTTGATCCGCGCGTCCATGCGTTCCTACGCGAGGTATTGGCGCGAGGCGTTCCGGCTGCCGTCGATGGATCACACGAAGGTGCGCTACCACGTCGGCGGGTTGGAACATCTCGACGCGGCCCTCGCGGCCGGGCGCGGGGTGATCCTGGTGCTGCCGCATTCGGGCAACTGGGATATGGCGGGCGTGTGGCTGGTGCAGAACTACCAGAGCTTCTCCACGGTCATGGAGCGACTGAAGCCGGAATCGTTGTTCGAACGTTTCGTGCGCTACCGGGAGACCCTCGGATTCGAGGTTTTCCCGCTGACCGGTGGCGAGGAACCGCCGTTCCCGCAACTGGCGGCCCGCCTGCGGGACAACAGGATCGTGTGCCTGCTGGGGGAGCGCGATCTCACCGGGCGCGGTGTGCCGGTCACCTTCTTCGGCGAGCGCACCTGGATGCCCGCGGGGGCGGCGAAACTGGCCGTGGAGACCGGGGCCGCCATGATTCCGGTGCACGCTTGGTTCACCGTCGACGCCGACGGGCGCGAGGACTGGGGTCTGAAAACCGAAGCGCCGATCGATGTCTCGCGCGGAGTGGAGGTCGCGACCCAGGCGCTGGCGGACCGGTTCGCGGCCAATATCGCCGAACATCCCGCCGACTGGCATATGTTGCAGCCACTCTGGGAGGGTGACCTGTCCGCCGAGCGGCTGGCGCGTATCGCCGAGGTACGGCGTGACGGCCGCGCCGCGGCGGGAAATCCGGTCGCCGGGGGCACCGAGGAGGGCGCACCGTGAAAATCGGGATGGTATGCCCGTATTCCTTCGACGTGCCCGGTGGTGTGCAGGCCCACGTGGTCGAACTGGCCCGCGTCTTCATCGAACGCGGACATCGGGTGAGTGTGCTCGCACCCGCCTCCGACGGGACGCCGCTGCCGGATTTCGTCGTCTCGGCGGGCCGTGCCGTCGCGATCCCGTACAACGGATCGGTGGCCAGGCTGTCGTTCGGTCCAATGGCCTACACCAGGATTCGACGCTGGATCGACGGTAACGATTTCGACGTGCTGCACCTGCACGAACCCAACGCGCCCAGTCTGTCCATGCTCGCGCTCAAGATCGCCGAGGGGCCGATCGTCGCGACCTTCCACACCTCGACCACGAAGTCGTTGATACTCAGCACCTTTCAGGGGGTGCTCCGGCCCTATCACGAGAAGATCAGCGGCCGGATCGCGGTGTCGGAACTGGCGAGGCGCTGGCAGGTGGAGGCGCTGGGCTCCGACGCGGTGGAGATCCCCAACGGCGTCGACGTCGCCGCGTTCGCGCGCGCGCCGATGCTGCCCGGATATCCGAGGCCGGGACGGACCGTGCTCTTCCTCGGCCGTTACGACGAGCCGCGCAAGGGCATGGCGGTGCTGCTCGGCGCGCTGCCCGAGTTGGTGCGACGCCATCCCGAGCTGGAGATCTTGATCGTCGGTCGCGGCGACGAGGAGCGGCTGCGCCGCGAGGCGGGCGCGCTCGCCGGACATCTGCGTTTCCTCGGTCAGGTGACCGACGAGGAGAAGGCCTCCGCGATGCGCAGCGCCGACGTGTACGTCGCGCCCAATCTGGGCGGCGAGAGTTTCGGCATCATCCTGATCGAGGCGATGGCCGCCGGAACCCCGGTCGTGGCAGGTGAATTGGACGCCTTCCGCCGGGTACTGCGCGACGGCACCGCCGGTGTGCTCGTCCCGGTGGGGGATTCGGCCCGGCTCGCCGCCGCGATCGATTCGCTGCTCACCGATCGGGAGCGCCGCGACGAACTGGTGCGCACCGCGACCAGGGTGGTCGGCGAATACGACTGGCCGGTGGTGGCCGAACAGATCCTGCGCGTCTACGAGACCGTCGCCGTCGGAGATGTCAGGGTGCGTGCCGCCGGATGATCACGTTCTCCGCCACCACGGTCCTCGTTCTCGCGCTCATCGCGGCGGTGATCGTCGCGATCGGCATGTGGGCCTATTCCACCGCCAATCGGCTCGACCGGTTGCACGTGCGCTCGGACCAGTCCTGGCAGGCGCTGGAGGGTGCGCTCGCGCGGCGCGCGGTCGTGGCCAGGGCCGTCGCGATGGCGATCGCCGGGCCGGTGTCCGATCCCGCACTCGCCGAACAGGCCAGGGCGCTGACCGCCCTCGCCGGACGGGCCGAACGCGCCGGGCGTCCCGATCGCGAGACGGTCGAGAACCAGCTCTCGGTGGCGCTGTCCGGTGTCGATATCGCGCAATTGCGTCCGCAACTGGTCGCCGAACTCGCCGACGCCGAAGCCAGGGTGCTGATCGCTCGCCGCTTCCACAACGACGCCGTCCGCGACACGCTGGCGCTGCGCACGCGCCGTCCGGTCCGCATCCTGCACCTGGGCGGTACCGCGCCGCTGCCGACCTATTTCGAGATCACCGAGCGCGTCACCCCCGCCGCGTCGACCGGTCTGGCCGTCGACACCATCAGAACCTCGGCCAGGGTGGTGCTGCTCGACGAGCGCGACCGGGTGCTGCTGATGCGCGGACACGACCCGGTCACCCCGGACATCTCGTTCTGGTTCACCATCGGCGGCGGCGTCGAGCCGGGGGAGACGCTGCGCGGCGCCGCGGTGCGCGAACTCTGGGAGGAGACCGGGCACCGCGCCGATCCGGCGGCGCTGCGCGGGCCGATCTGGCGACGGGTCGCGGTGTTCCCCTTCAACGGCGAGCTGATCCGCGCCGAGGAACTGTTCTTCGCGTTGCGGGTGCCGTCCTACGAGCCCGAGCCGGGGAATCTCACCGCGATCGAACGCCGGTCCATCACCGGTCACCGGTGGTGCGCCCCCGCCGATATCCTCGCGCTCGAGGCCTCGGGGGAGATCGTCTACCCCTATCACCTGGACGAATTGCTCACCGAGGCCGTCGCCGCGTCCTCGGGTGCGTCGGATCCGGAAGTGCGGTCGATCCGGTAGGGTCGGATCGGCCACTGTGATGTGATTCACTATCGTGATAACTTCGTGACTGGATCGCGCTCGCACGGGTAGCCCTGTTGTCAGGACGTCACCGGAATGTCCGGTGTCGGCGCTCCCCGACGCTGTGGGGCGGGTCCAGTGAGGTGGAGGTAACTGATTCATGTCGTACCTGCTGTTCGATTTCCTGCTGCCGCTCATCGGAGCCGAGGGCGCGGAGTACTGGGCGAAGTTGCTGGTCGTCGATCCGATCTGACCGATCCGGTGTAGCTGACGGTTCGCTTGCGGGACAAGCGGATTCGCTCGGCGATCGTCGGTCGCGGCGTGATCCGCCCGGCCGGGGTCCGTGGTTGCCGCCCGCCCCGGAGAGGTCCACCGCGGCCTCGCGCCGAGGGTTTCGCCGCTCGCGCCCCGTACCGACCAGGCCAGTGGTCCCCAACTGGCTATCAAGTGGCATTTCCGGCACGCCTAGAATTGGGTCGATTTCCATCCGAGCGACCCGATTGGCGCCAATGACCCAGGAGTTTGCCGTGACCACGCCCGAAACCACCAACACCGTCGGCACCGCCCGCGTGAAGCGCGGAATGGCCGAGATGCTCAAGGGTGGGGTGATCATGGATGTCGTCACCGCCGAGCAGGCCAAGATCGCCGAAGACGCGGGCGCCGTCGCGGTGATGGCGCTCGAGCGGGTTCCGGCCGATATCCGGGCCCAGGGCGGCGTCTCCCGGATGAGCGATCCGGACATGATCGAGGGGATCATCGCCGCGGTCTCCATCCCGGTGATGGCGAAGGTCCGCATCGGCCACTTCGTGGAGGCGCAGATCCTGCAGAGCCTGGGCGTCGACTACATCGACGAGTCCGAGGTGCTGACCCCCGCCGACTACGAGAACCACATCGACAAGTGGAACTACACGATTCCGTTCGTATGCGGCGCCACCAATCTCGGTGAGGCGCTGCGCCGCATCACCGAGGGCGCGGCCATGATCCGGTCGAAGGGGGAGGCGGGCACCGGTGACGTGTCCAACGCCACCACCCACATGCGCCGGATCCGCCAGGAGATCCGCAAACTCTCGTCGCTGCCCGCCGACGAGCTCTTCGTCGCCGCCAAGGAGTTGCAGGCGCCCTACGAACTCGTGCGCGAGATCGCCGAAACCGGCAAACTGCCGGTCGTGCTGTTCACCGCGGGCGGTATCGCCACCCCCGCCGACGCCGCCATGATGATGCAGCTCGGCGCGGAAGGCGTCTTCGTCGGCTCCGGCATCTTCAAATCCGGCAACCCGGCCGAGCGTGCCGCCGCCATCGTCAAGGCCACCACCTTCTACGACGATCCGGATGTGCTCGCCAAGGTGTCGCGCGGTCTCGGCGAGGCGATGGTCGGCATCAACGTCGAGGAGATCGCCCAGCCGCACCGGCTGGCCGAGCGCGGCTGGTAACTCACGCAACGATCTCAGCGAAACGACCGTCGATCATCGGCGGTCGTTTCGCCGTTTCCGGCGCGAGTGTGGCGGTGCGGGAACGATGTCGAGTCGCGGCCGACGCTGTCGCGGGCCGACTCTTCGGACAGGCACATCGGAGCCTTACCGTTCCCACAGAACCGCTGGATAGCTTCGGGTCCGGTGCCGTGGACATCCGGTGACGTCCACCCCGGACGGCGCGGCACGGGTATCGGACCGACGAACGCAAAGGACGAGCAGTTGAAGCTTCGTAAGACCGGACGTATCGCGATAGCGAGCCTGGCCCTCACCGCCGCGCTCGGCCTCACCGCCTGCGGCACCGACGACAGCTCGAACAACGCCGAGTCCTCGCGCGCCTCGACCAGTGCCAGGGCCGCCGCGCCGACCGCCGACCTCCCGCCGACTCCCACCCCCGCCGCACTGAACGCGGAACTGCAGAAGGCGCTCGATCCGAGTATCCCGTCCTCGGAGAAGCTGGAGATGGTGCAGGGCGTCGAGGCCGATCCCGACCTACCCAACCGTTTGGCCGAGGCGTACAAGAGCACCGACGCGAAGGTCGAGATCACCGAGGTCACCGCGTTCGGCGACACCCTCAACGCCAAGGCGAAGCTGATCCTGAACGGCCAGGAGAACATCGCCGACGTCCCGTTCGTCGCGGAGAACGGGACGTGGAAGGTGCAGAAGGCATGGGCCTGCACGATGTTGACCAACCTGGGGCAGCAGTCGGTCGCCTGTAGCTGATCGAGTGCGGCAGGGGCCGCCGATGCGCTCACCGTGAGGTGAGGGAGGAACGCATCGGCGGCCCCTGCCGTGTCGAATGCGCCGTGATGCGATACATCTTCCTACTCGGATATGCGCATCAATGCATGATCCCCGGTGATATCTCCATCGATGCCGATCGACCGCTGCAACCCCGCGTTCGAGAACGAGCCGCGTTCGGTCACCGAAGTCGAGGCCCGGCGAGCGCTCGCCGTCGAGAGTCCGGTCGGCGGTGATCACCGTCGGTTCTCTCCGCGGGGCGAGTCCAGCAGCGCGGGCCGGTCCGGATGATCCCATCGCACGGAGAAATCCGCGGTGACCGGATTCTCCCGCCGATACCGCAGCAGCGGCTCGATGGTCCAGTGCTCGGAGTCCGGGGTCCGGCGACGAAGCGCGGCCTCGGACATGTCGAGTCGAACGGTCAGATCGAAGTCCAGATCGCGCCCGAGCAGCATCGGGCCCGCGACGACGAGCACGGTGCCGGGACGCGCGTGCCGGATCGGCGTTCGCGCGGAACGATCGTCGCGTTCGTTCCACAGCGCGGGTAGCCAGCGGTCGTCGTCGCGTAACGCGTCGAGAACTTCGCGCCGTAGTGCCGCGTAGTCGAACCACGCGGTGCGATAGGACATTTCGTCGTCGCGGCCGAATTCGAGCCGCAGTGAGGCCGGGCGGACGAAATCGTGCAGCGCGACGACGTCCGCGCCGCGTCCGACGTCGCGCAGGGAGTCGGCGAAACGCCGCGCGAGCGCGACCGGATCCGCGGCGTCGGCGCCGTCGACGGCGATCACCGTGTGCCCGGTTCGATCGATGACGGCGGCGGTGACCGATTCGGCCAGTCGGTCCTGGGTGATCGCAACGAAATTCGGCACCCGACCATCAGAACAAAGGAACTTCCCGACGGCGCGGGCGGCACTCCCGATGCCGGTGCGAGGGTTGCGGTGTGATCGCCGCCCCAGCGGCCGACCGGGGTGAACGCGCCGCGGCGGGCTAATCTCAGCCCATGGCGACAATCGAAGAGGCGCTCGAGATCGAACGGCTGGAGCGGGACATCTTTCGTGGTGCGTCCACGAAGACCCAGTTGGAGCGCACGTTCGGCGGACAGGTCGCGGGTCAGGCGCTGGTGGCGGCGGTGCGTACCGTCGAGCCGCGCTACCAGGTGCATTCCCTGCACGGCTACTTCCTGCGGCCGGGCAACCCCCAGGAACGCACCGTGTACCTGGTCGAGCGGATCCGTGACGGCCGGTCCTTCTGTACCCGCCGGGTCACCGGGGTCCAGGACGGCGACGCGATCTTCACGATGTCGGCCTCGTTCCACGTCGGTGACGCGGGTCCGACGCACCAGGACGTGATGCCGGTGGTGAAATTGCCCGACGAACTCTCCGATGTGCAGTTCGGTCTGAGCCCGGAGCGGCTGTGGGCGATGCGCGAATGGGAGCACTGGGATGTCCGCCCGGTGCCGCAGGAAGAGGTGGCGGCCCGTGACGGCGTCGTCTCCCCGCAGCAGGTCTGGTTCCGTTACCGGCACGCGCTGCCCGACGACCCGCTGTTCCACGTCTGCACCCTCGCCTACATGAGCGATATGACGTTGCTCGGCTCCTCCAAGGTGATCCACCCGGACGAGCCGACCCAGAACGCCTCGCTCGATCACGCCATGTGGTTCCTGCGCCCGTTCCGCGCCGACGACTGGCTGCTCTACGACCAGTCCTCGCCCTCGGCCAGTTTCGGCCGCGGTCTCACCGGAGGCAAGATCTTCAATCGCCGGGGTGAACTGGTCGCCGCGGTCGTCCAGGAAGGCCTGATCCGCAACCTGCGCGAGGACTGAGTATCGGCGGCGTCACCGTGAGCGGGGACACAGCGACGCTGCTCGTAAGCTCTGCCAGGTGAACGCCTCCTCGGTCACCGAACCCGCCGTCGACACCGCCGCGCCGACCTCGCGCCCCACGGTCGGCGTGCTCGCCCTACAGGGTGACGTGCGCGAACACATGGCGGCGCTGACCCATTGCGGCGCCGACCCCGTGCTGGTGCGCAGGGAATCGGAGCTGGCCGCCGTCGACGGACTGGTGCTGCCCGGTGGTGAGTCGACCACGATCAGCAAACTGCTGACCGTTTTCGACCTGCTCGAGCCGCTACGCGCCCGGCTGCGAAACGGTATGCCCACCTTCGGGTCCTGCGCGGGCATGATCCTGCTGGCCTCGGAGGTACTCGACACCCGACCCGATGCCGAACACCTATCCGGCGTCGATATGACGGTGCGCCGCAACGCATTCGGACGTCAGGTCGACTCGTTCGAGACCGATCTGGACTTCGCGGGCCTGGACGACGGGCCGATGCGCGCGGTGTTCATCCGCGCGCCCTGGGTCGAGCGGGCCGGACCCGGGGTCGAGGTGCTCGCGACCGTGCCGAGCGGACCGTGCGCGGGCCGGATCGTGGCCGTGCGAGAGGGCAATGTGCTCGCCACCTCGTTCCACCCGGAGGTGACCGGTGATCTGCGGGTGCACGGCATGTTCGTCGATATCGTGCGCGCCGCGCGATCGGGCGGCTGAGTCGCCGGTGTGGGCGGCGGACGGATCGGGCCGGACGGCGTCCATTAGGCTGGTGGAGTTGTCCGTTCGGCCGCGACGGCCGAAACCTCCGGGTTCGCCGCTGCGCCGCGGGTAACGCACCGACGTCCAGACGCGCTACCGACCTGAAGGAAGTAGGGAATGAGCGGCCACTCCAAATGGGCCACCACCAAGCACAAGAAGGCCGCGATCGACGCCAAGCGGGGAAAACTCTTCGCGAAGCTGATCAAGAACATCGAGGTCGCGGCTCGAACCGGTGGCGGTGACCCGGATGGCAACCCGACGCTGTACGACGCCATCCAGAAGGCGAAGAAGTCGTCGGTCCCGAACGACAACATCGAACGCGCCCGTAAGCGCGGCGGTGGTGAAGAGGCGGGCGGCGCCGACTGGCAGACGATCATGTACGAGGGTTACGGCCCCAACGGTGTCGCGGTCCTGATCGAATGCCTCACCGACAACCGCAATCGCGCCGCGGGCGAGGTCAGGGTCGCGATGACCCGCAACGGCGGCAATATGGCCGATCCGGGTTCGGTCGCCTACCTGTTCCACCGCAAGGGCATCGTCACGCTGGAGAAGAACGGTCTCTCCGAGGACGACGTGCTGCTGGCGGTACTCGACGCCGGTGCGGAAGAGGTCAACGACCTCGGTGACAGCTTCGAGGTCGTCAGCGAGCCGACCGATCTGATTCCGGTCCGCAAGGCGTTGCAGGCCGCGGGTATCGACTACGACTCCGCCGAGTCCGGTTTCCAGCCCTCGGTGAGCGTGCCGGTCGACGCGGACGGGGCCCGCAAGGTCTTCAAACTGGTCGACGCGCTGGAGGACAGCGACGACGTGCAGAACGTCTACACCAATGTCGACCTGTCCGACGAGGTGCTCGCACAACTCGACGAGGACTGATCACGCTCGAATCGGGGCGGTCCGCATGGTGTGGACCGCCCCGATTCGCGTCTATTCCGGGATGAGGCCCTCGTAGTAGGCGCGCATCGACGGGAAGTAGTCGTCGAAGTCGGGTGCTGGCGCGCCGTCGCGCGCGGTGCCGAACAGGTCGAGGTAGTACTCCCAGCCGGGACCGACGTGGGAGACCATCCCGAGTTCTTTCGGGCTGTTCAGGTGCTGGGTGAACCGCAGTTCGGTGCCCCCGCCCGATTCGGTGAGCGCGAATTCGAGCAACCACGAACCCTCCTCGTCGACGGCCGAGATCTCCAGTCGCCGCGGCGGTTCGCACGCGCCGATGCGCATCTCCGTCCACGGTTCGCCCTCCTCGAAGGCCATCTGGACCTTGATCACCCGGCCGGGGCCCGCCTGCCCTTCCCATGGTCCGTACCAGCGGGCGGTGCGCTCGGATTCGGTCATACTCGCCCAGACGTCCTCGATCGGGGCCCGGTAGCTGCGTCGCAGAACCAGGTCGGCGCCCGCCTCGGTGCCGAACAGTCGGCCGGAAGGTGTGGTCATGCCGTGTTCTCCTTCGTCCTATCCGGGTCGGCCGCCGCGGCGCGGTGTTCGCGCCTGGTCCGGTAGACCTCGGTCTCCAATGCGTCGAGATGCCCGGACCAGGTGTCCGCGCGGGTGATCGCGGAGATCCAGTCCGCGAGTTCGGTCAGCGCTGCCCGATCGAGCGTGTAGTACCGCTGCCTGCCTTCCAGTTCGTCGCGCACGAGACCGCTTTCGCGCAGCACCCGCAGGTGCCTGCTGATCGCGGGCCTGCTGATCCGGAATTCCGCCGCGATGGCGCCCGCGGTGAGCCGGTTCGCGCGCAGCAGTTCCAGGATCCGCCGCCGGACCGGATCGGCGATCGCTCCAGCCACCTCGTCCACGACAGAAGCGTAACCACTTGGTTACTCTTTGTCGAGTGTGTCCGGCCGGAATGTCGATCGGCAGAAGGGGGTCATGGTCTCTGTGACGCTCGTCCGCGGTGACATCACCGAACAATCCGTCGACGCCGTGGTCAACGCCGCGAATTCCTCGCTGCTCGGCGGCGGGGGAGTGGACGGCGCGATCCATCGGAAAGGCGGTCCGGAAATCCTCGCCGCGTGCAGGGCTTTGAGAGCTTCTCACTACGGCAAGGGTTTACGGACCGGCCAGGCCGTCGCCACCGCCGCGGGACGGTTGCCCGCCCGCTGGGTGATCCACACCGTCGGTCCGGTGTGGTCGGCCACCGAGGACCGCTCCGATCTGCTCGCCTCCTGCTATCGCGAATCCTTGCGTGTGGCAGACGAATTGGGTGCCGAGACGGTCGCGTTCCCGGCCATCTCCACCGGAATATACGGCTGGCCCATCGATGACGGTGCGCGCATCGCGATCGACACCGTTCGATCGACCTCGACGGAGGTGCGCGAAGTACGCCTTGTTGTGTTCGACCACAACGCTTTTGGAATATTCGAAGATCAACTCTCGGGCTCGTGACGCCGGGGTAGAGTCGCCTCGATCGAGTGGAGCCCAGGGAGGAACTCGATGGAGAACCGCAATACGCCACGTCAACTCGAACGAGCCCGGGATTCGTCGCGCAACCCGCTTACGCGGGTAATCGTGATCGCCGCGGCCGCCGTCGTCCTCGTGATCGCCGGGGTCGGAATCATCTTCGCCGTCGGAGGCGGCGAGGAAGACACGGTCACCTATGTCTACGAGGTCTCCGGAACGGCGGAAACCGCCCATATCAGCTACAACGTCGGCACCGACAAGCTCACCGAGGTCCCCGATGCCGCGCTACCGTGGCGGCAGTCGATCACCGACTCGGCCGGTTGGGCGGGCATCAGGGTCAAATCCGGCACCGATACCGGCAAGATCACGTGCCGAATCCTGCTGGGCGGCAGGGTTGTCGACGAGGAGACGGCCATCGGCTCGGCGACCTGCACCTACGCGGACTGACCGCGGCGCGGCCCCTCCCGGCCGGTCGTCCGTGTCGCTGGTGACCCGCCCGAACCTCATCCACTAGACTCTCGAACAGTTGTTCGTGTCTGCGAGAGGGGTTTTCGTGCGGGTGATGGGCGTCGATCCCGGGCTCACCCGGTGCGGGCTCAGCATGGTGGACGGCGGCATCGGACGTAAGGTCACCGCCATCGCCGTCGACGTCGTCCGGACACCGCCCGAACTCGATCTGGCCCATCGCCTGCTCCAGGTCGCCGACGCCGCCGAGTCCTGGATGGACACCCACCGGCCCGAGGCGGTCGCCATCGAGCGCGTCTTCGCCCAGCACAATGTGCGGACAGCGATGGGTACCGCGCAGGCGGGCGGGGTGATCGCGCTCGCGGCCGCGCGCCGGGGCATCCCGGTGGCCTTCCATACCCCGAGCGAGGTGAAAGCGGCGGTCACCGGCAGCGGCACCGCGGACAAGGCCCAGGTGACGGCGATGGTCACCCGCATCCTCGGACTCGCGGTCGCGCCGAAACCCGCCGATGCGGCCGATGCGCTCGCCCTGGCGATCTGTCATTGTTGGCGGGCGCCGCTGCTGGCCCGGATGGCCGCGGCCGAGGCGCAGGCCGCCGCGGCACAGCGGCGGTACACCGAACGGCTCGCCGCCCAGCAGGCACAGCGGCTCGCCGAACAACGGAAGGCGGTGGGCGGGTGATCGCGTCGGTACGCGGTGAGGTGCTCGAGGTCGCGCTCGACCACGTGGTGATCGAGGCGGCCGGGGTGGGCTATCGGCTCAACGCCACGCCCGCCACCCTGGCTACGCTGACCCGTGGCGAGGACACCCGGCTCTACACCTCGATGATCGTCCGCGAGGATTCGATGACCCTGTTCGGCTTCGCCGACACCGAAGCGCGCGACCTGTTCGGGCTGTTGCAGACGGTGTCCGGCGTCGGACCCCGGCTGGCCATGGCGGTACTGGCCGTGCTCGAACCGGAGGCGCTGCGCAAGGCGCTGGCGGAGAGCAATGTGGGGGCGCTGACCAGGGTGCCCGGCATCGGCAAACGCGGTGCCGAGCGCATGGTCGTCGAATTGCGCGACAAGGTGAATCTCGTTCCGGTGCAGGCGGGCCCGCCCGGATCGGTGCCACCGGCCACCGCCCCGGTGCGCGATCAGGTGATCGAGGCGTTGACCGGGCTCAGCTTCCCGCTCAAACAGGCCGAGCAGGCCGTCGACACCGTGCTGGCCGAACAGCCGGCCGCGGGGACCTCCGTCGCGTTGCGCGCGGCGCTGAATCTGCTCGGTAAGAACCGCTAGGCGGCGACGGATATGGAATACGAAGACGAATCGCCCGAATCCCAGGTCACCGCGAGTTACCTGCGGTCGGACGGGGAGATCGAGGCGAGCCTTCGCCCGAAATCGCTCGACGACTTCATCGGCCAGCCGCGTGTCCGCGAACAACTCGCGCTGGTGCTGCGCGGTGCGAAGCAGCGCGGCAGCACCCCCGATCACGTGCTGCTCTCCGGACCGCCGGGACTCGGCAAGACGAGTATGGCGATGATCATCGCGGGCGAGTTGGGCACGGCGCTGCGCCTGACCTCCGGTCCGGCGCTGGAACGTGCGGGCGATCTCGCGGCGATGCTGAGCAATCTGGTCGAAGGCGATGTCCTGTTCATCGACGAGATCCACCGCATCGCCCGGCCCGCCGAGGAGATGCTGTACCTGGCGATGGAGGATTTCCGCGTCGACGTCGTCGTCGGCAAAGGGCCAGGCGCCACCTCGATCCCACTCGATATCGCCCCGTTCACCCTGGTGGGCGCGACGACCAGGTCGGGCGCGCTGACCGGTCCGCTGCGCGACCGCTTCGGTTTCACCGGCCACATGGATTTCTACGAGCCGCCCGAACTGCTGCTGATCCTGCAACGCTCGGCCCATATCCTCGGCGTCGAGATCGACGTCGAGGCCGCCGCCGAGATCGCGGGCCGTTCCCGTGGTACGCCCCGTATCGCGAACCGTCTGCTGCGCCGGGTTCGCGACTACGCCGAGGTCCGCGCCGACGGGCGGGTGAACAGGGCGATCGCCCGGGCCGCGCTCGAGGTGTACGACGTGGACACCCTCGGTCTGGACCGTCTCGACCGCGCCGTGCTCGGCGCGCTGGTCCGCAGTTTCGGTGGCGGACCGGTCGGTGTCTCCACCCTCGCGGTCGCCGTCGGCGAGGAGTCGGCGACGGTCGAGGAAGTGTGCGAACCCTTCCTGGTTCGCGCGGGGATGATCGCCCGTACCCCCAGGGGGCGGGTCGCGACCGCCGCGGCCTGGGAGCATCTCGGACTGGTTCCGCCCCCGGATCTCGTCTTCGGCGCGATCGAGGTTCGTGGCCGCGAATCCCACCCGACTCTCGATCTCTTCGACTGAATCTCGGGTTCCCTCCCGCCCGCGTCGATGTCACCGCCTGTCCGTTTCGACGGCGGACCTCGCAGGCCGGGCGGCCGAGTCGGGTCCGGCGGGCTAGAGTCGATCGGGTGGCGGTGGTCCAGACAGTCCTCGAGCGAGTGCCCGAGCCGGTTCGTTCCCAGCTGATCCTGCATCGGGAGAAGCTCAAGTTCGCTATGGTCGGCGCACTGACCTGGTTCATCGATACCGGTGTGGTGTACGCGACGAAGTTGACCGTCCTGGGCGAGAAGCCGCTGACAGCACGACTTCTCGGGGTGCTGATCGCCACGATCGCGTCCTACGTGCTCAATCGCGAGTGGTCGTTCCGGACCCGCGGCGGCAGGCAACGTCATCACGAGGCCGCGCTGTTCTTCGCCGTCAGCGCGCTCGGCATCGGTGTGACACTGCTCCCACAAGCGATTTCGCTCTATATCTTCAATATCCGCGTGCCGCACGTCGGTCCGGTCACCCAGGCGGTCGCGAATTTCATCACCGGCCAGATCCTCGGCGTACTGCTGGCGATGGTGTTCCGTTTCTGGGCCTTCAAGCGCTACGTCTTCCCCGACGATCTGCGCGAAGCCGAACTGCACAGCATCCAGGGCTGAATCGGGGGCCGTTCGCCTGCCCGCGCGAGCGATGGTCAGCGGCGCGGCCCCATATGCTCCAGCGCGATCACGACCAGGTCGAGGAAGGCGTCGACCTCGTCGCGCTGATATCCCCGCGTCCCCAGTCGCGCGTCGGTGAACTGCACGGATTGCACATCGCCCACCGTCAGGCTGCCCGGTCCGCCGTGTACCAGGGTGGCCGCGACGAGATCGAGGAACGCGTCCACCTCTTCCTCGTTGTAACCCCGGTGCCCGACCGGAGCCTGGCTGAATCGCATGCGGTGCACATCGTCGTAGGTGAGCAGCGGGGCAGGGCGATCCGATCCGCTTCCGCCCGCGGGCACCGGTCGTAGACCGCGCTGGCGATATTCGAGTTCGACGCGCACCCGGTCGAGGAATTCGTCGACCTGATCGGCCTGATAACCGCGTCCGCCGAAGCGGGGTACGTCGAAGACGACATTGCGCACGGTGTCGGCGGTCATCGAGCCTCGCCCGTCCAGTGTCGCCGCGACCAACTCCAGAAAGGTGTCCACCTCGTCCGCGTCGTAACCGCGATGGCCCACCGATGGCATGGCGAAGTGGATCCGGCTCACATCCTCGGGAGTCATCACTCGCGTAATTGTGTCAGGCTCGTCATCCGAGGCCGATCGGTTGGCCCTATTTCGTACTGCACGGTCTCTTGTGAACACTTCGCCCCCATGCGAACCGGTCCTGCCTGTGTCCACACTGTAGCTTCCACCGCCCCGGCTTCTCAGTCCTTGCGAACACCGTCGACGAGCAATCTGCGGATGGCCACGTTCAGCGCGGCTATCGCCGATTCGTCCGGATCGCGCAGTCCGTGCACGATGCCCGCGAGCAACATGCCGGTGACAGCCCGTGCGGTATTCAGCGTGTCGAGATCCTCTCGGAGATAACCGAGTTCGACTCCGTGCTCCAGATAGCCCGCGGTGAGGGTGTCGGCGGTGTCCAGTAGCCCATACAGCCGCGCGGTGAGTTCGTCGTCGATTCCCGTCGCGTGGAAGAGCAACAACTGGGCGACCCGACGGTCCTCGACGAGTATGTGCGTCAGCGCGACGCCGATCCGGTCGATCTGCGCGCGGTATTCGTCGAGGGTGGTCGCGGCGTCCGGGGCGTTCTCGGTGCCGAGCGCGCCGACGATCCGCGCGGCCAGATCGTCGATGACGTGGTCGATGATGTCGCGCTTGTTGCTGAAGTAGCGGTAGAACGTGCCGTGTCCGATGCCGAGTTCGGTGGCGATATCGGCGATTCCGGTGGCGTGATAGCCGCGTTCGGCGAACTGGACGAAGGCGGTGTCGATGATGTCCTGGCGCAATTCGGCTTTGCGTCGTTCGGCCCGCGTCGGTGGCTTCGTCACCAGGCCGATGATACAGTCGTCACAAACGGAATGATGTGTCATTCTGTGATGAATGATTCAGCCGAGGCTGGATCCCCTGACAGTTGATTCACCTTGGAGGTTCGACGTGGCACCTCGGTACGACGCGGTCGTGGTCGGTGCGGGGTTCGGCGGCATGGGCGCGGGCATCCAGCTCGACCGGCTCGGCCTGAGCGATTACGTGATCCTGGAACGCGAGAACGATCTCGGCGGTACCTGGCACGTCAATCACTACCCGGGTCTGGCCGTCGACATCGCCTCGGTCACCTATTCGTATTCCTTCGAGCCCAACCCGTACTGGTCGCGCCTGTTCGCGCCGGGCGCGGAACTCAAGAAATACGCCGCGCACGTCGCGGACAAATACGGCCTGCGCAGGCGGATGCGCTTCGGCGTCGTCGTCGACGGCGCCCGCTGGGACGTCGATCAGGAGCACTGGGTGGTCACGCTGGCAGGCGGGGAGACCGTCACGGGCCGGTATCTGCTCACCGCTACCGGGTTCCTGTCCCAGCCCTACACCCCGCCGTTCCCCGGTATCGAGTCGTTCGCGGGCAAGATCATCCACACCACGGCGTGGGAGGACGATTTCGATCTCACCGGGCGCAAGGCGGCCGTCATCGGCACCGGTGCGACGGCGGTCCAGTTGGTTCCCGAGGCCGCGGCGAAGGTCGCCGAGCTGACGGTCTTCCAGCGCACGCCGATCTGGGTGGTCCCCAAGGTCGATGTGCCCATCCCGGCCGCGGTGCAGAAGTTGTTCGCCAGGGTGCCCGCCGCGCAGAAGGCGGCGCGGATGGTGAACACCTCCCTGCTCGAGGCGGTGATGGTGCTGGGGGTGCTGCATTTCGACCGGGCCAGACCGCTGAACCGGGCTGCGGGCCTGCTGGCGAAGGCGCATCTGCGGGTGCAGGTGCGCGACAAGGAGATTCGCAGGAAACTCACGCCGCACTACGACTTCGGCTGCAAGCGGCCGACGTTCTCGAATTCCTACTTCGCCGTGTTCAACCGGCGGGATGTGCGGCTCGAGACCGAGTCCATCGACCACATCGAGGCGGACGGGATCGTCACCGCCGACGGGCGCAAGACCGAGATCGACACCCTGATCCTTGCCACCGGCTTCGACCTGTGGGACGTGAACTTCCCCGCCATCGAGATCATCGGCCGTGACGGACGCGACCTGGGAAAGTGGTGGCGCGACAACCGCTTCCAGGCCTACGAGGGCATCACCGTGCCCGAGTTCCCGAACTTCCTCAGCCTGAACAGTCCGTATTCCTACAGCGGCCTGTCCTACTTCACCACCATCGAGGCCCAGATGAAGCATATGGGCCGGTTGTTCGGCGAGATGCGCCGTCGCGGCGCGAAGACCTTCGAGGTCTCCGAGGCGGCCAACGCCAGATTCCTCGCCGAGGTCACCGAACGCCTCGGATCCTCGGTCTTCTACGCGGGCGATTGCTCCACCGCCCGCAGTTACTACTTCAACCCGCACGGCGAGGCGGCGCTGCTGCGCCCCAACAGCACCGTCAGCACCCATCGTCGCGCGGTCGGGTTCCCGATCGCGGATTACACCTTCGGATCAGGCGCCGAGACGCCCGCGCGCTCCGCCTGAGATCGTCCGACGCCCCGGCGGAATCGGCGCGCCGGGGCGCCCGCCGAGCCGCGTGCACTCGACCAGCGGGATGTCGAGGGTGTGCGGGTGTGGCGTCGGTGACACGAACTGGCAGACTGTGTGGGTACCT
Source organism: Nocardia aurea (assembly GCF_003123685.1). Classification (GTDB taxonomy): domain Bacteria; phylum Actinomycetota; class Actinomycetes; order Mycobacteriales; family Mycobacteriaceae; genus Nocardia; species Nocardia aurea. The sequence continues at coordinate 289,679 of NZ_QCYJ01000103.1, forward strand.
GACCATCCCCACCGATCACTAGGGACTGACTTCGACGATGGAACTCCTGTTTCCGCTGCTGCTGGTAGCCCTGCTCGTGCCGATGTTCCTCGGCGTCCGCCGTCAGAAGCGGGAGGCCGAGAAGGTCTCATCGATGCAGGAAAGCCTCAAGATCGGCGATTCGGTCACCACGACGTCGGGTCTGTACGGAACCGTCGTCGACCTGGATGACGAGACCATCGATCTGGAGATCGCCGAAGACGTCGTCACCACCTGGCTGCGCGCGGCCGTCCGCGATGTGCGCACCGCGGAGACGACCGACGAGACCGGCGACGCGGCGGACGCCGAGAAGTCCGGTACAGACGAGTCCGCTACCGACGACGGCGACGAGACCTCGGCCGTCGAGGAGTCCACCACGCAGACCGAGACCCGGCTGACCAAGGACTAGATCGCCCGTCCCGGTGCGTTCGCGCCGGTACGTCGCCGTGCGGGTGCCGTGCCCGCAGGCCGCGCGGGGCGCGTCCGCCGCCGTCGCTCGATGTTCCGGCGTGTGTCCGATCGCGAGTTCGACGCGCGCCCGCTTGTTCCACCCTCGACTTCCCGCCTAGGAGATACGTACTGTGCCACCTTCTCAGGGATCGGCGCATCCGCTCCGGTTGCTCGGCGTCTACGCCGCGTTGCTGGCCGTGATCTATGCGCTGGTGTTCTTCACCGGTGACAACTCCCCGACACCCAAACTCGGTATCGACCTGCAGGGTGGAACCCGGGTGACGTTGACGGCCCGCACGCCCGACGGCAGCAAGCCGAGCCAGGACAGCCTGCGCAAGGCCCAGGACATCATCGAGAGCCGCGTCAACGGCCTCGGCGTGTCCGGTTCGGAAGTCCTGATCGACGGCGACAACCTGGTGATCACGGTGCCGGGCGACGACAGTCAGCAGGCCAGGTCGCTCGCGACCACCGCCAAGCTGTACATCCGCCCCGTCCTCGACGCCAAGCAGACGGTGAACGGGAAGATCGCGACCGGAACGGCGGGTACCGGCACGCCGCAGCTTCCGGCCACGCTGCCCACCGATCCCGCCGCGCCCCCGGCGACCGAGGCGCCCGCGCCGCCCGCGGGCGATGTGCCCGCGCCCCCGGCGGGTGATGTGCCCGCGCCGCCCGCCGCCGAGCCCCCGGCCGCCGAGGTTCCCGGCGCCGACGTCCCGGCCCCGCAGCCGCGTGTGTTCCCCGCGCAGGCGCCCACCTCGCCGCCCGCGCCTCCCGGCAACGGCAACCTGACCACCCAGGAACAGGCGCAGAAGGAGATCGCCGACGCCAAGGCGACCAGGCAGAGCACCGATCCCACCGTGCAGCAGGCCGCCATGCTCGCGATCGACTGCGCCAAGCCCGATCCGCTGGCGGGTAACGACGACCCGACGTTGCCGCTGGTCACCTGCTCGATCCCGGGTGTGGAGAATCCCGAGGTCTACCTGCTCGGTCCCAGCCGCATCGACGGCCAGGAGATCAAGGACGCGAGTGCGGGCCTGAACTCCCAGCAGGCCCGGCACGAGGTCAACCTGGAATTCAAATCCGGCGGCAGCGATGCCTGGGCGGCGCTGACCGGCGAGATGGTCAACAAGCGGGTCGCCTTCGTCCTGGACTCGCGGGTCGTCTCGGCCCCCGTCGTGCAGCAGGGCCCGCAGCAGGGTGGTCGCACCACCATCTCCGGCAGTTTCACCGCGGCCAGTTCCAAGGAACTCGCCAACACGCTGAAGTACGGCTCGCTGCCCCTGTCGTTCCAGACCTCGGAAGCGGAGACGGTCTCGGCGACACTGGGTCTGTCCTCGCTGCGCGCGGGTCTGCTCGCGGGCGCGATCGGCCTGGCGGTGGTGCTGCTGTACTGCCTGGCCTACTACCGCATGCTCGGCTTCCTCGCCGGGTTCTCGCTGATCGCGGCGGGTTTCGCGGTGTACGGCATCATCGTGCTACTCGGGCGATGGATCGGATTCACCCTGGACCTCGCCGGTATCGCGGGTCTGATCATCGGTATCGGTCTGACCGCCGACTCCTTCGTCGTGTTCTTCGAACGCATCAAGGACGAGATGCGCGAAGGCCGCAGCTTCCGTTCGGCGGTGCCGCGCGGCTGGGCGCGGGCCCAGCGCACCAACCTGTCCGGTAAGACCGTGAGCCTCATCGCCTCGGTGGTGCTATACATTCTCGCCGCGGGTCAGGTGAAGGGTTTCGCGTTCACCCTCGGTATCACCACCGTGCTCGACGTGATCGTGCTCTACCTGGTCACCGCACCGCTGATGATGCTTGCCTCGCGTTCGCCGTGGTGGTCCAAGCCCTCGGTGAACGGACTCGGCGCGATGCAACAGATAGCCAGGGAACGCGGCGCGGGCGGCGTTCCGGTGAAGGAGACTTCCCGATGAGCACCCCCACCCTGGACCGGTTCGACGACGAGCCGCAGCGCGATCGCGCGCCCGAGCACAGCATCTTCGAGCGCCTCTACACCGGCACCGGCGGTTTCGAGATCGTCGGAAGACGGCGTTTCTACTACGCGCTGAGCGCGGCGTTCGTCGTGATCTCGTTGCTGAGCATCGCGGTTCGCGGGTTCACCCTCGGCATCGATTTCGAGGGCGGCTCGCGGATTCAGTTGCCCGCCGCCGAGAACGTCACCACGCAGAAGGCCGAGGACGTCTATTCCGCGACCTTCGGCCACGACCCGGTCTCCGTGCAGAAGGTCGGTTCAGGTGCCGCCGCGACGATCCAGATCCGTTCGGACACGCTGGATCTCGCGGAGTCCGAACAGTTGCAGAACGCGCTGTTCAAGACGTTCCAGCCCAAGGATTCCTCCGGGACGGTGAGCCGCAACGCGATCAGCATCGCGGAGATCAGCGAGACCTGGGGCAGTCAGATCACCCGTCAGGCGCTGATCGCGCTGCTGGTGTTCGTCGCGCTGACGATGATCTACATCGCGATCCGATTCGAACGCGATATGTCGATCGCGGCGATCACCTCGCTGTTCTTCAACCTGATAGTCACCGCCGGCGTCTACTCGCTCGTCGGATTCGAGGTGACCCCGGCGGCGGTGATCGGCCTGCTGACGATTCTGGGCTACGTGCTCTACGACAACGTCGTGGTGTTCGACAAGGTCGAGGAGAACACCAGGGGCGTCCTGCACCTGACCAAACGCACCTACGGCGAACAGGCGAACCTGGCCGCGAATCAGACGCTGATGCGCTCGATCAACACCACGATCATCGGTATTCTGCCGATCATCGGCATGCTGGTCATCGCGGTGTGGCTGCTCGGCGTCGGCACCCTGAAGGATCTGGCGCTCGTCCAGCTGGTCGGCATGATCGTCGGCGCCTACTCGTCGATCTTCTTCGCCGTGCCGGTGCTCGTCTCGATCAAGGAACGGTTCGGTCCGGTGGCGGCGCACACCAGGAAGGTGCTCGCCCGGCGTTCGGGCGCGGCCTCCGAGCGCGCGCGCCTGGAAGCGGAGCGTCGCGCGGTCGCCGCGACCGGCGGCAGGAAGACTCCGGAGGAGATCCGTCGGCAGTCCGACGATTACTCGCCGCGCCCCGGTGCGCGTCCCAGCGGAAAACGGAACAAACGAAGGCACTGACAACCACACGGTAGGGAGTTTCGTTTCTATGCGACCTCGTCCCGGCGCAGTGTTGCGTCTGCTCGGAGTGGTTGGCGCGGGAGTCTTGGCCGTCGGTTCGGTGGTCGGCTGCTCCGGTGAGAACCAGGTGTCCTCCATCGGCTATGCCATCGATGTGCCGATCACCAGCTACAACGGCGGCAGTACCGCCGGGGTGATCGGCGGCGCGTCCGCCGTGTTCGGGCGGGTGCTGACCGGGTTCTTCTATACGGGCCCGGACGGTCAGCAGGTGGCCGACACCGACGCGGGGACCGCGAAGGAGGTGCCGGGGGAGTCGCAGACCATCCAGTACCGGCTCAACCCGGACGGCGTGTACTCCGACGGCGTGCCGACCTCGTGTGACGATCTCGTCCTGGCCTGGGCGGCTCGCAGCGGCCGCTTCGCGCAGGCGGGCGCTCCGATGTTCGACGCGGCGAACACGGCGGGGTACTCCGAGATCGAGCGGGTGGAATGCCAGCCCGGATCGAAGGACGCCACCGTGGTCTTCCGTCCGAATCAGTACTTCGTACCGTGGCGCACCCTGTTCGCCGCGGGCGAGCTGGTGCCCGCGCACGTCGCGGCGCGGGCGGCGAATGTGGCGAATGTGGTTTCCGCGTTGCAGACCGGTGATTCCGGCGCCGTCACGCGGCTGGCCGAATTCTGGAACACCGGCTGGACCCTCGGCGCCGACGCGGATCTGTCGAAGTTCCCCTCGTCGGGGCCCTACCGAATCGAATCCTTCAGTGCCGAAGACGGTGTGGTGTTGGTCGCCAACGAGCGCTGGTGGGGCAACAAGGCCGAGACCGGCCGGATCGTGGTGTTCGGTAAAGGCGCCGATCTGAAGTCCAAGGTCGATGGCAAATCGGTCGGCGTACTCGATATCGGCGCGGATTCGGTGCGGGATCTGGGCACGGGCGGATTCTCGGCGAAGACGGTCCCCGGCCGCGGCGCCGAACAGTTGCTGCTGTCCAATTCGGGCGTCTTCGGCTCGGTGGCGGCACGGCGGGCCTTCGCGCTGTGCGTACCGCGTCAGGCGTTGTTCGACGAACTCGGCAAGGTGGACCAGGCGCCCACGTCGGGACTCGGTTCCGGACCGCTCAATTCACGCACGGTGCAGCAGGATTCGCTGTTCTACGGACCGGCCACCGGCGCGGCCGACCGGTACAAGACCACCGATATCCCGGGTGCGACCAGCGGTTTCGCTTCCGCTCGTGTGCCCGCGCCGACCGTCCGCATCGGCTATCTCGGACCGGACGATCGACGGGCGCGCACCGTGGCGATGATCGCCGAGGCGTGTAAACCGGCCGGTGTCACGGTGACCGACGCCGGTTCCGCCGATTTCACGCCCTCGCGCCTCACCGAGGGATCGGTCGACGCCGTCCTCGGAAGTACCGCGGTGATGCCGGGTCCGGCCGGTTCCCTGTCGGGAATGACGGCGACCAGCGCGTTGCGCACCGATAGCGGACTCAATTTCGGGCGATTCGGGAACGGCCGCTACGATGCGATCACCGATCAGCTTGCGGCCGATGACAACTCGACCGTCCAGTTGAATCTGCTGACCGAGAGCGAGAATCTGCTGTGGTCGGAGATGCCGAGCATCCCCCTGTTCGCCACTCCGCGCACCATCGGCTTCGCGGACGGTCTGCAGAACGGTGTGGCCGGACCCTCCCAGGGGGGTTCCGGCTGGAACATGGACCGCTGGGTGTTGAAGCGGTGACAGGTGCGAATGGGTGAGTGATCATGGAGAGGTGCCGATGAGCAAGCACGCTGCGATCGAATCCGACTACTCGGTCGAAGAGCGAACCGTTCAGGCGGCTGCGCAAGTCGAACGCCTCACCAGGTGGCGTGACGATTTCCCCACTCCCGGCATTCGTTTCGCGGATCTCACCCCGGTCTTCGCCGATCCGCAGGGTTTCCGGGCCGTCATCGATTGCCTCGCGGCGTGCGCTCCCGACGCCGATCTGGTCGCGGGCGTGGACGCGCGCGGCTTCCTGCTCGGCGCGGGCGTCGCGGCCGTCCTCGGCACCGGCGTCCTCGCGGTGCGCAAGGCGGGCAAACTCCCGCCCCCGGTCCTGTCGCGGGAATACACCCTCGAATACGGCACCGCGAGCCTGGAGATTCCCGGCGACGGGGTCGAGTTGGCCGGACGACGCGTCCTGCTGCTCGATGATGTTCTCGCCACCGGCGGCACCCTCGCTGCGGCGGCCTCGCTCTTCGAACAGGCGGGAGCCGAAATCGCCTCCGCGGCCGTGGTTCTCGAACTCAGCGCGCTCGGCGGCCGGGATCGCCAAGGCGTCTATCCGCTGACGTCGATCGTCCGGGTCTAGGTCGCAACGACCGATATTCCGTCCCCGGTGAACACGGTTCGCCGGGGACGTCCCGTGTCCGGGCCGGTCATCCCGTGTGATCGGAATATCACTGGCGCGCGCCCCGGGTTTGTGTTTACCCTGGACGAGTCCTGCCCCCGCCGATCGGAGTCCGCCGTTGCTCTCATGAGGTAGCGCCTTCGGGCGGCCCGCACACCGCGCGCCGCGATACCGTCGCAACCTCTGGGGTATGCATGAGCACTCTGTCTTTTTCCGATCTCACCTTTTCCTGGCCCGACGGCACCCCTGTCTTCGAGGGGATCGGCGCGGCGCTCGGCCCGGGACATATCGGCCTGGTCGGCGGCAACGGCGCGGGTAAATCGACACTGTTGCGTCTGATCGCGGGCGAACTGCACCCGCTGCGCGGCTCGATCACCACCCCCGGCGCGGTCGGCTACCTGCGCCAAGATCTCGGACTCGCCTCCGGTCTGCGGGTCGACGATGTGCTCGGGATCGCCGATATCCGCAGGTCATTACATCGAATCGAAGCCGGATCGGGCGACGAAGGGGATTTCGAGATCGTCGGCAGCGCGTGGGATGTGGAGGAGCGTGCTGTCGCGCTGCTCGGCCGTCTCGGATTGCACTATCTCGCCGATTCCGCCGAACAGCTGGATCGCACCCTCGAGACATTGTCCGGCGGGGAGACCGTTTTGCTGGGCCTGGTCGCCGAACTACTGGCCGAACCCGACGTGTTGCTGCTCGACGAGCCGACCAACAATCTGGATCGGTTCGCCAGACTGCGGCTCTACGAGGTGGTCACGCAATTCTCCGGCACCGTGCTGACGGTCAGCCACGATCGCGCACTCCTGGATCGGATGGATACGATCGCGGAGCTGCGGCAGGGGGAACTGCGCACATTCGGCGGCAACTTCACTGTCTACGAACAGATCGTCGAGGCCGAACAGGTGGCCGCGCGCGCCGCCGTCCGTGACGCCAGGAGCGATGTACGCAAACAGGCGAGAGAACTCGTCGATACCCGCGTCAAACTGGATCGCAGGCAGCGCTACGGCAAGAAAATGGCCGACAATATGCCCAAGATCCTGGCGGGTGCGCGGAAGCGGTCCGCCGAGGTGTCAGCGGGCAAATTGCGTAACAACCACATCGAGAAACTGGATACCGCCAAGGACCAACTCCAGCAGGCCGAAGAACTGCTGCGCGAGGACAGGGAGATCCGGGTCGAACTCCCGGGAACCCGGCTGTATCCGGGGCAGGACGTCATCGAACTCGACGGGGTTCGCCTGAGTAACGGGCCGGTGGTGTCGTTGCGGGTCAGCGGGCCGGAACGGATCGCGCTGACCGGGCGCAACGGCGTCGGCAAGACCACATTGCTGCGCCGCATCGCCGAGGAACCGCCCAAGGTTCCGTGGCGGATACTCGCCCAGCGCCTCGATATCTTCGACGAGCGACTGTCGGTTTTCGAGAATGTGGCGGCGATGTCGCCGCACGCATCCGCCGAGCGGATTCGCGCCCAGCTGGCCCGCTTCCTGTTCCGCGGCACGGCCGCCGATGTCGCGGCGTCCGCGTTGTCGGGCGGCGAGCGTCTACGGGCGGCCTTGGCGATGATGCTACTGGCCGATCCCGCGCCGAGGCTGCTGTTACTGGACGAGCCGACCAACAATCTCGATCTGCCGAGCCTGGATCACCTGACCCAGGCGCTGGCGGGGTTCGAAGGCGCGCTCATCGTGGTCAGCCACGACGAGCGCTTCCTCGAGGCGATCGAGGTGACCCGGCATCTCGAACTGACCCCCGACGGTCTGGTCGAGTAGGCGCGGCGCTCAGAATTCGCGGACCGGCAGGGCGAGGGTGTCGAACGCGGCTTCGAGGAAATCGTCGGGCAGACCGCTGCCGGTCCACGTCCAGTCCGCCGGGCTGACGGCCTCGGCGACCTCCTCGACCGCCCAGCCCGCGCGGTCGGGTTCGTCCATCGGGATGCGCAGGGCGATCACCGCCCAGGTGGTCAGCTCATCGATGCCGAGGTACTGCCACCATTCGGCGTCGCTCCAGCCGAGCCGTTCGGTGGCGTGTTCGGTCCAGGCCGCCCGGTACAGCAGGGTGAGCGCGGTACGCGGATCGGCGTCGGCGGCGGTGACGGCCGCGCGGACGGTACGCACCAGGCGCAGTTCCTGGGACCGGGGGTGCCTGGCGAAGAAGGTCAGGTTGTCGCGCAGGGTCGCGCGAAAGGCGCGGCCGCGCCCCAGGTTCCAGCGTTCGGGCGGGGCCCAGAGGCGTCCGGGACCATCGCCGAGACCCGCCGCGCGGGCCCGCGTGGCGATATCGCCGAGTACCGCGTCGCGCCAGCCGAGTCCGTAGACGGTCTGCGCCGCGACGATCGCGTGGACCTGCTCATCGGTCGCGGCGCCGTCGAGCAGCTCCGCGTCGCACTCACCCCAGAGCGCGGCCAACGCCGCGGTCACGGCCTGCCTGCACTGGGTATCGAGTTCGCGTCGGGGAATGTCGGTCCATGGCAGCAACGCCAGGTAGGTCCGGTCCCACAGTTCTCGCACCGCTGAATTGTTCACTACCGCTTCCGTGATGTGGTAATCCGGCGCCAGTACATATGAAAAGCGCTGGTACAGGGGATTTTCGAGGGTATCGATGGTGTCGGGGTTCGGCGGTGTCCGACCCGGTGACTCAGTCCATCAGCGCCGACAGCTTTTTCGGGGCAACCCGGCGATAGCCGTCGCGGACGATGCCCCGGACTTCGTCCCAGTCCGGGTCGACGTCGAGCCGGACACCGATCCAGCCGCGGTGCCCGACGTAGGGCGGGACGAAGAAGCGCTGCGGTTCGGCGTCGACCAATTCGCCTTGGACGCCCTCCGGCGCGGGGCACCAGATCGTCGCGCCGGGTTCGCGGTGCGCGTCCTCGAGGTACATGGTGAACGCCGTTCTGCCGCGCACGAAGAACGTGGGGGAGCCGTGACTGGCGCGCTCACTGCTCTCCGGGAGTTCGAGGCAGATCGCCCTGATGCGGGTCAACGGGTCCACGTCGGCAGTCTAGAGCCGATATCGCCGCCACGTCGGCGTGCCGCGCGCAGGGGCGTCGTTGACCGATCTGTTTTAGTCGATTAAACTAAAACTACTTCACGAGAGGAGTCCCGCTATGGGATACGGACATTGGGACGACACCGCCTACCGGGCGGCCAAGACCTACCGCGCCGGACGGGGGATCGACGACTTCGGCTACACCGCGCAGATGCGGGACCAGCCCTACTCGAGCTGGAAGGCGCATCCGGACCTCGATCCGTTCGGCGCGGGAACCCGCGAGTGTCGGGATTCGGCCGACCACGGCAATTCGCTTCCCATCGCGGTGCTGTTCGACGTCACCGGATCGATGGGGCAGGTGCCGATCATCATGCAGGACAAACTCGGCAAACTGCACGGCCTGCTGCGGTCCAAGGGATACGCCGAGGACCCGCAACTGCTTTTCGGCGCGATCGGTGACGCCGATACCGACCGGGTGCCGTTGCAGATAGGGCAGTTCGAATCCGACAATCGGATGGACGAACAACTGCGCGATATCCTGTTGGAAGGCGGCGGGGGCGGGCAGAAATCCGAGAGCTACGAATTGGCGGCCTATTTCATGGCCACTCATATCGTCACCGACGCGTGGGAGAAGCGCCGCAAACGGGGCTACCTTTTCCTCATCGGTGACGAGCTGAACAAATCCAAGCTGGCGTCCCGGCATATTCGTGCGGTGATCGGTGACCATGTGCGTACCGATGTCTCGGTGGAATCGGTCTACCGGGAACTCGCCGAACGCTGGCATGTCTATTACATCCTGCCGAAACAGTCGAACTACTACGACGACCCGGAGATCGCCGCGCACTGGCGGACGCTGCTCGGCCAGAATTTCGTGAAATTGGACGATCCGGCGGCGGTCTGCGAACTCATCGCGCTCACCATCGGATTGGAGGAGAACCGGGTCGACCTGGACACCGGGCTGACCGATCTGCGCGATATCGGGTCGGTGCGCGAAGCGAGTGCTGTCGGCAAGGCATTGGGTGGGGAAAGGGTGGGGACAAGGGCACAGGGTGGGGAAAGAGTGGGGACAAGGGCACAGGGTGGGGAAAGAGTGGGGACAAAGGCGCAGGGTGGGGACGGGGCGGGGATGAAGGCACTGCCCGGTGGGTCGAGTTGAGCGGGGTGCGCGACGGGCACGTCATCGTCGTCGATCTCGGATTCGGCGACGCGGGTAAGGGTGCGACCGTCGACTGGCTGTGTTCGCGCGAGGGCGGCGCACCGGTGTCGGCGGTCGTGCGATTCAACGGCGGCGCGCAGGCGGCGCACAATGTGATCGCCGAGGGCAGGCACCACACCTTCGCGCAGTTCGGATCCGGCACCTTCTCCGACGTGCCGACCCTGCTGTCGCGGCACATGCTGGTCGAGCCCATCGCGTTGGCGGGCGAGGCGCGGCAGCTGGCGGCGCTCGGTGTGGTCGATCCGTTGCGACTGATGCGGATCGACGGTCGCGCCCTGCTCACCACGCCCATTCATATCGCGGCGAACCGTGCGCGCGAGGACGCGAGGGGTTCTTCGCGCCACGGTTCCTGCGGACGCGGAATCGGCGAAACTGCCCGTTATGCCATGGAATTCGACGCACCCAGGGTCGAGGACTGCCTCCGCCCCTCGGTGCTGGCCGAGAAATTGCGGCTGCTGGCCGCGCACTACGGCCCGCTCATCGCGCCCGGCGCGCACCGGTACGAGCCGATCGCGGATCTGGTCGACATGTACCGGGAATTCGCCGCGGCCGTGCGCATCGTCGGCCCCGGCGAGCTCGCCGTCCTCGCGTCCCGAGGCAGGCTGATCTTCGAGGGCGCCCAGGGCGTACTACTCGACGAATGGCGCGGTTTCCATCCGCACACGACCTGGTCGACGGTGGAACCCGCCAACGCGCGCACACTCCTGGCCGAGATCGACGCCACGGCGTTCACCCTCGGTGTCACCAGGACCTACGTCACCAGGCACGGCGCAGGTCCGTTCCCGACCGAAGATCCCGAGTTGCGCGTTCCCGAACCGCACAACACCCACGGCCCGTATCAGGGATCGTTCCGGCGCGGCCACGCCGACGCGCTGCTGTTGCGCTACGCCGTGGCCGCCTGCGGTGCTGTCGACGGATTGGCCGTCACCCATCTCGACGCCCCGGCGACGGTGCGCGCAGCGACGGCATACCGCACCGTCGACGGCGTACTCACCGACCTTCCGCCGAGCGCGGGCCGCGACCTGGACCGGCAGCGGCGACTGACCGAGCTGCTCTACGCGGCGGAACCGGTGCTCACCGAATTACCCGCCGACCGGGTCGGCTGGTTCCACGAACAGACGGGGGTGCCCGTCGTGCTGACATCCGACGGGGCGGACCGCGCCGCCCGTATCGCGACATCTGCTGTTTCCGTCCGCTGAATTCGGGCCGGAATTTCCCGGCGGTGATTGCGGTGGACAGATAGTGAATGGTTTCGCGTATTCGCTGTTCACGGAACTTTCGCGTGGCGACGGAGGTAAAATCGACACGGCGATTTCCACGAGTTGGCGGCTCGGCTGCACTCCCGCTGTCGGGCACGTGTTCGACACCCTGCGCGCAGCCGCGACAATCAATCAGCCCGAAGAAAGAATGTGCGCGGTGATATCGAGACATGTTCACAAGAACGACCTCGCGACCCGGCTGCGGAGCCCGGCCGAATCCGAACTCCGGATGCGAAACGATCTCGCGTGGATGAAAGAGGCGATGCGAATCCTGTTGGACGATCGCGGACTTCCGCATCCCGAGGACAAGAAGACCTGACCCGACCGCGTCCGGCCGGGGGAGCCGGCGTCGCACGATGCGCGGATGCGGCAGGATAGTGCGCCGTGGAGCAATCGGTGGTTTCGGTCGACGTGGTGACACTGCGCTTCTGGCCCGACGACCCCGGTGTGACGGTCGGTGTCGCCGCGCGCGAACACGAACCGTTCACCGGTGAGTTGGCGCTGCCCGGTGTGCTGCTCGGGCGCGGTGAACGGCTCGTGCTCGCGGCCCGGCGCGCGGTCAACACGAAATTGGGCGTCCCCGAGGCGGCGATCGGCGCGGTCGGGCAGTTGGTGACCTTCGACGAACCCAACCGCGACCCGCGCGGGCCGACCCTGTCCATCGCCATGTGGGCGGTGGTCGGCATCCACGAAGGTCCGGCGCGGTGGGTGTCCTTCGACGACGTCCCGCCGCTGGCCTTCGATCACAATCGGATCGTGGAGGCGGCGCGCGGACATCTGTCACGTCTGCTCTGGAAGGATCTGCCGTTCACCAAGGCGCTCGCAGGTGCGGAATTCCCGGCCACGCGCGCCGTCGACATCAGTACCGCCCTGCTGGGCGCGCGCCCCGATCCGGCCAATCTGAACCGCACACTCGCGGCCATCCCCGGCCTGGAACGCACCACCGAACGCCGTCGCACCAAGGCCACCGGCCGTCCCGCCGCCGTCTGGGCGTTCGAATCGGCCGAATGAGGCTCCGCTTCAGCGCGGGGCGTACATGATCACCCCGACGCCCGCCAGACAGATCGCCGCGCCCAGGTAGTCCCAGCGATCCGGCTGGAATTTGTCGACCACCATGCCCCAGGCCAGCGAGCCCGCCACGAAGACGCCGCCGTAGGCCGCGAGGATGCGGCCGAAGTTCGGGTCGGGCTGGAACGTCGCCACGAAACCGTATGCGCCGAGCGCGATCACGCCCGCGGCGATCCACAGCGCGCCGCGATCCTCGCGCCACCCCTGCCACACCAGCCACGCGCCGCCGATCTCGGCGACGGCGGCCAGGGCGAACAGCAGGAGCGAGCGGACGATCATGCGCCGAAGCTACCGCAGTGCCGGGCACCGGCCGGGTACCCGCCGTTCACACGCTATACGCCTGCTGTCGAACAGTATGTATAGCTCGAGGCTATCGAACGTTCAGGTGGCGTTCAGGGAGACGACCCGGCGTCGCGCGGGCGATGAAACGTCGATGAACAGCGCGCCGACGGACTATCGGGGCGGTGCCCGAGGCCGGATCGTTCGGGGGTATGAACCGGAGGCAGCTGCTTTCGACCACCGCCTTGACCGCGTGCGCGTTGCTCGGCACGGCCACCGGCGCCGCCGCGGCGCGCGGTACGACGAACAAAGTGGTGCTGATCGGTATCGACGGTGTGCGCTACGACAGGATCGAGCGGGCCGAGGCCCCGAATCTGTTGCGGCTCAGTGCGCAAGGTCTGCTGAGCCGTAGTTCCCTCGCCCCGCACATCAGCGTCTCCGGCCCGTCGTGGGCCACCGTGCTGACCGGGGTGTGGGATCGCAAACACGGCATCACCGGCAATATCTTCGACGCGACGCCCTTCGCCCGATACCCCACCGTCTTCACCCGACTCCAGCGCGCGAAACCCGCGCTGAAAACGCACTGCATCGCGACCTGGGAAATGATCGCGGTGATGGCGGGAAGCGGCGAGCCACGCGCCGATGTCGTCGTCACCACCGCCCCGGTCCCCGACGATCCGGACGAATCGAAGATCGATGCCGCCACCGCCGACGGCGTCGTCACCGCGATCACCCGATTCGGTCCCGATTTCTGCTTCACCCACCTCGACCAGGTCGATCACGCGGGGCATTACGCCGGAGGCGCCCGGTCCAGGAACTATCGCGCCGCCATCGAGCGGGTGGACCGACTCGTCGGCCGTATCGTCGCCGCCGTCGACGCCCGCGCGGCGGCCGAACCGGGCGAGTCCTGGACGATCCTGGTCACCACCGACCACGGCCACACCGCGGAAGGTGGTCACGGGGGCATGTCGGCCGAGGAGACTGCGACTTTCGTCATCGCGCGCGGACCCGATTTCCCCGCGGGGGTCACCACCGACCGTTTCTGTCTGGCGGACCTGACGCCGACGGTATTGGACCTGCTCGGGGCCCCGCCCGACCCCGCCTCCGACGGGCGATCCATGCGCACCGCACCCTCCGAGCGACCGCTCGCGGGTCGCTAGTTCCACGCTCCCGCAACCGCACGCCCACGGATGTCGGCGTGCGGGACTAAAGTTGTGGTCTGGGCGGTTGCGGCGGTCCGATAGGGTGATCCGACCGCGGCGTGGAGAGGTGGTGGCATGACGCAACATCTGGACGAGGCGAATGTCGAGCAATCGGCGGCATCGGCCCCGTCGCAGGAGGGGACCCCGGCGACGTCCGAGACCGCTTCCGCGCCCCGTCCGACGCCGAACGCCCCGGCCCGCCCACAGGGCGCGTCGGCGGCCGTCCCCACCTCGGCCTCGCGCCGGGTCCGCGCCAGACTCGCCCGCCGGATGACCGGTCAGCGCGGCATCGCCGCGGTCAAACCGGTACTCGAACCGCTGGCGACGGTGCATCGCGAGCTGTACCCGAAGGCTAATCTGACGCTGTTGCAGAACGCGTTCGACGTGGCCGACGAGCGCCACGCGCACCAGTTCCGCAAGTCCGGCGACCCGTACATCACCCACCCGCTCGCGGTGGCCAATATCCTCGCCGAACTGGGCATGGACACCACGACGCTGGTCGCGGCGCTGCTGCACGACACCGTCGAGGACACCGGATACTCCCTCGAACAGCTGACCACCGATTTCGGTCAGGAGGTGGCGCATCTGGTCGACGGCGTCACCAAACTCGACAAGGTCAACCTCGGCGCGGCCGCCGAGGCCGAGACCATCCGCAAGATGATCATCGCGATGGCGCGCGATCCCCGCGTGCTGGTGATCAAGGTCGCCGATCGCCTGCACAACATGCGCACCATGCGGTTCCTGCCGCCGGAGAAGCAGGCCAAGAAGGCCAAGGAGACGCTGGAGGTCATCGCCCCGCTGGCACACCGCCTGGGTATGGCGACCGTCAAATGGGAGCTGGAGGATCTCGCGTTCGCGATCCTGCACCCGAAGAAGTACGACGAGATCGTGCGCCTGGTCGCCGACCGCGCGCCCTCGCGCGACACCTATCTGGCCAAGGTGCGCGCCGAGATCGTGAATACTCTTGCGGCGTCACGGATCGACGCGATCGTCGAGGGCAGGCCGAAGCACTACTGGTCGATCTATCAGAAGATGATCGTCAAGGGTAAGGATTTCGATGACATCCACGACCTGGTCGGCATCCGCATCCTGTGCGACGAGGTCCGCGACTGCTACGCCGCGGTCGGTGTCGTGCATTCGCTGTGGCAGCCGATGGCGGGCCGGTTCAAGGATTACATCGCCCAGCCGCGCTACGGCGTCTACCAGTCGTTGCACACCACCGTGGTCGGCCCGGACGGTAAACCGCTCGAGGTGCAGATCCGCACCCAGGACATGCACCGCACCGCCGAATTCGGCATCGCCGCGCACTGGCGGTACAAGGAGACCAAGGGCAAGCACACCACCGACAGCACCGAGGTCGACGATATGGCGTGGATGCGCCAGCTCCTCGACTGGCAGCGTGAGGCCGCCGACCCGGCGGAATTCCTGGAATCGCTGCGCTTCGACCTGAGATCGCCGGAGATCTTCGTCTTCACCCCCAAGGGCGATGTCATCACGTTGCCGCAGAAGTCGACCCCGGTCGATTTCGCCTACGCCGTGCACACCGAGGTCGGGCACAAATGCATCGGCGCCAGGGTCAACGGGCGGCTCGTCGCGCTGGAACGTCAGCTGGAGAACGGTGAAGTGGTCGAGGTCTTCACCTCGAAGGCGCAGAACGCGGGCCCGAGCCGGGATTGGCAGAACTTCGTCGTCTCCCCGCGCGCCAAGGCCAAGATCCGGCAGTGGTTCGCCAAGGAGCGTCGCGAAGAGGCCCTGGAGAGCGGTAAGGAGCAGATCTCCAAAGAGGTCCGCCGCGTCGGTCTGCCTCTGCAACGGCTGATGAGCGTGGACGCGATGACCGCGGTCGCCCACGAACTGCACTACACCGACATCTCCACTCTCTACACCGCGGTCGGCGAGCACCAGGTCTCCGCGCACCACGTCGTGCAGCGGCTGATGGCCCAACTCGGCGGCATCGGTGACGTGGAGAACGAACTCGCCGAACGCTCGACGCCGTCGAGTACCCCGTCACGCCAGCGCACCACCGGCGACGCGGGCGTACTCATCCCCGGCGCCACCGGAACCGTGGCCAAACTGGCGAAATGCTGCACGCCGGTGCCGGGCGACGAGATCATGGGCTTCGTGACGCGGGGCGGCGCGGTCAGCGTGCACCGCACCGACTGCACCAACGCGGGCTCGCTGCAATCGCAGGCCGAACGGATCATCGAGGTGGAATGGGCGCCGTCGCCGTCCTCGGTCTTCCTGGTCGCCATCCAGATCGAGGCGCTGGACCGTACCCGGCTGCTGTCCGATGTCACCAAGGTGCTCGCGGACGAGAAGGTCAACATCCTGTCCGCGGCGGTCACCACGCACGGCGATCGGGTCGCGATCAGCAAGTTCACCTTCGAGATGGGCGATCCGAAACATCTGGGTCACCTGCTCAATGTGGTGCGCAACGTGGAGGGCGTCTACGACGTCTACCGCGTCACCTCGGCATCCTGATCGGTTTCCTCCGTCGGAACCGCATATCGGCCGCTCCGTATCCGGGGCGGCCGATTTCGCGCGATCCGTGTCGGATCCGCCGCGGGCGTCCGCTCGCGACAGGTATCGACCGGTCGTAAACTTGCCGACACTACACCGATGCCACGCCGTCGCGCGATAAGTGCGGCACGGCGATTCGCGAAAACTTTTCGCTGCTTCGCCAGTCATAGCCGGAATCTGTTACCGTCTTAGGGGTTTCATGGCGTTGAAGTTGGCTGCGGCAACACGAGATTGATTGTGGTTCGCTATGACTGGGTATACGGCAAGGACATCGGGGATGCTGCTCGCACTCGCCGTCGCCTCGGCGTTCGTACCCGCCGGTTCCGCGGCCGCCGACCCGTCGAATCCCGTTGGGCCGCTGACGGATCTGTCGATCCGCACCTGCCCCGCACTGTTCGCCCTCGGTGTCCAGGGCACCGGAGAATCCTCTCCCGACGCCGCGCCGACCACCGACACCGGCATGCTCTCGACGGTGTTCAGCCCCATGATGGCCGCGGCGGCCGAACCGGGACTCGTCGACCGCGCCTACGTCCCCTACGAATCCGCGTTCGGGGGTATCGACGCCAAACGCGCCACCCCGTATACGGAATCGGTGGCCACCGGACTCGTCCGGTTGCGGACGATGGCCGCGCAGGTCGCGAGCCGATGCGCCGACACCAGATTCGCGCTCGTCGGATATTCGCAGGGCGCTCATGTCGTCTCGATGTTCGCGCAGGAGATCGGCAAGGGGTCAGGGGTGATCCCGGCCGAGAAGGTCGCCGCGGTCGCGCTGTTCGCCGATCCGACCCGCAACCCCGGCGCCCCGCTGTTCCCCGGCGCTCCGGGCCGACAGACCCCCGAACCGGCGCCCGGTACCAGCGGTGCGCGGGTCGCCGAGGTGGCCGCGCTGCCGCTGACGCCCGCCGACGGCGGCGGCATCGGCCCGGAGCGGGACCGGGCGACCGATTTCGCCGCACTCACCGGACGGGTCGCGAGTTTCTGTGCCGCAGGCGATTTGGCGTGCGACGCGCCGAGCGGCGCGCCGGTGTTGCGTGCAGTCGCCAATGTCGCCGGACAGGCCACACTCAGCGGCGGCGACCCGATCGCCTCGCTGATGTCGATCTCGCAGGCACTCGCCTACACCTCCATCAAGACGGTCACCGAGGTCGCCACCGAGGACGTCCAGGGCACCTCGCTGACGAATCTGTCCATCGCGCCGAAGAAGTCGATCTCCCAGCGCATCGCCGACGCCTCCGATCCGCGCGCGCCGATCGATCTCGCGGGCGCGGTCCAGGCACTGCTGAGGGTCGGAATGATCGGACTGAACGCGGTGGCGAGCGTCGTGCGCACGGTGCTGAGCCCCGCCGCGATCTCGGAATTGGCCACCGCCGGTTTGTCGGATCCGGTCGCGGGACTGCTGCGCCTCGGCACCCGGCTCGCGGGCGCGATACCCCAACTGGTTCCGCCGACGACGGTGTCGCGCCTGGTCGCGCAGTCCTACGACGCCGTCGTGCAGAACATCACCGACAACAGGGAACTGCTCGATCTCACCACCTGGGTGCGGTACTGGGACACCGTGCGTACCCACGGCGCCTACGGCACCGCGGCGGTGGCGGCCAACGGTGACGCGCCCACCCGCTACGTCGCGGACTGGCTGGCCGCGCTGGCGCGCGATCTCGCCGAGCGGTTCGGGCAGGGTGCCGCCGCTCAGGGTAGCAAGCCGGGACCCGGATTCTTCGGCAACAGTTCCGGCGCGTCGACTACGCCGAATTCCTCCGGTACGGGACAATTTCCGTTCGGGACAGGAGCCGATGGCGCCTCATCCGGCGGCGCGACCTCGATTCCGCCCACCGAGCGACCCGGAACCACCAACACCGCCTACCCGTTCTCCACGAACTGATCGCCGAGAGGTCCGACGATGCGACGCTACGTGCCCTGCGCTGCGGGAATGGGGGAATGTTGAACTCGTACAAAGATCTTTCGCGCTGGTACGGCGCGCTCGAACCGGACGCGGCGACCTCCGCTCCGGTGGCCGGGGACGACGCGATCGCGGAGCCGACGAACGAGGACGAACGCGCCGCGCGCTTCCCGGACTACATCCGCGAAGAGGATCCGGAGGAGGCACGCGCCAAGGCCGAGGTCCCAACGGATCTGCCCGCGCGGCGCAGTGAGTTCATCGGTGGCTGGTCGGACTGGGTGGCCGACGACCACGCGCCGGGGCCCGACGACGACTACGACCCACGCTCCGGTGTCGCCGTGCGCTTCCCCTGGCCCGACGACGACGATGTCGACGACGAGCCGAGCGAGGAACCGCCGTCGCCGCGAAACCGCTCGGCTCCGGCGTTGCGCGTCGCGGCCAAACAGCATCCGGCCACCCGGCGCGCGCGGGTGATTCTGGTCCTGATCGTCGCCGTGCTGATGCTGATCGCGGCGGGCGTCGGCGCGCTGTGGCTGGTGCAGATGTCGGGGCAGCGCGGCGCCGCGGGTACCGCGCCCGCGTCGATGCAGTTCACCGCGGGCAGCGCGCGTTCCGGTGGTCCGGCCGACTGCCCCACCGAACACGGTGTGAGCGTGCTGCGCAGCGCGGAGGCGGGCAGCACCGATTCCGGGCCGGATGTGGTGCTCGCCTTCCAATACGCCTACTACGTCGCGCGTTCGGGCGAACAGGTGCGCGCCGTCGTCGCGCCCGAGGCGTCGATCTCGTCCCCGGAGGTGATCCAGCGCGGGATCGACACCGTTCCCGAGGGCACCACGCATTGCGTGCGGGTCGTCACGGTCACCGAGAACAGGTATTCGGTGGAGGTCACCGAATACCGGCCCGGTGGTGTGCCCGCCACGTACAACAAGCAGATGGTCACCACCGCGGTGATCGGCGGTCGCACCCTCATCACGGGTATCGCGGCCGGATGAAGGAGAGCTGAGCACGATGGGAGAGGACTGGAGCCGCTGGCTCGACGAGGCGCCCGAGGAGGGCGGACCGTCGGGTCGACAGGCACGTTCCAAGGCTCCGGTAGTACGGCTACGGCGCGGCAAACGTGATGACGACGGCATCGACGGTGAACCCGCGCAGCGCCCGATCCTGGTGGTGGGCGGTTGCGGCGGCGCGGGAACCACGACCACGGCGCTCGGCATCGCCGGTGAACTCGCTTCGGCGGGTACCCCGACCGTCGCGGTGGACGCGACCGCGGCGGGCAGCGATCTGGCACTGCGCGGCGCGGACGAACACCTGCATCCGATCAGCCTGCAGTCGTGGCTGTACGGGCGCGGCGACGACCAGCCTGCCCCGCTGAAGGAGTGCCTGTCGCTGGCGACGTCGGGGATCGGACTGCTGTGGCGCGACGCCGCGCCGCTGCGCCGCAGAGCGACCTACCTCACCGTGGCGCGTGCGGTCGACGAGGCCGGTTTCACCGGGGTGTACGACGGTGGGAACCCGATTGCCGGACGTCAGCTGCGTCCGCTGCTCGACGACGCCGATGTGGCTCTCGTCCTTGCCATTCCGGCGCGCAGCGACGCGGCCAACCGGCTGCGGGTGACCTTGGAATGGCTCGACGACCAGTTCGGCGATTCGAGTGAGGGGCCGGGAACCGGCATCGTCGGAGACACCACCATCGTTGTCTCGCATCAGCATCCGGGGTTCGACTCGCGTGTTGCCGATCATTTGCGAGAACATCTCTCCGGGTGGGTGCGCGAGATCAGGGAGATTCCCTACGATCCGCATCTGGCCCGCGGCGAACTGGTCGAGCACGCCGCACTCGCCGAGGAGACGCGCCGGGCATACGCACGCCTACTGGCCGGGGTGGCATCATGACCGCAGCTATGAAACTTCGTCGCAAACACGACCCTCAACCGGCGGGGGTGGTAGCGCCTCCCGAGTCGAGACGCGCACCGGTATGGGAGCGTCCGGTACCCGGTGTCGGTCGGGCGCCACTGGTTTGGTTGCTCGGTGTGCACGGCGGTGCGGGAGCTACTACGCTCGCGCATGTGCTTGCGCCCGCGGCGGATTCGAGCCGCCGCTGGCCCGGCGTCTTCGAGCGTGAATCCCCCTTTGTCGTGCTGGTGGCCAGGGAGACGATCGCCGGGCTGACGCGTGCCCACGATTTGCTGCGGCAGCATCATTTCGGTTTCGGCGGGCCGTCGGAGGTCATCGGACTGGTCACCGTCGCGGCCAGGCCCGGCCGGATCCCGCCGGAGATCCGGCGGTATCGCGAGGTGGTCGGATCACTGGCCGGGCCGATGTGGCAGGTGCCGTGGTACGAGGAATGGACGCTGGTCGAGCCCGAGCAACTGCCGACATGGTCGCCCGGCGATCCGATGCCGGAGAAGAAGCGCAAGATCGACCCGCTCGAGGAGGTCCCGCTCGAGGTTCGCGAGCTCGGCACCGATATTGTTGCCGTCGTCCGTGAAAAGCTCGATGCCAGTTCGTCTTTCGATGAGGAGGAGCCGTGATGGCGTGCACCGTGTCGATGTACAGGGCGTTGATTCACACTTCCCGGGAAGGTAGCCGATGAGCATGTTGCTGTTCGCCGCGCAGGACACCTACGGCGCCGTCCTCGCGCAGGTCGGGAATCCGACGCCGGAGGCGCCTCCGGGCTCGGAGAAGATCCTGCAGCTCGTGCGATACCTGACCTGGTTCGTCCTGCTGTCCGGAATCTGCGGCATCGTCTACGCGGGCGGCAAATTCGCGTGGGAGCGGTGGACCGGCGGCGGTCTCGAATCGCCGAAGATGGTCGCCGGAGCCATGATCGGCGGTGTCGTCGCGACGAGCGCGGGCACCATCATGAACGCCGTCATCGGTACCTGATGTCGACCATGTCCGACGTGCGACTCTCGGCGAGCGAGCTGCTCGCCTACAAGCAGATGCCCTCCGATGTACTCGAACCGCTGATGCAGTTGCTGAATTGGCTGCTGTGGTTCGTGCTGTTGGTCTGCCTGGCGTGGATGATCCTGTCCGCCGGCCGGTTGTGGATGGCCTTCCGCAGCGATATGGCGATCAACGACGCCACCCATGGTGTCGTGATGAGTTTGATCGGCGCTTCGGTGGCGAGTACCGCCTCCGGAATCGCGTTGGCGTTCCTGCCGACGTGAGCCGGCATCTGACGGGGACGGATCCGACATGAATTCCACGGTGATGCGCTCGCGCGCGGTGGGCGTCTTCGGCGTCGCGCTGTTCGCGGTCGCGGGCTGCGGCGGCTGCGAGGCCGACGGCGACGGCGTCGCGGCGCCGAATCCGGCCGCGGCGCCGACCGATGTGCGGTGGCAGGACTTCCAGGGCGTCGCGTTGCCGCACACCGCACAGGGGCCGCGGTCGATCACCGACGGTGCCGCCGTCGACTTCGACCACAGCCCGCCCGGGGCCGCGGTGGCCGCCATCACCCACACGGTCCGGCTGTCGGTGGCCACCGACAGCCAATGGGCGAAGGTGGTGGCCGGGGAGGTCGTGCCAGGCGCCGCCCGCGACGAGTGGTCGGTGAACCGGCTACAGCTGTCGATCACCGGATCCGCGGCGCCGGAGTACGCGCCGAGGCTGCTCGGCTACAAGATCACCGAATACACCGATCAGGTGACCGCGGTGGATATCTACACCGAATATTCCGACGGTTCGAAGGCGGTGAACCACACCACCGTCGAATGGTTCCGGCAGGACTGGAAGTTACGTCTGCCCGACCCGGACTCGACCGCGAGGCCGGTCGAGTCCATCGACGAATTACCCGACGACATCGTGACATTGGAGGCACCGCAGTGAGTCAGAAGGAGCCCTACGCCCGCTCGGGCGTCTCCTTCGGTGCCATCGCGTCCGCGGCCCTGCTGGCACTGATCCTGGTGGTCGGCGTCGTCATGTGGATCGGAAGCGACGATGCGGACGGCGGCGACGGCGGCGGTGTCGCCGCCACCACCGGCGGTGAGGGTTTCGCCGAACCGGAGGTCGATATCTTCGGCAGGCGCATCGATGTGCCCAACAACCCTGCCGGACAACCGCTTTCGCAGGATCCGGCGCGCCAGCGCAAACCCACCGACTCGGACTGGCTGACCGCCGCGCCCGAGGGCACCAACGCCCCGCGCGGCTGGCAGAAGGTCTACGGCGCGTCGGTGCCGTTCTCCACCTCCGACGGCCCGACCCGGCTGGAAGACGGCCTGGCCGTTGGCTATTCGCACACCCCGCAGGGCGCGGCGCTGGCGGCGGCGCAGATCACCTACCGGATCAACGCCCGCCCCGCCGATCGCGAACTGTACCTGCGCCAGGTCCGGGTCTCCGCGGCGCAGATCGCGGCCTACGACAAGGCGCTCGACGAGGACCGTCTCCCGAAACAGCAGCCGGAGCGCATCACTCGCTATTTCGTCGCTCCCGACGCCTTCAAGGTGGAGAACTACGCCGACGATCTCGCCATCGTCCGATTCGCCTCGCGCGGACAGGTGATCGACGGTAAACAACTGTGGGCCGCACTGCGTTTGGTGATGGTCTGGGACGCGGGGGACTGGCGACTGAAGCCGTCCGCGTCCAGCGGAGCCCCGACCGAGTTGATCGAGTCGATCGAAGGGTGGACCGCATGGTGAGCCGGTGTCAGCAGGCCGCGACCGTCGAGTTCGCGAGAAAGGCCCGAGTAACAGTCGACGGCCGACCGGTACGGGTGGGCATGTGCCCGACGGTCGTGCGGCGGGACAGCGAGGGGAAGGTCCGCCCGGTGACAGGCGAAGAGCAAGTCCATATCGAGTCCCTGCGAGATATCGAGGGGTGGACACAATGGTGAGGCGAATTCTCACGATCTTCGCGGTGATCTTCACCGTGATGATCGCGACACCGACGGTGGCCTACGGCCAGACCTACGGTTTCGACGACACGTGCAACGAAATCCACGACACGCTCGACGATGTCGGGTTGCCTGGGATCTCCCTCGGCGACGCGGCCTCGGCCGCCTGCAAGGCGGGCAATGCCGCGTCCCATCCCGGCGACGCCGCGACCGCCGTCAAGGACAAGGCGTGGGACTCGACCTTCGGCAAGGTCGTCGACTCGTTGATGAAGGGTCTCGGTGAGGCCATCATCCTGGCGTTGACGTTCTGGATGAAGGTGCCCAACGAGGCGGCCAGCGACAACGGCTCGCTGTTCACCAAGATCAACGACTACACCTATCAGATACAGATATTGCTGCTCATAGCCTCGGTCATCCTGACCGGCGCGCGTCTGGCCGAGGCCAGACGCGGGGCCGCGGTGAGCGAGGCGGCCGAATCGTTCCGCATGTTCGCCCGGGTGGTGTTCAGTTCGTGGATGCTCGGGGCGATCATCGTCGCGGGTACCCAGGCCTCGGATCGCTTCTCCGAGTGGGTCATCACCGACGCCACCAACGGCAATGCCAAGGATCTGGCCGAGCTGATGGTGAAGACCAGTAAGTTGCAGGCGTTCTCGCCGGGCCTGGTCCTCATCATCGCGATCGTCGGCCTGCTCGGCGCGCTCGCGCAGATCGTGCTCGCCATCGTGCGCCAGGGTCTGCTGCTCGTCGCGGCGGGTGTGCTCCCGCTGGCGGCCGCCGCATCGGGTATGAACACCGGCAAGCAGTCCTATCAGAAGCTGATCGGCTGGATCATCGCGTTCATGCTGTACAAGCCGGTCGCGGCGATCGTCTACATGATCGCGTTCATGACCGCGGGGCATGTCGACGGTCTGACCTCGACCACGGCGCTGCCCGAAGCCGAAGAGGCACAGCGCATGCTGGTCGCCATCGTGCTGCTGTGCAGCGTCGCGTTCGTGCTCCCCGCGCTGATGCGCCTGGTCACCCCCGCCGTCGCGATCGTCGGCTCCGGTGGTTCCGGTCTGACCGCGGCGGGCGGCACCCTGATCGGCGCGGCGGCGCTCGGCGCGATGGGCACCAAGGCCGTGGCCGTGAAGTCCACCGCGGGCGCGGGCGCGCCCGGCTACGTCACGGGCGGCGGCGGGCCGCGTCCGGGTGGCGCGGGACCGCGCCGCGGCGGCCGTCCGGTACCGCCTCCGCGCGGTGGCGGCGGCGGAAGCGGCGGTGCGCTGCCACCGCGCGCCTCCGGTGGGCAGGCCCAGGCCGGAGTACCCTCCGGTGCGTCGAGGGCCGCGGGACGCATCGGCGCCGCCCGCGCCGCGAGCACCGGATTGAACCGGGCCGACGAAAGCATGGGCGATCTCGCCGGTGACCGCTGGGCGAATCGCTCGCCCGACCTCGGGAGGAGCACCATTCCGCGATGACGATGACCGACACCTACGAGCGCCGTTCCTACGGCCTCTGGCAGAAGCCCCGCAGCGCAGGTCTTTTCGGCTTGCGCTGGGAGGAGACAGTCATCGGCTTCGTGGTCGTGATCACGGCGCTGATCACCGCGATGGTCGGTGGATTCCAGTGGGGTCTGATCGTCGGCGGCACCGGCGTGGTGATCATGGTTCCACTGGTGTGGCGGACCGGGGGCCGCTCCGGATACGAGACGGGATTGATGATGTTCAACTGGATGCGTTCACGCAACAACGGTGAGCACGTGTATCGGGGTGGCCGGTTCTCACGGGTCCCGGGCGGCGTCACCCGCCTGCCGGGTCTGCTCGCCCCGTCGAAGCTGTACGAGGGAATCGACGCGGGCGGCTACAGCTTCGGCATGATCCACCTGCCGCAGTTCGCCCAGTACACCGTCGTGCTCCGGGCCTGGCCGCAGGGCCACGAGGCCGTCGACCAGCCGGTCATCGACCGCTGGGTCTCCGCGTGGGGCACCTTTCTCGCCTCGGTCGGTCAGACCAGTGACATCATCGCGGTGGTGCCCGTCATCGATACGGTGCCGGAGACCGGAAACCGCTTGCTGACCGAGGTTTCCACCATCACCAGGCCGGAGGCGCCCGACCTCGCCCAGCAGGTGATGTACGAATTGGCGACCGAACTGCCGCAGGAACGGGTGCAGTTGCTGCCGCGGGTCGCGATCACCTTCAAGGCGACCACCGCCGAGCGCCGCAAGAATCCGGCCGAGGAAGCCGTGGAGATCGGCCGCAGGCTGCCCGGCATCTGCGCGGCGCTCGCCGAAGCCGGTGTGCGCGCGCAGCCGATGTCGGCCGACGAGGTGATCTCGTTCATCCGGCGCAGCTACGATCCGGCCTCCCAGGCCGACCTCGAGGTCGCCTCCTCCGAACCCGATGGCCACGGCCTGGATTGGGCCGACGCCGGGCCGGTGTCGCACGACGAGAAATGGGATCACCTGATCCACGACGGCGGGCGCTCGGTCACCTGGGAGATGGACGCCGCTCCCGAGGGCGCGGTGGACGAGCGGGTGCTGCAACGGTTGCTCGCGCCGAATCCCGAAGTGCCGCGCAAGCGCATCGCCATCGTGTATCGGCCGCATTCGGCCGCCGACGCCGCCGAGATCGTCGACGACGATTTCAAGAACGCGCTGGTGGCCCAGCAGAGCGAACGCGGTGTGGTCTCGGCCGCCGCGACCCTGCGGGTGGGCGCCACCCAGCAGGCACGTGAGGAACAAGCCCGGGGTCACGGTGTGACCCGCTTCGGAGCCCTGGTGACCATCACCGAGCCCCTGCGCGGCGATCTGCCGCGTATCGAAGCCATCACTCGCGACCTGTCCACACAGGCGCGACTGAAGATCCGGCGGTGCTACCGCTACCAGTCCGCGGCCTTCGCGGCCTCGCTCGGGTGCGGAGTCATCCTGCCGGAACACGCGACAATTCCGAAGGCATTGGCGGGGTGAGTGATTCATGGCACGTGAGAACGAGCCACCGGTGCACGACCGCGACGGCATCCCGGTCCGGCGCGGCGGTCGCTCCGGTGTGGAGGACCTGCCCGACCGGGCCGGGCGACCGGCGCGGAGCGTGAGCGGCGACGATCGGTCCGACGTCGGGGAGATGTCCGATCGGGAGCGGAGGGCGTCGCGTGACGCGGCCGAGCGACGGGCGCGCCCCGGGGCCGGGCGGGCCGACGCTGTCCGTGCCGATCGGGCGCACGCCGAACGTGAACGGGCCGAACGGGTCAGAGCCGAGAACCGGCGCGCGTCGGCGCCGCGCTCGGAGTACGACGGCTGGTCGGAACGTCCGCGTCAGGGTGCGGCGCGTCCCGATCGCGGCACGCCGCAGCGTCAGGACCGATCGCCTGCCCGCCCGGACCGGGTCGGGCAGCAACGTCCCGATCGTGGTGCCGCGCAACGTAACAGCGGCCGATCCGGTCGTGGGGCACGTCAGGACAAGGTCGATTACACCGCCGACCGCGCCATGGGAACCCCGCCCATGGACAAGGCCGCGCGTCGCGCGAAGGCCAAGTCGGACAAGCGCAAGACCTCGGGCCCCAAGCTGCTCGACGATGTCACCAGGTCCAAACTCGAACAGATCAGCCGCGAGGGTTCCGGTCTGCGCGCGGCATGGGCGACCTTCCGCGTGCGCACCGACGACATCCGCCGCCGCAACTTCGCCGCGCGCGCCGAACAGGTCTACGAGGACGGTTTCGACCGCAGCACAGCGCAACTCACCGATCGTGGCTACGCGGGCCCCGGCGGCGGCCGGATGAACGTCGTCGGCCGCCCGGTCGAGTACCGGGCGACCACCGCCCAGGTCGCGGGGTTGTGGCCGTGGTCGGTGGGCGCGGGCGCGCCGCTGATCGGAACACCGCTCGGCTCGCATCTGCACACCGGCGCGCCGGTGTGCTTCGATCCGATGAACTGGTTCCTGCGCGGCAGTTTCATCACCGCGCCGAGCCTTTTCGTGCTCGGGCTCAACGGTTTCGGCAAATCCTCGCTGGTGCGCCGGATCGTGCTGGGCGGAATCGCCCAGGGCATCACCCCGCTCATTCTGGCCGACGTGAAACCGGACTATCGCAAGATGGTCGAACTCGTCGGCGGCCAGGTCATCGACCTCGGCTACGGCCACGGCAAACTCAATCCGCTCGCGGCGGGCGTACTCGGTTCGGTGGTGCCGCGCCTCGACGATTTCCCGGCGCTGCAACTGCAAGTGCTACAGGACCTGCGGGCCCGCCAGGTGACATTGATCGCGGGCCTGGTCGAACTCGTGCGTGGCGCGCGGGTGCGCGACTACGAGGAGACCCTGATCGCCACCGGTCTGCGCATTCTCTACCAGCCCGGCAGCGGTTACACCCCGGATCAGCCGCCGATCATGGAGAACCTGCTCGAGGTGATCGTCGCGGGCGGCGAGGAACTCATGCTCGACGCGGGCGCCGACGATCCGAGCGAATACCAGAACGCCATCAAGGGTCTGCGCCGTTCGCTGCGCGCGCTGACCCAGGGCCCGTTCGGCGCGATCTTCAACGGGCAGACCTCGGTGCCGATCGATACGAGCGCCGTCGCGGTCTGCATCGACGTCTCCCATATCCCGACCGGCGACAAGAAGCTCAAAGCCGCGGTCATGCTCGCGTGCTGGGCCGACGGTTTCGCCTCGGTCGAGGCCGCGCACGTGCTCGCCGACGCCGACCTGGGCCCGCAACGGTACTTCCAGGTCGTGATGGACGAGTTGTGGCAGGTACTCGGTCTCGGCGATTTCATGGTCGACCGGGTCGACGAACTGACCCGTTTGCAACGCAGTATCGCGACCGCACTCATCATGATCAGTCACACGATCAAGGATCTACAGTCCCTCGGTTCCGAGGGCGCCATCGCCAAGGCGCTGGGCTTCCTCGAACGCGCGCGCGCCAAGATCTTCGGCGCGTTGCCCGCCGAAGAGGTCAAACGACTCGACAGCATCGTGCCGTTCACCTCGGCCGAGGAGGAGATGGTGACCGGCTGGTCGGCCCCGCAGGCGTTGACCGGTGAGGCACTCAAACCGGGTCAGCTGCGGCCCTCGCCGCCGGGCACCGGCAAATTCCTGCTGAAGATCGGTGAGGACCGCAGGCCCGGCATCCCGTTCCATATGGAATTCACGGTGTCGGAGAAGGAGAGCGGGATCCACGACACCAATCAGCGCTTCAGCGAGTTCACCGAATCCACCACGCGCGGTTCGGATTCGCCGAGTGGGAGCGCCGCATGAGGTTCCGGCCGGGATACGCGGTGTCCGCGCGGTGCCGCGTGTCCTCGCGGCCGGAGCCGGGCGGTGCGGGGAGCGTCCGATGATGCCGCATCGGTCCTATCGCCGGGTATCGCCGGAGGTCCGCAAGGCCGCCGTGGAACAGGTCCTCGCGCTGACCGGCACGCTCAGTAGCGAATCCGAGGCGTGCCGGATGGTCGCCGATCAGATCGGCGTGCACGCCAATTCGGTGCGCAATTGGGTCCGTGCCGCCGAAGGGCCCGGTCCGGAACGCATGGACGTCGGCGCGCTACGCCGCAAAGTCGCTCTGCTGCAACAGCAATTGGCCGCCGCCGCCGAGATGAACCGAACCCTGGCCGACACCCTGAACGAATCCCGCCGTCGCACGTGAGCGCCAAAGGCATGCTCTGGGGGGTGATGGGCGTCGTGGTGGCGCTGATGGCGGTAGTGCTCGTGGTTATCATGCCCTCGGTCGACGACCCCTGCGAAGGTATCTCGGTACTCGGATCGCAGTCGGCGCTACCGCCGCTCGGCGGTTACCCGCAGGGCGATCCCCGCGCGTCGACCGCCGCTGCCGCCCCGTCCGGTTCGGCTACGGCGACCTCGGCCAACCCCGCCGTCACCGCGACACCGTCGCTGGCGGCGGGCGTCGGCTCGATCCGGCGCGTGCTGCCGCTGGCGACCGGAACGTTCACCGTCTCGGATGTGTTCGGTTCACGCGGAGGCGACCACAAGGGCATCGATATGGCGGCCGTGGACGGCACGCCGATCTTCTCGGTCTCCGACGGTCGGGTGGTGGCGGCCGGGCCCGCGTCCGGTTTCGGCAACTGGATCGTGGTCGACTCGATCGACACCAACGGCCGCGGCTATTCGGCCGTCTACGGACATATGTGGGACGCGGGCGTGCTGGTGCGCGTCGGCGAGACCGTGCGCGCGGGGCAGCAGATCGGACTGGTCGGATCCGCGGGCGAATCCAGCGGTCCCCACCTGCATTTCGAGATCGTTCCCGGTGGCCGTTTCACCGGCGGCAGGCAGATCGATCCGGTGCCGTGGCTCGACGGCGCGCCGACCCCCGATCTCGGCGGCGCGCAGTGGTATTCCACCGATCCGCGATGCAGCCTCGGTTTCGGCAGCGCCGGTGGCGCGCTCGCCGCGGGCAAGGTTCCGGAGGAACTCGAGATCTGGTACCGCCGAGCCGGTTCGATCTGCCCGCAGATCACCTCGTCGCTGCTCGCCGCCCAGGGCCGCCAGGAATCGGGTTTCCGTCGCGGCGCGACCTCGCCCGCGGGCGCGCAGGGCCTCGCGCAGTTCCTGCCGGGCACCGCCGCGAGTATCAATCCCGACGACGGTAAGCCCTATGTCATCGACGCCGACGGCAACGGCGTGGCCAGCGTGTGGGACGACGGTGACGCGATCATCGGTCAGGGCCGCTACATGTGCGCGATCGCGCACAAGATCGAGCGGTGGCAGGCGGAGGGACGGGTGCAGGGCGATCTCACCGCGCTGTCGCTGGCCGCCTACAACGCGGGCGAGGGCGCGGTACTCGCCTCGGGGGGAATGCCCAACCAGGTCGGCGCGCACTACTCCGAAACCCAACCGTACGTGCGCAATATCCTGACCATGGAACCGCAGTACCGCGCGCCCGGCTCCACCGGCCGCTTCACTCCGGGCGAAGACGACCCCGGCACCCAGATCGTCGAGGCCGCGCACGACTGGCTCGGCACCCCGTACGTGTGGGGCGGCGGCGGACCGCAGGGCCCGAGCGGCGGCGGACTCGACGGACCCGGCCTCACCTCCGCGGCGGTCTTCGCGGCCTCCTCCGGCGCGATCACACTCCCGCGCACCGCCGAACAGCAGTGGGAAGCCGGTTCCGAAGTGCCGTTGAGCCGGGCGAAACCGGGAGATCTGGTGTTCAGCTCCTTCGGTCCACGCGGCCCGGCGCAGGTCGGAATCTATGCCGGGGAGGGCAGGATGATCCAGTCCGCCCCCGCCGCACCGGGCCGAGGCGGCGGCGGGGTCGGCGAAACGGCGATACCGGGTGACGCGCGGGCGAGGAGGGTGCTGTGAATGTCGAGCGGAAAAGCGAACACGCGCTGCGATACCCGGCGTTCGGACCGCGACGTCGCGGCTCGCGACGGTTAGCCTGGAAGATACACGGAAGAGCACGCGCGAAACTGGTGGTGATGCTGGTGGTGAGCGTAGCGACGCTGAGCGCGGCATGCGGAAGCGACAGCGACGGGCCGGATTCCGGCGCGTCGGATCGGGTCACGTCCACGACCCGGTTGCTCGAGGCTGCGCCCGCACCCGATCCGGTGACCCCCGACGGTGTCGCGGTCGCGGCACTGAAGGAGATCTACACCTGGCAGCCCGCCGCCGAGCCCCAGGGCTCGTCGCTGGCCAGAGCCCGCAAATGGCTCGGTCCCAGCCTGATCCGGGTGCTCGACACCCCCGCCGCGGCGACCGAGACGCCGCGGCAATCGTTGCAGTGGTCGGATTGGGCGAAGGCGAAAGCCACGGTCCAGGCGTTCACCTTCGCGTCGGGGGAGCGTCCGCCCGCCGGCGCGGACCCGAACACCGAGCAGTACAAGATCGGGATAGAGCAGACCGTCGTCTACCCGGACGGGCGCAAGGAGGAATTGCCGCCGAGCACGGTCATCGCGACCGTCGTCCGCACGGCCGAGGGCTGGCGGCTCGACGCCTTCCGCTGACACCGCATCATTCACCACCGCAAGGCAATTCGAGGAGGCACAGATGGCAAAGAAGAAGCCGGTGAAAGATCCGGCCGCGGTCGGACCCGATCTCGGCCTGTACGCCGTCTACGCCGCTGCCGCGGTGTTCGCGACACTGCTACTCGCCCTGCACCTGGGCAACGCGCTGTCGTCGCCACGCCAGGACGTCCCGGTCAACCCGATCGAGATCATCGCGAAAATGGCGCGGGGACAACTGAAATGGCCGGTCGCCGCCACCGTGATCGTGCTGCTCGTCATCGCGGTGCTGGTGATCTACCTGTTGACGCGCAAGCAGTCCAAGGCCCGAGCGTCCAAGGGTCGGCTCCCGGTCGATGAGAAAGCCGATGTGATGGGCAACGGCGGTGCGATCGCGTCGCTGACCGAAGCGGGAGTGCGGGAGAAGGCGGCTCAGCTGGGGATTCGGCTCGGTAGCGATGATATCCCGGGCGTGCCCATCGGTATCGGGGTCGCCGACGGCACCATGCTGTACGGATCCTACGAGGATCTGCACATCGATATCTGGGGTCCGCGCCAAGGCAAGTCGACCTCCCGCGTTATTCCGGCCATTCTTACCGCAATTGGTCCGGTGCTGGCTACCTCGAATAAGCGTGATGTTGTCGACGCGACCCGTGATGTCCGAAAGGAAAAGGGTAGTCCAACTTATGTCTTCGATCCGCAGGGCGTCGCGGGTGAGGAGCCGACCTGGTACTGGAATCCGCTGAAATGGGTCGCGCCGGGTCGCGCCGGTTGCGAGATGCGAGCGGCGCGCCTCGCCGGGCATTTCGCCGATAGTGACGACGGTTCGGACGCCAAAACCGACGCGTTCTTCGATCCGGAGGCCGAGGATCTACTTGCCGGTTTGTTCCTGGCCGCAGCGGTTGCCCAGGAACCAATCACACGGGTGTGGTACTGGGTAACCCACCCTCGCGACGAAACTCCCATCCAGCTGTTGCGCGAAGCCGGTCACGAATTCACCGCGGATGGTTTGACCGCCCAGTATCAGGCCGACGAGCGGACACGTAGTGGTGTTTTCGGCACGGCGAAGAAGATGATCCGTTGCCTCAAGTTGACCAATGTTCACGAGTGGGTCACTGCCGGGCGTAACAAGGAACGAGAACTGTTCGACGAACTGGAATTCATCGAGAAGAACGGCACTCTCTACAGCTTGTCGCTGGAGGGCCGGGGATCGGCCGCGCCGCTGGTGAGCGCGCTGACCGAAGCGGTGATCGATGTCGCGATGCAGAAGGCGTCGAGGTCACGGGGTGGGCGGCTCGACATACCTCTGCTCGCGGTCCTCGATGAGGCAGCCAACGTCGTGCGCTGGAAAGATCTTCCGAAGCAGTACAGCCACTTCGGGTCACGGGGCATCGTCGTCATGACCGTGCTCCAATCGTGGGCACAGGGCGTCCGATGCTGGGGTGAGGACGGTATGTCCGCGCTCTGGTCCGCGGCGAATATCAAGGTCCTCGGGAGTGGTGTCGATGACACCAACTTCCTGCGCGATCGTTCCGAAGCGCTCGGCGAATACGACGCTATCTCGCAGTCGGTTTCGGAATCCGCCAGTGGTAAGAGCTATTCCCGGTCGCTCGGTTCGTCCAAGACATTCTCGGTGAACGGGCTCGCGACACTGCCGCGCGGGCGGGTCATCGTGTTCTCTTCTGGCGCGCCACCGGTACTTGTGCGCACCGTGGCGTGGTGGGAGAGCGAGTACTCCGCAGAAGTCGAACAATCCATCAAGCGGCACGATCCGACACACAAGGCCGAGATTATCGACCTCATCGGATCCCCGGCGCTGGACAAGTCCACACTGCGACAAAATGACTCCCCGTCGCTGGTGAAATCAACGCCACAGGATGATGGGCAGCCAAAGGAGGCACGGCCGCTGTGAATGACGAGAAACCGAAGTTCGCCACTGTGAACTCGTTCGTCGAAGAATATCTCGTCGGGATTTATCAGCGACAGGTCACCGATACGAGCGATACGGTCTGGTGCGATCAATGGTGGCGCCACGGTGAGGCGGCCGCCCGCCTCACCGCGGTGTGGCGGGCATGGGAGCGGTGGCATCGTGACGAGCGTGGTGGGTTGAGCTACTGGCTGGTCCAGCATGCCGACCGGCACATGAAGCAACTGTTCGACCCGCGCGGGCCGTTCAAATACTGCAGCGTGCGCAACGGCCACCGAGGCGTACTCGGGCCGCTGCCGACCGAGACTCCGCCGGACGCTCTACTCGCCGAGCTCACACCCGAGCGTCACAATGACTGGTGGCATCCCACTCTTGTCGATTTCGTCGACGGATACCTCAGTCAGGTCTATCAGCGACAGGTTACCGACCTCAGCGATACCGCATGGTGCCCGCAATGGTGGCAGCACAGAGAAGCTGTGGTCAGAATCGAATCACTATGGACCGCGCACGAGTTCGCACGCAATGACCGATCGGACAGGCTGAGCGAGTGGTTCCTCGAGCATGCGGATCCGCAGATGAAGCAGCTCTTGGACCCGAGGGGCCCGTTCAAGTACTGCACGGTGCGGGGCGGGCATCAGAGTAAAGTGAGTCCGCTTCCGGTAACGACGGAACAACGGGGGCTATTTGCCGAGCCCGATCCCGTGCCGGACCGATAGTCCGGCCGGATCGGCCGTACTCAGCGGCTACGTTCGAGCCCGCGGCCCAATTCCTGTTCGCGGGCTGCCGTCGGTGTTGGTGCTTCTTTGGAGCGGGCGCGGGCTGCTTCCTCGACAGGATGCGCATGCCCGGCCTCGACGAGCATGCGCACCGCCGCCAGTTCGGGTTCGACGCCGATCCTGGCGAGATGTGCCGCGATAGCGCTGCGGCGTTCCTCGGAGTCGTAGCGCATCTGCGGTGCGGCTACCGATGACGCGGTGGCAACCGAACCGGTCGCGACCGACATGCTCGAAGATCGATCCTTCTCCAGCGAGATACCGAGACTCTGACTCGTCACCGGCATTTCCATCATCCGCGCGAGCTCGAGATTGCGCGGATCCTTCGCCTTGGCATCACGCGCCTCACGAACCTGGAGTTCCCTGGCCTCTTTGATGCGGGCTTCGGTGACCTTGACCCGCGCCTCGGCTTCTTTCTGCCCACGCTCACGAGTCCGCAGTGCGACGAGGGTCGCAAGCTGCAACATGGTCCTCATCATCGCGCCTGTTTCCTTGGCGATGTCGTCCAATTCTCCGGACATGGCTGCTCCCCGATGCTGCGGTGATCACTATGGATTGTGGTGGTACTCGGTGACGAACTACTCGGTGACGAACACTGCCCCTTGTCACGGCCGAACGAGCGGTGATCCGAGGGGCAGCGTGTCGTCTGT
The DNA here is from genome assembly GCF_003123685.1 of Nocardia aurea. Taxonomy (GTDB): domain Bacteria; phylum Actinomycetota; class Actinomycetes; order Mycobacteriales; family Mycobacteriaceae; genus Nocardia; species Nocardia aurea. The sequence continues at coordinate 324,180 of NZ_QCYJ01000103.1, forward strand.
AAACGCGGACATCCGGAGCCCGGTCGCGTAGCACGCCCTACCCGGGGATCGGCCCGTTAGGGTTGGCTACGCTACGCGCACTCCTTCTTTCGAGATTACCCGAGAAAGCCCTGGCACAACCGTTCGGACGCGTCGGTTACAGCATATATCGCACAATTCCGACACGCAGGGGTAAGTCGCCGGACAACCTCGCTCAATCCATCTGAACGGACTGGATCGTTACGGGGGTGGTGGGCTTGCCGTCGCCCGGACCGTTCGAATTGTCCTGGCCCGCTTCGGCGATCTTGTCCAGGGTGCCCATGTCGCCCTTGTCGACGGTGCCGAAGATCGTGTACTGCGGCGGGAGTTGCGAATTGCCGTAGACGATGAAGAACTGGCTTCCGTTGGTGGCCTTGCCGTCCACGCCGTCGGACCCGGTCGAACCGTTGGCGTTGGCCATGGCGAGCACACCGCGTTCGTAGTCGACCGGCATCTGGAGGTTCGGGTCGCCTGCGGCGTACTGATCGGTCGGGTACTCGTTGTCGAATTCGTAACCGGGGCCGCCCATTCCGGTGCCGACCGGGTCGCCGCACTGGAGCACCTTCAGGCCCTCGCTCGCGGTCATCCGGTGGCAGCTGGTGCCGTCGAAGTACTTCTGGTCCACCAGATTCATGAAGCTGTTGACCGTGCAGGGGGACTCGGCGTTGTTCAGCGTGAGCCCGATCGGGCCCGCGCTGGTCTCCACGCTGAGGCTGACCTTCGCGTCGTTACCCGTGGTCGGCACCTCGGTGCGCTCGGGTTTGTGCACGGGTTTGTCGGCGGGGGCGCGGCCGTCGCGGTAGCTGCAGTTGACCAGTGCGGGCTTGGCCTTGGCGGCGGGCGGAGCGGCGGTCAGCGACGCGTCCTTGGGCTCGGCGGCGGTGTTGCTGTCGTTGTCGTCGCCCTTGGTCAGGAAGTACACCCCGGTCACCGCCGCGACCACGACGACGACGCCGAGCACGGATCCGGCGATCGTGAGTTGCTTGCGTTTGCGGGCCCGATCGGCGCGGGTGGCGAGCTGGCGCTCCAGCTTCCGCTTGGCCGCTGCTCGTCGCTGTTCGTTGCTCGGCACTGACACGTTCCTCCCGTTTTCCGGTCCTTTCGGGGGATCAGTGTGCCATCTCTTCCTTAGAGTTCCTCTAGACCTCTCGTGAGCGTGGCGGCCGCGGGGCCGCACGCGGGCTCCGCACCTGCGTGAGCGCGGCCCGAGGGACAACCGGTTGGACTTGTCGGGCAGCGGTGGTGGAAACTGGACCATCGTGACCAAGACCAGCCGCTTCTCCGCCCCGAAGGGGGTTCCGGATTACGTCCCGCCCGGCTCCTCGGAGTTCGTCGCGGTACGCGAGGAACTGATCCGTGCCGCCACCCTGGCCGGGTACGGGCATATCGAGCTGCCGATCTTCGAGGAGACGGCGCTGTTCGCGCGTGGCGTCGGCGAGTCGACCGACGTGGTCAGCAAGGAGATGTGGACCTTCGCCGACCGCAACGGTCAGAGTTTCACGCTGCGTCCCGAGGGCACGGCGGGCGTGATGCGCGCTGTCATCCAGCACGGACTGGACAAATCCGCCCAGCTGCCGGTGAAGGTGGTCTACGCGGGGCCGTTCTTCCGTTACGAGAATCCGCAGGCCGGGCGGTACCGGCAGTTGCAGCAGGTCGGTGTCGAGGCCATCGGCGTGGACGATCCGGCGCTCGACGCCGAGGTCATCGCCATCGCCGACGCCGGATACCGCACGCTCGGCCTGAAGGATTTCCGGCTGGAGATCACCTCGCTCGGTGACGAGACCTGCCGACCGCAGTACCGGGAGCTGTTGCAGGAATTCCTGTACGGGTTGCCGTTGGACGAGGAGACCAAGCGTCGGGCCTCGATCAATCCGCTGCGGGTGCTCGACGACAAACGGCCCGAGGTCAAGGCGCTGACCGCCGCCGCGCCGTTGATGATCGACCACCTATCGGAGTCGGCGAAGACGCATTTCGAGCAGGTGCTCGGATATCTCGACGCGCTCGGCGTGCTGTACGTGGTGAATCCGCGCATGGTGCGCGGACTCGACTACTACACGAAGACGACCTTCGAATTCGTGCACGACGGGTTGGGCGCGCAATCCGGGATCGGTGGCGGCGGCCGCTACGACGGGTTGATGGCCGAACTGGGCGGACAGCCGCTGTCCGGAATCGGCTTCGGGCTCGGCGTCGACCGGACCGTTCTCGCGCTGCGCGCCGAGGGCAGGCCCGCGGGCGATCCGGCGAGCTGCGAGGTGTTCGGGGTGCCGCTCGGCGACGCGGCGAAACAGGCTCTGTTCGTGCTCGCGGCCCGGTTGCGCGCGTCGGGCATCCGCGTTGACCTGGCCTACGGCGGTCGCGGCATCAAGGGCGCGATGAAGGCCGCCGACCGCTCGGGCGCGAAGTTCGCGCTGGTACTGGGCGACCGCGACTTGGCGGAGAACACCATCGGTCTGAAGGATCTCGGCGCCGGTGATCAGCGTCAGGTGTCGTTGGACGAGGTGGCGGGAATACTCGCCGAGGCCCTCGCCCGGTAGACCGCCGGATCGGGGCCGGTCCCGCATACCACAAGCGGCCCCGCGACGCCGGTACACGCGGTAACGTGTCCGGCGCGCCGATGGTGCGCGAAGTCGCGGAGAGGCAGGGTCGGTGGAGTCGAATCCCGAGGGCGCGGAGGCCGTTTCGGCGATCGGCCTCGATCTGGTCGCACCCGAGGTGTACGCGCCGATGTTGCGCAAACTGGTGCTGGCGGCGACGGGGGTAGGGGTCGGCGCGGCGCTGCTGGCCGCCACGGCGCTGAGTTGGCCGACGGCGGTCGCCATCGGCGCCATCGTCGGTGTGCCGACCATCGCCTACGCCCTCGCGATCCGGCGCAGGCGGATCTGGATGGCGGGCACCACGATTCACGTGCAGCGGGTGTTCGGCGAGCGTCGTGTCGAACTGTCCGAGACGACCGGGGCCGAACTGCTCGTGTACCCGTCCCGGCTCAGTCGGATCGTGCTGCGCGTGACCGCTGGACCCGAAACCCAGATCATCCCGCTGGCCATGTACACCGATAGCGGCAGCGGCCGCGAACTGCACCTGCTGGGTCTGCGCACGCTCGCCGACGCCCTCGCCACGAGCAGATTGGCCGCCGCGGTCGCCGTCTCGGACGTTCTCGTCCACCAGTTGCGCGCCGAGGCCCGCGACGCCGCACTCGGCGACCGGCCCCTCTACAAGGCCGTTCGACTGGCCAGAGCCAACGACACGGTCTCCCCGGTCGTCCTCACCGACTCCGAGGTCGCCGAACTCGGCTGATCGGAGACGCCGGTTTTCTCCCGCCGCGGTACCTGCTTGGTCGCGACTCGCACCCGGCGCGGCGGTCGGCGGTGACACCCCTGAACCGTCTCCGGAGCTCGCCGAAGGGCGGTCGGCGACAACTGTCTGTTAGCTCACGCCCGGCCATCGGGCTCGGTGAGACTCGATAGGGTTGGTGACGAGTTGACCGTCTGACGTAAGGAGCCGACGTCGTGAGCACCGCCCGGAACGCGCCCGTGACCGTTGCCGTCACCGGAGGGGCAGGCCAGATCGCCTACGGTCTGCTGTTCCGGATCGCCTCCGGGGCGATGCTCGGCTCCGAGACCCCGGTGCGGCTGCGGTTGCTGGAGATCCCGGCCGCTGTCGCCTCGCTCGAAGGTGTCGCGATGGAACTCGAGGACGGTGCTTTCCCGCTGCTCGAATCCATCGATATCAGCGACGACCCGTGGGTCGGCTTCGACGGTGCGAATGTCGCGCTGCTGGTCGGGGCGCGCCCGCGCACGGCGGGGATGGAGCGCGGCGACCTGCTGGCCGCGAACGGGCCGATCTTCACCGAGCAGGGCCAGGCGATCAACGCCAGCGCCGCCGACGACGTGAAGGTGCTCGTGGTCGGCAATCCGGCCAACACCAACGCCTTCATCGCCATGAGCAATGCCCCCGATGTGCCCGCCGAACGGTTCACGGCGATGACGCGCCTCGACCACAATCGCGCCATCGCCCAGCTGGCCAAGAAATCCGGCGCACCCGCCGCCGATATCGCGCGCGTCGCGATCTGGGGCAACCATTCGGCGACCCAGTATCCCGATATCACCCACGCCACCATCGGCGGTCGCCGCGCGCTCGAGGTGATCGACGAGCCGGACTGGGTGCGTACCGGTTTCATCCCCACCGTCCAGCAGCGCGGCACCGCCATCATCCAGGCGCGCGGCGCGTCGTCGGCCGCCAGCGCGGCCAGTGCCGCGATCGACCACATTCACGACTGGTCGCTCGGCACCGGCGAGGGTGACTGGACGTCCATGGCCGTCCCGTCCGACGGTTCCTACGGCATTCCCGAGGGTCTCATCAGTTCCTTCCCCGTCACCTGCGCCGACGGGGCGTACTCGATCGTCGGCGATCTCGAACTCGACGATTTCTCGCGCACCCGCATCGACCTCAGCGTCGCCGAACTCGAACAGGAACGCGGCGCGGTCATCGACCTCGGATTCGCCAAACGCGTCTGACAATGGCCGCTTTCCGGAGGCAACCGGCCGCGTCCCGGGAGGAGGCCGAGATACGCGGCCGCCGACCCGATCGGTGGCCGCTGGCGTTCAGTGGCCGCCCCCGACAGCGATCCGACGTCGCGGGCCGCGGTCGGACGCTCCTCAGCCGCCGACGGTCCAGGTCTCCGAACCGTTGAGCAGGTTCTGTAGGGAACCGGAGTCGACGGGCGTGCGCTCGCGGGCGGTGTCGGTCTGTGCGCGGACGCCGTCGTCGTAGGTGGGGCGGCTGACGCTGCGGAAGATGCCGGTGACGACGTGGTCGAGATCCTGATCCGACAGGCGCGAGAGCGCGTAGGCGTATTCGGGACTGTCGGCGTAGGCGTCGTGCACGACGATATCGGATTCGGCCACCCGGTCGGCTCGCTCGACCGCGAGGCCGAAACCGTCTCGCACCACGGCGAATTCGCGATCGGCGCCGAAGCGGATGGGCTCGGCGTGGCGCAGCGGGACGAGATGGTCGGCGGCGGTGTCGCGGCGCAGCGTGTCGAAGGCCCCGTCGTTGAAGATCGGGCAGTCCTGCAGGATCTCCACGAAGGAGGTGCCCCGGTGTTCGGCGGCGGCCCGCAGCACCTCGGTGAGCCCGGCCCGATCGGAGTCCAGGGCGCGGGCGGCGAAGGTCGCTTCGGCGCCCAGTGCCACGGACAGGGTGTTGAACGGCCGGTCCACCGACCCCATCGGGGTGGATTTGGTGACCTTGCCCGGTTCGGAGGTGGGCGAGTACTGCCCCTTGGTCAGGCCGTAGATCCTGTTGTTGAACAGCAGGATGGTCATGTTCACATTGCGCCGCAGCGCGTGGATCAGGTGGTTGCCGCCGATCGAGAGGGCGTCGCCGTCACCGGTGACGACCCAGACCGACAGGTCGGGGCGGGTGACGGCCAATCCGGTGGCGATGGCGGGCGCGCGGCCGTGGATGGAATGCAGACCGTACGCCTCCAGGTAGTACGGGAAGCGACTCGAGCAGCCGATCCCGGAGACGAACATGAGATTCTCGCGGCGCAGTCCCAGGTCGGCGAGGAATCCACGCACGGTCGCCAGGATGACGTAGTCGCCGCAGCCCGGGCACCAGCGCACCTCCTGGTCGGAGGTGAAGTCCTTGACCTTCTGCGGGCCGGTCGCCGCGGGCACCCCGGACAGGCCGGTGAGCCCCAGATCGGTTCCGATGAGCGAAGTCTCGATGATGGTCATCTCAGTTACCCCCGGTACCGGAGCGTGCGGACGGTGATCGGTCGGCCGTCGGCGCGCGGTAGGTGGCCCTGGCGCGGGCGGCGAACGCCTTGCCGTGTTCCAACTCCGCGAGCGAGCCGTCGATGGCGGCGTCGATGACGCCGACGAGTTCCTGCGCCGAGAACGCGGTGCCCGCGATCTTCGTCCACGGTCGCACGTCGACGAGATATCTCGCGCGCAGCAGCATCGCGAGCTGTCCGCCGTTCATCTCGGGGACGACCACGGTGCGGTAGCGGCGCAATACGTCGCCGAGATCGGGCGGGAGCGGGTTGAGGTGACGCAGGTGGGCCTGGGCGACGGAGACGCCGCGACGACGGGCCCGGCGGCACGCCTCGCCGATGGGACCGTAGGAACTGCCCCAGCCCAGCATCAGGAGTTCGGCGTCGCCGTCCGGATCGTCGACCTCGAGCGCGGGTACCTCGATACCGTCGATCTTGGCCTGCCGGAGCCGGACCATGAGTTCGTGGTTGTCCGGCTCGTAGGAGATGTTGCCACTGCCGTCGGCCTTCTCCAGACCGCCGATGCGATGGGCGAGGCCCGCGGTGCCCGGCACGGCGATGGGCCGGGCCAGGGTGTCCGGGTCGCGGGCGTAGGGCTGGAATCCCGCGCCGTCCTCGGCATCGGGTTCGAAGCCGGGATCGATGGGTTCCATGGTCGCGACATCGGGAATCGACCACGGTTCGGAACCATTGGCGATCGCGCCGTCGGAGAGTAGTAGTACCGGCGTCCGGTAGGTGAGCGCGATACGCGCGGCCCGCACCGCCGTGGCGAAACAGTCGGCGGGCGAGCGCGGCGCGAGGACCGCGACGGGGGATTCGCCGTTGCGGCCGTAGAGGGCCTGCAACAGATCCGATTGCTCGGTCTTGGTCGGCAGACCGGTGGACGGGCCGCCGCGCTGGACATCGATGATCACCAGCGGCAGTTCGGTCATGACGGCCAACCCGATGGTCTCGCTCTTCAACGCCAGACCCGGCCCCGAGGTGCTCGTCACCCCGAGCGCGCCGCCGAGCGAAGCGCCGAGTGCCGCACCGATTCCCGCGATCTCGTCCTCGGCCTGGAAGGTCGTGACGCCGAAATTCTTGTGCTTGCTCAGCTCGTGCAGGATGTCGGAGGCGGGGGTGATCGGGTAGGTGCCGAGGAACACCGGCAGCCCCGCCAGCTGTCCCGCCGTCACCAGTCCGTAGGCGAGCGCGGTATTGCCGGTGATCTGCCGATAGGTGCCGGGCGCGAGCGCGGCGGGCTCGATCTCGTAGGTGGTGGCGAAACTCTCCGTCGTCTCGCCGTAGTTCCAGCCCGCGCGGAAGGCGAGGATATTGGCCTCGGCGATATCGGGTTTCGTCGCGAACTTCTCCCGCATGAATTTCTCGGTGCCGCCGATCGGACGCCCGTACATCCAGGACAGCAGTCCGAGCGCGAACATGTTCTTGGCGCGCTGCGCGTCCTTCTTGCCGACACCGGCGGGTTCGGTGGCGGTCAGGGTCATCGAGGTCATGGCGACGCGGTGCACGGTGAAATCGCCGAGGGTGCCGTCCTCGAGTGGATCGCCCGCGTAACCGGCCTTGCTCAGATTGCGTTTGGTGAATTCGTCGACGTTCACGATCACCGTGCCGCCGCGCGGCACGTCTTCCAGATTCGTCTTCAGCGCGGCCGGGTTCATCGCCACCAGCACGTCGGGCTGATCGCCCGCGGTGAGGATGTCGTAGTCGGCGATCTGGATCTGGAACGACGAGACGCCGGGCAGTGTGCCCTGTGGCGCGCGGATCTCGGCGGGGAAGTTGGGCTGGGTGGCCAGGTCGTTGCCGAACGCGGCGGCCTCGTGCGTGAACCTGTCGCCGGTCAGCTGCATTCCGTCGCCGGAGTCACCGGCGAATCGGATCACGACCTTTTCCAATTTCGCTGTGCCGATTGCACTTTGGTGCGAGACCATATGCCTTGTCCACTTCCTCGTCGCGTGAGAGGGGTGCTAGTGGCCAAAGTACTCCGCGAGACGCCCTCGGCGCGGGTGAAGCGCGGTCTCGGCCGAAATCGGCGCGGCGCGTCGTCAGGCGAACAACGACAGTTGCGGATCGGCGTCGGGTTCGGGCGCCGGAACGGCGTCGGGAATCCGGGCGGAGGACCCGGCGAGTCCGTGACGGCGTAGCAGCGGATCGACGCGTTCGCGCAGCCACGCCGCGTATTCCGGGGTGACGTAGGCGCCGCGCCCGTAGAGCTGACGGTATCGGCGCAACATCGCCGGATGCGCCTGGGCCAGCCAGCCGAGGAACCAGCCCCGCGTCGCCCCGCGCAGATGCATCGGGAAGGCGACCGCCGAACTCGCACCCGCCGCCGCGATGGCGCCGAAGAGTTCGTCGAGATGGGACCGGCTGTCGGTGAGATAGGGGATGACCGGGGCCACCATCACGTTGACGTCGAATCCGGCCTCGCTCAGCGCGCCGACCATGTCGAGCCGGGCGCGCGGCGACGGTGTGCCCGATTCCAGCCCGTGGTGCAGGTCGGTGTCGAGGATCGCGATGGACACCGCTACGCGCACCGGAACCTCACGCGCGGCGAGGGTGAGCAGGGGTAGGTCGCGCCGCAGCAGGGTGCCCTTGGTGAGAATCGAGAACGGTGTGCCGGAGTCGGTGAGCGCGCGGATGATCCCGGGCATCAGGCGGTAGCGGCCCTCCGCGCGCTGGTACGGGTCGGTATTGGTGCCGAGCGCCACCGCCTCGCGTTGCCAGGAACGTCGGCCGAGTTCTTTGCGCAGCACGGCGGCGATATTCGTCTTCACCACGATCTGGGCGTCGAAATCACGTCCGGCGTCCAGGTCCAGATATTCGTGGGTCGGACGCGCGAAGCAGTAGCGGCAGGCATGCGAACACCCGCGCATCGGATTGATCGTCCAGCGGAACGGCAGCGACGAATCCGGCGGCATCTTGTTCAGCGCGCTCTTGCAGAGCACCTCGTGGAAGGTCATCCCGTCGAATTCGGGGGTGCGCACGGTGCGGACGAAACCCGCCCGGCCGAGGCCGGGCAGTGCGCCGTCGTCGGCGTCCAGGGATTGGTTCTGCCACCGCACCCCGTCAGTCGAACATGTGTTCTATTATCTGTCAAGCGACCCGGCGGGTGCGCGGCGGGTGAAGAGTTCCGGGTCGGCGAAGAATTCCACCAGGTCACGCACCGTCTCGTCGGTCGGGCGCGGCTGGTAGCCCAGTTCGCGTTCGGCCTTGGCGTGGTCGACCACCGGTGCGGAGACCAGAGCGCCCAGGGCCGCGCGCGAGATGACGTCGGTGCGCAGCAGCTTTCCGATCGGGGCGAGGACCGGGATCAGTCCGCCGACCAGCTTCGGCGAGATGGTGAACTTCGGTCCCTTCTTCCCGCCGTGGCGCGCCACGAGCCTGCACAGGTCGAGCATCGAGATCATCGAACCGCCGAGCAGGTAGTTCTCGCCGGTCCGGCCGTTGTCCGCCGCCAGGATCAGGCCCGCGGCGACATCGCGGACGTCGACGAGGTCGAATCCGCCGCCGATCATCGCGGGGATGCGGCCCTGGGCGGCGTCGCGCAGAGTGCGATTGATCCGCGACAGCGGCGTGCCCAGATCCGCCGGTCCGAAAACCCCGGTCGGGTTGCACAGCACCGCGTCGAGTCCCTTGTCGACGACCGCGCGCAACGCCACCTCACCCGCCCATTTCGATCGGTCGTAGACGGGAAGCGCCGGCGCGACGGATCGGGCCGAGGTCTCATCGATGCGACCGCCGCAGGTGTATTGATCGAAGGCGTGGATCGAACTGGCGTGCACCATGCGCCGCGCGCCGACCTCCAGCGCGGCTTCGGCGACCACGCGAACACCCTCGGTGTTGACCTTCCACGCCAGGTCGTTGCGATCGGCGAGGGTGATCACCGCGACCAGGTGGTACACGACCTCCGCGCCGCTCAGCGCCGCCCGCATCGACGCGGGGTCGAGGACATCGCCGCTGACCCAGGTGACGTTCGGTTCGGTCGACCGCTGCGGCACCGCCCGGTCGATGGCGACGACCTCGTCGCCTCGATCGATCAACAAGCGGAGCAGGTTCGTACCGAGGTAGCCGGCTGCGCCGGTCACTGCGACCTTCATGGAACGAGAATATAGAACTTGTTCTAATTTGCAACAGGTTCCAGTTTTTGCCCTATCGCCGTGCGGCGGGCAGGAACTCGCGGGTTCGTATCGGCATGGGAGACGGGTGCGGACCGTCTGGCTGCCCGCATGGGGGTCGGCTATATTAAGGCCCAACCGTGCCGGTTCGTGCGCTGGGAGTGCGTAGGGTCGGCGCGGACAGGGTGTAGAAGACGCCGGCGACGGCAAGCGCACGACACGAACGTTCACGACGATTTGGGGGGTTGCTCGATGGCAGAATTCTCGGCGGATACCGACGGGCTGCGGCTGTTCGCCACGGAGAACGCGGGTATCGCTTCGGAACTCGCGGGTGCGGCGAGTTTCGACACGGTGGCGCAGGTCTCGGCGATGACGCCGGTATTCGGACTGATCGGCGCGGATTATCTGCTCAGCTTCGCGGCGGCCCAGGTATTGCAGGCCAGGGATATCAACGAACTCTCGGCGAAATACCAGGGGCTCTCGTCCAAGGCCTTCAGCGCCGCGCTGCGCTTCGACGGCCAGGACACCGAACACGCGGCCGATCTCGGCGCCGCCGCGGAACAGATCTGAGGTCGCGCGATGAAGCCCATCGATACCGCCGACACCGGTCTGATCATGCCGCAGGACCAGGCCTCGGCCTCGACCCAGCACGCCGCCGACGACGCCGTTCAGATCGCCGCCGCGGCGGCGCAGAGCACTCCGCAGGCGATCCAGGATCTGGCGATGCCGCAGTTGCCCGAGGATATGGAGCCGATCGAGGCGCCGGAATTCTTCCTGTCCAAGAAGATCAGCGACGACGCGCAGTCCGGCGGTATCGGCATGCCCGCCGGACCGGGTGGGCTCAACGGTGGCGCGGCGCCCGACGCCCAGGGCGTTCTCGGCGCGGCGCCCGCCGATGTCTCCGGCCTGCTCGGTGAGGCGAACACCGCGATAAGTCATGCGACGACACAGGTGCAGTCGGCGGCCCAGGGCGTGCTCGATCAGGCGAACGGTGTGGTGGGCAGCGCGCTGAGCTCGGGCGCTGCCCAGGCGACCCAGGCCGCCGCTTCGGTGCCGACGGCGCTGTCCTCGTTGCCCGCCATGCCCGCCGATCCGGTCGCCGCGCTGATGAACGGACTCTCCGTTCCCGCCCTGCCCGGCGTCGACCAGTTGGTGAAGCCGATCCTCGATCTGCTCAGCAGCTTCGGCACCGGCGTCATGGGCGCACTCGATCCCACCCAGATCCTGAGCCAGGCCTCCGCGGTCGTCGACAAGGCTGTGGCGCTGGGCAAGGGCAGTATGGCCACGGTCGAGCAGGTATGGGAAGGGCAGGCCGCCCGCAGCGCGTCGGCGGCGAGTCAGCAGGCGAGCGTCCAGGGCCAGGAGACGAGTACGAACGGGACGGATATCGCGAAACTCACCGAGTTCGCGGCCTCCGACGTGCAACGCGGCAATACCGAACTCGTCGCCGTGGCCAGCTCGTTCGTGACCCAGGCCGTCGCCATGGCGCCGGTCATCTTCACCCCGCCCGGGCAGGCCGCGCTCATCGCCTCGGCGACCGAACATCTCGGCAATGCCGTGGGGGTGGTCAATGCCACGCGCGGTCAGCTCGCGGGCAAAACCGCCGAACTTAACGGCGTCGTCGCCCAGATGCTCGGGCAGAGCGGGCTTCCCGCCCCGCAGGACGTGGCCCAGGCAGCTATCCAGAACATCGGCGAGCCGCTGATGAGCGAGGCACAGGACACCGCGACCAAAGCGGCCGGACTCGGCGATTCCTCCGGACTCTCCTCGCTGGGCAGCCAGTCCCCGACCGCGGCGCAATCTGCGGGCGGCAGCCAGGGCAGTTCGGGAAGTCCGAGTGCGCTCGGCGCGCTCGGCACCGCGCGGCCGGGAGGTTCCGGCGGTTCGGGGCGCGGCGGCGGCGGTTCCGGATCGGGTTCCGGCTCCTCGTCCTCGGCTCGTCCGGGCACGGGCTCGCTCGGATCGACGGTGTCCCCGTTGCGTTCGGTGCCGGGGCTTTCGGGAACGTCGCTCGGGGCCGCCAGCGGCGCTTCCACGTCGACGGCGGGTACCGGAAGTTCGTTCATGGGCAGCCCCGCGGCCGGAGCCGCCGGCGCCAAGGGCGGCGACGACGATCAGCACTCGCGCAATGTGGCGCCGTATCAGAGCATCATCGGCAACGACGACCTGACCGGACCGCTCGGGGAATCGACCCCGGACGTCATCGGCGCGCCGCATTCGGACGAGCTGCTTTCGGACTACGAACAGGACCAGTTCTAGTTCGTTCTCGCACAACCGTATTCGGCACGAGTGCCCCTTCCCGAGTCGGGAAGGGGCACTCGTGCCGAACGGAAGTCCTTCGGAGGTCAGTTCTTGACGAAGGCGTCCAGCAGTGTGCGGTAGAGGTCGGCGAAGCGTTTTCTGGCGCTCTGCTGATCGGTGGTGAGTCCTTCCGACAGGTCCGGTGCGTAGACGATCAGGTGCACGGTCTGTTCGGGCGGTTGCGGCATCAGATCGATGATCTGGGTGCCGTGGTCGGTGATCGACGGGGTGCCGAGGTCGAGGGTCGCGAGTTGCTTGATCTCGGTGAGCGCCGAGCGCACCACCTCGGGGCGGATCTTGCCCTCGAGCTGTTGCGGTGGGGTCTCCGGCTTGCGATCGGCCGAAGCGGCGTCGGGCTTCTTGATCGCGCGGCCGTCGGCGAAGATCTCGAGAATCGGGCGTAGATCGGTTCGGTCCTGCCATCCGCCGGGGATGGTCGTGAGGGTCAGCAGGGCGATCGAGTCGGCATCCGCCGACCCGGATTCCGGGTCGGCGGCGGCGGTGCCCGCACCGCCCACGAGGGCCAGTACGAGAACCACCAGCGCTGACATTGTTCTGCGCATCAGATAACCCACCTCGTTCACTGTGTCGAATTCGCCGACGGTCGGAGGCGACGTCGGTCAGCGCAGCGCGTCGGGATTGTCCAGGTCGCGAGCCGAATACGTATCGCACGCGTCGACCCGGCCCGTCCGGTATCCGGTGAGGAACCACTTCTGCCGCTGTTCCGAGGAACCGTGTGTCCATGCCTCCGGGTTGACCCGACCCTGCGCCGCGCGTTGGATCCTATCGTCACCCACCGCCGAGGCGGCGGATAACGCGTCGCGAACATCGTTGTCCGACAGTGGCTTCAGAAACGGCTGCGAACCGCCCGGCGCGGGGGTCTTGTCGGCGTAGTGCGCCCAGATCCCCGCGTAGCAGTCGGCCTGCAATTCGGTACGCACCGCACCGGATTCGGGACCGCGCGGATCGCGTTGCGCGCGGCCGATATCCCCGAGCAGATTCTGGATGTGATGGCCGATCTCGTGGGCGACCACGTATTCCTGGGCGAGCGGCCCGTTGCTCGCGCCGAAACGATCGGTCAGCTCGTTGAAGAAGGTGACGTCGAAGTAGGCGGTCTGATCGGCCGGGCAGTAGAACGGGCCGACCTCGCTGGTGGCATTGCCGCAGCCGGTCGCCGTCGCACCCGAGAACAGCACGACCTGGGGTTTGACATATTTGTCGCCCGTCTGCGCGGGCAACTGCTCACCCCAGATGACATTGAGGCTGACCGCGGTCAGCGCCACCCGGCAGTCGACGTACTTGTTGGCGTCGGCGCCGGTCTTGCAGTGCTCGGGCGTGCCCGCCGTCGCGGATTCGGACTGAGGATCCTGCGCGCCGGTGAGGTCGCCCAGCAGCGAACCGGGATCGCCGCCGAACAGCAGTGCCAGCACCAGCACGATGATTCCGCCCGCGCCGCCGCCGAGGGCGATCTTGCCGCCCCTGCCGGGACCACCGCCGGAGCGGACGGCATCCGGATCGATTTGCATGCCCTCGTTGAAGGTCATCGTCGTCGCTTCCTGTGTTCGATCGGACGCGCGCCGCCACGGGTCGTCGGACGACGATCCACGGCGGGATGTGGCGCAAGGTCGCACCCGACATACCCGGTGCGACCTGGTATCCACACCTTGTCACGGATGAACGGCATTCCGTTACCGAGTGCGGACGTGTCGCGCCGATGGGCGATTCGCGCGGTTTCGGGGTGTCACGAGCCGAGCGTGATTAGGGAGCCTGCCTGCGTCGTCGCTACGATGGCAACCGCACCGGGTGGCCCAACCGGTGCCGGAATCGTCGAAAGGAATCCCGTGCTGCGCACCCACTTGGCCGGTTCGCTGCGAAGCGAACACGCCGGCCAGACCGTCACCCTCACCGGCTGGGTGGCCCGGCGTCGTGACCACGGTGGCGTGATCTTCATCGATCTGCGTGACGCGTCCGGCGTGGCGCAGGCGGTATTCCGTGAGGGCGAGCCCGCCGAACAGGCGCACAAACTGCGCGCCGAATTCTGCGTGCTGGTCACCGGGATCGTGGAGCAGCGCCCCGACGGCAACGAGAACCCCGACCTGCCGACCGGCGGCATCGAGGTCAACGTCACCTCGCTCGAGGTGTTGAACGAGAGCGCGCCGCTGCCGTTCCAGCTGGACGAACAGCCCGGCGAGGAAGCCCGGCTCAAGCACCGCTACCTCGATCTGCGACGCGAGGGCCCCGCCCAGGCGATCCGGCTGCGATCCAAGGCGAACGCCGCGGCCCGCGATGTGCTCGCCGAGCACGCCTTCGTCGAGGTCGAGACGCCGACGCTGACCAGGTCCACCCCCGAGGGCGCCCGCGATTTCCTGGTTCCCGCGCGGTTGCAGCCCGGCAGTTTCTACGCGCTGCCGCAGAGCCCGCAGCTGTTCAAGCAGCTGCTGATGGTCGGCGGTATCGAACGCTATTTCCAGATCGCGCGCTGCTACCGCGACGAGGATTTCCGCGCCGACCGTCAGCCGGAGTTCACCCAGCTCGACATCGAGATGAGTTTCGTGCGCCAGGAGGACGTGATCCTGCTGGCCGAGGACATCCTGGTCGCGCTGTGGAAGCTGATCGGCCACGACATCCCGACCCCGATCGCGCACATGACCTACGCGGAAGCGATGCGCCGCTTCGGTTCCGACAAACCCGATCTGCGTTTCGGCGTCGAGATCACCGAACTCACCGAGTACTTCCGCGAGACGCCGTTCCGGGTGTTCCAGTCGCCGTATGTCGGCGCCGTCGTCATGCCGGGTGGCGCGAGCCAGCCGCGCCGTCAGCTCGACGCCTGGCAGGACTGGGCCAAACAGCGCGGAGCGAGGGGCCTCGCCTACGTTCTGATCAACGAGGACGGCACCCTGGGCGGTCCGGTCGCCAAGAACATCACCGACGCCGAACGCGACGGCCTGGCCAAGCAGGTCGGCGCGGAGCCGGGCGACTGCGTCTTCTTCGCCGCGGGCGAGGTCAAGTCCAGCCGGGCCCTGCTGGGCGCGGCGCGCGGCGAGATCGCCCGCAAGGTCGGCCTGATCGACGAGAGCGCCTGGTCGTTCGTGTGGATCGTGGACGCGCCGATGTTCGAACCCGCCGCCGAGGCGACCGCGAGCGGCGATGTCGCGCTCGGTCATTCGGCGTGGACGGCCGTGCATCACGCGTTCACCTCGCCCAAGCCGGAATCGCTCGACACCTTCGACACCGATCCCGGGTCCGCGCTGGCCTACGCCTACGACATCGTCTGCAACGGCAACGAGATCGGCGGCGGTTCCATTCGTATCCATCGCCGCGACATCCAGGAGCGCGTCTTCGAGGTCATGGGGATCAGCCACGACGAGGCGCAGGAGAAATTCGGCTTCCTGTTGGACGCCTTCGCCTTCGGCGCGCCGCCGCACGGCGGTATCGCCTTCGGCTGGGACCGGATCGTCGCACTGCTCGGTGGTCTCGACTCCATCCGCGAGGTCATCGCGTTCCCGAAGACCGGTAACGGCGTGGACCCGCTGACCGACGCGCCCGCCCCGATCACCGCGCAGCAGCGCAGGGAAGCGGGTCTGGACGCGAAACCGGAGCAGAAGAAGGGCCAGCAGTCCGCGAAGCCGCAGGCCGAGGTGGCCGCACCGCAGTAAACGAACGGCCGCGGGCGCGGCGGCCTCGGTGCCCGGGATCGCTGTGACCGTCGCGTATTCGAGATCCCGCCGTGCGCATTGCGTTCGGCGGGGCGCTGTGGGATACGTGACCGTTCACCATGTGTCGGTTCGTTGAGCGGTCCCCTCACGAGTGCGGTAGCTTCGTCTCGATTTCGACGTCCTCCGCGTGGAGGACGCTGACGGCGAGGGGATACCCGTGCTCCATCTGCGCATGATCAGTCCTCCCGAGACGACCGATCCGGTGCTGCGGGTGCTGGCCGACGAGCCCGGCGTCACCCACATCACGTGTGCGCGTGGGGTGGCGATCGAGCCCGAGGGCGATCTGATCCAGGCCGATATCGCTCGCGAGGCCGCCAACGAGGTGATCGAACGGCTCAAGGAATTGGGTATCGAGCACACCGGCGGTCTCACCCTCGTACCGGTCGAGACCGTGCTCTCCGATGCCGGCGACCGCGCGGTGGACGAGGCTCCGGGCGATCCGACCGACGCGGTGGTCTGGGAGGAACTGCTCGCCCAGACCCACGAGGAATCCTCTCTCAATTCCACTTTCGTGGCGTTCCTGACGATCGCCTGCCTGCTCGCCGCCGTCGGTGTGGCGACCGATTCTCCGGTGACCATTGTCGGAGCGATGGTGGTCGGTCCGGAATTCGGTCCGCTCGCGGCCTTTTCGGTCGGCCTGGTGCGGCGGGACTGGGCGCTGGTCCGCCGGTCGGCGGTGGCCCTGCTGGTCGCGTTCCCGGTCGCGATGGTGGTCACCCTCGCCGCCACCGCGGTATGGGAACAATTCGGCTGGATCACCCTGACCGGGGTGGAGCATTCGAACAATGTCGACTTCATCTACGAGGTCGGACCGTTCTCGCTCATCGTGGCCCTACTGGCGGGAGCGGCGGGCATGCTGTCGCTCGTCACGTCCAAATCGGCCGCGCTGATCGGCGTCTTCATCTCGGTGACCACGGTGCCCGCGGCAGGATTCGCGGTGGTGGCGGCCACCGTGGGCAAATGGAATATCGCCATGATGTCGGTCGGACAGCTCGCGGTGAATCTGTCGGGCATCGTCGTAGCAGGGGTGATCGTGCTCGAATTGCGCCCCCGCGCCGGAAACGACGTGGGGCCGGTGGAACGGTGCAAGCAATGGCTCGGGATGACCTCGAAGGTCGAGAAGGTGAACTGGGTCGAGAAATGATCAGGGTGCGAGGACTCCGCCGGTGAGGCCGCGATAGGCGAAGGTGACCGCGATGACCGACACCGGCCCGGCGACCAGCAGGCCGAGGCCGCACAGCAGCGCGCCGACGAGGGTGATCACCGCGACCGCGAGGGCGAGCAGCAAAGTCTGCCCGAGGTTGCTCACCACCAGCACGGCACTGGATTTGATCGCGCTGAACGGTCCCTGATCCTGATCGATGACGAAGTGCAAGGCGAACATGCACAGAAATCCGACGATCAGTCCCGGAATCACGCAGAACGCCAAGCCGATCCAGGTGCCGATGAACGCCAGCATCGCGGTCAGCAGGACATTGCCCGCGTTCACGAAGCGGAAGTACGACCCGAAAGCCGGTTTGTTGCCATCGGTTTCGTACAGCGCGCCGCGCACCATGGCGGCTTGCAGCAGCCAGACCGCCGCCATCACCGCGAGGAACAGCAACACGACCGGAAGGAAGGAGTTCGGGTCGAAAATCCGGACGAGCAACAAGAAAACCAAATAGATGACAATGCCCATGGCTGTAATTCCGAGCCATGGCGCGGGATTCGCTCGGAACTTTTCCAGTCCGTAGCTGATCGCGTTCCCGACATCGAGGTCGATCGGCTGGCCCACGGTTTGGTAGCCATAGGTGTGCTGGTGGCTGGAATCCACCCCGGAATCGTCCGGGGGGAGAGCCCCCGGACCCGTTCCCTGCGGCCCGTAGGTCGGCTGCGGCGAGTAGGCGATCGGGGGCGGCGGTTCGACCGGCTCGTTGCCGTATTGGGCCGCACCCGGCCCGTCGAACTGCGGGTATCCTGCGCCACCTGCCATTTCGTGACGGGCGTGGGGTGTGCCCGGCTCCGCGGGACGCGGCTGTGCGGCTTCGTGCTGCCCCGATCCGGCCGCGTACTGGCCGCCGCCGCCCTGCGGGGGTGCTTCGCGTGCCGGATCGCGCGGTGCGTGAGACGGAGTGTCGGTCACAGTGTCAGACCTTTCGAGGCACCTGGTTTGCCATGTGGCGCACAGCAGTTGACGATGAGAAAACCCGACCGCCGCAATAGTGTCAAGCAAGCGCCGTGGGTTCCGCGAGCTGGAGGCCGGACACGCCGAGCGACGCGGAAAGGTTGTGTAACAGGTCGCTAGAAGTGACCTGATGCGAGTAGCTTGGGAGTCGATGACCGCACTATTGGCCGAACGCGCCGCCGAAGTCGTGTCCGCAGCACAACAGTTGCTCACAAAGCGAATGGGTGCTGCGGTCAAGCTGAGCGATCCGATGGAACTCAGCGGAAGTGGTAGGACGACAGTCCTACGCGTGCGTGTGTCGGAGAATGCCTATTCGTTGCCTCGGACCCTGATCATCAAGCAGGTCCGCGGTGCCGCACGCGATCGCAGGACCGGCGGGCTGGCGCCCGGCGTGGCCAGCGTCGATTCGGCGTTCCTCCGGGAAACCGCTTCCTACCAGTTCACCACCGCCCTCGGCCGCGACCAACGGCCCGGTGCCTACCTGATCGCGCACAGCCTGCCGGACCGGCTGCTCATCCTGAGCGACCTCGGCGAGAACTCGCTGCTGACCCAGGCCCTGCGCACCGGAGCCGAACCGGCGACCCGCAACGCGCTGATGGCCTTCGCGCAGGCCATGGGCCGCATGCACGCGGCGACGGTGGGACGTGAGGCCGATTTCGTCGCGCTGCTGCGCCGGGTCGAGGTCGTGCACCGGGTGGACGGCATCGCCCAGCAGGCCGAATCCGCCATCGCCGAAGTGCCGGGACTGCTCCAGCGCGAAATCGGCGTCGACGTGCCCGGTGAGATCGCCGAGCGCATCGTGCGCGGTAACCGACTGTTCTCCGCGGGCCGGTTCCGCGCCTTCAGCCCGTCGGATCTGTGCCCCGACAATGTGATCCTCAACGAGGAGGGCGCGCGGTTCCTCGACTACGAATGGGGCGGATTCCGCGACGCCACGCTTGATATCGCGTACGCGCTGGTGTCCTTCCCCGGTTGCCTGTGCGATTTCGAGCTGTCACGTGAACGCGGCGGGCAGATGATCGAGGCCTGGCGCTCCGAGATCGTCGGGGTGTGGCCCGCGCTCGCCGATGACGACGTCCTCGCCGAGCGCATCCTCGAGGCCCGGCTGATCTGGGTATGGCTCAGCACCTACTGGTTCCTGCCCGCCGATCACGCGCGGATCGCCGCGGCCCGCGAGCACGGCCTGTCGGTGCCGCGTTCGGACGCGCTGATCAACCGCTGGGCCGCCCTCGCCGAGGATGCCCGCTGCACCGGCGACGATATCGTCGGCGATTTCGCGGAGGATGTGTCGGCCCGGCTCGAAGAGCGCTGGGCAGAGTAGGGGCCCGTCGGCGGGGTCGCGATCAGCGGCGGCGCAGGAGTACGCCGCGGAGGAACGCGGCCTGCCCGGAATGCTGGATATCGTCGTCGATGACGCTGATCAGCCGCACACCGAGGGTGACCGGCGGATCCCACCGGATATCGACCACGCGCGGGAGATCGGCATCGGTCAATCCGGCGACGTATTTCACGGATTGCTCGTGCGCCGCGTCGAAGTAGCCGAGAAGTAGCTCTGCGGTTGCCGTGACCCTGGCGATCTCGGTCGGGCCGTGCCCGTACCCGGTGTCGGCCTCGGGGAACGGGAGGCCGAAGCGCTCGGCCCAGCCCGCCGTCGTCCACACCTGCTCCAGGTCGGCCACCTCGGCGACGTGATCGTCCTGAACCCTGGTCAGATGCCAGATCAGCCAGGCGATGGAATTGGTGCCCGGCTCGATCGCGGCGTCCAGTTCGTGCTGTGTGAGACCTTCGACGGCTCCGTGCACGTTCTCCCGGATCCGGCCGAAGGCATCGATCAGTAAGTCGGCACTCGTCATACCCGGACCAACAGCGGCGCCCCGGACTTATTCCCGTCCGCCGCTCGTCAGTGGACCGGAGCCGAGCGCGGCGTGACCCGCCCGCCCGACGGCACGGCGAACGAAGCGCCGTGCCGCACAGCGGAATCGGGATTTTCCACATCGGCCAGATAGAACCAGTCCATCTGGGCGCGTTCGGTGGTGACATCGAGGACGCCGTAGCCGTGCGATTCCAGTTCGACATAGCGCAGGTGGTGGTTCGCGCCGGTCACCGCCGCCTCGATGGGCACGGCGGCGGTGCGCGGTGGCGCGCCGATCAATTCGCCGATACTGGACGAAGTGACCGAGGGGACCACGAATTCCGCGCCGACGGTGGGCCCGCCCGGATAGTTCGCGGCGTCGATCGGCAGATCGGCGGCCCAGGAGGAATGGATATCGCCGGTCAGGAACACCACGTCACCGATCCGCTGGTCGTGCAAAGTGCGGAACAGGGTTCGGCGATCGGCGGTGTATCCGTCCCACTGGTCGGCATTGGCGGGGATGCCCGCCTGCGGTAATCCCATGACCCGGGTGAAGGCTTCGGTGGTGGCGGGTTCGAGCGGCGGGAAGACCAGCGGCGCGATCATCACCGAATTGCCGATCAGTTTCCACTGCACCGGGGCCGAGGCCACACCGGCTGTGAGCCACTCCATCTGCGCTTTGCCGGTGATGGTGCGTGCCGGATCGTCGATATCGCGCCAGCCGGTGACCGCCTCGGCCTCGCGATCTCGGTAACTGCGCAGATCCAGCATCGACAGTTCGGCGAGCGTGCCGAACCGCAGGCGGCGGTAGATCTTGGCCTGTTCGCCGGACCCGTTGGCGCGCAACGGCATCCATTCGAGATAGGCGCGCGCCGACGCGGCCCGGCGGTCGCGCCAGTCGCCGCTCACCGCCGGGTCGTGTGTGCTCGAGCCGCCCGACCACGAATTGTCGGCGGATTCGTGGTCGTCCCAGGTGCAGATGAACGGCAGTCGCGAGTGCAGAAGGGCGAGGTCCGGATCGGTCTTGTACTGGGCGTGCCTGATGCGGTAGTCGGCGAGGGTGACGATCTCCACGGTCGGCTCGTGCGGTCGGACGGCTCCGGTGCGGCCGCCGTACTCACCACGGCCGTATTCGTAGATGTAGTCGCCGAGGTGCACGATCGCGTCGAGATCGTCGCGTGCGGCCAGGTGGCGGTACGCGCCGAAAAAGCCCGCCTCCCAGTTCGAGCACGACACCACGCCGAAGCGCAGGCGTTCCGGGGAATCGGCGACGGCGGGGGCGGTGCGGGTGCGGCCGACGGGGGAGGACTCACCGAGCGCGGTGAAACGGTAGTGGTAGACGCCGCCGGGTGCGAGACCGGTGACGTCGACTTTCACGGTGTGATCGGAATCCGAAGTCGCCGTGACACTTCCGGATGCCACCGGCTCGGCGAAGGCGGCGTCTCGGGCGACTTCCCAGCCGACCGTCGCCGGTGCGCCCGCCCCGGAACCCGGGGTCGCGTCGGGGGAGACGGTGACGCGGGTCCAGATGATCACGCCGGTCGGCAGCGGGTCGCCCGACGCGACCCCGTGGGCGAAGACGGGGACGGCGGCCCGCGCGGTACCGGTCGCGAACAGCGCCGTCGCTGCCGCCGCCCCGCCTTTCAGCACGGTGCGTCGGGCGAGGGATCCGAGGGGAGACGGGTCTGAAACGGCATCGTTTACGGCCACGGGTACCGATCACAGTCGATCGGCGAGCGGGAGGCAAGTCGATGACCCGTCTCGGCCACCTGTTCGGACCGGTCGGGGACACTGGGTCGCGTCGTCGCGGGCGACGCGATCCGGTGTCGTACCCGGGCGGTACGGTCGAATGCATGAGCGAGCGATTCGGGTGCCGCCGAGCGTCGGATGCGCGCCCGGGCGAGGCGCGCGCATGAGCGACGGGCTCTTCGACGTGCCCGGGCACGCGGGCCCCGAGTCGGATATGCCGGGCGGGGCGGGCGTGGATTTCCGAGGGCCGGGCACCGCGGCGCCGCTGGCGGTGCGTATGCGTCCGGCGTCGCTCGACGAGGTGGTCGGCCAACAGCATCTGCTCGGTCCCGGCTCGCCGCTGCGACGGCTCATCGAAGGTTCCGGTGCGGCATCGGTGCTGCTCTACGGTCCGCCCGGCACCGGGAAGACCACCCTCGCCTCGTTGATCTCACAGGCCACCGGTCGACGATTCGAGGCACTGTCGGCGTTGTCGGCCGGGGTCAAGGAAGTACGCGCGGTCATCGATCTGGCCCGCCGTCGGCTCACGGCGGGCGAGTCCACCGTGCTGTTCATCGACGAGGTGCACCGGTTCTCGAAGACCCAACAGGACGCGCTCTTGGCGGCGGTGGAGAACCGGATCGTGCTGCTGGTCGGCGCGACCACCGAGAATCCGTCGTTCTCGGTGGTGTCGCCGCTGCTGTCGCGTTCGCTCGTCCTGCAATTGCATTCGCTGACCGACGCCGATATCCGGTCGGTGCTGCGCCGCGCGATCACCGATCCGCGTGGTTTCGGCGACTCCTACACCGTCACCGAACCCGCTCTCGATCATCTGGTCCGGATCGCGGGAGGTGACGCGCGCCGTGCCCTGACCGCGTTGGAAGCCTCCGCGGAATCCTCACTCGACGGGACCGTCGACGTGGCCCTGGTCGAGGCGAGCGTCGACAAGGCCGCCGTGCGCTACGACCGCGCGGGCGACCAGCACTACGACGTGGTGAGCGCGTTCATCAAATCGATTCGCGGTTCGGACGTCGACGCGGCGCTGCACTACCTCGCGCGGATGCTCGGCGCGGGCGAGGATCCGCGTTTCGTCGCCCGTCGCCTGGTGATCTCGGCTAGCGAGGACATCGGCATGGCCGATCCCACCGCCTTGCAAACCGCCGTCGCGGCGGCCCAGGTCGTGCAGCTGATCGGGATGCCGGAGGCGCAGCTCACGCTGACCCACGCCACGATCCATCTCGCCACCGCCCCGAAATCGGGGGCGGTGCCCGCCGCGCTGGGCGCGGCCATGGCCGATATCGCGGCGGGCAGGGCGGGCTCGGTGCCTGCCCACCTGCGTGACGGTCACTACTCCGGGGCCGCCGCGCTCGGCAACGCGCAGGGCTACAAATATCCGCACGACGATCCGGACGGCGTGCTGGCCCAGCAGTATCCGCCCGACGAATTGGTCGGCGCGGATTACTACACCCCGACCGACCACGGGTACGAGCGTGAGATCGGCCCGCGCGTGCAGAAGTTGCGCCGCATCGTTCGCGGCCGGTAGCCGTGGCGGCGCCCGTATCGCGCCCCGGGGCGGCCGGTGCGAGCGGCGGGCGATGAAAAACCACGTGCGCGGCACCGGTAGGCTGGATATCTGTGCAGACCCACGAGATCCGACGGCGATTCCTGGACCATTTCGTCCGTGCCGGCCACACCGAGGTGCCCAGCGCGTCCTTGATCCTGGCCGACCCCAACCTGCTGTTCGTCAACGCGGGCATGGTGCAGTTCGTGCCGTATTTCCTCGGTCAGCAAACCCCGCCGTACGCGACCGCGACCAGCGTGCAGAAATGCGTGCGCACCCTCGACATCGAGAACGTCGGCATCACCACCCGCCACAACACCTTCTTCCAGATGGCGGGCAACTTCTCCTTCGGCGACTACTTCAAGCGCGAGGCCATTGCACTGGCCTGGTCGCTGCTGACCGGTAGCGTCGAGGACGGCGGTTACGGCTTCGACGCCGAACGTCTCTGGGTCACCGTCTACCTCGACGACGACGAGGCCGAACGCATGTGGCTGGAGATGGGTGTGCCCTCCGAGCGCATCCAGCGCCGCGGAATGGCCGACAACTACTGGTCGATGGGCATCCCGGGTCCGTGCGGTCCGTGTTCGGAGATCTACTTCGACCGCGGCCCGGAATTCGGTGTCGATGGCGGCCCCGAGGCCGACGAGGATCGCTACCTCGAGATCTGGAACCTCGTGTTCATGCAGAACGAGCGCGGTCAGGGGATCGGCAAGGACGATTTCGAGATCCTCGGCCCGCTGCCGAAGCAGAACATCGATACCGGCATGGGCGTCGAGCGTGTCGCCTTCCTGCTCCAGGGCGTGGAGAACGTCTACGAGACCGATCTCTGCCGCCCGATCATCGACAAGGCCGAGGAGCTGACCGGACGCTCCTACGGTGTCCAGCACGAGGACGACGTGCGCTTCCGCGTCATCGCCGACCACGCGCGCACCGCCGCGATGTTGATCGCGGACGGCGTCAACCCGGGCAACGACGGCCGCGGCTACGTGCTGCGCCGCCTGCTGCGCCGCATCGTGCGCTCGGCCCGGCTGCTCGGCGCGGAGAAGCCGGTGATGGCCGAATTCATGAAGGTCGTCAGCGATCTGATGGCGCCGTCGTATCCGGAGTTGGCCACCGATTTCCGGCGCATCGAGACCGTCGCGGTGGGCGAGGAGACGGCGTTCCTCAAGACGCTGAACACCGGCTCCACCCTGTTCGACAACACCGCGTCCGCGGTGAAGGCCAAGGGTGGCAAGACGATCCCCGGTTCGGAAGCCTTCACCCTGCACGACACCTACGGGTTCCCGATCGACCTCACCCTGGAGATGGCCGCCGAGGCCGGACTCGCCGTGGACGAGGCCGGTTTCCGCTCGCTGATGGCCGAGCAGCGCACGCGCGCCAAGGAGGACGCCAGGTCCCGCAAGCACGCGCACGCGGACCTGACCGTCTACAAGGATCTCGTCGACCGCGGCCCCACCGAGTTCACCGGATTCGACGAACTCACCTCCGAGGCGCATGTGCTCGCGCTCATCGCCGACGGGGTGCGTGTTCCGGTCGCGACGGTCGGACAGGACGTCGAGGTGATCCTCGATCGCAGCCCGCTCTACGCCGAATCCGGCGGCCAGATCGCCGATCGCGGCACCATCACCGCCGCCGGGATCAAACTGCGCGTCAACGACGTGCAGAAGATCGCCAAGAAGGTGTGGGTGCACAAGTCGACGGTGGAGCAGGGGCAGATCACCGAGGGTGATGTCGTGCTCGCCCAGGCCGATCCGGCGTGGCGCAGCGGCGCGACCCAGGGTCATTCGGGCACCCACATGGTGCACGCGGCGCTGCGTCAAGTGCTCGGCCCCAACGCCGTGCAGGCCGGTTCGCTGAACAAACCCGGCTACCTGCGCTTCGACTTCAACTGGCAGGGCCAGCTCTCCGAACAGCAGAAGGCCGATATCGAAGCGGTGTCCAACGACGCCGTCAGCTCGAATTTCCCGGTCAACACCTTCGTCACCGATCTGCCCAAGGCCAAGCAGATGGGCGCGCTCGCGCTGTTCGGCGAGAACTACGGCGACGAGGTCCGCGTGGTCGAGATCGGCGGACCGTTCTCGATGGAATTGTGCGGCGGCACCCACGTGCGGCATTCCTCGCAGATCGGGCCCATCACGGTGCTGGGCGAATCCTCGGTCGGGTCGGGGATCCGTCGCGTCGAGGCGTTCGTCGGCCTGGATTCCTACAAGTACCTGGCCAAGGAACGCGCGCTGCTCGCCGGTGTCGCGTCCTCGCTCAAGGTGCCCTCCGACGAGGTGCCCGCGCGCGTCGAGCAGCTGGTGGAACGACTGAAGGTGGCGGAGAAGGAGCTCGAGCGGACCAAGATGGCCGCCGTGTTGTCCTCGGCCGGTGCCTTCGTCGACCAGGCCGAGCGTGTCGGCGGGGTGTTGCTGGTCGCCGTCGCGGCTCCCGAAGGGGTGCAGGCGGGAGATCTGCGGACACTGGCCACCGATATCCGCGGTCGATTCGGTAGCGAACCGGCGGTCGTCGTGCTGCTCGGCAATACCGACGGCAAGGTGCCGTTCGTGGTGACGGTGAACAAGGGCGCGCAGGGTCTTGGCTTCAAGGCGGGCGATCTGGTGGCGAGTTTCGGACCGAGTATCGCGGGCCGCGGCGGCGGCAAGCCGGAGATGGCACAGGGCGCGGGCTCGGATCCCTCCGGGATCGCGGCCGGCCTGGCCGCGGTCCGCGCCCGGGTGGCCGAACTGGCCGGTTGATGGGCGATTCGGAGAGTTCCGAGCCGTCGGGTCGGTCGCGCGCCGCGGACCGGCCCGATTCGGCGTCCGATCCGGGCCGGGGCAGACGGATCGCGATCGATGTCGGCAGCGTCCGAATCGGGGTCGCCTCGAGTGATCCCGACGGTATCCTGGCTACGCCGGTCGAGACCGTGGCGCGGGCGAAAAAATCCCGGGCCGGTGGTCCCGCCGCGGATATCGAGAGAATTGCCCACATTGTGCGGGAATACGAGGCGGTGGAGGTCGTCGTCGGCCTGCCGAGGACCCTGCGCGGGGAGAAGGGAACCGCGGCCGA
Organism: Nocardia aurea; assembly: GCF_003123685.1. Lineage (GTDB taxonomy): Bacteria > Actinomycetota > Actinomycetes > Mycobacteriales > Mycobacteriaceae > Nocardia > Nocardia aurea. Next base: position 350,459 of record NZ_QCYJ01000103.1, read on the forward strand.
CCTCGCGATCGCGTTCGCGGAACGTTTGCGGATGGAAATTGATCCCGTGCCGATCAGGCTTTCCGACGAACGTTTGACTACCGTGTCAGCTGCACGTGCATTGCGGGACAGTGGAGTTCGCGCGCGTGGCCAGCGGCAGGTGATCGATCAGGCAGCGGCCGTGTCGATCCTGCAAGGATGGTTGGACGAACGGAGTGCGGTGTTGAAGTCGGTCGAAGAGGCGTCGATGGGTGACGCGTCGTTCGGAGACGATGCATGACGGATCGGTGGGCACGGGCTGAGGAACGCTATAAACAGCGCGAGGCTGAGCGGCGTTATCAGCGAGACGACCGAGCCTGGGGTGGGCACGGCACTTCCCAGGACGAGCCCGACGATTGGGATGACTACGAGGACGACACCAACGTCATCCCTCGGTACACCGACGACGAGCCTCGGTATGACGAACCGCGGTACGACGAGCCTTCATACGAGGACCTCGAGGACGAGGAGCCCGAACCGCCGCCGCCGCCGAGAGCGCGCGGCCCCCGGGTCGGCAGGCAGGAACCCCCGGAACGCGGTCGTTCGGGACGACGTCCCCCGGCGAAACGCTCCCAGCGGGGGAAGCGCTCGCGGGCGGCGGCGCGCAAGGCCGAGGAACGGAAGAAACGCCGCAGGACCCTGTGGCTGGTCGCGGGATTCTTCATCGTGGTGCTCATCGGCGCGGTCGGCTTCGCGAGTATGAAATTCGCCAGGTCGGTGGCGATTCCGGAGGATTACGCCGGACCGGGCGGGCCGCTGGTGGTGGTCCAGGTCCATCCGGGCGATACCGCCAAGGAGATCGCCTCGTCGATGGTCGACAAGGACGTCGTCAAGAGCAGCGGCGCGTTCTACGAAGCGGCGGTGCGCAATTCGGGGATGAACGCGGTGCAGCCGGGTTTCTACGCCATCCCCAGTCAGGTGCCGGCCCTGGACGCCGTGACGGCGTTGCTCGGCAAGAATTCGCGGGTCGGCAATGTCGTCGTGTCGGAGGGCAGGCTGCTGCACGACCAGCACGATGTGAACACCGGGGCGCGCAAGGAGGGGATCTACACCAAGATCGCCGCCGCCAGCTGTATCGGCGCCGCCACCGCGAAGAAATGTGTCACCTACGAGCAGCTCGCCGCCGCGGGAGCCGACGCCGATCTGGGCGCGCTCGGCGTGCCGAGTTGGGCGCAGGCCAGGGTGAAGGCGGTCCCGGATCGCGCCAGGCAGCTCGAGGGCCTGATCGCGGCGGGCACATGGGACTTCGATCCGAGCGCCTCGCCGCAGCAGATCCTGAAACAGCTGGTCAGCGCGAGCGCCACGAGTTACGAGTCGACCGGCCTGCTCCAATCCGGGGCGACGACGAAACTGTCACCCTACGAGACGCTGATCGCGGCGTCGCTCGTCGAACGCGAGGCGTTGCCGCAGGATATGCCCAAGGTGGCGCGGGTCATCATGAACCGGCTGGAGGTGGGTCAGCAGCTGGAATTCGATTCCACCGTCAACTACGCGTTGGATCAGACCGAGGTCGCCACCACCGACAGCGACCGTGCCACCCGCACGCCGTGGAACACCTACGCGATGGCCGGGCTGCCCGCCACCCCGATCGCCGCGCCGTCGTTGAACGCTCTGCGCGCCATGGAGAATCCCGAGCCGGGACCGTGGCTGTACTTCGTGACCATCGACATGAAGGGCACCACATTGTTCACTCAGAGCTATTCCGAACACCTACGCAATATCGAGAAGGCCGAGGACAGCGGAATCCTCGACAGTGGCCGATGAACGCGGTGCGGCGGTGAACGGCACCGTGGCGAACGGGGCCGCGGTCGATGGCGCCGCGGCCCGCAAGGCCGCGGTGCTCGGCAAGCCCATCGCGCATTCGCGCTCTCCGCAGCTGCATCTGGCGGCCTACCACGCGCTCGGGCTGCCGTGGACCTACGAGCGGATCGAATGTTCGGCCGAGCAGTTGCCCGGTCTCGTCGACGGTCTCGGTCCGGAATGGGTCGGGCTGTCGGTCACCATGCCGGGTAAGGAAGCGGCCCTCGCGTACGCGAACGAGCGCACCGAGCGCGCCGAACTGGTCGGCTCCGCCAACACCCTGGTCCACACGGCGGGCGGCTGGCGTGCCGACTGCACCGACGTGGACGGCGTGGTCGGCGCGCTGCGCGAGGGCGGTGTCACCGCGCTGGAGAGCGCGGCCGTACTCGGCGCGGGCGGTACCGCGCGTCCGGCGCTGCTCGGACTGTCGGCGCTCGGCGCGAAATCGGTGACGGTCTTCGCCCGCGACGCCGGACGTGCGCGCGGTGCGGTGGAATTGGCCGAACGCCTCGGCATGGCGGTCGCGGTGGCCGGATTCGACGCGCAGTCCGTCGAATCGGTGTGCGCCGAGGCCGGTGCGGTGGTCAGCACCATTCCGTCGGAGGCGGCCGCGGTCATCGCGGCGTCGGTGGCGCACGCTCCCGTGGTACTCGACGCGATCTATGACCCGTGGCCGACACCGCTCGCGGTGGCCGTGGCCCGAGCCGGTCATACGGTGGTCAGTGGGTTGCGGATGCTGCTGCATCAGGCCTACGGCCAGGTCGAGCAGTTCACCGGGTGCCCCGCGCCGCGCGCCGAGATGGCCTCGGCGATGGAGGAGTGATCCCCTCCCGGCCACATTTCTGATACCTGTTCTAGTTCTGTTGCGGCGAGCTGGGCGTTAAGGTAGTCGATATGACTGCTTGGGTTCTGCGGGCTTTCGCGCTCGGTGTGCTGGTCGTCGGCCTGCGTATCGGGCTCGGGTTCGGGATGGTGTACTGGCCGACGCACGGGAGTTCGATGCGGATCTTGTGCCTGGTCGTACTGCTCGCCGTCATCGTGGCATGGGGTGTGCTCGACGGCCGCGCCGATCGCCTGGACAACCCGGACCCCGAACGCGGCTCCGACCTGACCATCCGATGGTTGAAGGCGGCGGTCGCGGGCGGTGTCGGCAGCGGTCTGGTCTCCTGGATCGTGGACTTCTTCCCGAAGATGGACCTCAGCGACAACGGACTGCTCTTCGAAGTGACAGCGGGTGCGTCCTTCATCATCCTGCTGATCTTCATCCCCGCGCTGATCGGCGTCGGGATCGGTCGCATGGTCGCCGGACGCGCGGCGGAGAAATCGGTGAGTGTCGAATCCGAGCGGCACCCGGTGGCGTCCGCGCACTGACGCGGAGACGACGAGGGCGCACTCCCCGTGGAGTGCGCCCTCGTCGCATGTGAGCGCTAGAGCAGGACCGCGCCGCCGCTGGGGCTCTCCTCGCGGGCGATGGCCGAATAGGCCGCCGCCAGCAGGGTCGGGTCGGGGCCTTCCAGACGGCCGGGCTTGGCGAGGCCGTCGAGGACGACGAAACGCAGGACGCCCGAGCGGGTCTTCTTGTCGGTCTGCATCGCGTCGAGCAACTGGGGCAGCGCGTCGGCGTCGTAGGAGACGGGCAGCCCGACGGCGGTCAGCACCGCACGGTGCCGATCGGCGGTGGCGTCGTCGAGACGACCGGCAAGCCTGCCCAGTTCGGCGGCGAAGACCAGCCCGACCGACACCGCCGCACCGTGCCGCCAGCGGTAGCGCTCGCGCCGTTCGATGGCGTGTGCGAGCGTGTGCCCGTAGTTGAGGATCTCGCGCAGGCTCGCTTCCTTGAGATCGGCGGCGACCACATCGGCCTTGACCTGGATCGCCCTGCGGATCAGTTCGGGCAGCACCTCGCCGGTCGGATCCAGCGCGGCCTCGGGATCGCGTTCGACCAGATCCAGGATGACCGGGTCCGCGATGAAACCGGCCTTGATGATCTCGGCCATGCCGGCGACGATCTCGTTACGCGGCACCGTCTCCAGCGTCGCCAGATCGACGAGTACGGCGGCCGGTTCGTGGAAACTGCCGACCAGGTTCTTACCGGCCTCGGTGTTGATACCGGTCTTGCCCCCGACCGCGGCGTCGACCATCGCCAGCAGGGTGGTCGGCACGTGCACGATCCGCACGCCGCGCATCCAGGTGGCGGCGACGAAACCGGAGAGATCGGTCGCCGCGCCGCCGCCGAGGCTGACCACGACATCGTTGCGGGTCAGACCGATCCGGCCGAGAACCTCCCAGCAGAAACCCGCGACGGCCAGTTCCTTACCGGCCTCCGCGTCCGGGATCTCCACCCGGTGTGCGTCGATCCCGGTGTCGGCCAACGCCTTGCGCACCACTTCGGCGGTCTCGGCGAGCGGCGGCTGATGGAAGATCGCGACCGTGCGGACCCCCGTGGTCACCCCCGCCACCGATTCGACGAGTTCACCGAGCAGTCCGCGCCCGATGATGACCGGATACGGGTCGGCGGTCTCGACCTGGATACGCCTCGGCTCTGTCACGAATGCTCCGATTCTCTCGTTACGAAATGTCGTGCCGCGCGGTCGTGGATCCGGCCCGCTCGTACTGCCGACCACGGGCGTGCACGCCTGATCGCGCGTCGACCCGCGGTGCTCATGTGCGCCGTTCCGATTCTGTGCCCGCCGACTGTTTCTCGGCTCGGCCGCGACCGCGCGGGGCACGCCTGCGACGTGAACGCCCGGGCTGACGCTCCCCGGTGCCCCGGTTGGCATCGGCCGTGCGGTCCCGGCCCTGCGATTCGGTGAGCGTGCCGGTATCGGGCACGGCACCGTCGGTGCGGCGGGAGGTGACCCGGCGCACCGCCGGTGCCGTGCCCGAGTCGGGAATCTCGGTACCGTCCGTGCCCGCTACCGGGCTCGGAGCGCCCGCCGCGCGTTGCGCTCGACGCGGCCGACGCCTCGTCCCCGAGGCCCCGGCGTCGGTGATCGCGTCGGGCGACGGACCGGAATGCCTGTCGACGCCCGCCTCCGTCGCGACGCGGTGGTTGTTCGCGCGGCTGTTCGCCGTGGCGGATTGGCCGCTCGTGCCGTTGTTCGGGGTGCGACGACCCCGGGCGCGGCGTGAGCGCTGCCTCGGGGCGGGATCGTCGGTGCGATCGGGCGTCGGCTCGGTGGTTTCGGTGGTTTTGTGCTTGGCCGATGCCCGGGCCCGGGCTCGTCGGCGGGTGCGCGACCGCCTGCCTGCGGGAGCGGGCACGGCTTCGACGGTGGTATCCGGCTCGGGATCGGTACTCGGCGCGACCGAGTCCATGCCGAGTTTGTCCAGGATCATTCGGACGACCCGGCCCGGACTGCGTCCGTCGGTGCGCACGCGGACGGTCGCCACCTCGCGGTAGAGGGGGCGGCGTTCACGCATCAGCTTGCGGTATTTCGCGCCGGGGTCGGCACCGTTGAGCAGGGGTCGCTGGTTGCTCGCCCCGGTGCGGCGCAATCCTTCGGCGATGCTGATCTCGAGGTAGACCACGGTACGGTCGCGCAGCAGCGCCCTGGTGCTCTCCGACAGCACCGCGCCGCCGCCGAGGGAGACCACTCCGCGTTCGCCGAGAACGGCGCGGCGAACGACGCGTTCCTCGATCCTGCGGAATTCGGGTTCGCCGTCGACGGCGAAGATGTCGGGGATGGTCCGTCCGGTCTCGCGCTCGATGCCCGCGTCGGTGTCGTAGAGCTCGACCCCGAGTTCCCTGGCGAGTTTGCGGCCGATCGTCGATTTTCCGGCGCCGGGCGGTCCGACCAGCACCACGCGGGGGGTGCGTGGGTCGGTCTGCACGATCATTGCGACCGACTGTCCGAGGGAATGTGGGGCCGGGTGCTCACCCGCTTGATGTAGCTGTGGATGTTGTCGACGGTCTCGGTGAGCGAGTCGCCGCCGAATTTCTCCAGCGCCACCTGCGCGACGACGAGCGCGACCATCGTCTCGGCCACCACGCCCGCGGCGGGTACCGCGCACACATCGGAGCGCTGGTGGATGGCGACGGCTTCCTCGCCCGTGGTCATGTCCACGGTCGAGAGCGCGCGCGGAACCGTGGAGATCGGCTTCATGGCGGCGCGGACGCGCAGCGCCTCGCCGTTGGTCATGCCGCCTTCGAGGCCGCCCGCCCGGTTGGTGGATCGAAGCACACCGTCGGGGCCGGGTCGCATCTCGTCGTGGGCCTGGCTACCGCGGCGGCGGGCCGTCTCGAAACCGTCGCCGACCTCTACGCCCTTGATGGCCTGGATGCCCATGAGGGCGGCGGCCAGGCGGGAGTCCAGGCGGTCGGCGCCGCTGATGAACGAGCCGAGACCGACCGGAAGGCCTTCCACGATCACCTCGACGACACCGCCGAGGGTGTCGCCGTCCTTCTTCGCCGCCTCGATCTCGGCGATCATCGCCGCCTCGGCGTCCTTGTCGAAGGCGCGCACAGGGCTCTCGTCGACGGTGGCGAGATCGGCGCCGGTCGGGGTGATGCCGGTGGTGTTGGCGGCGGTGCCGATCGAGACGACGTGCGAGACGACCTCGACCCCGAACGCCTGGCGCAGGAAGTTGCGGGCGACGGTACCGGCCGCGACCCTGGCCGCGGTCTCGCGGGCGCTGGCCCGCTCGAGCACATTGCGGGCGTCGTCGAAGTTGTACTTGAGCATGCCGGAGTAATCGGCGTGGCCGGGGCGCGGCCTGGTCAGCGGTGCGTTACGTGCCAGGTCGGCCAGGATCGCCGGATCGACCGGATCGGCGGACATGACGGTGGTCCATTTCGGCCATTCGGAGTTGGCGATCTCGATGGCGACGGGGCCGCCCATGGTGCGTCCGTGCCGGACACCGCCGACCATGGTGACCTTGTCGGCCTCGAATTTCATCCGGGCGCCACGCCCGTACCCGAGCCGACGGCGGGCCAGTTGCGCGGAGATATCGTCCGACGTCACCTCGACACCGGCGACCATCCCCTCCAGGATGGTGACGAGGGCGGGACCGTGAGATTCTCCAGCAGTTATCCAGCGCAGCACGCTCTATATCCTTCCATGTCGGACCCCGCGTGGGTGCATCCGGTCTTTCGTGATCGAGGGCACGTCGACGGTGGCGCGCTCTGTTGTTTCATCGTCGTCGCGGGGTGCGCGCGCAACCCCGCGACCCGCCGGATCTCACGATGCCGTCGCGATCAGCGCGACCAGGGTCGCCAGGCCCATCGACGGTCCGTGCGGCACGCCGTGATCCGCGCGCCGCGCCGCCAGGACGGCCACCCCGGCCGCCGCCGTCAGCGTGGGCGCCCCGAGGGCCGCCCACACCCACGCCTGCGCACCGCCCAACGCGCTCGCCGCTCCCAGCCCGACCGCGAGCTTGACGTCACCGGCCCCCAGCGCGGCGGGCGCGAGGAGATGAATCGCCAGGTACAGCGCGGCGAGTAGCAGCCCGCCGGTGACCGCGACGGTGAATCGTGTTGTGCCCAGGGCATATCCGAGAATCGCGGCGGCACCGGTGGTGGTCAGCGAATTCGGCAGCCTGCGGTGACGCAGATCGAACCAGCCGAGAACCGCGCACCATGCGGTGAGTGTCGCGAGCGCCGTGGGTTCCATGCCGACCAGCCTCGTCCGAGATATGACCGCCGTGCGGCGTGATTCGCGGAATGTGGATGGTTTCGCCATATGTGGATATGCGATGTTCCGCTCCAAGGGAATTCGGCTCCCATGTGGACATCGTGCGGAATCCGGGCGCCGGGGCGGTGGCGCGGTGACCACGGATTCGGCGGCCGTCCGGGCCGTGGGGGGCCGAGCGGGCCCGCGTCGCGGTAGCTTGGACCCATGTCTGCTGATCGCGCCGGCCGTTGGCCCGACTACGCCGCGCGCCGGAGTGCGCTGCGCAGTCTGTTGGTGGAGAACGAAGTCGACGCCCTGCTGGTCACCGATCTGGTGAACATCAGGTACCTGACCGGATTCACCGGGTCCAACGCCACGCTGCTCGTGCATTCCTGGGATATGCGCAATGCCGAGGATCGCACCGTCATCGGCACCGACGGCCGGTATCACAGCCAGATCGCCGAACAGGTGCCCGATCTGCGCGCCGAGATCGCGCGGGCCACCGCGCGCCGGATCGTCGCGCTGGCGGGGGAATGGCAGATGGGCCGGATCGGCTACGAGAGCCACGTCGTCACCGTCGACGAGCATCGAGGTTTCGTCGAGCAGGGCACCGGCCTGGAATTCGTCGCGGCTCCCGGACTGGTCGAACAGTTGCGCACGGTCAAGGACGACTACGAGGTCGAGCAGTTGCGCGCGGCCTGCGCGGCCGGTGACGCGGGTCTTGCGACCCTGCTCGAACGCGGCGGTCTGCGTCCCGGCCGCACCGAGCGGCAGGTGGCGCGCGACCTCGAATGGGCGATGTTCGAACACGGCGCGGAGGCGATCTCCTTCGAGACCATCGTGGCCGCGGGCGTCAATTCCGCCGTTCCGCACCACCGGCCCACCGAGGCGGTGCTCGCGCCGGGCGATTTCGTGAAACTCGATTTCGGCGCCGTGATCGGCGGCTACCACTCCGATATGACCCGCACCCTGGTACTCGGCGAGCCGTCGGACTGGCAGCGTGAGATCTATGCCCTGGTCGAGGAGTCGCAGCGGGCCGGGCGCAAGGCGCTGCACCCGGGCGTGAAGGCCGCCGACGTCGACGCCGCGGCCCGCGCGGTGATCGAAGCCGCGGGTCACGGGGCGCTGTTCGTGCACGGTCTCGGGCACGGCGTCGGATTGCGGATCCACGAAGCGCCGGGAATCGCGAAAACCGGAACCGCTACACTTCTGTCTGGCGTGGCGGTGACCGTCGAACCTGGTGTGTACTTTCCCGGCCGCGGCGGGGTCCGGATCGAGGACACGCTCGTGGTGCGCGAAGGGGGCCCGGAGTTGCTCACCCACACCAGCAAAGACCTGACCGTCGTCTGACGACGGTCGCGCGAGACAACAGTGTTTACGACAACGAAGTTTACGAACTAGGAGATCCGAGGACAGTGGCGGACACCAGCGACTTCAAGAACGGCCTAGTGCTGAAAATCGATGGTCAGCTTCAGCAGATCACCGAGTTCCAGCACGTCAAGCCGGGTAAAGGGCCCGCCTTCGTGCGGACCAAGCTGAAGAACGTCGTGTCCGGCAAGGTCGTCGACAAGACCTTCAACGCGGGTGTCAAGGTGGAGACGGCCACCGTCGACCGCCGCGATATGACCTACCTGTACCACGACGGCACCGACTACATCTTCATGGACGGCGAGACCTTCGACCAGCTGTCGATCGCCGAGGCCACCATCGGCGCGGGCGCCCGCTTCCTGCTGGAGAACATGGCGGTCCAGGTCGCCGTGCACGAGGGCGCGCCGCTGTTCGTGGAGCTCCCGGTCTCCATCGAGCTGATCGTGCAGCACACCGATATCGGCCTGCAGGGCGACCGCTCCACCGGCGGCACCAAGCCGGCGACCCTGGAGACCGGCGCCGAGGTGCAGGTCCCGCTGTTCATCAACACCGGTGACAAGCTGCGCATCGATTCGCGCGACGGCAGCTACCTCGGCCGGGTCAATGCCTGATCGCCGGTTCGGCGCGCGGGGATAATGGTGACTGTGGCGGAACAGCCGGTAGACAAGAAGTCCAACTTCAAGAAGCTCGGCGCCCGGCATAAGGCCAGGCGTCGCGCGGTGGACCTGCTCTTCGAGGCAGAGGCCAGGGATGTCGACGTGGCCGACCTGCTTTCCGAGCGGGTCGACCTGGCGACCCACGACCAGTCGGTCGCGCCCGTGCACGCCTACACCCACACCCTGGTCGAAGGCGTCGCCGACGATCTGGATCGGGTGGACGGCACCATCGAGTCCTACCTGCAGGACTGGGCGCTGTCGCGGCTGCCCGCCGTCGATCGCGCGATCCTGCGTATCGCGGTGTGGGAGTTGTTCCACGCCAACGATGTTCCGCCGGTGGTCGCGGTCGACGAGGCGGTGGAACTGGCCAAGGAGTTGTCCACCGACGACTCGCCGTCCTTCGTCAACGGTGTGCTCGGCCAGGTCGTGCTGGTCGCTCCCCAGGTGCGCGCGGCGGCCGCCGCGACGCGGGCGCCGCGGCCCGGCACCGACGTATGACCAGAAAATACCTGGTCATGGCGATGCGGACGCCGAATTTCGACGCCGCGACGATCGAACCGCACCGACGATTCCTCGACGCGTTGCTCGAACGCGGTCAGCTGCAGGAGAGCGGTAAGTTCACCGACGGCAGCGGCGGCGCGTACGTGATCCTGGCCGAGAGCCTCGATGCCGCGCGCGAGATCGCCTTCACCGATCCGGTGCACACGAGCGGTTCCTCGGAACTGACCGTCTACGAATGGGAGATCGCCGTTTCGGCGTGAATCCCCGCACCCCCGAAACATGCGACAGCCGCACCTCCGACGAGGTTGCGGCTGTCGCGTTTCCGGGGGTGCCCCAAGCTCCCGCCGGTGGGTGTACGGGACCCGGCGGGAGCCGACCGGGATCATCGGCGTGATGTTCCCGGAGCGGGTGTGCGCTCGCACCGCGAGCACCGATTCGATCCTCGTTCCTCGAGCGCACTCGAGGTCAAGCGGTGTGGCGCAGCACACGGTGGCTGCCCCGACCTGGTGGCACACCGGGAGTGAGAGATAGCTACAGTTGTTCTCGCAACAGTGCTGTGTGAGGAGAGCTGGGATGACATCGAATACTGTCCGGTCGGCGACCGAGGAACTGGCGCGGTTGCAGGCCGACGGGTGCACACCCGAACAGGCGTGGGCACTGTTCGATCGGCTGCCGGTGGCGGCGGTCGACGAGATCGTGACCGGGCGCTGGCAGGGTTCGGAGATCCGGACCGGTCACCCGTTCGACGGCGTACTCGGCGCGTCCGGCTGGTACGGCAAACAGTTCGACGACGCGAATTCCGTCCATCCGCTGCTGTTCTCCGACACCGAGGGCAAGATCTTCGCGGTCGACCCGCGCCGGGTACCGCTCTCGCTCACCGGGAAGGTACCGCTTCCCGGTGTGCGCGCCGTCCGGAAATCGTTGCGTTACACCGGAATCGCCCTACGAACCCAGCGCTACACGGCTCGCCTGCGCGCCGTCGAATACCGCGGCGTCCTCAGCGCGGCGATGGTCTACGACCACCTGCCCATCATCGACCACTTCCGCCGGGTCGACGCCGACACTCTGTTCGGCGTGATGGATATGCGCGGCATGACCGAACCGTACTTCTTCATCCTGCGTCGCTGATCCGTTCGGGCGACAGCGCCGTACGGTTCTCGATCGGCGCCGACGGTGCCCAGATCATCCGAGGGCCAGCAGTGCGGCGACGGCGCTCGTCGTCGCGAGAATCGCCAGGATCGCCCCGGTGACGACGAAGCGCGTCATCGGGACGCGGACACCGTGGGTTCGACAGAATTCCAGGCACAGCAGGGTGGCAAGCGATGCCCACGGCGTGATGATCGGACCGACGTTGGTGCCGATCAGCAGGGCCAACAGCTGATCGCGGTTCTCCACCGGCACCACCGCCTCACCAGCCGTGTAGGCGGGCAGGTTGTTGGCGATATTGGACAGTGCGGCACCCGCTCCCGCCGCGCGATACGCGCCTTCCGCACCGGAATCGGAACCTATGAGCGCGTGCATCACATCCGAGAGTCCGAACCGGCTCAGCGTCGGTACGACGAGGAAAAGGCCGACGACGAAGACCAGCAACCGCCAGGGGATCAGCGACCATCTCAGCGCGCGGCGATCGATGATCGCGAAGGCCCCGACGGCGATCACCGCGGCGAGGGTGGCCGCGATCTCGATGTGGTCCCCGAGTAGCGGGATGGACACGATGAACAGCACGCAGGCCGACGCGGTGGTGTACATCAGCGCGCGTTGTCCGGAATTCTCGGGGCGTACGGGTTCGGGGGGTAGGTACCGGTCCGCGTCGCGGCGACCGCGTCGCCAGTAGAAGATCCAGAGGCAGAGCATGGTCACCGCCGTCGACACCAGTTGCGGCGCCCACATGGTCGCCGCGAATTCGGTGGCGTCGAGTGCGACGCGGTCGGCGGCAAGCAGATTCGTGAGATTGGAGACCGGCAGCAGCAGGCTGGCGGTATTCGCCAGCCACAGCGTCGTCATCGCCAACGGCAGCGGCGCGATACGCGCGGGCGCCGCGAGCGCCAGCACGACCGGGGTGAGCAGCACGGCGGTGGTGTCGAGGTTGAGCAGGGTGGTCGTCGCCGAGGCGAACAGCACGCACAGTCCGAACAGCGCCGGATAGTTACCGCGCCCGAGGATCGCGAGCCGATGCGCGATCACAGCGAATACCTTGGCCTGCCTGGTCAGTTCGGCCAGCACGATGACGCTGCCGAGGAACAGCAGCAGTGGTCCGATGCGCCGCATATTGTCGGCGGCTTGCTCACGCGGTAGTAGTCCGGTGGCGACGCACAACAGCCCGATCAGCAAGAGTGCGACCCGCACCCGGTCCAGCACGCCGAATCTCGCCCACCGTGACGGCTGTTCGGACGTCGACGGACTCGACGACGGGTTCGCAGCGGCGGAGCCGACCGGTTCGGGCACTACTGCATGATCGCAATCCGGCGGTCCACCGGCCGGTGCGGGGCGGTCGGCGCTCAGCTGGTCACGGGTCGCAGCACGATTTTGCCGAGCGGTGCCCGGCCTTCGACCAGTCGGTGCGCTTCGTCGGCGCGCTCCAGCGGCAACACGGATTCGACGAGGGGATCGAGTTCCCCGTTCGCCGCGAGTGCCAGCGCCCGTCCGCGATTGGCATCGACGACCGCCAGCCACCGCGGTCCGGCGCAGCCGACGAAAGTGAGTCCGCGGGCGATCAGGTCGGCGGCCGTGACCTGGGCCGGTGCGCCGGAGAGGAATCCGTAGCCGAGCATGCGCCCGGACAACGGGGTGAGGACGTCGAGCAGCGCCGCGGCGGTGGCGCCGCCGATGGAGTCGAACACGACGTCGATGGTCGTGTCGCCGAGGTGGTCGCGCAGCCGCGCGGTCCACTCCGGGTCGCGGTGATCGAAGACCTCCGCCGCACCGAGGGCGCGGGCTCGTTCGGCCTTGGCCGGTCCGCCCACGGTGGCCAGCACCCGGATTCCGCGTCGGGCGGCCAGTTCGGTCAGCGCCGCGCCGACGCCGGTCGCGGCCGCCTCGACCAGCACCGTCTCGGTGCCGGTGCACGCGGCCGCGTCCAGCAGGGTCACCGCCACCGAGCCGCTCATCAGCACCGCCGCCGCCTCGGCCGCCGAGAGTTCCTCGGGTACGGGGGTCGCGGACACCGCGGGCGCGCGGACATATTCGGCGTACGAGCCGAAACCGGCGGTGGCGACGGCGACGCGCCTGCCGACGAGGGCGGCGTCGACCTCGGGCCCGGTTTCGGCGACGATTCCCACGGCCTGGAATCCGAAGATCAGCGGCGGTTCGGCGGCAAGCGGGAATGCCCCCGAACGCAGTGCGATCTCGGGGTACAGCACCGGAATCGCCTCCGTTCTGATCGTCAGTTCACCCACGCCGGGACGCGGTGTCGGCATCTCGCGCGGCACCAGTACCTCGGGGCCGCCCGTACCTGTCATTACGATTGCTCGCATCGAGAACTCCATAATTTGACTGCCGGTCCAGTTCGAAGCGAAACGATATGGACCGTTGGTCAACTTGTCAATGCAGGAAGTGGGTGAGATGGCCGAGGACCGTCCGAGGGAACGTGCCGACGCCGCACGAAATCGGCGCGCGATACTCGATGCGACCAGGGCGTTGCTGGCCGAATACGGGGGTGAGGCGATCACCATGGATCGGGTGGCCGCCGCCGCCGGGGTCGGGAAGGGGACCATCTTCCACCGGTTCGGCAGCCGGGCGGGTCTGCTGCACGAACTCGTCGCCGAACCCGCGCTCGCGCTGATGAACGCGGTGCAGGACGGTCCGCCGCCGCTCGGTCCAGGAGCCGAACCCGGTGACCGGCTGCTCGCCTATTTCGGCGCGATGACCGAACTCGTCGTCGACAATCTCGAACTCATGGTCGCCTACCGGTCGGAGTCGCCCCATCCGCGAAGCGAGGAGTTCCACGCGTTCTGGGCCGCGCACATCACCGCGCTGTTGGCCGAGGCCAGGCCGGACGTGGACGCCGAGGTCGTCGGAGCGCTACTGCTCGCCCCACTCGGCGGAGAACCGGCCGCGCGCATGGTGCGCGCGGGCGAGGCGGACCGCCTGCGCGCGGGTGTCCTCGCGCTGGTCGAGGCGGTCCTGCGACGGCCATGAGGCGGGGTTCAGTCGCTGTCGAGGATCGCCTCGAATCGTTCGTCCGCGCGATCCAACTGATCGAGGATGAGCTGTTTGACGTGATCGGCCAGCGGTGTGTCCGGCCGGTTGACCAGGTCACGGTATATATCGGGCAGCGGTTGGTACTTGGTGGCCAGCCGTTCCATCGCCGGACCGGTCGCGTAGAGAATTCCGACGCCGTTATCGGTGAAATCGGAGAATTTCACGATCCGCGCCCACGGTGCCCGATCGAGTTCCGCGGCGATATGTTCGCGATATTGTTCGTGCTTGTCCCGATCCGGGTCCGGGGTCGGATTCGTCACGGCCGCGACGATATCGGCGACACGGGTGCCGAAACGTTCGGCGAGCACCGCCAGCGCGGCGGCCTTCGGTTCGCCCGGTTGTTCCCCCGCCAATTCCCGCGGGTGGTCCTCGACCGAGTCGTGCAGCAGGCCCGCCACGACCAGATCGGGATCGCGGACCTCATAGTGGCTGATGATCCGAATCGCCACCCGCAGTAGATGACTCAGATACGGCTCGCGGCCGTAGCGATCGTCGCGATGCAGGTCGGCGGCCAATTCCAGGGCGTCGACGACCCGATCGGCATCCGGAAGTTCCGCGATTTCGAGCAGAAGTCGTTCTCGCAGCCCCGCTTCGCCGTAGACCTCGCTGATCGTATGCAGCGGCATCACGGCCAAGACCCCCGCCCCTGGATTGCTCATACAGCCAATCTATCCGGGTGCGCGCTCGCGCGCTGTGCGGCGGGACACCCCGGCCACCGCCGGTCGGCGACGGAAAATGCGTTGCCGAACCGAGTTCGTCCGTGGTCTCCTGTCTTTCACAGCGAGCCGAAACGGAGGATTATCGTGGCCGCGCAACAGAAACGGCCGCGTCACGGTTCGGCCGATAGCGACATACTGAAATTGCACCGTCGCACGATGGTGCTCGACGGCCGTGTGTTCACGGTGCTCACACTGCGTCCCGGTGACGATTTCCGCTTCGCCACCAATCGTTACCACGACACCTGGCACGTGCTGTCGGACTGGCGCGGCGCGCGGGTGTCCGCGCGGTTGCTGTGGGGTCTGTCCTACCAGCGTCGGCCCGGCACCCTGGTCGTCATCGATCCGGCGCATCTGGACCCGAACCCGTTCGACGCGGCCCCGTCCGATCCGATCGTTCTGGTGCCGTCGGATCTCACCGTGTTCACCGCGGCCGCCGCCGCCGCGTTGCGCGCCCGGTTGCCGTTGCGCGACCGCTCGCAGGGCACGGTCGGCTGGCAGACTTTCGGCCTGAAACCCGCACTCGCGCGGCGACGTGCGTGGGATTCGGGTGGATCCGGCACGGCCGCATCGCATTACGTGGCGAAACCGGTCGGCTGGACCCGGATCGACCGGGTCGGCGGCACCCTCGCGATCTACGGCGGGCCGGATCAGCTGCGGGAGTGGGCGATCGATCTCGAGCGGCTCGGTGAATACGCCCGCGACGGTATGGACTACCTGTACCTGGACTACCCGAAAGTCGACGGGGAGGTCCAGATCTTCCGGCAGTACCGCAGGGAGGTGAGTGTCGCCCGGCAGGCGCGGGCGGAGGTCACCGCCCGGTTGCGGGATTCACGAGTGAACTCGGCACCGCGTCACCGGCGGCGCTCGCCCGCGGCGGGCGGTGGGCCGGTCGTCGCGCCCGCCGATCTCGAACAGGCCATCCACGCGCACGCCGTCACCGTCCGTCGTCGCCGGAATCCCGCACCGATTCGGGCTGTGGACAGTTGACCGTCGAGCGCACCTGCTCGGCTTTCGGGAAGCCCGCCGACCCAGGTTCAGCGCACGCCGCGCGGACGGAACTGGATGCTGATTCTGGGCCCGGTCGGCCTGCGCGATTTCGGGACCGCGTGTTCCCAGGTCCGCTGACACGATCCGCCCATCACCAGCAGATCTCCGTGGCCCACGTGGTACCGGATACTCGCGCCGCCCCCGCGTGGACGCAACAGCAGTGCCCGCGCGGCGCCCACCGACAGGATCGCGACCATGGTGTCGTCGGTCGCGCCCCGGCCGACGGTGTCGCCGTGCCAGGCCACGCTGTCGTGCCCGTCGCGGTAGTAGCACAGGCCGGCCGTGCGGAACGGTTCGCCGAGTTCGTCGCGATAGTGCGCGCTCAGCGCCGTGCGCGCCCGCTCCAACGCCGGATCGGGCAGCGCGTCGCTCTCGTCGTAGAAGCGCGTCAGTCGCGGCACGTCCACGACCCGGTCGTACATCGGCCTGCGCTCCGACTGCCACGGCACCTCGGCCGCGAGCCGTTCGAAGAGTTCGTCCGCCCCGGTCATCCAGCCCGGCAGCACATCGACCCACGCGCCCGCGCCGAGCGACGTGCGGCGAATTCCCTCCAGCGGACCGAGTTCGATCTCACCGAATCCGTCGAGCAGTGAACCCTGTAGTGGCGTCGACATGGCGTCGAATGTACGCCCGATCGAACGTATGTGCTAGCGGAATTCGGACCGTGGTGTCGCGGACGTACCGGTCCCCGCGGTGCGCGGGAGCTACCCGTCGATGATGTCGAGTGCGATCCGGGTGGCGGCGGCGTGCGATTGCTCCTCGGTCAGCTCCAGATCGCCCATCATCGCCAGGCTCCAACTGATGGCGAGCAGCGCCTGGCGCGCGTGGAAGACCGCCATCGGGTCGCGATCGGGAGCGGTCATCGAATCGGCGAGGGTGCGAAACTGGTAGCGCAGACTCGTACCGAATCCGAGCTCTCGGAAAGCGGGCTGATTCTCGTGCCAGAACCGCACCATGTCCCGTCCGAGACCGTGTAGCAGATCGCTGTAGCGGATCAGGATTTCGCGGGCCCGTTCGCGACCCTCGGGTGCGGTCGCGGCCCATTCGACGATGTCGTCGACGCCGCGGCGCAGGTCTTCCGACAGGCTGGCGACGATATCTTCCTTGGTTCGGAAGTGGTAGTACAGCGCGGCTTTGGTGACCCCGAGGCGTTCGGCGATCTCGCGCAGCGAGGTCTTGTCGTAGCCGCGTTCGGTGAACAGTTCCATGGCGACGGTCCGAATCCGCTCACGCGTGTCGCTGCGACGTCCGTCCATGGATCCCTCCGTTCTGCTTGACGACCGGCAAGCAGAAGCCTAGCTTCGGCGAAGGGCGAAAATACCTAGTCGGTCGACAAGTTAAATCGAGGAGGATTCGTGGCCGAAGAGCAGGTGCCGATGGCGGGGGTGGCGATGACGGCCGTCGGCGTCGCGGTCATCCGCGCGACGGAATCCGAACGCGCCGACCGCCTCTACGACGATCCGCTGGCGCGAGATTTCGTCGCCGCCGCCCGGCTCGGCTTCGAGGGCACCGAGGACGGACGGGCGCGGTGGGCGCGGGTCGAGGCGCTCGCCGCGAAATTCTTCGACGGCCGATCGCTGACCGTGCGGGTCATCGATGACGAGATCGTCCGGGCGGTGGACAACGGATGTTCGCAGTTGGTGCTGTTCGGCGCCGGATTGGACACCCGCGCCTACCGGATGGCGCTGCCGGCGCGGGTGCGGTTGTTCGAGATCGACCTGCCCGAGCTGTTCGCCTTCAAGGAACCGATTCTCGCGGCGGCGGGCGCGACCGCGACCTGTGCGCGGCAGGTCGTCGCCGCCGATCTCCGCGCGGACTGGGTGTCGGCGTTGGTCGCTTCGGGCTACCGCGCCGATCTGCCCGCGCATTGGGTCGACGAGGGGGTGCTCGACTACCTCCCGCACGCCGACGCGCTGCGCCTTGCCGAGTGGATGACCGAAATATCCGCCCCCGCGAGCAGTTTCGCCCTCGGGCGGTTCGATGTGGCGCCGCAGCGCGAGCGATACGCCGAACTCGGACGGTTGGTGGGAGCGACGGCTTCCGCCGATCGGCGTGGACTGGGACCGGACGGCGAACGTTGGCTGGCCGAACACGGTTGGCGCACCCGCTTTCATCCCTGGGACGATCTCGTCGAGTCGTTCGGCCGACCGGAAATGGCGGGCGGGTCGGCGGCCGGTCTCGTACGAGCGGTGCGCCTGCCGTAGTGCTCGGGGTGCCGGCGTGGTCGAGCTCACAGGCCGTGCGTGGCGGGGCTCACAGGGGGATACCGCTGGTGGGAGGGCGCTGTCGGGCGCTGTTAGGCTGCTAGCCGTAAGACATCCTTTAACGGACCGTCCGGTGAGGCGGGGAAGGAGGTCGGCATGGCTGTGCCCGGAGATCGGGTCGCCAAGTCCGGCGGTGCCGAGGTATCGCAGCGGCACGCACCCGAGTGGGTACAGGCGGGGCGCGAGCTGTTGTCGGCCTCCGATGTGAGCCGGACCATCGCGCGGATCGCGCACCAGATCATCGAGAAGACCGCGCTCGACTCGGGGGAGACCGGCGCGGCGCGCGTGGTGTTGATCGGTATTCCGACCCGAGGCACCACCCTGGCCGCGCGGCTGACCGAGAAGATCGAGGAGTTCTCCGGGGTCAGGCCCGCGCTGGGATCACTCGACATCACCCTCTACCGCGACGATCTGCGCAGCCGTCCACACCGTCCGCTGGAACGCACCTCCGTTCCCGACGGCGGTATCGAGGACGCGCTCGTCGTCCTGGTCGACGACGTACTGTTCTCCGGGCGCACCGTGCGCTCCGCGCTGGACGGACTCCGGGATCTCGGCAGGCCGCGCGCGGTCCAACTCGCGGTGCTGATCGACCGGGGACATCGCGAACTGCCGATCCGCGCCGATTTCGTCGGGAAGAACGTGCCGACCTCGCGGTCGGAGGACATCGCGGTACTGCTCACCGAACACGACGGCCGCGACGGCGTCTATCTGCGCCAAGAGGAGGCACAGTGAGGCATCTGCTGACCGTCGCCGATCTGGATCGCGACGCGGCCACCGAAATGCTGGACGAGGCGGAACGATTCGAGCAGGCGCTGCTCGGGCGCGAAGTGCACAAACTTCCGACGCTGCGCGGACGCACCGTGATGACGGTCTTCTACGAGAACTCGACCCGCACCCGCGTCTCCTTCGAGGTCGCGGGCAAGTGGATGAGCGCCGATGTCATCAATGTCAGCGCGAGCAGTTCGTCGGTGTCCAAGGGCGAATCGCTGCGCGACACCGCGCTGACCCTGCACGCCGCGGGCGCCGACGCGCTCATCGTCCGACATCCCGCCTCCGGCGCGGCGCATCAGATCGCGCGCTGGATGGACAGCTGGGCCGCGGCCGGGCGCGGAACCTCGCCCGCCGTCATCAACGCCGGTGACGGCACGCACGAACATCCGACCCAGGCCCTGCTCGACGCGCTCACCCTGCGTCAGCGCCTCGGCGATATCGAGGGCAAGCGGGTCGTCATCGTCGGCGACATCCTGCACAGCCGGGTCGCGCGCTCGAACGTCTTCCTGCTCGCCACGCTCGGCGCCGAAGTGGTGCTCGTCGCGCCGCGCACGCTGCTCCCGGTCGGTGTCGAGGCCTGGCCCGCGCGGATCTCGCACGCGCTCGACGCCGAATTGGCCGGCGCGGACGCGGTGCTCATGCTGCGGGTCCAGGCCGAGCGGATGAACGGCGGTTTCTTCCCGTCGGCGCGCGAGTACGCGGTGACCTACGGACTGTCCGAGCGCAGACTCGGACTGCTCGACGAGCACGCGGTCGTGCTGCACCCCGGCCCGATGCTGCGCGGCATGGAAATCGCCTCGGCCGTGGCGGATTCGCCGAAGGCCGCGATCCTGCAACAGGTGACCAACGGCGTGCACATGCGGATGGCGGTGCTGTTCCGGCTGCTGGTCGGCACCCAGGAGGCGGTCGCGGTATGAGCGCGGAGATTTGCATCGGCCACGAGATCCGGGCGGAAGGCGGCGCGGCATGAGCGAACTGTTGATCAAGGCCGCACGGCGCTACGGTGAGGGCGAACCGGTCGACGTGCTGGTGCGCGACGGTGTCATCGTCGAGATCGCGCCGCGGATCGCCGCGAGCGAGGCCGCCGAGATCGTCGACGCGACGGGACAGATCCTGCTGCCCGGCTTCGTCGACCTGCACACCCACCTGCGCGAACCCGGACGCGAGGACACCGAGACCATCGAATCCGGTTCCGCCGCGGCCGCTCTCGGCGGATACACCGCGGTGTTCGCGATGGCCAACACCAATCCGGTCGCGGATTCGGTGGTCGTCACCGATCACGTGTGGCGGCGCGGCAGGGAAGTCGGCCTGGTCGACGTCTATCCGGTGGGCGCGGTCACCGTCGGTCTCGCCGGAAAGCAGCTCGCGGAAATGGGCACCATGGCCGCCGGAGTCGGCGCGGTGCGCATGTTCTCCGACGACGGCCACTGCGTCTACGACCCGCTGATCATGCGCCGGGCGCTGGAATACGCGAACTCGCTCGGCGTGCTGATCGCCCAGCACGCCGAGGAGCCACGGCTGACCGAAGGCGCGGTGGCGCACGAGGGTCCGACCGCGGCGCGCCTGGGCCTGGCCGGATGGCCGCGCGCCGCCGAGGAATCCATCGTCGCCCGTGACGCGCTGCTCGCCCGTGACGCGGGCGCCCGCGTGCACATCTGCCACGCGTCCACCGCGGGAACCGTCGAGCTGATCAAATGGGCCAAGGCCCAGGGGATTTCGATCACCGCCGAGGTCACCCCGCACCACCTGCTGCTCGACGACTCGCGCCTGGAGACCTACGACGCGGTCAACAAGGTGAATCCGCCGCTGCGCGAGGCCTCCGACGCCGCCGCGCTGCGGCAGGCGCTGGCCGACGGGGTGCTCGACTGTGTCGCGACCGATCATGCCCCGCACGCCGAGCAGGACAAATGCTGCGAGTTCGCGGCCGCGCGACCCGGCATGCTCGGTCTGGAGACGGCGCTGTCGATCATCGTGTCGACCATGGTCGAACCGGGTCTGCTCGACTGGCGCGGTGTGGCCAGGGTGATGAGCGAGCGGCCCGCGGCCATCGTCGGACTCGACGAACACGGCAGGCCGATCGAGGTGGGCGAACCGGCCAACCTCACGCTGGTCGATCCCGAGGCGAGTTGGACGGTGCGCGCCACCGAACTCGCCAGCATCTCGAACAACACGCCGTTCGAGGATATGACGTTCCCCGCCAAGGTCACCACGACATTGCTGCGGGGTCGGATAACCGCCCGCGAGGGCAAAGCGGTGGGAGCTCCGTAATGGAAAGAACACTGTGGGTGATCGGGACGCTGGCGTTCTTCGTCATCGGCGTCTCGCTGATGTACCGAGGGTGGCAGCGCCGCGCCGCGAGTCAGGCCGAACGGATCGGCGAACTGCCGACCGTGCCCGCCGAACTCGGGGCGCAGGTATTGGAGCCGACGACCGGTCTCTACCTGGGCAGCACCATCGCGCCCAGCTGGCAGGACCGGATAGCGGTGGGTGACCTGGGGTTCCGCGCAACAGCGGAACTGACCAGGTTCGAACGAGGGATCCTGCTGCAACGCGACGGGGCGGCGGTGATCTGGATTCCCGAGGAGTCCATCACCGCCGTGCGGACCGAACGCGGGCACGCGGGCAAAGTGATGACGCAAGATGGTGTGCTGGTAATTCGCTGGAAGCTGCCGACCGGAACCGAGATAGATACCGGTTTCCGAGGTGACGACAAGACGGTGTACCCGGCGTGGGCCAGGACGATGACGGGAGATGAGCAAGGATGAGTGCGGTATCGGGTAACGATTCGGCGGGGGGCGGTGGCCGGGCGACCGGCGGGCACGACGAAGCCGCGCTCGTGCTCGAGGACGGCCGGGTGTTCCGCGGCACCGCCTACGGCGCGGTGGGCGAGACGCTCGGCGAGGCGGTGTTCTGCACGGCGATGACCGGGTATCAGGAAACCCTGACCGACCCGAGCTACCACCGTCAGATCGTCGTGGCCGCCGCCCCGCAGATCGGCAACACCGGCTGGAACGACGAGGACGACGAATCCGGCAAGATCTGGGTCGCCGGTTACGTGGTCCGCGATCCGGCCCGCCGCGCCTCCAACTGGCGCGCGACCGGAACCCTGCCCGAGGCGCTCCAGCGTCAGGACGTGGTCGGCATCGCGGGTGTCGACACCCGCGCCCTCGTGCGGCATCTGCGCACCCGAGGTTCGATGAAGGCGGGCATCTTCTCCGGCGACGCCCTCGCGGGCACCGAGGAATTGCTGGCCAGAGTCAACGGCCAGCAGTCCATGCTCGGCGCCGATCTCGCCCGCGAGGTGAGCACGGATTCGGTCTACACCATCGAGCCCGCGGGTGATCATCGCTTCACCGTCGTCGCGGTCGATCTCGGCATCAAGACCAACACCCCGCGCATGTTCGCCGAACGCGGGATGCGGGTGCACGTGGTGCCGTCGACAACCTCGATCGACCAGATACTCGAACTCGATCCGAACGGCGTCTTCCTGTCCAACGGCCCGGGCGACCCGGCCACCCAGGACGGCGCGGTCGCGCTGACCCGCGGCGTGCTGGAGAAGGGGCTGCCGCTGTTCGGCATCTGCTTCGGCAATCAGATCCTGGGCCGCGCGCTCGGGCGCAGCACCTACAAGATGAAATTCGGCCACCGCGGCATCAACATCCCGGTCGTCGAGCACGAGACCGGACGCATCTCGATCACCGCGCAGAACCACGGCTTCGCGCTGGAAGGTGAACAGGGCGAACGTTTCGACACCCCGTTCGGCAAGGCCGAGGTCAGCCACATCTGCGCCAACGACGGCACCGTCGAGGGTGTGCGACTGGTGGACGGTCGCGCGTTCTCCGTGCAGTACCACCCGGAGGCCGCCGCCGGACCCCACGACGCCGCCTATCTCTTCGACCGTTTCGCCGGTCTCATGGAAGGAGCCTCCTGATGCCTCGCCGCGAGGATCTCGAACACATCCTGGTCATCGGCTCCGGCCCCATCGTCATCGGCCAGGCGTGCGAATTCGACTACTCCGGCACCCAGGCGTGCCGGGTGCTGCGGTCGGAGGGACTGCGGGTATCGCTGGTCAACTCCAACCCGGCGACGATCATGACCGACCCGGAATTCGCCGACGCCACCTACGTGGAGCCGATCACCCCCGAATTCGTCGAGAAGGTCATCGCCAAGGAACGCCCCGACGCGATCCTGGCGACCCTCGGCGGGCAGACCGCGCTCAACACCGCCGTCGCACTGCACGAGAACGGGGTGCTCGAGAAGTACAACGTCGAGCTGATCGGCGCGGATTTCGAGGCCATCCAGCGCGGTGAGGATCGGCAGAAGTTCAAGGACATCGTCGCGAAGGTCGGCGGCGAGAGCGCTCGCTCACGGGTCTGTTTCACCATGGACGAGGTCCGCGACACGGTGGCCGAACTGGGCTTCCCCGTGGTGGTCCGGCCGTCGTTCACCATGGGCGGCCTCGGCTCGGGCATGGCATACAACGACCAGGATCTCGACCGCATCGCGGGCGGCGGCCTGGCCGCCTCACCCACCGCGAACGTCCTCATCGAGGAATCCATCCTCGGGTGGAAGGAATTCGAACTCGAGTTGATGCGGGACAGCCGCGACAATGTCGTGATCGTCTGCTCGATCGAGAACGTCGACCCGATGGGCGTGCACACCGGTGACTCGGTCACCGTCGCGCCCGCGATGACGCTCACCGACCGCGAATACCAGAAGATGCGCGACCTGGGCATCGCGATCCTGCGCGAGGTCGGCGTCGACACCGGCGGCTGCAATATCCAGTTCGCCGTCGATCCGGCCGACGGTCGACTGATCGTCATCGAGATGAATCCGCGCGTGTCGCGGTCCTCGGCGCTGGCCTCCAAGGCGACGGGTTTCCCGATCGCCAAGATCGCCGCCAAACTGGCGATCGGCTACACGCTCGACGAGATCGTCAACGACATCACCGGGGAGACCCCGGCCTGTTTCGAACCGACGCTGGACTACGTCGTGGTCAAGGCGCCGCGGTTCGCGTTCGAGAAATTCCCCGGCGCCGACCCGACTCTGACCACCACCATGAAATCGGTCGGCGAGGCGATGTCGATCGGCCGCAACTTCTCCGAGGCGCTCGGCAAGGTGCTGCGTTCGCTCGAGACCAAGGCGACCGGGTTCTGGACCCAGGACGACGGGCAGTGGGCTCCGGTCGACAACAATGTCCAGGCCGCCGTCGAGGCGATCCTCGAGGATCTGCGCACGCCGACCGAAGGACGGATCTACCAGGTAGAGCGGGCTTTGCGCCTCGGCGCGAGTATCGAGGTGGTCGCGCAGGCGTCCGGGATCGACCCCTGGTTCGTCGCGGAGGTCGCCGGACTGGTCGAACTGCGCGGCGAGATCCTCGACGCACCGGTACTGGACGAACCGCTGCTGCGTCGCGCGAAGCATTACGGACTGTCGGACCGTCAGCTCGCCGCGCTGCGCCCCGAACTGGCGGGCGAGACCGGCGTGCGCGTACTGCGCCACCGGCTCGGTATCCGGCCGGTCTTCAAGACCGTCGACACCTGCGCCGCCGAATTCGAGGCCAAGACCCCGTACCACTACTCGGCCTACGAACTCGATCCCGGGGCCGAATCCGAGGTCGCGCCGCAGCGTGAGCGCGACAAGGTGATCATTCTCGGCTCGGGACCGAACCGCATCGGCCAGGGCATCGAATTCGACTACTCGTGTGTGCACGCGGCGCAGACGCTGTCGGCGGCCGGCTACGAGACGGTCATGGTCAACTGCAATCCCGAGACCGTCTCCACCGACTACGACACCGCCGACCGCCTCTACTTCGAGCCGCTGACCTTCGAGGACGTCCTCGAGGTCTTCCACGCGGAATCCGAATCCGGCACCGTCGCGGGCGTCATCGTGCAGCTCGGCGGACAGACTCCGCTCGGCCTCGCGCAGCGGTTGACCGACGCGGGCGTTCCCGTCGTCGGCACCAGCGCCGCCGCCATCGACTTGGCCGAGGATCGCGGTGAATTCGGTGAGGTGCTGGTCGCCGCCGGATTGCCCGCGCCCAAGTACGGCACCGCGACCACCGTCGCGCAGGCCAAGAAGATCGCGGCGGGCATCGGCTACCCGGTGCTGGTGCGGCCGTCCTATGTGCTCGGCGGGCGCGGCATGGAGATCGTCTACGACGAGAATTCGCTCGAGGGCTACATCTCCCGCGCGACCGAACTGAGCCCCGATCGCCCGGTGCTGGTCGACCGGTTCCTCGAAGACGCCATCGAGATCGACGTCGACGCCCTGTGCGACGGCGAGGAGGTCTACCTCGGCGGCGTCATGGAGCATATCGAGGAGGCCGGTATCCACTCCGGCGACTCGGCCTGCGCCCTGCCCCCGATCACGTTGGGGCGCAGCGATATCGAGGCGGTGCGCCGGTCCACGGTGGCGCTGGCCAAGGGGATCGGCGTCAAGGGCCTGCTGAACGTGCAGTACGCGCTCAAGGACGACGTGCTCTACGTGCTCGAGGCCAACCCGCGCGCGAGCCGCACGGTCCCGTTCGTCTCCAAGGCCACGGCGGTGCCGCTGGCCAAGGCGGCGGCCCGGATCACCATGGGCGCGACCATCGCCGAACTGCGCAAGGAAGGCATGCTGCCCGCCGAGGGCGACGGCGGCCACGTCCCGCTGGACGCGCCGGTCGCGGTCAAGGAAGCGGTGCTGCCGTTCCACCGGTTCCGCCGCGCCGACGGCAGCGGGGTCGATTCGCTGCTCTCCCCGGAGATGAAATCCACCGGCGAGGTCATGGGCATCGACGCCGATTTCGGTACCGCCTTCGCCAAGAGCCAGGCCGCGGCCTACGGCTCACTGCCCACCGAGGGCACCGTGTTCGTCTCGATCGCCAACCGCGACAAGCGCGCCATGGTCTTCCCGGTGAAACGCCTGCACGACCTCGGGTTCCGCATCCTCGCCACCGAGGGCACCGCGGAGATGTTGCGCCGCAACGGTATTCCGTGCGAGCAGGTCCGCAAGCATTCCGAACCGGATACCGCAGAGAACGCCGGGGACAGGCTGCCCAGCATCGTCGATCAGATCCGCGACGGTGAGATCGACATGGTGTTCAACACCCCGTACGGCAATTCGGGGCCGCGCGTCGACGGTTACGAGATCCGCACGGCCGCCGTCGGCGTCGACATCCCCTGCATCACCACCGTGCAGGGCGCCGCGGCGGCGGTGCAGGGCATCGAGGCGAGTATCAACGGCGGAATCGGGGTGCGCTCCCTCCAGGAGCTGCATTCGGTGCTGCGTGGCTGATTCCGACCCTATGAAGGAGGCGGTTCGATGAAGACGTTCGGTGACCGATTACTGCGCGCCACGGCGCATTTCGGCCCGGTCTGTGTCGGCATCGATCCGCATCCCCAGTTGCTGGACGCGTGGGGACTGACCGACGACGCCGACGGCGTGGAGAAATTCGCGGAGATCTGCGTCGAGGCCTTCGACGGGACCGTCGCGCTGGTCAAGCCGCAGGTCGCCTTCTTCGAGCCCTACGGTTCCGGCGGTATCGCGGTACTGGAGCGGACGATCGAGGTGCTGCGCGCCTCGGGCACGCTGGTGCTGGCCGACGCCAAACGCGGCGATATCGGCTCGACCATGGACGCCTACGCCAGGGCCTGGCTCGGTGACGGATCCCTCGGCGCCGACGCGGTGACGGTGTCGCCCTATCTCGGATTCGGATCGCTCTCGCCCGCGCTCACGCTGGCCGAGGCCAACAACCGCGGGGTGTTCGTGCTGGCCGCGACCTCCAATCCGGAGGGCGGTCAGGTGCAGCGGGTGGTCGCGGCGGACGGGCGGACCATCGCCCAGTCCATCGTCGACGAGGCGGCGCTGTGCAACGCGGGCGCGGAATTCGGGTCGGTGGGCGTCGTCGTCGGGGCGACGCTGACCGAGGCTCCCGATGTGTCGGCCCTCAACGGCCCGATCCTGATGCCGGGTGTCGGCGCGCAGGGCGGCGGCCCCGACAGTGTGCGCGCGCTGGTGCCCGAGGCGATGTTGCGTTCGGTGCTGCCCGCGGTCTCGCGCGAGGTCCTGCGTGAGGGCCCCTCGGTATCGGCACTGCGTGCCAGGTTGAACGCGATTCAGGACGAGTTCGCGTTCCTGCGTTCCTGAGCTCCCCACCGCGACGCCGAGGCCCTCTGGCGGGCAGCCAGGTGGCACTCCGGGCCGGTTGGGCGCGCTCGCGGACCGCGTGCGGTCGGCGGTGCCGCCCGTCGGGCCGCCGGGGATCCCTCGGTGTACGGAAAACAGGAATGGAAGGCCCCGGATTCGACGGAATCCGGGGCCTTCGTCGTCTCGGATCCGGCGTGCGGGGAGTGATCCAGGCCACGTATGGGGACATGTGTTCGATCCGACACGCGGGAAGTTGCGCCGACACGCCGACAATTTCCAGAAAGTTCCTGGTCGGGCGGGTGTGTGGTTGCTGGGGGTCCGCGCGGCGCTACCGCTACCGCTCCGCTATCCCTCATATTTCCGGTATATCCCCAGGTCGCGGGGTGTTTCAGGGGAATGGCGGTACGATCACGGCAGCGAGCGAGGCATTGTGCGGATTCGGCCGCTCGCGCCGAGGTGACAGTCGGAATCATGCGCTGACCTGGGGGGCGGGTTCGCAATTGCAGGACGTCGTGGGTACGGTCGCTGAGACTGTCGGGTTACCGGCAGGAGTTTATGCAATGAACGATGAGACGGAGGAACCGTGGCCCTTCCCCAGCTGACTGACGAGCAGCGCGCCGCTGCTTTGGAGAAGGCGGCGGCCGCTCGCCGCGCTCGGGCGGAGCTCAAGGAGCGTTTGAAGCGTGGTGGCACCGACCTGAAGAGCGTGCTCAAGGATGCCGAGACCGATGAGATTCTCGGCAAGATGAAGGTTTCGGCGCTGCTGGAGGCCCTGCCCAAGGTCGGCAAGGTCAAGGCAGCCGAGATCATGACCGAACTGGAGATCGCTCCCACCCGCCGTTTGCGCGGGCTCGGCGATCGGCAGCGCAAGGCGCTGTTGGCCCGGTTCGACTTCGACGCCTGATTACGAGGGTGGTCGAACACACGCGGAAGGGTCGACTGGTTGTACTGGTCGGCCCCTCGGCCGTGGGCAAATCCACGGTCGTGCGGTGCGTGCGGGAATTCCTGCCCGAACTGGTCTTCAGTGTGTCCGCGACAACCCGGGCCCCGCGGCCCGGGGAAGTCGACGGACTGGACTACCGGTTCGTCTCCCGAGCCGAGTTCGACGCCATGATCGAGGCGGGCGAACTGCTCGAATGGGCGGAGATCCACGGCGGACTGCAGAGGTCGGGCACCCCTGCGGGTCCGGTACGCGAGGCGCTGGCGGCGGGCAAGAACGTGCTCGTCGAAGTGGACCTCGAAGGTGCCCGTTCGGTACGTCGGGCGCTGCCCGAAGCCATACTCGTCTTCCTGGCCCCGCCGAGCTGGGACGAACTGGTCTCCCGGCTCACCTCGCGCGGGACCGAATCCCCCGAGGTGATCGCCCGTCGGCTGGAGACCGCGAGGATCGAATTGGCGGCCTGTGACGAGTTCGACATCGTGATCGTGAACGACGAGGTGACCAGCGCCTGTGAGCAGTTGGTATCGTTGTTCGTCAGCACTATTTCGAGATAGGCTGCGCGCTCTTCGTCGTCGTCGGCACGAAACCGGGCCGACGACCGTCGCGCGGCGATCCCGAGACTCGAGTACCCGCTGATCTCAGTACCCGCTGATCCAGCACCCATCGATTTTCACCGACGAACCGCAGGAGCCTCCTCAGTGAGCGAAAAGACCGTGCACGTGTACGACACTCCGATCGGCCTGACCAACCCCCCGATCGATGAGCTGCTCGAGCGCACGTCGTCCAAGTACGCGCTGGTGATCTACGCGGCCAAGCGTGCACGTCAGATCAACGATTACTACAACCAGCTCGGTGACGGCATCCTCGAATACGTCGGCCCGCTGGTCGAGCCGGGTCTGCAGGAGAAGCCGCTGTCGGTGGCCATGCGTGAGATCCACTCCGATCTGCTCGAGCATTCCGAAGGCGAATAAGATCGTCGTTCTCCCCGCGTGGGCGGGGAACAGCCACCCGGAGGGCCAGTGACCACACGGATCGTCGTCGGTGTCGGCGGAGGAATCGCCGCATACAAGGCGTGCGCGCTCGTCCGTCGTTTCACCGAGACCGGGCACGAGGTGCGGGTGATCCCCACCGAGTCGGCGTTGCAATTCGTCGGCAAGGCCACCTTCGAGGCACTGTCGGGGAACCCGGTGCACACCGACGTGTTCACCGATGTGCCCGAGGTGCCGCACGTGCGCCTGGGCCAGGAGGCGGACCTCGTCGTCATCGCCCCCGCCACCGCCGATCTGATGGCGCGCGCCGCCCACGGCCGCGCCGACGACCTATTGACCGCCACCTTGCTGACGGCCCGATGTCCGGTATTGATCGCGCCCGCGATGCATACCGAGATGTGGGAGCATCCGGCGACGGTGGCCAATGTCGCGACGCTGCGCGAGCACGGCGCGATCGTCATGGAACCGGCGTCGGGACGGCTCACCGGAACCGATACCGGTCCGGGCAGGCTGCCCGAGCCCGAGGAGATCTTCGGGCTCGCCATGCTGCTCCAGGAACGCCCCGACGCGATTCCGCGCGATCTGGTCGGCCGCCGGGTGGTCATCACCGCGGGCGGCACCAGGGAACCGCTGGATCCGGTGCGCTTCCTCGGCAATCGCAGCTCCGGTAAACAGGGCTACGCGCTGGCCAGGGTGGCCGCTCAGCGCGGCGCTCAGGTCACCCTCATCGCGGGCAACACGATCGAGATGGCCGCACCCGCCGCCGTCGACCTGGTGCACGTCACCACCGCCGAACAGCTGAAAACCGCCGTCGACAAGCACGCGGTCGGCTCGGACGCGGTGATCATGGCCGCCGCGGTCGCCGATTTCCGGCCGACCAATGTCGCCGCCGCCAAGATCAAGAAGGGCGCGGGCGAACCGGACGTCATCGCGTTGACCAAGACCGACGACATCCTCGCCGGTCTGGTGCAGTCGCGACGCGACGGCCAGCTGCCGGGCACCTCGATCGTCGGATTCGCCGCCGAAACCGGCGACGAGCAGGGCGATGTACTCACCCACGCGCGCGCCAAACTCGCGCGCAAGGGCTGTGACCTGCTGGTCGTCAACGCGGTCGGCGAGGGCAAGGCGTTCGAGGTCGACACCAACGACGGCTGGCTACTCGGGGCCGACGGCACCGAACAGGCCCTCGATCACGGATCGAAGGCCTTGCTCGCCAGTCGGGTCCTCGACGCGCTGACGGTCCTGCTGCACGCCTGAGTCGCGACGATCGATATCGTTGCGACGCCGAGGATCCGCCCACGGGGCATCCGGTCGGAATCCGGGGCGTGAACCGTCTGGGTCGGACGCGGTAGGTCCACACTGTGCGCCGAAGATTTGGAATAGTCTGAGTTCAAGGGTTGCGCTGTGGCGCGGTCGCACTACTGTCGTGGCCCGATACGAGAAATCCGTCGAGGAAGAGGGAACAACTGTGCCCACGTCTGGCAGCCGCCTATTCACCAGTGAGTCCGTGACCGAGGGTCATCCGGACAAGATCTGTGACGCCATCAGCGATTCCATCCTCGACGCCTTACTCGCGCAAGATCCGCGCAGCCGGGTGGCGGTGGAGACGCTCGTGACCACCGGCCAGGTCCACGTCGCCGGTGAGGTCACCACCTCGGCCTACGCCGATATTCCGAAAATCGTCCGCGACAAGGTCCTCGAAATCGGATACGACTCGTCCGCAAAGGGTTTCGACGGGAACTCCTGCGGCGTCAATATCGCGATCGGCGCCCAGTCGCCCGATATCGCCCAGGGCGTCGACACCTCGCACGAGGCCCGCGTCGGTGGCGAGGACGACGCGATCGCGCGTCAGGGCGCCGGTGACCAGGGGTTGATGTTCGGTTTCGCGACCGTGGACACCCCCGAGCTGATGCCGCTGCCGATCGCACTGGCCCACCGGCTCTCGCGCAAACTCACCGAGGTACGCAAGACCGGTGTGCTGCCCTACCTGCGCCCGGACGGCAAAACCCAGGTCACCATCGAATACGACGGCGACCGCCCGGTCCGGCTCGACACCGTCGTGCTCTCCACCCAGCACGCCGCCGATATCGATCTCGACAATATGCTCGCCCCCGATATCCGCGAGAAGGTCGTCGACGCGGTGCTGGCCGATCTGAACGTGCCGACCCTCGACACCTCCGACGTACGGCTGCTGGTCAACCCGACCGGTAAATTCGTGCTCGGCGGCCCGATGGGCGACGCGGGTCTGACCGGCCGCAAGATCATCGTCGACACCTACGGCGGCATGGCCCGTCACGGCGGCGGCGCGTTCTCCGGCAAGGATCCGTCGAAGGTCGACCGCTCGGCCGCCTACGCCATGCGCTGGGTCGCCAAGAATGTCGTCGCGGCCGGACTGGCCGACAAGGTCGAGGTCCAAGTGGCCTACGCCATCGGCAAGGCGGCGCCGGTCGGTCTGTTCGTCGAGACCTTCGGCACCGAGAAGGTCGATCCGACGCGTATCTCCACCGCGATCACCGAGGTGTTCGACCTGCGTCCGGGTGCGATCATCCGCGATCTGGATCTGCTGCGCCCGATCTACGCGCAGACCGCCGCGTACGGCCACTTCGGCCGCACCGACGTCGATCTGCCCTGGGAGAGCACCGACCGCGCGGACAAACTGCGCGCGGCCGTCGGCCTCTGAAACCGGCGGGTACGGGTCGCCCCGGCGTGAAGAGGGCCGTGGCGAAAGCCCTCGGCCCTCCCTCGGACCCCGGGTCCGAGGGAAGCACGCCGACCACCACATCGACAACAGCGGGACTACCCATCGCACGGGTACTCCCGCTGTTGTCGCCTGCTCACCTCGACCGGGACTTCGACTACCTGGTCCCGCCCGAGTTCGACGACATCGCCCAGCCCGGCGTGCGCGTCCGTATCCGTTTCGCGGGCCGACTCGTCGACGGGTACCTGCTGCGTCGGCTCGCGCACACCGAGCACACCGGGAAAATGGTGAAACTCGAGCGTGTCGTCTCCGCGGAACGCGTGCTCACCCCCGAAATCCTCGACCTCGCCACCGCCGTCGCCCATCGCTACGCGGGCACCCGCGCCGACGTTCTACGTCTGGCCGTTCCCCCCAGGCACGCGCGGACCGAGAACGGTGGAAGCGCGAAGAAGGGCGCTCCCGATCCGAGCTTGACGGTGGAGGACACCGAGTTCAACGAGCAGCAAGCGGACCCCGGGGATCGCGAAGTATCGCTCGACGGTTCGGACGCGGAGAACATCCCGGATGCCACCGAAGAGACCGTCGACGGCACATCGGACACCGCTGTCCTGGATGACGATGCCCAGGTAGCTCTTCAGCGGTCGGTGGCGAGTCCGGCCGACGCCGCGTCCGCGGATGTGCGGATCCGGGATGTGGAATCGGCGAGTGCCGATGAGGCCGCGCATGCGGGAACAGAGATCCCGGATGCCGGGACGGTGAATCCGGACGACGCCGAGGCCGCGCGAATCGAGACATCCGATCCGAAACTGTTCGATCCGCAGCCGTGGGACCGCTACATCCACGGACGGGCGTTTCTCGCGGCGCTCGGACAGGGCAAGGGTGTGCGCGCGGCGTGGCAGGCGCTCCCCGGCGAGGACTGGGCTCGACGGCTGGCGGAATTGGCGGCCACGGTCGTCGGTGCGGGGCGCAGTGCGATCCTGCTGGTGCCCGATCAAAGGGACCTGGACCGGGTGCTGGCGGAATGTGCTCTGCTGCTAGGGGATTCGGCGGTCGGCCTGGCGGCAGGGTTGGGTCCGGCGGCGCGGTACCGGCGCTGGCTCGCGGTGTTGCGGGGGAGTGCGCGGGTGGTCGTCGGCACGCGCGCGGCGGTGTTCGCCCCCGCCGCCGACCTGGGATTGATCGCGGTGTGGGACGACGGTGACGACACCTACGCCGAACCGCGCGCGCCCTATCCGCACGCGCGTGAGGTCGCGATGCTGCGCGCGCACGAATCCGGCGCCGCCTTCGTCGCCGCCGGATTCGCCAGGACCGCCGAGGTGCAGGCGGTGGTGGACTCCGGTTGGGCGCACGATCTGGTCGCGGACCGGTCGGTGCTGCGCAAGCACACCCCGCGGATCAGCGCGCCGGGTGATTCGGATCTGGCGCTCGAACGCGATCCGATGGCCCGCGCCGTGCGCATTCCCGGCGTCGCCTTCGCGGCGGCGCGGTCGGCGTTGAAGGAGGGCGCGCCGGTACTGGTCCAGGTGCCGCGTCGCGGCTATGTTCCCGCGCTCGCCTGCACGAAATGCCGGACCCCCGCGCGTTGCAGGCATTGCAACGGACCGCTCACGTTGCCGGAAACTCGTGGCGGCCGGAATGATCCGAACGCGGCGCACAGTCCGAGTTGCCGGTGGTGCGGGATCGTGGAGGCCGGATTCCGCTGTCCGGTGTGCGCGTCACGCGCGCTGCGCGCGGTGGTGATCGGGGCGCAACGCACCGCGGAGGAACTCGGGCGCGCTTTCCCCGATGTGCCCATCCGTGGGTCGAGCGGCGGCGCGCTGCTCGACACGGTGGAACCGGGGCCGCAGGTGGTGGTCGCCACGGTCGGTGCCGAGCCGACGGTGCGCGGCGGCTACGGTGTCGCGCTCCTGCTGGACAGTTGGGCGCTGCTGGGCCGGGCCGATCTGCGCGCGGGCGAGGACGCGCTGCGCCGTTGGATGTCGGCGGCGGCCCTCGTACGCGCGCACGGGCAGGTGATCGTGATGGCCGAACCGTCCATCCCGACCGTGCAGGCCCTGGTCCGCTGGGATCCCGTCGGCCACGCGCGCGCCGAGGTCGACAGTCGCGCCGAGGTCGGATTTCCGCCCGCGGTCCGGTTGGTCGCGATCGACGGCTCCACCGAGGCGATCGCCGAATTGCTCTCCACCGCGGCACTACCCGATCGCGTGGAAGTGCTCGGCCCGGTGCCGCTGCCGCCCTTCGCCCGGAAGCCGTTCGCGGGTGATTCCCCCGTCGAGGTCGAACGCATGATCCTGCGTGTGGACCGTCGCGAGGGTGCGGCGCTGTCCAAAGCGCTGATCACCGCGCAGGCCATCCGCAGCACACACCGCACCGACGCCCCGCTGCGCGTGCAGATCGACCCGGTCGACATCGGCTGAGCGGTTCCGGGCACGCCGGTGCTACGGCGCCCGGTTCGTCGTGCCGACCGGTCTGCCGGTGAGAAACGCGGACATCGCCTCGGCGACGGCTTCCGGACGGTCC
This sequence comes from Nocardia aurea, assembly GCF_003123685.1. Taxonomy (GTDB): domain Bacteria; phylum Actinomycetota; class Actinomycetes; order Mycobacteriales; family Mycobacteriaceae; genus Nocardia; species Nocardia aurea. Next base: position 384,692 of record NZ_QCYJ01000103.1, read on the forward strand.
AGCATCGAGAGGACGTAGGCGTCATCGATTTCGACGAGTCTCGCCTTCGGGATCAGGTCGGCCAGCCGTCGGCCGTGTTCGCGGGGCATCACCTTGCCCGCGGACGACCACAGGATCAGCGCGTCGCCCGAGAAATGCCGCAGTGCTTCGGTATGGGCGACGAGCTCGGCCTTGGGGAATCCGGATCTGGTGTAGGAGAGCACATCCCGGCGGATGCGCTTGTCACGTAGCCCGGGTTCGGTCCAGCTGCGCACCAGGTCGTCGGGCAGGCTTCGGCGCGTCATCCAGCCGAAGAGCACCGGGGTGTCACGCAACCACCGGATACGTAATTGCCACAGGGCCAGCGACACTCCGCCGGGCAGATAGCTGGCGACGGTGGCGGTCTTACCCGGCAGGCCGGGCGGGAAGTTGTCGAACGCCTCGCAGGGCAGCACGATCAGACGTCCGACGCGTTCGTCGAGTCCGTAGGCGGTCAGGAACAGGCCGCCGCCCCAATCGCTGTGCACCAGGGTCGCGTTCCGCAGGTCGAGGGCGGTGAGGAATTCCGCGATGAGCACGTTCAATCCGCGCATACTCAGATCCGCGCCGGGAAGCATCGGTTCGGGATGCGCGCCCAACGGCAGATCCGGCATCAGATAGCGGAAGCCGTCGGGCAGCAGGTCGATGACGCCGTCCCATTGCGTGTGATTGATGAGCAGTCCGTGCAGGAGGACGACCGGTGGGCCTTCTCCGCGTTCGGCGTAGTGGAGTGGACCCGCTGTGAGCTGGACTGTCGGCATGTTGACTCCATTCGTGGGACCGCTGTCGGGCGATGCTCCGCGCGCCGTGCCCGCGGGCGGAATGCCCGGGTGGCGGGTAGAGCATTTGCTCTAGAGTGCTTACTCTAGTCTGGGAGTGTGACCGAGCAGATGTCAACGACCACCCGGGATCGCCTCGTGACGGCGACGGCGGAACTGATGCGACGGCAGGGGTACTCGGCGACGACGGTCAAGCAGGTCACCGTCGCCGCCCACGCCCCGATGGGATCGCTGTATCACCACTTCCCCGAGGGAAAACCGCAGCTGGCGGCGTCGGCGCTACGCACGTCCGGGGCCGCGTACATCCAGCTCCTGCCCCTGCTGATGGATCCGTACGACGACCTGCGCGAGGCGATCCCCGCCGCCTTCGCCGCGGCCGCCGAGCAGATCCGGGGCTCGGGCTGGATGAATATGTGCCCGGTGGGGACCGTCGCGGGCGAGACCGCCGACAGTGAGCCCGGACTGCGCGAGGTCACCGCCGAGGTCATCGGCTCCTGGGTCGAGTCGGGCGCGGACTATTTCGTGCGTCGCGGCCTCGCCGACGTCGACGCCCGAGACCTGATCTTCGCCGTGCTGGCCGCGTTGGAGGGCGCCTTCATCCTGTGCCGCACCCTCCGGTCGGTGGAACCGCTGCACGCCGCGGGCCGTGCGATGGCGGCGCGAGTGGAGGCGATGTTCGCCGCGTCGGGCGGCTGATCGCCGAGTGGCCGTCGTCACCGGGAATGTTCGCCTCGTTCCTTGCGTTCGATGCATTGTCGATATATCGTCGATAGTGTGAAAAGAACACGAGAGCCTGAGGAGGCCGACATGAACACCCTCGACAATCAAGATTTCGGACGGCGTGGACGCCGTCATGGTCACCACCGCGCCGATATCGAATTCGGCCCGGATTTCCACGGTCGTCGCCGCGGCCCGCGGCAGGGCTTCGGTCCCGGCTTCGGCCCGGGGTTCGGCCCCGGTTTCGGGCCGGGCGCGCAGTTCGGACGTGGACGTGGTCGCGGTGGCAGGGGCAGGCGCGGTGACGTCCGCGCCGCCGTATTGCTGCTGCTGACCGAGCGCCCGATGCACGGATACGAGCTGATCCAGCAGATCCGTGAGCGCAGCGACGATGTCTGGCGTCCGAGTCCGGGATCGATCTACCCCGCACTGGCCCAGTTGGAGGACGAAGGTCTCGTTCTCATCGAGAAGGTCGCGGGTCGTAAGACCGCGAAACTGACCGAGACCGGCACCGCGTACGTCACCGAGAACCGTGAGGATCTGGGCGACCCGTGGGCCGATGTCAAGACCGATGTGGGCGCCCAGGCCATCGACCTGCGCGGACTCGTCGGACAGCTGATGGGCGCGGTCGGACAGGTCGCAGCGGCGGGTACGCCCGAACAGGCGGAGAAGGCGGCCGAGGTGCTGACCGAGGCACGTCGCGCGCTCTACCGCATTCTCGCCGACGACGACGCTACCGAGAAGTAACCCTCCGGACCTGTCCTGCGCGTGTGCCTTTCGCGCCTTTTCGGTTCATCATTGTGAGATGGAACAGCCGAAGGGTGTGTTGGGTTGGGGATTATCACAGTGGGGCAGGTCGATGCTGATCTGCGTCATGGCCGGAGCCGTCTTGTTCGGCTCCGGCGCGGCGCGGGTGCACGCGGATCCGAGTTCGAACCATCACGTGCCCCCGGAGATACCGACCGAGAGCGCCCCCGCGCAGCCCGATCACCTGGCCGCGGCCGTCTATCAGAAATTCCATTGGGACGTCGTTCCCGCCGGCGCGAACAACTTCGACTGCGTGCCCGCTGACCCGTCCTCGCGACCGGTGATCCTCGCGCACGGTACCGATTCCACCGCCTACTCCGATTGGTCGGCCATCGGCACGCGACTCGTCGACGCCGGAATCTGCGTTTTCGCCCTGAATTACGGCGCGGCGCCGGGCGCGAACACCTACGGCACCGAGGATATGCGGCTCAGTGCCGCCCAGGTCGGGGATTTCGTCGAACTCGTGCTGGCGCGGACCGGCGCCGACCAGGTCGACCTGGTCGGATTCTCCCAGGGCGCCAACGTGACTCGGTACTACACGAACAAACTCGGCGGTGCGTCCCTGGTGCGGCAGTGGGTCGGACTGGCGTCACCGAGTTACGGCGGGGTGATGTACGGGCTGGCTCCGGTCGCGCAGATGATCCCGGGGGCGTTGGAACTGTTCGCGCGGGTGACCTCGCAGGCGGTGATCCAGCAGGCGCAGGGATCGGCGTTCATGCTCGAACTCAACGCGGGCGGCGACACGGTTCCCGGACCGAGATACGTGACGGTCGGCAGCCGCGTCGACGAGATGATCCAGCCGTTCGAGAATATCGCCCTGCGGGGCGCCGGGGCGGAGAACCTCATACTCCAGGATCTGTGCCCCGAGGATCTGACCGGGCATTTCCATATGGTCTACGACCCGTTCGTGGGGGAATTGCTGCTCGACATCCTCGACCCGGCGCACGCCCCCGCGCCGGTGTGCCGTCCGGTGCCGCTCGGTACCGGCATTCCCGAGGTGGTCATCGCGGGCAATTCCTGACCGCGACCGACGTGAACGGCCCCGTGCTTCCCTCCGGAATCACGGGGCCGTTGCGCGCGGGTGGGTCAGCAGTTGCTCGGCGCCGGTTCTCCGCGGAACCGCGCTTCGATGAAATTCCACGCTCCGGGGAATCCCGCCACCGCCGTGGTCATGTGCTCGGAGATGTCGTAGGTGACGAAGGTCAGGTGCGCCCCCGCCGCGCAGTATCTGTCGGCGACCTCGGCGGCGGATCGGAACGGTGTCAGTTCGTCGTAGATGCCGTGCCAGTAATACAGGGGCGCGGTCGGCACATCGGGGAAACGGCGGACGCTGTTCTCGCGCAACACCGCCCGAGCCTCCGGGCTGTCCATCAGGCTCTTGGTCGCCGCCATCTGCTCGGCATTGCGCAGGGCTCCGTTGGCCAGGATGAAACGCCTGCATTCGTCGTGGGTGAACTCCCGGAACCACAATCCGGTCTCGTTGAGCTGGGCCGAGACGGGCAAGCGCGTCGGATACTCCCGCTCCAGTCCCATCGCCGCGGCGAAGGCGAGCCCGAAGCCGGGGTGCGGTCCGAAACCGATCCCGAGCGCCATCTCCTCGACATCCACCGGGATACCGCCCGCCGCCACACCGACCAGTCGCAGTTCGGGAGCGTAGGTCGGCTGTAGCGCGGCGGCCCACGCGCTCGCCATCGCGCCGCCGGAGTACCCGGCCAGCGCGACGGGCGAATCCCCGAGTCCGAGGCCGGTCGCCCGCGTGAGCGCCCGCACGCTGTCGAGGGTGACCATTCCGCTCAGCCGTGCCGCGCCGTAGGCGACCGTCGGCCCCAGGTAGTCGGGCAGTGCGATGGCCCAGCCGCGCCCGAGCGGAAGTACCGCGCCGAGCGCGTCCAGGGTCTCCTCGTTGAACAGCGAGTACGACGGATTGCATTTGGTGCCGAGGGAGTTGATCAACGCCTGGTAGGAGACCAGCGGCGGGTTCACCGCGCCCTCGGGGATCAACACGGTCGTCACGCCCATGATGGGATCGCCCGCCGAGTTGGTGGACCGGAACGCCACGTTCCAGTAGTCGACGCCCTGGAACGGGCCGGTGTCGACCTTGCGGGTGCGCACCACGTCGCCCGGCTGGAGCGCGGCGAGATCGTCGGGGGCGTGGAAGAACGGGTCGGGATTCGGCGTCGGATAGAGGGGTTCGCTCGACGCCGTCGAATGGGTGGACACGGCGAGGCCGACGAAACAGACGGCGGCGATCAATGCCCTGAACCAGGTACCGGTCATGAGGTCGATCCTTGGAAGTCGGAGCCGGTCAGCAGTTGCTCGGCGCGGATTCGCCGCGGAAGCGGGCGTCGAGCCAGCTCACCGCGGACGGAAAGCCGAGTACGGCGGTGGCGAGGTGATCGGGGCTCGGATACAGCTCGGACCAGAGCCTGACCCCGGCCTGGCAGTAGCGGCGATTGGTGCGGTCGACGGATTCGACCGGGATCAACGGGTCGGTCGGGGTGTGCCATTCGAAAACCGGCACGGTCGGCGTGCCGTCGAACAGTTCGAGGCTGTTCTCGCCACTGACCTGCCATACCCGCTCGTCGTCGATCAGCGACGTGGTCGCGGCGAGCGCGCCCGCGCTCTGCATGGCGCCGAGCGCGATGAGCTCGTAGGTGCAGGCGTTGGCCATCGACGCTCGGATCTGCTTGCCCTGCTCGTTGAGCTGATCGCTGATCGGGAGCCGGTCGGGGTATTCGCGCTCCAACCCGAGCGCCGCGCCCATCGCCAGACCGAACATCGGGTGCGGCGCGAGGCCCAGCCCGCGGGCCATGAGATTGATATTCATCGGAACGCCGCCCGCCGCCGCGCCGACCAGACGCAGTTCGGGGGCGTATCGCGGTGCGAGCGCGGCGGCCCACGCGGTCGCCATACCGCCGCCGGAATAGCCGAGCATCGCGGCCGGGCTCTCGGCGAGGTCGAGTCGGGGAACGCGCTGCGCGGCGCGGATTCCGTCCAGGGTGATCTGTCCGCCCAGCCGGGCCGCGCCGTAGGCGGCGGTGGGACCGAGGTGATCGGGCAGCGCGATACTCCACCCGCGCAGCAGCATGGTGTTGAGCAGCGGGACGGCGCGGTAGAGCAGATTCGGGTCGTAGTCGTAGAGCCCGTGATAGACCGAGCATCGGGTGCCGAGACCGTTGATGATGTGCTGATACGACAGCAGGGGAGCCCCCGGCCGGTGATCGGCGGGGGTCAGCACCGTCGTGGTCGCCGCGATCGGTCGGCCCTGGGAGTTCGTCGAGCGGAATTTGATCAGGGTGACCGTCGCGGTCGGGAAATACGGCAGCGGCGGCTCGGAACGCGTATCGATGACGTCACCGGGCGCGGCGTCGGCGATGCCCGCGGGTGTGGCGAAGAAGGGGTCGGGGTCCGGGTCCGGATAGACGGGCTGGGCCATGGCCTGGCTCTGGCTGGTAAGGCCCGCCGCCGCGCCGATCATCAGCGCGCAGATCAGGATTCGGGTCCTAGTGAGCTTCATGGGCGGTCCCTGTGGCAGTAGGTGCTATCGGGAAGCGGAGGCCGGTGGCCCGCTCGGATTCCTCCCACAACCGTTGCCGCAGTGCGGGATCGCGCGAGAGCGAACTCGACGGGGTCGCGGCGACCGGGCCTCGGGTGTGCATCAGCCTGGTCGGGCCCCAGTAGGTTCCCGGGTCGGCTTCCGGTGCGGTGGCCGCGAACAGCATCGATCGCGCCGCGGCCGCCCTGGACTGACCGACGAGCCCGATGAAGGGTTCGGCCACCAGATCCAGTGGCGTTCCGGTCCTGGCGACGAGCCCGGTGGGGGCGACTCCCGGATGGACCGCATAGGACCTGGTGGCCGAACCCGCGCGTTCCAGTCGGTCCTGTAATTCGCGGGCGAACATCAGCGTCGCGAGTTTGGATTGCGCGTATGCGCCCGATCGGGAATAGCGGCGGCGTTCGAACTGTAAATCGTCCAGATGTAATGCGCGGATCCACTTGTGGGAAATGCTGGAAACCGACACGACGCGATCGGTGATGCGGTCCAGCAGTAGTCCGGTCAACGCGAAATGGCCCAGGTGGTTGACGCCGAACTGCATTTCGAAACCGTCCGCCGTCCTGGCGAACGGGATGTTCATCAGACCGGCATTGTTGATCAGAACATCGACTTCGCCACGCCGGTCGGCGAATTCGCGGACCGAGGCGAGGTCGGCCAGTTCGAGTCGCTCGACGACGATATCGCCGTCGATGTCGCGCGCGAATTCGCGCGCCCGCTCGACGTCACGGCATGCCATCACCACCGTCGCCCCGCGGTCGGCGAGCGTCGCGGTGACGACTCGGCCGAGACCACCGTATGCCCCGGTGACGACGAAAGTTCGGCCCTGTTGGTCCGGTATCAGGCCGGGGGTCCACGTCATGGGGGCAGACACTATGGCAGCCTGCGAAACCCGAGCAATGGTTGCTGGGCAAGCCCCAGTGGCGTCGCACCCGCCATTGTTGTGTCTCCCAAATACCCTGATTGCGAATGCGATTCGTCACGACCTGTCCTAGCCTGACGCACAGCGACACGGCAGCACACGCTGTATGTCGCATCGGCGGTGTCATGCCGTCGCCGTCCGGCCGGTGCGACGCGATGGGGCCGGCGATTCGAATTCTGCCGCCGTCGTGTCTGGTTCCACGGTAATGACGCATGCCGTTACCGCTGATGCAGGAGATGTTTGCCCATGGCGAATGAGAACGAGCTTCGCGCCTATATGAAAAAAGCGATCAAGGAATTGCAGACCACCCGGGGGCGGTTGGCGGATCTGGAATCGAGGGCGCACGAGCCGATCGCGATCGTCGGGATGGCATGTCGCTATCCGGGCGGCATCGAATCGCCGGAACAGCTGTGGCGCGCGGTGGCCGACGGTGTCGACCTGGTCTCGGACTGGCCGCGTGATCGCGGCTGGGACAGCGACGGTCTTTTCGACGCCGAACCGGGCATCGAGGGTAAGACCTACGTCCGGTCCGGTGGATTCCTGAACGGCGCAACAGAATTCGATCCGGCGTTCTTCGGGATCGGGCCGCGCGAGGCCCTCGCCATGGACCCGCAGCAGCGGCTGGTGCTCGAGACCGGCTGGGAGGCGTTCGAACGGGCCGGTATCGATCCGACGACCGTGCGCGGCAGCGCCACCGGTGTCTTCGTCGGCATGATGACCGATGCCCAGACCCCGCCCGCGCACACCATGGGCAAGGACCGCCACGGCGTCCTCCCGTTCCTGATGACGGGCCAGGCGGCGAGTATCGCCTCCGGCCGCATCGCCTACACCCTCGGGCTGGAGGGGCCCGCCGTCACCATCGACACCGCGTGTTCGTCGTCACTGGTCGCGGTGCACCAGGCGGCGCGGTCGCTGCGCGCGGGGGAGTGTTCGCTCGCGCTCGCGGGCGGGGTCACGGTGATGGCGACCCCGTCGGCGTTCATCGCGTTCTCCGCCCAGCGCGCGCTCGCGGGCGACGGCCGCTGCAAATCCTTCGCCGCGGCCGCCGACGGCACCGCCTGGGGCGAGGGTGTGGGAATGCTGCTGCTGGAGCGTCTTTCGGAAGCGCGACGGCTCGGACATCCAGTGCTCGGCCTCGTCCGGGGTACCGCGGTGAATTCCGACGGCGCGTCGAACGGGCTCACCGCGCCGAACGGATTGTCGCAGCAGCGGGTGATCCGGACCGCGCTCGCGGACGCGGGTCTGGAGGCGCGCGACGTGGACGTGGTCGAAGCGCACGGCACCGGAACGACTCTCGGCGATCCGATCGAAGCCCAGGCGCTGCTCGCGACATACGGTCAGCAGCGCGGCGATCGCGAGCCGCTGCTGCTCGGGTCGATCAAATCGAATATGGGCCACACCCAGGCCGCCGCGGGCGTCGGCGGCCTGATCAAGATGGTGATGGCGATGCGTCACGAACTGGTCCCGCCGACCTTGCACGTCGACGAACCGTCACCGCATGTGGACTGGGACTCCGGCGCCGTGCGCCTGGTCACCGAAGCGACACCGTGGCGGCGGTCGGACCGGTCGCGGCGGGCGGCGATCTCGTCGTTCGGGATCAGCGGAACCAACGCGCACGTGATCGTGGAGGAGGCGCCCGCCGAATCAGTCGCCGCGCCCGCCGCCCCCGTCGATCCGGTGGTGACACCGTGGGTGGTGAGCGCGAAATCCGAGGCGGCACTGGCCGCGCAGGCGGCACGGTTGGCCGACTTCGTCGCCGCGGCCGACTCGGCGGTGGCGGACTTCGCGGCCGCCGACTCGGCGACAACCGACCTCGCGACGGCCGACCCCGCGACAGTCCGCTCTGCGGCGGCGGACTTCGCGACGGCCGACGTCGGTTACACGCTGGCCGGTTCTCGGGCCCGATTCGAGCATTGCGCCGTCGTCATCGGCGGGGACCGGGCCGAGTTGCGGGCGGGACTACGGGCGCTCGCCGACGGTGTCGCCACGGCTTCGGTGGTGCGCGGCGCGGCGGCCGGACCGGCCTCGGTAGCGGTGATGTTCCCCGGCCAGGGCGCGCAACGGGTCGGCATGGGACGCGATCTCTACGCGCGGTATCCGGTCTACCGCAACGCCTTCGACGAGATCTGCACCGCTTTCGACCCGCATCTGGACAGGTCGCTGCGTGAGCTGGTCCTCGGCGGCGAGGACACGGAATCGGCCGATCTGCTCGATCGCACCGAATACACTCAGCCCGCCCTGTTCGCGACCGAGCTCGCGATATACCGGCTGGCCGAATCATGGGGTCTGCGCGCGGATTTCCTGATGGGACATTCCATCGGTGAGATCGTAGCGGCCCACGTCGCCGGGGTGTGGTCGCTCGCCGACGCGGTCACCCTGGTGGCGGCGCGCGGCAGGCTGATGCAGTCGCTGCCCGCAGGCGGCGCGATGATCTCGGTCGCCGCGGGCGTCGACACCCTCGCCGGACTGCTCGACGAATTCGGTGACGTACTCGGTGTCGCGGCGGTCAACGGGCCGCGTGCCACCGTGTTGTCCGGCCGGGACGCCGCGATCACCGCCGTGGCGGGCAAACTCGAGGCCGACGGCGTCACGGTGCGCAGGCTGCGGGTCAGCCACGCGTTCCATTCCCCGCTGATGGATCCGATCCTGGACGAATTCGCCGAGGTGTGCGCGAATCTGACGTACGGGACCGCGGTACTCCCGGTGGTCTCCGCGCTCACCGGGCGGGTGGCCGAGACGGCCGAACTGAGTTCTCCCGACTACTGGGTGCGGCACCTGCGTGAACCGGTGCGATACCTGGACGCGGTGCGCTGGGCCCACGACACCGGCGAGGTCACCTGTTTCGTCGAGGCGGGGCCGGGCACGACACTGTCCGGGCTGGTGCTGGGAGGCGTTCCCGAGGACCGGGCCGACGCCGTCACCGTCGCCCCGTTGCAACGACCGGGGCCGGCGGGCGAGGTCGCCTTCGTCCACGGACTCGCCACCGCCTACACCGGCGGCGCGGCCGTCCGCTGGACCGCCGCCTTCGCCGAGACCAGCGCGCGGCGAGTCGACCTGCCGACCTACGCGTTCCAGCGGGGCAGGTTCTGGCTGGAGAGCGCTTCCGGCGGCGATATGCGCCAGGCCGGACTCGGCACGACCGACCACCCGCTGCTCGGCGCGGCGATCAGTCGCGCCGACGACGGTGGCCTGCTGCTGACGGGACGGCTCTCGCTGCGGACCCACCCCTGGCTGGCCGGGCACCGGATCGGCGGACAGGTGCTGCTGCCCGGCACCGCCTTCATCGAACTGGCCTGCCACGCGGGCGAACTCGTGCACACGCCGGATATCGGCGAACTCGTGCTCGAAGCGCCGCTGGTGGTGCCGGAGAGCGCGGCGGTCGAGGTGCAGGTCGTCGTCGGCGCGACGGGCGCGCAGGGCGCGCGGACCGTCGCGGTGTACTCCCGGCCGCAGGGCGCGGGAACGAATGTGGCCGAAGGTCGCTGGCTGTGCCACGCGAGCGGCAGTCTGGTTCCCGCGTCCGCCGAACAGCGCGTCAGCGGTGACCTCGGCGCGTGGCCGCCCACCGACGCGGTGGCACTGCCCGTGAACAACCCCTACGAAGGGATGGCGACGGCCGGATACAGCTACGGCCCAGAATTCCAGGGCCTGGGCCGAGTGTGGCGTCTGGGGGAGGTGGTGTTCGCGGAAGTCGCGCTCCCCGAGCGGATTCGCGGCGACGCCGAACATTTCGGCATCCATCCGGCCCTGCTCGACGCCGCGCTGCACGCGATGATCCTGGCCGGGACGATCGGTGTCTCGGGCAGCGGTGGAATCCGCCTGCCGTTCGCCTGGGAAGGCGTCCGGGTGCGCGCCGTCGGCGCCGCCGCACTGCGCGTGCGCATCGCGCCGCGCGGGCCGGACCGCGTCGAGCTGGAACTGGCCGACACCACGGGCGGGATCGTCGCGACGATCGACGCGCTCGTCATGCGGGAGATCCCCCGCTCGGCGCTCGGCGCCGCCGCCCCGGTCGCCGACGACGCGCTGTTCGAGACCACCTGGGTACCGGTGCCGCACCGCACCGGTACGGACGGAATCTGGTCTGGGGACGACTCGGATCTGCGATACACGCACTCGGACAACGACTTCCGGGTCATACCTCTGTTCTCCGACGCCACCGGACCGTCCGGCGACGACCTGCCCGACGACGTACACGCCCGGCTCGCGACCCTGCTGTCCCGACTCCAGGACCTGCTCGCCGCCGACGATGACGACCACCCGGCGCTGATCGCGGTCACCTGCGGCGCGGTGGCCGTGCACGGCGCCGAGGACGTCCCCGACCTGGCGGGCGCGGCGGCCTGGGGACTGCTGCGCAGCGCGCAGACCGAGAATCCCGGTCGCGTCCTGGTTCTCGACGTCGACGACCGCGCCGACTTCCGCTCGGCCGTCGCCCTCGCCGCCGAATCCTTCGACGAGGGCCAGCTCGCGCTGCGGCACGGCGAACTGTTCGCCCCCCGACTGACACGCGCCGGAGCCGATACCGTCGGCTCGGCCGCGCTCGTCGAAGCACCGTCCTGGCAACTGGTGACCCGGGGCAGGGGCACCCTGGACGGCGACAACATGATCCTGTCCGAAGTGCCCGACACCGCGGCGCTGGAGTCGGGACAGGTACGAATCGCGGTGCGGGCGACGGGGATCAACTTCCGCGACGTGCTCATCGTGCTCGGCATGTATCCGATTCCCGATACGCCCGTCGGCGGCGAGGGCTCCGGAATCGTCGTCGAGGTCGCCCCCGACGTCACCGCCCTCGCGCCGGGGGACAAGGTGATGGGCATCTTCACCGGCGTCGGCGCGACGGTGGTCTCCGACCATCGCACCCTGATCTGCGTTCCCGAGGGGTGGTCCTTCGAACAGGCGGCGGCCACGCCGATCGTCTTCGCCACCGCCTACTACGCACTCGTCGATCTCGCCGCCGCGCGACCGGGGGAAACCCTGCTCGTGCACGCCGCGACCGGCGGTGTCGGCATGGCCGCGGTGCAACTCGCCCGGCACCTCGGCCTCGACCTCTACGTCACCGCGAGCACCGGCAAATGGAAAGTGCTGCGCGACATGGGCTTCACCGACGATCGGATCGGTGACACCCGCACCGTCGACTTCGCGGACGAATTCATGGCCGCGACCGACGGCCGCGGCGTCGACATCGTGCTCGACTCGCTCGCGGGCGACAAAGTGGACGCGTCGCTGGGACTGCTGCCGCGCGGTGGTCGCTTCATCGAGATGGGGCTCACCGATCTGCGCGACCCGCAGACGGTGGCGGCCGATCACCCCGGTGTGCGCTACCGCAACTTCCTGCTGATGGAGGCCGGTCCGCAACGTCTGCGCGAGATCCTGGCCGAACTGGTCCGGCTCTTCGACACCGGTGCGTTGCGCCCGCTTCCGGTGACCTCGTGGGACGTGCGCCGGGCCCCGGCCGCGTTCCGCCAGCTCAGCCAGGCGCGCCATGTCGGCAAATACGTGCTCACCGTCGCACCTGGCCCGGACCCGGCGGGCACCGTGCTGGTGACCGGTGGCACCGGCGGACTCGGCGCGCTGATCGCCAAGCACTTGGTCACCGCGCACGGCGTCCGTCATCTGCTGCTGGCGGGCCGACGCGGCCACGCAGCCGACGGCGCGGCCGAACTGGAAGCCGAACTCACCGCCCTGGGGGCCGACACATCCATCGTGGCCTGCGATCTCGGTGACAGGTCGGCGGTCGACGCGTTGCTCGCCGGGGTGGACCATCGTCATCCGCTGACCGGAATCGTGCACGCCGCGGGCATCGTCGACGACGCGCTGCTGTCGGACCAGAACGGCGAACGGCTCGCCCGGGTGCTGCGGGCCAAGGCCGATTCGGCCTGGCATCTGCACCGGGCGACCCGCGATCTGCCGCTGTCGATGTTCGTGCTGTACTCCTCGGTTGCCGGACAACTCGGTTCCCCCGGTCAGGCGAACTACGCCGCCGCCAACGCCTTCCTCGACGCCCTCGCGCAGCATCGCGTGGCCGCGTCGCTGCCCGCGACCGCGCTGGCGTGGGGTCTATGGGAACGCGCGACCGGCATCACCGGCCACCTGTCCGACCGCGACCGGATGCGGATGCGCCGCGACGGCCTGATCCCGCTGGCCGACGACGAGGGCGTCGCCCTGTTCGACACCGCACGCGGCACCGGCCATACGGCGCTGGTGCCCGCGCGACTCGATCTGGACGCGCTCCGATCGCTGGGCGAGGCGTCCGAGATGCCGCCGGTCCTGCGCGGACTGCTGCGCGCCCAGCGCCGCGCCGCCGACGCGAGTGTCGCGGAGGCGGCCGCCCTGGTCGCCGGTCTGACCGGGCTGGGGACGGTGGAACAGGAACGCGTGATCCTCGGCGTCATCCGATCGCACGCGGCGGCGGTGCTCGGCCACGAATCGCGCGAGGCGGTGCCGCCGGACACGGCGTTCACCGAACTCGGGTTCGATTCGCTGGGCGCGGTCGAATTCCGTAACCGGCTCAAAGCGGCGACCGGGGTGAAACTGTCGACCACCGTCGTCTTCGACTACCCCAACGCCGCCAAACTGGCGCGCTACCTGCGCGAGGAGATCGCACCGGAACGCGATCCGGTGCGACATCTCGTCGTCCAGCTGGAAACCCTGGCGCAGGGCTGCGCCGAACTCGACGGCGAACAACTCGGCGTGATCGTGGCCCGCCTCGGCGAGCTGGCGCGCCGACTGGGCGGGGCCACCGGCGAAACCGTCGACGATATCGACGACGCCGACGACGACGAACTGTTCGAACTCATCGATCAGGTTCGCCCCGCGAGTCTCGGCTGAAGGGCGAAGGGCGACCGTGGCGAACGAAGCCGAACTGCGCGACTATCTCAAACGCGCGGCACACACCATCAAGGAGACACGACAGCGTCTCGACGAGATCGAGTACCGGGCCCGCGAGCCGATCGCGGTCGTGGGGTCGGCCTGCCGGTTCCCCGGCGGCATCGACTCACCGGAGCTCCTGTGGGAGGCGCTGCTCGATGGCCGCGACCTGATCGGCGATATGCCGGACGATCGCGGCTGGGATATCGACGGGCTCTACGATCCCGACCCGGACAAATTCGCGAAGTCCTACACCAGGTCCGGGGGTTTCCTGGACCGGGCGGGCGCGTTCGACGCGGGGTTCTTCGGGATCGGTCCGCTCGAGGCGCGTGCCATGGATCCGCAGCACCGACTGCTGCTCGAAGTGGCCTGGGAGGCGATCGAACGCGCCAGGATCGATCCGTCGACCCTGCGCGACGGACCGACCGGCGTATTCGTCGGGCTCAGCGAACAGGGGTACGGATTCGGTTCGGCCCAGCAGTGGGACGGCGCGGAGACCTATTTCTTCACCGGGAACTCCGCCGCGATGGCGGCGGGGCGGATCGCGTATCTGCTCGGTCTCGAAGGTCCCGCGCTCACGGTGGACACCGCGTGTTCGTCGTCGCTGGTCGCCGTGCACCAGGCGGTGCAATCGCTGCGCCTGGGCGAATGCGCGACCGCGCTGGCCGGTGGCGCGGCCGTGATCGCCACGCCCGCGCCGTTCGCGCTGTTCTCGCGGCAGCGGGCATTGGCGCCGGACGGACGCTGCAAGTCCTATGCCGCCGGCGCGGACGGCACGGCCTGGGGTGAGGGCGCGGGACTGATACTACTGGAACGACTTTCGGACGCGCGCGCCAACGGACATCCGATCCTCGCGGTCATCAGGGGTTCGGCGATCAACGCCGACGGCGCGTCCAACGGACTGACCGCGCCGAGCGGGATCGCGCAGCGCCGGGTCATCCGGTCCGCGCTCGCGGCCTCGGGGCTCACCACCGCCGAGGTGGATGTCGTGGAAGGACACGGCACCGGAACGGTACTCGGCGATCCGGTCGAGGCCCAAGCCCTGCTCGCCACCTACGGTCGCGATCGCGGCGACAGTGCCCCGCTGCTGCTCGGTTCGATCAAATCCACTATGGGACACACCCAGTCCGCGGCGGGGGTGGCCGGGCTCATCAAGGTCATCGAAGCCCTGCGGCACGGCGTCGTCCCGGCGACCCTGCACGTGGATACCCCGACACCGCACGCGGATTGGGACGACACCGGAGTCCGGCTGGTCACCGAGCCGACGCCGTGGCCCGAGGTGGACCGGCCGCGCCGCGCGGCGGTGTCGTCCTTCGGGATCAGCGGCACCAATGCCCACGTAGTCGTCGAGCAGGCTACTGAAACGACCGCTGCCGCTGCCGCCGGCATCACCGATCCGCTGTCCGCGATCCGAGGTGGAGCCCCGACGGCGTGGGTGCTCTCGGCGAAATCCGAAGCCGCGCTGCGGGAACAGGCCGCACGGCTGGCGCGCGTATCGCCCGCCGATCCCGTCGACATCGGGTACTCCCTGGTGCGCACCCGCGCACGATTCGATCATCGCGCGGTGATCGTCGCGGGCGACGCCGACGAACTGCGACGCGGCGTGGACGCGCTCGCGGCGGGCACCCGCTCCGCGGCGCTGATTCGTGACCGCCGTCGCGGCTCGGGGAAGATCGCCATGCTGTTGTCCGGCCAGGGCAGCCAGCACACCGGGATGGGACAGCGGCTCTACCGGACCTATCCGGTCTTCCGCGCCGCCTTCGACGAGGTGTGCGAGTTGTTCGCTCCGCGTCTCGAGCGCCCCCTGCGCGAGGTGATCTTCGACGCGGCGGCCGCGGATCTGCTCGGCCGCACCGATCACGCCCAGCCCGCGCTGTTCGCGATCGAGGTCGCGCTGTTCCGGTTGCTCGAATCCTGGGGGATGACACCGGATTACCTGGTGGGACATTCGATCGGGGAGTTGGCGGCCGCGCATCTGGCGGGGGTGCTGTCCCTGCCGGACGCCGTCACGATGGTCGCGGCCCGGGGGCGTCTCATGCTCGGTCTGCCGCGCGGGGCGATGACGGCGGTGCGGGCCTCCTACGACGATGTCGTCTCGGGTCTGGCCGAATCCGGGCTCGACGTCGCGATCGCGGCGAGCAACGGCCCCAATGCCACGGTGGTCTCCGGCACGCCCGAGGCGATCGAGGCCGCCGAACGGTATTGGCGAAGCCGGGGACGCCGGGTGAAACGCCTGGACACCGATCGCGCGTTCCATTCGCCGCAGGTGGAGGCGATACTCGACGAATTCGCCCGCGCCGTCGCGGATATCCGGTTCGCCGCGCCGGTCCTGCCGATCGTGTCCACGGTCACCGGGGCGCTGGCCGGACCCGCCGACATGTCCACGCGCGATTACTGGGTACGCCAGCTGCGCGAACCCGTGCGCTTCCACGACTGCCTGCGTCACGTCGCGGACACGGGCGTCTCGGTATTCCTGGAAGTGGGTCCGGCCGAGGTTCTCTCGGCCATGGTCTACGAGACGGTGACCGATCCCGAGACCGTCGCCGTCCCCGCGCTGCGACCCGGCCTCGACGAGGCGACCTCGGTCACCAGGGCCGCCGCCGCGGCGTGGGTGCGCGGGGTCGCGCTGGACTGGGTCGGCACCTACGCGGGCAGCGGTGCGCGCACCGTCGACCTGCCCACCTACGCCTTCCAACGCGAGGTGTACTGGGCGCAGACCGATCGTGCCGTGCTCACCGAACTGATCGGCGCGGAAGGCGCGCGGCTCGCCGTGGGCGCCGAGGTCCTCGGTCGGATCGACACCGCCGAGCGGGTCGGTGCCGCCGAACCCGCGATCGAGGTGGCCGAGGCGGAACGCGGGGAATACACCGTGCGACTGGTGATCTCGCAGATCCGCGAGATCCTGGTCGATCTGGCCGAAGACGATATCGCCCTCGACGCGACCATTCTGGAGATCGGCCTCACCTCGCTGTCGGCCCTGGAACTGCGGGCCAGGATCAACGCCGCCGCCGGGACGTCGATCACCCTCGAGGACCTCTTCCTGCATCCGACCCCCCGAGCGCTCGCCGACCTGCTGGCCGACCGGCTCTGGCCCGCCGAACCGGTCGTCGTGGGCGCACCGTGACACGAAGCCCGAGGTGAATCCATGGACAACCAGCTGACCAACGGGCGCACCGGCGTGCGCCGGGCTCTCGGCTTCGATCAGGCGGTGCCGCGTTCGCTCGCGCATCGCAATGCCGTCGCCGAGGTCTTCGTCACCGACACCGCCGCCGTCGGCGACGAATTCCTCGCGGCCGTGCAACTTCCGCGCGCGCACTCGCTGTGGTTCGACCGCCTGGTCACCTACCACGATCCGCTGGCCGTGCTCGAGGCCGTCAGGCAGTCGCTGCTGGTCATCGGACAGCGGTACCTGGGTGTTCCGGTCGACGCACCGGCGAGCCTGCAACGCATGGGTCTGTGCGTGGAGGATCTCAGCCTCTTCCACGACGACGAACGGGCCCCGCTCGAGGCCGTGGTGCGCATCCGCTCCGACCGCAACCCCGCCGATTCCGGATACTTCCGCGATATCTCGTTCGATGCCACCGCCACCGTCGACGGTGCGACGGCGATGACCGTGCACGGCGGCGGCATCGCCTTCCCCCGCGACGCCTACGACGAGCTACGCGCATTGCAACAGGACAGCCGCGACCCGGGCACGGTCACCCGGGTCGACCCACTCGACCCGAAGTTGCTGGGCCGCAGGGATCCGCGCAATATCGTCCTCGGCCGCGCGGGGGAGCGCCTGCTGCTCGTCGTCGACCAGCGTCACCCCAGTTTCTTCGACCACCCCTACGACCATGTGCCGGGCCCGCTGCTGATCGAGGCCTTCCGGCAGGCGGCGCTACTGGCCGCGACCGAGACGAACCAACTCGACGCGCCGATCGCCGCCGTCACCGAATTACGAGCCGAATTCACCGAATTCATCGAACTCGACGCCGATATCGACTGCGTCACCGACATCGCGCCCGGATCGGCGCCCGGTTTCCCGCTGGTGTCGATCGGACTGCGCCAGTACGGCAAGCAGATCGCCCACGGCACCGTCGAGTTGTCGTCGTACCCGTCGATCACCCACCGATAGGAACAGGAATCCCATGAGGCGTACGCAGATATCTCGCAGATTCGCCGTGGTCGGCGGTGGTATGTCCGGACTCGCCGCGGCCCATCGGCTCTACGAGGCGGGCCACCGGGTCGATCTCATCGAAGCCGACGGCGCACTCGGCGGCCGCATGGGCTTCGACATGCTGGGCGAGCGCCCGATCATGGTGGGTGGCAAGAATATCGGCCGCCGCTACACCCAGGTCAGGGCCTTCGTCGCGGCCATGGGCGGCGCCGAATACGAACCGTTCGGCATCAACAGTTCGCAGGTCATCGACGGCGAACTGACCACACTCGACAATCCCGGCGTGATCGGACTCGTCCGTCACCTGCTGCGCATCGGCACCCCCGCCGATGTGGTGACGATGCTGCGCTACGGCGCGCGGGTCCGGCTGTCCGCCCGCAACCGCTACCTCGGCTCGCCGTATTTCACCCGCGTCGGCGCGGCGCTCGACAACGCCACGCTCGACACCTACTTCACCCCGGGACTCGGCCGTCATGCCCTGCGGCCCATGAGTTTACGGCTCAACGCCGCCGAACCGGACGAAGTCCATCCGGGCACCTTCGGTGTGCACCTCGGCATGGTGATGGACCGCTACGACCAATTGGTGCGCGGTTTCCAGCCGATCGTCGACGATTTCGCGAGCCGGATCACTGTGCGACTCGACACCAGGGTCGATGGCATCGTGCTCGACGACGGTCACGTGCGCGGACTGACCCTGTCGAGCGGTGCGGGCGCTGCCACCCGCCAGGACTACGACGGCGTGGTGCTGGCGACCCCCGCGTTCGCGACGGCCGCGATCGTCGCCGACGGTCTGCCCGCGTTGGGCAAACTCCTCGGCGAGGTCGCCTACCATCCCTCCACCGTGGCCGTCGTCGAATACGACGGCGAGATGTTCACCAGCGCCGTGCGCTCGATCGCCTTCGACACCGGCCCGTGCAGCGCGGCCGGGGTCTACGGAATCGATGACCGCCACATCGTCCGCTACACGTTCAGCGGTGCGCAGGCGCGCCCGGTCCCGAGTTCGGGAGTCCTCGGCGCCTGGGTCGACGCCGCCGAGAAACAGGTCACCGATCACCTGAAAACCACGCCGCCGCAGCGTGTTCGGATGCGAACACGCAGCTGGGAGGCCGCGCACTGCGCCTACGTCCCCGACCACGGTGAATTCCTCGCCCAGGTCGCGACCCAGGTCGCCGCCGTCCCCGGCCTGGAACTGGCGGGTGACTACCTGCTCGGCGCGCAGCTGGAAGCCTGTTTCCGCTCCGGCGCGGCGGCCGCGCGTCGCTTGCGGGGCTGAGCCCGCGCCGGGCTCGACGGCGTCAGCGGTGGGTCGCCGCCGCGATATCGGTCCTCGATGGCCGCTGCGCCGCGCTCGGATCGCGTACCACCGGTAACCGCAGGGTGATCGGGTCGGTGACGGGTGTGGTCTCGACCAGATCGACCGTGTGCGCGTTACGAGGGTGTTCGTCGTCGAGGACCGGTTCCCCGAGCCCGATTCGGCGTTGCACGCGTTTCATCCACTCCGGGGCCCACCAGCAGTCGTCGCCGAGCATTTTCATGGTGGCCGGGACCAGGAGCATGCGCAGCACGGTCGCGTCGATGAACAGTGCCGCGATCATGCCGTAGGCGATGTACTGCATCATCACCAGATCGGAGAAGGCGAACGCGCCGACGACCACGAGCAGGATCAGCGCCGCCGCGGTGATGATGCGCCCGGTGTGCGCGGTGCCGATACGCACCGCCTCGGTGGTCGACGCGCCCTTCGCGCGCGCTTCGACCATGCGGGACAACAGGAATACCTCGTAGTCGGTCGACAGCCCGTAGATGACGGCCATGATCACCACGAGCATGGTCGACTGGATCGGCTGCGGCGTGAAATTCAGCAGTCCGGCGCCGTGGCCGTCGATGAAGATCCAGGTCAGGATGCCCAGCGTGGAACCCAGGCCGAGCGCGCTCATCAGGGCGGCCTTGATCGGCAGGACCAGCGACCCGAACGTCAGGAACATCAGCAGTGTCGTGACCAGCACGACCGCGGCGATCATCCACGGCATCCGGGTGAGCAGCGCGTCGATGCTGTCCTTCTGCATGGCGGGAACACCGCCGACGAGCATGCGGGTGGAATCCGGACGGTCGAGGCCACGCAGATATTCGATGGTCGGCCCGGCTTCGTAGGAATCGGTGAGCACGGCTGTCGCACGGAAGATCTCGGGCTCCGTGGTGGAGCGGGACGGCACGCTGAACGGTTCGGCGAGACCGGGCGCGGCGCTCGCCTGTTTCCACAGTGTCCCGATGGCCGAGGTGTCGTCGGAGACGAAGACCAACTCGATCGGGTCGGATTTCCGCAGCGGGAAGAGGCTGTCGAACTCCTGTTGGGCCAGCCGTGTCGAATTGTCCGGCGGCAGGTATTTCTCGCTGAATCCGCCGAAGACCAGATTGCCGATGGGCAGGATCAGCAGCACGAGCACCAGTACCAGCGGGACGGCGATCTTGACCGGATGGCGCATCACCCAGCGGGTGCTGCGCCCCCAGAAGCCGTTCTCGATCTCCTTCGCCGCCTCGGTCCCGCGGAAGCGTGCGATACCCCACATGTCCACGCGCGGGCCGAGCACCGCGAGTATCGCGGGCAGAATCGTGATCGCGGTCAGCGCCGCCAGCGACACCGTCGCGATCGCACCGTAGGCGATGGATTTCAGGAATCCCTGCGGGAAGAGCAGCATGCCGCCGAGGCTGGCGATGATCATCGTCGCGGAGAACACCACCGTCCGGCCCGCCGTCATCACCGTGCGCCGGACCGCGGTGGGGGTGTCGTAGCCCTCGGCCGATTCCTCGCGGAAGCGGCTGACGATGAACAGTCCGTAATCGATCGCCAGGCCCAGCCCGATCATCGACACCACCGGGGACACGAAGGAGTTGACCTCGGTGAACTCGGTGAGGAATCGCACGATGCCGAACGCGCCGAAAACCGTGAGCCCGCCGACGATCAACGGCAAGGCCGCGGCCACGATGCCGCCGAAGATGAAGAACAGCAGGACGCCGACCGCGGGGAACGCCAGGACCTCCATGCGACGCAGATCGGCGGCGATGGTGTCGTTGAGCGCGCCCGCCACCGGTTGTAAGCCGCCGACCCGCACATCCACACCGGGGATGTCGAAGGCATCCTGGACCGCGCGGTAGTTGCGCACCATCGCGGTGTCGTCGTCACCGCGGAGCGCGATCGCGGCGAAGGCGTGCCTGCGGTCCGCGGTGGCGGCCGAGGCTCCGCTGATCCGGCCCGTCTCGGTGCGCCAGTAGGCGGCGTTGATCCCGGCGATCTGCTCGGGATAGCGCCGCGGCAGGTCGTCGAGACTCTCGACGACCGTGCGCGAGAACTCCGGATCGTCGACGGTCCGGCCGTCGGGTGCGGTGTAGAGAACGAGTACGTCGGCGTCGTGATTGCGTCCGAACGCGGTATCGGCCAGCCGCCCGGCTTCCGACGACTCCGAGGAGGGGTCGAACATTCCGCCCGATGTCAGGTGGTCGTCGAGTCCGATCCCGTATCCGGCCAGGCCGAGCATCGCCGCGGCCACCAGTCCGACGACCACGAAACGGATGCGCGAGACCAGACCACCCCACCACGCGAACATCCCGGCTCAACGAGCGATGGGTTCCGGGGAGTTCCCGCGATCAGCGAATTCTCAGGATTCAAGTCCCCCATGATGTTCGGGCTCGCGCGGGGATGGGGCCGTCCCCGACGTACAGCGCCGTCCGGTATGTCCGATACCCTCGAAATTCCCGCGAGATCCAGGAGATACACGCTATGAAATCCCGCTCGAGAACCTGGCGGTTCACCCAGTTCGCAGGCGGTGCGCTGCTCGTCAACGCCGCGCTGCACTCGGCCAAAGGTCTCACCGGACAACGATTCCCCACTCCCTTCTCCAGCCCGCCGGGAGTCGGACTGTCGACACCGGGACAGAACATGGTGTGGGGCGCCATGAATCTGGCGATCTCCGGAGCACTGCTGCGGCGCCTTCCCCGCACGACCGCCGAGAAGGTCACGGTGGTGACCGGAGGTGTGCTGATGGGCTTCTACCTGCGCCACTACTTCAGCGGTCTGGAACTGGACGAGACCGATCGCGCCTGATCGCCTCGAGCGGATCACCCGACGCGGGCTCCCGGACAGCGCGTCCCCGGACAGTAGCCGCACCCCGCCCCGCGCCGCCGACCAGGTCTTTTCGGGGTAGCCGGACGGAGGTGACAACACCCCGCCCGGCCACACGAGTTTTCTACCAGCTTTTCGATCTCTTCGTGGGGACCTCGGCCGAACTTTCCCACGGCACGCCGAGCGCCACTCCCGGGCGCGGCGACCGCGTTTCGGATCGTTTCGACCACACCGAATCTCCGGGTCATCCGGAAGTGGCGCGGTCGGGGGCGAAGGGCCGTTCGCGCGGCTCTCTAGAATAGAGCGACCGCTGTGCCGCCATCACCTGACGACGACCCTGACGAAACGCTTCCGGGAGCTACTTGTGACCATTCAGCCCGTTCGCCTGTTCGGCGATCCGATCCTGCGCGCCCGTGCGGCGGAGGTCACCGAATTCGATCGTGAGCTGCGTCAGCTGGTCACCGACCTGACCGACACCATGCACGACGACGGCGGTGTCGGGATGGCGGCGCCGCAGATCGGGGTGGGACTGCGGGTGTTCGTCTACGACACCAAGGACGCGTCGGGGCACCTGGTCAACCCCGGCTACACGGTGGTCGGCGACGAGGAACAGGTCGGCGCGGAGGGGTGTCTGTCCATTCCCGGCCTGCGCTACGACACCCGGCGCGCGCTGCGGGTCCACGCTCGCGGATTCGATCTGACGGGGGCGCCGGTCGAGTTCACCGCCGAGGGACTGCTCGCCCGCTGCGTCCAGCACGAGACCGACCATCTCGACGGCGTGCTGTTCATCGACCGCCTCGATCCCGCCGACCGCAAGGAGGCGATGCGCACCATTCGGGAATCCGACTGGTTCAACGCGGGCGTCACCGTGCGCAGTTCACGCGCGCTCGGCGCGGGCAACGCCGGACCGTTCGGGCGGGGTCGCTGATGCGCATCGTCTTCGCGGGGACGCCCGAGCCCGCGGTGCCGTCGCTGCGGCGCTTCGTCGAATCGAAACGCCACGAGGTGATCGCCGTGGTGACCAGGCCCGACGCGGTCGCGGGCCGCGGCAGGAAGGTCACCAGGTCGCCCGTCGGACAACTCGCCGACGAACACGGGATCCCGGTGCTGACCCCGCGTCGTCCCTCCGAGCCCGAGTTCGTCGAACAACTCCTCGCGCTGGCGCCGGACTGCTGTCCGGTGGTCGCCTACGGTGCGTTGCTGCCGCAACAGGTGCTCGACATCCCGCGCTTCGGCTGGATCAATCTGCACTTCTCGCTGCTGCCCGCCTGGCGCGGCGCGGCCCCGGTACAGGCCGCCATCGACGCGGGTGACGAGATCACCGGCGCCTCCACCTTCCAGATCGAGGCGGGACTCGACACCGGCCCGGTCTTCGGTGTCGTGACGGAGAAGATCGCGGTCACCGACACCGCGGGCACCCTGCTCGCCCGGCTCGCCGAAACCGGCGCGCGCCTGCTGGAGACCACCATCGACGGCGTGGAAGACAATACGCTGCAAGCGATTCCGCAATCCGCCGACGGTGTTTCCTACGCGCCGAAGGTCGTCGCCGAGGACGGTCACATCCGCTGGGATCAGCCCGCGCTCGCCATCAGCAGGCGCATCCGGGCCGTGACGCCCGCGCCGGGCGCGTGGACCGAGATCGACGGTCTGCGCCTGAAGGTCGGTCCGGTGGAAATGGTCGAGGAGGCCCTGCCGGAACGCGCCATCGACGTGCGCAAATCGGGGGTCTTCGTCGGCACGGCCACCACGGCGGTCCGGCTCGACCAGGTGCAACCGCAGGGCAAGCGCATGATGGCCGCGCTGGACTGGGCACGCGGTGCCCGGCTTGCGCCCGGCGCGGTGGTCGAGTGAAGGCCGAGGAGCGACCTCACGGCTCCGATCGACCCGACCGGCGCCCCCGCCGCGCTCCCGAAGCGCCACGCCGACCGGACGGGGAACCCGGGCGAGGTCCCCGCGCCGGGCAAGAACGGACCGCCGCCCGCACGCCGGGAAAAGGCGCCGTCGACGGCGGTTGGCTCGCTCGCACGCAATCCACGAAAAGCGAGATCGCACAGCATGATTCGGAACGTCGGGGGAAGAATTCCGCCCCGCGTTCGCGCCTCGGCGCAGCCGCACCACGACGAGACGACTACCCGCGCGGCGACGCGCCACGAACCCGACCGGAGCGGTGGAATATGAACGCACAGCGTGATTCGGGGGACGAACAGTCGCGGGGCGAGAGCGGGGGAGCGTCGGATCGCGAGGGCAGGGTGAACTCCTCGGACGCTCGTCGAAGCGGTCCGCGCGAGGAATCCGGCCGTTCGGGTGGGTTCCGCGACCGGCGGCGTGATCCCGAGGCGTCTCGGGGCGGTGCGTCGCGTGATGAGGGCCGACGCCCCGCACCCGGGCGTCCGAATGCTGTCCGGCAGCAGGAGGCCGGTGGTCGTTCCTCCGGTGGCGGGCGTAGCGACGACGACGGCGCGCGCGGCGGACGGGAACGGGCATCGGGTGGTGCGAACCCTGCCCGGGGCGGCGATGCCGCCGCGGCGGGCGGCAAGCGGGATTCGCGGGGCTCCGCGAACGTAGGGCGACCCGGTGCGTCGAAAGGTGGACGCGGCGGCAAACCGGCTTCGGAAGGCGGCGGCAAGAAGCCGCAGGTCCGCGCGGGAGCGTCGAAAGACGCGGGGCGGCAGCATGTTCAGAAGCAGCGCGGCCCGGTGGGTGACCCCGTTCGACTCGTCGCCCGCGATGTACTGCGCGCGGTGCGGGAACGCGACGCCTACGCGAACCTCGTACTCCCCGCGCTGCTGCGGGAACGCAAGATCTCCGGACGCGACGCGGCGTTGGCGACCGAACTCGCGTACGGGGCGAGCCGTTCACGCGGTCTGCTCGACGCGGTGATCGCCGCGGGCGCGGGCCGCCCGGTCGAGGAGATCGACGGACCGCTGCTGGATGTGCTGCGACTCGGCGTCTACCAGCTGCTGCGCACCCGGATCGGCGCGCACGCGGCGGTGGACACGTCGGTGGATCTGGCTCGCGCCGAATTCGGCACGGGCAAGGCGGGATTCGTGAACGCCGTGCTGCGCAGGGCGGGGGAGAAGACCGCCGAGGAGTGGGTGCGGGCGCTCGCGCCGGCCGATCCGGTCGGGCACATGGCCTTCGAATTCGCGCATCCGCTGTGGATCGCGCAGGCTTTCGCCGACGCGCTCGGCGCGCGCGCCGGGGAATTGCGCGATCTGCTCGCGGCCGACGACGCACGTCCCTCGGTACACCTGGTCGCCCGCCCCGGTGAGATCAGCGCCGAGGAACTGGCCCTGGTCACCGGTGGGGAGGAGGGCCGGTGGTCGCCGTACGCGGTGTATCTCGACGGCGGCGACCCGGGCAAATTGGATCCGGTGCGCGAGGGTCTCGCGGCGGTGCAGGACGAAGGTAGCCAGCTGGTCGCGCTCGCGCTGACCCGCGCCCCGCTCGAAGGCCGGGACAGCGGTCGCTGGCTCGACCTGTGTGCGGGACCCGGCGGCAAGGCCGCGCTGCTGGGCGCGCTGGCCGATATCGACGGGTTCCGCGTCGACGCCGTGGAACCGGCCGAACATCGGGCCGAACTGGTCCGCAAGACGACCAAGGATCTGCCGGTCGACGTCCACGTGGTCGACGGCCGCGACAGCGGACTGACCCCCGGCTACGACCGCATTCTGGTCGACGCACCGTGCACCGGCCTGGGCGCGCTGCGTCGTCGCCCCGAAGCGCGCTGGCGTCGGACCCCGGCCGATGTCCGCGATCTGGTCGTCCTCCAGCGTGAACTCCTGGCCGCGGCGTGGGAACTGCTGCGCCCCGGCGGGGTGGTCGTCTATTCCACCTGTTCACCGCATCTGCCCGAGACGGTCTCGATCGTCGCCGATTTCGCCCGCCGCACCGACGCGGTGCAACTCGACACGAGGGAACTCCTCCCCGGCGTCACCGATATCGGGGAAGGTCCGGGCGTCCAGCTCTGGCCGCACCGGCACGGCACCGACGCGATGTTCGTCGCGGCCCTGCGCAAACCCTCCGGGCCGGCGAACTGACCGAACCGCCGCGTTCCATTCGTCCAAGCCGGGCTGCCGTCGACACGGGAGGCTGGGTTCATGGCTCTGAGTTGGCAGCAGGTCGTCTCGATGGCGACCGACCTTCCGGAGGTCACCGAGTCGACGTGGTGGCGTATTCCGGCGCTGAAGGTGGGTGCGAAGGGATTCGCCCGATTACGCGCGGAGGCGGAGGGCGGACTGGCGCTGCGGTGTGAGCTCGAGGAGAAGGCGGCGCTGCTCGCCTCGGGCGACCCGGCGTTCTACACGACCCCGCACTACGACGGGCATCCCTACATCCTGATCGATCTCGACCGGATCGCGCCCGAGCAACTCCGGGAGATGCTCGACGCCGCCTGGTGGCTGGCCGCCCCGGCGAAATCGCGTAGGCGACGCGACAGCACCCGATAGCACCTCGGGCGTTGCGCGTTCACTCGCGCTGGGACAGTTCCCGCAGGCGGGCGAGGGTTTTCGCGAGGATTCGCGAGACGTGCATCTGCGAGATGCCCATCTGCTGGGCGATCTGGGTCTGGGTCATGGATTCGAAGAACCGCATGGTCAGGATGCGACGCTCGCGTTCGGGCAGTCCGGCCAGCAGCGGCCGGATCGCCACGTATTCCTCGACGCGGTCGAACTGCGATTCCTCTTCGCCCAGGGTGTCGAGCAGGGAGGCATCGGTATCGCGCCCGAGTGAGGCCGCGTCGATCGAACTGGGCTGATAGGCGTTACCCGCGATGACGGCCTGGGTCACCTCGTCCGGGTCGACGTCGAGTTCGGCCGCGATCTCCTTGGCCGTCGGCGAGCGCCCGAGCGTCTGCGACAGCGAGTCGATCGCCGCGCCGATCCGCAGGTGCGTCTCCTTGACCCGCCGCGGAACCCGCATGGCCCAGGTGTTGTCGCGGAAATACCGCCTGACCTCGCCCATGATGGTCGGCACCGCGAACGACAGGAAATTGGAGCCGCGGCTGACATCGAAGCGGTCGACCGCGTGCACCAGACCGACGCGCGCCACCTGGGTGAGATCGTCGAACGGTTCGCCGCGCCCGCTGAACTTGCGCGCGATGTGATCCGCGAGCGGGATGCAGCGGCTGATCAGCTCTCCGCGGATCGCGGCGTGCTTCGCGGTGCCGGGTACGGCCGCGGCGAGGCGTTCGAAGATGGAGGCGAGGTCGTCGTATCCCCCCGAGACCGACCCGACCTCCTGGACGGTCTCGGCATCTTCGGCCTCGTCGGGATCCTCCGCGCTGTCGGCATCCTCGGCGCCTTCGGAGTGCCCCGAGTTCTCGGCATCCTCGCCATCGTTGTTCTCGACGCGCTTGTCGGTGGTCACCGAATCGGCGTCGTGCTCGAGCTCGATGTCGTGCTCCTGCTCGGTGTCCTGCTCCGCCACTACGCCTTCCCCCGGACCCGACGGAACTCGACCGTCGTCGGATATCCGGAAGCCGTCGAGTCGTAGGGGTTCTGGGTAGCTTCGACCGAATCGGTCAGGGTGCGCAGGACGTGCCACCCGAAGCTGCGCTGGTCGGGTAGCCCCTCGTTTGCCGCAATTCCGCTGACGTGCACGAGCAGCTCGGTCTCACCGATGGTGAACCGGCACAGCAGGCTCGTCTCCGGCAACGCGACCGCGATCAAGGTCGAACACACCTCGTCTACCGCGAGTCTGATGTCGGCTACCTCGTCCAGCGTGAAATCGCTGAGTAGGACGAGGGTTTCGGCGAGCCCGCGCACGATGGGCAGCTGTGTGACCGATGCGGCCACCCGAATCTCCACCGGGGTGCTGTAGATCCCCTGTTCCGCCGAAATGTTGATCACCCTGAGAAGGCTACCCACTCGCGGCGCGGGCAATCACCGTTTGTGCTGCGCGCGCCCACCGATGTCCGGGTGCGCGTCCGGGTCCGCGCCTGCGGATCCGGGGTTCTACCGGCCTCGGTACACTCCCGCGATGTGACCTTCTCTCGCCCGGCCGAGCCGATGATCGCCCCGTCCATACTCTCCGCCGACTTCGCGCATCTCGCGGACGAGGCCCGCGCCGTGTCGGGCGCGGACTGGCTGCACGTCGACGTCATGGACGCGCATTTCGTGCCCAACCTGACCCTCGGTCTGCCCGTGGTGCACAGCCTGCTGAAGGCCACCGACATCCCGCTGGACTGCCACCTGATGATCGAGGATCCGGGCCGGTGGGCGCCGCCGTACGCCGAGGCGGGCGCGCACAACGTCACGTTCCACGCCGAGGCCACCGACGATCCGATCGCGGTGGCCCGCGATATCCGGGCGGCGGGCGCGAAGGCGGGGCTCTCGGTGAAACCGAACACACCCATCGAGCCGTACCTGGAGATCCTGCGGGAGTTCGACACCTTGCTGGTGATGAGTGTGGAGCCGGGATTCGGCGGGCAGTCGTTCATCACGCACGTGCTGGACAAGGCGCGGATCGTGCGCAACCTGGTCGACGCGGGTGAGCTGCGGTTGATCGTGGAGATCGACGGCGGTATCAACGCCGACACCATCGAGCAGGCCGCGGAGGCGGGAATCGACTGTTTCGTCGCCGGATCCGCGGTCTACAACACGGCCGATCCCGCGGCCACGGTCGAGGCGCTGCGACGCAAGGCCGTGGCGCACCGCGCCTGAGTTCGGTGGCGCACCGCGCCTGAGCTTCGCCGCGCACCGCGTTCGAGCGCCGCTCGAATTCCGTTAGCGCGCCGGGGTTTTGCGCGTGCCGAGGGCGCGAGTCGCCTCGATCACCGCCTCGAGCGGTGGCAGGGCGGCCGCGCTGTCGGGCGGCGGCTCGATCCAGGTGCGGTAGCCGGTGCGCTCGTCCTCCGGCGAGGGCAGCACGACCTGGCACCCGGTGCAGGCCACGGTCGCGTACAGCCGGAACAGTTCGGCGGAGACCGCCGCCCCGAGTCCCTCCGGCGCGGCCGGGCCGGTGATGAAGGTCCAGCGCTTGGCCCGGGGATGGTCGACGACGGGCGCGAGAATGCCCGCCCGGCTCAAGTGCGCGCGCACCTGTTCGCCGAGGTCGCTCGGCATTGTTATCGCGCCGTAATGGGTTCCTATATGAAGCAGGATTCGCCGCGACGTCGGATCGATCGACGCGGGCATATGGAATTCGCGTCGATACTGCACGCAACGCACTTCCAGCGTCGGATCGAGAGAAATGGTCACGCGACACCCCCGGCTGTGCAGAACTCGTTCGGACCCACGGGTTTCATACTTCCCTCGAGTGTTGGTGTTCGTCGGTGTCGTACTCCCCGGTAGTGGCGGCACCACGGGGCGAAGAGCTCCACGCTGAACTGCTCGGATCAGAAGTTGAACGGTAGGAATGGGCTACATAACAATATTGCGTCCGTCGCGGTCGGCGCGCAAGTTGAAAGTGTAAGCGTGTTCGGGATGGGTACCACCCGGTAATCGATGCTAGCGCGGGTGTGTGAAATTCATCCGCTCGGTTTCCAAAATGTGTCTCAATGATTATCGCCGTCGGATGAACGGCGACACTTCGCCCTGTTCCGGGAGAGTTGTCCGGTCGTTACCGGGGAATTCGGCACGCATTCGGTCGGTTTTATCCCCCCGGTGGTCGGGCGGTCGCAGGCGACCCGCGCCCGCCGCCTACGACTCGGCGTCGTTAGGCTGGTCAGGGACCACGATCGCCGCGCGCCCCGGGAATAGCGGCACGGGTTCCGGCTGTTTCGCAGTTCGTACGTACACCACGCGACAGGAGTGTCCCGATGTTCACAGGCATCGTCGAGGAATTGGGCGAGATCGTCGCGGTCGAACGGTTGGCCGACGCCGCCCGCCTCACGATCAAGGGCAAACTGGTGACCTCCGATGCCGGGCACGGTGATTCGATCGCGGTCAACGGCGTCTGCCTGACCGTCGTCGATGTCGTCGACGGCGACTCGTTCACCGTCGACGTGATGCAGGAGACACTGGATCGATCCAGCATCGGCGGTCTCGACACCGGATCGGGAGTCAACCTGGAGCGCGCGGCGGCGCTGAACAGCCGTCTCGGCGGGCACCTGGTGCAGGGACACGTCGACGGCACGGGCACGGTGCTCGCCCGCACGGCCTCGGAGAACTGGGAAGTGGTGCGGATCTCGTTGCCCGACGCCGTCGCCCGCTATGTCGTCGAGAAGGGTTCGATCACCGTCGACGGCATCTCGCTGACGGTCTCCGGCCTCGGCATCGCGGACGATCCGGCGGCCGACGGCACACTGGACTGGTTCGAGGTCTCGCTCATCCCGACCACCCTGGCGATGACCAATCTCGGCGCCGCGAGCGTCGGCACCACGGTCAACCTCGAAGTGGACGTCATCGCCAAGTACGTGGAGCGCTTACAGCAGCGTGGCTGATTCCGCTGTGGGCGATGCCACCCCCGGCGGACGCGCCGACCCGCGCGCACGGTCAAGGCCTTACTGTAGTGAGGCACCTATTTCGAGATGGAGCGCAACAGACGTGACCAGGTTCGACACCATCGAGCGCGCAGTCGCCGATATCGCCGCCGGTAAAGCCGTCGTTGTCGTCGACGACGAGGACCGCGAGAACGAGGGCGACCTCATCTTCGCGGCGGAGAAGGCCACCCCCGAACTCGTGGCCTTCATGATTCGCTACACCTCCGGTTACATCTGCGTGCCCCTGATGGGCGACGACTGCGACCGTCTCGGACTGCCGCCGATGTACGCGCAGAACCAGGACAAGCACGGCACCGCCTACACCGTCTCGGTCGATGCCAGGGAGGGCATCACCACGGGTATCTCCGGCGCCGACCGTGCCACCACCATGCGTCTGCTCGCCGACCCGAACGCCAAGGCCGACGACCTGACCCGCCCCGGTCACGTGGTGCCGCTGCGCGCCAAGGACGGCGGCGTGCTGCGCAGGCCCGGTCACACCGAAGCCGCGGTCGACCTGTCCCGGATGGCGGGTCTGCGCCCGGCCGGTGTGATCTGCGAGATCGTCAGCCAGAAGGACGAGGGCCACATGGCCCGCACCGAAGAACTGCGGATCTTCGCCGACGAGCACGATCTCGCGCTGATCTCCATCGCCAGCATGATCGCGTGGCGGCGTAAGCACGAGAAGCAGGTCATCCGGGTCGCCGAGGCGCGCATCCCGACCGCGCACGGTGAATTCATGGCCGTCGGTTACCAGAGCATCTACGACGAGGTCGAGCACGTCGCGCTGGTGCGCGGCGATATCACCGACGGCGAGGACGTCCTGGTCCGCGTGCATTCGGAATGCCTGACCGGCGATGTCTTCGGCTCGCTGCGCTGCGACTGCGGACCGCAGTTGGACGGCGCGCTGGAGTTGGTGGCGGCCGAGGGGCGCGGCGTGGTGCTGTACATGCGCGGGCACGAGGGGCGCGGCATCGGCCTCATGCACAAATTGCAGGCCTACCAGCTCCAGGATTCCGGTCACGACACCGTCGACGCGAATCTCGAACTGGGCCTGCCCGCCGACGCGCGTGACTACGGCACCGGCGCTCAGATCCTGGTCGACCTCGGTATCCGGTCGATGCGGCTGCTCACCAACAATCCGGCCAAACGGGTCGGCCTCGACGGCTACGGTCTGCGGATCACCGAGCGGGTGCCGATGCCGCTGCGCGCCAACGCCGAGAATCTGCGCTACCTGCGGACCAAGCGCGATCGGATGGGCCACGACCTGATCGGGCTCGACGAACTCGACCTGGGCGAGACCGCGCAGTAGGGAAGCCGACAGCAATGCCAACCACGCACCGAAAAGGCGGACAACGATGAGCGGCACCGGCGTACCCAGCTTCGAGCTGTCGGATGCCAAGGATCTCAAACTCGGCATCGTGGCCTCGCGCTGGCACACGACCATCTGCGACACCCTGGTGGCGAATGCCGAACGGGTGGCCAAGGAAGCGGGCGTCGAGCAGGTGACCGTGGTGCGCTGCGCCGGTGCGATGGAACTTCCCGTCGTCGCCCAGGAGTTGGCGCGCACCCATGACGCCGTCGTCGCGCTCGGCGTGGTGATCCGTGGTGGCACACCGCATTTCGAATATGTCTGTGACGCGGTGACGGCAGGTCTGACGAGGGTTTCGCTGGACGAGTCGACCCCGGTCGCCAACGGCGTGCTGACCACGAATACCGAGGAGCAGGCGCTCGACCGCGCCGGACTGCCGGGTTCGGCCGAGGACAAGGGCGAGCAGGCCTGCGCCGCGGCGCTCGATGCCGCGCTCACGCTGCGCGCCCTGAGACAGTCGGCGTAGAGGGATGCCTGCCATCGACCTGTCGAAGAGCGATTCCCCGGCGGATAAGACCGAGCGGGTGTGGGATCTGGAGGTGCGCCCGCGCCGGGCGGTGCTGACCGCCCGGATCGTGGCCGTGCTGCTGATCGTCGTGTTCGGTATCGGCGGGATCTGGCTGCGTTCGGGCTCGACCGGTGTGACCTTCCGGGTCATCGACCAGATCGCGATGGTGTCGATCGGCGTACTCCTGGCCGCGGGGGTGCTGATGCTGACCCGGCCTCGGGTGCGGGCGGGCGAGCGCGGCGTTTCGGTGCGCAACGTGCTGGGCGACACCGAATTCGGGTGGGAGCATATTCGCGGCGTCAGCTTCCCCGACCGGAAGTCCTGGGCTCGCCTCGAACTCGTGAACGACGACTACGTTCCGATGCTGGCGATCCGGTCCAATGACGGCGAGCGCGCGGCGCGGGCGATGGACCGGCTGCGCGAACTCGGTCGCGAATACGGCGTCACCGAAGAACATCCCGACCGCTGACCGGCTCCGGGCACGTATTCTCGCGGCCATGATGCCGGGCGCGCAGATCCTCGCCGACGCTTTCGCCGACGACCCACT
The DNA here is from genome assembly GCF_003123685.1 of Nocardia aurea. Classification (GTDB taxonomy): domain Bacteria; phylum Actinomycetota; class Actinomycetes; order Mycobacteriales; family Mycobacteriaceae; genus Nocardia; species Nocardia aurea. Next base: position 417,471 of record NZ_QCYJ01000103.1, read on the forward strand.
CATGACATTGTTCTGGCCCGATCCGCTGCGCCGTCGAAAGGCGTTGCCGTACTTCTGGGAATCGCGCATCGCCTCGCGTCTGCGCGAGGGCTTGGTCGAGACCGTCCACGACGAGTCGGGCGACCCGGCGTGTGTCGCGCTGTGGGAGCCGGAACACGTCGAGTCGCCGATCGCCAAGCCGTTCACCCTGCTGCGGGCACTCGGCCGTGGCCTGCCCCGTGCTTTGCCCGCTGTTCGTCGCATCGATGCCACCCGACCGCGCACGCCGCACCTGTATCTGGCGGCGATCGGCACACGCCCGGATCTCCAGGGCCGTGGCCACGCGTCGGCCCTGCTCGCGCGGCGATTGACCGGGGACGTACCGGAGGCCTACCTCGTCTCCACGAGATTCGAGAATGTGGCGTTCTACGAACGGTTCGGCTTCCGGCGCGGGGCCGATCTGGTTCTCGGCCCCGCCACCACCCTCTACCCGATGTCGCGCGCGAGGTAGGTGGCGATGGGTCGGTGCGCCGATCGGGGTCAGCGCGGACTGTCGCCGAGCACCGCACCCTCGCGGCGGGGGTCCGCGCCGCCGATCCAGCCGGTGCCGTTCCGGTGCAGGGCGCTGAGACCGCTGGATTGTGGGGCGACCGACACCTGATGGCCCAATTCCCGCAATCGCCGCACCAGCGGGTCGTGATCGCCGTTGTCGGAGGCGTCGATGGCGGGATGTTCGCCGCCGACCCCGGTGGCCGGGCCGTTGCCCGCGCCGAACGATACCGCCGAGACGGCCTGCTGCGGATCCAGACCCCAATCCAGCATGCCGACCAGTGTTTTCACCACGAACTGGATGATGACCGAGCCACCGGGGGAGCCGGTGACATAGGTCAGGTCACCGCGTGATCCGTCGGGCGCGCGATCGAAGACCAGGGTGGGGCTCATCGAACTGCGCGGCCGTTTGTTCGGCTGTAGCCGGTTGGCGACCGGGATGCCGTCGGGGCCGAGCGGATCGGCGGAGAAGTCGGTGAGCTGATTGTTCAGGACGAAACCGTCGACCATGTGGAACGAGCCGAAGGCCGATTCGACGGTGGTGGTCATCGCCGCGGCGTTGCCGTATTTGTCGACCACCGAGATATGGCTGGTGCCGTGCTCGGGCGGTTGCGGGCCGACGCCGAGGGGGACCGGACCGAGATCGCCCGGCTGCGCGGTGCCCATACTGCGTCCGAGGCCGATCAGCCCCGACCGCTGCCTCAGGTAGTCCTTGTTCACCAGTGATTGGGCCGAATTGCCCGGCAGTGGCACGAAATCGGTGTCGGCGACATATTTGTTGCGGTCCGCGTAGGCCAGTCGCTCCGCCTCCGAGATCAGATGTACCGCCTCGGCGCGCGGCCTACCGCCGTTCGCGTCGACACCGTCGGGGCGCAGCGCGGCGAGATCGAAATTCTCCAGGATGCCGAGCGTCGCGGCGACCGTCGATCCGCCGGAGGAGGGGGCGGGCATCCCGCAGATCTCGCGTCCCCGGTATTCGGTGCACAGCGCGGTGCGCTTCTTCGCCTGGTATCCGGCGAGATCGGCCGCGGTGATCTGTCCCGGGGTGCGTCCGCCCGCGCCGGAACCGACGGCCGCGACGATGTCCTGGGCGATGGCGCCGGTGTAGAAGGCCTGCGCGCCCTCGGAGGCGATGGCGCCGAGGGTTTTCGACATCGCGGGATTGGTCAGCATGGTGTCGACGGTTTTCGGGCTGCCGTCGGGATTCAGGAAATACGCTTTCGCGGTGTCGTCACCGGCGAGATCCTTCGCCGATTCGGCGATCTGGCCCGCGAGCCTGGCGCCGATGGGAAAACCCCGGTCGGCCAGCCCGACCGCCGGATCGAAGAGTTCGCGCCAGGTGAGTTTGCCGTGTTCCACGTGCGCCTGTTCGAGCATGCGCAGCACTCCGGGCACGCCGATCGAGCGTCCGCTGGCCCGGGTGTTCGGCGCGGGTTCGGTCCGGTTCGTGTCGCTGACCCAGCGCAGGTAGTTCTCGGTGGCCGCGGCGGGCGCGGTCTCGCGGCCGTCGTAGGCCACGATATCGCGGCTCGCGGCGTCGTAGTAGAGCAGGAACGCGCCGCCGCCGATCCCCGAGGCCTGCGGTTCGACCAATCCGAGGACCGTCTGCGCGGCGACGAGCGCGTCCGCGGCGGTGCCGCCGCTGCGCAGTACCTCGCAGGCGGCCTTGGTCGAGATCGGGTTGGCGGTGGAGACCGCGAAACTGCCGGTGCGCACCGCGCTCATCCCGGAGCGGTACCCGGAGGCGATCTCGGGATTGGTGCTGATGTTCGTCGAGGTGTTCGCCCCGCCCGCCGACGGCGCCGCCGACACCGGGGTGCCGTTCGGTGTCGCGACGCATTCGGCCGCCGAATCGTCCTCGGAGGAACAACCACTCAGCAGTCCCACGGTGAGCAGCGTGGCCGCCGTCATCCCGGTCCAGGCGTGCCGTGCTCGCGTCATCCCCCGACTGTAACCGCCGCTCCCGGTGGGGGCGTCGCTTTCGGCGGCATTCCGGGGCGCGGTCGCGAACCCGGCGCGGCACGCGGCCGCACGTCGCGGTGTGACGCGAATTGATCTGTGCGACATCAGTTCTCATCCTTCTGCGCGCCGCCGTCGGATGTGACAGATCCTCGGGGTGGGCGGGGACGGCTCGTGGTCTCCGGAGCTCGGAGGCTCGGCGGTTCCGAACATGGATACCCGTTCGTCCGCCGGAATCACCCGGGCGGCACAGTCCCGGGAAGTCGAGCGCGATGTCGAGTGTTGTCCGCCGGATGCGATGTCGAGTGTCGTCGGTCGTGCACGAGGTCGAGCGTTGGCGGCGTGCGCGAGGCGCGAGTTCGGCCGGAATCCTTGTCGTGGCCGATGCCGGATGTTGACGGTATGCGCCCTTCCTGGCCGCTGATCGGCGGACGGTCCACTCGCGTCGGCGCGGTGGGGGCCCCGACATCGGTGCGCGGATTCATGCAGGTCCGGCGTCGATCCCGCACGCAATCTCCTCAAAAAGTGAGCTGGATCACACTGTAGCGGACTATCATGTCCGGACGCGGGATGTGAATTAGCGTTCCGTCTCGTGCGTCCGAGGGGGCGTATTCGAACTGGGAGTTGCCCGTGGTTACTTTCACAGATTCCGCTCGATTCCATTCGGCGGTACCGATGCCGGGCCCCGTGCGCGAAGCGCGCGAAGCGGCGCTCGGACTGGCCGGATTCGGGATTCTCTACCCGGCGGCGCTGGGGCTCACGCTCGGCAGTGAGGCCGCCGTCACCGCGGCACTGCATTTCGCGCCGAGTCTGCTGATCGGGCTGCTCGCACTCGGCTTCCGCTCCGGCGACGCGTCGCTGCGCAAGAGCGTGCTCGTGCTCGCCGCGGTGCAGATCCTGCTCGGCCTGCACATAATCGGCGCCACCGACCTCGGGGTGATCGTCGTGCTCACCGTGCTCTACGTGTGGGGTACTTCGGCGATGCTGATCTACCTGCTGCGGCGTCCGCAGGCCGTGGCGTGGTTCACCGACGACGGACAGGGCTGACGCGCCGACCGGATCGGGCGGGTGGGTCCGCCGCCGACGCGGGGGCTGTCGGACCGCGTCGATAGGCTTGTCCGGTGGCAGATCCAGCGACGTACCGTCCCGCGCCGGGCACGATTCCGGTGCAACCCGGTGTCTACAAATTCCGGGACGCACACGGTCGGGTCATCTACGTCGGTAAGGCCAAGAGCCTGCGCGGCAGGCTGAATTCCTACTTCGCCGACGTGGTGTCGCTGCATCCGCGAACCAGGCAGATGGTCACCACCGCGGCGGCCGTGGAATGGACGGTCGTCTCCACCGAGGTGGAGGCGCTGCAACTCGAATACAACTGGATCAAGGAATTCGATCCGCGATTCAACGTCAGGTACCGCGACGACAAGTCCTATCCGGTGCTCGCGGTGACCTTGAACGAGGAGTATCCGCGGCTGTTCGTCTATCGGGGCGCCAGGAAGAAGGGTGTGCGCTATTTCGGGCCCTACGCGCACGCCTGGGCCATCAGGGAGACCCTCGATCTGCTGCTTCGCGTCTTCCCGGCCCGCACCTGCTCCAACGGAGTCTTCAAGCGGCACAGCCAGATCGGGCGTCCGTGCCTGCTCGGCTATATCGACAAATGCTCGGCGCCCTGCGTCGGCCGGGTCAGCGCCGAGCAGCACCGCCGGATCGTGGAGGATTTCTGCGACTTCCTGGCCGGACGCACCGACAGGATGGTCCGCGAACTCGAGCGCCGCATGCACGACGCCGCCGAGGAACTGGATTTCGAGACCGCCGCGCGGCTGCGCGACGATGTGCAGGCGCTGCGCCGCGCGCTGGAGAAGCAGGCGGTGGTACTCGGCACCGGAACCGACGCCGACGTGATCGCCTTCGCCACCGACGAATTGGAGGCGGCGGTCCAGATCTTCCACGTGCGCGACGGCCGGGTGCGCGGTCAGCGCGGCTGGGTGGTGGACAAATCCGGCGACGCCGTCGACGCGCCCGAGGGCGGCGGCGAGATGGCCGCGCTGGTCGAACAGTTCCTCACCCAGTTCTACGGCGAGCAGGCCTCCTACGTCGACCAGAGTCCCGACGAACAGCCCGCGGCGGTGGTGCCGCGCGAGGTCCTCGTCCCCGATCTGCCCGCCGACGCCGACCAGCTCCAGGAATGGCTCGGCAGCCTGCGCGGTTCGGCGGTGCGTCTACGGGTGCCGCAGCGCGGGGACAAGAAGGCACTCGCCGAAACCGTGGAACGCAACGCGAAGGAAGCGCTGGCACAGCACAAACTCAAACGCGCGGGCGATCTGACATCGCGGTCGGCCGCGCTCCAGGACATCCAGGACGCCCTCGAACTCGACAGCGCGCCGCTGCGGATCGAATGCGTCGACATCAGCCACGTACAGGGCACCGATGTCGTGGCCTCGCTCGTCGTCTTCGAGGACGGGCTGGCCCGCAAATCCGAATACCGGCACTACACCATCAAGGAGGCCGCGGGAGACGGCCGCTCCGACGACGTGGGCAGTATCGCCGAGGTGACCCGTCGTCGGTTCGCGCGTCTGCGCCGCGAGCGCGACGAGGCCGAGCGCACCGAACTCGACGCCGCCGGTTCCGGTGACCTCGATCCGAACGTCGCCGGAGGCGTCGAGGACGAGGGCCTCGACCTCGTCGCGCGTCCCGGGATCGATCCCACCACCGGTCGTCCCCGCAAATTCGCCTACCCGCCCAACCTGTACGTCGTCGACGGCGGCGCGCCCCAGGTCGCCGCGGCCGCGGAGGTGCTCGACGAACTCGGCATCACCGACGTCGCGGTCATCGGTCTGGCGAAGCGACTGGAGGAGGTGTGGGTGCCGGGCGAGCCGGATCCGGTCATCATGCCGCGCAACAGCGAGGCGCTGTTTCTGCTGCAACGGGTCCGCGACGAGGCGCACCGTTTCGCCATCACCTTCCACCGCAGCAAACGTTCGCGCCGGATGACCGCTTCGGCGCTGGACTCGGTGCGCGGGCTCGGTGCGGCGCGCCGGACCGCGCTCGTCGCCCATTTCGGGTCGGTGGCCAAGCTGAAGGAGGCGACGGTGGAACAGATTACCGAGGTACCGGGCATCGGCGTAGCAACCGCGAAGGCCGTCCTCGCGGCATTGCGGGAGACCTAGCGGGCACATCGGTGCACCCGCGGCCCCGGTATCGCGTACGTTGTGTGTCTGCGCCCGATACCGGAACCCGGTGCGGGATGATCGAGAGGCCCCCAAAACACAGATCCGGTAGGACATGACACGCGTCGAATCGAACAATAGTGCGGGCAGCCCGCGGCAGGTCGCGGGTAACCGGTTCCAAGAGCAGGTCGAGGTCGTCATCGTTACCGGGTTGTCCGGTGCGGGCCGTGGTACAGCCGCGCGGGTGCTCGAGGACCTGGGCTGGTATGTCACCGATAATCTGCCACCCGAATTATTCGGCCGCATGGTCGAACTCGGTGTCTCGGCCGAGCCACCGATAACCCGGTTGGCGCTGGTCATGGACGTGCGCAGCAGATTCTTCACCGACGATCTCACGGTGGTGATCGAGCAGTTGCGCGCCCTTGGCGTGCGCACGAGGGTGCTGTTCCTCGAGGCGTCCGACGATGTGCTGATCCGGCGCTTCGGTTTCGCCAGGCGGCGTCATCCGCTGCAGAGCGAGAGCGCCGACGGTACGTTGTCGGCGGGTATCGCCGCCGAGCGGATCCGGCTGTCCCCGGTCAAGACCGCCGCCGATCTGGTGATCGACACCACCGAACTATCGATCCACCAACTGCACAGGAAGATGGAGGAGGCATACGGCGGCGGCGCGCCTGCCGCTCTCCAGTTGACCGTGCAGTCCTTCGGTTTCAAATACGGGGTTCCGTTGGACGCCGACATGGTGTTGGATGTGCGTTTTCTACCCAATCCGCATTGGATTCCGGAACTCCGGGAGCATTCGGGACAGGACACCGTGGTCAGCGAGTACGTGCTGTCGCGTCCCGGCGCGGCCGACTATCTGAGTACCTGCCGCCACCTGGTCGATCTGACGACGAATGGTTACCGCCAAGAGGGGAAGCGATACATGACGGTGGCAGTGGGCTGCACCGGAGGCAAACACCGCAGCGTGGCGATAGCCGAGGCGCTGGGGGAGGCGATCGGCGGGGAATCGGACGGTTCCGCGGATGTGGTCCGGATCGTGCATCGGGATCTGGGGCGCGAATGACGGGGTGGGAATCGAATCCCGCCGTCGTCGCACTCGGCGGTGGGCACGGCCTGTACGCGACGTTGACGGCGGTGCGCCGGTTGACGCGCAAGATCTGCGCCGTGGTCACGGTCGCCGACGACGGCGGTTCCTCCGGCAGGCTACGCGCGGAACTCGGCGTGCTACCGCCGGGTGACCTGAGGATGGCGCTCGCCGCGCTGGCCGAGGACCCCGACGGCGTGTGGACGAAAACCGTCCAGCATCGCTTCGGCGGGACCGGCGCGCTGGCGGGACATTCGGTCGGCAACCTGATCGTGGCCGGCCTCACCGAGGTGCTCGGCGATCCGGTCGCGGCGCTCGACGAGGTCGCCAAGATGCTGCGCATCACCGGCCGCGTGCTGCCCATGTCGCCGATCGCGCTCGACATCGAGGCCGACGTCTCCGGACTCGAGGCCGATCCTCGGGTGAGCCGCTGCATTCGCGGACAGGTTGCGGTGGCGACGACGCCGGGCAAGGTGCGCCGAGTCAGGCTGATCCCGTCCGACCCGCCCGCGAGCACGGAGGCGACCTCGGCGATCGAGCACGCCGATCTGGTTGTGCTCGGCCCCGGTTCGTGGTTCACCAGCGTGATTCCGCATGTGCTCGTCCCCGAGCTGCGCGACGCGCTGGTCTACACGCGAGCGCGAAAAGTCCTCGTGTTGAATCTCGCGGCGGAGCCCGGCGAGACCGCGGGCTTCTCCGCCGAGCGACACCTGCACGTATTGTCCCAGCACGCACCGGAATTCGTGGTAGACGAAGTTCTGGTCGACGCGAACAGCGTTCCGGAGGGTCGGGAACGCGAACATGTGGCCAGGGCTGCCGAACAGTTGCGGGCCCGGGTAACCTTCAGCGATGTCGCCGAAGCGGGGACGGCCCGGCATGACCCCGGAAAGCTCGCCGCCGCACTGGATCACCTGATCCGGCAACCTCGGCCGCAAATGGCAGGGCTTCGAGTCGAGGGACGGCACATGGGCGCGGATGTGCGGTCCGGGTTGGGTGGAAAGGAGCGCGTCTCGTGGCGATGACAGCCGAAGTGAAAGACGAGTTGAGCAGGCTCACGGTGTCGCAGGTGAGTTCACGCAAGGCGGAGTTGTCCGCGTTGCTGAGGTTCGCCGGCGGCCTGCATATCGTCGGCGGGCGGGTGATCGTCGAGGCCGAGGTGGATATGGGATCCATCGCGCGACGGCTACGCCGGGAGATCTTCGAGCTGTACGGGTACGGGTCCGACGTACACGTACTCGGAGCGGGCGGCCTGCGCAAGACCTCGCGGTACGTGGTGCGGGTGTCGAAGGAGGGCGAGGCGCTGGCGCGCCAGACCGGCCTGCTCGACGTGCGCGGCCGTCCGGTGCGCGGATTGCCCGCGCAGGTGGTCGGCGGCAGTATCGCCGACGCCGAAGCAGCCTGGCGCGGTGCGTTTCTCGCGCACGGCTCGCTCACCGAACCCGGGCGCTCCTCGGCGCTCGAGGTCAGCTGCCCCGGTCCGGAGGCGGCGTTGGCGCTGGTCGGCGCGGCGCGACGGCTCGGCATCACGGCCAAGGCCCGCGAGGTGCGCGGCACCGACCGGGTCGTGGTCCGCGACGGTGAGGCCATCGGCGCGCTGTTGACCAGAATGGGCGCGCAGGACACCCGGCTCACCTGGGAGGAGCGCCGGATGCGGCGCGAGGTCAGGGCGACGGCGAACCGGTTGGCCAATTTCGACGACGCGAATCTGCGCCGTTCGGCCCGTGCCGCGGTCGCCGCGGCCGCCAGGGTGGAACGTGCGCTGGAAATTCTCGGCGAGGACGTGCCCGACCATCTGGCCGCCGCGGGCAAACTGCGCGTACAGCACCGGCAGGCGTCGCTGGAGGAACTGGGTCAGCTGGCCGATCCGCCGATGACCAAGGACGCGGTCGCGGGCCGGATCAGGCGGTTGTTGTCGATGGCGGACCGGCGTGCCAAGGAGTTGGGCATTCCGGATACCGAATCCGCGGTCACCGCCGAACTACTCGACGAGGCGTAGCGGCGCCGCGTTCAGCACACCGATTGCCACGACCGGCCGGGCACACCGTGAGAACACGCGGCGCGCCCGGCCGGTCGTGTTTCGTCGGTGTTGCGGTCGCGTCGTGCGAGCTCATGAATGCCAGGTGCATGTCGGGGAGATCGGCGCAGGGCATTAGGGTGAGTGGGGCATCGGAATGAATCCGCTTGAAAGCTGAGGAGCGATAACGTGACTGTCCGGGTAGGCATCAACGGCTTCGGTCGTATCGGACGTAACTTCTTCCGGGCGGTGGAGGCGCAGAAGGCGCTCGGCACCACCGACATCGAGATCGTCGCGGTCAACGACCTCACCGACAACGCGACTCTCGCCACGCTGCTCAAGTACGACTCGATCCTCGGCCGGCTGCCGCAGGACGTGTCCTTGGACGGCGAGGACACCATCGTGGTCGGTGACCAGCGCATCAAGGCGCTGGCCATCAAGGAGGGCCCGGCGGCGCTGCCGTGGGGCGACCTCGGCGTCGACGTGGTCGTCGAGTCGACCGGTATCTTCACCGACGCCACCAAGGCCAAGGGCCACCTGGCGGCGGGCGCCAAGAAGGTCATCATCTCCGCCCCCGCCAAGGGCGAGGACCTCACCGTGGTCCTCGGCGTCAACGATCACCAGTACGACGGCAGCCAGAACATCATCTCGAACGCCTCGTGCACCACGAACTGCCTCGGCCCGCTGGCCAAGGTCCTCAACGACGAGTTCGGCATCGAACGTGGCCTGATGACCACGATCCACGCCTACACCCAGGACCAGAACCTGCAGGACGCCCCGCACAGCGACCTGCGTCGCGCCCGCGCGGCCGCGCTGAACATCGTGCCCACCGGCACCGGAGCCGCCAAGGCCATCGGCCTGGTGCTCCCGGAGCTGCAGGGCAAGCTCGACGGCTACGCCCTGCGCGTGCCGGTCCCCACGGGTTCGGTCACCGACCTCACCGCGACGCTGCGCAAGTCGGCCACCGTCGACGAGATCAACGCCGCCTACAAGGCCGCCGCCGAGGGCCCGCTCAAGGGCATCCTGAAGTACAACGTGGACCCGATCGTGTCCAGCGACATCGTCACCGATCCGCACTCGTCGATCTACGACGCGCCGCTGACCAAGGTGATCGACAACCAGGTCAAGGTCGTCTCCTGGTACGACAACGAGTGGGGCTACTCCAACCGCCTCGCCGACCTCATCGGTCTCGTCGGCAAGTCGCTCTGACATATGGGCGTCAAGACACTCCAGGATCTCCTGGCGGAGGGTGTCGAGGGTCGGGGCGTACTCGTGCGCTCCGATCTGAACGTCCCTCTCGACGACAACGGACAGATCACCGATCCCGGGCGCATCACCGCGTCGGTGCCGACATTGAAGACGCTGGTCGAGGCCGGCGCGAAGGTGGTCGTCACGGCGCATCTGGGCCGCCCGAAGGGCGAACCGGATCCGAAGTTCTCGCTGGCGCCGGTCGCGGTGAAGCTGGCCGAACTGCTCGGGCGCAACGTCCAGCTGGCGGGCGACGTCGTCGGGTACGACGCGCTGTCGCGCTCGGAGGGCCTCACCGACGGTGACGTGCTGCTGCTGGAGAACGTGCGGTTCGACCCGCGCGAGACCAGCAAGGACGACGCCGAGCGGGCGAAGCTGGCCGCGGCCCTGGTCGAACTGGTCGGCGAGGACGGCGCGTTCGTCTCCGACGGTTTCGGCGTCGTACACCGCAAACAGGCGTCGGTATTCGACGTCGCGCAGCTGCTCCCGCACTACGCGGGCACGCTGGTCGCGGCCGAGATCGAGGTGCTGGCCAAGCTCACCGCCGAAGCGCAGCGACCGTCCGCGGTGGTGCTCGGCGGGTCCAAGGTCTCGGACAAGCTGGCCGTCATCGAGGCGCTCGCCCCCAAAGTCGACACACTGGTGATCGGCGGCGGCATGTGCTTCACCTTCCTTGCCGCGCAAGGTTTCTCGGTGGGCAACTCGCTCAAGCAGGACGAGATGATCGACACCTGCAAGGGACTGCTCGATCGCTACGCCGACGTCATCCATCTGCCGCGCGACATCGTGGTGGCCGACGGATTCGCCGCCGACGCGGAATCGAAGGTGGTCGACGCCAACAAGATTCCCGACGGCTGGATGGGCCTGGACATCGGCCCCGAGTCGGTGAGCCGGTTCTCCGCGCTGCTGACCGAGGCGAAGACGGTGTTCTGGAACGGCCCGATGGGCGTGTTCGAGTTCGAGAAGTTCGCCGCGGGCACCCGGGGCGTCGCCGAAGCGATCGTCGTCGCGACCGGCAAGGGCGCGTTCACGGTCGTCGGCGGCGGTGACTCGGCCGCGGCCGTGCGCACCCTCGGCCTGCCCGAAGACGGGTTCTCGCACATCTCCACCGGCGGTGGCGCCTCCCTCGAATACCTCGAGGGTAAGGAACTGCCCGGCATCAGTGTTCTCGAAGACACAGCGGGAGAGGCCGAATAATGGCACGTAAACCGCTCATCGCGGGCAACTGGAAGATGAACCTCAATCACCTCGAGGCCATCGCCCTGGTCCAGAAGATCGCCTTCGCGCTGCCGGAGAAGTATTTCGCCAAGGTCGACGTGACGGTCGTTCCGCCGTTCGTCGACCTGCGCAGCGTGCAAACCCTCGTCGAAGGGGACAAACTCCTGCTCACCTACGGTGCGCAGGATGTCTCCACCCACGACGAAGGCGCCTACACCGGCGAGATCAGCGGCGCCATGCTCGCCAAACTGGGGTGCAGTTTCGTGGTGGTCGGCCACTCGGAGCGGCGGCAATACCACCTCGAGGACGACGCCACCGTGCTCGCCAAGACCAAACAGGCGCTGAAGTACGCGATCACCCCGATCGTGTGCATCGGCGAGGGCCTGAACGTGCGCGAGGCGGGCACCCACGTCGAGTACAACCTCGAGCAGTTGCGCGGTTCGCTCAAAGGTCTGACGGCCGAACAGATCTCGAAGGTCGTCATCGCCTACGAACCGGTCTGGGCGATCGGCACCGGCAAGGTCGCCACGCCCGCCGACGCGCAGGAAGTCTGCGGCGCCATCCGTAAGGAACTGGCCGAACTGGCCTCGCCGGAAATCGCCGCCGAGGTCAGAGTGCTCTACGGCGGTTCGGTCAACGCCAAGAACGTCGGCGAATTGGTCGGTCAGACCGATATCGACGGCGCGCTTGTCGGCGGCGCATCGCTGAAGGGTGACGAATTCGCCACCCTGTCGGCCATCGCCGCAGGCGGGCCCCTGTAATTGGCGGCCGGGGCCGCGGGTTCGCGGCCCCCCTGTGTCTCGCGTCCGAGGGGGCGAAGCTGGCGACTGCGTCGCTTCGCCTCGACCCCTCGGACGCGAGACGGGCCGCGAACGTGGGGGGCAGGTTTCGGCGGTGACAGCGAAATGCTCAGGCAGCGAAATGCTCCTCCGGCGCTCTGATGCCCGGGCGCTGCGTACGGTCTCGCGTCGGATCGACTACGGCGGCAGTCGGCGATCCGGCGATCGGCCGTCATCGCCTGGCACGTTGTGAACGTGGGTTGGCGGGCTATGCCCGTGAACGGGTTTCGGGGTCCACGCCGTGAATGGGGATTTCGGGTTTCGTTGTGAACGGGGACTTCCGGGCTACGCCCTGAATGGGGTTTCGGGGCTACGCCGCGAACGTGCGGGTCGGGTTTCGTTGCGGATGTGGGGGTTTCGGGCTTCGTCGCGAAACGTGGGGTTCCGGGCTACGCGCGAAGCGTGGTTTCGAGGCTACGTCGCGTGGAGTACCAAGCCGGTGTCGTTGTTCTTGTTGCGCAGGGTGAGGGTGTCGGCGTCGATATCGGCGGTCGCGGTGCCGTCCAGTGCCGACAGGACGGCGGATTCGACTTCCATGACCTCCGGGGGACAGGCCATCCTGGTGGTCGCGAGCCGGAAGGTGACCGGTGAACCCGAGGGGTCGATGTCGGCGGTGCCCGTCATCCTGTTGCAGCCGGTGGTGCCGGAGACGGTGCCGTCCTCGGCGATCAGCAGCGTCGGCCTGGTCTCGGCGAGGGTTTGCGACGTGGTGCGGGCATCTCGAGTGATGATCTCGGTCACCACCCAGTCGGTGCCCTTCAGCGGTTTGTCGGGGCTGGCGACCTTCCTGTCGACCAGGGTGACGGTCTGATCCTTGTCCCGCAGTGTCAGGGTGGTGCCCTCGAGCCGCCAGGTGGGGGCGGCGGTCAGCAGGGTGTTCATCCACTGGTCGGCGCCGGCCTGCGGTTCGGGGCAGCCGATCAGGGTGCTGGCGAGGTCGCCCACGCGCAGGACGTCGCCGTCGAAGGTCACCGATCCCGACGCGGTGTTGCAGCCCGCGTAGGCGCTGACGCGGTTGTCGGTGAAGGTCAGGGTCAGCGGGCCGTCGCCGGGGATGGGCGTGCCCTGCACGGTCGTCGAGACGTAGGTATGTCCCATCGGCGTGGAAGCCGAGGTGTTCGTGGTCGGCGCGGCCGACGTCGTCGCTGTCGAGGGCGGTGTCGAGGACGACGATGCCGAATCCGGGTCGTTGTCCGAGCAGCCGACCGCCGCGAGTGCGGTGAGCAGCAACAGCGGTGCGAGACGAGCGAAGGACATGGGGCCGATGGTAGCCACGCGACCGGCCGCGTCGCGGAGGGCGCGCCAGATGCAGACCGGCCGGTCTGGCGACCCTGACCCGTTTCGGCGCGGGATATGCTCTGGCGAGTGACCACAGCCGACGCGCCGAGCCCACTGTCCACCTGGGCGCCGCTGCGAACGCCGATCTACCGGGCGTTGTGGATCGCGCAGTTGGTCTCGAATCTCGGCACCTGGATGCAGACCGTCGGCGCGCAGTGGATCCTGGTCGACGAACCGAACGCCGCGACGCTGGTTTCCCTGGTGCAGACCGCGATCACCCTCCCGGTGATGCTGCTTTCCATCCCCTCCGGGGTGATCGCCGATCTCGTCGACCGGCGCAGGCTGCTGCTCGGCGCGCAATCGGCGATGGCGGTGCTGGCCGCGATACTGGCGATCACCACCGCGTCCGGGCACACCACTCCCGCCATCCTGCTCACCCTGCTGTTCCTGCTCGGCTGCGGGCAGGCGCTCACCGCCCCGGCCTGGCAGGCGATCCAACCGGAACTGGTCCCGCGTCAGCAGATCGTCGCCGTGGCCGCGCTCGGCAGTATGAATATCAATATCGGCCGCGCGGTCGGACCTGCCATCGCGGGCGTGCTGGTCTCGATATCGGGACCGACACTGGTCTTCGCGCTGAACGCGGTGTCCTTCGGCGGCATCGTCGCGGTACTGCTGTTCTGGCGGCGACCTCGCACCGATCGCGCACTGCCCAGCGAACGGCCGTTGGCGGCGCTCCAGGCGGGCACCCGGTTCATCCGCGCCGCCCCGGCCATCCGGCGGGTGCTGCTGCGTTCGATCCTGTTCATCGCCCCGGCCAGCGCGCTGTGGGCGCTGCTGCCAGTGGTCGCCCGCGACGAACTCGGTCTGTCCGCGTCCGGCTACGGGCTGATGCTCGGCGCGCTCGGTGTGGGCGCGGTACTCGGCGCGCTCGGACTGTCCAGGATCCGCACCCTGCTCACCCCGACCCAGCGCCTGACCACGGCCTCGGTCCTGTTCGGCGTCGCGACGGCGGGCGCCGCGCTGGTGCATTCGGTGCCGCTGGTGCTGGTGCTGCTCGTCGGCGCGGGCCTGGCCTGGCTGCTCGCCATGTCCACGATGAATTCCACGATGCAACTGCTGTTGCCCGCGTGGGTGCGCGCTCGCGGGCTCTCGGTCTACCTGCTGGTTTTCATGGGCGGCCAAGCCATCGGATCACTGCTGTGGGGGCTGGTCGCGGGAGCGCTCGGCACCGTGTCGGCATTGCTGATCGCCGTCGCGCTGCTCGCCGGTAGCGCGCTGAGCAGCGTGTGGTTACCGATCCGGCACAACGCCGAGGAACTGGATCTGACGCCGTCGGCGTTCTGGCCCGAGCCGCAGCTGGTGGTCGAGCCGGATCCGGAGGAGGGGCCGGTCATGGTGTTGCGCACCTACGACGTGCCCGCCGAGCGCGCCGACGAATTCCTCGCGGCCATGGCCTTCCTCGGCCGTTCCCGCCAGCGCACCGGCGCCATGGAATGGCGGCTCTACCGCGATGTCGGCGTGCTCGACCGGTACGTGGAGGCGTTCGTCGTGCGGTCCTGGGCCGAGCACATGCATCAGCACCAGGTGCGGCTGACCGCGCAGGATCAGCTCAGGGAACAGGATGTCGTGCGGTTCACCGTCGGTGCGGAGCAGATCACCCACCTGGTCGCCGTCGAGCCCTACAGACCGCCCGGCCGGGTCCATTAGGCGCTGGGCAAACCCACCCCATAGACTGACCGGCATGCGGATGTTCCTGGATATCCTCCTGATCATCACCAGCCTGCTGCTGGTGCTGTTGGTGCTGCTGCACCGCGCCAAGGGTGGAGGCCTGTCCAGCCTTTTCGGTGGCGGCGTGCAGTCGAGCCTGTCGGGATCCACTGTCGTCGAGAAGAACCTCGACCGTGTCACGATCTTCACCGGCCTGGTGTGGCTCATCGCCATCCTCGGCATCGGACTCGAGATCAAATTCGCCTGACCGGCAACCGGTCGGCCACCCAACCGGTCTCGCCCGTTACCGCGTGATTCATTCCCGGTTACCCGCCCCCGATACGGTGGCCAGTACCGGGAAGGAGTCGGTATGGAGCTCCGGCATCTTGTTTCGTTCCTCGCTCTCGCGGAGGAACTGCATTTCGGTCGCGCCGCGCAGCGGCTGCATCTGACCCAGCCGAGTCTGAGCGCCCAGTTGCAGAAACTGGAGCGATCCCTCGACGTCCAATTGGTATCCCGCAATTCCCACGAAGTGCGGTTGACCCCGGCCGGGCGGGAATTCGAGGGACAGGCCAAACTCATCGTCGCCCAGCTCGACCGGGCCGCCGAGGTCGCCAAGGCCGCGGCCGCGGGCCGGACCGGAACCCTCGACATCGGATACAACCTGCCCGCGAGCAGGCATGTGCTGCCCACGGCGCTGGCCAGGATGGCCTCCGAGAATCCCGATATCACCGTGTCGCTGTGGGAGAAACGCACCGGCCCGCAGCTCGCCGCGCTGCGGGAGGGCACTCTCGACATCGCGCTGATCTACGGGCAACCGACCACGTCGGAATTCCGCTACCGACGATTACTGCGCCGCATCCCGCTGGTCGCGGTGGTCGGCCGCACCCACCACTGGGCGGGCCGCTCGGGTGTCCGGTTCGCCGAACTCGCCGATCAGCGGTGCGTGCTGTTCGCCAGGGAACAGTGTCCGGCCATGTACGACGCCATCTTCCGCGCCGCCGCCGTCAATCGGATCGCCCTCGACGTGGTGCAGACCGCCGACGATCCCGGCGCCACCGGACATATGGTCTCGGTGCGACCGCTGGTGGGTTTCGCGTCCCTACCGAGGGCGCAGTCGATGCAGATGGGCGGGCCGGATTCCGCCGCCGTCGCGGTGAAACTGCTCGACCCGGTGCCGACGCTCGACCTGTTCGCGGTCTGGCGGGCCGAGGAGACCAATCCGGCGGTCGGCCTGTTCCTCGACAGTGTCCCCGCGGTGGACGAGGACACCGTCGCGGTGTGAGTCATTTCAACCCCGAGCGCACGAACGCGTTGACGATATGGCGTTGCAGCAGCAGGTAGAGCACCAGCACCGGCAGGCACGCCAGTCCGGCCAGCGCCATCATCGGCCCCCAGTCGTCGCCCTCGGTGCCCATGAAACTGCGCAAGCCGAGTTGCAGCACGCCGTTGGAGCGGCGCATCACCACCGCGGGCCAGAAGTACTCGTTCCACGAATTGATGAAAAGCAGGATCGCGAGCGCGGCGAGCGCGGGCCGCAGATTCGGCACGACCACCGTCCACAGGATCGACCACGACGAGCGCCCGTCGATTTTCGCGGCGGCGACGAGTTCCTTGGGGAAGGCGGCCATGTGCTGGCGCATCAGCAGTACCGCCAGCGCCGAGCACAGCGTCGGCAGGGCGACGCCGACCAGGGTATCGATCAATCCGAGGCGGTTGAGCAGCACGTAGTTCGGCAGCATGGTGACCTGGAACGGCACCAGCCAGATCCCGACGAACCCCAGGTACAGCACCCGTTGCAGCGGGAAGGTGTACATCGCGAAGGCGTAGGAGGCGAGCAGCGCGATGAGTAGCTGCGCCGAGGCCGAGAGCAACGCCACCGCGAAGGTGTTCGCGATCAGCTGTGCCACGTCGACCTTGCGCGCCGCGTCGGTGTAGTTGTCCACCGACAGCGGCCACGGGATCGGCGACAGCGACATCACATCCGACGGTCTGCGCAGCGAGGTCGCGAACAGCCAGTAGATCGGGAAGGCGCACAGCAGCGCGGTGCCCGCCAGCAGCAGGTGGCTCCCGAGTCCGCGCAATCGGTCAATCATCATGGAAGGAAAGCCTTTCCGAGATCCACACGAGCAGCCCCGCGACGGCGCCGAAACCGAGGAACAGCAGCACGCCCGCGGCGGCGCTGAGTCCGGCGTCGAAACTGTGGAAGGCGTAATCCCAGAGCAGGTAGTAGATATTGGTGGTGGACTGGGACGGGCCGCCCTGGGTCATCGAATCGATGAGCGGGAACGTCAGTGTCGGCGTGAGCAATACGGTGGTGAGGATCAGGAACATCAGGGTCGGCGCGAGCAGCGGCAGGGTGATCCAGCGCCGGATCTGACCGGGCGACGCGCCGTCGACGCGGGCCGCCTCGTCGTAGTCGGGGCTGATCCCGGCCAGCCCCGCCCAGACCACGAGCACCGCGAATCCCAGCAGTTGCCAGCCGGTGATCACGATGATCACCCCCTGGGCGGTGTCGGTGTCGTAGACCCAGTTGCGATCCGAGCGCAGCACCTGGTCCACCGCGCCGCCGCCCGGATGCAGCAGCCAGCGCCAGACGGCGGCCGCCGCGACGGGTGCGACGAGGAACGGGGTGAAGATGAATGCCTGGTAGACGGTCCGCGCCCGGGGCGACACCCGGCGTCCGGCCAGGGCGAGCGCCGCGGGCAACAGCACCGTGAACGGAATCAGGCCCACGATCAGCACGACGGTGCGCCACAGCGAATCGCGGAAAGCCGGAAGGTCGAGCAGCCGTTCGTAATTGCCGGTGCCCACCGGTTTCATGGGCGAGCTGGGCAGCAGATTCCATGAGTAGGTGGACAGTTCGAACGCCTGCACCAGCGGGCGATAGGTGAAAGTCACCAGCAGGGCTATCGCGGGCGCCAGATACAGATAGGGGACCGCGGTGCGTCCGACCCGGCGCGGCAGCGAAGCCCACCGGCCCGGCCCGGGCGCGCGAACCGCGCCCTGGACCGGGTCGACCGTGCCGGTGCCGTCGTCGGGTACGCGATCTACCGCGAGGTCGTCGCGGTCCGGCCGCGTGGCGGGTGCGAGCGAGGATTCGACGACGAACACCGGATCACCGCCGCTCGGCCAGAGCGGCGAGCTGATCGAGGACTTCCTGTTCGGGTCGGTCGTAGACCGTCGCCGCGGCGGTGGCCTCCACCGCGGTGGCCACCATCCCCGATCCCAGCACGTCGATCCGGGTGAAACCGAATCCGACCACGCCGCGATGCCTGCCCTGCGGCGCGAGGGTGTCGATCCGGTAGGACAGCGCGGGCGCGACCCACACCGGGATCCCCGCGAGCGCCGCCGCCCCGGTGAGGTGATTGTGCCCGCAGACGATCATGCCGACGTCGGAACCCGCGAGCGCCGAGGCCAGCAGATCCGGATGTTCCAGGCGCAGGAAATCCGGTCCGGGAATGGGCGAGGGCACCGGCGGATGGTGCAGTGCGAGCAGTGTGCCGCGCGGTGCGGGCGTGCTCAATACCTCGGCGAGCCACGCCAATTGCTGTTCGGAGAGCCGCCCGTGGTGATGCCCGGGAATCGTGCTGTCCAAGGCGATGATCCGCAGGCCCGCCACGTCGACGACACTGTCGAGCGGTAGGTCCGGATCAACGGTGCGTCCGAGCAGTTCCTCGCCGAAGGCCGAACGCTCGTCGTGATTGCCCATGACGTAGACGATCCTGGCGCCGAGCGCGTCGGCCACCGGCTCGACCGCCGCGCGCAGCCTCCGATAGGCCTGCGGCGCGCCGTTGTCGGCGAGATCACCCGACAGCACGATCGCGTCGACGGGTCGTCGCGCAACGGCGAGCCGGTCCAGCACCGCGAGCAGGTTGGCGTGGGTGTCGATCGAGCCGTGGACCAGTTCACCCTCGGCTCGCAGATGGGTATCGGTCAACTGGACGACGGTGATCGTGTCGGTGTGCCCGAGATGTCCGGCCGGTCCGCCGTTGCGCGTACTCATGCTGCCGGGAGGAGTTTGCGGCCCTGATCCTGTGCGGCGGTCAGGGTGGACTTCGGATCCTTGCCCTGGAAGACGACCGCCTCGACGGCATCCATCATGCCGTCGCGGATCTGGAGGTAATTGGTTCCCGGCATGGAGATCCACGGCTCCATATTCGCCAGCTGCGCGACATTGGGGGCCAGCAGCGGGTTGCGCCGCGACCATTCCTGCAAACCGTTCGGGTCGGTCAGCAGACCGGTGCGCAGCGGCAGGTAACCGATACCCTGCGAGATCTTCACGTAGGCCTGTTCGCTGGTGAGGAACCGGATCAGTTCCCAGGAGGCGCGCTGCTTGGCCGGATCGTTGGACAGAATGTAGAGCGAAGCACCGGAATTGGTGGGCACCGTGGTCTTGGCGCCGAAACTCGGCATCGGCGCCGACCGCAGATCCCATTTGCCCTCGGCGCCCTTGACGAAGGTGCCCTGAATGGCGCTCGTCTCCAGGATCATGCCGATCTCGCCGCGACCGAACGCCTCGTAGCCCTGCTTCTGGTTCAGCGTCGGCATCGCGCCGGTGCGGACCAGGTCCTGTGCCATGCCGACGACCTCGACCGAGGCGTCGTCGGCGTAGGTGAGGGTGTGCCGATCCTCGGAGATCACCCGGCCGCCGTTGGAGCGGACCATCGACTGGAAGCACCAGTCCTTCGCGGTCTTGGTGAGGCAGTCGATGTACACCCCGCCCTTACCGGTCTTCTGGGCGATCGCGGAGGCCGCCTGCGCGACCTGCTGCCAGGTGCTCGGCGGGTCGGCCGGATCGAGTCCGGCCTCGGTGAACAGCGAGGCGTTGAAATACAGCACCGGAGTCGAGAAGACGAACGGCACACCGTAGGTCGCGCCGTTCCAGTCGGCCAGCGTGCGGGCGCGCGGGGCGAACGGGTGCGTGCCGTCGAAATTGCGCTGCACCTCGGTCTTACCGACCAGCCCGTCGAGGGATTTGGCCTGCAACTGGTTGACGGTGAAATCCAGATCGCTGAAACCGAGCTGCGCGACATCGGGCGGCGTACCGGCCACCATCTGGTTCTGGATGCTGGAGATGGTGTCGGTGGCCGGATTCGGGCTGTTGCCCTGCGGCTTCTGCGCGGTCACCGTGATATTCGGGTGCTTCGCGCGGAATTCGGTGAGCAGCGCGTCGAACGTATCCGTCCACGCGCCGGCCAGACCGTAGTTGTAGGACTCGAAGACGATCGACACCTTCTGGTCGGCGCCGAGTTCGGGGATCGTGGCGGTCGGCCCGGCGGAATCTTCGGTGGTGCTGCCCAATCCGCCGCACGCGCTGAGCGTGAGGGCGGTGGTCAACGCCAGAGCGGCGATGGCCGTAATACGTTTCACGACGGTGCTCCTGAGAGTTGTTCGAGCGAGGGGTTTGTCACGCGACAGGAACTTCGTCGCGCACATCGTGGACCGGGTCGGTCTCGGTGGCCTGCCAGGTCAGGCGGAGACCGGATTCCGGATGGAAGAGATGGATATCGTCCGGGTCGACGGCGAGCGCGATCGCCTCGCCGATCGAGACCCGCGCGGGACGCGGGACGCGCGCGCGGATCTCGTGCTCGCCGACGGCGATGTGCACGACCTCCTCGCTGCCGAGGTTCTCGACCATCCGCACCTGTCCGCGTAGCTGGCCGGGACCGGTCGTGACGCGCAGCTGCTCGGGACGGAAACCCGCGGTGACGCTGGTGTCACCGCAGGTATCGGTGATGGCGAGCGCGGCGTCGAGTCCCTCGGCCGTGACGTGCAGTCCTCCGGCGCGCTCGGTGATCGTCGCGGGCAGCAGGTTCATCGGCGGGGCGCCGAGGAATCCGGCGACGAAGGTCGAACGCGGGCGGTCGTAGAGTTCGGTCGGCGGCCCGACCTGTTCCACCTGTCCGTCGTTGAGCAGCGCGATCCGCGAGGCCATGGTCATCGCCTCGACCTGATCGTGGGTCACGTAGAGGAATGTCGAGCCGAGCCTGCGGTGCAGGGCGATCAATTCGGCCCTGGTCGCGCTGCGCAGCCTGGCATCGAGATTGGACAGCGGCTCGTCCATCAGGAACGCGCCCGGATCGCGAACCATGGCACGCGCCAGGGCGACTCGCTGTCGCTGTCCGCCCGACAGCTCTGCCGGTTTGCGTCCGAGCAGCGGTGTCAGCGCCAGCGTCGCGGCGACCTCGGCGACCCGTTCGGCGATCCGCGCGCGCGGCACCCGCCGCGACTTCAGCGGGAAGCCGATATTGCGCGCCACCGTCAGATGCGGGTACAGCGCGTAACTCTGGAACACCATCGCCAGATCCCGTTGCTGCGGGGCGACGTCGGTGATGTCGCGCCCGTCGAGCAGGATTCGGCCCGAGGTCGGGAGTTCGAGCCCGGCGATCATGCGCAGCAGCGTGGACTTACCGCATCCGCTGGGCCCGAGCAGAACCATGAACTCGCCGTCGGCGATGTCCAGACTCACCTCGCGCACCGCGTCGGTCGCGCCGAATCGCTTCGACACCGCTTCGATCTGCAGCCGGGCCACCGGGGGTCCTCCTTCGCTCGGTATGGCGTAGTGACCTGGACAGTTTCGGCCGGGCGCACAGGCGTACGCGGGTGCGATAGGCAACGCCGATCGGGCGAATCGAGGGTTTCGACTGTGGGCGCGACGGCCGCGGCGGTGGGTGAGGGTGTTGTCGCTGACACAGCCGGGTTCGCCCGAATTTCCCGAGATGAGGATTCAATCGATGAAGGTCAAGCTGACCGTCACGTCCGCATTACTGATCGCCGCGCTCGGTGCCGCCACGGGTAGCGCCGGTGCCGCGCCGCAGTCCGACAGCGTGGGTTTCTCCGCCGTCGCCGAGAACAACTCGACCGTGATCACCACCGACGCGGGTTCTTTGGCCGCCGACAACGGCGTGTTCACCATCAAGGCCGCCGACGGCACCGTTGTCGCGGGAACCGAACTGGCGTTCCGGGTCGACGAGTTCGTCTTCCCGATCGCGGCGCGGATCACCGGCAATACCGCGACCCTCACCCCGCAGCTCGATCTCGACCACGCCACCTACAAGCCCGTCGCGTTGCCCTACGAGGATCAGGCGCCGTGGAAGACCGAATACGAGCGTGAGGTCGCGGCCTGGAGCCGTATGACCACCACGATCGCCATGGGCGCCACCATCGGCACCCTTGTCGGCGGCCTCGGCGGCGCTGCCGTGGGCTGTGTCCTGGGCGGCGTTCTCGGCGCCGGTGTGGCCTCGGCCACCATCGCGGGTCTGTTCGGCCCGTTCATCCCCGCGGCAGCCGTCGGCTGTGTCGGCGGTATCGCCACGATCGGCTTCCTCGGCACGCTGGTCGGCCAGATCCTGGTCACCGCACCGGTTGCCATCGCCGCCGCGGCCCAGTACTTCACCACCATCAATACCCCATTGAAGGGTAAATGACCTGACCTGCGTATATGGGTCTGTCTGATATTCTGACCAGGGAATTTCAGACATAATGTGATCTGCAACACCACGAAGCCTCCGGGGACTCTGCATCACTCCGGGGGCTTCGTCGCGTCGGTGGCGGTGTGGGTGGCAAGCCCCGGAGGGGTGCGGCAGTACCTGAGCGGTGGGCGATGTGCGGGGAAGCGCCGTGGGTACGTATCCGATGACGCTTCCCCGCTGGGGACGGTAGCGGACGCCTTGGGCTGGCGTTGCCGCTCCCGTGTGTTCTGAGGTGAGCCGGAACGGTGCTGAGGGTATCCCGCTATGGGTATCCATCGTGGATGTTCTGCCGTAGTGACCCGACATTTAGGGGATTGCGCGGGCCGATGGTTTGGTGTGGTGGTTCGGAGTCCATCACCCCCTGTGGTTCTGCGCCTGGGTGCCCGCCCGCAGCGGAGCGGAGGGCGGGGCACCTGGGCGGCGCGGCTTTGCCGCGCCCTTGATCCTGTAGAGAGAAATTCGGCAATAAAATATTCTGTTGGGTTACCGTCTTCTTTTTCTTTTTCTTCTTCTTTCCGGGGGTCCTAACTCTTCTCACTCTCTTCTCCACATGATTTTCAAGCCTGCGCCCCACCAACTTTCCGCGAATGATCAGATTGCCAAGCTCATAGCTGAGCTTCTGGCAGGCACCCCGGCGCGGGCTCCGCAGGTGGTGAGGGTTCGGCGAATCCGGCACGGCAAGTGCCCTCGGCATCCACGATGTGACGCGAGATCGGGGCTATCGGCCTCGATAGAGTCCGCGTTCCCGTCCGTGTTCCTGCTCTCGTGCAGCGGTCGGGATGGGCGCTTCGAGTGCTCGGGATCGGGCGGCTTCCTCGACGGGGGCTGAGTGTCCGGCCTCGGCGAGACGCGCGATGTTGATTTGCTCGACGCTGAGGTTCCGTTCGACGTTCTTGGCGAGTACCGCCAACTCCCGTTCGCGGGCATCGTGTTCGACTTGAACGGGTGGCCTACCGGAACGTTGATAGGTGTGGGCTTTGGCCTCGGGGTCGTAACCGAGTGACCGGCCGTACCGGACAGCACGGAATTTCTCCAGGTCCAGTTCAACGTCTTTGGCGGGGTCTATGAACAGTCGTTCAGCCTCCCGCTGGGCGGCTTGGACCCGCAATTCGTGTTCGGGCGTTCGGGCTTTGGCTTGTTGTTCTATCTGTTGGACATGTTCGATGCCGCGTTGTTGGGCGCGTGCGTTGTGTGGGGTGAGTTCTTGTACCCATTCGTGGCGTTGGACTTCTTTACCGATGCTGTCGAGTTGACGGACGGTTTCTTCGCGGCGGGCCTCGCGGTTTTGCTCGAGGACAGGGGCAAGAATTGCGATCTGTTCGGGGCTGGTTCCTGCGGCGGTCAACATGTTTCGCGTGTTCTGGCATTCGCGTTCGCGGATCTGGTCGAGTCCGGCGCTCAACGCGGTGTGGGCATCGCGTAAGTGTTCGGGGTCGAGTTCTCGGCCCTGCGCGCGGGAAGCGGCGACTTCGAGTGCCTGGGCGGTGATGGCGTCGCGAACGGCCTGGCGGGCGGTGTCGAGGTCTCTGCCGCGTTCGAGCGCTGCGGCCATTGCCAGCGTCCGCAGTTGTTCGACACGTTCACGCTCGACACTCGGAATAGACTGTGTAACAACAGATTCTGGCTCACGTTCCGGTGCGCGTGGTTCGTTGACGTGGGCTCGGGTGTCGCGACCGGTTTCGGGTCCATGTTCGTGGGCGTTGGTGCGGGCCTGCTGCTGGGTCTTGTGCTCGCGGGCGAGCTGTCGAACCTGGGGCAGTTCGAGTTGCTGTCCCCGCTCCAATTGCAAACCCCGCGCCCAGATTTCGCGAGCATCGGCCCGAGAGATCACGTGATGGGTGAATCTGTCCGGGAATTCTCGGACCATGGCATCGATGATATCGCGGGCATTTCCTGATATGAATTCGCGTTCGACGGAGCGCAATGTGTGGTGTTGGATGGCTCCGGTTTCGAGTAGCGCTTTTATTACCTTCAGCTGCTTCTCGTCCTTCTTGCCGTCGATCCTGCCCGATTTCTCCTCGATGGTGAATGTGTTGCCATCGCGGGTTTTGACTTTGTCGAACATGATTTTACCGGCAGGTGCGGAATATATTCGCGAGTCCGAGATATAGCCGTTTTCTCTGTCTTTGAAAAGTCGGTCGGCTCCGTTCTCGAATATTCTGCCGCGTTCGTTGTTGTCGAAACTGTCTCGGTCTCTGTCGTATCCGTCCGGCACGACCCCCCCTGAATTTCTGGAGGCTTACATCACAGGGCAGCGTCCTGGTGGCGCTTTTCCTCGTGATAGCCCTGGTACTCGCGTAGGGCAGCGGCAAAGTAGGAGAACATGCCCTCATGGTCTCCTGGGTGGTAGGTGACGATGCTTTCCATCAGGCCCCACGCGGTCTCCTCGTCCTCGTCGTCGGTGTCGTAGCGAAGGGCGGGGTTCACGTGGTCGTAGAAGGAGTGTTCGCGGCCGAACCATTCGAATTCGATCCATTCGGCTCCGGCATATCGGATGAAGCATTCGCCCATGAAGCAGATGAACGCGTCTGCGATGTCGGCGTTCTCGGGTGCCATCGCGGTCGCCATGTCGGGGAACAGTTCGGCAATGACAGGGTCCAGTCGTTTCACCTCCGGCGAGTCCTCGGGCCACGGTTGCACTGGAAGCTGTTGCAGCCCTGTGTGTTCCATGAACTTTTGGACTTGTGCTGCGTGGCGGTCGGGGTCGACCCATTTGCCCCACGCGGTCTGTTCGACCTCGAATCCCAGGTCGAGTTGTTCGTCGGTCATGGTGGTGCTCCGTCCTGTGCGGTCGTGTACGCGATGCACAGCGTAGGGGCAGTGTCGCTGCGGGCGGGGAATTCCGGCGCGGAGGCTTTCTCAGTGGTTGGGGTTCCAGCTGCCTGCGGCGGGGATGGTGAGGGTGGGGATGACGAGTGTGCAGGTCAGGGCTACGGCTTTGGGGCTGGGGCCGAAGTGTTCAAGTGTGGGGGCGAGGATGGTGGCGGCGTGGTGTTTGTGGGCGGTTGCCACGATCAACGCGGTGGGCATGTAGGTGTCGGCGTCGATGGTGAGGGTGTGAGCGAGGAACAATCCGCGTGTGCGGGCCAACGCGGTGATGACCAGGTGAGCGGCGGGGTCGGCGGGACTGTGCTCTAGGTTGATCAACCCTATTGCATTGATGGGCATAGGTTTTCACTCCTCGTGTCACGGTGGAGGATCGGGGAACCCCGGGGGTGGTCTCCGGTGCCTGCGCGGGCACTGCATCGGCACCGGAATGCGGGTGTGCCAATCCCCCGGGGTTCCCCTCCTCTGCCCACACACGCTCTGATACCGGGTTGGTGAGCGGCACGGTGTCAGCGACCGGTCGGGGTGCGGGAGTCTGCGGGGATGGTCAGGCGTAGAGGCGGGTGGTGGTGTCGGCGTGTTCACGGGCGGTCAGGCATACCCGTATCGAGTCCAGTACCGCGAGCCCGGAGGGACGGAACGTACTGTGCGCGGGAGTGATCCAGGCCCGGTAGAGATGGCCTCGATCCGTGGGTGAGGGCAACACGATGTCTTGCCCGTCGCGAAGGATCGTGACCTGGTTGCGCCATAACGGCATGTCGCGGGCGGCGATGGTGGCGGGGATGTCGGAGCGGGTCAGGAAGGTCCATCGTGCTTCGCGGGGTGCGGTGATGATCGGTCCGCCTCCGTGCTGGCGGCGGTCGAGGTCCATTTTCACGACTTGGGCGAGTCCGGCGGGCAGTTGGATCGCCCACACCAGACCAGCTCGGACGCTGATACGGCCGGTGGTGGGTTCGACGCGCGCGGGTAGGTGACAGATACGCCGGTAGTACTCACAGCGTGTACTCGGGGTGTCTGCGCTCATGACCGGCCCGCCTGCTCGCGGGCGTGGCTGATGTCGTCGATGGCGTGGATACGCGCGGTGAGTTCGGCCACCGAATCCGCGGTGACCTTACCCGCATAGGCGGTGACGTCGGCACTGGTCAACAAGCCTTCGTCTTCCAGTCGCGACAGCAACGCGGTGAACTCGTCGGCGTTGGGAGCATGGCGGGCGTGGGCGTGCCATCGCAGCCAGCCACGCGCCCCGTCGCCGGGTTCGGGTGGTGGTGGGCCTTGCTCCTCGAGCCGTACCAATCGGACCGCGTTGCGCTCGTCGCGGTGACTACGTAGGTAGACCAGGTGCGCGTAGTAGTGGTCCTGCGCGGTCGGCGTGTGCTGGTCTTCGTCGTCGCTGGGCCATCCCATTCCCTGCGCCTCCCTGCTCGAATCAACGTGGTAGGCACCCGCCGCCGAGGACGAGGATGAGGGACTCGTCAACCCGACGGCGGGGCTGCAATCAGCCTCAACGGTTCATGGGCGGCCGGACAATGGCACTCCGGAACCGAAGGTTGTGCGAAGTAGCAATAGCGAGATGTATGCGGGCGACGGCAGTGGTTGCGCAGTGGTCTTGGCTGGTTGCCAAGCGCTGATGCGTTGTGTTCGGCGACGTAGGCTTGTGTGTATGGACTTAGGGGAACGGCTGCGATCGGTTCGCAAGCGGCGCGGCCTCACACAAAAAGAGCTCGCGGACGCTTCGTCCGTTTCGGTGTCGCTGATTCGTAAGATCGAACAGGGCGAGCGGTCCGACACGAGGTTGGAGACGCTGCGCAAGTTGGCTATTGGGCTGCGCGTTCGTACCTCGAGCCTCCAGGGTGGACGGGCAACCGATGCCGAGCACGCCGACCCTGTGACGTCCGATATCTGGGAACCCGTGCGTCGCGCGCTGGCGATTCCGGGCGGAGTAGCTGCGACCGATGAGGAACAGGCGACCAACGACGGCGTGAATTCGGTGTATCGGGCGCTCATGCCCATGATCGACGCACACCGATATGTCGACATTGCGGCGATCCTTCCCGCTCTGCTGCGAGACGCTGAATCACTGACCGATGAGGATGGGCGAGCGATCCGTGCCCGCCTGCTCAGCCTGACGGGATGGATGCTGACGCAGAATCGGCAATTCGACGTGGCGGCAATGACGCTCGATCAAGCTATCGACGTTGCGCCCGAGCGCGGAATAGCGGTCGGTGCGGTGAACGTGGCGGTCTGGTCGCATTTGCGGCAAGGCAACTTGGATATAGCGCGAGAGCTTGCGGTGAGATGGGCCGACGACATCGAACCCCGCTTCTCCCGCGCAAGTGCGTCACAACTTGCGCTCTGGGGCCGCTTGTGGCTCTATGTCGCCAACGTCGGAGTACGCGACAATTCGCCTGGCGCAACCGATGACGCTCTGAGCCTCGCACGGGCAGCGGCATCCCGGATAGGTCGAGAAGTGCTCTACGATCCCAATCCGAATCGCTTGTTCGGCCCGGTGACAGTCGCACAGATAACCGCTGAGTGCGCGGTGATAGCTGAGCGTCCAACCGAGGCGATAGCGATCGCGGAAAGTCTGCCTACTGAAGTGTTGTCACCGACAGCAGCGGGACGGTTGCGTCATCGACTGGATGTGTCCAACGCACATATACAGTTGCGTCAATACGGTGAGGCTTTTCAAGTACTTCGCGAAGTGTATTCCATTGCGCCTGAATGGCTTACGCAGCAGCGTTATGCACGGGACATCCTTGGTCGTGTGGTGCGTGAACGGCGCACCTTGTCAGCCGAGATGCGAGAGCTTGCCGATGCCGTGCGCCTTGAGTACTGACAGCGCTGAGGGATCGCTGTCGGTTTGACAGGGCGGTGTGCGCGGTCGAAAGCGCTGGGTGTCCACTTCTGCTTTGCGAGACGAAGGCACGTCGTCCTGTCTGGGCTGTGGCGCTGGTCGGGTTCCTGGGTACGCGAGATAGCGCGGGGCGACAGGTGAGTGATTCGGGTTGAAAGACTCCGCGAGAGTGCAAGAAGTGTATTTCTCGGCTTGTCAACTCGACACGCCCGTTATTTGACCATTTTTGGGATCAATAAGACATGACCGGCTATGAAAAAATGTGATTGCGGTCACGTCGAATATCCATATTTTGTGGATATATGCCGGTGAGCCACTATATGTAGTTGCCTCGGCCATTTTCCGCCACATCGAAG
Source organism: Nocardia aurea (assembly GCF_003123685.1). GTDB lineage: Bacteria > Actinomycetota > Actinomycetes > Mycobacteriales > Mycobacteriaceae > Nocardia > Nocardia aurea. The sequence goes on from NZ_QCYJ01000103.1 coordinate 446,021, forward strand.
TAGTGATCAATGTCACAGCAGTCGATTTTTGCGAACATCTGGCATCTCACAATCTGTGTAGTAGATGTCGGTTGCTGGCGGTAATTTTCCGGGTCTTTGCTGATCAACTCCGGTGCGCGAGTTACCGGTGGTAGCGGTAGCGCTGTGGGTGGCTGCTGATTTTGTTCGCGATTCGCGGCCGTCGCGGGGAATTCGTGACGTTTTCGTGCCCTTGACCTCGGCGGCTGAGTCGGGATGATTGATGGGAAAGCTGTGTCGCGGATTTGTGCCGCGACTCCGCTCGCTGATTGCACCTACCGGTGCGGATCGCGCGGAGTTCGCAAAGACGTTGCGATACAGGATCGCCCCAGAAGCCGAATGGACCTGCCAGGATGGATAGGACGAAAGGAGTTGGTTATCGGATGAGTACTTCGACGCAGAGTTAGCCAGCACAAGAGCTGACGACGGCATCGTCGTTCGCGGCCGACCCCCTACAGGCACGCCAATGCCCGAGGGGGCCAGCCTGAAACGAAGCAACCCAGACGAAGGCAGAAGTTTCTCGGCCTCACCTTCCCCGGGTTTTCACTCGCTAGCAGAAACGAGGTTCTGCTGTGTCCAGAGTAGACGATCCACCCAAATTGGGGGACTTTCACCCCGTTCTGACACCAACTTGTGTGAGAAGACCGCTCGGTAGCCGATGGCGGCGACTCTGCGGCCGGCCGCGGTGGTGCGGGGGACGTGATCCGCCCGAAAAGCGCTGATAGATCCCCTTTGTGGTGTCGGCGCGTGGTGCCACACCCGCTGTGCCCGATGTTTGCGGGCTACTTCACAACAAGAAATCACACAAAATCCCTTGATGAAAGGTGACAGCCATCATGGCTACCGAAAACGACAACAACATGACAGATCGTCGCCGGAACCTACGGCTTCGGATCGAGTTCGATGAGTTCTTCTACATGGGCCTCTACCAGATGGGGCCGGTGCAGCCGCTTCGGGAGTTCTCCCAGGATCGCAATCGTCCCGGGCGTCAGGTCCGCGACGAGGTGACCGGGCTGCTGGTGTGGAAGATCAAGGTCTCCGATCCGGCCGTGGAGAACGCCGACCGGGCCAGCTACGCGGTTCACCTCCTGTCGGAGGAAGAACCGGTGCCGACAACCCAGGAGATCAGTCCGCACATGCGGCCGATCGAACTGGTGGGTGTGACCGCGCAGCCGCGCCTGAAAGGGTCCGGTGAGTTCAAGTATCAGAGCTACCTGATCCGGGCCTCGGGTTATGCCCCCGCTCCTGGTGGCAGGTCGACGGGTTCGGGTCCGGCGACGGGTAAGAACCCTGCCTGATCTGTGACTGCTCTGAATCGCATGACGGGTTGAGTTCCCGGGTGAAGCTCGAGATTCATCCGGGGACTCACCCCCTCGGATACCACGTGAACCAAGACACGGAAGGTCCGCAAATATGCAGTGGCACAACGAAACTCAACTCGCACGACATTTCACGCAACAACACACGAGAGGAAACGATGATGGCACGTTCGGCCGATTACGAGAATCCGAGTGCACGCGGCCCGGACTTCTTCGACACGATGGGGTTGCTGCTGGTCAAGCTATTGGTGGCCGTGGTGCAGGGCGCTGGCCTGTTGGTGTTGTGGGCGGGGTTGTTCCCGATGGTGTCGTTGCCGTTGGTGGCGTCCGGTGCCGGGTGGTGGTGGCAGGGCTGGCCGTTGGGGGTCGCGATGTTGGTGCTCACTCTCGCGGGGTGGGTGAGTTGGTGGGCCTGGTGGCCGGGGTCGTGGCGGCGTTGGGTGTGGGGCCGGATGCGATCGCGGTTCCTGTCGTGGTCGCGGTACAAGGTCGGCTGGAACAAACTCACCGCCACGCACGGGCTGACCAAGATCCTCGACACCGGGGTTCTGACGCCGTTCCTGTACAAGGTCGTCATCGGGGATGTGGCCGACGAACTGTTGATTCGGATGGTGGCCGGTCAGAAGGTCGCGGACTGGGCCGCGCAGACCGACGCTCTACGCCACGCCTTCCGCGCGGTCGGGGTGCGGGTGCGTCACACCGATTCCGGGTTCGTGCGCTTGCAGGTGATCCACAAGGACATTCTGCAAGATCCGGTGCCGCTGCCCCGGGTGGACGCGAAGTCCTGCGACCTGACCGCACTCACGATCGGTGTTACCGAGATGGGTGAGCCGTGGCGTATTCGCCTGCTCGGCAATCAGATCCTCGTCGCGGGCATGATGGGCTCCGGTAAGGGGTCGGTGATCTGGTCACTGATCGCGGCGTTGGGTCCGGCGATCCGTGAGGGCCGTGTGGTGTTGTGGGTGATCGACCCCAAGGGCGGTGCTGAATTCGGTGCCGCTCGCCGGTGGTTCGCTCGTTTCGCCTACGACAACGGCACGCAGGCGTTGGGCATCCTCAAGGATGCGGCCGACATGGTGCAGGCTCGTGGCGAGTTGTATATGGACCGGCCCGAGCGACGTATCACTCCGTCGGTGCGCGAACCGTTGGTGTTGGTGATCGTGGATGAGGCGGCGAGTTTGACCGCCTACTACTCCGATCGCAAGATCAAAGACGAGATTCTGCGGTATCTGGGGATCGTGCTCACCCAGTCCCGCGCGATGGCGGTTCCGGTGGCGGGATGCATCCAAGACCCGAGCAAAGCCATCTTGGAACAGCGGCAGCTATTCAGCTATCGGATCGGTTTACGCATGGCCGAATCCACACAACCGAACATGGTGTTCGGCACCACCGGCCGCGACCGGGGCGCACTGTGTGACGAAATCCCTGAAACCACACCGGGATTGGGGTATGTCGAACATGAGGCGTCCACCGATATCACGCGGGTGCGGGCCTTCTGGGTCACCGATGACGATATCGGATGGATCATGGATACCTACCCGCCTGCTCCTCGCGGGGACGGTCTTGATGGCTCCGGCAAACCTTTGATCGCCTGATCATTCGCAGTAATTCTGCACTCTGGTCTGTAGCACTAGAACTCTCCCGACGCGGTTGGCGTCCCCTGAATCTTTTCTCTCCCGGCGCATGTTGAGCGCCCCTCTCGATGGTTGATTGCGCCTCTGCGCACCCCTCGATTCTTGATTTTCTCCCGGCGTGTTGACGCTCCCGTGTCCGTCGTACCGGCGGCGGCACACCACCTCTGACTCCTGTTCCGGCACTTTGCTTTTCGATTCCTGCGGTCACCGGACCGGCTCTGTCATTTCGACGGTCGGCCGGTTCGGTGCCCGTGTATTCGGCTGCGGGACAGGAGTATTCAATGCAATCGAGCTTGTTGGATGACCCGGTGGAAGTCACCGGGGAAGACGGACAGGTCATCACCCCCGGTCACGGGCCGTCGATGCTGGAAGTGGCGATAGTGGCGGCGGATCGGCGCGGGGTCTGTGTGCGCCCGGTGGTGCTCGAGCAGACCGATACCCGGACCGGGCGCACGACGTTCGTTCCGGTGCCGTGTGGGGCCACGCTGGAATCCAAGTGTGGGCCGTGCGCGCGCAAGGCTCGGGCGTTGCGTAAGGCACAGTGCCGGGAAGGGTGGCACGCCACCACAGAACCGGTCAGAGCCCGTGCTCGTCCGACCTACGACCAGGAAGGTTTGATCGGATACCGCGCGGATCTGGGGGCGATGCTCGATGAGGCGCGCGAGGTCGGCAATACGGCTGAGGTCGCTGAGATCGAAGCGGAGTTCGTGTGGATCGACAGCGAGCTAGCGGCCCTGGGGATGCGAGGCAAGGCTCCGAAAGACTGCGCGGCCGACGAGATCACGCAAGGCCCGACACCGAAGGCACCGCGCAAACGGTCCACCCGGCGACGCCAAGACGTTCCCAAGACCCTGCCGCGTCTCGAGGTCGCTGACCGGACTGTCGGCAGTGAGCTGGGCGGGCATTACTCGTCGATGTTCGTCACGCTGACCATGCCCAGCTACGGCAAGGTCTACGGCGACGGCTCCGCACGCAACCCCGGCGCCTACGACTATCAGCGCGCGGCGTGGGACGCGATCACCTGCTCACGCCTGTTCTCCCGCTGGATACAGAACCTCCGACGCGCGATCGGCTGGAACGTTCAATACTTCGCGGTGGTCGAGCCACAGAAACGCGGCGCTCCCCACCTGCACATCGCCCTACGTGGCGCGATCCCCCGCGCGCTGCTCATCGCGGTCAACGAAGCCACCTACCACCAAGTCTGGTGGCCGCGAGTCGGTGAGATGGTCTATCCGGGGGCGGCGGTACCGGTGTGGGACGAACACGCCGCGACCTTCACCGACCCTCGCACCCATCGCCCGCTGACCGGGTGGGAAGACGCTCTCGACGCGATCGGCCCGACCGACCAACCGGCGCACAAAGCGGCGTTCGGGCCTCGTATCGACGTGCAAGGGATCGCGGCCGGTACCAAAGCAGCGGGTGAGGCGATCGGGTATCTGTGCAAGTACCTCACCAAGTCGGTCACCGAAGTCCTCGAGGCGCGTACCTCTCGCCAACTCGATCACTACGACCGGTTACACGCGGCGCTGTGCCGGACACCGTGTGGTCCGCGGTGCGCTATCTGGCTGCTCTACGGCATCGTCCCCAAGGGCGCGAACGCCAAAACGGTACCCGGAATCTGCAAGGGCCGCGCACACCGACGCGAAACCCTCGCACTACCCGGAAACCGGGTACTGACCTCGGAAGAATGGACGGGCAAGACCCTCGGTGACCACAAAGCCGATCGACTGGAGTTCGTGCGACGCACCCTCGCGGCCGTGGGCCTGGACAAACCCGCCCAAGATCCCCGGCAATACACCTGGGCGACAGTGGCACCGGGCACCCGGATGCCCTCACGAACGAAAATGCTGCTCTCGGCAATCGGGCAACGCATCGCCTGGCGCGCGGAATACGACAACGCGCTGTATGCGGCACAGCACCCGGATGGAGACAACCACGCGGACGACGGTTCGTTAGCGGATACATGTTCGGCAACGGGGAGTTCGGCGACCGGTGCGGCGCTCGATGGGGGTGGGGGTGGTCGCGATGGGACAGCGGCCCCGTGATCGGAAATGGAGTCCGGAGGAACTTGCTTACCTCGATGAGGTCCAGCAACGACTATCGGGACCGCTCACCGCTGATCAGTTGGCGGTTCTGCGTCGGTGGTGGAACGGGGATTACGCCTCGTCCCACCACCGACAGGGGCGCGCCGCCGCAGAAACAAGGGGCGATCGGCACGAGCCTTCAAAATAGCAAAGAGCGGGCCTCAAGCGACCAGGGGCTGAATATCGATCGTCTCCACACCGGGACGGCCTCCGAATCCGCGCTTCTTCCCAGCGGGATACAGGGTGATCGACAGCAGCGATCGAATGATGTCCCGTTTGGCCTGCAACGGGGTCCGGTCTGCGTCGTGCCAGACATCGCGAGCGTCCGGGCCTGCGGCTGCCACGACATGAGGCATCGGCATTGCTGCCTGTGCGCGGGCCTCGGCCTGCTTGACAGCGGGCAGCTTGGCGTCTTTGTAGGCTTTGATCTCCAGCGGCGACAATTCGGCCTGGATCGCTTCGGCAATCCACTTCTCGTAGACAGCACGTGCCCGCTTGGCCTCGGCTGCCAGAGCTTGGGTTTCGGCGTCGCTGCGCTCGAGCGCTGCCAGCAACTCCGGGTCTTCGAGCTTGCGCAACACTGTCTCCTCGACCAGGGCGTCTACCAACTCCGCATCACGGGCGACGCAATAGTTCTCACACTCGTAAGTGCGAGGCCGGTTCGCTCCGCTTCGATGGGTGATGATTCGGCCGGTCGTGCATTTGCCACACCTCGGGATACCGGAGAGCAACCACCGGGGGGCGCTGCCGCGATTGTGGGCACGTCGGCCCGGGGAGGCGAACAGTCGGAGCAAACTCTCACGCTCCTCGACAGAAATAATCGCCTCCCACTGCGCGGGGGTGGTGGAGACAACACCGGTCTTACGGTCCTTGTGCCCTCGCAAGCCCGCGATGGTCGGACTGAGCAAGACATTCCGAACAGCGATGTGATCCCACTCGGTCATCCAAGCCTTGTCGCACGGGCAACTACGACGGTCCACCGCCTCGAGAACCCGCCGACCCTGGGTCACCGAGCACTTACGGCACGGCAAAGCCATATCGGCGCTCGGAACTGGAATCCGTGCACTGGTCAACCAGCGAGCGATGCTGGACGTAGACTCCAAACTGATTGCACGTCTGGTCATTTCGCGAATCAGACTGCTGTTGCCCTCATCGATCACGCGGGCTACGGCCTTGCCGCGCTCATAGGCGATGCGGTAGCCGAAAGCCTCTTTGCCGTGTGGCTTCCCATCGGCGAAGTTCCGCGAAAGCTGCTGCATCGAATCGAATCGACTCTGTTCCGGCCCGTACTCGTTCTCAACCGCTTCGTTGGCAAGGATGCGCCGATCCTGCGGATTGTCCAGATCGTAGAGCTGTCCGCCGCTGTACCAGTACGTTTCGTGTTCGGCGCACAAGTCCCGCAAGTCTGCGAAGTCGCCGAGCTGACGATTGGCGCGCGAGCTCGAACGAGTGACCAGCACGCGACGGGGCTTACCGGGCTCGGGCACCAAATGAGCGGGCAACTCCAGATACCCCGGACGCACCTTCAAGCTGTGTCGAGTCGCGCCGATATCGGTATCGGTGATCACTTTGGCGACCGGCCACCCGAACCGCTCACACTGCTCACGGCCCCACTGGACCTGTGCGGGAACCGAAAGATTCTTGCTCTTGTCCTGTGACACTCGCGCATAGATGACAGCAACGAGATCGCGGAAGTCGTTGGGGTTCAGCGGCATAAGACCAGGTTACGCCGCTGACCCCCCTAAGTGAAGTTCTCCACCATCAATTCCCCCGCCCCCAAGCCCGCGAAGTAATTCCCCGCTCGGTCACCGGCGTTCCGCGACTCCGATCGAAGAGTTCCGGATCGGCCGCCACGAATATGAACGGCCCCTTGTCGGTGAGAGCCCCGCATCGACGAGGGGCCGTTGTCGCGGTACGGGGACGCTGAAAGCACCGGGGTCAGGGGATCAGGGTGCTCGGGGAAAGCTCCCCGCCCCGGTGCAATTCCAGCATGACGGTGGTCGACGTAGGTGCGCCGACCGCCCGTGCATTCCGATTCTCGCGGAACAGGATCGAGTCTACGAAGGCCGACTGTGGTTCGCCGGAAGTTTGCGGGATAGTTAGCGAAGGGTGGCCGGATGGACGCGCCGCCCGACGACGGCGTGGTGCGGGAACTACGATCTCGGCAGAGACGGGGTGGGTGGCGCGACCATCCCACCATCCTTCGCGCTCGCCCGATTTGTCCGATCCTGATAGTCGGCTGAGAACACGGCCACCCGGACACTTCGACGCGGACGGGCCCGTTGATACCGAGAGACGGCCGGTTCGGCCGACACATAAGGAGTTGGTCATGAGCCTCATCGGAGCAGTGCTCGGCTACGCCCTGACGCTGTTTATCGTGGTGCTGATCGCGCGGATGATTCTGGACTGGGTGGTGTTGCTCGGCAACACCAGGTCGCCGTGGGTGCTGCGGGCCCGCGATGTCACCCAGAAGGTGACCGAACCGGTGATCGCGCCGGTGCGCAAGGTGCTGCCGCCGATACGCGCGGGCGGGATGGCGATCGACCTGGCGTTCACGATCGTGTTCATCGTGGCGCTGGTGCTGCGGTCGATCTTCTTCAGTCTGTGACGCGCGGTGTGCTCGCCTACCGGGCGAGCACACCCTTGGCCGCGACCGGTTCGCCGACGATGAGTTCGGCGCCCGCGATGAGATCGCCGAGTACGGGTGTGGCCGCCGACATCGCCGCGCTGTCGCGGTGTGCGGTGAACGCGTCGTCGTCGGCGTAGATCTCGGAGACCCAGAACAGCTCCGGATCATCCTTGGACCTATTCAGAACGTAGAGCAGCGTGCCGGGTTCGCGTTCGACCTGTTCGAATACCGGACCGAAAGCGGCGACCAACTCCTCGGCCCTGCCTTCCTTGGCCTTGACCCGGGAGACCAACGCGACCTGCGGCATTCGAGCGCTCCTTGCGGAAATGCGGACGGAAACAGGGAAGCCGAATTGCCGGTCATGGCATCCGGAATTCGATCCGGTCATCGGCCGCAGCCAGACTAGCACCGACTTGGAATTGCCCCACCGGTGGTCCGTATCGACGCGCGATCGGATTATCGCGTGGTGCAACGGGTTTCGCCGGAAATTGGAATCGACGCCGGAGGCCGTTCGCGGCCCGCCGCCGGCGCGGGCCGAAATCAGTCGTTGCGGGGAATGCGCCCGTCGACATCGGTGAATCCGTAGTGCTCCGCGAGATCGGCGACGCGCCAAGCGGATCCGGTACGGGCGCGCCGGTCCGGATCGGTGGCGAGCGCGACGACCGCGCGGCCGGGAAAGCGCGGTGTCTCGGCGGTGTCCAGATCGAAAGCGCCCTCGCCGGGCAGGGTGACGATCCTGCGTCCCTCGGCATCGGCGGGCACCAGTTGGAGTAGCTCGGTATCGACGATGCCAGGCCACAGCGAAACCACCGTGACCTCGGTATCGGTCAGATTCCGGGCCAGGTCGGCGGTGAGTCGATCCAGCGCGGATTTGGCCACCCCGTAGACGGCATTGTGCATATACCGCTCGGCGCCGGGCGAGGAGATATTGACGATGAGGCCACCCGATTCGATCAACAGCGGAGCGGCGAATACGGCTGCCGCGTAATGGGATCGCACACCGACGTCGAAAGTCTCGTCCCACGCGGCGGGCGGCACCTCCCAGAACGGTTTGCCGAGCCAGCGGGCCGCGGCGGGCGCGTTGTAGACATTGTTCACCAGGACATCCAGGTGGCCGTATTCGTCACGTATCCGCTCGAACAATCGCGCGACCGCGTCGTCGTCGCGATGGTCGCAGACGAACGGGATACCGACGCCGCCCAGTTCGTCGATTTCGGCGGCGGTGCCGTGCACCGTTCCCGGCAGGTGTCCCGGCGTGACCGATCGCCCGGTCACGAATACGGTGGCGCCCGCCGCTCCCAATTCGAGAGCGATGCCTTTCCCGATGCCGCGACTCGCCCCCGTGACGACGGCCACGCTGCCGCCGAGTTTCTCTGGTATTCCGTTCACGACTTCGGGACATTACCGTGAAATAGGAACACGTTCTAAGTTTTGGAGGCGATAGTGGAGTCGGCGCATCGGTTCGTGACCATCGACGGCGGACGGATGCACGTCGCAGAACAGGGGGAGGGGCCTCCGGTGATCTTCTGCCACGGGTTCCCCCACACCTGGTACATCTGGAATCGCCAGCTCGGGGCCGTCGCGGCGGCAGGCTACCGCGCCATCGCCCCGGACCTGCGCGGCTACGGTCGCACCCGGGTGCGCGAGGAACCCGATTCGCACACCAATCGCGCCGTCATCGGTGATCTGCTCGCGCTGCTCGACGATATCGGCGCCGAACGGGCGGTGTTCGTCGGGCTGGACTTCGGCGCCGCGCTGGTTTGGGAGCTGGCGCTGCGCGCCCCGGAACGCGTCAGCGGGGTCATCGTCCTCAACAATCCCTTCGCGCCCCGTCCGCCCCGTCCGCCCTCGCAATTGTGGGCCAAGGCCGCCGCACGTCATTTCCTGCATCTGGACTACTTCCAGAAGCCCGGTGTCGCCGATGTCGAACTCGGCGCGAGCCCGAGGGAATTCCTGGCGCGCGTCTACTTCTCCCTCAGCGCCGACTACCACTACCTCGACACCTGGCGTCATCCCGCCGAGGGCACCGGATACCTCGACGTGCTCCCCGAGGCCCCGCCGCTGCCGTGGCGGTGGTTCTCCCGCGAAGACCTCGACACGCTCGCCCAGGATTTCGAGAGCACCGGATTCACCGGCGGACTCGCGTGGTACCGGGCCCTGGACCGCAACTGGGAACTCACGGCCGATTACGCCGACGCCCACGTCACCGTCCCCGCGTACTTCCTCTACGGCGACAGGGACACCGATATGGAGGGGTTCAGCGGCCACGATCCGCTGGGCACCCTGCGCGCCCACGTGCCCGATCTGCGCGCGGTCACCGAAATCGCCGACGCCGGTCATCTGATCCAGCTGGAACGGACCGAGGAGGTCAACGCGCTCATCGTCGACCATCTCCGCGATCTGGCCGCCCGAGCCCGCTAGCGGTACTCCCCGGCCAGGTCCTGATAGCCCGCCCACCGCGGCAGCGGCCTGGATTCGAGGTGGGCGCCGAGGCGGTCGAGCAGGTACTGCCAGCGCGGACCGATGGCCTCGGCTTCGTCGGGCCGAAGGTCGCGACGGATCAGTTCGACGGTGGTGACCACGCCGACCTGGGTGAGGCGCAACTCCAGGTCACGGCCGTCGATACGGACGACGAGTGCGTGCGGCGCCTCGCAGCGCTCGACACGCACGTCGAGTGGACCGGAGACCGGGCCGTCGACGGGTTCGACGGTCAGATCCGCGCCCTCGCCCGCGACGGTGCCGAGCCAACGCCCCAACTGCTCGCGGGAGGTACACGCGGACCAGACGTCGATGACGGGCCGCGGGTAGGAGCGCTGATAGTGCAGCAGTACCCGTGCGCCGTCGACGGGCCGGTCGTGCTCGGGGCGTACCTCGCCGAGCGTGGAACTCGTGGTCATGAGCCTCGTCCTTCCGCTGCCGGTCAGAAGTTACTTCTCCACTGTATTTCCATGCCGGGGAAATTCCCGCGGGCCCGACCGTCGATTCACCGGGATCGTGTCGGCGACCGGAATCTGCGCATCAATGTGACGCCGCGTCGGTTCGTGGTGCCGAGGATCGTATCGGCGGCGGATTCGATCGCGGCCTCGTCCAGCAGGACGTTGTCCGCGGCCGGGCCGAGTGGCACGAAACTGTCCTCGCTGGTCACCCGCCCGATCCGGCCCTCGAAGCCCGCGTCGAGCAGTGCGGTGACGACCGATTCCGAGACGCCGCCGCTGCGACGGGTCTCGTCGGCGACCAGGACGCGGCCCGTGGCGCGAGCGTGCAGCAGCAGATCCTCCACCGGCAGCGGGTTGAGCCAGCGCAGGTCGAGTACGCGCACCTTGATTCCGCGCTCGGCGAAACGATGGGCCACCCGCAGACTCATCGGGACGCCGTTGGCGAAGGTCACGATCGTGAGATCGGTTCCGTCGCCGTGGATTCGGGCGCGACCGATCTCGACATGGTCGGTGGGCGCGCCGGAGGCCAGCCAGCCCTTGTCGCCGGGATGCAGATCGCGGGCGTGGTAGAGCGCGATCGGTTCGAGGAAGACACACACCCGGCCGTCCACGCGCGCGGCCGAGACGCAGGTGCGCAGCATGGCCGCGGCGTCGTCGGCCCGCGAGGGCACCGCGACGACCAGGCCCGGTATATCACGCAGTGCCGCAACCGAATTGTCGTTGTGGAAGTGGCCGCCGAAACCCTTCTGGTAGGCCAGTCCGGCGATGCGGACCACCATGGGGTTGCGGTAGCGCCCGTCCGAGAAATACGACAGTGTCGCGGCCTCGCCGCGCAACTGGTCGAGGGCATTGTGGACATAGGCCAGGTACTGGATTTCCGGAATCGGCACGAATCCGGCGAGCCCGGCGCCGAGGGCGGTGCCGAGCACACTCTGCTCGTCGAGCAGTGTGTCGAAAACCCGGCGCGCGCTGAACCGCTTCCGCAGCCCCTTGGTGACCCCGTAGACGCCGCCCTTGCGGGCGACGTCCTCTCCGAAGACGAGAATGTCGCGGTCACGGTCGAGCAGTTCGGCCAGGGTGTGATTGATCGCCTGCGCGAGCGTCATCGGGTCGGGTTCGGCGGCGGAACCGTTGGCCGACGAATCGGCGGGTGTGGTCGCCACCGCTTCTGTCGCTACCGCTTCTTTCGCTACCGCCTCCGTGGCTGCCGCTTCGGTGGCCTCGGTATCGGTGGCCGCGGTGGTCCTGAGCACATCGGCGCGCACCTCGTCCGGGTTCGCCGCCGCGATCGGGGCGGTCACGGCGGCGGCGGAGGCCAATTTCGGTTTGGTCCACACCGTTTGGGCCGTCACCGACACCAGGTGCGTGATGAGGTCGTAGCGGGCCAGAATCTCCTGCGGAGTCGCGGTTCCGGTGCCCACGAGTACCCGCGCGGTGGCCAGGACCGGATCTCGTTCGAGATCGGCGGCGATATCGCCCGGGCTGCGGTAGGCGGATTCGACATCGGATCCGGCATGACCGAGCAGTCGGACGGTGCGCATGCGGAAGAAGGCCGGTTTGCGGTGCTTGCGCACCCATTCCACGGCCGCCGCTGCGGTTGTCATGGCGTCCACCGGATCGCAGCCGTCGGCGTCGAAGTAGCGCAGGCCGGGGCGGGACCCGTAGGCGGACTCGATCCAGTCCGACGGTGTCGGCACGCTGAGCCCGATGCCGTTGTCCTCGCACAGGAACAGCACCGGCACCGCGACACCCTGGTGCGCGGTGTGGACGGCGGCGTTGATCGCGCCGGTGGCGGTGGAGTGGTTGGCCGACGCGTCACCGAAACTGCACAGCACCACCGAATCCGCGGGCCATTCGCTCGAAACACCCAGCCGTGCGGCACGTTCGAGGGAGAAGGCGAGCCCGACCGCGCGGGGCAGATGCGACGCCACCGTCGAGGTCTGCGGAATGATGTTGGCGGCCTTGCTGCCGTAGACCTTGTGCCTGCCACCGGAGATCGGGTCGGCGGCCGCCGCGACGACGCCGAGGAGCACATCGAGAATCGGGTCGAGTTCGGGCACCCGGCGCGCGCGATGGACGAAGAACGCGCCGGACCGGTAGTGCAACAGTGCCGGGTCGGTCGTGCGCAACGCCGCCGAGACCGCCGCGTTGCCCTCGTGCCCGGACGAGCCGATGCTGTAGTAGCCGCGCCGCGCGCTGCTCAGCCGCCGGGCCGCCAGATCGAGTTGCCTGCTCGTGGCCTGTGCCTGGAACAGTTCGAGCATCGCCTCGCCCGAAATCCCCGGCGCGACCGCACGATCCGACGGCGGCGAAGCAGGACCGACCAGCGCCGCGATACCCTCGCGTAGTCGCTGGTCGAGTTCACTCTCGGAACGGCTCACCGGGTGTCCCCTCGATGGATACCGTCGACGAAATTGCTGGTCGGCACCCCGACCCCTCCTATCAGAAAGTCGAGTCAGCGCAGCGCCGCTGCGGCCTCGTTGTCCAGCAACCATGTCGTCGATTCGGTGCCGATGGCGCCCGCCGAGGGGATGTCCACCGGAAAAGCCCCGCCCATGGCGTCCGCGACGGCCTGCGCCTTGGCCGCGCCGCCCACGACGAGCACGACATGCCTCGTACGGCGCACGGCCGGCAGCGTGAGCGTCACTCGGACCGGCGGTGGTTTCGGTGAATTCGTCACCGCGACAACGAGTTCGTGTTCCTCGCGGACCGCGTCGGTATGCGGGAACAGGGAGTTCACGTGTCCTTCGCCGCCCATGCCGAGCAGGTGCAGGTCGAAGGCGCCGTGTTCGGCCAGATGTGCGTGCACCGCCGTAGAGTACTCGGCCGCCGCCTCGATCGGGTCGGGGTATTCCCCGTCCGAGGTCGCGACCGGGTGCACGCGCGCCGGATCGACCGGGACATGATCCAGCAACGCCCGGCGCGCCTGTAGATCGTTGCGCTCCGGATCGTCGGCGGGCACGAAACGTTCGTCACCCCAGAAGATGTCGAGCGCCGACCAGTCGATCGCGCCCGGCTCCTTGCGCACCAGCTCCAGCAGGCCGATACCGGTGCCGCCGCCGGTCAGCACCACCGACGCCGATCCGCGCGCGGCCTGCGCCGCCACCACGACCTCGACGAATCTGGCCGCCGCTGCGGCGACCAGCGCGTCGGTATCGGGATGCACCTCGACGATGTCGGAGGGGAATTCCCTGGTGACCCGCTTGCCCTGGTCGGCGTATTCCTGCCCCGGCGTCTCACTCATAGGTCACCTTCTCGATTCCGGCGAGCGCCTCGGCGTAGATCTCGTCGGCATCGAGCCGACGCAGTTCTTCGGCCAGACAGTCGCGAGTCTCCCGGCGCGCCAGCGCGATTCGCTGGTCCGGATCCCCGGTGCGGGTCAGCGTTGCGGTGCGCCCGGTCTGGGGGCGTTCGATGGCTATGGACACCGAGGGGCGGTGCAACCTGACCTCGAGCGCGCCCGAGTGCCTGCGCACCGGGCAGCCGAGCCGGATCGCGAGCCAGCCCGCGAGTATGTCGAGCGCGGGCTCGTTGCGCAGGCCCGACACCGTCACCGATTCGATCGGCTCGAAGGGCGGCTCGTCCATGGCCGCGGCGAGCAGGGCCCGCCAGTAGGTGATCCGGCTCCAGGCCAGATCGGTATCGCCCGGCGCGTAGGAACCGCGCCGTTTCCTGATCGTCGCCTGTGGATCGGCGGCGAAGGTGGCGTCGGTGATCCGCCTGGTCGCCAGGCGACCGACCGAATCCTTGGACGGGAATTCCGGGGCGCCGCGCGGCCACCAGGCCACCACGGGGGTGTCCGGCAGCAGGAACGGGATCACGACGCTGCTCTCGTGGGCGATCAGCTCGCCCTGTAGGCGCAGCACGATCACCTCCGCCGCGCCCGCGTCGCCGCCGACGCGGATCTGGGCGTCGAGTCTGGTCTCGGCGTCACGGTCACCGCGCGCCAGCACCACGACGCGACAGGGATGTTCGCGACTGGCGTCGTTGGCGGCGTCGATCGCGTCCTCGGCTTCGGAACTGTCCAGGGTGCACACCACCAGGGTGAGCACCCGGCCCATGGTGATGACGCCGTTGTTCTCGCGCAACCGGATCAGGCGTTTGGTGACCGCGCCGGTCGTGGTGGCGGGCATGTCGACGATCATGGCCGCCGCCATTCCCGGCCGGTGCGCTCGAGCATCTCGTCCGCCGAGGGCGGACCCCAGGTGCCCGCCTCGTACGGTTCCGGCGTGCCGTCGGCCGCCCAGTGGTCCAGCACCGGATCCAGGATGCTCCAGGACAATTCGACCTCCGCGTTCACCGGGAACAGCGACGGTTCCCCGAGCAGTACGTCCAGGATCAGGCGTTCGTAGGCCTCGGGGGAGGATTCGGTGAACGCCTCGCCGTAGCTGAAGTCCATGTTGACATCACGCACCTCCATGCTGGAGCCGGGCACCTTGGACCCGAAGCGCGTGGTGATGCCCTCGTCCGGCTGCACCCGGATGACCAGGGCGTTCTGGCCGAGATCCTCGGTCATGGTCTGGTCGAACGGCAGATGCGGCGCGCGCTTGAAGACGACCGCGATCTCGGTCACCCTGCGGCCGAGCCGTTTTCCGGTGCGCAGATAGAACGGCACCCCGGCCCAGCGCCGCGTGTCGACCTCGAGGGTGATGGCGGCGTAGGTCTCGGTCTTGGACTGCGGGTCGAAACCCTCCTCCTCCAGCAGTCCGACCACGTGTTCGCCACCCTGCCAGCCTTCGGCGTACTGCCCGCGCGCGGTGGTCTCCTCCAGCGGCGCCACCAGTTTCGTCGCCGAGAGCACCTTGATCTTCTCGGTCTGCAACTGGCTGGGCTGGAAGCTGATCGGCTCCTCCATCGCGGTGAGCGCGAGCAGTTGGAGCAGATGGTTCTGGATCACGTCGCGGGCGGCGCCGATACCGTCGTAATAGCCCGCGCGCCCACCCAGTCCGATGTCCTCGGCCATGGTGATCTGGACGTGGTCGACGTAATTGGCGTTCCAGATCGGGTCGTAGAGCTGGTTGGCGAAACGCAGCGCCAGGATGTTCTGGACCGTCTCCTTACCCAGGTAGTGGTCGATCCGGAACACCGTCTCCTCCGGGAAGACCCGGTTGACCAGTGCGTTCAGTTCGACCGCGCTCTCCAGGTCGTGCCCGAAGGGTTTCTCGATGACCACACGGCGCCACGGGGTGCGGCCCTGCGCGTCGACGAAATCGGGCTGGGCCAGTTTGTGTTCGGAGAGCTGATCGAGCACCACCGGGAACATATTCGGCGGAATCGACAGGTAGAAGGCGTGATTGCCCCCGGTGCCGCGTTCGGCGTCCAGATTCGCCAGCGTGGTGGCGAGACGGCCGAAGGCGGCGTCGTCGTCGAATGTGCCCTGTACGAAACGGATTCCCTCCGCCAGGTGGTCCCAGACCTCCTGGCGGAAAGGCGTGCGCGCGTGCGCGCGCACCGAGTCGAGGACGACTTTCGCGAAATCCTCGTCCGCGTAGTCACGCCGGGCGAAGCCGACCAGGGCGAAACCGGGGGGTAACAGCCCCCGGTTCGCCAGGTCGTAGATGGCCGGCATCAGTTTCTTCCGGGACAGATCCCCGGTGACACCGAAGATCACCATGCTGCACGGTCCCGCGATGCGTGGGACGCGTTTGTCCCGTTCGTCGCGCAGCGGGTTCTTCCAGACCTCTGCTGTGCCGGCCATGGATCAGGCGCTTTCGCCCGCCGAATCGGACGCCGCGGCGCCCAGTTCTTCCGTCGTCGCGGAAAGTAGTTCTTCCCACGACTTCTCGAACTTGTCGACGCCCTCGGTCTCGAGCACGGTGAAGACGTCGTCCAGGTCGATCCCGACGGCGGACAGCGCGTCGAAGACCGCCTGCGATTCGGCGGCCGTCCCGCTGAGGGTGTCGCCGCGGACCTCGCCGTGGTCGGCGACGGCCTCGAGGGTCTTCTCCGGCAGGGTGTTCACCGTGTTCTTCGCCACCAGTTCGGTGACGTAGAGGGTGTCGGAGTAGTCCGGGTTCTTGACACCGGTCGACGCCCACAGCGGCCGCTGCCGGTTCGCGCCCGACGCCGCGAGATGGGCGTAGGTCGAGGTGTGCGCGCCGCCGTCGAAGACGTCCTGGTACTCGGCGTAGGCCAGCCGGGCGTTGGCAACGCCCGCCTTACCGCGCAGCGCGAGGGCCTCGGGGGTGCCGATGGCCTCGAGGCGCTTGTCGATCTCGGTATCCACGCGGGAGACGAAGAACGAGGCGACCGAGTGGATCCGGGCCGGATCGTGACCGGCGACCTTGGCCTTGGCGATGCCGTCGAGGTAGGAGCCCATGACCAGGCGGTAGCGCGCGACCGAGAAGATCAGCGTCACGTTCACGCTGATGCCCTCGGCGAGCACCGCGCTGATGGCGGGCAGGCCGGCCTCGGTCGCGGGGATCTTGATGAACAGATTCGGCCGGTCGACGATCTTCCACAGCTCGACCGCCTGCGCGGTGGTCTTCTCCGCGTCGAAGGCCAGGCGCGGATCGACCTCGATGGAGACGCGCCCGTCCACCCCGTTGGTCGATTCGAACACCGGGAGGAAGACGTCGCACGCGGCGCGCACGTCGTCGGTGGTGATCGTGCGGATCGCGGCGTCGGCGTCGGCGCCGAGGGCGGCGAGATCCTTGATCTGCGCGTCGTAGGCGTGGCCCTGGCTCAGGGCGCCCTGGAAGATCGTCGGGTTGGTGGTGACTCCGACGACACCGCGGGTGGCGATGAGTTCGGCGAGGTTACCGGACTGGATCCGGTCCCTGGACAGATCGTCGAGCCATACCGAGACGCCTGCGGCCGAGAGAGCGGCGACGTTTTCGTTCTGTGTCATGGGGTTTATCCCTTCACGTTTTCGAGCGTGCGCTGCGCGGCGGCGACAACGGCTTCCGCGGTGATCCCGAACTCGCGGAACAGGGTTTTGAAATCGGCGGAGGCGCCGAAATGCTCGATCGACACGATCTCGCCCGCGTCACCGGCGAACCGGTGCCACGGCATGGCGATTCCGGCCTCGACGGTGACTCGCGCGCGCACCGTCGGGGGCAGCACCTCGTCCCGGTAAGCCTTGTCCTGCGCGTCGAACCACTCGACACACGGCATCGAGACCACGCGGGTTCCGATGCCCTGTCCCTCCAGCGTAGTGCGGGCGGCCACAGCGAGCTGGAGCTCGGAGCCGGTAGCGATCAGGATCACCTGCGGCGTGCCGGTCGACGCCTCGGCGAGGACGTAACCGCCGCGCTTGACGCCTTCGTAGCTGGTGCCCTCGAAGATCGGCAGATCCTGACGGGTCAGCGCCAGCGCCGACGGTCCGTCCTGGTGCGGGGCGTCCGACGGCACGAAATGCGAGGTGCGCTCGCTGGAATCGCGCTCGAGGATGGTGCGCCAGGCGTAGCTGGTCTCGTTGGCGTCACCCGGGCGGACGACGTTCAGGCCGGGGATGGCGCGCAGCGCGGCCAGATGTTCGATCGGCTGGTGGGTCGGGCCGTCCTCGCCGAGACCGATCGAGTCGTGGGTCCACACGTAGATCGCGGGCACCCGCATCAGCGCCGCGAGGCGGACCGCCGGACGCATGTAATCGGAGAAGACCAGGAAGGTGCCGCCGTAGGGGCGGGTCGGACCGTGCAGCGCGATGCCGTTGAGGATCGAGCCCATCGCGTGCTCGCGCACACCGAAGTGCAGGGTGCGGCCGTACGGGTCGGCCTTCCACATGCCGGTCGAAATGGATTCCGGCCCGAAGCTCGGCGTGTCCGGCATGGTGGTGTTGTTGGATTCGGCGAGGTCGGCCGAACCGCCCCACAGTTCCGGCAGCACCGGGGCCAGCGCGGCGAGCACCTTGCCGGAGGCCTTGCGGGTCGCCACGCCCTTGGGATCGGCCTCGTAGGTGGGCAGGTTCGCGGCCCAGCCCTCGGGCAGATCACGGTTGGCGAGCCGGTCGAACAGCGCCTTGTTGGCCGGGTTGGCCTGCGCCCACGCGTCGAAACCCCGCTGCCAGTCGCGATGGGCCCGCTGTCCGCGTTCGACGACCTTGCGGGTGTGCGCGATGACGTCGGGATCGACGTCGAAATTCTTCTCGGGATCGAATCCGAGCACCTTCTTGGTGGCGGCCACCTCGTCGGCGCCCAGTGCGGCCCCGTGGGCGCCACCGGTGTTCATCTTGGTGGGGGCCGGGTAGCCGATGATGGTGCGCAGCACGATGATCGAGGGCTTGGAGGTCTCCGCCTCGGCGGCCGCGAGCGCGTTCTCGATGGCGACGACGTCCTCACCACCCTGCACGACCTCGACGTGCCAGCCGTAGGCCGCGTAGCGCTCGGCGACATCCTCGGTGAAGGCGATGGTGGTGTCGTCCTCGATGGAGATCTTGTTGTCGTCGTAGATCAGCACGAGGTTGCCGAGCTGCTGGGTGCCCGCCAGCGACGACGCCTCGGAGGTGACGCCCTCTTCCATATCGCCGTCGGAGGCGATCACGTAGACGAAGTGGTCGAACGGGCTGGTCCCCGGCGCGGCCTCGGGATCGAACAGGCCGCGTTCCCGACGGGCCGCCATCGCCATGCCCACCGCGGAGGCCAGGCCCTGTCCGAGCGGGCCGGTGGTGATCTCGACGCCGTCGGTGTGCCGGTACTCGGGGTGGCCGGGAGTGAGCGAACCCCATTTGCGCAGGTTCTTCAGATCGTCGAGTTCGAGACCGAAGCCCGCCAGGTACAGCTGGATGTACTGGGTCACGCTGGAATGGCCGCAGGACAGCACGAAACGGTCCCGCCCGACCCAGTGCGGGTCGCTCGGATCGTGACGCATCGTGCGCTGGTAGAGCGTGTAGGCCAAGGGCGCGAGGCTCATCGCGGTGCCCGGGTGACCGTTTCCGGCGTTCTGCACCGCGTCGGCGGCGAGGACGCGGACGGTGTCGACGGCCTTGGTGTCCAGATCCGTCCAGTCGTCCGGGTGATTCGTCTGAGTAAGGGCGCGGATGTCATCTGTCACTGGCACGACCGAGGTTCTCCTGACATTGGTTTCGTCGACGGCGGTGTTGTTGGCGGCCCGAATTCTGCCGCGAGACGCACGGCGGCTGCGCGATGCGTGTCCGAGTGTCGACACCAGCCTAGATGTGCCCTCTGACCGGCATTGCGGGAACCCGGCTCTACCGGCGCCCGTGTCGCTGATTCACCGCGTGGCGCGGCAAAGCGGTGCCTGTTCCGCTCGTGTCTGTGGGGTCGGTGCGGTACCGGACCGTCGTCGGCTGCCAGGGGCGAGGAGAGGCGTGCGGTCGGCGAGGGTCTACCATCCTCTGTAGTAGTAGCCGCGCCGCACTGTGCTGTGCATCGGAACATCAGGACCGAGCGCGCTGCTCGTTCCATTGCCGGATGTGATGCACAGCGTGCGAGGAGAGATAGTGCGGATTGGGCAACAGCCGGGTGGCAGCGGTGCGCACGGCTCCTCCGCGACGGCGCACGATACCTCCGCCTCCGCTACCGCGCAGGCCGAGAAGGGCGACGGCGTGGTCTCCCGGGTGCTGCGTCGCCCGCTGGCCTACATCGCGCTGACCAAGCCACGCGTCATCGAGCTGCTGCTGGTCGCGACCATCCCGACGATGCTGCTCGCCGACCGAGGCACCGTCGATATCCGGCTCATCCTGGTCACCCTGTTCGGCGGCTGGATGGGCGCGGCGAGCGCGAACACGCTCAACTGCGTAGCCGACGCCGATATCGACAAGGTGATGAAGCGGACCGCCAAGCGCCCGCTGGCCAGGGAAGCGGTTCCCACCTCGCACGCCGCGATCTTCGGCGTGACGCTCGGGATCGCCTCGTTCGGCTGGCTGTGGTGGCAGGCCAACCTGCTGAGCGGCGTGCTCGTGGTCGCGACGATCCTGTTCTACGTGTTCGTCTACACCCTGGGCCTCAAGCGCCGCACCTCCCAGAACGTGGTCTGGGGCGGCGCGGCGGGCTGCATGCCCGCGCTCGTCGGCTGGTCGGCCGTCACCGGCGGTATCGGCTGGCCCGCGATCGCGCTGTTCGGCGTCATCTTCTTCTGGACGCCACCGCACACCTGGGCGCTCGCCATGCGCTACAAGGAGGACTACCGCGCGGCGGGCGTGCCGATGTTGCCGGTGGTCGCCACCGAGCAGGCCGTCACCAAGCAGATCGTCATCTACACCTGGCTCACCGTGCTCACCACCCTCGCGCTGGTCCCGGCGACCGGGGTCGTCTACGCCGCCGTGGCGCTGGTGGCCGGAGCGTGGTTCCTGCTCATGGCCCACCAGCTGTACTCCGGCGTGCGACGTGGCGAGTCGGTGAAACCGCTGCGCCTGTTCCTCCAGTCGAACAATTACCTGGCGGTCGTGTTCTGCGGCCTCGCGGTGGATTCGGTGCTCGGCTGGGACACGGTCGGCAGTTTCTTCGGCTGATCCGCCGTCAGTCGCGGCGGGCGAGGTACCCGTCGGGACGAATCTCGACGATATCGCCGTCGGTCGCCGCGTATGCGTCGAAGGCGTGCCCGTCGACGTCGACCACGTATCGCCCGCTCGCCCTCGTCCCCGGCCGGATCACCCGATACACCTCGGCGTCGGTCGTCCCGGGCAGTTCGCCCCCGTCACCGAACACCAGCACCGTGGCGTGCGGCCCGCGGAACAGGTCGAACAGTCGGACGGGTTGCCCGTCGACATCCTTCAGCGGCGCGTCCGGTGCCCGATCGCCCGCGACGAGTCGGCCGGTCGCGCCGGGGTCGCGGTAGCTCACGCTCAACTGGCGGGCCTCCTCGCCGCGTTCCATGGCGTCGGCCTTGCCTTCGACCAGTTTGTCCAGCAATTCGGTACTCAGGCCGAGGACCCGCGCGGCGACCGTGCGGCGTTCAGGTTCGTAGGTCCGCAGCGGCGCGGGGTCGCCGAGCAGCGCCGCGGCCAGCTTCCAGCCGAGGTTGTACGCGTCCTGGATGCCGGTGTTCATGCCCTGACCGCCGGTCGGCGGATGGACGTGGGCCGCGTCGCCCGCGAGGAAGACCCGGCCGTCGCCGAACCTGGCGGCCAGGCGGATATTCGGCCGCCACACGGTGACCCAGGTCAGATCGGTGAATTCGAGGTCCATCGTTCCGGTGTAGCGGTCGGCCATGTCCTGGAGCACCGCGAGCGTGGGCTCGGCGTCGGCGTCGAGGGGCGCGCCGAATTGGAAATGCCGCCCGCCGGGCAGGGGCGAGAGCGCGAAACCCTCCATCGGATGTTCTGCCGAGGCGGCGAACCAGTGGCCGTAGTCGTGGTCGAGCACATCCGCCCGCACATCGCCGAGCAGCATTCGTATCGAATCGTCGGTGGACCCCTCGAACGGGATGCCGAGGGTTTTGCGCACGGTGCTGCGTCCGCCGTCCGCGCCGACCAGATAGGCCGCGCGCACCGTCTCGACGCCGTCGGCGGTGGTCAACGTCGCGGTGACGCCGTCGTCGTCCTGCGTGAGGTCTGTCAGCGCGGTGCCGAGTTCGACGTGCGCGCCGAATTCGGCCAGACGCGCGCGCAGGATCGCCTCGGTCCGTGACTGCCCGAGGAACCACGGGTTGGGGTAGGGGATCGCTGGGGTCGGTTCGGCGGGCTCGAACATCCGCCGTTCGCCGACGAATTCGCCGCCGAAGTAGGCGCGCATGACTGGAGCGGGAATGCCCGCGTCCGTCACCGCGTCCAGGACGCCGAGGTCGTCGAAGACCTCGAGGGTGCGGGGGAGGATGCCGTCGCCCCTGGAGCCCGCGAAGAACTCGTCCGCCTTGTCGACCACGCGAACCGGGATGCCGCGGCGGGCGAGATCGATGGCGAGGGTCAGGCCGGTCGGCCCCGCACCCGCGATGAGTACCTGGTCGGTCACAATTCCTCCAAGAGTGAATTCGATTTCAGTGAATCTGAATTCAGTATTCGACTTGGTAGGTTCTGCTGTCAAGAGGAGGTGGGTCCCGGTGGCGACGAGCAGGCAGGAACGGTCGGCCGAAACGGAGCGCGCGCTCAAGGACGCGGCGCAACGGCTGTTCGCCGAACGCGGCTACCTCAACACGAAGATCACCGACATCACCGCCGCCGCCGGACGGGCGGCAGGCTCGTTCTACAACCATTTCGCGAGCAAGGAAGAACTGCTCCAGGCCCTGCTGCGGGATCTGGCCGACGCGGGGGACGTGCGCGCCGAACATCCGGACCACAATCCGGATTTCAGCGATCCGAGCGCCGTGCGCTACCACATCGCCGGTTACTGGCATTTCGCCCGCGAGCACGCCTCGGTACTGCGCGCCGTCGGTCAGGCCGCGGCCGTGAACGAGGATTTCGCGCGTCTGCTCCAACAGTTCGGCGTCGAACAGCGAGCCGATATCGCCGACCACCTGAAAGGTTTGGTCGACAACGGATTTCGCTTACCGAGCACCCCCGACGCCAGCCTGGCGGTGATGTTCATCGCGACCCAGGGACTGCTCGCGGCGGTGGAGGACGGCGCGGTCGAACTCAGCGACGAACAGGCGATCGACGGGCTGACCCGATTCGTCTACCGGGGACTGACCGGACGCGATTACTGAGACGCGGCGAATCGGTTCGCCGAGGGTTCCGGCATCGAGTGGTGGTGGCGATGTGCGGTGGCGGCGTGCGCGCCCACGCCATCGGATCGCCCCGGCGATCCCGGCCCGCCGACGCGTCGCCGATCGAGGTCGACGTGACGTGTCGGTCAGGGCAGCAGGACGATGGAGCCGGTCGTCCGGCGTCCCTCCAGATCCCGATGCGCCCACTGTGCCTCGGCCAGTGGATACGTCGCGCCCACTCGGACGTGCAGCGAACCGTCGGCGACGGCGGCGAGCACATCGCCCGCGCGCCAGAGCAATTCGGCCCGGTCACGGGTGTAGTGGGCCAGCGTGGGCCTGGTGACGAACAGCGAACCCGCCGGATTGAGTCGTTGCAGGTCGAACGGCGGGACCGGTCCGCTGGCCGCGCCGAACAGCGCCAGCGTGCCCCGGACGCGCAGCGAGGCCAGGCTCGCCTCGAAGGTCGACCGACCCACCCCGTCGTAGGCCGCGGCCACGCCGACTCCGTCGGTGAGCGCGCGCACGCGCTCGGCGAGATCGTCGGTGTAGCGCAGCACTTCCGCGGCTCCCGCGGCGCGCGAGAGCGTCTCCTTCTCGTCGGAGGACACCGTCGTGATGACCCGGACCCCGCGCGCGGTGGCCAGCTGGGTCAGGATCAGGCCGACCCCGCCCGCTCCCGCGTGCACCAGGATCGACTCGCCGGATTCCGGTCGGTACACCGATTCGATCAGATAGTGCGCGGTCATGCCCTGGAGCAACACGGACGCGGCGACCGAGGCGGGCACGCCGTCGGGAACCGCGATCGCCACCGCCGCGTCCACCACGACCCGCTCGGCGTAACTACCGGGCGCGGCGGCCCAGGCGACCCGGTCACCGACCGCGAATTCGGACACCTGCGCACCGACCTCGACGACCACGCCCGTCCCCTCCGCACCGGGGATGTACGGCACCGACTGGGGATAGACGCCGGTACGGATATAGGTATCGATGAAATTGATACCGATGGCCTCGGTCTCGACGAGCAGTTGACCGGGTCCGATCGAAGGCAGCGGCACCTCCGTGTAGGTCAGGACCTCGGGACCACCGTGTTCGCAAACCTGGATGGCACGCATGGACTCCGTTCTACACCCGTGGTCGATGAGACGGCCTACCGGTCGGTAAACTCGGCGGAATGAGCGTTGAAACTGCCCCGGTCGAAGCCAAGTTGTCGGGTGCCCTGGTGGATTCCGTCAAGGGTTTCCTCGCCGCGCACGGCGGTTCGGCCACGGCCGTTCTGCAACCCGTCGGGCGCCTCGGCGTGCGTGTCACGCTGGTCGGCGAGGACGGCGTCATGGGCGATCGCGTCGTCGCCGATCTCGCGACGGCCAAAGCACTCGTAGATGCCGTCGACGGGCTCACCGAGGCCGACGAGTGGGATCGTGCGCTGACCTCGATCGTCACCCCGCGCAAAGGCCACTGGGCGCGGATGGCGGGCTGGGTCGCCCGTCAGACCCGCTTCCCCAAGGCGCGCAACGAGAGCTGAGTTCTACATCCGGTCGTCGGCGGGATCGAGCAACTCGCCGACGCCCCAGTGCAAGATGCGCCCAGCCACCGCGAGATAGGCGACCACCGCCATCGCGATCAGCGCCGTGCCGTAATCGGCGGCCCAGCCGGGAATCCGATCCGATCCGGCCACCGCGACCAGCATCATGATCACGCCGAGCATGACCGCGAGCGACGCCAACGGTGCGGTATCGGGCCTGCCCGGACAACGGGTGGGGCGATTCGTCATCGGACGGGCCTCTCTTCTCACGCAACACCGCGCTCCGTCCGTCGCGGTGTGGTCTGTTCATCGCCGGACGTCACCGATTCGTTATCACCACGCCTCGTATTCGTGATCCAGGACTTCCGCCGATATCGTGACTCCGATGCAGACGGTGCGCATCGCCCCCGCCGATCCCGACGATCGCGGCGTGGCCGACCTGCTCTTCACCGCGATCGGCGGTGATCGCACCCGTCTCGCGGCGGCCACTCGGCGCTACCGGATCGACGGATCGACCGAACTCGTCGCGGCGACCATCGGCGACGAGCTCGTCGGTGTCGCCGGGTACGAAACAGGCCACGACCACCTCGTGCTCCTGCACCTCGCGACCGCAGGCACTCACCGTCGAACCGGAATCGGTCGCCTGCTCGTCGCGGACATCGGCTCTCGCCACCCCGACCTGCCGGTGGTCGCCGAAACCGACGACACCTCCGTGGGCTTCTATGCCGCCATCGGATTCACAGGCGTGCCTCTCGGCGAGAAATACCCCGGTGTCCCACGGTTCCGCATGACGCTGGGATCCGATTCTGCCCGTGCTACGGCTGGGCCCGCCGCAGACGACGCGGGAACATTTCGCGTGATCGGTGGGTGAGCGTCTGCGCGGCGGGCGAGCCGATCCGGTCGGCGCTCAGGTGTGGAAGACGGTGTCGATGATCGGCAACCACGGCACCGCGTTGTCCTTGAAGGACTGGTGCACCGGTGTCAGCGCGCTGTGATCGTCGAGTGCCATCATCGTGACGCCGATATCGTCGCCGCCGTCATCGATGGCGGCCACCGTGGATCCGCAGTCGGGGCAGAAGCCGCGTCGGGTGGTCGCGAAGGTGTTGTACCAGCGGGGTTCACCGGCCTCGCCGGTCCAGGTGAAACTGTCGGCGGGGAAGCCGACCCAGGCCGTCACCGGTCCGCCGCTGAGGCGCTGACAGTGCGGACACGAGCACAGGTGCGGCCAGTCGGCCTCCGCGTCGGCACGGAATCGGATCCGTCCACACAGGCAGCCGCCTTCGTACATCGGTCACGCTCCTTCGCTCGAATCGGGTTGGCGCAATGGAGAATCGACGTCCGCCGCGGCGGCACCGGCCAGAGTAGAGCAGGGGTCCGACACGGAGGGAAGTGCCCGCGTGGGGACCCGTGGCCCTTCCGCGTGGAGCGTCCGACCCGTTGTTCCAGGCCGAGCGCGAGGAAGTTCGGACCGACCGTCGCGCCGATATCGGAGACGTCGTCGGAGTTCCGCGGATCAACGAGGCGGCTACGGTGAGGCCCCGGCCGGTCGGGTCGCGAATCGGAGCACGGTGGTGAAATCCGGCCGGTACCCCTCGGTGGTGTCCACGATCAGGGTCGGCACGTCCAACGCGATCGGGACGAAGGTGTCGGCTCCCGCGTCGATGCGCGCGATCCGGCCGGAATCGTCGTGCGCTCGCCGGTGCGGATCGGTCCCCATCCGCTCGGTCATGCGCGCGTGGGCGACGAGTACCGGTGCGGTGCAACGGATTACCCGGATATCGGCGATCTCGGCGAGTGGCTGGAGATTCGGTCGCCAGAGGCGGTCCTGGAACGCGGCCTCGGCGACGACGCCGATACGTGCTTCGGCCAGGACCGTGAGGGTGGCGAAGAACGCGGTCAGCACCGGGATGTCGAGGTGGGTGTATCCGGAACTCTCCGATGAGCCTGCGGTGGCGACCATGCCTTGTTTCAACTCGTCGCGAATGATCGCGGGGCAGCCGATCCCGCGGGCCAGAGTGTGCGCGAGTGTGGTCTTGCCGGTGCCGGGAGGTCCGCTGACGACGGTCAGGATCGGTGCGGCCATAGCCGCATTGTGGCAGTCGGCCGCGAGCGCGGGCGGATGGCGTTGGATCCAGGCATCGAACTTTCACCCTTCCGGGGTGACGTTCGATGTTCGAGACCCCGCGCATACTCGGAGCGCTCGAACGTGTCGATCGATCGAGAAGGAGCGGCCGTGCAGGTGCTGCTACCGCGGAGTCAACGGCGGACGTCGGAAGAACTGATCGAGCGGCTCGATCCGGACGTCGGGGACACCCGAGCCAAACGCTCCGCGTTCTGGATCATGCTGACGCTGTCCAGCGTCATCGCGGTCTCCGGTGTCATCGGCGATTCGACGGCGACGGTGATCGGCGCGATGATCGTCGCGCCGCTGTCGCTGCCGATCCTCGGTGTGGCGCTCGGTATCGCGACGAGCCGGGTGGCGTTGATCGGGCGGAGTCTGCTGCTGGTCGCGGCGGGCGTCGGGTTGGTCATCGTGATCGGGTACCTGTTCGCGCAATTGCTGCCGAATCCGACGAATGTGCTGGCCAATTCGCAAGTGACCGGGCGTACTTCGCCGACCTTGATGGATCTCACGGCGGCTCTGGCGACGGGGTCGGTCGGTGTGATCGCGCTGATCCGGCGCGACGTCGGCGATGTGCTGCCCGGTGTCGCCATCGCCATTTCCCTGGTCCCGCCGCTGGGTGTGGTCGGGGTCTGTCTGGGTTCGCACGCGCCGGGGATGGCGTTGGGCGCGTTCGTGCTGTTCGCCTCCAATATGGTCGCCATGATCGTCACCGCGACGGTGGTGCTCGTCGCGACCGGATACGCGCGCGCAGCCGGGGCGGGACAGGTCCGTCACGGGCGCGCCTACGCGGTGCTCGCGGCGGCGCTGGTGCTGGTCGCCGTGCCGATGGTGGCGAATTCGCTGTCGTCGCTGTGGGCCGATCGGATCGCGAGTGCGACGGCGAGCTGGCTGGACGGAGTGCCCGGCGCCGAGGTCGGACAGGTGACAGTGCACAGCGATACGGCGACCGTCGAAGTGCTCGCGCCCGCCGACCTCCCGCCGATCGGCGAATTGCAGGACCGGGTGAACGAGATCGTGCCGTGGAACCCCCGGGTAGTACTCGTGCACACGGTCGGCAGCCGGATCGGTGACTGACCGTTCGGCGGTGCGTTCACCTGCTCGGCCATTTCCCGCCGATATTGTGCCCCTGCTCGTGCGGGTCGTCGCCACCGGCGAGATGCTGGATTCCCAATTTCTCGCTGAACAGATGGCGCTGGGTGATCCAGCCCGCCGCCGAGAGCGCGATCCAGGCGGCGGTGAAGGTGACCTGCTGCCAGCCCGGATCGGGGTCGTGTAGGAAGGCCAGGGAATCGTCGACCCGGGCGAGGCCGCTGAGCATCATGCTCGCGCCGCCGATCGAGGTCAGCCACAGCAGGGCGCGGGCCCGGAATTTCTCGGCGAGGAACGCGCCGGTCACGCCGACCGCGAGTATCACGATCATGCTCAGCGCCCAGTTCTTGTCGCCGGGTTGCAGGACCGTGGCCAGCTTCGCTCCGACCATCGCGCCGGTGAGCCCGCCGATCAGATACGACGCGAATCCGAAGACAAGTGCCGTGATCACCCACGCGGCGACCGCGCCGATCAACCCGAACAGCAACAGGACAGTGAATGAGGGTTCGAAGAGGTCGGCGATCAACCAGCCGAGACCGAATCCGATCGCCAGTAGCCCCAGATGCACGGATCGGACCCCGTAGAAACACAACAGCGCACCGACCAACGTCAAAACAATGCCCGACATCCGTCATCCCTTCGGCCCGCGTCCCCGTCCCGAATGAAATCCCGCACATTCACAGTAAACCTATTTCCCCGGCCCGCGACCGGCCTCGACCACCTTTCATCCGTCACGGATGAGGGCGCGGCGGCGTCCGGCCGGAGTGCCCGTCACCCGCGGCTCGGCGGGGCCGTGCGGGCCCGCACCCGGTGGCGACCGGGTGATTGTCGACACTCGACCCCTCGAAAAGTAATTGATTAGCGCAAGCAATGATAATATAGTTGTGTTCCGCAAGTAAGTATTCTCGTGCTGGGAGTGGCCATGGCTGTGTCATCGGATACGGCGCAAAGCCTGATCAAGGAGCTCTACCTGATGGGCCGGGCGATGCGTGTCGTCCTGTTGCATCCGGAGGAGGGCCAGTTGCTTCCCGGCGGGGTCGGGGTGCTCGGCTCGCTCGAAGCCAGGGGCGAATGCCGTCAGGTCGATCTGGCGACGGATCTGTGTATCAGTCCGTCGGCGTTGAGCAGGCATGTCGCCGAACTGGTCGGGGCGGGTTACATCAGTCGTCACGCCGACCCCGGCGACGGCCGCGCCACGCTCGTCCGGATCACCCCCGAAGGGCGCGAACTGCTGTGCCGCGTCCGGGTCTCCCGCGCGAGGGGATTGCAGACCGCGCTCGCCGACTGGAGCGAAGGTGACGCCGAACAGGCGTACCTGGCCGTCCAGCAGCTGAGAAACGCACTCACCGCACATCACACCGCACCGGGACAGCGTCGCCTCGGTCCGAAACAGAATCAGGAAGCAGATGTCTAGTTCAGTCGAGGCGGTGACACCGCGTGATCCCTTCGCGATGACGCACCGCGAAATTCTCGAGGCGATGACCGGACTGCTCGCGGCGCTTTTCACGGCGCTGCTCAGCACCACGATCGTCGCGACCGCCCTGCCGACCATCATCGGTGACCTGAAGGGCTCGCAGACCGCCTACGCCTGGGTCATCACCACGGCGCTGCTCGCCAACGCGGCCTCCACGCCGATCTGGGGTAAGTTCGCCGACCTGTTCAACAAGAAGGTGCTGGTCCAGACGGCCATCGTCATCTTCGTGCTCGGCTCGATCGTCGCCGGTTTCGCGCACAGTGTGCCGCTGCTGCTCGTCGCGCGCGTCGTGCAGGGTGTCGGCATGGGTGGTCTGACCGCGCTCGTCGTCGCCATCATCGGTTCGATCGTCGCGCCGCGTGAGCGCGGCAGGTACTCCGGCTACATGGGCGCGGTCATGGCCGTCGCCATGTCGGGTGGACCCATTCTCGGCGGCGTCATCGTCGACAGCCCCCTCGGGTGGCGCTGGTGCTTCTTCGTCTGCGTGCCGCTGGCCGTCATCGCGCTGGTGCTGTTGCAGCGGACCCTACGGCTGCCGACCGAACGCAAGACCGGTGTCTCGATCGACTGGCTCGGCGCCGCGCTGCTGACCGGTGGCGTGTCGGTACTACTCATCTGGGTGTCCTTCGCGGGCAAGGCCGGTTACTACGACTGGATCTCGGGTGAATCGGCGCTCTATGTCGGCGGCGGACTGCTGCTGTTGCTGGCGATGGTGTGGGTGGAATCGCGGGCGAAGTCGCCCATCATTCCGCTGCCGATCGTCACCGAGCGCACCACCGGCCTGGCGATCATCGCCTCGATCGCCGTGGGTATGGGCATGTTCGGCGCGACCACATTCCTCGGCCAGTACTTCCAGACCGCGCGCGGATTCTCGCCGACGATCGCCGGTGTTCTCACGATCCCGATGGTCGCGGGCATGCTCGCCGGCTCGGTGGGCTCGGGACAGCTGATCACTCGCTTCGGCAAGTGGAAGGGTTTCGTCGTCGCCGGCGCCACCTCGCTGGTGATCGGTCTCGGACTGCTGTCGACGATCGACCACGCGACGAGCCTGTGGCAGGTCGGAATCTACATCGCCCTCGTCGGACTCGGCGTCGGCATGATGATGCAGAATCTGGTGCTCGCGGTGCAGAACACGGTGAGCGTGCACAATATCGGCGCCGCCTCCAGCAGCGTCGCGTTCTTCCGCACCTTCGGCGGCGCGATCGGAGTCTCGGTGCTCGGTTCGGTACTCGCCACCCGGGTGGGCGAACTGTCCGCACAGGGCTTCGACCGGATCGGCGTCCAAGCGGGCTCCTCCGGCGGCGGCAACCTCGACATCGGCGCACTGCCCGCGCCCATCGCCGCGATCGTGCGCGCCGCCTACGGTGACGCCACCGGACGGATCTTCCTGATCGCGGCGGGCGCGGCGATCGTCGCACTGCTCGCCGCGACGCTCCTGCCGAACAATCCGCTGCGCCGCACCATCGACATCGACCCGGACCTCGACCCCATGCGGGCCGAGAACGACGCGGACGACGCCCCGGTGGGCGAGTTCGACGGCGGCCGGCAGAAGGTCGGAGCCGGTTCGGGTTCGGCGTAACTGCCCGGTCGGTCTCGCACCGCCCTCGATGATCACCGCCCCCGCTGTCGCAGCGGGGGCGGTGATCTGTGTATCCGGCAGCTAGGTCCCGTGTACCGCCACGAGGTGGCGTCCTCCTGGGGGCGGTGATCTGCGTATCCGGCGGCTACGTCCCGTGTATCGCCGTGAGGTAGGCGTCCCCCCGGGGCTGCTCCGTAGACGCGTCGCGGGCGGGAAGTGCGGGCGCGCGTCGTGGTGAATGCTCACCTTGCGCGCTGTGGGAGTTCGGCGGGGCGTGTCCGGTTCGCCTGCGGCCTGCGCCGACAATCTCCCACCGAACACGCAGGATTCCCGCATTCGGGGCGATGAATGTCCGCGGAGGCCGGGGCCTCGAGCCCACCGAGCCGACCGAGCGAGGCACGCGAGCCCACCGAGCCCACCGAGCCCACCGAGCCCACCGAGCCCACCGATTAACTCTGTACAATGTACTGAGTTAATCGGTGTCGGAGGAGGAATATGAAGGTCGTCGAGTCCATCGCCTGTCTGAATGTCGATGATGTGCCGGGTGCGGTGGCGTTCTTCGCGAAGTACTTCGGGTTCGAGGAACTGTTCGCCGCCGACGGGTTCGCGTCGTTGTCGCGCCCCGACTCGGGCATGAAGATCGCGCTGCACCGCAGAGGGTTGGAGGTGCTGCCGGAGGGGTTTCGGGACCAGCGGATGGCGGGGGTGATGCTCGCCTTCCAGGTCGAGGACCTCGAAGTCGAGGAGCGACGGTTACAGGCGGAGGGTGCGCCGTTCCTCCTGCCGATGACCCGGCAGGAGTGGGGCGAGAGGGCGTTGCTCGTCGCAGGGCCGGACGGGATCGTCGTCGAACTGTGCGACTTCCCGGAGGCTCCGGGAGCGTAGTCCACTTTTCGATCGGAGCCGGGGGCCGAACGCTGAGGCTCCGCGGGCGTAATTCCGGTATCGGTCGGAGCCGGGGTTCGATAGCGGATCCCCTGCTCCGGCGCACTGATCGGGGGGCAGAGGGCCGACGGCGAGCGCGCCGACCCGGGAACGATGATCGGCCCGCGCAGACGGAAGCGGTTCTGTGAGTCGCCTGACGCTCAGACGGCTCGGGCGGCTGCGGTGGGCAGCGGTGCGGTCACCTTCTCGCGCGTGCGCAACGATGCCCAGAGTGCGGCGGTGGCGGCGGTGCACGCGCCCGCGCCCGCGACGTGGAAGACGACGAGCACGGCGGGGACGTCGGTGAAGTACTGCACGACGCCGATGAGCGCCTGCGAGCAGACCAGTGCCAGCAGGGTGAACAGCCGGGCGCGGACGGCGGGGGTGATGCCGACGGCGAACAGGCCGAACGCCAGGCCGATCAGCAGCGCCAGGTAGCCGACCAGCAATTGTGAATGCAGGTGGACGAGCGTGACGATCTCGACCTCGAGTCGCGCGACCGGGCGGTCGATACTCTTGTCGCCCGCGTGCGGTCCGGCGGCGGTGACGAGTGTGCCCGCGACCAGGACGGCGGCCAGCGCGGCGGCGCTGAGGGCGGTGAGCCAACGCAGCGGCGCGGGGGCGCGCACGGCTTCTATTCCGTCGTCGGGTTCGGAGACCTTGGCGTACAGCACGGTCGCCAGCCACACCATCAGCATGGAGACCAGCAGGTGCACCGCGACGGTCCACCAGAGCAGTCCGGTGCGGACGGTGATCCCGCCGATGACGGCCTGCAATACCGTGCCGCCCGGCATCAGCCAGGCGTACACCAGCACTTCGTGGCGGCGTCGGGCTCGGATCACGGCGAGCACGATCAGTCCGGCGAAGAGGCTGACCACGAAGGTCAGCATGCGGTTGCCGAATTCGACCGCCTGGTGCACGACCGCGACTTCGGACACCCCGATCGGGGTGAAGCTGCCGGGGAAGCATCGCGGCCATGTCGGGCAGCCGAGTCCGGAGGCGGTGACCCGGACGATCGACCCGGTGACGGCGATCCCGGCCTGGGTGAGGATCACCGCGAACGCGGTCAACCGCTGCACTCGCAGTGAGGGCAGCGGGAGGCGATCGACAAGTCGGACGAATGCGCGATACAGCACCCGACGATGGTAGCGGCAGCCGATCCGGCCACCGCACCCGGACTACTACAAGGCGTCGTTAGTCAGTGGAAGCGGAAGAATCGCGTGCCGAGGAAGGCGCAGACCGCGCCCCACACCGCGAGTACGACGAGCCCGAACCAATCGAGGGAACCGCGCAGCGCCTCCTCCAGCGTGACGGCGAGCGCGCCGGAGGGAATCAGGCGGGCCAGTACGTTCACCACGGTCGGCAAGTCGTCGGAGGCGAAGACGATACTGGCGATGCCGAGCATGACGAACCAGAGCACATTCGCCAGCGCGAGCACGACCTCCGCCTTGAGGGTGCCGCCGAGCAGCAGGCCCATGGTGGCGAAGGTGAACGTGCCCAGGGCGATGACCAGGGCGCCGAGCAGCAGGCCCGTCGCCTCGGGTCGCCAGCCCAGCGCGACGCCGATGAGGCCGAGCACGATCGCTTGGAGCGCCACCACGATCAGCACCGCGGCGCTCTTGCCCGCGATGATGCCCCAGCGCGGAAGTGCCGTGGCGCCCAAGCGTTTCAGCGCACCGTACCGGCGATCGAATCCGACCGCGATGGCCTGCCCGGTGAACGCCGTCGACATCACCGCCACCATCATCACCGCGGGCACGATCTTGTCGACCCGGTCGTCGCCGAGTCCGCCGAAGGGCAGCAGGGCCAACCCGACGAGCAGGGTGATCGGGATGAACAGCGTCAGCAGCAGCTGTTCGCCGTTACGCAGCAACAGGATCAGTTCGAGTCGGGTCTGCGCGAGCAGCATGGCGGTGCGCGCGGCCGGGCGCGGCGCGGGAGAGAAGGTGCCCGGCGCGAAGCGGTTGGCCGCGGGGTCGACGTTGGTCATCCGCGCAGATCCCGTCCGGTGAGTTCCAAGAAGACGTCCTCCAGCCGACGCTGATCGATGCGGATATCGGTGGCCAGGACATTGAGCCTGGCGCACCACGCCGTTGTCGTCGCCAGCACCTGCGGGTCGATCTCGCCTTCGATCAGGTAGGAGCCCGGCGTAGTCTCGCGCGGCGAGAACCCTTCCGGCAGCGCTGATTTCAGCAATTCGAGGTTCAGCTTCGGCGGGGCGGTGAAGCGCAGTTGCCCGGCTGCTCCGTGCGCGGTGACCTCGGCCGGCGTGCCCGCGGCGACGATCTGCCCGTGGTCGATGATGATGAGCTGATCGGCGAGCTGTTCGGCCTCGTCCATCAGATGCGTGGTCAGTACGACGGTCACCCCGTCGCGGCGCAGCGCGTCGATGAGTTCCCAGACGATGAGGCGGGCCTGCGCGTCCAGACCGGCGGTCGGTTCGTCGAGGAAGACGATCTCCGGGCGTCCGACCAGCGCGCACGCGAGGGCGAGGCGCTGTTGCTGCCCGCCGGACAGGCGTCGGTAGGGGGTGCGCCGATTGTCCTGGAGGCCGAGAGTTCGCAGCAACCAGTCCGGATCGAGCGGGTCGGCCGAGTAGGCGGCGACCAGTTCGAGCATCTCCCCGGCGCGGGCGCCGGGGTAGGCGCCGCCGCCCTGCAACATGACGCCGATCCGCGAACGCAGCCGCTCGGAGTCGGCGATCGGATCCGCGCCGAGTACCCGGACCGATCCGGCGTCGGGGGTGACGAACCCCTCGCACATCTCGACGGTGGTCGTCTTACCCGCGCCGTTGGGGCCGAGGAGCGCGAGCACTTGGGCCCGTTCGACGTCGAAGGACAGGCCGTCTACCGCGGTGGTCTCGCCGTAACGCTTGACGACTCCATCGACGCGGACGGCGGGTCCAGAGGCAACGGTCACGGTGTCACACCGTATGCCTCGGGCCGATGTGACCTGGAAGACACCCCCGCACGGTCAGTCGCCCGACCGCGCCGCGGGCAGCGCGTTCTCCGCGCCGGATCTGTTCAACCGCCACGGCAGCGATTTGCGGGTGGCCAGAATCATCAGCAGGCAGGTGACGATGGTGATCGCCGCGGCGTAGATGAGGACGAACGGGGTGATGTCGCTGCCCGACGGCATCAGCAGTACGGCCACCGTCGCCGAGGCCACCGTCGCCGGGACGCGGAAGGCGGGCCGGTTGGCCCACGCGGCCAGCGGCACGATGCCCCACAGCAGGTACCACGGCTGCACCACCGGGAACAGCAGCACGACCGCGCCGAACGCGACGCCGAGCGCGCCCACCGGATGCAGGCGACCACTCCAGGTGGCGATCAGCAGACGCACCACGATCAGCGCGGCGGCCGCGGCGGCGATCGGACGGGTGATGCTGAGCAGCGCCGTGGTGTGATCGCCGAGACCGAGCAGAACGCCGCCGAATCCGGTGGCGACGCCCAGGGCCGTCGGCAGTGACATCCAGCTGCGCACCGTGCTCGCCGTGTTGAGCGTGTCGATCCAGCCGAAGCCGAGTCCGCTGCCGAAACACACCGCGAGCAGCACCGTCGCGGTCGTGGCGCCGAGCAGCAGCGCCGCGCTGCAGATCGCGCGCCAACTGCCGCCCCACCGTCTGGCCAAGGCCATCCAGACGAACGCGAGCGCGAGCATCGAGGGGATCTTGACGGTGGCCGAGAGCGCGATCACCGTCGTGCCCGCCAGTAACAGGGTCAGGGTGTGACCGCGTATCGGGCCGGTGCGACCGAGCGCGGCCAGGCACAGTTCCAGCCCGACCAGCATCAGGCCGATCATCATCGCCTCGTTGTGCACACCGGACACCAGGTGGAATATCACCAGCGGATTCGCGGCGCCCAGCCACAGCGCGGCGACACCGGAGACGCGGCAGCGCTGCGCCAGACGCGGCAACGCCCACACGATGCACGCGATGCCGACCAGCGCGAGCAGGCGATGCAGTAGTACACCGGCCAGAATGTTCTCGCCGGTCAGTTCCGCGATGCCCTTGCCGAACCAGATCGACAGCGGACCGTACGGCGCGGGGGAGTTCTGCCAGATATTCGGGACGCTGCGGGTGAGCACATGGTCCTGGCCCAGTCCGGTCACCGGGCCGACGTCGTAGGGATCGAGTCCGCGCGCCGCGATCTCGCCCTGGGCCAGATAGGAATACACGTCCTGGCTGAACATCGGCGGCGCGACCGAGAGCGGGATGATCCACAGCAGTAGCGTGCGATCCAGTTGCGACCGGCTCAGCCTGCGGACCCGATTCGATTGCAGGCCGAGCGCGAACCGCCCGAGCAGCAGCCAGGCCAGCATGACGATGACGGTGCCGAGCATGGTCACCGCGAGCCCGGAACTGTGGACCCGCGCGGGCAGACCGAGGATGGCCTTGCCGTAGGTGGGGTTCTGCAATGTCGGCTGCGCGCCGAGTCCGAGCGCGCCGATCGCCATCATCACCGAACCGGTCGCGCCGAGCAGTCGGACCCGGCGCAGCTGGCCGGTCTCGGTCTCGTTGAGACCGGCGGCTTCGGGTTCGTTGACGTGCAGCGCTTCGCTGACGGTGTGATCGGGCGGGACATCGATTCCGATGACGCGCCTGCCGAGGGCGACGGCGGAGGCGAACGGCTTGGTCGCGCGCAGTCGGGTCAGGGTTCTCGAGGGGGCGGATCGATCGTCATCGACACCGTCTTCACCCTGTTGGCCTGACTTCACCGGGTCAGCGTAGCCGATCGGGGGTGGGCGTTCCGTGGTCGGAAGCACGGCGCTGATCCCCTGTTCGCGACGGGGTTCGGGGGTGCCCGAGCGGGCCGATCCCGGTGGGCTCGCAACCGGTCGACGTCGGCCGGTGCCTCCGTCGGAGGTCGTCACCGCGACCCTGCTCGCGTCGACGTTGTGGCCGTCTCGGCTCGTGGAGGTGCCGAGCCGGGTGCGCCGCCGGGGTGATTATCGAATTCCGCACGTCGCGTGGACCCGATGTGTGGATTCACGCGGTGTGCTGCGCGTCACTCACGATGGCGGTCGGACACCGCGCGCAGCCGACGTTTCGCACGGTCACACGCATGGATGTCCGATTTTCCGCAGGTAGAGCCCTACTTCTAGTCAGGGCACCCTTATTAGATTTCGGGAACGAATTCCGCCACACTGATGTTGTGAAAAGCGTGGGCTTGCGGAAAAGCGACGGAAGGGCCGGTCGTCCGGCCGGTGCCGCGTCCTCCGCTGCCTCCGTCCCGGCGGGCGCGGAAGGACCGACACGAGCCGCCATCGTGCAGTTGCTGCTCGAAGAGGGGCCGATCACCGCGACCGCG
This sequence comes from Nocardia aurea, assembly GCF_003123685.1. Taxonomy (GTDB): domain Bacteria; phylum Actinomycetota; class Actinomycetes; order Mycobacteriales; family Mycobacteriaceae; genus Nocardia; species Nocardia aurea. The sequence continues at coordinate 483,203 of NZ_QCYJ01000103.1, forward strand.
ATCGGAACGAGACTCGGTCTCGCCCCCGCGGGCGTGCGCCGTCACCTCGACGCCCTGATCGATTCCGGTCAGGCACGCGCGGCTCGTTCCGCGCCGTGGCAGCAGAAGGGGCGCGGCCGTCCCGCCAAGCAGTACCAGCTGACGGCGACCGGCCGGGGCAAACTCGGTCACGCCTACGACGATCTCGCCGGTGCCGCGATCCGGCAACTCGGTGAGATCGGCGGCGAGCAGGCCATCACCGAATTCGCGCGCAGACGGGCACGCACTATCGTGGCCGGGATCGACGCGGTCGGTGAGCACACCCCGGAGAAAACCGAGGCCAAGGCCGAGGAGATCGCCGAAGCGTGCACCGAAGCGGGTTTCGCCGCCACCACCCGCAAGGTGGGTGCGGGCGTGCAGATCTGCCAGCACCACTGCCCGGTCGCCCACGTCGCGGAAGAATTCCCGCAACTGTGCGAGGCCGAGCTGGAGGTGTTCCGCGAACTGCTGGGCACCCATGTGCAGCGGCTCGCCACGATCGCCAACGGTGACTGCGCGTGCACGACGCACGTGCCGCTGATGGTGATGCCCACCCCGAAAACTTCTCCATCCACCGTCGCACAGCCCGCGGCGGTACGAACGAACGACTCCGGAAGGAGTGCCGAATGACGACGACCACCGACCAGGTGCAACCGCTCACTCAGGAAGAGACCATCGCTTCCCTGGGCAAATACGGTTACGGCTGGAGCGATTCGGACGCGGCCGGTGCCAGCGCGCAACGAGGCCTGTCCGAGGCTGTCGTCCGCGACATCTCGGCCAAGAAGAACGAGACCGAGTGGATGCTCGAACAGCGACTCAAGGCGCTGCGCATCTTCGATCGCAAGCCCATGCCGAACTGGGGTTCCAACCTCGACGGCATCGACTTCGACAACATCAAGTACTTCGTGCGCTCGAGCGAGAAGCAGGCCGAAAGCTGGGAAGACCTGCCCGAGGACATCAAGAACACCTACGACCGGCTCGGCATCCCGGAAGCGGAGAAGCAGCGTCTGGTCGCCGGTGTCGCCGCGCAGTACGAGTCCGAGGTGGTCTACCACTCGATTCGTGAGGACTTGGAGAAGCAGGGTGTCATCTTCATGGACACCGACACCGGTCTGCGCGAGCACCCGGAGATCTTCGAGCAGTACTTCGGTTCGGTGATCCCGGCCGGTGACAACAAGTTCTCCGCGCTGAACACCGCCGTGTGGTCGGGTGGCTCGTTCATCTACGTGCCGCCGGGCGTGCAGGTCGACATCCCGTTGCAGGCCTACTTCCGGATCAACACCGAGAACATGGGCCAGTTCGAGCGGACCCTGATCATCGTCGACGAGGGCGCCTACGTGCACTACGTCGAGGGCTGTACAGCGCCGATCTACAAGTCGGATTCGCTGCACTCCGCGGTGGTCGAGATCATCGTGAAGAAGGGCGGCCGCTGCCGCTACACGACCATCCAGAACTGGTCGAACAACGTCTACAACCTGGTCACCAAGCGGGCCAAGGCCGAGGCGGGCGCGACCATGGAATGGATCGACGGCAATATCGGCTCCAAGGTCACCATGAAGTACCCGGCGGTCTGGATGACCGGCGAGTACGCCAAGGGCGAGGTGCTCTCGGTGGCGTTCGCGGGCGAGGGCCAGCACCAGGACACCGGTGCGAAGATGCTGCACCTGGCGCCGCACACCTCATCGACCATCGTGTCGAAGTCGGTGGCGCGCGGCGGCGGTCGCGCGTCCTACCGCGGCCTGGTCCAGGTCAACAAGGGCGCCTACGGCTCGAAGTCGACGGTGAAATGCGACGCGCTGCTGGTCGACACCATCAGCCGCTCCGACACCTACCCCTACGTCGACATCCGCGAGGACGACGTGACCATGGGCCACGAGGCGACCGTGTCGAAGGTGTCGGCGGATCAGCTGTTCTACCTCATGAGTCGCGGTATGAGCGAGGACGAGGCGATGGCGATGGTGGTGCGCGGCTTCGTCGAGCCCATCGCCAAGGAACTGCCGATGGAATACGCGTTGGAACTGAACCGGCTCATCGAGCTGCAGATGGAAGGAGCCGTCGGCTGATGGCGACTGGCGTAATCGGAGCGGTCGAGGGCGAGAACCCGACGATCAAGCCGATCCAGAACCCGGGTGCCGGCGCGGCGACCAACAAGGGCGAGGTCTTCACCTCGTTCGACGTGGACGCCTTCGAGGTGCCTTCGGGTCGTGACGAGGAATGGCGGTTCACCCCGCTGCGCAGGTTGCGCGGTCTGCACGACGGCAGCGCGACCCGCGACGGCGCGGCCACCGTCGAGATCGGCGCGGTCGAGGGTGTGACGGTGGAAACCGTCGCACGCGACGACGCTCGCCTGGGCCGGGCCGGTGTGCCCGCGGACCGGGTCGCCGCGCAGGCGTATTCCGGTTTCGACACAGCCACCGTGGTGTCGGTGCCCGCCGAGACCGAGGTCGCCGAACCGGTCGTCATCACGGTCACCGGTCCCGGCGAGGGCAAGACCGCCTTCGGTCACCTGCAGATCGCACTCGGCAATTTCGCGGTCGCCACGGTGGTCATCGATCAGCACGGTAGCGGAACCTACGCCGAGAACGTCGAATTCGTGCTCGGTGACAGTGCGAAGCTGACCGTCGTCGCGGTGCAGGACTGGGCCGACGACGCCGTCAACGCGACCGCGCATCACGCGAAACTCGGCCGCGACGCCACGCTGCGCCATATCGCCGTCACACTCGGCGGTGATCTGGTGCGCCTGACCGGCAGGGTGAATTACGACGGTCCCGGCGGCGACGCCGAACTGCTCGGCCTGTACTTCGCCGACGCGGGGCAGCATTTCGAACAGCGCCTGCTGATCGATCACTCGCAGCCCAACTGCAAATCGAATGTGCTGTACAAGGGCGCGTTGCAGGGTGATCCGCATTCGCCCAAGGGCGATGCCCGCACCGTGTGGGTCGGCGATGTGCTGATCCGCGCGGCCGCCGAGGGTACCGACACGTTCGAGGTGAACCGCAATCTGGTGCTCACCGACGGCGCGCGCGCCGATTCGGTGCCGAACCTGGAGATCGAGACCGGCGAGATCGCGGGCGCCGGACACGCCAGTGCCACCGGTCGTTTCGACGACGAGCAGCTGTTCTACCTGCGTGCCCGCGGTATCCCCGAGGATGTGGCGCGGCGACTGGTCGTCCGCGGCTTCTTCCACGAGATCATCCAGAAGATCGCGGTCCCCGAGATCAGGCAGCGGCTGGAGACGGCCATCGAGGTCGAACTCGCCGCCATCGGCGTCTGATCCGCACACATCAACTCCCACGAAGGAATTCGAATTCGATGACCACCTTGGAGATCAAGGACCTGCACGTCGAGGTTGCCAACCCGGACGAGGCGGGCGAGCCCATCAAGATCCTGAAGGGTGTCGACCTCACCGTGAAATCCGGTGAGACGCACGCCATCATGGGCCCCAACGGCTCGGGTAAGTCCACGCTGTCCTACGCGATCGCCGGACATCCCAAGTACACGGTGACCAAGGGCTCGATCACGCTCGACGGTGAGAGCGTCCTCGAGATGCCGGTCGACGAGCGGGCGCGGGCGGGGCTGTTCCTCGCGATGCAGTACCCGGTCGAGGTGCCGGGTGTCTCGATGTCGAACTTCCTGCGCACCGCCGCCACGGCGGTCCGCGGCGAGGCCCCGAAACTTCGCACCTGGGTCAAAGAGGTGAAGGAGGCGATGGGCGAACTCGAGATCGACGCCGCCTTCGGCGAGCGCAGCGTGAACGAGGGTTTCTCCGGCGGCGAGAAGAAGCGCCACGAGATCCTGCAGTTGGGCCTGCTCAAGCCGAAGATCGCCATCCTCGACGAAACCGATTCCGGTCTCGACGTCGACGCGCTGCGGATCGTCTCCGAGGGCGTCAACCGCTACCGGGAGCGTGAGAACGGCGGCGTGCTGCTGATCACCCACTACACCCGCATCCTGCGCTACATCCAGCCGCAGTTCGTGCACGTCTTCGTCGGCGGCCGCATCGTCGCCGAGGGCGGCCCCGAACTCGCCGAGGAACTCGACGCCAACGGCTACGTGCGTTTCACTACCCAGACAGCTACAGCTGGAGCCTGATATGACAGCAGCGTCCGTGACGGGCAACGCCGTCGACGTGGCCCGGGTCCGGGCCGATTTCCCGATCCTGAGCCGTACGGTCCGTGACGGGAAGCCGTTGGTGTACCTGGATTCCGGCGCGACGTCGCAGCGACCGACCGAGGTGCTCGACGCCGAACGCGATTTCCTGATCACCAGTAATTCGGCGGTGCATCGCGGCGCGCATCAGCTGGCCGAGGAGGCGACCGACGCCTACGAGGGCGCCCGCGCCGATATCGGCCGTTTCGTCGGTGTCGAAGCCGACGAGATCGTCTTCACCAAGAACGCGACCGAATCGCTGAACCTGGTGACCTACTCCTTCGCCGACGAGCGGTTCCCGTACCACGTCGGACCGGGTGACGAGATCGTCATCACCGAGTTGGAACACCACGCGAATCTCGTTCCGTGGCAGGAGCTTGCGCGCAAGACCGGGGCCACCCTGAAGTGGTATGCCGTGACCGAGGACGGGCGGATCGATCTCGACTCGCTCGAATTGTCGCCCGCCACCAAGGTTGTCGCGTTCACCCACCAGTCCAATGTCACCGGGGCGATCGCGCCGGTGGCCGAACTGGTGCGCCGCGCGAAGGCGGTCGGCGCGCTCGTCGTACTCGACGCCTGCCAGTCGGTGCCGCACATGCCGGTGGACTTCCGTGAACTCGGCGTCGATTTCGCCGCCTTCTCGGGGCACAAGATGCTCGGACCCTCCGGTGTCGGCGTGCTCTTCGGACGTCGCGCGCTGCTCGAGCAGACGCCGCCGTTCATCACCGGCGGCTCCATGATCGAAACCGTCTTCATGGATCACAGCACCTACGCCCCGCCCCCGCAGCGTTTCGAGGCGGGCGTGCCGATGACCTCGCAGGTGATCGGATTGGGCGCGGCGGTGCGGTATCTCGAGGCCATCGGCATGGATGCCGTGGCCGCGCACGAACACGCGCTCGTCGACGCCGCGCTGGCCGGTCTCGCCGCGATCCCCGGCGTGCGGATCGTCGGCCCGACCGAGAACGTCGAGCGCGGTGGCGCGGTGGCGTTCGTCGTCGACGGCATCCACGCGCACGACGTCGGCCAGATCCTCGACGATCAGGGCGTGGCGATCCGGGTCGGGCACCACTGCGCGTGGCCGCTGCACCGCCGTTTCGGCGTCGCGGCGACGGCGCGGGCCTCCTTCGCCGTCTACAACACGCTCGACGAGGTCGACGCACTGGTCGCGGCCGTGCGGAAGGCCAAGAGCTTCTTCGGGGTTGAATAACACATGCGTATGGAGCAGATGTACCAGGAAGTGATCCTGGACCACTACAAACATCCTCATCATCGCGGGCTGCGGGAACCGTTCGGCGCCGAAGTGCACCACGTGAACCCGACTTGCGGTGACGAGGTGACTCTGCGCGTCCACATCGGCGACGACGGTGATGTCGCCGACGTCTCCTACGACGGGCAGGGCTGCTCGATCAGTCAGGCCGCGACCTCGATCCTGGCGGATCAGGTGATCGGGCTGCCGGTGCAACAGGCGCTGAAGGTGGTCGACTCCTACAGCGAGATGATCTCCAGCCGCGGCACCATCGAGGGCGATGAGGATGTGCTCGGCGACGGTATCGCGCTCGCCGGAGTATCGAAGTACCCGGCTCGCGTGAAATGCGCGCTGCTGGGCTGGATGGCGTTCAAGGACGCGGTGGTCCGGATAACCTCGGCGGAGGACGCCAAGCGGACAATGGGCACGAATGGGGCTACGTCATGAGTGAGACATCGGCAACGGAGACGACTGATACGACAGAAGCGGTCGAAACGGTCGAACAGCCCGAGAAGGTCGAGCTGTCGGCGGAGGAGATCAAACACCTCGAGGACATCGAGGAGGCGATGCGCGACGTCGTCGACCCGGAACTCGGCATCAACGTGGTCGATCTCGGACTGGTCTACGGCATCGCGGTCGAGAACGAGATCGCGAAACTCGATATGACCCTGACCTCGGCGGCCTGTCCGCTCACCGATGTCATCGAGGATCAGACCCGCAACGCCCTGGTCCGCAGCGGTCTGGTCGAGGACCTGGAGATCACCTGGGTCTGGATGCCGCCGTGGGGTCCGGACAAGATCACCGACGACGGCAGGGAGCAGCTGCGCGCACTCGGCTTCACCGTCTGATTCCGGCGTCGTCGTAGCCGCCCCGTACCGCGGGGCGGCTTTTTCGTGCCGTGACCAGGCCGGGGAACGATAGCCGTCGGCTCCGAAAAGAATTGCTGGACAATCCGGTTCGACACGAGCAAGATCGCCCCGTTGTCGTTCTCTAACGGGGAGTTCTTTTCGTGTCCGTGTTGCGCAAGTCGGCCCTGGTGGTCGCCGTCTCGTCGACCGCCGCTCTCGCCATCGTCGGGGTGGGGTCGGGTCCCGCCGCCGCGGCGGGCAAGTACTACGGGACGCTGGCGGTGTCGAAGAGCACCGGCAAGGTGGTCGCCGCGGTCGACCAGCCGAGCCGGGTCCGCGCCGACGCCGAGGCCATTCGCGAATGCGCGGTCTACGACTGCGAATTGGTGCAGCGCTTCGTCGACGGCTGTGCCGCGATCGCCAGGGGAGCCGACGGCGCGTACGGCTGGGCGGCGGCGGGCACCCGCACCGAGGCCGAGCAGTTCGCGATCGGCGCACTCGGCGAATCCGCTCCGCCCTTCCCCGATCTCGGCAGCGCGCAGGCCCGGCCCGCGACGGTCGCGCTCTCCGCGTGCACGGCGAACGCGAACTGATCGCACGCAACGAGAAAGGGGTGCGGACGTGGTCCGCACCCCTTCGTTCCGGAATGTCCTGCCGTGATCACGGATCGATGTGCACGCCACCGAGGATGGTCGTCAGGTCGGTGCGGTAGCGCGGCAGATCCGCGACCTTCACCTGGCTGCTCACCTGAACCGGGTGCACTCCCGTCGGGGCCCGGAACGCGAGTTCCAGATATTCGTAGTGGATATCGATACCGGCGCTGGGCGCGGTGCCGGTGACCCGCAGACCCCGGACGCCGCACACTTCGATGCTCTCCGAACCCGATTGACGCCAGCCCGGAGCCGTCGCACGCACCAGGGTGAGATGCGCGAGCGCGGAATCGATATCGGCCAGCGCGTTGTACGTCGCGATGGTCACCATCGCGGAGCCCAGGCCGCCGCTGTCGGTCGGCAGGTCGAAACGGTTCACCATGAATCCGGGGGAGGAGCCGTTGACCCAGGACAACGTCCAGCCCGGTAGCCGGGGGATACGGATGGTGATCCGGCCCGGACGCTGTTCACTGGTGAACACCTCGTCGCTGGATTCGAAGGCGGTGCACACCGATTCGGTGGTCGCCACCGTTCGGGCCTCGGGTTCGGCCACGGGTAGTTCCGATGTGCCGCAAGCGATCACCAATGCCGCCGCGATCCCGCCGAGAGCCAGGTGTTTCCCGGTACGCCACATCCCCGTCATGACCGCACAGCGTAACCGGAACGACCATCGATTTGTCGACCGCTCAGCAAGTGACCAGCGAGTAGCTAACGGGTCCGGATGGTGAGCGCCGTCGGGCCGTCCATCGTCCGGGGGAGTCGGTGGTTACCGCGAGGTCGTCTCGCTTTGCGTCCGTGACAGCGCGACGGCTTGTGGTTCGTCGTCGGGCAGGCCGGTTCCGGTGGTGATCAGCCCTCCGAGACTCTGTTCGATGTAGTAGGTCCAGCCTCTGCGGCAGGCCTCGAAACATTCGAATCGGGGGACCAGGCCGACGTGGGTGAATCGGAGTTCGGCGCCGCCCTCGGTCGCGGTGACGTCGAAGCGGATCTCGGTGCCGTTCCATTCGGTTTGGTCCTCGACGAAGGCGATCCGGTTGTCCAGCACCCGCCAGACCACCCGTTGTCCCGGCACCACCTCGGTGACTTCGATGGTGCTGCGGTGCACGCCGGGAACTTCGTAGGTGAACACGTCACCGGGTCGGGCGGAGTCGCCCACGAGGGATCTGGACCACCAGCCGCGTACGTCGGTGACGGCGGCGGTGACGGCTTCGGGGGTTCGGTCGGTGCCGATGGTGGTGGTGAAACTCTGGTCGGTCATGGCGCACTCCGTTCGATGCGGGGAATCGGCCGCGATATTCAACCGATTGGTTGACAGTAGCGCCGGAATGCGAGATATTCAACCGTATGGTTGAGAGTTCTCGGGATCGTCTCGACGTGGTGTTCCACGCGCTGTCGGATTCCACGCGCCGGTCGATGTTGCGCAGCCTGGCCCGCAGGCAATGCAGCGTGGGTGAGCTCGCCGCACCGTTCGACATCTCGCTGGCGGCCGCGTCCAAACACATCAAGGTGCTGGAGCGGGCGGGGCTGGTGCGGCGCAGTGTGCGGGGGCGGACACATATCTGTCGACTCGACGCGGGCCCGCTGCGCGACGGCGTCGAATGGATGCGCTTCTACGAACGATTCTGGAACGAGAGTCTCGACGCCCTGGAAACCGCACTGCTACAGGAGGATCACGGTGAGTGAATACGGTGAGGTCGTCGACGCGGCCACGATCCGCGTCGAGCGGATCCTGCCCGGACCCATCGAGCGGGTCTGGGCATATCTGACCGATGTCGACAAACGCGCCACCTGGCTGGCGGGCGGGTTGCTCGAACAGCACACCGGCGGCCGGGTCGACCATGTCTTCCGGATCCACGAACTCACCGGCGAGGGAGATCCGGCCGAGGTCGCCGATCGACGCCACGGCGAGGTGCTCGCCTGGGATCCGCCGCGCCTGTTGCGCCACACCTGGAGTACCGGGGGTGACCTCGCGGATTCGGTGGTGACCTTCGAACTCGACCCGGTGGACGACAAGGTGCGCCTGGTGGTCACCCACAGCAGGTTGCCGTCACGGGACGAGATGGTGAATGTGGCCTCCGGCTGGCACACGCACCTGGACTTCCTGCGCGATCGTCTCGAGGAGCGCTCACCGGCGACGTTCTGGCCGAAACTCGAGGAGTTGCGCGGCGAATACGAGACGATCCTGCCCTGAGACGACCGGGTGCGGCGCCGGTCGCGGCCGACCGGTCAGCGCGGGCGGTTCGCTCGATTGTCGCCCGCCAGTCGTCCGCGTCGTATCAGCGCGCGTTTGGTGCCGGGGGCGATCGGGGGCAACCCCACCTCCGGATCGGTCTCGGGCTCGGCGGGATTGGGGCGGACGAACAGGGTCACCGACGCCGCCGCGGTGAATCCGCTGCGTTTCATCAGGGTGGCCGAGGCGGTATTGCGGCCCTCCACGTCGGTGACGATGCGGAGGGCGCCCCGGGCGAACAGCGCGTCCGAGCAGATGTCGACCAGCCGTTTGGCGATACCTTGGCCCTGCATATCGGGGGCGACGGCGATCCACTCCAGGTAGGCCCAGTCGTCGCGGAGTTCGAATTCCATCGAACCGAGGACGAAGCCGACCACCCGATCCGAATCCAGCGCCACCCAGCACGCCCCGTCCGGACTGTCGAGATGTTCGGCCACCGACGTCAGCGACCACGATGTATACGGCTTGGCGGTGACGTCGAACACTTCGTGCCCGAGATCGAGCACCTGACGTAGATGGCCGAGGCCCATCGGGACGATCGCCGTGACGGAGTCCATGCCGCCAGTTTGCCAGGATCCGGAGCCGCGGACCTCAGCGCCACTCGTGCAGTTCGAGGTCGATGATGACCGGATGCATCAGCGTCGATACCGGTGAACCGGGATCGCGGCGGTCGGGGGCGAAGGTCGCGGCGGCGGCCAGACTCGGCGTGTCGAGGGACCGCAACCCGGCGGGCGGGTCGAGCCGAAGCCTCGGTTCGGTGTCGCGGGTGGCGAGCACGAAACCCCAGTCGCCGAAACTCGGCACGTCGACGTGATACGGCAGGGTCCGCAGTTCGGCGGCGCGGACGGTGGTCTCGATACACCAGAACGACCGAGGCGCGAAGAAGGGCGAACCGGACTGGATGACCAGCGTGCCGCCGGGGGCGAGCACGCCGGCGGTCATCGCGTAGAACTCCTTGGTGTAGAGTTTGGCGATCGAGGTCTGATCCGGATCGGGGAGGTCGACGATCACCGCGTCGAAGGCGCCGGGATCGGTGCGCAGCCAGGAGAAGGCGTCGGCGTTGATCACGCGTACCCGCCGGTCGTCGAACGCGCGGCGATTCAACTCGACCAGGCGCGGATCGGTGCGGGCGAGGGTGATCATCTCCGGATCCAGTTCCACCAGGGTGATCCGCTCGACGTCCGGATAGCGCAGGATCTCGCGCAACGCCAGGCCGTCGCCTCCGCCGAGGACGAGAACCTCGCGCCGCGCACCCGCCAGCGCCGGATGGACCAGCGCCTCGTGATAGCGGTACTCGTCGACCGAGGAGAATTGCAGATCCCCGTTCAGGAACAGCCGCACATCCGGGGTGCCGAACGGCGACACCGATTCGGTGAGAACGATGCTCTGGTACCTGGTCTGTTCGTGCCACACGATCGGATGCGCGAACAGGGCCTGCTGCGCGGTGGCCTCGAAGCGGTCGGCGTAGAGATAACTGCCGACGAGCACGCCCGCGACGACCGCGGTGAGCGCGCCGAACACCCAGCGCGAGCGTCGCGGCAATTCCGTTCGGAACAGCACGAACACCACGGTGAGTCCGGCGACCGCGTTCACGACGCCGACGATCAGGCTGCCCCGGATCTGCCCGAACAGCGGCAGCAGCAGGAACGGGAAAGCCAATCCGCCCAGCAGTGCGCCGACGTAGTCGGCGGCGAACAGATCGGCGACGGCGCTACCTGGTTCCTGCCTGCGGATCCGTTGCAGCAGTTCCATCAGCAACGGAATCTCCGCGCCGATCAGTATGCCGAGCAGCATCGCGAGGAAGATCAGCGCGGAGGTGTAGATGTTGAGCCAGGCGTAGGCGGCGTAGAGCGCGAGCACCGAAAGCCCGCCGAGCAGCGCCAACGCCAATTCGACCGCGACGAAGGCCGCCGCCGCGTACTTGCGCAGCGGTTTCGCGGCGAGTGCGCCCAACCCCATCGCGAAGACCATGACGCTCAGGGTGATCGAGGCCTGCGCGGCGGTGTCACCGAGCAGATAGCTGCCGAGGGTGACCAGCGACAGTTCGTAGACGAGACCGCAGGCCGCGCAGATGAACGCGGTGGCGAGCAGCGCCACGCGAGCCGCTCTGACCCGCACCGGCAGAGGGCGTACGACGACGGCGGTCACTGTGCCTATTTCCCGCTCTGACTCCGGTATTGGTCGTTGGGCGGAGTATTGGGCCAGCCCCACTGCGACACCGTCGAATGGTGCCGGGTGTAGCCGTTGCGGTATTGATCGACCAGGACGACGGTTCCGGAACCGTTGGGGGACACGGTGATGATGTCGTCGCGATATTGCAGGTAGTTGCGGTCGCCCGATTTCCGGTTGTCGAGCGGACGGGCGGCCCCGGTGATCGCGCTGGTCACCGCGGCGGGGGCGAGCGTGGAGGTGTACGCGCGACCGTCGTTGGCCTGATCCAGCGTGGTCGCCCTGGTGTACTTACCGGTGACGAAATCCCTGGCGGACTGGACGTCGTCGCCGCAACCGGTGACCGATAGCGCGAGGGCGATCACCGCGATTATCCCGGTGATCGAGCTGGTCAGGCGTGTCATCTGTATCCCCCGTGGAGCGCCGAACGGGCGCCCGTCCGGTGGTGATGCGACTGGACGGGGACTCTATCAGGATGGGTCAGGCCCCTTTTCGGGCCGCGGTCTTCTTCGCGGTCTTCGCCGCGGGCTTGCTCGCCTTCTTCGCCGCGGCTTTCTTGGCCGGGGCTTTCTTCGCCGCGGTCTTCTTCGCCTGGGTGCCCGATCCGCCGCTGTCCCCGGCGCCGCGGCGTCCGCTCGCCTCCAGACTGCGCTGCAAGGCGGCGACCAGATCGACGACTTCGGCGTCCATCTCGGCGGGCGCGGCCTCCTCGTGGCTGACCACCTTGCCGGTGCCGCTGGCGATGGCCTCGTCGAGCACCTTCTTCAATTCGATCTGGTACTCGTCCTTGAACAGCGTCGGATCGAAATCGTCGGACATGGTCGCGACCAGGGTCTCGGCCATATCGATCTCCTGGGAGCGCGGTTCGGACACGCCGTCGAGGGATTCGAATTCGACCGCGCGGACCTCGTCGGGCCACAGCAGCGTCTGGAGGACCAGCACGCCGTCGCGCACCCGCATCGCCGCGAGCCTGGTCTTCTGTCTGAGGGTGAAATGCACCAGTGCGGTGCGATCGATGCGGTCGAGCGTCGTCGCCAGCAACACGTACGCCTTGGGCGTGGTCGAATCCGGCTCCAGGTAATAACTCTTGTCGAAGAAGATCGGATCGATCTGATCCGACGGCACGAATTGCAGTACCGGAATCTCGTGCTTCTCGGCCACCGGCAATTTCGAGAAATCGTCGTCGGTCAGCACGACTTTGTCGCCTTCGGGAGATTCGTAGGCCTTGTCGATATCGGCGTACTGCACGGATTTACCGCAGATCGTGCAGACCCGGTCGTATTTGATCCGGCCGCCGTCGGCGGCGTGGACCTGGTGAAAACGGATGTCGTGATCCTCGGTGGCGGTATAAACCTTGACGGGGACGTTGACCAGCCCGAATGCAATCGAGCCTTTCCAAATAGCTCGCATGGAGTCCATGATGGCCGACCCCGTGAGAATCCGCGAGCAGAGCCGCCCGCGGTTCGGTCACGGTCGGGTGTGGAATCGCGCAGCCACCTTTATGAAGGAGATTCCACCTACACCGCGATGGTGCCGTAGATGGATCTGAGCCAGATCGCGACCAGGGCTTCGATCCGTTGTTCCACCGTGGGTGGGCCGTCGGCGCTGAATTGTTCGAACGCGCGTTCGTTCAGTTCGACCAGGATGGTGGCGAGGGCGACGCTGTCCGGGCCGTCCGGCGCGTGGCCGTTCGCGCGTTCGGCCTCGATCACGGCGGCGATCGGTTCGACGAAGGAGGCGCGGGTGGTGTTCCAGAGTTCGGCCACCGACTGATTGCGCTGGCGGGCGGTCACCATGGCCTGGAACAGGCGGCGGTGGCCCTCCCACGCCGCGAAGACTCCGCGCAGCGCGTCTTCGAGACGGTCGCGCGGTGAACCGGCGCCGTCGACCAGCAGGTGGGTCGCGTCGAGCACTTCGCGGTACATCTCCGCGCCGAGCGCGGCCACACAGGCCGCTTTGTCCTCGAAGTAGAAATAGAACGCCGACCGGGTGACGCCTGCCGCCGCGGTCAGATCGGCGACGTTGATGTCGTCGAGAACCTGCACCTTCAACTTCTCGTCCAAGGCCCGCAGCAGGGCGAGACGGCGTTGATCGCCGCGTTTGGGGGTACGCCGGTCGAGCAGTCCACCCGCGTCGTCGGTCGCGGCCATCTCAGCTCTCCGACCGTGTCGGTGCGGATTCGTGCGGGAGGTGACGCATGTGTCGAGTGTGCCGTGGTCCCGGCGAGCCGTCGCCACGCACCCCGTCCGATACGGCCGACATATCCGGCTCTCGTCCGAATCTCATTGATTTGTCGCCGATTTCGTTACGGTCTCCGCAATACTCGGGTCAGGAACGCGGCCTGATGCTCGCGCACCGCCTCGTGCAGGCGTTTGCCCGGATACACGTCGAAATGGTCACCCGGGTAGTGCCGGATCTGCGCCCGCGCCTTGACCGCGGTCTTGACGGCGGCCCCGACCGGGACGCAGCGGTCGAAATCGGCGATCTGGAAAAGGGCCGGGCACCGCAGGGCCGGGGCGAAGCGTCGCGGGCGGTGCCCCATGGCCTCGAAGGCGATCGACGCACTCACCTCGTTACGCCAGGTGGGTCCGGCGATCGAGAGGTAATCGTCGTACGTGCCGGGCAGATTCAGCAGCGCGAGCTCGTCCGGGCGCCCGACCGCGGGCAGCATGACCCGGGGTCGGCGGGCGGCGGCGGCGCGTCTGTCCTCGGCGGCGCGCAGCAGCAGGCGCGCGGTCGTCGCGGCGCGGGTGGGCAGTGACGCGGCCGGTTCCGCGGTCGGCGGCGCCGACACGGCGGGGCGATCGGCGGCCAGACCCGACACCAACGGTGTCAGCGCGATGATCGCGGCGATATCGGTGCGTCCCGCCGCGACCTCGAGGACGGTGCCGCCCGACAGCGAGACACCCCAGAGCACCAGCCGTCGCGGATCCACACCCGGGAGGAGCGCGGCGGTCCGCAACGCCGCGCGGTAGTCCTCGATCTGTCCCCGTAGCGAGATGACCTGGCGCGGTTCGCCCGCGCTCGCGCCGAAACCCCGGTAGTCGAACGCGAGGACGTCGAGTCCGGCTTCGGCCAGACGCGCGCCGAAGGAATCCAGTCCGCAGTCCTTGGTTCCGGCGAAACCGTGCGCCATGACGACGGCGGGCCGTCCGGCGTCGGTGGCCAAGTGGTCGTGCGCGGCGGGGAAATGCCAGGCGTCGCAATCCACGCCGTGGGAGTCGAAGGTGAGCGATCGGGGCATGGGGCCGTCTCCGTCGGGCTGATCGCCGGTGGTCCCGGCGGGGCTGGTCGTCGTGGTGGGGCGCGGGTGATTCACGCGCGCGCCCGCTGGGTGATCGCCGCGCCGCCCGCGAGCGCCCGGCGTCGGCCTTCGGGCAGTTCGCTGACCCGCATCTGCCGCTCGTAGGTGAAGAAGTCGACCTGCTGGGTGTGTCGCGGCCGGTCGAGGACGTGTCCGGTGTACATCTGCTCGTCCTCGGTGATGACCTGTTCCATCACCTCGGGTGTCGGCGGGCGGTATTGGCCCGCCGCGTAGGCGGCGATCATGCGCGCCTGGCATTCCACGAAAGGGAACAGCGTCGGCACCGACTGGGCGAAACCCGTGAACGCGAGATCGTCCATGCCCGGCACGAGGATGCGTTTGTACAGGCGGATGCGATTGTCCGGCGCGCTGATCAGATCCGGATCGAAGAACGGGAAGGTGATGTTGTAGCCGGTGGCGTAGACGATCACGTCGATATCGGCGCTGGTGCCGTCGACGAAATGGACCGTTCGGCCGTCGAGCCGCGCCACATCGGGTTTGGGGGTCACATCGCCGCAGCCCAGGCGCAACGGCAGTTCGATCGACTGGGTGCCGTGCGCGTCCATGAACCGGTGCGTCGGCTTCGGCAGACCCCACTGCTCCGGATTACCCGAGATGAATTCGGCGAAGCCGTTCACCATCCAGCGGAACATCCGGCGCGGCATGAAAGGCAGCGCGGCGCCGTATTTGTCGACCGGCCTGCCCGCCATGTACTTCGGCACGATCCACGACCCGGAACGGGTGGACAGGTACACCGTGTTCTCGGTGGCGCGCGAGGACAGTTCGACGGTGATGTCGGCCGAGCTGTTGCCGATCCCGACGACGAGAATGCGCCGACCGTGCAGGTCGAGCGGTTCGCGCGGATCGATGTAGTGGTGCGAATGGATCGTCTCGCCGGTGAAGGCGCCGGGAAAATCCGGGTAGCGCGGATCCCAGTGATGCCCATTGGCGACCACGAGGAAATCGAAATCACGGGCCGTCCCGTCGGCGGTGTGCAGCGTCCACCCGCCCTCGGCGTGATGTTGCGCGCGCACGACGGCGTTGCCGAATTCGATCCGGTCGAGCAATCCGAAGGCCGCCGCGTACTCGTCCAGATAGGCCTTGATCTGCGAGTGGTGTGGGAAGTCCGGATACTCCTGCGGAATCGGGAAGTCCTGGAACGACAGCCGGTATTTCGAGGTGTCGATATGCAGCGACCGGTACGCGCTCGAGTGCCCGTTCGGATTGCGGAACGCCCAGTTGCCGCCGATCCGATCCGACGCTTCGAAACAGGTGTAGGGAATCCCGTAGTCCCCGAGCATCTTCCCCGCCGTGAGCCCGGCGATGCCCGCGCCGATGATCGCGGTGGACGGTGGACTGCCGGTCTCGCTCATGGTGATCCTTCGTGCTGGTCGGGTCGGCGCACTCGCCACCGACTCGTAATCTGACGCGCGTCAAATATAACTGTCGTGCGTGAAATCGGACGAGAATCGCGGATATCGCCGACCACGGCGGGTGGAAACGACAGCGCTTCCGCCATCGCGATCCGGGTCGACCGAGTGCGCGGGGATCGATACGCGGTGGGTGTACATCGAACGGCTCCGCAGGCGCGGTCCGGAAGTATTCGGAATTTCGGGTGCGGGCTCGTCATCCGTGGCGCCGGGCACGTGGCGTCGGCGACCGGTTCTAGCGGCCTTCGTCGACGCGTGCGGGGAGCACGAGCGGGCGGCGCAGACGCGGGGGGACCGCGGTGAACAGCGATCCCATCGCGGCCAGCGTTCCGGACAGGTCGGAACGGCCGGACAGGTAGGCGCGCTGGCGTGCGGTCGGCAGCGTGAAGAAGGCGTCGAAGAATTCCGGCACCTCGTGCGGCGGCATGGCCAGCAGTGCGCGCAGTCCGGCGGCGCGCAGTTCGGCGACCGCGCGGGTGCGCAGCGGGTGGACCGGGGAGTCGGCGGCCACCGCGTCGGCGGCGGCCAGGGCCGCGGCGACGCTGTAACCCGTTGCCGGGTGCGTGAATCCGCCCGCCGCGCCGAATCGGTGACGGCCGTGGTGTCCGCCCTGGACCGGGAAACGGACGCGCTCGACGGTCTCGTCGCCGTCGAGTTCGATTCCCCGCGAACGTAATCGATGAATCAGGCGATCCCTGAGTTCACCGGTGGACAGTGCCGGTCGTCCCGCCAGGCAGGTCTCCTCGAGCAGCATGGTGCCGCCACCGAGCGGTACCGCGTACAGGAATGACGGTGGCGCATCGTCTTTCGTGCCGTTGTCGCGTCGCCAGTCCATGAAGACCGGCTCGATGCCTTCTGTCCGCTCGGGACCGAGGAATACGCCGTAGGCGGTCTGTTCGGCGAGCGCGGGGGAGCGGGCGACGCCGCGGGCATCGATCACCCGGTCCGCGGTGAGCACGGTTCCCGACGCGCAGACCACCGAATCGCGGCCGAGTTCGATCGCCCGGTCCGTCAGTACCGTCGCCGCGTCGATGTCGAGCGATGCGCGCAGCCGCTCCGAATCGAAGACGACGTAGCGCCGGTCCACGTCGTGACGTCGACGTCCCCAGACGACCGGACGCTCGATGCTCGCGGCGACGACAGCGGGATCGAGCCAATCGGGGAGTTCGTCGGCCCACGCCGCGTACGTCGCCGTCCAGTGCCGTGCCGGAACCGGATCGACGACGGTCACCGTGAGCCCGCGCGCCAGGCAGCGCGAGGCGACGGCCCGGCCCGCGGGGCCGAGTCCGCAGACGACGACCCGCTCGCTCACCGCCGCCGCTTGCTGCGTGACATCCACATCGGGTGCTCCGTTCGCATCGGTGCCGCCGTACGTCGAGACCCCCGCGCGCCCCGCCGCGGCCACACGGCCGCCTGCCCGACCATGCCATCTCCGCGCGGCCCGGCCCCGATCGGAGCACGGACGCCTACGGGACCGTCCTCACAGACCGCCCGTCGAGAGCAGCCCACCGTCCACGCGCACCGTCTCACCGGTGATCCACGCGGCCTCGTCGGAGGCGAGGAAGGCGATCAGGCGGGCGACGTCCTCCGGTGAGCCGAGACGTTTCATCGGATACACCGAGGCGGCCTTCTCCTCGTCGGCGGAGTACAGCGCGTCCGCGAATTTGGTCTTGACGACGCCGGGAGCGACGGCGTTGACCCGGATCTTCGGTCCGAGCTGCCAGGCGAGTTCGTCGGTGAGCCGGATGAGCGCGGCCTTGGAGGCGCCGTAGGCGGCGATCACGCCGGTGGAACGGATACCGGCGACGCTGGCGACGTTGACGACCGCGCCGCCGTTGTCGCGCATCCACGCCTTGTACGCCTCCTGGATGTAGCCCAGGGCGGCCACGACGTTCACGTCGAAGATCTTGCGCACCGCGTCCAGATCGGCCTCCATCAGCGACCCGTACACCGGGTTGATGCCGGTGTTGTTGATCAGGATGTCGATCGAACCGAATTCGGCGACCACCCGTGCCACCGCGGCGGCCCTGCTGTCGGCATCGCCGGAGTTGCCCGCGAGCGCCACGATCTCGCCCTTGTGGCCCAGCGCGCGCAATTCGGCGGCCGCGGCCTCGAGCGGTTCCGGTTTGCGCGCGGTGATCAGCACGTTCGCGCCGCGTCGTGCCAGTTCGGCGGCGACCGCCTTGCCGATACCCCGGCTCGCGCCGCTGACCAGTGCGCTTCTACCCAACAGATCGGTGCTCATGTGAGGGCACGTTACCGCAGCGATCTCGGCCTCCGGTCGAGGATGCGGACCGGCAATCTCCTGGAATTCGCGGCCTCGATTCGGCCCGTGGGAACCTCCCGCGAAGAGTTATTGCCGTCACATGAGCATCGCGCGGTGCATGGTGTGGGTTATATGGCGGGTAAAATCGGTGGTTCTTGTGGGTATCGCGTCGCACAATCGAGCAGCAACCGCCCAGCAGCGCCTATTCGCACCATTGTCTATTCGTGAGGAGCCCGTCTGTGATCACCGCGACCGACCTGGAGGTCCGGGCCGGAGTCCGCACCCTGTTGTCGGCACCTGGTCCGGCGTTGCGGGTGCAGGCGGGCGACCGGATCGGCCTCGTCGGACGTAACGGCGCGGGCAAGACGACGACCCTGCGGATCCTCGCGGGCGAGGGCGAACCCTACGCGGGGAAGATTCTGCGCTCCACCGAAATCGGATACCTGCCGCAGGACCCTCGCGAGGGCAACCTGGACGTGCTCGCCCGTGACAGGGTGCTGTCGGCGCGGGGCCTCGACAGTCTCATCCGGGACATGGAGAAGCAGCAGGCGCTGATGGCCGAGGTCGCCGACGAGGCGGAACGCGAGAAGGCGATCCGTAAGTACGGCAGGCTCGAAGAGCGTTTCTCCTCACTCGGCGGCTATGTCGCCGAGAGCGAGGCGGCCAGGATCTGCCACAGCCTCGGTCTGCCGGACCGGGTGCTCGGCCAGGCGCTGCGCACGCTGTCCGGTGGTCAGCGTCGGCGAATCGAATTGGCGCGCATCCTCTTCTCCGCCTCCGACGGCAGTGGCGGCCGCTCCGATCGCATCCTGCTTCTGGACGAGCCGACCAACCACCTCGATGCCGACTCCATCACCTGGCTGCGCGGATTCCTGCAGAGCCACGACGGCGGCGTGATCGTCATCAGCCACGATGTGGAACTGCTCGAGGCGGTCGTGAACAAGGTGTGGTTCCTCGACGCGGTGCGCGGCGAGGCGGACGTCTACAACATGGGCTGGAAGAAATATCTCGACGCCCGTGCCACCGACGAGCAGCGCCGGGTCAGGGAACGCGCCAACGCCGAGAAGAAGGCGAGCGCGCTCAAGTCGCAGGCCGCCAAACTCGGCGCGAAGGCCACGAAAGCCACTGCGGCACAGAACATGGCCAAACGCGCCGACCGACTGCTGGCCGAACTCGACGATGTCAGGGTCGCCGACCGGGTCGCCAGGATCAAGTTCCCGGAACCGGCCCCGTGCGGCAAGACACCGCTGATGGCGGAGAACCTGACCAAACTCTACGGTTCGCTCGAGATCTTCACCGGCGTGAACCTCGCCATCGACCGGGGCAGCCGGGTGGTCATCCTCGGCCTCAACGGCGCGGGTAAGACGACCCTGCTGCGACTGCTCGCGGGCGTCGAGACGCCGACCGCGGGCGGTCTGGTAGCCGGACACGGCTTGAAGGTCGGCTATTTCGCGCAGGAGCACGACACCCTCGACGACACCGCGACGGTGTGGGAGAACATCCGCCATGCGGCGCCGGACGCGGGTGAGCAGGAATTGCGCGGTCTGCTCGGCGCGTTCATGTTCTCCGGTCCGCAACTGGAACAGCCCGCGGGAACCCTGTCCGGCGGTGAGAAGACGCGTCTTGCGCTGGCGGGCCTGGTCTCGTCGGCGGCCAATGTGCTGCTGCTCGACGAGCCGACCAACAACCTCGATCCGATCTCGCGCGAACAGGTGCTCGACGCGCTGCGCACC
Source organism: Nocardia aurea (assembly GCF_003123685.1). Lineage (GTDB taxonomy): Bacteria > Actinomycetota > Actinomycetes > Mycobacteriales > Mycobacteriaceae > Nocardia > Nocardia aurea. Next base: position 503,246 of record NZ_QCYJ01000103.1, read on the forward strand.
TACGGCGGCGCGGTGGTGCTGGTGACCCACGATCCGGGCGCGGCGGAGGCTTTGTCGCCGGAGCGGGTCATTCTACTGCCCGACGGCACGGAAGATCATTGGTCGGCTGAATATCTGGAATTGATTCAGCTCGCGTGATTCTCATCACAAGCACCCGTTGATCAGGGCCCGTCGAGTGCTTAGCCTGGAGTGACGCGCTGCTCGGCGACTCGGAGGAAGCCATGAGCGACAGGCCCACACAGAACAAGGCCCCATTGGGAAAGGGCACCCGCGTCACGGGGAAGTCACGTGACCGTCTACAGAACCAGTTGAAGAAGCAATACGAGGCGGGTGCAAGCATCCGCTCGCTGGCACGCGCTACGGGGCGCTCCTACGGATTCATCCACAACGTGCTGGTGGAGTCGCATGTGCAACTCCGCAGCCGCGGTGGTGCCAATCGGCGAAAGAGCCAATAGCCGACGATCGAATGTGACCTTCTGCCGTACCGCCGGTCCGAACCTCGGATCGGTGGTACGGACGGACGGTCATGCGCGCGTCGGCGTATCCGCCACGGGCACAACGGGATAACGTCGTGTCATGAGGGCTTGACCCGAGTCCGGGATCATCGTGCCCGGGGAGGGGTGGAGCGGATCAGTAGCCGGGAACCGCGCCGTCACCGTGCACGAGCAGATTGCTCAGGCTGCGGAACAGCGGTAATCCGGTCTTGATCTCCAGGTAGGCGAACTGGCCCTGCGGGTTGACCTCGAGGAAGTAGTACTCGCCGTCGCGGCCGAGCCGTAGGTCGATCACGCCGAAACTCAGCCCGAGCGCGCCCATCAGTGTGGCGAGAGATTTGCTCACCGAGGCGGGTAGTTGCTCGCGCGCGAATTCGACGGAGGTGTCGAGGCGGGAATCGATGCGCCCGACACCGGCCTGCGAATCGATCCGCACCGTCCACTCCACGCCGTCGACCCACACCACGCGCAGGTCGCAGGTGGCGTCGATGTAATCCTGGAAGGTGGTCGGCGAGGTGCGGATACTCGTGAGCTTCCCGAAGTCCGCGCGATCGATGATCCTGGTCTCCGCGAATTCGGCTCGCCCGGTCCCGGTGCGTTTGTAAACCACTGGGCCGGGACGGGATTCGGCGAAGCTGCGGGCCTCGTCCGGATCATTGGTGATCAATGTCTCGGGAACGGTGAAACCGGCGCGCAGTGCCGTCTCCAGTTGAACGATCTTGCGGCTCGCTGTGCGGTCGGCGCCGGGATCGTTGATCCAGGCGGCGGGAATGGACCACAGCATGCCCTGGCTGAAACCGTCGCATTCGGCTTGGCGGAAGGCGTCGTCGGAGGCCCTGATACCGGTGGGGACCGCGGATGGATGCGGCCGGCGCCACCAGACCGAACGGACGTCGTCGAGTCCGATGAGGTGCGACATCGAGCGCGTCGTGCCGAGCCGGTCCAGCCGGAAGCTCCCGTACTCGCGCGGGAAATCACGCAGGTCGAGATGAATCGGGCTGAGCCCGTGGTGCTCTCGCAGCGTCGCTGCCATCGCGGTGCCGTGTAGATCGTCGGATTCCGAGACAATGAGCACCGAACCTCGCGGGCTTGCCACCATGCGCGGGGCCGCTCAGTCGAGGCTGTCGCAGTTGATGCCGTCGTCGCTGCTGTCGAGCGATTTCGTCTGGCAGTAGGTGTGGGTCGCGCCGCTGCCGGAGGACCCGTCGGTGATCCGCATCCGCTCCGCCCAGGAATCCGTGAGTTGTTGCAGCAGTTCGTCTCCCAGTGCGGGGGACGGTTCCCCCGCGAGGGTCAGCGGCCGCTCGACCAGGTCGATGCGGAGCCTGCGGGTGAAATCGGCGGTGGCGCCGGGCCGGATGTCCACCAGGACCGGCCGCTCGTCGGCGGCGCGATCGTCCACGCCCGCGGAATCGAGCACGCGGAGCACATCGTCGCGACGGAAGGTCCACGTCCCCTCGGCGACGCGGACGGAGATCTCACGTTCCGACTCGGCCACCAGCAGGCCTTGTAGAGCGGGAACGCGGTCACCCGTCGCCGGCGCGCCTCCTGGGAGGTGGATTGCGTCGGTCATGATGTGAACTCCGATCTGCTCGCGATTAGCCATGACCCTCGAGCGTGAACAGGATCATATCGTGCGAGGCCCCGTGACCGACCCGGTTCGGAAGATTTAAACCCCGGTGGCAAACAGATTAACGGGGGCCGGATAGGCTTGCACCGAAAGATTTTCGGTGGGTGTTCACCCGGTCTTTCGCTAACACGCAGCTATTTCATTGTGGGATTTGTCTTCCCGTGTTGCCGGGCGGTGGCGGTGCCGCGCGGTCCGAACGATCGGGGTCCGTTCGGTCAGAGTCCGAGGAGTTCGGGTCGCTCCGCGAGGACGCGCAGTCGCGCTCCCGGATCGGCCACGAGTTTGCGCGCGGTGAGATCGAGTATGCCGCCGATCACCGAGATCTCCGCCGCGACGGTGTCGTCGAGTTTGCGGATCTCCTGCCGGATGCGGAAGGTCTTGCCGCCGGACCACTCGAAAGCGCAGTCGATGGTGACTTCGTCGCCGCCGCGCAGTTCGCGCTTGTACTTGATGGTCGTCTCCAGCACGACGGGGCCGATGCCGTCGGCGATCAACTTCTCCTGTGCCACCCCGGCGGCGCGCAGGAGTCCCCAGCGCGCGTGCTCACCGTATTGCAGGTACACGGCCTGATTCAGGTGCCCCTGGGTGTCGAGTTCGTATCCGCGCACCATCACCTGGGTAGAGAAGCTCATGGCCCAGGCAACTCCGGCCGGACGCGGGAATGTTCCCGTGCGCCGGGATAGGTATGTCACATCCGGTTCAGCGACGCTGGGCGGAGCGTCGCGCCCACCAGTCGGGCGCGTCGACGAAGTGATTGTCGAATTCGTCCTGGGCCGCCGCCAGATCTGTCAGGGTCGCCTCGCCCCTGCCGATGCGATCGAGCAGGCGGAAGTAGTCGAAACGTTCCACGCCCGGCATGAGGGCGATCAGGACGCGGGCCCCGCTGTCCGGCGTCGCGCCGAACGCGTGCGGCATCCGTTTCGGCACCACGACGGAACCGCCCGCCGCGACGGTGACGATCCGGTCGCCCGCGAGCAGTTGCAGTTCGCCGTCGGCGACGTAGAACAGTTCGTCGGAGCGCGTGTGATAGTGCGGAGCCGCGCCGTCCGCGCCGATCGCGAGGGTGATCTCGACGGTGCTGACCGAGCCCTCGGTCGCGTCCGCGTCGATGAGTAATCGAATCCGTGCCTGCTCGGTGCCGAGCATCTCGGCCTCGTGGGGGTGCCGGACGGCGATGTCGCGGTGTTCGGCGGCGGTGCTCATGGTCGCTCCTGTGGTTCTCGGTCGATAGTTCTTCGGCATATAGTTCGTTACCGAATGATTCGCTGACGAACTATATCCCGGCAAATAGAATGCTGTCCATGGTTGCCAAGGATTCGGGTGCGACGCGGTCCGACCAGGTCGACGCCATCACCGCGCAGTGGCGTCGCGAGCGGCCCGATCTCGATCTGGAGGCGATGGCGATCGTCGGTCGACTCGGCAGGTTGATGCTGGTCGCGCAACGCCGGATCGAATCGGTGTTCAGCGCGCACGGCCTGCAGCGCGGCGAATTCGATGTGCTTGCCGCCCTGCGCCGTTCGGGTGATCCGTTCGAGCTGAACCCCTCGGTTCTCGCCGACACCCTGATGCTGTCGCGAGCGGGGATGACCGGACGGCTGGACCGACTCGAATCCGCCGGACTGGTGCGACGCGTGGCGGACGCCGCCGACCGACGCGCGATCCGCGTCGTCCTCACCGACGCGGGACGCGCACTCGTCGACACCGTGGTCACCGATCACGTCGCGAACGAGACCGCGATGCTGTCCGTGCTCGAAGAGCCCGACCGCCGCGAACTGGACCGCATCGTGCGAGTACTGCTGGACCGCCTCGACCCCGGTTCACCGGTCTGACCGCCGCGCCGATATCGACCTCGAGGGAACCGTGACCGGCTCTGCCGCGTCAGACCTGATGAGGACAGAGCTGAAAGGTACGAACTATGGGTTCGCGATTCGAATCGGACGAGCTGCGGGCTCGCACCGCCGGGTTACAGAGACAGGTCGACGGCATGCTGTCGACCTACGAACAGCAGTTACGCGATATCGCCGCCGCGAAGTCGACCTTGGCGACGGCATCGTCGCAGGGCTGGTCCGACGACAGTCTGGTCCGAGTCACCGTCAACGGCGCCGGAATCCCGGTCGACGTGTGGGTCGACGCCGCGGTGCTCAAACGATCCACCCCGGAGCGCCTGGCGGTCTCTTTCCTGCAGGCTGCCCAGTCGGCCGCACGGTCGGCCAAGGCCGATATCGACACCCTGCTGGCCCCCGTGCGCGAGGCGGCGGCGGAATTCGGTCCGCCGGAGCAGGTCTACGAGCGATTGCCGTTCGTCGGGGCGCTCGACGACATCCTCCCGCCACCGCCGGAACCGGCCGCACCCGCGCCGCAATGGCAGGATCCGGGGCCGCTGGACGGCGAGGACGAAGGTCCGCACTGGAAGGGACTGGGGGCGAACCGCAATGGCTGGTGACGATTTCCGCATCGATACCGATCAGGTCGGCGCGCAGGCGGCGAAATTCGGCGAACTCGCCGATGAACTGACCACCGGGCTGACCGACCTGGTCGCGGGGCTGTCCGCGATCGGAGATGCCTGGGGCGAGGACGAATTCGGCGCACGGTTCGCGGCGAACTATGTCGACAAGGCGAACGACGCCCTGACGACTATCGCCACGGCGGTGTCGACAAGGCGAACGACGCCCTGACGACTATCGCCACGGCGGTGCAGATGTTCCAATTCCTCGAGAAGGGCACCGAGGTCACGGCGAATACGTTCGGCGCTCTCGACGCCGATTTCAAGAGTGTCCTCACCACGATCACCTCCCAGCTCGACCGGACGGCGTGATGGGTCTCGAGATTCCCGACGAACTCGAACCCGTTGCCGCGCTGGTCGTCTACAAGTGGCCCGAGACCGACGAGACCGGGCTGCGCGGCGCCGCCGATACCTGGGATCAGATGGCCGATCTGCTGGATCAGGTGAACGATCTGGGCAGCGACGTGGTGAAGGTGGTCCTGGCCAACACCCAGGGCGACACGCACGACGCCATCGAGAACTTCTGGAGCAAAGCGGGCGGCGACAGCGGGATGCTGGGCGAACTGTCCGAGTTCTGTCGCGAGTTGGCCTTCGTGCTGCGCGTCATGGCCGCGTTGGTCCTGGCGGTGAAACTGTTCATCATCGCGATGCTGGTGTATCTGGCGGTGCAGTTGGCGGCGGCCGCCGCCGCGGCGGTGCCGTCGCTGGGAACCAGCACCGCGGTCGGTGCGGCGGCCCAGGTGAGTACGCGCGTGGCGGTGACGACGGCGCTGCGCCAACTGATCCAGGACATCACCACCAAGACGATCGTGCTCGGCGCCGTCAAGGGGCTCGGTGTCTCCTCCGCGATCGAAGTGGGGTTTCAGTCGCTGGAGATAAAACTCGGTGTACGCGAGGGCTACGACTGGACCCAGGTCGGTTCTGTCGCGGCGCACGGCGCGATCAAGGGCGCTGTCGCGGACCCGGTGAAACAAATTCTGAAGAACGCCGGAGTCCAGCTTCCGGGCGACAGCATGATCGGCGGCGGCCAAGTCGGTCCTTCCGCGCTCATCAGCAAGATGATCGGCAAGAAGGTGGCCGATGCCGCGTGGGGTGAGGAGCCGGGCATCGCCGGACGCACCACCGAAGTGGCCACCACGGTGATCCGTCAGGAGATCGTGGACGCCCTGGCCGAATCCTCGACGCTGAATCAGGGCTCCAGTCTCGATCTCCCGCAGCAGAATTAGCCGGACCTCGGTGCGGGGTCACTCCCGGCGGCGCACCGAGGCTTCCACGAGATCCAATACCGCGGAAAGGTTTTCGTTGGTGTGTCCCGACGCGATGCGGGCGATCAGACCGTCGAGCACGAGGTCGAGATAGCCGAGCAGGACGTCGGTGGGCACGTCGTCACGCAGCGCGCCCGCGGCCTTGCGGCGTTCCAGACGGGCCAGGGTCGCCGTGGTGAGTTCGGCGGAGCGCTGGGTCCAGCCCGCGCGGAATTCGGGATCGGTGCGCAGCCGCCGCGCGATCTCCAAACGTGTTCCGAGCCAATTGAACTGCTCGGGATGGGTGAGCATATCGCGCATGACCTGCACGATGCCCTGATTGGCCGCGACGTCGGCCATCCGTTCGGCGTCCTCCTGGGCGAGGGCGAGGAACAGGGCGTCCTTGTCGCGGAAATGGTGGAAGATCGCGCCGCGAGAGAGGCCGATCGCTTCTTCCAGGCGGCGCACGGTGGCGCCTTCGTAACCGAATTCGGCGAAGCAGGCCCGCGCCCCGTCGAGAATCTGGCTTCGCCGGGCGGCGAGATGATCTTCACTGACCTTGGGCATGCGGACTCCTCGAGGCAATGTGCGAGAGTCCGCGCACCGCGAAACCGCGGTGCGCGGACCCTCCGTACAACGACCGTGCAGTCGAGCGCCGCGAGCTAGCCGCGAATCATGTTGCGCAGCACGAACTGCAGGATGCCGCCGTTGCGGTAGTAGTCGGCCTCGCCGGGGGTGTCGATGCGGACCACGGCGTCGAAGGTGATCTTGTCACCGTTCTCCTTGGTTGCCGTGACCTTCAGGGTCTTCGGGGTGACACCCTCGTTCAGCGCGGTGATCCCCTCGATGTCGAAGGTCTCGGTGCCGTCCAGCTTCAGCGACGCGGCCGACTCACCGGCCGGGAACTGCAGCGGGACAACGCCCATGCCGATGAGGTTCGAGCGGTGGATGCGCTCGAAGGATTCGGTGATGACGGCCTTGACACCGAGCAGGCTGGTGCCCTTGGCCGCCCAGTCGCGCGAGGAACCCGAGCCGTATTCCTTGCCGCCGAGCACGACCAGCGGGATACCCGCGGCCTGGTAGTTCTGCGAGGCGTCGTAGATGAACGACTGCGGGCCGCCCTCCTGGGTGAAGTCGCGGGTGTAACCGCCCGAGACGTCGTCGAGGAGCTGGTTGCGCAGGCGGATGTTGGCGAAGGTGCCGCGGATCATCACCTCGTGATTACCGCGACGCGAGCCGAGGGAGTTGTAGTCCTTGCGCTCCACGCCGTGCGAATCCAGGTACTGCGCGGCCGGGGTACCCGGCTTGATCGGACCGGCCGGGCTGATGTGGTCGGTGGTGACCGAGTCGCCGAGCAGCGCGAGCACGCGGGCGCCCTTGATATCGGTGACCGGGGCCGGATCCATCTGCATGCCGTCGAAGTACGGGGGCTTGCGCACGTAAGTGGAGTTCGGATCCCACGCGAAGGTGTCGCCCTCGGGGGTTTCCAGGTTCTGCCAGCGCTGGTCGCCGTCGAAGACGGTGGCGTAGGACTTGGTGAACATGTCCCGGCTGATCGCCGACTTGATGGTGTCGTCGATCTCCTGCGACGACGGCCAGATGTCCTTCAGGAACACGTCGTTGCCGTCGGTGTCCTTGCCGAGGGCGTCGGCCTCGAAGTCGAAGTCCATGCTGCCCGCGAGCGCGTACGCGATGACCAGCGGCGGCGAGGCCAGGTAGTTCATCTTGACGTCGGGGGAGATACGGCCTTCGAAGTTGCGGTTGCCCGAGAGCACCGCGGTGACCGAGAGGTCGTTGTCGTTGATCGCCTTGGAGATCTCCTCCGGCAGCGGGCCGGTGTTACCGATGCAGGTGGTGCAGCCGTAACCGCCGACGAAGAAGCCCAGCTTCTCCAGGTAGGGCCACAGGCCCGCCTTCTCGTAGTAGTCCGAGACGACCTGCGAGCCCGGCGCCATATTGGTCTTGACCCACGGCTTGGAGGACAGGCCCTTCTCGACCGCGTTGCGAGCCAGCAGGGCCGCGCCGATCATGACCGACGGGTTGGAGGTGTTGGTGCAGGAGGTGATGCCCGCGACCACGACGGCGCCGTGATCGAGGACGAAGTCACCGCGCTCCGGATCCGACACCTTGATCGGCTTGGACGGGCGGCCCACATTGCCGTTGGCCGCGGACGGGAGTACCGCGTCGTCGTCGGCGAAGGACAGCACCGCGGGATCGGAAGCCGGGAAGGACTCCTCGATGGCTTCGTCGAGGTGCGTGTGCGGGGTGCTGGCGGCGGGGCCGGATTCCGCGTCGTTCGTGTAGTTGTGGATGTCCTTGCGGAACGCGGTCTTGCTGTCCGACAGCAGGATCCGGTCCTGCGGACGCTTCGGGCCAGCGATGGACGGCACCACGGTGCTCAGGTCCAGCTCCAGGTACTCCGAGTACGCGGGCTCCTTGTCGGCGTCGTGCCACAGGCCCTGCTCCTTGGCGTACGCCTCGACGAGCGCGAGCTGCTCGTCGCTGCGGCCGGTGAGGCGCAGGTAGTTGATGGTCTCGCCGTCGATCGGGAAGATCGCCGCGGTGGAGCCGAATTCGGGGCTCATATTGCCGAGGGTGGCGCGGTTCGCGAGCGGAACCTCGGCGACGCCCTTGCCGTAGAACTCGACGAATTTGCCGACCACGCCGTGCTTGCGCAGCATGTCGGTGACGGTGAGCACCACGTCGGTGGCGGTGACGCCCGGCTTGATCTCACCGGTCAGCTTGAAGCCGACCACGCGCGGGATCAGCATGGAGACCGGCTGGCCGAGCATCGCGGCCTCGGCCTCGATGCCGCCGACGCCCCAGCCCAGCACGCCGAGGCCGTTGACCATGGTGGTGTGCGAGTCGGTGCCGACACAGGTATCGGGGTAGGCCTGTCCGTTGCGGACCATGACCGTGGGGGCCAGGTATTCGATGTTGACCTGGTGCACGATGCCGACGCCGGGCGGGACGACCTTGAAGTCGTCGAAGGCGCCCTGGCCCCAGCGCAGGAACTGGTAGCGCTCGCCGTTGCGCTGGTACTCGAGGTCGACGTTCTGCTCGAGCGCGTCCGCGCGGCCGAAGACGTCGAGGATGACCGAGTGGTCGATGACCATGTCGGCGGGGGAGAGCGGGTTGACCTTGTTCGGGTCGCCGCCGAGGGTGGTGACGGCCTCACGCATGGTGGCGAGGTCGACGACACAGGGCACGCCGGTGAAGTCCTGCATGATGACTCGGGCCGGGGTGAACTGGATCTCGGTGTCGGGCTGGGCGTTCGGATCCCAGTTCGCGATCGCGCGGATGTGGTCTGCGGTGATGTTCGCGCCGTCCTCGGTGCGAAGGAGGTTCTCCGCGAGGATCTTGAGCGCGTAGGGGAGTTTTTCGGTGCCTGGCACGGCCGAGAGGCGGAAGATCTCGTAGGAGTTGCTTCCGACCTCGAGGGTGCCCTTGGCGCCGAAAGTATCGATACTTGTCGTCACGTCAGCTCCACTCGTCTGTGAGAGTCGGCCACCGGCGGGGCTGTGCCGATGACTGGTTGTTCGAGGGCGTCCTTGGAGGGGCTCCTGCGCCCGTCGGGCGTCGGTTCCTCGCGCCGTAACTCTAACAGTACGCTTGTCCTATGAAACACGCGGGGGCCGCTCTGTGCGGCATGGTCGACGCCCGCTCGGCTCTGTCGCGTACTGTGCTCGAGAGCCAGCGTGGTCGGACCCCGGTCCGGCGGCGCGCTCCCGGGGCGGTCGCACGCCGCCCGCGTCGGACGGGAGCGGTGCTCAGCCCGCAGTGTTAAACGCCCATCGCATCGCACGCCGATGTGGCTCGACAGACCGGATGGAAGATGGCCCCCTCGCATACCTCGGTTTTCACCCCCATGGCCGCGAAACTGCCGCCCGAGATCACCGAAAGCGGCCTGACGGCGATTCTGGCCGATGTCGAGGACAATCGCGTCGCCACGCCGGTCGGTAAAGGGCAGTCCGGGCTCGAGACAGTCGTCGCCGACGCGCAATCCCATGGGATCCCGCTGAGCATCGTGGTGATTCCCGGCAATCCAGGCCACGACTCCAATCTACGGGACCTGGCCACCGAGGTCGGAAAACAGCAGCACGGCACCGTCGTCGTCCTCAGTGACGACTGGGTGGGCACCTACAGCGACTCGATCAGCCGGGTGACGCTGGAATGGGCCGAGGACGCGGCCAAGAGCAAACAGGGTAATTCGGTCGAGGCCGCGCGCATCTTCGTCGGACGCCTCGAGGAGCCGGAATCGGTGTCGTGGACCGCGATCACGCTCGTGCTGCTCGCGATCACCGTGCTCGCCACCGGCGGGCTCTACTGGGTGAAGGCTCGGCGCGCTCGGGAAGAACTCACCCCCGCCGTCGCCGCCGGGCGTCCCGGGGACGCCGACAGGTAAGCGGTATCTGCCGCTCCCTCTTTACATAACGGTCGGTTCGTTTCGACCCGTGAATTCCTCTAGCGCATCCGGCTAATTCCGGGCAATCCGTAAATTACGCGCCTGTGATTTTGTTGCTGGAGTTCTTTTGGTGATGAATGTGTCGTACGGTTCGAATGATCGCCGATGGGGAACATGTGTTGACAAGGGCTTCTAGCTGACCACTGGGTTGGATGTGGCGACAGGGGCTCGTGTGGCTATGCCGGATTCGGGTCCTTGGAGGTGCGATGCGCAGTTTCGGCAACGGCAATCAACGCTCGTCTTCGATCGCCCTGGGTTTGCTGGTAGCGATGACCGTCCTCGTCACGGCGAGCCCGGCGGTCGGAGTCCCTCCCGCCCCGCCGAATCCGAGCGACAGCGAGATCTCCGCCGCCGACGCTCAGGTCGACGCGAGGGTCGGCGAGGTCGGCGGGCTGATCAACCAGGTCGCGGTCGTCGAACAGCAATTGCGGCAACTCGACGACGCGGTGGCGGCCGCACGCGAACAGGTCAACAAGATGCTCGTCGACCTACAGACCGCCCGTGACGTTGTCGACGCCGCCGTCGAGGCCGTCGACGTCTCCGGCCGCGAACTCGACCAGGCGGGTACCAGGGTCGAGCGGGCCAGACGGGAATTCGACGAATTCGCCACCCAGGCCTACACCAGGCCGACCTCCGGCTCGATGGTCACCTATCTGTCCGCGCACAGTCCGGGCAGCGCCATCGACCGATCGCAGATCCTCGGCCTCGTCGCCAAGGACCAGCGGCAGGTGCTGGACGGGCTGCGCCGGGCCCAGATCGAGCAGGGCAACAGGAATTCCGATGCGCGCGAGGCGAAAGCGGCCGCCGACGCCGCCGAGGCCGAAGCCGAACAGCGCAAGATCGACGCCGAGAACGCGGTCGCCGCGGCCACGGCGCGGCTGGCCGAACAGAACGCGCAACGCGAGGGACTACTACAGCAGCGCGCGGCAGCGCAGAGCAGGCTGGACGCCGCGCGCACGAACGTCGACGGCCTGCAGAACCAGCGCGAGGCATACCTGGCCTGGGACCAGCGGCGCCAGGCCGAGCAGACCGCCATCCTGGCCGCGGCGAGTGCCGCCGCCGCCCGGGCCGCCGCCGATCGCGCCGCTCGCGATCGCGCCGCCGAACTCGGCACCGGCAGACGCCCGCACACCGACCTGGAGAGTTCGACCCCGCCGCGCAAGGCCACCACCCCGCGCCCGTCACGACCATCGCTGGGCGGAACCGCGGCGGTCGAGAGCGTGGTGGACCGGGCGATGTCGCAGCTCGGCGTCGTCTACGCCTGGGGCGGCGGTGACGAGGACGGACCGACGCTGGGCATCCGCGACGGCGGTGTCGCCGACAGTCACGGCGATTTCCAGAAGGTCGGCTTCGACTGCTCGGGTCTGATGATCTACGCCTTCGCCGGGATCGGCGTCTCGCTTCCGCACTACAGCGGCTACCAGTACAACGCGGGCACCCGGGTGCCGATCTCCGACCGGGAACGCGGCGACATGCTGTTCTGGGGTCCGAACGGCAGTCAGCACGTCGCGCTGTATCTGGGCGACGGCACCATGGTCGAGGCGCCGGAATCCGGCGATGTGGTGAAGGTTTCCCCGGTCCGCGAAGGCGGCATCATGCCTTTCGCGGTACGTATTCCCGGCTGACGTTTGCCTCGTGGATCCGCGCCGAATCCCGCGCGCGACAGCCTGGGAGAACTCCGTGCGTACCCTGCGAACAGACCATGAATTCGGCTGTTAGCGGAGCCGGTTGCGGCATGTGCGGCAATTACCTGGAATAGTTGGGTCAGCACGCACAGGACCAAGGCGAAAGCGGGGATGTTGGTGACTTCGACGGATGGTGTGAGCGGGGCGAACCTGGCGAAGGATGCGCCGGAGCCCGCGTCCACGCTGGAGCGAGACGTCCAGATTCTCGAGAAAGCGATCTACGAGGTCAAGCGCGTCATCGTCGGCCAGGATCGCCTGGTCGAGCGGCTGCTCGTCGGTGTCCTCGCCCGCGGTCACGTCCTGCTCGAGGGTGTGCCGGGTATCGCCAAAACCCTTGCGGTCGAGACGTTCGCGAAGGTGGTGGGCGGTTCTTTCTCGCGTGTCCAGTTCACCCCCGACCTGGTGCCGACCGACCTCATCGGTACCCGTATCTACCGCCAGGGCCGCGAGCAGTTCGATACCGAACTCGGACCGGTGGTGGCGAACTTCGTCCTCGCCGACGAGATCAACCGCGCGCCCGCCAAGGTGCAGTCGGCGTTGCTCGAGGTGATGGCCGAGCGGCACGTGTCGATCGGCGGCAAGACCTACCCGATGCCCGATCCGTTCCTCGTCATGGCGACGCAGAACCCGATCGAGAGCGAGGGCGTGTACCCGCTGCCCGAGGCGCAGCGCGACCGCTTCCTGTTCAAGGTCGTCGTCGACTACCCGTCGGTGGAGGAAGAGCGCGAGATCATCTACCGGATGGGTGTCACCCCGCCGGAGGCCAAGGCGATCCTCGAACCGACCGAACTGATCCGCTTGCAGAAGGTCGCCGCCAACACCTTCGTGCACCACGCGCTGGTCGACTACGTGGTCCGGGTGATCGCGGCGACGCGCAAGCCGCTCGACTTCGGCATGCCCGACGTCGCGAACTGGATCTCCTACGGCGCTTCGCCGCGCGCCAGCCTCGGCATCATCGCCGCGGCCCGCGCCGTCGCCCTGATCCGCGGCCGCGACTACGTGGTGCCGCAGGACGTCGTCGAGGTGATTCCGGACGTACTCCGCCATCGTCTGGTGCTGTCCTACGACGCGCTGGCCGACGAGGTGTCCCCGGAGGACGTCATCAAGCGGGTGCTCCAGACCGTCGGCCTGCCGCAGGTCGCCCCGCAGGCCGTCGCCCCGAATTCCGCCCCGGCCGCGCCCGCGGTGCCCGCAGGGCCTGCCGCCCCGCAATCGCAGATCCCGCAGCCGCCCACCCCGCCGCAGGCGACACCCCAGCCGCACGTCGGCCAGATGGCACCGGCCGCCGGCAACAACCAGCCCAAGTGACGGCCGCACCGGATCCCGCTGCCCGAGCGCCGATGTCCGCACACGTACCGCCCTCGTTCCGTTCGGGTGAACTGACCGATCCCCGGCTCACCGCGGCGCTGAAGACGCTCGAACTGACCGTGCGCCGACGTCTCGACGGCGTCCTGCACGGCGACCACCTCGGCCTGATCCCCGGCCCCGGTTCGGAGCCGGGTGAGGCGCGCGCCTACCAGCCCGGCGACGATGTGCGGCAGATGGACTGGTCGGTCACCGCCCGCACCACCCACCCGCACGTGCGGCAGATGATCGCCGACCGCGAACTCGAGACCTGGATGGTCGTCGACCTGTCGGCCAGTCTGGATTTCGGCACCGCCAACTGCCAGAAACGTGATCTCGCCATCGCGGCGGCGGCCGCGATCACCCATCTGACCAGCGGCGGCGGCAACCGGATCGGCGCCGTGGTCGCCACCGGCGAACAACTCGTCCGTATTCCGGCCCGCAGCGGCCGGGTGCACGCGCAATCACTGCTGCGCAGTATCGCGACCACCCCGCACGCCCGCGACGGGGTGCGCGGCGACCTGCGCACCGGGATCGAATCGCTGCGCCGCCCGCAGCGCAAACGCGGTCTCGCGGTGATCATCAGCGATTTCCTCGGCGATATCGATTGGCAGCGTTCGCTGCGCGCGATCTCGGCACGTCACGACCTGCTGGCCGTGGAGGTGCTCGACCCCCGCGATCTGGCACTGCCCGATATGGGTGACGTGGTGCTGCACGACCCGGAGACCGGTCGGACCCGCGAATTCAGCGTGACGCCGACGCTGCGCGCGGATTTCGCCGCCGCCGCGCAACGTCATCGGCAGCAGGTCGAGCAGGCGCTGCGCAGCTGCGGCGCCCCGGTGATGACCCTGCAGACCGATCGGGACTGGATCACCGACGTGGTCCGGTTCGTCTCCACCCGGCGTCACAGTTTCGGCGCCCCGAGCGGACAGGCCCCGCGCCAGTGAGTATTTCGCATTTCACCGCGCTGATCTGGCTCGCCTTCCTCATCGTCGTCGGACTCATCGCGCTCGGTTACGTGCTGGTGCAGCGCAGCAGGCACAAGCACATGCTGCGGTTCAGCAATATGGAGATGCTGGAGAAGGTCGCCCCGTCGCGGCCGAGTCCGATGCGGCACGTGCCGGTGGCGCTGATGCTGGTCGGCCTGGTGTTCCTGACCATCGCGGCGGCGGGCCCGACCGCGGTGCAGAAGGTGCCGCGCAACCGCGCGACCGTCGTGCTCGTCATGGACGTCTCGCTGTCCATGGAGGCCACCGACGTGCCACCGAGCAGGCTGCAGGTCGCCCAGGAAGCCGGTAAGGAATTCGTCGACGGTCTGACCCCCGGCATCAACCTCGGATTCGTCACCTTCGCGGGCACGGCGTCGGTGATGGTGTCGCCGACGACCAACCGCGAGGCCGTCAAGGCCGCCATCGACAACATCAAACTCGCCGAACGCACCGCGACCGGTGAAGGCATTCTGACCGCGCTCAATTCGATCGATACCCTGGCCAGCGTGCTCGGCGGCGCGGAGACACCGCCGCCGGCCCGGGTGGTGCTGATGTCGGACGGTAAGCAGACCGTGCCCGACGACAAGGACACCGAGAATCCGAGACACGGTTTCACCGCGGCGCGCCTGGCCAAGCAGAAGGGCATCCCGGTCTCGACGATCTCCTTCGGCACCGAATGGGGTTCGGTCGAGATTCCCGACCAGGACGGTCAGGGCGCGCAGCGGGTGAAGGTGCCCGTCGACAACGATTCGCTCCAGGAGATCGCGAAACTGTCCGGCGGCGAGTTCTACACCGCGTCCAGTCTCGAGGAACTCACCGCGGTCTACGACACCTTGGAAGAGCAGATCGGCTACGAGACGACCAGGGGCGACGCCTCCAGACCGTGGCTGCTGCTCGGCATGCTGCTCGTCGCCGCCGGTGTGGTGACCGGATTGCTCTATCGTCAACGCCTGCCCTAGCTCGACGACTGCCCCGGCTCCGCCGCGTAGTGGCATCTCACAGGGTGTGGTGCCCGGGCGTCGCCATGCGAACCCGAACAGATAGGTTGTGCTCATGTCCAACATCACATCCCGGTCGGTCCTGGTGACCGGCGGAAATCGCGGTATCGGACTCGCGGTCGCCCAGCGTCTGCTGGCCGATGGTCACAAGGTCGCCGTCACACATCGCGGTTCCGGAGCGCCCGAAGGCATGCTCGGCGTCAAATGCGATGTGACCGACACCGAATCGATCGATCAGGCGTTCACCGAGATCGAGCAGAAGCAGGGCGCGGTCGAGGTACTCGTCGCCAACGCGGGTATCACCGACAACACGCTGCTCATGCGGATGAGCGAGGAACAGTTCGAGCGCGTCATCGACGCGAACCTCACCGGCGCCTTCCGCTGTGCCAAGCGCGCCAACCGGGCCATGCTGCGCGCGAAATTCGGCCGGATCATCTTCCTCGGCTCGGTGGTCGGCCTCAAGGGCGGACCGGGTCAGGTCAACTACGCCGCCTCCAAGGCGGGCCTGGTCGGTATGGCGCGTTCGATCACCATGGAGATCGGCTCGCGCAACATCACCGCCAACGTCGTCGCCCCCGGTTTCATCGATACCGATATGACGCGCAACGACGTCACCGACGAAATGCGCGAGGTAGTCCTCAAATACGGCATCCCGGCCCAGCGCATGGGCCAGCCCGAGGAAGTCGCGTCCGCGGTCAGCTTCCTGGCCTCCGACGACGCCGCCTACATCAGCGGCGCGGTCATCCCGGTCGACGGCGGTCTCGGCATGGGCCACTGACGCCCCTGTCCTTTCCCGACCCGACACACCTGACACAGGAGAACCACACACTCATGGGCGGACTGCTCGAGGGCAAGACCATCCTGATCACCGGCATCATCACCGATGCCTCGATCGCGTTCCACGCCGCCGCGGTGGCGCAGGAACAGGGCGCGCGCGTCATCATCACCGGTTTCGACCGGCTCCGGCTGATCGACCGGATCGCGCAGCGGCTGCCCAAGGAGGTGCCGCCCGCCATCGAACTCGACGCCACCAACGAGGAGCACCTGAGCACCCTCGCCGATCGGATCCGCGCCGTCGCGCCCGAGGGCATCGACGGCGTGCTGCATTCCATCGCGTTCGCCCCGCGCACCCTGATGGGCCCCGACGCGAAACCGTTCCTCGAGGGACCGGGCCCCGACGCGGCCAAGGCGTTCGAGATCTCGGCGTGGAGTTACGCCTCGCTGGCCCGCGCCGTGCTCCCCGTGATGAACGAGGGCGGCTCCATCGTCGGCATGGACTTCGATCCGCGCACGTCGATGCCGTACTACAACTGGATGGGTGTGGCCAAGGCCGCGCTCGAGTCGGTGAACCGTTACGTCGCGCGAGAGGTGGGCGCGGCCAAGCGGATTCGCTCCAACCTGGTCGCCGCAGGCCCGATCAAGACGCTGGCCGCCAAGGCCATCGCGGGCACCGCCACCGACGACGCGGCGAAGATGAACCAGCTCAACACCTACTGGGACGGCGCTTCGCCGATCGGCTGGGACGTCGACGACCCGACCGTCGTCGCCAAATCCATCTGCGCGCTGCTGTCGGACTGGCTGCCGGGAACCACCGGCTCCATCATCTACGTCGACGGCGGCGCCAGCCACAACACGTGGCTGCCGGAGGATATGCCGACCGCCTGATGGACTACCAGGCCCTGCTCGTCCTCTCCTTCGGCGGCCCCGAACGCGCCGAGGACGTCATGCCGTTCCTGGAGAACGTCACCAGGGGGCGTGGAGTGCCGCGCGAACGACTCGAAGAGGTCGCGCGGCACTACCTGCATTTCGGCGGGGTGTCGCCGATCAACCGGCTCAATCGCGACATCATCGCCGCGATCGAGACCGAACTGGACGGCGCGGGTTCGCGATTGCCGGTGTATTTCGGCAATCGGAACTGGCATCCCATGGTCGAGGACACCGTCGCGCGGATGGCCGCCGACGGTGTCACCTCGGCGCTGGTCTTCCCGACTTCCGCGTGGGGCGGCTATTCGGGCTGCCGACAATACGACGAGGATATCGCCAGGGCGCGCGCGGCTTTCGGCGCCGATGCGCCGCATCTGGTGAAATTGCGCCAGTATTTCGACCATCCGCTGTTCGTCGACGCCTTCGCCGACGCCATCCGCGCGGCGGTGCTCGAGATCCCGGCCGAGCGGCGTGATCGCGCGCGCCTGGTCTTCACCGCGCATTCGATTCCGGTGTCGGCCGATCTCGCCGCGGGCCCGCCCGACGACGGCGGCAGGCTCTACAGTCGCCAGGTGGCCGAGGCCGCCCGATTGTGCGCGGCGGCAACCGGATTCGCCGACTTCGATCTGGTATGGCAGTCGCGTTCCGGTCCGCCGCAGGTCCCGTGGCTCGATCCCGATATCGTCGACCACCTCGAGAATCTGTCCGGCAAGGGCGTCGACGCCGTCGTGGTGTGCCCGGTCGGTTTCGTCTCCGACCACCTCGAGGTGATCTGGGATCTGGACAACGAGGCGAAGGTGCGCGCCGCCGAATTGGGCATGGCCTTCGCCAGGGCGGCCACGCCGGGCACCGATCCGCGTTTCGCCCGTATGGTCGTCGAACTGATCGGCGAGCGGGTGTCCGGCGGGCAGGTGCGCCGGATGGGCGCGGTCCCCGGATACGGCGGCACCGCGGACGGGGAGTCGTGCGCGATCGGCTGCTGTGCGGTGACCAGGCCCGCGCGGCCGTCGGGAACCGGCGGGGCAGGCGGGTAGCCGGTCGAGGTCCCGGCGACGCGCGCGGTTTGGTACCCTCCGGCCCAGTCCTGTCTGCGAGGGGGAAGTGCATGCGTGCGAGACATCGTGTGCTGTTGGCGGTGTCCCTGGTCTCGGCGACCCTTGCCGGATGTTCGACCGAACAGCAGGCACAGGCGCCCGACGCGCCGTCGGCCGCGGTGGCGACGTTCGGGGTCCGGGTGCCCGCCGTCGACCAGCACAAATTGCAGATCGCCGACCAGGTGCGCGCGCTCGATCCGTGCGGTTTCTTCGACGGCGAGGAGTTCGCGGCCTACACCCGGGCGGCTTCGGCGGGACCGGCGCGGGGTCTGGACGACTGCGCGGTCGGGGTGACCACGGCCGGGCGTACCCGGGCCTCCGGCCTGGCCACGATCGCGCTGGCCGGTGACGCCCCCGCGCCCGACGAGACCGAGACCCGCCCGATCGCGGGCGAGACGGTGATCGTCGCCCGGACCGCCGCCGAGGACACCGACTGCGCGTTCAAGGTGCCGCTGCGACTGCCAGGTTCGCAGCCGTCCTCGCACGACGGAGCCGCCACCGCGACGCCCTGGGCGCGGGTCGAGGGCGCCGGGTTCGATGATTCCGAGCTCAACTGTCAGGTCGCCACCGACGCCGCCACCGCGCTGGTCTCGGCGCTGCGCGAGAACAGAGCCCCCCGCCGCGCGGACGCCACCGTCACGACGACGCTGGCCGATCGCAGCCCGTGCGAACTGATGCCCGCGGTCCCCACCGGCTACACGATCTCGCGCTTCGACGTCCAAACCCGCCCCTACACCTGTAGTTTCCGCGTCGACGGATCCGCCGCGGGCCGCTACGGCTCGACGGTCACCGTGGATTTCCTGCTCCGTCCCGCCGCCGAGGCCCTGGAGCCCGCCGAGGGGCAGCTGGCGGTCGACGTCGCCGGGCACGCCGCCCTGCGCGAGGAATCCCCGGCGACCGGCTCGTGCTTCGTCAGCATGACCGCGGGCCCGCCCCTCGCCTCCGTCGCCACGCCCAAACCATCTACGACAACCTCCGGCACGACCACCGGCACCACGAGTTCCGCCGCGACGCGCGGCCAGGTGGTCATCCGCCTGTTCGCCGGCTCCTGTGCGGTAGCCGATCAACTGGCCCCCGTGGCAGCCGAGATATTCGACGCCAATCCCTGATCGAACCCCGTCGCGATCACGGTGGCGACACCGAGAAAAACAGGGGGATGCCGCGGGATCTAGAAGTCCGTGGCGGGAAGTCGGGAGTAGACGCCGGGAAAGCCGGGGCGCGCGACACCGTTACCCCACGAGGTGATCCCGGCGAGGAATCCGTCGACGAGAAGTGGTCCGCCGCTGTCGTATTCGCCGGTATCGGCCGTGGTCGAGCCCGCGCAGAGCATATCTCGCGGGTCGAAGGCGGGGCCGTAGACCGCCGCGCATTCGGCGTCGGAAACCATCGGGACGCTCGCCGCGCGCAATCGGGTGCCGGAGATGTCGGTTTCCGAGGTGGCGCCCCAGCCGAGTATCGAACCCGTCGTCGCGTCGGCGGCGCCGATCTCGGCGAAGCGGCCGGGACGTGGCGCGGCAAGGGTGAGGATCGCCAGATCGTCGTGGTACACGGCTGTGCCGCCGAAGGAGGTCTCGCGGAATCCGGGATGCAGGCGGATATCGGTGACGCCCACCGTCTCGCCGTCCGACGAACGCAGATCGGTGCGGCCGAACGTCACCGACAGCGCGCGGGGGACGGGTTGTGCGATCTGCACGCAATGCGCCGAGGTGAGCACCCGGTCGGGCGCGATGAGCGCACCGCCGCAGAACTGCCCCGACGGGCGGGTGAGGAACAGCGGACTGCCGACGGCGGCCAGCCACGGATAGCTCGCCGCGTCGACCTCGCCGCCGCCGACGATCGCCCCGGCCGTACCCGGGACGGCGACGGCGACGAGCGCGGCCGTGGCGAGCACGGCCGCGCGGTGCGCGCGTGTCATACCGGGCCTCCCGTGCGTGCGCGTCGACTGTTCGATCGGTCGCCGCACACTATTGGCGGTAGCTCTCCGGCGGTTGCCACGGCCGACCGTAGGGGTCGGCGGGCGGTGGGTCGGCGGGCGGTTGCTGCGGTTCCCGGGCCTGCTGTGGTTCCTGCGACGCGGGTGGCTTCTGCAACGCGGGTGACTGCTGTGGCTCTTCCCGCGTCGGAATCACCTGCTGATGCGGCGAGGGCACCGGCGGATGCCCCGGCGTGACGCCGAGATCTTCGACCGAGGTACGCGCGGTCGCCTCGGCGGCGCGCACCGCGCGTTCGATGGTCGGGTCGGGCGCGGTGTCGAACCAGTCGGCGACATCGGAATCGTCCTCGGCCCTGGCCTCGGCGGGCTCCTCGGCGGGCGGCTCGTACCGGAACACGCCGTCCTGGCCCTGGGTGGCGAAACTCTTGGCGAATCCCTCCAGCGCCTTGCCGAAATCGCTCGGCACCAACCACACCTTGTTCGCGTCGCCGCGCGCGACGAGCGGCAGCGTCTGCATGTACTGATAGGCGAGCAGTTCGGGGGTCGGCTTACCGGATTTGATTGCCGCGAAAACCTTTTCGATGGCCTTCGCCTGTCCCTGGGCCTGTAGGTACGAGGCCGCGCGCTCACCCTGGGCGCGCAGGATGCGGCTCTGCCGCTCGCCTTCCGCGGAAAGGATCGAGGACTGCTTGGAACCTTCGGCGGACAGGATCTGCGCCTGTTTGGCGCCCTCGGCAGTCTTGATCTGCGATTCGCGCTGACCTTCCGCGGTCAGGATCATGGCCCGCTTCTCGCGGTCCGCCTTCATCTGCTTCTCCATCGATTCCTGGATCGACGGCGGCGGATCGATGGCCTTCAGTTCCACGCGCGCCACCCGCAGACCCCAGCGGCCGGTCGCCTCGTCGAGTACGCCGCGCAACTGGCTGTTGATCTGGTCCCTGGAGGTCAGCGTCTCCTCCAGCGTCATCCCGCCCACCACGTTGCGCAGCGTGGTCACGGTGAGCTGTTCGACCGCGGCGATGTAGTTGCTGATCTCGTAGACGGCCGACTGCGGGCTGGTGACCTGGAAATACACCACCGAATCGATTTGCAGGGTCAGGTTGTCCTGGGTGATCACCGGCTGCGGCGGAAAGGAGACCACGCGTTCACGCAGGTCGACCTTGGCGCGGATACGGTCGGCGAACGGCACCAGGAACGTCAGCTGCCCGGAGACGGTGCGCGAATATCTCCCGAGCCGTTCGATCACCGCCGCCTCGGCCTGCGGCACCAGGGCGATCGATTTGAAGACCACCACCACGACCAGCAGGACGAGGACGGCGGCCACGATCAGTACAGCCATTACGGTCCCTTCCAGACGACGGCGGTCGCGCCGTCGATTTTCATCACGTACACGGTCGCGCCCGGCTCGTAGCTCTCGTCCGCGTTCATGGGCCGGGCGGTCCACTCCTCGCCGCCCAGTTTGACGCGCCCGGAATGGGCGGCGACCTCCTCCAGAACCAGTGCCGACTTACCCGTCAGCGCATCGACATTCGTCGGAATGGGCGGCGGCGTGCCGAACCGCCTGCGCAGCATCGGACGCACCCCGAGGAACAGGATCGCGGAGATCACCCCGAAGACGATCGCGTCGACGACCAGTGAGGTGTCGGCGGCGGCGCTGACACCGGCCGTGCCGAGTGCCGCGGCGCCCAACATCAACAATGTGAGGTCCCCGGTGAGCATCTCGGCCGCCGCGAGCAGTACTCCCGCGACGAGCCACACGACTGCGGCCACGAATTTCACTGTAGTGCGATCGCGGTGATCGTGGGCCGAGAGCGCCAACCGAGACGGCCGCGGCTCCGATCACACCCGCGTCACGAATGCCGGGCGCGGACGGGCACGCGGTTGCGCCGCCGACGCGTACCGCGATGACGGTGTAGGGAGGCGAGCCGTGTCGCCCCCGTTACCGACCGACACGAGGGATATGCCGAGATGGTTCGACGATCACGCATCACGTTGCTCGCCGCCGGGGTGGCGCTGGCGAGTCTGCTGACCGGCTGCGGTGTCACCGGCACTCCCGTCGCGGGCGAACCCGATGTGCGCACCCTCGAGGTCGGCCCGTATCCCGTCGACCGGCACCGGTACGACCAGGACTCGCACGGCAGAGGCGCTCTGCTGGAAGGTATCCGGATGGCCGACGCGGTCGTTCCCTCGGTCCGGATCGATTCGTCGCTGACCGCCGGGGTCTACTCCGATGTCGTCTCCGACGTCGACAGCGCCGTGTACGGATTCCTCGCCGATGTCGCGAAACCGGTGCTGGAGCGTTACGACATGGTGGTCGCCTACCGCACGATCGGTGCGGATCGGCCGTTCCAGCCGTTCGCGCAGGAGCAGACCGGGCCGACGCCGGACACCGTCGTGTTGCAGTCGCTGATGCGTTTCCGCAGCGCCGCTGTCGCGCAACAGGCCGCGCGCGATCTGGAGGACACCGATTTCCAGGTCGCGCCGGACCAGAACCGGCGCGTGCGGCATCCCGATTACCCCGACGCGCTGATCCATTGGCGTCCCGGCGTGCCCAATATGGGCACCTTCGTCGCCATCGGCGAGTACGTCCTGTTCGTCTTCGTCCAGCGTCAGAACGCCGACGAGCAGAACCTGCTCGGCTGGGTCGGTGCGACCCTGCGCGCCGAGATCCCGACGGCGAAGGCGTTCGCGCCCACCGCGATCGACAAGCTGGACACCCTGCGGGTCGACCCGGACGATCTGCTGGCCCGCGTGGTGGTCGAGGACCGTGATCGCGAACTCGATCCGGAGACCTTCAGCGTGCACCCGCCCTCGGCGATCGTGCACGGCGCGTCCAATCAGGCGGTGGCGGGGCGCATGCTGGAGGAGACCGGTATCGAGGCGGCGGGCGGCATCGACAACAGCGTCGTCTACCGGTTGCGCGACGCCTCCGGCGCTCCCGCGCTCATCGCGTACCTGCGGGCGAATTCGGGCGACGCCTTCGATCCGGTCGACGCGCCGCACGATGTGCCGGGCGCGACCTGCCAGCACCTCAACCATCGCGGCGACAGCGAAACGCACTACCGGTACGTGTGCTTCGTCTCGTACAAGCGCTACGTCGCGGGCGTCGCCGGAGACAGCGAAGCCGATGTGCGCCAGCGCGTGGCCGCGCAATACGCGTTGCTCGCCAACAGTCTGTGACCGGCACACCGCTACCGATTACGCCTCGATCGGTAGCGGCGGTGTTAGTTTCGGGCGGTGAGCGGGCGCGACGGATACGGCGATATCTTCTCGGGACATCCGAGGGCGAACAAGCGGGTGGTGCCGACGGTCACCGCCGAGCGGGACCTGGTGGTGGAGGACGCCGCGAGCGGATTCTGCGGCGCGGTAGTCGGTTTCGACCGCAGCTACGACGGCGAGTTCGTGAAGCTGGAGGACGCGCGCGGCGCGGTGCGGCTTTTCGCGTTGCGCGAGGCGGCGTTCCTGATCGACGGCAATCCGGTCACGCTGGTGCGTCCGCGCGCGGCGGCGCCTAAACAGCCGACCAGGTCCGCGTCGGGTTCGACACGGGTGGAGGGGTTGCGGGCTCGCGTGGCCAGGACCAGCCGCATCTGGGTGGAGGGCGTGCACGACGCGGCGCTGGTCGAGCGGGTGTGGGGACACGACCTGCGCGTGGAGGGCGTCGTGGTCGAACATCTGGAGGGGCTCGACAATCTGGCGCAGCGCCTCACCGAATTCGGGCCGGGTCCGGGCTGCCGGGTCGGGGTGCTCGTCGACCATCTGGTCACCGGGTCCAAGGAGACTCAGCTCACCACCGGGCTCGGCCCGCACGTGCTGGTGACCGGGCACCCGTTCATCGATGTCTGGCAGGCGGTGCGGCCCGCCGCGGTCGGCATCGAGCAGTGGCCCCGGGTGCCGCGCGGTGAGGACTGGAAGACCGGCATCTGCGCCAGGCTGGGGTGGGGCACCCCGCAGCAGGGGTGGCGCCGGGTCTACGAGGCGGTCGGATCCTTCCGCGACCTGGAAGCACCGCTGATCGGCGCGGTGGAACGGCTGATCGACTTCGTGACCGAACCCGAGCCGTGCGAGCCCGAGCCGTAATACGCAGCTCACCAGGGTTGTGCGACAGCCGCACCTCATCGCGGCAGTCATATTATGCTCGATGATTATGTGCTCTCCTAGTGCCACGCTGACGGTGTGGGCCGGCTCCTGGCTGGCCGGGAACAGCGCGCCCGACGACGTGCTGGAAGCCCTGCAGCAGTGGGCGCCCAAGCACACCATCGCCGCGGGCGATCCGGCCACCGGCGGTCGTTCCGACCTGCCGTGGTCCTCGCGCGGCAATCTGGCGGGCAGTGCGATGATGGCCCTGTTCAAGGTCATTCGGGAGACCATGGCCCAGCCCGGTGCGCGGCTGCGGCTGGTGCTCCCGGTGCCGGGTGACGTGCGCGGTCTTCCGGTCGGGACCATCTTCGCCGCCGACGCCGTCGAGGCCGAGGAAGGGCTGCTGATCGGTGTTCCCGGACAGGACGGCACCGGCCTGATTCCGCTGTGGGCCGACGACGGATCGTTGCAGTGGACGATCTACAGCACCCCGATTCCCCCCGAGCCGGGGTCGGATATGAGTCTCGGCGAGGCCGAGTACACGATGCGCGAGGCGGTCCGCGATGCCGCCGACGCGCTGATGCAACTGCACACCACCGCCGTCGGCGCGGTCGAATCCGATCCGCGTGAATTGATCGAGGCGGAATTGGCCGACTATTCACGTCACGATTACCCGGAGTCGATTCCGTTGCGCGCCAAGCGCATCCTCGACACCGCCGATCACGTCGCGGCGATTCTCACGGTGGCGCAGCGTGAACCGGCGTCCTCGCCCACCTCTGCCAGCGCCATCGGCGCGCAGGAGACGCTGTTGCGTCCACTGTGGGACGCGATCCGCGCGGCCAGACTGGTCGCCGTGCACGCGGCGGCGCGCGACGGTCGCTAGTTCCGACACGTACCCGACCGGTCCCCGCCGCGACGTGGTCTACACCGCTTAACCTGTTCGTCGATTGACGAGGACACGGGGCGGTTTCTAATGTTGGAGCGCACGATTCGTGCGCGATCGACACCATCCGAGCGGGACGAGCGGCCTGTGCCCTCGCCCGCGCGCGAGCGCGGTCCACACCGGCCCGCGCCACGAACAACACCGAATCCGAATCTGGAGTTCAGCCATGGCAGAACTGTTCACGCGCCCGGCGCGCCGCGGCGGCGGGCGGTAGCGGTGCGTACCCCCACCGCGCCCGCCGCCGAGCACTTCGACACCGAAGTACTCGGTAAACATTGGATACCGCTGTCGATGACCGATGCCGAGACGGCCGTGGTTCTGCGTGAACGGTTGGGCGTCGATTTCCCCGCCGCGAGAGAACGCGACTGGGAGACAGATGATTTCCTCTATGTGCCGGTGGTGGTGAATCACCGGCGCGGTGACGGCGATCCGGTGCGCGACACCATCGTCTTCGCGGTGAACGAGGAATTCCTGGTCACCTGGCAGCCGACGGAACCGTTCGTGCCCTTCGACGCGGCGATCGCGAAGATGAGCCGCGACCCGCTGCTGACCGGATCGTCCTACGGTGTGATGTACGCGCTGCTGTGGGCGCTCAACGACGGATCGCGCGACATCCTGCGTTCGGTCGACGCGACGCTGGCATCGGTGCGCGCCGAACTCGCCGCGGCGAGCACCGCCGACGGTCGCCGCGACCGCGGTGCCGTCACGGGGGAACTTCGCGGCGTGCCCACCGCCCTCGACGCCGTCGAGCGCGCCGTCGCCCCGGTGCGGGAGACACAACGCCACCTGGCGCGCGCCGCGCACCGAATGCGGGGTGAACTCGCTTGGTGCGCAAGCGAACTCGACGCGCGGACGATCGCGCTCGTGGACGATATCGACAGCGTGGAGAAGTACGCGGCCGCCGAGTACGACACGCTGCGCTATCTCCAGCACTCGCTGCGTTCCCGGCTCGACGTCGAACGCAACCGGCTCGTCGAGATCCTCACTCTGCTGGCCGCGATCTGTCTCCCGCCGACCCTGATCTCCACGTTCGCGCACGCCATCGGCATGCCGGATTGGGAGTTCGGCTACCTCGCCGCCACGGCGATCACCGTCGCCTCGGCCGTGATCCCCTTCGTCTACGTCGTCCGGAGGATCGGCGAGCGCTGAAATATGCGGCGCGAGTCGATATTCGGCGCGCCATCTTCTCGAATACATTGTGCCCGCTGGATCTGTGCGTTCGGCCGAGAGGATACGCGCGGTACGGCGGTCGCCGTCGTGCCCTTGGTGCGGTTCACAGTCCCCCTTCCCGAGGGTTGTGGAACTCACGAAATCTCCGATCCGGTGTGTCCGTCCCGCCGGGGGCCGTGGGTACGATCGAGCGAATCCAGCAGTGGCGCAGGATATTTGCTGACAAGCGATCAAGTCCCGGTGTGCATCGGCCGCTGCGGTCACCGGGGCAGGTACAGGACCATTTCGTGCGCGGGGCGCGACGTGGGTCCTTCGATTGCCCGTGTTCGGGAGGACCAAGATGTCGGATATTGCCATTGTGGGTATCGGCTGCCGATTCGGCGGTGGAATCGACTCACCGGAGAGCTTCTGGGATTTCGTGGTCGACAAGCGGGACGCGGTGGTCGAGATCCCCGCGGATCGCTGGGACTATCGCCGCTACTACGACGCGGACCGGCGCACACCCGGGCGCAGCTACACCAAACGCGGTGCGTTCCTGACCTCGGACCCGTGGGAATTCGACCCCGATTTCTTCGGTATCTCGCCGCGCGAGGCGACGGGCCTCGATCCCCAGCAGCGGCTGCTGCTGGAAGTCACCTGGGAGGCGTTGGACGACGCCGGATTCGCCGGGCGCGCGGCGGGCGAGTCGGTCGGCGTCTACGTCGGCGGATTCGTGGTCGACCAGTCGGTGGTCGGGGTGGTCGGCCCCGCGCTGGCGCACGTGGACATGCACACCGCCGCCAGCGCCTCCTACACGATGCTGTCGAACCGAATCGCGTACGCGCTCAACCTGATCGGACCGGCACTGACGATAGATACGGCCTGTTCGTCGTCGCTGGTCGCGTTCCATCTCGCCTGCCAGGCGCTGGACAACGGTGACTGCGAGGTCGCGCTGGCGGGCGGTGTGAACGTCATGCTCCAGCCGGAGACCTTCGTCATGATGTGCAAGGGCGGATTCCTCGCCGAGGACGGCCGCTGCAAATCCTTCGACGCCACCGGCGACGGGTACGGCCGCGGTGAGGGCGGCGGGATCGTCGTGCTCAAGAAACTCGACGACGCGGTGCGCGACGGCGACCGGATCTACGCCGTGGTCAAGGCGACCGGCTCCAACCAGGACGGGCGGACCACCGCCATCACGGTGCCCAACGCCGATTCCCAGGAGGCGCTGGCGCGGGCGGTCTGCGAGCGCGCCGGACTCTCGCCCGCCCGGATCACCTACGTCGAGGCGCACGGCACCGGAACACCGGTGGGTGATCCCATCGAATTACGAGCGCTCGGCCGGGTCTACGGCGCGGACGCGGGCCGCCCCGCCTCCCTCGGGGTCGGCTCGCTCAAGGCCACCCTCGGGCACACCGAAGCCGCGTCCGGGATCGCGAGTGTGATCAAATCCGCCCTGGCGATCCGGCACCGCACGATTCCGCCGCAGGGCTGGCTCGACGAGCCCAATCCCGACATTCCCTTCGCCGAGCTGGGATTGCACGTGCAGACCGAGCCGGAAGTGGTCGCGCCGGACGTCGATCGGATGACGATCGCCGTCAACGGTTTCGGCTACGGCGGCACCAACGCCCACGCCATCCTCCAGGAGTTCCACGCCGAGCAGGCCGGTGCGCCCGCCACGGCGAGGCATTACGGCGTGCTGCCGCTGTCGGCGCGCAGCGCGCCCGCCGTGCGTGCCATCGCGGGACGGTTCGCCGATCTGCTCGCCGACGGAGCCGACGTGGACCACCTCGCGGAGGCGGCGTGGACGCGACTGGCGCACCATCAGTTCCGAAGCGGCGTCCTGGTCGGCGAGAGCGCCGACGTCGTCCGGGATCTGCGCCTGTTCGCGGCGGGCGAGGGGCGCGACGCCACCCGCACCGTCTCCCGGCGCACGGCCGAACCGGTCTTCGTCTTCTCCGGTATGGGACCGCAGTGGTGGGCCATGGCACGCGAACTGCTGGTCGCGGGCGGCGCCTTCGCGAAGACCGCCGAGCAGATCGACGACGTCTTCGTCGAACTCGCCGGCTGGTCGATCATCGAGGAACTGCTGCGACCGGAACAGGAATCACGGGTCGCGAAAACCGACGTGGCACAACCGGCGAACTTCCTGGTCCAGGTCTCGCTGGTCAGCGAACTCGCCCAATTCGGAATCACCCCATCGGCCGTGATCGGGCACAGCGTCGGCGAGGTATCGGCGGCCTACGTCACCGGCCTGCTCTCGCTGCGGGACGCGGTGCTGGTCGCCTACCACCGCGCGCGACTACAGGCGACGACGGCGGGCTCGGGCGGGATGCTCGCGGTCGGTCTCGGTCGGGAACAGGCCGAGCGGCTCATCGCGGACATCCCCGGTGTGGATATCGGCGCGGTCAACAGCCCCGGCGCGCTGACCCTGTCCGGTAACGCCGACCGCTTGGACGAGATCGCCGAAACACTCACCGAACAGGGCGCTTTCGCCCGCAGGCTGCGCGTCGAGGTGCCCTATCACAGCAATCTGATGGATCCCATCCTGGTCGAACTGCGCAGCGTGCTCGCTGAACTCACGCCGCGCCCGCCCACCGTCGCGCTGTACTCGACGGTCACCGGCGCGCCCGTCACGGCGGGCGACTGGGATGCCGAATACTGGTGCGCCAACGTGCGACAGCCGGTCCGCTTCACCGACGCCGTCGCGGCGGCGATCGGCGCGGGTCACCGGGTGTTCGTCGAGGTCGGTCCGCACCCGGTGCTCTCGGGCAATATTCGCGAGATCCTGCTCGGCGCGGGCGAAACCGGCGCGACCGTCTCGACCCTGGACCGCAAACAAACCGACAGCGAGAGCATCCGCCGGACGATCATCGGCCTCTACGGCGCGGGCGTCCTCGATCCGGGCGTCCTCTTCCCCGCCGACGGCGCGGTCACCCCGCACCTGCCGCTGCCGCGCTACCCGTGGCAGCAGACCCGCCTGCACGCGCCGCTGCCCGTCTTCGAACAGTTGCGTCTGGGTACCCCGGGCGGCTACGCCATGCTCGGCGATCCCGATTTCGAGGGCAGGCCGGGCTGGCAACTACAGATCGGCACCGAGAAACTGCCGTGGCTGGTCGATCACGTGGTCGGCGGCGCACGGATCCTGCCCGGCGCGGCCTATCTCGACGCGGCGCTGAGCGCGGCCTCGAGCCGAATGGTCGACAAACGGGTGGCGCTGGAACAGGTGCGGTTCGTCGCGCCGCTGATCATGAGCGCTCCCGATGTGCCGCTGCTGGAATTCACCATCGAGGAATCGAGCGGACGTTTCCTCATCAGATCGCGCAGCGCCACCGGAACGGTCTGGACGGTCAACGCGATCGGCCGACTGCTGACCGGCAGCTACGAGGGCGCGAAAGGCACTGTCCCCGAGGACGATTCCGCGGTCGATTTCGCCCCCGACCTGTTCTACGCCGCCCTTGCCGCGCGAGGTCTGCAGTACGGTCCCACCTTCCGGCGGGTGACCTCGGTGCGCGCCGGAACCGATGCCGTGGTCGCGACCGTCGACGCCACCATCGCCGCCGACTCCGGTCACCTGGCGCACCCCGCCGTCGTGGACGCCGCGATGCAGACGGTGGCGCTGCTGTTCGCGGCCGACAGTCTGGGCGAGGGCGCGATGGTGCCGGTGGGGGTGAACGCGGTACGGATGTTCGCCCCACTGCCCGAGCAGGTCACCGTGGTCGCCCGCCGCGATCCGGCGGCGCGGCTGTGCGCCGACGTCGATCTGCTCGACGAGGACCGCAATGTGTGCCTGCGACTGATCGGCGTGCGGGTCGGCGCGCTGACACCGGGGATGAGCCCGCTGCATCGGATGGCCGACTTCTTCTACGCCGACACCATGGAACAGCTCGAGCCGGTCGACCCGGCGGCATTGCCCGCCGCGGAGAGTGTCGCCACCGTCGTGGTAGCGCTCGGTGCGAGCGAGCGCGCCGAACTGCTGGCCGCCGCGCTGCCGGGTTCCGGATTCCACCTCGTCGAGCGGGACGACCCGGACCTGGAGACCCGGGTGACCGAACTGCTGGCGGCCGCCGCCGTCGACGGCGTCCAACGGCGGCACGTGTGCGTGGTCGCGGGCTCGGTCGACGACGATGTCGCCGATCTGTGGACCTTGAAGCGGATCGCCCTCGCCGTGGACGCGGTCGCCGAGGCCGCCGACACCGAGGTGCTGTCCGGAATCGGCGACGGTTCCTGTCACATCACCCTGGTGACCGAACGGGCGTTCACCCTGCCGGACAGCGCGGTCGCACCCGATTCCGCGCACGCCGCGCTGGCGGGCGCCCGTCGCGTCCTGCTGAACGAGCAGAGCAGGCTGCGCTGGCGCCTGATCGACGTCGACGCCGATACCGCCGTCGCGGATCTCGTGCGGGAACTGCTGGTCCCCGGCGCGTTCAGCTACGACAATTCCGACGAGGTGCTGCTGCGCGCGGGTGTGCGCTGGGTTCCCGTGGTGCGCAAACCGCTGTCGGACCGCATCGACGTCCTGGAAACCGCGGTCCCGCTCGACGATCCCGAATCCGATTTCGAATTGGAGGTGCCGCGGTCGCGGCTGCTGTCGGCGCTGGCGTGGCGGCAGTGCCGACGCCGCGATCCCGGGCCGGGCGAGATCGAAGTGCGGATGCGCGTGGTCGGGCTCAACTACAAGGACCCGCTCAAGGTGATGGGCATCCTGGGTGAACGCGAACTCGCCGGAACCTTCTTCGGGACCTCGCCGGGTATGGAGGGTGTCGGCACCGTGGTGCGGCTCGGTCCCGGCGTCGACACCGTCGCCGAAGGCGATGTGGTCGCCGTCGCCGCCAAGGGCATGATGCGGCGCTTCCATCTCGTCGGACAGCATTCGGTGATCCGGCTGCCGGAGGGCGCTGAACCCGGATTCTGCACCAGCACCACGGCATTCGGCACCGCTGAGTACGCGCTGCTCGATCTGGCGCGCATCCAGCCGGGCGAGACGGTGCTGATCCACGGCGCGGCGGGCGGCGTCGGTTCGGCGGCGATCCAGGTGGCCCGAGCCGCGGGCGCGCGGATCATCGGCACCGCGAGCACCGACGAGCGCCGCGCCCATATCCTGGACCTCGGCGCCGATCACGCGCTGAATTCGCGGTCGCTGAATTTCGCCGACGACGTGCTCGGCTTGACCGACGGCGTCGGCGTCGACGTGGTGCTGAGCACCGCGCCCGGTGAGATCCTGCGCCAGAACTTCAAGGCGGTCACCGAATTCGGGCGCATCGTCGAAGTAGGCAAGGCCGACGTGTACACCGGCGGCCTGCTGGAACTGGCCAACTTCGACAAGAATCTGTCCTACTTCTCGGTCGACCTGGACCGCATGTGCGCGGTACGCCCCGCCCAGCTGGCCGATCTGCTGCGCCGGGTCTACGACAAGATCGAGAGCGGGGTCTACCGCCCGCTGCCCTACGAACTGTTCGGCGTCGAGGACGTGTCGAGGGCATTCGACGAGGTCATCCGCTCGACACGGATCGGCAGGATCGCCATCGACATGGATCAGGTCGCGCCGCCGGTGCGGCCCGCCCTACCCGAGGTCGAGATCGACAGTGTCGCGAGCTATCTGATCACCGGTGGGTTCGGCGGCTTCGGCCTGGCGACCGGGCGCTGGCTGGTGAGCAAGGGGGCGCGCAGACTCGTACTGGTCGGACGGAGCGGCGCGAACAACGACGCGGCACGTCAGCAACTGGCCGCCTGGCGGGCCGGGGGAGTCGAAATCGTCGAAGAACTCGCCGATATCGCCGACACCGAGGCCGTCGCGGCCATCGTCGAGCGGGCGCACGGTGGCGGTCATCCGCTGCGCGGCATCTTCCACGCGGCGGGCGCGGTGGCCGACAACCGGATCGCGGTGATGGATCTCGACCAGCTCACCAGGGTGTACCGGCCCAAGGTGCACGGCGCGCGCGCCCTGCACAAGGCCGTCACCGAGGCGGGCATCACGCTGGACATGTTCGTGCTGTACTCCTCGGGCGGCTCGATGTTCGGCATCTTCGGGCAGTACAACTACACCGCCGCCAATGTCGCGGTCGAGGCGCTGGCTGAGCAGTGGGCGCGTGCGGGCGAACGCGTGACCTGCGTCGGATGGGGCCATATGTCCGGGGCCACCGGCGGTATGGCCTCCGACGACAAGGTCGCCAAATATCTGGAGGTGGTCGGGTTCGGCCCGATCGACATGACCGACGGCACCGTCTATCTCGAGCAGACACTGCGGCTCGGACAGACCCGTGCGGCGATCATCCCGACCGACTGGACCAAACTCACCGCCGCGTTCCCACAGATGAGCCGCACCGGCAGGTTGGCCGCGCTGGCGGCGGCCTCGGTGGAGGACAATTCGGCGGCGGCGAAGATGAAGGCCGAACTGGCCGCGCTCGACGAGGGCAAACGCGGCCAGGCGGTCGCCAGGATGCTCGCCGACCAACTCGCGGTGGTCATGGGTGTGGCCCCCGAGTCGATCGACCTGACCGTGCCCGTTCCCGAACTCGGTCTGGACTCCCTGATGGCGGTGGAATTCGGTACCCGCGTGAGCAAATCGCTCGGGATCGAGCTGATGTCGTTGCAGATGGGACGCTCGTTCAGCCTCGAACAGGTCGGCCCCAAGGTGGCCGAACTCATCCTCGCCTCCGACGCGGGCGCCTCGGCGGCGGCGCTGCTGGCGGCGTCGGAAGCGCCGAGCGCACCCGCCGCCGTCGAAGAACCGGCGGCGGAACAACCAGTACCCGTGGGCGCGTGACCGAGATCGGCACTCGCGCGTCCGCCGAGACGGCGGACGGCGAGCGCGCCGCGTGGCTGGCCTTCGCCGGATGTCTGATCGCGGTGTTCATGCAGATGATCGACGTGACGATCGTGAACACCGCGCTCCCCGACATCACCTCGGATCTGCACGCCTCGCGGTCGGAGCAGTTGTTCGTGATCTCCGGCTACTCGCTGGCCTTCGCCTGCACCCTGCTGGTCGCGGCCCGGATCGGTGAACTGACCGGCCGTCGCGCGATGTTCCTGGTGTCGGTGGTCGCCTTCACCGCGACCTCGGTGTGGTGCGGCGTGTCCACCAGCGCCACCGAACTGATCATCGCCAGGGTGGCGCAGGGGATTTCGGGCGCGGGCATGGCGGCGCAAACGATCGCCATCCTGACCGCGAGCTTTCCGCGCGAACGGCATCCGCAGGTTTTCGCCCTCTACGGCGCGACGGCCGGATTCGCCGGAATGCTCGGACCGATTCTCGGTGGCACGCTGATCACCCTGTCGCCCTGGGGGTTCGGCTGGCATTCGATATTCCTGATCAACCTGCCCCTCGGCCTGCTCGCGCTCGCGCTCGCGCTGCGCTACCTGCGCCTGGGCAGACCCGCCGAACGCGGCAGGCTCGACCCCGTCGGGGCGATCCTGTCGACGGTGAGTCTGTTCGCCCTGCTCGGGGCACTGGCCGATCTACAACAGAACGGCTGGCGGCCGGGACCTTTCGCGGTCGCCGTCGGCGCGCTCGGGCTCGGCGCGCTCTTCGTCGGCCACCAGCGGTTGCTCGACCGGCGCGGCCGGACGCCGCTGGTAGGGCTCGATCTGTTCGCCGACCGCGGATTTCGCGTCGGCTCGATTCTGGTGACCCTGTTCTTCGGGCTGTTCACCGCGTTCGTGTACACCATCTCGATCACCCTGCAGGACGAATTGGATTTCTCCCCGTTGCGCACCGGACTCGCCATGACACCCTTCGCGTTGGGCGCCGGTGCGGGGGCGCTCGCCTCGCCGCTGCTGGTCGGGCGGTGGGGCGTGCGGGTGCTCGCGGTCGGAATCGCCTCCTACGGAGTCTGTATCGCGATCGGCGCCGCCTATCTCCACATCACCGGTGGCGTCGTGAATCTGGCCCTGGCGGCGGGCCCGGTATTCCTGTCCGGACTCGGCGTCGGACTGTTCGGCGTCCAACTACAACCCCTGATGCTCGCGGGCCTGGATCAGCGCCGCATGGACGCGGCGTCGGGCCTGCTCCCCACGATCGAGCAGATCGGCAACGGTGTCGGTCTGGCGCTGCTGAGCACGGTCTTCTTCCGCGCTCACACCCTCGGTGGCAGCGTCACCATGCTGTCGGCCATCGCGGTCGTCGCCCTCGGCATGGGTGTCCTGACCCTCGCGCTGCCCGACACACCGGCGCGGCCCCAGCCGTTCGCACGCATCGAATAGAGGTTTCCCGTGGTCAGTTTCGGTCTGATCGACGAATGGGATCCGGCCCCGGGCCGGCTCGTGAGCTGGTCCGCGTCGCCGGATTCGGTGGCGCGGGCCGCGTCGGCGCCCGTCCATCCGGCGCCGCCCTCGCACCAGCAGGAGTCCTATCTGCGTCTGGCCCATCGCAATGCCACCGCCGACTTCCGCTATTCGGGACTGTGCGTCGTCACCGCGCAGGTGCCCGGCGCGCTGGATCTCGACGCGATGACGCGGGCGGTCAACGCGTTCCTGCTGCGGCACGACACCTTCCGCACCTGGTTCGACATCGGCGAGGACGGCGCGGTGCGCACCCATCTCGTCGACCTCGATGTCATCGATTTCGTGCCGACCGGATACGGCGAGATCGACAATGCCGAGGCCATCCGCGAACACGTCCAGAAGCAGACGCCGGGACCGTTCCAATGGGACTGTTTCACCTTCGGCGCCATCGAACACGAGGAGACGACCACCGTCTACATCGCCGTCGATCACCTGCACACCGACGGTGTCGCGCAGTACCTCTCGTGTGTGGACCTGGCCCAGCTCTACGCCGCGCAGGTGTGGGACGGCGGCGCCGAACTCCCCGCCCCGGCCAGTTATCTCGACTACTGCGTGCGCGAACGCGCGCAGTCCGCGCTCCTGACACCCGCCTCGCCGGGGGTCAGGAAATGGCTCGAGCTGGTCCACGGCAACGAGGGTGAACTCCCGTCCTTCCCCCTGGAACTCGGCGGCCGCGGCGGCTACCACCGCAGCGCCCACGTGACCGTCCCGCTGTTCGACGAAGAGGGCGCGGCGCGCTTCGAACAGGTGTGTCGCGACAACGGCGCGGAATTCACCGGCGGCATCTTCGCCGCCGCCGCGCTGGCCGAACGCGAACTCGTCGACGCCGACTACTACTTCACCATGACCCCCATCAGCACCAGGGGCACACTCGCCGAACTCGGCTCGGTCGGGTGGTACGCGACCCTGATCCCGGTGGCCTTCCCGATCGGCGCGAACACCTCGTTCGCTCGCGCGGTGGTCGCGGCGCAACGCGCGTACGAAAGCGGACTCCGACTGACGACCGTGTCCTTCCATCGGGTGCTGGAACTTGTGCCCGACGACGCCGGAATCTCGGTCCGGTCGGGCTGGTCGAATCCGATGCTGTCCTACGTGGACGCCCGTGAATTCGCGGGCAGCGAATTCTTCGACGTGGCGCGCGGCGGCGTCTACGCCAACCGGGCGGCTGCCGAGGAGGTGCTGATGTGGATCAACCGGTTTCCCACCGCGACATCGTTGAGCGTGATCTACCCCGATACCCCGGTCGCCCACGACTCCGTCGACCGCTACGTGAACGCGCTGAGATCGGTCTTCCTCGAGGTGGTGAACGGCGCGCCCTAGCCTCGAGAGGGTTCCCGTTCACCCCGAATTCATCTGCGGCTGTAGCGAACCCGGCATGTCCGCGCCCGGCGAGGCGCATGCTGGAAGCGGTGACCGATGGTGCGGGTGGGCAGGATGGGTGGTCAATGTGGACGACACCGCGATGGACGCGTATTCCCGGACGGTGATCGCCGTCGCGGCGGCGGTGACCGGCCACATCGCCGGAATCCGGACCCGTCACGGCGGCGGTTCCGCCGTGGTCTGCGCCGATGACGGTTTCCTGCTCACCGCCGCGCGGGTGCTCGGTGCGGCCACCGAGGGCGAGATCGTCTTCGCCGACGGTGTGGAATCGCGTTTCGAGGCGGTGGGTGTCGACCCGCTGTCCGATCTGGCGGTGCTGCGGGCGCGTGACGGCGCGCCCGGTGCGGTGACCTTCGGTGACGCCGACACCCTCGTCGTCGGTCAACTGGTCGTCGCGGTGGGGAGCCCGCTGGGGTTGGCGGGTTCGGTCGCCGCGGGAGTGGTCGGGGCGCTCGGTCGAGCGGCCCCGGTCGCCTCCCGTCGAGCGGGCCGGGTCATCGAGGACGTCATCCACACCGATGCCGCGCTGAATCCGGGGAATGCCGGTGGCGCGCTGGCGGATTCGCGCGGACGAGTGGTCGGGGTGGTGACCTCCGCGGCTGTGGTCGGCGTCGGCCTCGCCGTTCCGATCAACGGCACCACCCGCCGCATCATCGACACACTGCGCACCGAAGGTCGGATTCGCCGCGCCTACCTCGGAATCGTCGGCGCGCCCGCACCGATCACCGCCGAGATCGCCGGGCGCGCTGGACAATCCGTCGGGGTGCGCGTCGTCGACGTCGTGCGCGGCGGACCGGCCGACCGGGCCGGACTGCTCCGTGGCGACCTGGTTCTCTCCGTCGATGACGTGGAAGTGCGTGACGCGCAGGGGATTCAACGCGCGCTCTTCGCCGAGGCCATCGGCCGGGCCGTGCCGATCAGCGCGGTGCGTCGCGGCGCGATGGTCGACGTCGTCGCGATCCCGGTGGAACTCGGTTGACGAACGGTCGTCATTCGTCCGGCCGACGACCGATGAATTCCGGTCGCCGGGGCGGTCCGACCTTATGAGGCCACGGAGGTCTCGTCGAGTTCGGGAGGTCGACCATGGACCAGACATCAGCATCATCGGCGCAACGGCGCCTGGCGCAGCATCCGACGGTGCGGCGGATGGCCGAACGGGAGCGGACGAAACCTGATCCGGTGCTCACGGCGTCCCGGCTGCGGGAGCTGTGCCTGGCGGCGGGCGCCGAGGACGTGGGTTTCGTTCCGATCGATGATCCGCGCGTCGCGCCGGAGTACGAGCACGCGCGCGCGATCCTGCCGTCGGCACGCACCTTCGTCGCCTTCTGCGTGCGGATGAACCGCGACAACCTGCGCAGTCCGCAACGCAGCCTCGCCAATACCGAGTTCAATCACGCCGACGACGAGACCAACGCCGTGTCGCGTCGAATCACCACGGCATTGCAGGACGCGGGCTACCGCGCGGTCTACCCGGCGCCCGGTTATCCGATGGAGGTGGACAAATTTCCCGGCCGGATCTGGGTCATCGCGCACAAAGTGGTGGCCGAGGCCGCCGGGCTCGGGGTGATGGGCATCCACCGCAATGTCATCCACCCGAAATTCGGCAATTTCATCCTGCTCGGCACGATCGTCACCGACGCCGTCGTCGACGAGCCGAGTTCGCCGCTGGATTTCAATCCGTGCCTGGAATGCAAACTGTGCGTCTCCGCGTGCCCGGTCGGTGCGATCGCCCAGGACGCGGGTTTCGACTTCCAGGCCTGCTACACCCACAACTACCGGGAATTCATGGGCGGGTTCACCGACTGGGCGGAGACCATCGCCGACAGTGACAGCCGCGCGGACTACCGCGAGCGGGTGAGCACCGGGGAGTCGTTCTCGATGTGGCAGAGCCTGTCGTTCAAACCCAATTACAAAGCCGGGTACTGCATGGCGGTGTGCCCGGCGGGGGAGGACGTGATCGGCGCCTATCTCGACGACCGGAAATCCCATCTCGACGAGGTGGTGCGGCCGCTACAGAACACCGAGGAACCGGTCTATGTGCTGTCGGGATCGGCGGCCGAGGAACACGTCACCCGTCGTTTCCCGCACAAGACGGCGAAACCGGTGACGAACGGTTTTCCCGACGAGGTCAACGCCCTGCTCGACCAGATCGGGCCGAGGCCGCGACCCCGGGTGGATCCGGAATGAACGGTGTCGACGATTCGGCGGTCGATCCGTTCGGAAGTCGCGCCGGGGGCGGCGGGTGATACCGCGGACCGCCCCCGATCGCGGCAGTTCCTACCGCTCGCTCCGCGCCTCGGCGCTGACGCCGTGACGCGGGTGCGGGTCAGTAGGCGATGAAAAGGATTTCCTCGCGGGAGTAGTCGTGCCCGGGGTGGTTCGCGGCGAGGTGCGCCTTGGTCTTGGTGACCAGGTCGTCCTCGTCGGTGCCGACGATGGTCTCGCCGCAGGGGCAGTTCAGATTTCGCTTCATGCGCGGTCCTTCTTCCTTGATACGGCCTGCCCGGACGTGCGCCCACCAGTGCTGCGGCGCGGGTGGGCGGGCTTGCACGAACGAGCGCTCGGTCATCGTATCCAGCCCGGCCGAACGCATGGAAGCCCCCCGCCCGCGCCGCTGCCGCCGGTGCGCCTGACCCGGCACCGGCGGCAGCGGACCCGCGACTACGGCGTCGAGTAACCGACGAGCGCGCCGATACCGGCCCCGATCGGGACGGTGACCAGGGCGCCGACGCCACCGAGGAAGAAGCCGAGTACCGCGCCGATACCGGCTCCGACCAGCGCCCCGATTCCGGCGTTGTACTGCTTGCGCGCCAGTGTGTCGGCGGCCTCGTCGATGGCCTGCGCGCTCGCCGACTGCGGCGTGAAGGTGAGCGTGCGGCCCTCGGCGCTGATCCGCGCGGTGCTCTGTGCGGCGGCGAGCGGAATGCTCGCGACGATATTTCCCGCGTTGTCGGTCAGCGCCACCGACGCGGCATCCGGTGCGAGCGTGAATCGACCCGCGTCCACGGTCGCGGTGACCCCGGTGCGATCGGCGGTGGCGGCCGCGACGTAGCCGATGCCGTGTTCGACCCCGTGGATCGCGGCTTCGGTATCGGATACGGGCTGTGCCGCTGCGGCGCCGGCGGTGATGCCGGTGGCGCCGATGGCGAGTAGAGCAGTGGCGGCGAACGTGTTGGCTCTCATTGCTTTCCCCATGTTCCGTCGGCCGATCGTGCGCCGACACTTTCCCCTGACGGCCGGATCTCGGCCACCCCATTCTGACCCAGTCGACCGCCGCGCCGGAAGGTTTCGATCACATCGCTCCGATCCTCGGCGCTCGGTGTTCGCGGAGCCCGGCCGGATTGTCTCGAGGTCCACCGCGCTTGCCCGCGAACGCTTTTCACGTCGCCCGGTATTCGCGGTCCCGATGCCGAGCGGCCGTCGCTCTACGGTCGATGCGCTCCACACCGATCGAAATCCTCTCGCCCACACCGGGACGAATCCGCGAACCACCCAGGCGGAACCCCGATCCCCGCTCGTGCGCGTCCCGCACCGGATACTCGAAACATCCTGTCGCCGGGATGATTAGCGACCCGATCGCCCGTTCCCGGTCTCGGGCACGACGACCCGTTCGCGCCGCCGCCCGGCACCCGCCGGACACCGACCTCGATACCCGCGATCGCACACGCTGTGTGATAACCGGCACACCCGGGCGTCCGCGACGGCAGCCGATCGCCGCTTTTACCGAACCGATCCGACCCGCAGGTGAACGAATCGATATCCGGGCGTGGCAGATCGGGTGACTTGTAGGGTGCTCGGAAAGCCGGAGCGATCGGCTTGGTGTGGATGAAGGGATGCCCTGATGGCGGATACGTCGGTCGAAGTTCTCCTGGAAGACTTCGAGAACAAGGACAACTGGGATCTCGGTGGCCCGGGGGCCGGGCAGACCCATATCACCACCTTCGCGGAGGGCGCGCCGAGCAAGGAACCCGGCGTGTACGCCAACGGCGCGGCCGGCGCCGACTACCGGGCTGTCGCCCTGCTGGTCAAGGCCGCCGCGGAAGGTCTGGACATCGAACTGAACCCCAAACCCGGCTCCGCGTTCACCGTCCCGGGACAGCTGGAGGA
This sequence comes from Nocardia aurea, assembly GCF_003123685.1. Lineage (GTDB taxonomy): Bacteria > Actinomycetota > Actinomycetes > Mycobacteriales > Mycobacteriaceae > Nocardia > Nocardia aurea. The sequence continues at coordinate 543,268 of NZ_QCYJ01000103.1, forward strand.
ACTGAACCTCTGGGTCCGTTCACCGCACGCCTCGATCCGGGTCTTCGCCCGTGTCGGCGTCGGCGGCGAGGAACAGGAACTGTCCCTCGGCCGCATCACCGCCAACGGCGAGTGGCAACGCGCGGGCCACGAGCTACCCGACCCCGCCGCCGACGTGGCCATCCTCGGCCTACGCATCCGCCTGGCCGAGGTCATCAAACGAGCGGGCGAGGTCATGATCCTGCTCGACGACCTCACCGCCCGCACCCGCCGCTAGCCGGGAGAACCTGAGCCCCTCGGCTCAGGAGTGTGTGGTCTCCGCCGCGTCGACCACCGCCGGTTCGGCCTGTCTCGGCGCCGCGGGGACCCATACGCGCAACGGCTGTACGACCGTGCCGTAGAACGCGTCGGCGGCCGCGGCCACACTCGCGATGAAACTCGCCGCCGTACCGGACCGGCGGCTGCCCAGCGGAAAGGTCTGCTCGAGCGAGAACGACACGATGGTGCCGCCGCGCTGCTCGGTGAGCACCTTCGGATTCGCGCGAACTTTCCCGAGGATTTCACAGGTCTCGTTGCCGCGCTCGGAGAACACCGCCTCCACCTGGACTTCGCCGGGAGCATCGCCGAGTTGACGGAGCAACCACGACACCCGGCGGGCCGAGGTCCCCTCGTTCGGCGCGTCCAGGACCGTGCGGCATCGGATCCGGTTGGTCCGTACGTCGGCGACGACGACGAGGTCACCGGCGGCATCGGGAATCCGCAGCACCGCCTCGAACGTGCCGTCGGCCGCCAAGCGTTCGGCGACCGCGGCATTGCGCGCCGTCGGATCCGACTGGTGCCTGCGCGGCAGCACATGTTTGACCGTCACCCCGAGCTCCGCCGTGAACCGCAGCGCCAGGTGCCGCGACAGCGACACCCATTTCTCGGCGACGGTGAGCCCCTTCTGATCGCCCGAGCGCAGCGTGCCGGCGGTCACCGCGTCCCGCACGGCGACCCAGTGCCTGCCCATGTCCACGAGTTCGGTCGCACCCGACCGAGGATGTTCGAGGTAGCGCAGGAATTCGCTCGCGATCCACGCCTGGAGGTCGTCCTCGATGCCACCGTGCGACAGCAGCATGCGCACCTCGTGGGTAACCTCGGCCCAGGAGAGATGCCGCAGCGCGACCTTGGCCAATTTGCGGCGGTCGACCTCGACGGGCAATTCTCCCGGACCGGCCGGCACATCGTTGGACAGGCTGATCACCGCGTCGTACTTCTTCTTCCTGGCCACATCGAGGTAACTCTCGAGCTGCTCGCGGCGAAGCTTCCCGGAACCTGTCTTGACCTCGAGCAATCCGGTCCACACCCGCGTACCGCGCACCACCTTGAGCACCGCGTCGGGGATGACCTTCGACTCACCGCGCTCGTACTGGACTTCGACATAACCTTCGAACGCTCCGGCGGGCGCTCCGAGTCGAGCGCAGAGTGCCCGTGCGAGCGGCCGTACCGCCTGCATCGTCGCGATCAGCGCCGACGTCGCACGTTTCTCCTGTTCCTCGCCCGCGCCGACACCGAATACCGAGAACAGCCGCGCGGGCTGCCAGGTGTCGAGTTCGGCGAGCTTGAATTCGATCGGCTTGGCCTTCTTCGCCACCCGTTTGGCGGTGCGCACGCCGCTGCCGCGACCGGCGGTCCGGCTCGGGGAGGCGTTCTTCGCCTGCTCGACGATCGCGAGATCGGGGACGGCCGAAGGCTCGGGAGCGGATTCGACCGGCACGTCGACGTCGGAGTCCGGCTCGTCATCGACGGCGACACCGTAATCCGCGGCGAGACCGGCCAATCCGGAATCCCAGCCCTGTCCGACGGCGCGGACTTTCCAGCCCTCGCCTCGTCGATATATCTCGCCGAAGACGAAGGCCGATTCGGTGCTCACGTCGGCGGTGACGTATTCGGCCAGGGAATGGCCCGCACCGTCCACCACGTGGAAGGTGAGTTTGCCGAGTTCGCCGAAGGTGCCGGTGCCGATACTGCCCGCGAGCGCGACCGTGTGCACATGAGCGGGCACCGTCGACAGGTCGATCGTGATCCTGGCCTGAGCACCCTCCTCTGTCGCGCTGGTGCCGAGGAAACGTACCGATCCGTCCGAGGATTCGGGCTGATTGTAGAAAACGAAGTCGGAGTCGGAGCCGACCTTTCCGTCGGCGCCGAGCAGCAGGGCGGACGCGTCGACCTCGATATCGGATTCCGTCCATCCGGTCACCACATCGATCCCGACGACATCATCCGGCAGCGGAATGTTCTGGCCTTTGGACAGCATCGGAGGCAACACGGCAATTCCCGTCTACGATTCGGCACGCATGATTACAGAAGGGTTCGGGTTCGAATCATTCGAATGCCGACCCTTATGGCAGCACCGCGTATCGGGCGGTGACGCTGGGGTAGTCGGCTGGATGCCGTGCCCCGTTACAACAGTTCGCTGCCCGATCATTCTGCTGTACATTCCACGGCAAAATGTCGAGAGTGATTGCTATATCGAACCTTTCGGTCCGATATTCCTCGGTATCCGGTCCCCGAGTGTGATTCGAGGTTCGATACGCGGTGCCTATTCGGGCCGTGTCGAGAACCGCACGATTCTCGGACCGACATTGTCATCGAGTGAAGAAAAGCGGACGGACTGATTCGAGGCCGCGTCTACTGTCGATCGAAGGATTCGGCAGCGTGGTGTGTGGTGGTTCGACCGCACGGACGATCGCGCGATTCTCGCTACCGAGGGGGGAGCGCCGTCGCGGGGGCCGCAATCTCGTCGGGGTCCTCGACGGGCACCAGTGGGTCGGGGTTCCATCGGCTGTCGACGACGAGGCCGATCAGCCCGATCGCTATGCAGAGACCGGAGACGGCGAGCATGGCGGGGTGGGTGCCTCCGGTCAGGGCGTCGGCGAGGATGACGGTGGCGACGGTGCCGGGGACCGAGCCGATGAGGGATGCGGCGAGGTAGGGCCAGAAACGCACCGAGGACAGCGCGCAGCAGTAGTTCACGACCGAGAACGGGGCGAAGGCGACCAGGCGCAGTGAGCCGACCGCGAGCCAGCCGCGTCGTTCGAGGCGTTGATCGATCGCGCGGACGGCGGGATGGGTCAGGCGGGCGGCGACGTGGTCGCGGTCGAGCGCGCGGACCAGGAGCAGGGCGAGGGCGGCGGCGACGGTGGTCGCGGACAGGGCGACGACGCTACCGAGTAGCGGACCGAACAGGACCCCGCACGACACGGTGAGCACGGTGCGCGGAATCGGCGCGGTCGCCGCGACGGCGTAGACGACGAAGAACACCAGCGGGAACCAGGGGCCGACCGAATCGGCCCACTCCTGCATCCGCTGCGGACCCGGCAGCGGAATCAGCATCGCGCCGACGAACAGGATGCCGACGCCGAGAAGTAGCGCGACGATACGCCGGTTGCGAATGAGCCAGGTCACGCGAGGCAGGTTACCGGTTGGTAGTGGCGGCCAGGGTCAACCCTCGGGGGCACTGCCGCTAGCATCAGAAGAAACGGGACGAATGCTCGTTAACCGAAGTGCTCGCTGACCTGGGCGAATGCGGAGGTAATGGGTGCGCACAGTGGGTGCGCCATCTCGAGTGGAAGAGGGAAAGCAGTGCCGATTGCTTCAGAACCGGCCGCCGAGTCGGTACCGGAGTACGCCGCATGGCGTAAGGGAGTGGCCGGCGTCCTGGCGAAGGCCCGCAGGGTCGAGATCGCCGAATTGCCGGAGGAGCCCGAGCATCTGCTCGCGGAGACCACCTACGACGGACTCACCGTCGCCCCTTTGTACACCCGTCGCGACGAGCTGCCCGAGCAGCCGCTGCCCGGCGCCTTCCCCTTCGTGCGCGGACGCGACGCGACCCGTGACGTCCACCGCGGCTGGTACGTGACCGCACCGGTCACCTCGTCCGACGCGGCCGCCGCCAACCGGGAGATCCTGTTCGGCCTGGAGAACGGCCACAGCGCCGCGTGGATCGCCACGGGCGAGCGCGGGGTGCCGGTCGAACAGTTGCCGACCGCGCTCGCCGGACTGCTCTTCGAACTCGCGCCGCTCACGGTGAGCGCGGGCCCCGCGGTCGGCGCCGCCGCCACCCGGATCTTCGCGGTGCTCGACGAGTACAAGACCCCGGACCGGGCGGCGATCACCGTCGCCCTCGGCGCCGCTCCGCTGACGAGCCGTTTCGCCGGCGTCGACGACGCGGGTCTGCCGGAGACGCTGACCCTCGCCGACCAGGCCATCGCACGCGAGGAGACGATCCGCGCGATCACCGTGGACGGCACCGTATTCCACGACGCGGGCGCGTCCGACGCCCAGGAACTCGGCGCCGCCGTGGCAGCCGGTCTGGAATACCTGCGCGCGCTGAGCCCCGGCCGCGATATCGCCGATGTGCTCGGTCAGCTGGAATTCCGGTACGCCGCCACCGACGACCAGTTCGCCACCATCGCCAAATTCCGCGCCGCGCGTCAACTGTGGGCGCGGGTGGCGCACGTGTGCGGTGCCCCCGCCTTCGGCGACGCGCCCCAGCACGCGGTGACCTCGGCGGCCATGATGACCCAGCGCGACCCGTGGGTGAACCTGCTGCGCACCACCCTCGCCGCGTTCGGCGCGGGCGTCGGCGGCGCGGACACCGTGACGGTGCTGCCCTTCGATTCCGCGCTGCCCGTCGGCGAACTCGGCGTCTCGAAGTTGTTCTCCGACCGCATGGCACGCAACACCCAGTTGCTGCTGCTCGAGGAATCGCGCCTCGGCCACGTCCAGGACCCGGGCGCGGGTTCCTGGTACGTCGAGGATCTCACCGCCGCCCTCGCGGACAAGGCGTGGGAGTTCATGCGGGAACTCGAGGCCGCGGGCGGCTACACCGCCGCGCTCGACTCGGGTCTGCTCGCCGAGCGGATCGCCGAGACCCACGCGGCCCGCGACGCCGATGTGGCCCACCGCAAGACCGCGGTCACGGGTGTGAACGAATTCCCGAACCTGGCCGAGAAACCGCTGTCGGAAGCGGCCCGCGACAGCGGTCTCAGCACCCGATACGGCGCGGCCTTCGAAGAACTGCGCAACCGGTCCGACGCCTACCTGGCGGCCAACGGCGCGCGGCCGAAGGCGCTGCTGGTGCCGCTGGGCACGGTGGCCGAACACAATGTGCGCGTGACCTTCATCGCGAACCTGCTGGCCTCCGGCGGTATCGAATCGGTCAACCCGGGACCGCTGGACGTGGACGGAATCGCCGCTGCCGCCACCGAATCCGGCGCCGCGATCGCGGTGCTGTGCGGTTCGGACAAGCGTTACGGCACCGAGGCGGGCGGGGCCGTCGAAGCCCTGCGCGCGGCGGGTGTCGGCACGGTACTGCTGGCCGGTGCCGCGAAGGCGGTCGCCGATCTGAGTGAGACACAGCGACCGGACGGATACCTCACCGCGAAGATCGACGCGGTCGCGGCACTGTCCGGCCTGCTGGAGAAGGTAGGAGCCTGATGACTACGCGCGAAGTCGAACATGTGATCGGCAGTTTCGCCGATGTGCCGCTGCACGAGCGCGCGCCCGAACCCGCCGCGGTCGACGCCGCGCAGGTGCGGGAATTCGTCGCCGAGGCCGCCGAGGCGAATCACTACACCCCCGATCAGTTGGTGTGGGCGACCCCCGAGGGCATCGACGTGCCGCCGGTGTTCACCAAGGCCGATCGCGACGCCATCGTGGCCGAGGGCTTCCCGCTCGACAGCGTTCCCGGTGTCGCGCCGTTCGTGCGCGGTCCGTACCCGACCATGTACGTGAATCAGCCGTGGACGATCCGCCAGTACGCGGGGTTCTCCACCGCCGCCGATTCCAACGCCTTCTACCGCCGCAATCTGCAGGCGGGACAGAAGGGCCTCTCGGTCGCCTTCGACCTGGCCACGCACCGCGGCTACGACTCCGATCATCCGCGCGTGCAGGGTGACGTCGGCATGGCCGGTGTCGCGATCGACTCGATCCTGGACATGCGCCAGCTCTTCGATCACATTCCGCTGGACCAGGTTTCGGTGTCGATGACGATGAACGGCGCGGTGCTGCCGATTCTCGCCCTCTACGTCGTTGCCGCCGAGGAACAGGGCGTCACGCCCGAACAGCTGGCCGGAACCATTCAGAACGACATTCTGAAGGAGTTCATGGTCCGCAACACCTACATCTATCCGCCCAAGCCCTCGATGCGGATCATCTCCGACATCTTCGCCTACACCAGCTCGAAGATGCCGAAGTTCAACTCGATCTCCATCTCCGGCTACCACATCCAGGAAGCGGGAGCGACCGCCGATCTGGAACTGGCGTACACCCTCGCCGACGGCGTGGAGTACATCCGGGCCGGTATCGAGGCGGGTATGGAGGTGGACAAGTTCGCGCCGCGGCTGTCCTTCTTCTGGGCCATCGGCATGAACTTCTTCATGGAGGTCGCCAAACTCCGTGCGGGACGGCTGCTCTGGAGCGAGCTCGTCGCGAAGTTCAACCCCAAGAGCGCGAAATCGCTGTCGCTGCGCACCCATTCGCAGACCTCGGGCTGGTCGCTGACCGCCCAGGACGCCTACAACAATGTGGCGCGCACCTGCATCGAGGCGATGGCCGCGACCCAGGGCCACACCCAGTCGCTGCACACCAACGCCCTGGACGAGGCGCTGGCACTGCCGACCGATTTCTCCGCCCGCATCGCCCGCAACACCCAGCTGCTGATCCAGCAGGAGTCCAACACCACCCGCCCGATCGACCCGTGGGGCGGCTCGTACTACGTCGAATGGCTCACCCACCAGCTGGCCAACCGGGCCAGGGCCCATATCGCCGAGGTGGAAGCGCACGGCGGTATGGCACAGGCCATCGGCGAGGGCATCCCCAAGCTGCGCATCGAGGAAGCCGCCGCGCGCACCCAGGCGCGCATCGACACCGGGCAGCAGCCGGTGATCGGCGTGAACAAGTACCAGGTCGAAGAGGATCAGCAGGTCGAGGTCCTCAAGGTCGAGAACTCCCGCGTGCGCGCCGAGCAGATCGAGAAGTTGCGGCGGCTGCGCGCCGACCGGGATTCCGACGCGGTCGAGCGGGCGCTGAACGAATTGACCCGTGCGGCGGCCTCTTCCGAGGGCGGCATGCAGAACAACCTGCTCGCCCTCGCCATCGACGCCGCGCGCGCCAAGGCCACCGTCGGCGAGATCTCCGACGCGCTGGAGAAGGTCTACGGCAGGCATCAGGCCGAGATCCGCACTCTGTCCGGCGTGTACCGCGACGAGGCAGGGAAGGTCACCAACATCACCACCGCGGTCGAACTCGTCGAGGAATTCGCGGAGGCCGAAGGCCGTCGCCCGCGTATCCTCGTCGCGAAAATGGGTCAGGACGGACACGATCGAGGACAGAAGGTGATCGCCACCGCCTTCGCAGACATCGGCTTCGACGTCGACGTGGGCCCGCTGTTCCAGACCCCCGAAGAGGTGGCGCAGCAGGCGGCCGACAACGACGTGCACGTCGTCGGTGTGTCCTCGCTCGCGGCGGGCCACCTCACGCTGGTGCCCGCTCTGCGGCAGGCACTGGCGGACGCGGGTCGTCCCGACATCATGGTGATCGTCGGCGGCGTGATCCCGCCCGGTGACTTCGACGAGCTCTACGAGGCGGGCGCCGCGGCGATCTTCCCGCCCGGCACGGTCATCGCCGAGGCGGCGATCGACCTGCTGAAGAAGCTCGGCGCCGAACTCGGTCACGGCGCGGACGCCACCGCGACCGAATGAGCGAAGCAGGTTCGGCCGCCCCGCAGCGGGCGGCCACGCGCCGTGCCATCGATGTCGACGCACTCGCCGACGCGGTCCGCGCCAACGAGCGGGCCGCCTTGGCGCGGGCCATCACCCTGGTGGAATCGACCAGGGCCGATCATCGGGATCTGGCCCAGCGGCTACTGCTGAAGCTGACACCGGAGGTCCAGGGATCCGACAGCACCGTGGTGTCGAATCGGGTCGGCATCACCGGTGTTCCCGGCGTCGGTAAGTCGACGTTCATCGACTCGCTCGGCATGTCGCTGATCGGGAAGGGGCATCGGGTCGCGGTCCTGGCCGTCGATCCGTCCTCCACCCGCACCGGCGGCTCCATCCTCGGCGACAAGACCCGGATGGCGCGGCTGTCGGTGGAACGTGACGCCTTCATCCGGCCGTCGCCGACCGCGGGCACGCTCGGCGGTGTCGCCAAGGCGACCCGCGAGACCATCGTGCTGCTGGAGGCGGCGGGTTACGATGTGATCCTGGTCGAGACCGTCGGCGTCGGCCAGTCCGAGGTCACCGTCGCCAATATGGTCGACGTGTTCTGCTTCCTGACCCTGGCCCGCACCGGAGACCAGTTGCAGGGCATCAAGAAAGGCGTTCTCGAACTCGCCGATCTGGTCGCGGTGAACAAGGCCGACGGCAGGCACGAGATCGAGGCCAAGGCGGCCGCCCGCGAACTCCAGGGCGCGCTGCGCCTGATCCACCCGCACGACGCGCTGTGGCGCCCACCGGTTCTCACCATGAGCGGGCTGGAAGGCATCGGCCTGGACACGTTCTGGGACACCGTCCTGCAACACCGTCGGGTCCTCACCGACGCGGGCGAATTCGACGAGAAGCGCCGACGTCAGCAGGTCGACTGGACCTGGACCATGGTGCACGATCAGCTGTTGCGCCGTCTCGCCGACAATCCGAGGGTGAAATCCCTTCGCGCCGAGGTCGAATCGCAGGTTCGCGAAGGCACTCTCACCGCGGCGCTCGCCGCTCAGCGGTTACTCGACGCCTTCGACGGATCCTGATCCCGTGCTCGTTGCGACCGCACCGGTCGCGACGAGCGGTGCTCCGGTGTGTCGCGGCACGAGATCATCGTCGGTCAGCGGGCGCGCTGATCCGCGTCGCGTGGCATAGCCGAGGCGGAAGGCGCCGGTATCCGCCCGATCAGGCGGCCGGGCCGAACCACCTCGTCAGCGCCTCGGTCAGCCCGCCGTCGCCGGGTCCGTCCCCGGCCCAGGCGACATAGCCGTCCGGCCGGACGAGCACGGCGGCGGGAGTGCTGACTCCGCCCGATCCCGTCGCCGACCGGATTCCGGCCCGGTCGTGTGTCTCGACGACGTCGACCCGGTCCTCCCAACCGGCGATATCGGGTATCCACTTGTGACAGAGCAGAATCGAGCGGCCCGTCCGGAGCAGGACATGCACCCGGGTATCGGCGTCGCCGACGCGGAGATCGGCGTCGGGTACCCGATATCCGGTGCTCGGGTGCGCGCCGCCGGTCTCGTAGCGGATATCGAGTGCGGTGATCATCGATGCGAGTCGCCGCCGCACCTCGTCGGTATCGAGGAACGAGGCGACCATGTCGCGAAGCGCGTCGGTATGCGGCCCGGGCCGCGACAGCGCGGTCTGGGCGCGGGTGTTGTGCAGCACCCGCGCCGCGACCGGATATCGCTCGCTCTCGTAGCTGTCCAACAAGCCCTCCGGTGCGCGTCCTCGGACGGCCGCGGCGAGTTTCCACCCCAGGTTGACCGCGTCCTGCACGCCCAGGTTCAGACCCTGCCCGCCCGCCGGGAAATGGATATGCGCGGCATCGCCCGCCACGAAGACGCGGCCGTGACGGTAACGCTCGGCGTGCCGAGCGGCGTCGCCGAACTGTGTCACCCAGCGTGGGCTGTGCATGCCGGGATCGCTGTCCGCGATCTCGACGAATCGCGCGCGGAAATCCTCGAAATCCGGTGCGGCACCGCGATCGAGGGCGCGGTCGTAGCGCTGGAGCATGAACTACACCGTCGGATATGTCATCGAGGAGCAGGCCCGCGCGGGCGCGGATTACGGCGAGGGGGACCCCTATCGATCCGAACGGATCGGTTCGATCGTCGATCCCGCGCGCTATCCCCGCACCGCCGCGATGGTGACCGAGGTCGCGTCCGCCGATCCCGACGCGGAGTTCGAATACGGCCTGCGCGTGATTCTCGCGGGAATCGTCGCGACCGGATCGAAGGGCTGAGCCGGATCCGCGTCGCCGTCGGCCGGTTCGGGCGTCAACTGCCCTCGGGCAGTAGCGGAACCACCGCCTCGGCGATCTCGGTGACGTTGTCGCAGGGTGACAGTCCGCGGGGATGGGCGCGGCGCGGATCGTCCACCAGGATGTACAGGGAACCGGATTTCATCTCGACATTGATGCCGCACCCGCCCGGGACATCGGGGCGAGCCTCGTACCGCATCGCTCGGCGTCCGCCGACGGTCGTCGCCATGGCGCCGGGGAATTTCTCCCGCACGGCGATCAGCGTCGTGTCGGTGGTCTGCACGCGGAAGGTGTACGCGCCCGACGCGGTATAGGCGCATCCCTTCCAGGGGGATCCGCCGACATTGTCGATCCGTGGCTGTGGCGGGCGAGCATCCCATCGGCGCTGCGCGAGGAACGGTGGCGTCAACGCCGCGCACGGATCGAAATTGATGGATCCGGAATCGGCGCTGGTGGTGAGTGTCGCCGTGGTGACCGACGTGTCGGCGGTCGGCATCGCGGTACCGTCGGCGCCGCACGCGGTGAGGGCCAGCGACAGGGCCGCCGCGCCGGCCCCGATGACGCGCCCGCCGCGTCTTCGGCGGGTCACTGCCGTATTTCCCGGATCCTGCGCGCGAAGTCCTCGTCGGTCCGCTCGTAGGTTTCGCGAATCGTGGTGAGCAGCGACCGGATCTCGGTGGCGACGTCGATGTATTCGGCCAGGGTGTCGTACGCGCTGTCCGGCCCGCCGAACGCCTGTTCTCTGAACAGGGTGACCAGTTCCCGCGCCGAGGACAGACGCGCGTTCGTCTCGCCGAGTCCCCAGCTCGTGCGCTCGCCGAGCGCCCGCGCGTCGTTGCGGGCCAGCGACAGTTCGAGAATCAGCTCCTCGCAGGCCCTGTCGAGTTCGAGGAAGGTCTGCGGTTCCATGCGCACGGTCAGCGCACCGGATTTCGCGTCCTCGACGAACCCTCCGAACGGACTCTCCACGGACATCCGTCGCCCCTTCCGATAGTCGCCGTTACCCATTGAGACGCACGCGTCGGGAAAACGGTTCCATCGAAACACAGAGGAGGTGGTTCGCGCCGTGTCATTCGCGGCCGAAGCGTCCCGGAATCGGCTGCCGATCATCGGATCGGTATCGCGGACCGGGAGTCCGCCGCCGGGGCGCGGGCGCGGCCTTCCCGCGTATCCGCGACCTTAGAATTCCGATTCGCGCGAACCGCGTTCCCGAGCAACGGATTCGGGCTCCGGCGGCCCGGAGCGGATCAGCGCGATACCGGTGAGCAGTCGCGCGGCGTGTTCGTCGAACCGCTCCCGCGACACCGGGATCGAACCGGTCAGCCACGGCCGGTACAGATACGCCAGTGATCCGAAGATCGCGTTGGCGTTGAGCACGCTGTCGGTGTGATCCGGGGCGGGATTGCGGTAATCGCCCGCGCCGATCGTCAGGGCGATGGGCGCGGTGAACAATTCGATGAGCTCGTCGGCGCGCGCGGTGAGCGCGGGGGTGGCCTGACATTCCACGAACATGATCCGCCCGCGTCGGCGATCGTCGGTCAGGAAATCTGTGAACGCCGCGACGCAGTGCAGGAACATGGCGTCGCGATCGATCGGCGCGGTGGTCAGCGCGTCCAGGAGATGGTCGCGCGCCGCCAGCACGACGGTTTCGAGCACGGTGGTCATCAGGGCGTCGAGGTTGGGAAAACTCTCGTAGAAGTAGCGCTCGGTGAGCCCCGCCTGACGGCAGATGCCGCGCATGGACGTCTCGCCCGCGCCGACGGTGCCCATCAGCTCGATTCCCGCCGCGACCAGCTGTTCGCGGCGCGCGGTGACCCGCTCGGCGGGGGCGAGCCCGCGCCAGCGTCGGGTGCCGGGCTGGGTTGCGTCCGATTCGGCGACCATGACGCCGATCTTCTCATATCCAGAAGTAGACATCAGCTGATGTTGACATCATATGATTTCAGAAATACATTTCGTATGTCCGGTTTCATCGAGGAGACGTGAGGACCATGGGTTCCGCTGCATATACCGATCAGGCGCACGCCATCCACGCCCGCGATGTCCGCTTCGACTTCGCCTCGGTGCCGATGCACTACATTCCCGGCGAGGTCATGGCGACGCACATCATCAATGTCATGCACCTGGTGCTCCCGGAGGGGGAGCGGGCCATGGCGCAGGCACTGGCCGAGGCGCTCCCGCTGATCTCCGACGAACGCCTCGCCGAGGAAGTCCGCGGATTCATCGGCCAGGAATCCATGCACGCCGGTTCGCACGAACAAGCGCGTCGGCAGCTGGAAAAGCTCGGTCTCGAGGTCGGACCGATGGTCGAACTGATGTCGTGGCTGACCGATCGGCTGCTCGGCGATCACGGCCTCACCGGCCGCGCCAAACACGCGTGGCTGTGCGAACGGCTCGCCCTGTTCGCCGGGATGGAGCACTACACCGCCGTGATCGGCGAATGGCTGCTCACCAACGACAAACTCGAGGCCGCGGGGATGCATCCGGCGATGCTCGACCTGATCCGCTGGCACGGCGCCGAAGAGGTGGAACACCGCAGCGTCGTCTACGACGCGTACATGTACGTCGACGGCAGTTACGCCAGGAAGGCGCGACAGGCGGTGATCGCGAGCGTAGGACTGCTCGCCCTGTTCGCCGCCTCCGGCGGCTACCTGTTCCACCGGGATCCCGAGCCGACGAAGGGCCGCTGGTGGCCGTGGCAGCTGGCCAGCGCCTCGGTGCGCGGCGTGGTCCCGAGTTTCACCACCTTCTTCACCGAGATCCCGCGCTACCTGCGTCCCGGATTCCATCCCTCGCAACTGGGCCCGATGGACAACGCGCTGCGCTACCTGGCGAAATCGCCCGCCGCGCGAGGCGGGCTGTCGTGAGCGACGGGTTCCGTCCCGGCGCGGGGGTGCGGCTGCTGGTCTCGGCGATGGACGCCTACAAGCTGGTTTTCGTGGAAACCGCTGCCGCGCGCGTGCTCTCGCGTCCGCGTCCGGTGCGCCGCGACGGATACGACCGCACCGTGGTGATCGACCGCGTCCGAGTCGAAGCCGACGACGTCGTCAGCCTGACGCTGCGCGATCCGCGACGCGAGCTGCTCCCCGAATGGACGCCGGGCGCGCACCTGGACGTATTCCTGCCATCGGGCAGGCAACGCCAGTATTCGCTCGACGGCGACCCGGCCGATCGCGCGAGCTACCGGATCACGGTACGTCGCATCGCCGACGGCGGCGGCGGTTCGGCCGAGGTGCACGACACGCTGCGTCCCGGTGACCGACTCCGAATCCGTGGCCCCCGCAACGCTTTCCCTTTCATCGCCGCTGAATCCTATCTCTTCGTCGCCGGTGGTATCGGTATCACGCCGATCCTGCCGATGGTCGCCCAGGCCGCCCGCGCGGGCATCCCGTGGCGGCTGGTGTACGCGGGTCGCTCACGCGCGAGTATGCCGTTCCTGGACGAACTGTCGCGGCTGCGCGGCGGGGAGCTGATCGTGCGACCCGACGACGAATTCGGCATCGGGGGCCCCGCCGATCTCATCGACCGGGTGGCCCCGAATTCCACCGTCTACGTCTGCGGTCCGCCCGCGCTGATGGAGGCGGCCTGCGCGCGGGTGGCCTCCCTGGATCCGTCGGTCGCCCTGCACACCGAACGTTTCTCCGCGCCGCCGGTGCGTGACGGCGTCGCTTTCGATATCGCGCTCACCAGGACCGGTCGCACCGTGCGCGTCGGCGCGGAGGAATCGGCGCTCGCCGCTATCCGGCGGGCGCTGCCCGGCGTCGCCTACTCGTGTCAGCAGGGATTCTGCGGAACCTGCAAGGTCCGGGTGCTCGACGGCGCGGTCGAGCACCGCGACCGGCTGCTCTCCGACACCGAGCGCCCCGATTCGATGCTGACCTGCGTATCACGCTCGCGCGGTGGCGAACTCACGCTCGACCTCTAGCTACTCCGCGGGCGAGGATGCCCGCGTCGGAAAGGACTCGGCTGGCATGGCCGTAGATATTCGCGCACACGATATTCCAGAACACGTCTCGATCGCCGTCGTCGGCGCGGGTATCGCAGGCATCGGACTCGCGGTGAAATTGCGCGAGGCCGGATTCGAGGATTTCCTCGTCTTCGAACGCGCCGACGATCTCGGCGGCACCTGGCGGGCCAACACCTATCCCGGCGCCGCCTGCGATGTTCCGTCGCACCTGTACTCGTACTCGTTCGCGCCCAACCCCGACTGGTCGCGCACCTACGGCACGCAGCCGGAGATCCTCGCCTACCTGCGCGGTGTCGCCGACGAGCACGACGTGCAGCGGTACATGCGTTTCGGCGCGGACCTCGAACAGGCGCGCTGGGACGAACCGGAGAATCTGTGGCGGTTGCGCACCGGTCGGGGTGAACTCACCGCCGATATCCTGATCTCGGCCGTCGGACCGTTCAGCGAGGCGCAGATCCCCGCGATGCCGGGCCGGGACACCTTCGCGGGCAAGCAGTTCCACTCGCTGCACTGGGACCACGAGCACGACCTGACCGGTGAGCGGGTGGCCGTCATCGGCACCGGCGCGTCCGCGGTGCAGTTCATCCCCGAGATCCAGCCGGTGGTCGGCTCGCTGACGGTCTTCCAGCGTTCCGCGCCGTGGATCGTCTCCCGTCTCGACCGCAGCACCACCGGCGTCGAACGCGCGGCGCTGCGGCGGATGCCCCTGCTCGGCAAAGCGATTCGCGGCGCGTTCTACGCGGGGATCGAGGGTTTCGGACTCGTCGGCTTCGTCGACAAGCGTTTCCGGCATCCCTACGAGACGCTGTCGAAACTGCAACTGCTGCGCCAGGTCCGCGACCCGGAACTGCGCCGCAAACTCACTCCCGACTATGTCATCGGCTGTAAGCGCGCGATCTTCTCCGACGCCTATTTCCCGGCCCTGACCCAGCCCAATGTCGAGGTGGTCACCGAGGGCATCCGCGAGATCCGACCGCATTCCGTCGTCACCGCCGATGGTGTCGAACATCCGGTCGACACCCTGATCTGGGGCACCGGATTCGGTATGCCCGCCGGTGTCTTCGAGCGGATCCACGGCGCGGACGGACTGTCCATCGCCGACCACTACCATCGCCGTCCCAGCAGCTACCTCGGCGCCGCCATCGCCGGTTTCCCGAATTTCTTCTGCACACTCGGCCCGTTCGGGGCGGCGGGCAACCAGTCCGCCATCTACATGATCGAAGCCCAACTGCACTACATCGTCGACGCGCTGCGGACCATGCGCGAGCGGGGATTCGGCCGCGTCGAAGTCAGGAAGGACGTGCAGAGCGCCTTCCTCGACGAGGTCGCCGAGCGCAGCCGCGACACCGCGTGGCTCACCGGCGGCTGCCGCAGCTACTACCAGACCGCCGACGGCCACAATTCCGGTCTGTATCCGAACTGGAGTTTCGAATACCGCCGTCGCACCAGGCGTTTCGATGCCGAATCCTACGAATTGAGTGGCCGATGAGCCTGACGGATCTGCTGTCGGTACGCAAACTGCTCGCGGCGGTGCCGTCGGTGTCGCAGAGCGCGGGCACCCTCGACCTCCGAGGCAAGGTCGCGCTCATCACCGGCGCGGCCACCGGGATCGGGCGGGCGCTGGCCGAGGATCTGCACGAACGCGGCGCGCGCGTCGCGATCCTCGATATCGACGCGAGCGCGGCCGAGACCGCCGCGCGGGAGCTGGGGGAGCGCGCCCTGGCCGTCGCCGCCGATGTCGCCGACCGGGAGACCATGCGCGCCGCCGTCGAGCGGGTCTACGCGACCTTCGGACGCATCGACGTGGTCGTGGCCAACGCCGGGGTGGTGCCGGAACCCGCGACGATCGCGACCATGGACCCGGCCGTCTTCGACCGTGTCGTCGCCATCAACCTGATCGGCGTCTTCAACACCGTGCACCCGGCGCTACCGCACATCATCGACGTCGGCGGACACGTGGTCGTGGTGTCCTCGGCCGCCGCCTTCGCCCCCGGCATGGCCGGTTCGCCGTATATGACCACCAAAGCCGCCGTCGAACAATTCGGTCGCGCGCTGCGCGTCGAACTGGCGGCGGCGGGCGCGACCGCGGGTGTCGCCTACTTCGGCATCGTCGACACCGCCATGACCCACGACACCCTCGACGACGACGAATTGGGCCGCGCGGTAGGCGAATTGCTGCCCTGGCCGCTGAGCCGTCGCATCTCCGCCCGCGAGGCCGCCGCGTCGGTCGCCGCAGGCATCGTCCGCCGCGCCCCTCGCACCATGGCCCCCATCCAATGGGAGCCCTACGCCCTGCTGCGCGGCGCGATCAACGTCGTCCTGGACGACCGCCTCACCCGCGACGCGCGCGTCGCGGACCTGATCCGGCGCGTGGAACAGCGGGTGATCGCCCGCCGCGCAGCCGACGACCGATCGAGGGAGCGCGCCGCGTCTGCTCCGGCTGTCGAGTAGCCGGGACCGTCGTACGTCTATCGTTGTCGTCGCACGTGATTTCTTCGTAGGGGAGACGATGACGTACGACGACGCCGGATGGCATACCGACTCGGTCAAGGATCTCGGTCTGCCGGAGGAAGCCGCGGGAACGCACATCAGCATGTTCATGGCATGGCTGGCGCTGCACGATCTGGTCTCGGAAAAATCGGCCGCCAGCGCGCGGGGCCTACGCGATCGCTCGATCACACCCGATCGGTACCTGTTCGACAGTTGCTGCGGTGAGATCAACGCCGGATGGCTGAACGAGACCGGCCGGGAATTCACGGCGGCGGCCTACAAACACTATCTGGCCATGTACGAGTACTTCCCGCCCGTCGCGGCCTTCGACTCGACCTACGAGACCCCGGCCTCGTGGGAGACCTACGACGCCATCGCGGGGGAGATCGACGGACTCTTCCGCGAGTGGAGACGCAGTCGCGGATATTCGTGACGACCCCGGGGGCTCGGGTAGGCCCCGGTGACATCCGACCGGATCGCTAGCGTGTCGGTCCCGTCAATCTGCGCCTTCGGGGAACAGCCCGGGCAGCCCGAGGGCGTATTCGAGATCGGTCCTCGTCCCGAGGGTGGTCAGTAGGACGCGGATCATCGTCAACCTGGCCTCGGCGACCACCTCGGGATCGGGTTCCGCGCCGGGACCGGCGTCGGCGGAGATCCGGAAGACCACGTATTCGCAGACGTGCAGCGCGGCGTCGAGGTCGAGGGGGCTGGGCGCGGGGCGGCCGAGCGCGGCGAAGGTATCGCGCACCGAGGCCCGGATGTCGTCGAACGCGCGTTCGCGGTATTCCGACACCGGTGAGGCCGGATCGTGGAGTTCGGCGAAGAGCGGGCGCAGCATCGCGCCGTGGCCACGCGCCCAATCCAAGTAGGCGTCGATGAGGCGGATGCCGAGTTCGACGGGTTCGTCGGTGCCCGACAGCGCGGTGCGGATACCGCCGACCAGCCCGGCATTGGACGTGGTCAGCAGCGCGTGCAGCGGTTCGACCGCGTTGCCGAAGTAGCGGTAGAAGGTCGGACGGGCCAGCCCCGCCTGCTCGATGATCTGCGCGACGTTGAGCCCTCGCGACCCGGTCCGGGTGAACACGGCGGCCGTGGCGACCACGATCCTGGCGCGGACCTCGTCGGCCTGCTCTCTCGTCTGCGGCGGCCTGCCCCGCCGTGTGATGGAGGTTTCGGCCGCGTCGGAGCTACCTATCGACATGGTGACTCCTCACAGCGGCCCGACCTGCGGATCTGTGGTGCACACCGGAGAGCTTGACACGGGATACGGCACAGGGATTAATCTAACACTAGTGTTCATTAAATAGCTGACGGGCACTGCTCGGCAGATAGCCGACGGGCTCGCCGGACCCACGAGCCGTATCCGATCCACGAGAGGGGCCGACCGATGACGACCGCCCGCAGGCTCGCCGCAGAACCCACCGCGCTGCCCGCCACCCTGGTGCAGCCCCTGCTCGATCTCGCCGTCGCCGGTGGCGCGCCCGCCGTGGAGGTTTTCGCCCCCGCCACCGGCGCCAAGATCGCCGACCTGCCGCAGTCGTCCACGGCCGATATCGACCGCGCCTTCGCCACCGCGCGGGAAGCTCAGCGCGCCTGGGCGCTGCGTCCGGTGCGCGAACGGATCGCGATCCTGCGCCGCTTCCACGACATCGTGCTGGACGAGCAGCAGACGATTCTCGACATCGTGCAGGTCGAAACCGGGAAATCGCGCGCCCACGCCTTCGACGAGGTCGGCGACGTCGCGGTCAACGCCAGGTATTACGCCTCGGTCGCGGACAAACTCCTGGCCGACCGCAAACCACGCGGTGTGCTGCCGGTACTCACGCGCGTCGAGGTGCGCCACCGCCCCAAGGGCGTCGTCGCGGTCATCTCGCCGTGGAACTACCCCCTCGCGCTCGCGGTGTCGGACGCGCTGCCCGCCTTGGTCGCGGGCAATGCCGTGGTCTCGCGCCCGGACAACCAGACCGCGCTGACCGCGCTGTGGGCCATCGCCGCCGCCGAGCGCGCCGGACTCCCGTCCGGACTGTGGCAGGCGGTGCTCGGCCGCGGTTCGGCGATCGGCGGAGAGGTCATCGCCCGCGCCGACTACGTCGACTACACCGGGTCGAGCGCCACCGGCCGCACCATCGCCCAGCAGGCCGGGGAACGCCTCATCGGCTACTCACTGGAACTGGGCGGGAAGAATCCGCTGCTCGTCCTGGCCGACGCCGACATCTCGCGCGCCGCCCGAATCGCCATTCGCGCCTGTTTCGCCTCCGCCGGGCAGCTGTGCGAATCGATGGAGCGGATCTACGTGCACGACAGCGTGTACGACCGGTTCGTGTCCGAGTTCGTCGAACACGTGAAAGCGATAAAACTCGGCGGCGCACTCGATTTCAGCAGCGACATGGGTTCGCTGACCTTCCGGCGTCAGATCGACACGGTCCGTTCGCACGTCGAGGACGCCGTCGCCAAGGGTGCGACGGTGCTCGCGGGTGGCCGCGCCCGGCCCGACCTCGGCCCCTACTTCTACGAACCCACCGTGCTCGCCGATGTGCGCCCCGGAATGACGGTGTACCGCGAGGAGACCTTCGGTCCCGTCGTCTCGATCTACCGCGTCGGCAGCGACGAGGAGGCGATCACGGCAGCCAACGACACCGCCTACGGACTCAACGCCAGCGTGTGGACGAAGGATACGAGTCGCGGGCGCGCGGTCGCGGCGCGCATCAACGCCGGATCGGTGAACGTGAACGAGGGTTTCATCGCGGCCTGGGGCAGTGCCGACGCGCCGTCGGGCGGACTCGGCATCTCCGGAACCGGGCGTCGTCACGGTCCGGAAGGACTGCTCAAGTACATCGACACCCAGACGATCGCGACGCAGCGCGTGCTACCGATCGCGCCGCTGCCGGGAATGTCGGAGGAACTGTGGGCCAAGACGATGACGCTGTATTTCTCGGTCATGAAATCACTGCGCCAGAAATAGCCCGCACCACGATTCAGGAATGGGAGACCGATGAAGCTCGACACCGTAGCCGGTAAGAAGGTCCTGGTCACGGGCGCCGCGATGGGCCTGGGCAAACTGTTCGCCGAGCGCGCGGTCAGCGAGGGCGCGGCGGCGGTGGTGCTGTGGGATATCAACGAGACCACGCTGAAGGAGACCGCCGCCGAATTGGCCGGACGCGGCGGACGGGTGCACCACCACGTGGTCGACGTCTCCGATCGCGACGCCATCGCCGAGGCGGCGGCCGCCGTGCGCACCGAGGTCGGCGATATCGACATCCTGGTCAACAACGCGGGCATCGTGCGCGGCAACAGGTATTTCTGGGAAACCGAGAATCGCGCCGATATCGACAAGACGATGGCGATCAATTCGCTGGCGCCGATGTACATCACGCTGGAATTCCTGCCCGCCATGGTGCGTGGCACGGGCGAGGCGCGGGTGCTGAACATCGCCTCGTCCGCCGGTCTGGTGTCCAATCCGCGCATGAGCGTCTACGCGGCGTCCAAATGGGCCGCGCTCGGTTGGTCGGATTCGGTGCGCATCGAACTGGAACAGGCGGGCCATGCCCACGTGAAGGTGACCACGGTCTGCCCGACCTATATCGATACCGGCATGTTCGACGGCGCGAAGGGTTTCTGGTTCACCCCGATCCTGCGACAGAACGCGGTCGTCGACACCTCGTGGAAGCAGATGAAGGCGGGTAATCCGCTGGTCGTCCTGCCGTGGACCTCGCGCCTGAACAAGGCGCTGTCGGGCGTGCTGCCCATCAAGGCGCGCGATCTGTTCCTGAATACCGTCGGCGTCTACCACTCCATGGACAAGTTCACCGGCCGCGACCGATAATCGGCACTCCCAGCTGCGGTAATACCTTGGTATTATCGACCCACAATGCAATACGAGTGGTGGTATGGAGCCCGGGATCATCTGCGACGAGCCGGGGTCGAACCCTGGGAAGTCATGGAAGTCCTCTATTCGCCCACGCGCTGGCCCAGGCCCGCGCGCACGCCCGAGAACCTGCCGGTGCTCACGGTGTGGGGCCGGACCGAGGAGGGCCGCCCGATCGTGGTGCTGCTGCGGCAGCCGCCCTCCGCGCCGGGCACCTGGGAGGTCGTGATGGCCGCCCCCATGCGACCACTCCAAATGCGTGAGTACGAGGCATGGGAGGCCCAGCGGTGAAAGATCTACGCGCAGGCGAGGATCCGGAAACGATCCTGGACTCGCTGACCTACGACAACCCGGCGGATACCGCGGTGATGCCCCCGCTGCCGCCGACGACCACCGAGATCGAACACGCCATGTCGGTGGTTCGATCACTCAAGATGTCACCGGAGATGGACCGGCGCGTCAAAGAAGCCGCCGCCGCCCACTGCGTCACCCAGTCCATGCTCATCCGCCAATACATCGAGATGGGCCTGGCCGCCGAACAGCCCGAACGCATGATCCCGCTCTCCGACGCCATCCGCGTGCTCTCGAACCTGCGGCCGTCGGCGTAGGGGAACCTCGTCCAGGGGGTGACGCCGGTCCCGACCTCACTCGCATGGCGCTACCGACGGTGCCTGTGCCGTGCCCGCATCCGTCAGGGGACCGCCCGGGTCAGGGCTGTGCCGCTACGGGCCTGCGTGCGATGACCGCCGTGGCGTAGTACTCCTCGCTCGACCGCACCGTCGCCTCCAAGCCGTGCGCGCGCAGGATATCGGCGGCGAGGGGAGCTTGTGCGTCACTTTCCTCGACCAACAGGTGCCCCCCGGGAGCCAGCCAGGTCGGTGCCGCTTCGGCTACGCGCCGCAGGATGTCCAGACCGTCCACGCCGCCGTCGAGCGCCCGCCGCGGTTCGTGATCGCGGGCCTCCGGTGGCATCCGCGCGATCATATCCGTCGGGACGTAGGGCGTATTGCAGAGCAGGATGTCGACGCGTCCACGCAGGTCGACCGGCAGCGGGTCGAACAGATCGCCTTCGTAGACCAGCGCGTGCCACGCGGCCAGATTCCGGCGGGCACAGGCGATCGCGGCGGGTTCGATATCGGCGGCCACCAGGTCCACCGGTATCCGATCGACGGCCAGGGACGTGGCGAAGGCCATCGCGAGCGCGCCCGATCCGCAACACAGGTCCAGGACGACGGGCCGAGCGATTCCCGCCGCCCGCACCGCGGTCACCGCCTCGTCGACCAGGAATCCGGTCCGCTGCCGCGGCACGAACACCCCGGGCGTCACCCCGACCCTGATCCCGTGGAATTCGGCCCACCCCAGCAGATGCTCCACCGGTGTCCCCGACACCCGGCGTGCGACCAGCACGTCCAGATCCGCGCCTGTCTCCGCGGCGGCCTCGGTCAGCAGCGCCGCCTCGGCCTCGGCGAATACGCATCCGGCCGCGCGCAGTCTCGCCACCACCTCGATACGGTCCGTCGATGTCACGGGGCCATACTGCCCTCTCATACCGGGAGGATGCCAGCGTATTCCGGGCGCGCGTCGGTGCGGCGGGGCGCATACCGACCGACGTGCGCGGCGATCATCGAGGTCGGGCGCACAGGTCGAGCCATGAGTGTTCCTGCTCGTAGTCCCCGCGAGGCCGACGCATGTCGACCGCCACATTCGGCCGAAGCCGTGTCCGCCCGCGTCACGCCGGGCGGACACGGCGACCGACACCGGTCAGCGCGCGGTGGAGAGCTGGAACGTGCGAGTCGCGTCCAGATAGATGTAGCGCTGGCTCGCGCGCGACGGCGGTGGCAACTGCGAGACGAGTTCGTCCATGGATGTGGTCGCTCCGACGACGTGGGTGCCCGCGACGATGAAATCCGCGACGGCGCGCCTGATGTGGTTGGGGGAGGTGACGACCACCGCGCTCGACGCCCCGAGATCGCGTAGCATTCGCGTGCTGAACAGCGCGTTCTGCACGGTGGACCCGGAGCGGTTCTCGATGAACACGCGGCTGGGCGGCAGACCCTGGCGGACCAGCCAGTGGAACATGGCGTCGGCCTCGGTGATCCCGTCCACCGGAGCGCCGCCGGTGACGATGACGGGGGACAGCGGCGACACGATCGCCTGCAACCAGGCGGCCGCGAGCCGGTTCACCAGTTCCGGCCGCAACACCCCGCCGGGCAGCAGACCGTAACCGAGCACGACGATGCCGGTCTGCGGGCCGACCAGGGCGGGCAGCGGATTCGGCAGCGTGCCGACCGCGGCGTTGATGGCGTTGAGCACATTGGTCGTGCCCGCCGCCATGCCGGGATCGATCGCGTTCAACCTGGCCATCGAATCCGCCAGCGCGGGAAGATCATTCGCGTACTGCGACCAGATGGCCTGGAGCGACAACGCTTCGGCGTCGGCCGGATCGGCCCCGATCAGGGCCCGCAGATCGGCGCGGCCCGCGTCGTCGTTGCCGTTGCTGAAATTGCGCTGGGCTGAGTTGTACAGTGCGTCGGTATCGGCCGCGTGCGCGGGGACGCCGACCAGACCGATGAGAGAAACGGCCGCGAAGGTGGACACGACCAGGGTTCGAAGAGTCTTCTTGTGCCTCGAGATTCTCACTACAGTTGACACCTTTCCACGCGTGAAACGAGGGTTGTCGGCACGTCAGCTGGCAGTTAGCCGGGGGCAAGCTGCCCATACGATACGGCTGGTCAACACGATAGGTGCGCAATTGCGAAGGGGGTCGCGTGAACTGTGTCGGCCGCGACAGGCCGCGCCGGTGGTCCGGCATGACCGCTCTCGCGGCGTCCCCGATAGGGTGGAACACCGTGGATACCGTTTCGCTGACCGGCAAGGAACTCGCCGCCGCCATCAACGCCGACACCAAGGCGCGCGCCGCCACGCTGACCGAGGCGGGAACCGCGCCGCGACTGGCTCTCGTCGTCGCCAACGACGACCCGGCCAGCGCCTGGTACGTGAACTCGCTGCGCAAAGCCGCAGAACGCCTCGGAATCGACTGCGACCGTATCGATCTCGGCGCCGACGCGAGCGCCGACGCCCTGCGCGCCGAACTGGCGGCTCGCAGCGCCGACACCGCGGTCGACGCGATCATGCTGCAAACTCCGCTGCCCGAGGGGGTCACCCTGGACGACGTGAGTTCGTCCATCGTCGCGACCAAGGACGTCGACGGCGTCAGCCCGCTCTCGCTCGGCCTGCTCGCCGCCGGACTCGACGGTTTCGTGCCCGCCACCTCCGAAGCGGTGGTGGAACTACTGAAGCATCACGACGTTCCGCTCACCGGCAGACATGTCGCCGTCGTCGGCCGCTCCAATGTGGTCGGCAAACCGCTCGGACAACTCCTGCTCGCCGAGAACGCGACCGTCACCATCGCCCATTCCCGCACCGTCGACCTGCCCGCCGTGACCTCGGCCGCCGATATCGTCGTCGCGGCGGCGGGCCGGATCGGGCTGGTCACCGGTAAGCACGTGGCCGAGGGCGCGGTCGTCGTCGATGTCGGCACCAACGAGGCCGCGGACGGCGGCATCGTCGGCGATGTCGAGGCGGAATCGGTGCGCGGCAAGGCATCCGCCCTGAGCCCGGTGCCCGGCGGCGTCGGGCCGGTCACGACCGCGCTGCTCATGCGTCACGTGGTGGTCGCCGCGGAAAAGGCTCGCGCCCAGTGAGATTCGAGTAGCCGAGTCGGCTACGGCGCGGGTGCGATTCCGGTGATCACCGTCTTGCCGTCGACCTTCGCCGTGGCGACGGCCTGGGCGCTGTAGGTGAACGCCGCCGCGCCCGGACGATATTCGGTGACGGTCACCAGGTACTGCCCGGCGAACGCGCCGGGGGCGATGCTCACGCAGTGGGTGGTGCCCACCGGGATGGAATCGATGCCCTGCTGGATGGCGGCCTCGGTGGACACCGAGGCGTTCGGCGCGACGATCGAGCGCGCCACGGTGGCGGACCGGGCCACGTAGTAGGCGTGCTGGAAGGCGAAGATGGCGGCGGGGCCGGAATCCGAACCGCCCGCGCCGTTGCCCTGGATGCGATTGCCGACACGTTCGGCGGGGCACTGCGCCACCGCCGTGCCCCGGGAAGAGGCGGGGACGACGACGATTTCGGTCGAACTACTCGACATGACCGATTCCGCGGCCGGAGCGCCGCGCAGTTGGAAGAAGGCGACGCCGAGCAGCACGGCCGCGGCGACCGATCCGGCCAACGGCATCAGCCATTTCGGTATCGCGGGCTTGCGCTGGGGACGTCTGCGGGTGGATCGATCGATGAGGCGGGCGAAGGCGTCGGCGGGGACCGTCTCGCGTTGCGGACCCGGTTCGAAAGGCGATGGTTCCTCGTCGAAACGAGGTAGGTACATCGGAATGGTGGGTGCGTCCGCCATCCAGTCCGACCAGTCGCCGTCGAATTGCCGGTCGGATGACACCGGTACGCCGGAGGTCCTTCGCCATGCTCCCGGTCGCAGACCTATGTCCGGTCGATCCATTACCCCGCCTCCATCAGGTCACACCCGTCGAGTTCGTTCCCGCGTTCGATTCCGCCCCCGGAACGATACTGCCGTCGCGCCGACCTCGACGGGTCTCGGTCGTGCCAGTGCTGATCGGTTCTTCGAAACCGTTCTATCGCAGCCGATTCTAGCCAGCACCGGCCGTAAAGGGGTGGTGGCGCGCTGATGTCGCGGCTCAGGCCCCCGCGGCGTCCAGTGCCGCGAGCAGTTCGCGCAGGGTGTCGCGCTGACCGGGACTCAGGGTGGCGAACACTTCGGCGGCCGCCTCGCGCCGTGCCCGTGCCATCCGTTCGAGGACGGCGGTCCCGGCGTCGGTCGGGGTGACCAGGGTGGATCGGCGGTTGCCGGGATCCGGGGTCCTGGCCGCCAGGCCCGCGGATTCGAGCGCGTCCACCACGGTGGTGGCCGAGCGCGGGACGATCCCGAGCCGCTCGGCGAGTTCGGCCATGCGCAACGGCTCGGGCGCGTGACCGAGGAAGCGCAGCGCCCGCGCCTGTCCGGGGGTGAGCCCCAGCGGCGCGAGGCGGGTCATCTGATTGCGGCGGATGCGTTTGGCGGTGCGCAGGAAGAGCTCGGGGAGGTCGGGTTCGGGGCCGCTGTCCATATACTGAGCTTAACTCATTGTTCATTGGAACAATTATGAGTAATACTCGGTTTCATGAGTTGATCCTCGGAAGGAGGCGCCTGTGCAGCCCCCATCTCAACTTCGCCGGATACTCCGGCTCTTCGGTCCCTATCGCGCCAGGCTGATGTCGGTCGCCGGTCTCGTCGGCCTCTCGTCGGTGGTGGCGCTGGCCTCGCCGTTCATGTTGCGCGCGGTGCTCGACGACGCCCTGCCGCACGGCCGTACCGGCCTGCTGACCCTGCTCGCCGCGGGCATGGTCGCGGTCGCCGCGCTGACCAGCGTGTTCGGTGTCCTGCAAACCTACATCTCCACCACCGTCGGCCAGGACGTCATGCACGACCTGCGCTCGACGGTCTACGCCCGGCTGCAACAGATGCCGCTGGCGTTCTTCACCTCGACCCGCACCGGGGAAGTGCAGTCCAGGATCGCCAACGATATCGGCGGCATGCAGTCCACCGTCACCTCGACGGCGACCTCGCTGGTCTCGAATTTCACCACCGTCCTCGCATCGGTCGTCGCCATGGTGGCGCTGGACTGGCGACTGACCCTCGTCTCGCTGACGATGTTGCCGCTGTTCGTGTGGATCAGCCGCCGCGTCGGCGACGAACGCCGCAGGATCACCGGGCAGAAGCAGCGTCAGCTCGCGTCCATGTCGGCGATCGTGGAGGAATCGCTGTCGGTCAGCGGCATCCTGCTCGGCCGCACGATGGGGCGCTCCCCGGCGCTCGTCGACGATTTCGCGCGGGAGTCGCGCGGGCTGGTCGACCTGGAGATCCGCGCGAGCATGGCGGGCCGCTGGCGGCAGTCGACGATCCAGATCGTGCTCGCCGCCATGCCCGCGATCATCTACTGGGTGGCCGGGCTGACGGTCGCCACCGGTCATCCGCTGGTCTCGATCGGTACCCTGGTCGCGTTCACCACCCTCCAGGCGGGACTGCTGAGGCCCATGGTGCAACTGCTCTACACCGGGGTGGAAGTGCAGAGTTCCTTGGCCCTGTTCGGACGGATCTTCGAATACCTCGATCTGGAACCGGATATCGAGGAGCCCGCGCGGCCGACGCCGCTGACCCGTCCGCGCGGCGAGGTGCGTTTCGAGAACGTCGACTTCGCCTACACGCCGGGCGAGCGCACGGTGCTCGACGATATCGATATCACCGTCGCGCCCGGATCGGGCCTGGCCGTCGTCGGCGAGACGGGGTCGGGCAAGACGACGCTGGGGTACCTGGTCGCCCGGTTGTACGACGCGACATCGGGGCGGGTGACGATCGACGGCATCGACGTGCGCGAGCTGTCCTTCGCCGATCTCGCGGCCGCCGTCGGGGTCGTGTCGCAGGAGACCTACCTGTTCCACGCCTCGGTCGCCGACAACCTACGGTTCGCCAAACCCGACGCCACCGACGCGGAATTGCACGCGGCGGCCCGCGCCGCGCAGATCCACGACCATATCGCCGCACTGCCCGCGGGCTACGACACCATGGTGGGGGAACGCGGCTACCGTTTCTCCGGCGGCGAGAAACAACGTCTCGCGGTGGCGCGGGCGATCCTGCGCGATCCGCCGATCCTGATCCTGGACGAGGCGACCAGCGCGCTGGACACCCACACCGAACGCGAGGTGCAGGCCGCCATCGACGCGCTGTCGACGGGACGAACCACCATCACCATCGCCCACCGGTTGTCGACGATCCGCGGCGCGGACCAGATCGTGGTCCTCGACCACGGCCGGGTCGCCGAACGCGGCACCCACGAGGAACTGATGAGCAAGGGCGGACGCTACGCCGAACTCGTGACCCGCGACCGGACGGCGCTCACCGCCGCCTGAGCGTCGAAAGAGCGCGCACGCCACGAGGATCGGCGGCACGCGAGCGTTCGCCGATCCTCGTCGGGGGTCCTCACCAGTGCAGTGTCACCGGATCGCCGACGCCGACGTTCTGGTAGTACCAGGCCGCGTCCTCCGCGGACAGGTTCACGCATCCGTGGCTGACGTTGGCATAGCCCTGCGAATCGACCGACCAAGGCGCGGAGTGCACGAATACTCCACCCCAGGTGAGCCTTTCGGCGTACTCGCCGTTGATGTAATAGCCCTCCGCGGAATTCAGCGGAATGCCGATGGTGCGGGAGTCGAAGACCACGGAGCGGAACTTCTCCAACACGGGATAGGTGCCGACCGGAGTCTCCCATCCGGGTTTGCCGAACGACGCGGGCATGACCCACTGCACCTTGCCGCCGATGCTGACGGTGAAGGTGTGCGCGGACATGTCGCCCTCGGCCACCACGCCCGCGTTGGTGGTGAACTCGCTGCGCGTATCGCCGAATCGCACGGTGATCGGCGAACGCGCGGGCAGGAATTCGTCCGGCGTCCACGTCAGTTCGGTGTCACCGACCCACGAATAGGTGCCGGCGAGCGGTTGGGTGGAACTCACTCCGAGTTTGCTCTCGGCGCGGGCTCGGTCGGCGACGGGAGCGGCGAAACGGACGGTCACGGGATGCGCGATACCTACCGTCTGACCGACCGCCGGCGATATCGCCGCAACCGTGTCCACCGGAGGTTTTCCGATCAGTGTCGCTGCCGCCGCACCGGACCCGAAGGTGGCCAGAACGATGACCACCGAGGCGAGGAACATTTGTCGTAATGCGCCCCTCATAGATATCCACCCCTTTCGAGACGGGTGTGGTAGGCGGAAATTCAGTCTACGTCAGCATGATCAACACCGTCGACCCGAACGTGTCAGTCCTGTTTCAGATTTGCGAACGCCAGGGGTCGATCGGCGAACTTGACCGTGCACCCGGCCCGAACAAGGATGAAACACGGTCGTTCGTATCGAGGGGAGTGGGAAGTGGATCCGGACGCGGTGACCGGTGTGCAGCGTCGAGTTCAGCAAGCGTGGAGCACACAGCGATGGGATGACTGGGCGGACACCTGCGCGCAGGACTATCTCTTCGACACCGGCATCGGCTACCGGATGAATCAGGAGGAGACGCTGCGGTGGAGCCGCGCCTGGTTCTACGCGTTCCCCGACTACACCGAAGAAGTCGGTCACGTGCACGCCACGCGATCCTCGGTCGTCTACGAACTGGTCGGCCGCGCGACCGCCACCGGCGCCTTCGTCCTCGACGGCAAGGTGCTGTTACCCGCCACCGGAAATCCGTTCGAATTGTCCTACGCGAAAGTTCTCGAATTGGACGAATGGGGCATGGTCACCCGCGATCGCCAATATCTGAACCAAGCGTCGCTGCTCCTGCAACTCGGACTGGGCTGACCGGGATTCCGTCGTCCGGCCCCGGTGATTCGGCCGGATCCGCTCAGCCCCGGACCACGTGCAGCACGTCCGCGTGCAGGGCGTCGGCGCGGGCGCAGATCTCATCGATGCGCAGCAGAGTCGGGGCGAAACGGTCACCGTGCTCGGCGGGCAGCGAGGCCACGTTGATCTCGATATTGAGCTGGGAACTGGTGGCGGCGGCGCGGGCGGCGTCGGCCGCCGCGCCGATATCGGTCACCACGTTCGGATTGCCGATCGGCAGCAGTTCCGCGGCCAGTGACAGCACCTCGTCGGCTTCGTCGACCACGGCGGCGGGCACCCGCGCGGCCTCGATCAGCGCCACCGTGATCGCCGCGGTACGGGCAGCGGTCTCGGCCTCGGTGGTCTTCGGCAGTTTGTAGGCGTTTCCGACGGCGGTGAAGGCGGCGGCGTCGGCGTCGGCCAAGGCGAGCGCGCGTTCGCGGGCGGCGTCGGCGGCGTCGATGAGGCGGTCCACGACGGGGCGATGTTCGGCGTCCTTGGCCCTGGTCGTGTAGCGCGCGACCATCGCGACCAGCGCCGCGCCCTGTGCCGCGTGCAGCGCCGCGACCGCGCCGCCACCGGGCGCGGGAACCTTGGCGGCCAGCTCGGACAGGTACTGCGCGAGGGCGACCCCGCCGAAGGAGGACGCGGTGTCCTGGTACGACGTGCTTGGCTGCGACACGGGGTTGTTGCCTTTCGTTCTGCGACGCGGACGCTACCGCTTCAACCTACCGGGTCGCGCGCCGCGAGCGGCCCGCGCCGGGGGGTTCGGACCGTGCCGATGCGGGCTCTGCCCGTAGCTGCGGTTATGTTCAATGCCATGCGGATCGGATTGAGCATCAACTACTCGGGGGGCTTCAAGGAGGCAGCGGCCGAGGTGGCCGATTTGGAGCGCGCCGGACTCGACGTCGTGTTCGTTCCCGAGGCCTACTCCTTCGACGCCGTCAGCGCGCTCGGATACCTCGCCGCCAAGACCGAGCGTCTGCAACTCGCCTCGGGCATCCTCCAGATCTACACCCGCACGCCGAGCCTGACCGCGATGACGGCGGCGGGCCTGGACTTCGTGTCCGACGGCCGTTTCCTGCTCGGCCTCGGCGCCTCCGGGCCGCAGGTCATCGAGGGTTTCCACGGCGTCGCCTACGACGCGCCGATCGGGCGGACCAGGGAACTGGTCGAGATCTGCCGCAAGGTGTGGCGCCGGGAGAAACTCGAATACCAGGGCAAGTACTACCAGATCCCGCTGCCCGCCGAGCGCGGCACCGGCCTGGGCAAACCGCTGAAACTGATCAACCGCCCGGTCCGCGAGCGCGTCCCGGTGCTGCTCGCCGCTCTCGGCCCCAAGAACGTCGAATTGGCCGCCGAGATCGCCGAGGGCTGGCAGCCGATCTTCTTCCTGCCGGAGAAGGCCGGGGAGATCTGGGGCGAAGCCCTCGCCGCGGGCAAGGCCAAGCGCGACCCGGTCCTCGGTGACATGGACGTTTTCGCGGGTCCGGCGCTGGCCATCGGCGAGAACGTGACGCCGCTGCTGGAATTCGTCAAACCGCACCTCGCGCTCTACATCGGCGGGATGGGCGCGAAAGGCAAGAACTTCTATCACAACCTGGCCACCCGATACGGATACGGCGCCGAAGCCGACCGCATCCAGGAGCTCTACCTGGCGGGCAAGAAAGAAGAGGCCGTCAAGGTCGTACCCGACCAACTGGTGCGCGAAATCTCGCTGGTCGGCCCGGCCGGGTACGTCAAGGAACGAATCGCCGCGTTCCGCGAGGCCGGTGTCACCGTGCTGAACGTGATGCCGATGGCCGCCACTCCCGCCGAACGGGTGAAACTGATCGAAGAGCTGCGCTCGCTCGTCTGATCCGCACGCGAAAACGAGGCCGCCCCGGATTCGACCGGGACGGCCTCGTCGCGTTTCGGTGGGTCAGCCGCCCCGCACGCTCTCCAGGGCCGCCTCCAAGGTGGAATGCAGCGCGAAGACCTGATCCAGGCTGGTCATCTTGAGCTGGCGACTGGTGGCGGGCCCCTCGGCGACGACCGCGATGGTCGTGGCCTCCCCGGCCCGCTGATGCGCGGCGACCAGCGCCGCCATCCCCGCCGAAGCCAGGAAACTGACCCCGGACAGGTCGATGATCAGGGTGCCGGGTTTGCCGGCGAGCACACCCTCGATCGCCGTCTCCAGCGCGGGCGCCGTCGCCAGGTCGACCTCGCCGGCCACCGTCAGCACCGTCGCACCGTCGTGCGTTGCGACGGAGGTATTCATCGTGTCCGCGAGGGGATACGCGTCTCCGGAAGTGTTGGTCACACCCCAACAACACACAAAACACGGCGAATGCGCAACTTCGGTGTGTGTGCCTCGGCGTATGCGCGCGGTGTGCGGTCGGTGGAGCGCCCTCAGATGAGGGATCCGCCGGACACTTCGACGCGCTCGGCGGTCACCCACCGCATGTCGGCGGAGGCGAGCGCGGCGATGGCGTCGCCGATCTCGTCGGGGTTGCCGACGCGCCCGAGCGCGGTTCGCGCCGCGAGGGTGTCGCGGAGTTCGGCGTCGTCGCGCATGGCGCCGCCGTTGAAGTCGGTGGCGCTCGGGCCGGGAGCGATCGCGTTGATCCGGATTCCACGAGCTCCGAGTTCGATCGCCAGGCTGCGGGTCAGGACTTCCACGGCCGCTTTCGACGCCGAGTAGACCGATGTTCCCGGGCTGGCGTGACGGGTCAGCGAGGTGGACACGTTGATGACCCGTCCACCGGCGGGGATGACGGGAACCAGTGCCTGGATGAGGAAGAACGTCCCGCGGAAGTTGGTGTTCACCACGGTGTCGAAGTCGCGCGCGGTCACGTCGGTCAACGAGCCGAGGAGTCCTGTTCCCGCGTTGTTGACCAGGATGTCGAGCTTGTCGGTGTGCCATCGGGCGCGGAGCTGTCCGACGAGTTCGTCGGCGAACTCGGCGAAGGTCTCGATATCGGTGATGTCGAGCGGCATCGCCAGCGCGTCGCCGCCCGCTGCCCGAATCGCGCGCACGGTGTCGGCAGCGCCGGACGCGTGTTCTCGGTAGGTCACGACGACCCGCACGCCGTGACGAGCCAGCGCCAGTGCCGCGCT
The DNA here is from genome assembly GCF_003123685.1 of Nocardia aurea. Classification (GTDB taxonomy): domain Bacteria; phylum Actinomycetota; class Actinomycetes; order Mycobacteriales; family Mycobacteriaceae; genus Nocardia; species Nocardia aurea. The sequence continues at coordinate 575,116 of NZ_QCYJ01000103.1, forward strand.
TCGGCCGAGCCCGCGGCTCGCACCGGTGACGAGCGCGATCTGTTCCGATGTCATGTGGGGGTTCCTTCGGTGCATTCGACGTGGATGGTGAGTCGAGTGGCTCACCTCGTCAACGATAGGAAGACGTCAATGGTGAGTCAAGCGACTCATCTCGTGACCTGGGGCATACTGTCGTCATGACTGCCGCGCCTTCGACGTATCACCAGCGCGTCGCCGCCGAGAAGCGCACCGCCATCATCGAGGCGGCGAGTCGCCTGTTTCTCGAGTCGGGCTACGACGGCACCCCGCTGTCGCGAATCGCCGAAGCGGCGGGGGTCTCGAAAGCCACGTTGTTCAAACAGTTTCCGACCAAGGCGGCCTTGTTCGAGGCGATCGTCACCGAATCCTGGAATCTCGATATCGGCGCGGACGCGCAACCGGGGCCGGGTGATCTGCGCGCCGGCCTGACCGCTCTCGGACGGCGTTACGCGACCCTGCTCGGCAGGCCGGGTATGGCGTCGCTGTTCCGGATCGTGATCGCCGAACTGCCGCGATTCCCCGAACTCGGCCACACCCTGTTCCGGACGGGCAAGATGCCCTACTTCGACTCCGTGCGTCGCTACCTGGAAACCGAGCACGCCGCGGGAACGGCCGAACTGCACGACAGTGTGACAGCCGCCGCCCAATTTCTCGGCATGATCTCCGACTACGTGTTCTGGCCGCGAATGCTGCTGGTGGACTGGAATCCCGCGTCCGCCGACATCGACGAGGCCGTGGATCAAGCGGTGCTCACCATGCTCGCGCGGTACGGCACACCGAAGCGCGCCGATTAGCTGGAAACGACCGGGTCCGGCTGCCTGTCCAGGGTGCCGTCGACCATCCGATACACCGCGTCCATGCGGTGCAGGTGGGTGTCGTCGTGGGTGACCAGCAGCGTCGCCGAGCCACATTCGCGGACCACGGTGCGGATCAACTCGATGACGGCGGCGCCGCGCTCGGAGTCCAGGGCGCTGGTCGGTTCGTCGATGACGAGCAACGCGGGGTCGTTCATGAGCGCGCGGGCGATATTCACGCGTTGGCGCTGGCCGCCCGACAACTGGGCGGGGTACTTCGTCCGATGGTCGCCGAGTCCGACCGCGTCGAGGAGTTCCGCTGCCTTCGACCGTGTTTCGCGGCGGCGTGGGGTCGGGATGCGGGAGCGCCGACCGAGATGCGCTGTCACTTCGAGTTGTTCGATCGCGGTCAGTGCCGACAGGAGGTTGGGCTGTTGGAAGACCATGCCGATGGCGGATCGACGCAGTGCCGCCGCCGCCCGTCGACCGAGGGTGGTGAGATCGACTGTGCCGCTGTCGGTTTCGAGCAGGACACGGCCCGAATCGGGGCGGGTCAGCGTGGACACCACGGCGAGCAGGCTGGATTTCCCGGAACCGGAGGGGCCGGTGACGGCGGCGACACTGCCACCGCGGACATGGAGGTTCACTCGATCGAGCGCGGTGAGCCTGCCCGCGCCGTCGGGATAGGTGAGGGTCAGGTTCTCGGCGGTCAGTGCGATGGTCATCTCGGAACTCCGGATCAGCGGGTCGCGGCGAGCGCGGTGAGCGGGTCGGCGGTGAACAGGAAGCGCAGCGCGCAGGTCGCACCGAGGAGCCCGAGCACGATGAGCGCGGCGGCGGGCAGCACAGTGGTGGCCGGGCCGACCACGAACGGGAGCGCTTCGCCGAGCGCGCTCGCGCCGAGCACGGTGAGGGCGAGGCCGAGCGCGACCCCCGCCGCCAGCACGAGCGCGGCCTGGGCGAGTGCGTCGATCACGAGCGATTCCGAGGTCGCTCCCAACGCCTTCAACGTCGCGATGTCGGGCATTCGCTGGATGGTCCACACCGTGAAGAACGCCCCGACCACCAGGGCCGAGATGGCGAAGAGCAGCGCTGTCATCAGGGTGAGCGAGCCGTTCTCGGCCCGATAGGAGCCGAGCGCGGAAAGGGAATCGGAGATATCGGTGGTCGTGGTGTGGGCGGTCACGTCGCGGTCCGGTACGCCGGTGATGGCGAGCACGGTGGCCGCGCCCGCGTGGGGGCTCACCGATCGCCAGTCGGCGGGCGTCATCCAGACCACGGGGGTGTGGCTGTACCAGTCGTCGCCGCGGACCCCGGCCACGGTGAAGGAGCGTCCGCCGAGGGTGACGACAGAGTCCGTGTCCGCGTTCAGTGCCCGTGCCACCGGATCGCTGAGCACCACCGTGCCCGCGTCGGTAGCGGCACGATCGCCCGCGACCGCCGACGTGACGCCGAACAGTGCGACCGCGGTCGGTGGCGCGCCGGGACGTCCCGCTTCGGCGCGGCTGATGCCGATCGGCTCGACGGTCCCGGTCGCTCCGGCGGCGGCCTGCCAGATGCCGACCTGCTCGGGCGTGAGCGCCGAAGCGTCGAACGACGGGGAAGCTCCGTTGTCGGCGAAGACGAGCGCGTCGGCCCGCAGCGATCGCACGGCGGAGATGTTCTGGTGCGCGAGCCCGGCGGCGAGGCCGCCGAGGAAGCTCACCAGCAGCGCCACCAGCGTGACGACGAATGTGATGAGGAGGAAGCGGCCGCGGGCGGCCCGCAGTTCCCGGAGTGCGACGAACATGGTTCCACTGTCGCGGCCGAGGAGCAGCCGAACATCGGGTGTGCGGTCGAGATCCGGTCGGTCGAAGGTCGGTGGTCCGATTACACCTTTCGATGGATGTCCCACCGATAGCCGTGCATAAGCTGGAAGTGTGCACTCGTCGCCGCTCACGCCCGTCTTCGCCACATTGCGGCTCGGTCTGCATGTGCTCATGACGGCGTTGGCGGCGGTGATCGCGGTGCGCGCACTGCTGCCGGGCGCCCCGCATCCGCTGCCGGTGGTGTTGCTGACCGCGGCCTTCCTGTTCACCTATTTCGCGGGCGCGCGCCTGTCGGGGCGTCCCCTCGCGATGCGGATCTGGCTGGGTGCGCTCACCCTGCTCTGGCTCGGGCTGGTCGCCGCCGCCCCCGACGCCGGATATCTCGCCTTCGGGCTGTTCTTCCTCTACCTGCACCTTCTGCCCTACCCGTGGAATCTCACCGCCGTGGTGTCCGCGACCGCTGTCGCGGTACTCGGCTTCGGGTTGCATCGCGGGTGGGCTCTCGCGGGTGTGATAGGCCCCGTCCTCGGTGCGGCGGTGGCGGTCGGGATCGGCCTCGGTTACCAGGCGCTGTACCGGGAGTCCGTCGAGAGGCAGCGGCTCATCGACGAATTACTCAGTACCCGTGCGGCACTCGCCGAGCGGGAGCGAACGGCAGGGAGGCTCGCCGAGCGCGAACGATGGGCGAGGGAGATCCACGACACTGTCGCGCAGGGCCTGAGCAGCATCCAACTGCTCCTGCACGCCGCCGAACGCGCGGACCCCGAACATCCGGCACTGCCGCAGATCCGGCTCGCCAGGACGACCGCCGCCGAGAACCTCGCCGACACCCGAGGGCTGATCACCGATTCCGCTCCCGCCGCACTGGACGGGCAGTCACTGCGACAGGCACTCGAGCGCATCTGTCTGCGAGCCGAAGCGCCGGGACGTAGCACCCGACTCGTGGTGGAAGGCACGCCCGCGCGGTTGCCGATGCCGATCGAGGCGGCGTTGGTGCGTATCGCTCAGGGGACGGTCGCCAATGTCGTGCAGCACGCCGACGCGACCCGGATGCGTCTCACCCTGACCTATTCGGAGGCCGACATTTCCCTGGACATCGTCGACGACGGCATCGGCATCGCCCCCGACATCCTCGACCGCGCTTCCACCGGCTCCTTCGGACTGTCGGCGATGCGGTCCAGAGTGGCACAGCAGGGCGGCATCTCGGCCATCGAGTCGGAGCCGGGACATACCGCCGTGACGGTGTCGTTCCCGATCGAATCCGATTCCGCACCGAGGGATTCCGACGATATCGACGTCGCGCGGATGTTCGGATCCGACCTCGCGCCGAACCGGAGCGAGCGAACCCCGTGATCCGGCTGCTGCTCGTCGACGATCACGCCATCGTCCGCGCGGGCCTGCGCGCGCTCTTGGCGAGCGCGTCCGATATCGCGGTGGTGGACGAGGCCGCGACGGCGGAGGCCGCGGTCGCGTTCTGCGCGACCACCCCGGTGGACCTGGTACTGATGGACCTCAGTTTCGGACAGGGGCGGTCCGGCGTGGCGGCGACCGCCGAACTGCGCGCCCTGCCCCAGCCACCGAATGTGCTGGTCGTCACCAACTACGACACCGACGCCGATATTCTGGGCGCCATCGAGGCGGGCGCGTGTGGATACATCCTGAAGGACACCCCGCCCACCGAACTACTCGCGGCGGTGCGTTCGGCCGCCGCCGGTGAGAGCGCCCTCTCGCCGACCGTCGCGTCGAAGCTGCTGACCCGGGTCCGCCGAGCCGACACCACGCTGAGCCCCCGTGAGATCGAAGTACTGCGACTGGTCGCCGACGGCAGATCCAATCGGGAGATCGCCAAGGAACTCTTCCTCGGCGAGACCACCGTCAAATCCCACCTGGTCCACATCTACACGAAACTCGGTGTGCGCTCCCGCACTTCGGCGGTCGCCCGGGCTCGCGAACAAGGCGCGATCTGATACGTGGATTCGCCGGAGTGTGGGTGTCGGTATCCGTGCCGAAGCCGAATGGCCGAGTGGGGTCAGGGGAGTGGGTTGGCGGTGAACAGTGACCACATCCGGGCGCGGACGTCGGTGCCGCGCGCACCGCTGGGCCATACGTGGGCCTGGGATACGTCGTCGGGACCGTCGTAGAGTCGGTAGATCACCGAAGTGCCCGCGGCGCAGTCGAATCGTTGTCCGGTGAGTACGCCTGGGCCGGTTTCGCCGTGTTCGGTTCCGCAGTTGTCCATCTGTCGCCAGTGGTCGCGATGCTGCTCGGCTATCCACTGCCACACGACGGGGTCGTTGTCGTTGAGCATCACGCCGAAGGCGATCTTGCGCGAGGCGGGGCAATCGGCGAGGTCCCAGGCGCCCTTGGGGCCGGCCCATACCGCGGCGGAGGCGATCAGATCCGCTGCGTCGCATGCCATTCGGGAGGTCATCTGACCGCCGTTGGAGTGGCCCGCGAAGTGCACCCGTTTCGGGAGCACGCAGTAGGAGGCGGCGACGTCGTGGACGACCTTGCGCAGGAACGAGACGTCGGGACCGACATTTCTCGCGAACTCCCACGCCCATTTGCCGACGCCCTCGCTCTTGCTGCCCCGCGGATAGGCCACGATGACCTTGTTGGTCTCCGCGAAGGAGTTCCAGCCGGTCTGGGGCTCGAAGATCGACGGGCTGCTCTGCCCGCCGTGTACCGCCACGATCAGCGGCGCGGGCCCGGTCAGGCCGCTGGGCACGAACAGTCGGTACGGTCTCGGCGCACCCTCGTGGTCGATGGAGCGCTCGACGCTCCCGCCGGTCGGCGAGGTCGAGCACGACGCCGACGGCGCCGGCAACGGGCCGATGCCGGTGACCTCGGCCGTCGCCGGGGCCATCGGTCCGGCCAGGGAAACCGTCAGCAGTGCGCCCGCGACGGCCGATATCGCTCTGATCGTGTTCCAACGCATGGAATACCCCTGCCTCCGAACGGCTTTCGTGACCGCTTCGGTGAATCGTAGGGCGGATGGCGCCCGAGATCGAGGCCCCGGATATATGGGCACACCCCCGGAAACGACCGGCGCCGCGCCATATCGCATACCTACCCACCCTGGCAAGCGGTGGGCCGGGCCGTCTCTCAGCGTCGCCACGGCTGTCGATCGGTACGGTCGCGGCTGTGACGGACACGGTGGACCCCGGCTGCGTGGCGTCCGGTCATGCGCTGTGGGCGTTCCCGAGGTCACGACACGGCTCTGAATTATCCGGTCGTCCTCCTCGCACGGGTCACCGGTCGGATACTGCTGTCGTCGGACCGCGAACGTGGTTCCGGCGCGGTCGTTCTGCCGGGACGAGCCCGGCGCTCGGATCGACGACTCATCGATCGACGGAGGTGCGATAGCGGAACTTGCCACACCGATTCCGAGGAGCCGAAAGAGTGTCGATCGGACGATCGTCCTGTCGATTCACGGCTCCGTCGACACGGCCGTATCCGTGATCACCGACGCGGCCGAATAGTCGAATTTCGTCGGCGCGTTGTCTGCGTGAGGTCTTCGGATCCGCGCATCGGACAATGCGTCATATCGGTGTGCGAGTAATTCGATATCGCCGTATATCCGGCACGGGTGCAATATCTTTCGATGGCTTCTCTGGTTTCGTGTTCTACCCCTTGATATCTCGCATCGCGACTGTGCTCGCGCGGCCGAATCTGTTGCCAGCCGGGTCGTTCAGAGGTTAGCCTCTTCTGAGTTAGCGGAGGCTAACCTTTGTTGTAGCGTGAGTACGGGTGAGGTCGAGCAGTGGATTTGAACAGGCGCAATCTCTTCAAGGCGGGCCTCGGATTGAGCGCTATATTGGCGATCGCGGGCTGTGGAGACAATTCCGGATCGCCGTCGGGTGGCTCTCTCAAATCCGGTGGCACATTGCGTATCGGCGCGATCGGAAAGTCGTCGAAGACCGAGCGAAATCCCTACGCCACCATCAGCAACGAGAGCGACTTTCTGATCATGTCGCTGATCTACGACCCGCTGACCGTTCCGGGAAACGACCCGAATGTGGCGCCGCGCCTGGCGTCGAAATGGGAATCCGATGCCGAACAGCGGAATTGGACCTTCACGATCGCGGAAGGCGCCGCGTTCCACGACGGCCGCCCCGTCACCTCGGACGACGTGGTGTGGTCGCTGCGCACACTGCGCGAGGCGGCGGGCGAGACCAAGGTACCGGTCGCGTCGGTGAACGATATCAATCCGGCGGGCCCGAACGCGGTGGTGCTGACGACCGCCGGTCCCAACAGTCAGCTGCCGTTGCTGCTGCGATTGATGACCTTCGTGGTGCCCAAGGGCACCACGGACTACAGCAAGTGCATCGGCAGCGGGCCGTTCGAACTCGAGTCCTACATTAACGGCAACGCTCGCCTGGTCCGCAACGACAAGTGGCACGGTGGCGCGCCCCTGCTCGACGCGATCGAGGTCACCCTGTTCGAGAGCCCCGAATCCATGGCGAACGCGGTCATGGCCGGACAGATCGATGTCGCATCCAGCGTCGGAGCGGTGGCGGGGCGCACGGCCGAAGCCCGGGGTGATCTCCAGGTCATCCGGCGTCCGAACGATGTCGCCGTGGTGATCGCGATGCGTACCTCCGACGGTCCGTTCGCCGATCCCCGCGTCCGTGAGGCGCTGCGCCTGGGCGTGGATCGCGAAGGCATGGTGGCCCAGGTTCTCTCGGGCTACGGCGCTGTCGCCAACGATGTTCTCGGCACCGGTGATCCGACCTACGACACAGGTCTCGCACAGCGCACACGCGACGTCGACCGGGCCAGGCAACTGCTCGCGGACGCGAAGTTCGACACCGGCAAGACCTACCCGCTGGTCACCAAGTCCGAGGCAGCGGGAGAGGTGGAGTCGGCCAAGGTCTTCGCGGGCCAGGTGAAGGATATCGGGGTGAAACTCGAGGTCGTGGTCCAGGAAGCCAACGCCTTCTACGACGAGACCTGGCTGAAAGCGCCGCTGTACACGGTGAACTGGGGCACCAACGACTCGGTGATGTTCTACGCGAGCAAGGTCCTGAGCTCGCGGACGAAATGGAACGAGACGAATTTCAAGGACGAGGCCTTCGACAAGGCCTACACCGACGCTCTGGCCGCACCCGCGGGCGCGAAGTTCACCGAGGCGAGCAAGGCGATCCAGAAGATCCAGTACGACCGCGGTGGTTACATCGTGTGGGGCATGGCGGACGGAATCGATGTCGCCGCCGAGTGGGTCCAGGATCTGCCGACACTGGGAGGCTACGGCCGCGTGCAGCTCGAACGAGTGTGGTTGTCGAGTTGATCGCAGTCTCCGGACTGGTGGTGCGACGAGCGGGGCTGCTCGTCGCGCTGCTCGCCCTCGTCTTCGTCGTGGTCGATCTCCTGCCGGGGAACGCGGCGCGAGCGGTGCTCGGACGTGACGCGGGGCCCGAACGGATCGCGGCGAAGGAGCACGAGCTGGGACTCGACCGGCCGTTGCCGGTCCGGTTCTGGAATTGGTTCAGCGGGGCAGCCACCGGTGATTTCGGCACAACGGCCCGCGGTCAATCGGTGAACGACCTGTTGGCCGCCAAATTCCCGCAGACCCTGCTGTTGGCGTCGATCGCGCTCGCCGTCACGGTGGTGGTCTCGCTGCTGCTCGGCCTGTGGTGGGCCGCGCGGCCGACGAGCACCGCCGCTCGCCTGCTGCAACCGGGATCCGCGTTCGTGATCGCCGTTCCCGAATTCGTGGTCGCGACCCTGCTGGTTCTGGTCTTCTCGCTCTGGCTGGATTGGCTGCCCGCAGTGACCTTCACCGATCGATCGGGGTATCCGGCGAGCGCGGAGATGCTGATCCTGCCCGTGCTCGCGCTGGCGATACCGCAGGCGGGCTGGAATGTGCGCGTGGTGCGCGGCGCGCTGGCCGATGCCGCCTCCGCGCCGCATGTGGAGAGCGCCGTCCTGAACGGCCTCGACGAGCGAACGGTACTGCTGCGCCATGTACTGCCGTTCGCGCTGCCGACCATCGCGGCGTCGTTCGCGACCTCGGTCGGCACCCTGTTCGGCGGTGCGCTCGTCGTCGAGACGATATTCAACTACCCGGGGATGGGCGCGATGGTCGCGGGATCGGTCTCCGACCGTGACACCGCCCTCGTCGCGGCCGTCGTGGCACTGACGGGAACGACGATCATGTGTGTCCTGCTGATGGCCGATGCCATTCGCGCCTGGTCGAATCGAGGTCGGCCGTGACGACGTCGACCAGCTCCCGACGGTGGTGGCTCGCCGTATTGCCCGCGGCCCTCGTCGTCGCGGTGGCGGTGGTCGGTCCAGCCCTCGCGCCGAATTCGGTCGACCACCCCGTCGGCATCTCGTTCGAGAAACCGGGCGACGACGCGTGGCTCGGCGGCGACCGGCTCGGGCGCAACGTCATGAGCCAGCTGTTGTGCGGCGGTTGGGGATTGCTGCTGCTCGGCGCGACCATCGCCGTGTTCGTCACGGCGTTCGCCGCGATACTCGGGTCGATCGCGGCCCTGTATCCGAGGACCGGCTCGTGGATCGAGCGGACCGCCGACCTGGGCATGCTGCTACCGCCGGTGCTGGCGATGCTGCTGTTCATGCTCTCCTGGCCCGAATCCGGCGCCGTCGGACTGGTCGTCGTCTCGGTGATCGCCGGTACCCCGTATTCCGCGCGCGTGTTCGCCGCCGCGGCCTCCGGTGTCGCGGCCTCCGGATTCATCGAGGCGGCGCAGGCTCGCGGAGAACGGTTGAGCTATCTCGTCTTTCGGGAAGTGCTGCCGAATCTGCGCGAAACACTGCTGACCCAGTTGGGATTACGATTCGTGGAGGCGATGTATCTCGTGAGTACCGCGGCTTTCCTGCAACTTCCCACCACCCTCGGCGACGCCAACTGGGCGGTGATGGTCCGCGAGAACGCGTCGGGGATCCTGCTCAATCCCGCCGCGGTCCTGGCTCCGAGTCTCGCGATCGGTCTGCTCGCGGTCAGCGTGAACAGCGCCGTCGCAGCCTTCGGACGCGGGCGGCGCGGCATATGACCGGCGGGGTGACAGTCGAGGACCTGTCGATTCGTTCGGTGTCGGGCGCGGTACTGCTCGCGCCGACTTCGCTTCGGGTCGCGCAGGGTTCGGTGACGGCGCTGACCGGGCCGTCCGGCGTCGGAAAGACGACGCTGATGCGCGCGGTACTGGGGCATCTGTCCAGTGGGACGACACGAACCAGTGGTTCGGTGCACGTCGCCGGACAGGACGTCTTCGCGTTGAGTCCGACCGCGCTGCAATCCTTCCGGCGGGAGAACATCGCCTTCGTCGGCCAGGATCCCGGCGCGGCGCTCAATCCGACGATGCGTATTCGTTCGCTGCTCGGCGAAGCGGCGCACCGAGCCACCGATCTCGTGCCGGGCACTGTGCTCGCCCGGGTCGGATTGCCCGAGCACTGTCTGCGTAGGCGTCCGGGTGAACTCTCCGGCGGTGAACAGCGGCGGGTCGCGCTCGCGTTGGCGCTGGCCCGCAAGGTGGGTGTGCTGGTCGTGGACGAACCGATCGCGGGCCTGCACGGGGAATTGCGTAACGGCATCGCCGATCTGCTGCGTTCGCTCGCGACCGATGACGGTGTCGCCGTGGTGGTTTCCGGTCACGACACGAAGATCCTGCACCGACTGGCCGACCAGGTCGTCGCGCTCGGCGAGCCGCCCGCCGATCTGGCGCATTCGGCTGCGCGGCCGCGCGATCCGGTCACCTCGGGGCCACCTGCGCTGCGGGCGCGCGCGATATCGGCGACCGTCGGCCGCAGGAAACTCCTGGAAGTGGTCGACCTGGAAATCCCCGCGGGGGAGTCGGTGGCGGTCGTCGGGCCGTCGGGGGCGGGAAAGACCACGTTCGCGCGGGTGCTCGCGGGAATCCACACCGGGGCGTCGGGCACCCTCGAGGTGGACGGTCGCGCACTCGGTGTCGGGCGTGCGCGCCGGTCTCGCCGCGAACGCAGACGGATACAGCTGATCCCGCAGAATCCGCTGTCCACGCTGAACCCGAAACACACGGTGCTGCAATCGTTGTCGCGGCCGCTGCGCCTGACCGGGATGTCAGTCCGGTCCGAGATCGCCGATCGTGCCGCGGACCTGCTGGACAGCGTCGAACTCGACGCGGATCTGCTGCACCGGTATCCCGACGAGCTCTCCGGTGGTCAGCGGCAGCGTGTCGCCATCGCCCGCGCCCTGGCCGCCGAACCGGAGATCCTCGTCTGTGACGAGATCACCTCGGCCCTCGACACGGCCACCGCGCGTTCGATCATGGAACTGGTCGAACGCACCCGGATCGAGAGGGGTATCGGCATTCTCGTCGTCAGCCACGACATGACCGTCGTGGCCGGGTACTGCCCGGGAATCGTGGTGCTCGCGGGCGGAAGGGTCGTCGAGCGCGGCCATACCGCCGACGTGCTCGCCGACCCCGCCGCTCCCGAGACGAAGGCCCTGCTGGTGTGAACTCGTGGGACTACCCGGAGAAGTAGTCCTCCGGTCCGCCGTCGCGGGCGGCGTCGACGACCCCCGGCTCTCGACGGTGGCCGGCCGGAGATCGGCAATATCGTGCCTGATGGAAGGAGCTCTCTCAGCGTCTACTCAGGTCGAGGGAGCGCGCCGCGCCATCCGTGTGCGACACTGAACTTCCTTCCGAAATAGGTAAGGCTTGGTTTAGTTTGTGACGAGGAGTCGACGTGGTCGTACGGGCACTCGCCTCCGATGCGCCATCGGTTGCCGCGCAGTTGTTCGGCAGCGGGCTGATCGGTGCGCGTGAGGGCCTCGAAACCGGGATCGTTGTCATGATCCTGGTCGCCTTCCTGGTCAAATCCGGTGATCGCGGGGCGCTGAAGTGGGTCGCCGCCGGGGTGGGAGCGGCGATCGCGATGGTCGCGGCGATATTCGCCGGGGTGCGGTTCGGCACCTCGACGGTCACCGGGGTCGCGGCCGAGCTGATCTCGGGGATCGCGTCGTTGGCCGCGGTGGTGATCGTCACCTGGATGGTGCTGTGGATGCGTACCGCCTCGCGTTCGATCTCGACGGATCTGAAGGCTGGGATGGCGAAGGCCGTCGCGGGCGGCCCGCTCGCGGTGTCGGCGTTGGCATTTCTCGCGGTGGGGCGCGAGGGGGTGGAGACGGCGTTGCTGATGGTCGGCTACGCGGAGAATGCCGAGGGAAGCAGGTGGCCGCTGATCGGCCTGCTGCTGGGGATCGTGGTGGCGGCACTGCTGACGGTGCTGCTTTACTTCGGTGCGATTCGCATCAATTTCGCGGTGTTCTTCAAGTACACGGGGATCTTCCTGATCGTTGTCGCCGCGGGGATCCTGGCATACGGGATCCGCGCGTTGCAGACGGCCGATTGGTTGCCGGGGTTGACAGCCAACGCCTTCGACATTTCGTCGTGGTTCACCATGTCGAGCTGGTACGGCACGGTCGCGCAGGGAATTTTCAACTTCCGCGCCGACCCGACACTGCTACAGGTGCTCGCCTGGCTGGGATACGTGGTGGTCGTACTGATGTTGTTCCTGCGCCCGACCGCGGGCGCGGGCCCGCCAGGCTCCGATGGACCACCCCCCGCTCCCTCCGCGGCCGTGCCGCACTCGTGAAAGGTTCCACCCATGCGATCTACTACGAAGTGGGTCACCGCCGCCGTCGCGCTGCCGATGGTGCTTGTCTCGTGTACGAGCAAGTCCGAGAGCAGTGCCGGCGATATCACCGTCACCACGAACGACAGTTCGTGCGAGGTGTCGACGAGATCGGCGACGACCGGTAACACGACCTTCCGGATCACCAACAACGGCACCAAAGTCACCGAGTTCTACGTCTACGGCGCGGGCGATCGGGTCGTCGGTGAAGTCGAGAACATCGGCCCCGGACTGACCCGTCAGCTGATCGTCTCGGTGCCCGACCCGGGTACCTATCAGACCGCGTGCAAGCCGGGCATGGTCGGTGACGGTATCCGTACCGACTTCGTCGTGACCGGGCAGGCGCAGACCCGCGACGACACCGGAAAACTCGCCGAGGCATCGGACGGGTACAAGCGCTACCTGGTCTCGCAGGTGACGGCGTTGCAGGAGACGGCGAAGGTGTTCGTCGACGCGATCAAGTCCGGTGATATCGAGTCGGCGAAGAAGCAGTTCCCGTTGACGCGTACCTATTACGAACGCATCGAACCGGTGGCGGAGAGTTTCCCGAACGATCTGGATCCGCGCCTGGACCTGCGTGAGGCCGATCTGGCCCCGGGAGACACGTGGACCGGATTCCATCGGCTGGAAAAGGATCTGTGGGCACAAGGCTTGCAGCCCGACACCACGAAGGTCGCCGATCAACTGCTCGCCGATATCGCCGAACTCGCGACGGGGGTGGGTGCGGCGAATTTCTCCGTCGACCCGATCCAGGTCGCGGGTGGCGCGCAGACGCTGCTCGACGAGATCGCGCGCACCAAGATCACCGGTGAGGAGGACACCTTCTCCCATACCGATCTGTGGGATTTCCAGGCCAATGTCGACGGCTCGCAAGCCGCCATCGCCAGCGTTCGCCCGATACTCGACGAACGCAACAAGGATCTCGGCACCCAGATCGATCGCCGCTTCGCCGAACTCGACGGTGAGCTGGCCAAGTATCGCGTCGGTGACGGGCAGATGAGCTACGACAAGGTGACCGAGCCGCAGCGAGTCGAGCTGGCGCGGCGTATCGACGCACTGTCGGCGGTCGTCAGTCAGGTGCAAGGCGTTGTCGCGGGATCCTGAATGCGCGCAAGATGACTCGGGTCGCGGCGGGGTAACCCGCCGCAGCCTGTTCGGCACCGCCGGTGTCGGTGTCCTCGCCGCCGGGGCCGGAGTGCTGGCGGGGCGGGCGTCGAGTTCGGACTCCTCGGTGTCGACGGTCGTGCCGTTCCGCGCCGACCATCAGGCGGGCATCGTCACCCCGGCTCAGGATCGTCTGCATTTCGCCGCGTTCGACGTGCACACCGAATCCCGTGAGGAACTTCTCGCTCTGTTGCGGACCTGGACCGCGATGGCCGAACGCATGACATCGGGTCGGGAGGCGGTGCACGACGGGGCGACCGGTGCGGGGGAGTACATGCCGCCCACCGACACCGGTGAAGCCTTGGACCTCGCACCCGCGCGGTTGACGCTGACCATCGGTTTCGGTCCTTCGCTGTTCACGTCGGCATCCGGCGGCGATCGATTCGGTCTGTCGAAGCACAAGCCGACGGTGTTGGCCGACCTGCCGAAATTCACCGCGGACGCATTGGATCCGGCGCGGTCGGGCGGCGATATCGCCATCCAGGCCTGCGCCGACGATCCGCAGGTCGCGGTGCACGCGATTCGCAATCTGGCGCGCGCCGGATTCGGTGTGGTGTCGGTGCGGTGGTCCCAACTCGGTTTCGGTCGTACCTCCTCGACCTCGACCAGTCAGGTGACCCCGCGAAACCTGTTGGGATTCAAGGACGGAACCCGCAACATCAAGGCCGAGGACAATGACGCGGTCTCGAGATTCGTCTGGGTCGACGGCGGTGACGACAAGGCGTGGATGGCGGGCGGCTCATATCTGGTCACCCGCCGGATACGTATGCTGATCGAACCGTGGGATCGGACCAGTCTGCACGAGCAGGAACGGGTCATCGGGCGCGCCAAGGGTACCGGCGCGCCATTGGGCGGCCGGGACGAATTCGAGGAGTTGGATCTCCAGTCCGCGGGACCGTCCGGCCCGCTGATCGATACCGACGCTCACGTCCGCCTCGCGTCCCGTGACGAACTCGGCGGGATCCAGATCTTGCGCCGCGGTTACAATTTCACCGACGGGTCCGACGGTTTCGGGCATCTGGACGCGGGCCTGTTCTTCATCGCCTACTGCCGTGACCCACTCGCCCAGTTCGTGCCGATGCAGGAGAACCTGGCCCGCAACGACGCGCTCAACGAATACATCAAACACGTCGGTTCCGCCGTCTTCGCGGTACCACCCGGGCTCGGACCCGACGACTATTGGGGTTCAGGGCTATTCGCGCTGTAGAGCAGTCACCGAGAACGGATGTTCCTCCGTCGCAGTGGGTTTGGGAGTAGTTCGTCGAGCATGCGACAGTCGACACCGCGAATGGTTTTCGATTTTGGTGAGTCCGAACGGGGCATCGATCTCGCGGCGGAGGTAGCCCATGTAGACCTCGACGACGTTGTCGGAGCCGTCGTCCACGACGCTCCCGGCATCGGTTGCGTGGCGATCATCCGGTTCGACGCCGAGGGCGGGGCTGTGGCGAACGTAACGCGCGACGGCCCAGCGGTCCACATCGACACCGAGAAACCGTGGTGGGTCGAGTCGGGACCTCGAGCCGACCGGCTCCTCACCGGTGGGTATCCGGCCTCGGTGATATCGCGGCGCTGATTAGAGTCGAGTCGGCGAACATATCGAGCGAACCCGAGGACTTGCGTTGACTACCGAACAACTTGACCGCTGGAACGCACAGGAAGCCGCTGCCGAGGCGATGAGTCCGATCATCGGCACGTTGTATCGAGAGAAGGGCGTGACGGTCCTGCTGCACAGCCGATCGCTGGTGAACAAGTCGGTGATCAGCATTCTGCGCACGCACCGCTTCGCCAGGCAGATCGAGGGCGAGGAACTGTCGGTGGACGAGACCCTGCCCTTCCTGCGGGTGCTCGCCGAATTGGACCTCGGGCCGTGCAAGATCGACCTCGGTCACCTGGTCACGACCTACCGTGCCGACGACCGCGGACTGTCGATCCGCGATTTCACCGCCTCGGTCCTCGTCGACGTCACCAACGGCAACAAGGCGCAGCCTCCCGGCCCGAAGGATGTCGTCCTCTACGGCTTCGGCCGCATCGGCCGCCTGGTCGCCCGCCTCCTGATCGAGAAGGTCGGATCGGGCAACGGGTTGAACGTGCGCGCGGTGGTGGTGCGCCGGGGCGGCGACGGCGATCTGGCCAAGCGGGCGTCGCTGCTGCGACGGGATTCGGTGCACGGCCAGTTCAACGGCACGATCAAGGTCGACACCGACAACGACACGATCATCGCCAACGGGAACGTGATCAAGTTCATCTACAGCGACGATCCGACGACGATCGACTACACCGAGTACGGGATCGACGACGCGATCCTGATCGACAACACCGGCAAGTGGCGCGACCGGGAGGGACTGTCGCAGCATCTGCGCCCCGGTATCGCGAAGGTCGTTCTCACCGCCCCGGGCAAGGGTGACGTCCCGAATATCGTGCACGGCGTCAATCACCGCAGCCTGGACCTGTCGCAGCGGATCTTCTCGTGCGCGTCCTGCACGACCAACGCGATCGTTCCGCCGCTCAAGGCCATGGACGACGAGTACGGCATCGTCCGCGGCCACGTGGAGACGGTGCACTCGTTCACCAACGATCAGAACCTGCTGGACAACTATCACAGCGCGGACCGTCGCGGCCGTTCCGCGCCGTTCAATCTCGTGCTCACCGAAACCGGCGCCGCGTCCGCGGTCGCGAAGGCGATGCCCGATTTCAAGGCCAAGATCACCGGGAACTCGATCCGGGTTCCCACCCCCGACGTCTCCGTCGCGATCCTGAACCTGCAACTCGAGCGGGAGACGAACAAGAGCGAGGTGCTCGAGTACCTGCGGCAGGTCTCGCTCACCGGACCGTTGAGCCGCAACCTCGACTACACCGCCGCCACCGACGCGGTGTCCTCCGATTTCATCGGGTCGCGCGCGGCATCGATCATCGACGCCAACGCCGCGATCGTCGAGGGCGACACCGCGATTCTGTATGTCTGGTACGACAACGAATTCGGTTACTCGTGCCAGGTGGTGCGCACGGTGCAATACATCTCGGGCATCGAGTATCCGACCTACCCGCGGGTCGACGCGATCCGCGAAAGCGTCTGACGCCCCGCGTCTTTCGGTCGGATCCCGGGTGAATCCGGCGGTCGCGGCGGCGTACGGCCCCCGCGACCGCCGAATGGCGTCGACCGCTCGCCCGCGCGACCTATCCCGCCGCGGCCGCGTGGAACCGCTCCCGGTGCTCGTTCCACGGCCGGTGGCGTTCCTGTTCGCTCATCGCCAGCAGTTCACGTAACTTCCCCCAGGCCGCGTCGTCGGTCGGTGTGTACACCTGCATCCACGCGTGCGGAACCGACGGCAACGACATGCTGGTCAGGAACATCTCCAGCTCACCGACCGCGAGATTGCGGATCTGTTTGGTGCGGCTCGCCGGGCTCGCCACATCGTTGCGCGCCCAGATCGCCGCGAAACTCTCACTCTCCGAACATAACTCGGAGATGAACCGCTCCCAGTCGGGATCGCCGAGATTCTTCGCGTACGCGCCGCGCAGATATCCGACCATGCGCCGCAGATCATCCCAATTGTGGCGATGGGCGTTGCAGCATTCGGGGGTCAGGAAGATTCGCCGGGCGACGTTGCGCTCACCGAGCAGAAATCCCGGGCACAGCGCCTCGTAGGAGATGTTGTGCGCGAGCACGTCGTAGCGCGTGCTCAACACGACGGCGGGCAGCGGCTGTAGATGGTCCAGGATCACCTGCAATTCCTCGGGCAATGTCGCGTCCGCGTGCGCCGTCGGTACCGTCGGCACATCCGCCAAGCGGTACAGGTGCGCCTTCTCCGCGGGATCGAGCGACAGTGTTCGCGCCACCGCGTTCAACACCTGCACACTGACATTGATGTTGCGGCCCTGTTCGAGCCAGGTGTACCAGGTGACGCCGACTCCGGACAATTGCGCGACTTCCTCGCGCCGCAGGCCGGGGGTGCGACGGCGTGGGCCGGGCGGGAGCCCCACGTCGCCGGGCGTGATGCGCGCGCGGCGCGACTTGAGAAATGCGCCGAGTTCGCTACGCCGGGCCTTACGCAGGGTGCCCGCGTCCACCGTATCCGTCATCCTTCGATCGTCGCCGAAGCGCCGGGGGTTATCCAGGTGGCACCGGTACCCGTTTCCGGGTGCTCGTACTACCGGTGTGGGATCTGCCGCGCGTATCCGGGTGCCGGTGGTACCGGTGTCACCGGGCTCCTGTTACCGGTGCCGGTGACGACGCATGCTCGTGGTCATGACTCAGACCTTGCCGCCCGAACCGGCTCCGGCCGTGTCGAATGCCGCCGCCACGCCTACCGGGTACGGCGCGCGCCGCACCGTCGCCCTGCTCGCGGTGATACTCACCGGACAGTTCATGGCGGTGCTCGACTCCTCCATCGTCAATGTCGCCATTCCCTCGATTCGCGGCGATCTGCGCACCAGTGGATCGTCACTACAGCTGATCGTGGCCGGATACGTGATCGCCTATGCCGTACTGCTGGTGACGGGTGCGCGGCTGGGGGATCGGTTCAGTCAGCGGCGCGTCTTCATCGCCGGGCTCGCCGTGTTCACGGCGGCATCGCTGGCCTGCGGGCTGGCGTGGGACGAGACCGCGTTGATCGTGTTCCGATTCGCGCAGGGGATCGGGGCCGCGGCCATGGTGCCGCAGGTGATGACGCTCATCCAGCGCGATTTCACCGGTAACGCCCGTGCGAAGGCGCTGAGCCTGTACTCCGCGATCATTTCCGGCGGTGTGGTGATCGGGCAGGTACTCGGCGGGCTGATCGTGTACGCCGATCTGTTCGAGACTGGTTGGCGCGGTGTCTTTCTGGTGAATGTGCCGATCGGCCTGGCGCTGCTCGTCGCCGCGCCGAAGGTGCTGCCCGCCGATTCCGCGCGGTACCACCGCGCGGTGGATCTTCCCGGCTTGGGAATGCTCACGGTCGCGGTGTTGCTGTTGGTATTGCCGCTGGTGCTGGGACACGAACAGGATTGGCCGCTGTGGACCTGGATAAGTCTGGGGGCCAGTGTGATCGCGGTCGGGGCGTTCCTGCTGATCGAGCGGGTGGTCGCGGCGCGTGGCGGGGAACCGCTCTTCGCGCACCGCGCACTGCGGGCTCCTCGGCTGTTGCTCACGGCGGCAACACTTTTCGTTGTCATGGCGACGTTCGGCGGCTGGATGTTCGTGATCGCCATCCACTTGCAGAGCACGCTCGGCTACAGCGCCATGCACGCGGGCCTGCTCTTCATACCGATGGGCCTGACCTTCGCGCTGGGCAGCCTGTATTGGGAGCGCCTTCCGGCCCGGTCGCACGCGAGGATGATTCCCGCCGGATTGGTCGTGGCCGCCGTGTCGATGGTCGCGATGGGGATGCTGTTGCGTGAGGGCGCGGAGTTCGGGGTCGCGGCGCTGATCCTGTCCGGTTTCATGGGGCTGGGCAACGGCCTCGCCTTCAGCCCGTTGATGACGCGCACGCTCGCCCGGATTCCGAGGGATCTGGCCGCCGACGCCAGCGGCATCCTGGTCACGAATGTGCAGTTGGGCATCGTCGTCGGCATCGCCTGTTTCGGGACGGTATTCCTCGGTCCGGCCGGAGCGACGACGGTCTCGGCCGCGCACGCACTCGGCGGTACCGCGATCGCGGAAGGTGTCACGGTGTTGGTGGCGGCTGTGCTCGCGGCCAGGGCCGCGCGCTAGACCCGGGCCCGGCTGGAAGCGCGCGGGCGCGACTCATCGCCTGGGATACAAGGCATCTCACCTCGTATTTCTCCGGGAAATTGCTGTCGGGATTCAGCTTGACACTCGTGTAAGGCTGAGTTAGCTTCTAGTGGCCCAGATCACAATCAGGATCGGGTCGCCGGATATCGCCGAATGTGCGATCCGGCGTCGAAACATGTAGCTCGACGGGGTGCCCGGCGCGGAACGCCCGGCACGACCCGGCCTGGAAGGGCATTCAGCATGGGTAGTAGATCCGGTCGAATCGCGGCGGCGGCGTTGGCCGCCGCGTGCGTGTTCTCCGTCGTTTCGTGCGGCGACGACAGCAGTTCCGACTCGGGCGGCGGTGGCACCGCTATCGCCCCGGGCGTCGAGGCCACGGGCACGCCGATCAAGGTCGGCCTGTTCAATCCGTCGAAAGGCCCGGCGACCCAGGCGGGTGTCACGACGGGCAAGAACGCGGCGATCGAATACATCAACAAGCAGATCGGCGGCATCGGCGGCCATCCGATCGAGGTGGTCGACTGCGGTATCGACAACACCTCCCCGGAGTCGACGATCTCGTGCGCCAACCAGTTCGTGCAGGCCGGTGTGGTGGCCGCGCTCGACGGCTACAACGCTGAATCGTCGGCGGCCATGCCGATTCTGACCTCGGCGGGAATCCCGCTGGTCGGCCAGATTCCGTTCAATACCGCGACCGGCGCGGTGCCGGAGAACCGGGTGTTCTTCGGCCCGCCGCCCGCCGCCTTCCTGGTCGGATTCCTGCAATCGCTCAAACAGGCCGGGAAGAACTCCTTGACCCTGGTCAATTCCGATCTGCCCCAGGCGCATCAGGTCTTCGACAACCTGCTCACGCCGCTGGGCAAGCAGTTGGGCATCGAGGTCAAGAGCGCCTACTACCCGCCGACCGGTCCGAACTTCACCGCGCTCGCGTCGACGATCGCGGACGGGTCACCCGCCGCGGGTGGTCTGATGACCGCACCCAACGACAACACCTGTAACAAGCTGGCACAGGCGCTGAAGTCCGTGAAGTACACGGGCACCGTATTCCTGGCGGCCTGCACGGAATTCGTCGACATCCTGGGCGCGCAGGCGGTCGGCGCGCAGGCGTATTCACCGGTATGGCTGCCGCCCGCCGTCGACGCGGCTCCCGAGCCCGCGAAATCCAATCTGAAGATCGCCGAGAAATTCATCGAGAACGCCGGTGGCACAGCCGGTTTCTACGCCTACGGGACCTTCTCCCTGCTGGTCGACTTCGCCCAGGGGCTGGCCTCGGCGGCGCCCGCGGAGTTCACCGGGCCGTCGATCCTGACCGCGCTCAAGGGCCTGACCGACTACCAGAGTTTCCTCGGCCCGAAACTGACCTGCGGCAAGGCGACCACGCCGAACTGCACCACGGACATGCTGCTGTTCGAGGTCACCGGGGACAAGAAGCAGGCACCGGTTTCCGGCGGGTACATCACCCCGAGTCCCGAAGTCCTGAAATTGATTCCGGGCGCGGCGTAACCGACAGGGGATGACCGTGAGGGGTGGGCCGTCGACAGGTCGGCGGCCCACCCCTCACGGCCTCGGCCATTGACAGAAATAAGGGCACATGGGCCAGTTCTTGCAGTTCGTCTTCCTCGGCCTCTCGGTCGGCGCGGTATACGCCGTCCTGGCCTCGTCGCTGGTAGGAGTGCACGCCGCGACGGGAATAATCAATTTCGCGCAGGGCGCGTTCGCGCTGTGGGCGGTGTATGTCGTCGCGGCACTGCGGACCGACGGGACCTTCGTCCTGCCGATCGGCAGTCTCGAACTCGGTAGCGAGGAGCATCCGACGCCGATGGCGGCGGCCGTCGCGTTGGGAATCGCCTCGGCGGCGGTCTGGGCGCTGCTGGCGCACCTGGTGGTGTTCCGCCCGCTGCGTCACGCGCCGGTATTGGCGCAGGTGGTCGCCTCGGTCGGGTTGATGCTGTTCATCCAGGCGCTGGTCGGGTTGCGGTTCGACACCGAAAACCTCTTCGCGTCACCGATTCTGCCGGAGAACACCGTCACGGTGGCCGGTGCGCTGATCAATGTGTCCGATCTCGTCCTCGCCGCGATCGCGATCGCCGTCGCGGTCGGCCTGCGCGCGTATTTCACGCTGACCACCGCCGGTATCGCGACCCGGGCGGGCTCGGAGGACGAACTCGCGGCCCGGCTGACCGGATACTCACCCGACCGGCTCGCCGCGATCGTGTGGACGCTGACCGGCGCCGCCTGCGGGCTCATCGGAGTGCTCGCCGCGTACACCATCGGCTTGAACGAGACGAGCTACACCTTCTACGTGATCCCGGCATTGGCGGCGGCGCTGGTCGGACGGCTGTCGTCGTTCGCGGTCGCGTGCGCGGCCGGGTTGGGACTGGGGTCCTTCCAGGCGGTCGTGCTGTGGATAGATACCAAGGACTGGTTGCCGAACTGGGCGCAGGCCGGGTTCGGTGACGCGGTGCCCTTCGTGATCGTCGTGATCGCGCTGTTCCTGCTCGGTGGCCGGATACCCGCGCGCGGCTCGCTCGGGGCGGTGAAGATGCCCGCGGTGCGGATCCCGCGGATCAGGATCGTGCCGACGGCCGGGGTCCTGACGGTCGCCGTCCTCGCGATCGTTTCGACGACGGGCACGTGGCGCTACGGCGTCGTCACCTCGATCATCCTGTCGCTGATCGCGCTGTCGCTGGTGCTGCTGACCGGGTATCTCGGTCAGATCTCCTTGGCCAGTATGGCTTTCGCGGGCACCGCGGGATTCGCGTTGTCGAAGTTGTCCGACGGCTGGCACGTGCCGTTTCCGCTCGGCATGATCGCCGCGGCCGCGACCGCCACCGCGCTCGGTGTCCTGGTCGGGGTGCCCGCGCTGCGCATTCGCGGCGCGCAACTGGCGGTGGTGACCCTGGCCGCCGCGCTGGCGATCCAGAGTTTCGTGTTCAACAATCCGTCGCTGACCCCCTCGCAGGGCAATCTCATCGCCGATCCGACCCTGTTCGGCCTCGACCTGGGCGTCCGCGAGGGCACCGATCTGGTCACCCTGCGTTTCGCGCTGATGGTGCTGGTGGTCGTCGCGATCTGCACCCTGGCGGTGATGCGGATCATGGGCGGCGCGACGGGCCGTGCGCTGCTGGCCGTGCGGTCCAACGAGCGCGCCGCCGCCTCGGTCGGCATCGACGTCGCGGCGACGAAATTGCTCGGCTTCGCGGTCTCGGCCTTCCTCGCCGGTATCGGCGGCTGCCTGATCGGCTACAGCCGAGGACAGCTCTCGGCGGGATCGTTCACCGTGATGATCGGATTGACCGTACTGGCGATGACCTACGTCGGCGGCATCACCTCGGTCTCGGGCGCGTTCCTCGCGGGAACGGTCGGCCCGCTCGGCGTCGGCTACGTATTCCTCAATCAGACTCTCGAACTCGGCGAGTACTACGACCTCATCGCCGCGGGGGTGCTGCTGCTGATGGCGGTGCTCAATCCCGTCGGCATCGCGGGCGCGCTCGCCGCGGCCAAAGAGTCGCTCACGGAGACTCTTTCACGTCGACGAACCCGCGAACCGGTCACCGAACCCGTCGTAGGAAAGGAGGCAGTGGCCCATGTCGGATGACGTGACACCCCTGCTGCGTACGTCCGGGTTGTCGGTGCGCTACGGCGGCGTCGTGGCGAACACCGATATCGACATCGCCGTCGACCCCGGTGAGATCGTCGGCTTGATCGGACCCAACGGTGCAGGCAAGACGACATTCGTCGACGCCGTCACCGGATTCACCGAGTACACCGGACATGTCAGCCTCGAAGGCGCAGCGCTCGACAAACTCGGACCGCACCGCCGACGTCGCGCCGGACTGGCCAGGACGTGGCAGGCGGGGGAGTTGTTCGGGGATCTGACGGTCGCGCAGAACCTCGCCGTCGCCGTCGCGCCGACCGGTCTGCGCACGCTGTTCTCCGATATCTTCGGAAGTTCGGCGCTGCCGGGTGAAACCGTCGACGCGGCACTGGAATTGGTGGGCGTGCCCGGCGTGGCCGCCCGGCGTCCCGGTGAGTTGACGCTCGGCCAGCAGAAACTGGTCGGCGTGGCGCGCGCTCTGGTCGGCGGCACCAGGGTGGTGCTGCTCGACGAACCGGCCGCCGGGTTGGACACGCACGAAAGTCTGGAGTTCGGACGGCATTTGCGCCGGGTCGCGGAGGCGGGCGTCGGTGTGCTGCTCATCGACCACGACATGTCGCTGGTCCTCGACATCTGTACACGACTGTATGTGCTGGACTTCGGCGTGGTCATCGCCGCCGGAGCGCCCGCCCTGATCCGAGAAGACCCCCGTGTGATCGCGGCCTATCTGGGCACCGCACGGCCGGGCGAGAGCGAAACGGCGGCGCCCGCGAGTGCCGCCCGACCGGTAGGAGACACCGAATGACCGGCTCGGCGATCGCCGAAGTGCCCGTGGCCGAGACGAATCCGGCGCTGCGCATCGACGGGCTCACCGTCGGGTACGGCGGTGTGCCCGCCGTGCGCGAACTGGACGCCCAGGTGCGACCGGGTGAGATTCTCGCGCTGTTGGGGCCGAACGGCGCGGGTAAGACCACGACCCTGCTCGCCTCGGTCGGGGCGCTGCCGGTGCTCTCGGGCACGATCACCGCGCTCGGCGAACCGCTGGATCGACGGGTCGAGCGAAACGCGCGCCGCGGCGTCGTCCTGGTACCCGACAGCCGCGGGGTGTTCCACCGGCTTTCGGTCGACGACAATCTGCGCCTGGCCCGACGCAAACACGGTCCGTCGATCGCCGACGTCCTGGACTATTTCCCCAAACTCGGGTCCATGCGCTCGCGGCGGTGCGGCACCCTGTCCGGTGGCGAACAACAGATGCTCGCGCTGGCCAAAGCGCTGTTGTGCGCGCCGAAAATCCTGCTCATCGACGAACTCAGCCTCGGGCTGTCACCGATCGCGGTCGAGGATCTGCTGCCGCGACTGCGGGTGATCGCCGACGACCAGCACATGGCCGTGGTTCTGGTCGAACAACATATCGAGCTGGCGTTGTCGATCGCGGACTCTGCCGTGGTGCTCCACCACGGCAGAGCCGCGCTGTCGGGCGCGGCGACCGAGCTGCGCGATCGCCGGGATATGGTCGAGGCGGCGTACTTCGGTAATGTCGGAGAATCCGCGGGTGGTCCCGCCATGACCTGACGCGGGCCACCACGGTGGCCGCGTTCGATCGGAAGACCGCAGGCGAGGGCGTGCGGACACGAGGGAGGGGGAGCGTGACCGGAAAGCCGGACCGCGGGAAGACAGCGCGTCGCAGTACCCGCAATCGCCCCACCGACAACGAACTGCTCGACGCGGCCTGCGCGGTGATCGCCGAAGTCGGCGTCGACCGGACCACCATGGACACCATCGCGCAGCGCGCCGACACCTCCCGGGTGACCCTCTACGCCCATTTCGGTTCTCGCGACGCACTCGTCGACGCGGTGATCGAACGCGAGCTGGAGGCGTTGACCGCCTGGATGTTCGAGATCTACGACAACGGCGAGACGATGCAGTACGGGCAGCGCGCCAGGTACTCGGTCGAATCGCTCTTCGACTACGCCCGCCGACACCCCGAGGGTTTCCGGGTGCTGCTCGACAACCGATACGACGACAGTCATCCGGGGCGGCGGCTCTCGGCCGCCCTGGAACCGCGTATCGCCGAGCGGTTGCGAGCGAACTACGCCGAACGCGGGACCCCCATCCACGGCGGCGCCGACACCCTGGCCACCATGCTCCTCGGGATCAGCCTCGATATCGCCTACCGCGCCGTCATCGTCGCGGGCGCCGATATCGACGCTGCGTGCGACCTCGCCGTGACGGCGTCGCTCGCGGTGCTGCGCGCCGTCGAACCCGAACAGCTGCGCGCGATCGATACCTCGCCGGTGCCGCACACCTCGTAACAAGCATGGGCCGATGCACTGCCGCATCGATGAGGCCGAGCTTCGGTCATGAGATCTTGTATGGATACGGTCGATCATTCTCGCCGATTTCATCGCTGTACTACGCCCTGATTGATAGTCTTGAGGCTAGTTGACTATCAGTCCGTGTGCGAACCGTGCCCGAACACGGCACGGAACCGAATGCGGATCTCGTTCGAGGAGTGGACGTGTCCGGTGCGCGCGGGTCGCAGGCCCTGGTCGCCGTGGTCGCGCCGAGAAGCATATTCCCTCCGGCGCAAGGACGTTCGGTTCGACGAGCGCGCTCGGAGCGCGGTCGGCCGCGTCGGTGGTGTCGACCGGTCCCATGTCCGAGATACCACTGACGCCGATACCCAGGAGAAGCCGAGATGACCAGCGCCACCGACGAATCCCTACCGCGCGGCCCCCGCGCCGTCCCGCGCGACGGCGGCCGTGCCCGCCCGCCCGCTCCGCGTGTCTGGGTGTCCGATGACCAGGAGCCGATCGAACTGGTATCGCCGGACTCGCTGACCGCGGAGATGGTCGGACACTGGACCTATCTCGTGCTGGAGGGCGCGGCGTTCGCGATGCAGGGCCTGCACCCGGTCATCCGCGAGGTCACCGACCGGTATTCGGTAGCGCGCACCGATCCCGGCGGGCGTGCCATCCGGTCCGTCGACTCCGTGCTGCGCTGGACCTACGGCGGGGTCGAGGCGGTACAGGAGGGCACCAGGCTCCGGTCCCTGCACGAACCGCTGACCATGCGCGACGGTGCGGGCAAACACATCAGCGCCCTCGATCCCGGTGCCTACCAGTGGGTGATCGCCACCGCCTACGTCACCACCGCGAAGGCGGGTCCGCTGCTGATCGGGCGTGAGTTCACCGAGGCGGAACTGGACGATTTGCTGGCCGACAACATTCGCATCGCCAAGATCCTGCGGGTGCCGATGAAGGGCTATCCGCGCACACGGGCGGAATTCGACATCTACTACGAGCGCATCGTCACCGAGGTCTTGGGTGCCGACGACCGGGTGCGGGCCGATTTCGCGATGCTGCGTCGTGGCGATACCGAACAACTGCGCGCGCTGCCTGCGCCCGCCGGGGCGATCGCCCGCGCGCTGGCTCGACCGCTGCTGCGGTTCAACTATCTGTCCGTCGTCGGCCTGCTCGATCCGCGCCTGCGCGCCATGATCGGCGTCGACTGGAGCCCGGGGGAACAGCGGACACTCGAAAAGATATACGCCGGAATTCGTTTTCGCCTATCGGGTGCTACCCGAGCGCCTCACGTATTTCCCCATCGCCTACCACGCGCGCGGACATCACCGCAGTATCCAGCGTATGAAGAAGCGGGAACTGAAATCGGCCGCGTACAAGGTACGGCCCAAACAGGTGTAGGGCTCAGCGCCCGCCCGGATGCGGGAACAGCAGCGGGGCCAGATAGCGGCGGGCGAACTGTTTGGCTGCCGCGGAGTCGCCGAGCGGCAGCACGCCGCGCGGGTTGGAGATGAAGGTCATGGTCAGCCGTACGAAGAGTTCGGCGACCACCTCGTTGTCGAAATCGCCGAGTTCGCCGCGACGTTGCCAGTGCAACAGGTATCGGGCCACCAGAGTGCGGCCCTGCTCGATGAAGTCGTCGCCGGTCAGGAAGTCGGCGAGCTCACCGGCCGCCGAGCTCACCCGGAGGCTGCGGGTGAGCAGCCGGGGTGCGTTCGCCTCGCTGACGAACGCGGCGAACATCTCCGCCAGCGCGCTCACCGGTCCCGCCGACCGACGCACCGCCTCCGCCATGATCAGCCCGACCCGCTGCGATTCGGCCATCAGCGCGTAGCGCACGAGTGCCGACTTGGTCCCGAATCGGCGATACACCGTGGCCACGCCGACGCCGGCGAGTTCGGCGATGCCCACCATGGTGGTCTCCTCGAAACCGACCTGGGCGAAACAGTCCCTCGCGGCGTCGACGATGCGGCGCGATCTCGGGTCGAGGGTGACGAGGTCGGCCCAGGCCTGTCCCGCGGCGGTGAGGAATTCCGTCACGGTGTCCTCGGTGTCACCGTCCGGACCGGCGGCGACCGTCGCGGACCGGATGCTGTCGTCCGCGGCAGTCTTCTCGCCGATGGTCCGATCCCGCTGTGCCGTCACCGACCCGAGCCTACCGGCGGGCCCTCGGCGCGGACGATGTTCTGCACCGCTGCGACGTGGTGATCGGCCGCCCGTGCGTTGCGGCCGAGAAGGTGAGATCCGCGCCGCTACCGGAGCTGTCGAATGCCCGTGGTGTCGCCGGGATCATCCGGTGCGGGGCCGGTGGCGATGTCGTCGGCCAGCGGTGTGATGGCGGCGATGATCAGGCCGGTCGTCTCGGCGGGTACTCCCGCCGCCGACAGTGCGGCGGCCAGGTGGTGGGCCACCAGGTCGAAATGGTGTCGGGTGATGCCGCGGCCTCGGTGCACCTGTTTCATCGAGGGGCCGATGTACGGGTCGGGACCGCCGAGGGCGGCGGCGAAGAATTCGACCTGACGTCCCCGCATGCGTGACATGTTCACGCCCGCGAAGAACTCCGACAGCGCGGCGTCGTCGAGGACGCGCGCGTAGAAGTCCTCGACGACGACTTCGATGGCTCGTCGACCGCCGATCAGTTCGTAGATCGGCGTGTCCTCCGGTGTGGGCGGCTCGGATGCGAAAGACGCTGCGGAAGACATGATCTCAGCGCCCGATTCGGGTGGTCGACGGGGACCGGTCTTGTTTCGGTTCGTAGTCGAGTCTCGATTCGAGACGTTCGGTGAGTCCGTGCATCGTCGCCACTCCTCATTGAGTCGAGCATCACCCGATGCGGGAGCGAGAAGTGCTCACGCTGGTAGGTAATCGAGAATATACACTAACTTAGAAGTGTTCTGACGAATTTTCATAACCATGGAGGATGGGACTTCGGGCGGTCGCGCAGCTACATGCGACAGGTGGTATTGCGCGTTCATCGGCCTATTCGGTTGTCGTAGACAGGTGAGGCATGGTCGGTCGAGAGTCGGGGTCGGTGTTGATCTTTGGTGCAGATTCATAGAGAACTGCTAGTTACATAGTGGCCTGGCAATTGCTGGCGGATCGCGGCTGAGTGGCGAATGCGACTTGCGCCTGTGGAGCGCCCCGCGGCTCATTCGGTCCGGCGAAGTCCCGTGATCAGGAATCCGATCAGCCGCCGTGCGTCGTAGCGCAGATTCGCACTCGCGCCCGCGCACAGGCTCCCGACTCCGCGCATGAGTTCGTAGGCGTCGAGATCGGGGCGGATCTCACCGGAAGCGGCTGCGGCGTCGAGTATTTCGGTGCAGACGGGGACCAGTCGATCGAGGAAGTACGCGTGCAGCGGGTCGAAACAGGGGTCATCGGATTGGAGGACGGCGGCGAGGCCCTGCTTGGTGATGACGAAATCGACGAAGCGGTCGATCCAGGATCGCAGGGCGGCGTACGGTGTCGCGCTGGTCGTCAGGAGTTCGGGGCCGTCCACGGCGAGGGCGTCCACCTGGTGTCGGTAGACGGCGATGATGAGATCCGCGCGCGTGGGGAAGTGGCGGTAGATCGTGGCCGTGCCGACGCCCGCCCCGGCAGCGATATCCCGAATCGGCGCCTCGACGCCCGAGGTGACGAATACCGCCGCTGCCGCATCGAGCAGGGCTTTCTCGTTGCGCCGGGCATCGGCCCTTCTGGGGCGGGGCGCGCCGTCGGTGGAGCGTTCGTCGTTCACCTGGTCCTCTCTTTCGCGGCGCGGTCGATAAACGGGACAGCGTCCCGTATAGTCAAACGTGACAGCGTCCCGTTTCCCATTCTGTCAGATCGCGCCGACGGCCCTGCCGTTGTGTGCCCGTCGAGCGGGACGGATCTCGGAAGGAATTCTGCGTGAACCAGTCGAACACAACGATGAACGCGGGTATCGAATCGCCCGCACCGATCGTCTCGGTGAAGCCGATCGTCCTGCCAGCGCCCGAACGGGGTGATGGCCTGCGGGTACGAGTATCCGCGCCGGTGACGGGGCACGCTCTGCCCGTGCTGGTCTTCTCGCACGGCTTCGGCTCGTCGTCGGACGGCTACGGCCCCCTCGCCGACTTCTGGGCCGCGCACGGTTTCGTGGTGATCCAACCGACCCACCTCGACTCCCGGACCCTGCGGCTCGCTCCCGACGATCCCCGCACGCCGCTGATCTGGCGGTCGCGGGTGGCGGATATGACCCGTGTGCTCGACCGGCTCGAACAGTTGGAGACCTCGGTCCCCGGCCTCGCCGGTCGGGTCGATCGCGACCGGATCGCGGTGGCGGGCCACTCCTTCGGCGGCCAGACGGCAGGCAATCTCCTGGGAGCGCGCGTCCGCGATCCCGACGGCGGGGACGGCGTCGACCTGTCCGATCCTCGCGTCGCGGCGGGCGTCCTCCTGGCCACCGCCGGACATGGAGGTGCGGACCTGAGTCCGTTCGCCGCCGAGCATTTCCCGTTCATGCACCCGAATTTCGCGGCGATGGCCACCCCGGCGCTCGTGGTCGCGGGCGATCACGACGACTCCCCGCTGACGGTGCGCGGACCGGACTGGCTCACCGACGCCTATCACGCCAGTCCCGGCAGCAAGAGCCTGCTCACCGTATTCGGCGCCGAACACTCCCTCGGCGGAATCCCCGGCTACGAAGCCGCCGAGACGACGGACGAGAGTCCGGAACGGGTCGAACTGATCCAACGGGTCACCCTGGCCTACCTGCGTCGAGCCCTCGGGATCGACGACGTCGACTGGAAGCAGGTGTGTTCTGCTCTGCTGGAGGGTAGTTCGCCCCTGGGGCGCATCGAGTCGAAGTAGGTCTTCGGGCTGTAAATTCCCGAAGGTGCTGTGAATCAGTGTGATTCGACCAAATAGCCTCCGAGGTGGGGGATGGCGTCGATCAGGTGTCGAGCCGAGATCGGCTCGATGATCGGGGTGAGGTCCCAATCGCCCTCGCGGTACCGCAATGTGGCGATCACGATGCCGGTATGCGGTCCGGTGTCCGCGAGATCGCATCGAATCAGTTGGGTGGCGGTGACGCTGTCGGTGATTCGGCAGAAGCCGTTCTCGACCTGATCCAAGGTGTGGCCGGAGTAGCAGCTGACGACGAAGACGATCGTGGTGACGAGCGGGTCCATCGCGGTCAGGTCGAGGACGATCACCTCGTTGTCGCCGTCACCGTCGCCGGTGACACTGTCACCGAGATGCCGTGCCGCGCCGTCGTTCGAGGTCAGCTTCTCGTGGTAGGCGACATCGAGGAGGCGTGATCCCGCGAACATCAGTGCCGCGGCGTTGAGGTCGATGTCCTTGCGGCTCCTGCCGAACAGGCCTCTGCGACGGACGGGATCCCATCCGAGGCCCATTGTGACATGCGCGAGCGGGGTGGGGAAACGGAATGGGGCCGGGGTGATCACGCGGTGCCTCCATGACTGATCGAACCCGATCCGTCGGTTCGGATCGAGTTGCCGACCAGACTTCCCGGCACACCTACCTCTCAAGATGCCCTATGCACCCCGTCTGTGGCAAATACGGACAATTCGCCCGGAGGTTCCGTCATCGGTGACGACCCGCGGTCATGACCGTGCCGGAACCGGGATACTGGGAATATGGCCGCCGCGCAGGACTCCGATCCGGATATCTCCGGCGCGCCGGTGGGCCGCCGGGTGATCCTCGGATTATTCGCGGCGGGGGTGGCCGGTGTGCTCGGCGGCGCCACCGTGCAGAAGGGTTTGTCGGCGGTACTCGGACCGATCGGCAACCGCGATCCGACCGGATTGGTCGGGTTGATTCCGGTCGGCGACTCGTTCCGGTTCTACTCGGTCACCGACAGTGTCCCGCATCGCGACGCCGGGAACTATCGACTCGATGTCACCGGTCTGGTCGGGGCGACGCGCGGGTACACGCTCGAGGAATTGCGGGCCATGCCGCAGACGACGCTGGTGCGGGATTTCCAATGCGTCACCGGCTGGCGCGTGCCCGAAGTGCGGTGGAGCGGAGTGCTTCTGGCCGATCTCCTGGACGCGGCCGGGGTGCGCGACGAGGCGCGGGCGGTGCGATTCACCTCGTTCGACGGTGAGTACACCGAGAGCCTGACCCTCGAACAGGCCCGCCGCGACGATGTGCTGGTCGCGCTGGAGATGATCGACGGACCGGTCACCCACGACCACGGCGGGCCGGTCCGGCTCTACGTCGCGCCCATGTACGGGTACAAGAGTCTGAAATGGCTGTCCGGCATCGAGGTGACCGCGAAGGTGATCCCCGGCTACTGGGAGCAGAACGGGTACGCCGTCGACGGGTGGGTCGGCAGGTCCAACGGTCGTGACGATGACCCGACCGGCTGATTCCGGCGCGGTCCGCCTGCACCGGTTCGGACGGGTCGAACGCGCGGTGCACTGGCTGACCGGACTGCTGGTCCTCGTTTGCGTCGTGACCGCCGCCATCCTCTACAACGGCCCGCTCGCGGTGCTGGTCGGCAATCGGCACATCGTCGAAACCGTCCATGTCTGGAGCGGATTCGCGTTGCCGATCCCCTTGGTCGCGGGCCTGGTGTCCGCGGCCTACCGCGCCGATCTGCGACGCTTGAACCGCTTCACCTCGGCCGACTACCGGTGGTTGCGCTCCAGAGCCCGCCGCCGCTCCGGCGTCGATGTCGGGAAGTTCAACGCGGGCCAGAAACTCAATGCCGCGCTGAGCGCCGGATCGATCTCGGTGCTGCTCGGGACCGGGGTGATCATGTTCTTCCCCGACTGGACGCGGCTCACCTGGCGCACCGGCGCGACCTTCGTCCACGACTGGTTCGCGCTCGCGTTCGGCCTGCTGGTCGCGGGCCATCTCGGGTACGCGTTGCGCGATCGGGAAGCCATGCGCGGCATGCTCGTCGGTACGGTGTCGAAATCCTGGGCGACGCGCGAGCACATCCTGTGGGCCTCGCGAGCGGAATCGGAACAGCGCGACCGATAGCGATCGGTGGCGGTCGGCTCGGCGTCGGTCGCCGGGTTTCAATCATCGTGAGCTGACCCATCGCACTGCGGTGGCGGTCGGTGGTCCACTCGGTGGAC
The DNA here is from genome assembly GCF_003123685.1 of Nocardia aurea. Classification (GTDB taxonomy): domain Bacteria; phylum Actinomycetota; class Actinomycetes; order Mycobacteriales; family Mycobacteriaceae; genus Nocardia; species Nocardia aurea. The sequence goes on from NZ_QCYJ01000103.1 coordinate 607,220, forward strand.
AACGCGCGACCACCCGTTCGGCGTCCGATCCGGATGAAAGACCCACCACCGCAATGAGGAACATTCGATTCCGCAAACTCCTGGCCACGACCGCGGTGGCCACCGCTCTCGCGACGGCCCTGGCCGCCTGCGGTGGCTCGTCGTCCTCGTCGGGCGATTCCGCGGGCGAACCCGTCTTCGGCTCGACCTTGCAGTTCTATGATCCGGTGCAGTACACGGCGTGGCTCCCCACGAATTCGATCTGGTCCAACAGTCAGGTCACCAACAATCTGGCGGAGCGGCTGACCTGGCAGGACGCGAAAACCGGTGAGATCAAGCCGTGGCTGGCGACATCGTGGGAGATCAGCGACGACAAGCTGAGGTACCGGTTCCGGCTGCGCGAGGGTGTGACCTTCAGCAACGGTGATCCGGTCGACGCCGCGATCGTCAAGGCGAACTACGATCAGCACGGCTTCGGCGACCAGAGACTCGGCATCCCGCCGGATCGTTTCTTCTCCGATTACCAGGGCGCCCAGGTCATCGATCCGCTGACGGTGGAGATCTCCTTCACCAAGCCGAACGCGGGATTCCTCCAGGTCGCCTCGTTCTACCGCGCGGGATCCATTCTGGCGAAACCGTTCCTGGAGAAGGATCTCAACGGCCAGGGGCTCGCCACCAACTGGATCGGCTCCGGTCCCTTCGTCGTCGAATCCGTGGACGGCACAACGGGAATCACCCTGAAACGGCGCGAGGATTACAACTGGGCGCCGGAGGGTTCGGCGCATCAGGGCAGGGCGTACCTCGAGCGCGTCGTCTTCAAGACCGTTCCCGAGGCGGGCACGCGGGTGGGCGCGCTGCAATCGGGCCAGGCCCATATCGCGCGCAATATCGCGCCCTACGACGAGGAGTCGGTGACGGGCGCGGGCGGTCAGATCCTCGCCTTCCCGGTCCAGGGGCAGACCAACAAGCTCTCGGTGCAGCTGGATTCCACGGCGCCGATTCTCGACAAGAATGTGCGCCTCGCGTTGCAGGCGGCCACGAATCGCGAGGAGATCAACCGAACGGTGCTCTCGCCGAGTTATCCGATCCCGACCAGCATTCTGGTGCAGGGCACGCCGAGTCGCGGTGACGCGACCAAGTACCTGGGCTACGACCAGGGCAGGGCCGAGTCACTGCTCGAACAGGCGGGCTGGAAGAAGGGCGCCGACGGCATCCGGGTCAAGGACGGCAAGCGTCTGCGGCTCGAGATCTGGGTCGCGCCGTATTACCAGGTCTCCCAACCGGTTCTGGAACTGCTGCAATCGCAGTGGAAGAAAGCGGGCGTCGAGCTGAATATCCACAGCACGTCGCTGACCGAATACGAGGCGACCCAGACCGCGCGCCCGGACGAATGGGCGCTGGTGCAGGGCCAGACCTCGCGGGCCGAACCCGATGTGCTGCGGACCGCGTTCGACAGCGCGGGTACGAACGAACTGCACGCCACCACCCCCGACGAGAAATTGAACGAACTGGTGCGCGCGCAGGCGTTCTCCTTCGATCCGGCGGCCCGGGCGAAGGCCGTGCAGGCGATCGAGGATCACCTGTTCGCGGAGGGCTATGTGATTCCGCTCTACGACGAGACCCAGGTGTTCGGCCTCGCGCCGAACGTGCACGGATTCGGAACCGAGTCCACCGCGCGGACCTGGCTCTACGACACCTGGATCTCGGAGTAGCGGCGGACCGCAGCGGCGAAGCGCGGCAGTCGAACAACAGTGACGGAAGGTGAGGAAATGCGCGGCTATGTCGTCAGACGGCTGGGGCAGGCGGTGCTGGTGCTGTGGGCCGCCTACACCCTGTCCTTCGTCCTGCTCAGCGCGCTGCCCGGGGATTCGGTCAACAACCGGATCCAGAATCCGGACGCGCAGATCTCGCCGGAGGCCGGACGGATCATGCTGGAGTTCTACGGCCTCGACCGGCCGATCTTCGAGCAGTATCTGCTCGGGATACGCGGGGTGCTGACCGGGGAATTCGGCTATTCGCTCGTCAACGGCAAACCCGTCACGCAATTGCTCGCCGAGGTGCTGCCGAGCACCCTGCGGTTGACCGCGCTCGGTCTGGTCTTCGGCCTGCTCTTCGCGGTGGTCGTCGCGCTGGCGAGCAACTACGCGCCGTGGGCGTGGTTGCGCGGCCTGTTCGGCACCGCGCCCGCGCTGTTCGCCTCGGTGCCGACCTTCGTCGTCGGCATCCTGGCGCTACAGTTCCTGTCCTTCCGGTTCCACCTGATCCCCTCGGTCGACGACGGCAGTTTCCTGGCGCTGCTCGCCCCCGCCGCGACGCTGGGACTATTGATCGCCGCCCCGATCTCCCAGGTTTTCGCGCACTCGATCCACGCCACCCGCCGCGCGCCGTTCGTCCACGTGCTGCACGCGAAAGGAGCGGGTGAGGGGTACATCTTCCGCAAGGACGTGCTGCGCAATTCGTCGCTGCCGGTGTTGACCCTGCTGGGTCTGGCGCTCGGCGAGTTGATCGCGGGGTCGGTCGTGACGGAATCGGTGTACGCCAGGGACGGCATCGGGCAGCTCACCGTCGGGGCCGTCGACACCCAGGACCTGCCGGTCGTGCAGGGCGTGGTGCTGCTGTCGACGGCGGCCTACGTCCTGGTGAACCTCGCGGTGGACCTGATCTATCCGTTCGTCGACCCGCGCGTGCTCGTCGACGGCAGGACGCAGCGGGTGACGCGGGCCCGCCGCACCCTCGGGCGCAAACCCGTCGCCCGGGTCGTGGCGCCGACGCCGCACCGTCTTCCGCCGGAAATGGCGATGCCGTGACCGCCGTCGTCGAGACCGGGAAGGCCGGTGCGCCGACGCCGCTCACGAGCGAGAAGCGTTCGCGCGAGCGCGTGATCACGGCCGTGCGCTGGTTGGGCGGGCACTGGAGTCTGCTGCTGGCGATCGCGGTCGTGGCCGTGGTGTTGCTGTGGGCGCTGGTGCCCGGACTGTTCGTCGCCTACGACCCGTTGGCGGTGGATCCGGCGAGCAAACTGAAACCCCCGTCGGGACAGCACTGGTTCGGCACCGACCAACTCGGCCGCGACCTCTACACGCGGGTCGTCTACGGGGCGCGCGCGTCGCTGACCGGATCGGCGGTGGCCGTCGCGGTCGGTGTCGCGGTCGGCACTCTGCTCGGTGTGCTCGCTGGATGGTTCGCCGGATTTACCGACAGCGTCCTGATGCGGATCATCGACGTGGTGCTGTCGATTCCGGGTTTCCTGCTCGCGATCACCATCGTCGTCCTGCTCGGCTTCGGGGTCTTCCAGGCCGGTGTCGCGGTCGGGCTGACCGTGTCGGCCACCTTCGCGCGGTTGATCCGCTCGGAGGTGATGAAGGCACGCACCAGCAATTACGTCGAGGCCGCGATCACCAGCGGCGCTTCGACTTTCGACATTCTGCGCCGCCACGTGATCCCGAATTCGATCGCCCCGACCGTCTCGCTGATCACCGTGCAGTTCGGGATCGCGATCGTCTGGATCGCCTCGCTGAGTTTCCTCGGGCTCGGCGCGCAGCCACCCGATCCGGAATGGGGCCGGCTGGTCTCCGACGGACGCAACTACATCGCCACGCGCGGCTGGTTGACGCTGTGGCCGGGCCTCACCGTCGTGGTCGTCGTCCTCGCGACCAACCACATCTCCCACCACATCACCAGGAGGACGTCGTCGTGAGTGTCGTCCCCGAACACCGTGTCGCCGAATCCGCCGTGACCGAACTGGCCGTGACCGCGCCGGTTCTCGCGGTGCGCGACCTCACCGTCGGCTACCGCGTGAAGCGGCGTGTCGAACCGGTCGTCCACGATGTGTCCTTCGAGGTGGGGCCGGGACAGGTGTTGGCACTGGTGGGGGAGTCCGGCTCCGGCAAGACCACCACCGCGCACGCCGTGCTCGGATTGCTCCCCGGCAACGGTGAGGTGATCGGCGGCCGCATCATCTTCCGCGACCAGGTTCTCACCGAGCTGTCGGCGAAGGGCTGGCGCGAGATCCGCGGCCGCGCGGTGAGTCTCATTCCGCAGGATCCGACCGTCTCGCTCGACCCGGTGCGCCGCGTCGGTGACCAGGTCGAAGACGTGTTGTTGCTGCATACCGACCTGGGCGCCGAGGCGCGAAGGGCGCGCGTGCACGAACTGTTCGAACTGGTCGGCTTCGACGATGTGGAACGCCGCTTCCGGCAGTACCCGCACGAACTCTCCGGCGGCATGCGCCAGCGGGTGCTGATCGCGACGGCGGTAGCGGCCGAGCCGGATCTGATCATCGCCGACGAGCCGACCTCCGCCCTCGACGCGACCGTGCAGAAGCAGGTGCTCGACCTGATCGACGACATCCGCGTGCGCACCGGCACCGCTCTGGTGCTGGTGACCCACGACCTCGGTGTGGCCGCCGACCGGTCCGACATCATCGGCGTGATGCGCGACGGCCGGCTCGTCGAAGCGGGACCCACCGCGCGGGTCGTCGCGCGTCCGGGCCACGACTACACCCGCCGACTGCTCGACAGCGTGCCCGCGCGGCGCGTCGGGACGCGGACCCGGGCGACGGTGGGGGAGGACCGCGCGACCGTCATCGACGTCTCCGAACTGCGTAAGGAGTACGGCGACGTCGCCGCGGTCGACGGCGTCTCCTTCGAGGTGCGCCGAGGCGAGACGTTCTCCCTCGTCGGCGAGTCGGGCAGCGGAAAATCGACCACCGCCCGCGTGCTGACGGGGCTCACCGAGGCGACCTCGGGCCGAGTCTCGTTGCTGGGCAACGACATCACCCGGATCGGCCGACGTGGGTTCCGGCCGCTGCGCCGTGACGTGCAGATCGTCTACCAGAATCCGTTCTCCTCGTTCGACCCGAGATTCGACGTGTACGACGTCGTCGAGGAGCCGTTGCGCTCGTTCCGGTCCACCCGTCGCCCGCGTGGTCGGCGTCCCGACCTGGACCGGGTCGTCGCCGCGCTGGAGGCCGCCGCGCTGCCTGCCGATTTCGTGAATCGCCACCCCGGCGAACTGTCCGGCGGGCAACGGCAGCGGGTCGCGATAGCGCGGGCACTAGTGCTGGAACCGAAGGTCGTCGTCCTGGACGAGCCGATCTCGGCACTGGACGTCTCGGTCGCGGCGCAGATCCTGGATCTGCTGCGCACCCTCCAGGAGGAACGCGGCCTGACCTACCTGTTCATCTCGCACGACCTCGCCGTCGTCCGCGCCATCTCGGATCGGGTGGCGGTGATGCGGCACGGGCGCATCGTCGAACAGGGCGCGGTGGAACAGGTCTTCTCCGATCCAGCCAACGAGTACACGGTGCGACTGATCGACGCGATCGCGGGCCGCGAACTCACCGTAGGAGGTTTGTCATGACCGCTCCGTCTCGTCCGAGGGATCCCGATACGGCACAACCGGATTCACTGGACCGCGCGCTGGTGCGGATCCGCTCGGCGCTGGCCGAACTCGCCCACGGTGTCGGTGCGCGCGACCTGGCCTTCGAACATCCCGACGAACTGGTGCGGGCCCTGGCCGACGCCGGATTCGGGCGGCTGCGGGTTCCCGTCGAATTCGGTGGGTTCGACGTCGATCTGCCGACGCTGTTCGACCTGCTCGCCGAAGCGGGACAGGCGGATTCGAATATCCCGCAGATCTGGCGCGGCCATTTCACCACCGTCGAGATCCTGCGCGAGGAGATCGACGAGGATGTCAGGCAGTACTGGCTGCGTCGCGTCGGCGCGGGCGCGGTGTTCGGCAACGCCCAGTCCGAGCCGTCGGCCGTGGTCGCCGAGGCCGTCGCCGCGGGCGCGGCGGCGCGGGAATGGGGTGCGACGACGACGCGGGTGCGCACCGACGAGAACGGTGACCGTTTCGTCTCCGGTACCAAGTTCTATTCGACCGGAGCCAGATTCGCCGACTACATCCGCGCGGCGGTGGCCGACGACAAGGGCACACGCGGTTTCGTCGTCGTCGCGGCCCGGCACGCGGGCGTCACCCACGTCGACGACTGGGACGGGATCGGGCAGCGTCAGACCGGCAGCGGCACAACACTGTTCGACGATGTGCCGGTCGAGCCGCGCGGTGATATCGGCGCCTTCAAGGAATCGCTGCGCGGGCTCGACTCGTTCGTGCAGATCGTGCATCTGGCGAACCTGACGGGGATCGCACGCAGTATCGTCGCCGAGACGGTCGATCTCGTTCGCGCGCGCACCAGGACGAGCCTGCACGCCCTCACGCAGACGGCGACCGAGGATCCCGAGGTTCTGGGCGTGATCGGTCTGCTCGAGACCCGCAGGCTCACCGCGGAGACACTGCTGCGGCTGGCCGCGCAACGCCTGGAGGACGCGCACGCCGGCGGCGCCGAAGCCGATTTCACCCGGGCCTACCTCGACACCTCGGCGGCGCAGGTCGCCGTCATCGAAGCGGTACTCGACGCGGCGACGAGGGCTTTCGACGCGGTCGGCTCGTCGGCGGCGCGCAATAGCGTCCACCTGGACCGGCACTGGCGCAACGCCAGAACCCTCGCCTCGCACAATCCGGTGGTCTACAAGCCGAGGGTGATCGGGAATTTCCTGGTCAACGATGTCGCACCGGTGCCGGGCTACTACCGTAACCGGCCGTCGGTCGACGACACCGCCGAGCGGACGGAGACCGCGCGATGACCGCCCTGCACGCCGAACCCGAAACAACGACGGCGACTACGGATTCGGTGCTCACCGTCGACGGCGTGCGTGCCGCGATCGGTCCGGTCCTGCGCCGTCTCGGCGAGAGCGCGGCACTGCGGGAGCAGACCCGCGACTACGCCTTCGCCGATGTCGCCGACCTCGCCGCCGCCGGAATCGGGCTCGTCGGCATCGCCGAGGACGACGGCGGCGCGGGCGGATCGCTGCGCGAGGTCACCGAGGTGATCATCGACATCGCGCGCGCGGATTCCAGTGTCGCGCAGGCCCTGCGCAGCACGTTCCTGATCGCGAACCAGGTCGCGAGCCGCCCCGACCTGCCGCACCGCGAGCTGATCCTGGCCCGGCTGCGCGACCGGGATCTGTTCGCGGGCACCGCGAACGAGCGCACCGGCGGCGCGAGCGGGCAGACCAACGCGACCGCCCGCCGCGAGGGCGCGGGCTGGGTGGTCACCGGCGAGAAGTACTACTCCACCGGCGGTCTCTACGCGTCCTGGTTCTCCACCCAGGCGCGGGCCGAGGACGGCACCCTGGTCCGCTTCCTCGTGCCGCTCGATCGAGCCGGGGTGGAACGGCTCGACGATTTCGACGCCGTCGGCCAGCGGCTCACCGCCAGCGGCACCACCCGCTTCACCGAGGTGCGGGTGTCCGACGACGAGGTGACCGTGCTCGGCGACAGTCAGCCGGACAATCCGTGGGCGGGTTCGTTCGCCCAGCTCTATCTCGCGGCGGTACAGGCGGGGATCGCCGCGCGCGCCCTCGACGACGCGGTCGGGTACGTGCGGGAGAAGGCGCGGCCGATCAAGCACAGTTCCGCGTCGACGAGCGCGCGGGATCCCTATGTCAGGGAGACGATCGGCCGGATCGCCGCGCGTGCGCAGGCGGCGCGGGCCGTCGTCCTGCTCGCGGCCGAGGCGCTCGAAGATATCCGGGGTCTGACCGGTGACGCCGCGCGCGAGGCGGGCGCGGCCGCCGCGGTACACGTCGCCCAGGCGGGAACGATCGCCATCGAATCCGCGCTGAACGCGGCCGAACTGCTCTTCGACGTCGGCGGCGGTTCGATCACCGATCGCGCGCTCGGTTTCGACCGGCACTGGCGCAATTCCCGCACCGCGGCCAATCACAATCCGAGACAGTGGAAGGACGCGGTCGCCGGGGCCTATCACCTGACCGGCGAAGAACCGCCGACCACCGGCCTCTTCTGAGTTTCCCACCCCACAACACACCGAACGGAAGACGACATACCGATGAGCTCGAGCCCCTACGACCTGACCTACGCCGCCGCGGCGGACCGCTACGAGAAGGTCCCCTACCGCCGCACCGGCAGATCCGGCCTGGATCTCCCGGCCTTCTCCTTCGGGTTGTGGCAGAAGTTCGGCACCGACTACCCGTTCGCCACGCAGCGCGAGATCATCCTGCACGCCTTCGATCTCGGCATCACCCATTTCGACAACGCCGACCGTTACGGTCCGCCGCATCGCGCCGCCCAGAAGAATTTCGGCGCCGTCCTGTCCAAGGATCTGGCGGCCTACCGTGACGAGTTGATCCTGTCGACCAAGGCGGGCAACCCCATCGGCCTGAGCCCGTACCTGCGCGGCGGCTCGCGCAAATCGATCCTCACCTCGCTCGACCACAGCCTGCGGGATCTGGGCACCGACTACGTCGACATCTTCTACCACCACAGCCCCGACCTCACCACGCCGCTGGAGGAATCGGTCGGCGCGCTGGTCAGCGCCGTGGAACAGGGCAAGGCGCTCTACATCGGCATCTCCAACTATCAGGCCGACCGCACCCACGAGGCCGCCGAACTGCTGCGGCAGGCAGGCGTTCCGCTGCTCATCCACCAGGCCCGCTATTCGATCTACGACCGGCGACCCGAACGCGACGGACTGCTCGACACCGCCGCCCAGGACGGATTCGGCGTCATCGTCTACTCGCCGCTGGCGCAGGGTCTGCTCACCGACAAGTACCTGGAGACGATTCCGGCGGGCGCGCGGGCGCAGAACAGCAGTTTCCTGTCGCCCGATGTGATCGACGAGACCTACCGGCAGCGCACCTCCGAACTCAACAAGATCGCCGAGGCGCGCGGGCAGTCGCTCGCCCAGCTGGCGCTGCAATGGGTGCTTCGCAGGCCGGAAGTCACCTCGGCGCTGATCGGCGCGAGTTCGACCGCGCAACTCGACCACAATATCGCCGCCGTGGAATTCCCCGATTTCACCGACGACGAATTGGCCCTCATCGAGGAACACGGCGTGCACGGGACCGGCCTGAACCTCTGACCCGTCCCGAGCCCGACGACACGACGCCGCGAGAGCCCCCGGCAGGTAACCGTTCTCGCGGCGTCCCCGTATCACCCCGCCTGCCGTAGCTCACGTACGAGAGGTCGACGATGTCCGGATTCCACCTCAACCTGTCGCTGATGACGCCGGGGCATTTCCGGCACGCGTGGCGGCGCGATCACGCCGATCCGCTCGCCTATCTCGACATCGACTATTTCCAGCGCCTGGCGAGGATCGCCGAAGCCGCGAAGATCGACGCGGTCTTCCTCGGCGACGGTCCCGCGCTGCGCGGCGAGATCGAGGAAGCGCCCGGCACCGGCATCGACCCGCTGGTGCTGCTCGGCAACCTGGCGGCGGTGACCGAGAATCTCGGCGTCGTGATCACCTCGTCCACCACCTACAACTCGCCCTACAACCTCGCGCGGCGCTTCCAGGCGCTCGATCACGTCACCAAGGGCCGGGCGGCGGTCAATATCGTCACGACCGGAACCCCCGCCGCGGCAGCCAATTTCGGTCTCAGGGAACATCCGGACAAAGAGACTCGCTATCGCCGGGCCTGGGAATTCCTCGATGTCGTCACCCGGCTGTGGGACAGCTGGGAATCGGAGTGGCTCGTCGCCGACAAGGAGTCGGGTCACTACGCCGACCTCGGCAAGATCCACCCGATCGACCACGAGGGCGAATTCTTCTCCGTCGCGGGTCCGCTGCCCGTCGCGCCCGGCCCGCAGGGCAGGCCGGTGGTCGTGCAGGCGGGCGGGTCCGAGGGTGGACTCACACTCGCGGGCGATTTCGCCGACGTCGTGTTCACCGTCGCGCAGACCCGGGCCAAGGCGGTCGCGTTCCGCAACGATATCCGCCGGCGCGCCGCGGCGGCCGGACGTCATCCCGACGACGTGAAGATCTCCCTCGGTGTCGTGGTGCTCGTCGAGGCGACCGAGGAACAGGCCCGCCGCCGCGAACAGGAACTCTACGACCGGCTTCCCATCGAGCGGCTCACCGCCGCGCTGCTGACCAATCTCGGTCTGCCGCAGGACAGTTTCGGCCCCGATGACCCGATCGGGGCCGACGATCTGCCCGAAACCCTTCCCGCCGGAGCGTTTTCCACCGGATTCGGTATCTCCACCCGCGCGCTCATCGCGGAGGGGCCGCGCACCCCGCGCGAGCTCGTCCAGCGGGGTGCGGGCGGATCCGGGCACCGGTTGGTGGTCGGCTCGGCCGAACAGGTCGCCGACGATCTGGCGGAGTGGTTCGAGGCGGGCACGGCCGACGGTTTTACCGTCATGCCCGCCGAAACCGCCGTCGACCTGCCGAATTTCACCGAACTGGTGGTGCCGATCCTGCAGGAGCGCGGCCTGTTCCAGAAGGAGTACGCCGCGCCGACATTACGGGAGCGGTTCGGTCTGCCCTTCCCGCATCGCGAGCGCGCCGCCGACAGCCTGCCCGCCTGAGGGGTCCGCGCTGTCCCTACCGGTTCGGCCCGGTAGGGACAGCGGCACCAACGCCGCGGCCGCGAGCAGCGCCGCCGCGCCGACCAGCAGCAGGAACCGCCAGTCGCTCAGCCAGGCCGCGGCCAGCGGTGCCCCGGCGCGTGACAGCGCGATCGGCACCGTCATCACCGCCAGGATGCTCGCGAAACGGGCGACGCCGAAGGTGTCGGCGACGATCGACGGCCGCGCGACGACACTGATCCCGTAGCCGAGTCCGAACGCGACGACGCAGGCCATGGTCAGCGCCAACGAGGTGTCCATCAGCGGTAACAGCACCAGTCCGAGCCCTTGGACGGCGAACGACACCGCCGTCACCCGCGTCATCCCGTAGCGGCGGGCCAGCGGAGCCAGCGCGAGCCGGGAGAAGATCTGGGCGACACCGACCGTGATCGGCAGCGCGGCGGCGGTCGTCGCCGAATGGCCGACATCGCGGAAGTAGGTCACCATCATCAGCAGGAAGGCCGATGTCGACCCGCTCTGCGCCACGAAAGCGATGACCAGGAGCCAGAAGTCGCGATCGCGCAGCGCGCTGCCGACGGGGACGCCGCTGCGTCGGGTGACCCGGCCGGTGTGGGCCGCGGTGCTCGGCACCGCCCACAGGTGCGCGGGCACGGCGATGAGCGCGAGACCGGCGGCGAGGGTGAGCAAGGTGTTGCGCCAGCCGAGATGGCCGTCGAGCCAGCCCGCAAGGAAGTAGTAGAAGCTGGTGGCCAGGCCGCAGATCATCGTCACCGCGACGATCGCGCCGTCGCGGTGTTTCGCGTCGGTCGCGACGACCAGTACCGCGAACGCCGCCTCGTAGGTCGACATCGCCAGGGCGAGCCCGACGAGGGTGAACGCGAGATAGAGGTGGGCCAGGTTGTCGGCCTGCGACCACAGCGCCACGGCGAGGACACCGATCGCCGAACCGGTGCTCATGAGCACCCGGCCGCCGTATCGGTCCAGCAGCGCGCCGACCGGAACCGCGGCGAGCGCGCCGACCAGCGTCGAGATCGTCGCCGCGCCGGTGACCGCCGTCCGCGAGACGCCGAGGGCTTCCGACATGGGAATCAGCAACACCGTGAAGGCCTGGATCATCGCGCCGTACCCGACGGTCTGGGTGATGGCGAAGACGACGACCAGCCGTCGCCAGTGCTGCGATTCGCTGTGCGGGGGAGGGGCGGTGGTGGTGCTGTCCGCCGTCACTCTCCGAGCAGCGGAAGCAGTTGATCGCCCTGACGCTCGATTTCCCGCAGGTACGGGGTGTCGGAGAGTACGAAGTGCGTGATGCCGAGGTCGCGGTATCTGCGCAGCGATTTGGCGACGTCCTCGGGCGAACCGACGAGCCAGGTGGTGCCCGCGCCGCCACCGCCGTATCGACCGGGTGCGGTGTAGAGGTTGTCATCGATGACATCGCCGCGCGCGGCCAGGTCGAGCAGTCGTTGCTGACCGACAGCGGTGCGGCGGTGCGGATTCTGCACGGGATCGGGCTGGTTCTTCGCCATCTCCGCGACCTTCGCCTCCGCCTCGGCCCAGGCCTGCTCGGTGGTGTCGCGGACGAAAGTGGTGACGCGCAAACCGAATTCGAGTGGCGCGTGTTCGCGGCCGAGTTCGGCGCTCAGCGTCCGCAGGTGTTCGATCCGCTCCTGCACACCGGCGAGCGGCTCACCCCAGAACAGTTGCACGTCGGCCTCGGTCGCGGCCACCCGCTGCGCGGCCTCGGACGCGCCGCCGAAATAGAGTTTCGGGTGCCGCCGCTCGCCGCGCCTGGCGATCCTCGGGGTCACGGTGGAATCGGTGACCCGGTAGTGCTCGCCGCGGAAGGTGACGTTGTCCTCGGTCCACAGTTTGCGGACGAGTTGGAGGAATTCCTTGGTCCTGGCGTAGCGATCGGCCTGATCTTCCTCGGCTTCGCCGTACGCGCCGAGATTGTCCTTGCCGGACACGATATTGACGCGCAGCCGTCCTCCGGACAGATGGTCCAGCGACGCCGCGGCGGAGGCGAAATGGGCCGGACGCCAGTATCCGGGACGGATCGCGACCAGCGGCTCGAACGTCTCGGTCCGCGCGGTGAGCGCGGTGGCGACGGTGAAGGTGTCGGGCCGCCCCCAGCCGGTGCCGACGAGCGCGCCCTTCCATCCGTGCGCCTCGAGCGCTTTCGCCTGCGCGGTCAGGGTGTCCAGGCTGTTGTGATCGGCGGTGACCGGTTCGCCGCGGTGGCCGGGCGTGACCTGATTGGGGATGTACCAGAGGAATTCGAGACTCATGCGGGTTGATCCTGTTCGGTGGTGCGGTCACCGGGTCGACGACGACCGACATCCGGTCATCGAGATTATCGACCCCGATGTACGACCGGATCCGACGCCGAACGCGCCGCGACGGAAGGGGGAACCCGTGAACTGCGATGACCGGCCCGATCGGAAATAAATTCCGGGAGATTCGATGGACCGACCCCGCGTTCGCGGCGGTGCCGCCCGGGCGGCACCGGTGGGAAGTGGTACGTCACGTAGCAAACAGGTGGCGCGGTATGTATTCGTGGCCATCGCCGGGCGTCGAATTTCCCTGAAGCAGCGAGAACATGATCGACTTGTCATCTCACTCGGTAGGTATTCGGTTCCGATATTTGATGCCAGTTACTAGCGGTGGGCGGGTAACGCTGTTACCGTGGCACTCGATCGGAAGTTCGTATATGCGGTTCGCCTCAGCGCGCGATAGGGACACGTCGACGACAGTGCCGAGCCTGCATGTCCACGCGGAACGAGGTACCACCATGGCCCGAGTCCTCCCGTTGTCTGCGTCGCCGGTGCACGAGGGTTTCGCGACGGCTACCGGGGGCAGGTGGTTGTATCCCACGGCCGTGACCACCGAGGGAACCTGCCGGGGACTGGCCGAGGCCGTCGACTGGGTGACCGCCGTGACCCGCCGTATCGGGGGCACCGTGCTGGTGTGGGTACCGAACGATTCGACCGTCGACACCTGTGCCGCCCTGCGTGAATTCGTCGACACCCGCCGCGTCGTCGCCGCCGTGGCGGGTGAGGCGGCCCCCGAATGGCACCGCGGTCCGGTACTCGCGGTCTGGCCGAGCCGCGCCGAACTCGCCGAACTCGCCGACGACCCGCGCACCACCGCGCTGTGCGTCGCACCGGCGCGCAACGCCGACCTGGTCGCCTGGGCGGCCCTGACCGATCCGGAACTGCTCGCCGACGCCGTGTTGCCGCCGACACCTCCCACGACGAATCCCATCGTCGCCCAGGCGTTGATCACCATGAGCGGCATGCTCACCACGCCGCTGACACTCGTCTCGCCCTCGGATCACCGGGACGCGACGGCCATTCTCGATATCCTGCACCGGGCGGGCCACCGATTCAGTGCCGATGCCATCTACACGTGGGCGCTCGCGCACGGCTGGCCCGCATCCGGCGCGGGACGGTTGGCCGAGCTGGCGTCGAGTTTCGACACCGGGAATCCGCCGCCGCTGCCGGGCGGCAATCCGTTCCATCCCGGTGCCATCGAACTGTGGCAGGCCAGGTCGGCCGAGGCCACGCCCACGAGTATCCGATCGGGATGGACCGGTCGCACCGAGGTGCGCGACCTCGCCGGAACCCGCTGACCGCTATTCGGCCGCTCGCTCCGGCGCGACCGCGTCGGCGGAATCGTCCTCGGTGGTGGCAGGCGCGGGCAGGGTGAACCGGAATCGGGTGCCGCCGGTGTAGTCGGTGTCGATCCAGATCTTGCCGCCGTGATATTCCACGATCTTCTTGCACACGGCCAGCCCGATGCCCGTTCCGCCGTATTCGTCACGGTTGTGCAGGCGCTGGAAGATGACGAACACCTTGTCGGCGAACTCGGGTGCGATGCCGATCCCGTTGTCGGCCACCGAGAACTCCCACATGCCGGTGGCACCGTCGAGTTCGCAGTCGACGCGGATGGCGGGCGTGAGATCGGGTGTGCGGAATTTGATGGCGTTGGCGATCAGGTTCTGCCACAGCATCGTCAGCAGTGTGGGATCACCGACGACCTCGGGCAGCCGGGCCGGTAGTTCGATACGGCTTCCCGTGCCTTCGATGACCGACGAGATGTTGGTCAGCGCGGCGTCGAGCGTGCGGCCGAGACCGATGCGTTCGGTCCGCTCGGTGAGCCGGCCAACGCGGGAGAAGGTCAGCAGGTCGTTGATCAGGATCTGCATGCGTTTGGCGCCGTCGACGGCGTAGTCGATGTACTGCTTGCCGCGCGCGTCGAGTTGGTCGCCGTAGCGTTTCTCCAGCAGCTGACAGAACGAGGCGACCTTGCGCAACGGTTCCTGGAGGTCGTGGGAGGCGACGTAGGCGAACTGTTCGAGTTCGGTGTTGGAGCGGCGCAACTCCTCGGTCTGGGTGTCCAGATCGGCCTTCTGCCGGGACAGGACGGCTTCCTGGGCGCGCGAGGACTCCAGTTCCGCGACGATGCGCGTGCGCATACTCTCCACCGCCGCCGCGACCGTGGTGACGTCGGCGGGGCCGGCGACGCCGATGTGGTGGGTGAAATCGCCGCTGCCGACGCGCAGCGAGGCTTCGGTCAACGCCGAGATGGGCCGGGCGACCAGCCTGCGCACCAGAATCGCCAGCGCCACCCCGGTGATCAGGAAGACCGCCACCATCAGCGTGAGCACCGTATCGCGCAGCACCCGCGCGTTCTCGAGTTCGCGACGGTCGTCGGCGATGGCGTCGGCCATACCGTCGTTCTGTCTGTCGAAGGCGGCCCGCAGCGTGTCGAACAATTCCTTGCCGCGCGCCGACGAACTCGCCGTGCCCGGCGCCGGTGCGACGGCGGTCACCGCGGCCGCGTAGCCGGACCGCCACTCGTTCGCGGCTTTCTCCGCGGCGTCCAGTTCGGCGAGCCGGGCGGGACGGTCGGCGAGCAGGCTACGGATTCGGTCGGCCGCGCGGGCCTGCTCTCGCTGGCCGTCGAGATAGGGCTGGAGGAATTGCTGGTCGCCGGTGATCGTGAAGCCACGGACGCCGGTCTCCTGATTGATCAGCGCGTTCTGCCACCGATAGGTCTCCACCGAGGCGGGCTGGGTGTGGTCGAGCAACCGGTCGGTCACCGTGCCGGTGTGGGCGATCACCTGGGCGCCCACCGCCGCTCCGATGATCACGACGATCGCCATCGAGGCCAGGACCAGCTGAAACCAGGTCTGCACGGTGAAGCGGCCGATGAATGAAGTCCTGCTCTCGACAGTTGTCAACGCTGGCCCTGCTTTCGATTCGGTTCCGGCTCAGCGTAGGTGCACGATCGTGATCGCGACATCGGGGGCGAGTGCGGGCAATCGGCGGGCGACATCGGTGGACCGAGTCGGGCGACGACAGATGATTTTCCGGCGCGAGAACGGTCGGTAGTAGAACCGATGGGGAAGGATGTCAGCGCGTGAGCGAACCAAGGATCTTGACGCGAGGAATCGTGTTCGGCGAGTCACCGCGGTGGCACGACGGACGGCTGTGGTTCTCGGATTGGGGCGCGGGTCGGGTGATCGCGCTCGACGCCGACGGCGGACAGGAGACGATCGCGCGGGTCGACTCGTTCCCGATGTGTATCGATTTCCGGCCCGACGGAGCGCTGCTGGTGGTGGACTCGGCGCACCGGCGACTGCTGCGCCGCGACGACGACGGCTCGATGCGGCGCTACGCCGACCTGTCCGCGATTTCGGACAAGCCGTGGAACGACATCGTCGTCGACCCGCGCGGCAATACCTACGTCAACAGCATCGGATTCGATTTTCCCGGCGGCGAATTCGCGCCGGGGTTGATCGTCGTGGTCGGCCCGGACGGCGGCGTGCGCCGCGTCGCGGACGACCTGGCGTTCCCCAACGGCATGGCGGTCACCGCGGACGGCGCGACGCTCATCGTGGCCGAGTCCTACGCCGAACGGCTCACCGCCTACCGGATCACCGAGGACGGCGGTCTCACCGACCGGCGAGTGTGGGCCGAGACTCCCGGCGACCATCCGGACGGAATCTGCGTCGACGCCGAGGGCCTGGTCTGGTACGCCGACGTGGGCAACAGGCACTGCGTCAGGGTCGCCGAGGGCGGCGCGATCGCGCAGCGGGTCGCGTTCGACCGCGGGGCTTTCGCCTGTGCCCTCGATCGGAGCGAGGATCCGCACCTGTACGTCGTCGGCCAGAACTGGGGCGGTGACGAGACCGAGGAACCCAGCGGTGTGGTCGCGGTATTCCCCGCGCCCGCGCCCGGCGCGGGCAGGCCGTGAGAAGTTGCTCGCGAACGGCGCTCAGGACACGTTCGACCGGAGAAGTGTGATCGTGACGCGCACGGATTGTGCGGAGATCCTTCCGGCCGGACGACCCGATGTTTCGTCCGGCCGGAAGGAAGTGGGTGGCGTCGACACCGTGCCCCGACAGCGCGGTGTCGACTGCCCCACCCTCGGAACCGCCGTAGGGCAGCTCCACTATGTCTATTACCCGCTGACCGGCGGTTCAACCCTCGCGGTCGACCCGCGAGAGCGCCCGGCGGTGTGGCCGGGCGCTGATCGAGCGGGTCAGTCGTGGGCGGGTTCGGTATAACGCTGCAGGTAGAGAGGTTCGCCGAGCTTCTCGATCAGGTCGAGTTCGGTCTCCAGATAGTCGACGTGGGATTCCTCGTCCTCGAGAATGTGCTCGAAGATGCGGGCCGAGGTGACGTCGCCGCGAGAACGCATCAGGTCGATGCCGCGGCGGAGCCGTTCGACGGCTTCCAATTCGATCTGCAGATCGGCCCGCAACTGCTCGGGCACGCTCTGCCCGATCCGCAACGGGTTGAGTTTCTGGTAGTTCGGCAGGCCCTCGAGAAAAAGGATGCGGTCGGTGAGAACCTCCGCGTGCTTCATCTCATCGATGGATTCGTGACGCGTGTGGCTCGCTAGTTTCTTGAAACCCCAGTTGTCCTGCATCTTGGCGTGCAGGAAGTACTGGTTGATCGCCGTGAGTTCGGCCGTCAGCTGCTCGTTGAGCAGCGTGAGGATGTCCTGGTCGCCTTCCATGGGTGAGATGGTGACACAGATCTACCCCGGGCGCGCTCGGACGAGAGGGCGTGTCGGGTCAGGCAGCCGAGGATTCGGACACCTCGGACACCTGCAGTGCCTCTGTCAGCCGCGCTCGGCTGATGACGTCGGCCAGTCGGGTGGTGCAACTTCCACAGCCCGGTTTCCAGCCGCATGCTTTCTTCACTTGGCGGACGGTGCACGCACCTGCCGCAACGCAGTCGTGAACGTCTCCTTCGGAGACCGCGTTACAGATACAGACGTACATGACACCCTCACAACTTCGTGGATTTTCCTGAGGTTAGGCTCCGCTCTGGAGGTTAGCCTCCCCTAATGTATAGCAGGTGAGGCGGCGGAACGGAACCTCCCACGCGGATCGATATTCGGGCAGGTCAGGACGGTGCGGTGGGTGGGCGCCGAGCGTCTCGGCTCACTCTTCGGGTCGGTGATCCGGTGATCGAGACTGTCAAGATGGCATGACACCCGTCGGCGTGCAGCGGCCGGTGTCGCCGAACGGGAGGACGTCGCGCGGGCGGCGGAAGGGCCGGTGCGCGCGCGTCGCCGACGGTGTGACCGGAATTCCGCCGGGCCGTTCACGATCCGGTTTCCCGACGCGGCCGTCGATCTCTGATGTGCTGTGCCACAGCGTATTCGCGCACCCGTAGCGCGTAGGTGACGACTCGGCGAATACCCGCCACCGCGCGGTCCGCGACGGTCCGGTGCGCTGATTGCTTGGGCGAGAGCATTTCCCGGGATATCCGTGCCGTATGCCGCGAACAGCCCTCGGATCGACCGCCCGGTCCGGAAATATCGCCCGCCGTGTTATTCGCGGCGAAGTGGGGGCATTACGGGCGGTGAAGAAATGAGGAGCCATGAGCATATTCCGCAATACCAGATATCGACGACGTGATCGGGTCGCCACCGGGGGCCGCCGCCGGTGGCGCACCGGCGGCGGGTACCGGGGCCGACGCGCCTCCGACTACCGCAGGAGCCGGTCCACGGGTTCGGCGGGGATCGAGACCGCGGCGCGGTTCGGATTCCTCGCACGCGGTGTCGCCTACATCGTGATCGGCATTCTCGGTTTCATGTTGGCGATCGGCACCGCCGAGCACGAACCGGACATGGGCGGCGCGCTGGCGGCGATCGCGAGCAAACCACTGGGCTACCTGCTGCTGTGGGTGCTCGTCTTCGGCTTCGCGGCCCTGACCGTGTGGCGGATCGCGCAGGTGGCGACCGCGCGGCGGACCTATTCCGGTGGGCACCGGCTCTACGCCGTCATCTCCGGAATCATCTACGCCCTCGCCTTTCTCGCCACCCTGCGCTTCGTGGTGCACGGCAGGTACCCCACCCCCTCCGATGCCGCCGCCCGCGATCTGACCGGCCGCATTCTGAGCTGGGACGGTGGGCAGGTCGTCGTACTGCTCATCGGCTTGGCCGTGCTGGCCTTCGGAATCTGGCAGACGATCCGCGGCCTGCGCCTCGAGTTCGTCGACGATCTGCGCATGGGCTGGATGACGCACGGCTCGCGCGAAGCGGTGATCTGGCTGGGCAGGCTCGGCTATCTCGCCCGGGGCGCGATCGTAATCGGCATCGGACTGGCCGCCATCGTGGCGGGCGCGAACTACGATTCGGCCGAGGCCAAGGGAGTCGACGCGGTCCTGCGTGATTTCGCGGACAAGCCCTTCGGTCCGTGGCTTCTCATCCTTGTCTCCGTCGGGCTGATGGCCTTCGGTGTGCTGTCGTTCCTCGAAGCCAAACATCGCAGGACCTACGGCGGCGTTCCGGTGTGATGCGGCTCCTCCGACAATGAACCGGAGGGCATA
This sequence comes from Nocardia aurea, assembly GCF_003123685.1. Lineage (GTDB taxonomy): Bacteria > Actinomycetota > Actinomycetes > Mycobacteriales > Mycobacteriaceae > Nocardia > Nocardia aurea. The sequence goes on from NZ_QCYJ01000103.1 coordinate 626,440, forward strand.
CGAATTCAGCGGTCCTATCGAAAAGGGTGACCCGCGTCCACGCGGGTCACCCTTTTCGCGTGCCGTGAAAGCCGCCTCCTTCGCGTGGACCATGATCGGGTTACCGCTTATCGGTCGTGGTAAGGGGTATGTAGTGGACAGATCGAGCGACTCCGCTCGAGCGCCGAGGGCAAAGGCCGGACAACAGCTATGCGTCGTGTGTCGATTCTTCGATCATTCGCCACGGTCGTCTCCGCGATCGTGCTCATCGTGATCCTCGCGGCCTGCGCGACGGATTCGCCGGGCGGGCAGGCGGACCGTCAGGACAAGGCCGCCGCTCTGTCGGTCATCACCCTGCACATGCCCCGCGATCTCTGGGAGCAGACCAGCACCGGCGCGGGACACAAGCCCATCGAGAATCCCCAGCGCCTGACCGACGAGCCGAACGGAATGGCGACCGTCGAACTGACCGGCGCGCAATTGGTCGAATATCTGCAGATGCTCGATTTCAACGCGCACGGCGGTTTCATGGCGCAGGACAAGGAACTAGCCGCCACCGTCTACGACACGCTGGCCTCGGCCCTGGACGGGATGCAGGCGCCGCCCGCGCCCGGCGCCCCGGCCCCGCAGGTCACGATCGACGCGGCCGCGGTACCGAAGGATCCGGCGCCGCCGAAGTAGAGGGGGCTTGCGATGTCGCGTTTTCGATCGGCCGCGTCCGGGGTAGGCCCGGTACTGAGCGGTGGTCGGTCGATACCGCGACAGGCGTCGTGAGGAGGAATCTCACCATGCGTGACATCGTTTCCCGGCATTCGGCACCGACGACGGACCGGCGGCGCGCCGCCGACCGGGGCGGGGGTGCGCGCGGTCGCGCCGCCGAACGATTGGCGGTGACGCTGAGCGTGCCCGGCTACCGCGATTTCACGGTCGGGGTCAGCGCGGTGCTCGCGCCGACCGTGCACGGTGAGTATCTCCTCGAACCCGGTCACGAACCGTGCGCTGTCGCGCTCGAGCACGGCGCGCTGACCCTGCGCGCCGAGGACAGGACGTGGCTGGCCGCCGTGCACAGCGGAACGCTGTCGGCCCGGGACGACGAACTGCGGATCATCGCCGACCGCATCGAATTCGCCGACCGCATCGACGTCGACCGGGCGCGCTGTGCCCAAGCCGACGCCGCCGAACGGCTGCGGCACGATCACGGTGACGCGGACGCCCACGCGGCGCTGCGCCGGGCGAACCTGCGGCTGGCCGTAGCGGCCAGGGTGCGCGGGTAGGACACACCGCGCGCGGGTTACGACGCCTCGTGTCCGATGCCCTCGCTCGCGGCGAAACTCGATTCCTCGGGGCTGACGAGTCCGAGGCGGGTCAACGGCCGCGGCACCACGGTATTGGTCAGGTAGGTCAGCGTGATCGCCCAGCGATTGACTCCGCGCGGCACCGCGTAGGTGTGGTATGCCCTGGTCACCGCCTTGGCGGCCAGGCCGGACAGGCGAATGCCGAGCGGATTGGCGACCGCGAATCCGGGGCCGAGATCGACGACGAGTCCCATGTCCCGATGTTTGTACGGTTTCGACGTGCCGAGCCCGAGCCCGGCGGCGACATTGCGCGCCAAGGCCTTGCCCTGACGGATCGCGTGCTGGGCGGTCGGCGGCGTGATCGCCTTCCCGTTCTTCGTCAGGTCGGGCACCGCGGCGGCATCGCCACCGGCGAACACCTCGGGGAAGCCGGGAACCCGCAGGTCCGCGTCCACCACGAGACGCCCGCGTTCCAGCGGCAGGCCGAGAGAACTCAGCAGCGGCGCGCCGGTCACCCCGGTCACCCAGGCGACGGTGTGGGTCGACACCTTCGTGCCGTCGGTGAGCACCACGTGATCGGCGGCCACCGACCGCAGCGAGGTCTGCAACCGGATCTCGATACCGCGGGCGCGCAGCACTTCGAGCACCTTGTCGCCCAGCCGTGTGCCCACCTCCGGCATCACCCGTTCCGCGGTGTCCAACAGCAGGAAGCGCACCTGCGCGCGTTCGAGACCGCGTCGGTCGGCGTAGGCGTCGGCGAGGGCGCGCAGTTGGGCGATCAATTCGGTGCCCGCGTAGGACGCGCCGACCACCACGACAGTGCGGCGTGCCTGTCGCACCCGCGGATCGTCGTCGTGTTCGGCCGCCTCCAGTTGATGGAGTAGTTGCTCGCGCAGGTAGAGGGCCTCGGCGACGGTTTTCAGGCCGCGGGCGTGTTCGTGCAGCCCCGGCACGTCGAACAGCCGGGTCACCGAACCGGGGGTGAGGACGAGCCGGTCCCAGCCGATCTCGCGCGGCGGGTGATGTTCGCCGCGCACGGTGATGGTCCGGCCGAGCAGATCCACCGATTCCACCTGGGCCACCACCAGCCTGACCTTCGGCAGCGCGTCGGCCAGCGGCACCGTGACGAACCTGGGGTCGATCAGACCGCCGGCGACATCGGGCAGCAGCGGGGTGTAGAGCATGTAGTCGTGCGGGTCGACCAGCACGATCTCGATATCCCGTCCGGCGCGGGCGAATGTCTTGCACAGCCGCCGCGCGCAGGTGAAACCGGCGAAACCACCGCCGACGATCACCACCCGCACGGCCTGTCCGGTCGCGTCCTCCGTCACCGTCGTCTCCCATCGGTCGTTCGGTAGGCGATTCCCGGCTCACCGGATGTGAAACAGCAGCGCGATGAACGACACTGCCCGGAGCCGGGCGACTACCGGGCGTGCTCGGCGGCGATCTCGGTGATCTTCTGCTTGGCCGCGTCCGCCTCGTGCTTCTCGTTCGCATACAGCAGACCGAAGGTGAAACCGTTCTCGTCCGGTGCCGTGCTCGCGACAGTCGCGGTGCGCCAGAGGAATTCGGCCGAGACCACGCCGTCGTTGTGATCACCGAGCACTCGCTGCACCTTCTTGTAGTACGCGACATTCGCCTTCGCGCGTTGTGCCCGGCGGACCGGGCCGTGGAGTTCGGCGGCGTAGCGGGCCCGTTTGGCGGCCTTGCGCGCGCGATGCAGTGACTCGTCGCGCTGATCGTCGATCGCGCTCGCCAGGCGTTTGTCGGCTTTGCGCGCCGCCCTGTGTGCTCGCCGCAGGAGATCGCGTCCGCGGATACGGTCGGCGAACGGCGGGGTCGACTTCCACGCGTGCAGCGTGGCGAGCAGGTCCAGATAGCGTCGCGAGTTCATGGCCTCGGCGAGTTCCGCACGCCGCACGACCTGTCTGCCGAGCAGTTCGGATTCGATCCGTGCCGCCACCGGGCCGAGCACCAGCTCGGGTTCCAGTGCCGCGACCTCGCCGCCGAGACGACGCCGCTGCACCTGGCAGTCGCGCACCTCGCCGAGCAGGCCCGCGTACCACTTCACCTCGTCCTCGATCGCGCCGATCGCGGCGTCGTCGAGCAGGCCGCCGAAAACGCGCAGGGTACTGCGCAGCCGCCGACACGCCACGCGGGTGTCGTGGATCGGGTCGCGTCCCCGGCGCAATTCGATATCGCCCGCGATGATCATGTCGATCTGGGCGGTCAGATAGTCGCCGATCGCGCGTTCGGCCGTCGACTCGGCGGTCGGCCTGCCCGGGCGACCCGGCAGCACCCGCGACAGCTTCGACGGATACTCCGAGGCGCGGGCCCCCGCCCGCGCGAGTGTGTCGACCAACGCCGCCGGAACCCGCTCGGTCCGCGGCCCCAATTCGATCTCGACCTCGCGCCAGGCGAAGGTGTCCGCCGAACCGTCGGACGGTGTCGCCTCCACCGTGTCGTCGGCGACTTCGGCGATCAGCTCACCGCCCGCATCGAGTACGCGGTGGCGGTCGCGCAGGGTGTAGATGGTCGTCACCGCGTGCAGCGGCTTCCCCAGACTCACGCCACGGACGACATCACCGAGTTCGCTCGGCAATTCCTCCGAGACCGCCGCGCCCAATTCGACCCGTCCGCGCGCATGCGGGATCTTGAGTTGCCATCCCGACTCGTCGTCGCCTTCGCGCCGCCGCAATGTCACATTGTCGGCGAGCAGATCGAGCTCATCGGTGTCGTAATAGGTACTCGTCAGCTGGACGGACGTCTTCTCGACCCGGCCCTGCGGGACGAGCTCCTCCAGCGCGGGGAGAGCGAAGTCGCGATCGACCTCCCATTTGCTCTCACGCTCCAATTCTTCCTTCATCCATACGGCCTTCCCCGAACGGGACGACCGAAACGGGCGCCGACTTCCGATATCAGCCGACGTCGGACAGGTACTGGTTGTAGAAGAGGCCGAGGCCGAGGGCCGCCGAAATTCCGGAGAGCAGCCAGAAGCGAATGATCACCGTGGATTCCTTCCAGCCGCTCAGTTCGAAATGGTGGTGGAACGGCGCCATCTTGAAAACTCGATTGCCGGTGGTGCGGAACATCGCGATCTGAATCATCACCGACATGATCTCGGCGACGAACAACGCGCCGACCAGGGTGGTCAGCAGTTCGGTGCGGGTGGTGATCGACAGACCCGCGAGCAATCCGCCCAGGGCCAGCGATCCGGTGTCGCCCATGAAGATTTTCGCGGGCGCGGCATTCCACCACAGGAAACCCGCGCACGCGGCCGCGCCCGCCGCGCAGACGACACCGAGGTCGAGCGGGTCGCGCACGGTGTAGCAGCCGACATCGGGGGTGCGCGAGCACGCGTTGGTGTACTGCCAGAACGTGATGATCATGTACGCGCCCAGGGTCATTCCCATGGAACCCGCGGCCAGCCCGTCCAGCCCGTCGGTGATATTGACCGCGTTGGACCACGCGACCACGAGGAAACAGACCAGGATCAGGAACAGCGACGGCGGAAGTAGAACGGTGGCGATGTCACGGACATCGGACAGATGCCTGCTCCCCGGGGTCGCCCCGGTCGCGTCCGGAAAGCGCAGTGCGAGAACACCGAAGATCACGGCGGCGGAGATCTGTCCCACGTATTTGCCGGTCGCCGTCAATCCCAGATTGCGTTGTCTGCGCAATTTGATGAAATCGTCGAGGAATCCGACGAAGCCCAGTGCCGTGGCCAAACTCAGCACCAATAGTCCCGATGCCGACGGTCCGGTGGATTCACCGCCCATCTCGATGAGATGCGATCCCAGATAGCCGACCCAGATCCCGATGACGATCGCGATACCGCCCATCGTCGGCGTACCGCGTTTGCCCTGGTGACTCTGCGGGCCCTCGACCCGGATCTCCTGCCCCAGCGCGCGGCGCGCGAATATCTGGATCAGCAACGGCGTCAACGTGATCGACACCGCGAGCGCGATCAACGCCGAGAACAAGATCTGCCTCATCCACACCCTCACTACCGCCGAAATCCTCGGCCGCGACCCCACGGGTCGACCGCCCGTCAGACCATAACCAGCCGACGGGTTTCCGGCACGCCCTGCGCGAGATCGCCCGACCTCCGCGCCCCGACCATCGGGCTACCCGCCGGTCGGACGGACCGCTGGGATCGTCGCGCCGAGGCAGGCGTATGCCGCGACGATTCAGACCGGCGTGACAGGAAGGTACGAGGATCGGGAACTTCCCGCGGACGCGCTCGGCGAGGTGGAGCGGCTGTTCGAGCTGCGATCACTGGGGAGTTCCGTCGGATCGAAGAGAGCCGCACCCGAGGGGGATCAGCGGGCAGGTGTGTAGCGGATACCCCAGGTCCGTTCGGTCGACTCGCCCGGTGACAGCCAGTGCAGACCGCGACCGGAGTTGAGTGCGTCCGGCGGTGCGGACATCGGTTCGATCGCCACGGCGAGGCCGATACCGTCGGGGCGCGGGAAGTTGCGCGGGGTGAACACCTGGAGGTGACCCCATCGGTCGTCCTGTATCAGGTCGACGGTGGCACCGTCGGGTGCGGTGAGCCGGGCGGCGACACCCTCGCGGGGGACGACCTCGCCGAAGGCGGTGTCCAGATCGAGGTCCCCGACCCGGACACCCGCGCGCAGATCGTTGCCGGTTCCGTCCACGGGACGCTCGCCGACCGGGTTCTTGCGGTCGTCTGCCTCGAACCAGGTGCCCGCGTGCGCGGTGAGCACGAGATCCTCGATCGGGGTATCGCCCACGCGCAGGTACGGGTGCGCGCCGACGGCCCACGGCGCGCGACGATCACCGTGGTTGACCACGCCGTGCGTCACGGTGAGTCCGTCGGGGCGCAGCTCGTACCGGACGCGGGTGTCCAGCAGGAACGGCCACCCGTGCTGCGGCGGGATCAGCGCGCCCAGGGTGACGGCTTCCTCGGAACGGTCGAGCACCGTGTACTCGGTGTTGCGCAACAGACCGTGGATCGCGTTGGCGCGGGCCGGTTCGGTGATGTCGAGCCGCTGTTCGACGCCGTCCAGGGTCCAGCGGGCGTCGCGGACCCGGTTCGCCCACGGCACCAGGACGATGCCGCAGCCCAGCGGCGGTGGCGCGTCCGCCGACACCGGTTCGGTCACCGCGACCCCGGCGACGGTCAGCGAGCGCAGCACCGCGGCGACCGTGCCGATCTCGGCGCGGGCGCCGTGCGCCTCGAGCGAGATCGTTCGGCCGGTAGCGGTGGGAACCGATTCGAGCACGTCGCGAGCCTACGGTGCGCATCGGTGGTTATCGTGGGGCGGTGCCCTCCGAAATCGTCAAGCGCGCGGCGAAGCTCGCGGACGGCCGCGACCTCTTCTACTACGACGACGCGGATACCGTGCTCGGCCCGCGACGCCGGATCGACGCCAGGCGCCTCGGCCCGCGTCCCGGCACCGCGGTGATGCGCCAGGACGTGCTCACCGGGGAGTGGATCTCCATCGCCGCCGCCAGGCAGAACCGGGTCGTCCTCCCGCCCTCGGATCGCGACCCGCTCGCGCCGCAGACGCCGGAGAATCCGTCGGAGGTGCCCGATATCTACGATGTCGCGGTCTTCGAGAACCGTTCGCCGTCGTTCGGGCCCGCGCTGGCGTCGCAGGTCACCGGGGAGCCGCCCGCTCCGTCCGGACTCGACGACACGACCGCGCTCGGCATCGGTCGGGAGCGAATGGCCGTGGGGCGGTGCGAGGTGGTGTGTTTCAGCCCCGCGCAGCGCGGTTCCTTCGGCACGCTCGGCACCAGTCGCGCTCGCACGGTGATAGAGGTGTGGGCCGACCGCACCGAGGAATTGTCCGCGTTGCCCGGCGTCGAGCAGGTGTTTCCGTTCGAGAACCGCGGTGAGGCGATCGGGGTGACGCTGCATCATCCGCACGGCCAGATCTACGCCTACCCCTATGTCACCCCGCGTACCGCGCGACTGCTCGACGCCGCCGCCGGGCTCGGTTCCGACCTGTTCGCGCGCGTTCTCGACTTCGAGCGCGACGGCGGACGCGTGGTGCTCGAGGGTGAGCATTGGACCGCTTTCGTGCCGTTCGCGGCCCGCTGGCCGATCGAGGTGCATATGCTGCCGCACCGCCACGTCCCGGATTTCGCGGGTACCGACGAGGCCGAGCGCGCCGAACTCGCGACGCTGCTGCCGCGTCTGCTGCGCGGGGTGGACGCGCTCTACGAGACGCCGACCCCCTACATCGCGGCCTGGCATCAGGCGCCGGTGCGGGTCGGGCGGGACGCGCTGCGTCTGCATCTGCAACTGACCTCGCCGAGGCGCGGCGCGGACAAACTCAAATATCCGGCGGGTTCGGAGGCGGCGATGGGCGCGTGGGTCGGCGATATCCCGCCCGAGGTCGCGGCGGAGAGCATCCGGGCTGCGGTGGCCTCGGCGTGAGTGTGCACGAGTTGTTCGACGCGTCCACCGGCCGGACCGCACACGGCGTGGAGGCGGTGGTCTCGGCGTGAGCGATGTGCGCGAACTGTTCGGCACACTCACCGGCCGGGTCGCCGACGGGGTGTGGTCGGCTCCGGGCCGGGTCAACCTGATCGGTGAGCACACCGACTACAACGAGGGTTTCGTGCTGCCGTTCGCGATCGATCGGCGCACCGTGGTCGCCGCGGGTCGGCGCGACGACGGTCTGGTGCGGGTGGCGAGTACCTTCGCCGCGGAACCGGTGCGGGTCGAGTTGACGGATCTGGCGCGCGTGCACGCGGAGGGGCGGTTGCGCGACTGGGCGGCCTATCCGCTGGGGGTGGTGTGGGCGTTGGGCGAATTCGGCGTCGATCTGTCCGGGGTGCCGGGTGTGGATCTCGTCATCGATTCGACCGTGCCGGTGGGAGCGGGCCTGTCCTCCTCGGCGGCGATCGAGAGCGCGGTGGCGCTGGCCCTGACGCAGCTGTGGGATCTGGACTTCTCCCGGGAGACGCTGGCGCGGGTGGGGCAGCGGGCGGAGAACGACGTGGTCGGCGCGCCGACCGGCATCATGGATCAGTCCGCTTCGCTGCTCGGCAGTGCCGATGCCGCGGTCTTCCTGGACTGCCGTTCCCTGGTGGCCGAGGTGGTGGCACTCGGTTTCGCGGAGGCGGGCCTAAAGGTGCTTGTGATCGACACCGGGGTCCGGCACGCGCACGCGACCGGCGGCTATCGGGACCGGCGGGCCGCCTGCGAGGCGGGCGCCGCCGCGCTCGGGGTGCCCGCGTTGCGTGATGTCGGCATCGACGACCTGAGCGGGGCGCGGGACCTGCTGGACGAGACGACGTTTCGGCGCGTGCGCCACGTCGTCACCGAGAATCAGCGGGTACTCGACACCGTGCGCACCCTGCGTACCGACGGCCCGGCCGCGATCGGGGCGCTCCTGGACGCCTCGCACGTGTCGATGCGCGACGATTTCGAGATCTCGGTGCAGGAATTGGATGTCGCGGTGGAAGCCGCCACGTCGGCGGGGGCGATCGGGGCGCGGATGACCGGGGGCGGATTCGGAGGCGCCGCCATCGCGCTCGCCCCGGCCGACGCCGTGCCCGCGATCTCGGACGCCGTCGAAAAGGCGTTCGCGACAAGACGTCTGGCCACCCCGACCCGGTTCACCGTGACACCGTCCGACGGTGCCCGCCGCGACGGCTGAGGGCGAAACCGGTGATCGGTCCCGAGTTCCCACACCCGAGGTTCAGGCGCCTGGCTCGCCGGTCGGCGACGCCGGTATTCACCGTTTCCGGCGCAGCGCGATCCACGTGAGCACGGCCGCCGATCCGGCGGCGATGGCGGCGATCGGCACGTGGTTCCTGCGTGCCGAGTCCTCCACGTGCTTGCCGATGGCGTCGAGCGGCTCGCGCACCGAGTCCTTCGAGAGCACCTGTTCGTTCCGATCGAACGTCCCCGCCTCGACCACATGCGGGAACCGCGTCACCGTGTCGTCGCGGGAATCCGATGCGGGACCGGGTCGATCTTCCGATTCGCCGGGCATGTGATGTGCCATGGACCGTCACCTCCTCAGTCGCGCCTACCCGCTGGGTCCGGCGGCAAACGGCGTGGACGAATCGGCCGGATCGGCTGGTTCCCCGTCGAGTGCCCGCTAGGGGTAGTCGGTTTCGGTGTATCCGAGATCGGCCGGAGGTCGCGTGGGCGCCGTCGAGGGGTTTTCCTCGACGCCGGGGTTGTCCGCCCACATCGCGATGGCGGCCGCCGCGCGGGAGACCTCATCGATCCGCGTCACACCCCGGGTGGTCGGGGCCGACGGGACGCCCTGTGCCGCACGCTTGGGGAGCGCGGGTCGTTGCCCGGACTCGTACGGCTGGTTGTCTTCAGGGCCTTGGATGTATTGCATGGGCGCGACCTCGGTGTTCGGTGTGTGTCAAGGATGACGACCGGGTGTCGCACCAGGCCTGAGCCGGTCCGACACGCTCGCTCGCTTCCGTGGTGTGCCCCGCCACTCGGGTGGGAAAACATTCCGAGACCGGACGGCAACAAGCGGGTGTCGGTGACTACATATCACACTCTGTTCACTCGAGCGCGGCACGGAGTTCCGCGGCGAAGTGGTAATCGCGCTGCCAGTCGGGACCGGTCGGGGCGAGGATCACCCGTTCGATGCCGAGCGCGGCGTAATCGTGCAGGAATCCGGCGGCGGCCGGGAGGTCGGCGGGCAGGGTGGGCGCGACGACGGTGACCGCAGGTGTCGGCCTCCCGTACTCCTGCGCGAGCGCGCGGAGGTCGGCGATATCGGCGGGGATCTGTTCGCGCGCCGGATTCAGGACGATCCACCCCCCGGCGTAGGCGGCGGCGCGGCGGCGGGCGCGAACGCCGTTGCCCGCCACCAGGATCGGGGGTACCTGTGCGCCGGGCGTCAGGGTGATCTCCAGGCCGTCCGACAGCGTCGTCGGCGCGCCGGAGATCAGGCCGGGAAGGACGGCGAGCGCCTCGTCGGTGCGCCTGCCGCGCTGCTCGAACGGCATACCCGCCGCCCGCCACCCGATATCGCCGTGCGCGGGATTGCCGGTCCCGACACCGAGGAGCAGCCGGTTGCCCGACACGTACTGGAGGGTGGCGATCTGCTTGGCCGCCCAGGCGACGGGCCGCAGCGCGAGCAACATGACATTGAAGCCGATCCCGATCCGATCGGTGACCGCGGCGGCGGTGGCGAGGGTGACCGTGCTGTCCAGCATCGGCGCGCTCGCGATGAGATGGTCTGTGGACCAGACGGATTCGAGCCCGACCTGTTCGGCCAGCCTGGCGCTCGCCCGCACGTCACCGAGGATCGGCTGTGCGGGGTCGGGTGTGGACGTGGGCAGAATGACGCCGAGTTCCATGATTCCTCCGGTGCGTTGTCGCGATCGAACTTCCGACAACGCTATGAGCCCGCCGTGAGCATTCCAATGCTCCGAATACTCCACTGCATATCCATGACGCTCATCTCGCACCGGTCTCGAATCAATCCGCACCCGGCCGTCGCAGAGGGGTGCGTGAGCTGCTCGGCCATCTGGGCGCGCTGTATCTCCCGTATCGCGGCGAGGGTATCCGGCCGCCCTGGGGCAGTGACGAACTCATCGATCTCGTCGGGCTCACCGACCAGGGCGATGCCAGGATCGCCACCCTGTCGGGCGGGCAACGCCGCAGGCTGGATGTGGCGATCGGGCTGCTCGGCCGCCCGGAGTTGTTGTTCATGGACGAACCCACCGCGGGTTTCGATCCCGCCGCGCGCCGCGACTTCCACGATCTGGTGCATCGGCTGGCCGATCTGGAGGAGACGACGGTGCTGATGACGACCCACGACCTCGACGAGGCGGAGAAGTTGGCCGACCGGATCCTGATCCTGGCCGGTGGTCGGATCATCGCCGACGGATCTGCGGCGGAGTTGACCCGCGCGGTGGCGGGCGAAGCCGAAGTGCGGTGGAGCCTCGACGATCGGCATTTCGTCCACACCACCTCGGAGTCGACGAAATTCGTCCACGAACTGTTCGGCCAGCACGGCGCGGAGGTCCGGGAACTGGAGGTGCGCCGGGCGTCGCTGGAAGAGGTCTACATGACCCTGGTGCGTCGCCACGAATCGGGCGAGATCGACGGCGCCGTCCGCACTCTCGCGGAGGTCGGCCGATGAATCCCACCGTGACCGCGTTCCGCGTCGGCCTGGCGCGCGGACGTATCGAATTGCGGCAACTGTTCACCGCCGCCCCCGATCTGATCGGGCAGTTCCTCACTCCCGCCATCGCACTCGCGGTGCTGTACCTGATCCGTGACCGCGACTACGCCGACACCGGCATGTCGATCGCCGAACTCGCGCTGCCCGGACTGATCGGCAGCATCGTCGCGTTCAACGGTCTGTTCGCCATCACGAACGTGCTGGTACTCGATCGCGAGGACGGTACGTTGCTGCGGGCCAAGACCGTCCCGAAAGGCATGATCAGCTATTTCGTCGGCAAGATCGTGGCGAGTGCGGGATCGGTGTGCGCGCAGGTGGTCGTGGTGCTCGCCGTGGGCGCGGTGATCATCGGCGGTTCCGCCTTCGACGGTCCGGGGGCGTGGGCGGGCTTCGCCGGAATCATGCTGCTCGGTCTGCTGGCGACCCTGCCCGCCGGTGCGATCCTGGGCGGTGTGCTGGAGGGGCCGCGCGCCACCTTCCTGTTGACCGTGCCGCTGATGGGTCTGGTCGCGATCTCGGGCATCTTCTATCCGCTGACGGCCCTGCCCGGATGGTTGCAGGGGGTGGCGCAGGCGTTCCCGATCTACTGGACCGGACTCGGCATGCGCTCGGTGCTGCTGCCTCCCGAGGCGGTCTCCGTCGAGATCGGTGGGTCGTGGCGTCATCCGGAAATGGTCGGCGTGCTCGGTGGGTGGGCCTCGGCGGGGCTGGTGATCGCGCCGATAGTGTTGGCACGCATGGCGCGACACGAATCCGGATCGAGCATGGCCACGCGGCGTGACAAGGCGATGCAGCGTGCCTTCTGAGGTCATCCACAACCGTCTCGCGATGCTGCGCGCCGAGCGCGGCATCTCGCGACGGGAGCTGGCCGAGGCGCTGGGAGTCCACTATCAGACGGTGGGCTACCTCGAACGCGGCGAGTACAGCCCGAGCCTGTACCTGGCGCTGCGGATCGCCGCCTATTTCGAGGTCGCGGTCGAAGTGGTGTTCTCCACCGAGCCGTTCCCCCGTCTCGGATCGAGTGCCGACACCGCCTGAATCGCCTCGGTCGGCGGCACCGGCGCGGGGGAGTCGGCGGGCGGGCGGTCACGGGGGAGGCGACGATTGTCGGCGCTACTGTATTGCTATCTGTAGTCTTCTCCGTAAGATGGCGGACAGCGTGTGAGGAGCGATGGATGCAGAGAATTATCGACCCGGCGATATCCACCTGGCCGGAAGCGGATTTCCGGCTGGTCGGCGGCGCGTGCGGGGACTGTGGCGCGACGGTGTTCCCGATCCAGGATCTGTGCCCGCGGTGCAGTCGGCCCTCGGTCCGGAAGATCACGCTGCCCTCGACCGGGACGTTGGTGGCGTGGACGACCCAGGGGTTCCTTCCCGGCGCGCCCTATCTGGGTGACGAGACGCCGAAGACCTTCGTGCCGTTCGGGGTCGGGCTGGTTCAGCTCGGTGACGTCATCCGGGTCGAGGGCCGGTTGACCGAGAACGACCCGGAGAAGCTGGAATTCGGGATGCGGGTCGCCCTGACGCCCGTCCCGCTCGGTACCGACCCGGAGGGGAACGAGGTCATCACCTTCGCCTTCCGACCCGCCGCGCGGCAGGAGATCTGATATGAGCAACGATGTCGCGATCATCGGCGTGGGTATGCATCCCTTCGGCCGTTTCGACGGTAAGACCGCCATGGCGATGGGGACCGACGCGATCCGCGCCGCGCTGGCCGACGCCGGATTGGAATGGCGGGATATCCAATTCGCCGTGGGAGGTAGTTGGGAGGTCGCCAATCCCGACGCGATCGTGGGCCTGATGGGTTTGACCGGAATTCCGTTCACCAATGTCTTCAACGCGTGTGCCACCTCGGCGAGTGCCACCGAGGCGTGCGCGGACGCGATCCGGCTCGGGAAGTACGACATCGGCATCGCGATCGGCCTGGACAAACATCCGCGCGGGGCGTTCACCGTCGACCCGACCCTGGTCGGCATGCCCAAGTGGTACGGCGAGAACGGGCAATATCTGACCACGCAGTTCTTCGGCATGAAGGCCAATCGCTATCTGCACGATCACGATATCTCGGTGCGGACGTTGGCCAGGGTCGCTGCCAAGAACTACCGCAACGGTGGTCTGAATCCGAACGCCTTTCGTCGCAAGCCGGTTTCGGAGGAGGAGATCCTGGCCGCGCCGATGCTCAACTACCCGCTGACCCACTACATGTTCTGCGCGCCGGACGAAGGCGCGGCGGCGGTGATCATGTGCCGGGCCGATATCGCGCATCGCTACACGAGCAAACCCGTGTACGTGCGCGCGGTGGAGGTGCGCACGCGCACCTACGGCGCCTACGAGGTCAATACGACCTACGCGCCGGTGGAGGAGGACGTGTCCCCGTCGGTGTACGCCTCGCGCGCGGCCTTCGAATCGGCCGGACTCTCGCCCGAGGACATCGATGTGGTCCAGTTGCAGGACACCGACGCGGGCGCGGAGGTCATCCATATGGCCGAGGCGGGGTTCTGCGCGCACGGCGATCAGGAGCGGTTGATCGCCGACGGCGCCACCGAGATCTCCGGCTCGCTGCCGGTGAACACCGACGGTGGGCTGATCGCCAACGGGGAACCGATCGGCGCGTCGGGTATGCGTCAGTTGCACGAGTTGGTGCTGCAATTGCGTGGTACCGCGGGCGAACGCCAGGTCGCCGGCGCGCCGAAGGCGGGGTTCGCGCTGCTCTACGGTGCGCCGGGTACCGCGGGGGCGACGATCGTCACCACGTGAGCGTCGAGGCGGTGGCTCGTATCCGCCGGATCAGTCGCGGCGGATGCGGGCGAGCCAGGCGGCGGTGTCGATCGGGCCTTCGGTGGGCAGGCCGTGGCGGGCGGCGTCCTCGGCGACGACCTCGGTGACGCGGCCGCGATAGAAGGTCGGGCCGAGCTGTTCGATGGTCCAGCCGTCGGCGAAACCGTCACGGATGACGTTCTCGCCGATTCGCGGGCCGAAACCCTTCTCGGTATCGGAAAGGGCCAGGACGATGACGTGGCCGCCGGGGACGCACAGGCGGCGCAGGGCGCGCACATAGGTGGCCCGTCCCGCGGGGTCGTCGACGAAGACGTGGAAGAGGGCGCTGTCGAGGACGGTGTCGAATTCGCCGAGCGGCTCGACGGCGGGATCGGCGAAGGTGAGCAGATCGGCGACCTCGAATCGCGCTCGCGCGACCCCCTTGGCGACGGCGTTGCGGCGCGCGTACGCGACGGCACTGGGTGACAGGTCGACGCCGAGCACGTCGTAGCCGAGTTCGGTCAGGGCGATGGTGTGTTCGCCCGCGCCCGCCCCCGGATCCAGGACGCGACCGCGAATCCAGCCGTCGGCCTCGGCGGCGACGATCGCGGGCTGCGGCGCGCCGATCACCCAGGGGGCGGTGTCGTTGTCGTAGACGATGTTCCAGTTGTCCGGGTTCTGTGTCATGGTCCCAGCCTCGGACATCAACCATGGTTCAGGTCAAGTATCGCGGCCGTCTCATCGAACAGATTTCTGGGAAGACGAATCGAGCACTCCCGCAACCACTTCCGCCATCCGCGCGCGAAACACCTCGGGCCCGAAGGATTCCGCGTGCGCGCGGATGACGGCCGGGTCGTAGATCTTCCCCGTGCCGAGGGCCTCGGCGAAGCCGGTCACGACCTCCTCGTCGGTGCCGAACGGGATGTGCGCGCCGGTGACGCCGGGGGTGACGGTGTCGAGCGCGCCGCCTTCGCCGACCGCGAGAACCGGTGCGCCACAGGCCATCGCCTCGACGGGGACGATGCCGAAATCCTCCACGCCCGGCATGAGCAGGGCGTGGCAGCGGCGGTACATGTCCACCAGCACGTCGTCGGGGGCGGCGCCGAGGAAGGTGGTCTCCGATCCGGCGATCGCCTCCAGTTGACGGCGGTAGCGGCCGTCGCCCACGACGACCAGCCTGCGACCGGAACGCTGCGCGATGCGGATCGCGAGATCGGGACGTTTGTAGGGCACGAGACGTCCGGCGAAGAGCAGGAAATCCTCGCGCGGGACGGCGGCGTCGAGGGAGAAGCGGTCGAGGCGGACCGGCGGGTTGACCACCACCGCGGGCAGATCCCACCACTGGCCGACCCGCGCGGCGACCGCGTGTGAATTGGCGACGACGGTGTGCAGTCGCGGCGCGGCGGCGCGTTCGGCGCGACGGGCGACCGCGCCCAGCGCGACCAGCGCCGCGCGACCGGCGAAACCGCCCGCCTCACGGGCGCGGAAGGCGGGATCCCAGGCCCAGCGCGCCGGGCTGTGGACGTAGGCGACGACGGGCGCGTCGGTCGCGAACACGGCCTGAACGGCGAAAGCGTGGTGGCTGACCACCACCGCGTCGAACCGGTCGCGCAACGGCAGTGCGCGCAGGGCGCGCGGGACCAGCGGTAACAGCGGGGCGTGCGAGCGACGGCCGGTCGTGGCGTGCACGCGCGAGAGCCAGGTGGTCTCGATGGTGTCCCACGGCGGATGGGCGATGGCCGGAGCGCGCGCGGGGTCGACGATCGGCGCGTACACCGACGCCTGCGGCCAGGTGCGCGCGAATTCGCCGACCACGGCCTCCGATCCGCCGTATTCGGTGAATCGTTCGTGTACCAGGGCGATACGCGGTTCGCTCACAGCACCGCTCCTTCCAGCCGTCGTGGGTCGGCGAAACGGCGCAACGCGGGTGCGACCGGTCTGCCGGTGAGATGTGGGTCCGCGCTGCCGTCGTCGAGCGCGCGCCGATACAGCCGCGCCGCCGCGCGACAGGCGGCGATCGTGTGGTCGATATCGGCGTCGGTATGGGCGGCGGAGGTGACGAAGGACTGACCGAGCACCCCGTGGCGCAGCAGCTCCTGGAGGAACAGGGTGCGGAATTCCTGGGAGGCGACGCCGTCGGGGTCGAAGGTCTGGAAGATCAGGCACGACGACCGTCCGGCGATCCGCAGCCGATCGGCGATTCCCAGGTCGGCGGTGATCTCCTCGAATCCCGCGCGCAACCGCCGCCCCGCGTGTTCCATGCGCCCGATGGGATCGGTGGTCGCGTAGGCGTGCACCACCGCGCGGAAGGCCGCCAGCGCTCCGGTCTCCGGTCCGTGGGTGGTGGAGAGCAGGAAGACACGCGCCCGGTCGGTGCGCAGACCGCCGAGTTCCATGTACTCGCGCTTGCCCGCCAGGGCCGACAGCGGGAAGCCGTTACCCATCGCCTTGCCCCAGCACGACAGGTCGGGCACCACCCCGTACACCCGCTGCGCGCCACCGGAGGACCAGCGGAATCCGGTGATGATCTCGTCGAATATCAACAGCGCGCCGTAGCGGTCGCACAGCGCGCGCACCCCTTCGAGGTAGCCGGGCAGCGGTTCGTGCAACGCGGTCGCGGCTTCCAGCAGCACGCAGGCGACCTCGTTTCCGGCGAGGACCGCCTCCAGCGCGGGGAGGTCGTTGTAGGGGAAGCGCACCGTCGGCGGGGCGGGGATGCCGCTGTCCATCGCCGTGGTGCCGATGAACCAGTCGTCGACGGAGAAGAAGGGCTGATCGCAGGCGGCGACGGTGAGCCGCCCGGTGACGGCGCGGGCCAGGCGCACGGCCGCCGTCGTCACGTCCGAGCCGTTCTTGGCGAATTTGACCATATCGGCGCCGGGGACCAGCGCCAGGAAATCCTCGGCGGCCAGCAGTTCCAGTTCGGTGGGGCGGGAGAAGTTCACGCCGTCGGCGATGGCGGCGCCGACCGCGTCGACCACGGGACGGTATCCGTGTCCGAGAGTGACCGAGCGCAGGCCCATGCCGTATTCGACGTATTCGTTGCCGTCGCGGTCGACGACCCGGCATCCGTTGCCGCGCACCAGGATCGGGGCCATGTGCTCGGGATACTGGTCGTCGCCCCTGGCGTAGGTGTGCGCGCCGCCCGGTACCAGCTCGTGCAGGCGGGCCCGCGCGGCGTCGCTACGGGCGAAACTCCTCGACGTGGTCGGGTCCATGCTCGTTCCTCTCGGTTCTCAGCAGCCGAATTCGGTGGCGGCCTTGAGATATCCGGCGCTCTGACGCAGATACATCCACGCCTGGAATGCGAGGTCGGACCGGCTCGGGCTGGCCACCATGGTCAGCTCGCCGTCGAAACATTTGCCGACGATGTAGCGGGCGCGCGACACGTGCGGGGTGAAGGTGACGACGATGATGTGACGCCAGTTCTCGGCCTCGGCGCGGCGCCGGATCTCCTGCGCCTCACCCCGGGTGGTCCACGGATCGGGCTCGAAACACGCCACCCGGAAAGGGAATGCGCCGTCGCAGTACTTGGCCATCCAGGGGTCGTCGAGCCCGGTCGAGGCCGAGATCACCAGTTCCGGCGCGAGCCCCCGCTCGGCGAGGTCGAGTCCGATGTCGAAACGTTCGTAGGCCGTGCCGCCGAGCACGACGATCGCGTCGGCGGGCCGCAGCGGGTCGACCTGCGGGTACACGTAGACCGGAAGTCCCGCCACGACGACCGTCGCGAGGAACGCGAGCAGACCGACGGACAGGAGGGCCAGCCGATGTTTCCGGCGTCCGGGTAGGCGCGCGTACACGGCCTACCGTCCCGGTCCGTCGTGGTCGGCGGTGGATGTGGTGGAGACGATCGGCGGGCGCGCCGTCATTCACGCACCTGCACGATGCGGCGGCCCCACCGGCGGCGCACCGGCACCGTGACGATTCCGGTGAGCGTCGCCCCGGCGCCCCTCAGCGCGTTCAGGTCGGCGGTGACGCCGTCGAGGCTACGGGCGGGGAGTTCGACAGCCGCGACGGTCGCGTCGCATTTCGCGGCGACCGCGAGCGCGTCGGTCCCGCTCGCCGCGACGACGACGTGGTCGAACCGCGCCTCGGCGTCGGTCAGGACGGTGTCGAAACGATCGGAGGCGAGCAGATCCGAGGTCGTCGGATCGGCGTCGCCGAGCGGCAGCAGCGAATAGGACTGCTCGCCCGGCGCGAGCACCGCGTCGGCGAAGGCCGATTCGTTGCGCAGCAGCGCGCCGAGTCCGCCCGAGCGCGCGGCGCCGGGCTGCGACGGGGCGAGAGGGTGCGCGGGTGCGGCGATATGCGGCGGTGCGGCGGGGCTCGCACCGCCGCCGACCGGCGGTTTGGCCGGGATCTTGCGCAGATCCAGGACCGTCGTGCGCTGGGCCGCGTTCTCGAACAGCATCTCGCCGCCGTCGGTCGCCGCGACGGGCACCGGGACGACGGGGGCGGACTGACCGTTGTGGTGCACCGGCCATTCGCCCTCGGGGGCGAGCGGTCGGTCCGCGACGGCGGGCGTCGCGTCGGCGCGGACGACATCGGCCGCTGTGACGACGGTGCGCCCGGCCGCGGTATCGATCAGCAGCACCCGCGCGCCGGTCGCGGCGAGCGTATTCGCCAGGCCGCCCGCCACATTCGGCGCGGGCAGCGGGCCGAGCGACGAGATCAGCACCGATTTCGCCTGCTCGGGCAGCCGGGCGCGCAGTGCGCGCAGGTCGTCGGTCTCCGATTCCGCGCCGGGGGTCACCGAACCGAGAATCGGTCCGAGCGAGGCCAATTCGGTGGCGGCGCGCACCGTGCGGTCCAGCCGCTCCCATACGAACGCGGCGCCCGCGCCGAGTACGAGCCCGGCCAGGATGCCGAGGGCGAGGGTTTTCGTCGACTGCGGTCCGCTCGGGTCGGTCGGACGTTCCGCGCGGTCGACCACCGCGACCCTGGCGGCGGGCGCGGCGGTGCGCTCGATGGTCTCCAGATCGTCGACCAGCGCGCGCAACTGCGAGACGACCTCGTCGGTCATCATGCGGCTGCGTTCGGGATCCTCGTCGGTGACCGTCACCGTCAGCAGCGTGGTCGCGGGCGGGGCGTCGACGGTGATCTTGCCGCGCATCTCGTCGCGGGACAGCCGCAGCCCGAGCTGGCCGATCACCCGATCCACCACGGCGTCGCTGGAGACCAGTTCCAGATACGAGCGCACGCGCTGCTGCGCGGCCAACCCGCCCTGGTAGGAATCGGCGACCGAGGTTCCCGTCGCCATCGAGACGTACATCGTGCTCGAGGCGGAGTAGGTCGCGGGTGTCGACTGGATCTGGAACGCCGCGAGCACGACGCCCAGCACCAACCCGGCCAGCAGAACCGCCCAGCGCCTGCGGGCGATATGCAGGTAGTCGACAAATCCCATTATTCGCTTCCTTTGCTTCCCACGGACACCGGCACCGCGGTTCCGGTCGTGGTCGTTCGTTGTCTGTAACGCCGCCATTCGACGACCACGAGGTGGGTGAGCCACGCGAGGACGACGACCTGGAGATATTTTCCGAGAGTTTCCGCGCTGCCGAGCATTCCGCGTTCGAAGACCACGGGCACCTCGATCAGCGCGATGCCGAACATCACGGCGGGCAGATGTCGCGAGTACAGCGATCGCGACCAGCAGACGAGCACGACCGCCGTGAACGCCACACCGACCACGACACCGGCGGTCCCGCCGATCACGTAGCCCTCGTTGACATTGCCCTCGGCCAGCGAGACCGAGATCTGACTCATGTCGACCGAAGCGCCGCGCACCTCGGTGGCCCACGCGGTGCCCGACTGTAGCTTCGGCTCCGCCAGCAATTGACCGGGGATCATGCTGCGCGCGAGATGGCCGACCACTTCCCCCGGCGACAGCCACGTGGACGGGCCGGTGTAGTACGCGTCGGTGGCGGCCTCGAGCAGATCGAACCGGCGCAGCAGACCGAGGAAGGGCCGCACGGGTTCCGGGTAGGCCGAGTCGATGAGTTCGGCCTGGGCGCGCAGATACGGAGTCGACTTGAGCGATTGCAGCCAGTCGAATCCGGCGATGCCCGCGATCGACACCGCCCCGATACCCGCGATCTTGCCCCGCGACCAACCGGTGAGGGCGAAGCGCACCGCGATGGCCAGCGCCGCGCCGAGTACCGGCGTCTTGGACTGGATCGTCGTGGTCCACCACAACTCGCCCAGCATCAGGATGCCGAGCAGCAGTGCGGTGTTCACCGGTTTGGCCGAGCGGTAGAAGACGATCAGTCCGACCGCGCCGAGGGTGGCGGGCATGGTCAGCAGGCTCAGGATCGGCGAGGCGCTCTGCACCTCACCGGCACCGCCCGCGGCGCCGGTGGCGGCGGCGGCCAGCCTGGCCATGGTGCCGAGTACGTAGAGCACGCCGAGGGTGGCGGTCAGATCGGGGTCGCCCGCGAGCACGGCGACCCGCGGTGTCCGATTCCGTCGTGACCACAGCGCGTAGCCGAGCACCAGCAGCGCGTACACCGACAGGCCGAAGGCCACCGGGCGCAGCACCTCGCCGATCGCGACGTCGTAGCCGAGCGCCGCCAGCCGCGGATCGGCCACGTTGTCACCGAAATGCGGGTCGGGCAGGACCGTGAGCAGCACCGCGGGCCGGGCCACGTAGGACATCGCCCAGTACAGCGCCTGCGCGACGAGGAGAACCCGGAGTACGCCCGAGGTCAGCGCGGCGGCGACCACCATGGTGGCCAATGCCGCCACGATGACGAGGATTTCGGGTTCGAGGGCGGGCATCGTCACGGCCGCACCGCGCTATCGGTCCAGCGCATGCAGGATCTCCCCGGCTCGATCGGCATAGCTGTGGCCGCCGTCGATGATGCGGCGGAAGCCGGCTTCGGCGATCTTGGCCACCTGATCCGGATACAGCGACGCGCGCTCGAGGATCTCGTCGAGTTCGTCGCGGCTGGAGAACAGGAACGCCTCGGACCCGTCCTCGAGCAGTTCGGCGTGTTCGTCGGTGCGCTCGCCGACGAACAGACCGCCCGCCGCGGGCACCTCGAAGGTGCGGCAGGTGTGGGTGTCGCGGTTATCGGAGTTGAGCAGCACCAGGTTCGCGGTCACCGACGCCACCGTCATCGAGAAGTCCTGGCCGTAGACCGCGCCCGCGACTTCGGCGCGGGTGGTGCGCAACTGGCGCACCCGTCGCCAGCCGGGACCGGCGACGAGCAACTGCGCGCCGTAGGCCCGTGCGAGCGAGACCATGCCGTCGCGGCGGTCGGGCCTGCACGCTCCGATGAAACCGACCAGGTACTGGCGGGTGGTGCGCCGGGCGCAGGGATGGTGCCAGGCGGGGTCGTAGGCACTGCGCACGAAGAGTGCCTCCTTCGCGCCTCGCTCGAGCAGTTCGGGCACATTGTGCCGTTTGGTCGTCACCACCAGATCCCACTCGGATTCGTGGGTCAGGTAGTCCGATGTCGTGTTCACCGGGTTGGCGACGTCGTCGGGACTGTAGTGCACATGCAGCCTGGCCGGGATATCGAGCAGCCTGCGCTGGTCCAGATGGACCGATTTGAAGGCGAAGACGAGGTCGGGACGCAGTTCGGCCGCGGCACGCTCGATCCGGGTGTGGACGTGCTCGACCGTCCACGGCGCCCGCTGCTCGTGGGATTTCGCGTACAGCCACGACGGCGACAGCCGCGGCGGCAGGGTCGCCGGGGTCGAGTCGACCATGATGACCTCGTGGCCGAGCCGCCGGAAACCCTCGGCGAGTGAGCGTGCGTTGCTTCCGAGCCAGTCGTCGCCGACGAAGAGGATCTTCATGGCGTCCGCCTTTCCGAGACCGTGGGCGAGGGTGCGGCACGCGCCGCTCTGCGTTCTCGTGCCATCAACCCGCGCATCCGCGCGAGATACCAGATCGCGACCGCGATCTCGGCGGCGACGATGCCGCCGACCAGGGTCCACACCGAATGGGACCGCACCGCCAGCAGCAGCGCGATTCCCGCGACGACCGTGCCGGTCACCGCGCCGATCAGCACACCGACGGTGTCCTGGCGCACCGGCAGCACCGCGGTGGTGACGAACGAGGTCACCGTGGTCGCGGGCAGGATCAGCACCTCGAGTCGCAGCACCGCCACCGCCCCTTCGAATTCCTGGCCGAAGACCAGGGTGACGATGGTCGGCGCGGCGAACCACAGCCCCGCGCACGCCACACACGCCGCGAGCACGCAGGCGGCGAGCGCGCGATGGGCGTCGGGCCAGAACCGCGCCTCGCCGCTGCGTTTGGCCATCCGTGGCAACAGCGCGAACCCGATCGGGTCCAGCATCGACTGCACCGCGCGCACCAACCGGTCCGAGGCCGAGTACAGGCCCAGCGACACCGCGTCGAGCACCGATCCGTAGACGGTGGCCGACCCCTGGCCGTAGCTGGTCGTCATCAGTCGTCCGGTGACGACGGGCGCCGCCGTCCGCAGCATCGCGAACACCCCGCGCGGCCGGGCGGGCGGCCCGAAACCGCGCCAGGTGTCCCACCAGGTCAGCACGACGCTCACCGCCGCGTTGGCGAGTAGGCACAGCATCGCCACGCTCGCGGTCGGCCAGTGCGGCAGCGCGACGAGCAGCAGACCGAGATAGGCGAGCCGGGCCACCGCTTGGTAGACGGTCGACGCCCCGAAACGGCCCTGTCCGATCAGGACCCAGTCCTCCGACATCGACCAGAAACCGCCGACGAAAAGTCCGAGCAGGATCATGTGCAGGTGTTCGGGCACCCTGAGGGCGATGCCGACGGCAAGGGCCAAGGTGAGCACGCCCAGCAGTGACGCGCGGATCGCGAGATAGGTTCCGCGCGTGCGGTTCACCGAATCGCGACGCACGCCCGTCTCCTGCACGCGCGCCGCGAGGAACGAGGTGATTCCGAGGTCGACGACCAGCGACCCGAGGAAATACGACGACATCCCGATCGCCAGCAGACCGAGTCCCGCCGCGCCGAGCACGCGCGCGATGATCGGCAGGGTCGCGACCGTCACCAGGTACTGACCGTATTTGCCGAAGCTGACGTAGGCGATATCGCGCAGCACGCCGAGCAGTTCGCGGGTGCGCGAGGGCTCCGCGGGGTTCTCGGGCAGCGACGTCAGCAGGGAGACGGTGAGCACCGGGAGTTTGACCGTCGGCGGGTCGACGTACTGCACCGGCAGTATCTCGGTCGGCGGATCGAATTCGGGCGCGCGCAGACCGTCCAGCGAGACCGGGTAGTAGCGCGGGCGGATCCGGATGGGGACCGTGCGCTCGGTGGGCAGCGTCATCGCGACGCCGCCGAATCCGGGTCGGAAACCGGTGCGCGCCCGCGCACCACGGTGTCGAGCAGTGCGGTCACCGAAGCGGCGGTCGCCTCGATGCCGAAATCCGCGGCGCGTGCGCGCGCGGATTCGCCGAGCCGGGTGCGCAGTTCGGGGTCGGCGATGAGCCGGTCGAGCGCGGCGGCGAGCGCGGCCACGTCCCCCGGCGCGACGAGCAGTCCATCGTGTTCGGTGCGAACGATTTCGGTGGGACCGCCCGCGTCGGCCGCGACGACGGCGCAACCCGCCCGCATCGCCTCCACGACCACCTGGCCGAACGGTTCGGCCGTCACCGAGCAGTGCACCGCGATATCGGCCCGGGCGAATTCGGGACCGGGATCACCGAGATGACCGGTGAATTCGACCGGAACCGCCAGTTCGGCGGCAAGGCGCTCCAATTCGGCGCGATAGTCCTGTTCGTCGAAGAAGGTGCCGCCGACCAGTCGCACCGTCATGGGCCGGTGCCGCAGCAGGGCCACCGCGCGCAACAGCACATCCTGGCCCTTCCACGAGGTGAGGCGTCCGACCATGACGATCCGCACCTCGTCCGGCGCGCGCTGGGCCTCGCGCTCGATCGCGGGACCGGGTTCGAGCCCCGGATAGGCGACGGTGTGCGGCCTGCGCCGGGTCAGCAGCGTCCGCAGGGTGGCACGGCTGTTGGCGACGACCCCTCGCGCGGCCGACCAGCCGAGTACACGCAGCCCGAATGCCAGCGGGCCGCCGAAGTATTCACCGGAGATCCGGTCGTGGACCTGCCAGACCAGCGGCACCCCGGCCCGCCGGGCGGCGATCGCGCCCATCAGCAGCGCCTTGGTGCTCTGCGCGACCACCAC
This sequence comes from Nocardia aurea, assembly GCF_003123685.1. GTDB lineage: Bacteria > Actinomycetota > Actinomycetes > Mycobacteriales > Mycobacteriaceae > Nocardia > Nocardia aurea. The sequence continues at coordinate 650,763 of NZ_QCYJ01000103.1, forward strand.
GTCGGCCCCGGCCTCGGCGACGGCGGCGCCGAGACCGCGACCGAGTCGCACCAGATCGGCCGCGCCGCGGAGCAGGCCGAGCGGTCCGGATCCGGAGATGGTCAGTGAGCGGCTGTCGAAATCGTTGCGCCACACCGTCACCGGGATCTCTCGCGCGCGCAGCAACGCGACCAGCGGACCGTCCTCGGTGAGCAGCATCGACGCGCGCACCGACCCGCCGCGCTCCAGCGCGGTGAGCAGGCGCAGCGTCGCCAGTTCGGCGCCAGACGGCGCGGCGGTGTGGGTGAGGAAGACGGCGGTGATCATCCGGCCAACTCCCGGTACAGGTTCACGTGCCGTTGGGCGGCGACGGCCCAGGAGAAGGTCTCCGCGTGCGCGCGGCACCGTGCCGGATCGGGCAGGTCTCCCGACAGCGCGGCGGCGAGTCTGGCGGCCAACGCGTCCGCGTCACCCGCCGCGACGATCAGCGACGGGTCGAGCCCGCGTACCGAGTCGGGGAGCCCGCCGCAGTCGGTCACCACCGGCGCGCGCCCGGACGCCAGCGATTCCAGTGCGATCAGCCCGAACCCCTCCAACGCCACCGAGGGCACGACGGTGCACGCGGCCCGCGCGTACAACTCGGCGAGCCGTTCGTCGGTCGCGGTGCCCTCGAAGGTGACGGTGTCGCGGTGCTGGGCGGCCTGTTCGCGCAACGCCGCCTCGGCGGTGCCGGTGCCGACGATCACCAATCGCGCGTCGGGGCACGCCGCCACCACCGCGGGCCAGCCGCGCAGCAGGACGTCGATTCCCATCCGCTGTTCGAGCCTGCGCACGCACAGCACCAGCGGTCGCGCGGTGGCCTCGTCGCGTTCGCGCAGCGGGAAGCGGTCCAGATCGACACCGGGCGGCAGCACTCGAACGGCCTCGGGCCGTATCCGGTAGTCGGCGACGAGCAGATCGCGGAAATGTTCGGACAGCACGACGAACCGGTCCGCCCCGCGAGCCCGCAGCCGTTCGATCGCGAATTTGGCGCGGACCGCGAGTGTTCCGCCGCCCGCCATCCGGCTCTCGGCCGCCCACGGGCCGTGGAAATGCACGACGAGCCGATGCCCGCGACGGGCGGGCGGCCCGTAGAGCGCGAAATGCCGGTCCAGGATCACCGGACCCGCGCCCGCGCGGTCGAGGTAGGCGGTGCGGGCGCGTCGCAGGGTCGATCCGCCGACCGGACCCCACGAACCGCCGCCGTCGGGCGCGGTGCCGAAGGCGGTGGAGGAGACCACGACATCCAGACGGGCGGCGAGCGCGCCGTGCAGATCGGTGAAATAGCGGTTCAATCCGCCGGGCGCGGAGCCGAACCATTCCGATCCGGTCATGTGGACCCGCACGGGGTTCTCCGACGCCGTCATCGCCGCAGTCCCGTCAGTGCGAGCGCGGTGGTGCGCACCCGCAGCCGGTGCAGTACTTCGCGGGCCAGGCGCAGATCGCCGACGGCCACGTCCAGCGGTGAGAGCAGGCGCGGGCAGTCACGGGCGAGCCGGTGATGGAACCGCAGCAGTTCGGTCAGTTTGCTGAACGTCGAGGTCCGGCTGCACAGATTGAACGTGGAATCGCGCCAGGCGGCGGCGACTTCGGTGAGTCCGTAGAACAGGCCGAACTGGCCGACGCGGGCGAACAGGTCGACATCCATCGGGAACACCAGATCCCCGCGCAGTCCGCCGACCTTGTCGAAATGCTCGCGCCGGAACATCGCCGCCGCGGTCGGGCCGAAATCGGCCGGTCCGCGTCGCACGATGGTGCGCGCCAGGGAACGGGGAGTGTGCACACCGTCCAGGCCGGGCAGTCCCAGATCGGTCTCGAGCAGTTCGCCGCCCTCGTCGATGACCTGGAAACGAGAGGAACTGATCGCGAAGGTGCGGTCACGCATGACCTCGAGCTGCGCGGCCAGCGAGCCGGGCAGCAGGATGTCGTCGGCGCACACGACTTTGACCAGGTCGCCGGTCGACAGGTGGATCGCCCGGTTCCAGTTGTCGCCGATGCGCAGGCTCGAATCGTTGCGTTCCACCCGCAATCGCGGGTCGTCGAACGACGCCGCGATCTCCCCCGTGGCGTCGGTGCTCGCGTTGTCGAGCACGAGCAGTTCGAAGTCGGCGTCCTGGCTCAGAATCGAGCGCAACGTCGGTTCCAGAGTGCGTCCGGCTTGGTAGGCGGGGACACATACCGAAAGGCTGACCACTTCCCCTCCTTTTAATAGGATAAATCTGATAGAAATAAGTTCGGCAACATGGCGGCAATACGATGTGAATTGTCGGTGGACGCGGCACGGCAACCGAGGGCCGACATCACGTTTTCGCGGGAGAATCGGCGGACAAGGCGACCTAGCACAGAAGGAATCGCGTCCAACACGCCGAATCGGTGCGGGGGGAATGGTCCGGCGGCACTCGTAGTGGCCGTGTCCCGGGAACTTTCATACTGCCCTTGTCTGTAATGCCCTGAATTCCGAATGAAAGAATCGGCAGAGCAATAGAAAAGCTATCTCGAATTACCTGGGGTGGGAACCCCGATTCACCGCACGTGGTCGACTTCACAGCGGCGCCACCCCTGCCAGCGCACTATCGGATCGGCCGCTCCCCGGAAATCGCGGACGGTTCGTCGATGAACCAGCGTCCGGCCAGTTCGGGATATGTTTCCTCGACCTCGTCCCGCAGGTCGGGAATGGTCAGCAGCACCCGGTCCGGGTCGGCGGCGACCAGGTCGAGCGGACCGATGATCGGCACGTCGGTGCCGGGCATCCGCCTGCCCTGTTTGGCGGGGGAGGCGTCGGCCACCGCCGCCAGCAAACCTCTGTGCACACCGGCCCGGCACAGCAGCGCGACGGCGCGCGAGGCCGCGCCGTAGGCGTAGACCGTCGATCCCTGGGCGGCGAAGTCTTCCAGTCGATCGCGCAGCGCCGCGGTGTTGCGGTCGGCGGCGCGTTGCAGTCCTCGCACCAGGTCGGGGTCGTCCATGCCGTGCTCGCGCGCGAGCACCCGCCCCAGCGATTCAGGCCCGTCGATGTCGATGACGGTGGTCTCGGCCGCCGCGTCGTGGACGGCCGCGATCAGCACGGTGCCGCCGTACAGATCGAATTCCCACGCGGCGATCGCCGACAGACCGGCCGTGCGGAGCAGTGTGCGCAGTACGGCCAGTGTGTAGTAAGCGAAGTGACCGTGCCGCAAGGCATTCCACTGTTCTCCCGCCACGATGGTATGCAGCGAATGGTACTGCACGAGCAGTACCCCACCGGGCGCGGTGGCGGCGGCCCGCGCGGCGAAGGCGGCACGCTGGTCCGGTTCGTGCATCAAGCCGAAGCTGTCGAGCACCACGTCGGCGGGTCCGTCGGTCGGGCTGAAACCGCGTTCCGCCAGCAATCCCAGCCAGCTACCGCCGTGTGGACTACCGAATTCGCGCACCGTCGTACCGCGCAGCACACCCGCCGACGCCACCCGCGCCACCGCGTCGGCGGCCTGTTCGCGCAGTGCGCGCGGCTCGACCCCGCGCGGTTCGGCGGTATCGGTGTCGTCCGCGCCGAGTTGGGCGAGCCCGCAGCGGCGGCACAGCGTCATCGACAGGGGATGGGCGGCCTCCTCGGGCCGCACCGGTGATGTCGCGGCGGGGAAGTGGTCGGCGGCGGGCATGCGCCCCAGATCGAGGACGGTCTCCAGGTCCCGGCCGCCGCACGCCCGGCAATCGGTGCTGACGACGTCGCTCATCGGGGATCGCGCCGCCGTCGTCGCCCGGTCGTCACCGGCGGGCGATGGGGATTCGGGCACACGCCCCGGCGGATACGATTCACCTCACCCACCGACCCTGACCGGACTGTCCCCGGCGGACGCGGCGGCGTGTCCGATCCGGCGCAATTCGCCGTCGATATCCCCGCGTTCGCCGAGTTCGCGCAGCCGGGCCAGCCGGACGAAGCGTTCGGCGAAATCGGTCGCGGTCAAACCGCGGTCGCGGTATTCGGTGTAGAGCTCCTCGGCCCCGGCGGCGACGCTCCAGCGCGCCTCGAATCCGAGTTCACGGCGGGCGGCGGCGAAATCGACCCGGTACGAGCGCGGATCGGCCCCCGATTCCCCGGTGATCAGCACCTTCGCGCCGGGCACCACCTCGGCCACGGCGTCGGCGATCTCGGCGACGGTGAGGTTGTTGGTCTCGGTGCCGATGTTGTAGGCCCGGCAGTGGATCGCCGCCGTCGGCGCCTCCAGACAGACCGCGAACGCGCGCGCGATGTCCTCGGCGTGCACGAGCGGACGCCACGGGGTGCCGTCGGAGAGCACCTTGACCACGCCGTCGAGCACCGCGTGACCGACCAGGTTGTTCAGCACGATATCCGCGCGCAGACGCGGCGAGAATCCGAACGCGGTGGCGTTGCGCAGGAATACCGGGCTGAACCCGGAATCGGCCAGCGCCACCAGATCGTCCTCGACCCGGACCTTGCTCTGCGCGTAGGGGGTCAGCGGTCGCAGCGGCGCGCTCTCGTCGACCAGACCGTCGCCCGCCGACCCGTACACCGAACAGGTCGAGGCGTAGAGGAATCTGGTCACGCCCGCGTCCTTGGCCAGCCGGGCCAGCCGTACCGACGCGTGATGGTTGATGTCGTGGGTGATCTGGGGGACCAGCGCGCCCAGCGGATCGTTCGACAGCGCCGCCAGGTGGATCACCGCGTCGAACCCGGCGAGCTGCTCGGCCGTCACATCGCGCAGATCGGCCGCGATCCCGGGCGGATCCTGCGGCGCCGAACCCAGGACGCAATCGGCGAAGTAGCCGATGTCGAGTCCGGTCACCTCATGGCCGCTCGCGCGCAGCACCGGCACCATGACGGTGCCGAGATAGCCCTGATGGCCGGTGACGAGTACACGCATCCGCTACATTCCTCCGAACTCGATGACAGCCTTGTCGATCACGAAACCCTCCGCGTACGCGGCATGGCACTGCACCCCTCGGATCCGTGCCAGACCGAGGAACGCCGCTTCATCGAACCAGTCCCGCCCCACCTGCGAGGGATAGCACTGCATGAGCAGGCGTGCCTTCTCGGCCGCGAGCTCTGGCGAAACCGGATGCAGGAGTTCCGGTTTCGGGGTGTCGGTCTCCCACTTCAGTATCTCGTATCCGAGGACGAGATGGTTACGGAATTCGGTGGGCACCAGTTCGGCGAGGGTCCGGTGATCCTGGTGGGCGTCACCGCGCTGGGGTGCGAAGACCACCTCCGGCTCGGTGCCGTGCCGGAACGCCGCCAGCGCGTCCTTGACCGCAGCCCAGTGCGCGGGGGCGCGCCCGTCGGGGACGTCGAGCACGGTCAGTTCCAGATCGGCGGTGCCGCAGAAACTCTCCAGCGCCTTGCGTTCCTCCTCGGCGCGCGGGGTGTCTCGGCCCGAGAGCACCAGGGCGCGCACGCGCAGATCGGGATGGCGACGGGTCAGCGCGAGCAGGGTCGCGCCCATGCCGATGGCGATATCGTCGCAGTGCGCGCCGAGTATCGCGATCTCGCGCAGCGGCGCGGTGGTCAGCGTGATCACGGTGACTGCGGCTCCCACACCATCCACGGACGGTCGCCGCGGTGGTAGCCGGCGTCGAGTTCGGCCCGTTCCTTGAAGGTGTCGGCGGGTTTCCAGAACCCCGAGTGCTGGTAACCGAGCAGCCGTCCCCGCGCGGCCAGCGCGCCGCAGGCGTCCTCGACCAGGTCGCCGCCGGGCGGCAGGTGATCGAAGATCTCCTGGGTGAGCACGAAATAGCCGCCGTTCTCCCAGATCGGCAGCCGCGCCACCGGCGTGATGTCCTTGATCTCGCCGCCGGGGCGCATCTCCACGCAGTGGAACGAGGACTGCGGCGGCACCACCATCATGGAGGCGGCCGCGCCCGATTCGCGGAGCCGATCGACCATGGTGTCGAGCGGCGCGTCGGTCAGGACGTCGGAGTAGTTGGCCAGGAACATCTCGTCGCCGTCGAGGTGCGGGCGCACCCGGCGCAGCCGTTCGCCGATGGCCGATTCGACGCCGGTGTCGACGAAGGTGATCGTCCAGTCCGCGATATCGGAGCCGAGCAGTTCCACCTCGCCGCCCCGGATGACGAAATCGTTGGACATCGTCTCCTGGTAGCCGAGGAAGAATTCCTTGATGTGGTGTGCGCCGTACCCGAGACACAGGATGAACTCGCGGTGCCCGAAATGGGCGTAGTACCGCATCACGTGCCAGATCAGCGGACGCGGGCCGACCATCTGCATCGGCTTGGGCACCACGTCGGTATCGCTGTGGCGCATACGCATTCCGTATCCGCCGCAGAAGAGAACCACCTTCATGCCGGGACCACCTCCACGGCCTCGGACCCGACCGCGTTCGGGTCGACCACCCGCACGGTGGGCATCGGGTAGACCAGTCGCCCGCCCCATTCGCCGATATGGCGCAGTTGGGCGGTGATCTCGGATTCGAGATTCCACGGCAGCACCACCACCACATCGGGCCGGTCGGCGTCGATGCGCTCGGGGGAGTGGATCGGGATGCGGGTGCCGGGGGTGTAGCGGCCGTGTTTGTACGGGTTGCGGTCCACCGTGTACTCGAGCAGGTCGGGCCGGATACCGCAGTAGTTCAGCAGTGTGTTGCCCTTGCCCGGCGCGCCGTAGCCGACCACGCGACGCCCGGCCTCGCGCTGCGCCAACAGGTACCGCAACAGGTCTTGGCGCACGGTCTCGGCGCGGGTGCGCAGGGCCGCGTACCCCGCGACCTCGTGCAGCCCCTCGGCGGCCTCGCGTTCGAGCAGGGCGGCCACCCGCTCGGTCGGCACGGCGACCGAGTCGGGCCTGGCCCAGATCCGCAGCGATCCGCCGTGCGTGGGCAATTCGGTCACGTCGGCCACCGTGAGCCCGGCGCTCGCGAGGGCGCGCTGGGCCGACAGCAGCGTGTAGTACTGGAAATGCTCGTGGTAGATCGTGTCGAACTGACCGTGGCGCACCAGCGGCAGCGCGTGGTGCACCTCTATCGAGAGCCAGCCGTCCTCGGCCACCAGCGTGCGCAGGGCCCGGGTGAAACCGCGCAGATCCGGGATGTGGGCGTAGACGTTGTTCGCCACCACGAGGTCGGCGGGGCCGTGTTCGGCGCGTATGCGCCGCGCCAGCGTCTCGTCCAGGAAGGCGGTCACGGTCGGCACGCCCGCCTCGCGCGCGGCGGCCCCGACATTGACCGAGGGTTCGATGCCGAGGCAGGGAATTCCGGCCTCGACCACATGGCGCAGCAGATATCCGTCGTTGCTGGCGACTTCGGCCACGAACGAGTCCGCGGTGAGCCCGAGCCGGGTGATCGCCTCGTCGACGAAGGTGGCGGCATGGCGCACCCAGCTGTCGGAATAGGAGGAGAAATAGGCGTATTCGGTGAAGGTGTCCTCGGGGGTGATGAGCGCCGGTATCTGGAGCAGCAGGCAGTCCTCGCACACCCGCAGGTGCAGCGGATAGGTCTGCTCGGGCAGATCGAGTTCGTCGGCGGTGAGGAACTTCTCACACGGAGGTGTGGCTCCGAGGTCCACAACGCTCGACAGTCGGACCGAGTCACACAAACGACAACGCACGCGGGCTCCACTCGAAAACTGATGTGATATCGGCGGCGCCCCGCAGCCCGAGAAGCGGACTTCCCTGCCGACCGGGAGAAATTATCATCCGCGCGCCGCGATTGCGAGTCGAAGGGGCGCGGGAATTGTCGATCGCCGGGTGAACAGCATGTTTTCAGTTACCGCCGATCGGGCGGAAGTCGCCGCGATCGGACACATGGGATGAATTTGCGGCACACCTCGTTCCGTATGCCCGTACCCGATCACGGCACAGCCAAACATCGGCCACATTGTGACCTGTCTCCTATCGCTTGTGCGGAAGCCATGCGGGGAGCAATACTTTCGCAACAGATCGCCCCCGGCTTCGAATCGTCTCCGCCTCGACGTCGCCGGACGTACTGCCCCAGGAATTCCGCGCGGCCTCCGAGGCCGCGAAGAATGCGACGGTTCAAGCTTCAAGCAGGTGCTTTCCATGGTTTTCGAGCTCGGTGCCTCCGGCGGCGCGGTCGACCTGCGCCTGCATTTCGCCCGCCCCGGCGAACGCGACGGCTGGCGTACCAACTATCTACGCCGCATCGCCGCCACCGATATCACCGTGATGTCGACCTCCGTGGCGCTGGCGCAACTGTTCACCATCGACGCCTCCGCGTCGGCGCCGCTGGTCTGGAACCCGCAACTCGGCCTCCACAACACCCTGTTCTCGGTGGGCATCGTCGCGGCCTGGTCTATCCTGCTCGGCTGGAAGGGTTCTCGGTCCCGGCGCACCGTCGGTGTCGGCGGCGAGGAATATCGCCGGATCCTCGCGGCGACACTGAACCTGTTCGGGCTGATGGCGATCGTGTCGCTGACCCTGCGCGTCGAACTCACCCACGACTACCTCACCGTCGCGCTGCCGCTCGGACTCGTCGGACTGGCGGCGACGCGGACGATATGGCGCGCGCACGCGGCACGTCATCGCGCGCTCGGCCGGTATCGGCATTCGGTGCTGGTCGTCGGCGGTCCCGACGCGGCGCGCGCCATCGCCGCCGCGTTCTCGCGCAATCATCTGCACGGTTATCACGTGGTCGGCGTGTGCACCGCGAACGGACCCGATCCGGCCGCCCCGCAGACGATCCGAGTCGGCGGGCGCGAGATCCCGGTGACCGGCGACGACCGTTCGGTGGTGCGCGCGGCCCGCCGCACCGGTGCCGACACCGTCGTGGTGATGGCGACCGATCGGCTCGGACCGCACGATATCCGGTGTCTGGCCTGGGATCTGGACACCTTCGGCGCCGAACTGATCGTCGCGCCCGGTGTCATGGACATCTCCGGCACCCGGATGTCGAATCAGGTCCTCGCGGGTATGCCGATGCTGCATATCGAGAAACCGCAGTACGACCGGGCGCTGTCGCTGAGCAAGTCGGTGTTCGACGTCTGCTTCTCGCTGCTCGCCCTGGCTCTCATCGCGCCCGCGCTGCTCGCCGTCGCGGTCGCGGTGAAAATCACCAGCAAAGGTCCGGTCTTCTATCATTCAGAGCGAATCGGTATGGACGGCAAACCTTTCCGGATGATCAAATTCCGGAGCATGTACGTGCACGCCGACCGCCACGTCGGCTCCCTGATCGCGGGCAACGGCGGCAATCCGCTGTTCTTCAAACTGAAGAACGATCCGAGGGTCACCCCGGTCGGCCGGTTCCTGCGCAAGTACAGCCTCGACGAACTGCCGCAGTTCTTCAACGTGCTGCGCCGCGACATGAGTGTGGTCGGCCCGAGGCCGCAGGTGCGCAGGGAAGTGCACTCCTACAACGGAATCACCCGCAGACGCCTGCTGGTGCGTCCGGGCGTCACCGGACTGTGGCAGGTCAGCGGACGTTCCGATCTGGCTCCCGAGGAGTCGGTCGAACTGGATCTGTCCTATGTGGAGAACTGGTCGATGCTGCTGGACCTGCGCATCGTCGCCAAAACCGTGCGCGCCGTCGCCGCGGGCGACGGGGCTTACTGAGCGGTGCCGTAGGTCCGGATCAGCCGCGCCCGAATGTATTCCAGTTCCGGGACCAGGTCGAAGTCGGGAAACACCGTCCACTGGAAGGCGACGCCGAAGACGGCCATCGCGATATCGGTCGCCGCGCGCTCGATATCGATATCGGAGCGCACCGATCCGTCCTGTATCCCGTCTCGCAGTCCCGCCGCGACGCGGTCGGTTCCGCGCCGCAGATAGGACCGCACGCGCGGGCGTAGTCCGGATGTCGTCTTGACCGCCTCGAAACCCGCGATGAACATGCCGCGCAGGAAATCGGGATCCTCGCCGTGCAGTTGCACGACGCGGTCGAAATGAGCGACCGCCCGCTGGAGTCCGGTGGCGTCCGGCCTCGGATCGGGTGCGAGCCGCTCGACGTAGTCCTGCTGGAAGAACGCTTCGAGGATGGCGTCCTTGCTGCCGTAACGGGCGTGCACCATGGCCCGGCTGTAGCCGGCGCGACGACCGATCTCCGCCGCCGTGGTCGCCTCCCATCCCTTTTCGGCGATCAGTGCGATCGCCGCGAGGACGAGCCGTCGATTGGAGAGTTCGACGCGCTCCGGCTGCGTCAGTCGCGGGGTCGGAGAAGTCACCCTTGCGATATTAGACGCTCGACAACTAACTTGGTTGACGAGTGTCAACTACATCACACGAAAGGCCGATCATGACGCAGGCCATACTTCCGCCGCACCCGGGTGTCGGCGAGATCGGCATCCCCGGGGTCGCGAGATGAGTCGGCGCGCACTCGACGAACTGGGCTTCTACCTGCTGGCGGGCGCGGGCGGCGAGGGCCCGAGAACCCTGGTCGAGGAGGCCCGCAGGGGGGAGGAACTCGGTTTCGGCACGGCGTTCATCTCCGAACGATGGAACGTGAAAGAGGCCGCTTCGCTGGTCGGCGCGGCGTGCGCGGTCACCGAACACATGCGGATCGCCACCGCCGCGACCAATCACAACACCCGCCATCCGCTCATCACCGGATCCTGGGCGACCACCATGCACCGGCTCTCCGGCGGACGTTTCACCCTCGGCATCGGACGTGGCGTCGCGGCGATGTACGCGGCCTTCGGGGTGCCCGCGGTGACCACCGCCCAGATGGAGGATTTCGCGCAGGTCATGCGCAGGCTGTGGAACGGTGAGGTGATCATCGGCCACGACGGTCCCATCGGCAAATACCAGGTGCTTTTCCTCGACCCGGATTTTCGGGAGGACATCCGCCTCGGCCTGGTCGCCTTCGGCCCCCGCTCGCTCGCCCTCGGCGGCCGCGCCTTCGACGACGTCATCCTGCACACCTACTTCACCCCCGACACCTTGCGCCGCAGCGTCGACATCGTGAAGAAGGCCGCCGAGGAGGCGGGCCGCGATCCGGACGCCGTGCGGGTGTGGTCCTGTTTCGCGACGGTGGGCGATCATCTGCCCGAGGAGTTGCGGCTCAAGAAGACCGTCGCCCGCCTCGCCACCTACCTCCAGGGCTACGGCGATCTGCTCGTGCGGACCAACGACTGGGATCCGGCCGTACTGCAACGCTTCCGGGCCGACGCGGTGGTCAACTCGATCCCCGGCGGTATCGACCACAAGGCGTCGGCCGCACAGATCGAGCACATCGCGACGCTGCTACCCGAGGAATGGCTGGAAGTCTCGGCCACGGGATCGGCGGCACAGTGCGTCGACCGGATCCGCCGCGAATTCGACTACGGCGCCGACGCGGTCATCATGCACGGCTGCACCCCCGACGAACTCGAACCGATCGTCACCTCCTACCGCGAGCGCACGGCGAATCCGTGACACTCGCCTCGGCCGCCGACCCACCGCGAGAAGATGTGAGCCCCATGAACGCACCCGTGACGATTCCGCGTCATCCCTCCGAGGTGACCGGCGCCTGGCTGTCCGCCGCGTTGAGCACCGCCGAGAACCCGGTGACCATCGGCGATGTCGACGTGCACGCGGTCGGCACCGGCCAGACCGGCGCGACCTACCGCCTCACCCCGACCTACCTGTCCGACCCGGGAACCCTGCCCGCGACCTTCGTGATCAAACTTCCAGTACTCGACGATTCGGTGCGCGCCGGCGTCGTGCTCGGCTACATCAGCGAGGTCGCCTTCTACGCGAAAGCGGCTGGCGGGCTGCATGTTCCGACCCCGCGCTGCTACTACAGCGACATCAACGAGGACGGCAGCGAATTCGCCCTGCTGCTCGCCGATATGAACCCCGCGGTGCAGGGCGATCAGCTCGCCGGATGCGGCGCCCACGCCGCGCAGCTCGCCGTCACCGCGCTGGCGGGCCTGCACGGGCCGAGCTGGTGCGATCCGCGCTGGCTCGAGCTCACCGAATGCGCGATGCCCAAACCGGGGGATGCCGCCGCCTCCGGTGGGCTCGGACAGATCGCGGAGATGGGCGTCGGCATCGTACTCGACAAGATCGGCGACCAACTCGACGCCGCCGAGCGCGAAACCCTCACCGCCGCCATGGGACTCGTCACGCCGTGGCTGCTGCACGATCGGGAGCGGTTCTCGCTCATGCACGGTGACTACCGGCTCGACAACCTGCTGTTCGACCCGGCCGCGGACGCGGTGAGCGTGGTCGACTGGCAGACCATGGGCGTCGGACTGCCCGCCCGCGATCTCGCATACTTCCTCGGCACCAGCCTGCTGCCCGACGCGCGTCGCGAGCACGAGGCCGATCTGGTCCACCGCTACCACGACGCACTGGGGAAATACGGCATCACCGGCTACGACCGGGAAACCTGCTGGCAGGACTATCGATTCGGGATGTTGCAGGTGCCGCTGATCGCCACCCTCGGCTGCGCGTTCGCCTCCACGACCGAACGCGGTGACGAGATGATGGTGGTGATGCTGCGGCGCGGATGCGAGGCGATCCGGGATCTGGGCACACTCGACCTGATCGAGAGTCCGACCGGCTGAACGCGACCGGACGTCGGAGTCAGGCCGTCAGCGCCGAGATCACGGTGCGCGCTTGATAGTTCACGCCGAGCTGGTTGGGATGGAACGGTAGGGCGGGCCCGGGAGGGTCGCTGGTGTAGGGGACGAGCCCCTCGGCCCAGCGCACGCCGGGGGCCTGGCAGGCGTCGTGCCCGGCCGAACCGGCGTAGGTGTCGACGAATTCGACGCCGGTGCGTCGCGCGACGCGTGCGAGCATGGCGTCGAGTTCGACGAGTTTGGCGGCCAGCCAATCGACATCGGTCGGCGAGATCGGGATCGTCGGGAAACAGCCGCCGTTGGCGGCGACCCCTTCGAAATAGTCGAGCACGAGCACGCGGGCGTCGGGCGAGCGCAGGCGGATTCCCTCGATCGCGGCGGTGACGTGCGGTTCGGCGGCGGCGATATTCCGCGACATGCGGTCGACGCCGTCGACGACCCAGGTGCGCTGACACGGTGACACCGCGGGATCGACGGTCACGCACCCGCGCACGGCGGCGGCCAGCCCCACGTCGTTACCTCCGATCAGGACGGTGACCAGATCGGTGGTGGGCGTCAGGCGATCGAACTGCGGGGTGTTGGCGCCCGGCCACAGATCCCGGCCCACCGGCTGGTCCACGAGCATGTCGGCGGTGACGGCACCGGCGCAGGCGGCATCGCGGAAGGTCGGTATGGCCAGCGCCGCGGCGACCTGCCTGGAGTAGTTGTCTATCCGCTGCGCGCATCCGGCAGGCGCGAATTCGGTGGTGACCAGGGCCGCAGCGAGGGTGGCGTCGGCCGCCCAGGAATCGCCGAGCGCGACATACTCGTCGTAGCCGGGAGCCGCCGAGGAATGCGGCGCGGTGAGTACGGTGCCGATCGCGGCACAGGCGGCGACCAACGCGGGCGTGATTCTCATGGATGCCTCCGTGCGGTAGTGGTGCGGGGCATTCGTTCGAACGTCGTTGGAAAGTTAGCAGCCCGCCGAAGGAATCCCGGCACAGCGCACGCGGCGATTCGGCTACCCGCCGATCACCCGGCCAGGCGCCGGTGGGTGCCGCGCAGCGGATTCGCCACCGGTGACTTGATCGCGGGCAGCGTGATCGACATGCGGACCGTCGTGCCGGATTCGGTGTTGTCGATATCGAGATTCTCGGTGAGCGCCCGCATCATGTCGATGCCGCGGCCGCGGGTACCCGGATCGGCCGAACGCGGTTTCCACCCGCCGGAATCGGTGACGACGATGGCGACGGTCTCGGTATCGCAGGTCGCGGTGAGTTCGACCACGTGCTCACCGGCCATATCCCGGTAGGCGTGCTCGATGCTGTTACTGCATGCCTCGTTGGCGGCCGCGACCAGATCCGAGGCCAGATCGTGCGGTACCGCCGCCGCGGCGAACCAGGCCTTGAGGGCGCGGCGCAGTCCGGCGAGCCGATCGGCGTGCGCGGCGACGGTCAGACGCAGCGGCGCGGGCGGCTGCCGGTACACCACCATGGCGACGTCGTCGTCGTATCCGCCGTCGGGGCGCAGCCGCGACAGGACCGCGTCGGCCACCTCACGCGGCAGTTTGCCGGTGGTATCGGCGAGGACTTCGGCGATCTGGTCGAAACCGTCGTAGATATCGACACCGCGCTGCTCGACCAGTCCGTCGGTGAACAGCACCATGGTCGATCCGGGAGCCAGCGTCGCGGTCGCCTCGGGGCGACGCGGGATATCGAAGGTCGCCAGCGGCACCGAACGGCCGTCCTCCAACATCGTGCCCCGTTCGCCGACATCGGCGACGATCGCGGGCATATGGCCCGCGCTGCTGTAGCGGATCACCCCTCGCTGCGGATCGAGGACCGCGGCGAACACCGTGGTGCACATCGCGCCGGGAATCCGGCTCGCCACCGTGTCCAACTCGGCGAGCAGTTGCGCAGGCCCGGTCTCCCTGAGCAGCAGAGCCCGTGCTGCCGTGCGCAATTGGCCCATGACCACCGCGGCGGACAAGCCACGGCCGACACAGTCCCCGACGACCACGCCGATGGTCCCGTCCTTCAACGGCACCACGTCGTACCAGTCGCCGCCGATCTCGAGCGGCGGCAGCGCGGGTTCGTAGTGCACCGAGAATCGGGGCGGAAGTTCGATCGGACCGAGCATGGCGCGTTGCAGGGTGAGCGAGGTCGAACGGGCCTGGTCGAAGTTGCGCGCCCGCTGCACGGCCAGACTCAGATGCCCGATGAGCAGCGAGAACATCGTCCAATCCGCCGCGGTGATGGCGCGCGGCGCGGCGAAGCGCAACCACAGCGCGGCATCGCCGGTCTCACCGAGCGGGGCGACGATCCCCTCCGAACTCTGCGCGCCCTCCGGAATCGCCGACAGACTGCGCGGCAGCCTGCGCCGGGCCCGGTCCAATATCGTGCGGGCCCGCTCATCGAGCACCGGGCCCTCGGTGTTCGACGTGCCGGGCTCGATGGCTCCCGACATGTAGACCTCGGGGCTCGCGTGGCGATTCGGCCAGACCGATACCACCGCGGATTCCGCGCCGACGGTGCGCCGCAATTCGTCCAGGCCGACCGCGAGCACCTCCACCACGCTGGTCGCCGCGCCCACCGCCGTCGCCAGCCGCGACGCCGCCTGATCCCTGGCCTGCGCGTCGTGCTCGGCGGTCACGTCGCGAATGGTGCCGACGAAGATCCGCTGATTGTTGGCAGGCTCGATCAGGGCGCTCGTGCTGACCGCCAGCCACAGATCGCGGCCGTCGCGATGCCGGATGGGGATGACGAATCGCGAAGCCTCGGTGCCGAGATCGGGGTAGCGCGGCCCCGACGGCACCGACCACGGATGCGGCAGCGGGTAGGGCACACCGGCGGCGCCGTAACCGGTGAGCGCGCCGAACGCCGTATTGACCTCGATGACACTGCCGTTCGCGTCCGCGACGAAGAAGCCGTCCTGCAACGACTCGACCAGCGCGGTGCGGAAGGCGTCGCGCCCGGCGAGATCGTCGGCTCGGGAACGCTGTTGCTCGTAGCGGCGGGTGCCGTCGAGGTAGCCGCGGGTGGCGATATCGAGCGCGGCCAGGGTTTGCAGCAGGAATTCGAGCGCGCCCTCGGCCAGCCGGGGATCGACGGTACCGGAAACCCCGCCGCTCTCGGCGATCTCGGCGACTCGCGCGGCCTCCGCGGCGGTGACCAGACGGAAATGGTGTTCGGTCAGGTCGAGCAGGCTGATGTCCTCGACCAGCGCCCGCCTGCCGAGTTCGTACCCCTCGGACAGCGTCGCGTGCGTGGGTGAATCCAGGTGTCGCCGTAGCGCGTTCGTGTACGCGTCGAGGAAGGCCGCGAGCACTGTCGTCATGGCGCTTCGCTCACCGTCGTGCCGCGATGCCTGGCGGCGAGCACCAGGGCGTCGTCGGTGTCCTTGGCATGGCGGGACAGGATCTCGGAGGTGATGTCCGCGGTGGATTTGGCGAGGTCGATACTCTCCGCCGATTCGGCGACGATGCCGTCGGTCGACATCAGCAGCAGATCCCCCGGACGCACGTGCACGGTCTGCGGTTGCAGGTTCTGCGGCAGCCGGTACCCGACGATCCCGCCGGTGAGCAGCACCGTCGCCCGCACCGTCAACCCGGCCGGGCTCGCGCTCAGCACCCGGGACTCGACATTGCCGACCCCGAGCCAGCGGATCGCGTCACCGATGCCGAACAGGGCCAGCGACACCGCGGCGCCCCTGGTGTCGGCCATCGCCCGGTGACACAGCACCATCAGGACGTCGAGAGGTTCGGCCCGGTTCTCCGAAAGCACCTGTGCGGCACGGTCGGCCGCGTCCGCCGCGGCCGCGCCGTGTCCGAGACCGTCGAGCACCCCGAACAGGACACCGCCGTCGCCCGCGTCCAGCACCACGCAGCGATCACCGGAGATGTGTTGCCCGGGAAGCGCGCGACCGGCCACCGCCCACTCGATCCGGCCGATGATCCCGTCGTCACGCACCGTTGGGCACCCACTTCCACATCTCTATCAACGTGCCGCGCCCCGGTGCCGAATCGACGATGAGTCGATCCATCAGGCGCTGCGCGCCCGGAAGTCCCAGTCCCAGACCGCGTCCGGTGGAATAGCCGTCATCCAACGCGCGCGCGATATCCCGGATGCCGGGCCCCTGATCCTCGGCCTGGACGACCAGTGCCTGGCGTCCCTCTCGGTCGCCGACGAGCAGTCGGATCTCACCGCTGCCCGCGTAACTGGTGATATTGCGGGCGATTTCGGAGATCGCCGTGGAGATCATGGTCCGGTCGGTGAGGGAGAAGCCGAGCTGTGCCGCCAACTCCCGTCCGGCTTGACGTGCGGTCACGATGTCACCCGACACCTTCACCGCGATCACCATGTTCTCAGCGGCCACTGTCACGACCGTCTCGCTGGCGACGTCCCGAAGCCTTGCGATCCAGCCACGCAAGGCCCTCCTCGAGGTCGAGGGCGGTGTGCATGTCTTCGAATGTGAGCCCCAATTGCACCATGGCGAAAGCGACTTCGGGTTGCAGGCCGACGATCACCGTTTCGGCACCGCGGAGCTGCGTCATATGCGCGATGGTACGCAGCGATCTGGCCGCGAAGGAATCCATCACGTCGATCGCGGTGACGTCGACGATGATGCCGTGTGCTCTGTACTTGCTGACCTGTTTCATCAGGTCGTCCTGGAGACGCTCGGTGTCGGCGTCGGTCAGCGCCGACTGAACCGACGCGATGAGATACGTGCCCTGCTTCAGTATGGGTACCGGCATCAGGGCTACCGATCAGCGCCCGTCCCGTTCGATGGGCCGGTCGGTCACGCGGGTGACCTCGTAGCCCAGCAAACGTTCGGCCTCTTCGATGCCACCCTGGAGGTCACCGACGGCATTCATCTTGGACAGGTCGAGCCCGATCGTCACCAGCGTCAGCGCGATCTCCGAGGACAGGCCGGTGATGATGACGTTGGCGCCCATCAGGCCGGAGGCGTCGACGGTCTGCACGAGGTGGTTGGCGACCGTGGAGTCGATGGTCGGCACACCGGTGATATCGATGACGACCACCTTCGCGCGATTGGCGCGGATGGCCCGCAGCAACTGCTCGGTGAGCTGACGGGCGCGCTGGCTGTCCAGCACGCCGATGATCGGCAGGATCAGCAACTGCTCGCGCACCTGGAGAACAGGCGTGGAGAGCTCGCGGATGGCTTCCTGCTGCTGGCGGATGACGCGCTCGCGCTCCTGCACGAACGAGATGGCCACCGTACTCGCGATGCGGTTGGCGGCGGGCTCGTACGCGTCGAGGACGGAGTTCAGCAACTCGAAATTCGACTGGTACTTCTCGAACAGCGAACGGGCGAGCACGTCGCGCAGCAGCAGCACGATGCCGAGGACCTCGTCGGTCTCGACCCCTCGCGGAATGATGCGTTCGGACAGATCCCGCGCGTAGGCCTGTAGCGCTTCGACGCTACCGGTCTCGAGCACCTCGACGTAGTTGTCGTAGACGGAGGTCGCCTCGGAGAAGATCTCCTCCGGGGTCATCGCGGTGAGCAGCTGCGCATCGGTGATACGACGTGCCCACTCCTCGCGCAGGGCGGTGCGATTCTGCCGCAGGTGCTCGACAAGCTGTGGCAACAGGTTGTCGACCGGTCCCGCGGGCAGCGAATCCGCCGAAAGGCTCATGGACACCTCGGACATGGAAATTCCAGCCCCTTTCGACGGGTGGGTCGGGATCATCGTGCTGTGCGGCTGCTAACCGACACCGAGCCTAGTCATACCCCACGATGAATGCCCACGAAACCTTTGTGTTGGCGGCCCCCTTTGCAAACGGTCGGCTATGTGGCGAAGCCGTTTTCCAGGGCGGCCAGGGCTTGGTCGAGGTACACCGTGAGGTCGGCGTCGGCGCGGGGGAGCCAGGCGTCGAAGGCGGCGCGGGCCGCGGCGAGGGTGGTGCGGCCGACGGCGAGGGGGATGAGGTCGTCCTCGGATTGGCCGAGGCGGTGGGCGGCGAAGGCGCTGACGGCGCGTTCCCAGGCGTCGTAGTGTGCTCCTGCGGTGGCGGTGAGGGCGGGGATGTCGCTCACCAACTGCATGCGGGTGCGTAGTTCGGGGACGTCCTCGGCGCGGTATCTGTTCGCGTTGACGACGACGCGGCGGACGGCGGTCATCATCGGTTCGTCGGCGGGGACGGTGGCGAAGGCGGTGTGCAGGTTGGTGACCTCGTCGTCGAACCTGGCCCACAGGACCTCGGCCTTGGTGGGGAAGTAGCGGAAGAAGGTGCGCCCGCTGACACCGGCGGCGGCGGCGATCTGTTCGACGGTGGTGTTGTCGAAGCCCTGTTCGCTGAACAGCCGCATCGCGATCAGTTCCAGTTCGCGTTTGCTGGTGCCGCGTGGGCGGCCGCGGCCGGTGGTCGTGCCCGTTGTCGTCACGGGGAAAGTATGTCAGCTCGGCTGTCGTCCGCGGTCTTGATTTTGTCAGTGACTGACGTTAATCTCCGACCATGGAAGTGGCGGATCTCACGTGGCCGGAGGCGGGCGAACGCGCCGACCCCGGTGTGATCCTCGCGATACCGCTCGGCGCGACCGAACAGCACGGCCCGCATCTGCCGCTGTCCACCGACACCGATATCGCGGTGGCGCTGTGTCGGGGACTGGCCGGGCGGCGATCCGATGTCCTGGTCGCACCGGCGCTGCCCTACGGATCCAGCGGCGAGCACGCGGGTTTCGCGGGCACCCTCTCGATCGGGCAGGCCGCGCTGGAACTGGTCCTGGTCGAGCTGTGCCGATCGGCCACCGACACCTTCGACCGGATCCTGCTCGTCAGCGGACACGGCGGGAATCTGGAACCGCTGCGCCGCGCCGAGACACTGCTGCGCACCGAATCCCGCGACGTGCGCGGTCACTTCCCCCGCTACGAGGGCGATCCGCACGCGGGTCGCGCCGAGACCGCGCTGATGCTGGCGCTGCGGCCGGAGACGGTCCGCGCCGCGCGCGCCGAGCCGGGCGACACCCGTCCGCTGGCCGAGGTGCTGGCGCTGCTGCGCGCCGGCGGCGTGCGCGCGGTCAGCCCGAACGGCGTGCTCGGCGACCCCACCGGCGCGACCGCCGACGCGGGCACCGTCCTGCTCGATCAGCTGATCACCGACTTGTACGAAACGACCCGGCACTGGTGGCCGGTGGCCACACCCGAAAGGATCCACAGATGAATCCCTGGTTCGAAACCGTCGCCGAGGCGCAACGGCGCGCCAAGAAACGGCTGCCGAAATCGGTGTACGGCGCGCTGATCGCCGGCTCCGAGCGCGGCCAGACCATCGACGAGAATCAGCAGGCGTTCACCGAACTCGGTTTCGCGCCGCACTGCGCCGGATCGATCGGCGAGCGCGACCAGTCGACCAGCATTCTCGGACAGCCGCTGTCCATGCCGGTGATGATCTCGCCGACCGGTGTGCAGGCCGTGCACCCCGACGGTGAGGTGGCCGTGGCCCGTGCCGCCGCCGCCCGTGGCATCGCGATGGGACTCAGCTCCTTCGCCAGCAAGCCGATCGAGGAGGTCATCGCGGCCAATCCGTCGACCTTCTTCCAGCTGTACTGGTGCGGCAGCAAGGACGATCTGGTGCAGCGCATGGCCCGTGCCAAGGCGGCGGGCGCGGTGGGGCTGATCCTGACCCTGGACTGGTCCTTCTCGCACGGACGCGACTGGGGCAGCCCGGTCATCCCGGAGAAGCTCGACCTGCGCACCATGCTGAAATTCGCCCCGCAGACCCTGGCGCGGCCGCGCTGGCTGGCGACCTACGCGCGCTCGGGCCACATCCCCGACCTGACCGCCCCGAACATGGCCGTCGGCGACGGCGCGGCGCCCGGCTTCTTCGGCGCGTACGGCGAATGGATGAGCACCCCGGCCCCGGATTGGGACGACGTGCGCTGGATCGTCGAGCAGTGGGGCGGGCCGGTCATGCTCAAGGGCGTCATCCGGGTCGACGACGCGCACCGCGCGGTCGACGCGGGCGTCTCGGCGATCTCGGTGTCCAACCACGGCGGCAACAATCTCGACGGCACCCCGGCGGCCATCCGCGCGCTGCCGGTGATCGCCGACGCGGTCGGATCGCAGATCGAGGTGGTGCTCGACGGCGGTATCCGCCGCGGCAGCGACGTGGTCAAGGCTGTCGCCCTCGGCGCGCGTGCGGTCATGATCGGCCGCGCGTACCTGTGGGGCCTGGCCGCCAACGGTCAGGCGGGCGTGGAGAACGTGCTCGACGTGCTGCGCGGCGGCGTGGACTCGGCCCTGCTCGGCCTGCGCAAGACCGCGGTGACGGATCTGGATCGCTCCGACATCGTCGTTCCCGACGGTTTCGAGCGCGCGCTCGGCGTGCCCGCCAACGGTGTGCGCGCGGTGTCCGCCCCGGCGGAAACCCCCGCGGCCGAATCGCCCGCGGTGGCCTCCGCGAGCTGATTCAGGCTTCCGGCTCGGCCGCCGGACGTCGATGGTGGCCGAGCAGCGCGTCGTAGATATCGGCGAGCGCGGCGAGCTGCTCGCGATCGAGTGCGTCGATCATGTGTCGGCGCACACTGCGGACGTGCGCGGGCGCGGCGGTGTCGAGCACTTCGGCGCCGCGCGGGGTCAGGCGCGCCGCCGTGCGGCGGGCGTCGTCCGGGATGGGTTCCCGGACGACGAGCCCGCGCTTCTCCATCCGGGTGATCTGGTGCGAGAGCCTGCTCTGCGACCATTCCAATTTCTCGGCCAGATCCGCGAAGGTCAGCCGGTGGTCGGGTGCGTCCGCGAGGTTGGCGAGTACCGAGTACTCCACGAAGGTCAGATTCGAATCGCGTGCCGAATCGCGCCCGACCGCGGCGGCGACCAGGTCACGCGTGCGCACGAAACCGATCCACGCCCGCGTCTCGACGTCGTCGAGCCATTGCGGATCGCTCACGACACCGCTTCGCTGCGCTCACTCACGGCAGCCCTCCAAACTCTGACCTGTGCACCGAAATCGTCGCGGCCCGAATCGGTCACGACAACTGCCAGGTTGAGAGGTAGCACCACCGGGGTTGAACGTGCAACCTTTACCGGGGGTTACCGCGATGTAGGGTTGCCTAACCCGTGGGCGTCGCGGGCCGGTGGATAGGCTCGCTGTGCTTGTGACCAGCCAGGCTCCGGCCCGGCCCGCCCGAAGGAGAGCGATCCGTGACCGCGCCGGAATTCCGCTATTCAGATCTGCTGCCGATCGGCGCGGACGACACGCCCTACCGGCTGCTGACGACCGAGGGTGTGAGCACCGTCGAGGCAGGCGGACGCACCTTCCTCCAGGTGGAGCCCGACGTACTCCGCATGCTCACCGCCGAGGCGATGCACGACATCAGCCACTACCTGCGGCCCGCGCACCTGTCCCAGCTGCGCAAGATCATCGACGATCCGGAATCCTCCGGTAACGACCGCTTCGTCGCGCTCGACCTGCTGAAGAACGTCAACATCTCCGCGGGCGGCATCCTGCCCATGTGCCAGGACACCGGCACCGCCATCGTGATGGGCAAGAAGTCCGAGGGCGTGCTGACCGGGGCCGACGACGCCGAATGGATCAGCCGCGGTGTGTTCGACGCCTACACGAAACTGAATCTGCGCTACTCGCAACTCGCCCCGATCACCATGTGGGACGAGAAGAACACCGGAACGAACCTGCCCGCGCAGATCGAGTTGTATTCGGCGCCCGGCGATCCCGCGCATCCGTCGTACAAATTCCTGTTCATGGCCAAGGGTGGCGGTTCGGCCAACAAATCCTTCCTGTACCAGGAAACCAAGGCCGTCCTGAATCCCACCAGGATGCTCGAATTCCTGGACGAGAAGATCCGTTCGCTCGGCACCGCGGCCTGCCCGCCCTATCACCTCGCGGTCGTCATCGGCGGCACCAGTGCGGAATTCGCGCTCAAGACGGCCAAATACGCGTCGGCGCACTACCTGGACTCGCTGCCCACCGAGGGGTCGCTCGCCGCGCACGCGTTCCGCGATGTCGAGCTCGAGGAAGAAGTCTTCAAACTCACCCAATCCTTCGGGATCGGCGCGCAATTCGGCGGCAAGTACTTCTGCCACGATGTGCGCGTGGTCCGGTTGCCCCGGCACGGCGCGAGCTGCCCGGTGGCCATCGCGGTCTCCTGCTCGGCCGACCGGCAGGCGCTGGCCAAGATCACCGCGGAGGGCGTGTTCCTCGAGCAGCTCGAGCGCGAGCCCGCGCAGTACCTGCCGGAGCAGACCGATTCCATCCTCGGCGGCGACGTGGTCCAGATCGACCTGAACCGGCCGATGTCGGAGATCCGCGACGAACTGTCGAAATACCCCGTCAAGACCAGGCTTTCGCTGACCGGTCCGCTGGTCGTCGCCCGCGATATCGCGCACGCCAAGATCAAGGAACGGCTCGACGCGGGTGAGCCGATGCCGGAATACCTGCGCGAGATGGCCGTCTACTACGCGGGCCCGGCCAAAACCCCCGACGGTTACGCCTCCGGTTCCTTCGGCCCGACCACCGCGGGCCGCATGGATTCCTACGTCGATCAGTTCCAGGCCGCGGGCGGCTCGTACGTCATGCTCGCCAAGGGAAATCGTTCGGCGCAGGTGACCAAGGCGTGCAAGGAACACGGCGGGTTCTACCTGGGTTCCATCGGCGGCCCCGCGGCCCGCCTCGCCCTGGACTGCATCAAATCGGTCGAGGTGCTCGAATACCAGGAACTCGGTATGGAAGCGGTCTGGAAGATCGAGGTCGAGGATTTCCCCGCCTTCATCGTCGTGGACGACAAGGGCAACGATTTCTTCGCCGAAACGCAGAAGCCGATCGCCCTGCGGGTGCGGGAACGCTCCAAGGAGCGCGTCTGAACGCGAGGGTGGTTGGTTAGTATTTCCACATGGTGCTGACTGGCGAGAGTTCACGCGGGCGGCTGGTCGCGGCGCTGCTGGCCGTGCTGGCCCCCGCCGTGCTCGCCGTGACCGGGTCAGGCCCGACGGCGCTCGCCGCACCCACCGACTCGTACGTGGCCGTGGGCGCGGCGGCGGGGACCGAGGGCCTCGACCCCGCGCTGGCGCTGGCCTACACCCTTGCCGAGGACGCGGCACACGCCGAGGGCGTACCGCTCTGGATCAACTCCGGGTACCGCACCGAGGCCGAACAGCGGGCACTGTGGGACGACGGAATCGCCACCTACGGAAGCCCCGACGCGGCGCGTCGATGGGTGCTGCCCCCCGAGGAATCCAGTCACGTCGCCGGTCGGGCGATCGACGTCGGCCCGCAGGACGGCGCGCGCTGGCTGGAAGCCAACGGTGATCGCTGGGGTCTGTGTCGGACCTACGAGAACGAGTGGTGGCATTTCGAGCAGGCCACCGTGCCGGGCGGGGTATGTCCGCCGCTACGGTCCGACGCGAGCGAACGCTGAGCCCTCTGCCCGGAGGATCCGCGTGCTCGGTGCGTCCGGCCGATCGCGCAACGGCGCGACCGTGAGGCCCCGCGGCACCGACGCCGGTCGGCTCCGCGGGGTCGTTCGGGGTTACTCACACCTGCCCCTGGTCGCCGTTCTTCCAGAGGTCGTGTCCGTCGGTCCAGAATTCGTCGTCGCGTCGACCGCCGCCGCCCGCCATCTTGATCAGTTCGTCCGCGCTCATCGAGCGGATGACCTCGGAACCGGACGCGACGTCGCCGATGCCGTCGGCGGCGGGTGTCGCGCCGACCACGACGTCGGTGGCCGTCGGATCCTGGGCCAGCCGCAGCAGCGCGTCGAGTAGACCGCTCTCGCGCAGGCGATCGATCGGAATACCGGCCACCGCCGCCCGCGCCGCCGCCGATTCGGTCTCCGACGCGCTGGTCGCGAGCAGTCGCGCGTGCAGGTGGGCGGCGAGTGCGTCGGGGGTCGGATGGTCGAAGACCAGGGTCGCGGGCAGCCGCAGATCGGTCGCGGCGGTGAGTGTGCCGCGCAGTTCCATGCCGGTCAGGGAGTCGAAGCCGAGTTCACGGAAGGTCCGGTCGGTGTCGAGGTCGGCATCGGTGTGGCCGAGTACCGCGGCCACCTGGGCGCGCACCAGATCGTGCACCAACTCGCGCCTGCCCGCGGCGTCGAGTACGGCGAAACGAGCCGCGAGCGAATCGGCGGCGTCGCGTCTGCTCGCCGCGGTGGCGCGGTCGGCGCGGCGGCGCGGTGGGCGCGCGAGTCCGCGCAGCGGCGCGGGGGAATCGGTGACGTCGAGTCTGGACCGGTCCAGCGCGACCAGGCTCAACAGCGCGTGATCGGAGCCCGTGGCCGCGTCGAAGAGGTCCAGACCCGCAGAAGTCGCCAGCGGAAGTATTCCGCCGCGCGCGATTCGGGCGTGATCGGCCGCGTCGAGATGCCCACTGACACCCGTCGACGGTTCCCACATACCCCAGGCCAGCGACGTCGCCGCCAGCCCTTCGGCGTGGCGGAGCTGGGCCAGCGCGTCGAGCGAGGCATTGGCGGCCGCGTAGTTCGCCTGTCCGGCGGCGCCGAACAGCCCCGCCACCGACGAGAACAGGATGAACGCGGACAGATCCGCGTGCGCGGTCAGCTCGTGCAGGTTCCACGCGCCGTCCAATTTCGGCCGCAGCACCCGCTCGAATTGCTCCTCGGTGAGTTTCTCCAGCAGTCCGTCGTCGGCGACGCCGGCCGCGTGGATCACCGCGGTGAGCGGATGGTCGACCGGAACGCCCGCCAGCGCCCGGGCCAGCGCCTCCCGATCGGCGACATCGCAGGCCACCGAGGTCACCCGGGCGCCGAGCGCGGTGAGCGCCGTGGTGTCGACCGGCCCTCGGCTGATCAGCAGCAGATGTCCGACACCGTGCCGGGTGACGAGGTGCCGGGCCAGCAAACCCGCCAGGACTCCACCCGCGCCGGTGATGAGCACCGTCCCCTCGGGATTCCACGGCGGCGTGTCCGTGTCCGGGGCGACGGGCGTCAGGCGCGGCACACTCGCCGTGCCTGCCCGCACCGCGACCTGCGGTTCGCCCTGCGGCGGGACACCGTGCGGACTGCCGTCGGTATCGAGTAGCAGCAGACGGCCGGGATGTTCGGCCTGGGCGGCGCGCACCAGACCCCAGACCGCCGCGGCCGCGGGATCGATGACGGCGTCCTCCGGGGTGACCACGACCGCGCGCCGGGTTCGCACCGTCAGGGTGCCGCCGTCCTCGTCGGCGAGCCATTCCCGTATCCGGTCCAGCGTCGAGGCCAGCGCGGTTCGGACCCCGGCGGGTGTCGGCTCGACCACCGGCACATCGAACGGGATCGGATCGGCCGAATACCGATCCACCGCCGAGGTCTCGGTCGCTACGGGCCGCACCCAGTCCAGCCGGTACATTCCGTCGCGCCCGCCGCCCGCCGCCCGCAGTGTCGCCGCCTCGATCGGGCGCAGCACCAGCGACGCCACCGTGAGCACCGGACCGCCCGCCGCGTCGGTGAGGGTGAGGGCGGCTTCGTCGGGGCCGGTCGGGGTGAGCCTGGCCCGTACGGGGCCGCGCACCGGAGCGTGCGCGGTGACGCCGCGCCAGGTGAACGGCAATCGGATCGAGCCCGCGTCCAGCGGCGCCAGCGGATGCAGAACCGCGTCGAGCAGCGCGGGGTGGATACCGAATCCGGCGTCGTCGACGGCGTCCGGCAGAGCGGCGTCGACGAAGAATTCGTTGTCGCGCCGGGCCAGAGCGCGCAGGCCGCGGAAGGCGGGGCCGTAGCCGTAGCCCACCGCGTCGAGCAGTCGGTAGCGCTCGTCCACGTCGATCGAGGCGGCATCGGCCGGTGGTCCGCCGACCGGGTGCATCGGCGGCGCGGTGTCGTCGTCCGGGATCTCGGCGATCGTGGCCTCGACGTGGCGCGTCCATATCGCCGCGTCGTCGGATTCGGTTGTCCTGGAATGGATGACGAGCGCGCGGGTGCCGTCCTCGGCGGGCGGATCGACTGACACCTGGAGGGTGATCTCGCCGTCCACCGGGATGACCAGCGGTGCGAGCAGTGTCAGTTCCGCGAGGTGATCGCGCCCGACGTGGGCGGCCGCGGCTAGCGCCATTTCCAGGAACGCGGTGCCCGGAAGTAGGTTCGCACCGTGGACCACGTGGTCGGTGATCCATCGGCCGGTGCGGCGGGAAACTTTGCCGGAGAACAGGATCGTGCCGTCCGTGGTCTCCAGTGCGGTGCCGAGGAGTGGATGTCCGGCGCCCTCGGCACGCGTTTCGGTGGTACCCGCGTCCAGCCAGTAGCGACGGCGCTGAAAAGCGTAGGTCGGCAGTGTGACCGGACGTGCGGGCGGTCGCGGATACCAGTCGAGCGGGGTTCCCGCCGTGTAGGCGGTGGCCAGCGCGGCGACCACCGCCGTCGTCTCGTCCGGTCGCTTGGGCAGCGCCGTTGCCGTGGTCACGCCGTCGCTGTCGGCGAGTGCCTCGCGGGTCAGTGCGGTGAGCGTGCTGCCCGGCCCGAGTTCGAGGAAGATCCGGACACCGTGGCGGTCGTGCAGGTCGCGGACCCCCGCGTGGAACCGCACCGTCTCCCGGACGTGGCGCACCCAGTACTGCGGTGTGCGCAGCTGTTCGGGATCGGCCGGCTCGCCGGTGAGATTCGAGATGATCGGCAGTGTCGGGGCGCGGTATTCGAGTCCCGCGCACACCTCGGCGAAATCGGCGAGCATCGGCGTCATCAACGGCGAGTGGAACGCGTGGCTCACGCGGAGCCGAATCGTCTTGCGGCCGAGTCGATCCAATGTGGCGGCGAGTTCGTTCACCGCGGTATCGGCGCCCGAGACGACCACCGCGGTGGCGCCGTTCACCGCGGCCACGGCGGCGACCTGTTCGCGGCCGACCAGCAGCGGTGTCACCTTGTGCTCGGCGGCCGCGACCGCCATCATCGCGCCACGTCCCGGCAGCGCGCCCATGAGCCTGCCGCGCGCCGCGACCAGTGTGACCGCGTCGGCGAGGTTCCACACCCCGGCCAGATAGGCGGCGGTGATCTCGCCCAGCGAATGTCCGATCAGGAAATCCGGTCGTAGACCGAAGGATTCGGCCAATCGGTAGAGCGCGACCTCGACCGCGAACAGGGCAGCCTGGGTGAAGGCGGTGTGATCGAGCAACTCGGCCTTCGCGCTGCCCGCCTCCGCGAAGATCACCTCGGCCAACGGCGGACCGTCCAGGCGCGCGTCGAATTCGGCGCAGACCTCGTCGAAAGCGGCGGCGTAGACCGGGTAGGCGGCGTGCAGTTCCCGGCCCATCGCCAGTCGCTGCGCGCCCTGGCCGGGGAAGAGCACCGCGGTTCGGGCGGATCCGGGACGCGCGACGCCGCGTGCCACCGTACCCGTGGTCTCGCGCGCCACGAGAGTATCGAGCGCGGCGAGCAATTCGAAGCGATCGTGTCCGAAGACGACGGCGCGATGGGGGAATTCCGTCCGGGTCGAGGCGAGGGCGGCACCGACCGGAATCGGCGCCAGATCCGGTCTGGCCCGCACATGCCGGGCCAGCGCGTTCGCCTGGGCGTTGAGCGCGGCGTCGGTGCGCGCGGACAGCGTCCAGACCGTCACCGGTAAGGACGGTGGCCGCGCGTCCGGCGCCGCTTCGGAGATTTCGGGAGCCTGTTCCAGTACGACGTGCGCGTTGGTGCCGCTGATACCGAACGAGGAGACACCGGCTCGGCGCGGACGCCCGGTGACGGGCCAGTCACGCGCGTGCGTGGCGACCCGCACCGCGCCCGAGGACCAGTCCACGTGCGGGGTCGGCGCGTCGACATGCGCGGTCGGCGGGACCGTCGCGTGCTGGAGCGCCATGACGGTCTTGATCACCCCGGCGACCCCGGCGGCACCCTGGGTGTGGCCGAGATTGGATTTCACCGATCCGAGCCAGACCGGCTCGCCGGTACGGCCCGCGAAGACCTCGAGCAGCGCGCGTACCTCGATCGGGTCGCCCAGGGTGGTTCCGGTGCCGTGGCCGTCGACGAGGTCGATTTCGTCGGGTAGCAGTCCGGCCGTGGTCAGCGCGCGCCGGATCACCCGCTGTTGGGCCGCGCCGTCGGGAACGGTCAGGCCGGCCGAGGCGCCGTCGGAGTTGATCGCGGATCCGCGCAGCAGTGCCAGCACCGGGTGTCCCTGCCGTCGTGCGTCGGACAGGCGTTCCAACACCAGGACGCCGACGCCCTCGGAGAATCCGGTTCCGTCGGCCGCGGCGGCATAGGATTTGCAGCGACCGTCGGCCGCCAATCCGCGCTGCCTGCTGAATTCGATGAACGAGGCCGGTGTCGACATCACGGTGATGCCGCCCGCCACGGCCAGACCGCACTCTCCGCCGCGCAGCGACCGCATCGCCTGGTGCAGTGCCACCAGCGAGGACGAGCACGCGGTATCGACCGTCAGCACCGGCCCGGTGAAGCCGAAGGTGTAGGCGATGCGACCGGAGAGCACCCCCGCCGCGCTTCCGGTGCCCAGATGCGCTTCCAGTTCGGCGGGAACGGTGCGCAGGCGCGCGGCGTAGTCGTGGTACATGGCGCCGACGAATACGCCGGAGTCACTGTCGCGCAACGACGTCGGGTCGATGCCTGCGTGTTCGAAAGCCTCCCATGTCACTTCGAGCAGCAGTCGTTGCTGCGGGTCCATCGCCAACGCCTCGCGCGGCGATATACCGAAGAAGTCGGCGTCGAAATCGAAGGCCTCGCGCAGGAATCCGCCCGATTCGGCGGTGACGGTGCCAGGGAGATCGGGGTCGGAGCCGAGCAGCGATTCCGGATGCCAGCCACGGTCCCCGGGGAATGCGGACAGCACCTCACCGCCGTCGGCGACGAGATCCCAGAGTTGTTGCGGGGAGGCGATACCGCCGGGGAAACGACAACCGATGCCGACGATGGCGATCGGTTCGGTGCGCGCGGACTCGAGTTCGCGCAACTGCGCGCGGGTGTCGAGCAGCGCCTCGGTCGTCCGGCGCAGATAGCTGCGGAATGTCGACACATCGGTCACGGGTGTACTCCTGCCCCGGTGGTGCGGACGCGGGCCGGATCCAGCTCCGCGTCGAGCAGTGCGAACAGTTGGTCATCGGTGGCGTCGGCGACCGCGTTCGGGGTGGTCGGGGGCGAGCCCGCGGCCTCGGCGGCGAGTCGGTCGAGTGAACCGCGCAGGCGCGCTCGCAGTTCGGCGCGGGTGCTGCCTTGCGGCGGATCGGTCAGCAGCGCGCGCTCCAGTTCGGCGAGTCGGTCGAGTGCGAGTGCCTCGACCGGCTCGGTGAGCACCCGGGTGCGCAGGTGGTGGACGAGCGCGCCGACGGTCGCGTGCTCGAAGAGCATGGTGCTCGGTAGATTTCGCCGCAGCGCCGCGCCGAGCCGTTTGGCCAGTTCGACCGCGGCCAGGGAGCCGAGGCCGAGATCGCCGAGCCGGTCATCGGCGTTGAGCGCCGTGGGAGCGCCGCGAATCGTGCGGGCGATGGCGTCGGCGACCAGTTCGAAGACGATGCGGTGCTGGGCATCCGGTGCGAGGGTCGGCAGTTCGCGCAGCCAGTCCGGTATCGGCTCCGACGGCGTGGTCGTGCGGACCGATATCCGTGGCGTACGTTCGACGACGGGTGCGGGTACCGGCCGGTCGGCCGCGTCCGCTTCCGGATTCGCGGCGCCGGTGTCGGCTCGGAATACGGAATCCTCACCGGCGACGAGCGCGGCGCGAATGGCGACCTTGTCGATCTTGCCCATGGCGTTACGCGGGATCTGTCCGGCGAGAACCACCTGGGTCGGAAGTTTGTAGCGGGCAAGCAGCGGCTCGGCGAACCGGCGGATCTCGGCCAGACTCGGCGCGACACCCGGGCGGCAGCTCAGCACCGCCACCACGCTCTCACCCTCGTGGGGATCGGGCACACCGACCACGGCCACATCGGTCGCGCCGGGAAAGCGCGTCAGCACCTGTTCGACCTCGGCGGAGTACACGTTGTCCCCGCCCACGATGATCATGTCCTTGCGCCTGTCGACCAGATACAGGCAGCCGTGCCGGTCGACATAGCCGATATCGCCGGTCCGGAACCAGCCGTCGGCGTCGAACGCCGCGGCGGTGGCATCGGGATTGTTCCAGTACTCGGCCGTCACGGTGGGCGCACGGAGACACACCTCGCCGCGGTCACCGGGTCGGGTCAGCTGTTCTCCGGTGGCCGGATCGACGAGCCGGATCTCGGTGAAGGGCAACGCGAGTCCGGCCGAACCCGGATTCTCCGCGGTTCGTTCGGCGGGTAGGCACGAGGCGAACAGCGTCTCGGTCAGTCCGTATGCCTGCTGCAACGCGATGCCCCGGTCGAGATACCGGCTGACCAGCTGTCCGGTCGCGGGCGCGCCCGCGACGACGGCGGTGCGCAGGGCGGAGAGATCGACGCCGGGGAAATCCGCGAGATCGGCCACCGCCGCGTACATCGCGGGTACCGCGAACACGGTGCTGATCCGATAGCCGACCAGGTCGGCGAGCATCTGTTCGGCGTCGAAGCCGCGCCGCAGCACGATCGTGCCGCCGCGGAGCAGGGTGCGCAGGACGAAGCAGCCGAACGGCGCGGTGTGGAACAGCGGCGCGACGACGAGGGTCACGTCGTTCGGCGCCGCGGGCGCGACCAGATCCATGTTGGCGCAGTTCCACCACAGATTGCCGTGGGTCAGTGACACGCCCTTGGGTCGCCCCGTGGTGCCCGAGGTGTAGGCGAGCATCGCGAGTCGGGATTCGTCACAACGCAGCGCGGGCGGGACGGTTCGATCACCCGCTCGAACCCGGGGCAGAGTCGTCCACGGTGCGCCCGGATCGTCCACTCCGATCGCCGGGTCGCCGTGTACGAGTAACAGGGTGGGCGTCGCGGTGGTCGCGGCGACCGCGCGGTCGGCGACCTCGCGGTGCCCGGGTTCGACGATCAGCGTATGCGGGGCGCAGTCATCGAGGATGACCGCGATCTCCGCCGAGGTCAGCCGAGAATTGACCGGGACGAATATCGCGCCCAGGCGGGACGCGGCGAGGTACGCGGCCAGGAAGGTGACGCTGTTCCCGCCGAGATACCCGATCCGGTCACCGGATCGGGCGCCTCGGTCGGCCAATTCCAGGGCCAGCGTCGCGGCGTGGTCGGCGAGTACCCGATAGCTGTAGGTGCCGCCCTCGTAGACGACCGCGATGCGTTTGCCGGAATGCTCGGCGAGCGCGTCGATACGCGTCGCCGGGCTCAGATCCGCGGTCCGCGGTGGTCCGGTCGGTGACATGGCTTCCTCCCAATACCTCGGTGGTGCGGCGAATATCGTTGTGGGTCAAGCGGTGTCGAGCAGTCCGGTGCGGGGCAGGACCCCCCGGGATCTGCAGGTAGTCGCGGAATTCGATGTGGCCCACCCGGGGCCTGCGCCGCAGTGACGGTCGGTGAGGTGACGGTCGGAAGACCGGGGGTGACCGGAGACTGAGCGCATAGGCCAACCTTCAGCGAGAACCCGCACTGCGGAAACCCCTACGCGTCCCCTAGTAGTTCGGGCCGGGGACGTGGAACACCTGCGCTCGAACCGTGTTTCGGCCGGTGTCCGTGGCATGCGGTAACCTCCGTATTGCCCGCACGACCGTTCGCGGATGTGTCAGCCCGAGAGTCGTGGGTTGCCGCCGTGTCCTCCGCTGAGCGGGGATTATCTTCCCTTGACCGAATGCGAACGTTCGTGCGTTAATTGGTCCGCGCGAACGTTCGGTTGATCCCGCAGTAGGGGGTCTGCGGTGGGTGATCTCGTGGTCTGTGGCCGAGGAGGGGGTGGGCGACGAGGGGGGAGTGTCACGACTCGGCGCCGCCGGACAAGTTCGCCTCCGCAGCCGGAATTCACGCCGCTGATGGCCTCGCCGGTGTCGTGCGGCGCTACCGTCGCGCAATCGGCGCCCGCGCCCGCCACGGTCGAAAGTGTGTGAATCGACCGATGTCGCTGTCGGCTCGGCGAATTACCGGAGAACTTGTCGGATAAAGGAAGACGGACCGACCGTAATAAAAGGAATGAGGAGTATCGGCAATGTCGATACTCCTTTCGGTCGTGCGCGGATCGTCGCCACCCTAGTGATTCTTACGTTGTCTATTCCCGCTTATGAAATGTGTTGTGCACCACACTAATTGGTGAAGCGGTCGAGTTGCCGAGGTCTCCGCCGGGGCTATGATCGAGTCAGGTGGGGACAATGATGTCCGGGGCTAATATCCTGCCCGGGCGCGGCATTCGGTTGTTGCGCTGGATCGAACGAGGTGCGCTTTGAGTGCCGTTGAGAAGTGGTCACAGTCCGCCGAGGTATCGGAATATCTCCGCGATGTGGATTGGGTAAGTGCGGATGATATTTCATCGAAAACAATTTCAAACGGTCGGTTTTCATCGAATGGAAATAGCTCGCAGTCTTCTGTGTGGACGGTTCGGTCGGCGCTGGCCTACCTGAGCCACGACGGTGCGGATCGGTTGCGCGTCGCGCAGTTGCTGGCCGTGGTGGATCAACCCACCGCGAGCCGCATCCACGCGGAAGTGCTCGACGCCGATCCGGTGTGGGTGCGGGCGGTGATTCGGGAACTCACCGAGGCGGGCCTGGTGGCGTATTCGCGTTTTCGGCGGCGCGACATCCGTGAGGCGGTGGTGCGGGAGACGCCGTTGATGGTGCGCACCAGCATGCATCATCGTGTGGCGGGTGTGCTGCACGCGGGCGGTGCGCCCGCCATGCGGGTGGCCGATCACCTGGTGAGCGCGGGTACCGCACGTTTCCCGTGGTCGGTCTCGCTGCTGCGGGCCGCGGCGGGAGATGCCATCGCCGACGATCAGATCACCAGGGCCGTGGACTATCTGGAACTCGCGTCCCGATTGGCCGATGACGACGAGCGGGCCATCATCCTGACGACCTTGGCGGTGGTGCGCTGGCGGCTGAGCCCGTCGACCTCGGGCCGCAGCTTCGGCCGGTTGATCGGGGCGCTGCGCGGTGGGTTGATACCGCCGCAGTGCGTGCCGATGGTGGCGCGGTACCTGCTGTGGCACGGTCGCGCGGAAGAGGCCGCCGCGGCGCTCGATCAACTCGACGCGGCCGCGGACGGCGGCGACGCCACCGGACCCGCGCGGCTCGCGGCGATGAACGAGTGGCTGGCGTGTAACTATCCGGGTGTGCTCGAGGGGCGTGCGGCGGCGCCGGAACCGGACCGCACGACCGTTCGGAGCGGGTCGGCGTCGGCGGTGCGTACGGAGCCGGACGTCGAGGCCGCGCGGCTGCTGATCGACGTACTGACCAACGGCGCGAGCGCCGGGGCCGTGGCGGCCGCACAACGTATGCTGCGCGGTCACCGGCTCGACGACGAAACCTTCGGCGCGCTCTTGATCGCCTTGGACTGCTTGACCTACAGCGATCAGCTCGACGTGGCCACCTCCTGGTGCGAAGCCCTGGTGTTGGAGGCAGCGGCCCGACGGGCGCCGACCTGGCAGTCGATCTTCGCGATCTGGCGATCGGCGATGTCGGTGCGCGAGGGCAATCTGCACGCTGCCATCGATCGCGCGTCGGGTGCGGTGGGGCGAATCAACAGCGAAAACCTCGGTACCTACACCGGACTGGCGGTGGCCAGCCTCGTCGCCGCGACCACGGCGGCGGGCAGATACCGGGAGGCTGCCGCCTACCTGGATCACGCGCTACCCGACAGCGTGCTCGAATCCCGGATCGGCCTGCAATTCCTCCATGCCCGCGGCCACTACCACATGGCGGTCGGCGCCTACGATCAGGCGCTGGAGGATTTCTCCGGCTGCGGCGAGCGGATGCGCCGCTGGAACATGGATATCCCCGGGCTGGTGGCCTGGCGCAACGATCTGGCCGAACTGTATCTGCGACTAGGGGAACCGCGTAACGCACGGCGCTGGGCGAGTGCCCATCTCGACCGTATCGGCGGCGTCGATCGACATCGCACCGCCGGGGTGTCCGTGCGACTGATAGCGGCGAGCAGTCCGGTGTTGGATCAGGTCGCGCTGTTACGTCAGTCGGTGTCGATCGCCAACAGCGGGGGAAATCAGCTCGAATTGGCGACCGCGCTCGCGGCACTGTCGGACGCCTACCACGCGATCGGCGAACGTGATCGGGCACGCGCGGCGAATCGGCGCGCTACCCGACTGGCGGAGCAGTGCGGTGCCGAACCGTTGCGGATCCGGCTGGCCGGGCCGCGCGGTGAGAGCGCGCCGATGCTGGTGTCGCTGGACCAGCCGCCGCGCGCTCTCGACACCCTGAGCCCGGCCGAGCTGAAGGTCGCCGAACTGGCCGCCGCGGGTCGGCGCAATCGTGATATCGCCAAGGAGCTGCACATCACGACCAGTACCGTCGAACAGCACCTCACGCGCGTCTACCGAAAATTGCGTGTCGCGCGCCGCTCCGATCTG
Organism: Nocardia aurea; assembly: GCF_003123685.1. Taxonomy (GTDB): domain Bacteria; phylum Actinomycetota; class Actinomycetes; order Mycobacteriales; family Mycobacteriaceae; genus Nocardia; species Nocardia aurea. Next base: position 685,545 of record NZ_QCYJ01000103.1, read on the forward strand.
GTTGCCGTGCTGGTGGCCACGGACCTCGCCCCGGTACGCGAGGTCCGATGACCGCCGCGCGTGGCCGCCGCGGCGCGCCGGGTGTCGGCGGGATACGGCGATGAGCGACAAGTGGATTCGGCGCGCGGTGCCACGAACCGATCCGGCGGCGCGGGTGATCTGTTTTCCGCACGCGGGTGGGTCGGCGAACTACTTCACCCCACTGGCGCGCAAACTACCACCGGCGATCGAACTGCTGGCGGTGCAGAATCCGGGCAGGCAGGAGCGCTACCGGGAACCGCGCCTGGAGTCGATCGGCGAACTCGCCGAGGCGGTGTTGCCGAGCGTGTCGACATGGCTGGACCGACCCACGATCCTGTTCGGGCACAGTATGGGCGCGGCGCAGGCTTTCGAGGTCGCGCGAGGGCTCCCCGGCGGCGCGCCGGTCGTGCTCTTCGCGTCGGCGCGGCGCGCCCCGTCGGTGATCCGGGTCGAGACCGTCCATCAACGGTCGGATCGCGCGATCGTCGCCGAGATGCGCGCTCTCGGCGGCACCGACACGCGAGTCTTCGACGACGAGGAGACGGCGGCGCTGTACCTGCCGGTCATCCGCAGCGATTACCGTGCGGTCGAAACGTACCGGTGCCCGGCCGAGGTGACCGTCGACTATCCGATCACCGCTCTGGTCGGTGACCGGGATCCCCGAGTCTCCCGCGCCGATGTCGAGGCATGGCGGAGGCACACCACGGCGGAGTTCACGACCCACGTGCTGCGGGGCGGCCACTTCTACCTCGGTGAGGAACTCGACGCCGTCGCGGAGCTGCTCGGCGCGCGACTGTCCGTCGGGACGGGCGAACCGGGTGATCACCGGGGGTAGTCGTTCGGATCGCTCAGCCGACCGGCGCCGTGGCGCCCGGCATATCGTCGAGGGGCAGACCACCTTCGATGGTGTTGGGAACACGACGCCGGTCCGGCGAGCCGAGGGCGGCGGTCAGATCGGTGCCGTCGTGCTCGGCGAGCAGTTCGCCGCTGTCCCAGACCAGCAGCGTCGCGCTGACGGTGTTGTCGGCGGCCGAATGGGCCAGGTCGTAGTGCGCGCATCCGGGGACGTGGGGGTAGGTGATCCACAGGTCGTAGCCGGTCATGAACAGGTCGAGATCGAATTGCACACTGAGACCGAGCAATTCGCTTCGCCCGTTGTCATCGACACCGGCGAACGCCTCGTCCAGCGCCAGCAGGCGCGGGGCCTGCGGATCGGCCGAATCGAGCATCACGTGCGCCGCGGCGAACAGCGGCAGGTGCAGCGACACCGACTGCTCACCGCCCGAAAGCGCGCTGTGCCGCGCCACGGTGAGTTTGTCCTCGCTGCCGTCGGCGGAGAGCAACGTGAACGAGAACACCCGCCAGGTGCGGTAATCGAGTGTGGCGGCGAGGATCTCGGGATAGGAACGCTCCGGATGCGCCGCCCGCGCGGCCCGGATCTCGGCGGCGAAATGCGAGCGGATCGTCGCGAGGTCCTCGGCGCCGAGGGCGGACGCGTCGCGGTCGAGCAATTTGCACATGGCGCGCGCGGCATCGGACAGACTGTCCGCGAGCACCCAGTGCACGCCGATGGTGTTTCCCGAGGACATACGGCGCTGTTTCATCTCCGCGCCCATCCGCCCGATGAGTTCGCGGGCGTCGGTGGTGCGTTCGTGGATCTGCTGGGCCAGGCCGGTGAGCAGCGCGTCCTCCAGGATGCGCCGCTCGGCGTCGGTGAGCAGTAGTTCCTGATCGTGGCGGGCCCGATCGATACGGCCGGCGAAATCGGCGAGCGCCGAGACGCCGTTCTCGTCGTAGACCTGGACGACGGTGAGTCCGTCGGCGGCGTCCCAGTGCAGCCGGTAGTCGCGTCCGGACGCGGCGAGTGCGGCGTCGAATTCCTGCAACGCCGTGGTGACCGCGCTGCGGGTGGACTTGCGGGCCGCCTCGCCCGCCCGCACCGACGCGGTGGCGACGGTGAGATCGTCGAAGAGTTCGGCCACCTCGTCCGGCAGTACCCGAGGCTCGGCTTCCGGCCCGGCCTGCGAGATCCGGTACAGCAGCTGTTCGGGCGTCGACCATGCCGCGTCACTGCTCGGCCAGCGGCGGTCGTCGGGCGCGCCGAGCAGCCGGAGCAGATCCGGCTGGGCGTAGGGCGCGAGCGCGCGCACGTCGGTGAGTACCTCGGTGAGCGCGGTGCCGAGGGATTCGTGCGCGGTGCGGTAGGCCGCCTCGGCGTCGCCGACCGCTTCGATCGCCTCGTTCGCGGCCTTGCGCGCGGCCTTCTGCTCGGCGCGTGCGGCCTCGATGCGCAGCCGCGCCGCCTCGAGTTCACGGTCGATATCGGCCGCGCCCGCCCCGAGCGCCTCGCGCAGCGTGTCGAGTTTGCGTAACTGCTCCTGGTAACCGGCCTGCGCCGCCTCGGCCTCCTCGGCGAACGCCTCGGCCACCTCGCGCGCCTCGTCGTGGCGGTCCGCGCCCTCCCGTTCGCGTTCGCGTTCGCGCTCGTAGTCGGCGCGCACGCGCAGCAGACCGGTGCCGCTGTTCTCGAAATGCCGGATCGCGGCGGCGAGGGCGTCGATCTCGCGCGGTTCGCGCGGTGCGCGATGTTCGGCGGCGACGGCCCGCGACTTCTTCTCGACGGCGGCCGCGTCGGCGACGGCCCGGTCCAGGTCGCGTTCGGCCTGCGCCGCCGCTTCGGAACGGGACCGCAGCATGCCCGCGGCTTCGGAGACCGCGCGCAGGGCGCCGGTGACAGCCGACGGTCGCGGCAGCGCCTTCGCGGCCGCGCCGAGGCGCGCGAGTTCGGCTTCGGCGCTCGCCGCGTCGGCTTCGGCGCGACGCGCGTCGGCGTTCGCCGCGTCCATCGCCGCCGTCAATTCCGCGAGACGGATCTCGCGCCGACGGCCGCGCGCCGTCGCGCCGATGAATTCGGCGTCGGGTTTGTGGTGACGGCCGATCCGCACACCCTGCCGGAAACCGCCCGTCGAACCGATCGTGGTGTCGGTGCGGGCTCCGTCGGCGTCGGATCCCCGATGGGGCCGGTCGTTGGGGGATGCCGTGTGTGGCCGGTCGTTGTCGGTTCCCGCGTCGGGCCGGTCGGCGTCGGAAGCCGCGTCGGTCCGATCGGCGTCGGAACCCGCGCCGGGCGCGACGGGGGAGTCGTCCAGCGCGACGGAGGCGAGGACGTCGGCGACTTCGCGCTTCGGCACCGCCGATCGGTCGAAGCCGTCCTCGACCACGAGCACATCGGCGAGGGTGCGCCCGGTCGGCCGCAGGGCGGGCGGCAGCGCGACGAGGAAATGGTCGGATCGATAGTCGCCGGGCATCTCCGATTCGGCGCAGATCCACGCGTCGAGCAGTCCGGCGGCCTGCAACGCGGCCTCGATCCCCGCGGCGGCGGCCGGGTCGACGTCGTCGGCGAAGCGGACCAGCCGCCACAGCGGTGCGCCGGGACGTCCGTCCCTGACATCGGCGCGCGCCGCACCGGGGGGCGGAGCGTCGTCGCGCTGCGCGGCCACCCGATCGCGCTCGGCACTCGATTCGCCGTGCCGCTCCCGCGCTGCCTTGCGCCGAGCCGCGGCATCGCTTCGCCGGGCGCGGATCTCGTCGAGCAGCGGTTCGGCCCGTTCGGCCAGCACCTCGGCGACACCCGCCGCATCCTCGGAACCGGCCGAGCGTAGTGCCGAATCCAGTTCCCGCAGCAGATCTTTCGCGACGGTGGAGTAGAGCTCGCGATGTCGCTCCCACCACGCGCGCAGCGCCGTCGCCGAATCTCCGCGCGCCACTTCCACGGCCGCCTCGGCCGCCGCGACCTCGGCGTCGGCCGCCTCGCGCAACCGCACCGCGCGTTCGGCCAGTCGTTCGGCCCTGGTCCGTTCGGCCACCGCGGATTCCACGAGTCCGAGCGACTTCCTGACCGCGCGCACATCGGCGTCGCGTTCCTCGGCCCGCGCCCGGACGGTCGCGGTGAGGGTATCGGCCCGCGCCTCGGCCGACGGCGCGGTCCAGTCGATGCCCGCCTCCTCGGCGGCGGCGCGCAATTCGTCCTCGGCCCGTGCCAGCGCGGCGGCCGCGTTCGTGACCGCGGCGCTGGCACGTTCGGCTTCCTGGGCGCGCTGATCGAGTGTCTGCGCCGCCTTGAGCGCCTTGTCCCCGTGCACGCTCGCCGAGGTCTCGAGTCTGCGCACGGCGTCGGCGAGGTCGTCGAGTTGCTGTTTGCCCTCGTAGGCGCTGGAACGTTGCAGGGTCTCGCGGTCGGTCATGGCCTGTTCGTAGGCGCGGTCGGCGTCGTCGGCGCGGGCCTGCGCACCGGTGCGGTCGGCGTCCCTGCGCTGCCGCAACGCGATGGCGGCGAACAGGGCGGTACTGGCGTGGGTCACCGCGTCGAGCCTGGCCCGCGCCCGGTCCAGATCGGTTCTGGCCTGCACCCCGAGATATTTGCGGTAGACGCCGACGAAAGCCCGCGTCGCGCTGTCGGCCTGCACCAGCCCCTCCAGGGTGCGACCGACCTCCTCCATATCGCTGAACGAGCGGGCCGCGTCGAGGATCAGCTGTTCGTCGAGCGGTCGCAGGCCGTCGGTGAGCGCCTGCGACAGTCCGCGCGGGTCGAGATTCTTCGCCAGCTGCGGACGCCGCAGGGTCAGGATCAGATTGATGAGCTGGTCGTAGCGCTGCGCGCCGAGACCGAACATGCGGGCGTCGATGGCGGCCCGGTATTCGACCGGGCGGTCGACGATGGCGTCGGTGCCGATCTGTTCGGCCAGCTGTTTGCGGGTCAAGGGCCGGTCGTCGGGACCGATCAGGGAGAAATCGACCCCGACCCGCCCGTCGGCGACGAAATACCAGCGGGTCACCTTGTCCGAGGACCGCGTCGCGCGCATGCCGATGCCGATGGTGACCGTCTCCGGGTCGTGCCACCCGCCGCGCGCGAATTCCATCCAGACGTAGGAGTAGGCCGATTCCTGTTTGCGATAGAGCAGATTCGACTTCATGGTGCGCTCTTCGCCCGCGAACGGATTGAGCCTGCGCGGTTCGATCCGCCCGTCCAGGACGAACGGGAACAGCACCTCCAGCGCCTTGGTCTTGCCGGACCCGTTGGGGCCGCGCAACACCAGCCTGCCGTCGGCGAAGCAGAACTCCTGGTCCCGGTAGTCCCAGAGGTTGACGATGCCCGCGCGGGTCGGGATGAATCGCACTCCACCGTGGATGACAGACATGCTCAGATCCCTTCCGTGCCGGTGCCGCCGACCGTGTCGGCGGCGGTGACGAACAGTTCCTCGGCCCTGCGGGTGCGTACGGTGACGACCGCGCCGCGATAGCGGGCCAGCGCGGGCAGCACCAGCAGGCCGTCGGTGGTGTCGCGGACCAGGCGCAGCCGTCGCAGCAATGCCACCACCTCGGCGGTGAGTCCCGGCACGTCGGCCTGCCACTGGGCGGCGAAGGTGACACCGTAGCGGTCGGTCAGCGCCTGTACGGTCTCGCCCACCCAGCCGGTGTCGACGAAGGGGTAGGTCTCGGGTTCGGTGTCCGCGAAGTCGTCCTCGGGCCGGTCGTCGTCGGATGACGAGTCCGCTGGGGTATCGGCCAGCGGCACGAACACCGTGGATTCGGGAATGGCGTCGTCGAGTTGCCCGGCCAGCGTCGGTTCCGACTCGGGGACGAACCGACGTCGTGGCACCGGATTGTCGATGTCGAGTACCCGGTCGGCGATCTCGCCGACGAGCAGCAGCGCGACCTGCGCCAGGGTTCCGGTTCCGGGAAAGCGGATATCGGACAGCCGCCCGGAGGTGTCGATCAGGACGACCCCCTCGGCCCTTCGCTCGGCTTTCAGCCCGGTGAACAGTTCCACCTCCGCGACGACACGCTCCTGCGCGAGCAGTGTCCGCTCCTGCGGCGGCAGTTCGGCGGCGTAGACGACCGGACGTTCCACCAGGGTGCGTCGTACCCGGCGGGCCGCGTCGTCGGTGGGCCGCCCGCTCGCGGGGCTGTCCTCGGTGAGCAGTCCGCGCACGCTGTGCAGATGTTGCAGAGCGCGTGGCGGCCGGAACAGCGCGAAGACCACCGGCCGGTCGATGTCGTAGAGCGCCTCGCCGACCTCGGGATCCGAGGCCCAGCCGCCCGCGTCGCCGTCGGCCAGGGTGATCGCGCCCCGGGTGGCGAGCCAGCCGACCGCGTCGACGAAGGCGTCGCGGTCGCCCGCCCGGTCCGGGGCGAGTTCCAGACCGTCGATGCGCCCGGTGTAGGCGGCGACCTGCTCGGCCAGCTCCGACAGGGTGACCTGGTCGCCCGCGCGGCCGAGCGCGGCCAGCGCCAGGGCCAGGTAGGCGTAGCGGCGACGGTCGAAGATCCGGTCGTTGACGGTGCGGGCGGGTCGCCCCGGATCCAATCGGTCGGCGACGGGGAACAGGCGCGCCGTGGTCTCGGTGACCTCGAGACGGTAGCCGAAGAGTTCGGCCAGATCCTCGCGCAGTTCGGTGGCCCACCGGCGGATCAGCGGGAGCGCGACGCGATCCGGATAGCTTCTGGTGATCAGGTGGTTGGCCAGGATCACCCGGGCGGCGCGCTGATAGTTGTCCAGGACCAGCGCATCGATGCGGCGTGCGTGAATCATGCGCGGCCCCTGGATAGTTCGCGAACGAGCGAGATCATCGCGTCCCCCCGTCCGGTCGACCCCCGTGTGCGGCGGGAGTCCGTGCCCGTCCCGGGCGCACCTCGAGTTTGCGGTTGTTCAGGTGCAGCAGTCCGCGCGCGGTGCGTACGACCGTGGAACCGGGATGTTCGGAGACAGTGAGGGTGACCCCGCTCTCCGAGCCCGTCGTCCCGGCGACCCGCCCGCTCACCGGCACCCAGGCGGTCGAGGCCGCGTCGAGCAGCCGCAGCAGCACCTCGGTCTCGCCCTCGTCCAGTTCGCGGTCGTAGAGATCGGCGGCGGCGAGGGATTTCGCGGCCTCGGCGCGGACCCGCTGGGCGTCGAGTTGCGATTGCCGGAGTCGGCGGATGCTCGCGTCGTTGCGCTGGATCCTGGCGGGTGCGCCCGGGCTCGGCGTCCTGCCGGTTTCGGCGAGGGTGCGCGAGATCTCCAGCGGCGGTGCGTCCCACCAGGACCTGGTCGCCGGGATGATGTCGGCGTCGGGATGTTCCATGGCCAGGTGACGCGGACGTCCGAGCCCGAAGACCGCGTCGAACAGCGCGTGCGCGCTGTCGGCGCTCGGCGCGGCGGTGAACCATCCGGCCAGATGCCGCAGCGCCGATTCCCTGCTGACCCCGCCCCGGCGGGTCTCGGTCACGCGCCGCAGCAGCGAGAGCACCGCGGCGATGGCACTCATGGTGGCCTCGCGCAGGCGGTCGGCCTCGGTCGATTCGGTGTCGCCCGGTTTCACCGAATCCGCCGCCACGAACCAGGTGCGCAGACCCTGCCATCGGGCCCGCCAATCCGCGCGCCGCTGGGCGAGACTCAGCAGCACCCGTTCATCGCAGCTCGCGGCGCGTTCGACGAGTTCGTCGACGCCGGTCTCCTCGATCTCGCCGATCGCTTCCGCCAGCCGCGGCGCGAACCGGGCCAGATCGGTGCTGAACTCCCGCATATGCGCCAGCAGCGCGTCCTTGTGCGCGAGAAACGATTCCGGGGTGATCTCGGTGGTCCTGACCAGATCGCCGAGCGAGAGATAGAAATGCGCCGCCCGCGCGGCCATATCGGTGAGCGCCGCGTCGAGCCTGCGCAGCGTCCGATAGACGCGTTCGGCGTCGCCGCCGCGATTGGCCTCGGCCAGGGCCCGCAGGTCCGCGAGCAGTTCGGGCAGCAGCAGCCGCGACAGCGCCGCCTCGTCCATACGCGCCTCCAGCACGCCGGTCACCGCGCGGAAGGCCTGGAATCCGGCCTGCGAGAACTGGTACACGTAATGCCGGTTGCGGTATTCGGCCAGGGTCGCGGCCCTGGTCCCGTCGTAGCTGCGTTCCAACACACCCCACTGGTGCAGTTGGTCGAGCAACGGGCCGATGTCGACGGCGGTCAGCGGCGGATTCTCGACGCCGCTCTCGCGGCGGATCCACTCCGCGACATCGTCGGCGTGCAGCAGCACCACGTACGCGGCGCGGGCGCTGTCGAAGGCCCGGAGCACCCACAGGTATTCGGCGCGCTTCTCGGCCGTCGCGAACGAGAACAGCCGCAGCCGCTCGTCCAGCATGGCGGTGTCGGCGCTGATCGGGCCTTCGGCGGAGTCGGTCACCGGGAACAGGGTAGTAGCGGGCGGGTCGCCGCCCGCGCGAAAGGTCCCTTGTTCGGCGTGGCCGGGGTCCGGTTGTGCGCCCTGTTCGTGCTGGATGCTCGAGAGTTGCCACGCCTCACGATATTTCACGTCGCCGTCCTCGACGAGGACGATCTCGCCGTGCGCCGCATCGGTCGACGGCGGTCCCCGGCACGCGGGGCCGCCGTCGACGGGCGATGAATTCGACTGCGCCGGTGTTCAAACCGGTCGGTCGCTACTCCGTGGATATCGAACGCAGTTGATCCAGGTAGGCCAGGGTGCCGGGATCTCCCGGATACCGTGCGATGATCTCGCGCGCCGTCTCGCCCGCGATCCACATCAGCGACGGCAGCGAGCGACGTTTGCCCGCGAATGCCCGGGTGCCCTCCGCCACGGCACGTTCCAGATCGCGGTCACGGACCGCCACCACGGCCAGGGTGAGGTGCGCCTCGGAGATGCGCATCGGATTGCGCACGGAGCCGTCGGCGTTGGTCGAGGTGCGGATGACCTCGCGGGCGTAGACCTCGGCCATCTTGTCCTCACCGGCGACGCGGCAGCAGTCCATGGCGTAGAAATCGAATTTCTGCGGATCCACCACGAAATGGTTGTCCAGATCGATCGGATGAACCAGCCGCTCGAGTACCGCGCGTCCGGTGTCGAGCGCGCGCTCGACCTCGCGGCGATCACCGAGCCGGGCCCACGCCTTGGCGCGCTGCGCCGCCAGCTGCACCTCGACGCCGAGGTTGCCCGCACCGCGCGGTGCGGTGTCGACGGCCTCGATGGCGCCGCGGTAATTGCCCTGGGTCAGTGCGAACCACGCCGCCATCTCCGCTGCCCAGCCGACGATTTCGGGATGGTCCGCCTCTTCGCCGAGCGAGCGCGCGGCGCGCCTGGTCGCCTCGGCGGAGGTGCGCCTGCCCAGGTCGTAGTCGACACAGCCCACGAGCAGGGCCACCCATCCGGCCAGCACCAGGATCTCGCGATGCTGGGCGAGGGTGAGCCTGCCGTCCAGCAGCGAGGTGATCCGGCGCAGCCACGAGGTGCCCTCGGCGTGCAGCGCGTGCGGGTCGGCGACGGGATATTCGCAGCACAGTCGCTCGGCGGTGATGCGGATCGCGTCCAGCGTCGCCGCGGACACATCCGACATCCGCAATCTGCCGATGAACTCGACGGTGTCCATGCCTGTGGCCGAAAGCAGTTCGTCGTCGCGGCTCGGCCGGGCCTTGGGAAAGAAAGCGGCGGTTACGGTGTCGAAGGCGGCGGCGATGATGGGAGCGTAGAAATCGTCGGGGCGCGATTCGCCCGACTCCCAACGTCGCCAGTTACGTAGCAGCGTACTGTCCGTCGGCAGATTATGAGATGCCTTGGCGCGCATCACGCGGACGGCATCTGCCTGTGACCACCCCCTCGCATCACGTTCGGAACGCATTCGGACAGCCCAGACGGGACGATCGTCACCTATGGCCACGCCTGTAGTATCGCACCAGTTAACGATTGGTGGACCGGATAGGGCAAGTGGATGTCACTGGGTTGACATCTGCATTTGCACGATTGCGTCCGACATCCTGTAAAGGGAGCGGACAGGTTGCCAGCCCTACGGCCGGACCCCGATTCGCAGGACTGTAGGCGGCCTCGCCACCAGGCTCTACGGTTTGCTGCGGCACCGGGTTTCGGTGCCGTGCCGGGTAGTGCTCGACCGTGTGCTCCAACTCCGCCGTGCGCGGCGCCCGCGGTACACAGCTTCGTCTACGCCTCGTCGCCGGGCAGCGCGCAACCTCGGGGTGATCCGAAGAACAGAACAGCGACCCAATCCAACGGAGGTTCGGGTGGAAGCGTTGATCTACGGATACGTGCGCGACGATCTCGCCGAAGGCCACGGCGAGGAACTCGAGGATGCGATGAGCACGCTCGCCCGTGCGGAAGGGCTCTGTTTCGCCGCGACATTCCATGAATCGACGTCGGGAGACGGCACGGCGTTCGCGGAACTCACGGCCGAACTGCGCCGCGCCGACGCGCACCACGTCGTGGTGCCGTCACTGGATCACTTTGCCGGCCAGACGATTCCGCGTGACATCCTCATCGCGAAACTGGCGCAGGACGCGGCGGCGCGGGTATGGACCGTCGACAACGCCGAACTCGTCCGCGAGGTGGTCGCCACCGGAACCGAGTGAATCGAGGGGAGCGGTCGATCCCCGCGCCGACGCGGGGATCGTCGTGACCGGAATCGATTACAGCCCGAAACTACCGGGACCGCGCCTGCGCAGGTACTTCTCGAATTCGGCCGCGATGGCGTCACCGTCGATCTTCGCGATCGCGTCGTTGATATCGACCGCCGCGTCACCGCGCTCCTCGAGCGAGCGCACGTATTCGCTGATCTCGTCGTCGCCGACGGTCATCTCGTTGACCGCGACCTCCCAGTCCTCGGACTGGGAGGGCAGCTCGCCGAGCGGCACCTCGATATCGAGGACGTCCTCCACCCGGTGCAGCAGCGCGATGGTCGCCTTGGGATTGGGCGGTTGCGAGACGTAGTGCGGCACCGCCGCCCAGAACGACACCGCGGGCACCCCGGCCTTGACGCACTGGTCCTGGAGGACGCCGGTGATCCCGGTCGGCCCCTCGTACCGGGTCTGCTCGAGGTTGAAGCGTTCGGCCGCTTCCTTGCTGTACGCCGAGCCGGTGACGGGAACCGGGCGGGTATGGGGTGTGTCGGCCAGCAGCGCGCCCAGGATCACGACGGTCTGCACGCCGAGCTGCTCGATGAATTCCAGCAGATCCGCGCAGAAACTGCGCCAGCGCATATTCGGTTCGATACCGCGCAGCAGCACGATGTCGCGGTCGCTTCCCGGCGGCGAACAGACCGAGAGCATGGTGGACGGCCACTGGATTTCCCTGGTCACACCGTCGACCTGGCGCACCGTCGGACGGTTGACCTGGTAGTCGTAGTAGTCCTCGGAATCGAGTTCGGCTAACGGTTCGGCGTCCCAGATCAGTTCCAGATGCTCGACGGCGCCGCTGGCGGCGTCGCCCGCGTCGTTCCAGCCTTCGAAGGCGGCGACCAGCACCGGATCCCGCAACGTCGGCAGTTCCGAATCGGGAGTTTCACTGGGGTTCACCCGGTCAGCCTAATGTCTGTGATGGATCGGCGCGTACACGACGCGATCGGTTTTCCCGTTCCCCCCGATACCCTCTTACTGAAAATTTTCCGGTCCGAAGCATTCCCGGTACTACAGACCCACCGCCCGCCGCGGTGTGGCGTCGCCCACGCGGACACCCTCGGCGACAGACGTAGCTGCCTGGACTGTCGGGCCCGCCTACTAGGCTTGTAGCCATGTCTGTGCCCGATTCCTCTGCGTTCGATACCACGCTTCTCGACACGCTCGCCCGGCGTGTCGTCATCGGCGACGGCGCGATGGGCACCATGTTGCAGGACGCCGACCTCACCCTCGACGATTTCCGCGGGCTAGAGGGCTGTAACGAGATCCTCAACGACACCCGTCCCGACGTGCTGCGCGCCATCCACCGCGCGTATTTCGAAGCGGGCGCCGACGCCGTCGAGACCAATACCTTCGGCTGCAATCTGCCGAACCTGGCCGACTACGACATCGCCGACCGGATCCGCGATCTGTCCGAACGCGGGACCAGGCTCGCGCGCGAGGTCGCCGACGAGATGGGGCCCGGTGCCGACGGCACACCCCGCTACGTCCTCGGTTCGATGGGCCCCGGCACCAAACTTCCCACCCTCGGCCACGCGCCCTACGCCGCGCTGCGCGACGCCTACACCGAATCGGCGCTGGGCATGCTCGACGGCGGCGCCGACGCCATCCTGATAGAAACCTGCCAGGACCTGCTCCAGGTGAAGGCGGCCGTCACCGGCAGCAGGCGGGCCATGCGGCGCCTGGGCCGCCGGATTCCGATCATCACCCACGTCACCGTGGAGACCACCGGCACGATGCTGGTCGGCAGTGAGATCGGCGCCGCGCTCACCGCGCTGGAACCGCTCGGTATCGACATGATCGGTCTGAACTGCGCGACCGGCCCGGCCGAGATGAGCGAGCACCTGCGGCATCTGTCGCGGCACGCGCAGGTGCCGGTGTCGGTGATGCCGAACGCGGGTCTGCCGGTACTCGGCGCCAAGGGCGCGGAATACCCGCTCACGCCGGAGGAACTCGCCGTCGCGCTGCGCGGTTTCGTCTCCGAATTCGGTCTCGCGCTGGTCGGCGGCTGCTGCGGTACGACACCCGAACACATCCGGCAGGTGGCGGCCGCGGTCCGCGAGGTCGAGCCGACCCTCGCCCCGCCGACCGAACGCAGGCATCCCGAGCACGAGCCGAGCGTGTCGAGTATGTACACGGCGGTCCCCTTCCAGCAGGACGCCTCGGTCCTGATGATCGGCGAGCGCACCAATGCCAACGGCTCCAAGGCATTCCGCGACGCCATGCTGGCCGAGGATTGGCAGAAATGCCTGGATATCGCGAAGGATCAGACCAGGGACGGCGCGCATATGCTCGATCTCTGCGTCGACTACGTCGGACGTGACGGCACCAAGGACATGGAGGCCCTCGCGAGCCGCCTCGCCACGTCCTCGACCCTCCCGATCATGCTCGACTCCACCGAGACCCCGGTGCTCGAGGCGGGGCTGGAACACCTCGGTGGTCGCTGTGCGGTCAACTCGGTGAACTACGAGGACGGCGACGGTCCGGATTCGCGCTTCCAGCAGACGATGCGACTGGTCGCCGAACACGGCGCCGCCGTGGTCGCGCTGACGATCGACGAGGAGGGCCAGGCCCGCACCGCGGAGAAGAAGGTGGAGATCGCCGAACGATTGATCGCCGATATCACCGAGAACTGGGGCGTGCTCGAGAGCGACATCATCATCGACACCCTCACCTTCACCCTCGGCACCGGCCAGGAGGAGTCGCGCCGCGACGGCATCGAGACCATCGAGGCCATCCGACTGCTCAAGAGCAGGCATCCGCGGGTGCAGACCACGCTCGGGCTGTCGAATATCTCCTTCGGCCTGAATCCGGCGGCGCGCCAGGTGCTCAATTCGGTCTTCATGAACGAATGCGTGCAGGCGGGCCTGGATTCGGCGATCGTGCATGCTTCGAAGATCCTGCCGATGGCGCGCATCCCGGAGGAACAGCGCGAAACCGCGCTGGATCTGGTCTACGACCGCCGCGGTGAGGATTACGACCCGCTGCAAAAACTCATGGGCCTGTTCGAAGGGGTGTCGACATCGTCCTCGCGTGCCTCGCGCGCCGAGGAATTGGCCGCGTTGCCACTGTTCGACCGGCTGGAACGGCGCATCGTCGACGGGGAGAAGGCCGGGATGGACGCCGACCTCGACGAGGCGATGAAAGAGGTTCCGCCGCTGCGGATCATCAACGAGACGCTGCTGTCGGGGATGAAGACCGTCGGCGAACTGTTCGGCTCCGGTCAGATGCAACTGCCCTTCGTGCTGCAATCGGCCGAGGTCATGAAGACGGCGGTGGCCTACCTCGAACCGCATATGGAGGCCACCGACGATTCGGGCAAGGGGCGCATCGTCCTGGCCACCGTCAAGGGCGACGTGCACGACATCGGCAAGAACCTGGTCGACATCATCCTGTCCAACAACGGATACGAGGTGGTCAACCTCGGCATCAAACAGCCGATCGCGACCATCCTCGACGCCGCCGTGGACAAGAAGGCCGACGTGATCGGCATGTCCGGGTTGCTGGTGAAGTCGACGGTGGTCATGAAGGAGAACCTGCAGGAGCTCAATTCCAAGGGCGTGGCCGATCAGTTCCCGGTCCTGCTCGGCGGCGCCGCGCTGACTCGCGCCTATGTCGAGAACGATCTCACCGAGGTCTACGAGGGCGCGGTGCACTACGCCCGCGACGCCTTCGAGGGTCTGCGCCTGATGGACGAGATCATGACCGTCAAACGCGGCGGCGGCATCGATCCGAACAGTCCGCAGGCCGTCGCCGAACGGGAGAAGGCGGCCGAACGCAAGGCCCGCCACGAGCGGTCCAAGCGCATCGCGGAGAAGCGCAAGGCCGCCGAAGTGCCGGTCGTGGTGCCTGAGCGGTCCGATGTCGCGGCCGATCTGCCGGTGCCGGTTCCGCCGTTCTGGGGCACCCGGGTCGTGAAAGGACTCTCGCTCCAGGAATATTCGGGTCTGCTCGACGAGCGGGCGCTGTTCCTCGGACAGTGGGGCCTGCGTGGTCAGCGCGGCGACGAAGGTCCGAGCTACGAGGAATTGGTGGAAACCGAGGGCAAGCCGCGGCTGCGGTACTGGCTCGACCGGCTGTCCACCGAGGGCGTGCTGCAACATGCCGCGGTCGTGTACGGCTATTTCCCGGCGGTGTCCGAGGGTGACGATGTCATCGTGCTGACCGAACCGGATCCCGGCGCGCCGCAGCGGTATCGGTTCACCTTCCCCCGTCAGCAGCGCGATCGCTTCCTCTGCATCGCGGACTTCCTCCGCTCCAGGGAACAGGCCGAGAAGGCCGGACAGGTGGACGTGCTGCCGTTCCAGCTGGTCACCATGGGGCAGCCGATCGCCGATTTCGCCAACGAACTCTTCGCCGCCGACAACTACCGCGATTACCTCGAGGTGCACGGCATCGGCGTCCAGTTGACCGAGGCGCTGGCCGAGTACTGGCATCGCCGGATCCGCGAGGAACTGGTGCTGGAAGGACACGCGGTCGCCGAATCCGATCCCGCCGACGTGGCGGACTATTTCAAACTCGGCTATCGCGGCGCGCGCTATTCCTTCGGCTACGGCGCGTGCCCGGAGCTGGAGGATCGCGCGAAGCTGGTGGATCTGCTCGATGCCAACCGGATCGGCGTCGTGCTGTCGGAGGAGTTGCAGTTGCACCCCGAACAGTCCACCGACGCCTTCGTGCTGCTGCATCCCGAGGCGAAGTACTTCAACGCCTGACACCGCCGGGCCGCGGGTGAACTCGATACACGCGCGGCCCGACTGTGATCGTGATCACCGTCGCCCGTTCGCGGATCGCCGCGCCGTCTCGCGTGGTTGGCGGCGCGGTCGCGGGCGTGTAATGCCCTGGTGTCGAACGAATATCGCACCACGATGGCTACCGGCCGGTACGGTGGGTGCGCGAACGGGCCCGCGCTGTTCGGGCGGCCGGTTCGCCTCTCGACGGGGGCATGGCTGGATGTCTGTCGGGTGGGTATGTCATTGTCGACACTGTTGCAACTGCATCCGGAGCAGTCGGCGGATGCTAACGCTGGAGTGTGTGGGTGCAAAGCATTACGGCGCGTAGGATTTTCGAAGGCCACAGGAGGTTCCTGACGCGCGGTAGTGCTGGATGGCTCGGCGTGGCGCAGGAGGGCACAACCACATGACGGCGGATCGGTTGATCGCTGGAAGGTATCGGCTCGCGGACCCGATCGGCAGCGGAGCCATGGGAGTGGTGTGGCGCGGCACCGACGTTCGGTTGCGCCGCACGGTGGCGGTCAAGCAACTGCTGCTCGCCTCCACCCTGTCGAATTCCCAGGCGCTCGAGGCGAAATTGCGGGCGATGCGCGAGGGCAGGATCGCGGCCAGGCTGCACCACCCCAACGCCATCACCGTCTTCGACGTGGCGGAGGAGGACGGCCAGCCCTGGCTGGTGATGGAGTATATGGATGCGCCGAGCCTGGCCGCCAAACTCTCCGGTAAACGCACCCTGCCGCCGATCGAGGTCGCCCGCATCGGCGCACAGGCCGCGGCCGCGCTGGCCGCCGCGCACGCCGCGGGCATCATGCACCGCGACGTGAAACCCGCCAATCTGCTCGTCGCCGACGACGGCACCGTGAAGATCACCGATTTCGGCATCTCGCGCGCCGTCGGCGACGTGACCGTGACCGCGACCGGATTCCTCGCTGGCACCCCCGCCTATCTCGCGCCCGAGGTGGCACGCGGGGAGGATCCCGAACCCGCGTCCGACGTCTTCGCGCTCGGGTCCACGCTCTACGCCGCGGTGGAGGGTTCGCCGCCGTTCGGCGAGGGCGACAACCCGCTCGCGGTCCTGCACGCCGTCGCGCGCGGCGAGGTGGCGGCACCGCGTAACGCGGGACCGCTCGGCCCGGTGCTGATGCGGCTGTTGGCCGGGACCGTCGAGGCGCGGCTGACCATGCGGGAGGCCAAGGAGGCGCTGGAAGCCGTCGCCGCGGGCCGGGTCCCGGAACTTTCCTCCGTGCCGGTGGTGACCGCCATCCTGCCCGCGCCCGGCGGGGACGCGGGCGCGACCGCCGTACTCGGCACATCGGCGACCGGGACATCATCGGGAAATTCCACCGACGCCACCGAATTCGTGCCGATGTCCAGTCCGACGCCACCGCCTCCGACCCGGCCGGGCGGCACGCTCGCCGGCCTCGGCGGCTCGAATCCGCGCGGACCGGACAAACAACTGCTCGGTGTCGGCGCGGCCGTCGTGGTGGCGCTGCTGGTGGTCATCGCCCTGATCGTGACCGTGCAGAACGGCGGCGACGATTCCTCGACCGCGGCCCCGCCCACCGGTGGCGAGTCGACCAACGCCCCGGTCGCGCCGTCCTCCGGCCCGGGCGACGGTTCGATCATGGAGCAACCGCCGCAGACCGCGCCCGCGGCCCCGCCCGCCGCGAGTTCGTCTCCGTCCGCCCCGCCGTCGGCGTCCACGCCACCGCCGTCGAGCACGACCGCCCCGCCGCCGACCACGCCCGCCCCGACCACGCCGAGCGGTCCGCCGACGCCGGACAAGGTCGCGGCGTTCATCCAGGGGTACTACGGCATGTTGCCCGGCAACATCTCGGGGGCATGGGCTCAGTTGAGTCCGTCGTATCAATCCCAGACCGGCGGTTACAACGCCTATTCCTCGTTCTGGTCGTCGATCCGTTCGGTGCGCGTCAACGGCGTCACCCCGGACGGTGGTCAGGGCG
Organism: Nocardia aurea; assembly: GCF_003123685.1. Classification (GTDB taxonomy): domain Bacteria; phylum Actinomycetota; class Actinomycetes; order Mycobacteriales; family Mycobacteriaceae; genus Nocardia; species Nocardia aurea. The sequence continues at coordinate 702,698 of NZ_QCYJ01000103.1, forward strand.
CGACGGCCTCGCTCACCTACGTCAAGACCGACGGCAGCACGTCGACGGAGAGCCGATGGTTCCGGGTGTCCTCCGAAGGTGGCCGCCTGCTGATTTCCGCGTCGAGTACCTGACCCGGTGACGGCGCCCACATCTCGCGAGCCCGCCCGGTGGTCGCCGCCGGGTCGGTCGGCCGGTTAGGCTGGTCGGGAACAGATCGCCGCTGGTACGAGCGCCGTCGCGATCGTTGCCCGGGTTCGGCCGCCGCCTGCCCGGATCGGGTATCGAAGGAGAAGCACACCGGTGACAGCGCGACTCGCCGCGGTTCTGTGGGATATGGACGGGACGCTGCTGGATTCGGAGAAGTTGTGGGATATCGGCGTCCGTGAGCTCGCGGTCGAACTCGGCGGCGTCATGACCGACGAACTCCGCCACGCGCTCATCGGCGCCTCGGGTCCGAACGCGTTGCGCCTGCTCTTCACCGGCCTCGGTGTCGAACCGACCGCCGAGGCGATACTCGCGGCCGGGCGCTTCCTCGAGGTCCGCGTCACCGAGTTGATGACCGGGCCGATCCCGTGGCGTCCCGGGGCCAAGGACGCGCTCGCACTCGTGCGCACCTCCGGCCTGTCCTCGGCGCTGGTCACCAATACCAAGCGGTCGCTCACGGAATTCGGTCTCGACACGCTCGGCCGCGACTACTTCGATGTCTCGGTCTGCGGTGACGAGGTTCCCGAGGGCAAACCGGAACCCGACGTGTACCTGCGCGCCGCCGAACTGCTCGGAGTCGATCCGAAAGAATGCGTCGCGGTGGAGGATTCGCCGACCGGCGCCATGGCGGCGCAGGCGGCCGGATGCGCGGTCATCGTCGTCCCGTGCGAGATCGCCGTGCCGCCCGCGCCGGGCCGGATCTTCCGGGAGTCGCTGACCGGGCTGTCGCTGTCGGACCTGAAACACGCTCTCCACGCCAGGATCTGACGACCTCGTCGCATATCGACCGACCGGATTCCGCTGCCGGGACAGGGAGATCCGCGCTCTGTCGCGCCGAGAGTCGCTGTGGCGCAACACGAGTGGTCCAGAATTTTGTCTGTGACTGTAGTCACCGGCTACTTTTTCGGAATCCCGGGCGTGTCGGCGCGGTCTCGGACAAAATAACGCTATGGCAACGACGGGGGTTCTCGACGAGATCATCGATGTCGCACGGTATCCCCTCACCGATTCGGAATCGGCGCGCCGACGCGAGGCCGTGGCGCTCGCGCGGGCGGAACTGGACGAATCCGGTTGCACGGTGTTGCGCGAATTCATCCGGCCCGCGCTGATCGAGATCCTGCGCGAGCAGGGCGAGGCCATAGCGCCGCACGCCTACTACGAGGTCGAGCGGGTCAACGCCTACAACATCCCGCTGGATTCGGAACTCCCGCAGCGACATCCGGGCCGAATCGTGCTGGAACGAGGCAACGCCTTCGTTCCCCGCGACCGCATTCCCGCCGACGCCCTGATCCACCGGCTCTACACCAGCCCCGAATTCCAGCGCTTCGTCGCCGACTGCTTCGGTCTCGCCGAACTGTACGAATTCGCCGACCCGCTCGCCGGACTGTGCCTGAACGTGGTCGCGCCGGGAATGTCGCATCCCTGGCATTTCGACACCAACGAATTCACCGTCAGCATGCTCACCCGACCCGCCGAATCCGGCGGAATCTTCGAGTACTGCCCGAACATCCGCTCACCGCACGCCGAGAACCTCGACGACGTGCGCGATGTCCTGACCGGTTCGGGGCAGCGGCTCATCCGAAGTCTCGACCTGCGTCCGGGCGATCTGCAACTGTTCCGCGGACGTTTCTCCCTGCACCGTGTGTCCCCGGTAACCGGTGGCGACCAACGACATTCGGCGATCTTCGCCTATACCGACCGGCCCGGTGTCATCGGCACCGTCGAACGCACCCGCCAATTGTTCGGCCGGGTGCTACCCGACCATCTAGCCGCGGCCGACGCTGTCCGCGGCGACCGGCTACTCGACTAGCCGATCATCGCGCTCGACCGAGAGGACCACACGCGTGCCAGTGCCGTTACATACGACCGGGAAAGCCTCCTTCGACCACATCTACGACCGAGACGATCCCCGCGAGTACTACGCCCGGATGTCCGAATTGAACTACCGGATACCGGAACTGGCAAAGCCCTTCTTCGAACAGCAGATCCGCGAATATCGCGCGTCGGCGCGCGGCCGGGCGCCGACCGTGCTCGATATCGGCTGCTCCTACGGCGTCAACGCGGCGCTGTTACGTCTCGGTGCGAGTATCGACCAACTGGCCGAACACTACCGTGGCGCTTCGGAATCCGACCGCGACAGCTTGATCGCCGAGGACCGCGCCCGGCTGGTGGGCGCGGACGGGTACGCCGATCTCCGGTTCCTCGGAATGGACGCCGCGCTGCCCGCACTGGCCTACGCGCGAGAAGCCGGCTTCCTGCACGACACGGTGCACGCCGACCTCGAGGCCGCCGAACCGACCGACGAGCAGCGCGAGGTCCTCGCCTCGGCCGATATCGTCGTCTCCACCGGATGCATCGGCTACGTCACCGAGAAAACCCTCGCGCGGATCGCCACCGCCCATCCGCACCGCAGGCCGTGGATGGCGCATTTCGTCCTGCGGATGTTCGATTTCGCGCCGATCGCGGAGGAACTCGCCGCGCTCGGCTACCGCACCGAACAGGTGCCCGGCCTGTTCGAACAACGTCGATTCGCCTCGGCCGACGAACGCGATCAGGTGCTCGACACGCTGGCGGACAGGGGAATCGACACCGCGGGAAGAGAATCGGATGGCTGGCTCTACGCCGGTCTGCACATCTCACGCCCGCTGGTCGGCTCGCACGAGGACGCCTGAGCGGACCGCACGGCGACAGGCCGCACGGCTGCGGCGGACGACACGCGCCGCACCCCTTCCCAAACTTCGGCCGTAGGCCGAGGATCTGTAGTGGAATCGGTGTGCCGTGCCAACGGCCGCCGACCCACCGCAGTCTCTCCGAACCCATCCCACGTCCCCGAGGAATCCGACTTGAGTGACCGCACTTTCGCCGCCGAAGACCAACTGCCCCGGGTACCCCTGCCCACCCTGGAGGACAGCGCCGAACGCTTCCTGCAATGGTGCGCCCCGCTGCTGAACGACGACGAATTGGCCACCACCCGCGCGGCGGTCGACGACCTGCTGCGCGCGGACAGCCCCGCCCGCACCCTGCACGCGGAACTGCGGGAATACGACGCCACCCCCGGCGTCGGCAGCTGGCTCGACCGATTCTGGCCGTCCCGGTACCTGGGCAGGCGCGACCGGATCGCCCTGAACGCCAACTTCTTCTTCCTGTTCCGTGACGACACCGTGCTCGCGGCATCCACCGGCGCGACCCAGGTGGAACGCGCCGCCGCCATCGTCTCGGCCGCCGTCGACTACAAACTCGCGCTCGACGAGGAATCCATCCCGCCGGTCACCCAGCGCGGCCAGCAGTTGTCGATGTGGCAGAACAAGTACCTGTTCTCTGAGACCCGGATTCCGGGGGAGGTGCAGGACAGCGTCCGGGTGCCCTACAGCGACGACTCGCCCGGCCCGTCCACCGCGCGTCACATCGCGGTGCTGTTCCGCGGCAACATCTTCCGCATGGACGTGATCGGCCCCGAGGGCGCGCCGTACGCGCTGGAGGACCTGATCGACGGCCTGCGCGCGGTCCGCGAGGCGGGCGCGACCCGCACCGAGGCCGGGGTCGGGCACCTGACCACCAAAGCGCGGGCCGAATGGGCCGCGAGCCGGGCGGCGCTGCGGGCGGTGCCCGCCAACGTCGACGCGCTCGACACCCTCGAAACCGCGCTGTTCTGCCTCTGCCTGGAAGACCTCACCCCCACCGACACCCTGCACGCCTGCGATCAGCTGCTGCACGGTGACAGCGCCAACCGCTGGTTCGACAAATCCGTCTCGTTCCTGGTGTTCGAAGACGGCCGGGCGGGCATCAACATCGAACACTGCGGACTCGACGGCACCACCATCCTGTCCTTCGTCGACACCCTGCTCGAAACCTCGGCCGCCGACCACGCGGCACACTCGGGCGCGCAGAAACAGGGCACTCCACCCATCGCGCCGATCGAGTTCGTACTCGACGACGCGTTGCGCGCCGATATCGCCGCCGCGGGAGCCGACTTCGCGCAATACGCCGCCGACAACGCCACCACCACGGTGTCGTTCGAGAACTTCGGCACGGCGCGGGCCAAGCAGCTCAAGATCTCCCCCGACGCCTTCGCGCAACTGAGCTACCAGCTCGCGCACCGCCGCAGCAAGGGCATCACCGGAGCCACCTACGAATCGATCGCCACCAGGCAATACCGCAACGGCCGCACCGAGGCCATGCGCGTGGTGACCCCGGAGATCATCGCCTTCGTCGACGCCGTGGAAAACCCCGCTCTCGACACCGCGGCCAAACTCGAGGCCGCGCGAGCAGCCGCCACCGCGCACGTCGAGCGCGCGCGGCAATGCCAATCCGGTGACGCCCCCGAACAGCACCTGTGGGAACTGCAGTGGATCCAGCGTCGCCGGGGCGAGGAACTCGGAGTCACCGAACCCATCGCGCTCTACGACAGCCCCGGCTGGGTGGTCATGCGCGACGACTACCTGAGCACCAGCTCGGCACCCTCGGTCAATATCGAGTACTTCGGTTTCGGCTCGACCAGCCCGACCTGCATCGGCATCGCCTACGTCCTGCTGCCGGACCGCTGGAACCTGTACCTGGCCACCCCGCAGACCGTCGCCGACCAGATGCACGCCTTCGCCGGACATCTGCGCACCGCCGTCGCCGATCTCGAGGCACTGCTGAGTTGATTGCGGCCGGGGCCGCGGGTGCTGTGATTTTGGCGGCCCGGGGGCCGCGGGTTCGCGGCCCCCTTTGTCTCGCGTCCGAGCGGTCGAGACTCGCGACTTCGTCGCATGCGCTTCGACCGCTCGGACGCGAGACGGGCCGCGAACAGGGCGCTCGTAAGGCTCGCGCCTGTGGTGGGTGCGTTTCGATCGGTCGGGCATGAGGCGGGCCGCGAACGGGGCGCTGGTAAGGCTCGCGCCTGTGGTGGGTGCGTTTCGATCGGTCGGGCATGAGGCGGGCCGCGAACGGGGCGCTGGTCGGGCTCGCGCCTGTGGTGGGGGGTTCGGCCGTCGGGTGTGAGACGGGCCGTGATCGGGGTGTTTGTAGATGGGGCTCGTGCCTGTGGCGGGGTTTCCTCGGCCGCTCGGACGCGAGATGGGCGGTGAACGGGGCGCTCGTAAGGCCCGTGCTTGTGGTGGGTGCGTTTCGATCGGTCGGGTGTGAGACGAGTAGTGATCGGGACGCTTGCAGGGCTTTGCGAGACAGGTGTCTCTGGTAGGTGCGTTTCGACTGCTCGGGTGCGGGACGGGCTGCGAGCGGGGGCTCGTGAGGTTTGTGCCCGTGGTGGGTGCGTTTCGACTGCTGGGGGCGGGACGGGCCGCTGTCGAGACTCGTGCCTGAGGTGGGTGGGGTCTCGACCGGCCGGGGCGTCGGATGGGCGCGAGCCGCGGGCGTCGGAGTGACCGTGGCGCTCATGAGGTGTGTGGCGGGTGGTGCGGTGTGCGGGGAGTGTGCGGGGGTCTGAAAGAATGGTCACCCGTGAAGAACTTCGAAACCCTGTTCGCCGAGCTGCAGGACCGTGCCGTCACCCGACCCGAGGGGTCAGGCACCGTGGCCGCACTGGACGCCGGCGTCCATACCCAGGGTAAGAAGGTGCTCGAAGAGGCCGGTGAAGTGTGGCTGGCGGCCGAGCACGAGAGCGACGAATCACTCGCCGAGGAGATCTCGCAACTGCTGTATTGGGTCCAGGTGCTGATGGTCGGCCGCGGACTGAAGCTCGAAGACGTGTACCGACATCTGTGACGGCCCCGGCCTCCGCCGAGGCGAGACGCCGCTCACACCGTCACCCGAAAGGACACTCTTCCCATGCTGCGCGTCGCAGTCCCCAATAAAGGCTCGCTCTCCGAAGCCGCCACCTCCATCCTGACCGAAGCCGGCTACCGCAGGCGCACCGATTCGCGCGACCTCACCGTCCTCGACCCCTCCAACCAGGTCGAATTCTTCTTCCTCCGCCCCAAGGACATCGCCATCTACGTCGGCTCGGGCGAACTCGACCTCGGAATCACCGGCCGAGACCTCGCCCTCGACTCCGGCGCACCGGTCCAGGAACGGCTGTCACTGGGCTTCGGCCGCTCCACCTTCCGCTACGCGGCCCCCGCCGACACCGAATGGAAGGTCGAAGACCTCCACGGCAAACGGATCGCCACCTCCTACCCCAACCTCGTCCGCGCCGACCTCCAACGCCGAGGAATCCGCGCCGAGGTGATCCGCCTCGACGGCGCGGTCGAGATCTCCATCCAGCTCGGCGTCGCCGACGCCATCGCCGACGTCGTCGGATCGGGCCGCACCCTGCGCCAACACAACCTCGTCGCCTTCGGCGAGGTGCTGTGCGACTCCGAAGGCGTCCTCGTCGAACGCGAGGGCTCCGACCACCAGGACCGCGCCCGCAACCAACTCGTCGCCCGCATCCAAGGCGTCGTCTTCGCCCAGCAGTACCTGATGCTGGACTACGACTGCCCGAGAAACCTCCTCGACGAAGCGGTACGGATCACACCGGGACTCGAATCGCCCACGGTCTCGCCGCTGGCCGACGACACGTGGGTGGCCGTGCGCGCGCTCGTACCGCGCAAGCAGGGCAACGACGTGATGGACCAACTCGCCGATCTCGGCGCGAAAGCGATCCTGGCCACCGACATCAGGTCCTGCCGAGCTTTCTGAAATTTGGCGGCCGGGGCCGCGGGTTCGCGGCCCCCTTTGTCTCGCGTCCGAGCGGTCGAGACTCGCGCCTTCGGCGCATTGCTTCGACCGCTCGGACGCGAGACGGGCCGCGAACGGGGCGCTCGTAAGACTCGCGCCTGTGGTGGGTGCGTTCGATCGGTCGGACGCGAGACGGGCCGCGAATGGGGCGCTCGTCGGGCTCGCGCGGGGCGGGGCTGGGAGTGTGGGGAGGGGGCTCGGATGGCAATCCGCTCGATGATCCGACGGTCGCGGCGCTGCGAAGTTCGCGTCGCTTTCGGCATGCGGCTCGGGAGCCGGCGACGATGGCCCCGTTGACCGGCGATGCGCCGGGCGGGTGTCGGTCCGGGGGATCCGGTCCTTGTCCGACGCTGTGCATCGCGGGCTCGACGTTCGGAATCGATTGCCGCGCAGAATATTCCAACGATCAGAGCCGAACCTCCGACGGTGGTCGTGCGGTGCGCCTGCTCGGCTCTGTTACCCTGGCACTCGTGACTGCCGGGTCGGCTGTAAGCCGCACACAGACGGGGTTCCCGGCCGCGCGGTGAGCGTGGCGCGGGCCAGAGGCCCGCCCTCCGAACGCATCCCACGATTTCTCGGGACTGCGAAAGGAGGTGAAATCAATGTCCTCTCATGAGGTTTCGCTTGCCGTATGGCAGGCGTTCCAGGACGGGCACGAAGTCGGCGCCGTTGTCGACGCGACCGTCGTATCGGTTGTTCCGTTCGGTGCGTTCGTCGAGGTCGCGCCCGGAATTCATGGTTTGCTGCACAAGGATTCATGGGACCGGACCCCACAGGTCGGTGAGTCGATGCCGGTTCGCATCGCGGAATGGGGACCGCCGCGACTGAGTGTCGCTCCCGCTCGATAACACCCGGTGTGGGGCCAGGTCCAGACTGGCCCCACACCGGCAATCGTATGCGGTCACAAAACCGAGCTACTCAGACAAGCAACCAACCCCGTCACCCACCGACACGGGCGACCGACCCGCCATACACGCCAACCTCTCGGAACAACTCGTCTATGCGCCGGCGAACATGTCGACGCCGATACCGAGGATCGACTCGGGATCGTAACGACGCTTGCGGGCGACCAGCTCGGGCCAGCGGTCGCCGTACTCGGCCGCCCAGTCCGCCGTGGTGAAGTCTTGGGAGTCGGCCGGGTACCGGACGGCGCCGAGTGCGCGTGCCCGCTCGTACATCTGGCGATTGCGGGTCAGCCAGTACTCGACGTAGGCGGGGTCGGGGCCCGGACGCAGCGAGGTCCGCAGCACGCTCAACGTGTGGTAAAGGTCGCTGCCGTCGGGGGCGGGCAGTCGGAACATCGGGTTGGACACTCGGGATCGCCGCACCGTTTTCAGGTCCATCACGCCCAGACCCATGATCTCGGGCGCCCATTCGGGAAATTCCGCGGCGATGAATTCCGCGGCGACCGAGTCGGGCAGCATCACGTCGAACCAGGGCTTGAGCAGTTGGTCGTAGCCGAGGTTCACGAGCGGATCGACCAGGGCGTCGCTGCGGAGCAGATATGGCAACCAGTCGTAGTCCTCCTGGATCGCCAGCAGACCGGGGATCGTCCCGCCGCGCAGATAATGTCCGCCGTCGGGTTCGGCGCCGGGTTCGAAGTACTTCGCGACCGTCACCAGCCGCACCGGGCCGGTGGACCCGGGCAGCCATTCCGAGTGCACCTCGTCGAGTTCACCGCGCAGGGTGAACAGGCGGGTGTCGGCGACATGATCGGCGGTGGAGAGGTAGTTGAATCGCCACTCCCGCACCCGTGTCGGCGCGGGGATCAGCGGGATGGTGGCGCGAACGATCACGCCGAACTGACCCAGACCTCCCAGCACCGCCTCGAACAGATCCCGGTTCTGAGTCGCGGAACAGGTGCGCAGGGTACCGGTGCCATCGACGACGTCGAGTTCGAGCACGTTGTCGGTCTGGAGCCCGAAATGGACGTTGGCGCCCGCGCCGCCGACCGAGAGTGTGCCACCCACGGTCAATTTGGTGATCGTGGGGATCACCGGTGGCGTGCGCCGACGCGCGTTGTACGTCGCGACGGCCAGGTCACCCCAGAAGATGCCCGGATCCACGACGACGTGGTCGTCGGACATCTCGTGAATCGCTGTCAACGAACGGGTCTCGATCGCGAGCCCGTCGGTCAGGGACTGGCCGTGGGTGGCGTGGCCGTCACCGCGCGCGCTCACCGGTATCCCTCGTCGACAGCAGAACCGGATCATCTTCTGGATGTCGGTGGCCGAGCCGGGACGCAGGACGGCCGCGGGCATCCTGGTGACGATCTGGCCGCGATCGGTGGACATGCCGGCGCGAGCGCCGTTGTCCAGGAAGAGTTTGCCGTCCAGTTCCGGCACATCGTCGAACGGCGATTGCGCCGCGGCGGTGCCGTGGGTGATCCACTGGCCCGCCACGATGTCGAAGCCGATCACCGCGGCGGTGACCGCGAGCATACGACGTCGACTCGTACCGCTACGGTCGGGATTCGATTCGGTCGAGGAAATCTCGGACAATCCAGCTCTCCGTATCGCGAATGCGTTGTCTACCAACGTGTTACGGCAATCACAGGTGACCGCCGGTGCCGTCGCCACCCCTACCCGACCCCTACCTCGGCTCACCCGGTGACGGCGCGGCCGGACGCGATGCGACAGAACCTGTTGTCTCGCAATCGGCTCGGCCGCTCACGATCGGAGGGTGGCGTCAGGTCTCCCCGGTCAGGAGGTAACCGCAGTGGGTCAGTTGAACTGGGGCGAAAGGAGCTGTCCGCGAGGGTCTCTGCTCTGTGACGGCGACGGCCGGTGTCCCGGACTCGCCGGGGCATCCACCACGCCGGTCCCCACCGCCACCGCCACTGTCGCCAGCGACGCGAGGGTCGCGAGGCAGGCCCCGGCCATCGCGAGATAGCCGCCGGACAGTGTGATCCGACTCCAGGACAGGATCATCGTCGCGATGAAGGCGATCGTCACGACGGCGTCGATCGCGACGACCCCCACGATCCATGCCCCCTCGCCGACCACGCGGCTGCCCCACGCCGTGACGATCGCGGCGACGAAGCACAGTGCTCCGATGAGGTACAGCAGCGGGGTCGACAGGCCGTCGTCGAGTTTCCAGAGGTCTGCCGCGAGCGCGAACGACGCCGTGCCGGAGACCACGTTCGCCGCCGCGGCGACCTGGACGACACCTCGTTTCGACAGTGGCGGCCTGCTCGCGCCGTTGCTCGGGCTCTGTTCCTTGGTGGACATACGAGGCTCCTGATCGGTAGGAGAAACGGAGGTTCGCGGCCGTGACCGGTCGTGGGATTTCGAGCGGGCGCAGTCCATGTGCCCACCGTGTTCGAAGGCTGGACGCGTCCTTGCGGTACCGGGGCGCTCACGGTGCGCGCCGTGACCCGAAAACACCTGAGCGGGGCCGCGACCGAGTGATCCGCGGCCCCGCTCAGGGACGCGGTTATGCCTGTGTCGGTGAAGGAGCGGGCTCGGCGATGGTCTCGGTGATCGGCGTCGAAACGGTCGGACCCATCGGAAGGGCGGCCAGGACCACGGGGATGCACGCGATGGCGCTGAACCAGAACACCGTGTGCAGTCCGTCGAGCCAGCCGGTGGTGACCGACGTGGTGATCGCGGCGAAGGCCGCGATGCCCAAGCCGCCGCCCATCTGGCGGGCGGTGGTGCTCATGCCGTAGCCGGAGGCGAACTTCTCCTCCGGCACCGAGGTCGCTGCGGCGCTGGACACCGCCGTCATCACCAGGCCGATACCGAGGCCGAGGAGCAGGCCGATCGGGAACCACACCGTCCAGAAGCGCGGCGTCTCATCGAGCAGGAGCGCGAACAGGACCGCCGAGACGCCGAAGCAGAGGGTGCCCGCGATCGTCGCGAGGCGCGCGATGTCGGGGTGCTTGGACTTGCCGACGATGGCCGCGCCGACCGCCGCGGTGAAGGCGCCGGGAGTATTGGCCAGACCGGTTTCCCAGACGGAGTAGTCCCAGACGAGCAGGGTCCACAGCGGGGTCGCCAGTAGCCAGGCGAACATCACGATGCCGAACAGGAAGGAGACGGCGCTCGCCGAGGCGAAGGTGCGATTGCGCCACAGGTCGACCTCGAAGGTCGGCACCGGTGTGCGCATCGAACGCAGGATGCCCAGCGCGAGCAACACGAGCCCGCCGATGGTGCAGCCGAGGAAGGCCGGACTGGTCCAACCCCATTGCCCGCCCTGGGTCAACCCCACGACCGCCGCGCCGACGCCGACCGCGACCAGGATGGCGCCGATCGGATCGGGCCGTACCGAGGAGGGAACCTTGATCTCGGGCAGCCAGGCGCGGCCCGCGATCAGGGCGAAGATGCCGACGGGGACGTTGATGAGGAAGATGGCGGGCCAATCGAAGGCCGACACCAGGAAGCCGCCGACCGCGGGACCGAACGCCGCGGACACCGACGCGGCGCCCGCCCATGCCGCGACCGCCGCGACCCGCTTCTCCGGCGGATACGCGCCGAGAACCAGGCCGAGCGCGGCGGGAATCATGCCGCCCGCCGCCATGCCCTGCAGTGCGCGAGCGCCGATGAGAACTTCGACGGTCGGCGCCGCGGCGCACAACGCGGACGCGACGGTGAACCCGAGCAGCGACCACAGGAACACCGTCTTGCGGCCGATCAGGTCGGCATAGCGCCCGACCGGGGTGAGTACCGCCGCGAAGAACACGGCGTAGCCGCTCACAACCCAGGACAGCGTGGAGAGCGAGGTGTCCGAGAAGTCCTCGGCGATGCTGCGGAACGCGACATTCACCACGGACATGTCGAGGAAGGCCACGAAGGTGGCCAGTGCGGTGATCAGCAGAACGCGACGGGGCTCCACCGCGGACGGCACTTCGGTCGGCGTCTTGTCAGTCATCGTTCACCTGTCCGATCGTCGCACCGCCCGCGCGGGCGCGCGGTGGAGGGGAAAACGTTCATGACGACCTCTCAGTCTAGTGATGAACCGAACGTTCGTACGCATCTATTTACGCACGGGTGCTCTGGACATGCAAGACGTGTCGGCTCGGCCGTTGCCATGTGCACTAACTGGCCGCACGCTTGTTCGGCTATCGTGGGTGATGGATACGCCACGACAACGGGCGTATCGGACTTTTGTCGGGAGAGGAGTTCGGGTCGATGAGCGATATCCAGACCGCGCGTGGGCAGGACACCCGCCGTGCCATCCTGCGAGAAGCGGTCCGGGTCGGTGCGGTCGAAGGACTGGACCGGCTCACGATCGGGCGCCTGGCAACCTCGCTCGGCGCCAGCAAGAGCGGCGTGTTCGGGCTCTTCGGTTCCAAGGAGGAGTTACAGCTGGCGGCGATCGAGGAGGCGAAGGCCGAGTTCATCGCGTCGGTGATCAGCCCCGCGCTGCGCCAGCCGTCCGGCCTCGTCCGCTTGCGCACCCTGTGCGAAGCGTGGATCGACCATCTCAACGAGGACATCGGTTCGGGTGGCGCGTGCTTCTTCCTGTCGGTCGGATCGGAATACGGCGCACGGCCGGGACGGGTGCGCGACGCGATCGTGTCGGTCTGGCGGCAGTGGCACGAGTTCCACCGCCAGACGGTGATCGAGGCCAAGCAACTCGGCGAGATCTCGGCCGAGACCGACCCGGCCCAACTCGCGTTCGAACTGGCCGCGATCGAGCGTGCCGCCGCGTCCGACATGATCTTGCTCGGCGACCCGGACGTCTTCGACCGCGCGCGTGCCTCGATGCTGCGGTTGCTGCGCGAATGCGCCACCGGCGGGGATCGCGCGCCGGCCCTGATCGGTTAAGCGCTGCCGGCCCGCTGCGGAATACGGGCCGCGAGCGCCTTGACGGCTTCGGCGGCGAGCACGGCGTGGCCCGACATGTTGAAGTGGATCCGGTCGTTGCTCATCACGTCGGGGCGGTGCCCGACCGAGTGATGCCACAGGTCGATCAGGATCGCGTCGTGCTCGGCGGCGATTTTGCGCACCAGTTCGTTGAGCCGCGCCAGACTGCTCCGAAAGCGCACCATCGACTGGTCGGGAAACGCGTCGGCCAGGGTCATCGTCATCGTCTGTGCGCCGACGCTCTTGCCCGCGTCGAACAGTTCGGTGAGATTGGCCGCGATCGCCTCGTAGTCGGGGGCCTCGGTCATCAGATCGTTGCCGCCGCAAGAGATCATCACCAGATCCGGCTCGAACGCGACCATCAGGTCTTTCTGTCCCTCGACGACCTCCCGTGAGGTAGCCCACGGGGTGCCCAGGTTCATGTAGTTGATCGGGCCGACCGCCATGGCCAACGTATCGGCCATCCGCGCGAACGAGGTGAGCCTGCGGTAGCCGCGATAGGGCGCGCCGAGGCCGATCGCGGTGCTGTCGCCGACGACGGCGAGCCGCCGCCACGGCGCACCCTCGAGCATCGCCGCCGCGGTGGCGTCGTCGATGCAGTCGGGGTCGGTCTCTTCTGTCCAAGTCTGCGAGGTCATCTCCGGCCCTATCTCCCCTTGGCGTCCGATTACGGTCGTCTGCACGCTGAACGAACGATCGTTCTCATTTACCCACGCAATTCGGAAGCCGTCAAGTCGGTCCTGCCCCAGACGAACGCTACCCCGGTAGAAGGGAGGTGGCCATCCGAACGGTTGTGCGGCGAGTAGGGGAGAAGCTAGGGGTTCCAGCGAGTGTCAGGTCCGTTGACGATGGGTGATGTCGGCCGTCGGAGTAATCGACGGCGAACGCGCAAGTCGGAGTGCGATCCACGCGAAGTCGCGTCGGAATCGGCGAACCGCGAATCACATCGTTCATCGGAGGAGACGCGCAATGGCGACCGAAGAGGAGCTTCGGGCATACCTGAAGCGAGCCGCAATCGACTTGCATCGCACCCGGCAGCGTCTGCAGGAGGTGGAATACCGGTCGAGTGAGCCCATCGCGGTGATCGGCATGGGCTGCCGGTATCCCGGCGGCGTCGAATCCCCGGAGGATCTGTGGCAGATGGTCGCCGACGGTCGTGACGTGATCTCGCGGTTTCCGACCGATCGCGGGTGGGACGTCGACGGTCTCTATCACCCCGACCCCGACCACGAAGGGACGTCGTACTCCTCGCACGGCGGCTTCCTGGAAGCCGCCGCCGATTTCGACGCTGCCTTCTTCGGCATCAGCCCGCGTGAAGCGCTGGCGATGGAACCGCAGCAGCGGCACATGCTCGAGGTCGCCTGGGAGGCGCTCGAACGTGCGGGTATCGACCCGAATACGTTGCGCGGCACCGATACCGGTGTGTTCGCCGGTATCATCGAGGTCGAATACGGCCCGACCATCATGGACGACCGCAGTGGTCTGGCCGGCTGGTTGCTGATCGGCCGGACCTCCAGCGTCGCGTCGGGGCGGGTGGCCTACTCGCTCGGCCTCGAGGGCCCCGCGGTCTCGCTGGACACCGCGTGCTCGTCGTCGCTGGTGGCCATTCACCAGGCCGCGAATTCGCTGCGGTCGGGCGAATGTTCGCTGGCACTGGCCGGTGGCGCGACGATCATGCCGACACCGGAGGCGTTCATCGCCTTCTCCCGTCAGCGCGTGATTTCGGCGGACGGGCGGGCCAAGGCGTTCGCGGCCGCCGCCGACGGCACCACCTGGTCCGAAGGTGTCGGACTGCTTGTCCTGGAACGACTATCGGACGCGCAGCGCAACGGCCACCCCGTCCTGGCCGTGTTGCGCGGATCCGCGGTGAACCAGGACGGCGCGTCCAACGGTCTGACCGCGCCGAACGGCCCATCGCAGCGGCGGGTCATCGAAGCCGCGCTGCGCAATGCCAAGATTCCCGCGTCCGGCGTCGATGTCGTCGAGGCGCACGGCACCGGCACCCCACTGGGTGACCCGATCGAGGCGAACGCGCTGCTGGCCACCTACGGCCAGGACCGCACGACGCCGCTGCTGCTCGGCTCGATCAAATCGAACATCGGTCACAGCAGTGCCGCGGCCGGTGTGGCAGGCGCGATCAAGGTGATCATGGCGATGCGGCACGGGACGGTGCCGCCGACCCTGCACGTCGACGAGCCGTCGCACCAGGTCGACTGGGACGCGGGTGCGGTGGAACTGGTGACCGAGGCCACGCGGTGGCCCGAGGTCGACCGTCCGCGCCGGGCGGCGGTGTCCGCCTTCGGTATCAGCGGCACCAACTCCCATGTGATCTTCGAAGAGGCGCCCGCTCCCGTCACCGAGGAGAGCGAGCCCGAGGCAGCCGGTGTCGAGCAGGTCGAGCCCGCGGCGACGGCATGGGTCGTCTCCGCGGCCACCGCGCCCGCGCTGTCCGATCAGATCGCCCGGTTGAGCACCTTCCTCGACGATCATCCCGAGCACTCGCCCGCCGACATCGGGTATTCGCTGGCCTCCCGGCGCGCCAGGTTCGCCCATCGCGCGGTGGTGCTCGGCAGCACCCGCGAGGAACTGATCGCGGCGCTGAAGACGGCCGCGTCGGTCGTCGAAGACTCCGCGACCGCCGACGCCGGGGCCAACGTGGCGGTCGGCGTGGCGGGCAGCTCCGCCAAGACCGCGGTGATGTTCCCCGGCCAGGGCGCGCAGCGCGTCGGCATGGGGCGCGCGCTGTACGAGCGGTATCCGGTGTACGCCGCCGCCTTCGACGAGGTGTGCGCGCGGCTCGACCCCGCACTGGGGCGTTCGCTGCGCGAGGTCGTCTTCGCCGAACCAGATACCGCCGAGGCGGCGCTGCTCGATCACACCGCCTTCACCCAGGCCGCGCTTTTCGCGGTCGAGGTGGCGCTGTTCCGGTTGGCCGAGAGTTTCGGCGTCCTACCGGATCTGGTGCTCGGACACTCGATCGGCGAGATCTCGGCCGCCCACGTCGCGGGTGTGCTGTCGCTGGATGACGCGGCCACCCTGGTCGCCGCGCGTGGCAGGCTCATGCAGGCGCTGCCCGAGGGTGGCGCGATGCTGTCGGTGCGTGCGGACGAGCAGACGGTGCTGCCGTTGCTGTCCGGCCGCGAGAGCGGTGTGGCCATCGCCGCGATCAACAGCCCGTCGGCGCTGACGATCTCGGGTGTTGCCGAGGTCGTCGACGACATCGCGGCGGAGTTGCGCTCGCTCGGACACACGGTCAAACCGCTGCGGGTGAGCCACGCGTTCCACTCGCCGCTCATGGAGCCGATGCTCGCCGAATTCGGCGCGGTCGCCGCCTCGCTCACCTACCAGCGGCCGTCGATCCCGATCGTCTCCAACGTCACCGGCACGGTCGCCGAACCCGAGCAGCTGTGCACCCCGGAGTACTGGGTGCGCCATGTCCGCGAGGCGGTCCGCTTCGCCGACGGCGTGCGCGCCGCGCATGATTTCGGCGCGACGGTGTTCCTCGAGGTGGGGCCGGGCGCGAGTTCGACCACCCTGGTCGACGAGGTGCTCAACGACGGTGTCGACGAGGCCGTCGCCGTGGCCACCGCGCTGCTGCGACCCAAGCAGGACGAGCCGATCGCGTTCTACGCGGGTCTGGCCGCCGCGCACGCTTCGGGCACCGCGGTCGACTGGACCCGGGGCATCGATGTGGACGCGGTCGCGCGGGTCGACCTGCCGACCTACGCGTTCCAGCACCGGCGTTACTGGCTGGACAAGCCGACCGGAACCGGCGACGTCGCGGGCGTCGGCCTCGGCGTGGTCGATCACCCGCTGCTCGGCGCGAAGATCACGCAGGCGAGCGGCGGCGACGATGTGCTGCTGACCGGCCTGTTGTCGACCCGGGCCCAGCCCTGGCTGGCCGATCACGTGGTCGGCGGCTCGATCCTGGTGCCGGGCACCGCGTTCGTGGAGATCGCCCTGCTGGCCGGTGCCCAGGTCGGCGTCCCCCGGATCGGCGAACTGGTGTTGCAGGCACCGCTGGTGTTGCCCGAGCGGGGTGGTGTCGAGGTGCAGGCCGTGGTCGGTGGTTCCGGCGACGATCGTCCCATCACCGTCTACTCGCGGCCCCAGCAGCTCGACGACGAGGTCGAGCAGGCGGAGTGGACAGTGCACGCCACCGGCTCGCTGGTGCTCGACGACGCGTCCGCGGTCGTGACGGCGGAGCCTGCCAGCTGGCCCGTGTCCGGCGCCACCTCGGTCGAGATCGGTGATCCCTACGCCGAACTCGCCGACGCGGGCTACGGCTACGGTCCGGTGTTCCAGGGGCTGCGCGCGGTCTGGCGGCGCGGCGAGGAACTGTTCGCCGAGGTGGAACTGCCGGAGCAGGCGCGCGGCGCGGCGGGAGCGTTCGGGATCCACCCGGCGCTGCTCGACGCGGCGTTGCACGCGATGGCCGTCGCCGGCGGCGATACCGACGGTGACCAGATCCGGTTGCCGTTCGCGTGGGAGGGCGTCACCCTGCACGCGGTCGGCGCCACGGCGGTGCGCGTTCGACTCGCGGCCACCGGCACGGATCGGATGTCGATCACCGCGGTCGACACGGCGGGCGCACCGGTCGTCACGGTGGACGGACTGTCGCTGCGGGCGATGTCACGCGACGCGCTCGGCGGGTCCGCGAAGCCGGCCGCCGCCGAGGGGCTGTACGCATCGACCTGGGTGCCGCAGCCGGTTGTCGAAGCGGCACAGGGGAACTGGGAGCCCTACGCCGACGTCGAGAACGAGTACGAAGAGGTGGTCAGCACCGCGAGCGCCAAGGCCGTGGTGCTGCGCTTCGGTGGCGACACCGAGGACGTGCCGGGCCCGGACGCGGTGCGCACCACGGTGACCACGGTGCTGCGGCGGGTACAGGACGTGCTCGCCGACGAGCGCAACGCCGACGCCACCCTGGTGGTGGTCACCAGCCACGCGGTCTCGATCGAAGGCGCCGAGCCGATCGGTGACCTGGCGGTGGCGCCGGTGTGGGGCTTGTTGCGCAGCGCGCAGGCCGAGCAGCCCGACCGTATCCAGCTCGTCGACGTCGACGACGCGGACGACTACCGCGCCGCCGTCGCCGCGACGCTCGGCGGTTCCGAGGGGCAGGTCGCGTTCCGGCGCGGCGTGCCGCACGTACCCCGCCTCGCCCGTCCCGGCGCGGACAGCGCGTCCGGATCGGCCCTGGTCGGTAGCAGGCCGTGGCTGCTGACCTCGCTCGGCAAGGGCACGCTGCACGGCGACAACATCGTGCTGGTCGAGAGTTCCGACAGCGAGCCCTTGCGCCCGGGCGAGGTGCGGGTGCGACTGCGGGCCTCCGGTATGAACTTCCGCGACGTACTGATCGTGCTCGGCATGTACCCGGATCCGGACGCGCCGATCGGCGGTGAGGGCGCGGGCATCATCGTCGACGTGGCCGACGACGTCACCGAATTCGCCGTCGGCGACAAGGTGATGGGCCTGTTCTCCGGACTCGGCTCCACCGTCGTCTCCGATCAGCGCATGGTGGCCGCGATGCCCGAGGGGTGGACCTACGCGCAAGCGGCGGCCGTCCCCGCGGTCTTCGGCACCGCCTACTACTCGCTGGTCGATCTGGCAGGCGTGCGGGCGGGGGAGTCGCTGCTCATCCACGCCGCGACCGGTGGTGTCGGCATGGCGGCGACCCAGCTGGCCAGGCACCTCGGGCTCGAGGTCTACGCGACGGCCAGCGAGCCGAAGTGGAAGACCCTGCGCGAGATCGGCTACGACGACGCGAATATCGGGAACTCGCGCACCCTCGACTTCGAGCAGAAGTTCCTGGCCGCGACCGACGGGCGCGGCGTGGACGTGGTCCTCGACTCGCTCGCGGGCGATTTCGTCGACGCGTCCCTGCGGCTGCTGCCGCGCGGCGGTCGGTTCATCGAGATGGGCCAGACCGACGTGCGTGATCCGGAGAAGATCGCGCGGGAGTATCCCGGTGTCGCCTACCGCGGATTCGTGCTGATGGAAGCCGGACCCGACCGGCTGCACGAGATCCTCACCGAACTGGTGGCGCTGTTCGCGAGCGGCGCGCTTGCCCCACTTCCGGTCACCACCTGGGACGTGCGCCGGGCGCCGGAGGCGTTCCGTTTCCTCAGCCAGGCCAGGCATGTCGGCAAGAACGTACTGACGATTCCGGCCCCGCTCGATCCCGAGGGCACGGTGCTCGTCACCGGCGGCACGGGCGTGCTCGGTGGGGAGATCGCTCGTCACCTGGTGCGGGCAAGGGGGATGCGTCACCTGGTGCTGACCAGCCGCAGTGGTTCGGCGGCGGCGGGTGCGAGCGAACTGCGCGAGGAACTGATCGCGCTCGGCGCCGAAGTCGAGATCGCCGCCTGCGACGTCGCCGACCGCGACGCGCTGGCAGCGCTGCTGGCCGACATCCCGCGGGCACACCCGCTGACCGCGGTCGTGCATACGGCGGGCGTGACCGATGACGCGGTGTTCGGGGCACAGACCCCGAAGAGCCTGGAGACCGCGCTGCGGCCGAAGGTCGACGCCGCGTGGAACCTGCACGTGGCCACCCGGGACCTGGGGCTCGCGGAGTTCGTGCTCTACTCCTCGGTCGCCGGTGTGCTCGGCGGTCCGGGTCAGGCGAACTACGCCGCCGCCAACGTCTACCTCGACGCGCTGGCCCAGCACCGGCAGCGACTCGGATTGCCCGCGACCTCGATCGCGTGGGGACTCTGGGCGCAGGCCAGTGGCATCACCGCGGAGTTGTCGGATATCGACCGGGCGCGCATGCGTCGCGACGGCATGATCGGCATCGACACCGCCGACGGTGTGGTCATGTTCGACAACGCCCTGTCGACGGGTGCGGCGCTGACGGTGGCCGCGCGGCTCGATCTCGCGGCGATCAGGGCCGCGGGCGCCGACGATCCGACACTGCTGCCGCCGCCGCTGCGCGGTCTGCTGCGGGCCGCACCTCGGCGTGCCGGAGGTGGCGCGGGCGAGGCCGGTGAATCCTCTTCGCTGGCGAAGAGCCTGCTCGCGATGAGTCCGGTGGATCAGGAGCGCACGATGCTCACTCTGATCAGGTCGCATGCCGCCGCGGTGCTCGGGCACGATTCGCCCGACGAGATCGGGCCCGGCCAGGCGTTCACCGACCTCGGCTTCGACTCCCTCGGCGCGGTGGAGTTCCGTAACCGACTCAAGTCGGCGACCGGGCTCAAGCTGACCACGACGGTGGTGTTCGACTACCCGACGCCGGCCATCCTGGCTCGGTACATGTGCGAGGAGATCGTCCCGGCCGACGCGGCGGCGGCGCGCATCATCGCCGAGATCGACACCGTCGCCGCGGGTTTCGCGGCAGCGGCACTGAGCGGTGCCGAGCGGACCGATATCGCCGACCGCCTCGACGAACTCCTGCGCGCCGTGCGGGGCGAGGAAGACGATGCCGTGATCTCCGAACTCGGCAGCGCCGCCGACGACGAACTGTTCGAGTTCTTCGACAGCGACCCCGCGAGCCTGGGGTAGGTCGGCCGCCGCCGCGCCCCGGGCATCGCAGCGGGCGGCGGCGGCACAGTTCGTCATCTCACCCCTGACCCGGCGTCGTCGACGAGACGGCGCCGGGTCGTCAGAAAGGAAATACCGACCTCATGCGAATGCGACATCATGGTGCCGCCGCTCTTCTGGTGTCCGCGTTGGCGGTCATCGCCAACGCCGTGGCGTCACCGATCGCCGTGGCGAAGCCGGGGGTGCCGATCGCGAGCGACCGTTGTACCGCCGAACAGCGCACCGCGTCGCTGCGAGCCGACCAGCAGCGCGTGTTCGACCTGCTCGGTCCGCTGCGGACGCTGAACGGCCCGCAGGACCTGGCGCCGCTGGCGGCCGCGGGCACCTACGGTCCCGACTCGCACGGCTGGGTGCAGTACGAGCGGATGGGTGTGGCGCTGCTGGACCTGAACCAGGCACTGCAGATCATCGGCAAGCAGATGCCCGGGATGAACCCGGGCCGCGACACCGTGGTCAGCGGCAAGCCCGCGGGATTGTTCTACCGCTCACGACAGACCGGCTTCGACTACCACGACGCCGTGACGCCCGCGTTCCCGTACGACCTGGTCGGCTGGTTCTACGCCGGTGTCTACACCCCCGGTGAGACCCCGAACGAGGTGGGGCTGTGCATGTTCCGCGGCGACTGGGCCTTCCACGAGCGTGGCGTGCACACCTTCCCGAAGTTCGACATGTACATGATGCCGCCGCAGGAGGACTATCTCGGCCAGAAGCGGGGCGACACCCCGCTGCCGGGTGGGTCGACACCGTCCGGGCTGGTCCATCCGCGCGGCTGGGACGTGCACATCTTCCTCGACCCGACGAACCCCACGACGCCGGTGGCCTCGGACCTGAGCCCGTTCGGCGACATTCCCGGCGTGGTCGGCGGTATGGACACCGCGTTCCCGTACCCGGTCTGGCCGGACGAGCTCGCGGCCGGTGCCGATCCGCATCCGGTCACACCCGGGATGACCTCCGGGCACAGCCACAATTGATCGGAGCGCCAATGACACAGCCGGACAACGTCACCGTACTGATCGTCGGCGCGGGCGGGTGTGGGTTGTCCACGTCGATCTTCCTCTCCAATCTCGGCGTGGATCACCTGCTGATCGAGCAACGCGGCGAGACGTCGCGGCTGCCGAAGGCCCACTACCTGAGCCAGCGGACCATGGAGCTGTACCGCCAGCACGGGGTCGCCGACGCGATCACCGCGGTCGGCGCGCCACTGGACAAGTTCGGCAAGGTGGTGTGGCAGACCTCGCTGACCGGCCGCGGCCCCTACGACGGCAAGGTGCTCTACGAACTCGACGCCTTCGGGGCGGGCTCGCTGAGCGAACGCTACGCGGGCGACAGCCCGGTCGATTCGACCAACCTGCCACAGATCCGGCTGGAGCCGATCCTGCGCGACCTGGCCGAACAGCGTGCGCCCGGTCGCGTCCGGTACGGGTGCGAACTGCTCGACTGGGTCGACGAGGGCTCGATGATCGTGGCCCGGCTGCGCGACGCCGACGGCGTGGAGTCGACGGTGCGGGCGAAGTACCTGATCGCCGCCGACGGCGGTCGCACCGTGGGGCCGCGGCTGAAGGTGAAGATGGAGGGGTGGCCGAAGTTCCACCAGGTCACCACGGCGCATTTCTCGGCCGACCTGTCGCGCTGGCAGCACGACGGCGCCCTGATCACCTTCTTCATCAACCCCGAACTCGCCGAGTTGTCCGGCGCGATGCTGGTACAGATGGGACCCACCTGGGGGAAGTTCTCCGAGGAATGGGGTCTGCACTTCACCGCGGACGCCGACGATCCGGCACGTACCCGCAAAGACGCGCTGCTGCAACGGATTCGCGATGTGCTCAAGGCGCCGGACCTGCCGATCACCTTGCACAAGGTGAGCAGCTGGACCGTCGACGCGGTGCTCGCGGCGAAGTACCGGGTGGGCAATGTGTTCCTGGCGGGCGACGCGGCGCACCGCATGCCACCGGCCGCGGGGCTTGGCCTGAACACCGCCATCCAGGACGGCCACAATCTGGCCTGGAAGATCGCGGCCGTGGAGTCGGGGCGCTCGGAGGCCTCCCTGCTCGACAGCTACGAATCCGAGCGACGCCCGGTCGGCCGGGACAATCTGGACTGGGCGCTGGGCATCCTGAAGAACACCGAACTGATCACCGAGAACGCGCTCGGCTTCGGTCCCCAGGTGCCGCGGCTGGTGCGGCCCGCGTTCTTCCACGTGTACTTCGAGGATTCCCGTCGTGGCGCGACGACCAGGGCCCGGGCCGGTGAGGTGTTCCGCACCCACCGGGTCGACTGCCAGGCCCACGACATGGAACTCGGCCTGGCCTACGCCGAAGGCGCCCTCACCCCCGACGGCACCGCGGCGCCGCCGCGCGCGCCGATGGGCGATATCTACCACCCGACCACGCGGCCCGGGCACCGGTTGCCGCACGCGTGGTTGGACAAGGACGGCACCCGACTGTCGACCTTGGACCTGGTTCCGCGCGACCGCCCGGTGCTGCTGGTCGGTCCCGAGGGACAGCCGTGGCTCGACGCGGCGCGTGAGCTCGGCGCCGACCCCGATGCCCCGTTCGTGGTCGCGGCCATCGGCGACGACCACGTCGCGGCCACCTATCGCGAGGACGGTGCCTGGTCGCGGGTCCGCGAGATCGCCGACGACGGGGCGATCCTGGTGCGCCCCGACCACCACGTGTGCTGGCGCAGCCTGCGCGGCAACGACAATCCGGCGGCCGCGTTGCGCGCCGCCTTCGCGAACACAGGAGCGAGTCGATGGCGATGACACGCCGACGCAACCGGGCCAACTGGCGATTGCTGGCGATCGTTCCGCTGATCGCGGGGTTCGTCGCGGTCACCGGTGGGTCTGCCGGGTCGGCTCCGGTCGGCGGTGGTTGCGGGGCGGACCACTGGGTGGCGACCTGGATGGCCGCGCCGTCGGATTCGGCCTCGCAGGCCGACTTCTCGTTCGATCCGATCACCTCGGTGGGTGACCAGACCTACCGCATGGTGATCACGCCGCATCGGGCGGGCGCGACCCTGCGTGTGCGTCTGACCAACCGGCTCAGCCCCGCCGAGGTGACCTTCACCTCGGTGACGGTCGGCAAACAGGCCGGGGGACCGCGGGTCTGGTCCGACTCGCTGCGGACGGTGACCTTCGGCGGCGCGTCGTCGGTGACGGTCCCGGCGGGCGGCGACGTGGTCAGTGACCCGGTCGCCCTGTCGTTCGGTTCGTTCGAACCGCTGGCGGTGAGCGTCTACGTTCCGGGCAGCTCACGCGCGCCGACCGAACATCTCCAGGGCATGGCGACCAGCTACTACGGTTCGCCGGGCACCGGTGACCGGACCCACGACGTCGACGGCGGATCGCTGGACCGCACAACGACTTCGGTGCTGTACGTCTCCGGTGTCGACGTCCTCGCCCCGGCTTCGGCGTCGACGCTGGTGGCCTTCGGCGATTCGATCACCGAGGGTTTCGTCGGCAGCGGTTACTCCGAGGTGCCACAGTCACCGGCGGCCGTCGACCAGAATCTGCGTCCGACCGACTTCCTGCAACGTCGACTCGACGCCGCGGGGATCCCGATCTCGGTGGTCAACTCGGGTATCTGGGGCAATCGGCTGCTCGATGACGCGTTGCGCACCCTGCCGCAACTCGGCCCCCGTGGCCTGACCCGGATCCAGCCCGACGTGATCGAGGTGGCCGGAGTCACCGACGCGATCGTCATGTTCGGCGCCAACGACTTCGCGATCCCCGAGTGGGCGACGACCGCGGAGATGATCGCCGGCTACACCGAGGCCGTGCACCGGTTGCGGGCGGCGGGCATCCGGGTGGTGCTCGGTACCAACCCGCCGTTGAAGTACTCGCTGCTGGCGGGCAATTTCGCACCGTTCGCGGATCAGCGCAGGGTCGAACTCAACGATTGGGTGCGCACCCAGCGGATCGCTGACGGCGTCGTCGACTACGACGCGTTGCTGGCCGACCCGCACGCCGACGCGATCATCCTGTCGCGGTACCGCGGCCTGGACAACCACGTCGGCCCCGCGGGTTACGCCGCCATGGCCGATCTCATCGATATCGCCGCGCTGCGTGGCAGCGGCTGCGGCAACCAGGAGCGGTAGCCATGACGCCACACGACGACGAACTGGTCGAAGCGCTCCGTAGTTCGCTGCTGGAAGGCGATCAGCTACGCAGGCGCAACGATCAGCTCAGTACCCAGCTGTCCGAGCCGATCGCCATCGTGGGCATGGCCTGCCGATTGCCCGGCGGCGCCGACTCACCGGACCGGTGGTGGACGCAGTTGCTCGAAGGCGTGGACAGCATCGGCGACTTCCCCGGTGACCGGGGCTGGGTCGACGAACCGGACGCGCAGCCCTATCCCCATCTCGGTGGATTCCTGTACGACGCCATGGATTTCGATCCGGCGTTCTTCGGGATCTCGCCGCGTGAGGCGCTCGCGATGGACCCCCAGCAGCGGCTGCTGCTCGAGGTCGGGTGGGAGGCGATCGAGAGCGCGGGTATCGATCCGGTCAGCCTGCGTGGCAGCGAGACCGGGGTGTACGCGGGCGTGATGTACCACGATTACGCCGATCGCCTGCACGCCGTGCCCGAACAGGTGGAGGGCCATCTGCGCACGGGCAGCCTGGCCAGCGTCGTGTCCGGCCGGGTCGCCTTCGCGCTCGGTCTCACGGGTCCGGCGGTGACCATAGACACGGCGTGTTCGTCGTCGTTGGTGGCTCTGCACACCGCGGCGCAGGAGTTGCGGCGCGGTGGGTGCTCGATGGCCCTGGTCGGTGGTGTCACCGTGATGTCGACGCCGAAGGTGTTCGCCGAGTTCGCGATGCAGGGCGGACTGGCCGCCGACGGCCGGTGCAAATCGTATGCCGCGGCCGCCGACGGGACCGGCTGGTCCGAGGGCGCGGCGGTCGTGTTGGTCGAAAGGCTGTCGGACGCTCGCCGTCTCGGCCACGAGGTGCTCGCGGTGTTGCGCGGCAGCGCGGTCAACCAGGACGGCGCGTCGAACGGTTTGACCGCGCCGAGTAGGCAGGCGCAGGAACGGGTGATCGCGCGGGCACTGTCCGCCGCGCGGCTCACCGCCGACGACATCGACCTCGTCGAAGGCCATGGCACGGGTACCCGGCTGGGCGATCCGATCGAGGTGCAGGCGCTGCTGGCCACCTACGGGCAGGGGCGGACCCGTCCGCTGCTGCTCGGCTCGGCGAAATCGAATATCGGCCACACCCAGGCCGCCGCGGGCGTGGCCGGGGTGATCAAGGCCGTGTTGGCGATGCGAGGCGGAGTCGTCCCGCCCACGCTGCACGTCGATGACCGCACGCCGCACGCGGATTGGGACTCCGGCGCGATAGAACTGGTCACCACGGCCCGGTCGTGGCCCGAGACCGGCAGGCCACGGCGCGCGGCGGTGTCGTCGTTCGGCATCAGCGGCACCAACGCCCACGTTATCCTCGAATCCGCCACGGTCGGTGACCCCGCGTTCGGTGACCCCGCGTTCGTGGACCCGGCGGACGAGCCGCTGACGCCGTGGATCCTGTCCGGCAAGACCTCGGCGGCGCTGCGCGCCAACGCCGCCCGGCTCGGCGAGGCACTCGCCGAGCACCCCGAACACACGGCCGCCGATATCGGTGTCAGCGCGGCGGTGAGCCGGTCCCGGTTCGGCCACCGCGCCGTGATCCTCGGCCACGGTCGCGACGAGCTGGAATCCGGGCTGGCCGCGCTGGCCGCGGACACCGAATCCAGCGCGGTCCACCTCGGCTCGGTGGACCCGTCGGCCCGCGTGGCGATGCTGTTCCCCGGCCAGGGCGCTCAGCGCGTCGGCATGGGCGCGACGCTCGCCGCGCGCTATCCGGTCTTCGCGGCCGCCTTCGACGAGGTGTGCGCGCACCTGGACGCCACGCTGGGGCGATCCCTGCGCGAGCTCGTCATCGACGGCGCAGGCGAGCCGGGGCTGCTCGACCGCACCGCCTACGCCCAGGCCGCGCTGTTCGCGACCGAGGTGGCACTGTTCCGGCTGATCGAATCATTCGGTGTACGACCGGATTTCCTCGTCGGACACTCCATCGGCGAGGTGAGCGCGGCGTATCTGGCCGAGGTCTGGTCCTTGGCCGACGCCACCCGCCTGGTCGCGGCGCGCGGAACCCTGATGCAGTCGCTACCCGAAGGCGGGGCGATGCTGTCGATCGCGAGCGACGAGCAGACCGTCGCGGCCCTGATCGCCGAGCGGTCCACCCAGGTCAGCGTCGCCGCGGTGAACGCGCGCCGATCGGTGGTGATCTCAGGCGCCGAGGCCGCCGTCGCCGAGATCGCCGCGCACTTCGACGCGGCGTCGGTGAAACGCCTGCGCGTGAGCCACGCGTTCCATTCGCCGTTGATGGCGCCGATGCTCGACGAGTTCGCCGCCGTGTGCGCCGATCTCACCTATCACCCGCCGAACATTCCGGTGGTGTCCAACCGCACCGGGGAACGCGCCACCGCGGCGCAACTGTGCTCGCCCGAATACTGGGTGGGCCATGTCAGCGACCCGGTGCGCTTCGCCGATGGGCTGAGTTGGTTGCGCGGATCCGGTCGGGTGGGCGTCTTCCTCGAGGTCGGGCCGGGTGCGGCGCTGTCGTCGCTGGTGCTCGCCGACGACGACGGTTCGTCGAACGCGGTCGTCGCGCCGTTGCTGCGCCCCGCGCAGGACGAGGAACTCTCGGTGTGCACCGCGCTGGCCCGTGCCTTCACCGCCGGCGTCGCGGTGGATTGGGCCGGGCTGCCCGCGCTGGCCGGAGGGCGACGAATTCCGTTGCCTACCTATGCGTTCGAACACCAGCGCTTCTGGTTGCCGATCGAGGCCGGTGCCGGTGACGTGACCGCGTCGGGTCTGGACGCCGCGGCGCATCCGCTGCTCGGAGCGGAGATCTCGGTCGCCGACAGTGGCCGCGTCGTGCTGACCGGCGTGCTGTCGACCCGGACGCACCCGTGGCTGGCCGATCACCGGATCGACGGGCAGATCGTGGTGGCGGGCGCGGTATTCGTCGAGCTGTTGTTGCGGGCGGCCGACAGCGTCGGCTGTGACCGCGTCGACGACCTGATCGTCGTCGCCCCGTTGACGCTGACCGGCACCGATGACGTGCGCGTCCAGCTCGTCATCGACCAACCGCGGGACGGCCGCTACCCGGTGACGGTGCACGCGGGCGCCGGAGCGGGCTGGCGGCGCCATGCCGAAGCGACCCTCAGCGCGGGCGGCGAGCTCGGCGACCGCGTCGCGACCGATACCGGCTCGGCGGCGCCGTGGCCGCCCGAAGGCGCGGTGCCGGTCGAGACCGCCGACTTCTACGAGCGACTCGAGCGACTCGGCTATCAATACGGACCGTTGTTCCGGGGTGTCCGCGGGTTGTGGCGCCGCGGGGACGACGTGTTCGCCACCGTCGCGGCGCCCGACCACCTCGACACCACCCGGTTCCACCTGCATCCCGCGCTGCTCGACGCCGCGCTGCACGGCATGGTCGACACCGAACCCGGTGCGCCCCTGCGGTTGCCGTTCGGTTGGGAGGGCGTGCGGTTGCACGCGGTGGGTGCGTCGGTGCTGCACGTCTGCCTGACGGCGACGGCACCCGATCGTCTCCGGGTCACCGCCGACGACACCGCGGGCCGACCGGTGCTGTCGGTGGACGCCCTGCTGTTGCGCGAGTCGGCGGGATCCGACGCGCGGACCCGTTCGAGCGCGCATCCGCTCTACGCGGTGGAGTGGATTCCTCTGCCCGGCGCCGCGCTGCCGAGTACGCCCGCGGCGCCCGTGCCGAGTGTCGCCGACCTCGAGGGCGCGCGGACCGCACCGGAACACGCGGTCCTGGTCGTCGCCTCGGACGGCACCGACGAGCCCTCGGAGGTGCGCGCCACCACGGCGCTGGTCATGGACCGGGTCCAGCGGTTCCTCGCGACCGAACGCCTGACCGACACCACGCTGGTCGTGGTGACGCGCGGTGCGGTGGCCGTCGAGGTGACCGACACCGTCGATCTGCGCGGTGCGGCGATCTGGGGACTGTTGCGGTCGGCCCAGACCGAGAACCCGGATCGGCTGGTGCTGCTCGACATCGGTCCCGACACCGGGCTCGACGACGCCGTCGCCGCGACCGTCGCGGCGGCCGAGCCCCAGGTGGCCTGGCGCGGGGCGAATGCCTCGGTGCCGAGAATGGTCCGTCACGACGTCATCGACGTGGCCGACCCGATCCGGGATCCGCACTGGCGGTTGACGATCGGTGAGAAGGGCACGCTGACCACGATCGGTCTGAGCCGCCTGGCCGAGGATCCCGTTCCGGTGCTGGCCGCGGGGCAGGTTCGGGTGCGGATGCGGGCGGCGGGCATCAACTTCCGCGACGTGCTGATCAGTATCGGCATGTACCCGAATCCGGACGCCGTGCTGGGTGGCGAGGGCGCCGGTGTGGTCGTCGAAGTGGCGCCCGACGTCACCGACTTCGCGCCCGGCGATCGGGTGATGGGTCTGTTCGACGGTGTGGGGTCGACGGTCGTCACCGACCACCGCACGATCGTGCGGATTCCGGAGGGCTGGTCGTTCCCTCAGGCCGCCTCGGTACCGGTGGTGTACCTGACCGCGTACTACGGTCTGCTCGACCTGGCGAAGCTGCGCGCGGGCCAGTCCCTGCTGATCCACGCCGCGACCGGTGGCGTCGGCACCGCCGCTCGGCAATTGGCGAAGCACTGGGGTGTGCGGGTCTACGCGACCGCGAGTCCCGGCAAGCAGAACGTGCTGGTCGCGGATGGGTTGTCGCCCGAGCAGATCGCCAATTCGCGGACCCTGGACTTCGAGGAACAGTTCCGCGTCGCGACCGAAGGGAACGGTGTCGACGTCGTCCTCGATTCGCTGGCAGGCGAATTCGTCGACGCGTCGCTGCGGCTGTTGCCGCGCGGCGGGCAGTTCGTCGAGATGGGCATGACCGATCGCCGCGATCCCGCCGCGATCGCCGCCGAGTACCCGGGTGTCGGCTACCACTCGTTCCTCGTCACCGAGGTCGCGCCGGACCGCATCGCGCAGATGCTGGCCGAGATCGTGGCACTGTTCGACGCGGGCGCGCTCACCCCGCCGCCGGTCACCACCTGGGACGTGCGACAGGCAACGAGCGCGCTGCGGTTCGTGAGCCAGGCCCGCCAGGTCGGCAAGGTGGTACTCACCGTGCCGCCGCCGCTGGATCCCGGCCACACGGTCATGATCACCGGCGGTGTCGGCACGATCGGCGCCGCGCTGGCACGACATGTCGTGGCCCAGTACGGAGTTGCGCGACTCCTGCTGACCTCCCGGCGCGGCGCCGAGACGCCCGGGGCGGCCGAACTCGTCGCCGAGTTGCGCGAAGGCGGCGCCGAAGCCACGGTCGCCGCGTGCGATGTCGCCGATCGGGCCGCGCTGGCGGCCCTGCTCGACGGTATCGATCCCGAGCATCCGCTCGGTGCTGTCATCCACTGCGCGGGCACCGTGAGCGACGCGGCGTTCGAGAAGTTGACCATCGACGATCTGGACCGGGTGCTGCCCGCGAAGGTCGACGCCGCGTGGAACCTGTACGAGCTGACCCGTGACCTCGACCTGTCGGCGCTGGTCCTGTTCTCCTCGGCGGCGGGCGTTCTCGGCAACGCGGGCCAGGCCAACTACGCGGCGGGCAACGCCTACCTGGACGGGCTCGCGGTGCGCGCCGCCCGCTCCGCGGTGCCCGCCACATCGTTGGCGTGGGGGCTGTGGTCCCAGAGCAGCGGCGTGAGTGGGCATCTGGCGCAACGCGATCTGGACCGGATGGCGCGCGGTGGGTTCACGCCCCTGTCCACCGCGGAGGCGTTGGGGATGTTCGACGCGGCGCTGTCGTCGGGCACGCAGGCGTCGGTCCCGATGCGTATCGATGTCGCGGCGGCGAGGGCGTCGGCCACGGCCGGGTCGCCGTTGCCCGCGATGTTGAGTACGATCGTTCGTATGCGTCGCAGTGCGCAGTCGGCGCCGGTGCTGGAGAACACCGCGCTGCTGCTCGTGGGGCGCAGTGGCGCCGACCGGCGTCGCGTCGTGTCGGAACTGCTGGCACGACATGTGGCCACCGTGCTCGGTCGGGTGGCCGATGAAGCACTCGAACCACAACAGAGATTCGTAGACATGGGGTTCGACTCGTTGACCACGGTCGAGCTCCGTAACCACCTGAAGAAATCGATGGGCGTCATGCTGTCGACCACCGTGATGTTCGACTATCCGACGCCGTACGCGCTCACCGAACACCTGTGTGGCCTGCTGGCATCCGATGCCGACTCGGTCGCGCCGCTGCTCGGCGAATTGACCGCCCTGCTCGACAGATTGGGCGCGGCCGATCCGTCGGACGCCGAACGCGATCGTGCCGTCGCCGGACTGCTCGACGCCGTGCAACGCCTGCGTGGCCCGCAACAACCCGACGTCGTCGGCGCACGGATCGATCTGGCCGACGACACCGCGATATTCGAGTTCATCGACAGCAACCCCGCGTCGGCGTGATCCCGGCGCGCCGCCCACCCTGAGCCAAGGAGCTTGCCTTGCCTGTTACCAGCCGTGAATGGCGTCTGATCGCCCGTCCCGCCGGAACCCCCACGCTCGCCGATGTCGAACTGGCCACGGTGACCCTGGCCGATCCCGCCCCCGGCCAGGCGCTGATCCGCAACGACTGGATGTCGGTCGACCCGTACATGCGCAGCCGGATGAACGCGGGTGACGGCTATCTGCCGCCGTTCGATCTCGATGTCGCGCTGACCGGTGCCGCCGTGGGTACGGTGATCGCCTCGGCCAACGACGCGCTGCCGGTCGGCGCGGTCGTCAGCCACTTCGACGGCTGGCGCGAGTACACTCTGGCGGCCTGGGCGCAGCCCCTCGACGTGACTTCCGTTGCACCGCAGGCGTATCTGGGCGTACTCGGAACCACCGGGCTTACCGCCTACGTCGGTCTCACCGAGGTGGCGAAGGTGAGCGACGGTGACGTCGTGTTCATCTCGGCGGCGGCGGGCGCTGTCGGTTCGGTGGCCGGTCAGCTGGCGCGCAAACTCGGGGCCAAACTGGTGATCGGTTCGGCGGGCGGACCGGAGAAGACCCGAAAGCTGTTGGAGGAATTCGGGTTCGACGCCGCGATCGACTACCGCGCCGGTGATGTGGCCGGCCAGTTGGCCGCTGCCGCACCGGGCGGTATCGACGTCTACTTCGACAATGTCGGCGGCGAGCAGCTCGATGCCGCGCTCGGGGTGATCAAACCCCATGGCCGCGTGGTCCTGTCCGGCTCGCTCGCCACCATCGACAGCGACACCGACTCGCTGCCCCCCGGCCCGAAGAACCTGCCGTTGATCATCGGCAAGCGGGTGTCGCTGTTCAGCATGAACGCCGCCGACTACTTCGCGATCCTGCCCGACTACCTCGCGCAGGCGAAGGGCTGGCTGGCCGACGGCTCGTTGAAGGCCGAGGAGACGGTGTTCGACGGGATCGAGAACGCGTTCGAGGCGTACTCGGCGATGATCCGCGGCGAGAACGTCGGCAAGACCGTGGTGTCGCTGTCCGAGTCGAACGCGAGCTGAGATGACCGACCCGGCGCCCGGATCGATGTCCGGGCGCACCGTCGTCATCACCGGTTCGACCAGCGGTATCGGCTATGCCGCCGCGGCGGCCCTGGGCGCGGCGGGCGCGACAGTGGTCGTGCACGGACGTGATTCGCGACGGACAGCGGCCGCGGCGCGGCAGTTGGGCGCCGCGGGCGCGGGCCGTTTCGTTCCGGTCGCCGCCGACCTCGGCTCGTTGAGCGGGGTGCGCGCGTTCGCCGAACAGGTGGGGGCGGCCGCGCCCGGCGGTGTGCACGTGTTGCTCAACAACGCGGGCGGCGGGTTCGCCGACCGTGAGCTCTCGCCGGACGGGGTGGAGCGGTCGTTCGCCCTCAACCACATCGCCGTCGCGGCGGTGACGCACCGGCTGTTCGACGGACTGCGTGCCGGTGCCGAGTCGGCCGGGGTGCCCTCGCGGGTGATCGTGACGTCGTCGTTCATGGAGAGACGCGGCGATCCGAACCTGGACGACTGGTCCTACGAGCGGAAGTTCCGCCAGGTTGCGGCGTACTGTGACGCGAAGCTGGCCGCTCTCGCCTACAGTTACGCGCTCGCGCGGCGCTGGGAGGGCTCCGGGATCACCGTGAACGCTGCCGACCCGGGCGCGGTGGCGACCCGGTTCGGTGTGGCGGCGGGCGGATTGTTCCGGGTGATCCAAACCGTGGGGCGCCCGTTCATGACCGGTGCGCGCAGCGGGGCCGCCCCGCTCGTCCGGTTGGCCACCGACCCCGAGTCGGCACACACCACCGGCGGTTATCACAACAGGAACGGGTTCGCCCGTTCGTCGTCGGCGTCGCGGGATCCCGAGTTCGGCGCCCGCGTCGTCGAGCGCACCGCCGCGATCGTCGGCGTGGACTGACCACCCGGTACCGAGACGAGAAACGGGGCCTGTCACCAGGCCCCGTTTCTCGTCTCGGTGGAATCTGTTCTCAGGGCGAATCCATCGTGGGCAGGTAGACGCCCTGGTGGACGAGATGTTTCTGGACCGCGCCGACGGCGAGCACCGTGGTGCGGTCGGCGTAGAGCGCGGCGGCGATGCCCGCGGCCTGTCCGGTGGCGAACGCGGTGCCCATCACCCGCAGTGACGCCCCGGCGAGGCGGTCGGCGTCGACGACGCGGCCCGCGGCGAACAGGTTGACGGTGTCGATGCTCCGGAGCACGCCGAACGGAATGTCGTAGAAGCCGTCGTCGGCGATGAACTCCCACTGCGGGAGAACCCCGGCGCCGGGGTGATATTCGATCGGCCAGGCGCCGAGGGCGATGACATCCTCGGACCGGGCGGCGCCGCGGACCTGGTCCACCGTCAGTTGACAGGTTCCGACGACGTGGCGTGACTCCCTGGTACCGATCTCGGGGCCGGTGCTCACGATGTAGGCGCGCTCCCATCCCGGGATGGCCCGCAGCGCGGTGAGATAGTCGCGCGCCTGGATTCGCGCGTGGGTCTGAGCGCGGGTCGACTGGCCCACGTCGCGGGCGTCGTAACCCTCGTCCACGACGTAGGTGATGACGTCACCCGATACCGGCAGGCGCGCGACGAGTCCGCGTTCGGCCAGCAGCGGAGCGCCACCGGATTTGGCGGCCCGGATGGCCGCCGACAGCGTGTCGCGGGCGATATCGGCCTCCGCCGAGATACCGCCGAAGCGGACGCCCAGCGTGCCGTTCTGGACGAGTCCGTCGTTGCCGTAGCGCACCGCGGCGCCGCCGAACGTCGCCAGATCGGCCTCGCCGGTCGCGTCGACGAACGCGGCCGCGCTGATCTGTCGAACGCCCTGGTGGTTCGCGACGCGAATCGACATGATCTCGCCCGCACCACGATCGGCGGCGACGAGCTGGCTGTCGAGATGGACTTCGACGCCCGCCTCGGCGCAGATCCGGTCGAGGACGACTTTCACCGCTTCCGGATCGAAAACGACGGCGACCGAGGTGAATCGGGTCGGCGGGGTCACCGCGTCCATGGCCCGCAGGCCCGCCAACACCTCCTCGGCGATGCCGAACACCACCTGCCGCGGCGGGTCCGACCTGGTGTAGATCCCGCAGTAGGTGAGCACATTGCGCAGCGTGGCCGCCCCACCGAGGCACGGACCGCGTTCCACCAGCAGCGTTCTCGCGCCCGCCCGGCCTGCGCCGACGGCGGCGGCCACCCCGGCGGATCCGCCACCGACCACGACGACGTCGTATTCCTGATCGTTCACGCCACGGTCCTGTCGCTGTCGCCGCGCGCCGGATCGCTGTCGAACGGTGACCCGTGAAAGCGCATCACTCTCTCCTTCGTCGGACTCGGCTCACGCCGAATCGGGCAGCGTCGCGAAGACATCCATCGAGAAGCCGGCCGCGGGGCCGCCCACCCGCGCCGCGAACTCGGCGATGCCCGCGAGGTGTCGTTGGCCGAGTCCGAAGTCGAGTGCGTCGGTGTAGTACCGGCGCAGGGTGGCGGCGTCGAACTCCTCCCAGCGAGCCAGGCGTGCGCAGAGCTCGTCCATCTCCGCCATGGCGATGTCGCGGGCGGCGAGCAGGTCGGCGTGGACGCGGCGGACGGTTTCCGGTTCCCGCTCGACGAAGTCGCGCCGGGCCGCGATCACCGCGAACACGAAGGGCAGTCCGGTCCAGTCCCGCCACATCTGCCCGAGGTCGTGCACCAGCAGTCCCGCTGCGGGAGCGTCGAACAGCGCGGCGCGCAATGCCATGTCACCTATCAGCACCGCGGCGGGCGCCTGCGCCAGCATTGTTTCCAGGTTCGGCGGACTCACGAAATACTCCGGATGGACCCCGATGTGTTCGGAGAGGAGCAGTTTCGTCAGCCGCACCGAGGTCCTGCTGGTGGAGGTGAGCGCGACTCGTTCGCCGTCGAGCTGATCGAGCGGAATCTTGCTGACGATCAGACAGGACATGACCGGGCCGTCGCAGCCGATCGCGATATCGGGCAATATCACGAGTTGGTCGGAGTGGCTCAGGAACTCCA
Source organism: Nocardia aurea (assembly GCF_003123685.1). Taxonomy (GTDB): domain Bacteria; phylum Actinomycetota; class Actinomycetes; order Mycobacteriales; family Mycobacteriaceae; genus Nocardia; species Nocardia aurea. The sequence goes on from NZ_QCYJ01000103.1 coordinate 737,430, forward strand.
TCAGGCTGATGGGACCCATGTCGAGATCGTCGGCGACCAGTGCGTCGCTGAGGTTCTCCGGCGTATCGCGGACCAGATCCAGATCGATGAGATTGCCCGTGCGAGCGAGCCCCCACAGGATCGGCAGCCAGTTCAGGAACTCGATGTGCCCGACTCGTGGCCGTCGCTGACCGCGGGGGGACCGGTCTGTCGAGCCGGCACCGGAAATTGTGCGCATGACCTCACTGTCGCGTCATCGGTGAGGCGTGCAAACCCCTAGGTGTCCCCCTAATGGCTTGTTACCGGCCCCATCACATCGATCCGACCGGCCGGATGGTCCACCTCGACTTTCCGTCGGACGGTCCGACTCGGCGTTCCGTCGACAGGCCCCTGCTCTCGGCGATTCGGCCTGTGCGCGTGATTGATTCACGGTGAATGCAACAGGTGTCAGTGTGTGCGCGGCGTCGGTACTGTGCGGGCTCTCGGTGAGGAACGCAAGGAGTTCACCATGTCGCACACACCGCCCGAAGAACGTCGGGGGCGCTTGTTCGTCTGGAACGAGGATTGGCTGGCGGCTGTTGTCGGTCTGGTTCTCGTCGCGTTGGTCCTGGTGGGGGCCGTTCCCGAATGGTTGGTGCCCTGATGTCGGCGCAGGTGCCCGGTGGCCGAGATACCGAGCGCGAGGCGGTGCCCGGCGAGGAGGGGAGCACCGTGGTGACCGGTGCGGAGTCGGGGGCCGGTACCGAGCCGGACGGTCAGCGAACCGGCGCGGTGGATGTGCGGAAAGCGCAGGCGCGCGCCGACAGCGGCGATGCCGACGCCTCGGTGTCGGAAAACGCCGCGCTGCACGGGGGATCGCGGGGGACGATCTCGTGGATCGTGGCCGGTGTCGCGGTGGTCCTGGTGCTGGGGGCGCTGACCAGGTACCTCGAGATCCATGTGCCGAGGTGGGCGCAGGACACGCCGTTGCGGCGGGTGGCGAAATCGATCGAGTATCCGGTGTACGCGATCGCCATCGGACTGATCGGCAATGTGATCCTGACGAAACTGGATCTGCGGGAGCGTCTTTCGGCGGGATTTCGCACGGAATTCTTCATCAAGACCGGCGTGGTGCTGCTCGGGGCTTCGATCAACCTGAAGATCCTGGTGACGGCGGCGGGGCCCTCGATCGTGCAGGCGCTGCTGCTGATCACCATCGTCTTCGGGTTCACCTGGTGGTTCGGCGGAGTGCTCGGACTGGACGACAAATTGCGCGCGTTGCTGTCCTCGGCGGTATCGATCTGCGGTGTCAGCGCGGCGATCGCGGCGGCGGGCGCGGTGCAGGCCCGGCGTGAACAGATCGCGTACGCGGCGTCGCTGGTGATCATCTTCGCGCTGCCGTCGATCTTCCTGTTGCCGTGGCTGGCCGAGGTGTTCGATCTGTCCGACGAGGTCGCGGGCGCGTGGATCGGCGGCAATATCGACACCACCGCCGCGGTGGCCGCCGCGGGCGCGATCGCGGGGGAGGAGGCGTTGCAGATCGCCACGATCGTGAAGACCACGCAGAATGCCCTGATCGGCGTCGTCGCGATCGCGCTCACCGCGTATTTCACGTTGCGCGTCGAACGGGTGGCGGGTGGCGCGCGCCCGTCACCGCGTGAATTCTGGGATCGTTTCCCGAAATTCGTACTGGCCTTCATCGCGGCGTCGGTGATCGGCACGCTGTATCTGCAATCGGTGGACAAGAAGACCGGCGCGGCGCATATCGCGATCGTCAACGACCTGCGCACCTGGTTCCTGATCCTGGCCTTCGTCTCCATCGGCCTGGAATTCTCCCTGAAGGGACTGCGGGACGCGGGCTGGCGACCGATCGCGGTCTTCGGTTCGGCCGCGGTGGTCAATCTCGCTGTCGGCCTCGGTCTTTCGGTGCTGCTCTTCCACAACTTCACCGTCTGATCGCGCCGCGCGGGGAACTCGGGTGACCGCCCGTCGGATGCCTCGGTCCGACGGGCGGCCTCCCTCGGCGCGTGACGGGCAGCGATAGGGTGCTGTGTGTGTCACACGCCATCACCGCGCTTCTCGTACCGGGACACTTCGACGCGGACGCGGCCGTGGAATGGGATCTGGCGCCGGTGTCGTTGCGCGAGAACCTGACCCTGTTCCACCTGACGCACTACTACACGGCGTACCGGCAAGCCCGACATGGATTCACCGAATATTTCGACCTGCCCTCCGACGCGCCCGGCATCTTTCCCCGCGAAGCGGTCACCGCCACGATCGCGGCGCGACTGTGCGGCCGGCCCGACCCCACCTTCGCCGTGCTGTTCACGGACTATTTCGCGGGAAACGGAAGTCAGTGGGCGGTCGTCTCCGTCGACGGCGGACCGGTGCGCTCGGTGCGCACCGTCAACGAGGCCCTGCGCGCGCTCGGCGTGCTCGCGGAACCCGGCTCCGACGAATTCGACACCGTCGGGCTGGCGGCCCACCGATCCACCCCCGAATACCTCGAGCGCTACGTCGACCTCTGCGACGAACTCGGGGTGTGATCAGGGGGCGACTTCAGTCCGAAACCGCTTCCGCCAGCGTCTCGTCCGGCGATTCGGTCAGCCCATCGGACGGCCAACCCGGGTACGGCGGCGGCGTACCGCCGTATTCGGGGCACAGCGGTTTGTAATCGCAGTACGAGCACAGCCAACTGGTGCTCGGCGGGAAATCGCCGGTGCGCCCGGCGTCGGTGATGGCCGCCCACAGCGCGGAGAGGGTGCGTTCGAAACGCAGCAGTTCCTCCACGTCCGGCGCGTAGGTGAGTATCTGTTCGTCGGCCAGATAGATGAGCCGTAGTTGGGCGGGCAGGATCGCGCGAGTGCGCAACACGACCAGGGCGTAGAACTTGAGTTGGAACAGGGCCTTGGTCTCGCTGGTCGGCCCCGGCGCGCGACCGGTCTTGTAGTCGACGACCCTGAGCTCACCCGTCGGCGCCACATCGATGCGGTCGATGAATCCGCGCAGCAGCACCCCGTCGTCGAGTTCCACCTCGACCCCGGCCTCCCGCGATTCCGGATCGAAGCCGGTCGGATCCTCCAGCCGGTAGTAGCTCTCGACCAGGGCGCGCACCTCGGCGAGGAATCCGTCGAGACCGGAGTCGGCGAACAGTGCGGCGATCTCTGGACGGTCGGCCAGTACCCGCTCCCAGGCCGGGACGACGAGGGTATCGGCGCGCTCGGGCGCCCGGTCCGCTGCGGGCAGTCCGAACAGGTCCTCGAGCACGGCGTGCACGACCGTCCCGCGCACGGCGTGCCGGGTGGGCGGTTCCGGAATCCGATCGATCGCGCGCAGTCGGTACTTCAACGGGCACTGTTTGAAATCCATTGCCCGCGAGGGCGACAGCGCGGGGCGTCGCCGGACCCGGGCAGGCTCGGGCGCCGAGGACATCTCGTCGTCGGCAGGGGGCGTGGACACGGGCGCTGGCATACCTGGCAGGCTATCCGGCGGTACCGACACCGCGGCGCGAACGGCGGTCGCTGCGTGAGCACGCAGGCCACGCTCGCGCCGACAGCACCTTCACGCCAGCGAAACGGAGATTCATGACGGCCAGACGGACCGGGCCATTCACCATCGGTGACCGGGTGCAGCTGACCGATGCCAAGGGGCGCCTCTACACGGTCGTCTTGGAGCCGGGTAAGGAATTCCACACCCACCGCGGCGGCATCAAGCACGACAACCTGATCGGCGCCGACGAGGGCGCCGTGGTGAATTCCACGAACGGCACACCGTACCTGGCGCTGCGTCCGCTGCTGATCGACTACGTGCTGTCGATGCCGCGCGGGGCCGCCGTGATCTACCCGAAGGACGCCGCGCAGATCGTGCACGAGGGCGACGTTTTTCCCGGCGCGCGGGTGATGGAGGCGGGTGCGGGCTCCGGCGCGCTGACATGTTCGCTGTTGCGCGCGGTCGGCCCCGAAGGCGAGGTGATCTCCTACGAAATCCGAGACGACCACGCCGAGCACGCCGTACGCAATGTGGAGACCTTCTTCGGCGAACGTCCGGCTAACTGGTCGCTCACGGTCGGCGACGTCGCCGACTACGACGGCGAACCGGTCGATCGGGCGGTGCTGGACATGCTCGCGCCGTGGGACGCGCTGCCTGCGGTCGCCAAGGCGCTGGTGCCGGGAGGTGTCCTGATCGTCTATGTGGCGACCGTCACACAGTTGTCGCGGATCGTGGAGGCATTGCGGGAACAGGAATGCTGGACCGAACCGCGTTCCTGGGAGTCGATCGTGCGCGGTTGGCACGTGGTCGGCCTCGCGGTACGCCCCGAGCACCGCATGCAGGGGCATACGGCCTTCCTGGTGAGCGCGCGACGCCTCGCCGAGGGAACGGTGACCCCCAAGCCCCAACGTCGCCCCTCGAAGGGCTGAGCCCCGTGCCCGTGCATGCCGGTGGGCACGCACGGGCCCGATGCGACTACGGCGTACAGGGCGCCTGGGCGAACCCGAGCAGCACGCAGGTGCTCGCGTCGGAGAGTTTCCACTTGCCGCCGACCTGCTGCCAGGTCAGGGGCATGGGCGGCGCGTCGCCGTTCGGCGAGCTGATGACGACCTGCGCGGTGGCGGTGTCGCCGGTGACCTTCACGTCGCTGACCACGAACTTCAGCGTTCCGTAGCCCGCGAGAGCCTTGGTCATGGACTCGATGTTGGTGGCCCGCTTCTCGCCGTCGACGACGATCGCGACCTTGTCCTGGGTGGTCTTGGCCGGGTCGGACAGAATCGCCAGCGTGGTCTGCAACTCCTCGACCGACGGCGTCGCGCCCGCGGCCTGCCCCGATCCGGTGGTTGCCGAGGCGGCGGTTGTGGTACTTGCAGTGGCAGTGGTGCCGGTGGCGGAACCGGAATCGTCGTCGGATCCGCATCCGGTGAGACCGACTGTCACGGCGATGGCCGCCGCGGCCGTCGCTACGCAGAAGCGCAGAGTTCTGGCGGGAAGGAGCATGGTGAGCAACCTTTCGGCTCGTGGGGCGACAACTCTCGCCCCAATCGGGTTAGGGCAGGCTAACATGGACCTCCGGCCGCCGATCGCAGTGCAGATGTGATCACGAAGAAACCATGTCGGAAAGCGAGAATTGACCACGCCCGGTAGCGTTGATAGACCGGGACTGGGAGGAGCAGCACATGAGCCCCATCGAGAATTCGGATTCGGCGGCCTGGAGAGAGCTCGAGGCGGTACGCGCCGAGGCGGCTGCACTCCGAAGGCAACTCGCCGATTCGCCGGATCACGCACGGGAGTTGGAAGCCCGCGTCGATTCGCTGACCATTCGCAACACGAAGCTGATGGACACCCTCAAGGAAGCGCGCCAGCAACTGGTCGCGTTGCGCGAGGAGGTCGATCGGCTGGGTCAGCCACCGAGTGGATACGGCATTCTGATCGGCGTGTACGACGATCAGACGGTCGACGTGTTCACTTCGGGACGCAAGATGCGGTTGACCTGCTCGCCGAATATCGACACCGCCGTACTCGAGTACGGCCAGACCGTCCGCCTCAACGAGGCGCTCACGGTGGTCGAGGCGGGCGTCTTCGACGCGATCGGCGAGATCGGCACCCTGCGGGAGATCCTCGACGACGGCCGTCGCGCCCTCGTGGTCGGTCATGCCGACGAGGAACGTGTGGTGTGGCTGTCGGGCCCGCTGTCCAAGATCGCCGAGAACGACGACGTGGACGACCCGGATTCGCCGATCCGCAAACTCCGTCCCGGAGATTCCCTGCTCGTCGACACCAAGGCGGGTTTCGCGTTCGAGCGCGTCCCCAAGGCCGAGGTCGAGGATCTGGTACTGGAAGAGGTTCCCGACGTCGATTACCACGACATCGGCGGCCTGACCCGGCAGATCGAGCAGATTCGCGACGCCGTCGAACTGCCCTTCCTGCACAAGGATCTGTTCCGCGAGTACGCGCTGCGCCCGCCCAAGGGCGTGCTGCTCTACGGTCCGCCCGGATGCGGCAAGACGCTGATCGCCAAGGCGGTGGCCAATTCGCTGGCCAAGAAGATCGCCGAGGCGCGCGGTGAGGATGCCAAGGAAGCCAAGTCGTTCTTCCTGAACATCAAGGGCCCCGAGCTGCTGAACAAGTTCGTCGGCGAGACCGAACGCCATATCCGGATCATCTTCCAGCGTGCGCGTGAGAAGGCCTCCGAGGGCACCCCGGTGATCGTGTTCTTCGACGAGATGGATTCGATCTTCCGCACCCGTGGTTCCGGTGTCTCCTCCGATGTGGAGACCACCGTTGTGCCGCAGCTGCTTTCGGAGATCGACGGCGTCGAGGGCCTGGAGAACGTCATCGTCATCGGCGCCTCCAACCGCGAGGACATGATCGACCCCGCGATCCTGCGGCCGGGCCGTCTGGACGTGAAGATCAAGATCGAGCGGCCCGACGCCGAATCGGCGCAGGACATCTTCTCGAAGTACATCACCGAGACGCTGCCGCTGCACGCGGATGACGTGGCCGAATTCGGCGGCGACAAGGGCGCCTGCATCCGCGCGATGATCGAGCGGGTCGTCGACCGGATGTACGCCGAGAGCGAGGACAACCGCTTCCTGGAGGTCACCTACGCCAACGGTGACAAGGAGGTCCTGTACTTCAAGGACTTCAACTCCGGCGCCATGATCCAGAACATCGTGGACCGCTCCAAGAAGTACGCCATCAAGTCGGTGCTCGACAACGGTAATCCGGGTCTGCGCATCCAGCATCTCTACGATTCGATCGTGGACGAGTTCTCCGAGAACGAGGACCTGCCCAACACCACGAATCCGGACGACTGGGCTCGCATCTCCGGCAAGAAGGGCGAGCGGATCGTCTACATCCGCACGCTGGTCACCGGCAAGAACGCCTCGGCCAGCCGCTCCATCGACACCGAGTCGAATACGGGTCAATACCTGTAAGGTCCGGTCGATTTCGAGAAGCCGCGTCTCCCTCGGGGGCGCGGCTTCTCCCTTTCGGCGGCGCTCGAGGGCAGAATGGACGATCGTGCCACCGACAACGCCGGATCTACTCGACGCCGAATACTTCACCGCCACAGCGCAACCGACCTTCGTCGTGGACGACCTCACCCTGCGGCCGTGGTCTCCCGACGACGCGCCCGCGGTCTTCGAGGCGTTCCAGGACAGCGGGATTCAGCGCTGGCACACCCGGAGCGCCGTCTCGGTGGTCGAGGTGCGCGGCTGGCTGGAGGTGTGGGCGAAGGCGTGGAGCGAAGCGACCCATGCCAATTGGGCGGTCGTCGACACCGGCACCGACGCCCTCCTCGGCCGTGCCTCGTTGCGGGATATCCGCCTACGGCCAGGCCGAGGTCGCCTACTGGACCGTGCCCGCCGCACGCGGCCGTGGCGTGGCCCCGCGCGCCGCGGCGACCCTGACCGACTGGGCGCTGAACGCGCGCGGCTTCCATCGCATCGAACTCGCGCATTCGGTGCGGAACACGCAATCGTGCCGGGTGGCGAGAAAACTCGGATTCGCGCTGGAGGGCACCAGGCGCAGCGCCGGTCTGCACGCGGACGGGTGGCACGATATGCACCTGCACGCCCGGATCAGGGGCGATTGATCGGGTCCGCCGGGGCGGCTCAGTGCCGGTCGATCACGAATGCCGAGGCGTTGTCCCTGCCGCCGCCGTCCAGGGCCGCGTCCACCATCGCCTCCGCGGTCGCGCTCGGTGATTCCCCCGTGGCGAGCAGCAGTTTGATCGTCGCCATATCGAGGCGTTTGTGCACCCCGTCGGTGCTGAGCAGGATTCGCCCGTTGCTGGAGCCGGTGGCGGCGCGGCCGATCTGATCTTCGCGTACGGTGCGCACGGTGGTGGTGATGATGTGATTCGTGCGCGGCGCCGCGTACTGGCCGCGCATCCGGAGGTATTCCGCGAGGGTGTGATCGGTGGTGATCTGATGCAGCATCCGGCCGTTCCAGCGGTAGGCGCGGCAATCCCCGACCCAGGCGATGTCGGCCGAACAGTCGGGTTTGCCGGCCGTCGGCAGTACCGCGACGACCAGCGCGCTGTCGGCTTTGGGTTCGGGGAATTCGCGCAGCAGACGTCGTTGCGCGGCGAGGATGCCCGCCGCCGCGCCGTCGCGGGCGCTCTCCTTCGCGGCGACCGTCGCGGCGGCCCGCGCGGCCCGTGCCGCGAGCAGGTGATCTCCGACACCGTCGGCGACGACGAAGGCGACCCGACCGGTGACCGGATCGGTCCACGAGGCCACGGCGTCGGCGTTGATCGACCGCAGCCCGCGCCTGCTGACCGAATCACCCGCGATTCCGGCGAGCCGTACCAACTCGCGGCGGGATGTCGTCATTGCGCTACTCACGGCCTGACCTCCTGGGATCGGTCGCCGGCGACCTGTCGGCCGTCCGAATACCAGTTCACCTCATCAAACCGTGGCATACGCCAGAGATGACTGTGGGCTTGCTGAGAACTGGGCGTAGCCGAAGTATCCTACGACCCCGCCCATAGCGGAAGGGGCTCTCGACGGCTGCGCCATGTTTCCGGGATACCCCGAGAGCCGAGCCGCACACCGAGCACGCCGCCGACGATCGCGCACAGCGTGTCGGCATCCCCTCAGATCCGCCGGCTGGGCGCGCGGAACGCACCGCCGGGGCGGTGGCGGGGTGAGGGTTTGGTGACTGTCGGGCAACCGATGCGACCATCGCGCGTCATGTCCGACGATGAGGATCTATTCGCCCCGCGTTGTCGATGTCGAGCGGACGGGACGAGCGCGGGCACAGGGCGGGCGGAGATCGAATCGGAGGCTGTCGTGAGCGTGGAGAGTGTGCGGATGCTGCCGATCGGCGTCGACGGTGTCGCCGAGGTCCTCCGGTCCGAACTGATCGCCGTCCCGGCCCGTTTCGCGCTGCTCGCGGACGCGTCCGGAGCGACGCTGGCCGAAGATCTGATCGCGGGTACCGCGCTGCCCCGGGTCGACACCGCGGCGATGGACGGCTACGCGGTGAGCGGCCCCGGTCCCTGGTGGACGTTGCGCGCCGATGCCAGGCTGGCGGGCCACGGTCGAGGGCGTCCGCTGTCGTCGGGGGTCGCGGTGCGGATCGCGACCGGCGCGGCGGCTCCGACCGGGACCACGGCGGTCATGCGCGACGAATTCGCCGAGACGGCGCGGGTATCGGGTCGCCTGATGGTGCGCAGGGTGCCCGGCGCGCCGCTGAAGGACGATATGCGCCGTTGCGGTGAGCAGTGGGAGGGCGGGGAAGTGCTTGTCGGCCACGGGACCCGGGTCTGCCCCGCGGTGGTCTCGGCCGCGGCGAGCGCGGAGGCTCCCACCGGCGCGGTCCGCGGACCGGTACGCGCCGATGTGCTGATCACCGGCGACGAGATCCGCGCGCGCGGCCCGCTCGCCGAAGGCCAGACCCGCGACGCGCTCGCACCGGTACTGCCGCAACTGCTGCGTGCCTGCGATATCGGATGCGGACCGGTCCGGCATCTGCCGGACCGTGCCGAAGACCTGCTCGCCTGGTTCACCCAGGAACGCGACGCCGAGATGGTCGTGGTCACCGGCGCGACCGGACACGGTGCGGCCGATCATCTGCGCGATGTGCTCACCGAGATCGGCGCGCGCGTACTCCTCGACGGGGTGGCGATGCGGCCCGGCGGCTCGCAGATCGTCGCGGTACTCCCCGACGGCAGGGTGCTGCTCGCGTTGCCGGGTAATCCGTTCGCCGCGGTGGCCGCGCTGCTGGTCAGCGCTCCCGCGATCGTGGACGCGCTGACCGCGCGCACCTCGCGGCAGCGACTGTGGGGCCGGATCAGCGACCGGTCGGGATCACACGAGACGCTCACCGCGGTGGTGCCGGTGCGTCAGTTGCCCGGCGGGGTGTGGCAGAGCGCGGGTGCGGCGCGCACACCGCATCTGGCCGACCTGATCGGCTGCCAGGCGCTCGCGCTGCTCGGGCCGAACTCCGGACGCGGTAGCGTCGCCGAACTCCTGCCGTTGCCGCAGTGACCTCCTGATCTACGGATCTTCTCGCTTCACAATTCCGTGTCTGCGGCAATATGCTGTCGATCGTGTCGAATTTACGGATCAGCGAGGTAGCCGCCCTGCTCGGTGTCAGCGATGACACGGTGCGCCGGTGGATCGATCAGGGCCGGTTGAACGCGATCCAGCTCGACAGCGGCCGCAAGGGTGTCAGCGGCCGCGAGCTCGCCCAATTCCTGCGAGCAAACGCCGAAGCTCCCGAGCCGGGGGTGACGGTCGCGGCGTCCGCGCGCAATCGGATGCGCGGCATCGTCACCAGGATCGTCAAGGACACCGTGATGGCGCAGGTGGAGATGCAGGCCGGACCGTTCCGGCTGGTGTCGCTGGTGAGCAGGGAATCGGTCGACGAGCTCGGTCTGGAAGTCGGCAGTATCGCTGTCGCCTCGGTGAAGTCCACCCACGTCGTGGTGGAGATTCCGGAAAGTTGACGAGGATGAAATTCATGCGCAGATGGGGCGTCGCGTTCGCGGCGGTACTCGCGGTGGTGACCGTGGCGGGCTGCGGTTCCGACGACAAGTCCGAATCCGCGGACGCGGCGTCGGTGTCGGGCACCGTGACGGTATTCGCGGCGGCATCGCTGACCGAGACCTTCACCGAACTCGGCAAGCAGTTCGAGGCCGCGCACCCGGGGGTGAAGGTCGTCTACAGCTTCGGCGCCAGTTCGGCGCTCGCCGAACAGATCAACCAGGGCGCTCCGGCGGACGTCTTCGCCTCCGCGGCGCCCAAGAACATGCAGCAGGTACGGGACAAGGGCGAAGTCACGGTCGCGCCGGTCACGTTCGTACGCAACAGACTCGAGATCGCCGTGCCCAAGGGCAATCCGGGCGCCATCACCGGACTGGCCGATTTCGGCAGGACCGAGCCCAAGATCGCGTTGTGCGCCGAGCAGGTGCCGTGCGGTGCGGCGGCGAAGACCGTATTCGAGACCGCGGGTATCACGCCCCAGCCCGACACCCGTGAGCAGGACGTCAAGGCGGTGCTGACCAAGGTGACGCTCGGTGAGGTCGACGCGGCGCTGGTCTACCGCACCGATGTGAAGGCGGCGGGGGACAAGGTCGCCGGCATCGAATTCCCCGAATCGGCCAAGGCTGTCAACGACTATCCGGTCGCACCGCTCGCGCACGCCCCGAACGCGGCGGCCGCGGCGGCGTTCGTCGAATTCGTCACCGGCGCCCAGGCGAAGACGGTGTTCACCGCGGCGGGATTCGACACCCCGTGAGAACGGCCTCGCGGCGACGGGCGGTACTGGGGCGGCCTCCGGTCGCGCTGATACTGCCCGCCGTCTGCGGGCTGGCATTCCTGGTCGTCCCGTTGATCGGGCTGCTGCTCCGGGCGCCGTGGTCGACCCTGCCCGAGCGGCTGGCGAGTGCCGAAGTCGGTCAGGCGCTGCGGCTTTCGCTGGTGTGCGCGACTTCGGCGACCCTGATCTGCCTCGTGTTGGGGATTCCGCTCGCGTGGCTGCTCGCCCGCGCGGACCTGCCCGGACGTTCGCTGCTGCGCGCCCTCGTCACCGTCCCGCTCGTGCTGCCGCCGGTCGTCGGCGGTGTCGCGTTGCTGCTGGTGCTGGGACGGCGCGGCCTGATCGGACGCTACATCTACGAATGGTTCGGGGTGTCACTGCCTTTCACGACCGCCGGGGTGATCGTCGCCGAGGCGTTCGTGGCGATGCCGTTCCTGGTGATCTCGGTCGAGGGCGCCCTGCGCGCGGCCGATCAACGATTCGAGGAGGCGGCGGCCACCCTCGGCGCGAGCCGCTGGTACACCTTCCGACGGGTCACGCTGCCCTCGATCCTGCCCGGCGTCGTCGCGGGCGGTGTGCTGTGCTGGGCCCGCGCGCTGGGCGAATTCGGCGCGACCATCACCTTCGCGGGTAATTTCCCCGGACGCACGACGACGATGCCGTTGGCGGTCTACCTCGCGCTGGAGAGCGATCCGGAGGCCGCGATCGTGCTGAGCCTGGTGCTGCTCGCGGTGTCGGTGCTCGTGCTCGTCGCGCTGCGGGAACGCTGGATCCGGGGTGCGGTATGACCCTGAGCGCCGAAATCCGGGTCGACCGGGGGCATTTCGCGCTCGAGCTGCCGCTCACCGTGGCGCCGGGGGAGGTGATCGCGCTGCTCGGGCCCAACGGGGCGGGCAAGACCACCGCGTTGCGCGCGCTGTCCGGACTCGTCGCGCTCACCGGCGGGCATCTGCGCGTCGGCGAACACACCTGGGACGCACCGCCTTCGGTGTTCGTGCCCGCCGAACGGCGGGAGATCGGCGTGGTGTTCCAGGACTACCTGCTGTTCGCCCACCTGTCCGCGCTGGACAACGTCGCCTTCGGACTGCGGGCGCGCGGACACCGCAAGGCCCGGGCGCGCGAACAGGCCGCCGCGTCGCTGGCGCGCGTCGGACTCGCCGATCACATGCATCGCAAACCACGCGCTCTGTCGGGCGGACAGGCCCAGCGTGTCGCGCTGGCGAGGGCACTGGTCACCGCACCGCGCCTGCTGCTGCTCGACGAACCGCTCGCCGCCCTCGACGCGGGCACCCGGCTGCACGTGCGCTCCGATCTGTCCCATCACCTGCGCGAGTTTCCCGGATACACGGTGCTCGTCACCCACGACCCGCTCGACGCGATGGTGCTCGCCGACCGATTGGTCATCCTGGAGAACGGCGCGATCGTGCAGCAGGGCGCGCCCGCCGAGGTCGCCGCCGCGCCGCGCTCGGACTACGTCGCGGATCTGATGGGACTCAACCTCTATCGAGGGACCGCGCGTGGCACCCTGGTGGCACTCGACACCGGCGGTGAATTCACCATCGCCGAACCCGGCAACGGACCGGTGTACGTCGCGTTCGCCCCGAACGCCGTCGGATTGCATCCGGAGCGTCCGGTGGGCAGCCCGCGCAACAGTTGGCCCGTCGTCATCGCCGGTATCGAGCAGCACGCCCACACCATCCGGGTGCGTTTCGAGGGCAGTCCGCCTGTACTCGCCGACATCACCCCCGCCACCGTCGCCCAACTGGGGTTGCGTCCGGGACAGCGGCTGTGGGCGGCCGTGAAGGCCACCGAGATGCGGTCGTATCCGGCGTGAACCGGGGTGCGGAACGCCTGTCGGCCGCCTACCGGAAGTTCACCCGCGGGCGACGCGCACCGCGTTCAGCACCACATCGTCGGTGGGGGCTCCGTCGCCGGAACCGTCGCGAACGCCCGCCGCGGCGATTCCGGTGAGCACGCCGAGTCCGTCGACCACGCGGCCGAACGGGGTGTAGTTCGGCGGCAGCTGGCTGTCCCGGTAGACGAGGAAGAACTGGCTGCCGTTGGTGCCGGGACCGGCGTTGGCCATCGCGAGCGTGCCCGCGGGATACGTCGCGCCCGCCAGATTCTCGTCGGGGAACCGGTAGCCGGGTCCGCCGGTGCCCAGCGCCGTCGGATCACCGCACTGGAGGACGAAAATGCCCTGGGTGGTCAACCGGTGACAGCGGGTGTGGTCGAAATACTGCTGGTCGGACAGGAAGACGAACGAATTCACCGTGCGCGGCGCCCGGGCCGCGTCGAGGGCCACCGTCACCGTTCCGCAGTTGGTCTCCAGCGACGCGGTGTACCCGGCGGCCGGATCGATCGTCTGCCAGGGCTCGAAGGGCCACTGCTTCCCGTTCGGCGCGTCGGCGGACGCCGGCGCGCATCCCGCCGGACTACGGTGCGCCTGCCACGGCTGCGCGGCCACGCCGCCCGCCGCGTGCAGGGTCAGCGCCGCGCCCGCGATCAGCAGGCCGAGCCCGGGCAGCATCCGCCGCATCGGAGTGCCGCGCCGCTTCTCGGCGCCCGCGCGCGCCCGCGTTCCGATGCTCACAGTGGATCTCCTTCATCAGGGGTATACGCACCGGACGATGCTGGCCCGCATCCTGCCACCTACCCCACCCTCGCCGTCACCGAACCACCCGGTTCGCCCTCGGGCGCGAGCAGGCGGGTCGCACTGTTCCCGTCGCGGGCGCCGGTGTCTCGCGGGAACCGCGGTGCCGATGACCCGGTTCGCCCTCGGCGGGCGGTACGGGGCCTCGGACCGGTGTGAGCGGCCGGATCCGACGACGGGTTCGCTGCCGTGTCGTCGGCGCGCGGCATGGAACGCACTCGGCACCGGGAATCGGAATGCCGTACGGACGGTCGAATCCGGTCACCCGACGCGCGGTCACGGGTCGGGGCCCCGGGTAGGTTGGCCTCGGGACCGCGGGCGTCCACGGGAGGAGCAGAGGTGACGGGTGGGGGCGGGCCGCGGCCGTGGCGGCGGGCGATAAGGGTGGGGGTCGCGCTCGCGGCAGGGATCGTCGTGGTGGCAGCCGGGGCGAACGGCGCGCTGTGGGCACTGTCGTCGGGGCATCGCCACGACGTGGCATCGGCTCCTGCGGCACCGGTGGTGATCGTCCCCGGGGCGAAGGTCGGGCCGGACGGTTCACCGCTGGCGTATCTGCGCGGGCGGCTGGATGTCGCCATCGAACTGGTGCGCGCCGGGAAGGCGCGCGAGATCCTGCTCTCCGGTGACGCGAACGGCACCTCGGGCGACGAGATCGTCTCGATGCGGCGCTACCTCCTCGACAACGGCATCGATCCCGCTCTGATCCGATCCGACGGAGCGGGCCTGTCGACCTGGGAGACCTGTGAACGCGCCCGCGACCGATTCGGAATCGAACGCGCGATCATCGTCAGCCAATTCCAGCACCTGCCGCGTGCGGTCGCGCTGTGCCGGGCCGCGGGCATCGATGCCGACGGCGTCGTGGCCTATTGCGAGTGTCGGCGAACAACCGCAGTGCGCAACAACTTTCGTGAGTGGCTGGCCGCGCCGAAAGCTGTCGCTCGGTTGCTGGCGCGATAGACGGCGGGCAGCGCGAACCTGGGAGGTCTCACGCTCGACGGATGCGGCGATAAGTGGGCGCGGCGGACGCGGCGGCGGCGAGTTCGGTGGCGAGCCACGGGAGGTCGGCATCGGTGACGGGGGAGACGGTGAGCCGGACGTGGTCGGATCGAGGCGTGTCGGCCGCTTCGAACGGGCCGCCGGGCGCGACCTTGATCCCCGCGGCGGCCAGCGAGATCATCGCGGCGTTCTCGTCGGCGACGGGCAGCCAGAGGTTGATGCCGTCCGCGCGGGCCACCGTGATGTCGTGGGTAGCCAGTTCACGGCGTAATTCGGTCGAACGTCTCCGGTACTCGGCGCGCGCGGCGGTGACGGTGTCGGCGGCGGTGGGATCGTCGAGCATGGTGAGCAGGACGCGCTGGAGCAGGCGGCTGGTCCAGCCCGCCCCGAGCATGCGTCGTTCGATGACCGGATCGAGCAACTCGGCGGGGCCGCCCGCGACGGCGAGACGCAGATCCGCGCCGTGGGATTTGGAGTACGAGCGCACGTGGACGGTGCGCCGTGGCAGCCGGGCGCCGAGGGAACGCAGTGGGGCGGAGGCGATTCCGGCGGAATGGTCGTCCTCGACGATCAGGGTGTCGGTGGCGCGGAGGATATCGGTGAGTTCGCGCACGCGGCGCGCGGCGAGCGATACCCCGGTGGGATTCTGGGCCCGGGGTTGCAGGATCAGTGCGCCGACACCGAAATCGGCGACCGCGCGGGATAATTCGGCGGGCATCAATCCCGAGTCGTCGAGGTGGACCGGGACCGGTTTCGCCCCGAGGCGGGCCAGCAGATCGAGGAACGGCGGGAAACACGGATCCTCGACGGCCACCGCGTCCCCGAGCCGGATGTGGAGGGTGAGCAGCCTGTCGATGGCGTCGAGCGCACCGTCGAAGACGGCCAGCCGTTCCGCGCGGAACGGCCAGTCGGGGCGGACCCTGGCGGCGAGTTCCGGCAGGACGGCGTCGCCGAGATACTCCGCGGCGAGGTCACCCGCGTCGACGGCGGTGATGGTGCGCAATGCCGTCGCCAGGTCGGGGAGCAGGCCTGGGTCGGGGGTGCCGCGCGACAGATCGATACGGAACGCGCTGTCGGTCGGCGGGTGCAGTCGCTGATAGCGGCCGACTGCGGGACGGCCCGAGGGAAGTTCTCCGACGAAGGTGCCCGCGCGTCCCCTGGCGACGATCGCGCCGGTCGCCGCGAGCGCGCGCCAGGCCTGGTTGACCGTGGCCGGTGACACCCGGAGTTCGCGGGCCACCTCCCGCACCGTCGGTAGCCGCGATCCGGGAGCCATTGCGCCGGAGCGGATTCGGCGGCTGAGGGTGGCCGCGATTCCCGCGGGTGTGCGATCGTCGAGATCGGCGGTGAACTCCGAGGGCGACATCACGGCGGCGCTCGGCAGCGGCACGGTCGAACCGGGCGCAACGCGGTCGTCCGCGTCATCGGTACCCGCCCGTTCGATGCTCACCCCGTCATTCTGCGACCCGCTACCGGGCGCGAACCACGGTCATCCCGAAGATTTACGGCCAAGAAACTGTTTCCGCGCAGATGTAACACATCGGACGTGGTTCAGGGTGCACGATAACAATCATGGCAACCGTTCGATCCGCGCTCGTCCAGACGACCTGGACCGGCGACAAAGAGTCGATGATCACCGCGCACGAGGACTACGCGCGGCAGGCCGCCGCGCGGGGAGCGCAGGTGATCTGCTTCCAGGAGTTGTTCTACGGGCCGTATTTCTGCCAGTTGCAGGACGCCAAGTTCTACGACTACGCGGAATCGGTGCCGGGACCGACCACGGAGCGTTTCGCGGCATTGGCGCGTGAACTCGGCATGGTGATGGTCCTGCCGGTCTACGAGCAGGAACAGCCGGGACTGCTGTACAACACCGCGGCGGTGATCGACGCGGACGGCAGCTACCTCGGCAAATACCGAAAACATCATATTCCGCACGTGAACGGTTTCTGGGAGAAATTCTATTTCCGTCCCGGTAATCTCGGCTGGCCGGTCTTCGATACCGCGGTCGGCCGGGTCGGCGTCTATATCTGCTACGACCGGCATTTCCCGGAGGGCTGGCGCGCACTGGGCCTGGCGGGAGCCGAGATCGTATTCAACCCGTCGGCCACCTCGCGCGGACTGTCCGCCTACCTGTGGAAATTGGAACAGCCCGCCTCCGCGGTCGCCAACGAGTATTTCATCGGCGCCATCAATCGGGTCGGCATCGAATCCGAATACGGCGACGACGATTTCTACGGCACCAGCTACTTCGTCGACCCCGAGGGCAAATTCGTCGGTGATGTCGCCTCCGACACCGCCCCGGAACTGCTGATCCGCGATCTGGACATGGATCTGATCAAGGTCGTCCGCGACCGGTGGGCGTTCTACCGGGATCGCAGACCGGACGCCTACGGACCGTTGGTGACGCCATGACCACCTTCATCCACGGCGGCACGGTCGTCTCGGCCACCGGATCGCAACCGCTCGACGTACTGATCGACGGTGAGACCATCGTGGCGGTGCTGCAACCGGGATCGCGCGCCCTGGGCGCCGACCTCGCCGCGTCCGCCGAGACCGTCATCGACGCGACCGGGAAATACGTCATCCCCGGTGGCGTCGACGGGCACACCCACATGCAGATGCCCTTCGGCGGCACCGAGGCGTCGGACACCTTCGAAACCGGCACGCGGGCCGCGGCATGGGGCGGCACCACCACGATCATCGATTTCGCGGTGCAGAAACCGGGCGAGCGGATCCAGGACACCCTGGGCCAGTGGCATCGGAAAGCGGCCGGACAGTGCGCCGTCGACTACGGCTTCCACCAGATCATCGGTGACGTCGACGACGAATCCCTCAAGGGGATGAGCGAATTGGTGGCCGAGGGCGTCACCAGTTTCAAACTGTTCATGGCCTATCCCGGCGTCTTCTACTCCGACGACGGCCAGATCCTGCGCGCGATGCAATCCGCCGGGGATCTCGGCGCGCTGCTGATGATGCACGCGGAGAACGGCATCGCCATCGACGTCCTGGTCGAACAGGCCGTGGCGCGCGGTGACACCAGCCCCTATTTCCACGGCGTCACCCGTCCGTGGCAGATGGAGGAGGAGGCCACCCACCGCGCGATCATGCTGGCGCAGGTGACCGGCGCGCCGCTGTATGTGGTGCACGTTTCTGCCAAGCAGGCGCTCGAGCAGATCGCCACCGCGCGCGGCAACGGGCAGAACGTCTTCGGCGAGACCTGTCCGCAGTACCTGTACCTCTCGCTCGAAGAGCATTTGGGCGCACCGGGTTTCGACGGGGCGAAGTGGGTGTGTTCGACACCGCTGCGCTCTCGGGCCGAGGGGCACCAGGACGAGCTGTGGCGCTATATCCGCACCGGCGACGTCACCGCGGTCAGCACCGACCACTGCCCCTTCTGCATGAAGGATCAGAAGGAGATGGGGCGCAACGACTTCAGCAAGATCCCCAACGGCATCGGCGGCGTCGAACACCGGATGGATCTGATGTTCCAGGGCGTCAAGAACGGCTTGATCTCGCTGGAACGGTGGGTCGAAGTCTGCTGCACCACGCCCGCCCGCATGTTCGGCATGTATCCGCGCAAGGGCGTCATCAGTCCCGGCGCCGACGCCGACATCGTGATCTACGACCCCGCCGGGCACACCAGCATCGGGTACGGCAAGACCCATCACATGAACATGGACTACTCGGCCTACGAGGGTTTCGAGATCGACGGTCACGTCGACACCGTCCTCTCGCGCGGTCGCGTGATCATCGACGGCGGACGGTATCTCGGCACCACCGGGCACGGCCGCTTCGTCAAACGTGACCTCTCGCAGAACCTGATCTGACGCCGAATCGAACCCGAATGGAGAGTGCCGCATGGATATCGGCGTAGTGCTGCAGTGCAACCCTCCGGCCTCGCGCGTGATCGAACTCGCGAGACAGGCCGAGACGCACGGGTTCTCGCACGTGTGGACCTTCGACTCGCATCTGCTGTGGCAGGAGCCCTACGTCATCTACAGCCAGATCCTCGCCTCGACCCGCAAGGTCATGGTCGGTCCGATGGTCACCAATCCGGCGACCAGGGACTGGACCGTGACGGCCTCCACCTTCGCGACGCTCAACGACATGTTCGGCAACCGCACCGTCTGCGGGATCGGCCGGGGTGATTCGGCCGTGCGCACCCTGGGCGGCAAACCGACGACCCTGGCCACCATGCGGGCATCGATCGAGGTGATCCGCGAACTCGCCAACGGCCGCAGCGCACAGGTCGACGACACGGTCGTGCGCTTCCCCTGGGCGGCCGATTCGCGCCTCGAGGTGTGGGTGGCGGGCTACGGCCCGCGCGCGCTCGACCTGACCGGCGAGGTCGGCGACGGGTTCATCCTGCAATTGGCCGATCCCGATATCGCGGCATGGACCATCGCCAGGGTGCGGGCGGCGGCCGAACGCGCCGGTCGCGATCCGGGCGCGGTGAAGTTCTGCGTCGCCGCGCCCGCCTATGTCACCGACGGATCGGCGACGGGGCTGGCGCACGCGCGCGAGCAGTGCCGCTGGTTCGGCGGCATGGTCGGCAATCACGTCGCCGATATCGTCGCGCGCTACGGCACCGGCGGTGATGTTCCGGCGGCGCTGACCGACTACATCGCGGGCAGGCACGGTTACGACTACAACGAACACGGTCGCGCGGGCAATACCCACGCCGATTTCGTGCCCGACGAGATCATCGACCGGTTCTGCCTGCTCGGCACCCCGGACGAGCAGTTGGTCCGGCTGCGCGAACTGGAGAAACTCGGCGTCGACCAGTTCGCGGTCTATCTCCAGCACGACGCCAAGACCGCCACCCTGGAGGCCTACGGCGAATCGGTGCTGCCACGGCTGGCCCACCCCGTCACCGCGACCGAGGGCGCCGGATGAATTCCACCGGCGGCGCGCGCACGCGGGCGATACGCGCCGGCTACGCGCTCGCCGCGCTGCTGCTTGTCGTCGGAATCTGGGAGGCGGTCAAGGCGCTGGTTCCCGCGCAGGGCGTGAGTCTGGGCGGCCAACGGATCCTGCCGCGCACCACCGATGCCGCGCTGCCCCACGTGTGGACGGTGTTCACCGTGCTCGGTGAACGCGACGGCAAGACCACCGTGGGCGCCACACTGTTGCGCACAGCGGGTTTCACCTTCGGCCTGGCACTGCTGGCCCTGTTGATCGGCACCGTGGTCGGGGTGGCGCTGGCGGTGCTGATGCAGCGCTTCACCTTCGTCGAACGCGGCCTGCTGCCGTATATCGTTGTCTCGCAGACTGTTCCGCTGATCGCATTGGCGCCGCTGGTCGCTGGCTGGGGCGGCCGGGTCGTCATCGCGGGCGAGCCGTGGCGGCCGTGGATGAGTATCGCGGTGATCGCTTCCTACCTCGCCTTCTTCCCGGTGGCGGTCGGCATGTTGCGCGGGCTGCAAGCACCGCCGAAGGCCTCGGTCGAACTGTTGCACAGTTATTCGGCGAGCTGGTGGAACACGTTGATACGTCTGCGCTTTCCCGCGTCGGTGCCGCATTTCCTGCCCGCCCTGCGACTGGCCGCGGCGGCGTCGGTGATCGGCGCGGTCGTCGCCGAGATCTCCACCGGAACGGCGGGCGGGATCGGTCGTCAGATCATCGTGTTCTCCCAGCAGGCGACCGGCGATTCGTCACGGCTCTACGCGGCGGTGCTGGCCGCCGCGCTACTCGGCATCGCCGTCACCGGCGTGGTCGCGCTGGCCGAATTCGTCCTGCGCCGCTACAGCCATCCCGCCGGAGCACAGAGGTCGAAGGGAAACGCGTGAGTTCTCCTCGCCCCTCCCTCGGCACGCCGCTGTTGCGGCGACTATCGGTATCGGGCGGTCCCGTTCGGGACTGCCGCTCGTCAGGAGGTATCCGTTGACGGCGAAGCAACATCCCGTCACCACGGCGTTCGACACGACGGCGAGTGAAAGCGGGGAATCCTCGGGTGCCGTGCGGGCGGAGGGGACCGCCGAAGCGGTCGCCGCGGTCGACCTCGTCCACGTCGGCAAGATCTTCGCCGCGGGCGCGGTGACCGCGCTGTCCGATATCTCCCTCACCATCGCCGCGGGCGAATTCGTCTCGCTCATCGGCCCTTCCGGCTGCGGCAAATCGACCCTGCTGCGTATCGTCGCGGATCTGGAACAGCCATCGAGCGGATCGGTGACCGTCCACGGGAAATCCGCCGAGCGGGCCAGGAAGGACCAGGACTACGGGATCGCGTTCCAGCAGGCCGGACTGCTGGACTGGCGCACCGTGCAGGCCAATGTGGAACTGCCGATGGAATTGCACCGGGTGCCCAAGGCCGAAAGGCGCGCGCGCAGTGCGGAATTGCTGGAGATGGCGGGACTCACCGATTTCGCGAAACGCTATCCCGCCGAACTCTCCGGCGGTATGCAGCAGCGCGTCGCCATCGCGCGAGCGCTGGCCCGCAAGCCGTCGCTGCTGCTGATGGACGAGCCGTTCGGCGCGCTGGACGAGATGACGCGGGAACGGATGCAGGCCGAACTGCTTCGGATCGCGGGGGAGACGGGCGCGGCCGTGCTCTTCGTGACCCACTCCATCCCCGAGGCGGTTTTCCTCTCCGATCGGGTGGTGGTGATGTCGGCGCGCCCGGGGCGCGTCACCGATATCGTGCCGACCGGCGGCCAGGGCCGCGATCCCGATCCGGACCAGGACGTGCGCTCGAGCACGGTGTTCTTCGACGCCGTCGCCGCCGTGCGCGCGGCACTGCGCGGTGATCACGGCGACGGTCCGATCGCGGGACGGGATCTGCGATGACAGCCGCGACGTCACGATCCGCGTTGACATCGTTCCTGCCGCCGGTGGTCTTCGGCGTCGGTGGACTGGCGCTGTGGCAGGTGCTGACGGTGGCCGCCGGTGTCCCGTCGTTCCTGTTGCCCGCGCCGACCGATATCGCCGAGCAATTCGTCGAGAATTTCGATCGTATCCTCGACGCCGCCGTCGCCACCGGCACCAACGCCCTGATCGGCCTGCTGATCGGCGCGGTGCTCGGCATCGCCGCCGCGATGGTCGCGGTGCGGTTCCACATCGTCGACGGTCTGCTCTCGCCGCTGGCGGGCGCGGCCGCCGCCGTACCGATCGTGGCCATGGCGCCGCTGCTGAACTCGATGTATTCGACCACCACCGACACTCCGCGCCGCATGGTCGTCACCGTCGTCGTGTTCTTCCCGATGTTCGTGAGCACCGCCAAGGGGCTGCGTCAGGTACCGAAGGTGCAGCAGGATCTGCTGACCTCCTACGCCGCGAGCGGCTGGCAGGTGACCCGCACGGTACGGCTGCCCGCCGCGCTGCCCTACCTGTTCACCGGCCTGCGCATCGCGGCTCCCGGCGCGGTCATCGCCGCGGTGATCGCCGAATACTTCGGCGGATTGCAGAACGGGCTCGGCAGCCGGATCACCTCGGCCGCCGCCAATACCGCCTATCCGCGCGCGTGGGCCTACGTCGTGGGCGCCATGCTCGTCGGCCTGGTCTTCCTCCTCGCCGTCCTACTTCTCGAATTCCTCACCCGCCGCCCACGAACGACCCCATGGAGATCGACATGAACCCGACCACCCGGAGATTACGTGCCTGTCTGGCGCTGGTAGCGGTGGCCGCGGCCGCGCTGACCGGCTGTAGTACCACCGACGATTCCTCGACGACCACCCCGGACGGACTCACCGAGGTCCGCCTGCAATTGCAGTGGTTCAAACAGGGACAGTTCGCCGGCTACCTCGCCGCGGTGGATCAGGGCTTCTACAAGGAACAGGGGCTGTCGGTCGAAATCCTCGACGGCGGCACCGATATCGTGCCGCAGACCGTGTTGGCGCAGGGCCAGGCCGACTACGCGATCGCCTGGGTGCCCAAGGCCCTGGCCTCGCGCGAGGCGGGCGCGGGCATCACCGAGGTGGCTCAGGTCTTCCAGCGTTCGGGCACCAAACAGGTCTCGTTCAAATCCGACAATATCGCCGGTCCGGCCGCGCTGCGCGGCAAGACGGTCGGCAACTGGGGCTACGGCAACGAATTCGAGCTGTTCGCCGGAATGACCAGGGCGGGCATCGATCCGGCGAAGGATGTCACCCTCGTCCAACAGCAGTTCGACATGAACGCGTTCCTCGCCAGGGATATCGCCGCCGCCCAGGCCATGTCCTACAACGAGTACGCCCAGCTGCTCGAGACGAAGAATCCGGCCACCGGAAAGCTCTACACCCCGGACGATTTCACCACGATCGACTGGAACGCCGAGGGCGTCGCCATGTTGCAGGACGCGATCTGGGCCAATTCGGAGAAATTGAAGGATCCGAAGTACCAGGATCAGACGGTGCGATTCGTCGCGGCGTCGCTGAAG
Organism: Nocardia aurea; assembly: GCF_003123685.1. Taxonomy (GTDB): domain Bacteria; phylum Actinomycetota; class Actinomycetes; order Mycobacteriales; family Mycobacteriaceae; genus Nocardia; species Nocardia aurea. Next base: position 760,652 of record NZ_QCYJ01000103.1, read on the forward strand.
GGCTGGGCATTCTGCCGCGACAATGTCGACACCTGCCGCGATATCACCGTCGCGGCCGGATCGACACTGGGCGCGAGCCATCAACAGTGGCAGATCAACGAGGTCAACAAGTTGATCTGGCCGTCGACCGCGGGCATCGGCCTGATCGACCAGGCGGCGTGGGATCGCACCGTGAAAATCGCCAAGGAGACGAAGAACCAGGACGGCGCGACCGTGCTGACGAAGGATCCGGACGCGGAGGCGTTCACCAACGAGTACGTCACCAAGGCGCTCGACATCCTGAAATCCGGCGGCACCGACGTCACCGGAACCGCGTTCGCGCCGATCCAGGTGACGCTGACCGAAGGGGGAAAATAGATGACCGCTGACGACCACGTCTTCTATCCGTGGAGTGTTCAGGGTGGGCCGAATCCGGTGGCGATCACCGGGGCCTCGGGTTCCTGGTTCTGGGACGAGAACGGTAAGCGCTATCTCGATTTCTCCTCGCAGCTGGTCAATGTCAATATCGGCCATCAGCATCCGGATCTGATCGAGGCGATCGTCGCGCAGGCTCGCGAACTGACGACCATCTCGCCCACCGTCGGCAATCGCGCCCGCAGCGAATTGGCCCGGCTGATCGTGGAACGCGCACCCGGCGACCTGAACCGGGTGCTGTTCACCACCGGCGGCGCCGAAGCCGTCGAACACGCGGTGCGGTTGGCGCGCAGTTTCACCGGCCGCACCAAGATGCTCGCGGCCTACCGCTCCTATCACGGCGGCACCGGGGTGGCGATCGGACTGACCGGGGAACCGCGCCGCTGGGGCGCGGAACCCACGAATGTGGACGTGGTCCGATTCTTCGGGCCGTATCCCTACCGGTCACCGTGGGATACGACGACCCAGGAGGAGGAGACCGCCGCGGCGCTGAAACATCTGCGGCAGGTCATCGAACTGGAAGGCCCGGCCGATATCGCCGGACTCATCCTGGAAACGGTGGTCGGCACCAACGGCGTGCTCGTCCCCCCGCCCGGCTATCTGGCCGGGGTGCGCGCGCTGTGCGACGAATTCGGCATCGTCTACATCGCCGACGAGGTGATGGTCGGATTCGGCCGGGTCGGGGAGTGGTTCGCGGTGGACGCGTTCGGTGTCGCACCCGATCTCATCACCTTCGCCAAGGGCGTGAACTCCGGGTATGTGCCGCTGGGCGGCGTCGTGATCGCCGAGCGCATCGCCCAGCGTTACGACCGGACGCTGTACCCGGGCGGTCTCACCTACGCCGGTCATCCGCTGGCCTGCGCGGCCGGGGTGGCGTCCATCGCCATCTTCGAACGCGAGGGCATTCTCGATCACGTGCGGTCGGTGGGCGCCGACGTCCTCGGCAAGGGACTACGGGAGCTGTCCGCGCGCCATCCCGGTGTCGGCGAGGTCCGGGGTCTCGGCTTCTTCTGGGCGCTCGAGTTGGTCCGCGACCCGCGCACCCGCGAACCCCTGATCCCGTTCGCGGCCGCGGGCGCCGCGGCCGAGCCCATGGCCGTGATCACCGCCGCGGCGAAGGAACGCGGACTGTGGCCGTTCAACGCGGGCAATCGGTTCCAGATCGCCCCGCCGCTGACGACCTCCGCCGAGGAGATCCGCACCGGACTCGACATCGTCGACGCCGTGCTCGAGATCGCCGACGACTACGTCGAGACGAGGTGACGGCGCGATTCGGCGGCCGTCTCGCGCACCTCTAGGCTGGTGCCATGACAGCTGGGCAGACCGAGATCTGGCACAACCCGCGGTGCACCAAGAGCCGTAACGCCACGGCACGCCTCGACGAGGTCGGTGTCGAGTACACGGTGCGCAAATACCTCGACGACCCGCCCACCGCCGACGAACTGCGCGCGGTATTGGATCGCCTCGGCGCCGAACCCTGGGACATCACCCGCACCGGCGAACAGATCGCGAAGGATCTCGACATGTCGAGCTGGGGCAGGACCCCCGCCGACCGGAATCGCTGGATCGAGGCGCTGGCCGCCAACCCGAAACTGATCCAGCGCCCGATCGTCCTGACCGCCGACGGCGCGGCCGTGGTCGCGCGCACCGACGAGGCACTGCGTTCCCTGGGCTGAGAGTGATCGGGGGCGGTCGGCGGTGGTCGCGACTTCCCGGAAACGGTTATCGCGACCGGATTCTCGAGGATCCCCCGGTCGGGAGTGCTCGGCGCTGCCGTTTGATCTAGTGTCGCGAGCTATGAAGGTACGTATCCGTATGGGGTAACTGTGACCTGCGGTTATAGGTAAAAATAGGGTGCCTGACCTGCGGTTTCGTTGATTCGACAACACCTGAGAACCCACCTGTAACCACCTCTCTCCACGGTAGTCTCGGGCTCAAAGTGACACTCAAAGTGACACTTTTGCCACCTCTTGCCACCTCGATTTCGGGGGTTCCTGGCGTCGCCTGAAGCGGCCCTCGGATGCGGTTTCCAGCCCATCCGAGGGCCGCTTCTTTTCTGTCTCCAGCCGTCGACCCCACCCCCTTGCGTCTGCGTGTCGAATCTTGGACGCGCCGACGACTTTTGAACCCCGGCGACATTCCAGCAAACTCCCCAGTGTCAATAACTGAAATTACACCAGAGTGGATGTGATGCGATATGATGTAAGTCTATCCGATCCGAAGGGACTTCTAGCCATGCCCGATCTCGACCCCGCCAGCATCGAACCGAGAGCCGATATCCCGCGAGTGTGCAACGACGAACTGCGTTACCTCGCAAGCAGTGGCGCTCACATCAGCTCGGAGGCAACCCGGTCGCTCACTGCCGAGCTGCTTGCCGCCCGCGAGCAAATTGCCGAGGCCCGTACCGCGTTCTCCCGCCTTCGAGGGCTCACCTTCCCTCGTGGCGGCGGGGAGTACGAGCACGACCACGGAATCCTCGAAGGCCACGACGCTTGCCCCGCTTGCTGGGTCGAAGACATTCACAATGCAATGAAGGGCAATGCCGATGTCTGACACCTCCGAACTCCTCGCCGACGTCCTCAAGGAGGAGGGCGACCGCGAGTCGTTGCTCCAGCCTCGGCGCAACACCTACTGGCTGCCGATCGCCGAACGAGTGGTCGAGCGAGGCTGGCGTCCACCGCCGCGCCTGATCGAGACCGTAGACCAATTGTCGGCGCTACCTATCCATGCGGTCGTGCACGACGGGCGCAGGGCCTACAGCCATCAGGGCGGTGGTTGGTGGATCGCCCCGGGATTCTTCGGGTCGATGCATAGCGAAACAGTCTTGGAATCCGACCTGGACGGAATCGCCTCCGTGCCAGTCGCCGTCATTTGGGAGACAAACAATGAGTGAGACCCAGAACGACATCGCGGCCGAGATGTTCGAGCCGCACATCGACACCCTGCGACGACTGCGCGAAGAGGGTAAAGGAATGCTGCTCGTCGCGGTCTTCCATCCCGACGGCAACCGGGCGTCGGATATCGTCGCGGACCTCAAGCCCGAGTGCCTGGATCCCGCCTACTTCAAAACGATGTATCTGGACGTCATCGGAATCGCGGTCGGGGAGCGGGTTGCGCGGTGGGCCAGCGAAGACGCCGAGGGTGGGCAGGAGTAGCGGTGAAGCGCCTCCTGCTTTCTGTTGCCGCCCTGCTGGCATTGACTGCGTGCGGCTCCGACCTTCCCAGCGAGTTCGAGTCGGGGATGGTCGTCAAGAAGACCTTCACCCCGGAAGCGACTTACCCGCTGTCGATCCCTGTCTCGTGCGGCCAAAACTGCACCACCACGATCACGACGATGGAGTATGTGCCGCCGTCGTACACGATCACGGTCGCGTGGGAATCGTCGTCGGGCTGGCGCGTGGACGAGATGACCGTGGAGATATCGACTTACGAGGATTTGGACCTGGGCGACGTCTACCCGCGCTCTGGTCCTGCCGTGCCGACTGCAAGCGGTGAGCATCGATGACTGACCACCTGAGCGATGAGCGTCTGCATGCACTCCGTGACGACAAGGCCATCTGCACCAATGCGGGGGAGCGGTCCATGGCCGCCGAACTGATCGAGGCTCGCGCCTACATCGCCGAGCTGGAGGCCGAGTTCGCCGAGCTTCCTGCCATCGCCCGCCGCATGAACGAGCACATCAACGAACTCGCCGCCCAGAAACTGCAGATCGCTGGCGAATACCTCGGCGTCCTGGATCACCTTGTTGGTTGCGGCTACCTCCCGCAGGTCGTCATTGATGACGCCATCGCCGCCGTTCGAGAGGAGGCCGACCGTGGCTAAGGCCAACGCAAGGCGTGAGCACTGGACCGAGGCCGCCGAGCGCGTCGGTAGCGACTCGTACTTCCTGCTCGGTGAGGACGAGGACGGGAACCTGTGCGCGGCGACCCTCCGAGGGGACTGGTACGGCCCAATCAAGTGGTGGAACCCGCTGCACTGGCTGGCCTATCTCGGGTCGCGAATCACAGGCCGTCTCGTCTGGCTTGAGCGAGGAGACAGCTGTGGCTGACTGGATCTCCGACGAGCAGTTGACGGAGTGGGCCGAGTACGCCCGCTACCCGGACGGCGACGACACGCACCGCCTGGTCAGAGAACTCGTGAAGCTGCGGCAACTCGTCGCCGTTTTCGCCAGCGATGATCCGTGCCAATTCGACCATCACGGCAATTGCCAAGGACACAACATGATCTTGGAGCCTGGCGAGATGTGCCCACAGGCGGAAGCGCGTCAGTATCTCGCGGGAGTGAGCGGTGATGAGTGAATTGATCGGCACCGATTCGCGCCAGTGGCGGCATCTCTCGAACGACACCGTCTGGCCCGTGCTTGAACACGACGACACCATCGACAGCGTGGCATGGCGACTCATCCACGCCCCCGAATATGCGACCCGCGGCGACATCCTGTTCGCGGCCTCGGTGATGTCCGCCTACGAACACCTCATCTACCACGCTGATCGGCAGACCGTCGCGCTCGTGCGGCACGAACTTCGGGAAGGGATGGCTGAACGCGATGCCTAGCCGAATCCAACGCAGCCGCAAGAAGGGGTGGCGGATGCCCAAGGGGGCGATTTACGTCGGTCGCCCGACAGCATGGGGGAACCCATTCGCGGTAGGCGAGTTCTACGTCAACCGTGGCCCGTGGTCACGCACCGCGCCGTACCCTCGCAGCGGCCCCGAACAGGAACCCCGCTTGCGCACTGACGGATTCGGCCGTCCTTACGAGGAGTTCGTCGCCAAGGTTCGCGATCGAGCGCACGCCGTCGAACTGTTCACGGCCCACATCAGCTATGAGGATGTCGGCGTCTGGGATCCGAAAGAGATCCGTTACTGGCTCGGCGACAGCGATCTCGTCTGCTGGTGCCCTCTGGCGGAACCGTGTCACGCCGACCTGCTGCTTCATATTGCGGCGGGAGGGGAGATCTGATGGAACTGGAACTGACTTCACTGAAATGCGCTGTGTGCCTGTACTCCGACGACGTCGAGAAGGTCGAATTGGCTGTGAGTGTTGTTCGTGGCTATGCCGTTTGCGATGACCACATGAATCTGTTCGCCGACGACTTGGCGATGATCACCGAGGTATTGCATCGACGGAAACGGGAAGAACAAGCGCGAGGCTGGTGAGATTAGGCGCGGGCAATTTTGCGCCTATGTCTCAATTCCACTATCCACCCCCGGAACCCGCCCAGCGACACCGCCAACAAGATCGGCACCGAGAAAGCCGCCAACTGCCCGTCATACCGATCCTGCACAGCGACAGCCGAATCCGTCATCAACACAATCGTGATCACCGCCGACGCGATCACCGCCAAACCGACCACCCAAATAGTGATCATCGGCAAACGCCACATCTTCCGCGTCGTGTACAAAATCACCACACCCACCGACAAAGCGATGATCGTCGTCAAACCTTGATACACGACCGAGCCGGGCAGCTGGCGGGCACCGAAATCCGACGCCACCAGCTCCGCGGGCACGAACGCGATGCAGTAGGCAACCCACATGCGCAACCACTTCGGGTCCGGATGATCGCGCGACGGATGCCAGCGCACACAGATCGCCCCGAACAGGCAGCAGCCGAGAGCCCCCAGCCACGCGTGCAGCAGATCGCTGATGTTCGCGACACCCAGTGCGTCATCCAGTCGCGGACCCCATGCAGGCACCTGTACCGCGTAAGTAGCAGCGACAGCGAATATGCCCGCAGTTAGCAGACGTTGACCAGCCGGATCGTATCTTTCTCCGGGCAGCGGTTGCCGAGTGCGCCAAATAGTGAGCCGAGAGAGAGCTACGGCGGTAGCTAAGGCAACGAGGTACTGCATACGCGCAGAGTAACCCCGTCATCCGACTGTTAACACAATGTTGCGCAATCTTGCACTATCAGCCGCCAAGCGCAGACATCCACGAGTCACCGCCAGGATCTTCCTTTTCCCTGGTAGTAACTGTCGCAGCCTCTTTCTCAGCCTCGGCCTGCAACTCAGAAAGTGGGGCATCGAGTATGGCCGCGACCGCGATCTGATTCGCCAAAGTCCAGTCCCGCCCCTCCTGCTCCCTGCGCCGATACGACGACTTCGACATGCCGAGGCGCTCCCACATCTCCTGCTGGCTCAAACCGGCCTCTCTTCGCCGTCGAGCGATCACGCGCCCAAACGCACGCTGTAGTTCCTGCTGGTGCCGTTCCACGGCCTCACCCTAACGCTGCATAGCCCGAAACATGTGTTACCGACTCGTTGCGCAAACACGCGGCACACAAACCTTGCGGTACCCTCCTGACGGATACTAGGATTCCACTCAGTTGGATATAACCGGATTGATACCCAAAATATTCGCGCCGACACAGACCGCCGTCGGGGACGGCAGAGTCGACACGAGAGACGCTTTCGATGAGGTAGGCGGCCCTTGGTGGACAAGTGAATGCACCCCAGACCCTGTTAGGGGTCTATGCATACCGGCGGCAACCAAGAACTGACGCAGCCGCACATTTGTCCAGTCCCGCGCCGACGTGCGCGCCTCTAGGCGAATCTCCGCAACACCCTTGTTATCCCGCCCACACGGGCGGCACTCGCGCACCCAAGGAACGCCCCATGAGCCAAAAACCGAAACCCCGCCCAATCAACTACATCGAATGCACCGCCACCGCCACCGCCGCAGACCTGCTCGTCGACTTCGACGTCCTCGGCATCCGCGAATGCAGGCCCGTTGGCAAACCCATCTGGTGGTACGACGACGACGACATCCTGTGCAAACAGATCGGGCAGATCAGCGTCAACGTCGACACGGGACTCGTGGAGATCTGGCCGGCAGGCGGTAACCACATGTATCCGATCGACCACGCCAACCTGCGCAGTCAAGGGATCGACGCCTTCCGTAACCCGCCCGCCGACAACGAGCAATGGTCACTCGGTCGAGTGGATGGCCGCGGCGAATACTGGGAATGCGCTATCTCGGTAGAGGTCGATCTGACGACCAGCAATGCGGCCAGGATCATCCGGTCCGCGCACAGGCGGGCGATGCATCAAGAACTGGCATTCGAGCAGCGGTACGTCGACACGACTGGCGGGCAAGGCTCCGCCGCATAAGGGGTGAGTGGGGATGGTGGGCCGAAACGGGTCGAGCCCACCCAGGGGGAATGTCAGCCTTGAGGTTTCGCGGAACGCCGCGCCTTCGTAGGCTTCTCGACCGGTTCTTCTACGGTCTCTACCGATCTCACGTCAGGCTTGAGTCGCTTCTCTATTAGCGCGAGCACCTGACTGTTCGACATCTTCTCGGCGAGGCGGTCGACATCAACCACGTCGATCGGGTCCGCGGTCCAGCCCAACTGTTCCTCGGTGAAGTAGTTGGCGCGCTGGAGTACTTCGAGCGGCGGCCGACGAAACGCAGTGACTACACCCTGCACAGCGTCGACACCCGGGCGGATCCGGTCACGCTCCCACTGATACGGGGTGGACTGTGAGACACCGATGAACTTCGCCAGTTCGGGCACTGATTTGATGCGCGCCACATCCATCAAACTTGCGATGTAGGGCCACCACTCGGGCGCTGGTGCGCTGGTGGAGTTTTTTCCTCTGGCGGCAGTCATGGTTGTGGCCCCTTCATGGCTCTACCCATCGGTACGGTGCACGGTCGGTGCAACTGATGTTACGACAGCGTAGGGCGTAATCGGAAGGGTGCAATGCGGTCGGACACGTGCGTGTCCGCTAGTTACGTCACCTAAGCACCAGCTCAGGCCGCATTTAAGTATGCCCTAAAAAACTTCGTCCGATGTGATCGCAACCATCGGGCGTGTCTACTTGGATTACACGATAGCAAGACAATTATGGTGTAATCTAGATCTGTCGGCCCAGTTGAGGCCCCCAAGACAGCAAAAAGCCCGCCCCGACTGGCATCGGAGGCGGGCCACACTCCACAACCCCTGGAAGGACTAAGTGGAATGCCTGACACCAACTATAGCCGCAAACCTGTGAGCGACCTGTGGCATGTCGTGCGGCCACACCTCACCGTCGCAGCGAGCGTCATCGGATTGATCGCCCTCGAAGCGGTACTCATCTTCGCTGTCATGCCGACGATCGCGAGCGGCCAGTGAGCATCATCCTCCCGCCCCTCGAAGCAGGATCCGACGCCTGGGCTCGCATGATCACCGCGTCGAAAATCCCGGGCATCTACGGACAGTCCAAGTTCTCATCCCCGACCAAAGAGTTCCACGCCCTCCGTGGTGAGATCCCGCCCGACCCCGACAACACGGCCATGGAACTCGGCAGGGACTTCGAGCCGATCATTCTCGCCCGGTTCTTCCGCCGCCACCCCGAACTCACTCGCCAGCCACACGCCTCCTACACGCGCCTTGGCCTCGAAGAGTGGGCATCGGCCACACCCGACGCCACCGCCCACGCGAACGGGGGGCGACTCATCGGCGTCGAAGCCAAAGTCGACGCACACGACGACTACCGCTGGACCGACGAACCCCCCGTAGGCGTTTGGCTGCAAACCCAATGGCAGATGCACCTCTCCGGGGCGCGAGTCACCTACGTCGTCAAGTTCGGTGCGTTCCTCGCCGAAGACGAATACATCGTCGAATACGACCGCACCCAAGCCGAGGACATGGAGGACTACCTCGGCTGGTTCCACGCCAACGCCATGGACCCCAACGGCGTGCCACCCGAACTCGACGGACACGCCGAAACCTACGACGCCATCCGCCGCGTCAACACCCTCGTCGACGTCGATGCCGACGACTGGGACATCGGCTATGACCTGGCGCGCGAATTCGACAACGCCGTCCGCGGATTCGATGCCGCCGAGACCGCCCTGAACCTCGCCAAGTCGAAGCTGTTGCGCGTCATGGGCGACGCCCGCCGCGCCGTCATCGGCGAAGGCAAACAGCGCCAGACCGTCGCGACCAGGCAGCGCACCAAGAAGGGCGTCGCCATCTACAAGGGCCGCAAACCCATCGACTGGGTTGCTGCTGGATTCGCCGACCCGCTCGCCGCCCCTGCCCTCATCGCCTCGAACCAGGAAGCAGCCTGACATGCCATTCACTGAAGCGCAGATCAATCAACTCCTCGCTGCGGTCAACCCTGTTCGGGTCATGCGAGATGGCAAAGGCAATGCTCACTTGCCGCAACAGGACGTGCTCGCCCACCTCACCCGCATCTTCGGGTTCGGAGCCTTCGACTACGAAATGCTTTCGTGCGAACTCGTCTTCGAGCAGCAGCACCGCAAGCGCAACGGCGAGACCCCCGATGGCCGCTTCGACGTCTGCTACAAGGCAACCATGCGGCTCACCGTCCGCGATCCCGAGGGCAACGTCGTCTGCCGCTTCGAGGACGGCTCCACCGGAGACTCTTCGAACCAGACCCGAGCCGACGGCCACGACCTCGCCATGAAATCGGCTATCTCGCTGGCGAAGAAGCGATGCGCCATCGCACTCGGCGACCAATTCGGGCTGTCGCTCTATAACAAGGGGCAGACGACCGCGCTGGTAAAAAACACGCTGATCCGACCATCGGCCGACACCGCAGAAACGCCCGAAGTCGCCGACGTGCAGCGGGACGTCCCGCCGTCGTTGTCTATGGGCTACGACGAGGTCGAGCGAGAGCGTCACGCGGACGAAGCAGGAGAAGGTGCCGCGCCCACGAATGGTGAGCAGCGGAGCGCCCCCGTAGCGAATCAGGCGCGGACTGTCACGCGAAGGCGACCGCCACAACCCTCAGCGGCCGACCTGGATGCGCTCGCAAAGGAACTGCGGGCCGACGTCGAATTGGCGACCAACCGCGAGCAACTGCAACGGGTGTGGAAGTTGGCCGTGCAGCTCGACGCATCCCAATGCACGGAGATCCGTGGACTTACCGAGGCGAAGGTTGCCGCCCTTGCCGAGAACGTGACGGCGGCATAACCGATGAATCTCGTCAATCTCGACCCGCCACCCACGTCTTCCGAGGCGTGGGTGGCGTTCCCCCAGGCGGGCGAACGCGAAGGGGAGGGCAGCGACTGCTTCGAGGTCGCCTACTTCGACAACGAACTCGAAGCCCTCCGCTACGCGAACCGACGCGACGGATATCGAGCCGTCCTCATCAAATCCGGTCAAACCATCCTCGACGCAGTGAAGGCGCAACATGACTAGCTGGACAGAACTGCCCCTCGCAGGCTTCGACCTGGAGACAACAGGCATATCGATCTTCTCGGATCGCTTGGTGACCGCATCAGTTCTGCGCATCGACGGCGCCGACGTGCGGGCGTTCAACCGCATCGCGGATCCCGGTATCCCGATCCCGCCCGAGGCGACGAAGGTGCACGGTATCGATGACGCCTACGTCGCGAAACACGGACGCCCGCACGCGGATGTGGTGCGTGAGGTCGTCAACGAACTCTATGCGTGCTGGGACGAGGGCAGAGCTATTGCTGCGTTCAACGGCTGCTTCGACTTCTCGATGCTCGCCACACACGCGCCCGATTTCGAGGTCCGTGGGCTCATCGTGGACGGCCACATCCTGGACAAACGGTTCGACAAGTACCGTCCAGGTTCCCGCAAGCTGTCCGCGGTGATGATCCATTACGGCATGCGCCTGGACGATGCCCATGACGCCGAAGCTGATGCACTCGCCGCCACGCGCCTCGCATGGAAACTGCCGCGCCAGTTCCCCGCCCTCGCCGCACTCACTGCACCGGATCTGATGCAGGCCCAAGCCGCCTGGTACCGCGAGCAAGCCGAATCGTTCCGCGACTACCTGCACCGCAAAGGCGAACCGACAGACGGCATCCGACTCGAATGGCCCATCCAGAGAGCAGCAGAAAGCACCGCAGCATGACCGAGACGAAAAGCTGGCTCGCCCAAATGTACGAAGACGCGGGCTACCACAACGCCGACACCACCCGACGCCACCTCAAAACGTTCACCGAAGCGGGCATCAACCTCAACCAGGTCTCCCGCGCCGCCAACGTCCCCTCCGCGATCGTCTACCGCATCGCCCGCGGCTACAGCAAAGTCATCCGACCCGACTGGGCCGAAGCCCTCGCCGACCTCACCATCGAAAAAGTGCGGCAACACAAGAAGCCCGCCCAACCCATCAGCGTCAACTGGAACGCGCGCCGCTTCGAACAAACCGGCTACCACGACGCCGCAGCCACCCGCGCCATACTCAACACCCTCGCCGACGGCGGATGCACCATGTATCGGCTGTCCAAAATCACAGGCATCCACGACACCTGGCTCGGCGACATCAAACGCGGCAAAGCCAAATTCGTGCACCCCGACGACGCCAAAACCATCGCCGCAATCGACGTCGAAGACCTCCTCGACCTCATCGCCGGCGAAAACTACGTCGACCCCGTGATGCTCGAACGCATCCTCCGCGGCCAGCATCGCGGCACCATCACCACCGCGGAACGGAAAGCGGTCCTCAACTACGCGGTGCGGCACAACTGGACACGCAGCGACCTGGCGCCAGTGCTCGGCGTATCCCGGGAGACCGCCGACCGGGCACTCGTGCGTAGGCGTGCCGCGCTCCGCAAGCAGGCCGCCGCATGAGCGGGCTCACTTACCGGTCGAAGCAAACGAAGCTCTACAAGTATCGGAAAGCCAACGGCATCCAAGTCTTCACCGACGCGGCGCCCGTCCAAGCCCACATCCTCGGGCTACGAGCGCTCGGCGTCACCGATTCGATGATCGCCCACGTCTCCGGCAACGACCCACAAAACATCGCCTACATCGCCGACGGCACCACCCAAAGGGTGTGGCAGGACAACGCCCGCCGCATCCTCGCCGTCACCCACCATCCCCACCCCGCACAGCATTTCGTCCTCACCATCGGATTCACGCGCCGCTACCGGGCACTCACCGCCATTGGCTGGCCCAGCGCCTACATCGCCGAACGCATCGGCGTCTCCGGTAAGAACCGGCTCAACTCGATTGCCGCCCAACCTGCCGTCACCTATCGCACATGGTCGGCCATGCGCGACCTGTACGACGAACTATCAGGCACGCCAGGGCCGAGCCGACGCAGCATCGCAGACGGGCGCCGACACAAATACATGCCGCCGCTCGCATGGGACGACATCGACGACCCGCGCGCACAACCTGATTGGGCCGCGGTCGGGATCCCGCTCACGCAACGACCGATGTGCGCGCAAGGGCACTGGTATCCAGCCGAGCCCGCGCGAGACAGCCGCGGAACCCGCATGTGCCGCGAATGCCGTCGAGACGCCCAGGCGCGACGCAGAGTCAAGCTCGCGTCCGGACGTTGATCGCATCGCACTGGAAGGTGTATGGTGTGATGAACGCGTGATGATCTAGAACATCGAGTCATCGCGAGAGCTTCAAACGCAAATCGGGCCGCCCTGTCGACCAAAACAAGGGCGGCCCGAAAAAGCTTTGCACGCATTACCAGTGCGTGCGGCTGACGTAGCCAAACTGGCTACCAGCAAAGCGCCCGTGGGAGCGGGCACATTATGAGTGTAACACGCAGTGCGCGCTGGGAACACATGACGCAGCAAGACATTCGCAGCCTGTTCCGCGGAATCGCGAAACGGTACGGCCACGAAATCGACGCCACCGAAATACCCGCATGGCTTGCTGAAGGCAATCGCGAATGGGTGTGGGCCGGATCCGTCGCCGTCGATGATCTCGTCCGCGCTGTCAAAGACTTCTATGCCGCCGACCCCAATGGCCGCATCACTCCGCAGGCCGTCACGGCGATCATCCATTCCTACTACGGCGGCGAACTGCCGCGCGAGGACGGTGCGGCATGAGCTGGCAGGCGAGGGAGTGGGTCGACACGTACATCCCGCCAGAGTTGGGCGTGAAGCTGGCCGCCCGCGCTGTCCTCGGCGTCTACGCCGACTACGCCGACGAGCATGGCCGCGGTTCCTACCCATCGCATTTGACGGTGGCATGGCGTCTCTCCTGCACCGAACGCAACGTCGTCGATCACGTCAAAGCCTTGGTCGAGAAGGGCGCCTTGATCGTTTCGACCGATCAGTCCGCGGTAGCCAAATATCCGGCAGACAACCGCCCCGTTGTGTACGACATCCCGATCCATCTGGTTCGCGCCGACACCCTCGAAGAGGCGCGAGACAAGAAGCGCCAACTGCTTCAGGAACGGCGCGACCGACGCAAGCAGAAGATCGACGAACCCGCCACTGCCGAGCCTGTCGCGCGGTCTGAAGAATCCTTCCGTCACAGCGATAAGGGTCCGAAGAATCCTTCCACCACGGTCCGAAGTTCTCTTCCGCCACGGTCTGAAGAAAACTTCCACCACGGTCCGAAGAAAACTTCGGACAAACAAGCATTTAAACCACCTACTAAAACAACCCTTGAAACACACACCGCGCGCGAGGTCGAAACAGTCACCGCAGACGCCATCGAGACCGTGTGCATTCGCCTCCATGCCGGCATGGAACGCAACTGGACCAACCTGCCCCCGCGGCGCCGAGGAGACCGGCCCGAAATCACAGACGGGTGGCGAGCGGCCATCCGCTGGCTCATCAAGGGCGGCGAATCAATCGACGTGATCGAGAAGGTGGCCGTCTACTCGCAAGACGGCTGGTGGCTGGACAAATGCGCGGACATCGACGGATTCGTCAAGCACTTCAGCACCATGGCGGGCCAAGTCGAGCGAGACGCGCGAGTCGCATCCCTGCCGGCATCACCCACCTCACTCGCCAAAAAGGACGCCACCGTCCTCGAATGGGCGTCCCTCATGGACCACCCCGAAAACGCTGCCGCACTCATCGCGAACACGCCGCGCGCCGCAATCGAAAGCCCGCGACACAACCTCGACCCGATCCTCGAAATCACTGCGCACGAGACTCATTGGAGCGAAGCCGCATGACCCGTGACGAAGTAATCGCGCTGCTCGCGGTCGCCAACACCTACGACGACCGCAAACCCTCCCAAGCCCTCATCTCGGCCTGGTCTGAATCCGCCGAACGCGCCGGATGGACCCTCGACGCCGCCAAGAACGCCATCCACGCCCACTACGCCGAAAACACCGACCGAATCATGCCCGGACACATCACCCAGCACATCAAGGCCGAAAACCGAAGGTGGTACGAGCAGTGAGCTACGACGACGAAACCCCCACCTACGACGACGCGGCCGAACGCGCACTGCTCGGCGCCGCAATGCAAGCGCCGGAACAGATGCGCACCCACCTCCAGGCCGTCGACCCCGACTCCTGGCACCACCTTCGCTCGCGAACACTCGCAGGCGTCATCACCGCGATGATGAGTAATGGCGAACCCGTCAACCCGACTGCCGTCCTCGTGACAGCGCAGACCCGCGGGCTCGTCCCTGGCCGCGTAGACCCTGGCTACGTGTTCGCATGCCTCGAAGTCGCAGCCCAACCCGTCTCCGCGGGGCTGCTCGTCGACCGCATCCTCAACCTCGCCGCCTGCCGCAAGCTGTACGAAGTCACCACCCGCACCGCGCAACGCGTCGAATCGTCCTGGACCACAGGCGTCGACCGACTCGACACCCTCGAACACATCGCCTACCTCAAAACTGCGATGAGCGATGTCGAAAAGGTGCTCACCAACAGCATTACGGCACCCAAGCCCGCAGGCGTTTTCCTCGCCGAGGAAAGCGAAGAAAACCCGTGGCTTGTTCCCGACCTGTTCCAGCGCATGGACCGCCTCGTGCTCACAGGCGAGGAAGGACTCGGGAAAAGTGAGATGTGCTGCCAGATGGCGGTAGCGATGGCCGCGCACCTCCATCCACTCAGCGGCAAGCCCCTCGGCGACGACCTCCCGCCCATCCGGGTGCTCGTGGTCGACGTCGAGAACAGTGCCGCCCAGATTCGAGATCGCTACAACCGGGTCGTCGGCATCGTCGACGGCCGACGGCGGATGTGCGGCCTGCCTCAGATCGATTGGGAATCCCAGGATGGCAACCTGCGCTTCTCCGATCCGCGTCCGGGCGGCATCAACCTGCTCGATAGTCGCGACGCCGCATGGGTCGAAAGCCAGCTGAGCCAGACGTCGCCCGATGTCCTCGTCATGGGTCCGCTGTATCGGCTCCACAACGAGAACCCGAGCGAAGAACAGCCCGCTCGCAAACTCACCTGGATCATTGACCAGTGGCGCGAACAGTACGGGTTCGCGCTCATCACCGAAGCTCACGCAGGCAAGGCGCTCAACAGCACTGGCACCCGCAGCATGGCGCCGATCGGTTCCAGCGTGTGGCTGCGCTGGCCCGAATACGGCTTCGGAATGCGGCGGGCGAAGGAGGATGCGGGCGGCAAGAACGTCGAAATCTCCGACTTTGTCGCCTGGCGTGGCGCTCGCTCTAAGGGGATTTGGCCGCGGCAGTTCAATCGCAGCAACTCAATGCTGCCGTGGATGCCGGATGAGGGCTACTACGACGAACTGCGGCAAGCGGCGTGAGTGTCAGTCCGCCGCCGAATGACGGCCAAACCATCGTCGGCGTCGTCGAGTACTGGGCGCGGCGCTGGCCCGACAAGAAACCGCCCATGTTCCGTGCCGCCGATGTCTTGCCGTTGCTGCATGGCGATGACCGCGAGTATGCCGCCGCGGTGACGTTGCTCGACAGCGGGAGAGTCCATTACGCCGAGGGGGAGGAACCTTCGTGAGGGGGATTTCCGCAGCTCAGAGCATGAAAATGAAGTGGCATATGCCGCTCGGGACGCAAATTTGCACGACCGTCTTAATTTCTCCCGACAGAGCGATTGGAACCCCTCGGGGTAGGTCCAGGTGCCAAACCGGCCTGCAAATCGCTTCTGCGTCGGCCCCCTTACCCAAGAATGAGGTTCCCAGAATGGCCGCTCGACTCACTCCCGCAGAAGTTCACGCCGGATGGTGGAACGTCAACTGCTGCGACGGCAAATTCGGCGCACTACGCGGCATCGCGTTGGGCGATCACAGCGGCGACCATCTCGGGATAGACCTCGATGAAGTGGGCGATGAGGTCCTGGACGCGCTGCCCGGCTCCGTGGTTCTTCGCCCACAGTTCCAAATTTTCGATTCGGTAGTCCGATTTGTCGCCGTTGACGTGGTGAACCGTCTCTTCGGGACGAAGCGGTCGCCCGAGGTGCTCGGCCATCGCGAGGCGGTGGCAGTAGGCGTACCCCTGAGCGTTGGCGTGCGGGCTGTCCTTCCCGACCCAAATTCGCGGGTAGCCGTCCGGCGACAGGACGGGAGTGACCTCGCGCCAGGGCCTCTCGAAGCCTCCCCAGCGGTAGAGGCGCGAAGCGCAAGTGGAGCAGTACCTACCGCTCGTGGTGCTTGTGCGGTCGCAGTCGGGATTCTCGCAGGCGCGCTTTGCTCTGCGTCGCCGCGCTCCACTGCACGCGACGGAGCACCACTTCTGGGTATTCGATCGCGGCGCGTAGGCGTGACCACACTCCACGCAGGACCTTTCGACAGCCACCCGTGGGCCTCGCTTGTGACATCCCGGATTGCAGTATTTCTGCCGGTATTCGGTCGGAATGAAGAGCGATTCGCAAGTGACACACGAGCGGGCAGTGTATGTGTGACTCATAGTTACATCATATCATCATTCACGTTTGCGTCTCTGTTCGACCGGCATCGCCGCTACGGCAAGTGTGTCGATCCTGCGACGTTCCGTGATGGCAACGGCGCCTTGGTGTTCAAGGATGCTGGTCGGGCTTACCCGTGCTGGTCGGGTGCCGCGGATGAGGCGCCGACGTGGGCTGATCGGGTGCGGGCATGAGGATCGGGTCGCTTTTCTCTGGCGCCGGCGGACTCGACCTGGCCGCCCTCGAACTCTTCCCTGGCTCCACGATGGCCTGGCATTCGGAGATCGAACCCGCAGCCTGCAAAGTGCTCGCACATCACTGGCCTGAGGTTCCGAACTTGGGCGACGTGTCCCGGATCGACTGGGCGACTGTCGAACCCGTCGATGTGCTCACAGGCGGCTTCCCTTGCCAGGATCTCTCCCTCGCCGGCCAACGTCGCGGGATGGCTGAAGGAACCCGGTCGGGTCTGTGGTCGCACATGTTCGAAGCCATTCGCGTGCTGCGTCCGCGGTTCGTGTTGATCGAAAACGTTCGTGGGCTGCTGTCCGCGCAAGCAAGGAGGGGTGATGTCGGAGCCGTACGCGAGGTGGAATCCGGAAGCGGGAGTGTGGGAGCAGGGGGAGACCGATCTCTTCGGGCGCTCGGAGCTGTACTCGGAGACCTTTCCGGCATCGGGTTCGATGCGTGCTGGGTGCTTGTACGAGCTTCCGACGTCGGCGCCTGCCATCAGCGTGCACGGGTCTTCGTCCTCGCCTACGCTGCCGACTCCGACCGCGCGGGATTGGAAGGGGCAGAATCAGCGGCGGGATCTGACGTGCCTACCGGGGGTGGTGGAGCGGTTGGGGGCGGCGTAGCGAAACTGCTGCCGACGCCTCAGGTTGCCGATGTGACAGGCGGGCACCGGACCAGGTCCGGTGCCCGCTCGGGGGAGCTGCTGTTGCCGGGTCTTGTTGAAGCTGTTGCGGCGGGCTCGTTGTTGTCTACGCCGCAAGCGCGTGACTTCAAAGGTGTTCCTGGCGCGACGTTCAACACGGCGAATCTGTGCCGTGACGTGGCGGAGTTGGACGGCAGTTGGGGTGATTACGCGCCTGCCATTCGCCGCCAGGAGTTGCTGTCTCGTCCCGCGCCTTCACCGACCGAAGCGAACAAGAACGGGAATCAGCGTCTTTCGCCCGCATTCGGCGAATGGATGATGTTTTGGCCGGCGGGTTGGGTGACGAATCCCGCGATCGGGTTGAAGCGTGCCGAGCAACTGAAATGTGTTGGCAACGGAGTGGTTCCAACGCAGGCAGTGGCAGCGTTCCGTTACTTGCTCGGGGTTGCTGCGGGTTCGATCGCCGCGTGACCTACATCGCTATTCAACTATGCGCATCACGGCATGTGGCGCGCGGATCGGAGGAGTTGTGACGGCCATCTGGCTGACTTCGGACCTGCACGTCGGACATCGCATGGTCGCTGGCCTGCGCGGTTTCGGCGATGACATCGACGCCCACGATGCCACGCTGGCCGCGAACTGGGATCGTCTCGTGCGCCCGGTCGATCAAGTCTGGCTGCTCGGTGATCTGACGGGCCGCCGCGGTGACGAAGCGCGCGGGTTGGCGTGGATCGCTGCCCGTCCTGGCGTGAAGCATCTGATCGCAGGCAATCATGACGCGGTGCATCCGCTGCACTCTCAAGCGTACAAAATGCTGCCCGAGTATCTGAAAGTGTTTGCGACAGTCCAGCAGTCGGCTACACGCAAGATCGGCGGGCATCGTGTGCTGCTCAGCCATTTCCCATACGGGGGCGAGGGTGGCGATCACACGGCGACGATCCGCTATCCCGAATGGCGTTTCCTGGACACTGGCCGCTGGTTGCTGCACGGGCACACGCATTCACCGCATCGGCAGCGTGGCCGGCAGTTGCATGTGGGTGTGGATGCGCACGGGTTGTCGCCGGTGTCGCTGCATTGGGTTGAGGAGCGGATTGCGGAGGGAATTTCGGAGGTTGACATTCCGGGGACGATTGCTTCATGAAGGTGTCGACAATTGGCGAGTGGATCGCGTACGCAGACAATCGGGACGATCCACGAGCCGAAGCGGTAGGCGAATTAGCGTACGAAATCCGTATGCGTTTGGGCCTCAACAAGCATGTGCGTGTGGAGGTGTCCGAGGAGGTCAAGCGTTCACAATGCTGCGCCGCTTGTCCTGCGCTCATGGAATTGTGGATGGTGATCGAGTATGGGGATAAAGAGACTCGTATCGAGCTTGACAGGGGCGACGACAGCGAATATCTGGATTGGCTGGATGAACCGCTCAAGTGGGCGCGGGCAGCCAATGAGAAGGCTGTACGCGAACATGCCGCTCATGTGCGAACCGATGCCCAGTTGACGGCGATCGGCAATGCCGTGACCGCTGTCGAAGCCGCTGGTTATGCCTCGGATGGCGACTGGCACGACAAGGTGATGGACCACCTCGGTGTGGGTGGGCATCGGTATCGGGATTGAATTTCGAGGTTGACCGGGTTGCGATAATTGCATTACAGAGATTCCGAAACTCCACAGATGGAGAAAACCCCGATGCTCGTCATCATCAGCGCTGCCGCAGTGAGCATTCTCATGTTCGCTTGGTTGACCTATCTGAATTGGCATGAATGCGACGAGTGGCGTAGTTTCGACGGTGCCGGATTCGTCCTCGGCGAGACCGTTGTCAGCTTCTTTAGTGCGATTGCGTTCGTCGCCATATTCTTCGGAGGAATGGGCATAGCGAACCTCTCGTTCGACCACGAAGACCATTACGCACAGGTCGAACTCGTAGCCCTTCGCGACAGTACGGGCCAAACCTCCAACTATGTGTGGGGAACAGGCAGCAGCGTCGGGACAGGCAACTATGTCTTCTACTACCGCGAGGGCGGCGCGTCACGTCTCGTCAACCTGAACGCTACCGAGGTCTTGCTCTACGAGGACACCGACAAGCCCTACGCCGTGATCTACGAGGGCTGCGAGCTGTCAGCGTCGTGGGTGGCCGAATGCTTCAGCAACTCACCGCGATTCACCGAGTTGCATGTGCCTCCAGGTTCGGTGGTGCAGCAAATCGACCTCGACCTCGGGGAGAACTGAGCCGTGATGAACTGGCCCGTCATCTTTCCGATAGCCGCTCACCTGATCCTGGGTATCGGCGCATGGATTGCCTCGCATCATGTGCGCGATGAATGGCGAATCCCGTTGCGGGCGCTCGGCGTCGGGTTGCTGATCCTGCTCGATCTGCAACTGGTCGGCGCTGGGCTCGCGTTCGTCACCACATGCGAATTCGGGGCGTGCCGATGATGGGCGATGCGGAAGTGTCCGCGTGGATCACCGACCGCTATCCGACCGCGATGCCGTGGCAGGTCGAGTTGGCTACCGACACGATCCGGGCACGGCTCGAAGGCGCACCAGGGGCGTGGACTCTCGGCACTCGCAAACCTCGCGACGTCCAATTCCTTCGCGGCATCGTCAACGACTACTTCCAGGAGCATGGCGCATGAACATCACGATCCCGCCCGAAGACCTTAATCAGGCACTCGGCAAAGCGATCCTCGAAACCCTCACCGAGGACGCACGCAACACCATCATCACCGACGCTATCGCCTACCTCAACGCCCCGAACTCGCGCGGCTACGGCGGCGACAAAACCACGCCGCTGCAAGACGCGTTCCGTGAAGGCGTGCGTCGACTGACCGACACGCTCATCGAAGATGTGCTCAAAGAATCCGAGCGCTACCAGCAGGTTCGTTCCGAGATCGCGGGTTTGATCGCCCAATTCCCGCCTGTCAGCAGCGATCCTGAACTCAAGGGCAAGATCGTCACGCTGATCCTCGACCACGTGCAAGAAGCTCAGCGCGTGCTCGAACGAGATCGGGGCTACTGATGGCCGACTCCTTCGACATCCGCGATCACTACCGCGCCGAAGCGGCCTGGTCGCAATACCAGCGCACGACCGCGATCCAGCCCGAAGCACTCGCAGACGCACACCTCGCGTGGTTGGCGGGATGGGTGGCGAAAGGGAAGGAGAAGGGGCAGTGATCGCGGAACCGGTACGCCACCTGATCCTCACTAACCAGTACAACGCCGCGCTCAACTACGCTCGCAGCCGCGACCTTCAACGCTTCACGGTCCTCTACACGCTCCGACAGGTGTGGGGGCTCAGGCTTACCGACCGCGACATCGTGCACACCGTCTACAACCCACACTTCCACGCGCCTGACTGGTGGGATGTCGTGGCGGTCATGCGTGATCGGGCATTGATGGTCGGCCGCACCCTCGAATCGTTCGCGCCGCGACTCACCCGCGAAGACGAAACCTGGTTGCGCGGTCTGCACTTCCAAGCCCCATGCGGGTTGCCTGGCGAAAGCACGTACGAGGTTGAGCGCGAATGGGTTGAGCGCAAGGTGGTCGACGGGTTCATTCGTGCAGCCGAAGACAAGTTCTGGCCGGGTGTTGTGCGTCGTGAAGATGTCGAAGTGCGCGAGGACGACGGCGCAATAAAAGGCATGACGTTGGTGGTTGCTCGCTGGAATCCGTTGGCGCGGGAGCAGGCCGCATGACCGACCGTCGGATCTGGGCGCGACTTTGCTTCAACCGATACACGCGCAAATGGACGATCCTCTACCGCGACAAGAACACGGTGCTCGGCTTCTACTTCGACGACACCACATTCGATTCGCAGGCCGAGGCGGCGATAGCGGCCGAACGGCACGTGTCGCTGGCGCGCGTCTATCAGGGCGATGAGCAGGCAGCATGACGGCCGAACAACCGTTTTCCCTCGCCGACGTCAAACGCCTGCGCGAGGAAACTGGCGCTGGCTGGATCGCATGCCATGAGGCACTGTTCGCGACGTACGGCGATCACGAGAAGGCGGTCGAAGTGTTGCGGGTGATCCGCGCATGACCGACTTCGATCGTGAACGTGAAGTGTGGAAGCAGTGGATTCGGGACATGAACAGCACCGACCCGGCCGCGAAAGCCGCAGCGAACAAGGCACTCGACTACTGGGTCGAGACCGGCGAATGGCCCGAAACGAAAGACGAGGCGGCATGAACGCCGAGGAGATACGACGCGAGGCTATCGAACGGCTCGCTATCGCCGAATGGGAAAGCAACCACGCTGGCGAGCGGGCAGTGTTCGGCTGGACCTGGGACAACATCGCCGACGGAATGCGCGACACCTACCGGTTGCATGCCGGGCGTCTCGTGCGCGCACTCGGCGACCTCCTGCGCGCCGAACCCGATGCCTACGTTGTCTTCTCCAAACGTGAGCCCGACGAGGAAACGTGGCTGAGTGGCCCGTGGGATACCGATGCCACCGTGTTCGCGGATTACGAGGCCGCGGTCGGTTCGATGGTGAATTGGGAAGCCGAACTCGTCAACTGCGGGCATGACCCAGACATTTTCGCGATCGGTGAGGTTCGGCTCGAACGCGGCTCCGCATTGACCCACGGCACCATGCACGTCACCCGCGTGAAGCTCACACCCGAACAGGTCGCCGAAAGCCGAGAGTACGTCGACCGAATCCTCAACCAGGAGAAGCCGTGACCGAGCCAGCCAAGATCGACCGCAAACACGTCCAACTCCGCATCGGTGATCTCCTGCCAGGCGAGTCGGGTTCCATCAGCACCCACGTTGTCCAAGTCGACAGCGATATGAGCGTGTGGCTCGACGGAAACGCTCTCGTTGACAACGAATTCGACCTCGGTGTGGTTCGGCGGGATGACGGCTACCACCTGGTGCTCGCGAGCGAGGAACAGCAACTCTCGCGGTCGACTCGCGGACTCATGTCCGGATTCCGTATTCCCGTTGTGGAAATCCATGTGGCCGAACCGAAGGGGCGCGCGTGAACACCGCTGATCTGATCGCGAAATACGAAAACGAAGACCAGGAAAGCCTCAGCCCCGAAGCTGACGCCATCTACGAACTCATCCACAAGGCGTGGAGAAGCGAAGACAACCGCTGGCAGTACGGCGACTACGACGACCACATCGAAGGCTTGAAACGGCTCGGGGCATACATCGCTGTTGAACTGGGGGCGCGGGCATGATCGCGAAGACCGAATCGTACGAAACCCGTGTCAGCACCAAGTATTTCGACGTCAAAGCCATCGGCATGACACTCGGCGACCTGCGCGGCATCATCGTCGCGTGTGAGGGCATGGCTGACGAAGCGGATATCCACGTCTACGGGCTCAGCAAGTCGAGCGAAGACGGACGCTACGGGTTCGGCAAGATGCGCGTGCGGGCGGAGCGGGCGGCATGAGCAGCGTCACCAAACGCACGGTCACGCACCTCGACGTCGTATTCGATGCCGAAGTCGTTGACCCTGCAACAGGCGCGGTCGTCTACTCGCGGCCACTGCCTGCCCGGTTCAGCGAGCACGACAACAACGGCACCTTCGACACGCTCCGATTCCCGATCGCGAACCCGCCCGAATGGGCTGTGTTGAACCTGCGCCTCGACGGTCGACTGTGGCGCAGCTGCGAGGTCGAGATGCCGCCCCACGGTGGCACATCCGTGCTGACCGTTGCGGTGCGTGCGCGCATGTCGGGGCTGCTCCCGGGCGAATGGGAACAACTGCTTGCAATGACCGAGGAGGCAGCATGAGCTACGACATCCGCACCGATGGCAGCACATCCGTCGGACCCGAAGGCGTGTACCTCGTGTGGGTTTGGTACCACGGATCAGTTTCGGCCGAACGCTGCGACAGCCTCGAAGAAGCCTTGCGCCGATACGCTGCGCTGTCCGAAGAGGACTGCTCCGTGCAATGTGTCGACGGCCCCGCAGGCGTTGTCGCGGACTTCGAACTCGATCTCTGGGACGAGGGACGCCGCGCTCGTCGGCAGGTCGAATGGCAGCGGCAGCGGGCGGGAGAAATGGGCCGAGTCTCCTACGGTGTCCAAGTCCGAAACCCGCAATACCCGAACGAGTCCGACGAAATCGAATCGTTCGATGACCTGTCCGATGCGGTCGAGTTCATGGGGCAGCTGAATCGTCCAGGGCGTGTGCGGATCATGCAGAGGGTCGTGGGGGAGCGAGGGCGCGTCATGGTCGACTGGGCGGCCGAGGACGAAGGGCAGGTTGCGGCGTGACCCGCATCGAGTCCGTCGAGCAGGCGGAAGCAACACCCGATGGCGTGCGCGCACACGACGGTTGGGGCGAGATCGTCACCCGCCGCGGCGACGGTTGGGTGCGTGAAATATGGGTGAGCAGTGAAGAACTGCTCGCTGACGGGCCGGTCGAGATCGCGGAAGACGAGGACGAGGCGTGAGGCAGAGCAAGTTGCAAGCAGGGCTCGACCGGGATGAGGCCATCGCTCGGGCTGCCTCACCCCACGTTTGGCGACCCGAACCATGGGAGAACGAGCATGGCCGCGAGTTCATCGTGGTCGCAGACGAAACGGTCGGCGCGCCCGCGTTCGCAATCAGCAACGAAGCGAACGCCGAACACATCGCACGCTTCGACCCTGCGGGCATGGGCAGCATTTTCACGGCGATGCGGAAGGTGCTGGACGAGCATCGCAACAAGGGCGGCTACTGCGACACGTGCCGCCACTACGACTACGCATACGACTACGACCCTGTGCCGTACCCGTGCCCGACCGTGCAAGCCCTCGAAGCCATCTACGCCGCCGACCCCGAGCCCCGCTACTACACGGTGTTGGTCACCTGGTCGGAGGAGGACGGCGAACACGTCGGCATCTGCCCCGCCTTCCCGTCACTGTCCTACCTCGCGCCAGGGTATTTCGATGCGCTGCAAGGGATACACCAGCTGGTGCAAGACACGATCGCGGACATGAACAGTCGGGGCGAAGAACTGCCAGAGGAGGTGTGAGGTGAGCACGATACGCATTTCCGTCGAGATCGACGGCACAGCCTACGTACAGGCCATGGATCTCAGCCTGAGCGCAGATTTTTACACCGGAGCGCCATCCGGGATCGCGTGCGACTTCAGCGAGCAGGCGGCAGAACTTGCTGCGAAGATCGAAGGGCATCTCATTCGGGAGTACGGGGTGGCGCGGGAATTGAGGTCGATGTGAGCCTGTTCTGGGACGACCTCGCGAAGGATCTCGAAGATCCTGAGTTTCGCCGCGCATACGAGGAAGCCGCCGAAGAGATCGCGCAACTCCACGCACGCATGGACCGCGACAACCGCGCGCGACACGCTCTCGAAGACGTGGCCGCGGAGTTCGGTGTCGACCTCGACGGAGCTGCGTGAGATTGCGTTGCCTGGTCGGCTGGCATAAATGGCATTCCATCATGCACACCTACCGCTCCGTCGGCTACGCCCAAGATCCAGAGGGCGGCTGGTTCGAGCAGCGATGCAGGCATTGCGACGCACCCTGGAAGCCGCGCCCGCAATTCCCGATCACGCTCCAGGTTTGACTATTCGGGCTCGGCCAACCGCACTGCGAACGCGCGCACCGTCTCGGCCTGCTCCTCGGTCAGCCGATCCACCATCCGATGCAACCGATCATGCACGCTCGGCTTTCGCACATACACGCCCTTGCCGTGCACCGCGGTCACCAACCCCTCATCGGTGAGGATGCGCACAGCTTCACGCGCCGTATTCCGGGCGACACTATGCGTTTCAGCGAGGACACGCTCAGACGGCAACTGATCGCCAGGAGCGAGAACGCCAGCGGTGATGTCGCCGCGAAGGACGTCCGCCACTCGTCTGCTCGCTGGCTGTTCGCGTGCGCTCATCCCCGTATTGTAGTGGCTTGAGCCAGCTATTCGACGTCTACCGGGGATTGCTTTGCCCGCTGATAGTTCCCATCAACCCGCGCGAAGCATTCAACACACATCATCTTGTCCGGTGCGCGTATGGGCCGTTCACCGCACAGGACACACAGCTTCGGTTCACTCACCCGACGATCCTACGACGCTCCGTCAACGTGCCAGCCGCCGTCAACCCGTCACGCGCCACCACCCGAGCCAACATGCGGCGCGTCAACAGTAACCACTGCGCCACCTCATCATCAGCCAACCCATCCAAAACCAGCGAACGAGCAATCCCGTCATACACCGGTGCCGCAGCCTCATAGACTTCGGCGCCCACATCCGTCAACACCACATTCTTCAGACGAGACCCCGGCGTACGCGACACGCGCTCGATCAGCCCGCGCCGCTCCATCACCATCAGGCGGCCCGCCAAACGCGATATCGACGAGTCGACCGCGAACGCCAACGTCGACAGACTCAAACGCTGGTCCGGCTGGTCCGCTAGCTCATCCAAGATCCGAAATTCGACGTGCGTCAACTGGCATTGGCGGCGTAGTCGAGAATTCACGATGTACGACGTGTGCTCAGCCAGGGACACGAAACTTGTCCATGCCTGCTGTCGTGGATTGTCGCCAGGGTTGTATTCGAGCATCACGCCACCCTCATCCGGTCGTCCTGCATCCACTTTGGCGAATCCTGGGCGCGACCGCAGCAAATTCGAGGAAACCGGATGATGCGTCATTCGATCGCGATCGATACGGGCCGTGACTTCTCGCAATGGCAGTACTCATCCGTGTCCGGCGTGTACACCACCTCGCCGCAATCACACTGATGCGTGCGATGCCCCGTGCGACCAGGCGCCTTACACGGCACCCAACCCGCTGTCACCTGACGATTCGCCAGAACATGGCCGACGGGGCAGCGCACAGGCCGCGGCTCGACCCAGTTGCCCTCGCCTCGAAAGACGAGCGTGCGGGGATCGTTGACGCGGGTGTCACCGACCACGTAATGCTGACGCATACGACCATCCTGACATCAGCGGGTGACAAGGGCGGCTATTCTCAGTGCGTCAATGAGCGATCGGCGACGATTACCCCCCAACGCGAGAGTGCCCCGAACCATCGCACGGTTCGGGGCACTGTCGTTGGGTGATCAATCCGCGGACTTCACATGTCGGGCCGCCGCGATCATTGCCGCAGCCTGACGCAACGCAAGCTTCGGACTCGCCGGATTGCCAACTCCCAACGACGCGATCCGGCCGTGCTCATCCAACTTCACCGCCGCGAACTTGTCGACCTCGCTCACTGGCCACCTGGGGTCGCCGAAATCGTCTGTCACTGCCGCAGGCAACTTCACCAGCGCCAGGCCCTGCCCGTCGATGATGCCCGCAATGTCCCGCGCCCACGTCTCCACGTGTGCGACCGGCATGTCCGGCAGCGTCTTCTTGATTGCCTCGACCAACAACGTCTGGCTATCCATCCCGCTTCTCCTGCTCTCGCTCATGTTTCGGCTTCCGCTTGTATTCCGTGCCCGACGGGATCGGCTGTGCAGCATTCGAGCGGCGTTGGTCATGCCGGCGACGCCAAGCAGACAGGTCCGGGCGTTCAGGGTCGGGCGTGGTCACGGCAAGCCCTCGGTGAAGTCCCAAAGAGTTGTCAGGTTGACGTCGAAACCGACTTCCCCGACGGGCTCCAGACCGCAATGCGGCTCATGCATGCAATAGCCGCCGCAATCCGGGTAGGCGCAGTTGCACACGCCAGTATCGGTGACCAGGTAGTCATCGACGAGGTAGATGCCCTTCATGACGCTTCCCCCTCGGGCTCGGCCAACTTCAGGAAGACATCGACCGCGGACCGCAACGCCCGCGCCGACTCGACATCACGCTTCGACGCGAACCCATCTGACGCTTTCTGCACTAGGTAGGCGGCGTTCTCCACGCGTTGTGCCTGAAACATCTCAGCGGCCCAAGGTGAATCCAGCGGTCCCAGCTCGGTCCAACCGTTCCAGGTGCCCTCGGATCGTTCCAGCCAACGAACGCCATCACGCTCACACGTACGCCCAATATTGAACTTCTCGACACGCCCGCCAACCGTGACCACAACGTCACGCTTGCCGATCTTGTCGACGACGGCGGTTTTGATACGGCCCGTGCCGTGATGCCGGAACGCGTGCGCCACTTCCGCGCCCATGGTGAGCCATTCGAGGCCCGGGGTATCGGTCATGCTGCGTTCTCCTCGGCCAAGTGCACGATATCGTCCATGGCATACGTGATTGGACTGCGCGACGTGTAGACCACGACGAACCCGCGCTTGTGCGTGATGCCCAGGATCATGAGAAACCCCGATTCGTCGCCATAGTCGCAAACGATGGTGCGGCCGACATCATGCGGGCCAAGGAACCCCGCGACACGCCCCTCCGTCTCGTAATCGCACTGTCGATGTCCATTGGGGTGTTTCACGGTCTCTCCTCAAAGGGTGGAATCCAGCCGTAACATGCGGCAGGGGACAGGAATGCGGGGGATCCGGACGGGTTTCGGCGGGATGCTGCCGATCAAGCCGCCCGCGGCAGGTGGAAGCAGTCGGCACCGGTCACCAATTCCATCGCACGCTTCACGGTCACGTCATGCCAATCCCGGTAGATGCCGCACGCGATCCCCGAGAACAGGCGATAGGTGCCCGTCGCGCGCGTGTGCCACGTCATGCGGATCTCCGTTGGCACACCGCAGCCTTCGGGCAGCCACTTCACAGCGATCGACACGAACGGGCTGTCGCCGCTGTCGACGCCGTGCTGCACGATGAACGACCGGCCATGCGAGAGAGCGGCATCGACCAGCTCGGCGAGCGCCTTCGGGGGAGTGAACGTGGTCATGGTGAACCTCTCTGCGGGATCGGGAGGTTGGGTGGTGGCTGTCGCTCGCGGGGACGCCGTTGTCCCCTCTGTGCGCCGTTGAACAGGGCGCCAGCCACTCGCGAACTAGTCGAGTCGGCCCCACTCGTGCTGTAGCTCGTACGCACCTTCACAGAGCGCACACAGGCGCGGATTCATCGCAGAGGGGAACATGTAGGTGCCGTGACATTCGCGGCATGCGGCGTGGTTGCGCTCGTGATCCTGCATTGCCATTCGCCTTTCGTGGTCGGAGTGATTAAGCGCCGACGAGGTGCGCCGTGCGCTTGTACGCGCCGAATCCGACGGTGAGGGCGGGATCGGCGGGGTTGTAGGCGCAGGCGAGGTAGGGGTGCCCGTTGCGCGCGGTCCACACCTGCACGGGCGCAACACCGGTGAGCGCGACGTACGCGGCCTTGACCTTCCTGCCGGCGTGGGAGGCGTAGCGGCGCAGCAGGTCTTCGTCGTCGGTGAGTTTGCCGAGCGCGGTGGTGATGGTGACGAGGGTTCCGGTGGCGAGGAAGCGGATGGTGGCAGCGACCAGGACGTGTTCGATGCGGCGTCGCAGGGCCTTCGCCGCAGCCTTGCGGGTGGCGGTGTGGGCGCGGTAGGTGCTGCGGATCATCGGAGGCTCCTCGAATGGGGGTGGTTGGGCTGAACTGTCAGCAGGTCAGGAGTTGGCCTGCGAGCCGATCGATTGCGAGATGAATTCAGCCGCAGCGGCGAGAGAAGCGACCGAGTGAATCAGCCCGCGCGGCCCGTTGATCACGAAGTCGTCGGTCACGTGATTGCGGGAAACGGTCCAGCCGGTGATGTCGGCGTTGGAGTCCCGATCGACCGCTTGGTACCACGTGACCGTGTTAATCCCCAAGGGCGTGCCGTAGTAGCGCGCGGGGAAGGTCGTCTCGGTGCTCAGGGGTGTGAATACGACGCCGATGGTGGTCACGGGCTGCTCTTTCGGGGGTGTTGAGGCGCGGCGGGCGTCGAGTTCGGCGCGGCGAAGATCGGCCCAGTCCGGTCGGTTCACGCTGGTGCCGTGCTGGAAAACCGGCATCTTGCGGGTGACGCTCCAAACCTCGTGCACCACGCCGTTCGTGGACAG
This sequence comes from Nocardia aurea, assembly GCF_003123685.1. Lineage (GTDB taxonomy): Bacteria > Actinomycetota > Actinomycetes > Mycobacteriales > Mycobacteriaceae > Nocardia > Nocardia aurea. The sequence continues at coordinate 790,298 of NZ_QCYJ01000103.1, forward strand.
GGTCCAGAACATCGGGCGGACCCTTCGGTAGCCCTCGCCGTCGTAGCGGTGGGCGACGGTGCGATACGCGCGGCCCGACTTGTGGTTGTCCCCGCAGCTGCGAGTAGCGGGACCGGGGCCTGTGCCGCGCAGGAAGCGGACGGCTTCGCCCGCGGTGACTGCGATGACCCAGCCGTAGGTGTCGTAGTTGTCAGTGACGTCGCAGCGCAGGACGTTTCCGCGGCGATCGAAGGCTACGGGAGCGAGTGAGTAATTCGCGGTCATCGGGGGCTCCTTCGGTAGCGGCTGATGTCTTCGACTGTACACCTAGATTACATCATGATGCAAGTCAGTCCGACATGATCGAATCCGGCGAGTCGGCCTCGCGATCGGCGAGCGCCGTGAGGATGTCGCCGAGCAGTATCGGCAGCGCGGGATCGTGCAGTGTGCGACCGGATTTGACGTCCCTCTGTACGAACTCGACGCCGTGCCGTTGTGCGTTGAGCAGCATGGCGAGCACCTTCAACGCCTGGTTGTAGACATCGGACTTGCTCATGCCGGTTTGATCTGCCAGCTCCTCGACGTAGGTGGCGGTGAAGGGGGTTTGGGAGATGCTGAGCCTTCGATCGGGCATGGATGCACCGTACACTTTGTTTACATCGCCAGCAATAGAGTGTGATGTGCTGTAGGCGACCGATCGTCAGTCTCGAATCGGTGACAACGTTGTTTGCATCACATCAACTAGTGTAGCGTGTAATGCAATCCGGCTGGCACCGGAAACCCAACCCCTGGAGGACACGTGAGCAACAAGTACGAGTGGATCGAAACCATCCACCGCGAATGCGGCGGCCAAGGCTGCGGCGTCTGCGGCTGGGACAAAGGCGTCATCAACGTCCGAGTGCGACTGGAGGACATCGCGTGAACATCACTGCCGAAGTTCTGACCCTCCTCGGAACCGACGACGCACGAATCGTCGGCCGCATCGGCTCCGACCGGCTCTTCACCGACCGCTGCGACTGCTGCGACCAACCCGCAACCGTCCTCATGGAGGTATCGACCCAGTACGGCCGCGGAATCGAACGCGAAGGCTACATCTACTGCCTCGAACACGCCCGCGAAGACGGCGACGGCACCGCCTGGATCACCTGCGACGAAATCGCCGTCACCATCCGCGCCTCACTGCTCGCCACCGACCTCGCCGCCTAAGGAGAACCAATGCGCACCTTCACCGAAGCCGACATTCGCCAGCTCCTTCGCCTGCCCGAGGACCATTACCGCATCTCCGTCGACATCGACTGGGATGGCCGCGACTTCCGCGACGTCCCGTGCTTCGTTGATGAATCCCTGCCCGCTGCGGTGTTCGTCGATTGGGATGAGCCGACCGACGACCGCACCGAAGAGGGCTACCGAGTCGGCAGCTACCTGCGCGAAGAGGCGTACTCGTGGCAGCACGCGCCGGCCGCGTTGGCGCGCATCGTGGAGGCGGCCAGCGACTTCAAGGGCGCTATCGACCTGACCGTCAACTATTGGTGCCTCATGTACGCGCTGCCAGTTCAGGCGGCTGCGTGACTTCGCGTCCGCTCGACGATCGGGGCGTCTACATCGGTGACGCCCCGATCCGGGACCACGCAGGCTACACCGTCGATGTCGGCGTTGAAGACCGGCATGTCGTGCTGAAGAACGCATTGGACGGCAACAGCATTCACGGCATTCGTACAGACCTTGCAGGCGATCAGGTGGACGACTTGATCGAGCGGCTGCAAACCGCCAAAACCAAACTCCAGGAGCAGAAGTGACCCGAATCCGGCTAACCGTCGACTACACCCCGCGCCTTGCCGACTATCCAGCGCATGTGGTCACCAAGCGTGACGCGATGGAATTCGACACGCAGATGGTTGTCGAAGGCGTCTCGCCCGAAGGCGCGTTGATCGACTTTGCCGAAGACATCGTGTACGAGGTCGTCGACGAGGGCGAGGACTGACCGCCATGCAACTCCCGACCCCGATCCGCGCCGCCATCTCGCGCCTGACCGTGACCGACCATCAGCGGCAGTCGGCCGAGCAACGGTTGATTGCCCGCGTCCGTGAGATCAACCGAGACCTGGCGTGGGAGTTGAATCCCCGCGCGCAACAGCTCGCCGACGCACTCGACACGTACGGAATGGAGACCGGGCAGTGACCGAGTTTGAGACCGAGGATGTCCGCTACGGCATCGAACAGCCCGATGGTGTGCTCGCCAGCAGTCGACCGAACCGCGACACAGGCAAGTGCGATTACAAGCGCCTCCCGAACGACGCCTACGCCTACCTGTGGTCGAATCCCGAAGACGCCGAAGCCAACCGGGTCGCGCTCGCCGATGAAATCGGGTACGGCGCGGGGGAACTGTTCGAGCAGCATACGCGGGTCGTTGAGGTTCGCGTCACGACGCGCATGACCGTTCGGCCTGTTGCCCCGACCGTTGAGGCCGAGGTTGCCGAGGTGAGCGAGCCGCGCACATGGCAGGACGCCCGCGAGGTTCCCGCCGATGTCATCTTCCGTTCTGCCGGATTCGACCCCTCGCCCTCCTGGCACAAGCTTCCTTGCGGGGAGTTCTTCCAGTTCAGTGCCGATCCTGCGAAGTCTCGGCCGGTCATGCACGAGGACATCAATCGCGTTTGGGGCAGTGACTACGGCTTTGTCGAAGTCCTGCCCGACGTCGAAACCTCAGCCTTCCAAGCCGATGGTGCGGAAGATCCCAAACCGCGCACCTGGGCGAAGGCGGAGAAGGTGCCGATGGGCGTCCGGTTTGCCGCCGCCGTGGACGGTAGCGAGGTGTGGGAGCGCGTCGATTCCAGCCGGGCGCTGAAGCGGATGGCTGGAGGGACGATCGCTGAGACTCTGGCCGAATTGAATGCCGACCATCCCGACGGCTTCATCGAGGTTCTGCCGTGAACGGCCTCTACTGCGCTTGGTGTCGGCACGTCATCGGCTCGGATGAACCGAGTTGCGAGCACTGCCGCACGGAAACCCCCTAGACCTGCCGTCTCTGGCCGCAGCCTCACCGTGTACGCGCTGGCTGGCCGAGACGCAGGAGGAGTGCGGCGCCCGAGATCGACCCCCACATCTCTCGGGCGCCGCCCCTACCAAACAACGACCAGGAGAACGAAATGCAGATCGACGACATCAAACTCCGCGGCGAAGTACTCCACGACTTCCCTGATTCATCCGCTGAATGGATCGAAACCGACATCCGCGTCGACATCAAGGGCAGCTTTCGCCCCGCCGTCGAACTCCGCTTCTTCGATGGCAGCGAGTATCAGGCGTTGCGGATCTCGAATGCCGAACTGTTGGAGCTGTTCGAACTGGTGAAGGCGCGGACGCGATGACCATCCACGCCTGGGATGTGCCGTGCCCGAAATGTCAGTCCGAAGCAGGCTGGGCGTGCATCAACATCCACGGCAACCCGTACCGACGCAAGGGCGTAACCGCCCAGCACGCCGACCGCAAACGGGCCGCAGCAATCGCACGACACCCCGCATCGAAAGGGAACCGATGACCGACGATCTCGGCACACAAGTCGCCATCGGTGTAGCGCAGGGCCTCGCCGCTCAACTTCGCAGCTCTACCGACTTTCTGCTCGCGCCTCTCAAGCACGACAGCGACCGTTGGCAGGTGCTCACGTCCGCACTCCGCGACTTCGCCGACCAGGCCGACAGCCGCGACGTGGGCGACCGACTGTATGCGCTGCTGCTCCGCATTGAATCCCTCGACGAGGAGCGAGCGGCCGAGGTGTCACGTCGCATCAACTACTGGAACGACGCCGCGCCCCGCATCAATCTCGACGCCGAATGGAGTCACTGACATGGACTACAACTATCCGCACATCCGCACCGTCTACGAACACCTGCTCACCCACCCCGACGAGCATGACCAGGGCACGTGGGCGAAATGCGTTGCCGGTCACGCCGTCCGACTGTCCGGCAGTGACTGGACGTTGGTGCGCGACAGCCGCAAACACGTGGACGGCTCCGAAGTCACGAACATGCGTACCGGTGAACTCCGTGACATCGAAGACGTCGCGGCCGAACTGCTCGGCATGGACATCACGCAAGCCCGCGGACTGTTCGCTACCGACAACCGGATTGCCGTCGACTGGTTGGGGGACATTTTGGCCGCGCACGAAACGATCGTCCTCGACCAGCTCGCGAAGGAGTGGGCGTCGTGAGCAGCGTCGGCGGTTACTCGTCCCACCGCTACGAAACCCTGGAAGACCTCGCCGAACGCCTCGACTGGACCGCGAAGAACAGTCCCGAGTTCGAGCAGGTGTTGCGCGACTACCTCGGCGTACTTCACGGGAGCGTGCAGATTCGGTCCGCGATGGACGACTATCAGCCGCTTGTCGAACGTCGACACAACAACAAGCTGAGGAATGCTGCCTGATGGCGTGGTGGGAGCCGTACGACGAGTGGCATGAAGCGTTGCCCGAGGACGAGAAGAAAGCGTTGGCCCCGGACTGGTCGCAGGTGACCTACATCCCGGATGCGGGGGAGACGGAACGACCGCGGGTTTGGCCGACTGGTCTGCCGCGCACTATCTGATCTGACATTTCGGCGGGTGTCTCGCATGATCTTGGATTACATCACAACATACGATATGCTGAGTGATGTAATCCATCGAGACGCCCGCCCTTCACGTTTGGAGACCCCGATGTCGAGACCCGCATCCAACGCCCTGACAGTGGCCGGCGTTCTCGTGGACCGCGCATGAAGCCCCCGAAAGACAACCCGTTCAAGGGTGCGCCGTGCCTGTCGGAGTGGCATCGGAAATGGCGGCAGATGAAGGAGCATCGCGGGTCGTCCATGTGGGACTACCACATTGCCTCTGATCCGAGCCCGGACACGCGCCGCAGCCTCGCAACCACGCTATGCCAGGACCGTTGCCCCGCAGCCGCTTTCGCCGCCTGCAAAGCGCTGCACAAGGAGTTCGAGGAGCAGGACGGGCATCGGCCATCGGGGATTTGGGCGGGGGAGATCTACAGCGACAAGGTTCCGGTGCCGCCGAAACCGGACGAGGACGAACCGCTTTGGACGCGACGGGAAGTGGAGGACATGGCGGCATGACTACCAGGGATTGGCGGACGCACTCAACAAGCGTGCAGTGCCCTGCCTGCAATGCGGATGTCGGCGAACTGTGTCAGCCGCCTGCGTCGCGAGGGGTCGTCGTGCACTGGCCTCGCCGTGAAGCCGAACTGGCAGGTAATGGACGGAATCGAGGCGTGATATGAGCGTGCAAGTAGATGAGCGGGCGGAGTCGATCGGGCACCTCTCGTTCGAGATCGTCTGCGAATCGGATCGCCACGAGGGTGATCGGACGCGCGCGGATTGGTGGGTCTACTGCCATGGATGCGCCGAACGGCTCACCTGCAACACCTGCTATCAGCGGTGGCGAACGGAATGGGGCGAGGCGCGCGAAAGGCGTGGCTTCAACATTTGCGTCGGCTGTGATCAGCGATTCGATTCCGTCGACGAGGCGCATGTTGCACGCCCGCTGAGGCTTTCGTGACCGCCGCCTACAGCTTCGACATCCCCATCCTTCGCCCGCCGTTGACGTCGAATCAGCAGCGTGGCGCGCATTGGACGCGGGTGCGGGCTGCGCGGGAGGAAGTCGGGCAGTGGGTGCGCTTGGAGGGTGGCGGCGATCTGCCCCGCCTCGAACACTGTCACGTGACGATCACCTGGCATGCCCCGGACAGGCGCATCCGCGACGCTGGCTCACTCACCGCATTCGGCAAAGCCGTGATCGACGAACTGGTTGATCTCGGGGTGCTGACCAAGGACGACGCGAGATACGTCCTGTCCGAGACCTATTCCGTACGGCTCGCGTCCCATCCCGCGCGCATCACCATCACCCTCGAAACCGAAGACGAACCAGAAGCCTTGGAGGCAGCGGCATGAGGCCACCTGTTACAAACTCGGCGCTGACTGCGACGGCAATCCGCAAATGCGCAGTAGCCAGATGTGGCGAAAAGAACTATCTAAATGGTCGATGCACCCAGCATGCGTACCGCTCCAATTGGCCGTCGTCTTGGGATGAGATCCAGCGCAAGAATCGGCTGCAAGCCGAGATGGAACAGATGGCGATGAATGCCGACCATTTCACCACGAGAAGCCTAGACCTCGACCAACTCCCCGATCTCGGCCACTTTCGTACCGGAAATGCGCTCAACAAATTCGGCTACGTATACGCGCTAGAATTCTCAACCGGGGTTGTCAAGGTGGGCAGTACCACTAATCCGTACCAAAGAGTAAAGACGCACATGGGAAACGCGGGACCATTCAACGTTTCCATCGACGCGCTCTGGCTCTCTAAATTTCACGATAACTACAAAAGCAACGAAAAGTGGATACTCGGAGCCCTTGGGTCGCCCAGCCATGGCTGCGAGTACTTCACTGGTGTTCGATTCGATGCCGTCGTGGCGATGGCTGAAACCGCCCTCGTCTACCGACAGGGCCGAGCAATGGAGGCTGCGGCATGACCTCCCCGCTCGCCCCGAATCTCGATTGGCTGGAATCGGAAGCCCGCGCGGCAATAGACCGGCTCCAGAAGGTCCAGATGCCGCCGGGATTGTTGCTGGACATCGTCACATACGCCAAAGGGCAAGCGGCGTTGGTCGATCGCGTGCGCCTGGCCTTGGCTGATCATCCTCGCTGCGATGTCCACCCTGACGCCGACGAGGTTTCGTGCGGATGGAAACGCGCCGTGGCAGATGTGCAACACGCCCTCGAACATGGACAGGACATCATCAATGGCTGACCCGGTGGACCATCCCGCGCATTATTCGACTGGCCGCTTCACATGCGAGTGCATCGCGGTCACGCGACATATGACGTTCCTCGCTGGGAATGCGGTGAAATATTGCTGGCGTCACGCCGAGAAGAACGGCGTTGAAGACCTCCGCAAGGCTGCCGTCTATCTGCGGTGGGCTAGCGAAGACGGCGACAGGGCGGCTATTCAGGGCCGCAGCGGCAAGCTGGTGGGACTGACGAACCAGCATGTCGTGAAACCGCTCATGGAGACGCCCGGCCCGCACAGCCGCGCCTACCACGCCATCATCCGCATCTGCCTCCACAGCGACTTTCACGGCGCGCTGGAGGAAGTCGAGCAGGCCATTCGTGATCTGGAGGCGGCAGCATGACCGCGACCGCCCCACCCGAGTTCCGTTACCTGGAACGCGCCGAGCAGCTGATTCGCGCGCTCCCCGCCGACACGCAGTTCACGAACGCCGACATTTACGCCCGCATGCGCACCGCGGGCTGGCCGGACATGCAGGAGCCGCGCCGCTTCGGGCCACTGCTGCAACGCCTGCGCGCTGATGGGGTGATCGTGCGGGTGGGTGTGGACGCGTCGCCTGCGCGTTCGCATGGCGGGTTCGCGACCGTGTGGCGACGAGTGGAGGCGGCGTGAGCATGCAGTACGTGCGCGACTACTACAAGGTTCCCGCTAAACGTGGTGGGCGGGTTCGGTACACGGGCGACAAGGAACCGCGACTCGGGACGATCACCGCTGCCCGTGGTGGAGGTCTGCGCATCCGACTGGACGGCGACAAGTGGGCGATGCCGTTCCATCCGACCTGGGAACTCGAATACCTGGACGGTGCGGCATGAGCGACTACCTGATCCGTTGCCCGTACTGCGGTGCGGAATTCACTGCGTACCAGTGGAGTTGGCACGCCCCCGAATGCCCGTACAGCGATGGAGGCGACGCATGAGCAGGGAACCCGATTCGATCCCGAACCCGAACGGCTGCCATTGGTGCGGCGTGGACCGTGAGCAGCATTTACAGCGGTGGGCGCCCGGAATCGCCTGGCATATCTGGATCGAGCCGACCACCGAGCAGCGCGTGGACCGTTTGAAGGCGCGCCGGAATGCCTGAGCTGTGTGGCCGATGCGGGCGGCCGACGTTCCCGCACCCGTACCGACATCCCATCGAACCGAAGGAACCTGACGTGACCGTGCAGACATTGGCCGATCAGATCCGAGCGCAAGCCGCGATCAGCGACCGCCCCGGGCAGTTGGCCGAACTCGAACGGATCGCGGGCGAGGTGGAGTCGTTGCAGCGCAGCTGGGCGGCCGATGAACGGATCCTCGATCGTATCGAGCAGTCCAACAAGGCTCTCGGTGATGCCGTGACCCGCTTGAACCTTGCCGCACTGGATGCAACCGGGCTGCACGACATCATCGACAACGGCGACGGTGATTGGGCTGCCGTGTGGGAGAACGTCGCCGACCTGGGGGAGAAGGTGCGACGGCTGACGGCGGAACGGGATGCGGCGAACGACGAGGCCGAGCGCATCGCGAACGCGCATGAGCAGTGGAAGGCGTCCGTTGCCGACGACTATGCGCGGATCGCGGCCCGTCAGGTGCGCATGGAAGACCTGCGCGCGGCGATCCAGGCGAAGCATGACGAGGCGACCATCTGCGCCACCCAGCACGCCGTCACGGGCGAGTACAAGAACCCGAAGCGTGACGGATACGCGCGCGCCATGAGTGAAGTGCTGGCGTTGCTCGACGGCGAGGCGACGGCGTGAACCCCGACGAATTGGCCGCGATCCGCGACCACTACGACAACAACGACCAGGCCGACGAGATTGAGGCGGCATTCGACGCGGGAGCGGTCACCTATCACGACCCGCGCGACCCTGAAACGTTGATGCTCGACCTGACCGAGGAATGGCACGAAACCGAACTCGGACTCATCGACTATCAGCCGTTGCATGAATTCCTGGGCATGACCTGGGAGCAGTTCGGGCGATACGTCGAATGCCGGATGCCCGCCGATGAACTCGCCGAATGGGCGAAGGCGCGTCGGTCCGCGTGATGTTCGGTTAATTGCCCCTCTCCGTGCGGTGCGGAGAGGGGCAATTTGCTGAACGGGCGAATTTCGAGGTTGACGCGGGAAATAGGATTTAGTAACCGAACAATTCGAGGGGAATCGAATGGGCTCGCATCCGAGCGTTGACATTTTCTACGGCTACGACCTCGGCGGCATGGAGGACGGGCATTGGAACTCGACCGCGCCGCAATGGTGGCAAGACGCCGAAGATGATGAGGACGATTACGAAGCATGGGATAAGGCGCTCGCTCGTCGTCTCGGCTGGGAAGATTCGACGGGCGATAAGGCACGATATTCGCTCATGGCAAGCGTCCCGGTCGAAGTGGTCACTTACGGGTATTGCGAGGGCGACACCTATTGGTGCGTGCAGGTGAAAGCTTCGGTGCAAGACATTGACGGCGGCGACTGTGAACGACTCCGCGACCTGACCGTGAGGCCGGAATGGGCTGGGCAGCTCGCCGCATTCATGGGCCTGCTCGAACTCCCGGTGCCCGAAGGTCGACCGGGTTGGCACGTCAATTGCTCGTACGGATAGGGGACGCTATGACCACGCACGACGATATCGCGACAGCGATCGACGCCACCGCCCGCATCTTGGCCGACCGCGACATCCGGGCCGCCAATGAGCGCGCCGATAAGTGGATGGACGCGGGCCGGAAGTTCTGGGACATCCGAGACTGGTTGCGCGTGTGCGAGGACAGCCCGGAAGGTCACGCCGAGTTCTATCGGGAATGCGCCCGGATCGTGTTCGGGCCGGAAGAGGGGGAAGCGGCATGAGCGGGCCTAGCTACGAAGAACTTGCGGCGTTGCTCAACCCGAAGACTGTCGGGCAGGCGGAAGCGGAACGGCGGTTCATGCGCGATGCTTCCGCGATAATCAGTCAAATCCACGACATCAAGAAATGCATGAACGTCAACAACTTCACGATCGTTCTGCCGATCGGCGAATGGTCAGACATCAGCCACCTCTATCGCCCGATCGCCTTTCATGGTGCGCCGATTGTGTTCGCTGACGTACCGAAGGCGATGGTCGCGATGCCTGCGCGAATGAATGTCGGCCCGGTCGAATCGTGGGCTGACACGTCGCCAATCGACGCTTCCCCGCGCGGGCATGGTGAAGGCGTGTGGCTGCATTGACCGTCGCCGAGTTGATCGCGAAACTGTCCGAATTCCCTCCCGACTCGACGGTCATTGTCGAATACGAGGCGAACGACGGCAATTACGGCTGCTGGACCGAACAAGTTGAGGTCTTCAACGTTCGCGGCGGAAACCTCACGTCGCCTACTCCGCGACCGATGACGATCATTTACTGACGCGAATTCAAAGGTTGACCCCGCCGGTATTCTGTATTTAACGGAAAGGAGGCGGAATGCCTGAGGGAATTGATAGGGCACGACAGGTCGCATCATCGTTGAATCTGCGACACAATTTCGGCCGTCCGATGGATTCGGAGATCATGGCTGCGCAGTTGTTGGCGTCGATCGCGGTCCACGACCAGTTGATGGAGTTGGGGAAGAAACTCGACACATTGATCGGGGGCCGCGATGGATAGCCCGGAAGATGACGAGTTGGTGAGTGATGTCGGTGAGGAATGGGAACCTGATGGCCCGGATTGCGATTAGCGGTGCGCTCGTGGCTGCCGCTGCTATCGCGGGCGCTATTGGCGGGTGGCATTTTGTCGCTCGCATGGTGGCTGCATCAGCCGGGATTAACGACAGTAGCCCGGGCGATGAGTAAACGCACACAAATCCGCTTCCACTGCCTGTCGCACGGCTGCCTCATGTATGAAGGGCGACCGTTGACGGATAGCGAAATGGTGGCGGTGAGACGAGCGCACACCATCATCCATCGGCCATTGACGGTCGCGAATATCGAAGCGCATTGGGAGGCGTAGTGACCGACGAAGAGTTTCAGGGGTTTGTCGACATGGTGAAGGCGGGGCTGGAGGCGCAGCGTCGCGAGCTTCGACGCCTCTCCACGAAGGTAGATGGGCTGTCGCAGCCTGCGCCGACGGTCGTCTACAACATCGAACGTCGGGCATCGGAAGCTGAGACCGCGGCAGCCATTGAGAAGGTCGCGCAGGTCCGCGCGGTCAGCTACCCGTCGCGATGACGAAGACCTGCATGACGGTCGCGGCGGGATCGGCCCTCGCCTTTCTGGCCTGGTTCACGCTCGGCATCACACTGTGGCCGCATGAGTCGACCGTGCCTGCCTGGTTCGCGTGGACGCTGTGCGGGCTCGTCGTCATCTGCCTGCTCAGTGTCGGCGTCGGGCTTGTAGTCATGGCGGCGGGCGATCGTCCGAAAGTCATCGAGGTCCGTCCGGGCGACACCCTCATGCTGTCCGAGCCTGTCTGGTGGGTTGATATGCCGCCCGGGACGTACAGCGCCGAGGAGTTGGTGCGGCGGGCGGCCACGGAAGGGCACATAGGGCGCGGGCATACGACTGCCGCCTGGGTCGCCTCCACCGCATCCAGTGAAGGAGTTCGGCGAACAGGGGAGTGTCCGGGCGGGGATGCGTGCGAGTGCTGAATCAAGCTCTCGCCGACGAGTTCAACGAGGCGCTTGCACTCGGCGAGGTGCTGGGCGACTGGACACCCGACAACGCCTGCGATGTGGAGTATTCGCTGAGCGAGAACGAGAGCGGGTCGCACTGCTTCTCCAGCCTCGACGGCATCCACTGCAAGCACTGCGACGGATACCCGTTCGACTTTCAGCATTGGTGCACCGGGTGAGGCCCTGGCGCAGGAACCGCGAACACCGCACGAAACGGTCCGTCGCCGAAATCCTCGGCGGGGATCGCAGTCTCGACAACATCCTCGCCAACGCAGACGAACTCGCCGAACACTTCGAACACGACTTTGAGCCAGGAGAAGCAGATGAGTGAGCCCTACCCGATCGAAGAAGCCGCCGAAGCCGTGCGCGCCGAGCTGGTCCGCGCTCTCACCTTCGCGCGCGACGCTGGCACGGGCCTGTTCAAGTTCATCGTCTACCATCCCGACGGCTTGCGGTTGGTCGATGTCACGGGGCAAGTTTTCCGTGAAGACGTCAGCGGTCGGGAGCGCCTGGCATGGTTGCTCGCTCCCGCTGTGGAGCACCTTACGGAAGCGGCCCAGAAATGGGCCAGCGAGGACCAGGCGCGCGAGGTTGCCGAGTAATGCGCCTGCACCGCTACACCTGCGACCGCGCTGCGCAAGACCCGAGCGCCGACGTTTTCCACCACAAGAGCTGGTACGCCACTCTCTACGGTCGCAACGAGAAGCGCGAGGCGAGCATCCAGTTCGAGACGATCCTACGGAAGCCTCAACCGGAGTTCTCGGCCCGCCTCCACGTCGGCGGCACCTGGTCGGAAACCCCGTTTGACGGGCACCTCACCATCCTCGGCAGCGGCATCTACTGGGGCATCGGAGCAGGCGGCAAGCTCGCCGAACGCCTCACGCGCGAGGAACGGCACAAGTACGAAGGCCGCGACCTGCAAGTAGCGATCCACGACGGCAGTCTGTGGCTGAAAGTCTGGACCCACGACGGGCATTGGGAGCGAGGCGAGTTCGCCGAGTGGCGTGACCGATCCTTCAAACTCAACCCGCTCGATGTCCTGTTCGGTGAACGGCGCTACTGGCACGAGGATGTCGAGTCCGCGGAGACAGTGTTGCGGATGCCCGAAGCCGACTATCCGGCCACTGTGAAGTTGCAGCGGCGGACGTTCGGGCGGCCGAAAGCGAAGAAGCGGGTCGAATCGTGGGTGGCCGACGTCGACGTGCCAAAAGGGGTTCCGAGCCGTCTCGACCTGTCCGGCTGGAAAGGTGACCGCACCTACGGCTACGGCGTGACGTTGCAGGAGCGCCGCAAGGACTGGGCGTTGGACGCGCAGGCAGCGGCAGAGGCATGGGTGTTGAAACAGCGGGCGGCGAGCGGATTCCGTTCGCCTGATCCCGTTGATGAGGTGGAGGTGTCTCGTGAATGAGTTGGTTGCTGGCGCGCATCGCGGATTCGATGATGCTGTGCGCGCGTTGATCGGGCGTCGGGCTGAAACGATCGTGCGCGGCGATGAGACGGGCACGGTTTTCCTCGACAGCCTGTATTCGGAGCTGGTGGAGGCACGCCATCACGGGCAGCGTTCGGAGCATTCGACGGGTGTCAGCTACAAAAGCAAACCGCCCGTATGGATCGACGCGTCCTCGCTGCTGCACCAAATCGACCGCACCGTAGCGACCTGGTGGCGGACCCGACCTGACGCCGCCGACCTGTCTGTCACAGTGACGCGACTGCAACTACTGGTCGACTACCGGTGGGCGCCCGACGACGTTGCCGCACTCCAACGCATGACCCACATCATTCACGGATGGGTCGGCAGCATTCACACGCTGCTCGGGTATGCGCCCGCCGTGAAAGAACTCACGGTGCCATGCCCTGCCTGCGGTGAAACGTACGTGGTCGCCGATAGCGCGGGGGAGCAGACGCGACGGTACGCGCTGCAACTCACCACCATCGGCGCGGGCTGTGCAGCGTGCGGGGAGACGTGGGAGCCCGCGGAATACGTCACCCTCGCGGCATTGATCGGGGCGGCGACACCAGACGGAATTGTGAAGGAGGCGGCGTGAGCGGCGCAAGGGTTTTCGTGTTCGTCAACGGCGATGCCATTCGGCTCCAGTTGGAGCCCGCGCAAGGCGGGGTGATCTCTGCTGACCTCGATGCGAAGGAAGCGTATTGGCTGGGGAGCGCGCTGATTGCCCGCACGGACGGCAACACGGTCCACGAACCCAAGGAGGCGGCGTGAGCATCGAGGCATTCATTGAGGCGCGATTGGCAGAGGATGAGCGGATCGCGCTTGACGGCGGCGAGCGTTCGCCGAACTGGTGGACCTCCAAGGACTTCGGTGGTGTCGGTGGCGGCAGGGTAGTTCACCCCGACCCCAACGACCTCGAATGGATTGCATGCCGCCACACGATCGTCTATGGCGAGGGTTATCCGCTGGAGGCGGAGGCGGAGCATATCGCTCGCCACGATCCGGCGCGGGTGCTGCGGCAGGCGACTGCCATCCGGCACGTCGTCGAACGCCTGGCCGTGCTGCAAGAGGACCTGGAGAACGAATTTGGCAGCATCTTGAAGCCTCACCATGCCGAGGCGGTGCGGGACAACCTCGGCCCGATCGCCGCTATCTGGTCCGACCATCCCGATTTCAATCAGGAGTGGACAGCATGAGCGCGCTCGACCCGGAAGAAGCCCTCGTCATGAGCGGCGCGGAGTTGAAAGAGATTGCGCGGGAAGCGTTCGAGGCAGGCTCACAAAGCCAAATCGACGCCTACTGGACGTCGGAATGGACCGACTTCGATGAGTGGTTCGATGGACTGGAATGGGACGAGGCGTGATGAAACCCGTGGTCTACGTGCTCGAATCTCATGGCGACGGCGAAGAATCCGCAGACCTCGAAGGCATCTTCACCAGCATCGAAAAGGCCCAAGCGTACATGGACGCCTTTCTGGGCCGCGCCCTCGACTGGAAGACGACCGACTGGGGATGGTCCGCGCACGTCGTGCACCCGCTCGGCCCTGGCTGTGACTACCACTCCGTCGACGCCTACTACATCCGCGCGCACACGGTCGACCCAGAACCGGGAGATGACGATGAGTGACGACACCGGATGCGAAGTGCTCGTGGTGACCGACCTCGACACCGCGCACGCCATCCGCAACGCGCTCCACCGATGCGGCTGCACCTTCGAGGAGTTAGCCGACATGCATCGCGTCGGCCAATACGCGACCATCCGACACCGCCTCGCATGGGTCGCGATCGGAGCGCACTACGACGAACGCGAGTACTTCGCGGGACTGTTGGAGGGAAACGAATGAACGGCATCATCCTGCACCTTCCCGAACGGTCCACCGACCGCATCAGCGAAGACCTCCGAACGCTCACCGAAGCCATCTGCGACCTGACGGGCGAAGATGGTGGGGGCGGACTGGGCGGCAGATATGGGTACGGCATCGAGCACGAGACAGACGTCTTCGCCATGTTCCCGTTCTGGTGGGACGACTGCACCTGCGGATGGGAAACCGTCGAAAGCGATTGGGTCGACGCCCACCCGCACGCTGACGACTGCTACCAGACCGAGTTTCAACGACGCACCACAGGCACAGGCACCGGGCTCGACTACGCCGACTTCGCGCGCGAATGGGGCCTGCCCGAACAAGGCTCCGCATACCACTGCACCTGCCCGCGCGGAGCCGCCCATCAGGCATGGCGGTCCGACAACCCACACCCCGCCACCTGCCCTGTCGTGCGCCCCAACTTCCGGTACAAACCGACTGGGGCAACCGTCGAGTGGTACAAGTACATCGGGCGCGACATGGAGGTCAAGGGGGAGTTGCCCGTCGACTTCCTCGCCCACTGCCTTGCGTCGCTCACGGAGTCGCAGTGACCGCGTTCGAGGATCTGCACCCGCTCGTCGTCGCGCTGGTCGGCGACGTCCACGCGAACGCCCAACGTATGCGGGCCGCGATCCGATACGCGAAGACGCATGGAGCACAGGCCGTCATCCAACTTGGCGATTTCGCGTACGACATGCGCGAGAACTTCGACGGGTCACCGAACTTCCTCGATGAGGTGGCCGAAGCGGCGGCCGACTACGACATGCCCGTTGCGTGGATCGACGGCAACCATGACAACCACGTCGCGCTGCAAGCCCTCGTCGCCGAGCATGGACACGTCCCGATCCCGATCCGCCCGAACGTCTACTACCTCCCGCGCGGATACCGCTGGACTTGGACGGGCGTCTCATTCCTGGCATTGGGTGGCGCACACAGTGTTGACCGACCTTGGCGCACCCCGCACGTCGAATGGTGGCCTGGGGAGACGATCGGCGCGGGGGATGCGTTGCGGGCGTGCGAGGGTGGGCGGGCTGACGTGATGCTCTGCCATGACGTACCTGCTGGTGTACGCATTCCGTCGATCGAAGGCAACCCGTACGGCTTCCAGGCGCGCGAGTTGGAGGCCGCGGAACGGAATCGGCGGGTACTGCGCGAGGTCGTCTCCGTTGTCCGCCCCAAACGACTGTTCGCCGGCCACTATCACTGCCGCCTGTCGGCCGAACTCGTGGCCCGCAACCATCGCACGCAGGTCGACATCCTCGACGCCGACTTCGCGCCGATCGGAGACAACGTGGTCGTCGTAGACTTGGCTGCATTGCGTTAGAACAGTTGCGTGATGATGTAATCTAGATGCATGATCCGTATCGACCAACTTGTTGAGCCACGCTTGCTCTCCGACATGCTCGAACAGGGCTACATCCGAGAGCGGCGACACCCCGTCTACCCGTACCGAATCCTCAACTACACCGAAACCGCAGCGTACGAGGGCATCTGGAATGCGGCGACAACCCAATGCCGTGGCCTGGTCATCGACGATCAGGGCTATGTGGTTGCGCGACCGTTCACCAAGTTCCACAACCACACCGAGCATGACGGGCAGAAGTTCCCCGCGCTCGACCTCGGCGCACCCGTCAAGGTGTTCGACAAACTCGACGGTTCACTCGGCATCCTCGCGCCCAAGCCTGACGGTAGCGGTCACATCATCGCCACGCGAGGCAGCTTCGAAAGCGAACAGGCCGAATGGGCTACCCGCTTCTATGACGAGCACTACGCCGATGACCCGATCTGGCAGCCCGAACCAGGCCACACCTATCTCTTCGAGATCATCTACGGAGACAACCGTATCGTCGTCGACTACGACTTCGAAGACCTGGTGTTGCTCGGCGGCAGGAGCATTGACACCGGGGCAACGTTCGCGCCCTCGGCCTCGACCTATCCCGGTCGGGTGGCACGCACATTCGATGCTGCGACCCTGCGCGACGCGCTCGCCCTCCCGCCGCGACCGAACGCGGAAGGAATCGTCGTCCAGTTCGACAACGGGCAGCTCGTGAAGATCAAGCAGGCCGACTACCTGCGCCTCCACAAGCTCGTGACCGGACTGAACGCCCGCGCCGTATGGGAGCACATGTCAGCAGGCGGCACATTCGAAGACCTGATCGGCGACATCCCCGACGAATTCCACGGCTGGGTAACGCAGGTATGGGACGACCTGTGGACCGCCTACGACGACATCGACGGCCGAGCCAGCCATAACTTCCTCCTGGCCGTCGCCCGCCTCGAACGCGAATCCGAGACCCGCACGCGCAAGGAATTCGCAGCCCTGGTCGCCGATCTTCCCAACGACTTGAAGCCGCTCATGTTCCTGCTGTGGGACGACGACAAAGTGCGTGTCGACGCGGCGATCTGGAAGCGACTTCGCCCCGAAGGTGACACCCGCATGTGGAATCAGGACTCCTGATGTTCAAATCCCTCTACATCCCGGGCCTCGGCTGGTCGGTCGACGTGCACACCCGCTACCCGGCCGACGGTCCATGCTGGGGACATGCCCGCGGTCGATGCCGTGAACACGTCTGGTGGATGCCGCTCGGACCATGGACGCTCACGTTCAACGGGTGCGGGCAGTCGTACGCGAAACTCGTCGGATTCAACCTGCCCATCGGCTGGATCCTGGACGAATTCGACGCCAGCTTCGATTCTCTCGCCATCGCATCGCTGCGCTATCACCTCGGCTACTCGTGCGCGAACAACGAGGCGTACCGCGAGGAATGGGAAGCCCTCATCGCGCGCCTCTCCGAACGGCACGCCAGGTTCACCGAGGACGAGATGGCAGTCATCCATCCGAGCGGTGCGCGGTTCCGACTCGACGGCGCTGAGAGGCACGCAGCATTCGCGGCCTACCGAGAGCGTGAAGACGCCCGGGAAGCCCGAATCCAGCAGGCCCGCCACGACTTCATCGACACCCTCCCGAAGCTTTGGAGCTGAAATGACACACGACATCTGGCGTTCGGTCCGCGAATGGCAATCAGCCGCCGACGTGGTGCAACGCGACGAACCCGGTTGGGTCGCACCCGCCGACATCAACCTCGCCATCCGACTCATCAACGAGGAACGCAACGAACTCGCCACCGCCCTACGCGCACGCGACATGATCGAGGTTGCTGATGGCATCGCAGACAGTCTTTGGGTGCGTGCGGGACTCCTGCTGCGACTCGGGTTGGCACGTGAACACATCGACCTCATCGTGCCCGCACCCGGACGGCCGACGTGGGAAAACCTGCCACCCGCGGGCGCCGAAACATGGATCGGCGAACTCGAAACCACCGACCGCGAGTTGAGGGCCGCGATCCGCGCAGGCAGCCCCGAAGCGGTCGACATGCTCGGGCATCGGGGCATGTATCAACTGCTGTCGCTCACCGTGCTGCTGCAACTGCCGCTGGATCGGATCTGGCATGCCGTGGCCGTGTCGAACGCCTCGAAGCTGGTTGACGGCAGGGTGATCCGCGACGAGGGCGGCAAGATCCAGAAGGGGCCGAACTTCTCGCCGCCCGACCTCGCCAGCATCCTCGCGCCACCGGAGGCGGCATGAACGCCACCGCCACGAGAGAACTCCGCTGGACAATCCGAGCCAGCTTCGACCTGCGCGGTGCGGTGAAACGGCAGCTGAGGGCCTTCTGCTGGAACAACGCATTCGACATCGACATCGAGGAGGAGCGCGGCTGGTTCGCGTCAATGCTGCTCATCCGCATCGTCGTTCCGGTCAGTGAAGCCAAGCATGTCGAATGGGCCGTGAGCCGATGGCTTGAGGAGAGTCGGCGGTGACCCGCTACGGCCCGCACCTCCTGTCGCCTTGGCTGCGTGACGGCTACATCGGCGAATGCTCATGCGGCAAACGGTCATTCGAGAGCAGGAAAGCCGCGAAACTGTACGGTCGCCGCGAATACCCGGGCAAACGGTTGCAGGCGTATCGGTGCCGTAAGAACCGCGCAGGTGCGTGGCATGTCGGCCACGTGGCCGTCGAAGTCGCATCTGGCGAGGTGCCGAAAAGCCTGTTCTACGGACCGAAAGGTGTCGGCAGAGTGCGGCAAAAGCAAGGAACCAGGATGAATCCGAAAACAGGGAGAGTGGCGGCGTGACCGACGAGCAGGTAGAGGCTTCCCGCGAAAAGTGGTGCAACGCCTATGCGGACGCGATCCGGACGGGCGACACCGTCACCACCTTCGATGAAGCCGAAGCGTGGCGGCACAACCGTGCCCGCGACCGCCCGAACGCTGTTTGGGCTACAGGCGTACTCGCCGAACAAGTGCGGTCGCGCCTCGTCGGCGACGTAGGCATGCCCGTTCGCTTCTGTGAAGCCTACGACCTCGCCCGCAAACAGCTCGTAGTGACGTTCGACTGTGGCATCCCGGGCGTCTGGCTCAAAGACATCTCGTTCCCGATCAATTTCCTCGGCACTGATGGACTCGACGACATAGAAGCCGTCCGCGCATGGGTCGAAGGCCGTGAACCGATGATCCAAGCCGACTTTCCTCGGCGCGACGAGGAGAAGCGGGCCATCCGCATCACCTTGGCCGAAGCGTTCACTGCCGCTGCGGAGAACGCTGGCGTCGACCTGTGGCAGTCGATCGAGGATGGGATTTGCCCGGATCGCTGGGCGTGGGCAGAGTCAGGGTTCGCTTGCCCACCAAAAGGCATGTACGCCATGTGGAAGCATGCCGTCGACCTCATCTTGCCGATCATCGGCGTAGACCGGTCGGAGTTCGAGGACGAGTATCACCTGTACTACTGCTGGGGGCTGGAACCGCTGAGCGCATGGAAGAACAAGCCGCGCGAGGAAGTGCAGGCGATCCTGCGGCAGGCGATCAAAGCGGCGGCCTAGGGCAATTTCGGCCCGCAAGTGGCGCAAATCACAAGGGATTTGTTCCCGCAGGTAGTAGCCCCTATTTATGTCATAAAGCGGTCCCTGAGTGACATAAATAGGGGTGGCGACTAGACGTCGACCTGGGGAAATGCTCAAATTGAGGCGATGCTTTATGCCCAGAGGCGGTTTTCCGCTTCAGGACTGAAGGAATCACGCGGACCCCGCGCCCGGGAATGTGGGGTCTAGCTGTCGCTGTAGAGCCTTCCGCCACCTCACGGTGGGCCGCCCTCTACGGCAATTTGAGCCTCGGGACTCGCGGGCTTCGGCCTCCCCCCGAGGACATGTGATGGCGTCTCCTGTAGCTCAATGGGATAGAGCCCCGCGACGGCGGTGACCCGGATTCGAGTTCCGGCAGGAGAGCAAAGCGCAGCCTAGCTAGTTGCGCTGGTGGTGACAGAGTGTGTGGCGTGTGCGAATCGGGCCACAATGTGTGCGACTTACGGGATCTCAACGGGCGAGTGCCTGAGGGGAAGCCTTAGCGGGCGGAAACCGATGCTTAGCGGCCGGGTCGTAGCTTCGGGACTAATCATACTTACGATTCATGCCCCGATCGGAGAGCTGGTAACTCTCCCCACCGCTTAACTTCGCTGATCTCTTCGCGGAGAGGCCGGAAGTGTCTCAACGGAAGTCGTCGGACGGCGAGGCTGTTGGGGTGCGAAAGTGTTGCGGCACCACGGGATGCCGAGCAGTGGGATTCAAAGCCCACCAGTCCCGAGTGGTCAACTATTAACTCTGAGTTAGTAGTTGATCACTCGGGGCGACCACTGGACGGTTGGTCCGCAGGACGTATGCGCCTGCGGGCCGCCGTCGCATGAGCGGGAGTTTCCAGTGTCTCCCGAAAAAAACTGGCGGCTGACCCTCGATATGGGGAAGGGCGCGATTTCGCGATAGCGCCTGACGGAGTTGAGCCACTTCGACATCAAACGGCTCCATTGCGGCATGGGGGAGTTGGTATCCCGTCGGTTTCATATGCCGAAGTCGCGGGTCCGATTCCCGCTGCCGCCACAATCGTTCGGCCCGCCCCGGCAACTCGGGAGCGGGCCGGATTTAGCTACACCACCCTCTGCCTCTGGCGGCGGGCTTAACTCTCCGGATGGATGTTCCGGATCCCATCAATGAGGAGCATCCATGCAGAACATCACCATCGGCCGCTACAAGCCCAGCGAAGGCAACATCACCAAGGTCCACTATGACGGCGACGGCGAAGTCAGCCGCGAGGTAGTGCACTCGTATGCGGGTTGGGTTGAGGGCGTACGCGAAGACGGCTCGTCCTGGATTCTTTGGCTGGACGAGGACGCCTCCCCGGTTGCGTTCTATGGCCGCCGCGAAGCGGATGGCGCCGTGATCGGCGAACCGATCGAACTCGCCTGATCTGCCGCAGTTAGTCATGGCCGCCCGTCCACTCCCGCACCAGGGAGGGGCGGGCGGTTCTCATTCCCCACTCTGCCAGGAGAAGCAAATGCGGTTCGGCGAGTTGGAAGTCTCGGTTGTGCCACCCGAGGGCAACAGGTACCTCCGCTGGGCCAAACCGGGGCAAGTCTTGATTTGTGATGGTGCTGACCTGCTGCTCGATCTAGATGAAGCTATCGAGCTGCGGGATGACCTCATTCGGGCGATCGAGTGGGGACAGACGCAGTGATGGCGCGGATGCTAGGCAAAACTGGCGGTCGCCCCACCGTCTACGGGCTTCGGACCGGTCAAATGAAGAAATGCTTCGGATGCTGGGACGGTTGCGGCTACCAGCCTGATAAGCAGACGCAACGCCGCCGCGAGAACCGTGCCGTCGCCAACTGGCGCACCGAGTACGAGGATCCGCCCGAGGTCGAGCATCGCGCCTGCCCGAAAGGCGGGGTCGACTGCGGATGCCGCCACTACACCGCCGACGAACTGAACTGGCTGGAGACGCGATGACCGAGACCGACCCCGCCACACCCGACGGCTACTGCACGCCCGACTTTCATCCCACGGTTCCCGGCTTGGACTGGTTCATCGAGGGCCAACGGTTCCGCGAGGTCGGCCGCACCCCGAACGCAAACGGCGCGACGATCCACCTCGCGCCCGCCAATACTCCGCCCCCATTCAACTAGGAGCCCCGTTGACGTTCACCGTCTACGCCACCACCTACAACGACGATCTCGCGGCGATCTACACCGTGCCCGAGGAAGCCGTCGCCACCATCGACACCTATTCGGCGGGCACGAAAACCTACCTCGCGGGCGAGATCGCCATCACCGCCGACGCCTACGCCGACTACATCACCGTCACTGCTGGCGGTGACCGTTTCGCGCTGATGGAAGACGGCATCACGTTCGTTCGTGTCATCGGTGACACGACCACGCTGACGGGCGCGAAGCTCATCCTGAAGCAGTCGTGGGACATCGTGTGGCCCAATGGTGAAGGCGGCCCGCCCGTTCCATTGGCCCTGGTCGAACCATCCCCGCCAATGAGCCCCTTCGATTGGTTCTTCGACGAGATCGATCGGGCGCTCCTCGAATACAACGCAAGCTAACCGCCCTACGTGCGGTGCGACCTCGATGAGGTAACGCAAATAGAGGTAGTGGCGGTGCTGCCCAGAGAACGCCTACCGCAACCCTTTCCGCCACACCCTCGTGCCCCATTCGCTCAGGGGCCGCCCCAACGGGCCGTAGGGATCTCGTGGCGGGGCCGCTGGCAGCCGATGTGCGCCGCGGCTGCCCCGCCGACCGGTTTCGCTACCTCGGGAGTCGGCGGGGCACAGCTTCCCACAACTTCATAACGCCAGGAGGCGTCATGTCCCTCAACTCCTGCGCACGAACCGCACTCGTCTGCGTGATCGCGCTCGGCCCTCTCGTCTTCGCTTCCGGGCATGCTGTCGCTGACGGCCCCGACTGTCGCCCGTTGGTGATCGGTGTCGGCGGCAACGGTGAACGCGCCAACACCAATTTCGGGCGGCCGACGATCGTCGGTGACATGCTCGAAGCCGAAGCGGCACAAGGCAACCGGGTCGAAGCGCTCGACTACAAATCCTCGGTGTGGCCTACCGGTCCGTACACGAAGGACGAGTCTGTCAACGATGGCCGCGCACGCCTGCAAGCCCGTGTCGCCGCCTATCGCGAGGAATGCCCCGGCGGACACGTCAAAGTCATCGGGCACAGTCTGGGCGCCGAATTCGCGGACCAGGCGGGCGCTGACGAGGTAGTGACGTTCGGCGATCCGCGGCGTCCTGGCGGCATCTATGACGCGCTTCCAGGCATCATCCCGGGCATCTCCTCGCCTGGCCCGCGCGATCCTGCCTCGAATGTGACGACCGTCTGCCACGAGTTCGATGCGATCTGCGATTCCCCCGCGCCCTGGTCCGATCCTGCGAAGTTCGTTCAGGGCTGGGCTGGCTATGCGCTCGGCTGGCATTACTACGCGCCGGACGAGGCCGATGGACTGCCGCCCGGTGACTATCTGGTGGATCGTCCCGCACCTATCCCGTGGCTGCCCGAATCGACACCGACAGGCATCCCGGACGCACCCACCGCGCCGCTGCCGACATGGGAGCCCGGACCGCTGCCGTCGTTCGAACTGCTCGACCCCGGACCGTATCGGCCCACACCGCTGTCGGCGTGGATCCCGGATGAGGTTGAAGCGTTCCTGCCGCCCGAGGTCAACAACTTCGTTCCACCTCCGCTGCCCGCGATCCCGCCGATTGGATGACGATGACCGACACTGGCTCGATTGGTTGGCGGGATTACCTTCCTCATGACTGGAATCTGTGGGCGACGATCGACGTCCGTGCGATGGCCGAACTGACTGGCCGTCCGGTGACCGAAGTTCTGGTTCTGACCCACGAGCAGTACACAGAACGGCTCAAGAGTTTCGACGGCGTAACTTGGTTCGCTGCACGTGAACTCGTCGCGTCCAAGATCCTCGAAGCGGCACAGGAAAGTCTGGCAAAGACGAAGGCGGCTGTGAATGCCGCCTGACGTCACTCTCTACTCCAGCCCTGGTTGCCAGCCCTGCAAGGCGACAGCCCGCAAGCTCGACCAGCTCGGCATCGCGCACGCACGCATCGACGTCACCGAGGATCCTGATGCGCTCGCCTACATCAAAGGGCTCGGCTACACAGCAGCGCCCGTTGTCGTCGCAGGCGAAGACCATTGGACCGGATTCCGGCTCACCAAGATCGAAGCGTTAGCGGCTTCCATGCGGCCCCAGGTCGACGAATAACCCCCACAACATCGGAGGCCAAATGAAATTCCGACTCAGCCTGTGGCCTCCAAAGCTCGAACTCGAAACCCAACAGATCGAACAGGTTTCGACCATCGACCTCATGGCCGCCATGCTGCAAACCATGTCGCAGATACCGTTCTTCCAGGCCGTCATGATCGCGGAGGCAGAGGGCGAAGAATGATCACCACGTTCCGTGCCCGAATCCGGGCGTGGCATCTGTGGCTGATCGTCGGCACCGTCGTGGCCGTAGCCGAAGAGATCGCACCGACGGGCCAGTTGCTCAGCGAAGGCGTCGATCGGGCCATCGAACGGCACCCGATCCTTGTGCGGGCGGCGATCATCATCACCGCCCTGCACCTCGTCAACTGGCTACCCGCCCGCGTCGACCCGCTGGCTCACATCCCGGGCGCTCGAAAGCGACTCGACATAACGGTTCACCGCCTGGTTCGCACCCTGCCTCGATAGGCCCGCAGCGACCGCCAAAACCTCCCACGTGAACGGCTTCCCCGTGCACGGATCGACCACCTCCCGTAGGCGCGCGATCTCCGCGCCACGCCCAGCCTGCACCTCCGCGTCCATCTGCGCATAGAAGTGCAAATGACGCAACAACTCGTCCCGAGCTTCCATGCCACCAGCGTACACCGAGTTACATCGCACCGGTTGGTATGCGACGTAAAATGATCACGGCGAGTTCGCTTCCACGCGCACGGCAAGACGCACATCTCTTGCCCCACCTCGGACACCTCCGAGCAGTGGCCCACACCCGGCTCGCCCAGGCGGCAGCCGCGACCCCCACCCGAACGCGCACGGCCAGGAGCCGCCGCAGTTCCTGGAGGCACCCCATGCCACGACGCACACCCGTACCCATCTCCACCCAAGTCGAAACGCAGCAACGCCGCGCCTTCGTCCTCGCCGAACGGCTCGCAGGCAAAACGCAGCAGCAGATCGCGGACGAACACGACTTCTCCAAACAAAACGTGAGCCGCTGGATCAAAGAGGCTGTTGCAGGCATCACCCGCGAGAATGCCGAGGAATATCTCAGCCTCGAACTCAACCGGCTCGACGCCATGCACGCAGCCATCTGGCGCAAAATCGTCGACCCCGAAAACGACGAAGAACGCAAAGCCCAAACGTGGCTGATCGACCGGGCACTCGCCATCATGGACCAGCGCGCACGACTCACAGGCACCTACAAGGCCGCCGAACTGCGTGCCATCGCCGAAGCCAAGGGCGGCGTCGCTTCCGAAACGGTGTCGATGATCGGCAGCTTCTTCGGCAAGCTCGAAGAACTCGTTGCCGCCGACACGCTCACCAACGGCATCGAAGCCGCAACCGACCCCGAAGACATCGGCGACGAAGAGTGATACTCGACAACCTTCCGTTGTCGCGCAAACAAATCGTCTCCATCGTCGAATCCCGACGCTACCGAGTGTCGATCTGGTCGGGCGCCGTCCGCTCCGGGAAGACGATCGCGAGCATCCTGGCGTTCTACGACGCCATCGTGAACGCCCCCGACAGTGGCCTGATCCTGATCTGCGGTCGCACACTCCAAACGATCGAACGCAACATTCTGGAGCCGATGCAAGACCCGGCAGTGTTCGGGGCGTGGGCGAGCGAAGTGCATCACACGCGCGGCTCCAACGTCGCTGTGATCCTCGGCCGCACCGTGCATTTGATCGGTGCCAGCGATGTGCGCGCGGAAGGCAAACTCCGCGGCCTCACTGCCTGCCTCGCCCTCGTGGACGAAGCGACGCTACTGCCGGAATCGTTCTGGACACAGCTGCTCGCCCGCCTGTCGGTGCCTGGTGCGCGATGCTTGGCGACAACCAACCCCGACAACCCCGCGCACTACCTGAAGGTCAACTTCATCGACCGTGCGGGCGAACGCGATATGCGTTTGCGCGCATGGGACTTCACCCTCGACGACAACCCGAGCCTGTCCGCTGAATACGTTGCCGCGATCAAAGCCGAGTTCACCGGCCTGTTCTACCTGCGCAACATCCTCGGCCGCTGGGTCGCCGCAGACGGCGCAGTCTTCGACATGTGGGATCCCGACGTGCACGTCATCAAATGGGATGACCTGCCCGCTATGCGCTGGATATTGGGTGTGGGCGTCGACCACGGCACTACCAACCCGACACACGCGGTTATGGTGGGCCACGGCATCGACGACGTCCTGTACTGCATGGACGAATGGCGATACAAGGCCAACAACCGCGAAGCCCGCTGGACCAACGTGCAGTTGTCGAACGGGTTGCGCGGCTGGCTGGCCGGCGCGCATCATCCCAGCCAGGATCCCGACAGCCCCGACCCGTTCCGCGGGTACGTGATTGTTGACCAGTCCGCCGCCGACTTCCGAGTGCAGCTGCAACAGGACGGGTTGACCACCCATTCGGCGAAAAAAGAAGTGCTGTACGGGATTCGGACGATGACGGCGCTGATGGCTGCCGGGAATCTGAAGTTCACGGACCGCTGCCCGGAGTTGCTGAAGGAAATCCCGGGTTATGTCTGGGATACGAAGGCGACCGAGAAGGGCAAGGACGAGCCGATCAAGCTGAACGATCACGGCATCGACTCGACTCGCTACCTTCTGGCAACTACTGAGCGTAAATGGCGCAGGCAAGTGAAACTCGCCGGATATTCAACACCCGAACTCACGGCAGCATAGAAACATTGACGAATTTGGAGATTGACGCACTCGATAAGATCTAGTAAAGCGATCGAGAATATCGGAGGCGTCAATGTCCCTCGCAGATGACTTGCAAACCCACTACGAGCAGCAAACAGTTGCGAAGCAGTGTGGCACAGGCGTGTGGTTCGCGAGCCAAAGCGAACGCGACGCCAATGCATTCGCCGAATTCCTTGCGCGAGGCGGTGCTGTATCGCATCTGCATCAACTCGCCGTCAAAAACGGGTGCCCGATCGCTGAAACGCAATTCCGGCGACACTGCCGAAAACGATGCTCCTGCTACCGACTGGAGAACGCAGCGTGAGCCTCGCAGACGATCTCGCAGCACAGCCGACCGCGGTCGAAACGCAGCATCGTCCCCGCACCGAATACGACGGGCGGTCCGGTGGCTTCATCCAGACCGGCGCGCTCCCCGAGGAGCCTTCGTCGTTCACGGAGCTGCTGGAGCAGTTCGGCTACGATCCCGACGAAGTGCAGATCGTCGGCGCGCCCAGGATCTCTCGCTGGCAAACACAATCGGGGGACTGGCTCGCGGCCTACCGCTTCCGGATCGAACCGAAAGCCCCCGCGTCGATAGTCGATGACCTGCTATCTCGAATCGATCAGTGGACGACACACCAGCCCGTCGCGGCTGTTGGCCCGCACGTGTTCAACCTTCAGTGCAGCGATTTACAGATTGCCAAGGTAGACAACGGCGGCACCGACACCATCGTCGAGAAGTTCCTCGAAACCGTCGACCGCGCCGTGACCGAATATCGAGCGCTGTCCTCCCGTGGACTCGCTGGCGTGCACATCATGTTCCCGGGTGACTGCATCGAGGGAAACCAGAGCCAAAACGGCGCGAACTGGTGGCGCACAGAACATCCCGTCACCACTCAAACGCGGATCCTACGCCGCCTCATGCTGCACACCGTCGAGCAGTTCGCACCGCTGACCGATCAGGTGTGGATGTCGACCGTGAACGGAAACCACGATCAGGCGCAACGGTTTCAAACGACCAACCCCGGCGACGGCTGGGCCACCGAGTGCGCCATCAGTGTCGCCGACGCCCTGAAGATGAACGCCGCCGCTTTCGGGCATGTCACGGTCGAAGTGCCCGATCCCGAGCAAGGCTTCATGACGGTTGCCCGCGGCGACACCATTTTCACGATCGCCCACGGGCATCAATGGAAGGGCGGCGCCACCGCGCGCCATAGTCACGCCTTCTCATGGTGGTCGGATCAAGCCTTTCATCAGCAGAACCCCGCAGGTGCGCACGTGTTGGCGCATGGGCATTACCACACCTGGGCTGTCGAGACCGCGAAGGCTCGAACCCGGATCTGCTCACCAACTTTCGACGGCGGCTCGAACTACTACAGAGACCTGACCGGCGCTGAAGCGAAGCGCGGCGGACTCATCTACCTGACTCGCGGCGGCGAGGTGTCGAACCTCTCGCTCGTGTAAACAACCTTCATAGGGGGCGCCTCGTGCCGATGCCGGTATACAAAGGCGAATGGCCGCCAGCCCCCTGGTCGGAAGCCCAGGAATCCTACGACCTGCACAGCGCCTGGGCCAGTGGAGATACGGACGCGCTGGCGTCGTTCTACACGCAATACCCTGACGGAAAACCGCCCAAGGTACGCGGCGCCCAGTACTCCAACGGGGTGGTCGGGCGCCTAGCGCGCTGGTTCTGGGGCCGCCCGCCGCAACAGGCAACCAAACGCCTACACGTCCCCGTCGCCGCAGACGTGGCCCGCACTAGCGCGGACCTACTGTTCGCCCACCCGCCGACATGGGTTTTGAGCGAAGGTGACGCCACCAATCTCAAAGCCGCACAAGCGCGCCTCGAACATTTACTCGGCGGCCCCGACGCTATCGCCACCTTCCTCGAAGCCGCTGAAACGCAAGCGTCCTTGGGAGGCGTCTTCTTGCGTTTGGTCTGGGACCGTGACGCCACCGACAAAGTGATGCTCACCGCCGTCGGACCTGATGCCGCAATCCCAGAGTGGCGGTACGGGCGCCTCGCCGCGGTCACGTTCTGGACAGTCGTCGCCGAGGGCAAGGACGGCACCTGGCGACACCTGGAACGCCACGAACCAGGTCGCATCTTCCATGCTCTCTACGTCGGCGACGGCGATCACATCGGCCGGGCCATGCCGCTGGAGTCACTGGACTCGATGAAGTGGGCCGCGGATCTGGTCGACGGCGACAACTCGATTGCAACCAACGTTGAGGGCTTGACGGCCGCTTACGTGCCAAACGTTCGCCCGGCGAGGAAATGGCGCAACGTTCCCGGCCTGTCCTCTCTGGGGCGCTCCGATTTCGAGGGCATCGAGCACCTTTTCGACGCATTGGATGAGGCGTACAGCTCGTGGATGCGCGATCTCGATCTTGCGAAGGCGAGATTGTTCGTGGCCGAGGCGGCACTGGAGAACCACGGCCCCGGCAAAGGCTCGTCGTTCGATCCCGAACAAGCGATCTTTACCGCTGTCCCCGGTGAGGCTTTGCTACCTGAGGACGGCCCGAACCAGTTGGTTCAGGCCCAACAGTTCCTGATCCGGCACGAGGAACATGCCGCGACGTGCCAGGAGATCCTGAACAGAATCCTGGTATCGGCTGGCTACAGTGTCGGCGACTTCGGTGACGACAAGATGGCTGCCGCGATGACCGCGACGGAAGTTGTTGCCCGTAAAGATCTTTCGAACCGTACGCGGGCGCGCAAAATCCTGTATTGGACTTCTGCGATGGCGCCTCTTGCCCGGACGATGCTCGCATTGGACCGTCTGATCTATCCCGAGGGCGACGCATTCGAGATCAAAGCAGACCCGGAAATGAAGTTCCCAATCCGTGTCGACCAGGACCCGATGCAGCAGTCGACGACGTTCGCGAATCTGCGTGCTGCTCGCGCGATCTCGACTGAGCAGGTGGTGCGGGAACGCAACCCGAACTGGTCTGACACTCAGATCGATGAAGAGGTCGAGCGGATCAAGGCCGAGGACGAGTTGCAGGTTCCAGACCCGGATGGCGGCGATTTCGAGCCTGCCACGGAGGAGCCGCATAGCGACCTGCAAGGCGATGTCGATCCCGATGCCGAAGCGCTGGACGAGGCGGCCTGATGCCGTTGACCCCGTCGTTCGGTGATCGTCGCGCGGGTGTCGTGGTCGCACTGTATCGGCGGGCTGAACGCAAACTGCTGGAGGGCTTGGCGAAGGCTGTAGCGCCAGGTGTGGGCCATCTGCTGGTGTGGATGCGCAGACTCCTGTTGCGGTTCAGCCTCTACCGGTCGCAGGTGGATCGACTCATCGCCGACCTTGACCGCGAGATGGAACCCGCTGTCGTCGCAGCGCTTATGGGCGCATGGCGTGACGGGGTTTCCGCTGCCGCCGCCGATCTCGACGATTTCGATGATGCCGCCGTTCCTGATGAACATGATTTGCGGCGTCTGATCGATGACACCTTGTCTGCCGTCCGCGAGACTCACCGCCACGTTCCAGGCGTCATGGGCAACGTGTACCGCCGAATCATCGATGACGCGGTGCAGGCTGAACGGTCGGGCGCCAACATTGATCGAGCGCAGGCGGTGCAGCGCGCACTGGAGGCGTTCGCCCGCCGTGGCATCACCGGGTTTGTCGATGTGCGTGGCCGCCGCTATGACCTTGTGTCGTATGTAGAGATGGCTGTGCGGTCGGCTGTTTCGCGCGCGGAGATCGACGGCTATTTCGCGCGCCTGGCGGCAGCAGGGCATGACTTGTTCGTCGTTTCTGATGTGGCGGGTTCTTGCCCGTTGTGCCGCCCGTTCGAGGGTCGAACCATTTCGATTACCGGGTCGACGGCTGGTGCGATCACCCGAGACAACAGTTCGGGCCGCACTGTCACTGTGACGGTCATGTGTTCGTTGGCCGAAGCACGCGAACGCGGCCTCTTTCACCGCGCGTGCAGGCACACGCTCAGGGTGTGGACGCCAGATGACCCGACCCCACCCCGTGCGACACGAGTACCCGGAGAAATCCGGGCACGCCGTCGACGGCAACGCGACCTGGCACGCCGAGTACGCGAACGCCAACGGATGGGTTTCATAGCCCAATCCTGAAATTCTTCCCGCCAATTCTGGGCGGGTAATGACCCCCGACCAGTTTCGGGGGTTTCGTCATTTCAACACCGTTTCGGCCGGGTGCCATTCGGTGTTTCACACATGTCCGGGAGACATTCATGGCCGACGAAGCCACCCCCCAGGAAAACCCCACAACTGAAAATACTGTCACCGAAACCGTTGCGACGGAAACGATGGACAGCACCCCGGAGATCGGTGCCGATGTACAGGGCACCGAAACCGAAACAACTGAATCCCCGGCGACCGAGCCCGAAAAGGCCGTCGAGAAGACGTACGACGAAAAGTACGTCCAGAAGCTGCGCGATGAAGCGGCAGCGAATCGGGTCAAGGGCAACGAGAAAGCCGCACAGGCGGCGAAAGATGCTGCCGACGCCGCGCAGAAAGCTCTCACCGAGCAGATCGCCCGCACTCTCGGGCTGATCAAGGACGACACTCCGCCCGACCCCGCTGACCTGCTGAAGCAGGCGCAGGACCGCGAAGCAGCGCTGGCCGCTGAACGCGACACCGTGGCCGAGAAGCTCCGCAACTACGCACGAAAAGACGCCATCACCGCCGCCGCCTCCAAGGTGGACGGCGACCTGGCCTCCCTCCTCGATTCCCGCACCGTAAACGCGGAAATCGAAAAACTCGACACAGATGCCGACGATTTCGCATCCCAGGTGGAAGCACTCGTTTCTGCGGCAGTCGAATCCAATCCGAAGCTGAAGAAGACGGTCGCCCAGGTGGCGGCTCCTCGAAGCGGCGGCGACATGTCCGGCGGCAACGCCTCCCCAAATTCGACCGGGGAGAAGGACATCGATTCCTTCCGGCGAGATTTCCGCGCCAAACGCGGATTCGCTGACTGACACCGAATTCAAGGAGCCTTAAATGGCGAATACCCTTCTGACTCCGAGCGTCATCGCTAAAAAGGCGCTCGCGAATCTCTACGAAAACCTGGTCATGGTTCCCCTCGTCTACACCGATGTGTCGAGCGAGTGGGGCGGCCAGAAGATCGGCTCGACGGTAACCATCCGCAAGCCGGCGACCTTCACCGCGCAGACCTTCAACCCCGCCTCGCCGTCGATCACCATCCAGAACGCCACTGAAACCAGTGTCGCGGTCACCCTGGACAAGCATCGCGACGTCTCGTTCGCGATCACCGCCCAGGATCTGACCCTGCGCCTGGAGGACTTCGACGAGCAGCTGTTGGCCCCCGCCTGCGAGGCGCTGGCCCAGGAAGTCGACAAGGCGATCATCGCCCAGGCCAAGGCCGACTTCACCGCCTTCGCCGGCACCGGTACCGGTTTCGAATGGAACAAGCCCGAATCGTTGATCGAAGCGGACCGGCTGCTCAACATTCAGAAGGTGCCCACTTCGGAGCGTTCCGCGGTGGTCGGTCCGACTACTCGCGCGGGCTGGTTGAACTCGGATCTGATCAAGCATGCCGACAAGGCGGGCGACAATGCCGCGCTGCGTCAGGGCTCGATCGGCAACGGCATCTTCGGCTTCAACGCCTTCATGACTCAGAACATTGTGCAGCCCGCGGGTTCGCCTGCGACCGGCCAGCCCACCACCGAGGTCGGTCTCGCGTTCCACAAGACCGCGCTGGCTTTGGCGTCGGCTCCGCTGGCTCTGCCGCGCTCGAACGAGTGGGGCGCGATGGAGTCCTACAAGGGTCTGTCGCTGCGCATCGTGTCGGACTACGACATGGATCTGAAGTCGGATGTGATCTCGGTCGACATCCTGTTCGGCACCAAGACCCTCGACGCCAACCGTGGCGTCCTGCTGCGTGGCGCTCTCGCCTCCTGATCCGTGACACCTACGCCGCCCGCCTGACCGGTGGGCGGCGGGTGTTCGGTTGCCCCTCAATACTTTTGGAGGACGGTAGTGCACTACTACCAGTATTTGCATGACCCGGAGTTCGTGATCGAATCCGAGGAACCGCGCGACGATCTGCTGGAGTGGGCTTACTGGTCCGAGATCGGAGCCGACGAGGCCGCGAAGGCTTTGCCTGCGTCCAAGCTGGAACCGATCATCACTCCTGAGCCTGAGCCTGAGCCTGAGCCTGAGCCTGAGCCTGAGCCTGAGCCTGAGCCTGAGCCTGAGCCGAAGAAGGCCCCCGCAAAGCGGACTCCACGTGCAGCCAAGGCGGCAGGGGACGCGTAAATGCTCACCTACGCCGCACCAGACGATCTGATGGACGGCTGGCTGGACGAGGAACCCGAAGAAGCCGAGGCTACTCGCCTGATCCGTGCCGCTTCGATCCTCGTCCGCAAGGCAACTCGCTGCGACATCTACGAAGTGGATCCTGCTGGTTTGCCAGTGGATTTGGACATTCTGCATGCGATGCGGGACGCCACCTGCGCACACGCCTCGATGTGGTTGCGCGCGGGTATCGACCCTGACGCGGGGACTGCCGGCCGCACGGTGGCGATCAAATCGCAGACCGCGGACGGCGGCAGCGTCACCTATGCGGACGGCCCGCAGATCGGCGAGATCGCGGCGTCGCTGCGGGCATTGTCGAGCCAGGCGCTCGACATCCTCCGCAATGCGGGGCTGGCGTCGACAAGGCCATCGACATGGTGAACTACGCGCCCCCAACCTATCCAGCAGGCGTCATGCTCACCGTGGTTCGCCGCGGCACCGCGAACGCCAAGGACTGGCAAGGCGACTACGTCACAGCCACTCCCGACCCGCATCAGATCGGCCCGTGCGACCTGAAATGGCTGACCGACACCGAGGATACGTCGAAAGGCGAGGTTCTCGTCCGGTCCGCCCAGGTCACAGCGCCCGCCGATTCGGATGTGCTGGATTCGGACACGATCCAAATCCCCGGCATCACCGGCGAGTTCGTGATCGACGGCGCGGTCCGTATCTCCCCGAACGGGTTCACAGGCTGGTCTACCGGGAAGCGGTTCAAGATCGCGAAGGACGGGCCGAATGGAATACGACGGTAGCGATTTCGACCTGGACACCACCTATATGCGGAAGTCGGACGAACTCACCGAGTTCGTGCAGGAGATCGCCGAACAGGGCGCCGACCGCTGGGCGACCCGAGTGCGGTGGCGGACCGGATTCAACGCCACCCATATCGAAGCCCATTCCGGCCCAAGCGAATCCGGCGACATCGAAGGCGTCACCTACGCATCGGGCTACTACGCCCGATTCAGGGAGCACGGCACCCGCTGGAACAGGCCCGAGCATGTTATGCGCGACTTCATTCGAGATGTGGAGGGTTGATGCCTCTACCTCCGTTCCCCGCATTCGATGACGTCATGAAGGCGTTGCTCGACGACATCGCGCCCGTCGTCACGCACGAGGACGACGAGATCCCGCCGCCTTACATCTACGTCACCCGCGTCGGTGGCCGAGTCGATGATGCCGCAGACAATCCGATCGTCGACCTCGAATATGTCGCCGAATCGCGCGCCGAGTCCAAGACGCTCAAATCGGCTGGGCAGGAACGCATTCTGGCGGCAGGCAACACGGCCCCTGGCGGCTACTTGATCGACGTCGCCGAGGAAAACCCTGGTGGCGGCGGGCAATACATTCCGCCGTCGCAGCGTGACCGCCGCGGCGTGACCGCCACTGTGCGCCTCTCCTATCGCAGGCCGCGCGCCTAGCCACTCTTTCACACTTTCACGCCACCCCGCCCCTCGTTGGTGCCGGGGTTCTGTGGCGTGCCCACACAAGGGATTTATCAATGGCAGCAGTAACTTTCGAAGAGGTCGCGGCCTGGAATACGTCGCTGATGCGGCGCGCCAACAAAGGCTTCGTTCTGATCGGCGACGAGGACGCGACCATCCCCGCCGCATTCACTTCCGGCGTCTCGGCCGAATTCCAGGAACTCGCCGATTTCCGGTCGCTCGGATTGATCGCCAAAGACGGGGCGCCGACTTTCCGCCCCGAGGTCCAGTCGAACGATGTCGAGTCGTGGGGTGCTCTGGAGCCGACCCGTACCGACATTCTGGGCATGAACCTGTCGGTGACGTTCACCGCGCAGGAAACGAACAAGGACACCTTGTCGTTGCATGCGGGGATCAGCCTTGACGACATCGTCGCCGACGCGACGACCAAGGAAATCCAGTACAACAACCCCACCTCGCCGGCGACCCGCTACAACCGGTTCATCTTCGGCATGGTCGACGGCGAGGGCACCAATCAGGTGCTCATCCTGAAGATCCTGCCGCGCGCGACGGTCTCCGAGATCGGCGAGCAGTCCTGGTCGCAGGAATCGATCCTGACCTACAACTTCACGTTGAAGGCCAAAATTGACGAAGACCTCGGCTACTCGATGAAGAACGTGATCTGCGGCCCGGGTGTCGCCGGGATTCTCGCCGACATGGGCTTCACCGCCACCGCGCACATTCCGGTCATTTCAGGGCGTGCGCCGTCCGGGAACCTGGCGACCGCTGGCGGCGAAATCCTCGTCCTGTCCGGCGACCACTTCACCGGCGTCACGGGCGTCACTGTCGGTGGCACCGCTGTTCTGGACTACCAGCTGGTCGACGACAACACCCTGTCGATCATCACCCCGGCCAAGAGTGCGTCCACGGTCAACGTGGTCGTCACCAACGCGACCGGCCCTTCGGCGGGCTTCTCCGTCACCTACGCCTGATTTCAGGCCCTTGATCGTCGTCCCGCGCGTGATTCCTGGCCGCGCGCGGGACGGCTTCGCCTCCCCATTCTTCGCCAGGACATCCAAGCCAGGAGACATCTATGGCTTTCACTCCCGTTCGCATGGCAGACCGCGAAGGCCGCGTGTGCCGCGTCGGCTCCGCGACCCAGCGTGAACATCTGCTCACTCAGGGCTATCAGGTCGTCACCGAGCCCGAGCCCGAGCCCGAGCCCGCCTCGGTCAAGGCCGAGCCGAAACCTGCGCCGAAACCGGTCGCCAAGACCGAGCCCGCAGACGCCAAAACCAAGTAACCACAACACTTCCAGCCAGGAGTAGACATGGCAGCCCCCAGGAAACCCGCCGCAAGCACTGAAGTAGAGGCCCCCAAAAAGGGCCGCTACGCGACACTGCGCGACGAGGCCCGCGGCAAACACAAGCCTTTGCCTCCGTACGAGTTCGATGGCACCGAGCCGCCGACGCTGATCAGCGCACCCGACACTGTCGAACGCGCTACCGCTCTGGCGCGACTGATCGACTCCAAGGGGCGCGTCAACGAACGCGACGTCGTGCCGCTGTTCGAAAGCGTTTGCGGGCCTGCGTTCGACGCGGTCTGGGATGTCATCAAAGACGAGCCGATGGAAGTTCTCTTCCCCTTGTTCGCTGACATTAACAGCCACTTCGCTGCCATCCCCGAAGAAGGCGACGACCTCCCGGGAAACGCCTAGCCCTCGTACTCCTGTTAGAGGACTACGGGGAAGAAATCGAATACGACCTCCAGGATTTCCTGGGCGTCGATCTGGGCGAATTCTTTCGAGGCGATCGACCGTGGGGGCAGCTGTACCGGTTCTTGCGGCGCCTGCCCTCGCACGGCTGGTATCACTCCGCGCTGGCAATGAACGAAGACGTCGGGCGCATGAGGGCCGAGCAGCCGTTGCCGATGCCCGAGGATATCCCGCCACCGACACCGCACGGCTACAGCTTCCCGGTGTTGCTGCAACTGCGAATCATCGACTTGCAGAAGGAAATCCTGCGCGCCCTGCCAGCCATTTTCGGCGGCAAACTCGGGCCACCCTTCCCGCCCGAACCGCGCCCGATGACCGCCGAAATGCGGATCCGGGATCAACGCGAAACCCGCAACGTCCACTCCGTCCTCAGCCAATTGGGCGTCAGATGAATTAAGGCGGTGGGCGAATGGCGACATGGCCCGCATACAACGCAGGTAGCGCGAGAATCGGGATCCGTCCTCAACTCCATTCGGCGTTTCGGACCGATCTGAAGCGGCAACTGAAGCCGATCAACGAGACGTTCACCGTCTTCGCTGCCCCCCAGCTCGCCAAGGGCTTCAGGGTCGATCTGCGCACGAAGGTCGCGACCGCGGCGAAGGGTATCGACGCCAAGATCGACATCACCCCGAACCTTCGCCCGAACTTCAAGGGTGACCTGCGGACGAAGCTCAATACCGCCACAAACGGGATGCGGATAGACATCGAAACCCGAGCCGTCCTGGCGCCCGGTTTCCGAACCGATCTGCGGTCGAAGCTGAGCACAGCGACCGCTGGACTCAACGCCAAGGTTGGCGTCGACGTCACCACCACGGGCGTCAAGTCGAAGATCCGCAACGCAACCAAGGGGCTCGCTTCCGCGAAGATCCCCGTGGATGTCGACGTGACGCAAGCCAACTTGCAGTTGCAGACATTCCGCACCGCGCAAGCCGCCATCCCGCTGACCATGAACGTCAACGTGGATACCGCGCTGGCGACCGCGCAACTCATGGCGTTGCGTTCGCTGGCGTCGGCGGTCGGCACACAGGTCGGCGAGATCGGTTCCGATTCGGTAGCGGGCGGTCGACGTCGGCTCCGCGGCAACCTCATCACCCGCCCGATCCGCGCAATCAGACTGCAAATCGAAATCGACAAGCAGTCCGTCGCCCGCGCGGAAGCCAAATTGGCGAACGTACAAACCCGCCTCTCCCAGGCGCGTGATTCCCAAACCGATGCGGTCGGCCGTCTCAATGAGGCCGAGGCGCGCCACAACGAAATCATGTCGAACGGCAACTCGACAGTCGCCCAGCGCATCGCGGCAACAAACCGTCTCGCCCGCGCACGCCGCGCAGCATCCGAAGCGGCAGGTCGCGTCACCGGCCTCATGGGCGAGGAAGACACATCCCGCCGCAACGTCGATCGCGCAAACCGGGACCAAAACAGCTTCAGGCGCATCGGCCGTCTGGCAGCAGCAGGTTTCAACGGGCTCACGTCGGCGATCGGCGCCACCGCAGAAAACATGCTGTCGCTGCGCAATCTCACCAACATCGCCACTGTCGCCCTCGTCGGTTTGGCCGCCGTGTCGCTGGTGCCGCTACTCGGCCAGCTGTCCCAAGCGGCGGGCGTTCTCGCACTGCTGCCTACTGTCGGCGCGGCTGCCGCTGCCGTGATCGGGACTCTCGCTGTCGGACTCAACGGCGTCGGCGATGCGTTCTCTGCGGCGAAGAAGGCTGCGGATTCGGCTGACGAGGATCAAGCCGCATCGGCGAAGAAGGTCCAGTCGGCTGAACGCGGCATTGTGTCGGCTGAACGCGGCGTGCGTGATGCCCACAAGGCCACTGCGTCGGCTCAAAAGGATCTGACCAAGGCCCGCAAGGACGCTGCCGAGGAAATCGACGACCTGAATCGGGCATTGGGCCGTGTCGCTTTGACGGAAGAAGCCGCGGCTATCGCGGTCGCTGAGGCGCAG
The DNA here is from genome assembly GCF_003123685.1 of Nocardia aurea. GTDB lineage: Bacteria > Actinomycetota > Actinomycetes > Mycobacteriales > Mycobacteriaceae > Nocardia > Nocardia aurea. The sequence continues at coordinate 828,233 of NZ_QCYJ01000103.1, forward strand.
CGCGAGCTTTACCAGACGTTCATGGATCCGGATTCGGATGCCATTGACCGGGCGCGCGCCCAGAACAACGTTAAGCAGGCATTGGCTGATCAGGACGACCTGCGCCGCTCGAATCGCAAGCTCGCCGAGACGGTTCAAGAAGCCAACGAAAAGGGCGTCGAAGGCTCGGACGCGGTCGTTGAGGCCAAGGATCGGGTCACTGCGGCACAAGAGGCCGAAAGCGATGCGACACAAGCCCTCGCGGACGCCTACGAGACTTTGGCCGAAGCGCAAACCGAATCGTCGAAGAAAGCTGATGCCTTCAACGAGGCGATGGAGAAACTGTCGCCCAACGCGCAAGCGTTCGTCCGCGCGATCCTGGATCTTCGCGAATCGTACGGCGGCCTACGTCGGGACGTGCAAGACGCTCTGTTCGACAAGCTGGGCGACTCGATCACCAGCCTCGCTAACAAGTCTCTGCCGACCCTCAAGGACGGCCTGACCGGCATCGCTACCGAGATCAACCAAGGCGTCCGTCGCGCCATGGCGGACTGGCAGTCTGATGCGACACAGTCCACGCTGGCAACGATTTTCGATAACGTCAAGAATTCGGTCGGGTCTGTCGTCGACGGCATCAACAACCTGGTCATCGGGTTCCTGAATCTCGCCTCTGTGGGCTCGGAATTCCTGCCAGGCATGTCGACGAGCTTCGAAACCTTGACTCTGAAGTTCCGTGAGTGGACCGAGAACCCTGAGAATCAGGAGAAATTCCGCAACTTCCTTCGCGATTCGCTGGACACCCTGAAGCAGATTGTTGGCATCGCCGGAAAGATGGGCGGGCTCGTAAAGCGGATCTTCGGCGGAAGCGATGACGTCGGCGAAGGCTGGCTTGTCTCGATTTCCGAAACTCTCGACCGATGGAACAAATTTCTCGACACCCCCGAGGGGCAAGAGAAAATGCGGAAATTCTTCGAGGGCGTCAAGAAGACCGTTAGCGACATCGCGGGCGTGCTCTCCACGGTTGGTCGCTGGATTGACAAGATCGACGGCTGGAACCTTGGCGAGAAGGCCAAGAACTCACCGCTCGGCATTGTCAGCACTTTGACCGATGACGACAAGTCGAATGTAGACAAGGCCAAAGAGACTGGTTCGAGCCTCTGGAACAATGTTGTACAGGGAAATTTCGCGACCAGACTCGGCTGGAAGGTCACGGGCGAACCCCTGGTCGAAAAGGCAAAGGCCGAGTGGGGGATAGCAGGAGACCTCGGCTCTGGCGTCGGTGACTGGATACAGGGGCAAGGCCAGCGGGTCGCCGATAATCTCCCCGGCATAATGGTCAATTTCAAGAAACTCGGAAACCAGTTCACTACTTTCGGAACTGATGGCGAGTCAATGAAGACGAAAGTGGGCGATGCGTTCACTAGTCTCAAGCTCTCCGTCGGCGAGTTCCAAACCGACTGGGGCACGAAATGGGACACCGTCAAGACTGTCGGCGGCGCCGCTATCGACCACCTTGTCGGCGACCAAGTGCTCGGCAAACTGACCACGAAATTCGAGGGACTTCCGGGCTGGTTCGATGGCATTGTCGCGAAAATCGGCACCGCCTGGGATGCCTTGCCTGGAAAACTCGAAGGCCCGATCAATTCCGTTATTTCGACGCTCAATCAGTTCGGCGAAATGTGGAACAAGGTCGCTGACAAACTCGGATTGCCGAAATGGGATCCGATCAAGTCTGGCACCGGCACGGCATCGAGGACGCCCAACCAGTTCCGGCCGGTTCCTGGACGCGCTCGGGGTGGTCCCGGTGGCCCGTACGTGTCGGGCCGAATCGACGGACCCGGCAACCGCTGGAACGACCAAGCAGGCGAATATCGCCTTGCTCGCGGCGAACACGTCTGGACGACAGACGAAGTCGAAGCCGCGGGCGGACATGAAGCCATGTATGCGATGCGCCGCAATGTCCTCGCGGGCGGCGGCAAACAGTCGCGCGGTGACGGTTTCGCCGATGGTGGCGGCATCCGCCAAACATCGGATCCGCTCGACCCGATCCAGCTGCACCTGTGGGATCTCGTACGCAACGCGATCCCCTCGGCGGTCCTGACCTCGGGCAAACGCTTCGCCGACGTGGGGAGTGGTTTCGACCTGCACATGCAGGGCAAAGCCATCGACCTCGGCGGCCCCATGAAGCAGATCGCTCAATGGATCTACCGCACCTATCCGCAGAGCGCGGAGTTGATTCACTGGCCGCTCGACGGATTCCAGAACATCAAGAACGGCTCACCGCTCAACTACGGCGCAGCTACCAACGATGCTCATCGGGACCATGTCCACTGGGCCGCAAACGACTTCCTGACGCAACTGTCCGACGAGGATAAAGCATCCCTGTTCGATCGCGTCCGGTCCGGGCTCGGCGGCCTGTTCTCCAGTGGCCGCGGACTCCTGGTCGAGAACCTGGTTGGCAAGCCGCTGCGTGGAATCGCCGACAATGTGCCAGAGATCGGCGGTTTAGGCGAGTTCGGCAAGTTCCCGAAGGCGTTCGCTCAGAAGATGGCGCAAGCCATCACCTCATGGGTGTCCGAACGTTTCGGCGGCTCCAGCGATTCACCCACTGACTATGACCTATCCGCAGGTGTAGAGCAGTGGCGCGACATGGCGAAAGAGGCCATGCGCAGGGTCGGGTTCGACGCAGACAATGACCAGCAAGTCAACGCGATGCTGGCTCAGATCCAGTCGGAGTCGGGCGGCAACCCGAACATCGCCCAGCAGATCACCGACATCAACGGCACCGGTGAACAAGCAGGCGTCGGGCTACTCCAGGTCATCCCGGGCACCTATGAGGCGTACCGGGATCCTGAACTGCCCAACAACCGTCGAGACGCGTTCTCGAACATGGTTGCGGCACTGCGCTACTACAAGTCACGCCACGGCGACGACCTCACCAAAGAGTGGGGGAAGGGGCACGGGTACGACCAGGGCGGCGTGTTCCCGCATGGCACGTTCGGATTCAACATGTCCGGGTTGCCCGAGGCGGTTCTAACGAATCCGCAATGGAAGCTGTTCACGGACTTCGTGAACAAGGTGCCCGGATTCAACAACCGCCTGCAAGCCCTCCCGCAGCCACTCGGCGGCGGCACCAACCCTGACGGCACACCAGGCACCTTCGGTGTCCCGATCACGCCCGGTGTCGACACGTTCGAGAAGGTCTTCGAGAAGGGCAAGGAACGGTTCGAGAACGTCGGCAAAACCGGCTTCGACGACCTCGTTTCATCCACTCTCGGCCCGCTCGGACTGCCGGATCCACGGTCGCTCATCCCGTCCGAAGTCGGCGCCTACAAGGACACGTGGGACAAGTGGCAGGTCGCACGCGCGGCCTCGGCGCAAGCCTCACAAGCCCTCGCCGATTCGGGATACCAGGCGGCACCGTCGCCTGTCGGCTCCGCGAATTCCGTTGTGCAGTCCGGCGGCAGCAATGGGTCGATGACGTCGAACGACTACTCGACGACGATCAACATCCAAACCGCTGATAACGCTGACGCATTCCGCAGGGCACAGCAGATCGCGGATCTCCGCGCAATTCAGCATGCATAGGGGCAATCGCAATTGATGCGTGATTCCGCCCGGATCGACATCTACGGTGTGGACGGCTCGCATTTCGTCATCAACGGCCCGGGAACGTCGGAAAAGCTCTTTCTGCAAACAGACATTAAGGGAATTTTCAGCGCACCCGTCGTGACGCGGCGAAAGTCGAGCGCCTACCAAAAAGGTGCGTCCTACGAGGGCAAAACATACAACCAGCGGGACATCACCTTTGGTGTGAGCATCAAAGGTGATGATCCCGCCGACTGGCAAAACCTCCAGGATCGCTGGAATGCGGCCTGGGACTACGAGAAAGACCCTTGGGACCCCGATTCGACTCTCACAAAGATGTCGATCACTACGCCATCCTCGGGAACTCGCAGCCTGTGGCTGGCGAAATCGGACACGGCGGCGTTCGAGTCGAAATATGACCCGCACATCACGCGAACCTCCGTGCAGCCGATGGCAGTGGTAGCCGATCAGCCATTCTGGTTTGAAGACAAATGGGAGAACACCCCCTACGACTACTTCGAGACCGGTTCATCGGGGACATCTGAGGGCTTCGTCTCGATCGTCAACCCAACTGATCAGCCGATGTGGCTGCAATGGGTCGTCACTCGTGGCACTTGGACGCTTGCCGACTTCTCATGGACGGGCAAAAAGCATCACCGAGTGCCAGGCGGGGCATACCCGAATCGCAAGATCACCCTGCCCGAGCTGACCGCCCTTGAGGGCGGCGCGCGGATCACCCTGTATCGAGACAAGTTGCAGGTTCGCGACTGGGCGGGCACGAATCTAGCGGGACGAATGAACGGAATATCGTTCCTCCATCGCATTCCGCCGAAGACGCCTGAAACCAATCTCCCCGTAAAGGTGGTGGGGGCACCAGTTGGCGGTGCCCGCGTGGAGGTCTACTGCAATCGCTTATGGGAACATTGCTGGGAAAGCCATTAGGCAGCTTTCCTGGCGGCCTTCTGCCTGTCGCGATAAGCCGCGCTGCGGATATTCGCGCACGGGCGGCAGTGTCTCTCTGGGCGTTGCGACCGGTCTCGGCGTATATGAATGACGGTGTTTGTTGCGTCGTATGCATGCCCTCGCGGGCAGTGTGTTTTATTCGCCTGTCTATTGCGGCCATGGCGGACGGCATCGATCTGGTTCTCGTTGCGACTGTCATAGCGCAGATTTACTAGCCGATTGTCGCCAGGGTCGCCATTGTTGTGGCAGGTGTCCATCCCCTCCGGTCGCGGCCCTACGAAAGCCTCCATGACCAGATGGTGGACAGGTCGAATTCGGGAATCATCACCAAGTGCGTAGCAGATTCCGACGCCCCTGTAGCCCTCTTTAGCGCCTGTTGCCTGCTTGAGAATGCATGACTTGATCGTCTGCGGTCGCCCATTGGAGCGAACAACAACCCGAGCCTCCGCTCGCACGCGGCCTTGGTTTGAGACCGAGTAGCGCCCCTCCGCGCCAACGACTGGCAGCCAAATTTCTTCGGTCGAATATTCGCCCATCCCCGCCGTATCCATGGCTCTAGTTTATCAAAACGTGATCTGGCAGCGCTTCGTATGCGCTGGTAGGAGCATTGGAGTTGATTGCATGTGACCGATTTATCAACTCTTTCCCTCGAAGAACAATGTCGCGAGATTTGGAATGTCACTCTCGCGGCCGAAGAGGCCGACAGGCGGGCACGTCTAGAGCCGCCCGTGATGCGGATCTGGACCGCGGATTGGAATCTGCAAGGAGTCCTCAACAGCGAGTATGTCGCCAACTTCCAATGGATCGATAACGACGCTGGAACTGGACTTACTGAGATTCCGCTCGATGACGATCTCGCCAAATGGATCTGGCAGGTCCGTCAACGCATCGACGCAGGCGAGAAACGCCACGTCTACATCACCGTCGAGAAAGACGGTGCGCAATGGTCGGGGCGAATCTTCGATCACGGTGTCGAGAAACGCGAAGACGGCACACGAGTGCTGTCGGTGCGCTGGATTAACGACTTTGACCTGTTGCGCAAATATCTCGTCTGGTGTAATCCCTTTCTGCCCGATTTCGTCCAGGCACCGCACGCCTTTTTCGTACCTGGCCCGAGCATTTGGAGCCTGAAGACCTGCCTGTTCCTGAACGTAATGCGTGAGCAGGAGTCGTTCTACGAACTCGATGACGATCCCATGGATCAAGGGTCTGTCGGAATGTCTAACTGGAGTGTTGTCGTCAAGCCGACAACGTTCCTGGACGACTTGAACGCGGGCACTATCTGGTCGGTCCCGAACAGTCGTTTCAAGTACTGGACCGACATGTCGAAAGACATCCTCGAAGACGCCCAGTTGAGCATCCAGATTCGCCGGTTCATCGAGGGCGAGGATGAACAGCCGATCGCGGGCGAAACACTCCGCAACGGCGCGCTCGTCGTCGACATCGTAGACAAGTCCGGCTACTACACCGACACCAGCAATGGCGGCGACCCCTTCACGGGCCTCGCCAGGACGTTCGCGCAGTTCGCTGAGGACTTCATCGACGAGGTCATCGAAGACGTCGTCGACCCGGCCGCGCCTGATTCCTACAAGGTGCCCGGTCAACGCCTGACCGACAAGACATGCCCATACGTGGTGTATCTGGAGGGCGAAGAGACTGGGATCGAGTCCGGGAAGTTCACTGCCACACCAAATTCGGCGATTCAGGTGGTCGCGGGCGGCCACTCGATGCCGTTCGTGAATGAGCTGATCTCGGCGGCGATTCAGACCGCGGGCGACCTACTGGCCGCAGCCGTGGTCATACCCCCCATTGGCGGGGCGGTCGATGCCGTCGCCCAAATCTTCTACTGGGACAGCCTGTTTGCGTGGATGCACGCGAGAAGTGCTGGGCGAGTAGCGAATTCGGGTTGGTCCAGACCATTCGAAGTGATCGCGGCAGACGGCGACCGAGCGTACACGCTCGAAGCGCTGCTCTCTCTCCGCAAATCGCTGCATGAGACCCGCTCGTACTTCTCGCACGAGATCAACATTCGTGACGGTGCACCGTGGTTCATTGGCGACCGAGGCAGAGGCCACTTCTTCCTCGGCGACCGCATCGGCGCGCAGGTGATCGGCGACTACGGCACCACCATGTTCGTCGACGACCACACCATCTACGTCGATCGCGTCCGCGAGTTGACCCTCGCATGGGATCGCGAATCGCCGCCCGAATGGGTCGCGACCATCGGCGACCAGGAAAAGAACAAGGACCGCGGGCAGCGCGCACTGGGAGCTATCGCCAATCTCGGCGGACTCGTGCAGCAGTTGGCCGTTCACGGCAAGTAGGCCAGGAGCAGGAATGTCTGAAGTCGATCAACTGCCACGGTTGAAACCAGGCCAGTTCCCCATGCAGGAGCTTGTCAATCCGGACTGCCCCGAAGAGGCGTTTGTTTGGATGTTCAGTGGCTTGCCTGGCATGAAGGGTGCGCCATTGCCCTTTCCCATCGAGTACCTGAAGCAGGTATCTCGCCGGATGTGGGATTGCGGCGCCCGACCGATGGGTTCGACTGTCCCGCCCGAGCAAACGATCAAGTACGAGTTGCCGCGGAATACGGACCCGCACTGGCTGACGAGTCCGGGGGTGTGGGTGCCCATCGACGCGCCTGACCGTGAGCGGATCGACTTCAAGGAACTGGTTCAGACGCTTCCGCAAGATGCGAAGCGCAAGTTTGCGGAGGCGTTGGGTTTCGACCCGATCGCCGCGGTTCCTGATGATCAGCGTTTGGCTGATGCGCCTCCGAAGCCGATGAAGTACGGCAAGCCGTCACGTGACGGTGCATCGGTGAGTAATGAGCCTACGCGCGATCCGGGCTTCAATCCCTGCGTTCACACTGTCGCTGACGTCCTGGCCTACCTGGAGTCGGTCGACGAGAAGGAACGCGACCGGGTGCTGTCTGTTGAGCGCTACTTCGCCAACAAGCCCCGCAAAACCATTCTCGACAAGTATCCAAAGCTGGGAGTCTGACATGGCTTGGACAGGTGACCCCACATGGCTCGCAGACGTATTGCGCGCCGAGGGGTTGAAGGTAATCGAGCAAGGCGCCTGGCTGAGCAGCGGTCACGACGACTTCTCCGACATTCGCGGCGTCCTGTGCCATCACACCGCAGGCGGCGGCACCAGCGATTGGCTGATCGTCCAGAACGGGCGCCCAGACCTTGAAGGACCACTCGCGCAGCTGGTCCTGGAACGCGACGGCACTTTCCGCGTGATCGCGGCGGGCGTCTGCTGGCATGCCGGCCGCGGCTCATGGCCCGGTTGGCCGACGAACAACGCGAACTACCACACCATCGGCATCGAGGCTGTGAACAGCGGCACCGGTTCGCAGGAATGGCCCGCTGTGCAGCTCGACGCTTACAAGCGTGGCTGTGCCGCGATTTTGCGCCGTATCGGCCGAAGCGCGAATGACTGCGTGGCGCACCGCGAGTACAGCTCTGAAGGCAAGATCGACCCGTATGGGATCGACATGGACGCCTTCCGTCGCGACGTTCAGAAGATTATCGATCAGGATCCGGGAGGCGACGAAATGGCGTTGCAGGAGACTTTCAAGAACTACAAGGGCGAGACCGTCACTCTCGGTACTGCCGTCCGTTACATGGATGAGTACATCAACCAGATCCGCGAGCAGTTGGGCGGACCCAAGCCGTTCGCTGGATGGCCGCAACTTGATGACAAGACGGTGGTCGATTCACTGGCGGATGCTCACCGCAAGATCGACGCCATTACGACCGCAATCAACGGGCTCACCGAGTCTTTCGGCTCCAAGGCCGCGTAACTTCCCAGCACTCGCCTTACAATCCCCCGGTGACGCATTCACGCTCAGGGGGTAGATCGTGACGTACCCGCCTCAACAGCCGCCGCCGAACTGGCAGCCGCCCATTCAGCCCGCGCCGCAAGGGTATGGCGCTCCACCGCCTGGCTATCCCCCGCCGCGGCCACTGCCTTACGGGCACCCGCAATGGGTTCCACCTCCGAAGTCGGGGACGCCGAAATGGCTATTGCCCGTACTGATCGGGATCGGCGTGACGCTGATTGGCATCGTGGCTGGGGTTGCGTCCATGCAGTCATCGCCAACGGGCTCGACGAGTAGTGTGGCGATTCCGGAGAATGCGGCAGCCCGCACGGTTCGTCTCGATGACCTCTCTGTGACCGTAACGAAGGTCGAGCGGGGCGCGACGGCTACCGATGGCGCGTTCACTGACACGAAAGCCAAGGGCGAGTTCGTTTTTGTCACGCTCGCAGTCGAGAATGTCGGCGATGGTCAAGCCTCCATTCATGCCGACGATCAGTTCCTCGTGGACGATCGGGGCAGACTGTTCAGCGCTGACACGTCGGCCGACTGGGACTTGAACGACGAATTGAAGCTGGAGTTGAATCCGGGCATGTCAGGGACGCGGATCATTCCGTTCGACGTGCCGAAGGGCACGGTTCTGGCTGAGATTTCGTTGAGCGAGGGCCTGTTTTCATCGAACAAGCGGATCTCGCTGCGATGACATACCCGCCGCCGCAGCCGATTTCGCCACCTGAGTCGCCCGAAACGATACGCCGCCGCCGTTCCCGCAACGAGGCTTCCGGGTTCCTTTTCCTCCTCTGCTTCGCCCTCTTCGTGTGCTATCAGGGTGGATACAACGGTTTCCAGCTGATGCTGGTCGCCATTGGCGCACTCGGCCTACTGTTCGTGATCCTCGTGTTCCGGGCCTTGTATCGGGTGGGCGAGCCGCGGGTGGCGACGTACTTGCCAACGCCAACCGCGACTGCGACCGCCGACCCTCCTCCAGGCTGGTACCTCGACCCGCAGGGTTCCGGTAACCAGCGCTGGTGGAACGGGACTGTCTGGTCCGACGCTGTTCGCACACCGCCGAACCCGACGGTCTAATCCTCTACAGGCACACAAACCTTCGTTTCGAGAAACCATGCGCCTTGTTCGGGCCTGCGCATGACCCACGAGTCGTCGACATCAGGCAGTTCCATGAACAGTTGGGCGGCTGCTCCTCGGAGGATGCCGCGTTCGCGTTCGGTGATGCCTTTGCGGGGCTGTCGGTCCATGAAGCCGTCCAAGGCGGGGTAGTACCGGATTTCGCCGATGATGCGCCATGTTCCGTCGTCGTCGTGGATGGTTTCGGCGGGTTCGCCTGCCGCTGCGGTCCAGATGCCGAGGGCGTACAGCATGGATTCGTTGGTGTGGTCGAGTTCGGGGTATTCGCGAGTGATCAAGTGGGCTCCTGGAGGCATGGAAAACCCCGCGTGAGGGTGCATGGCCCATCACGCGGGGCCTTCAGGTGGGGGAGGGGTTAGGCGGCGCCGGACAACATCCGCTGAGACTCGTTGCGAATGAAGTCGCGCACAGGATTTGCCTCGCGGAACCACTCGGAATACAGCCGGTACTTCGCGAACCTGCCGTGCAGGCGTCGTTCAAGCTGAATCCCGCCAGTTGGTATCACCAGCACAAGTTCCAACGGGTTCGGTCGAGTTGACTGGATGGCACGAAGCCTGGCCTTCGGGTCATGGCTAATCCCGATCTTCACCTCGCCCGCTGCCGCGTCGCGGATGAAGTACACGGGCCGCTCATCGATCCTGGAAGTGGACCGAGTCCAGGCGGGGGCGACGTCCTGGATTGAGCCGAGCAAATCCATAACAGCCAGTGAGCCCTGACGAATGCACTCCTGCTGAAACTCTCCAACGGCGCTGCGCACGGCCGGATCAGGGATGCTCGACAGCCTGCACCGCGTCAGTGCCTTGTACGCTCCGGCGGCGGTCAGGTACCAAGCAGGCAGCGATCCAGCGGGACCATCCGGCGCAAGAACCAGCACCTTTTCATCGTCTTCGAGCCCGCGGATCATGTTCGAGGCGTCGCGATGGCCGAGCTGTCGAGCCAGCACCGACGCCTGGACCACGGAGGTGTCGCCGTCGCCGAAGAACTCCAAGGCCGCACCGTCGGGAGCGGAGAAGACCTGACTGGGCGAGGGTTTGAAGGCCATTTCGTTGCCGCGCTGCGGAAACGGGATGGCGGCGGGCGTGCTAGCCTCGGACATGCCGAACTCCTTCGGTTAGCGGCGCTACCCTGGCGTCTTAGCGGGACTGGGGTAGCGCCGAATCGAAAACAATCTCTGCAACCTCTAGTAGTTGCAGAGATGACAGTACACACCCCCGTGCGGGCATGCAACCTCTAGTAGTTGCGCCTGTTATTCCTCTCCTGCGCGACCCGCGATTCGGTAGAGCAAGTTCCTGTGGACCTCGGCGGCCTTTGCTATCAGTCCGCGAGGTATTCCCGCAGCTAGCGCCTCCGCAACGGCATCCCCGCGCTCCTCTGCCGCGTCGCTGACCATCTTGTCGGCCTCGGCCTTCACCTGTCGCGACCGCTCGGATGTGGCCTGAACCCGCGCCAGCAGTTCCGCGGCTTTCTCCGGTGTCACATTCACGTCCCCATTCTCTCAGAGCCTCGCTGGCTGACGCCTCAACGCGCGCCTTGAGGTCACAGTACATCATAAACCGTCCGACACGATGCAATCGACACTCAAGAGGTACCCATGTCCTTCGACTCTCTCCGCGACGTCACCGCTGAAGCCCGCGGCACCCTCTATGCTCTCCTGCTCCCGCTCCAAGTCCTCGCCGTCGCATACGGTCTCGCCACTGACACGCAGGTCGCCTTGTGGGCACCCGTCGTCGCAGCCGTCCTCGGCTTCACTCTCGCGGGTGCCAATAGCGCCTCCACCTGGCGCACGTGGCTCTACAGCATTCTCGGCGTCACAGCCCCCGCGGCCGTCGCTGTCGGTTGGGCTACCGACTCCCAGGTTGGCGCGATCGTCGCCGTTGTGACTACCGCCCTCGGTCTCGGTGTCGCCGCGGTGAAAACTCCGGTCCTGTGAACTCGGGGCTCAACAGCCCCGGCGCACTCACCTCACTCGTACGCCTCCGGGTCAGGCTCATCTGGCCCGAAGTGGTCGCCATCCAAATCTGTGTCCTCATCGCCGCTTTGGCGCGCGGACTCGACTACCTGCTACCACCGCACGCCGATGCACGCACTCTGTCGGTGATCGAGCAGGTGATGCCGGTGTGGTGGTGGGGGAGCCTGTTCATCCTCGGCGCACTGCTGGGTTTGGCGGGGTTGGCGGTCGACCGATATCCGGTCGCGTTCGCCGGGCATGCCATCCTCGTCGCCGTCTATGCGGGCTTCACGGTCGGTGCGCTCTGCGATGTGGCTACGAGGTCGCCGATAGAGGGCTGGCGTACGCCCGCGGATTGGCTGCTGGTGTTCGTGGTGGTGCATTGGGGGTTCGCTGACGCTGCGATCGACGTGTGGAGGGAGCGGCGCCAACGTGAATGAGATTGCACAATTTGCGCCTGAATGGCTGGTTGGGATTGTTGTTGTCGCGTTTGCCCTCAAATATGTGGGCCAGTTGCTTTCGGAGGCTTCCGAAACATGGTCGCGGCTTCTCGGCCCCCTTGGTCGTCGTTGGCGCGCGAATGGTTTACGTCGCCAGCAGGAGCGGGTTGAGGCGCGGGAGATCCGTCAAGCGGATTTCGCTGATGTGACCCGCCAGTTGGAATACATTTCGACCCAGTTGGAGCAGTGTCGTGCGGCTACGGAGTCCCGCGACGAGTTCATCGCCTATGACGCTCGCTGGCATCGTGACTTGAATTTGCAGGCGATCGAGGCGGGTTGTGATCTGCCCGCCTATATGACTTACCGCCAGTGGTTGGCGCAGTCGAACTAGTCCCGATTTTTCGAGAAAACTTCACGCACGTTATTGGGGGTGACTATTGACCGCCCCTAATCAGCCGACTCCTGATGGTTCACAAGAACTGGGCGCGTTTCGGGCTTTGCAGTTGGCGACGGCAGAGGATGTCGAAACCTCGTTGAAGGCGGGCGCGAAGCTCTCGTACGGGACGGCTCAGAACACGGTCGGCACCGAGGTTCGCACACCGATCCAGGGCGCGTATACCGCTGCTGCCGCTGCTCAGGGCGCTGCCGATGCTGTCGTAGGTATCGCCGAGGCTGCCGCGAATGATGCGGCTGCTGCGGAGTCTACGGCGGCTTCGGCATCGGCCCGCGCCTCCTATTGGGAAGCCGAATTCGTGGTTGCTTCCGCAGCCGTCGTTTTGGGCGTGAACGAGTTGTTAATTGGTTTGTGTCAAAACGTTCCCGGTGGTTTGACGCGCACGATCACCGATATGCACGTGGCTCTCTTGTCGCAGCCGAACGGTATGGCTTTCGAGCTGAAGAAATTCAATGCGACAGGCACATCATCGTCAGTTCTCGACACGTACACGCTCGCAGCGAATGTGACACGCGCGAATTGGCCTATCAGTTTCACGATGGCATCCCGCGAACGCATTTTCATCAATGTTACTTCGGTTACCGGCAGTGTCGCCCCGGTGGCGATGCAGGTTCTTCTATTTGGGGTGATGTCGTGAGGTATTTCGAGACCCGATATGGCGCTGGTGTCGGCATGGAAGAGGTCCGCCTCGCCGACTACCAGGAGCCATTGTGGGCAGCCGCTTTCGGGGTCGAAAGTTTGGATCTGCTGTTCGATCAGGAGATCCCAGCGCGCGCTATCCCGATATTCGATGCCGCTATCGACCGGTTCAACCATGACCCCGAGTCGTTGCGCCATCTTCTGGATCCCGCCGACCGCCGTGGCCTTTCCGGCAATCGCAGGGTCTTCGAGCAGATGCGCGCCACTCTCGCGGACCATGCCGACGCCTCGATCAGCGGCCTGATCGATTCCGAACTGGGGGACTGATGAAGATCTTCTACCAGGTCAACAGCACTGGCACCTACGTGCAGACAACCCAGATGTCCAACAGCACGTATGACTGGGACCTGTTCTGCCACGCATTCGATGTGGCGTCACTGGACGACCTGTTCGATGAAACGCCCGCTGTTGACGCCACGCCGATCCTTCAGGCGGCGGTCGACCGGATGACCGCGAACAAGGCGGCCTGGCTCTCGCTGATGGACCCGGCGCTGTCCGCGTCTCAAAAGAACTTTTGGTACAACTACAAAAAGACCAACGTTATCGGTGCCATGCGCTATTTCAGTGCAACCGAGGGTGGCACGATCACTGGCACCTATGACGCATGAGTTTCCTACTGCGCCGTAGTGTTCCGCGCGCATGGGCTGGTTGGCGCGACGATTTCAATACCTACCCGGTCGGCAACATTCAACGCCCGTGGGTGCATTTGGCCGATGGCACGGTAGCCCAGTTCAACTCCTCGGGCGAACTCCGATTACCTGCCAACTTTTTCAGCGGTAATGGCGGCGGCGAATCCTACGAGTTCCAGCCATTCACCCCGAATTGGGGCATGGAGTACGAAATTTGGTGGCCTGTCACGGGCGTCGCATCCCAGGGCTTCACCATGTATTTCACGGATTCGTGGGCGCGGATCGGTGGCGCTTTCGCGAACATGGTCGGCGTCCGCATGCTGCACGACGTGACCCGCGACTATCTCCAACTGTCGGAGTTCACTGACGGCTGGTCTGTCGCTCAACCCAATGGTGCATGGGATTCACCAGTCGTCTACAACGGCAACGACCTTCACGTGAAGATCTGGGTTGAAAACGATACGTGGGTTCGCATTTGGGTGAACGACATTTATGTCGGTTCGTCCATGATCACGCCCGCGTTCAAACTCGGACCGGACCGTCGCTGTTTGCGCACATTGAATACGTCGTTGGCGGATGTGTATATGCGGTGGATCGATCACTATGACCGTCCGCCGTCGGTGCCGAATATGTCGGTGTGGTCGTCGATTCTGTTCGACGATTTCAACCGCGCAGATGGTGCTGTCGGCAGCCCTTGGACCCAGTTGGGAACGAACGCGGGCATCGTCAGCAACTCCTGGTCGACCACGGGCACGACGGACGGTTCTCGCGGCCTGCTCTGGAACACGACCCTGACCGGCGGGAAAGTCCGGGTAGAGGCGACGGTTGGCGGCAATCTGGCCCCGCACGCTACAGCGGCCTCCTCGCTGATCGTCTGCTCCAACAGTGCGGGCACGCAAGGACTCTGCGCCAACATCTATTCGGGTTCTGTCTACATTTCCCGCTTTTCGACCGCGATCAGCGGCACGCCCACAATGACCGACTTTCAAGCCTTGACGAGCGGCGTCTCTATCGCGTCGGGGGACAAGCTCGCGTTCTGTGTCTACAACGGGTTCACGTTTCTGGAAAAGAACGGGACTCCGATCATTTATGCCGGGAACGCACACGGCACCGTTCCGGCATCCAACACGTATGCGGGTTTGAGGGTTGGTCGCACGAGCGGCAACAACTCGAATAGCTGGAATGACGTGCGCATTTACTCCGGCATCTGACGCCAGGGGGTTCCTATGGCTATCGGTCATGAACCGATCACCGACACTCTGATCCTGGTTGACGGCCAGGATTTCATTCACGACATTTTCCCACCTTCGGGTGAGGAAATCCCGGCTGCGACGACAGCGGATCTCAAATTCTATGACCCGTCCGGTGATGTTTCGGCTACTTGGTCGGCGTCGGTTTCCTCGGCGGCTGTCACTTGGAATGTGTCTTCGGCGTTGGCCGACACTATCGCTATCCCCTCCAGCTTCCGCATTTACGTCCATTACTCGGATGGCGCGGATTTCTGTTGGTTTCAGGGCCAGGTCACTCGGCCTTAAAGGAGAATCGCAATGGCAATTGCAACAGATGCGGCGCGGCAAACTCTGGCCGACGCATACAAAGGCTTGAATGGCGGCTCGACGATTTATGTCAGCCTGCACACGGCCGATCCGGGCACCACGGGCACTTCGGAGGCGACTGGCGGTTCGTACGCGCGCGTTCAGGGCACCTGGACGTCGGGCACTACGGGCACACTGTCGATGGCCGAGCTGACCTTCAATGCGGCGGCGGGGACTTACACCCACGTCGGCACCTGGTCGTCCAGCTCCTCGGGCACCTTCCGCGACAAGTGCGCCCTGAGCCCCAATATCACCCTTTCTGCCGCTGGCACGATCAAGGTGACCCCCAGCTTCACCCAGAGCTGACGATGGTCGCGCTCCCACAGCGGCAGTCCACGACTGCGACGCGGCCGGCGCGCACCACGGTCACCATTCCGCGGCGTTTCCTGTACTCACCGCCTCCTGTAGCTCACTGGTCGGGCACGGGCACTCTGTCGGCGACGGCGGTTCCTCGCGCGCTGGCACAGTTCACCGGCTCTGGTGGGTTGTCGGCCGCTGGCACGGCTATCGCTTCGGCAGGGTTCACGGGTTCCGGCCTGTTGCAGGCGTTCGTCGGTGATCCGCAAGCAAGCGCGGCACTCACTGGCGTCGGCACCCTCTCGGCGACTGCAGTAGCGACGGCGACAGCGGCATTCACCGGCTCCGGTAGCCTCACGGCCTCCGCAGCTGGTGTCGCGACTGCTGGATTCACGAGCACGGGAACTGTTTCGGCGGTCGGTGCTGGCGCGGCTACAGCTGGGTTCAGCGGCTCGGGCCTGATTGCGGCTACCGGTTCGCCCTCGGTCAGTGCGGCATTCACGGGTGCTGGCACATTGTCGGCTGCGGGTGTGCAGGCTGTATCGGTTCCGTTCAGTGGTTCGGGCACGTTGTCTGCGACGGCTGTTGCGGTGGCTACGGCCGGGTTCACGTCCAGCGGTTCACTGGCTGCGGCTGGTTCTCCGCAAGCCAATGCGGCTTTCAGCGGTACGGGCACGTTGACGACGTTCACGAACTCCGCGGGCGCAGGCTTCACCAACCAAGGCAACCTCGCTGCGGTCGGTGCTGCTGGCGCTACGGCGCCGTTTACAAGCGCGGGCACGCTATCTGCTGTCGGTTCACCTCGGGTCACTCCGGGCTTCACGTCCACGGGCACTCTGTCGGCTACAGCGGTCGCTATCGCCACGGCAGGGTTCACGAGCGCTGGCACGCTGGCGGCTCCTGCTTCACCGCAGGCGACAGCCGGATTCACCAACCAGGGCAACTTGGCGGGTTCCGGTGCCGCTGGGGCTACGGCTCCGTTCACGGCCTCGGGTGCGCTCAGTGCGACGGGTTCGCCTCGTGCGACTGGCTCGTTCACTGGTTCGGGCACGATTTCCGCGTCCGCTGCTGGTGTCGGCACGCCCGATTTCGGCGGTACGGGAACGCTTTCAGCGACGGGCAGCACTACGACGTTGTCGCCGATGGGCATGGACAAGTCCGGGACGATGGCGATCGGCTCCGACCAGACGGCCACGGTCACGGGTTGGACGGCACGGTCGGGTTACGGCTCGACGGTCATTACTTCCAACGCTCTCGTTGCGGATGGTGGCGCAGCGGTCACGGTGCAGTGCAAGCTCACCTTGTCGGCGTCGTGGTTCTCTGGGACGGCGTTGACGGTCAGGGTGATGAAGAACGGGTCGCAGATCGCTTCGAACACGATCGGTTTCGGTTCGACTTCGGTGACGTTCTCGCCGATCTCGGCGACGCTCACCAACGGCGACGCCTTGACGGTGCAGTTCACGAGCCCGTTCGGCGCTTCGGGAACGATCAACGCGGGGTCTACGAGTACGTACCTGTATTACGACCTCGCCTGACACAACTCAATACGACTCGGCCCTCTCGGTCCTTCACGGGATCGAGGGGGCCGATTTTGTCGTGTCCGGGAAGGGTTCGCGAAGGGTTTCGGGAACGGTTCGGAACGGCGTCGAGACGGCGTTCGGACGCCGTTCGGACGGACTCAGTGTCCGCCCCTTTTGGACTCAAAGTCCGGGGGAGTGGGCGCAGATTCGGGCGCGCGAGATCATCGAAATCGGGGTTATCAGCAGGGTTATGCACAGGTTGTCCACAAGTAGTCCACAGGTCAGCTGATCTGGCCTTTTTCCGCTAGATAGCGGGAATAAGACATTGCAAGAGCCCAGGTCACGTTTCCCGCGCGCGGATATAGATCGCGCGCGCGGTTCCTTATAGGTAGTTAAGTACTTAAGGGGCGTGGCCGTCAGGTGGTGGTCGTCCAACACCGCTAGCGCGCTGCTCCACCTGAGCCGAAACGACTGTCTCGCATCTTCTCGCCTTCGGCCTCGGAGAGAACGTCACCTCTTCGTGGAATCAAGCGGTCTTCATCGCACTCGCGTTCCCGCCGCGCAAAAAGAATCACATCGGAGCATGTTTTTGTGCGGCGGCGAAACTTGACCACGCTGGAACGAGACGTCACGTGGTTCTTTCGATGGTGACCAACTGACCGCGCGCGAGGAGGTCGACGGGCGGCCCGCTCTGGCCTCCGAAGCCGTTTTGAAGCCGTCGAGCACGAAAATCGCCACGCATCGCCGCTAGAGCCGCTGAAATTGCCAGGGGGTACCTCGGGGTAGGGCGAGGGGGCAAACGCAGCCCTGCGCGCTCGCAGTCAGGCAGGAATCGGTATCGCCGCTCGGAGCTTGCATTGCATCGCAAGGTTGACGTGATGATGTAATCTTGAGATATGAAATCCGAGGACCGATTGGCGAGCAGGTGGGCGCGGGCCATCCTGAGCGGTTTGCAGGGCAAGGACCACGTCTATCAGGGCACCGTCCCCGATGAGGTGGTGCAGGGTCGGCGCGCGAAGAACCGTGCGGCACGTAAGGCAAGGCGGGGGCAGCGGCGATGAGCGGCTACGTGTGGCGTCTGGTGGTCGACAAGTGGCCGACCGAGAACGGCGAGCCCTTCGCTAGCCAGGGATTCGAGTACTGGGAGACGGTCGTCAACGCCTTCCGCCTGGGCGAATCGATCCCGGATTGGCTGCCTGCCGACTTCGGCGATTGGGTCACCCCCACGGCTGCCGAAGTCGAGAACGACGTCTTCGCGGTCGCCATCCCCGATCGCGTGGGCTACTCGATCGAGTGGAGTGATGCCCCCGACTATGTGACCGGGTACGGCGGCGACGGTGAGCATTTGATGAACGTGCCGCACACCAACGGGCGTCGGCGCTTCTCCAAGCATCCTGTCGCCAACCGCCTCGCTGACCTGCTCGCGTGGGGATGCGAAGCGCACATCGAACGCGCACCGATCGGCGAATGGGAGACGGCATGAGCGACTACATCCGCTTCACCGAGTACTGCGACCACGAGGGCGAGACGTGGGCGTTCTGGCTTCAGCGAGACGGCAACGAGGCCGCTTTGAACGAACTCGTCGAGATCATCAGCGCCGCCGATGATGCAGCGACTGTCGCCGAAGGCTATTGGGAAACCGCCTATCAACTCCTCGGCGACATCGAGCCCGAGGCGGTCGTGGACAAGCTGGTCGAGTACGGCGAGTCCGGTTACCTGGATGGCGTCAACAAGGTCGACGGGCGACTCGATGTGACCGGGTTGCGTGGTCGGGACTGGGAATCCGTCTTCGACCTGCTCTACAAGGGCGGCATTCGCGACTTCTTCAAGGAGGCGTCATGATCCCCCGTTTCTGGTCGGGCCTCGCCTGCGGTGCCGTCTCGGGCTTGGTGACATGGCTGCTCACCGTCGATGCCGCTTTGACAGGTGTCGCGGCGATCATCGCGGCTGTACTCGTCTGGCTGTTCGGTGGGATCGCATTGGCGGTGCTCGATGGCTGAGCGCGAAGAACTCGACGCGATCCTCCGTGACGGCATCAATTTCTTCGACGACGAATACGGCGACGCCCTCGATGCGATCCTCGCGGCAGGATTCCGGCGTCCGCAGGTGATCCGAACGCCCGAGCAGTTGGCCGCGCTGCCGTTCCTGACGATCATCCGCGAGATCCGCCGACCCGCGCCCAGTGGAACCGATTACGGCTCAGTGCATGAGCGTCGCACATCCGACTGGCATTGCATCGCGGGCGCTCTGCCTAACGACCCGATCCGCCTGCCAGCGGTTGTCATTTGGGATCCGGAGGTTGGAGCATGAGCGTCCGGGCCGATCTTGCCAACTCGCGGAAGGGGCTCCGCTGATGCCAGGAGGACGGCCGCTGATCGACATCAGCGGGGAGCGCATCGGAAGCTTCACGGTTGTCGAGTTCGACCGCTTGGAGAAGGGGCACCGCTATTGGATCCTGGAGTGCGACTGCGGAAACCAGGTCAGCCGCATCCCGTCCCACATGCGCAAGAACAAGATTCAGAAATGTCAGCCGTGCTCATCCGGGACGAACCACCATGCATTCCATGGCGTCGGAGAGTTCCCGCAATCGCACTACCGGTCGACCTTCCATTCAGCCCAAGCGAAGGGGCTGGAATTCGAGGTCTCCAAAGAGTACCTGTGGCAGCTCTACCTGGATCAGGATCGCCGTTGCGCCTTCACGGGTTGGCCCATCCACTTCGCGGAGTCCTACCGGAAGACCCGCGAAAAGACTGCCTCACTCGACCGCATCGACAGTTCGGTCGGTTACATCGAAGGCAATCTCCAGTGGGTACACCGCGACGTCAACAAGCTGAAGAAGAACATGGCCGACGAACGCTTCATCGAACTGTGCCACGCGGTGGCTGCGCACACGCAGGTGACCGCGCAGGCTGCATGACGACTACAGGCGCTCATCCGGGAACTCGACGCGACGCGCGGCAAGGAACGCCTGCCGCGCGTTCGTCATCCGCGCGAACACTGGCCCCGCCGTCGGTTCGCCCGCCTGATCCCATGCGCCGAGCGCGGCCCGCCACTCGTTCAACGTATCCCGCAACGGGTCACGCACCACGGGCACGGAAACCATCTGCGCCCTCATGACGGCAGGCCGGAAAGCTGGTGATCATCAGCCCACTTCAATGCAGTCCGCTTCTTCGCGCACTCGTCCGGGTCACACAGCTGATGAATGCGCAGGATGCCCCGAACCCGTGACTCGTAGATCGGGTAGATGTGCCCCTTATCGCAGTTGTCATCGATGATCACGCCGACCTCCTCGCATCCGCATGCCCGTACTCTTCAGCGACGATCACCGTCCAAGCGGCATGCTTGCGCGGGCAATGATCGATGTGGCAATCCATGTGCTTCTGAAACTCTCGATGCGCCTGCACCAGCGTGAAACGGTGCTCGGGCGCGTCATGCGGCCAGTGGGTCGGCCAAACCCGTGTGTCGAATCGTGGCGTGCGAGTATCGTTCTCGACTCTGGCGATGATTCGATACGCGTCGTTCGGGCTTGATGCGACCGCGGCCTCACGCGGTCGAATACTCCCGATGTAGGCGAGTCCTGCTGCGGTAACGGTGATTCCGGTGGTGGCGATAGTCGGCCAGTCGATGGACATTGGTCCCCCTGATGTGATGGTCAGTGGGTGCCCGGCCCCCCGACCCCGCGTCTGTGGAACGGCTGGGGTCGGGGGTTGGGAGCGATGGCGATCTGACCTCCCTGCCGGACACGCTCTCAGTTCATCACCAGCGTGTCGGTATTGCCGTTGCAGACTGAAAATTTCAGTATCTTGGAGTGAAACCGCAGGTTCGTTTTCAGCCCATTGCGCAATTTCTTTCAGCCTGAAAATCGTAAGGAGCCCGAACGATGAAACCGGACAGCGAACCGCCGCCATCCCTGCCACGTAGACGCTTCGGCCAACGCATCCGAGAAGCCCGCCTAGCCGCCAACCTCAACCTGAAAGACGTCGCCCAAGTCATGCAATGGAGCGGCCCCACCCAATCGCGCATCGAGCACGGCAAACTAGGCACCCTCAAACCCCGCGACGTCAAACTCCTGTGCGACGCAGTAGGAATCAGCGACACCCGCGAAGTCGAAGCTCTCACCAGCTACCTCGAAGAAGCCACCGCCCAACCGCGGAAATGGTGGCAGCAGCAATACAATGAAGTCATCCCGGAACACCTGGACGTTTACGTCGGCCTGGAGTTCGAGGCCACGGAGATCACCATCTACCGGGCCGAACTGATGCCGGGACTGTTCCAAACCCGCGACTATGCGGCGGCGATCAACCAACTGTTCTTCCCGCACGACAGCGAGGAACAGCAGCGGCGCCGAGTCGACTTCAAGATCCAGCGGCAAGCCAGCCTCACCCGCAAGGTCAAGCCGTTGAAGGTGACGATGGTCCTCGATGAGGCTGTCGTGCGGCGCGTCGTCGGCGGCAAACGGGTGATGGCAGCCCAGCTCGATCACCTAGCCGAGATGAGCAAGCGGCCGAACATCACCATTCAGGTTTTGCCGTTCGAGGCCGGATATCCGGTCGGTGCGGCTACTGGGGCGTACACGATACTGTCGCTGGTCGATGCCAACCCGGTTGTGTATGCCGAATCATTCACCAGCAACATCTATCTTGAAGAGGATGCTGACGTGGCTCAATACCGGTCAGCGTCGGTGACCATCCACCGCGCAGCGCTGGATGCGATGGCGAGTAGAAGCCTGCTTCGGCGGGCGGCGAAGGAGTTGACGACGTGAGTAAGGATCTGAGCAGTCCCCGCTGGTTCAAGAGCAGCTACAGCGGAGGCAACAACGAGTGCGTGGAGGTCGCCCATTTGGACGGCGACCATGTCGGCATTCGGGATTCGAAGAACCCTGATGCTGGCTCGCTGGTGTTCACTCCTGGCGAGTGGGCTGCGTTCACTGCTGGCGTGCGTGACGGCGAGTTCGACCGCTAGCAGTTCTCGACCCTGAGCCGCCCTGGTCCTGTGGAGACCGGGGCGGCTTTCTTGTGCCGCGCGCCCTATGGTATGGCACGATCGTAGGTGTACGATGTAATGCAACATCAGGTTACCGGGCAGCGACCGCTACGGCCCTGGACAGCCCCACATATCCGCCAGGAGGCTCCCAATGTCACCAACTACATGGCTCAACCGCCGCGAAGTCTCTGCCATCACCGGATTCTCCGTGAAGACCCTGGAGGACTGGGCGCGGATGAAACCCCGCAAAGGCCCGAAGTGCTTCAAGGTCAGCAACCGCTACCGGTACCTGTCCGAAGATGTCCGCGTTTGGATGGCTGAGCAGCAGCAAATGTCGGCGGTCTGAGCCCCACCCCCGAGAGGTCACCATGGCACAAGAGGCGATGGAAGCAGGCGGATGGCCGCCCGCGCACATGCTGATCCCCAAGAAGGACAAGGACGGTGTGTGGCGACTGACCAAGATCCGTCACCGCACCTACAACGGCAACTATGTGCGCACCAGCGGCGCGGGCCGCACCCAGAAGGAATGCCGTGACGACTGGAAGAAACGGTTCGAAGTCAACCGCCACAAAGGTTCCGCGCATTCGACATCGACCAAACGTCGCGAGTTCGAACCGTCCGACAAGATGTCGACCGTGTTCGACGCGTTCATCACCGCGCAGGAACGCAAGTGTGAGGCGGGCAAGATCGCGAGCCAAACACTGGTGTCGTATCGGCAGTCGATCTATCCCGTCGAAGGCGGTAGCCCCGACTCGATCAAGCTCATGCGCGAACTTGGCAATCTGACGATCGCCGAAGTCGGCAAGCCGAAGTTCTTGGCCGACTACCTCGAAGACATCGCCGACGCCTCACCTGGTTACGCGGCCCGCCATCACCTGATCCTGACCGTGGTGTTCAAGATGTTGACGTTGGCCGGCTTGTTCGACTTCTCACCGATGGCGCCTGTTCCTCAGCCTGGCGTTCGGGGTGGTGGGCAGCGGGCGTTGACCGCGGATGAGCGGGATGCGCTCTATGACTTGCTGCTGGCCGCGTCGCCGCGCACGAAGTATTTGCGTCCGTTGACGTTGACGTTGCTCGGCACAGGGATTCGCCCGGGGGAGGCGCTGGCCTTGCGGTGGATGGACATCGACGGCTTGGATGATCCGGAGGTGGTGCGGGCGACGGCGTATGTGTGCGGAACCCTCGTGTCGCGTGGCGGTGCGACGTTCCGGCAGCCGAGACGCAAGTGCGGCAACAGCTACTACCTGACCCTGCCTACGTGGCTGACGACGGTTCTGAGGGCGTGGAAGGCGGACGTAAAACCCTCCTCCGCAGAGCTTCCGGTGTTCGAGTCGTTGCGGGGTGGCCTGTTGTCGCCGCGGACCGCTGAGACGACGTTGAAGCGTGCGCGGGAGGGGTCAGCACTGGAGTGGGTGAAGTTCGGCAACATGCGAGACACCGTGGCAACGCATGTGACTGGGGTGTCGGGTGATCCGAAGTGTGCTAGTGCGCAATTGGGGCATTCGGAGGGGGCGTCGTTGGCGATGCGGCATTACATCGATTCCGCTGGTTACAGGCATCCGGCGGTCGATAACGCGGACGCGTTGGAGCTGCTGGCGCCGAGCAAAGTTACACCAAAGTAGGAATCCAGGGGTTTTCGTGGAGACCCGCACCTATGCCTACCTGCGCGAATACCTATATTCTGCGCATATGAAGGTACAACTGCGCCACAACCCCGCGTCGACGATCGCGCGGTGCTTTCTCGCGGGCGGCGAGCCGATGCGGGTCGAAAGTGGCGCCATGGTCGCACATTCGGCGGGAGTCGCGTTGCAGGCCAAGGCGGAGGGCGGCATCATCGCCGGTCTGAAGCGGTCGGTGCTGGCGGGCGAATCGTTCTTCGTCTCGACTTTCACCGCCCCGCAGCAGGGTGGCTGGGTGGATGTGGCTCCCGCGCTGCCCGGTGACATGCTGAACCTTCAGATCGTCGCGGACCGCCCCTTCTTCATCAGCCGCGGCGGCTGGATCGCCAATTCGCATGGTGTACAGGTGGAAAGCAAATGGGGCGGATTCTCGAATCTGTTCGGCGGTGAGGGCGGTTTCGGTCTACGCGCGCACGGCGAAGGCGAAATCGTGGTCGGAGTTTTCGGCGCCATCGATGTCATCGATCTGCAGCCAGGGGAACCGATCACCATCGATACCGGACACGTGGTCGCCTACGATCTGTCGATGAATTTCACGATCCGGCGAGCGGTTTCGGGCCGTTCGATCCAGTCGCTGAAATCGGGCGAGGGTTTCGTCTTCGATTTCGTCGGGCCCGGGCGGGTATTGCTGCAAACCCGTAATCCCGGCGCGTTCGCGGTGTGGGCGAGTTCGGTGGCGTCCAACGGCTGATCGGCCGGTAGACGGGGACCTCTCCGCCGCGTATGCCGCGCGGTGCGCGGGGCATTGCCGGATGGTCACCGGGTGTTCATCTGCCGGGCATCGGGGTCGTCGATGCTGTGGGCTCCGATCGACATCGAAATTGAGGATTTGTTCTGATGGAACTTCTCGAAGTGCTCGTACTGATTCTTCAGACCGGATCCGCCGCTGTCTCCCAGAGTGCCGCGTAGTCGAAAGAAAAAGTGGCGACAACCCATCGGAATTATCCGGTGGGTTGTTTGTTTTCCGGCTCCGGCAGGCCGATCAGTCGATGAGGTCGTCGATCAGCAGCCGCGTATCGGGCACGAACGGCCACTCCGGATCATCGAGGTGCACGCGCAATTCCGCGTCGGTCCACCACCAGCCGTCCGCGATCTCCTCCGGTTGGTGCCGGATGGGCCCGTCCCAGTGGAATTCGTAGGCGAACAGGTGGCAGCGCATCGGCCTGCCGTCCCACAGGCCGTCCCACGAGATCTTCGCCAGGGGCACGAGTCCGTCGGCCACGCCGATGCCGAGTTCCTCGCCGAGTTCACGCACCGCTGTCCGGACGGGATCCTCGCCGGGCCCGACGACGCCGCCGGCCAGACAATCGTGCATCCCGGCGAAAACCATCTTGGTATCGGTACGCCGGTGCACGTAGATCCGCTGTCCGTCCCCCGAACGAACCAGCACCCCGGCACTCGCGTGCCACAGCCCGTCCCGATAGACCTTCGCGCGGTCCTCGACCCCGACGACCCGGCCCGCCTCATCGTAGACCGCGATCACTTCCGAACTCTGCTCCGCCCGCTGTGGCACGTGCCCGAGGGTAGCGCGCGTCAGCGGGGGAGCCCGGCGCGGACGGCC
The DNA here is from genome assembly GCF_003123685.1 of Nocardia aurea. Lineage (GTDB taxonomy): Bacteria > Actinomycetota > Actinomycetes > Mycobacteriales > Mycobacteriaceae > Nocardia > Nocardia aurea. The sequence goes on from NZ_QCYJ01000103.1 coordinate 853,540, forward strand.
GCCTGGCGGTGACCGGTCTCCCGTCCGGCGGTGAGCGCACGGAAACGCGACCGGTACAAGTGGCAATGCGCGCGCGATCGGCAGATCACGGAGGGGCAATCGCCGACTGGTGTCGTGGAGCGATGAGTATTTCATCCTGGTTCAAGCAGAAATCGTCCGTCGCCACCGTCGCACCGATCTTCGAGCAGATCGGAGGCTACGAGGCGCTCGAGGTCGTGGTCGCGGATTTCTACGTTCGCGTGCTGGCCGACGAACAGTTGGCCGGTTTCTTCACCGGCACGAATATGGGCAGGCTGAAGGGCAAGCAGGTGGAGTTCTTCGCCGCGGCGCTGGGCGGGCCGCAACCCTACACCGGCGCGCCCATGAAACAGGTGCACCAGGGCCGCGGAATCACCATGGAGCATTTCGGTCTGGTGGCCGGTCACCTGACCGATGCGTTGGCCGCGGCGGGAGTTCCACCGGAAACGGTCACCGAGATCATCGCCGCGATCGCACCCCTGGCGGACGACATCACCTCCGGCACCACACCCGGGCCCCGATGACACCGGTACCGACCGACGGTGCGCCACCGGTGACCGCGTCGCGACGACGCGGTCGCCTCGATATCCGGTGGCGCCCGTCGATTCCGTGTGCGGATCCGCTGAGGTCAACCGCGTCCCGGTGAACGACGGCGCACGGGTTTCGCACCCGGTTTCGGCGCGGCGGCCCTGCGTTTCTCGGCCGCGCGCTGTGCGAGTACCGCGGCTTCGGTGTCGAGCCTGCGATAGACGATGTGCTGTTGACCCAGCGTCCAGGCGTTGTTCGACACCCAGTACAGCAGGATCGCGATGGGCAGTACCGCGCCGCCGAGTACGGCCGCCGCGGGAAAGACCCACAGCATGACGGTGTTCATGAACGGCACCTGCCGGGCGGTCCGATCCTGGCGGGCGATCGATGCCCGCGCGGTGACGTGCGTCGCGACCGCGGCGATCACCATCAGCGTTGCGGCGACGACGAGCACCGCCACGGTGGGCGTACCGGTGAGGGTGGCCGACAGCGGCGCTCCGAATATCTTGGCCTGCAGGAACGATCGCACATCGGAGGCGTCGAGGAAGTAGTTGGGGGTGAGCGCGTTCTGCTCGGGGGTCATCGGCGCCGAGGTGGTCCGGAACGGCAGGTGACCGACCGTGCGCGTGCGGTCGAAGGAACGCAGCACGTGGAACAAGCCGAGGAAGACCAGCCCCTGACCGAGCGCGGGCAGGCAGCCGACGAACAGGCCGACGCCGTGTGCGGTATGCAATTTCCTGATCTCGACGCTCTGCCGTCGCTTGTCGCCGTCGAATTTCCGTTGGATCGCTCGTACTTCGGGTCGCAGGCGTTTCATGGCGGCCTGATTGCGAGCCTGGCGCAGGAACGGCAGGAACAGCACCGCGCGGAAGGTCGCGACGAGGAAGACGACGGCGAGTATCCAGGCCGCCGCGTCGGCGGGACCGAGGACGGCGGCGAAAGCGGTGTGCCACATCCGGAGAACGGCGGACACGGGGTAATAGACGAAATCGAGCACGAGGGTTCACCTGACTGGTGGCCGTGCGTCGGCGCACGGAACGGGCATGGACGGCCGAATGCCGACGACGCCCGCTCGGGCCGTCGTCAGCGCGTGACCGCGCCCGGTGCTCGTGGCCGGGGACGCCCCGCCGTGTCCGGATTGCTCTGTCGCAGATAGGTGCCGCGCCTGCGACGCTGCGCCGAGGGCGGCGGGCCCGAAGCCGTGGCGGTGAGCGCGCGCAGCCGAACGGCGCGCGGCGACACCATCGCGAAGATCGCGGCCGCGGCGACCACACCGAGGACGGCCAGCGCCCCCGATTCGCCCGCCGGTGCGGCGAGCAGCGCGAGCCCGGGCACGACGAACGCGACCACCGCGTACGCCGTCAGCCGAGCCCACGAGAACATGCCACGAGAGTACGTGGCCCCGAGCGCGGGGACCGGATGATCCTGGGCGGGACGCCTCAGGTCGCGCTGCCCGCCGTCCACGATCCGTCGCCGAGATCCCAGAGGCCGTCACGTTCCAGCGCGGCCGGGAACAGTCCGAAGGTCCGGCGGCAGGTGCGGGTCAGGTGCGCGCTGTTGTCGAAACCGGCCGCGTCCGCCGCCGCCGCGAGATCGTCGCCGGAACGCACCCGGATGATGGCGACACGCAGCCGAAGCCAGAGGATGTACGGACGGAGCGGGATCCCGACCTGGGCGGCGAACAGATGCGACAACCGCGTCGGCGAAAGGCCGACGCGCCGTGCCACATCCGCGCCGCGGATCGACCGGTCGTGGACGAGGGAGGGCAGTACGTGCAGCGCCTCGGTCACCGCGTGATGCGGTGCGCCCGGCGGCGTCTGGTGGTCGCAGCGCAGATCCGTGACGATCGCGGTGACCTGGTCCAGCAGCGCCGACCGCGCCGGATCGACCGAGGGAATGCGGACGCCCCCGGTCCAGCCCCTGGTGTGGGCGCGGCGGTCGGCGGCGGCGCCCGCCACCGTCTCCGGATCGAGGTACAGCGCGGCGCCGTGCGCCGCGCCCGCGTCGATCCGATGGGGCGCGTCGGCGGGCACGATGACGACCGTGCCGTGATGGTGCACGCCGCTGGCGTCCATCACCGTCAGCGGGGTGTCCGCGGACAGGATCTGTACGGCGTGATGCGCGTGCAGATCGGTTTCGCCGATCGTGCCGCCGAAGGCGAGAATTCCGGGGCGCAGCAAGGCCGTAGCCCGGTATGAGGTGTCGTCGGGCGGGTGTGCGCCGCCCAGGCTTCGGGGTGTCGCGGACACCCCATCGGTGACCAGAGCCTTCTCCATCGGACGCTCCCGGCAGGTGACGCGAATCCAGGTGCGGATTCCCTGTCAATCTATCCGGGCGGCACCGCCGCGGTGCTGGTTTCGGCCACCTGATCCAGGAATTCGCCGACGATCTTCCACGATGCGGCCGTATCGGGGTGACCGGGCGAGCGGCGCCGACCTACCCGTGACGCAGTTCGATCGCCAACGCCACCAGTTCGGACATGTAATCGCCGTTCGTCGCGGCCAACCGGACGGCCTCGGCGGGCGCGAACGCGCGGACCTCCTGTATCTGTTCGGCGTCGCCGGGATTCGTCGGCGCGGAATCGACGACGACATCGGCCGTGCACCAGAGGAACGCCTTGCGCGGATGCGGCTGCCACGCCCGATAGGGCGCCGGATGGTCGCTGATGCCGTGATGCGCCCCGATCCACCGGAGCGGCCCGACGGTGCGCGCGCCCGCCTCCTCGCGCAGTTCGCGGCGCACGCAGTCCTCGATCGTCTCGTCGGCCTCGCGCGTCCCGCCCGGCACCAGCCAGATATCGCGATCGTCGCGACACAGCACGATCCGCGCGCCGACGAAACAGACGACATGGATATTGGTGACGAGATCGTCCGGCGGCAGTTCGGTCGAGAAACGGACGTCGAGCCCACCCCATTCCCAGCGAGCCGGCGTGTGCAGCAACGGAAACCGTTCGGCGAGCGTCACATCCACAGGGTAGCCGGATCGCGGCGGCCGAGATCAGGGCAACGTGAACAGCAACCGGTGTGGATCCGACCCGGTGGACTCGACCCGGAACGCGTTGCGGAACAACTCCTGATTGCGTTCGTTGCGGCGCGCCACGGTCCCCATTTCGGGATACACGCGGCATTCGGCGGCGCAACGCAGCCAATCGCGGCGCAGCGCCGCCCGCTCGAATCGCGGGAAATCGAAAGCGGGCCCCATGCTCCAGCACATGCTGAGCATGCCCAGTTGCGCGTCGGCGGGCCAGGATTCGAAAGCGGCGAACGGCGTGATCACCGCCCCGTCGCCGTGACGCGTCAGCCGACCCCGCATCAGCGTCTCCCATTCGTCGAGACGTTCGAACACCAAACGGTCGATCGCCCCGTTCGTCAGACGCAGATCGGTCACCCGCTCGAAACGGCGGCAACCGCCGCGCACCAGATCGGTGCGACGTTTCACCGTGTCCCACGCCGCGTCGATATCGGTGTCGGAGGCGTACGGGCCGCGCATGCCCCGACGCCACGGTAGCCGCCGGGACGCGGCCAGCGCCGCGGCCCGCTCACCCTGGGTGGGGGAGCCGAACCCGCGCGCCGACTCGTCGAGTGCGACGCCGACGGCGGTGCGCACGCACCCCCGGACATCCAGGTACATCCAGGGCACCCGGCCCTCCAGCGGCACATTGAACGGCAGCCAGATCTCGCGGACCGCGGCTTTCATCGGGTTCTCTCCGTATTCCGGTGCGTGACAGACGAATCCGGGAATCACGCCCGGTCCGACACACCTCGACCGGGCAGGCCCCGCACCCCGCGGCGAGCGGCGCCACCCCAGAATCACCGGGCCGACCGGGAAGAACACGCGTAGCCGACTACTCGGGTTCGCGGGCTCGCACCACGCGGATCCCGCGCGGACGGACCCGCGATGAGCGAAATACCACCCTCGGCATGACATCGGCATCTGTCGCCTAGGCTCGATGGCATGCAGCGCATCATCGGCATCGAGGTCGAATACGGTATCTCGACACCCACCGAGCCGTCGGCCAACCCGATCCTCACCTCCACCCAGGCGGTGCTCGCGTACGCGGCGGCCGAAGGCGTGCCGAGGGCCAAGCGGACCCGATGGGACTACGAGGTGGAATCACCGCTGCGAGACGCGCGCGGATTCGACCTGAGCCGGATGAACGGGCCCGCGCCGGTCATCGACGCGGACGAGGTCGGCGCGGCCAACATGATCCTCACCAACGGCGCGCGCCTCTACGTCGACCACGCGCACCCGGAATTCTCCGCGCCCGAGGTCACCGACCCGCTCGACGCCGTCATCTGGGACAAGGCCGGTGAGCGGGTCATGGAAGCCGCCGCACGCCACGCCTCCAGCGTGCCCGGCGCACCCCGCCTGCAGCTGTACAAGAACAACGTCGACGGCAAGGGCGCCTCCTACGGCACCCACGAGAACTACCTCATGAGCCGCGACACCCCGTTCAACCAGATCATCGTCGGGCTCACCCCGTTCTTCGTCTCCCGGCAGGTGATCACCGGCTCCGGCCGCGTCGGAATCGGACAATCCGGCGACACCGCGGGCTTCCAGCTCTCCCAGCGCTCGGACTACATCGAGGTCGAGGTCGGACTGGAGACCACCCTCAAACGCGGCATCATCAACACACGTGACGAACCCCACGCCGACGCCGACAAATACCGCAGACTGCACGTCATCATCGGCGACGCCAACCTGGCCGAGATGTCGACCTACCTGAAAGTCGGCACCACCGCGCTCGTACTCGACCTGATCGAAGCAGGCGAGGACCTGTCCGATCTGCAACTGGCCCGCCCGGTCACCGCCGTACACCAGATCAGCCACGATCCGACCCTGCGCACCGCCGTCGCGCTCGCCGACGGCCGCGAACTCACCGGCCTCGCGCTGCAACGCCTCTACCACGAGCGGGCCGCGAAATTCATGGACCGCGAAGGCAACGACGACCCACGCGCCCGCGACATCCTCGACAACTGGGCCATGGTCCTCGACCTGCTCGAACGCGACCCGATGGAGACCGCGAACCTGCTCGACTGGACCGCGAAACTGCGCCTGCTCGAAGGCATGCGCAACCGCGAAGGGCTCGGCTGGGCCGCCCCCAAACTGCACCTGATGGATCTGCAGTACTCCGACGTGCGCCTCGACAAAGGCCTCTACAACCGCCTGGTAGCGCGCGGATCGATGAAACGACTCGTCACCGAACAGCAGGTCCTCGACGCGATGACCAAGCCCCCCACCGACACCCGCGCCTACTTCCGCGGCGAATGCCTGCGCCGCTTCGGCGCCGACATCGCCGCCGCGAGCTGGGACTCGGTCATCTTCGACCTCGGCGGAGACTCCCTGGTCCGCATCCCCACCCTCGAACCCCGCCGCGGCACCAAATCCCACGTCGGCAAACTCCTCGACGGCGTCGAGACCGCGGCCGAACTGGTCGAACAACTGACGCAGTGATATTGGCGGCCGGGGCCGCGGGTTCGCGGCCCTTCTTGTCTCGCGTCCGAGCGGTCGAGACTCGCGACTGCGTCGCATTGTCTCGACCGCTCGGACGCGAGACGGCCGCGAACGGGCGCTCGTAAGGCTCGCGCCGTGCGGGGTGGGGTTTGGTGGGGGTGTTGCGGTGTTGCGATGTCGCTGGTGTGGTCGGCTGGGGATTGGTGGGCCTGGTCCGAACGCCTCGGCGCGAGCCTCGCCCTACATCACGCCGCGCTACGCGGGCGAGCGGCTGGTGCCGTCGACACCTTGTCGCCGAACTGACACCTGCCACCGAGCGCCGCCTCCCAACGACCCCGTCCGGAGCGAGTATTACGAGCGACCGGGTTCGCGGCCGTCTCGCGTCCGAGCGGTCGAAGCGCATGCGCCGAAGGCGCGAGTCTCGACCGCTCGGACGCGAGACAAAGGGGCCGCGAACCACGCGGCCCCGGCCGCAAATCAACACAGCCCGGGTTCGGCTGGGTAGGGTTGTTCGTACGAGCACGAACATTGCTCATGATCGGAGCCGTGCTCATACTGGGCTCCGGTCATGATGAGGACAGAGGAGGTCGGCTGCGATGGCACAAGAGCAGACCAAGCGCGCCGGGGGCGGCGACGAGGACGAGGGGCCCGAGGGCGCCGAAGCGGCCGGTCAGGAGCGCCGCGAGAAACTGGCGGAAGAGACCGACGACCTGCTCGACGAGATCGATGACGTGCTGGAGGAGAACGCCGAGGACTTCGTCCGCGCGTACGTGCAGAAGGGCGGCCAGTGACAGCAGGTGATCCGATGCGTCTCCAACCGGGGCACGCACTCTCGTCCTTCACCGAACACCTGCGCAGTTACGCACCGGATCTGTTGCCGGGCAACAGATTCGCCGCGATCGACGGCGCCACCGGTTCCTCCGGTGGCGCCGCCAAGGATGTGGCCCCGCACGGGACCACCATCGTCGCGGTCAGTTTCCGGGGCGGTGTGCTGATCGCGGGCGATCGCCGGGCCACCCAGGGAAACCTGCTGGCCAGCAGGGATATGGAGAAGGTGTACATCACCGACACCTATTCGGCGGCCGGTATCGCGGGTACCGCAGGCATGGCCGTCGAGATGGTGCGGTTGTTCGCCGTGGAGTTGGAGCACTACGAGAAGATCGAAGGGATCTCGCTCACTTTCGACGGCAAGGCCAACAAGCTGTCGAAGATGGTGCGTGACAACCTTCCCGCGGCCCTGCAGGGTCTGGCCGTGGTGCCGGTGCTGGTCGGTTACGACCAGCACACCACCGATCCGGATCGGGTCGGGCGCATCATCTCCTACGACGTCGTCGGTGGGCGCAGCGAGGAGCGATTCGGCTACGCCGCGGTCGGCTCGGGTTCGATGTTCGCCAAGACGTCGTTGAAGAAGTTGTACGCCAAGGGAATCGACGAGACGCGCGCGTTGCGCATCGCCGTCGAGGCATTGTTCGACGCCGCCGACGACGACACCGCCACCGGCGGGCCCGATCTGGTGCGTCGCATCTATCCCACCGCGGTCCTCATCACCGAGGAAGGCGCCGAAGAGGTGGCCGGAACGCGGCTGGAGGAGATCGCGCGCGAGATCGTCGCCGCACGTGAGGCCGCGCAAGAAGGGAGTGCCCCAGCATGACACTGCCGTACTATGCGTCGGCCGAGCAGATCATGCGCGACAAGACCGAACTCGCGCGCAAGGGGATCGGTCGTGGTCGCAGTGTCATCGTGATGGCGTACGACAAGGGTGTGCTGTTCCTCGCGGAGAATCCGTCCGCGACGCTGCACAAGGTGAGTGAGCTGTACGACCGCGTGGGGTTCGCGGCCGTCGGCAAGTACAACGAATTCGAGAGCCTGCGTCGTGGCGGCATCCTGCAGGCCGATCTGCGGGGATACCAGTACGACCGGCGCGATGTGTCCGGCCGTGCGCTCGCCAACGCCTACGCCCAGACTCTCGGGTCGATCTTCACCGATCAGCTCAAACCCTACGAGGTAGAGATCTGCATCGCCGAGGTCGGCTATCCGGAGCAGGAGCAGCAGTCGGTGCTCTACCGGATCACCTTCGACGGTTCGATCGTCGATGAACGCGAATACGTGGTGATGGGCGGCACGACCGAGCCGATCCTCACCGCGTTGAAGGGTTCCTACCGGTCCGGGCTGGATCTGAGTTCCGCCATCGACATCGCGGTCAAGGCGTTGCAGGCCGGGATTCCGGAGGGCGCCGACAAGGACAAGCGTGCGCTCGGGGTCGCCGCGCTCGAGGTGGCGACGCTGGAGCAGTCGCGACAGCGCCGTGCCTTCCGGCGCGTCCCCAACGCCCAGCTGGAACAGCTGCTCGGCGCGGGGAGCACCCCGGCGGCGTCCCCCGCCGACGCGGAGGGATCCGCGCCGGAATCGACCGGGGAGCAAACTCCGAAGCAGCCCGAGTAGGGCGAGCCGCACAACCCCGCTCGGGCCCGCGCCCGGAATACCGTTCGACGGTGGTTCCGGACGCGGGCCCGAGTTCTTTCCGGTGCCGTGACACTTTTTCCGGTGCTGTGACGCGCCCGACCGCGGGGTGAATTCGCACCGGAAATCCGCCGGTCCGGGTCTGTGGAAACGGACAAACCGACCCGAATCGTTGTGAAGACGTATGCATTCGTGTTGTCCGCAGCCCCACGCAACTGCTGGATATGGCTGTAATGTCGATGGTGTGCAGCGACGAATTATGGGGATCGAGACCGAGTTCGGTGTGACATGCACCTTTCACGGTCACCGTCGGCTGTCCCCCGACGAGGTAGCCCGGTACCTGTTCCGCCGGGTGGTGTCCTGGGGCCGTAGCTCTAACGTGTTCCTTCGCAACGGTGCTCGGCTGTACCTCGACGTCGGCTCGCATCCGGAGTACGCGACGGCGGAGTGCGACAACCTGCATCAGCTGGTCACCCACGATCGCGCGGGTGAACGGGTGCTGGAGGAATTGCTGATCGACGCCGAACAGCGATTGGCCGAGGAAGGTATCGGCGGCGATATCTACCTGTTCAAGAACAACACCGACTCCGCGGGAAACTCCTACGGCTGTCACGAGAATTTTCTCGTGGTGCGCGCGGGGGAGTTCTCCAGGATCTCGGATGTGCTCCTGCCGTTCCTGGTGACCCGCCAATTGATCTGCGGTGCGGGCAAAGTACTGCAGACTCCGAAAGCGGCCACTTTCTGTCTGTCGCAACGGGCCGAGCACATCTGGGAGGGCGTCTCCTCGGCGACCACCCGCTCGCGGCCGATCATCAACACCCGTGACGAGCCGCACGCGGACGCGGAGAAATACCGCCGCCTGCATGTGATCGTCGGTGATTCCAATATGGCCGAGCCGAGCACCATGCTCAAGGTCGGCACGGCGGCACTGGTCCTGGAGATGATCGAGGCCGGGGTTTCCTTCCGCGATTTCGCCCTGGACAACCCGATCCGCGCCATCCGCGAGGTCAGCCACGATCTGACCGGCAGGCGGCCCGTTCGGCTGGCGGGCGGACGCCAGGCCAGCGCACTCGACATCCAGCGCGAGTACTACGCCCGCGCCGTCGAACACCTGCGCAACCGCGACCGGGATCCACAGATCGACCAGGTCGTCGACCTGTGGGGTCGCACCCTCGACGCGGTCGAGGCGCAGGATTTCGCCAAGGTCGACACCGAGATCGACTGGGTGATCAAGCGCAAGCTGTTCCAGCGTTACCAGGATCGCTACAGCATGGAACTGTCCGATCCCAAGATCGCCCAGCTGGATCTGGCCTACCACGACATCAAACGCGGTCGCGGTGTGTTCGATCTGTTGCAGCGCAAGGGTCTGGCCAAGCGGATCACCGAGGACGAGGCCGTCGACGCCGCCGTGGACACCCCGCCGCAGACCACGCGCGCCAAGCTCCGCGGTGATTTCATCACCGCCGCGCAGGAGGCCGGCCGCGATTTCACCGTCGACTGGGTGCACCTGAAGTTGAACGATCAGGCGCAACGCACGGTGCTCTGCAAAGATCCGTTCCGGTCCGTCGACGAGCGCGTCGACCGGCTGATCGCCTCGATGTAGGAGACCGAGAAATTCACACCGCCCGCCGCACCCTTCCACGAGAGGGGCGCGGCGGGCGGTTTCTCGTGTCCGCGCTGGCTAGCGTGGAAATATGACCGATGACGAACTCCTGAACGAACTGCTCGAGGTCGAGCGTCGTGGCTGGGACGCGCTGTGTTCGAGCACCGGCGCCGAGTTCTACGGCGCGATCATGACCGAGGACGCGGTGATGGTGCTGGCCAACGGCATGATCATGAACCGCGACACGGTGGTCTCGTCGCTTCGCGACGCGCCGCCGTGGCGCGATTACGAGATCGAGGATCCGCGCGTGGTCGGTGTCGGCGCGGACGGCAGGGTCCTGGTCTACATCGGTGTCGCCTACCGCGACGGCGACGAACCCGCGTTCCGCGGTGTGATGTCGACGACCTATGTCCGGCACGAGGGACGATGGCGGCTCGCCTGTTATCAACAGACCGTCATTCGGAGCTGAGCGACCGGTCGGTGTCCACGGCGTAGCGCAGCAGCACCCGCCCGTGCGGACGCTGCTCGGCGCCGATGCAGCGCAGCCGGGTGGGCTGGGCGGTCCGATCCAGGTCGGTGGCGGTGAACATCGCCGCCGTCCTGGTGCCGCCGACGGCGATCGGTACCACCTCGGTCTCGATCTCATCGATCAACCCCGCCCGCAACAGCGCACCGCCGAGCCGCGCACCACCGGTCGCGACCACGGTCTCCACCGCGAAACGCGCGCGTAGCACCTTCAACGCGGCCGTGAGATCCACGTGACGGCGTCCGCACACCAGGTAGGGGACGCCCTCGCGACGCAGGTAGGCGAGGTAACTCGGCGGTGTGGCGGTCGCCACCAGGACGAGCAGATGCCAGCCCGCCATCTCGGTGCCGGGGAAGTCCCGTTGAGTCCAGCGCACCCGGCCGCGACTGTCCGGCACCACGAACCAGCCCGCGGTGGCGCGGGCGACGACCTCGTCGGGTAGGTGGTCGCGCGCGAGGGCCGAGACGGGGCGATCGGTGGCGGGCAGGATCCGGGGCCGCTGATCGTCGGTGACCAGCGATCCGCTGCCCTCGAGCAGTACTTGCGGACGATGCCTGCGCATGAGGTCGCGATAACCTTCCGCACCGCTGGGCCAGCGCTCGTCGCGCATCAGGAGTGTGCGAGGTGATACCGCCAGCCGCCCGTCCACCGAAATCGTGTTGTGCGTGATCACCCGGGGCCGTCGCATCGTGCCTCCCTCTCAACGGTCGGATACCCGGTGCCCCCTCGGCGAACCCGCGACCCCGCCTACCCCCGTTGCACAGGCGACGGAACCACCCCCGTTCGCGGCCGGGAGCGGTCTACTCCCCGGCCAGGTAGCGCTCCACGGTGTCGACCTTCGAGGTCATCGCGTCACTGACGCCGGGCCTGATGTCGGCCTTGAGCACCAGGCTGCATCGCGGCGCTGCCGCCAGCACGGCATCGGAGGCCGCCTTCACCACCGCCATCACCTCGTCCCATTCGCCTTCGAGGGTGGTGAACATCGCGTCGGTGCGATTGGGCAGGCCGCTCGCCCTGACCACCCGCACCGCCTCGGCCACCGCGCGTCCGACGTCGACTCCGGCGCCGAGGGGTGTCACGGAAAAGGCGACGATCATGGGCTGCTCCTCGATGTCGGGGGGATTCGGCCGCGCGTAGCGAATCGCGCGCCGCCGCGCACGGACCGCGGAGCGCAGATTACCCTCTATCGAGTGGCGATATCCAAGGTCGAGCGGCTGATGAATCTGGTCATCGCGCTGCTGTCGACCCGGCAGTTCTTGACCGCAGAGCGGATCCGGGACAGCGTCGCGGGGTACGAGGAGTCCGCGAGCGACGAGGCCTTCAGCCGGATGTTCGAACGGGACAAGAACGAGCTACGCGACCTGGGCATTCCGCTGGAAGTCGGTCAGGTGAGCCGGTACTCGACGGTGGAGGGCTACCGGATCAACCGGGACGCCTACGAACTGCCGGATATCGGGCTGTCCGACGAGGAGGCGGCGGCGGTCGCCGTCGCGGTCCAGATGTGGGAATCCCCCGAACTGGCGGCCGCGGCCGAGGGCGCGCTGCTCAAGTTGCGTGCCGCGGGCGTGCACGTCGAAACCGACGCGGCGGTGGCCTCGGTGCCCGCCGTCCCGGCGCGGACCCGCGGTTCGGAACCGGTACTCGGCAAACTCCTGGCGGCCATCGACGAAGGCCGGGCGGTGCGCTTCGAACATCGCGGCGCCGTCAACGCGCCGTACCTGATGCGCGATGTGGAGCCGTGGGGTGTGGTGACCCACCACGGGCGCTGGTATCTGGTCGGGCACGATCGCGACCGCGACGCCGTGCGCAGTTTCCGGCTCTCGCGCATCGGCGACGACATCACCGCCTACGGTCCGGTCAACACGGTGCACAAACCCGAAGGTCTCGATCTGCGGTCCATCGTCGACCGTGTCACCAGCGGCGCTCCGGTGAGCGGGGCGGCGACGGTCTGGGTGGCCGAGGGACGCGGACGCGAGATCCGCAGACTGGGCCGGGTCATCGGTGAACGCAGTGTCGCGGGCAGGGCGGGGGTCGAGGTCGAGATCCCGATCCGGTCCCGTGACTGGCTGGCGCGACTGATCACCGGTCTCGGACCGGACGCTCTCGTCATCGCGCCCGAGGAATTGCGTTCCGATGTCGTGGCCAGGCTGCGGTCGGTGCTCGAACGCACGGAGGTGGTGTTGTGAGCAACACCCGCCTGTCCGTGCGACTGTCGCGGCTGCTCAACATGATCCCGTACTTCATCGCCAATCCGGGGATCAGCGCCGCCGAGGCCGCCGCCGATCTCGGCGTGACCACCAAACAGCTCATGAGCGATCTCAATCAGCTGTGGATGTGCGGGCTGCCCGGTTACGGTCCCGGCGACCTGATCGACCTGTCGTTCTCCGAGGAGAGCATCGAGGTCACCTTCTCCGCCGGGATCGACCGGCCGCTGCGGCTGACCTCCACCGAGGCGACGGCCCTGCTCGTCGCGCTGCGCTCGATCGTGGAGATGCCGGGCATGGTCGATCCCACCGCGGCCCACGCGGCCATCGCCAAGATCGAATCGGCGATCGTCGGCGGTGGCGCGCAGATCTGCGAGCCGCACGATTCCCGGATGCCGCCCGCGGAGGCCCCCGCGGTGGCGACGGTGCGTTCCGCGCTGGCACGCCAGCGGGCGCTGCGCCTGGTCTACTACTCGGCGAGCCGGGATGTGGTCTCCGAGCGGATCGTCGATCCGATCCGGATCGTGCTGGTCGACAACAACAGCTATCTACAGGCGTGGTGCAGGCAGGCCGAGGGGGTCCGGCTTTTCCGGTTCGACCGGATCGAGGCGGCGACCGAACTCGACGAACCCGCGCGTCCGCCCAGTCACGCCACCGAGGCCGCGGCGGCGCTGGACCTGTTCCAGGACGATCCGGCGGTTCCGCTGGCGCGACTGCGAATCCACCCCGATTACGGGTGGGTGCTCGATCAGTACCCGATGAATCGGCTGGCGGTGAATTCCGACGGCAGCCTCGACGTCACCATGCGTTTCGCCACCCTGGACTGGATGGCGCGGCTGCTGCTCGGCTTCGGCGCGGGAGTGACCGTGCTCGGGCCGCCCGAACTAGTCGCCGCGGTGCGGGAACGTTCCGATGCCGCGCTGGCGGTCTACGCGGAGGCAGGGTTCGAGATCCGATGAATGTCGTGGTGCTCGGGGCGGGCAGCATCGGGATCTACGTCGGCGGGAAACTGGCCGCGGCCGGGGCGAAGGTGACCTTCGTCGGCAGACCGAGAATGCTCGACGAGATCACCGCGTCCGGGCTGCGTCTCACCGACCTCGACGGCGGCGAGGTCACCGTCGAACCCGCGGAGTTCGGGGTGTCGACCACCCCCGAGGACGCCGGATCGGCCGATCTGGTGCTGGTCACGGTCAAATCGGCGGCCACGGCGAGCGCGGTACGCGAGCTGGCGGGCGTCCTGCGGCCGGGCACCCTGGTGCTCAGTCTGCAGAACGGTATCGGCAACGACACCGTGATCAGGGAGATCCTGCCCACCTGCGTCGTGCTGGCGGGCATGGTGATGTTCAATGTCGTGCATCACCCCGGCGGCCGGTTCCACCGAGGAACCGAGGGCGGGATCGCGGCGCAGGACGATCCGGCGCTGGCGGCGGCCGCCGCGGTCTTCGATCGCGCGGGACTCGGGTTGCGTCGCTATCGGGATCTGCTCCCGGTGCAGTGGGCCAAACTGCTGCTGAACCTCAACAACCCCATCAACGCGCTGTCCGGGCGACCGTTGCGCGAGGAACTCGCCGACCGCAACTACCGCCGCTGCCTGGCGCTGACCCAGTCCGAGGCGCTCGCCGCGATGAACAGAGCGCGAATTCATCCGGCGCGCCTGACGCCGCTGCCGCCACGAGTGATGACGCGCCTGCTGACCGTGCCCGACGCCGTCTTCGGCCGGGTCGCGGGCCGCGTGCTCGCCATCGATCCGATGGCGCGTTCCTCGATGGCCGACGACCTCGCACTCGGGCGCAAGACCGAAATCTCTTGGCTCTGTGGCGAAATCGTCGGACTCGGCGAGATGGTCGGTCTGCCGACACCGGTCAATCAACGGCTCATCGAACTGATCGTCGCGGCCGAACAGGGCGATCGCCGCACCTGGACGGGGGCCGAACTGCTGGAGCAACTGCTGGCCGCCGCCGACAGCGTGCGGGGCGAACCTCGGGCGAACAGGGACTGACCCGCCCGTCGCGTCCCCCGTGGTCCGGTAGCATCGGCACTACCACTTTTTTGGGAGGTACAGATGTCAGGCACGTTCAGCTGGACGCACCTGCTGATCATCGCGTTGCTGTTCGTGGTGCTCTTCGGCGCCAAGCGGCTGCCGGATGCGGCTCGCGGCCTCGGCCGGTCTCTGCGCATCTTCAAGAGCGAAGTCAGCCAGATGCAGAAGGAGGAGACTCCTTCGACCGCGCCGACTCCGCCACCCGCGCAGCCGCTGCCGCCGGGGCAGTCCGCGGCCGAGCCGGTGCCACCGCAGCCGCAGCAGAAGTCGGCCTGAGCGGTCCGTTCCCATCGGGGTGAGTCCGGCTCACCCCGATCAGTGCTGTTCGGCGGACCGTGACATGGTTCGCGGCACCCGACTCAGCGGCTCTCGACTCAGGGACACATCAGACCTATGCGAATCCCATTCGATCCTCGGCGCAGCAAGCGCAGGACGAATCCCGACGGCACCATGTCGTTGGTCGAGCACCTGCAGGAACTGCGCGGCAGGCTGCTGAAATCGCTGGCCGCGATTCTGCTGACCACCGTGATCGGCTTCCTCTGGTACACGCATTCGTTCTTCGGTCTGGAAAGCCTCGGCGACCTGCTGACCGGTCCCTACTGTTCGCTGCCACCCGAGGCGCGTGCCACGTTGACCTCGGACGGGGCGTGCCGCCTGCTCGCGACCGCGCCGTTCGAACAGTTCATGCTGCGACTCAAGGTCGGGTTCACCGCGGGTGTGGTGCTGGCCGCGCCGGTCTGGCTGTATCAGCTGTGGGCGTTCATCACCCCGGGCCTGTACGCGAAGGAACGGCGCTACGCCGTCGGCTTCGTCGTCTCGGGTTCGGTGCTGTTCGGCGCGGGCGCGGTGCTCGCCTACTTCATCGTGGCCCACGCCCTGCAATTCCTGCTGACCATCGGCGACAACGTCCAGATCACCGCGCTGAGCGGTTCGCAATACTTCTCGATGATCATCCAGTTGCTGATCATCTTCGGCGTCAGTTTCGAAACCCCGCTGATCATCATCGGCCTGAACCTCACCGGCGTACTGACCTACGTGCGGCTCAAGGCCTGGCGACGCGGAATCATCTTCGGACTCTTCGTCTTCGCCGCGATCGTCACCCCGCAGGACCCGTTCTCGATGCTGGCCCTGGCCTGCGCGCTGACCGTACTGTTCGAGGTCGCCGTACAATTCGCCCGGATCAACGACAAGCGGCGCGCGCGCAAGGACGCCGAAGCGGCCCTGCGCGACGAGGAAGCCTCGGTGCTCGCGGGTCCCGAACCGATCAGGCCCGCCGAGTCGATGTCCGGATCCGCTGACGCGTCGGCGCGTTCGGTCTCGGACTACTCCGACACCCTTTAACACCCTCCGACGCCGCCCGCTCCGGATCGCCCGCGTGCGCGACACCCGCGACGATCACCTCTCGTACGTGAACCGAATCACCGCGTCGTCCAAGTGATTCCGAACACCGTGACCCCGAATCGGCCCGAAGTCGTTTGGACCGCCCGTGTTCGGCTATTGCTGGAGCGAACGAGGAGGATCACATGCCCATCAAATACCGCCAGCGCAAATCCTACGGGCCGCTGAAGCTCAACTTCACCCAGTCGGGTCTGTCCTCATGGAGCATCAAGATCGGTCGCTGGTCCTGGAACTCCCGGACCAAGAAGAACAGCGTCGACCTGCCGGGCCCGCTCAGCTGGCGCCAGCGCTGATCCCGCCCGCGCCGGTCGTCGATCGGTGACCGGCGCGGCCGGGGATGGGCAGGGCAGTATCGGAAAAATCCATACGACTGGCCCTGACCTCGTCGGTGTTTCACCCCAACTCGGTAGCGGCGCGAATCCACACCGCGCGCTCGGTCTCCATCATCTCCAGCGCGGCGTCGGGGGTCGTCGAGTCGGCGGTGCCGCTGATGACGACCAGGCCCGCACCGATGTGGTGCAGGCCAGCGACCCGCTCCCGCCACGCCGTGTCGGCCGCCAGGCCGCCGTCGTAGATCTCGCCGAGTCCGGCCGGGCCGGTGATCCGCACCGCGGTGAGTCCCCGGCCGATAGTGACCGTCCAACCCGGCGCTGGGTCGCCGACGAAATCGGTGTCGCGCATCGGCTGGGCGCCGTGCTCGGTGAGCGCGGCGGTCCAGGCAGCCGCGGTGACCAGCGCGCCGGATTCGGCGATCAGGGCGGCGCGCAGACGCGGGAGCACGATCACGACCGGCGTGGTGCCGATGACGGCGGTGAAGGTGGTCGCCTGCTCGATCTCGGGCGTGGGCATGCCGCGACATTACCGGCGGTAACACCCGTACTGCGCACCCAAAATCCATTGCCCCTGTTCGATTCCTGGCCGTCGATGAGATGAACCGGTAAGTCCACCCCTGGACAGGAACGACCCTTGGGTGCCTGAATCACTCAGGGGGCGTTCCCTATCCAGGGATACACCACCGAAGTGGCGGGCTGCCGCCGACCTCCGTGGCGGCGGTTGTCGTCGTGTCGTAGCCGGTTCTGACCGCCGATAAACCCCGCATACCTGGCTCGTATCGGCGGGTAGGTCCCAACCTTGGCCTTTCGCGAACCAGGCAGGGATCAGCGTTGCTGGAGTACTAGATCCAATGCCGCGCAGTTAGGGGTCGTGCCTGGTTGTCAACTCGGTTGGTGGTTGGCGGGGATGGTGGGTGGATTGGGTTGTGCGGCAGGG
>NZ_QCYJ01000085.1 GCF_003123685.1 Nocardia aurea
ACCCGCTACGAACGCCGCGCCGACATCCACCACGCGCTACTCACCCTCGCCTGCGCGGTCATCTGCCTCCGAAAACTCATTCTGAACTGACCTCTAAGGCGGTCGAGTTCGTCGTCGCCGAACATCTCACACCGCACCCGGCTCCCGTTTCACTCGATGACCGGGGGGTATTGCGCGACAGGCAACGCCGGACTCGGCCGGTGCACAGGTTCGGCCCGACTGTGCGATGAATATCCAGGAGCGGATGGAATGCGTAACTTTGTGTGCGGCACATGCGGACAGATGCTGTCGTTCGAGAATTCGGTGTGTCTGCACTGCAAGAGCCGAGTGCGGTTCCATTTGCCGAGTCGAACAATGCTGGCTCTCGATCAGCACGGCAGCGTCGAGGTCGATGACACCATTTGGCGCAGCTGCGACAATCTTTCACTGGCGCGATGCAATTGGCTGGTCGAGGCAGCGCAGGCCGACGCATTGTGTCGGTCCTGTCGGCTGACGCGGACGCGACCGGCCGACAACGATGTCGAGGGTCTACGGGCATTCGCCGACGCCGAAACCGATAAACGCCGAGTCGTACTCGAATTGACCGAACTGTCACTGCCCATCACCGGACGTGAGGACGATCCCGACACCGGCCTCTGTTTCGATCTGCTCTCGAGCAGTGCGGAGCGAGTCACGACCGGACACGAGGATGGTCTGATCACCATCGATCTCGCCGAGGGTGACGACGTGCACCGCGAACAACTGCGGGTGTCGATGGAGGAGCCCTACCGCACCATGGTCGGGCACTTCCGGCACGAGATCGGGCACTACTACCAGACCGTGCTGGTCGGTACCGGGGAACACCGGTCCGGCTTCGAAGCGCTTTTCGGCGATCCCGACACCGACTACCAGGAGGCCCTGTCACGCCATTACGACCAAGGTGCCCCGCAAGGGTGGAAGTCGGAATTCGTCTCGTCGTATGCGACGATGCATCCCGCCGAAGACTGGGCCGAGACCTTCGCGCACTACCTCCACATCCGCGACACCCTCGACACGGCGGCGGCGTTCGCCATGGCACCGGCCGCTTCGACCTTGGACTCACTGCTGCCCGGCAAGGTCGGATTCGAGCGGATCATCGAATGGTGGCTGCCGCTGTCATGGGCACTCAATCAAATCAACCGCTCCATGGGCCACCAGGACCTCTATCCGTTCGTCCTGCCGCAGCGCGTGCTCGACAAGATGCAGTTCGTCCACGACCTGATCGTCCCCGGCAACTGAGACCGGTCCGACGACCGAACGGCCACATGAGCGGGACCGGTACCGCCGCCACACGCCGACGGTACCGAACCTTCCCCGACGGCCTCCGCCACGGTCACCCGGCTGATCCGCTCGGTGTCGGACTCCGTGCTTTCTCCGTGGCGGACCGTCGAAGAATTCAGGGGAGCGGGTGCGGGTACTTGTAGTCGCAGTCGCCGCGCTGCGAGCAGCTGATCGCGATGTGACGCCAGGTGTCCGACCCGACCTTGCCGTCGACGTCGATCTTGACCGACCCCTGGTACTTCTTCACCGCTGTCTCGGTGTTCGGGCCGAACCTGCCGTCGACGGCGACATCGCCGTTGCCGTATTGGAAGCGCAGGAACGATTGCAGCGCCGCGACACACTGCGACTGGTTGGTGACACCTCGGTGCAGATACGGACGGAACACCAGGCATTCGTTGACCGACGAGGCGTAGGTGGCCGCGTGCGCGGGGGCTCCCACCACCGCGCCACCGGCGACCGAAGCGAGTCCGATGACGCTCGCGGCGACCAGACGACGGAAACGATAGCGGCGTGAAACCGGCTGTGCCGAAGAGATCTTCATGGTTTTCTCCTTGCGGTGGTGATCGATACCGACAAGGAAAAGGTAGGAATCGCCCGCAACGATTCGCCAATGAAACGCTCACGCCTGCTCAGGCCGGCGGCCGGCGAACCTCGAGCGTCACCGACCCGATCCGGATGCGGTCCCCGTGCGCCAGCGCCGCGCGACCACGCACGCGCTGGTCATTGACGTACACGCCGTTGGCCGACCCGCGATCCTCGATCCGGACCGCGTCACCGTCCGCCACCACTCGGGCGTGCTGCCGACTGGTCTTCGCGTCATCGAGCCGGATGTCGTTGTCGGCGCTTCGACCGATCGTCGTCCCCGCCGCCGTCACCTCGATGCGCCGACCGTCCTCGACGTACAAGAACACCTGCCCGAATGTCTCGAGCAGCGTCGATTCCTCGTTGTCCGTAGTGCGTCGCACGCGGATCGGCTCATGCGGTGAGAGCGGCTCGTGGCGGAGGATCCGCTGTTCCAGCCCGGTCAACCGCGGGCTCGGATCCATGCCCTGATCCCGAAATATCCTGCGCACGGACCGACATGCCTCGAGTGCGTCACCCTCGCGCCCCGAGTCGTACAACGCCGTGATCAGCTGGGTCCACAGGGTTTCACGCAGCGGATACCGTGCGGTCAACGCCCGCAACTCTCCGATGACCTCCGCGGCACGGCCCGCCGCGATTTCCAGATCCAGCCGCGCCTCCAGCACGCGCTGTCGCTCCTCGTCCATATGCGCGCAGAACGCCTCGACGAAGGTGGACATCGGCAGCCCCTCGAGCGCCGCGCCACTCCATTGCCCCAGAGCCCGCTGAAAGTGCTCGGCTGCCCTGTCGTGATCGCCGCCGTCGAGCGCGGCCATCGCTTCGGTCCTGGCCTGTTCGAAACGACCGAGATCACATTGTTCCTCTCGAATGTCCAGGCAGTAGTTTCCTGCGGCGTCGGTGCGCAGCACCACGGTCGCGGCCACCTCGGCGGTCTGGAACGCGGATCGCAATTCGGCGACGCGATTGTGGAGGTTCGCGCGAAAACTGGGCGAGGGATCACCATCCCAGATGGTGTTCGCCAACCGCGCCGGTGAGATGGCATTGCGCCGGTTGACGACCAGAACTGCGAGCATCGCCCTGGTCAGCGGCCCGCCGATGGTCAGCGGTCGGCCCGAGACGTAGCACCGCACCGGACCGAGGATGCGTATGTCCACCTCGGGCGGCGCCGTGGCATCCGAGGTCATGGCGCCGGTAGACATCGGCCGTCGAATGTGCCGTCGGGGCCGCGGAATACCGGCCACCGGATGGCAAGCGCCCTGGTCTGCGGTCCGTAGATGCCGTCGGCAGTGGCGCCGTGGTCGACCTGTAGGTGTCGAACGGCACGCTTCACCGGAGTGTCGTACACCGTTGTCGCGTCCATCTCGATGCCGTGGCACATGGTCAGAGCCCGGCGCAACGCCATGACCGAATCGCCGCGATCGCCCTCGTTGAGCGCGCAGCTCGGATCGTCGCGATCGGCTGCCCCACTGGGCAATTCGAGGAAGAACTCGGTGTCTATCGGGACCTTTGTTCGCCAGTAACACCGCAGCAGTCCGGTCCGGACACCGCTGGCCACGGCCTGGCCGGTGGTCGTCGGGAGCGGGGTCGTCGGGGCCGCGCCATCGGATCTGTGAGCGGTCGGCCAGAGCGCGATCGTCATCGCCGCCGCGACAGCGACGAGGACTGCTCCGATGGCCGCGATGCGGCGGCGCGGAACAGGCACCGGATCGGGGAACCTGCTCCGTCGTTGCCCGCCTACGGAATCCGTGACCGCGAGCTCGACGGCCCGTACGAATTCCGCGCAGGTCTGATACCGCCGCTCCGGTTCGTGCGCCATCGACCGTGCGATCACATCCTCCAGTTCCGGTGGTACATCGGGGCGCACCCGCACCGGCGCGGGCGACTCCAGCACGGTCGGGGCACCGCCGGGCGATCCCTTCGGATTCGTCCCCGTGATCAGCGCCGACAAGGTCGCACCGAGCGAATAGATGTCGGCCCGACGATCTACCGCGAGCCCCCGCAGTACCTCCGGCGCGGCGAAAGCGGGAGTACAAGCGCGCCAACCCGTTTCGGTGACCGTCTCGGCCTCTTCGACGGAACGAGCCAGTCCGAAGTCCGCGATGAGCGCGCGTTCACCGTCGTCGCCCTCGGTGACCAGGATGTTGGACGGTTTGACATCCCGATGCAGCAAATTCTGCGCGTGCGCGTGACGCAGCCCCTTCGCCGCGTCGCAGATGATGCGTGCCGCCCGGTCCGCCGCCAATCCTCCTGGCTCCCCGCGCATGAGTTCGCTCGCGTCCGTGCCGTCGACATACTGCATCGCCATCCACAAGGCATCGCCGTCTTCACCCCGGTTGTAGACCGAGACGACATTGGGATGGTTCAAGCGGCACACCAGTTCGGCTTCACGTCGAAAGATGCTGCGATAGCGATGATTCGCGCCGAGCCTGTCGTCGAGCACTTTCAGCGCGACCCGTCGCGGCAATACCGGATCCTCGGCGAGATACACCGTGCCCATTCCGCCGGAACCGAGGGGCCGTACGATCGAATAGCCGGCGAAGATCTGCCCAGGCCGTAACAACATCCCTCCCCTGGGAATACGGGCCACGTGGTCAGGCGCCGCTGTGCCCACTACCTCATACCCGAGCCTCGGTGTCAAGACAACGTCGTCCGACCCGGGTGGTCGACCCCGGAGTGTCGGGGAGAGCGAACCTCGCGTTCCTCATGACCCGCACCCGGGTCGTCGCAGCAGCTCGCCGAACTCGGCCGAATTCGGCGAGGTCCGGCCGTTGTCCGTCGCTGACTGTCTCTCGGTGGCGTCGGTCGACATCGCGGTGTGGCTCGTGGCCCGGATGAAGGACGTCAGCGCGTTGGTCACCGACTCCGAGGGCAGCAGCGCGGCCGGTTTCATCGTCGACTCGCCGTGGGAGACCTGACGTGAGGTCACCCAGGAGACGGCGGCGACACTGCGCCGACGGGTTCTGCCGTACCAGCGCAGCGCTCGGGGCACGGTGCGCGGGGATGCGAGGGCTCGGCGCAGCACCATCGTGTCCAGCAGAGCCTGATTGGTGCCCTGGGCCAGCGTGGGCGGCATCGTGTGAGCGGCGTCGCCGAGCAGAGTGACGCGGCCTCGCCCCCAGTCACGCGGTATCGGATGTCGGAAGTGCGGAAACGGCGACCTGCTCAGGTCGTCGTCGGTCAATGCCGCCAGCACCCGGTCCACCGGTCGGGACCAACCCGCGAAATGCGAACGGATCGTGTCGATCGGGGAATCCGGTCGCACGAAATCCGGGGACCAGGGCAGGTCGAACCACCATTGGAGGTGACCGTTGCCCGCGGGCCAGAGGCCGAGGTTTCCGCCCTCGCCGATGATGATCACCGCGACGTCGCTGTCGGCGATATCGGGCAGTTCTATCAGCCCCTGCCAGCTGCACCAGCCGGTCGGTTCCGCGTTGTCGACGTCCAATACCGCGCGCACCGTCGAATGTCGTCCGTCCGCGCCGATCAGCAGATCACCTTCCGCCGTTGTGCCGTCCGCGAAGTCGACCCGCACGCCGTCGGGGCCGTCGGTCACGGCGACCGCGCGAGCATCCAGGCGGATGCGATGGATCGGGAAGTCGTCCAACAGTCGTTCGAGGAGAACCCGGCGCGGAACCATGCGGGTGGGCGCTCCCAGTTCGGCGTTCACAGCGGTCACGTCGACCGTGGCGACACGACGTCCGGCGGCTGTCGACACGTGAACAGCGGAGAGGAGTTGGCCGGCACCGGTCATGTCGACGCCGAGCTGGGTGAGCACTCGGGCGCCGTTGGGCCAGATGGTGATCGCGCCACCGGCGGCTCGTACCGCGGAGGCTTGTTCGAACACGGTGACATCGTGGCCGTCGCGCAACAGCCCTCGGGCGGTGGCTATTCCGCCGACCCCGGCACCGACTATCAGTACCCGCCGCGCGGATGCCGTTGGGACAATGCTGTTTCCAGGTCTCGCACCTGTTCTCGACTTCCACACGCCTCAACCACGCGCGAGTGGCCGGATCGGTTCATTCGCCGCTGAGCCAATCTCGTCCCCGAAGGGCCGCGGTCGGATTTCACCGTCGAGGACGTCTGGGCGTTGCCGACGCCGGGCGGCCCCGACGACCTGTACCGCACGGTGGAGTGGTTCACCTCGGCCGGGGGAACCGAAAGGTCGTCCGCCGCGTACCGGGTGTTGTTCGCGATCCGGTGGAAACTCGGCGCACTGCTGGGCTGGGACGAACCGGGGACCGGAATCGGCACGCGGGTCCGCACCTTGCTGGATCGTCTGCCCGATGATTTGCGTGACGGGACTCGGGGCCCCGACCCGACCACCGTTCCGTTCACCTCGGTCTATGAGACCGACACCGAGTGGGTGGCCGAAACGGCCAACAGGACCGTGCACGCCGCGATGCATATCGGTTGGGTACCAGACGATTCCGGTATCGGGTACCACGGCCAGATGGCGGTACTCGTCAAACCCGACGGCTTGTTCGGCAGGGTCTACATGACCATGATCGTCCCGTTCCGTTATCTCCTGGTCTACCCGGCTCTGCTGCGGTCGATCGGACGCGGCTGGGTACGACAGCCGGAGTCGCCGCCCGCGTGAGGAGACCGGCCGAGACGATGCCTACGAGGGCTCGGAGGCAACGACGATCAGCCGCGGCGCGAGAGATCGTCTCCGAGCGCGGCGTGGGCGTCTTCGAGCGTCTGGCAGACGCGCAGCAGGTCCGTGAGGCCGGTGAGGCTCATGGGGCGCAGGGTGGCGGAACTGTTGGCGACGACGACGAGTCGGTCGCGCTGGTTGGCAGGCTGCACGTATTCGGCCAGGACCGCGAGTCCGGCCGAGGCGAGGAAGGTCACGTTCGACAGGTCGACGACGACGCCGTCGGCTCCCTCGGCAGGGGCGGCGCGCAATGCCTCTTCGATTCCGGCGTGCAGTCGGGGTGCGGTCAGCACGTCGATCTCACCGCTCACCCGGAGCACTCGCACGGCACCTATCGCTTCGACCGCTGATTCCATCTGCGTGCCGGACTGATGCGACGACACCACATCCTGCTGTTGTGGTTCATTAGAGGTCACCAGGCGAGTTTACATTGTATCCGTCGGCGAGACCCGGGCACGGCGAGGGCGGTGTGCGAGCCAGCCCTCGAGGCGGTCGATCAACGCTTCGAGGGCGTCTTCGAATTCCGCGGCACTGTGATCCTGGGACAGCATCGGTTGAAGCCGACGCAGGTTCGGATAGTCCGACAGGTCCCGTGCTGGGACGGTTGCGGGCTCGTGGACGGCCGCGGTGTCGTGGGGTGCGCGGGCAGCGACCTCGAGCAGGAGTTGGCCGAACAGGAATGTCGTGTAGGTCCGGTATGCCGCGACGGCGGCCTCGTCATCGAACCCATAGGACAATATCGTGTTCAGGAAGGTTTCCGTCCATCGCAGACTGCGTAGTGATGGCGGCACCCGCGGAGCTTGCGGAGGGTGGGGTGCCTGCGGGAACAGTTCCGACTGGTTCAGGGCGACCCGACGCACGCCGTGTGCCAGGCGCACCAGGAAATCCTGCCAGTTGTCCGAACGCGATGCTTCGACGAGGCATCTGCCGATCGCGTCATCGGGCTCGGCGTCACGCCTGTCGACGGAACCCTGACCGCACATTCGACACAATGTAGCTTGCGGCGTTTACCTTGTAAACTGAGCAGATCAGGTATGACATTTCCGGATTTCGATCGGTCGGATGTGTCGTCGGCCCGCCGTGGCGCGGTCGGTCGTTTCCGTGCGCGCGGAGGGCCGGGCGTCACCGGTGAACGATGCTTGCCCCGTGCACGACGGCGTTGCCAGTTGGGTCACCTGTGATCGTTGAAATACTCTGACCGTGGTCTTGCTTCAACGCGCGCAGTGAGGAGATGTCCTGGTGGACGATCATCACGACGGTCGTGTCGAGGATCCGGCGACGCGGCCGGGCTCTCGCGAATCACGGTCGGGTGAGCGCCACGAATCGCGTGCGCCGTTGAGTCGCCGTCTGATCTTGGAATTGGCGATCGACCTCGTGGACCAGGAAGGCCTGCGCAAACTGACCATGCGCAGACTCGGCTCGGCGTGCGGCGTCGAAGCGATGGCCCTGTATCGATACGTGCACAGCCGCGAGGATCTGCTCAGCGGCATGGTCGACCTCCTTGTCGACGATCTACACGCCGATCAACTCGCGGCCCGACGTCAAGAGGACGGCTGGCAGGACTTCCTGGTGCGTTTGGCGCACGGTGTGCGTCAGATCGCGTTGGACCACCCCGAGTTGTTTCCGCTGGCGGCGACTCGCCCCCCGGAAGCGCCGTGGGTGCGGCCCCCGTTGCGGAGTCTGCGGTGGATGGAGACTTTCCTGGAAACGATGCTGTCCTACGGGTTCGACGACGAGGCGGCCGTCGCGGCCTATCGGTCGTATACGACATTCCTGCTGGGGCAACTTCTGCTCGAGGTCGCGGCACGCACGTCGCAGGAGACCGGTGAATCGACAGAGTCAGCGGCCTCTTCGGCACGGGAGTTGTCGGACTATCCGAACCTGAATCGGCTGCAAACATTGCTGTCCCAGGATCACAGTGCCGCGGAGTTCGAGGACGCCCTCGAGGCGCTGTTGGACCGGCTCGAGCGTCAAGTCGACGTCCAATAGGAGCCATTTTCTCGGGAGCCGCTCACCGACGGAATGGGCGCTGAGCACCCGTACGCTGTTGCCGCGATGCCGTGCTCGAGACCGAAACACCTGCCCGACCGAACGATCGGACCGCAGCGGCACCTCCGGCGGATAACCTCGAACGGTGACCGACCCGCGCCCACTCGCCGAATCCGTATCACTGACTCTGGCACGCCGATTCCTCGGTCGCACAGTCGATCTCACCATCGACCGGCCCTACGGAAGTCGCCACCCCACCTGCGAATTCCTCTACGTAGTGAACTACGGATTCGTTCCCGGCACGCTCGCGCCCGACGGCGAGGAACTCGATGCCTACTTTCTCGGCCCTACCGAGCCCATGACCTCCGCGACCGGAACGTGCGTCGCGATCGTCCACCGTCTACACGACGATGACGACAAGCTGGTCGTCGTCCCGACCGACGAACTCGACCTCGATGACGCAGCGATCGCTCTCGCGGTCGAGTTCCAAGAAGAACCCGGGCACTACGTCATCGTCCGGTCCTGACCGGGGACCACCGACCGCGCCGGTAATCGTCGCGGAATCGAATGTCCGCACTCACTAGGGTTCATCGCGTTGGGGCAGGATGGGTTTCTCGTCGGCGGAGCCACCTTGTTGAATCCGCCGCCCTCGCGCGAGTTCTGCGTCGAATTGGGCGCCGAGCAGGATGGCGATGTTGGTGAGCCACAACCAGATCAGGAACACGACCGCACCGGCCAGGGAACCGTACACCTTGTTGTATGTGCCGAAATGTGTCGCGTAGAAAGCGAATCCGGCCGACGCGGCGATCCACAGCAGGACGGCGAGCGAGCTGCCCGGTGTCAGCCAGTGGAACCCGAGTTGGCGAGCATTCGGTGCGGCCCAATACAGCAGGGCGAAGGCCAGATTGACCAGTATCGCCATGATCGGCCACTTCACGATCCCCCAGACGGTCACGCCGACCGATCCGAATCCCATCCATTGCCCGACGGTTTCCGCGATCTGGCCGCTGACCACGACCCCGACCGTGCAAATCGCGACCAGCAGCACGATGACGGCGGTCAGAACGATCTGCAACGGAACGGTTTTCCAGAGGGGCCGACCCTCCTCGGTGTCGTAGATCGAGTTGACCGCGCGCACGAACGCGCCGATGTAGCCGGAGGCGGTCCACAGTGCCGTCGCTATGCCGATGATCGCGATCGGACCGGCCAGCGAGCGTGAACGCTGCAGTTCTTCGAGGACCTGCACGATCGCCGAATTGTCACCGTCGCCGACCTGGGTGATGGTGTCGATCAAGGACTGGGTGGCCTCTGGGCCCGCCAAGCCCATCAGCGCCGACAGCACGATGACTCCGGGAAACAGTGAGATCACGCTGTAGTAGGTCAACGCTGCGGCCCAATCGGTGAGATTGTCGCCCCAGAGTTCGGAGACGGTGCGGCGCAACACTCCCCACCAGATAGGGCGGTGCAACGCCCAAGGACCTTTGATTCCCCGGTGCCGAACAACCGGATCTGCCGCGATATCCGACATCGACCAACCTCCCGCTCACACCGGCAGATACCCGGCGATTACCAGGTGAAACGGCGGAAAGGGAGGTTGCTCACCAGGCTCGGCGTGTCGGCAGCGACCCGCCCGCGGACGCGGGGCGAGAGGGGAAGTGCGATAAATGGTTTGCGCCCGATCTTTCGTGCGGGGATGCTCGGCCGAACAGTCATCGAGAGGAACGTGACATGGCCGCAGCCGGCACGCCGTCCGAGTCCGAGCCGCAGGTCCGCACGGCGGCCGGTGTGTTGCGCGGTCGCCGGGAGGCGGGACTGGCGGTCTTCCGCGGCATCCCGTTCGCCGAGCCGCCGGTGGGCGAGCTGCGTTTCGCCGCGCCCCGGCCGGTTCGAGGCTGGGAGGGGGTGCGACCCGCCGTCGCCTACGGCCCGCCGCCTCCACAGTCCGCGATACTCGCGGTGGCCGACAGCGCCGCCGGAGACGACTGGCTGACGGTCAATGTCTGGACGCCGGAACCGGATTCGGGCTCCGGACTGCCGGTGATGGTGTGGATTCCCGGCGGTGGTTACGCCATCGGCAACTCCGGCCTGCTGGATTACGACGCCGGAAACTTGGCCGCGACCGGAACCGTGGTCGTGACCCTCAATTACCGTCTCGGCATCGAGGGGTTCGCCCAGATCGAGGGCGCCCCGGCCAACCGTGGACTGCTCGACCAGGTCGCGGCCCTGGAGTGGGTGCGCGACAACATTCGGGTGTTCGGCGGCGACCCCGACCGGGTGACGGTCTTCGGACAGTCCGCGGGTGCCGGATCGGTCGCCGCGCTGCTGGTGATGCCGCGCGCGGCCGGGCTCTTCCGTCGGGCGATCGCGCAAAGCGTGCCGGGCACGTTCTTCTCTCCCGAGCTTGCTACCGACCTCACCGCGGCCTTCGCCACCGAACTCGGGGTGGCGCCCACGGTGTCGGGGCTGTCGGAAGTGCCACCGGATCTGCTGCCCGCCGCGGGCGACGAGGTTTTCGCCAAGATGGACCGGTGGCGGGAGCGCTGGGGTCGGATCACCCTCCGGCCGATTCCGTACGCGCCGGTCATCGACGGCGACGTGCTGCCCACGACCCCGTGGCAGGGGCTGGCCGACGGCGCCGCCCGCGACGTCGAGCTTCTCGTCGGTCACACGCGTCACGAGCACCGGCTGTTCAGCCTGATCGACGGTGTGCTGGGACAGGTCACCCGCGAACAGACAGAGATCGCGCTGCATGTTCTCACCGCGGATCCGGATGGTGCGCGCCGGTATCGCGAGGCGTTCCCGGACGCCGACGACGAGGAACTCTACGAACTGGTCAACGCCGACTGGCTGTTCCGCATGCCCAGCGTCGCGCTCGCCGACGCCCGGATCGCGGGCGGCGGCCGGGTCCACCTCTACGAGCTGACCTGGACCGCTCCCGGTATGGGCGGTGCGCTGGGGGCTTGCCACGGTCTGGATGTTCCGCTGGTCTTCGGCAACCTGGACAGTGGGCGGACCGCCATGCTGATCGGCGACCCGCCCCCGCCGGAGGCGACGGAACTCTCGGCGCGCATACGCGGGTCGTGGACGGCGTTCGCCGCGCACGGCGAGCCGGGCTGGCCCGCGTACGACGCCGGTCAGCGCCTCACTCAGATCTTCGACACGCCGTCGACGGTCACCGCCTACCCCGAGGAGACCTCGCGGCTGCTGTGGCGGGATTGCACCTTCCCGGCGCTGCCGCTGCACGCGCCGTGAAATATTCGACGCGGCCGAGAGCGAGTGTGCCGCTCGGTGGCGGCGTTCGACGTCGATCCGGCTGGGAGCCGTGTACACGCACATACGCGTTCGAGCTGCGCCGACATCCCGAGCGTGGCAGGGGACGAGATCACCGCCAGGTACCGTTGGGCGGTGAACCCAGCTGATGCGCGTCGCCTGAAAGACGGCGATCTCGAGACCCGCGAGGAAAATCTGCGGCTGCTACTCGTGCGGGCCGGTGACGGGGACACATCCGCCAAGGAAGTGCTGCGCGCGCTCGTGCGCGACTATCCCGACTACCACCGTTCGGTCTACAGCCGGGCGTTGAACCGCGCGGAGGTCTTCGGCGACGACACACTGAAGGCGCCACTGCTCGCCTCCCTTACCGACACTCGGTACAACTGCCAGGCGTGGGCGGCGATGGGCTGCGCGGCGCTCGGCTTCCGCGAGGCGGTTCCCGGCTTGGTCGCGCTGCTCGACCACTCGCAACAGATGGCTCGCGACCAAGCGGTGATCGCGCTGGGCGTCCTCGGCGACGAATCGGTCGTCCCCGCACTCGCGCCCCTGCTGCACGACTCGGTCGCGGGAATGCGCGAACGCGCCGCCGAGGCCCTCGGCATGATCGGCGGCGAGGCGGCCCTGGCCGCACTATGGGACGAATTCGAGAACCGCCGATACTTCCGGATCGGCTATATCGCCAGCGCGCTGTCCCAATTCGCCCCGGACGTTATCCCGAGGCTGTGCGCGGCCGCCGCGAGCGACGACCCCGACCAGCGATATTGGGCGGCTGTCGCGCTCGGTTCGACCGGTGACGATCGTGCGGTGCCGACACTGGAAAGACTGATGGCCCACGACCGCGGCTCGACGGTCTTCGACGGCATGGTGAGCGTGGCCGCGAAGAAGGGACTGCGCACGCTCCGACGAATCCAAGCCGCGATCGCAGCGCGCGAATCCTGACACGCGGCTGGCGTTGCCGTAGCTGCGCGTGGTGGTGAAGTGTCTCCGGAATGGAAGAGACGATCGAGACTTCGGTTCTCGAAGCGATAGGCCGGGTTGATTGTCGTCGACCTGGCGACGCTCGTCCCATCGTTGACACTTCCACCGGAACTGATCTGACCACGTCAACGCCTTCGCTCGACGTGAAATCCGCGCAGGCATTTCGTGGCACCGTGCAGTCGCGTCTCACTCCGAGTTGCATCTCCGCGAATTATCTTTTGGTGCAGCTGTTTTCGTCATATTGATCGAATCCGTTGTTTGTGTCGGCTCGCGACCCGAGCATTGGTTGTCGTGATCGGTGCCCACCGACTTCTCGCGACGCGGGTCGGGTGCGGCACGGGAGGGGGACTCGGGGATGGCCGAGGGCGGTTTCGATCCACGGTGGCAGCGGGGAGCGCTGTCACCGCGGACAGCGATCGAGCTGTTGCGTGAGCGGGTGGCGTTGCTGGGGTTGCTGAGGTCGGTTCCGTGGCCCGTGCTGCTCGGATACATCCTCGTCGCGGCTATCTCGGTGTTGGCGCCGACAGGGGTGGCACTGGCCACCGCGGCGCTGATCCGAGCATTGAAGTCGGGCTCCTCGTCGCTTTCGCTGCCGGTGGTCGCGGTAGGGGTGCTGATCGTCTCGGCCGAGGCGGCGATCGCGCTGCGTTCGGTGTCGAACCTGAGGATCACCGAGATCGTGGACGGAAATATCCGTTCGGCGGTCCGTCGCGCCGCCGGAGGAGCGACGCCGTTCGCGGTGGTCGCGTCGGTGGCGTTTCAGGCCGATGTGGGGCGCGCCTGCGACCCCGGGGTGACGGCGCGTAACCGGACCGCGGGTGCGGCCTGTACCGGGCAGTTGCTGTTGGTGTTCCGGTTCCTCGGTGCCGGCGTCGGCACCGCGGTGCTCGCCGTATTCGATGTGTGGCTCGCGTTGTTCGTGCTGATCGCGGCCTTGACCGCCCGTACGCTGGTTCGGCGGCAGTGGATCTATCTGACGAGACTCCAGTCCGATTCGACAGCGGAATTGCATGAACGTGAGGCCCTGGGACGTCTGCTCACCGATGAGCGCGCCGCCAGAGAGCTGCGCGTGCTACGGCTGTACGACTGGTTCATCGACCGGTGGTCGGAGATCGCGAACCGGCACCGGCGCAGGTTCTCGGTGGCGCACCTGCTGGTGATCCGCCGCCAGTACGTGACCACCGCTCTCGCCTTCACCCTTGCCTTCGCGGGATTCGGTTTCCCCGGATTCGCCGCGGCCACAGGCGATCTCGGTCTCGCGGGACTCACCGCCTGCCTCGTCGCGGTGACCGTGGTTTTCGAGATCGCCGCAATGGGTTTCGAGGCGTTCGACATCGACTACGGGCTGGCGGGCTTTCACGCCTACCAGCGGATCATGGCGACGGCGGAGAAGGTCCAGGTATCCGGGCGCCCGGCCGAACCGACTCCGGATCCCGCGGCGGCGATCCGATTCGAACAGGTCGGGTTCTGCTATCCGGGTGCGTCGCGCCGAGTGCTCGACGGTGTCGACCTCGAGATCCGGGCGGGTCAGACCTTGGGTTTGGTCGGCATCAACGGCGCGGGTAAATCGACACTCACCACGCTGCTCACCGGTCTGTACGCACCCACCACGGGCCGGATCGTCCGAGACGGCAGACCCTACCCGCCACCGGACCGCCCCGATGTCGCGGTGGTGAACCAGAACTTCCTGCGGTATCCGCTTTCGGTGCGGGAGAACATCCGCCTCGCTCTGACCGACGATCCCGGTGACGACGAACTGGTGCTCGACTGCCTGGCCAAGGTCGGGCTCGCGGATCACCTACGCGCCAAGGACATCACACTCGACGATCCGCTGTGGACGGCGCGTGACGGCAGGGTCGGATTGTCGGGTGGGCAGTGGCAGCGTGTGGCGTTGGCGCGTGCGCTGTTCGCGGTGGCGAAGGGCAGCACGGTGGTCGTGCTGGACGAACCGACCTCGCAACTGGATGTCGAGGCCGAACTCGGCTTCCACGAGCAGGTGTTGTCGGTCCTGGCCGAGGTCACCGTCGTGCTGATCACCCACCGCCTGTCCACGGTTCGCCACGTCGATCGGATCGTGCTGCTGTCCGGAGGGCGCATCACCGAGGACGGCGATCACGAGACACTCATGGCCACCGATGGCGACTACGCTCGCCTGTTCCGATTGCAAGCCGAACGCTTCGGCGAGGAGGTGCGCGCGTGAGCGCCGCACGAGAAATACTGAACGCGCTGAAACTCGGGTATCGCGTCGAGCCTCGAATGTCGGTGTTGGCGGCGTTGCTGTTGCCCTGCGCGATGGCCAACACCGTCCTCGCCGCCCTGGGCCAGCGCTGGCTGGTGAACAGCGCGAACGCCGCGA
Source organism: Nocardia aurea (assembly GCF_003123685.1). GTDB lineage: Bacteria > Actinomycetota > Actinomycetes > Mycobacteriales > Mycobacteriaceae > Nocardia > Nocardia aurea. The sequence goes on from NZ_QCYJ01000085.1 coordinate 15,129, forward strand.
TCGCGTGGGAAGCGGTACTCGGGGCGGCGCTGGCAGCTCTCGCGCTCGGGGTGAGCGGTTCGCTGACCCGCGTGGTGACCAACCTTCGTAATCATCTGGCCCACGAGTCCGGGCGGGCATTGGCTCGAGAGGCGTTCGTGCTGGTCGCCCGCCGCCGCGATCACGAACTCCTTTCCGACAGCGCCTATGCCGACGACGTCGAGATCTTGCGCAAGCACGCACTCACCCTGGGCAATCTGGCGTGGACCGGAATCCTGTTGGCCGGCCAGGCGGTGAGTATCGTGGTCTCGCTGTCACTGCTCGTGAGCGTGCATCCGGCGCTGGGGCTGACGGCGCTGCTGGTACTGCTGCCGATCGGGTTGGCGATGTGGACCCAGAACCGGATCCGATCCGCCGACGAGAATCTGACCACCCGACTGCGCCAGGAACGCGAAATCCACGCCGCCTGTACAGAATCCGAGCGAGTCGGCGAACCACGAACCTACGGAGCGTTACCCCGACTGGATGCGTACGCATCCCGCGTGTGGGAAGAGGTGTCGGTGCGCCGAGCCCGGGTGCGGTTGTGGGCAGCGTTGGTCACCGTCGCGGGGTGGGTGGTCTTCGGTGTTGGACTCGTTCTCGGCCTGTCCGTGCTCGCGGATCAGCTGAGAGCCGGGGCGGCCACCCTCGGTGATGTCATCCTCGTGATCACGCTGATCACCGGAGTGCGACTTCAGATCTCCCACAGTCTGTTCGAGGTCGAGGCCGTCGCCGAAGGCATCTCCGCCGCGCACGCCATGGGCCGAGTTCGCGCCGCATCGGTCCCGACAGGCCACACCGGCCCCGGCCTGCCCGCACAACTGCGCGACGGCATCATCGTCGACAACGTCTCCTTCGACTACGCCAACGGCGTCCACGCCCTGCACGACGTCAGCCTCACGATCCCGGCGGGTTCGGTGGTCGCGGTCGTCGGGCTCAACGGAGCGGGCAAGTCCACGCTGGTGGACCTGCTCACCGGCACGCTGCGCCCCACCGGCGGGCGCATCCTGCTCGACGGCACCGACCTGTCCACCGTGGACCTCGACCACGGCCCGCGCAGACTGAGCGGCGCCTTCCAGGACTTCCTGCGGCCACCCGTCCTCGCGGGCGAAAGCGTCGGGATCGGAGACCTGGAACATCTCCACGACGAGCCCGCCGTGTGGCGCGCGATAGATCGGGCCGACGCCGGATCGGTGTTCGACGCGCTGCCCGAAGGACTGCGGACCCCGTTGTCGTTGCAGGACGGAGCAAGTCTGTCCCACGGCCAGTGGCAGAAGTTGGCCATCGCCCGATCCGCGATGAACGACGCCCCGCTGGTCATCGCCCTGGACGAGCCCACCTCCGCGCTCGATCCGCAAGCCGAGCACGACCTGTTCACCCGTTACGTCCAACGGGCACGCGACGTGGCGGCTCGACAGGGCACCATCACACTGCTGGTCTCCCATCGCCTCTCCAGCGCGCGGTTGGCCGACCGTGTCCTGTCGATCGAGAACGGCCGCGTCGCGGAGTACGGCACGCACGAGCAACTCATGAACCACAACGGCCGCTATCGGCAACTGTTCGAAGACCAGCAAGCCGCCTACAGCTGACGGAACTGCTGTTGCCCAACAGGATTCACGACACCGACGGTGCTCGTTGCGCTCGGTGAGTCCGCAGGTCGAATCCTCGCGTGCGACGAAATCAGCCCGGCTGCGGTTCTGCGACCGAGCGACCTATGCTCGCAACCCCTCCAGTACGAGATCGATCAAGCGCTCCGCTCGGTCGGGCCCCGCGTACTCGCATGTCCACGCTGCGGCATTGATGAGGGTGAACACATCCGCTGCGGCCGCACCGGGGGCCAGCTCCGCGGTCCTTTCCGCGAGTGCGACGAGTTCGGCGCCGATGCTGTTCATTCGCAAGCAGGCTTCCTGTAGTTCGCTGCTGTGGTCGTCGAGACTCTCGGCCAGGACCGCGGTCAATCCTTGATAGGTGGAGGCGTGCCGCACGACGGCGCGCACCCACTCGCCGATGGTGTCGATGGTGACCGTCGCGCCGATCAACCGATCACCGAAGTCGAACAGGTCGCCGTTGCGCTCGGCCAGCAACGCGGCGATGAGCGCACGGCGAGTGGGGAAATGCCCGTACAGCGTGCCGATGCCCACCCCGGCCCGACGCGCCACGTGCTCGAGCGGAGCGTCGGCGCCGCCCGCGCGGAAGACCTCGTCGGCGGCGGCGAGCAGCAGCCGACGATTCCGTACGGCGTCCGCGCGTGGGCGGCGGATCCCGGGTCCGGCTTCCTTCATCGCATCCCTTCTAAATCGAGGGACCCTCGAGATATATTCCGAGGGTCCCTCGATTTTAGTAGGAGAGCATGATGATCCTGGTTACGGGTGCCACCGGTTCGATCGGCCGTCCCCTCGTGCGCCGCTTGCGGCAGCAGAATCAACCGTTTCGGGCACTGGTGCGCACACCGGAACGCGGACGCGATCTGGACTGCGAGGTAGTGGTCGGCGATTTCGACGATCCGGCCTCGATCGAGACCGCCCTGGCCGGTATCGAACAGGTTTTCCTGTGCTCGCCCGGTGCGGAACCCACACCGGGGCAGCAGCCGATGATCGCCCAGCAGACCACCGTGATCGACGCTGCGGTGCGCGCGGGAGTGCGTCGCATCGTGAAGATCTCGGTACTGGGTGCCCGGCGCGGGGGTCTGCTGGCCGAAGGCGCCCATGCCGAGATCGAAGCACGACTCGAGGCGTCGGGGCTGGACTGGACGATCGTGCAACCGAGCGGATTCATGCAGAATTTCCTCACCGGGGCGGGTGCGTTCACCAGCGGCGGTGATCTCATCGGTGCCTACGGACAGGGACGTGTGTCCTATATCGACTGCGTCGACATCGCCGCCTGCGCCGCGGTCCTGCTCGGCGACGACCTCGGCAACCGACAACGGTTCGTGCTGACCGGCCCTGAGGCCCTGACCCACACCGAGATCGCCGACACACTGTCAGAGGCGGTCGGGCGCACGATCTCCTACATAGACCGGCCTCCAGCGGAGTTCGCGGACAACCTCACAGCGCAGGGACTGCCTGCCTCGTTCGCCGCCGACGTGGCATCGCTGTACGAGGGCGTCGCGAATGGATCTGCCGCCGAGATCACTTCGGTGGTCGGCGATCTCACCGGCCGGTCGGCCACGACGTTCGCGGAGTTCCTGGCCCGCGAACGAGAACTGTTGCGGCAGTGGCCACCACAGCACTACAGGTGAGTGATCGGACGTGTTCGACAGAGGCGCCGACCTGTCGGCACGGCGTCGCGATCCTATTCCTCCACGAATTCCGTTGCGGACCTGCGGCGCCGGTTCCACGATCCAGTCACCGTCGGGACCCGCGATCGCGGAGCCGCCGTCGTAACCGGCGGGTTTGTCCAGCGACGTCAGCGCGTTGTAGAGAGGAAAATCGGCGGGTAGGTCGGCGTAGTCGAGGACGGCACCCGGCGGCCAGCGAGTAGACCCGGCCTTCCATCGCGACGAATCGGGTGATGTCGCGGGTGTTGCGGACCGATCCCGTCAACCAGATCGGGTATCCGGACAGGAATGCCTCGGGAAATGCCGCCAACTCCACTCCCGCATCGGCGGCCCGACTCAACCACTGTGCCACTGTCTTCGTCCCGGCGGTGGGATTCAGCCATGCCGGCCGGGCCTGGGCCGCCCCGATCCTCATCCGCCCATCCTGGAAGCGGCTGCCACCGCGTATGCCGATGGCGTTCAATGTTCTCGGTAGAGGTCGGCGCGGAGGGACAGGCGTTCAGTGAACGAGGATTCCCACGCCTGCTCCTCGGATTCGTCGACCACCACGGGAACGCGTCGAGAACGTGAAGCGGGTCTCTGGTGTCGTACCTCGGCCTCGGCGGGACCTGCCTGCTGAGCCAAAAGCTTTGTGTTCCAACCGATGTAGGCCTGCACGGTCATTCCCGCACAGTCCGCGGCGTCTTGCAGGAGCCGCCAATCGTCTTCATCGATCGTCACGGTGACTGTGACGTCCCTGATCGCCATACCTCACACTGTCATGCTCCGCGGTCGGGGCGCCCGGTTACACGCCGACAACGCCGAATTCGTCGCGCGTAGGCTCGAAGTCATCGGCGTGCCGATGTGGCGGCGTCGAATTCTTTTCGCGCGGCTTCGCACGCGTCGTGATCGCTGGGTCAGTGCTGTGACAGCGGTGCGCACTCCGGCCGGTTCGGCGCTGGGGCGCAGCCGATCTACTTCCCCTTATGGATCCGCGGGGTCAGGAGTGGTCGCCTCGATCGCGGTGACGGCGCGGACGAGGAGCGAGCCCAGCAGTTCGACCTCGGGCAGGGGCAGCGTGGTGAACGGGTGCAGGCAGAGGTTGAACGCGGTGCGGCCGTGGTCGTCGAAGAGGGGGGCGGCGATCGCGCCGATGTAGTACTTCTCGGCCGGGTTGCTCGGGCTGCCGAGGCCGGGGCTCGTGGTGAGTTCGAGGATGACCTCGTCGATGCGGGTGCGCACGGATTCGGAAAGCGCGCCGGTCTGCATGCGGGTCATCGCGGGGATGGCGGTGGCCATATCGGGGCTGAGGTGTTCGATGCTGTACCCGCGATCGCGAGTCGCTTCCAATTGCTGTTCCATGCGCGCCCGGTGGGTGGCGGTGGTGATTCCGCTGCGCTCGAGCCAGTCTCGACGTTCCTTTTCGGGTTCCCACGCGGCGTAGGCAGGCCCGAACGGGGCCTCGAACGGAATCGTGTCCCCGGCGGCGAGGGTCAAGCCGGGCGCGGCGGCGGGAACGAACGCGCGGACGACGAGGGTGTCCTTCAGTCGTTCGGATACCGACGCCGCATAGCCGGTTTCCGTGGCGGCGGCGTGTGCGGCGGCGTGCGCGGCGTGCACCGTGTGGCGGGTCCGGTCGGCGGACCCGATCAGTCGCAGTAGTTCGGCGCCCAGCGCGTAGGTCTTGTCGATCGGGTCGCGTGAGACCCATCCGACGGCAGTGAGTTCGGCCAGGATCGCGTGTGCGGTGGCCTGATTGAGGCCGAGGGTGTTGACCACGTCGTTGAGCCTCGGCGGCCGGTCGTGCCGTTCGGCGAGCAGCGCCACGACCTCGACCACGCGCCGGGTCGGCGGTGACGACGCGGGCACTGGCAACTCCTGACCATCGGCGAACGGGAACTCCGCGAGACTACAGCGACACCCCCGGTCCAATGCGCCGTGGCGACCGGATATCGGGGCACACGTGAGTCCCGAGCAACCGGCCGGGGGATTGACCCGGACCGCGAACTTCCCTACATTCTTCGACTATACAACTTCAAGAGTTGAATAGTCGATCTGGGTGAATCGGCGTGAAGGAGCGGCATGGGCAACGCGGACCCGGCGGGGCCGGACCTACCCCGCCCATCCTCGCGCGACGCACGTGGTCCGTCGCGATACCTCACGGGGCCGTTCGGTCGACAGGAGTAGATCGCCATGACGTCACAGAGTTGTCCGCCCGCGGACGAGCCGGACACCGAGGTCGCGGTAATCACCGGTGGTGCTTCGGGTTTTGGTCTCGCACTGGCTGATCAGTGCGCGCGACGGGGGATGCGGGTCGCGCTGCTCGACATCGATGTCGACCGTGCGCGCGCCGAAGCCGAGACACTGTCCGCGCGACACGGCATCGCCGTGACCGCTGTCGACATGGACGCGTCGAGCGCGGCTTCGGTCGACGCGGCAGCCGCGACCGTCGCCGACCGGTACGGGCGCGCCGACCTCGTCGTGTCCAACGTCGGGGTGCAACTGTTCGGCGCGGTCGAACGACTCACCGATCAGGAATGGCAGTGGGTGCTCGACGTCAACGTCATCGGATCCGCCCGCACCGCGCGGGCCTTCCTGCCACTGCTGCGCAGCGCGCCGAACGGTCGTCTGACCTTCACGACATCGTCGTCGGTCCTGGATCCGGCCGGACGCCTCGGCCTCTACCAGGCCGGTAAGTTCGCCGTGTGGGGCTTGGCGGAGACCCTGCGGCTGGAACTGGCGGATCAGATCACGATCTCGGTCATCTTCCCGTCCGGAATGGCGTCGCGGCACCTGGAATCGAGCGCGGCCGTGCAGCCCGCCGAGTTGCGGCGCCCCATCGGCGAGCCCGCCGATTTCGAGGCCATGGCGGCATCGAACCCCGGGATGGTGCGCGCACCCGTATCCCCCGAGCAGGCCGCGGCCGATATCGTCGACGAGGTGCTTGCCGGGACCCGCTACATCATCACCCACGGCGACCTCGGCGCCGCCGTGCGGGAACGATCAGCGCTACTCCAGGACGCCGCACAGCGCGCCCTGTCCAGGACATCCGCCGCCGAGTCGACTCGGCACTAGCCACGGACTGCCGGGTCAGCGCTCATCGCGCGCGATCCCGCAGCGATCACCCCGGAAGGGAACGAAATATGGATGACTACGAGGCGATCCGTCAGCTGAAGGCGCGATACTGCCGCACGATGGACACCAAGGACTGGGACGGGATGCGGGCGCTGTTCACCGACGACGTCGTCATCGACTCCTCCGAATCCGGGGGTTCGATCGTGGCCGGTGCCGACGAGTTCATGACTTTCCTCACCGCGGCGCTGGACGGCGTCGTCACGGTACACCACGGTCACACTCCCGAGATCGAGCTGACCTCGGAGACCACCGCCCGCGGCATCTGGGCCATGGAGGACAACCTGCGCTGGCCCAACGGCACCGAACTGCGCGGATACGGCCACTACCACGAGTCGTACCGCAAAGTCGGCGACCACTGGTTGATCGAACGATCGAAACTGACCCGGCTGCGAATGGATTCGACCACGCCATAGGTCCGTTCACCCACGGGTCGGGGGTGTTCAGGGTGGGCGGCGTACGGTCACCCGGCGCTCGAAGCGCGGGCTCACCCCGACTCCCCGGCCGTTCAGGCCGCGATATCGAACAGGGTCAGCGCCGGGGATCCCGCGGCGCGCAGTTCGGCTCGTTCGCGGATCGCGCAGGTCGGTCCGATGCCTTCGGCGACCGATCGTGGCGAGAGCAGCCAGCCGTGGCAGCGGCGGCAGTGCGCGACCAGTCTCACCTCGGGACGGTCTTCGGTGGCGGCCATATCGTTCTCCCTCGTGGCCGGACAGCTACGTGGTGAGTGTGGCACGACGGACCGACATCGACGCGCGGACAACGATTCCGGTCCTCGAACAGCAGTGATCGCCGGATCGGTCGGTCACGCGTCCTCCGGCGAAGGATCGATGCGTTCGACGGCGACGTACACCGCGTTCAGTGCCGAGGTCTGGGAGAGGGGATCGATGGCCGCGGTGTCGACCAGCAGGTTGCGGTTGGTGCCGTAGGACTCGGGTGGTTCGCCGCCTTCGGGGTCGAAAATGCGAGAGCCCCAACCGTGATCGATCGTCACGACGCCGGGGCGGGGCCGATCGCTGAGGGTCGCGCGAAGTTCGATGGCCGCGGTCGGAGACGACACTCGGACCAGATCTCCCGCCCGGATTCCGAGTTTCCCGGCGTCGGCGGGATGTATCACGATGTCGTTGTTCTTGCCCGCGGTGTGCAGGCCGGGAAGTTCGTTGAGCCAGGAGTTCATGGAGTGGCGCCTGCGTTGGTTGCCGAGCAGGAACGGGTGGGTCGCGGGTGCGGTCGGAGGCGGATCGGCGAGGAGTTCGCGTGCACGGGTGAGGAATTCGTCCGGCGCGAGCAGAACGCGTTTACCGGGCGTGCGCAGCGCGTCGCGGAAATGGCCGTACTCGCGTGGTCCGAGGACTATCCCGTGCGGGTGTGCCATCAGGGTGCGCCACGTGGTTCGACGACCGTTGAACTTGCGCGAGGTCGCGATGATCAATCGGTCGATCCAGCGCGGATCGAAGGCCAGCGCGGGGGTGTGGAACAGCCGTGCGAGCGCGCGGGTGGCTCGAACGAAGCCGTTGAGTCCGCGAGCGCCGAACAGGGGAGTTCTCATGGCCAGCGCGAGGTCGAGGAATATGCGCCATTCCTCGCGGGCCCGCCCCGGCGGTTCCACCACTTTCGCGCCGTATTGGATGTAGGGCTCGTCGTGCAAGCTACTGGTCAGGGCCAACAGGTCGTCGCGTTCGAGCCAGTGCACGGCCGGAAGCAGCCAGTGCGCGTGGCGGTGGCTTTCGCGTTGGACGAAGTCGATCGCGACGAGCAGGTCGAGCTCGGCCAGTGCCGCGTCGAGTTTCGTGCCGTCGGGGCCGGAGACGACGGGGTTGCCGCAGTTGATGACCATCGCCCGGATCCGGCCATGGCCGGGGGTGGTGATCTCTTCGGGGAGTTCGGCCAGCGCGTGGGCGCCCGCGACGAGTCCGCGACCGGCGACTCGGCTGGTGTGGGGCGCGGACCCGGCCAGGTCGGCCAGGCGCAGGGTGTCGACGTAGCCGGGCTGGAAGCGGCGGCCGCCGGGGCGGTCGGTGCGACCGGTGATCAGATTGAGCACATGTCCGAGCCATTCGGCGATGGTTCCGGCGGCATGCAGGGACAGTCCGGTGCGGGTGATCGCCATCGCGCGGGGTGCGGTCGCGAAACCGCGTGCCAGCGAACGGATCCGGTCGATGTCGACGTCGCATCGGCTCGCGAGGTCGGTGAGGTCGGCCTGTTCGGCCAGTTGCCGTAACCGCGGCAGCTGATCCACCAGATCCGCGCAGTCACCGCGGTGCTGGAGGTCCTCGTCGAAGATGATCTTGACCATCGCCAGCAGCAGAGCCCAGTCCTGGCCCGGTCGCACGGCCACGTGGATATCGGCTTTGTCGGCGCTTTCGGTGCGCACCGGGTCGATGACGACGATGGTCGCGCCGTGGCGCTGACGCTCGAGTGCCCTGGCCCATCCGTCGGGAGCTGATTCGACCCAATTCCAGGCGCTCACCGCGGGATTCGCGCCGATGATCAGAAAATGGTCGCAGTTGTCGATGTCGGAGGTGAGTACCATCAGCGGTGACCCGTACATGGCCTCGGCCACCACGTGGACCGCGTTCTGGTCGACCGAGCCGACCGCGTAGCGGTTGTGCGTGCCGATACCGTCGAGCCACCCGTTCATGAACACCAGGTTCGAGGAAGAGAATCCGGCCGGGTTGCCGGTGTAGATTCCGACCGCGTCGGGTCCGCCCGCCGTGATCGCGGCGTTCATCCGTGCGGCGATATCGGCGATCGCCTCCTCCCAGGATGCTGCCACATACCGATCGCCCACCCGCCGCAGGGGAGTCGTGATCCGGCGTGGGTGTTCGACGAGGCGATTCGCGGTGCGTCCTTTCGCGCAGAAATCGCGCCAGCTGTGCGGGTTCTGTTTGTCGGGCCCGATTCTCAGCACTCGATTGCCCTCGACGGTCACCTTCACCCCGCACGAGGCGGGGCAGTAGCGGCAGAAGGTGTAGGCCACCCGGGGCGGTTCGGGATGGATGTCCGCGCTCGCCTGTCCGTCGCTCATCGGACGGCCTCCGTTCTCCGCGGGGCTCACCCGCTTTCCGAGAGTTGTCAACGGCACGGGCGACGTGTGACGCCATGTCGATGCGTCCGCGTGTCGCTCGGTGAAGAAATACGTTCTCAGCAGGCCGAACGGGGCCCGTGGGCGACACGTGGCCCGGCGTCGAGATTAAATAAACTGGTTGATTTAATCAAGAGTCGATGTTTCACTGATGGAGTGACAGCCTCGGCGGAGTTGCGCAACGATCGGGCCGGTGCGACCCGCGATGCGCTGCTGCGGGCCGCGGAGCGTCTGTTGGCCGAATCCGGAATGTACGCGGTGTCGAACCGGCAGATCAGTGACGCTGCGGGGCAACGGAACAACGCGGCGGTGTGCTATCACTTCGGCACGCGAGCGGATCTGCTGCGCGCGATCGAGAGCAAGCATCGAGAGCCCATCGAAGCACTGCGCCGACGCATGCTCACCCGGATCGCCGATTCGGCCGACCTGCGCGATTGGGTCGATGCCTTCGTGCGCCCGTTCACCGAGCACCTCGACGATCTGGGCGTCCCGAGCTGGTACGCGCGTTTCGCCGCGCAGGCGATCGCCGATCCGGCATACCGCGACGTGGTGTCGGCCGACGCGTTGGTTTCGCCTCCGCTGGTTCTGACATTGGCGGGAATCGCCCGCTGCCTGCCGGATCTGCCCGAGGCGGTGCGTTCGCGCCGCATGATGATGGCACGAAACCTGTTGATACACAGTTGTGCCGAACTCGAGGGTGAACTCGCGCAGTGGGGGCCCCGATCGGAGTGGACCTGGACGGATGCCGCCGATGAACTCACCGATGCGATCGTCGGACTGTGGCAGACGTCCATTACCGTCTCCGGATGCCGCGCACCACGGACTTGCCCGCATCCGTAGCCGAATAGCGAGTGAGAGGCCCACGGTCTCCGGGTGGCTGTTCCGATTCCGGACCGAAGAGGCAACTTCGGTGGTGGTCGCCGTGACGGCGTTACTCGCGAATCACCGGGGACTCGGTTGGGGGCACGATGACAGCGATAGCCACACTCGGTGCGATCTCGCTCGACAGCGGGAATCCGCACCATCTCGGCCGGTTCTACGCGGTGCTGCTGGACTTCGACGTCCGGTACGAATCCGACGATCTGGTTGTGCTGCAAGGTGATGGGGTGATGCTGACGATCGAGCGAGTAGCGGATCACATCCCCCCGGACTGGCCCGGAAACCGGGTGCCCAAGCAGATACATCTGGATCTGTTCGTCACCGATCTCGACACCGCGGAGGCCGCCGCGATCGAGTGCGGCGCGGTCAAGGCCGAATTCCAGCCCGCGCCCGATCGTTGGCGGGTGCTCATCGATCCCTCCGGCCATCCCTTCTGCCTCACGGTTCGGCCCGGTTCGAGATAGCCCGGCTCTCGACCTGTGCGACACGGCCCGAGTGTTTGAGCACCGCCGCCGCGGGCACAGCTCGATCAGTGCGAATTTGCTTCTCATCGCACACCTGACCGAGGAAATGCACTCGAACGAGGCGGACCGATATGGTGACACATCGCGGCGGCGCGGCCCGGCACGGTGATGAGGCCGGGAAATCCGTGGGCACCGATGACGGTGCCGAGGCCGGCGACCCGGCGACGGATTCCGGGGCCAGACCGGACCTCGACCCGAACGAGCCGAGCAGTCCGACCGAATTATCGAGGCCGTCATTGGTCGCGGTGGTCAAACGCGCGGCCAAGGAGTTCCAGCGCGACAATTTGACGGATCTGGCCGCCGCGCTCACCTACTACGCGATTCTGGCGATCGTGCCGGGGCTGATCGTGCTGGTCTCGCTGCTCGGCCTGTTGGGCCCCGACGCGGCCGACGAGCTCATGAACCAGGTGGAGCAGCTCGCGCCGGGCTCGAGCGCCGATTTCGCGCACACGCTCATCACCCAGGCGCAGTCCAACAAACGCGGTGCGGGCATCGGCGCGTTGATCGGCTTGGGCCTGGCGTTGTGGTCGGCGTCGGGGTATGTGGCGGCGTTCATGCGTGCGTCGAACGTCATCTACGGCATCGGGGAGGGCCGCCCGATATGGAAGACCGCGCCGATCCGGTTGGGCGTCACCATCATCGCGGTGATCCTGCTGGTGATCAGCACGGTCATCGTGGTGGCAAGCGGTCCCGTCGCCCAGCAGATCGGCGACTTCCTCGGCCTCGGCGACACCACCGTGCTGATGTGGAACATCGTCAAATGGCCGGTGCTGTTCGTACTCGTGTCGGTGCTACTGGCGATCTTGTTCTGGGCCAGCCCGAACGCCAAGCAGGGCGGCGTGAAATGGATCAGTCCGGGCGGGGTCGTGGCGGTGTTGATCTGGCTGGTCATCTCGGTGCTGTTCGCCGTCTACGTCGCCAACTTCTCCTCCTACGACAGGACCTACGGATCGCTCGCGGGCGTGGTGATCTTCCTGGTGTGGTTGTGGCTGACCAATATCGCGCTACTGCTGGGCGCCGAGATCAACGCCGAACTCGACCACGGCAAGGCGATCGCGGCGGGATTGCCCGAGGACGCGCAGCCGTTCGCCGAACCGCGCGACACCCGCAAACTCGACCCGGCGGGCAAGAAGGCCGCCGAAGCCGTGCGATCGGCTCGGCAGGGCTGAGTCGAATCGGCACGGCCGCAGGTCAATTGGGGGTGTCGCCCTCGTAGTCCATTTCGGCGGCTTGGTCTTGCTCGTCGGTCGGGGTCTGTTCGTCCGAGTCCGGCAGATGATCGACGTCGTCACGGTCGGTGTCGGAGTTCTGGGCGGCGTCGGTGCGTGGTCCGGAATTCATGGCCGGTCCTCTCGGTCTCGTGTCATGGGCACAGGCCGTGTGCCCGGTAGCGCTCGCGGCAAACAACCGGCCGCCCGACCGTGCCGGGCGGCCGGTCGCCGGATCACTGCAGGGTCGCGTGCGCGACCTCGGTCACGACGTCGCCGATATCGCGGTTGGCGCGCAGCGCGCGGAGCTGGCGTCGCGCGCCGTTGCCGCGGTCGTCCACGGCGGCGAGGGCCTCGGTGACGAAGGCGTGGTCGCCGAAGTCGCGAAGAACCGGTTCGACGTGGTCGACGAGCCGGGCCACCATTCGGCGGTGGGGGACGACGTCGCCCCGGACAGGATCGAGCCCGTCGCCGTCGAGACCGGAGTGCGCGGCGTTCCAGTAGGCGGCCCCCAGCACCTCCGCGGGCACGTGCGGAGCGGGCGTTCCGCGTTCGATCGCCCGCAGACCGGTCGCGACGGTGCCCCGGACGAGAGCGGCCAGCAGTGCGGCCTCTTCGATGGTGGCGGGAACGTCGGTGACCCGGGTCTCGATGGTGGGAAACGATTCCGAGGGCCGGACATCCCAATACACCATCTTGTTGTCGAGGATGCTGCCGCTCGCGCGCATCATCGCCACGATCGAGTCGTAGTCCTCCACGGAGGTGAAATACGGCGGCGGTCCCGCGCTGGGCCAGCGCCGCCACAGGATGCTGCGCCAGCTCGCGTAACCGGTCTCACTGCCGCGGTAGATCGCGGAGTTGGCCGACAACGCCAGGAAAACCGGCAGCCACGGCCGCAGATGATTGCTGACCATGATCGCGGTCTCGCGATCGGGCACGGCGACATGGACGTGGCAGCCGCACAGCCCCTGTTCATGGGCGATCATCCCGTAGGTGTGCGCGATCTTCTGGTAGCGGGGGGTGTCGGTGACGGGGAACCGGTCGGGCACCGTGGGCGGCACCCCCACCGCCAGCAATCGGGTGTCGTTCTCGGCCGCGCATTCGGCGACGGTGCCGCGCAGAGTGCGCAGTTCCCCGCGCAGTTCGGCGATGTCGGTGTGCACGCCGGTGCTGGTTTCGACCTGGCAGCTGGTCAGTTCCAGTTGCAGGTCGATCCCCGCGGCTTTCGCTGTGGCGGCGACATCGATGTTCCTGGGTGTCGGCGCGCCGGTTTCGGGGTCGGTCAGCAGGAATTCCTCTTCGACACCGACGGTCGGAATCCGCGAGTCCACGGTCAGCTCACCCCGGCCGATTCGGATCGTGCCGAGACCGGCGTTTCGTGATCGACGTGTGCGCCGTCGATCCGCTCGCGTGGCATTCCTTCGACATACGCTACCTCCTCGCTGCGCGGATACCCGGGCCACCGTCCGGCAATCAACGCAGGTGGACCGGGTCGCCGGTTCGCGCGTAGTGAGCGGGTCAGTCCGTGCCCGCCGTACGGTCGACCGCGGCGATCTTCTCGGCGGCGGTGAGCAGGAGTCGGAGTGCGTACTCCACTGTTCGGTCGATGACCTGTTCGGGACCGCCGTCGAACCGGTGATGGACCGCCGAGCGGGTGCCGCGCGCGGCGACGGCGAACCACACCGACCCCGGCGGGTGCCCGTCCTGAGGATCGGGCCCGCCCGCACCGGTGACCGCCACGGCGAGGTCGGCCTCCATCAGTGCCGCGACGCCGACCGCCATCGCCGCGGCGGACGTCTCGCAGACGACGGGTCCCTCCGGAACGCCGAGTACGCGGTGCTTGACGTGACGTGAGTAGGCGACGACACCACCACGGAACCAGCCGGCCGCGTCGGGAGCCGCGCCGAGTGCCGCGGCGAGGTGTCCGGCGGTCAGCGATTCCGCCACGGCGATCGTCAGGCCGGTGTGCGTCGCGAGCGCGGCGATGTCGTCGGCGACGGTCGACACGTCGTCTCAGTCTTTGTCATCGTTCGCTGGAGGATTGCCCGTCGACATGTCGAGATCTTTGTCGGTTCCCTTGATCTTGCGGTAACCCACCACTGCCGCGACCAAGAGGACGAGGACGAGAATCACGAGAAGTTCCATGGGTGGGCGCTACCCGGTAGCTGCGGGCTCTAACGAGAAACTCGTCGATTTCGTGAACGACTCGGCGAAGTGCCGGAGAATCCGGCGAACCCCGACAGAGCCGCGGGGCTACTGGAGGCGACCATAGCAATCTTGCGTATATGGCATATGATCTTGCGTATGACGCAAACAGACGGCGACTTGGACGGCCTGGTGCGCAAACGTATCCGGGCGCTGCGGGTCGCGCAGGGCTGGTCGCTGGAGGAACTCGCCACTCGCGCCCACCTGAGTCAGTCCACGCTCTCGCGCATCGAGAACGGTCAGCGCCGACTCGCCCTGGATCAGTTGGTCACCCTTGCCCGCGCCTTGGATACGTCCCTGGATCAACTGGTCGAGACCACCGCCGACGACAATGTCGTCATCGGTCCGATGATCGACGCGGCGCACGGGGTGATGCGCTGGTCGATGAAGGGCGAACCGGGCATGAGCGTCGTGCGCAAGCGAGTGACCGAACCGCCGCCGGACAATCCCGCCCGCATGCGCGCGCACCCGGGTCGGGAGTGGCTCGTCGTGCTCTCGGGTACCGCGATCCTCATGCTGGGCCACAAGCGTTTCCGCGTCGAGACGAACCAGGCCGCCGAGTTCCCCACCATGCTGCCGCACGCCATCGGAGCCGAGGCGGGCCCCTGCGAGATCCTCGGCATCTTCGACCGCGACGCCCAACGCGGCCATCGGCCCGAGGGTGGCGACCGCGAGGCGACGGCGACCGAAATGTGACGTGCGAGGAAGTGCGACAAGATGTTCCGGGAGTGGACGCGTTCGCTGTCGGTGCCTGCCACTACCGTCGACGGGCATGGATGCGATCACCGATGCCCAGTTCACCCGTCTGCTCACCGAAGTGCGGCCTGTGCGGGTCAGCGGTTACGCGGCACGCGAGATCGAAGGGGAATGGGAACGTTTGGGGTGGCAGCGAGGCGATTCCTCGTCGGTGCTGGTCCCGGGCACCGATTTCCGCGGCCGCATCGAGCCCGCGCCGGGGCCGATGCACAGCCCGTGGACCGCGCAGTTCACCGTCCCGCTCGGCAAGATCACGCCCGAACGGTTTCGCCACCTCCACGCTCTGATGACCTCGACGTGGGGTCCGCCGTCGTGGTACTGCGGCCTGAGTGATCTCGAAGTGGCGTGGGTCGACGCTGGAGTGCTGCGCACATTCGCCCTGTCCGACTACGGAACATCGGATCTGACCGTCTGTTCTGTCGAAGGCGACAATCACCGGCGGATGCACTGGTACGAGAACCCTCACGAGTATCTCGAATCCATCGGCGAGGACGACATGGATCTCACCGACGAGAACGATGTGGCCCCCTCGGTAGCGGACGGATACGAGTTCTCGCACCTGTGGTCCGCCGGCGGCAGTCCCGGATATCAGAAATGGCGGATCGAGACACCCAAACAGCTCCGCGGGGTGCTCACCGAATTGCTCGACGGCGTACATCTGGCGATGCGCGCGGTCGGCGTTGGGACCGAGGCTCTTCGCCTCGCCTTCGCCGGCGGATTGCAGCCACGTCCGGTTCTCGAGTTGGACAGCGAGGAGATCCGGTTGCGGGTGGGACGAACCGAACTCGCCGAGGACTACCTGAGCGCGCGCGGGTTCGTCGACAACGCCGACGGCTACATGCTGCGTCGGTGGTCGACGGCACCCGGACAGGCCCGAGTGGCCGCCACCGCCACCGTAGTTGTCCTGCACCACCTCGGAATGGCCGACGACATGTTGGACATCGTGGTTTCCGGTGAACCGCTGGCGGTCGAGGGCTTCTCCGTGGACATGTACCTCGACTTCGTGGATCGGGGCCTGGAGGATTGAACTGTCGCCGTGCTTGCGGATACGGCAGCCTCAGTGGCTCCATTCTTGCCTATTCGGCAACTGCTTATGCGATGCGCGCATGACGCTCTAGCGTGGTGGTCATGACCTCCGCACACCCGCACCACTCCGCCGCGCACGTCGCAGACTCCGCCGTCCACGCCGAGATCCTGGACCTGGACGCGGAGATCCTCGCCGACCACACTGTCGCTGTCATCTCGTGGCTGCCGATCGCGGCGGCTCCGCGCGAGATCCTCGACCTGGGCTGCGGCACCGGCGCGGGCACCTTCGCCCTCCTCGCGCGCTTTCCGACGTCGCGGGTCACCGCCGTCGACTCCTCGGTCGAACACCTCCACCGCCTTCATCGCAAGGCGTGCGCCGACGGAGTGCAGGAGCGCGTGCGCACGATTCGAGCAGACCTCGACGCGACCGAATGGCCCGACCCCGGCACGCCGGACCTGGTCTGGGCCTCGGCCTCGATGCATCACATGGCCCACCCCGACCGCGTGTTGCGGAAGGTGCGCGACGTGCTCGCGCCCGGTGGACTGTTCGCGGTCGTGGAGCTGGCGGGAATGCCCAGGTTCCTGCCCGAGACCGCCCCGGACGACCGGCCCGGCCTGGAGAACCGGTGTCACGCCGCGGCCGATGATCTCCACGCGCAACACATGCCCCATCGCGGCGCCGACTGGGGTCCGATGCTGACCGCCGCCGGATTCACCGTCGAAGGAGTCCGCACCCTCGCAGTCGACGTCGACGGCGCGAGCAATGCCGCCATCGGCCGCTACGCACTCGGCACGCTACGACGCCTCCGCCACGCCGTCGCCGACACGCTCGCACCCGAAGACCTCGCCGCACTCGACCGACTGCTCGACACCGACAGCCCGCACAGCCTCCTGCACCGCACCGACCTCGCGCTCCGCACCGAACGCACCGTGTGGGCCGCCCGCCGCAACTGAGACTCGAAATATCTCGGCTCGCGACGGTGTCCTTCGACGTCATCAGGTTGTGCGCCCTGGTGATTCGATCCGCCTACCGGATCGACGCGACCGAGACGGCGGCCACGGTGTCGACGAGTTCGTCGATACCCCGCGCGGCGGCGATCTGCTCGGCCAGCACGGCGGCTGCCTCCCGATATCGGGGCGAGGCGAGCGCTGTGCGCGCGGCTCGGCGCACCGCGGTGGCGCTCGGGCGCCCGGTGCGCAGATCGATTCCGCTGCCCGACCAGGCGACTCGGGCGGCGACCTCGGGTTTGTCCTCGGTGTCTCCGGCGATGACGATCGGCACGCCGTGCGCGAGCGCGTATTGGACGCCGCCGTATCCGCCGTTGGTCACCAGCAGGTTCAGCCGGGGGAAGAGTCGGTCGTAGGGGAGGAACCGCGCGGCCAGGACATTGGCCGGCAGTATTCCGAGTTGCTCGATCGGTCGGCCACCCGTGGTGACCACGACGAGGACATCCTCGGTCGCGAGTGCGTCGAGGGTGGGACGCACGAGTTCGTCGAAGTTCTGGTTGGCGATGGTTCCCTGGGTGACCAGTACGACCGGTCGGGAGGTGTCGAGTTCGTCCCACCAGGACGGAAGGGGTCCGTCGGTGGAAGCGATGACCGGACCGGCGAAGCGCACGGGCACCGCGAGATCGGGGCGCGGATATTCGAAACCCGGCACAGACAATTGGACTATCGCGTCCGCCTCGCTCATCCAGTCGATGACGAAAGCTCCGGCATCGCGACCGTGGACGGAACGGTACAGCGCGTCGACGTCGGCTTGCACCGGGGCGAAGATCCACTTCTCGACCAGGGTGCGCAGGATGGCGTTGCGCGGGCGGTTGAGGGGGCCGCGCCACGGCTGGAGCCCGAGTCCGAACGGCGGCACCACCGCGGAGCTGAGGGGTAGGGGAAGCATGCCCGCGACGATCACCGGTGGTCGCCGGTCTCGCGGATGACCGCTGAGCAGCATGGCGCCGACGAAGGTCGGGTCGACCACCACCGCGTCGGGTGGGGTTTCGGCGGCCAGTGTGTGCGCCAGGAGCGCGTCGTACTGGGCGCGGGCAGGCCGCAGGAAATTCTGGGCGACGTCGTGGCGCAACCCGGCGATCCCGGTGGGACGGTCACTGTCGGGGCCCGTGCCGAGGAGTCGGTCATCGTAGTCGGCCTCGGCCGGTAGCCCGATGAATCGGCTCCCGGTCCGCGTGACCGCGTCGGCGAACCGCGCGCCGGTCAGGAATTCGACCTGGTCCCCGCGCCGGGTGAGTTCGGTGGCGATTCCGAGCAGGGGAGTGACGTGCCCGTGTATCGGCACGCTGGCGATGAGGTAGTGGGCCATGATCGTCCTTCGGTGGCGGTCGGCTGGTATGCGATAACATTCACCTGTACGACGTACCGGTGAATGTTGTCGAAGGAATATGGTGTCCGAGCCGCTTTACGTTTCACCGCTGCGTGCGCGACAGGCGGCGGCCACGCGCCGGATGGTCATCGATACGGCCGCGCGACTGTTCGCCACCCAGGGCTACGGGCCTACGTCGTTGCGCCAGATCGCGCAAACGGCGGGGGTTTCGCTCGAGACCGTGCGGGCCCAGGGTCGAAAGCGCAGTCTGCTGGCGTCGTCGGTGCGAGTTCTCAGTTTCGGCCGTGACGTCGACGAGCCCGTGCTCGCGGCTCCCGAAGCCGACGACCTCCGGAAAGCCTCGACCCCCGACGAGTTCGCGGTGGAGGCGGCCCGATTACTGACCGGACTTGCCTCGCGCACGGTGGGGGTGTGGCGGGCTTTCGTGTCGGCGGCCGCCGACGACCCGCAGGTGGATGCCGAACTGTCGCAGGTTCAGGCATCGGTCAGGGCGAATGTCGGCAGTGCGGTCGACATGCTGTCTGCTCGCGGCTGGCTGCGATCCGATATCGAACCCGACGAACTCGCCGTGAGCCTGTGGCTGCTGGTTTCCATCGAGAATTACGACAAGCTGACCCGTCGACTCGGTTGGAGCACCCGACGTTACGAGCAGTGGCTGACGCGCGCGTTGAGCGATCTACTGTTTCGTTGATCGCCGAATCACACTGTCCGATGTGTGGGGTCTGACCGATATCCGGGCACGTGAAGATTCGTGACAGTCCCTGTGAATTACGCGATTCGCCCGGCGATCTCGTGCAATGTCGCGAAACGTGCTTCGAGGTAGGCGAGTTCTGTGCTGTCGACGACGGTTCGCTGGATGCCGGTTTCGACCAGGAACGCGCCCTGGCGGTGGTCCTCGATCGTATCGATCTCGAGGGCGACGGCCACGTAGTCGGGTGCGTCGGGCATCGGGTCGGCGACCACCCGCGCGAACCCACCGGCGCTCACGGCCACATTGCCACCGGCGAGGATCATCAGCACCACCTCGGGACGTGCGCGCAGGCGTGTCAGTGATCCGCGATGGTTCATGAGACTCAACAGGATTCGACGATCGCCGGCGCGGACGGGCCAGGAGACCGGGATGGCGTGCAGGCTGTCGTCGGCTGTCGCGAGTACCCCGATCGTGTCACGCGGCCATTCCGGCAATGTCGGCAATCGGGGATGCCCGGCAACTTCGGTCGCCTGCGGCTGGGAAAAGGACTGCTGTCGACGGGCTGTGGTCACCATGTTCTCGCTATCTGAAGATCCCCCAATATTCCGATGTGGCTGCCCGGATGAAAAGCCTACGCGGGTTGTTTGCTCGCCGTGGGCAATTCGTCATCTCGGTGTTCGTCCGACCGCTGCGCAATCACGGAACCGGAATACCGCAGACCGCTGCCCCGGCTTTCTACATGTCCAGGACGATATCGGTGTCGGGACGGGCGCAGCAGATCAGGACTTCGCCGTCGGGTGGGGCTTCGAGTGGGGCGGGACGGTAGGTGATCGCGCCCGCAAGCAGGGTGGTGGTGCAGGTGTGGCATACGCCGGTGCGGCAGCTCCACCGCGACGGGACGTCGCAGGCGTCGGCGAGGTCGAGCACACTGTGCTCGTCGTCCGGGTAGGGCACCGAGAGGCCGCTGCGGGCGAAGGTCACCAGCGGGCCGGTGCCCGGCGGCCCGGATGGCTGGTGCGGTGGTAGCGCGGCCTGTTCGTCGATGCCGGGATTGACGGGAGCGAGGGTTCCGAACAGTTCGCTGTGGATGCGAGCCGGGTCGAGACCGGAGGCGGTGAGGGCCTGCCGCATGTCGGACATGAACGAGGTAGGGCCGCAGACGTAGGCCGTCGCGGCGGCGGGAATCGACAGCGCGATCAGTTTGTCCGCGGTGAGGCGTCCGGAGGCGGTGGGGGTGTCGCCCGATTCTGCGGGTGTCTCGGCGCTGTAGAACACGTGCTCGTGACCGTGCGGAAGCGAGGCGAGCAGGGCGTGGGCTTCGGCGGCCAACGGATGTTCCCGCGGGCGGCGTGCGCCGTGAATCCACCAGATCTCGCGGTCGCTGTCGCGGACGGCGAGTTCGTGCAGCATGGCCAGCACGGGTGTGAGGCCGATGCCGGCGGAGACCAGCAGGACGGGGCCGGTGTCGTCGTCGAGCACGAAGTCGCCGCGCGGTGCCGCGGCGTCGACGGTATCGCCCGGCCGAATCCTCGTCGTGAGGTAGGTGCTGACGCTGCCGTGCGGCTCGTGTTTGACGCTGATCCGGTAGCCACCGTTGTCCGACACCGTGGACAGCGAGTAGCTGCGCACGGGGGCGGGTGTGCCCGCACCGGGGAGTCGTAGCGTAAGGTACTGGCCCGCAGGCACATTCGGGAGCGGTACACCATCCGGAGTGGTCAGGTGGATGGAGGAGACCGTCGCGCTCTCCGGGACCACTTTCGTCACGCGCAGCGCGCGGAAGCCGGGCCAGGCCGGACCGACGGTGGTGCCCGACGCCTCGGCGGTCGCGAGCAGTTCACGGAACGAGCCCTGCCATCCGGGACTGAGGGCGGTCAGACTCGTGGCCCGGCGCAGCGTGGCGGTGTCGCGTTCGGACAGGTAGAGCAACGCGTCGATATCGGCCACGCTCATGGCGCCGGGGCCGATCCTGGTGCGGACTATCGGGTCGCCCGCCCGTATGTGTCCTTCTCGGATGACGCGCATGTAGAAGCCCGGCCGGTGGTGGCTGACCAGCAGCGCGGGCATTTCGGGTTCGTCGAGGCGCAGGCCGACGCGGTAGCAGGTGACCCGCGGCTGGGTGACTTCGAATTCGGCCTCGCCGATGCGGTACCGGTCGCCGATGCAGACCTCGTCGTCGGCGAGTCCGTCGACGGTGAGGTTCTCGCCGAACTGGCCGTACTCGAAGTCGTCGCGTCCGAAATGCCGCTGCCAGTACCGGTAGGACTGGATCTGGTAGACGAGCACGGCCCGCTGCTCACCACCGTGGCCCGCGGTGTCGCCCTGGCCGTCGCCGTCGATGTTGAGGCGACGGACCATCACCGGGCCGTCCTGTGGGTACTTCCACACGCCGGTGTGAACAGTCCTGCCCTGCCAGCAGTGGTCCTTCGGCATTCCGACGTTCACCGACAGCAACGATTGCATCGGTTCCTCCAGTGACGGTGGTAGCGGTGCGCGAGCCGACAACCGAGCGGGCAATCCTTCATCGAGTGCGAGGTTCGAACGACGAGCGACGGGCTGGTCGGGTAGGCGCTGTGGTCGGGATGCGACCGGACCCTGTCGGTCCTGATGCTACCGGTGACGCTTCTGCTGGTCGGACGGGACCGGGGTGGTCCCGCGCTGGTCGGCGGCACTCGCTGCTTTGTCGTAGACCAGCGAATACCGCCAGAACAGGCGTCGACGGATGCGCGCTCCAGGCAGATACTCAGCTGCCGCACAGCGGATCTCGGCAATCGTTTCGCGCGGCGCCGCGGTCGGCGCTGTCATCTCGATCGGGAGTTGGTCGCTCGGCTGAGGGTGCTTGATCTTGCCCATAATCAGATTCGCTACCGAGGCGACGAAGCCGGTCGCGTAGTCGATCAGGCCTGCATTACGGAAGCACCCGATAACGACCAGTCGGCCGCCGGGGGACAGAAGCCGGTCCAACTCACGCAGAGTATCGACCAACGGAAGGTGGTGCAGGGTAGCGACCAGCGTGATGGCATCCCATTGGCGAGGCGACCGGAACTGATCGAATCGGACCTGCTCGATCACGACAGAATCGTTCCCGGCGAAACGCGCAGCCGCAACGCGCGCGGTCGCAGAGTCGGGCTCGATCCCAGTCACCCGATCGATATGTGCCCGCAACCGATCGATCAGATTCCCTGTGCCACAGCCGACATCGAGCACATCCCGGGCTTCGCTGGACCTCACACTCTGGACAACCCACCCGCCGTAGAAGTCGTTGTGACTCCACGGATGCCGGCCGTTGAACCGATCGATGCGCGCAAGCAAGGTCACGACACCACCGTAACGATCGTGGGCGAACAGGGACTGGTGCCAAGCCGTGTTCGGCTCAGCTCGGTCGGCCCGCTCCCGTATGAAGCCGGTCTTTTCTCGCGCGTAGTCGTTCGACGGGATACCTGCCGCCACGATCTGCCGTTTCAGCTCGGCGCAGCGCTCGGCCTCGTGTGGGTGCGCACGCAGACAATCACGTAGCAGACGCTGAATTCGATCCGGCCAGCTCGCCAGGTCGACAGCACGTACGCGGGCATTCGAGGAGTGTGTATCCGATATCTCACTCCGGTGAGTAATGCGGACTCTGCACTCCCAGTGACCGACGCAGGACGAGCGATCAGCGGCATGTGCGGGCGTCGATGTCCTCAGCTGGTGTGTACGCAGGTTTGAGCGGCCACATCGAACTCCAGGCAACCGCCCTTCCAGCCAGGACACTGCGGGCAGGCCATGAATTGCGTTGCTGCCCAAATAATCCCGCTGCCCTGGAAGATCGGGGCAGCGGAAACGTCGGCTGTGACGCCGTTGAATACGCAGCTACCGTTCCTCTCGATTCACACTGATCCCGGAGGGCATACATGTTGAGAGATAGATTGACCGCGGCTGCCGTCGGCGTGGCAGCGGCGGCAACGCTGATCCTGTCGGCGCCCGGGGCGAGCGCGGCGACGGGCTCGTCCTCGGGCAGCAGCGAAGACCTCGCCCGCCACTTTCGCTCGCTCCTGTGTTTGTTCGAGTACGGCAGCAATTACGACGGCCCCGGGCCGTGCGGGCCACTCGGCCACTAGCGAGGAGCGTCGAAGACTGTAGGAGCGGCACGGTTTCGTCCCGAGCGCCGAAGACCTGGTCGGTGTATGCCTTGTTCGCGATCCAAGACGCTGAACCCCGACATCACCTCTCCCGAAGAGGGATTGGTGCCAAGCCGTGTTCGGCTCGGGCTCGGTCGGTCAGTTCCTGATCAACGAGATCCTGCTGCGCCCGGCGGGGCAGATGGGCTGACTACGGTCACGACGAATCACATTGAGCGCGAAGGCCTCCGAGCCGTGGGCACCTCGCCCTCTCTGTACCCGTGGAACACGGGGCAAACCGGATGCGGGACCTCAGCATTCGCTGGGGGCGGGTTCGCCGCGCAACCGCGCATCGGTCCACCGGTCCAGATCCGGCGAGCCGGTGATGTAGCCGATCAGATGCTCTCCCGGCACGCTGCGGAACACCGCGGGCACACCGCGACCGCACTGTTGCAGGTACATGCGCCGGGCGTCGTCGATGGGGATCCAGGGGTCGTGGGCGCCGTGGTAGATATACAGCGGCACGGTGGATGTGCGTCCGGTCAGGTCCAACCGCTCGAACATCTTCGCGGCGAACGGGCTGTCGAGCGGGGCGGCGGTATCGGCCGCGACGTCGATCGGGAGCCCGACTACGCCGAGCGGTCCGGAGGAGTCGCCACAGATGTCACGCAGCGGTGAGGTCGCCACCCACTGCGCGAGATGATTCATGTGTCGCAGCAGCTCGGGATGTTCGCGCGCGATGGCCAGCGATACCGTCAACAGGATTCCGGAGGAGATGTTGCCGTTGAACTGGTGGGCCACGTTCGCGTAGTCGGTGACCAATCCGCCGGCCGCCGCGCCGACGAGAACGCCCGACAGTTCCGGTGCGTACTCGTCGAGCAGCATGGCCGCCGCGTACGCGGCGATCGCCCCACCCGAGTAGCCGACGGTCACATATCGACTGTCACCGTATTCGCCCGGCAGATAGGACCGCAGCGCGCGGATGGAATCGAGCATCACGTGCGCGGCGATATTCGGTTCGGCGTAGGCCATCAGCGGACCTTCGTGATCCGGCACCAGGACCGCGTGTCCTTTGGCGAGGGCCGACCAGAGGGCGGGCACGAAGATCGGGAGATCGGTGTTGGGCCGAACGAGGAGGCCGTGGGAGAGCTGGAAACCCGGCGTGCAGTGCGCCCCGAGCGAATTGATCGGCATCGCGTTCACCTCGACCGGTCGTGACCCGGTTCCGGACCACGGCGTCGCGGGAACGATCAGTGTCGCCGTGCCGAAGGACGGGGCGCCGGTCGCCGACGTGGATCGGAACTTCACCAACGTCGCCCGGGAGATCGGCGTCGCCATCCGCAGGGCCGTCGTGGCCGTCACGTCCCGTGTTTCGATGACCTGCCCTGGCATCAGGGATTCGAGGTCGGCGGGCCGGACGTCGAAGATCGGGTCGCCGGTCGGCGGGGACAACACCTGCCGCCACAGCGTCGATTCGGCAGGCTCGGACGCGGAATCCGGTGGAGAAGCCCGTGGCGGCGCCGGTATCACGCTGTCGATCCATTGCTGTAGCGGGGAAGGTCCGGCAGTCGCCGGTGCCGACGGCTCCGCCTGGGTGCCGGGTTGATCCGCCAGGGCGCGAGAGGTTTGCCCGCCGAGCAACGCAGCGCCGATGAGCGCTGTAATCACAACTGCCAGAGACGACTTCACGGATCTCACTCTCGATCGGACCGACGTCGCCGAGGGTATCGACTATCCGGTACCGGAATCCGAATCCGACCCAGGGTTCTTGGCCACTCACAACAATCGCTTGCCGCGGTGTGAGTTTCACCAACGCGGCCCGACGTCCGTTTCGAGCGCCCCATGCGCGCACTTGCCTGCACCTCGGTCGGCAACCCCTCGCCGCTGAACGCGTCCGCATAGGCGCCGTCCCCCGATAGCCGAGACTTGTTCGCCGGTCTACGGGCGGTAGCCTGGGAGGTCGTGCCAGAAGGGGCAGAGAGTGCGTGGTAGGAACGCCGCCATCGCGGTGTCGACTCTCACGGTCGCTGCCGCACTCGTCGGATGCGACGCTGACGGTGCGGACCCGAATACGTTGCGGGTCGGTACCGAGGGAACCTGTGCACCCTTCAGTTTCCGCGGGGCCGACGGTGAGGTCACCGGCTACGACATCGAAGTGATCGAAGCGATCGGTGAAAGGCTGGGCATGCGGGTCGAGTATCGGCCGGCCCTGAACCGCCCCGCGCTGTTCAGCGGGCTGCGGTCGCGCCGAGTGGACCTGGTCGGCAACCATGTCGCGCCGACCCTGCCTCTCAGTGAGCAATACGAGCTGTCGCGGTACTACGCGGAAGCCCGCCCGGTGATCCTGACCCGTCCGGGCGAGGACCTGAATGCCTCGGTGACCGAGATGAGCGGAAGAAACGCCGCTTACTGGGACTGCGGCAACTGGAGCGACGGAATCGACGCGTCGCAGGGAACTGCGAAGGTGACGGTCGAGAGCCTCGACCATGCCGTGCGACTGACGAAGGACGGCCACATCGATGCCACCGTCACCGACAGCATGGCGGTCGCCGACTACCTCACCCGCACCGCCGACGACAACCTCGTGGCCACAGGGATCACGCCCCCGTTCTCGCTGCCGCAGACCTTCGTCACTCGCAAGAACGACCCTGTGATGGACGAGGTCGACCGGGCGTTGATCGAAATCCGTGCCGACTGCGCGTTACACGCGATTTCGGAGAAGTACTTCGGCACCGGTTCGGTCCTTCCCGAGGAATGACATGAACAGCCGCGACGTTCTGCACGCGAAATGTGGGGGAGTCGCACGGCGGGTACGGCTGGTGGTCGACCCGAAGCGTTCCCTCTGACGTGCATGCCGCCGACTCGGCGCCGTCTTCGGGCGGTGCCCGGCTCAGGGCCAGGTTTTGCGGGCGCGTAGGCCCGCGACGGCGATGGCGAGGTCGGCCACGATCTCGAATATGGCTGCGAACCAGGAGAATCCGATCACTCGCGCCGACGGCGGCGCGGCGATGAAGCTGTCGCTCAGTGGTCCGAACCAGTCCGGGAGCAGGTGCACGACGGTGAAGCCCGCCGCGCTCGCGAACCCGATGGAGATGGCCGCGGTCGGTGCCCAGCGGTGGCGGGTGAACACCAGGACGATCGTCGCGATCGCGAGGACCATTTGAATCGTGCCGAGAGCCATGACCAGCATCGACACGGTGTCCATGCCACGTCGGAGGTGGTCGGCGCCGTGCACGGTGAGGGCGATCGCGAATACGACTGTGACCCAACGCAAGGCGGTGTTCGGAGGTACGGACAACCGATGTTGTTGCCCTGTCGAACTGATCATGGTTCCTCCCGGATGTTCTATCAGCTGGTCATCTCGGCAATGGTGTCTCCAGGACGGCCCGGACTGCCGTGCGCACGAGGTCGTCGACCCAGGGTGGTGGGGGTTGGAGTTCGGCGATGTGGCGACGTACCGCTCCCGCGGGGAGGTCGAAGACCGCGAAGCCGACCCGGTGGGGATCGAGGTCGGGGTGCTGCTTCAGTAGCGCGCGGTAGGCGGCGGCCGCGTCGTCGTTCAAGGTGGTCAGCGCCGCTCCGAGTTCTGTCGGCCAGCGACGGGCGAGATCCTCGCGGCGGTGCATCAGCAGTACCGCCGCCTCGATGGGGTGAGCGCGGCACCAGCGCACGCCGTGCAGGGCGGCCGATTCGATGTCGCCTGCGCGCAGCGCCTGTACGAAACCGGTTTGGAAACGGCGGATTCCGCGGATCCAGAGCTCGGCGACGATCAGATCGCGCGAGGCGAAGCGGTGATAGATCGAACCGGTCGGTGCGCCCAGACGCGCCGCGATGGCGGCCACGGTGGCAGCGGTCGGCCCCTCGCGGGCGATGAGATCCAGCGCTGCGTCGAGGATCGCGTCCTTGTCGTATTTGGCTGACCGACCCATGACACCGATATTAGAATAGAGAATCTAGAATGTGAAGTCGTTAATCGGTCCGGCCGAGGACGGTGCGGTGGTTCGAGGGAGACGATGATGCTCTACGACCGGACCGGACGGACCTACGCCTCCACGCGCCGGCCCGATCCGAGGATCGAGGCACAGATGCGCCGACATGTGCCCGAGACCTGGTCGGTAGCCGATATCGGGGCAGGTGCGGGTGGCTACCAACTCGGCCGAACCGTGGTGGCGGTGGAACCGAGCGCGGTGATGATCGGCCAACGCCCGGCGAAAGCGGGCCCGGCCGTCCGCGCGGTCGCCGAACATCTCCCGATTCGCGATAAAGCCGTCGATGTCGCCTCGGCGGCTTTGACGGTGCATCACTGGAGCGATCTCGAACAGGGGCTGCGTGAGATGTCACGGATCGCGCGCCGACGGATCGTCGTCTTCACCTGGGACCACCTGGTGATGCGCGAATTCTGGCTGCTCCGCGACTATCTCCCCGTGGCCGCCGCCACCGACGCCCGGCTGGCCGTGCCGCTCGACCAGCTCGTAGACCTACTGCCCGGCACCGTCGAGGTGCATCCGGTCGCGGTGCCCGCCGACTGCGCCGACGGATTCGGTGCCGCGTTCTGGCGTCGCCCCCACGCCTACCTCGATCCGCGAGTCAGGGCCGGGATGTCGATGCTGGCCCTGACCCCACACCCGCTCCTCGAGGACGGGCTTCGCAATCTGAGCCACGACCTGCACTCTCGGGCCTGGCACCGGCACAACGCGGATCTGTTGGCCCGCGACGAGTTCGACATCGGCTACCGCGTGGTCGTCGCATCACTCGGCGAGTGAGATCGCTCTGTGGTGTCAGCTCGCGCCCGCCCCGACGGTCGCTTCCGCCGTCCCATATCGCGTGTACGAATCCGACGAGCCGATCATGGACGAACGCGCCGACCCATGACCTGCTGTGCTGTTCCAGCCGTGCTTTCCAGGGGTCGGCGTGCGATCACCGCCGAATGCGTCGGCGTGCAGCCGCGAGAGAGCGGCGTCGTCGACAGCGAAACGTAGGCGCAGATCGACGGTCAACGATGTCCTCCTGGCGCAGATCGTCATCGACTCGGCGGTGTCATGGTGGCATGACGGTGATGCTGGAGCCAGCGAATTTCGGCAGGGCCGACGGCTTTTGGACATGGCGCAGAGGACGCCACCGGGGCGGTGTCAGACCGTATGAGAGCAGCGTCGTGTTGCGAACTCCGCGACAAACGCGGTCGTAGCGGAGCTGTTCGGTCTCGAAGGAGGCACTCGCACAACGGCTCCGCCCTACCCGGCGCGGAAAGTCGTTGTTTCCGTTTGCCGTGCGGCGGGCATTCTCCGCGAGATAGTCTCCGGGAAACGGACGACGGGGAGGTGCGGTCCTGGACACGCTGTGGGATTTCGTCGTCGCGCGGCGGCATCAACTACTCGTCGACTCGTATCTGCATGTCTCGGCGGTGGTGCAGTCGCTGATCATCGCCACCGTCGTCGCGGTGCTGATCGGGATCGTGGTGTACCGCAGTCCACTGGGTTCGTCGGCGGCGACCGCCACGGCCAGCGCGGTCCTCACGGTGCCGTCCTTCGCGCTGCTCGGCCTGCTGATCCCGTTGTTCGGGCTCGGTGTCGGGCCGACCATCGTCGCCCTGGTCGTGTACGCGCTCTTGCCGATCCTGCGCAACACCATCATCGGGCTCGCGTCGGTCGATCCGGCGGTGACCGACGCCGCCCGCGGTGTCGGTATGAACCGGCTGCGCGTACTCGCGGTGGTGGAACTACCGCTGGCCTGGCCGTCGATCCTAGCGGGTATGCGGGTGAGCACCCAGATGATCATGGGCATCCTGGCGCTCGCCGCCTACGCCAAGGGACCGGGACTGGGCAATCTGATCTTCTCCGGGCTGTCGCGGCTGGGCAGCCCGAATGCCGTGCCGCAGGCGTTGACCGGCACCGTCCTCATCATCGTGCTCGCACTGGCGCTCGACGGGATCCTGCTGCTCGTCGGGCGTCTCACCACCTCGAGGGGTATCCGTGACCGAGACTGAAACCCGCACCGGCGGGTCCGGACCCGCCGTGGACGGAGTATCCGGGGTCGAGATCGTGCTCGACG
The DNA here is from genome assembly GCF_003123685.1 of Nocardia aurea. GTDB lineage: Bacteria > Actinomycetota > Actinomycetes > Mycobacteriales > Mycobacteriaceae > Nocardia > Nocardia aurea. The sequence goes on from NZ_QCYJ01000085.1 coordinate 44,389, forward strand.
CCGTCACCAAACACTATCCGGGACAAACCGATCCCGCCGTCGACAGGGTGTCGATGACGATTCCGGCCGGGAAGATCGTCGTGCTGGTCGGCCCGTCGGGGTGCGGCAAGACCACCACCATGCGGATGATCAACCGGCTCATCGAACCGAGTTCGGGCACCATCACCATCGGCGGCCGCGACGTCACCGGCATGGATCCCGATCAATTGCGGCGCGGGGTAGGGTATTCGATCCAGCAGGCCGGACTCTTCCCGCATATGACGGTCGCCAAGAATATCGCGACCGTGCCCGGGCTGCTGGGCTGGGACCGCCGCCGGACCTCGGCGCGCGTGGACGAGATGCTCGATCTGGTCGGCCTCGATCCCGGCACCTACCGCAACCGCTATCCGCGGCAACTGTCCGGCGGGCAGCAACAGCGGGTGGGGGTGGCGCGGGCGCTGGCCGCGGATCCGCCCGTCCTGTTGATGGACGAGCCCTTCGGCGCGGTCGACCCGATCACCCGGGCGTCGTTACAGGACGAATTGCTGCGGCTGCAAACCGAATTGGGCAAGACCATCGTGTTCGTCACCCACGATTTCGCCGAGGCGGTGAAACTGGGCGACCGGATCGCCGTGCTGGGCGAGCGATCCCGCATCCTCCAATACGACACCCCCGCCGCCGTACTCGCCGATCCCGCCGACGACACCGTCGCCGGATTCGTCGGCGCGGACGCCTCCCTTAAACAACTGACCCTGACCCGGATCGAAGACGTCCGCCTCGACGAATGCCCGTCCGCCGTCGAATCCGAACCGATCGAGACCTTGCGCGCCGCCATCGGAGACCGTCCATTGGCGGTCGTCCTGGACGAGAATCGCCGCCCGCTGCGACGGGTCACCGCCGCCCAACTCGCGACCGCGTCCTCGCTGCGCGAGGCGGGGACATCGGTGGGGGAGACGGTCTCGGTACGCTCGACCCTCCAGGACGCGCTCGCGGCGCTGCTGGCCGAGGAGTCCGCGAGTGCCGTGGTCACCGCGCCCGGCGGCGAATACGCGGGACTGGTCACCATCGACACCCTCGTCGGCCATCTGTCGGCGCTGCGTGCCGCGACGGGTGAGACCTCGGAGCCGACGACGTGACCGCGGCCGTCGAGTCCACCGCACGCCCGCGCGGGTCTCGGCCCGCCACCGAGGGCAGGGCGGAATACCTGCGGTTGCTCGTCCAGCCGGTGCTGGTGCTGCTGCTGACCGTCGCAGTGCTGACCTGGGCATTGCGCCGCGACCTCACCGTCACCCAGCAGGCCAGCCTCAACACGAGCAATATCGTGACCGTCACCTGGCAGCACATCCTGATCACCGCGACGGTCGTGGTCATCGTGGTGGTGATCGCCGTCCCCCTGGGCACCCTGCTGACCCGGCCCGGATACCGCCGTCTGACACCGATTTTCGTCGGAGTCGCGAATGTGGGGGCCGCCGCGCCCGCCATCGGCCTGATCGTGCTGTGCTACCTCGCGACCCGCACCACCGGATTCTGGATCGGCGTCGCACCGATCGCCTTCTACTCGCTACTCCCGGTCCTGCGGAACACGATTCTCGGCTACCAGCAGGTCGATCCGGTGCTCATCGACGCGGGCCGCGGACAGGGCATGTCGGCGCCGACGATCCTGCGCCGCATCGAGTTCCCGCTCGCCGTGCCCTACATCCTCGCGGGTCTGCGCACCTCGCTGGTGCTCGCCGTCGGCACCGCGACCCTGTCGTTCCTGGTGAGCGCGGGCGGACTCGGCATACTCATCGACACCGGATACAAGTTGCGCGACAACGTGACCCTGGTCGTCGGAGCGGTACTCGCCGTCGCGCTGGCTCTGCTCGTCGACTGGCTCGGCGCGCTGGCCGAACAGTTCCTCGGACCGAAGGGACTGCGGTGAGGGCGGCGCATGCGCTGGCCGCGCTGCTGGGAACAGTGCTGCTCGCGGCATGCGGGCTGCAATCGGGCGGCGCGGTCCCGCTGCGGGTCGGACCGGCGGGAATCGGCCCGGTCCCCGAACTCGGCGGCGTCGCGATCACGGTGGGCTCCAAGGATTTCACCGAACAGAACATCCTGGGCTACCTCATCGAATTCGCCCTGGTGGCAGCAGGTGCCGACGTCCGCGATCTGACCAATATCCAAGGCTCGAACAGCCTGCGCGACGCCCAACTGCACGGCCAGATCGACCTCGCCTACGACTACACCGGCACCGGCTGGATCAACTACCTCGGCAACGAGACCCCGATCGCGGACGAACACGAACAGTTCGAAGCCCTGCGCGCGGCCGACCTCGCCGCCCACCACATGGTCTGGACGGCGATGGCCCCGATGAACAACACCTACGCTGTCGCGGTCAGCCGCCGAGTCTCCGACGAAACCGGTGTGCGCACCCTGTCCGACTACGCGCGCCTGGTCGACACCGATCCGGCGGCCGCGACCACCTGCGTCGGCACCGAATTCAACGTGCGCCAGGACGGATATCCCGGAATGGCGCGCAAATACGGCATCGACACCGGCAAGGTGCGCAAGCAGATCGTGCAGGACGCGGTCGTCTACCAGGCCACCGCCGACGCCACACAGTGCCGTTTCGGCTCGGTCGCCGCGACCGACGGCCGCATCCCCGGTCTGGACCTGGTACTACTGCGCGACGACCGCGCGTTCTTCCCGAAATACAATGCCGCCCTGGTGATGAGCGCGGATTTCGCCGAGGCGCACCCGGCCGTCGCCGAGATCATGACGCCGATCTCGCGGCTGCTGACCAACGAGACGATCACCGAGTTGAACCGTCAGGTCGACGTGGAAGGCCGGGAACCGGCCGATGTGGCCAGGGACTGGATGGTCGCGCAGGGCATGGTGACGAAGGGCTGACACCCGAGCGGGTGTCTGTGCGGGCACGGCTGTCGGTGAACGGTGGGATCCGACTCTCCAGCAAGCGTGTGTCGACGCGCGTTCAAGCCGGGATGGTTCGACGAGGTCGCAGCGGCGTGTGGTCGCGGAACGCTTCTATCGCGGCGGCGACTTCGAAGGGTGTTGTCGCGTCGGCGATGGCATCGCGGTAGAGGACTCTGTTCGCGACGGCATCGAGATCGAACCCCCAGACCATCGACATCAGCGGAGAGATGAACAGTTCGGCACCCTTCGCGCGGGTGCGGGCCAGCGAATGGTGGTCGCCGTATTCACCGCGGGCAGCGTCGGTAATCGAGGCGCAGACGATGCTCTCGCGACCGGGGGTGTGTTGCTGGACCCAGTCGACGGCCTCGAGCCATGCATCGGTGCAAGAGAGGCCGGGTAGTAGGGCGAACACGCCGTGATATGACCCGAGTTTGGCGAGGGCAGCGACGTTTTCGAGAAAGTGTGCGTGGCACACGCCGTGGAAGGCGTCCACACCGAATCCGACACAGACCGCGAGTTTGACCGGTAGATCGAGCGCCTGGGCCGCCAGAAGACTGGTGATGTCCTCGACCGGTGTTCCGAGTCCGGCCTCGTCACCAGTCATGAGCAGGTCGGTGCCGCCGTCGACCAGAACTATGGCGTCCACGCGCAGCTCGCGGGCCAGCCACGCGTAGGCGGCGCGAATGTCGGCGGGCCCGCCCTTGCGGATCAGGAAGATCCGGTCGGGGTAGGCGTGGTCTCGTAGTCAGACCGCGAGATGCTTTTCCGGGAAGTAGGACATCGGACCGCTGGTTTCGGCATCGATGTCGAAGACCCCCGCAGCCACCGGTTGCGCACCGATGCGGGTGACAGCCGTGAAGGTAAGGTTCGCCAGGAAGATCGTTTTGTGACGTTCGTGCAGTGCGAACGCCAACGGCAGGCCACTGAGCAGGTCGAACCCGCCACCGGCGCCGACGATCAACACTCGCTCGCAGTTTCTCAGGCGATGCAGCAGCGGTGTGTCGAAGAGGGTGAGAGCAGCCATCCAACGAAGTATGCACCGGCGATGGTGTGACCGCTTCGCAAAAGCCTTCCGACGCCGATGGTCCCGCCGACCGCTTCGTCCTGGCGGTCGACCGAATACCAGTGGCATTCACCGGACCGCACGGCCGAACTCTCGATTGGCTCACCCTGTGAGGAGCCCGGACCTGAGGGCGGGTCCGCGAGATCATTCCTCCGGGGCTACTACCCACAGGGCGGTTTCGACGAAGTCCTCCACTTCGTCACGGCCCGGTCCGAAGTCCCAGATCTCCGGGCCGCCCTGAGACGTGTCGATCTCCGCCCGGACGGTGTCGTCCTCGGACCACAGACGGATCTCACCGCCGCCGTGAAAGACGAGCATGGTTTCCGACGAATCCTCACGAGTCTCTGCCAGATATTCGGCCAAGGCCTCGGACAGCCGCTGATGCAGGCTCTCGACTGTGGGCATGCGCATTCCACTCCCCGGATCGGCTGCCGGACAATGTCACCGGCTCGCGAGCAATCCTGCACTACGGGCTGGAACCCGGCGCGGCGACCCGGATTCAGGAGCCGACGGTTGCCCCACGAGGAAGGGGGCCGCAGCGAATATCGAATCGTTCGCGCACGGTGTCCAGGGTCTGACGGAGGTGCGCGCGTTCGCGACGGTGAGTGAGCAGGAACCGCGTTGTGCCGATCATGCGGCGCGGCAACGGGTACCAGTGATCGAGGTCGAGTCCGCAGTCGAGCAATACTTTGTTCGGGACGCTGTCGGCGATCAGGCTGAGGTTGTGCATGGTCAGTGATCCGAGCGTGTACGGCAATGCCGCGTTCGATTTCTTCTTCAGGGCCGCCGCGTCGAGTTCGTACAGGGGGATCTCCCCGAGTTTGTCCAGGAACAGCAGGTGGGTCAGGAAGTAGCCCATGTACGACGTCAGGTGGTGTGTGGCGGAGCGCGGCTGCACCGAGACGACCGCGCCGCTGTCGGAAACGTAGGGTTCGTAGGGGAGATCGTGACGCAGGATGTATCCGGTGCAGTTCACTATCCAGCTGCCTGGCTGAATCGTCTTCGTCGATCCGCTACGGAATACCAGGTCGGTATCGCCGTTGCGGTCGACGGCGTCGACGACGTGATCCATGATCACGTCGTTGAGGCCCGCGGCGATGGTCTCGTTCTCCGATTCGGACAGTATGCCCAGCAAGAAGTTGCCCGTGGTGGGGGTCAGCCAGGTGCCGTAGGCGGTGCGCAGCCAGGTCGCGACCTCGGTCTCGTTGGTCCCGTCGAAGCGCCGACCCAGTTCCGTGAAGATTCCGGAAGTCAGCCTGCCGCTCCACCATCGTCGGCCGCCGGCGGGGAACAGGCGGTCGCGGCTCGAAAAGAACGTGCCCGAACCTGCGACGAGGTTCACTTCCCGACCGGGGTACTCGGTGATCAGCGCGTGGGCGGTATCCATCGCGGTCTTTCCGCCGCCGACGATCCATACGGGAGTGTCGCTCGACCGCATCCGGTCCCCACGCATGTCGCAGCAGTCGGGTGAGACCGACACGACACGTGAGCTGGCGATCTGGAGCGGGTCGTTGGGCACGACCCCGAATCCGCCGGCTTTGATCAGTCGCTTCGCTTCAACGACCATGAGTCGGCCGTCGGACGACGTGCAGTGCAGCCGCACGATCCCGTCGGTCTCGTGATGTGACTCCAGCGCCCAGCCGAAGTACGGATCCACCCGCACTCGCTGCTTCGCGACCTCGAGGCAATGGTCGAAGTGGGCGAGCACCTCGTCCTTCGTTGCCAGGTACGAGCGATCTCGGCCGAGAGTCCATCTGATGTTGCCCGCGGTGAACAGGCCGTGCGGTTGGTGGAGCCGCACATAGTCGTAGGTGTCGACCCACATACCGCCGGACCGATCGCGGCGATCGAGCAGGATGACCTTCTGCGAGCGAGACATGTACCGACTGGCGACGAACAGGGCATTGATCCCGGTGATACCGGCTCCGACGATGCAGAGGTCGCAATGCTCCACTTGAACGGGCGTCTCGGCTGACGCGGCACCGTTTGTCACCGCAACCTCCTGTGGAGACTTCGGGGCAACAGCGGTTCGTGGCTGTTGTGCCGTCCGATCCGGTACTTATCGCGGACAGGTGGCTATCAGTCGATCTTCCTCGCAGTAGCGATGAATGTCACTGATGATTTGCCGCACTAAACGCCTGCCTGTGGCGGCACACCCGGATCAGCGGCCAGACCTACGTCCGTGCCGCCCGGCCGTCGGATTTCGTGGCCGACCACGAGCGGCGGCGCTCACCCAGGCTCCCGCAGCGCGCGGTGACGTTATCGCGGCAGTGACGCCCAAGTTCCGAACGGTGTCCCCACACAGGTGGCCCCGGTGCCCTCGTCCCAGGCGATCGCGCCCGCACCCAAGCACTGCACCGAGCCGTCGACCGCGCCGACGTGGGCGCGGGAACCGAAGAACGCGATCGCCACCGCTCTGGCCGCTCCGTCGGTCGGGTCGTCGTCGGTCACCGAACTCGAGGCCATCGCGTCGGGACCGAAGCCCAACGCGAGCGGGACGCCGCCGACCCCCTCGCTGGCTCCGACACCACCGGCTATGCCGACCCCGAGTGACGACGCGCCCAGCGTGGCGCGGGCATAGCCGACTCCGCCGTATCCGGCCGAATGGGCCTGTCCTGCTTCGTCGCCGACGGCGCGGCATCCGGTGTCACCGTCGACGATGGTGTCGTCGGCGCCGAATTCGGCGGTGCAGTGCACCGCGGAGGTGGCTACCGCGGCGGGGACGGTCAGAGAAGCGCCCACCGCGGCGGTCGAGCAGAGAATCGCGCCGATAAACCTCATGGACAGCCTCTTTTCCGCCGCGTGCAACCGGCGCGCCGACTGCACGCGGTCCTGTTCAGGTGGCTACCCGCGGGTCGGTCCGGCAAACACGTGCGGCTCACGCCTGGAAGGGCACGGTGTTTCCGGCGGCGTCGCGCGTGTTCGCCTCGGCTTCGACGGCGGTGGCGAGTTCGGCGACGGTCTTCCAGGTGCGTGGCGGTTCCGCATCGAAATTGCCGATGGTGTACCAGGATTCGGTCGCGCGATAGCGGACCAGTCCTTTGCCGGTGTCGTCGACGGTGACATCGAGATCGCCCGATATCGTGCCCTCTTCTTCGGTGAGAACGGCGGCCTTGGCGGCGATCTCGTTGATCTCGGTGCTGTCGATCATCTGAACTCCTCGCGCGACACGATCCGGGACCGCGATGTCAGGCCACACGGCGGCGGATTTGGGTGACTGTGGCCGGTTTCCGCTCGGTGTCGGGGTCGGCGAGGGCTTGCTCGCGCAGTTGTGTGAACAGGCGTGTGAGCTTTCGCGAGACCTGCATCTGGGAGACACCGAGACGTTCGGCGATCTCCGATTGGGACAGATTCTCCGAGAACCGCCATTCCAGCAGTTGGCGTTGTTCGGCGGGAAGGGCTTCCAGCAGTGGCCGGACGGCCATCGCGTCTTCGAGTTGCCGATAGGAGGTGTCCTCGGCTCCCATACGGGCCACGACGGGGTTGTACCCTTCGCCGTTCTCGTCGTGGAAGGTCGTGTCGAGGGAATCGGCGCGGTAGGCGTTGGCCGCGACCAGCGCGTGGGTGACCTCGCCGCGGTCGAGGTCGAGTTCGGCGGCGATCTCCGACGGCCGCGGCATCCGGCCCAGTCGCTGTGCCAGCATCTCGGTCGCGGGGCCGATCTTGGCGTGGACTTCCTTGGTGCCGCGCGGCACTCGCACCGACCAGGACTGGTCGCGGAAGTGACGACGAACCTCACCCATGATCGTCGGGACCGCGAACGACAGGAAACTCGAACCGTGCGAGGGGTCGAAACGGTCGACCGCCCCGACCAGCCCGAGGTAGGCGACCTGGCGCAGATCGTCGTCATCGATTCCGCGGCCCCGGAACTTGCGGGCGATATTCTGCGCCAAGGGCAGACACAGCCGCATGATCTCTTCGCGGATCACCCGGCGCCGGGGGTCCGATTCGTCGAGGGCGCCGAGTTCGTCGAACCACGGCTCGATGTTGTCGTAGGAATCGCCACTGCCGTGGGGCGATGAGGATGTCGTGTTCGGGTGTTCGGTCATCGAGATCTTCTCCGCACGCTTGCCGGGAACGACTTCCGTTTCACGCCCGGTTATCCTGCGAAAACGATCTCAAACGCTGCTGCTCGTAGGAATTTTTCCTATCGGCGTGCACGTGTAGGCCGTGGTGGTACGGGTTTAAGATCAACTTCGCAGGCTATCCCTGCGTGCGGCGGTCGATCCCCGGCATACCCGGAGATGTCATCGATGACCGACCTCGACCACGACATGCGAGATATGAGCACGAACCGAGCACGCTTTCTGATCGCCCTCACAGCGGCTTTCACCACGACTTTCGCCATCGAAGCACAGATGGCGTCAGCAGATTCCGGAATCGTTCCCGCGACGGACTACGGCGACGGCTGCGTCATCGATCCGGCCGACAGGTCGGTCACCATCGATTCCCTGCGGTCGTGGTGCTCGCTGGAACAACAGACGGCCATCTTCTCCGACGCCAGCGCCGGATCGGTGCCGAGGGGAGTAACGAACGGGTGGGTCGTGAGCCCGGCCGCGATTCACCCGATCGCTCCGGCCTTCTGGACCGGCAAGACCTTCTACACCGGAGGTGACGGCGGGTATCTGATGAACCAGGTGACGTCGGCCGGTTTAGAGGGATTCCGCGCGGATGTGTACACCGGTCCCGCGATCACAGACGGCAGGCCGACGTGGGTGTTGGACTACGACTCGTCGCCGATCCCGCAGATCTACGACGAGATCAGGGAGATCACGCCGGGGCTGTGGTTCGGCTATTCCTGGCGGCGCGACACCGCCCCGCCGACGCTGCTGCTGACCTTCGCGCTGACCTGACGGCGTCGACCTCGGAGCATGCGGAGCCGTGGTCGCACGGCCCCGCATTCACCGGGCGCGCGAAGCGCGTCGACTGTCGCCGTCAGCTGAATGTCGGGGTGGACAGGGGCAGTTCGAGCACCGATCGGATGCCGGGGGGCGCGGCGCAGACGGCTTCGACGAGGTTCACCGCGCGGTTGGCGGTGTAGGCGGGGGTGGTCTCGGCCATCTGTTCCAGGGATATGGGCATCCGCAGCGTGACGTCGAGGGGGGCGTCGCCTTGGACGTCGATATGCCAGCCGGTGTCGCCGAGTTCCCATGTCGCATCGAGATCGGTGGTGGTGTACCAGGTGGCGCGGAAGGTGATCAGCTCGCGGCCGCCGCGCAGGCCGGTGATGGTGATGCGTTGTCCGGCAACGGATCCGGCCTTCTGGGTTCCCGCGGCGATCGTGAGTTCGCGCGGTGTGGTCGCGAGTTCGCCGCTGGCGACCACCTCGTCCAACGGCAGGCCGACGGCGTCGGCGATCAGCCGGAGCGAGGGGCCGAAACTGGCGCCGAGATAGTCGGCCCGGAATTGCTCGAACGGGGCGAGGTCGCGACCGAAACCCATGAGGTCGAACAGCATCTCGGGCGAATTCCGTCGAGACAGATCCGCGTACTCGTCGATGATGATCTTGTCCAACCGGCGCTGGATGGAGGTCAGCACCAAGGGCACGGCTTCGGAGATGAAGCCGGGGCTGCTTCCGGTGCTGTGCACCGATGTGCCGCCGGCCCGGCAGGCAGCCTCGACGCGGTCGCGCACCGCCGGGTCCATGCTCGGCGGATGGTGGAATACACCGCAGGTCGCCACGACGTTCGCGCCGGACTCGAGCAGTCGGCACACGTCGTCGAGATCGAACACCCGCGGCATGTAGAGCACGCAGTCGGCGCCCGTGGTCAGCACGTCCTCCAGTTTCCCGGTGGCGGCGACACCGACGGTGTCGAGTCCGCAGAGTTCACCGGCGTCGCGTCCGACCTTGTTCGGGTCGTAGACGTGCACTCCCGCCAACGTCATCGAAGGGTGTTCGATGATTCCGCGCAGTGCTTTGAGTCCGATATTGCCGGTGGCCCACTGCACCACCCGGTGATTCGTGTTCGTCATGCCGGTTCCACACTCACCGGAACGCCGGAATAGCGCACCATACCTGTCATCACGTCGATGTCCTCCTTGTTGGTCAGCATGTTGACGTTGCATTCGGGGTAGCCGTGCGGCACCGATATCGCGCCGGGGCGGATCGCCGGATCGAGTTTCGCGACGCCGGTGAGCGCGCCGTGGGCGCCACGAACCGTGACCGTGGCGCCGTCGGTGACGCCGACCTCGGCGGCGTCGGCGGGATTGATCAGCACGTCCGGGCGATCGCCGAGGAAGTCGAGTTGGGCGTTGAGCCGTCGCGGTTGGCGTCGTGGGATCAGCACCATCGGCGCGGTCCGGCGCAGCGCGGCCAACTGGTCGACAAGCGGGGACGGCGCCAAACGCCACCCGCCCATTCCTTCGATATGGCGCGTCACCCAGGGGGCGGGCAATTCGTGACCGGCGTCGACCCAGCCGGTGCGTGTCAATTCGTCGAACGAGCATCGCCCGCCGAGCGTCACGCCCGCCAGCACAGCGTCGTCGGACTGATCGGGATCGGCCACGTCGTGACCGAGCCGTCGACCGAGTTCGGCCAGGAACCACCACATCGATCGCCGGTCTCCGACTGGGGCGACCACGGCCGGTGTGTGCTGGGCCGACACCCGGGAGCTGAGGGCGTCCCAGATGGTGACGTCGGATCGTTCGAGCTGATCCTTCGTCGGCAGCACGTGCGTGGACAGCGCCGTCGTGTCGTTGGCGATGATCTCGGTCGTCGCGAGCACCTCGAGTCTGCCCAGCGCGGACCGCATGGCCGCGGTGTCCGGGAACGAGGTCAGCAGGCTTCCGCCGAGGTTGAGGACCGCCCGGATATTGCCCGCTTCGATTTCGTCTGCCAGTGTGGCGCAGGGCCATTCACCCATGAACGAGCGAGTTTCGGGGCGACTGCGCGGACCGGGGCCGAACGACCCGTCCGGTGACGAGATGGGCAACTCGAAGGATTCGAGTTGGTAGGCGAAACCCGGGTGGAACCAGAGTCCGCCGCGACGGTTCATCGATCCGGTCAGGATCATCAGGACCCAGGCCAGCCACTGGGTCACATTGCCCTTGTCCGCCGTCATGGTCACGCCGGTGCCGGTCTCGACGGCGAGGTGGCCCGTGGCGCGGACCGCGTCACGCAGACGGGCCAAATCCTCGGGCGCGAGGTCGGTCGAGGTCGCCGTGTGTTCGAGTGTGAACGGTGCGACGGCGGCGGTGAGCTCGTCGAGGCCCTGTACCGGCACGCTGGGATCGATACCGTCGCACAAAGTTTCGCGCACCAGATAGGCCAGCAGCGCGTGGTCGGTGCCGGGGAGCGGAGCGAGGTGGCCGGTGGCCGATCGGGCCGTTTCGGTTCGTCGTGGGTCGATGACCCACACCTGGCCGCGCGCGGCGATATCGCGGATGGTGCCGGTGGGGTTGGGCACGGCGATCGCGTGCCCGTGGGAGATCATCGGGTTGGTGCCGATGAGAAGCAGGAAATCGACGTTGTCGTAGTCGGGCCGACCCGACAGGCCGACGAATCCGCCCACCAGATCGGCGATGAACGGCTTGGCCGTGCCGTCGATGGTCAGCGGGCTGAACTTGGCCGGTGTGCCTATCGCCGCCCGCAATGCCTCGGCCACACGGGTTCCGGTGGCGTCCATGCCGACGCCGGTGCCGAAGAAGATGCCGACCGACTCGGGGCCGTGTCGGTCGATGATGTCCTTCAGGCGAGTGCCGAGATCGTCGAGACAGGCTTCCCAGGTCGCGTCGCGCAGGCTGCCGTCGACGCGGAGTTGCGGGCGCTCGATCCGCTCGGGATGGTGATGCATCTGCGGCAGCGCGCGGCCCTTGGGACACGTATAGCCCTTCGACAGGGGATGTTCGCGGTCACCGCGCACCCGCGTCACCGCATCACCCTCGACCTCGACGAGGATGCCGCACACCGACGTGCAGATCCGGCAGAAGCTGCGCACCGTGCGCGTGGCTTCGGACGGCTCGGAGCCCCCGGCGGGGGACTTCCCATGCCCTATGACTCGGATCACACGGGGAAATATAGGCAGCGCCGGGCAATGCTGTCAATGACAACATTGTAGGATCGCCAAGCATGTCCGAGCGTCGCTACCACCACGGCAACCTTCGCGCCGCTCTGCTCGCGCAGGCCGAGACGACACTGCGAACCTCGGGGGTCGACGGGTTGTCGCTACGCGAGCTCGCCCGCGAGGTCGGCGTCAGCTACGGCTCTCCGCGGCGGCATTTCGAGGACAAGGCGGCGCTGCTCGACGCGCTCGTCGAGGTGGGTTTGCAGCGCTTGGGCGCCGAGCTGGCCGAGGCGGTCGAACCCGACGGGCGCGATTTCGCCGAAGTGCTGACCGCGGTCGCGATCAGCTACATCCGGTTCGCCACCGACAGTCCGGCGATGGTGGATCTGATGTCGAGGAGCCGGTATCTCTCGCAGGCCCCCGCCGCGCTGGTCGAGGCGCGTGAGGCGAGTTTCGCGCCGGTCCGCGATCTGGTCGAACGAGGCCAGGCCGGTGGCGAACTGGTGTCGGGCGACGTGCGACGGGTCGGGACGTTGATCTTCGCGACGCTGCACGGCCTGGCGACACTGGTCAACAACGGGATGATCGATCCGCTCGACGATCGACTGATCGCCGACGCGATCCGGTCGTTGCTGGCCGGGATAGCCGACACCGACTCGCGGTAGCTCCGAAGTGCGGGACCACGATCCGTTGTTGTAGGCGGCGGTGCGGCCGTGGCCGGTGCCATACCCGGTTGATGCTTCCCGAGCTGCGGTGATTCGCCTGGCCAAATCCCGCCGATGGACCGATTCGCACGGCAGAATGCGGCCATGCGGATATTTGCTCGATTGTTGCAGGCTGTCGTTGTCGGGTTCGTGCTCGTGGTGGCCGGTCATGGCGCGACGGCCGCTCCCGCCACGAGCGAGGCCCATATCGGTGTGCCGTGGCTGGGTCCCGGGCCCGAGGGAGTGCAGGCGACAGGGGCGGCGCTGGCGGACGGATTCACCGGCACGATGCTGTGGTCGCGGCAGTCGAACACCTCGGTGCCGATCGCCAGTATCACCAAGGTGATGACGGCGCTGGTCGTGATCGAGGCGGGCGACCTCGACCGAGCCGTCACCGTGCCGCGCGAGGCCATCACCTACGCCGCCGAGTACGACGGAAGCAACGCGGGCCTGGTCCCCGGCGAGGTGCTGACCGCGCGGCAACTCCTGTACGCGATGATGCTGCCGTCCGGCTGCGACGCCGCCTACGCCCTCGCCGAGGCCTACGGGCCCGGCCAGGACGCCTTCATCGCCAAGATGAACGACACCGCGCGTCGAATGGGTTTGGCGGGAACGCATTTCACCGATCCCAGCGGACTGCCCGCGCCCACCGACTACTCCACGTATTCCACCCCGGCGGACCTGCTCACCCTCGGTCTGCGCGTGATGAGCCTGCCCGCGTTCCGTGACATCGCCGCGTCGCGGACCTATCACCTGCCCGAGGGCCCCGGTAACCGAGCTCACCTCTGGCAGACCACGAACCTGCTGCTGCGCGACTATCCGGGCGCCATCGGCATCAAAACCGGATACACCGACGCCGCGGGAACCTGTCTGCTGTTCGAGACGGTCCGGGCGGGCATCCCGATGATCGGCGTGGTCCTGCACAGCTCGCCCCACAGCGAACTCGCCGCGAAGAACGACGCCGAGCGCATGCTGAACTGGGCCTACAACCCGATCGCGAGCGTCCTGCCGCTCGGTTAGCGTCCAGCGGACGAGGCCTACGCCGTGGTGACGCGCTACCTGCTGTGGGCCAGTTCGGGCCGGTCCACGGTGTCGGCTCGCGCCTCGGTCTCGAGTCCCGCGCCTTCGATATCGACGTTCGGCAGAATCCGATCGAGCCAGGCGGGCAGCTGCCATGCCCGGTGTCCGAGCAGCGCCATGACCGCGGGGACGATGGTCATGCGGACGACGAAGGCGTCCACCAGCACACCGATGGCCAGTGCGAAACCGATGCTCTTGATGGTGGTGTCGTGGCCGAGGATGAAGCCCGCGAATACCGAGCCCATGATGAGCGCGGCGGCGGTGACGACGCGGGCGCCGTGGCGGAATCCGCCGATGACGGCCTCGTCGGGGGTGGCGCCGTGGGTGTAATCCTCGCGCATGCGGCTGACGAGGAAGACCTCGTAGTCCATGGCGAGACCGAACAGCAATCCGATCAGCAGTACCGGAAGGAAGCTGATGATCGGTCCGGTGGTGTCGATGCCGAGAAGTTCTGCGCCCCAACCCCATTGGAATACCGCGACCAACGCGCCGAAGGTGACGGCGAGGCTGAGCAGGAAGCCGAGGGTGGCCTTGAGGGGCACCAGGACCGAGCGGAACGCGATCGTCAGGAGCACGAACGACAGCCCGACCACGACCGCCAGGAAGATCGGCAGTGCGGAGGCGAGTTTCTGGGAGATGTCGATTCCGGTGGCGGTATTGCCGGTGACGAGAACGCGGGTGCCCGTGGAGTCCTCGATCGCACCGCGCAGGTCGCGGATCTGACCGACGAGGTTCTTGGTCTCCTCGGTGGAGGGCCCGCTGCGGGGGATGACCGTGACCAATCCGGTGTCGCTGCTCGCGGGCATCGGCACGACCGCGGCGATGTCGGCGGTGTTCCGGATCGCGGAGGTGATCTCGGAACTCGCGGCGTCGAGGTTCCCGCCGTCGGCGGCGTCGATGACGAGGGTCAGCGGACCGTTGAAGCCGGGGCCGAAACCTTCGGCGAGTAGATCGTAGGCGTGACGTTGGGTGGTGTCGGGAGCTTTGGTGCCGTCGTCGGGCAGTCCGAGTTGCAAGCCGAGCGCGGGCAGCGCGAGCACCCCGGTGCCGATGATCGCGACCAGCAGTACCGGCAGTGGACGGCGGGTGATGGCGCGGGCCCAGCGGGTGCCGAAGGAGTCGCCGGTGCTCAGGCGTTGCTGTCGTTTGCCCATGCCGGGGACCGGCCACCGGTCGAAGCGCTCACCGGCGAAGCCGAACAGCGCGGGGACCAGGGTCAGCGCGATCAGCACCGCGATCGCGACCACACCGGCGGCGACCAGGCCCATCGAGGTCAGGAAGGGGATTCCGACCACCGACAGCGCGGCGAGGGCGATCATCACCGTGGCTCCGGCGAAGACGACCGCGCTGCCCGCCGTGGCGACCGCGCGGGCGGTGGCCTCGCGCGGATCGAGTCCGGCGGCGAGGTTCTCCTTGTGGCGGGTGACGATGAACAGCGCGTAGTCGATGCCGACGGCCAGCCCGATCATCAGGCCGAGGGTGGGCGCGATGCTGGACAGATCGATGACGGCGGTCAGCGCGGTGACCGCGGCCATGGCGGTGCCGACACCGAACAGTGCTGTCAGCAACGGCAGTCCGGCGGCCAGCAGTGAACCGAGTGTGACGGCGAGGACGACGAGCGCGACGGCGACACCGATCAGTTCCGCCGCGGAGTTGCCCGGCGGGGTGTTCATCGCCTCACCGCCGTATTCGACCTGTACTCCGGCCGAAGCGGCTCGGTCGCCCGCCGCGCGCAAGGCGGTGCGGTCGGCGTCGGTGACGGCGTTGGCGTCGCCGCGGTAGGTCACGGTGGCGTAGGCGATGCGACCGTCGGGGGAGATCGCGCCGGTGCGGTAGGGGTCGGAGACCTGCGCCACCGCGCCGCCGGTAGCGGCGGCGGCGATCGTCGATTCGATCCCGTCCCGGTACGCGGGATCGGAGACGGTACGGCCCTGTGGCGCGGCGAAGACGATCCGGGCGCTGGCTCCGCCCGCTCCGCTGTCGGGCAGACGCTGGGCGAGCAGGTCGGCGGCTTCGATCGCTTCCACGCCGGGAATGGTGAACGCGGTATCGGTCGATTTGCCGAAGCCCATGGCGAGACCGCCGAAGGCGACGAGGAGAAGTAGCCAGGCGGCGAGGACGCGCTTGCGGTGCGTGAACGCCGCTCGCCCCAGGCGATACAGAGAGGTGGCCATCGAAGAAGTCCTTCCGAACGAACATTCCGGATCGGGTCGGTCCACGTCGACCAGTTCAGCGGTATTCACACGATAAATGCAGTCACTGCAAACAGGCAATGAATGTAGTAGGATAGTGACGGCACTTACATGAGCGTTCGGAGGACATCACCCATGGACTCGGCACCGGCAACCGTCCACTCACCCGATACCGGGGAAAGCGACCCGGCATCGGATCCGGTCGCCCTGTCGCGTCGCGAACGCAAGAAATTGCAGACCCGCCAAGCGATCCACGACGCCGCCGTGCGACTGTTCGCCGAGCGCGGGTTCGCGGGCACGACCGTCACCGATATCACCGAAGCCGCCGATGTGTCCCCGCGCACCTTCTTCTCCCATTTCGCCGCCAAGGAGGACGTACTGTTCGGCGACCGAGCCTCCGCGGTCGCCCTCTTCGAGGCGGAACTGTCCGAGCAGCCGCCCGAAGTGGACGCGTTCACCGCCGTACGGCGCACCGCCCTGAACGGGCTGATCAACCGCGAGACACCGACCGAGCAGATGCGACTGGCCGCGCGTCTGCTCCACGACGACCGCAGCCTGGTCGGCAGCCTCGCCGAACGTTTCGCCGGACTCGAGGAAGGCTTCGCCGCCGTCATCGCCCGCCGCGGCGGCGACCCGTCCGTGGTCGACAGCCACTCCCGACTGTTGGCGGCCTGCCTGCTCGCGGTGGTCCGTACGGGGCTGACCGTGTGGCACACCGATCGCAGCGACGACACCCTCGAAGAGGTCGTCGAGGAACTGTTCGACCTGCTCGGTGCCGGTTTACACGGCGATATCCCGCGCGCGTGAGCGGGCCGTGGGCGGCCTCCCGCGGAGGAGACCCCCACGACACTGTCAGCTGAGGATGACGAGTTGCTGTGTCGCCCGGGTCATCGCCACATAGCGGTCGACCGCTCCTTCGACGCTTTCGCCGAACGATTCCGGCTCGACGAGAACGACGAGGTCGAATTCGAGGCCCTTCGACAGCGTTGGGGACAGCGATCGAACCCGCGATGTCGCCCGGAACATCGGATCGCCTATGACGCAGGCGATTCCGTCGGCATGGTCGGCGAGCCAGGTTTCCAGGATCGAACCGAGTTCCGCGGTCGAGCCGTGGGTGACCGGGATGGCGCTGCTACGGATGGAGGTCGGCACGTTGGCGTCGGGAAGTACCGCCCTGATGACCGGCTCGGCTTCGGTCATCACCTCCCGCGGCGTCCGGTAGTTGATGCTCAACGACGCCACGTCGATCCGGTCCAGACCGATCCGCTCCAGACGTTCGCGCCACGACTCGGTGAACCCGTGCCGGGCCTGGGCGCGATCGCCGACGATGGTGAAACTGCGCGACGGGCAGCGCTGCACCAGCATCTGCCATTCCGCGTCGGTCAATTCCTGGGCTTCGTCCACGATGATGTGCGCGAAGGGACCGCCGAGCTGATCGGGCTCGGCGCCAGGCAGCGCGGTCTCGTCGACGAGTACCTCCCGCAGGTCCTGCTGACGCAACTGGGTCATCAGGCCTTCGCCGTCGGCGTAGGTATCGGAGGCGATCAGGTCGTCGATGACGCTGGACATGCGCTCGCGTTCGGCGGCGACCGCGGCGTGGTGCCGACGCGCGCGTCGCGACGCCGTCGGGTCGCCGAGCCGCCTGCGGGCCGCGTCCAGCAGCGGCAGATCCGACATGGTCCACCGTCCGGGATCGGAGCGCTGGAGTTTGTCGACCTCGTCGGGGCCGAGCCAGGGAGCGCATCTGCGCAGATAGGCGGGTACCGACCACAGGTCGGCGATCAGATCGGCCGCTTCGATCATAGTCCACGCGTTGTCCAGGGTCGCGCGCAATTCATCGTTGTGCCGCAACGAGTTCCGCAGTTGTGCCGCCGAGGTGCCACCGTCGTACTTGTCCATCAGGATCGTGATGAGCAGTTCCCAGATCTGCTCGCGCGCTTCGTTGTGCGGGGTACCGGGTTCGGGCGCGTCGAACGCTTCGGTCCAGTCCTCCGGGCTCAGCGGAATATCGGACCAGTCGGTGGCGACCGTCATGCTCTCGCTGGGCGGCTGTTCGTAGAATTTCACGGCCGCTTCGATCGCCTTCATCATGTCGGCGGACGATTTCAGGCGCGCGACCTCCGGGTCGGATTCGATCGCGGCCGCCGCGCCCTCGGGGACGAGATCGCGCAGCGTGCACAACTGCACGTTCTCCTCGCCGAGACTGGGCAGCACATCGGCGACATAGGACAGGTAGGGCTCGTGCGGGCCGACGAACAGCACGCGGTGCCGCAGGGCCGGGTCGGAGTAGAGCAGGTAGGCGGTGCGATGCAGGGCGACGACCGTCTTGCCCGTTCCCGGACCACCGTCGACGACCAGCGCGCCGCGCGACCCGGCGCGGATGATCGCGTCCTGATCGGCCTGGATGGTGCCGAGCACATCCCGCATCCGGGCCGACCGATTGCCGCCGAGACTGGCGATGAACGCGGACTGATCGTCGAGCGCGGCATTGCTCTCGAACCCGTCCGGGGTGAACACCTCGTCCCAGTAGTCGCTGATCCGTTCGCGGGACCAGCGATATCTGCGGCGACGCACCAGGCCCATGGGGTTGGCGTGGGTCGCGCCGAAGAACGGTTCGGCGTCGGGGGAGCGCCAATCGATCAGCAGTTGATTCCCCGCGGCGTCGAGCAGCCCCTGTCGTCCCACATACACCGGCTCCGGGGTGTCCGCGAGGACCATATGCCCCAGGCACAGGTCCACGCCGAAGCGTCGCAGCGAGCGCAGGCGCGAGGTCAGCCGGTAGATCTCCGCGTCCCGCTCCACCGCCTCCTGTCCCGCGCCGACGGGCGCTTTGCGGGTGAGGTCCAGGCGTCGGGTCAGCTCGGCGATCGACCGCTCGAGACTTTCCGCGATGGCGGCGAAATGCCGCTCGTCGGTGGCGACGAGTGTCGGGTCGGCCTTGTGGGACAGGTGGTCGGGAAGGTCGAACACACCGGCAGTCGATGGGCTCGCGTCATCTGTTCCGTTCGACCCATCGGTCGACGACAACACACGCAATTCGGCACTCCATTTCCGCAGGTAATGGCTTCGGTGGGCCATTGTGCGGCATCACCGGGGTCTTGCCGCAAGCCCCGGGGTGCGCTATAAGTTGGAAGTGGAAGGAGACGTTTTCCGCTCCTCCGTCACCGTGCTGTCGACGCGCCGGTGCCGTGACCCACCTGGATTCCCACCACGCAGGTGTCGTCGTCGGTGTTCGCGTCGCTGTCCCGGAGAACGTGGTCGACGAGATCGTCCAGCGCTCCGGTGAACCGCGCCGCCTGGTTCAGCAGTCGCTCCACGCAATCGTCCAAGGGCAGATCGCGGCGTTCGATGAGGCCATCGGTGTAGAGCAGCAGGATGTCGTCGGAGTCGAGTTGGAGTTCGGCTTCCTCGTAGGTCATCTCCGCGACGGCGCCCAGCAGCATTCCGCGAAGTTCGGGTAGCGACGTGGCGACACCGTCACGCACGAGTACCGGCGGCAGATGCCCCGCCCGAGCCCATCGCAATACCCGTGTCTGCGGATCGTAGAGCCCACACACGGCGGTGGCGTAGAGATCCTCGGTCAGGTGATGGGTGACGAGATTGAGCCAGGTCAGCATCTGTCCCGGCCCCGCGCCGGTGGTGGCGAGGCCGCGAAGCGCGTTGCGCAGCACGACCATTCCGGTGGCGGCCTTGATGCCGTGCCCGGTGATGTCGCCGACCGAGACCAGGATCTGCTTGGAGGGCAGCACGATCGCGTCGTACCAGTCGCCACCGACCATATGGCTCTGTTCGGCGGGGCGGTAGCGCACCGCGATATGCAGGCCGAACGCCTCGATGGACGGTTGTTTGTCGGGCATGATCGCCTGCTGGAGTTGCCGCGCCAACCGGCTCTGCTCCGCCGCGTGCTGCTCGGTGTGCGCGAGACGATCCTGGGTCGCCGACAGCGCGACCTCGGTCCAGTGCTGTGCGGAGATGTCCTGGTAGGCGCCACGCAGGGCGAGCAGGTTCCCGTCGTGGTCGAGAACCGGCTCGGCGACGACCCGGATGTGGCGGGTGTCGCCGCTGGGCCGGATCAGGCGGAATGCCGCCGAGGCGGGACGGTGGTAGCGCACCAGCGTCCGCACCAGTCGCCGCACCGATTCGGCGTCGTCGCCGTGGACGTGGTCCGGAAGCTGTTCGAGGGGAACGGGATTCGCCGCGATACCCAGGCCGTGCAGGTCGTAGAGCTGTGTGCTCCAGGTGATCCGGCCGGTGGCGGTGTCCTCCTCGAAACCGCCGACGCGTCCGAGGCGCTGAGCGTGTTGCAGCAGCGCCGCCAGCCGAGCCGTCTCGTCCTCCACCCGCCACAGCACCAGCACGCAGTCACCGTCGCGACTGATGCTGAGCGCGGCCGAGACCGTCAGCGGTACCTGATCGACGAGCTCGGTCAGCACGACCCGGTCGGCGCGGTAGGTCTCGCCGGTGGCGAAGACGTGCTCGATCCGTTCGAACAGTCGACCTTCGACCGCGGCCAACGGGTAAGCCTCGAGCAGCAGGGCGCCGTTGACCGCGCCGCGCGCACGCCCCACCGGATCGACGAAACACGAGTTGACGTGATGGATGCGGAAATCGGTGAGCGCGCCGTCCGCACCGAGGTGCGGCAGCAGCACCAGCGCCGGGTCGAGCAGGCTGTCGGTCAAGCGGACCAGGTCGGCGACATCGTGCCGATCCGGTTCGCCCACGGCGGACGGATCGGATTCGAGGGTGTGGGCACACAACTCCGCCAACGCCTCCAGTTGCCGCCGAACGCGGGGTGGTTGCGGTGCCAGCGGTGTCGGCCAGCACATTTCCAGCACCCCGGTCAGCGTGCCGCCGGTGCCCGCCGGGATCGCGACCCGTCCGCCCGCGCGGTCACCGATCGACGGCAACCCGGCCGTCCGCAGGTCTTCGATCCACTGCGCTTCCCGTCGCATCAGCGCCTGACGGGCGGGCGTGGCGACACCGGGCGGCACATAACGCCACCGCTCGGCCTCGTGCCGGTCGATCCCGGCGAAACCCACCAGCGACAGCGAGGAATCCGCGCCGACGGACCAGATCGCCACCGCCGACGCCCCCAGTGGCGCCAGCGCGTGGTCGAGTATCGACTGGGCCACGCGCTGCGGGTCGCCGGTCGCGAGCACCGCGCTTTCGGCGGTACGCAGGCGCGATACCGTCGAGGGTTCCCCGGAAGTGGCAGTGCGCAGCGGGAATTCGTCGACCACGGCGCTCAGCGTGTCATCCGCGGCCTGGTTGATCAGATCGACGGCCAGTTCCAGCGACGTGACACCGGCCCGCTCGGCCAACCTCTCCAGTTGGCGCGCTGCCTGCGCGGGTCCGCATCGCAGCCGTTCGACCATGATGCCCTTGGCCATCTCGATCAGCGCCCGTCCGTCGGCGGTGGCTTGAGCGTGCTGGATCTGCGCACGCAACCGCGCGACGGTGGCCGCGAGACGGGTGACCGCCGCTTCCGGTACCGGCCCGCCGCTCGGTACCGTCCCCTCCGCCGCGCCGGGTACGTCGAGATCGGTCATCTCGTACCGAGCCAGTGCTGGATGCAGACCAGCAACGCGTCGGCATCGACCGGCTTGGTCACGTAGTCGTTGGCGCCCGACGCCAGGCTCTTCTCCCGATCACCCAGCATGGCCTTGGCTGTCACGGCGATGATCGGCAGATTCTCGTAGTGCGGCATCTCGCGGATCTTCGCGGTCGCGGTGTAGCCGTCCATCTCGGGCATCATCACGTCCATCAGGACCAGGTCGGTTTCCGGGTGGGCGAGCAGGGCGTCGATACCCTCGCGCCCGTTCTCGGCGTGCAACACCGTGACGGCGTGCAATTCGAGAATGCTGCTGAGCGCGAACAGGTTACGGGCGTCGTCGTCGACGATCAGCACGGTGCGGCCTGCCAGCCGACCGTGCCGACGCTGCGGTACGGCCGCCGGAGTCTCGTCGGCGCGGACCAGCGGCAGCACATCGCCGGGGGCTTCGGCGGTGATGTGCAGGGCGATGCGCTCGCGCAATTCGTCCAGACTCGACAGCAACTCCAGCGGCCTGCGCATGGTGCGTTCCTGCAGGAGGTGTTCCTGTTCGAGGCCGAGTCGCCGGTTGTTGTGGGCGAGCACCGGGACGTCGGTCAGTGCGGCGTCCTCATCCATCGTCTCCAGCAAACGCAGCGCGGCGCCCTCGGGCATGTCCAGCTCCAGCACCACGCAGTGGAACACCTCGGAGGCCATGGTCGCGGCCGCCTCCCCGACGCCGATCGCGGTGACGACCTGGACCGGGCCGCGCGGATCGTGACGGTCGGCGAGATCGGCGACGGCACTCTGCGCGACGAGCGTCAACAATCCCTGCGGGCGTTCCTCCACGACGAGCAGCTTGCGGTGCTGTTGCGGCGCGGTCGGGGCGGGCGCGTGTTCGAGCTGACGGTCGGGCTGCCGATCGTCCTCGCGCTCGGGATGCTGTGCCTCTCGGAAGTCGGGACGGGCGACCGGCAGATACAGGGTGAAGGTACTGCCCTTGCCCGGTGTGCTCTCCGCGGTGATCGCGCCGCCGAGCAGGTAGGCGATCTCACGACTGATCGACAGGCCGAGACCGGTGCCGCCGTATTTGCGGCTGGTCGTGCCGTCGGCTTGCTGGAACGCACCGAAGATCGACTCCAGTTGATGTTCGGCGATGCCGATACCGGTGTCGATCACCCGGAAGGCGATGGCCGGACCGTGACGGCGGGCGGCGGCGGGCAACTCCTCGATCGTGGCCGATTCCAGGCGCAACTCCACCGACCCGGTCTCGGTGAACTTCACCGCGTTGGACAGCAGGTTGCCCAGCACCTGCCGCAACCGCGAGTTGTCGGTGAGCAGGTCCAGCGACAACCCGGGGGCCGCGCTGACCCGGAAGCCGAGACTCTTCTGCGTGGTCATCGGCCGGAAGGTGGCTTCGACGTAGTCCAGCAGTTTGCGCAACGGCACGGCCTCGGGCGTGATGTCCATCTTGCCCGCCTCGACCTTGGACAGGTCGAGGATGTCGTTGATCAGTTGCAGCAGGTCCGAACCCGCCGAATGGATGATGCCCGCGTATTCGACCTGCTTGGCGGTGAGGTTGCGGGCCGGGTTCTGAGCCAGCAACTGCGCCAGGATCAGCAGGCTGTTGAGCGGCGTGCGCAGTTCGTGGCTCATATTGGCCAGGAACTCCGACTTGTACTTCGAGGCGAGCGCGAGTTGCTGGGCCCGGGTCTCCAGCTCTTGGCGGGCCTGTTCGATCTCGAGATTCTTGGCTTCGATATCGCGATTCTGGGTGGCCAGCAGCGCCGCCTTCTCCTCGAGTTCGGCGTTGGAGCGCTGCAACTCGTCCT
The DNA here is from genome assembly GCF_003123685.1 of Nocardia aurea. Taxonomy (GTDB): domain Bacteria; phylum Actinomycetota; class Actinomycetes; order Mycobacteriales; family Mycobacteriaceae; genus Nocardia; species Nocardia aurea. The sequence goes on from NZ_QCYJ01000085.1 coordinate 67,685, forward strand.
GCTGCACCTGCAACTCCTCCGAGCGGGCCTGCAACTCGCTGGTCAGGCGCTGCGACTCGACCAACAGTTCGTCGGTGCGAGCGTTGGCGATGATGGTGTTGACGTTGACGCCCACCGTTTCCATCAGCTGGTCCAGGAAGTCGCGATGGATGCGGGTGAAGCGATGCAGCGAGGCCAGCTCGATCACACCGAGTACCTGCTCCTCCACCACGATCGGCAGCACGAGCAGGTTGACCGGCGCGGTGCGGCCCAGCCCGGAGGAGATCGCGACATAGTCACCGGGTACCTCGTCCACCGCGATGGTGCGGCGGCTGCGCGCCGCCTGTCCGACCAGCGACTGACCGAAGGTGAACCGCACCTGCGAACCCGGCTCCGCCGGGCTGCCGTAGGAGCTGATCAGGATCAGTTCCGGTCGTTCGGTGGTCTCGTCGGCCAGGTAGAAGGCGCCGAACTGCGCCGAAACCAACGGCGCCAGTTCATCCATGATCAGCTCGGCGACCACGTGCAGATCGCGCTGGCCCTGCATGAGTCCGGAGATACGGGCCAGATTGGTCTTGAGCCAGTCCTGGTCCTGGTTGGCGGTGGTGGTCTCACGCAACGACCCCACCATCGAGTTGATGTTGTCCTTGAGTTCTGCGACCTCGCCGGAGGCCTCGACGGTGATGGATCGGGTGAGGTCGCCCTCGGCGACCGCGCTGGTGACCTCTGCGATGGCGCGGACCTGACGGGTCAGGTTGCCCGCCAGTTCGTTGACGTTCTCGGTCAACCGTTTCCACGTGCCCGAGACACCCTCGACCTCGGCCTGGCCGCCGAGGCGACCCTCCGACCCCACCTCGCGCGCGACGCGGGTGACCTCGGCCGCGAACGCGGAGAGCTGATCGACCATCGTGTTGATCGTGGTCTTGAGCGCGAGGATCTCCCCGCGCGCGTCGACGTCGATCTTGCGGGTCAGATCGCCCTGGGCGACGGCCGTGGTGACCTGGGCGATATTGCGCACCTGATTGGTCAGGTTGTTCGCCATGGAGTTGACGTTGTCGGTCAGGTCTTTCCACGTGCCCGCGACATTGGGCACCCGGGCCTGACCGCCGAGCATGCCCTCGGTGCCCACTTCGCGCGCGACGCGGGTGACTTCGTCGGCGAACGCGGACAGGGTGTCGACCATGGTGTTGATCACCCCGGCCAGCGCCGCGACCTCGCCCTTGGCCTCCACGGTGATCTTCTGGCTCAGATCGCCGCGGGCCACCGCGGTGGCGACCTGGGCGATCGAGCGCACCTGACTGGTCAGGTTGGAGGCCATCACATTGACGTTGTCGGTGAGGTCTTTCCAGGTGCCAGAGACTCCGCGCACGGTGGCCTGGCCGCCGAGGTTGCCCTCGGTGCCGACTTCGCGCGCGACGCGAGTGACCTCGTCGGCGAAGGAGGATAGCTGATCGACCATCGTGTTGATGGTCTCCTTGAGTTCCAGGATCTCGCCACGGGCGTCGACCCGGATCTTCTGGGTCAGGTCACCGCGCGCGACGGCGGTGGTCACCTGCGCGATCGAACGCACCTGCGCGGTCAGATTGTCGCCCATGACGTTGACCGACTCGGTGAGGTCCTTCCAGGTCCCCGAGACACCCTTGACATCGGCTTGGCCGCCGAGCCTGCCTTCGGTGCCGACCTCGCGGGCGACGCGGGTGACCTCGTCGGCGAAGGCCGAGAGCTGGTCGACCATGGTGTTGATGGTGTTCTTGAGTTCCAGAATTTCCCCGCGGGCGTCAACGGTGATGTTCTGTGTCAGATCGCCGCGGGCCACGGCGGTGGCGACCTGCGCGATCGAGCGCACCTGCGCGGTGAGGTTGCCCGCCATGAAGTTCACCGAGTCGGTCAGGTCGCGCCAGGTCCCCGACACGCCCTTGACGTCGGCTTGGCCGCCCAGAATGCCTTCGGTGCCGACCTCGCGCGACACCCGGGTGACTTCGTCGGCGAACGAGGAGAGTTGGTCGACCATGGTGTTGATGGTGTTCTTCAACTCGAGGATCTCACCGCGCGCGCCGACCGTGATCTTCTGACTCAGGTCACCGCGCGCGACGGCGGTCGTCACCTGGGCGATGTTGCGGACCTGGTCGGTGAGGTTGCCGGCCATGAAGTTCACCGAGTCGGTGAGATCACGCCACACCCCGCCTACGCCGGGCACCTCGGCCTGGCCGCCGAGCCGACCTTCGGAGCCGACCTCGCGGGCCACACGGGTGACCTCGTCGGCGAAGGCCGACAGCTGGTCGACCATCGTGTTGACGGTGTTCTTCAACTCCAGGATCTCGCCGCGGGCATCCACGTCGATCTTCTGCGACAGATCGCCGCGGGCCACCGCGGTGGCGACCTGGGCGATATCGCGGACCTGACTGGTGAGGTTGCCCGCCATCGCGTTCACCGAATCGGTGAGGTCCTTCCAGGTACCCGACACCCCCGGCACCTCGGCCTGCCCGCCCAGCCGCCCGTCGGTGCCGACCTCGCGCGCGACTCGGGTGACCTCGGAAGTGAACAGCGACAACTGGTCCACCATGCCGTTGAACACGGTCGCGATCTCGCCGAGTAATCCATCGGCGTCGGTCGGCAGCCGGGTGCCGAAGTCGCCGTCGCGTACCGCCGTCAGCCCGGCCAGGAGTTGATGCAGCTCCACCTGACCGGGGGCCGTCTGGACGTGCTCCGACGCGGCCCGTACGGCGGGCGCCGCTGTGTCCGTCATTACCAAACCTCGTATCGGCAAAAGGGCTTGGAGCGGAATCGATCCGGTCCAGGCGGGAACACCGGCTCCGTCTCGGCGCGTCGGCCCGTGAAACGGTTATGTACTACTTGTTCCCGGGAAAACCTTACGTGTCCGGCTGCGGCCAGTCCTGACTCGAGCCGAACCGAGTACCCCGAATCGCCGAAACCAATCCTGAAGGAGCGTGTCGTGGGCACGATCCCGCCATCGCGTCTCTTCGCTGCCCCCGCTCGAGTCGAAACGAATCCCGTTGTGACGCTCCAGGAGTACGCCGAACGGTCCGAGTGTGCGTTCCCGGCGGAAGGATCGGTCTGTGAGCACGATCTCATCGCCGACGACGCCCCGGCCGTTGGCGGTTCGGCTGCCAGGGCCGCCCGGCGGTGTCAGGTCCGGGGGCTGCGCGCGTGCTCGGTGAGGTACCGGAGGACCTCGTCATCGATTTCGCGCTGCGGACCCAGGTTCCTGCCGTCCACCCCGTGCACCTCGGTATGCAACTGCTCCATCCGGCGGTCGAGTTCCGCCGCGGTCGCGGCGGCGCTGGTCAGATCGTCGATGAGCCGCTGCGGGACATCGCCGTCGTATTTGTAGAAGATCTTGTGCTCGGTCGTCGCCCAGAAGTCCATGGCGACGGTGCGAACCTGGAGTTCGACCGTCACGTTCAGCGGCCCGGTGGACAGGAACACCGGGATCTCGACCAGGGCGTGCAGGCTCTTGTAGCCGTTCGGCTTCGGGTGGGCGATGTAATCCTTGACCGCGATCACCCGCACGTCGTCCTGCGAGGTCAGCGCCTCGAGCACCCGGTAGGTATCGCTGATGAAGCTACAGGTGACCCGCACCCCCGCGATATCGGTGATGTGCTCGCGCAGAGCGGGCAGTTCGGGCGCGATGTCCTTGCGGATCGCCTTCTGCAGAATGCTCGTGGGAGATTTCACCCGGGACGTGACGTGTTCGATGGGGTTGTAGTGGTGCAGATGCAGGAATTCCTCACGCAGGATCGTCACCTTCGTGAGCAGCTCTTTCACCGCGAACTCGTACTCCATCACGAAACGCGTCATCTCGTCGCGCATCCGGCTCATGAAGCCGATCATCACCTCGTCCTGCGTCGGCCGATCGCGACAGTCGCCAACCTCTTCCGCCACGACCTCGCCTTTCCGTCTCGCTGCACAGTCCACCGGGAACGTGGCCCGTGGGGTGGTCCGTCCCGATGCCATCGACAGTACGCGGCAAATTTCCAGCGCCGCTCACGCGCTGCGGTCCGCACGCACCGATGTGGCGCGACAACAGGTATGGGTGATACTTCCTGCGCGAAGCTCTACCCGAACCATTGTCGAAACTATTAGGACGTCATGATCAAGCTCTTCTCCGCCGCTCTGCTGACCGTGGCCGCGGCCGCCGCCATGCAGGTCGCGCCCGCCGCGCCCGCGCACGCGCAGTCCCCGATCTGCGCCAAGGCGGTCGACCTCATCAACGCCGCGGTCGATATCAGCGGCGGCAACCTCGACGATGCCACCGCGCGTGGTCTGTCCGACCGACTGTCCGGTCTCGCGGTGCTGGCCGGTGGTGAGGAGCAGGCCGCCATCGTCGGTTACGCCAACGCCTTGGTCGACGACAACATCACCGATCTCGACCCCGCCACCGACGAACTCAATCGCGTCTGCGGCGCCGCGAGCTGAGCCGGACGCGGACTACCCGCCGCTGTCGCCGACCGCGCGCAGCATCGCACCCGGCGAAGGATATCCGGCCCTTGTCAGTGCTACCGCTCATGTGTCGGGGCCGCAGTGGATCGGGTGGACTCACCCTTGGGTTTTCCACCAGGCGACGGTGGCGGCGACCGCCTCGTCCAGGGGCGTGGCTTCCAGGCCGAGGCGGTGTTCGCTGCGGGTGGAATCGAATTCGATCGGCCCGGCGAGGTGGTAGCTCATCTCGGCCATTTCCCGCATGAGGCCGTTGACCGAGCCGATCGCGCGGATCATCCAGGGGGCGAGGGCGGTGACTTTCGGGTCGTCGATTCCGGCGACCTGTCCGATCAGGCCGATCAGTTGACGTTGGGTGATCGCGGGTGCGGTGGGAGCGTGCAGGAAGGAGTTCCAGAGTTCGCGGTCGGTGGCGGCCCGGATCATGGCGGCGGTCAGATCGGGTACGTAGGTGAAGGAATGGGGGAGGTCGAGCCTGCCGAGCGCTTTGGCGCGTTTGCCCGCGAGCAGGGGAGCGAAGAGGGTTTCGCCCGCCACGGAGGTGCGGACGTGGGGGCCGAGGAAGTCGGCGGCGGCGACGCTCACGGTCGGTGTGGTGTGGGCTTCGCGGGCGCGCAGTAGGGCGACGCGGACCGCTGGTTTGCCGAAATCGGCGTCGCGGGGGAGGTTTTCGGTGATGCGGCCGGTGACCCTGCCGTAGGAGTAGACGCTTTCGGGGAAGGCGACCACGGTTCCCGCCCGTCCGGCTTCGTCCATGACGAGTTGTTCCATGCCGGGCAGTTCCTTCCACCAGGTGGCTGCCTCGTATTTCGAGGCGTGCACGCAGTGGTAGACGGCCGCGGCGCCGTCGAAGCGTCCGGCCAGTTGCTCCGGGTCGCTGATGTCGACGCGTCGACGCTCGACGAGGGGGTGATCGGGGCCGCCGCCGGACCGGGTCAGGACGCGGACCGTGTGACCGGAGGTCGCGAGTTGTTCGGCGACGGAGAGCCCGACGGGTCCGGCTCCGATGACGATATGCAGCGACATGATTGATCCTTTTCGTTCGTTGCCCCGTTCGGGGGCGGTGATCTCTTTTGAGAGCGACGCTCTCTGACGACATCGAGCATGGCCGATGTCCGACGACGTTGTCAAGAGCAGTGCTCTCATTAGTTGACAACGCTCTCTAGTGCGAGCATGGTGGTCCCATGCCGACGACACCCCGCTCCCGCGCTCGCGCCCAGACCATGGAGGACATCGTCAGGATCGGCCGCGAACACCTGGCCAGTGACGGCGCGGCGTCGCTGTCGCTGCGCGCGGTGGCGCGCGACCTGGGTGTGGTGTCCTCGGCGGTGTACCGCTACGTCAGCAGTCGTGACGAATTACTGACGCTGCTCGTCATCGACGGATACAACGCGCTCGGGGACGCGGTGGACGCCGCGCTCGCCGACGCCCCGGACGATCCGGCGCTGCGGCTGCGGGTGCTCGGCCGCGCGGTACTGCACTGGGCGCGCGCCGAAACGGCAAGGTACGGATTGCTTTTCGGCACACCGGTGCCCGGGTATGCCGCGCCCGCCGAGCAGACCGTCGAACCCGGCACTCGCGTGATCGTCGCCATGCAGGCACTCTTCGCCGACGCCTACGCGCGGGGTTTGCTGACTCCGCCCGATCCGCTGCCGCGACTGTCGGGTCCGTTGGCCGCGAGCTTCGCCGCGATCCGGTCGGAATTCGGTCTCGACGTACCGGATTGGCTGATGGCCAGGGGGGTGACGGTGTGGCCCGCCCTCTTCGGCGCGGTCACCTTCGACGTCTTCGACCAGTACGGCACCGAGACCTTCGCCGATCGCGACGAACTCTTCGAGCTGCAACTCGACGGATTCCTGGACATGCTCGGTTTCGGTCGCTGAATCGCGACACTCGGTGATTGCCTGTTGCCCGGAGGTGTACGCGCCGTTACAGTTACCCGCCAGTAGGTAGGCGATGTCGTCGGTGACATCGGAACGAGTGGGGACTCATGAACAGACGGCGTCGTCTCGTCCGGGTCGCGGTCACCTTCGTGGTGGCGGCGATCGCGATCAGCACCGGTGTGATATCAGCGCAATCCGGGCGGGCGGTGCCGGATGGCGGAGCGCTCGGCGCGCAGTGGACCGCCACGCACGACGGGCCGCGCGCCTATCCGAATGTCTTCATCGAATGGGACGTCCCGATCACCATGAGTGACGGCACCGTGCTCAAGGGCAACGTGTATCGGCCCGCCGACGCCACGGGGCAACCGATCCGGGAACGCACGCCCACCATCGTCAACCTGACGCCGTATTCGAAACTCGTGTCCAATGTGGCCGATTCGGCGCTGAGTGTTCCGGTGCTCGGTGACGCGCTGATGGATGTGCTCAACCGCTTCGATCTGTCCGGGCTCGGCCTGGGCGGGCTCACCGAGATCACCAAGGCGCTGCCCGCCGGTGCGGCGCGAACGTTCGCCGTCGATCGCAAACTGGTCCAGAGCGGGTACACCCAGGTCGTCGTCGATGTGCGCGGAACCGGTTTCTCCCAAGGGGTCTGGCAGGTCTTCGGCGAGCGCGAGCAGGCCGACGGCGTCGAGGTGGTGAATTGGGCCGCCGCGCAACCGTGGTCGGACGGCAAGGTCGGGATGAGCGGTATCTCGTATTCGGCCATCAACCAGTTACAGACCGCCGAACGCGGTCCCGAGGCGCTGCGGGCGATCTTCCCGGTGGTGCCGGGCAGCGATCTCATGCGCGATATCGCCGCGACCGGCGGCGGTGTCGGCATCGGCTTCCTGCCGCTGTGGCTGTTCGCGGTCAACAGCACCAAATGGGTGCCCGACGTGCGGTCCATCGTGACTGGCACGTTCGACTGGCGATGGCTCGCCGACCGCGTGCAGGATCCGATGACGTTCTTCGACTACCTGTTCGCCGCGCTGACGGTGCCGAGTGTCGACGAGATTCCGGAAAACCTGATGGGACTGCTCCAGGACAGCACGCCGGTGCGTCAGGCCTGGCTCGGTCATCCCGACAGGATCGAGATCCCGACCTTCGTCTACGGCGGCTGGCACGACATCTTCGCCTACTCCTCCCCTCGGGTCTACGACGCGGTGAACGTCCCCGCCGACCAGAAGAAACTGATCATGGGCGACACCTACCATCTGACCACCGGCAGTGGCCTGGGCCAGCCGGGCGGGCCGCCGCGGCTGGACGTGCTGCAACGGGCGTGGTTCGACCATTGGCTCAAGGGCATCGACAACGGCATCGAAACCTACGATCCGGTGACGCTGTGGCAGCAGGGCGGCGGCTGGGTCGGCGGCACCGAATTCCCCCGCCCCGGAGCCGAATACCGGCGCATGTATCTCGATCCGGCCGTCTCGGGCACCGCGCGCAGCGCGCATGACGGCTCGCTCGCCACGGCTCCCGGCGGCGCGGCGCGGCTGACCGTCGCTCCCGAACTGCTTACGCTGTGCTCGCGTGATTCGGCCACGGGAACCGCGGGCGTGACCGCGGTGCTCGACGTGTGCGCGAAGGATTCCCGCATCAGCGAGGCGGCCGCGCTGACATTCACCAGCGCGCCGGTCACCGAGCCGACCGTCATCTCCGGACCCGTTGCGGCCCACCTGAATACGGTGCTCGACAGCACCGACGGGTACTGGGCGGTGACGGTCAACGATGTTGCGCCGGACGGGCGGTCGACCGTGTGGACCAGCGGTCAGCTCCAGGCGTCGCTGCGCGCGGTGGACGACGCGAAGGCCACCCGGTCGCCGAGCGGTGATTACACCGATCCCTATCCGGTGCTCACCCTCGACTCGCGGCGGCCGATCGTGCCGGGTGAGCCGACCGTGGTCGATATCGGTCTGGCCGCGACCGACGGCGTACTCCAGCCGGGGCATCGCCTGCGCATCGATGTCTACGCGCTGAACCTGCCCCGTGGCCTGCCGTTGCGGCCGCTGCTCAACGAGAGCGAGCTGAAACCGCAGCATCTGGAACTCGATCCGAGTCGGCCGAGCTGGGTCAACATCCCGGTCCTCGGCGATCCCGGATGGTGAGCGGAGCGCCGCCGGGTATTGTATGGGACCGCGAGTCCCATATATTCTGATGCCACGCGCACTACCGCGCATCGCCGACGCCGCACGCCAGCGGCCGGAACGAGGAGGCATCGATGACGCTGTCCGAATCGGTGGGCGCCGAACTGTTCGACCAGAGCTACCGGGACGCGCTGGCGACCCTGTCCGAGGGTTCGGTGCACCGCAAGTTCGACCCCTATCTGGATATCGACTGGGACGGGCCCGAATTCGCCATCGATCCGGATGATCCGCGCTGGATCCTGTCGCCGGAATACGATCCGCTCGGTGCGACGAGTTGGTACCGGAATCTGCCGGTGCGACGCCAGATCGACATCGGCAAATGGCGCGTCGCGAATGTGATCAAGGTCGGCGCGGCTTTCGAGAGCGTACTGATCCGCGGCATGATGCAGTACGTCATGAAGTTGCCCAACGGCGCGCCGGAGTTCCGGTACTGCATGCACGAGATGACCGAAGAGTGCAACCACATCCAGATGTTCCAGGAATTGGTGAACCGCATCGGCGTCGACGTTCCCGGTATGCGTCCGTTGTTCCGGGCGCTCTCGCCGTTCATCGGTGTCGCGGGCGGATACGCGCACGTCATCCTGCTGATCGGGGTCCTGGGCGGCGAGGAGCCGATCGACCACTACCAGAAGGCGGTCATCCGCGACGGCGGCAATATCCCGCCCGCGGTGCTGCGCACGATGGAGATCCACATCGCCGAGGAGGCCAGGCACATCTCCTTCGCGGGCGAATTCCTCGCCGCGCACCTGAAGCGGATGAGCGGACCGGGCAGAATGGCCGCCGCGCTCGCCTTTCCGCTGGCCATGCGCTGGCTGGCCGGGGAGATCATGGCGCCGCCGAAATCGTTCGCCGAGCGTTTCGATATTCCGGACGAGGTGATGCGCGAGGCGTTCTGGGACGGCCCGGAGCAGCGCCGCATCCTGGCCGGCTATTTTGGCGATATGCGCAAACTCGCCCGCGAACTGGGGTTGATGAATCCGGTGACCGAGCGACTGTGGTCGGCGTTGCGTATCGGCGGTGCGCCGTCGCGCTATCGCGGCGAACCGGAACGCCGGATGCGCGAGGTCGCCTGAGCGTTCGTCACGGATCGGGGACGGCCAGGCGCTCGAGCAGAGCCAGCAGCGGCTGGTCCGGATCGAGCGCGAGCCGGTGTGCGCGAGCGACGCCGTCGAGCACGCTCCACGCGTAGTTCGCGAGTTCGGCGACGAGCCGATCGCGATCGAGGGCCGGTGCGGGATCGTGCGCCCAGCGGGTGACGGTGGCCTCGGTCATCGAGACGATGGCGAAGGTCATGGTGTCGACGACCGGTTCATCCACGACGCCGACCACTCCGGCCAGTCCCGAGACCAGCCGCCGTGTTCTGGCCGCGATGGAGGTTTGCAGGCTGCTCATCGCGTTCGTCTCGTCCGGATCGCCGCCGGCGGGCCCGCGGCGCAGGAATTCGTGCAACCGGGGATGTCGATCGATCCAGTCGACCACCGCGCCGATGCTGCGGTGCAGGATCCGATGGATGGAGCCGTCGGTGACGTCGAGTGCGGTGTCGAGCGTGTCGGTGAACTGCTCGCAGATCGTGGTCCTGGTCCGGCGATCGAGTTCGTCGCGGCCGGAGAACTGGCGGTACACCACCGATTTCGACAAACCGGCACGTTCGGTGATCGACTGCATCGCCACCTCGGCCCCGGCCGGGCCTTCCTCGAGCAACTCGATGACCGCCGCCACGATGCGTTCGCGCCGCTGGTCGTTGTGCGGTTGCCAACGCGCCTGCCTGCCGCCCCCGACGGGGGCCGACGCGGGTGACGAGGGGACCGGCACCGGTCGAGTCTAGAACACCGGGCCGGGGCCGTCGGAGACCGTCGCGACACTCGGCCCTTCGGCGCGGGCTCGGCATTCGGCCGAAGGAGCGACCGCGGACGCATACGGTGTGTATGTCGGATTCGTCGGTTGAAGGTGGATCGTCATGGAGATGTCGACGGAGGTCGTCGTGGTCGGCGCGGGTCTGGCCGGGCTGGTCGCGGCGAGGGAGCTGATCCGGCGCGGCCTGGACGTGCTGGTGCTCGAGGCGCGCGACCGCGTGGGCGGACGCCTGCTCAACGCGCGATTGCCGGGCGGCCTGCCCATCGAGGTCGGCGGCCAGTGGGTCGGCCCCGGCCAGAAGCGGGTGCTCGCGCTGATCCGCGAACTCGGCCTGAAAACCTTCCCGACCTTCGACGACGGGTTGCGCATCGCCGAACTCGGCACGGCGCGTTCGGAATACAGCGGCCGCATCCCGAGGCTGAATCCGGTGGCGCTGGCCGATATCGCGCAGACGCAATGGCGGCTGAATCGGATGGCACGCCGGATCTCCGCCGCGGAACCGTGGCTGGCCGCCGACGCCGAACGTCTGGACTCCCAGACCTTCGCGACCTGGCTGCGCCGGACCGCGCGCACCCGCGACGGGCGGGCCTTTCTCCGGTTGATCACCGAGGCGGTGTTCTCGGCGGGCCCGGAGGACCTGTCGGCCCTGTGGGCCGGTTTCTATATCGGCGCGGCGGGTGGGCTCGACGCGCTGATCGATACCAGGGGCGGGGCGCAGCAGGATCGCGTCGTGGGCGGATCGCAACGGATCGCCCTCACGCTGGCCGAGGAGCTCGGTGAACGGGTGATACTCGCGGCGCCGGTGGACGGGATCGACTGGGATGCCGGGGGTGTCCGGGTGCGGGCAGCGGGCATCGTCGTTCGCGCCCGCCGTGCGGTACTGGCGATCCCGCCGCCGTTGAGCGCTCGCATTCGCTACGCACCGGGCCTGCCCGGTGATCGTGATCAACTCCTCCAGCGCCTTCCGATGGGGCGGGTGATCAAGGTGAACGTCGTCTACGACGAACCGTTCTGGCGCCGTGACGGTTTCAGCGGCCAGGCCAACAGCGATACCAGGCCGGTCGGTACGGTTTTCGACAACACGCCGCTCGACGGTGCGCCGGGCGTACTCGTCGGGTTCCTCGAGGGCCGCCACGCCGATATCGGCGCCCGCCTCGGCCACGGTGGCAGGCGTGCGCGGGTACTGGCCGATCTCGTCGGCTACTTCGGTCCGAAGGCGGGCGACCCGATCGATTTCATCGAAAGAGATTGGGCAGAAGAGGAATTCAGTCGCGGGTGCTACGGCGCGTTCGCCACTCCGGGGACGCTGACCCGATTCGGCCCCGCGCTGCGCGCCCCGGTCGGGCCGTTGCACTGGGCGGGCACCGAAACCGCCACGCGTTGGGCCGGTTACATGGACGGGGCGGTCGAGTCCGGCCTGCGCGTGGCGCGCGAGATCGCCCCCGACCCGGGGGAATCACCCGCCTGACCGCCGCGGCGGCCCCGCGACGGCTCGCGCGCGGTCGTGCGTGCGGAAAGGGGTGGGGACAAGGGATTCGACCCGGCGGAAGTCGGGAACTCGGTTGATGCCATACTTCTGATCCCGAGCTGAACGTGAACGGTCGACGTTCGCGCGCTATTCTGCACACAGCGTTACGGAAAACACCGAAGGCAGTACCGAATACGACACGAGGGGGCTTGCTATGGCCGAGAAGGTGACTGTCACCCTGGTCGACGACTTCGACGGAACTTCGATCGCCGACGAAACCGTTCAATTCTCTCTGGACGGCGTGCATTACGAAATAGATCTGTCGACCGCGAACGCCACCGAACTACGCGAATTGCTCGGCCCCTGGGTCGAGAATGCGCGCAGGACCGGTGGTCGGACGAAACGTTCGCTCATCGCGAAGGTGCCGTCGGCATCGGACCGTGAGCGTAGCGCGGTCATCCGTGATTGGGCCCGACAGAACGGTCACCCCGTTTCCTCACGTGGTCGCGTGGCGTCCGGCGTGGTCGAGGCATACGAACGGGCGACCGCCTGAGTTCCGTAATGGGACACTTCACAACCTGGATTCACTCGTTTCGGGCTTTTGCTCGAGACAGGTCGGTCGACGCCGATGCGGAGCGTTGTCGCCACTAACGTCGGTGGCGAGTTCGGTGCGGGTGAAGGAGTGCGATGGACGTGGACGGAACGTGCGAGCCCAGATCGAGTCCGTCCGCGCCGCGCGGGTTCGCAGGTCAGGCGGGTGCGGAGTTCTTCGCGGCATTCCGCGACGGGCTCGATCGCGCGATCGCGATGCTCGACGACCTGGATGAATCGGGTGTCGTGCTGGCTCGGCTGGAATTGGCCGCGGCTCAGCGCGCGCGCGAAGGCGTCCCGATCGAGGCGGTGCGCAGTGCCGTCAGCGACAGCGTTCGAATGTGTTTCGGACTCATCGAGCCGACCGCGGCGCATTCTGTCGCGGGCATGAAAGTCGATGGTGTCCGCATGGTGGAAGTGTTGGATTTGTTGACCGCGGCTGTCGACCGCGCCTACGGAATGCGGCGCGGTGACGGTTCGTAGTGTCAGAGCACGCGATAGGTCCGGGCAACCAATGCGGACCGCAAGTACCACAAACCGGATGGTTGGGTGGGATCGACTCCGATCAGACTGCCGATTTTCTTCAGCCGGTAGTCGACGGTATTGGTATGCACGTGCATGACGCGCGCGGTGCGCTGGCGATTCAGATTATTTCCGATGTGCAGGCGCAGCGTCTCGAGCAGTTCGGGATGGTGGTCGAGCGGGTCGAGCAGCGCGCCGAGATATTCACGACCGGGCCCCGGCCTGGTGAGCTGGTATTCCAGCGCCATATCGTCGAAGCGGTACAACCCGTTCTCACATCCCAATCGCTGCACCATATCGAGCAATTCGTGGGCCTGGTCGGCGGCTTCCGGAATCCGCTGGACCGCCGTGTCGACCACGGCGACCGTGATCGGCACTCGCGCGGCCTCGGACAGTTCGCCGACGAGCGCTGCGAGCTGTTCGTGGGAGAGCGCGGTGCGCGGGATCAGCACGGTCCCGCCGTCGACGCTGAGCAGCGACAGCGGCCGGTCCCGGCACGCGGTCGCCAGTCGCGCTTGCACGCGCCGCAGCTTGCGCCGTGCCACCACCTTCGCGTCCAGCCTCGGATCGTGCTCGTCGGGGTGGGCGGGAATCGACAGTGCCAGTACCGAATACGATTCCGCGATCTCGATGCCGCATTCCCTGGCCATGGTCGATGTGCTGTGACCGCCGAGCAGTGCGGAGGTCAGGGTGTGTACCGCGGTGTGGTGTTCGCTGACCACCGACCGCAGTTCGCGCACGTAGGCGACCGAGATGGCGGTGGTCATCGTGTCGAGGATTTCGAGGACGAGTTTCGTCCCGTCGACGAGATCGCCGAAATCGGTGGTCGTGGCTTTTCCGACCACGAGGTCGAGACCGAGTTTGAACCCCTCGTGGACCGCGTGGAGGATGGTGTCGATCGGTACGCCCTCGCGTGCCCATCCGGCTGCGGCGTGTTCGAGCTGCTCGGTCTTCTCCGGGATGTCGTCGCCGTCGAGCATGTCGACGGCCAATTGCAGACAGACGCGCGTGATGGTGGTGACGTCACCGTCGATCGCCTCGCCGGGCAACGTTCCGCACGGTGCCACGTTGGCGACGAAGTGGCCGACCATGCGTCGCGAGAGCGCCCGAACATCCTGCAGGGGGGCCGACATGGGCTCTCCGGCGAGGGTGAGACCACTGCGACTCACGTTGTCGATGGCCATGGTGACTCCTTATACCGCTTCCGACACGCGATTCGGGGTGCGGACGCACACCCTGTCCACGCGGTCATGGGCTCACACCCTACCGCTCGCGTCGAGCGCCGGTGGCGCTGTGGGGGATCGGGTCGCAAGGGCGCTTCGCATCGTTCTGGAACGGGAAAATGTTTCACATATTGGACATTCGATTATGAGATCTTGATCACTGAGGTGAGTGGTTGTTCGGGCGGTGATCGCGTGGTTCGCCGGATGTGGAAATCGCGTTCTCCCACGTCGGCGAACTTCTGGCGTCCCGGTGCCGCGCGATCGCCCGGCTGGCTCGTCACCGGCGGACGGAGGCAGCGGGTTCGCCGTCGAAGCGGGCAGCCCTGTGGGTCCGCCGATTGGTTTATCGTCGGCGTCGGTCCTGGCCGTAACGCGCACAATGGTTGGTGCGTGGACGATGTCGGCCGGGTTGCCGGTTTGTCCGAACAGCAGTCGTCATCGGGGACGGCTCACACACGTACCGAGGTCGACCTTGCGCCACATTCCCTGCCCGAAGCGTGACGGATCCGGTGAATCCGGGAACCGCCCGGCGCTGCCCCGCCGGGTATCGGTGATGACGCAGCCGCCGGTGCGGCTCGAGGTGCCCGACGATCTGGTGGTTCGTGCGGCGAACGCGTTCACGGTGTGGGCGATCACCGACGACTACGACTGGGACAACCTCGACGCGCTGTTCTCGGGGGATGCCACCGGCGCCGATCGCAGGCGTGGAATACGCGGCGTCGGTTGATATTCGGCGAATCGTGACCGGGTCGCTCACCGGTTTACCATTCGCCGATGACTCCCACCACGTCGCTGACGGACTATCGCGTCATCACGGCCGAGGAAGCAGAACAGCGTTTCTCGGTCTCGGCACACATCCAGCACCCGTTCCAGGATTTCGATGACGAACAGGAGATCCGCCTCTACCAGAGCGGGCTGCGTGTCGAGGGGTCGATCAGGCCGGAGTCGGATGGCGACTGGGTGCCCTACAACGT
Organism: Nocardia aurea; assembly: GCF_003123685.1. Taxonomy (GTDB): domain Bacteria; phylum Actinomycetota; class Actinomycetes; order Mycobacteriales; family Mycobacteriaceae; genus Nocardia; species Nocardia aurea. The sequence goes on from NZ_QCYJ01000085.1 coordinate 82,820, forward strand.
CATCGTCGCCGGTGATCTGACGGTCACCGGCGATATCGACTGGTGGGATCACGACAGCGGCAACTTCCTGCTCGTCACCGGGAACGCGCGGGCCCGCAACATGATCCTCTTCGGCTGTCCCGACGTCGCGGTGCGAGGCGATCTGACCCTGACGGGTGGAATCCACGGAAGCTACGGCGACAACGGCGGTGTGCTCGCCGTAAAAGGCCGTGTCCGAGCCGAATTCGTCATCAGCACCTCCTATTTCCACATGTCCTTCTCCGGTCAGCCCGAGGCGCTGTTGGTCGCCGACCCGTATCGCGTCAACTGTCCGGTCGACTTCGAGGAAGACGAACTGCTCGACATCGCCCTGCCGGAAGTGAGGGGAAAGGGCGGCACGCCCGAAGAGCGCCTGATCCACGCCGCGATGCGGGCCGGTCGTCCCGTACTGCCCGCGGGGCTGCGGCCGAGTCATCTGGCGGTGCTGGACGAACTGCGGGAATCGCTGCCGCGGGCGCGGGAGGTGACCGAACTCGACCTGTCCGGCCGGAAGTTGCGTGAACTGCCCGTCGAGCTGCTGGAGTACTCGAACCTTCGGGTGCTGTCCCTCGCGGGCAACGACAGCCTCGGCGCCGCCGCCACTACCGTCGAACGCCTCGGTGCGCTGGCGGCGCTGGCGAACCTGGAGGAATTGAATCTGGCATCGACGGGGCTGACCGGTCTGCCCGACGCCATCGGCGACCTGCGCGCCCTGCGGGTGCTCGACATCTCCGGCAACGCCTTCGAATCGCTGCCCGAGCAGATCGGCGAGTTGTCGACGCTGGAAGTGCTACGGGCGGCGCGGCTTTCGTGCCCGGTTCCCGAAGGGCTCGGAAGGCTGACCGGATTGCGTGAACTGGATCTGTCGTCGCTACAGCCCGGGGACTATCAGAGCCGGGTCGAATTCCCGATGGCCGTCACCTGGCTGACCGGCCTGCACAGGCTCGACCTCTCGCACGTATGGCTGACCACGGTGCCCGACGAACTGCTCGCCCTGACCGAACTGGAGGAACTCGACCTGGGCGGCTCGCTCTCGGCGATCCTGCCGGGTCTGCCGCGCCTGGACCGGCTACCGCGCCTGAAGGTGCTCCGGCTCAACGGCAGCACCCCGTGGTCGTTCCAGCCCGAACCGCCCCGCGAACTGCTCGACGACATCTGGTCGATCACCACCTTGGAACACCTGGCGATCGACCGCTGGGGCGAGAAGTCCGCGGCCGGCCGGGTGCGGCGTCCCGGGCTCACCGAACTGCCCGACGACGCGTTCGCCCGGATGCCGGGCCTGCGCAGGCTGGACCTGGCGTTCAACGACCTGACGACGCTGCCCGAGTCGTTCTTCGGACTGCGTCATCTGGAATCGGTGGACCTGCGCTACGTCGAACTCGACGAGGCGACACTCGATCGGTTCCGCGCGGACTTTCCCGACCTGCACGCGCGACTGGGGGACGGGTAGGACCGCGCCGCCCGCACCGCCGCCTTGGGAATCGGGATCTCGAAACCATCGAATATGCCTATCTACTAGTGGTAATCTGATTACCAGTGAGTGCGAGCGTCGGCTCCACCGACGACGGGAAGGGGCGGGTCGCATTGGCCGAAGGCCACGATGTCGTCATGGAGTCGGCCCTCGGGCAGGGGGAGTACCGCATTCGCGAGACCGTCGTCGAACTGCTCGAGGTCCAGGGTTACGACGCGATCCAGGTGCGCGAGGTCGCCCGGCACGCGCGGGTATCGCTGACCAAGATCTACAAGCTGTACGGCACCCGCGACGAACTCATCCTCGCGGCGCTGGACTGGTGGATGGCGCGCAACTGTTACGCCGGACTGGCCGAGTACTCCGCCGTTTCCGGCGAATCGCTGCACACCGCGCTCATGCGGGTACTGCGACCGATCTTCGAACCGTGGGAGCGTCATCCCGGATTGCTGGTCGCCTACTTTCGGGCCCGCGCCTCGGCGAGTGGGGAAACCTTGATGAGTCACGGCATCGAGGCCGTCTTCCCCGCCGCGATGGCCGCCCTGGAAGACGTCGACCTCGGATTCATCCGCGATCTCGACGCGATACTCACCAGCCTCGTGTACGGGCTCATGGGCCGTTTCGCGGCCGGAGAGATCGCGGTCACCGATATCGTCCCGGCGATCGACCGCACCATGTTCTGGCTCACCGCCGGCTACGACACCGTCCGCGCGCGACCATGACCGCGTCCTTTCCGCCACAGCCACAGCCACAGCCCGCATCGACGTCACGAGAAAGCCCGACAGCATGACCGAAACACACGCACAGCCCTCGACCGTGGTGACCGACCCGGCGCCGGTGTACTGGGATCCCTTCGACCGCGACATCGCGGGCGACCCCTATCCCGTCTATGCCCGGTTACGCGCGGAAGCCCCGCTGTACTACAACGAGAAGCACGACTTCTACGCGCTGAGCCGCTACGAGGACATCGATCGCGCGTTGCTGGACTGGAAGACCTTCTCCTCCTCGCGTGGTCCGATCCTGGAAATCATCAAGGCGGGCATCGAGATTCCGCCCGGCACGCTGCTGATGGAGGATCCGCCCGCCCACGACATCCACCGGGCGTTGCTGCGCAGTGTGTTCACCCCGCGCCGGGTGCTGTCGCTGGAACCGCAGATCCGCGAGATGTGTACGCGCTCACTGGACCGGCTCGCCGGACTCGATCACTTCGACCTCATGACCGAATTCGCGAACGAGGTGCCGATGCGCGTGATCGGGATGCTGCTGGGGATTCCGGAGGAGGATCAGCAGGCGGTCCGCGATCGCGCCGACGAGAACCTGCGCACCGAACCCGGCCAGCAGATGCAGGTGTCGGACAAGGCGATTCCGCACGCGGATCACTTCGCGCAGTACATCGACTGGCGCGCCGAACATCCCTCCGACGATCTGATGACAGAACTGCTGCGCGCCGAATTCGTCGACACCGAGGGCGTGACGCGCACGCTGACCAAACAGGAGATCCTCACCTACGTCTCGGTCGTCGCCGGTGCGGGTAACGAGACGACGGCCAGGTTGCTCGGCTGGCTTGGTTCGCTGCTGGCCCGCCACCCCGACCAGCGTGCCGAACTCGTCGCTGACCCGCGACTGATCCCGAACGCGATCGACGAGGCCCTGCGCTTCGAACCGACCGGGCACGCGATCGCCCGCTACGTCACCACCGACGTCGAGCTCTACGGCACCACCGTGCCCGCGGGCAGCGCGATGATGTTGCTGATCGCCTCGTCGAACCGCGACGCGGACCGCTGGTCGGACCCCGACCGGTTCGACATCCATCGCAAGATGAACAACCTGCGCACCTTCGGTTTCGGCACCCATTTCTGCCTCGGCGCGGCCTTGGCCCGGCTGGAAGCCAAAGTGGCGCTGGAGGAATTCCTCGCCCGCTTCCCGAGCTGGGATGTCGACTGGGACCGGATCGCGCTGTCGTCGACCTCGACGGTGCGCGGCTGGGAAACCCTGCCGATCACCGTCGGCTGAGCGGTACCGCCCAACCCCGTAGCCGTTGCGGCCCCAACGGCTACGGGGTTGGGCGGCCGACAGCTCACCGAAGTCCCTGCCGCGAGGGCCATCGTGCCCTTACCTCCCCGATGTCCACGGTGCGACCGTGAGACGACATCGAACAGAGGACGGCGACATGGAACACGGAATGCCCGACCACGCGACCATCGAGGCGGCCATCGCGCTCGCCGTGCGGGCGCCGTCGGTGCACAACACACAACCCTGGCGGTGGGGCATCGGTGACCGCTCGGTCCATCTGTGGCTCGACCCGACCCGGGCACTGCCCGCCACCGACCCGGATCAGCGCGAGATGCTGCTGAGTTGTGGTGCGGCCCTGCATCATTTCGCGATCGCCTCGGCCGCCTCGGGATGGTCGGCGGTGGTGCGCCGCCTGCCGAATCCGGCCGACCCGAACCATCTGGCGGCCGTCGAGTTGGTACCGCATCGGGCGACGCCGCACGATATCGCCCTGTGCTCGGCGATCACGACGCGCCGCACAGACCGGCGGCACTACGCCCCGGAACCGATCCCGCCCGGATACCTCGGACTGCTGGTCGAACGCGCGAACAAACTCGGGGCGACCCTGCGCCCGGTCGCCGATCTCGAGCGCGAGCGCCTGCTCGACACCGCCCGGGCGGCCGTCGCCGAGCACGAGCAGGATCCGGACTACCTGTACGAGTTGACGATCTGGAGCGGCAGGCACAGCAGTCCGGACGGTGTGCCCGCCCGCAACGCTCCGATACCGCGCTCGCAAGACGACCTGCCCGCCCGGCACTTCGCCGGCGCGCGGCTCCACGATCCGGCGTCCGAACCGGATGCCTCCCAGCTGTTGGTACTCGCCACGGCCGGTGACGATCGGGTGTCCCGGCTACGTGCAGGAGAGGCGTTGAGCGCGGTTCTGCTGACAGCGACCAATATCGGCCTGGCGAGCTGCACGCTCACCGAACCGCTGGAAATCCCGCGATCGCGGGATCTGGTGCGCACAGGAGTACTCGGCGGATCGGGCGACCCCCAGGCGATCCTGCGGGTCGGCTGGGCGCCCTCGGGTGCACCGCCGCTCCCGCAGACACCGCGCCGGGCACCGACCGAGGTGCTGGCTCCGTTCGAGACGGTCAGGTGACCGCCCGGCCCGCCGATTCAGGGCAGCGGTACCGACCAGTGCGGAGTCGATGGTGATCTCGACCGGTTGACGGTCGGTGCTCCTCCCGCCGCAGACCGCGGCGGCGGCGACCGATTCGGTTACCTCGTCGTGCGGGATACCCGCGGGACGGCGCGGCCGAGCGGTCCGGTTTGCGACATCCGCCCGGCGGTGTCGCGGCCCGGGGGGATTCATCGGGTGCAACGAGGTCGCGCGCCGGTTTCGGGGACCTTGGACCCTGTTGCCGGCAGGCCGCACGTGGTGGCGTGGGTCGGTCTCATCTCACTAGCAGGAAGCGGGGTTGTCGTCGGTGGAACTGTCCGAAACGCGGTCGATCGGGACGGTATGTCGTGTGAGTTGAGCACCCGCGGCGATGTCGGGGATCGGGAGGCCGAGCGCACGGTGCGATCGGTCGATCGGGTGCTGCGATATCACCGTATCGAGGCGAGCGCCCGGGTGCGGCTCACCGTCGCGCCGGGCGCGGAGGTTCCGGTGCTGGCCCAGGTGAACACCCGATTCGCCGAACATCCGATTCGCGTTCAGGTCGACGGTCCCCCGGGGTTCATCGCCCCGTTCGTCGCCGAGCGACTGGATCGACAGATCGCGCGGATGTCCACCGGCGAGACGCCACGTCTCTGGCCCGATCCGGCGCGCCCGACACTGGCGTCGGTGACCGGACCGCGACCGATCACCCGCCGCAAATTCTGCGAGCTACGCAGGGGCGGCCTCACGGCTGCCGTCGGTGTGCTGGACGCGATGGACTACGACGCACACCTCTACATCGACGGCGAGACCGGCGAGGACGCCACCGTCTACCGCGCGGGGCCGATCGGCGTGCACCTGGCCCGACAGTTTCGCGTCGATCCGCCACGGACTCCGAACGCGCTGCCGCTGACCATGAATCCGGATCCCGCCCCCGTGCTCACCGATTCCGAGGCCGCGGAGCGGTTGTGCCGCGACGGTCTGCCCTTCGTCTTCTTCACCGACCCGGGCGACGCGAGGGGCAGGCTGCTGTACCGGCGCTACGACGGCGATCTGACGCTGGTCGCTCCCGCGCCGGCGGGCCGGGTCGCCGGATCCGACGGCGCGGCGGGGGAGTAGCTCACCGCCGGACGGTGAGGAATTCGGCGAGCGGCCTGCGCGGCGTGGGTGCGATCGCCTCCCCGCCGTCCGGGGCGGTGCCGACCCTGACGACGACCTGCGGAACACCGGATTTCGGCAGTAGCCCGGCCAATGTTCCTCGGCCGGAGGGTAATTCGGTGATATGGGTGAGCGCGCAGGTGGCGAATCCGGCCGCGGTGCACTCGAGCAACAGCACCGACAGCGCCTCGCCGGTGTGCAGCCATTCGGCGGTCGAATCGGCGGCGGTACTGAGGACGAGCAACCGGGCGTGGTCATCGAGATCACCGCGTCGCGCGGAGGGCGACCCGGGCGGGAAGCTCCGTCCGACGTCGACCCGGGCGGATTCCGCGGCCGAGGCGAGCGCGTCCGAGGGGACGCCTTCCGGCGTACTGGAATGGCCTGACCACCAGTGTAATTCGGTCTGGTACTCCATATCGTATCGACGCAGCGCCGTGGCCTGATCCGAGGCGGCGGCGACGCGGGGACGCGCGGATTCGTCGAGGACGTCGAGTTCGAGATCGTGGGGGTGCACGAGCATGCGCGCCGCGTGCAGCAGTTCGGACAGACCCTCCGGCGCTCGCAGCGGTAGACGGTCGGTCCGGCGGCGTTCGATGACACCGGCGCGCTCGGTGACCCCGTCCGGCGGGTCGGGCCACCGGCGGAAGGTGATGGTCGCGAGCAGATCGGGACGTACCGGATCGGGCAGCCGCACCGTGTCGGTGTGCCAGCCCTCGGCGGCCAGCGCCGTGCGCGCGTGGTGCAGCATCGCGCCACAGCTGATCACCTGCTGTCTACCGCGCGGATCCGTCGTCGTCAGCTGCCGGTCGGTATCGCGATACAGATGCAGCCGTGTGCCGTCGTACACCCACCGCCACGGCTGGGTGTTGTGGACCGACGGAGCTCGGCTCGCGAGTCTCAACGCCGCCGACACCGTCGAATGGTCCGGCACGGACGGTGTCGATTCGTCCGGCGTAGACAGAACTGAGGTATCTCTGCTGTCGGTCATACCGTCGAGTGTCGTCCCACGGGTGCGCTACCGATATGGGACTTCTTCCCGAATCCGGGGGTCGATGGTCATCGCGACCGTCAGGCGTCGCGGCTGTCGTAGGCCTCGCGGTTGGCGAGCACGTCGTCCATGTGCGCCTCGGCCCAGACCTTGATACCGCGGACGACGTGGTGCAGGGAGAGTCCGAGATCGGTGAGTTCGTAGGTGACCGTGACGGGCACCGTCGGTGTGACGGTGCGGGTGAGCAGGCCGTCGCGTTCGAGGGCGCGCAACGTCTGGGTGAGCATCTTCTGGCTGACGCCGGCGAGGCGGGCTCCCAATTCCGAATAACGCATGACCCTCGGCTCACCGGCACAGGTCGAGTCCGGATGCGGACCGTCGCTGCCCAGCGCCGCTAGCACGAGAGCGACCCATTTGTCGGAGATCCGGTCCAGGAGTTGACGGCTCGGGCAACGCGCCAGGAAGGCGTCGTAATCCATTTTCGCCTCGGCTCGCTGCTGGGCCACGGTCTTGGTCGGCATCGGTCCTCCTTGTCACCGCGCGGTGGCTTACGCACTTCGGAGTGCGTACTTCCCATTGGAGAGTTACCCATCCATCGTGGAGTAGTACGACCGAAATGTCCACAGGAGGCGAATATGTCCAGCACTTTCCGCACAGCGGTCATCCGTACCCCGGCCGGCCCGGATTCCATCGAGATCATCGAGGTTCCCGTGGTCGATCCCGGGCCGGGTGAGGTTCGCGTCGAGATTGCCGCGGCGTCGGTCAACCCCGTCGACCTGGCGCTGGCGGACGGGATGTTCCACGAACTCGGATTCGTCGACCAACCCGACCACACCGGCATCGGGTGGGATTTCGCCGGAACCGTCACCGCCGTCGGCCCCGATGTCGACGTACCGGCCGGTGCTCGCGTGGCGGGCCTCGTCACCGGCTTCGATCGCGATTACGGCACCTACGCGGAGCAACTGATCGTGGCGGCCACCGATATCGCCCTCGTCCCGGACGGGCTCGACCTGACCACAGCGGCTACGGTCCCGATGAACGGCCTGGCCGCCGCCCAAGCGGTCGACCTGCTCGGCGACGGCGCGGGCAGAACTCTGCTCGTGACCGGCGCGGCGGGCACGGTCGGCGCCTACGCGGTCACGTTCGCGCGGGAACGCGGCTGGCTGGTGACCGGACTCGCCCGCACCGATGACGAGCGGTTCGTCCGCGATCTCGGCGCGGATTTCACCACGCGGACCGACGCGCGCGCGTGGGACGCGGTCGTCGACGCCGCCGCCCTCCAGGAACGCGGCCTGGCCCTCGTTCGCGACAACGGCGTGTTCGTCGGCGTACGACCCGGCGCGGAACCGAAGGCCGAACGCGGCGTCACCGTCGGTGCGGTATCCGTCCAGCCCGACGGTACCCGGCTCGCGCGGCTGCTGGCCGATACCGCGAGCGGCCGATTGACGGCGCGCGTGCACGCCGTCGTCCCGCTCGAACAGGCCGCCGAGGCCCACCGCGCGGTCGCGAAGGGTGGCGTACGCGGGAAATACGTGATCCAGCCCTGAATTCGGGGTTCCGGTGACGTGAATTCCCGCGCCGACTCGGCGCCGGGATCGTGGACGTAGTCGAGCGCGTCACCTGTCCCGAGACCCGAACACCTCCCCGCCGCGGGCGACCGAGATCGCCTGCGGCGGGATTATTCTCAGCGCGATCCGAATCGTTGTCCTGTCGACCGAACTCCGGCAGTCTTGGCTATCACACAGCAAGTGACGCGGGCTCGAGGTCGCATCCCTACGCGGGGGAGATCCGGAGGCCGAACCCTATAGGATATTCGACAGCGAATCGGGATGAGACGTGAAACCACTGCGGCACTCGCTGGTCGACGGCGTACACGAGATTCTCACGTCACGTCTGTTCTCCGGCGATATCGCGCCCGGTTCGAGCTTGAACATCGACGCGTTGGCGCGAGAATTGGAAGTGTCGCAAACGCCGATCCGGGAGGCGCTCGCGCGTTTGGCCGCGACGGGTTTGGTCGTTCGGGTCGCGCATATGGGATACCGGGCGGCCGAACTGGTTTCGGACGAGCAGATGAGCGAGATCCTCGACGCCCGTCTGGCTGTCGAACCGACCCTGGCGCGGTTGGCCGCGGGCCGGACCACGGCATCGTTCCTGGATGAACTCGATCGGTCGGTGCGCAGCCTGGAGGCACGAATCGCGGGGGAGTTGTCGCAATCCTCGAACGAAGTACTCGAGCAGAGCGAGGATTTCCACAATCTGATCGCCACCCAATCCGGAAACCGGTTCCTGTCCAACGCGCACGGCACGATCACCGGACATTCTCGCCGATTCCAATTGATGGGCGTCGCGGGGCGTTCCGATCACGTCGAGGTCTTCCACGAGCACGGCCTGATCCTGGACGCGCTGCGCGGCGCCGATCCCGATCGTGCGGAAGCGGCGATGAGATGTCATATCCAGGCGATTCGTGAACGGACCCTGCAAGATCTCGGCGCGATCTCCGAACCCGAATGCGCGTCGTGATACGCGGCGCCTCCGCCACGGCATGATCCTATAGGATATTTTCTCCAATTCTCTTGCATTCCAACACTTTTCTCGGGCGCGACGGTGTGGAAATCCGGCGCCATTCTCCGCGAGCCAGTGTCTCGCCCGAATCAGAAGGAACGAACGTGTCGACTCTGCTCACCGGCCAGGCCGAGCAATCGCCCGGCATCACCCTGTCGGAGGTTCGCAAGAATTACGAGTCCCTCGACGGCGATCAGGTGCTCGGGATCGCTCCGGTCTCGCTCGACATCAGGGCCGGGGAATTCGTCTCCTTCGTCGGGAGGTCGGGCTGCGGCAAATCGACGCTGTTGCGGATGATCGCCGGTCTCACCGCGCCCTCCGGCGGCGCCGTCCACGTCGCGGGTGGTGTCATCCGAGGCCCCGACAAGACGGTCCGCTACGTCTTCCAGAACTACGGCGAATCGCTGCTGCCGTGGAAAACGGTAGGGGACAACGTGGAATTCGGTCTGCGTCACTCGTTGTCACCGCCACCGAAGTCGAAACGGGCCCGCCGTGCGGCGATCGAGCACTACCTCGCGGAGGTGGGACTGCACGGGGTCGCCGCCCGATATCCGAGTGAACTGTCCGGTGGCATGCAACAGCGGGTGGCGATCGCTCGCGCGCTGGCCTCGTCGCCGACGGTGCTGCTGCTCGACGAGCCGTTCAGCGCGGTCGACGCGTTGAGCCGCGCCAATCTCCAGGACCTCGTCCTCCGTCTGTGGGAACAGCACGGCCTGACCGTTCTTTTCGTCACCCACGACATCGACGAGGCCCTGTACCTGTCGGACCGAGTTCTCGTACTCGGCCCGGCGGGAACGGGGATCGTGGCCGATGTCGACGTCGCCCTCGAGCGGCCACGCGATCAGGTGGACACCCGGGAATCCGCGCGCTATCTGTCGCTGCGCCGCGAGGTCATGGAAGCGGTACTGGCATGAGCGCCTCGGTGATCGGTGAACGAGAGGTCGCGGCCCCAGCGTCCGAGAGCGCACCCGCGCGCCGGATTCGCGGCGGCACGATGAAACGAAACGCGCGCACACTCGGCAGGCGATTCTTTCGCAGCCGCGTATTCGGTTGGCTGGCGCTCGTCGCGGTCGTCGTCGCCTGGCAGCTGTCGTCGCAGGTCCGATACAACCCATCGATCTCCTCACCGTCGCGTATCGGCTCCGCGGTGGTGTCGGGTCTGTCCGGCGGCGAATTGCTGACGGCTCTGCTGGACACCCTGCGCACGATGGGAATCGGATTCGCGATCGCGGTTCCGGTGGGTATCGGGGTCGGATTCCTCATGGGCCGCGTACGCGTCATCTGGGCGCTGTTGGAACCGACGGTCGAAATCGCCCGACTGCACCCGACGTCGGCGGTGATCCCGATTCTGATCCTGTTCCTCGGTCTCGGCGACCCGATGAAGATCACCGTCTTCCTGCTGTCCGCGGTATTCCCGCTCCTCATGACCGCCTACGCGGGCGCGCAGAGTGTGTCGCCCACCCTGCGGGAAACCGCCCAGACCTTCCACCTGAACTGGGTGCAGACCCAATGGGAGATAGCGCTGCCCGCGTCGATTCCCTACATTCTCGTCGGCATGCGCCAAGCGCTCGGATCGGCTCTGTTGATGGCGGTCGTGGTGGGCATGCTCGCGGGTAACGGCGGCATCGGCTATTTCATTCTCGAAGCGCAGCAGTCGCTCAATGTGACCGAACTCCTCGCGGGCGTGGTGACGGTAGCCGCCGTCGGATACGTCTTCAACACCATTTTCCTGCGTCTCGAGCGTCGATTCACGCGCTGGCGCCGTACCGACACGATCGGAGATTGATCGCCATGACCGAATCCCGCCCACCACAGCTGGAATTCGGGATATTCAGCTTCGGTGACACCTACCCGCACCCGGTGACCGGTGTGCGGCAAGCACCGGGCGAGAATCTCGCGCACGTCCTCGAACGAATTCGCCTCGCGGATCGGCTCGGACTCGACTATTTCGGTGTCGGAGAACATCATCGCTCGGATTTCTCGATCAGCGCCTGTTCGACGGTGCTCGCCGCGGCGGCCTCGACCACCGAGCGTATCCACCTCGGCACCGCGACCACGGTCCTGACCACCGAAGATCCGGTGCGCCTGTACGAGCAGTTCGCCACACTCGATCTGATCTCGGGTGGCCGCGCCGAACTCGGCGTCGGCAGCGGAGTCTTCGTCGAACCGTTCGCGCTGTTCGGCGGCACGCTCGAGGACAAGGCCGCGGTGTTCGCCGAGAAACTGGCACTGCTCACCGCCATCGACGCGCGCGAGCGGATCACCTTCACCGGTTCCAGTCGCCCACCGATCGACGACGCCGAGGTATGGCCGCGCGCGACCGAAGGCCATCTGAGCATCTGGCAGGCAACCGGACCGTCCTCGGAGTCGTTCCACCGCGCGGCCCGGCTCGGGCTCTCGGTCCAAACCGCCGCCACCGGAGGCGATCTCACGGCATTGCGACCGTTGGTCGCGCGGTATCGAGCGGACGGACTCGAACACGGATGGCCCGCCTCGCGACTGCGGGTCGCCATCGGCGGGCACGGCATCATCGACGACGACAGCCGCCGCGCCCGTGACGAATTCTTCCCCCACTACCGCGACTACATCGCAGGCATGCGCGCCAACCGCGGCAAACCGGCACCGACCCGCGCTCGGTACGACGAGTTGCTCGCCGATCCCGGCAGCGGGATCTTCGCGGGCGATCCGGAACAGGTGGCGGCGAAGATCGTCCACCAGTACCGAGTACTCGGCCACGACCGGCACATATTCCAAATCGATTGGCGCGCTGTCCCGCACGACACGCAGGTGCGCACCATCGAACTCCTGGCCACCGAGGTGGTCCCGCTCGTCCGGGCCGCGTTGGCCTCCGACGAAACCCGTATTCCCTCCTTCGATATCCACGACACCGCAGTTGGAGCAGACACACTATGAGAATCACGAAAGGCGCGCGTCGCGTCGTCACCGTCGCGCTGGCCGGACTGCTGGCCGCGGCACTGACCTCCTGCTCCTCGGACGAGAGCGGTTCTTCCGGCGACAACATCCGCGTCGCGGTCACCACCGGCACCACCAGTGCCGAGATCGCCGCGGCGAAGAACTACTTCCAGGCCCAGAACCTCACCGTGCAGATCAGCACGCTGGCCACCGGCACCGAGACGATCGCCGCGGTGCAGGGCGGCAGCGCCGATATCGCCTACGCGGACACCTTCGCCGCGGTCAACGCCATCAGCAACGGCTTCGATATCGAACTCGTCGCGGGCGCCAACCACACCAGTCCGGCGGTCAGCTATCTGGTTCGCGCCGACAGTGACATCCGGGAACCACGAGACCTGGTCGGCAAGAGCCTCGGGATCGGCGGTGTGCCCTTCTTCCGGGTGTTCGCCAACGGCTTCTTCGAACAGAACCGCATCGACCCGGCTTCGGTGAAATTCAACGTCATCCGTCAGAGCAACGCGCTGCCCGAGGCGTTGGCCAACGGGGCGGTCGACGCCATCCAGACCCTCGGTTACCAGGTCGCCTATCTCAACGACGGTGTCGGGCACCGTTTCCGGACGGTCGGCAACCCGGACACCTCCGCTTTCCAGAATCCCAAGGCGATGCAGGCGGGCTGGTGGACCTCGAAGAAGTGGGGCGAGCGCAATGCCGATGCCGCACAACGCTTCGCCGACGGCTACCGCGCCTTCGCGGCCTGGTACAACGCCGCGAGCGTCGATGAACGCAGCGATCTCTCCGCGCAGTACAACAAGATCGACTACCGCGCCACCGCGGGCGGTGATCAGAAGAAGCTCGACAATCTCGCCTTCGCCACGATCGCCCGCTACATCGATGCTCCCGTCGACCTCGTCGCCACCCAGGAATGGATCGACAAGGGCGCGGCGGTCGCTCCCGACCAGGTACCCGGCGGCGTCGCCCTGAGCGGACACGTCCTGCCCTCGGCCTCGTGACCCTCACCGGAAGCAACCTGTCGGCCGACCCGTCCGTCGCGAAGGCCGCGCCGCGCTGGGACATTATCGTCCTGTGCGCGGCGCTGGCCGGACTCACCATCCTGGACCTGTCCAAGGTGAATGTGGCGCTACCGTCGATCGGGCGCGATCTGCACGCCGACGCCACCGGCATGCAACTGGTCGTCGGCGCCTACATCGTCACCTACGCCCTGACCCTGGTCCCGGCCGGACGACTCGGTGATATCCGCAGTCGCAAACTCCTGATGATCGTGGCCCTGGTGATCTACCTCGCGGCCGGTGTCGGGTGCGCGCTCGCGGTCGACGTGCGGATGCTGGTCATCGCGCGCGCCGTACAGGGCGTCGCGGCGGGAATGCTGATGCCGCAGGTCCTGGGCACCATGCACGCCACCCTCGCCGGTGCCGATCGCGGCCGCGGCTTCGGACTCTACGGCGCGACCGTCAACGCCTCGATCGCGCTCGGGCCGGTCCTGGGCGGTGCGCTCATGGCGCTGTGGCACGGCTCCGACAGTTGGCGAGCGGTGTTCTGGATGAATATCCCGCTCGGACTCGTCGCGCTGTTCGCTGTCCTGCGCTTCGCCCCGCGGGGAGCCGCGGCGACGGTGACGCAAAGGCGCGGCATCGATCCGATCGGACTGCTGCTGTTCGCGCTCGCCCTGGTGTGCACGCTGTATCCGTTCGTCATCACCACCGGCGGTGACGACGACCCCGCCGCGCGTTGGCTCGCGCTGATCCCGGCGCTGATCCTCACGACGGCCTTCGTGTACTGGGAACGAGCGGCGGCCTCGCGTGCACGCCCACCGCTGATCGAACCACGCCTGATCCGGGAATCGACCTACCACAACGGAATAGCGATCGCGGCCTGCTGGTTCGCCGCCAATCTCGGTGTCGTCCTCGTCATCACCCTGTTCCTTCAGGACGGTGTCGGACTGTCGCCGCTGGCTTCGGGACTGGCCAATGTCACCTTCGCCATCGCGGCCGGATTCACCTCGTGGTTCGGCGCCCGCAACGTACCTCTGCGCGGGCGCGGCGTGGTCGTCCTCGGAATCGCGGTCACCCTGCTCGGTCTCGGCGCCACCGCCTGTATCGGGGCCGTTGCGCCGATACACCTCATCGCATTCCTGGTCCCGGTGACGCAATTGATCGCGGGCGCGGGCGCCGGATTGGTGGTGTCGCCGAATCAGGCACTGAGCCTCGAACGGGTCGCCCCCGAACTCGGCGGCACGGCCAGCGCCCTGACCCAACTCGGCCAGCGCGTCGGGAACTCGGTGGGCGTAGCGGCCTGCGGCGCGGTGTATTTCGCGCTGTTGCCCGAAGGCGACGGTTCGGGCGGCGTTCGCTCCGCGTTCCTCGGTGGCATCGCGGTGGTCGGCTCGTTCATGGTCCTCGCGCTGCTCGTGGCCGTCGCCGACCTGCGGCAGCGCCGCACATCCGTCCTCCCCGTGAAGGAGATCCATCCATGACCACCTCCGAACGCCGACAACTCAAGATCGGCTATTCGATCTGGCCCACGGGCCACCACCGCACCGCGTGGCGACTGCCCGAGGCGGTCAACAGCGGCACCACCGACGCGGCGCTGCTGGCGAAATCCATCCGCACCGCCGAACGCGGACTGTTCGACTACTTCTTCATCGGCAACTCGGTCAAGAGCGACCCGCACTCCACCAGGGCCAACGGCAACGAGACCTTCAAGATCGAGGGTTACACGCTCGCCGGATACGCGGCCGCGATCACCGAGCGCATCGGCGTGGTGGTGACGATCAACGCCACCTACTCCGATCCGTACAACACCGCGCGCGCCATCGCCTCCCTCGATCACCTCACCCATGGCAGGGCGGGACTCAACGTCATCACCGGGGTCGCCGGATCCCACGAGGCCGCGGCCAATTTCAGTCGCTCGGCCCATCCGGATACCGAGGACAAGTACGACTGGGCCGACGAATTCACCGACGTCGTCTACGCCCTGCTCGGCAGCTGGGAGCCCGACTGGTTACTCGACGACCGCGCGACGGGCCGCTTCCTCGACCCGGCCAAGGGCCACCGGATCGACCACGAAGGCAAATTCTTCTCGGTACGAGGACCGCTGAACGTGCCGCCACCGCCGCAGGGCCGTATTCCGTTGATCCACGCGGGGACCTCCGAGCGCTCCTTCGAATACGGCGCCAGATACGCCGACATCCGGTTCAGTCCGTATCGCGGCCCGGAATGGAACCGTCGATACTACGACGACATCAAGGGCCGCTTGGCCGCTCACGGCCGTGACCCCGAACACCAGTTCATCCTGCCCGGCTTCACCTTCTTCGTCGCCGACACCACCCGGGAAGCGCGCGCCAAATACCGTGAGATCCAACGATTCACGACCGACGAATACCTGCCCCACGCCGTCTCCGATTTCGTCGGCATCGATCTGTCCTCGGTAAAACCCACCGAGCGGGTGCTCGACGTCATCGACCCCTCGGCGCTGCGCCCGACCCTCACCGGCGCCGATGACCTGGCCGCCGCGGGCAACACCTGGACCATCGATCGCTATACCGGCAACAAGCTGTGGGCCGTCGAACTGGCGCTGGAGGCCTACGGCGGCGACGAAGCGGTCACCTTCCGCGACCTGTTCAACTACATCGCGAATTTCCCCGGGAACCAGGCGCCGGTCGTCGGCGGCGGTCGCGAGGTCGCCGACTGGATCGAGCAGCGATTCGAAGACCGCGAGATCGACGGTGTCAAAGTGTTCCCTCCCTACTCCGAGTACCCGCTCGAAGCGTTCGTCGATCTCGTCGTCCCCGAACTGCAACGGCGCGGTATTTTCCGCACCGAATACACCACCTCGACGCTGCGCGACCATCTCGGCCTGCCCGCCGCACCCTGACCGGCGTCGGCCCGGTCCGTGCTGCCGTGCGGGCGTGAAAGCCGATGTATCAAGCGAATCGGATGATCGAGAAGGCCCCGACGACCACGCAGTACGCGGCGAAGGGCAGCAGCGTGCGGGTCTGGAAGTATCGCTCCAGGAACCGCACGGCCAGCCACGAGGACAGTCCGGAGACGACGGCCCCGACCAGCACCGGCCCCCGGATACCCGCGGTCTCGGGGCCGATCAGTTCCGGAATCTGCAATACGCCCGCGCCCAGGATCGCGGGGGTCGCCAGCAGAAAGGCGAATTTGGCCGCGTGTTCGTGTTCGAGACCGCGCCACAGACCGCCGACCATGGTCAGGCCCGCGCGGCTGAACCCGGTCAGCAGCGCGCCGACCTGTGCCGCGCCGATGCCGAAGGCGTCGCCGAATCCGAGGGCGGCCAAAGGCCGGTCGGCCTGGCGTCGCGGTGGCGCTGTCGCCGTGCGGGCACCGGCGTGGTTCTGCCGCCGGGCGAACCGTCGCCCGTATTCGGCCAGCGACGGTTCGTTACGTCGGCGCAGGGCCTCGCCGATGACGAGCACGACACCGTTGCACACCAGGAAGGTCGCGGCGCATACCGGTGCGGCGAAGAGCGCGTGCAGCGGATGTTGCAGTAGCGGACCGAGTACGGCGACGGGAACGGTGGCGATGAGGATCAATATCGCCAGCCGTTGCGACACGGTGTCGAGCCGCCCGGTTCGTATCGTGGTGACCAGACCGGTCACGATGGCGAGCCAATCCCGCCGGTAGTGTCCGAGCAGCGCCACCGCCGTTCCCACGTGCAATGCCACCACGAACGCCAGATACGGTGTGCGCGTGGTCGACTCGCCCTCGGTGACCAACTCCTGCCAATCACCGCCGAGCCACGCCGCGACCAGTACCGAATGTCCGAGACTGGAGATGGGAAACAGTTCGGTGACACCCTGCACCGCACCGATGACAGTCGCTTGGAAGTAGGTGAGCATCGCGATGAGTCTCGCATGCGCGCAACGGATTCCCGGATCGACCCCGACCGGGTCCTATATGCCCGAATCGTTGCTACCGCAGCGACTTTCGTCCGATTCGCGCCGATGCCGCAGGGGAGATGCGGCTGCCCTGCGAGCCGGACGCGAGTTTTCGGCCTACAACGCCCGGTAGTAGAACGACGCCAACTTCGGGCCGTGTCCACCGTCGAATCGGACGGTGACTTTCCATTCGCCCGGGGCGGGGACGATGAGTTGGTCGCTGCGCCACACCAGGGTTCCGTTGTCCTCGACGGCATCGGTCAATCTGACCGGCAGGCGGGCGACATTGGCGGACGCGGACGACAGGTCGACGCTGACGGCGGGCGAGTCGCCCCGGCGTGCGGTGGTGTTCGCCCTCGGATGCTCGATGGTGAGCCGCTGCGGGCCGCGGCGAACGGAATCGATATCGACGTGCAGGATTTCGGCGGATCCGAAGTCGAGCGTGGTCGCGAGGTCGGTGGTGTAGGTGTCCTTGGCCGGGGGTAACGTCGTCAGTACCGAGGTCGCCGCCAGCACGGCGACCGCCAGCCCGGTCTCCAGGGCGACGAGGCGCGGCGCCCCGGTGTCCGCGCCGACGCGACGCGAGCGTCGGTAGGCGCCGTATCCGAGCCCGGCGACGACCGTCGCGCCGAGGACCTTGCCGACCAGGACGAGACCGTATGTCGTCTCGAGGAGCGCGGCCAGGGGCCGCACCTGAAGGAAGGTCAGCAGCAGTCCGCCGGCGACCGCGACAGCCACGTGCGCGACGGCGACCGCGTGCCATCGTCGAAGCTCGGGCACGCCGCGGTGCACCAGGACGATCACGGCGACACCGCCCAGCCAGACGGTGATCCCGTACACGTGAATCACCGTGCCGAGGAACGACCACGGCCAACCCTGCACGGAGCCGCCGTGGCCCCCCAGCGATACCGCGAGTACCGCCGCGATCGCTTGCGCCACCAGAAGCGGCGTGTGCCGACGGCCCGGCGGTGCGAGGGCGGCGGCCGAGAGTGTCACCGCGACGGCCGTCGCGAGCCCGTGCGGTGTGGCGAGCAGGGTCCGCGCGCTCGACGCCGACACCTGCGAGAGTCCGCCGGACTGCTGTGCCGCGAGTACCGCGAAACGGGATAGGAGGCCGACGATCGCTAATCCGGCGCCGACGCGATAGGTCACCCGGAATCGGCGCAGACCCGTCGCCGTCGGCCATACCCACCGCGCCGAGGCGAACAGCCCCGCCGACATGACCAGTCCGAGATAGCTGATCCCCTTGCTCGGATAGTTCAGATACTGCTCGAACCCGGCGGCGGTGTCGTCGGAGAACTGCCCCTGTTCGGTGACCGATCCCACGGTGAACTGGATCGAGAGCGAGACCACGTGGGTATCCGCCGAAACGACGCGCGCGGTGGCCAGGTAGGCCCCGTCCGGCACGACATCGGCCGGAACCAGGACGACACTGCGCTGGCCGTCGTCGAGCCGCACGTCCGCGAGACCGCATCTCTCTCCGCCGCTGTCGATCAGCTGCGCCGAACCCTCGACCAGGGTGACCGGCTCGTTGAGTCGTAGCAGGAGTTCACCGGGCGACTTGTCGGTATGGGTGCCATTGGCGGGGGACGTCGATTCGAGCCCGGCATGCGCCGACGCGGCACCGGCCGCCCACATCGAACTCGCTGTGACGACGAGGAATACGAACAACCACGGCAGGACGCTACGAACCCGTGACACGGTCCCGCCGCAACACCCACGCGACCGCGACCGAGGCGGCGAGAGCGAGAAGGAGGCCGATCACCGAAATCGAATGCCACAGCCCATCCGACGACTCGTTCGCGCCGGGGGCCGCCGTGTCGTCGTGATGACTCGCCCCGGCCGCCGTGGCGGACTCGCCGTGCCCGCCGTCGTGGCCGTGTCCATCGGCCGCCGCGTTCAGCGTCACGATCGGGGCCGGATGCTCGGGCTCGCTGGCCTTGTCGACCGCCACCTCGTTCCACGACACCACCGAGCCGTCGCTGTAGCGCTGATCCGATGGCAGCGCCACCGAATCCTTGCCCTTGGGCCACGGGCCACCGGAGAAGGAGAACTCCCGGTATTCGGTGTTGCCGAACCCGTTCGCCGGGTCGGTCGCGGTCCACACGATCCGCGACACTCGCTCGGCACTGCCCACCTTCTGGCGTTCGACTGTCGCGGTCCAGCCCGGAATAGGCAGTGTCCTCGCGGATTTCAGGTCGACACCCTCCGGAATCGTCACGGTGAGGGCGACCGTCGCGGCGCGCTCCGACTCGCCGGGCACGATCAAACGCACGATTCCGTAGCCGCCCTGCGTGACCGGTGTGCCGTCGGAGCGGACATGGGCGGCGGCGGGGGCCGCGAAAGCCACGGCCGCGAGAACCGACGCGAGAGCAACGGCAACCGACCGCCGGGGGAAATGCTTCCGCGCGGGTGCTCGTTGTCCGCGGGAGTCGCTGTCGACCATGGTCGTCCTTCTGAAATCGTTCGATGGATATCGGCCGACAGGCGCGGCCGAAGCGGGGGTCATCTGCTGGTTCCCGCGGTCGCGGGAATATTCGTGCCGTGGTACTTCGTCTCCAGGAACTGCGCCAGCTCGGGGGTTTCCAGGGCGTGCGTCAGTTCGAGAACCCGTTGATCGCCGGCCAGCCGGGACGGCGCGACGAGTACGTGGGTGTAGGGGTTGTCCCGGCCGGGTTCGATGGCGAGCGCGTCCTCGGCCGGATCGAGGCCGATCGATGCGGCGTGCTTGGGGCTGAGCACGACCGCGTCGTAGTTGCGGTAGATGGACTCGAGGTATTCGCCGTAATCGAGCCCGAGCAGGGTGAGGTGTCGCAGCGAATCCAGCACGTTCGCCTGGGTGATCGTGAGATCCGCCGCAGACGTGCCGCCGAACGGGCGATCGAGTTTCACCAATCCCGAACTCTGCAACAGATAGAGTCCGCGCGCGAAACCGGTCGGAGTGGCGGGCAGAACGACCTGCGAGCCGTGCGGGAGACTTTTTCCGGTGACCTGATCCGCCACCAGTCCCACGTTCACCCAGTCCTCGGTCGACGCGACATCTTTCCATTTGGATGAATACAGCGCGTAGGGCACCACATTGACCTTGGAGACGACACTCAGATTGTCGAACGAATTCTTTTCCTTGTCGGCCTCGAACGCGGGGATGTGCTGGTAGTAGGAAAGGTCACCGTCGCCCGCCGCGACCTTCGAATTCGAATCCTCGGACGCGTCGACCAGTTTCACCTTCACCGAATCCGGCAGAATATTCTCGACCGCGTACTCCAGGATCTCCCGATCGTCTCCCGCCCCCACGTAGACGACGAGTGCGTCCCCGTCGGCCGCGGAATCGTAGGCGACCGTCGTCGTCTCCGATCCGCAACCCAGCACGCCTGTCGCCATCACCAGGGTGAACGCCGCCGCCGCGAGGAAGCCGCGACGGCCGCGAATCCTCTGTCGCCCCAGCGGATTCATGACTTGTTCGTCAGACCGCGTTGCCAGGACGTCAGACGCCATTCGGCGACCGTCATCACCGCGTTGACCAGGATGCCGATCAGGCCCAGCGCGAGGATTCCCGCGTACATCTGCGGGGTCTGATACCGCAGCGCGGCATTGTTGATGTAGATGCCGATTCCGTGCGCGCCACCGACCAGTTCGGCCGCGACGAGCGCGGTGAACGCGTTGGCCGCCGCCAACCGGATGCCGGGGAAGATCGCCGGGATCGCCGCGGGAAGGACGACACGGGTGAAGATGTACCCGCGCCCCGCGCCGAGGGTCCGCGCCGCGTTGATCAGTAGGCGCTCGACCCCGCCGACCGCGCCGACCGCGTTGATGAAGATGGGCCAGAAGCACGCCCACACCACGATCGCGACCTTCGATTCCTCGCCGATTCCGAGGAAGACGACGAAGACGGGCAGCAGTGCCAGCAGCGAGAGGTTGCGGAAGAACAGCAGGACGGGTTCGGCGAGCCGCTGGAAGATCGGGAACGAACCCACGAAGATGCCCAGGGCGATACCCGTGACCAGGGCGATCACGAATCCGAGCAACGCCCGCTGCACACTGGGCAGGACCTCGGACCGCAATGTTCCGTCGGCGAGGCCGTCGATGAACGCTCGGACGGTGTCCTGCGGTGTCGACAGGTAGAGGTCGCTGACGGAACCGGAGTCGACCACCCACCACCACAGGGCCAGGAAGAAGACGAGGCCGACAGCCCCGTAGACGACCCTGCCGTATTTCGCGAGCCACGGGTTGGGCGCCTTGGGTGGGACGAGATCCTCGTCGTGCAGGCGGTCTCCGCCGAGCGGGGGCTCAGTGATCGTCGTTGCCAAGGCGCACCTCCTCTTCGAGGATCCGCGCGACTCGGGAGCGGATGTGGACGAAATCCTCGGAACTACGGGTCTCGAGGTCGCGTGGACGTGGCAGGTCCACATCGATCAGTGCCTTCACCGTGCCCGGTGCCCGCGTCATGACCGCGATGCGATCGGACAGGAAGATGGCCTCGTCGATCGAGTGGGTGACGAACAGGACCGTCTTCTTGGTCTCACCGGCTTCCCAGATGCGCAGCAGTTCGCCCTGGAGGAATTCGCGGGTCTGCGCGTCCAGGGCCGCGAAGGGCTCGTCGAATACCAGCACCTCGGGCTCGTAGGCGAGAACTCGAGCGATCGCGACCCGCTGGCGCATACCGCCGGAGAGTTGGTGTGGCAGTCGATCGGCGGCGGATTCCAGCCCCACCGTCTTGAGCACCTTCGCCGCCCGCTCCCTGCGCTCGGCCTTCGGGACGCCGCGAATCTTCAGTCCCACCTCGACATTTCGCTGTGCCGTCAACCACGGGAACAGGGCATAACCCTGGAACACGACGCCGACGTTCTTGTTGACGCCCTCGACCCGCTTGCCGTCGATGAGGACGGCGCCTCCGTTGTAGGACTCGAGACCGGCGAGGACGTTGAGGAACGTGGACTTGCCGCAGCCGCTCGGACCGAGCAGGGAGACGAATTCGCCCGCGCCGATCCTGAGGTCGAATCCGTCGAGCACCGCGGTGGCTTCCCCGCCCGACCTCCATCCGGTCTTCGGAAAGAGTTTGGTGACGCGTTTGGCCTCGATCTTCCAGTCCGTGCGTGCCGGGGGTCGGAGGCTGGGTCCCGCATCCGTTTCTCGTTGCTCGACGAGCACTTGCTGACTCATGTCAATCGACTTTTCTCTGGGTGGATGATGACGCCGGGCCCGGAATCGAGCCGGGCCCGGCGGAAACAGGTGTTTCGCGTTCAGTGGCGAGCGCGTCGAATCACTCTTCGACGCCCTGGATGTCGACGAGCTTGGTCTCGAGCACCCGGTCGTTCTGTTCCTGATCGAGGATCACCGTGTTGTGATCCTGGGTTTCCAGGAGATCGGCCGTCTTGGCGTAGGGATTGAAGGCGTTGGTCGCGATGTCCTCCGGCTTCAGGTGCTCCGAGCCCGGCAGCGGAGTGCCCACCTCTTCCACGAGGTCCCACCAGAGTTGCAGGCTGGCCTTGTCGAGCAGCGCGTTGGGCGCGTAGTGCCAGTTGGTTGTCTGCTCGACCGGGTAGCCGGTGGTCTTGCCCGCGATCTCCGCCGACTCCTTGGGATGGGCGTTGGCCCAGTTCGCCGTCTTCGCGATGATGCCGACGAATTCACGCGCGGCCTGCGGATTCTTCTGCAACCACGCGTTGCTCGCGACATACGGGGCTTGGCCGCCGAGCGGCCCCCAGTCGTCGTAGGAGGTGAAGGCCTGGGTGAACTTGTCCGGCTTGCTGAGCAACACACCGACCAGCGGTGGGTGGAAGACGCCGAGGTCGACCTCGCCCCGTTCGATCGCGGGGGCGATGAGTTCGGGCTTGAGTTCGAGGAAGTTGACCCGGGCCACGTCGACGCCGTTGTTCTTCAGATACCGCTTGATGACCAGGTCGACACAGCTGTTGAAGCCGTTGACGCCCACCGTTTTACCCTCGAGGGCCTTCAGGTTGTCCTTGGTGATGTTCGAGCCCGCCTTGGTGAAGTAGGCCATATGCGGCTCCTTCGGCAGGTCGAGCATGCTGGACGCGATGGCGGTGAATTTGAAACCCTTCACCTTGCCGTCGATGTCGTTGTTGAACATCCCGGTCGCGATATCGATCTTGCCCTGGTCCAGCAATTGCACCGCGGGCACCGCGGTGGCGGGCCCGACGTATTCCGGCCGAACACCGGCGTTGTCCCAGTAGCCCAATTCTTCCGCGATCCTGACGAGTGACAGAGCGGTGGGCGAGTTTGCGAAGCGGAAGTACACCACCCCTTCCTCTTTGCCGCTACCGCATCCCGCCAGCAGCACCGGCGCCGCGACGAGCAGTGCCGATAATGCCGACAATTTCTTTATCAGGCGCAATCTTCCGAAGACACTCATGCTCGCGCTCCCGGATGCGTTGTTCTGCCGCTCACGGCGTTTCCTCTCTCGCGGTGGTCCGATCGCCGGTTGTGCCCGGCCGATCACTACCGAGGAATGGTTTTGATTCAGAAGGTAAGCCGCACAACAGGGTTTACCTACCGATAAATTCATGGTGAACGGAGGTCTGGGCGCACCGTATTTGAAGAATCTCTTAATGATGATGTGCGAAACCTTGTAGGTGGGAATTGTTTTCGCGTCGGACCTCGGTGCCGGACCGACCGCGCGCGGACCCGGTCAGGGCCTGACGGCGGTGGCGTAGAGCACCTCGACCGCTGCCATGTCGAGGTGTCGCGAATCGAGGGCAGCGCGGTAGGCGAACTCGAAGTGGCGCAGCAGATTCGAGTCGAGACGAGCCTGGAGGTGTTCGCGGTGGAGACGCGCGTGCACGGTCCACGAGTGTTCGAGATCGGCCCGGCCCATGCGGACCGTGCCGGAATGGATCACGACGTCGCCGAATCCCGCGCTCGACAGGGCCGCCACGCAGGCCGTCTCGCTGCCCGAACCCGCTGCGGCATCGCCCAATTCGACCCCGTACTCCCGCGCGAGGCGCCGGAACAGCCGTGCGGCCGGGGGATGACCTTCGCGCATGGTGGAGAACCCGACCCGACCACCCGGCCGCAGCACCCGGCGCCATTCGCCGAGAGCCCGCGCCACGGGCATGTAGAGCAGCGACGCGCTGCCGACGACGACATCGACGCTGGCGTCGGATAGCGGAAGCGCCGTGGCATCGGCGACGATGGGCGCCACCACGGGACCGGTCGGCCGGGTCTCGAACCGTCCGTGTCGCAGCATGCGCTGGGAGAGGTCGACGGCGAGGACCCGGCCCTCGGGGTCGAGCCGTGCGGCGATGGCCGTGCTCGCGGTACCGGTGCCCGCGCCTGCGTCGACGACGGTGTCGGTGGCCTCGATCGTGAGTGCGGCGACCAGGCCTGCGGCGTAGTCGGCGTGCCAGCCGCCTGTGCCGTATTCGTCGGCGCGCTCGTCGAAATGCGCGCGTACGTCGTGCGCCCCCCGCATGGCACCAGGGTAGGGCAGGACGGTGCCTCGCGCGGGCGGATCGCCGCCGTGGTGGAACGGCTCGAGCTGCGTCGAACCCTGCTGCGGGGTGGGGGGGAGGCCGTAGGGTCTAGCGGGGCTCCCCGCCGGGTGCCCGCGTGCGATCCGTCCCGCAGCTCAAAGGAGAACCATGGGTGACTCGTCTTCACTGCGTCGTATCGGGAGTTCCGGCCTGGCCGTCTCGGTCGTCGGTCTCGGGACCAACAATTTCGGGATGAAGCTCGATCTCGAGCAGAGCAGGGCGGTGGTGCACGCGGCCCTCGATCACGGTATCAATCTGATCGATACCGCGGATTCCTACGGCGAGTCCGAGCGGCGCATCGGCGAGATCCTCCAGGGCAAGCGCGACGATGTCGTGATCGCGACCAAATTCGGCAACGACGTGCGCAGGCTCGGCGAGGACAACGGCCAGGACTGGGGTGCGCGTGGATCGCGACGCTACATCCGGCGCGCGGTCGAGCAGTCGTTGCGCAGGCTGCGCACGGACTGGATCGACCTCTACCAATTCCACCGTCCCGATCCCGAGACCCCGATCGAGGAAACCCTGTCCGCGCTCGACGATCTCGTGCACGAGGGCAAGATCCGCTACCTCGGGCACTCGAATTTCAGCGGCTGGCAGACCGCCGACGCCGAATGGATCGCCAGGACCAGGAACCTCGAGCGTTTCATCAGCGCGCAGAACGAGTACAGCCTGTTGCAACGGGGGATCGAGGCCGATCTCGTCCCGGCGTTGCAGCACTACCGGATCGGCCTGCTCCCGTTCTTCCCTCTGGCCAGTGGACTTCTCACCGGCAAGTACAAGCGCGGCGTGCCCGCGCCCGCGGGCAGCCGCATCGCCGCGTGGAATCGCGAATCGGTCCTCACCGACGCGACTTTCGACGTCCTGGAGAAGCTGGAGGATTTCGCGGCGCAACGGTCGATCACCCTGCTCGAGGTCGCCATCGGCGGTCTCGCCGCCCAGCCTGCCGTGAGTTCGGTCATCGCGGGCGCCACCTCGCCCGAACAGGTCGAGGCCAATGTCCGAGCGGGACAGTGGCAGCCCACCCCGGAGGATCTCGCGGAGATCGACCGCATCACCACACGCGAGAGCTGAGATGTTGTCGCCGTTGCCGGACGAACGATGTTCCGGCAACGGCGAACCTCGTCATCGCGCGCTGAACACCGCGCGCGCCCCGGCGAGATCGACGTACCCTGCGTCGGGCACACCCCACCGCGCCAGCACGTCGATGACGGCCTCCCTCCCGTGCTCCTCGTCGTCGACGTAGGTCTCGCAGCGCATCGCGCCGAACAGCGACAGGTGGTGGTTCGCGTATCCGACGACGTCGTCGGCGTGCAGATCGCCGACGATCCTGGTCCCGAATCCGTCGTCGACACCGAGGTATCGCCCGACGCGGACCTCGCCCAGCACGACCAGGTACTGCTGGGTGTAGATGTCGCGCGCGACCAGATCGCCGGCGACGAGCAGATGCCCGTCGTTGATCAGGCACCCGTCGACCCGCAGGTCGCCCTCCACGAAAACCGAGGACGCGCCGCCGGGCGGTGTGACCAACATGTCGACCCGCCCGCCTGCCAGCAACAGCGCGCCGGGATGCGCGGTCGACCCGCTGGACAGCGCCTCCGGATCGAGGTCCATCCCGATCCGTGGATCCGGCATCGACAGTCGCGGTTCGAAGCGTTCGACGTAGTGCCGTGCCTCCTCGGCGGTCAACTGTCCGAGTCTCGCCAGATCCATCCGCACCCCTTCGTTCCGCATCGTTCGACGCCGATCATGGCACGTCGGCTCCGTACAGCCGGTCGGCCCAGGGGTCGTCACGGGAAACGGTGAGCGCGTCCATGATCAGCGCGTAGAGGTGGTCGCTCCGGCCGACGAGCCGGGGTGACTGTTCCACGATCCAACCGACCGCGCTGACGAGCGCTATGACGTCGAGATTATCGACATCGCCGCGTATTTCACCGCTGCGTTGCGCGCGTGTCAGCAGTTCGGCGGTGGCGGCCCGCATGGCCGCGCACGAGGCGTGCAGCGCCGACGACTCGTCGTCGATGGTGGCGATCATGGCGGTGACGAGGCCGCGGTAGGTGGTGCTTCCGGCGAGAAAGGTACGCAGCCATTCGACGAGCGCCGCGCGGGGTTCGTGCGTCCGCGCCAGCGTTTCGGCCAGCGTGGTGAGCTCTTCGAAGCGCTGACGGAGCAATGCGTCCAGCAGTGCCTCCCGGTTCGGGAAGTGCCGGTACAGCGTGCCCAATCCGACTCCGGCGCGCCGTGCGATCTCGCGCAGCGATGCCTGCGTCCCGTCTTCGGCCAGCACTTCGCGGGCGACCTCGAGCAGGTGTTCGCGATTGCGCCTGGCATCGCTGCGCGCTGGTCGACCGGGTTGCGGGACAGGCGAATCCATCGACACGGCCCTTCCGTTGACAAACGGAGCACTGCTCCGTTAACTGATGTGGGCGGCCCTTCGACCGCGCACCCCCGATGAACAGGATCACCGGTGAACGTATCCACCATGCGCGCCGTACTCGTCCAGCGGTACGGCGGTCCCGAAGTTCTGGTCGAACAGACCGTCGCGCGACCCGACCCCGGACCCGGCGATGTTCTGGTGCGAGTCCACGCGGCGGGCCTGAATCCGCTGGATCTGTACCGGCGCGCCGGATACGCCGCCATTCCCGAATCGTTGCGCCCGACTCCGCCGACGCTGCCGTTCATTCCCGGCGTCGACCTCTCGGGCACGGTCGTCGCGGTCGGTGACCGGGTCACCCGATGGGCGGTGGGCGACGAGGTCTTCGGACTGGTCCGGTTCCCCTCGCGCGACGACGGCGGCCGCGCGTACGCCGAATACGCCACCGCGCCGGAAGACGATCTGGCACGCAAACCGTCTCGGCTGGACCACATCCAGGCGGCCGCGGCCCCGCTGGTGGTGCTGACCGCGCACCAGTTTTCGACCGAGCACACCGGAGTCGGCGCGGGCGACACGGTCCTGGTCAACGGCGCGGCCGGGGGAGTCGGCCACATTCTCGTGCAACTCGCCGCTCGCGCGGGTGCCTCGGTCGTCGCCGTCGCCTCGGGACGCCACCGCGCGTTCCTGACCGAATTGGGCGTCGAGAGGTTCATCGACTACACGAGCACTCCCGTCGAGGACTGGCCGCGCGATGTCGACTACCTCTTCGACTCGGTCGGCGGACCGAGGTCGTCCCGACTGACCGCCGTCGTGCGCGACGGCGGAACGATCATGCCGGTGTTCTACGGGGACTACGGCACCGAACGCGGCATCGCGGTGCGCGCGGGCCAGGTCCGCTCGCACGGCGCCCAATTGGCCGAGATGGCGGAACTGTTCGACGCAGGCGCGCTTCGTGTCGGTGTCGACAGCGTGTTCCCCCTCGCCGAAGCCGCCGCCGCGCACCGTCGCGCCGAAGCGGGACATATCCGGGGCAAGATCGTCCTGACGGTCGACGGCGCCTGACGGATCAGCGGCGGCGGTATGCCGTCGCCGGTATGGTCCGGGCAACCGCTCGTGAACCAGGAATACGGAAGAGGACGCGATGACCGACCTGTCCGCGCAATTGCGGGATTTCACCGATCGAGCGGCGATCATCGATCTCGCCGTCGCCTACGCCGCGGCGGTGGACAACCGGGACTGGGACGCATTGGCGGCGTTGTTCGCCGACGATGCCCACTGGGAGCACCCTGCGGGCAAACAGCGCCACGAGGGCCCGGCGGCCATCGTCGCCTACATCGGCAATGCCATCGAAAAACTCGATGCCACTCAGCATTTGAACGGCAACCATGTCGTCACCGTGCGCGGAGACGACGCCGAGCACAGCTGCTACTACCACGCCCAGCACATTCGTCGCGGCACGGAGGGCGGCGACAATTTCCTGGCGGGCGGCACCTACGACGACCGGCTGCGCCGGACACCGGACGGTTGGCGCTTCGTATCCCGCAGTGTCCGAGGTGTCTGGACGGACGGCAACCCGGCCGTCCTCGGACTGCGCTCCTGAGCCCACCTTCCGGACTCAGAACAGCCCGCCCCCGGCGTGCACCGTCGCACCCGTGATCCATCGGGCCGCGTCGGAGGTGAGGAAGGCGACGATATCGGCGATGTCGTCGGGTTCGCCCATGCGCCCGAGCGGGGTCTGGCGAACGACGCTGTCGGTGGCGCTCGCGGTCGTGGCGGCGACAAGTGCCTCGGTCCTGGTGACACCCGGCAGCACCGAATTCGCGGTGATACCCCGGGATCCGAGTTCTCGGGCGATCACCCGGACCAACTCCTCTCCCGCGGCCTTGCTGGCGCCGTAGATCCCGGAGTCGGGCCGGTGGGTCGCGGTCACCCCGGACGACACGAGCACGATGCGCCCGTTGTCGCGCAGGCGGTTCGCGGCTTCGCGCAACGCGACGAAGGTCGCCTTGGTGTTCACCGCGAAGGTGTGGTCGAAATCCTCGTCGGTGGTCTCGGCGATCGGGCCGAAACGCGCTGTGCCGACATTGTTGACGAGTATGTCCAGTCCGCCGAAGCGCTGTTCGGCGATGTCGAAGAGTCCGCGCAACGAGGACGGATCCGCGACATCGGCCTGCTCGGCGACGGCTCGGCCGCCTGCGGCTTCGATATGGGTAACGACCTGCTCGGCCGCGTCTCGGTCGGTGTGATAGTTCACCACCACCGAGACGCCGTCCGAGCCGAGCCGCTGTGCGATGGCCCTGCCGATTCCCCGCGAGCCCCCGGTGACGATCGCAACCGGCATATCCGCCTCCCATGATCGATGTCAACGATTGTCGATACTATGGACTATTAGGTCGATAGTATCAACTATCTATCATCTAGACTTTCGACATGGCGACGACCACCGACCCCGCCCTCGCGACGGCCTTCTCCGCGCTGCATCGCGAACTCGGCGCGCTCTACAGCCTCATCGCGCGGAGTTTCGGCTTGACCACCCAGCAGATCGAACTCCTGTGCCAGCTCGACGGCCACACTCCCACCTTCGGAGAACTGGCGACCCTGCTCGGTTGCGACAAGACCAACGTCACCGGCATGGTGGATCGCCTGGAGCGCAGAGGATTCCTCACCAGGCAAGCCGATCCCGCCGACCGCCGCGTCACCCGCGCCGCCCTCACTCCGCACGGCATCGCACTGCGCGCCGAGATCCGAGCCGTGCTCGAACAGGAACTCACCGATCGGTTGCCGACCGCGGACCGGGCCGAACTCCTCGCCCTCGTCACGGCCGCGGCCGCCGCGCTCGCCGAAACACGCTGAACGGCTCGGGCTCTGGTGCGACTCGATCCGCGAGCGCGTTCCGATCATGTCCGGCAAGCACGAAGCCGGGGTTGCGTTCCCGCTGATCGCAAACCTGTCGCCCCCGCCTCGCGCGCGGTGGGATCGAGTGACGCGGTGGACGCGCCACTGTCCACCGCGTCTTTCGCCATGACACGAGATCGTCGATGGCACTGGTCGAGAGGAGCACCGCATGACGACATCGGCTGCCGCAGGCCCCCGCATCGACGCGTTCGGCGTCGACTGGGAGAACTGGCACAGCGCCCAGGAAGCCCGATTGTCCGCACCGCACGGATTCCTGGCGATCACCGCCCTGCACTGGTTGACCGACACCCCGCAGCGGTTCTCCGACGCCCCCGGCGCCTGGTCCGCGGGACCGAACGGTGTCCTCGTCTCGCTCGACGACGGTGAGGAACTGGTGATCGACGGCGCGACGGTCCGCGGCGAGCACCGATTCGGGATCATCCCGGAACGCGGTGGCATCGAAGCGATCTGGGGCGACGCGGTGATCGAGGTGGCCAAGCGCGGCGGCTACGACATCGTCCGCCCCCGCCATCCCGGTAATTCGCTGCGCACCGAATTCCGCGGCACCCCGGCCTACGCGCCGGACCCGAAATGGGTGGTCGAGGGACGGTACGTGCCCTTCGAGCAGCCGCGACCGACCACGGTCGGCGCGTCGGTGGAAGGACTGGAGCACGTCTACGAGGCGCCCGGGCGCGTCGAATTCGAACTCGACGGGCACGCGCTCGGACTGACCGCCTTCCCCGGCAAGACGCCGGGCAGTCTGACGGTGCTGTTCACCGACACCACCTCCGGAGTCACCACCTACGCCGCGAATCGCGTTCTGCAACTGCCGCCCCCGGATCCCGGCGGCGCGGTCACGCTCGATTTCAATCGGGCCGTCAATCTGCCGTGCGCCTACACGGATCTGGCGACCTGCCCGCTGCCGCCCGCCGAGAACCGTCTTCCGGTCGCGATCGAAGCGGGGGAGAAGATCCCCCACGAGCGGAACCGATGAGCCCGGAACCGACGATCCCGGACGAACCCCGGATCGCGACACTCGCCTTCCTGACCCCCGGCAACTTCCCCGACGCCGACCCCGCCACCGGTCTCGAGGACACGCTCGAACTGTTCGAATACGGCGAGCGTCTGGGTTTCGACGGTGCCTGGATCCGGCAGCGGCACCTCGAGCACGGCGTCGGATCCGCGGCGGTGTTCCTCGCCGCGGCCGCGCAGCGCACCAGCCGCGTCGAACTGGGAACGGCCGTGATCCCCATCGGTTACGAAAGCCCGTTCCGGCTCGCCGAGGATCTCTCGATGGCCGACGCCCTGTCCAAGGGGCGGCTGCAACCGGGTTTCAGCGCGGGCACTCCACCGCACGCCGATCTCATGGGCCATCTCGTCTTCGACGGGGACTGGCGAACCTACGATCTGTCCTACGGCCGCATCGAGCGGCTGATCGGGAACCTGCGCGGCACCTACCTGGGTGACGAGGACGCGGTGATCCACTCGCCGGGCAATACCCAGCGCCCACGCCTCCAGCCCTACAGCCCCGGACTGGTCGACCGGGTCTGGTACGGCGGCTCCAGCACCCGTTCGGTCCGCTGGGCGGGTGAGAACGGGTTGAATCTGCTCACCGGCAATATCGTCATCGGCGACCGCAGCGACGATTTCGCCACCACCCAACTGGGCCTGATCGACGACTACCGTCAGCGCATCGATCCGGCGCGTCCGGGCAGGATCGCGGTCGGGCGAGTGATCGTGCCGCTCGACAGCGCCGACCGAGCGACCCGCGAACGCTACCGCGCCTACGCGGCTTCCCGGCACGAACGCACCCTCGCACCCCAGGGCGAGCGGCGGGTGCTGTTCGCCCCCGACGTGGTCGGCACCGCCGACGAGATCGTGGATCGCCTGCGCGCCGATCCGGTTCTCGCGCAGGTCTCCGAATTGCGACTGGAACTGCCCTATGAATTCCATCGCGGCGAATACGAGCAGATCCTGCACGACACCGTCGAACTGATCGCACCGAGACTGGGGTGGAAACCCGCCGGATCGGGCGCGGCCGAGGACATCACACTCTCGGCGTGAGAGCGGTCAGTCCCTGATCGGATGGCTGCGGAAGAAGTCCCAGATCAGTGCCGTGGCGCTGATCGAGTTCGTGTTCTGGCCGACGATGAACGACGGGTAGAGCGGTGAGTCGGTGCCGGGCCAGATATGGCCGCCCCCGACGATCGAGTACAGATGCACGTCGATACCCGTCGGGCACGAGTAGCGGTCGACGACCACGTCGGCCGCGATCGTCGTCCGGACCGGTGCGCCGGTGCATCCGTCGCGGCGCGCCCAGGCCGCGGCGTTGTCGGTGACGGCTCGCGGACTCGCGGAGGTGTTCTCGTCACTGGCCCCGGAGCCGGACGCCGAACCGGAATTGGATTGTCCGGCATACGGAACGATCGCGTCGTCGGTGCCGTGGAACGCGATCACCGGCACCGGCCGCGCGGGACGGCACCAGCTGAAATCCCGCAACCCGGAGACCGGCGCGATGGCCGCGATCCGATCGGCGAATCGGCAACCGAGCGAACTTGTGGCGAACGCACCCATCGACAGGCCGGTGACGAAGACGCGCCGTAGATCGACGCACAGGGTGGACTCCACCTGGGTCAGTACCTGGGACAGCCACGTGATGTCCGCCGAGTCGGGGCCGAACTCCCACTGTGCCGGGCCGAGCCGGTCCAGTTGCGGGGTGATGGTGATGAACCCGTTTCGGTAGCCGTATTCGCCCAGACCGCTGCCCAATTCGGCGATGTCGATATTCTCCAGCAGACCGTGCAGGGCGAGGACCAGCGGCAGCGGACGATTCGCGCCTGCGGGGACATTCTGTCGATACTGGCCCGACTTCTCGGTGCCCTGGAATTTCACCGTCGTCGCCCCCTGAACGGGAACCGGTCGGCCACAACCCGCGGAAGGCACGGGAGCGGGCTCGGGGGTGTCGGCGTGTGCGACGCCTGCGGAGGCGACGACGAACGAGGCGACGCACACCACCTTCATCGCCACCGTGGTGAGCGCCCGCAGTCCGTGCCCGACGCTTCGACGGCGTCTGGCGATCGGAACATCGACTATCGCAACATTGTTCTCGAACATGAGAGGCAGACTCTCAGGCCGAGTGCCTGATTCTGAAGGTCTCGCGATATCTGTTGGAAATCCTCATGTCCGATCGCCGCTCCCGTCTGCAGCGATCACAGGCGTCGGGTGATCGGTGCGATAGAGGGCGTGGCGTAAGAGGCCCCAGGCGTGTCGTGCTGCGCCGCGACGGTCGCTCGGCGGCGTCTGATGCAGCAGCGCCGCCAGCATGCCGAACGCGAGGTAGATGTCGTTCGCCGTGATCTCGTCGCGCAGGCTGCCGCGCCCACGGATGTCGGAGAACTTGTCCGACAACAGTTTCCGCAGTCTGGCCCGGATCGAGGCGAGATGCGGGTTGTGGCTCTCGGTGGAGTCGAGTACCGCAATGAAGGCGGCGGCATCGGTGAGCTGCCGGTAGAGGGCTTCGAGGAGGTCATCGATGGTGGACTCGTCCTGCTGGGCCAGGGATTCGAGCGCCACGAGATTGCTCTCGTAGACGGCGTGGATCAACTGACCCCGGGTGGGGAAATGGCGATAGAGACTGCCCTGTCCGACACCCGCGGTCTGTGCGATCAGCGTCATGGACGCGGATCTGCCGTGTTCGGCGAAGATGTCGCGGGCGGCGACCAGGATCGCGGCACGATTCTCGGCCGCGGCGGCGCGTCCTCGGTTGACGCGACTCGCGGTACTCACGGTTTCGACTCTACTCGGCGGCCCATCGATCCCGATCGTCTCACGGGGGCGGTGCGGGGCCTCCGAGTCGGTTTTCGCCGCGAGTGTGTCAAGACCGCATGCGGGGGTGTCGCTCGAAATATTCGACACCAGCGGCGGTTTCGAGCTGCGGGTTCGGTGCGACGCGCACACCGCGTTCCTCGCCTCGCGCCGGGGCGGCGCGCGTCACATCTTGACCGACGAGGTGATGTAGGGAACACTACCGACGGGTAACCGGATTCTACTGTCCGGTTACCGGTGTGGCCCTGCGAGACCACACGACTCGAAGAGGAGTTGTCGATGGA
Organism: Nocardia aurea; assembly: GCF_003123685.1. GTDB lineage: Bacteria > Actinomycetota > Actinomycetes > Mycobacteriales > Mycobacteriaceae > Nocardia > Nocardia aurea. The sequence goes on from NZ_QCYJ01000085.1 coordinate 116,867, forward strand.
CGAGCGCAACCGCAGCGGTATGCACGGGCGCAGACGGGTTCCACGGGTCGCGGTGTCGGCGGCGGGCGCGGCGGTGGCGCCGACCGAGAGATCCCGCCACACCGGCGCCGCTCGGGCCCTCGGTCCTGCCGCTATCTCCCTGCGTGACACCGAGTCGCTCGCCGAGGAGATGGTGCGGCACTTCCGCCAGACCGTCGCCCAATGCCTCACGCTGCCCGACGATGCGCTACGCGGCGACATCACCGCGGTGACCGTGAACTGCCTGCGGATCGCCACCACGATTCTCGACGGACGCGGCACTCCCACCGAACACGAAGTGGCACAACTGGAATCGGCCGCCGCGCGATGGGCCCGCGACGGCGTGCCGGTGGATGTGATCCTGCACGCGCTGCACGAGGGTTCGCGAATGGCCCACGAACTGGTGGCGACCAGGTCCGGGATCGCCTCGGTCGCCCAATGCGTGGACATCGGCGCGCGCACCGTCGAACTGCTCGATCTGATGACCACGACCGTGACGATGGCCTATCTGCGCGAATATCGTGCTGCCGCGGGGCAGAGCCCCGATTCGATACGCGCGCTCACCGTGGCGATGATGAACGGCCGCGCCACGGCGGCGATGGCGCGCGAATGCGGCGTGACCATCGCCGATCGCTACCACATTCTTGCGTTGTCCTTGACATATCCCGCCACCGCGTTCGTCGGCGCCGTCGATCGCCGGGCCGCATCCCGGCAAGTCGTTCGGCGCATCCGATCCGCACTCGCCGCCGAGGGTGGCGGAGACACCATCTCCTCGCTGAGTCTCGGCGGCGGGACGATCCTTATTCCCAGCACCGCAGTGCCCGTCGATCGGCTGAAATCCCTCGTCGATGCCGTCGCCGACGCGGCCGAGGCCGTGGTCACCGCGGTGCACCTCGAAGTGCCGGTCGAGGCCATCGCGGAGCACTCGCAAACACTGCATCACATGGTCGACCTCGCCGACCGGCTGCGACGCGCCCTGTCGGCGAAGGCGGAGACCACACTGTACCGGTTCGACCAGTTGGCCGCCGAGTACCAACTGACCCGCCCGGGAGCGGTCAGGGACTCCCTCGCGCGCCGACTCGACCCGCTGATGGCCCACCCCGTACTACTGGAGACGCTCACCGTCTACCTGCTCAACGATCAGAACCGCCAGCACGCCGCGCGGCGAATGTACATCCACCCCAACACCATCGACCACCGACTCAAACGGATCGCGGTGATCACCGGACTCGATCCCGCGCGCGCCGACGGCCAATGGGCCCTTCGCGCGGCGCTGATCGCGCGGACATTCCCGCCACGAGGGGAGAGTTCGGCCGTCGACGAGGAAATCCGATGAACGAAGACGTCCCGACCGGATCCGGGCACGACGGTGCGCCCGTCGCCGACCTGTCCTTCCGAGACCGGTACGGCCCGTGGGCGATCATCGCGGGCGCCTCGGAAGGGGTGGGCGCGGTGTACGCCCGCGCGATGGCGGAGCGTGGTCTGCACCTCGTCCTGCTGGCCCGCCGCCGCGAAGCCCTCGAAGAAGTGGCCGAGGACATCCGCACCGGGACCGGGGTTGACGTGCGAGTGCTCGCCGTCGATCTGTCCCGCCAGGACGCGATCACGACCATCGTCACCGCGACCGCGGGCCTGGAGGTCGGCATGGTGCTGTACTGCGCCGGTGCGGACCCGAACTTCGCGCATTTCCTCACCGAACCGCTCGATACCGCCTTGGCGATGGTGCAGCGCAACTGCGTGACGCCGATGCGGCTGTGCCACCATTTCGCCCCGGCCATGGTGGAACGGGGCAGGGGTGCGCTGGTGGTGATCACCTCGGTGGCAGGCCTCTACGGAGCCCCGAATATGGTGACCTACTCGGCGACCAAGGCATTCGACCTGGTCATGGCCGAGGCCCTGTGGTCCGAACTGCACGGACAAGGCGTCGATGTCCTGGCTTTGGTGCTGGGAACCACCGACACACCCGCACTGCGTCGTGCGCTCGCCGAGCGCGGCGCCCTCGACAATCCGACCGCGACAACCCCGCTCGAAGGGGCCGCGACACCGGAAGAGGTTGTCGCCGAGGCGATCGCGAATCTGTCCAACGGTCCCACCTGGATCGTGGGCGACCGACTACGTGAATTCACTCGCAGGCTCGCCCTGAAAACGCGCGGCGAGGCGATCGGAGTGCTGGCCCGTCACAGCGGCGATGCCGCGGGCGGTCAGCGGTAGAGCGACCTGTGATTGGCCGCAGCCTGCCCGAATGGACTCATACGGTCACCTCGATACGTTCCGAAAGGGACTCGGCCGCCACGGTTTCGATGTGCTCGGACCGCAGGAAATCGTTGGGCAGGGACAGGCGGATCACCTTGTGCCACGCCGAGGCGACCTGGCGGTGGATCGGACCCGAGGTGTAGGTGAGGCCGTAGCGCTGGAAGAGTTGCTCGACCCGTGGCGCGATCTCCTGGTAGCGGTTGCTGGGCAGGTCGGGAAACAGGTGGTGTTCGATCTGGAAGGAGAGGTTCCCGGTCATCAGGTGCAGCAGGGCGCTCCCTTCGATATTGGCCGATCCCAGCATCTGCCGCAGGTACCACTCACCCCGCGTCTCACCGTCGATCGACGTCTTCTCGAATGTCTGCACGCCTTCGGGGAAGTGACCGCACATGATCACCGAATGGGTCCACAGATTGCGGAGGAGATTCGCGGTCAGGTTGGCCGTGAAGGTGGTCGGGGCCGATACCCCCGACAGGAGCGGGTGGAGCAGGTAGTCGCGGGTGGCATGGCGGCCGATCTTGCGCAGTGTGGCGCCGACCCGGGCACGGAACCCAGGATCGCGTCGGCGCTCGCCGCTGAGATTCTTGCCGAGTTCGAGATCGTATGCGGCGATGCCGTATTGGAAGAAGCAGGCATTGAGCAGGTTCCACAGCGGCTGGCCCAGATGCAGGGGTGACCAGCGCTGGTCCTTGTCGACGCGCATGATGCCGTACCCGAGGTCGTTGTCCTTGCCCAGCACGTTGGTGTAGGTGTGGTGCAACTCGTTGTGGGAGTGCTTCCACTGATCGGACGGGGAAGCGTTGTCCCACTCCCACGTCGTGGAATGGATCTTCGGATCGCGCATCCAGTCCCACTGGCCGTGCATGACGTTGTGTCCGATCTCCATGTTCTCGAGGATCTTCGCGATCGACAGTCCCGCGGTGCCGAGCAGCCAGGCGGGCGGAAAGATCGAACCCAACAGCACGATTCGGCTGATCGCCTCCAGTGAGCGCTGGGTGGTGATCACCTCGCGGATATAGGCGGCGTCCTGCGCGCCACGGTCGGCGAGGATCTCGTCGCGAATGATGTCGAGTTCGCGGCCGAGTGTCTCGATGTCCTCGGCACTCAGGTGTGCCACGGGGCTGTTCGGGTTCTTCTGTATCGCGGTCATAGGTTTCCCAGTCTGTTGTCCGGTGGTCAGAGAGCGATTTCGCAGGCACCCGCGGCTGCGGAAACGCACGTCTGGACGAGTACGCCGTCGCCGGAATCGGCGGCGGTGGTGAGGTCGCCGTTGCGGAGGTCTCGGACGGCGCCCCGGTGCAGGGGAACCACGCATCCGAAGCACACGCCCATCCGGCATCCCGACGGCATGAGCACTCCGGCCGCTTCACCCGCGTCGAGCACGCTCGTCGCTCCGTCGGTGTGTACCGACGTCCGCGTGCGAGTGAAGGTGACGCTGCCGCCGACTCCGGTGACGACGGGAGCGGCCCGGAAGCGTTCGGTGCGCAGTCGATCCGCCATACCGGATTCCCGGTAGTGCTGTTCGAGCGCGTCGAGCATCGGCGCCGGGCCGCACGCCCAGGCGGAACGTTCCGCCAGATCCGGCACCGCCGCGACAATGTCGTCGACGGTGAGACGTCCCCGGCCGGTGGTGAACCGTTCGATCAGGTGAATGCGGCGCGCGGCGGCCAGCGCGCGCAGTTCGGCGCCGAAGATGGCGTCCTCGGCGGTGGGGCAGGAGTGCACGAGTACGACGTCGTCGAGTTCGCGCAAGGATTCGCGCAGCATGCTAATCACCGGGGTGATGCCGCTCCCGGCGGTGATGAACAGCGTTTTGGCGGGCCGAGGGGTGGGCAGGACGAACTCGCCCGCCGGTTGATCGAGTTGCACGATTGTTCCGGCCCGGGCCCGGTCGACCAGGTGGGACGAGACGACCCCGTCGGGTACCGCCTTGACGGTGATGGTGAAGGTGCCGTCGTCGTGTCGTGAGGAGATCGAATAGGCGCGCCACTGCCGGACGCCGTCGACGTCGACCCCGATGCGCACATACTGTCCGGCGACGGGACGGTGCCATCCTCGGCCGGGACGGATCCTGATCGTGGCCGCCTCGGCCGTTTCCGCCACGACCGACTCGATTCGCCCCCTCGGGTCGGTGCGACTGTTCAGCGGCCGGACGAGATCGACGAAGTCCTGGGGGACCAGCGGGGTGGTGACGAGTTCGGCCAGCCTTCGCACCCGACGTCGGGCGACCCGTGCCACAACGGCGGTCTGCTCTGCCAACGAATGTGTCATTACTCCATACTGGGCGCTCGGAAGTGTAAAATCTTGACCCTGATGTGTGAAAATTCGGGCTAGTTTTGTTCGTAGAGGATAAATTCATGGTGTCAGCGCAGGTGGATCTGCCGAAGGCCGTGATCGATGCCATGTGGTCGGCGCTGCCGACGGTGGCCGAGCGAACGGTGGCCACGGTCATCGCGGAAGTGCCCAGCTACGCCGACGCTTTCAGCGGCAGGATGGGCCGAATCATCGAAGTCGCTGTCCAGCAGGCACTGCAAGGTTTCATCAAGGAGTCCACCGAGCCCCCACCGAACGACGCCGACGTCGCCGCGGCCGGTCCGAGTCTCGACGGCGCGTATTCGCTGGGACGCGGTGAGGCCCGGCAGGGTCGCTCGACCGATGTCCTGCTCGCCGCGTACCGGACCGGGGCGACGGTGGCGTGGCGCGAGTTGAGCGGTATCGCCGTGTCCCACGGACTGCCGGGAGACACATTGGCACTGCTCGCGGAATTGATGTTCGGCTACATCGACCGCCTCTCGGCCTACAGCGTCGCCGGACACGCCGAGGAACTCGCGATCAGCGGACTGTCACGTCAGCGCAACCGTGAGCGTCTGGTCCAGCAGATTCTGGCGGGCGCATCGGTCGACGATCTCGCGTCGGCGGCCGAACGCGCGGAGTGGCGACCACCCCGCACCCTGACCGCCTTGGCCCTGTCGGCGGGCGCCGAACGCGCTGTCGCCGCACAACTCGATCCGCGAACACTGCGACTACCCGACAACGTCGCCGACCGGACCGGCGAGCAGTGGCTCGTGCTGCTGCTTCCCGATCTGAACCGGCGGACACGAACGAGATTGATCCGCGCGTCGGCCGATCACCGCGCCGTCCTCGGCCCGGTCAGACCGTGGGAGAACGCCGCGGCGTCGGTGCACCGCGTGATGCGAAGTATCGACATGGGTCTCGGCTCCGGGCCGGTCGTCGACACCGACGACTACCTGACCGAGCTCGTCCTGCGGGCCGACGCGGTCGCATTGTCCGACCTGCGGACCAAAGTGCTTGCCCCACTGGATGATCTGCGGCCCGCCACACGGGACAAGCTGATCGAGACTTTGCGCGCGTGGCTACTCCACCACGGACGACGTGACGAGATCGCCGCGTCACTGCACGTCCACCCTCAGACGGTCCGCTACCGGATCGGCCAACTTCGCGAACACTACGGTGAGCGTCTCACCGACCCGTGCGCGATCCTGGAGCTCACCGTCGCCCTGGGGTCGGCGGATAGCCGCTGACAGCCGATCGGCGGTCAGGTTTCCGGGGATTTCTCCGCTTGCGCAGGGTAGGCGGGTGCGTTCCAGCTGGCGAGTAGTCGGATGGCGTCGTGTTCGGGTGAGCCGGGTTGTGGGGTGTAGACGGTCATGACCTGGTCGGTGGCGGCGTCGATGGTGAGGTTTTCGTAGGGCAGGGTGAGTGTTCCGATGAGGGGATGCCGAAAGGCTTTGGTGCCCGCCCTGTGGGTTTTGACGTCGTTGGTTGCCCATCGGGTCCGGAATTCTCGGCTGCGGGTGGACAGTTGGCCGATCAGGGCGATCAGTTCCGGATCGTCGGGATGGCGCCCGGCTTCGATGCGAAGGATGGACACGGTGTCCGCGGCGACGCGTTCCCATTCGGGGAACAGGTCCCTGGCGGCGGGTTCGTCGAGGAATACGAACCGGGCCGAGTTGTCGACCGGGTTGTCGGTGTCGAGCATTCCGGCGTAGAGGGCGCGGCCGAGATCGTTGGCCGCCAGCAGGTCCAAGCGGCCGTTGACCACTACGGCGGGTAGGTGGGTTATCGAGTCCAGCAGTACCTGTACGCCGGGGCTTATCGTCGCGGTGGGTGCTGTTCGGGGGCGTTTGCGGCCTTCGGGGGTCAGCGCGGCGAGTAGTCGGTCCAGGTGGGTGCGTTCGTCGTCGTCGAGTCGCAGTACCGCGGCGATGGCGGCGACGACGCTGGGGGACGGGCCGGTGGCGCGGCCGCGTTCGAGGCGGATGTAGTACTGCGGGCTGACACCGGCCAGCAGGGCGACTTCCTCGCGGCGCAGACCCTTGACCCGGCGTCGGGTTCCGGTGTCCGGGAGGCCGACATCGGAGGGGGAGACCCGGTCACGGCGGGTGCTGAGGAAGTCACGGACCGCAGTGCGTGCTGCCTCCTTCTCGTCCATGGCATCGAGGGTAGACGCAGGCAGGGCACCAGGAGGGTCACCGTGAGTGACCCTCTCGACAGGCCCTGTCTCGAGCGTCGGCCGCGGTGTTGGCTGAAGTCCGGGGCAACACCGCAGCCCTGGGCAGCCGGTAGGTCCACGGGCCGACCGGACCGTCCCCGCCATGATTACCGACGAAGGAGTTAGTCGATGAAGAAGGCTTCACTCGGAGCGTTGGAAGTGTCCAGGATCGGGTTGGGCGCCATGACCATGGCAGGTGCCTACACCTCCGGCGGTGGTCTGGACGACGACGAGTCGATCCGCACCATCCACCGGGCACTGGACCTGGGTGTCACCCATATCGACACCGCCGAGATCTACGGTCCCTTCCACAGCGAGGAGATCGTCGGCCGGGCCGTCGCCGGTCGTCGCGACGAGGTTGTTCTGGCTACGAAATTCGGTCTGGTCTCGCATTCGGGTGGCGGGCCCGGCGTCATCGACAGCAGTGCCGCGAACATCAGGGCCGCGGTCGAGGGTTCGCTGAAACGGCTGGGCACCGACCGGATCGATCTCTACTACCAGCACCGTGTCGATCCCGGCACGCCGATCGAGGAGACCGTGGGCGCGCTGGCCGAGCTGGTCGCCGAGGGCAAGGTACTCCATATCGGGCTGTCGGAGGCATCCCCGGACACCATCCGCCGGGCCCACGCGGTACACCCGGTCGCGGCGTTACAGACCGAGTACTCGCTGTGGACCCGCGACCCCGAGGCCGAACTCCTGCCGCTGCTGCGCGGCCTCGGCATCGGATTCGTGCCCTACTCCCCGCTGGGCCACGGCTTCCTCACCGGACAGCTCCGCTCGCCCGCCGACATCCCCGACGACGACTGGCGCAAGACCAACCCCCGGTTCGTCGGACAGGCATTCGACCAGAACCTGCGCCTGGTCGACGAGGTCCGGGCGGTCGGAAACGAGATCGGCGCCACTTCCGCCCAGGTCGCCCTGGCATGGCTGCTGGCCCAGGGCGACGACATCGCCCCGATCCCGGGCACCCGCCGCGTCGCACGCGTCGAGGAGAACACCGCCGCCGACACCGTCGTCCTGTCCGCCGACCAACTGACACGCCTGGACCGGCTTACACCGGCCGTGGGAGCTCGACACGACGAGGCGAACATGGCCACCATCGACCGCTGATGATTCGGGTCCCCGGCACGGATCGCGCGATGACGGTCATGCCCGTGATGGGGGCATCGCGTGCAGGCGAAGGACGGCGGTGAACCCGGCGGCCCCACCGCCGACGCGATTCACTCCGTGGCGAACGCGGCCGCGACCCGCCGCACCGCGATGCGCAGATCTTCCGGAGTGTTGTTGCTGAACCCGAGGCGGAATCGGTCGGTGTATCGGACCGCGCCGTCCGGATCGAAGTAGCGACCGAGAGCGAAATCGGTGCCGAGTTCGTTGGCCCGGGTCTTGACCGTGGCCAGATCGACGGCGGGGTCGGTGGCCGTGGCCCACAGGAAGATTCCGCCCTCGGGATCATCGAACTCGACGGCACCGGGCAGACTGTCACGCAGTTCCGAGGTCAATGCCGCCGCGCGTTCCCGATACAGTTCACGCGCCGTGGACAGAATTCCGTCGAAGGTCCCCGGTGTGTGCAACAGCCGTGCCACGGCGGTTTGGGTGAGCAGCGAGGAATGCTGATCGGTATTGGACCGCAGCCGGGTGAGTGCGGGCACCAGCCGACTCGGTGCGACGATCCAACCCAGTCGCAGCCCGGGGCCCAGCGTCTTGGAGAAGGTGTTGACCCGGACGACCGCGTCGCTGTCGACGCTCAGGTCGTCGACGGCCGTGCCCGCGAATCGCAGGTCCCGGTAGGGATTGTCGGAGACGACGACGAAGCCGTACCGCTCGGCGAGGCCGACCGCGCGGGCACGATCGGCCGCCGACAACGTCGTCCCGGTGGGGTTCTGGAAATCCGGGATCAGGTACAGCAGTTTGAGGCGCAGGCCGTCTCGCAGCCGCTGCTCGAGCGAATCCAGATCCAGTCCCTCGGCCGACACCGGGACGGGAACCACTCGCGCGCCGTAGTGCCCGATCAGCCGCAAGGCCAGCGGGAAGGTCGGACTCTCCACCGCGACGATATCGCCGGGATCGAGCAGCGCGCCGAACAACAGACTGAGCCCGTGCAACGCGCCGTTGGTGATCAGGACGCGGTCGGCGGCGGTGCCCTCGTGCTCGGCGACCCACGCGCGCAACGGCTCGATTCCGTGCACGACCGAATACTGAAGCGCCACCGCCGATTCGGCCGGATCCGACAGCGTCTCGGCGAAGGCGCGCCCGAGCTGCGTCACCGGCAATGCCTCGTTCGCGGGCACCCCGCCGAGCAGGCGGATCGCGTCGGCGGCGAGCCCGGTGGTCGCCGGACCGAAGCCGCCCAGCGCCGATTCACGCGCGCCGAGCGTCGAGAGCAGGTCGTTGGTCTGGAATCCCGAGTCGATCGTGGAGGTCATGGAAGTGCTCCTTCGTGGGAGGCGATGGATGTGCCGGGTACGGCAGCCAGCAGCGCCCGGGTGTAGGGATGGGCCGGTGCGGTGTAGATCTGTTCGGTGGGACCGGATTCCACGATGCGGCCCCGTTCCATCACCACGACGTGATCGCAGAGGAAGCGCACCACCGCGAGGTCGTGTGAGATGAACACGAGGGTGAGCCCGCGCTCGCGGCGCAGGCGTTCGAGCAGGCGCAGTATTCGCGCCTGGACCGAGAGGTCGAGCGCCGAGACCGGTTCGTCGGCCACGACCAGCCGCGGATCATTGGCGAGGGCGCGGGCGATGACCACCCGCTGCAATTGCCCACCGGACAATTCGCGGGGCAGCCGTCGCGCGAACGACGGGGGCAATTCGACTTCGCCGAGCAGTTCGCGCACCCGGTCGGGCACGGTCGTGCCCGACAGGTCGACGCCGTTGAGTTCGAGCGGTTCCGCTATCGACCGTTCGACGGTGAGGCGGGGATCGAGCGCGCCGTAGGGGTCCTGGAAGACGTATTGCACCGCACGTCGCCACCGGCGCGCGGCCTCGCGATCGAGACGGTCGGGCGGCACGCCGTCGTATTCGATCATTCCGTCGTCGGGGCGATCCAGCCCGACGATCTGGCGGGCCAGCGTCGTTTTTCCCGAACCGGATTCCCCGACGATCCCGACAGCGGCACCCGAGGGAATGTCCAACGAGACACCGTGCAGCGCCACATGTCTCGCCTTGCGCAGCCGACCGGGCACCGCGACCGGGAACGCGCGCCGTACGTCGCACACCCGCACCAGGGGTTCCGCCGTGGTCTTCACCGGTTCGGCGGGTGCGCGACGCAGCAGGGCGGGTGTGGCCGCCAGCAGTTCCCGGGTGTATTCGTGTTCGGGCGCGTGCAGTACCCGCCGGGTCGGCCCCGATTCGACGATCCGGCCCTGCGACATCACGTGAACCCGGTCGGTGCGGTCGCCGATCACCCCGATGTCGTGACTGACGAGCAGCACGCCGAGCCCGAGTTCGTCCTTGAGCCGATCGATCAGATCCAGAACCTGCGCCTGCACGCTGACATCGAGTGCGGTAGTGGGTTCGTCGGCGATCAGCAGCGCCGGGTCGCGGGCCAGTGCGAGGGCGATCACGACCCGCTGATTGAGCCCGCCCGACAGTTCGTGCGGGAACGCGCCGAGTGTCTTGCCCACCTCGGTGATGCCCACCCGGCCGAGCAGTTCCGCGGCGCGGGCCCGTCGCCGGGCACGCGAACCCGCCGTCCGGGGGAGCGCTTCGAGCAGTTGGGTCGCGATCGTCAGGCGCGGGTTGAGCGAGGCGGTCGGATTCTGGAAGACCACGCCGAGTCGCTCGGCGCGCACTCGCGCGCGTCTACGGTCGGTGAGCGCGGCGAGGTCGATACCCGACAGGGTGATCCGGCCCGAATCGACGGCGGCGCCGCGGGGTAGCAGCCCCGCTAGCCCCAACGCGGTCATGGTCTTTCCCGACCCCGACTCGCCTACCAGTCCGACAGTCTCACCCGCGTGGACCGATAGCGACACCCCGTCCACGACGAGGTGGCGTTGCCCGTCCCCGCCTACCGAGACACGCAGGTCGTCGACCACCGCGATCGGATCGCCCGGCGGTGGTCTCGTCTCGTCGCGATCGGGTGATTGCACCAGAACCGTGGTCATCGCAGCGACTCCTCTACCGTGATCGCGGGGGCGACCTCCTCGCCGTGTCGGGTGCCGAACGGTCGACCGATCTCGCGACGCGGTCGCCCGGCGAATCGTTCGGCGAGCGCGTCTCCGGTGAGCTGGAAACCGACGATCGCGAGAATCAGCGCCGCGCCGGGAAACAGTGCGACCCACGCGGCGTTGTCGAGCCTGGCCTGGCCGCCCGCGACCATCGACCCCCAATCCGGCGTGGGCGGTTGGACCCCGAGTCCGAGGAAGCCCAGACTCGACTCGAGCAGCAGGATCGCCGAGGCGTTGAGGGTGAATGCCACGGTGAACAGCGGAAGCACGCTCGGCACCAGATGACGAACGGCGATATCGCGGCGGTTCGCGCCGGACAGCCGTGCCGCCTCGATGAACGGTCGGTTGACCACCGACTGGGCGTGTCCTCGGATCACCCGGAAGGTCAGCACCCAGGACCCGGACACCAGGACCAGGATGAGCGGGCCCGTCGAATTGCCGACGAAGGACAGGATCACCAGCGCCAGCACGATCGACGGAATGGCGAGTTGCACATCGGCCAGTCGCCCGACGACCGCGTCGACCCACCCGCCGAACAGTGCGCCGAGCAGACCGAGCGTCAGTCCGATAGCCGCCGCGATCACCGCGGCGACGGCGGTGACGGTGAGTCCGATACGTCCGCCGTGCAGAACGCGGCTGAACACGTCGCGCCCGAGTTCGTCGGTGCCGAACCAATGTTGGGCGCTCGGCGGTCGCAGCACCGCGCCGAGGTCCTGGTCGAGCGGACCGTGCGTGGACAGCGCGGGGGCGAGTACCGAGACGACGATCAACAGGGTCAGTGCCGCGATGCCGAGTGCGCCCGCGATCGGCAGGCCGCGTCCGCGCCGGGCGCTCACAGCGCGATCCTGGGGTCGAACAGCGCGGACAGGACATCGACGACGAGATTGATCACGACGAATCCGAGGGCGATGACCAGTACGCACGCGATGACCAGCGGATAGTCGCGATTCTGCACCGCGTTCACCGACAGTTGGCCCACACCGGGCCAGGAGAAGATCGATTCGGTCACCACCGCGCCGCCCAGCAGGACACCGGCTTGGATGCCGAGGACATTGAGGGTGGAGCCGAGCGAATTCCCGATCACGTGCCGGACCGTGAGCCGGACCGTGCTGAGCCCCTTGGCCCGCGCGGTCCTGACGTGATCGGAATCGAGCACCTCCACGAGCGCGGTGCGAAAGACGCGGGAGATGGTGGGAACGAAGAAGATTCCCAGTGTCAGCGCCGGAAGGACGAGATGGGCGAGCGAGCCCGCCCCACGCGAGGGCAGCACGTGCAGGGTCACCGAGAACAGCAACACCAGTAGCACCGCGAGGAAGAATCCGGGGATCGCGTCGAGCATGGTCGCCACCGACACCGGCAACCGCCGCAGCAACGGTGAGCGGCTGGTGGCGGCGACGTAGCCGATGAGCCCGCCCGCCACCACGCCGATCAGCAGCGCGGCGGCCCCCAGGGTGGCACTGGGCAGCAGCCGTCCCAGCGCGAGCGCGAGTGGATCACTGTCGTAGCGAAGCGAATCCGGGAAGTTGCCGCTCAGCACCGCGCCGACGAACCGGACGTACTGTTCGTAGAGCGGTCGGTCGAATCCGTACAACCGGCTGACCCGTTCGAGTTCGCCCGCCGGCGCGTCGGGCGCGATCAGCATGACCGCGGGATTCCCGCTGGCGTAGAGCGCGAAGAACACCACCGTGATCGCACCCCACACCGCGAGCAGGCCGGTGACCACTCGCGTGCCCAGATACCGCGGATTCAACGGGAATCGCACCACCCTGCGGGCCGGGGCCACCGCCGCGGTCACGACTGCCCGTGTCGGTAGGGGCGGCCGAGGAGGTTCCCGCGCAAGGTGGTGTCGGCGTATTCGCGGCGGAAGAGCCCGCGCCGCTGTAGTTCCGGCACCACGGCGCGGGCCACGTCGTCGAACGCGCCGGGAAAATGCGTCGGCGACAGGACGTAGCCGTCCACGGCCTCCGCTTCGAACAACGCCGCAAGCTGATCGGCGACTTCGACGCCGGTGCCGACGATCTGCGGGGTGAACTCACTGGCGCCGAATATCTTGGCGACCTCACCGAGCCCGAGGCCGGTGTCGAGCGAGTCGCCGTTGCTCTCGGCGAGCGCGGTGAGGTTGTCCAGTAGTCGGACTCCCGCGGCCTCGTCGGTGGCTCGCCGCGCGACCGCGTCGCTGAAGCGCAACTCCGGCGGCAGTCCCGTGAGATCGGTTCGCACGAACTGGCTCAGGAACGCGATAGCCGCGTCGGTGTCGACCAACGTGGTCAGGAAGCGCTGGCGTGCCCGCGCGATCTCGGTGGTCTCGCCGACGATGGGCTGCACGGCCGCGATGAGTTTCACGCTGTCGGGGTCACGTCCGGCCGCTGCCGCGAGCTTGCGCAGATCGTCGCGCTTGGCGCGCAGATCGGCCTCGTTGTTCTCGATCGCGAAGATCAGTTCCCCCCACCTCGCGCCGAATCGTCTGCCGCGCGCGGAATCCCCGGCCTGGATGAGGACCGGTGTGCCCTGCGGTGAGGGCGGCAGCGAGAGTGGGCCGCGCACCTGCACGTACTTGCCCCGATAGTCCGGTGTGGTCACCTTGTCGGTGTCGACGAAAAGTCCGGACCTCTTGTCGGCGACGAGCGCGTCGTGGCGCCACGATTCCCACAGCGCCACGGTCGCCTCGACCACTTCGTCGCCGCGGTCGTAGAGTTCGTCGCGCTCCAACTCCTCCACGAACGGGAAGTTCGCCTGGGTCGGGGCCCCTTTGCTCATGATGATGTTCCAGGCCACGCGCCCGCCGCTGAACTGGTCCAGGCTGCCGAGGGTGCGCGCGAGGTGATAGGGCGCGTTGTAGCTGGCCGAGAGCGTGACGCCGATTCCGAGGTGCCGGGTGACGCCCGCGATGACCGCCGCCAGCTGCGTCGGTTCGTGCTTGATACCGTTGCTCAGCCCGTAGCGTGCGAAATTCGGGTTGTAGGCCAGGGTTTCGGGAATGAACGCCATGTCGAACTTAGCGCGTTCCAGCGTGCGGCCCACGTCTTCGAACAGCGCGCGGTCGTTGAAATCGCGCTCGGAGTAGGGATGTCGCCAGGCCCCGACGTAATGATTGCTGGGAAAGAGGATGTACCCCGCGAGGAAGATCTGTCGATCGCTCATGTGCGTGCGACCTCCTGTGCGTAGAGATAGCGAGTGGTGCGCGGCGACCAGGTGAGGCCGTCGGCCACCAGGGAGCTGAAGGTGCCGGGCCACAGGAACACGGTGTGCGCCTCGTCGTAGTAGCGCTGGGTCGCCTGGGCGGCGAGGGTGCGCGCGGTCTCGGCGTCGGTGGCCGATTGCAGACGGTTCACCAGATCGTCGAAGACCGGATCGGTGATATTGCTCTGCTTGTAGCGGGATTTGCTGGTGAACGGGTCGAAGACGGTGTACGCGTTGCGATATTGACCACCCCAGCCGATGTAGACCAGATCGGCGGCCTGCTCACTGGGTTGGTTCTGGCGTGAAAGCCAGGCGGGGAACGGTGTTTCGGTGATGGTGATCTTGATTCCGACCGCGGCCGCCTGCTGTGCCACCGCCTGACCGATGGCCGCGCCCGCCGCGTAGGTGCCCGCGGGGATGTCGAGTTGCACTGTGACGCCGTCGGCGTATCCGGCCTCGGCGAGTAGTTGCCTGGCGCGCTCGGGGTTGTACTCGAAGGCCGACACCGCGGGATTCGGCTCGAAGAACGGCGGCGCGATCACCTGGCCTTGCGACGGTTTCACCGCGCCCTTCAGGAGCCCGTCGATGATCGACTTCTTGTCGACCGCGTAGTTCAGCGCGCGGCGCACTCGGACATCGGCCAGCGGTCCGCCCTTGTTCTCGTTGATGGAGATCACCTGGACCCACGAACTGTCCGACAACGTCGCACGGTATTTCGCGTTGCTCTGGAACTGATCCAGACTCAGCGGATCGAGGTTCAACGCGATGTCGACCTCCCCGGCCTGTACCGCCGAGACGCGGGCCGCCTCGGAGGGCAGCACCTTGTACTCGACATCGCCGAACGCGGGTTTGCTACCCCAGTATTCGGGGTTGGCTGTCAGCGTCGCGCCGTTCTCGAGGTCGATCGACTTCAGCAGGTAGGGGCCGGTACCGATCGCCTCGGTATTGAGATTGCCCGTCTGCCAGAACTTCTCGGTGGTGATGTATACGTTCCACAACCGCGAAGGTAGGTCGATCGCGGGCGACTTCAGCTGGAAGACAACGGTGTTCGCATCCGCCGCGGTCACCGAAGCGGTATAGATCTTCAGCTGCGCGCCCAACTGGCTCTTGGTCGCTGGATCGAGCAGCTCGGTGAAGTTCCAGGCCACCTCCCGGGCGCTGAGCGGGGTGCCGTCGGAGAACCGCACTCCGTCGCGCAGGGTGAACCGCCATTCGAGCGGGCTCGGATTCGTCCAGCTCACGGCCAGTCGCGGCTGTACCTGACCGGTGGGATCGAGATAGGTGAGCGACTCGTACACCGTCCCCTTCACCGAGCCGTCACTATCCGGCGATCCGCCGTTGTGCGGGTTCAATCCGGTGAACTGGCGTGACAACGCCAGCCGCAGCGTCTGGCCCGAGCCGGGGCCGCCCGCCGGATCGCCGTCGCCGCCCAGGGCGGAACTGCACGCCCCGGCGAACAACGTCACGCCGATCGCCAGCAGGGCGATCAGGCGTCGTCCGCCGGAAGAGGAAATACTCATGAAAGGGGTACTCCGATACTTGTCTCGGAACGGCACGACAAAGGATTGCGGCGCGATCGTTCACCGGACGCGCAGGGGAATCGCGCGAAAGAGCTTGTCGTTCAATGGCAGCGCGCGGCAGCGGCGCGACGGGGACGGTCTCAGCGGCGACAGCGACTCGGACAGAACATGGTCCGAGGAGTGACCGTCGAGAGGTCGCGGAGCACGCGATGACAACACATACGCCGCTCCCTCCTGCTCGACCCTGTCCGCAATCGCACCCGCGATCCCAGTGCAGTGTGCCCAACGCCGACGGGCCGAACAATAAACTTGGACTTCGGGAATCGTTCAGATTTCGTGAAGTGTCGGTCCGCTGTCGACGCGATCATGCCGGGCCGTGAACGCCGGGCCAGGCGTGGGTCCGGTGGTTGCCACTTTTCCGAACGGGCGATCGCGGGGAGGGCTTCGGCGGCGGGGAAACCCCGACGGTCGTGGTTCCGGTCAGTGATGGAACATTCGGCGGTTCGTGCGGACGAGTGCGATGTCGTGTTCGCGGCATGCTCGGACGATCGTGTCGCCGTGAAGTGCTCCCGCCGGTTCGACGATGACCGCGACTCCGTGTTCGGCGGCGACGTCGACGTTGTCGCGAAACGGCAGATAGCCGTCGGAAACCATGGTGAGGCCGCTGAGTCGGTGGCTCCGAGTCGCGGGTTCGAGGTCTTCGATCGCGATACCGGACCGGAGCAGAAGGTGCGCGAGTTCGTCGTGCTGTGTGGCGGTGAGAGTGCCTGCGGCGAGGGCGATCTGCCAGTTCAGCCGCTGCTGGCGCGGCAGGTCCGCAGGTAGGGCCAAGCTCCGGATGCTGTGATGGCGGCGTGTCCACCAGGTTCGTGCCTTGGCACCGGCCAATTGAGTGCAGTCGACACGTGACTGCTGCCCGGCTCCCACTCCGACGGTCATGCCGTCGCGTACGAAGACCACGGTGTTCGATTGGGTGAAGCGGGCGGTGATCATGCCCAGCAGCGCATCCGTGGTCGAGGCATCGGTGAGCGCGGACCCGTCCACAGCGTCGAGCAGGTCCGCGGTGATCGGTCGGTTGTCGCGGTCCTGCTCGATCGCGACGCCGAAAACGGTACGGATCTCGGTCGACGGCGGTCGGTAGGCGGGGTCGATCTCGAGGACGAGGAAGCGCCCCTTCTTCTTGCGGGCCAGCTTCGCGACGGTCCCGGGCGCGTATCCCGGCGCGATGATGCCGTCGGACACCACGGTGGCCAGCATTTCGGCAAGCTCGTCGTCCACGGGTTCGGATACCGCGACCATGTCCCCGTACGACGACCGGGGGTCGGCGTCGCGAGCCCGGACATAGGCTGCGGCAAGGGATCCCAGCCGCGCGGTGCCCAACCCCCAGCTCTCGCGCATGGTGTCGTCGAGTGGACCGTCCAACGCCGCACCCGCCGGGGAAACATGTTTGAACGAGGCGGCTGCCGCTCTGCCGGCCGCGCGTCGCGCATCGGCAACGAGTTGCCAGGCATTGAGCGCATCCAGATAGTTGATCATCGACGCGGAACCACGCAACACCCTGAGGTGATCGCCGCTTCCGTCGATGACGCGCGCCTGCTGATGCGGATTCGTGCCGTACCGCAAAGTCATCGTCGTGCCCCACTTCCCGAAGTCGAATTCGGGAGCACCCAGGCGGACGACACTCCGATCTCGCGCTTCCTCGTGGTCAGCTCCACGTGACGCCAGTCGCGCACGTCACTGTAGAACATGACGTCGGGGCGACGTCACGCCACCCGACGGCGCGAGAACACGGCCAACTGTCGCGAGAAGCCCGTTGCGCATCGCCGCGCATCACAATGCCGGTCCCTTCTTGATGTGGGAGGCGCGCGAAGTATCGTCTGGAAAACCATCTGATATCGCCTTTACCTGGAACAATTCAAGACTGAAACCTGGTTGGCAACATTTTGGTTACGTGCCATGGGAACTGGGCGTCGAATTGATAACGAGAGGGTAGCGGGCCGATACCGACCGGTATCAACCTCCATAAAAAGACTGACCGGTATTGCGAACCGGTTTGTTCACACATAGCGTCGAGATCTCATTCGATAGCGGTTGCACACTGCGCCGCGGTCGAGGGGAGCGCGGTGCGGAGCGATCCGACAGGCGCGTTTCGACTGGTGTCTGGGAGGACCTGCGCATGAGTCAGTACCCACCGGGGTCGCGGCGTTCCGCCGCTCGCAAGCAACACAGACCTGTGTGCCTGCGTGATTATTGGGCGGTGCCCGCGGAGGTACTGGTCGTCGAAGACGATCGGGCGATCGCGGAAATGATCGGCATCGTGCTGGCGGGCCAGAGTCTGCGGCCGTGTGTGACGGGTTCCGGTGAACGGGCTATCACCGAATTCATGCGGTCGCATCCGCGGCTGGTGCTGCTCGATCTCGTGCTTCCCGATATCGACGGTGTTGCCGTGTGCAAGGCGATACGTGCGCTCGCGCCGACGCCCATCGTCGTCGTTTCGGCCAGCCGTGATCCCGAGATGATCGCGGCGGTGATGGCGGCGGGCGCGGATGACTACCTGCTCAAACCGTTCACCATCCGGCAGCTGGTCAAATGCGTCGACGCCCACCTTCCGGCGACGTCGGCGCCCACACCGATCTCCTTGGCCGAAAATCCGGCCGACGCCGCGCCGGTGCGGTCGCCGCAGGTCATGACACCCAATCGCGACAATGTCCCCGCGCCGGTCGGCACCGGGTCGTTGCAGCGGTCTCCGAATACGTGATCCGGCGGTAATCGACCTCCCGACCGAACGGCCCGCTTCCGTCAGACTCGCGCCAGCGAGCGCAGGAAGTGGGCGACCTCCTCGTGCGACATGGGTCGGTACAGCAGGATCTGGGGCAGCGAGGGGGCGAAGTAGTCGCCGATTCGCTGGGCGCCCAGCACCAGTCGCGCGCCGGTCCTGCCGCGGAGGGCGGGTGGGGCCCACGACAGGATGAGCGGTTCCAGACACGGATTGCCGGAGGTGTCGAAATAGCTGAAATGGCACAGAACCCAGCACGGGCCGCATTCGGGTAGCGCCTCGATGATCTGCGCGAAATTACCCGCCGTGCCGGAATCCGTTCGGTGGACGGTGCCGTTGTCCGAGCGCAGTCGCAGGAAGCGATTCGGGACTTTCTCGTTGTGGAAGTCGTCGAGATCGTTGTGCACCACATCGAGCGATACGCGCACCGTGGGTCCTCTTACTGCTGAAGGCGGGTCGGTCGCCAATGTAGTCGAACGTCCGAGCAAGCGGTCGGCGATCGGATCCGGCGTGACGGAATCGATGTGCTGGAAGAGGCGAAGCGGCGCGTTCACTTCGATGCCTGCCCCGATGGTGTCAGCACGAGCCTGCCGAAGACCTCACCGGCGTCCATCTTCCGGTGTGCGAGCGCGGCCTGTTCGAGCGGTAATACCTCGTGAACCACGGCTTCCAATTCACCGCGACTCGTGGCGGCCAGCGATTCGGCCGTCACGGCACGGCGGTCGGAATCGGTCACCGTATTCGCGCTGAAGGTCGCGAAGGACAATGACCGCTGGAAGGCCGCGAACATCCGCGTCCCGAAGTCGGCGGGTGGGTTGCCCCCGACGACCCCGACGGCGACCATGCGGCCGTTCGGGCGCAGCCGGTCGAAGAACGAGGGCAGATCGACGCCCGACACCACATCGATGATGACGTCGTAGTCGTCGGACGCCTCGCCTGCGTCGCCGGAACGGTCGAGCACACGGGTCGCGCCCAGCGCGCGCAGTCGACTCCCGCGTTCGGGCGAAGACGTGGTGACCGCCACCGCGCCCGCGCCACCGCGCGCCGCGAGCTGGACCGCCATGATGCCGATGCCGCCCGCCGCGCCGCGCACCAGTACCGACTCGCCGGGCACGAATCGCGCGTGACGTAGACCGAAATGGGCTACGACCGAGGAACTTCCGACCGTCACCGCGTCGACGGCCGACATGTTCGCGGGTAACGGCACCAGCGATTCGGCCGGAACGACGGCCTGCTCGGCGTAACCGCCGCCGAGTCCGGCGAAACCCCAGACCCGCCGACCGACCCACGAGGTATCGACCTCCGCGCCGACCGCGGCGACCGTGCCCGCCACCTCGCCGCCGAGGATGTGTCCCTCCCGAAATCCGTATTCGGCGAGGGTGCCGCGCCGGATCACCGAGTCGACGCCGCCGACGCCGATCGCCTCGGTGACGATCAGCGCCTGCCCCCGCTCGGGGTTCGGGTCGGGGAGGTCGACGACCTCGAGCCCGGTGGGATCGCCGAATGTTCGGATCGCAACTGCCTGCACCGTCGTCTCCCTTGTTTCGGTACCGTCGACCGACGCTAACGGACGCTTCCGTCCGTTTACCGGAAGTGAGAGTGATGACCGACCGTTTGACTCACACCCCGCGCAGTGACGCCCTGGTCAACCGTGAACGCATCCTCGACGCGGCCCGCGAGGTGTTCGCCGCCGACGGGCTGAGCGCGCCCATGCGCGAGGTGGCCCGCCGCGCCGGAGTCGGCCCGGCGACCCTCTACCGCCACTTCCCGACGAAGGAATCACTGATCACGGCGGCTTTCCGGGACCAGATGCGCGCCTGCCGCGCGATCGTCCACGAGGGGCTCGCCGACCCGGACGCGTGGCGCGGCTTCTGTTTCGTGATCGAGGAGTTGTGCGTGTTGCACGCGCGCAACGGAGGTTTCACCGCGGCTTTCATGTCCGCCTACCCCGACGCCATCGACTTCGGCGCGGATCGCGGAGCCGCGCTGGCCGCGGTCGCCGAGTCGGCCAGGCGCGCCAAGGCGACAGGCCGACTCCGTCCGGATTTCGTCATCGACGACCTGATCCTCGTCCTCATGGCCAACGCGGGCATCGACGCGGAAGCGGCACCGGAGCGTGTGGCGGCGTCCCGACGTTTCGCGGCGCTCGCGATCCAGGCACTGCGCGCCGCACCGGACGCCTCGCCGCTCCCGCCGGTGCCTCGATTGGCGCCCGCGATACCCCGCTGAGACGGATCAGGAGGGCTCGGCCCCGCCATCCTCGGCCTGCGCGCGCATGCCCAGGATGCCGTGCAGCAGGAGATCCTCCAGCGACGCGGAGAATCCGTCGAGATCATCGATACCGCGCACGCAGAGCGCGAAGAGGGCCGCGCCGGCGATGGTGTCGAGCACCGTGTCGGGATCGGGGCCCGGTCTGCCCGCGGCCCGGTCCTCGGAGAGGTATTCGGCCAGTTCGTCGCGGGTCGGGGTATCGAGCCGGGCCGAGAGTTTCTGGTACAGGCCCGCGTCCTCGCGCATCTCGGCCATCAGGCCCGGCATGGCGGCGCGGGTCTCGGCCGAGCCGAACAGTTGGATGGTCCCCCGGATCACCTTGCTGATCTCGGAGGTCAGATCGGGGGCGACCTGCTCGGAACCGACATCGGGAAATACCGCCTGGGCGATGAGATGCGCCTTGGACGGCCAGCGCCGATATATCGCCGGACGACTGACACCCGCGCGCGCGGCGATCGCGTCGATCGAGGTCGCGGTGTAACCCTGTTCGACGACCAGGCTCCGCGCGGCGTCGAGCACGGCGCGGTCCACGGCGGGATCGCGGTGCGGGCCGAGCCGGTGGCGTGCGGTCACGAAATCCGTCCTTGTCGGTGCGATAAAGAGTCGTTACAGTCTGTCACATCTAAGTCGTTACGCTCTGTAACTGCTATGGGCTCGAGGAGGAGTTCATGTCCGCTACTCAGCACCTCACCGACCCGCCCGACACCTATCGGCCGGTGCCGCTGCTCCTGGACAAAGTCATCGTGGTGTCCGGTATCGGCCCCGGGCTCGGGCATTCGCTCACGATCGAGGCGGCCCGAATGGGCGCCGACCTGGTCCTGGTGAGCCGCACCGAGACGAAGCTGCGGAAACTGGCCGACGAGGTGGCGGCTCTCGAGCGCAGAGCCCTAGTGGCGACCACCGACATCACCGACGAACAGCAACGCCGTGCGCTGGTCGAACGCTCACTCGACGAATTCGGCCGGGTGGACTGCCTGATCAACAACGCGTTCGCCATTCCGCCGATGAACCCGATCACGCAGATCGAATTGGACGCGTTGCGCACCGCGAACGAGACCAATGTCTTCGCCCCGCTGCGACTTTCGGCCCTCTTCGCTGATGCGCTCGAACGTTCGCGCGGGTCGATCGTCATGCTCAACTCCTGCGTTTCCTACAGCTCCCAGCCCGAGTACTCCGGTTACAAACTGTCCAAGGGCGCGCTGGCGCATCTGGCGTCGTCGCTGGCCACCGAACTGGGGCCGCGCGGGATCCGGGTGAACAGTGTCGCGCCGTCCTATGTCTACGAGGGCATCAACAAGGCCTACTTCGACTGGCTCGCCGACCAGGCCGGGGTCGACCACGCCGAGATCTATCGGCGCAAAGCGGCGCCGACCGATCTGCGACGGCTGGCCGGGCCGGAGGAAGTCGCCCGTGCCGCCCTGTTCCTGGCCAGCGATCTGGCCACCGCCGTCACCGGGCAGATGCTGACAGTGGACTGCGGTGAATTCCACCGATGACGACGGGAGTAGCGGTGAAGAAACGAATCGTGCTGTGGGGTACCGGCGTCGTCGGCTCGATGGTGCTGGCCGAAATCGTGCGGCACCCGCTGTTCGACCTGGTCGGTGTCGGTGTGAACAATCCCGACAAGGTGGGCAAGGACGCGGGCGAGCTGTGCGGGCAGCCGAAAACCGGTGTGCTGGCGACGAACTCGATAGAGGAGCTGATCGCGGCACGGCCGGACGCCGTCGTGCACTACGGACCCACCGCGGCGCTGGCCGACGAGAACATCCGGGTGATCGGGGCGTTCCTGCGCGCCGGTATCGACGTCTGTTCCACCGCCATGACCCCGTGGGTGTGGCCGGGGATGGACAAGTTGCCCGACGTGTGGCGCGACCCGATCACCGAGGCGTGCGCCGAAGGCGGCGCCTCGTGTTTCACCACGGGTATCGACCCCGGTTTCGCCAACGATCTGTTCCCCATGACTCTCATGGGTCTCTGCGGTGAGGTGCGGTCGGTCCGGGCATCGGAACTGCTCGACTACACCGCCTACGAAGGCGACTACGAATTCGAGATGGGCATCGGCCATCCCCCGGAATTCACCGCGCTGCTGGAACATCCCGACCTGCTCGTCATGGCGTGGGGCGCGACCGTGCCGATGATCGCGTCGGCGGCCGGGATCGAACTCGACGACATCACGACCACCTGGGACAAATGGGTGACACCTCGGGATCGCCCCTCCGCCAAGGGCGTCGTCGCGGCGGGCAGCGTGGCCGCGATCAGATTCACCATCAACGGAATTCACCGCGGCCGCGAGGTGATCACCCTCGAGCACGTCAACCGGATCGGCCGCGACGCCGCACCCGACTGGCCCGCGGGCACCAGCGACGACGTCTACCGGGTCGATATCATCGGCTCCCCGTCGATCTCCCAGGAGACCTCGTTCCGATTCACCGACGGCTCCGGCCGCACCCCCGCCGTCGCGGGTTGCCTCGCCACCGGTATGCGCGCCCTCAACGCGGTGCCCGCCGTCAACGATCTCCCGCCCGGCTGGGTGACCGCCCTGGACGTGCCGCTGATCCCGGGAAAGGGAACCATCCGCTGAATTCGCATCCCGAGATGCACCCGGCGCGCGCGTTCAGTCCTCGAACGGATACCGACCACCGAGGGCGGTCCTGTCGCGCAGGAAGAAGTTCGCGACGAGATCGTCGGCGACGCGCAGGATCGTGGCGTGTCCCTCGACCGCGGTGACCCACTCGGTCGGCAGCGCGGAAAGTCCGTGGGTGACTCCGAGCAGGTTGCCGGCCACCGATCCCGTGGAATCGGAGTCACCGGAATGGTTGACCGACAACAGCAGTGCACCGCGGATATCGCCGGTCCGAGCGGCGTACAGCGCACAGTAGACGCCGATGGCGAGGCATTCTTCGGCCACCCAGCCCGCACCGACCGCCTCCACCCGCTCCGGACTCGCCGCTCCGGCGGCATCGCATTCCACGGCGTGGCGCAGTGCGGCCACCGTCTCCTGCGCACCCGTCACCTCGGTCAGCTGTGCGATGGTATCCCGCACCGCCACCGTCAGTTCCGTGCCGTTCAGTACCCGATCCAGCAATGCGGCGAGCGCTCCGGCCGCGAGGTACCCGGTCGGGTGGCCGTGGGTCAGTTGCGCACAACGACCGGCGAAGGCGAAGGCCATATCGGGCCCGAACCCGGCCAGACCGAACGGCGCCGAACGCATCACCGCGCCGCACCCTTTCGAATCGGGATTCAGCGGTCCCGGCTTGCCCACGCGATGCGGCGTGCGCAGTCCGCGCAACTGCTGGTCGAGCCCGCGCAAACAGGCGGTACCCGGCGCGCGGACCGCATACAGGAATTGTTGCTCGGCCAGCCAACTGTCGTTGTGGGGAGGAGGTTCGCGCCGACGCTGCGTTCGTAGCCAGCGCAGATAGGCATGACGTAGTGCGGGTGCCGGGTCGGTCCCCGGCCGCCAGCGCAACAGGCCCTCCGCGGTGAACAACGTCATCTGCGTGTCGTCGGTGACCTCACATGGCACTGCGCGATTCGAGACGAACCCGGTCGTCCCGCCCGTACCGAAACGTGTACGAATTCTCGCCAGGTCCATGAATTCGATCGGTGCGCCGAGAGCGTCGCCGACCGCTCCACCCAACAGCGCGCCACGCACTCGATCGAGAACGATCGTAGACTCAACCACGGGGTAAATTATCTCAGCCTGAGCCGCATTCGGGTGGTAGAGGCAGTCCGAGGCATCGGCTCACACCGACTCGGCAGATCCGTGTCACCGGAACCGACGTTCATCTGCCCACAGCGATCGAGTATCTTGCCGCCGAACTATCCACGCGGCCCGGTCGGCGCGCGGTCGACAGCCTGCCGACCGCGCTGACGCCTACGTCTCGACGATTCTCGACCGGGCTGCGCGGTCGAGAATCGATGAGCAACGGCCCGAAGAATTCGGTATCTACACGCGCCGGAAGGTGGGGGCGCTGTCGAACAGCGAGATACGCCATTCACCCTCTTCGTCGCGGCGGGCTTCCATGTGCACGTCGGCGACGAGCGCCGTATCGGTCTGCTCCTGCTTGGCGGCGACGCCCGCGGTGGTGAAGTACGCGAGACCGAAATCGATCGTGGCCGAGTCCGCACCGCCGAAGTCGACGCGCAGGTTGTGCAGGGTGTGGCGATGGAACGGCACACCTTCCTCGGTGGCCTCGAGCCGGGCGTAACGGTCCTTGTAGAACTGCAGCACCTCGTCGCGGTTCTGTCGAACTGTGCCGCCGACGTTGTAGCGGACATCCTCGACCAACAGTTCACCCATGCCGACGAGTCCGTTGTTGACGTCGAGCTCATGGGCCCATTCGTGAACGAGCTGCTGGATGGCGATCGCCGAGGCTGCCTGCTCCAGATCGAATTTGACCATTTTCAATCCTCTTTCTCGCCGGCCGGTCCCGGCGTGTATCGCGACTCGACGCTACCTCCTGTCGCCCGCGCGCTGTGCAATACCGTCAAGGATTGTCAGGATGCGATCACCGAGTCGTTCCGCACCGCGTGGGCCCGCGGTCGCGCATCATGTTCGCTGTGGCGATGCCGACGGGCGATCACCGAACCCGCGCCACCCTTAAGGTGGACGGTGTCGAGGGAAGGGGAGTCATGGAGTTGGTCAAGGGCGCGAACGCGCCGATCGCCGCCTCGGAGGTTCTGGTCGCCGTGGTCGCGGCGGCACCGATCGATGTCGCGGCGCTACTGCTCACGCCCGCGGGCAAGGTCCGCTCCGACGCCGACTTCGTCTTCTACAACCAGCCGACCGCGCCCGGGGTCACCGTGCAGCCGCCCGACGCCGTCCGCGTCGCTCCAGGCTCGGTACCCGGCGAGATCGACAAGATCGTGGTGACCGCGAGTCTCGACGGTTCCGGACCGGCCGATTGGGGCCAGGCGGGCCCGCTGCGGGTGACGGTCACCGATACGGCGACCGGTACGGTGCTGGCGACCTTCGCGCCGACCGATCTCGGCCGCGAGACCGCCCTGATCGCCTGCGAGATCTACCGGCGTCAGGGCGCGTGGAAGGTACGCGCGGTCGGTCAGGGGTACGCGAACGGGCTGGCCGGTATCGCCACCGATTTCGGTATCAGTGTCGATGACGACGAACCGCAGTCGGCGCCGGTGTCCACCGGGCAGGCGTCGGCGTCGGCTCAGCAGGCGCAGGATCGATCCCGGCCGCTCGTTCCGCCGGTCGGCACCGCGCCGCAGCCGTACCCTGCGCCCGAGCCGTACCGCACGCCCCAGCCTGAGCAGCCTTTCGCCGCGCCGTCCCAGCAGCCGTTCCCCGGCCAGCAGCCGTACGCCGCCCCGCCGCAGCCGTACCCCGCGCAACAGGCGCAGCCCTATCCAACGCCGTATCCCGCGCAACCGCCCCATGTGGACGCCGCGCCTCAGCCGTACGGTGCGCAGCCGTATCCGGCGTCGCAATCCGGACAACCGCCGGGTCACGGCTATCCCCAACACCCGCCCGCGTTCGGTGCACCGCCCGCCGCCTCGCCGTTCGATGGGACATCACCCGAGGCCGCGCCGCGATTCGGTCAGCCGACGGTCAGCCTGGACAAGGGCCGAGTCTCGTTGCGCAAGAACGAAACCGTCTCGCTCACCAAACAGGGTGCGCCGCCACTGAGTCGCGTGCGGATGGGGTTGGGATGGGACCCGGCTGTCAGTGGACGCAACATCGACCTGGACGCCTCGGTCATCGCCTACGACAACCGGGCCAAGAAGCTGGTCAATGTCTGGTTCATGAGGCAGGAGGCGTTCAACGGCGTCATCCGGCACTCCGGCGACAATCTGACCGGACGTGGCGAGGGCGACGACGAGGTGATCTCGGTCGATCTGACCGCGTTGGGTCCGGAGGTCTACGCCCTGGTGTTCACCGTCAACTCGTTCGCGGGGCATACCTTCGACCAGGTCGGCCGCGCGCATTGCCGCTTGGTGGACGACAATTCCGGCGCGGAACTGGTGCGTTTCGAATTGTCCAAGGGGGAGCGGATGACCGGTGCGTTCATGTGCATGCTGACTCGTGGCGCACAGGGCTGGAATATGACGGCGCTCGGCGAGTACGCGAAAGGGTCGACGGTGCGCAAGATGGTCGACCCGGGAAAGCGTTTCGTGCTGACGTCCCTCGGCTGAACGCGACAGCGGGTACGGCCCCGATACGTCTACGTCACGAGCAAGGTCCAGACCGGAAGAAGTACCAAAGCCACGACCGTGGTCTTGACGACCACCGATCCGGCGAAATCGAGTCCGACGTTATATCGTCCGGCGAGCACGAAGACGTTCTGCGGTGTCGGCATGGCCGCGAGCATCGTGAGGTAAGCGGGCCACGGATCGTCTACGTGGACAACATATTCGGTCACCCCGTAGACCATCGACGGCAGAATCGCGCATTTGAACACGATGACGGCGTTCTCGTCCGGGGTCGCGCCGCGCAGGCGCAGCGTGGAGCCGCCCAGATGCAGGCCGAGCGCGATCAACGCCACCGGTGAGGCCGCGTCTCCGGCGAAGGACAGGCCCGACAGGACCGATTCGGGCACCGGCCACGAGGCGAGATTCGCGACGATCGCGGCGACGCACGCGACGACGACGGGCGTGGCCAACGCCGCGCCGACCGATCGCGTGACGGTCACCGCCGGATTCCGACGGGTCTCGTGGTCGGTTCGGGCGAATTCGAGAACCGTCAGCACGACGACGGTCAGCAGGCACACCTGCAGGATCAGGATCGGGAAGATCGGCGCGGCGTCGCCGAACAGTTGCACGAACACCGGGATGGCGAAGTAGGCGGTATTGACCTGGCAGGCGGCCATCATCCGCAGGGCGGTGTCCGCGGGGCCGAGTTCGGCGCGGCGTAGGCAGAGCGTCGCGACGATCACCATGCCGGTGATCGCCACGGCGGCGTACGCGCCGATCGCGGTGAGGTCGAACAGGCGCCCGAGATCGCTGCCGTAGAGTTTCGGAAACAGATATGCCGGGATCAACAGCAGGAACGCCAAGTCGCACAGTGGTTTCGAGAGCTCGCTCGCGATGATCTTCCGCCGTGCCAGCCACCATCCCGAGACCACCAGCCCGGCGACGGGCAGCAGACGCGTCAGTGTCGCGGTGATCTCGTTCACCGGACCGTCACCGACGGCCTTCGCCCGCGCGACGGTGGGTGAACCCTTGTCGCGCGGGCGAACTCTCCGATATTCGAGTGTCTATTTCTGGACGGTGCGGGCGAGGATGCCCAGGGTCGCGCGTAGTGCCGATTCCGGAATGATCGGGAAGATGCCCGCTTCCCGATAGCGCGGGGCGATCTTGCTCCAGTCGTAGTACGAGGTGACCAGGGTGCCGATCTCGCTGGGTTCGAGCCGGTAGCCGTAGAGGTGTTCGATCGGCGGCTGGATCGCGCCGGAGATCGTCCATTCCAGATGCGCGTCCTGCTCGAATTCGGTGATGATGACCGTCACGTCGTATTTGCCCATCGGGAAGTCGTTGAGCGACTCACGATCCATGTGCACGACGAACTCGTCGCCGACACCGTTGACCGGTTTGCCCTCCGCCGATTGCAGCATGCCGGAACTGTCGATCGTGACGTGCCCCTCGGGGGAGCGCAGCAGCGTGAAGATCTCCGCGGGTGACGCGGCGATCTGCCGCTGGACCTCGAACCGTTCTACCGTCATGCCCTCCACCCTCGCACATCCGGTCGGCGCTCGAACCGGTTCGGGAACGCGCCGACTACTAGTAGGCTAGCATGCTAGCATCGGTCGGTGGGCGACGAGGATGTGAAGCAGTTCAACGTGTACCTGCCGATCGGACTGATCAAAGAGGTCAAGTTCCGCGCGATCGAGACGGGTTCATCCCTGTCGGCACTGGTCGCGCAGGCGTTGCGTGCCTACCTCGACGACACCGATCAGCAGACTTCCGGAAAGGAATGACATGACCACCGAAGGTATCGAAGCGGTATTCCTCGAAACGCATAATTGGGGCCGCACGGCCGGATTTCTCCGAGCGCTAGGCTTCGAGATGGAATTCGACACCGGCCACAACTCCGGCCAGTTCCGCAACGGTGAAGGGCGACCGTATGTCTTCGTCGCCGAGATCCCCGGGACCGAGCAACCCCGTACCCAGCTGATGCTGAAGGTGGCAGATCCCGAGCAGGTCCACCTCGACGGTGATGTCGACGTGGTCAGCGGCTTCGAGGAAACTCACTACGGCACAAGGGAAATGACCGTCCGTGATCCGGACGGCCGCCTCTGGGCCCTGCAAGCCCCGGGCAAGGGGTGACGATGGGGGCCGAAGCGACCGCAGGGCCGGACAGCACCGCGGTCCGGGTCGCGCTGTGGCGGGCACTGCACGTGCTGGAGGATTCGGAGCCGCACGTGATGTCCGACGAGATCGGACTGCGGCTCGCCGACGTCGACGACGACTGGCGAAACCGACCCGATATGGACCCGAAGGCGACGAGTTCGTCCCGCGCGGGAATCGTCGCCCGCGCGCGATTCGTGGAGGATCTGGTCGCCGAACAGGTCGAACACGGTGTCGACCAATACATTCTGCTCGGTGCGGGTCTGGACACCTTCGCCCAGCGCAGGCCCGATATCGCGGCCCGGCTGAGGATCTTCGAGATCGACCGGCCGGAGCCGCAGGCATGGAAACGCCGACGTCTCGCCGACCTCGGATTCGGCGTCCCGGAACGATTGCGGCTGGTGCCGGTCGATTTCGAGACCGACTCGTGGTGGGACCGGTCGATCGCCGCCGGATTCGATCCGGGTCGCCCCGCCGTGGTGAGCTCCACCGGGGTCGCCATGTATCTGACCCGCGAGGCGAATATCGCTACCCTGAACCAGCTTTCGAGACTTGCCGCCGGATCGACCGTGGCCATGACCTACCTGCAACCGCTCGAACTCGTCGGGCCGGACGAGCGGGCGATACGACAGGTCATCGAGCGCAACGCCCGCGCGTCGGGAACCCCGTTCCTGAGCTTCTTCGGCCCGGACGAGATGTTGCGTCTGGCGGGGGAGTCGGGTTTCGCCACCGCGGAGATCATTTCGGCCGACGACCAGAGGCGGCGCTACTTCGCGGACCGCGCGGACGGATTGCGACCGGCGGATTCGGAGCAGATGTTGAAGGCGACGACGTAGCAGGCGTCGCTGGACGGGGGTCTTCGTGTCGTGAAGAGTCGCCGACGAATTCGTTCAGGCCTGCAACAGTTCGCGTAATCCTTGCGCGTACGCGCGGGGATACATGCGCGGACCGGTATGCCCACCGGGGAATCGCACGACGCTCACCTCCAACAGAGCGGCGAGCGCGGGTGCGGTCCGCGCGATCACGCCGGTTGTCGTCGCACCGACCGCCGGGATGATCGCCGAGGAACGGTCGCGCAACGCGGCCGTGTCGGGACGATACGTCCGAACGGCCGGAGCGTCGTGGGTCAGGAAGTACTCGAGATTGCCCGCCCGGTAGGGGCTGGGGCCGGGCAGGTCCACATCGGGTTCGCGATCGACCACCGCGAGACCGGCCAGTCGTGCGAACTGGGCCATGGCGGCGGGCACACCGTCGGCGAGATGCGACTGCTCGATCTCGTACTGCGCCGTCGCGAGTTCGGAACGTTCGGGCTCGGAGAGCAGTGCCGCGGCGGGAGGTTCGTGCACCACGGCGAGCCGCACCAGATCCGGGTGCCTGGTGAGCAGTTCCAGGGCGATGACCGCGCCGATACTGGAGCCGAAGACGGCGGCGGGCGCGTCGGACAGCGTTCGTAGGATCTGTGCCGCGTCGTCGGCGTGGGTGGAAATATCCGACGGTGGTCCGGCGTCTGCGCTACGGGACAATCCGCGCCGGTCGAAGGTCGCCACGGTGAAATCGGTCGCCAGATGGTCGGCGAGCCGGTCGTAGGTGTCGGCATCACCGTCCCCGCCGGGGAGGAGCAGCAGGATCGGTCCACTGCCTCGCGTGCGGTGGTAGAGCGCTGTGCCATCGGAATCGAGATCGGCTTCCATGGTGGTTCCCCTCGGCTACTCGTGGTCGCTACGCGTGCGGATCGGTTCCCTCGCTACACACCAGCGGCCGGGACGTCTGTTCCGTCGGCTCGATGTCGGGTTCCCGGCGTACCTCGCGTCGGCGCCAGTGCGTGATCCCGCGATGTGCGGCGAAGGTGCCGATGATCGCGGTGGCGCACCACACGGCGATCGCGGTGTAGGCCAGTGGTGCGGACAGGTCGCCGATCGACGCGCCGAGCGCGGTGTAGACGAAGGCGCGCGGCGCCGACCCGATGAACGAGCCCGCCGCCATCTGCCACAACGGAATTCCGAACGCGCCGAACACATAGGAGGCCATCGCGTCCGGGATGCCGGGCACGAAACGCTGCCCGACCACGGCCCACAGGCCGTGGCGTTCGACCTGCGCGTCGATGCGATCGGAACGCGCGGTGCCCAGGAGCGCGCGGGCGCTGTCGCGGCCCGCGCGCTGCCCGAGGAAACTGGAGATCGTCGCGGTGCCCACGGTCGCGCCCAGTGTCACGAAGGTGCCGACCAGCGGGCCGAACAGCAGTCCGCTCCCGGCGGCCAGAATGGGGCCGGGGATCAGGATCGCGCCGAGAACAGCGGATACCGGTACGTAGACGAACGGCGCGGCGGGGCCCGTCGCCGCCACCATGGACCGCACGCCATCGATATCGATCACCCGGGCGACGGCGACGAGATAGAACGTCCCGAGCAGGAAGATCACGCACGCCGCGAGTCGCACGGTATGACGCCACCTGCCGCCCGGGGCGGAATCGTCCTCGTCGTTCATGGTGACCCCATCCTGCCGCACCCCGCCCGGACTCTCGAATCGATCCGATTCGCGGCAGTTGCCCGATTCGCGGGTGGAGGCCGCCTGGGCGCGAGGCTACCCGGTGCAAAATTTCTGTTAATCAGTCGGTCACATAAATGGTAATGAGACGTGGTAGATGTATTGTATTGATCAGAATGTGCGTTAACATATGGGAAGCATTCGGTAATGCCGGGCGACGGGGCCGACAGGGTCGGGAATGTCGCGTCGAACGTGGTGGGAGCAACACCTGCGCGATGTGCTCACGGCGGTGGGCGGCCGCCGCGGAAAAGGTGTCTCGGGTCCGAGGAGAAGGCATGCGATGACCGCTGAAGGATGGTTCCCGTCCGAAGGGGACGTGCACCTGCGGATCTGGCTGGCCGACACGGTGTTCGACTACGTGGTGTCGGTCGCGGCGGCACGTAACATCATCCAGGACTGGACCCGAAAGCATTGGTACACCATCGAATTGATCCGCGATACGATCGAGGATCGTCGCCCGCTGCCGCGCCTGCCGTGCGAACGGCTCTTCCACGGATCCTGAACGTCGACGTCGACGCCGACCCGGCACCGCGCGAACTACTCCGGGCCCGCCCCCACGGGGACGGGCCCGGAGTCGTCACACCGATCAGGTGAGGTCGAACCGATCGTTGTCGGCCACCTTGACCCAGGCGGCGACGAAATCGTTCACGAATTTCGCCGCACCGTCGCGCTGGGCGTACACCTCGGCCACCGCGCGCAGTACCGAATGCGACCCGAAGACCAGGTCGTTGGCCGTGGCCGTCCACTTGACCGTGTCGGAGGATCCGTCGAAGCCCTCGTAGACGTTCTCCGCGGACTCCGACGCCTTCCAGCGCGTGCTCTGATCGAGGAGATTGACGAAGAAGTCGTTGCTCAACACGCCGGGCCGGTCGGTGAACACACCGTGCGCGGTGCCACCGTAGTTGGCGCCGAGGGCGCGCAGACCACCGATCAACACGGTCAACTCGGGCGCGGTCAGATCGAGCATGTATGCCCGGTCCAGCAGCAAACGCTCGAGCGGTGCCTTCTCGCCCGCCCGCACATAGTTGCGGAACCCGTCGGCGCGTGGTTCGAGCACGGCGAACGACTCCACGTCGGTGTCGGCCTGGGTGGCATCGGTGCGACCGGGCGAGAACGGCACCGTCACGTCGTGTCCGGCGTCCCTCGCCGCCTTCTCGACCGCGGCGGACCCGGCGAGCACGATGACGTCGGCGAGTGAGACCTTTTTGCCCCCGGACGCCGAATCGTTGAATTCCGTCTGGATCCGCTCGAGCACGGGCAGGACCTCGGCGAGCCGATCCGGCTCGTTGACCTCCCAGTTGCGCTGCGGCTCCAGGCGAATCCGGGCGCCGTTGGCCCCGCCGCGCTTGTCGGTGCTGCGGAAACTCGCCGCCGACGCCCACGCGGTCTTCACCAACTGGGTCACCGAGAGGCCGGCGTCGAGGATCTTGTTCTTCAGCGCCGCGATATCCCGCTCGTCGATCAGCGCGTGATCGACGGCCGGGACGGGATCCTGCCACAGCTGCGGCTCGGGAATCCACGGCCCGAGGTAACGGCTGACGGGTCCGAGATCGCGGTGCAGCAGTTTGTACCACGCCTTGGCGAAAGCCTCGGACAGTTCCTCTGGATGGTCGAGCCAGCGGCGGGTGATCTCGCGGTAGATCGGGTCCTCGCGCAACGCGAGATCGGTGGTCAGCATCGTCGGCGTCCGCGCGGGCCCGTCGAACGGATCCGGAATGGTGCCCGCGCCCGCGCCGTCCTTCGGCTTCCACTGCGCCGCGCCCGCGGGGCTCTCGGTCAGCTCCCATTCGTAGCCGTAGAGATTCTGGAGGAAGCCGTTGCCCCACTTGGTCGGCGTCGCGGTCCAGACCACCTCGAGGCCGCTGGTGATCGCGTCCTTGCCCTTACCGGTGCCGAACGCGCTCTTCCAGCCGAGGCCCTGCTGTTCGATCGGGGCGGCCTCCGGTTCCGCGCCGACCAGGTCGGCGTCGCCCGCGCCGTGGGTCTTGCCGAAGCTGTGACCGCCGACGATCAGTGCCGCGGTCTCCTCGTCGTTCATCGCCATGCGGCCGAACGTCTCGCGGATATCGCGTGCCGCCGCCACCGGATCCGGCCTGCCGTTGGGCCCTTCGGGATTGACGTAGATCAGACCCATCTGGACGGCGCCGAGCGGTCCCGACAGTTCCCGGTCGCCGCTGTAGCGTTCGTCGCCGAGCCAGGTGTCCTCCGGACCCCAGAAGACTTCTTCCGGCTCCCAGATATCGGGACGGCCGAAGCCGAAACCGAAGGTCTGGAACCCCATCGATTCCAGTGCCACATTGCCCGCGAACACCAGCAGGTCGGCCCAGGAGATCGAGTTGCCGTGCTTCTGCTTGACCGGCCACAGCAGACGGCGGGCCTTGTCGAGATTGGCGTTGTCGGGCCAGCTGTTCAGCGGCGCGAAACGCTGGGCGCCCTGTCCGCCGCCGCCCCGGCCGTCGGCGATGCGATAGGTGCCTGCGGCGTGCCAGCTCATCCTGATGAAGAGCCCGCCGTAGTGGCCGTAGTCGGCGGGCCACCAGTCCTGCGAATCGGTGAGCACCGCCGTGACGTCGGCCTTGAGCTCGTCGACGTCGAGTTTCGCGAATTCGGTCGGATAGTCGAAATCCGCGCCGAGCGGATTGGCCTTGGACGAGTGGCCGTGCAGCACCGAGACATCGATCTGCTCCGGCCACCAGTCGGTGTTGGTGTGCGGGCGCTGGTCGGTTTTCACCGTCGGGGCCGGGATCGCCGGGTTCTCGCTCTCGCTCGCGTCGCGAGTTTCGGTCGGGCGGCTATCTGATGCCACAGCATTCCTTCCGTGGAGGGGTGATCGGGGCTGCGATCACCGGGTTGATCGAGAAATCTGTGATTGCGCACAGTCCGGACACCGACCCCAGTAGACGACCTCGGCCTCATCGATCGCGAAGCCGTGATCATCGGAAGCGGTCAGACACGGTGCCGCGCCGAGGGCACAGTCGACATCGGCGATCACCCCGCAGGTGCGGCAGACGACGTGGTGGTGATTGTCGCCGACCCGCGACTCGTAGCGGGCCACCGATCCCGACGGCTGGATCCGCCGGACCAGTCCGGCGGAGGAGAGGGTGCTGAGCGAGTCGTAGACCGTCTGGTGCGACACCTCGGGCAATTCGGACCGAACGGCACGGATGATCGAATCCGTGTCCGCGTGCGGGTGGTCGTGCACCGCGCTCAGTACCGCGACCCGCGGACGGGTCACGCGTAACGAAACTCCTCGCAGCAACTGCTGGAACTCCGAGCCGGTCGGCACGTCCCGAAGTCTCGTCCGCTTTCTGGAATCAGTCAAGCATTCGGATCGAAATCGGAGGTCGACGCGGGGCAGTGCTGTGCGGTCATGGCTGTGCGGTCAGGTCCTGGTGATCGCCGGGACCGCGTAGGTTCCATCGAGCACCGACGGCGCGGGCTCGTACATGCGCAGTATCGGCCGGAAATCACCCGCGGGCGCGGGAAGCCAGTTCGCGAACGCGACGGGATCGGTCGGGGCGGTGTGGCTGATGGTGATCGTGATGGCGCCGCTGTCCTCCAGGACCGTTCCCGGGGTGCGGTCGCCGACCGAGTAGCGGTCGATCGGGTTGGCCACCAGGAAGAAATCCGGCATGGAGTACATGGTCAGCGACCAGAACGCGCCGACCGGCGGCGTCGGATCCAGACGCAGTGTGTAGGTGTTCGCGCCGTTGAGCCGACGGCCCTGATCGTCGACGTAGGTCACGAGATAGGCGGCTTCGTAGGCGTGATTGCCCCAGAGCCCGCCTTTGGCCGCTCCCGCCCGTTCGAGGATCCGCACCTTCGGGTCCGCGGTCTTGAATCTCGGGTCGTCGAGCGTGCCGACCTCGAAGAAGTCGAGGTTGTAGTCGAACGCGTGGAAGGTCAACTTCCAGCCGTTCGACTCCAGACTCGCTCCGTGCAGCAGAACCGAATCCAGCTCCTTCTCCCCGGCGGCGAGACCCGTGTACAGCGCGGACGCGGTCTCGACGTCGGGTGACACGTACGGGGACGCGCCGACGTCGCCGATACCGATCGACGCGAACGAGTCCTGCAACTCACGGTCGCGATCCGCGGGCGGGAACGCCTGCGACCACACCCGGAGTTTTTCGAAGAACAGCAGGTTCGCGCCGACCGCCGGGTCCGGAGAAGGCAGTCCCGACGGCTCGGCCGCGCTGTCGAGCGGCGTCAGCGTCGTGGCGTCCTGTAACGCGTGCACCGCGGGAAGGTCGTCGGCTCCCGAACATGCCCACCGACCGAGGATCGAGGCGACCCGGGTCGGGAACCGGATGACGGTGCTACCGGCCGGAACCGTCCCGTCCCAATCCGGTGGCACGAGAAGGAAATCGCCTGTCCCCGTCCCCGTGGCACGGTGACCGACATAGGCGAAATTGTCGGTCCACGCGTCGATGAACTGTAGGACGTAGTACCGCCCGGCGGTGTCGGGCACATGGAGGGCCACCGGCCCGACCGACAGATCGAGTTGGGCCATCGAATACACGGTGTCGTTGTTGATCGACACGAAGGTGTCGGCCGGTCCGGCCAACGTCCTGGCATGGGAGAACGTGTTGAACGGCGCCGCGGGATTCGATCCGATTCCCTCGTGCACTGCCCGCTGGACCTGCTCCAGATCGAAGACGAGCGGAAATCCGTACAGGTAGGCGTGCGCGGCGACATCGGGTGATACCTGGCTCGTCATCGGTGATCCGTCCTCCGGTCCGTACAGGGCAGGCGCGCGACGGCGGGAGCGGTGCGCACGCTGACCAGCGTCCGACGATCACCCGTGACCGGGCATCACCTGGTCGGGGTGATACGGCCTCGCGGCGTCCCGGCGGAGGTCAGTCGGGCGCGGGGCGGACGAGGATCGCGCGGGCGTAGAGCAGTTGGAAACCGGTTCGCTGCGCGTTGTGCTGTGACGTGGACCCGGGCTGTGTGGTGACGACCGCGAGATCACAGCCCGCTTCGCTCGCCAGGGCCAGACGTGCGGAGAGCAGCGCGCCCTGCACGCCGCGTCGTCGGAATCGGGGCAGGGTCGCCGCGCCGCAGAGCTGTGCGATCCCGTCGCTCAGACGCAGGCCCGCGCCACCGGCGGGCGCGCCGTCGATCCTCGCGAGCGAGGCGAGAAAACCGCTCGTCGCGGCCATATCGCGTTCGGCGCTCTCGATGGCCTCGCGCGGAAATTCCTCGTGGGAGGCGACACCCCGGGTATCGGGGGTCGCGAAGCCGTCGACCACCACCGTCATCCAGATATCGAGATCCGAAGGCGGGACCGCCTCGATATCGATACCCGTCGCGGCGTGGGCGCGCCGCCCGGGTGCCAGGCGAAGACCGAGGACGTTCTCGAACCCCGACAGCACATAACCGCGCCGGGTCAGTTGTGTCACGACTGCCGGATCGGCCACCGTCGAGACCTCGAACTGCACCGGCGAACGCCGTTCGGCGAATGCCTGTTCCACCGCGACGAGATCGTTCTCGTCGAGGCCGCCGTCCATGCCGACACCGACCACCTTGTCCAACGGCGAATCCGGGCCCGCCCACACCGCGCTACCGCCACCGATCGGCAGCGTGACGACCCGCTCGCGGGGTTCGCGCGCCGCCGCTGCCCGCGCCCCCTCTTCGATGAGAGTTCGTTCGGCCCCCTCGATCCGCGACACAAGTTCGGTCCCGGCGAACAAACCCGTTTCTGATGACATAACGCCGATTCCTACCACCCGGAACACCGCGTGCCCACCGAATTTCGCGTCGCGCCCCCTCGTGGCCTCGCGACGCCGGGGGCATTCGGCCGCGTGCGCGCGGCGACGTAGGCTCGATAGTCGGCGCGATCGTGTCGCCACGTCCACCGTCCCGATACGAGGAGGTTCGCAGTGCGGATCGGAATCATGCTCGACGCACCCTCCGGGCCCGACGGCCTGGTCCGCTTGACCGAGCAACTGCGACGCGGCGCCGAGGAGGGTTTCGATTCCGCGTGGCTGTCGCACATCTTCGGCATCGACGCGCTCACCGCGCTCGCCGTCGCGGGCAGTCAGGTGCCCGATATCGAGATCGGCACCGCCGTGGTGCCCACCTATCCGCGTCATCCCGGAGCATTGGCCCAACAGGCGCGGACCACGGCGCTCGCGGTCGGCCCGAACCGGCTGAATCTGGGGATCGGTCTGTCCCACAAAATCGTCATCGAGAACATGTTCGGCTACGACTTCGACCGGCCCGCCCGGCACATGAAGGACTACCTGTCGATCCTGGTCCCACTACTGGAGAATCGCCCCGTGTCCTATACGGGCGAGACCTACACCGCAAACCTGCAATTGTCGGTCGCCAACGAGGGCCGGGTGCCGGTACTGCTCGCGGCCCTCGGTACCGCGATGCTGCGGTTGGCGGGACGCCGGACCGACGGCACCGTTCTGTGGATGACCGGCCCGGCCACCATCCGCGAGCACATCGCGCCGACCATCACCGCCGCGGCGGCGCAGGCCGAGCGCCCCGCGCCCCGCGTCGTCTGCGCGCTGCCGGTCCTGGTTACCGACGACGCCGACGCCGCGCGCGCGACGGCCGCCGAGAATTT
The DNA here is from genome assembly GCF_003123685.1 of Nocardia aurea. Lineage (GTDB taxonomy): Bacteria > Actinomycetota > Actinomycetes > Mycobacteriales > Mycobacteriaceae > Nocardia > Nocardia aurea. Next base: position 154,997 of record NZ_QCYJ01000085.1, read on the forward strand.
CGCCGCCTACGGCTCACTGCCCTCGTACCGGGCGATGATGGACCGCGAAGGTGTATCCGGCCCCGGCGACCTCGCGATCGTCGGCTCGGAAAAAGAGGTGACGGCCCGGATCGAGGCGATTTTCGAAGCGGGCGCCACCGAATTCGTCGGCGCGGTGTTCGCGGGCGGTGACGAGGGCGCGCAGACCAGGGCCCTGCTCACGTCACTGGCGAAATAGGCTCGCCGCGGACTCGCTCCGACGACTCTCGTCGGAGGGAGTCCGGCCCCGTCCTGTGGGTTTGCTGGAACCACGGGTCCGGATCGAACTTCGGCTCCGATCAGCCGAGATGACGGTGCTAGCCGCGTATGCTGGCGATATGCTGCTAGGTGGGTCGGTCGCCCGTCCCGGATATCGTGGTTCCGGAGCGGGGCTACGGGTCGGGAGTTAGGGTCCGCCGATGGTCGATGACGGCCAGTTACGCACCGAAGGTGATTTCGCCGCAAGGATAGCCACCGATCTGAAAGCGGCGGGTTTCGATGACGCCGCCGAGATCGGGCGCGGCGGGTTCGGTGTGGTGTTCCGCTGTGAGCAGCCCGCGCTGGACCGGACCGTCGCCGTCAAGGTGTTGACGGCGGATCTGGAGGCCGAGCATCTGGAACGTTTCCTGCGTGAACAGCGCGCGATGGGGAAACTGTCCGGGCATCCGAATATCGTCAGCATCCTGTTCAGCGGTGTCCTGACGGCGGGCAGGCCCTATATCGTGATGCCGTTCCATCCGCGGAAGTCGTTGCAGGACAGCATCGAACGCGACGGGCCGTTGCCGTGGGGCGAAGCGGTGCGGATCGGTGTGAAGGTGGCGGGCGCGCTCGAGGCCGCGCACCGCGCCGGAGTGCTGCATCGTGACGTGAAACCGGGCAATATCCTGACCACCGAATACGGTGAGCCGGAACTGACCGATTTCGGAATCGCCCATGTCTCCGGCAGTTTCGTGACCAGTACCGGTGTGATCACCGGCTCGCCCGCCTTCACCGCGCCGGAAGTGCTCAAGGGGCACGCGCCGACCGCGCTCTCCGACGTCTACAGTCTCGGTGCCACCCTGTTCTGTCTGATGACCGGGCACGCGGCCTTCGAGCGGCGGGTGGGGGAGAAGGTCGTCACGCAATTCCTGCGCATCACCTCCGAACCGATCCCAGACCTGCGCGAACACGACATCCCCGACGAGGCGTGCCGCGCGATCGAGCGCGCCATGTCCGAGGAACCCGCCGATCGGTTCCCGTCCGCCGCCGCTCTGGGCACCCACCTGGCCGAGATCCAGCAGGTCTACGGTCTCGCGGTGGATCAGATGGCACTGCCCTCACGATCGCGAGCGGTGGACGAGATCTCCGAACCGCCGCGCACCGTGGCATCGATCGTGGAAACGCGGCAGGCGTCGGTGCCGAGTACTCCACGTCCGCGCCCGACGGTGGTGACGAAGTTCCGGCCGCCGACGCCGAGCCGTCCGCTGGTGTCGCGCGACAGGCTGTTCGGCATGCTCGACGACGGACATCGGCGCAGGCTGATCGTGATCCACGCGCCTGCGGGTTTCGGCAAGAGCACGCTGACCGCGCAGTGGCGCGCCAGACTGGTCGAGCAGGGAGTCGCGGTCGCCTGGTTGAGTATCGACCGCGACGACAACAACGCCGCATGGTTGCTCGCCCATCTGGTCGAGGCGTTGCGGCAGGCGCTGCCCGCCCTCGCCGACGAACTGACTCGCCTGATGGAGTTACACGGCGAGGACGCCGAACCCTATGTGCTGACCACGCTGATCAACGAAGTCCATTCCGAGGGTAGGCAGGTCGCGTTCGTCATCGACGACTGGCACCGGGTGGTCGATCCGGCCGCGGTCGCGGTGCTCGGCTACCTGCTCGAACACGGCTGCCACCACCTGCAGTTCATCGTGACCAGCCGCAACCGTGCCGGATTGCCGATGAGCAAGATGCGCGTCCACGACGAATTGGTCGAGATCGGCGCCGACACCTTGCGTTTCACGCTCGCCGAGGCGCGGTTGTTCTTCGAGGGCGCGGGCGGGCTCGCGTTGGATTCGACCGATATCACCCACCTGACCGAATCGACCGAAGGGTGGGTCGCGGCAATGCAATTGGCGTCGCTGTCGCTGCGCGACTGTGACGATCCGGGCGAGCTGATCGGCAGTATCTCCGGCAGTAGCAACACCATCGGTGATTTCCTGGCCGAGAACGTGCTCGACGGTCTGGAACCACGGTTGCGGACCTTCGTTCTGCGTACGTCGGTGACCCGGCGGCTGTCGCCCGGCCTGGCCGCGGAACTGTCGGAAACACCGGACGGGCCCGCGTTACTCGCCGAGGTGGAGGCGCGCGACCTGTTCCTGAGCCGGGTGGATTCGGACCCGGGGTGGTTGCGCTACCACCACATGTTCGCCGACTTCCTCCGTCAGCGCCTGGCCCGCGAACATCCCGAATGGGTCGCCGACCTGCATCGCAACGCTTCCCGATGGTTCGCCGAGCACCAGTACCTGCGCGAGGCCGTCGATCACGCGCTGGCCGCCGGAGACGAGGCCCGCGCGGTCGAACTGGTCGAAGACGACGGCACCCGGCTGATGGAACAGGGGCGTTTCGCGATCGTGCCCGGGCTCATCGCGAAACTTCCGCCCGCCGCCGTCCGCGCGAGTCCGCGATTGCAGTTGACCACCGCGTGGGCCGGCCTGCTGCTGCGAAATCCGGTGGGGGTCAACACCGCGCTGGCACAGGTGCGAGCTCTGCTCGCGCAGGGCGTCGAGGATGCCGACGCGGTGGAAGTCGAGGCCGCGGTACTCGACGCCGCCGTCCGCGTCGCGGGCGATCGCGTCGACGGTGTGAGCGAACGCCTGGCGGATTGTCTGGCGCGCCCGGAGCTGTTCGATCCGTGGGTGGTCAATACCGCGGCCGATATGGCGACATTCGTCGCCATCTACCGTTTCGACTATCCCGAAGCACACCGGTTGCAGCAGTGGGCCGAGGCCTATCACCGCCGCAACCGCGGCCCGTTCAGCGCCATGTACGGGCACTGCTTCGACGGGATCGCCGCGAACAAAGAGCTCGATATCCGCACGGCCCAGAACAGTTTCCGCAAGGCCATCCAGGTCGCGAGGAATTCCGGAGGCAGCGGTTCGCACAGCGCGCGCACCGCGGGCGCGCTCCTGGGTGAGCTGCTGTTCGACGTCGGCGAGATCGACGCGGCCGAGCAATTACTCGACGAGGGGTACTCGGTGCTCGGCACCGAGGGCGCCATGGTCGACGCGATCGCGGCCAGCTACGGAACCGGAGCGCGCATCAAGGCGCTGCGCGGGGATCTCGACACGGCCCGACGGTATCTCGAAGAAGGCCGCCGGATCGCCGACGAGCAATCACTGCCACGCCTGCGGGCCCGCGTCGACAACGACGGCCTGCTCGCGGGCCTGACGGACACCGAACCCGCACCCGACCCGATGCCGCCGAGCGACACCGACGGCATCGCGTTGCTCACCGCCGAATTCCGCGAGGAGTCCGCGATCCGACGACTGCTGGCTCGGCACTCGACCACGGCCGCCGCGCTGGCCTGTGAGCGGGCACGTCGCCTCGTCGACAGGATCGCGCGAATGCCGCGCCCCCGCGCGCTGCTGCGCGCCAGACTTCTCCTGATCACGTGCCTGGCCGCCACGGAGGAACGAGACGAAGCCGAGCGGATCCTGCGTCCCCTGGTCAACCGATGCGCCGAACTGGGCCTGGTCGGAATCCTGAGGTTCGGCGATCCGAGGATCCGAGATGTTCTGCGGGACATGACCGCGGACGGAACGGATTCGTGGCCGAGCGATTTCGTCCGGCGGGTGCTCGCTCCGCTGTCATGACCCGAGGGTCACAAGCCTCGGTGGCGTGGACTTGCCCGGCACCCTCGGCCTTCGACAGCGATGATCACCGCAGGGGAAGGGGATGTTCGGGGTCGAGGGCGGGCAGACCGTCGATGCTGTGGCCGTTGTCGCCCGCGATCCGTCCGGCGAATTTCTCCTCGGGCACCACGGCGAGATGAGCATCCAGAACGGGTCGCTCGCCCACGAGGTCGTAGTAGGGGACCGCGTATCCGCACGAATCCGCGATCCGATCCACCGCGATCACGATGGCCATCCGAACGCCGGGGTGCTCCGTCCCGAAATGGGTTCGCAGGGTGTCGAATTCCGCGTCGTCGGGGCGGACGACACGGCCCGTGCCGAACAGGCGCAGGATTCGGGAGTTGCGGGTGAACGAACAGAACATGATGGTGATCCGGCCGTTGTCGCGCAGATGCGCGATGGTTTCCACGCCGCTGCCGAACAGATCGAGGTAGGCGACGGTGTGATCGTCGATCACGGCGAAGGTATCGCGGTACCCCTTGGGAGACAGATTCACCCGACCCCCCTCGGAGGGCGCGGTCGCGACGAAGAACATCGCCTGCTTCGCGATGAACTCACGCAACGAATCATCGATGGACGAAAACACCTTGGCCACGGGTTCCCCTTCCCACACCGTTTCGACACAGCGGTCGTGTTCGAGCCTAGCCTCGTTACCCATAGCTCGTTACCCACAGCTCGGCCGATGAGTTCGCGGCTCCCGGGGAGTCGAAACTCATGACACCCTAGGAAAGGACACCGCTATGTCGGAGCTTCTCGTCGACTTCATCACCTCCCTCGACGGCTACGCGTCGGGAGAGGGATGGCCCGGGTTCTGGGGCCTGGAGGGTCCGGAGTACCTCAGCTGGCTCGGGGAGCAGCCGGAGGCCACCCACCTGATGGGAGCGAACACCTACCGCCTGATGTCGGGCTTCGCCGCGGGCGAGGTCCCCGATGGCCAAGACGAGTTCAGGCCGGAAGAAGAGGCGTCCGTCGACGGGCTCACGAAAGCGTCCAAGGTGGTGTTCTCCTCCTCGCTCGAGCAGCCTCTGACGTGGGCCAATTCCACGCTCGTCCGTGACGACGCCGTCGAGGCGGTCCGCGCCATGAAATCGACTGGTTCGGGACTCCTCACCACGATCGGAAGCCTGAGCCTGTGCCGGTCTCTGCTACGCGCCGGACTCGTCGACCGATTCCGGGTCGTGATGTTCCCGGTCATCACCGGTGCCACGGGCGCGGAACGTATCTATGACGGCTATCCGGATGTCGCCCTCGAGATGATCGAGCACCGCACCTTCGACGGCCGCATCCAGTTGGTCGAGTACAAGCCCCGCGTCCTCGAGCGCCCTCCGCTCGGTGCCCCCGCGTGACGTCGCCTCTCAACCGTTCCGGACCGCCGCCAGGACCTGGCATCCAGCTCGACATTCCAGGTATCGGCGGTGGCCGGATCGGAGCGAAGCTGAACTCGTGAACCGAGCACCCGACGCCCTGTGATGCCGCTGATCGCTCGGGCTGTTCCCGGCCCCGGGAGTGCGGGGTCGGCACCGCTCGTCGGTGCGATGTGAAACGCTTCGGCACATGGCGATCGTCCACAACACCACCCTCGTCCCGTCGAAGCTGGAACTGCTGACCGTCTGGCTGCCGCGGCAGTCCTGGTACCGCGGCCCGGAACGTCCTCGGCTCGCCCGTGCGGGCGGATTCCGGCTCGACGACCCGGAGGGCGAGGTGGGAATCGAAGTGGTGGTCGTGACCGACGCGGCCGGTACCGAGCCGGTCGGCTACGTCGTGCCGATGACCTACCGGGCCGCCGCCCTGCCGGAGTGCGCGGGCGCGCTCGTCGGAACCACCGAGCACGGGGTGCTCGGCACACGGTTCGTCTACGACGCGCCCGCGGACCCGGTCTTCCGGACGCAGTTGCGGGCACTGGTCCGCGGCGGCGTCCGGGCGCAGGCCCAGCATGCCAGCGACACTCCTGATCCCACCGTGCTGGTCGGCGCGGCGCCGGAGGTTGCCGGTGTCGACCTCGTGCGGGTGCCGGTTCCGTCGAACGCGGCGCCCGCATCCGGTGAGGTGTCGATCGCGTGGGAGTTGCCGGACGGGAGTCGAACGCGCGGCGTCATCGCGCGCGCCCGCTGACCCGGCGTTCGATTCGGGCCACGCGACCTACGCGGTGGAACTCAGTTCTCGCGGCTGCCGACCGACCGGGCCAGGAAAGGCCAGGAACGTCGCAGGTCGTCCTCCCAATAACCCCAGGAATGGGTGCCGACCGGCCTGTCGTCCACCGTCACAGGAATATTCAGCTCATCGAGCCGATTCGCCAGGTTCAGTGTGCAGTAGCGGATGGCCGCCTCGATCGGTCCGCCGAACGCGATCTGGACCGGCAGCGGAATCCGACCGTCCTGGACCCGGGGATCGGCGGGAGTGTCGTGCGGAGCGGCGGGGATCCCGCTGCCCGTGCTCAGGTAGATCTCGGTGCCGCGCAGCCGTTCCGCGTTGACCAGCGGATCGTTCGCGCGCCACAGCGGTCCGTTGCGCGGGCCCCACATGTTCTCGACGCTCTGGCCACCGCCCCAGTTCTCCACCGTGATGCGGACGAACTCCTGCCCGACGGGATCCGAGGTCTGTGCGCAACCGCTGTAGGAGGTGACACTGCGCCAGAATCCGGGTTTGGCGATCGCCAGATTCAGCACCGAGGTGCCGCTCATGGAGACGCCGACCAGCGCCCGGTCGTTGTTCGCGCCGAGGAATTCCTCGATGGCGGGCGGCAATTCCTCGTTGATGAATGTCTGCCATTTGTTGTAGCCGAGGACGGCGTCCTCGCGCACCCAGTCGGTGTAATAGGAATTGCTGCCGCCGTAGGGGGTGACGACATTGAGGTCCTTGTCGCGCAGGAAACTCACCGCGTCGGTCTGCGCGTCCCAGCCGCTCTGATTCGGGCCGCCCCCGGATCCGTTGAGCAGGTACATCGTCGGTCGCGGTCTCGTGGTATCCGCGGCCCTGATGACCTGCACCATGATCGGCCTGTTCATGGCGGGCGAGAAGACCATGACGTTCTGCTGCCTGTCGTTCACATTCTCCGCGGAGACCACATGGGCCGCCCCCGGCTGCGCGTGAGCGGCACCGGGTGCGCAGACCAGGCCCGCGGCGGCGAGTGCTCCCGCCAGCACCCAGTGCACCGTCGCCGTCCGTGCCGATCGCCGTTTGCTCACTGTCGAGGATCCTCTCGGGTAGTCCGAACCGCTCCGTGATGCCTCGGTAGAACCGGCATCCCTCGGGATTCGCACTGCCCCCGCCCCCGGTTTGGTTGTGCGCTCAACGGATTCGGGCACGGTCGTCCGGAGCGTCGAAAGTGTGCTCCGGCGACATCCCGAATTCGAGTTCGGACGCCATACAGATAGAGATACCGTAAGTGTTATTGTAAGCGTAATCAGCACTGGAGGTGGTCGATGAGGACCAAGGGCGCGTTGATCTGGGATTTCCATCAGCCGTGGTCGATCGAGGACATCGAGATCGGTGATCCACGTCGTGGCGAGGTGAAGATCCGGATGGAAGCGGCGGGGTTGTGTCATTCCGACCACCACCTGGCCACCGGTGATATTCCGATGGCGTCGTTCCCGATTCTCGGAGGCCACGAGGGTGCGGGCGTGGTCATCGAGATCGGAGAGCGCGTCGACGATATCGCGGTGGGCGATCACGTCGCGTTGTCGTTCATTCCGTCCTGCGGCCGGTGTCCGTCGTGTCGTGCGGGCCGGACGAATCTGTGCGATCTCGGTGCCGGGCTGCTCGCGGGCGCGTCGGTGTCGGACGGGTCGTTCCGGGTCACGGCGCGGGGCCGCGACGTCTATCCGATGTCGTTGCTCGGCACCTTCGCGCCGTATCTGGTGGTGCACCGCAGCTCGGTCGTCAAGATCGATCCGGAGATCCCGTTCGAGGTGGCGTGTCTGCTCAGCTGCGGTGTCACGACCGGATTCGGATCGGCGACACGGTCGGCCGACGTGCGTCCGGGCGAGGATGTGGCGATCATCGGAATCGGCGGCGTCGGGGTGGCGGCGTTGCAGGGCGCGGTGCTCTCGGGAGCCCGGTACATCTTCGCCATCGACCCCGTCGAGTGGAAACGTGAGCAAGCGCTGCATTTCGGCGCCACCCACGTCTATCCCGATATCGACGCCGCGTTCGCGCAGATTCCGGAGCTGACGGCGGGCGCGATGGCCCAGAAGGTCATCGTGACGGTCGGTCGGGTGGAGGGTCGCGATATCGACCTGTATCTGGCGTTGACGGCGAAGGCGGGCACCTGTGTCGTCACCGCGATGGGCGGGATACTCGATACCGAGGTCACGCTGAATCTGTCGATGCTGACCCTGTTCCAGAAGAATTTGCAGGGCACCATATTCGGTGCGGGCAATCCACAGCACGACATCCCGAATCTGCTGGCGTTGTATCGGGCGGGCAAATTGAATCTCGACGACATGGTCACCCGCCGGTACCGACTGGAAGAGGTCAACGACGGCTATCGGGACATGCTGGAAGGGCGCAATATCCGCGGCGTCATCCGGTTCACCGACGCCGACCGCTGAAACCGGCGGAAATACAACGGCCTGGTCACCCCCGTGTGTCCGCCGACCGGACCCGGTGCACAACTCGTAGTGTGCCGATCGGCACGCTCGTCTTCGACGCTCGCGCGCACTGCTCGAATCTGCACGTTCAGCACCGTCGCATCGGCTCGCCCGATGCTCGCGGGAACCGGATGTCGAAGGAGTGGAATTCGATGGGTCGTACGGTGGCCGACGAACTGCTCGAGGTACTCGTCCAGGCCGGGGTGCGCCGGGTGTATGGCTTGGTCGGGGACAGTCTCAACGCGTTCACCGACGCGGTGCGCCGGGACGGCAGGGTCGAGTGGGTGCACGTCCATCACGAGGAGGCCGCGGCGTTCGCCGCATCGGCCGAGGCCCAGCTGACCGGACGCCTCGCGGTTTGCGCGGGCAGTTGCGGACCCGGCAACACCCACCTGATCCAGGGGGTGATGGACGCGCATCGTTCCGGCGCGCCGGTACTGGCTCTGGCCTCCCATATTCCCAGTCGGCAGATCGGCACCGGATACTTCCAGGAGACCAAACCCGAGACGCTGTTCGCGCAGACGAGTCACTACTGCGAGACCGTCGCGCACCCCGAACAGGTCGTGCGACTGTCCCGCAGCGCGATCCAGAGCGCGACCGGCAGACGCGGCGCCGCGGTATTGGTCCTGCCGGGCGATATCCTCGCCGAGTCCGCCGCGGCCGATCCGGTCGACAGCGCGATGGTCCGCGCCGCGGCCACACCCTGTCCGGAGTCCGCCGCCGTCGAGGAGTTGGCCGACCGAATCCAGGCGGCCGACCGCATCGCGATCTTCGGCGGAATCGGTTGTGCCGCCGCCCGCGACAATGTGCTGCGCCTGGCCGAGCGGGTGTGCGCGCCGGTCGGACACACGTTGCGCGGCAAGGACATCCTGCAGTACGACAACCCCTACGACGTCGGCATGACCGGCCTGCTCGGCTACGGCGCCTGCTACGAGGCACTGCACGCCGCCGACCTGGTGCTCCTGCTCGGCACGGATTTCCCGTACGACGACTTTCTCCCGACGCGCAACAACATCCAGGTCGATCTGGACCCCGCGCGGCTCGGTCGCCGCGCGCCCATCGTCCAGGGAATCGTCGCCGATGTCGGCGCGACGCTGGAGGCGCTGCTGCCCGGTCTCCCACAGCGCGACGACCGTGCCTTCCTGGACGAGATGCTGCACTCCCACCACCGGAAACTGCGGCACAGCGTCGACACCTACAGCACCCACATCGCCACCCACACACCCATCCACCCCGAACATCTCGCCGCCCTGGTCGACGAATTCGCTACCGCCGACGCGATATTCACCGTCGACACCGGTATGTGCTGCACCTGGGCCGCCCGCTACATCACCCCGACCGACCGCCGCAGGCTGCTCGGCTCGTTCGTGCACGGTTCCATGGCCAACGCGTTGCCGATGGCGATCGGCGCGCAGTTCGCCCACCCCGACCGCCAGGTCGTCTCGCTCTCGGGCGACGGCGGCCTGGCGATGCTTCTCGGCGAACTGCTCACGGTCAAGACCCACCGGCTGCCGGTCAAGATCGTCGTCTTCGACAACTCCAGCCTCGGCATGGTGCGCCTCGAGATGATGGTCGCGGGCGATCCGCCGTTCGAAACCGACCACGACCAGGTCGACTACGCCGCGATCGCCGCCTCGGCGGGTTTCCACACCCGCCGCGTCACCGAACCCGGCGACCTGCGCGACGCCGTGCGCGCGGTCCTCGAACACGACGGTCCCGCACTGCTGGACGTGGTCACCACCCCGGACGCGCTGGAAGTCCCGTCGCACCTCACCGCCGCCGAGGCGCGCGGATTCGCCATGGCCATGGGCAAGATCGTGCTGTCGGGCGGCGTCGGCGACATCGTCGACCTCGCCCGACTGAACCTGCGTAATATCCCCGGTGTGTGACCCGGCCGGGGACGAGCGCGGACCATCTCCTGCTCAGGATCGCGGTGTTCGAGTCCCCGCCGACAGGCGTCGGCGGAGCCAGGCGGTCGTCAGTTCGGCCGTCTCGGCCTGACGGCTTCGCTCGAATACCGGTCAGGTCATCGAGGTTCGAACAGGTTCGTCGACGATGGGATCAGCGCAGCGACCGGAAGCCCGCGCGCACTTCTTCGGAGAAGAGCCGGGGCTGCTCCCAGGCTGCGAAATGACCACCCCGGTGGACTTCGTTGAAGTACACGAGGCCGGGGTAGGCACGCTCGGCCCAGGATCGTGGTGCGCGATAGAGCTCGTCGGGAAAAACGCTGACGGCGACCGGGATTTCGACACCCTTCGCGCCGAAGAAGGAGAATTTGTTCTCCCAGTACAGGCGCGAGGACGAGACCCCGGTATTCGTCAGCCAGAACAGGGTGATGTTGTCGAGGATATCGTCGCGGGTCAGTCCCTCTGTCTCGCCCGCGAAGACCCGGGAGATCAGATCCAGGCTCGCCGCGTCGTGATCGAGGAGGAAAGCCGCCAGGCCGACCGGCGAATCGGCCAAACCCGTCAGTGTCTGCGGCCGCGTCCCCATCATGAGTGCGTAGCCGACGTGTTTCCACACGAAATCCAATTGCTCGCAGGTGCGCTTCTCCTCGTCGGAGAGATCGGTCGGCAGCGGATTTCCCGTTTGCAGTGCCGCGTCGATATCGGGCGGCACCACGCCCGCCATATTGGTGTGGATACCGACCAGTTCCGGTGGCGCTTGGACCGCCATCAGATCGGTGACGACCGCACCCCAGTCCCCGCCCTGTGCCGCGAACCGGGTGTATCCGAGTTGCCTCATCAATTCGATCCAACCGCCGGCGATGCGCTCGGGACCCCACCCCGTCGTTGTCGGCCTGCCGGAGAACCCGTAGCCGGGCATCGAGGGAATCACCAGGTGGAACGCGTCCGACGCATCACCCCCGTGGGCGGTGGGATCGGTGAGCGGCGCCACGATCTTCAGCTGTTCGATGATCGAGCCCGGCCATCCGTGCGTGACGATGAGCGGTAGCGCGTCCTCGTGCTTACTGCGGACATGAACGAAATGAATGTCCAGACCGTCTATCTCGGTGATGAACTGGGGTAGAGCGGTGAGTCTCGCCTCGCAGGCGCGCCAGTCGTAATCCGAGGCCCAATAGCGAGCGAGTGCCTGAACCGTCGCGAGCTGGGTGCCCTGCGACCGGTCGGCGACGGTCTCCCTCTCGGGCCATCGCGTGGCACGGATACGTCTTCGCATTTCGTCCACATCGGCATCGGGAATCTCGACCGTGAACGGCCGGACCGTCGACACTTCGGACATAACAGACATGTGGAACTCCCTTGGCTGCATCATGATCGATGATCGAAGAGGGCCGCAGTCCGGTTGCCGCGGAAGATGACGGCCTGCGAATCTCGTATGCGATCGGCATCGCGACGCCCGTCCGGGCTCGACCCCAGTCTGAAAACTGGAACGCATTCAAACCTATCCGCAAACTCTTGGCAACACAACCGATTCGGGAATCGTTAACGCGAGGTTCACGAGAACCTGTGTCGGGTCGAATGGCAAGGCGCACAATACTTTCGGTGCAGCCATATGGCGACGTCGGAAATCGCGAGTGGCCGCGACTTCGGCCGGTAATGTCGCCTGATCTGCGATGCTATGCGATCGTATAGCATACTGTCGCGACGGTAGTTCATGACGGGCGAGCGGAGGTGGGTATGACGGTGACACCTCGCCGTTTCGGTGCGGAGACATCGAAGACGCGGGAGATCCTGCTCGACTGTGTCGAGCGGTTGATGCTCGACGAAGGATATGCCGCGGTGACCTTCCGCGCGGTGGCGGCGAAGGCCGACGTGACCCCGAGTCTGGTGCAGTACTACTTCCGCACCCTGGACGGGATCTTCCTCGCGGCGATCCGCCGCTATTCGGAGCGCAATATCGCGCATCTGACGCGGGTGCTCCAGGTGCCGGCCGACCAATTGCCGCGAGTGCTCTGGAATTACAGTCGGGACGAGGCGACGAGCGCGCTGACCACCGAGTTCATGGCCCTGGGCAACCACAGGAAATCGGTGCGCGCGGAGATCGCCGCCGTGACCGAGCAGGTGCGCGCGCTCCAATTGGCGGCGCTCGCCACGAATTACCGGGGTTTCGGCCCGCTCGGCGACGATATCGCTCCCGGCGCGTTGTTGCTCCTGCTCACCGGAATGCCGAAATTTCTCAACCTGGAGCGGGGGATAGGGGTCACCACCGCGCATCGGGAACTGGTGGACGCGTTCGAGCGATACCTGGATCCCGCCGGATCCGCGACGGTCGATGGTCACCCCGCGCCGCGACGAACGTGATGCGGTCCCGGCGCGGCTCGGTGTCGGGCGGCGGCGGGTGAAGGCGATCAGTCAGCGCACGCTCGGCGGTCCGGACGTGCTCGAAACCATCGACGTCCCGATTCCCGAACCCGGTCGGGGTGAGGTGCTGGTCCGGTTGGGTGCGACGTCGGTGAACACCGTCGACTGCGCATTGCGCTCGGGTCGCGTGCGATTCCTCGGTCCGCCGCCCTTCACCGTCGGGTTCGATCTGTCCGGCACGGTGGTGGGAGTCGGCCCCGACGTCACCGAATTCGGCTCGGGGGACGCTGTTTTCGGCATGGTGCACAGTCGCACCGGCACCTACTGCGAGTACGTCGTGGCGCGCGCCGACCGTCTCGGTCCGCGCCCGGCGGGTTTGGACGATCTCCGTGCCGCTGCCCTTCCGACGGCCGCGTCGACCGCGTGGCAGGGGGTGGTAGCGGCGAATCCTCAGGTCGGCGAGCGCGTTCTCGTCCACGCCGCCGCCGGTGGTGTCGGCCATTTCGCCGTCCAGTTCGCCCGGCAACGCGGCGCGCACGTCATCGGCACGGCGCGAGCGGTCAATCACGAATTCCCCCGCGGGCTCGGCGTCGACGAGGTGATCGACTACACCACGACAGATTTCACGACCGTGCTCGACGGCGTCGACGTCGTGTTCGATCTCGTCGGCGGGGCATACGGGCAGCGTTCGCTCCGGGTGCTGCGCGCGGACGGCCGCTATATCACGGCCCAGGAATCCGATGCCGTCGACGATCCGCGCTGCCGCAGGATCACCGCGCGTCCGCGACCCGCGGAACTGGTGGCGATCGGGGAACTTGCCGTAGCCGGGGACCTGTACGTCCATCTCGACCGCGTGTTGCCGTTAGACGACGTCGTGCTCGCCCACGCGCTCAGCGAGTCAGGGCATTCGCGGGGAAAAGTGGTGTTGACCCCCTGGAAATGACCACGGCGCCGGGCCGTGTCGATCGGCGCGACTTCCGGTGGAAACTTCTCGGACCGGTCCCGCGAATTCCCCATATTCCCTTCCTGCGCTGCGATAACCTGTACGCGCGTATAGCACCTCGTGGTGACAAGGGAAGGAACCACTGTGGACAAAGACGACATGATTCTGATCAGTGTCGATGACCACATCATCGAACCGCCCGACATGTTCCTGAATCACCTGCCGAAGCGATATATCGACGAGGCTCCCCGGTTGGTGCACAATCCCGACGGGTCGGATACCTGGCGGTTCCGCGACACGGTAATTCCGAATGTCGCGCTGAACGCGGTCGCCGGACGACCGAAGGAGGAGTACGGACTCGAGCCGCAGGGACTCGACGAGATCCGTCCCGGCTGCTTCGACCCCGACGAGCGGGTCAAGGATATGAACGCCGGTGGCGTACTGGCCACCATGAACTTCCCGTCCTTCCCTGGGTTCGCCGCGAGGCTGTTCGCCACCGATGACTCGGATTTCTCGCTGGCACTGGTGCGCGCCTACAACGACTGGCATATCGACGAGTGGTGCGGTTCGCATCCCGGCCGGTTCATTCCGATGGCGTTGCCGGTGATCTGGGACGCCGAGTTGTGCGCGGCGGAGGTGCGGCGCGTCTCGGAGAAGGGTGTGCATTCGCTGACCTTCACCGAAAACCCTGCCGCGCTCGGCTATCCATCGTTCCATGATGACTACTGGACGCCGCTGTGGCGGGCGCTGGTGGAGACCGACACGGTGATGAGCGTCCATATCGGATCGTCGGGGCGACTGTCGATACCCGCGCCCGATTCGCCGATGGATGTGATGATCACCTTGCAGCCGATGAATATCGTGCAGGCCGCGGCGGACCTGCTGTGGTCCAAACCGATCAAGGACTACCCGGACTTGAAGATCGCGCTCTCGGAGGGCGGCACGGGCTGGATTCCGTATTTCCTCGACCGTGTGGACCGCACATTCGAGATGCATTCCACCTGGACGCATCAGGATTTCGGGGGTAAGCGCCCGTCGGAGGTGTTCCGCGAGCACTTCTTGACCTGTTTCATCTCCGATCCGATCGGGGTCAAGAATCGCCACGAGATCGGCGTGGACAATATGTGCTGGGAGATGGACTACCCGCACAGCGATTCGATGTGGCCGGGCGCTCCGGAGGAACTCGAGCGGGTGTTCGCCACCTATGACGTGCCCGACGCCGAGATCGACAAGATCACCCACGAGAACGCGATGCGCTGGTATTCCTTCGACCCGTTCGCGCACATCCCCCGGGAACAGGCGACCGTCGGGGCGTTGCGCAAGGCGGCGGAAGGCCACGACGTATCTATTCGGGCCCTCAGTCACCGCGAGAAATCCGGCACCACCTTCGCCGATTTCGCCGCCAACGCCAAGGCCGTCTCGGGAGTGCGTGACTGACGGGGTTCAACCGCGGGGCGGCAGCCGCACGACGTGGACGAAGAAGTCGTCGATCTGCCGGATGGCGGCGACGAATTGTTCGAGGTCGACAGGTTTGGTGATGTAGGCGTCGGCGTGCAACTGATAGCTGCGCAGAATGCCCTCCTCGGCCGCGGATGTGGTCAGGATGACCACGGGGATGGCGGTCAACTGGTCGTCGGCGCGGATCTTCTCCAGGATCTGGCGGCCGTCGTATCTGGGCAGGTTGAGATCGAGCAGGATCAGATCCGGTCGGGGCGCGTCGGCGTACTCGCCTTCGCGGAACAGGAAGTCCAGAGCCTGCTGCCCGTCGCGGACGACATGCAGGGTATTGCCGATCTTGTTGTCCTCGAAGGCTTCCCGGGTCATCAATTCGTCGCCCGGGTCGTCCTCGACGAGCAGGATGTCGATGGGGTGACCGGGAATCGTCACGGGCGGAACTCCTTCGGGACGACCGGGCGGTCGATCGGTGCGGGCGCGGCGGCGCGCGGACGCACCGGGAACGGGTGCGCTCGTTGGCACCGATTCCGGTCCGGCCGCGCCGACGCGGTACCCGATGATCTTCGTACATCGGTGCCGGTCCGCGCGCGGGTACCGCCGCGTTCGCCGCCCGTTGGCGGGTGCGGGGTGTGCGGAACTCGTCGGCGAGTGGCTCGGTGACGGTCCGGCATCGGAGGCCTATGAGACCGGTCACGATGCCCGCGCAATTCAAGCAACTTTCTGGTTAACTATCACGGAATGGTCTACTACCAAGCTCGTATGCTGGTAAAAATATCAACTAGGGATCGTCGCGAAGCTGTTCAGCCAGCGCCGGGTCGCCCTGCGAGACGGCGGTATCGCCGAGTGGAACGGTTGAAGAAGACAGCCTCCGCCCGCTGGTGCCGCGCCGGAATGTCGGCCATCACCGTTCAGCAACCGGATAGCTGCCACCGAGTGTGACGGCTCCGCAATCAATAGCACGGGGAGTCTTCCCGATATGGCTGTGAAACCGACCCCTCCTGACAGATCTCCCAAGTTCGAGCCGGGTACAGCCTGGCTGTCCGGCCTGATCGTCACGACCCTGACCACCGGCGTCGTCATCATGTCGGCCTCCGTGGTCGCAGCGGTCCTCATCGCCTTCGGCATGGCCGTCGCCTTGACCGCGGCGCTCGGTTTCTTCCGCTGACCCCCTCGGCCTCCGTCGCTGTGTTCCCGTGCGGCGTCCGACGGCTTCGAACGTCCATTGCGCTCTCGAACCGCCGCAGCGTGCCGAGGATCGCGGTGGTGGCCCATCCAATGGCTCCGAACCTCGACGCTGTACGGGAAAGCATCCACGTTCTGTTAGCTGAAAGTATGCTGACTGCGGTGGTGGGCGCGTATCGATGACGATGCCGACCGACACCGGGAGTCCGACCACGGTGACCGATCGAGTCGAAGGACCCCGGGCGACATCGGCCTCCCGTATCCCGAGCGGCCACCCGGCCTCCCGATATCGGTGAGGTCCACATCGAAGAGAGGTAACCATGGGCACAGTCACGACCGCGGATGGGACCGAGATCTTCTACAAGGACTGGGGCCAGGGACAGCCCATCGTCTTCAGTCACGGATGGCCGCTGTCCGCCGACGACTGGGACAACCAGATGTTGTTCTTCCTCGCGCAGGGGTACCGGGTCGTCGCCCACGATCGACGCGGCCACGGTCGCTCCTCGCAGACTGCCGAAGGTCACGACATGGATCACTACGCCGACGACCTCGCCGCGGTGGTCGAGCACCTGGACCTGCGTGACGCCGTGCACGTAGGCCACTCGACCGGCGGCGGTGAAGTCGCGCACTACCTCGCGCGGCACGGCGAGGGCAGAGCGTCCAAGGCCGCGCTGATCAGTGCCGTGCCCCCGCTGATGGTGCGGACCGACGCCAATCCCGAAGGTCTACCGAAATCCGTCTTCGACGACATCCAGGCCCAGTTGGCGGCCAATCGCTCGGAGTTCTACCGGGCGCTGCCGTCGGGCCCGTTCTACAACTACGACCAGCCGGGCGTGGAGTCGTCGGAGGCCGTCATCGCGAACTGGTGGCGTCAAGGCATGATGGGCGGTGCGAAGGCGCACTACGACGGAGTCGTCGCCTTCTCGCAGACCGATTTCACCGAGGATCTGAAGCAGATCGGGATTCCGGTTCTCGTGATGCACAGCGAGGACGATCAGATCGTGCCCTACGTGGCGTCCGGTCCGAAATCGGCGGCACTGTTGAAGAACGGGACGCTGAAGACCTATCGGGGGTTCCCGCACGGAATGCCCACCACGCACGCCGACACCATCAACGCCGATCTGCTTGCTTTTCTTCGCGCCTGATCCGAAGTCGACGGCAGGCTCCGCGCGAGGAGTTCGATCCGGCCGCGCCGCGGAGGCTGATCGCGGTACACGGGTATCGACCGGTTGCTGTGCGCAGGAGCGCGCTCGTCCACGTTCGCCCGGATGAGCCGACATCGAAACCTTTGCCGCCGAAGACGTTTCCGGTGCGCTCACGCCGATCCTCACCGCCGGGAATGGCGTGCGCGGTTTGAGCCCCGGTGGCCCGGGTAGGCGACATGTGACCCGAACGTTCGCACGAAAGGGGTACATCATGAGCACTTTGGCAGCCACCGTGGATGTCGAGGTACCGGTACGGACCGCCTACAACCAGTGGACGCAGTTCGAGTCGTTCCCGAAGTTCATGGAAGGTGTCGAGGAGATTCGGCAGCTCGACGACCGGCATACGCACTGGCGTATCCACGTCGGTCCGGCGACCCGTGAATTCGACGCGACGATCACCGAGCAGCACCCCGACGAGCGGGTGGCCTGGAAATCCGACAGCGGCCCGAACCACGCGGGTGTGATCACCTTTCATCGTCTCGATGACACCCACACCCGGATCACCGCGCAGATGGAGGTCGATCCGGAAGGTTTCGTGGAGAACGCCGCCGACAAACTCGGCGTCCTCAAACACCGCGTGAACGGTGACATGAAGCGATTCAAGGACTTCATCGAGGAACAGCACAACGAGACCGGCGCGTGGCGCGGAGATATCCCGCGTCCGGACGCCTGATCCCGGCGAACCGCGCGCCCCGCACCGAGTCGGTGCGGGGCGCGCGGTTCTCTCGTACCCCGAGTATCCGACCTCGATCGCCGCGCACCGAATTCTGTTCCGCATGCGCCGGATCGATCAGGTCGTCGGGATCTTCGCTTGCATCAGGATCGCCTATCCGTCGTGGCAGCGCACCCACGACGCCCGACCAACGATCAGCGGTTCGCTGTTCACCCGTACGCGGGACGGAGTTCGGGGGACGATTCGCTGTCGCGGGCGTGCCGCCACAGCGCGACGGCGAGCCACACCAGCCCCGCGCCGCCGAGCACATGCCCGATCCGGACCACCGGTGCGGGGAGCAGGAACGTCAGGCACAGGGCCGAGAGCCCGACCACATACAGTGCGACAGCCGCTTTCGGCACCGAGCCCGATCGCAGCAGCGCGGCGCCGAACAACCAGGTGCCGGTCAGCGCCAGAATCGCGGTCGCGAGAAACGCGTACCGTGCCGGTCCTTCGAGTAACTCGTCGACCACGGAACGATCGAGGTAGACCAGCACGACATTGCGCGCGTAGGCGATACCGGCGAAATAGCCGAACCCCAGGAATTGCACCACGAACGCCGCCGTGCCGAATCGTCCGAGTCGGTGGCGTTGCCACAGGTACAGCCCGATCAGCAGGCCGATGCCGAGCGGCACCGAGCCGCCGTTGAGTATTTGCGTCAGCGTGACCTTGCGGCCGATCGCCGATTCCAAGGCTCCCGCCAGTGCGATGGCCGCGCCGCAGACGAGGCCTGCCGCCGCGCTGAGCCGCAGTAGTGAGGTATCCATGCCGATTCCCTTCTCCAGGTAGGCCCGAGGCTAGGAATCCGCTGGTCACGTGGTGAAGTGTCGTGCGACCCATGACTTTCGGCCGAACTTCCGTTCGGCGATTCCCGCGCGTCCCGATCCGGCTCTACGCTCGGGGGATGATCCGTCCCCGAGCACTGACGTGGGTGGCGTGGTTCCTCTACCTGTCCGTGCTGGTCGCCGGGCTCGTCGTCGCCGCGTCGGGAGAGTGCGACGCGCTCGGTCTGTGGGGTTTCACCTGCGGACTCGCGGTCGCGTGCGCACTCGAATTCGTGGAATCGCGCATGGCGATCACCGCGAGCCACGCCGTCGTGACACTGACCGCCCGCGCGATGCTGTTCGCCGTCGTCACCGCGCTCGATTGCGCGGGTAACGCGAAACTGTTGTTCGTCCTGATCCCGCTGACCGCCTATTTCACGCTCGGCCATCGCATCGCCTACGGGCTCGGCGCGGCCGAGGTGGTTCTCGCCGCTGTGCTGGTCGCGGCGGGGCCGGGGTTCGGTGGCGATCCCGAGGCGGTTCCCGATCTGCTGATGTTCGCCGTCGGTATCGGTTTCGCGCTCACCCTCGCCGTGATCGCGGGCCGCGAGGAAGCGGGCCGACGCAGGGCCGAATCGCTGCTCGTCGAATTGTCCGACGCCAATGCCCGATTGGCGGAGTACGCCGACCAGGCCGTCACGCTGGCGACGGTCGCCGAACGCACCCGCCTCGCCCGCGATATCCACGACACCGTCGGCCACCACCTCGTGGTCACCGCGATCCAATTGGAGAAGGCCGCCGCCTACCGCACGCTCGAACCCGACACCGCCGACCGGGCGCTCACCGACGGCCGCGACTCGGCCAGACAGGCGCTGGAACAGGTGCGTCGGGCGGTGAGCGCACTGCACGACGACACCGACGGATTCACCCTCGCCACCGCCCTGCGAGCCTTGATCGCCCGACTGCGTGACACCGATTTCACCGTGACACTGCGACTCTCCGGCGACGAACACCGGGTCGGCGAATCCGTGCGCCTGGCCCTGTATCTCGTCACGCAGGAGGCATTGACCAACGCGCGCCGCCACTCCGGCGCGGACACGGTCACCGTCGAGGTCGACCTGACCGCGCCCACCCTCGACATCAGCGACAACGGGCGAGGTCTGCGGCCGGATGCCGCCGAAGGACACGGTCTGCGCGGTATGCGCGAACGACTCGGTCTGGTCGGCGGCCGACTGACCATCACCAGCGGGCCCACCGGAACCCGTCTGCTGGCGTCGGTCTCGGCACCGTGACGACCATCCTGCGCGTTCTCATCGCCGACGACGAACGCCTCGTCCGAGAAGGTATCGCCGCGCTGCTGGCCCTCCAGCCGGGGATCGAGGTCGTCGCCACGGCCGAGAACGGCGCCACCGCCATAGAACTCACGCGTGAACTCGCACCCGACGTGGTGCTGATGGATATCCGCATGCCGGGGATCGACGGTGTCGAAGCCGCCGCCGTGCTGCGCGAGGAGACGACCGTGCTGATGCTGACGACCTTCGACGACGAGGAATACCTGGTCCGAGCCCTGCACGCGGGAGCGTCCGGCTATCTGCTCAAGGATCTGCCCGCGCCCGAACTCGCCAGGGCCATCCATCTCGCCCACGCGGGCGTCGACCAGTACTCCGCCACCGTCGCCGCCCGCCTCGCCGCACTGGTCCGCCTGCGCACCACCGCGCCGCCGATCGAACTGACCGACCGGGAAACCGATGTCCTGCGCCTGGTCGCGGCCGGTGCGGCCAATCGGGAAATCGCGCGCTCCCTCTACCTGAGCGAAGGCACCGTGAAGAACCACGTCTCCAGCATTCTCAACCGCCTCGGCGTCCGCGACCGCACCCAGGCCGCGATCTACGCCCACCGGCGTGGGCTGCTGTGAGAGGTTGCTCCGCGTCGCGCACGTAGCCTCGGATCGGTCGGGTGGATGACGATTGCCGGACAACGGGAGCAGGTGCGGTTGACCGACCATCGGTCGGGTAAGCGAAACGTATGACGGTGAAGACGACGCATCGTGCCCGTCCCGGCCGGGCACGGCACAGCGCGACATCGCGGCCACGGGTCGTGTCGATCCTGGTCGGGCTGGGGGCGACGGTCGTGCACTTCATCGGGCCGGTGGTCATCGCCGGACTCGGTGTCAGTCTCGCGGTGATTCGTCCGCTCGGGCTGCTCGGATAGCGAACAGCGCCGGGGGCTTTCGGGCTATACCCGGACGGCGACGCCCGCACTCGCGGTGGCGCGCACGCAGCGCAGGAACGGTTCGAGTTCCCGGGCGGCCTCGGCGCCGAGTTCGGTCAGCTCGTACACGACCGACGGGGGAGCGGTCGGCAGGACGGTGCGCTCGACCAATCCGTCGCTCGCGAAGGTGCGCAAGGTCTGGGTGAGCATCTTGTCGCTGACGCCTTCGATGCCGGCGCGCAGTTGGTGAAAGCGCAGCGGGCCCTCGGTCAACGAGGTCAGCACCAGGATTCCCCATTTGCCGGTGATGTGATCGAGGAGTACGCGACCGGGGCAGTCACGACGGAGCAGGGCCTGGGATTCGGTCGACATACTGCAAACTTTCTTCTGGTTAGCAACCCACTTCAAAGTGGCATCTTACCAATCCACTGTTTCTCACCCATCATTGGTCGTATGGATAGCCCAGCCGACCGTCTCCGCGCCGCTCCGCGACCGGTTCCGGGATACCTCGGCCGCTGTCGCCGCTCGTCCGCTCGTCCGGCTACAGCGCGATTCCAGGGAACGTCCAGCGACTGATGTCAGGCTCGGCTTGTTCCGATCACCGGATCGGAGAACAAGCGGAGGAGCCAATCATGAGCGTGCAGGTCGGCGTCACGGAATTGAAGGACATCCTGCGAGAAGCCGCGGGTGAGGACGAATCGGTGGATCTGGAGGGCGACGTGCTCGATGCCGATTTCGCCGATCTGGGCTACGACTCGCTCGCCCTGCTCGAGGCCGCCGCGGTCATCTCGCGCCGGTACGGCGTCAAGTTGTCCGACGACGAACTCGAGAACATCACCACCCCACGTCAATTACTCACCCACCTTCAGAACGGGCTGAGCGCCGCTGCCGGAGCCTGAACGCCGCGGCGCAGCGCCACGACACGATCGGGAAACGGATATGACGAACAGAATCGACAAAGCGACCGCCGAATCCGCCGGTGTGTCCCCACCCGCGGCCGCCGTGGCACGCACCAGGGAATGGATCCTGGTCGCGCTGGCTTGCACGGGGCAATTGATCGTCGTGCTCGACGTGTCCATCGTCAACGTCGCGCTGCCGGGCATCAGAACCTCGCTCGGCTTCGCCGAACAGGATCTGCAGTGGGTGGTCACCGCCTACACGCTGACCTTCGCCGGATTCATGCTGATCGGGGGACGCGCGTCGGATCTGTTCGGGCGGAGAAGGGTTTTCGTTCTCAGCCTGGCCGCCTTCACTCTCGCGAGCCTGGCGGGTGGGCTCGCGACGAACGCGGTCTGGCTGGTGGTCGCTCGGACGGTGCAGGGCATCGGTGGCGCGGTACTGGCGCCGTCGACCCTGGCCATCCTCACCGCCACCTTCGAGGAAGGTCCCAAGCGCACCCAGGCCATCGCGACCTGGACGATGATGGGCGCGGTCGGCGGCGCGATCGGCGCCGTACTCGGCGGTCTGCTGACCGAATTCCTCTCCTGGCGTTGGGTACTGCTGGTCAATGTGCCCGTGGGGCTGGTGCTCGCGGTCCTCGCGCTGATCTACCTGCGCAAGGACGACACCCGACCACAGGGCGGGCTGGACGTCCTCGGCAGCCTCACCGTGACGGCGGGTTTCATCGCGCTGGTCTACGGCCTGGTCGAATTCGGCAAGGCGGCGGGCTTCGACGCCGTCGCGGCCATCGCGACGGTGATCGGCATCGTGTTGCTGCTCGGATTCGTGGTGGTCGAGGCACGAATCGCCGAGCATCCGCTGCTTCCGTTGCGGATCGTGCGGCAGCGCGCCGTCGCGGTCGCCAATCTCACCATGTTCCTGCTCGGCGCGGGTTTCTTCTCGGTGCTGTATTTCGTCTCGCTGTATCTGCAAGGGGTGCGCGGACTTTCGGCGCTGGAGGCGGGGCTGGTCTTCGTCCCGTTCGCGGTGACCACCGTGATCGGGGCCCAGTCCGCGGCCAAACTGTTGAAGCGGGGCATACCCGCACGGCCGGTGATCATCGGCGGAGCGGGGCTCTCGGCCGCCGCGTTCGCCGCACTGACCCTGCTCGGATCGGATTCCTCCATCGGCTGGGCGGTGATCGCGCCGGGAGTCGTGGTGTTCCTCGGCATCGGTCTCGCACTCGCACCCACCGCGGCGACGGCGATCGGCGGGGTCGCCCCGCAGGACGCCGGGGTGGTGTCCGGCCTCGCCAACGCCACCAGGCAATTGGGCGGCTCGGTGGGACTGGCCGTCCTGACCATCGTCGCCGCCGCGCGCACCGACGACGCGGGCGCACCGACCGGGGCCGAGGTGACCGAGGGATACGCCACCGCGTTCGGCGTCGCGGCGGTGATCCTGGTCGGCGCCGTGATCAGCGCGACCCTGCTGCCCGGACGAGCCGGGGGACAGCCCACAACGACGAATCGTCCACAAGGAGAAAAGAGTCGACGATGACCGCACTGCCCTCCCACCCCGCCGCGACCGCCGGATCGGTCGCACGGCCCGTGGACCGGATCCTGGCCGATGTGCATTCCTGGCCGTTGTTCGCCGGTCCGGTGATCCACACCAGGGCGCTCGCCGCCACCGACGATGTCGAGACATTCGAACTGTGGCTGGAGCAGGATCGATCCGTCCGCTCGGTCGTCCTGGAACGCCGGACGTCCGAGGTGCCGACGGCCCTGGTGTTCCGCGCGGGCGCGGATGGTCCGGCCACCGTCGTGCGCTACCGCGACGACCTCGCGGGCGCGGTCGATATCGAGACCACAGCGTCGAACGGAACCGTCACCGGCACAACAGCTTCCCTCGAGATCGTGGTTCGCCGGATCCTGACCGAGCTGGCGGAGTCCGCCGCCCTGCCCGGCGGGCCAGGCGCGTGGGTGTACACCTTCGAGGACGTGGTGCGCACCCACGGATCGGTCGCCGACGTCTTCGAATTCCTGCGCAGGCTGGAGTTGTGGCCCGGCGGCATCGCCCACGTCCACGAAGTCGACTACGACGAGGACGACGACGGCGTGCAGACCGTGTCGACGACGGTGCTCGGTGACGACGGAACCCGGCACCGTATCCCGTCGATCCGCCTCTGCCTCGGGCAGGCGCGGGTGGTGTACAAGCCGTTGACGGTGCCGCCGATCGCTCGCGCGCACCTCGGACAGTGGTCGGTCGAACAGCACGCCGATTCGGTCACGATCACCGGACGTCACACCATCGCGCTCGACCCGGCCGGGGTGCGGCAGGTACTCGGCGCCGACGCGACCGTCGAGGCGGCCACCCGCCTGGTCCGCTCCGCCCTGGGAAAGCACAGTCTCGACACCCTCGACGCCGCGAAATCGTTCGCCGAGAACCGTTTGCGGTCACACGATCCCGCGCTGTCGTGGGATCGGCTCGGCACATCGTGACCACCACCTCGCTCAACGAAGGAAGGTTCGAGCCTTGCCAGTAGACACGCAGACCCAGATACCCGCGTTCCCGTTCGACCGTGCCGACGACCTGACGCCACCGCGGGAATACGAACTGCTGCGCGGCAATTCGCCCGCCGCCCGCATCACGCTCTACAACGGCGCCGAGGCATGGTTGCTCACCCGGTACGAGGACGTGAAGGCGACGCTGTCGGATCACCGGTTCAGCGCCGACGCCCGCAATCCCGGATTCCCTTTCGTCTCCGCCGCGTTGCGAGCCAGCGTGGGACAGAAACACATTCCCTTCCTCCGGCTCGATCCGCCCGAGCACGACCGACTACGCCGGATGCTGAGCCGGGAATTCATCGTCAAACGGATCGACGGGCTGCGCCCCGCCATCGAATCGATCGTCGACCGCTTCATCGAACAGTTGCTGGCCGCGGGACAACCGGCCGATCTCATCGCGAATTTCGCACTGCCGATTCCTTCCGCGGTAATCGCCGAATTGCTGGGCGTGCCCTACAGCGACCACGAGTACTTCCAGGAGCGGGGGCGCCGGATGCTCAGCTCGGAATTCACCCTGGAGGAGAGTGCGCGCGCGGTCGTGGAGTTGCGCGAATATCTCGGCGAACTGGCCGACCGCAAACGGGAGGACCCCGGCGACGATGTGCTCTCACGATTGGTGCTCGAACGCGAGTCCTCCGGTGAGCTGCACCGAGAGGATCTGAAGAGTTCGGCCCTGCTGCTGCTGATCGCCGGGCACGAGACGACCGCGAACATGATCGGCCTCGGTGTCTACACGCTGCTGCGCCATCCGGATCAGCACGCGTTACTGCGCGCGGATCCGGAACTGATCGGAAAGGTCGTGGAGGAACTCCTGCGGTTCCTGTCGATCGTGCACACCGGCGTGCCCCGGGTCGCGCTGGAGGATGTGCGGATCGGCGACACCCTGATCCGGCGCGGCGAGGGTGTCATCGCCTCGGTGACCGCGGCCAACTGGGACGGTTCGACCTTCGCCGAGCCGCAACGGTTCGATATCCGCAGGGAGCCCAACCGCCATCTCGCGTTCGGCTTCGGCATCCATCAGTGCCTGGGCCAGCCACTGGCGCGCAAGGAACTCGAGATCGCGCTGACCAGACTCTTCGACCGGATCCCGACGCTGCGACTCACCGGCGACCAGACCTTCGGTCCGGAGAAATCCGTCTACGGGCTGCACAGCCTGCGGGTGACGTGGTGAGGCGATGCCGTGTACATCGACGCCGACCCGGGACTGTGCATCGGTTCGGGCCAGTGTGCCCGGCTGCTGCCGCGACATTTCGCGCAGGACGAGGACAGCGGCACTGTCGTCGTGGTCGACGCCGAGGTGAATTCGGCTGATCCGGCAGTGCGCGCCCGCCTGGTCGAGGTGCGTGATTCGTGCCCGGTGGCCGCGATCGAATTCGCGACCACGGGTGAAAGGAATGGAAAATGAGCAGTAGGACAGAACACGCGGACCAGTCCGTCGTCCTGGTCACCGGATCGTCGTCGGGAATCGGCGCCGAGATCGCGAGGCGCTTCGGGCGGGCCGGTTACCGGGTCGCGGTGAATTCCGCCAATTCGGTGGACGCGGGGGAGAAGGTCGCCTCCGATATTCCCGGCGCGCTCTACTTCCGGGCCGATATCAGCGACGAGACCGAAGCGGGCGATCTGATCAACCGGGTCGTCGCCGAATTCGGTGGACTCGATGTCCTGGTGAACAACGCGGGCGTGACCAGGCAGATCCCGCACGATGATCTCGCCGGCGCCTCGGTGGAGGTCTGGCGGGATATCTTCGAGGTCAACGTCTTCGGCACCTGGCGACTGACCGTCGCCGCAGTGGAACACCTGCGTAAATCGCCGCACGGACAGATCGTCAATATCTCCTCCATCGCCGCGAGCAGACCCGCGGGCAGTTCGATTCCGTACGCGGTGAGCAAGGCCGCGATCGAACATCTCACCCGGCTGCTCGCCGCCACGCTCGGGCCCGATATCCGTGTCAACGCGGTGGCTCCCGGACTCATCGACACCGAATTCACCACCGCTCTCACCGGCCCGCGTGCACAGGTGAGCGCCATCGCCCCGCTGCGCCGGATCGGCGAGCCGGGCGATGTCGCCGAAGCGGTACTCGGCCTGGCCGGGTCCGCGTACTCGACGGGGACCGTGCTCCTGGTCGACGGCGGCGTACACCTGCGCTGACGCGCACTCTCGAAATCACCAGCTCCAGGAGAAGTCATGTCCGAATCAGGTTCCGGCCCGGCCGAATACACGACACGGCACAGCGTCGAGGTCGCGGCGTCGGCCGATCACATCTACGAGGTGATCGCCGACGCGCAGAGTTGGCCGATCATCTTCCCGCCCACGGTCCACGTGCGGCGCGAACCAGGCCCGGACGGCACCGAATCGCTCGACATCTGGGCCACGGCGCAGGACACGGTCAAGACGTGGCGGTCGCGGCGTGAGCTCGACGCCCGGAACCACACGGTGACCTTCCGGCAACTCGTCTCCGCCGCGCCCGTCGCCTCGATGTCGGGGACGTGGCGGGTCGACTCCACCGGGGACGGCACCTCGACGCTGACCCTCGACCACCGGTTCAGCGCGGTCGGTGACGATCCCGACTCGGTGGCCTGGATACAGCGCGCCCTCGACGCGAACAGCGACGCCGAACTCGCGGCGGTCGCGGCGACCGCGGTCGGCAGGAGCGACGGTTCCCTGGTCTCCCTCGCGTTCTCCGACACCGTCGCCATCGCCTCACCCGCGCAACCGATCTTCGATTTCCTGTACCGGGCCGATCTGTGGCCCGAGCGGCTGCCCCACGTGTCGCGCGTGGCGCTGTCCTCCGTCGACGACGCGCAGATCCTGGAGATGGACACCGTGAACAGCGCGGGCGAGGCCCACACCACCCGCTCCTACCGCGTGGTGACCGATCGCTTCGAATTGGCCTACAAACAGACCGTCGTCCCGGACGGATTCCTCGCCCACCACGGCAAGTGGACGTTGGAGGAGAACGGCGACACGACGGTGGCCACCTCGCACCACCACGTCCAGCTCGACCTGGAACGACTGCGCGCGCGGCTGGGCGCGACCGATCGCGAGGACGTCGAACAGCGGGTGCGCGCGGCCCTGGGCGGTAACAGCGTCGCGACATTGCAAGCCGCGCGGGCATTCACCGAAGCCGAGCGCTCGCTCGCGTGACACCGGCGGCAGCCGAACATATCTCATGGAGGACCACAGTGACCATCACCAATGACCCGAGCATCATCGGGCGAGACGTCCAGACCTATGTGCAGGTGCAGAGTTTCCTGGCCGGGCAGGCCCGATTGCTCGACGATGTCGACGCCGAGGGTTTCGCGGCGACGTTCACCGAGGACGGAGTACTGCGGCACGCCTCGCGCCAGGACGCGCTGCGTGGACGCGAGGCCATCGCCGAGGCCACCAGGGCGACCGCGGCCGCGCACGCCGAGGCGACCCATCGGCACTGGTTCGACCAGTTCGTGGTCGAACCGGGTCCTTCCGAGGACGTCGTGCTGGTCAGCTACTACGCGTTGACCTCTCTCGTGGATCGCGAAGGGGCCGTGCGTTTCCTGCCGAGCGTCCTGGTCGAGGACGAACTGCGCCGCAATGCCGACGGCACCCTGTCGGTGGCCGACCGCCAGGTGATCCGCGACGATCTCGATCCCGCGATCCGGCGGTCCGCGCGCCGATGAGATCCACCGAAGCCGCGCGAGCGATGCTCGCCGCGACATTGCTGTGCACCCTCGCCGCCGGTTGTGCGGGAACGGATTCCGCGTCGGGCAAGGACACGCTCACCATCGCGACGGCCAACACCGCCGACTGCATCGATCCCGCGCAGAACCTCACCGCGAACGCGAGCCCGTTCGTCCGGCCCCTGGTCGACTCACTGGTCTACCAGAATCCCGCCGACGGATCGCTGCACCCCTGGCTGGCCCGCTCCTGGTCCGGCAACGACACCGCGACCGAATTCACCTTCGTGCTGCGCACCGATGTGACATTCAGTGACGGAACACCTTTCGACGCCGCGGCGGTCAAGACCACCTGGGACGGGATCGTCGGACTCGGCGCGCAGGCGGCGACGGCGAACAGCCTGCTCGCGGGCTATGTGGAATCGGTGGTGAAGAGCCTCGACACGGTGTCCGTGCGGTTCTCCACCCCGAAGAGTTCCTTCGTCCAGGCGACCTCGACCACCGCGCTCGCGCCGATATCGGCGGCGGCGTGGAGTCTCGGACCGCAAGAGCGCTGCGCCGGAAAGTTCGCTGGCACGGGACCTTTCACGCTGCAGTCGATCCAGGCCAAAGAGCGGGTCTCGCTGGTACGGCGTGAGGACTACCGGTGGGGCGCCGCGCCATGGCAGCCGGGCGCGGCCGCGCTGGCACGGATCGATTTCCAGCTGGTCAAGGAACCGGGCGTGCAGTTCGACGCCCTGTCCTCCGGAACGGTCGACGCGGCCACCGGCATCTCCCAACGACAGATCGACAGCCTCGCCGGGGACCGGTACACGACCACGCGCATCCAGTCACCCGGAATCGTCTACACCATCACCCCGAACACCACGCGGGGTCCCTTGACCGACGACACGGTTCGCCGCGCACTCATCGCGGCGACCGATCGACGGCAGTTGGTCGGCACCGCGCTCGCGGGCGGGGCACCGTTCGCGACCAGTATTCTCGCCGCCAACACTCCGGGTTATCTGGAACTGGGCGACGAACTCGCCTTCGACCGGAACCGGGCCGCCGGCCTGCTCGACAGCGCGGGGTGGCGGCCCGGCCCGGATGGGGTCCGGGTCAAGAACGGTCAGCGGCTCAGCCTCGCGGTGACCTATCCGTCGGTGGACCAGGTCAACGGTCCGCTGCTGGAACTGCTGCAACAGCAGTGGGCCCAGAGCGGTATCGAGCTGCGATTGCGCGGCCTGCCCGTCGCCGAACTCTCACCGACCCAGGACGCCGGTGACTACGACCTGCTCGTGTTCAATCAGAACCGGGGCGATCCCGATGTGCTGCGCACGGTCTTCGCCGCGGCGGGCAAGAACCGGGCCCGCATCGCGGCCGACGACCCGCTCAACACCGCGCTCGATCAGCAGTCCGCGCAGGCCGAACCGGATAAGCGCAGCGCGACCGTCGGGCAGATCCAGCGCACGATCCTGCAACGGGGGCTCGCCGTTCCGCTCTACGAGCCGGGATCGCTGGTCGCCGCCGATTCCCGCCTCGACGGGTACTCGATCGACGGTACTTTCCACGACACGAGATGGGCTCCGTGATGGGCCGATTCGTATTGTCGCGCGTCGCGCACGCGGCCGTGACGATCTGGATCGCCTTCACCCTCGCCTTCATCGTGCTGCGGGTCGTGCCGGGGGATCCGGTCCAGATCCAGCTCAGTCGCAGCGGCGCCGACAACGTCGTGCTCGACCCGGAACAGGTGCGGGCCCTACGCGCCGACCTCGGGCTCGACGAGTCGGTGCTCGCGCAGTACCGGGACTACGCGTTCGGCCTGCTGCACGGCGACCCCGGGTTCTCGATCAGGTCGAACGAGAACGTCGGGGCCGTCGTGGCCGAAGCACTGCCCGCCACCCTGGAATTGGCGGGCGTCGCGCTGGCCATCGGACTACCCGTCGGGGTGCTGCTCGCCGTCCTCGCGACACTGGTGCGACAGCGCTGGATCGGCGGGTTCCTGAAAACCGCGCCGGTCGTGGGCATTTCGATACCGACGTTCCTGATCGGGCTGTTGCTGATCCATTTCGTCGCCTTCGAATGGCGGCTGCTTCCCGGAATCGGAGGACGTGGTCCCGGTGCCGTGGTCCTGCCCGCGGTGACCTTGGCCGTGCCGGTCGCCGCCGTGGTCGGGCAGATCCTCGGCCGCAGCCTGGAAGCGACGTCGCGACAGCCCTTCGTACGGACGTTGCGCGCCAAGGGAATCGGCGAGGTCAGGATCATGTTCGGTCACCTGCTCCGCAACGCGGGACTGCCCGCGCTGACCATGACCGGAATGTTGATCGGCAGCCTCGTCTCGGGATCGGTGGTCGTCGAGACCGTCTTCTCCCGGCACGGCATGGGCAAACTCATCGCCGACGCGATCGTCGACAAGGACACCCCCGTCGTGCTGGCGGTGACGGTGCTCGGATCGGCGCTCATCGTCACCGTGAACCTGGTGATCGATCTGCTCTACCACTCTCTCGACCCGCGCATCCGCGCGAGCGGTGGCGCGATCCGGTCACGAGCGACGATGCGTGGCGACTATGCGCTCACCTGACAGAGCGGGCCGCGCGGGGATGATCGTCGCCGTCGGTGTGCTGCTGGTCGTCGCGGGCTGGGTGCTGGCCCCCGGCGTCTTCGCGCGCCACGACCCGTACACGGTCGACCCCGAGGCGACCTATCGCCCGCCGAGCGCCGCGCACTGGTTCGGCACCGACAGCCTCGGCCGCGACCTGTTCGCCCGGGTCGTGCACGGCACGGCTGCGTCCGTGCCCGCGGCCCTGCTTGCGGTGGTGATCGCGCTGTTCGCCGGTGGACTGCTCGGACTGCTCGCGGGGTATTTCCGCGGCCCGGTCGAGGAGGTGATCACCAGGGTGGTCGACGTGCTGCTCTCGGTGCCGTCGTTCCTGCTGGCCATGAGCCTGATCACGACCTTCGGCTTCGGCACCGTCAATGTGGCGCTCGCCGTGGGAATCGTGAGTATCGGCAGCGTCGCGAGGTTGATGCGCGCCGAAGTGCTGCGCATCGGCTCTCGGCCGTATGTGACCGCCGCGCGGGTGTCGGGACGCGGACACACCGCGGTGCTGCTGCTGCACGTGCTGCCGAACGCCACCAGGCCGGTGGCGGCCCTGGCCGCACTGGAATTCGCCGCCGCCGTACTCGGGATATCGGCCCTGTCGTTCCTCGGATTCGGCGCGGCGCCGCCCTCGCCGGAATGGGGTGCGTTGATCGCCGCCGGACGCGGTTCGGTCTCCACCGAATGGTGGCTCAGTATCGCGCCGGGCGTGGTGATCGCGATCGTGGTCGTCGCGGTGAACATGCTCTCGTCCTACCTTCAGCCAGAGGAGGCGGGCATATGATCGCCCACACCGCACCGGTACGCGACCCCCGCGACGAGATCCGACGCGGGGACCACCAGGACGAGCCCGCACCGGCACTGCTGGTACGCGGACTCACCGTGCGATACGCGAACAGCGTCGCGGCGGTGCGCGATATCGACCTCTCGGTCGCGCCCGGCGAGATCGTCGCCCTGCTCGGAGAATCCGGATCGGGCAAATCCAGCATCGTCAACGCGGTACTCGGACTGCTGCCGCGCGCAGCCACGGTGGAGACCACCGAACTCGCCTTCGGGCAGACCCGCGTCGACCCCGGAGACCGTCGCCGGATGCGTGCCGTACGCGGCAGCCGGGTCGGGCTCATCCCGCAGGACTGCGCCGTCGCGCTGGACCCGGTACTGCGGGTGGGACCGCAGATCCTCGAAGGTGTGGCCGAGGCGCGCTCGATGTCCAGGGAGCAACGGCGGGCGCGCGTGGCGGAACTGCTCGAAAAGGTCGGGTTCGAGGATCCTTCGGCCATCGTGCGTCGGTACCCGCACGAACTGTCCGGCGGGATGGCGCAGCGCGTCCTGATCGCCGTGGCCCTGGCGGCCCGGCCGGCACTGCTCATCGCCGACGAACCCTCCGCGGCGTTGGACACGCTCGCCCAGGCCAGGGTGATGGACTGGATATCCGCACTGGCCGAGCGCGAACGTGTCGGCGTACTGATGGTGACCCACGACCTCGCGCTGGCCGCGCAGCGTGCCCACCGCGGGGTACTGCTCGACGGCGGCACGATCGTGGCACGCGGCGATATCCGAACCATCGCGCCGATCGCGCCCGCGCGCGTGCGCTACCGGTCGCCCGCGCCGACGGAGGTGGTCGACCCGAACCCGGCCCGCCGCGTATCCGGAGCGGCGCGGGAGCGTGTCGAGCCGACGAATATCGTGAAAGATGTCGCGGTGACGCGAAAAACGGCCACCGCGAGCGTGGATCTGCTCCGGTTGGAGTCGGTGCGCAGGCTCTATCCCGGCGTGCACGGGCCCACCGGTGTTCGCGAGGTCTCGGTGGATCTGGTGCGCGGTGCGGCGGTGGGCCTGGTCGGTGGCTCGGGAGCGGGGAAGAGCACCGTCGGTCGGCTGATGGCCGGCCTGGAAGTGCCCGACGGCGGTGTGGTGCGTTTCCGGGGCGAGGACGTGCGCGGGCTGGACCGTGCCGGGCGTCGCCGGTTCCGGCGCGCGGTGCAGGTGATCGCGCAGAACCCGTACTCCTCGGTCGACCCGCGCTACGCGGCGCGGCGAGCCATCGAAGAACCGTTGCGCGCCTTCGGGATCGGTGACCGCGCCGCGCGCAGACGACGGGTCGCCGAACTCGCCGAACGGGTCCGGCTGCCCGAATCGGTGCTCGGCAACACCCCGGAACAGCTGTCGGGCGGACAGTGCCAGCGGGTGGCGATCGCCAGAGCGCTCGCCACCGATCCCGAGGTACTGATCTGCGACGAAGCCGTCTCCGCGCTCGACAATTCGGCGAAACGCCGGGTCATCGACCTGCTCGACGAACTGCGGACCGAACTCGGTCTGGCCATCGTCTTCATCACCCACGATCTGAGCGCCGCCGCCGATCTCACCGATCGACTCATCGTCCTGCGCGACGGCCTGGTCGTGGAATCGGGCACGACCGCGACCCTGCTGTCGGATCCCCGCCACGAATACACCCGAGAGCTCGTCGCCGCCACCCCGGCGCCCGTGACGATCTCCGATGAGAAGGAGTAGAACCGATGCCGACCAACGTCTTCCGTGAGCAGGACGCCGCACCGGCGGCCAGCTGTGACATGCCGGATTCGGCCGCCGGAGTGCTCCGACGGCCCGACGGCTCGATCGTGCGTCCACCCGCCCGCTTCCAGGGCAGGCTCGGCACCGAATCCTTCCCCGCCGAGTCCGGACGCTACCGGCTGTTCGTCAGCTGGGGCTGTTCGTGGTCCAACCGCGCGGCCATCACCAGAAAACTCAAAGGCCTCGAAGGCGCCGTGGACATCAGCTATTCCGATGACGACCCCGCCGCGCTGCGGGCGGTCTGGGAGGCCATGGAGCCGGGACATCGGGCCGGTGTGCCCACGCTGTGGGATACCCGCAATCGGGTGATCGTGAGCAACGACGCGGACGCGATCAGCCGCGACCTCGCGATCCACTTCGACGAATTGGCCACCAAGGATATCGATCTGTATCCGGCCGACCTGCGCGCGGAGATCGACGAGATCAACGAATGGCTCTACGACAATGTCCACAGCGTCATCCATATCCTCGGCCACGAGGCGCGTGAGGACAATCATCGGGATCTGATCACCGATTCGCTGCGCGCGCTGGGGCGGCTCAACGACCGGCTCGCCGATCGCCGCTATCTCAACGGTGAGGTGTTGACCGAATCCGATGTGCGACTCTATGTTTCGCTGGTGCGTTTCGAATGCGCCTATCCGGGGATCTTCGAGACCAATTTCCTCTACCCGGACGGCTACCCGCACCTGTGGGCCTACGCGCGGGGCCTCTACGCCATTCCCGAATTCTCCTCCACGACCGATTTCGACATCATTCGCCGCAATTTCGCCGTGGCCTTCGCGTTCCTGCGCGAGCACCTGGTGGTTCCCGGCGGCAGATCGTCGCGCTGGGACTGATCCGACCGCTCGGGGGCTGGATCGATCGTGGACCGTGGCTGGACCGTCCACGGTCACGCTGTTGACATGAGTCCCACGCACGCGCCCGCCCATATCGTCGATCCGGTGCTGGAGGAGGTGGCTCCCGATGTGTTCGCCTACATCCAGCCCGACGGCGGCTGGTGTGTGAACAACGCGGGCCTGATCCGCTCGTCGCGCCACAGTGTGCTCGTGGACACGGCGGCCACCGAATACCGCAGCACCTTGCTCGCGACGACCGTCGGCGCGCTGCTCGGCGGCTCCCAGCCGACATGGTTGGTCAACACTCATTTCCACGGCGACCATTCGTTCGGCAACGTGGTGTTCGACCGATCGCTGATCGTCGCGCACACCAACACCAGGATCGACGCCGAGCGCGCCGGCCTGGGCATGACCACCCTGTGGTCGGAGGTGGACTGGGGCGATATCGAGGTGCGGCTACCGGATCTGACCGTCGACGACGGCGCGGTCCTGCACGTCGGCGACCTCCGCGTCGAGTTGATCCACCCCGGTCCGGCCCACACCACCGGAGACCTGTTGGTGTGGCTTCCCGAGCAGCGGGTGCTGTTCGGCGGCGATATCGTCATGGCCGGAGTCGCGCCGTACACGCTGATGGGTTCGGTCGCCGGGACGATCCGCGCGCTCGAGGCCGTCGCCGCACTGGATCCGGTCACCATCGTGCCCGGCCACGGGCCCGTTTCCGGCCCGGACGTCATCGACGAGAACATCCGCTACCTGCGCTGGGTGCAGCGATCGGCGGGCGAGGGCGCCGCCGCGGGGCTCTCGGCGCTCGAGATCGCGCGGGCAAGCGCGACAACGGAATTCGGGTCCCTGGGCGAGGCCGAACGGCTGGTGTCGAATCTGCACCGCGCCCTGCTGGAACTGGAATCGGATCCGCCGCTTGGGCAGCCGATCGATGTGCTCGGATCCTTCGCGGACATGATCGCCTTCCACGGTGGACAGGTGCCCCGGTCGGCGGCCTAGAGCGCACGGCGCCCGCGCGGCTCGCGTTGTGAGGACCCGGAATGAGACTTACCATTCGAAGTGGGATCGGAAGGGAGGGCCGCGATGACGACACCGTGCGAGATGTTCTCGGCCGCGCCCGTTCGCTACCGGGGCACGCTCGGTTCCGGCCGATGTCGCGGAGTGACGCGCACGACGTAGCCCGGGGGCCGCCGTCGTGTACGTGCTGGATTCCGCGCCCCGCAGGAGCCGACCATCGCTCGATCACCGTGCCGTCTCCCGACGGTGACGCACTTCGCGCGATGCGGCTCCGCTGCCGCCGAAATCGCGAAGGTATGCAAGTCGTGTCTGTCGAATACAGTGTTCTCGGTCCTTTGTTCGTCGGTTTCCACGGTCGCTCGGTACTGCCGAGCGCGCCGAAACCCAAACAACTCCTGGCGCTTTTCATTCTCAACGCCAACAGCGTGGTCACCACCGGAATCTGCGTCGAGGAACTCTGGGGTGACGGACCGCCGTCCACGGCGGCCTCCACCCTGCAGACCTATGTACTCCAGATCCGCAAATCACTGAGCGATCTGCCCGGGATCGGCTCGCTGGAGGCGGCGCGCAGCATCCTGATCACCAAGGATTACGGCTATATGCTGCGGGTGGAACCGCACGCGGTCGACGCTTTCCGATTCGACGGCCTGGTGCGGGCGGGAGAGAAGGCGGCCGCGGCCGGCGACGATCTCAAGGCCGTTCGCCTGCTCAATTCCTCCGCCGATATCTGGCGCGGTGACGCCGTGGTCGACATCCAGACCGGGGTCGCCCTCCAGACCTATGTGCGCGGTCTCGAGGAACGCAGGCTCGGCGCGATCGAACAGCGCATCGAGGCCGAACTCCGATTGGGCCGTCACCATCAATTGATCGGCGAGCTGTCGAGTCTGTCGGCGCGATATTCGCTCAACGAGAATATATTCGCCCAACTCATGCTGGCCCTCTACCGGTCGGGCAGACAGGCCGACGCATTGGATCGCTACCGGGAACTGCAAACCCGGGTGCGCGACGAACTCGGCCTGGAACCCTCGCTGAAGATCCGCCGCCTGCGCGACGCGATGCTGCGCGGTTCGGAATACCTCTACGAGACACCGACGGTGGCGGGCGGCATCTCCCTCGACCTCGCGTATCAGTCTCACGATCGACGATAGGCAACAACCCTATGTCACGAATCCTCGTCACCGGTGCCACCGGCAATGCCGCACGGCACCTCCCCTCGACATTGCTCGACAGCGGGCACACGGTCCGCGTCCTGGTGCACACCACCCCCGGCCACAGCCTCGATCCGCGCGTCGAGACCGTCACCGGTGACCTCACCGACGCCGGTTCGCTCGCCGCGGCCCTCACCGACATCGACGAGATCTTGCTGCTCACCGTCGACGACGGCGCGGCGGCCTTCCTCGACGCGGCCGCGGCGCACAGCGGATTGCGGCGGGTCGTACTCCTGTCCTCGAAAGCGGTCGTCAACACCGAATTCGACGGATTCGACAATCCGATCTACCGCAAACACGTTCTGGCTGAACAACATATCGCCGAGTCGAAGATCCCGGCGACCATCCTGCGCCCCGGCGGGCTGGCATCCAACGCCCTGCGCTGGGCGCCGACCATTCGCGCGCACAACCGCGTCCAGGCGCTGTTCCCCGAACTGGCCGCTCCACTGCTCGACCCGGAGGACCTCGCGGCCGTGGCCGCCCTGGTCTTCGACAGTCCCGTCGACGATCATCGAGACAAGACCTACACGCTGACCGGTCCGGAGGTGGTGACGGTCGCCGACCAGGTGCGCATCCTCGGCGAGGTGCTCGGCTGCGAGATCGAATTCGTCCGGCTGAGCGAGGACGAGGCCCGCGAAATCCTGTCGCGCACCCAGCCGCCGGAATTCGTGAAGAACTACATCCCGGTGCAGCGACGCTATCTCACCATCACCCCCACCGTGCACGACACTGTGAGCGCGCTGCTCGGCCGTCCCGCACGAACTTTCCGAGAATGGGCCCTGGCCAACAGAACTCGTTTCGACTAGACCGTCCAGCGGTCCGCGAGTCCGACTGGAGCGTGCCTGTACCGGCTCGAGCGAGAGTCGTTGTCGACGGTAGATCCAACGACGAGCAGGAGCGCGTGATGCCCGAAACACCTCGGACGGCATTGGTCACGGGAGCGACGAGCGGTATCGGTCTCGCCATCGCGACCGCACTCGCGCGGCAGGGACACCGGACCTTCATCGCGGCCCGCACCGCGGACGCGGTGAAGAAAACGGTCGAGCGTTTGCGCGAAGAGGGACACGACGTGGACGGAGCCGTCGCCGATGTGCGCTCCGACGAGCAACTGGAAGCGCTGGTCGCTACTGCCACAGCGACTTTCGGCGACATCGAGATCCTGGTGAACAACGCGGGCCGCAACGGCGGCGGACAGACCTCGCAGATCACCAACGAACTGTGGGACGACATCATCGAGACCAATCTCAACAGCGTCTTCCGTCTGACCCGCCATGTGCTGGCAGCGGGCGGCCTCGAGGGCAAGGGCTGGGGACGCATCATCAATATCGCGTCGACGGCGGGCAAACAGGGCGTCCTGCTCGCGGCGCCCTACAGCGCCTCCAAACACGGCGTCGTCGGGTTCACCAAGGCACTGGGCAAGGAACTGGCGCAGACCGGTATCACGGTGAACGCCGTATGCCCCGGATACGTGGAAACCCCGATGGCGGAACGGGTTCGGACCGGCTACGCGCAATTGTGGGGCACCTCCGAGGAGCAGGTGCTCGACAAGTTCAACGCCACCATCCCGCTCGGGCGCTACTCGACGCCGACCGAAGTCGCCGGGCTGGTGGGCTATCTGGCGTCCGAGCCCGCGGCGTCGATCACGGCCCAGGCGATCAATGTCTGCGGTGGACTGGGCAACTTCTGACCGGTGACGGCGCGAACGGGAGCGACAGTGACAACCATTTCGAGACAACCGTTCCAACTGGTGGCGCCGGACGGCGCCGTGGTCGCCGACGACATGACCACCCGATCGACCCGGACGCGGCGCGGAACTACTACCGCGCGATGACGCTGGCACGCGCCGTCGACGACGAGGCCACCTACCTACAGCGGCGCGGTGAACTGGGGCTGTGGTTGCGCAGCCTCGGACAGGAAGCCGCGCAGATCGGCTCGATCAGCGCACTGCGTGCGAGCGACTACGTCTTCCCCAGCTACCGCGAACACGCGGCCGCCTTGGCCCGCGGCCTGAGCCCCGGACAGATCCTGGCCCAATGGCGCGGGGTGGCACACAGCGGCTGGAATCCGGCCGACCACAACTTCCACATCTACACGCTGGTGCTCGCCGCGCAGCTGCTGCACGCCACCGGTTACGCGATGGGCATCCAGCGCGATCGCGCCGCCGACGTGGTCCTCGCCTACTTCGGTGACGGCGCCAGCAGCGAGGGCGACGCGGCGGAGGCGTTCAACATCGCCGCGGTCAACGCGGCCCCGGTGCTGTTCTTCTGCCAGAACAACGCGTGGGCGATCTCCACGCCGAACGACAAACAGTTCGCCTCCCCGGTCCATGTGCGAGCACAGGCGTACGGGCTGTGGTCGGCCGCGGTGGACGGCAACGATGTCTTCGCCGTACGCGCGGTGACCGAGCGCGCGCTACGCCACATCCGCTCCGGCGGCGGGCCCGCGCTCGTCGAAGCGCTCACCTACCGACGCGCGGGACACAGCACCGCCGACGATCCGTCGCGCTACCGACCCGAGGGCGAGGTCTCCGAGCAGGCGAGCCGGGATCCGATCGATCGGGTGGAAGCTCTGCTGCGACAGCGAGACTGGGCCGACGAGACATTCTTCGCCGCCGCGGCGGCCGACGCGCGGGACGCGGCGGCCCGCACCCGCGAGCAATGTCTTGCGCTTCCGGAGCCGAGCCTGGCGGCCTACTTCGACCATGTCCTGGCCGATGCCGACCCGGACGTGTTGCGTGAACGGGCGCAGTCCCTGCGACGGCACCCGGTGGCGGTGTCGTGAGCGCCGATATCGCCGCGCCCGACATCGGCGCCGAAGTCACGCTGTCGCAGGCGATCAACCGGGGTTTGGCGCGCGCGCTCGAACACGACCCGAAGGTGATGGTGATGGGACAGGACGTCGGCACGCTCGGCGGCGTCTTCCGGGTCACCGAAGGTCTGCAACGGCGGTTCGGCAGCGACCGGATCGTCGACACCACCCTCGCCGAATCCGGGATCATCGGCACCGCCCTCGGTCTGTCGCTGCGCGGCTACCGCCCTGTCTGCGAGATCCAATTCGACGGATTCGTCTACCCGGCGTTCAACCAGATCGTCTCGCAGGTCGCGAAATTGCGGGCACGCACACTCGGTCGGCTCCACGCACCCGTGGTCATCCGGATACCGGCCGGCGGCGGTATCGGCGCGGTCGAACATCACAGCGAATCCAACGAGGCGTATTTCGCCCACACCGCCGGACTGCGGGTGGTCAGCTGTGCGACGCCCGACGACGCGTACTGGATGATCCAGGAGGCGATCGCCTCCCAGGATCCGGTGGTGTTCTTCGAACCGAAACGGCTGTACTGGCGCAAAGGCACGATCGGCGATCGCGGCGACGATCGCTTCGCCCCCGCGGTGGTACGCGCGGGTGAGGCGGTCACGATCATCGCCTACGGCGGCGCGCTCGCCGTCGCGCTGGCGGCCGCCGAGGAACTCGACGCCGCCGGAACCCGGTGCGAGGTGATCGATCTGCGCTCACTCGCGCCGATCGACTACGCGCCACTTGTCGATTCGGCGCGCAAGACCGGCCGCGTCGTCATCGTGCACGAGGCACACACCGCGGGCGGTCTCGGCGGCGAGATCGCCGCACGCGTCTCCGAGGAATGCTTCTATTCCCTCGAGGCTCCGGTCCTGCGAGTCGGCGCGTACAACCTGCCGTATCCGCCCGCTCGCCTGGAGAACGAATTCCTCCCCGACCCGGCCCGCGTCGTCGACGCGATCAGCCGGTCGCTCAACTGGTAGGGGTTACCCGATGACCACCACTGTCGTCGCACTGGCCGACGTCGGCGAAGGAATCGCCGACGCCGTCGTGCTCGAATGGAAGGTCGCACCGGGAGATCCGGTGCACACCAACCAGACCTTGCTCGAGATAGAGACCGTGAAAGCGATCGTCGAGGTGCCGGCGCCGTGTGACGGCGTCGTGGTCGCGCTCGAAGCCGAAGTGGGGGAGACGGTTCCGGTGGGAGCGCCGCTGCTGACCATCGCGCACACCGATTCCGTGCCGTCACCGTCCGAGTCGTCACTGTCCGAGTCGTCGACGCCGCCGTCGTCCGAGTTGTCGCCATCGGTACCCTCGCCGTCGGCGGAGCTGTCGTCGACACCATCACCGACGGTGCCGTCGACGCGCTCGTCGAACGGATCGCTCGCCAAACCGAATGTGCGCAGACTCGCCCGCGAGCTCGGTATCGATCTCACCGAGGTCACCGGGACCGGTCAGCACGGCCGGATCACCGAGGAAGACCTCGCCGCACACCGATCGAGTCACGACGGCGGTTCGAGTGCCTCCTCCGCTTCGGATCGGGAGGAGGGCGGGGTGATCGGACAGGACCGGGCGGCGCGTGTCGGGCATACGAGCGGCAAGCCCGGCCTCGGTCGGGAACGGCCGCCGTCCGCTGGGCTCGAGCAGGCCGATCCGAATGTCGGTGACACCGCGGTGCCCGCCGGCAGCACCCACCCGGTGAGCCCGGTGCGCCGGGCGACCGCCGAGGCCGTGTCGGCGAGTTTCTTCTCCGCGCCGCACGCCACCGTATTCCTGGAATCCGATGCCACCGGCACCGTCGAACTGGTCGACCGATACCGCGCCGATTCCCGATTCCGGCCCGCGGGTGTCACGGCGTCGGCCGTGGTCGCCGCTGCCGTATCGATCGCGGCGATCGAGGTTCCCGAGATCAACAGCGCCTGGGACGGGGTCTCGGAGGTGATCACGCGGTATCACGCGGTGAACCTCGGTATCGCCGTTGCGACCGACCGCGGCCTGCTCGTTCCCAATATCGTGGATGCGCAGCGGCTTTCGATCATCGAACTGGCCGAGGCGATCGGCGATGTCGTCGCCCGCGCTCGCGCGGGCAAACTGACGCCCGCCGAATTCACAGGTGGCACGATCACGATCTCGAATGTGGGCAGTCTCGGCATCGACACCGCGACGCCGATCGTCAATCGCGGAGAATCGGCGATCCTGTGCGTCGGCGCTATCGCCAAACGACCCCGGGTGGTCGATGACGCGGTGGTCGCGCGGTGGACGGTGCCGCTGTCGCTGAGCTTCGATCACCGGCTCATCGACGGCGACACCGCCGCCAGGGCCCTCGTCCGCATCGCGGCGATTCTGCGAGACCCGTTGTGGCATATCCCGATCGGCGTCACGCCGCCGCGCTGATGAGATCCAGCGCGTCGTCGAATGCGCGGCGGTCCTGTTCCGGTGAACCCGCCGCGTGCGGCAGCAGGGCGACCGTACTCGATTCGCCCGCGGCGACGCGGCGGTGCCTGCGCGCGGCCGTGGTGAGACTGCGGCCCGGACCCGCCTCGACCACCAGGGCGGGACCCGCCGTGTCGAGGACCCGCTCGAGGGTGGGCCAGAAGAGCACGGGCAGGGCGGGCTGGCGTGCCCAGAAGCGCACATCGCGTACCTGCGCGCTCGTCAGGGGCGCACCGGTGTAGGCCGACCACAGTGGCAGGGCGGGATCGCGGAAGACGATGCGCTCCAGTGCGGGAACCGATCTCATGACGTGTTCGCCGATCTGTTCGCTGTGGAAGGCGACCGACGAACGCGCGAACCGCGCGCTGATCCCCGCCTCGGCCAGTCGGGTCGCGGCGCGGTCGATATCGGGGATCGCTCCGGCCAGCACCACTTGGCGTGGGGCGTTCACGGCACCGATGTCGACGCCGAATTCGGCGCAGAATCGCACGTCGTCGGGTTTCGCCGCGACGGCGAGCATCGCGCCGGGCGGCGCGTCGGCCAACTGGACCAGTCGATCGGTCATGATGGCGGCGGCGTCTTCGAGATCCAGGACTCCCGCCAGCACCGAGGCGGCCAGCTCCCCGACGCTGTGGCCGACCAGCGCCGCCGGGACGATCCCCCGATCGAGCAGAAAGCGGCCGAGCGCCCAGTCGATCGCGAACAGCAGCGGCTGGGATCTGCGGATGTCGTCGATATCGATCACGGGCGTCTCGGCCAGCCAATCCGCGCGGATCTCCGCACCCGCCCTTCCCCAGTGCGCGAGAACATGATCCACGCGTTCGGCGAATTCGGGGAGCGCCGCGTGCAGCCCCACCCCCATGCGGGCCTTCTGCACACCCTGCCCGGGGAGAACGACGACGATCCGTCGCGAGGTGCGCGCGCTCGCACCGTCTTTCCTCGGTTCGTCCAGGCGGTCTGTCGTCTCGGTCACGGTCGCTGTCCTTCGCACTCGACCCGCCGATCGCGGGCATATCCGCATGACCGTGCCCGCACATCCTGGGCGCGCGGTAGAGGTTGTCTCGAGCCGACCCCTGGACCGGTTCTCCAGTGGCCGTCCATCGGCCTCGACCATGATCGGCGCAAGGGCAAATGCCCTACAGCACAGCCGAACTCGATCGCGAGGTCATCCCATCGTGGCGAACGACAGCATCTATATCAGCGGTATCGGCACCGCGCTCGCCCCACGCAGGCCGATCTCGGACGCCGTGGCGTCGGGGGAGTGCCCGCCGAAGATCGCCGACGCCAACCGCATCGAATCCGTCGCGGTCTCCGAAGGACCTTCCGGGGTCGAACTCGCCGCGACGGCGGCCCGGGCGGCGATCGCCGACGCCGGTGTCGACGGGGCGCGTATCGATATCGTCGCGCATTCGAATGTGTACTACCAGGGCCATGATCTGTGGTCGCCTTCGGCGTATATCCAGCACGCCGCGGGAGCGGCCGACGCGGTAGCGGTCGAGGTCAGGCAGATGTCCAACGGCGGCATGGCCGCCATCGATCTGGCCGCCGCCTACCTCGGCGCCCGCGACGGCGACCTGGCGCTGGTGACCACGGGCGACCGTTTCGCGGCCCCCGGCTTCGACCGCTTCATCAGCGACCCCGGAACCATCTACGGAGACGGCGGCACCGCTGTGATCCTCTCGCGCACAGAGGGGTTCGCGGTGTTCCGCTCGTTCGTCCAGGCCGCGGACCCCACGCTCGAGCGGATGCATCGCGGCGACGATCCCTTCGGCGTCGCGCCGTTCTCGGTGCGTCCGCGCGTCGACCTCGATCCGCTCAAGAAGGCGTTCCTGACCGGATCGAATGTGCTGCCCAACGTCGAGAAGGTCCGGCGTGGTCAGGAGCGGGTCATCGCCCGCAGCCTCGACGACGCCGGGGTGAAGATCAGCGATATCGACTGGTTCGTGCTGCCGCACTTCGGCAGCCGCCGCCTGCGCAGCACCTACCTGCGTCCGTTCGACATCGATGTCGAACGCACGACATGGAGCCTGGCGCGCACCGTGGGACACCTCGGCGCGGGTGACCAGCTCGCCGGACTCGCCCACCTGCGGGAGCGGGATCTGTTGCGCGGCGGGGACGCGGTGCTGTTCGCCGGTGTCGGAGCCGGATTCTCGTGGAGCGCGGCCGTGGCGGAGATCCTGTGACGA
Organism: Nocardia aurea; assembly: GCF_003123685.1. Classification (GTDB taxonomy): domain Bacteria; phylum Actinomycetota; class Actinomycetes; order Mycobacteriales; family Mycobacteriaceae; genus Nocardia; species Nocardia aurea. The sequence goes on from NZ_QCYJ01000085.1 coordinate 198,943, forward strand.
CCCGGTTCGGCAGGCGATCGGCGCTGCGCGTGATGTCGGTGACCGGAGTGGGCCTGCTCGCGGCCACACCCGAAGCCGCCGCCGCGCCCGCCGCGCCGGCCTATGTCGACCGTGACGATCCCCGCTACGACGAACTGACAACGGGAGTCAACCAACGGTGGGTCGCCGAGCCCGAATACATCGCGGTGCCACGGACCACCGAGGAAGTCGTGGCCGCCGTCCAGCGCGCGGTCGACGAGCACAAGACGCTGAGCGTGCGCAGTGGCGGGCACTGCCTGGCCGACCACGTCTTCAACGACTCGGTCACCGCCGTCGTCGACATGTCCGCGATGACGCGCGTCTCCTACGACGCACAACGCGGCGCGTTCGGCGTCGAGGCGGGCGCGCTGCTGCTCAACGTGTACGACGAGCTGTACAAGTCGTGGGGTGTCACCATCCCGGGCGGATTCTGCTACTCGGTCGGTATCGGGGGACATGTCTGCGGCGGGGGCTTCGGGCTGCTGTCGCGTCGGGACGGTCTGACCGTCGACCACCTCTACGGCGTCGAGATCGTCGTGGTCGGACCCGATCGGGTCGCGCGCGCGGTGCTGGCGACCCGGGAACCGGGCGACCCGCTGCGCGATCTGTGGTGGGGCAACAGCGGTGGCGGCGGCGGCAATTTCGGGGTGATCACCCGGTACTGGTTCCGTTCACCCGGTGTCAGGGGCCCCGCGCCGCGTGACCAGCTGGTCAACCCGCCGGAGAAGGTACTGGTCAGCGCGGTCCCGGTGCCGTGGGCGGCGCTGACCGAGGAGCGGTTCGTCCGCCTGCTGCGCAATGTCGGTCGGTGGTACGAGGCCAACAGTGCCGTCGACAGCCCCTATATCGCGCTGAGCGGATCGGTGACGCTGACACACGCCTCCAGCGGAGCACTGACCCTGCTCACCCAGATCGACGCGGGCGTGACCGACGCGAGGACACTGCTCGACGACTACCTGCGCGCGCTCCTGGACGGTGTCGCGGACGCGTCGATCATCACGCCGCCCAAGCTTTTTCCCTGGCTGCGCGCCACACGATTCCTGAGCACCGGTTCGGCGATCGGCAACAATCCGGCGGTCCGCAGCGACAACCACGCCGCCTACCACCTGCGCGGGCATACCGACGAGCAGGCCGCGATCATCTACGGCGCGCTCACCAGCGACGAGATCCACAATCACCACGCGATGGTCGTGATCAATCCCGTCGGCGGGCGGGTCGGGGCGGTAGGCCCCGACGACACCGCGGTCGCCCAGCGCGGCGCGATCATGAAGGTGCTCTACCAGTCGCTGTGGACCGATCCCGCCGACGACGCGGTGAATATCGCGTGGGCGACCCGGCTGTTCCGCGCCGTGTACGCCGACACCGGCAATGTCCCGGTGCCCAACGATCGCACCGACGGCTGTTACATCAACTATCCCGATACCGGCGCGGCGGATCCGGACGCGAATCTGTCCGGAATCCCCTGGCACGAACTGTATTACAAGGGCAACTATGCCCGCCTGCAATACGTCAAGTCGGTGTGGGACCCGCACGACATCTTCCATCACCCCCAGTCGATCCGGTTGCCGTGACGGCCGCCGGAACCAACGTGAGGACAGACAGATGACACGACGAGTGGTGATCACCGGCCTGGGGTCGGTCGTACCGGGTGGCGACGATATCCAGCATTTCTGGAAACTGCTCACCTCGGGAACGACCGCGACCCGGCGGATCACGCGATTCGATCCCGCGCCGTTCCGTTCCCAGAGCGCGGGGGAATGCGATTTCGACCCGAGCGCGCACGGCCTGACCGCGCGCGAGGAACGGCGCATGGATCGCGCGTCGCAACTCGCCGTCGCGAGTACCCGGGAGGCCCTGCGTGATTCGGGCCTGGAACTCGACGGTCTCGATCCGTCCCGGATCGGGGTGAGCGTCGGCAGCGCGGTCGGCGCGACGACGTCGCTCGAGGACGAGTACCTGGTGCTCAGCGACACCGGGCGACTATGGGAACTGGACAGCGAGTACGCGACCCCGCACCTGTACAGCTATCTGGTGCCGAGTTCGATCTCGGCGGAGGTCGCGTGGGCGGCGGCCGCCGAAGGCCCGACGGCGCTGATCTCCTCCGGCTGCACTTCCGGTCTGGACGCCATCGGATACGGACGCGACCTGATCCTGGAGGGCGCGGCCGATATCGTCGTCGCGGGCGGGGCCGACGCACCGATCTCCCCGCTCGCGGTCGCCTGCTTCGACGCGATCAAGGCGACCTCACCGCGCAACGACGATCCCGAACACGCTTCGCGCCCTTTCGATTCCACGCGCAACGGATTCGTCGTCGCCGAGGGCGCCGCGACGCTCGTGCTCGAGGAATACGAGCACGCCAAGGCGCGCGGTGCGACCATCTACGCCGAGGTGCGCGGGCACGCCTCACGCTGCAACGCCTACCACATGACAGGGCTGCGGCCCGACGGTATCGAGATGAGTTCGGCGATCGACGCCGCGCTGCGCGAGTCCAAGATCGACCCGGGCGATATCGACTACATCAACGCCCACGGGTCGGGAACCAAACAGAACGACCGCCACGAGACCGCGGCCTTCAAACGCAGTCTCGGCCACCACGCCTACGAGACGCCGGTCAGTTCGATCAAATCCATGATCGGGCATTCCCTCGGCGCGATCGGCGCCATCGAACTCGTCGCCTGTGCGCTGGCCATCGAACATTCGACCATCCCGCCGACAGCGAACCTGCACACCCCCGATCCCGAATTGGATCTGGACTACGTACCGCTCGAGGCGCGCGCCGCGCGGGTGGATGTGGCGCTGTCGGTCGGTAGCGGCTTCGGCGGCTTCCAGAGCGCGGTGCTGCTGTCGAAAGTAGGTGCGGCATGAGCGAAGTCGTCGTCACCGGCCTGTCGGTGGCCGCGCCCAACGGGCTCGGCGCGGCCGACTACTGGTCCGCCGTACTCGCCGGGCGCCTTGGCATCGACCGGGTGAGCAGATACGAGGTCGGTGGATATCCGTCGCGTTTCGCCGGCGAGATCCTCGATTTCGACGTGGCGGCCCATATCCCCGGCAGACTCGTTCCGCAGACCGACCCGGTCACGAAACTGGCTATCGCGGTAGCGGATTGGGCCATCGCGGACGCGGGCGTCGAACTGTCCGCGTTCGACAACGACACGCTGGGTGTCACCACGTCCAACGCCAGCGGCGGCTTCGATTTCACCCAGCGCGAGGTCCAGAAGTTGTGGACCCTCGGCCCCGACCACGTCAGCGCGTATCAGTGCTTCGCCTGGTTCTACGCGGTCAACACCGGACAGATCTCGATCAGGAACGACCTGCGCGGCGCGGGCGGATCCATCGTGGCCGACCAGGCCGGAGGACTCGACGCCATCGGACACGCACGCCGGTTGGTCCGTCGCGGCCAGCGTGTGTCCATCGCGGGCGGATTGGAGGCGCCGCTCAATCCCTACGCTTTCGTCTCCCAGATCGCGCTGGGCAGGCTGAGCCGATCCGGCAGCAAGGAGGACGCCTACCTGCCCTTCGACGCGCGCGCCGCGGGCTACGTGCCGGGCGAGGGCGGGGCACTGCTCATCCTGGAGGACGCCGACTCCGCGCGAGAGCGCGGAGCCCGGCAGGTGTACGGCTCGATCATCGGGTACGGGTCCTCGTTCGACCCGCACCCCGACAGCGGTCGCGCGCCCAACCTGAGCCGGGCCGCCCGCACGGCACTCGACGACGCGGGCATCGAGCCCGCCGAGGTCGACGTGGTCTTCGCCGACGCCGCGGGTCTGCCCGAACTCGACGCCGCCGAGGCCGCGGCGATCACGGAGATCTTCGGACCCGACGGCGTCGCGGTGACCGCGCCGAAATCGACCGTCGGCCGCCTCATCGCGGGCGGACCGCCGTTGGATGTCGCGACAGCGCTGCTGGCACTGCGCGATCAGGTGATTCCACCGACGGTCGGCACCGCCGCACCCGCGCCGGGATACGAGATCGACCTCGTCGTCGGCTCCTCCCGACCCGCCCCACTGCGTACGGCCCTGATCCTGGCGCGCGGCTTCGGTGGCTTCAACTCCGCACTCGTCATCCGGCGTTGAGCCGCGACGCGACGCCACCGACCGAGACTTTCGACAAAGGACGACAATGAAATTCGGCATCACCTTCTTCCCCGCGGTCGGACCCGAAGACCTGTCCGCCGACAAATATTTCGACGACGCGCTCGAACTGGCGGTCTATGCCGACCAGCGCGGTTTCTACCACGTCAAAACCGTTGAACACTATTTCTTCCCCTACGGCGGCTACAGCCCGGACCCGGTGCCGTTCCTTTCCGCGGTCGCCGCGCGGACCCGATCCATCCGGATCGCGACCGGCGCCGTCATCCCGGCGTTCTCCCACCCGATCCAGCTGGCCGGTCGCCTCGCGGTACTCGACAACCTCAGCCACGGGCGGCTCGATGTCGGCTTCGGCCGCGCCTTCCTGCCCGGCGAATTCGCCGCGTTCGGGGTGAGCCTCGACGAGAGCCGCGCCCGATTCGACGAAGGGGTGCGGACCGTCGAGCGGCTCTGGGCGGAGGAGAACGTCGTCGTCGACGGGGCATTCCACCGGTTCGGGCCGGTCACTCTGCTCCCGCGTCCCTTCCAGCGGCCGGGACCCCGGGTGTACGTGGCCACGGCCACCAGCCCCGCCTCGGCCGAACAGGCCGGTTTCCTCGGCCGCGGTCTCCAGGCGGTTCCCGCCATCGCGGGCCCCGACGGCTTCGCCGAGATCCTGGCCGCCTACCGCAGGGGCTGGGTCGCGGGCGGCCGACCGCAGGGCACCGAGGACGTACAGATCAGCTTGGGCGCGTTCATCGCCGACGACAGGGACGAGGCACTGACCCTGGGCAGGCGCGACGAGCAGCTCTACTCCGACAAGATCGCCGAGGCCACCCGCGCGTGGTCGACCGAGCGCAGCGCCGACTACCCCGGCTACGAGAATCTCGCGAACGTCGGCGCCCTCCTGCATTTCGACAAACGACTCGGCGACGACCACATTCTGGCGGGCACCGTGGAGGACGTCCGCGCGCAACTGTCCCGACTCGGTGCGGCATACGGCACCGATATCACCGTCAGTCTCACCATCCACTCGGGCAATCTCCCGATCGAGGTCGCCAAACGGACCCTCGATTTCGTCGCGGACAAGATCGCGCCCGAATTCGCGCACTGACTCGAACGCATGTCGTCCAACGAGAGAAAGAAAATCGGATATCCATGAACAAACGAATGGGCGCCGTGGCGCTCCTGGCCGCGGGCCTGAGCGCCCTGCCGGGAATCAGCCACGCGGACGTCACCGGCGACGTCGCGCCGGTGAACTACAAAGCCACCACCACCCCGGAATCGGTGCACATCGAAACCGACTCGGGGAAACTGGCGAGCGACGGGGACAGGTTCACGATCCGGTCGGCCGACGGCAGTGTGCTCGCGGGCGCCGAATTATCCTTCCGCGTCGATGATTTCGTCTTCCCGATCGCCGCCGACATCGCCGGGAACAACGCCGTGCTCACGCCGCGTTTCGACCTCGAGCACGCTTCCTACCGCCCGGTGGCGCTGCCCTTCGAGGAGGACGCGCCCTGGAAGACCCCCTACGACCGGGAACTGGCCGCCTGGAACAGGCTCACCAGCACCATCGGCGCCGGTGCCGCCATCGGCACGCTGGCGGGCGGGCTCACCGGCGGGGCGGTCGGCTGCGTACTGGGCGGCATCGCGGGTGCGACGGTCGCCTCCGCGGCGATCATCGGACTGTTCGGCGCGTTCGCTCCGGCGGCCGTGGTCGGCTGCGTCGGGGGGATCGTCGCCATCGGCGCGCTCGGCACCCTCGTCGGTCAGTTGCTCGTGACCGCGCCGATCGCGATACTCGCTGCCGTCCAATACTTCACGACGATCAACTCGCCTTTCCCCGCACCGGCGAAATAGGTCGCGAGCGGCGACCGGGCCGGACTCGAAACGAGTACGGCCCGGTCGGGCATCAGATCGGGCCGCGACCCGCCGCGACGCGGCCCGCCACCGGCCGCACGTCACGATGCGAGATCAGCCATCGACCGTCGTATTTCTCGAACTCGTCCCGCACCAGACCGATAACCGTCCAATCGGCGGGCCGGTTGTGGTCGGGAAAAGCGCTGCTGGAGAACCAATGCCACACCGTCGCGTAGGCGGTGAGCACAGGTCGATCACCGTCCCATTCGATCGAGGACTGTCCGATGACATGGGCGACCATGTTGCGCCGGGCCTTCGGCACCCGACACATGAACGACGTGAATTCGTCGCGTCCGTGGAAGCGTTGCACCGGACCGGGCATGATCCGATACTCGATCAGCGCGTCGGGGGTGAAACATTCGCTGAACCGCTCGCTGTCCTGGGTATCCGCGATGCGGAAGAAATGGTGGAACGTTCGATAGATCGCCCGTTCGGCTTCGATGGTCGCGAGCAGATTGTCGGTCTGACCGGTCACGTTCATCCTTCTCTCGGCGTCGAGGTTCGACGTGATAAACAGGGGGAGTTCAGGTTTCCGACGGTCCGTAGGCGCGCAGGAACGTATCGACCGCCGTGTCCGCGACGGCGCGCATCTCGGCGACGGCGACCTTGCGGGTGCCCAGCCGTGAGCGTCCTTCCATCGGTCCGGTGATCAGCACGAGGAATTGTTCGGCGGCGACCGCGGGATCGCACGGGCGCAGCCGACCGGACAGTGAGAGTCGTGCCAGCCGATCGGCCAGCGCCTCGCCGAGGCGGTCCGAGGTGCGGCCGACGACGATATCGATCAGGTCGGGGAATTGGGCGACCTGGGCATAGGTGAGCCACCGCAGCGATCGTGATCGTTCGGCGCAGCAGACCCGGATCAGTCGCAGCGCCAGATCCCGCAGTGCCGCACCGAGATCCGGCCCCGGATTCCGGAGCCGCGCCACCACCGTCAGATTCTCGGCCAGCACCGAATCGGCGACGGCCGTCAACGCGTGCCGGAACAGGGTTTCCTTGTCGTTGAGGTGGTTGTAGATGGTCGGCTTGGCGACCCCGGCCTCCTCCGCGATCTCCTGGACCCCCGCGAGTGCGTAGCCGCGCCGGGCGAACACGACGAATGCCGCGTCGAGAATGGCCTGCCGCTTGTCGATCCGCCCCCGCGAGGAGGTCGCACCGGTCGGTGTCGTCATCCGCTTCCCAATTTCGGAGGTCCGGTCGCGTCGAGGACTCGACTCTCGACCGGTGAGTTCACGTGTCGGCCGACGAGCTGGGTCCGCATGCGGTCAGTGTATTGAACTCTTGAGTTCAGTTCAACTGCACAGGAAGGCAAAGAAGCACGGCGAGCGGACCGGGGAGTCCTCGGTCCGCCCCGACATTCGAACTCGCACCACGGATGTCCGACACTGCCCAACTACTCGGCACCCCCCGAAAGTCGACAAGGAGGAGATCGGCTGCCGGCCGTCCGGGTAGGCGAAGGTGCGCCCGGTGTTCACCGGCCGGTCGATTTCCGTCGTTAACGTCGCGGAATGACCCACTTCGCTGCCTCCCCGCGTTCATTGCGTGATCTGAGTGAGATCGCCGATCTGGAATCGGCGATCGATCTGACCGACACCACCGGCTTCTCCGTCGATGACGTCGATGACGACGACCCGCTGCTGTTGACCGCCGACGGAGAGTTCGTCGTCGACACCTGGCGTGAGGGCTACCCGTACGACCGGCGCCTGGAACGCCCGGTCTACGAGGCCGACAAGCGGCTGTTGCAGATCGAGTTACTCAAGTTGCAGAACTGGGTCAAGGCCACCGGGCGGCGCCTGGTCGTGGTGTTCGAGGGCCGCGACGCCGCGGGCAAAGGCGGAACGATCAAACGGTTCACCGAACATCTCAATCCGCGCGGTGCCCGGGTGGTGGCGCTGGAGAAGCCGACCACTCGTGAGCAGACGCAGTGGTATTTCCAGCGCTATGTCGAGCACCTACCCGCGGCCGGGGAGATCGTGCTGTTCGATCGGTCCTGGTACAACCGGGCCGGGGTGGAGCGGGTGATGGGTTTCTGTACCCCCGAACAGCATCGGCGTTTCCTGGCCCAGGTGCCGCTGTTCGAACGGATGCTGGTCGAGGACGGCATCGACCTGGTGAAGTTCTGGTTCTCGGTGTCACCCCTGGAACAGCGCACCCGCTTCGCGATCCGTCAGGTCGACCCGGTCCGGCAGTGGAAATTGTCGCCGATGGATCTGGCCTCGCTGGACAAGTGGGACGACTACACGGCGGCGAAGGAGGAGAACTTCGAACACACCGACACCGACTACGCCCCGTGGATCGTGGTGAGGAGCAACGACAAGAAACGCGCGCGCCTCAACGCGATGCGCTACGTGCTCGGCCTGTTCGACTACGAGAACAAGGACCGCGAGATCGTCACCGCGGCGGATCCGCTCATCATCGGCCGAGCCCGCGACGTCATCGGTTCGTGACGGTCGGTACCCGCGCTTCCGCGCATCGATCCGCTGTGGTTTGTCCGGTATCTGCCGGTTCGATGCTGGACAGTGGGGCCGACCCCCGAAAGGCGGCCCCACCGTTTTTCACAGCAGGCGTGGGCGGCATCCACGACGCCGTTCACGCGGTTTCGGGCATCGGTTTCCCCGATGACCACAACGATCGTAGACCCCCGAACGCCGAACACCGAATCGTGGTCTCGCGACCGCATCGGAGGGGCGCGGTCACCCGATGGATACACGCGGGGGCACGGCTCCGGTCGGCTCGGTCCTCCCGTCCGGCTGCGCGGATCGAGTGGGCGCCCACGCGATCCGCGAGACCCGGTACGCCTTGCCGGGCAATCCGAAGCCTAACGGCCCCGGTTTCTCTCCCGGTTACGTCCGTGCTACGGCCGTGCGGCCGGGCTCGAACACTCCGCCGCGCCCGGTCCGCTCAGGATTCGGGGAGCCAGACCAGGCAGAACGTGTGGCCCACGGGGTCACGGTAGACGCGGAACGCGCCGTCGGTCTCGGCCTGGATCAGCTCTGCTCCCAGTGCGAGCGCACGGGGTTGAGCGACCTCGATGTCGTCGACGAGCACATCGAAATGGATTTGCTGAGAACCCTTGGTATCCGGAAACTCCGGCGGCTCGTAGTTCGGTGCGGTCTGAAAGGCGATGCGCCTTCCCGACGCGTCCGCGAGAACCACCCAGTCCTCTTCGTCGGACACGACCCGCGCACCCAGCAGATGCCCGTAGAAATCGGCCAGTGCGCGTGGATCGGGGCAATCCAGGACGACACTGCGCAGTGTGCCGACCCCTTGCTCGGTTGTCACCTTCTGTCTCCTCCCGACAGTTCCTGGGCGAGGACCGACCGCCACGGCGGATCGCTGTTACTCGTGCTGGAATCGGCCCCACACACCCGCGATACCACCATGGCCCTACCCGGCCCGCCGCGCCGACAAACCGCCGACCACCACGGTCCCGCAATCGCCGCCGAATCCGGACAGAGGATCGACGGTGGCGAAATCAGGCGAGTGGGGTGTCGGCCAGGGCTCGCACGAGGTCCGCGGGGGTGTCGTAGGGGGCGATGGCACCGGCTTCGCGGAGTTCGTCGTCGCCGAAGCCGCCGCAACGTACGGCGGTGATCAGCTGATCCCCGCCCATGCCGATCAGCCGGTGCAGACGCCACACCGGGAAGGTCTCGCCCACCGAGCGCAGAGCTCGATACCAGGCCAGCGCGTGATGGTAGTTGGAATCGATGAGTGTGCCGTCGATGTCGAGGACGGCGATGGCGGAGTCGGTCACCTGCGACGGCTACCCACGCTCGCCGTGTCCAACCCACCTCATCCGCGGCGAAACGGTGCGGTGATGCCCCGGCCGGGGTGCGAATCCGTGTATTCGGTAACAAGTCGGATGATCTCGTGCACGCGGTGAATAGTTCACGCGTGCTGGGTAATGCTGGATCGGTGTCGTCGATGTCCGACGGCGAAATCATCCGTACCGGAGGTACTTTCACGTGCGTGACGTCGATTACGCCCGGCTGTTCAGCCATCCCTCGCAGTGCGAACCACTGCCTGCCTCGGCACAGGAGCAGGTCGTGCCGGTCCCGGTGTTCTCCAGCGCACCTGATCGCCCGTCCACATCGGTCGATATGCCGCGCTTTCGTCACTGACCGCGAACAGTCCTCGGGTCTCGATGTGACAACACCGTCGGTGCGGGTATGCGGCACTTCAGGGTGCGACCACCTCGACTCGGGTCGCATCCAGGCCACGACACGACCGTGCCGGCCTTCGCGCCCGTGCGGCTCGCTTCGTGGGCCCCGCGGGTCTGTCCTGCCGGATGGCGATCGCAGGGCGGATCCGACGGGAGATCCCCGCCTGTCGGTTACGGTCAGGCGGCCAGAGCAGGCCCCGGCGTCGCCTCGGTGTTCTCACCGCTCTCGTCCCCGCGCGTCGGCAGTCCCATGACCTGAGCCCACCACTGACTCAACGGACTCGGGTCGGGCCACACCACGGCACCACGAATGTGGGCATTCGAATACGGCTTCTTCGTCATCGCGGACGCCTCTCGCAGTTCGATCCCCGACAATCCATCCGCCCCGCCATCCGGACCCGCGGAATGAACGTGGAGTACCCGCCTCCGACCGGTGCCAATCGTCACGACATGGCACCGAGTCCCCGGTGTCGATCTCGAACCCGACCGGAGGTGCGAACCCCATTGCTCGGCAGGGAGATCGGATTTGCTCGTCGTGGAGGTTTGTTCCCGAGATACGGGGTATGTCGGGCAGCGAAGCACGCTCGGACGGTGAGCGTCGACGGTTCGTGAACAGAGGAGAAGGCAATGCTGGGTCTGGGAATTCTCGGGTGGATCATCATCGGCGGACTGGCGGGCTGGATCGCCAGCAAGCTCATGAAAACCGACGCCCAGCAGGGCATTCTGCTCAATATCGTCGTCGGAATCATCGGCGGTCTGCTCGGCGGATTCCTGCTGAAGTTGCTCGGCACCGACGTCGAGGGCGGCGGGCTGTGGTTCAGCTTCTTCACCTGCCTGGGCGGCGCGGTCATCCTGCTGTTCCTGGTTCGACTCGTCACCGGCCGCAATCGCGCGCTGCGGTAATCACACCGAAGGCGCGGTGGCGTCAGGGTCGTGATCGGCTGTTCCAGCCGAGAGCGACCCGACCGCAGCCCTCGCCGGGGAACTCTCCATCGAAGCGGTCCGACAGCCGAGAAGGCTTCGGACCGCTTTCGCTACCGCAGGTCGATGTTTCGTCCGACCCGCAACCCTTCGCGTCTTGTGAGACGGGCGGGCACCGCCTCGCCGACAGGAAAGGACCACCTCCTCGATGGGAGATCGTGCAGGTAATGACGAGCGCGCTCACCACCGCGTCGCGTGTCAGACTGACAGCGTGAGCGGGACGGGGAAGAAAAGCGCTGGGACGCAACAGAATGGAAAGTCGTGGCGCGATCGCGGTGACGTGATCGGTGGCGGCTTGCTGTGGTTGGCCAAATGGTCGCTGTGCATCGTGGCGATCGCGGCCGGAGCGTGGGTACTGGGTTCGGTCGCCGCCCGGCTGTGGGTGGTGATCCTGCCGGTCGCGCTGGCGATCGTGGTGACCACGATCCTGTGGCCGCCCACCCGCTGGCTGACCCGGCGCGGGCTGCCGCCCGCGGCCGCGGCCTCGCTCGCGCTGCTGGGATTCCTCGCGCTGCTGTCCGGTGTGATCGCGCTGATCGTGCCGTCGGTCGCCGATCAAGCGCCCGAACTCGCCGACAAGTCCACCGCCGGTGTCAACCAGGTGCGCGACTGGGTCCAGGGACCGCCGCTGAACATCCGCGACGAGCAACTCGACTCCGCCGTCGACGCCATCGTGCAACGACTGCAGTCCAGCGGCGCGCAGATCGCCAACGGCGTATTCACCGGCGTGACCACCGCGACGTCGGTCCTGATCACCGTATTCCTGGTGCTGGTGCTGGTGTTCTTCTTCCTCAAGGACGGCCCACGACTGCTGCCGTGGATGCATTCGGTGTTCGGTAACCGCAGCGGCCGCCACGTCGAAGCGGTGCTCGAAAGGGTATGGGCGACGCTGGGCGGATTCATCCGGACCCAAGCGGTCGTCAGCTTCGTCGACGCGGTATTCATCGGCGCGGGCCTGTTCATCCTCGACGTCCCCTTGGCGATGGTGCTGTCGGTGATCACCTTCATCGGCGGATTCGTCCCCATGGTCGGCGCTTTCGTCGCAGGCGCCCTGGCCGTACTCGTCGCCCTGGTCGGCAACGGGTTGACGACCGCGCTGATCGTGCTCGGCATCGTCATCGCGGTGCAGCAGCTGGAAGGCAATGTGCTGCAACCGGTCCTGCAAAGCCGCAGCATGGAACTGCACGCCGTGATCGTGTTGCTCGCGGTGACCGCGGGCGGTTCGCTCTACGGCATAACCGGCGCGTTCCTGGCGGTTCCGGTGGTCGCGATGTTCGCGGTGGTGATCCGCTACATCGGCGAGCAGATCGACGCGGTCACCGCCCCACCACCGGAAGCGGACGAGCCGGATCCCGGCAAGGTCACCGCACCCTCGCCCGAATCCGGCACCGCGTAGCCCGAACTCGGGGTCGCGGTGGATCGGCGCGGGCCGCGCCGATGACCTGTCTACCCGCGGATGGCCGCGCGCGAAGCTGTCATGAGGAAACGACGACCTGCCTGCGCCTTCGCTCGGCGCCGCTGCTGAGGCGCCGCCGATACGCGAGGAGATACCGCCGGTCACCGTGGGCGAATCCACAGCCGTTCCGGGAATGAACGCGGGGATCCGAAGGTTGATGCCACTGCGTCGATATGCATACGCAGCGGCATCGTCGCATTTCGGAGCAGTTTCAGTCGTGACGGCGCACGACCCGGGTCGAGTGTCGCGCACTTATCGGGCCGGGAGGCACACGTGACAAGAACCATCGATACCGCCAGGGCCGGGCAGATTCTCGGCAGGCCGTTCCGTATCGGTGATCTCGCACTGCCCAACCGGATCGTCATGGCGCCGATGACGCGCAAATTCTCGCCCGGTGGCGTACCCGACGACGACGTCGTGCGGTACTACGCCCGGCGGGCCGCGGAGGACGTGGGGCTGATCATCACCGAGGGGACTTTCGTCGGACATCCTTCGGCCGGGATGAGTGACCGGATCCCGCGTTTCTGGGGTGACGACGCGCTCGCGGGCTGGGCCCGTGTGGTCGCGGGCGTGCACGATGCCGGCGGGAAGATCATTCCGCAACTGTGGCATGTGGGGGTGACCAGGGAAGCGGGCTCGGGGCCGGTCGCCGACGCACCGCCGGTGGGCCCCTCCGGTATCGGACTGGACGGCGCGCCCAAGGGTGAGGCGTTGAGCGCGAAGGATATCGACGATGTCGTCACGGCCTTCGTCGACGCCGCGGCCGCCGCGCAACGCCTCGGCTTCGACGGTCTCGAATTGCACGGTGCGCACGGCTATCTCATCGACCAGTTCCTGTGGGAGCGCACGAATAGGCGCACGGACGGCTACGGGGGTGACCTGGAGTCGCGCATCCGCTTCGCCGAGGAGATCGTCACCGCCGTGCGCGCCGCGGTGACACCGGAGTTCCCGATCTTCTTCCGCCTCTCGCAGTGGAAATCCGAGAACTACGACGCCAGGATCGCGGAGAACCCGGCCGAACTCGAGCGCATCCTCACTCCCTTGGCCGAGGCGGGCGTGGACGTGTTCCACGCGTCGACTCGTCGCTACTGGCTCCCGGAATTCGACGGCAGCGAGCTGAACCTGGCCGGCTGGACCAAGAAGCTGACCGGAAAGCCCTCGATCACCGTCGGTTCGGTCGGCCTGGACAAGGAATTCGTCGGCCCCGCCGGGAGGGCATCCGAAAGCGCGGTGACCGGTATCGAGGAATTGCTCGACCGGGCCGAGCGCGACGAATTCGATCTGGTCGCGGTCGGCCGAGCCTTGATCGCCGATGCCGAGTGGGCGCGCAAGACGCTGACCGGGCGGTCGGAGGATGTGCTGCCGTACAGCGTTGAGCACCTGTCCTCGCTGCATTAGCCTGCCGCGAATACCGAATGTGCCGCGAACCTGCCGTGCGTGCCGGTGGGGCGGCACGGCTGGCTTCGTGGTGACTTCTGTTGTGTGAGAAGAAGTTCTCGGCATTTCCCGACCCGAGCCCAGCTGATCTCGGCCGTCTACGCCGAGCGGATCGGTGCGCTGTGCGCTCTGGCGGTCGACATGCGGGCCCGCGAACCCGCGGGCGCCGCGTTGCTCCGCTGGTTGCGTGCGGTCATCGACGATCTCGCCGCTGGTCGTGGCCTGCGTGAAGCGTTCGTCGACGCACACCAACTCCGCGATGGGCAACCGTCGCCCGAAGTCGAGCAGTGGCATCGCCTCACCGATGCCGCCGTCGAACCGCTGCTGGCCGATGCCGAAGCGGCAGGGGTGATCAGAACGGACCTGCGCGTCGACGAACTGATGGCCTTGGTTTCCGCGGTCGCCCACATCAGCGACGACCCCGGCCGGGCACACCGCCTGCTCGAGCTCACACTCGAAGGGCTCATGCTGTCGCGGTCTTCGAACGATGCGGCACCGCGGAACTGACACCGGACAGCTCCCGGTCGGTCAGCCGACGGCGACGTGGTGAACACCGTGGGGTAGCGGGATCCGTTGCACGGGAGTCAGACCCGGTTGCTCGTCGGAGCCGACCCGGAATATCTCGATTCCCGGCCCCGGGTCCTGCGGGCCGCGTCCCTGGAACACTGTGGCGAGGAAGTATTCGCCGGTGGGGTCGAAGGCGCCGCCTTCGGGCAGGACGCCCCGCAGTGGGTAGTCGCCGATCTTGGTCACCGCTCCGGTGGCGCCGTCCATGCGCAGTAGGGTCACCGACGCGTACTCGTCGTAGCCGGGGGAGCCGGGCGGGAACGCGCTGCCGTGCATGTTGACGGTGGCGATATGCGTGCCGTCGGGGCTGATGGCGAGCCCTTCGGCCGACTTGTCCGTGTCGGCGGTGGCGAGACCCGATGTCGGCTGGTCGTGCCGGGCTCGCCGAGTCGGATGACGCCGAGTTTCGAGCGGTCCGAGGGCAGTCGGTCGGCGAGGGTGGTGGCGGCGAGGTCGCGGCCCCAGTCGGAAGTGAGGTAGTGGCGTCCGTCGGGGGTGAAGCGGCCGACGAAAGGATCGGGGCCGGTGCGCACCGGCGCACCCCAGGGTGCCACGGCCACCGTGCCGTTCGGCCGCGCGTCGACCGAGAAGAATGCCACGCGGTCCTGGGTGGTGATGTTGACGGCCAGTGCGCGGCCGCCGGGATGCCACTGGACGTTGGTCGCCAGGACTCCGCCCCTGGGGCCGGGGGAGTTCCCGGTGATGCCGAGGGCCGCCAGGTCGAAGTCCGCAGGCGTGCCGAATGCTGTTCCGCTCCAAGGGATCAGCTGCAAACGCGTGGCCTCGGCACCGCTGGACACGACGGCGATGTGGTTCCCGTCGGGGCTGACCGCGATGGCCTCCGGCGCCGGGGCGATGGTCGCCGAGGCGGCGACCGCCATCGTGTTCTCCTCGGAAATACGCACGGCGGCAAGCTGATTCCCCGGCGGCAGTTGTCCCGCCATGGTGTCGCCGGACCCGCGTCGGCCGAGTCGTTCGGCGACGAAGGCGGTGGAACCGTCGGGGGAGAGGGCGAGGACTTCGGGTGCGGCGGTGACCGAGTTGGAGATTTCGATCTCCTGGGTGCGGACGGTGCCGTCGATGATGCCGGTGGTGGTCAACAGGTCGCGGTGACCGGCCTCGGCGGGCGGGAGGATGCCGTCGGCGTAGGTGCTCGCGAGGTAGTCGCCGTCGGAGATCGCGACGACGCGGTCGAGGGTGAGGCCGGTCGTGGGATCGCCGGATCCGCACGCGGCGACCACACCTGCGGCCAGACAGAGGCTGAGGGCTTTCATTCCGGTCATAGGCCCAGTGTTGGCGCGACTGTGATCGTATTTCAATCGGTATATCGGACGCTGTGATAGTGAAATACGATCACAGCGTGGATCTTCGGTCGATCGAATGCTTCCTTCGGGTGGCGCAGACGCTGCATTTCGGGCGGGCGGCCTCGGAGTTGCACCTGAGCCAGCCGGCGCTGAGTCAACGGATCCGGACTCTCGAACGTGATGTCGGCGCTGTTCTGCTCGATCGCGATCGTCGCGGTGTCCGGCTGACCGAGGCCGGACAGGCCTTCATCGAGCCCGCGAAAGCCGCTGTCGCACAGGGGGAGCGAGCCGCCGATGCCGCCCGCCGTGCCGCGCGGGGGCTGCACGGGCGACTGCGTCTCGGGTTCACCGTGATCGCCTCCTACACGGCATTGCCCGGGGCGATCCAGGCGTTTCGGCACGCCTGTCCGCAAGTGACCCTCGACCTGCTCGAAATCAATTCCCCCGCGGTGGAAGCGGCGCTCGATCGCGGCGAGATCGACCTCGGCGTACTGCACCCGCCCCTGGAACGTTCTCATCTGCGAACTCGCGCACTGCCCGACGAACCGTTCGTCCTGGCGATTCCGGCGGGACATCGTCTGGCCGGGCTGTCGAGTATCGGCTTCGCCGATCTGGCGGGAGAACCGATGCTCGCCGCCCCGCGCAACGTCGGCCCCGTCCTGTTCGACGCCGTGACCTCGTGTCTGCGCTCCGCCGGTGTCGAACCCAGGATCGTGCAGGAAGCCACGCCGGTGACCACACTGGCGGGCCTGGTCGCCGCGGGCGCGGGGATCGGATTCGTGACCCGAGGGGTGGCGGCGGCGACTCGTCCCGGCGTCGTGTTCCGTGAGGTGGCGGGCGCGCCCGCCGTGCCGTTGGCGATCGCCTGGGCCGAATCCGGCAATTCGGCGATAGGCCAACGCTTTCTCGATGTGGCGGAAGCTCATTTCTCGGCGGTGTGACGGCCGAACTCCCGATGCGACGTGCGGCGGGTGCGCGCCCTGCGGAGCGTTGTCCTGCTGAGGATTTCGCGGCGGGATAGTCTCGGTCCGGTGCCGTTCACCCTCGCCCACCCGGCCGCAGCGCTCCTGTTCGGTCGTCACCTGCCTCTCGCGGCGCTCGTGGCGGGCACCATGGCACCGGATGTGGTCTACTACCTGCCGTTGTCGCCGCCCGTGTCGACACATGCGACAGCGGCACTGCCGGGGTGGGATCTGCTGTTCGGATTCACGCTGCTCGCGATCTTCCGCCTCACCGTGAATCCGCTGCTCGCGCTCGCCCCGTCCGGGCTTCGTCGGCGAATCCCCGCGTTCGACAGCGGGTTTCGATCGCCTGCGGAATGGGTGACAGCGGCTGTCGCGATCGTCGTCGGCGCGGGGACGCATCTGGCATGGGACGCGTTCACCCAGACCGACGGTATGGCGGTGCGGCATTGGGCGTGGTTGCGGGTCGGCGTCGTCGAACCGCACAAGCTCTACAACGTGATCGGATACCTGTCATCGATCGGCGGGATGGTGCTCGTGGGGGTGGTGGCCGTGCGCTGGTACCGGCGTGCCCCCGTGATCCGGACCGTCGATCCGTCCCCCACGTGGCGGAGTCTCGCACTGCCCACGATCGTGGTGTTCGCGATCATGGGCGGGGTGGTGGCGGCCGGCGGTGGTCACGACAGCGGGTACGACGCTGTCCGGGCCTGTCTCATCGGCGCGGTCCGAGGCGGTGTGGTCGCGGTCATGATCTACGCGGCGGCCTGGCACCTCGTGGCGGCACCCGGCCGGGCCGATCGACCGATTCAGCAGCGGCGGTAGAGCCGCTGACAGGGCAGGGGTTCCATCTCCCCGGTCACGCAATCGTCGACGCTAACCGTGCCGGTCGGGCGGAGCCTGCGCATCTCGGCGGCGAATTCCGTCGCGGCGGATTCCTCCGCGCGATAGTGCAGTACGGGCATGCCTTCGATGCCGAACTCGACCGATACGTGACGCTCCATGACCGCTACCGATTGTTCTCGTGGGAGATCGTTTGCTCGGTCGAGGCCGATGACCTGTGGCATCCGATGATTCGAACCGATCGGATGGTCGGCGAGAGTGTGAGCAACACGCCTCCACTTCGAGATGACTGGCAGTTCCCGGGAACGGGATCGGACCACGGTAACATGGTTACCAGCAGGCGAACAGTCGAGCGGGCTGAAACAGGAACATTTCCACTGTCGAAGCGTTGTCCGCCCTGTTCGGGCCGCCGAGTCCGGTCGAACGGCCTCATCATCGGATTTCCTACTGTTAGCTGGGCGCGGACTTCGGGGTGACTCCGGCGGTCCTACTCGATGAGTCCTTCACTTTTCAACCAGTCGTAGGCCACGTCCGCGGGATCCTCGCCGTCGATGTCGACGCGACCGTTGAGGTCCTGCATCAGCTGATCGGTGAGACGTTCGGAGATCGTCCCGAGCAGGGTCCGCAGCTGAGGGTACCGGTCGATGATCTCGCCGCGCACGACCGCCGTCCCGCTGTAGGGCAGGAAGAACTTCTTGTCGTCGTCGAGGACCACCAGGTTCAGATTCTTGACCCGGCCGTCGGTGGTGTACACCATGCCGAAATTGCACGGGGAGCTCTTGGCCGTCGCGGTGTAGACGACGCCGGCGTCCATGCGCGTCACGTTGCCGGACGGCACGCCGTTCGGAGTGTTGTAGGGGATGCCGTACTTTTCCAGCATCGGGATGAAACCGTCGGAGCGGCTGAAGAATTCGTCGTCGACGCAGAAGGTCCGGTCCGGGACGGGGAGCGCGGCGACATCGGAGAGGGATTTCACCTTCAGGCGGTCGGCGGTCGGGGTGGACGCTCCGAAGGCGTAGGTGTCGTTGAAGTTGGCGGGCGGGAGCCACTCCAGGTTGTGATCGCGTTTCTCGACGTCGTGCACCCGCTGCCAGAGTTCGCCCGGGTCCGAGATGGTCTCGGTCTCGTTGTGGTAGTTGACCCAGCCGGTGCCGGTGTATTCCCACAGCACGTCGGCGTCGCCGTTGAGCTGGGCCTGGCGCGACGAGGCAGATCCCGGCGCGCCGGTCAGGTCGGTGATGTCGGCCCCCGCCGCGGCCAGGTAGGTCGCGGTGATCTTGCCCAGCAGCACGCCCTCGGTGAAACTCTTCGAGGTGACGGTCAGCTTCGCGCCGTCGAGTGGTTTGTCGCCGCCGGGCAGGGTCGCGTCGTGGAATGTTCCCGAGGAACTGACCAGTCCGCATCCGGTGAGCGATATCGCCGCGGCGAACGCGCAGAGCAGGGTGACAAGTCGGGCTCGTCGCGATCTCATGAGACTCCTCGCGGTGTCGCGGCCAGTTCGACGAGTCGACCGAGCCAATCGATGATCAGCGCGAGCAGTCCGACGAGGATGGCGCCGGAGATGAGCAGTTTCGGCAGGAAGAGCGTAACGCCGGTCGTGATCAGGGTGCCCAGGCTCGTCGCGCCGATGAATGTGCTCAGTGTCGCGGTGCCGACCAGGATGACCAGCGCGGTGCGCACACCGTTGAGGATCACCGGGACCGCGAGTGGTAGTTCGACCTGGAACAACGTCCTGGCGCCCGAATAGCCGATGCCGCGCGAGGCCTCGATCGTGCGCTGGTCGACCTGCCTGAGCCCGACGATGGTGTTCTGCAGGATGGGCAGGATCGCGTAGACGACCAGGCCGACGATCGCGGTGCGGAAACCGGTGCCGAGCCAGAAGGTGAACAGCACCAGCAGACCGACGGCGGGCGCGGCCTGGCCGATATTGGCGATATTGACCGCGATCGGTTCGAACCGCTTCAACGCAGGCCGGGTCAACGCGATACCGAGCGGAATCGCGACGACGACCACGATCACGGTCGCGACCACGGTCAGTCTGACGTGTTCGAGGATGGTGGTCCGGAGGTTGTCCCAGCCCAGCGATGCCTGCTCGGTCGCGGTGAATTCCTGGGACCGGTACCAGAAGATGTAGCCGATGCCGACGACGAGAATGATGATCGGCTCGAACCACACGTCGATCGGGACGCGGCGCAACCGGTTCATGACTGTCCGGCCGATCCGGGGCCCTCGTCGGCGGCGATCACCGGTGTCGGTGTGGGATCGCTGCCGTCGACGTAGGTCTCGTAGGACGGGTCCTCCCCGTCGGAGTGCCCTTCGGCGAGTTTGTCGCGGATCACCTCGGTCACCGAGCCGATCCCGAGCGAGCCGAGTACCGCGCCGCGGCCGTCGGTGACCAGGGTCGCGCCCTGGCTGGTCGCCAGCATGGCGTCGAGCGCGTCGTTGAGGGTCGAGGACTGGGCGACGACGGGTAGCCGCCGATCGAGGAAATCCGAGACCTCCGGCTTACTGGCCAGTTCACCGAGTGTCGGCCAGGACCGCGGCCGCCCGGCCCCGTCCACGACGACCACCCAGCTCTGGCCCGCGGCCTTCGCTCGTTCGATCACCGTCCCGGAGGATTCGCCGACCCGCGCGGTGATCACCTCGTCGAAGGGCACATCACGAACCCTCGAGACAGTCAGGTACGCCAGTTTCGCGCCGGATCCGACGAACTCCTCCACGAACGGCGTGGCCGGGCTGGTCAGAATCTCCTCGGGCCGCGCGTACTGCTCGACGTGGCCGCCCTCGGACAGGATGAGCACCTTGTCACCGAGTTTGGTGGCTTCTTCGAAATCATGGGTGACGATCACGATGGTCTTGCCGAGTTCGTGCTGGATCGCGATGAGACTGTCCTGTAGGCGGACCCGGGTGATCGGATCGACCGCGCCGAAAGGCTCGTCCATGAGCAGCACCGGCGGGTCGGCCGCGAGCGCGCGTGCCACACCCACTCGCTGCTGCTGGCCGCCGGACATGTCCTTGGGCAGCCGGTCGGCGAAGGTGGCGGGGTCGAGACCGACGAGATCGAGCAGGTATTCGGTCCGTTCGGAGATCCGCTTCTTGTCCCAGCCGAGCACTCGGGGGATCGCGCCGACGTTCTTGGCGACCGTCCAGTGCGGGAACAGGCCACCGGACTGGATGACGTAGCCGATCGACTGCCGCAGTTTGTCCGGATCCTCCTTGGTGACGTCACGATCGCCGATGAAGATCCGGCCCTCGGTCGGCTCGATCAGCCGGTTGATCATCTTGAGGGTGGTGGTCTTGCCGCAACCGGACGGACCGACGAACGCGACGATCTCGCCCGCGTCGATCTGGAGGTCCAGGCGCTGCACCGCCGGTTTTTCCTGGCCCTTGTAGCGCTTGACCACCGAGTCGAGCCGGATGGAAGCGCCGGTCACGTTCCGCTCGGGGGCGGCCGGGGCGGGTCTGCTGGTCACAGCGTCGGTCATGACAGTCCCTTTGCGATGGTGAAGCGTCCGAGCAGGACGAGCAGGGCGTCGAACACCAACGCGATGACGACGATGAGGATGGTGCCTGTCAACGCCATCGCCAGCGCGTTCGCGCCGCCGAGCCGGGACAGGCCGTTGAAGATCAGCGAGCCGAGACCGGGGCCGAGCACATAGGCCACGATGGCGGCGACACCGACGATCATCTGGGTCGAGACCCTGATGCCGGTGAGGATCACCGGCCAGGCGATCGGCAATTCGACGGTCAGCAGGATGCGCCGACGCGAGAGCCCGATGCCGCGCGCGGATTCGATGACCGATTCCGGTACCGAGCGCAATCCGACGATCGCGTTACC
Organism: Nocardia aurea; assembly: GCF_003123685.1. Lineage (GTDB taxonomy): Bacteria > Actinomycetota > Actinomycetes > Mycobacteriales > Mycobacteriaceae > Nocardia > Nocardia aurea. The sequence continues at coordinate 220,492 of NZ_QCYJ01000085.1, forward strand.
GATGACGGGCAGCGCGGCGAAGAACGCCAGCATGATGAACGACGGAACGACGCCGAGTCCGAACGGGACGAGCAACAACGCGAGCAGGGCCAGCGACGGAATCGTCAGGGCGACGCGGCTCGAGGTCAGCGTGAGGGCCGACACGAGCGGGAGTCGATACACCGCGACCGCGACGAGCACCGCGACGAGTGTTCCGACCAGCACCGTCTGGAACGCCAGGGACGCGTGCTGATACGTCAGGAACGTCAGAAACTCCCCCCGCCCCTGGATGTAGTTCCATAGATTCACGGGATTCCCATCGTCAGCCGAATACCGGTCGAGATTTCCTTGCCGAGGATCACCGGACGCGCAGCCGTCGAAGACTAATCGAATCCACGTGTCCACTCCGTACGGCGCGCGGGGTGCCGATCGCCGATCTTGTCCAGCTTTTCCCGCGATCGCGAACGCGAAACAAATTCGGCCTCTCGCTCGAACCGGACGGACATCAGACATAACCGCCGGGCCACGGGCGCGGCCAGTATTACAGTCGGGCTGATCGAAACTCGGCACCGTCGGCGAACGAGAGAAGGTCGCGATGCTCCTCCACGACGAGCCCGCACTCGGCTCACCCGGCCTCTACATCGACGGCAACTGGGTCCATCCCGCCGGTGGCGGCACCAGGCAGATCCACGATCCGGCCGACGGCACGGTGATCGCCGTCGTCGGCGAGGCGGATCGAGCGGACGCGGTGCGGGCGGTCGCGGCGGCCCGCGCCGCGTTCGACGAGGGCCGCTGGGCGGCCACCACCAGCGAAGAGCGAGCCGCGCTGCTGGTTCGTCTCGCCGGACTGCTGGCGGTACACCGTGACGAGTTGGCGCGAATCGAGACACTCGACACCGGCAAGACGCTGCGCGAGAGTTTGCTCGACATCGATGACGTGATCGCGGTCTTCCGCTACTACGCCCACCTGGTCACCACGGATGCGGACCGCATCGTCGACACCGGGAATCCGGCCGTAATCAGTCGTGTCGTGCACGAACCGGTCGGGGTGTGCGCGCTGATCGCCCCGTGGAACTATCCGCTGTTGCAGATGTCGTGGAAGATCGCGCCCGCACTGGCGGCCGGATGCACGATGGTCATGAAGCCGAGCGAGGTGACGCCGCTGAGCACACTGGCGCTGGTACGGCTGCTCGACCGGGCCGGAGTGCCGCCCGGTGTGGTCAATCTGGTGCAGGGCGACGGCGCCGTCGTGGGGCCCGCGCTCACCGAAACCCCCGACGTCGATCTGATCTCCTTCACCGGCGGTCCGGCGACCGGGGCCGCCATCGCGCGAGGGGCCGCCGCGAACGTCACGCGGGTGACCCTGGAACTCGGTGGTAAGAATCCGCATATCGTCTTCGCCGACGCCGACTACGACAGTGCCGTCGACGCGGTGCTGACCGGAGCATTCCTGCATTCCGGGCAGGTGTGCTCGGCGGGTACCCGGCTCATCGTGCACGCGTCCATCGCCGAGGCCTTCGTCGCGGAACTGGTCCGCCGCGCCGCCCTGATCCGCGTCGGTTCCGGCACCGATCCTTCCTCGCAGACCGGGCCGTTGGTGTCGCCGGAGCATCGAGCGAAGGTAGAAGCGTATGTCGCGCTGGGCATTTCGGAAGGAGCTGTACTGGTCGCCGGTGGTGGACGCCCGGCCGACCCCCGGTTGGCGGACGGAAGCTATTACCTGCCCACGATTCTGGACCACTGCCGCCGCGATATGCGGATCGTCCAGGAGGAGACCTTCGGCCCCATCCTCACCGTGGAGCGATTCGAGACCGAGGCCGAGGCCGTCGCACTCGGAAACGACACCTCCTACGGGCTCGCGGCGGGTGTCCGGACCGGTGATCCGGCCCGGGGTGAGCGGGTCGTGCGCGCGCTGCGGCACGGAACGGTGTGGCTCAACGACTTCGGGACGTACACGCCCGGTGCGGAATGGGGCGGTTTCGGACGCTCGGGCAACGGTCGCGAGTTGGGGCCGAGCGGATTGGCCGAGTATCGCGAGACCAAACACATCTGGCACAACACCGCACCGGCCGTCGGTGGCTGGTTCGCCGAGTAGTGCGGGAAGATCTGCGCGCACGCTGCCCACCGCGCCGGCGCGGTGGGCGATGGTCTCCATGGAGGTAGCCTCGGCATCGGAATGTGAATATCGGATTCATCTTTGGAGGGCTGCGGTGCGCATCGGTCTCTACATCGGCGGCACACCACCGATCGACCACGTGCTCGACCGGATCCGGGCGTCGGCGCGGGCCGGATTGGACAGTGTCTTCCTGAACCAGGTGTTCGGTTGGGACGCGATCACCGTCGCGGCGCTCGCGGTGCGCGAGGTGCCCGATATCGAACTGGGAACGGCGGTCGCGCAAACATTTCCGCGACATCCCCTCGCGCTGGCGTCACAGGCGCTCACCGTCACCGCGCTCGGGCCGGGCCGCTTCACCCTGGGGATCGGCCCGAGCCATCCGCATGTCGTCGAGAACATGTTCGGGCTGAGCTACGAACGTCCCGCTCGCCACATCCGCGAATACCTCTCGGCGCTCGTGCCGCTGCTGCGCGGGGAGACCGTCGACTACCGGGGGGAGACGTTGCGGGCCGCGGGCACGGTCGAGGTTCCCGGCGCGGTCGCGCCGCCGGTACTGCTGTCGGCATTGGGGCCGACCATGTTGCGTATCGCGGGCGAACTGGCCGACGGCACCGTAACCACTTGGGCCACACCGCAGATCATCGCCGAACATATCGCACCCCGGCTCTCGGCCGCGGCGGCGGGACGGCGGGCGCCGCGGATCGCGGCGGTCGTGTCGACGGCCGTCACCGACGACCCGGACGCGTTGCGCCGGGAATTGGCGCGGCAGACCGCGGGGGTGTCCGACCTGCCGAGCTATCGAGAACTTCTGGACCGACAGGGCCTGAGCGGAGTCCACGAGACCGCCCTGCTCGGATCGGAAGAGGTGGTGGCCGAGGGAATTCGCGCGTTCGCCGCCGTCGGTACCACCGATCTCGTCCTCAGCGTGCGTGGCGGCGAGGAAGAACAGCGCCGCACACTCGACCTCCTGGCCTCGCTACGGCGCGAGGGCCCGCGATGACCGCCCGCTTCGAGTAGTCCGCCGCGGCGCGGTCGGCGTAGAGTCGGCGGTCACGCGAATTCGCGCCCGTCGACGGGAATCATTCGGTCCTCCATGATTTTTTCTCCGGTGCGCCGACGACCTGCCCGATAATTCGAATCATCCTGCGGATATATATCGCGAAATCCATGAGTGGCACTCTCCGTGCCATTCATCGGATTTTCTTCGCAATTGTCGTAGCGGAAGTTCGTTGATCGCATCCCGTCGAGATTCCAGACTTGGTCTGCGCGTGTCCGAAGTGAATGGCGCGGCACGTCTCTCACGACCGTGCCGGAGTCGCGGACGCGCTCGCACCGACGAAGGATGGGATGGAGCATTGAGTTACCGCACGCTCGGCAGGACCGGAGTGAAGGTCAGCCCGCTGACCCTGGGCGCGATGAACTTCGGTTCGCGTGCCACCGGCGATCACGACGAAGCGATCCGGATCATCCACCGGGCATTCGACGCGGGTATCAATATCGTCGACACCGCCGACTCGTATTCGCAGGGTGAGAGTGAAACGATTGTCGGCAAGGCATTGAAGGGTCATCGCGACAATATCGTCGTCGCGACGAAATTCCACAGCCAGTGGGGCGACGGGGTCAATACCCGTGGCAGCTCGCGGCGATGGATCTTCCAGGAAGTCGAGAACTCGCTGCGCCGACTCGATATCGACTACATCGATCTGTATCAGCAGCACAAACCCGACCCCGAGGTCGATATCGCCGAAACCGTCGGTGCGCTCGACGACCTGGTGCGCCAGGGCAAGATCCGCTACTACGGGACCACGACCAACGAACCGCACCTGCTCGTCGAGGCGCAGTGGGCGGCGACCCGGGACGGGCGCAGCCGCCCCGCGACCGAGCAGGCCCCGTATTCCATTCTCGCCAGGGGCGTCGAGCGCGCGACCCTGCCGATCGCGGGCAAATACGGGCTCGGCGTGCTGACCTGGAGTCCGCTGGCGGGCGGTTGGCTGTCGGGTAGGCATGTCGAGGGGAGTGAGGCCGGGCCGTCGGCACGTGCCGCGCGCCAGCCCGACCGTCACGATCCCGACCTGCCGATCAACCGGACCAAACGCGATATCGCGATCCGCCTCGGTGAGCTGGCCCGACAGGCCGGGCTGAGCCTGCCCGAACTCGCGGTCGCGTTCGTGCTGAACCATCCGGACGTGGACAGTGTGATCGTCGGCCCGCGCACCTTCGACCATCTGGAGAGCCTGCTCGGGGTTCCCGACATCGTGCTCGACGAGTCCGTGCTCGACGCGATCGACGAGATCGTCCCGCCCGGCGTGACTCTCAATCGCGCGGACGAGGGCTGGCTGCCGCCGTGGCTGAAGAACGAGCCCGCGTCGCGGCGACGCCACCATCCGGTCCGCGCGACGGCCGCCCTCGCGGCCGTCTGAAACCCGCTGTCGGGGTGAGGTGAGGTCATGTCAGGACAACCGCCGCTGCATCTGGGTGTCAACTGCCCGGGGCTCGGGTCCTACCGCAACGCCTGGCGTCGTGACGGCATCGATCCGCTCGGCACCGCCAATCCGGATTTCTATGTGCGCGTGGCACGAACGGCCGAGCGCGGACTCTTCGACGCGATCTTCACCGCCGACGTCCCCGCGCTGACACCGAGCTGGGAGACCGAACCCCAGCGCGCCACGCTCGATCCGGTAGTGGCGCTGACCCTCGCCGCCCACGAGACGGAATACGTGGGGGTGGTGGCCACGGTCTCCTCGACGTGGCACCACCCGTACAACCTGGCGCGTTCGATCGCCACGCTGGATCGGATCTCGCGCGGGCGGGCCGGATGGAATGTGGTGACCAGCTACAACCCGCTGGTCTCGCCGAACTACGGACTCGACGTGCTGCCGCCCAAGACCGAAAGGTACGCCAGGGCACGGGAATTCCTCGATGTGGTGCAGGATCTGTGGCACACCTGGTCGCCGGAGGCGATCGTGGCGGACAAACGCAACGGGCGATACGCCGCGGCCGACGGCGTCCGACCGATCCGGCACCGCGGAGAGTTCTTCTCCGTCACCGGCGGCGGATTGGTGCCACCGTCACCGCAGGGCATTCCCGTCGTGTTCCAAGCGGGCGGCTCGGCCGACGGCCTCGACCTGGCCGCGCGTCACGCGGACGCCACCTTCGTCGCGGCCGCGACCATCGATGCCGCCCGCGACTACCGCGTCGGACTCGACGCGGCCTCCGCGGCCGCCAGGACGCCCGGGCGCACACCGGTGCTCGCCCTGCCCGGTCTCGTGCTCACGCTCGGATCGACCGACGAGGAGGCTCGGCGACGACGCGAGGAACTCGCCGACCCGGAATCCGAGGCCGCGACGCTGGCGATGCTCGCCCAGCGGCTCGGCGTCCCCGCCGAGGACATCGACCTGGACTCCCCGCTGGCACTGGACGACTCGCATTTCGAGAAGCAGCGCCACGCCACCTCGGAGGGATTCCTGCGCTCACTGGCCTCGCTCGGCGAATCAGGCAGGACGGTGCGCGAGATCGTGCGCGACGGTATCGGTCATCTCGCGGTGACCGGAGGCCCGAAGACCGTGGCGGACACGATCGAGGCGTGGTTCTCGACCGGCTACGTCGACGGCTTCAACATCATGTTCGACGTGATCGACGAACGTTTCGATCCCTTCGTCGACGAAGTCGTACCCATCCTGCAGGAGCGCGGCCTCTTCCGTCGCCGCTATCACGGCACCACTTTGCGCGATCACCTGGGACTTCCCACCCCCACGTGGTGATCGCGCCCGAATCCCACCCCGACCGTCACTCGAACGAGGAGTAACCGCCATGGTCGACATCGTAGAGTTCAGCCCGGTATTCGCCGAGGCCGCCGACTCGCGCTTCCACCACGTCAACGGAATCTGGAACTCGCGCAAGCCCACCGAGCTCTTGGCCCGCGAACGCGGGCACGCCTACCACCGTCCCGCCGACGGCGGCGTCACCTACGAGGAGGCCGCCGAGGCACTGGCGAGCGCGGACGCGCTGATCCTGGCCCCGACCGTCGCCGCGGCCACCGGGATGTGGCAGCCCGCCGACGGCGAGGAAGCGGGCAGGCTCATCGGTCACCGTGTCCTCGACCGGATCGGTGAGCACCGCCCGGATCTGCATATCGTGCTCGTCTCGCATTTCCTCGTCGGCCACGGCGTGACCCACCGCAACGCCAAGCCGAACACCTGGAGTCTGCGTGCGCTGGAGGCGCATCTGCGCGCAGGCCCCAATCCGTGGACCATTCTTCGGCCCACCTGGCTGTCGACCATTCACGATCCGTCCTACCAGACCAGACTCACCGGCGACCGCCACGCCGACGGCCTGGTCAGCACCGAGAGCGTGGCCGCCGCGGTGCTCACCGCCATCGAGAACCCGGAGGCCGCGAGCGGCCGGACCGCGGCGATCTACAACCTGAGCATCCCCGAGACCGGTAGCACCGATCTCGTCTCCCAATTCGGCGCGCTAGACCGTGATTTCGAAGCCGAACTCGTGTTCGCGGCGGTGACCGAATGAGTCTGCCCGCGGGCCAGCACGAATGGGAAGCCACCTTCGGTCACGACGAACTCGACCGTCCGATACCGCCGCGACGGCAACTGCTGGTGTTCGCCGATCTGGCCGACGCGCCGAGCGCGGCGGGGGCGGCCCATCTCGAATCGGCGCTCACGCTGCTGGAGAGCCGCTACCCCTACGGTCCCGACGGACTGCTCACCACGGTCGGCTGGGGCACCGCGTGGTTCGACCGGCACACCGAACACCTCGGGCTGATCAATGTCGCGGCGCGGATGTCGCGCTGGGAAGACCCGGTGATCGAGACCCCGCACGCGATCTTCCACCTGGCCAGCGATCACGCCGAGGTTCTCGACGACGCGTTCGACACCCTGTTCGGTGACGGACCGAACGCGCAGGGGCAGTACCTGAAGGCACAGAGCGTGCGGCGCGGATTCGTCGGCGCGGGGCTGCCGAGCGAGGCGCTGCCCGAACTCGGGATTCCGCAGCATTCACCGCTGCTCTTCGGATTCCACTCGATCCATCGCGGAAATCAGGCCACCGAACAGTCGATCACCATCGGTGACGGTCCCTTGGCGGGCGGTACCACCGCGCACGTCAGCCGGATCGAACTCGATGTCGAACGTTGGCACGCCAGAAGCCGCGACGCGCAGGCCGCGCTGCTGTACGCGCCGACCGTCACCGCGGCGCAGGCCGAGAAATTCGCCGACGACGCGCCGAGCGACTACCAGTCCTACGAACAGACCGCGAGGTCGCACGGCATCGTCGGCCACGCCCAGGCCGCCGCCCGCGCACGGGTCGACAACGTGCCGGTGATCAACCGCCGTGACTTCGCCACCGTCGACGACGGAAAACCCGGCACGCATTTCGTCGCACTGCAACGAGAGTTGCGCGATTTCAACAACACTCGCGCCATCATGAACGCCGCGGACGGGCCGGGTTACCACCGCGCGGTGGGAGCGCGCAGGCGCAACGGCATCAACGCCTTCTTCGACGTCACCCATCGCGCGACCGTCGGCATACCGCCACGCGCGTCGCGCGCCTACCCGTACCTGAGGAGCTGAGCGATGGTCGCTCCGAACGACATTCGCGCCGAAGAGGTCATCGACCGGGATTCGGTGGACGCTCTGCGAGAGATCCTGGACGATCCCGCCATCCCGGTGGCGACCACCGCGGTCGGGCCCGGAGCGCGGATCGGCGCGGTGCGCGAAGCCGTGGATCACCTCACCACGGTCGGCGCGCTCGCGGTGGCCGCGCATTCCGTTGCGGCGGGCGAACGGCTGTTGTCCACACTCGCCGACATCGACGCCGGGCTCGCCGACGCCGTGCGATGGCATATCGCGCTGTCCGGCGTACTCGCCGGTCTCGAACCGGGCCGGGCCCGCAACACACTGCTCGGCAATATCGGTCGCGGTGATGTGCTGACGTGGGCGCACACCGTGCGGGGCTGGTCGTGGTCGGAGGGCGCCCCGCCGAGCGGCGACGCCACGATCGGTCACGCCGACGGCGAACTCGAGATCGATCACTATCCCGGCCTCTACGACTACCTGCTCGTGTGGGAGCCGACGGGCGGGTCGCTGATCGCGGTACCGACCTATCGCGACCGGATCTCCTGGGAGCAGACCGTTCCGGCGTCCGGGCGACCGGCCACCTGGGTGGTCCGTCTGGCCCGCACCACGTTCCACGTCGACGATCTGATCCCGCTCGACCGGCACCCGCGCGAACTCACGAGCTGGCGCGAGCCGATCCACCCCGCACCGACCTCAGAAGGAGCTCATTGACATGCCCGCACCGAAACTCGTTCGACGGCTCGCGGCGGCCGTGGCCGGACTCGTCCTGGTCACCACGGCGGTCGCCTGCGGATCGAACGGGGGACCGGGCGCCGCGGCGGGCGGCCAACCGCGCCGCGGCGGCGACATCATCTTCCTGGAGAACGGCGAGTTCACCGGCTTCGCGCAGCAGGACCTGCGGACGTGGCAGACCTCCTCGGTCGCGGTCAATCTGTTCGACCGGCTCCTCTACCTCGACCCCGAGACCGGCGAGCTGGCGCCGTGGCTCGCGACGGCATGGACGGTGAACAACGCCTTCACCGAGATCGAACTGACGCTGCGCACCGACGTCACCTTCAGCGACGGAACGCCGCTGACCCCGGCGGTGGTCGTCGCGAATCTGAACCACTTCGGGTTCGGTGACACCAAACGCGGCATCACCCCGTCGCGGCCGCAGTTCGCCCGCTACGCCGGGTCGGAGGCGATCGGCCCGGACAAGGTGCGCATCCGGCTCGGCGAACCCGACACCGGATTCCTGAACAATCTCGCCGACCTGCGGCATTCGATCGTGGCGCAGTCCACGATCGATCTCGGCTACGAACAGGCCTCGGAACTGGAGAACGCGATCGGCAGCGGTCCTTTCACCTTCGCCTCCGAGAAACCGGGCAGCGAGATCAAGATCGTCCGGCGGGCCGGATACAACTGGCCGCCCGGCGCCGCAGACCACACCGGCGAGGCCTATCTGAACTCGATCACCTACATCATCTCTAGCGAGGGAGCCTCGCGTACGGGATTGCTGCTCTCCGGTGATGAGCACGCCGCGCGCGACGTGCTCATCACCGACGAGAAGCAGTTGCAGAAGCGCGGTTTCCACTACTTCGGCGCGCGTCCGTTCGGCGGCGTCCGCGATCTGGAGATCAACCCGACCGCCAACCCGCTCATCGCCGACCTGCGTGTCCGGCAGGCGATTCTGCACGGCATCAACCGTGCCGAACTGATCGAGGGCCTCTACAACGACAACTGGATCGCCGCCAAGGGACTCGTCCAGTCCAACACCCCGGGGTTCGTCGATATCGGCGAACAATACGGTTTCGATCCGGCACGCGCGAACCGCCTGCTCGACGAGGCGGGCTGGACGGCCACGGGCGCCGACGGGATCCGGACCAAGGACGGCACCAGGCTCTCGTTCCGGGTGTATCCCGAATCGCAGTGGGTGGTACCGATTCCGGACGCCGAGCTGATCGCGATCCAACTCGCCCGCATCGGCATCCAATTCGAGATCGTCAAGGTCGACCGCGCCACCTACACCGCCCAGGTCGCCAAGCCCGACAATCCGTTCTCCTGGGGGCACACCACGGCCACCGACATCAATCAGCTGTGGAACCGCTACCGCTCCAAGGGGGTCGGCGGACTCAACGATCCGGCCTTCGACAAGCTGCTCGACACGATCAAGACCATCCCGGTCGGTCCGCAGCGCACCGAGGCGGTGGGCGCCGCACAGCGCTACCTGCTCGACAACGCTCTCATCGTGCCGTTGCAGGAGACCCAGCAGTCCTTCGTCACCGCCCCCGGCCTCCAGGGATTCATCCCCGAAACCCTCGGCCGGTCGTACTTCTACGACGCCTGGCTCGACCAGTGACACCGCGCTAGGCATTCGACAGCATCGCCCACCGACGCCTTCCACCCATTCGAGGAGAACCCGACCATGACCGCAACCACGCGATTTCGGCGCTTCGCCGGTGCGCTCGTCGTAGCCGCGCTGACGGTGACCGCCGCGACGTGTAGTGGCGCACGGTCGGGTTCGGGAGGCAGTGGTCAGCCATGAGCAGACCGATCCCGTCCTCGTATCCGCGCTACGTCCTGGCCCGAGCGGGCCAGGGCCTGGTGGTGCTCGCGCTGTCCTACCTGGTGGTCTTCCTGCTGCTGTTCTTCCTGCCGGGAGATCCGATCAGCGCCCGCCTCAACGACCCCGATTCGAACTATTCCCCCGAACAGATCGAACAGCTCCTGACCTACTACGGCATGGACCAGCCGCTGTGGGTGCAGCTGTGGCACGCGGTCCGGCGGTTGGCACAGGGTGATCTCGGCTATTCGCTGACCACCGTCGAACCCGTCGGCAGCCGAATTCTCGACGCGCTCCCGTCCACCGTCGAACTGGCCACGATCACCCTGGTGTTCTCGGTGGTCCTCGCGCTCGGACTGGCCGCGATCGCCACCGGCGCGCCCTGGGAGCGGGTCCGCCGTTTCACCACCGCGATTCCCGCCGCGCTGCTTTCGGTCCCGACCTTCGTCGTCGGACTGCTCGTACTCCAGGTGTTCTCCTACAACCTCGGCCTGTTCAGCACGTTGAAGGCCGACGGCTGGAGCGGGGCGATACCGGCGGCCGCCGTCCTGGCCCTGCCGGTGTCGGCCCCGGTGGCGCGGGTGATCATCGAGAACGCGCAGGAGGTCCAGGGGGAGCCGTTCGTCACCTTCGCCCGATCCAAAGGGCTCGCCGGACTGCGTATTCTCTTCGCGCACGTGGCCAGGCCCTCGGCGCTGCCCGGCGTGACCATGCTGGGTCTGGCGGTCGCCGAACTCATCACCGGCTCGGTCATCGTCGAAGCCATCTTCAACCGACACGGCGTCGGATCGGTGATCGAATCCGCGGTGTCGAGTCAGGATTCCCCGGTACTGCTCGGGGTGATCCTGCTCGCGGCGGGCGCGATCGTCCTGGTCAATCTCGCCGTCGACCTGACCTACCCGCTGCTCGATCCGCGACTGCGCGGCAGATCCGCCACCTCGATCACGGGTTCCGAACCGAAGGTGCCGTCATGAGCGCTCCCACCCTCGAAGAACACGACGCCGGCTCCGTCGCCGACGATCCCGGGGCGGCGACAGCCCGTCCCGGGCGGGGGACCGCGATCCGGAGTCGGCTCACACCGACCGCGGTGGTCGCGGGCGTGGTCATCGCGCTGATCCTGCTCGCCGCGGTGGCGCCCGGACTGTTGAGCACCCACGACCCGTATCGGGAGCACCTGAACGAGGTACTGCTCGAACCCTCGGGCACGTACTGGCTGGGGACGGACTATCTCGGACGCGATATCTACTCGCGCGTCGTGCACGGCACCGGAATGTCGGTGGTGAGCGCGCTACTCGCGGTGGTGATCGGTCTGCTCGTCGGCTCGGGCGTCGGCTTGGTGGCGGGCCACTACTCGGGCACACCGCTGGAGGGTTTCCTGATGCGGCTGGTCGACGCGCTCATCGCCATCCCCTCGCTGCTGCTGTCGATGGCGATCGTGGTGGCGCTGGGCTTCTCGACGATCAACGCGGCCATCGCCGTCGGAGTGTCCTCCGTCGCGGTCTTCGCGCGATTGATGCGGTCGGAGGTACTGCGGATCGAGAATCTGCCGTATCTGGAGGCCGCCGAACTGGTCGGCGCGCGCGGCCGGTCCCTGATCGTCTCCCACATCCTGCCCAACGCGTGGGCCAGTGTGCTCGCGCTGTCGGTGCTGCAATTCGGCGCGGCGATCATGTCGATCGCGTCGCTGGCGTTCCTCGGCTACGGCGATTCGCCGCCCTCTCCCGAGTGGGGCGTGCAGGTCGCCGAGGGCAAGAACTACGTGTTCTCGGCCCCGTGGATGGTGGCCGTGCCCAGTGTCGCCGTCGTCGTTTCCGTCGTCGCGTTCAACCGGCTGAGCGCTTTCATCAAGGAGTTGAGTACCGATGAGTGATCCCGGTGCGCACACGGCCGCGCTGCTCTCGGTCGACGGTCTCAGCGTGGGATATCGCCAGCGGGGACAGGTGCGCCATACCGTCGCCGAGGTGTCCTTCGTCGTACCCGAGGGCTCGGCGACAGCGCTGGTGGGGGAGTCCGGTTCCGGCAAGTCGACCATCGCGAACACCGTTCTGCGCCTGGCCCCACCCAACGCGGTGGTCGAGTCCGGCGATGTCCGCTACCGCGACGAATCGCTGCTGACAGCACGCAATCGACGGTTGCGCGCGTTACGTGGCAACGAAATCGCCTACATACCACAGGATCCCGCCAATTCGCTGAATCCGGTGCGCACCATCGGCAGTCAGTTGCGCGAGACCTTGCGCGTCACCGCCGCCGTACCGGCCGACGAGATCACCGACCGCGCCGCGGGACTGCTCGCCGATGTCGGAATCCCGCGACCGGACGAGGTCGCCCGCCAGTATCCGCATCAGCTGTCGGGCGGTATGTTGCAGCGGGTGCTCATCGCGTCCGCTATCGCGGCCGGGCCCGCGCTGCTCGTCGCCGACGAGCCGACCTCAGCGCTCGATGTCACGGTGCAGCGCAGGGTGCTCGATCTCATCGATCGGCTACGCGCCGAACTCGGCCTCAGCGTCCTACTGATCACCCACGATCTCGCGTTGGCGCGAGAACGGTGCGACGAACTCGTCGTTCTGGAACGCGGACGGGTCCGTGAGGCCGGTCCGGCGCAGGTCGTACTACACCGTCCGCGCAGCGAATACACGCGACGGCTGCTCGCCGACGTACCCGCGCTCAATGCCGACAAATTCGCGAACGCCACCGTCTCGGCGACGGCCGGGACCTACGCCCGGTCGGCGGACCCGACGCCGGTCATCGAACTGTCCGGCGTGACGAAGGTCTTCCACCGGCCGGGCGGTGATCTGGTCGCGCTGGACCGTGTCGGCCTGTCGGTGGCGAAGGGAACGACACACGCCATCGTCGGCGAATCCGGTTCGGGCAAGACCACGATCGCGCGGTTGATGCTCGGCCTCGAGCGGCCGTCGGCAGGCGAGGTGCTCCTCGACGGCACCCCGCTGGACTATTCCGACCCCGGCGCCCTGCGCGCCGCGCGACGACGGATCCAACTCGTCTACCAGAACCCCTTCGTCTCACTCGATCCCACCTACACGGCGGCGCGGTCGGTGGCCGAACCGCTGTTGCGACACGGAATCGGCACCCGCGCCTCCCGGGCGGCACGGGCCAGGGAACTGCTGAACCTGGTCGGCCTGGCCGACCGGACCCACGAGTCGCTGCCCGAGCGGCTCTCGGGCGGACAGCGGCAACGGGTCGCGATCGCCCGGGCGTTGGCGCTCGAACCCGAGGTATTGGTGCTCGACGAGCCGACCAGCGCGCTCGACGTGTCCGTGCAGGCGCGGATCCTCGAGCTCGTGGTCGACCTGCAACGCGAACTCGGATCGACCTATGTGCTCATCTCGCACGACCTCGGTGTCGTGCGCCAGATCGCCGACACCGTCACGGTGCTGCGTCACGGCGTCGTCGTCGAATCCGGTTCCGCCGCCACGATCTTCGCCACACCCACCGATGACTACACGCGGGACCTGATCGAGTCGGTTCCCGGATGGTCCGCCGCCGAGGGCCGCGTCGCGGTCCCGGTCTGAACACGGCCGAAACACCCAGAGCAGGAGATGACGATGTCAGTACAGAATACGAACGGCGCGACAGCCGCGGCCGCGGCGGCGGTCACCGATACGGCAGTGGTCACCGATACGGGCGCGGTGACCGATACCGAACTCCTCGAACGATTCCGGCCCGTCTTCGACAGGATCGCCGAGGGCGCGCTGGATCGCGAGACCACCCGCAGAATTCCCCTCGAAGAGGCCGGATGGCTTCGAGACCGGGGTTTCGGTGCGTTGCGGGTGCCGCGCGAACTCGGTGGTTCCGGCGTCACGTTGCGCCAGCTGTTCCTGTTGCTCATCGAACTCGGCGCCGCGGAATCCAATCTCGTGCAGGCGTTGCGCGTGCATTTCCGATTCACCGAGGACAGGTGGCGCGAACGTGACACCGAGCGCGGAAAACTGTGGCTGCGCCGAATCGGCGAGGGCGCGATCGTCGGCAACGCCAGCAGCGAGCGGTCGGGCAACGTCCGCGGGCAGACCAACACCACCCTCCGGAAGCAGGGCGACAAACTCCTGCTCAACGGCGTGAAGTACTACAGCACCGGCAGTCTGTACTCCGACTACATCTCGGTCGCGGTCGTCCAGGGCGACGGTGAACGGGTCACGGCACTGGTCCCGAGCACCGCCGAAGGCGTCCAGCTGCTCGACGACTACTCCGGTTTCGGCCAGCGCACCAGCGCCAGTGGCACGTCGACGTTCACCGACGTCGAGGTCGACCCCGACGCCGTCATCGCCTTCGACCGGGTCTTCGCCGGGCAGGTGGCGATCGTGCAACTGGTACACCTGGCGACACTGGCGGGGATCGTGCGCCGCGCGGTGGACGAGACCGCGGGATTCGTTCGTCGTCGCCGCCGGTCCTACAGCCAGGCAAGCGCCGACCTGCCCCGCGAGGATCCCCAGGTCCAGCAGGTTCTCGGCCGCGCCGACGCGGTGGCCCACGCCGCCGCCGAGATCGTGCTCGGCGTCGCCGCCGCCCTGGATCGTGCCTCGGACGCCCGGTTCGACCTGCGCACCGCGCCGCGGGAGCAGCGCACTCCCGAGGCCGAAGCGCGGGTGCGTGCCCTCGAACTCGACGCGGAACTGAACGTCTACCGTGCCCAGACGACGGTGATCGACCTGGTATTGCGCACGACCACGGAGATCTTCGAAGTCGGCGGCGCGTCGGCGCTGGACGAGAGCCTGCACCTGGATCGACACTGGCGCAACGCCCGAACGCTGGCTTCCCACAATCCGGTGATCTATCGGGAACGTCAGCTCGGTGACTATCTGCTCAACGGCACCGAACCGCTGAATCAGCCTTCGGTCGGCGAAGCGCCCGGTCTGGCTCCCGCCGCCGACGATCCCGCTCCCGCGCTCGTCGTCGTCTCCTGAGATTCGGCCGTGCGGCAGGGAAACCCTGCCGCACGGCCGATTTCGAGCGCGATATCAGGAAGCGGCGTCCAGGCCGGTGGTCAGCACATCCTCGGTGACATTCTCGATCCGGTCCCGTGCCAATTCGCGCAGTGTGCGCATCACCAGCGATACCGCCGGATTGCGCAGCGCCCCCTCCCGGTGCACGGCGGTGACCGTCCGGCCGCCGAAACCGACGCCCTCCACCACGATCTGACGCATCGTCGGCGGAACCGACAGTCGAGGTACCAGTGCGACACCGACACCGGTCGCGGCCAGCTGGCACATATTCGGAGCACCGACGACGCGATGTTCGATCTGCGGCACGAAGCCGGACTTCTCACCCAGTCGAACCAGCGCTTCGGCCAGCCCGGAATCCTGCGGACCGGTGATCCACGATTCCTGCGCGAGCGCCGCCGCGCCCACGGTGCGGATGTGCATGTGGAATTTGCGCGGGGCGAGCAACACGAGCGGGTCGTATCCGAGGTCGTGGCTGTGCAGTCCACCCGTCGCCGTGTCGGCTCGGAAACTCAACCGCGAGGTCAGGGCGATATCGATATCGCCCTGACGCAGTGAACGCAGTGAATTCGGGCTGTCGGCCTGCAGGATGCGCAGTTGGAGTTCGGGTTGTTCGCGGCCCAGCTGTTCCAGCAGCGGCGCGGCCAGACTCGCGATACTCGTCTCGAAACCCGAGATGGACACGCGCGCGGCCGATTTCTCGTGCGTGACGGCGACGGCGCCGATCGCCTCGTCGACCACGCGCAAGATGGTGCGCGCGTGCTCGACCAGTACCTCGCCACCCGGTGTCAGGCGCAGCGTGCGGCCGTTGCGGCGGAACAGTACCGCGCCCACTTCGTCCTCGAGAATGCGCAATTGAGCCGACACCGCCGAACTGGTGATATTGCGGCGTTCGGCGACGGCGGTCAGCGTGCCCAATTCGGTGAGGTCGCACAACAGCATGAGACGACGGAAATTGAGCATCACGCGCTCCCTGGCTTCGAAAAGGAAGTCCTGCCGGTGGGGGCGACCGTCACCCCGTCGAAGGTCGTGCGACGAGCCGTGATCGGCTTTCCCACAGCCGATCCGGAGTACGCGGAAGCGCCCATGGCTGGATCATGCCGCAGCCCGAGGTGCCTCACCAGGGTTGCGTCGACCGCTGAACTTAAATGCGCGCTGTCCCGTTCGCGGGTCGGGCGAGCTCTCGGCCACGGGGCCAGGACGGCGTCCATCGATCCGCTGGAGCGGTGAACGTCCAGGTTTTCTCACCGTTTTCGTTCGATTCGTGAAGAGGAAAACATTCCTGGGCGCCCGACCTCGGCCCGTACGATTCGACGAACACGCTCGTACGGCGAATGGATCGTATTCGGGAGGCTTCCGCAAATCGTCGCTATCCGACTGTCGTTCGGCGACCGAATGTCTGGAATCTGGAGGGCACGAATGGCCGTTGTCATCGGCGTGGAAATCCCGGACGGGCAGCTGGCACAGTTGGCGGCCGCCGGATTCGACAGGGTGCCGGAATCGATCGACGCGGCGGGGGTCGGCTATGTCGTGCTCGGCGCGGACCGAGCCGACGGGATACCGGGCGCCTCGCTGAGCCCGACGATCGTGGCCACCGTCTTCGGTCGCCGCACCGCCGGACTCGGGATCGTCGCCGCGGCGTCCCCGCAACGTGATCACCCGTTCAATGTCGCCCGGCGGCTCGCTTCGCTCGATCACCTGACCCACGGCAGAGCCGGGT
The DNA here is from genome assembly GCF_003123685.1 of Nocardia aurea. Classification (GTDB taxonomy): domain Bacteria; phylum Actinomycetota; class Actinomycetes; order Mycobacteriales; family Mycobacteriaceae; genus Nocardia; species Nocardia aurea. Next base: position 237,392 of record NZ_QCYJ01000085.1, read on the forward strand.
GGCTGGCCCTGCGCCAGGATCGCGCCGCCGCGCTCGGACTGGACGGCCGCGGCGGCTGGGCGCCGGGGCCGTCGGACGCGCCACGGCTGGCCGACGCGGTCGCGGCGGCTCGCGCTCTGTGGCGGACCTGGCCGATCGAATCGCTGCGCACCGGCGACATCGGTGTCCCCGACACGACCCCGGTGCGCTACGCCGACCACACCGGATTCTTCTCCACCACGGGTCCGCTCAACGTGCCGACGACACCGCAGGGTGAGCCCGTGGTGTGGTGGCGCTACGAACCGGGCGACGATCCGCGTGACGTCGCGTCCGCCGATATCGTGATCGTCGCCCCCGAGCAGCTGGCGGCGGTGGCCGAACTGCCGGAATCGGTGCGCGTGCACGTACGGCTCGACCGATCCGATCCCGGATTGCGTTCGCGGATCACCGAATCAGCCACCGATCCCCGGGTGCACGGCGTACTCGTCCGGACGGATCTGTTCGACCTGCGCGGATTTCTCACGGGCCCGCTGACCGCGCTCGCACGATCCGGCATCGTCCGACTTCGCGCCGATCACGAGGGAATCCGCTCGGGCACAACGAAACCCGGCGCGCACCCGATACTGCGCGAACATCTCCGGACGCCACGACGCGTCGAACCCGACCTGAGCCGTCACCGGCCGGTCTTCGCGGGATCGTGAGGGAATGTCATGAGCGACAAGCACGTCATCCTCAATGTGAACGTCCTCGACCTGGGTATCAGCCCGGTCGCCTGGCAACTGTCCGGACTGCCCAAGGACGCGGTGGTCTGCGGTGACTATTTCGCCGAGATCGGCCGTATCGCCGAACGCGGGACCCTGGACGCGTTCTTCCTCGCCGACAATCCCGCGCTGCGGGAGAACCCGCGCCTGCGTCCGGGCCGGGCACTGGAACCGACCACGATCCTGGCCACGGTAGCCGCCGCCACGACGCACCTCGGCCTGATCGGCACCCTGTCGACCACCTTCAACGATCCGGTCGAGCTTGCCGAACGGCTGCTGAGCCTGGATCACATCAGCGCGGGCCGCGCCGCGTGGAACGCGGTGACCACCTACAACCTGGCGGCGGGCGGCAATTTCGGTCTCGCCGCGATCCCGGATCGGGGTGCCCGCTATCGCCGGGCCGACGAATTCATCGATGTCGTCGTCGCACTGTGGCAGGCGGCGGTCGACGGCACCGCGGTGAACCATCGGGGCGCGCATTTCCAGGTCGACGGACGGCTGCCGCTGGGCCCGTCACCGCAGGGATACCCGCTGGTCGTCCAAGCGGGCGGCTCACCCCAGGGGCGTGCCCTGGCCGGGCGCACGGCGAACGCGGTGTTCAGTGCGGAACTGTCGTTGAGCGCGGGACTGGAACACTACGAGCAGGTCAAGCGGACCGCGACCGAATTCGGCCGATCGCGCGACGATATCGCCATCCTGCCCGGACTGATCACGATCATCGGAAGCACCAACGCCGAAGCCGAGGCCAGGTACGCGCTGGCCCGCGAACTACAGGAACCCGGCCACGAATTGTCGCGCCTGGGTGCGGTACTCGCGCACGACTTGGGACAGTACGACCTCGACGACCCGTTCCCGCCGCACGTGCTGGAGGATCTGGACGACCCGGACGCGTTCTCCGCCTCACTCGGATTCCGCGAATCGGTGGTGCGTGGGGTCGCCGACCGTGTCGCGGCGACCGGTGGCAGGTACACGCTGCGCGAAGCGCTCCTGGAATTCGGCAACGGCGGACATCGGCGTGTCATCGGATCGCCGGAGGAGGTCGCCGACACCATCGAAGAGTGGTTCCGTGCCGGCGCGGCGGACGGATTCAACCTGATGCCCGACGGATTTCCGTCCGGGCTCGAGATCTTCGTCGACGAGGTGGTGCCGATCCTGCGGCGGCGCGGGTTGTTCCGGCACGAATACACCGAGACGACACTGCGGGAACGATTCGGAATCGGTCCGGTACACGCCCGCGCGGTTGTGCCCGCACACACGTGAGCGCGAGAGCGGTCCGAGTCGACTTCGGTCGGAGCGTGATTCACGCCCCGACCGAAGGTCCGGTCCGACGCCTACCGATCCGGCGTGAATCCCGCCGCGGCGATTCGCCGCCAGGCTTCGGCCCGCACATCTTCCGGCAGCGGCCCACGGCGCACCGCCCGCGCGTTCGCGCGGATATGGTCCGGGTTCGCCGATCCGGCGATCACGGTGCTGATATTCGGATTGCTCAGTTGCAGGCGCAGCAGCAAACCCGGAACGGAATCGCCGTCGGCCAGATCCTCGAGCGAGACCGACGACGGCTCGACATCGGCACCGGAGGCGGTCGGCTTGGGCCTGCTCAACCCCTGCGCGACCCCGCCGCGGACGATCACGCCCGCCGAACGCTCTCCGGCGACGTCGAGGAAGGATTCCAGCGCCCGCTCGAACGGCGAGTACGGGAGCTGGTAGGTCTGGAGTTCCTTGATCGCCAGGTGGGCGGGCAGATGCGGGAGCGCCGACGAGATGCCGATGGCCCTGACCTTGCCCTCGTCCCGCAACCGGATCAACGTCTCCAGCGTGCCGTGCGATTCGAGGACCTCCGGCGACGGGCTGCCGTGGATCTGGAGCAGATCGACACGGTCGGTGCGCAACCGCGTCAGACTCTGCTCGACGCCACGACGGATGTGTTCGGGGCTGTAATCGTGCGGGAGCAGCCCCGGCGGCGCGTCGGGACGGTGTTCCAGCGGGCACCCCGCCTTCGTCGCCAGGATGAATTCGTCACGCCTGCCGGAAACGGCTTCGCCGATGATCTCCTCGGAGAGCCCGTAGTCGATCGAGGTGTCGATGAAGGTGATGCCCTCGTCGAGCACGGTGGTGAGCGCCTCGTGGGCGACCTCCCTGGCCAACGGCCGCGGACGGCGGTGCACATCGGCGCCACCGCGCAATTCCATCGCGCCGAAACCGAGGAAGGTGACCGGCGGCCCGCCCTCCCACAGGGGGCGCAGCGTGTGCGCGTCACTCGGTGCGTTCACAGATCCTCCGTCTCCGGCGACCGTCGTCGGTCACCGATCCAGGGCGTACACGGGCCTGCCCGGCAGCGATTGTCGCGCCGGGAAGGTATTGCGTCGAAGCGGATTCCGCGCGTCAGGATGTTCGGCGCGGATCGTGGTCGAGCGGGATCAGGTCGTCGGCGTGGAAGGTCACCGCGTCGAGGGTGAGAACCCAGGCGTGGGCCGATCCGGCCGCACCGTCGGCGGGTTCCCAACTCAACCCCTGACGATGGGTCGAGATCGCGACCAGCCCGCCGATGCCGGGATGCCACGCGAGCACCGTGTCGTAGAGACCGGGGAAATCGTCGACGACGATCTCGCCGTGCGCACGCCGCAACGGCTGGACCGAGTCCGGTGCGGCCTCGTCCCAATCCCAGTGTCGGACGGTGGAAGCGAAGGCGATCAGATCGCCGCGTCCGACATCGCCGAGCACGGCGTTGCGCGCACGGCCCGCCTCCACGCCCGACAGCGCTCGCACCGCGCCGACATGTCGGTCGAGCACGTCGGCGAGATCGGTGTCCAGGACGGTCAGCGCGCGCACCAGGTGTGCGCCCGCTTCGGGTGACTCGAGCACGTCGGCTCCGGCGCGCACCGTCACCAGGTGGTCCAGTGCTTCCCGAAGCCGCGAGATCCGTTGCCCGTCGGGGCCTTCGACGGTGGTGCCGACAGGCAGGGACGGGTCGTCGAGAATTTCGCGCAAGGCCACGATCGAGTCCTCGTCGAGGGCCGTCGCGCTCGCGAGGTCGGTGGTTCCGGTCATGGATTCAGCTCCGAAGGTGCGGGTAGGCACGGGATTCGCGCGGCGGAATCCCGAATGTCGCCCGACGCGTGACATCGAAGAACGCGTTGATGCCGTTGCGTCGCCGCGCGCCGACCGAGCGGTGGTATCCGGTGCCGTCCGCGGCGTTCATGATCGCGCGCGTGTTGTTGAAATCGCGCAACTCGCGCTGCAACGAGATGAAATGCGTCCCCGGTTTGCCGTCGTCGACGGTGGCGAAATCACGACGATTGATCACCGGCACGTTGTCGACCCGCGCGCGGGCCGCCGCCTGCGCGTGGCCGACGATGCCGTGTTCGCGCACGGTCTGTTCGTAGGACGCGTAGTCACTGGGCGCGTCGTCGTTGAGCGTCTCCGCCTCCGCCGCGCTCACCGTCGGCGCGTAGAGCAACGCGGCCTGTTCGTCGCGATTCCTGGCGTGCCACCGGTCCACGTCGAGTTCGATCCGGCTGACGTGCTGGGTGGTGCCGCCCGCCAGCGGTCCCGACGGGATCCTGAGCGATTCCTCGGGGGCCTGGTTGCCGCGGAGCACGGAATGGAAACCGAACAGCAGGGGCGCCGATCTCGGAATGTCGAGATGGGGCAGCGCGTCACTGGCCAGGCCCGCGCCGACGAAACCGGTGCGGATCTCGCGCACCTTCAGGTGCTGACCGACACCGTCGTCGCCGAACAGGACATCACCGGCCGACTCGAGAATCTCGGGGTGATCGGTGGCGAGGTGGAAGATCGCGTGTGGCGTCTCCAGAACGGGATCCTCCCACCGCGACATCTTCGACGGGACGCCGATCAGGGCGGTGTGCTCGGTGTACTGGTCCCACCAGGTGGGGCCCCAGCCCAGCGTGGTCAACAGACCGTCCGGACCGTAGGTGTGACGCCGCTCCAGTTCGGCCAGGCGTGATTCCAGCAGCCGTGCGGCGTCCGCGTCGGGATTCTCGACCAGGTCGACCAGGATCAGGTGGTGGTAGCGCGGCGGCACCGGACGGCCGATGTCGTCGCGTCCGAATGTCGCCTCCCATTCGTGCTGCCCCTCGGGTAGACAGCTCATCCCGCCACGGGCTCTCGCACGAACCGGGCCTCGAAATCGGGTACGAGTTCCGCGAATTGGCCCGCGAGGTCGGCGGGTGCGGCGCCGGGGATGCTGAGATTGAACACCGCGGCGGTGCGCCCGGCCGACACCTCGGGATTCTCGATGGCCGCGATAACCGCGCGCGCGAGCGATTCGGTGCTGACCAGACCGTCGGCGTACTGGTCCTGAGTCAAACGGATCTGATAGGACGGGTCGTGGGTGGCGGAGAGCCAGGTGGCGCGCAGCACGGTCCACGGGTTGCGTCCCGCACGCAGGTGGGCCTCCAACGCGCGCAACGCGAGTGCGTGGATCCTGCGATTGCGGTGGTTCACACCGTGACCGGTGAGGAAATGCGACAGCAGCACCACATGGACGTCGGGCCGATCCGTGCTGAGCCGGTCCAGGATCCGGTGGCCGATCGTACGACCGGCCGTCGGCCCGTCGGCGGGCTGGCGCATCACGCCCGCACCGCCGTTGAGCGACGGTGACAGGATCACCGCGTCCGCCTCGGCGACGAGTCGGTCCAGTTCGGCCTCGGTGACACCGCCGTCGGCCGGGCGGCGGTAACGGTGTCCGCGCTCGTGCGCGAGCCGTTCGGCGATATCGCGGGCGCCCCAGCCGCCCGCGCGATTCACCAGATGGAACTCGGTACTGGTCGCCTCGGCATACACCGGGCCCAATTCGACGATATCGACCATGACTCCAACCAAACTTCGAGCGGATTCGCCGATCGTAAGTCGATGACGTGGCTGCGATGAGCTTTAAATTTGCGGAGAGAATAAACCGTGCCGGAATGCCCGCGCCGCTCTACATTTGCAGGCGCGATATCGGCAGCCCGTTCGGTGCTGCCGTCGCATTCGATCCATCGCAGCGCTCGCACCGACGACATGTCGGGGCCGGAGGCGCTCGTTCGCCCGAAAGGGGAGCCGTGACCGACCTCCGAGAGCAGACGCCATGAGCGTCGATCAGGTCACGGCGCCGACCGAACACCCCGCCTACCGGGAATTCGCCGAACTGGTCGGCGCGGTCATCGCGCCGCGCGCGGTGGAGGTCGACGCCACCGAAGTCCCGCGTTCCCACCTCGACGCGCTGCGCGAGATCGGCTATTTCGCCTGGTCGGTGCCGCAGGAACACGGCGGAACGCGAATTCCCGCCGCGGTCAAGAACGCCGCGGACGACCTGTTGTTCGGCGCCGATCCGTCGACGGCCCTCGCGCTGACCCAGCACGGCGGACCGGTCGGCCAGATATTGAAATCGACGTCGCCGCAGGCGCTGGCGTTGTTGCCGAAACTCGCCGCGGGCGAACGGATAGGCGGCGCCGGATTCGCTCAGATCCGCCAGTGGCCGCACCGGCCGAGCACGATCGCGAGGAGGGTGCCCGGCGGATACCGCATCGACGGTGTCGTGCGCTGGCTGTCCGGCTGGGGGTTCGTCGACACCGCCTGGCTGGGCGCGGTCGACGAACAGAACTCCACCTATGTCTTCGGCGTCGGCGACCTGACCGCGCCCGGAGTCGAGGCCGTGCCATTGCGTTTGGCCGCGGTCCAGGGCTCACGCACCGTCACCCTGACACTGCGCGACTACCTCCTCCCGGACGAATACGTCACCGAGGTGGTCGATATCGCGGCGTGGAACGCGCTCGACGGCTCCGTGCACCCGAACGAACGCGGAAAGCCCGTGGGCGAGAAGGACCCGCAGCTGCCGTCGATCGGCGCGATCGGGCTGGCCAGGGCCGCTCTGATCGACGCGCTCACCGCACATCCCGGCGACCCGTCGCTGATCCGGCTGCGCGAAGAACTCGAGCACGCCGCCAGCACCCCTCGACCCGAACCGCAGTGGCGCGCCCAGCTGGACGCGCTCGCGGTGCGCGCGACCGCCGCCGGTCTGGTCGCCAGCGGAGGACAGGGGCTGCTGACCGACAACATCGCGCAGGTGCGTGCCCGCGCCGCGCTGTTCCTCCAGGTCCGCGGGCTCTCTCCGAGAGTCCGTGCCGCCCGCTTCGAGCAATACGTCAACTGAGGTCGATCACCATGTCCGAACGAACACTGCATCTCAATGTCAATGTGATCGCCTCCGGCGCGCATCCGGCCGCATGGCGGCTGCCCGAGGCCAATCGGCGTGCCTTCTTCGATCCGGCCCACTACGCGAACGTCGCCAGGATCGCCGAGGCGGGACTCTTCGACACCGCGTTCATGGCCGACAACTCGTTCCTCCATCCGGACGGCTACCCGAATTCGGGCCTCGACCCGATCGTGACGCTGTCGGCGATGGCCGCGGCGACCTCCCGGATCGGACTCGTCGGCTCGTACTCGACCACCTTCCACCACCCGTACGGCATCGCGCGGGCCTTCGCCTCGCTCGATCACCTCTCCGCCGGACGGATCGGCTGGAATGTCGTGACCAGCCGCAACAAGCCGGAAGGTCTGAACTACGGCTTCAGCGACCTGCCCGACCGCGAGACGAGGTACGGGCGCGCGCTGGAAGCGGTCGAGATCGTGACCGCGCTCTGGGACAGCTGGCAGCCGGGCGCGCTCGTCCTCGATCCCGCGACCGGAATCGCGGTCGACCGTGACCTGATCAAGCCGATCGACTATGTCGGAGAACATTTCTCGGTCGCCGGACCACTGCAACTCCCGCCGTCGCCGCAGGGACGTCCGCTGATCACCCAGGCCGGCGGCTCGGAAGGCGGCCTCGACCTGGCGGCGCGGTTCGCCGACGCGGTCTTCACCTCCGCGCTCTACATCGAGCCCGCCCGCGAGTACTACGCGAAACTCAAGGCCGCCGTCGCCCGCTACGGTCGCTCACCCGACAGGATCGCGATCATGCCGGGGATCAACCCCGTCATCGGCTCGACCGAGGAAGAAGCGCGTCGCCGCATCGCCGAACACGACGAGATCGTCGGACCGGTCGGCGGGCAGTTGGAGAAGTTCGCCAAATGGGTCGGCGTCGACCCCGGCGCACTCGACCCGGATCGGCCCTTCCCGCTGGAACTGCTCCAACCGACCGGTGGCACCTACAGTTCGGTCGGCTTCGACACCGCCACCAGGCTGTACCTGGAGCGCAACCGGCACCGCACCGTCCGCGAACTCGCCGCCGACGGCCGCCAGGGGCACCGCAATCTGGTCGGTAGCGCCGAACAGGTCGCCGACGACCTGGAGAACTGGTTCCGGACCGGCGCGGCCGACGGCTTCGTCATCCAATTCGACACGCTGCCGGGCGGTCTCGAACTGTTCGTCGAGCACGTGGTCCCGCTGTTGCAGAAGAAGGGGATCTTCCGTCGCGAATACGGCGAGAACACGCTGCGCGAGCGGTTCGGGGTGCCGTACGTCCGAGGCTGACGGCACCCCCGGTGGGGCGAAACCTCCCGAGCGTCAGAAGAATCCGACGCTCGGGAGATCCGCGTCGTTGACGACGACGTCGCCGACGACACGGGCCTTGTAGACCGTGGGATTGTGGGAGAACAGCGTCCGCAGATTGCGCCAGTGCCGGTCCAGGTGCACCGACTGGCGCGTCCACGACGCACCGCCCGCGTCGAATGCCTCCGAGGCCGCCCGCAGCGCGATCTGTTCGACGGCCACCTTGACCTGTGAGGTCTGGAAGGACGCCGCGAATTCCAGCGCGTCGTCGGCCACCCCGTGCTCCCAGAGATGAAGTGTCGCCGTGTCGAGCGCGTCGGCGGCCGCGAGTACGGCGGCCTCGACCACGAAGGTGGTGCTCGACAGCGACCCGACGACCGCGAGCAACTGTGGATCCTCGCGCGCCAGTTCGGTATTGCCCCACGAATACGACCGTGTGCGGGTGCGCAACAGCGTCGCGGTCTCGGCGGTCAGCGCGCGCAGCACGCCCGCGCCGATCGCGTGCATCAGCAGGTGCGCCTGCGGCGCCCTCGGCTTGCCCGACACCGGTGTGCGCCGGAATTCGCCGATCTCCTCGGGATGGACGAGCACATTCTCCAATATCGTGGTGCCGCTGCCGGTCTCGCGCTGACCGACGCCGTCCCAGTCGTCGACATGGATCACACCGTCACGATCGGCCGGTACCGTCGCGCTGATCTGTTGGCCCGCTTCGTTGTTCGCCGAGATCCGCAGATAGTCGGCGTAGGAGCTGCCGGTGCTGTAGAACTTTCGGCCGTTGAGCCGGAAATTCGCGCCGTCGGCGGTGAGCGTGGTGTCGTAGGTGTAGACGCCGGGCTGACCCGATAGCTCCGATTGCGCGCCCGCGAAGATCTTGCCGTCGAGAATCGATCGCAGCAGCCAGGCGCCGCGATCGGTATCGCGTGTCCGCAAGGCCTCCTCGGTGGTGCCCCAGTGTCCCCGAAGGATATGGGGCACATCGGGATCGGCTTCGGCCAGGCGGATGGCGAGCACGAAGAAATCGCGCAGGCTGTACCCGGCCCCGCCCGCCTCCTTCGGTACGCGCACCGCGCCGAGCAGATGTTCCCTGGCCAGCTGGAGCGCCCGCTCCGGGCGTCCGCCGCCCTCTGCTCGCCTGCGCGCGGCGTCGACGGCGATCTCCTCGATCACCGCCGCGAGTTCGTCGGAATCGAGCGCGGGCGGCACACGATCGGTGCGCGTCGCGGTCACGGGATGGCTCAGATGTGTTGTCACAGCGACTACTCCGTATCGTGAGGGTGATCGTCCGGGCTCAGACCGTCAGGTGAGAGCCGGGGACCGATTCGATCAGGCGCCTGGTGTAGTCCACCCGCGGATCACCGAGGACCTGCTCGGCGGTCCCCGACTCCACCACTTGCCCGCCCCTGAGCACCGACACCGTGTCGGCGAACAGTTTCACGACGCCGAGGTCGTGGGTGATGAACAGATAGGTCAGCGAATAGGCCGCCTGGAGGTCGGCGAGCAATTGCAGGATCTCGGCCTGGACCGAGACGTCGAGGGCCGAGACCGCCTCGTCCAGGATGACGATCTCCGGTTCGAGTGACAGGGCCCGCGCGATCGCGACCCGCTGGGCCTGCCCGCCGGAGAGTTCACCGGCCTTGCGCTCGGCGTGTCGGCGCGGCAGTCGCACGCCGTCGAGCAGTTCCAGCGCGATCTCGCGCCGCTCGCGCCGCCCGATGTCCTTGCGGTGCACCCGGATCGGCTCGGTTACCAGATCGGCCACGTCGAAGCGCGGGTTCAGCGACGAATACGGATTCTGGTAGACGAATTGCAGGCTGCGGCTGAGCCGTTTGCGGCTCCACTGCTCGGTCTGACCGAGCAGGCGCACCTGTCCGCTGTCGGCCGCGGCCAGCCCGCCGACGATGCGGGCGATGGTCGACTTGCCCGCGCCGGACTCGCCGACCAACGCGTGGGTGGTGCCGGAAGCGACGCGGAACGACACCTTGTCGGCGGCCCGGACCGACCGCTCCACGCCGCCGCGGTGGGTGGTGAAGGCCTTCGAGATATCGGTGACCTCGATGGCGTACTCGGCGGTGCCGCGCACGTGCTCGCCGGTCGCGGCCCGTGCGAGGCGCGCCGTGTCGAGATCGATCGGGCGCGGTGTCAGCCGTCCGGTGTGCAGCCCGGGGGCCGCGTCCAGCAGCCGACGGGTGTAGTCGTGGCGTGCGTCGCGCAGGATCTCACCGCCGGTGCCCTCCTCCACGGTGGACCCGTCGCGCATCACGACGATGCGATCGGCGCGGTCGAGAGCGACACCGAGGTCGTGGGTCACCAGCAGGATTCCGATACCGAGTTCCGCGCGCAGGAAATCCAGGTGGTCGAGGATCTGCTTCTGCACCGTGACGTCGAGCGCGCTCGTCGGCTCGTCGGCGAGCAGCAGTTTCGGCTCACCGGACAGCGCGATCGCGATCAGCACCCGCTGCTTCATCCCGCCGGAGAGTTCGTGCGGGTACTTGGCGTAGATCTCCTCGGGCGCGGCGAGTCCGGCCAGTTCGAGGAAACGGAAGGCCTCGGAGCGGATGCGCTGGTTGTGGGCTCCGTTGCCGAAAGGCAGGAACCGACGTCCGCGCAGCCGGTTGCGCAGCGCGTCCTCGATCTGGCGGCCGATGGGTTTGACCGGATTCAGCGAGACGCCGGGATCCTGCGGGATGTAGCCGACATAGCTGCCCCGATAGCGCGCGAACCTGTTGTGCGACCAGCCCGCGACATCGGCGCTCGCGAGACGGATCTGTCCGCTGATCCGGCAGGTGGCGGGCAGTAGGCCGATCGCCGAACGGATCAATGTCGACTTACCCGAACCGGATTCGCCGACAATGGTGACCAGTTCGCCCGGTTCGACGGTCAGCGAGATACCCGCGACCGCGCGGTGGGGCTGCTCACCGCGGCGTTTGTACCAGATCTCCACATCGGTGAAGGACAGTAGCGACATCAGGACTCCCTGTCCGGCTGCAAGGCACGGCTGATCCGATTGCTGGCGAGTACCGCGAGCAGGATGACCGCGCCGGGGAACAGCGAGATCCACGGCGCGACGGCGAGCAGGTCACGCCCCTCGGCGACGAGCAGACCCCATTCGGGTTCCGGTGGTGGCGCGCCGAATCCGAGGAAGCCCAGTGCCGCGATCGCGAGAATCGCCGAACCGAATTGCAGGGGAATCAGCGCGACCACCGAACTGAGCGAATTCGGCAGCACATGACGCAGCAGAATGGCGAGTCGGGGCGTGCCGATACTGGCCGCGGCCTCGACGAACTCCGCCTGGGTCACCTTGAGAACTTCGGCCCGCATCACCCGGGCGAAATTCGCCACCGACGAGATGCCGACCGCGACAGCGACATTGGTGGTGCCGTAGCCGAGAGCGGCCACCACGACCATCGTCAGCAGCAGGCCGGGCACCGAGAGCAGCACGTCGACCACGCGCATCACGATCGGATCGATGATCCCGCGCACATAACCCGCGACCAGCCCCAACGCCGTCCCGATGAAGAACGCGATGGATACCGCGAGCAGTGTGGCCGACATCGTGATGACGGTGCCGTACACCGTGCGCGTGTAGATGTCACGACCGAGTCGGTCGGTGCCGAACGGATGCTCGACACTGGGCCCGACGAGGATGACATCGGTGTCGGGGAGGTACGGATCGTTCCAGGTGAGAACACCCGGTACGACACAGAAGGCCAGGGTGGCGAGCACCACGACGACGGCCAGCGTCAGGCCGGGCTGGGCCAGGACGGGGTGCATTACCCCGAACCGACGCCGCGGCGGTTCGGCGGGCGCGGAGACCTCGACGGTGGGTCCGGTGTCGGGCTCGGTCGGTTGCCGATCGGCCCGCGTCGGTTTCTCGAGACTGATGGTCACGTGGTCACGCCCCTCTCGGGCACCGCTCGCAGCCGCGGGTCGATCAACGGATAGGAGATGTCGACGAGGAAATTCACCGTCACGAAGCAGAGCGCGACGAACATGACGATGCCCTGGACGACCGGAACGTCCTGTGCCCGAACGGCTTGTTCGGTCAGCCTGCCGATGCCGGCGCGGGAGAAGATCGTCTCGGTGATCACTGCGCCCGCGAGCAGTTCGCCGACGATGATGCCGCCCTGGGTCAGTGCGGGCAGGCTCGCGTTGCGCAGCACCTCGGTGTTGATCACGGTGCCTTTGCGCAGGCCCTTGCTGTAGGCGGTCAGGACATAGGGCGAGGCGTATTCGGTGTGGAAGTTGCGCAGCAGCAGCTGGGCGATCGGTCCGGAGACCGGAATCGCCAGTGCCACCGCGGGAAGCACCAAACCCTTCCAGCCCTGGCTGCTGATGGGCGGGAACCAGCCGAGCTGGAAGGAGAAGACCTTGATGATGATCAGCCCGAGCAGGAAGCTGGGGAACGACACCAGCAGCGGCGGGACGCTGGCGATCAGGTTCCGCAGCCACGCCGACCTGAGATAGGTGGCGACCCAGGCGACGGCGAGTGCGAACAACACCGCCACCACCAGCGCGGCCGCCGCGAGGACGACGGTTTTGGGCAGTGCGTCACCGATCGCGTCGACGACCGGTTGATCGGTGCTCACCGACGTCCCGAAATCGCCGCGCAGCGCCGCCAGTAGACGGTCGAGATACTGTCGCCATTCCGGCTCGTCGAAACCGTAGGCGCGCTCCATCTGCGCGAACGCCTGCGGATCGATGGTGGCGCGCTCATCCGGCGGGAACAGCAATTCGATCGGGCTCGTCGGCAGGAGATAGAGCAGGATGAAGGAGGCCGTGAAGGCCCCCCACACCACGATCAGCGCGCGGCCGAGTTTCAGCGAGGCGTAGCGCAGCACGTCACTTTCCGCTCACCCAGGAGTCGACGAACAGCAGTCGGCCCGAACCGTCGAGATAGATATTTCCCACACCCTTGGTCGCGGCGACCTGCGAGGTCTGGAACTGCGGGTTGACCAGAACGAATTCCTCGTGGATGAGATCCTGCACGGCCTTGGCCAGCGGAATCTGCGCCGCGCCGATGGCGGTGTCGAGCGCGTTGAAGGTCTTCACGATCCGCGCGCGGTCCGGGTGGTTCTCCGGGATGACCGAGCCGTTGCCCCGATCGGGATTCAACTGGGTGTTGAGCACCGCCACGTCGTTACGGGCCCGATTGATATTCGCCAGGTGGAATTCGGCGGTGATCTGTTTGGCCGGGATGTTCTGCGAGTCGAAGACGATCTCGACGTCGATGCCGATGGCCTTCAGCGCGGCCTGGGTCGCCTCGTAGGTCACCCGCGCGTCGGGCACCAGGATATTGCCGGTGCCTTTGAGTTTCAGTTTGACGCCGTTCTTCTCGCGAATCCCGTCGGCGCCCGGTTTCCACCCCGCGTCGTCCAGCAGTTTCTTGGCCCGCTCCGGGTCGTATTTCAGCGCGCCCTGGCTGTAGTCGACGAATCCGGGCACTTTGTCGGTGAGAACCGAATGGGCTTCGCCCTCCGACGGCGAGAGCAGCGACTTCTTGTATCCGGCCCGGTTGGTGGCCGCCACGATCGCGCGCCGGACGTTGATATCGTCGGTCGGCGCCAGGCTGAGGTTGAACTGCCAGCCCAGCGTGAAGCCGGGGACCGTCCTCGAGGTGAGTTCGAAACCCTGTGCGGTGACGACCTTCTCGTCGGTGGGCAGGATGTCGAACGAGGCGGGGACGTCTCCGGACTGGAGTGCCCCGACGCGCACACTCGCCTCGGGGATCGTGATGAATTCGATCCTGTCCAGGTAGGCCGGTCCCTCGTGCTTCAGCGCGGGCGGGGACCACTTGTAGTCCTCGCGCCGGACGATGACGGTGCGTTCCTTCGGGACGTACTCGGTGACGACGAAAGGCCCGGTGCCGATCACATTGGCCGGATTCAGCCGATCCTTGGCGGAGGATTTCAGGGTGCGGTCGGCCAGGAAGCTGATATTGCCCGTTCCGCTGTGGGCGGTGAGCTGGAGGAAACTCGCGTTGGGCGCGTTGAACAACACCTTGACGACGAACTCGCTGACGACCTGGGTTTCCTTGTAGGGGCCCAGATAGCTCTTGCCGTTGGGTTTGATGCTCAGCGCCTCGTCGCCGAAGTAGAACTGGTCGAGATTGTTCTTGACCGAGGTCGCGTTGAATTTCGTTCCGTCGCTGAAGGTCACATCCTCACGCAGGGTGAAGGTGTATTCGGTGATGGTGTCGTTGTACTCCCACTTGGTGGCCAGCCACGGGCTCAGCGCACCGGTGTCGCGGTCCTGGAACAGGAGCCGGTCCACGATGTTGTTGGAGAAGTTCGCACCGGCGAAGCTGCTGTTGACCTGGGGGTCGATGGACTCGGGCGCGCCGAGCCAGGCGAACTTCAGGGTGCCGCCCCTGACGGGGGTGCCCCCGCTCGTCGTGTTCACGGCGGAGTTGCCGTCGGCGCTGCAGCCAACGAGCAGCAAGCCGCCGACGGCTCCGGCGAGTGCCAGGAAGCCGCGACGACCGGTAGTGGTGGAGATCAGAGAATCGGCCCCAGCTGCAGCCGAACGGAACGCATCGGTCATAATCGGGCAACTCTGACATATTCCCGGTGGCTCCCAGAGGGTTTGGGTCAGGCCAATTTTTACCCTCTACCTGCGTCCCCGCGTCGGTATCGGCGAGTTATGGACATCGGGCGACCGGTGCGGTCGAGGTTATCACCGTCCGGAAATCGATGACGATCGTCACCGGCGGAACCGGCCCGCCGCCCCGCGGGACGGTCACGCGCGATGGTGGGCGCGAAGGCAGCGATGCAAGACTCGCGACGAAATGTTCAGGCACACGGGCGAATTCACAGCCTCCGGTAGTGGCCGGTGGTGAGACGATGTCACGCCGATGCCCGGCCGCCCGAACCGCGGAGTCGTCGGGGAGCGTCGTCCTGGGCGGCGAGGAGTTCGTCGCCGTGATCGTCGATCCACGCGCCGAGCGCTCTCATCGGCCCGTCGACCAGGCTCGCACCCAGTTCCGTGAGCGCGTATTCGACACGGGGCGGGGCCTGCCGGTAGCCCGAGCGCTCGATCAGGCCGTGGCCGAGTAGGCGGCGAAGGGCCTCGCTCAACGCCTTGTCGCTGATTCCGCCGATGTCGGAGCGCAGGTCGCCTCGACGGCGCGGCCCCTCGTACAACGCGGCGAGCACCACCGGATCCCAGGTGTGCGCGAACAGGTCCGTGGCCGCGCGCAACCGGCAGTCGGCGACCAGTTCATGCCGGTGATCGCCCACTTCGTCACCGCGTCCGAATTCGCTCATCGCCCCATGATCACCCGTCTGTTTCGCACCGATCGGTGCGAATCGGTCCGCCTACCGTAAACCCGGTCCGGGACAGACGACAGGGAGCAACCACGATGCGAATCGGGATTCTGGGTACGGGAATGATGGCGGCGGCGCTGGGCGGGCGCTGGGCAGCGGCGGGCCACGACATCGCGGTGGCGGGACGTTCGCCGGACAAGGTCCGCGCGCTGGCCGGCGAACTCGGTCGCGGTGTGCGAGCGGCCACGGTGCGCGAAGCGGTCGACGGGGCGGACGCGGTACTGCTGGCGGTGGCCTTCGACGGCGTCGACGAGATACTGCGTGTCGCGGAATCCGCTGGGACACTGTTCGGTACGACGTTGATCGACCCGACCAACGCGGTCGAGCACGGCATCGGCCTGCACCGGCTGCCGACCGGCACATCGGCCGCACAGCACATCGCGGGCCTCGCCCCCGACGCCCACGTCGTCAAGGCGTTCCACATGTTCCCCGCCGCGCACTGGAGCGAGCCGGCGGCCGTCCGGGCCACCGTGCCGCTCTGCGGCGATGATCCCGACGCGCTGCGCGTCACCGCGACGCTGATTCGCGACGCGGGCGCGGATCCTGCCGTACTGGGCGGACTCGATCGCGCCAGACAACTCGAGGAGGCGGCGGGTTTCGTCATCGGACTCGTGTTCGGGGGATTCGACCCACGTGCCGCGGTCCCGCACCTGCCGGTTCCGGCGCCGGCAGCGTGACGGTCGGCCGCGTCGTGATCCGGTCGGCCGGACACCGCGATCCGGGGCGCGCGGTCTCGGGCTCCGGCAGCTGAATGGCGCGCGAAATATCCTGCGACGGTGGCATTGTGCCACGATCCCGTCGCCGGGATGTCGTACGGTGACCGTACTATCTCCGTCGTGACGCAAGCAGACAGATACGCCCTCTACGCCTGGGGCAATTGGTTCTACGAGGTCGGTCTCGATCGGCTCGACGAATGGCTGGATTCCGATGTCCTCAACGGCGCGCGCACGGTCGAACGCGACGACCTGACGATGTACGAGAGTGAACTCCGTATCGACGGAAGCAAATCCTTCTACATCGTCGAGAACGACGAATACGTCCTCGGCCGCGAACTGGGCACACCGCCGCGAGGCTGGCGTGTCGGCTACCTCAACATCGTCACCGATGGCACCCTGGACAACGCCCTGGAGGTGGCCGCACGCCTCGAGGAGGAGGCCGACCTGGACCGCGACGACGCCCCGGGGAGCAACCCGATCGCGTACGGCGAGGTCGTCACCGTCTGGGAGGATCCGCACGGCCAGTGGGATATGGCGCTCGTGCGCGTCTGAATCGAATCCAGCACCGCCGCAACATCGCTGCCGAAACCTCGCGTGACGGCGGCGGTGTTCCGGAACAGCCTTCGTTCGTTCACTCGGAATAGCTGCCGTCCGTCGATCGCGGGACGGGGCGATTCCCGGAACAGAGCAGCAGGTCGACGGTACGCGCCGAACCCATGCGGTTCGTCTATGGTGTGGGGGCGGCGAGGCCGCACAGTCAGTTATGCGTGAACAGCGGTACGTTCCGTGGTTTTCTCCACCGAATCGAAAGGCGCTGCATGACAAAGGACTTGACGCAACTCGACCTCCTCGCGGAATTGGAGCCGGTCGTCGCGGAGAATATCGACCGACATCTGGCCACGGCCAAGGACTGGTGTCCGCACGACTACGTCCCGTGGGACGAAGGCCGCAATTTCGCGGCGATGGGCGGGCGGGATTGGGACCCCGACCAGTCGCGCCTGTCGGAGGTCGCCAAGGTCGCGATGATCACGAATCTGCTCACCGAGGACAATCTGCCGTCCTATCACCGGGTGATCGCCGAGAACTTCTCCCGAGACGGCGCGTGGGGCACCTGGGTCGGGCGCTGGACCGCCGAGGAGAACCGCCACTCCATCGCCATGCGTGATTATCTGGTGTGCACCCGCGCGGTCGACCCCGTCGCGCTGGAGAACGACCGGATGGTGCACATGACACGCGGTGTGCACGCGCCCGCCGGTTTCGGCGGTGTGCTCGACCAGGTCGCCTACGTGACCTTTCAGGAATTGGCGACCAGGGTCAGTCATCGCAGCACCGGAACCGTCTGTGACGATCCGATCGCCGAACGTATGTTGCAGCGCATCGCGGCCGACGAGAACCTGCACATGATGTTCTACCGCAACGTCGCGGGCGCGGCGTTCGACATCGCACCCGATCAGTCGATGGAATCGGTGACCAGGATCGCGAAGACCTTCGCCATGCCGGGCACGGGTATGCCCAACTGGCGTCGCAACGGTGTGCTGATGGTCAAACACGGAATCTACGATCTGCGTCAGCATCTCGACGAGGTCCTGTTGCCGGTACTGCGGATCTGGAATGTCTTCAAACGCACCGACTTCACCGCGCGCGGCGAACGCGCCCGCGACGAACTCGGCGTGTATATCGAGAAACTGACCCGCGATGTGGCCAAGTTCGAGGAGCAGCGGGCTCGGATCCTGGCTCGCGAGGCGGCACGGGTAGGTTGACCGCCTCGCTGTCACGCTCGGGCGCGGCGGGGATTTCGTCGTTCCGAGTCGCGAGCGGTGCCGTCGGATCCGATGTCGCGGTGCGCGGTGTGCCTCGGTGCATACCGCGCACAGGTGCGCCCACTCCCGGGAACTCGAAGGATCCGAGCCGGAGACGCACGAGCGTGGCCCCTGCGACGGTCCTAGTATTCCGGCATCGCGGCAGAGGTGGTCGCGGCGGAAGACAGGAGTCGTGTCGTGTCGGACAGCTTTTTGGTGGCGGCCCGAATCCCCATGAGCCGGGAGGGATTCGAGCGCTGGCTCGACACCCCGGTCACCGATCCGGCTGTCATCGCCGATCAGGAGACCGTGTTCGACGGCTGGTTCTGGGACGGGGAGCGAGCGGATTGGTCACGGGCCGAAATCGGGCTGTCACCACGGGAGTTCTTCGCCGATCACGTCGAGGACGCATGTGACGGTGGCGTCACCACGTGTGTCGTCGTCCATCGTGACGACGCGCTGGAAATCTATTCGATGTGCCTCGGATTCCTCGAATCCTTCGTACTCACGGCACTGCGTATGCTCGCGGCCACCGCGCGGTTCAAATCCGATCCCGCGCCGGACACGGCGTTGTTCTGGGCGGAAACCGGTGCCACGTTGCCCGATGCGCGAGGGGAGGGGTGGCTCTCGGTGCTGACCATCGGGGGTGAGGGCGCGCGTTTCACCGCCGACGCCGATCTGAAAGCGACGATCGATGGTCTGCGTCCCGCCGAGGCGCTGTTCTTCGAAATGGTCGATCAGCTCGCCGAAGCGGAAGAAGACCACGACGGAGTTGCGCCGTACCACACGGTGATCCCGCGCGATCACTCGTTCGTCGATCCGGCGATCCTGCGCGACTCGATCACCCGGTCCTGACCACGGAGGTCGACCGGTCACGGATCGGGGTCGCCGAAGAGGTCGAGCTGTTCGTGATCGGGGAGTCGGGTCCGCAGACGCGGCCTCGCGGCGGGGTGGTCGCGCCACGGCTCGGACCTGTGATGACCCAGGCGCGTGGCGATGGTGGCGAGCGGCAGCCCCTGGCCGCGTAGTCGCTGTTCCACGGTCGCGCGCAGCGTGGCGGGCGAGATATCGATCCCCGCGTCGACGCCGACGGCACGGATCGCGTCGTCTACGGTGCGGATGGCCAATCGGTGGTGGGGTGCGTGTTCGGCGAGGAATACCGCACGCTGTTCGGGATGGCCGCGTAGCAGGCGGTGGCGTTCACTGAGCCAGGCGGTCATCGCGGCGCGGGTGCCGGGTTGGATCGGCATCCGTCTGGTCGCGCCGGTGGAATCGGTGAGGGTGACGGTGCCGGGCCAGCGGGCCAGATCGAGCCCGGTCAGATCGAGGGCGGCGAGTTCGGTCTTGCGTGGTCCGACATCGAGTCCGAGGGCGATCATGGCGAAGGTTCGCGGCCCGCGCGCGGCCGCGACCCGCAGTACCGCCCGCTGGTCGATGGGGGACAGCGTGTTCGGGGCGAGTGGGTCGAGTATCGCGCGGGGCGTGGCAGGCGTGCCGAGTCCGAGCCACCGGTAGAACGCGGTCAGGACGGTGAACGCGGTGGCGACGGTGCGGGCGGCGATACCGTGATCGTGCACGGCGGTGGTGAGATAGGCGTCGACGGCGCGGTCCCGGCCGAGCGGGGAGTGCAGCGCGTCGTCGTATCCGCCGGTGTCGCGTAGCCAGGCGAGGAAGTGACCGGCGCGATCGCCGTACGTTCCGCGGTCCTCGCGACCGAGGTCGTCCCGGCTGGCGAGGGAGGCGGTGAATCCGGTCAGGATCGGAGATGCCGCGATCCGCACCGGCATCAATTCGCCCGTGTCGAATGCGTCTTCGCTCACCGTCGCCTCCCGTGTCGTCGACCGTTGGATCCCAGGATGACAGGCGGGACCGACAGGATCTGCCGGCGACCGCGATGGTGTCCCGAGGGTCAGCCGAACGGGTCGTTGCGGCGGACGCCCCGATAGATGCCGCGGCGGACGATCCACGGCATCAGCACTCGGTCGATCGACCACGCGGGGAATCGGAAGGCCCGGCCGCCGGGTGTGAAGACTTCCAGCCCGTCCGGTTGCGCGCCCAGGACCGAGCCCCACTTCCGTTGCGGCGGGCGATATCCGCGCGGCGCGCGATTCTCGAAGAGTGCTCGGAGATTGTGCGCGAGCAGGGTGTCGGCCCTGTTGCGCGCGGAGGTCCGCAGCGGGTCGGTGGCGGCGACGTCGCCGATCGCGAAGACCTCGGGATGGTCGGGGAGGCACAGTTCGGGGGTGACCCGGACGAAACCGTGGTCGTCGAGCAGTTCGGTGGGCAGCCAGTTCGTATTGGGGCGTACACGGCCGGTCGCCCACACGACGGCGTCGGCGGTCGTGGCCGGTTGGCCGGTCGACCATTCGACCGGTTCGGCGGTGATCTCGTCGCAGGCGAAACCGTCGGGAATCAACGCACGGTGTCCCGGGTGGACGCCCACGCCGAATTCGTCGAGACGCCGCAGGATCCGGCGCCAGATTCGAGGGTGATGTCCGAGCAGCGCCCGCTCACCCGGAAAGTACAGGTCGACTCGCTTGTCCGGCCAGGCACGCGCCAGATTGGCCGCACTGCTCACCGCCGCGGCTCCGCCGCCGATCACCAGTACCGACGACGCGCCACGCAGACGGTCGTTGGCGTCGCGGAGTTCGGCGCCGATCTGCTCGGCGGTCCGCACACCCGGTCTGCGCCAGAATCCGTTGGACACACCGGTCGCGATGACCAGCGCGTCATAGGGCTGCGCGATCGTGCCCGCCGCGTCACCGCGCAGGAACACCTTTCGCGCGGCGAGGTCGACTCCGGTGAGGGTGGCGTGGATCGTCTGCACGCGATCGAGACCGCGGAACCTGTCGAACGGAATCCAATAGTCGCGCGCCCAGACCTCGGGCCTGCTGAGCCGCACACCCAATTCCTGACCGCTGACGAGCGCGGGTTTGTCCGAAATACCCACGACGTCGGCATGAGCCGCCGCTCGGATCGCGGTCAGGACGCCGGTGTCGCCGAGCCCGGCGATCACCACGCGGGGGCGACTCATCTCGCCTCACCACTGCCGCACACACCTGCCACGGTATGCGTCGCCCGTGTACCGAGGGACGAAATCGCCGCGATTCTCCGCTCGAGGTCACGCGGTATCGCGTCGCCTCCCGATGACCGGCGGCTGTCCGCTCATGGTGGTCGGGGACGCGGGGCCGGTCCAGCCGCAGGGCGACGCGCATGTCGCCAGTGCCCGGGTCGATTCGGTGCCGTCGCTGTAGGTGGTGACGTGGATCGACGCCGTGGCGGGATATCCGCACCGTAGGCATTTGCCGAAGTAGTTGATGATCTCGTTGACCTGGGTGCCCGTCGTGATTCGGCGGGCTTCTTCGATGCTCATGGGTTGCCGTTTCGTGTACTGGTGCCGGGCCCGAGCACCGCGAACTCGGGCGGAGCAGGGTGGATATCGTGCCCGAACAAACCTGGAACAGCTGATAACTTACCGGACGGACGGGAACTCGGATCGACTTTTCGTGACGTCGTGCGCGACGCACGCATCGCACCACGCGTATCCCCTCCTTCTTGCCTGTCGCCGACCGTGCGACCTCGGTGGCATGTTCCCGTCCACCCGTTTCCATTGCTGGAATTTTGAGTAACATATAGCTACCGGATCCGGCTCGGCGCTTCGGGTCGACCGGCAAAAGGGAGAGCCGCGTGCACGGTTCGTCCCCGTGTGCGGACTCGACCGTGTGAACCGCGTACGGCGTCAGGAGGTTCGATGGAAAAGTCGACGGCCCGTCGCGGACCGCATCGGATCGGCCTCGCGGACATCGTTCGCGAATACGGCGCAGCGGCGGTGCTCCGGCGCGTCGCGGACCTTCGCGGGGTGGGACTGTCCGAGCCTGCCGCGGCGATCGAACTGGAGATGGCGCAGCTGTCCGGTACAGCGACGCCACCGGAGCTCATAAGTGATCACTGATTCTTTCGTATGGTGATAGCTTCGGCGCCGGGGATATGTCGAGTCCCGGCATCGGTGGCACTGCCGCCCGCGCCCCCGCCTGTTGATTGAAACAGCTGATCAGCAGGCTCTTTGATCTATCGGAGCGCAGCGTCCCACCGCCGCTCGATCGTCTCGATGACGGAGCGGGAAAAATTTACTCGGATACCGCGCGCTGTCTCAGAGACTCTGTTAAGTTACTGATAGTTCTCACAGTGCGGCCGAGTATCAGGGCTCTGTCGTGCGAAGAGATGTTGCTCAATGAGGAGTGTTCGAACGATGGACGAATTGAACAGGCGCAATGCCTTCAAGATCGGCGGGGCCGCGCTCGGCGCGATGGGTGCGTTGGCCCTCGTCACGCCCGCGCGCGCGGAGCCGTGGACGTGGTCACCGCAGGGTTCGGTCGCGGGCGCGGGGGAGGGCGCCGACCCGCTGGGTGTGTGGGACGAGGAGGCCGACCCCGTCGTCGCCAACCTGCTCGACAATCACAATGTCGCCGATATCAACAATCTCCTGCGGACCTGGACCCGTAACGGCCAGCCGCTGCCCGCCGGATTGCCCACCGAGCTGCGGGATTTCATGGAGTACGCCCGCCAACTCCCGTCGTGGACCGACCAGGGCAAACTGGGGTCCGCGATCGCGTTCAACGAGAAACGCGGTCTCTACCTCGGTGTGCTGTACGGCCTCGCCAGCGGCATGATGAGCACGGTGATCCCCAAGGAGGCGCGGTCGGTCTACTACTCCAAGGGCGGCGCGGACATGAAGGACCGCATCTCCAAGACCGCCAAACTCGGCTACGACATCGGTGCGGCCAATGCCTATGGGCCCGACGGGGAAATGGTCGTCACCTGTGTCAAGACCCGGCTGGTCCACGCCGCCGTGCGTCACCTGCTGCCGCAGTCGCCGCACTGGACCCGGGTCGCCGAAGAGGGCATCCCGATCAGTCAGAACGACATCATGGTGACCTGGCACAGTCTGCCGACCACGGTCATGCGGCATCTCACCGCGTGGAAGGTGCCGATTCCGGCCAACGAGTCGGAGGGCTTCCTGCACTCGTGGCAGGTGGCCGCGCATATGCTCGGCGTCCGCGACGAGTACATCCCCAACTCGTGGGGCGAGGCGAACTCCCAGGCCACCCAGGTGCTCGACCCCATCCTCATGGCGACCCCGGAAGGCATCAAACTCGCCGACATCCTGCTCGATCTCGGCGCGAATATCGACCTCACCATCCTGAGCAGGGGCGTGCTCGGCGCGTTCACGCGTTTCCTGTTGGGGGACAAGATCGCCGACTCGCTCTATATCCCGAGGGAGCCGGTGTGGAGTCCACTGCTCCAGGTGGCGTGGGGGCCGTTCATCGCGGTGCGCGAGGGTGCGTTGCCCATCGTTCCGCTGGCGAAGGAGACCTACTGGCTGTTCGACGAGTTCCTTCGGCGATTCGCGCTGTTCTACCTGAACGAACTCCAGCCGACGATCAGCATCGAAATCCCGCAGACCAACCGGTGATCGGTGGGACCGCGGCGCGGTTGCCGGGGACGGTGCGGTCCCCGGCGATCGCGCGGTGCGTCAACGGGAGCGGTGCTCGAGCAGCATCGCGGCGGCCGCCAGATGGATCAGGCAGTCGTCGGGATGGTGTTCGCCGTGGATCTTCTGTAATCGCCGTGCGCGCGCGACGGTGAGGTCGGTGACGTGCAGGCCACACAGATGTTCGGCCAGTCTGCTGTTCGCGTGAACGAAAGCGCGGCGCTCGGGTGCGTAGGGCATCGTCGACAGCGGGCCTTTCCACGAGAATCGTCGAAATGCCTTCGCGACGTGATCCACCGGCGCCGCGACGGCAGTGCGGGAGTTTCGGAGCGGGTGTGATCGCCGAGCGGCGGTCGGGACGACTCGATCCGCTCGAAATGCCCAGTCTCGCAGCGTGATACATGGTCCTTGTTCGCTGCTGCGCGGTCGGCCGCCGATACTCGATTGCCGACTGCCCAGATCATGCCCGACACGCTCGGTCGCGGGCAAGTCGGACATGGTGTGCCCACTATGGCGCAGTGACATACTGTAAGGTGAACGGGAAAGCTTGCGGTAACGACCTGCCGGTCGGCGAGCGCGCCGTATAGGTCCCGGTCATGGTTCGTCGCCCCCTCGGTCGGCCGGTCCGGGACGCACAGAGGGGAGCCCCCGGACGATGCCGGACGACCACAAACCGCTCGCGGGCAGGACCATGATCATGTCCGGCGGTAGCCGGGGCATCGGCCTCGAGATCGCCGAGCGGGCCGCCGAGGACGGTGCGAACATCACGCTGATCGCGAAGACGGATCAGCCGCATCCCAAACTGGAGGGCACCATCCACACCGCGGGCGAGCGGATCGAAGCCGCCGGTGGGGCGGTGCTGAAATTCGTCGGGGACGTCCGGGACGACGACGCCGTCGCCCGTGCCGTCGAGCAGACCGTCGAACGCTTCGGCGGCATCGACATGGTGGTGAACAACGCGTCCGCGATCGACCGCTCGTCCACCGACGCGCTGTCGATGAAGATGTACGACCTGATGCAGGACATCAACTGCCGCGGCAGCTTCCTGCTGTCGAAACTCTGTATTCCGGCGCTGCGGGAATCGGCGCGGAACAGGCGAAACCCGCACATCCTTACCCTGTCGCCACCGTTGAACCTCGATCCGCGATGGGCGGGCGGTCAACTCGGCTACACCATCGCCAAATACGGCATGTCGTTGACGACCCTCGGCCTGGCCGAGGAGTTGCGGGCCGACGGCATCGGGGTGAACTCGCTGTGGCCGCGGACCACGATCGCCACGGCGGCCATCCGCAATCGCCCCGGCGGTGCGCAGCGCTTCGCGCGGTCGCGCACCCCGCGGATCTGCGCGGACGCCGCCTACCTCGTTCTCACATCGCCGGGCCAAGACACGACCGGCAATTTCTTCATCGACGACGACGTGCTCGCCGAGCACGGGATCACCGACTTGGACAGCTATCGGGTCACACCCGGCGACGGCCCGCTCAACGCGGACATGTTCCTGTAGCGGCGACGAACGGATTCGAATCGATGACCGAACAGACCGTGCTGCGGCATCTGCGCGACGACGGCGTCAGCACACTGATATTGAACCGCCCGCATCGCAAGAACGCGATCACCCTCGAGTTGTGGGCCGCCCTGCGAACCGCGCTGGACGATATCGCCCATGATCCGACGGTGCGCGCGGTGGTCGTCACCGGTGCGGGCGACGCTTTCTGCTCCGGCGCCGATGTCGTCGACAGTGACCCGTACGCGCCCCCTTTCGTCAAACTGCAGGCGATATCCGAAGTCGCGCAGCGGCTACACGACCTCGCGCTGCCGACCATCGCCAAGGTGCGAGGCGTCGCGGTGGGCGCGGGATGGAATCTGGCGTTGGGCTGTGACCTCGTGGTCGCCACGCCCGACGCGAAGTTCTCGCAGGTGTTCGCCCGCCGGGGGCTCTCGCTCGACTGCGGTGGTTCCTGGCTGCTGCCCAAACTCGTCGGAGTCCAGCAGGCCAAACGTTTGGCGCTGCTCGCCGAGTTCATCGATGCCGAGGAGGCGCGTGAACTGGGCCTGGTCACCTGGATCAAGGCGTCCGAGGAGATCGACGAGTTCGTCGCCGAGAAGGCGCGGCGGCTGGCCGCGGGCCCTCCCATCGCGATGGCGCAGACGAAAGCGCTGCTCAACGAGGGGGCCGACCGCACGATGCGCGAGGCGCTCGCCAGCGAATCACGAGTCCAGGCCGTCAATTTCGCGACCACCGACGTCCCGGAAGCCTATGCGGCGTTCACCGACAAGCGCGAGACCGCGTTCACCGGCGGGTGGAATGTGCGTCGACCGGAGGCACCGCGGTAGGGGAGACCGGCCCGGGTGCCGCAGCACGCAAGTTCGGGCCCTGGTGCGGCGGTAGGGGAGTGGTCGGTCGTCGCGTCTCGTGGTGATCGACCGACCGGTGTTGTCGGACACGGTCACCACTGCGCTGTTGATCACGCTCAACCAACCCATACCGATACGTTCATATGCGCATCAAAACATGAATCGCGATCGTGACCAGGGTCACTGTCCGATGCAGATTGCGCCGAAAAACCGCTGACTACCAGGAAGGAACCGGTAGCGCGCCCGGTCGGCAGGTGGAAAATCGCGTGATTCCTGTCGGTGGCACCCGGAATACTGGCCCGCGCCCGATGAGTTCGAGTAGCTCGGCCCGTCTTCATCGCTGTGGCGCCGGAACACGATCCGTGGTCCGGGTGCCGCGCCCCTTCTGTCAATGTGTCAACCCCGGAGGTATTCGATGTCCGCCGAACCATCCGCTCCCGTATCGGGAGGGCGGACACCGACCGTCATCCGGATCCTGGTGCTCGCGACGTTCGTGGTGATCCTGAACGAGACCATCATGATCAACGCGATCCCGCGGTTGATGGCGGATCTCGAGGTCACCGAGCGCGCGGCGCAGTGGGTGTCCACCGCCTTCATGCTGACGATGGCCGCGGTCATCCCGACCACCGGCTGGTTTCTCCAGCGTGTCACCACCAGACGGGCGTACGCGGTGGCGATGGGGGTGTTCATGGCGGGTACCGCGCTGTCCGCGGTCGCGCCGTCGTTCGCGGTACTGCTCATCGGGCGGATCATCCAGGCGGGCGGCACCGCGGTGATGATGCCGCTGCTGATGACCACCCTGATGACGGTGGTGCCCGAACAGGATCGCGGCCGGGTGATGGGCAACGTCACCCTCGCCATCTCGGTAGCGCCCGCGATGGGGCCGGTCGTCTCGGGCCTGGTGCTCCAGGTCGGTTCGTGGCGTTGGCTGTTCGTCCTCGTCCTGCCGATCGCGGGAATCATCACCTGGTTGGGCCTGCGTCAGCTCGAGAACGTCGGTGAACCGCAGGCGGGAGCCATCGATTGGGCCAGCGTGGTGCTGGCGGCGTTCGGCTTCGGCGGCCTGGTGTTCGGCCTCAGCAAATTCGAGACCGGCAACGTCACCGGTCCGGTGCTGATCGCCGCCGGCGGCGCGGCGCTCATCATCGCGTTCGTGTTCCGTCAGCTGCGACTGCAGCGCACGGGTACGCCCCTGCTGGATCTTCGCGTGCTGTTGGCGGGCACCTACACCAAGGCTCTGATCCTGATGTCCGTCGCGTTCATGGCGATGCTCGGATCGATGATCCTGCTGCCGCTGTACCTGCAGAATCTGCGCGGCCTGAGCGCGCTGGAGACCGGCCTGCTCGTCATGCCGGGCGGCCTGGTGATGGGTCTACTCGGACCGTCGGTCGGCAGGCTGTTCGATCGGTTCGGCGGACGTCCGCTGGTGATTCCCGGCTCGATCGGAATCGCCCTGTCACTGGCCGGGTTCACTCAGATCTCGATGACCATGCCGTACTGGCAGTTGCTGATCCTGCACATCGTCATGATGGTGTCGATGGCCGCGACCTTCACCCCGGTCTTCACCCTCGGCCTCGGTGCGCTCCCACAGCACCTGTACGCGCACGGCAGTTCGATGCTGGGCACCCTGCAACAGGTCGCCGCCGCCTTCGGTACGGCCCTGGTGGTGACGGTGATGTCGGCGCGCAGCACCGCGCTGGTCGCGGACGGTGTCGACGCGGTCGGCGCGCACCTCGACGGTATGCGCCTGGCCTTCCTGGTCTGCGCGGCAATGGCACTCGTCGTGATCGTCACGGCGGTGCTGCTCCCGAACCGGGCCGCGGCGCCCGAACCGGTCGACGAGTCCGAGGCCACGGCCCCGCAGCTGGTCAAGGGCTGAGTACGGTGCGGTCCTCACGGCGGCGATCCCGTCGTGAAGACCGAACCGCACGGGGCCGGATGTCGCCGGCACTCCGTGCGGTCGAGCTTTTCCGAGTACACGACCGTTAGCTGTGAAGTAGCCTCGAATGTATGCGCCGCCGCGCGAATGCTCCCGGAGCATCGTCCCGGCGCTGGACATACACATGATCGAGGGAGAAGACCATGGGCTACCGGACGGTGGCGATGGCGATCCTGATCGCTTCCGCTTCTTTCGGCGCGGCGCCGGTTCCGGCATCCGCGCAACCGATTCCGGAGCCGGGTACGGCACCGGGATCCGTTCCACCGCGTAGCGCGATATCGCTGCGCACCCCGATGGGGATGGAATGGGGCACGGCCAACGAACACGAATCGCGCAGCGCGCTGTCGATGGCCAAGCTCTATCTGGCCGATTACGCCCTGCGCCACGGTGACGGGTCCGCCGAGGACCGCGCCTACACCGAACGCATGATCCGCTTCTCCGACGATTCCGCCGCGGACGTCATCGCGACGAAGTATCCGCAGGCCATCGGCGCGACCGCCGCGGAATACGGTCTACAGGACACGCAACAGACCGCCGACTGGGGCACCTCCACCACCAGCACCGCCGATATCGCCGATTTCCTCCGCGCCAAGCAGACCGCTGACCCGGATTCGCCGATACTCGACTGGATGGCCACCGCGTCGCCGGTCGCCGCCGACGGCACCGTGCAGGACTGGGGCACCTCCGAACTGCCCGGCGTCCAGGGCAGCAAATGGGGCTGGTCGGATCTGCCGCCGCAGGAGGTCGCCTCCGCCTCGTTCGGGCCCGGATTCTCGGTGGCCGCGCAAACCCGAGGTACTCCCGCCGAACAGACCACGGATGTGGTCGGCGCGTTGGAGGGGATCGTCACCGATATCCTCGGTGTTCCCGTGGTCCAGGTGGGACTGCCGTAGCCGGGGTTCAGGCGCTGTCGCGCAACGGTTCGTCGCGGCCCGAGGTGGTGCGCAGGGCGAGTGTGGGTTTCGGGGTCCAGTAGATGCGGCCGTTGTCGAATTCCTGGTAGGTCGCGGTGTCGTAGGCGATCTCGTCGGAGATCGGCCAGCCCAGCGCCCCGTTCTCGAATCCGGTGCGGTTCCACCGTTCACGGATTTCGCCGTGCACCCGGTAGGCCGGTTTGCCGGTGCGTCGGTAGAGAGCGCCGTTCTGGAATCCCTGCACTTCTCCCCATTCGAGGTTCGCCGGGTCGCGAAGCACGGTGTGATCGGTGATCGGGTAGCCCAGCGGCCCCGCCTCCCAGCCGGTTTCGGCGTACTTCTCGAACAGTGACGCCGGGATCGGATGCGCGCCGGTGGACGGATGCCAATAGATGTAGCCGTGTTCGAACTGCACGAACCTCCCGACCCCGTCGGCGGTCCGCATCTCCTCTCCGCTGCCGAGGCGCTTGCCCAGCCACGGTGAGGACGCGGCCTTGATATCGATCTCACCCGCCACCGGCGCGCCACCCGCGAACTCGCGGACATGGCTCTCGAAGACTGCCCACGGGAAGTTCCACCCGACATCGGTATGGGTTCCGATGCCGAGACACTCGGTGACGTACCTGTGGTCGGAGATGCCGTCCCTGCGCGAATACGGTGGCGCGATCACGTCACTGGCGAAACCGTACTTCCCGGCGTCCTGAACGGCCAGCCACGCCGCGATCCGCAGGTCGGCCTCGATCGCGAGCCACTGGTTGCGCGACCAGGACGCGCGACTGCCCGCGAAACAGAGATTGATCGTATGGCTGTTGGCATCCAGGA
Source organism: Nocardia aurea (assembly GCF_003123685.1). GTDB lineage: Bacteria > Actinomycetota > Actinomycetes > Mycobacteriales > Mycobacteriaceae > Nocardia > Nocardia aurea. Next base: position 266,978 of record NZ_QCYJ01000085.1, read on the forward strand.
CCGACCACGACGCGTAGTCGGTGTCGACGACATCGCACACGACGCCACCGCGGAGCGTGTAGTGGTAGGAGACGCCGTTGGCGGGATTGTTCAGATACGCGGCGAGCGATTCTGCCGTGCCGTTGCCTTCCTGGGTGTGGATCAGGAAGTTCGTGACGCGGGCTCCCCACCGCTCCGAGCGTGAGTTACCCATCCTGTCGAGTTCGGTGTATGCGGGGGCGTTCACGATGTTCTCTCCTTGTCTCGCAGTGCGATCGAGGGATCACGGTTCGGGGGAGGGGATGCGACGGTCGGCGCCTTTCGACGTGCTGTAGCGAATGGGTTGCTCTATCGAGTAGAACAGGCATCCGGTCACGGTTCCTCATCCGAATCGATGAGGACGCCGAATCTGTTGATGGCATGTGGCAGAGTACGATCGAGTACCCCGCTACTCGTGTGTGGAACTTCTCGAACATCTACGGTCTGCCCGCTCGACGACCAGAGCTACTGTGCCGCAGGACATCTCCTATGACTATGACAATCGAGAGGTTTTCCGCGATCGTCGCGCGTATCGATCGCGCGGCGCTGTATCCGGCCGAGTGGCCGCGGGCGATGCACGAAATCGTCACGGCGCTGGGTGGTTACCACGGCGGCGTGGTCGTGTCCGGCGCGGGTAGCCGAAGAATGACCGTGTGCTCACCCGGCGCGGACGAACTGCGCCGCAGCTACAATTCCCGGTTCTGGCGGATCGATCCGATCGCGGGTGCGCTCGAACACGAACCGGCCGGTGTGATCACCACCTGTGCGGACCTGCTCGGCCCCGAATATCTGCGGCGGCACCGGTTCTTCAGCGACTGGATGGCGCCGAACGGTCTCGGTAACGGGGTGCTGGCCCTGATCGGCAGCGGGTCCGAGACCTCGTGGTTGGGGGTATACCCGCACGGCGGAGGGGATCTGGACCTCGCGCACGTGAGATCGACGATGGGCTTGCTGCTTCCGCATCTGCGTCACGCGCTGACCGTGCAGTCCCGTCTCGGGAACGCGGCGGCCGAGCGTGACCGGGCGGTGGCCGTGCTGCACGCCTATCGGCACGGCCTGGTGATCGTGTCCGGGCAGGGGGTGGTCAGCTACGCGAACCCGGCGGCCAGGTCCATCCTCGATTCGGGCGACGGTCTGGCGATCGGCCGCCGCGGCCATCTCGAAGCGTCGGGCACCGTGGTCGGATTGCGTCCCCTGATCGACGCAGCGATCCGGGAGACCGGTCGGCGCGCGGGCGGGCGCACACTCGTGCCTCGGCGCAGCGGAACCGGGGCCTACGCGCTGCTGGTATCGCCGCTGGACCCGGATATCGACGGCCGCGCAGAGCCTCGGGCCGAGGTCGCGCCGTCCGCGTTGGTCGTCATCGTCGACCCGGACGAGCCGATCCCGGGCGGCGTGGACGAACTGCGGCAGTTGTACGGCCTCACCGCGGCCGAGGCGAGGGTGGCCGCCGCCGCGCTGCGCGGTGCGGGATTGCGTTCCATCGCCGACGAACTGGCGATCTCGGTGAACACCGTCCGCACGCACCTACAGCGCGCGTTCGAGAAGACGGGCACGCATCGGCAAGCCGAACTCGTCCGTGTTCTCGCGACGATACTGTCCGGGACCGGTCAGTTCGAAGGATCCGCTGGCGGGGTTCGTACGGCGATCTCGCCGCCCAGTTCGTAGCCCTCGGCCAGTTCGAGACCGTCCCCGCTCCAGAATCGGCCCGGGTCATACCAGTTCGGGCTGCGCTTCTCCGGCAGCAGTCCCATCGACTGATAGGTGGCCGCGACGATCTCGGCGCAGTAGGCGCTCTCCAGTTCGCGCGCGGCCTTCTCGCTCGATCTTCTGCGGCGGGGCAACCGTGCCGCGCGGCCGCGCAGCCAGCGCCCTGCCAGACTCGCCGTCGACGGGAACGGGGTGCCGTCGAGTCGGGCGATCGCGCGCAGCAAACCGTCTTCCATCTCCCGCGTCGCGGGTTGGTTCAACTGACGCAACCAAGCCTGCTGACCGTAACGCTGCGCCCACACCAGCACCGCGTCGCGCAGATTGTGTAACTGGACCCCGCGGTGTTCGGTTCCCGACCACATATCCGGCAGCGACCGCCCGAGTTCCGCGTGCCAGATCAGCGCCGGTAGGTCATCGATCACCACGGACATGCCGACATGGTTGACCGGACTGTTCGTCGTCATGCGAATCACCCGGTCAGCGGTCGAATGTCCACGGAACAGCCAGATGTCGCCGGTCCTGGTGACCTCGAGCGCTCGGTCGAGACTGATGCTCTTACCCGTCATGGCCGTAGCCTATGCGGTATGAGGTGGTGGAAGGCAGTGGGATTGGCGGGTGCGGCCGGTGTAGTGGCGACCGGAGTGGTCGTGGTGCAGGCCGAACGGCGACGCCGCGCGTACACGCCCGAGCAGGTTCGTGACCAACTACACGAGCGGTTGGCGCGAGCGCAGTCGGTGCTGGAGGTCGTCGACGACGAGACTCCCGCGTCGCCGCGTCGCTTCGACATCCGCGGACAGCTCCGCAGGCTCCGTCGCCGCTGAGCGCGGCGCGCGCGAATCATTCCGGAGGCGACCGGGATCGAACCGACCGGGCCGTTTCGAAGCGGCCTCGGCGCGGATCGCGGTCGGCGCACGAACTCGGGCCGTCGAGGCGAGTGCCGTGGTCGGTGGCACGCGCTCTACGATATCCGTCGGTGCAGGTCGGTCGTCGGCTCCGCGGTGGTATTCGCCGCCGGGTGAGTGGACGACAGGGCAGTTCGGCGCGCATGCCGGAATGCCGGACCGGCCGGGCAGAACGGAGTTGGAGATATGCAGCCCTCGACCACCGGACCCACCGTCGGGCATCTGCTCGCTCGCGCGGTCGACGAACACGGCGATCACACCTATCTGGTCTCTCCGACCGACCGGCTGACCTACGCCGAGGCGCAACGCCGCTCCGGGCTCGCCGCGCGCCGGTTGTTGCGGGACGGGATCGGCAAAGGGGCCCGGGTCGGGCTGCTGTTCCCCAACGACGTCGACTGGATCGTCTGGTGGCTCGCGGTTTCCCGGATCGGCGCCGTGGCGGTACCGCTGAGCACGCTGTACACCCCGGCCGAACTCGGCAAGGTGATCCGGCTGTCCGATATCGGCGTCCTCGTCGCCCCCGCGCAGATCCTCGGCAACGACACCGCCGAGCGGCTGGAGGCGGCACTGCCGGGACTGGCCACCGCGCCGACATCGACACTGTCGCTGCCCGCCGCGCCCTATCTGCGGCGCATCGCGCTTCTCGGCGAAACCGACCGCGCCTGGGCCGACACCACGACACCCGACGAGGACACCGTGCCGGGAACGGAGATCCTCGCCGCCGTCGAAAAAGAGGTCAGCCCGGCCGATCTCGCCATCATGATCCACACCTCCGGATCGACCGCCGACCCGAAGGGTGTGCTGCACACGCACGGCACCCTGGTTCGCCAGACGGCGGGCTGGCCCGCGGCGATCCGAGGGCTGTGCGGTGGGTCGGCAGCGCCGCGGATCCTGTCCTCGATGCCGTTCTTCTGGATCGGCGGGGTCCTCGCCGCGACCGGAGCCCTGCACGAACCGGTGACGCTGCTGGTGATGCCGCGTCCGGAACCCGGTGCGGCACTGGACCTCATCGAGCGCGAGGGCGGCGAGGGCATCGTCGGATGGCCCGCGTTCACCCGGCGCATGCGCGAGCATCCGAGTTTCGCCGACCGCGATCTGAGCGCCGCGCCACTGTTGCGCGACGGCCCCCTGGATATCGCCATGTACAACGTGCCCGACGAGTTCCCTGTCCATCGCAGTCTGTCCGAGACCGCGGGCAGTTTCGCCCACACCGATATCCGGATCGTGGACGCCGAGGGTGTTCCGGTGCCGGACCGGACCACCGGCGAACTCCTCATTCGCGGGATCGGAGTGATGAGCGGTTACAACAAGCGCGAACGTCACGATGTCTTCGATGCCGACGGCTGGTACCACACCGGCGACCGGGTCTATCGGCTCCCGGACGACCCGCGCCTGTTCTATGTCGGCCGGACCAGCGAACTGATCAAGGTCGCCGGAGCGAATGTCTCCCCGCGCGAGGTGGAGGCTGTGGTCGAGGAATGCGACGGTGTCCAGCAATGCCTCGTCGTCGGCATAGATCATCCCGAACGCGACGAACAGGTATGCGCGGTCATCGTGCCGTCGCCCGAAGTCGACGGTTCGCTCGATCTCGACGACATCGCCGCGCACACCCGACGGGAGCTGTCCGGCTACAAGGTCCCGACGCGCTGGATCGTGACCAGCGGCGATCACGTCCCCACGCTGCCCAGCGGCAAACTCGATCGCCGAGGATTGCGAGCCCTGGTCGCCGACGGATCGCTGAACTGAGTCGGTACGCGCTCACACGGTGGTGGTGAGGTCGTCGGCCGACCGAATTCAGGATGCGTCTGCCTCGGAGTCGCGACGCGGCCCGGCCGAACACGGCAGGATTGTCTTCGTGGTCGACGAACATCTTTCCGGTTCCCGCGCTTCCGTCGCCGTGGAGTCACTCGGCTGGCGTTTCCTGCTGGGGAGTCTCGCCGCGACCGTCGCTGTTCCGTCTCTGCGGTGCGGGCTCGACATCGCGGACGCTGCCGCGCGCGCCTGCGCCGACGACGCGGACGAGCATTTGCGTATCGATGTGCGCGGTGACCGCGTCGAATTGGTATTGCAGCCCAGGACGACGGGGCGCGTCCTCGAACGCGATGTCGTTCTCGCGCACCGAATCTCCGAATCGGTGTCCGCCCTCGGCTTCGAAATCGCCCTGCCGCGCCGCGAGGGACCGGGCCGGGCGGTGCAGGCCATGGAGATCGCCATCGACACCGAGGACCGCACCGTCATCCGACCGTTCTGGAAGGCGGTACTGGCCTATGTCGACGCTCCGGGAACCGGTGACCCGAACGCCATCGTCGATCCGGTCGGTCAGGGACCGGCACTGTGGTTCCAGCACATGGATGAGCCACGGCCGCAGCGTAATCGGATCCACCTCGATATCTCGGTGCCGCACGACGAGGCCGATCGCCGGATCCGTGCCGCGCTCGAAGCGGGCGGCACGATGATCAGTGACGCGGCGGCGCGAGCGTTCTGGGTGCTCGCCGACGCCGAGGGCAACGAGGTCTGCGTGTGCACGTGGCAGGACCGGGACTGACGAGAGCGGCTTCGCGGACGGGGAGGAATATGTCGTATCGGATCCGGCGCGCGATCGCCGTGTCGGCGGTGGCGTCGGTCTCGAGCGCGTGTGCGACGCTGCTCGGTTTCGAGGATCCACCGTCTCCGGAGCAGATCGAATCCGCTGCCGCCGAGCTGGCGACGTTGCCGAGTCTGACCGCATCCGAGGAGGCGTTGCGGACGGTAGTGGAACAGATCGTCGCCGCGGCCTCTGCCGTCGCGCCGCAACTGCGGTGGAGCCGACACGGCGACCGCGACCAAGGCCCCTGTTCCGGGCCCTTCGAGCAAGCGGGCGGTGTCCTCGTCCAACTGCCCGAACATCGAGCCGAAGGCACCCTGCCCGATGCCGAGTGGCCCGCGTTCCAGCAGACCGCGCGTGAACTCGCCGCCGAGATCGGAGCGCGCACGGTGCAGCGCGGCTTCCGTGAGCCACCGGAATATTACGTGGGCTTCGAAGGATCCGAAGGCCGCTCCTGGCACAACCAGACCAGGGTGCACATCACCGCCGTCCCCGGCACGGTGACCATCACCGCGAACGTCGGATGCCGTATTCCCTGACCGCGAGCCCGTCGCGGCGGCTGTCGTCTCAGTGTGGCGCTCGAAGTCGGGGTGCGACTTCCTCGCCGAGGCGGGTGATCGATTCGAGGACGAGTTGTTCGGGCAGCCCACCCCAGTCGGTGAGGACTTGGAGGCGATCGAATCCGGTCGCGTCGTGTAGTCGTCGCAGTTTGCGTGTCACCGTGTCGACCGTGCCGATCATGAGGGCTCCGTCGGGTGCGAGTCCTTCGGCATAGGCCTGGGGGGTGACGTGATAGCCGGACCCTCCCGGACGCTTGGGACGCAAGAATTCTCGATAGTGGGGATAGGCCGCGCGCGCCTGGTCGTCGGTGTCGGTGATCAGCAGGTGCAGTGCGATCCCGACGCGCGGGTCGGTGGTGATGTCGGCTCCGGCGATGGCCTTTCGGTAGATCTCGGCCAGAGCGGCAGGTCGGTCGGGCGGGCCGATGAGGTATCCGACGATCATGGGCAGGCCGAGGTCGCCCGCTCGATGAGCGCTGGAGGCTGATCCGACACCGAGCCAGATCGGGAGGCGCGTCCGACGGTGATCTCGGCCCGGCCGGCGCTGATCAGGTCCACGGTGGCGAAGTCCTGTAGCACCCTGACCGGGTCGTGGACGCTGAGTACGGTGACTCCGCTGGTCAGGCGAATGTGGTCGGTTCGTGCCGCGATAGCCGAGAGTACGACCGCCGGTGACGACACGGCGAAATCCGGAGTGTGGTGTTCGCCGACGCTGAAGTGTTGCAGCTCGGCGGCTTCGGCTGTCTCGGCTTCTCGCACTATGAGCGCCAGCCTGCGTTCGGTCGCACGGCGCACGTCGGTCGGGTGGGTGATTTCGGGCGTCTGAGGGAGGTCGCCGAGAGTCGCGATGCCGATGTCCATCGTCAGACTCCGGTCGCACGGGCGGCCGCGCATATAGCTATGAAATAATTAGTCACTATGAAAACAGTAGTAGCTATGCTGGCGGTGTGACAAGCGAGGTGACGCGTGAAGATCGGGACGAGCCGGACGGCGATCTCGGGCACTGCCCTCGGTTCCATGCCGCGATAGAACTACTGGGGCGCCGGTGGAACGGCGTGATCATTCAGCGGTTGCTGGCGGGACCGATGCGCTTCTCCGAGATCCGCCGGGGTGTGCCTCGGTTGACCGATGCGATGCTGTCGCAGCGACTTCGAGAACTCGAAGACGCCGGGGTCGCGGTCAGGGTGGTGGCCGACCAGCGACCCGTTCAGATCACCTACGCCCTGACGCCGGTCGGGATGCGGCTGGCGCCGGTGCTCGCCGCGGTCGCGGACTGGAGCAACGACTGGGCCGAGCGAGACGACGGTGATCACGCGAGCTGACCTGGCCGCACTCCGAACGCGACTCGGCGGCACCGGCGGCGCGGGAAGCTACATCGAGGTGGTCCGCTTCGCGTCGGCGACCGTCCTACCCGGACGCCGACGCGACTCCCGACGCCCTGTCAGTAGTACACCGGACCCGGCACACCGCCACCGGCGGCGATGGCGTCCCCGGTGATGGCGATACTGCGCGGGGAGGCGAGGAAGGTGACCACGTCGGCGACCTCGTCGGCATCGATGACGCGGCGCAGCGTATTGCGCGCGAGGTCGGATTCGAGGTCGCTGATCGTGCGGCCGGAGTTCGCGGCCTCGGTGGTCAGTCGGGCGGTGAGGCGTTCGGTCCTGGTCACGCCGGGGTGGACGACGGTGACGTTGACGCCGGAGGGGCCCAGTTCGTCGGCCAGATTCTTCGTCAGCGCGGAGACGCTGATGTTGCGGATGGTCTGGGCGATCGAATTGGCTTGGCGCGCACCGAGTCCGCTGATATTGATGATCCGGCCCCAGCCCTGCTCGACGAGATGCGGAGCGACGGCGCGGGCGGTGCGCAGATAGCCGAGAACCTTGATCTCGACCTCGCGGCGGACGATCTCGTCACTGGTCGCCGCCAGATCGGTGGGCGCACCGGCGCTCCACGGGGTCGCGGCCGAGTTGACCAGGATATCGACTCCGCCGAGTTCTGCGACGGTACGCGCGACCAGTTCCCGGACGCGGTCGTCGTCACCGGTGTCGGTGGGGACGGCGAGCACTCTGCGCCCGGTCTCCTCGGAGAGCGTGCGTGCGGCGGCCTCCGCGGTTTCGGCGTCGCGCGCCGCGATCACCACGTCGACACCTTCGGACGCCAGCGCCCTGGCGATGGCGTAGCCGATACCGCGGCTTCCGCCGGTGACGATGGCGCGCTTGCCGTTCAGTTGCAGATCCATTGCCCCGACGTTAATACCGTCGGAGTCGAGGACTACCGGTCCTGCTCGCGATGATTCGAAGTCCCGGCCGTGCCGTCAGCCGTTACCGTAGACGCGATCGGGAACGACCAGCACCGCCGCGCGCCGTTCGGTCGCCATCACCCTGTCGTACTCGTCCCAATCCTCGTGCGTGCCGCCCGCCGCGCCGAACACGTCACGGAGCAATATCCGCAGCCGTTCGGTATCGAATCCGGGCTCGGGATCGTCGGGACCCACGACAATGACCGGCCCTTCGGCAGCCGCCCATTCCCACCCCACCCGGACCACGACCGTCATGCGCGGCCGGAGACGGAGATTGTCCAGTTTGCGGGTGCCGCCACGCACGACCATGCCGATGACCTCGGCGCCGGTGTCCGGATGCGGCAGCACACCCGCGTTGACCAGTGACGACTGAATCGTGTTGTCCGCGCGCAACGTCGAGACCACGCACAGCCCGTGATCGCCTGCCGTCAGCCGGGTGAAATCCGCGAGATCGGTCACGCCGGGAGTCTAACCGGGCTCGGTGCGCACCCGGTGGACGCCGAGCCCGTGCATCCGACGTTCATCCGGACTTCGTCGCTGTCGGAGTGAACGCGCCGCGCCAGCGACGTGCCGGATGGCTGTCGGGAAGTTGGTCGCCCTTGCCGGTGAGTTTGTCGCGCAGCGTCCCCGTCACCGGTTCGTGCGGGACGAGGCCGCGGGCGCGCAGTTCGGGCACCACGTGGTCGGCGAAATCGCTGAAACTGCCCGGGGTGAGCAGGTATTGGAGGTTGATGCCGTCGACACCGGCGTCCTGCCAGCGTTCCAGTTCGTCGACGACCTGTTCGGGTGCGCCGACGATCCGTGTCGCTTCCTGTTTGTGGCGGATGAAATCCGCGATGGTGACATCGGTGCGGCCGCCCGCGGCGCGGATGAGGCCCTCGATCGAACTGCGGGTGCCCTGGACACCCTCGGCGAGTTCCCCGATCGGGGTGTCGGTGGGCAAGCCGCCGAGGTCGACGCCGATACCACCTGATGAACACACCTTCGGCGTGGCGTGCGGCGAAAGCGCGTCCCGCGGCGGAGGTTCCGGCTTGGAACAGAACCGGTGTCCGCTGCGGGGACGGGGCCGAGAGGTGCGGACCCCCGACCGAATACCTGGCACTGCGGTGATCGATCTTGTGGATCTTGGCGGGGTCGGCGTGCACACCCCGGGTGCGGTCACGAAGGAGTGCGCCGTCGTCCCAGGAGCCCTCCCACAACTTGTAGACGACCTCGGTGTACTCCTCGGCCCATTCGTAGCGGCCGTCGTGGTCGACCCGGTCCGGGAGATCGAAATTGCGTGCCGAATTCCGCAGGGCGCTGGTGACGACGTTCCAGCCGATCCGCCCCCCGGACAGGTGATCGAGGGTGGAGATCTTGCGGGCGAAGGAGAACGGATGGTCCCCTTACACGGTCGATACAGGTCGGCTTCACTCTTCGGGCCGTGAGGTGTGATCCGCCGATACCCGGGTATCGCGGTTGCGTCGCGGTTCACGGCTGTCGCCGTCGCGGCGGCCGGGTCGGTCGCCGAGGTACCCGAGCCCGCGACTCGCGCCACGACGAAGGGTTCGACCATGAGTTTCGCGATGAGGATGGCGAGCCTGTACATGCAGCGGGTGGCCAAACCGCAGATGGCGACCGCACCGCGGGCGTGGGCGCAGATCACGGCGCCGAAGGAATCGGGGGTGCCGCCGCGCAAGCTCCGCGCCCGCCACGCGATCCGGGCTCGGCAGGTCGGTGAATTCACCTGCTACAGCGTGTTGCCCGCGGCGGGCCCGGCGGCGCGGTTGGTGCTGTACGTGCACGGCGGTGGCTATTACCGGCAGATCGCGCGCCCGCATTGGACACTGATCTCGCGTCTGGCCGACGCGGAAGTCGCCGTCGAGGTGCCGATCTACGGCCTCTCGCCCAGGTACTCCTATCGTGACGCCTACCCGATGCTGACCGCCGCCTACGAGCAGGCGCTGTCCGAACATCCCGACGCGACGGTGACCATCATCGGTGATTCGGCCGGTGGCGGGCTGGCGCTGGGCTTCGTCCAGACGCTGCCGGTATCCCGACGGCCGGACCGGCTGATACTCCTCTCGCCGTGGCTGGACCTGACCATGTCCGAGCAGAGCGACATCTACGATCCGTGGCTGAGCCGGACCGGGCTCATCGAGGCGGGCCGGGCGTGGGCCCACGGCACCGACCTCGGCGATCCGTTGCTGAGCCCGCTCAACGGCCCGCTCGCGGACCTGCCGCCGACCCACGTCTATATCGGGACCAGGGATCTGCTCTACCCCGATGTGCTGCGCCTGCGTCGCCGCGCCGCCGAGGCGGGCACCGACATCAGGGTCACCGTATGCGAAGGGGCGATCCACGTGTACCCGCTGGTGGCGGCGCCGGAAGGCCGGGCGGCGTCGGCGGCGATCGTCGACGAGGTCAGGTGGCCCGGACGGTCGGGTACCGACGTGTCGCGCGGGGTGGGTTCCGGCCTGTCATCGACCTGAACGCGGTGCGCGGGTCGACCACAGCGCCCACCCGATCAGGACCGGCTGGAAGAACAGTCGGATCAGGCGTTTGCGGTCGGTGTCGAGGCCGAAGGCGTCGCGTCGTCCGAGGTATTGCGCGAGATTGCCGGGGAAGACGGCGAGGAAGAACAGGGCGAGCACCTGTCCGGTCCTGGCGCGGTCCCGATCCGCGAGCGCCAGATTCGCGCCGAGCGCGATCTCGACGCCCCCGGAGGCCATGACGACACCGTCCTTGTCCAGCGGCACCCAATCGGGCACCTGGGCCTGGAAATCCTTCCTGGCCCAGAACAGATGGCTCAGGCCCGCGAAGATCATCGCCGAGGCGAGGACCCAGCGCGCCACGTCGCGAACAGTCGAGGTCTCTGCCGGGTCGCAGCACGCCGGGCCGGACTCCGGCGTGCCATCGGGATCCTCGACGCTGATTTCCGAGCTGTCGTTGTCCATCTGTCCCATGGTAGGGACGTCGGTGGCCTCGGTGCGGTAGCGCGGCGGCGTCGCGGGTTCAGCGCGCGCGGCCCGCGCCGTGCGCGTCCGGGACCAGCAGAATCCGGTTCAGTTGCACCCGTGTGTCCCACAGGGCGGACGAATCGGACAGGGTCGGCAAGCAGGTCGCGATCCGTTCGGCCAGCTGCGCGGTGCTGATATTGCTGTCCTGTGAACAGGTGCGGAGCAGGTCGGCGGCCCGCTCGGCGGTGATCCCGTACACCAGCATCACCACACCTTTCACCTGTTCGACGACGGCCCGCGAACGGTCGTACTCGGGCGTGGGCGTGGTCGGGTCGACAGTGTTCTCCTCATCGCTCACTCCACGGCATTACCCACATTCGGCCCCCGGTACCCGAGGAGCCGAAGTCGCGAGGTCCGATCGAGACCTGTTCGACTGTCGCGTTCGCGGCGTCTCCCGTTCGCGCGCAATACTTTCGCCAGAGGCCGCCGGGCTGAGGCAGGGGAACTCGGGCGGCCGGAATCGGGCGTCCCCGAACACCCACCCGTGTGCTCCGCACGACTTCGCGCCCGGTCATCACGAAGCCGCCGTCGGCGTGTGCGGCCAGTCCGCCGATACCGCGGCGGCGTTCGATCACGCCCCCGGTGTCGCCGTCACGGTGCCGGTGGACTCCGCCTCCGGTCACATTCGAGAAGACCACGCTGCCATCGGATTCCACCAGTGACGCCTCGAACAGTCCTTCGGTCGAGTACAACTGCCTCAGCATGCTCGCTCCTCGATCGCGCGCGTTCGCCCAGGAATCGTACAGGGGCCGGTTCGCGCGGGTTCGAACCGAAGTACCGAGTTCCCCGTTTCATCCAAGACCGTCCACCCGACGACCCCTGGACAAGGATCCGTGATGAACGCCTCCCGCTCGACTTCGCCGTTGCCCGCAGGCCGACTGCTGCTCACCGACGGTGGCCTGGAGACGACACTCGTCTTCCACGACGGTATCGATCTGCCCGATTTCGCGGCGTTCCCGCTGCTCGCGGCCGAGTCCGGCCGCGATCTCCTGCGCGGCTACTACCGCCGCTACGCCGAGATCGCCCACCGCAACGGCATCGGCATCGTGCTCGACACCCCCACCTGGCGCGCGTCGTCGGACTGGGGCGCACGGCTCGGTTACGACGGCGACCGATTGCGGGCGGCAAACACCGACGCGGTCGAACTGCTGCGGGGGATCAGGGCGGAATACGCACCGGAGACCGCGGTGGTGATCTCGGGCAACGTGGGGCCGCGCGGCGACGGTTACGACGTCGGCGCCCGGATGTCGATCGAGGAAGCGCGCGACTATCACCGTCCACAGATCGCCGCGCTGGCCGCCGCGGGCGCCGACCTCGTCACCGTGCTCACCATGACCTACTCCGACGAGGCGATCGGCGTGGCGCTGGCCGCGCTGACCGAGTCGGTACCCGTCGCGGTCGGGTTCACCGTCGAGACGGACGGAACGCTGCCCTCCGGGCAATCGCTGGCCGATGCCATCGAAGCGGTCGAGCGGGCCACCGACGGCTACCCCCTGCACTACGGCATCAACTGCGCCCACCCGGACCACTTCGAACCCGTTCTGCGACACGAAGACTGGGCCGACCGGATCGGACTGCTGCGCGCGAACGCGTCGCGGCAGAGCCACGAGGAGCTCGACAACGCCACCGAACTCGACGCCGGAGATCCGGCCGAACTCGGCGCGCGGTACGCGGCGCTGCGCCGGGAATACCCGAACCTGGTGGTGGTCGGCGGATGCTGCGGCACCGACCACCGCCACGTCGCCGCCATCGCCGAAGCCTGCGTCGCCGATTCCCCGCGCGGCGGGCCGTCCGCCGGGTGAGGACGCCCGACGACGCCCGGATCGCCCGATGCCGGTCGGGGCGGTGCCGGGTGGCCGGATTCGGGGCGCGACGGTGAGAAGAATTCATCGCCCGGCATTCGTCGGCTCTACACGGCGGAAAAGCGCGATCCCGCAATGCCTCTCGGCTGTCAGGCGGCGGCCCAGCCGGTCCAGCGGGTGACCCGGATGGCGAGTACGGGTCCGGGCGGAGGTTGGCTGACGTACTGGCGGTACCGGGCAGTCAACAGCACGAGCGCGTGCTCGGACTCGGCCTCGTCCGCGAGTCGCGCGCGACCGTCGGCGCGGACCCACCACAGTTGCGTCCAGTCGTCGGCATAGCGGTCGGCGAGGACGGCCACCGCGGGATTGGCGGCGATATTGGCCAGTCGGCGCAATGCCGTGGTGGTCTTGGGTTTGGCGTCGACGGCGGTGTAGACGATGTCGTCGGACACCGCGAAGACGATGGGCACGATATGCGGTGTCAGGTCGGGGGAGACCGTCGCCAGCCTGGCGACGGATTCGCCCTCGAAACGATCACGCGCCCGGACCGGGTCGAGCCGCATGGCACCTCCTCGCACCGCTGGGATAGCTCCGACCATGCGCCGATCGGAGGATTTCGGCAACCCGTGCCGTCGTGGCTTTGCGATCAGTGTGATGTTGAGACGCGGTGGCGTGAACTGCCACGCCAGCGCCGCTCGCGCGCCCCGGCGGCGGGTGGGGTGGTGCCGTCCGACCGCCCGCAGTGGTAGGAAAGGGAGCGTGTCCGTTACTGGCGAAGGATCAGGTCAGATCAGCAGCAGGTCGCGCGCGGTGGACGAGGTCGTCGAGTTGGTCAGCACGCTGATCAGATTCGACACCTCCAACACCGGCGAGCTCGCGACGACCAAAGGGGAACGCGAATGCGCTGAGTGGGTCGCCGAACAGTTACAAGAGGTCGGCTACACCACCGAATACGTGGAATCGGGCGCCCCCGGCCGCGGAAATGTGTTCGCGCGGCTGAAGGGAGCCGATTCCGAGCGGGGCGCGTTGCTGATGCACGGTCACCTCGATGTGGTACCCGCCGAGGCGTCGGACTGGAGTGTGCATCCCTTCTCGGGAGCGGTGCGCGACGGTTACGTGTGGGGACGCGGCGCGATCGATATGAAGGATATGGTCGGCATGACACTGGCGATCGCGCGCCAGTTCAAGATCGAGGGGACGGTGCCGCCGCGCGATATCGTCTTCGCCTTCCTCGCCGACGAGGAGAACGGCGGCAAATGGGGTTCGCAGTGGCTGGTCGACAATCGCCCCGATCTGTTCGACGGCGTCACCGAGGCGGTCGGTGAGGTCGGCGGATTCTCGTTGACGGTGCCGCGTCCTGACGGCACCGAACGCAGGCTCTACCTGGTGGAAACCGCCGAGAAGGGGCTGGGCTGGATGCGCCTGCGGGCCAAGGCCCGTGCCGGTCACGGCTCGTTCCTGCACGAGGACAACGCCGTGACCATCCTGGCCGCCGCGGTGGCGCGCCTGGGTAAACACACTTTCCCGCTGGTGCTTTCGGACTCGGTGGCCGAATTCCTGGCCGCGGTGGCCGAGGAGACCGGACTGGAATTCGATCCGCACAGCCCCGATATCGAAGGCCAACTGGCGAAACTGGGCACCATCTCCCGCATCATCGGCGCCACCCTGCGCGATACCGCGAATCCGACCATGCTCCAGGCCGGTTACAAGGCCAATGTCATCCCGCAGACCGCGGAGGCGGTCGTCGACTGCCGCGTGGTGCCGGGTCGGCAGGAGGCGTTCGAACGCGAGGTGGACGAACTGATCGGCCCCGATGTCGAACGCGAGTGGATCACCAAACTCGATTCCTACGAAACGACTTTCGACGGCCACCTGGTCGACGCGATGAACGCCGCGATCCTCGCCAACGATCCGCAGGGCCGCACCGTGCCCTATATGCTGTCCGGTGGTACCGACGCGAAAGCGTTCGCCCGCTTGGGAATTCGATGCTTCGGGTTCGCCCCGTTGCAGCTGCCGCCCGATCTGGATTTCAGCGCGCTGTTCCACGGCGTCGACGAACGCGTCCCGGTGGACGCGCTCGAGTTCGGCACCCGCGTCCTCGAACATTTCCTGCTCAACAGCTGAGTTCGCCCCCACCATCACCGCCGACCGACAACCCGGAAGAGAGAAGATGACCGACAACCGCCACAATCCCTACGACGCACTCCCGCGGGTCCCGAGTTTCACCCTGACCTCGGAGAACGTGACCGACGGAAGCGCGCTGAGCAACGACCAGGTCAGCGGAGTATTCGGTGCGGGTGGCAAGGACATCTCGCCGCAGCTGTCCTGGGCCGGATTCCCCGAGGGGACCAAGAGCTTCGCGGTCACCGTCTACGATCCCGACGCGCCGACCGCCTCGGGTTTCTGGCACTGGGCCGTCGCCGACATCCCGGTCGATGTCACCTCGCTGGCCGCGGGATCGGGTTCGGAGGGCGGCACGCTGCCGGCCGGCGCGATCACCCTGAACAACGACGGCGGTTTCGCAGGCTACGTCGGCGCCGCGCCGCCGCCCGGACACGGCCCGCACCGGTATTTCATCGTCGTCCACGCGGTCGACGTGGAGAGCCTGGGTGTCGAGGCGTCGGCCACGCCCGCATTCCTCGGGTTCAATCTGTTCTCCCACACCCTGGCGCGCGCGGTCCTGGTCGCCACCTACGAACAGAAGTAGTAGACCGAAGGGCGGTGGCACCGAGCGCTCGGTGCCACCGCCCTTCGTCGTCGGCTCAGACGTTGATCACGGTCTCGGGCAACGGATCAGCGTAGAGGGAGACGATCTCCTCGGCGTATTTCGCGGCGATCGGATTGCGCTTGAGCTTCATGGTCGGGGTCAACTCGTCCCCGCCCGGCTCCCACGGCTTTCCGACCACCGTGAAGCGCTTGATCTGCTCCACCCGCGACAACTTCTTGTTCCCGGCGACGACCGCCGCGAGGATCTCGTCGATGATCTCCTTGCGACCCGCCAGCGCGACCAGATCGTCGGCGGGGGCGTCGAATTCCTTGGCGCGGATGGCCGCGGTATCCGGGTCGAGCACGATGAGCGCCGAGATGTAGGGCTTGGCCTCGCCGATCGCGACCACCTGGCCGACCAGCGACGACCCGGCCTTGACCGCGTTCTCGATATTGGTCGGGGAGATGTTCTTCCCGGCCTCGTTGATGATCAGTTCCTTCTTGCGGTCGACGATGCGCACGTAGCCGTCCGCGTCGATGGTCGCCACGTCACCGGTCGCGAGCCAGCCGTCGGAGTCGAGCGCCTCCTTGGTCTTGTCCGGCTGCTTGCGGTAACCCGGGGTGACGATCGCGCCGCGTACCAGCAGTTCACCGTCCTCGCCGAGTCGGATCTCGAGACCGTCGACCGCGCGGCCGACCGAACCCGGTCGCGGCTTGTCCAATTCGGTGAAGGTGCCGACGCCGGTCGTCTCCGACATGCCCCAGACCTCGCTCACGGCGAATCCGAGTCCGAGGAAGTATTCGAGTGTCTCCGGCGGGATCGCCGCCGCACCCGACGCCGCCACCTTGAGGTTCTGCAGGCCGAGCGCGTGCCGCAGCTTGGAAAGCACCAGCGCGTCCGCGATCTTGTACTGCGCTCCCAGCACGAGGCCACGACCCTTGCCCGAGAGGTCGGCCCGCGCGGCGGCGACGCCGGTCTCGACGGCCCATTGCGCGAGCGCCTTCTTGACCGGGCTCGCCTCGGTGGCCAGCTTGCCGTCGATACCGGCTTTGATCTTCTGCCACACGCGCGGAACACCGAAGAACACGGTGGGGCGGGCGTCGGGCAGCGCGACGGCGATCTCGCGAGGATCGGGCACCGTGGTGATCAGGATGCCGGTCAGCAGGCTGATCGAATGCCCGGAAATCCGGTCCGCGACATGGGCCGCGGGCAGATAGGAGATCGCGCGGTCGTCCAGTCCGACCGGCAACGGCCCCTTGACGAGCGCGATGATCTGGGCGAGCACATTGCGGTGGGTGATCTCGACACCCTTCGACGGGCCGGTGGTGCCCGAGGTGTAGATCAGGGTCGCCAGATCCTCCGGTTTCACCGCCTGCCAGGCCGCGGCGAAGTCGAAGTCGGGGGCGGCCGGAGTCGATTCCAGATCGGCCAGCGACACCGTCCCCTCGGCCTGACCGTCCACCAGCACGATGTGTTCGAGGGTCACCCCGGCGGCCTTGATCACGTCGAGGAAGGCGTTCTCGGTGATGACGACCTTGTTCTCCGCGTTGGTGAACAGGTGGGTGATCTGCTCGGGTGAGCTGGTGTTGTAGATCGAGAACGGGGTCGCGCCCACGTGCAGCGCGGCGGTGTCGATCAGGTTGAATTCGGGCCGGTTGGTGAGCATGATGCCGACCGTGTCGCCGGGCCCGACGCCGAGGGCGGCGAGCCCCGTGGCGAGCGCCTCGACCCGCTCCGCGTACTGCTTCCAGGTGATCTCCAGGGTGCCGCCGACCGTGCGCAGCGCGACCTGATCCGGCCGCAATCTCGCTGTCTCCTGGAATGCCTCGGGCACGGTGTACACCGTCTTGCCGGACTCGTGTGCGAAACCGATTTCTGTTGTGCTCATCTTCCCTGTCCCGGTAACTCTGTCGTGAGCCGATCTCGATGCGCCCGCAGTGTGCCGGCTGGACCCGCAACCACGACAGAATGTGGCGGTGCGTTTGTCATCGTCTCGCGGGTCGGCGCGTCATCGAGTGGCGCGGCTCACTTATCGTAGCCAGAGAATGGGACAAATGGTGTCCGTTATTCGCGAATCGGGCGGCGGAAGTACGTAGAGCGACCGGAGATCCTCACGGCAACCAGTGCAGCCCGAAGTCGCGTTTGGCGCGCAGGTACCGGCGTGCCCGTTCGCTCCGGGGTTCGGTCACCAGCGGCACGACCGACACGCGCACGCCCGACGCCCGCAGGGCGTCCACCTTGGCGGGATTGTTGGTCAGCAAACGGATCCGACTCAGGCCCAGATCGAACAGTTGCTTGGCGGCGGCGTCGTAGCGTCGGGAATCCCGCGGAATGCCGAGCCGCGCGTAACTCTCGTAGGTGTCGAGTCCCGCCTGTTCGCTGGTGTGCAGGCCCATCGCCTTGCGAATCAGCCCGGCGCCGCGACCTTCCTGTTCGAGGTAGATGAGCACGCCGGAACCCTCGGTCTGGATGAGGTCCATGGCCAAGTCCAGTTCGGGCCCGCAGTCGCAGTCGTCGGACTGTAGCGCGTCTCCGTAGAGGCATCGAGAATGTATCCGTACCAGGCAATTGTCGGCGATATCGCCGATCACGAGAACATGCCCGCCGTCGTGAGGGTCGGGCAGTTCCGCGACCCGAACCACCATCTCGCGCCCCTTGCGCGTCAACCGGTGTTCGGTATCTCCGAGACTGCACCCGGATATGGTCAATGCTCCTCCGAATCGTGAACGGGAGTTCTCCCGGATGGGTTGGGCGAGACGATATTGCCAGATTGTGACGACATTGTGACCGACTGAGCATGCGGAGGTTTCCGATTCGCGCGGTGCGCCGCCGGGGCGCTCAGCCGCCGCTGTCGTCGTCCATCGGTGATCGCGCGATGCGATCGATGCGGCCGGTGTCGGGCATCGCGCCCGGGATGTCGCCGAACGACTGGGTCGCGACCATGGCGGCGGTCGCCCACCGGAAGGCTTCGCGGTCGGCACGCCGGTCCCGGGTGATCAGTCGGTGCACGAGGGCCGCCATGAACGCGGCTCGCGCGCCCAGTGATTCGTCGAGTTGGGCGGCGGCGAAACGTCGGATGTCGATGACGTTCTTATCGGTGGAATGTACCGTGCACTCGAATCCCTGTACGGTGCAGACTGTTTCGATGCCCAGTGTCAGCAGTTGCTCGGGAATGTCCGGTGAGTTTCCCGAATCATAGGATTTGGTACGGGATTTCGACAACAGAGCGCGCAACTCCTGCTCGCTGCCGATCAGGTAGTCGATGCGACCGAAGTATTCGTAGAGGTATTGCGGAAACGAGATCGATGGCGTCGGCTGAACCAGCAGCCACGGTCCGTCCGGGACCGATCGCAAGATTTCCAGCGTGTGTTCGATGATCGTCATCGGCTGTTCGAAGGTCATCAGCACCGCGTCGGCCTCGGTGATCGCTCGCCGCGCCGCGGGCGCGTTCAGATCTTCCCGATCGATCCGGACGGCGTCGTCCGCATTGCCGATGACGGCGCTGGTCCCGTTGCCCGCCATGATGACCGCGGCCACCGGGGTCGATTCGCCGGGCACGATCTTGACCAGTTCGGTATCGACGCCCTCCTTGCGGAGATAGCGCAGGATACGCCTGCCCGCGGGATCGTCGCCGACGGCCGCGATCAGCCTGACCTGGAAACCCAGACGCGCCACCGCGACGGCCCGGTTGAGACCCTTCCCGCCGATCTGTTCCTTGAACCGTCCGAGCGCGGGTCTGCCGTCGGCGGTGGGAATGTGATCGGTGCGGTAGGTGTGGTCGATCACCGCGGCGCCGATCACCGTGACCGTTCCCAAGGTCGTCGACGCCGAATCGGAGCGCGGAGCAGGATCTTCGGGCTCGACCTCGATGCCGGCGGCCAGCAATGCGGCCAGGGCGGTGAACGCCCGCCGCTCCGGTGTCGCGCGCAGCGTCCGGACGGTCGGACGGGTCGGAATCGCTGTGGCGCCCAGACTTTCGTGCAGTGGAAGCCACTGTTGCGTCAGATACTCCCGGCGCGCTCCGAGATCGGCGGCGTAGAGGCGGTCGAAATCTATACCTACCGGGGGGTTTTCGCGAAGGAGGCCCAACGCCAGCGCCGCGTCGGCGATGAGCCGGTCCGTGGGCGCCAGTCGCCGGGCGAATTCTCGCACAACCGACAGCACGACCTCGTTCGGAGGCAATTCGTCGCGCCGCGCGCGGTCCTCGACGACCGGTAGTTCCAAGAGGGGAGCGATGTCGACCTGCGTGGTGCGGAGCCGGTCGGCGCCCTCCGCGAGACCTCGGTGCTTGCCGAGCCGGGCGAGGACGTTGCGTACGGCGACGGTCGCCGAGTCCTGGGCCGCCATCGGTCGATCGACTCCTCCCCGTGGCGAAGCGTTCATTCTGTGTCCGCGCCCACCATAGGCGGCATTTGCTGGTTTATCCAGACTATTGACGGTGAATACCCGGGGTGTGTGATGCCAATTGACATAGTTGAGATGTCAATTGGCAAATAGGGAGTAGCGAATGTTCGCGGAACCAGCCACACTGGTATCAGCGGAACATCGCCCACCAGCAGCTCGGGAGGGTCTGGTGATCAGAATGAGTCTCGTGAAGCGACGTAATCGGCGGCGTGGACAGCACCGCCCCGGCAGCGAAGCGGAGTCGAACTTCCCAGGCTGAGCCGATCGCTCGCCGATGCCGTCGACGCGGAACGTCCGGCCGGATTCCCGGCCGCGGCAACTCGAACGCTCTCCCGCCGGAAAGTCCTGTCGGCGTGGATATTCGGACAATGATCGCTTACCTGCGGATGCTCGATAGGAGCAATTCGTGACCATATTCGTCACCGACTGGTCGATGACCAGCGATATCACCGAGCACGGGGCGCATCGCGTCGCCGACAAGTGGCTCAAATCGTGGCGGCTCAGCTGGCTGCCGGATCGCCTGCTCACCCGTGAGCAAGCCCTCGCGGGGATGGATCTCGCCGAGATCGTCAGCACCCGATCGTTCCGGTACGACAACGCCACGTTTCTACGGGCCGTCCACACCGCCGGACAACTCGGCATCCCACTGGAGCAGCTGGACCTGATACCGGAGCAGTAATGACCGTGCACGCGACCGCCTGGAAGATGACCAGCGATGTGTCCCCCGAATACGCCTACCGTCGACCCCTCCGGTCCAGTCGTCCCTGGTGCCTGAGCTGGCTGCCCGGCCGACTGCTGCTCCGCGAGGAAGCGCTGGCGGGCATGGAACTCGACGAATTCCTCAGCGACCCCGATCTGGTCCACGATTCGATCGCGCACGCCGCGATCACCGATCGCGCCGACGTCCTCGACATCGGCTGGCAGGACGCGTTGCTGCTGCTGACCGAGCGGATGGTCGCCCGACTGCGCGCAGCGGAAGTCGCTTAGCTGTCAGGGATTTCGGCGCGGTCGCGTTCGGGCGAGCCCGTTCGCGTGACCCGCCCGAACGCGGAGGCAGCGGGTGTCAGCCGCGATCGCCCGCCAGGGCGACGATCGCGTCGACCTGACTCTTCTCCGGCATGGTCGCCGCCGCCGGGCCCAGTTTCTGGGTCGGGATCATGGCCGCGGTCGCCCAGACGATGTCGTCGCGTCTGAGCGGTCCGTCCGAGACCGCGATGCGATAGGCCAGGGCCGCGGCGAAGGCCGCGGTGGCCCCCGGCGCCTGTTTCAGCGCGCCCTGGAAATGCGCGATGTCGAGGGTGACATCGTCCGACCAGACCGCGCACCGGAATTCCTCGATGGCGCAGACCACCCGTACGCCGAGGCCGCGCAGTCTGCGCGCGCTGTCGGCGCTGGTCGCCGCGGGCTGGTCGGGCAGCATTCGGGCGAGTTCGGTCGGGGTCGCGACGATGTAGTCGACCGCGTCGAGGTAGCGATAGAGGTCCTGCGGTACCGCCACACTCGGTGTGGGACACAGGATCACCTGTGGTGTGGGGTGCATCCGGCGTAACAGCGCGAGTACACGTCCGGTGATGCCCCTGGGATGTTCGAAGGTCAGCAGGACGACATCGGAGCTTTCCATGACGGCGACGGTGGCCGAAGTGTCGACGTCGGCGAACTCCAGGGTGCTTCGTTCGTCGCGGGAGCCGATGAGCAGGGTGTCGCCGCTGGCGTTCATGATCACGGCCGTCCTTGCCGTCGCCCCGCCGCGCGCGATCTTGATCAGATCCCGGCGCACACCCTCGCGGGCCAGGTAGTCGAGGATATCGCGGCCGCTGTCGTCGTCGCCGAGTACCGAGAGCAGGTGCACGTCGAGTCCGAGCCGCGCGGCGGCCACCGCGCGATTGAGTCCCTTGCCGCCGGGATGACCGATGTAGTCGGCCTCGGCGGGTGTCTCGACCGAGGGAAAGCGGTCCACGCGGTAGATGTCGTCGATGACGGTGTCGCCGATCACGGTGACCTGTCCCGCGCGCGGCATCGAATCCGGCAGGGACACAAGAATTTTGCCGCTTGCGGCGGTGGCGGGAACGTGACCGGAGCCGCTCGCCAGCAGTGTCGCCAGTGCCGTGAACGTGTCGCTCTCGGTCGTGGTCCGCAGTCGTTTGACCGTCGGTGTCGCCGGGATGGCTTCTGCGTGCAATGCCTCGTGCAGGGGCCGCCACTGCTGGACGAGGTATTCCCGGCGGGTGCCGAGTCGGTCGGCGTAGAGCCGGTCCAGATCGATGCCCTCGGGCGGGTTTCCGCGAAAATGGCCCAGCGAGAGCGTGGCGTCGGCGATCAGCAGATCGGTCGGCGGCAGCATTCTGGCCGTGTCGCGCACCACCGGCAGCATGGAGGCGCCGGGTGATGTCCCGGTCCTGCGCGCGTATTCCCGGACCACGGCCAGTTCCAGCAGCGGCCCGACGTCGATCTCGGTGCTGCCGAGGCGTTCCGGCTTGAGGCCGTAGTAGGTACACAGGCGCGTGAGAATGTCGCGAATCATCACGGTTCGGGCGTCCTGCGAGGTCATGCGCGCGATCCGCCTTTCTGGCGTTCGGCCGATATGCGCCTGCCCCCACGATATTCCGCGTAAGGGGGCTAGGCCACACCTTTTCCGGCAAACACCCACGTGGCGGGGGCAATTGCCCGAAACGGCCGCGGCAACTGCCCGGAAATCGGTGGCATCTCGCCGCGGCACCGGACACACTGGGAGTCAGGCGATTACGTCGTCCACCAGTCAGGGAGGATCTGGTGATCACCGTGATCCACAGGGCCGTGATCCACGGTGCACCGAGCGCGTCGACGCGGGCGGGCCGGTGCCACGGGATCAGGATCGACCAGGACATTCGTGGCCGCCGAAGCGACCGGTGGATATGCCACCGGCGACAGCACTCGAGCACCCGCGGGGACGGTTCCGCGAAACCGTCAGCACCCAGGCATTCCGGCACACACCGATGACCTTCGCGCGGTCACCGGGCAGTGCCGGACGACCACGAATTCCCTCGAGCAGTTCCTGTTCTGCTGTGAGACCCGAAGGCAGTGATGAAGTTACACATCACCACACGAATGATGATCAGCGGCGTGACACCCGAATCGGCACGCCGGACAACGCGATCGGACGAGGAGGTCTGGCGGCTGAGCTGGCTGCCCGACCGTGAGCTCACCCGGGACCAGGCGCTGGCGGGCATGGAACTCGACGAAATGCTCAGCGATCTGGCCAGGGTGCACGATCCGGCCCTGCACGCCGCCGCCGAGATACGTGCTGCCGCGCTCGGTCTGACCGTGGAACAGGCGCTGATCCTGCTGGCGACACAGATCCTGGGGCGGATGCACGACGAGATGAACGAGCAGTCGCCCCGTCGACGCGCGGGCGGCGGCCCCGGGTTCGGACGCCGGGTGATCGAACCACCGCGAGTGCGCGGATAGGGGAGTCGGGCTCTCAGGCCTGCGTCACGTGCTCGGCGCCGACCGCCTCCGCGATCGAGGAGAAACCACGCTCGCGCAGGCGGTCGGCGATCCCGCGGTGGACCTTGCGGGTCCAGAAGAGTCCGCCGTAGATGAAACCGGTGTAACCCTGCAACAGGGTGGCCCCGGCGAGGATGCGCTCGAAAGCCTGATCGGGAGTTTCGATGCCGCCCACCGAGACCAGGACGACGCGGTCACCGACCCGGCGGTAGAGACGGCGCAGGACCTCGAGGGAACGGTCGGCCACCGGCGCGCCCGACAGACCGCCCGCGCCCATCGCCGCGACCTCGGCCGCGTCGGTGCGCAGACCGTCGCGGCGGATCGTGGTGTTGGTGGCCACGATGCCTGCGAGCCCGAGTTCGACCGCGAGGTCGGCCACGGCGTCGATATCGTCGTCGGACAGATCGGGGGCGATCTTGACCAGGACGGGAACCCGGACCTCGTCGAGTACCGCCTGCAGTACCGGCCGCAGGGATTCGACGGCCTGTAGATCGCGCAGGCCGGGCGTATTGGGCGAGCTGACGTTCACGACGACGAAATCGGCGAGCGGTCCGAGCAGCGCCGCGCTCGTCGCGTAATCGGCGGCCGCGTCGGCGGGTTCGACGATCTTGGTCTTGCCGATATTGGCGCCGATCGGCACCGTGCTCGTCCGCGCCCGCAGCTGTCCGGCGGCGCGCGCCGCACCGTGATTGTTGAACCCCATCCGGTTGATGAGCGCGTGATCGGCGGGCAACCGGAACAGTCGCGGCGCCGGATTACCCGGCTGCGCCTGCGCCGTGACGGTGCCGACCTCGGCGAAACCCCAGCCGAGCGGACCCCACACGTCGACGCCGTCGGCGTTCTTGTCGAAACCGGCGGCCAGACCGAGCGGCGCGGGGAAGTCGACACCGAACGCGGTGTTGCGCAGAATCGGGTCGTCGGAAACCAACAGCCGGTTCAGTACCCAGCGTGCGGGTGCGAAACGCGCTGCCAGGCGCATCGCGGCGAAGACGAGATGATGGATCCGCTCCGGCGGAAACAGGAACATCAAGCGAAGCACCAGTGTGTACATCGGCCGCGTCACATCCCCGGCTCTGACTGAGGTTGCGTCGCCGATTTTCGGCGGCGCAACAACACCCGACGACTCCCGTCGGTGTACGCGCGCACCCGAGAGAGCTCCCAGCCGCCGAATTCGGCCTGGATCGCCAGGCGCATCGACGCGGTGACCCGGTTCACGTCCTTGGGTAGTCGCAGCGGCACATACTCGTAATCGTCGCTGGTGGTCTCCCAGCTCGCCGGTAGTGCCCCGCGGGAGGTGTTCGGCGCCATCTACTGCCCTCTCTTCCGCTCGTCCGCGGGAATCCGCTGCAGACCGTCACCGGTCGCGGATCCGACGAACAGATCACCGGTGCGTTCGTCGACGGTCACCGAATCGGGTTGGCGCACGGTCGGAAAGCGGCCCACTTCCTTCGGTATACCCGTCGACAGATCGAATCCGACGACTTCGTTGCTCTGCGTGCACGTCACCCACACGGTTTCGGACCGTCGATCGTAGGCGAGTGCGTAAGGCGACGATCCTACCGGGAAACGCTGACGCAGTACGAGAGGTCCGGTCGTGTAGACCAGGAGTTCGCCGCCCGCGGTATCGGTCACGATGATCCGGCCGAAATGGTCGGCGATCATCTGGGTGGCGCCGTCGCCCGCGCGCAGGGCCAGTCCGAGCCGGTCCTCGCCCGGGTCGATCTCGGTGATCGAGGTCTGGCGTCGGTCGAGAACCGTGAGGTGGTCGGCGGTCTGGGCGAGGACGTCGGCCGATACCAGACCCGACACGGTCCCCAGCACCTCCCCGGTGGCGGCGAGGGTGCGGACCTTCCCGTCGGCGGTGCCGACGACCAGGGTGCCGTCGGGCCGGTACGCGACCGACCTGACGTCGCCGTCGACGGTGATCTGGGTGCTCACCCCGGTCGCGAGGTCCACGCGCAGGACGCGGTCACGGGCGGGAATCAGGACTTCGCCCGGTTTCCCCTGCGCCAGTGCCGTGCCCGGGGCGGGGAGCGCGAGCGGTCTGCCCGCCTGGGCGCCACCCTGGAAATTCGCCCGATCGAGCACGAAGAGCGTGTTGGCATCGAGTGCGACGAGTTGTCCGGTACCCGATTCGGTCAGCAGCGCGCCGACCGGACCGGTGCGGGCCGTCACCTGGCCAGCCGGTTTCACCGTCGTCGCGGGGGCGACCGCGGCGACGGCGGGATCGCGGGTGGGCAGGTCGGGTGTGTCCCCGTCGGTGGAGCATCCGGCCAGCAAAGCCAGTACCGCCACGCCCACCAGCGCACAGGGAACCGAGCCGCGACGGCGCATCCACCGACTCCTAACTACCGAGGTGACATCCCGAACCGACACCATCTGACCATGTCGGGGCGACACCGTGGCGGACCGGGGTCGGGGCGGGCACGGATTGTCGGTGACCCGCGTTACCTTAAAGTTGGAACACCCGAACGACCCATAACCGGTCCGAACCGAGCACCAGCCACCGTCACGCGACGCCACCGAGAGGGAGCCACGGTTGAAATCCG
Source organism: Nocardia aurea (assembly GCF_003123685.1). Classification (GTDB taxonomy): domain Bacteria; phylum Actinomycetota; class Actinomycetes; order Mycobacteriales; family Mycobacteriaceae; genus Nocardia; species Nocardia aurea. The sequence continues at coordinate 292,995 of NZ_QCYJ01000085.1, forward strand.
ACCACCACCCGGAATTCGCCGTCGACGACATCACCGTCGGCCGGTACGCGCACGGATTCGGTACCACGGCCGACGGCAGGCCCTACGCGTTCCGCACGGTCAGGTCCACGCTCACACTCGAGATCTACCGGGCCGACCTCACCACCGATGTGCCGGGGCCAGAGGACGTGGTCGCGGTGGCCGCGGTGCGGGTCACCGACGTCGATCTCGACGACGAACGCAGTGTCGTGGCGTTGGTCCGGGATATGATCCCCGACGCCGCGCCGGTCGAATCCGTCGCGGACCGGGACGTCACGACCGTGCGCGCCCTGCTCGGGCGGATCGGATCCGTCATAGATGGTATCTAGGAAGTGATGCGACCCACACGACTCGCTCGAATCGTCCTCGCCGTGGCCGGCGTCTTGGCCGTGGTCTCGGCCTGCGACTCCAGTTCGGACGAGGCGTCCGTCGACGCCGCGCGTTCGCGCGCCAACCAATCGCTGTCCTCGTCGGTGGCGGCGTCGTCGAGCGCGGCGCACCCGCCGTTGCCGTCGGCGGCGCAACTCGACGCGCAGATCAAGCGGGCGCTGGATCCGGCGCTGCCCGACAGCGAACGCACCGATCTGATCGAGGACGGCAACGTCTTCAAGGACGCCATCCCCGACATGTACAAGGCGTTGCAGGACAATCCGCGCGCCATCTACGGCGTGACCGATCCGGTGTTCGACAATCGCGACGGCACGCTGACCGCGACCATGCGTTTGGACAAGGACGGCAGCGGCACCGTCATCCGCACCACCGTCGTGCACTTCGTGCTGATCGACGGCAAGTGGAAGATCTCGAGGACCGATCTGTGCGGCATCCTGCGTTCGGCCGACTACCGCACCCCGGCCTGCGGATAGCCCAGCGATGGTGAATCTACGGGTTCGGTCGCGTTCGGAGTCCTCGTCGTCGGCGGGACCGGATTCGACATCCCTGCGCTGGGGATATTTCGTCTACCGCCACCGCTACCTGGTGCTGGCCGTCTTCGTGCTCGCGGTGTTGCTGTCGGGCTGGTACGGACGTGACCTGGCCGGACGGCTGACGCAGGAGGGCTGGTTCGACGAGAGCAGCGAGTCGGTGGCCGCGTCGAAGATCGCCGACGACACCTTCGGCCGCGATACCGACAGCGACCTGATCCTGCTCTACACCGCGCCCGAGGGCGCGACGGTCGACGATCCCGAAGTCCGCGCGGCGGTCACCGGGGCGCTGGCCGGATTGCTCGCCGAGTATCCAGATCGAATCCTGAAGATCGACAGCTATTGGGACAGCCCGTTCGCGGCCAATGCCACCGACGCCACGCGCAAGCACGCCTTCGCGAGCGTGGGACTGCGCGGTGAAGGCACCGCGACCGTCGAGAACTACGCCGCGATCAAGGACGATCTGGGCGCGGGCGGTCCCGGCACCGGCCCGGGCGGCACCACCGTGCAGACGGCCGGATTGCAGCCGATCCTGGCCGGTCTGAACACCGGGATGCAGAACGATATCCACCGGGCCGAACTCATCGCGTTGCCTTTGGTGGCGATCCTGCTGTATTTCGTCTTCGGCGGCATGGTCGGCGCGCTGCTGCCGGTGCTGATCGGAGGGATGACCATCCTCGGCACCGCGGGCATCATGCGGGTGCTGACCGGGATCATCGACGTGAACGTCTTCGCCAGTACCGTCATGACCCTGGTCAGTCTCGGTCTGGCGATCGACTACGGATTGTTCACGGTGACCAGATTCCGCGAGGAGATCGCCGCGGGCCGCACCGTGGAGGAGGCCACCGCGCGGACGGTGGCGACGGCGGGACGCACCGTGATGTTCTCCGCCGGGATCATCGCCATCAGCCTCGCCGCGCTGTTCATCTTCCCCAACGGTGTCCTCAGATCGGTGCCCTACGGCGGTATCAGTTCGGTACTGCTGGCCGCGTTGCTCTCGGTGACGGCGCTGCCCGCGGCGCTCGGCATCGCCGGTCGCCGTATCGATTTCCTCGGCTGGAAGCGATTCTCGCGGACCAAGACCGAGGAGCAGATCGACGCCGGATTCTTCTCCCGGCTCGCCCGGTGGGCGATGCGGCGGCCCTGGGCGGTGGCGATTCCGATCGTGCTGGCGCTGCTCGCGCTCGCGATCCCGTTCCGGCATATCGAGTTCGGCGGTATCAGCGAGAAGTACCTGGCCGCCGAGAACCCGGCCAGAATCGCCCAGGAACGGTTCGACGAACTGTTCCCGAGTTTCCGCACCGAACCGCTGAAACTGGTGGTCGTCGGCGCGAACCCGCAGCAGCTCAGCGATATCCGCTACGAGGCCAACCAGGTGCCCGGACTCACCGGGCGTTTCGAACCCAGTGCCGCGACCAAGGACGGTGTGAACGTCCTCAACGCCGGGCTCGCCGACAAACGCGACGCCGACCGCGTGATCGACGCGTTGCGCGCGATACCCGAACCACCCAGTGTCGAGGTGATGGTCGCCGGGGTGCCCGCGTTGGAACGCGACAGTATCAACGGACTGCTCGAAGGGCTGCCGTTGCTGGTGGCGCTGTTGGCACTGGCAGCGCTGCTGCTGATGTACGCGGCGTTCCGGTCGATCATCCTGGCGCTCAAGGCCGTGGCGATGAGCGCGTTGAGTCTCGTCGCGACGCTGGGCGTGCTCACCTGGATCTTCGTGGAGGGGCACGGATCGGAGCTCTTCCACTTCACGCCGGGGCCGCTGATGTTCGCGGTGCTGGCCCTGATCGTCACCGTGGTGTTCGGTCTGTCCACCGACTACGAGGTCTTCCTGCTGTCCCGGGTGGCGGAGGCCAGAGCGGGCGGGGCCGATCCGCCCGAATCGATCCGCTACGGCATCGCCCACACCGGCGGCGTGATCACTTCTGCCGCAGCGATTCTCATCGTGGTCACCGGCGCGTTCGGGTTCTCCGACCTCGTGCTGATGAAATACATCGCCTATGGCATGATCGCCGCGCTGATCCTCGACGCCACGGTGATCCGCATGCTGCTGACACCGGCGGTGCTCAAACTGATCTGGCGCTGAGGAGATCTGCCGTGCGAATCGCCAAGGGCGCAGCCCTGTTCCTGATGTTCCTGCTGGAACTGGGGGTGATCGCGGGCGCGGCGGTCTGGGGTTTCACCCTGGACGGCGCGCCGGTGCTGCGGATCGTCGCCGGAGTGGTCGCGCCACTGCTGTTCATCATGATGTGGGCGCTGTTCGGTGCGGCCCGCGACGCCCGCTTCCGGCTGCGCGGTCCATGGCGAATCGCCTTGGAGATCATCTGGTTCGGCGGCGGAGCCGTCACCTGGGGTGTCGCCGTCTCCGCCGTGGCCGGACTGGTGTTCTTCGCGCTGTGGGCCGTCGACGCGGTCGCCCGATACGCGCTGGAGGGAAGTCTGATCGTCGAAACCGGCGCACGCCGTCCGGCCGAGGTGCTGTGATCCGAGCCCGGCCCGCAATCCCTCAGCGCCGCACCGGCAGGACGAGCTGAGCGCCCGTCACCGGGTGGTCGATGACTTCGACCGGATGCTGATAGACGCGGGTGAGCAGTTCGGTGGTGAGGACCTCGCGCGGCGGACCGTCGGCTGCGACACGGCCCGATTCGAGGACGGCGACGCGGTCGGCGTAGGCGGCCGCGATACCGAGATCGTGCAGCACCACGACGACAGCGGCGCCCGCCGCGGCCCTGGCCGACGCCAGGCGCAGCACCGACTCCTGGTGGCCGAGATCGAGCGCGGCGGTCGGTTCGTCGAGCAGCAGCGTCGCGGTGTCCTGGGCGAGTACGCGCGCCAACGCGACACGGGCCCGCTCACCACCGGACAGCGTCGGAAACGCGCGGGCCGCGAGATGTTCGACATCGGCGGCGGCCAGCGCGGCGCTGATCTGTTCGTCGTCGTGCGCGTCACGTTCGGTGCGTGCCCATGGCGCGCGGCCCATCGCGACGACTTCGCGGGCGGTGAAAGGGAATCCGACGGTGTGACTCTGGGGCAGCACCGCGCGTCGGCGCGCCATATCCAGCGGCGTCCACCGATCGAGCCCGCGGCCGTCGAGTTCCACGACGCCTTCGGTGGGGGCGAGTTCACCGGCGAGCGCGGCCAGTAGCGTCGATTTGCCCGCGCCGTTGGGCCCGACGAGCGCCACCACCTGCCCGGCGACCACCTCGAAATCGACGGTGTCGAGTACCCGCCGCGTCCGCGATGCCGCGCGCCGATCGACGCTGACCCCGGCCGAGCGCAGCGTCACCGTGCCCGGTTCCGGCGCTGTCGGCAGTTCGTGCACCCGGCCGAATACGCCGAGGCTCCCTTTGAGCACGCTCACGCCCAGCCTCCCGCGCGTGCCCTGGTCCGGCGCAGCAGCCAGAAGAAGAACGGGCCGCCGATCAGGGAGGTCAGCATGCCCAGCGGCAGATCCGCGTTGTCGACCAGGGATCGGGCGGCCACATCGGCGGCGAGCAGCACGACCGCGCCCAGTATCGCGCTGAGCGGGATGAGCACGCGATGTGCCGGTCCGACGAGCATTCGCACCACGTGCGGCACGATCAGCCCGACGAACAGGATGATTCCGGTGAACGCGACGCCCGCCGTGGTCAGGACCGCCACGATGACGATCACATTGCGGCGCAGCCGTTCCACGTCGACGCCGAGATGACGGGCGGCCGATTCGCCGAGGGCGAGCAGGTCGAGTCTGGGCGCGACGAGGACGGCGGCGGCCACCCCGGCGAAGGCCAGCGGCGTGACCACGCCCACCGCCTGCCAGGTGGCGCCGTTGAGACTGCCCAGCTGCCAGAACACGATCTGATCGCGTGCCGCGGGGGTGGCGACGAACAACAGGAACGCGATCAGCCCGCCCGCGAAGGCGTTGATCGCGACACCGGTGAGAACCAGGGTCACCACTTCGGTGCGTCCGCCCGAGCGTGACAGCGCGTAGACCAGCGCGGTGGTGATCAATCCGGCGACGAAGGCCGCCGCTGCCACCGACCAGGCCGCGACGAACGCCCCGCCGAGCACGATGACCGTTCCCGCGCCGACCGCGGCTCCCGCCGAGACGCCGATCACTCCCGGTTCGGCCAGCGGATTCGCGAAGACGCCCTGGAGCAGCGCGCCCGCGGTGGCCAGGGACGCGCCGACCAGCATCGCGAGCACGACACGCGGGAACCTGACCTCCCAGAGCGTCACCTCGCCCGCGGGATGGGCGGGCATCGGACCCCAGTCCAGCCCGATGCGATGCAGCACGCTGCCCGCGACTTCGAGCGGTGTCGTTGGCACCTGACCGATCGCGGCCGAGGCCAGCGCCAGCAGCACCAGGGTGGTCACCGACACCGCGAAGACGATCGTGACGCGGGAGCGACCCCGGGATTCGGGCGGTGACGCGGCGGGGTCGGGATCGCGGTCGGTGGTGACGGTCGTCGACACCGCGGCGGCCTCGGACCGCGGGGTCTCGCCGACCCGGCTACCGCGATCGGGTCCCGCTGGAGCGGCTTCGATCATGCGGGGCGGGCGCCGTACACGGCGTCGCTGAGCGCGGCGACGACGCGGCCGGTATTCGGACCGAAACTGAGCAGAACCGAGTCGGCCATATCGATGACCCGCTTGTTGCGGCCCGCCGGGGTCTGCGCGATCCCGGGGACCTTCTCGAGTCCGTCGATACCGCCGACCGAGGTGAGTCCGTCGGACATGACGAGCAGGACGTCGGGCGCGGCGCTGATCATCGCCTCGGAGGTGATCGCGGTGAACGGCTCCTTCAGTCCGGCGGCGGTGCCCGCGTCGTTCGCCCCGAGCGCGGCGATGAGGGCATCGGCGCCCGAACCCGGTCCGGCGATCATCGTGATGGCGGTACTGCGCAGGTAGAGGAAGGCGATGTTGGGGGGTGTGTCCTGCTCGGGCACCGCCGCGCTCGCCGCCGCGATCTCGTCGGTCGTGCGCTGAGCCAGCGCGTGTCCGGCCGCGGGCACACCGAGCGCGCCCGCCACGGCCTGGATCTGCGGGACGACGCCGTCCATGGTCCGCTGCGGATCGAAGTAGACCACCGTGACACCGGCGGCCTTCAACTGCTCGCGGACAGCGGGCGCGGCACTGGTCGTGTCGGTGAGGAATACCGTCGGGCGCAGGGCCAGCACGGATTCCACATTCAGCGAGCCGTTGCCGCCGGTGACATTGGGCACCTGCGCGACGGCGGGGAAGGCGGCGGCGGTGCTGCGGCCGACAAGTTTGGGACCGAGCCCCAACGCCCACACCGTCTGCGCGAGGGTTCCGTAGCGGTCTGCCGCGATGATGCGATCGGAGGAGGTGACGGTGACTTCTCCGCCGTCGAAGGAACGCACCGTCGCGGGCAGGGTCGGCGTCGGCTCCGGCCCGATCGGCACCGGATCCTGGTTCTGGATCACGGCGGTGGTCGGACCGGTCTGCCCGGAACCGGTCGCCGAACTGTCGGTGCCACAGGCCGCGGAACCGATGAGCAGGACCAGTGCGAGTACCGCGACGAGCGACCTCGGCAGGCCGGATCGGGCGCCGCGGGCGCCCCGCGCCGGAACGAACGGAACTCCTGGACTCGCACTCATGTAGGCAAGCCTAATCCGCGTCATTCCGCGCGTGCGCTCACGTCGTCCAGTGCCGCCGCGATGGCCCTGGGCAGTTCCAGGGTCTCGGCGGCCATCACCCCGGTCAGCTGCCCGATATCGCGGGCGCCGACGAACATGCTCGCGATGCCTGCCCGGTCCCGGATCCACGCGAGTGCCACCGCGAGCGGGGAGGTGCCGAGACCGTCGGCCGCGGTGACCAGCGCGTCGACCACCCGGGTGGCGCGATCGTCGAGGCGGAGCCGGATCTCGGCGGCGGTCGCCTCGTCCGCGCCGCGCGAATCGGCGGGTACGCCGTTGCGGTATTTGCCGGTGAGGATGCCGCCCGACAGCGGCGCGGTCGCGATGACGCCGACACCGTGGTGGCGCGCGGCCGGGACGAAATCGTCCTCCGCCTCCCTGGCCAGCAGCGAGTACGCGGTCTGCGCGACGACGACCGGGGCGATCGCCGCCAGGCTCGCCAACTGCCACGCGCCGAATCCGCTGACGCCCGCGTAGCGGACCCGCCCGGATCGCACGGCGTAGTCGAGGGTCGCGGCGATCTCGTCGAGCGGGGTGCGTGGATCCCAGGCGGCGACGGTCCAGATGTCGAGGTGGTCGGTGCCGAGTTCGAGCAGGGTCCGGTCCAATTGGCGCAGCAGGGTCCGGCGCGAGGCGTCGATCGTCGGTCGCGTGGTCTCGGGAGTCGGCACTCCCGATTCCAGCTCCACCAGGGGCGCGTCGATCTGCGCCACCACTCCGGCGCTGGCGCTGAGGACGAATTCGTCGCGGCCGATCACGTCGCCGAACAGATCGGCGAGTATTCGTTGCGCGATACCGCCGGAGTAGGCGGGTGAGGTCTCGACCAGGGTGCCGCCCGCTTCCGCGAACGCGACCAATTGTCCGGCGGCGTCGTCGGAATCCGTCTGCGAACCCCAGGTGTGGGTCGCCAGTCCGATCCGGGACACCCGAAGGCCGCTGCAACCGACCGTCCGCTGTTCCATCACCGTGTCCGCGCATTCGTCACGGCGCCAAGAGTAATGCGCGGTGCACGCCGAAGTCCGTCTCCTGTCGCGCGGCGGGCCGAGGAAACCGGGACTCCCGGCAGGGTTCGGCAGTGAGCCACAGTGTGAGCAGCGGTTTTACCGCCTCGTCGCCGACCGGGGTGACGGCGGGCGCGTCGCGACGCGCCGAGATCGGGCGGTGCGCGCGTCGAATGACGGCCGGCGCGGCCGTCGACCGATATTCGCGGGGTGTTCGCGGCCGTCGGATCCGAGGACACGCCCGGGCGGCGGATGGGGGGCTCCGGCATGTACTGTCGCTGCGGGATTGCGCCGGTGCTCACGCCGGCTCGATCACACGGTTGACCAATTGCTTACTCGGAACAGATATTTCGGGCACCGGGTAGAACAGGTGCGAGGCGGGCCGCGAGGGCGGCCGAGTACCGCGCGGAACGGAGGAGACCAGTGGGCGAGTCGATGACCTGGGTACAGGCGCTGATACTTGGCCTGGTCCAGGGCCTCACCGAATTTCTCCCGGTGTCCTCCTCCGCGCATCTGCGCATCGTGTCGGCGGTGTTCTTCGGCGACGACGCGGGCGCGTCCTTCACCGCGGTCACCCAGCTCGGCACCGAAGCCGCCGTCCTGGTGTACTTCGCCAAGGACATCGCGCGGATCGTGCGCGCCTGGTTCACCACCATCGCCATGCGGCTGCGGGCGCGGTCGGGACAGACCGTGCCGCTGTCGGAGCAGCCGACGCGGAAATTGCCCGTCATCACCGGCGACTACGCGGCCGATTTCCGCAACGACGAGGATTCGCAGCGCGAACTCGACTACCGCATCGGCTGGTACGTGATCATCGCGACCATTCCGATCGGCGTCATCGGATTCGTGTTCAAGGATCAGATCCGCACCGGCGCGCGCAATCTGTGGCTGGTGTCGTTCATGCTCATCGCCTTCGCGCTGGTGATCGCGGCCGCCGAGTACTACGGCCGCAAGACCCGCCCGATCGAGCAGTTGACCACCCGCGACGGCCTCGTCATGGGTCTGGCCCAGTGCCTGGCACTGGTGCCGGGTGTGTCCCGCTCCGGCGCGACCTCCTCGGCGGGCCTTTTCCTCGGGCTCGAACGCGAAGCGGCGGTGCGGTTCTCGTTCCTGCTCGCGATCCCGGCGGTGACGGCTTCGGGTCTGTTCAGCCTGCCCGACGCCTTCGAACCCGCCGGTGAGGGACTCAACGCCAGTGGCGCGCAGTTGCTGGTCGCGACGCTGGTGGCCTTCGCGGTCGGCTACGCGTCGGTGGCATGGCTGCTGAAGTTCGTCGCGCGGTATTCGCTGAACTGGTTCGGCGCTTACCGAATCGTGCTCGGCTTGATCATCATGGGCCTGCTCGCGGGCGGGGTGGTGTCGGCGACGTGAGTACCGCCACGGCGATCCGACCGCACCGCGCCGCGCCGATTAGGCTGTACCGATGACGGTGATCCTGCTGCGGCACGGCGTGTCCACATCGAACACCGCCCGCACTCTCGCAGGTCGCAGCGCCGGGGTCGAACTGACCGAGCGAGGCAGCGAGCAGGCACGGGCTGTCGCCGAACGTCTCGCGGGGCTGCCGATCGAGTACATCGTGCACTCGCCGCTGTTGCGCTGTCAGCGAACAGTCGGGCCGCTCGCCGAGAAGTTCGGGCTGGAACCGGAGTACGACGACCGCATCATCGAAGTCGACTACGGCGACTGGACCGGCAAGCCGATCGCGGATCTGCTCACCGAACCGCTGTGGAAGGTCGTGCAGCAACACGCCTCCGGCGCGGTGTTCCCCAACGGGGAGGGTCTGGCGCAGGTGCAGTCCCGTGCGGTGGCCGCGATCCGCGAACGCGAGCGCGCCTACGCCGAGAAACACGGCCGTGACGTGCTGTGGGTGGCCTGCACGCACGGCGATGTCATCAAGTCCGTACTCGCCGACGCGTTCGGGATCCATCTCGACGGATTCCAGCGCATCGTGGTCGAACCCGCGTCGATCAGCGTGATCCGCTACACGCCGACCGCTCCCTATGTGTGGCGGCTCAACGACACCGGGTCGGATCTGAGCGCGCTGGCTCCACCGGAACGCCACGGCGGTTCGGCACCCGCCGCGACGAGCGGCCCGGTTCCCGGCGGAGAGATAAGCGGCGACTCCGGTGCGGATAATGGGAATGCGAAGCAATGAGATTGCTTCTCAACGTATGAGTGGCGTGTTGGAACACCGGGCGCCGTGGGTAGTCGATCAGGGTCACGTATCAGGAGGTGCAGATGGCACGAGAAATCCATGTATTTCGCACCCCCGATCGTTTCGTCGCCGGGACCGTCGGTGAGCCGGGCGATCGCGCGTTCTATCTCCAAGCCGTGCAGGAGCCGAGGGTGGTGAGCGTGCTGCTGGAGAAGCAGCAGGTGAAGGTACTCGCGGACCGGATGGGTCTGCTCCTGGACGAGGTCGCGCGCCGTTTCGGCGCCACCGTGCCGCCGCAGGCCGAGGACGTCAGCGACGTCGACCCGCTGGTCACGCCGATCGACGCCGAATTCCGGGTCGGCACCATGGGCCTGGGCTGGGACGCCGACGCGGGCGCGGTGGTGGTGGAACTGCTCGCCATCACCGAGACCGAGGTCGACGAATCGGTCGTGCTCGACGACACCGAAGAAGGACCGGACGCCGTGCGGGTCTTCCTGACCCCCATCCAGGCACGGGAATTCGCGCTGCGCTCGACCCGCGTGATCGCGGCCGGACGTCCGCCGTGCCCGCTGTGCGGTGAGCCGCTGTCGTCGCGGGGACACATGTGTGTGCGCACCAACGGGTACAAGCGCGGCGAGATCTTCGGCACGGCCGAGCTAGAGGAGTAGTGCGTGGCCGTCGAGCAGGAGCGAAGCGAACGGGGGACGGGCGCCGTCGGTGCTGTTGACGGGGTGCGGCTGCGAACCGGGGAGATGACGGTGATCGGACGGGTCAACGTCGCCAGTAACGTCACGCTGGTCTGCGATATCACCGATAACGCAGACGGCTCCGACTCCGCCGGTCCGCTGCGCGTGGTGTACAAACCGGTGCGCGGCGAGCGACCGCTGTGGGATTTCCCCGACGGCACCCTCGCGGGCCGCGAGGTGGGCTCCTATCTGGTCTCCGACGCGCTGGGCTGGGACGTCATCCCGGAGACGATCCTGCGTGACGGCCCGTACGGGCCGGGCATGGTGCAGCGCTGGATCGAATCGGTCGACAATCACACCGACCGCGGCGACCGCCTCGACCTGGTCGACCTGTGCGCTCCCGGCGCGGTCCCCGAAGGTTTCACCGAAGTGCTGCGAGCCCTGGACGGCGCGGGCGAGGAGGTCTCGCTCATCCACGCCGACGACCCGCGACTCCAGCGGATGGCGGTGCTCGACGTCCTGATCAACAACGCCGACCGCAAGGGCGGTCACGCGCTAGAAGGACGCGACGGCCAGGTCTACGGGGTCGACCACGGAATCTGCCTGCACACCGAGGACAAACTGCGCACGGTGCTGTGGGGATGGGCGGGCGCCACGGTGCCGGCCGGATTGCTCGCCGATATCGAGACCTTCGCCGAGATCCTGCCCGGCCCGGTCGCGGACGCGCTGTCACCGCATATCACCGACGCCGAGATCGATGCCCTCGTCGCGCGCACCAATGATCTGCTCGAACACCCGACGATGCCGTTGCCGCACAGCGCCCGCCCGATTCCCTGGCCCGCTTTCTGAATCGCGGCAGTCCGTGCACGTACGCACGAGCTGCCGTTCGGTCCAGCGGTGGGCGCACCGGTTCGTATGGGATTCCGCCGTCGCGACCCCGGGGTATCGGCGCGGTCCCCGACCCGATACCCTCGCGTGGCGCGGGTCACGCCTCGAAGGGGTTGCGAGTGGCCCGGGTCTGCGGCAGTTTGATGCTGTCCGATGCGCGTCGTGCCGGGCAGATTCGGACCGGTCGGTCGATAATTTCCGCAGGTCCCGCGATTTTCGGTTCCACGGGACCTCAACAGTTGACATCCCGGAAACATGGCGCATTCACGCAGGTCCGCACCGGCGTTCCGCGGGTGCTCCGGCCCGTCCGGGCCGGGGCGGCAGGTGATGACCGCGACCACACCTTTACCCTCGAATCATGCAGTCCTGGTCCGATACCGCCCTCCCGTCCGTTCCCGGAACAGGTCCGCCCTTGCGGTTGTACGACACCGCCGACCGGCAGGTTCGCCCGGTCACCCCCGGTCCGACGGCCACGATGTACGTCTGCGGCATCACCCCGTACGACGCCACGCACCTCGGGCACGCGGCCACCTACCTCGCGTTCGATCTGGTCAACCGTCTGTGGCGCGACGCGGGCCACGATGTGCACTACGTGCAGAACGTGACCGACGTCGACGATCCGCTGTTCGAACGCGCCGCCCGCGACGGCATCGACTGGCGCGACCTGGGCGCCCGCGAGATCGATCTGTTCCGAGAGGACATGTCGGCACTGCGGGTCATCCCGCCGCGCGAGTACATCGGCGCGGTCGAATCGGTGGACGAGGTCGTCGAACTGGTCGAGAAATTGCTCGCCTCGGGTGCCGCGTACATCGTCGACGACACCGAATACCCGGACATCTACTTCCGTGTCGACGCCAACGAGCAGTTCGGCTACGAGTCCGGCTACGACCGGGCCACCATGGAACGGCTGTTCGCCGAGCGCGGCGGTGACCCCGACCGTCCCGGCAAACACGACACCATCGACGCCCTGCTGTGGCGCGCGGCCCGCCCGGACGAACCGTCGTGGCCCGCCCCCTTCGGTGCGGGCAGGCCGGGTTGGCATATCGAATGCGCGGCGATCGCCCTCAACCGGATCTCGACCGGATTCGACATCCAGGGCGGCGGCAGCGACCTGATCTACCCGCACCACGAATACTCGGCCGCGCACGCCGAAGCGCTGGAGACCGGACGCCGCTTCGCGCGGCACTACGTGCACGCCGGGCTGATCGGGCTCGACGGCGAGAAGATGTCGAAATCCAGGGGCAATCTGGTCTTCGTCTCCACGCTGCGCCGCGCGGGCACCGACCCGAACGCGATCCGCCTCGGACTGTTCGCGGGCCACTACCGGCAGGACCGGATGTGGACCGACGAGGTGCTCGCCGACGCCGAGCGCCGCCTCGACCTCTGGTGTCGCGCTTCGGCGTTACCCACCGGACCTGCGGCCGCCGACACCGTCGCCAGGCTGCGCCAACACCTCGCCGACGATCTGGACACCCCCAAGGCGCTTGCCGCCGTGGACAACTGGGCCCAGCAGGCACTCGAATACGGCGGCCCCGATACCGACGCCCCCCGGGCGATCGCCACCGCGGTGGACGCGCTCCTGGGCATCGGCCTCTGAGCCGCTGCGTCGGCCGCGGCTCCAGGACGCCCGCGGCGACCGCCCCTCACCACAGCCGACCGGCATGCCGGATCACATCGATGATCAGCCCCAGGCCCAACAGCGCGAACAGGATGCGGACCGACAGCGGACCGAAGCGGGTGAAGAACCGGACGACGCCGCGATAGACGCGGCGGGCGCGCGGTGATCGACGCACCGACAGCAGCAGCACGAGCAGCGGCGGTACCAGGGCCAGCGCGCAGTAGACGACGATGATGAGCGGCCACAGCGGTGGATGTCTGGCCGAGATCATGGCGAGGGCGGCCAGGTAGGGGACGGCGGTCGGCGCCTGCGCGAGCCCGACGGCCACGCCCATCAATCCGAGCACCCACGGCCGTCGCCGTACTTCCTTGGCCCAGGCGGGAGGTTCGGTGTTCGCGGCGACCCGGACACACGCGAGCCCGATCAGGGTCAGGCCGATGACCAGTTCACCCCAGTACCGCAGTGTCGGTGTGAGTTCGAAGTCCACGAGATCGGTGAGGAAGGTGATGCCGAGCACCGTGCACAGCCCGAAGGTCGTCGTGACCGCGAACACCCCGCCGAGGAAACTGGCTCCGCCCGGTATCGGCGACCGTCTCGCCAGTCTGCTGTCGGCCACGACCGCGGTCGTCACTCCTACCAACAGCACATCGAGGGAATCGAGGAAGGCGAAGCCTGCGAGGGCCAGAACGAGAGTGAGCATGGCCCGGCCAGCCTATGTGAGACGCGCCGGGCGGGAAATCGCGTTCCGAGGTGCGCGCGGCCGGGTCGCCCGCTTGTGGCGATAGCCAGATGAGTGCGGAGATTTATCGATTGTGGGCGGCAATCCCGGCCGCCTTAGATGTGCCGGTATCCGAGCGCGGCATATCTGAGCCGATAATCGGGGATGAAATGGCTGGATATCGAGTCCCTGTCTTGCGGGCGGCAGCATGTGGCAAAGCCCGGAAACGCGGACAGCGAAGTTTGCTGTGGATACGCTCGTGGGTGTGGTGTCTGTGCCGGCTCCGATGCTGGCGACCGCTGGGCGGCCGCCCGACGACCCCGGTCGATGGGCGATCGAACTGAAATGGGACGGAATCAGGGCGATCGTGCGATCGGCCGGGGGAGACTGCCGGTTCTTCAGCAGGAACGGTCGCGATATCAGCGGGTCGTTCCCGGAACTGGTCGCGGCGCTGGGATCGGTGCTCGACGGACGCGATGTACTGGCCGACGGCGAGATCGTCGCACCCGACCGCGCCACCGGCGCGCCGTCGTTCGCGCGATTGCAGCGGCGGATGCACGTCGCGGATCCGAAACCCGATCTGCTGCGCGAGTTTCCCGTGGAATATCTGGCCTTCGACGTGCTCGAGGTCGACGGAGATCCGGTGATGGGATCGCCGTATCTGGCACGTCGCGAACACCTCGACACCCTCGGACTGTCCGGTCCTCGAGTGCGCACCCCGCCCTTCTGGTCGGATATCGACGCAGCGACCATGCTCACCACGGCAAGCGAACACGGTCTGGAAGGTATCGTCAGCAAACTCGTCACCTCCGCATACCGTCCCGGCACTCGATCGCCCGCGTGGATAAAGACCGCCTTGCGGCGCACGACGGAGGCCATCGTGGCGGGCTGGCTGCCCGGTTCCGGACGGTTCTCGACGACATTCGGCTCGGTCGTCCTCGGAGCCCATGACGACGCCGGGCGACTCGTGCATATCGGAAACGTCGGCACCGGGTGGACGATGTCGGATCGCCGCACCCTGCAAGCGCGCCTGGACCGGCTCGCCCGATCCGACAGTCCCTTCGATATCGATCCACCGAAACCCGTTGCCCGCGTCGCGCATTGGGTGACCCCCAGCATCGTCGCCGATATCGAGTACCGGGAAGCGAGCCGGGACGGCCTACGTCACCCGAGCTGGCGCGGGATTCGGATCGACAAGACCCCCGACGACGTGAAATGGCCGGTATAGCATCGGAGTTCGCTCGAAGGAGGTTTCCGTCAGCCTGCGGGCTCTCCGGCGCGCGTGCCCTCGTGGAGTATCGGCGTGGAATCCGATGGCGACCGCTGCGCCCCCAGACCGAGCGTGTCCGCGAGTTCACCCAGCAGTTCCACCTGGCGTTCCGGATGAACGGAGGCCAGGTTGAGCGTGATGTGCATTTCGTCGGCCCCTATCGTCGCGGCCCGGTCCAAGTCCGCGAGTACGGCATCGGTGAACACGGCCGGGCTGTCGGGTTCACCGCCGGGGTAGAACTGGAAGGTGTTGACGACGACGGTTCCGCTACCTCCGGCATCCCGATACCAGCCGACTCTGGTGCGGGTGTCGTCCCAGTCCAGCGCGACGGTGACGAATCCGTCCGCGAGGGTCGCCGCGCGTTCGATCGTCGAGCGGACCATCGCGCCGAAATACAGCGGGATCGTGTCCGCCCACGGTTTGGGGCCGACCGCGGCTTTGGGAATGCGGTAGTACGCGCCGTCGAACTCCACCGGGTCGCTGCGCCAGCAGGCGCGCATCGCCGCGACGTGCTCGACGAACCCGGCGCCGCGTCGGCCGAGTGGAACACCCGCCGCCTCGAATTCCTCCGGGATCATCCAGGAGGAGTCGGCCGTGCCCCCGCCGCCCTGTCCGATACCGACGTCGAGTCGACCTCGGGAGAGACGATCGAGGGTGGCGAGCCTGCGCGCGAGCACGATCGGTGGCTGGAAGATCGAATTCACGACCCCGGACATCACGCGGATCCGGTCGGTGTGCGCGGCGGCCCACGTCAGGACCTCCAGCGGATCCCACACGTGCGATTCGGGCAGACCGTCTTTGAGCGCCGTGGTCGGCGACACCGGCATGAGAAGCCGTTCGCTGACCGATACGGCGTGATAGCCCGAGCGCTCTGCCGCGCGGGCCACCAGGGCGATCGCGTCGGGACCGGCGTGCGGGCCGAAACTCGGCAGCCCGACACCGATTCTCGGAACATTCATCGTGATTCTCCGATTCAGTGGGATGTGGGCGTCCTGAGCGTCGCCCCTCTCGAGGTCGGAACGGACCCGCGAAATTTGCGCCGATCGAATTCGCGCCAGATGTCAAGATCGATGCGGCCGCGACGACTCATCGGTGAGCGGGGCCGTCGGGGCACCGCATCGGCAAGGGAAGAGACACGATGAAGTTCATGCTGATCATGCATATGAACCCGCTGATCTGGGACGCGCTCACAGACGCCGAGCGCCAGGAGGTGATGAGCGGGCACGGAGCCTTCATGGACACCATCGAGAAGTCCGGGGAGATGCTCGGCACCGCCGCGTTGGCCGATATCTCCGACAGCGTCGTGGTCGGTGTCAGGAACGGTGTGCGGACGGTGACCGATGGCCCCTACCTGGAGGCCAAGGAGTATCTGGGCGGCTATTACCTGGTCGACTGCGAGAGCCGGGAGCGCGCGCTGGAACTGGCCGCGATGATCCCGGACGCCGCGGTGGAAGGACTCGGCATAGAGGTGCGCCAGGTGGTCTTCTCCAGTGATCGGGCCGACCTGGACACGCCGTGAAGTTCGTGCTGAACGTGTACCTCGATGCGGTGGACCCGGAGGCACCGGCCGTGCCGCACCGTGTCCGTGCCACCGACGACGAGGAGTTCGCCGCCACGGTGGCGAGGTCGGGAGAGCTGATCGACGCGCACGTGTTCGCCGACCCGTCGACGAACACGGTCGTCCGATACCGCGACGGCGCTCTGCTCGTCTCCGACGGACCGTACGTCGGGGCGATATACGCGACGAGTTGCTACGTGCTCGACTGCGAGAACCTCGCACGTGCGGTGGAACTGGCCGCCTCGCATCCGGCGACGCGACAGCACGCGGTGGAGATACGGCCGCTGATGAGCGCCGCGGGCTGGGAGATGTGACGGTGGCCCCCGAGGATCTGGGAATCCTGCTGCGCGAGTTGGCGCCGCGGGTCCTCGGGGCGCTGCTGCGACGCTACGACGCGTTCGACACCTGCGAGGACGCCGTCCAGGAAGCGCTGGTGGCGGCCGTGAAGCAGTGGCCGGTCGACGGGACGCCCGAGGACCCGCGTGCCTGGCTGGTCACGGTCGCCTCCCGCCGCGTGGTCGACCACGTCCGCAGCGAACATGCACGGCGCCGACGCGAAGAGGTCGCTGCCGTCCGCGACGGCCCGGAAGCCCTTCTCGCCCCACCGCCCGATGAATCCGGTCCCGGCGACCGCGACGACACCCTGACCCTGCTGTTCCTGTGCTGCCATCCGACGTTGACAGAGGCGTCCCGGATCGCTCTCACCCTGCGCGCGGTCGGAGGACTCGGAACCGCCGAGATAGCGCGGGCGTTTCTCGTGCCTGAGGCGACGATGGGACCGCGGATCAGTCGCGCCAAACAGCGGATTCGGGCCGCGGGGTCGAGCTTCCGGATGCCCGAGGGTGCGGAGTACGCCGAACGGTTGGGCGCCGTCCTGCACGTGCTGTACCTGATATTCAACGAGGGCTACACCGCCAGCTCCGGCCCCGGTCTGCGGCGCGACGACCTGACCTCCGAGGCGATCCGGCTCACCCGCGTGGTGCACCACGCACTCCCCGACGACGGCGAGGTGGCTGGCCTGCTCGCGCTGATGCTGATGACCGACGCTCGCCGAAAGGCGCGCGTCGACGCCGACGGCGGTCTGGTCCCGCTCGCCGAACAGGACCGCTCGCACTGGGACACCGCGGCGATCGAGGAAGGCGTGGCGCTGGTGACCGACGCCATGCGGCGCTCGGCGCTCGGGCCGTATCAACTCCAGGCGGCGATCGCGGCGCTGCACGTCGAGGCGTCGCGCGCCGAGGACACCGACTGGAAGCAGATCCGCACGCTCTACGGAATCCTCGGCCGC
Source organism: Nocardia aurea (assembly GCF_003123685.1). Taxonomy (GTDB): domain Bacteria; phylum Actinomycetota; class Actinomycetes; order Mycobacteriales; family Mycobacteriaceae; genus Nocardia; species Nocardia aurea. Next base: position 310,760 of record NZ_QCYJ01000085.1, read on the forward strand.
ATCGCGCCGAACCCGATGGTGAGGCTCAACCACGCCGTGGCCGTCGCGATGACGGACGGACCGCATGCCGGTCTGGAACTGCTGGACGGTCTGGAGACCGACGCCCGTATGACCGGACATCATCGCCTGTACGCGGTCCGCGCGCATCTGCTGGAGTTGAGCGGCGACAACGCTCGCGCCCACGACACCTACCTCGCCGCCGCACAACGAACCACCAGCCTGCCCGAGCGGCGTTACCTGCTCGATCGGGCCGATCGGCTGCGCGGCACGCGGGGCGATGTCACATTTCATCGAGATGGCTTGTCCTAGTTGCTGACCCGCCCCCGCTCTCGCGCCGAACACTCAGCTTCCGAGGACTCCCACGATGACGATGACACCACCCTCCCCACAGCTCGGTCCGATCAAGCAGATAGAGGCGGGTGTGCTCGACGTCGGCTCGGGTGATCCTCGGCGCACGAGAGAGTCCGGTACGACCGGGCATTCTCGACCGACGAGGAGCCGGTGGGCACCCCGGGTGTTTCGTGGCCCGGGGTGCGGCTCGTCGCCGTCGCTGAGTGTCGGCACATGGCATCTACCTCCGTTCGGGTGGGCGGCGTGGCCGCGGGTGACTCAGGCGTAGAGGCGCGTGAGGAAGGCGTTCAGATTCACGACGACGCGATCGATCTTGGCCTCCAGCGTCAGATCCTCGCGATAGCGGTTGCCCAGCGCGGGCTTCTTGATCCCGCGGGCGTAGAGCGAACAGGCCAGATCGGTGCACATGTAGGTGCCGATCGAATTGCCGCGCCGTCCCGATTCGCCCGCCTTGGCCGCGGTGAGCAGTGACACACCGCCGCCGGTGTGGCTGGTCAGGCAGATCGCGCACATCTGGGTGCGGCCCGAACCGCCGGTTTCGTAGCGCAACGCGACGCCGACGAGTCCGTCGTCGCTCGGGGTGACCAGATAGCAGCGGCCCGGCAGCGAAGGATCGCTCCAGCCGAGGAAATCCAGGTCGTCCCAGGGGCGATCGTCCAGATCTCTCGGCACCGGTAGTCGCTTCGCGTCCCCTTTCGAACAGTTGACGAACGACGACCTGATGTCGCGTTCGGTGACGGGTTCCATGCTGTATCGATCCTTTCGGTCGGTGGACAAACCCCACGGACGTTACGGCCGGCCCGCCCCCGGGACAAAGCGATTTTCCAGCGCATCGAATCCGGTATGTCGCGCTGTACACGTCTGAGACAGTCCAATAGGTTCGGGTGATATGAACACCATCGTGCTCGACGCGCCCGACGGTCCCATCGAAGCGATCGTGGCACGCCCGACCGGCGACGGTCCGTTTCCGGGGGTGGTGGTGCTGCACGACGCCCTGGGGCCGAACGCGGATATCCGCGGCACCGTCGAGATGCTCGCCGACTACGGCTATCTCGTGGTGGCGCCGAATCTGTTCTCGCGCGGACATGTTCGCTGTATCCGCGCCATCGTGCGCGCCCTGATGTTCACCGGGGACGGCGCGCCGGTCCGCGATATCCTGCGCGCCCGCGACCATCTCGTCGCCGACCCGCAGTGCACCGGACGCACCGCCGTCATCGGTTTCTGCCTCGGCGGTGGATTCGCCCTGCTGACCGCGCCGCGCGGTTTCGACGTCTCGGCCCCGTTCTATCCCGGTCTCTACGGCGACTACCGCGAGCTACTGGAGGGCTCCTGCCCGGTGGTGGCCAGTTACGCCGCGCTCGACCCGTCGTTGATCGGGGCCGCGGACCGCCTCGATGCCGTGCTCACCGCGCAGGGCGTCGCCCACGACATCAAGACCTATCCCGGCGTGACGCACGGATTCGCGAACGTCTTTCCCGGTGACCGCCTGCTCCGGGTGGTGGGAATGGGCCACGACGAAGACGCGACCAGGGACGCATGGCGTCGCATCTTCGACTTCTTCGACACCCACCTCGCCTCGGCGCCGGGGAATTCCCCCGGTATGACATGACGTGCCCGAGCAGTTGTTCGCGCGGCTAGGAATCGGCGGTCAATGCCGCCACCGCCGACGCGAACATCGTGTTCTTGATCGCGCCGAGAGTGGCCTGGTCCTTCGCGCCCAATGGCGCGAGCATCGCGATGGCGGCGGTGGTGACCTCGCCTTCGCCTGCCGTGGCGTCGACGATGTCGACCGCGGAGGCGTCGGCGCCGCCGAAGCGGCGACCGGTCGTCATGGACGCGACGGCCGTCTTCGGTGACAGCTTGGCCTGCACGAGCGCGGCCATTCCCGGGGTGAACGGTATGTGGATGTCGACCTCGGGGAAGCAGAAGTAGCCGCGGTCGGCGCGCATCACCCGGTAGTCGTGGGCGACGGCCAGCATCGCGCCCGCGCCGAACGCGTGGCCGGGAAGGGCTGCGGCGGTCGGGATCGGCAGGGTGAGGACGCGGGCGAACAGCGCCTGGACCCGGCTCACGTACCAGGAGGTGCGGTCCGCGTTGGCGCCGAGCCAGTCCAGGTCGAGTCCGTTGGAGTAGAACTTGCCGCTCGCGGTCGTCACCAGGCCCGTCGCACCGTCGGCGAGGACGGTGTCCAGGTGGGCGTTCACCTCGTCGAGGAATTCCGGCGAGAAACGGTTCTCGTCGGCGCCGAGGTCGAGGACGGCGATCTTGTCGTGGTAATCGAGGCCGGTCATGTGCACTCCTTCGTGTCGTGGGCGAGAGTCGCTGGGGGACAGGTCGTTCAGGATCGGGGTGGAGGCCCGACCGCGAGTACGGCGCGCACGGCGGCGCCGAGCTGTTCGAGCGCGAACGGGTCGGCCAGGCGTTCGCGGCGCAGCAGGATCGCGGTGGGCAGGTCGACCACGCAGGTGGTGACGACCGCGACGGCGCGCCGGTCACCGCGCCCCCACAGTCGGCGCGCCAATCGGACCAGCAGTCGCACCAGTGCCTTGTCGGTGTCGGCGAGTTCGGCGGCGAGCGCCTCGGGGAGTTCCTCGTCGAGCAACTGTTCCCGCGACACCGTGAGCAGCAGGCGGGACGAATCCGGGTATCGCTCGGTGAACACCGCCGGTGCCAGCGCGGCGGCGACGATCGCCTCGACGACGGCGTCGGGCGAATCGGCGGGGTGCAGCCGCTCGGAAGGCGCGGCGGCATCGTCCGGCTCGACCAGCTCCGTCTGCACGTCGAGGAAGCGTCGCGCGGCGCGTAACCAGGTGTGGCCGAGCACTTCCGCACGGGATCCGAAGTTGTGGTAAAGCGCGCCGTTGGACATGCCGGTGGCCTGGGCGACGGCGCGAATCGTGACGGCGGCCGGTCCGGAGCGCACGGCGATCGACTCCGCGGCGTCGAGGACCGCGCCGGGGTCGTGGATCCGGGGGCGTGGCATGGCACGACTATAACAGAGCAATTGCTCTGTTATACAAATTGACTCCTCTTGTCCACTGGCGCTGCGTATTTCATCCGGTAACAGCTAACTCGGCGCCCACCCGAGGCGCACCATCGATTTCGTTATGTGTGAATACGCGGACAGTACGATGGGGTACTGTTCGGGCCTCTGCCCTCGTCCGCACGCACAGAACGGCATCCGAATGTCACGAGTGGTCACCAAGGAGCAGTACTTCGACACCGCACTGGCGGTGCTGGCCGAACTCGGTTTCAAGGGCCTCAATATCGGGGTGCTGTGCCGCAGACTCGGCGTCACCAGCGGGTCGTTCTACCACCACTTCGGCAGCTGGCAGGGATTCGTCGACGCGCTGCTCGAGCACTGGGAGAACCGTCAGGTCCTGATCCTGCGCACGCTGCGGTTCAACCAAGGCAACCCCGACGACGACATCCGCGCGATGTCGGATCTGGCCTCGGGCCTGCACCACGCGGCCGAGGCCGCCATCAGGGCGTGGGCGGGTAACGACGAGTCGGTCGGCCTGGCGCTCAAGCGGGTCGACGAATCCCGTCGCCGCACCGTGCACAAGGCGATCAAGGGCGTCGTGGGCGACGACGAGACCACCGCCGTCGTGACCTCGCTCGGCATGGCGATGCTGGTCGGCCACCAGCAGCTCGCCGCGCGCGGCGAGGACGTGTCGTTGGAACAGCTCCTCGCGCAATACGCCAGGCTCATCTATTCCTACGCGCGCCACTGACCGGACGACGATCGATGTGGCACAACGGGTTACGAGGCGTTCAGCCCAGTAGTTCGTCCACGTAGCACCACCGCCACGCTTCGCCGGGCTCCACGCTGCGTATCACCGGATGCGCGGTGGAGCCGTAGTGCGCGGTCGCGTGATTTCCGGGTGAGGAATCGCAGCAGGCGATATGCCCGCACGTCAGGCACATGCGCAGATGTACCCAGACCAGGCCCTCGGCCAGGCATTCGGCGCATTCGTCCGGGCCGTCCTGGCGCAGGAACAGCGGCGCGGCGAGCAGGTGCTCGCAGTTCTCCGTCGTACCGGGTCCGCTGAGCGTCTCGGCGGTTTCCTCGTCGGCCTCGTCGAACCGGTCGATCATGGATTCCTCCAGATCGAGCCTGGCCAGCACATGTTGCAGGATCTCGTAGTCGAGGGTGCCCGAATCGCGCACCCGCAGTACGGTTTCCCGCTCGACGCGCAACATCGCCAACCGCAGGCGACGGTATTCGGCGGTCGGTGTCACCTGTTCGGATTCGGACCGGCCGAGCCGCTCCCAGGCGGCATTGGTCTGCCAGGTGACACGCTCGCGCAACGACAGGACGACCGCTTCCGGTGTCTCCGGGGTGATCCGCCGATCCAATTCCGCCAGCCCCGCCGACACCGCCTGCTGGAGCAGACTCGCCTTCTGTAGCGCGTCCTCGGCCCGGCTCGGACCGCGCAATTTCAGCAACCGCACCAGCCACGGCAGCGAAGTCCCCTGTAGCAGTAGCGTTCCCGCGACCACGACCAGGGCGAGCATCTTCAGGACGGGAAGCTGCGGGGTGTCCTCGGGCAGCAGCAGGACCGCCGCCAGGGTGACCACCCCGCGCATCCCGGCCCAGGACACGACCGCCGGATACGTCATCGGTGTGTCGTCGCTGCCGGTCGCGCGCCACAGCAGCGCCCACGGGAAGATCCAGAGCGGACGGGCGAGTACGACCGTCGCCAGCACCGCGACCGCCGTGACGACGAGTGTGCCGCGATCGAGGCCACTGGACCACGCACCCTCCAGGATCGCTCGCACCTGTAGGCCGATGATGAGGAAGACCGAACTCTCCAGGATGAACTGGATGGTGTTCCAGTTGGTGCGTTCTGCGATACGTGAGGCCGCGCTCTGCCAGACCGGGGCGTTGTGCCCGAGGATGATGCCGCAGACCACCACCGCGATGACACCGGACGCGCCCAGTTCCTCGGCGGGCAGATAGGCCAGGAACGGCGCGAGGAACGACAGCGTGGTGTCCAATACCGGATCGGAGATCCGCCGCCGCAACAGCGCGAGCAGATAGGCCACCGCGACGCCTACCGCCGCGCCGCCACCCGCGGCCACCAGGAAGTCGAGGCCGGCGCGCCACATCTCGTAGGTGCCCGCCGCGGCCGCGATGGCGGTACGCAACGTCACCAGCGCCGTCGCGTCGTTGAACAGCGATTCGCCCTCGAGCAGGGTGACGATCCGTCGCGGCATCCCGATCCGTCGGGCCACCGCCGTCGCGGCCACCGCGTCGGGCGGGGCCACGACCGCGCCGAGTGCGACGGCGACCGCGAACGGCACCGGAAGCAACCACCACACGACGACGCCGACCGCGAAGGCGCTGAACAACACCAGTCCGACCGACAGCAGCGCGATATTGCGCATATCGGCACGGAAGTCGACGAGCGAGGTTCGGATCGCCGCCGTATAAAGCAACGGCGGCAGCAGTCCGAGCAGTACTATCTCCGGATCGAGATGAACCTCGGGGACGAACGGCAGATACGACGCGGCAACCCCGGCGAGCGTCAGCACGAGCGGTTCGGATATCCCGAACCGCCGCGCGAGCGCCGCCAAGGCCGTCGCCGTGGCAACGAGGGCAACCAGCTCGATCGCGACATGCACCGGTCGCATTCTTCCAGAGCCGATGATCTTCGCGAGTCGGCGTCGGTACATACAAGGAGGCAAGAATGGAGGAATTCGCATCCTGGCGGGCTACCGGACGCCGATTCACCCATCGCGGCCATCAGATCTTCTGGCGTGACGGCGGCACCGGAACCGACGGTGACGTCCTACTCTGTATCCACGGTTTCCCGACCGCGTCCTGGGATTGGCACGCGATATGGCCGGGACTGTGCACCCGATTCGCCCGGGTGATCGCCGCGGACATGATCGGCTTCGGCTGGTCGGCCAAGCCCCGCAACTACGACTACACCATCGCCGATCAGGCCGACCTGCACGAACAGTTGCTCCGCGAACACGGGATCGGTCGCTACCACATCCTGGCGCACGATTACGGCGACACCGTGGCGCAGGAACTGCTCGCTCGCGCCGAGGACCGCCGGGGCCACGATGACGATTCCCTCGTCGTCGAATCGGTCTGCCTGCTCAACGGCGGCCTCTTCCCGGAGACGCATCGCCCGCGCCTGGTGCAACGACTGCTCGCGGGCCCGGCCGGGCCGCTGGTGGGTGTGCTCGGCTCCGAACGCACCTTCGCGCGCAGCCTGGCGAGTGTGTTCGGCCCGGAGACCAAACCCGATGCCGAGGCCATCGCCCAGTTCTGGATTCTCTGGTGCAGTAAGCGCGGAAAACGTAACGGGCACAAGTTGATCCGATACATGGCCGAACGCAGGAAGTATCGTGATCGCTGGGTGGGCGCGCTGCGTGAGACGAGCGTGCCGCTACGCCTGATCGACGGATCGCTCGATCCGGTATCCGGCGCGCACATGGTCGAGCGGTATCGCGAACTGATCCCGGATCCGGACGTGGTCGAACTGCCCGAGGTCGGGCACTATCCCCAGTTGGAGGCCGCGGAGCAGACGTTGCAGGCGATCCTGGAGTTCCACGGCACGCGGGTGCGGTGAATCGCGAGTTACCGTGCCCCCGTGCGCTATTCGGCTTCGGGTGCGGGTGTTCGTCCGGACAGCCGCCGCTGGTCGTCGTACAGTCGGCCCATGGCGTTCCGTTTCGAACTGCAGCCCGCCCTGCCTCTCCAGTTGACGCCGGACTGTCTGGTGTACAGCGGAACCGTGCGCATGTTCGTGACCGGCATCATGTTCCAGTCCTCGGGTGCGCCCGCCGACTCGTTCGGTTTCGCCCTGCCTGACGCGCCGCCGCTCCTCGGTGACGCCGACGAGCCGCGGGTCTGGGCCGAGGCGTCACTGATGACGGGTACCGCCACCGCCGCATCCGGCGGGTACCCGTTCGGCGTCGAATGGGTGCGCGCCGCGTACCTGCCCGATCCGCGCGGTGGCACGAGCAGATGGCTGAATCTGTTCGGCGGCGCCCATATCGGACGTGAGATCCGCCTCGGCTACCGGGTGACCGTGGCTACGGTGTGACGATCACCCGATCGTCGACACCGCGGCCACGGCGGTGGACGCGGTTTCCGACGGCGCGGCGTTCACCGTCACCCACGTGCTGTTGACCGCCGCGTTTCCGGAGAAGGTGTCCACGGCCGCGGGATCGTGCAGCAGATTGACGTTCGCGCCCGGCTGCGCCGCCGCCACCGACCAGCCGACGCCGGGTTCGGCGTGACCCCACCCGTGCGGTATCGCCACCGTGCCGCGGCGGATGTCGTCACTGATCTCCAGCGGCACCACGATGGCGCCGTGTTTCGAGGCGACGGTCACGGGTGCGCCGTCGTCGAGTCCGCGATCGGCGGCGTCGCCGGAATGCATCAGCGCGGTGCAGCGTGGGCGGCCCTTCATCATGGACGGAATGTTGTGCAGCCACGAATTGTTGCTGCGCAGGTGGCGGCGGCCGATCAGTCTCAGGTCGAATCCGTCCGCGATGTGGACAGCGCCCGGTTCCTCGCTCGCGGCGTCGATGAGCGCCGCCGCCGCGGTCACGAAATCCTCGGGAGCCAAGCGCACCTTGCGATCGCGGGTGCCGATGAGCGTGCGCAGCCTCGGCAGCAGCGGTCCGAGATCGATGCCGCCCGCGCTCTCGCGTACCTTCGCGACGGTGAGTCCCGACCGCCCACGTCGCAATACCCCGTACGGACCGGCCGCGATCGCCAGGGCCGACAGGCGCAGCGGACTCACCTTGTCGAACAGCGAGTTCACGAACCGGGTGGTCAGCGCGCGGGCGGGCAGCGGCAGCAACTCGCTCACCAGCCGCGCCATGATCTCCCAGTCCTCCAGGCCGTCCGCGGGCGGTGCGAAGACCCGTCGGTTGTAGCGCAGATTGTTACGCACGCTGAACACCGGCATCAGGATGTCGAGGTCTTCGCGTTCCAGGGGTGAGATCGGCGGCAGGATGATGTCGGCGTGCCTGCTGGTCTCGGTGACGTACATGTCGACGGCCACGTAGAAATCGAGCGTGTCCAGCGCCGAAGCGAGGCGCCCGCGCTGAGGTGTCGAGAGCACGGGATTGCCCGCGTAGGTGATCATCGCGCGGATCTTGGTGTCGCCGTCGCTGAGGATCTGATCGGCGAGCGCCCCCACAGGCAGTTCCGACCGGAACGATTTGAACGTGCCCGAATCATCGGTCCAGGCCCCGTGCGCGACCGGCAGGTATTTGCCGAAGCGTGTCGCGTCCACCGGCGGTGTGGTGAACATCTGCCCGCCCGGCCGGTCGAGATTTCCGGTGACGGCGTTGATGGTGTTGATGAGCCAGTGGGTGAGCGTACCGGTCACCGTCTGGCAGACCCCGATCCGGCCGTACATCACCGCGGACGGCGCGGCGGCGTGATCGCGTGCCAGTCGGCGGATCGTGTCGGCGTCGACGCCCGCGTGCGGGGCGGCCTGTTCCGGCGTGAAACCCGCGACCAGGGCCCTGATATCGCCCCAGCCCGAGCACATGGCGGCGATCCTGCCCTCGTCGCACAACTTCTCGGTGACGAGCACGTGCAGCATCGCGAGCAGCAGGTAAGGGTCACCGCCCGGGGTGACCGCGACGTGTTCGTCGGCCAGGCGCGCGGTCTCGGTGCGCCGGGGATCGATGACCACCACGGTCCCGCCCCGACCTCGGACATCCTTGATGCGCTGTTTGGCCCCGGGCATGGTCGTGATCGACCCGTTCGACACCGCGGGATTCGCGCCGAGCACCACCAGGCGGTGGGTGCGGTCGATATCGGTGACCGGCATCAGCACATTCGATCCGAACATCCGCCACGCCACGAATTCCTGCGGGAACTGATCGATGGAGGAGGCGGTGTAGAAATTCTTGGTCAGCAGGACCGTGCGCAGCAGCCCGCCGTAGAGCACCGACGAACTGTGCGCGGCGGGATTGCCGAGGTACATGCCGATGGCGCTGTTTCCGTGCTCGGCGCGCACCCGGCGAAGACGTCGGCCGATCTCCCGGAACGCCTCGTCCCACCCGATCGGTTCGAATCCGTCACCGACCCGGCGCACCGGGGTGCGCAATCGATCGGGATCGTGGTGCAGTCCGCCCATCGCGGTCGCCTTGGGGCAGATGTAGCCCTTGGACAGCACATCGTCGGGATTACCCTCGATCCGGGTAACCCGATCGTCTTCGACGCTGACCAGAATTCCGCAGTGTGCTTCACACAGAGTGCATTGTCGCGCAATCGTTGTGGCGCCCATAAGTTAGTGCCTCTTCTGCTGGAGTCGCTTGTAGACAGGCTACCGCGCGCACCGAAGTCCCCGGGCATGGTTTCGGCCGATGATCCGCCGGTGTGCCGCCCGGACGGGCGGGAAACCCCCGTCGTGACACCGAGAACCGAGCCACCGGCGCACCGGGCACGCGTGATACCTGAGAGGGAGACCGCGAAACCACTCCCGCGCGGGATGTGCTCGCGTTCCCGGTTTTCTAGCGTTGACCGGGTGATCGAGGCAACCAATCTCACGAAAGTCTTCGGCGGCGCCGCGGCGGTGTCCGGTGTGACGTTCCGGGTGGGTCCGGGCAGGGTGACCGGATTTCTCGGTCCGAACGGGTCAGGCAAATCGACGACCATGCGAATGATGCTGGACCTCGACCGTCCGACCACGGGCACGGTACGCGTCGGCGGGCGGCGCTATCGCGACCGCGCTCGTGCGCGGCTCGGCCGCGGCGGTGGCGATCATGCTCGCCGTGCCGATCCTGCCGGATCTGATCGGTCCGCTGCTCGGGGAGTCGGGGCGCTGGATTTCGGTTGGCCGAGATCGCCCGCCGCCCGCCCGGCCGCAGATCGGAGCTCGCCCCGCCCGCGCGACTGACCGCGCGCGAGACCACCGTGCTGACGCTGATCGCACGCGGACTCTCCAACGCCGAAATCGCCGCGGAACTGGTCATATCCGAGCAGACCGTGAAAACCCACGTCGGGCGCGTCCTGGACAAGTTGCGTCTGCGTGATCGCACGCAGGCGGCGATCTACGCCTATGAAACCGGAGTCGTACGTCCGGGCTGACCGCGGCGAATCATCATGCGGCGACAGGTCCCGCGGCCGCGAGCACGGTCGACCTCCGGTGGCGGGGAGGTGTTCGAGCGAGAACCGGGTCGTGCCGGTCGTGTTCGGATCGATGTCGTGGTGCGCCAACGACATCGATGCCGAATCGTGACGTCTCGGTATCGTTTCGACATTCGGTGAGCCCGGTTTCGCGGTCGATATCGGCACGGCGCGCGTGGATGCATCGAACGCAACGATGTGCGGGAGCGCTCCGAGACGGCACTGTCGGCACGGTAATCCGGGCGTGTGGGCTGAGTTCGCCTAGTACGACCGTATTGTCGCGCCGTACCGACGCCGTCGGTACGGGTACAGGTCGGGGCGTGGAGCTGCCGAATGCGGGGAACCCGGTTCGGAGGTCGGTGAAATGCGCGAACCCCGCTCGAATCGTTCGAGCGGGGTCGCGATTCGTGGGGACGAGGTCACGCGGTGTCGACGTGGCGGCGATCGCACCGTTGCGGGGCTCGCCCGGCCTCTGCGCCGCGGAATTCCCGAGTTCGGCTGGCACACGGACGAATCGCGTGCGCGGCCCTCGGTGCGACCTCAGTGGGCGGCGGTCTCGCGAATACCGACCGTGACGTGGGCGGATTCGTTCGCCGTCGACGGAGTCCGCGGTGCGGACGCGCTTCCGAGGATCGAGACGACACGTGACCAGGTGGGCCTTTGGGCAATGGCACTCGGTACACGAAGGGTGAAGACCATGAAGCCCTCCTTTCCAGAGATCGAGCAATGCTGGAATACCAACACCATTCACCGTAAACACCTGGCAACTGAAATGCCAGCTGTGCGACTGTGAATCATGATGCATCATCGTAACTGATACCCATATCGCGGCGCATTCGCGATATTCGCGTGTTCGGGAGCCCACCCCGACCGGTCGACGTGCCGTGGGGGCAATTGGTTTCGCGTCCGGAGCGGGGTGGGTCGCGGCCGAGGGGTCGGGCCGGGCGGCGTGGGTGGTCACACTGTCGGCGACTGCGGCCGGAGCGCTTCGGGCCTCGGTGAAGATCATTACGGTGCTGTCGACGGCAACTTCGGAGTGACACGCGTAATCCCGGGTGTCCACGTAGCTCTGATATACGAGGCGGAATCAGCAGTGCGGTTCGTCGCGGTAGAGATCCGTGCGGCGGGTCAAACGCTCGGAGAACGATTGCGCCCATGCTTGTCCCTCGGTCTCGTCGGTGACCGTGCGAGCGCGCCGGGCGCGGGCGGGCAGGCATCGCCGCGCCGCGCTCGCACCGGGCCGTGCCTGTTGGGCCAGGAGGCGAGCGTTCCAACTGATGTAGGCCGCTACCGTCATTCCGGCGCAGTCGGCAGCGTGTTCGAGCAGGAGCCAGTCGTGTTCGTCCATGGTCACCGTGACCGTGAGTTCCCTGTTCGCCATGCTCATCCCGATCGGCTCGACTGTGTCGCGCTGCGATACCCGGGGACAAGCGCCCCAAACACCGTCCTGGGCGGCGGTTTCCTCGGGGCTGCTCAGCGTAGGACGGTGGGATGCGCCGCGCAGCGGTGAACCTTGACTCGGGCGATCAGCTCGATTGTCAGGGCGACAGCGCAGGACTGGGCGAGCAGCAGGCCGACGAGTACCAGAATCTGCACGGCTCCCGCCTGCGTCGCGGAACCGCTGGCGACGAGTACGCCGACGAAAGCGCCCGGTAACGTGACCAATCCGACCGTGCGCATCTGATCGACGCTGGGCAGCAGCGCGTCGGCGGCGGTGGCGCGGACGACCTCCAGTCGTGCGTCGCGTTCGGACAGTCCGAGACTCAGCGCGGCCTCCACCTCGCCCCAACGCTGTTCGATCGTGTCCAGTGCCCTCCGCGCCGCCAGCGATGTCGCGCTCATGGTGCCGCCGAGCACGATTCCCCCGATCGGGACCAGCGCGACGCCCTCGAGCGGGACCACCCCGCTGAGCAACATGGCCGGTAGCACGGCCGTGAGTCCGGCGCCCAGCGCGAGAGTCAGCCACAGCGCCGACCATCCCGCCTCCGCCCTGCGCGCCGAGGTCGCCACCGCGGCGCCGAACATCACCACCAGCACCGCGATCGAAGACCACAGCTGCCCCAGTGCCGCTGCCAGGATCAACGCCACCGCGGTCAATTGGGCGGCCCCGCGCAGCGCGGCGCCGGGAGCCACCGTGACCGATCCCAGGCGAGCCACCCGATAGACCACGGCGGTCGCCGCGACCATGACCGCGCACAGGACCGCGAGTGCCACCCCCGGCGTCGCCACCGTGTTCACCGTGTGACCGCCCGGTGTGCGCTCATGGTTCGAGGAACAGTCGCTCGTACGGCAGTCGTGGGAACGGTCGACGGACGCCGTGGGGCGATCGAACCAATTCGATTGTGCACCAACGCCTTCGCCACCAGTCGCGGATCAGATGTCGGGCCGCCTCGACACTGGCCGTGTAGTCGGTGCACATCTCGTCCAGCCAGATACGCAGGTGTACATCACCTTCGGTCGGGAGCCAGTCCTCGGGGAACAATGGTCTACCACCTCCTACCCATCGTGAGGCCACCGACCCACCGAACTCGGCACTCCGGCGCGGACCGGGTGCCGTCGCCCCGCGGACGGTGAGATCGAGTTCCGCGCCGATCGCTACTGTGCGGCGGGAAAGTCCGCGGACCGGCTCGATGCCGCCCACCTCTGCGCCTCCGCCGCGCGTTCGACGGACGATTCGCGGGCCATCTCGACGGCACCGGCGCCGAGGAGAAGTCGTCGTGGGGGATCGTCGGATTCGACGACATCGATGATCACCTTCGCCGCGCGAGCGGGATCGCCCGGCTGAGTTCCGTCGTTGTCGCGCCGGTATCGGTTGATCTCGCCGACGGTGGACTCGTAGTCGGCTCCCACGGCAGGCAACCGCATCGACGAACCCTGCCAGTCGGTGCGAAAGGCTCCCGGTTCGACGATCAGGACCTTCACACCGAACGGCCGCACCTCGTTGGCCAACACCTCCGAGAAACCCTCCACGGCGAATTTCGCGGACTGGTAGGCGCCCATGCCCGGTGTGCCGCCGACCCGTCCGCCGACGGAGGAGAATTGCACGAACCACCCCGAGCGCTGTTGTCGCAGGACAGGCAGTGCGGCGCGGGTGAGGTTGACCACGCCGAAGAAATTCGTTTCGATCTGATGCCGGAAATCGGTGTCGTCCATCTCCTCGATGGGCGCGCTGTTCGCGTACCCCGCGTTGTTGACCACCACGTCCAAGGCGCCGAATTCGGCAATCGTGAAATCGACGGCCGCGTGTGCCGCGTTCGCGTCGGTGACATCGAGTTCGAACGTGCGAACGTTGTCACCGACGAAGGTCAGTACTTCCGGCCGCCGCGCGGTCGCGACGATGTTGTCACCGCGCGCGAGGACGGCTCGGGCGAGCTCGCGGCCGAACCCCCGTGAGGTGCCGGTGACGAGCCATGTTTTCGCCACAACTTTCTCCGTTCGTCGGGCCACCAACCGGTGATGGCTTGTCCGGGTGTTTCGATCGGGTGTCAGGCCGCGCGCAGCGGACCCGCGAAGGATTTACGCAGAGAGGACGGGCCGACCAGGGGCAGCAGTGCCGCCAGCACCTTGCCTTTGACGGCGCGTGGAGTGCGTGTCAGTTCGACGTCGACCCGGGTGCCCGCCGATTCGCCGCGTGCCAGGAAGGTCCAGCCGCCGCCCGCGCCGAAGAGTTTGGAGTCCAGGGTCGTGACGGTGACGCTGCCCCGGGGCAGGTCCCATTCGTAGCGGGCGCGCTCCCAGGCCGCCGCGGTGCCCTCGGTGACCTCGGCCCAGTTCTCGCCGCGGTCGTGGACGACGAAATGGTCGGCGTCGATCGTCGGCCACGTGTCGGCGCGGGCGGGTCCGAAGTCGGTGAGCACCTGGACGACCTCGGCCGGGGACAGGGTCGACACGAGGTGGAAACGGACGGTGGTCATGGCGTGCTCCTCGGAGATGATGGCCGCGGCCGCGTCGTCGGACCGGGCTTGTGTCGTCTGCGATTCCGGGCGGTGCGCCCGGATGCCTGTCGAGCATCGCTCCCGCGAACCCCTCGGCGAATCCGTCGGATGACGCAGCGATGACGTATCTTCGCCATCTGTCGCGGCCGATCGGATGAACGGCACGGTCGTGTCCGGCGTGTCGACATCGAGTATCGGAATCGGGCGACGTGCCTGTTCAGCCCATCGGAGATGTGCCGGACGGTGGTCCGGACCGGCCGACGGCATCGGCGGGCGCACGGGTGACGTCGCATGACGCAGTCACACCCGAGCGTCACCCCTCGAGCGTCACCGCCCGTCCTCACCCGCGTGAGGTCGTCGCGGCGTGCCGGGCGGGACGGGAAGCGCTGCGGCGAGATCGGTCCTCGAGCTGACGCCGAGTTTGGGGAAGATCCGGTGCAGGTGGGTGCTGACGGTGCGGTGCGACAAGAACAGTCGCTGTCCGATCTCCCGGTTCGTCAGGCCCTGGGCCGCCAGTCGCGCGATGCTCAATTCGTGCGGAGTCAGCCGTTCGCCCGCGTCGGCGCTGCGGTCCGGACTCGACTCGCCCGCGCCGCGCAGTTCGAGCCGGGCTCGCTCGCTCCAGGCGGCGAAGCCGAGTGCGTCGAAAGTCTGCCTGGCGGCGCGCAGCCGGGCGCGGGATTCGACCACCCTGCGCTGCCTGCGCAGCCATTCGCCGTAGGCCAGCTGTAGCCGGGCGCGTTCGGCGGGCCAGCCGGTGAGGTCGGCGGCCAGTGCCGCGGTGAACAAGTCCTCGGTGTCCTCGGTGGCGAGCAGGGCGCGCGCGTAGCGGAATCCGATGTGCAGCGCGGGCGAGGGTGTCGTCCTCGTGGTCGGTTCCAGCTCGGCCAACAGTTCTCGCGCGGCCTCGGACTGCCCGCCGCGCACCGCGGCCTCGGTCAGTTCGGCGAGGAAGTACGAGCGCAGCGCCGGTGTGTAGGCGGGATCGGCGGGGTCGTGCATCCGACGCAATTCGGCGAAGGCGTCGTCGAATCGGCCCTCGCCCAGCGCCGCCAGTCCTCGGGTGAGAGCGACAGTGGCCAGCACCGGCCGTGCGCCCGCCGCGAGCCCGATTCGTTCGGCGTCCGAAGCCAGGGCCGCCGACCGCGCGTAGTCGCCGTGCAGCGCGGCGATCTCGGCGCGCACCGCGACGGCGAGCCCGTGCATGAACGGTTGGCCGGTCTCGCGGGCGAGCCCCTCGGCCTCCGCCGCGACGGGCGCGGCGGTCGCGAGATCGCCGAGGCGCGCCGAACTCCACGCCAGCACGGTGAGGGCGCGCGGCAGCGCCCCGAGCTGTCCGGTGTCGCGTAGTCCCGGTGCGGCCGCCGCCGCGAAACGGGCGGCGAGGTCGAACGCGCCGACCTGTAACGCCGCGCTGCCGAGGAACCGGTCGACCTCCGGATCGCGTCCGGTCTCGGCGGCCAACCCGCGCAGATTTCCCAGCACGCGCGCTCCGCGCTCGACGGGAGCGACGTAGGCGGCGACCGCGACCAGGCGTGGATCGTCGTCGGGCACGGGAAGGTCGTCGGCGACAGCGAGCAGTCTCCTACGGATATCGGTGCCCGGTTCGGACCAGAAACAGCGCATGGCGGCGCCCCACAGGATGCGCATCGCCGCGTCGGTGTAGCCCTCGGCGGCGACCGAACTCGCCAGTGCGGCCAATTCGCCGATGCGGGAGAGGTCTTCGCGCAGGCCGTCCTCGAATCCGCTGAGCAGCCAGTGCGCGGTGGCCTGCTGCCTCGGCGTCGGGGACAGTGTGCGCGCGGTGCGCACCAACTGTTCGGCAGTGTCGCGACGCCCGGCCCGCACCGCCGCTTCCGCCGCTTCGAGCAGGCGATCGACGCGTCGGCCCGCGTCGGCGCTCAGCTCGGCTGCCCTGTGCCGTGCCGCGACCGCCGCACCGGGATGTGTGGCTCGTTCGGCGACGCCGTCCAGTTCGATCGCCACCTGTTCGTCGGGACCGGGCACACTCGCGGCCCGATGCCAGATGCGGCGGTCCGGCGCGTGACCGAGGATCTCCGCGAGCGCCGAGTGCACCCGCCCGCGCTGCTCGTCGGTGGCCGAGGAGATGATCGCCGACCGCATCAACGGGTGCCGGAAGGTCACGCCGCCGGCCTCGGCGGCGACCATTCCGGCGTCGATCGCGGGGGCGAGGAGTTCGCGTTCGCTCGGCGCGGACCCGGCGACGACGGCGGTCGCGGCCAGCATCTCGGCGATCGAATCGGTGTCGTTCAGCGCGGCGACGAGCAGTGCCGAACGGGTCGGGTCGGGGAGTCCGAGACCTCGGGCGGTGAAGGCGCGGCGCAACCGTTCGGTGAGGGGTGTCGCCGCTGGAAGTTCCTCGAGATCGGCGGCGGCCGACGCCAGTTCGGTCAGCGCGAGCGGATTTCCGGCCGCCTCGGTGAGCAGCCGGTCACGGACGGGCGGCGGTAGTCCCGGCGCGGTGACGTTCAGCAGGGTCCTCGCGTGTTCGTCCGACAGACCTTCCAGACGTATCGGGGTCAATCCGGTGTCGTCGAGGGCCGAGGTGCCGCCGTCGCGCAGTGTGGCGATCACGACGACGGGCTCGGTGTCGATGCGCCGCGACAGGAAGGCGATCACCTCGACGGTGGCCGAATCGAGCCATTGCACGTCCTCGGCGACGACGAGCAGCGGACGCTCGGCGCCCGCGTCGACCAGCAGGGTCAACGTGGCCAGCGCGACCAGGTAGACGCTCGGCTCGCCCGTGGTGTCCGAGAGACCGAAAGCGGCTGCCAGTGCGTCGTATTGGCGTTGCGGCAGGGTGTCGAACGCGCCGCGCAGCGGGTGCAGCAGTCGATGCAATCCGGCGTAGCCGAAATGCTGCTCGGCTTCGGTTCCCGCGGTGCGCAGCACCCGCACCCCGGCGACGGCCGCGGCCGCTACCGTCTCCTCCGCCAGCGCGGATTTGCCGATTCCCGCTTCGCCCACGATCAGGGCGCCACCGCGGTCGTGCGGACCGTAGAGGAGTGCGGCCAGGTCTTTCAGCTCGGAGTCACGCCCGAACAGCGACATGATGCGGCACTCCTCCTCCGGGTCCACGGGGGACAGGTGATCCCCGTGGGGGACCCTACTCGCGAGCGAGACCCGGAAACGTTCGCCGCCCGACAGGTGGACCGACGCCGACGCGACGCGCAGAATGGTCACCGGGCATCGGACCGATCGACCGGCCGCAATCGCGTGTTCGACCGACAGAGACGAGGCGCATGATGACCGATGATCGGTACGTCGACCGGGTCGCCGTGGTCACCGGCGGATCGCGGGGCATAGGCAGGCAGACCGTCGAACGGTTGGCCCGGGACGGGTACCGCGTCGTGGTGAACTACGCCGGGAGCAAGTCCGGCGCCGAGGACGCGGTCGCCGCCGTGGCGGCCGAGGGCGGTACCGCGATCGCCGTGCGGGCCGACGTCGCGGACGAGGTCGCCGTCGCCGCCGTGTTCGACCGCGCCGAGGAAAGCTTCGGCGGCGTCGACGTGGTCGTGCACGCCGCGGGCCGCATGGCGCTCGGCCCGCTGGTCGACTTCGACCTGGCCGCACTCGACGACCTGCATCGCACCAATATCCGCGGCACCTTCGTCGTCGACCAGCAGGCCGCCCGCCGGGTGCGCCCGGGCGGGGCGATCATCAACTTCTCGACCTCGGTCGTCGGCACCTCGTTCCCGGAATACAGCGCCTACGCGGCCAGCAAGGGCGCGGTGGAGGCGATCACCATGATCGTGGCCCGCGAATTGCGCGGCCGTGACGTGACGGTCAACGCGGTCGCGCCCGGCCCCACCGCCACGGAACTGTTCCTGGACGGCAAAGACGAGCAGACCGTGGCACGACTTGCCGCCGCGGTGCCGCTCGAACGGCTCGGCACCCCGGCCGATATCGCCGAAGTCGTCGCGTTCCTGGCCGGTCCGGCCGGGCACTGGGTCAACGGCCAGAATATTCGGATCAACGGCGGCCTGGTCTGAACGGGCATCGCGCGGGTTCGTCGCCGTGGATCAGTGGCTCCGCACGTGCGCCACGACGTTGTCGGCCAACTCCGGTCGGCAGATGAGCAGATCCGGCAGATAGGGGTCGGGGCGGTTGTAGCGCAGCGGCGTCCCGTCCAGGCGCGAGACGTGCAGCCCCGCGGCCGCCGCGACCGCGACAGGCGCACAGGAATCCCATTCGTACTGGCCACCGGAATGGGCGTACACGTCGGCGTCACCGCGCACGACGGCCATGGCCTTCGCCCCCGCCGACCCCATCGGCACCGTGGTCGCGCCCAGCGCGTCGACCAGGTGTTTCACCTGCTCGGACTGTCTGCTCCGTGAGACCGCGACCCGGACCGGTCCCGGACCGGCTGCCGGAACGACGGGGGCCGAGCCGGTATGCAACACCAGCCCGACCGCGGGTAGCGCGACCGCGCCCACGACCGGCACTCCGTCGACCGCGAGGGCGACGTGGACGGCCCAGTCCTCTCTCGGCGGCTCACCGTATTCGCGGGTCCCGTCGAGCGGATCGACGATCCATACCCGCGACCGGGTGAGGCGAATCGGATCGTCGGGCGCCTCCTCCGACAGCACCGCGTCGTCGGGCCGCTCCCGAGCCAGCCGTTCCAGCAGCAACGCGTTGGCGCGCCGGTCGCCGACCTCGCCACCTTCCGCGCGAATATCGCAGAGCAATTTCCCGGCCTCATCGGCGAGCGCTGCTGCCAGATCATGATCGTCCACGCGGTTCCTACCGTTCGCTGTCGGGATCGAGAACTTCCCACCTGCCGCAGATGTTCTATCACCTGTCCGGTCGGCTGTTCGGTGAGGTGCCCACCGTCGGTGTCCGCATGGCGGATTCAGGGGTTCGTGGTGACCACTTCGATGCGTACATCGGCATCGAGATATCGGGCCACGCAGCGGTGTGGGAAGGCGGCGAGCGCGATCCCGGTCGCCTCGTCGCCGTCGAGATGGTGGTCCTTCTCGGTGTGACGCCAGTGGGACAGGACCACGGTGGTCCGCGGCCGGAGATGGGAGGCCATGTCCTCGATCGCGAGGGTGAGCGCGTCGGCGGGGAGATAGTAGACGACTTCACTGAGGAGAACGAGATCGAAGATGTTCTCCCAGTGCCACATTCGACCCAGTCCCCACTCGCGGACCTCGACGTTGGGTTGGTCACGGCAGCGGATGCCGGTCAACTCCACGGCGCGCGGTGCGATGTCGGTCGCTGTCACGTGGTCGCATCGTCGGGCGAGTTCGGTGGTGATGTGTCCGTTGGCGCAGCCGGGCTCGAGCGCGGAGCGGAAGCGGGGGTGCGGCAGCATCGCCAGCAGCAGGGTGCGTTTGCGGATCTCGTACCAGTCGGTGTCGAAATTCCAGGGGTCGGGGTCGGCCCGGTACTTGGCGTCGAAGAACTCCGGATCGCTGCGCGGACTCATAGCAGTACGACCTCGTCCATTCCGAGGAGGCGTTCGAGTACGTGGGGCGGGAGCACGGCGCGGTCGGCGGGGTGGGGTGACAGCGGCCGGGTCTGGGTCCGGAAGTGGTCGGCGGCTTCGCGTTTGCGCGCGGCGGTGGTCGGCGGTAGTTCCAGTCGTCGTGCGCGCGGCCAGTCGATGGCGGGGTCTGCGGGAAATGACCAGTGCCACATCCAGATCGGATATTCGATGACGCGGGCGCCACGACGGCGTGCGGCCGTGACGGCCGCGCGCGCGGTCGCCTCGTGGTCGGGATGCCCGTCATCGCGCAGCGGCGCCGCCACGGTCGCTCCGACCGTGATCCGCTCGCTCAGCAGGGCGACGAGCCGGTCCTCGTTCTCGCCGACCCGCCCGTCCGGCAGCCCCAGGTAGGCGATGTCGTCGATGCCGAGCACCCGGGCGGCCCGCTCGGATTCCTGGCGGCGCACCGCGGCCAGATCGGCCGGTGTGCGGGTGGGGGAGCCCGGGTGGGAGGCCTCGCCGTCGGTGACGGCGATGATCGATACCGAGACGTCGGCGTCGGTGAGGTACGCGGCGAGCGCACCGACGCCGAGGACTTCGTCGTCGGGATGCGGCGCGATGATCTGCAAAGGCGCCGTGGTGAATTCGGCGGGGTCGACAGTGGGCAGACGCCGGATCCACGGCTGCCACACGTGCAGCGGTGTGCCGGGATCGGAGACCTCGCTCGCGGCGAATCGCTGACTGCTCATCGAGGACCGACCAGGGATCCGAGGTCGGCGAGATCGTATTCGGCGTGACTCTGGCGGAGATAGACGGTGAGGTCGGCGACCCGCCGTGCATGGACGGGGTCCTGTCCCAGCGGCGCCGCGCCGAGCGCGCGACCGACCCGGTCGATGGTCAGTGTGGCCGCGTCCTCGACGACCGCGCGCACCCGCCTGGCGCGAATCCTGGCGGCGCGCATGTCATCCGGGGCGGCATCGATCTCGGCGGCCGAACAGCGCAGCGCGCAGCGCGCCGCGTACAGGGCGGCATCGACGGCGCCGCGGTGCGCTGCGCGGATGGGATCCGCGCCGGGGGCGTTCACGAGTTTGTCGGCGACCGCCTCGGCCGCGCCGAACCAGCAGGCGGCGACACCGATCGCGCCGTGCCAGAACCCGGGTCTGGCCACGTAGTCGCCGGGTGCGGCGACCGGCGTCGCCGCCACCCGGTCGAAATCGACGGTGAATGTCGCCGTACCGCTCATGCCGACGCCGTGCCAGGTGTCGGGGACGACGGTGACGCCGGGGTCGGACAGATCGACCGCGAACAGCGCCGCGCCCGCCTCGGTTTCGGCGGTCACCAGCGCGTGTGTGCAGATCCCCGCTCCCGAGCACCACATCTTGCGCCCCGACAGCAGGGCGATGTCGGCGTGCGGCTTCGCCCGCAGTACCGGCGCGGGCGGTTGGGCTGCCCACACGCCCCACAGTTGCCCCGGTCGCGGCGAGTCGGCACGCAGTTCGTGGGTGATCGCGCACGCGTCGGCGTGCGCCTCGGCCAGTCGGCCGGTGACGACATCGGCGCGGGCGAGGTCGGTCAGCCCCTGCCATCGAGCTTCGGTGCGTCCCGAACCGGGCAGCGGCCACCGCGACACCTCGTCGGCGGGAATATCGTGGTGCACAGATGTTTCGGTCACAGTTCTCCTCACGCGCAGTCGGGTGGCGCGCTCGTCAGGCCGCTCAGGTATCCGGCGAACCCGTCGCGAACACGGTTGCCGAGACGATCCGAGGTCAGGACGGCCGGTTGCTCGGGTCGGGCGATCCGCGCGCCCGCCGCCTCCAGTCGGGCGACGAGGTCGACATCCTCCCCGTCGCTGATCGGCCGGAATCCGCCGACGCGGTGGTACCAGTCGGCGCGGAATCCGAGATTCGCGCCGTGGACGTGTCGGTGACCGCCCGCGGTGCGGTGGTGGCGGTAGCGGCGCTCGTACTCCGCGCGCACGTGCTCGTCACGTTCGCGCCACCGCACCGCGACGGTGCCGACCGTGACGTCGGCTTCGTCGGTATGCGACAACTGCGCGGTCAGCCAATCCGAGGGCACCGCCGAGTCGGCGTCGGTGGTCGCGTACCAGAGCCGTTCGAGCCCGCCGTTACCGAATGCCGAGGCCGCGAAGGCGAAACCCGCCGCACGCGCCGCGCCCACATTGCGGGCCTCGGTCCAGACCCGTGACATCGTCGGCGGGACCAGTCGCGCGGAGTTGTCCACGCACGAATCGAGCGCCACCACGACGTGTACCGGGATCATGACATCCCCGGCCGCGCGTCTCAACGAGCGCAGGCATCCCGACAGCAGCGATTCCTCGTTGTGGGCGGGGACCACCACCACAACGGCGGTCGGCGCGGACCGCCGCGCGGGCTCACCGTCGGTGTCGCAGATTTCGACCGGAGATGACATCACCTTCAACCCTTCGGGCGCCGCCTTCGACCTGCTTCGAGGACAACGGGGATCTACCCCGGCCCGACGGGGGCAAACAGCGCGCACACCGCGCCGCCCGTTCCGGCGTCACGCCTCGAACAGCAGGTAGAGACCGGTGAAGGTGAAACCGACCATGAGCAGCATCAAGGTCAGCTGGCCGGTGAGGCGATGCGAGGGCGGCAGCAGGCGTAGGCAGCGGTCGTGGGCGGCGGCGACGCCGAGGATATGGCCGGTGAGTACCGCGAGCACCTTGATCGTGCCGAGTACGGCCGGGTGCGTGGACAGCAGGTAGGCGACATCGCGGTCGGCGAGTCCGGCGAGGTTCCATCCGCGCTGGAACGGGTCGGCGAACAGGATGGCCGTGGCCTGACCCTTCTCCACCAGGAAGGTGAGATAGTGCGCGACGAGGTATCCGGCGACGATCGGGGTGAGGCTGTGGGCGAGCCGGGCGGGTAGCCGCGCGCGTTCGGCGCGGGAGACCCCGCCGGTGGCCTGTGCCGCGAAATGGAAACCGGCGCCGACGATCACGATGAATCCGAGGACTCCGAGCGTGCGCAGCACGGTCGCGGTGAATTCACCGCCGCCCGCGTCGGCCAGCAGCGCGCGCCAGGACGGGAAGGTCGAGAAGCTGTCGAAGGCGGTCGATCCGAGCAGGGTCGCGGCGACGGCGACCGAACCGATTCGGGCGGGGGTGCCCGCCAGGTTGTCCAGCGGTGACCGCAGGACGAATTCGCCGTCGCGGCCACGGCCGATGGCGCTCGATCTGCCCAGCAGCGTGCTGTAGACCTCGAGCGGATCGCAGTAGCGCGACCACGCGCTGCCGCAGAGCAGCAACCCCGTGGTGGTCACCACGAGATAGCCCACCAGCCAGGTCGTGACCGCGGCCACCGAGCCGGGGTCGGCGTAGGCCAGTTCGAGCCAGACGAAGGAGAACAGCCCCAGCGCGGCGGGCCACTGGCCCCAGCGTCGCGGACAGCGGAGCAGGCCGCGCTCCGGGGGACGACCGGTCAGCCCGCAGACGAGCCGGTGCAGCGCGCGCGGTGGGGACAGCACCTTCCAGACCGGCCCGAGCAGCAGCGAGGCCACCATGACACCGACCCAGACGAAGATGTAGGCGACGCCGGGAACAGGGTTGTCGGCGGGATCGGAGGACCCGAAGAACGCGACCGCGAGCACCGCGGCCGTGGCGGCCAGACCGAGCGCGGAGAGGGTCGCGCGCACGATCGGCGCGTCGACGACCCACGTCAGCACCCGCGGCAGCGCGATTCCGGGACTTCGCGGGTCCAGTCGTGGTTCCCGCCACGCGAAGAGCAGGATCGCGAACGAGAACGTCAGCGCCCAGGCCGCGCCGACGAGCGCGTAGGACAGGGGGATCGGCAGGTCGCTCGCCCCGCCGATCCCGTGGGCCAGAACGGTCATCCGCGCACGAGCAGCGTCACCACCGTGCGATGGGCGCGATGGAGTTCGAGTTCCACCCGTCCCGGGATGTCGACGGTGAAACGGAAACGCTGTCCGGTCGCGGCGGCGATCGGGAAGGTGTGTTCCGGGGTCGCGTGCACGTGGAGTTCGTCGGTGGTGTCGCTGTCGACGACGATCTCCACCGGTTGCCCGACCTTCGCCTCACGCCGCTGGTCGACCGGGCTCACCGAGCCCGCGGCGATCCGCACGTCGACCACGACCGAGGCCGGATCTCCCGGTGCCGTCGTGGTCGCGGACTCGGTTCCCGCGGGGTCGGCGGCGGCGCAGCCCGCGGTCAACAGGCAGCCCAGCAGGACCGCCGCGGCTCGGCGTCGCAGTGTCATCGGAGTTCCTCGTCACGGTCTTCGGCGTCGTCGGGTCGCTCGTCGTCGTGGTCGCCGCGTCGGTCGCGTACGGCGATGAAAACCACCACGCCGACCACGAGCAGGGCGGGCAGGAAGGCCGGGATGGCGAGCAGGACCGAATGATC
Source organism: Nocardia aurea (assembly GCF_003123685.1). Lineage (GTDB taxonomy): Bacteria > Actinomycetota > Actinomycetes > Mycobacteriales > Mycobacteriaceae > Nocardia > Nocardia aurea. The sequence continues at coordinate 335,011 of NZ_QCYJ01000085.1, forward strand.
GGCGAGTACGTCGACGTGGTCCTCGCCCGCGATCATCCGGCGACCGGTTCCGGTGTCGCGACGCTGTGCGGATACCGCTCGTTGATCCGGGCGGCGCCCCACGACAGCGCCCACACCAGCAGCAGGCTGCACAGCAGCACCAGCAGCCCCGCCGCGGCGAACAGCCAGGACGGATGGTCGAACGAGCGTTCCCGTTGCAGCACGGTGATCTCGGAGACGAACGGACGGGTGAACGTCGTCGACGCGGGGACCTCCTGCGCCCCGATGCCGGGGTCGGCGGCCATGAAGATCGGCAGTGCCGCCTGGAGGCGACCGTCCTGCACGCGCAGCACGGTCTTCCACGATCCGTGTACCGGAACGGGTTCGGTGGAGACGTAGTGCCCATCGTCGACCCGGCGGAGTTGGTCGACGACCAGACCGCGACCCGGACTGTCGTCACCGATCCCGCCCTGCCACGACAGGATCTGGATCCATTCGGGATCGGAGCCGACGAGGTCACCGGGGGACAGCCTGACATCGGCGAGCACCATCCGTCCGCCCGCCGAAGGTGTTGTGTCGCTGAGCGTGACGGTGGCCTCGGCCTTGTCCGGCACCTCGATGAGCAGCCCGTTGGTGGTGGCCGCGGCCGCGATCAGGACCGCGGCGACGACCAGGGCGCGGCGCACCGGAGGCCGAGGCAACGGCCGTCCGAGCAATACCGTGGCCAGCAATGCGCCGATCACCCCGCCCGCGATACCGACCGGCACCGCCATGGCGAGCAGTTCCGGCCACATCGCCGTGGGCCACGGATCGACGAACATCGCCTCGACCCACCGGGATTCGAGCCACAGCCCGACCGTCGCGATACCCAGTCCGCTCACCGCGCCCCACCACAGCGGGCGACGCAACAGCGGTGCGGCCAGCGCCAGCAGTTCCACCACGACGGCCGCGCCCACGTAGAGCGGGAAGACATTGCGAGGCGCGTCGATGATCGGTCCGCCGACGAGTACCGCGACCACGGTGCGGACCGCGACGGCGAAAATGACGACGACCAGCGTGCTGAACGGGCCCAGGGTCATGCGGGCGGCGACCAAGGTGATCGATGCGGCCACGACGATCAGCATCGGCTGGAGAACGAGCCGGAACTGTTCGACCCCGAAATCGAATTCGACCTGGAAGACCGACAATCCGATCAGCAGACCGCCGAAGGCGAACCCGCGGATCAGCCACATCGACCGTCCGTCGGGCCGATCCGGTTCGGGCCGGTTGTTCCTGCCCTCGAACTCGAGCAGCAGAACGCCGACGAGCGACAGTCCCGCGCCGCCGATGAGCATGAGATGCGTTGGGCCCCACAGTGTGACGTCCTGGCCGAACATTCGGTGCCAGATATCGTCGAGCGGGAATCCGACCAGCGCGTAGAGCCCCGCGCCCGCCAGGAGGATTCCGCCGACCGGCGCGTACCAGGTGCGGGTGATGCGGACGGCGGCGGCGCCGGGTTTCTCGTCCAGCGGCAGCACGATCGCCGACATTCCCGCGGTGAAGAGGAAGAACAGCCCGACGAGAATGAAATAGTGCGCCGGATTGGCCAGCGGGCCCGCGTCACGGCCGTTGCCGACGTGCAGGCTCACATCCCAGATGAAGCCGAGCAGCGCGGTCATGATCGTCGCGAGGAACATCGTCAGCGGCAGCGCCACCCACCCGGGCCGGTTGAACTTCCGTCCCAGACCGTCCGCGAGTCGCCGCAACCACGTGATCCGCCGGGTACGGTGCAGATAGCCCACCCACAACAGCGCGATCGCGATCACGCCCGCACCGGCGGTCATGGCGGCGACCTGATCCAACGCGGCTCCGCCGCCCTCGCCACCCGACTGGGCCAGCGACATCCGGTGCACACCGTCGAGCACAGAAGACCTCCATTGCGAAGCGCAAGTATGTGTTACGCAAGGTATCATGAAAGGCGCGTTTCGCGGCGCTGCCCGCGTGGCACCTTTCGGTGTACCCGCGTCGACCCGCGCGCACGAGGCGGATACCCGCTGTCGGCTCGATGAATCATCGGACGCGCTGTTGTATCGAGACGAGAGTTCCGGTGGCGCGACGAGTGGGTGGACCCTCGCGCGCGTGGCGAATTCGTGTCCGGCGGGAAAAGTTTCCGCCTATGCTGGTTGAGCGCCAAAAGAGCGGGTAGAACGCCAGTCCAGCCGAAGTTTCATCGGTGAGGGATACGAGTGGTAGAGGCTCACCGGCCAGTATCAGCGAGGGACGCGAATATGCGCGAGACGACCGAGATCACCACGAACGCAGGCCAGAAGAACGACCCGGTGGTGGTGTGGCCCGATCCCAGCCCGCTGACTACCTGGTGGAAACGGGTCATGGGGCTCGAAACCGAGCGTTCGGACGATATGCCTCAGCGCGAACCCGCGCCGGTCGAGCACCGCCTCGCGGGCTGACTTTCGGTTCCGAATCGCGAAATACTTTCGCCGCGCGAGCATGAACACCGGCGACTTCGGAATGTCCGGTACCCCGTGCTGTCGGCTATCGGTGTTGCCTGTCGATCGATTGCCGACGTCGCTGGCCGTCGTGGCGATGTGTTCTCTGGGAGTGCGGAGTGTGCGTTTCGGTGTGTTCGTGCACCGTGAGCAGCAGGTGATCGAAGCGCGCGCGTGTGTGGACCTCCGCGCCGTGGAAGTCGTGAAGCGCCGAGACGAGTTCCTCCGCGAGAGCGCGGAGTTTGGTGTTGGTTTCCTGTGAGCGCCAGATCAGCACATCGAAGGCTTGTTCGGCGTTGATGCCGTAGATCGCCATCAACGCGCCCTTGGCCTGTTCGATCACCTCCCGTGCGGCGACGAGGTCGGGCAGTATCTCGTCGATGGTTTCACGGCGTTGGTCGTGGACGCTGTCGGTGACGTCGATGTAGAACCCCGCGGTTCCGACGACCTCACCGGCGTCGTCACGCAGTTGATCGCCCACGACCAGTACGTGCCTGGTGATCCCCGCGGTGTCGATGATGCGGTGCCTGCTGCTGAACGGAAGTCCGGTACGGACGACCGTGGCGAGAGTGTCGGCGACCTCGGCGCGGTCGTCCGGATGTTTGTGCGCCAGAAGCAGTTCGGTGGTCGGGCGGGCTTGGCCCGGCCGGTAGCCGTGCAGGGCCGCCACCTGGTCGGACCATTCCCATCGTTGGTCGGCGAACCAGAAACGGTAGCTGCCTGTCAGGCGTCTGTATGGCGGCGCCGTCGGGTTGCGGCCCGCCGCTTCATCGGTGGTCACGATCGGCCATTCCTGGAATGAGGGTTCGAAAGGTGCTGTGGTGGACCGGACGGCCTTCGATGTCGTCGGTGAGCGGGTGGGTCCGAAGATTCGAACCCACCCGCGGGCATCGTCCGACGAAGCGTGGCGTCGGCGTCAGACGGTGATGGCGTGGCGGTTGTCGCTGTGTCCGATCTCGATCTTGCGGGGTTTGGCCTTCTCCGCGACCGGGATCACCAGTCGGAGTACTCCGTCGGTGTAGTCGGCGCGAATGTTGTCCGTGTCCAGACCTTCACCGAGGAACAGTTGACGGCTGAAGACCCCGCGGGAGCGTTCGGCGGCGATCATCGACCGGCTGCCGTCGAGGGCGGGGCGAGTCGCGCGAACGGTCACGACGTTGCGCTCGATATCGAGGTCGAGGGATTCGGGATCTATACCCGGCAGATCCAGTTCGACGAGGAACTCGTCACCGTCGCGCCAAGCGTCCATCGGCATGACCGCGGGCCTGGCCGCAGTGCCGAACACCTGCTGCGTGAGTCGGTCCAGATCGCGGAAGGGATCGGTACGCATCAGCATGGTCGCCACCTCCAACACACTCCATTCTCGGTAGTAGTACGTTCCAGATAACCTCTGCCATCTGGCATAGATTTGTTTTAGCACTGTCGGAAGGTCAGTGCAAGAGGCTACGATAGGAAACCTGATATAGCAGCGCAGGAGTGAGGGGCGCAATGACAAGTGAGCAGCAAGGGACTCGGCTGCCCGATCCCGGGCATGCGGTGTACGCGATCTCGGTGGCCGCCGAGCTGGCCGGGATCGGCGTGCAAACCCTGAGGCTGTACGAGCAGCACGGTCTCATCACGCCGGTGCGTAGCGGTGGCGGGACGCGGCGCTACAGCGGCGACGATCTCGCGCGCCTGCACCGGATCACGGCTCTGGTCGCCCAGGGCGTCAATCTCGCGGGCATCGGGCGCATCCTCGATCTCGAAGATGTCAATGCCGAGCTCAGTGCCGACAACGATCGTCTGCGAGTCGATCAGGACGAGACCTGACAAAGACTCCCTGCCGGTCCGGCGCAGCGGCTGTGGCTGCGTCCGATCCGCGCTCCTGAACTGGCGCACTGTGCAATTCCGTGAGCGTTTCCAGGCGGTTTCGCAACTTCTCGCGGAAATCGGCCTGCCCGTCGATGTCGACGTATACGCTGCCTCCACGAGTACCGACGTGCGCTTCCCGTGATCACGGGGGGCTCGGACCCGACGCCGGTCCGGTGCCGCGGGTGCGAAAGTTCGGCCGTTCGTCCGCTTTGTTTGCAGTCAGAAATCTGTCTCGATCACAGGGAGATCTTCTATGGCCGCGTTGAAGCCGTTCTACGAGGATGTGCAGTCGCATTACGACCTGTCCGACGAGTTCTACCGACTGTTCCTCGACCCGTCGATGACCTACAGTTGCGCCTACTTCGACCCGCCCGATCTTCCTCTGGAACAGGCGCAGTTGGCGAAGATCGACCTCGCGCTCGGCAAGCTGGACCTGCAACCGGGCATGCTTCTGCTGGATATCGGATGTGGTTGGGGCGCAACGATGTTGCGCGCCGCCGAGTGCTACGGCGTGCGGGTGATCGGCCTGACGCTCAGTAGGAACCAGCGCGATCACGTCGTGGGTCAGATCGAGCGCCGAGGTCTCGAGAACGCGGAGGTGCGGCTCCAGGGGTGGGAGGAGTTCGACGACGATGTCGACGCGATCGTCAGCATCGGGGCCTTCGAGCATTTCCGGCACGAACGCTATTCGGATTTCTTCGAGAAGTGTCGTCGCATTCTGCCCGAGGAGGGCAGAATGCTACTGCACACCATAATCGGACATTCGCTCAACGATATGCGGCGGATGAACATCCCGGTCACCCGTGAAGACGCTTTGTTTCATATCTTTGTGAAACGCGAGATATTCCCCGGCGGGCAGTTGCCTCAGGCCGCCGAAGTCACCCGGCTGGCCGGGCGCGCGGGATTCGGCACCGAGCGGATCCAGCCGTTGCAGAGTCACTACGCGCGGACCCTCGACCTGTGGGCCGAGGCGCTCATGGCGCATCGGGACGAAGCGGTCCGCATGACTTCCGAGCAGGTGTACGACCGCTACATGAGGTATCTCACCGGCTGCGCGGCACGCTTCCGCAGCGGGCATCTCGACGTCATGCAGTTCACCCTGACGACCTGACATGCGACGGCGGCAGCGGGCTCGTCCGGCGAACTACTCTTCAGCGCCGGTGCGTCGGCCCTCGTACGGGGGTGTCGCCGGTTCGGCGTCGTGAGGCGGCAGGGTCCCGGTCGACCCCGGGTTGTCGCTGTGCGGGTCTTGCGCGGGTGCTGAGGTGACTTCGTCCTCCTCGAACGCTCCGGCCGGGCGATCCGCGGGCCCGCCACCGGGGCTGTCCGAGCCGGTATCCCGTGAGCCCTCGGCTCCTCGCTGTGATTGCGGCTCTTCGGATGGATGATTGCCGGACATGGCTCCGTCCTCTCGTGTGTCGGAGTGCGGAGCGGAAGATACACTCCGCCACTTCAGCGTGATCCCCGTCACATCGATGAGTCAAGCGATGTCCGGCTGACAGCGCGGCTACCGAGAATCCGCTGGTGACAGCACCGGGGGGCTGCCCCCTCCGCGTCGCCGACCGGTCCTTCGTCGCAGCCGTGGCAGTCGGCGATGGGGCGCGGGTTTGGTATTGACGAGTGCGATGTCACCGCCGTAGAGCGCGAGCACCCGGTGGTCCATGACGGCACGCCAGAGCGGAGGAACGGCGGCAAGCAGGATCATCGAGGCGTAGCCGCCGGGGAGTTGTGGCGCCTGCTCGTAGCCGCGCAGCGTGTGATAGCGACGACCGGGGTTGATGTGGTGGTCGCTGTGCCGCTGGAGGTGGAACAGGAAGACGTTCGTGACCAGGCGATCGCTGTTCCAGCTGTCGCGCGGCGAGCAGCGGGCGAAGCGTCCGTCGGGTCGGCGTGGGCGCAGCAAGCCGTAGTGCTCGATGTAGTTCACGGCTTCGACCAGCACGATCCCGATCAGCGCTTGCAGCAGGAGGAACGGGATGATGACGTGGCCGAACGCCAGGATCATGGTCGCGAACAAGGCCGACGTCAACGACCACGCCTGGAGGATGTGGTTGCCGGGGCTGAACCAGGGCTTGTCCTTGCGGGACAGGCGTTCGCGCTCCAGTGTCCACGCCGAGCGCAGGCCTCCGAATATGGTGCGCGGCAAGAACTCCCACAGCGACTCGCCGAATCGGCCACTTGCCGGATCGGCGGGGGTCGCGACGCGGACATGGTGTCCGCGGTTGTGTTCGACGTAGAAGTGGCCGTATCCGGATTGCGCCAAGGCGAGCTTCGCCATCCGGCGTTCGAGGTGTTCGGAACGGTGGCCGAGTTCGTGAGCGGCGTTGATGCCGATACCCGATACGACGCCCAGCGTCGCCGCCAACCCGATTTTGTCGAGCAGGTTCAAGCCGATGTCGGACCACAGGTATCCCGCGACGATGAGGCCGGTCAACTGGAGTGGCAGGAACAGATAGGTGCACCACCTGTAGTACCGATCCTCGGACAGGGATTCGTAGTCTTCGTCGCGTACGTTGCTGTGGTCGTCGCCGATCGCCAGGTCCAACAGCGGTACCAGTAGGAAGACGATGATCGGGCCGATCCACCAGAATAATTGCAAACCGGTGACGGTAACCAGAATTACCGGAAGCAGTGCGCAACCCGGAGCTATCGTGCCCATGATCCAGAGATAGCGCTTCGGGTCGCGAGATTCCGAATCCTCGAAGACCATAACAGCCATCCATGTGAGTCGAATTATGTCCGTCGAAGTCCTGCTGCCGCCCGATCTGCTCACCGGCGACCTTTGATGACGACCCGGTACCGTTGTCGTACTCGCTACGCGACCGGCCTTTTCGTTGTCGACATTCGGTGGGTGGTTATTCGATATGCCGAATGGACCGTGCTGCAACAAATTTAGTGTCCGCAAATGTACCCGGGGGCTCCGTGAACTGTCAATGAAGTATTCATTGCGGTAAAATGTTCCGAAAAGCGTCGGGTATGGTACGACCACCTCGGGTCCGAGAAAAGCGGTGACGTCTCGATCGTAATGGGATCGATGATCGGGAGCCGGTTTACCCGCGTCGAAACGGTGAAGCCCCAGGATGTGGGCGGGGACAGCGTTCGAAGGAGAATTGTCATGCCGGATAGTGAAACGGAACGCACCCACCATCGGGGCGCGGCCCCGGAGGGGTATGTGAATTTCCCGGATCACGCGCGGACCTCGCGCAGCCACGCCGGTGAAGGTATCCAGGACGGTTACAACATTCCCGGGATCGTATTGTGGGCGATCGGAATCGTCGCTCTGGGGCTCACCCTGACCGCCGCGGCGTACGGCTTCAACGGGTGGGCGATCATCGCCGCGATCGTGTGCGCCGTCGCCATTCTGGGCGGTTCGGGCTGGCTGATCCTCGAGCACCGTCGGATCAAAGCCAAAGAGGGCCTCGCCCTGACCGATCAAGTAGGGCATTGACAGTGACCGTATGAACGAAATTCACACGGTGCCGGTTCGACGGCGCAAATCGTAGCGCCGTTCCGCGTAGGCCATATCGTCGCGCCACAGCCGAGTCGTCGCGTAGTTCATCAGGGGGCGCAGCAGCGGTAAGGCCCTGCGCGCGTGCCGGAACCCCGGCCGGTCGGAGTCGGCGATCACCGCCTCGATCACCGCCGTCCGTGACCTGCCGTCGTGGCCGGGGCCGATCGGCGTCGCATGTGTTTCGACGACACTGCCCGCACCTTCGCCGGAGAGAATGCGCATGACGATGGTGCGCGGGCCGGGGCAACTGAACTCGGCTTCCACGGGCACCCCGAATCGGCGCGTCACCCGGAAGGTCACCTCGACCACGAAGGGGTGCGTGTCGACGGTGATCTCCTTCCGCGGCGGAGTCCCGATGACCCGTAGCCGAGCGAAGGAATAGGGGTGGAACCAGGCGCCGTGCCAGGGGTCGAGACGGTTGGCGATGATGTCGCGCGGTTCGCACACGCCGACCACGCGCGTCACCGCGTGCACCGTCGTATCCGCCGGTCGGGGGCCCAGAATCGGCGCCTCCGTCGGTGTTTCGCCGCCGAGCGCGTCCAACCGAACCCAGGCGAGGACGCCGTCGTCGAAGGCCGGGTACGGACACCAGCGGCCCGAATCGCCCGCACCGACGTGCATGCCGTGCCAGCGGCAGATCAACGCGGTGTCCTCGACCGCGGCGAGGGCCAGCGGCGCGCCCAGATGCGGACACGCGCCCGGTCCGACACGGAGGGTACCCGCGGCGTCTCGCCACGCGACGATCTCGGCGCCCCCGACCTCCGCGCCGAAGGGACGGTCACCGCGGATATCGGTGGCGGCGGCGAAGGCGAACCAGTTGCCGGAGGGGCGTTGCTGGGACCAGCGCAGCGCGGCCGCGATCAGGCCGGGGTCGGCGTCGCGATAGGTGGGCTCCTGTTTCGACCACCGCTCGGGGGAGAAACGCTGCAACGGACTCGGGCGTCTCGGCCGATCGTGACCGGGGCTCATCGGGGGCCACCACCGTGGGTGGCCAATGTGCGCAGGAGCGCCGAGCGACCATCGGCGGGGACGGTCTGCACGGTGTGCTCGGCCGCGCCCCATTGCCGCAGCAGAGCATTGGCGGCGAGCCATCCGGTCGTGGCGGCGCGTTCCATGAGGGCGACGGGCAGGTCGACGCGAATGCCGTCGCCCGCCAGCATCAGCCGATGATGCGGTGTCGCTATGCCGGGGCGTCGCGCGAAATCGCCGGGGCCGAACCGTGGACAGTCCCGACGCCACACCGCGCACTCTCCCACGATGTCGGCGTCGATGGTTTCGGGGTAGATCTCGTGCAGACGCGCCAAGAGACGGCCACGCAGCGCGTCTCGTGCGCCGTCGGGCACGGCGTAGGCGTGCAACTCGACGACGCTTCCGTCATTGCGGCGCGCCCACGCGGCCGCCTGGTTCTCGTAGCGGTCGAGCACGCTGATGTTGTCGAGTGGTGCGAGGTCTCCGGTCGCCAGGAACGCGGGCCGGTCGGGATCGACCGGCCGGTCGAGCCACAATCGCAGCACCGCGAAGGCGGGCGCGATCCCCGCTGCCGTGACACGCGAGCGCCAGTCGGCATCCCCGAGCGTCGGTGACGCGGAGACGATGTCACGCAGACCCGCGATATCGGTGGCGATGACGACGGCGTCCGCGTCGACAGCGGTGCCGTCGTCGGCGGTCACCCGGAAGGTCTCGTCGTCGCGGCTGTCGATACCCGTGACACCGACGCCGGTACGGAATTCCACGCGTCCAGGCCGACCCGCCACGTCGGGGACGGTGAGATATTCCGCCAGCGGTATCCACAGGCCGATATCGAAGTTGTCCTGTGCCACATCGAATATCAGTCCCTCACTCGATCCGAGGAAGTAGATGTGGAACATCGTCGCGAGTTCGGCGGCCGACATCCGGTGTGGCTCGATGAAGAAGCTGCGGGAGAAGACGTCGAAGGCGAGGTGGCGCGCCGCATGGGGGAAATTGATGTCGCGCAGGAATGTCTCCGCGTCGAGATGATCGAGTTGCTCGTAGATCCTGGGGACCGACACCGCGGCGAGAGGTGCGGCGGCACGCGCGTTCACGCGGATCAGATCACGCAATCGGAAGGTCGGGCTACGGAAGGCGAAGGCCAGCGCGTTCCACGGGGGCGTGTGAGGCAGACCGCGGAAGGTGTCGCGGCGCCCCTGCGAGTCGACGAGCGGATAGTCGCGCACGCGACGCAATCGGTTGAGCTCGGGGTCGCTGCGCACCAACAACTTTCGGAGATTGTAGTACTGGGCGAAGAAGGCGTGGAAGCCGCGGTTCATCGCCACCTCGGTGCCGTCGGGCAGTCGTTCGGTCCAGCCGCCCACTCGGCCGCCGAGATAGCGTTCGCGTTCGATCACCTCGACGTGGAAACCACGTTCGGCGAGTCCGGTCGCGGCCGCCAGACCGGCGATCCCGGCTCCGATCACCACCGCGCGCGGCCGGACGCCGTCCACCGCCACGTCGGCGAGTCCGGGCGCACCCGGGTAGCGCACCCTCCGCTCGTCGGTGCCGTAGACGGCGGGCGCGGTCCTCACCGCATCGTCCCGGTTCCGCTCGACCGGGAACCCGCGTGAGATGTCGTGGAAGGACGTGGATCGCGCGCACCGTGGCGCGCCCACCATGCCCTCAGCAGACCCTCGGCCCCCACTCGGACGCGTCGTCGGTTTCCGACGGTGGCGCGGCGTCCGAACACGTCGAAGTCGCGGTCCTCGATGCAGCCCAGGATGTCGGAATACAGCAGCAGTGCCGTCGATACGCACGGTCGGGATCTCGGTGCGAGGGATCGGATGCCTTCGCGGGCGAATTCGTATATCCGCCTTGTTGTCTCGTGCTGGGCGGCGAGCGCGCGACGAACCTTCGGGACTACCCTGCCGTTGGCTCGGCACCACCCGAGCAGTTCGCGATCCACGCCGAAGGCGGCCAGTTCGTCGGCGGGCAGATAGACGCGGTCGCGCGCCAGATCCTCGTCGATGTCGCGCAGGAAGTTCGTGAGCTGGAACGCCTTGCCCAGCGCCGCCGCGTACGGTGCCGCCTCGGATTCAGGGCAGGCCGTTCCCAGGATCGGCAGTAGTTGTAACCCGATCACCTCGGCCGATCCGTACACGTAGACGTCGAGTGCGGCACGATCCGGATAGTCGGTGACCGAGAGGTCCATCCGCATCGAGGTCAGAAAGGCGTCGAAGAGTTCGTCGCCGATGCGATAGCTGTCCGCGGTGTGCAGGACCGCTGCCAGTACCGGGTCGCCGTCCGCGTCGCCCCGGTCGAATTGTGCTGCCAGAGTGCCGAGCCGAGCGGCGCGATCGTCGGTGGTGAGCCGAGGATCGAATTCGTCGAGTATGTCGTCGGCGCGGCGGGCGAAGCCGTAGAGCGCGTGTACGGCGGGACGCTGATCCGGTGCGAGCAGTCGGGTCGCCAGGAAGAAGGTCTTGCCGTGGCGCGCGTTGAGTTCGCGGCAGATTCGGTAGGAATCGCGTAGCGAGGGATCGGTGATCCCCGCCGCGTCGAGTTCGGTGCGCGTCATCTCGGCTCCGATCGGCTGTAGGGGCGGATGGGTGAGGTGGGATCGGTGCGTACGGGTCCGGTGACGCGGTCCGCTGCCAGGCGTCCGGAAATCAGCACCGGGGGGATTCCGACGCCCGGCACCGTGGAACCGCCGGCGAGTACGACATTGTCGATGCCGCGAATCATGTTGGCGGGCCGGAAGGGGCCGGTCTGGGACAGCGTGTGCGCCAAGGCGAACGGACTGCCTGCCAGCATGTCCTGGGCGGCCCAATCGGCGGGGGTGACCACGCGCAGGATTTCGGGATCGGCGAGTGCGGCGGTTCCTAGGCGCTGCCCGATGGTGGCGAGAATCCGTTCGGCGTACTCGGCGGCGAAGTTCGGCCAATCGATCTCGCCTCGCTCGAGATTCGGAGCCGGGGCGAGTATGTAGAGGAGTTCGCGACCCTCCGGTGCCAGCGTCGGATCGCTCGCGGTGGGACGGGTGACGAGCAGCGAAGGATCGGACATGACCCGGCCGTCGCCGATGATCTCCCGGAAGGTCGATTCCCAGGCGGCGCCGAACAGCAGCGAGTGGTGGGGGAGGTCGAGCGAGCCACGATCACACCCCACGTGCAGCACCACCGCCGAGGGGGCGGCCCGAACCGGGAACGGGCGACGCGAACGATGGCCGAGCAGCGCGTAGGCGCGATGCCGCTCGGTGGTCAGCACCACGGCATCGCAGTCGATTCGCTCGTCGTGATCGGTGTGCACGGCGCTGACACTCGACCCCTCGCGCACCAGGCTCGTCACGGTGGTGTCGTAGCGGAACCGCACCCCGGCGGCTTCGGCCGCGGCGGCGAGCGCGTCGGGTAACGCCCGCATCCCGCCACGCGGAAAGTAGACACCCGCCATGGTGTCCATGTAGGCGATGACCGCGTAGATCGCCAGCGCCTTGTCGGGCGCGACGCCCGCGTACAGCGATTGGAAAGTGAAGATGCGTCGTAGATCCGGATCGGTGACGAACTCGGCGATGCGGCGATCCCAGCCGCGGAAGCCGCCCAGAGCGGTCAGTCGGGCGAGGTCGGGGGTCAGCATCGAGAGGGGTGAATCGAAATTGGTGGCGATGAAACGATCGAATTCGACGTGGTAGAGCCGGGTCAGCCAGTCGCGCAGCCGACGATAGCCGTCCGCCTGGCCGGGACCGGCGAATTCGGCGACCGACCGCAGCATCGTGTCGCGGTCGCTGTGCACATCGAGGGTGCGCCCGTCGGCGTAGTGCGCGCGATAGGCGGGCGCGACCGGCATCAGATCGAGGCGATCGGCGGTCCGTTCCCCGACCGCCGAGAAGACGTCGTCGATCAGATCCGGCATGGTCAGTACCGTCGGGCCGGTATCGATCCGGTAGCCGTCCACGTCGAGGCGGCCCATGCGGCCACCAGGCACCGAGGCTCGCTCCACCACCGTCACGGCGCGTCCGCGGCCTGCCAGATGCATGGCGGCCGACAGACCCGCCAAACCGGCGCCCACGACGACGACATGCTCCGCATTGCGTTCGACTACGCGCACGACCGACTCCTCACTGCTGCCGTGCGGTGCACAGCAGCGCCATCTGTTCGAGTGCGGTCCGCCGCCCGGGGGCCAGCGGACCATCGTCGAGCGCGTGGAGCGCGTCGTCGACCCGATCGGTGATCATCGCCTCGACGCGTTCGGGCGCGCCCGAGGCGTCTATCAGGTCCCGGCAACGCTCGAGCGCGGCGTGGTCGAGAACAGGGCGGCCGACCAGTTCGGACAGCTCTCGCCGCATCGCCGGGGTTGCCGCGTCGAGCGCAGCCACCACGACGGTGGTGGCCTTGTGCTGCCCGAGGTCGCTGTCCTCGGGCTTGCCCGTGACCGCGGCGGAACCGAATATCCCGAGCAGGTCGTCCCGCAGCTGGAACGCCTCGCCGATGCGAGTTCCGTAGCGGGTCAACATGTTCAGTACGCCATCGTCGCATCCGGCCATCGCCGCGCCGAGCTGCAAGGGCCGCGCGACGGTGTAGTTGCCGGATTTCGCCCGCGCGATCGCCAGTACATCGTCCATCGTCGGGCGACGACGGACATCGTTGGTCAGATCCGTGTACTGACCGATCGCCAGTTCGATCCGCATGGCGTCGTAGCGCGGCCACACCCGCGCCGCCGCGCTCGCCTCCAGCCCGCTCTGGCGAAGCATCTGCTCGGACCACACCAGGCACATATCGCCGAGCAGGATCGCCGCGGATGCTCCGAAACGCAGTGCGGCCGTGGCATCGTCGTGTCGATAGCCACGGGAGAAGCGGACGTGGGCCGCCGGTTCACCACGGCGCAGGGCCGCGTCGTCCATGACATCGTCCTGGAGCAGGGCGAAGGCGTGCACCAGTTCCAGACTGGCCGCGGCGCGCAGGGCGGCGGCGTCCGGCTCGGCGCCGCACAGCCATCCCAGGTACATGAAGGTCGATCGCAGGCCCTTGCCGCCGGTGGCGTACTGCCGCAGTACGTCTTCGGCGCCGGGCCAGAGCGATGCGTCGATCCGCACTTCGCGGAGGAAGTCGACGACTTCGCCGAGTACGCGGCCGCGCACGTCCGCTCGCCAATCGTCGAATCCGATGGAGTCGGAGTCGGCCACTGTGGGTGTCGGTGGCCACGCCGGGCCCGGAGGTGCGATGCTCACCGGAGTCTCTCTTTCCGTGTAGTCCGCTCACTTGTTCGCGGCCGCGGTGGCCGTGTCAGGGAGGCCAGAAGATCCGAAATCGTCCGGAACGGTGTGTGTTCGGCCATTTCGTCGGCCATTCGCCGCGCCGCTGCGCGGAAGTCGTCGGTTTCCAGTACGCGATCGAGCGCCGCGGCGATTCTCGCGGCGCTCGGGCGCGCTGTTCCGAGATCGATCCCGACGCCGAAATATGCTGTTCTGGCGGCAGTTTCGGGTTTGTCGGCGGTATCTCCGGCGATGATGACGGGTATGCCGTGGCCGAGGGCCTGTTGTACACCGCCGTACCCGCCGTTGGTGATCATGACGTCCACCTGGGGCAACAGCCTCGCGTACGACACGTAGTCGAGGACCAGTGTGTTGGGCGGCACCGGGCCGAGCGGGGCCGACGACCCGCCGGTAGTGGCCACGACGACCAGATCGTCGCGTCCGCCGAGTGCCGACAGGGTGGGCCGGATCAGTCGACCGAAATCCTCGTTGTCCCACGTCCCCTGCGTCACGTGCACGACCGTCCGCCCACTCGCGAACACATCCCATCCCTCGGGCAGTGCCATCCCGGTGTCCGGCGGCGGGAGGGGGCCGGTGAACACCACCGAGGGCGGCAGGTCGCGGCGCGGATACTCGAAAGCGGGGGAGCCGAACTGTAGGAGACGATCGGCCAGTACCGGCCAGTCGAGAAAGAAGACCGGCGCGCGCCCCACCCCGAGTTCACCGAGGATCGAGTCCAGTCGTGCCTGCTCCGCACGGAACAGCACCTCGTGCACGAATCTGTTCATCATCGTGTGGTCGCGACCTCTGCGTGGCGGCCACCCGACACCGAACGGCGTCGTATCCACGCTGGACAACATCAGCGGCACGACACCGCATGCCAGCAGTGGCGGGCGCGTCCGCCCGGAGAGCAGAAGCGGAATCGCACCGGTGAACATCACGTCGACGAGGACGGCGTCGTATCGACCGTGGTCGATCGCGGCGCTCAATGCCCGGTACTGCGAGGCGAGCGGGGCGAGGAAGGCCGCCCGCAATTCCGAACGGCCGATCTGCCAGCGGTGGACCATCCCCGGCAGCGGGCCACGCCGGGACGACATCGGCGCGGGTTGCGCCGCCGGGGGCAGCGGCAGTGGGGTGACGCCGATTCGAGTCGCCGCTCGGTGGAATGCCGCGCCGGTGAGCAGCGCGACCTCGTGCCCGCGGCGACGGAGGTCGGCGGCGACCGCGAGCATGGGCGTCACATGTCCGGGGACGGGGGTGGCGGCGAGCAGGTATCGGGCCACGGCATCAATCCCGCACTCGGCGGATCTGTCGATATTCCGCTGCTCGTGGCATCCGACCCGCGGTCCGCGACGGCCTCGGGCAGGACCGCCGAGCGACTCGCGCACGCTCGCCGGAACCTGTGCCGGTGCTGTTCACGACGACCCCTTTCCGAAGCGGATTCGTTCATCCTACGCGAAACGATGCAGTTTCGATGCAGTCGGCGTGGCGTGCGTGCGGATAGCCGCTGTCGAGGGTGAACAACAGGACGTCCCATTCGACGACGCGTACTGTCTCCGCGGTGCCGACGCTCGGCATCGCGTGTCGACCGATGCCGGATTTGCCCGGGCACATCCGCGCACCTCCCTTCGGGCGGTGGAGCGCAAGATTGCTCGCCGGTCGACCACTCTCGTGGCCGGTCGGGCGGTGTCGATCCGATGTACTGACATGCCGTACCCGCAGGTAATGACCTCAAACAGCTCGCCGCGACAGGCGAACGCGGCGATCCCGCAGGACCCTGATCCGCGGCCGACAGATGAGTCCTCGGCGGGGCGGCGACGAGTATGCGGTAGCGGATCATCGGGAGACTGTCGCGCCTTCGCGGAACTCGGCCCGCGCGGGAAAGCGGCACGGCGGAACAGTCGAATTCGCGCGGCCGCTGTCGCCCAATCCATAACTCGGACTTGATCGGGAAACTGCGGTCGATGACCTCGGCGCTCAGTGACCTGGCGCCCCAAGGCATCTGGGCAGATTCGGGGCGGGTGAGACGGAGATGTCGAACGGCTCTTGACTTGTCGATCGCTGGACGGTGGCGGACTTAGCATATTTTATGAATTTTCGCAGGCAGAACCATCGACCCATGCGGTAACTAGGCATACGCTGAAGTGCGGCCATATGCACTGTGGTCTAACTCCACATCGGGGTGTCACAGCTCGACCGACCTGGACCGGACCGGCGCCGCGGCAGTCGAACGAGCAAGGAGTGATCATGCAGGGTGGAACAAGAATCGCGATAGGGGTGGGAATCGGATACGTGCTGGGTCGCACCCGCAAGATGCGTTTCGCGCTGGGTTTGGCCGGTGCGGCGATGGCGCGGCGGTCCTCGGGCACGAAGGGGGACCTGCTGGAGTTGGGAACTTCGCTGGTGAAATCGTCGCCGGAGCTGACCCAGCTCACCGACACCGTGCGCGGGGAGTTGCTGGGGGCGGTGCGGTCGGCCGCGGTCACCGCCGCGAGCAACCGCATCGACGCACTCAACCATCGGTTGCAGCAGGGGACCACCCTCGTCGCGGACGAGGGCCGCGACGAGCCGGAAGAAACCGAATCCGACGAAGACGACTACGACGAACAGTTCCGAGACGACGAACAAGGCTCTGCCGAGGAGGACGAGGAATTCGACGACGAGGACCAGGCGGACGCCGGACGGCCTGCCGCCAAGCGGAGGCCGACTCGTCGCACGGGAACCTCGACCGCTGGAAAATCCGGCTCTCGCACCACGGGCCGCAGGGCAGGACCCGCGGATCGGACGTCGTCCCCGGCCGCCCGACGCCGTAGTCGTGCCGAGACCGACGAAGCGCCGGTCCGTCGTACGAGGAGGTGAGGGGACATGACGAAGACGTTGCGTGACAAGGCAACCGGAGTCGGCAAGATGGCGACCGAGACTGCGGGGCGGGCCACAGGAGCCGCGACCCGGGCCGGATCGACAGCCCAGAAGACCGCGGAGACCGCCACCCCGACGAGCGCATTGCAGCAGTCGGTGCGGAACCTCGCGGGCACCCTGGCCGAGCGGGCGGTGTCGAAGCTGTCGGATCGAGTATCGAACACCGCCGGACGGCTGACGGAGTACTCCGACGGTGGCGAAGGGAACCTGCTGGCGGCGGTGACCGGTGCGGAGAAGCTGGCCGGAGGCGCCTCGCCCCTGAAGGCGGCAGTCAGCGGCGGTGTGAGCAAGCTCGGGCACTCGGTCCGCGAAAAGTTCGCGTCGGTGAAGGAATCGTTGACCGGAGGTAAGGGAAAGGGAAAAGGCGGCAAGAAGCTGAAGCTGACCAATATCGTCGAGTACATCGACGTGGGCGTCCCGCTCGAGCTGGCTTATGACCAGTGGACCCAGTTCGGGGATTTCCCGAAGTTCACCAAGAAACTCGAACAGGTCGAGCAAGTCTCCGATGAGAAGTTGAGCTGGACCGGCAAGGTGTTCTGGTCGAGGCGGACGTGGGAATCCACGATCGTCGAGCAGGTGCCGTTCGAGCGGATCGTCTGGCGTTCCAAGGGCGCGAAAGGCTATATCGACGGCGCGGTCACCTTCCACGAGCTCACGCCGGGTCTCACCCGCATCCTCGTGGTGCTCGAGTACCACCCTCAGGGAGTGTTCGAGAAGACCGCCAATCTCTGGCGTGCTGCGGGTCGCCGGTGTCGCCTGGAACTCAAGCAGTTCCAGCGGCAGGTCATGACGGACGCGGTGCTGCACAGCGACGACATCGTGGGCTGGCACGGCGAGATCCACGACGGCGAAGTGGTCGTGGACGACGAAACAGCACGGCGTGAGGAAGCGGAGGATTCCGACGACGAGCGTGCCGAGGAGGATTCTGCCGACGAGCACGCCGAGGAAGATTCCGACGACGAACTCGCCGAGGAAGACTCCGTGCAGGAAGAACCGGAGGAGACCGAGGAAGACGAGACCGACGAGCACGTGCCGGACCGGTCGGAGTCGGACACGGAGGAGGAACCGGCACCGGTGCGCCGCAGACCGGCCGCGCGTCGCAATAGCACGGTGACCCGCCGCTCGCGGGAGAGCCGAGAGGTGAGCCGATGACCATCGAACCTGCGGGAAGCGGCGGCGGTACCGGCACGATGGCGAAGCCGAACTCCTCCAGCCTGGCCGATGTCATCGACACCATTCTCGACAAGGGCCTGGTCATCGACGCGTTCGCCAGAGTGTCGCTGGTCGGCATCGAACTGGTGACCATCGACGCGCGCGTCGTGGTGGCGAGTGTCGACACGTATCTGCGTTTCGCCGAGGCGGTCAACCGGCTCGAGATATCGAGCAGTGAACCGAAGGGCCTGACCGATATCGTCGGCGGTGTCACCGAAGGCGCGGCGAAACACAAGACGAAGGGCGCGCTGGAAGCAGCGGGGGAGAAGGTCGGTGACTTCCTCGGTGACGTGCAGGAAAAGCGCCGGCAATCCAGTCGCGAGGAGCGGTGATGGGTACCGACACGACCGGGGTCTACGTCTACGGCATCGTGCCCGCCGACGTCGAGCCCGAGCCGCACGCCATCGGCGTCGGCGAACCGCCCGGGGAAGTCGCGGTGGTTCGCCACGGCGAGATCGCCGCGCTGATCAGCACGCTCACCTCCGATCGGCCCCTCGGCACACCCGAGGATCTCACCGTTCACGCCGAGTTGCTCGACGGGTCGGCCACCGTGGCACCGGTGCTGCCCTTGCGGTTCGGCGCGGTCATGACCGATGTCGAGGCGGTGGAGAGCGAGTTGCTGGAGGCGAACGAGACCGAATTCGAGGCAGCTCTGGCCGAACTCGAGGGTCGCGCGCAATTCGTGATCAGGGGCCGTTATGTCGAGGACACCGTCCTGCGGGAACTGCTCGACGAGAACGCCGAGGCGGCTCGACTCCGAGAGGAGATCCGCGACAGATCCGAGGACGCCACCCGCGATTCCCGGATCGCGTTGGGCGAGTTGATCAATCAGGCGATCGAGGTCAAACGAGCCGAGGACACCCGCAGGACGGTTTCCGAACTCGAGAGGTTCGAGCCGCTGATCAACCACCGCGAACCGAGCAGCGAGGAGGACGCCGTCCACATCGCGGTGCTGGTGGAGTTGGCACGGCAACAGGAACTGGAAGACACTCTGCGTCGGCTCGCCGAGGACTGGGACAACCGGGTGGAGTTGGACCTGCTCGGACCGATG
Source organism: Nocardia aurea (assembly GCF_003123685.1). GTDB lineage: Bacteria > Actinomycetota > Actinomycetes > Mycobacteriales > Mycobacteriaceae > Nocardia > Nocardia aurea. Next base: position 354,219 of record NZ_QCYJ01000085.1, read on the forward strand.
GCGGCTTACGACTTCGTCACCAAGCGGGAACCCGCGGGGTGAGGTCATGGGCCTGCTCTCAGCGATAGTGGGGTTGCCCCTCGCGCCGGTGCGCGGGGTGATCTGGCTCAGCGAAGTGATCCAGGACCAGGTCGAGCAGCAGATGCATGATCCCGCGGCGCTACGCGGCGAACTCGAGGAGATCGATCGCGCTGCCGCGGCCGGGCGCATCTCCGACGCGGAGGCCAGGGATGCCCAGCAGGCGGTCCTGGATCGTATGACCGGAACCGCGGATGACACGACCGGGTCCGACCGGAAGGAGTGACCCGAGTGACCAACAAGAGCGCTTCCGACAATGCCGACCTCTCGGGCTCCGAGGCGCAACCCGCCCTGACCGCGTCCCGAGCCGCCGCGGCGGCGTGCGAACGACTCGAGGAACTGACGTCCAAACCGATGCAGGGCGTGACCTGCATGGAGCCGACTGAGGACGGCTGGCTGGTGGAGATCGAGGTACTCGAAGACCGCCACATCCCCCCGTCGGCCGACATTCTGGCGCTCTACGAGGTGGAGATCGATCTCGACGGGAATCTGCTGGCCTATCGCAGGATCAATCGCTACAACCGCAGTAGCACCGACATCGGCGGGAGGGGGCGGCGATGACGGTGGTGGGAGGCGGATCGTCGTCGCCGCAGCCCTACGGCGGGGGGCATCAGTCGACGAATCTCGCCGATATCCTGGAGCGAGTTCTCGACAAGGGGTTGGTGATCGCGGGCGACATCCAGGTCAACCTGCTCGACATCGAACTGCTCACCATCAAACTGCGATTGGTGATCGCCTCGTTGGAGACGGCGAAGTCGGTAGGCATCGACTGGTGGGAGACCGATCCCTGGCTCAACAGCAACGCCCGCATGCTGGAGAAGCAGGATCGGGATCTCGAACTGGAGAATCGGGAACTGCGCGACCGGATCGCCCGACTGGAAGCGGCGAACGAACACAGCCGACTCATCGAACGCGGTCACGAACGCGAGGAGGAACGGTCGTGACCGGCGGTCTCGGGGTCTGGCTCTACGCGGTCACATCCAGCCGTGATGCCGGGCGGGAACTACCCGGCGGATTGACCGGCGTCGCGGGCGAGCCGGTGCGGACGGTGGTCTCCGACGACCTGATCGCAGTCGTCGGCTCGGTGCCGCTCGAGGTTTTCGGCGAGCAACCGCTGCGCGGGCACTTGGAGGATCTCGACTGGCTGGAGACCACTGCCCGGGCACACGACGCGGTCGTCTCCGCCCTGGTTCGGCGCGGTCCCGCCGTTCCGTTACGACTGGCCACCGTCTTCCACGACGAAGACCGGCTGCGCGAATCACTCGCGGAGCGCCGCGCGGACTTCGGTTCCGCCTTGGCCCTGGTCAGCGGTCGCACCGAGTGGGGAGTCAAGGCCTACGGCGACCGCGCCGCGCTGACAGCCGCCGTGACCGAGGCCAGAACCGCGAGAACGGGTGGTGGTACCGGAGCCGGTGCCGCGTACCTGGCTCGCCGTCGCGCGCAACTGTCCGCGCAGGAGACGATCGAACGCGACGCCGCCGAACGGGCCGAACAGATCCATACGAGGTTGGTGCGGCATGCGGCGGCGGGCCGACGCCAAGCGCTGACCGATCCCGCTGTGAGCGGCCGTCGGGACTGGATGGTGCTCAACGGGACCTACCTCGTCGATGATTCGAGCACCGAGGACTTCGCCGAGACGGTGAGCGGCCTCGGCGTCGAATTCCCTGGCATCAGACTGGAACTCACCGGGCCGTGGCCGCCGTACTCGTTCGCGGGCACCGAACGAGACCCGCCGTGACCCGGCCCGACCCGACGACCGACGGCGAGCGTCGCGTCGCTCTGGTCGACCTGCTCGACCGCGTGCTCGCCGGGGGTGTGGTGATCTCCGGCGACATCAAACTGGCCATCGCCGACGTCGACCTGGTCCAGATCTCGTTGCGCGCCCTCATCTCCTCCATCAGCACACTGTCGACGCCCTCGTGCGCCGTGGAGTCGAATCGGCGCGGCGATGACTGAATTCGGCGGCATCCCGCCGCGTATCGACACCGATCCGGAATCCGTCGAACGCGGGTTGGTCACGCTCGTCCTCACCCTGGTGGAACTGCTGCGCCAGCTGATGGAGCGTCAAGCGTTACGACGCGTCGACGCGGGTGACCTGACAGACACCCAGATCGAACGGGTCGGCACCACGCTGATGCTGCTCGAACAGCGCATGGACGAACTACGCGACCACTTCGGGCTCACTCCGCAAGACCTCAATATCGACCTCGGGCCGCTCGGGACGCTGCTCCCGCGTGACCCCATCGACCCGTGAGGCACGTGAACTCGGGACACTAGGCCGAGGTCGGGGCTGATTCGCCGAGCTGTTCGGCTTCGCGGGCGTAGTCGTCGAGCAGGGAGCAGACCGCGCTCCGGGAATCGGCACCGATACCGGCTGCCATGAGCAGCGGCACGAGTGCGCGACGGGATTGCCGGTAGCACCGACGGTTGTACTGCTGGTCGACGCCGTGGGCGATGTTGTCGAAAGCGAGCGCGGCGTTCTGTACCGCGTTGAGCAGATCGTGTTCGGTGGCCGCGTCGAGGTGCTCGGTCGGGCCGAGTGCGACGCCGAGTTGCGCCGCGCGCGACACCGCCATCCGGGTGACCATTCGGTGGTGGTGGTCGGCAGCGGGGCCGGTGGTATCGGCGTGGATCGTCTCGTCGGAGCGAATGGTGGCGGTCATGGCGTCCTCGAATACAACGGAGCTGACAGGCGGCAGAACCGTGGGCCGCGCGGCCACGGTATCGGCGCCGTCGGCATACCCTGCCCCGGAGATTCGAAACCGAACAGAGCCGAGCATCCGGCAGCCGATGCCGGACACGACCGATATCCGCTGCGCTGGAATGGATCTCGGGTCTCGTCGGGTGCACGCCTAGCGAGCCGGCGGCGACGTCTCGGCCATCGATGGGCTTTCGGGACGTGACAGTGCGCTGTCCGGAGAGGCGGTACCCGCCCGCGACGACCGGTCGGAGTGCACCACGGGTTCGATGACCCACCAGGCGATGGCCGTCCATATCGAGGACAGCAGGACCGCGCCGACGATGTCGGTCGGATAATGCGCACCCGCGTAGAGACGCTGCCCCGCCACCAGGACGGGAATCATCATCACCGCGACGGCGACGATCCGGTAGGGCCATCGTCGGGTGGTCGCCCAGATGAGTGCGGCGGTGCAGGCGTAGAGCGTCAGGGAGGCGGCGACGTGCCCGGAAGGGAAACTGGAGGTGGGGGGAAGATCGGGGTTGAGGTGCGGGACCTGTGGTCGGGAGCGGTCGACGATCGCCGTGGTGGTCAGGAATACGGTGATCTCACCGACCAGTGCGACACCCAGGAACAGCACCGGTCGCAGGCTGCGGAGAACGGCCACCGCCAAGACGGCGACGACGAGGGCGGCGACGATGATCGCGGTGGTGTTGCCGATTTCGCCGAACACGTCCAGAACGGAAGTGAATGCGGGGGTGCGGTTTTCGGCCAGGGTCGCCACCACGGTGTGGTCCCACCGCAGCGCGGGGGTGTCGCCCTGCGGGCCGCGCACCAGCATGCCGAGACCGATGAGCGCTCCGACGAGCATGACCCAGGCGACCGCGAGTTCACCCACCTTGCGCCACGGGTGGGCGGCCAGGGGTGGATGCCGATCCGGGACCGGACGAAGGTCGTCTCGATCGACGGGCGGCACGTCACCCGGGAGTGGACCGGCGCCTTCGATGTGGGAGTCACCACGCCATCGGTGGAACGCGATCGTGGCCAGCACCAGCCACAGCGTTCCGAGTAGCCAACCGGCGAGGACATCGGTGAGGTAGTGCACGCCGAGCGCGATCCGACTGAGCCCAACGGCGGTCACGATCACGACCGCGAACCCGACCGTGACACGGCGGGTGTTCGTTCGCAGGGCGGGTGCGAAAACCAGCAGGACGATGCCGTAACACACCAGGGAACTCATGGCATGCCCGCTGGGAAAGCTCCAGCCGTCCGTGCGGTAGACGGGTGTCTGCACCACCGGACGCAGCCGCGCGACGAGCTCTTTGACGACCGGGTTGAGTATCAGCCCGCCCGTCGCCGTGAGCACGACGTAGGCGGCGAGGCGTGGTTGACGGCGCAGCAGCAGCCAGAGTGTGCTGACGGCGAGCACCAGGATCAGCGTGGCTGTCGCTCCGAGATCGGTGACGCCGGACACGATCTCACGGAGAATGGTGTTGCGCGCGACCATCGCGACCACCGTGTCGGTCACCGCCTGATCCGCGGTCAACAGCGGCTCCCAGCGTGCCTTGACGAGTGCTGTCAGCGCGCCGAATCCGATTCCGATGGCCGCGACACCCGCGAGGGCGACGCCGCCGCGGGCCACGAACCTTTCGGCGGCGGCGACCTCGCTCGGGTGCTCGGCACGGGGGCGGTCGGCGTCGATCACGACATTCGGATCCTGCCGGTCGACAGACAAAGGCAATACCTCCTGCGTTCGCGTGATACCCGCCGCGCGGCCGAGACCGCGACGAATCACCGGAGAACCGGGGCCGGATATCGTTCCTCGTCCGCGATTGCCCACTATGAGCGGGCGCAATCAATCGAGGCGTACGGCCCGTGCGAAGCTGTACATCCGGGCGCCGTCGCGCGTCCGCGGAATTCCCGATCGCGGTCAGGCGATGAGCGCGGTACCGGGATCCTCACCATCGCACTGGTTTTCGGTCTGCGCCGTCGGTGGCAGATTCGGCGACGGTCCGGCGGCTGTTGCTCCGTGGATCGGCCTGCGCGCGTGGTTGTTTCGGATCCCGGTGTGCTACTCGAGCGAGTGCGCTACCCGATCGGTCGCGACTCGATCACGAAACAGTCGGTGCGAACCGCGCTGGTTCGGGCGGCAGGGAGGGGGTAGTCGCCCGGCGAAGTCCCCACGACAGGAAGGGAGACCCCCGATGACCGACGATCAAGCCATGGATCCCGACCCGGCCCGCACGCCGGACCTGGAACGCGGTGGCGGCGTGCCACCGGGCGCGACACCTCCCGATACGCCGCAGACCAGCGGTTTGTCCGCACCGGAGCCGCGGACGAGCAATCGATTCCCGCCGACCGGAATCATCGCCACCCTGCTGGCGCTCGCACTCGTGGCGCTGTTCGCCGTCATCGCGATCGGGTTGATCGTGATGATCGTCGACTGATGATCGAGCGGGAGCCGAACCGGATGACGCCGATCATTCGCGTTCGGCTTGACGTCGAAGCTGGTCAAGCGTCCGGGACAGGACGCGAGAGATGTGCATCTGGGAGACGTCGAGTTCGTCGGCGATCTGGCTCTGGGTGCGATCGTCGAAGAAACGCAGGTGCAGAACTCGGGCTTCGAAGGCAGGCAGTCGGGCGAGTAGCGGAGCGATCGCGAGCGCCTCGTCGGTGATGTCGTAGGCGGGCTCTATGCGGCCGAGTCCGGCGAGATGACGGGTCGCGCGCTGATCGTCGCTGTTCTCGCTCAGCGGGTCGATCGAGTCGGTGCGATAGCCGTTGTCGGCGATCAGAGCCTGGGTGACCTCGTTGAGGTCCACACCCAGCTCGGTGGCGATATCCATGGCCGTGGGCGCCCGGCCGAGGTCTTGATACAGCCGGTTGACGGTGGGACCGATGCTCTGCTGGAGTTCCTTGATCCGGCGCGGGACCCGCACCGCCCAGGTGTGGTCGCGGAAATGGCGCCGGATCTCGCCCATGATGGTCGGAATCGCGAAAGCCAGGAATGACGAGCCCTTGTCGGCGTCGAATCTGTCGATCGCCAGAACCAGTCCGAGAGAGGCGATCTGGTAGAGGTCGTCGTGGCGTTCGCCGCGTCCGGTGAAGCGGCGGGCGATGTGATCGGCCAGCGGCAGGCATCGTCGCACGATGTCCTCACGCATCCGGATCCGATCGGGGGACCGCGGTTCGAGCGCCGTCAAGAGTTGGAAGAGATCTTCGATGCCGTCATACGAGTCGGCATGCTGTCCGCGACGTCGTGGATCGGCATCGGTGTGCGAGTATCGGCTGGTCATAGCAACCTCGGACGGCCCATGTGGGGAGCAGACACGGAACGGGCTCTTGTGACTGAACCGGCTCCGTGCGCGAGCCGTCATACCAGTCTTGCACACTTGCGAACGACGGGGCCGGGACGAAGCAGGATCTCGCCGCGATCCCGGCGGCCTCGTCTCGCGTCAGTTCTGCTCCCCGCGGCCTTCCCTGCTGCCTTCGTAGGCGAACTCGCGAAGACGACTGACGACTCCGGGTTCGAGCGCGATATCGCCCGGATGGTTGAGTATCGGGTCGAAGAAGTCGGTCCGGTGTTCATGGGCATCGGCGTGGTGCAACGTCAGCTCACCCACCCGTCGCGGTGCCGCGCCCAGACCGCTCGCGGTGATCTCGAATCGCACATCGTGGTCACGCAGATGCTCGCTCATGGCCTGCAACGAGGCGGAGCCGGGCTGCGGTACGGCGGGTTCGGCGAACAGCCAGGTCAGCCCGGCGTCGCCGAAGCGGTAGGGGAGCAGACTGCCGTAACGGGCGCTGGACCAGCCGCGGGCGGCGGTGATCACGAACCGCCCGACCGTACCGGTCCCCGTGGTCGCGAGCGCGAAATCCCAGGGGTTCTCGTCGCGATCCAGCACACGGAAGGCGAGGCCCATCACATCGGGGACGGCTCCCGGCGTTCCGATTCCTTTGGAGAGCCTGGCGATGACCGCGCGTTCTCCTGTCCCGAACCAGGGCTCGAATTCGGTGTCGGCGTGGAAACGCCCGGCCAGTTTGATGCCCCGAGGGTGGAAGACACGCGCGTGGCGAACCCGCGCGCCTGCGTCGAACACGGATTTCACGACGGTGGAGGTGAGATCGGTCAAGGTCTGCTCCTTCGGCGTGATCGAGGTAGGTTCTCGGCCCGTTCACGCGGACGTGCCGAGGCGGCGATCGGTCATTCCCGGCCCGCGACAAGCTCCCGCCGGGTTCGTCGAGCCAGGCAGGACGCCACCCTGGTGGTCATGGTGAGTCCCGCGGATCCGGTCGTTCTGCTGGAGGGCACAAAACCGTTCCATGTCGGCTGCCTACCCGTCGATGACGAGGCGAAACCGAGCGTGCCCGGCAGTGGGGCCGACTATCGGTGAAGAGGGCGATCACGGCCTGGTTCGAACCGGACGAGGCGGGTAGCTGCACACCATGCAGAAGAAGGCAGCGGTCGATGACGCAGTGGTCGCCGCCGCGCGCGAGACCATAGAGCAGGCCAAAGGTGTGGTGATGCTGGTGTACAGCGTGGACGCCGAGCAGGCATTCGCGATTCTGCGCGCGGCCTCCCAGGACACCAATGTGAAGGTTCGCGAGATCGCCACCGAGGTCGTCGCGGAACTTCCCGATCTCGGCATCACACCGGACCTGGAGTCCGTTCGAGAAGCATTGGAGGACTTACTGTTCGGCACGCGGGCGGACACACCGCGGAAGTGAGGCGCGGACCCGGCGGCATCGACCACGAAGGCGCGGCCGGGTGGGCCGCGCCTTCGTGAGTGGTCCGATCGATGAAAAGGGCTATCGGTCAGCCGTTTTCGGTCACCGTGGTATCCGGATGACGCCGACTGGTGTCGGGTTTGACGAAATGGCCCGTGATCGCCGAGCGGTCTCGCCGATCGGCACCCTCGTGTGGTTCGTCCTCTCCGAGGGTGGTTCTGGGATTGTCGGCAGCCGTCTCCTCGGACACGTACTCACCGGTCTCGGCAGAGCGATAACTCTTCTCGGCCATGAAATCCTCCTACAGATGTTCCCGCGAGTCCGAATCGGTACCTCGCTGTTGTCCGAGTACCACGTGATTCGCGGGCAAACCTGTTGGTGGCCCGGGTGCCTGCCGCGATCAGGCGACCGCGTCGGCCCGCGGATCGAGGAGGATCTTGACCGCGCCATCGGATTTCTCCTGGAACGTGCGGTACGCCTCGGGTGCGGAGGCCAGCGGAAGCCTGTGGGTCGCGAAATCGTCTACGCCGAGCGGATCACCGTCATCGAGCAGCGGCATGATGGGATCGATCCAGCGTTTGACGTTCGCCTGCCCCATACGCAATTGGATCTGCTTGTCGAAGAGCACCCGCATCGGGAGTGGATCGGCCATCCCGCCGTAGACCCCGATGACCGAGATGGTGCCACCGCGACGCACGATGTCGACGGCGGCCTCCAGCGCGGCGAGACGGTCGACTCCGGCGAAGTCCATGACGCGGTGCGCGACAGCGTCCGGCAGCAGCGCCGCGGCGCGTTGAGCGAACGACGCCACCGGCGAGCCGTGTGCCTCCATGCCGACCGCGTCGATCACCGCGTCGGTGCCCCGACCGTCGGTGCGGTCACGGATGACATCGCCCAGGTCGTTGCCGACGGCGCCGACATCGATCACCTCGATTCCGCGTCGGGCCACCCGGTCGAGGCGCTCGGGCACCAGATCGACCCCGATGACGCGGTAGCCGCGGTGAGCGGCGATCCGGCACGCCATATCCCCGATCGGGCCGAGACCGAGCACCGTCAGCGAACCGCCGGGCGGGACCGCGGCGTACTCGACGGCCTGCCACGCGGTGGGCAGCACATCGGAGAGGTACACGAAACGGTCGTCGTCGGGGCCTTCGGGAACTTTGATGTGGGTGAAATCGGCATGCGGCACCCGCAGGTATTCGGCTTGACCGCCCGGCACTCGGCCGTACAGTTCGGAGTATCCGAAAAGCGCGGCACCACAACCATATTCGCGAACCTGTGTGGTCTCGCACTGGGTGCTGAGGCCGTCGCGGCACATGACGCAGTCACCGCAGCTGATCTGGAACGGGATCACGACGCGGTCGCCGCGCGACAGGTTGGTCACCGCCGACCCCGTCTCGATGATTCGTCCCATCGGCTCGTGGCCGAGCACGTCACCGGCGTGCATGTAGGGGCCGAGCACCTCGTACAGGTGCAGATCGGATCCGCAGATCCCGGTGGAGGTGACCTCGATGATCGCGTCGGTGGGTTTCTCGATGCGTGGATCCGGCACGGATTCCACCGCGACCTTACGTCTGCCCTGCCATGTCACAGCCTGCATGGGAACTCCTCCCTCGGATTTTCGACCGGCTGTCGCGCGGTACCCGTGAGCGTGTGGGCGAAACCGACCGACCGGCGGCGATTATCGCGCGGCTCCGTACCTTCCGAGTTCGATGCGCGCGACCACCCCGCGGTGGACTTCGTCGGGACCGTCGGCCAAGCGGATCGCGCGAGCGACGGTCCAGGCGGAAGCGAGCGGGAAGTCGCTGCTCAGACCGCCGCCCCCGTGGATCTGCATGGCGAAGTCGATGACCTGCTGCGCCATGTTCGGCACCGCGACCTTGATCTGGGAGACCTCCGAGAGCGCGTTGAGCGCGCCGCCCTCATCGAGTTTCCACGCGGCGTCGAGAACGAGCAGTCGCATGGCGTTGATCGCGATACGCGCGTCGGCGACCCGCTCCCGGTTGCCACCGAGGTTCATCAGGGGCTTGCCGAAGGCGGTGCGCTCGAGCCCGCGTCGGCAGGCCAGCTCCAGGGCGTGCTCGGCCAGACCGATCAGCCGCATGCAGTGGTGCACGCGGCCGGGCCCGAGGCGGCCCTGGGCGATCTCGAACGCCCGACCGGGGCCCGCGACGATGTTCTCGGCGGGAACCCTGACATCGGTGAAGTCGACCTCGCCGTGCCCGTACGGCTCGTCCTGCCACCCCATGGTGTCGAGCATCCGCTCCACCCGGACACCGGGAGTCTCACGCGGCACCAGCACCATCGAGTGGCGGTGATACCGGTCGGCGTCGGGATCGCTCACGCCCATCACGATCAAGATCCGGCAATCGGGATGTCCGACACCCGTCGACCACCATTTGCGGCCGTTGAGCACGACCTCGTCGCCGTCGAGGATCGCGGTGAGTTCCATATTCGTGGCGTCGGAGGAAGCCACCGCCGGTTCGGTCATACAGAACGCGCTGCGGATATCTCCCGCCAAGAGCGGGTCGAGCCACTGTCTCTGCTGCTGTTCCGACCCGTATTTCAGCAGTACCTCCGCGTTGCCCGTATCGGGGGCGTTGCAGTTGAACACGTACGGGGCCATCAACGATCGGCCCATCACCTCCGCGATCGGCGCGTAGTCGACATTGCTCAACCCGACGCCGCCACGTGTGCCGTAACGCTCGGCATAGGGGCCCTCGTGCCCGACCGGCAGAAACAGATTCCACAATCCCTCGGCACGAGCCCGCGCACGCAGTTCGCCCAGTATCGGCAGCGGCTGCCACGGGTCCGCGCCTTCGGCGCGCAGTCGGCCCACCCGGTGGTGATAGTCCGCCTCGACCGGCGCGATGTGCTCGTCGATGAATGTGCCGACAGCTTCGGTGAGCTCGGCGGCTCGCGGTGACGCGGAAAACTCCATGCGACCACCCTACGAAGTTGACAGCTCGGACAGCTACGAGCGACAACGACGACAGCGAGGAAATCCGTGAGAAGGCTGTATGGTGGATCCACGCGACCTGACCTCCCCGGCTTCGTGAAGCGCCTCGAAGCCGTACCGATATCGGAACTCACGACACACCGTGTCGACAGTGTGTTCGTGCCACACGGCGAGTATTGGCGCTAGTGTCGCTGCTCGTCACGGCCGCAGTTCGGGCAAAGGGCGTGCGGCCGTGACACTCGAATAGGTGGTACCCCGTGTGGCTGCCCTCCGGTTTCCGGCTCGGCACACGGCCTCCGTCGCCGCCCGGACATAGACGCGTGTGCGACTCCCGGTCGCAGTGGTCGGGACGCGAATGCGGGTGAATTCATCGACCCCCGGCAGCGTGTACCTGCCTATTGAGGCGGTCGGGCGCGGTATGCGGATCTTCAGCGGCGTTGTCTCGCCGCGGCGCTCGCCGACGGGTGCACTGCGTCGAGTGTGCTGCGGTGGATGGAAGCGGTCGCAGTAGCAGGAGGGCGATCGCGGTGCCTACCAGCACGGGGAGTGTCAGCAGTACTTTCGGCGGGGCGTCGAGCGCGGCGAGGGCGGTCAGGGCGGTGAGCAGGATCGTCAGGATGTAGTGGGGTGTGTGCAGCAGAGCCATCGCGGTGGGTTCTTTCGACTGGTTGATCGTCGGCTTGCTGGTGGGTTGTGTCGCGACGGTAAGGGCGCACACGGGCCGCTTCGGGCCCGCGGGCGGTGGCGGTGGTGGTGAACACGACGGGGTCACCGCCGCTGAGGGTTCTGTAGCCGGTGGCGTCGATGCTGCTGTATTCCACGAACACCGCGCCGGTCTTGTCGTCGGGGTGAATGAATCCGAATCCTTTTTCGGCGTTGAACCAGGCCACCACACCGTGTCGCCACTCGCGGGGATCGGCAGGCGTCTCGGTGTTGTGCTCAGTAAGGGAAAAGAAGGTAGTCGTCATCGGGTATCGGAGTAATGCGGTCGCGGTCGGCGGCCTCGAACGCGGCGCGGATTCGCTCGGCCAGCGGGGGCACCGCTGTGGTTCGCGGGCCGAGGTCGGCGCCGACGGTGACAGGGAGCAGCTGTTCGGTGCGGGTGGGGATCGTGGTCATCGCGGAAACCTCCGGCGTTCGTGGCTCGATGTCGGCGATGTCCCCTCGAGGATCGGGGGAGGGTGGGTCCGGTTGCAGGCCCGGACCCACCCACGAAGGGAAGACAACGTGACGTGTCTGCGACAGGCATCACCTCACTTTCCTCGCGCCGACATCGTATTCGCCAGGGTCGCACTGCATTCGGTTCGTCGGGCCGTCGCGTCGGAGGCCCGCGCTGGGTCGCCCGCCCGGCCTCGGGGCGCCGACCTCGTGACCACCGCCGGGCGTACGTCCGCAGCGGGAATCTCGCTGGGGCCCGGAGCCGGGCCGCGGTGGCCACTGTTTCGGTGAGGGTGCGGCGCAGGATCTGCTCGACCTCGTCGAACAACGTTTCCAGGTCCGGGTCGAGCAGATCCAGCACCGGTTCGACATCGCCGGAAGGGGACGTGTCGAGTTTCGTAGTCATGACGCCACCACCTCCAGGACAGGAGCGTCGGATACGAAGGGACGGGGGCCTCAGACGTCGATGGCCTGCTGTCGGCCGGTGTCGCTGTGGCCGATCTTGATCTTGCGTGGTTTGGCCTTCTCGGCCACCGGGATCGTCAACCGCAGTACCCCGTGGGTGTAGTCGGCGGTGATGTTGTCGGTATCGAGGCCCTCGCCGAGGAACAACTGGCGGCTGAACACTCCGCGGGGTCGTTCCGCGGCGATCATCGACTGGCTCGAGTCCAGGTCCGGGCGTGCGGCTCGTACGGTCACGACGTTGCGTTCGATGTCCAGGTCCAGCGAGTCCGGGTCGATGCCGGGAAGGTCGAGTTCCACCCGGAATTGCTCACCGTCGCGCCAGGCATCCATCGGCATCGCCGCGGGACGGGCCGCTGTGCCGAACACCTGCTGCGTGAGTCGGTCCAGATCGCGGAAGGGATCGGTACGCATCAGCATGGTCGCCACCTCCAACACTCCAATCTCTGTGGTAGGTCCAGATAACCTCTGTCATCTGGCATAGGTTTGTTTTAGCATTCTATACATGTGAGTGCAAGTACCTAGAATAGGAAACCTGTCGGAAGATATGGACGAGTGGAGGGAAGGGACTGCTGTGCCGCAGGATTCGCGTCTGGCCCGGACCTCGCTGATCCACGACCGGCGTCCCCGCGATCGACGGCAATACGCCGTTCGATCCCAGGTCCGGCATGAATGTCGCAGGTCGGGCTCGAAATGTAGGTGAATTCGGAACAAGGACGCAAACATCACCCGCACCATCGCCTCCGCCCGCATCCTTCGAGAGGGTTCGACCATGGGCCTCGCTGTTCATCGATGCGTGCCGTGGTTACACACGCCGATGGCCCCGTACCGGTCTCCCGGTACGGGGCCATCGAAGGTATCGCGGTCGATAGAACCGTGAAAGGAATAACTCAGCGGACGCGGACGTCCTCGGCTTGAGGGCCCTTCTGTCCTTGACCGATCTGGAACTCCACCTGCTGTCCCTCGTCCAGGGATTTGAAGCCCGATCCGCCGATCGCCGAATAGTGCACGAAGACGTCGGGGCCTCCTCCGTCCTGGGCGATGAATCCGAAGCCCTTCTCGCTGTTGAACCACTTCACGATGCCTCGAGCCATGTCTTTTCCTTGTCGACGAGCCAACTTCGCAGACCGAATGCCCGCTATCGCGCCGGTGAAACCAGCGCTGATCGGCTGTGGCCGGTAGGTCGGCACGAGGTTCCTCGTGTCCGCGAGAGGGCGACGGTGCCGGTCCCCCTCGATAGATGGGCACAAGCGTCGAGCCCGCCCGAGTTTCACCGCCACTGTTAATGCAGGGCGCGTCGAAAATGTCGGGGATTGTCGAAACGCTCTATCAGTCGGGTTGGGATTGCTTGGCGGCGAACAGGACTCGGTCCAGAGACTCGCGGAGAGCGGCGATGTCGTGGGGTGTGCCGACCTCGGGGAGTTCGGCCACGACCGCCGCGGCGAGTTGGCGAAGTTTGACGTTGGCGTCCTGGGAGGCGACGCGCAGGATCGCGAAGGCTTGGTCGGCATCGACGCTGTAGACCAGCATCACTGCGCCTTTGGCCTGCTCGATGACCTGGCGCGCCGCAGCGACGACCGTCTCGTCGGCCACCGGTGCCTGTGCGGTCAGTGTGTGGTTGTCCTCCATGCCAGCGGCCTACCCTCCTCCCGAGGTCCGAAACCGCCGACACCGGGCTGAAATGCGCTGATAGGACGCAGTATGCGCCGATCCTCTCCAAGTGCGCGAGGATCCTCACGTAGCTCGTGGAGGAGAGGGTGACGACGAGTTCGGCGGATCACGCTGGTGAACATCGAGACGTCGCCAGGGTGATTGCCGCCCACCAGGCCACGGCGTTCGGCTAGCCGGTGAGCAGGCAACACACGGCGATACCAACGACTGAAGGGTTCGTCGATATCGGTGGGTACGCCGTTCGGGGATCGACTGGGCGATGGTCGCGGGCTGTGAGCTCCACCGGAGATCACAGCGTGTCGCCGGCATTTCGTTCGACACCCGAACGGCGTCCGGTCACAGCTGCGACACCGTGCTCCTGGAGGACACCGGTGCCGCGGGGCGTAGCCGAGCGATGATGCCTTCGAGATCCAGCGCGAACATGTCGGGCCGGAAGGTGTGACCGCCGGGCAACTCGTGCCATTCGTGCGGGATGTCCGCGTCGCGCAGGCGTGCCCTGAATTCCCGCTGGCCCGCGAGCACCTGGGTCTCGTTCACGCTGTCGAACCAGTTGAGCGGATCCGGGCTGGTGCCCGCGGCCAGGAAGATCCGCTTGTTGCGATAGCGTTCGATCTGTTCGATCGGATTGTCCGCGGTAACCCTGGCCTGGTTCCAGAACGGTGCGCCGTAGATCGTGCCGCCCGCCAGATCCATTGCCGCCGACGACACGTTCGCCCAATGGACGACCAGGCCGAAGTCGCGGCGCAGACTCGCCGGGCCGGAGTGACTGCTGACCGAGGCGAAATGGCCGTAGTACTTGGCCGTGTATTTGAGTGCGCCGAAGCCGCCCATGGAGAATCCGGCGACCGCGCGTCCGTCGTAGTCGGCGTAGGTCCGGAAGTTCGCGTCGATCCAGGGGAGCAACTGGGCGATGTGGAAGGTCTCCCAGTTGCGAGGACCGACGAACGAACTGACCGGGTTGGAGAACCAGCCCGCGTGTCCGCCGTCGGGCATGACGACGATGATCGGCTTACCGGCGGTCAGCTCGCGGATGCCGAGTTGGTCGAAGGTGCGGAAGTCCTGGTCGCTGCCTCCGCCGTGGTGCAGGTAGAGGACGGGATAGTTCTCTGCGCTGGTGCGGTAGTCCTCGGGCAGCAGGACGTTGACTCCGGGATTCCAGCCGATCGCCGCGGTGTGGAAGCGGTAGTACCACAGGCGGGGGTCGCTCTCGTTGCGGTCCACGATCGACAGCCCGAAACCGTCGCTGCGCCCGAGGAATATGGCCAGTGTGTGACCCGCGTCGATGGTGTCGGGGTCGGGGATGCCGTTGGCGGTGGCGATCAGTGGTGAGAGCGCGGGGTCGCCGTAGAAGCGGAGTGCGATCTGCGACAACGTGTCTCCGGCGAGGACTTCGTATCTCGTGAGATCAGGAATGATCAGTTGTCGGCCCGCGTCGAGGTGGTCGGGGTCGGGGATGCCGTTGGCGGTGGCGATCAGTGGTGAGAGCGCGGGGTCCCCGTAGAAGCGGAGTGCGATCTGCGACAACGTGTCTCCGGGCACGACTTCGTATCTCGAGTAGTCGGGAACGATCAGTTGTCGGCCCGCGTCCACCCGGTCGGAATCGGGGATCCCGCTGGCGGTGGCGATCAGGGTATGCAGTTCAGGGTCTCCGTAGAAGCGCAACGCCAACATCGGCAGTGTCTCCCCGGCGACCACGGTGTGTGTTCTGACCATTCGACTCACCCCTTTGATAGCAATTCGCTCTAGTGTCCGCCGCGGGGGATTCGTTGTCCAGTACTTCGGCCGACCGAGGGAGGGTGAAAGTCGTTGCGGCGGAGTGTCGTCTCCCGCGCGATTCGGTCCGACCGATCGCTGCTGCCGCTGCCGCCACATTCTCGAGAGCCTTCGGCGTCGAACCGTTTCAGCCCGGGGTGCCCCGATCAACCTGATCCTCGAACGTATCGAGGCCGACCCGGATTTGTGGGATATCCCCGTGGTCGTGCGAACCGTCTTCTCGGCCGACGAGGTTATGGATGCAGCAGCGGCAGCGGACCGAAGGTGTAGTGCTCCCAGAGGCGGCGAGACGCCTCCTCGGGATAGGCGGCGGTTTCCGGGTGCACATCGAACAGGCGGACGAGCCGTCGGTCCGGATCGTATGCGGGCCAGCCCGGATCTCCGGTCGCCGCGAAAGCTCCCCAGGCCGTGCGCATCTGCGCTGAGAGCTCGCGTGCCTCGGCGGGTGGCTCGGGACCGAGGAGGCGTCGGGAAAGGCCGCACGGTAGGCGCCCTCGCTGTCCGGGCCCGGCCCGAACACTTCCAGATCGGCGCTCGCGCGGGCGTCATCGATTGTCGCCAGCGTTCCGCTGAGCGCGAGGAACAGTCGGCACTCGTCACGGTTGTGCCCGCACCGCCTGCCACGGTGCCGTCGGCAGCACCTGGCCGTCGACGACGGGGGCGAAGGGGGCGAGCAGGTGGGCACCGACTCCCCAGGTTCGGGTATATCGGCGCATCTCGGCGTTGAGTATGACGCCGGCTTCCGGCAGCCGACGCGGATCAACCTCGGACAGTTCGGCGACCGTGGGCCGCAGGCCGATGGTCGCGGTGAGCGCCCCGGCGACGTCGGAAGCCAACTCGTCGGAGAAATACTTGCCGGGCATGCTGTGGATGATCGCTCGCCGGAAAAGCCCTGTGGCGTCGGGCATGACCAGCAGTGCTGCCACAGATCCGGCACCGGCGGACTCGCCGCAGACGGTGACTCGGTCGGTGTCGCCGCCGAAGGCCGCGATGTTCTCCTGCACCCAGCGCAGTGCCGCGATCTGATCGAGCAGACCTCGGTTCGCCGGAGCCCCGTCGATCCGGGTGAACCCTTCCACGCCGACTCGGTAATTCAACGTGACGACGACGACATCGCTGTCGCGAGCGACCCGGTACGCGTCATAACCTGGACTGCCCGCGAAGCCCAGTTTGTATGCGTTGCCGTAGATCCACACCAGGACGGGCCGTTTCGCGGCCGAATCCGGCTCGGGCGTCCACACATTCACGGTGAGCCAGTCGTCACCAGCGGGGATGTCGGTCATGCCGGTCAGCCCGGAGATCCCCGGATCCTGCGGTGGCGGCGGTCCGAACTCGAAAGCGTTACGGACACCGTCCCAGGAGTGGGGCGGGCGCGGCGCCAGGAAGCGCGCCGCACCCACCGGTGGCTGTGTGAACCGTCGAGGCGATGACGAGGACCACCGCGAGACACGACAGTGTCAGCAGCCAGCGTTGGGCGGCGGACAGTCCGGCGCGTTCGGTGGATTCCATCGGACCTCCGCAACTATGGGCACAACGACTCCGGCCCCCGCGATACCGGAGCCACATTGATATACTACAAAGTATCTGAGTGTCCTGATAGACTCTGACATCCTGATCGGATAGCAAGTTGGTGGGAGCGGAACATACCTCGCGCGGGATTCGGACTCCCTCTGTCTCGCGCCGAGTCGCGAGGGCGGTACGAAGCTCGGCCGCAAGAGTTTTCGTGCGTCACCTTCGAATCGGAAGCAGACGATCGGGCCTCTCGAAAGGACGTAGAAGTGAGTTCGAACCCTTGGTCGATGGAGCCGCATCGTGAGCGGAGCCGCTACCAGTTCGACCGCCACACACCCGAATATCGCTTTCGGTTCGAGGCGATCACCGAGGAGATGCACGCGAAGTGTCCGATAGCGTGGAGTGATACCTACGATGGACACTGGGTCGCCGCGGGCAATCGTGAAGTGTTCGAGCTCGCCCGCTGCCCACACGTTTCCAACGATCGGGACTACAAGAACGAGCGTCGCGGCTATCTCGGGATCACGATCCCCTACAGCGCGCCGGTCATACCCCTACGCAACGGGATCCTCGAGATGGACGACCCGGAGCATCGGGTTTTTCGTGCCGTACTCAACCCGTATCTGTCGCCGAGTGCGGTGTCTCGGTGGGAGCCGTTCATCGATGAGATAGTGCGGGCTTGCCTGGATGAGCGGATCGAATCCGGGCGGATCGATTTCGTCGACGATCTGGCCAATATCGTTCCGGCCGTCCTGACACTCGCCATGCTGGGCATCCCGCTGCGGAAGTGGGCGGTCTACAACGAGCCGGCGCACGCCGCGGTCTACACCCCTCCGGATTCACCTGATCGTGAACGAGTCCAGAACCTCAACATGGAGATGGGGATGGACCTGATGTCCAATCTGCACGAGATACGCGACGATCCACGCCCCGGGTTGATCGATGCTTTGGCGCGCATGGAGATCGACGGCCACAAACCCGAGGAGATCGACCTTCTCGGCATACTCGGACTACTCATCGGCGGGGGATTCGACACGACGACGGCACTGACCGCCCATTCGCTGGAATGGCTGTCGCAGCACCCTGATGACCGTGAAACTCTCAGTCGGGAACGCGAGACCCTGCTGAACTCGGCAACCGAGGAGTTCCTGCGATACTTCACTCCCGCGCCGGGGGACGGCCGCACCATCGCCGAAGATTGCGAGGTCGCCGGTCAGCAGTTCAAGGAAGGTGAGCGACTATGGCTGTCCTGGGCGATGGCCAATCGTGATGCCACCGTCTTCTCGTCCCCGAACGAGGTCGTGCTGGATCGGAAAGGCAACCGACATCTGAGTTTCGGGCTCGGTATCCACCGATGCATCGGGTCCAACGTGGCACGAACGGTGTTCAAACGGATGTTGATCGCAGTGCTCGATCGCATGCCCGACTTCCACTGCGACCCCGAAGGTGCGGTCCACTATGAAACCATCGGCCTGATCCAAGGTATGCGCAAACTTCCCGCGACCTTCACCCCCGGTCCGCGATGCGGAGCCGGATTGGACGAGACCATCGACAAACTACAGCAAATAGTGCACGAGCAGCGGCTCGCGGCACCGGTCACGGGCGCGCGGTGAGTCGCCGATTGCTTGTCTACCCAAGGTGTGTCGATGTGGGCGCCGAATCAGCGCGGCTACTCGCGCGGCGCCCGACCTGCCGGAGTCGAAAACTATCGTTCGGCTGAACTGTTCGGCGACGTCCTTGCTTTCTGTGACGAGTTGTTCCTGGATACTGTGCATTTGGTCGGCCATGACCGGGGTGCGGTCGTCGCGTGGGCGACCGCGGCTCATCACCCGGAACGGATCGACTCGGTCACCGCGCTGTCGGTGCCGCATCCGGCGGCTTTCGCGCGTGCGATCGCCGACGACCCCGAGCAACGGGAGAAGTCGACCTATCTCGAATTCCGTGCGTGACCGATACCGGTCGACCGGGCGCGTCATCACTGTTCTGATCTTCCGGTTCGACCTAGGCAAGCGCGGTGGACAGCATCTTCGTCATTCTCTCGACGAAGATGTTTTGCGGTATGCGGTTCTCGTCCAGGATCCAGCATTCGAGTCCACTGAAAATCATCGCGAGTACCGGGGTGATTCCGATCTCGGCGGGTGTTTTCTCGACCTCGAAAATTTTCGAGATCAGCGGTGCCAGTGTGGTTAACAAAGGTTGATTCGCCAGCGTGTGTCTGTCTACGAGAAACCGATACACATCCACATTGTGCGCTACCGCGGTCGCGATTCCGTCGATGGCCTGTGTCAGTCGGACCGGAAATTCTTCGGTCGAGCCGGCAATCGTAGAAAGCATGTCACCGAAGACGTAATCGACCATGGCGGCCGAGAATCCGGATTTCGATCCGCACAGCGTATAGATGAGCGGTTTGCTCATGCCGGCCGCTCTCGCGATATCGTCCATGGACGTCGACGGGCCGTGGATCGCGATCGTCTTCAGCGCGACTCGAAGGAGTCCGTTGAGTTGCTGCTCGCGAACGAGCATTGATTTTCGCGGTCGTCCTCGATCGGCGAGAACCGTTGGTGTAGGTGCGATTCGAGCGGTCATGAGAATATCTCGGCCCCTGTCGCTGTCGAAGCAACCACAGCCGGCGATGCCTGCTTCACCGTGGGACCGGGGCGTGGGGTCCGCCGTAGGGGGTGGGGATGGACAGGGGGCCGATCGGTGCCGGGTCTGCGGTCCGCTGTGGATCGGTGACCGGTGGCCGGGGTACGGGCTCCTCGAGGGGGCGGGGGGCGTTGCGGGCTCCGCGTGGCATCAGCGTGGGGTCGGGGTCGGTGCAGTCCGCGTGCAGGTAGGGCGGGGCGTAGTCGGGCGCCGATCCGGCACGGCGTGGCAGGTTGTAGTCGCAGGCGTAGCGGGGATAGATGCTGGCCAGGGCCCAGACGCCGCCGTCGTGGAATGCCGAGGTCACCGCGTCGAGCGCCGAGCCGTTTCGCTGTTGGGGAAAGAAGAACTCGTTCAGCGCCGGGATTCGGGAGTAGGCGACCTGGGAGACGGTGACGAGGTTGCCGAGCAGTTGGACCATGGTCGGTGAGTTCTCGGCGAGCAGGACGTCGAGCGTGGACAGCATCGGCGGTGTCTGTGTGACGAGTTGTTCGAAACCACCGGTCATCGAGGACACCCCGGCGAGTGTGGTCGACAGGTCGGCCGAGGTGGACCGCAGTGCGTGCCGGCCGTCGGTCAGGGTGGTCAGGACGACTCTGCTGTTGTGGAGCAGGTTCACCGTGTGTGGGAGGGTCGCGTCCAGCGTCGAGATGAGGAATGTGCCGCCGTCGATGATCGTCGCCAGTTTGTCGGGGCCGGCCTGACCGACACCGAGTTCCCGGGAGATCGCCGTGAGCCGCGCCGGATCGATCTGCGCGAGTGTGGCACTGAGGCTTTCGAGCATGTCCGAGAGCGGAACGGGGGTGGTCGTGCGGTCGGAAGTGATGACAGCGTGGTCGGTGAGATAGGGGCCGTCATTCGTGGTGGGGAGGAAGTCCAGGTACTGCTCACCGGCAGCGGACAGAGCGGCGGCGCGGACCTGACCGGAGGCGGGGATGCGAACGTCTTCGTCGATGGCGGCGACGGCGACCACTTTGTCACCGGCGACCTCGACGGTTTCGACGCGTCCGACGCGAACTCCGCGCAGGGTGACATCCTGCCCCGGGAGTAGCCCGCCGGATCGCTCCAGTTCCACGTGCACCCGATACGGGTCGTCGAGCGGATCGATGTCGAGGGTGCCCAGCAGCAGATACCCGCCGGCGCTGCCGAGGATCGCGAGCAACCCGAGCAACGACACGGCGATTCGGTGGCGGTGGGCGCGGCCAACGACACCCAGAAGCAGGCGAGCTGGCGCCTCCCAAGGGCTTCGGTGGATCGTCGTGGTCATCGCGGCGTGCCTTCCAGACGGTTACCCAGTCGATCGAGCATGTGCTGCAGCGAGCCGACGAAGGCGGTCCAGTCCGTCACGTCGGGGAGCCTGCCGCCGGGGGTTCCGGGGAATCCGGGGTCGGGGACAGCGCCGACCGCGACCTGGGTGACGTCCACGTCGACGTGGCCGTTGGGGCCGCTGATCATCTTGATCACGATTCCCAGCATGGTGTTGAGTTCGTCGAGGTCGGCTTCGGGATTGAGCGCCGCGGCGTTGAGGCCCGCGGCCAGTTGATTGATATTGGCCGCCATGCTGGTGTCGTTGGTGCCCTGGATGCTGGGGAACCTGGCCAGTTGTGCGGTGATCACGTCGATGCGGTCCACGAGGGTGAGCAACGAGTCGGTGTTCTCGGCGAGGACTTCCATGGCGGGTCCGGCCGCGGCGACGGTGTCGGTGAGGGTGGCGCGTTGGGTGGCGACGGTCGCGCTGAGGTCGGCCGCGGAGCGCAGGACGTCGCCGATCTGCGTGGACCGGGCCGAGAGGGTGCCCAACAGGGTCCGGGTCTGGTCGAGTAGCGCCGCGAGTCGTTCGCCGCGGCCGCCGACGTGCTCGCCGAGCGCGGCGATGACCTCGGTGAGGTAGTCGATGGTGCCGCCGCTGACCAGAAGTGATGCGCGAGTGAGCATTTCCTCGATGGTGGACGCGGCCGAGGTCGACTCGAGGGGAATCGCGCCGCCCTCGCCGAGCGTCGCGGTGCCGGCCTCGGCGGCGGGGGGCGGTTTCATGGCGACGAACACATCGCCCATCGGCGTGGCCGATCGCAGTTCTGCCGACGTGCCTTCGGGCAGGCGCACGGTGGAGTTGATTCGCATCGTCACGACGGCGGTGTAGTCGCGGGCGGACATGGAGTCGACCTGTCCGATATCGGCGCCGTTGAGTTTGACTTTCGCTTTGGTCGGTAGGTTGAGTGCGTTGTCGAATGTCGCTGTCAGGGTGTAGGTGTCGCCGCGGAGTCCGGGGGCGGGCAGCGGCAGTCGGTCGAGTCCGGCGGCGCATCCGGTGACGGACAGTGCCAGCGTGGCGGCGGTTGCGGCGAAGAATATCGCACGCGTCGGTCGTGTCATCGGCTGTTCTTTTCCGCGAGTCCCGTCAGGATGGCGGTGATGCCGAAATCCGGTCCCATATCCCGCATGGTGCCGGTGGCGCAGCCGAGACTGTTGAGCTGCAACAGATTACAGATTTCCTTGACCATCTGGCCGTCGAGCAGGAGTCTGTTGACATCGACCGCGGCACGCAGTGCGCCGACGTTGTGATCGATCGCGTTGTAGGCGTTATCGGTGACCAGGGGGAATACGTCCAGGAAGTCGGCGAGGTTGTAGTCGTAGTCGGCCAGGGATGTCGCCAGGGTGTCGGCGTTGCCGGTGAGGCCGGCGATGGTGCCCCGGTGGCGTTGGAGCAGGTCGGTGACCTGCGTGATGATCCGGTTGAGCGCGGCACCGGTCTCGCCTGTTCCGAAGTGCTGTTGGGCCAGGAAGTCGCTGAGTTGTGCTACGGCGGAGCCGAATTGGCGGAGCGTCTGATCGTTGCGTGCGGCTGCGTCGGTCAGGGAGTCGAGGTTGGTGACGACGGTGGTGATCGCGTCGCGGGTGGCGGCGCCGTTGTCCTGGCCGAGTTGCAGCGCGCGGGAGAGTTCACCGAGCGCGGCTCGCATGTCGTCGCCGTTTCCACTGGTGGCCGCCGCACCCAGGTTCATCAGATCGGCGATCGGGCCCGAGCCGTTGCCGT
Source organism: Nocardia aurea (assembly GCF_003123685.1). Classification (GTDB taxonomy): domain Bacteria; phylum Actinomycetota; class Actinomycetes; order Mycobacteriales; family Mycobacteriaceae; genus Nocardia; species Nocardia aurea. Next base: position 376,917 of record NZ_QCYJ01000085.1, read on the forward strand.
CACCGGACAGGGAGGTGGACAGCTTCTGTGCCATCGAGAGCAGGGCGTCGAATTCGACCGGGGTTTTCGTGCGGGTGGTGTCGAGCGTCGCCCCGTCGGGCAGGGTGGGACCGCCTCGGTAGATCGGGGTGAGTTCGATATGGCGGTCGGTGAGTATCGAGTCCGACACCGTGACCGCCTGCACGTCGGCGGGTAGCCGGATTCCGTTGTCGATGTCCATCTCGACCTCGACGTCGGTGCCGCGGGCATCGATGCGGACGATCCGGCCGACACGCATCCCGAGTGCCGAGACCGAGTTGCCTTCGTAGAGTCCGTTGGCGTTGGCGAATCGGGCGGTGATCGTGGTGGTGTCGGCGCCGGGACCGGACGAGCATCCGGCCAGACATGCCGCGCTCAGTGCGAGCACGGCCAGCTTGAGAGTGGACAGGGTGGCGCTCATCGACAGTCCTGGAGGTAGGGGGCGCGGCCTGCGGCGACGGCGCTCAACGCGCACATCCACGAGTCGACGAAGGCTCCATCGGGGGCATTGGCGTTCAGCTCGGCACCCGTGCCGGTGGCATTGGCGAAAAGCCGCCAGGGAACCGGGAGGATCTGCAGGATGTTGCGCAGCAGATCGTCGTGGCCGGCGATCATCGCGGTCATGTCGTGTAGATCGGTCAGTAGTTGTTCGATTTCGGCGTGCTCACCGACCACGATCGGTTCGAGTCGCTGTACCAGGGAGGTGGTCGCCTCGAGTAGTCGGCGCAGCGCGTCCTGGCGGGCGTTGATCTGCTGCAGGACGGTGCGGCCCTGGCCGATCACGGCGGCCAGATCGGCTTGCTGCTCACCGATGACGGTGCTGACCCGAGCGGTACTGGTGAGCAGCGCGCCGATCTGGTCGCGGCGCTGCGCGATGACGGTCGAGAGGGATCGGATATCGCGCAGGATGCCGGGGATCAGCGACGGCACGCCGTCGAGTCCGCGTGAGAGCGAGGCCATCGACCGGGCGATCTGGTCCGCGTCGAGTTGGTCGAAGGTGGTGGTGGCGTCTTGTAGCGCGGTTTCCAGGTCGTAGGGAACAGTGGTGTGGGACAGCGGAATCCGATTGTCCGGCAGTTCTCCGGTGCCGCTGGAGCGCAGTTCGACGTAGCGGGAGCCGAGCAGTGTGGTGAGTTTGATCGCGGCTTCGGTGTCCGCGCCGAGTGTGACGTCGTCGTTGTCGATCGTCATGGTGACTTCGACGTGGTCACCGGCCAGTCGGGTGCTGGTCACCGAGCCGACGGGGATTCCGGCCCAGGTCACCGCGTCGCCCGCGCCGAGTCCGGCGGCCTGCGCGAAATCGGCTCGGCAGGTGCGTGAACCCAGGTGTAGCGAGTTGATTCCGACCATCGCGACCAGTACCAGTACCACCGCGCCGACGGCGGTGATCCCGAGACGCAGCGACGTGTCCGTGTCGGTCGTGTCGACGTGGTCTCGGCCGGTCCGTGAGCGTCCGCGGGTGAGGGCACGTAGTTGTCTCATCATCGTTCTACCTGCAGATCGCGGAGTTCTGGGGACGGCCGGTGGGGGAGGAGCCTGCGAGGATCCGGGAGATCACCGGGTCGATTCCCGGGACGACGCTGAATTCGATATCGCAGACGTAGGCGTTGACGAAGGCGCCGCTGTCGGTGGCCCGGACCATGGCTTCCAGCAGCAGGGGAAGATTGAAGCCGAGGTAGGCGAAACGGTCCCGGCCGTCGACGAAGTGGTGTGCGAAGCCGGGTTCGCGGCGGACGAACTCGCTCAGTGCCGGGGCGGCGCCGTCGACGACGGTGGCGGCGTCCGACAGGACCGTGGCGATTCGGCTGGTCTGCTCGATCAGGGTGTCGCGGCGAGTTTCGAGTCCGTCGAAGATCTTGCGGGTCTGGGTGATTGTCGTCTGCATCCCGGCGCTCTGACCGGCCAGCGTGCTCATGACGACCGAGAGGTTGTCGATGAGTGTGCCCAGGATCTGGTCGGGTCCGGCGAAGGATTGCGCCAGCGTCGCGGTCTGGGTGATCAGCGCGGCGACCGCGCCGTCGTCGCCCTGTAGTGCGCGGATCAGCGCGGAGGTCAGGTTGTCGACGTCGTTCGGATCGAGAGTGCTGAACAACGGCTGGAAACCGTTGAGCAGCCCGGAGAGATCGAAAGACGCTCGAGTTTGTTCGAGGGGGATCTGCGCGCCGGGTGGCAGCGGAGCCTGTTCGCCGACGTCGGACAGGCTCAGTCCGAGGTAGCGCTGTCCGATCAGATTCTGGTAGGTGACCGAAGCGACTGTGTTGCCGTACACGGTCTGGTCCCGGCGCAACCGGAAGCCGACCTCGGCCTGCGGCCCGTGGACCTGGATGTCGTCGACGCGGCCTACCTGCACTCCGGCGACCCGGACGTCGTCGCCGACGCGTAGTCCGGAGACGTCGGTGAAAATCGCCGAATAGGTGTGGGTGTCGCCGGTGACATCTCGTCGCAGCGTCACGTGGACCATCCACGTGAGCAGGGCGGCGACGAGCAGGAAGGCGGTCAGGCCGACGAGTTCACGGCTTCGTTTCATCGTGGTTCTCCCGCTGTCGGTACCGGAGAGCTCGTCGGGGCGGTATCCGGCGCACCGGTAGTGCCCGGGGCGGCGGGCTCCTGGCCTGTCAAGCCGAAAAGCTCTGCGAAACCGACGGATTCGGGTGGTAGGCCGAGGCGCTCGGCAAGACGCTGTCGTTGCTCGGCGGTGCTGACCGGACCGTCGAGCGCGCCGATCACGGGAGGGCCCGCGGTCGGACCGTTCTCACAACTCGCTCCCGCGAGCTCGCCGTAGCGGGGGCAGTCGGTGCGGGTGTACTGCTTGTGCGGGGTGAGTTCGACGATGACCTTGGCGGTGCCGCTCTGGTTGTCGGTGTTCCAGAAATCGTGGGCGAACACCCTGGCGACGCGGGTCTGTGAGGTGGTCATCTGCACGAAGTTGGGGCTTCCCGCGGCGAGAATCTGCAGGACCGGTCCCATTCTGCTGTTGAGGTCGATGAGGGTGTCGGTGCGATTGGTCATCGCCGTGCCGACGGTTGCGGTGGTCGCGTCGGCGCCGGTCAGCAACTGCGCCAGACGAAGTCGCTGCTGGGCCACGCTGCGCATGGGTCCGACCGCTTCGTGTAGCGCGGCGAGCAGGTCGGGGGCGGATTGTTGCAGCCCGTGCACCGCTTCCGACAGGCCGGTGAGCAAGGAGTACTCGTCGTCGGTGGTCGTCTCCGCGTTGTAGGCGCGCACGATTCGCTCGAGCTGGGTCGCGGCGGCCAGCGCATCTCGGCCTCGGCCGCTGGTCGCTCGTTCGAGGGTTTCGAAGATGCCGACGGTGGGGTCGGAATCCGGGCGTCCGACGGCGGCGACGATGTGACTCAACGCGGTCAGAGAGGTTTGCAACTGCACGCTGGCGCGGCTGTGATCCTCCGGAATCGAGGCGCCGTCGGACAGCGTGGCACCGGGACCGTTGTCGATGAGTTGTACCGAGGGAACAGCGAATACGTTGCTCGGGACCACCCGTGCGGTGACGGTCGAGGGAATCCCGGCGACATGGTCCGGCAGTAGGTCGATGCGCACCGTGTTGGGTCCGCCGCCGGCCGCGGGCACCACCTCCCGCACGCTGCCGACCAGGACACCGCGGTACTTGACGTCGGATCTCGTGGGGAGGCCGTCGCCGACATCGACCAGCATCGCCGTGACCGCGACAGTGTCGGTGAACGCGCCTTCGGACCGGGCGATCATCGCCGTGGCGGTAGCGGTGATCACCGCCAGAACCGCCAGTCCGCGCACGAACAGGCCCGCATTGCTCAGATGCCTGTCGTCGGATTCGAAGATTATCGTCATCGCGTCACCCGCTTATCCTCGAACCGGCGTCGAATCCCCACAGTGCCAAGGTCATCAGCAGGTTGACCGAGATCATCACGGTGATACTCGCGCGCATCGCGCGACCGGCCGCGATGCCGACTCCCTGTGGCCCTCCGCGCGCGTAGTAGCCGTAGTAGCACTGGATGGTCGTGGTGACGATGACGAACACGATCGCTTTCAGCAGTGAGTAGACGATGTCGGTGCCGCTGAGCACCAGATCGAAGTAGTGGTCGTAGGTGCCGAACGATTGACCACCGACGAATCCGACGAACAGCTTCACCGCGAGGTAGTCCGCGGCCAATCCGGCCAGGAACAGGGGAATCACCGCCACGACGGAGGCGATCAACCGTGTCGACACGAGGAAGGGAACGGGGCGGATCGCGATCGAATCGAGGGCGTCGATTTCCTCGGAGATCCGCATCGCACCCAGCTGTGCGGTGAATCGACATCCCGCCTGCGCGGCGAACGCGATCGAGGCCATGATCGGAGCCAGTTCGCGAGTCGCGGCGGTCGCGGCGATCATCCCGGTGGCGGGCTGCATTCCGAGTAGCTTCAACGCGTTGAATCCCTCGATACCGACGATGCCCCCGGCCGCGGCTCCCAGGATGATCATCACCCCCGCCGTTCCGCCGCCGACGATGAGCGAGCCGTTGCCCCATGTCACATCGGACAGGATCCGCAACGATTCCTTCCTGTAGTTCCGCAGCGCCACCGGGATGGCGGTCACGGCGCGCATGAAGAAGGTGAACATGTGCCCGAGTCGGATGATGCCGTGCCACGGTGGACGCGTTACCGCGATCACGGCCCGAACTCCCGGCGGGCGATAGATGGTGGCCATTACAGGGTCGTCCTCGGGAACAGCATGGTGTAGATCTGGGTGAAACCGAGATTGACCACCATCAGCACGACGATGGACGCGACGACCGCGGCATTGACCGAGTTCGCGACACCGCCCGGGCCACCTCGCGTGTTCAGGCCCTTCTCGCACGCGATCACGACGACGATGACCCCGAATACCGCGGCCTTGGCCATGGCGAGGTACAGGTCTCCCGCGGTCGCGAAGGAGGAGAAGGTCGCCATATAGCTACCCGGTGTTCCGTCCTGGACATAGACGTTGAACAGATAGCCGGCGAGGAATCCGACAAAACAACTGACACTGGTGAGCGCCATGGCGATGACAATGCCCGCGGCCAATCGCGGTACCACGAGCCTGCGCAGCACCGAGACTCCCATGACCTCCATGGCGTCGATCTCGTCGCGGATCTTGCGGGAACCGAGGTCGGCGCACAACGCCGAACCCACCGCTGCCGCCAGCAGAATGGCGGTGACCAGTGGCGCGGATTGCCGAATCACCGCCAGTCCGCTTGCCGCCCCGGCCAATGCGGTGGCACCGACCTGCCCGGCCAGCAGACCGAACTGGATCGACAGTGTCGCGCTGATCGGCACTGCCACCGCGATCGTCGGTAGCAGCGACGTCTTGATCATGAACACCGCTTGGGTGACGAACTCGTCGAAGGGAAAACGACGTGCGGCGATGTCGGTGAACAGATAGCGGAAAGCCTGTCGGCCGAGTGCGACCTGCCGTCCGACGGTCCGAAGCGACGCGATCGGGTGTCGCCGGGCGTAATCCTTCGACCAGTCCTTGATCTCGGCGACCGCGGTGGGCGTGGTCGGGTGGATAGTCGGGGTCTCATCGAATGTCACTATGAGCCTCCCTTGTTCGGTCTCGATGTGATCGGCGTCGACGGGGTGCGCACGACAGATCGGCCCTCGACGTGGGTGCCGAGGGGGTTCGCCTGCGCGTATCTGTCCCTAGCGCGGTTGGGGTGCAGCCAGTTCTCTCAAGGACGAAAGGAACAATTCGTCCATTCGAGGACTCAGTTCGGACAGGGTGGTCGCGCTGGCATGGCTGGCGGAGCCGAAGACGCGGGCGAGTGCGTCGGTAGTGGTCGTCGCGCCGATGGAAAGGCAGAGACAGGCCACGCCGTCGGCGCGGAGTTCCTCGAGTGCCTTGTGGGCGTCGGCTTCGGCGTAGCGGCCCTCGTATCCGTCGTCGTACGGGTGGCCGTCGGAGAGGACGACCAGGAGCCGGTTCTGTGTTCCCGCTTCGTTTTTGAGGATTTCTCCCGCCCCGCGGATACCGGCGCCGAGCCGCGTGTAGTTCGAGGGTTGCAGCTGATTGAGGCGGGCGCGCCCGAGGGCGCCGAAACGTTGATCGAACGTTTTGATCGCGGGCAGATGGACAGCGTGTCGACCCTGGGACCGGAACGCGTAGACCGCGACACGGTCACCGAGCTCTTCGAGGGTCAGCGCGAGTGTGGCTGCCGCGCGTCGTTGATGGTCGTGGACCGCCAAACCGTCGGTGTCGGTGTCGGTGGCCGATCCCGAGGCGTCGAGCAGGACGAGCACGCCGAGATTGCGTTCGAGTTTCCGATGTTCGAGATAGACGTTTTCCGGTGGAGAGTATCCAGAGCGCAGATCGACGACCAGATCGATGAGCGCCTCGATATCGAGCTCGTCACCGTCGGGACGGCGACGCAACACCTTGGGACCCAGTCCGATACGGGACAGGCGCCGCCGCAGGACGTCGTCGGGCGGAATACCCGCGGCGGAGATGTCGGCAGCGACTGTCAGCGGGAAGTCGATGACTCGGCACCAGTCCGGTCGGTAGCGGTTGTTGTGTACATCCCATTCCGGATGCAAGGCGCCGCCTACTCCGAGGGCGGTGCCTGGCTTGCCGTCGTCGGTGAATTGGATACGGGTGGGCAGAGGCTGGGCGTTCGGTCCTACTCGCTGCACTCGGCGTACAGCGCGGACCTGCATCTCCGCACCCGCGGCGCCGTCGCCCGGAGAGCGGGAGTTGCCGAACAACTTGCGCAGTTGGTCCGACAGTGCTTTGGAGTTGAACAGCGGGTTCTCGAACAGTTTGAGGATCTTGCTGCCCCCGGGCTGTTCGGTATCTCCGCCGTCTTCGTCTTCGTCGTCGGACTCGGGTAGGTCGATGGGATCGAAATCCAAGCGCAGCTCTTTGTTGGTGGCCCGCCCTCCCGGGGCGTTGGTGGGGCCCAACAGTCGGGAGGCTTTGATGACACCGAACCACTCGGGTGGGTCGGTGACAGGCCCACGACCGACTGCCACAGCAAGTGACTGTTCGGCGTCGGAAGTGCTCGGTGGTTCGTCGAGGTCGAGGGTGGCCGCGAGGGGAATCCGTCCGGCCAGGTCGGCGAGCACTCGCCGACCTTCCAGCGCCAGATACCTGCGCGCTGTCGCCGGACGTGCCCGAAAGGTCTTCACCAAGTGTTGGTCCAGACTCCCTGCGCCGAGTAATGCGGTCTGGACCACCATCTCGCGGCGCTGCTCGGCGAGCGGGCGGCCCGCCGAGACGAAAATCGCCCGGCCGTCGGTGTGAGCTGGTTGGTCTCCCGGCGCCTCCACGATGGCGACGGATCGGCCCGCGAGGAAGGTGCCGAGCAGTCGAAACCGCTCGGGACTGTTCGGATCGGAAGCGCTCATGCTCGTGGCAGGACCGCGTCGACGAGTTCACCGAGCGCGCGCACCACGTCCGGATCGTCGGAGAGAGCCTGGACGACGGCCGACTGGACGGCACTGCGCAAACTCAGTCCTTCCGCGACCAGGCCGCCGGCGAGGATCAGCAGCCGGGTGGAGGCCACTTCCCGCAGCGGCGACCCGTCGAGAGTGCGAATAGCGCGACCGACCTTTACCAGGGCGCTCGCGGTCTCGGGTGGGATCCCGGCTTCGTAGGTGACCACTTCGGTCTCGATATCGACAGGCGGGAAGTCCAGTTCGATGGCGACGAAACGCTGACGGGTCGACTCCTTGAGACTCTTCAAGACGCTCTGGTAGCCGGGGTTATAGGAGATCACCAGCTGGAAACCGGGCGCCGCGCGCAATGTCGTGCCGAGTCTGTCGATCGGTAGCTCACGGCGGTGATCGGCGAGCGGATGGATAACCACGGTCGTGTCCTGGCGGGCTTCGACGACCTCGTCGAGATAGAAGATGGCGCCCTCGCGCACGGCCCGGGTCAACGGCCCGTCCGCCCAGACCGTTTCCCCTCCTTTGAGCAGGAACCGTCCGACCAGATCCGCCGAGGTCATATCCTCGTGGCCCGCGGCGGTGATCAGTTCACGGCCGAGTCCATGAGCCATCGTTTCCACGAATCGGGTTTTGCCGCACCCGGTCGGACCTTTGAGCAGAACAGGCGAACCACGCCGAGCCGCCGCCTGGAAGACTTCCACCTCGTCACCGACCGCTCGGTAGAACGGCGCATCCAGTTCGGCGAGTACCTTATCGGCTTGACTGATCGACATCTCAATTTCCTCGCTCGAAGGGGACGATTTCCGGTAGTTTCTCGCCCTCGGGCAGGACGAGTCGGCCTTCCGGATCGATGTAGCCGGTGTCCTTGCCGGGGATCGGCAGGATCGGATGAGGGCAGAGCCGGTCGGTGCCTTCGCCGCAGATGCCCATGTCGAAGTAGGAACGCTTCTGGATATCCTCGGGCCACGGATCGGCGTTCATCGCGAACCACTGCGCGGGCAGGTTGTAGCAGACGAAGAAGAACATGCTGCATGCCGCGAAGATCGCCAGAAAACGCGTGGCTTGTTGCTTGGCGAAACCGCCTTGGATCTTCTCGAGGCCGCGTTCGACGAAGGTGCGACCGCGATCGTCGGTGAAGTAGCGCAACGAGCACAGACCCGCCTGTACGCCTCCCCACATGAGCCCTTCATAGATGGGCCACTGGTAGTAGGTACCGGCATTGATCGATAGCGACTGGATGGCGCCGGGGTAGGTGAACAGTCCCATCGGCATGAGGAACATGCCCTCGATGACGAGATCGAAGAAGAATGTCCAGACGATGAGCACCCCGATCAGCCCCATATTGCTGATATTCGGCCACTTCTTCTTGGCCTGGCGCATGATCCAACAGCCGAGAATGGTGCACAGCAGCACTCCGTAGGAGTATCCGGCGGCATTCATGAGCAACGGTTCGGCCATCATCGCGCCGGGTTCGGAATACGATCGCCAGCCCGGGATCTCGGCAACCCAGGAGCCGCGGTTGAACATCCAGGTGTTGTACGTGCTCCACGTGTTGAAGTAGTTCAGCAGCGGATCCTGGAAGAACAGCAGTCCGCAGGCAACGAGCAGCATGCCGTCGAGAGTGATGCGCCGCTCGCGCCGCCACGGCCGGATGATGAAGTAGTAGACGCCGATCGGCCAACCGATCAGGATCACGGTCGTCCACACGATGAGGATCGTTTTCATCCACGTCGGCGGATCGCTGGGGCCGGTGGGAACCCGTTCGAAGTGCGGTCCGATTGCCCACCGAACCCAGATGTAGACCTGGAACGCGAGGATCAGCGCTCCGATGATCGCCCAGATCTTGACCGGCTTGCTCGTCGACTGAACCTTGGCGCCCAGTGCAGCCGCCTCGCCGAGCGGCTCGGTGACTGTCGAGGACTTCTTTCTGTCCCACGGTCCGCTCATCGCGTTCCCTCCCGCTGAGTCCTTGTGGTCCGACGCACTCTGATCCGGTGGGGACTCGGAGGTGGATCGGTGGTGACTGCGACAACGTGGGTGTCGCGGCACTGGTCTGTTGTTGCTCGGGCAGCCATCGCTCGCCCTCCTTCAGTAGCTGTGCGGGAGAAAATATACCAACAAGAATCTATGTATTGGAAGGGTTTCTCAGATTCGTGGCATACTCGCTGTATGGCTGAGCGTTGGACCAGGGAGCGACGACTCGAGCGCACGCGTGGACTGCTGCTGGATGCCGCGCAGGAGGTGTTCGCCGAGAAGGGCTTCACGGCGGCGACCCTCGATGACATCGCCTATGCCGCGGGCTACACCAAAGGTGCTATCTACAAGCACTTCCCGACCAAGGAAGAACTCTTCCTGGCGGTGAACGACTGGTACTGGCAGCGCTACTTCGACACCTTCACCGAAGTGCTGTCGGCGGCATCGAAGGTGGAGGCGCACGAACTCGACCAGGTCGCGGCGCTGTGGCGGCAACTCAGTGCCGACCGAGGCGCCGACCATGCCGCGCTGGGGTTGGAATTCACCCTGTATCTGCTGCGCAACCCCGAGGCGCAGGAACGGGTCGCGGCCAAACGCGAAGAGGTCGTCGAAGCGCTGGCGCGATTCATCATCGAGGGTCTCGACCGAATCGGTGCGACGCTGCTGATCCCCCCGTTGACGTTCGCGCGCATCCTCGTCCACACGACCGACTCCGTCGTGCTGGGTACCCAACTCGACGGTGTCGACCTCTACCGACCGGTCCTCGAAATGTACCTGTCGGCAATCAAATTGCCCTGATATCAGGTGTGATCGTCGCTTGCCGACGAGAGTGTTCGGAGGTCGTGGACGCCGTGGGTAGATCCTCCATGTTGATCGGCGCCCCTTGACCCTGGACACATCGGCGCACCGCGACTCGTGCGGCCAGGGCGCCGGAGCCGATCTCGTGCCGAGTCGGCGAGCTGTCCTCGCGGAAGTATCTCCCTACCGTTGAGTTGTTGTCGGACAGCCGATTTCGCGTGGAGTAACAGCTTGTGCAATGTCGGCGACAGTCCGGCATTGACGCTGTGTCGCGGAGAAGCGACAGCAGTAGGCGCCGCGGGGTTGCATTTGTCGATCGCGGCTGAGCCACCGGGAATCACTCTTTCAGATTCTTGAAGACTGGGTGGTCATTGAGATTCTCAGTGGTATCTTTACGGACGTTGGGCTACTTAAGGAGGGTGACCGATGACGGCACCGACCACCGCAGATGTGTGCCACGACCAGGACGTCCCCGCGGTCGTGGCAGATTTATTTCTCGTCCCAGGCGAAGTCCGCGAGCGCCAGGCCTTCGTGGTCGGAAAGCGGGGCTTGCGATGAGCGCGCCCTGGGACAGGAAGAAGGCCTCGACCGTCACCGAGCCGATCGGAGAAACGGCCGCACTCGGCAGCGAGCCTCAGCCCTCGGTCAAGCCCGTCCGAATCTGGGCGGCGGTCGGCGCGGCGCTTCTGATTCTTCAGGTCTACGTGTGGATTCGGTGGGTCACCGGACCCTATTTCGAGCGGGTCCCCGCAGGACCGACCGAACTGCCCACGCTGATGAAGACGATCCTCACGGTCTACACGATCGGCATCGTGATCGGCCTGCCGCTGGGCATCTGGTGGTTCATCGTCAGGCCTTGGCGCCGTGAACGGCGCATCACCCTCGACGGCATGTTTCTCGTCGCGACCGGCCTGATGTTCTTTCAGGACCCACTGCTCAACTATTTCAACACGTGGTGCACCTACAACACCTGGATGTTCAACCGCGGCTCCTGGTCCTCACACATTCCGGGCTGGGTCTCGCCCGAGGAACCGGGTCATCAGGTGGCCGAACCGTTGCTGATGAACGCACCGGGATATGCCTACGGAGTTCTGCTGTGCACGATCTTCGGAGCCTGGGTCATGCGCCGGGTCAAAGCGAAGTGGCCGACGATCAGCAACCTCCGGTTGATCGGAGTGGTGGCGGTCTGGGCTTTCGTCTTCGATTTCGTCATGGAGGGTCTGGTGCTGATGCCGATAGGCCTGTACACCTTCCCCGGCGCCATCCGGTCCGTGTCGTTCAACGCGGGCCACTACTACCAATGGCCGGTCTATGAGGGTCTGATGTGGGGCGGAGTCCAGGCGGGTCTGTGCTGCTTGTACTACTTCACCGACGATCGTGGACGCACGGTGGTCGAGCGGGGGCTGGACCGGCTCCGAGGCGGTGTCGTTCAACAGCAAGCCACCCGCTTCCTGGCGATCTTCGCCGCGGTCAGCGCGATCTTCTTCGTGTTCTACAACGTTCCCGCCCAGTGGTTCGGCATGCATGCCGACCCCTGGCCGGTGGACATACAAGAACGTTCGTACTTCAACGGCGGCATCTGTGGTGCCGGGACAGACAAACCGTGCCCCGATCCGGCTCTGCCATTGCCGCGGTACGGATCCGGCTATATCGACAAGGACGGTCGACTCGTCCTGCCGGAGGGTGTGACTGTTCCGGAGATCGTTCCGTACCAGCAAGGAAAATGAGGGGTCGACAACTCGACCTGCTGCTTCGGGCCGACACGACGCACCGATTCGTCGGAAACCGATGGGACTGGCTGGTTCGCGAATGGGTCTGTGGGCCGGCGACGTTCGCCTTCGACCTCACGCAGAAAAGACTCGATGAGTTCGATCGCCTCGTCGTGGGCGGTGTCGAGGGCGACGAATTCCATTCGGGCGGCGAGGCGTCGGGCGCTGACCGCGGCGTAGTCCTTCGACTGCCGCCGAGGTGCCGGGCGGCCGGGCTCGCGCACGGATCTTGACAGGGGTGAAGCGCGTCACGTATTACTTAATCACTCGATTGAATTGATCAGTCGCTTAAGACTCCTTCTCTGGACCTTCGTGGTCATTCGATGTCTCCGGCGCGACCCCGGTCGTCGCTGGTCCGAACGAAGAATGTGGTGTTGCGCGTGGAAAATCTCCCGTTCCTCAACTCGGCGATACGGCAGCCCCGACTGTCGACGCCTGTCCGCGGCGTCCGCTCGCGTCGCATGTCCGGTGGCCTCGCTGTGCGCAGTATTCCGGCCGGTGACCTGTGACCGGCCCACACCCGACGCCCGGTCCCGAGGGCGTCGACCCGCGTCCGTTTCAGCGCTCTCGGGTCGCGATGGTCACCGGAGGAGCCTCGGGGATGGGGTTGTCCATCTGTGAAGCGTTCTCCGCGAGCGGATACAGGGTCGCGATCCTCGACATCGATGGCGCCGCTGCTCAGCGTGTCGCCGAACAACTGCGGACCGCGGGTGGCGCGGCGATCGCGTGTGAGGTCGATGTGACCGATCGCCGAGCGGTCGACGAGGCGATGCGCAAGACCCGCGCCAAGTTCGGCGCGATCGAAATCCTGGTCACCAGTGCGGGTTTGGTCGGCTTCTCCCCGTTCACCGAGATCTCGCCCGAGGCGTGGAACCGAGTCGTCGACGTGAACCTCAACGGCGTATTCCACTGTGTGCAAGCCGCGATCCCGGACATGGTGGCGGCGGGATGGGGCCGGATCGTGACCATCTCGTCCTCGAGCGCGCAGCGCGGATCACCGCGGATGGTGCACTACACCGCCGCCAAGGGTGCGGTGGTCGCGATGACCAAGGGCCTGGCGCGCGAGTACGCCGCGAGCGGAATCACCGTCAACACCATTCCGCCTTCGGGTATCGACACCCCCATGCAACGGAAGTCGCAGGCGGAGGGATTTCTTCCGGACGACTCCGTGATTGCGAAGGCGATCCCGGTCGGCCATCTGGGCACCGGCGACGATATCGCCGCCGCCTGCGTATTCCTGTGCTCCGATCAGGCCGGCTACATCACCGGCCAGGTGCTCGGGGTGAACGGCGGATCGGTGATATGACCGAATCCGTCTCTCCCCGTCTGGCTCCGTTACCACTCGAGAAATGGGACGACCGGACACGGGCGATGTTGCGCGGGCATGTGCGCTCCGCCGATCGGTACCTGTCGGGCGATCCCGACGCACCACCGGTGCCCAATATCCTCGGCGTTCTCGCTCATCACACCGAATTGGCTTCGGCGTGGCTGGCTTTCAACGGTCTGCTGCTCGAGCGTCCCTCGTTGGATCCGCTGGACCGAGAACTGGTCGTCCTGCGGGTGGCGTGGTGCAGCGGCTCGGACTACGAGTGGCGTCAGCACGCGCGGATGGCGGCCGGTCTCGGGTTCACCGAGGAGCAGGTCGCGGCGGTGCGTCGCGGTCCCGACGCACCGGGGTGGTCCTCCGTGCAGCGACTGCTGTTGACCATGACCGACGAACTGATGGAACGCCACTGCGTCACCGACCGCACCTGGACCGAATTGGCCCGGTATTTCGATGAACGTCAGCTCATCGAATTGCTGTTCGTCGCAGGCGCCTATCTGTGCCTGGCGATGGTGTTCAACAGCGTCGCTCTGCAACCGGACCCGGAAAACGACAGGCCACGACCATCCGCACCCCCGGAAATGGAGGAACAACCGTGACCGAACTCGCCAGCGAACCGACCACCCAGCGACTCTGGCCCAGACCGGCCGAAGGCAGCTGGACCCAACACTATCCGGAGTTGGGTACCGGCATGATGTCGTTCGAGGATTCGGTGTCCCCTGAATTCTTCGAACTCGAGCGGGAAGCGATCTTCAAACGCGCGTGGCTCAATGTCGGACGCGTCGAACAACTTCCCCGCACCGGCAGCTACTTCACCAAGGAACTCGATGTCGCACGCGCGTCGCTCATCGTCGTGCGTGACCGCGACGGTGGCATCAACGCATTCCACAATGTGTGCCGCCATCGCGGTAACAAGCTCGTATGGAATGAATTCCCGCGCGCGGAGGATTCCGGTACGTGCAGGCAGTTCACCTGCAAGTATCACGGCTGGCGTTACGGACTCGACGGTGCCCTGACGTTCGTGCAGCAGGAAGGCGAGTTCTTCGACCTGGACAAGAAGAACCTCGGACTCGCCCCGGTGCACTGCGAGGTGTGGGCGGGATTCATCTTCGTCAATCTGGCTGCCGAACCCCGCCAGACGCTGCGGGAATTCCTCGGCCCGATGATCACCGACCTGGACGGCTATCCGTTCGACAAGATGACCGAATGGTACGAATTCAAGGCCGACAACCAGAGCAATTGGAAATTGTTCGCCGACGCGTTCCAGGAGTACTACCACGTGCCGGGCCTGCATTCCCAGCAGGTGCCCAGCGCGGTGCGCACACCGGGAAAGGGTTTCGAGTGCGCGCATTTCCAGGTCGACGGTCCGCACCGAATGGTGTCCACCGGCGGTGCGCGACGGTGGACGATGCCCGCGGAGTTCATGTATCCGATCGAACGGGTCACCCGCAGTGGTCTGGTGGGGCCGTGGGAATCCCCGGATCTCGGTGAGATGCCGAAAGGGTTGAATCCCGGCCGGGTCGAACCGTGGGGTATCGACAACTTCCAGATCTTCCCCAATATCGAGATCCTCATCTACCGGGGCTGGTACCTGCTCTACCGGTATTGGCCGACCTCCTACAACACTCACCGCTTCGAGGGAATGCTGTGCTTCCAGCCCGCCCGCACCGTGCGCGAACGGGTCGAACACGAAGTCGCCTCGGTGGTGTTCAAGGAATTCGCCCTCCAGGATGCCGGCATGCTCACAGGCACCCAGACCGCGCTGGAGTCGGCGTACCGGACCGCGGGAATGACGCATTTCCCGGTCAACGACCAGGAAATCCTGGTCCGCCACTTCCACAAGGCGGTCGCCGACTGGGTCGACGAATATCGCGGTGACCTGGCGCAGGGGAGTGGGCGATGACCCGGACGATGCTGCCCGCCGCGTTCGCCGACCTCGAGCCGTTCGCGCGAACCTGGTGTCTGCCTGTCGAATCCGAGCGCTACAAGCAGCGGCTCGGCAAATCGATGGCCGAGATGCAAGCGTTCTACGACGCCTGTTTCCCGCGGGTGGACGACGCGATCACCTACTGCGACAAATTCCCGCTCGAGGAGTTACCCGACGACGCGATCCATCTGCTGCAGATGGTGTATTCGCTGGTGATCGTCGCGATGGCGATCGAGATCTTCAAACAGCCCAAACCGGTCGACAGCGCGGACGCCGAACTCGAACGCGTCGCTGAACCCTGGCCCTGACCTGTTCCTCCACCTCGGCCGCGCCGCCGCGAGCGGGTTCGGCCGGAAGGATCACACCCTCATGACAATCACCATCGCCAAGCTCAGCCACGAAGTCGGCGCCGAGGTCGACGGCGTCGACGCCGACAGGTTGCTCACCGACCCGACGCTGCCCGAGACCATTCTCGACGCCCTCGAACAGCACGGTGTCCTGGTATTCCGAAACCTGCATCTCGACCCGGAGACACAGGTGGCGTTCTGCCGCGAACTGGGCCAGGTCGACACCTCACCCGGACATCATCCCGTCGAGGGCATCTACCGCGTCAGCCTGGATACTACGAAGAACTCGTCGGCGAGCTATCTGCGCGCGACTTTCGACTGGCATATCGACGGTTGCACCCCGGAGGACGACGCCTACCCGCAGATGGCGACGATGCTCACCGCGAAGGCGGTCGCCACCAGTGGTGGTGAGACCGAATTCGCCAGTACCTACAAGGCTTTCGACAATCTCAGTGCCGCCGAACAGAAGTATCTCGCGCCGATGCGGGTCGTGCATTCGCTCGAGGCCTCGCAGCGAGGAGTGACCGCGGATCCGACACCGGAACAACTCGCCGCGTGGCGCCGCCGTCCGACCAAGGAACATCCGCTGATCTGGACGCACAAGTCCGGGCGGCGCTCACTGGTGCTCGGCGCGTCGACCGACCATGTGGTCGGCCTGCCGCCGAGTGAGAGCCGGGCTCTGCTGGATGGACTGTTGCGTCGTGGTACCGCGCCCGACCGCGTCTACCGCCACGAGTGGTCGGTCGGTGACACCGTGATCTGGGACAACCGGGGTGTCATCCATCGCGCGGCCCCGTATCCGCAGGACTCGCCGCGAGAGATGCTGCGCACCACCGTGCTCGGTGAAGAACCGATCGTATAACCCCGTCACACAGCCCGTTTCAGGAGTTACACCATGGCTCGTTGGCCCAAACCCGCCGAAGGCAGTTGGACGCAGCACTATCCCGAGCTCGGCACGGAACCGATGTCGTACGAGGATTCGATCTCGCCGGAGTTCTTCGAACTCGAGCGCGAGGCGATCTTCAAACGCGCCTGGCTCAATGTGGGTCGGGTGGAGCAACTTCCGCGCACCGGAAGCTATTTCACCAAGGAGATCCGGGTCGCGCACAGCTCGGTGATCGTCGTGCGCGATCGTGACGGCGGTATCAACGCCTTCCACAACATCTGCCGTCACCGCGGCAACAAACTCGTGTGGGACGAATTCCCGCGCGAGGAGACTTCGGGTACCTGTCGCCAGTTCACCTGTAAATACCACGGCTGGCGCTACGGGCTCGACGGATCGCTCGCTTTCGTGCAGCAGGAGGGAGAGTTCTTCGACCTCGACAAGAGCGCTCTCGGATTGGCGAAGGTGCATTGCGAGGTCTGGGCGGGTTTCATCTTCGTCAACCTCGCTTCCCGACCACGTCAGAGCTTGCGCGAGTTCCTCGGACCCATGGTCACCGACCTCGAGGGCTACCCCTTCGACGAACTGACCGAACGCTATTCGTATCGGTCCGAGGTCGGGGCGAACTGGAAGCTGTACATGGACGCTTTCCAGGAGTTCTACCACGCGCCGATCCTGCACGGGAAGCAGACACCCGACAACTTCTCCGTCGCCGCACAGCAGGCCGGTTTCGAGGCGCCGCACTATCAACTCGACGGTCCGCACCGGCTGGTCAGCACCTCCGGTGTCGTCACCTGGGAACTCGATCCCACCATGCGTAAACCCATGGAGGACATCACCCGCAGCGGACTGTTCGGCCCCTGGGACGTCCCCGATCTCGGACCGATGCCGAAGGGACTCAACCCGGCAGGCTGCGATCCGTGGGGGTTGGATTCGTTCCAGCTGTGGCCCAATTTCGTGATCCTGATCTGGTCGGGCGGCTGGTATCTGACCTACCAGTACTGGCCGACCTCGTACAACACCCACACTTTCGAGGGCAATCTGTACTTCGTGCCCGCACGCAGCCCCCGTGACCGTGTCGCACACGAAATGGCGGCGCTGACCTTCAAGGAATACGGGCTACAGGACTCGAGCACCCTGGAAGCGACCCAGATGATGCTGGAATCGCGTGCGGTCACGACTTTCCAATTGAACGACCAGGAAATCCTGCTTCGGCACCTGCACAAGGTCGCCGCGGATTGGGTAGGCGACTACCAGCGTGAGCGCCAGGAGACCGAGCGATGAGTGAAACCCTGCTGCCCGACGATTTCGCCGATCTCGAGCAGTTCGCCTCGACGTGGTGTCTGCCCACCGAGCCCGAACGCTACGACCGACGTCTGTCCAGTTCGATGGCCGATATGCAGCGGTTCTACGACGCGATCACTCCTCGCGCCGAGGACGCGCTCACCTACTGCGACAAGTTCACCATCGAGAACATGCCCGAGGACGCCAAGAACCTCATGTATCTGCTGTATTCGATGATCATGGTGTCCTTCCCGGTCGAGGTGTGGAGCCAGCCGCGCATCCCCGACACCGGAACGGCGACCCTGACCTGTGTCGTGGAGCCGGCCCTGTGAGCCGTAACGTCGTCGTGTTGAAAGCGGCGCGCTGGGTCGACGTGGCGACCGGCGAGGTGCACACACCGGCAGTGATCGTCGTGGAAGACAATCTCATCGCCGCGATCGACCCACCCGAACTGCCCGCCGGCGCCCAGGTCATCGATCTGGGCGAGCTCACACTGTTGCCCGGGTTGATGGATATGGAGATCAACCTGCTCATCGGCGGGCCCGATACGCCGACCGGGCTGCCGAATCCGATGCACGGTGTGCAGGACGACCCGGTGTACCGCACCCTGCGCGGCACCGTGAACGCCCGCACCACCCTGCACGCCGGATTCACCACGGTCCGCAACCTCGGCCTGATGGTGAAAACCGGCGGCTACCTGCTCGACGTGGATCTGGGCCGCGCGATCGAACAGGGTTGGGTCGAAGGCCCGCGCATCGTCGGGGCCGGGCACGCGATCACGCCGACCGGTGGGCATCTCGACCCCACCATGTTCCAACGTCTCGCCCCGCACATCATGCCGCTCAGCGTCGAAGAGGGCCGCGCCAACGGCGTCCCCCAAGTCCGGGAATGCGTGCGATACCAGATCAAATACGGCGCACAGGTCATCAAGATCTCGGCGTCCGGGGGAGTGATGTCGCACGGCACCGTCGCCGGGGCACAACAGTATTCGGACGAGGAGTTGGCGGCCATCGTCGACGAGGCACACCGCGCCGGTGTCAGGGTCGCCGCGCACGCGCACGGCGACGCCGGAATCGTCGCCTGCATCCGGGCAGGCGTGGACTGCATCGAACACGGCTCCCTGGCCACCGACGACACCATCGCCATGATGGTCGAACACGGTACTTTCCTCGTGCCGACCAGCTATCTGTCCGAAGGTCTCGACGTCTCCAAAGCCGCACCGGCACTACAGAAGAAGGCCGCCGAGGTATTTCCCCGGGCACGGGAGACCCTGCGCAAGGCGATCCGGGCCGGAGTCAAGATCGCCTGCGGCACCGACGCGCCCGCTGTTCCCCACGGCGACAACGCCAAGGAGCTGTGGGCACTGGTCGATCGCGGCATGACACCGAGTCAGGCACTGCGCGCGGCTACCGTCACCAGCGCCGAACTCATCGGCGTCGACGACCGCGGACAGCTGGCCCCCGGACTGCTCGCCGACATCATCGCCGTGCCGGGCGATCCCACCGCCGACATCACCACCGTCCAGGACGTGCGGTTCGTGATGAAGGACGGCCGGGTCCACAAACACTGCTGAGCTCATCCGATACCAGGAGGTACGACATGGCAAAGGGAATCCTGTACGTCGAGTCACGGCCCAACTCGCCCGAAGAAGCGGCGGCGTTCACCAGTTGGTACGACCGGACCCACATGAAGGAGATGCTGGGAATCGACGGCATCGTCTCCGCCCGGCGATTCGCGCCTGTCACCGGCGACGGCCCGTTCGTCGCGATCTACGAGATCGAGGCCGAGGATATCGCCCTCGTGCAGGCCCGCTTGGGCGAAACGACCAAGGCGGGTGGCTTCTCAGCGCCGGTCGGGCTGTCCACCGACCCGCCGCCGACCGTCCGCTTCTACCGCGACATCACCGCGCCCGCACCGTGATGAGCAGAGACGATCTCGTGCGAGGCACACCCGTGGTGACATCCGAACACCTCTTCATCGCCGGAGGCTGGGTGACGCCAACGACCGCCGAGACCATCGAGGTGATCTCGCCCCACACCGAGCGGCTCGTCGCCCG
Organism: Nocardia aurea; assembly: GCF_003123685.1. Lineage (GTDB taxonomy): Bacteria > Actinomycetota > Actinomycetes > Mycobacteriales > Mycobacteriaceae > Nocardia > Nocardia aurea. The sequence goes on from NZ_QCYJ01000085.1 coordinate 396,695, forward strand.
GGTTCCCGCCGCGTCGGTAGCCGATGTCGACCGGGCGGTAGCCGCCGCGCGCACGGCCTTCGACCACGGCCCGTGGCCGCGTACCGATCCGAGCGAGCGGATCGCGCTGGTGCGGCGGCTGGCCGAGCTCTACACCGCCCGTGAAGAAGAACTCGCCCAGCTGATCACCACGGAGATGGGCGCGCCGATCACCTTCGCCCGATCCGCGCACGCCAAGCTGCCCGGCGTCATGATGCGCGCGTTCGCCGATATCGCCGAGAACTACCCGTTCCAGCAGACGCGATCCGGATTCCTCGGCGGCGATGTTCTGGTCGAGCACGAACCGGTCGGTGTCGTGGCCGCGATCGTCCCCTGGAACATGCCGATGTTCCTGATCGTGGCCAAGTTGATTCCCGCCTTGCTCGCGGGGTGCGCGATCGTGCTGAAACCCTCGCCGGAGACCCCGTTGGATGCCTACCTGATGGCCGAATTGCTCGATGATCTCGGGCTACCGCCCGGGGTGGTCAGCATCTTGCCCGGTGACAGGGAGATCGGCCGTCATCTCGTGGCGCACCCGGGTGTCGACAAGGTGTCCTTCACCGGGTCCACCGCCGCGGGCAGGCAGGTGGCCGAAACGTGTGGTGCCGCGTTGCGCAGGGTCAGTCTCGAACTCGGTGGCAAATCGGCCGCCGTGGTTCTCGACGACGCCGACCCCGCCGATGTCGCCGACGGCATGCTCGTGGCCGGATTGATGAACAGCGGCCAGGCCTGTGTGGCCCAGACCCGGGTACTGCTGCCGCGGCACCGCAGCGTGGAATTCCTCGACGCCCTGGTCGACAGGATCGAGAACCTTACCGTCGGAGATCCTTTCGATCCCGCGACGCGGGTGGGTCCGATGGTCTCGCAGCGACAGCAACACCGTATCCGCGGCTTTATCGAGCACGCGCGAGATCAAGGCGCGCGCCTGCTGACGGGCGGCACCGAACTGCCGGATACGGTCGATCGCGGCTGGTACATCCGGCCCACCGTTTTCGCCGACGTCGACAGTTCGATGCGCATCGCCAGGGAGGAAGTCTTCGGACCGGTCCTGAGCGTGCTCACCTACACCGACGACGATCACGCGGTCGAGATCGCCGATGCCACCGAGTACGGGCTGTCCGGCTCGGTGTGGACCGCCGACATCGATCGTGGGTTGGGACTGGCCCGCCGCATCCGGTCCGGAACCCTGGGCATCAATCAGCCTTACACCATGGACCCCGCCGCGCCTTTCGGTGGCGTGAAGAACAGTGGGATCGGTCGCGAGTTCGGGCAAGAGGGAATCGGCGCCTACCTCGACACCAAATCCATCTCCGTGCGCGCGGCGCCGACGAGGGGCGTTGCGGAACAGTCGATTTCGGCCGGGACGGGCGACCGTGCGGAAAGGACGACACCGTGAGACTGACTTTCGATGATGACGTCGAGGCTTTTCGGGCGGAGTTCGTGGCGTTTCTCGACGAACATCTGCCGTCGGAAGCCGACGCGGTCGAACGTCCGCGTTCCACCGCCCACATCCCGGACTGGGCGCGGAGCTGGCAACGGCTCCAGTTCGATCACGGCTGGCTGCTGCCCGGTCACCCGCCCCGATTCGGCGGTCGTGACGCGGGGATCCTCGAGCAGTACGTCCACAAACAAGAACTCGCCCGCCGCCGCATCTACCAGAACTTCAACCCCCAGGGTCTCGGCATCGTGGCCGCGTCCCTGATCACCTTCGGCACTCCCGACCAGCACGAGCGCTGGGCGATCCCGATCCTGCGCGGAGAGCTCACCGCGGCCCTCGGCATGAGCGAACCCGAGGCCGGGTCCGACCTGGCCGGACTGCGCACCCGCGCCCGTCGCGACGGCGACAATTTCGTCGTGAACGGGCACAAACTCTGGACCTCGGGAGCCCACGACGCCGATGTGGTGCTGACCTTCGTCCGCACCGATCCCGACGCCGCCAAACATCGCGGTATCTCGGTCTTGCTCATTCCGACCGATACCCCCGGGATCGAACGTCGGCCCATCGCTACCGTCTGCTCTCCCGACGATCTCGACTTCAACGAAGTCACCTTCAGCGACGTCATCGTCCCCGCGGAGAACCTGATCGGTGAACTGAACCAGGGGTGGAAAGTCGCCAACGGTTCCCTGGGTCACGAGCGAAACCTGCTGTGGCTCAGCTATGCCGAACGTCTCGATCATCTCGTCGAGGACTTCCGGCCCGTCACCGAACTCGACGCCGACCATCACGCCGGACTCGTCATGGACGCTTACGCCCTGCGCCTGCTCGGATCGGCCGCGCTGGCCCGCGCCGCCCGCGGCGAATCCGGCACCGCCGCGGTATCGGTGCTGAAACTGTTCGGATCCGAAGCCGTCCAGAACGCCACCGAACACGCGCTGACCGCATTCGGCGTCGACGGTCTCGACCAGCCCACCGTCACAGCACGTTTCAGCCCCCTCAACCCCGAGGAACTCGCACCCGGCTGGTTCGAACGCTATATCCGCACCTTCGCCCACACGGTCGCGGGCGGCACCTCCGAAATCCAACGCAACATCATCGCCGAGCATGTTCTCGGCCTGCCCAGACGCTGAGGACAGACCTGCTCCATCGACCTGCACCGACCGCTGGTCGCATTCGAGCCGACCTGCCCCGGAGACAGTAGATTCCGCCGAGCGGAGACCGACAGAATCAGGACAGCCGCATGGACGTCACACCTGCGCAGAACCCTCGCCGCGTCCGCGGTAACACCGCGCCGATCCAACACTGGCTGACCGGCATCCGTGAACGCCCGCTGATCCATCGCGCCATTGTCGTCGCACCCGAATCTCTGGCCGCGGTACGCGATCTGGGCGGATGGATATTCGACATCACCGCAGCAGGTTGGCAGGTCGCGGTGGTCACTCCCGACCTCGACCATCAGAACTCCCTGCGCATCCTCGGTGCGTCGGCGCTCGACCTGAAGCAGGCACTGAGCAAAGGAATTCGCACACTCGAACCGGATCATCTCGCCGTCGCCACCGAGCTCTACAACCGCGAGGAAAAGCTGCGCGACACGGTGGTACGCAGTCTGCGCCAGAGTGACAGCGTCACGACATTGTGGGGATCGGACCTGCCGAGCGAATTGAACGGTATGGCGACCGTTCGACCCCATCGACCGAGTTCGGCTGCGCTGGCATTCAAAACCGCCGCCATCCACGCTGCCGGATACCCCGACGAGATCAGCACGACCACCGAAACCATGTGGTCCCCACACAAGCGCGCACTTCAAACCGTCCCTGGCCGGACACACGGTTGAGAGGTGCGGTTGCCGACCGCCACCACTGATCGTCGATCACCACGAAACCGAGCCCGGCAGGGCGCCTACGGGCCGCTCCGGACTCGAGCCACCGCCTTCCAAGGCCCCAGCAGCGCACCGTAACCGCCAACGTCTCGGGGTTTGACAAGTTCTTCGACCCGAAGGGGATTTGATGACCAGAATCGATCTGCCGTATCAACTGTTCGACGCGGACAACCATCTCTACGAGACCAAGGACGCGTTGACCAGGCATCTGCCCAAGCAGTACGAGGGTGCG
>NZ_QCYJ01000176.1 GCF_003123685.1 Nocardia aurea
AGCCGTACGACGGGGCGACCATGCGGGCCGTGTCGTTGTGCACCCGCCGGAGGACGACGCCGCGGAAGGCCGGGTCCAGGTACACGCCGGCGCACAGGTGCCGGGTGGCGAGGTCCTCCTTCAACGCTCCACGCTGGTCGTGGCTCCGGCCCCCGAGGTGCTCGTACTGGCCGCCGTACTCGTCGTGCCTTTCTCTCGCCGTTCCGGATCGAGCCATGCCGCTCTCCCTAGCCCTGTTTAGGTCCCCTTGACCATAAGTCCGCGAGGTATTTTGAGTCAAGCTGACCTTTAGCTAGAGTGTGCCGATGACGGAAAGGTCGGGCAGGCGCCCGGCGGCGGTGGTCGCGGTGACGGTGGACCTGGTGATCTTCACGGTCCGGCAGGACCGGCTGCACGTGCTGCTCATCGAGCGCGGCAACGAGCCCTACCTCGGCCGGGCCGCGCTGCCCGGCGGGTTCGTCCGCCACGGCGAGACCCTCGACCAGGCCGCGCTGCGCGAGCTGCGGGAGGAGACCGCCCTCGACGGCCGGCAGCTCCACCTGGAGCAGCTCCACGCCTACAGCGAACCGGCACGCGACCCGCGAGGCCGCATCATCACCGTCGCCTACCTGGCGCTCGGCCCCGACCTGCCGCTCCCCGTCGCCGGCACGGACGCCGCCGCGGCCCGGTGGACGCCGCTCTCGTCCGCCCTCGACGGCGGCGTGCCGCTCGCCTTCGACCACGCCGCGATCCTGCGCGACGGGCTGGAGCGGGCCAGGTCCCAGCTTGAGCACACGACGGTGGCCGCCGCGTTCTGCCCCGAGCCCTTCACGGTCGGCGACCTGCGCCGTATCTACGAGGCGGTGTGGGGCTTCAAACTCGACCCCAGCAACTTCCGCAGGAAGGTCACGCGGACGGAGGGGTTCCTGGAGCCGACGGGCGATCGCCGCGTCCCCGAGATCGGCCGCCCGGCCGCCCTCTACCGCCGCGGCCCGGCCTCCCTCCTGATCCCCCCGCTGCTGCGCACAGGCGACGTCACCCTCCCCTGACCCAGAGCCGTCAGCCCCGCTCCGTAAGGGCGCTATCGGGTCATCCTCGGGAGGGGTGAGCGGCGCCCCCTTGATCGCGACATGGCCATACCCGGCTTTTGGCAAGTGATTGGCTGCGCTTGGTCATAGCCTCAGGTGGCGGGGTAGTGCCCGATCATGGCTAGGGCGACGACGAAAGGGCGCAGGGCCGCGGCCCTGCTGCTGGGCGCCGTCGCGCTCCTTCCCGCCGCGTGCGGTTCCGGCGGCGACGAGGGCGTGCCGCTGGTCAACCTCTACAACGCCCCGCAGGAGAACCTCGAGGCCATCGTGGCCCGCTGCAACGACCTCGCCGCGGGCCGCTACCGGATCCTGCTGAACACGCTGCCGCGCGACGCCGACGGCCAGCGTGAGCAGCTCGTGCGGCGGCTCGCCGCGGCCGACCCCGGGCTGGACGTGCTCGGGCTCGACGTCACCTGGACCGCCGAACTGGCCGAGGCGGGCTGGATCCGGGAGTGGACCGGCGACCACGCCAGGCAGGCGCGCGAGGGGACGCTGGCCAAGCCGCTGGAGACCGCCGTCTGGCAGGGCAAGCTGTACGCGGCGCCGTACAACACGAACGTCCAGCTCCTGTGGTACCGCTCCGACCTGGTGCCCAGCCCGCCGCGGACGTGGAACGAGATGATGGCGGTCGCCGCCGAGCTGGCGGCGCGGGGCAAGCCGCACTACGGCGAGGTGACCGGCGCGCAGTACGAGGGGCTCGTCGTCTGGTTCAACAGCCTGGTCGCCTCGGCGGGCGGGCAGATCCTGAACGCCGGCGGCACCCAGGTGGCGCTGGGCCCGCCCGCGCTGAAGGCCCTCGACGTGATGCGCGCCTACGCCACGTCCAAGGCGGCCGACCCGTCGCTGCCCAACACCCAGGAGGACGCCGCGCGGCTCGCCATGGAGGGCGGCCGGGCGGCGTTCGAGGTGAACTGGCCGTTCGTGTACGCGTCCATGGCCGCCAACAAGCCGGACATGCTGCCCGTCTTCAAGTGGGCGCCCTACCCGGGCATCGACGGGGCGGGAGCCTCGCCGCTCGGCGGCGGGAACTTCGCGGTGAGCGCCTACTCCGAGCACCCGGAGGAGTCGTTCCAGGCGGCACTGTGCCTGCGCGACCCGGCCAGCCAGCTCACCGCCGCGGTCAAGGACGGGCTGCCGCCGACGATCGAGTCGGTGTACCAGGACCCCGCCATGGCGGAGCCGTACCCGATGCGGCACGCCATCCTCGACGCGCTCAAGACGGCCGCGCCCCGGCCGAAGACGCCGACCTACCAGAACGTGTCCACCATGATCTCGGCCGCTCTCTCGCCGCCCGCCGAGATCGACCCGCCCGTCACGCTCGCCGAGCTGCGCGAGCAGATCTCCGCCGCGCTGCAGAGCAAGGGGGTGCTCCCGTGACCACGTCCGCTCCGGCCACGCGCCGGGCGCTCACCGAGGGGCAGCGCTCCGAGCGGAGGCTCGGACTGTGGCTCTGCGCGCCCGCCGCGCTCATCATGGTGCTGGTCACCGGCTGGCCGATCGTCTACTCGGTGCTGCTGTCGCTGCAGCGCTACGACCTGCGCTTCCCGGATGACAGGGCGTGGGTGGGGCTGTCCAACTACGCCGTGGTGCTCACCAACGAGTTCTGGTGGAGCGCGTTCTGGGTGACCCTGGTGATCACCGTGATCAGCGTCTCGATCGAGCTGGTGCTGGGCATGCTGCTCGCGCTCGCCATGTACCGGGCGATCGTCGGGCGCGGGCTGGTGCGCACGGTGGTGCTGATCCCGTACGGCATCGTCACGGTGGCGGCGGCCTACGGCTGGAAGTACGCCTGGACGCCCGGCACCGGCTGGCTGGCCGCCGTGCTCCCGGAGGGCACGGCGCCGCTCACCGACCGGCTGTCCGCCATCGCCATCATCATCCTGGCGGAGGTGTGGAAGACCACCCCGTTCATGGCGCTCCTGCTGATGGCCGGCATGGCCGTGGTGCCGGAGGAGCTGCT
>NZ_QCYJ01000049.1 GCF_003123685.1 Nocardia aurea
GAGCACCGGCCGGACCGGGTGCTGCCTGTGCAGGTCGTCGGAGCGGTAGGTCATGAGGATCAGCACCTGCGGCGCGCGCAGGTTGCGGCTGAGGAACGCGATCAGGTCGCGGCTGGACCTGTCGGCCCAGTGGATGTCCTCGATGAGCAGGATCGTCGGCCGGGTGTCGGCCAGCCGTTCGAGCAGAGTGAGGAACTGCTCGAAGAGCCGCGCCCTGCCGGTCTCCGTCTCGCCGTCGCCGCTCGGCTCGCCGAACTCGGGCAGCAGCCGGGCCAGGTCGCGCTCTGCGCCCTCGGGCAGCAGCGCGGCCACCTTCGCCGGGCCCTGCTCCCTGACCAGTTGCCTCAGCGCGGCGGTGAACGGCGCGTAGGCCAGGCCCTCGGTGGACAGCTCGACGCATCCGCCGTACAGGACGAGGGCGTCGCTCTCTCCGGCGGCCTGCTCGGCGAAGCGCTGCACCAGCCTGGTCTTGCCGACCCCCGCCTCGCCGCCGAGCAGCACAGCCGTCACGGTGCCGTTGCGGGCCTCCTCGAACGCCTCCGAGAGTGTCGCGAGCTCCTCTTCTCGCCCCACGAACACGGGACTCACCGAACGGCCCAGCATGTGATCCAGCATGGCATGCCCTATATGAAGCTTTCGACGGGTTTAAAAGGGGCCGGATGGCTCACCAAGGTACTGAAGCCCGGCCGCGAGGGAGGATGCGGCCGGGCTCTCGTAGGGTGATCATGAGGAACGGCGCTTGCCGAAGACCGAGCGACGCTCGGACTTGTTGGCCCGCTCCGCCTCCCGTACGCGCCGGTGCCTCGCGGCGGCCTCGCGCAGCTCCTTCGCCTGGCTCTTCATGAGTTCGTACTCGATCTCGGGGTTCACGATGTCTCCTGACATATCCCGTTTCTTGCTGACAGCTATAAGCCTCGTGCTAAGGTCCACCCCGGCACATCGGGCGGATGTCCTATCTCCGGCCGGCCTCAGGCCCCGGGATACCTAGGACCCCCTCAGACCGCCTTAGGCGCCGTCTTCGCGGTGACCGGAAGCGCTGGTCGCGGCGTTGGCGTAGCGGCGGGCCAGGTGCGCGAAGGCGTCCTTGAGCTCGGCCGGGCCGACGACCTCGATGTCGGCGTCGAACCTGCCGATGGCGGCGGCCAGGCCGGGCCATGACCACGAGCCCAGGACGAGCCGGCAGCGGTTCGGGCCGAGTTCCTCGACGATTCCCTCGCGGGTGTAGGGCGACACGGCGGCGGCAGGTAGATGGAGGATCACCTCGCCGCGGCAGGGCCAGTCGCGCGAGCCGTCGGAGCCGCGGAACCTGGCGGACACGAAGGCGGCCGGGCCACCCGCCGGCAGCTCACGCGGGGTGAAGCGAGGGCCTGTCGGGGTGCGGGGGATGATGCGATCGGCGCGGAAGGTGCGCCAGTCCTCACGGTCGAGGTCCCACGCGACGAGATACCAGCGCCCGCCCCGGGCGAGGAGGTGATGGGGCTGCACCCGCCGGGGTTCCCCGCCGGCGTAGTCGAAGCGCAGTTCTTCGCGGCCGTGGACGGCGGCGCCGAGCGCGACGAGCACGCCGCTGTCGACCTGCGGCTCAGGTCGGGACGCCGGCGGCTCGACGGCGGTGACCTGGAGCGTGTCGATGCGGTGGCGCAGCCGTGCGGGCATGACCTGCCGGACGGTGTTCAACGCGCGCGCTGCGGCGTCCTCGATGCCCACCCCGGAGATAGTGGCGAGCTGGAGGGCGACGGCCAGGGCGACGGCCTGCTCGTCGTCGAACAGCAACGGGGGCAGCCGTGTCCCGGCGTCCAGCCGGTAGCCGCCGTCGGGGCCCTTGGTGGCCAGGATGGGATAGCCGAGCTCGCGCAGGCGGTCGACATCCCGGCGCACGGTGCGGGGGCTCACCTCCAGCCGCTCGGCCAGCAGCGCCCCCGGCCAGTCCCGGCGCGCCTGGAGCAGCGAGAGCAACGCCAGCAGTCGCGCTGAGGTTTTCTGCACGATTCCCATAGTGCCGCAAGAAGCGGCCACGACCTGTCCGCTACTCCTGCGACGGTGGCCACCGAGGAACCGAGCGACAAGGAGCAGTTCATGTCCGTCAAGTCCGTGACCCACCTGAACTTCCGCGGTGACGCCCGTGCGGCGCTCACCTTCTACCAGTCCGTGTTCGGCGGGGACGTGGCCATGGTCACCTACAAGGACGCCGGCGACGTCCAGGACCCGGCCGAGGCCGACCAGGTGATGTGGGGCCAGGTGACCGCCGCCAGCGGTTTCCACGTGATGGCCTACGACGTGCCCGCGCGCCTGCCGTACAACCGGGGCGAGACCGCGTTCTTCATCTCGCTCCGCGGCGACGCGGCCGAGGAGATCACCGGTTATTGGGACAAGCTCGCCGCCGGCGCGACCGTCGTGCAGCCGCTGGGGCCCGCCCAGTGGGCATCCCTGTACGGCATGCTGACCGACCGGTTCGGCGTCACCTGGGTCGTGGACGTCGTCAGCGACTACAACGCCTCCTGACCATCGCGAGTCCGGGTGGCGGGCAGCCGCCACCCGGTAAGGAGCTCCACTTGAACCGGGATCGGCCCCGGGATTCTCCGCGCCGCCCTGTGGGTGGGGGCGGTCACCATGCTGCTCTGCGCGGTCCTCGGCCTCTACGTCGGCAACCGCGCCGCCGGCACCGCATCCTGAGGCGGAAGATCCGGTTTGGAAGTAGTGCGCCGGGTCGGCGATGCTGTGGAGGTGTCAACCACGACTACCACGCTCGCGGACGTGACGTCCTCCGAGACGACCTTGAGAGCGTTTCTGCATGGCCTGCCCGGTGTGGATCGGGTGGGTGCGGATCAGCGGGCGGCGATGCTGGCCACTCGTTCGATCAAGACGACGGCCAAGGCGCGGGCGATCGATCTGGCCATCTCGATGGTGG
>NZ_QCYJ01000183.1 GCF_003123685.1 Nocardia aurea
TCGGCGGCCAGCCGGTCCAGGGCGGCGCCGGTGGACAGGTCCGCGGAGAGCAGGTCGGCGGTCATGTTCCAGGCCACGTGGTAGCGCTCGTACCCGAGGTTCTCGGCGAGGCACGCGGCGGCGGTGTAGCGCACGTCGATGCCGGGCCAGGCGTAGCACGGCGGGTTCCCGGCGAAGTGGGCCTGCCCGGCGCCCTGCTCGCGCAGCCACTCCTCGGCCGAGCGCACCAGCCGCCGCCCCAGCCCGCGGCCCTGCTCGTCCGGGTGCACGGCGAGCAGGTCAAGGTGCCCGACGGCGGGGTCGCGCGAGGAGACGGACGCCATGACGACTCCGCCGCCCTCCGTCAGCACGGTCCAGCGGCGCTCGGCGGGAGGGCGGGCCAGCCGCCGCACCAGCGCGCCCGCCTCGGCGGCGTCCAGCGTCAGCGCCGCCCGCGCCACCTCCACGGCACGTTCGAGGGACGGACCGCGGTCGGCATGGGGCACCTGCACGGCACGTTCGAGGGACGGGCCGGGGTCGGCATGGGGCACCCGGCTCACACCCCGCTCATCGGGCGGGCGATGACGCTGCGCCGCTCCGGGTGGAAGCAGGCGTGCTCCTGCGGGACGCCCCGCGTCGCCCCGAGCGCGGGCAGCTCGCTCTCGCACCGGCCGGAGCGGAACGGGCAGCGGCGCGCGAACAGGCACCCGGTGTCCGGTTGCGACTCGTCCAGCGACTCGAGCGGCATCACCGGCTGCTCGGCGGGCCGCTCCAGCCCGTGCAGCACCGGGATGGCCGACAGCAGCGACTGCGTGTACGGGTGCACCGGGTCGGCGATGACCGTGTCGACGGGGCCGCGCTCGACCACCTGGCCCCGGTAGATGACGTACAGCTCGCCGTCGTCGCCGATGTAGCGGGCGGTGGCCACGTCGTGGGTGATGAACAGCACGCTCACGCCCAGCCGCTCGCGCAGGTCCTTCAGCAGCGCCAGGATGCCCAGCCGGAGCGACACGTCGATCATCGAGACCGCCTCGTCGGCGACGAGCATCTCGGGGTCCACGGTGAGCGCCCGCGCGATGACGACCCGCTGCCGCATGCCGCCCGAGAGCTGGTGCGGGTAGCGCGACAGCACCGTCCCCGGGTCGAGCCCCACCAGCGACAGCACCTCGGCCGCCCGCTCGTCCATCCACTGCCGCGACCGCCCGGTCTGCTTGGCCCGCAGCGCCAGCGGCGCCTGCAGGGTCTGGTGGACCGTGCGGGTCGGGTTCAGGGCCGAGTAGGGGTCCTGGTGGATCAGCTGGATCTTGCGGAAGTGCGGCTGGCGCTGCTTGGGCGTGAGCGGCGACATCGACGTGCCGTCGATGTCGATCTCGCCCTCGTCGTACGTCTCCAGCCCGGCGATGATCCGGCCGAGCGTGGTCTTGCCGCAGCCCGACTCCCCGATGAACGAGGCCGCCCCGCCCCTGGCGATGGCGAAGTCGACGCCGCGCAGCGCCCGCACCTCCCGGCCGCCGAGCACGTTGCCCCGCTGCCTGAAGGTCTTGGTGATGCCGTTCCCCGTGATCACGCGTGCTCCCTCACCTTCACCGCGTGGCAGGCCACGATCCTCGCCCCGTGCTCGGCGGCGGCCGGGTCGTCGGTGTCGCAGACGTCCATCCGCAGCGCGCAGCGCTCCCTGAACACGCAGCCCTCCTTCGGCACGGTGGCCAGCGTCGGCGGGCGGCCGGGCAGCGCCCGCGCCTCGTCGATGTCGCCGGTCAGGCGGGGGATGGCCGTGATCAGGCCCCTGGTGTAGGGGTGACTCGGCGCGCCCAGCACCTCACGGGTGGGGCCCTGCTCGACCAGCCGCCCGCCGTACATGACCGCGAGCCGGTCGGCCACCTCGGCGACCACGCCGATGTCGTGCGTGATGACCAGCGTGGTCAGCCCGCGCTCGGCGTGCACCTCGCGGACGATCCTGAGGATGTTCGCCTGCGTGATCATGTCGAGCGCGGTGGTGGGCTCGTCGAGGACGACGAGGTGCGCGTTGAGCACCAGCGCCAGCATGATGCCGACCCGCTGCCGCATGCCGCCCGACAGCTCGTGCTGGTGCGAGTCGAGCACCCTGGCCCCGTCGAGGCCCATCCGGCCGAGCAGCTCCCTCGCCTCCCGGACCAGGCCGCGCAGGTCGTCCACGCCGTGCGAGCGGCCCAGATCGAGCAGTTGCTTGCCGACCGTCTTGAGCGGGTTGAGTGAGTTCTGGGCCGCCTGGAACACGTAACCGATGTGCGCGCCCCTGGCCTTGCGCAGCCGTTCGCCCTCGAACCGGGCCACGTCGCCGAGCCCGTCGATCTCGACGCTGCCGGCGGCGATGCGGCCCGGCGGCTGCACCGCGTTCAGCAGCGACAGGGCCAGCGTGGACTTGCCGGATCCGGACTCGCCGACGATGCCGGTGATCGAGCCCGGCTCCAGGGTCAGGCTGACGTCGCGCACGGCCGGCAGTTCGCCCGCGGGTGTCCGGTAGACGACGGTCAGGCCGTCGACGCGCACGCCCGGCGCCTGCGCCGTTGCTGGATGGGCCACTGTTACTCCTCGCGCAGCCGGGGGTTGAAGATCTCGTCCATGGCGTCGACCACGAGCACGATGCCGAGCGTGAGCAGCAGGATCGCCAGCAGCGGCGCCAGCATGTACGGCAGCGCGGCTGTGGTGGTCATCGCGCCGCCGCCGAACACGGCCAGGTTGAGCATGACGCCCCAGTTGTCGGCCTCGTACGGCAGCACGCCCAGGAAGAACAGGCCGACCTGCGCGTAGACGGCCCCGGTGACCGCGATGAGCATGTTCATCGCGACGTAGGGGGCCATGCTCGGCAGCAGTTCCTTGGCCACGATGTGGGTGGTCGACAGGCCCAGCCCGCGGGCCGCCTCGATGAAGCCGCGCTCGCGCAGCGA
>NZ_QCYJ01000047.1 GCF_003123685.1 Nocardia aurea
AGCCACCGCCTCATCGTCATCCAGCAGCAGCGGTGGCAGGGCGCCGCCTGTGCCGAGCCGGTACCCGCCGGCTACACCAGCCCGCCCGTCGACCGGATAGCCGAGCCGGCGCAACCGGCCAATGTCATTGCGGATGGTGCGGGTGGTGACGCCGAGGCGGGTGGCGAGTTCGGTACTGGTCCAGTCGCGCCTGGCTTGCAACAAGGACAGCAGGCGCAGCAGGCGCGCCGAAGTTTCCCGCATTCTTCGACCTTTACCACAATCTAGGAACGATTCGTTCCCTTATTGTTCCTAGTCTTCTCCGTGTGAGCACTAGAGCTCCCTGGCCAGGTGCCTGGCCGTGCCGGCCCCGTTGACAAGGAGAAGCGCGATGAGCGACAGCATCCAGCCCTTCCGCATCGAGATCCCCCAGGCCGACCTCGACTATCTGCATGACCGGCTCGCCAACGCCCGCTGGCCCGGGGAACTGCCCGGCGTGGAGTGGACGCGCGGCGTACCGCTGGGCCATCTGAAGGAGCTCGCCGAGTACTGGCGCACGCGGTACGACTGGCGCGCCCAGGAGGCGCAGCTCAATCGGTATCCACAGTTCACCACCGAGATCGACGGCCAGCGTGTCCACTTCTTGCACGTCAAGTCCGACCAGCCTGACGCCAAGCCGCTGCTGATCACCCACGGCTTCCCGAGCTCCGTCGCCGAGTTCCTGCAGCTGATCGAGCCGCTGGTCAACCCTGCCGCGGGCCAGGCCTTCCACGTCGTCGCGCCCTCGCTGCCCGGGTACGGCTTCTCGACCCCGCTGGGCTCGACCGGCTGGGCGATGGGTCGCACCGCACGCGCCTGGGTCGAGCTGATGCGGCGGCTCGGCTACGAGCGGTACGGGGTGCACGGCGGCGATGTCGGCGCCGGTGTGTCCGGTCTGGTCGCCGGCCTCGACAGCGAGCACGTCATCGGCGTGCACGTCGTGACCGATCCGCTGACCGCCGCGAACGTCGCCACCTTCATCCCCGGGATGGCCGACCGACTCGACGAGAACGACCCGGTCGACAAGCTGATCCTGGAGCGGATGGACGCGTTCGACAAGGATGGTTCCGGCTACCTGGCGATCCAGAACAGCCGGCCGCAGACCATCGGCTACGGCCTGGTCGACTCACCGCTGCTGCAGCTCGCCTGGATCGCCGAGAAGTTCCACGAGTGGACCGACCTGCCGGTCGACCGCGACCAGCTTCTCACCACGGTCAGCCTGTACTGGTTCACCGGCTCGGGCGCGAGCGCCGCGCACACCCTGTACGAGCAGGCGCACTCGTCCGACTGGGGTGCGCCGCCGGCCGTCCCGCAGGGCTTCGCTGTCTTCGGCGCGGACGAGACGGTACGCAAGCTGGTTCACGCGCCGGCTGACGCGCACTGGACCGAGTTCCAGCGCGGCAAGCACTTCCCGGCGATGGAGGCCCCGGCCCAGCTGGCGGTGGACCTGCAGGCGTTCTTCGCGCCGCTGCAGTGACCGATGGGCTGAGGCAGGGTGGGCTCAACCGGGCGACGCCGGCTCGCCCCGGGCTCGGCGTCCAACGCCAGACCCTCTACCGGGCTGGCCTGGCTGGCCTGGACGATGTTCGATCGGTCCGCTGGCAGCCGGGCGGAACGGGCCTCCTACCCGGGTCATCGCCAGTCCCTTGCGGTAGGAGACCCGTGGTCGTTCAGCGTAAGACGTCACCGCCGATTGCTCGCACGGGTCCCGCCCCTCGTATCGGTGACGCTCCCACAAGGTCGTTTCTCGGCGGGGGGTGGGCAGCTGATCGCGGAGCGGCGCGCGCGATGATCGCGTGGCAGGGCGCCGGGGTGTCACGGCGGGCGTGGAGCCGCTGGATGCGACGGTGCCGCACCGACGGTAGGAGGGGATGCAGAAGCTGCACCAGCGGCACCACATCGTGGCCAGCGTGATGCCCTCCCGGGAGTCGCTGCTGCGGTTCGGCACCACGATCCTGAACACGCCCGAGCAGGTGGACCAGGCGATCAAGGAGGTGGCCGCGCTGCGCTGACCCATAACGCCGCGTTATCACGATCTGAGATGTGACCGCGTGGGCCGCGCTGGCAGATAGTGCTGGTGATGTCGTCTCCTACCCCCGAGGTTGCCTCATGCTGAGATTCGGGCCGTTATCCGCGCTCGTTCTGACCGCCTGCCTTCTCGTGTCCCCCGCTCCCGCGCAGGCCGCCGAGCCGGGATCCGCCACCGTCGTCCCCGTCCAGGTCACCGGCGATCCGGCCAAGAGGTTCAACCTGATCCTGCTGGGCGACGGCTACACCAAGAGCGAGCAGGACTCCTTCGGAGCCGACGCCGACCGGCATCTCAACGTCCTGTGGTCCATCGAGCCGTTCAAGACCTATCGCACCTACATCAACGTCTACCGGGTCGACATCGTCTCGGCCGACTCCGGGATCAGCTGCGACCCGGACCTCACCTCGCCGCGCAAGAACACCCCGCTGAGCATGGGCTTCTGGGGCCAGTGCAACCCGAACAGCGTGCAGCGCCTCATCACCATGGACAACGCGGCCGCCACCCGCTACGCCAATCTGGTGACCGGCACCTCCGCGGGCAACCGGCAGATCCTCGCGCTGGGCAACAGCACGACGTACGGCGGCGCGGGCGGCTCCTACGCCACCGCCTCGGGCAGCAACGCGATGTCGGCGCTGATCAGCCCGCACGAGCTGGGCCACTCGCTGGGCGGCCTGCAGGACGAGTACGACTACTACCAGCGCGGCGTCCCCGGCGGCGCTTACCCGCAAGGCGAGCCGTCCTCGCCGCACCACACCCTGCTCAGCGAGCAGCAACTGCGGGACCAGAAGCGCAAGTGGTGGCGCTGGCTCGGCGAGCCCAGCGAATCGGGCGGCCCGATCGCCCGCTA
>NZ_QCYJ01000062.1 GCF_003123685.1 Nocardia aurea
GGTGGCGCGCAGGGCGGCGATCTCGTCCGCGTCCAGGCCCCAGCGGGCCAGGGTGCGGGCGGCGTCGCGTCCGCCGGCGTCCATCGCCGCGGGCCGGGCGGGGACGCTGCGGCTGAAGCGCGGCGCCGGCGCGGGCTGGACGAGCCCGTCGATCTCGACGAAGGCGTTCCTGGCCCGGTTGTGCGGGTGCTCGTGCGCCTCCCAGAGGGACAGCACGGGCGTCACGCACGCGTCGGAGTCGGCGAAGACCCGCGCCCACTCGTCGCGCGTGCGGCTCCTGAAGACTTCGGCGAACAGCTTCCTCGTGCCCGGCCACCCGGTGGGGTCGAGCTGGGGCCCCACCGTGTCCGGGTCGATGCCCAGCCGTTCGAGCAGCAGCGCGTAGAACTCCGGCTCCACGGCACCGACCGCGACATGACCGCCGTCGGCGGTCTCGTAGGTGTCGTAGAAGGGAGCGCCGCCGTCGAGGAGGTTGGTCCCGCGCGGCCCGTCCCACATCCCGGCCCGGCGCATGCCGTGCAGGAACGACATGAGCGTGGACGCCCCGTCGACCATGGCCGCGTCCACGACCTGCCCCCGGCCCGAGCGCTCCCGCTCGTAGAGCGCGGCGACGACCCCGAGGGCCAGGAACGCTCCTCCGCCGGCGAAGTCGCCGAGGAGGTTGAGCGGCGCGTGCGGGCGCTCGCCGGCGCGGCCGATGGGGTCCAGCGCGCCGGCCAGGGCGATGTAGTTGATGTCGTGCCCGGCGCGCCGCGCGAGCGGCCCCTCCTGCCCCCAGCCGGTCATCCGGCCGTAGACGAGCCGCGGGTTCTCCGCCATCAGGTCGTCGGGGCCGATGCCGAGCCGTTCGGCCACCCCGGGCCGGAAGCCCTCCACGAGCACGTCCGCGTCGCGGGCCAGCCGGCGGACGGCCCGCGCGCCGTCCGGGGTCTTCAGGTCGAGCGCGACGCTCCGCCGCCCGCGGTCGAGCGGGCCGGGCGGCGGGGCGAACCCGGGACTGCCGCGCAGGCGCTCCACGCGCAGCACGTCCGCGCCGAGGTCGGCCAGCAGCATGCAGCCGAACGGCGCGGGCGCGAGGCTCGCGATCTCGATGACACGGACTCCGGTCAGGGGTCCCATGCGTTTGACTTCCTTCCGCTGAGCAGCGTCTTCAACCGGCGACGGGGCCGGGGACGGTCAGAGGGAGCGCGCGATGAGCTCCTTCATGATCTCGTTCGTGCCCCCGTAGATCTTCTGGACCCGGGCGTCGGTGTAGAGTCGCGCGATCGGGTACTCGGCCATGTAGCCGTATCCGCCGAACACCTGCAGGCACCGGTCCACGACGGCGCACTGCTGCTCGGTGAGCCACCACTTCACCTTCGAGGCCGCCACGGTGTCGAGCCGGCCCGCGAGGTGCCTCTCGATCGCCTCGTCGAGGAACGCCCAGGCGACGGACGCCAGCGTGTCGCACTCGGCCAGCGTGAACCTCGTGTTCTGGAAGGCCATCAGCGGCTTGCCGAACGCCGTCCGCTCCTTGGCGTAGTCACTCGCCAGCCGCACCGCCTTCTCGACGGTCGCCGCCGCGATCACCCCGAGGAACAGGCGTTCCTGCGGAAGCTGCTCCATGAGCTGGACGAATCCGCGACCCTCGACCCCGCCGATCAGGTTCGCGGCGGGAACGCGCACCTCCTCGAAGAAGAGCTCGCAGGTGTCCTGGCCGTGTTGGCCGATCTTGTTGAGGTTGCGGCCACGCCGGAACCCGGGCAGGCCGGCGGTCTCGACGCCGAACAGGCAGATGCCCTGCGCGCCGGCTTCGGGGTCGGTCGTGGCGACGACGATGACGAAGTCGGCCAGGTGCCCGTTCGAGATGAACGTCTTCGCACCCGTGATGACGTACTCGTCGCCGTCGCGCACCGCCCTCGTGCGCACGCCCCGCAGGTCGGAGCCGGCGCCGGGCTCGGTCATCGCGATGGCGCCGACGAGCTCGGCGGTCGCCATCCCGGGCAGCCAGCGGTGCCGCTGCTCCTCGGTGCCGTACGCGTTGACGTAGTGGGCGACGACTGTGCTGTGCAGCGGGCCGCCCCAGCTCGGGGCCAGCGCGCGATGCTGCTCGACCAGGATGACCGCCTCGTGCGCGAACGTGCCGCCTCCGCCTCCGTACCGCGCCGGGATGCTCGCGCACAGCAGGCCGAGCTCGCCGGCCTTGGTCCACACCTCCCTGTCCACGTGCTGCTGCCCGGCCCAGCGCTCCTCGTGCGGGAGGCACTCCTTGCGGAAGAAGTCGCGGGCCAGGCCGGCGAGGAGGTCGAGCTCCTCGTCCATCCAGCGTGAGCGGTGGAGCCGCACGACGCCCCCTACGCCCACGCGCTGAGGCGCTTGTGGAGGTCGTCGATCTCCCATGGCCCGTCCGTCTCGACGGTCTCGCCGACCCGCCACCTGTCCAGGGCCGAGATCGTGCCGCCCTGCACCGCGAGCACCCGGCCGGTGAGTGGGCAGGCGTCGCCGGCGAGGTAGACCGCGACGGGCGAGACGTTCTCCGGGGCGAGCGTGTCGAACTCCCCGTCCGGCACCTCCTTGGCGAACATCTCGCCCATGCCCGGGGTCGCCAGGGTCAGCCGGGTGCGCGCGACCGGCGCGATGGCGTTGACGCGCACCCCGTACCGCTGGAGCTCGGCCGCGGCCACCTGGGTGAGCTCGGCGATGCCCGCCTTGGCCGAGCCGTAGTTGGCCTGTCCCGGGAGCGTCATGAACGTGCCCGAGGCCGACGCGGTGTTGACGACCGACGCCCGCACCGCGACGCCCGCCTTCGACCGCGCCTTCCAGTGGTCGGCGGCGTGCCTGAGCATCGCGAAGTGGCCCTTGAGGTGCACCGCGATCACGGCGTCCCACTCGCCCTCGTCCATGCCCGTGATGAACCGGTCGCGCAGGATGCCGGCGTTGTTCACCAGGACGTCGAGCGTGCCGAACTCCTCGACGGCCTGGCCGACCAGCCTCCTCGCGCCCTCCCACGTCGAGATGTCGTCGGTGTTGGCCACGGCGCGCCCGCCGGCCGCCACGATCTCCTCCACGACGTCCTGCGCGGGGCCGGTGTCGGCACCGCTTCCGTCGTTGGCGGTGCCGCGGTCGTTGACGACCACGGCGGCTCCTTCGGCCGCGAAGCGCAGCGCGTGTGCCCGGCCGATCCCGCGGCCGGCGCCGGTGATGATGGCGACCTTGCCGTCAAGGGCGTTCATCGGCATCTCTCTCCTGTTCTGGTGGATTCGGTGGATGGGGTCAGCGTTCGGCCGGCCGGTACGCGGTCACGACCACGGCCCCGCCGAGCCCGATGTTGTGCTGGAGTGCGACCCGGGCGCCCTCGACCTGTCTCGCGCCGGCGGTGCCGCGCAGTTGCCAGGTGAGCTCGGTGCACTGGGCGAGCCCGGTGGCGCCCAGCGGGTGCCCCTTGGAGATGAGCCCGCCGGACGGGTTGACCACCCACCTGCCTCCGTAGGTGGTGTCCCCCGCGTCCACGAGCGTGTGCCCCTCGCCGACCGGCGCCAGCCCGAGGGCCTCGTAGGTGAGCAGCTCGTTGGGCGAGAAGCAGTCGTGCAGCTCGATGACGTCGACGTCGCCGGGGCCGAGCCCGGCCTGCTCGTACACGGCTCGCGCGGCGACGGCGCTCATGTCGGCGCCCACGATGTCCCGTGCCGTCCTCGACTCGAACGTGGAGGGCAGGTCGGTGACCAGCGCCTGCCCGACGACCTCGACCGCCTGGCCGGCCAGGCCGTGCCGGTCGACGAAGTCCTCGCCCGCCACGACCACCGCGCTGGAGCCGTCGGAGGTGGGCGAGCACTGGGGGCGGGTGAGCAGCATCGGCTCGTAGATCATCTTCTCCGCCCGGATCCGCTCCAGCGGGTACTCCTCCTGGAACTGGGCGTAGGGGTTGGCGACGGAGTGGCGGTGGTTCTTCTCGGCGATCCTGGCGAAGTGCTCCGGCGTGGAGCCGTACTCCTTCATGTGCTCGACGCCCGCGGCCCCGAACATCCACGCCGTCATCGGGAAGGCCGGCTCCACCAGCTCCGCGAGCGCCCGGGTGTGCCGCGCCAGCGGCTGCTCGCGGTCCTCGAAGACGTTGCCCAGCGAGCCGGGGCGCATCTTCTCGAAGCCCAGGGCCAGCGCGCAGCCCGCCAGGCCGCCCCGTACGGCGCGCACGGCCTGGTACAGCGCCGTCGAGCCCGTGGAGCAGTTGTTGTTGACGTTGACGATCGGGACGCCCGTCATGCCCAGCTCGTAGACCGCCCGCTGGCCGGCCGTCGAGTCGCCGTAGACATAGCCGACGTAGACCTCGTCGATCTGCTTGAAGCCGATGCCCGCGTCGCGCAGCGCGAGCGTTCCCGACTCGCGAGCCATGTCGGGGTAGTCCCAGTTCGCCCGGCGACCGGGTTTCTCGAACTTCGTCATGCCGACGCCGACGACGAACACCCTGTTACCGCTGCTCATGGCCTCTCCCTGGGTCCTGTGGTCCGTGGCTCAGGCACGCGCGACCTCGGCGAGGCCGTCCTTGATCAAGGGGGTGCCCTCGTCGCCGGTGCTCTCGAAGGCGTAGCCGTCGAGCCCGTCCCGGGCTCCCGACCGCCAGATCGAGGTCGTCATCGCCTGGCCGGGCCGTGCCGGGGCGCTGAACCGGACGGCGAGGCGCCTGAGCCGCTCGGGGGCCTCCGGCGCCACCCGCGACAGGATCGCGTGCGAGGTGAACGCCATGGTGCACAGGCCGTGGACGATGATGCCGGGCAGGCCCGCCCTCCTGGCGATCTCGTCGTCGAGGTGGATCGGCATGGTGTCGCCCGACGGGCCCGCGTACCGGAAGGTCTGGTCGTCGTCGAATCTCTGGCGCACCGTGAAGTCGGGCGCCCGCTCACGCAGGGCCTCGTCGAAGCGGTGCGGCGGGGGCGGCGTGCCCACCTCGTGGGGCCAGGCGCCGCCCCGGAAGAAGGCGGCGAAGTACTGCTCGTTGACGGGCTCGCCCTGCTCGTCCCGCGTCTGCGCGACCGTGGTCACCACGACCCCGGAGGACTTGCCGTGGATCCCGGCCACCCTGGCGCGGCAGCGCAGCGTCTCGCCGGGCACGATCGGCCGGTGGAACCGGAAGTCCTGCTCGCCGTGGAGGATGCGCATCGTGAGCTCGTCCGGGACGGCGGCCAGCGTGGTCGCGGCCAGTTCGGTGAAGACGGGCACGACCGCGAAGACCGGCGGCGCGACGGCTCCCTTCAGGTGCCGGGCTATCGGGTCGTTGGTCGCCTCGGCGTAGGCGACGGTCCGCTCCCGGTCCACCGGGAACGTGATCTCGTCGCTCCAGCGCCCGACGCGGGCTCTGTCGAAGTGATGCTCGGACAAGTCTCACCCTTTCCTGACATTGGGGTCGGATATCAGCTCCGACCGAAGGACCTTGCCCATCGCGTTGCGGGGGAGGCGGGGATGGAACACGACGTCGCGCGGCACCTTGTGGCGGGCCAGGTTCGCCTTCACGAACGCCCGGATCTCCTCGGCGGCCGGCGACGCGCCCGGCCGCGGGACGACGTGGGCTGCCAGCCGCTGCCCGTACTCCTCGTCGGGCACCCCGCACACGCAGACCTCGGCGACGTCGTCGCGGGTGAGCAGGAGATCCTCGACCTCGCGGGGGTAGACGTTCTCGCCGCCGGAGACGATCATGTCGTCCTCGCGGCCGTCCACGAAGAGATTGCCGTGCGCGTCGAAGTGGCCGACGTCGCCGGTGGACATCATCCCGTCCACGACCCGCTTGTTCCCGCCGTCGGTGTAGCCGGAGAAGCTGAGCCTCGTGGCGACGTGGATCGCGCCGGTCGTGCCGGGCGCGGAGATGACGCGGTCCTCGGCGTCGAGCAGGCGGACGACGACGCCGACGGGCGGCTTCCCGGCGGAACCGGGGGAGATCCTGAGGTCCTCCGGCGTGGCGACGGTGCACACCGAGACCTCGGTCGAGCCGTACATGTTGTACATCACGTCGCCCAGCACCTCCGCGGCCCGCGCCGAGAGCCGCTCGGACAGCAGGGAGCCGCCGCTGAAGAAGATCCGCAGCGCCGACAGGTCGTGCCGCCTGATCTCCTCCTCGCCCAGGTCGAGGATGCGCTTGAGCATCGTCGGCACGGCGACGACGGCCGTGCACCGGTGCCGCTCCATGAGCTCCAGGGCGTGCCGCGCGTCGAACCGGTTGCTCAGGACCACCCGTGAGCCGAAGCTGAAGGCCGTCATCATGTGGAACAGGCCGATCGCGTGGAACAGCGGGACGGCCACGTACGTGCTCTCGCGGACCCGGAGCGGGATCCGGTCCAGCAACTGGACGACCCCGTCGGTGGACCTCACCCTGCGCGGAGCGCCCTTGGGCAGGCCCGTCGTCCCCGCGGTGAGCAGGATGATCGCTCCAGGCTGGGCCGGCTCCGGCGGGCTCGCGCCCCTTCCTTCGGCCACGAGCTCGTCCAGCGTCGTGGCGGTCGCGGCGCCGTCACCCGCCCGGAGCCCCTCGTACAGCGCCAGGCCGTGGAGCCCCGGGACCAGACCGGCGAACTCGGCGTCGTGGACCAGCACCGTGACGCCCTCGCGGGCGACCACCTCCCGGAGCTGCGGCCCGCCGAAGCCGGAGTTGAGCATGACCAGCGTCGCGCCGAGCTTGGCCGCGGCGAGGACGGTCTCGACGGCGGCGCGGTTGTTGCGGCCCATCAGCCCGATGACGGCCTCCGGCCCGATCCCTCTCGCCGACCAGGCGGCGGCGATCGCGTCCGTGCGCGTGTCCAGCTCGCGGTAGGTCATCTCGCCGAGGTCGTCCACGAGACCGACGCGGTCGGGGTCGTCGGCGACGGCGGCCTTGATCGCGGCGGGCATCGGACCCCACCGGTCGGCATCGCGCTTGAGCCGCAGCAGCCGGCCAGGCTTCCACGGGTTCAGCACCCCCGCCCGCACGAGCACCCTCAGTGCGTGCAGCGGCGGGATTCTCGTCTCCGACGGTGCGCCCATGCTCGTTCCTCTGTTTCATACCGGGTGGATCGGGGCTGTGCGGAGAATCTAATTCGGGGGGCCTCTCCAGCTGGACGACCCAACCTCGCAGGATGCGTGACCGAAGTGCTCGCGCCTTGGGCGGCGTCGCGGGCGTCTGCTACCGTCGGCGGCACGGCAAGGGAAGTGTGCTATGTCCACGAACGGCGTTGCGGTCCAGTTCCTCCGCGCGGCCATCGCCTCCACCGAGACAGCCGGGATCGACGTCCGTCGCGCGCTGCGCGACCCATCGCTGTGGCCCGCCCTGACACGGCCGAACGCCTCCCACGTCAGCTGCGAGCAGACGATCAGGGTGATGCGGGTCCTGTGGCGGCTCACCGGCGACGAGCTGCTCCGGCTCGGGCCGCGGCCGGTCCCCCCGGGCACGTTCCGGATGATCTCGCTCGGGCTGATCCACGCGCCGGACCTGCGGACCGCGCTCGGGCGCCTGGTCGAGTTCGCGTCGATCACCACCGGCTACACGCGCAGCCGTCTCGTCGTGGACGGCTCCGGTTGCCGGATCGAGATAGCCGCCGAGCCGGCCGTCGAAGTACGGCCGCTCGCCACCGAGATCATGCTCGCCCTCGTGCACCGGTTCCCGGCGTGGCTCGTCGCGCAGCGGATCCCGATCTCGGGGCTGGAGCTGCCCTTCCCCGAGCCCCACTACAGCGCCGAATACGCGCCGATCTTCGGCAGGACGCCGTCCTTCGACGCTCCCGTGGCGTCGATCTCCTTCGACGCCCGCCATCTCGCCGCCCCCGTCGTGCGGGAGGAGCGGGAACTGCTGCACTACCTCCGCCGGTCGCCGACCGATCTGATCCACCAGCGCGACTACGGCACGACGACCGCCGACCGGGTGCGCAATGTCCTCGAACGCGGCGACATGAGCAACTGGGCGCGCGCCGACGACGTGGCCGCCCGGCTGTCGATCAGCGCCCAGCACATGCGCCGCCTCCTGCGGCAGGAGGGCACCACGTTCCACGAGATCCGGGAGGAGCTCCTCCGCGACATCGCCGTCGCCAGCCTGCAGCGCGGCAGGGAGTCCATCGACGAGATCTCCCACCGGCTCGGGTTCTCCGAGCCCAGCGCGTTCCGGCGTGCCTTCACGCGCTGGGTCGGCAGCCCACCGGGCGAGTACCGCGACCGGCACGCCCTCACGGTGAGGGGCTGAGCCGGGCGCACCAGCGGCGCGTCATCGGACTCGCCGCTGGCGGATAAGCGGCCTACCCGGCCCGCCGGGAGTCGCCGCGGCGGGAGCGCCGCCGGTGGACCGAGACGACGATCGCGGCGGCCGTGCCGGCCAGGCACAGCCAGGCGAAGGCGTCGCCGACCACGCGGTAGACGGTGGTGGTTCCGCGCGTGGGCACGTCGGAGAACACCACGTGCCGGTCCGCGCCCCCGTAGTCGTGCGCGGCGAGGACCCGGCCCTGCGGGTCGAAGGCCCCCGACACGCCGAACTCGCCCTGCCGGATCATCGCGTACCCGTTCTCGATCGAGCGCAGGTTCGCCTTCTGGCTGTGCACCGGGCCGATCTCCGCCCAGTCACGGGCGGGCACGATCATGATGTCCGCGTCCACGCGCATCAACTCCGGGAAGTCGGCGTCGAAGCAGATCACCGTGGCCAGCCGCCCGTAGGGCGTCGGGGTGACGGGCACCACGCCGTCGCCGGGTGGGTACGCCTCCAGCCCGGGGATGGGGTGGGCCTTGTCGTAGACCCAGACCTGCCTGCCGGTGGGGTCGAACATGTACGTGTGGTTGGCGGCGTACGGGGCCTGCGGCAGTAAGAGGGACACGGCGGCCTGGAGGTAGACGCCGTTCTCGCGGGCGACGGCGGCCACCTGGCTCAGGAAGGCCCGCTCGTCGGCGGCCAGGACTCCGGCCGCCTGCTCGGACCACATCACGATCTCCGCGCCCGCCTGCGCCGCCTCCCGCGTCCGGGCCAGCAGGTTGGCGTTGACCTTGCCGAAGGCGGCCCTCACGGCCGCCTGGTCCTGTCCCGCCACCTTCTGGGGGGTGGAGTCCTCGCCGATCACGCCGCGCAGCTCCCGGGTGACCGAGGTGTCCGGGCTGATGCCCGCGGCCCGTACGGTGTCGCCGTCCGGCGCGAAGAACGCGAGCCGCGCCCCGCCCGCCAGCAGCAGGAGCAGGAGCACGGCGGAGAAGGAGCCCACCACGGTGCGCGCCCTGCGCCGGTTCTCCCAGACCCTGTTCTCCCGGGTCCTGTTCTCCCAGACCCTGCTCTCCCAGACGTGGTTCGCCACCGTGGCGAACCAGCCGATGAGGAAGCCCACGCCGTAGGGACCGGTCACCGACACGACCTGGAGCAGGGCCAGGTTGTCATGCTGCGTCGCGGCCGGCACGCCGAACGCGGTGCCGAACGGGCTGATGACCGTCATGAGGAACTCGCAGGCCGCCAGCGCCGCGGGGAACAGCAGCAGGGCCGTGGCCGTGCCCGCCGCCGGTGTGACGAGCCGGTCCACGACGTACGGCACGACGGTCAGGGTGCCCAGCGCGATGACCCCCAGCACGGTGATCGCCGTCATCGGTATGGCGGTCTCGACCATCCAGAACATCCCCGCAAGAGCGGACGCCGCCCACACCATCAGCAGGCCGTTGAGGGCCGGGCCGGTCCGGGCGAACCTCAGGAGGAAGACGGGGGACAGCCAGGCCGCCACCGCGACGTCGAAGCGGCCGTGGACGGCGAGGAGCCACAGCAGTGTCCCCGCCGCCAGCCAGGCCCAGCGCCACCCAGCTCGGCCCGCTGGTGGCCCCCCGGCGGGCACCTCGCCCGTCCCGCTTCGCCGGACATCCTGATCTGTGTGCATCTGATCCTCCCCTGCCGTCGGAGCCTCCGCCCGACGACCGCGCGGCCGCACCACTCCGCGCCGACGGAGGACACCGACGGAAGGCGTCGGCACGACGCCGTTGGGGTGCCGTTGGGGTGCCGACGAAGGGGTGCCGGAGAGGGCAGGCGGGCGGACGAGAGCGGGCGTGGGATGACGCTAACCGGCGTGCCCGTCCGGGGGCTGTGACCGGAGCTCTCCTCTTCCATGACCGAGCCGATCGAGATCGGCCTGGCCGCCACCGCGCGCACCGGCGGCGCCGGAGGGTCAGGGCTCGTCGGCGAACTTCACCGTCACCTTCGTGAACCCGAGCGACTTCAGCAGCCCTTCCAGCATGGCCTTGGTGTTGGCGTCGGCCCTGGACCGCAGGTCGCTGGAGGTGGCCGCCTCGGCGATCTTCTTCTCCGCGAGCACGTACAGCTCCCGCTGGTCCCCCGGAGAGGACGACAGGAAGTCGGACACCCGGTCGAGCAGCCCGCGCTGCTGCGCGAAGACGTAGGAGCGCCGGTTGTCGAGGTTCGGCTTCTCGAGCTGCGCGCGCGGCAGGCGGACGGTGACCTCGGTGCGGTCGGCGTTGACCGTCACGGCGCCGGCGGCCAGCGCCGAGAAGTCGACGTAGGCGTCCACCGAGCCGGCGCCCACGAACAGGGTGCGGGTGCCCTTGACGGCGTCGGGCAGGAAGTTGGCGTCCTTCTCCAGGTCGACGACGACCTGGAAGTTGCCCGTCGCCGCCTCGAACCGGCTCAGGTCCTTGATCGACTGCAAGAGCACGGGCTGGCTGCGGTCGATGGGCTGCTCGCCGAGCGGATCGAGCCAGCTCCACGCCAGCCGCCCGCCCACCACGAGCAGCACCGCGAGCACCAGGACGCCCGCGACATATCGCCACCTGCGGCGCCGCCCCGGGGTGACCGTGGGGGGCGCCGTTCGGGAAGTCGTCATGTCATGGACCTACCCGGCCAGCGATGATCATTGCCAGCGTTTTGGTGACATCTCCGGCCCCCAGCTCGGTGAGGGCTTGTCGCTCGGGCCCGGATAGACCGGGTAGACCTGCGGCGTGGTGGAGGCCGTCGCGGCCAGGGGAGCGGCCGGGACCCCGGCCGGGAGCCCGGCCAGGGCCTCCGCGGGACCGCCGCCGAAGTGGGTG
>NZ_QCYJ01000177.1 GCF_003123685.1 Nocardia aurea
GACCTGCGGTCCGGCCGGCTCGACCCGCTCAAGGAAGCCGGAGTCGAACTCGTCCAGGCCGACCTGCTCGACGACGGCGACCTGGCCCGGCTGCCCGACGCGCCGCGCGTCGTCCACCTCGCGGGCCGCAAGTTCGGCACACACGGCTCGGAGCACGACACCTGGGCGCTGAACGCGTACCTGCCCGGCAAGGTGATGAAGCGCTTCCGCGACGCGCGCGTCGTCGCGTTCTCCACCGGGAACGTCTATCCGCTGGTCCCCGTCGTCAGCGGCGGAGCCGACGAGACGACGCCCCCGGCCCCCGTGGGCGAGTACGCGCAGTCCTGCCTCGGGCGGGAGCGCATCCTCGAACACTTCTCCCGCTCCCAGGGCACGCCGACCGCGATCATCCGGCTGAACTACGCTGTCGAGCTGAGATACGGGGTGCTGCTCGAACTGGCCAGAGCCGTCCACCGGGGCGAGCCGGTGGACCTCACGACGGGCAGCGTCAACGTCATCTGGCAGGGCGACGTCAACGCCATGACCCTCCGCCTGTTCGAGCACTGCTCCGCCCCGCCGCTGCTGCTCAACATGGCCGGGCCGGAGACGGCCTCGGTGCGGTGGCTGACCGAACAGCTCGCCGCCCGGCTCGGCGCGGAGCCCGTCTTCACCGGGAGCGAGGAACCCACCGCGCTGCTGTCCAACGCCGCCCGTTCCGCCGCCCTCTTCGGCTACCCGGCGGTGCCGCTGGACCGGCTCCTCGACGAAACCGCCCGGTGGGTGCTCTCCGGGGGCGCCGAGCACGGCAAGGACACCCACTTCCAGGAACGACAAGGACTGTTCTGATGGCCGCGACACTCTCCCCCCAGGCCGAACGCACCCTGCTCGAAGGCGTCATCATCCCCGCCCACCCGCTCGTCATCACCGCCGACGGCCGGCTGGACGAACGCCGCCAGCGAGCGCTGACCCGCTACTACCTCGACGCGGGCGCGGGCGGCCTGGCCGTTGGCGTCCACACCACCCAGTTCGGCCTGCGCGACGCCGGGCTCCTGCGGCCCGTCCTCCAGCTCGCCGCCGAGACCTCCCGCGAGGCGCCCGGCCGCCCGCCCGTGCTGGTCGCCGGGGTCATGGGCGACACGGCACTGGCCGTGGCCGAGGCCGAGGCCGCTGCCGAGCTGGGCTACGACCTCGCCATGGTCATCCTGCGCGGCCTGGACCGGCTGACCGATCGGCGGCTCGTCCAGCACCTGGCGGCGATCGGCGAGGTGCTGCCGCTGTGCGGCTTCTACCTCCAGCCCGCGGTGGGCGGCCGGCAGCTCGGCGCGCGCTTCTGGCGGGAGGCGGCCGAGCTGCCCGCCCTGCGCGCGGTGAAGATCGCGCCGTTCGACCGCTACCGCACGCTGGACGTGGTCCGGGCCGTCTGCGAATCCGGCCGGGCCGCCGAGATCGCCCTCTACACCGGCAACGACGACAACATCCTCGTCGACCTGCTCACCGAGTACGTCTTCGACGTGCGCGGCGAGCGGGTCAGCACCCGCATCGTCGGCGGACTGCTCGGCCAGTGCGCGATCTGGACCAGGTGCGCGGTGCGGCTCCTGGAACGCGCGCACGAGGCGGTGCGGGCGGGACGCGTCGACAGGGAACTGCTCACTCTCGCGGCCCAGCTGACCGACGCGAACGGCGCCGTCTTCGACGTGGCCAACGATTTCGCGGGTTCGGTGGCCGGCATCCATGAGGTGCTGCGCCGCCAGGGCCTGCTCGACGAGGTGCGGCTTCTCGACCCCGGGGAGTCGCTCTCTCCCGGCCAGGCGGCCGAGCTCGACCGGGTGATCTCCGCCTACCCCCAGCTCACCGACGACGAGTACGTCACGCGGCGCTCAGCCGCGTGGCTCGGCTCCTAGCACACGGGAACACCCATGATCAGTAGGACCGGGACGCGGTGGCTCATCCGCGTCACATCCGTCTTCGCGGGCTTGGCCGTCGCGGCGGGCGGCGTGCTCGTCCCGCCCGCCTCCGCCGCCGGATCCGCCGCCCCCTCCGCCGCCGCCTCCGCCGACACCCCGGGCGCGATCCAGCTGCTCCGCAACGGCGGGTTCGAGTCCGGGACGACGGCCCCGGCCTCGTGGACGCCGTCCGGCGACGCGGGCTGGAGCGACGAGACGGCCGACAGCGGCACCAGGTCCCTGAAGGTGGCGTCCCAGACCGGCGCGAGCTGGGCGGGCTCCACCGCGGCGGCGTCCGGCCTCGACGCGCGCCAGATCGCGTCGGTCAAACTCTCCGGCGCGGTCCGCCTGGAGTCGGTGGAGCAGGGCGCGACCGCGGACAACACCGCGAAGGTCTCCCTCGCCTTCGTGGACGCCACCGGCAAGCGCACCTGGAAGGGGGTCAACCTCACCGGTACGCGGGACTGGACCAGGCTGGACCAGGTCTACCCGGTGCCCGCCGGCACGGTCTCCGCCTTCGTCAGCGTCGCCCTCGACCGCGCCAGGGGCACGGCCTGGTTCGACAGCCTGTCCCTCACCCCCGAAACGTGGGTGAACCTCGTGCCCAACCCCAGCCTCGAACTGGCGACGCCCTCGACCGAGACCTGCCCGGCACCCGCCTGGTGCACCCCGTGGCAGAGCTCGCCCTACGAGATCGACGCCGGCGTCGCCGCCCACGGCGGCCGGTCGATGCGGATCACCGGCTCGGCCACCAAGAAGATCGGCGGATTCGTCACCGTGCCGCTCAACGCGGCGCAGTGGCCGGTCGCGCACGTCTCCGCGAAGGTGAAGCTCGACAAGATCACGCTGGCCAGCTATGCGGACTACCCGGCCGCCGCGCGGGTGGCCCTGAGCTTCTCCTACATCAACGCCGAGAACACGACGGTCTACACCGGCTCGGGCGTGCTCGGCGGAATCCTCACCGGGACGACGGACTGGACGACGGTCTCCGGGACGTTCCGGCTGCCGCCCCTGACGACCCGGCTGCAGATCATCCCGTTCGTCCAGACCTCGACCGGCACGATGTGGGTCGACGACGTCCGTGTCACCCCCGAATCACCCTGGATCAGTCCCGGCACCCTCACCAGGCGGGCCACCGCCGGGGCCACCTCCACGCACCTGGTGACCGTGACGAACCGGCGCACGGTCGCGGACAGCCTCAAGCTGTCCCTGGACGACTCCACGCTGGCCCCGTTCACCGCCACGGTGACGCCGCCCGTGACGCCGGAGCTCAAGCCGGGCGAGTCCGCGACCGTCGCCGTGACCACGACCGTCCCGGACGGCCAGGCCGTGGACACCGAGCGCACGGTCGTCCTGACCGCGACGCCGAGCGGCGATGCCGCCCTCGCCCAGCCGGCGGCCCTCACCACCCGCGTCGCGGCGGTCTCCGGCGGACCGAAGGAGCCACACGTCTACAACACCCCCGCGCAGCTCAAGGCGCTGCGCGAGCGGATCGCCGGGCAGCCCTGGGCCAGGTCGGCGTTCGCCACGGTCGTCAAGGCCGAGGCCGACGCGTGGCTCGGCCGGCCGCTGGACAAGACGGTCCACCACGGCGGCTGGAGCGGCAACTTCAAGTGCCCGGGCACCAACACGATGCTCGAGTTCGACTACGCCACGCCCACGAGCCACCGCTGCCCGCTCGACGGCAAGTCCTACAGCGGCGAGCCGTACGACAGCGCCTGGACGGAGATCTGGCACAACAACGCCGCCCAGGGCGCCTCGGACCTCGCGCTCACCTACCGGCTGGTGCCCGAGTCCGACCCCGGCCGTGAGAAGTACGCCGCCAAGGCCCGCGACATCCTCGTCCACTACGCCGACCGGTTCATGTCCGTCCCGCTGAACGGCCTGTACGGCCGGGTCCACTACCAGTCGCTCGACGAGGCGGTCGCCGCCATCGGCCTGATCGACGCCTACGACCTGGTCCGCGAGACCCTCTCCGCGGCCGACAGGGTGAACATCGAGGGCAACCTGCTGCGCCCGCTCGCCGAGATGCTGATCTCCACCCCGATGTCGATCGGCAACTTCCAGGCGTGGACGGTCGCCGCCGTCTACGGCGTCGGAGCGGCCATCGACGATGCGGCCCTGCGCCGGTACGCGCTGCACGACCCGGCGGGCGGTGCCGAGTTCCTGCTCGACAAGGCGGTCGTCGGCGCCGGCTGGTGGTGGGAGGGTTCGGCCAGCTACCACCTGTACGCCATGCAGGCGCTCACACACCTCGCCATCGCGGCCCGGAACCTGCCGGACGGGATGAGCGAGGGCAAGGACTACACCGACGATTCCCGGTTCCGCTCCATGCACTTCGCGCTGCTGCCGTACCTGTACCCGGACATGACCGTCCCGGTCGCGGGCGACGGCGGCACGTGGGGACGCAGGTTCGGGCCGAACCTCACCATGTTCGCCGAATGGGCCTACGCCGAGTACCGCGATCCGGACTTCGCCGCCGGGCTGGGGCTCGCCTACCACAACATGGGCCTGCCCCGGCAGGACCGCTGGGCCCTGCGCTACGGCGCCGACTCCGTCCCGCGCGGCACCGGGGCACGCCCGGACAGCGTGACCTTCCGGGGGCTCGGCGAGACCGTCCTGCGCGGTGGCGGTCCCGCCAACCTCGCCCCGAACGGGGGCTTCGAGGAAGCGGCGCTCAGCGGCGGCGACGGCCCGTCCTTCTGGACGCTCGACGGCGCGGCCTGGGCCGGGGAGGCGTTCAGCGGCGAGCGGGCGCTGTCGGTGGAGGGCACGCGGGAGCGCCGGCGCGGAGCCTCCCAGAAGATCGCGTTCGACGGTCGCAGGCACCGGCGGCTGCGCCTGTCGGCCATGGTGCGGACGGCCGGGCTGGAGACCTCCTACGCGGGAGGCGGCCGCGTGGTGGCGACCTTCCTCGACGGCGCGGGCCGTGACGTCGGCGGCGACGCGATCAAGCTGTCGGGAACCTCCGCCTGGTCGGCGCGTGAGCTGAGCCTGGACGTCCCGCCGGCTGCCCGCGCGGTACGGCTGGGCATCGAGGTGGACGGGGCGCGCGGCACGCTCCAGGCCGACGACCTCGACCTGTGGGTGGACGATCTCGTCGGCAACGGCGGGTTCGAGAGCGGGACGCTGAAGTGGCGGCAGGAAGGGCGGGCGGTCCTTTCACCCCTCGCCTACCGCGGCTCGGCCGCCGCCATGGTGCCGGGCTCGCCGACCGGCCGCAACTCCTGGACGACGGACGTCCCGCTCACCGGCGGCAACATCGGATCGGTCCGGCTGGCGGCCATGACGAGGGCTGTCGCCCTCCTGCCGGTCGGCGGCGGGAGCGGGAGGGTCGAGCTGTCCTTCGTCCGCGCGGACGGGACCACGACGACGCCCAGGGCCGCGACGTTCCGGGGCGCGGCGGGCTGGACGCCGCAGTCCGTGGACGCCGACGTCCCGAAGGACGCCGTGGCCGCCCGCATCGGGCTCGCCGTGGTCAAGGCCGCCGGCGTCGCGTTCTTCGACGACGTGTCGCTGCGGTTCGGCTCGGCGGTCGATCCGTTCCAGGCGAACGCCGTCCGGCTGGATCACGGCATCCCCGGCGGGGTGCACGGCCACGCCGACAAGCTGCACCTCGACGTCGTCGGCGGTGGAGGGCTGCAGTCCACCGACCTCGGCCAGGTGTACGGCGCGAGCAACAGGGACCTCACGGAGAACTGGTACCGCGAGTCCGTCTCGCACAACACCGTGGTCGTCGACGGACGCAGCCAGGACCGCGACGCCCACGGGAAGCTGGCCTTCTTCGGCACGACCCCGCGGCTGCGGGTGGTCGACGCCGTCGCGGAGAAGCCCTACGCGAGTGTTTCGGCCATGGCCGACGTGTCGCTGCGCCGGGCCGAGCTGATGACGGACGAGTACACCCTCGATGTCGCCGACGCCCAGGGCTCCTCCGCGCACCGGTACGACCAGTCCTGGCACGGGATGGGCGCCCTGGAGGTGCGGAGGCCGCAGATGGGCACCCCGCCTGCGGGACGGACTGCGTGCTCGACCCGGGCGACGCCGACTTCGGCTTCCGCCATCTGAAGGCCGTCGCCCAGGGGCAGGCCGCGGACGGAGCGTGGGAGGCGCACTGGACGGCGCCGGCCTCGGTGCTGTCGCTGCGCGCGGTGGAGCCGTCGGCCACGACCGTGCTGCACGCCAGCGGCCCGGGGGTGGCCACCACCGGCGAGCGGATCCCGTTCCTGCTGGCGCGGCGCGTGGGTGTGCGGAGCGCCAGGTTCACCACGCTCATCGAGACCCGCTCGCGCTCGGAGGAGAGCGCTGTGACGGGCGTGCGGCGTGTCGCCGACGGGCACGTCCGGGTCGACCTGGCGGGGGATCGCCGCGACGACCTGCTCGTCGACGGTGAGGGGTACGCCCTGGTCCGGCGGCAGGGCTCGTCGTCGGCCCCGGTCAGCGTCGACCTGCTGCACCGGTCGGCGGTGACGGTCGACGGGCGCGAGTGGATCAAGATCACCGATGGTGCGAAGCCGAAGGTGCTGGAGAACGTCTCGGCGGTCTACGACGGCGGCGGGCTGCGCCTGTCGGTGCACCGCACGGCCGACCGGACGCGGGCCGGAGCGGCGACGGCGCCGGGCCCGGTGACGATGTCGGTCTACGCGCCCGGGATCACGTCCGTCCACCTCAACGGGAAGCCCGCGGACTCCGTATCCCGCCGGGGCGACGTCATCACCGTGACCTTCACGATCGCTTGAACCGGCGCAGGAAAGGCGACGAGCGCATGTCCACGTATCTGCGGCCCTACCATCCGGCGGACCTCGCCGGGATCTACCGGGTCTGCCTGCTCGTCGACGCGGTGGGTGGCGCGCGGCCGGCCCGCTTCCACAACGGCGACCTGCCCGGTCACGTCTACGCCGGTCCGTACGCGGTCGCCGACCCGGGCCTGGCGTTCGTCGTCGCCGACGAGCGGGGTGTCGGCGGGTACGTCGTCGCGACCGCCGACACACTGCGGTTCCGGCAGTGGCTCGACGAGCACTGGTGGCCGGTCCTACGCGAGCAGTACCCGCGCCGGGCCGACCCGGGCGACGGCACCCGGGACCACGTGCTCATCGAGGACATCCACGCGACGCCGGGCGCGCCGCGCCCCTGGTTCGCCACCCACCCGGCCCAGCTGCACATCAAGCTCGCCGACCGCCTGCAGGGCCGCGGGTGGGGGCGGCGGCTGATGGAGGCGCTGTGCGCCGCGCTGCGCGAGCGCGGCGTGCCGGGAGCGCACCTCGGTGTGGCCGCGGGAAACCGGCGGGCCATCGCCTTCTACGATGCACTCGGCTTCACCCAGGCTCACGAGCACGACTGGGGGCACACGCTCGTTCTCGACCTCGTCCGGCCGACGGCGAAGGAGGTGACGGACACTCCTGACTAAGCCAAAGCCCCCCACTGTTTCAAGACTGGAGTGACTCTGTGAGAAAGACAGTCCTCTTCGTGACTCTTCTCCTGACCTTCATCGGCGGCACCGCCGGTGCGGCCCACGCCGACCCTCGCGTCAACACCTTCGAACGTCCCGCGCGGGGAAGCGCCTACGACCTGAGCCAGTGGGCCCAGGACGGCTGGTCCGCGCCCTGGGAGCAGGGCATGAGCACCAGGAGCTGGATCGACGGCTACAACTTCCACCACACGGGCGGCCAGTCGCTGCGCGTCTTCTACCCGAAAGGAAAGATCGGCCCGGCCGACTCCGGCGCCCAGGCGCCGCTGCGGCTGACCCCCGGCCGTGAGTACTACCTGTCGTACTGGGTGCGCTTCAGCGGCGACTTCAGCTGGGGCACCACCGAGTTCGCCGGCAAGGTCGGCATCGGCCTGGCGGGCGGCAAGTCCTGCTCCGGCGGCCAGGTGTGCGACGGATACAACGGCTTCAGCTCGCGCATGATCTGGCGCTCGGGCGGCAAGGCGGCGATCTACTACTACCACATGGGCCACGAGGGCCAGTTCGGCGACTTCGTAGACCTCAAGGACGCCAGTGGCCACCTGCTGTACTGGCCACGCGGTAAGTGGGTCAAAGTCGTCCAGCGGCTCAAGGTCAACACCGTCACGGGGAGCAACGCCAACCCCGACGGCGAGATCGACATCTGGTACAACGGCGTCCAGGCGGCCACGATCAGGAACCTGAGGTTCGTGCGCAACTCCGACCTCGTCGACCGGGCGTACTTCTCGTCCTTCCACGGCGGCGACCGCCCGACGTTCGCGCCCACGAACGACTCCTACATCTGGTACGACGACCTGAAGGTCTCAACCAACCGTGCGGAGATCTGTGAGCTCGCCTCCGGCGGCTGTCACACGCGGACCCTCCAGGCCGAGGACTACTCGGCCGTGAACGGCGTGACGACGAAGCCCAGCTCCGACACCGGGGGCAGCAGGACGGTCACCGGGATCGACAGCTCAGACTGGATCGCCTTCCAGAACGTCGCCATCCCGAAAGCCGGACGCTACCTGGTCGAGTACCGGGTCGCGTCGCCAAACGGCAACGGGCGAATCTCGCTCGACATCAACGAGGGGGCCACCCCATTGGGGAACGTGACCGTGCCCAACACCGGAGGCTTCACCAGCTACCGCACGATCTCCCGTGAGGTGCAACTGCCTGCCGGAACCCACCAGTTCGGTCTCTACGCAGTGACCGGCGGGTTCGACATCAACTGGTGGAAGCTCACCCAGCTCTCCTGAACGTGACCGCGCCCCCAAGAGAGAGCCTGGGGGCGCTCCCACCTTGAGGTATCAATGAGACTCACTGTCATCGGGGGCGGCTCCTGACCCGCCGCGGCCGCCGCGCCCCCCGCGTCTCCGGCGAGCCTCGCACTCACCGGGGACGCCGCGTCCTGCCGGGACTGTACGGTCACTGGTGTAACTCCTGATCAAGGAGAACGCACCTGATGAGTACTGTGATCCAGGCACCGACGGAGATCGACCTGGAGGACGCCGGCGTGGCACGTAAGCAAGCCAAGGGCAGCACAGCCAAGAAGTCGGATCGGGAGCTGGTGGCCCGGCTGGTCGACCAGGCCCGCGCCGAGGGCGTGGAGCTGGTCGGCGAGAACGGGCTGCTGGGCCGGCTGACCAAACTCGTGCTGGAGTCCGCGCTGGAGGGGGAGATCACCGACCATCTCGGCTACGACAAGCACCAACGCTCCGGCGACGAGACGACCAACAGTCGCAACGGCGCCCGCTCCAAGACGGTCGTCACCGACGTCGGGCCTGTCGAGATCAGCGTGCCGCGAGATCGGGACGGCAGCTTCGAGCCGAAGATCGTGCGCAAGCGGCAGCGGCGGCTGTGCGGTGTCGATGAGATGGTCATCTCTCTGGCCGCCAAGGGCCTGACCACCGGTGAGATCTCCGCCCATCTGGCCGAGGTCTACGGCGCCGAGGTGTCCAGGCAGACCATCTCTACCATCACCGACAAGGTGCTGGACGGGATGGCCGAGTGGCAGAACCGGCCGCTGGATCCGGTATATCCGGTGGTCTTCATCGATGCCATCCATGTGAAGCTGCGCGACGGTCAGGTCGCCAACCGGCCGATCTATGTGGCGATGGCGGTCACCGTCGATGGCGAGCGCGACATTCTCGGCTTGTGGGCCGGCGACGGCGGTGAGGGTGCGAAGTTCTGGCTGCATGTGCTGACCGAGCTGAAGAATCGCGGCGTGGCTGATGCGCTGATGGTGGTCTGCGACGGCCTGAAGGGGCTGCCGCAGGCCATCGAGCAGGTCTGGCCGCAGGCGGTCGTGCAGACGTGCGTGGTGCACCTGCTGCGTGCCTCGTTCCGGTATGCCGCCCGCCAGCACTGGGATGCCATCGCCAAGGCGCTCAAGCCGGTCTACACCGCGCCGACCGAGGCGGCCGCGGTCGAGCGGTTCTACGAGTTCGCCGAGGTCTGGGGCGGCAAGTATCCGGCGATCGTGAAGTTGTGGGAGGACGCCTGGGCCGAGTTCGTGCCCTTCCTCAACTTCGACACCGAGATCCGCCGGGTGATCTGCTCGACCAACGCGATCGAGTCGGTCAACGCCCGTATCAGGAGGGCGGTCAAGGCCCGCGGGCACTTTCCGAACGAGCAGGCCGCGCTCAAGTGCGTCTACATGGCGATCATGAGCCTGCGGGCCAGGCTGATTTTGGCGTGTGATGCGATCGGCGAGGACTGCTTGCCCGTGTCCACCAAGGTGGTGGGCGGAGGAGGTCGGGGTATCGCGCGAGACGGTCTCGAAGTGGCGTCGGCGCTTCCTGGGGCCCGGCTGGCGGGCTTGGCCGACGAGCCGCGTCCGGGCCCGGCCGCGGACGGTGAGTGATGAGCAGGTGGCGGAGGTGGTCGCGCGCACCTTGGAGACCAAGCCCGCCAACGCCACGCACTGGTCGACGCGGTCCATGGCCAAGCAGGTGGGCCTGTCGCAGTCGACGGTGTCGCGCGTCTGGCGGGCCTTCGGCCTGCAGCCGCATCGGTCGGCGACGTTCAAGCTGTCAGCCGATCCGTTGTTGGTGGAGAAGGTGCATGACGTAGTCGGCCTGTACCTGGATCCGCCGGAGCGGGCGCTGGTCTTGTGCGTGGATGAGAAGTCGCAGATCCAGGCGTTGGATCGATCTCAGCCGGTGCTGCCGATGATGCCCGGCGTGCCTGAGCGGGCCACCCATGACTATGTCCGGGCCGGCACTACCACGTTGTTCGCGGCTCTTGACGTGATCTCGGGCAAGGTGATCGGCGCCCTGCACCGCAGGCATCGCGCGGTAGAGTTCAAGAAATTCTTGATCAAGGTGGATAAGGAGGTCCCGGCCGAGCTCGAGGTCCACCTGATCTGCGA
>NZ_QCYJ01000009.1 GCF_003123685.1 Nocardia aurea
TCCGAGATCCGGGGGTCCATCGCCCCGGTGGTCACCCCGTTCACCGACGACGGCGCAGTGGACCACGACAGTCTCAGGGCGCTGGTCCGCTGGCAGCTGGAGTCCGGATCGCACGGCATCTCGCTCGGCGGCTCGACCGGAGAGCCGAGCGCCCAGTCGGTCGCCGAGCGCATCGCCGCGATGCGCACCGCCGCCGCGGAGATCGCCGACCGGGCCCCCTTCCTGCCCGGGACCGGCTCGCACAAGCTGGAGGAGACTCTGGAGCTCACCGCGGCGGCGCGGGACCTGGGCGCGGACGCCGCGCTGGTCATCACCCCGTACTACGCGCGCCCCACGCAGGAGGCGCTCTACAAGTGGTATGCCACCGTGGCCCGGGAGTTCCCCGATCTGCCGCTGGTCATCTACAACGTGCCGTCGCGCACCGCCGTGGACGTCTCCCCCGAGACCGTCCGGCGGCTCTTCCACGACTTCGACAACGTCGTCGGCATCAAGGAGACCACCAAGGACTTCGAGCACTTCTCCCGCGTGCTGCACGCCTGCGGCCGGGACCTGCTGGTGTGGTCGGGGATCGAGCTGCTCTGCCTGCCGCTGCTGGCACTCGGCGGCGCCGGGTTCGTCAGTGCCGTGGCCAACCTGGCTCCGAACACCGTGGCCCGGATGTACGAGCTCTGGGAGAAGGGCGACCACGAAGGCGCCCGCGACCTGCACTACCGCCTGCACCCGCTGGTGGACCTGCTGTTCGTGGAGACCAACCCCGCCCCCGCCAAGTGGGTGCTGCACCGGCAGGGCCGCATCGCCTCCGGCCACGTCCGCCCGCCGCTGACCCCGCCCACCGAAAAGGGTCTCACCCGGATCCGGGCGCTGCTCGCCCAGGGCGGCGACCTCACCGGACAGATCTGAGAAGAGGAGGAGTCCGATGTCCACCACCTGGCCCCCTCCGGCCGGAGTGCCTGACGAGATCCGCCACTGGATCGCGGGCGAGCTCGTCGCCAGCGCGGACGGCCGTACCTTCGACGTGGCAGACCCCGTCTCCAACAGCACCTACACCACCGCGGCAGCCGGCGGCGCGCACGACGTGGATCGGGCCGTGCGCGCCGCCACGGCCGCGTTCCCGGCCTGGTCCGCCCTGGGCAATCGTGAGCGTGCCCGCATCCTGCACCGCGTCGCCGACGCCGTCGAATCCCGTGCGGAGCGCCTGGCCGCGTTGGAGTCCTTCGACTCCGGGCTGCCCATCACCCAGGCCCGCGGTCAGGCCCGTCGTGCCGCCGAGAACTTCCGCTACTTCGCCGACGTCATCGTGGCCCTGGGCGAGGACGCCTACCGGGTGGGCGACCAGCAGATCAACTACGTGGTGCGCCGCCCTGTGGGTGTCGCCGGCCTGATCACACCGTGGAACACCCCGTTCATGCTGGAGAGCTGGAAGCTGGCCCCGGCGCTCGCCGCGGGCTGCACAGTCGTGATCAAGCCGGCCGAATGGACACCGCTGTCGGCGTCCCTGTGGCCGAAGATCATGGATGAGGCCGCGGTGCCGGCGGGCGTGGTCAACATCGTCCACGGCATCGGCGAAGAGGCGGGACAGGCGCTGGTCGACCATCCGCACGTGCCGCTCATCTCCTTCACCGGCTCCACCGACACCGGACGCCACATCGTCCGCAGCTCGGCGCGGCATCTCAAGAAGCTCTCCATGGAGCTGGGGGGAAAGTCCCCGGTCGTCGTCTTCGCGGACGCGGACGTGGAGGCCGCGCTGGACTCGGTGCTCTTCGGCGTGTTCTCGCTCAACGGAGAGCGTTGCACCGCCGGCTCCCGGGTCCTGGTCGAGCGGGCGCTGTATCGGGAGTTCACCCGCCGCCTGGCCGAGCGCGCCGAAAAGGTCAAGGTGGGGCCGCCCGCCGACCCGGTCACGGAAGTCGGCGCCCTCGTCCACCCGGAGCACTATGCGCGGGTGCTCGACTACGTCGAGACAGGACGGAAGGAGGCGCGGTTGGTCGCCGGCGGGTCCCGGCCCGGTCACCTTCCCGAGGGCAACTACCTCCAGCCGACCGTCTTCGCCGATGTCGCGCCCGGCGCCCGGATATTCCAGGAGGAGATCTTCGGCCCCGTCGTGGCCGTCGCCCCCTTCGACGACGAGGCCGAGGCGGTCGAACTGGCCAACGCCACCCAGTACGGCCTGGCCGCGTACGTGTGGACCAGCGATCTCAAACGCGGCCACCGCATCGCCCACGCCGTCGAGTCCGGGATGGTGTGGATCAACTCCCACAACGTCCGCGATCTGCGCACCCCGTTCGGCGGCGTGAAGGCCAGCGGCCTGGGCCGCGAGGGCGGAGCGCACAGCATCGACTTCTACACCGAATCCAAGATCGTGCACGTGGCGCTGGGCGAGGTGCACACTCCCCGATTCGGCGTCTGACCCACCCCGTCCGCCCCTCGCCCGGGCACGCCCATCCAGGAGGAGCCGCCGTCATGAGTTCCAGGAGTTCCATGTCCCCCGCGGGCCCCCCGCCCGATGTCATCCGTTCCGCCTACGCCCAGCTCGTCGTCACCGACCTGGCCAGGGCCCGGTGGTTCTGGGTGGACATGCTCGGCCTGTTCGTCCAGTACGAGGATGAACATTCGCTCTGCCTGCGTGGCACCGACGAGCTCACCCACCACTCCCTGGTGCTGCGCGAGGGCGAGACCGCCGCCCTCCAGCACATCGCCTACCGGGTCCGCACCCCCGAGGACGTGGGCCGGGCGGAGGAGTTCTTCACCGCCCTCGGCCGTCCCACCCGTCGTATCCCGGCGGGGAGAGGGACCCGCGGCATCGGT
>NZ_QCYJ01000056.1 GCF_003123685.1 Nocardia aurea
GGCAGGCTCTCGCCGGTGACCATCGACTCATCCACCTCGCTCTCGCCGTCGACGACCTCGCCGTCGACCGGGATCTTCGAGCCGGGACGTATCAGCAGGATGTCGCCGGCGGCGACCTCGGCGGTGGGGATCTCCACCTGCTCGCCGTCGCGGATCACCAGCGCTTTGGGCGGGGCCAGGTCGAGAAGGGCGCGGATCGCGTCGTTGGCGCCGCCTCGGGCCCGCATCTCCAGCCAGTGGCCGAGCAGCACGAACGTCGCGAGCATCGCCGCCGCCTCGTAGAACACCTCTCCGCCGCCGGTCAGCGTGATGTACACCGAGTACAGCCAGCCGGCGCCGATCGCCACGGCGACCAGCACCATCATGTCCAACGTGCGCGCCCGCAACGCCCGTACGGCGCCGGTGAAGAAGATCCACGACGAGTAGAAGACGACCGGGAGGCTGAGCAGCAGCGCCCAGACGTCCTCACGCAGCCCGAGCGGCACCGGCAGTCGCAGTCCCAGCATCTCGCGGCCCATCGGCGACCAGATCGTGATCAGGACCGACAGCACCGCGGTCACCAGAAAGCGGTTGCGCATATCTGCGGCCATGGCCTCCATCGACATGCCGCCGTGGCCGCCATGGCCCATCGCCTCGCGCGGAGACGGCGCGTGCTTCTCGTGCTCGGCTGGAGGACGCACGTCGTGGACCGTCTGGACCGTCTGGACCGTCTGGACCGGCGGCGTTCCCTGGTGGTGTGCGTGGTCGTCCGCCGGCGGGTCGGGTTCGGCCATCGGGTCGCAGACATGGGCGGGCACCGACTGCCCGGCGCAGTGGTATCCGCACTCCTCCACCCACCGGCGCAGCTCGGCCACCGAGGTCACTCGCGGGTCGAACACCACGGTCGCCGTCTGGGACACGGGGTTGACCTCCACCTCGATCACCCCTGGGCGGCGGCCCAGCACCGCGGCGACCACGTTCTGCTCCGACGCCCATTGCACGCCGCTCACATCCAGCACCGCCGTACTGCGTTCCTTCAGGTCCTCTAGGTTCTCGCTCACCACGACCTCCCCGGCTTACAGCTCCCGTACTATACTCCCTAGGGGTATAAGGGGCGAGTAGGCGGGCCTGCACGCCCCGATCCGGGTCCGCCTCACATCGAGCATGGCATTGCGGGCTCGCCGAGCCGATCGGCCAGGTACTGCCGCATCTCGGGCGGGCGGGGGCCTCGGACGTGCGGCGGCCACGAACGCCCCGGCGCGCGGCACGACAGGCTGTCGCATCTGTTCACGGTTTCCTGAATTCAGGATGTAGTGTATCTTGGAGGAGTGTTGACGATCGCTCCCGAGATCGAAGTGCTGGCGCGATTCGGCCGCGCGCTGGCCGATCCGATCCGCTGCCAGATCTTGATCTTGCTGCGTGAGGCTCCGGCCCACCCCGCCGAGCTCGCCGAACTGCTGGGCATCTCCCGTACACGGCTGTCCAACCATCTGGCCTGCCTTCGCGACTGCGGGCTGGTGGTCACGGTGCCGGTGGGCCGCCGCATCCGCTACGAGCTGGCCGACCCGCGCCTCGGGCACGCGCTGGACGACCTGCGCAGCGCGGTCGTCGCGGTGGCCGCCGTCCCCGCTGATGGCAGCTGCGTAGAGACGCCCGAGAAGGGCTGCTGCTGATGGCCGCGATCCCGCCCGCCGTCACCCCGGGCCCGTCCGCAGCCCGCCGCGCGACGCTGATCCGCCACGTCAGGCTGCTGGTGGCCGCCACCATCACCTACAACGTGATCGAGGCCGCCGTGGCCATCACCGCCGGGACCCTCGCCTCCTCGACCGCGCTGATCGGATTCGGGCTGGACTCGATCGTGGAGGTCGCCTCGGCCGCCGCGGTGGCCTGGCAGTTCTCCGCCAGGGACCATGAGGCGCGAGAGAAGGCCGCGCTGAGGGTCATCGCGGTCTCGTTCTTCGTGCTGGCCGCGTATGTGGCTTTCGAGGCGGTGCGTGCTCTGCTGGGCGTCGACGTGGCCGAGCACTCCACTCCCGGTCTCATCCTGGCCGCGCTGTCCCTGCTGGTCATGCCGCTGTTGTCGGCCGCCCAGCGCCGCGCGGGGCGCGAACTGGGCTCGGCCTCAGCGGTGGCCGACTCCAAGCAGACGCTGTTGTGCACCTACCTGTCGGCGGTGCTGCTCGCCGGCCTGGCACTGAACAGCTTGTTCGGCTGGTCGTGGGCCGATCCGATCGCCGCGCTGGTCATCGCCGCGGTCGCGGTCAAGGAGGGCCGCGACGCGTGGCGCGGGCACACCTGCTGCGCATCCACGCCGCGCCTACCAGGAGTACGCCGCCCGCGCCGGCAGGTTCCTCCCCGGCCTGGGACGCCTGCCACGCTTGGACCCACGGCTGTCTGAGCGGGGCAGAGGCTGAGCACCAGGGGGGTCGCCGTTCACTGGTTCTGGTAGGCGCGCTGGTCGATCCACATCGGGTCCGGCGGGGGCGTGCCGGTCGTCCAGTACGCATCGATGCGCTCGTCGCTCCAGCCCCGTTCGCGCAGGAATTGCTCGTCGATGATCTGCCGGCCCGTGCAGGACTGAGGCTCGGAGGAAAGGATCTCCATCAGCGCGTCACACATGATCTGCGGAGTGCGCCACTGATCGGGGCGGCCCATCTTCTCCTCGGACCAGTTCTTCGTGGCGTAGGACTCGATCGGTGTCGCCGGCCACAGGCTGTTCGCCGCGATGTTGTC
>NZ_QCYJ01000061.1 GCF_003123685.1 Nocardia aurea
TGGGCGTGCAGCTCGGCCACGTCGACGGGGCCCTTGCCGACGCCGGCGGCCCGTGCGGCGTCGGCAGCCGAGGCGGACTGGGCGAGGTCCCGCATGCCCAGGTAGTGGGGCTCCGTGCGGTGTGCGATGCCGCGGATGTGGGCCGGCCGCTCGCACAGCTCCGCGGCCAGGTCCCCGGCCGCGAGCACCACCGCGGCGGCGCCGTCGGTGACGGGCGCGATGTCGGAGGTCTTCAACGGCTCGACCGCGAACCCTCCGGAGACCTCATCCGAGCCGGAGACCTCGTCCGGGAGGTCGAGCGCGTACGGGTTGTCCCTGCCGGCGGCGCGGCTGCGCCGGACGATCTCGTCGAGCTCCGCGCGGTCCGCCCGGAGGGCGGCGGCCTGCAGGGCGGCGTAGGAGAGCTGGTCGAGGCCGAGGGGCTCCAGGTAGTACGGGTCGAGCTGGAGGGTCATGATCGTGCGCAGGTCGCCGAGCGACGACTTGCCGAACCCGTAGACCAGCGCCGAGTCGACGTCGCCGTGCTGGAGGCGCACCCACGCCTCGTACAGCGCCCAGGCTCCGTCCATCTCCACGTGGCTCTCGGAGATCGGCGGCCAGGCGCCGATCGCGTCGAGCGCGGAGACGAACGAGAAGGGCGCGCCCGCGAGGTAGTCGCAGCTCCCCGAGCAGGTGAACCCGAACCTGCGCAGCCCGGTGCGCTCCTTGACCTCGTTGATCACGGGCAGGATCAGCTCCGGCTCCGACAGGCCGGTGTCGTGGGCGGTGTGCCGGGTCTGGGCGAAGGCGACGATGGCCACGTCTCTCATGACAGCTCCGCGTCTTCCTCACCGGTGGGCGTGAACCACCGGACGTTCGCCATGGACAGCGTGCGCTCGCTCTCCGGGACCCATTCGGCGCGCACCCGCATGCCCTGCCGCACCTCGTGCGCGGGCACGCCGCCGACCAGGGCGATCATCGGGACGTCGGCGCCGTCGAGCAGGATGTACGCCGAGACGAACGGCACCTCGGGGGCGCGCGGGTCGGGCAGGTTGTTGATGGCGAACGTGGTGATCGTGCCGGTGTCGGGCAGCTCCACCCGCTGGTCGATGGCGCTGCCGCACTCCGGGCAGGACGCCCGGTAGGGCACGTAGACCTTGTCGCAGATGGCGCACCTGCCGCCGAGGAACACGCCCCGCCTGATCCCGTCGAGGAAGGTGCGCAGCGCCCCGCCGGCCTGGATGCGGTATTCGGGCCGGATGGGCGAGACGATCCTGGTCACCTCAGGCGCGAAGTGGGATATGTCGGTGATGTGGCCCTGGCGCTGCTGCCGCCAGACGGGCCAGACCCGGGTGCCCGGCGCCAGCGCCTTGGGGGTGCCGGCGTCCACGGCGTGCACCAGCGAGGTGTCGGCGCCGTCCAGCCTGATCATGGCCCAGGCGAACGGCCGGTCGAGCGGGTGGCCGTCGCGCGGCTCGCGCACCCACGCCGACGCGGTGACGGTCCCGGCGGGGCCCACCTCCACGTACTCGTCGGCGACGGGCTCCCCCGACGCCGGGTCGTACTCCAGGGGCGGCACCAGCACCCTGCCCTCGCCGACGATGCGCCCGGCGCGCAGTTCGGTCAGGAACCGCCCGATCACCGGCCCGGTCGTGCGGGTGTAGCCTCCGGGGAACTCCAGCACGTGCCGGGCGACCAGCGGCTCGCTCGTCTCGCTCGTCTCCACAGGATCTCCGTTCTCAGATGGCACGCTCGCGTCCCTCCCAGTACGGCGCGCGGAGCTTGCGCTTGAGCAGCTTGCCGTTGGG
The DNA here is from genome assembly GCF_003123685.1 of Nocardia aurea. GTDB lineage: Bacteria > Actinomycetota > Actinomycetes > Mycobacteriales > Mycobacteriaceae > Nocardia > Nocardia aurea. The sequence goes on from NZ_QCYJ01000061.1 coordinate 1,788, forward strand.
CTCGCGGGGCATCTCCTCGATGAAGTCGATCGACCTGGGCCACTTCATCCTGGCCAGCCGCCCGTCCAGCGAGGAGAGGATCTCGGCGGCCAGCTCCGGGCCGGGCGCGGCTCCGGGGGCGGGCTCCACCACGGCCTTGATCTGCTCGCCCCACTCCTCGTCGGGGATGCCGAAGACCGCCACGTCCGTCACCTTGGGGTGGATCATGATCTCGTTCTCGATCTCGGCCGGGTAGATGTTGGTCCCGCCGGAGATGATCATGTCGGCCTTGCGGTCGCACAGGAAGAGGAACCCGTCCTCGTCCAGGTAGCCGACGTCGCCGACCGTGAAGAAGTCCTTGAGCCGGTTCGCCTCGGTCTTGGCCGGGTCGCCCTTGTACTCGAAGCCGGCCCCCATCATCTTCATGTAGATCGTGCCGGGGGTCCCGGCGGGCACCGGCCGGCCGTCGTCGTCCACCACGAGCAGCTCGCTGATCGGCCAGGCCTTGCCGACCGTGCCCGGGTGGGACTTCCAGTCCGCCGGCGTGGCCAGGGTGCCGCCGCCCTCGGTGGCCGCGTAGTACTCGTAGACGCAGTCGCCCCACCACTCGAACATCGCCTGCTTCACCGGCACGGGGCAAGGGGCCGCCGCGTGGATCATCCACGTGAGCGAGGACAGGTCGTACCTGTGCCGGGTCTCCTCCGGCAGCGCGAGCAGGCGCTTGAAGTGGGTGGGTACGAGGTGCGAGTTGGTGATCCGGTGGCGCTCGCAGAGCCGGAGCGTCTCCTCGGCGTCCCACTTGTCCATGTAGACCAGCGTGTGCCCCATGTGCAGGGCCGTGCCGCCGAACTGGGTGACGGCCGTGTGGTAGTTGGGAGAGGTGACGAGGTGCGCGTTCGGCTGCCCCGCCGTGATGCCGAACAGCCC
>NZ_QCYJ01000135.1 GCF_003123685.1 Nocardia aurea
CCGTCCTACAAGGTGCGCGAGTTCCTGGCCCGCAATCACGTGCCCTACCAGTGGATGCTCGCCGAGGAGCCGGAAGGGGCGCAGCTGGTCGCGGCCGTGGGCGACGACTGCCACCTGCCGCTGGTGGTCACCGCCGACGGCGCGTCGCTGCAGGCGCCCGACCAGTCCACGCTGGCCACGGCCGTGGGGCTGTCCACCACGCCGGCGACCGACTTCTACGACCTGATCGTGGTCGGCGGCGGCCCGGCCGGGCTGGGCGCCGCGGTCTACGGCGCCTCGGAGGGGCTCAACACGGTGCTGGTCGAGGCGCACGCCTCGGGCGGGCAGGCGGGCCAGAGCTCCCGCATCGAGAACTACCTGGGCTTCCCCGACGGCGTCTCCGGCCAGCAGCTCGCCGACCGGGCGCGCAGGCAGGCGCTGAAGTTCGGCGCCGAGCTGCTGACCACGCGCAAGGTGACCCTTCTGGAGCCGCGCGGGCAGGCGCGGGTCGTCGGTTTCAAGGACGGCGGCGAGATCGCGGCGCACGCGGTGATCCTGGCGACCGGGGTCACCTACCGGCGCCTAGACGCGCCCGGACTCGACGACTTCGTCGGCAGGGGCGTCTTCTACGGCGCCGCGCTGACCGAGGCGCCGGCCTGCCGGGACGCCGAGGTCCACGTCGTCGGCGCGGCCAACTCGGCCGGCCAGGCGGCGGTCTACCTGGCGGGATTCGCGAGCAAGGTCCATTTGTTGGTGAGAGGTGATGCTTTGGAGAGGTCCATGTCGCACTATCTCATCGAACAGATCCACGCGATCCCCAACATCGAGGTGCACGTCCAGACCCGCGTGAGCGGCGGGCACGGCGACGCGCACCTGGAGGGCCTGACGCTCACCACCAAGGGCGAGGAGCGCACGGTCGACACGCAGTGGCTGTTCGTGTTCATCGGCGCCGAGCCCTACACCTCGTGGCTCGGCGACACCGTCGAACGCGACGCCAAGGGATTCGTGCTCACCGGTCCTGACCTGGTGCAGGGTGGGCGGCGGCCGCGCAACTGGCCGCTGCGGCGCGAGCCGTACTACCTGGAGACCAACGTGCCGGGAGTCCTGGCCGCGGGCGACGTGCGCGCCGAGTCGATCAAGAGGGTCGCCTCGGCCGTCGGCGAGGGCGCGATGGCCGTCGCGCTCGTGCACCGCTATCTGGAGAAGCAATGAGCGTCACCACCGGCAGTGTCCCGTTCGAGGTCCCGATCGACATCGACGAGCTGCGCAAGCTGTTCCTGTTCGAACGGCTGAGCGACGAGCAGCTCACCAAGCTGGCCGCCAGCGGCGCGGTGCGCTCCTACGCGCAGGACGAGGTCATCATCCGGCAGGGCGACCCCGCCGAGTGCTTCGCGGTGCTGATCGAGGGCGAGGTGCAGATGTTCCAGGAGACGGTCAGCGCCGGCACCGTCGCCCTGCCCCGCGCCTCCCAGCCCGGTGTCTACGCCGGGGCGACCTCCGCCTATCTCGGCGACCGGGGCCCGCAGACCTACCAGCACTCACTGCGGGCCCTCGCGCCCTCCCGGATGTTCCTGCTGCCCGCCAGGAAGTTCGCGCACATCGTGGCTGAGTGGTTCCCCATGGCCATGCACCTGCTCGACGGCATCTGGACCGGCGGGCGGATGCAGCGGGAGATCATCGACAGGCGGCAGCGGCTGACCGCGCTCGGCACGATCACCGCCGGGCTCACCCACGAGCTCAACAACCCGGCCGCCGCGGCCGTCCGGGCCGTCGGCGAGCTCCGCACACTGCTCAGGACCTCGCGCATGCAGCTCGCCCAGCTCGCCGAGGACGGCATCCCGCCCGAGCGGCTGCGCGCGCTCATCGAGACGCAGGAGAGCTGCGCCGAGGCCGTGGGCAAACTGCCGCCGCGCAGCCCGCTGGAGATCTCCGACGCCGAGGACGACCTGGCCGAGGCACTGGACGAGCTGGGCGTGGACGACGCCTGGGACCTGGCTCCCGCGCTGGTGGCGGCGGGCTTCGGCCGCCAGCACCTCGACAAGGTGCGCCGGAAGGCGGGCGAGGAGCACGTGACCGGCGCCATCCGCTGGCTGTCGAAGGCGGTCGAGATCTCCCAGATGCTGGGCGAGGTCACCGACGCGACCGAGCGGATCTCCACACTGATCCGGTCAGCCAAGCAATACTCCCAGATGGACCGCGCGCCGTTCCAGATCTGCGACGTGCACGAGCTGCTCGACAGCACGGTCGCGATCTTCCGCGGCAAGATCCCGCCGGGCATCAGCGTGGTCACCGACTACGACCGGAGCCTGCCGCCGATCCCCGCCTACGGCGGCGAACTCAACCAGGTCTGGACCAACCTCATTCACAACGCGCTCGACGCGATGGGCGAGGAGGGCACGCTGACGATCCGCACCGCGTACGACGAGGACGAGGCGATCATCGAGGTCGGCGACACCGGGCCCGGCGTGCCTGACGCCATCAAGGACCGGATCTTCGAGCCGTTCTTCACCACCAAGAGCGTCGGCAACGGCACTGGGCTCGGGCTCGACATCTCCTACCGGATCGTCGCCGGACGGCACGGCGGCGAGATCAAGGTGCGCTCGGTGCCCGGGCAGACCTGGTTCGAGGTCCGCCTGCCCCTGCGCGAGCCGGCCGCGGCCCCCGCCCCGGAGTCCTGAGCGGGTCCGCGCGGCCCCACCACCGGGCACCCCCG
>NZ_QCYJ01000069.1 GCF_003123685.1 Nocardia aurea
GGCGGAGTTTCCCTGGCCATTCGGAAACGAGCGGGCGAAGGCCTGCGGCTGCACGCCAGGAAACTGCTTCCCCTCAGTCACTGCGATGTCGCGGTGACGACCGCCGGGCGATTGCCGGCCAAATACGTTTTCCACGCCGTCACCATCGACCTCGACCGGAACCTGCTCCCCGACGCGAAATGCATCGAGACCCTGACGCGCCAGTCACTGAACCTGGCCGAGAGGCTGAACGTGCGCACCATCGCCTTTCCCGCGCTGGGCACCGGCACGGCCAGGTTTCCGCTCTACGAAGGAGCCCAGATCCTCCTCCAGACGGTCTGCGATCGGCTGGCCGGCCAGACTTCGCTGGAGGAGGTCAGCCTCTTGCTGCAGCCTGGCCGTGGCGTGCGCGAAAGCGACCTGGCCGTCTTCTACCAGCGGGCGGCGGCTCTGGCCGCCGTGGGCGGACAGAGCCGCAAACTCGCCGATGCCGTCGACCGGCTCCAGTCATCCATGGACGACCACCCGGACGAGCGGCTGAAACCCGCTTTGCGGGATCTGTTGAAGGAGGTGAGGGAGGTGGCGCTGAAGCTTCGCCAGCAGCCGCGCGACGTCGAGGAGATCGATCGTCTGCAGGGAGGCGGCTCGGCCGAGCAGGCCGGTCAGCACGCGATCGACGTGGCGGACGACATCACGGTGGGCGGGCAGGCGCATGACAGCCGGGTCGAGAGAAAGGCGCTGCAGACCCGCCTGGAGGGGTTGAGCACGCTGCTGAACGTCCACTACGGATCTCTCAACAAGCTTGAGATCGAGAAGGCGCGCTACGCCGGCGTGGGCGTCCCCATCATCCTGGAGAACCAGATCACCGAGGTGAACGCGGAGATCCGACGCGTGGAAGAGCTCATGCAGGCCACCCGCCACAAGATGGCGAAGAGCTGAGCCGCACCCGACGCCTGGGGCCGCCGTCGTGGACGGCGTTCACCGGAGCCCGTTGCGGGCCAACCACTTGACGATCGCCGTGGCGATGGCCTCCGGCTGGTCCTCCGGTGCGTGGTGGCCGGCCGGGCCGCAGTGCTCGATCTCAAGAGCGGCGATGTTCCTCCCGGATGAGCAGGGTGGGGGAGGAGTCGAAGGTGAGCAGCAGCTTGGGAACGTCGTCGCTGGCCGCGAGCCAGCGGCCGTAGCCGTCGAGACGTCGGGCCACGTCGGCGGGTTCGCCGTCGAGCGGCAGCGAGCGGGCCCATTCCAGCAGCGGGCGGCGGCTGTCGCGGCTCGGGTACGGGGCGAGGTACGGTTCGATCTCCTCCTCGCCGAGGCTCCTCAGCACGCCAGCGGTGAACGCCGTCTCCACGAGGAAGTTCCGTTCGAGCGCCAGTGACTCGCCGTCCGGGGTCCGCAGCTTCTCGAAGCGGGCCCTGGCCGGGTCGGAGAGTTCGCTCAAGGCCATCGGCCGGACGATCGTCTCCATGAAAGCCACGCCGCGGGTCCGGTCCGGGTGACGGGCCGCCCAGTCGAAGGCGAGCGACCCGCCCCAGTCATGGCCGACGAGCACCACCTCGTCCAGGCCGAGCGCGTCGAACCAGGCGTCGAGGTAGCGGGCGTGGTCGGCGAAGCGGTAGCCGATGTCCGGCTTGCCCGAGCGGCCCATGCCGATCAAGTCGGGCGCCAGCGCGCGGCCGGGCTCGCCGATCCGGGGAAGCACGTTCCGCCACAGGTGTGACGAGGACGGGTTGCCGTGCAGGAAGACGAGGGGCGTCCCGCTCCCGGCCTCCTCGTAGTGCATGGACGAGTCGAGTACGTCGATGGTGGGCATGGGTCACCTTCCAGTCCGTTAGTCACTCTAACGTTAGTGCCACTAGCGAAGGTATATTGTTAGTCCGACTAACGCAAGGGCTAGGATGGGCGGCATGAACCCGCGCTCCACCGACATGCCGCACGCCGGTGACGGCCCGCTCACGCCCGACCGGCTGCGACGCCTGCCGAGCAGGCTGCTGGGCATCGCCGCGGCGCACGCCGACCGGCTGGTGAGCGCGGGGCTGTCCGCCGCGGACGCCCGGAAGTGGCACTACGCCGTGCTCGTGGCCCTCCATGATCTCGGCCCCGCCAGCCAGGCGACGCTGAGCCGCCGGACCGGCATCTACCGCAGCGACCTGGTCGCGGTGATCAACGAGCTCACCGGCCGGGGCCTGGTCGAGCGGGCTCCCGATCCCGCCGACCGCCGCCGCAACGTCATCACCATGACCCCGGCGGGCCGCCGCGCGCTGGACAGGCTTGACGCGCTCGTCGCCTCCCTGCAGGACGACCTGCTCGCCCCGCTGGCCGAGCCGGAACGCGAGCAACTGATCGAGCTACTGGCGCGCCTGGTCGATCACCATGGAGGACGGGTGGCGCCGCCGGCCGGTTGACGGCTGGCGGCGCCACCCGCGGGTCTCCATGCCGCCGGTTCCGTGTCAGCCGGTGCCTCCGGTGAGGATCACGTCCACCCAGTAGTTGCTCGCCTGGTAGCTGCTCGTCGGGAAGGCGTTCGTCGCGCTGTAGCGGTACACGCCGTTGCCTCCC
>NZ_QCYJ01000071.1 GCF_003123685.1 Nocardia aurea
TTGATCGTGACGACCACCACCATGATGGTGATGATCGTGCTCAGGGTGTAGTCGAGGCTGGTGGAGCCGCCCCAGTCCTTGGGCAGCGGGATGTAGACCAGCCGCAGATCGTAGTAGACGAGCACCCCCGCCGCGGCGATCTGACCGGCCAGCTTGATGAAGGCGTCCATGCCCCACCAGTCGTCGAGGAAGCCGGTGAGGGTGATGAGGCCGCCCGCGATGAGCAGGGCGGTCACCGGATGGCCGTCGGCGTCCCTGAGCGCCTCACCGGTGTAGGCCAGTTCGCTGGCCACCAGCAGGCCCGCCACCAGCCCGCCGTACATCGCCAGTCCGCCCAGCCGCGGCGTCGGCGTGGTGTGCACGTCCCGCTCGCGAATCTCCGGAGCGGCCCCGATGCGGATGGCGAAGCGGCGAACCAGCGGGACGAGGAGATACGTCACCGCCGCCGCAACGAGCGCCATGAACAGGTATTCGCGCACGGACCTAGTTTCCCGGATGCTCCGGCCCGCTGTGACCGGAAAACGACACAGACCAGCTTAATATTCGCTGAGATATGGCTGATGGATGGTCAGCAACGCCGACACCCGCTCACGCACGCCGGCCGCCGCGCCGGGACGCAGCACGGCCTGGGCCACCAGCATCCCGACCTCCTTCAGCTCCTCCGGCCCCATGCCCTGGGTCGTGACACACGGCGTGCCGACACGGATCCCGGAAGTGACCACCGGAGGCTCCGGATCATACGGGATCGCGTTGCGGTTGAGCGTTATCCCCGCCGCCGCGCAGCGCGTTTCGGCCTCGGCGCCCGACACGCCGAGTCCGCGCAGGTCGATCAGCGCCAGATGCGTGTCGGTGCCGCCAGCGACCGGCCGCATGCCCTCGGCGGCCAGCGCGTCGCACAGCGCCCGCGCGTTGCCGACCACCTTCTTCGCGTAACCGGCGAACTCCGGCCGCATCGCCTCACCGAACGCCACCGCCTTCGCCGCCACCGCGTGCATGAGCGGCCCTCCCTGCACGAACGGGAACACCGCCCGGTCGATCCTGGCGGCCAGCTCCGCCGTGCACAGGATGCCGCCGCCGCGCGGGCCGCGCAGCGCCTTGTGCGTCGTGAACGTCACGACGTCGGCGTACGGCACCGCCGACGGGATCGCGCCACCGGCCATCAGCCCGATCGGGTGCGCGACGTCGGCGAGCAGCCACGCCCCCACCTCGTCGGCGATGCCGCGGAACGCGGTGAAGTCGAGCAGCCTCGGGTACGACGTGGCACCGCAGACGATCAGCTTCGGCTGGTGCCGCAGCGCCAGGTCGCGCACCTCGTCGTAGTCGATGAGTTCGGTGTCCCGACGCACGCCGTACGACACGACGTCGAACCATCTTCCTGAAAAGTTCACCTTGGAGCCGTGGGTGAGGTGGCCGCCGTGCTGCAGTTCCATCGCGAGCATCGTGTCGCCCGGCTGTAGCAGCGCCGCGTAGGCGGCGAGATTGGCCGACGCGCCGGAGTGCGGCTGGACGTTGGCGTGCTCGGCGCCGAACAGCTTGCGGGCCCGGTCGATCGCCAGCCGCTCGGCCCGGTCCACGACCTCGCAGCCGCCGTAGTAGCGCCTGCCCGGGTAGCCCTCGGCGTACTTGTTGGTGAGCGTGGATCCCAGCGCGGCCAGGACGGCGGGCGAGGTGAAGTTCTCGCTGGCGATCAGTTGCAGCCCGCCGCGCACCCGCTCCAGCTCGTCGAGAAGCACCTGGGCCATCTCGGGGTCCTGCCGCTGAAGCAGGCCGAAATCGGGGCCATAGTAGGGCTGTGGACCCATTTCTCCACTCTAAAGGCGAGTGTCCGTTTTGCCCACATGCCCGCCCAGAGCGACGCTCCCAGGAACCTGGCTGAGCCCACCGGCTCTCACGGGCCTGGGAGGGGGCGTCAGGAGCGCTGGAGGCCGCTTCAGAGGCCAGACGGGAGCCTCCCCGGAGCCTGGGGGGAGCCTCCCGGAGCCTGGCGGGGGTGTCAGTCGGGAAGCCCCAGTGGTGGTGGTTTGGGGTGTGTCAGGAGAAGGCGTGGGGCGCGCCGGCCGCGCTGGGGATCCAGCGGGGCGTGTCGGCGGCCTCGTCGCTGATCGAGGTGAGCACGGCCTGGCGGTAGAGGGCCAGCCTGGTGCGCCACTCGGCGATGTCCTCCACGTAGCGTTTGCCCACGGGCGCGTCCCACGTCTGCGGACTCCTGGCCTGCCGGTACGCCTTGTCGAGGGCCGTCGTGAGGTTCTCCAGCAGGGGCATGACGGTCTGCCACGCGGTGACCAGTCGCTGGTACTCGGGATTGAACTCCCAGGCCCTCGGCTGGGGATCCAGGGGGTTGGCCCCGGGGGCCGCGGGCGGCGTCTCACCGGGACGCATGGGCTGGGGGGCGGGCGGGTCCACGTACATCACGCGCTCCTTCCGGGGCCGACGCTGCCGGGCGGGCCATCAGGTCTCACGTCCATGGGCGCCCACTCCCCCTCGCCGTACTCGCCGGGCGGCACCTCGACGGTCG
>NZ_QCYJ01000094.1 GCF_003123685.1 Nocardia aurea
CGCCATCGCCGTCTCTTCAGGCGAACTGAAAACCGGACCCTACACACTCACCATCAATTGATGATAGCCCCAGCTCACGCTCTGTGAGCTGGGGCTCCTTCGTCGGCGCGGCAGCGTGGGACCTGCGGCGCTAGAGCGTCGCGTCGCGGCAGGGTTGAACCACGGAGCGTCCGGGCGCCATGGACGCTCCATGGCCAGCGGCGGTCGTACCGCCGCGCCTTACGCCTCCTACTCAGAGGGTGCGTAGAGGTTCGCCGTCGAGGAATATGACGTGGGTGTTCAGGAAGGCGCCGAGCCCTTCAGGGCCGAGTTCGCGGCCGTAGCCCGACTGCTTGACACCGCCGAAGGGCACGCCGATGTCGATCGTGATGCTGTTGTTGATGTTCACCGTGCCGCTGTTGATCTTGCGGGCCGTCTGCAGGGCGTGGTCGAAGTCCTCGCTGTACACCGCGCCGGACAGCCCGAACTCCGTGCCGTTGGCGATGCGGACGGCCTCCTCCTCGTCGCGGTAGGTGAGTACGGTCAGCACGGGACCGAAGATCTCCTCCTGGGCCACCCTGGCCCCGGGCGAGACGTCGGTGATGATCGTGGGAGCGATATAGAAGCCGGTATCCAGACCGGGCGGCCGGCCGCCGCCGACGGCGAAGCGGCCGCCTTCCTCGGTCGCGGAGGCGAGGTAACCCATAACCCGCTCGTAGTGCTTACGGGTGATCATCGGGCCGATGTCGGTCTTCGGGTCACGGGGGTCGCCGACGACGAGGGCGGCGAACGCCTCCGCCAGCGCGCCGACGATCTCGTCCTTGCGGTGCTCGGGCACGATGAGGCGGCTGGGGTTGGTGCAGACCTCGCCGTTGTTGCCGGTAACGCCGGGCACCATGGTGTCGACGACCCGCTGCAGCGAGGCGTCGTCGAGCACCACCGCCGGTGACTTCCCGCCCAACTCCAGGGTGAGTTGCTTAAGGGTGTCCGCAGCCGAGGTGGCGATGGCGCGGCCGACCGTGGTGCTGCCAGTGAAGGTGATCTTGTCGATGCCGGGGTGTCGGACCAAGAGGTCGCTCTCGGTCGGCAGGGCAGGGAGGATGTTGAGCACACCTGCGGGCAAACCTGCCCGCAGCGCGGCGTCGGCGAAGTAGCCGGCGCTGAGCGGGGTGTCCTCCGAGGGCTTCATGATCACGGTACAGCCGGCGAGCAGGGCTTGTGGCAACTTGAAGGCCGCCAATGCCAGCGGGGCGTTCCACGGCACGATCGCCGCCACTACGCCCACCGGCCGCTTCTCGATGCGCGCGGTGAAGCCGGTGACGCCGACGCGCTTCTCCACCAGCGGGAAGGTGTCGGCCAGGCCGGCGTAGTAGCGCAGCATGGCGGGCATCGTCAGCGCCCCGCCCCTGCTCTGCCCCAGAATGAGCCCGGTCTCGGCAACCAGCAACTCGGTCACCGCCTCGGCGTCCTTCTCCAGTTCCTCGGCGAACCGGACGAGCGCGGCGGCGCGCTCCTGGATGGTCATGCGGGGCCACGGGCCGTGGTCGAAGGCGGCCCGCGCCGCCGCGACCCCGGCGTCGATGTCGGCGGACGAGGCGGCGGCGGCCGAGCCCACCGGCTGCTCGGTGGCGGGGTCGATCACGGTGAGGCGCTGACCGGTGGAACCGGGCCGCCACTCGTTGCCAATGAACAGCTCGCGCTCGGTGACGAAGGCGGTCCCGGCGATCGGGGTGATGGTCAACTCAGAGTCCTTTGACGAGAGGTAGATAACTGGTTGTTTACCTATGAAGACACAACCATGCCTTTTTGTCAACAACCGGTTATCTACCTTAGGCTGCGACCATGCCCTACGACTCCGCGGCAACGCGGGCCCGGATCCTGAACGCGGCGATCAACGAATTCACCGTGTACGGGCTCTCCGGCGCGCGCATCGAGCGGATCGCCGAGGCGGCCGACGCCAACAAGCGCTCCATATACGTCTACTTCGGCGACAAAGAGGGCTTGTTCGCCGCCGCCCTGCACCGAGTGATCACCGAGCTGATCGAGGCCGTCCCGCTGACCGAGGACGACCTGCCGGGGTACGCCGGCCGGATGTTCGACTACATGGTGGCCCATCCACAGGCCTTGCGCATGCACCTGTGGCGCCACCTCCAACGCCCGTCCGCCGGTCCCGACGCGGCCGAAGTCTACGCCCAAAAGATCAAGGCCATGACCCGCGGCGGGCCAAGCGAGGCGACCGGCAGCCTGCCCGCGACCGACCTGCTCGTCCTGGTCATCGGGCTCGCCCAGAGCTGGCTGATCAGCCCGGTCGATCTGCTCACCGCCGCGGGCGGTGGCGATCCGTACTCCCCAGAGCGCCTCGCCGCCCACCGCGCCGCCGTCGTGGAGGCCGCCCGGCGGCTGTGCACCCCGCGCTAGATGTACGTGGCCGAGATCGTGGTGGCCGTGGTCGTAGGTAGTTGATCAAGAAGAAGACCTCCGGGCGTAGTGGAGTTACTGACTTCGCCAACGCACGGAGATCTTGATGGGCC
>NZ_QCYJ01000051.1 GCF_003123685.1 Nocardia aurea
CCCACGCGCTGCAGGTCAGCGTGAGCACCAGCGAGGTCGAGCCCGGCACGGGCAAGGTCGTTGACTTCGTGACAGGGCTCTCCGCCATGGTGGAGGCCGACCCCGACACGCAGGCCTTCCAGTACGAACTGCTCCTGGAGTCCAGGCGCAGGCCCGAGCTGCTGCCCCAGGTGCGCAGGCTGTACGACGTCTACTTCGGCGCAACCGAGCGCGAGCTGGAGCGGATGCTGCCCGGCGGCGTGCGCCCCGCCCTGGCCCGCGTGATCTTCGCGGCGCTGGACGGCCTCGTGCTGCACCAGCTCACCCTGGGCGGGCGCGAGTCCACCGAGGCGGCCCTCGACGAGCTGCGCTCCCTGCTGCGCCTGCTCGAAGCCGACCTCGAAGCCGACCGCGAAGGCTGACCGCCGCGCCCACATGCCGCGCCCATATACGGGCGGCCGAAATCCGTACGTCCCCCTTGCCAAACGGATAGCCGCCCCCCACCATGAGATAACTCGTTTGGGATGAAACGAGATTTCCCGCCCCCTGGACAGGTGATCCACGTGGACAGTCACACCGCCAACCACACGGCCGACCCCGGCACAACCCCCCAGGTCGCTCCCGTCGCCGGCAGGCTCAAGCCCAACGCCCTCGGTGTCCTGGGCATCCTGTTCTTCGTCCTGTCGGCGCAGGCGCCGCTGACCGGAGTCGCCGGAGCCGTCCCCATCGCCATCGCCCTGGGCAACGGGCCGGGCGCCCCCGCCGCGTACGCCGCCGCCGGACTGGTGATCCTGCTCTTCTCGGTGGGCTTCGTCGCGATGGGGCGGCACGTGGTGGACGTGGGGGCCTTCTACACCTACATCGGCAAGGGGCTCGGCCGGACCGCCGGCACCGGCAGCGCCGCGGTGGCGCTCTTCGCCTACTGCACGATCCAGGCGGCCATGTACGGGCTGTACGGCGTCATCGTGAGCGGCCTGGTCGCGCAGCACACGGGGCTGGACGCGCCATGGTGGGTGTGGACGCTCGTCACGATGGCGATCGTCCAGGTGCTCGGCTCCTCCGGGATCGAGATCGGGGCGAAGGTGCTGGCCGTCTTCGTGCTGGCGGAGTTCAGCATCCTGCTGGTCTTCGCCCTCGTCATGTTCGTCAAGGGCGGTGGGCCCGAGGGACTCGGCTTCGCGCGGACCTTCTCGCCCGAGGCGGCCCTCCAGGGCGCTCCGGGCGTGGCGGTGATGTTCGCCGTGGCGTCGATGTTCGGCTTCGAGGCCACCGCGATCTACGGTGAGGAGGCGCGGGAGCCGCGCAGGACCGTTCCCCGGGCCACGTACCTGTCCGTGGCCGTCGTCACGGTCTTCTTCGCCTTCACCTCCTGGATGCTGGTCTCCTCCTACGGCGCCTCGAACGCCGCCGCGGCGGCCGGCAAGGCGCTGGAGAGCGGCGACTCCACGTCGTTCGTCTTCGCACCGATCGCCGCCCAGTTCGGGCCCTGGGTCAACGACGTGCTGGCGGTCCTGCTCGCCACCTCGCTGTTCGCCGGCATCCTCGCCTTCCACAACTCCGCGAGCCGCTACCTGTACGCGCTCGGCCGTGAGGGGCTGCTGCCCAGCGGGCTGTGCGCGACCAACCGCCACCACTCGCCCTGGGCCGCGGGCGGCGCCCAGACCGCGCTCTCGGTGCTGCTGGTCGTCCCCTTCGCGCTGGCCGGCGCGGACCCGGTGCTGAGCCTGTTCTCGTGGTTCAGCGGGGTGGCCGTGCTGGGCATGATGCTCCTCTACTTCCTGACCTCGATCTCGGTGATCGTCTTCTTCCGCCGCGAGCGCCTCGACACCCGGCCCTGGAACACCCTGATCGCACCGGCCCTCGGCGCGCTCGGCATCGCGGGCGCCATCTGGCTGATCCTGGCCAACTTCGCCACCCTCATCGGCGGCGACACCGGGACGGCCGTCCGGCTCGCGCTCACCGTCCCGGCGGTGCTGGCCGTGGGGATCGTGGCGGCACGCTCGCTCCGCAGTCGCGCTGACCGCGCCGCACGCTGACGTCCCCCGTACTTCGGAATTCCGGAAACCACCTGAGGAGAGGGATGCTGGACGTCGGCCACGACGAGCTCCTCCGGCGCGCCAGGGCGCTGGACCTGCCGTCGGCGCACCACATCGGCGGGGTGGACGAGCCCGGCGGCGGATCCTCGTTCGCGGCGGTCTCGCCCCGCGACGGCCGGGTTCTGGCCGAGGTTCCGGACGCGGGGGCCGCCGAGGTGGACCTCGCGGTGACCGCCGCGCGCAGGGCGTTCGACTCCGGCCCGTGGCCGCGCCTGGCCCCCGCCGAACGGGGCCGCGTCCTGCTGCGCGTCGCCGAACTGCTGGAGGAACGGCGCGAGGAGTTCGCGCTCACGATCACGTTGGAGATGGGCAAGCCCGTCACCGACGCGTACGAGATCGAGCTGCGCGCCGCGATCGAGACCTTCCGCTGGTACGGCCAGCTCGCGGACAAGCTGACGGACGAGGCGCCCCACACCGCCC
>NZ_QCYJ01000060.1 GCF_003123685.1 Nocardia aurea
GCGCCTGGCGGCCCGGACGGCCGCCAGGGTCTCCGGCAGCAGCACCAGCAGCGCGATCACCACGCCGACCACGGCCTGGGGCAACCCGGCCACCGTCACCGCCGTCTCGATCACCGGCGACTCCACCTTGGCCAGTCCGACCACCGACACGAGCGCCACCAGGAGCATGGCGAGGCTGGACAGCGCGTTGAGCCCGGTGGGCCGGCGGGCGTGGCCCTCCTCGCCGGCCGACTCGCCGTCCGTGGTGACCGGCAGGAAGTAGTCGCGGTGCCGTACGGTCTGGGTGAGCACGAACAGCCCGTACAGCGCGAGCGACACCACCGCCGCGAACACGAGCTGCGGCCCCGAGAAGGCGGGCCCGCGCGCGCTGGTCGTGAACGTCGGCAGGACGAGGCTGAGCGTGCTCAGCGTGGCCACCGTCGCCAGGGCGCCGCCCGTCCCCTCGGCGTTGAACACCGCGATCCGGCGCCGCAGCGTGCCGGTGAGCAGCGAGAGCCCGACGATGCCGTTACAGGTGATCATCACGGCCGCGAACACGGTGTCGCGGGCCAGCGACGCCGTCTGCTCGCCTCCGGAGATCATCAGGCTGACGATGAGCGCCACCTCGATCACGGTGACCGCCACCGCCAGCACCAGCGATCCGAACGGCTCGCCGACCCGGTGCGCGATCACCTCGGCGTGATGGACCGCGGCCAGCACGGCTCCGGCCAGCAGCACCGCCAGGACGATCACCACGAAGGTGGGCAGCTGCCGCCCCCATGACAGCACGAGAGCCGGCAGCGCCAGTCCGGGTACGGCAACGGCCCACCACTTCGCGATGTAACGGCTCATGTGCAGCGTGATGCCCTCTCGCTCGTAGAAAACAACGGGGATCACAGTGATCATGCCTGTTTGTACGGAATGCCGCCCATTCCGAAGGGCCTCAGGGGGGTGGTTCGGGAAGGGCCAGGAGCGCGGCGACCGTGTCCCAGTCCGCGACCTCCACCCGCCGGGCCATGAGGCGCAGCCGCGTCGAGATGGACCCGTGGGCTTCCAGCAGCGCTCCCAGACCCTCGACGACCTGGGCCGACACGGCCTCGTACCCCGCGCCGCCGCCCTCCCCCCTCGCGAAGGCGGTCCCGGCCTTGCCGCCGCCCCAGAAGTCGCCGATGGCGGCCAGCTCCGCGGCGGCCTGGCCGACGAGGGTGGCGAGCTCGCCCCTCTCGACGTCACCGTCCGGGTACTCGACGGCGAGCATCTTGAAGACGAAGGCCGCGATGCCCAGCGTGCCGGCGCCGTAGATGGAGGCGCGGGCGGGGTTGACGGTCAAGGGGAGCCCTGGAACGGCGGGAGCGAATCCAGCGGGGTGCCGGCGACGAACGGCCCGACCAGATCCTGAGCCTTCCGCTCGGCGTCGCCGGCGGCTTCGCGCGCGGCGAGGAGTACGGCCTCGGCCAGGGCGGCGGAGCCGAGCCGCATGGCGCGCGGGCCGATCGTGAGTCCGGCAGGGCGTCCACAGACAATGCCATGATCGCCAAACTAACATAACCCACCGGAAAATAGGAGAAATCCCCCTGGCCTACGCCCCTGGCTCGCCGGGACGTAACCCGCCGTGGACCAGCCCCTGCGAGATGACCCGCGCCAGGAGCTCCCCTGTCTCGGCGACCCCCCTGAGCGTGTCCTCGAACTCGGCAAGCTCCCTGAACACCTGCCCGTACCGGCGCTGCTCGGCCAGTGGCAGCCGGGGAAGCCTCGTGCGCCTGATCTCCCCCCGGGAGTTGCCGGTCTCGCGCAGGAAGGCCGCGACGAAGTAGGGGTCGAAGCTCTCCTCGTCCACCCTGATCAGGTGCAGGTGCGGGCCGAGCGCCACCCTCTCGATCAGCACCCGGGTGGCCGCCTGCCGGGGCGCCGCCGTCATCACGATGTCTCCCGGAGCCGCGATGGGGCCGCTGCCCCGCACGGTGGGCCGCCGGCCGAGGGTGACGTCGTTGACGGTCAGCAGCGGCAGCTCATCGTCGCCCGGGTCGGCCTGCGACGGTGTCTGCTGCAGCAGCACCGCCCCGGCCCTGGTCAGCTCCCCGATGGTCGTCATGACCCGCGTGCGCTCCTCCGGCCGTACCTGGGGGACGCTCCGCGCCAGCCGTACGGCGAGCTCCCGCAGGCGGTCCAGCGTCGCGTCCACCGACTCGACCCGCGCGGTCGCGGGCCGCCGCAGGTGGACGGCGGGCGAGACGTCGACCACCTCGTCGAGCAGTTCGATGATCGGTACGGCCCGCCCGCCCCCCTCCTCCACCGGCGTCCGGCGCCGGAAGGCCCGCCAGAGCCCCTGCACGGTCCCGCCCGGCATCCCCTCGGTGGCGTCGACCACCAGCAGGTGGGCCGGGACCAGGTCATCGGCGGCGGGCCGGCGCAGCAGCCACAGATGGGCGGCGCCGGTCGACTGCGGTGCCGACCCGGCAGGCAGCGCGATCACGGCCTGGAGCGCGCCGGCCCGCAGCAGCCGGGAGCGGATCC
>NZ_QCYJ01000027.1 GCF_003123685.1 Nocardia aurea
GATGGACGGGCTGGTCTCCAACTTCGCGCTGATCGCCGGAGTGGTGGGCGCCGCGGGCGCCGGGCGCGGCGCCGTACTGGCCGGGTTCGCCGGTCTGGTGGCGGGCGCGTGCTCGATGGCCGCGGGCGAGTACACGTCGGTGAAGTCGCAGACCGAGCTGATGCGGGCCGAGATCGCCGTGGAACGCCGCGAACTGGCCCGCAACCCCGATGGCGAGCGCGACGAGCTGGCCGCCCTCTACCGCTCCCGCGGGCTCGACCCCGACCTCGCGCTCCGGGTCGCGGCCGGCCTGTCGGCGGACCCGGAGCAGGCGCTGCGCGTGCACGTGCGCGAGGAACTGGGCGTAGACCCGGACGACCTGCCCTCGCCGTACCTGGCCGCCGCGTCGTCGTTCGGCGCGTTCGCCGCGGGGGCGCTGGTGCCGCTGGCGCCGTTCCTGTTCGGGGCTTCGGGGCTGATGGTGGCGCTGGTGCTGAGCGTGCTGGCGCTGTTCGGCTTCGGCGCGGCGGTGGCGGTGATGACCGCCCGCCCGTGGTGGCTGGGCGGCCTGCGGCAGCTCGCGCTGGGCGTGGGCGCCGCCGCTGTCACATTCGGCCTCGGCCACCTGCTCGGCGTCACAGTCTCCTGACGCCCCGTTTCCGGGCCTCGTCCCCTCCGCCCTCGCGCGCCCGGCACGTTCCGACGGCCTGCGTCACAAGGGTCATGTCGCCCACCTCACGAGAACGCGTCCGCCGGGCATGACCTGCGACAGCTCCCACGTCCAGCTCCCCACCGTGACCATCTCGGCCGGGCGGTCGAGCGTGACGGGCGTGTCGCGCAGGGCGGAGGACGGGCCGAGGGGCAGGCCGCCCGCAGGGATGACCACGGTCGCCAGGGGTGTGCGCATGCTGGGGCCGTCGGGTTCGTCGAGGTCGCTGGCCACCCAGGCGGCGGTGCCGGCGAACCAGGAGATCACGAGCGCCCCACCGGGTGCCACGCCGGAGTGGCGCAGCGTGCCGGCGGGCAGCCAGGCGTGATGGCCGAGCTCGTACTGGACGCCCGAGACGCGCAGCTCCCCTTCGAGCAGCACGAACTCCTCCCCCGCCAGGTAGTGGCCGCGCTGCGGGCGCGTCCAGCCGGGCGGGAACCGGATGATCGACGCCGAGCAGCTCAGGCGCGCCTGCCGTACCGGAACGGTGGAGCCGGGGATCACGACGTCGCGGCCGGGAAGCCCGGCGTCGAGCAGATCGATCAGCCGCATCGTGCCCATGCCCACATGGTCGCCCCTGGGCGGGCCGGAGCACCACCATGCCCGGGTAGACCTGGACCCGGACCGAGCAGGCGAGAGACGGCCCGGCCGGTCAGGAACGGCCGGTCGGTCCCAGGCGGGTCAGGCCCGGGCGGGTCAGGCCCGGGCGGGTCAGGCGCGTCTGCCGCGGAGCTCGCGGTATCTGCGGACCAGCCACTCCGTGGACGGGTCGGCGAAGCCGGGTGGCGGCGGCTCGGCGGAGGTGAGGGCGGGCGCCAGGTCGAGGGCCATCTTCTTGCCCAGCTCGACGCCCCACTGGTCGAAGGGGTCGATGCCCCAGATGGTGGCCTCGACGAACACGATGTGCTCGTAGAGCGCGACGAGCTGGCCGAGCGTGGACGGGGTGAGCTTGGGCGCGAGGATCGTGGAGGTGGGCCGGTTGCCGGGCATGACCTTGTGCGGCGCGAGCTCGGCGGGCGTGCCCTCGGCGGCGATCTCCTCGGCGGTCTTGCCGAACGCGAGCGCCGCGGTCTGCGCGAACAGGTTGGCGGTGAGCAGGTCGTGCATGCCCTCACGGTCGTCGTGGGGCTGGGCGAAGCCGATGAAGTCGGCGGGCACCAGCCGCGTGCCCTGGTGGAGCAGCTGGTAGAAGGCGTGCTGGCCGTTGGTGCCCGGCTCGCCCCAGAAGATCTCGCCGGTGTCGGTGGTGACCGGGGTGCCGTCGGCCCGCGCGGACTTGCCGTTGGACTCCATGGTGAGCTGCTGGAGGTAGGCGGGGAAGCGGTGCAGCCGCTGGCTGTAGGGCAGCACGGCCCTGGTCTCCGCCCCGAAGAAGTCGTTGTACCAGATCCCGAGGAGGCCCATGATCACCGGCATGTTGGCGTGGAACGGGGCGGTGCGGAAGTGCTCGTCGACGGCGTGGAACCCGGCGAGCATCTCGCGGAACCGCTCGGGGCCGACGGCGATCATCAGGGAGAGTCCGATGGCGCCGTCGTAGGAGTAGCGCCCGCCGACCCAGTCCCAGAAGCCGAACATGTTGTCGGTGTCGATGCCGAACTCGGCGACCTTGGCGGCGTTGGTGGAGACGGCCACGAAGTGCTTGGCGACGGCGTCCTCGCCGAGCGCGCCGACCAGCCACTGGCGGGCGACCCTGGCGTTGGTCAGCGTCTCCAGCGTGGTGAACGTCTTGGAGCTGACCACGAACAGCGTGGTGGCGGGGTCGAGCCCGGCGAGCCG
>NZ_QCYJ01000075.1 GCF_003123685.1 Nocardia aurea
CCTGAGCCAGCGTGAGCGCCTTGGAAGGGCGGCCATCCTTGCCGTGCGGGACAGAGCAGAGGTCCACCACGTTCCTTTTGACCAGGTCACGGGCCATCGCGCGCTTGATCGACCTGTTTAGATACGACCTGATCAGCCGGAGTGTGCTCGTGCTCAGCGTCTTGGCCTTCCCCGAGAGCCACTTGTCCACATCCTGTGCGCTGAGTTCGCGGAGCTTCCGCTTACCCAAGGCTGGGATGATGTGCACGCGGCACATGATCTGCCCTGCCTCATAGGTGGCCTTGTCCCGACGGCTCAGCTCGTACTTGAGCCAGTCGGTTATGGCTTGTTCGACGGTGGCGTCTCCCTTCGCGAGGGTCAGGCCGTCCTCGTAGTCCCTCAGAATCTCTCTGAGCTTGGCCTTAGCTTCGGTCTTGGTCTTGCCGGTTCCCTTCTTGACGATGCGCTTTCCGGCGGGCGTGTAGCCCACCGTCAGCGTGGCGATCCAGCGCTGACGAGTCTCGTCCCAGCGGAGACCGCCGTCCCCTCTGCTGCGTCGCTTGGTCATCAGGCTGCTTCCTCTGCTTCCTTCTCCAGGAGGGCGATGTACTCGCGGATGCCGTTGGCGGTGATGCGGCGAGCGCGGCCTTCACTGACGGAGGGCAAGCGCCCGGAGCGAATGAGTTCGTAGATCAGGCTCCTGCTGAAGCCGAGTAGGCGGACGACATCGCTCACGCGGTAGAGCCGGGCATCTTCAATGGCTGGGGCGTTCATGAAGGGTCGCTCTCCTTGCTGGGGACAGCGGGGACACCCGGCAGAACCGGGTGTCCCCGGAGAATCGCGGTGTTTTCGCTGGTCGATGGCGGTTCGGGGACAGCGGGGACAGCGGGGACACTTCCTGCCGGGTCTGTCCCCGGCAGGCGGTAGCGTCCGGCGGCGTCCACGCAGAGCTGGCCGTCGCTGGCCATCCGGGCGCAGGTCTTCTTGACGGTGTCGCGGGACATGCCGATGGCTTCGGCGATGTCCCGGGGCTGGCTGGCAGGGTGCTGGCGCAGATGGCGGACGATGGCGGCACGAGTGGCTGACAGGGCGTGTTCGTCGGCAGGGCCGTCGAGCAAGTGCCACGTGCCGGTCTCGACCTGGAAGGACAGGGCATGTTCGGCCTCTTCCACATCCCTGCCGGTGATGTGAAGCACGCCGTCAGCGGTCCCTCGGGCGCGCTTGAGAACCAACGTGGAATCAGCCGCACCGGCCAGGCCGTTGGTGCCGGAGACCTGCTCCAGGAAGTCGTCTGAGCCCATCTTGCGGACGTGATGGACGAGCATGACGGCCACGCCGAAGGTGTCGGCCAGGCGTTTGGCGCGGCCCATGGCGGTGTAGTCGGCGTCGTAGGCGGACAGGCCGGGTGGGGTGGTGCCGCGGACCTTGGCGAACACGTCGATGACGACCAGGCGTGCGCCGACGTTGCGTTTCAGCCAGTTGGCGATGGCCTCTTCCCCGCCCTGCGGCAGGGTTGGGCAGGAGGTGGCCAGCGTGAGATCCTTCGGCGCGGGCCTGTTGCCCAGGATCTTGCGCATGCGGGACTGGAGTCGGCGCGGGGTGTCTTCCAGTGCGAGGTAGAGCACCGGGCCAGGCTCCACCGGGATGGAGCCGAGTGCCCTGGTCCCGGCGGCCACCGCGATGGCGGTAGCCAGGGAGAGCCACGACTTGCCGACCTTTGGCGGTCCGGCCAGCAGGCTGAGCCCTTCGGCGATGACGCCGGGCACGGCCCATTTGGTCTCGGGGAAGGTCATGGCCATGAGTTCGTCTGCGGTCCACGAGGTGCGGAACGGCACCGCCGCGTCCGGCTGGTCGCCGGGCGCGTGGACGGCATCACCGGAGACCAGGCGCAGGTGGGATGAACGGTCGTTGCTGTTCATGCGGCGACTGTTCGCGGGCGGCGGGCACCGGTCCGTAGTCCTGAGGCGATGGTGCGGGTGGCCTCGCCGTAGGGTTGGCCGACCTGCTGAGCGGCGTCGGTGAGCCAGGCTGTGACGTCGTGCTCGGTCAGTTCGCTACCGGCCACGAGCTGACCGAGTGCCACCGCCGCGCGGTAGAGCGCGATGTTGTGCCCGTCTGGCGGTGAGGTGGTGACCCGTTGCAGTTCGGCGGTGACGGCGGCGCGCAGGTAGCTGCCGCGCCGGTTGGACGGCAGCGATACCACCACCGGTTTCTGCGGTGGGAGTGGGGCGGGTGTGAGCCGTTCGGCTAGCCAGTCGGGCAGTGGCGCGGCGGGGGCGGTGTGGACGACCTGGTAGGTGCCTGTGCCGTCGCTGGCGGTGACGTGGCTGCCGGGGCCGACGATGATGCCGCCGTTGGCGCGGGTGTCGATCAGCCAGGCGAGCCCGCCGTTGGTGCCTTGGGTGTTGCCGAGCGTCAGGCCGTCCGGGGCGGTGTAGTACAGGTGCATGCCGCCGCGCCGGGTGCGGACCTGGAAGGTCTCC
>NZ_QCYJ01000157.1 GCF_003123685.1 Nocardia aurea
GCTTTGCAGGCGGCTTCGGCCGCGGGTAATCCGGAGATTCGTCCGGCGCATTTGCTGGTGGCGTTGCTGGATCAGACCGACGGCATCGCCGCCCCTTTGTTGAAGGCTGTGGGAACCGATCCGGCGACGGTCCGACGCGAGGCACAAGACATCGTGGACCGGTTGCCGCGCGCGACGGGGGCGACAACGACCCCGCAGCTGGGTCGTGAGGCGCTGGCGGCGATCACCGCCGCTCAGCGTTTGGCCACCGAACTCGGTGACGAATACGTCTCCACCGAACACGTCCTAGTCGGATTGGCCCAGGGCGATTCGGACGTGACGATGCTGTTGACGAAGTACGGCGCGACCGCCGACGGTCTGGGCGAGGCGTTCACCACCGTGCGCGGCAGCGCCAGGGTCACCAGCCCCGATCCCGAGGGCAGTTATCAGGCGCTGGAGAAGTACTCCACCGATCTGACCGAGGCGGCGCGGGCGGGCAAACTCGATCCGGTGATCGGGCGTGACACCGAGATCCGCCGCGTGGTGCAGGTGCTGAGTCGTCGCACGAAGAACAATCCGGTGTTGATCGGTGAACCCGGTGTCGGCAAGACCGCGATCGTGGAGGGTCTGGCCCAGCGCATCATCGCCGGTGACGTGCCGGAGTCGCTGCGCGGCAAATCGGTGGTCTCCCTCGACCTGGCCGCGATGGTGGCGGGCGCGAAATATCGCGGTGAGTTCGAGGAGCGGCTCAAGGCCGTGCTCGAGGACATCAAGAACAGCGCGGGACAGGTCATCACCTTCATCGATGAGTTGCACACCATCGTCGGCGCGGGCGCGACCGGGGAATCGGCGATGGACGCGGGCAACATGATCAAGCCGATGCTGGCGCGGGGCGAGCTGCGCCTGGTCGGGGCGACCACGCTGGAGGAATACCGCAAATTCATCGAGAAGGACGCCGCGCTGGAACGCCGTTTCCAGCAGGTGCTCGTCGGTGAGCCCTCGGTGGCCGACACCATCGCCATCCTGCGCGGTATCAAGGAGCGTTACGAGGTGCACCACGGCGTGCGGATCACCGATTCGGCGTTGGTGGCGGCGGCGGCGTTGTCGGATCGCTACATCACCTCCCGGTTCCTGCCGGACAAGGCGATCGACCTGGTCGACGAATCGGCCTCGCGGCTGCGCATGGAGATCGACTCCCGTCCCGTCGAGATCGACGAGGTCGAACGCGCGGTACGCAGACTCGAGATCGAAGAGGTCGCCTTGAGCAAGGAGACCGACGAGGCGTCCAAGACGCGGCTGGAGAAACTGCGCCAGGAACTCGCCGACGACAGGGAGAAACTGAACCAACTCACCACCCGGTGGCAGAACGAGAAGAACGCCATCGACGGGGTCCGCGTCCTCAAGGAGGAACTGGAAACCCTGCGCGGGGAATCCGAGCGGGCCGAACGCGACGGTGATCTCGGGCGCGCCGCCGAACTGCGCTACGGCCGGATCCCGGCGTTGGAGAAGAATCTGGAGCAGGCCGAACAGGTCTCCACATCGGCCGCCGACGGTGCGGTCATGCTCAAGGAGGAAGTCGGCCCCGACGATATCGCCGAGGTGGTCTCGGCCTGGACCGGTGTCCCGGTCGGGCGGCTGCTCGAGGGCCAGACCCAGAAACTGCTGCGCATGGAACAGGAACTGGGCACACGCGTCGTCGGACAAAAAGAAGCCGTACAGGCCGTATCGGACGCGGTACGCAGAGCGCGCGCCGGGGTCGCCGACCCGAACCGTCCGACCGGCTCGTTCATGTTCGTCGGCCCGACCGGTGTCGGCAAGACCGAACTGGCCAAAGCGTTGGCCGACTTCCTGTTCGACGACGAACGCGCCATGGTCCGCATCGACATGAGCGAGTACAGCGAGAAACACGCGGTGGCCCGCCTGGTCGGCGCGCCTCCCGGCTATATCGGCTACGACCAGGGCGGTCAACTCACCGAAGCGGTACGGCGGCGGCCGTACTCGGTGGTGCTCTTCGACGAGATCGAGAAAGCCCACCCGGATGTCTTCGACATCCTGCTCGCCGTCCTCGACGAAGGCCGCCTCACCGACGGTCAGGGGCGGACAGTCGATTTCCGCAACGCCATCCTCATCCTGACCTCGAACCTGGGCGCGGGCGGGGACAAGGAATTCGTCATGAACGCGGTCCGCTCGGCGTTCAAACCCGAATTCCTCAACCGACTCGACGACGTGGTCATGTTCCACGCACTCGACGAGGAACAACTCGAACACATCGTCGACATCCAACTCGACCAACTCCAGAAACGCCTCGCCCAACGCCGACTCACCCTCGACGTCAGCGACACTGCCAGGTTCTGGCTCGCCGTCCGCGGTTACGACCCGGTCTACGGCGCCAGACCACTACGCAGGCTGATCCAACAAGCCATCGGCGACACCCTCGCCAAAGCACTACTGGCCGGAGAGATCAACGACGGCGACACCGT
>NZ_QCYJ01000124.1 GCF_003123685.1 Nocardia aurea
GTCAGCGGTGCCCGAGGGTCACGCCAGCGGATCACAGTCGTTGCCCATCCCGTCTCGAACTCTGCCCGGTGGCCGCCGAGGACCGACGGGCCACATCGCCAGTGTGCGTGGTGGCGGGTGTCCGGGGGGTGACAACGCCGATGTCGTCACCGATCTGATAACCACACAGACCAATCGGTTCCCGACCATACTTGACAGTGAGTCAGGAACCTCCTGGTACAAGCAACGGTACGCACCGAAGGTCACGGGCCAGCCACGTTCCGGATTCCTCTCAGTACGGGTCGGTCCGGTGCGTCAGTTCGGTGCGCGCCGGTTCAGTAGGCGTCGCTGATGACGTTCTCCAGCGGCTCCGCCGCGAGGTAGCGCAGCAGCTGCGCGCGGACCAGCCGGAGCGTGCGCCGCACCGAGGCGGGGGTGCTGCCCGCGACGTGCGGGGTGATCAGCACGCCGGGCGCGCTCCAGAGCGGATGGTCGGCGGGCAGCGGCTCGGGCGCGGTCACGTCGAGCGCGGCGCGCAGCCTGCCGGCCTTCAGCTCGGCGAGCAGCGCGTCGGTGTCGACCACCCCGCCACGGGCGGCGTTGACCAGCACGGCGCCGTCCTTCATGCCGGCGAGGAAGGCGGCGTCCACCATGCCGGAGGTGGCCTCGGTGGCGGGCACGAGCAGCACTACGACGTCGGCCGCGGGCAGCAGCTCGGGCAGCTCCTCCATGGCGTGGACATCGTCGCGGGCGCTCCTGGCCACGCGGACGACGTCGACCTCGAAACCGTCGAGCCGGCGTTCGAGCGCGGCGCCGATGGAGCCGTAGCCGACGATCAGCACGGTGCTGTCGGCCAGCGCGCCGGTGTGGTGGTAGTGCCACTCGCCCCGCCGCTGCGCGTCCACGAACCCCGGGAACTCCCGCAGCACCGCGAGCATCGCGCCGACCGCCCACTCCGCCGTGCCGGCGTCGTGCACGCCGCGCGCGTTGCACAGCACCGCGCCCTCAGGCATGTGCGGCCGGTACGGTTCCACGCCCGCCGTGACCGTCTGCAAGAGGCGCAAGGAGCTCATCCTGGCCAGAAGTCCCGGCACGTCGGGCACGGTCACCAGCGGCGGCACCCACACCTCGACCTCGTCGGCCCCGTCCGGCACCGGGCCGCGCCCGTCGTAGACGACGCACTCCACCCCCGGCAGATCAGAAAGGACATCTACGACTTCGTGGGAAGGAACCCAGATCCTCATGCCGAGAACCTTACGACCTGGGGGGAAGTATGGAACACATGAGAAATCTCTTGGCGATCACGCTGGTGGCCGCGCTCACCTCCTGTTCCAGCGCAGGCGGGGTGGTGCCGACGGCCGCCGTCTCCCCCGCCGCCCGGCCGGACGAACCGGTGACGGTGGCCCGCGACCTGGCCGTGCCGTGGGCGATGGCGTTCCTGACCGGTGGCGACGCGCTGGTGACCGAGCGTGACTCCGGCAGGCTGCTGAAGCTCGGCCGGTCCGGGCAGGTCACCGCGCTGGCCACGATCGAAGGGGTGGAGCCCGACGGCGAGGGTGGCCTGATGGGCGTGACGGTCAGGGAGGGCCACGTGTTCGTCTACTACACCGCCGCCGAGGACAACCGGATCGTCCGCTACCGCCTCGGCGAGACCGGGATCAGCGAGCCGAAGGTGATCGTCAGGGGCATCCCCAAGGGCGCCATCCACAACGGCGGCCGGCTGGAGTTCGGCCCGGACGGCTATCTGTACGCCGCCACGGGCGAGATCGGTGAGGGCGAGCTCGCCCAGCGACGCGACTCGCTCGCCGGCAAGATCCTGCGCATGACCGTGGAGGGCGCGCCCGCGCCCGGCAACCCCTTCGGCACGCTCGTCTACAGCCTCGGCCACCGCAACGTGCAGGGCCTGGCCTGGGACGCCGCCGGCAGGCTGTACGCCTCGGAGTTCGGCGCGGGCAGGTACGACGAGGTCAACCTGATCAAGCCGGGGGCCAACTACGGCTGGCCGGAGGTGGAGGGCCGCGGTGACAACCCGGACTTCGTCAACCCGATCGTGACCTGGACCACCGCCGAAGCCTCGCCCTCGGGCCTGGCCTACGCGGGCGGCTCGCTTTGGATGGCCGCGCTGCGCGGCGAGCGGCTGTGGCAGATCCCGCTCGACGGGGACGGCTCGCCGGGCAAGCCGGTCGCGCACTTCACCGAGGTGTACGGGCGGCTCCGCGGCGTGACGACGGCCCCGGACGGCACGGTCTGGGTGTCGACCAGCAACAAGGACGGCAGGGGCTCGCCCCGCGACGGCGACGACAGGATCCTCTCGGTCACCCCGCGCCGCCCGTAGGCCGTCTCCAGCGCCCGGGCGTCGGTCGCGGGCCGGTCAGCCCGGCTCGTTCCGGACGGTGCAGATCACCTGGGCCTGCGGCCGGTACTTGGTGGTCTGCTTCTCGTCCCGCTTGACCTC
>NZ_QCYJ01000170.1 GCF_003123685.1 Nocardia aurea
ACCAGAACATTGCGGCGATCATGGACGCACTGTCCTCGGCGACAGGGGATCTCGCCACACAACCCGACCCCACGCCACCCCGGGCCTGACACCTTGCGAACGCACCTCCCACACACACCGCGGTCACCGTCCTCGGGCGTCGTTCGACGACGGCGACCACCGTGCGCGACCACGATTCGGGTCGCCCGAACTCCGTCTCGGACGACGCCGTGGAAGCACCTGTTGCGCCTCCATACAAGCTCGAACGCGCCGCACTACCTCTCCGACCGCCCGAGGTCCCAGCTCGCGGCGACGCGGAAACGCCAATTCAGACCTCCCATCAGCGATCCATCCGCCCGGTCGACCGGCGGGGGCACGGTCTTTTTTTCAGGACTCGGAGTCCAGGGGCACCAAGTGCTCACCCGCCAGTCGCTACCGGTAGCGAGTCTGCCGCATCCGACGACCCGCTACATCTCATTAGGGGGCGCGGGCCGCTAGGGGGTAGCAGGGCGTCAGCAGGGGGTTGCTGACACATTGCGAATAGGACGGCAGCGGGCCGTTGTAACCATTGGTTTGTCGTCGAATCAAAACCGTAGTCATCGATCTGGCGTGAATCGCAAACCGAGTGCCTGTTTCGGCCATCCCCGAGTAGCTTCCGGTGTGGATACCGACGATTTTTCCCGGTCTCACGGATTGCTCGTGGCGCGTATCTGCCTAGCCGCTGACGGCTTGCTGTCGTCAGCCGCAATCCAATGAAATCGGTTGTGCCGTATGGTATCTGCCATGTCGATTGCCTTGAGCGGAGACCTCGAAAAGCTCGCTGCGGAATTGGGCAGACTCGTCGACGACGCGTATCGCCGTGCCGAGAAACGCGAAGCCTTGTTACTGGCCGCGCCTGGCGACATTCCCGATACCCACAGCATGGGGATGGACGATCATGCCGATGCGCGAGCGATCGGCCGCCGAATCTACAGCGAGGGCGGTTCGGAGTTGCTGGGAGCGGTCCGAGAACGGGTCGCTGAACTGTGCGACGCGCCTGGCTATCTCGATTTCTGGTGGAAAGAACTCCGTTGACGTGCTCGATGAGAGTAGTTGCTCACCGGCGCTTGCGGCGGCCGTCGTGGAGATATGCGACGTTGCCCTCCGAGCGTGCCCGCAGGGCTGCGGCTACGCGATTCCAGACGTAGGGGCGTAGCCGCTGCTCGACTTGCGCGGTCGGGCAGAATTCGTATCGGTCGAGTTCGTCGTCGGCGATCCGGAGTGCCGCGATTTGGTCGGCGCGCAGGTGGCCGGCGTCGAAGATGAACATCAACGAGTCGTCCCATGGGCCATGGGGGCTGACCCAGTCCACGCACAGCAGTGTCAGCTCGGTGTCGAGTAGGTGCAGGTCGAGTTCTTCGGCGAGTTCGCGGCGCACGGCGTTATCGGGGGGTTCGTTGACTTCGGCCATACCGCCGGGGAGGTCCCAGTCGGGTTTGTAGTTGGGGTCGACCAGCAGTATTCGTCCGATGTCGTCGAAGACCAGGGCGTCTGCGCCGACCCGTTTGCGAGGTTGGGTCGCGTTGCCGTGTTCGAGGTGGCGACGCCATGCGTCGGGGTCGCGTTGATACAGCGGCGGTTCCACGGAATCCATCACATCACCGTCGTGTCGGGTGTTCGGTGGCCGGGTCGGTTTCGAGCATCGCGACGATCCAGGTCCGTTCGCGCATCGCTTGGCGCAGGTGGTCGAGGAAGGCAGCCACTGGTGGGCTGTTTCGCTAGGCCAGCAACTGTTGGCGCAGCTCGTGCAGATGTCGAATGATCAGGTGGGAGGCGAGGGTTTGGGTCTCGGCGATGACATCACCGGAAATGGTGCAGGCTTGTTCGGGGTGGCCCTGTGCGGCCAAGATCGTAGCGAGGGTCAGGAGTCCGAAGGCTCGGCTGCGGGTACCGACGGTGGGGCGTAGTTCGACGATGCGGCGGGCGTGCTGCTCGGCGGTGGTCAGATCGCCGAGTTGTCGTGCGCAGCGGGCGGCTTCGCTGGCAAGGGAGCCGTAGTCGAAGCGGCTCACCCACGGCGAGGGCGGCGCCGAGGCGGTGGTGTCGAGGGCTTGGGCGGCGCGGTCGAGCAGTTTGTAGGTTTCGCGCGAGCGGTCTTGTGCGGCGAAGCTGCGGGCCTGCATGGCAAGGATTCGAGCGGTGAGTTCTGGATTGCCGGGGGCTTTGGACAGTGCCATTTCCGCGTCGTAAGCGTGACGGATCGCGGCTACGGGCTGGTCTCGGTGTAGTTCGAGGTGGCTGAGGCTGGCTTGGACGTGGACGCTGAATTGGTGTCGTGCCCGAGCCAAGCAGTTGGTGCGGTATGTCGAGCAGGTTCGCCCAGTAGGTGAGGGTGTCGAGGTGTTTGATCGGTGGGCCGTTCTCGATGCGGCTGAGCCGGACCTGGGTGAGACCGGCCCAGCGCGCGACGTCGATCTGCCGCAGGGGGGTGCCGTGAGCGGGGTGACGCCGGTAGGTGGCGATGACATGGCCCATATGCCATTCGTTCAGCGCGGCCCGGATCGCCGGTGCTTCCCAGAAGGTCGGCGGCACCGACGGCGGACCGGCGACGAGATGTTCGCGGGCGACCGCTGTGCAGCGACCACAGCGCCCGGTCGTGTTGTCTCGGGCCACGGTGGCACCGCACGAGCCACACAGGGCAGTGCTGTGCTCATCCCTATCCCCCATGGCACCGTCGCCCTGTCCGACGGGTTCGAAGCGATGGTCCACCGGATCCCGTCTTCCACGAACCCGACCGAACTCGAATCGCGCCACCAGCTCGCTCTCCCCCGCGCGCACAACGCTGCCGCGCACTGCGGGAATTTTTGCGTCGTACCCATCACTTGCTGACGCCGCCGTCGACTGTGGGCGCTGAAGGTGTC
Organism: Nocardia aurea; assembly: GCF_003123685.1. Classification (GTDB taxonomy): domain Bacteria; phylum Actinomycetota; class Actinomycetes; order Mycobacteriales; family Mycobacteriaceae; genus Nocardia; species Nocardia aurea. Next base: position 2,880 of record NZ_QCYJ01000170.1, read on the forward strand.
GGATCGGATGGGTCCGAATCGCAGAGCCTTTCACAGTGTCACCGGTGCGGGGTGGGCGCGGACCTCGCCGGCAGGCGTCCGTCTCGCTTGACCTCTTGCGCGTCAGTCCGGCCGCCAGTGCAGCTCGTGCGCCAGGGTTTTGGCGACGGCACGGATGCGGCGGTGTAGCGGCGACTGCTCGCGTGGGAGGACCAGGTGGATCGTCAGGCTGGGCGCGCCCCGCAGCGGTCGCCAGGTGAGACCGGCCGGTGCTGCCGTGACCGCGGCTTCTCCGGCCGGGGCGAGGGTGACCCCGTCGCGCAGGTCACGCTGAGACATGTCGAAAGAGACTGCGGGCGTGTGGAATCGGGGGTGTGGTCGAGTGTCTCGGAACAGTGCGGACAGCTGATCGTGGATCACGGGGTTGGCCGCACGGTCCGGGAGTCGCAGCGGATACGCGGCCGCGTCGGCGATCTCGATCTCCGGGTATTCGGCCAGCGGATGGTGCTGCGCCAGCTGGACCCCGACGCGCATACGCCGCAGCAGGAACCGGCGCACGCCACGGCCCGGCTGTTCACCGCGGGTGATCCCGGCATCGATACGGCCGTCGGCGACCGCGGGGGAGATCTCCGGGGTCGCCATCGCGACCGCGCCGACCTCGAGTCCGCTGTCGCCGCGAATCAGCCTGTCCACCAGGGCCGGTGCCGTCTCGGCCCCGGCGCTGAGGCTGTATCCGATGCGCAGCGTGCCCAGTTCACCGGCCGCCGCGCTCCGGGCGGTGTCCCATGCCCGGTCCAGCGCCGCCAGCGCGGGCGGCGCGGACTCCGCCAGAGCCGCACCGGCCGTGGTCAATACGACGCTACGCGTGTTGCGGACCAGCAGGGCCGTACCGAGTTCCGCCTCCAATCGGCGCATCCGGGCGCTGAGTGCGGGCTGTGCGATACCGATCCGTGCGGCCGCGCGGGTGAAGTTCAACTCCTGCGCCAGCACCAGGAAGTACCGCAGGCTCACCGTATCCGGCGCCACGTGCCCTCCCTGCCGATTGATAACGATCCGTTCTGAGTCTATCCCGTACCGGTCTTTCCCTCGACCGCACATCAAGCCCTAACCTGCGCATATGACGATTCAACTGACCGCAGTACCCGTCGCCGGGATCGATCGATCCGAGTGTCGATTCGACGTCGGACGTGTCCGACCCAACACAGCAGGTTTCCATGGCTAAGGGCTACTGGGTCAGTGTCTACCCCGCCATTTCCGACCCTGAGAGGCTGACTGCCTACGACAAGCTGGCCGGTCCGGCTGTCCAGGCTGGGGGCGGGCGCACCCTGTCCCGGATCCCGTCCCGTGGCGGTCGAGTCGTCGCCCACGAGGCCGGAATCACGCAGCGCGTCGTTCTGATCGAGTTCGACAGCTTCGACCAGGCCCTCGCGGCATACGAGAGCGAGGCATACCAGAAGGCGCTGGTAGCCCTCCCCGACGGCGTCGAGCGCGACTTCCGCATCATCGAAGGCATCGACTGACCGGCGGGCCCTGCCACGGTCGCATGGTTCTGTGCCCAGGCGGTCGCGGAGAACACCCGCCGCAACCGCGTGGCCGGGTGGCGGCGGTTCACGAACCTGGCGCGAACCTCGCATCGACCCAGACGCGCTTAACGTGGCGCTCACCGCGAAAACCCTTGGTAGGTTGGGGCAGTCGCGAGACGCTGGAAATGAACCATCCACCGTTCTAGACTTTCCGATCTTGGGTTCAAGCACTCGTTGGAAGGTCAAGCGCGGTCTGTCGTCGAAGCGCGAGCCGACGGTTGCCCATCCCGGATCATCGCCATGTTCGGCCGTGGCGGGAATACTCAGATCGCGCTCCAAAACGATGCCAGTCGCGTGGGGTTCGCGCAGTCGATCGTGATCCCGACCCATCGATTTTCCATGCCTACCAGCATGAACGGATCGGGTTCTCAGTGTGTGTCAAGCCGGAATCGGTGCGGGAGATCGGCAGAGCTGTTTGATTTTCAGCATCGCGGAGAGGACATCGCAGCGTCGCCGTGCCAGGCAGATGAGAGCGGCATTGCGTTTCTTACCCTCGGCTCTCTTGCTGTCATAGTAGGCGCGGCTGGTGGGCGTGCAGGGCCGCAAACGCTGTCAGGAACAGAGCCCGATCAAGCTTGTGGTTACCCCGATCGAGACGAGAATTCGCCGCGGATCGAAGAGCCTGATCGGTGGGTGATCGGGACGACGCCCGCGCCGCCGGACCACAGTCGGGCGTTGAGCAGGGATCGGATCACCGAGATCCTGGGATCGGACGCGCCGCTGCGCGATCGGGTGCTGTGGCACCTGCTGTATGAATCCTCCGCGCGTGCCGAGGAAGTGCTGATGCTGGATGTGCCCGCTCGACACCGTCAATCGGTGTGCGGTGGTGACTCGCAAGGGCGGGGCGCGGGAGGTGATCGCGTGGCAGACCGGCACCGCGCGGTTGTTGCCGCGGATGGTGGCGGGCCGTCGGAGCGGACCAGTGTTTCTCACCGACCGAAGGGCTCGGCCGTCGGTGGCGCGCAACGACGTCGACCCGGCGACGGGTCGGGCCAGGTTGTCGTATCGGCGGGCCGTAGAGCTGTTCGAGGCGCACACCAAACGTTTCGATGATGGCCCGTACACCCTGCACCAGTTGCGCCATTCCCGGCTGACTCACGCCGCCGAGGACGGCGCCTCGACCCCGGTGCTGATGAAACTGTCCGGACACTCCTCGGTGCGCAGTCTCGTGAAGTACGCGAAGGTCTCCGATGAAGGGTTGCGCCGTTACCAGGCAGACAGCGACCCTGCCGCGCGGCGCCGCCGGTGATCTGGGTACCCAGAGCAGGGAACCACTGAACCGATCGCGTGCGGGCGAGCGATCGGCGGCCGAATGAATGTTCCCAGCTTTGTGGGGGCAGAACCCCTCCGAAGTCGTCTGCACAGCCCTCGAGGGTGGGGGGCTGGACGAGTTCGAGACGACCGCGGTGACGGGGAAGGAATAGAGGACAGTAGTGGTCTCGTTCAGCGCGACGATCGCTATCGAGGTCGTCATCGGCGTTGCTCCTCGCGTGCGATTGCCCAACAGAATGTCGGTCCGCGATGCTGCCCACTGCGACAGTAGCTCGTCGGGTGCGGAAAAACATCGGTCCACAGGCCGATGTTCGGCGCACTGCCAGCCTCTACCTTGATGTTCGCGGCAGCTACGCCGCGAACACTCGACGTCGTCGGCGGGTGAGCATGGCCTCGGCGAGTTCGCCGACGCGACTCGCTGGTGCCCGCTCCACGGTCCCGGCTCCCATCGTGGCGAATCGATCACGATCGTTGCATCGAGAAGACGAGGAAGAAATTGCCCGAAGAAATTGCTTGCGGGATAGGCCCTTCAAGAATCGATATCGCCTACGCACGGTTCGGAGATCCGCACGATCCGCCGGTCCTGCTCATCATGGGCGGCGGCGCACAGATGGTGAACTGGCCCGACGGGTTCCTCGCCGAACTGGTCGCACAGGAGCTGTCACTGGTGATCTTCGACAATCGTGATGTCGGACGATCCTCGCATCTGTCGGACGCGGCAGCGGTGGACATAGCCGCGGCGATGGGAGGCGACCACTCCTTGGCTGTCTACGACCTGTCGGATATGGCGGCGGACGCCGTCGGACTGTTGACCGCGCTCGGTATCGACAGCGCCCATCTGGTCGGGATCTCGATGGGCGCCATGATCGCCCAGACGATGGCCATCGAATATCCGACCCGAGTTCGCTCCCTGACGTCGATATCGTCGACCACCGGCAATCCGGAGGTCGGCAAGACCGACACCGGGGCCTTCGGCGCGGCCGGACCGCAGCCACGTGACCGTGACGGCTTCATCGACTGGCAGATACGCGCAGCACGAGCGCTGGCCTCGCCCGGTTTCGAATTCGACGCGGCCGCGGTCGCCGAAACCGCCGCGCGCGCCTTCGATCGTGGACTCGATTTCGAGGGCATGATGCGCCAGATGGTCGCGGTGATAGCCTCCGGAGACCGAACCGACCGGTTGATGACGTTGCGTCTGCCCACACTGGTCATCCACGGCACAGCCGACCTCGCCTTCGATATCAGCGGTGGACTCGCTACCGCCGCCGCCGTCCCCGGAGCGAAACTCCTCACCATCGACGGGATGGGACACAACCTGCCCCGAGCATTGTGGTCGCGTCTCGCCGACGAGATCGCCGAATTGATCGACCGCGCAGAAGCAAGACACCCGACGCACCACGGCGAACCCAATCGACCGTAACGCGGTTTCCCCTCGTCGATTTCATCGTTCCGGCCCGGCAATGCCCTGCGAAACGGGGTTTCCGGACCGCCGAACAACCAACGGATGTGGCGGAACTGCTGGCCAGTGGCGGCGCCCAGCTCCCGGCCCGGTTCCGGGCCAAGGGAATCGCTACCTCAGCGGTGGATGTGGTGACTACGGTGTGGCTGCGCTCACGCCCGCTGGGCGTGAGCGCTACTTGTCGGGCTTACGCGGCTTTTCCTTTTCCTTGGACTTGGGCTTGTTGCCGTGACCAGAATTTCCGGGACCGCCGTCGTTCGCGATCCCCGGGTTGAAGCTGTGGTCCGCGCTTTCGGTTTCCTCGGTCGTCGGATCGACCGGAACCGGTGGTGGCACCTGTGTCCAGAGGGCGTTGCCTCCGAATCGGGTGCAGTTCAGCGATACGCCTTCACTGTCGATTCCGGTAGCTTGTACGGTCGGATCGCATTGTTGCCCGGCCACCGGGGCAGTGCCCCTCGGCGCCACAGGGTCTGGCAGCGCAGGGGGTAGTGAAGGCGCGATCGTGGTGGTTGCGGGTATAGCCGCGTCGGTTTCCGCAGCGCTGGGTCTGTCGAGATAGAGCGCGCCAGCGAGCACCGCGCAGAGCCCGGCCGCGGCCACGAACGCAAGCCGTGGTCCGACCCTCATCGAGGTGACTGGTCGCGGGTGGCTGGACTGTCGCGGCGACAGCGCAGGGACTGAGTGCACGTGTCCTGCTGTCGTTTCGGCCAGCGGTGCTACCGGAGTTCGCGTGTGATCATCGGTGCGAGTGGTGGGCGGTGCGCTGTACGCGAGCGACGCGTGGTGAGTTCCCTGGTTCGGAACCGTCGTACCGATCAGCGCTGAAGTGATGATCGGGATCGGCGTGGGCGCGGTGTCGACTGTGGGCATGTCCCGCCTCGTTACGGCGGCGTAGGCAGCGGCCGCGAACTCACCGGCGCTGGACCAGCGACGGCTCGGGTCTTTGGCCATGGCACGGGCGATGACCGCGTCCAGTTCCGTGGGCGCGGCCGCGACCAGGTCGCTGACCGCGGGTGGCGTTGTCATCAAGTGCGCGCGTACCTGTTGGGGCGCGTCCCCGTCGCCGAAGGGGCGCTGCCCGGTGAGTAGTTCGTAGAGCACACACGCCAGGGAGTATTGATCCGACCGTGCGTCGGCGGTGCCGGTGAACCGCTCCGGTGCCGCGTATCCGAGGGTGCCGACCATGTGGCCGGTAGCGGTGATCGGGGGCTGCCCGACACGGCTGGCGATACCGAAATCGATCAGATACACCGCCCCGGTCGGTGTCACCATCAGGTTCGACGGTTTGACGTCGCGGTGCACCAGACCGATCCGATGCGCGGCATCCAGCGCCGCAGCGGCCTGGGTGATGACGCGAACGGCCGGTCCGGGAGCCAGCCGGATCTCGCGGCGCAACAGCGCGGCCCCATCGATTCCCTCGATGAGTTCCATGTCCAGATACAACCGGCCGTCCAACTCGCCGAAACTATGGACCCGCACAGTGTGTGGACCGCGCAGCTGCGCGGCCAGGCGGGCCTCTCTGGTGAAACGTTGCCGAAAGGCCGGGTCGGCGGCAGCCTCGACGGCGAGCACTTTCAGCGCTACCTCCCGCTCGGTACGGGTGTCGTAGGCGCGCCAGACCCGGCCCGTCGCGCCGCTGCCGAGTAGGCGCTGTAGGCGGTAGTGGCCGAAGCACATATCGCCCATGTCTGAACCTCCCGCTGAGCGCTGATCCACCGGAGGCTTACCCGCTATGCGGTTCAGCATGCGCAGCGTGAACAACCACGGTCAGTTCACAGAACCGGCACGATTTCCGCTGCTCGTCCTGCCGCGGGAGGCAGGGGTCTCGGCACGCAGGCCGATCAGAGAATTCGGCACGCTCCGACCCGACCAAGGGGTCACGCATCGCCTCCGGGGTGGTCGGTGCGACCAGCGCGGGACCGACTGCTGGTGCGGGCTGCGGCGATGCGATACCCAGGACGGTATCCCGCTACTCGACCACCCGGCGCGATCCGGTTTCCACCGGCCGAATCCGTTTCTGAGCGCCGGTAAGACCTCCGTTCTGGGCGGTCAGAGATCATTCGGATCGTCGGCGGGGTGGTCGTTACTCGCCTGCTGCTCCGCTGCACGAGACCATGGCGTAGGGGCCGGTGGAGGTTTGCTCGGCGATCGTCTTGTCGCCTTCACGGATCTTGCAGCTGATGGTCGTTGCTCCCTGGTCTGCCTGAGCGGTCAGAGAAACGGTTTTGAAGAAGCCGGTGACGGTGACCTGTTTGGTCCAGGGCAACTGCTGCTCGTTGGCCTGCTCGGTGTTGATTCCGTCGCCGCCGCTGCTGTAGGAGATGGTGCCCGCGCGTGGCGCGTCGCTGGTGACCTCGTAGGTGATCGCGATTTCCTCTTTGGCCTCGTTGTCGATTTCATTGGCGATACCGCCGAAGATGGCGAAACATCCCCCACACAACAGCAGGAACGCCACCACGATGCCGCCGAGGATCCACGGCCATTTCGCCTTCTTCTTCGGCGGCTGCGGATAGTAGCCCGGCGCAGGAGCGCTCGCATAGGACGGTGGTGGCTGATTTCCCTGCTGGTATTGGCCCGGGCCTGCGGGTTGTTGTCCCTGCCAGGGATTTTCCTCAGGGTATTCGGGAGGGTATTGCGGGGGTTCGGCATGGTCTTCTCCTCCGTGGAAGGATCGGATGCTGCGGTGGGTGGGGTGGAGTTACTGAGCACAAGGAACGAGCGGGACATCTGGAGGCGGTTGACCGGAAGCCGGCGGGTAGCGCGCGCCGCAGTGGTGTGCGTTGCCCGCCGACTTCTGTGTCAGTGCTGGACCGAGTAGGTCTGTCGGGGAGGCGGTCAGCTGAGGCCGAAGCCCAGTCCGAACGTCACCGCCAGCCACTTCAGGAACAGGCCGAAGTCGACCCCGAAATCGAGTCCGAAGGAACCCATGGGTCTCACCTCCTTCCGGGATCGCGAACCCCCGGGCACAGTCTTCATCGCTGGTCAGAGCATTTTTGCTACAGCAGTCAGCGTCGATCGGTGCCAAGCAGGTCACGGTCACGGGGGCGGCGAAACTGTCCGGCCCGCTGAAACGGCCGCCTCTGCGACAGCATTCGGGCCGCCCGCGGTGACGGTTCAGGGGGTTTCGTGTGCGGTGAGCAGGAGGTGGTCCAGCCGGGTGCGGGTGTGGGTGTCGGCGCCGCCGAAGGTCGACAGTCCGGCGATGAGTCTCTCGGCCAAGACCCGCAACTTGGTGTTGGTTTCCTGGGACCGCCACCGCAGCACAGCGAATGCCTGTTCGGTGGTGATGCCGTAGACCGCCATCAACACGCCTTTGGCGATGTCGATGACCTCGCGTGAAGCCAGGATCTCGGGCAGTTGCGCGTCGAGGGTTTTGCGGCGGTCGGCGGCGATGGTGTCGGTGAGATCGACGTAATAACCGGTGGAGCCGACGACGGTGCCGTCGGGGTCGTGGAGTTGATCGCCGACGACCAGGACGTGGTGGATGCGGCCGGTGGTGTCGATGATGCGGTGGCGGCTCGAGAACGGCAGCCCGATCCGTAGCACGGTCTCGATGGTGTCGGCGACCTCGTCACGATCCTCGGGATGCTTGTGCGACAGCAGCAGTTTCGTGGTCGGCTCGACCTGATCAGGTGCGTAGCCGTGTAGGGCGGCGACCTCGTCGGACCATTCCCAGCGCTGGTCGGCGAACCAGAACCGGAAACTTCCCGTCACCCCGGCAAGCGCCTCAGCCCCTGGCTTGATGTTGTTCTCGTGCACGCTCCAATTATTTCCGCTCCGCGCTTGCTGTAACACGCCGCGGTCGATCCGACGGAGATCACTCAGCGGGACAGGAGTGGGTCGTCCGGATCGATCCGCCGGTACCCGGTGCGGACACCGTGCCAGGTCAACAGCACCTGCACCCACTGTTGATCGGCCCAGACCTGCGGGTCGTCGGGGTCACGCCCGGCGTCGATCAGGGCTTGGCGATCCAGCGAATCGTCGTTGTTCACGATGTTGATTCGGGCCCGTCCTCTACCTGGCGCGGTCCGGCATCCGACTCAGATCGCAGAGTCTCCTACCGGTCGGCGGCGATGTAGTTGGCGGGCGCCGGCCATGACTCCTGGACCCAACAGGATTGGGTCCAGGGATGGGAGAGGTTTGGCCCCGTCGGACGGGTTAGGGGGATGTGGTCCGGCGGGGGTCTGGTGGTCAGCCGATGCCGAGGTTGATGCCGAACATCACCTGTAGCCAGCGGGTGACGACGTTGAGGCCGGTTCCGAAGTCGAGTCCGAAGGAACCCATGGTTCTCATCTCCTTCGAGAGGGATTTTCTTGTTCTGTTCCCCGACTTGCTGGCTGGATACCCAGAGTGAGTCTTGCGCAATCAATAATCTGTGAGAATTTCTGTTTCCACTGGACGTACCTGTCTAACTCCGAGAAATCGGGCCGCCGTACCTCGTTTGCTGAGCGTGCGCGGTGTCGGGGCGGGCATCGCGCGTTGGTGCACTGACCCGGTGGGGTGTTATTGCGTTTGGTAGGTGCGGATGTCGTGGGCGTGGGTCTGCATCACGGCGGTGAAGTCGGTGAGGTCGATGGTTTCGCTGCGGTGCTGGAGCATGGCGTGGGGTGTCCAGACTTGCAGGCTGTAGTGGATGCGGGCGCTGTCGAAACGGGACATGATCCGCACCAGCGGGTCGATTTTCACGCGTAGGGCGAGTTCGTCGAGCGCGGCGGCGACCTGGAATCCGGTGCCGCGGTGGCGGGTGCGCCACCAGCAGGCGCGACTGGGCGGCCAACTCAGATCCACCGTGCAACTCAGTTGCGACGCAGCGTTTCGCTCGCTCGGGGTGCCCACCAGGCATTTCACCGTGCCCCAGCCTGGTGATGAACGTGGGGCCGGTCGGCGCGGCGATTCGTCAGGCAGCCATGTCGACCGCAGAGTCGAACGGGTGCTCGTCCGGCTGGACGGACCCGAAACTGAACGACCCAGCCGGACGAGCGAGCCCGGCGTGCGACAAGCCGACGCCGGGCAACTGGGAGCGAGGCGTTGTTCGCGGCGCCACCACGCTCCCGGATGAGTCCTACCCGCAACCTGTGCGGTCAATCCTGAGTCGGGTTCGCGCTGTCGGGAACGGTCGGGGCGTGGATGGGATCGGTGCGGCGTCCGAGGGGTGCGGTGGTGTGGTCGATGTTGCGGGTGAACCAGTTCAAGGCGTCCTGGCCGGTGATGCCGAGCGCGGCACCGAGTGCTTTCCAGGGGTGCCCGGCCTGGCGGGCGTAGTCAACGACGAAGCCACGCTGCCCGGTGACACCCTCGGTCAAACGCCGGTCGGCCTCCAACGCCTGGATCTCGGTGACCTGCGCGTGGCGGGCCAGGTTCTCGCGCAGGGCATCGCGGGCGGTGGCGGGGTCGAATCCGTAACCGCCGGCCAGTTCGCCGCGGTCGAGCCTGGTGAGGGTTTCGCGCAGGAAATGGGTGTGGTGGAAGGTGTTCCACACCGCGTACAAGCCGTGATCGTCGCCCTCGGTCAGGATCGCGGCCACATCCACACCCGCGGGCAGGGTGCGTTCTGCGGTGAGGTCGAACCGCGGACATCCCATACACCCGTTCCTCGGGTCGAGGCGGGCCGTCGGGACCTGACGCCCAGCCCGGTCTCGACGGCCCGCCGTTTCACCACCCTGACGAGGCACAACCCCGCATCTCTCCTGTGCGGGGCCGCGCCCGCAGGTGATTCGGAATCGCGCCCGTGGTGGATGAGAAATCGATCGGGCACGATCGTTTCAGCCTGATTCCAGCAAGGGTTTCCGAGCACTTCATCGAGAAGCTGAGGGCGGGGGCGGGGCGAAAACGCGGCGGGCCCGCCCGGGGTGGAGTCGACGGGCACCCCGGGCGGGCGCTCGGGCTCCCAGCCCTGTGCCACAGCAGATTCCGACGCAGAGCCTTACCGTGACACAGGCCAGACGATACCGACGCCGAGACACGGCATCACGCAGCAACGGTGGTGCCGGTGTGTCGAAACAGGCCAGGGTGTTGGCTTCAGGTGGTGGGGGTGAACAGGGCGGCATAGGAGAGTTCGGTGCGGTCCTCGACGTCGATGGTGAGGTCGATACCGGGCAGCTCGGCACGGAGGACGCGGGTCGCCGCGGTGTAGAGCAGGCGTTCTTTGATCGTGGCTTGCGCGGGCAGCCACGTGATCAACGCCAGACCCCCGCGTGGGGTGTCGGTGAAGTCGTAGAGCACCCACCGGCAGCGGGTTTCGGGCAGTTCTTGGAGTAGTTGGCCGTGATCGTTGCCTATACCGCTGCGGTCGACCTCGATCCGGTGCTCATCGCTCAGGCGCATCAGCAGATATCGGTGCCGCTGCCCGGATTGCACATCGCGGCAGGCATCCAGTACTTCCCGGCTCAGCATCGCCGCCACCGATCCCACTCTCACCGTCCCGCCTCCTGCCGAACCCGGAAAAACAGCCGACAAGCTGCATGTTTACCGCACCCGGCAGCATCAGTGCGGTGTTGAGCGGGTACCGGTGTGTCGCCGCAGCGGACGCTTCCAGCACGACTGGAATACCCGCTGCGGCGACCGGCCCGGGCCGTCGGTGCCACTCCGACGACCTGAGCCTCCCCTCCCCCGGGGATCAGAGGTAGGTGTAGGCCACGGCGGCGCCCGCACCCCCATTACCCTCGACGCTCACCTGGACCGTTCCCGTTCCGGGCGGGGCGATCGCGGTGATCTGGGTGGCCGAATCGACCGTGAACGAAGTCGCCGTGGCATCGAAGCGCACCGTCAGCGGACCGGTGAAGTTCGTGCCGGTGATCACGACGCTGTTGAACCCCGCCACCGGACCCGATGCGGGTGCGAGGGCAGTGACGTCGGGCACGACCACGTAAACGAACGACACCCCGGAGCTGGTGCCGCCCGGCGTGGTCACGGTGACCACGACGATCCCCGCCCCCGCCGGGGAGACGGCGGTGATCTGGGTGTCGGAGTCGACGGTGAACGAGGTCGCCGCCACTCCCCCGAAGGAGACCGCGGTGACATCGGATAGACCGGTGCCGGTGAGTACCACGGTGGTCCCGCCCGCGGTGGAACCCTGCCCCGGCGTGATACCGGTGAGCGAGGGAACCGCCAGATACTCGTAATCGACCCCGTTACTCGCGCCGGTGCCGTCGGTGACGGTTACCTGAACCGTGCCCACCGCCCCGCCCGGGGCGATCGCGGTGATCTGGGTGGCCGAATCGAGAGTGAATGTGGTTGCGGTGGACCCGAACCGGACCGTGGTCGGTCCCCCGAACCCGGTATCGGTAATGACCACGCTCGTGCCGCCGGTTGCTGGCCCCGCCGCGGGTGCAATGGATGTGATGGTAGGCATAACGCCCTCCCCCTGATTGATTGTGTTGATGTGGAACTGGACTCCCCGAACCCGAAAGCGCCTGTGTGCTCAGCGGTTTCCGGTACCTCCATTAACCTCCCGAAACCAGCGTTCGGCCAGCGAATCCCGGTCACGGTTTCACCTGTTATCACATCGTTGCTACCACCCAGTAGGTTCGACTCAGTCGTTATAGTCTTCTTTGACAAACCTTGCCTACCAATAGATTTCGTAGGGCAACTAGCTACGAAACTCTATAGCTGAAAAATCGCTTCAAGAAGGGAGTACCCTGTGGATTCCTCACCATATCCCTGTCATCGACGGCCCACCGCCGCTCCGGAGATGCCCGGCGGTACGGTCTACGGCCGACAAGAGGGGTTGCGGTATCGACACCCGTGGCGCCACTGGGTCGAGCAGTGAGTACCGAACCCGCGCGGCAAGGATTCGATCACCGGTGCCGCAGTGGCGGGTGCACACGGGCGTGCTGCCCGAGGAGTCATCACCGAGTTCAAACCTAGTCCTGGTCAGCCGGGTTCAAGCCGCGAGGCGGTGGGTAGGTGCGGGGGATGGACGACACGACACCGCCCGCGGGCATCCCGGCCGATCCCGCCGTGGTTGCCGCCGCGCGAGAGACCATCGAACAGGCCAAGGGCGCGGTGATGCTCGTCTACAGCGTCGACGCCGATCACGCCTTCGCGATCCTGCGCGAAACCTCACAAGCCCTCAACATCAAGCTGCGCGTCATCGCGGCCGCCGTCGTAGCCGAACTACCCGAGACCGGCGGGCACGAGGACCTCGACTCACTACGACAGGGCTTGGACCGAGTGTTGTTCGGCACCGACGCACACACCCCCACCCATCGTCAGCGCGACGAACTTGACCAAGGTACGCCCGCAGGATTACGAGAGTCGGCGGGGTGTCTCGATTGCGATCGTGTAAAAAATCGCGGCGTCGCGCAAGGCGGACGCTGGTCAGCAGGTCGGGCTTGAGCTCCTCACCGATGCGTTGCTGCACGATTCGGATCTCCGTCAGGGCAGTCCAGTCGCTTCCGGTGCGGAAGTATATGAGCTCGTGCCGTGTCGAAGCGATGGCCAAGGACGACATACGCGGCAGGTCATTGAGGTGTCCGAGCACGGTGAAGTAGCGGTGTAGTAGGAAGTCCGGTGTGGAGTTGGGCCAGCCCTGATCGTGGTGCTGTTCGGCCCATAAGTGGAGTTGCTCCAGGCTCACGGTCAATATCCGGGTGCCAAGTCGGATTTCGGCGGTGCGCTGCAATGTTTCGTGCGCCAGCGCAAACACTGGGTCGGGCTCGCTGACAGTGTCGGTCGAAAACATCGAGGCACGGAAGCTGCGCCCCGCCCGCCCGCGCAGTAGGCGGTCGATTTCGAACGGTGCCGTGCCGGTGAGGGATTCGAGTTCAGGGACCGACAGGCCGTGGGCGACGGTGATCAACGCCAGCAGTTCACGCTCTCGTTCGGATCCTTCGAGCAGGGCGTCGAGTTCGTCGACGGCGCTGGCGCGGATTCCGGCGGCAAACTCGGAGGCGGTGAGCGGGTATCGGCGAGCTGTGGTCAGTGGATGGCCGTGCGGGATGGGCAGACGCGGACCGTAGCGGGAGGCGACCCGCAGATTCTTATCTGGCAGTGCTGGTAGCAGGCTCACGATCGAGGGTTTGCCGGTGTCCTCGTCTAGGCCGTCGACCACCAACACCAGGCGCCGTTGCTTCTTGGCTTCTCGACGGGCGGCGATGGTGAGTAGTTCGCGTCGCAGGCCGTCGCGGTTGACCACCTCGGCCTGGATACGTGGTTTGTGGTCCGGCAGCAGGGTTGCGAGTTGGTCGAGGACCGCCGCGGTAAATGCGGTGTGGTCGTCCTCGGTGGCGAGCCGGTCGGTGACAAAGAAGCTCACCACTGTCAGGGTCGGCGGCGGGTCCAGAGCGAACGTGGACAGCAACGCCGATTTACCTGCCCACGGTTCGCCCTGCACCCACAGGTAGGGCTGGTCGTCACGGTGACAGAAACCGGTCAGTAGCTCCAGTTCCCGTCCCGATCTTGCAGACCGCCTCTCGGAGCGATGAACTCACGCACCTGCTCTGCGTGCAGCGAGGTGATCAGTTCGACGCGAGGATCGGGTCGACGTCCGTGATCGGGCGGGATCTCGCGCTCGCCTTGCGTGCCCCGGCGCTCCTTGAACGCGGCGGTACGCAGCCGTTCCCATTGGATCGTCGATAGGCACTTGTAGCCCGAGTCGCTCTTCGCAGCAAGCCCGTTCAAGTACCCGATTCTGACAGCCTCACCGACATCACCCGAGAGGTTCACCGCGTCGATCGAGCGTCGGCACCTGTCGATCAGGAAAGTGTTGCGGGCGCAGGCCGGTCGCGAAATCGGGACGCCACGGCGGGGGTGGCGTGGCTATGCTTGAGGCGGGGATAGGTCGTCGACGAGGGTGCGTCGACAGCGTTGGGGAGGGATTCGTGATGGCCGATGTGCTGGCGTGTCCGGCATGGTGCATCGAGCACACCGCCCTGGATCCGGACCGATCCGGCGACGGTGTGCACTACGGGCCACCGATGTCGGTGCCGGTAGCCCGATCAGGGGACGCGGAGGGCGGCGACCGGGTCGTGACGCGGGTGGTCGCGTTCGACGTCGACGGGTGCCGGGACACCGCGATCCATCTGGACAAGCCCGGCCGTGGTGCGGTCCGGTTGAACGCCTGGCAGGCCCGCGCCACCGCGGTGACCCTGCTCCACGCCACCGACCTGCACGACGCGACGTTCCCCTCCGGGATCGGCTGTCCGACATGGTGCGTCGAGGACCACACCTTCGACGAGGGGACCCGGCATGCCGACACACCCCGGATCGTGCACGCCGACGGCCCCCTCCCACTGGACTCCGCCGTCTCGGTACAAGTCCTCGCGCTCGACGTCGCCGACACCCGACGGGTGTTCCTGGATCTCGCGCTACCTGGATCGCATACCCCGTTGACCGTCGCCGAGGCGTGCAAACTCGCAGGCCGCCTACTCGAGGCCGCCGACCTCTACACCGCCACCCACTGACCACTGCGGTACACCACAGACCCGAGACCCGGGCAGTCCGCCCGCAGCCGAACACCGCACGGCCGACCGAACAGGTGACGCCGCCGGCGGGCACGGACTCGAAGCGAGTCCATGAGTCCCCCGGCACCGGAGGACCCGGGGACTCCGCGGCAGGTTTCAGTCGAGAAGGGCGGCAATGTGTCGGGGTCGGGGCTTTCGTCGACCTCGACGCGGAACACATCTCGAGGACTGCGTCGAGGTCCAGCGGTAACGGGATCGGTGTGCCACCAGGGTCTGAGAATCTCAACGGGCTCAGCACCAGAGCGCCAGTTTCGGGGTCGCTTCTGCGCTGGAACGGCGCCGCAGCTCATCTTCCTGCACAAGTCCTTGCTGACCGAAGAGTCCAATCGTGGCGCACTGCTCCATTCCGATCAGTGCGGGCACACCGCGCGAATCCAGATCTACGGACAGAGTCCATCGGTATGCCAAGGCAGCACGCCTCGCCCGATCAGCCGCGCCAGGACTGCCGCCGAGCCGTCGAGCACGCGACAGCCGTCGAACGCTCCCTCACGCTGGAACTACCGCAGCTGACCAGCAGCGACAAACAGAGCACGTGGTCGTCCTGCGTGACCGTGCTCCGATCGCGACACTCAGCACGGCATAGGGCATGCAACATTCGAATTCTCGGAATTTTCGGAATACATGCGAGAGGCACCCGTAGCGGGTGTGAACTGCACAAGAGTACCCCGCAGCGGGGGCCTTCCAAGTCGCCAAAAATGCCTCTTGAACTGCTATAACTTCAATTCCCCCAATTTGGGGGAATTTACGCGTTGACTGTCGCGCGTCAACGGGAAAATCTCTTTATGTTGCTCAGTATCAATTTCTAACGCGAACTCGCTGCACTCTCGGACCGGCAAACGGCAGAAGCGACGATGAGAACAGGTCGAAGCAGTCGCCGACACCCACGACGGTGTCGGATCGCGCTGCCCGGCACCCACTCGCAGGATGCGAGCGACGACCTGACCTCAGCGCTACTCGACCACCGGCCGACGAACCGGGGCGCCGAGCACGGCACCGTCCTGGTCTCACACTCCACACCACTCGATCACACCGACAAAACACCGCGCAAGGGGCACCGATGCCGACACAACCCCACAGCCCGACCTCGACTCCGAGCGGACCGGCACACCCGACGCCCCATCGATCCCCGGCGGCCACGGCACCGGTCGACATCGCCGGTCTCCTCACCTCCAATAGACGACCGTCGTCGTTCACCGGCGTACCGACACGATTTCCGGCACCCAAGCTCGACAGCCCGATAGGTGAGATCCACTGCGCGACCACCACGATCGACATCGGCGGCCGGTTGGGAGCTCGCTCCGCGATCAAAGCCCTACAATGGCAACCCCGCCAACCGGTCACCATGTCGGCCCGCCCCGGACTCATCACCATCCAAGCCCAACCGACCGGACGATGGCGAGTCAGCGGCGCGGGCTACGTGAACCTGCCCGCTCGCATGCGACGCGCCTCCAACATCGCCCTGACCGAGCACGTCCTCATGGTCGCCTCCCCCGAACGTGACCTGCTCGTCGTCTACGACATCGCGCTGCTAGCCACCGCACTCGCTGGCACCACCCCCGATATCTGGAGACCGCAGCCATGAAATCAGACGACATCGCGGCCGCGCTCCACATGCTCGCCCGTCTCGACCTCACCGTCGAGGATCTGTCGAGCTCCGCGTGCACCTCCCCGACGGCGACGGTCATCCCGACCTTCGCCGACTACCTCACCCAACTACGAAAGTCGATGCCCGCCGTCACTGTCACCAACTATCGCTCCTACTGGCGCGTCATCGAGGACGCCTGGGGCGAGCGCACACTCGACGAACCCACAACACTCGAGATCGACCAACTGGTCAACGAACACCTCACCCGCGTGGTGGTCCGCGCGAATTCACGCGACGGCCGCGGCGCCGCCACCAACCTCATCGCCGCGTTGCGCTGCATCTACCGCCACGCCGAACGCGACCAACTCATCCACCCGGCCCACAACCCCGCCGCCAAGATCACTCCCCCGCGCCGACTCCCCAGTGCACGCCACGCGTTGTCCCTGGCCCAGGTCACCGAACTCGCCGATATCGCCGCCACGACCGGAGACGACCCCGAACTCGACGCGCTGCTGTTCCGGCTGCACCTGGAAACCGCCTGCCGTCCCGGCGGCACCCTCGCCCTGACCGTCAACGACCTCAGCAGCACCGACTGCATGGTCCACCTGCGGGAGAAGGGCGGCACCGTACGCTGGCAACCCATCTCCCCAACCCTGACACGCCACCTTCTCGACCACGTGCGAACACGCGGCGGTCTCGAGACCACCGGGCTCCTACGCTATCGAAACGGTCGCCCGATCGGACGACGTCGTTTCACCTATCTCAGCGACCGCCTCCGGCAGCACCTGCCCTGGGCCGCGTCCGTGCAGTTCAGCATCCACTGGCTACGCCACACCACACTCACCTGGGTCGAGCGCGAATACAGCTACGCCGTCGCCCGCGCCTACGCTGGACACTCCACCGCGCCGAACACGGCCACCGGAGCGACGCTCACCTACGTCCGGGCCGGTCTCCCGGAGGTAGCTCACGCACTGTCGGCGCTGACCGGTGAGCCCCATCCGAAGGCGGCCACCGATCTACACCCGCTGTCGGGAGGGCCGAAACCTCCGATCACCGGCGCCGAACGGTAGGCTATGACCCCATGAACGCGCATTCCTCGCGTATTCGCTGCGATTTGCGTGTCAGAACATGTACTTCATCTCGAACTCCTCGGGATCGTCGACGCCCCGGTGGCGTCGCTCATCGGGAACGTCGGAGCCGTCGACCATTCTCGGACATGCCCGCCGAAAAATCTTCCACGCCGGGGCAGGTCCCGTTCCGGTCGAACACCCGTCGAGGTGGATTGCACTGCTGCTGTGTCGAGTTGGTTCGGATCCGTTTGTCGCAGGCAGAACCGGGCATTACGTCGGTGGGCGCCACAATCCCACCAGCCGAACGAACCGCAGGAGCCGAAATGAGAACCTACGCCAGCAACACCCGAAGTCGCGGCTCACGTACGACGAGCCTGGTCGGTGTCGTCGTACTCGTGTGGCTCATCATCGGCGTCATCGCCGGAGCCCAACGCGACTACTACGACAGCGCACCGACCAATTGCGCCAGCACCGGAACCATCGCGGTCACCATCATCGCCGGTCCTCTCAACTACCTCGGCCTGAATCCGAAGGTCGAGGACTGCAACGTCGACGCCCCGCAGCCCAGCCCGTAACCATCGGTCGCGCAACGGTTTCGGCGAACAGCCGGACCGAGCGCACCTTCTCGACGTAGGCGGCATGGGCGAGGCCTACGGCGCCCGACACCTGAACGGCGTCCCCGCACCGAGCGTCCGGTGCGGGGACGCCGTTCGTCTGTCGGTCGGAACGCTCGAATTGTTTCCGCGGAAACTATTCGATGACCTGCGCGTCGGAGGGTTTGCCGTTCTTCACCGTGGACACGATCACGCCGCGGCCGCAGACCGAGGGCAGGATGAAGACCTGGGTGCCGTCGCAGGTGAATGTCAGTCCGGAACCGAGCGGAATCGGCACGTTCTTGGCCGCGCGCAGGGAGTGCAGTACCGAATCGGGTGTGAAATCACCCGGCACGCTCTGCATCGCACGGACGAGTCCGAGGACGGGCTGGTAGCCGGAGAACGCGAATCCGTAGATGTCGGTGCCCGGCGCGTACTGGGCCATCACGGTGCGGAATGTGACGGTGTCCGGATCGTTGGATGTCACGTCGTTGGTGGAGAAGATGTACGCGCCCTCGACCGCCGGGCCCGCCGCCTCGATGACATCCTGATCCACGCAGGTGGAGGTGACCAGTTTGTCGGCTGTCGCGTCGAGAGCGCCCATCGCGCCGAGGACCGAGGTGCACAGGGTGGAGTCGCCGACGATGTAGACCGCGTCCGGATTCTGCCCGAGCGCCGCGCTGACCCGCGATGCCGTATCCGGTGTCGCGACAGGTATTCCGACGATGGTGAGTCCGACGCCCGCGCCCTGGAAGGCGGGATCGGCGAGGATCTTCACGCCGGTGACGACCGTGCCCGCGTCGACCACGAACATGAGAACCTGCCGGTAGCCTCGCTTTGCCGCGAATTTGGCAGCCCCGGAGAAGGTCGCGGGGATGCCGCCGCTGAGCACGAACGACTTGTCGGTGGTCATCTCGCTCGCGGTCGGTCCGACCGAGGTGACGTAGGGAATGCCCGCCGCGGTCACCACCGGCACGATCGCGTCGCCCTGGCCGCTGGCGGGGGTGATCACCGCGCTGACCCCGGCCGCGACCAGCTGATTCGCGCAGTCGCGCGCGCTGACCGGGTCTTCCTTCTCCTTGCAGACGATCAGTTCGATGGGACGTCCCGCGACACCGCCGAGATTGTTGTTCACGTACTGGGTGGCGGCTTCGGCGGCCGCGCGCGCGTCGGGCAACTGCTGGCCCACCTGACCGCCCTCGGCGCTGATGAATCCGATTTTGACCGGAGTTCCGGTCGCGGCGGCGACAGGAAGCAGCGTCGTCTCGCTGTACACCGCGGCGTCATCGATTGCCTCCGAAGCACACGCGCTGACCAGCAAGGCGGTCACGGCGGCGACGGCAGGCGCAACTAGTCGGGATCTGGAAGCCCTTGCCCGGCGGCTCGAATTCTTCGATTTCACGTCGGTTCCTCTGCTTTCGCCGACTCGGCGCGGACCGACGGCCGATTCGTCACGACATCGGACCCACCGGCTCGCTCGGTCGAGCCGGTTCTGTTCAACTGTTCGCACAACTGGACACGTTCTCATCCGGATAGCCGTGCGGACGGTAGCACGGCCGCGATCGGCGGGCGATGGATCGAAAGAACAATAGGGTCGTTTCCTGATTTGCCGCCGACAACGCGGTGGCGCGTAACGATCGAGGAAATCCCGCGTCGTGCTGAGCAGTCGCCGGGCTATCGGCCGAGGCGGGCCGCGAGCCGTGCCCGATCGGTGGCGAGACGCGCCATGCGGTCATCGATTTCGGCGAGTCTGCGCCGGGCCTGTTCCAGTGCTACTCGACAGCGAGGGCTGTCCGCCGCGCTGAAGTCGGCAGGGACGTCCCGGTCCAGCAGGTCGGAATAGTCACGCAATTGTTCGAGGGTGAATCCGAGTTCGAGCAGCTCGCGAATGTGGCGAACACGACGCAGGTCGGAGCTGTCGTAGACGCGATAGCCGCCGACCGTGCGCCGCGGGGAGATCAAGCCGTACTGCTCATACCAGCGCAGCGCTCGCGGAGTCGCACCCGTGCTGCGGGCAGCGTCGGCGATGAGCATGCTCCGATCATGACAGACCTACGAGCACCGTGCCGTGATGTCGTCCGGCGATGAGGTCGATCAGCGCGCGCGGCGCGTCGGCGAGCCTGTCGATCGACACGTGGGGAAAGCGTAATCTCCCGGCTTCCCGCCACTGCGCACAGTGGCGGGTCCACTGATCGCGGGCTGTGTCGTGGTCGCTCGCGGTGAATCCACGCACCGTGACACGGCGGCCGATCAACGTCATCACATCGATGGGGACCGTCGCGGGTTCACCCGCGAGCTGATGGGCCAGGGCGCCACACAGCGCGACTCGAGCCCCGGGGCGTGTCAGTTCGAGCGCGTGCGCCAGAAGCGAACCGCCCACGGTATCGAACACGACGTCGAATCCGTCGGGTGCGGCGGCACGCAGCCTCTCCGGATCCGACCGCGCGACAGCGACGTCATAGCCCAGACTCGGCAACAGATCGGGCTTTCCGCTTGTGCCGACCACATGCGCCGCCCCGAGCAGCCGCGCGATCTGTCCGGCCGAAGCGCCGACCGCTCCGGCGGCACCGGTGACGAGCACGGTGTCGCCGGGGCGCACATCGGCTGCCACGCGCAGACCGACGTAAGCGGTCAATCCCTGACCGAGCCACACGGCGGCATCCTCGGCACCTGTCGCGGGCGAGATCTGCTCGGGCTGTGCCACTACCGCGAATTCTCGCCAGCCGAATCTGTGCCTTACCCAGGTCCCGATCGGGTGAGCTGGGTCGTCGGAGTCGACGACCTCGCCTATCGCCGGACCGTGCAGGGCATTTCCGACCGTATACATCGGCATCGGCACCGGTGAATCACCCATCAGGGTGCGCATGGCCGCGCTGACCGTCATCCATCGGTTGCGCACCAGAACCTGCCCGGCGCCGACGGTCGGCATCGGCGCTTCGATGAGCTGGAAATGCTCCCGGGTGGGTGGGGTCGCGCCTGAAACGGTTGCGGCGAGGCGGATCTCGTGGTGGGTCTTCGTCATGGACGCCACCGTGCACCTTCACGTCGACGTCAAGGTCAAGTCGTGACACTACTGTCGCAGTGTGTCCGCGCTCGACCACACCCCCTGTGTCGAGACGGTCGAGGTGATCTTCGATTCCACCGTCTACTCGTATCTGCGCGAACGATGCGCGAAGACGACGAGCAGGCTGAGCTCGGCCTTCGCGCGAACGGGCGGTCGAATGTCTCGACGATTGCGAATCCGGGACACGGCTCGGCGGGATCACGCACGCCGACCTGTCGATCCGTGGGGTGCGCGAACGCTTCGGCCGGAACGCCGAGGATCCGACCGAGGACGACGACAACCGGCAGGCCGCGCGGAATCGAATCTCCTTGGATCACTGACATGTTCGACCTCAGTCGAGACAGAACTCGTTGCCCTCGGGATCGGTCATCACGATGAAACCGGCTTCCATCGGAGGCGCGGGTTCGTGGCGACGCAGACGTGTCGCCCCGAGTTCGACGAGGCGATCGCATTCGGCCTCCAGCGCCGCCATCCTGTCCTGCCCCTCCAGTCCGGGAGCGGCACGGACGTCGAGGTGAACGCGGTTCTTGCCGACCTTGTCCTCGGGCACCTGCTGGAAGAACACTCGTGGACCGCGCCCCCGCGGATCCTCGATCGCCGATCTGGAGTTGCGCTGCTCGGGCGGCACTCCGATTCCGGCGAGGAACTCGTCCCAGGCGGCCAGCGGGTCGGCATCGGGGGGCAGGTCGACTCCGGGCGGGCCGGGGTGGACGTAGCCGAGTACGTCGCGCCAGAAGGTGGACAGTGCCCGTGGATCGTGGGCGTCGAAAGTGACCTGTATGTCGCGGCTCATCGAATTTCTCCGTTCGTGGCGTGCGTGTGGGAGTAGAGATCGCGCAGCAAGCAGACTTCGGACAGGTGATGGATCAGTTCACGATGGATGTGTAGCACCAGATCGGCCATGGACGCCTCGGGATAGGGCTCCTTCGGGCCGACCTTCGCCCGCAGTCCGGCTTCCCCGAGCCCGCGCAGTCCGGCCAGCCATGTGTCGAGTTGGGATTCGAGCTGTGCCAGCGCCGTCGCCGCGTCCCCCGCGTACTCCCACGTCTCGTAGGAGGCTGCGGGCGCGCCGAAATGAGAGGCGTTGCGGACCGCAAGCACGCCGACGATGACGTGACCGAGTTGCCACGCGATCGTGGTGAACGCGGGCGGGACGGGTTCGGGGAAGGCGAAGTCGATCGTGAAGTCACCGGTTCCGGCCTGGATGGGCGCGGTCGACGTGCCACGCGGGCGCACACTCCAGGCGTCGGGCACCGGCGACCAGAAGTACTCCTCGTCGGTGAGACCGTCGAGCCTGGCACGCACCTGATGGTTCCAATGGAATTCCCACTGCTCGCGCAGCGTCCGATTCCACTCGAGTTCGTCTGTGTCCATATCGCCACCATGACACCACTGGAGGACAGAATCGGTCCGCTATCTCTGGCAGTGTGTCGTTATGGATATCGCGGGCGGTGACGAGCGGGGCACCACCGAGCGAGTGCTCACCCTGCTCGGCCTTTTGCAGCAGCGGCGGGTGTGGTCGGGCCCGGAACTCGCCGACCGGCTCGGGGTCACCTCGCGCACGGTCCGGCGCGACGTCGAACGGCTGCGCACGCTCGGCTACCAGGTGCGCGCGGGTCAAGGCGTGGGCGGCGGCTACCAGCTCGGTCCCGGGCAGGATCTGCCGCCGTTGCTGTTCGACGACGAGGAAGCGATCGCCACCGCGGTCTCCTTGCTCGCGGGTGCGGGCGGCGCGGTCGCGGGCGCCGACGACGCCGCGCTGCGGGCCCTGACCAAACTCGACCGGGTGCTGCCCACCCGACTGCGCCACGAGGTGCGCGCCCTGTCCGGCGCGGTGGAATCCTTCGGTGGCGGCCGCACACCGGTCGATCCGGAAACGCTCATGACATTGGCCAGGGCCTGCCGCGACGAAGTCGAAGCCGGTTTCGACTACCCCTCCGGCGACGTGCGTCGACGACGCCGAGTCGAGCCCTACCGCCTGGTCGCCTCCGACCGACGCTGGTATCTACTCGCCTACGACCTCGATCGCGACGACTGGCGCAGCTTCCGCGTCGACCGCATCACCGAGGTGGCCGCGCGGACCTGGCGCTTCCACCCTCGCCCAGCCCCCGACGCGGCCACCTACGTCCAGGAAGGCGTGGCCAGCCGCGTCTACCCGCACCGGGCACGCTTCCTGGTGCACGCACCCGCCGAAACCGTTCGGGCGCAGATCCCGGCATCGGCCGCGGTCGTACAACAACGTGACAACGGGCACTGCGAGGTACTCAGCGGCGGGGCGGAACTCGACTTCGTCCTCGTCCACGTCCTGCTGCTCGGCCACAGCTTCGAAGTACTCGACCCGCCCGAACTGGTGACGCGCTGTCACATACTGGCGCAACGACTCCTGACGGCAGGCAAGACGATGTCTCCGCCACCTGCCGAGGATTCATAGCCCGCCGCAACGGCTATCGAGGTGCCCGGCACGCGCCCGCCGATCAGTGAGTACGCCTCGAAATAAATAGGTTTCGAATCGCAGCACGCCGATGCTACCGTCGAATTCACGAGATCGAGGAAGGAGCACACGATGACCGAATTCGCGAAACGCGAACCACACGAGATCGAGACCGTCACGAAAATCGTGTGCGCGAAACCGTTCCCGCCCCGATACTCGCGGCGCTCCCCGGCCTGACATCCAGCCGGGGCCTCGGTTCCGCTACCCGCAAACCTCGGCCACCACGCCGTGGATTCGGCGCAGTCGCTCTGATGGCATGGGCAGCCTGACTTTCATTCAGGACTTACGTCGGTTCGATTCCGATCTGCGTCACGACACTCCTATAGCTCAATCGGTAGAGCAGCCGACTTTTAATCGGCGGGTCGTGGGTTCGATTCCTACTGGGAGCACAATGATTACCTCTCTTCAACCGCATCGCGGACTCAGATTTGTTGATTCCTGTTCCCGCTGTGCCCTTCTTCGCCAGCACCCGGCGGCGACCGTATAACGTCGACCGCAATTCTTTCGGTGTGAGATCCTGCATCGGGAAGCAGCGGCTGGCTCTCGGTGCCCACATTCACCCCGGCGGCAGCAGCTTCACCGCCACCTGCAAATGCACCCAACAGTCATCCGGCCGATGCCTCCGATGGCTCTGGCGTAGCTGTCGCGCCCGGACGACCGTCAGCTCCATCAAGTACGCGTCGCACAGCACCTCCGCAAGGGGTCCGTCCGCGTGTACGTAGGCGCGCTCGATCGGCTTTCGATCACGCTCGGGCATCAAAACTGGCACCTTCTTTCGGGTTTCACCATCGCTTCCTCGCATTTGCCGAGGGCGCGGAACTGGACAGGTCTCTGAGGTGTGAGCGCGCTCCGGTCAGTCCCACAACCCCGCACAGGGCAGGGGTGGTAGATCCGGGTGAACGTCGTCATCCACAGTTACGGTGAATTCCGGGAAGCCCTGTGCCAGTTCGTCGGCCACGTTCTGGGCTTGTTCGGCGCCAGCAGTGAAATCCAAGCTCAGGGCGCCGGATTCGATGTGGATGTGCCGGATACGACGTGGCAGATGTAATGGTGCGATGTGGTGTCCGGCTTCGATCGGTCGGCGATTCGGGATGGCGGTCACAACCGATCACCGCGGCTTCGTATCATTCGGCACCACGCGTCCGGTATCGACGAGTGTGTCGAGGGCGGCAGCTTTGCGTGGGCAGCGGTTTGCCCGGCAGGCGACGTGAAACTGCATGACCGTGTGCGCCTGCTCGATCGTGAACGGTACCGCTGGTGGTTGGTGGGCTTCTTGGCCGGTCATGGCGATGAGTTGATGCATAGCAAGGGAATGCGTGCTGACCACTGGATCGGGAACCTCCGAGTTCGACGGGTGGAAACGGTCGGTGGTACCCGGCACCGGGGGCTTTCGCCACCGGTCTGCCACTCTGGCGGCCGGTGCGCCGAGCGGGGGCCAAGCGTCTGCCCGGTACCGGGTACCGCTCTCGACTTTGGCCGGGAAACCCGGGTATTCCGCCCCGAAATACCTACCTCCGTCGGTGTTATACAGAAATCGGTATATGGTGCGGTCGAGGCGAAACCGGTTGGGGTTCGGCGGTTCACCTCGACAACCCATGAACGCTCAGTCATACAGCGGGGGTATCGACGAATGCCTATGACAACCGGCGGAACCATCCGCCGAATTCGGAAGTCCATCGGGATGACTCAGGCCGAGTTCGGTGCGCTGCTCCACTTCACCCAACCGGCCGTCTCGCAACTGGAGCGTGACGGTCCGGCGAGCTACGATCTGCGCGTGTTGCGCCGCGTGGCAAGGGCACTCCAGGTGCCACTCGCTCTGCTGGTGGCGGAGTCGGACCAGGAGGCGGACATGCGGCGTCGCCGGTTCCTCACAACGAGCGCGGTCGGCGTCGGTGCGGCTGTAGCCGGACGCGACCTCGAGGATGTTCATGCGCCTGTCGCTTCCGGTGTCAGGGTCGGCGCTGCGGACGTCGAGCGAATTACGAAGAGCATCGACAGAATTCACGAACTGCAACTGATGGCCGGCGGTGATCGGCTGTGCGAGATCGCCACCAACGAAGTGCGCTATGTGGAGCAGCTTCTCGACAGTGGCAGCTACAGCGACAAGATCGGCAAAGAGTTGACCGGTGCCGGTGCCGAGATGATGACGGCGGCGGGCTGGGTGCACTACGACGCAGGCCGTTGGAAAGATGCCAAGCGCTACTACGCCGATGCCGCTCAGGCCGCCACCGTGAGCGGCGACGGGATCGCCGCCGCCCACACGTGGATCAACGCCTGCCTTCTGTCGTACCGCGAGGGCTCACGGCCGAAGGAAGGTGTGCACCTCGCCCAAGCTGCCCAACTCGCTGCCAGAAGAGAGGGCGGCCCGAAATTGCGGGCATTGGCGGCGATTCGCGAGGCCGAGGCACTGAGTGTGATCGGGGATCGATCGGCGATGGTCGGGGCGGTGAACCGGGCACATCGGGCGTACGAATCGACCAGGGGTGATGATCCCGCCTACCTTGCTCACCTGCCGGAGGCGCAACTGAGCGGGCTGACCGGCCTGGTCTTCATGCGGTCGGGCGACCATGGTGAAGCTGCCACCTATCTGCGATCCGCGATCGACGGTACCGCGGCATACCCACGCGAGCAGATTGCCTGGCAGATCCGACTGGCTCAGACCTACGTTCAGGCGGGGGCGATCGCCGAGGGTTGCGGAGTACTCATCGAGAACTTCCAGGGCGTCAGCAAGGTGGCCTCGACGCGACTGCAAACAACACTGACCGAGATTGCGGAGCAGTTGCGTCGGCACACGGCAGTCGCAGAAGTACGTGAGTTCTTCGGATTGCGGACTGCTCGGTGAGCCTATCTGTCGAGGCGTTCGGCAACCCTTTCCTGCAACAGTTCGTAGCGCTGCTTGGTGCGCTCGTAGGAGAGGCAGTAGTCACGAGTTGACGGGAAGCCCTCGGCCTTCGGTTCCGGTTCGGAGAAGCGGGTGTGTTCCGGGAACTGCTCGACGGTGAGATCGACGATCTCACCGTCGATGACGTTGAAGTAGTGGGAAACAGTTTCTCCGGTCGGCAACGTGGCGGTGCAATTGAAGATGTCCCCACCCAGATGATCGTGAACCACGCAGGCGGTGACAGCACACTGTCCCTTGGCACTGTTGCTGTTCGTCCAGTCCGAAACAGCGCTCGTGTCAGCCGACCAGGCGGAGCGGATTGCCTGGTGGAGGGCTTCGAGGGGGATGGTGCCCATGGGAACTACGGTAACAACGCAGGGCACCGACCGGGCAATGAAGATAGCGGGGCCGAGGACCACCGGCGAGGATCAATCGATCCACAAACGAGTGTCGTGCGCCTCGATCAGGGCCCGGATTCGGGCTATGACGTCGTCGGACGATCGGGCCGGCAAGCGACGGCCGTCGCGCAACCGCACCGCCGCTTCCCCACTGACGGCTTCGGCCTCGCCGACGATCAACTGATAGGGAACCAGCCGGTTGTCGCGCACTCGAGCCCCGAGACTTCCTGCCTCGCTGTGGTCCACGCGTGCGCGCAGGCCCGCACCCTGGCAGCGTCCGAGGAGTTGATCGGCGTCGGGTTGCTGTGCACCGGAGACCGGTAGCACCACTACCTGGACCGGGGCCAGCCAGGCGGGGAAGGCTCCGCCGTGGTGTTCGACGAGGTGTGCGACCGCGCGCTCGACGCTACCGATGATGCTGCGGTGCACCATGATCGGACGATGTTCGGCTCCGTCGGGTCCGATGTAGTGCAGGTCGAACCGCTCCGGTTGATGGAAGTCGACCTGCACGGTGGACAGGGTCGATTCGCGGCCGGCGTGGTCGGTGACCTGGATGTCGATCTTCGGTCCGTAGAACGCGGCTTCGCCCTCGACGGCGTCGTACGGAGTGCCGGACCGGTCGAGTACCTGCCGCAGAATCTCGGTCGCCCGCTGCCACATGTCCGGTGCCGCCACGTATTTCTTGCCCGCCCCCGGCAGGGAAAGCCGGTACCGCGCACCGGTGATCCCCATGGCGCGGTACGCGGAGCCGATCAGTGCCAGCGCGGCGGCAACTTCGTCGGCGACCTGGTCGAGGGTGCAGAAGATGTGGGCGTCGTTGAGTTGGATGGCTCGCACCCGGGTCAAACCGCCCAGGACACCGGATAGTTCCGAGCGGTACATCGCGCCGATTTCGGCTATGCGCAGGGGTAGTTCGCGGTAGCTGTGGGAGCGGGACCGGTACATCACCGCGTGGTGCGGGCAGAGGCTGGGACGCAGCACCATCTGCTCACCACCGATGTCCATCGGCGGGTACATATCGTCGGTGTAATGTGCCCAGTGGCCGGAGATTTCGTACAGTTCTCGTTTGCCGAGCACCGGTGAGTAGACGTGCTGGTAGCCCGCCGCTCGCTCCGCGGTCCGGATGTATTCCTCGAGACTGTGGCGCACGATCGCGCCATCGGGCAGCCAATAGGGCAATCCGGACCCGATCAGTGGGTCGGTGTCGAACAGGCCGAGTTCCCGGCCCAGTTTTCGGTGGTCGTACACGTGGGTCTCCTCGTTGTCGAGGGCAGATGACCGCACGCGAAAGCCCCGGGCATCCGCCCGGGGCTTGGATCAGGAAAGAGTCAGCGCGCCGGGACGTCGTCCGGCGTCGTGGTGAAGCAAGCGCGCTGCATGTCGGGCACGTTACTCCGCGACACGACCGGAGCGATACTCGATTTATCGACCGGTGCCGATCTCAGCGCAGGGTGGACAGCCAGCGTCGGGTATCGGCGGGGTCGATGACGTCGTCCAATTCCAAGACGGTGGCGGCGGTGAGTGCCTTGCCGTGGTCGTAGGCGGCGCGTACGAGATTGTCGAATGCCTCCTGGCGTTGGTCGGTGTCCGCTATCGCGGCGAGTTCCTTGGCGAAGCCGAGGCGGACCGCGCCCTCGAGGCCCATTCCGCCGATTTCGCCGGTGGGCCAGGCGATCACGAAACGCGGTGCGCGGAACGATCCGGCCGCCATGGCTTGTGCGCCGAGTCCGTAACCCTTGCGCAGGATGACGGTGCCCCACGGCACCGACAGGGCGGCGGCGTCGATGAACAGGCGACTGAACTTGGTGACGGTCGCGTGGGTCTCGGCTTCCGGACCGACCATGAAACCCGGCGTGTCACACAAGGAGACGATCGGCAGACCGTGGGCATCGCACAGTCGCAGGAACATGCTGAGTTTGTCCGCCGCCGGTGCGTCGATGGCTCCGCCGAGGTGGTGGCAGTTGTTGGCGACGAGTCCGAACGGCCTGCCCTCGACCCGCACCAGCGCGGTCACCACGCCGATCCCCCAGTCCCGGCGCAGTTCGAGAACCGAACCGATATCGGCGACCGAGGCGATCGCCTCGCGAATATCGAAGGCCCGCAGGCGGTTCTCCGGAACCACATGGCGTGCGAGGCGGGGATCGGGCGCGTCCCACGTCTCGCTGGTCCCCTGGAAATATGTGAGGTATCGGCGGGCGATATCGACGGCTTCGGCTTCGTCGGCGGCCACGATATGCACCACGCCGTTGCGTCGCTGCACCTCGATCGGGCCGATGTCCTCCGGTCGGTAGACGCCGAGCCCGCCGCCCTCGATCATCGCCGGACCGCCCATGCCGATATTGGCGTCGGGGGTGGCGATGACGACATCGCACATGCCGAGCAACGCGGCATTCCCGGCGAAACATCGCCCGGACACGATGCCGATCAGGGGCACCCGCCCGGACAGCGTGCCCATTGCCCGGAATGTCGTGACATCCAATCCGGAGATACCCGCGTAGTCGGTGTCGCCCGGCCTGCCGCCGCCGCCCTCGGTGAAGAACACGACCGGAAGTCGACGCTCGTGCGCCATTTCCAGCATGCGGTCGGTCTTGACGTGATTGCGCATGCCCTGGGTGCCCGCGAGGACCGAATAGTCGTAGGACAGCACCACCGCGCGTGCGGCGTCGGCGCCGAATCGGTCGGCGTTGATCGTGGCGAGGCCGATGATCAGGCCGTCGGCGGGCGTGTTGGCGATCAGGTCCTCGCGGCTGCGTCGGGCCCGCTGCGCGGCGACGGCGAGTCCGCCGTATTCGACGAAACTGTCGTCGTCGACGAGGTCGGCGATGTTCTCCCGTGCCGTGCGCCGCCCGAGACGATGTCGTTTGGCGACCGCTTCGGGCCTGGCCTCGTCGAGGGTGTAGCGGTGCCGTTCGTGCACTTCGGCGAGATCGGACCGGATCGCGTCCAGGTCGGTCGCCACCGCGATGTCGTCGTCGCCGGTGTGGTCGGCCTGCTCCCACACCAGCAGCGGTGTGCGCGGATCGACGGTGTCGCCGGCAGCGACGAGGTGGCGCAGCACCCGCAGCGGTTCGTCGGCGCGCAGCACATGCTGCATCTTCATCGCCTCCATGACCGCGATCTCCGCACCGGCGGCGACGACCGTTCCCGGTTCGGCGAGCGCGACCACGGTCCCGCCCATCGGTGAGCGCAGTGCCTGCTCGTCCTCGTCCAGCGTGGCCTGCACCGACGCGGGGGCGAGCTCGTCGGGATCGGAGATCTCGAACTCGTCGCCGAATTCGGTGGCCCTGGTCAGCAGGTCGTGCAACCGCGACTCGAACCACGAAGTGGTGACCGCCTCGTCGGAACGACCGGCGAGCTCCGACAGTTCGGCGACGACGGCGCGCAACAGGGTGAGATTGGTGTCCACGCCCCCGATGACGGTTTCGGCCAGCGCGTCGGCGCAACGGCGCAACGCGGCGGGATAGGTCGCGCCGCGGACGACGATCTTGGCCAACAGCGAATCGAAATGCGTGCCCTGCCGCATCCCGGGATACGCGGCGGTGTCGACCCGCACGCCCGCGCCGGTCGGGGTGGTGAATCGGCCGATGACGCCGCTTCCTGGCAGCACTTCCCCACCGGCGGTGAGGATTTCGGCGTTCACCCGGGCCTGCACGGCGTAGCGTGTCGGGGCGATGTCAGCCGGGGGCGAGGTCTCCGCGCCGAGGTCTTCGTAGGGGACACGCACCCCGAGTTCTGCCACGCCACGCCCCTGCGCGAGCCCGAGTTGGATGGCGACCAGATCGAGTCCGGTGACCTCCTCGGTGACGGTGTGCTCGACCTGTAGTCGCGGGTTGACCTCGAGGAACCAGGCCTTGTCGCCGGTGACCAGGAATTCCACGGTGATCACGCCGCGACAGCGCACCGATTCCGCGATCTCGACCGCGTCGTGGTGCAACTGGGTGCGCAGCGCCTCGCCCAGGCCGGGTGCGGGCGCGATCTCGAGAAATTTCTGCTGACGGCGCTGCACACTGCAATCGCGATCGCCCACCGCCACCGCGTTCTTGCCGTCGGCGACGATCTGCACCTCGATATGACGGGCGGCGGGCACCAGCGCCTCGGCGTAGACGGTGTCGTCACCGAATCCGGCCAGCGCCTCGGCACGGCACCGCTCGTAGGCGGCCTCGAGCCGGGCCGGATCGCGGACGACGCGCATCCCGCGCCCCCCGCCACCGGCGGCCGCCTTGACCATGACGCCCTCCGGGTAGCGTTGTAGCAGCGCGGTGATCTCGGGGAGTCCGCCGCCCGCTGCCGTCGCGGGTAGCACCGGGGCGCCCGCCAGTTTGGCGGCGGCCCGCGCGGCGACCTTGTCACCGAATATCCGCAGCACATCGGGGGTCGGTCCGACGAAGGTGAGATCGGCGGCCGTGCATGCCGCCGCGAGATCTGCGCTCTCGCTGAGGAATCCGTATCCTGGGTGGACCAGGGCGCCCTGGCCCGCTTTACGCGCGGCCCCGACCACCGCCTGTACGTCGAGGTACGCGGCGGCGCCCCGGCCTGGTAGCAGCACGGTGTCATCGGCGAGCCGTAGGTGCGCGGCGTCGGATTCGTCCTCTGTGTAGACCGCGAGGGTCTCGTACCCGTACTCGCGGGCGGCTCGAAGCACCCGGACCGCGATCTCACCTCGGTTCACCACAGCGACGCGCATACCAGCAAGTCTCGTTGACATTGACGTCAACGTCAACCACCATGGGGGCGTGACCCACTCCACCTGGGCGGTCAGAGGGGCGCGCGAACGTTCGCACACCGAGCGGCATCGCGCACTGCTCGACGCCGCCGCGCGCGTCTTCGCCGCACGCGGATACGCGCACACCACCGTCGCCGCCATCACCGCCGAGGCGGGTGTCGCCCGCGCGACCATGTACGTCTATTTCGCCTCGAAGGAAGAGATCTTCCACGCGCTGGCGATCCGGGTCCGCGACGGCTTCCTCGCCGCGCAGGAACCCGATCTCGAATCCGACGATCCGCGAGTCATGTTGCGCGCCACCATCGACACCTTCGCCGCCGCCGTCGAGGCCGCCGGACCGCTGCTGCGCCTGATCGACGAGCGCGGCGCGGTGGACCCGATGCTCGCGCCGCTGGCCGAGGAGATCGCCGAACGCCCGATCCGGCGGTTCACCCGCTACCTGGAGCGCCAATTCGACGCGGGCACGGTGACCCCGGTCGTGCCGCCGCGGGTGATCGCCGAGACCATCGGTTACACCCTCACCCGGGGCACGCTCGATCGCGGGAACGCCTCCGCGGCGGCCCGCTCCGAATATCGCGAACAGATCGGGACCGTGGCCGAGTCGCTGCTCGGTCTGCGGTCCTGATCTCGCAGCTCAGTCCCGTTGCCGCCATCGCTGAGCGTCCCGGACCGGGACGCTCCCGCCACACCGGGCGCTCCCGTCACGGCATTCCGATCACGCTGGTTCGAACCCGTGACAACCTCCGACCTCACCCCCACCATGGACAATTGCGGTCCATCCGGAAGCGACCCGCGATACCGCCGCCGCGGTGCCGCGTGCCGCCGATCGCAACGACCCTGTCCTCCGGCTTCGCGAAGGGAGTGGCTTCGATGCTGTCGTTCCACTGGTTCCTGCCCACCTACGGCGATTCCCGCGGTCTGATCGCGGGCGGGCACGGCACCTTCATGTCCGGTGACCGGCCCGCGTCGCTGCGCTACCTCAACCAGATCGGCGCCGCCGCCGAGGACAACGGTTTCGAGGCGGTGTTGACCCCGACCGGCGCGTGGTGCGAGGACGCCTGGCTCACCACCGCCATGATGG
Organism: Nocardia aurea; assembly: GCF_003123685.1. Classification (GTDB taxonomy): domain Bacteria; phylum Actinomycetota; class Actinomycetes; order Mycobacteriales; family Mycobacteriaceae; genus Nocardia; species Nocardia aurea. Next base: position 35,522 of record NZ_QCYJ01000170.1, read on the forward strand.
TCGACTCCACCGAGACGTTGAAATTCCTGGTGGCCTTCCGGCCCGGCCTGGTCAGCCCCACCCTGGCCGCGCAGATGTCGGCGACCTTCCAGCGGCATTCGCGCGGCAGACTGCTGCTGAACGTGGTCACCGGGGGCGAGCCGCACGAACAGCAGGCATACGGCGATTTCCTCGACAAGGGACAGCGCTACGCCCGCACCGGCGAATTCCTCCGGGTGGTGCGCGAACTCTGGCAATCCCACGAGCCGATCAGTTTCGAGGGTGAACACATCCGGGTCGTCGACGCGCTGCTGAGCAACCGTCCCGATCCGCTGCCGCCGGTCTTCTTCGGTGGTTCCTCGGCGGCCGCGCTGCCGGTCGCGGCGCGGTACGCCGACACCTATCTCACCTGGGGCGAGCCGCTGGCCGCCGTCGGCGGCAAACTGGAGGCCGTGCGCCATCAGGCGGACCTGGAAGGTCGGGTCCTGGACTACGGACTGCGCGTCCACGTCATCAGTCGCGACACCTCCGAACAGGCGTGGGCCGAGGCGGACCGCCTGCTGGCCGGTATCGATCCCGCCGATATCGAACGCGTCCAAGCAGGTCTGGCACGCAGCGAATCCGAAGGTCAGCGCCGGATGCTCGACCTGCACGGCGGCAGGACCGACAGCCTGGAGATCGCCCCGAACCTGTGGGCGGGTGTCGGGCTGGTCCGCGGCGGCGCGGGCACCGCCCTCGTCGGCTCCCACGGGGAGGTCGCCGAGCGGCTCATCGAATACTCCGAGGTCGGCATCAGCCATTTCATTCTGTCCGGTTATCCGCATCTCGAGGAGGCGTACTGGTTCGGGGAAGGCGTGCTGCCGATCCTCGAGCGCAAGGGTTTGTGGCGCCATCCGAACGGGCGTGCCACCGTCGCGGCGTCGACCCCGTTCGCCGCTTCCGCCACCAGCTGATCGACCCGTCTACCCCTGCCGTATTCCGAACATGTTTCGTCACGCGTGATTCATTGCGCCGCCGTGCGGTTTTCGGCACGCTTTGCGGAAGGCGTCGGCGCGCGCATCCTCAGCGGCCGGGCGGAAGGGACGACGAATCGATATGTCCGATGACGAGAAGCAGATCCGAATCCTGATCGAGCGATGGGCGGCGGCGGTGCACGCGGGCGATCTCGCGGGAACCCTCGCCGACCACGCCGAAGACATCGTGATGTTCGACGTGCCGCCGCCCCAGGAGGGTGTGCGGGGTATCGATGCCTATCGCGAGTCCTGGCCCGCCTTTTTCGATTGGCAGGCGCAGGGGGCGAATTTCGAAATCGTCTCACTCGATATCGAAGTCGGCGGCGATATCGCCTTCGCATACGCGTTGCTGTTGTGCGGCACCGCGGAGGATTTCGCGCGAGACCCGGCCAAACGGCTACGCCTGACACTCGGCCTGCGCCGTCAACAGGGGCGCTGGGTGGTCTCCCACGAACATCACTCGTTCCCCCTCGAGATCGAGACGAACTGACGAACCGCGTCGAGCGCGCATCGGCACCGACTGCAACGCCTCGCGAAACGCCAGTTCACGCGGTATTTTGAGAAGTGTCCCGGAGTCGGCACACGATGCATCCGGGGTTCCACGTGAATCACCGCCGCCCACGAGCGGTGGCGGTGATTTCCGACTATCCGGTGTTCCCGCCCATGAGATGAAATGGGTTTCCACGGCCCGGATTTCACCTCGTACAGCGATGTTTCACCTCGACGGGGAAATACTCCGGATCACCCGCGTCCCGCAATTCGACCCGAGGTGATCGACGGTCGGCCGGAACATAATTCGCGTATTCGCTGTTGCGCCGAGCCAATTTCTCGCACACAACCGCGTGCAACGCGCGTCCGACCACGTACACGAAAGGAAGATCGGGCATCTCGCCGGGGTCGAATCCCCGCGCGAGGCAGAACCGCTCCAGCCGCTCGCGGGTGAGCACGCCGCCGTCGTCGGCGAGGTCCTCGAGACACGGCGGATATCCGAAAAGCACCACCTGGTCGAAATATTCGCCGAGTTCGGGGACGACGCGCAGGATCTCGGCTTTGTTGTTCCCGGGCGCGATCGTGGTCAGCGGCGATTGCGCGCCCAGCACCTGCAAGCAGTTCGCGATGTAGAGACCTCCCACCCAGGTTCCCAGCGGGAAGCACACCGCGGCCAGGGTTCGGCGCTCGGCGGCGGCGGCGATACTCGCCGCGGCGATGCCGTGCTCGTCCAGGAAGTCCCGGTAGGCGGGCACGGTGGCGGCGGTCTGCCGGAACAATGCCAGCAGACGGGGGTGCGGATCGGATGCCGTGCGCACACGTCTTTCAGCCGACCGCCACCGCGCAGAATCGCGAGGGCGTGATGGTGACAAGTACCCGATCGGCCGTTTCCTCGCAACGCCCGTCACCACCCGACGCCCTGGCGTACTTCTCCCGAATCCGAGAGGTCCACGAACCACCGATATCGTCGGTCAGCCGCGCTTGCCCGGTCACCCGGATCTCACGCGAGACATGCCCGCCCCCGTTGCGCGCTCCGGCCTCCCGATGAACGACGAAGCCCACGCGCGGGTCGGATCGCATACGACGCAGATGTGGACGATCGGCGACATCGGTCAACCGGAAGCAGTCGCCGTCCCACACGAAGCGAACGGGTGTCACATGGGGGTATCCGGACTCGTCGATGGTCGCCAAGTGCGCCGATACCTCATCGGCCAAGAGTTCCGCGATCTCCGCCGGGCGTAGTGGACGCATACAAACCCCCGTATGATTCGAACATACATTCGAATCATACCTCGCGTCCCGCGCCCGACTCGCCGCCTAGGACTCGACTGACGAGCTGGTCAGCGATTCGGCCCCGGAGTCCGGCACCCCCGCGTAGTCGGGCAACTCGATGCCGTTGATCGCTCGGTCGATCAGGTCCAGGTCCCATTCGATGTCGGGCTGCGTATTCGGCTCGACCTCCGGCGCGGGAACGGTGAGGCTGTGAGCGTGCAACCGGCCGATCTCCTGGTTGGCCTCGACGAACGGGCGCATCCGCGCCTCGTAGGCGGCGAATCCCACCTCCGGGTCCCATCCGGCGGCCGCCAGTTCTCCGGCCAGCAGGTAGGCGCCGACCAGGGCGAGGCCGGTGCCCTGCCCGGACATCGGCGACGAACTGAACGCCGCGTCCCCCAGCAGTCCCACCCGTCCGCTCGACCAGCGATCCATCACCACCTGCGCGACCTGGTCGAGGTAGAAGTCCGGCGTGTCGTCGAGGTGCGCGAGGATGCGCGGGGTCGACCACCCCATCCCGGCCATCCGCTCGCGCAGCAGGCGCTTCTGGGCCGCGACGTCGCGGTAGTCGACGTCGAAGTCCTCCGAGGCGAAGGAGAACATCGCCATCGCCCGGTTGGCGTCACCGATGGGCCGCAGCCCGGCCGAGCGACCGGACTCCTGGTAGTCGAGCAGCCAACGGTCCATCCCGAACTCGTTGGGGACACTGTAGAAAGCCAGCACGAGCCCGAGATGGCGGATGAACCGCTCGCGCGGGCCGAAGACCATCGCGCGCAGCGCCGAGTGCAGCCCGTCCGCGCCGATCACCAGGTCGAAGCGCCGCCGGTCACCACCGGCGAAGACCACGTCCACCCCGTCCGCGTCCTGGGTGAGCTCGGCGATCCGGTCGCCGAAGATGTATTCGACACCGTCGCGGGTGTCGTCGTAGAGCACCCGGGACAGGTCTCCGCGCAGGATCTCGATGTCGGAGATGTACCCGTCGCCGCCGTCGTCTTCCGCGCGGAAAGTCTCGAGCACGTTCCCGTCCACGTCCACGGTGTGTGCGCCGGCTGTGTCGGTACAGGCCGCGCGTACCGCTGCGTCCAGCCCCATCTGCCGGATGACCTCCTTGGTCACCCCGCGCGCGTCCACCGCCTGCCCACCGGGACGCAACTCGGTGGCCCGCTCCACCACGGTCACCTCGGCCCCGCGCCGGTGCAGCCAGTGAGCCAGCGCGGGGCCGGCGATGCTCGCACCCGCCACCAACACCCTGGGTGCGCTACCTGCTCGGATCGTTTGCTCGTGCGCGGGGTCGTCGACGCTCATCGTTGCCTCCATCTGTTTCCTCCCGCGCTGGAGCGGTCCCGGCGCGGGTGCACCGCTGTCGGTGTATCCAGCGGTATCGACGGCGTGTCCGCGCCGAATTCATCGGTGCGGTTCGAGATCGTCTCCGCGCGCGTGCGCACACCTGGAGCTCGGCGTGAGCGCATTCCGCCCGGGAGGAGTGTCGTTCAGCGGAGTTCCTCGACCAGTCCGATCAGGATGCCGTCGGGGCCGCGGAGGTAGCAGTACCGGTAGATGTCCTCGTATCGGGCGACCGTGCCCACGAGTTCGGCGCCGTGGGCACGGAGGCGGCCGAGGACGTCCTCGACGTCGTCGACGACGAAGGTCAGGCGGAGGACGCCCGGGGTGTTCACCGGCGCGTTCGGCGCGGCGTCGGTGGTGACCGGCGAGTGGAAGGTCGAGAGCTCGACCCGGGTATGACCGTCCGGAGTCCGCACGACGACGATATCGGCTCGGACCCCGTCCAATCCGAGGAGGTCGTCGGCCCACGGTCCCCCGACTGTCGCTTCACCCTCCGGTTCCATACCCAGTTCGAGGAAGAACGCGACAGCGGCCGCGAGATCCTCGACCACGATGCCGACATGATCCATCCGGCGGATCGTCATGGAATTTCTCCTTCGGTTCGTTGCGGCCGATTCCGGCCGGATTCGGTTCGGGCGCGCTGACGTTCGGTGTGTCGTCGAGCCCGTCGTGCTCTTCGTACCCCTGGGACGGAGCCGGTCGAGAGTTCTCGACATCCGCCGTACAACGAATTCCGGATCTTTTCGAACCCGGTCCCGCACGGCGGAACTAGCGTCCGGCGAGCTCGGCGACGACCGGAGCGAACGTCTCGGCGAAGTCCGCGCCGAAGACGAAGTAGGAGAAGCCGATCTCCTCGCGTCGCCGCTGGATCTCTTCGATGGCGGCCGCCGGGTCGTCCGGCAGCACGGTCAGTGCGTCCGCCGCGCGAAGCGCGGCGGGGTCGGTGTCGGGAGGCGCCATATGCGGCGCGACGGCGTCACCGATGACCGGCACGGCCAGCGCGAGCTCGACGTTCCCGACGGTACGGAAATCACGTGCCAGCCGCTCGACTTCGGCTCGGGGCTGATCCCCCAGCGCGAAGGTGACCGTGTCCGCGACTTCGGCCGCCAGCGCGCGGGCCTTCGGACCGAGCACGGCCATCGCCACCGGCGTGCGAAGGTGGGGGCCGTCGAGGTCGCGCAGCGCCTCGACGGTCTCGCGCACCTGTGTCAGCCGCTCGCCGGGCGGAACGACGGGCAGTTTCTTGTCCCGGAGTTCGTCCTCGATTCCCGGTCTGCCGGTGCCGATGCCCATTTCGAAGCGGCCGTCGGTGAGTAGCGACAGCGAGTGCGCTTCCCACGCCGTCATCCAGGCCGGGCGCAGCGGAGAGGCATACACCCAGGTGCCCACGCGCAGGTCGGTCGAAGCGGCGACGGTGGCCAGCATGGGACCGGGCGCCGGTTGCGTCAGCGGGAAGTCGGGCACCAGCAGCGTCGAGTAGCCGCTGTCGGCGATGCGGCGCGTGCGATCGCGCCACGTCACCACGTCTGTCATGAGCGGGGCGACGACCCCGAACCGAAACGGTCTCGTCATGTCTGCTCTCCTGTCGTTCGGTCATCCAGAGGCATCGACGGCGGACCCGCCCGAAAGTCATCGGTGCCGATGTTCGGGGTCTCGTGTGGTCTTACGGAAGATTGCCATGTCGAGCTCCTGTTCGGTCGGGCGGATCGAGGCGATCGTCGGCAGATCCCGCGCCGCGGGGTGACGACGGTGACGTGGCCGGGTCCGTGGGGGTCGCGGCGGCGACGATTTCCTGTAGGGCGGCGATATGGCCGGTGAAGGCGTCTCGCCCGCGCTCGGTCAGGCGGGCGCGGACCTTGTGGCGGTTGCCGTCCAGGCGACGTTCGGTGGTGATGTAGTCGGCGTTCTCCAGGGTCGCGAGTTGCTTGGACAGGGCCGAATCCGACAGTCCCAGGCGGTCTTTGAGGAAGGCGAACTCCGCCCAGTCGGCGGCTGCCAGCGTCGCGACCAGCGAGAGCCGGGTGCTGGGATGGATGAGTTCGTCGAAGCGGGCCCGCGTCACGCGCGCAACCAACGTCGTAGGACGCGAAGGATTTCCGGGCCACCGAAACCGACGATCGCCGCGACGAGCACTCCCGCCCAGATTCCGGGGTTGCGGTCGCCATCCGCATCCAGGGCCATCCCCACACCGATGGTGACGGCGACGAGCGCGAGCAGCATGCCCACCACCACGATCGGGGTGCGACGTCCGGCCACGGCCGCGCTGACCCGCACCTGATCGGTGCGGCGACGCCCGTCGAGCAGCCGTGAGGCGACGAAAGCGTGCCCGGCGCCGAAGATCACCGTCGCGGCGATGATCAGCCACAGCGGCCCGATATCCCCGATCAGGCCGAGCACGACCCAGCCCGCGGCCATCGCCCACCAGTATCCGCGCGGCAGCCCGACCTCCTCGGCCACTCGGCGGCGCGCGTGCTCGACAGCATCCAGCGCGGCGCGTGCCTGATCCGGAGCGACATTTTCCATGGTGAACTCACTTTCCTACTTGGAAAGTAAGAGTCCACTTTCCGAGCCGGAAAGTCAATGGGCCGCATCTGCCGGACGCCGCCATCGAGGGAAGTCCCGGCCTCGATGGCGGCGTCGGACCGAGGATTCCTATCGCGTACTGCCGGACCGACTCACTTCAGGTGCCGCGCGAAGAACCGGTTCGCCTCCTCGCCCGCGAACTGCGGAACACCGGTGTGCCCGCCCATATTGGCGTGCAGCGTCTTCTCCTCGGAACCCAAAGCGTCGAACAGGTCCAGTGCCATTCGCCGGTCGTTTCCTTCGTCGTCCCATTGCAACAGGACATGCAGCGGAATGGTGACCTGGCGGGCCTCCTCGAACATGATGCGCGGCACGAAACTCCCGGCGAACAGGACCGCGGCCGAAATACGCGGCTCGACCACCGCCAGCCGGACGCCGACGGAGATCACCCCTCCCGAATACCCGACCGGACCACCGATCTCGGGCAGCGACAGCAGGGCGTCCAGCGCGGATCGCCATTCCGGGACGGCTTGGTCGACCAACGGCAGGACCAGCCGGTCGACGATCTCGTCGGCGACCGGCTCACCTGCGCCGATCGCCCGGCGCAGGTCCACGCGGGCCTGCTCGGCGGCGGCAGAACGAGGTCGGTCACCGCTTCCCGGGAGTTCGATGGTGGCGGCGGCGAAACCCTCCGCCGCGGCGTGCCGTGCACGGGCCACCAGCCGGGGGTGCATCATCCGGAGTCCGCCGGGATGGCCCATCAGAATCAGCGGCGCCGGTGCGGAGACGGATCCGGGCGTCCACAGGAAGCCGGGGATCTCACCGAGGGTGAATTCGCGCTCGCGGACGCCGTCGTCGAGGCGCTGTTCAGAAATGAATTGCATGGTCGTGCCTTTCGGGAGTGCACTGGAAACGGCGCTCCCGGACGACCTATCGCCCGACCGTGACCCCGGAGAGGAGCACCCACGTCGATACAGCGTTCACGGGTACCACCTCCTCGTTCTCTCGCACGGTCTCCGGGAGGTTAGCAGTGGCGGGCCGTGGACCGCCACGGGTTTATCCGCAACCCCGATGGCGGCCCTGGCGTATCGGACGCGCTCACCGTTTCGGTCGCCGACTACCGTCGATCCGCATGACGCACAACGAGATCGAGATGACAGCGGAGTTGGTGCGGGAACTGCTGCGTGACCAGCATCCCGACCTGGCCGATCATCCCGTGCGGCTCGGTGCGCGCGGCTGGGACAACCAGCTGTGGCGCCTCGGCGACGACCTCGCCGTTCGATTGCCCTGGGCAACGGAATCGGCGGATGCGTTACTGCACAAGGAGTACAGCTGGCTGCCTACCCTCGCTCCGCGACTTCCGCTGCCGGTTCCGGTGCCGCAGCGCTTCGGTGAACCCTCCGAACGGTTTCCACGACCGTGGATCGTCACCACCTGGGTGCCGGGCGAGCCCGCCGACCGCGCCCCCGTCACGCGCGCTACGGAAGCCGCGACCACCTTGGCCGCCTTCTTGACGGCCCTTCACCGACCCGCGCCCGAACACGCGCCCACCGGACGCGACCGTGGCGCGCCGCTGGGCGACCGTTCCGGACTGTTCGCCGAGCAACTCGCCTCGGCTACCGCACTGGGACTGATCCCCGACCCGGACGCCGTCCGCGCGGTCTGGGACGACGCGGTCGCCGCGCCCGCCTGGACCGGCCCGGCGATGTGGCTGCACGGCGACCTGCATCCGGCCAATGTCCTGACGGCGAACGGCACGATCTGCGGCGTGATCGACTTCGGCGATCTCTTCGCGGGCGACCCCGCGTTCGATCTCGCCGCCGCGTGGATTCTGCTGCCCGACGGTGCCACCGACCGCTTCCATGACGCCTACCGCCCGACCCCGGACGCCGCGACCCTGCGCCGTGCCCGCGGCTACGCGGTGCTGCGCGCCTTCGCCGGCATCTTCATCGGAGACGCCGGAGTCCACGGCCGAGCGGGTGGCAAGCCGACCTGGGGTCCACCCGCCCACGCCGCATTGCGACGCCTGATCGCGACCCAGCACTGACCATCGCTACCCGAACGTCGCTGCCCTCCGGGCCTTCACCGCCTCGATCCCGATACGGTCGGCCAGGCGCGCGCAATCGACCGGGCCGGTGGTATCGACGACGAGCGTCGGTGTCAGTTCGAGGGGTGCGGCCTGTGCCGCCCAGGCGTCCCAATCGTCGGCCAGCCGCTGCTCGTCTCGATGGAGGGCCGCGCGGTTCCGGTTCGCGTAGCGGGCCTTGGCCAGATCGGCGGGCACGTCACACCAGATCTCGACGGCGTGTGATGCGCCGGTTCTCTGGATTCCGGAGTCGGCGAAATGGAGGTCGCGCGGTGTGAACCACCACGAATCGATGACCACGGTGCCCGGGATCGCCTGAGCCATAGCCCAGACCGTGTCCATCGCGATTCCGCCGAGCGCGTGCAGATCGTCGGAATCATCGAGACAGGCCGCGAGGGCTTCCTTGACGACATCCTTCGACAGGAACCGCGCGTTCAACGTCCGAGCCAACGCTCGGCCCAACGTCGACTTGCCCGAACCGGGAAGACCGTTGACCAGCACCAGGAGTTTGTCCACCGAGTCATCATGACCAACCTTTCGGTGGAACACGGCGACAACTAATGTCGCGGCGGGTATTCCGCGTGGATATCGCCGCCGAACACCTTCCGGTAGAAGGCGTTCGTTCTGGCGGCGGCCGGTGCGTGCCGGAGCAGAATCGCGGCCACGACCGGCGGCACCTCGTCCGGTATGTCTCCGGAAGCGCATCGAAGCACGTACTCGTTGCGGTCGACCGGGACGCCGCTGGTCGGCATCGGTATCCAGCACACATCGGTCACCAACCAATTGACCAACCGCATGGCGGCGTAATCGGCGTCATGGGTGACGTGACGTTCGGCGAAATCGCGTTCGGCGGCCGAGAGGTCGAAATGCGGGGAGGTAGCCAGACCGAAATCGGTGAGATATATCCGCTGCCCGTCGCTGCGCATATTGCCGAAGTGGCCGTCCATGTGCAGCAGTCCCCGATCGTCGAGGAAAGTGACGATTTCCGACAACTCCCGCTCGATTACGGGGGCCGCGTCGACCGGGTCCTCGCGCAGCCGGTCCAGGATCGGGTGCGCGATGTATTCGCAGAACAGCACGAGGCTGCACGACGCGACGGCCAGCGCTTCGAGGCGGGCACGCACGGCGGGGCTGCCACCGAAGCCGGCGACCACCGCGTCGACGTCGGCGTGTTCGTCGGCGATCGGCGACCGGCGACCGGCCGGGAACCGGCCTCGCGAGACGACACACGGCGATATCCGCTTCGCCGTGATCGCCTACACGCAGCGACACGACAACCGGCACGTCTGGGCATTGTTCTCCGGTCACCGAAGCGTCACGGTTACCGAAGCGGGGGAAAATGATGGTCACGGCAGGTTTACGCGCGAAATGACCGCCCGTCGGTTTATTTCGCGAACTGTTACGGGGTAACTGCTCGATAGCTCACCCGTGTTCGCCTCGGTATTTTCCCGCGCTCATCTTGATGTTTTCGTGTCTGGTAACTCTTGCGTTCCCGGCGAACACTGAGAGGCGATCCGCTAGAGGAATTCAACCGGTACGAGCAAAGGAAGTCACGATATGTCTTCGAAAGCCAGACGGGTGTTTGCTGCCACCGCCATCACATTGTCTCTGGGCGTCATCGCGGCTCCGATCGCATCGGCCGCGACCCCCTCGTCCACCTCCCCCGGCGTCACCCAGGCCGGATCGGTCGTCTTCTGCTTCCCGCTGGGAAGTGTCGAAGTCTGCTTCTGACCCGCTCGCCGAACCACAACCGCATCGTCGACGGGGCAGCTCCGGAATCGGAGGGGCCGTCTCCAGTTGATCTACCCTGAGATATGGCCCTGTCCCGCAGGCGATTGATACAGATGGGCGCTGCCGGCTCGGCAGCGCTACTGGCCGGTGCGGCGAATGCCTCCAGTGCGCGATTCGCCGCACCGCGCCTGCTCGGTGACCCCTTCTCGCTCGGTGTCGCCTCGGGCGATCCCACCCCGGACGGGGTGGTGCTGTGGACGCGACTCGCCCCCGACCCGTTGGCTCCCGACGGGCTCGGCGGGATGGCGCACGCGCCCGTCACCGTCGATTACGAGATCGCCCACGACGCGCACTTCCGTCTGATCGCCGCGCGCGGCAGTGCCGTGGCCACTCGCGAACTCGGCCACAGCGTGCACCCGGAGGTGCACGGACTCATGCCCGACCGCTGGTACTTCTATCGATTCCGCGCGGGTTCCGCGATCTCACCGGTCGGGCGGACCCGCACCGCGCCCGCGCCGGGACAGGCCGTCGAACGGATGCGATTCGCCTTCGCGTCCTGTCAGTCCTGGAGTTCCGGGCATTTCACCGCCTACCAGCACATGGCGGCCGAGGATCTCGATCTCGTCGTCCATCTCGGCGACTACATCTACGAGAAGACCTTCACCAGGGGACGCGCGGACGCGCCGCTCGCACCGTTTCCCCGCGAAGAAGCGGTCGACCTTGCCGGATACCGGCTGCTCTACGCCCAGGGCAAGTCCGAGCCCGCGCTGCGGGCCGCGCACGCGGCGTTCCCCTGGGTCGTCACCATGGACGATCACGAGGTCGACAACAACTGGGCGGGCGATTCCCCGGGAACCGGACTCGACATCCATCGGTTGCGGTGGCTGTACCGTCGCCGCCGCGCCGCCGCCTTCCAGGCGATGTACGAACACCAACCGCTACGGCTCGCGCAGATGCCGTCCGGCCCGTCGCTGCGCCTGCACCGCCGCTACACCTTCGGCGATCTCGCCGACCTGACCATGCTCGACACCCGCCAGTACCGCACGGCGCAGGCATGCGGCGACGGCGGCCTGGTCGAGGACTGCGAGGACCGCTTCGCCACCGACCGCACAATTCTCGGTGCGGCGCAACGGGATTGGCTGCTCGACGGTTTCACCCGTTCGACCGCGCGATGGCAGATCATCGGGAATCAGGTCGCGATGGGACAGTCCGATTACGACCCCGGACCCGATATCGCCGTCGGCACCGACGGATGGGACGGCTACGTGGCCGACCGCGACGCCGTCCTGGGCGCCGCCGCCCGGCGCGAGGTGGACAATATGGTCGTCATCACCGGTGACCGCCATCAGAACTGCGCGGTCGATCTGCGCGACGACTACTCCGATCCGCGATCACCGGTCGTCGCCTCGGAATTCATCGGGACTTCGATCAGCACCGGCCGCGACGGAGCCGATATGAACGACACCGGGCGCCTGTTGCTCGCCGCTAACCCGGACGTAAAATTCTTCAACGCGCAACGCGGCTACGTCCGCGTCGAACTGGATCATCGATTGTGGCGCAACGATTTCCGGGTCGTTCCCTACATTCGCACGCCCGGTGCGCCGATCAGCACCCGCGCCGGATTCGTGGTCGAGGCGGGCGTGCCCGGCGTGCGTCAGGCATGGCGACCCGACGATCCGGTCGACGCACCCGAGGACAACGCGGCACTGGCCGAGCCGCCGCCGCGATGAGTAGCGAAGCTCACCCGGACCGGGCGCGTATCGGCGATAGAGTCGTGCGGTGACGTTCACGGTGGGCTTCGACCTGGATATGACGTTGATCGATTCGCGCCCCGGCGTCGCGAAGGCCATCGACCGGGTCGGCGCGGAATTCGAGCTGGCCTTGGACGGGGAGGAATTCTCGAACCGGCTCGGTCCGCCGTTGGCACTGTTGCTCGCAGAGGCGGGCGCGCCGGAAGCGCTGATTCCGGCGCTGGTCACCCGATATCGCGAGCTGTATCCCTCGATCGTGCCGCATGTTCCGGCACTGCCGGGCGCGGAGGCTGCGATGGCCGCGGTGCGCGAGCGTGGCGGGCGTGTTCTCGTGGTCACCGGCAAGCATCAGCCGCTGGCGCAACTGCACCTGGACGAACTCGGCTGGGACGTCCATCATCTGGCGGGCGATCTCTGGTCGGCGGGCAAGGCCGAGGTGCTGCGCACCTACGGTGCGAGCATTTTCGTCGGCGACCACGCGGGCGATATGGTCGGCGCGCGCACCGCCGAGGTTTTCGCGGTCGGCGTGACCACCGGCCCGTGTGACGCCGAGGAACTGCGCGAGGCGGGCGCCGACGTGATCCTGGGCGACCTCACCGAATTCCCGGACTGGCTGACCGCGCGCGCGTCCTGAACCACCATCCGCCGCGTTGTTCGCGCCCGAGCGTTCACTGCGTCGAGGCGCGCAGCACTTCGAATCTCAGCGTGAGTCCGTCGAGCAGCGCCGCCAGTCCGGTTTCGAAGGCGGCGTCATCGATGTCGCGCTGTTTTCCGGCGAGCAGATGCGCCTCGCCCAGGTGCGGATACGAACCCCGGTAGACCGAGGCGTCGTCGGGGAAGCCGCCCGCGAACGATCCGAGGGTCGATCCGGTGACGAAGAACCGCATGAGCGCGCCGACCTGGGTGGCCTCGCGGCGTGGCCATCCCGCCGCGACCAGTCCGCCGAAGACAGCATCGGCCTGACGTAGCGCGTTCGGGCGGCGGCCCATGCCCTGGTTCAGAGCCGGAACGAGATTCGGATGGTGCGACAGTGCCGTCCGATAGGACCTGGCCCAGGTGCGCAGCGCCCCGTACCAATCGGGCCCGCCGTCGAACATCGACAGGTCGACGGTGCCCAGGACGGTGTCGACCATGGCGTCGAGCAGTTCGTCCTTGGTGGCGACGTGGTTGTACAGCGAGGGCCCGCGCACGCCGAGCGCGGTGGCGAGGCGGCGGATCGATACCGCGTCGAGCCCTTCGGTATCCGCGAGCTCGAGCGCGGCCGCGACAATGCGGTCACGACTGAGCAGCGGGGTGCGCGGACGGCCCATTCTCACCTCTCGACGACGTCGGGATACCCAATCTAATCGAAACTTGCACCGTAAGTTTACGGCGGCTAGCCTCGACGCTAACTTGCACCGTTAGTTTTGGGAGTCGCATGAATCTCGAACTCTCCGACGAGCAGTCCGCCGCCCGCGCGCTGGCGTCCGATTTCGTCGATCGGGAGATCGTCCCGCACGCCGCGGCGTGGGATCGAGCGGAGTCGGTCGACACCGCGATCGTGCGCGCACTCGGCGACGTCGGATTCCTCGGTTTGACCATCCCCGAGGAATTCGGCGGCAGCGGCGGTGATCACCTGACCTACTGTCTGGTCCTGGAAGAACTCGGACGCGGTGACTCGGCGGTACGCGGCATCGTCTCGGTGTCGCTCGGTTTGGTCGCCAAGTCGATCCACTCCTTCGGCACCGACGAGCAGAAACACGACTGGCTCCCCCGACTGACCGCGGGAACCGCTCTCGGCTGTTTTGCGCTCACCGAACCGGGCACCGGCTCCGACGCCGCGCAGTTGCGCACCACCGCCGTCCGCGACGGCGACGACTGGGTGCTGTCGGGCACCAAGATCTTCATCACCAACGGCACCTGGGCCGATGTCGCCCTGGTCTTCGCGCGCACCGGCGGCGAAGGGCACCGGGGAATCACCGCGTTCCTCGTGCCCACCGACTCCCCCGGCTTCACCGCCCGCCCGATCCACGGCAAACTCGGGCTGCGCGGCCAAGCCACCGCCGAACTGGTCATCGACGGCGTGCGCGTACCCGACAGCGCCCGCTTGCACAGTGTCGGCAAGGGTTTCGGTGTCGCGATGGCGGCGCTGGCCAAAGGCCGGATGTCGGTGGCAGCGGGCTGCGTCGGACTGGCCAGGGCCTGCCTCGAAGCGGCGGTCGAATACTCGACGCAGCGTGAACAATTCGGCAAACCCATCGCCGGTCACCAACTCGTGCAGGAATTGCTGGCCGATATCGCGCTCGACGTGGACGCGGCCCGACTGCTGGTGTGGCGCGTGGCCGACCTGATCGATCGCGGCCGGGAATTCGCCGTCGAATCGTCCAAGGCCAAACTGTTCGCCAGCGAAGCCGCCGTCCGTTCCGCCGACCGGGCGCTCCAGGTATTCGGCGGATACGGATTCATCGACGAATTCCCCGTCGGCAAATACCTGCGCGACGCCAAGGTGACGACCCTCTACGAAGGCACGAGCCAGATCCAGAAACTGTTGATCGGACGTGCGCTGACCGGCGTGAACGCGTTCTGACACCGGTGCACACCGAAATCCCTCGAGGAGTGAAGAGAATGAACGGATTCACCGCCCGCACCGCCGTGGTCACCGGCGCGGCCCAGGGCATCGGCGCGGCCACCGCGGTACGTCTGGCCGCCGAGGGCGCTCGGGTCGCCGTCCTGGATCGTGAACCGCCCGAGGACACGGTCGAGCGGATCGTCGCGGCGGGCGGGCAGGCGACGGCCTACGTCTGCGATGTCACCGACCGTGCCACGGTGCGCGAGGTGTTCGCGACGATCGCGCAGGAACTGGGCGGTCCGCACATCCTGGTCAACAATGCCGGGATCACCCGCGACGACCTGTTCTTCCGGCTGTCCGAGGACGATTGGGAGTCGGTGCTCACGGTGAACCTCACCGGCGTCTTCCACTGCACCCAGGCCGCGCAGAGATACATGGTCGCCCAGCGCTACGGCAGGATCGTCTCCCTGTCCAGCCGCTCGGCACTGGGCAATCGGGGCCAGGCGAACTACGCCGCGGCCAAGGCCGGAATACAGGGACTCACCGCGACCCTGGCGCTCGAACTCGGCGCGTACGACATCACGGTGAACGCGGTCGCCCCCGGCTATATCGCCACCGCCATGACCGCCGCCACCGCGGAGCGGGTCGGCATGTCGGCCGACGAGCACCGCGAGAGCGCCGCCGCGCGAACCCCGCTCGGGCGCGTCGGGCGGCCCGAGGAGGTCGCCGCGGTGATCGCCTTCCTCACCAGCGACGACGCCTCCTACGTCAGCGGTCAGACCCTCTATGTCAACGGCGGCGCCCGCTGAGTTCGCGCGCCGGGTCGTGATGTGCGTCGACCGCTGCGTCGGCGCACGGCCACGATCCGGTCAGCTCGCCTTATACCGGCGCAGGTACTCCCCGGTGAGTGAGCGCGGATGGTCGAGCAACGCGGCCGGGGTTCCGGTGAACACGATCTCGCCGCCGTCCTTGCCGCCGTCGGGGCCCAGATCGATCACCCAGTCGCAGTGGGCGACCACGTCGAGATTGTGTTCGATGACGATGACCGTGTTGCCCCGGTCGACGAGGCCGTCCATCAGCGCGAGCAGCGTGTCGACGTCGGACATGTGCAGGCCGGTGGTCGGCTCGTCGAGAACGTAGACGGTTCCGGTGTTCTGCAATTGGGTGGCGAGTTTGATGCGCTGACGCTCACCGCCGGACAGCGTGCTCATGGCCTGCCCGAGACTCAGATAGTCCAGGCCCACTTCGTTCATCGTGCGCAACTTCGCGTGCAATGCCTTCTCGGTGAAGAATTCCAGCGCTTCCTCGGCCGACATCGCCAACACGTCGGCGATGGATTTGCCGCGAAGGGTGTGCACGAGTACCGCGTCGGAGAATCGACGCCCGTCGCAGGCGTCGCAGTGGGTGGTCACCGGATCCATGTAGGCGATCTCGGTGATGATCACCCCGCGCCCCTCGCACTGCCCGCAGGCACCGTCGGAGTTGAAACTGAACAGCCCCGGCGACTCCCCCGTCGCCTTGGCGAACAGTTTGCGAATCGGGTCCATGAGGCCGAGATAGGTCGCCGGGGTGGATCGCGAGGAGGCCGCGATGGCCGACTGGTCGACGAATATGGCGTCGGGATGGGTGCGCACGAAGACATCGCGGATGAGACTGCTCTTGCCCGAGCCCGCCACGCCGGTGATCGCGGTGAGGATCCCGGTCGGGATATCGACCGAGACATCCTTGAGGTTGTGCACGTCGGCGTGTTCGATGCGCAACGCGCCGTCGGCCTTCCGGAAACTCCGCTTGACCCGGAACTGCCGTCGCAGACCGGCGCCGGTGGGGGTGTCGGCGACGCGCAACTGCTCGAAACTGCCCTCGAAGACCACATTGCCGCCGTGCACGCCCGCGCGCGGACCGACGTCGACGATATGGTCGGCGATCCGGATGACATCGGGATCGTGTTCGACGACGAGCACGGTATTGCCCTTGTCGCGTAGTGCGCACAGCAGCGAGTTCAGTCGCCCGACATCGCGCGGGTGCAGGCCCACACTGGGTTCGTCGAAGATGTAGGTCAGGCCGACCAGGGTGCTCGACAGGTGTTTGATCATCTTCAGTCGCTGCCCCTCACCGCCGGACAGGGTCGAGGTCGCACGATCGAGGCTGAGGTAGCCGAGTCCGATATCGGCGACCCGGCGTAGGGCGGTGCGGATGGCGTCGGCCAAGCCGAGCGCGGCGGGGTCGCTGATCTCGTCGAGCACCGTCATCAGGTCGGTGATCTGCATCGCCGACCAGTCGGCGATGTTGCGTCGGTCGATCTCGGTCGCCAGCGCGGCGGCGTTGAGCCGGGCGCCGCGGCAGGTCGGGCAGACGCCGTCTGTGAGGTATTTCTGCATCTGTTCGCGGGTCCGCTCGCTCAGCGTCGAGGTGTCGCGCTGGAGCCGGGTGCGGGTGAATTTGGCCGCGAGCCCTTCGTAATTCGCTTCCCAGGTGCCCTTGGCGAAGGACACCTCGACCTTGCCGCCCGTGCCGTAGAGGAAATCGTGGAATTCCTCCTCGCTGTAATCCGACAATTTCTTGTCCGGGTCGAAACGCCCCGATTTGCCGTAGAGCTGCCAGTCTCCGCTGCCGACCGCGTAGCCGGGCAACAGGATCGCGCCCTCGTTCAGTGATCGACTCCGGTCGAGCATGCGGCCCGGATCGGCGCGCACGGTGTAGCCGAGTCCGTCGCAATCGGGACACATGCCCTGGGGCACATTGAAGGAGTAGTGGTAGACGAATCCGGCCGAGGGACTGCCGAAACGCGCGAACATGGCGCGCACCATCGAGTAGATGTCGGTCATGGTGCCCACCGTGGAGCGAGGTCCGCCGCCGACCGGCTGCTGATCGATGATGACCGGCGCGTTGAGGCCCTCGATCGCCTCGGCGTGCGGGCGCTCGTAGCGCGGCAGGAAGTTCAGGATGAATGCGGGGAACGTGGCGTAGAGCTGACGCTGGGATTCCACCGCGATGGTGTCGAAGACGATCGAGGATTTCCCGGACCCCGAAACCCCGGTGAAGACCGTGATCTTGTTCTTCGGAATCTCCAGCGACACATTGCGCAGATTGTGCTCGCGAGCACCGATCACCCGGATGGTCTCGTCACCGCGCTCGAGAAGTGCGGGATAGGCGGAAGCGACGGAAGCGGAAGAAGGCATGCGTACAACATGCCAGGCGACACCGACAAAATGCCCCGTGTGATGTGATGTAAATCACAATAATGCTCTATGTGCATGCTGCGCGGCGCACGCTAATCATGTTGCTCAGCAAGTGGTTTCGATTTCGAACCAGCCACGGCTCCGTAATATCGAGACGTGAGCGCCGACCCGTACTGGAACCACAACACCCACTACCACCGCTGGCTGCTCGACCGGATTCCGTCGACCGCGCGAACCGCACTCGATATCGGCTGCGGCGACGGTCTGCTCGGAGTAGGAACAGATGTCAGTCGAGTGAGCGCAGGATCTCCATGGCGGGAGCGAAGGTTTCCATGCTGGGCTCGAGCACGGTGAAGTAGCCGAATCCGTAGGTTTTCCGCAGGTCGACCACACGGTCGGCGATCTCTTCCGGGGAACCGACGAGGACGATGGGTAGCCGCTCGGGCCGTCCGTCGACGTCGGCGGGCAGGATCGCACCGAATTCGGCGACCGAGGCGGGCACCTCACTGCTCGGCAGGACCCACTGGATCAGCAGATTGAATTCCACCTCGTCCACGCGCGCCCCGAGTCGGTTGCGCGCGAAGGCCACTCGATCGGCCATCTCGGCGGGACCGGCGACCCGCAGGGCTCCGGCGGCCGTGGTCGCCGCCCCGGTGAACGCCACGATATCGGCGTGTTCGGCGGCCACCGACAGCAGTCGATCACCCCAGCCCGCCACGAGCAGCGGCGGACCGGGCCGCTGCACGGGACGGGGCACGTACTCGGGGTCGGCGAACAGTTTCCGCAACGTGGTGACCGTCCGCTCCAGATGGTCGACCCGCGCGCCGCCACTCTCGAACGGGATGCCCGCCGCCTCGAATTCCGCCTTCACATAGCCCGCCCCGAGGCCCAATTCGATCCGGCCGTCGGTGAACAGGTCCGCGGTCGCGACGTCACGGGCCAGCAGGGTCGGGTTGTAGAACGGCGTGTTCAGGACGAAGGTGTTCAGCCGCACCCGCTGGGTGGCCTCGGCCGCCAGGATCATCGCCGGAAAGGGAGCAGGCACGCCGAGATGATCGGCGATCCCGATCACGTCGTAGCCGAGTTCCTCCGCCCGCCTGCATTTCTCGACCCAGGCGGCCCGGGATTTCGGGACCACCATATTGACGCCGAATCGGAATCCACGCTGCGCAGTCACGGTTCCTGTCTACCGGGCCCGCCTCCATCCCGCCATCGGCCACGCGGTCCGCCCGCCGAGAGGTTCAGCACGGAGCCAACGCTCCGGCGGCCAGAGCGACCGAGAACAATGCCGCCACCGTCGCCATCGCGGGAACGGGTCGGCGCAGGGCCTTCGTCGTGGCGTTTCGAGCCCGCCCGGTCACGCGGACCAGACGGGAACGCAATGTCCGCGTCCGCGCGGAGTCTCCCGGCGCGGCGGCCCGCCCGCGGACCCGGCGCACGATCCCGACGACGGTGACGATCAGTGTCGCGATCAGCATCTCGCCCCCTACACGCTCGCCGGTTTCACCTCGCGCGCGACGACCGCGCCCCGGGGCACCGGCACCACGCCCGATTCGATCAGGCTTTCGGCGGTGTCGAGCAGGGAATCCCGCACCGGCCGCATCGTCCACCCGAGTTCGGCTCGCGCCTTGTCGGCACGCACGTGTTCGGCGCGGCCGAGGGTCGGCACGACCAGGCGAATACCTTTGTCGGCCAACGCGACCGTGCGGATCAGCCAGTCCGGCAGCACTCTGGTGGTCACCCGGAATCCGCGCGGGTTGTATTCGTCGGCCAGTATCCGGGCCATATCGGCCATCCACATCGGTTCGCCCGCGCAGATGTAGCGATTGCCCGCCGCCTCGGGGGTCTCCATGGCGAGCCGGTGCGCGACCGCGAGATCACGCACGTCCACCGGAGCCCACGCGACGCGTGGCGAACCCGGCGCGTCCCTGACCAGCAGCCTGCGCACCGGTTCGTGCGAGGTGCTGGTGACCGTCGCGCTCTGCACCGGGCCGAGGACCATACCCGGATTCACCACCGCCAGTTCCAGTTCGCGCCCGGCGGGTTGGTTCTCGATGAACTCCCACGCGGCCCGTTCGGCCAGGGTCTTGCTCTTCTGGTAGGCCGGAACCCGGTCGACCACCGACCAATCCGCCTCGGTCCTGGGCTCGTCGACGTCGTGGCCGTAGGCGACGGCGGCGACCGAGGAGGTCAGGACCACGCGGCGCACGCCGGGATCGGCCGCCGCCGCGCGCAGGACCCGCAACGTTCCCTGCACGGCGGGCCGCACGAGGTCGTCGTCGTCGGCCGGTGGCGCGGTCGGGAACGGTGAGGCCACGTGCACGACGTAGTCGCAGCCCGCGACGGCGTCGGCCCAGCCGGTGTCGTGATCGAGGTCGGCGGCGACGAATTCCAGTTCGCCGCCGAGACGTTCGGCCAAGGTGATCAGATGTGCGCGTCGGTCGACCTTGCCGAGGTCGCGAACCGTGGCCCGCACGGCATAGCCGTGTTCGAGCAGTTCGGCGATGCAATGGCCCGCGACGAATCCCGTCGCGCCGGTGACGAGTACCCGTGTGCTCATATGCCTGTCCATTTCGGAGGTGTCGGTGCGACACTTGAACTGAGCGCCGCTCAGATAATCTAAGCACCGCATAGATTATCTGTCCAGCGTTCTCCCGGGGTCGTCCCGACAGCGTTCGCATACGCTCGGATGGTGAAGCGGACCAGCTACCACCACGGCGCACTGCGCGACACGTTGATGGACGCCTGCCTGCGCCTGATCGACACCGAGGGCATCGCCGCGGTGAGTCTGCGCCGGGTCGCCCGGGAAGCGGGCGTCAGCACGGGCGCGCCCTACCATCACTTCGCCGACCGCGCGGCACTGCTGGCCGCGCTGTCCACCCAGGGATTCGAACTGCTCGCCGCCGAACTCACCGCGACCCGCGCCGCCGCGACCGGCGATCCGATGGACACGCTCGCGGCATTGGCCGCCGCCTATGTGCGGTTCGCCCGCGAACATCCGGCACACTTCCGCCTCATGTTCCGCCCCGAACTGTCCCAGCCGGAAAAACATCCGGACACGATCGTCGCGGCCGATGCCGCGTTCGCGCTCCTCACCGACGCCATCGCCGACTCGGTCGCCGCCGGATTGCTACCGGCCGCCAAAGCCGAGATACTCGGCCTGACCTGGTGGGGAATCGGACACGGCCTCGCCTCGCTCTGGACCGACGGACACCTGGAGAAGCGCAGCGCCGAACTCGGCACCACCGCTCCCGAACTGGTCGACGACATCCTCCGCACGCTCACCGATCTGATCTCCGGCCCGCGCTGACCGCGTCGCGGCCCACGCGCGAGCCCGACTGACCCTAGAGTGGGATGCGGGATGTTTGCTTCTCGTTACTCGCACACCGATCACGAGAGGATGACCGAGATGACCGCACCGCTGAATCCGGTGGTCGAGAAGTTCGTGACCGCACTCAACGAACACGACCGCGATCGCTTCTACGGCCTGCTCACCGAGGACGCCACCATGTCCGACGACGGCGTCGAACGCAATCTCGCCCAGTGGACCGACTCGGAAGTCTTCGACAGCAACGGCCGCATGCGAATCGAGGACGTCGTCGACGGCGGTACCGAACTGGTGGCCGACTACACCAACACGCGCTGGGGGTCGATGCGGACCAACTGGCGATTCATGGTCCGCGACGACAAGATCTTCCGGTTCGAAACCGGGCAGGCCTGATATCCCCTATCCCTTGCTCGGGACGCGTCGGTCTTGGCAGGCTGAATACCGTGTTCGACGCGCCCCGCTACGGTTCGGGTTCCCTGTCAGATCTGTTCCCTTCCGTACTCGCCTGCCTCGGGGTGCCCGGTGAGGTGGACCGCCTCGGCCTCGGCCTGACCGCGCGACGCGTGTGCGTCCTGCTGATCGACGGTCTCGGGGCCGAGGCGCTGACACAGCGCGCCGCGGCCGCGCCATTCCTGAGCGGCGGCGAGCCCGTCACTCTCACGGCCGGATTCCCCAGCACCACCGCGACGAGTATCGCCTCGCTCGGCGTGGGAGTACCGCCCGGCAGCCACGGCATCGTCGGCTATCTCATGCGCGTACCCGGACACGACCGACTGGTCAATTCACTGCGCTGGCGGCTCAACGGCGAAGGCCCGACGGTCGACCTCTCGCGAGAACTCGTCCCGGAGCGATTCCAGCCGACGGCCACCGTTTTCGAACGGGCTGCCGCCGACGGCATCGCCGTCACCCAGGTCGCCCCCGGCTACCAGGCGACATCCGGTCTGACCCGGGCGGTGTTGCGCGGCTGCGCATTCCGGCCGAGCCTGTCGTTCGGCGATCTGGTCGACGGCGTCGTCACCGCACTGCGCGCGAGTGATCGCGCGCTGGTCTACGCCTACCACGGCGATCTCGACACGACCGGCCACGTGCGAGGACCGTCCTCGGACGCGTGGTCGTACGAACTCGCCCACGTCGACCGTCTCGTCCAGACCATCGCGGCACATCTGCCTCCCGACGCCGCCCTGCTGGTGACGGCCGATCACGGCATGGTCGAGCTGGAATCGACCGTCGATTTCGACACCGTCGCCGAAATGCGTGACGGTGTAGTGCAACTCGGCGGCGAGCCTCGGGCCCGGCACGTCTACACCGCCGACGGCGCCGCCGCCGATGTCGCCGATGCCTGGATGGGCTGCCTGGGCGCGGACTTCGAGGTCGGCACGCGCGAGGACGTCATCGGTCGTGGCTGGTTCGGTCCGGTCGTCACATCCGAGATCGCCGACCGGATAGGCGATCTCGTGGTCGCCGCGCGCGGTCTGCGCGCGGTCGTGCGATCCGGCGCGGAACCGTTGCAGTCGGCGCTGATCGGACATCACGGCTCACTCACCCCCGCCGAACTGAACGTGCCGCTGCGCACTTTCGCCCGCTGAGACCGCGCGGATCGGGGTCGCCGCCGTCGCCCGCGCGTGCACGCGAGCATCGTGTGCCCATACTCTCGTGGCAATCGCGGCGGCCCACCGCTCGACGATGCCAGAGGAACAGAGGAGCTCGACAATGAACGCCACGGTGGCACGAACCGGATTCACGATGGCGGCGACGGCGCTGCTGCTCACCGGGTGTACCGATATCGAACGGGCACTCAATCAGGGGGGCGACACCCCGTGCAGCGAATACGTCACCCAGGATGCCGACACCAAGCGGATGACGATCACCAAATTCGTCAAACAGCAGACAGGTACCGAACAGGAGCCCTCCGGCACCGTGGTCGACGCGACCATCGTGACCGTCGATGTGATGTGCGCAGGCCAGCGCAATGCCCAGACGCCGATCAAGAACGCCGATGTGGCAGGAATTTTCGTCGTGAAGTAGGACTGTCGACGTCAAGGCCGCTGATCACGATGTCACGGCGCGCTCGCCGCACGAAACCTTCCACGACGTCCGTGCGTACGCAATGATGGGTGCACGAATTCGTGAGTCGGCTCAGCGAACGTGCCGGAGGTCGCCCCTCGGGGCGGATGCGCGGCAGACGGGTGTCGACCGGACAGCACTGACGATGGGGTTCGCGAGGTGGCACCGCACAGCACCCTCCACCGACAACGGGCGGAACTGGAAAGGGAATGGGTCCGGTGGGCGACCGCGTCGCACACCGCGGCCGAATCGACCCCGCGCACCCCGCTGCTGCGCACCGAGGTCGCACAGTCCTGGCAGCGATCCCTGCGGACGGTCGATCCGGGCCGCACGGTCGCGCCGGGACTGGACGACGTCTCGGACCGATGGGCGCGCTCCCCATTGCGCGCGCCCATCACCCAGCTCGGTGATCAACTGCGCGGTATCGCCGAGGACGCCGGATTCGTCGCCGCCGTCACCGACAACGACGGCACCATCGTGTGGACCGGCGGGGACAGGGCCATCAGGAAACAGGGCGAATCGGTGAATTTCGCGCCGGGCGGCTGCTGGAACGAAACGCAGATGGGCACCAACGGTTTGTCGCTCGCGCTGAAGACCGACCGCCCGGTGACGGTGTTCTCGGCCGAACACCTGGTGGCGGCCCTGCACGGCTGGGTGTGCTACTCCGCGCCGGTCCACGGACCGGACGGTCGCCAGCTGGGCGTCCTCGACCTGTCCAGTCGCTGGGAGCGATCCCATCCGGCCATGATGACCTCGGTGCGCGCCCTGGTCGTCGCGGCCGAAACCCTGCTGCGCACCGCGGGGCCCGCACCCGAACCGGGAATTCGGCTCGAATGTCTCGGCACCGCACGGTTGCTGCGCGACGGCAGGCCGGTCCCGCTGCCGCCCCGTCAGCTGGAGATCCTCGCCCTGCTCGCGCTCGAACCCCAGGGGTATGCCCCCGAGCAATTGCACGCCGCCGTCTACGGCGATCGGCCGGTGTCGGCGAGCACGCTCAAAGCCGATGTCTCCCACCTGCGCCGCGCCACCGGCGGCGAGATCGCCAACCGGCGCTACGCGCTGACCGGACCGATGTCGTGCGACGCGGTGGACCTGCTGGCCGCGATCGAATCCGGCGACACCGGCGCGGCGGTCTGGCTCTACCGCGGACCGCTGCTGCCCGGCTCGGACACACCGGGCGTCGCCGAGTGGCGCGACCATCTCGACGTCGGGCTGCGCAACGCGGTGCTGGCAAGCGATCGGGCCGACCACGTCGTGGCATTCGGCGAGAAGGCGCCGGGCGATGTCGAGGTGCACGAGCACGCGCTGCGACTGCTCGGTCCCGACGACGCCCGCCGGGCGCTGGTGGCGGCCAGACTGCATACCGCGCTGCGCGGTTGACCGCCCCGGATTCCTCGCCAACCTCGCACCAACCTTCGCGGGTGATAGTGGCCTCATCAGCGAATTCCGTAAGGAGCGAGCGCCATGATCTATGCCGAGCCGGGGTCGGACGCGGCCATCGTCGGCTTCGCCGCCCGCTACGACAATTTCATCGGCGGCGACTGGGCGGCCCCGGTGGAGGGGCGATACTTCGACAATCCCTCACCGGTCGACGGCGCGACCTTCTGTGCGGTGGCCCGTTCCACCGCCGCCGACATCGACATGGCGTTGGAGTCCGCGCACCGGGCCACCGATTCCTGGGCGGCCACCTCGGCCACCCAACGCGCGATCATTCTGAACAAGATCGCCGACCGGATCGAGAACAGCCTCGAACCGCTCGCCGTCGCCGAGACGTGGGACAACGGCAAACCCGTCCGGGAGACACTCGCCGCGGATCTCCCGCTCGCCGTCGACCACTTCCGTTATTTCGCGGGCGTCATCCGCGCCCAGGAGGGTGGAATCTCAGAAATCGACGCCGATACCGTCGCCTATCACTTTTACGAACCCCTCGGCGTCGTCGGGCAGATCATTCCCTGGAATTTCCCGATTCTGATGGCGGCGTGGAAACTCGCGCCTGCGCTGGCCGCCGGTAATTGCGTCGTACTCAAACCCGCGGAACAGACACCGGCATCGATCCTGCTCGTCGTCGAACTGATCGCCGATCTGCTGCCACCCGGGGTGCTGAACGTGGTCAACGGTTTCGGCGTGGAGGCGGGCAAACCGCTGGCGTCGAGCCCACGGATCGCGAAGATCGCTTTCACCGGGGAAACGACCACCGGACGCCTGATCCTGCAATACGCCAGCGAGAACATCGTTCCGGTGAGCCTGGAGCTCGGTGGCAAGAGCCCCAACATCTTCCTGCCCGATGTGATGGCGCGCGACGACGACTTTCTCGGCAAGGCCGTCGAAGGATTCGTCATGTTCGCCCTCAACCAGGGCGAGGTGTGCACCTGCCCGTCACGGGCCCTGATCCACTCCTCGATCTACGACGAGTTCCTGGCCCGCTGCATCGATCGGACCAGGGCCATCAAGGGCGGCCATCCGCTCGACGACACCACCATGATCGGAGCACAGGCGAGCAACGACCAATACGAGAAAATACTGTCCTACATCGATATCGGCAGGCAGGAAGGCGCGCGCGTGCTCACCGGAGGGGAAGCACGCGAGGTCGACGGCCTGCCGGGCGGGTACTACATCGCCCCGACGATCCTGGAGGGCACCAATACGATGCGTATCTTCCAGGAGGAGATCTTCGGACCGGTGGTCTCGGTGACGCGT
This sequence comes from Nocardia aurea, assembly GCF_003123685.1. Classification (GTDB taxonomy): domain Bacteria; phylum Actinomycetota; class Actinomycetes; order Mycobacteriales; family Mycobacteriaceae; genus Nocardia; species Nocardia aurea. The sequence continues at coordinate 61,526 of NZ_QCYJ01000170.1, forward strand.
TTCGACACCGTCGATCAGGCCGTCCGGATCGCCAACGACACCCTCTACGGCCTCGGCGCCGGAGTGTGGACGCGGCATGCCGACACCGCCTATCGCATGGGACGGGCGATCAAGGCGGGCCGGGTCTGGACCAACTGCTACCACGCCTACCCGGCGCACGCCGCGTTCGGCGGGTACAAGAAATCGGGAGTCGGTCGCGAGAACCACAAGATGATGTTGGACCATTACCAGCACACGAAGAATCTTCTCGTCAGCTATTCCCCCACCGAACTCGGATTCTTCTGATGCGGAATCGGATCCTGCTGATGCACAAACGAGTCCATCGCGTACAACTGACCGAAGCGGCGCAAATCATGTTGCGGCGCCTGATCGAACAGCACGGGCCGGTCTTGTTCCACCTGTCCGGTGGGTGCTGTGACGGCAGCTCGCCGATGTGCTTTCCGACCAGAGAATTCCGGGTCGGCGGTGCCGACATACTGCTCGGACGTCTCCCGTGGCATACCGAATTCTGGATGGGCGGCGATCAGTTCGAGCGGTGGAAACACACCCATCTCACCGTGGATGTCGTCGAGGGCAGGGGTAGCGGATTCTCTCTGGAAGCACCGGAAGGCGTGCGATTCATCGTGCGCTCCCGATTGCTGACCGACGAGGAGCGAGCGGTTCTCGACGCCGGCCCGCCGCCGCCGACCGGAGCCGAACGGCTCACCTGAAACCCGGCGGTGTTTCCGGATCGCTGCGTTTCCGGATTCGCCGTCCGCCGCGCCGGCCGGCTCGACGCAGACCGAGTCGGCCGGCCCCGGGGGCTCGGCGAATACTCGTGTTACCCACGAGTAGTATTCGATGCGCAGATCCGTGCCCGGGCGCGCTTGCGCCACAGCAACCTTCGGCACCCGCCGTCCAACGCCGGTGTTACCGGCGAGTACACTGTCGAGCGGCCGTTTCGGCGAACGTTTTACGTGCGCCTTTACCGGATCGCCGGATGAGGCCCGCGGCGCGAGGTGCTGCGAAAATCCCGCATCCGATGAGAACGTCCTTACCATCTACCTATCGGTAACCTCTCGGCACAGGAAACGTCCCTCTTCCGCCGATCGCTTCCAGCGGCCCCACTACATATCCTTGCGCGCGTTGTCAATTCGAATCGAATCGGTTGAAACCATGCAGCAATTACGGCCGACGTGGGTTATTTTGTTGCAATGTTCAATGCGAGGCCCGGTGTCCGTGCCCGAATACTCGCGATCGCGTTGGTCCCGAGCTTGGTTCTGCTTGTTATTGGTGTGGGTGCCTCCGGCTACCTCGTCGAACGAGGCAGGCACGCGGAGGAGTGGGCGGCCGCGATGCAGGCAACGTCTGTTCCCTCTATCGATTTCGTACGCGCCCTCCAGCTGGAGCGACAGCTCACGATCGCCCGCTTCGCCGGCGACGGGTCCGTGACACCGGCCCTCGCGGCGGCGCGCTCACAACTCGACTCCTCGATCCGCACCCTGTTCAAAGCTTCGGCCGCGCTGGTCGAACTCGGCCTCGTCGAGGTCCAGTCCGAAGGCGACTACGAGGCGAACACGGGCCTGCTCGAGAACATCGCCAAGGCGCGAGTCGGCATCGACGCCGGTGTGATGTCCGCCCTGGACGTCTATCGCATGTACAACCAATTGGGCAATATCGTCACCAGCGGTACCCGATTGACCATGGGCAGCGCCCCGGACGCCGAGATCTCGAGCCTGCTGTCCGACTCCAGGGCGGTGCTCTACACGAGCGAATCGCTCTCCCGCGCCAGCGCCGTCGGCGCGGCGATCGCGTTGAGCGAGGAACCTTTCGCGGTTCCGCTCGAAGATTTCCAGTACGAGATGGGTCTTTACCACACCCAGATCGCCAATCTGGCCTCCGACAGCGATTTCAGCCAGCGCGAGCGTCTGCAGAAACTCATGCAGAGCCCGGCCTGGCAACAGGTGACGCTCATGGAGAACGCGCTCGTGCAGCGCAGCGCGGCCGTGGCCAGTGGCGCCAGGACCACCAGCCTGCCGCCACTTCCGATGTCGACGCCGGAGTGGCAGGCGGCGGCCACACAGCTCAACAACGAGATCCTCGACGTCTACAACGTCCAGTTCCACAACGCGCACGGCCTCGCCGTGGAAGTCGGCAAGAACAACGCGTCGAACTCGGCGTGGGCGGGCGCGGGCGTACTTCTCGTCAGCATCCTGGCTTTCGTCATCGCGCTGCTGCTGGCCAACCGGGTCATCCGCAGGCTCAAGCGACTGCGCAACGAGACGCTGACCCTGGCCAACGAGCGTCTGCCCGACCTGCTGCGCAGGCTGCGCAACGGCGAAACGGTCGATCCGGCGACCGAATCGGGCAACCTCGATTTCGGCACCGACGAAATCGGCGAAGTGGCCACGGCATTCGAACAGGCCCACAATGCCGCGGTCGAAGGCGCCGTCAACGAGGCACGGACCCGCGAGGGCGTGAAACTGGTCTTCCTCAACATCGCCCACCGCAGCCAGATCGTGGTGCACCGGCAGTTGGAGATCCTCGACGAGGCCGAGAACCAGCAGGAGGATCCCGCGCTGCTGGAAACCCTGTTCCGGCTCGACCATCTCGCCACTCGCGAACGTCGTAACGCCGAGAACCTGATCATCCTCGGCGGCGGCCAGCCGGGCAGGCAGTGGCGCAACCCCGTTCCGCTGATGGACCTGGTGCGATCCTCGGTCGGTGAAACCCTCGACTACGCGCGGGTTCGCGTGGCGCGGCTGCCCGAGGCGCATATCGTCGGCACCGTCGTGGCCGACCTCATCCACCTGCTGGCCGAACTCGTCGACAACGCCACCACGTTCTCGCCGCCGCAGTCCAAGGTCGAGATCGCGGGCAACGTGGTCGGCAAGGGCGTCGTCCTCGAGATCAGCGACCAGGGCATGGGTATGCCCGAGGCGGAGCTGACCAGGGTCAACGACATGCTGCGCAACCCGCCGGATTTCGGTGTCGCCACGCTGTCGGCGGATTCCCGGCTCGGTCTGTTCGTGGTCGCGCAGCTGGCGCTGCGCAACGACGTCTCGGTGCGCCTGTCGGAATCCGACTACGGCGGTATCCGCGCGATCGTCCTGCTTCCGACCACGCTGCTGGCATCGGGCGGAGCTCCGGGATTGAGCACGCCGTCCGCGGGCCAACTCGATCCGCGCAGGCAGCGTCACATCACCTCCGCCGCGGATTCCGCGGGTCGACCGGTGGAATCGGAATCCGCGGTACTCACGGCGGCTCCACCCGTCGCGCTGCCCGCGCCGCCGCCCGCCCCCGTGCAGGCACCGGAGCCCGCCGCGCCGCCGTCCTACGTGCCGCCTTCGTATGTGCCGCAGTCCTACACGCCGCAGGCGCCACCGCAGGCGCCACCGCCACCGGTCGAACAGCCTCCGCAGGTGCAGCAGCCCTACGCACCGCAGGCAGCGCCGTCGTACCTGTCGCAGTCCCAGCCGTACGCGCCGCAGGTACAACCGCAGGCTCCGCAGGAACAGCACGCGCAGCCGCAGGCTCAACCACTCGGACCGGACGGAAGGCCGGCACTGCCGCGCCGTAACAGGCAGGCCAGTCTCAACCCCGAGCTGGCGAAAGATCCGACCCCCACCGCCACCCATCAGGTGGTGGAACGTGAACGTTCCGCCGAACAGGCACGAGATTTGATGTCTGCCATCGAGAATGGAACACGGCAGGGCCGCCGTGCGCAGCTCGCCGACGATCAGGAACAGGAAGGCGATGACCGCTCCCAAAACCGGTGATCTCAACTGGCTACTGGACGACCTGGTGGACCGGCTTGCCGGGGTGCGCCACGCCGTGGTGTTGTCCACGGACGGCCTGCTACTCGGCCGCTCGACCAGAATGAGCCGTGACGATGCCGAACATTTCGCTGCGATGTCCTGCACGCTGTACGGATTGGCGCGCAGCGCCGGCGCCCGATTCGAGGGCGGCGGCGTGCGTCAAGCGGTGATCGAACTCGATCACGCCGTGCTGTTCGTGACGTCGGCGGGCGCGAACGCCTGCCTCGCGTTGCAGGCATCCGAAACCGCCAACCTCGGCATGGTCGCGTATGAAATGAACGTCACGGTTCAACGCGTCGGCACCTATCTGTCCACCCCCGCGCGTCTGACATGACACGCCCGGGGGACCAATGGTTCGATGACGCGGCCGGCCCTCTGGTCCGGCCGTACGCCGTGACGCGGGGCCGCACCATGGGCGCCGGGTATGAACTCGACATCCTCACCCTGGTGATGCTCGCCGACCATGCGCCGATCCTGCGTCGTACCGAACCCGAGTACGCGCAGATCATTCGGTTGTGCCATGTGCCCCAAGCGGTTGCCGAGGTAGCCGCTACTCTGAAACTCCCCTTGGCAGTGACCAAGATCCTCGTCGGTGACCTCATCGGCGAGGGCCAATTGATTTTCCGGTCCCCATTGGTTTCGGAGACCGGAACCAGTGATCTCAACGTATTGCGAGCGGTTCTGGATGGCATCCGAAAACTATGACCCGTCCCGGCAGAATCCGGGACCGGCTCCACACTTGGCAGCATCGGTCAAGATCCTCATTGCCGGCGGCTTCGGCGTCGGCAAAACGACTATGGTCTCCGCGATCAGCGAGATCGCCCCACTGCGCACCGAAGAACTCATCACCGAGGTGAGCAGCGGGGTCGACGACCTGTCCGGAGTAGAACAGAAGCACACCACAACGGTGGCGCTGGATTTCGGTCGAATCACCATCGACCGGGATCTCGTTCTGTACCTCTTCGGTACCCCGGGCCAGGACCGATTCTGGTTCCTGTGGGACGAATTGGCCCGTGGCGCACTCGGTGCGGTCGTACTGGCCGACACTCGGCGATTGAGCAATTCCTTCGCCGCGGTCGACTTCTTCGAGCGCAGGGGACTCCCGTTCATCGTGGGCGTCAACTGCTTCGACGGTGCTCCGCGCTACACGATCGACGAGGTGCGCGACGCGCTCGACATCGATCCGCGCACCCCGGTGTTGTTGTGCGACGCCCGTAACCGGGAGTCGACCAAGAACGTGCTCCTCGTGCTGCTGCAGCATCTGATCGAGCTCGCGGGACGCGAACCCGTCTCGACCTGAGTCCCTCACCTTTCGTGAGGCCTCGACCTACGTGCGCACGAGCTCGCCGATATCGGTGAGCTCGTGCGTTTCGTCGTGTTCCGGGTCAGATCTGGTGCAGCCACGAAACGAACAGCAACACACCGCCCGCCGCGAGCGCCAGTGACACCGGCACCGGCCACCACGGTCCGGTCCGGCCGAGCAAGCGGTTGGCGAGTCCGACCTGGACGGCGCCGAGTCCCGCCAGCAGCACGCCCCACAGCGGCAGCAGGCCGATGCCGAGCGCGGCGTGCACCGCCCAGGCTCCGCCCAGTGTCGGTCCGCCCCAGGAATTCTCGTGATCGTGTGCGGCGACGAGCGGATAGGCCACGCCCCGCACCAGGGCGACGGTCGCCAGTAGCGCGGCCAACCACGCGACGAGCCCCGCGGCCGCGCCGAGAGTGCTGTGCAGACGAACCCGTGTCCAGTTGAGTCCGCGCGGGGTGATCCGCGCCCCGAGCAGACGCCGCGGCACCCGCAATCGCACCGGAACCCGGGCCAGTGAGATCGGTAGCGCCGCCAGACCGTACGCGGCCCAGCGCGACAGGTAGCGAACCGACTTCATGGAACGACCGTAGCGTGCTTGCCCCGATGTCGTGAGCCGCGCCGGTCTAGGACAGGCTGCCCGCCGCGGACAGATCGTCGAAGAGCAATCGGTCGACCGGGGGCACCAGCGCGCGATCGGCGTAGGTGAACCACGCGACCTCTTCGATCTCGCTGCTCGCGGCCAGGGTTCCGGAGTACTCGGCGGTGTAGCAACTCATCCGTACCACGACGTTGTCGCCGGGGTCGGTGGAGTCGTGTGTCGCCGCCTCGTAGGTGCCGACGTGGATGACGGTCTCCGGGCGCAGCGTGACGGTGAGTTCCTCATCGATCTCGCGCAGCAGTGTCTGTAGATCGGTTTCCGCGCCTTCGCGTTTGCCGCCGGGAATGTAGAAGATGTCCTTGCCGCGCGGACGCGCGCACAGGATTCGGCCGTCCTCGATACGCACCCAGGCCACGGTATCGATCAGCCGTGACACGTGTTGCTCCGCCATCGGCGCAGCCTATCGCGACGGTTTCGCCGGCGCGGCGGCGGGAATCAGCTGGTCGCCCTTGGCTCCGGGACCGTGGACCGCCCGCAGTTCGCGCCCGTGCACCCGCTCACCGCATTCCGAACACATCGGTTCGATCCGCGCGGTGTGACCGCAGGTCACGTGCAGCGTTTCCACCGGGGGGCCGTCCGGGGCCGCCCACTCGTCGCCCCATTGACGCATGGCGGTGACGACCAGCCACAGCGAGCGTCCCTTCGGTGTGAGCCGATAGTCGTAGCGGACCGGATTCGACTGGTAGGGCTTCTTGATCATGATGCCCTCGGCGACAAGATGTTCCAGACGCTGGGTGAGGACATTGCGCGCGATGCCGAGCCGGGCGCGGAAGTCGTCGAAGCGGGTGACCCCGAAGAGCGCGTCGCGCACGATCAGCAGCGTCCACCACTCGCCCACCACCTCCAGGCATTGGGCAAGGGAGCAGTTCATGTCCTCGAAGCTCGTCCTTCGCATAGACCCGAGAGTAGTCGGTTGCTTGAAGGAACTCACTACCCTACAGTTCGTCGCATGATGCAACTCACTACGTCGCCCGCGGCGGTGTTCGAACTCGCCGAGGCGGGCGATCAGCGCTGGCGGGCCCACGTGGACGAGACCTGGCGCGGATGGACCGGACCGCACGGTGGCGTGATCGCCGCGCTGACGATCGAGGTCGCGCGCCGAGCCTGCGGCCTCGACCTCCCCGTGCGCACCCTCGATCTGCGCTTTCTCGGCCGCCCCGACGACGGCGCACTGACCTTCCGCGCGGTCTCCCGACCGCTGGGTCGCAGTACCCACATCGTCGAGGTGCTCGCCGAGCAGCGGGGTGCGTCGGTGGCGTCGGCCTCGATCACCTTCGGCAGGACCGGCACGACCCGGGTTCCCGACCGTCCCGGCCGCGCGGCGCCGCGGGTACCGCAAGCCGAAGCGTGCCAGCGGTTCCGGATACCGGCGGAGATCGTCGCGGTCGGCGCGCATTTCGATATCAGGCCCGCCGCCGGGCCGCTGCCGCTGACCGGCGCGGACGACGCGTGGATGACGGCCTGGATCGCGCTGACGCCCGCGATGACGACTGACGCCGCCGCACTGGCGATCCTCGCCGACGCGCTGCCGCCCGCGATCTTCCCCACACTGACCGCGCCGCTCGCCGTGCCGACCGTCGCGCTGTCGCTGTACCTGCACACCGATTTCGCCGAGCCCGCCACACCGACGGTCCTGGTGCACGCCGCCAATTCCGGCACCGGCGGCGGATGGTCGGTGGACGACACCGATATCTGGGATGAACGCGGTCGCCTGCTCGCCAGCGCCCGTCAGAGCCGTCGAGTGCTGGGGTGAGCCGGGATATGACGGTGCGGACTTCCGTCGCGTCGCGCCCGGCGACCGACCACCGGGTGGTCCTTGCCATTGTCTCGATCGGCGTACTGCTGTCGAGCCTGGATCTGTTCATCGTCAACGTCGCGCTGCCCGACATGGCCCGCGATCTCGGCGCGGCCGACCTGTCCGGCCTCTCGTGGGTGCTCAACGCCTACGCCATCGTCTTCGCCGCGCTGCTGGTTCCGGCCGGTCGACTCGGCGACAGGGGAAGCAACCGCACCGTATTCCTGCTCGGCCTCGGCCTTTTCGTCCTCGGCTCGGGTCTGTGCGCGCTGGCGTGGAATGTGCCGTCGCTGGTCGGGTTCCGGGTGGCACAGGCGGTCGGCGCGGCCATGCTCACCCCGTCCTCGCTCGGTCTGGTGCTCGCGACGACACCCGCCGCGTCGCGGGCGACCGCGGTCAGGCTGTGGGTCGCCTTCGGCGGCCTCGGCGCCGCGCTCGGCCCGGTGATCGGCGGACTGCTCGTCGAGATCGATTGGCGCTGGGTATTTCTGGTGAACGTGCCGATCGGGCTGGCCGCGATCGTGCTCGGTCTGCGTAAACTGCCCGATTCGCGCGGTGACGGCGGGCCGCTGCCGGATATGGTCGGCGCGCTGCTGCTGATCGGCGCGATCGCGACGATGATCCTGGCGCTGGTCAAAGGCCACGACTGGGGCTGGACGTCGCCGGGAGTGTTGCTCGCGTTCGCGGCGGCGGTGGTCTTCGGTGTCGGATTCGTCGTCTCCTCGGCGCGCCACCACAGCCCGATACTCGATCCGGCGTTGCTACGTGCGCCGAATTTCACGCTGATGGCGACCAACGGGGTGTTCTTCCAGGTGGCGTTCGCGGGCATGCTGCTGTCGATCGTGCTGTGGGCCCAGAACGTCTGGGAGTGGTCGGCGCTGCGCACCGGTCTCGCCATCGCGCCCGGACCACTGGTCGTGCCGATCGTCGCGATCCTGGCCGGACGGCTCATCGCCAGGGTCGGCGCGGGACCGGTCGTCGCGGCGGGCGGAGCGGCTTTCGCGGCCGGACTGCTGTGGTGGGCGTCCGCGATCACGCTCGAACCGGATTACGCGGGCGGAATACTCGGCGGCATGCTCGTCACCGGTCTCGGTGTCGGGCTCACCCTGCCCACCGCGTTCGCCGCGGGCACGGCGGGTCTGCCTCCGCAGCGTTTCGCCACCGGCTCGGCGGTGCTGAGCGCGGCACGCCAGATCGGCCTTGCCGTCGGTGTCGCGGTGGTCGTCGCCACGCTCGGCTCCCCCGTCGGCCCGCACGAAACCCTCGAGGCCTTCCAGCGCACCTGGTATGTGACGGCGGCGATCGCGGTACTGGCGGGATTGATCGGACTCGGTACCCGTAAGCCGCGTGTGATCGCCGCCCAGCCGGACCCGGAGGTCGCCTGAATCGCCCCCCGTCGGGAGACCACCGCGATCGGGTTCGGTCGGCGTGGGCTCCCGGCGCGCGGTCGTCATGCCGGACAGTCGACTTCGCCCGCTGTGGTCTGCCGGTAGCGCAGATAGGTGGCGGCGGTGCGCGCGACCCAGCCCGCGATCAGCCCGTAGTAGACGCCGACGAGTCCGAGATGGCAGACCTCGGTGAGTATCCACACCACCGGCAGGGTGACGCACAGGGTCGAGAACAACGACGCGTACATGACGCCTCTGGTGTCGGCCGCGGCACGCAATTGCGCGGCATACACCGTCCCGATCGCCATGATCGGCGCCAGCACCGGCAGTGACCACACCACGGCCGCCGCCGCCGCGATCATGGCGGAATCGGTGGTGAAGATGCCGAAGAACGGTTTCGCGGCCACCGCGAGCAGCACCGCCGTCGTGCCGGCGCAGCTCAGCATCAGCGCCGTTCCGGCGCGCACGAACGCCAGGCGGCCGCCCCGGTCATCGGCGCCGATCCGCTGGCCGATGAGTATCGCCATCGCCGCGGCCGTCCCGTAGACGAACATCCACACCAGTGAGATCGAGATGCTCATCATCCGATGCGCCGCCAGGCTCACCGTGCCCAGACTCGCCGCCACCGCCGTCACCGCGACCTCCGAGCCGTAGCTGACCACGCCGAAGACGACGTCCGGCACCGCGACCGCGACCCAGGAACGCAGCATCGCCCGATCCGTGCCGCCTCGACTCCGTCTGCCACGCCCGAAGACCGAACGAGCACGGGTGTACAGCACGGCGGCGCCGACCGCGATCGCGATACTCGATCCGATTCCCGACCCGACGGCCCCGAGGTCGGCTCCGAAGATCAGCACCGAGGACACCGACAGGTTCAGCACGGCCACCAACAACGCGACCCGCGCCGCGGCACCGGTATCCCCCACACCCGCGAGCAGACCGCGGAGGTGGCCCGTCGCCGCCGTGAACGGCAACGCGCACAACAGAACCCACATCATGGCCGTCGCCTCGCCGCGATCGAGACCGACCGGCGCCGTCCACGCGAGGATCACCGGTGTGACCATCGCACCGAGTACCGCGAAACCCGCGCCGATGACCACCGCGCGCACCAGCCCGGCCCTGGCCAGTACCCGGATGGATACCTCGTCGCGCGCGCCGTGCCAGCGGGCGACGAACACCTGGGTGGCCGAGCCCCACGGCATGACGAGCGCGGTGGAGAAGATCCACAGCGGAATCACCAGCGCGGCGACACCGAGCGCTTCGCTCGAGTGATGCCCGAGCAGAGCCGTGTCGGTCGCACCCACCACGACGGTCGTGGCCGAGGTGAGGACGATCGGCACGGCGATCGCGGCGACCTGCCGCATCCGCCCACCGAAACCGAGATCGGGCACCAGCGGTGGGCGTGTATCGGTCAACGACCGGATTCCGGCGTGTACTCCGTCATGACGAGACTCTAATGCGTTCCTCCGCAACGACTCCCGCTGCCCCGCGCGAACGGCGCGGCCTGTTCGCTATCGGGTTCGCAGCGGCGCCGAACAGGTCAGCCGGTTCGTACCGTGAGGTTCTCGAGACCGAGGGCTGTCGCGAGCCGGACGACCGCGGTGTCGAGGTGTTTCGCGGGAATCTTCGCGCCGTCGAACGGTGACACGGTCAACCGGGTGTCCTCGATCTCCCAGGTACCGGCGATGTGACCGTCGACCAGGACCAGGGGCGCGATCCATCCGGCGGCGCGGCTGACCTTCGCCCGGTGCGCGGCGGGCAGCAGCGCGGTATCGGACGTGCCGGGGCCCAGGACGTACTGGTCGAACGCGCCCAGCAGATGCACCGAGCGTTTCGCCTTCGTCGCGGCCAACTCCTCGGCGTGTTCGGTCGTGATGTAAGCGCTGCGGCCGTCGATGTCGACTTCGGTGAGCGCGTCGCCGAGGTCGGCGAACCAGCGGCGCACGGTGGTCTTGCGCAGGCTGTTGCGGCTGAGCCAGGCGTCGAAGGATTGCGGTGTCGCCGGGCCGTAGGCGTCGAGGTAGGCGGTGACGGCGACCGGGGCGGCCACGTCGGGATCGAGCAGACCCTGCCATTCGGCGACGAGATGGGAAGGGCTGGTGAACGTCGCCCGATTGCCCCGTGCCGGACCGTGACACAGCGCGCCCTGCCAGGCCAGCGGTTTGAGCAGTGCGCCCCACCCCGACCGCAACTGTTCGCCCATCCGATGGAACGCCTTGTCGGTGAGCAGCGCGTCGACCAGTTCCTCACGGGTGAGCACCGTGTCCGCCAGATGCGTCGACACGGCTTCGGTGAGTGCGATCACCTCGGCGGGGGTCGCGCCGAAATTGCGCTGCCAGACCGGTTTCTCCCAGGTGCGCGCCGAGGCGATGAGTGGGAGCAACGCCGAGGCCGCGGCCGGGGTGAGCGCGTGCAGGGTGCCACGCATCGACCAGGTCTTCACCACGGTGCCCGCCGCCAGTTCACGGGTCAGCGCGCCCGACTCGGGGCTACGACTGCGCAACGCGACGGCGGTTTCCGCGGACGAGGTCACCTGCGCCTGAACTCCGCACAGCCTGCCGACGATCTCCGGCACCGACGATGTCGCAGGTTCGCTCACATACTGACGTCGCAGCCGCCACGCGAAGACCTGATCCCAGCCGACCCGCACCCCGGTCTTCCCTCCACTCGGTTCCGCTCAGTTCATCAGCGCACTACAGAAGAGCACGCCGACGGTGATCTCCGACAATCCGATCACCGTGGTGGCGATCACCCCGAGCAGCGCGGTGCGATTGCGCGCCCGCGCCACCACGCCGACCGGTGCGACGAGACGTTCGGCGCGCGCGAGCACCGCCGTTCCGGCCGCGTGCAATGCTCCGGCCGGGGCGGGCGCGCCCGCGTCGAGCAGGGCGAGCAGTCCGCCGAGCAGCGAGGCGGGACCGTGGGAGTGCGCGGCGCGGTCGTCGGCGCACATCTCCAGCAGACGGCCGATCTCGACCGAGCCTTCGGTGACGACCCGCACCCCGGGCAGCGCGGCGGCGGTGCTGCGCAGTATTCCGGTCAGCGCGGCGTGACGGCCGCGCAGGTGAGCGCGCTCGTGGGCCAGTACCGCGGCCAGTTGTTCGCCGGTCAGCGCGTCGACGGCCGCGGTGGTGACGACGATGGTGTCCGGGCGACCCGCGACGCAGTAGGCCTGCGGTTCCGGCGAATCCAGCACCACCGCGCCCAGGTCCGGCATCCTTCGGCCGACCATGCGCACGGCCCTGCCGTGTCGGTGGGTATGTCTGCGCAGCCGCACCGCCACCGTCGCCACGTGCGCGACGATCGCCGTCACACCGGCGATGACCAGTGCCGACACCGCGAAGGTCACCACTTTCGCCGCGGTGGCGGTATGCGGGTGCGCGGGCGTCGAGAGCACCGCGTAGCACGCCCGCAGGGCTTCGCTCGGGTGGCGCCAGATGGCGGCGAATTCGACGACGAGCACCCCTGCCGCCAGCGCCCACGAGCCCAACGCGCCGCCGATGGCGACCAGCCACGCGGTCACCCCGAGGCGCGGCGCCACGCCGCGCCGGGTGAGTCGGCGCAGGATCGGCGGACCGAACAGCGCGACCGCGGTGCCGTAGAGCAGCAGGCCCAGGGCGAGGTTCACGGCGCCTCGGGGGTCTTGCGCGAGGTCAGTCTGCGCAGCGCGGCCCGTAACCCGGCCGATTCGTCATCGCTGATCCTGTCGACGAAATGGCTGAGCACCAGATCCGAACGTCCGCCCGATCCCAGCGCCTCCAGCATCAGCCTGGCGCTGTGTTCCTCGCGGGTGAGCGTCGGCCAGTACCGGTACGCCTTGCCCGCGCGTTCACGCGCCAGCCAGCCCTTGCGATGCAGGTTGTCCATGGTGGACATGACGGTCGTGTAGGCGATATCGCGTTCATTCGACAGTTCCTCGAAAATCTCGCGGACCGTCGTGGTCTCCGCGTCTCGATCCCAGATGCGGTCCATGATGACCGCTTCCAGATCTCCGAATCCACGCACCGAACCGACTCCCTCACCACTGGTCGCACTTTCTGGCGATTCAGCGTACCGGTCAGGCGGTATTGCTACGTAGCGGAATCGTAGATTTTGTGGTCCGCCTCCCACCTGTCACCGCGCCATGCGAACATATGTTCGTGTCCGATCATCGCCGCGAACCCGCCGCCGAGCCGGGTGGCACGCCGTCCTCGGGGCCGGACTCGGCGCGATCCGGGCGGACCAGGATCGTCGCACGGGCCGAAGCGTCGATTCTGCACGCCGATCTGGACTCCTTCTACGCCTCGGTCGAACAGCGCGACGATCCACGGCTACGCGGGCGTCCCGTAATCGTCGGCGGCGGGGTCGTGCTCGCCGCCAGTTACGAGGCGAAGGCCCGCGGCGTGCGGACGCCGATGAACGGCGCGCGCGCCCTTCGCCTGTGCCCGGACGCCGTCGTCGTGCCGCCGCGTATGTCGGCCTACGCCGAGGCCAGCAAAGCGGTGTTCGAGGTCTTCCGCGACACCACGCCGGTGGTGGAGGGCATCTCCATCGATGAGGCGTTCCTCGATGTCGGCGGACTCCGCCGGATCGCGGGTGAACCCGTCGATATCGCGCACGCCCTGCGCGTCGCCGTGCGCGAACAGGTCGGGCTCCCGATCTCGGTCGGCATCGCGCGCACCAAATTCCTGGCCAAGGTGGCCAGCGCGGTCGCCAAACCCGACGGACTTCGGCTGGTGCCGCCGGAGGGCGAACTGGATTTCCTGCACCCGCTCGCGGTCGAGCGATTGTGGGGTGTCGGTGAGGTCACCGCCGCGAAATTGCGCGACCGCGGTATCACCCGCATAGGTCAGCTCGCCCAGCACGGCGAAGCCGGATTGCGTCCGATTCTCGGTCCCGCCGCCGCGCGGCACCTGTTCGCCCTGTCGATGGCGCGCGATCCGCGCCGCGTCGAAACCGGCAAACGTCGCCGGTCCATCGGCGCCCAGCGCGCCCTCGGACGACGTTCGCGCGAACCCGAGGAGATCGAGGCCTACCTGCACGGGCTCACCGATCGTCTCGGGCGCAGGTTGCGCGATGCCGGACGGGTGTGTCGAACGGTGGTGCTGCGCATGCGCTTCGACGATTTCAGCCGCGTGACCCGTTCACACACCATGCCCGAGGCCTCCGATCACACCGAGACCATCCTGCGCGCGGCCCGCGTCCTGCTCGCCGCCTCGATGCCGATGATCCAGGAGCGCGGCCTCACCCTGGTCGGTCTGGCCCTGACCAACCTGGACGACGCCGATGCCGTGCAGCTCACCCTGCCGCTGGAACCGCGCGCCACCGCCACCCTGGACGCGACCCTGGACGATCTGCGTCGCCGCTTCGGGTCGGCCGCCGTCACCCGCGCCGCGCTGATCACTCGCGGCGAGGGTCTGTCGGTGCCGCTGCTGCCGGACTGAACCGGCGGTCAGAGCCGTTCGATGATCGTGGCGTTGGCCAATCCGCCCGCCTCGCACATGGTCTGCAAGCCGTAGCGGCCGCCGGTCTGCTCCAGGTGGTTGAGCATCGTGGCGAGGATGCGGGTGCCGGACGCGCCGAGGGGATGGCCGAGGGCGATCGCGCCGCCGCGCGGGTTGACCTTGGCCGGATCGGCCTCGAGATCGTGCTGCCACACCAGCGGGACCGGAGCGAAAGCCTCGTTCACTTCGTAGGCGTCGATATCCTCGATCGACAGTCCGCCCTTGGCCAGGGCCTTGCGGGTGGCCGGGATGACGGCGGTGAGCATCAGCAGCGGATCGTCGCCGGTGACGGCGAAGGAGTGGAAGCGCGCGCGGGGACGCAGGCCGAGTTCATTCGCCTTCTCCTCGCTCATGATCAGCACCGCCGAGGCGCCATCGGTGAGCGGGGAGGAGTTACCCGGGGTGATCGACCATTCGATCTCGGGGAACCGCGCCTGCAACGCGTCGTCGGCGAAGGCCGGACGAAGACCGGCGAGCCCCTCCCCGGTCGTGGACGGGCGAATCGTCTCGTCGGCTGTCAGGGTTCCTGCGGCCACGAGTTCGTTGTCGAATCCGCCCGCCACCGCGGTTTCCGCGGCGAGGCGATGCGAACGGGCGGCGAACGCGTCGAGCGTGCCCCGGTCCAGTTTCCAACGCGCCGCGATGATCTCGGCCGCGACGCCCTGGCCGATCAGGCCGTCCGGGAAGCGGTGCGCCAGCGGCGCGCGGTTGGGGTCCTTGTCCTGTGCGTTGGAGAACATCGGCGCGCGGCTCATCGATTCGACACCGCAGGCGATGGCGATGTCGTAGGCGCCCGCGAGCACACCCTGGGCCGCGAAATGCGCGGCCTGCTGGCTCGAACCGCACTGCCGGTCCACGGTGGTCGCCGGAACCGAATCCGGGAATCCGGCCGCGAGCACCGCGGTTCGCGAGATATTGAGCGCCTGCTCACCACTCTGGGTGACGCAACCGCCGATCACATCGTCGACCAGCGCCGGATCGAGGTCGTTGCGTTCGATCAGCGCGCCGAGCACCGAGGACAGCAGCGTGGCGGGATGCACCTCCGAGAGCCCACCACCGGCTTTGCCTTTACCCGATGGCGTGCGAACGGCGTCGACGATGACCGCGGAAATCATGGGAGCTCCTTCTTCATGCCGATGATCACCATGCGAATGGTGATTAACTTAGGCCAACTGTACGCCCGAGCTCGGCTCAGCGGGAACGCTGGGGCCGCTTGTCCATCAGGCGCAGGATCAGCGGTGTGAAGATGAGTTGCATCGCCAGATCCATCTTCCCGCCGGGTACCACGATGCAGTTCGGCCGCGACATGAACGAGTCGTGCAACATCGACAGCAGATAGGGGAAATCGATCACCTTCGGGTCGGCGAACCGGATGACCACGAAACTCTCGTCGGCGGTCGGAATCGATCGGGCGATGAAGGGATTGGAGGTGTCGACGGTCGGCACCCGCTGGAAATTGACGTAGGTGTGGGAGAACTGCGGACAGATGTACTTCACGTAGTCGGGCATCCGCCGCAGGATGGTGTCGATGACCGCTTCGCTGGAGTAGCCGCGTTCGGTCTTGTCCCTGATCACCTTCTGGGTCCACTCGAGATTCACGATCGGCACCACACCGACCAGCAGATCCGCGTGCCGCGCCACGTCGACGGTCTCGGTGACGGCGGCTCCGTGCAACCCTTCGTAGAACAGCAGATCGCTGCCCGGCGCCAGATCCTCCCAGGGCGTGAACGTGCCCGCGGGCAGCCCATAGGGTTTCGCCTCCGATTCGTCGTGCAGATACTTCCGCACCGAACCCACACCGGTCTCGCCGTAGTCCCGGAACAGGTTCTCCAATTCCTTCAGCAGATTCGCCTCCTCACCGAAATGCGAGAACGTCCTGTTGTCACGCTGTTCGGCCTCGGCCATCGCCACTTTCATCTCGTTGCGGTCGTAGCGGTGGAACGAATCGCCCTCCACGATGGCCGCGTTGATCTCCTCCCTGCGAAAGATCTCCTGGAACGTCCGGGTGACGCTGGTCGTCCCCGCACCGGATGAACCGGTGATCGCGACGACGGGATGTTTGACCGACATGGGCACCTCCTCGATTGCCGGACAAGGGAATTGGCCGACGTCACCGCCCCGCCGGCCGGAACAGCGAGCGGCTGCCGAACAGTGACCGGTCGAAACTCGGTCCTTCGTCGGGTTCGCGGTGATACCGCTCGATCCGTTCGACCTCGTTGCGGGAACCGAAGATCAGCGGCACCCGCTGATGTACCGAATCCGGGACCACCTCCAGCACCCGTTCGGTGCCGGTGGTCGCCGCGCCGCCCGCCTGCTCGACGATGAACGCGACGGGGTTCGCGCCGTAGAGCAGCGCGACCCGACCCCCGCCCGCCTGCGGCCGATTGTCGGACGGGTACAGATACACCCCGCCGCGGGTGAGGATGTGGAAGGTGTCGGCGACCAGCGACGCCACCCAGCGCATATTGAAATACCGCCCGCGCGGCCCCTGCGCGCCGTCGAGGCATTCGTGCACGTAGCGCCGCACCGGACGTTCCCAGAACCGGTCGTTGGCGGCGTTGATCGCGAAACCGGAGGTGTCGTCGGGGATCCGCATACGCGGGTGGGTCAGGACGAACGCGCCGATCTCGCGATCGAGGGTGAACCCGTCGACGCCGCTCCCGGTGGTGAGCACCAGCATCGTCGCCGGTCCGTAGAGGGTGAATCCGGCACAGACCTGTTCGGCGCCCGGACGCAGGAAATCCGCGTCCGACGGTTCGCCACCGTCGGGAGCGGGCGCGCGCAACACGCTGAAGATGGTGCCGACGGGAAGATTCACGTCGATATTGCTCGATCCGTCCAGCGGATCGAACGCGAGCAGATACTTTCCGCGCCGATGGGTGCCCGGCACCGGATGCACCCCGGCCATCTGCTCGGACAGCAACGCCGAGAGATGGCCGGTCCATTGGGTTTGCGACACCATGATGTCGTTGGCGACGGCATCGAGTTCACGGTGCGGCGTCGGCGGCGGGGTTCCCGGTCCCGCCGCGCCGAGCGATCCGACGATCGCACCGCGGGTGACCTGATTCGCGATGATCTTGGTCGCGGTCGCGAGCACGTTCACCAGGGCGGAGAACTCACCGGAGGAACCGGGATGGCGATGTTCCTCCTCGATCGTGTAGCGGGTGAGGGTTTTGAGTCCTTCTGGCATGATCCCTGGCTCTCCTCACGCGGGCGCGACCCTCGTGGCGTGGCTGTCCGGTGTGTCGGTGTCGTCGGCGGCTGCGTCGTCGACAAAAACGCTGCTGGCCAGCACATCCCGGTCGGTCAGCGTCATCAGATCACCGCGCGAGAGCGGCCTGCGCAGCTCGAGCAGCCGTTTGGCCTGCCGCAACCGGCACCGGTCGATCGCGTTGCGCACGCTGCGCGCGTTGGAGAAACGCGGTCGGGTCATCCGACGTGACAGATAGTCCGAGAACGCCGCGTATGCGGCGTCGTCGAAGCGGAAATTCTCGCCGACCACCATGAGTTCGGCGATGGCAAGCAATTCCGCGTGGGTGTAGTCGGCGAATTCGAGATGGTGCGCGACCCGGGAGGACAGGCCGGGATTGGCGGAGAAGAACCGTTCCATCCGATCCGGATAGCCGGCGAAGATCACCACCAGGCCCGCGCGTTCGTTCTCCATCTCCTGCAACAGGATCTCGATCACCTCCTGGCCGTAGTCGCGTTCGTTGTCGGGCCGGAACAGGTAGTAGGCCTCGTCGATGAACAGCACACCTCCGGCGGCCCGCGCGATCGCCTCCTTGGTCTTGGGCGCGGTGTGTCCGATGAACTGGCCGACCAGATCGTCCCTGGTCACGCTGTGCACCGCCGGTTTTCGGATATGGCCGAGCGCGTGCAACATCTGCGCCATACGCAACGCGACGGTCGTCTTGCCGGTGCCGGGACCGCCGGTGAAACTCATGTGCATGGTCGGGCGCGAGGCGGTCAGTCCGAAACGCTGCCTCGCGCGGTCGATCAGCAGCAGCGCCGCGATCTCGCGCACCCGCAGTTTGATATTGGCCAGCCCGATCAGTTCGGCGTCGAGTCTGCTCAGTGTGTCGGCGACGTCGGCGCCCGCGGCGTCGGCCGACAGATCGAGCAGCGCGTCGTCGTCGAGAACCGGTGGCGTCTCCTCGACCTGCGGGCGCACCGGCCGGGCGTCGCCACCCGGCCGGTGCAGGCGGAATCCGTTGCCCTCAGCCGCCATACCGCTGTCCCTGACGAGTGCCGGTGGCATAGGAGTGCAGGCCGTACTGCTGGCGCCGGTCCGCCCCCTCGGTGCGGACGAGCAGGAATCCCGGTTCGTCGGACGGGCGCTGCACCAGGAAACTCAGCGCGGTGGTCTGTCTGCCGTAACGGGCGTCGTAGGCCAGCACCCGCACGTAGTGACGCGGGAACGTGGCGCGGCAGGCGTCGATCTCGGCCAGTACCCCGTCCGGTTCGTCGAGATCGAACAGCGGCAGTCCCCACATCTCCCAGTAGGCGTTGCGCGGATGCGGATCGTCGGTGTACTCGATCGAGACCGGCCAGCTGTTGAGCAGCGCGTATCGCACCTGGGCCGATATCTCGGCGTCGGTGAGATCCGGCAGGTAGGAGAAGGTTCCGTGACGCAGATACATGGGATGGCTCCTCAGAGGCTCGCGGTCGGCACCGCGTCGGGTGCGTCGGTGGAGGTGTAATCGAAGGTGACATCACCCCAGGTCGCGAGCGCGACGTCGAGCGGGCGGCACCACTGCGCCGCCTGCCGCAACACCTCGGGCCCTTCCTTCAACAGATCGCGGCCCTCGTTGCGCGCCTTCACCACCGCTTCCAGCGCCACCCGATTCGCCTCGGCGCCCGCCGCGATACCCAGCGGGTGCCCGATGGTGCCGCCGCCGAATTGCAGGATCACGTCGTCGCCGAACAGGTCGAGCAACTGATGCATCTGACCGGCGTGGATGCCGCCGGAGGCCACCGGCATCACCCCCGGCAGACTCGCCCAGTCCTGGTCGAAGAAGATGCCGTTGCCGAGGTCGGTGGGAATGTGGTTGTCGCGCAGCGTGTCGTAGAAACCGCGCGTGGTCGCCGGATCGCCCTCCAGTTTGCCGACCACCGTGCCCGCGTGCAGATGATCCACCCCGATCAGGCGACACCATTTGGCCAGTACCCGGAAGCTCACGCCGTGGGTCTTCTGACGCGTGAACGTGGAATGGCCTGCCCGGTGCAGATGCAGCAGCACCCCGTTGCGCCTGGCCCAATGCGACATCGATTGCATCGCGGTGTAGCCGACGGTGAGGTCCATCATGATGACGACGCTGCCGAGCTCCTTGGCGAATTCGGCCCGCTCGTACATGTCCTCCATGGTCGCGGCGGTGACATTGAGGTAGTGGCCCTTGATCTCACCGGTCTCGGCCATCGCCCGGTTGACGCCCTCCATCGCGAACAGATACCGGTCGCGCCAGCGCATGAACGGCTGGGAGTTGATGTTCTCGTCGTCCTTGGTGAAATCGAGTCCGCCCTTGCACGCCTCGTAGACGACGCGGCCGTAGTTGCGCGCGGACAGACCCAGTTTCGGTTTGACCGTCGCGCCCAGCAGCGGCCTGCCGTATTTGTTGAGGTACTCCCGCTCCATGACGGTGCCGTGCGGTGGGCCCTGGAAGGTCTTCACGTAGGCGACCGGGATCCGCATGTCCTCCAGCCGCAGCGCGAGCAGCGGTTTGAAGCCGAAGACATTGCCGATCACCGACGAGGTCAGATTGGTGATCGATCCTTCCTCGAACAGGTCCAGATCGTAGGCGATGTAGGCGAAGTACTCCCCCGGCCTGCCCGGCACCTCGTCGACCCGGTAACACTTGGCTTGGTACTGCGAGTGGGCGGTGAGCCGGTCGGTCCACACCACCGTCCATGTCGCCGTGGACGATTCGCCCGCCACCGCCGCCGCGGCCTCGATCGGATCCACCCCGCGCTGCGGGGTCACCCGGAACACGGCGAGTACGTCGGTCGCCGACGGTTCGTAGTCCGGTGCCCAGTACCCCATCGAGGCGTAGGATCGTACGCCCGGATCCCAGCGATCGTGTTCGGATTCTTCGGCCATCGTTCCTCCTGGAATAGAACACCGGGGGCTGTTGTGCGCCTTGGGATTTCCAGGATGACGGCAGGTCCGATCACGGACAATTTGATTGTTCCTGATAAAGCTCAACCATTTCGGAGAGTTTGTTACCGTCGAGTATGGGTATGGTGAGCACGACTCGGATGGAAACATTCCTGGTGGTCGCTCGCCACAGCAGCATCCGTCGCGCCGCCACCCAGCTCCACATCACCGAAGCCGCAGTGTCGGCCGCGGTCGCCCACATCGAGAAACAGCTCGGCGCGAAGCTGATCGCCAAAGCCGGACGTGGCATCACCCTCACCGAAGCCGGACGGATCTACGCCGAGTACTGCCGCAGCATCCTGGGCCTCATGAACGAGGCGCAGGCAGCCGTGCGGCACGCCGAGACCGGGCGTCTACGCATCGGTGTCGTCGCCACCGCGGGCGAATACGTGCTGCTGCGCCCGCTCGCGGCGTTCCGCAACCGCTACCCCGACATCGAACTCAGTCTCTCGGTGAACCCCCGCGACGTGCTGTTCCTCGAACTGCACCACCACGAAACCGATCTCGTCATCGCCGGGCGCCCGCCACGCGACGCCGGACTGGTCACCCGCGCCCGCCGCCCCAGTCGACTCGTCGTCGTCGGCGCGCCCGACCACCGTGCCGACCCGTTGCGCACCACCTGGCTGCTGCGCGGGCGCGGCTCCGGCACCCGCGACGCCACCCTCGGCCTGCTCGACCAACTCCAGATCTCCCCGCCCACGCTCACCCTCGGCTCGCACGGCGCCGTCCTCGCCGCCGCCCGCGAAGGCCTCGGCGTGACCCTCATCCACAGCGACGCCATCGAAGCCGATCTGGAATCCGGTGCGCTCCGGATCATCCCGATCGACGGCACTCCGCTGGACCGCCCCTGGCACGCCATCACCACCCGCACCCCGACCCCGACCACCCGCCTGTTCATCTCCCACATCCTCGACCCGGCCGAAGTGGGGCCCGCCGCCTTCGAACCGGGCTGATCGGCTGTCTCTTCCAGCACCGGGCCGTCCAGTCACCCCACGGGGCATTCACCGACTCGGCCTGTGCAGCGCCGGTCCGTCCGAGCGCCCGTGCGCCGAGGCGGCGAGTGCTCGTAGCCGCGCCAACGCGGCCACGCCCGGGGTGCCGGGAAGCGCGTCGTAGACGGCGATCGTCTGCTGGTCCTCGGGCAGAGTGAGCACCTCGGTACGCAACTCGAACCGGCCGACCAGCGGATGGTCGAAACGTTTACCGACGGGCCGCACACCGCTGACCTCGTGGCGTGACCAGAGCTCCGCGCGACGCGCACGACAGTTCGACCACAAGGCCCGTCGTCGCCGGATCGAGGGGATGCTGCACGGCGATCCGCCGCAGATGCGCGACGGTCTCGGCGGCGACCGTGGCCCAGTCCGGGTACAGCCGGCGCGTGTCGGGACACAAGAACAGCCTGCGGGCCATATTGCGTTCGCGGTCGGCACGTAATCCCAGCAATGTCGCGGCGACCGGCGTCCAGGCCAGGGCTTCCAGCGAGCGCCCCAGGACCAATGCGGGCAGATCGTCGAATCGGCCGAGAATGGCCGCGACCTCCGATCGAACATGGTGTCGTGCCGGGGTACTCGTGTTCCGGCGGTGCCCGCGCGCGAGGCGCTGCAAGTGTTCTGTCTCGACCTCGTCGAGTCCGAGGGCAGCCGCCAGGGTCGACAGAACCTGGTTCGGAGGCCATCGGCACAGCATCTCAGAAATCGTCCGGGACAGGGTGGCCCGATTCGACCCAGGCAGAACCGACGCATTGTCGAGTGTCGGGCACGCTCCGACACTGAGCCACATGACAACTCGTATGACGGCGGTGACGGATCGGGTAGCGGTCGTGACCGGCGCGGCCTCCGGCACCGGCGCCGACTACAGCGTGCCGGGCTTCGCCGTCTACAGCGCGACCAAAGCGGCGATCAGCTACCTTTCGGCCGCGCTGCGCACCGAACTGGCAGCGCGCACGTTACGCGTCACCGACCTCAAACCCGGTGGTGTCCATACCGAACTCGCCTCGCACACCAGCAACCCCCGAATACGGGAACAACTGGCCACAGCTCACGAGCGGATGCGGCTGCTCGATCCCGACGATGTCGCGGACGCGATCGTCTACGCCGTCACCCGGCCCGCACATGTGTGTGTGTCACAGTTGTCCGTGCTTCCCGTCGACCAGGCCCGGTGACCGCCTGCACTACAGCTGGCCGCGTTGGGAATCGAAGGTCAGGGTGCGGCCGCCGAGTTGGATCTGCGCGCCGGGTTGCAGGACGATCGGGTGACCGGGGATCGCGCGCTGCCATTCCTGATATCCGGGCTGCCGGATGTGGGTGCCGTTGGCCGAGGCGCAATCGACCACGGTGACATCCCAGTCGACCAGGCGGATCTCGGCGTGGGTTCGTGACATCCCGCCGGATATGTCATCGAGCCGTACCGGTTTCGCACCACGGCGGGCCGCGTCGGACGGCTCGGGCTCGCGACCGAGTACGCAGTCGCCGTCGAGGATGATCGAGGTGGCGTCGTCGAGCATCAGCAGACCGAGCGGTGGACGGACGCCGTCGGTCAGAACGCAGGTGAGCTGATCCATCCGGATGCCGCACACCGTGCAGAACGAGACCCGCGGATCGTTGTGGTGCCTGCGTGCGCAGCGGTAGCCCGCCACGATCACCTCGCCCGCGGTGGGCGGATTCCTCGGTGCGGTTCGCGCTCGGCGCGGGTCGGACAAGGGTGTTTCGGCTTCGCGGCGCGGGGCGGGCGGTGGATCGGTCTTGCGTAGTCGGTCCCGGACCGGCACGGGCGGGGTCTGTCTGGTCTCCGGCACCCCGGGCGCGAGTGTCATGTCGAATTCGTCGTCGGGCGGTGGCGCGACATCGGGTGTCGCGGGCATGCGGGCCCGGCTCGGTCGCGCGGCGGGTTCGCCGTACCAGAGCACGGCGCCCGATCCCGGAACGGCACCCGCTGCCAATGTGCACACACCGCGTGCGCGGGGCAGGTCGACGGACTGGTCGCCCTCGTCGACGAAGATCCCGGCGCCGATGTCGGGTGCGGGGATCACGACGCGGTCGACGGTGAATCCCGCGTCCCGACCGCGCAGCACCTCCCGGTGCTGATCACCGCTCATCAGTACCGCGGTGACCGCGCCGTGCAGGAAGACCGCGATCCCGGTGTCGGAAGGGGTGACGACCCCGAATTCGACGGCGCTCTCGTCGTCCTGCCCCATCAGCCACGTCGTCGCCAGTCGCGCGAACGTGCGACCGCTGCGCGGCTGCTCCTGGCGCGCGGCGTCGGCGATCAATCCCTGGATCGCGAGCAGTGTCGAGCCGACGGCCGATTCGGGGGTGGGCACGACGTCGTCACGGTTGGCGACCACGATCAGCACACCGTCGCTGCGGGCCACCAGATGTGTTCCGGCCAGCACCTCGACCTGCGGATCCGGCACGGCCACCCTCCCTGTTCAGGCTCCGGCGGCGGAATATCCGTCGCCGTGGCGCACCTACAGAAATCTGCCTCCGTTGTATCGCCACCGATGGAAAACCAACCGTATCGGCCCGTTGACGAGTATCCAAAAGAGTAACCAGGTGATCGCGAACTGGATCACGAACGCCGTCGCCGACGGCCGCAACTGCGGTGGCACGATCACCGTCGTGCCGCGCAGCAGCACCCAGATCAGCAGCCCTTCGTTGACGACGGTGAGCAGCCCGAACATCGTCGGCCAGTCCTTCTCCCAGCGGAATTGCTGAAGGAAGTGGTACAGCAACTCCCACAGCAGGCCGACGAGGATGGTGGCGAGCAAGACCGACAGGGTCACCCGGTAGGCCCGGCCCAGGCTCAGCGAGCCGGTGGGAAGTAGCGGGGTGATCAGCAGGGCGACGAGGAATCCGACCGCGCCGAGTACCAGCAGGCGGGTCTGGAGACGTCCGTTGAGTGTGGGAAGCATCGGTCAGATCTTCTTGTCGGTCATCCAGAGCCACCACTGCCGCGTCGACCGGATCGGCCCCATCCTGGGGCAGAAACCGACCGCGGCCAGGTCGTCGGTGATCTCCTGCGCGGCGATCTGCAATCCGAGGAAGGTGTCGACGCCGACGAACGGTCCGCCCAGTGTCGCGCTGCCGGAGGCGTAGACGCGTCCGTTGCCGCTGCGGGTGCCGATGAGTTCGAAGGTGGTGTCGACATCGAGTCGTCCGACCGGATTACGGCCCGCGCCGGTGTGATCGAGCAGATCCGCGAGCAGTCGGTGTTCACGGATATCGGCCTCGAGGCCCGTGCAGTCGATGACGTAGTCGACGGTCACGTCGAAGGGTTGCGTCGGTGGCGGAAACGGCAGCGGCGCGGTCGGATCGGGGACGATGGTCGCGATCACGCCCTGATTGCCGTGTGCCGGACGCGGCGCGCGCATCGTTCCCGCCATCACCTGGTACCAGCCCTGGACGCGCCCGCGCCGCAACTGCCGCTGCCACAGCCGCCGGATCGGGGTGTTGGTGCCCGCGAATTCCCGGTATGCCTGCGCGCGCTGCTCACCTTGCAGTCCGCGCACCTTCTGTTTGAGCTGCCCGCCCCACACCGATTTCGGATAGTTGAAACCTTGGTAGGCCCAACCGTCGCCGCCCTTGCGGCGGTTGAACAGGTTCTTGCCGTGCGCGCCCGCCACATAGGTGCGGAACAGGTGCACGATCCTGGTGTCGAGGTGGAATTTGTCGCGGTCGTCGACGAGGCGTTGCAGCACCCGGCTCGCGACGATGCCGCTGCCCCTGATCAGTACCGTGCCCGGTCGGCGTTGCAGTGCCTGATAGACGTGTTCGTGCGGTTCGTAGGCGTTGACCACCCGGGTCGGGTCACGATGGCGTTCCCGGTATTCCTGGAGATCCGGCAGCAGTTTCAGGCCCGGGTAGCCGACCGCGATATGCACGTAGGTGCTGCGGAAGGCGATCCGTTTGGTCGGCGTCGTGCCCGCGGGCGGGGTGAGGATGGTGAAGTAGCCGCCGCCGTGACGTTTGCGCACCATGCGAACCTGCCCGTTGCGCAACGAGTTCGCGTATCCGATGCGATGGAACTCCCGCTCCATCCCGGCGAAGGCCTGTCCGGCCCTCGGGGTGTAGTAGTTGGCGAAGATCGGTTCGACCAGCACGTTCCACAGCGGT
The DNA here is from genome assembly GCF_003123685.1 of Nocardia aurea. Taxonomy (GTDB): domain Bacteria; phylum Actinomycetota; class Actinomycetes; order Mycobacteriales; family Mycobacteriaceae; genus Nocardia; species Nocardia aurea. Next base: position 87,215 of record NZ_QCYJ01000170.1, read on the forward strand.
CCGAACTTCTTGTCCGCGAACGCCTCGCGCACGGCATAGGAGGGGAAGCCCCAGATATTGTCCGGCGTCGAAGCCGAATCACTGCGCAGCCGCTCGCTGCGGGGGATCTGGGACACCCTGGTCAGATACTCGTAGGACGACCACGGATGACGTTGCGGGCCGAGTACCGCCATCGCCGCCGCCGGGACCCCGTATATCCGCAAGGTGTCGTAGGTGACGAAGGAACCGATCCCGCTGCCCACCGTGACGAAAGGTATGTCGATCACCGGAATTCCGGCGGCCCCGAGCATTTCGTCGGTCCACACGTCGGTTTCGACGAGACCGGTCGTGATATCTCCCCGCATTTCCCGGACTCTACCGACAGATTCTTGTCGTCCACCGGGTGATGGTCTTGCAGTGCGGGAGCCGACGCGCGAATCGTTCTGCGCCAACATGCCACGGGCCGTGCCCCCGCGGACGTACCATCCGTGCGTGGCCGATTCGAATCGTTCCACCCCGCTGCGGGTGCTGGTCTACAGCAACGACGCCGACACTCGTCGTCAGGTGATGCTGGCCTTGGGCAAGCATCCACATCCCGATCTTCCGATCCTGGAGTACCTCGAGGTCGCCACCGCCCCGGTGGTGATCGAGCGGATGGACGCGGGCGGCATCGATCTGGCGATCCTCGACGGTGAGTCGACGCCCGCCGGTGGACTCGGTATCGCCAAGCAGCTCAAGGACGAGATCGCCGAATGCCCGCCCGTGCTGGTGCTCACCGGCCGTCCGGACGACGCCTGGCTGGCGAACTGGTCGCGCGCCGAGGCCTCGGTGGCGCATCCGATCGACCCGATTCGGCTGACCGAAGCCGTCGTCGCGCTGTTGCTGAGCCGTATCGCCGCCTGATCGATTCCCTCCGACTATCACCGCGCCGCGCGCGTCTGCTCGCGCGCTCGGCCATGACCGATGAGTGATCGTCACGAATCGCCGGCTGCCTTCTGTTCTCGGGTCGACGCCACGCCACGATGGCCGAGGCCGGTATGACCGCGCCCGTCGGCAGCCCGAATACTCGCCGGTAACCGGCCGACCCGAACCCTGACACCGGTCCGTCACGTGACGGTCGCGGGCGATTACCCCCGTTTCAGTCATGAATCGCAGTTCCGAATGCGATCAAACATCCCGCCGAAAGAAGATCGCGACGTCCGGCGTCGGTTGTAGTCTGTGCCGTAGCTCACACAGTTGCGAGACCGGTATGAATTCGAGGCCAGGATTCGTCCGGCTCGTGCCGCGGGAGCGAGGCCATGGGGCGAGTCTGGCCGGGCGGACAACGACGTCAGCCGCCTCGGAAGCTGTCACCAGCCGTCACCGAGCCCCAGCTCACGAAACCGGGGCCCGCTCGCAAGGAGGGCACACGCAGTCGTGAACATGGAGTTCCCCACACTCGTCCTCGGCGCGATCGCCGCCGCGTTCGGGATCTTCTCGGTCCTGATGGCGTCGCTGATCGGCCCCAAACGTTACAACCGGGCCAAGCTCGAGCCCTACGAGTGCGGTATCGAACCCACCCCGCACGCCATGGCGGGCGGGCCGGGAAACATTACTGGACAACGCTTTCCGGTGAAGTACTACCTCACCGCGATGCTGTTCATCATCTTCGACATCGAGATCGTGTTCCTCTACCCGTGGGCCGTCCACTTCGACGCACTCGGTCTCTTCGGTTTCGCCGCGATGGCGTTGTTCATCTTCAACGTGTCCGTCGCCTACGCCTACGAATGGCGCCGCGGCGGGCTCAGCTGGGACTGACCTCGCCGAATCCCGGTTCCCCCAGCCCCACGTTTCGAGAGTGAGAAGTAGTCGGATATGGGTCTCGAAGAAAAACTGCCGAGCGGATTCCTGCTCAGCACAGTGGAAGATTTCGCCGGATACCTCCGCAAGGGTTCGCTGTGGCCCGCGACCTTCGGCCTCGCCTGCTGCGCCATCGAGATGATGGCGACCGGCGCGGGCCGATTCGATATCGCCCGCTTCGGCATGGAGGCGTTCCGCGCCTCACCGCGCCAGGCCGATCTGATGATCGTGGCCGGGCGGGTCAGCCAGAAGATGGCACCGGTACTGCGTCAGGTCTACGACCAGATGACCGAGCCGAAATGGGTGCTCGCCATGGGCGTCTGCGCCTCCTCCGGCGGCATGTTCAACAACTACGCCATCGTGCAGGGCGTCGATCACGTCGTCCCGGTCGACATCTACCTGCCCGGTTGCCCGCCGCGCCCGGAGATGCTGCTCAACGCGATCCTCGCGCTGCACGCGAAGATCCAGGAGATGCCGCTCGGGGTGAATCGGGAGGACGCGGTGCGGGCGGCCGAACAGGCGGCGCTGGCCTCGACGCCGACCATCCGGATGGAAGGTCTGCTGCGATGACCTTCGACACCCCCGACAACACCGAGATCCGATCGACCCACGCCGACACCGATGCCGCCGCCACCGCGGGGCCGGAAGGCACCCTGCCCCCGCAGGACCCGACACCCGAGGGCGACGAGGTCATCGGTGTGCGGCGCGGCATGTTCGGCATCTCCGGCACCGGTGACACTTCCGGCTACGGGCGCCTCGTCCGGCCGGTCACCCTGCCCGGCAGTACCCCCGCCCCGTTCGGCGGCTACTTCGACGAGGTGGTGGATTCGCTGCGCGCCGCCCTCGCGGCCGCGAACATCCCGCTGGAGACCGCGATCGAGAAGATCGTGGTCTTCCGCGGCGAATTCACCCTGCACGTGCGGCGCGAACACCTGGTCCGGGTGGCCCGCGCGCTGCGCGACGACCCCGCGTTGCGATTCGAACTGTGCCTGGGCGTCAGCGGCGTGCACTACCCCGACGACGCCGGGCGCGAATTGCACGCGGTGTATCCGCTGATGTCGATCACCCACAACCGCAGGCTGCGCGTGGAGGTGTCGGCTCCCGACGCCGACCCGCACATCCCGTCGCTGTACGAGGTCTATCCCACCACCGATTGGCACGAACGGGAGACCTACGACTTCTTCGGCATCCTCTTCGACGGCCACCCCTCGCTGACCCGGATCACGATGCCGGACGACTGGCGTGGCCACCCCCAGCGCAAGGACTACCCGCTCGGCGGGATCCCGGTCGAATACAAGGGCGCGCGCATCCCGCCGCCCGACGAGCGGAGGGCGTACAGCTAGTGAACGACATCGATACCAGGCCCGGTGCGCGCGACGCCGGGTCCGAACCGACCGTGGTCACCGTCGCCGGCCAGGACTGGGACCAGGTCACCGAGATCATCGACGGGGCGGGCGAAGAACGCATCGTCGTCAACATGGGTCCACAGCATCCGTCGACGCACGGCGTGCTGCGACTGATCCTGGAAATCGAGGGCGAGACCGTCACCGAGGCCAGATGCGGCATCGGCTATCTGCACACCGGCATCGAGAAGAATCTCGAATTCCGCAACTGGACGCAGGGCGTCACCTTCGTCACCCGGATGGACTACCTGTCCCCGTTCTTCAACGAGACCGCCTACTGCCTCGGCGTCGAGAAACTGCTCGACATCACCGAGCAGATTCCCGAGCGCGCCACCGTCATCCGGGTCATGCTCATGGAACTCAACCGCATCTCCTCGCATCTGGTGGCCCTGGCCACCGGCGGCATGGAGATGGGCGCGCTGACGCCGATGCTGTTCGGCTTCCGCGAACGCGAGCTGATCCTCGACGTCTTCGAGACGATCACCGGTTTGCGCATGAACCACGCCTACGTCCGCCCGGGCGGGCTCGCGCAGGATCTGCCCGACGACGGCGTCACCAAGGTTCGTGAACTGCTGGCCCTCATGCCGAAGCGGTTGCGCGACATGGAACAACTGCTCAGCCAGAACCCCATCTGGAAAGCGCGGACACAGGACGTCGGCTACCTCGATCTCACCGGCTGCATGGCACTGGGCATCACCGGTCCGGTGTTGCGCGCCACCGGCCTTCCGCACGATCTGCGCAAATCCCAGCCCTACTGCGGTTACGAGAACTACGAATTCGACATCCCCACCACCACCGGCTGCGACTGCTACGGCCGCTACTGGATCCGCGTGGAGGAGATGAAGGAATCGCTCAAGATCGTCGAACAATGCCTCGACGCCCTGCCGTCGGGGCCGGTCATGGTGGACGACAAGAAGATCGCCTGGCCCGCCGATCTCGAACTCGGCCCGGACGGGCTCGGTAATTCCCCGCGCCACATCGGCCGCATCATGGGCACGTCCATGGAGGGTCTCATCCACCATTTCAAGCTGGTCACCGAAGGTATCCGAGTCCCGGCGGGACAGGTGTACACGGCGGTGGAGTCGCCGCGCGGCGAACTCGGCGTCCATATGGTCAGCGACGGCGGCACCCGCCCGTTTCGGGTGCACTATCGCGACCCCTCGTTCACGAATCTGCAAGCGGTGGCGGCGATGTGCGAAGGCGGCATGCTCGCCGACGTCATCGCCGCCGTCGCCAGCATCGACCCGGTGATGGGTGGTGTCGACCGATGACCGAGATCCTGCTCAAACTCACGACCAGGCCCGAACCGTATCCCCCGTACGTGCACGATCGCCTCGGCGCCGACGCCGAGGCGATCATCGCCCGCTACCCGCACCCGCGCTCGGCGCTGCTCCCACTGCTGCACCTGGTGCAGGCCGAGGAGGGCTATGTCACCGGAACCGGTATCGAATTCTGTGCCGAACAACTGGGATTGACCGGCGCGGAGGTCACCGCCGTCGCGACCTTCTACTCCATGTACCGGCACAACCCCACCGGCGAATACCACGTCGGCGTCTGCACCAACACGCTGTGCGCGGTACTCGGCGGTGACGCCATCCTCGCCGCGCTCGAAGAACATCTCGGCATCGAACACGGTGAGACCACCGAGGACGGCGCGATCACCCTCGAACACGTCGAATGCAACGCCGCCTGCGATTTCGCGCCGGTGATGATGATCAACTGGGAATTCTTCGACAACCAGACCCCGGAATCGGCGCGCGCGCTGATGGACGCGCTGCGCGCCGGTCAACGCGTACGCCCGACCCGAGGCGCGCCGCTGTGCACCTTCAAGGAGACCGCGCGCATCCTCGCCGGATTCCCGGACGAGCGTCCCGGCGTACTCGACGGCGCGGCGGGCGAAGCGACACTGGCCGGACTGCGCGTCGCGCGGGAACAGAACATGCAAGCCCCCCCACCGAATTCCGGCACGTCGGAGGGCACCCGATGATCCTGACCCCCGTCCTCACCGAACACTGGGACGACCCCAATTCGTGGACCATCGACACCTACCGCCGCAACAGCGGATACCAGGCGTTGCGCACCGCGCTGGGCATGGAACCGGACCAGGTCATCCAGACCGTCAAGGACGCGGGCCTGCGCGGCCGCGGCGGCGCGGGATTCCCGACTGGGCTGAAATGGGGTTTCATCCCGCAGGGCCCCGGCCAGGGCGGCACCGGCAAACCGCACTACCTGGTCGTCAACGCCGACGAGTCCGAACCCGGCACCTGCAAAGACATTCCGCTGATGATGGCCAGCCCGCACACCCTCATCGAGGGCGTCGTCATCGCGGCGTACGCGATCCGCGCGAACACCGCGTTCATCTACCTGCGCGGTGAGGTCGTCCCGGTGCTGCGCAGGCTGCACGCGGCCGTCGCGCAGGCGTACCAGGCCGGACTGCTCGGCCGCGACATCCTCGGCTCCGGTTTCGACCTCGAACTCATCGTGCACGCGGGCGCGGGCGCCTACATCTGCGGTGAGGAGACAGCACTGCTCGATTCGCTGGAGGGACGCCGCGGCCAGCCTCGGCTGCGTCCGCCCTTCCCCGCCGTCGCGGGCCTGTACGCCTGCCCGACCGTGGTGAACAACGTCGAATCCATCGCCAGCGTGCCGCCGATCATCCAGCGCGGCACCGACTGGTTCCGATCCATGGGCAGCGAGAAATCTCCCGGCTTCACCATCTACTCCCTGTCCGGGCACGTGGCCAGGCCGGGCCAGTACGAGGCGCCGCTCGGCATCACCCTGCGCGAACTGCTCGACTACGCGGGCGGCGTGCGCGCCGGGCATCGCGTGAAATTCTGGACCCCTGGCGGTTCGTCCACCCCGCTGTTCACCGACGAACACCTGGATGTGGCGCTCGACTACGAGGGTGTCGCGGGCGCGGGATCCATGTTGGGCACCAAGGCATTGCAGATCTTCGACGACACCACCTGCGTGGTGCGCGCGGTCCTGCGCTGGACCGAGTTCTACGCGCACGAATCGTGCGGGAAATGCACGCCGTGCCGCGAGGGCACCTACTGGCTCGTGCAGCTGCTGAAGCGCGTCGAGCAGGGCCGAGGCACCGAATCGGATCTGCGCAAACTGCTCGATATCAGCGACAGCATCAACGGCAAGTCGTTCTGCGCCCTCGGTGACGGCGCCGCCAGCCCGATCCTGTCCTCGCTGAAGTACTTCCGCGAGGAATACCTGGACCACCTGCGGCTGGGCGGATGCCCGTTCGACCCGGCGCGGTCCACCGTATGGGCCGACTCCGCGCACAGCCACCGAGCGCTCGGTCAGGAAGAAGGGGTGCGATGACAGCTACCGTGAACGCCGGAACCAGCGGGGTGGTTCCGGCCGACCTGGTCACCGTCGTCATCGACGGCGCCTCGGTCAGCGTGCCCGCGGGCACGCTGGTGATCCGGGCGGCCGAACTCGTCGGCATCCAGATCCCGCGCTTCTGCGACCATCCGCTACTCGACCCGGTGGGGGCCTGCCGCCAATGCCTGGTCGAGGTGGAGGGGCAGCGCAAACCCGTCGCCTCCTGCACCCAGACGGTCAGCGAGGGCATGGTGATCCACACCCAGCTCACCTCGCCGGTCGCCGAGCGGGCGCAGGAGGGCGTGATGGAGTTGCTGCTCATCAATCATCCGCTGGACTGCCCGGTCTGCGACAAGGGCGGCGAATGTCCGCTACAGAACCAGGCGATGTCCTCGGGTCGGCCCGAAACCCGGTTCGAAGGCGTCAAACGCACCTATCCCAAACCGATTCCGCTGTCCACCGCCGTGCTGCTCGACCGGGAACGCTGCGTGCTGTGCGCCCGGTGCACCCGCTTCGCCCAGCAGGTGGCGGGCGACCCGTTCATCGAACTGATGGATCGCGGAGCCCTCGAACAGGTCGGCACCGCGCAAGCCGAACCCTTCGATTCCTACTTCTCCGGCAACACCGTCCAGATCTGCCCGGTCGGCGCGCTCACCGGCGCCAGTTACCGATTCCGCGCCAGGCCCTTCGACCTGGTGTCCAGTCCGAGCGTGTGCGAACACTGCGCGTCGGGCTGTGCGCAGCGCACCGATCACCGGCGCGGAAAAGTGCTGCGGCGCTTGGCCGGTGACGATCCGCAGATCAACGAGGAGTGGAATTGCGACAAAGGCCGCTGGGCCTTCGCCTACGCCACCGAACGCGACCGTCTCACCACACCCCTGGTGCGCGGCTGGGACGGCGGTCTGCATCCGGCGTCCTGGTCCGAGGCACTGACCGCCGCGGCCCAGGGTCTGGCCGCCGCCCACGGTAACGCGGGGGTGCTCGTCGGCGGGCGCGTCACCGAGGAAGACGCCTACGCCTACGCGAAATTCGCTCGAATCGCGTTGGGCACCAACGATGTCGACTTCCGCGCCCGCGCCCATTCCGTCGAGGAAGCCGAATTCCTCGCCTCGCGGGTGGCCGGTCAGGGCGTCACCGTCGACTACGACAGCCTCGACCGCGCGCCGATGGTGCTGCTCGCCGGATTCGAACCGGAAGAGGAATCCCCGATCGTCTTCCTGCGGTTGCGCAAATCCGCCCGCACCCGCGGCCTGCGGGTCTACGGCATCGCGCCCTTCGCCACGCGCGGACTCGAACGGATGTCGGGATCGCTGCTCACCTGCGTCCCCGGCACGGAAACCCACGTGCTCGAGGCATTGCGCACCCGCGACGCCCTGCTCGCGGGCACCGATCCGCAGCGACTGAGCGCGGCGGCGAGGGCATTGCGCGAACCGGGCGCGGTGATCCTGATCGGCGAACGGATGGCGGCGGTACCGGGCGCGTTCTCGGCCGCGGCGCGACTGGCCGAGGAGACCGGCGCGGACCTGGTCTGGGTGCCGCGGCGCGCCGGTGAACGCGGCGCGGTCGAAGCGGGCGCCATGCCCGGACTGCTGCCCGGCGGTCGCCCGGTGACCGATCCGGCCGCGCGCCAACAGGTTCGCAACTTCTGGCAGGTCGACGACCTGCCTGCGACCCCGGGCCGCGACACCGCCGCGATCCTCGATGCCGCTCCGTTCCTGGGCGCGTTGGTGATCGGCGGCGTCGACATCGCCGACCTGCCCGATCCGAGCGCGGCACTGTCGGCCATCGACGCGGCCCGGTTCGTGGTCAGTCTGGAACTGCGGCACAGCCCGGTCACCGACCGCGCCGATGTCGTGTTCCCGGTCGCGACCGCGATGGAGAAGGCGGGCACCTTCCGCACCTGGGAGGGCAGGCCGCGCCGATTCGACGCCGCGCTCGGCGATTCGACGGTGCTGCGCCGCGCCGCGCAATTGTCGGATCATCGTGTGCTGCACGCCATCTCCGAGGAGATGTCGGTGCCGCTGCGCCTGCCCGACGCCGCCTCCGCGCGCGCCGAACTCGTCCGCCTCGGCGCCTGGGACGGACTGCCCGTCCCGCCGCCGGAATACGGCGCGGATCCGGTGCCGCACCCCGAACAGGGCGAGGCGGTACTCGCCTCGTGGCGGATGCTGCTCGATCAGGGCCGAATGCAGGACGGCGAACCGAATCTGGCCGGTGTCGCCCGACCGCCGGTGGTGCGACTGTCCGCGGCGACCGCCGCCGAGATCGGCGCGGCCGACAACGACGCGATCACCGTCGGCACCGACCGCGGCCTCGTCACCCTGCCGCTGAAGATCACCGAGATGCCCGACCGGGTGGTCTGGTTGCCGATGAACTCGCCCGGCAGCTCCGTCTACGAGCAACTCGCCACCGGTCCCGGCGGCGTCGTCGCGATCCGGCGCGCCGACGAGAGGATGAAGGAGCACCGTCATGAGTGATCCCGCGCTGTTCGCGACGGCTCCCACCGGACCCTCGGTGGTGACGGATGCCGCGGGCTACGGCCCCGACTCGCTGGCCCTGTTCGGCCACGACCCCCTGTGGCTGATCATCGCCAAATCCCTGGCGATCTTCGCGTTCCTGCTGCTCACCCCGATGATCGCGGTGGTGGCCGAGCGAAAGATCGTGGCGCGCATGCAGATGCGGCTCGGGCCGAACCGGGTCGGGCCGGGCGGATCGCTACAGGCGGTCGCCGACGGCGTGAAGATGGCCCTCAAAGAGGACATCATCCCGGCCATCGTCGACAAACCCATCTACATCCTGGCGCCGATCATCGCGATCACCCCCGCCTACATGGCCTTCGCGGTCATCCCGTTCGGCGGTGAGGTCTCCATCGCCGGGCACGCGACGGCGTTGCAGCTGACCGACCTTCCGGTCGCGGTGCTCTACATCCTGGCCATCACCTCGATCGGGGTGTACGGAATCGTGTTGGCGGGCTGGGCTTCCGGGTCCACCTACCCGCTGCTGGGCGGCCTGCGCTCCACCGCGCAGGTGATCTCCTACGAGATCGCGATGGCGCTGTGCTTCGCCGCGGTCTTCCTGCACGCGGGCACCATGGCCACCTCCGGCATCGTGTCCGCGCAGTACGGCACCTGGTTCGTCTTCCTGTTGCTGCCCTCGTTCCTGATCTACTGCGTGTCGATGGTCGGCGAGACCAACAGGGCGCCCTTCGACCTGCCCGAGGCCGAAGGCGAACTCGTCGGCGGATTCCACACCGAGTACTCCTCGCTCAAATTCGCCATGTTCATGCTCGCCGAGTACATCAACATGGTCACGGTGTCGGCGCTGGCCACCACGCTGTTCCTCGGCGGCTGGCACGCACCGTGGCCGGTCAACATGTGGTCGGGCGCGAACTCCGGCTGGTGGGGACTGCTCTGGTTCACCCTCAAGGTGTGGACGTTCCTGTTCGTCTTCATCTGGTTGCGCGGCACCCTGCCCCGGCTGCGCTACGACCAGTTCATGGCGCTGGGATGGAAACTGCTGATTCCGGTGTCGCTGCTGTGGGTGATGGTCGTGGCGGGGATCCGGGTGCTCGACATCGAGGGCGTCCACATCCAGACCCCGGCGCTGGTCGTCAGCGGACTCGTCATCACCGCGCTCATGGTGTGGCGGTTCCTGCGCGCGGGCCGGGCGGTCGGAAAACCGGTGCCCGAACCCGATCCGGAACCGACCGGATCCGGTGTGTCCGGTGTCTTCTTGGGATTCCCGACCCCGCCGCTGCCCGCCCGCGCGCACGGAAGCGACATCCACGAGGCGGGCCTGTTCGAACCGCTGGCCGGTTTCGCCGTCACCGCGCGAACCATGTTCAGGAAGCCCAATACCGAGTCCTATCCGGAACAGAAAGTGCCGACCGCGGCTCGGTATCACGGACGCCATCAGCTGAACCGGTACGCGGACGGACTGGAGAAATGCATCGGCTGCGAACTGTGCGCGTGGGCATGTCCCGCCGACGCGATCTTCGTCGAGGGCGCGGACAACACCGAGGCGGAACGCTTCTCGCCGGGTGAACGCTACGGGCGGGTCTACCAGATCAACTACCTGCGTTGCATCGGCTGCGGTCTGTGTATCGAAGCGTGCCCGACCAGGGCGTTGACGATGACCAACGAGTACGAACTCACCGACGACAACCGGGCCGACCTGATCTACGAGAAGCAACAGTTGCTCGCCCCGATGGAACCGGGAATGTCCCCGGTCCCGCACGCGATGCATCCGGGCACCACCGAGGGCGATTACTACCGCGGCGATATTCCCGGCGGCCACGGTCCCGGCGCGACCGCGCCGCCCGCGACCGTCGGTGCGGAAGGAGGTGCGCGATGACCGCCACGACACTGCTGCTCGCCGCGGAACCGCTCGCCAGGACTTCGACCGACGAGGCTGTCCTGTTCTGGATCCTGGCCCCGGTGGCCGTGGTCGGCGCGCTCGGCATGGTGTTCTCCACCAAGGCGGTGCATTCGGCGCTGTGCCTTGCCGCCACCATGCTCACCCTGGCCGCGTTCTACATCGCCCAGGACGCGCTGTTCCTCGGCGTCGTGCAGATCGTCGTCTACACCGGCGCGGTGATGATGCTGTTCCTGTTCGTGCTGATGCTCGTCGGTGTCGACTCGACCGAATCGCTGAAGGAGACGCTGCGCGGGCAGCGCCTGGCCGCCGCCGCGGTCGGACTCGGCTTCGGCATCCTGCTGATCAGCGGAATCGCCACCGGGGTACGCGATTCCGATATCGCCTTCCCCGCCACCGGTTTCCCCGGGCGTGATGTCATCGCCGAACTGGCCGAGCTGATCTTTGTGCGCTACGTGTGGGCCTTCGAACTCACCGGGGCGCTGCTGATCACCGCCACCATCGGGGCGATGGTGCTCGCGCACCGGGAACGGTTCGAACCGCAGCCCGATCAGCGCGAGATGTCGCGCCGCCGCTTCCGCGACCGCGACAAGCGAGCCACTCCGCTGCCGACCCCCGGCGTGTACGCCCGCCACAACGCGGTCGACATTCCGGCCAGGCTGCCGGACGGTTCGTTCGAGGAGCTGTCGGTGAGCAGCATCCTGCGCCACCGCAGGAACCGGGCGTCGACCGAGGCCGCGGTCCTCTCGGTCGGCACCCCCGCTACACCCCCTCGAGAGTCCACTGACGAGGAAGGCAACCGGTGAATCCCGAGAACTACCTGTTCCTGTCCGCCCTGCTGTTCACCATCGGGGCGGCGGGCGTGCTGCTGCGACGCAACGCCATCGTGGTCTTCATGTGCATCGAATTGATGCTCAACGCCGTGAATCTCGCATTCGTCACCTTCGCCAGGATGCACGCCGACCTGGACGGGCAGGTGTTCGCGTTCTTCACGATGGTGGTCGCCGCGGCCGAAGTCGTCGTCGGACTCGCCATCATCATGACCATCTTCCGCGCCCGCCGCTCGACCTCGGTCGACGACGCCAATCTGCTGAAGTTCTGACGTGGATACGGCAACGCTCTGGCTGCTGCCCGCCCTGCCGCTGGCGGGCGCCGTCTTCCTGCTGCTGATCGGGCGCTACGGGCGACGATGGGGTCATCTGCTCGCGTGCGCGACCGCGCTGGCCTCGTTCGGGGTCGCGGTGTGGGCGTTCTTCGGCATGCTCGGCCGCGACGGCGAGGACCGCGCGATCCATCTCGACCTGTTCCAATGGGTGCCGGTGGCCGGTCTCCGGGTCGACTTCGGACTCCAGATGGACCAGCTGTCCATCTGTTTCGCGCTGCTCATCACCGGCGTGGGAACCCTGATCCACATCTACTCGGTCGGCTATATGGCCCAGGATCCGGCGCGCCGGCGGTTCTTCGCCTACCTCAACTTGTTCCTGGCGGCCATGCTGCTGCTGGTCCTGGCGAACAACTACCTGGTCCTGTACCTGGGCTGGGAAGGCGTCGGGCTCGCCTCCTACCTGCTGATCGGTTTCTGGAGCGAGAAGCCCTCGGCGGCAACGGCGGCCAAGAAGGCCTTCGTGGTCAACCGGGTCGGTGACATGGGTTTGGCACTGGCGATGATGGTCATGTTCGCCACGTTCGGCTCCGTCGGTTTCGGGCCCGTCTTCGACGCGGCGCCCGGCGCGAGCGAGGGGACGCTGACCGCGATCGGCTTGCTGCTCCTGCTCGCCGCCTGCGGCAAATCCGCGCAGGTGCCGCTGCAATCCTGGCTCGGGGACGCGATGGAGGGCCCGACACCGGTCTCCGCGCTCATCCACGCGGCGACCATGGTCACCGCGGGCGTCTACCTGATCACCCGCTCCAACGCCATCTTCGACCTGGCGCCCAACGCCCGGCTCGCGGTGGTGCTGGTCGGCGCGGTGACGTTGCTGTTCGGCGCGATCATCGGCTGCGCCAAGGACGACATCAAGAAAGCGCTCGCCGCCTCGACCATGAGCCAGATCGGATACATGGTGCTGGCCGCGGGACTCGGACCCGCCGGATACGCCTTCGCGATCATGCATCTGCTCACCCACGGGTTCTTCAAGGCGGGGCTGTTCCTCGGCGCGGGTTCGGTCATGCACGCGATGGACGACGAAACCGATATGCGCCGCTACGGCGGATTGCGCACCCTGCTGCCGATCACCTACGCCACTTTCGGACTCGGCTATCTGGCCATCATCGGGGTGCCGCCGTTCGCGGGGTTCTTCTCCAAGGACAAGATCATCGAGACCGCGTTCGACCAGGGTGGGGTCAACGGACTGGCGCTCGGTGCGATCACCTTGCTCGGCGCGGGCCTGACCGCCTTCTACATGACGCGGGTGATGTTGATGACGTTCTTCGGTGAGCGTCGCTGGAAACCCGACACCCACCCGCACGAATCCCCCGTCGTGATGACCGGGCCGATGATCCTGCTCGCTGTCGGCTCGGTGGCCTCGGGTCTGCTGTTCGTGCTCGGTTCCTCGTTGCAGAACTGGCTGGAACCGGTCGTCGGCGCCCATCACGGTGAACCGACGGTGCCCGCGGCCGTGGTCACCGCGCTGGCGTTGATCGTGGTCGCGGTCGGTGTCGGAGTCGCCTACTTGCAGTACGCGCGACGCCGGGTGCCCGAGACCGCGCCGGAACCGGTGACCCCGTTGACCGTCGCGGCGCGCCGCGATCTCTACGGCGACGCGATCAACGAGGGCGCGTTCATGCGGCCGGGACAGCATCTGACGCGGTCGCTGGTATTTCTCGACACTCGCGGAATCGACGGCGTCGTCAACGGCACCGCCGCGACGATCGGCGGACTCTCGGCACGCGTCCGCCGGGTCCAGACCGGATTCGTGCGGTCCTACGCCCTGTCCATGTTCACCGGTGCGGCCCTGGTCGCCGCGGCCCTGTTGGCAGTGAGGCTCTGGTGAGTGACTTTCCTTGGTTGACGACGCTGTGGGTTCTGCCCGTCATCGGTGCGGCGGTGACCCTGGCGATGCCCGCCGCGCGGCGCACCCTCGCCCGCGCGGTCGCGCTGTGCTTCTCGGTCGCGGTACTCGCCGTCGGCATCGTGGTCGCGGTGCTCTTCGAGCCCGGCGGTGAGCAGTTCCAGTTCGTCGAAGCACGCGAATGGATTCCGGCGTTCGGAGCGGGCTATACCGTCGGAATCGACGGCATCGCCATGGTTCTCGTACTGCTCACCGCCGGGCTCGTGCCGCTGCTGATTCTGGCGGGCTGGCACGACGATCGGGTTTTCGGCGGCGCGCCCGAGGACGCGGCGCCGACCCGGCACGCGCACATCTACGTGGCCCTGACCCTGCTCGTCGAGGCGATGGTGCTGGTCTCGTTCGTGTCGCTGGACATCCTGCTGTTCTACGTGTTCTTCGAGGCGATGCTCATCCCGATGTATTTCCTCATCGGCGGTTTCGGCGCGCGCACCGCCGACGCCTCGGCACGGCAGCAGCGTTCGCGCGCGGCCGTGAAATTCCTGCTGTACAACCTGTTCGGCGGTTTGATCATGCTCGCCGCGGTGATCGGACTGTATGTGGTCACCGCGCGTGAGGGTCTCGGGGCGGGCGGCGGTGGCACCTTCGATCTGCGCGACGTGATCGCCGCCGCCAACTCCGGGCAGCTCGGCGCGGCGCCGGCGGTGTTGAACGCGCTGTTCCTCGGTTTCATGTTCGCCTTCGCGGTGAAGGCGCCGCTGTGGCCGTTGCACACCTGGCTGCCCGACGCGGCGGTGGCCGCGACACCGTCGAGCGCGGTGCTGATGATGGCGGTGGTCGACAAGGTCGGCACCTTCGGCATGCTGCGCTACTGCCTGCTGCTGTTTCCCGAGGCGTCGAGTACCTATGCGCCGCTGGTGATCACGCTGGCGGTGATCGGCATCGTGTACGGCGCGCTGCTCGCCATCGGTCAGACCGATGTGATGCGGTTGATCGCCTACACCTCGATCTCGCATTTCGGGTTCATCATCCTCGGCATCTTCGCCATGACCAGCCAGGGCCAGACCGGGGCGACGCTGTACATGGTCAACCACGGCATCTCCACGGCGGCGCTGTTCCTGATCGCCGGATTCCTGGTGTCGCGCCGCGGCACGCGGGTCATCGCCGAATACGGCGGTGTCCAGAAGGTCGCGCCGGTGCTGGCCGGTACCTTCTTCATCGCCGGTCTGGCCACCCTGTCGCTGCCGGGCCTGGCGCCGTTCGTCAGCGAATTCCTGGTGTTGATCGGCACTTTCAGCCGCTATCAGGCGGCGGCGGTGGTGGCCACCATCGCGCTGGTGCTCGCCGCGCTGTATGTGCTGTGGCTCTACCAGCGGATGATGACCGGTCCGGTGACGAAGGGCAACGAGCACCTCTCCGATCTGGTGCCGCGGGAGATGATCGTGGTGGCCCCGCTGATCGCCGCGCTCATCTTCCTCGGCGTCTACCCGAAACCGGTACTGGACTTCATCGATCCCGCGGTGGGGCAGACCCTCACCACCATCGGGAAACACGATCCGGAACCGTCCGTGCCCGCGCTGCCCGAGGCGGGCGCGGCGGATCGGCCGGGAGGTGGGCACCGGTGAGGCCGTTGTGTTTTCTGCTGCTCGTCGCCGGGCTGATCAACCTCGCGACCCGGGTCTCCCTGACAAGGACGGCATAAGTGACTTCCCAGGATTACGGAACCGTGCTCGCCGCCACCGTGCCCGCGCCGAGTATCGAATACAGCACCCTGTCCCCCATGCTGATCGTCTTCGGCGCGGCGGTGGCCGGTGTGCTGGTGGAGGCGTTCGCGCCGCGCCGCTTCCGCTACGGCATCCAGGTGGTGCTCGGAGTCGCCGCGTTGGCGGCGGCGCTGGCGGCGGTCGTGTTGTTGGCGGGCACCTCGGAGACGGCGGTGTCGGGCGCGGTCGCGATCGACGGGGTGACACTGCTGTTGCAGGGCACGATCCTGGTGGTGTCGATCCTGGGTCTGCTGCTGATCGCCGAACGTGGCATCGAAGGCCGGGCAGTCGCGCGATCGGGGCCGGGTACCTGGAGTCGTGCCGCCGCGACAGCCGAACGTGGCGGTCACCGCAGCGATGCCTTCACCGCGCAGGCCGCGGCGGTGCCGGGCAGCGCCGACGAAGCGGCGGCCGACCGGGCGGGGGCGGCCACCACCGAGGTGTTCCCGCTGACCATGCTGGCCATCGGCGGTCTGCTGCTCTTTCCCGCCTCCAATGATCTGCTGACGATGTTCGTCGCCCTCGAGGTGCTGTCGCTGCCGCTGTACCTGTTGTGCGGGCTCGCGCGCCGGAATCGGTTGCTCTCCCAGGAATCCGCGCTGAAGTACTTCCTGCTCGGTGCGTTCTCCTCGGCGTTCTTCCTCTACGGCGTCGCCCTGCTCTACGGCCAGGCGGGCACTGTCGAATTGCCGGGCATCGCGGCCGCGATCGCCGGGAAGCCCTCCGACGACGCCGTGCTCGCACTGCTCGGCACCGCCATGCTGGCGGTCGGTCTGCTGTTCAAGATCGGCGCGGTGCCTTTCCAGTCCTGGGTGCCCGATGTGTACCAGGGCGCGCCGACACCGATCACCGCGTTCATGGCCGCAGCGACCAAGATCGCGGCAGTCGGTGCGTTGTTGCGTGTGCTGCAAGTCGCGGTGCCGCAGTTGCGTGAGGACTGGCGGCCGATCCTGGCCGCCGTCGCGATCGCCACGATGGTGGCGGGCGCGGTCATGGCGATCACCCAGACCGATATGAAGCGCATGCTCGCGTATTCGTCGGTCGCCCACGCGGGTTTCATTCTCACCGGCCTGGCCGCGGCCGACGAAGCGAGCGTCAGCGCGGTGCTGTTCTATCTCATGGCCTACGGGCTCAGCACGATCGGCGCGTTCGCCGCGGTCTCGCTGGTCCGCGGCGCCGACGGCGGCGAGGCGACCGGCTTGGCGCAGTGGGCGGGTCTCGGGCGCACGAGTCCGCTCCTGGCGTCGCTGTTCGCGCTGTTCCTGCTCTCGTTCGCGGGTCTGCCGCTCACCAGTGGTTTCGTCGCCAAGTTCGCGGTATTCGGTGCCGCGGCCTCGGCCGACGCGATCTATCTGGTGATCGTCGGTGTGCTGTGCAGCGCGATCGCGGCCTTCTTCTACGTCCGCGTCATCGTCCTCATGTTCTTCACCGATCCCCCCGCGGACGCTCCCCGGGTCGTGACCCCGGTGCTGACCTCCATGGTGGTCGCCGGAACCGCCGCCGCCACCCTGGTTCTGGGCATCCTGCCCCAGCCGCTGCTCGATCTGGCCGAGCGGGCGTCGACTTTCGTCCGCTGATCGCCGCTGAACGCCGGAGTACGCAACACTCACGGCTGCGGGCCTGAGAGGGTGGCAGTCGTGAGTGTTGCGTACCGGCGTGACCCTACTGGATGACGATCACTCCGGATGCCAGATCGGCCTTGACCTTGTCCATGGTGGCCACCGTCTCCGGTGCGGCGTCGCACAGGACGAAGTCGGTGGCTCCGGTGGCCGAGGCGATGCCGAAGCGGACCTGTTCGGCGGCGAAGGTGTCGTTCAGGACGGCGTCGACGGCGAATTCGAGTTCGGCGCCGGTGTCGCTCTTGACGTATCCGGCGAATCCGGCTTCGGAGCCGCAGGCTTTGACCAGCGGGCCGCCGACGACGACGGCCTGTCCTTCCTTGGCTGCTTGGGCCAGCCCTTGGCGTCCGAGGTTGAGTTGTTGACCGAACGCGCCCGCGCCCGCGCCGACCTGGGCCTGGGCGGCCTGACGCGCTTTGGCGACGTCGTTGAAATCGCCGACGTACTGCGGTGGCAGGACGGTGACGTCGGGTTTGACGTGCGCGGCGCCCTGTTCGAATGCCTTGGCCGTCTTGACGATCGCGGGCAGTTCCATGCCGCCGACGAATCCGACCTTGCCGGTTTTGGTGACCAGGGCGGCGTAGGCGCCCGCGAGGAATCCGCCGTCGGCCTGGACCGGGTCGTAGTAGGCGAGGTTGGACATCGGCGCGGCGTCGGCGGGGCCGCCGATCTCGACGAATTTCACGTTCGGGAAGGCGGGGGCGACCTGGCGCAGGACCGAGTCTGTTTGGCCGCCGAAGGAGACGACGAGGTTCGCGCCGGTGGCCAGGCGGGTGAGGACCTGTTGGTAGTCGGCGGTGGCGACCTGTTCGACCTTGGTGAGCGACACCTTGTCGGCGAGTTCGTTCTCGATGCGCTGGTATCCCTCGTAGCCGGATTGCATGAATCCGTCGTCGGAGAGCGATCCGGGGAACATGACGCCGACCTTCAGTTTTCCGCCTCCGGTGTCGTCGGCGCTGCCGCAGGCCGTCAATGCGCAGGCCGCCACGGATACGAGTGCGGCGACGACAGCGAATTTCTTCATGGAATTTCCTTCTAGACAGTTAGTGGTATGCCATTAAGGTAGGAGTGGTCGATTTCCAGGGGATTTCACGCAGGTATCACGCCGCGACCACCTCTCCGTCGCACAGCACCAAGGTCCGGGACGCGCGGGCGATCACCGCTTCGGCGGCCGTGTCGGCCTCGACCGCGACCAGGTCGGCACGGAGGCCCGGGGCGAGGCCGTAGTCGGTGAGACCGAGGGCGGTCGCGCCGCCGAAGGTGGCCGCGCGCAGGGCCAGTTCGATGTCCTCGTCGGCGTAGCACTGTGCCCGCTCGGCCAGCCGGTGCGCGCGGTGCATCATGTCGCCGTCGCCGTAGGGCGACCACAGGTCCCGGATCCCGTCGTTGCCCAGCGCGAGATTCGCGCCAGCGACGTGCATCTCACGCAGGGGCGCGACCGGATCGTCGTGGGCGGCGCAGGTCGCGAGGCTGATCCCGGCTTCGGCCGACCCCGCGATCAGGTCGGCTCGCCGCGCCGCGTCGACGTCACCGAGGGCGTAACCGTGCCCGATGGTGACGCGGCCGTTCATGCCGGTGGCCAGGGTGCGTTCGATGATCGACTCGAACTGCCACGCGCCGAGGGTGCCCCGGTCGTGCAGGTGCACGTCGATCGGGACGTCGTGTTCCAGGGCGAGTCCGAAGACGGTGTCGAGGTGGCGCACGGGGTCGCGGTCGACACCGGCGGGGTCGATGCCGCCGACCACCTGCGCGGCTCCGGTGCGCAACGCCCGGTCCATCAGTTCGACGGTGCCGGGATTGGTGAGCATCCCGAACTGCGGGAATGCCACCTGCTGCACCGTGATCCGCCCTTCCAGACGGTCGACGGCGGTGGCGAGTGCGGTGAACCCGTCCAATCCGAGTTCGGGGCAGATATCGGTGTGCGTGCGTACGCGGGTGGTGCCGGCGGCGAGCATCGCGGTCAGCAACGCGGTGATGCGCTCGGCGTCGGGGACCCCGAATTCGGCCCGTCGCCGCTGGACGTAGGCGATCTTGTCGCGCAGGGCGTTACCGGCCGTATTGGGCACCCACGGACCGCCCCACAGGGTTTTGTCGAGGTGGCAGTGGGCGTCGACGAGACCGGGCAACACCAGCGCGCCCGCGAGGTCGATGGTGCGATACGTCGACGCGGCTCGCGCGCCGTGCCCGACGGCTCCCGGTGCCGAGCCGCGGTCGGCATGATCAGGGAAGTCCGAGTCTCGGTGCTCGGACGCGCGAGCAGGCGCGACCGATCGCGACGCGTCGGCATCTGCGTGCGTGGCGATCTCGACCAGCCGACCGTCAACGACGCGGAGATCGACGGGCTTCTCCGCGCCCCACATCCGCGCGTCGCACAGCAGCAGATCCATCTCAGCTCGCCATCTCGATCTCGGTGCCGATCCCCCGCCGCCGGGCCGCGTCGATCAACAGCCGCGCGGCCGCGAGGTCCTGCAATCCGATCCCGAGGGAGTTGTAGAGGGTGATCTGCTCGGGTGCGCTGCGTCCGGGTTTCGCGCCGACGACCACTTCGCCGATCTCGTCACCGAAATGGTCGGCCTCGATCGCGCCCTCCCCCAACGGGATCAGGACGTCGCCCGATTCGTGCAGCGCGGTGAGCCTGCTGTCGACCACCACGCGGGCCCGCCGGATTCCCTCGGTGTCGATTTCGCGGTGGTCGGGGCGCGGCGGCGCGCCGACCGCGTTGACGTGCAGCCCGGGCGGGAACCAGGCGCCGCGCACCACCGGCTCCTTCGCGGGGGTCAGGGTGCACAGCACGTCGGCCGCGCGGACCACGTCCTCGGCCGAATTCGCCACCTCGGCGCCGGTGCTCTCGGCGAATGTGCGCGCGGTGGCCTCGGTGCGGCTCCAGACCAGGACACGATCGATGTCGAGTATCGGCCGTAGGGCTTCCAGATGGGTGTGGGCGAGCGCGCCCGCGCCGATGAATCCGAGCACGCGACTGTCGGGCCGGGCGAGTTCGGCGGTGGCGACGGCGGAGGCGGCGGCGGTGCGCACGCGGGTGACCGCGCCGCCGTCGATCAGCGCCTCGCACGAGCCGTCGTCGGTGGCGACCGCCAGGATCGTGGACCGTTGCGGCGGCAGTCCCCGGTCACGGTTGCCCGGGATGTCGGCGAGCAGTTTGACCGCGGCCAGCCCCGCCGGACGTGACGCGGCGACCATGGCCAGGAAGGTCGATTCCGAACCGGGCAGCCGCATCGCGGGCGGTGCGGGTGAGACCGCGACGCCTCGGGCGAGATCGGCGTGAGCTCGACGGACCGCCGCGGTGACCTCGGGCAGCGCGATCATCGCGAGCACGTCGGAGCGGGTGAGGATCAGCGTCATCGGGCCTTGGCCTCTCGGAGGAAGGGGCGGGTGAGTGCGACGGGTGCGCGGCTGGCGCCGACGAGTCCGCTGACCGCGAGTACGGCGAGCAGATACGGCGACATCACCAGCACGGCCGTCGGCAGATGCAGGCCGAAGGACGGCGCCGCGAATTGCATCGCCTGCGCGATGCCGAAGAACAGGCAGGCGAGCATGGTCGGCCAGGCACGCCACCGGCCCGCGATGACGGCGACCACGGCCAGGTATCCCGCACCGGCGGTGAGGTTGTCGGTGAAGGCGTGCACGTCGGCCAGCGCGAGATGGGCTCCGGCCAGGCTCGCTGTCGCGCCCGCGAGCAGGACCGCGCCGAAGCGGATCGCGGCGACGGGCAGTCCGGAACGGTCCGCGGTCGTCGGGTCGGCGCCGATCGCGGAGATCGCGAGCCCGATGCCGGTGCGATGGCTGAACAGCACCGCGACGGCGAGCGCCACCGCGATTCCGAGGTAGCCGAGCAGGGTCTGTCCGAACAGTGCCGGGCCGAGCAGCGGAATGTCGTGCAGTACCGGGATTTCGAGCCGGTCGAACCCGGGGACGGTGCGCCCGCCGGTGAAGTACAGCCGCGAGCCGTAGGTGGTGGCGCCGAGGGCGAGCGCGTTGGCCGCGATTCCGGTGACGATCTGGTCGGCGCGCAACGTCACGCTCAGCACCGCCTGCAACACCGCGACCAGTACCCCGGCCACCAGCGCGCACAGCACGCCCACGGCGGCGCTGCCGCTGCTGTGGGCGCCGACGGCGCCGGCGAAGGCGCTGGTCAGCATCATGGCTTCGACGCTGAGGTTGAGCACCCCCGCGCGTTCGCTGACGAGTTCGCCCGCGGAGGCCAAGATCAGGGGGATCGCCAGCCGCACACCGCCGTCGAGCAGTTCTCCGGTCGCGCTCATCGCGCCACGTCCTCTCCGATGGTCATCGGGCGCCTGCCCGTCGGAAGATCACCGCGCCGGCGATCAGGATGATCAGCACGCTCTGCACGATCTGCACCGACGACGCCGGAACTCCGGCGGCCAGTTGCAGATTGATGCCGCCGGAGGCGAGCAGTCCGAAGGCCAGCGCTATCCCGCAGACGGCGGTGAGCGAGCCGCGTGCGAGCAGTCCGACGACGAGTCCCGCGAACCCGTAGCCGGAGGTGAAATGTTCGGCGAGCACGAACGGCACCGTCGCCACCAGAGCGGCTCCGGCGATACCGGCGAGTCCGCCCGCGACCGCGAGGGAACCGAATCTGAGCCGCGCGACCGGCAGACCCAGACGGGACGCGGCCGGTTCGGACAGTCCCACCGCGGCCAGGTGGGTGCCGATCGCGGTGCGGCGCAGCACGATCGCGGCGACCACGGCCGCGACGACGGCGAGCACGACGGCGATGGTGGCCGGTGAGGCCTGGAGTCCGAGCAGCGGCAGCCGTGCGCCGGGGACCAACGGCGGTGACTGCGGCAGGGTGTCGGCGGAGGTCACCGGCTGACGCAGCAGTCCTTCCTCGTGCACGACCAGTGTCACCAGTCCGAGTCCGACGAAATTGAGCAGCAGGGTCGTGATGACCTCGCTGGTCCCGCGCCACACCGTCAGCAGCGCCGCGATCCCGGCCCACGCGCCTCCGGCGAGGAATCCGGCCACCAGGACCGCGGCCACCGCGGGAACGGTCGGCATGGCTGCGGGCAGGTGCACCCCGACAGCCGCGGCGGCGATACCACCGAGTGCCAGTTGGCCTTCGGCGCCGACGTTCACCAGTCCGGCGCGGTGGGCGATGGTGAATCCGGTGCCGATCAGGGCGAGCACGGCGGCCGCGTTGAGCGCGCTGCCGAATCCGTACGGTGAGCCGAACATGCCGTCGGCGAGCGCGTCGACGGCCGTGACCGGGTCGGCGCCGCTGATCAGGACGAGGGCGAGTCCGACGAGCAGGGTGATCAGGACCGCGCCGCCGTAGACGACGAGGTCGCGGCGCAGTCCGCCGGATCGGGTGCGTGTTCCCGGCGCGGCCGCGATATCGGGTCGCTGGGTGAAGGAGATCATGAGGCCGTTCCGAGCATGAGGTGGGCGATCTGTTCGGTGGCACGGGGATCGGCGGGGTCGACCGGTCCGCGCAGTTGTCCCCGGTAGGCGACCAGGACGCGGTCGCAGACGCTGAGGAGTTCGGCGACTTCGTGCGACACGACGAGCACGGCGGCCCCCGATTCGGCCGCGGCGCGCAGTCGTTGCAGCACCGCGTCGACGGCACCGAGGTCGAGTCCGCGGGTCGGGTGCGCGGCGACCAGACAGCGCAGGGGGTCGATGGCGAGTTCTCTGGCCACCACCACCTTCTGCTGGTTGCCGCCGGACAGTGTGCTCATCGGCGCTCGGGGACCGGAGGCTTTGATGTCGTGGTCGTCGATGACGCGCGCGGCGGCGGTGTTCATGGCCTTGCGGTCGAGCAGGCCGCGTCGTCGGAAGTCGGCGAGTCTGCCGAGGTAGAGGTTGTCGGCGACGCTCATCGCGGGGACGCAGCCCTCGTGGTGGCGGTCCTCGGGGATCACGCCGAGTCCGGCGGCCGTGCGGCGCGCGGGCGGGGCGTGGGTGAGGTCGGCGCCGCCGATGTCGACGGTGCCCGATTCGGGCCGCAATGCTCCGCTGAGTACCGCGACGAGTTCGGTC
Source organism: Nocardia aurea (assembly GCF_003123685.1). Classification (GTDB taxonomy): domain Bacteria; phylum Actinomycetota; class Actinomycetes; order Mycobacteriales; family Mycobacteriaceae; genus Nocardia; species Nocardia aurea. The sequence continues at coordinate 110,551 of NZ_QCYJ01000170.1, forward strand.
TGGCCGTTGCCTTCCACACCCGCGATGCCGGTGATCTCCCCTGGGCGCAGGTCGAGGTCGAGTCCGTCCAGGGCGGCCCCGCCCGCGGGGCGGGCCGATCGCAGGTTCCGCACCCGCAGCACCGGTTCGGCGGTGATCGGCGCTCTCGTGGTGCGCGCGGCGGCGACACCGGTGGTCAGCGCCTGGTCGAGTTCGCCCGCGGCGCGTCCGATCATCAATTCGACCAGTTCGTCCCTGCCGAAATCCGACAGTGGGCCCGCGCCGGTGACGCGGCCGCCGCGCAGCACCGTGGCCCGGTCGCCGACCTGCTCGATCTCGCCGAGTTTGTGGGTGACCAGCACGACCGCGCGGCCCGATTCGGCGATGCGGCGGCAGGTGTCGAGCAGGGCGGCGATCTCGGCGGGACCGAGTACCGCGGTCGGCTCGTCGAGCAGCACCAGACGTGGGTCGCGCATCAGGCATTTCACGATCTCGACGCGTTGGCGTTCGCCTACCGACAGGGTGCCCGCGCGGGCGGTCAGGTCGACGGGCAACCGGAATTCCTCGCCGAGCGCGGCGGCGCGTTCGAGCAGTTCGCGGCGCGGCACCCGCAGCCACGATCCTTCGCCCAGGGCGAGGTTCTCCGCGACGGTCAACTCGGGCACGAGGCTGAAATGCTGGTGCACCATGGCGATTCCGTGGCGCAGCGCGTCGGCGGGACGGCGGGGCCGGTAGTCGTCGCCGAACAGGCGCATCCGACCTTCGTCGAGGGTCGCGCCGCCGTAGACGAGGTTGCACAGGGTGGATTTGCCCGCGCCGTTCTCGCCGAGGACACAGTGCACTTCGCCGGTGTGCACGCTCAGGTCGACGTCGGTCAGCGCGCGCACCGCACCGTAGGTCTTTCCGACGCCGGTCATCTCCAGAGCCACCGCCACGGTCCACCTCCTTATTGGTATACCGTTAACTTCGCGGTTGTGTGTGGCGCGCGCGTTCCCGCGATGTTTCGTCTGGGAAAACCCGTCGGAGGTGCGGTTAATGTGGGATCTCGTGACTGCCCCCGCCTCGCTGCGCGATCACGCGTACCAGACCCTCAAACGTCGGATCGTCGAAGTCCAACTGCGCCCCGGCGCCCGTCTGGTGGAACGCGATCTGGCCGCTGAACTGGACGTTTCACGGATCCCGCTGCGCGAGGCGCTGCGGATGCTGGCCGCGGAGGGACTGGTGCTCCTGGTCCCGGCCAAGGGCGCGCTGGTCGCGACCTTCTCCCCCGCCGATGTCCGCGATCTGTTCGATATCCGCGAAGTTCTCGAATCCTTGGCCGCGCGCCTGGCCGCCGAACGCGCCACCCCCGACAGCCTCGCCCCGCTGACCCACCGCATGGCCGAGGCCCGAACCGCCACCGTCTCCGGCGATCTGCGCCGCATCGCCGCCGCCAACGCCGCTTTCCACGCCGAGATCATCGCCATGGCCGCGAACCCGTTGCTCAGCAACGTGATGGGACCGCTCGCCGCACGCACCGAATGGCTGTTCCGCCTCACCGCGTCCCGCGACCCGGTCGAACAGTGCTCCGAACACGAAGAGCTCTACGGCCATATCTCCTCCGGCGCCGCCGACGAGGCGGCCACCTCCGCCTTCGCCCACATCGCGGCGGGCCGCGAACTCAGCATCACCCTCGCCGAGAAATGGTCCGACCCCGATTTCGACCCCGAACTCATCGCCCGCGGCCGCCGCCGCAGGCGGGTGGAATCCTGACCCCGCGCACGATCGCGCGGGCGCCGCCTGCTTCGTGTCGATCACGAGACATCGCTCACGACAGAAGGATTCGACAATGCCCCTCACCCACGGTGAATCGATCGCCATACCGACACCCGACGGTGTCGCCGACGCGTATGTCACCTATCCCGACGATGGCGTCGCCCATCCGGGAGTGCTGGTCGTCCAGGACGGTTTCGGCGTGCGGGAGAGCCTGCGGGCCTTGGCCGATCGTCTCGCCGCGCACGGCTACACCGTCCTGCTGCCGAACGCCTACTACCGGCACGGGCCCGCGCCGGTGATCGAACTGCCGGACTTCATCGACCCGGTTCAGCGGCCGGACATCTTCCAGCGGGTCTTCCCGATGATCCGCGAGCTCACACCGGAACTGCTGCGTTCCGATATGCGCGCGTACCTCGAATGGCTGGCGGCGTCACCGCGTGTCACCGCGGGCAAAGTCGGCCTCACGGGGTACTGCATGGGTGCCCGGCTGGCGGTGCTGGCCGCCGCCATGTTCCCCGACCGGGTGGCGGCGGTGGCCGGATTCCACGGCGGACCGCTCGTCACCGACACCCCCGACAGTCCGCACCTGGTGGTCGGAAACATCACGGCGGAACTGTATTTCGCTCACGCGGGCGATGATCACCACATGACACCGGAACACATCGCCCGTTTCGACGAGGCACTCGCCGCCGCCGGGGTCCGCCACCGCACCGAGGTGTACGAAGGCGCCCGCCACGGGTACACCCAGGCCGACACCTCCGATTACGACCAGCGGGCCGCCGAACGGCACTACCGCGAACTACTGGCCCTGTTCGACCGCGCCCTGCACCGGTAACGCGTCATGCGGTGCGCAGCACCTCGCGCAGCCGGGCGGCGAATGCGGGGATGTCTTCGGTGAAACCGGTGTGACCACCGGGGAATACGGTCGGGGTGGTGCCGAGACGGCGGGCCAGTTCGTGGCAGGTGCGCGCGCACAGTTGCCCTGCGGAATCCGCGCCGAGGCCGATGATGACGCGGGTGGGCGCGGCGGCGAGAACGGCGGGATCGGGCTGCCAGCCGACGGTGTGCACGATCTCGTGTTCGAACCAGTATTTCTCGCTCGCGAGATCTTGCGCCGGCCGGTCGCCGCCGAACATCTGCGTGAGCAGCGGGTCGGGGATCTGAATATTGGCCTGCGCGAAGAATTTCCGCCACGCGCCGACCGTGTCACCGCCGCGATAAGTCTCGATCAGGTCGGTGGTGCCGTCGAGCAGGCTGTCACGATCGTCGAGCAGTCCGATCGAGGGCGGTTCGTGGGCGATGACGGTGGTCACCAGATCGGGGTCCTGCTGCACCAGCGCCAGCGCGCTCACCGCACCGCCGCTGGATCCGAAGACGACGGCGGGTCCCGCGCCGAGGTGGGTGATCAGCGCGGCCAGGTCGGCTCCGCGCAGTGCGGCGGTCGAGTCCTGTTCCGGATCGTCGAGGGGGCTGCGCTGGTGTCCGCGTGGATCGGTGGTGAGCACGGTGTGGGTAGAGGCGAGGATGTCGGCGATGGGCGCGAAGGCATCCGCACCCATCGGGGCTCCGACGAAAACGATGAGCGGGCCCGCGCCACGGATCTCATAGTGCAGGGTGGCGCCGGGGACGTCGAGGGTGTGCACACTGACCGTGGTGGCCGGGCCGGCAGTCATAGCTGTCTCCTTGGGGCTGTCGTGGCTGTCCACGAGTACTGACCGCGCGGCCCGCACGAACTCATCGCTGAGCCGGAAATTTCTTTCCGCGGCCCCCATATGCCCTGTTCGGCGGATTCAGTTGTAGGACTCGGTGACGCCGTCGAGGAGATGTTCGAGGGTGTCGTAGGTCGGCGTTTCGACGACGTCGACGAGTTCGGGCGCGAGCGGTATGCCGCGGGTGGCCGCGGCGAACCGGGCGGTGTCGCCGGTGCGGAAACCGTGCGCGGCGGCGAGTTCGCGCAGGACGGGGTCACCGGTGAGCAGGCGTCCGATGGTGTCGCCGCTCTCGCGCAGCGGGACGAGGGTGTGTTTGGACAGCACCGTCGGGGACGGGTAGGCCAGCACCATGCCCGGTGTGATCTGTCCCTTCGCGGTGGCCTCGACGAATTGCGCTTCGTAGATCAGGGCCAGCGGGCAGGCGCCCATACCCGAGGTCAGGTATTCCTGGAACGGGCCTTCGGTGGTGGTCTCGGTGTAGCCCTGTCCGACGAACAGTTTCGCCAACGTCGGCAGCACGGCCTGTTCGGCGGGGGTGCCCTGCACGATCGCGTTGTCGTTGGCGACGAAGCTGGCGATCGACAGGTACATGGCCGCCGAGTTGGAGGTTCTGGGGTCGGTGGTGGAGACCAGGATGTTCTTGCGCACCGGATAGGTGGTGTTGTCGGGCAACTGCGCCCATTCGGTGTCGGCGCGCACCAGTCGCAGGTATCGGGCGATGTCGATTGCGGGCACCGCGCCGGGCTTCACCACGCCCGCCGGGGTCAGCAGGTCGATGATCGGCTGGAATGTCGCGATCGCCATCGGCGAGGAGAACGGGGTGTACTTGGTGGTGATGTTGCGGGCGCGCTGGATCCGTTCGGCGGCGGGCGCGCTGGACGGGAAGGCGAAATCGTAGGCGCCCAGGTCGATCGAGGTCGCGATCTGTCGTGATCCCGCCGCGTGCACCTCGATCCGGACGCCGTGGGTGGCCAGCGCGTCGATCACTCGCTGATCCTGGAAGAAGGCCATCTTCTCCGAACCGACCACGCCCCGCACGAGGGTGAGCCCGGGCGCAGCGGCCGTCGCGGGCGGAGGCGAGTCGGGCTGACGTACCGCCAGCGACACCACGACGACGGCCACCAGCGCGGCTGCTCCACCGAGCAGCAGGGCGTTGCGCCGGTTCGGCAGCGGCAACGCGCGGGGCTCGGACGGCGCTGGTCGCGGGGCGGGGACGTCGATGGCCGCCGCCGCCGCGACGACCTGCGCGCTGTCGGGTTCGAGTTCGCGGCGCGCGACCCGTTCGACCAGGACGGGAACGAATTCTCGGACCGGGTGCCCGGCGAATCGCGCCCTGGCTTCCTCGATCGCGGTTTGGACGTGTTCGGCGGGATGGGTGTCGCGGTAGGTTTCGAGCAGCCTCTCGGTCAGGCGGCGGATCGCCTTCTCCTCGCGCACGGTATCGACAGCCACACTTCTCCTCGACGTCACGCCTCTCGGACAGCATCCCGGGCCGCCCGCGCGCCGAACATACCGTCATCGCCGCATCGCCGAGATCCGACCGCGCGGCCTGTTTGTCGTCGATTCGGCTGTGGGCGTTGATATCTCGGAACGGGAGGGTGCGCAGGTCAGGACCGGTGCGCGGGTGGTGACGGGGTGTGCGATATCGGTCCGGCGACGCCTCGCAGAGTTCAGGAGGGTCTCGACTGTCGGTCATCGCCTGTTGCCCGGTCGTTCACGGCCGGGCCGGGGCGTCGATCAGAAATCGTAGGACGCGACCCCGACCGGGCCCGCGCCGATACACAGACCGAGACCCGGTGTGGCGGAGCCGATTCGTAGGGCCGACCCGCTGCCGACGATCCGGACGAAAACGGTGTTCAGTCCTCGCCGCACGGGGGCGACGACCGGTGTCCCGGTCTGGAGCGCGACGGTGATCCGGCCGTCGCGTTCGGCGAGATAGTTCAGCTGCGCGGTCCATTCGTGTTCGAGCATCGGGCCGTTGAGCGGTATGTCGATCGGCTCGGTGCCGGTGAGACGGTAACCGCATGAGGGTTCCGGTCCCGGCACGATCGCGCGATTCCACCACACGACAGCGTCGACGATATCGCCGCCGTCGGTGATCATGCGTAGTCGCGGTGTCGATTCCGCGAACAGGCCGGGCGGCGCGATGGGTGCGAGAACGCGGCCGGCGAGATTGTCCGGATAGGCCAGCGGGTTGAGCACATTCCACGGCACCTCCTGCTCGAGCAGCGGGACGCCGTCCCAATCATCCAGTGCCGAGGCCACATTCGCGAGATAGGTCTCGGTCGGCGAGACCCGCCAGGAACGGACGAATGTCACGGTGGTGAACAGGCTGCTCACCATGAACAGCGCCGTCACCGCGAGCACCGTGCGCCCCCTGGGCGGTGTGAACCCCGCCCGCGGGCGGGCACGCAGGAACAGCGCGGCCGCCGCGGTCAGGACCACGGCGACATCGGCGAAGTAGCGCAGCGACTGCATCAACTCGCCCGCGGTGTTCGGTCCGGTGCGGGCCAGCGCGACCGGCAGTTGCGCGAGCACGACATACCCCGCGGCCAGCAACCACACCGGCCCCATACGCCGCCGCGCGCGCAGCGACCACACCAGCAGCGCGAGCACTCCCGCCCATGCCGCCGCGACCGCCCAACCGGGCGGATCGGCCCACGGCGTCGACGGTATCCAGCGTTCCCACGTCCACGGCCCGCCGAGCAGGGTCGGCACCATGCCGAACGATGTCGCGCCCGGCAGCAGTCCGCGCACTTCGTTGCTGCTGTAGTGCACCGAGGAGGTGTCGATGACGGTCAGGTAGATCGCGAACCAGCACACCAGCGCGATCAGCGATCCGATCCACAGCGCCGCCCCGCGCCGCCACACCGACCGCGCGCAGCGGCCGAGTTCGCCGATCACGCCCCGCCGGTCCCCCGCGCCGTCGACGTAGCAAGCCAGCGCCGCCACCGCGAAGGCGACGACCGGGACCAGGACCGATTTCTCGAAGAACAGCAGCGCCGTGGCCGTGACCACGATTCCCGACAGCGCGAACCGACGTCGACCGGTGCGCACCAGCAGCACCGCGTCACCGATCACCCAGGCCAGCGCGAATTGCAGGGGTAGCGCATTGAGCGCGGCGGCCCACCAGGCGAACGCGGGCAGGGTCAGCGGCGAGAACAGGAAGAAGATCAGCGGAACCAGGATCGTCCACCGCCTGCCGACGAGCACGATCAGCAGCCGCAGCACCGCCAGCGCGACCGCGAGCTGGCCCACCAGCATCGTCACCACCGGCCCCGCCCACACCAGCGGGGCCGCCGCGGTCACCATCCACGCGGTGACGAACGCCAGCGACATGAAATGGCCGTCGTGGTCGTAGAGCAGCAGGTCGTGCGACAGCAGCGGGAACCGGGCGGCCCGGCTCACGACGACGAGGTCGTCCCAGTAGAAATAGCCGTTGCGCGCGACCCACCAGCGCAGGCCCGCCTGCGCCAGGATCAGACACAGGGCAGCGACGACGATCACCCGGCCCGCGCGCGAATTCTCGGATCGTGGCGCGTGGTCGGATGCGGGTATCTGCTCCGAACGGGCGACCAGCGCGGTGTCCATGGAACTCCACCCTAGCGACCCCCGGCTTCGGAACAGCCGCGCCTCACATGGCCGATTCGAGACTTTCGGACGATCCGAGACGTCGGTGTTCACCGGTGTTCGCACCCGGTCCGCGCTCGCCACCGCGATCTTCGCCCCATCGTCGTCACGCTGGGGGACGTGGTGAACGTGACGCTCGCGGCGATCCGCGCCGACGTCGGCGAGGGGGTCACGGGGCCGCAGCAGGTGATCGACAGCTATATCCTGATGTTTGCTGCACAGTTACTGACAGTCGGGTCGGTGGGCGACCGAGTCGGGGCCCGGCGCGCGTTCTCTACCGCCCGCGAACCCGGAACCGCGACGATCCCCGAGCGGGAAGGCGACGATGTCACCTGGCTCGAACCGGTCACCGACGACGACAACCGCGCCCGACCCGCCACTGTCCGATGAGCACGCCGGGCGAACCCGCGAGCAGAACCCCCACGGTCACCGCACCCAGCGCCCCACACGAAGCGAGGAGTGAACGGCACATGATCCTGCAACAGACCTACACGCTGTCCAACGACGTCCGCATCCCCAAGCTGGGCTTGGGCACCTGGTTCATCGACGACGACAAGGCCGCTGACGCGGTCACCGACGCGATCGCCCTCGGCTACCGCAATATCGACACCGCCCAGGCCTACGGTAACGAACGGGGCGTCGGCGAAGGAGTTCGCGCCAGCGGCGTCGTGCGCGAGGAGTTGTTCGTTTCGACCAAGTTGGCGGCCGAGATCAAGAACTACGACGCCGCCGTCGCCGCGATCGACGGCTCGCTGACCACCCTCGGGCTCGATCACATCGATCTGATGCTGATCCACAGCCCACAGCCGTGGAACGACTACCGCGGCGGGGACTACGCCGAAGGCAACCGCGCGGCATGGCGCGCGTTGGAAGACGCCTACAAGGCGGGAAAGCTCGCCTCGATCGGCGTCTCCAACTTCGAGCAGCGCGACCTCGACAACCTCCTCGGCGCCTGTGCGATCGCGCCGCAGGTGAACCAGTTGCTCGTCCACGCGGGCAACACCCCTGTCGAGCTGATCGCCTACTGCGAGAGCAACAACATCCTCGTCGAGGCGTATTCACCCATCGCGCACGGGGAAATCCTGCACAACCCGGACGTCCGGGCGATTGCCGACCGGTACGGGGTGAGCGTTCCACAGCTCTGCATCCGCTACACCCTGCAACTGGGAACCGTGTCACTGCCCAAGACCGCCAACCCCGAGCACATGCGCGGCAACGCCCAGGTCGACTTCGAGATCACCGCCGACGACATGGACGTACTACGGAACCTGCGAGCCCGCGACTACGGCGACCACAGCGTCTTCCCTGTTTACAGCGGCAAGTGAGACAGTCCCGGACCCGGGTTGGTCGACGACGATCAGCTCTACGTCCGGCCGAATCGACAGCGTTCTCGGTGACCAGAACCGAAAGGACATCTAGGACTTGCCGTCCGGTGGGCGGCGGGATTGGTCGGGGGTGTTTGCGCGCCGGTAGCCGACCTCGTCGGGTGTGCGGGGTCCATAGCGCCGCTCGCCGAAGTCGACGGCGAGAGACCGATGCGGGTCGACGCGGCGGAAATCGACGCTTGCCGTGTAGGCGCGCAACCCGGCGGCCACCAGCCAACGGATCGCGAGGCCGGGCTCGGGCAGACCGTGAACGCGACGAAGCGGTTCGGGGCAGAACGCGGCGATCATTCGAGGCGCGGCGGAGCGGACGGGGCGGGGCAGGCAGCGCTTACCGAAGGCGTCGATCAAGGCAAGGGCGATCGCACGTCCGCCGTTGGAGGCCGCGTACTCGCGACGCTCGTATTCCAGTGCCCAGCGGGCGAGTTCGGCGCGCTCCTCGGGGAGGTCGACGAGGTGCTGGCGTACCGCCACAGCCCGCCAGAACCGCCAGTGCGCCTCTCGCTCCGCCTCGGAGAAGAGCCGCACGCCGAAGGCGGAGGTGAGCGCGTGTGGGTCCAGAGCCAGCGTGGCGAGGGTATAGACGGAGTCCTGGTCACGCAGTGGGAAGTGCGCGTGAATCTCGTTGAGCCGCTCGATCCACGCGCTGCCGACGGCGGAGTCGGGTCCGTGTTCGATCAGCTGTCCGAAGAAGACGATCGTGTCGTCGTTGCGGCGCAACGTTTCTCGGACGATGTCGCCCGTGCCGTGACGGTAGAGGGTGCGCGCCATCGCAGGCACTGCCACTTGCTTGAGAAAGGCGACGGTGAACAACGCGTACACCAGTGCATTGTGGCCGTGCAGGATTGCCAGTGAGAGGCGGGTGATCTCGTCGGCGTTTCGGGCGGGATCGAGTGTCGCGATTCGACGTCGCACCTCTGCCCCGCGGATGCGGGGGTTCGCGCGCGTCATGTTCGTGGCTCCACGTCGAGCTGGAGTCGTCCGCCGAGGTCGAGGGTGAGCGTCGTACATCCCGTTCGGTCGGCCACGACCTCGCGCTCGAGTGCTCCCGCCACGTGGTACGAGCGTCCGGGTACCAGTCGGTCGACGACGACGGTTGTACGCACCGGACCAGCGCCTGGCCGCAGAACACACTGCAGCGCAGTGCCATCGGTGAGCGCCCGGGCCACCAGGACGTCGGGGTAGTCGGCCTCGGCGAGCCGGGGACCGGTACGCCAGGGGTCCGGCAGACCGTGTCCGATGAGGTCGCGCAAACCGGACGCGCGCCCGAAACGCGCCATCATTTCGTAGAGGTTGCCCTGGGTGGAGACGTCGGCGTAGCGCGCAGCCCCGCTCTCGCGGTGGACGGTCTCGGTGTCGGCCAGGTCGGCCAGGACGCGGGCGGCGATCTCCTCGTCACCGATCTCGCGCGCAGCCATCGCCAGCAGGATCTGCCCGAAAGCCGCACGGCCGAAGGCATAGGAGCCGGAGTCGCAGCGGTTGGCCAAGGTGGGAGGCAGGACGATCCGGCCGTCGCGCTCTTGCAGGACGGTCTCGCGCAGCAGTCGCCAGGAGCGGTGCGCGAGGTCGGGGTAGGCGGGGTGCAGCCAGTAGGTCGTGGGCAGCCACACCGCGTCGCCTGCCCACGGGCTCCACGAGAGGCCGAGGGTTTCGGAGCGGACGCCGATGACGCGGCCGTCGGGGCGATGGAACTCCTCGAGGTAGGCGGTGCGGACGCGCTCGTGCAACCGGTCGTAGGCGGTGCCGCCGTGCAGGCGGCGGTCCATGAGGAGGGTGTTCACCGCGAAGGTGTTGCAGACGGGATAAATCCACCGCGGTTCACAGCAGAACAGTGTGAACGGCGAGCGCTCCATATTGGTGGCGATCGAAGAGGCCAGCGTAGGCAGGTCGTAGGCGTACGCCTCGTCGTCGAACCAGCGATAAGTGAGTGCGCCCGGTGCGGAGAAGCGTGTGTCGTCGAAGGTCTCGAAGAGGCCGGCCGAGACTCCCTGCCACCCGGTGAGCATGACGTTGTCGCCGTTGTCGACCGGGTCGCGGCGCAGAGACAATCGGCCCCAGGCGTTCTCCAGCGCCCAGTACCCCCACACTCGCCGATCACCGATCTTCTCGATCGAGCGGGCGTGCGCTTCGGTGAGATAGCCACCGAAGGCTGGGGCACAGGTGTTCCGGTAGGCGGCCAGAGCGTAACCGAGCAGGCAGAGTTGATAGCGCAGCGCCGCCTCACGGAATTGGTCACGCCGGTCGAAGCCATCGAAGCACGCTATCGGCTGTAGAGCGAGGTCGAGTGCGAACCGGAGCCGTTCGAGGTCGTCGGTGCTCGCCTCACGCACCGGCGGCTCGACGCGCGACGGCACGCGGGTGACGGTCGCGGGTCGGGCCAGCACCCCGGCGTTGAGGAACCTGGCCCGACGCCTACGCCGTGCGTGCCGCACCGCGTGCGCGGCGAGGCAGAGTACGGCCACGGCAGGCCCGGCGACCGCGACGGCCAGCAGTCCCGCGTCCGTGGGATGGTGATCTCCTATCGTCACGCCGACCGCGAGGTCGAGTGCCCAGACCGCGACGGGTGCGACGACCGCGCCGATCATCCACCAGATCAGCACAGCCACGACAAGGGCTAGTACCGCACCGAGCACATGCAGAGGATGGCCGCTCGCGAAATGGCTGCCGCCCGGCAGCATCAAACCGGCGCCCAGCAGTCGGAGCCGGTCGTCGTTCGTGAGTGCAAGAGCCACGCCGAGGAGCCAGACGAGGCCGATGCCGCCGCCCGCACGCAGCATGGTCCGCCGCGTGACCGGCGGCAGAAGCGGCGCGCGGTCGTCGAGCGGGGTGAGCGCCACGGTGGTGGTACGCGGCGGGTTGGCGCCGCCGATCGCGGTCATCGAGTCACCACGTAGCGAGCGGGCGGGGCGAATGCGGTACCTGCGGCGAAGACGTTTCGGCCGCCTCCTCGCAGCGCGCGTACAAGCCTGCCGAACGCGGCCATCACCGCGAGTGCGGCCACACAACACACCATGCCGAGTCTCCTCCGATAATCGGTTTCAGAGCTAATTCAGGAACCGGATCGTTCCGGTTCCTGACAAGGTGACAGGTTGCAGGACGGCATGTCAAGATGCTCTCCATGACCTCCGCTGCCCGCCCCTACGGCGGCATGCCCAGTGAGACGCGGCGCCTGCAACGTCGTGCGCGGTTGCTGGACGCGGTTTTCGAGGTCGTCGGGGTGAGCGGGTTCGGCGCGTTGACGGTGGCGTCGGTCTGCGCTGCCGCCGGAGTCGGTAAGCGCTACTTCTACGAGAGCTTCGCCTCCCTCGACGAGCTGGTCGCAGGCGCTCTTCAGCAGATCTTCGAGCAGGTCGGCCTGGCTATCGAGGAGTCCGGGCTGCAACCCGACGACCCCGCCGAGCGGTTGCTGGAGTTGGCCGCCCGCAGCGCGCTCGAGGTGCTGGATGACCCCCGGGTGGCCCGGTTCTATCTGGAGTCGACCGGCAGCCCGGCGGGCATGGTCGTGCGCGAGACCGCGGTCGGTGTGCTCACCGAACAACTCCTCGTCCGATTGGTCGGCACCGGTCCACCCCGGCCCACCGCCCGACTGCTCGGGCACCTGCTCGTCGCGGGCACCAACCATGTGGTGGCGCTGTGGCTACGCGGGGAATCCGGGGTGGGGCGTGAGGACCTGATCACGATGCTCGTCGGCATCGGGGTCGACGCCGCGGAGCGGATGCGCCTGGAAGCCTGACTCCCGTCGCCCCTGTCAGCCTCGGGCCGTTGGTGTCCCCCATCGACGCCGGCGCCTATCAGGACTCGGTCACCGACGCCGCGATGGGCTCCGCGTGGGTGGCGCCCGGTCTACAGAGACGCGGTGACAGATGGTGTACGAAACGTGTGGCGGTTAGGCCATATCCGTTGTTCTTTCGGCGTTTGCCACCGGAACCTCGCCATCGTGCACCATCGCCCGAATATCGGGCTGGGTTCCGATGCGCTGGGCGGTGGGCCGGTCCGGTGCCGCGGCCTGCGGTGAACCGGTCGCCCGCAGCAGGGCACGGATTTCGGCCGGGCCGCGCACACCCGCGCCCTGTGCGTGAATGCCCTGGTAGCAGGCGATGGCGCCGACGACGATCGGCGACGCGCTCGACGTGCCGCTGAATTGGTCGGTGTACCAGTAGTCTTCGTCGCCTCCGCCCTGGAGGTCACCGTAGCCGGTGGTGGTGACTTCCATCCCCCACCCTTGACTGTCGAGACGGGACCCGTAGTTGGAGAACGCCAGACGTGAGCGCGCGGGACCGTGTTCGCGCCCGTGGGTGCCCGGGGGCGGCGCGCCCGCACCGACCAGCACGGCCCCTGAACCCTCCGCATCCGCGCGGAAGGGGTTGCGCCAGGTCGACGGGAAATCCGCGGGCCGCACATCGTAGATCGCGTCGTCGAGATCTTCTGCGCCGTTGCCGGCGGCCTCGACCACGACGACACCGCGCGCGGTCGCGTAGCGGATCGCGGCGAGATCGTCGGGCCACCATTCGACGGCGATATATCCCGATTGGTCGGGCCGGTTGCGGAAGTTCCAGCGCGGGCCTGGGCGGTGCAGTTCGAGCAGGATGATGTCGCCGGGGGCGAGGGCGTCGGCCGCGGTCCGGATCGCCGAGGCGGAGCCGCCGCCGAAGATCGACACCGCCCTGATGGTGGCCTCCGGGGCGATCCCGGTGATGCCGACGGCGTTGACGTCTGCGCTGATCTCACCGGCGACCGCGGTTCCGTGGTTGCGCCAGCCCGCGTCGGTGGACGGATTGCCGCCGATGACCCCGCCTTGATTGCCGGTGAGATCCTCGTGGGTGAACCGCCACGCTCCTTCGATGTCGATGACCCGAACGCCCGCGCCCCGGCCGCCGGGTCGCGTCCACGCCCATCGTGCGTCGACACCGTGCGGTGCGGCGTCCAGATATCCTTGGCGCGCTTCGAAACTCGGGGTCACGGCGGGTGCTTCCGCGAAGGCGCGGCGCGCGAGCGATCCCGGCGCGATCGGCAGTTCGGCGCCGGGTTTGATGTAGGCGCCGTCCACGGCGTCGTCCTCGCGCAACCGTCGCGCCACCTCCTCGAGGTCGGCGGCGATATCGCGCACGGCGAAGTAGTTCAAGAACTCCGCGGCGACCGGTTCCTCGCCGGTCTCGGCGAGTCTGCCGCGCAGCCGGGCGGCAGGACCGAAGATCCTCGTCATCCTGGCTCCCGCAGGCAGGAGCGCCGACAGTCGGATCTCGGCGGCGACACTGTCGCGCAACACGTTCGGCGCGAGCGGCGCCGAGGTGCCGTGGGTGACCACGATCAGTTCGGCAGGGGCACGCAGCGATCCCGGGACCGAAGGGGCCGAGCTGCGAACCTGATCGGTGGGGGCCATACAGACAAGTGAACCCGCTCGGTTCTCACGATGCCACTCGAATCGGATCGATGAGCACCCCGGGGTTGAGGACGCCCGCCGGATCGAGCACAGCCTTGGCCCCGCGCAGTGCCGCCGCGAACGGGTCGGGGCGTTGCCGGTCGTACCACCGCCGGTGGTCGCGCCCGACGGAATGATGGTGGGTGATGGTGCCGCCCGCGGTGTGGATCGCTTCGGAGACAGCGGTTTTGATGTCGTCCCACTGGGCGACCGTGTCGCCCCAACGTCCCGAGGCGTAGATGCCGTAGTAGGGCGCCGGACCGTCGGGATAGACGTGGGTGAACCGGCAGGTGATCAGGCCACCGCCGCAGACCCGCGCGATCGCCTGCTGGGCGGCCGTGGTCACCGCCGCGTGCAGGTTCTCGAATTCCGCCCAGGTGCAGGCGGTTTCGAAGGTCTCGACGATCATCGAGCGCCGGGCGAGCACATCGCGCTGGTAGGGCATGCGCAGGAATGCCGAGCGCCAGTTGCCCGCGGCGTCGCCGGTGCCGGAATCGGAGCGGGCGCGGGTGCCGAGGACCAGACCGCCGTGGTCGCAGGCGATGCGCGTCGCGCGCTCGAGCCACGCGTCGACCGGGTGGTCGGCGGATTCGAAGGCGAGCACCAGCAGTCCGCCGGTGACGTGCGTGTTCGCGTTGAGCAATGCTTCGGCCGGGTCGAGTAGTCGGCAATTGCTCGGATACAGCCCGGCCTGGGCGATGGCGCGGGTCGCGGCGACGGCGGTGGAGAAATCGCCGAACGACACCGACGCGGTGAGCTGCCAGCGCGGCCGCTGTTGTAGCCGCATCCACGCTTCGGTGATCACCCCGAGCGTGCCCTCCGAGCCGAGGAACAACCGATCCGGTGCCGGGCCGGCACCGGATCCGGGCAGTCGCCTGGACTGGCTGATCCCGACCGGGGTGACCACGCGCATCGATTCGGTCAGATCGTCGATATGGGTGTAGAGCGTCGCGAAGTGACCGCCCGCCCTGGTGGCGAGCCAACCGCCGAGCGTCGAGAACCCGAACGACTGCGGGAAATGCCGCAACGTCAGCCCGTGCGGTCGGAGCTGATCCTCCAGTCTCGGCCCCAACGCGCCCGCCTGGATTCGCGCGGCCCGCCCGATCGGGTCGACCTCGAGCACGGCGTCCAACTCGGTCAGATCGAGGGTGAGAACGGGTCCGTCGAAACGTGGTTCGACCCCGCCGACCACCGAACTGCCACCGCCGTAGGGAACAACGGCGATCCCGGTGCCCGCGCACCAGTCGAGCAGATCGATCACGTCCTGTTCCTCGCGCGGGCGGGCGACGAGATCGGGCACATTGCCGATCTCGCCCCGCAGATTGCGCACGACGTCACGAAACGCCTTGCCGCGCGCGTGCCCGAGCCGGTCCACCGGATCCGCCGAACATCGCCGGGCCAACGAGCCCGGCGGCGTGATCCGAGGCGCGGGCACCTCGAGCGCGGCCGGGTCCGGCGGCGGATGGTCGGTGAGATCGTGTCCGGGGAGCAACGCCGAAATCCGTGCCACCAGTTCGTTCGTCTCGGACTCCGAAGCGGCGTCCTCGACGGTCCCCCAGCCCCACCACGATCGTGTCACCTCAGCTCACCCTTTCCTCGACTTCAGGCCGGTCGGCGTTGCACAGCGTCGGAGATGACCGCGGCGACGAACTTTTCGACCGCCGCGGTGGTCGGTGGACCGAGGTCGCGGTCCGTGAACAGCAGGTGGCCGCCGCCGACCAGGGAGAGGGTGAGCGAGTCGATGTCGGCGTCGGCTGCGAGGCGGCCCAGTTCGCGCTCGTCGGTGAGGTAGGTGGAGATCGCGGTGGTCGCTTCGGCGAGGATCGCCATGCCCCCGCCGGGCCTGGCGCGGCGCAGTCGTGCGCGCAGCTCGTCGCGGAAGGTGATGAGCGGAAGGATCGCGACGGGAACGGGGCCGAACAGAACGGTCAGCGCGCGGGTCAGATTGGTGGCGACCGTGTCGGTGCCCGCGGAGGCACGCAGCTCGCGGGCCCGGGCCTCGAGTTGCGCGGCGCGGTCGAGCACGAGGTCGGTGAGGAAGTCGTCGAAGTCGGTGAAGTGCCGGTGCAGAACACCTTTGGCGCAGCCCGCTTCGTCGGTGACGGCCCGGCTGGTCAGTGCGTTCGGACCGTCGCGCAGCAGTACGCGGTCGGCGGCGTCGAACAGTTGCTGCCGTGCGTCGCGTAGGTGCACCCCGGTCGGCACTGACGGCTCCTCTCGTACGTCGATTCCTCAGCATTATTGCTCAGTGGGCACACGCCCACTAAAGTGGGCGCATGCCCACATCGCCCCGAGAACGATCGGCCCCGCCGTCCTTGCGGGAGGACCGACGCACGGCCGAATCGTTCGGCACCGACGCGCAGCGCTACGACCACGCCCGCCCCGGCTATCCCGAGGCATTGGTGGCGCGGATCCTCGCCGACATCCCGGGAACGGACGTACTCGACGTGGGCTGCGGTACCGGCATCGCGGCCCGCCAGTTCCAGGCCGTCGGGTGTACGGTGCTCGGCGTCGAACCCGATGCGCGGATGGCCGACTTCGCGCGAGTCCACGACGTGCCGGTGGAGGTGGCGACCTTCGAGGCGTGGCAGCCCGGTGATCGCAGGTTCGACGCGGTGGTCGCCGCGCAGTCGTGGCATTGGGTGGACCCGGTCGCCGGTACCGCCAAGGCGGCCGCCGTGCTGCGTCCGGGCGGGCGGCTGGCGATCTTCGGTCACGCCTACGAGCCCCCCGCCGAGGTGGCAGAACCCTTCGCCGCCGCCTACCGACGGGTGGCGCCGGACTCCCCGTTCAGTGGTCAACCGGCTCGACGCCCCCTCGACCTCTACCTCGCCGGGTACGCGACTATCGCCGATCAGCTCCGCGAGACCGCGCAATTCGCCGAGCCCGAACAGTGGCGATTCGACTGGCGGCAGACCTATACGCGCGATCAATGGCTGGAGTTGCTGCCCACCACCGGCGGCCTGACCCGTCTGCGTCGCGACCAACTCTCCGAGATATTCGACGCGGTCGGTGCCGCCATCGACTCACTGGGCGGATCCTTCACGATGGAATACACCACCCTGGCCGCGACCGCCGTGCGGGCGAGCACTTCCTGACGGTCGCGTTCGGCGGCGATGCCGACACATGCCACACCCTCGGTCCGGGATCGCAGATACGCCGCCGAAGAAGCGCGAGCGCCCGCATCGGGATGGCCACGTCGGGTGAGATCGCATCGTGTTCGGCGATCTATCCGACCGGATCCGGCTCGCGACGCGATTCGGCGAGTAGTTCGTCGAGTTGGCGTTCGGCGCGTTCGGCGCGTGCCAGTGTCTGGATGCGGGCGTCGTCGAGGGCGGTGATCCGTTGTGTCGCTTCGCCGCGCGCCCGCTCGAGTGCCGCTACCGACTCCGCGCGTAGTGCGGCCACCTCGGTGGCGTGTTCGCGGCGCTGGTCGGCGAGTTCGGTCCGGGAGCGTTCGAGTTCGGCGCGCAGCCGGTCGATATCGTCGCGAGCTTCGGTCACGGCCCGATTCCGTTCGGCTACCGCCTGTTCGGCGCGTTCGATGGCACGTTCGGAATCCGCGGCGCGCTGCACGGCCAGATCGCGTTCGGCGCCCGCGGCGGTGATCTGCTGGGCGGCTTCTCGCCTGACCTGCTCGATCTCGGTGTTCGCTGTGCGCCGCGCGGTCTCGACGTCTTCTTCGGCTTGCTGACGTGCTCGCGCGATATCGTCGCCCGCTTCGCGCCGTGCGGCACGGACCTCGGCCTCGGCTTGGCTGCGTGCGGCGAAGACGTCGTCGGCGGCGCGGCGGGTCACCCGTTCGACTTCGCCCATGGCGTCGTCACGGGCCGCGTGTGCTTCGGCGATGCGGCTCTCGGCCTCTTCTGCCGCGGTCACCGCGTCTTCGGCCACGGCTTCGGCCGCGACGCGGGCTGTTTCGGCTTCGCGCCGCGCCTGTTCCGCCGCGACGGTGGCCATCTCGGCCTCGGCGATCCTTCGGGCGGCATCGGCCTGCACCGATTGCACCTGCTGTTCGGCGACGGACGGGTCGGCCAACGTGGACAGTTCCACGACCGCGGCATTCAGATTGGTGCCGAGTTGTTCTGCGAGCGTGCGGAACTGCGCGAGCAGTTCGTCGGCGCGCAGTCGGGCGACCGTCACCGGCCCGTGCGGCGTCACAGTGACGGCAGCGTCGCCTGTCTCCGACTCCTGCTGTTGCCGTTGACGTTCCCGCCACGCGCGCCATCGGGTGTGGTCGGGGTGATCACAGTATTCCGAGGGGCGTCCGGGTCCACCGCCTCTCGTGATCGGGCGAACACAGCCGGGGTAGTTACATACGCTGGACACCGGAGAATCGTAGCGTTTGTTTCGTTATATACAACGTATCGACGCGCAACGAAATATGCGCTGTCGCGGGAACTCTCGAAACCGCTGGTCGCGTTTCTGACCGCCGATAAGTGAACATTATCGGCGGTCAGACGTCGAGCTCTCCCCGATCGGTGGCCGGTTCTATTTCGTTACGTTTCGTTTTTGCGACGCAACGTAACCGCCACGAATCACACTGAAAACTGGGACCGGTGGTACGCCCGTACTATCCACGCCTATTGGACGTTCCTCTCTCCCCAGGCCACCGACACCGCCGTCGCGGGCAGACTCGAGCCGACCAGCTGGCGCTCGCCGCGAGCGACTGCCTGCTGATCACCGGCCAGAACGGCGCAGGCAACTCCACCCTGCTCGAGGAACCGGGCGACCATCTGCCGCCGAGCACGGTCGAGGAGCTCTCGGATCCGCCACCGTCGCCGCGCGGCACTTCACCCGCGGTCCGAAATAACGACTTTGGTGGGCACTGCTCAACTCTGGGATCATCGAGTCGGCGTTCGAGATCGACGGCAAGGGGAGGAGTCGCGGATGGCTACTCTGCGGCGGTTCTGGATCGAACTCGACCTACCGGCATTGTCGTGGTTGGGCCAAGGCATCGGCGTGACCGCATTCGATGTGCGGGATTGCTTGTCGATGGTGGCCGAACTGTTCGGCGACGAACCGATGCCACCCGTGCGCCGAATTACCGTTGACATCTCATTGGCCGAACCGCCCTCGGTGAGTCGTCGCTATCTCGGCGTCTCGGTGTGGCGCGGCGTGTGGTATCCACCCCAGAACCTCGAGACCGGGCCGAACCGCGATATCGACCGCCGTGGCGCGCCCGTCGACTACCCGACGCCGGTCACGCAACGCCGCGTGCGGGCCAGCGAGACTCTGCGCACGAAGAACACGTGGTGGGACGAGATCCCACACATCGGCAACCTGCTGTGGCCGCTGGTACAGATGCACAACGCCGAAAACGCCCGTCGAATGCGGTACGACGCCCCGCATGTGCGCACCCACTGCGTTGCGGATCCGACCTACGGGTACATGCTGCGTGAAGCCCTCGATTTCATGATCGCGTGGCAGCCGACACCGGACGAGTGGTTCGATCCGACCGGTATCAGGTTCGCCGACCAGCGTGATTTGGAGGAGTACCTGCGAGCCTTCCGCGATTACGTGTCCGGCGATCGCCCGGAGCCGATCTATCCTCCCGGAAGCGAACCGCTTTCCCCCGAAGAGGCGGTCCGGCGGGCGATGCGGAATTTGGTTATCAATCCCCCGGAGCCTGAGGATCTTTCAACGGACGAACGTCTGTCACCCGACGCGAAACCACGACTTCCCATGGACGAGTGACATTGCTCAGCCTTCGAGCAGTTCGGCCGCCATCCAGTGCGGCGACGCCCGGCTTTCCGACGGCCGACTGTCGGCATCTTCCCAGGCCTGAACCAAGGTTCGACGAGGTCGGGTGAGATCCGCCTGCCAGGTACGGTGAGATATGGAAACACGTTCGGGCATAGGGGAATCCGACCGGTCCCAGGCGTCGATCACCCGGTTTCGGCGTCCGCTCGCGATCGTCGCAGGGATCGTGGCGGCATTGTTGGTGGCGGCGGTGCTACCGGGGTGGTGGTGTGGTCGTGACGCCGACGAGTGGTTCCGAGGGGATCCGACGCGGGTGCGCGGGCTCGCCGAGGAATTGGCGGCTTTCGAAGACGACGACGACCGACGCCGAGCCACCGACTCGGGTGGGGTGATCGACGGTATGTGGGGTCTGCTCGCCCACCAGATGACGGCGCTGGGTTTGGCGCAGGTATGCCTGGATCACCCCGAATGGCGCGAGCGCTACGCACCTGTGGTGACCCGCGCTGCCGTCAAGAGCCTGTTGCCCGAGATGCGTGTCGCGTTCACCGATGCCTGGCACGGCGAGGACGGATCGGTCCATCTCGACAGTCCGAACGGCCACGCATATCTTTCCTATCCCGCGCTGGCGCTCGGGATGGCGCGGCTGGTCGATCCCGGGTTTCCGACCGACCTCGCGTCATGGCACGACGCGCTGATCGGCTCCTACGAACGGCGGTTGCTCGCCTCGCCGACCGCGCTGCTCGACACCTTTCCCGGTGAGGCCTACCCCACCGACGTAGCGGCCGTCGCCGCGGCGATCGCGGTACACACCCGTGTGACCGGAGTCGACCACACGGTGGTCCTGGCTCACTGGGCGCGGCAGGTACGCGCGGTACAGATCGATCGCGACACCGGACTCGTCGTGCAGCGCATGGGTGCCGACGGGCGCGCGCACGACGCTCCACGCACCTCCGGTACCGGATTGGCGGCCTATTTCGCGGGTTTCGCCGATCGCGGGTTGCTCGAGGAGTTGGCGGCCGGGTTGTTTCGTCAGGAACGCAGTTTTCTCGGCTTCGGCGCGTTCCACGAGTACGGCGACGGCTATGACGGCGTCGGCGATATGGACAGCGGTCCCCTGGTGTTGGGGATATCGATCTCGGCCACCGGTTTCGCGCTGGCTCCCGCCCGTTCGCTGGGACAGCGCGAGGTGTTCACCCGCGTGTATCGCACAACGGATCTGGCCGGTCTGCCACTACGGGCCGGGGACCGCGTGCGTTTCGCGACCGGAGGCGTGATCGGCAATGCCCTGCTGCTGGCATTCCTCACATCCGGACCGGAGCTGGCGCGATGAAACCTCTTGCCACCGAACGGTTTCGCGCGGTCCTGCGCAAGGTTCGCATACCGGCGATCCTCCTCGTCGCCTACGTGATCCTGCGTGGGGTGATGGCGGCGTTGTCGGATCGGCACGGGTTCGGTTCACCCGACGGCCTCGGTCCGGTCTACCTGGCTGTCGCTGCCGCACTGATGGTGCTGCGTATCGTGTTGTTGGTCGTCGTGCCCGCTGTTCTCACCTATCGCGCCGTCGTCTTCGCGGTCACCCACATCGCGCGCCGGGCCGATGCGACGATTCCCGCGAAGGTATCGAATGCGCCGACGACGAGCGAAGCGGTTCGGGTCCCCGAACGCCCGCCGCTGTGATCACTCGACAACGGCGGGCGGCAGGTGATTCCAGGGGCGGACCCGTCAGGCGACGGCGGCACCGAACCACGTCGGGAGGTGTTCGAGCAGATCCCGCTGGTCGTCGCCGACCCAGGCGATGTGGCCGTCGGGGCGTAACAGCACGGCGGGCGCGTCCAGTTCCTCGCTGACGTCGACCACGTGATCGACGCGGTCGGCCCATCCGGTGACCGAGAGCTGTCCGGTCTGGTCGAGCAGGAGCCCGCGCCCGCGGTGGGTCAGGTCGTAGAGCCGTCCGCGTTTCAACCCGATGTCGCGCAACCGTTTACCGAGCAGCTCGTGACCTTCGCCGAAGTCGTAGCGGATCGCGGTGGCGGTGATCTTCTCGGTGAGGAACCGGTTGACGTCCTCGAAGTCCATCAGCTCGGCCACCAGTCTGCGTACCGCCTGGGCACCCGGGTCCAGCGACATCAACTGCATCTGCGCGCGGGTGTTCTCCAGCACGGCCGCGGCCACCGGACGCCGTTCGGACTCGTAACTGTCGAGCAGTCCCCGCGGCGCCCAGCCGTCGATGACGGCGGCGAGTTTCCAGCCGAGATTGAACGCGTCCTGGATGCCGAGGTTGAGGCCTTGGCCGCCGGTCGGCGGATGGATGTGGGCCGCGTCGCCTGCCAGCAGCACCCGCCCGCCGCGGTATCGCTCGGCGAGCCTGGTCGCGTCACCGAATCGGGACAGCCAGCGCGGTGAATGCGCGCCGAAGTCGGTGCCCGCGACCTCGAGCAACTGCTGTTTGAGTTCGTCGAGGGTCGGAGCGACGGTGCGGTCCTCGGCGACCCCCGCCGCGGGCACGCCCACCCGGTACATCCCGTCCTCGAGCGGCATCACGCCGAAACGCAACTGGGTCTTGCGAACTTCGGTCATCACCGCGTTGATCGTGTCGAGCTCTTCGGTCAGGGCGACCTCGGCCAGCAGCGTCTCGACCCTGCTCGGCTCGCCCGGGAAATCGATGCCGAGCAGTGTGCGCACCGTGCTGCGACCGCCGTCGCAGCCGACCAGATACCGCCCGCGCAGTCGCGTGCCGTCGGCGAGTTCGACGGTCACCCCGGCGTCGTCCTGGTCCAGGCCGACCAGTTCGCAGCCGCGCCGGATCTCGACGCCGACTTCGACGGCGTGTTCGGCCAGCAGTCGATCGCTGACGGTCTGCTGGATGCCGAGTACGTATCCGTGCGCGGTATCGAGCCGTTCGGGCTGCGGTTTGCGGATACCCGCGAAGAAACCGCCGAGCGGGTATCGCGTGCCCAGTGCCAGGAATCGTTCCAGCAGTCCGCGCTGGGCCATCACCTCGATACTGCGCGCGTGCAGGCCGAGCGCGCGCACGATCTTCGTCGGTTCGGCGTCCTTCTCGAGGATCAGCGTCCGCACGCCGTGCAACCGCAACTCGGCGGCGAGCATCAACCCCGTCGGCCCGCTACCGGCGATGATCACGTCGACCATGAAGTCCCCATTCGGCTAGGTGTGTCGTATGCGCCGGTCCCGGTCGACGGCGTGAGCGCGCCCCGCGATCGGAGGTTCGCGAACCGTATTTCGGCAGGTACCGGCTTCGGCTGGAGATTGTGCATCACCACCGGGGTCTTGCCGCAAGGCCCCGGGTCCGCTATATATTGAAAGTGGAAGAGAGTGTTTTTCCTCCTTCTCCGCATTCGCGAACGCTGTTGATCAACCGGAGACCGTCACCGGAGAGATCATCACGGCCGACGACGATTCTTCGCACTGCCTGTCACAACTTCCGTTCACGCGGTGTCTTGTGCCCGAACCCCTCGGACACGAAGGAGACACCAATGACCGAGAACACCGATGTGGTCGTCGTCGGCGCCGGATACGCGGGCGTGCTGGCGGCCAATCGCCTGACCCGACGTGACGACGTCACCGTGACCCTGATCAATCCGCGCCCGATCTTCGTCAACCGGGTCCGGCTGCACCAACTGGTCGCCCGATCACACGAGGCGGTCGTCGACCTCGCGGAGATCCTGTCCGATCGGGTGCGGTTGGTCGTGGACACCGCCACCCGTATCGACGTGGCCGAGCGCACGGTGACCACGACAGACTCCGGCCGCATCGGCTACGACTACCTGGTCTACGCGGTGGGCAGCCGCAGCGCGGACCCGGACGTGCCCGGAGCGGCGGAGTTCGCGTACCCGATGGCGACGTGGGAGGACGCGCGCCGGTTGCGTCCGGTCATCGAGTCGGCGTCACCGACGGCGGCGGTGACGGTCGTCGGCGCGGGCGCCACCGGCATCGAAGTCGCCGCGGAACTGGCCGAGCAGGGCCGCCGGGTGAACCTGGTGTGCGGCAGGGTCCTCGGCCCCTATCTGCATCCACGGGTGCGACGCTCGGTGGCCGAACGGCTGAGCGCCCTCGGTGTGGTGATACTCGAAGGTCCCGACGCGCAGGTCACGGCGGTGACTTCGGAGTCGGTGCGGCTCAGTGGCGGGCACTCGCTGTCGAGCGCGGTGACGATCTGGACGGCGGGTTTCGGTGTGCCCGACCTGGCCGCGCGCAGCGGGTTGAGCACCGACGCCATCGGACGGCTGCGCACCGACGAGACGTTGACCAGCGTGGACGATCCGCGCGTCGTCGCGGCCGGGGATTCGGCGGCACCGTCGGATATGCCGTTGCGGATGAGCTGCCAGACCGCGCGTCCGCTGGGCGCGCACGCCGCGGACACGGTGCTGGCACGGATCGCGGGCACGCGCCCCGCCGTCATCGAGGTGGGTTCGTTCGGTCAGTGCATCGGCCTGGGCCGTCACGCGGCGAGGGTGCAGCTGGCCTCCAGGGACGACATCGCCAACCGGTTCTCCCTCGGCGGTCGCCTGGCCGCGCGTATCAAGGAGCGCGCCTGCGTGAAGGTCGTCGAGGAACTGGCCGACGAGGCACGCGACCCAGGCTCGTTCACCTGGGCGTTCGAGGACCGCAAGCGACAGCGGCTGCTCGCCGACGCGACAGCCCGAGCGGCCAGGGCGAAGGCCACTCACTGAACGACAGCGCCGCACCGGCGCCTCTCGCCCCCGGGATGCGTGAGACCCGTTGTCCGACAACGTCTCACGCATCCCGCCGAAGGTCCGAACCGGACCGACACCACCGGCCCCGCCACTCCGATCGCGAGACGGATCGACTCCGGGAGAACCCCGCATGATGCAATGCCAGCAGGCCGTCGATCGCCGACACGAACCGCCGAGTGAAGGGGCCGCGCAGTGAACGACCACACCACCGACCCGTCCACCGAGATCTTCCTCGCGCACCGCAACCTGCTGTTCACCGTCGCCTACGAGATGCTCGGATCGGCGGCCGACGCCGAGGACGTGTTGCAGGAGAGCTGGCTGCGGTGGGTGAAGGTCGACCTGGACCGGGTGTCGGACCGGCGCGCCTACCTGGTGCGGATCACGACCCGCCAGGCCTTGAACCGCCTGCGCACCATGGCACGCCGCAAGGAATCCTATGTCGGGTCCTGGCTGCCCGAACCGTTGCTCACCACACCCGACGTGGCCGAGAACGTCGAACTCGCCGAAAGCGTGTCGATGGCGCTGATGCTGGTGCTCGAGACGCTCTCCCCGACCGAGCGCGCGGTCTTCGTCCTGCGCGAGACCTTCGACTTCGGCTACGACGAGATCGCGGCCGCCCTCGACAAGACCCCGGCGGCGGTCCGCCAGATCGCCTCGCGCGCCCGCAAGCACGTCGATGCCCGCCGTCCCCGAGAAGTCGTCTCCCCCGGCGTGATTCGCGCCGCCCTCGCCTCGTTCCAGCGCGCGGTCGAGTCCAGGGATATCCAAGGGTTGCTCGACGTACTCGCACCCGAAGTGGTGCTCGTCGGTGACGGCGGCGGTATCAAACAGGCCGTGCTGCGCCCGATCCTCGGCGCCGACAAGGTCGCCCGCCTCATCATCGGCGGCCTCGGCAAGAACCCGGGTGAGCTCACCGCCGCCCCGACCGTGGTCAACGGCAACCCCGCCCTGCTCATCCGCCTGGACGGCGAGATCGACGGTGTGATGGCCATCCGCGTCGACGACGGCGGCATCACCGGCCTCTACTACGTCCGCAACCCGGAGAAACTGACCCGCATCCGATCGGAGACCTCGCTCACGCTGCGCTGAATCCCCTAGCGGAAGACGGCGACGTTGCGCGCCGCCCATTCGGCGAAGGTTCCCGGTGCCCGGCCCAGCAGTCGTTCGACATCGGGAGAGACGCGCTGTTCACCGGGTTTGGGCGAGCCAAGGATGTCGAGGGTGTTCTCGACGATCGGCTCGGGCATGAACTCGACCATCCGCGCTTTCGCCTGCGCGCGCGACAGTTCCACGAACCGCACCGGCTCTCCGAGCGCCGCACCGATATCGGCGGCCTGTTGTCGCGGCGAGATCAGCTCGGGCCCGGTCAGATCGTAGGCCCTGCCGCCGTGACCGTCCTCGAGCAAGGTCACCGCGGCCACCGCGGCGATATCGGCCGGGTCGATGACCGGCAACCCGACCGAGCCGAACGGCGCGGCGATCATTCGTTCCGCGCGAACGGTCCCGGCCCATTGCCGCGCATTGGACGCGAAGCCGCCCGGTCGCAGCATCGTCCATTCCACCCCGGCCCGCTCGACGGCGTCCTCCATGTCCGTGCCGTGCGTTCCCGTGCCCACCCCGAGTGAGGACAGCAGGACGACCCGGTCGACACCCGCGCCGCGCGCGGCTTTCACGACCGCCTCGATATCGCCTCCGTCGGAGACGAAATCGCCCGACGTCAGCAGGAACAGCGCCTCGGCGCCGTCGAAGGCCGAGCCCAGGTCCTCGCGCCGAGCCAGGTCGACCCGACGGATGGCGACACCGTCCGGGACATCCGTGGATGTCACCGACCGCGAGATCGCCGCCACCCGCTTTCCCGCGTCCACCAACGCGCGTACCAGCGGCTGTCCGACATTGCCGGTTGCTCCGGTCACCACGATCATTTTCGCTCGCCTCTCTTCGCCTGTTCGGTCGAGGCGAACGTTACTATCGTGGGGGTACTAGGTACCTAGAGGAAAGTAACGGGCGATGAGTGATTCCGTGGCGAACAGGCGGGTGGCGTGGCCGATGGCGACGGGGGTCACGCCGGAGAACGCGTGTCCGATCGCCCCGGTGGTCGATGTGGTCTTCAGTCGCTGGACCACCCCGATCCTGTGGGCGCTGCACACCTACGGGCCGCAACGATTCGTCGAATTGCAGCGACTCATCGCCTCGATCACCCCGAAGGTGCTGACCCAGCGGCTGCGGCAACTCGAACGTGACGGACTGGTCGTGCGCACCTACTACGCCGAAGTGCCACCTCGGGTCGTCTACGAGATCAGCGATCTGGGACGCAGCCTGTCGCCGCTGTTCGCCGCACTGGCCGACTGGTCGCGCAATCTGGACGAGGTCGAGCGCGCGCGTCGAACCTACGACGCCAAACCGCTGACACGACCGCGGCGTTGACACCGCGCGACGGCGAATCCACGGCATAGTGTTGCTGACAAGAAGGTCGGATCGGGTGGTAGGTGGATCGCGTGGGTGAGCGGGACGCGGTGGTCGCGGTGCCGGAATCGGTACGCACCGAACTGCGGCGCGGGGTGCGTAGCGTGCTGGTCGACGCCGCCGCGTTACGTCTGGTGCGGGAACGATTCGACGATGTCCAGGCGGCGTCGCTGCGACGGTATCTGGAGGCCTCGCAGTCGGCGAATACGTTGCGCGCCTATCGAACCGATTGGATCGCGTGGGCGGGCTGGTGCGCGGCCGAAGGTCGCCGGGCGTTACCGGCCGACGCCCTCGATGTCGCGGTGTATCTGGCCGCCGCGGCGGACGCGCGCCGCGAGGACGGCCGATGGGCGTTCAGTCCGGCCACACTCGAGCGCAAATCGGCCGCGATCGCCGCGGTGCACGCGGCCAACGGTCTGGCCTCACCGACCCGAAGCGACGTGGTCCGGTTGACCCTGCGCGGTATGCGGCGCACCCGTCGCACACCGCCGACGCGTAAACGTCCCGTGCTGCTGCACACCCTCGACCAGTTGCTCGCGGGACTGCCCGAATCGGGATGGCCCACCGAACCCGCCCGCCGCCGTGACGGACTCGCGTTGCTCATCGGCTTCGCGGGCGCGTTGCGCCGCAGCGAACTCGCCGCGCTGCGTATCGCCGACGTGCGGGTGAATCTCGATCACGCCACCGGCGAACCGGTGCTGATCGTGGCCCTGCCGAGCACCAAGACCGATCCGACCGGCGCCGCCGAACAGCGGGTCGCGCTGCCGCGCGGTACCCGTCCGCGCACCTGCCCGGTCTGCGCGTTCGCCGACTGGATCCGATTGCTCGAAATTCACGCGGCACAAGGGATCTCGGGACTGCGCTGCTGGCTCACGACGACACCGGGTCCGGACGCGGCCATCCACCGATGCCACGGATTCACCGGCACCACACTCGCGGACGTCACCGAACTGCCCCTGTTCCCCACCATCACCCGCCACGGCACGATCGGGACCGAGGCGATGTCGGGGCGCGCGGTCGCCGAACTGGTCAAACGATACGCCGCGCGCGCCGGACTGGATCCCGCTCTGTTCTCGGGACATTCACTGCGCGCCGGTTTCGCCACCCAGGCCGCGCTCGGCGGGGCGAGCGACCGCGAGATCATGCGCCAGGGCCGCTGGTCCAATCCGCGCACCGTGCACGGCTACATTCGCACCGCCAACCCGCTCGAGGACAACGCCGTCACCAAACTCGGCCTGTGACAAGCGGAATACGCGCGCTCAGACCTTCATCCGGTCGTCGTAGACCGAGGCGAGGTCGCGCAATGCCGTCGCGCAGTCGCCGCTGTAGCTCGATCCGTGCATGATCGCCAGCGTGGTCGGGCGCAGCAGCGCCAGCCGATACAGGGTGGCGGGCACGGCGGGGCCGAGTGACGTGGCGTGGAAGAGGTCCTCGGCGACGGTGGCCGGTTCCACCAGGTCGTCGTCGGTCAGTGCGGGTCCGTCGCCCAGTTGCGTCATCAGGTCACCGCAGAACAGCACGCCGGTGGCCTGCTCGTAGAGCACCCGTGCCTCCCAGTTGTGCGGCGCGTGCGGTGTGTCGAAATGCTGCACCCGACGATCGCCCAGGTCGATCACCTCACCGTCGGCGAGCCGTCGCGGCGGCCGGTCGGCCATGTCGTCGATGGAGACCATGCACCCGAGTTCTCCGTGTGCCACCTGCGCTCGTGGCGCGACGGCGAGGAAGGAATTCATCGCGCCGCATTCGTCGGCTTCCACGTGGCCGAAGGTGATCCAGCGCAACTGCTCGACGGGCCGTATTCGTTCGATCGCCGCGCACACCAGCGGGAACATTGCCCGCATGCCGGTGTGGAACAGCAGTGGTTCCTCGGCGTCGACGAGGAACTGGTTGAAGGTGAATCCGGTCGGTCCGATGTCGGGAACGCAGGTGGAGATGCGATAGATACCGTCTGCGATCTCATCGGTGTGGGTTTGCATGACTCAGTCCCGTGATAGTGCCGCCCCCCCGCATCGAAACCACGCGCAACCTCGCAGTTTACTCCCGACACCGACTCGCCGGAAGCCGTCAGGACGCGCCGGCGCAGCGGCGCTGGATTTCCTCGCGCCATCCCGCCGGATCTCGCACGTACCAGGCGGCGCTGTCGGCGTCCAAACTCACGCGCAGCAGGTCGCGGCCGACCGATTTGCCCGCGTGCGAGCGCACGATATCGACCGAGGTGACCGACGCGAGCGGAATCTCCAGCGGCGCATGCGATCCCGCGCGCTGGAACCACAGCTGGGTATCGGTCAGCACCAGCGCGCCGTTTCCGCGCACCTGCGCCCCGCCCTTGGACGCGAGCCCGAAGAAATTGGCGACGGGGTCGCTGCGCACGGCCTCACCCGGCGCGAAGGTCTTCGCGAGAGTCGCTTCGGCCGCGCGGCGCATCCCGGCCAGCGCGAATCGGGCGACGAACACGACCACCGCGAGCACGACGACCACGATGCCGATCACCATCGCGACGACCAATCCGGCACTCATGCGGCGCAGTGTAATACCGCGCGAGGTCGTCGCCGAACGCGACTGCCATAGGCTGGACCCGGAGACCGGTGTCGGCCGGGCCGGAGGAGGAATTCGATGACGCGCCACGATGATTCCGGAGCTTCGGGCTCTCGCCGGCGCCCGATCGGATTGGGCAAACGGGCGTGGGTCACCACCCATCTCGTGCGCAGGCTGCTGCGGTTTCTCGCGTGGTCGCGGTTCGTGCGGGTCACCGTGATCGATCGCGAGATCGTTCCGGCGAAGGGTGCGGTGCTGGTCGCGAGCAATCACATCTCGATGGTCGACGCCGTCTTCCTGTGGGGTGCGCTGCGCCGTCGGGCCATGGCGGTCGCGATGGCGGAGCTGTGGACCTGGCCGGTCGTCGGGCTGTTGGTGCGCCGACTCGGCCACATTCCCGTGGTGCGCCGCGACGCCGAATCGGGCCGCAAGGCGCTCGACGCGGGCGAATGGGTTCTGCGTCACGGTGGTGTGCTGCTGATCTATCCGGAGGGCCGCTGCGTGCCGCCCGGCGAGACCGAACCCTACAAACCCGGTGTCGCCAGGCTGGCCATGGCGACCGGCGTCGCGATCGTTCCGGTCGCCACCACCGGCACCGACGGACTTCTCCCGCTGCGTGGGCGCTCCGGATCGGGGCCGCGGGTCGACCGCAGGCATCCGGTCACCATCCGATTCGGCGAACCCATCGATCCCGGCGATTTCGAGTCGGTCGAGAAGTTGCTCGACCATCTGCGCACCCGGATCGAATCGTTGCGCGCGGAGTCGTCGCGGGCGAACCGATCGCGTGCCGAACAGCCTCGCCGACCCTCGCGCGACACGTGATGGTCACCCCGTTGCCTGAAATTCGCTGTGTCGACACCCTATCCTCGAATTACATTTGGATAACCGCGTGACCTGGAGCTGCTCTAACGCGCCCGAGGTTTGCCAGTAGAGAAATTCTGAGACCATTCGGCTGGTTTCGAGACTTCGTTTCGAGGTACGTTTCTCTCGGCCCCCCTGGCCGCGCCGACAGCGTGACCAGGCCAACCAAGCCCTATGGACGGCGGTGCAGGCTCTAGTCTTCACCTCCGCCGCGGCGGCCACCACGTTCGGCGCCCAGCGCACCGAGTGCTGGGTGGATGTGCAAACGGTTGGAAGGATGGTCATGAGCGCTGGTTTATCCGAGTCGGTGACGACCCATATCACCTCGTCCGACTTGCTTTCTACCGATCACGTAGGCGAACGGTTCCGCATCGCGATGGTCGTTCCGCCGTATTTCGACGTACCGCCCAAGGCATACGGCGGGGTCGAGGCCGTCGTCGCGGATCTGGTCGATTCCCTGGTCGCCCGGGGCCACGATGTCACCCTCATCGGAGCGGGCGAACCGGGCACCAAAGCGAAATTCGTTCCCGTGTGGGATCGCGCGCTACCCGAACGTCTCGGCGAGCCGTTCCCCGAAGTCGTCCACGCGCTGAAGGTGCGCCGAGCCATCGAGAAGCTCGCCACCACCGACGGCATCGACCTGGTCCACGATCACACCTTCGCCGGACCCCTCAACGCCCCGGCCTATTTCGGGCTCGGACTGCCGACCGTGCTCACCGTGCACGGTCCGGTGCAGGGCGACTGCTACACCTACTACCGCGAATTGGGCGCCGAGGTGTCGCTGGTCGCCATCAGCGACCGGCAGCAGGAACTGGCACCCGACCTGAACTGGGTCGGCCGCGTGCACAACGCGCTGCACGCCGACCAGTGGCCGTTCCAGGCCGAAAAAGGTGACTACGCACTGTTCCTCGGGCGATTCACCGAGGACAAAGCGCCACATCTGGCCCTGCAGGCCGCGCACGAGGCTAATATTCCTCTGGTGCTGGCGGGTAAGTGCAGCGAAGCCATCGAGAAGGCGTACTTCGAACGTGAAGTCCGTCCGCTGCTCACCTCGAACGACTACGTCTTCGGGCTCGCCGACGCGACGGCCAAGCGCAAACTGCTTGCCAACGCACGGTGCTTGATGTTCCCGATTCGGTGGGAGGAGCCGTTCGGCATGGTGATGATCGAATCCATGGTCTGCGGAACGCCGGTCGTCGCCCTGCGCGGCGGCGCGGTCTCCGAGGTGATCGTCGACGGCGTGACCGGCCGCATCTGCGATGACCCGTCCGAATTGCCCGCCGCCATCGAAGAGGTACGCGGCATGGATCCCGCGGCGTGCCGCGCCCACGTCGAGGCCAACTTCGGTTCGGGCACACTGGGCCGCGGCTACGAGCGGGTCTACTCCCAGCTCCTGCGCGGCCGCAACAGGACTCGCATGGCACGCCTGGACAGGACGGTGCCCATCCGTACGGTGGCGAGCGAACGCGTATGAGCCCTGATCCCGGGACGGCACCGGACCCCGCGACGCCGAATCAGGCGCCCGCCCCCATGAACGCGGGCGAGCCGACCGGACTCGGCGGTTGCGGTGGTTCGGTGACCTTGGTCGAAGGCGGCACCTTCTGCCTGTCGAACCGGCTCGGCGACGTCGAGCCGGGACGCCCGCACGGGCTGTTCTTCCGGGACGCCCGAGTGCTGTCCCGGTGGGAACTGCTGGTGGACGGTAAACCCGCGGAATCGCTTTCGGTTCTGAGTCCTGAGGCGTTCACCGCGCGCTTCGTGCTGCGCAGGCCACCGCAGACGGGGTATGCCGACAGCACCCTGCTGGTCGTGCGGGAACGCCTGATCGCCGACGGCATGCACGAACGGCTCACGCTCGAGAACATGGGCCGCGAGCCGACGGCGGTCGCGCTCGAACTCCACGTCGACGCCGATTTCGTCGATCTCTTCGCGGTCAAGGAGGGGCGTGCCGGGCACGCCCGCTCCGATATCACCGTCGCCGAAGGTGAACTGCTGCTGCACGACCGGGTGGATCGGATGCGCGGCATCTCGATCTCCTCGACCGTCGAACCCACCGTGCTGCCCGGCACCCTGCACTGGCGGGTGGTCGTGCCACCCGGTGGCCGCTGGCATACCGAGATCATCGCCCAGCCGACGGTCGGCAATCAGCACACCCTGAGCCCGTCGGGGTCCGGGGAACACAACGGGCGCAGCGCGCCGTGTCGCAAGATCGCGGCATGGCGCGACACGGCGACCAAGATCATCGCCACCGATCCGACGCTGACCCAGGTACTGCGCCGGTCCGAGAGCGATCTCGGCGCGCTCCAGATCCATGACGAGACCGGCGACGGCCGCCCGTTCGTCGCCGCCGGCGCCCCCTGGTTCATGACCCTCTTCGGCCGCGACAGCCTGCTGACCGCGTGGATGACCCTGCCGTTGGAGGTCGACCTCGCAGTGGGCACCTTGCAGCAACTCGCCGAACTCCAGGGCCAGGACCTCAACCCGCTCACCGAAGAAGAACCGGGCCGCATCATGCACGAGATGCGCCGCGGGCCCGCGAGCGGTCAGGTCCTCGGCGGCGACACCTATTACGGAACCGTCGACGCCACACCGCTTTTCGTCATGCTCCTGGCCGAATCGCACCGGTGGGGCGCCGATCCGGAGGCGATCCGGGATCTGCTTCCCGCCGCCGACGCCGCCATCTACTGGATCACCGAACACGGTGACCGCGACGGTGACGGATTCGTCGAGTACAAACGCGCCACCGACCGCGGCCTGATCAACCAGGGCTGGAAGGACAGTTTCGACGGAATCAACGACGCGGCAGGACATCTCGCCGAAGCGCCGATCGCGCTGTGCGAGGTCCAGGGCTACGTGTACGCGGCCTACCTGGCGCGCGCGCAACTGGCCGAGGCGTTCGATGACACACGCACCGCGGGACTGATGCGCGAACGCGCCGCCGAATTGCGGGTCAAATTCGCCGAGCAGTTCTGGTTGCCCGAACGCGGCTGGTTCGCCGTGGCCCTCGACGGGACCAAACGCCCCGTCGACGCCCTGACCAGCAACGCGGCGCAATGTCTGTGGACCGGCATCGTCACCGACGAGCACGCCGAGGAACTGATCGAGCGGCTGTCGGGCGAACAGATGAACACCGGATTCGGAATGCGCACCCTCTCCTCGTCGATGGGCGCGTACAACCCGATGAGCTATCACTGCGGTTCGATCTGGCCGCACGACACCGCGATCGCGGTCGCCGGACTGCTGCGCTACCGCCACCTACCGGGCGCGGTGGACCTCGCGACCGCACTCGCGGGCGGACTACTCGACGCGGCAGCGTCCTTCGGCGGCCGACTGCCGGAGCTCTTCTGCGGTTTCTCCCGCGAACAGTTCCCGGTCCCGGTGCCGTATCCGACATCGTGTTCGCCCCAGGCCTGGGCGAGCGCGGCACCGCTGCTTCTGGTCCGTTCGTTCCTCGGGCTCGACCCCGATGTCCCCGGACGCACCCTCACCGTCCGCCCCCGGGTACCGCGGGGATGGGGACGCATCAAACTCAGCGATCTGCGACTGGGGTCGGTGACCGTGGACCTGGAAGCCGAAGGCGACCAGGTCACCACGGCACGCGTGCCCGACGAATGGCGATTCGTGACGCAATGACCCGCGCCGCGTTCGCACCGGTCACGCCGCACGACACAGGACACCATCACGCTCCACCGACATGCGGGTTGGAGATGGATCATGCAGACATCACGGGACACCAGGGATCTGTGGAGCGCCAGACACCGTGATTGCGGCGCCGACCCCACCGATCTCAATCTCGATCTCGATCTGGCGCGCTTTCTGTGCAGCACCCACGCGGGCCACGGACCGCAATGCCGTCAGTACCTGGCGGCGGCCGCGTTCTGCTACGGCAACACCGCACGGTAAGGCGACGGCCTCAGAGGCGGCGCAGTTCGAACATCCTGAACTCGCGCCCACCCGCGAGCCGTTCCTCGACGCGGTAACCCGGCCAGAACTCGACCGCGCGCTGCCACGCCCGCTCACGGTCGACGCCTGTCAATTCGGTGACCCGCACCGGGAACGTCTCGCCGTGTAACCCGACCAGCGCCGTCTCGACCGCGCGCAGATTCGCCGACCAGACGGGATGGCGCGGACTGCCCCAGTTGGAGCCGATGACCAGGAAATCCTCGCCGCGCGGTACGTAGAGCAGCGAGGTCCGGCGCGGCTGCCCGGTTTTGCGACCCCTGACCGTGATCCGCAGCGACGGCAGTCCGGCGAGGTCGAGTACACCCAACCGGTCGCGGCTCAGCGCGCGGATCAGCCGTTCGGCGGGCAGCACGAAACGCGCCGTCCGCATCACCCACGGCTGCGTGCCGAGCCATCGACCCAGGCCGGCCAGAGGATTGGACACCACCGTCGAATCCTCGCAGACCCGGCACACGCTCGCGCGCGGCGGTGTTCACCTCCCGTCACACCAGCGATAGCTGAATGATGGAACATCACTATTTCATCACGAATGTCTCCTGGTAATTCCTTGGTATGCCTTCGGTTTCGAGACACAAATGATAGTTGCCGATATATTGCTGAAATGGATAAGGTGACCAGCGGTAGCCACCACCGCGACCCGAGGGAGCTGCCACCGGTCCGGCACAGCGGGCCGGTGCCGGCACCCCGACCAGGTAGGAGGGATCATGACCAAGGCAACGTCGGATTCACTGATCGGCGCCACCGCGTACGACGTACGAAACGACAAGATCGGCAAGATCAAGCAGATCTACCTCGACAACGCCTCGGGCACCCCCACCTGGGCCGCGGTGTCGACCGGCCTGTTCAGCAGCGACTCGCTGGTCCCGCTCGCGGGCGCGGAGTACCACGCCGACGCCCAGATGTTGCAGGTCAAAGTCGACAAGGAGCAGGTGAAGTCCGCGCCGCACCACGACGACGACCGCGCCATCAGCCCCGAAACCGAACGGGAACTGTTCGCGCACTACGGCATCGACCCCCGCTACACCGGACTGACCAACCAGCGCCCCCAGCACATCCGCCCCGGCGACGAAGCGCCGATGACCTACGGCAACACCGCAGGCGATCCGATCCCTCGCGCCGCACGTGCGCGAACCGAGGGCATCGACAAGAACCTGCGCCGCGGGCAGTGAGCGAATTCGCCGGTGCGCTCGGCGCGCACCGGCGAAGGCGATCAGGAATTCATCGTCCACACGCTGAACGTCAACACCGCGGCGAAAACCGTCCACGCCAGGTACGGAAGCAACAACGCCGCCCCCGCTCGACTGTGACGCAGGAACAGCACGAACGTCACCGCGATCGCCACCACGAGCACCAGAATCTCCGCGAACGCGAGCCCGCGCAGTTCCGCGCCGAAAAACAACGGCGTCCACGCCGCGTTCAGGATCAACTGGACGACATGAGCGGCCAGCGGCACCCGCACCGCCCGCCACGGCTCACCCCGCCACACCAACCACGCCGCCACCGCGATCAGCACATACAACACCGTCCACACCGGCCCGAAAAGCCAACTCGGCGGCGCCCACCCGGGCTGGTTCAACCGCCGATACTGATCGGCCGAGGACACCGCGGCGAGATTCCCGACAGCGGCCACGACGATCACCAACAGCAGTGACACGATCAATCCGCCCGCCTGGCGCGCGGGCGAATACGGTGACCCGCCGAGAAACGTACTCGTCCGCGTCGGTACTTGCGTGGTCATCCGAATCGACCTCCCGGGGATCGTGCCGAATTTATTTCGTGTGACAGCCGCGAAGTACCCCCCATGACGATGCACAAACGATGCACACTCCGCGGAGATCCACCGACCGCCACCGGGCCCGTTGATATACCAGTGGCGGCGCGGTGGCGGGGCCCGAAGGCAGAGGGAGTAGAAAGATAAGGTTCAGGCAGCCCAGCGGGGGTCGCCCGGACAGTTCCGCGCCCAGCACCTCGCGCGGGCATGCCACACCACCCGTCGACGAAGGAAAGCTGATTGATGGCGAATTCTGCAGCGCGCGCACAGATCGGGGTCACCGGCCTCGCGGTCATGGGTAGCAATATCGCCCGAAACTTCGCCAAGCACGGGTACACCGTCGCCCTGCACAACCGCAGCATTGCCAAAACCGACGCACTGCTGGCCGAACACAGCGGCGACGGCGATTTCGTGCGCACCGAGACGATCGAGGAATTCGTCGCCGCGCTCGAAAAGCCGCGCCGCGTGCTCATCATGGTCAAGGCAGGCGATCCCACCGACGCCGTCATCGCCGAACTCGCCGCCGTCATGGAACCCGGCGACATCATCATCGATGGCGGCAACGCGCTCTACACCGACACCATCCGACGCGAAGCCGCCATGAAAGCGCGCGGCCTCAACTTCGTCGGCGCCGGGATCTCCGGCGGCGAGGAAGGCGCGCTCAACGGACCGTCGATCATGCCGGGCGGGCCCGTCGAATCCTACGAATCACTCGGTCCGCTGCTCGAATCCATCGCGGCCCAGGTCGACGGCACTCCCTGCTGCACCCACATCGGCCCCGACGGGTCGGGACATTTCGTCAAGATGGTGCACAACGGCATCGAATACGCCGACATGCAGCTCATCGGCGAGGCATACCACCTGTTCCGCGACGCGCTCGGCTTCGACGCCAAGCAGATCGCCGACGTGTTCACCCAATGGAACGCGGGCGACCTCGAGAGCTACCTCGTCGAGATCACCGCCGAAGTCCTCAACCAGGTCGACGCGAAAACCGGCAAGCCACTGGTCGATGTCATCGTCGACGCCGCCGAACAGAAGGGCACCGGCCGCTGGACGGTCAAATCCGCCCTCGACCTCGGCGTACCCGTCACCGGAATCGCCGAAGCCGTCTTCGCCCGCGCCCTGTCGGGCTCGCGCTCCCAACGCAAAGCCGCGGTCGGCCTGGCCTCAGGAACCCTCGCCGACAAGCCGACCGACGTCGCGCAATTCACCGAAGACATCCGCCAGGCCCTCTACGCGTCCAAGGTCGTCGCCTACGCGCAGGGATTCGACCAGATCGCCGCGGGCAGCGCCGAATACGACTGGAATCTGCACCCCGGCGATCTGGCCACCATCTGGCGCGGCGGCTGCATCATCCGGGCCCGATTCCTCAACCGGATCAAGGACGCCTACGAGCAGAACCCGGCCCTGCCGAGCCTGATCCTGGCGCCCTACTTCCGCGAAGCCATCGAAACCGCCATCGACAGCTGGCGGCGCGTGGTCTCCACCGCCACCCTGCTCGGCATCCCGGTCCCGGCGTTCGCCTCCTCGCTGTCGTACTACGACGCGCTGCGCGCCGAACGTCTCCCGGCCGCACTGACCCAGGGTCAGCGCGACTTCTTCGGCGCCCACACCTACGAACGCATCGACACCGAAGGCAAATTCCACACCCTGTGGAGCGGTGACCGCAGCGAAATCGACGCGGGCTGAACAACATCCCTCGGGACCGACACACACGCCGGTCCCGAGGGATATCAACTCCCCTTCTCCACCGACACCGCCGGAGCGGGCGCCATCTGCAACCTCCTCGACGCCCACTGCCTGCCCCCCTCCCAGGTGATCGCCTCCACCGCCTCCACCAGACGCACCGCCGCCGACCCGTCCGCGTACGGCACCGCCTTCACCAGGTACAGCGCGACCTCACGTTCGATCGCGTACTGGATCTGACTGTCCTGCACCCAACTCTCGTGCAGACCGAACGCCGTACGCACCCCCGTCGCCACCAGCACCGCCGCCCCGAGCAACGCGACGACCAGAGCCGGTAGATCCGTCACCGCCACGACCGGAATCGCCGCCGCCCCGACGATCGCCGACAACTCGGTCAACCCGTACGAACGCCGATGCCGCTTACCGCTCTTGCGATACCACTCCCATTTCGCGGTCACCGGGACCGGAAGCTCCTGATCGTCACGACGGGCAGTACGCATCCAATGCGCGGATCGCCAAGGGGCACCAAACCTCATACCCCCATCATCACCGAGACCGCCCGGACCGCACCCGGAGCCGACAAACCCTACTCCGCCGTCACCGGCGGCCGATCGATCCGCAACGCGGGCACCACCCCTCGCAACGCCTCGACCTGCACCAACGCCAACTGCCCCGCACAACCCTGACTCAACGACGACGCCGGCCGATCCGAGGTCAGCACATTCGGATTGCCATGACGACAGAACGACGGATCGGACGGATCCGGGTCGTACCAACTCCCCGTGGACAATTGCGCGACCCCGGGACGAACCGCGTCGTCGACGACCAGACCGGCCAGGCAGCTGCCACGATCGTTGAACACCCGCACCACCTCACCCGCCCGCACACCACGCGCCGCGGCATCATCGGGATGCAGACGAAGCGCCTCACGCCCCGCCACCTTCACCGACCGACTGAACTCACCCACATCGAGCTGACTGTGCAGCTTCGCCCGCGGCTGATTCGCGACCAATTGCAGCGGAAAACGCCGCGCCGCGGCACCACCGAGCCACTCCTCGGGCTCGAGCCACACCGGATGCCCCGGACAATCCGCATAACCGAACCCGTCGATGACCGACGAGAAGATCTCGATCCGCCCACTCGGGGTCGACAACGGCGCGGCCTCCGGATCGGCGCGGAAATCCGCGCACAACACCTGCTCCTCGTCCGGCACCGGAATCTCCCACGAACCCCGCGCCCAGAACTCGTCGAAATCCGGCACACCCGGCCGACGCCACTCCGAATACAGATGACGCAACCACTCCGCCGACGACCTGCCCTCGGTGAAATCCTTACCCACACCGAGACGTTCGGCCACACCGGCGAAAATCGTGTAATCGTCGCGCGCCTCACCGTGCGGGCGCGTGAGCGCGGGCATCGCGAACAGCGTCCGATCCTGCTGACCCGCGCCGAAATCGTCCCGCTCGATACTCATCGTCGCCGGCAACACGATATCGGCATGGCGCGCGGTAGCGGTCCAGAACGCGTCGTGCACGACCACCGTGTCCGGACGCGTGAACGCCTCCCGCAAACGAGCCAGATCCTGATGGTGATGGAACGGATTACCGCCACACCAATACACCAGCCGGATATCGGGATAGGTCAGCCGCCTACCGTCGTAATCGAAATCGGCGCCCGGATTCAACAGCATGTCCGAGATCCGAGCCACCGGAATGAAACGGTCGATCCCATTCGGTCCCTGCGCCAAGCGCGGCACCGAATACGCACGGGCCGGTTCCC
Source organism: Nocardia aurea (assembly GCF_003123685.1). Taxonomy (GTDB): domain Bacteria; phylum Actinomycetota; class Actinomycetes; order Mycobacteriales; family Mycobacteriaceae; genus Nocardia; species Nocardia aurea. Next base: position 149,904 of record NZ_QCYJ01000170.1, read on the forward strand.
CCACCGCCCACGTCGACCCGTAACCGTGACCGAATCCCGCACCGGGCAGACCTATTCGGCCCAGCATCGCCGCGAGCACCACCCCCAACCACAGCGGCTGCTCACCGTGACGCGCCCGCTGCAACGACCAACTCACGGTGATCAGCGTCCGCGACGCCGCCATCTCACGCGCCAACCCCCGAATCCGCTCGGCGGGCACACCCGTCACCGACTCGGCCCACCCCGGATCCTTCACGATCCCGTCCACCCCACCGCGCACGTACTCGACGAAACGCGGATAACCCACGGTGTACCGGTCCAGAAACGCGCTGTCCGCCAGACCTTCCGCGTCGAGCACCTGCGCCAAAGCCAACATCAACGCGGCATCCGTACCGGGACGCGGGGCGATCCACTCCGCCTCCGCGTTCGCGGGCATATCGTCACGCAACGGGGAAATCGATACGAAACGGCACCCGCGCTCCCGCGCCGCGCCCACCCACGTCGCCGTATTGTGCCGCGACACGCCGCCCACGCCGACAACGGAATTCTTCGGCGAGATACCGCCGAACGCCACCAGCAACTCGGTGTGACCAACGATCACCGACTTCGCGGTCGAATGCCGCTCGAGCCAATCCATGCTGCCCATGACATGCGGTAACAACACCTCCGCCGCGCCGAGGCTGTAGCTGTTCACGCTACGCACATAGCCACCCAGGCAATTCAGGAACCGATGCACCTGACTCTGCGCGTGATGGAAACGCCCCGCACTCGCCCACCCGTACGAACCGCCGTACACCCCGGCCGGACCGTACTCCCGATACACCCGCGCCAATTCCCCCGCGAGCAACTCCTGCGCCCGTTCCCACGAGACCGGCACGAACTCCTCGTCGCCGCGGCCCACACCACCCGGCCCCGACTCCAGCCAACCGCGCCGCACATACGGACGGTCGACGCGGGTCCGATCGTGCTGCGCCGACGCCACATTCGCGAGCAGCGGCGACGGCTCGGGATCGCCGTCCCACCCGCGCACCGACGTCAAACGCTGACCATCGCTCTCGGCGTCGAACGCGCCCCAGTGCGTGAGATGCGTCGTCATCCCTCCACCGTAGCGCCGCATATCCGCACCCCCGGCCGTTCGTGGCCCACCTCATTCCCTCAGGATGCGGAGATGGATCTCGCGACCGTCGACATCAGACACCTCGACGCGGACGATTGGGCGACCTTCCGTGACATCCGCCTGCGCGCGCTCGCCGACGCACCGTATGCCTTCGGTTCCACCCTGAGCACGGCCCGCCACCACACCGAGCCGCGTTGGCGGGAAATGCTCGCCACCCGCACCCAATTCCTCGCCACCACCGATGACGTCGGTATCGGCACCGTCGGGTTGGTACCCGAGGCCGACGAATCAGGTCTGATCTCGATGTGGGTCGCGCCCGAAGCCAGAGGCACCGGCGTCGCCGACCTGCTCGTCGTGACCGCCGTCGACCATGCCGTCGCCGCCGGTCATCACCGGATCCGACTCGATGTCACCGAAGGCAACCGTGCCGCCGAACGCCTGTACCACCGCCACGGGTTCCGCCGCACAGGTATTCGGAGCACGGTCGCGCCCGACGATCCACGCACCGAATTCGAGATGCTGCTGATCCTGTAGCGCGCTGCGGCAGCTATCGACGGTGACCGCCCCATAGCGACATCTACGGTGGGTCGGCGCGCTTTCACTCGGTCGAAAAGCGCTCGTGACCGTATCCGGACGGGTACGCTCTGCGCCAGAACCGGACCCGACGGGGCCCGGCAGACCGGAGTCACCACGGCCACTGGACCGAAGGACGACCACCGATGACCAGTCGTATCGATGCCGAATACGCCGACCCCACCCCGCTACGCGTGCGGATCGACATCCACGAGCACTATTCCGAGGGCGCGAACCACCCCACCGCCGACGTCCTGGCCGCACTCGAACTATCCGGTACCGAACATCTCGCCGATATCGGATGCGGTGACGCCCGCTTCCTCGCCGAACTGGTGACCGCGGGCCACCACGGCCGACTCGTGGGGATCGACAACTCTCCCGCCATGGTCGCCGCCGCCGACCTGGTCCCCGGCGTCCTCGGGGTACTGGCCGATGCCGAAAGGATCCCGTTCGACGACAACACCTTCGATGCGCTCACCGCACGTCACATGCTCTACCACGTGGAAGATCCCCGGTCGGCGCTCGACGAATTCCGCAGGACCACCAGGCCCGGCGGCACCGTGGCGGTCGTGGTCAACCACCCGAAGAACTGTCCGCGCACCGTCGAGCTGGTCACCGCCCACGCCGACACCTACGGGATCGAACAGACCGAGACGTTCCGCGCCTCGGTCGACTCGGACAGTCTCCCGCTTCTGATGTCGGAGGTCTTCGGCGCCGTACGTGTGCACCGATCCGACAACGCACTCGTCTTCGACCGCGCCGAACCGCTCGTCCGCTTCGCCGAGTCGCTGTTCGGCCTCTACGGTGTCCCCGCCGACCATCCCGAACGCGACGCGATCCTCGACGACCTGCGCGACGACGTCGACGACTGGTTCGCGGCGCACCCCGGTGAGAAATGGCGTGACCCGAAGGGGTACGTGGTAGTCGCGGCGCGCGTGGACGAGGGCTGATCGCCGCCTTCCTTGTCGTTGCGTCTCTTGTTGAAGTCTGCTGTTTGCTGTCTGAGGTTCAACAAGAGGTGAGGGTATTCATTAGTAGATGCGCATATCTACGTATCGGGATGTTTTTTAGGTGTGAGTCACCGACTCGATGCTTCCCGCTCTGGTCATCACCTCCCGAGCCACAGTCGCGACGGCTTCCCCGCCAGCTGAAATCGGCGCCGTGCGCGAACACCGCTCCCCTACCCCGACACGTTCGGGCATTGCGTTCCGATCCGGACAACCGACCACTACCCTGACCCCTGATATCCACGGACGCCCCGACAGTACGAAGGGCGTCGGGTTCCCGATCATCACAGCCACAGAGGATTCGCATGCGGTCACAGAGTCGACGCCGTCCCCTGGTAGCCCTCGCGGCCGCCACCACCGCGCTCCTCATGGGCGCGACGGCGCCCGCCTATGCCCGTCCCGCCCCACCGGCGCTGATCGCGCCACTCGGTCCCGACTTCCTCTGGGGCGTAGCGGCTTCCGGATACCAGTCCGAAGGGCACGCTCCGGACAGCAACTGGTCCCGATACGTCGCCGCGGGCAAGACGACCGACCCGTACCTCGACACGGTGGATTTCTTCACTCGATTCCGTTCCGACATCGAGCTGGCCTCCCGACTCGGCGTCGAGGTGTACCGCATCGGAATCGAATGGGCCCGTGTGCAACCCGCGCCCGGAGTCTGGGACGAGAGCGGATTCCGTTTCTACGACCAAGTCGTCGCCGCCATCGAGGCCGCGGGCATGCGGCCGATGATCACACTGGACCACTGGGTGTACCCGGGTTGGGAGGTCGACCGTGGCGGCTGGGCGAACCCCGGCATCGTCGAGGACTGGCTAGCCAACGCCCGAACCGTCGTCGACCGATACGCGAGCGCCGACCCCCTGTGGGTCACCTTCAACGAACCGGCAGTCTACGTGCTCAACGAAACACGCCAAGGTGGCCTCTCCCCCACCGCCGTGCCGACCATGTTCGACCGGATCACGCAGGCGCACAACAGCATCTACGAGTACATCCATCGCGTCCAACCCGGCGCCATGGTCACCAGCAATGTCGCCTACATCCCGGCGGCGGAGGATGCCGTCAACGGCGCGACCCTCGTGGGCCGCATCGCCGACCGTCTCGACTACGTGGGCATCGACTACTACTACGGGCTCTCGCCCGACACCCTCACCACCACCACCAATTTCACCGAGCTGTGGAAGAACCCGTTGCAGCCGGAAGGGATCTACTACGCGTTGCAGCACTACGCGCGCCTGTTCCCGAACAAACCGCTCTACATCGTCGAGAACGGCATCCCCACCGAGAACGGTCTGCCCCGGGCCGACGGCTACACCCGCGCCGATAATCTGCGCGATACGGTCTACTGGTTGCAGCGCGCCGAGGCCGACGGTATCGACATCATGGGCTACAACTACTGGAGTATCACCGACAACTACGAATGGGGCTCCTACACACCGCGGTTCGGCCTGTACACCGTCGATGTACTGACCGACCCGAGCCTCACGCGCAGACCGACGGACGCCGTGGCCGCCTATACCCGGATCACCGCCGAGAACGGCGTTCCCGCCGACTATCGGCCCACGCGAGCACCCGCGCCGTGCTCGTTCGTCGACGCGATCGCCAGCTGCGCCGACCCGGTCACCGTCCCACGGTGAACCGCCCGCCACGACCCGTCATGGCCCTCTGACATGTCTCCGGATCAGTCGAGGACGTACCGAAGCAACACCGCGGTGTCGAAATGCCTCGTCTCGGCCAATCGGAGCCCGATGCGCTTGTCCAGGGCCGGGAACATCGGTGTGCCGCCACCGAGTATCACGGGCGAGATGTAGAGCTGGTACTCGTCGATGAGCCCGTGCGGGATCAGCGAGGACGCCAGGTTCGCGCCGCCGACCTCCATGACGCCGTCGCCTTCGGCCTTGAGCCTGCGGACCTCTTCGACCGCGTTCTCACGCACCAGGCTGCTGTTCCACCCGACCTCGGTGAGCGTCCGGGAGAAGACGACCTTGGGCTTGTTCGTCCAGAGCTCGCTGAACTCGCGCTCGATGGGCGGCGCGTCCTCGGCCACGTGCGGCCAGTATTCGGCCATCAACTCGTACAGTCGGCGGCCGTGCAGCGAGATCTCGAGATCTCGGTAGCGGTCGTTGTGGAACTGGTGCAACTCGTCGTCCGGGTCGGTCCAGTCGATGCCGCCGTCGCGGTCGTTGACGTAGCCGTCCAAGGACACGCCGAACCCGTAGATCAGTTTCCTCATGACGGGTAGACCTCCTACGCCCTCGAAACTCATCGGTGCTCACCAGACGTTAGGCCATATCGATCGGTTTTTCGGCGTTCTCGGTATGCGAGGATCGGCAAACAGTCCGCATCGCGAATCCGGGTTCCCACGACGAACGATGCGGGCATGTACGAGTTCGCTGATTGCTTGTTCCGTTTCGATGAAGGACGTGATCGATGAGTGAGACCGCAGACCCCGACCTATCGCACGCACCGCGCGCGGAACGCTTCGGACACCTCATCGAACGTCGCGACGACGCCGACTTCCCCTTCTACAACGGTGAACCGACCACTCTGTCGGTGCCCCAGTGGATTCTCGCGTGGGTGTCGGTGGCCGTCGGTTTCGCCGCGTTGGTCTTCATACCGCAGCCGAACAACCTCGTCGCGTTGATACCGCGCACGCTGTTCGTGGTGATCCCGTTGGCGACGCTGGCGCTGATCACGCGGCCGTACTGGACGGCGTTGTTCCGGCGGGTCACCCGACGTGACGTGCTGACGATGGTCGGGTTCGCGGTGCTGAATCTCCTGGTGAGTTCGTCGCTGGCACTGCTCGTCCGACTGTTCTCCGACCCGGCGGCCAACGAGGCCACCGACGACGTCGGAAGCGACGGCGTCGTCGATGTGATCGCGTTCTACGTCGGCACCGGAATCCAGCTGGTCGGTGAGGAGATCTTCACCATGATCCCGCTGCTGGCACTGCTGTACATCTTCTTCGCCAAGGTGAAGGTGTCGCGCAAGACCGCGATCGTGGTGGCGTGGATCGTGAGCTCGCTGTGGTTCGGCGCGGCGCATCTACCCACCTACGACTGGAATGTCGCCCAGGCGTTCATCGTCATCGGCGGCGCGCGCGTGGTGCTCACGCTGGCCTATATCCGCACGAAGAATCTCTGGGTCTCCACGGGCGCTCATATCATCAACGACTGGGCGTTGTTCACGCCGTCCGTCATCCAGAACGCCGCGTTCGTGGCCGTCTGAGGGCGCATGTCACACACGGCCGTTCAGGTCGGGGTGGGCGCGGCGGCTACAGCCCGACGTGCACGGTCTTCTCCTCCGTGTCGGCTTCGATTCCACTGCGGCCGAGTTCGCGGCCGATCCCACTGCCACCGCGTCCGCCCCATGGCAGCGACGGGTCGGGAACACCCCACCCGTTGACCCACACCGTCCCAACACGCAATTGTTCGGTTACCGTGAGTGCCCGCGACAGGTCGCTGGTGTAGACCATGGCGTTCAAGCCGTATCGGGTGTCGTTGGCAAGTCGGACCGCTTCTTCGACGGTATCGAAACCGATCACCGTCGCGACGGGGCCGAAGATCTCCTCCCGAGCGATGGTCAGGTCGTTGGTGCCGCGGAAGACGGTCGGTTCCACGAAGTAGCCGGGACGCGCGACGCGGCTCCCGCCGGTGACCAGTTCGGCGCCCTCGGCGCGGCCGATGTCGATATAGCGCAGGATCCGGTCGAGCTGGCGCTGGTTGACGATGGATCCCATGGTGCTCGTCGGCAGGAACGGATCGCCGATCTGTGCCTTACCCGCCGCGTCGACGAGTCCGTCGACCACCTTGTCGACGATCGATGTGTGGACCAGTACGCGGGTGCCCGCGGCGCAGACCTGGCCCTGGTGGTAGAAGTTGCCCATCGCGATCCACGGCATCGCGGCTTCGAGATCGGCGTCGTCGAAGATCAACTGCGCGGATTTCCCGCCGAGTTCGAGGGTGATCTTGCGAAAGGTGTCGCCCGCGAGACTCTGGATCTGCTTGCCGACCCGCGGACTGCCGGTGAACGACACCTTGTCGATTCCGGGATGTGTGGCCAATGCCGCTCCGGCGACGGTGCCGAGCCCGGGCACCACGTTGACTACGCCGTCGGGAAGACCTGCCTGGCTGAGCAATTCGACCAGACGCAGCGTCGACAGCGAGGCGTCCTCGGCGGGCTTCACCACCGCGGTACAGCCCGCGGCCAGGGCGGGCGCGAGCTTCCACGCCGCGATGAGGACCGGGTTGTTCCACGGGGTGATCGCGCCGATCACCCCGAGGGGCTGGCGGATGGTGTAGCCGAATCGTCGTTGCGGTCCGAAGGCGGGCAGCAGCGCGGTCGTTCCGGTGATCTTGTCCGCCCACCCGGCGAAATGCCGGAAGACCTCCGCGGCCGCGGGGATATCGCCGTTGACCGAGTCGTGGAACAGTTTGCCCATTTCGATCGCTTCGAGGAAGGCGAGGTTTTCCGCGTCGGCGGCGATGAGGTCGGCGGCGCGGGTGAGGATTCGGCCACGCTCGGCGCCACTGGTCCGCGACCACGGCCCGTCCTCGAATTGCCTGCGGGCAGCGGCCACGGCGGCGTCGACATCGGCGGGCTGTGCGGCGGCCACCGATGTGACGAGTTCCTCGGTCGCCGGATCGAACGAATCGTAGGTCTGGTTTCCCTGCGCGGCAGTGTGTTCGCCGTCGATACGCAGGGTCGGTTCGGGCAGGTCGAAGGACGGGCGGGGCCAGGAAACGGCGGTCATTGTGTTCTCCGGTGACAGCGGGTCGAGCTCGGATGGGAGTGACATCAGATCGGGGGTGCGAATCGGTGTGGCAGATCGGCCCAGGAATGGTCGTAATCGGGTTGACGATGCGGTGCCGCGTGCGCGAAATCGGTCACCACGAGCGGCCACCGGGTTTCGAACATGAATGCCAGGGAGTTCTCTATCTTTTGCGGCACGAGTTCCGCCGCCCCGGCTCTGTCGAAGGTCTCGCGATCCGGTCCGTGCGCGGCCCACATGTTGTGCAGGCTCGCGCCGCCCGGCACGAATCCCTCCGCTTTCGAATCGTGCGCGCCCTCGACCAGTCCCATGAACTCGGTCATCACATTGCGATGGAAATGCGGTGGCCGGAAGGAATGTTCGGACACGTTCCAGCGCGCGGGGAAGGCGACGAAATCGACATTGGCCTGACCCGGGGTATCCGAATGCGAGGTCAGCACCGTGTAGATCGACGGGTCGGGGTGGTCGAAGCCGATCGTTCCCATCGCGTTGAAATGCCGGAAGTCGTAGACGTAGGCGGCGTGTGATCCGTGCCAGGCCACCACATCCAGCGGTGAGTGGTCGTATTCGGCCGACCACAGGTTGCCGCCGAATTTCTGCACCACCTGCACCGTTTCGCGGAGATCTTCGTAGGCGGCGACCGGGTAGCGGAAGTGACGGGCGTGGGCCAGGCCGTTCGCGCCGATCGGGCCCAGTTCCGGCAGATCGAAGGGTGAACCGTAGTTCTCGCACAGGTATCCGACGGCTCGTGCGCCGAACAGTTCGACCCGGAATCGTACGGCGCGACCTATCACAGCGAACTGTCCGGGGCCCACCGCCAGTTTTCCGAATTCTGTATGCAGTACCAGGTCGCCGCGCTGGGGAACGAGCAGCAGTTCACCGTCGGCATCGCCGAAATAGCGCGAACGCATGGTCTCGGTCGCGTGGTACATGTGCACCGCGATACCTTGACGCTGCAATGCCGAGCCATTGGCCGCGATGGTGTAGATACCGTCGAGGAAATCGCCGCCGGGCCACGAATCGGGAAGCGGATTCCATCGCAACCTGTTGGGGTCGGCGGCGCCGTCGAGAATCGGGGCGCTGCGAAAGGTCCGGTTGTCGATCCTGGTGTAGAGCGGATGCCGCGCCGACGGTCTGATCCGGTAGACCCAGCTGCGCCGGTTGACCGCGCGCGGCTCGGTGAACGCGGTCGCCGAGAGCTGTTCGGCGTACAGGCCGAACGGCGCGCGCTGTGGTGAATTCTGGTCTGCCGGTAGTGCGCCCGGAATCGCCTCGCTCTGGTGCTGGTTGGCGAATCCGCTCAGGTAGGTGAATTTCGCGGCGGGTTCGGAGGGGTCCGTGATCGGCGCGTTCCTGTTATTCGTCATGGGTTGTCTCCGTGTTCGGGAGCAGGCCCGCCCGCGGGTCTCACGCCAGCGCGACGAGTTCGTGCAATGTGGAGCCGCTGCGTTTCTCGGGACCGGCGTCGGTATGCACGGTCAATTCGAACGACGACTCGAACCGGAAATAGCCGGGATGCCCGACCAGCCGATGCGCCAGCGGTTTGATCAGGCGCGTGCGAACAACGGGGACGTCGTCGAGTAGATCGTGGGCGTGGATGACCTTGTCGACCACCAGGCGCAATTCGACGCTGCCCGGCACTTCGAGTTCGACCCATTCCGGGAAGGTGCGACCGGCGACGGAATCGAAACGCGCGGGGCCCTCGGTGAGAACCGTCTCCCCCGTGGACAACACGATATCGCCGTGGCGGGCGAGCATCAGCGGGCTGATCTCGTGTCCGCCCTGGCTCTGCTGGGTCAGAACCGAGGCGAACAGCAGTGAGTAGTCCTCGACGTACAGACGCCCCCAATGCCACCGGTCGATGATCTTCTTCATATCACCGACGCCCCAGTTGTGGTCGTGATATCCGCGTCCGGTGACCTCGTGCCCGGTGCCGTCGAGTTCGATCCTGCCGCTCACGGCGGCACGCGGTGCGCCGACCATCCACCCGAACGAATTCTCGGCCCCGAAACGTGTCTCGCCCTTGCCCGGCATCCAACTGGGCGTCTCGTTGTGGAATCGCAGGTCGAAGACGATTCCGTCCTCTGCCATGTGCAGGTGGTGGATCGGCAGACCGTCCGGCGGATATTCGGTGTGGGCGCGGTTGTCGCCGATTCGTACGTCGCAGGCGTCGGTGGCGAATACGGTCGCCGATTTCGGGTAGCGCTTGGACACTTGGCGACGGGTTCCGTCCGGTGCGTACACCATCATCTCGACCCAGGGTCTGGCGAACGGCAGATCCTCCGGTCGTCTCCTGGTGAGGAATCCGATCACCACGTGCCCGGTGTCGAGGTGCGCGTCGAAATACCAGTGTTCGAAGGCGAGTTTGCTCGGTGAGGGATGAAATCCGTTGTGCCGGGGTTCCACCGGCGTCAGGACTCCATCGCGGCGGCCGGGGCCGTTCCAGACTTCGACGATTTCTGCGGTGCTCATGGCTGCTTTCGGTGTAGGTGGACCAGGTGGGGAGTTGCCTCGGTCATCGGCGTAGTGCTCCACTGGCGTCGAATTCGGCTTCGCGGCCCTGCATCTGGGCTCGATACCAGTTCTCGCGATGCCGGAGCATGATCTTCTCGTGGACGCGGGCGAAAGGCGGACACGTCCTGCGCAGTATTTCCATGACGGTGATCAACGGGAATCGCAGCAACGGAATCACGATCCAGGGGAACGCGGGCGGCATCGTGTAGCGACGGCGGGTTCTCGGTGCCATGTACATCGCGGAATACACCGAATTGATTCGGAAGTTGTACAGCGCGCGCAGTCTGGTGAGACCGCGATGGCCGTCGCGAGGCGCGAAAGCCGCCGGGTAGGACTCGATCAGTTCCGCGCCCTGCGCTCCGGCGTCGTAGGAACGCGACGCGATGGTCATCGCCAGCACCCGCAACGAATCGAGAACCGTCTCGGGATACCAGCGCAGCCGCACGCCGAGCAGATAGCCCATGTACTTCTGAAAGTGCAGCAGCGCACGGATTTCCGAGGGGGTGGTCTGGTACCCGAGCGCCCAGAGACCGAGTCCGGGAGTCACGCTGCCTCCGAGCAGGGTGAGCATCTGGTAGGTCTGGCTGATCGGCAGACCCCATCGGTCGAGATCCCATTCCGGATGCCCGGCGACCCGCGCGCGGATGGAGACGTGCATGACGCGCACCTTCAATGCCGTGGCACGTCCTGCCGAGCCGGCGGTCAGCAGGGCCATGGGCTCGGAGACATCCATCCAGAAGCGGGTCGTTTCCAGAAACCGCCGCAGCGCGCTGTCGCCGGCGTATCCGCCCGCCAGCGAAAGCGGTGTCGCGACGGCGGCCTCGGTGTACATCTCCAGGGTTTCCGCGCCGGCGAAACCGAACAGCATCGTGCCCCAGCGCCGCCAGATCGCCGCGCCCTGCTCGACCAGTTCGGGTACCACCCATTCGGGGACGGTCTCGAATTCCTCGAACAGCACCCGCATCGATTCGGGCACGTCGTCGACGGCGTCGATTCCGTGCGTGAGCGCAGTTTCCAGCATCGTTCGCCCGGCGCGCGCGCCGATCGGGCCGTGCATGACCTCCGCGACGAATCGCTCGGCGACGGGGTCGCCGGAGAACAGGTCCTCACACAAAGCCACGGCCTGGTCGTCGGTGGGGAACAGTTCGCGGCGGGTGATCGCCCGGAAGATCCGCTCGAGTCGCGCGACGCCCGGCGTGCCGCGCGCTTCCCAGTACCGGAAGGCAGTCGGACATCTCACCGGCTGCTCATCGCCGATACCGCCGCGTACGGGCGGGAGTTCTACGGACATCTGATTTCTCCTGATCGGATGGGCCGGGTGGTTCAGTCCGTCAACCGACGTCGGACCAGCCACGACCGCAGACGGTCGATGATGTTCGCGACGCCGTCCGGCTGATCGACGAGGTAGTGGGTCAGCAGGGGCATCTCGATCAGTTCCCCGTGCGGATCGGCACTGGCGGCGAACATTTCGCGGGATTCACTCACGAATGCCGCTTGGTCGCCGCACAGCGCCATCACCACGGTCGGCGTCGTCACGGTGCCGAGATCGGTGGGCGCGGCGGCGTTGGTGTGGTCCTCGCTCCAGGTGCTCAGCCAACTGCGCGCGGTGACGAAACGGGCAAGCCCGCCCGCGGCCCAGTTCGCGGCCTCCGGATCGCCGTAGAGGCTGCCGGGTTCACGATCGCTCGGATCGATGGTGATATCGACGAAGCGAGGATCGGCGACGGTGCGATGCACCACGAACGCGCGATCGGCGCCGGGCCGGTCCGCCGACCGGGTCAGCTGGTCCTGCGCGAAGGCGTCGATGCGGCGGATCCGTCGCAGTTGCGCATCACGGTATTCGGCGACCCATTCGTCGGCCAGTGGGAGTTCCCGGTCCGGGGCGTACAGGTCGAGGGCGGGATCGGTCCGGTACGGGTCGTTCTCGTCGACAACCGCGGGGTCGATCCAATTCCGCAGTACCCGTGCACGTCCCGGGTGTGCCCCGACCAGCATCAACCCGTCGGCGGGAATCAAGTCGCCCAGATCGACCGGGTCACCGGAGGGCGTCGCGGCGATCGTCGGGCTTTCCGCCTGGGACTGGTAGAACGACATCAGCGGGCCGCCGCCGCTGAATCCCAGCAGCACCACCCGTTCGAATCCGTGGGTCTCGCGCAGCCATCGCACACCCGCGCCGAGATCCTCGGCGGCACGCTCCATCAGCAGCGCTGCCTCGTTGGCCGCGTATCGGGTGTTCATCCCCATGATCGGGATTCCGGCCGAGGCGAAGGCACGCAGCAGGAAGTGCGAAAGGAAATTCGACGCCGGATGCGCCATCAGCACGGCCGTGCGTGCTGAATATCGTTCGGGTAGAACGAGATTGCCGTGCAGGGTCGGGTAGTGTCGACTGAGGCCGGAGTGGATTTCCACCTTGCCGTCGACAGCGGGCCGGTACGGGATGCGCTGGAAGTGGTCTTCGACCGGCTCGACTCTCATCGCACCACCCGGTACTTCAGCATCATGTCGTGATCCTCGTGATCGAGCACGTGACAGTGCCAGACATATCCCTGTAGGACAGTGGATTCGGCGCCGTGGGCCGCGTGCGTGCCGGAGTGATCGTGCGGGCCGTGCGCGACCGGTGCCGCGCCGAGGCGCGGGAAGGTCGCGTCGGGGTCGAAGCCGAGTTCCTCGGCGGTCGGGAAGCGGACGATGATGCTGGTGACGGTGCCCCCGTCGACGCGCACGATGTCCTTCCATCCGGCTTCCCACGGTTGCGGCGCAAGCATCGGGCCCGCGAGGAAATCTCGCGGGGATGGAGCCCATTTCACTCCGACCGGCGGTTGCGGGTGCGCGAGTTGATACTCCAGCGTGCGCAGCGGCACCCGGCCCAGAATCCGGAAGGTGACCAGGTGCAGGTGGATCGGATGCGGATCCGGGGTGACGTTGATGATGTTCCACTGCTCGACGGTGCCCTGTTTCGGCATTTCGATATCGGGGCTCGCGAAGGTGATGTTGTTCAGCGACATGATCGCGGGCGGGTTGCGTAGTTCGTAGGGCTGGCTGACCGTGACCTCGCGTATCACCGTCGGGGTGTCGAGCGCCGGAAGCGGAGCGGGCCGACCCGTCCCTCCGCGTAGTCGCTCGGGGACAGGACCGGTGAACCCGCGACGGTCCTCGGCGCTGAACCGGCAGAACACCGGCATGGCGACCTCGCCGAGGATCGCGGCCTGGAAGACCGGGGCCTCGTCGTTGCACAGTTCGACCGACTCGCCCGGGGCCAGAGCGGAGAAGTCGACGAGGATGTCCACGCGTTCGCCGGGGGCGAGCCGCAGCTGCTCCACCGGCACCGGCGCGTCGAGCAGTCCGTGTTCGTTGCCGATCACCCAGAACCGCATTCGGTTGCCGAAGAACAGATTCCACACGCTGAACGACGCGGCGTTCAGCACCCGGAAGCGGTACAGACCGCGCGCCACCGGTAGTCGCGGCCATATCTTTCCGTTGACCAGGCCGATGTCGCCGACCGCCCCACCTTCCCAACCGCCTTCGGGGACGATGAACGTGGAGCGGATCGATTGTCGCCCGTCCGCGGTGAACAATTTCTCCTGGAGCACGAGTGGGATCTCGAATTCGCCCGCGGGCAGGCCGAGTGGATTCCCGGGCTGTCCGGAGTCGAATTCGTCGCGCAGCAGGAACATTCCGGCCAGACCGGCGTACACGTTGGTCCGCGTGATACCCATGGCGTGGTCGTGGTACCAGAGGTGTCCGGGGTCCTGCGCGAGCGGGAAATCGTGGTCGATGCCCCCGCCGGGGAAGATGAGTTGTTCGGGGTGCCCGTCGCTGTCCGGTGGCGTGACCCCGCCGTGCAGGTGCAGCGACGCGGGCGGTTCGGTCCGGAACCGTTCGGACACGCCGTGCAGGCTGGTGTCCATATCGGCAGCGAAGGGATGCGCGCCCATCCGATTGGTGAAACGCACGCGCAGGGGGCGACCGGCCGGATGTTCGACGGTGGGACCGAGGTAGGACATCCCGTTGTAGCCGAGAGCCGGTGATTCCGGCAGGTCGCGGTGGAACCGGTGCGTTGTCGACGACGCGACGATGTCGAGGCGATCGCCACGCACGACCGGCAGGCGCGGGAGTTCGTCCACGAAGGGTTCGACCTTCGGGGAATGGAATATCAGCGGGCTGTCCACACCGGGCGGTGGCATCGGGGCGGCCCCGGCCGAACCCCGTGTCAGCGCCGAGCCGAGCACGCCCGCACCGATACCCCGTAGCAGACCGCGCCGCCCGATCGGCTGCCTCATCGTCGAACCCCTCTCGGGCGGCCTCATCGCTCGCCCCGCAGCGCCGACCATACCATTAAGTATGGTGATCGGTACCTGATCGAATGGATAGGCGGCGGAACGGATCGACGCGCGCGGTCGGCGATTCGCGCCGCTCCCCTACCATCGAGACGTGATTCCCACCGAAGCGCAGCCGCACCGATGACGGCCGACAGCCCGTCGGCCGACGACGCGAGCCCGGACGACGCGGCCCCGCAGCCACGGCGCTCGCGCAAGGCGGCGGCGCAGCAGCGCGGCCGCGCACCGCGGCTGTCCTATGAGGCGTGGGTCGACGGGGCGCTGGGACTACTTGCGCGCGAGGGTGTCTCGGCGGTGAAGATTCCCCGGTTGTGCCAGGAACTCGGTGTCACGAAGGGCAGTTTCTACTGGCATTTCGACGATATGGACCAACTCATGGCGGCCATGGCGCACCGCTGGAGCGCCAGACAGAGCGAGATCATCCGGGCACTCGGCGCGATCGAATCGATCCCGGTGGAACAACGCATCGCCAATATGGCGGCCAATCTCATCGACCAGGGCACCTGGGCCACCGAAGCAACCGTCCGGGAATGGGCGCGCACCGACGAGACGGTGGCCGAGACGGTGCGCGCCATGGATCGGCAGATCTTCGACACGGTGCGGCAGGCGATGCTCGACCTGGGTTTCGACCCCGAACAGGCGCGGCTGCGCGCGGGTGCGATGGTGTATCTCGGTATCGGCTTCATCCACGGCCGCGGCAGTCTGCCGACGCCCACCCCGGAGGAAGCCCGCGCGATCCTGGGGCTGCTGACCATTCCCGTACCGGAATGACCCGTTCTCCCGGACCTCGGTCCCCGACTCACACCGGCGATACGGTATCGATCAGCAAGTGCCGGTGCGGGATTCGGAGAGTTCGGGCACGTGATCGGCGACCGCGCGAACCTCGTCGGAGGTCACCAGACGGAAACCCACCCCGCGCACCGAGACGATCCGCGTACTCGCACCGAGTTTCGCTCGCAGACTGCTGACGTGGGTGTCCACCGTGCGTCGGGACCAGGAATCATCCCAGACCTTGTGCATGATCTCGCCGCGCGCGACGACCTCACCGTGGTTGAGCGCCAACAGCGCGAGCAGATCGAATTGCTTGCGCGTCAACTCGACATACCGTCCTCGCACCGTGACCCGTCGGGCCCCGATATCGATGCGGAGCGGTCCTTTGTCGATGATCTCGGCGGGTTTCACCAGACCCGCGGCGGTCATTCTGCGCATCAGCGCGTCGATACGCGCGACCAGTTCCCGCGATCCGCAGTTTCGATCGATGTAGTCGTCGGCCCCGGCCTGTAACGCGAGCACGCAATCCATTTCGCACCGTCGCTCGGCCGAGGCGATGACCGGAATTCCCCGGTCGGTACCGATGATCCGGCACAGTCGCAGGCCATCGATATCCGGCAGATCCAGGTTGAGAATCATGAGATCACACGAGCCGCAGAGGTCGATCGCGCCGCGGCCGGAATCGGCTTCGAGTACGGTATGGCCCTGCCGTGTCAGCGCTTTCGCCACATCTCCGCGCGCTGTGACTTCGTGATCGACGACGAGAATATGCAACGGCGTCGACGGGATGGGGCGTAGCGGCACGGTGGGCGCGCGGTCGGCGAGATCGGTCCGAACGCGGCCCGCCGCGTGCGTGGATCTCATGTGGACACCCCCGGGGGACAATTCGCGGCACGACGGGCGAAGTCGGACCAGCCCGACGGTCAGCCGACACCGACAGCCGGATTCGGACGCACTCCACGCTGAGGCGTCACCGGTCGTAGGCAGGCGTGACGCTATCACAGGCCCGAACACCGTGGGGTAGCCACGATTCGACCATCGGGTTCGCACAGTGCGGCCGATTCTGCGGTTGTGAAATCTCCCGACCACGTGCGGATCTTCCGTGAGATCGACGGGGCGAGGTCCGCGCACTGCGGCCCCCGGCTTACCGTCGCCAGATCACGAATCCCGGCCGCCCGGTTCCGTTCGCGAGTCGGAGGTGAGCAGTTCCGCGAGCGCGCGCCGGTCGAGTTTTCCGCGCGGTGTCCGTGGCAGTTCCGGCACCGTCACCAGGCGCACCGGCATACTCGGGCTCGGCACCGTCGCGCGCAGGTGACGCCAGATCTCGGCGGAACTCGGCGCGGCGTCCTCGACCACGACGGCGGCGACGGGGACCTGTCCCATGCGGGCGTCGGGTATACCGATGCACGCGGCGTCGGTGATGCCGGGGAGTGTGGTCAGCGCCGTTTCGACCGCGGCCGGTTCGACATTCAGGCCCGCCCGGATGAGCATTTCGCTGTCGCGGCCGAGCAGGGTGAGCCGTCTTCCGTCGACCAGGCCGCGGTCGCCCACCGTCATCCAGCCGTCGACCGGACCCCCGGTGATTCCGTCGTCGGTGAGGTATCCGTCGAACAACATATCGCTGCGGACGTGTACCAGCCCGTCGCGGATCCGGGCGTCGACACCGTCGAACAGTTCGCCCGCCGCGTTCTCGTCGTCGGCTCCCAGATCGCGGTCGTAGGAGACGAAACTCAGTTCAGAAGCGCCGTAGAAGTGCACGAGCGACGCGTTCGGCAGCACACGGCGCAGCGCCTCGCGACCCGATTTCGGCCAGCGCGCCGCCGAGGACAGCACCTCCCGCACGCCAGCAGCCGGGGCGATCCCGGACCGGGCCACGTCCCAGGCGATCGTGGGCACGGAATACAGGTGCGTCACCTCGTCGGCGAGCGCGGTGAGCACGGGTCGCAGGTCGACGGCCGCGCCTCGGGTGAGGGCGTGCAGGGCCCCGTAGAGGAAATGGGTGTGGTCGAGTACGCCGGGCACCGAAACGCGGTCACCCGCGCCGATGTCGAAGGTCCGATCGGAGCGGTCCAGCGTCGCCGACCACGATTTCTGGTCGCGGACGAACAGTTTCGGCTCGCCGGTGGTGCCGGAGGTGATACCGACCAGCAGTTCGGAATCCGGCGTCGCGGATCCGGAAGTTCCCGCGCTCTCCAGATCGGACGCGGTGATCACATCGTCGCGGCCGAGTCGGCGCAGCCGCCGGTGCTGGGAGGTCGCGGCGACCACCGCGCCCGGTGCGGCGACGGCGACAACGCGCGCGAGCTGTTCCGGCAGCAGATGACGGTGCAGCAGCACCACGCTCACCCCGGCGCGCATCGCCGCGGCGACCACGACCAGCGATTCGATATCCGAGGTCGGCAGCACCGCGACACGGCGCATACCGTCCAGCCCCGCCGCGCAGCGCGTGACGCGCGACCAGAAGTGTCCGTAGTCGACGCTGTCCGCGGCCGCGACGACGGCGAGCGCGTCGGGATCGCGGGCGACCCGCGCGGCGATACGGTCGGTCAGCAGGTCAGTCATCGTCGACTCCTCTCGCGGCGAGTGCGTCGCCCATGGCGTCGGCGGTCCGCAACGCGCGGACCAGTACCGGGGTGACCAGCGCGGTGACCGACCATTCGAGTCCACGGGCACGCCGGGCCTGTGCCACGTCGTGCACGATCCCGCTCAGCAACGGAACGCACCGGATAGCCAGGGCGAGAAGGAGTCCGACGCGTTCGGGGTCGACCCCGAATCGGCGCAGCGGACCCAGTGCGCGTGTCACCGCGTCGAGCATGTCGCTCACCCGCGTGGTGAGGGTGACCAGCGCCGCGAGCGCGACCGAGACGATCAGCACGCCGCACACCACCGCGGCCCGCGACCACGAGGTGATCAGCACCTGGAATACCGCGATCACCACCAGCATCCAGAACATCGGCCGCAATTGCGCCGCGGCGACGCGCCAGCCGATGCCCGCGACCGCGAACAGCACCGCGACACCGCCCCCGACGGCCAGCGCCTGGACCGGCGTCCGTACGAATATCGTGCTCGCCACGATCGCGACGATCAGCAGTATCAGCTTCGTGCCCGCGGGCAGCCGATGCACGATCGACCGTCCCGGCTGGTAGTAGCCGATCATTCGACGATCCCGCGATAGGCGGGTACGGCATCCTCGGGGGTGCCGTCGAAAACCACCGCGCCCTCGTCGACGACAACGACGCGCTCGAAGGTGTCCAGCAGCGCCAGTTGATGGGTCACCACGATCACCTGCTGATCGACGGCGTCGAGCGCGTTCGCGACGATGCGGGCGTTGCGCAGATCGAGCAGGGTGGTCGGTTCGTCGGCGACGATCACCGACGGCCTGCGGATGAGTACCGCGCCCAGTGCCAGCAATTGCTTCTGCCCACCCGAGAGCAGATGGGCGGGATGTTCGGCGTGCTCTTCGAGCCCGAACCGTTCGAGGATCTCCTGGACCCGCGCGGCGATCTCCGCCTTGCTCGACCCGCTGCGCCGCAGCGAGAACGCGAGATCCTCCCCCACCGTCGGCATCACGATCTGGGTGTCGGGGTCGGTGAAGACGAATCCGACCTTCCGCCTGACCTGCGCGCCCTTCTTGGACGCGTCGACGCCGTCGACCGTGACCCGGCCCGCGGTCGGGGTCAGCAGGCCGTTGATCATCCGAGCGAGGGTGGATTTGCCCGATCCGTTCGCTCCGATGACGCCGATGCGGCGTTCGCTCAGGCGCAGATCGATATCGCGCAGGACGTGCCGTTCGCCGTAGCGGTGACTCACCGCCTCGAACACGATCTCGCTCACGACACCCGCTCCACCAGCACGGCGATCCCCTGTCCGCCGCCGATCGCGCACGCGGCCAGGCCGAGTTCCGGACCGTCTGCGGACAGCATCTGACTCGCCAGGCGAACCAGCAGGATCGCCCCGGAAGCGCCCCACGGGTGGCCCATCGCGATCGCGCCGCCCTGCGGGCAGATCGTCGTCTCGTCCAGGCCGAGTTCGTCGGCGACGGCGAGGACGACCGAGGCGAAGGCCTCGGTGATCTCCACGATGCCGAGATCGGAGACAGCGTGACCGCTGCGGCGCAGCACTTTCCGGATCGCGGGCACCGGACCGAGACCGGGGAGCGCCGGGTCGGATCCGGCGACCGCGCAGCCGAGCACGCGCAGCGCGGGCATTCCCGACGCCCTCGCCGCACTCGTGACGGCGAGTGCGGCGGCGCCGTCGGAGATGCCGCACGAATTCCCGGCGGTGGCCGTGCCCTGCGCGCCGAAGCTCGGGCGCAGTCTGGACAGGCGGGCCACCGTCATCCCGGCGCGGATCCGTTCGTCGCGGGTGACCGCGCCGATCGGCACGATCTCGGCGGAGAAATCCGTCGCGGCGGCCAGCGTGTGCGAACGGGCCGCGTAGGCGTCCTGCCGTTCGCGGCCGATTCCGCGCACCCGCGCCAACTCGTCGGCGGCCGCACCCATATCGGGATCGGGGAATTCCGGCGGCGCGAAGGGAGCCCTGGTGTAGCGCACGGGGTCGGCTCCGGCGACCGGCGGCCAGAAACGCCAGGGCGCGGTACTCGCCGATTCCACGCCACCGGCCAGGATCAGGTCGTCGGCGCCGCCGCGAACCCGCAGCACCGCCTGCATCACCGCGTCCAGACCGGAACCGCATTGCCGATCGACCGTCACACCGGGCACACCGATACCCAACCCCGCCCGCAGTGCGGCCACGCGCGCGGGGTCCCCGCCGGGACCGAGGCAGTTGCCGAGCACGACGTCGTCCACCTCGGCGTCGACGCCACCAGCGCGCACGGTCGACAGGACCGCGCGCAGGACGGGTGCGGCCAGGTCGGTGGTCGTCAGGTCGGCGAAACCGTGTCCGGCATTGCCGATCGGGGTCCGCCACGGCGCGATCAGGACGGGGTTCATCCGAGCAGTTCCCGCACCCGCGACCGCGCGACCTTGCCCGATGCCGTGCGCGGCAGCGTGGGCACGGGCAGCCAGCGTCGCGGCATCGCCTCCTTGGTCAGCAGCGCCCGCGCGGCGGAGCGGACACGGTCGAGGTCCACCTCGTCGTCCAGTTCGACGGCGGCGGTGACGATCTCACCGAATACCGTGTGCGGGGCGCCGATGACCGCGACGGCGACGATGCCGTCGACCGATTCCAGCACGCGCTCGACGTCCTCGGCGAGGACCGTCGTGCCCCCGACATTGATGGCGCAATCGCCGCGTCCGCGCACCACCAGTTCCCGGTTCTCGCCCAGTTCGGCCAGATCACCGACCGGATACCAGTCCGGTGCGCCGATGACCGTGTACGGCGACCGGACGTGCAGCAGTCCATCGCGGATTCGCGCCTCGACGCCGTCGAGCAGTCGCAGCGGGTCGGGCACGCGGCGCGCGGCCACCAGCGACACTTCCGACGATCCGTAGTACTCGACGATCGAAACCCGGTCCGCCGCCGCGATCGCGCCGCCGTCGAGCGCGATCCCCGCGACGATCGCGGTCCGCAGTCCGGGCGCGGCGGCCACCACCTCGCGCAGCACGGCGGGGACGGCGTGCACGACGGTGGCCACGGCCGGATCGTCGGTGACGCACGCGCCGCACCACAGGGCGTGCAACGCGCCGAACAGGTGCATGGTGGCGTGTAGCGGCCCGGTCACGAGTACCCGGTCGTCCTCGGTCACCCCGGTGATCTCGGTGAACGCCGGGAAGCTGTCGTACCAGGAGGCCGCCGTCCTGGCCAGTGGCTTGGGGGTCCCGGTCGAGCCGGATGTCGCCACGAGCAGGAAGGCGGACTCGGGGATCTCGGTCCGCCGCGGGCGGTGTTCGGGATCCTCCACCAGCACGGCGACGCCGCGACGCGCGGCGGCCAGGACGCGGATCAACGCGGCGGCCAGGTCCAGACCGGAGGCGTCGTCGACCGGGGCGTCGCGATCCCGGTTGTGGTCCTCGATCAGGCGGTCGAGTTCCCGGTAGGTGTAGCTCCGGCCGTTCGCGAGTATCGCGGGCCGATCACCCGTGCCGCCGAGCAGCGGCTCAGGCACCGGTCAGGCCCGGATACGCGCGGTGCACTCCCTTGGCCACTACCGTTGCCGCGGCAACTTTCGCCAGGTCGCCGGGGATGAAGGCGAAATTGGTCGTGATCGATTCGCGGAATCCCAGATCGGTGCGCAACAGCAGTCCGATGGTCCCGCACAGGTAGATCACCACGATTCCGCCGAGGATATTGATCGCCGCGCCCAGCGCGACGGGATACTTCGGCAGGATGCGTTCGGTGAGCAGACCGATGACGAAGGCGGCGGGAATCCACCCGATCAGGTAGCCCGCGCTGGGTCCGGCCATCGCGGTCAGGCCGGTTCGGCCGCCGGAGAGCAGCGGCAGTCCGATCATGGTCAGCGCGAGGAAGACGACCGCGGCCGCGGTGCCCTTCCTGGCGCCGAGCACCGCCCCCGCCAGCATCACGCCGAGGGTCTGTACCGTGATCGGGACGCCGCTGAAACCCACCGTGATCGCCCCCGGCAAACCGAGCGCGGCGATCAGCGCGGCGAATACGGCGATCTGCGCCATATCCCGCGCGGAAATCCGGGCCCGCCGCGTGCGCGACTTCTCGACACCCTCCATGGACGACCTTCCACTACAGACTTGAACGGCGTTCAAGATAGCAGGTCGGCGGGTCCGGCGGGGAAGCCAGGTCCGATCGACACGCCGCCGCCGCGCGGCGACCGAAACCCGCGTCGCGCGACCGTACCGACGCGCTCCGAATGTTCTTGCACTCCCTGCGAGTTCGCGCGCGATGCGCGCACCCCGCCGACGTCCGCTCGAGGGAAACGCCCACACGGTGTGAAACACAGTCACTTTCGGCGTGGCGTCACGCGCCGCGCGGGGCGACCTTCTATGCTGATCTCGGCCGTGAGACGTGGCGGCGTCCACGGCAAACGGGGAAGCGATCCGCCCGGTGACGCGACAGCGTTGCCGGGCGGATCACTTGTTCTCACGGGGATTATCGCGGGAAAACCGCGATCAGAGCAGTGCCAGTGCGATACTCACCGCCGCGATCAGCAGGATCCACACACCGAGCAGCAGCGGTGCGGGCACCGAGCGGGACGAGGCCCGATCATGTCTTTCGTGGTCGCGGCGAGTCGACCAGTGCGTACGGGTAACCATTCCGACGGTCCTCCAGAGTCGAATGCGCTTGCCACACAACGGCTACCCACACTCGGCCGATCAAACATCGCAGCGGCGATGTGCGCCGGGCCGGGAAT
The DNA here is from genome assembly GCF_003123685.1 of Nocardia aurea. Classification (GTDB taxonomy): domain Bacteria; phylum Actinomycetota; class Actinomycetes; order Mycobacteriales; family Mycobacteriaceae; genus Nocardia; species Nocardia aurea. The sequence goes on from NZ_QCYJ01000170.1 coordinate 172,255, forward strand.
CGCCTCGACCACCGGATCACCTCGCTCGAGGACGCCGACTGACCCGCCGCCACCTGGAGGGAATGGCACCGTGCCATTCCCTCCAGGTTCGGTGTCCGGACGGATCAGACCGCGTCGGCCAGGGCGGCGAATTGCTCGTCGGTGAGGGTGATCGCGGCAGCCGCGGTGTTCTCCTCGACGTGGGCGACCGACGAGGTGCCGGGAATGGGCAGCAGCACCGGTGAGCGGCGCAGCAGCCAGGCCAGCGCCAACTGCGACGGCGTCGCCTCGTGCTGCTTGGCGAAGGTGTCGAGCGGGCCGCCGGGACGGGCCAGTTCACCGGTCGCGATGGGGAACCACGGGATGAAGGCGATACCGTTCGTCTCCGCGTAGTCCAAGACGTCCTCGGCACGGCGGTTGGCCAGGTTGTACAGGTTCTGCACCGACACGATCTCCGCGATCTCGCGTGCCTGCGCGAGCTGTTCGACGCTCACCTCGGACAGGCCGATATGCCGGATCTTGCCCTCCTGCTGGAATTCCAGCAGCGCGCCGATCTGGTCGGCCAGAGGCACCTTCGCGTCGATCCGATGCAACTGATACAGGTCGATCCGGTCCAGGCCGAGGTGGCGCAGGCTCAATTCCAGTTGTTGACGCAGATATTCGGGCCGTCCGACCGGACGCCAGTCCCCCGGGCCCGACCGCGTCAACCCCGCCTTGGTCGCGATGACCAGATCGTCCGCGTACGGGTGCAGTGCCCGGCGGATCAGGTTCTCGCTGACGAACGGACCGTACGAATCGGCGGTATCGATGAAATTCACACCCAGTTCGACCGCGCGGCGAAGGACGCGCACGGCCTCGTCCGGATCGGCGGGATCGCCCCACACGCCGGGTCCGGTGATCTGCATGGCTCCGTAGCCGAGCCGGTTGACCGGAAGGTCACCGCCGAGAGCGAAGGTTCCGGAGGCGTCGGCGGGCCGGGTGGCGGTTTCGGTTGTCATAAACGTCATATCCTCTGCGGGAGTCGGCTCGACGAGACGGCGGGAACCGCTCTCGTCGGATAGGTCGGACATGCGGCACGCGATCGCGGCGTGCTGTCTGCCGCAACACCGCGACCGCGCCGGTCATTCCGCGCCACCGCCCTCCGGCACCCCGGACGAACCTCGGCTCAGCGCAGCGATTGCAGCATCAGCGCTGCCAGCGGGGCCGACGACGCGGGATTCTGTCCGGTGAAGAGATTGCGGTCGACCTGGACATTCGGCGCCCACGGCTCGCCCTCCTGCACCTGCACCCCCATCGCGACCAGCCGATCCTGAAGCAGCCACTTCGCCTTGTCCGCCAGACCCGCCTGCTTCTCCTCGGCATTGGTGAACGCGGCGACCCGATACCCGGCGAACGGCGAATGTCCCTCGGCGTCGACGGTCGCCAACAGCGCGGCAGGCGCGTGGCAGACGACACCCAACGGCGTACCCGAGGCCAGCGCGGCGCTGAGCAGCGCCCCGGAGGTGGTGTCCACGGCGAGATCTTCCATCGGTCCGTGTCCGCCCGGGTAGTAGACGGCCTCGTAATCGCCGAGAATCACCTCGTCGAGGCGGATCGGGTGGGCGAGTTCGGTGGCGGCCCGCAGCGTCGCGGCGATCTCCTCCGCCCGCTCGGGGCCGCCGTTGGCATCGGGTTCGAGACTGCCCAGGTCGACGGTGGGCACCACCCCCGCCGGTGTCGCCACCACGATCTCGTGCCCGGCGGCCTTGAACGCCCGGTACGGCGCCACCACCTCCTCGGCCCAGTACCCCGTCGGATGTTTGCTTCCGTCGGCCAGGGTCCAGTGGTCGGCACCGGTCATTACGAACAGGATCTTCGACATCATCAACCTCCGGATTCGGTTTCGTAGGCGGCGTCAAGGTCGGATCATCGTGGTGCTCCCGGTACCGGTATTCCACATTTCGACCGGTGAAACCCGGAGTTCCGGTTCGTCGGCCGCGAACGGCGTCCCGGAGTGTGGGGCGACCGGACCGATTGCGATGCTGTCGGCATGGCAATCTCGCTGGTCGACCTGGTGACGCGACTCCTCGACGACGACGGGCCGTTGCCCATCGTGCAGGCCGGCGACCCGGTGCTGCGCCGACGCGCCGTCCCCTTCGACGGACAACTCGACGACGGTCTTCTCGCCCGGCTGATCGCGGCCATGCGCGACACCATGCGCGCCGCGCCGGGAGTCGGACTGGCCGCGCCGCAGATCGGGGTCCCGTTGCGGATCGCCGTGATCGAGGATTCCGCGCAGGTGTCCGACGAGGTTCGCAGCGCGCGGGACCGGCGCGCCGTGCCGTTGCGGGTGCTGGTCAATCCGACATATTCGCCCGCTGGTGACGCCACCGTCGGCTTCTTCGAAGGTTGCTTGAGCGTGTCGGGATGGCAGGCGGTCGTCGCCCGGCACGCGGCGGTCCACCTCACCGCCCTCGATGAATCCGGCCGCGCCGTGGACGAGGTCGTCGAGGGATGGGCGGCGCGCATCGTGCAGCACGAGACCGATCATCTCGACGGAATCCTGTACCTGGACCGCGCCGAAACGCGATCGCTGTCCAGCAACGCCGCGATCGTCGACCGGTGGTCCCAGCCCACGCCGCACGAAGCCGCTGCCGCCCTGGGCTTTCCGCTGCCCGACCGACCGTGAGACACCGCCGGTGCGGGTGCGCGGTTGGAATCAGTGTGAGCCGACCTCTCGCTCCGGAGCGGATCGGGATGGTCGACTCGCAGGACAGCGCACCCGCGTTCTACGCTGGGCGTCCGATCTCGAGGAAGACCTGCTACACCGCGATGAGAAATATCCGATTCGGTACACCGCCCGCTGCCACGGTAACGACGCGGGCAGCCCGCGACGAACGTCGCGTCACGATCGGGACCATCGGCTAGCCGCGGCAGGTCGAGCAGGTACGGCGAGACACACGCGTTCCGATCATGAGAGAAACGGCCGGACGACTACTTCCGGGATTCGGGTTGATGACCGCCGCGCTGGCGCTGATCGTCAGCAGTTGCCCACGAACGGACGGGGCGATCGAGTACGTCGGAACCGACCGCGTCATCGAGTACGTCGCGATCGGCGATTCCCGGGCGGCGGCGCCGGACAAGGAGATCGGCTCCGGATTCGACGGTTGTGGGCGCAGCGCGACCGGCTATCCCGCCCGGATCGCCGACATGATCAGCCCCGGCTCCTTCGTCGATGTGACCTGCTCGGGCGCGACGTCGGAGAATCTGCTCCTCACCGCGCAGGTCACCACGAGTTCCGACGGTAATCGGCACCGCAGGGCACCCCAGATCTCCGCGTTGCGCCCGAGCACGACATTGGTGACGATCAGCATCGGCGGCAATGATCTGAACTGGTGGAACCTGATCTCGTCGTGCTTCCCGGCGGAACAGGGCATCGACGCCCGATGCCGATTCGACCCGGGCGTGCGCGCCCGCGTCGACCGCAAACTCGCCGAACTCGTCGGATGGATCGAAGCCGACCTCATCGCCGTCAGGGCGAAGGCTCCGAACGCCACGATCGTGGTGGTCGGGCACGGCGGCGTCTACGGGCGATACGGTTGCGGCTGCGCTGCCACCTTCGGCCCGGACGACGCCGCCTGGGTCGCCGACTTCTTCGCCCGGATCGACGACGTGCTGCGCGGCCGAGCCCTGGCGCACAACGCCCGGTTCGTCGACGTGCGCAATGCCGCCGCCGGGCACGAGGCGTGCGCGCCACGGGAGAGCCGGTGGTTCGAAGGGAACTACTCCACCGACACGACACCGGATCGGCACCCGACTCCCACCGGGAGCGGCGCGATCGCCGAACTGGTGCTGGACGAGATCAACCGGAGACCGTAGACGGGACCGCGTTCAGCTCGCCAGTCGGGCGAGCTGGGCTCGGCGGACGTCGGGGGTCTGGCCCTGGACCAGGATGAACAGGGCCGAGCGCGCGTGCAATTGGGCGGTGTCGTCGCCCGCGAGTCCGCGGCCGGACCTGGCGATGAGCAGGGCGCGGGTGATGGCGGACAGCGCTTCCCCGCTGGCGACCTTGGTGGCGAGGCGCTCCTCGATTCGGTACGGACCGCCGCCGTTCACCCGTGCCTCGTCGGTCAATGCGTAGGCCGTGGCACGGATCCGAGCGATGCGCGGCCGCCAGATCGCGGCGACTTCCGCGGCTTCGGGTTGCCCTGTCGACTCGAGTTCGCCCAGTACCGTTTCGGCCAGACCGAAATGGTGCGAGCGGGCATCGCTCGCCACCCCGAGATCGACGAAACGCGCTCGCTCCAAAGTCTCCTTCGTGAGCACGTTCTCGTCGGGTACGAAGACATCCTCTAGGCGGACCCGCGCCGTTCGGCTGCCGCCGACGGCGCCCAGTTCGAGCGGCCCCGGACTGCTGACACGTTCGTCGACCGGGACGAGCGCGGTGACGACGGTCTCGGTGTCCTTGTCCACGGCGGCGATGGTCAGCACCGAGTTCAGACCCCAGCCGCTGACCCAGGACACCGTGCCGTCGAATATCCAACCGCCCTCGGTCTCGCGCGCCGCGATGTAGTGGTCGGGGAAGCGCCGCACGTCGCTCACGCCCGCGCCGAGCAGAAGTTCTCCGCGCAGAATCCGGCGGGCGAGCGCGGAGACCGGCGCGCCTGCCGCCGTGGTCTCCACCATCCGCTGCGACAGCGACGCGTGCTGGGCCCAGACCAGCCACGTGTTGAAGCAGGCGCCCGCGATGATCTCGTGCACGCGACGATCGACGGCGCGGTCCACGCCCGCGCCGCCGTATTCCGGTGCGGCCGCGTGATTGAGCAGACCCAGAGCGGCGAGTTCGCCGACGCGCTGCTCCGCGACGCCGTCCCGGTCGGTCACCAATGCTCGCGGCCGCAGTCGCGTCTCGGCGTATTCGCGCACCTTCGCGACGAAGGGATGTCGGTCCGCGGCCGTCACCGCCGCGGCCGGACCGGTCGCTGTTTCCACCGCTGTCATTGCGCACCTTCCGTACTGCCACCGGGACACGAGCCCGTGCGCAGCGCGACGATCATCCGAACAACGAAATTATCGGCCCGCACCGACGCGACGAGCCGTAGGAGCCGGTGGCGTTCGCACCCTCGAAACAGGCTCTCACAAGGTCTTATTCGTCCCGGATCGACATAAATTCCGACCGATTCCAGCGCCGCGGGAGTGATCGTCGCGCACCGCCGCCGGATCGGAACTCCGCGTCACACGACGACCCGGTCCGCCCTCACCCGCGAGCGGCGAATCGGGGTTCGCGAGGCCGAGCCGTCACCGCGACCCGGGTGCGACCGACGCCCGTTGCGAGGCAGGGGCAGGATAGGGGGTATGCGGACAGAGTTCCACGACAACCTCGATCACCTCGCCGGGCAGCTACAGGTGATGTGTCGACGCGACCGTGACGCTGTCGCCGTCGCGACCGACGCCCTGCTCGCGGCCGATGTCGGGTTGGCCGAGCAGGCGCTGGATCTGTGCGGCGATCTCGACGTGCTCCGCGACCGGATCGAGACGACGGCCGTGTCGCTGCTGGCGTTGCAGGCACCCGTCGCGGGTGAATTGCGCCAGGTGGTCACCGCGATCCAGCTCGCCGGACATCTGACCCGGATGGGCGTCCTGACCGGACATATCGCCGATATAGCCCGTCGCAGGCACCCGCTCCCCGCTATCCCGGAGCCGGTGCACCCGATCGTGGCGGGGATGGGCGCGGCCGCGGTCACCATCGCCGACGGCGCCATCGAAGTGCTCGGCTCCGGTGATCCGCACGAAGCGGCCGCACTCGATGACCAGGACGATGTCATGGACGGCCTGCAACACGACCTGCTGACCGCCGTTCTCGCCCCGGAGTGGACCGAGGGGATCTCCGCCGCCGTCGACCTCACCCTCATCAGCCGCTACTACGAACGCTTCGCCGACAATGCCGTCGAGGTGGGGCGTCGCACCATTTTCATGGCGACCGGACAGACCCCCGAGACCTGGCGATCGGAGAAGGCCGACCGACAGTGATCGGCCGACCTGCGTTCGCGCGAGTCACCTCACAGGAAGCGGCGGATCGGCACCACGGCCGCTTCGCGCGCCCGCTGCATCAGTGAACGCCGCTTCCAGCGTCCTTCACCGATGGGTTCGCTGACCGCGGCGTCGGCGTCGAAATCCGCGTCCAGTGTCGCGGTGAATTCCTCGTCGAGTACCGCCAGCATGATCTCCTCGTCGTGGTCGAGGGAGCGCCGGTTGAAATTGGTCGATCCGACGAGCGCGGCGATACCGTCGACGGTGATGATCTTGGCGTGCATCATGGTCGGCTGATATTGCAGGATGCGCACACCGCAGGCCAGCAGATCCTCGTAGAAGTTCTGACCGGCCAGTTGGCAGACGCGTTTATCCGTATGCGGCCCCGGCAGCAGGATCTCGACCTCCACGCCCCGACGCGCGGCGGCACACAGCAATTCGACGAAATAGGCGTCCGGGGAGAAGTAGGCCGTCGCCAACCGGAACCGCTGTTCGGCCGATTCGATCACGACCCGCAACAGCGTCTGCATGTCCTGCCAGCCGAAACTCGCAGAACCGCGCACCACCTGGACGACGGCTCCGCCCGTGCTCTCGTGACCGGCGAAACGGTCGTTGTCGTCGAACAGGTCGTCGTGGCATTCGGCCCAGTTCTGCGCGAAGGCCGCGGCGACACCGTCGACGGCCGGGCCCTGGATCCGAACGTGGGTGTCGCGCCAGTGGTTTTCGTCCTGCGCGTTGCCGCTCCATTCCTCGGCGATGCCGACGCCGCCGGTGAACGCCACCCGCTCGTCCACGACGAGCACCTTGCGGTGGCAGCGGTGATTCTGTTTGAGCGGCGACAGATACAGCGGTTTACGGAACCAGGCGACCTGCACGCCTGCCTGATCCATATCCTCCAGCAGATCCTTCTCGATGAGTCTGCTGCCGAAACCGTCCAACAGCAGTCGCACCCGGATTCCCGCGCGAGCGCGTTCGGCGAGCGCGTGCGCGAACTGCCGCGCGATATCGCCCTGCCAGTACACGAAGGTCATCATGTCGACGGTGTGCTCGGCCGAACGGATGGCGTCGAGCATCGCCGGAAAGATCTCGTCCCCGTTGCGCAGCGCGACCAGCGCGTTGCCCTCGGTCGCCGCGATACCGATGAGCCGTTCCAGCCGCCGCCGAAGACGTGCGGCGCGAGCCGAGGCGATTTCCGGTTCCGACACCGACGCAACCGAATTCGATACTTCCGCAATGCTGGTCATGCTGTCTCCTCCGCCGGTGCGCTCGTTCCGATCCGGCAGGCCCGATCGTGCACGGGCCGCATGTGCGCACCGACTGTCACCACTGATCCGGACCGGCCCGGGAGAACATTCCCCGCCTACCGCCACTCAAACGAGCGATACGCGCCACACGCGCCACACGCGGTGCGTGCGGCGCGGTTTCCGATGGGGGTGTGACCTATTCCGGCCAGGTACCGGTCAGGGACTGATATCCGGCCGCGCCGGCCCGGTCGACGGCGGCTTTGACCAGCCCGAAAATGGCGCCCTGCACGGCGGCCGCGATCAGGACCTCACGCCATCCGTAATCCTTCGCGGTCGCGGTGGGGGCGTGATCCGCGCCGGTCGCCGAGCGCCACACCCGGCTGAAGGCCGCGTTGGCGATCACGCCCCCGAGCACACCGACGATCATTCCCAGCGGTTTGTACAGGGTTTTCATCGTTGCCGCCCGCGCAGCACCCACCAGGCCGCCAGTCCGCCCGCCACCGCCGCGACCGCGACCAGGGGGACCGGTCGGCGTCGGGCGACCTCGGCGGCCTGCCGACCCCGCTCGACCACGGGCTCCGGTGTCGCCGACTCGACCTTGTCGGCCAGCTGCCTGGCCTGCTCCGCCGCCTGGTGCGCGCGCTCTTCGGCCTTGTGTCCGGCGTCGGCGGCCGTCGTGCGCGCGGCGTCGGCCACCCCGTGCAGTTTCTTCTTCGCCTGCGCCTGCACGTCGAGTTTGTCGGTCAGCTCCGAGACGGTCTGTCCCAGTTCCTCCCGCAGGTGATCGCGATCGGCCCGCAGTGCCTCCTGCTCGGCCGGGATGCCGCCGGGACGCGTTTCGTCACTCACTGGTTTCTCCCCTCTTTGACGGTTCGGATGTCTGCTTCGACGCCTGCAATCGCCTCGCTGGGCACTGGCGGACTCGCCTGCTGTACGTCTTTCTTGCCCGCCAACGCCAGCAGCGCGCCCGCGACGAGCAGTACCGCGCCGACGATCGACGCGGCGGCCCAGCCCGGCACCGCGAGCGCCAGGGCGAGCACGACCGCGGCGACGAGGGCGCCGCCGCCGTACCAGGCCAGTAGCGCCCCGGCGCCTGCCAGTCCCGCGCCGCGTCCGAAACGTTGCCCCTTGGTTCGCATTTCGAGTCCGGCCAGCCGGATCTCGTCACGCACCAGTCCGGTGATCTGAGCACTCGCGTCCTCGACCAGTTCGGTGACCGATCGGGACTGCGCGGACGGCACATTCTCGGTGTCCGTCATCGTGATACCTCCTTCGTTCCGATGCCTGGACATGGGAGGTGTTCGGCAGCGGCGTCGCCACACCTGCGCGTCACCTCTCGATCGAGAGGGCGATACCCGGACCCGGGCCCGGCAAACGCAGTGATCAGCTCCGTCCGACCGGATGGCCGGACGGAGCCGAGGCGGTAGTCGCGCACGCCCCCGAGCAGGATGGGCCGTGTCGACTCCACCGGAGAGTGGGCGTTGTCGGCAGTACTCCCACTCATCAGAGATCTACCCCGTTGAGAGAGCAACTAATCGGCTATTTCCGATTCGATCCGTCTGATCAGCGATTATTCTTCTCGAATACCGCAGCAGACCGTAAAAACCTCGGTCCGGCGACCATCGATGAGACGGAGGGCGGTTCTTCTCAGATCAGGAAACCCAGCGCCATCGCGAGGCCGACGGTGATCCCGAAGGCGACGACGACCGGCCCGAGCACGGAGGTGGTCATCAGCCCGACGCCGATGCTCGACAACGCGATGATCGAGCCGAGGAGCCAGCTCGCACCGGTGGCGAGACGCGAGGGGCCGGTGGAGTTGGTGGGTTTCACAGCCATGCGGTTCGTATCCCCCGCGAACACGGATCCAAACACGGCCCGATCGGCCGGTGAGAGTGGCCGAGATCTCACCGGGTCGCACCGTTTGATCCTCGGGGATCGGGGTAGCCGGGGATCCAGCCCGACCCCCGCGGTGGAAACGAGGAACGCCCTGATGACTGCCTCCACGAACGACACCGAACACCCCCGGACCTCCCGGTCCGTCGGTGACAGCTACGACAATATCGAGCCCTGGTTCGACAAACTGGCGGCACTCGACCCCACCGATCCCGAGCACGCGCGGACCCGCGCCCACATCATCGACCTGTGCCTCCCGCTGGCCGCGAACATCGCCCGCAAGTTCAACAACCGCGGCGAAGCACTCGACGATCTGCTCCAGATCGCCCGCGTCGGACTGGTCCTCGCCGTCGACCGCTACGACACCGCGCACGGCGCGTCGTTCCTGTCTTTCGCCATCCCCACGATCATGGGCGAAGTCCGTCGCTACTTCCGCGACCACACCTGGTCCGTCCGTGTCCCCCGCGCGACCAAGGAACTCCAGCAGCGGCTCGGGCCGGTCACCGAGACCCTCACCCAACGCCTCGGCCGCGGTCCCACCGCCCGCGAGATCGCCGCCGAACTCGACGTCGAGGTCACCGAGGTCACCCGGGCATTGATCGCCCGCAACGCCTACCGCGCCAACTCGCTCGACAACACCGGAGGCCAGGACGACGACGTCTCCGCCGCCAGCGTCCTGGACACCCTCGGCGCACACGAGCCCTCCTACCGGCTCATCGAGGACCGCATGGCGGTACGTCCGCTGCTCGCCGCCCTTCCCGAACACGAGCGTCAGATCCTCGCGTGGCGATTCTTCGACCAACTCACCCAGGCCCAGATCGCCGAGCGCATCGGCGTCTCCCAGATGCAGGTCTCACGGATCCTCAACCGCGTCCTGAGCGGCCTGCGCGAACAGGCCCTCGCCGAATCGCCGACGAACCGTAAAGCGGCGACAGCGTGAGGTACGGCACCCTTACCGCGGTTTCGCGATGAGTGCCCGGGGTATCACGCAGAAACCTTGATCAACTTCGAACCGCAGGGATGTGCCATGACGATCGCCGTTCCTCCGACACGAACGCGATTCGCCCAGCGGGGCGAACTGTCCGGCGCCGTCATCGATGCGCTCGGCCGGTCACCGGGTTCCCCGCTGCCCGGGCTCGGTTCGGTCGACCCTTTCGGCGATGACCTGCACTTGGCGCTGCACACCTGTTACGAGTTGCACTACCAGGGATTTCCCGAGGTCGATCCCGGGTGGGAATGGGATCCGGGGCTGCTGACGCTGCGCGCGGAGATGGAGCGGGTGTTCCTCGACGCCCTGCGCGAGGCCGTCCCCGGCGGTGACGATCTGGACACCGAACTCGAACGTTTGCTGGTCGTCCCCGACGAGCCTTCCGGGACCGGCGCCTACCTGCTCGACGAAGGTCACTGGTGGCAGGTCCGCGAATATTTCCTGCACCGGTCGATCTACCACCACAAAGAGGCCGATCCCTACGCGTGGATGATCCCGCGATTGCGCGGGCAGGCCAAGGCCTCGCTGGTCGCGGTGGAATTCGACGAGTTCGGCGGCGGGCGCGGCGACCGCGTCCACGCGCAGCTGTACGCCGATCTGCTGGCGGGCGCGGGTCTGAACCCCGACTATCTGCACTACCTCGATGTGGTCGGCGCGCCGATGCTCGCGCTGGTCGACATGATGTCGCTGTTCGGCCTGCATCGCCGCCATCGCGGCGCCCTGGTCGGGCATCTGGCCGCGGTCGAGATCACCTCGCCGCCGGGAGCTCGGCGCATGGTGGACACCCTGCGTCGATTCGACGCCGACCCCGCGTGCATCCGTTTCTACACCGAGCACGTCGAAGCCGACGCCGTCCACGAACAGGTGATGCGCCACGGCGTCATCGCCGACCTGCTGGTGCAGGAACCGGAGCAACGCGCCGCGATGGTATTCGGCATCCAGGTGACGAATCTGCTCGAGGATCGGTTTGCCGAATATATGCTGGATGCTTGGCGAGCCGGTCGCAGCTCGCTGCGTGAAGGGGCGGCCGATGCATAACCCGCTGCGAATCCCGCACCGAGTCCTGCTTCGTCCGCCGGGGGTCTACCCACCACAGGCCGACACCTGGCTGCTCGCCCGCGCCCTGGTCGAAGCCGGAATCCCACGCGGCGCGCACGCACTCGACGTCTTCACCGGCACCGGCGCACTCGCCATCGCCGCCGCCCGCATCGGCGCCGCGACGGTCACCGCCGTCGACATCTCCCGCCGAGCCGCCGCGGCCGCCTGGCTCAACCTGCGCCTGCGCGGCGTCGCCGCCGAAGTCCACTGTGGAGACTTCGCCTCGGTATTCGGACACCACCACTACGACCTCGTCGTCGCGAACCCTCCGTATGTCCCCGCGCCGAACGACACCGCCGTCGGCCGGGCCCGCGCCTGGGACGCCGGCGCGGACGGACGCGCGATCCTGGACCGGCTCTGCGACCTCGTCCCCGCCGCGCTCGCCCCACGCGGCACCGCCCTGATCGTGCATTCGGCCCTGTCCGATCCCGGCCGCACCCTGGACACCCTGCGCGAACACGGATTGAAGGCCGCGGTCGTCGCCCGCGCGACCGTTCCGTTCGGACCGGTACTGCGGGCCCGCGCGGCCTGGTTGACCGAAACCGAACGCATCGACCCGAGCGACGACACCGAGGATCTGGTGGTGATCCGTGGTGACCGCATCCGGCGATGATCCCCCACGAATGACCTTCACCGACGACGGCCCCGCCCTCGTCGAAGGCCCGATCGACCTGGTCACCGCCGACGGTCGCACCATCCACTGCGACCGATTCATGGTCGCGATCTGCCTGTGCCGCCGGTCGAAGAACTATCCGCTCTGCGACACGAGCCACCGTCACCGCGAGCGCCACCTCGAATGAGGCGCCACCGTATCCACCGTGGCCGGATGGCGGTGCAGGGGTTGGACTTCGGAGTTTCGGGTATCGCGGTGACATGGTCGTTTCCGTGGTGACGGGGGTATCGGCGTGGTGATGGGATTGCCGGATTCGGTGACAGCGGTGCTGTTCGATCTCGACGGGGTGCTGACCAGTACTGCCGTACTACATCGGCGCGCGTGGAAGCAGGTCTTCGACAGTTATCTGGCCGACCACGCGGGGCCGGATGAACGGCCGTTCGACGAGCGCGACTACCTGGAGTACGTGGACGGTCGCCCCCGCCAGGAAGGTGTGCGCGCCTTCCTGGTATCGCGCGACATCACCCTGCCGGACGGCGATCCCGGCGATCCCGGCGACCCGGCCGACGCGCTGACCGTGTACGGGTTGGGAAACCGCAAGAACCAGGTGTTGCTCGCGATCATCGAGAACGAAGGGGTACAGGCGTATCCGGGATCGGTGGCCTACGTCCGCGCGGTTCGTGATCAGGGGCTGCGAGTCGGTGTGGTGACATCGTCGACGAACGCCGAGGCGGTCCTCGCCGCGACCGGGCTCGACCGATTCGTCGATGTCCGCGTGGACGGCGCGACGATCGCCGCCCGCGGGCTGCGCGGCAAACCCGAGCCGGATTCCTTCCTCGCGGCCGCCGAGCAGCTCGGGGTTCGACCCGAGCACGCCGCGGTGTTCGAGGACGCCATCTCGGGGGTGCGCGCGGGCCGCGCCGGTCGGTTCGGCTATGTCGTCGGGGTCGACCGCGTGCGCGATTCCGAACACGCGCGGGCACTGCTCGAGGTGGGCGCGGATATCGTGATTCCCGACCTGTCGAGTTTGCGGGCGACCCGATGAGCGCGCACAGCCAGGGATTCGAGATCGACGATTGGCAATTGCGTTGGCGCGGGCTCGATCTGACCGCGCTGCCACGCACGGAGTCGATCTTCGCCCTGTCCAACGGCCATATCGGATTGCGCGGCGGGCTAGAGGAGGGCGAACCGGTCGACACACCGGGCACCTACCTCAACGGGTTCTACGAGAAGCGGCAGTTCCCGCACGCGGAGTCCGGATACGGGTATCCCGAGCACGCCCAATCGCTGGTCAATGTCACCAACGGCAAGATCATCCGGCTCTTCGTCGAGGACGAGCCGGTGGATGTCCGCTACGGCGAGACCGCCGAGCACGACCGGGTGCTCGACTTCCGATCCGGCACGCTGCGCCGCAACACCGTGTGGACCTCACCGACCGGACGGCGGGTGCGCATCCGCAGCGAACGACTGGTGTCGTTCACCGAGCGCGCACTCGCGGTCATCCGCTACGAGGTGGAACCGCTCGACGACGATCTGGATCTGGTCCTCCAATCGGATCTGCTCACCAACGAACCGATCGCGGCCCCCGGCCGCGACCCCCGGCTGGCCGCCGCGCTCGATCGGCCGCTGATCGCCGATCTCGCTGTGACGCGGAACTATTCGGCGCTGCTGGCGCACCACACCGCCGCCTCCGGCCTGCGTATGGCGGCGGGTATGGACCACGAACTCGAGGCGCACCGCACCCCGCGCTGCGATATCCACGCCGAGGACGATCTCGCGCGGCTGACTCTCGCGGTGGATGTGGCCAAGGGCGATCGTCTGCGCCTGACCAAATATCTCGGCTACGGATGGTCGAGTCAGCGTTCGACACCGGCGCTGCGCGCCCAGGTCGACGCCGCACTCGCCGCCGGTATGGAAACCGGATGGGACGAACTGCTCGAGCGTCAGCGCGCGTACCTGGACAAATTCTGGGCCAACGCCGATATCGAGATCGACGGCGATCCCGAGATGCAGCAGGCGATCAGGTTCGCGTTGTTCCATGTCCTCCAGGCGGGCGCGCGCGGCGAGACACGCGCGATTCCGGCGAAGGGACTGACCGGCCCCGGCTACGACGGGCATTCGTTCTGGGACACCGAGATATTCGTCCTTCCCGTGCTGACCCACACGATGCCGATGGCGGCACGCGATGCCCTGCGCTGGCGGCATTCGACCCTCGACCAGGCGCGCAGGCGCGCGCACGAACTGCGCCAGTCCGGCGCCATGTTCCCGTGGCGTTCGATCAACGGCGAGGAAGGTTCGGGCTACTGGCCCGCCGGAACCGCCGCCGTGCACGTGTCGGCCGATATCGCCCACGCGACCGTCCGGTACCTGGCGGCGACCGGCGACGAGCATTTCGAGACCGAGGCGGGCGCCGAACTGCTGGTCGAGACGGCGCGGATGTGGGCGAGCCTGGGCCACCACGACAGCAACGCGACATTCCGGATCGACGGCGTGACGGGTCCCGACGAGTATTCCGCGCTGGCCGACAACAACATCTACACCAATGTGATGGCCAGGCAGAACATGCGCGAGGCCGCCGAAACCTGTTCGCGGCGAACTGATCTCGCCGAACGTCTCGGGGTCGGCGCGGACGAGATCGCCCGCTGGCGCGAATGCGCCGAGGAAATGGCGATGCCCTACAACGAGGAATTGCGGGTCCACGAGCAGTCCGAAGGGTTCACCCGGCACGCGCGGTGGGATTTCGAGGCCACACCCGCCGACCACTATCCGCTGTTGCTGCACTACCCGTACTTCGACCTCTACCGCAGGCAGGTCGTCAAACAGGCCGATCTCACGCTGGCCATGTACCTGTGCCCCGACGAGTTCACCGACGAGCAGAAGGCCCGCAACTTCGAGTACTACGAAGGGTTGACCGTGCGCGACTCCTCCCTCTCGGCGAGCGCGCAGGCCATCATGGCGGCCGAGGTGGGCCATCTGGATCTGGCCTACGACTATTTCGTCGAGGCGGGTCTCACCGATCTGCACGATCTGCACGACAATGTCGCGGGCGGGCTGCATATCGCCTCGCTCGCGGGAACCTGGTTGAGTTGCGTCGCCGGATTCGGCGGTATGCGCGTGCACCGCGACGGCGCGACCTTCGCGCCCAGACTGCCCGCCGCGCTCGACAAGCTGACATTCCGCATTCTGTGGCGCGAGAGCCGGATCTCGGTCGAGGTCACCGCCGACAAGGCCACCTACCGACTGCTCGCGGGCGACCCCGTCACGCTCGGCCACCACGGCCACCGATTCACCCTCGCCGACGATCCGGTCGTGCGGGAGATACCGGAGCACACGCCGCCGACGCCGCCGCGGATCCCCGCGGGGCGCCCGCCCTACCGACGCGGCTGACCTGCCGCCCGGACAGCACTCCGGTCCCGCACCACCACGAGATTCACCCGTTCCGGATGACGCCGCGCCGCGCGCCGAATGTTTCGCTGGAACCGACTCACCGCGCCCGCTCCGGCCGACGGGGTCCGAGACGAGCCGGGTGCGGACGGATCAGGCCGCGCCGGTCTGAATCCGTCGCCGGATCTTCCCGAACAGAGGAGTACTCGTGAGCGAGTATCCACCGATCGCCGAGCACGGTATCGTCGGCGATCTCCAGACGGCGGCGCTGGTGTCCTCGGCGGGCACTATCGACTGGTGGTGTGCCCCGCGATTCGACTCACCGAGCGTCTTCGCCTCGCTGCTGGACAGCGAACGTGGCGGATACTGCCGGATCGCGGTCGATTCCACCACCAATCATGTGACGGTCCGGCAGCTCTACCTCTCGGATACCGCGATCCTCGTGACCCGCTTCGCCGGCCCGGACGGCGTCGGTGAGGTCGCCGACTTCATGGATCCGATCCCGGCCCGGGAACCCACCGATCGCCACCGACTGGTCCGGGTCGTGCGCGTGGTGCGCGGAACACTGACGTTCGCCCTCGCGTGCCGTCCGAGGTTCGACTACGGACGCGCCACCCACACCGTGGACCGCGCCGACGACCACACCGCCGTATTCCGCTCCCCCGAGGCCGATCTACACCTCCAGGTGACCGACGCCGTCACCCTCGAGCCGGACGGCGACGACATGACCGCCCTGTTCACGCTGTCGGCGGGCGAGATCGCGGTCGTCGTGCTGACCACCACGGCGAGCGGTGGTCCGGTCGACGCCGGACCGACGACCGAGGCGGTCACCGAGGAATTCGAGCGGTGCCGCGCCTTCTGGCAGACCTGGCTGCGCTCGTCCACCTATCGCGGGCGCTGGCGCGACATGGTCAACCGTTCGGCGATCACGCTCAAACTGCTCACCTACGCCCCCACCGGGGCACCGATCGCCGCGGCCACCATGGGGTTGCCCGAGCAACTGGGCGGCGAACGCAACTGGGACTACCGCTACACCTGGATCCGCGACGCCTCGCTGTCGGTGCGGGCGCTGATCGATCTCGGTTTCACCGAGGAGGCCTTCGCGTTCCGCCGCTGGCTGCGCGACCGTTTGGAAGCCGGGGGCGCGGCGTCCGGCGAGCCGCTACAGATCATGTATCGCATCGACGGCGACCCGCATCTGGAAGAGGAGATCCTCGACCATCTGGAGGGGTACCGGGGATCGGCGCCGGTGCGGGTCGGCAACGGCGCGGCCGACCAGATCCAGCTCGACATCTACGGTGAGGCGGCCGACGCCCTGGCATTGGCCTCCGATATCGGCGGCATCGCGGGGTGGCGGACCTTCGCGGGCCTGACCGACTGGCTCGCCGACAATTGGGACCGTCCCGACGAGGGCATCTGGGAAACGCGCGGCGGCAAGCAGGAATTCACCTACAGCAGGCTCATGACGTGGGTGGCGTTCGAACGCGGTATCCGCCTGGCCACCGCGAACGCCCGCCCGGCCGACATCACCCGGTGGACGCGCGAACGAGACGCGGTATTCGAACAGATACTCGACAGGGGCTGGAGCGCGAAACGGCAGGCCTTCGTCCAGCACTACGCGACCGACGTGCTCGACGCCTCGCTGCTGCTCATGCCGCGCATGGGTTTCCTGTCGCCGACCGATCCGATGTGGCTGAGCACTCTCGACGCGATGGACGACGAACTGGTCAGCGACAGCCTGGTCTACCGATACGACCCCGAGGCCTCCCCCGACGGCTTGGAAGGGGTGGAGGGCACCTTCAACCTGTGCAGTTTCCTCTACGTGGAAGCGCTCGCCCGCGCCGGACGATTACAGCAGGCCCGCTATGCCTTCGACAAAATGCTCACCTACGCCAACCATGTCGGACTCTTCGCCGAGGAGATCGGCCCCTCCGGTGAGCAACTGGGCAACTTCCCCCAGGCATTCACCCACCTGGCGCTGGTGGCCGCCGCCATCGCCCTGGACGACGAACTCGATCGCGCCGAGGCCGCCTCCGCGCCGTCGACCGACTGATCCGATGGCACCGCCGACCGGTTCCGCGGCGACGAGCGCCCCGCGCGGGGTGCTCGTTCCGCTCGCGCTCGCACAGTTCATCTGTAGCTTCGCGGGCTCGAACATGAATGTGATGATCAACGACATCAGCGCCGACCTGGACACCACCGTGCAGGGCGTCCAGGTGGCGATCACGATCTTCCTGCTGGTCATGGCCGCGCTGATGATCCCGGGCGGCAAACTCACCGACCGATACGGTCGCAGGCGTTGCTTCCAGGCGGGTCTGCTGATCTACGGTATCGGCGCCCTGTTGAGCGCGGCGGCGCCCGGACTCGGCATCCTGATCCTCGGCAATTCGATACTCGAGGGTGTCGGGACCGCACTGCTCATCCCACCGGTCTACATTCTGACAACGCTGCTCTTCACCGAAACAGCTTCCCGAGCACGAGCATTCGGCGTCATCATGGCCATGGGCGGTATCGGCGCGGCGGCGGGACCACTGATCGGCGGACTGATCACCACGGCGCTGAGCTGGCGGGCGGCCTTCCTTTTCCAGGCGCTCGTCGTACTGTGCATCGCCGTACTCGGCCGCCGCGTCGATGACCCGCTGCCACCGGACCCCACCCGCCCTTTCGACGTCATGGGCGCCATACTGTCGGCGGTGGGGCTGACACTCGTCGTGCTGGGTATTCAGCTCGCCGACAACGATATTCGACTCATGGTCGCCACGATCGCGTTCGGCGCGGTGGTCCTGGCGTGCTTCGTGGGGCATATCCGCGCGCGGGAGCGGGCCGGGCGCGAACCGCTCATCGCCACGAGGATGTTCACCGACCGCGTCGCGAACCTGGGCCTGGTCACCCAGCTGGCCCAATGGCTTCTGCTGATGGGGACATCGTTCGTGGTGGCCGCTTACCTCCAGGTCGTGCGCGGGTACAACGCCGTCGAAACCGGCGTGATCTTCACCGCCGCGACGTTGGGACTGCTCACGACCTCGCTGGCCGCCGCACGTCTGGCACGCCGACATCCCCAGCGGACCCTGATCCGCACCGGCTTCCTCGTCGGCATTCTCGGCGTCGCGATACTGCTGACGCTGGCCGACCGTTCGCTGTCGCCATGGGCATTCGCACCGGGACTACTGCTGATCGGACTCGGACTCGGACTCATGCTCACCCCGTCGGTCACCGTGGTGCAGTCCAGCTTCGGCGAGGACGAGCAGGGCGAGATCTCCGGCCTGTCGCGCAGCGCGTCGAATCTGGGCTCGTCGCTGGGCACCGCCGTGGCGGGCACCATCCTCGTCGCGAATCTCACCGGCCACGCCTACGCCGACGCGATGGTCACACTGGCCGGTGTCGGTCTCGCCGGTTTTCTCGCCGCGACGTTTCTCCCGCACCGGGTCATCGCCGACAACGACTCCGGCCCGGGAGCCCGGTGAGGCCGACATCGGCTCGGCACCGTGGTCCGACCGGGCGCCGCCCGCCGTGATGAATTCGAAACGCCATGTCGATCCCGGTATCCCCGACCTCGCATAGGCTCGAGCCGGACACCGACCGGTCTTTTTTACCGGGCAATTTTCCGGTAAACTTCGATCACTTCGACAGACCACTGGAATGCAGCATCCGATCCCCCGGTTGCGGAACCCTTGCATGCGATTTCCGGTAGCACGTCCCGAATGAATACGAATCGATACGATCGCTTCCGCGACGACGGGCACACCGGATAGGATTGCGAATCCTCATGGAGAAATGGCAAGGAAACCGTCCACTCGAATTATCCCGAAACGCCGCGACCCACGGCGTAATACAGATGGTCGGCGCCATCAATTCCAGTGAACCCATATTCGGAATCGGCGAGGAGTCGAACATGACCGACCACACTTCCGGTGTCGACGATGTCGTTCCCGAGGCGGAACCCTTCCAGCAGCAGAGCGTCGCGGCGGGCATATCCATCACGGCCGCGTTCATGCTGCTGATCCTCGGGGCGGTCTCCATCCTGGAAGGCATCTCCGCACTCGTCGACGACGAGTTCTACGTCGCCGGTATCGACTACGTCTACCGGTTCGACACCACGACCTGGGGCTGGATCCATCTGGTTCTCGGCGTGGTGGCACTGATCTGCGCGCTCGGATTGATGTTCGGAAGGACATGGGGCCGATACGCCGCGCTGGGGATCGCGGCATTGGTGATCATCGCGAATTTCCTGTCCCTGCCCTACTACCCGGCCTGGTCGATGGTGATCATCGCACTGAGCGTGGTGGTCACCTGGGCGGTCACGACATGGCAGCCCGAACGCTGATTCCTCGTCCGAGGGCAAGGAGGTGGTCGTGGCGTCCACGGTGTCGATAGATCCACGTGATCCGCTGCACGGCAACGTTGTCCGTCCTTTCACGGTCGGCGTGGAGGAGGAGTTCGTCCTGGTCGATCCGGCCACCGGCCTGCCCTCGCTCACCAATGCCGCGGTGGCGGCCTGCGCCTGCGGTGTCGAACTGCAACTGGAGCTCTCCCGGTGCCAGGTCGAAACCTGCACGCCGGTGTGCGCGAACATTCCGGAGGTGCACCGAGAACTCCGGCGGGCGCGGCTCTCGGCCGTGGCGGCAGCCACACGGTCGGGCTCCCGACCTCTGGCGGTCGGGGTTCCGATCTGGGGACCGCCGGGCGGCTCCATGACCGACACACCGAGATACCAGCGCATGGCCGAGCGTTTCGGCTCCCTGGCCGAGCAGGTGATCTGCGGTTGCCACGTCCACGTGTGCGTTCCCGACCGCGACCTGGCGGTACAGGTCAGCAACCATCTCCGCCCCTGGCTGCCCGCACTGTTGGCGCTGACCGCGAATTCCCCTATCGCCGAGGGCGCCGACACCGGCTATGCCAGCTGGCGTCACCTGCTGTGGGCGCGATGGCCGAGCGCCGGACCCCCACCGTATTTCCGGTCGGCCGCCCACTACGACGACATCGTCGCGAAACTCGTCGAGGACGGCCGGATCCTCGACTCCGCGATGGTCTATTGGGACGTGCGACTGTCGGCGCATCTGCCGACGATCGAGATCAGGATCAGCGACGTCCCCGCCACGGTGGGAGAAACCACCTTGCTCGCGAGCCTGGTCCGGGCGCTGGTCGTCACCTCGGTGGCCGCCGTCGAGAGCGGTCGACCCGCACCGGTGATCGACCAGGACCGCCTACGGTCGGCCTGCCGCAACGCCGCCCGCGACGGTCTGTCCGGTCCGCAATTCCACACGGCCACACGGCATCCGGTACCGGGTTCCGGATCGATCGCCGAACTGTTCGCCCATATCCGCTCGGCACTCGAGGAATCCGGCGATGACGAATTCACCCACGACGCCTTGGCGACGGTACTCACGCGCGGCAACGGCGCCGTTCGACAGCGCAACGCACTATATTCGGGCGGACCGTCGAACGTCTTCGACGTCGTCTCACGGCTGACCACCGAAGGATGCGAAATCACCGAAGACCGCCGAATGACATGACGCTGTGACGGTACGGGCGGTCGAATTCCGCGCGGACACCCGTATTTCGCATCCGATTCGTGCCTTGACGAATATTCCGCAACGGGCAGACGATAGATCTATGACCGGCGATAACGAATTGCTTCAGGTCGAGCAAGTCATCGAACGTCTCATCACTCGGTACCCGTCGTTTCCCCCGGCGGATATCGAACTCATCGTGCGTACCGTTCACAAACGTTTCGCCGATGTCCGAATCCATGATTTCGTACCACTTCTCGTCGAGAAGGCGGCGCGGCAATCCATCAGCGATCGCCTGGCCGAACCGGATTCCCGCGACGGCACCGACACCTTGATAGCGAATTGAGAGGACCTTCGTGGGAAAGAAGTCCCATCACCGAGCGGATACGGGCGAGCTGTTCGAACCGGGGACGCGACAGCGCGACGCGCCGTTGAAGAACAAGGACTACCGTCGCCTGCTGCGACCGCTGCACGCCGAACTGGTCGCGCTCCAGGAATGGGTCAAAGCCTCCGGCGCGAGGATCTGCGTCGTCTTCGAGGGGCGCGACACCGCGGGGAAAGGCGGCGTCATCAAGGCGATCACCGCGCGGGTCAGCCCACGCGTCTTCCGGGTCGTCGCGCTGCCCGCGCCGACGGAACGGGAGAAATCCCAGATGTACGTGCAGCGCTACCTGTCCTATCTCCCCGCGGCCGGGGAGGTCGTCATCTTCGACCGCAGCTGGTACAACCGGGCGGGTGTCGAACGGGTGATGGGATTCTGCACCGACGAGCAGGCCCAGCACTTCCTCCAGCTGATTCCCGCGGTCGAGCGCGCGATCGTCGACTCGGGGGTCATCCTGGTCAAGTACTGGCTCGAGGTCAGCGAGGAGCAACAGACCCTGCGCCTACAGAGCCGCATCGACGACCCCCGCAAGATCTGGAAGCTGTCGGAATTGGATCTCGAGTCCTACAGCCGCTGGTACGACTACGCTCGAGCGCGGGACGAGATGTTCCGTCTCACCGATACCGGCTGGGCGCCGTGGTACGTCGCGACCAACGACGATAAGAAGCGGGGACGACTCAACATCATCAGCCATCTCCTGAGCCGGGTCCCCTACGAGCCGCTGGATCGTCCCGACGTCGTCCTGCCGAAACGGCAGAGCGCGCACGGCTACCGGGCTCCCCTGCAACCACTGCACTGGATTCCGACGCCGTACTGAGGTTCCGCGCGAGGGAAAGGACCAGCGTCATGGCCGCCACGCACACCGCCACCCGAGAACCGACGAATTGGCATGCGCGCGATGTCGAATCCGTCGTGTCCGCGCTGTCCTCCGACGCGCAGGCCGGACTCAGCGCGGACAGGGCGGCCGAACTCCGGCTGCGCTACGGAGCCAACAAGATCGCTTCCGAGCCCACGCCGTCGCTGTGGTCCATCGCGCTGCGCCAGGTGAAGGACCTGATGAATCTGATGCTGATCGTGGTGGCGATCGTCAGCGTCGTCATCGGCGAGGTCCCGACGGCGATCGTGGTCGCGGTACTCGTCGTCCTCAATGTCGTCCTCGGCACGCGACAGGAGCGCAAGGCGCGGGCCAGCGTCGACGCGCTCGCCAGGATGCAATCACCGCAGGCGCGGGTGATCCGCGACGGAAACCTCACGCAACTCGACGCCGTGCAGCTCGTGCCGGGCGATATCGTGCGGCTGGAATCCGGCGATATCGTGCCCGCGGACGGCAGACTGATCACCTCGGCCACCCTGGAAACCCAGGAGGCGGCACTGACCGGTGAGAGCGCGCCCGTCGCCAAGGATCCCGGCACACTCGAAGCGGCCGACGCCGCGCTGGGCGACCGCGCCGACATGGTCTACCAGAACACTTCGGTCACCCGCGGCACCGCGACGATCGTGGTCACCGAGACCGGAATGAACACCGAGATGGGCCGGATCGCGTCGATGCTGTCGGCGGTCGCGCCCGCGGCGTCGCCGCTGCAACGCGAACTGGACGCGCTGACAAAGGTGCTCGGGGTCATCGCGTGGACGGCGGTCGCCGTCATCGTGATGATCGGCGCGCTGCGCGGCGACGATATGACCACGCTGCTGCTGCTCGGCATCTCGATGGGCGTCTCGGCGATTCCGACGGGACTGCCGACCTTCGTCCAGGCGATGCTGGCCTACGGCGCACGGCAACTCGCCGACGCGAAAGCCGTGGTGAAGAACCTCACCGATGTCGAGACGCTCGGCGCGACCAGCGTGATCAACTCGGACAAGACCGGCACCTTGACCATGAACCAGATGACCGTGCGATCGCTGTACTTCCACTGCCGGTGGTACACGGTCGACGGCGAGGGTTACCGCAAGTCCGGGAAGATCACCCGGGTCGCGGGTTCGGACACCCCGGATTTCACGCTGCTCGCCTACGGTCTGTGCCTCGACAGCGACGCCACCGTCTCCGACTCCGGCGAGATCGTCGGAGACCCCACCGAGGCCGCGCTGGTGGTGCTGGCGGCCAAGATCGGCGTCGACGCACCGCTGACCCGGCAGACCTATCCCCGGGTCGCGGCGGTCCCCTTCGACTCCGCGTACAAATTCATGGCGACGTTCCACCACCTGCGCGTCGACGGCGACACGCGATTCGTCGAATTGGTCAAGGGCGCGCCCGATATGGTCCTGGCGCGATGCGCGACAGCCTTCCTGCCGGGCCGAAGGGCGGTCCCGATCGACGAGGTGCGCGAGGAGGTGACCGCGGCCATGCGGACCATGTCGGAGAAGGGACTTCGCGTGCTCGCCTTCGCCGCCCGGCGACTCGACGGTCGGGAAGAGGCCGCGAAGGCCGACCCCATGTCCCTGGTCGATGACCTCACCTTCGTCGGCATGGTCGGCATCATCGACCCGCTGCGACCCGAGGCGATCGAATCGGTGCGCACCGCGCGCGAAGCGGGTATCGACGTCCGCATGATCACCGGCGACCACGCGATCACCGCGTCGGCGATCGGGGCCGAACTCGGGTTGGGCCCCGGAGCGATCAGCGGCGCCGAACTCCAGGCGATGACCGACGAGGAGTTGTCGGCGGCACTGCCGAATCTGCATGTGTTCGGCCGGGTGACACCGCAGGACAAACTGCGCCTGGCCGATGTCATGCAGCGCGGCGGCGCGGTGGTGGCGATGACCGGTGACGCCGTCAACGATGCCGCCGCGCTGAAGAAGGCCGATATCGGAGTCGCGATGGGTTCGGGCAGCGAAGTCACCAAACAGGCGGGCAAGATGGTGCTCACCGACGACAACTTCGGCACCCTGATCACCGCGATCCGCTTGGGCCGCAACATCTACGAGAAGATCGTCTCCTATATCCGCTACCAGATGTCGAAACTGTTCTCGCTGGTTCTGCTGTTCCTCGCGGCGAGCGTCTTCGATATCAACGACGGTGTCGCGCTCACCCCGCTGATGGTGCTGTTCCAGCATTTCTTCATCACGCTGTTCCCGGTGGCCGTGATCATGATGGATCCGCCGCCACCGAATCTCATGAGCAAACCACCGCGCGATCCGGCCGTGCCTATCGCCAATCGGCGCGCGTTCACCCAGTGGCTGGCCTACGGGATCCTGCAATTCGCCGTCACCCTCGCCGCGATGCTCCTCGCTCCCGGCGACATGAGCACCACCGAGGCCTCGGTACCGATCACGACGGCGTTCGTCGTGCTGTCGCTCGGTTCCGTTCTCAGCGGTCTGGCGATGCGCCGCGATCCCGAATCCGGTTTCGCCGCACCGATTCTCGGCGCGCTGAAGATTCTGTCGGTCCCGGTCGTTGTCACCGTGTTCGCGGTCGAACTCGGCTTCCTCCAGGACCTGCTGATGACGACATCGCTGACGGGCGGCCAATGGCTGGCCTGCCTGGGCTGGTCGCTCCTCATCCCGATCGCCATCGAATCCGAGAAGGCGCTGCGCCGCCGACGGCTACTGCGGAGCGAGCCACCCGCTCCCCTGCCCGCCCCGATCGCGGTCACCCCGCAGCGCGCACGAGCGCACTGAGATCCGCCGTGTCGTGGAAGGACAGTGTGGGCGGATTACCCGGGATCGTGACGGCCCGGGGATATCGGCGGGAGTGGTTGCGGACCGACGTGACCGCGGGGCTCGTTCTCACCGCGCTGTTGATCCCCGCGGGCATGGGCTACGCGGAGGCGGCCGGGCTGCCCGCCTACGCCGGGCTCTACGCGACCATCGTGCCGCTGCTGGCCTACGCGGTGGTCGGGCCGTCGAGAATTCTGGTGCTCGGCCCGGATTCCTCACTGGCCCCGCTGATCGCGGCGGCGGTGCTGCCGCTGGCCGCGGTGGACGATCCCGACAGCGCACTGGCGCTGGCCGGGGTACTCGCCGTCCTCGTCGGCCTCATTCTGCTGGTCGGCGGATTCCTGCGCCTGGGATTCGTCACCGAACTGCTCTCCAAACCCATCCGGCTCGGATACCTGAACGCGATCGCGCTGATCGTCGTCGTCGGACAACTTCCCAAACTGCTCGGCCTCTCCGTCGACGCGTCGGGTCTGCTCGCCGAGATCGGCGAGATCGGCCGCGCGGTGATCCACGGCGGCATCGACCCGATCGCGGCCACCGTCGGCGTCGGGGCACTCGCGATCATCGTGGCCTTTCGGCTGTGGTTGCCCGTGGTGCCCGGCGTACTGGTCGCGGTCGCGTGTGCCATCGCGGTCGCCGCGGCCGCGGGCCTCACCGACGATATCGGGATGGTCGGAGCCCTACCGGAAGGTCTGCCGCTGCCGTCGATCGGCGGCGTCGACTGGTCCGACGTGGGACATCTGCTCGGACCCGCGGTGGGCATCGCGCTGATCGCCTTCGCCGACAGTGGCGTCCTGTCGCGCACGTTCGCCTCCAGACACGGCGAAGACGTCGACGGAAGCACCGAGATGAAGGCCATCGGCGTCGCCAATGTGGCGGGCGGCCTCTTCGGCGGGTTCCCGATCTCGGCGAGCGGCTCGCGAACGCCGGTCGCCGAACAGAGCGGCGCCCATACGCAATTGGCGGGTGTCGTCGGCGCGCTCGCGGTCCTGCTGTTCGTTCTGCTGGCCCCGGGACTGACGGCCTACCTGCCGGACGCGGCGCTCGCCGCGGTCGTGATCGTCGCGGCGACCGCCTTGATCGATGTGCGCGGCATGGTCCGCTTGTGGCGCATGAGCGGTGTCGAATTCGCGCTCGCGATCGCGGCGTTCCTCGGGGTGGCGCTGGCAGGCGTACTGCAAGGGATTCTCGTCGCGATCGGGCTGTCGTTCGTCGCGGTCGTCGCGCGGGCCTGGCAGCCCTACCGCACCGAACTGGTCCCGACACCGGATCGTCCCGGCTTCCACGACATCGAACGCCATCCCGGTGGGCACCGAATTCCCGGTCTGGTGCTGATCCGCTTCGACGCGCCGCTGTTCTTCGCCAACGGTCAGATCTTCGACGAATACGTGCGCTCGGTCGTCGCGAAGGCTTCGTCACCGGTGGAATGGGTGATCGTCGCCGCCGAGCCGATCACGGGTCTGGACACCACGGCCGTCGACGAACTCGTCGATCTCGACAACTACCTGGAGGGCAAAGGGATTCGACTGGCGTTCGCCGAGATGAAAGGACCGATCAAGGACAAACTGATCCGCTTCGGCGTCGGCGACCGATTCGACGGGACGCATTTCTTCCCCACCGTCGAGGCCGCCGTGGACGCATTCCACCATCGAACCGACCGCGCGGCCGAACATTGACCACGCCCACCGGAAGCGAGGAACACCATGGGCCACGAGAACCGCGCCCGCCGACCGATTCGAACCACCGACCCCGTGCCGGATGACCGGTGGGCGGAGCGGTGAACGACGCCGCCGACAGCCGGACCCGATGTTGGTCGGCCCGCGCCGCGTTCGTGTTCGCCGCCGTGGCCGCCGCGGTGCCGGTGCTCTTCGCCGGGCTGATCGGCACGATCGGGCTGCTCGTCACCGGCGTCGGAGGCGTCGTTGTCACCCTGGCGGCGCTGTACTGGTTCCTGACCAGGCACGGGGTTCTGCGGTGGATCTCGCTCGCTATCGCGGTCCTGGCGCCGATCGTGGTCTTCGTACTGTTCGTACGCGCGCACCTGCTGTGGGTGGTCGTGCTCGCGTGCGCGGCGGCCCTGGTCGCCGTCGTCTGCGCGCGGGCGGCGCTTCGCGCCGGAGGTCCGCCGACGGCGGCCACCGAATACCCGGCCCCCGCGCCGCGACAACCCTTCCTGATCATGAATCCGCGTTCCGGCGGCGGGAAGGTCACGAAATTCGATCTCGCGCGCAGAGCCGAAGAACTCGGCGCGGAGGTCGTGCTGCTGGAGGGCGTCGTCGACGTGGTCGAGCTGGCACGGCACGCCGTCGCCCGTGGCGCGGATCTGCTCGGGGTCGCGGGCGGTGACGGCACCCAGGCCCTCGTCGCCGGCGTCGCGGCC
This sequence comes from Nocardia aurea, assembly GCF_003123685.1. Classification (GTDB taxonomy): domain Bacteria; phylum Actinomycetota; class Actinomycetes; order Mycobacteriales; family Mycobacteriaceae; genus Nocardia; species Nocardia aurea. The sequence goes on from NZ_QCYJ01000170.1 coordinate 199,389, forward strand.
GAACATCACCTGCCGTTCCTGGTGATCAGCGCGGGTACGCGCAATCACTTCGCGATGGACCTCGGTCTGGATCGCGCCGACCCCGCGGCGGGCCTCGACGCGCTGCGCGACGGCGCGGAGATGCGGGTGGACCTCGGCAGGATCAACGGGCTGCCCTTCGTCAACAACGCCTCGTTCGGGGTGTACGCCGAAATCGTGCGCAGCCCCGCCTACCGCGACGACAAGACGGCCACGGTACTTCGGCTGCTCCCCGATCTGCTCGCCGGGCACACCGGGACCCGGCTCGTCGCACACATCGGTGACACGACGGTCGACGGACCGCAGGCGATCCTGGTCAGCAACAATCCCTACGGCACCGGCGATCTCGCCGGACTCAGTCGCCGTGACCGCCTCGACCGGGGTGTGCTCGGCGCGGTGACCCTCTCGGTAGCCAATACCCGCGACGCCGTCGGCCTGATCCGGCGCACCCGCGGTCGCGGACTGACGCAGCGGACGGCGGTCGACGTCGTCGTCGACGCCGACGCCGCGCAGATCCCGGTCGGGGTCGACGGCGAATCACTGATGCTCGACACCCCGGTGCGCTGTGTCATCGAACCCGACGCCCTGCGGGTTCGGGTTCCGCGCACCAGGCCCGGAACACGGATCTCGGCGCCCGCCGTCGACTGGATCCGCCTGCGAGACCTGGCGACTCACCGCCACACCCGCTCGCGTCCCGAATCCTCGACGCACGCCGACTGATTCGCGTCGCGGACGCTCAGACCGGCGAGACGGGCTGGAATTCGCGCAGCTCGTCGGCACCGTTGCGAACAAGTGCCGCACACGATTCCGGCACCTCGTTCCACGCGCCTGGCAGGTCGCGCAGCGGTTCGGACACCACGAAGCGGGTCTCGTCGCCGAGGTGGTACAGCACTTCCACCTCCGGATGCAGAGCCCGAAGTTTGTCGATCTCGGTGGAGAAGAACAGCGATCTCGACTGCCGCTCGCTCGAGTAGCGGAAGATCCACATGGATTCGCCGTCGGTGGTCGCGACGGTCATCTGCACCGGGTTCTCCACCTGGTGGGCGCGACCCACGTCCTCGACGAAACCGACCGCGCGTGCGACCGCGGCGAGAGGATCGTCGGTGAGACCGAAGGTCAGCGCGAGATAGAACAGGGTCTCGGAATCGGTCGACCCCTCGAGATCGGGAAACAATCCCGGATCGATCGCGGTGACCAGGTCGCGCCGGACGTCATGGAATCCGCGCAGCGCGCCGTTGTGCATCCAGAGCCAGCGACCGCGTCGGAAGGGGTGGCAGTTGCTGCGCTGCACCGGGGACCCCGTCGAGGCGCGAACGTGCGCGAAGAACAACGGCGTTCGGATCTGACCGGCGATCTCCCGCAGGTTCCGGTCGTTCCACGCGGGCTCGGTGCCTTTGAACAGCGCCGGTTCGGCGCCCTCGCCGTACCAGCCGATGCCGAAGCCGTCACCGTTGGTCGTCGTGGCGCCCATGGTCGAATGCAGACTCTGGTCGATCAACGAGTGCTTGGGTTTGAACAGCAAATCCTCGACGAGGATCGGCTCTCCTGAATACGCCATCCACCTGCACATGAATTCATTGGAACAGACTTCGGCACGCGATGGTCAGGAAACGATCAGCAAACATTTCTCGGGCGGCGATGTCACCGGAAGTTCAGTCGCTCGAATCCTCGATGCCGAACACGCGGATCCAGTTGTCGTCGTCGGCGATGATCGCTTCGGCGAGGGCTTCGGCCGTGTCGTCGGCGTCGAGCGGTGCGAACAGGGGGAATTCGTTCGGGTCTTCCAGGGGATTGGTCATTACTCCAGTGTCGGGAGAATCGGCCTCGATGGTGACCGATCTCCGGTTTCGACCGGAGTGTGGGTGCCACACGGCGTGGCGGGACTTCCTCGCGCCGGTCGGCGAACCGAGCCGTCTCCGCCCGACGAACGGATCGCCATCTCCGGTAGTACCGTGGTGGGCGTGAGATCTCCCGGGCGCGTCAACAGGGGGCCCGCCGCGGCGGCGGAGAACCGGGCCGCCATTCTGACCGCGGCCCGCGCGGTATTCAGCCAGCACGGACCCGCCGCACCCATGTCGCTGATCTCGACGACCGCGAACGTCAGCCCCGGCGTGCTCTACCGTCACTTCCCCAACCGGGACAGCCTCACGCGCGCGGTGTTCGAGGAAGACATCCGGGCGCTGGAGCAGGTCGCCTACCGGAAGGACAGCAGCCTTCGGGAACTCCTCGCCAGGTTCCTGGATCAACTCGTCGAATGCACCGCTTTCGTCGCGACCCTGCGTCCCGACGACAGCGATCCGGTGCACGCGAGTTTCGCACTCACGGTGAGCGAACTACTCACCGACAAACTCGCCGCCGACACCAGTGGCACCTTCCGGCCCGGCACCAGCGCCCGCCAGCTGATGCTCGCTATCGGTCTCGTCGCCGCCCTGCTCACCAAGACCCCCGAGCCGATGCGACGCGCGGTCGCCGACGAGGCCTGGGAACTGCTCATGGACGGACTCCGCGATCCCGTCGACGATCGCTGACATCCCGACCCGCACACGCTGACGCGTCGTCGCACCGCTACGCCAAGGTGTCCATGGTGTGCAGGGCGTCGGCGACCTGATGGAAGGAGTGGGCGGCGCGGTTGAGTGCCCCGCAGATCTCGAGCAGGGCGGACTGGGTGTAGGCCCTGGCCGGGCGGTGCAACAGGAATTCCTCGCCGATGCGAAGCCCGTCCTCGGCGCGGTATCGCATCGTCGCGCAGTGCAATTCGCGATGTCGGCCGCGAAGGGCGGCGATGTACACGGCCGTGAGCTGAGCGCAGCCCAACAGGATCGTGATCAGATCGACGAGTTCGTCGGGAACGGCGATGAGATCGTGCATGCGCGCGACGTCGGCGACCACCCCGAGGTGATCGATGACGAGATCGAGCATGTAGGACAGCCGCGACAATTCCGAATGGCGACTCGTGTCGGCCTGATCGGCGTCGAGCAGATCCTGTATCCGACGCGCGATCACGGCGCTGTCGGTTTCCAGAATGCGCAGGCGGCGTTGGATATTCCCCGGATCGACCGGCGGGTCGCTGAATTCGGTGAGTATCGACGCGCTTTCGACGATCACCGCCGCGGCGCCGGCGAAAAGCGTCTGTACCTGCAGGAGGGTGGACTGCCCCGATGATCCCATGGAGTCTCCTGGCTCCGCTCGTGTGCGGTGAGTCGCGGACATGACGTGTCAGCACCGCGTCGTTGCGGCAAATGCCTACCGTGCGTGGGGAGATCGGCCGGATGCTCTCGCGTAACCAGGTCCGTGAACCGACCTCTCCCGGCGTCGCACGCACCGGACTACAATGTCCGGTTGCGCGAGACTCTACCAAGTTCCGGCGGCACGTCGGGACCTACGATCCGGATACCGATCCGCACCGACGAATAGTCTTGCACCGCAGAGCTTATGCGGTCCGGGTTCGAAACGCGCGACTCGGAGGCGAACAACCGGTGTCGCGCATCCCGGAGAAGACACGCGGAGTGCCGCGGATATGGTGAGATATCGCCATGGCTGCCATCACGGGTAACGCGCCGTATGCCCGCGCCGACGGGTACTCGACAGTGCACAGCATCGATCTGTCGGGACATCGGCCGGAACTACCCGATCGGTGCGGTGTGCGCTACGGGGCAGAACTGACACTCGCCGTCCATTTCACTCCCACCAGGAACGCGCGAGAACTCAGGGCCGAGGTGACGTTGACCGACACCCTCGGACACACCGCGCCCGTGCCCCACGGCGTGCCGCCGGATCCCGCCGCGGCCGGAGTGAGCTGCCCGATGACGGCGGGCAAGCACTACACCTACCGCGGCCTGGTGAGAACCCTGCCCGCCAACTATCCGCGCCTGATGAGCTCGATCCGCATGTTCCGGGAACCCCTGCACCAGGACCTCACGTGGACCTTGACCGACGACAGCGGTGCGATCGCGGTGCGCGTCCTGGTTCCGATGACCTTCGAGCCCTGACGGCCGACGCCGCGGAGCTCGCGGCGGCTCTCGTCGGCGCGCTCGCGGCTCACCGCCCCAGCGGAGCCCGTGCGGCGAAGAAGAACTCTTCGGCGTTACCGGCGAGGTAGCGGTCCAGGACATCGTCGGGCAGGTCCAGTGCCAGCACTTCCGGGACCACCCGGCGCATCGGCAGGACGGGCCAGTCCGATCCGAAGATCACCTTGCGCGCGCCGCGGGTCCGCATGTAATGCAGCAGACTCTCCGGTAGTCGTTTCGGTGACCACGCCGAGGTCATCAGCCGGAGGTTGTCGTATTTCAGCAACAACCGGATCGCGGTGTCCCACCAGGGATCCGCGCCGTGGACCATGCACAACCGCAATTCGGGGAAGCGCACGCACACCCGGTCCAGATGGATGGGGTCCTGCGCCTCACCGGGTATGGGCGGCCCGGGCAGGCCGGTGTTCATACACAGCGGCAGGTCGAGTTCGGCGCATTTGTAGTAGAGCGGAAAGTAGATGCCGTCGGTCGGCCGATATCGCCCGTCACCCCAGAATCCGGGACCGGTGCACGCGTAGGCGACAGGAAGATCGTCGATCATCGCCGAGAATTCGCGCAGTGCCGCTACCGGGCGATCCAGATCGAATCCGCCCACCGCCATCGCGAACCGGTCCGGCCTGGCATCGACGAATTTCGACACCGTGGGTGAAGGCTGTCGCAGCGAATACATGAGTATCGCCTTTTCGACGCCCTGCTCGTCCATCTCCGCCAGCATCTCGGACAGATCCACCCGGGAGTACATCGATGTCGGACCGCGGAAGTAATCGTCGCGGACCTTCATCATCCAGTCCGGCTGCTCGCTTTCACCGAAATGCACATTGGCGAGGCAATCGACAACTCGTCGCATCGACGCTCCCTTCTCGGTGACGCGCACGCCCCCGGGGGAATCCGCCGAGGCATTTCCTCGCATTTCGGACATTAGCACCGGAAGTTCCTACCGACAACACTATAGTTAATATTACCGTTGCGGCGACAGGAACTCGAAGTCCCGCGTAACCGACCGAACGCTACGGCGTGCGCGCCGTCGTGAACCAGGGACCCGCGCACGCATCCCACCGTGAGTCGCGGCGTGCTGCCATGGGTCTGGACGCACCGCCGACGAAGCAGGATGGGAATATCCAGAGACGGGAACCGCACGCCGGAACCCGCGGACTCGCCGGCAATCCGAGCGCGCGAGCCGGAAGAAGGAGAGCACATCGTGAGCACCAGTGTCATCGTCGCGGGGGCGCGAACCCCGATCGGCAAACTATCGGGCGCGTTGGCGTCGCTGACAGCGACCGACCTCGGCGGCCACGCCATCGCCGCGGCGATCCAGCGCAGCGGCCTCGATGTCGACGGCATCGACGCCGTCGTGATGGGCACCGTCGTGCAGGCCGGTGTCGGCCCCAATCCGGCACGCCAGGCCGCGGTCGCGGCGGGCCTGCCGATGACGGTCCCCGCGACGACGGTCAACAACCTGTGCCTGTCCGGACTCGAGGCGATCATGCAGGCCGACCGTCTGATCGCGACCGGTGCGGCGGATGTCGTCGTCGCGGGCGGTATGGAGTCGATGACGAACGCGCCGTATGTGGTGCGCGGCGCGCGGCAGGGCCTCAAGTACGGCTCGACCGGTTTCGAGGACACCCTGGACCGCGACGCGCTCACCTGTGCGTTCGACGGAATCTCGATGGGCGCGTCCACCGAGCGCTACCAGGCCTCCGAGGACATCAGCCGGGCCGAGCAGGACGAATTCGCCGCCCGCTCGCACCGTCTCGCCGCCGCGGCGACCGAGTCGGGAACATTCGCCGCCGAGATCGCGCCGGTCGAGATCGCCTCGCGCAAGGGTTCGGTCACCGTCGCCGCCGACGAGGGCATCCGGGCCGGGACCACGGTCGAATCCCTCGGCAAACTCCGCCCGGCCTTCGCCAAGGAGGGCACGATCACCGCGGGCGCCGCCTCGCAGCTGTCCGACGGCGCGGCCGCGGTCGTGGTGATGCGCAAGGACCTCGCCGAGGCCCGTGGCATCGAATGGCTGGCCGAGATCCGCTCGCACGCGCTCGTCGCGGGTCCGGACACCTCCCTGCTGCACCAGCCCGCGAACGCGATCGAGGCGGCGCTGAAGCGCGACGACGAGACCACTCTCGACGATCTGGCGCTCGTGGAGATCAACGAAGCCTTCGCGGGCGTCGCGATCGCCTCGATTCGTCAGCTCGGCCTCGACGCCGACAAGGTGAACATTCACGGCGGCGCGATCGCGGTGGGTCATCCGGTCGGCATGTCGGGCGCGCGGATCGCGCTGTCGCTGGCCCATTCGCTCAAGACCGCCGGTGGCGGCAAGGGCGCCGCGGCGCTCTGTGGCGGCGGTGGTCAGGGCATCGCCATGATCCTGTCGGTCTGAGTTCGGCGCGTCGCCGGTGCGTGTTTCCCACGCGCGCCGGCGCGAGCGCCCCGCGGTCCACCGGCTGTTCGATCGTCCTGTCCGAGTGGGAAATATCGCTCTATGACCGACGGGGCGTCCCACCTCGAGCGCGGGGTTCGTACGCTGGATGGGTGAGCGACAAGATTTCCCTGGGCCCGGAGGCCGGAACCGTGGTCGCGGCGGGGCGGCGGCGGGGCCGCAGACCGCTGCTGAGCCGGGAACGGATCGTCGCCGCGGCCCGCACGCTGCCTCCCGAATCGCTCACCATGAAAGCCGTCGCCGAAGTACTCGGCGTGGACCGCAAATCGCTGAACTACCACGTCATCGATCGGGACGGCCTGCTGGAACTGATCGCCTTCGACGCGTTCGAGCGCGAGGTCGCCTTGGTCGACCTCGATCGCGATGCCGACTGGCGCGAATTGCTTCGCGTGTTCACCACGTCGGTCGCGCAGGCGCTCATCGACGTCGGCGTGCTGATTCCGACCGTTCGGTTCACCGGCAAGGCCGGTCTCACGACATTGGCGGTGATCGAGCGGATGATCCGGTCGCTCATGGACGCCGGATTCGACGAGGCCCAAGCCGGGCGCACGATGAAACTCCTCGCCGAAGTCGCGCATTCGGCCGCGGGCGAGGCGCTGGAGGCGGTCGACGATCCCATCGACCCGCAGGCCGAGCACGTACTGCGCACCCTGGACGGCACGTCGGGAGACGCCTTCCCCCTGCTCAGGGAAGCGGCGTCGACCCTGAGGAACCGCACTCAGCTCGGCACGCAGTTCGCCTTCGAACTCGACCTGATCATCTCGGGCCTCGAACAGCTCCTCGGGTCACGCCGTCGGCGTTAGATGTCGGCGGTCGACCGGGTCGTCCAATCACCCATGTCGTAGATGGTCACCGGCGCGCGGTCCAGATCGGTGATCAGCCTGGTGAGCCGCAACGACGCCAGTTTCCACTCGCGCTCGGCACGCACCCACCGTTCCCGGTAGTGGCCGTATCCGGTCCTGCTGCGCCCGTCCTCCCAGATGACGCGGTCGTGCATCGTCCACACGACGCGGGCCTCGTCGCCGTCCAGATCGATCAGCGGTGTGTGCACCTGATGCACCGAGCGGGAACCGGCCAGCGACACCCGCAGCATCCTGATCGCGTTCTCCGCGCCGTACAGGACCGGGATGCGCGGATCGCCGTCGCCGACGTCGAACTCGACGTCCTCGGTCATCAGTTCCGCCAACGCCCCCCAGTCACGCGCGTCCAGGTTGTAGCAGTACTGGGCCTTGGCCTGGGTGAGCTCGTAGTAGGCCTCGACTCTGTCCGAATGTGCCATGTGTTGCCTTTGCTGCTACCTGGGCGGCGGTCGCGCGCCGGAGACATTGGGCGAAGGAATCCCCGACCGGCAACCGTCGGGTTTCCGGCCGGCGAGCCCGACATCTCCAGAGCCTAGAGTATTTTTCCCCAAGGGGAAATGATGAGTTGGGCGGACCTCGCAGTCAGCGTTTGCCGACGGTTGTCGGACGGACGACGAAGATGACGCGATCCGGCGCGTCCGTCGGATCGTCCGGGTCGACGATCGAGATCGCGACGGTCGGATTCGCCTCCGCAGCGGCGATCGCGACTGGAGCCACGACAACGCCGATCATCAGAACGGCGATCGGAAGATCTGCTGGATGGCGGTACTGCCGCTGGTGGCGGGCGAGCCGACGAGCCCTTTCGAATGCGCCGCCATGGCCGCCGATCTGACCAACCAGGTATGTCATTGGGGTTCACGCGGTGTCGGCTACATCAACGCCGACGTCACGTTGACACTGTCACGACTACCGTCGGGAGGAGAACTCGGCCTGCGCGGTGAGAATGCCGTCGCCTCTGCGGGCATCTCGGTCGGCACCGCCACGCTCTACGACCGCGCGCGAGCGCTCGGCACGTGTGTCGTCACCGCGCTCTCCAACGCCGAGCGCCTGATCGACCTGGCCGATGGAGATCGCTGATCTCTCGCGGAACAGGCGATGATTTCACGGCGCGTGCCGAATTCGAACCGTTCCGATCGTGATGATTCCATTTCACCGATATAAGTATCCGATCGACACCGATACGAATTTCGAATTCTGCGCCGAACAGGTCGGAATACCGCGACTTTCTCGAATCTGCCTGTGCCGCAATCATTGACAACGTCGACTACCGCGTGTTGAAGTCATAGCAGTCACCGATCGGCAGTCCGGAACCGAATCGATGGCGTTTCTCCGTGCGTGCACGAATTCGCGAACCTTCCTTTCCGAGAACAGGTGCCATGTCTCCAGACAATGAATCAGCGCGTCCCGACCGCCGGGCACGCGGCACTCTGCGCCGCAGCCGTGGGCGGTGGCTGGTCGCCGGTGTCGTCGTCGCGGCACTGGTGGCCGTGAGCGTCGTCGTCGCGGTGACCCGGTCGGATTCCGACGACGCGGCCGGTGACACCCCGACGCATCACGGCACCCTGGTCTACGGGGTCGCCGGGACCCAGGTCTCGCTGGATCCCGCGGTCGCGGCCACGGCCGTCACCAGCGTGATCAACCGCAACATCTTCGATTCCCTGATCGTGCAGACCGGCCCCGACACCTTCGCGCCCTGGCTGGCGACCAAGTGGACCGTCTCGCCGGACGGCACGACCTACACCTTCACCCTGCGTGACGGCGTCAGCTTCCACGACGGCACCCCGTTCGACGCCACCGCGGTCAAGGCCAGCCTCGACCACGTCGTCGACCCGAAGACGAAATCCGCCTACGCCGCCTCGTTGATCACCCCGTACCGGGAGACCAGGGTTACCGCCCCGAACGTCGCCGAGGTAGTTCTCGCGCAGCCGTTCACCCCACTGCTGCAAGCACTTTCGACTCCGAGCCTCGGCATCCAGAGTCCGAAGGCGCTCGCCGAGCCGAGCACGAGCTACCGGCCGGTCGGTACCGGTCCGTTCGCGTTCGAGCAGTGGGAACAGGGCCGTAGGGAGACCCTGGTGCGCAATGCCGCCTATTCGTCACCGCCCGACGGTGCGGCACACACCGGGCCCGCCTATCTGGACAAGCTGGTCTTCGAATTCGTGCCCGAGGACGCGACCCGCTTCGGCGCGCTCACCAGCGGTCAGCTCCAGGGCATCGCCGGGGTGCCCCCGGTCTCCGCCGGACAGCTCGCCGACCGAGCCGGTTTCACCCTGCACAGCACCGAGACCCCCGGCCTCAACTACAACGTCTACCTGAACGGCACCCGTGGGCCGCTCCAGGATGTCGCGGTGCGCCGGGCGCTGTCGGCGGCGATCGACGTCCCGAAACTCGTCGACAACGTCTACTTCGGTCGCTATCCGGTGGCCGACAATCCGCTCACCCGCGTCACCGCCGCCTACGACGCGTCGGCGCGCGGCGAGCTCGCCACCTACCAGCCCGAGCTCGCGAAACAGCTTCTCGATCAGGCGGGTTGGAACCGCCTCGACGGTGACGGCTACCGGGTCAAGGACGGTCGCAGGCTGTCGCTGGTGTGGCCGTACTGGCCGGAGGGCACCCGGGAACAGCGCGAGGTGGTCGCCGAAGGCATCCAGGCCCAGGCCCGTTCGGTCGGCATCGAGATCCAGCGTCCCAAGGTCGATACCGGAACCTATATCGACGAGTACCTGATCGGCGGCGAGTACGACCTCGTCGACGTCAGCTTCGCCCGCCCGACCCCCGACGTGCTGCGTTTCGCTTTCTTCTCCACCAATACCTACGCCAAGGCGGGCGGCAATGTGGCGCTGGTCAATTCGCCGCAGATCGACACCTGGGTGACCGATGCCGCGTCGACCACCGATCCGGCACGGGCGGCGCGCAACTACGCTTCGGTGCAGCACGACGTGCTGAAACAGGCCTACATCATTCCCGTGTACACCCCGGTCAGTCTGACCGGATTCGCGAACACGGTGCGCGGCATCACTTTCGACGCGCAGACCTATCCGAGGTTCTACGACGCATGGCTCGCGTCCTGAATCGGGTGCCGGAGCCGCTGCGCTGGTTGATCGGTCGCCTCGCCCTCGCGCTCGTCGTCATCTGGGGCGCGGCGACCGTCACCTTCGCCGGACTGCTGCTGATTCCCGGCGACCCCGCCCGCGCCGTCGCGGGCGGGGTGGCGGCGACCGCCTCCCCCGAGGTGCTCGCCCGCATCCGATCCGAATACGGCTTCGACGATCCGGTCGCCGTGCAATATCTGCGTTTCCTGGCGCGGCTGCTGCGCGGGGACCTCGGCACGTCGTATCAGCAGAACCGGCCGGTGCAGTCGATCATCACCGAACAGCTCTGGGCCACACTGAGTCTGGCGGTCGGGGGCATGCTGATCGGCGCGTTGATCGCGATGACGCTCGCCGTGCTGACCGCGGACCGGCCGCGCTCGCGCTCGGTCGCGCGGTTGGCCGAATTCACCGCGTTGTCGATGCCGACGTTCTGGATCGGCTTCGTCCTGCTCGCGCTGTTCTCCTTCCGCTGGCAGGTGTTCCCCGTCCTGGGCAACGACGGCGTCGAGGCGCTGATCCTGCCGTGGATCACCCTGGCCATCGCGATCACCGGCGTTCTGTCCCAGGTGGCGCGCGACGGTATCGAACAGGCACTCGGGCAACCCTTCGCGCTGACGGTCCGAGCCAGGGGCGCGACCGAGACCAGGGTGCGTGTCGGCCACGCCCTGCGGCACGCCGCGCTGCCGGTGCTGACGATGTCGGGCTGGATGTTGGGGAATCTGCTCGGCGGGGTGGTGGTGGTCGAAACCGTCTTCGCCAGACAGGGTTTGGGGCAGGTACTGGTGACGGCGGTGCGAGGGCGCGACTATCCGGTGGTGACCGGTGTCGTCGTGCTCACCGCCGCGACGTTCTCCCTCATCAGCATCGCGCTCGACCAGCTCTATCGCGTGGTCGATCCCCGTATCGGGGAGTCGGCCCGGTGACCGGCGCCGTCGACGCACCGGAGGTGGTGCGACGCCGACCCGGCCGCCGGGTCCCGCCGTTGGGAACGGCGGTCGCCGGAATCGTCTTCGCCGCGATCCTGGTGGCCGCGGTGGCGCCGGGGCTGCTCGCGGGCTCGCCCGACGCGATCGATCCCGCCGTCGCGCTGCACGCGCCCGGTGGCGCGCATCCTTTCGGCACCGACTGGCTCGGACGCGACGTCTACGCCCGGGTGGTGCACGGCGCCCGAACCACCCTGCTGATCGGGATCGGTTCGACCGTGCTGGCCTGCGTCACCGGGGCCGTATGGGGGCTGGTCGCCGCGCTCGGCGGGCGTGTCGTCGATCAGATCGCGATGCGGGTCGCCGATGTCTTCCTGTCCTTTCCTGCCATCCTGATGGCGTTACTGGTGGTCGCGGTGCTCGGACCGGGCACGGTGAACGTCACGATCGCGGTGACGGTCGCTCTCGCACCGGGTTTCGCGCGCATCGTGCGGATCCGCACGCACCTGGTGCGCCAGTTCGCCTATGTCCGCGCGGCCCTGGATCAGGGCATCGCGCCGTGGCGGGTGGCCTGGCGGCACATCGCGCCGAATGTCCTGCTGCCCATCGGCGTGCTGGTGGTGATCAATATCGGCACCGCGATCATCATCGGGTCGTCGTTGAGTTTCCTCGGCCTCGGGCCGGAGAACGCCGTACCGGACTGGGGTTCCATGCTCGCCCAGTCTCGCAACTACCTGTCCGCCGCGTGGACGCTCGCCGTGTTCCCCGGACTGGCCGTGACGGCCACCGTGCTGTCGATCAGCGTGCTCGGGCGTGGGCTGCGGGTACGCACCGAGGAAGGCCCGCGATGACCGAACCCCTGCTGTCGGTACGGAATCTGTCGGTCGAATTCGGGTCGGTCGACGCGCCCGCGGTGCGCACCGTGAGCCTGCGCCTGGACGCCGGGAGATGCCTCGCCCTGGTCGGCGAATCGGGTTCGGGCAAGAGCGTGGTGGCCCGGTCGCTCCTGGGCCTGGCCGGAACCGGCGCGACCGTGCGGGCCGACACCATCGACTTCGATGGCACCGACCTGCGCGACCTGCCCGACCGGCACTGGCGGCGCCTCCGCGGCAGACGGATCGGCTTCGTCCTCCAGGACGCGCTGACCTCACTTGATCCGCTGCGCCGGGTCGGGCACGAGGTAGCCGAACCACTCCGGATCCATCGGCTGGTATCCCCCGACGACCTGGACGACGCGGTACTCGACCTACTCGAGGCCGTCGGCATCCCCGACCCCGGCGACCGACTGTTGCAGTTCCCGCACGAACTGTCCGGCGGACTGCGCCAACGGGCGCTGATCGCCTCGGCCATCGCGGCGAAGCCGTCGCTGCTCATCGCCGACGAACCGACCACCGCGCTGGACGTGTCGGTACAGCAACAGATCCTGCGGCTGCTCGACACCTATCGCACCGGCGGCACCGCGGTCCTGCTGATCAGCCACGACCTCGCGGTGGTGGCCGATATGGCCGACACGGTATCGGTCATGTACGCGGGCGTCGTGGTGGAACAAGGCAGTGCGGCGGCTGTTTTCGGCAATCCGGCGCACCCCTACACGGTCGAACTGCTCGCCGCGGCGCCGCGTATCGACGGACCCGCGCGGCGTAGCCGGGTCACGCCATGGGCCCCCGCGGCGCGCACCGGCTGCCCGTTCGCGCCGCGCTGCCCGCTCGCCGAGGACCGCTGCCGGGAGCGCCTGCCGGAGCTGACCGCCCTGGGCGACCAGCACGCCACCCGTTGCCTGCACCCCGGCGAGCACGTGCCACGGGAGCGCACCACCCACCGCCGCATCGGACGACCCGAGGAGGACTCATCACGGCCACTACTCGAATTCACCGACGTCTCACACCACTATCGGCGGCCGGACGGCACCGCCCGGCGCACCGTCGACTCGGTCTCGCTGACCCTGTCTCGCGGCGAAACGCTGGGAGTGGTCGGCGAATCCGGATCGGGCAAGAGCACACTGGCGCGGCTCGCGATGGCACATATCGCACCGGAGACGGGCACGGTCACCTTCGACGGACGACCGTGGAGCCTGTTGCGCGAACGTGCCCGCAGACCGTCACGACACCGCATCCAGCTCATCGATCAGGATCCGCTCAGCGCGTTCGACCCCAGGTACACCGTGGAGAAGATCATCGCCGAGGCGCTGCACCGACTCCCGTCGTCGACGGCGCGGGCCGGGCGGATCGTCGAACTCCTGCACTCGGTGGGGCTCGACCCCGGATTGCGGAACAGATTGCCCGCACGACTGTCCGGCGGTCAACGTCAGCGGGTGGCCATCGCCCGCGCGCTGGCCGGTGGGCCCGATCTGCTCGTCGCCGACGAACCGGTCTCGGCGCTCGATGTCACCATCCAGGCCCAGATCCTCGAACTCTTCGAGCGGGTGCAGCACGAGACCGGAACGGCCCTGCTGTTCATCTCGCACGATCTCGCGGTGGTCCGGCAGTTGTGTGACCGCGTCGCGGTCGTCCAGCACGGCCGGATCGTCGAAACCGGTCGCACCGAAGACATATTCGACGATCCGCGACACCCGTACACCCGGCAACTGCTCGACGCGATACCCCGCACACCGACCCCCACCGGGTCCACCCTCGTCGATCTCGTTCCGAAAGGTATTCGATGACCGAACTCCCATCCACCACCCCGGCGACCGAACCCGCCCGCCCCGTCACGATCGTCACCGGCGCCGCGTCCGGTATCGGCCGCGCCACCGCCGAATTGTTCGCCGAGCGCGGACATCACGTGATCGCCGTGGATATCGCCGCGCGCGGTCTCGCCGAACTGGGCGGGGGAATCGTCACCCTGACCGGTGACGTCTCCGCGGAGGCGATCAACCGCGCCGCCGTCGACACCGCACTGGAGCGCTTCGGCCGCCTCGACACCGTGGTACTCAACGCGGGAACCGGCGGAACCCCACCGCTGGAATCGGCGGGCGCGGTGGATTCGGCCGACCGCATCTTCGGGGTGAACCTGCGCGGACCGATCCACGGTCTCAAGGCGGCCGTGCCCGCGCTGCGCCGCTCGCGCGGCTCGGCGATCTTCACCGCCTCGGTCGCCGGATTGCGCGGCGACCCCGGGAACTGGGCCTACAACGCCTCCAAGGGGGCTCTGATCAACCTCGTCCGGGCCTTCGCGATCGACTATGCCGCGCAGGGTATCCGGATCAACGCCCTGGCCCCCGGACTGACCCGCACCGCGATCACGGCCAACGTGCACCAGGACCCCGCGCTGCTCGCCGCGATCGAACGCCGGATCCCGCTGGGCCGCTTCGCCGAACCCCGCGAGCAGGCCGAGGCCATCTGGTTCCTCGCCTCCCCCGCCGCCGGATACATCACCGGCACCACGCTCGTGGTCGACGGCGGGCTGGACGCCAATCTCGGCATCCTCCCGCTGCCCGGCCAATCCCTCTGACGCAGTACCGACCGCCGGACCCCGGTGGATCGCCCCCGATACGAAGGAGACAGACCGTGACAAGCGCATCGGAAACCAACAAGACCGTCGCCCGCCGCTTCTACGACGAAGTGGTCACCAAGGGCGATCTGGGACTGCTCGACGAGATCATCGCCGAGGACGGGCACGATTCCGCCGTGCCCGCGGGCGATGTCAAGGGCCGCGACGGATTCGTCGAACACATCACCTGGCTGCGCGCCAATGTCGAGAACGTCACCGCGACCGTCACCGACGTCATCGCCGAGGACGACCGCGTCGTCGTGTATTGGACCATCGACGGCACCCAGCGCGGTGAGATCTTCGGTGTGCCGAACAGCGGCAGGCATTTCACCGGGGTCAGCATCAGCACCATCCGATTCCGTGACGGCCGCATCACCGAATATTCCGTCCTGCCCGACCGACTCGGCATCATCGCCCAGCTCACCGGCGCTGTCGCCTGAGCCGATCCCGAATCGAGGTGGCATCCCGGAGTCCGGGATGCCACCTCGCGGCGTTCAGCGCTCCAGACTCTCCAGCCATGCCCGAACCGCCGCCGCGGTGGTCGGGCCGTCGTCCTCGAGCGCGGTGAAGTGGTCGCCCGGGATATCGGTGACGCTGTGCGGCTCCGGCCAGTACGCGCGCCAGTCCCGTGGGCCGTCGACCGTTGTCCCCGGCAGCGGATTCAGTGCCCGCAGCAGGTGGATCGGGGTGCGCACCGGCGTGGGCCGCCACTGCGCGAACACCCGGTTGTAGGTGCCCATGGTGGTGAGCCGCTCGTCCTGGACCGTCAGATCGAAACGGTCGACGCGGTCGAGCATTCCGGTGATCATCGACCCGATCCACCATTCCATGCCCGGCTCGGTGGCGGCATCGATCGGGTAGCTGTCGACGAGCACCATCCCGCGCGGGGACAGTCCCTCCTGTTCGAGCGCGACGGTGACGGCGTGCGCGGCGCACCCGCCCATCGACCGGCCGAGCACCACGAACGGCCGATCGCCGACCGCGGCCTTCAGTCCGTCGATGCCGAGGCGAACCACCGTCTCGACCGAATCGGGCAGTTCGTCGCTGCCCGCGGTGAATCCGGGCCACGGGACGACGTGGAAATCACGTTCGCCACCGAATTCCTTGGCCATCCTGGAGTATTCGTGCGGTCCGGAGATCGCGCTCAACGCGGGAAACGCGACCACGGCGGTGGGCGCGGGCCCCGAGGTGAGCCGGATCGGGTTCAGCGCGTGCTTCTTGCGGTCCTCCACGGTGAAGGTGCTCCGCACGTGGGAGGCGGCGATCAGCAACTGCGCCGCCTCGACGTGTTTGCCACTGTCGTGCATGCGCCGGTGCACGGAGGCGAGGCCCGTCGCCGTGGACCGCGTCGCCGAGGTGGCCGTGGTCGCCGAGGTGGCCGGGTCTTCGTCGATCGACTCCGAGAGATACCGCGCGATCGCGTCCGGTGTCGGATGATCGAATGTCAGCGTCGCGGGCAGCCGCGCCCCCGTCGCCCGGACCAGGCCGTTGCGCAACTCCACGGCGCTGAGCGAGTCGAGACCGAGTTCCACGAGTGCGCGATCGCCCGCGATACCGTCGGGATCGGGATGCGCCAGTGCCGCGCCGATCTCGGCGCGAACGAGTCCCAGCAGTACCCGGTGGCGTTCGGCGTCATCCTTGCCCGCCAACTCCCGCAGCACCGGCCGTTGCTGCCCGGCGGACCCGGCGGTCCGGCGCGGTGCGCGCACGAGCGAACGCAGCACCGGCGCGGTGGGCTCGACCTCGGCGCGGCGCGACAGCGCGCCGATATCGAATCGCGCCGCCACCAGCACGGCCCGATCGGCGCGTACCACGGCGTCGAACAGGGCCACCGCGAGCGCGGTGGGTAGTGAGCGCAGGCCACCGCGGGCGATACGGGCCCGGTCGGCGGCGGAGAGATGGGCGGTGGTGCCGCTCTCGCGCTCCCACAGCCCCCACGACACCGACACCGCGGGCAGGCCGTCGGCCCTGCGGCGGGCGGCGAGCGCGTCCAACTCGGCGTTGGCGGCGGTGTAGGCGCTCTGGCCCGGTCCGCCCAGCAGCGCGGACACCGACGAGAACAGCACGAACCGGGTCAGCGTGGCCGAATCCCTGGTCAGCTCGTGGAGATTGCGGGCACCGACACTCTTGGGCGCGAGCACGGCCGCGAGACGGTCGGCGGTGAGGGCGCCGAACAATCCGTCGTCGACCACGCCCGCGGCGTGCACGACCCCCGACAGTGGACGCGCGGGCGGAATCGCGGCGATCACGGCCGCCAATCGTTCGCGATCCGCGACATCCACCGCGCGCACATCGACGGTCGCGTGCTCGTTCTCCAATTCGGCGACCAGGTCCCGGGCGCCCGGCGCGTCGATGCCACGCCGGCCGATCAGCAACAGGTGCCGCACCCCGTGCGCCGACACCAGATGTCTGGCGATCTCCGCGCCGACACCGCCCAGCCCGCCCGTGATCAGCACGGTGCCCGCCGGATCCCACGGCGCGGTCCCGGCTTCTTCGGGCGGATCCCATCGGCTCAACCGGGGCACCAGCACCCGGCCCGCGCGCACGACGGTCTGGGTGTCTCCCTCGGACCCGAGCGCCACGACGCCCGGCAGTGCGGCGAGCGATTCCTCGGCATCGTCGATATCGGCGAGCAGGATCCGCCCGGGTTGTTCGGCCTGTGCCGAACGCACCAGTCCCCAGACCGCGGCGACGCCGGATTCGGGGATCTCGTCGTCGTCCGCGGCGATCCCGCGCCGGGTGAGCACGATCAGCGGCACCGTCTCGAACACGCTGTCGGCCAGCCAGTTCCGCAGCACAGGTAGAAGGTGCTCGACGGTCTTCGTGGGCAGGACGGCGACGCCCGGCGTGACCTCGCCCGCGGTGACCGCGGCGGCCAGGCCTGTCACGTCCGAGACGCGATCGACACGATGGCCGATCAGGCGGAGCCGATCGGGCAGGTCGGTGCCCGCGCCGTCGAGGATCACCCACGAGGTGGGAGCCGTGGACGTGGTGGACGCGGCCGTCCACGTCGGCTCGAACAGCACGTCGCGCAATTCCGAACGCGCCGAACGCAATTGCTCGGCCGAGACGCGGCGGGCGACCAAACTGTCGATGGTGAGCACCGGCGCTCCCGCCGGATCGGCCGCGTGCAGGGTCACCGTATCCGGGCCCGCAGGCGCGATCCGCACGCGCAGCGCCGCCGCACCGACCGCGTGCACCCGCACTCCGTTCCAAGCGAAGGGAAGCCGGTTGAATCCGGGCGGTACCTCCGCCAGCGCGCGCAGGGCGGGCAGGTGGACGGCGGCATCGAGCAACGCCGGGTGGATCGCGAAATTCTCGGCGTGGGGCCGTTCGGAATCCGGCAGGGCGACATCGACATACAGGTCACCGTGGCGCTCCCACGCCCGGCGCAGTCCCCGGAAGGCGGGTCCGTAGTCCAGGCCGGTGGCGAGCAGGGTCGGGTAGATGTCGTCGACGTCGACCGGGTGCGCGCCTTCGGGGGGCCACACGGTGAAATCGAAGCCGGGTTCGACGGCGGAGGTCGCCAGTGCCGCGACGGCGTGCCTGGTCCAGGCACCGTCCGCGCCGGTCGCGGCACGGGAATGGATACCGACCTCGCCCGCGCCGTCGCCGGTCCTCACCGTGACCTGGATGTCGACCGGATCGTCGGTCAGCACCAGCGGCGCTTCGACGATCAATTCGTCGATACCGGGTGCGCCGACTTCCTCACCCGCCCGCGACGCCAGCTCGAGCAGCGCCGTGCCCGGCACGATCACGGTGCCCAGCACGGCGTGATCAGCCAGCCACGGATGGGTCCGCAGCGACAGTCTGCCGGTGAGCACGACTGCGCCGTCGGCGGCGAGTGTGATCGCCGCGCCGAGCAGCGGATGACCGATATTCGCCACGCCACGGGCGGCGGTGTCGGATCGGAGCGCGGTCGGGGCGGCCCAGAAGCGCTGTTGTTGGAAGGCATAGGTGGGCAGCGGCGTTCGGGGCCGGGCCGCGACGATGACCGACCAGTCGACCTCGCCGCCGTTGGTGAATACGGTGGCCGCCGCGGTGAGCGCCGTGGTGATCTCGTCACGACCGCGACGCAGTGTCGCCGTCACCGCCACGGTGTCGCCGGAATCGAGGTTGGCCGAGATCATGGGAGTCAGCACGGCGTCCGCGCCGACTTCGACGAACGTGGTCACGCCGGCGTCGCGCAGGGTGCGCACCGCTTCGCCGAAGCGTACGGTGCCGCGCAGATGACGCACCCAGTACCGCGGGTCCGCCAGTTCCGCGCCGGTGACCACCGCACCGGTCGCGTCCGAGACCACCTGTGCGTCGGTGGGTTCGGTGAAGGTCAGCCCGGCGACGACGCTCTCGAATTCGGCCAGTACCGGATCCATGAGGGCCGAATGGAAACCGTGCGAAACCGGCAGGCGTTTGGTCCGCCTGCCCGCGGCCGCGAGGGCCGCGGCCACTTCCGACACCGCCGCGTCGTCACCCGAGATCACCACGGCGCGAGGACCGTTCACGGCGGCCACGGAGACGGCCGACGCCCCGGTCGCCGACCGCTCGATGAATTCGACGGCTTCGGCTTCGGTGGCCTGCACCGCCACCATGGCGCCACCGGTCGGCAGCGCGCCCATCAGCCGTCCCCGCGCGGCCACCAGCCGGGCGGCGTCGTCGAGCGAGAGCGCACCGGCCACGTGCGCCGCGACAACGCCGCCGATGGAATGGCCCGCTACCGCCGCGATCCGGATACCCCACGACCGCAGCAGCGCGACCAGGGCCGTTTCGACGGCGAACACCACCGACTGGGTGTAGACCGTCGTGTCGATGAGCCCTTCGGTACCCGGCGTGCCGAAGACGACATCGGCGACCGAGTGCGCCACCGCGTCGCCCAGATATCGGTCGAGCAGTTCCACGGCCGCGTCGAAAGCGGACCGGAAGACCGGGAAGCGCCGGTACAGCTCGGATCCCGCGCCCGCCCGCTGGCTGCCCTGGCCGGAGAACACGAGCCCGACGCCGCCGGGATTGTCGCCGACACCGGTGACGGCGCCTGCCACGCCGTTGCCCTCCGATACCGCCAGCAGCGCCGACCGCGCCCGCTCGCGGTCGGTCGCCAAGACGACAGCGCGGGATTCGAAGACGACGCGATCGCGCACCAGCGACGACGCGATCGACCCCGGATCCGGTGCGTCCTGTGCGGCGACGAAATCGGCCAGCCGTGCTGCCTGCGCGCGCAACGCTTCCGGGGTGACCCCGGAGAAGACGAACGGTAGTAGGCCGTTCGATTCGTGCGTCTCCGCGGCCACCGGGTCCGCGTCCGCTTCCGTGGAAACGGGCGCCTGCTCGATGATCACGTGCGCGTTGGTCCCCGAGACACCGAACGCGGACACTCCCGCGCGACGCGGTCGCCCGGTCTCGGGCCACGCCCGCGCCTCGCTCAGCAGTTCCACCCGTCCGGAATCCCAGTCCACCAGCGGCGACGGTGCGTCCAGGTGCAGCGAGCGGGGTAGACGTCCTCTCCTGATCGCCTCGACCGTCTTGATCACACCGGCCACGCCCGCGGCGGCCTGCGCGTGGCCGATATTCGATTTCAGCGAACCGAGCCAGAGCGGTTCACCACCGGTGCGCGCGCCGTAGGTCGCGAGGATGGCCTGCGCTTCGATGGGATCGCCGAGCACGGTCCCGGTGCCGTGTGCTTCGACGGCGTCGACGTCGCCGACCTCGAGGTCACCGTCGGCCAGCGCGGCGAGGATGACCCGTTGCTGGGCGGGGCCGTTCGGGGCCGTCAGTCCGTTCGACGCGCCGTCCTGGTTGATCGCGGATCCGCGCACCACGGCCAGCACCTCGTGGCCGTGCCGTTGCGCGTCGGACAGGCGTTCCACCAGCAGCACTCCGACGCCCTCGGCCCAGCCGGTGCCGTCGGCGCCCGCCGCGAACGCCTTGCAGCGTCCGTCGACCGCGAGTCCGCGCTGGCGCGAGAACTCGGTGAAGCCGATCGGCGTGGACATGACCGACGCCCCGCCCGCCACGGCCAGATCGACCTCGCCGGATCGCAGCGCCCGCACCGCGAGATGCAATGCCACCAGCGACGACGAGCACGCGGTGTCCACCGTCACCGCGGGCCCCTCGAATCCGAAGGTGTAGGCGATGCGCCCGGAGACCACGCTGCCGAGGTTGTTGATCGCCAGGTAGCCTTCCAGATCCTCGGGAACGGGGTCCAGCCGCGAGCCGTAGTCGTGCCCGGCCAACCCGGCGTACACCCCGGTTCGGCTGCCGCGGAACGCGTTCGGATCCAGACCCGCGCGTTCGAACGCCTCCCACGCGGTCCGGAGCAGCAGCCGCTGCTGCGGGTCCATCGACAGCGCCTCGCGGTGCGAGATGCCGAAGAAGTCGGGATCGAAATCGGCCGCGCCGTCCAGGAATCCGCCGTGCCTGGTGTAAGAGGTGCCGGGGCGATCGGGGTCGGGGTCGTAGAGCGCCGTCAGGTCCCAGCCGCGGTCGGCGGGGAACTCACCGACCGCGTCGCGTCCTTCCGAGACCAGCTCCCACAGTTGTTCGGGACTGCTGATGCCGCCGGGCAGCAGGCAGGCGGTGCCGATGACGGCGATCGGCTCGTGTGCCCGCGCCCGCACCTCGTCGAGCCGCTGTTGCAGCTTCTGTTCCTTCGCGATCGAACGCTTCAGGTATTCGCGGAGTTTCGTTTCGGTGGCCATTGCCGTCAGTTCCTGTCTACCAAGTCGAACAGTTCGTCGTCGGAGGCGGAATCCAGATCCACCGACTCGATATCGGGTTCGGCCGCGAGGCGATCGGCCAGTGCGCGCAACCGGTCGGCGATGGCATCGCTGCCCGCGTCGGCACCGGTCAGCGATGTTTCGAGAAGTCGCAGCACGTCATCGAGCGATGTCGGTCCGCTCGGGGTGTCGGCGGGCAGCACGGACACCACGTAATCGGTCACCGCCTCGGGTGAGGGGTGGTCGAAGATCAACGTCGTCGGGAGCGACAACCCGGTCGCCGCGCGCAGTCGGTTGCGCAGGTCGACGGCGGTCAGCGAGTCGAGACCGAGTTCGCGGAAGGCCCTGGTCGAACTCACCTCGGCGCCGCTGGCGTGTTTGAGCACCGCCGCGGTCTCACCGCGGACCAGCTCGAGCACCGCCGTGCGCCGTGCCGGGCCGTCCAGACCGGTGAAACGCAGGATCGTCGGCGGGGCCGTCGCTTCCTCCGTGGCGGATGTCGAACTCACCCGGCGGTCGTCACGGCGCGAGGCCGATCGGTCCGCGTCGATCCAGTAGCGGGTGCGCTGGAAGGCGTAGGTGGGCAGTTCGATCCGCTGTCCGCGCGCGGCCAGCGCGACGGTCCAATCCACCGGTAGCCCCCTGGCGTACGCCGACGCCAGCGAGATCGCGAACCTGCGCGGCCCGCCCTCGTCGCGACGCAGCGTGCCGACGACGGCCGTCGCGGGCGCGTCCACGGCTTCCAGGGTTTCCTCGATCGCGCCGGAGAGCACCGGATGTGGGCCGATCTCGAGGAAGGACCGGTATCCGTGCGCGACGAGTTCCCGGGTCGCGGCCTCGAATCGCACGGTGTTCCTCAGGTTGTCGAACCAGTAGTCGCCGGTCAGCGCGGCCCCCTCGATCCAGCCCGCGGTCACCGTGGACAGGATCGGAATCTCGCCGGCTCCGGGCGCGATCGGCGCGAGAAGGTCGGCGAGTTCGCCGCGCAACGCGTCCACGGCGGCCGAATGTGACGCGTAGTCGACGGCGACCCTGCGAGCACGTATCCCGTCCTCGTCCAGTCGCGCCAACGTCTCCTCGATCGCGGCGACTTCGCCGGACAGCACCACCGAGGTCGGGGAATTCACCACCCCCACCGAGATCCGGCCGTCGCGCACCAGTTCGGCGGCGCTCTGTTCCGACAGCGATACCGCCGCCATCGCGCCGGGCGCCGAACCCGCCGCGATCGTCCTGCTGCGCAGTGCCACCACCCGGGCGCCGTCCTCGACCGACAGCGCGCCCGCGACCACCGCGGCGGCGATCTCCCCCTGCGAATGGCCGACGACCGCGTCCGGCACGACCCCGTGCGCCCGCCACAGCGCTGCGAGGGCGACCATCACCGCCCACAGCGCGGGCTGCACGACGTCGACCCGGTCGAGGTCGACCTCGGAATCCCCGAGCAGGACCGACAGCGGCGGCCAATCGACATGCGGTTCGAGCGCTTTCGCGCATTCGGTGAGGCGGCGCGCGAATACCGGCGCGGTCCGGTACAGCTCGGCCGCCATGCCCGGCCACTGCCCGCCCTGGCCGGGAAAGACGAAGACCGTCTTGCCCGCGACCTCCGCGCCGGCGCGCACGATGTGCTCGGGCAGCGGATCGCCTGCCGCGAGGGCGTTCAGGCCCGCGCGCAGTTCGGCGTCGTCGGCGCCGAGGACCACGGCCCGTTCCGCGAGGGCGGCACGGGATTCGACCAGCGTGCGCGCGATATCGGCGGCGTCCACCTCGGGGCGTGATTGCAGGTAGGAGGCCAGTGCCACCGCCTGTCCACGCAACGCGGCGGGACTGTGCGCGGACAGGATCCACGGCAGCGGGCCCGCCGCGTCGTCGGGGGACGCGGGCCGGGGTTCCGGCGCCGGCGGTTCCTCGATGATGACGTGGGCATTGGTGCCGCTCACACCGAACGAGGAGATACCCGCTCGCCGCGGCCTTTCCGCACGCGGCCAGGGGCGCGCCTCGGTGAGCAGCCGGACCGTGCCCGCCGACCAGTCCACGTGCGGGGTCGGCTCGTCCACGTGCAGTGTCTCGGGCAGTACCCGATTGCGCAGCGCGAGCAGCATTTTGATGATGCCCGCGCCGCCCGCCGCGGCCTGGGTGTGGCCGACGTTGGATTTGAGCGAACCCAGCCACAGCGGTGTGTCCGAGGTGCGTCCCGCGCCGTAGGTGGCGATGACGGCCTGCGCCTCGATCGGATCGCCGAGCGTGGTGCCGGTTCCGTGCGCCTCGACCACGTCCACCTCCGACGCCGACAGTCCGGCATTGGCCAGCGCCTGTCGGATGACTCGCTGCTGGGCCGGTCCGTTCGGCGCGGTCAGCCCGCTCGACGCGCCGTCCTGATTGATCGCCGACCCGCGCACCACCGCCAGCACCGGATGACCCGCCCGCCGCGCGTCCGAGAGTCGTTCCAGCACGAGCATGCTCACGCCTTCGCCCCATCCGGTGCCGTCGGCCGCGGCCGCGAACGCCTTGCACCGGCCGTCGGGCGCGAGTGCGCGCTGACGGGAGAATTCGACGAAGGTCGCCGGACTCGACATGACCGCGACCCCGCCCGCCAGCGCCAGATCGCTCTCCCCCGACCGCAGTGATTGGGCGGCCAGGTGCAGGGCGACCAGCGAGGACGAGCACGCGGTGTCGACGCTGATGGCGGGGCCTTCGAATCCGAAGGTGTAGGAGATGCGACCGCTGGCGATACTGCCCGCGCTGCCGTTGACCAGGTATCCCTCCAGGTCGGCGGGCGCGTCTTGGATATGCGGCGCGTAGTCGTGGTACATCGTTCCGGCGAAGACGCCGGTCCGGCTGCCCCGCAACGAGGTCGGGTCGATTCCGGCTCGTTCCAATGCCTCCCACGAGGTCTCCAGCAGCAGCCGCTGTTGCGGATCGGTGGCGAGCGCCTCCCGCGGCGACATCCCGAACAGTCCGGCGTCGAAATCGGCCGCGTCGGTGAGGAATCCGCCGTGACGGGTGTAGGACGTGCCCGGTGTCGTCGGATCCTCGTGGTAGAGCGTCGCCAGGTGCCAGCCTCGGTCGTCGGGGAATTCCGAGACCGCGTCGCCGCCGCGTTCCAACAGCCGCCACAGCGATTCGGGACTCTCGATGCCGCCCGGAAGTCGCAGCGCGACACCGACGATCACGACGGGATCGGTGTCCGCACCGGTGCCGTGGGCCACGGTCCTCGCGGTCGCGGTGGTGCCGAGCAGGCGTTCGCGCAGGTGTGCCGCGATGGCCTCCGGTGTGGGGTGATCGAAGGTGAGGGTGGCGGGCAGGCGCAGACCGGAGGCGGCGGCGAGCCGGTTGCGCAGGTCGACGGCGGTCAGGGAGTCGAGACCGAGTTCGGCCAGTCCTCGATCGCCGCGTATACCCGCGGGGTCCGGATGATCCAGTGCCGCGGCGGCTTCGCGGCGGACCAGATCGAGCAGCACACTCGCCTGCTCCTCGGAGGGCAGCGCGGCCAGTCGTCCCGCCAGTCCCGAATCGGCGGGGCGCGATTCGGTGTCGGCGCGGCGGCGGGATGGACGGATCAGCGCCCGCAACAACGGCGGCGCGGTATCGGCGCCCTGCCATCGCGCGAGGTCCAGCGGGGCCGGGGCCAACAGCGTGCGATCGCGGTGGAAGACCGCCGCGTCGAACAGTGCCAGCGCGGTGGCGGTGGCGAGGGCGCGTACCCCCTGCTTGGCCAGCCTGTCCCGGTCAGCGTCGGTGAGATGGGCTGTCACACCGGTTGTCTCGTCCCACAGACCCCAGGCCAGCGCGGTGGCGGGCAGTCCGTCCGCGCGGCGCAGCGCGGCGAGGGCGTCCAGGCCCGTGTTGGCCGCCGCGTAGGCCGCCTGTCCGGCGGTGCCGAGCAGCCCGGCGACCGAGGAATACAGCACGAAGGCGGCCAGGTCCTGGTCGCGGGTCAGCTCGTGCAGGTGGCGTGCCCCGAGGAGTTTGGGGGCGAACACCGCGTCGAGACGTCGCGGTGTCACCGATTCCAGGACACCGTCGTCGACGATGCCCGCGGTGTGGACCACCGCCGTCAAGGGATGGTCGGCGGGCACGGCGGCCACGACCCGTTCCACGGCGGTGCGGTCGGCGATATCGGCCGACACGACCAGTACGTGGGCACCGTGGGCCCGCAGGTCGGCGACGAGTCGATCGGCGCCCGGCGCCGCCGAACCGCGCCTGCTGACCAGGAGCAGATGCCCGACACCGTGCTGTGTCACGAGATGACGGGCCAGCAGCGCGCCGAGGCCGCCGGTGCCGCCGGTCACCAGGACCGTGCCGTCCGGATCCCACTCCGGGCGCGACACACTCTCGGTCGAGCGCGTCAGGCGCGGCACGTAGCCGCGGCCGTGTCGCAGGGCGAGCTGGGACTCCCCCGCCGCCAGCGCGTCGGCGGCCGCGCGATCGAAGGCCGCGGCCGACGCGTCGGTGCCGTCGGTGTCGATCACGACGACCGTGCCGGGACGTTCGGCGGCCGTGACCCGCGCCAGCCCCCAGACCGGCGCGGCGTCGAGATCCGGCCGGTCACCATCGAGTACGGCGACCGCGTCGCGGGTGGGCAGGATCAGCGGTTCGACGCCGTCGTGCGCCTGTAGCGCGGCCAGCGCCGCGTGGGCGGAGGAACCCGACGCCGCGTCGGCGACCCGGAATATCGGTGCCGCCGAACCGGTGGTCCCCGCCGGACGCTCGATCCAGCTCACCTCGAACAGTCCGTCATCGAGCGCGGGACGCGGGGCAGCCGCGGTCCGCAGGGTGAGCGCGTCCACCGACAGCACGGGCAGGCCCGCGATGTCGGTCGCCGTCAGATCGCGCAGGCCGTCGTCGGTGACGGTGAAACTCACCCGCAGCGCCGTCGCGCCGGAGGCATGGACGCGGACCCCGTTCCACACGAAGGGAATCCGTGGCGTGTCGGCGTCGGGGGTGAGCAGGGCGATCGGGTGCAGCGCCGCGTCGAACAGCGCCGGGTGTACCGCGTAGGAACTCGGCGTCTCGGACGGTAGTGCCACCTCGGCGTGGATCGTGTCGCCGTGCCGCCACGCCGCTCCGAGGCCGCGGAACAGCGGTCCGTAGTCGAGTCCGGTCGCACGCAGTCGGTCGTAGGCGTCCGATGTGTCGAGGATCGTCGCACCCACCGGCGGCCACGGATCCGTCGTCGACGCCGGTTCCCCGTCCCGTTCCACGACCTTTCCCACCGCGTGGCGGGTCCAGCGGGCATCGGGCTCGTCCGAGGGGCGCGAATGGATCTCGACGGCGAATTCCGCGCCGATACGGCGCGCGGCGACCTGCACGTCGAGTACCGCGTCGGAGCGCAGGATCAGCGGTGACTCGATGATCAGCTCGTCGACGGTGTCGACGGCGAGGAAATCGGCGAGGTGGACGACCGATTCCACCAGCGCGGTCCCCGGCACGTAGATATTTCCCGCGACCACGTGGTCGGCCAGCCACGGCTGGATGGTCGTCGCCAGTCGTCCGGTGGCGACGGCGCCGTCGCCGGTGGCCAGCAGCAGCGGCGAGCCGAGCAGCGGATGCCCGCCGCGTGCCGTCCCGTGCGTGGTTTCCACCGTCGCCCAGAATCGCTCGTTCTGGAACGCGTAGGTGGGCAGTTCGACCCGTGGCGCGAGCGGCACGACGACGGTCCAGTCCACGTGGTGACCGTGGACGAACAGCGTCGCCGCCGCGGACAGCACCGTCGACACCTCGTCGCGGCCCTTGCGCACCGACGCCGTCGCGACACCCCAGTCGGCGCCGGTCTCGTCGAGTGTCGCCGACACCGACGGTGTCAGGACCGCACCCGCCCCCAACTCCAGGAACGCGGCCACTCCCGCCTCGCGCATGGTGCGTACGGCGTCGGCGAAGCGCACCGTGCCGCGCAGGTGCCGCACCCAGTACGTCGGGTCGGCGAGTTCGGCGCCGGTGAGCACCGCGCCGGTCGAATCCGAGACCAGCGTCGCGCCGGTCGGTTCGGAGAATGTGGTCTCGGCGACCACACTCTCGAATTCGGCGAGCACCGGATCCATCAGCGGCGAATGGAAGCCGTGCGAGACCACCAGCCGCTTCACCCGCTTGCCCGCCGCCACGAGTTCGGCCGCCAGGGCCAGCACCTCGGCTTCGGAGCCCGAGATCACCACGGCCCTCGGCCCGTTCACCGCGGCGACCGCCACCCGCTCCGACGTGTCACCCGCCGAGCGCGAGATCGCTTCGCGGACTTCGCCTTCGGTCGCGCCGATCGCCACCATCGCGCCGCCGACCGGCAGCGCACCCATCAACCGACCGCGCGCGGCCACCAATCGGGCCGCGTCCTCGAGGGTGAGCGCACCGGCGACATGTGCCGCCACCACGCCACCGATGGAATGGCCCGCGACGGCCGAGACCTCGACACCCCACGATTCGATCAACCGGAACAGCGCGACCTCGATCGCGAAGACCGCCGACTGCGTGTAGACGGTCGAATCGATCAGGCCTTCGGTGCCGGATTCGCCGAAGGCGACCGCGCGCACGGAGAACTCCACCGCCTCACCCAGGTGCCGGTCCAGCGCCGTCACCGCCGCGTCGAACGCCTCCCGGAATACCGGGAATCGGGCGGACAGGTCGGCCCCGACACCTGCCCGCTGGCTGCCCTGACCACCGAAGACGACACCCACCGCACCGGAAACGGCGGCATCGGGGCCGAGGATCACACCGGGGGTGACCGTACCGTCGGCCACCCCGTCCAGCGCCGATCCCAGCGACGTCCGGTCCGCGCCGATCACCACCGCGCGCGACCCGAACACACCGCGCTCACGCACCAACGACGAGGCGACCGAATGCGGATCGGGTTCGCCGAGGCCGGTCACGAACGCGCCGAGTCGCCGAGCCTGCGCCCGCAGTGCCGTCGGTGTCGCGGCGGACACCACGAACGGCAGCACCCCCGCCGCGCCCGGCGATGGCGCTTCCGGTGCGGCGATATCGGGCGCCTGCTCGAGGATGACGTGCGCGTTGGTCCCCGACACGCCGAATGCCGACACCGCGGCGCGCCTCGGCCTGCCCGTCTCCGGCCACACCTGCTTCTCGGACAACAGGGCGACGCGGCCCGATTCCCATTTCACCAGCGGTGAGGGCGCGTCCACGTGCAGGGTCCGCGGCAGTTCCCGGTATCGCAGCGCCAGAACGGTTTTGATCACTCCCGCCACGCCCGCGGCGGCCTGCGTATGCCCGATATTGGATTTCACCGAGCCGAGCCACAGTGGTTCGGACCGCTCCTGCCCGTAGGTCGCGAGCAGGGCCTGTGCCTCGATCGGGTCGCCGAGCGCGGTGCCGGTTCCGTGCGCCTCGACCGCGTCCACTTCCGCCGCGCTCAGTCCCGCATCGGCCAGCGCTTCGCGGATGACACGTTGCTGCGCCGGACCGTTCGGCGCGGTCAGACCGTTCGACGCCCCGTCCTGGTTCACGGCCGTGCCGCGCACGACGGCGAGCACCGGATGCCCGAGCCGTCGCGCGTCGGACAGTCGCTCGACCAGCACCACGCCGACGCCCTCCGCCCATCCGGTGCCGTCCGCGCCCGCCGCGAACGCCTTGCACCGGCCGTCTGCCGCGAGTCCACGCTGTCGCGAGAATTCGACGAAGATCGACGGCGAGGACATGATCGTGGCACCGCCCGCGACCGCGAAGTCGATATCGCCCGATCGCAGCGCCCGCACCGCGAGATGCAATGCCACCAGCGACGACGAGCACGCGGTGTCGACGGTGAGCGCGGGGCCCTCGAATCCGAAGGTGTAGGCGATCCGTCCCGACAGCACGCTCGCGGCGGTACCGGTGACGAGATAGCCCTCCACCGCCGGGGGCACGTGCCCCGGCCCGGTGACATAGGTCTGCCCGTTGGTTCCGGTGTACACGCCGGTGCGGCTGCCACGCAGGGTCTTCGGGTCGATACCGGCGTATTCGAAAGCCTCCCAGGTGGTCTGCAACAGCAGGCGCTGCTGGGGGTCGACGGCCAGCGCTTCGCGACGGGAGATGCCGAAGAAGTCGGGGTCGAAATCGGCTGCGCCGTCGATGAATCCACCCCGCTTGGTATAGGAGGTGCCGACGTGTTCAGGGTCGGGATGGTAGAGCCCCGCGGTATCCCAGCCACGATCCTCGGGGAATTCGCTGAGCGCGTCTGCGCCGCGAGCGAGCAGATCCCAGAACGCGGCGGGCGAGTCGGCGCCGGGGAATCGGCATCCGGTGGCGACGATGGCGATCGGCTCGCGTTCGGCTTCGGTGACCGAACGCAGTTCTTCCCGAGTCTTGTACAACTCGGCGCTCACCCGCCGCAGCAGATGTCGGAGTTTCTCGTCGTTCGCAACGTCGTTCACAGCTGTGCCTTTCGAAATCCACGCGTGGAGCCGGGCGCCACTGCCCGAGATGTGACAGATCCGAGGGGTGACGGATCAGGAGATGCCGAGTTCGGTGCCGATGAAATCGATGAGGTCGTCGTCGGTCGCCGTCGACAACTCGACGGCGCGACCGACCGCCCCGGTCGGGGCGAGCACCGACGAATCGACCACGCGGCGCAGGTGCTCCGCCGCGACGGCGCGTTCGTCGCCGGTGAGGTCCGCTCCCGACAGCAGCGCGGTGATCCGTTCCAGGTCGCCGAGCACCGATTCCAGCACCGTCGGTGTGTGCGGAATCAGCAGGCCGAGAATCAGATCGGCGAGTTCGGGGACCGTCGGGTGATCGAAGACGACGGTCGCGGGCAGGTCGAGTGCGGTGACCTCCCGCAGCCGGTTGCGCAGTTCCATCGCCGACAGCGAGGTGAAGCCCTGATCGCGCAGGCTCCGTTCGTCGGCGACGGCGGCGGCCGAGCCGAATCCGAGCACGGCGGCCACTTCGGCGCGCACCATCGCCTGTACGGCGCGCACGCGCTCGGCCGGGTCCGTGTCGGTGATCCGCTCGGCGAATCCGCCCGCGTGCGTCGGCTCGTCGGTGTCACCGGTGACCGGCAGCAGGTCTTCGACCAGCCGCGCGTGCGCCGTGCGCGCTGTCGCGGTCCAGTCCACGTCGGCGACGACGATCCGGGTGTGGTCCGAGGTGACCGCGCGTTCGAGTGCGTCGATCGCCAGCTCCGGGTCCATGGGTCGCAGACCGGCTCTGCGCAAATGGGTTTGCGCCTCCGGACTCGCGAGCCCCGCACCGTCCCAGTGGCCCCAGGCGATCGCGGTGGCGGGCAGCCCGAGCGAGCGGCGGTACTCGGCGAACGCGTCGGAGAAGGCGTTGCCGGGACCGTAGTTGGCCTGCCCCGCCGTAGTGACGGTCCCGGTGACCGAGGAGAACAGCACGAACGAGGACAGGGGCAGATGCGCGGTCAGCGCGTGCAGGTGTTCCGCGCCGCCAGCCTTCACCCGATGGACCCGCTCGATCCGTTCGCGGTCGAGCCCGTCGATCAGCGCGTCGTCGAGTACCGCGGCGGTATGGACCACATCGGTCAGTGGCCGTTCCTCGGGAATGTCGGCCAGGACGGCGGACAGGGCGGATCGATCGCCGATATCGCAGGCGGCCGCCGTCACGTGCGCGCCGAGTCGTTCGAGTTCGTCGACCAGGTCGCGTGCGCCGGGAGCGTCGAGTCCGCGTCGGCTCACCAGCAGCAGCCCGGTCGCGCCGTTGCTCGCGAGTCGGCGGGCCACCCGAGCGCCGAGCGCCCCGGTGCCGCCGGTGATCAGAACCGTGCCGGTCGGACGCCACACCCGCGCGGTCGACCGGGACGGGGTCGCCCGAACCAGTCGTCTGGTCCACGTACCGCTCTCGCGCACAGCGAGTTCCCGTTCGCCGACGGTATTCGACAGTGCCGCGACCGCGCGGGCGGCGAGTGCGTCGTCCGGCTCGGCGGGCACGTCGACCAGCCCACCGCCGCGCACGGCTCCCTCGGCCACCGCCGCGGCGGTGAAGGCCCAGTGCCATGCCCGCCACGGTTCGCGAACGGATTCGTCCGCGACGACGGCGACAGCGCCCGAGGTGACCACCTGGAAGTCGGCGGTCAGGCCGAGATCGGCCGCGGCTTGCACCAGCGCGACACCGGTCGCCCGCGCGTCCGATTCGGGTGCGAGCGGCAGCAGTGACACGATCCTGGTCGGCTGTTCGCGGGCGGCGAGCGCCGTCGCGATTTCGGCCCGATCCGCCTCGGTATCGATGAAGACGGTCGACGCGGTGGCGCCGGATCGCTCCAGCGTCTCGGAGATGGCCGCGACCCACGTGTTCGCGCCGCCGGTCCCGGGCGCGACGAGGAGCCAGTGGTCTCCTCGAGAGGGTCGCTGACCGGTTACCGAGATCGCGCGCCACCGCACCAGGTAGGTCCAGGAATCCAGGGTCTCGCCGTCGCGGCGGCGAGCACGCCAGGCATCGAGCGCGGGCAATACCGCACTCAATGGTGCTGCGGCCGCGTCGACGCCGAGCTCGTCGGCCAACGTGGCGGCATCGTGCGCACCGACGCGCTCCCAGAACCAGTCCTCGCCCGTGCGCTTCTCGACGGTGGTGATCGCCGGCGCGTTCAACCAGTACCGCTGTCGCTGGAACGCGTAGGTGGGCAGGGTGATCGGACGCGCGGGAGCGACGATCGCGGTCCAGTCGACATCGTGGCCGTGGGTGAAGACCGTGGCGGCCGCCCGGAACAGGCCGAGTGTTTCGGCACGATCACCCCGCAGTGCCGCGACGGCGACGCCGCCGCGGTCGTGTTCCTCCAGCGTGCTCGCCACTGCCGGTGTCAGAACCGCCTGCGCGCCGAGTTCGAGGAACAACTCCGCTCCGGCGTCGCGGGCGGTGCGCACCGCGTCGGCGAATCGGACCGTGCCGCGCAGATGGCGCACCCAGTAGCGTGGATCGGCGAGTTCGTCGTCGGCGAGCACTTCCCCGGTCGAATCGGAGACGAGTACCAGCTGTGTCGCGCGGAAGGACAATCCGGCGACGACCGCGTCGAATTCCGCGAGCACCGGTTCCATCAGCGAGGAGTGGAACGCGTGTGACACGGGGAGTCGTTTCGTCCTGCGCCCGGTGTCGGACAGTTCGGCGGCGACCGCTTGCACCGCCGCGTCGGCCCCCGAGATCACCAGCGACCGTGGACCGTTCACCGCGGCGATCGAGATCCCGCCGCCGCGATGGTCGACCACCGAGCGGGCGATGGCCTCGAGCACTTCACCTTCGGTGGCCTCCACCGCGACCATCGCGCCACCCGAGGGAAGCGACCCCATCAACCGCCCCCTGGCCGCGACCAGCCGCGCCGCGTCCTCGAGCGACAGCGCGCCCGCGACATGCGCGGCCACCACACCGCCGATGGAATGGCCCGCCACGACGGCGACGTCGATACCCCACGATTCGATCAACCGGAACAGCGCGGTCTCCACCGCGAAGACCACGGGCTGGGTGAACACCGTGGCATCGATGAGCCCCTCGGTTCCGGCGGCGCCGAACGCGATATCGCGGATCGAGTGCTGCCCCACACCGTCGAGGTGACCGTCCAGCAACTCCACCGCCCGGTCGAATGCCGCGCGGAACACCGGGAAGCGCTCGTACAGTTCGCGACCGGCACCGGCACGCTGACTGCCCTGTCCGCCGAAGACGACGGCCACCTTCCCACCGGCGGCGGACCCGGGGCCGACCGTCACCTCGGGCGCCGAACGCCCGTCGGCCAGCGCGGTCAGACCCGCCACGAGATCGCCGACACCGTCGGCCGTCACCACCGCCCGCGTCCCGAATACCGTTCGGTCACGGACCAGCGCGGACGCGAACTCCGCGATATTCGACCCGATATCGCCGGCCGCCAGTCGCCCGGCCTGTGCGCGCAGCGCCTCCGCCGATCCACCCGAGAGGACGAAGGGCAGCTGGCCGCCATGGAATTCGTCCGGGGACGCGGCGGGCGGGATCACCGCGACCGGCGCTTCTTCGATGATCACGTGGGCGTTGGTGCCGCTGATGCCGAACGAGGAGATACCCGCTCGGCGTGGACGCGGGCCCGGTAGCCACGGTCGCGCCTCGGTGACCAGCCGGACCGCGCCGGCCGACCAGTCCACGTGTGGCGACGGCGCGTCCACGTGCAGGGTCGCCGGAATCGTCCGATGGCGCAGTGCCAGTACCGCTTTGGTGAGCCCCGCGGTTCCCGCCGCGGCCTGGGTGTGGCCGATGTTGGACTTCAGCGAGCCGAGCCACAGCGGTTCGGACCGATCGCGGCCGTAGGTCGCCAGCAGTGCCTGCGCCTCGATCGGATCACCCAGAGCGGTTCCCGTCCCGTGCGCCTCGACCACGTCGACATCCGAGGCACGCAACCCGGCATCGGCGAGCGCCTCCTGGATCACCCGCTGTTGCGCGGGACCGTTGGGCGCGGTGAGACCGTTGGACGCCCCGTCCTGATTCACCGCCGAACCGCGCACCACCGCCAGGACGTCGTGCCCGAGCCGCCGCGCGTCCGACAGCCGCTCCACCAGCACCAGACTCACCGCCTCGGCCCAGCCGGTCCCGTCCGCCCCCGCCGCGAACGCCTTGCAGCGACCGTCGGGCGCCAGTCCGCGCTGCCGGGAGAATTCGGTGAACATGCCGGGATTCGACATCACCGTGACCCCGCCCGCGATCGCGAGATCCACCTCGCCCGCACGCAGCGCCCGCACCGCCAGATGCAGCGCCACCAGCGACGACGAGCACGCCGTGTCCACGGTGATCGCGGGCCCCGCCAGGCCGAACGTGTAGGCGACGCGACCGGACAGCACACTCGGCGACAGGCCGGTCAGTCCATATCCCTCGGCCACGTCGGGCATCTGATGCAACCTGGGTCCGTACTCCTGCGGTGTGGCGCCCAGGTACACGGCGGTGCGACTGCCCGCCAGCGTCCCCGGCACGATGCGCGCACGCTCGAAAAGCTCCCAAGCCGCTTCCAGCACCAGCCGCTGCTGCGGATCCATCGCGGCGGCTTCCCTCGGTGAGATACCGAAGAAGGCCGCGTCGAAATGAGCCACGTCCCTGACGAACCCGCCGTGCCGCACGTAGCTCGACCCGGATTCGGTCCCGCTCGGGTCGAACAGCGCCGCGAGATCCCAGCCGCGGTCGTCGGGGAAGTCGCCGATCGCCTCGCCCCCTCCGGCGACGAGATCCCAGAGTTGCTCCGGTGTGTCCGCACCGGGGAACCGTCCGCTCAGCGCGACGATCGCGATCGGATCATCGGTGGAGTCGTCGGGTCGGGCACGCTCGTGACGAACCGTGGCCGAATCGTCAGGAGCCGTCCCGGATAGTCGGGCGTCCAGATGCGCCGTGAGCGCGGCCGGTGTCGGGAAGTCGTAGACCGCTGTCGCGGCGATTCGGATCCCGAGTTCTCCGCTCAGTCCCCGGGCGAGTTCGGAGGCGCCGAGCGAGTCCAGCCCGAGTTCCTTGAATGTCCGGTCCGAGGACAGTGCGGAGGGATCGGCGTATCCGAGAACCGCGGCGGTCGTGCCGAGAACCGTTTCCGCGAGCGCGGAGTGCGCGATGGTGGCCCCCGCGGGTTCCACGGGGGCGTTCACCCGCGCCGCGTCCGTGGCCGGTGTCGCAGGCACCACATCGGGCCGGGTCGTGGCGGTGACAAGTTCGGTCTCGTGGGACCGAACCGAGGCGACCACGACATCGGAGTTCACGCGAACCGTCGGACCGGCAACCCCATCCGCCGGATCCGTCACGTCCGATACTTCCGTCGCGGCAGGTTCCGTGGACCGTGCGGGGAGATCGATCCAGTACCGCTGCCTCTGAAACGCATAGGTGGGCAATTGGATTCGTCGCGCCGGCGGCACGATCTCCGCCCAGTCGACATGGTGACCGTTGGTGAACACGGTCGCGGCGGCTGTCGCTGTCGTGGCGATCTCGTCGCGGCCTCGACGCAGTGTCGGGATCACCGCGACGGCACCATCGGCCTGGTCGAGTCCGGCCGATATCGAGGGGGCCAGCACAGCGTCGGCGCTCGCCTCGACGAACACCCCGACGCCCAGTGCTCGCATGGTGGCGACGGTGTCGGCGAAGCGGACCGTGCCGCGCAGGTGCCGTGTCCAGTACGTCGGGTCGGCCAATTCCGCGCGGGTGACCACCTTGCCGGTGACATCCGAGATCAGGGCGGGTCCGTGCGGTTCGGCGAACGTCGATCCGGCGACCACGGTTTCGAATTCGGCCAGCACGGGTTCCATCGCCGCCGAATGGAACGCGTGCGAGACCGCGAGCCGTTTGGTCCGGCGCCCGGCTGCCGAGTGCGCGTCGGCCACCCGGCTGACCGCATCCTCCGATCCGGAGATCACCACCGCGCGCGGGGCGTTCACCGCGGCGATGGACACGTCCCGGTGCGCGTCGCCCGCGACGCTCGAAATCGTCTCCAGCACTTCCGCTTCGGTGGCCTCGACCGCGATCATGGCACCGCCGGACGGCAACGATCCCATGAGTCTGCCCCTGGCCGCCACCAATCGCGCGGCGTCGTCGAGCGACAGCACCCCCGCGACGTGCGCCGCCACAACGCCACCGATCGAATGCCCGGCGACCGCCGCGATCTCGATCGACCACGACCGCAGCAGGCTGTACAGCGCGGTCTCCAGCGCGAAGACGACCGCCTGGGTGTAGACCGTGGAATCGATCAGTCCCGCCGTGCCGTCGGCACCGAACGCCACCTCGCGCACCGTGTGTTCGACCGCACCCGCGAGATGCCGGTCCAGGGCCGAGGCCGCCGCGTCGAACGCCGACCTGAAGGCCGGAAACCGTTCGTAGAGAGCCGCTCCGGCTCCGGCCCGCTGGCTCCCCTGTCCGCCGAAGACGACGCCGACGCCGCCCACTGCCCCGGCCGAGGTGACGATTCCCGGAACCGTCCGTCCCCGGGCCAGCCCGGTCGCCCCCGCGACCAAAGCGGCCCGGTCGGCGGCGAGCACGACACCGCGCGTCCCGAAGACGACACGGTCACGGGCCAAGCCCGAGGCGATCGAGGTCGGGTCCGCGTCATCGCGCGTGGCGAATTCGGCCAGCCGCGCCGCCTGACCCGCCAACGCCGCAGCCGACACCCCCGAGATCACGAACGGTGTCACGTCCCCGGGTCGCGAATCGGCCTGCGCCGCGCCGACAACCCCCGGCCTCGTCTCGAGTTCCGCACCGGCCGAGGCTCTCTCGATGACCACGTGCACGTTCGTGCCGCCCATTCCGAACGAGCTGACGCCCGCGATCACCCGTCGATCGGCGTGCTGCCAGGGCTCGGCGGCCGTGACCACACGCAGGTTCGACCCTTCGAGATCGATGCCGGGATGGGGCCGATCATGGTTGAGCGTCGCCGGAATCTCCGGACCGCGTACGCTCACAATGGCTTTCAGTAGTCCGACCAGACCGGCCGCCCCTTCGAGGTGACCGACGTTCGGTTTGACCGAACCCACGAGCAGCGGATCGTCCGAGGGTCGCGCACGCCCGATGGCGAGGGCAAGGGCCTCGGCTTCGACGGGATCGCCGACCTTGGTACCGGTGCCGTGCAACTCGACGTACCGCACATCCTCGGCGCGCAGATTCGCCCGCCGCAGTGCCCGCTCGATGGCCGCCGCCTGCGCGGCCGCCGTCGGCACGGTCAGCCCGGGACTCGCGCCGTCGTTGTTGAGCGCGGTGCCGCGGATCACCGCGTGCACGCGGTCGCCGTCGGCCCGTGCCTGTTCCAGCGATTTCAGCAGCAGTACCACCGCCCCCTCACCACGCACGTAGCCGTCGGCGTCGGCGTCGAACACCGAGGCGCGGCCGCTGGCGGACACACCGCCGAACCGCTGCGCCGTCACCGCGCTGCCACGACCGAGATTCAGATTCGCGGCGGCGACGAATGCCGTTGTCGACTCGCCGCTGCCGAGGCAGGCGCATGCCAGATGTACCGCGGCGAGGCCGGAGGATTGCGCGGAGTCGACGGTCAGGCTCGCCCCGCGCAGACCGAAGGTGTAGGAGATCCGGTTGGCGAGGACTCCTCGGCTCAGACCGGTGAGGGTATGACGGGTGACGGCGGCGTCACCGGCCTCCTGCACCAGCGCGGCGTAATCGCTCGCGATCGCACCCACATAGACGCCGGTGTCGGAACCACGCAGCGCGGTCATCGGGATATTCGCGTCTTCGGCTGCCTCCCAAGCCAATTCCAGCAGGAGGCGTTGCTGAGGGTCGACCGCGACAGCCTCGCGCGGGGCGATGCCGAAGAACTCGGCGTCGAACTCGTCGACCTTATCCAGGAAGCCGCCGACGAGCCCTTCGATACGAGGATCCGCCGTGAGGCGACCGGCCGACGGAGTTCCGATCGCGCTCTCGCCGTGACGCAGGAGCCGCTCGAACTCGGCGGGACCGTTCGCGCCCGGCAGCCTGCACGCGAGTCCGATCACCGCGACCGGAGAAAACTCCGATCCATTCCCTGGTGTTTCAGCCACAGACATTCATCTCCCTTTGATCGGGGGAATAGCGCGCATTCCGGAAACATCGATCGCCTACACGTCCCGGTGACTTCCGAAGTGTCGACAACTCGACGATCTCCGATTCACATCACCCGGACACCAGCGTAATCCCCTGCGGCACAGTGACTGTCGCGAGACGCATCGGAAAGTCCGATACGCACCCATCCGGAATTCCGATCGAATTCGACGGACCTCGCGCAACACGACCCATTTCCCACCCCGCGTCCCGAATAATACAGGCAGGTAGTCGATCGGATGCATATCCATAAGCATTTGCTTCACAATGCGTGAAAGGCCGGGCCGCCCTACGCGGCGACCCCGACCCGAACTCGTCGTCGGATCCAGCCGTCGCACTGTCACGTCGAGATCTCGATATTCGTAAGACACTGCACCGGAAGCACATTCGGAATCCCGGCGCGGGAGCCGCGCGGGAAACCGGTTCGCCGCGCTCGCCGACTTCGATCGAGCGCGCCTCCGGCTCGAATGCCTTGCCGAATCGAATGTTTCGATCTCACAGATTCAAAGTGTGCGTACCGAAGGCCCGGTGTAGGACCGTGATGGCAACCGGATGTCTACGTGGAGGCAGATGAGCGGCATGGCAGATCCCTTGGACCTTGTGCACCTACGGACTCTGGTGGCGATCGCCGACACCGGCGGATTCCGGCGTGCGGCCGACGCGCTGCACCTGAGCCAGCCGACCGTCAGCCAGCACGTTCGACTGTTGGAGCGCCGGTTGAAGCGGATTCTCGTCGAAAAAGACGGTCGCGGTACACGTTTCACACCCGACGGGGAGCGGTTCGTGCTCGAGGCGCGCACCCTGCTCGCGGCGCACGACCGGCTGTTGGAGCGCTTCGTCGCCACCAACCCCGGCCGGATCTCGATCGGGTCGACCGAACACGCCGCCGACCGGCTGCTGCCGGAACTGCTCGGTGTCCTGCGCGGCGCGTACCCGGATGTGTACCTGCATTTTCGTATCGACCGATCGACCAGCCTCGCCGAATCGGTGATCAAGGGCGCGCTCGACCTCGCGGTGGTGCTGGGCGGCAGCGCCGAACCGCTCGGCGCCGAAGTCGGCGAACTGCAACTGAGATGGGTCGCGGCGCCGGAATGGCGACTGTCGCCGGGGCCGATCTCGCTGGTCGCCTTCGAGGAGCCGTGCAGTCTGCGCAAACGCGCGCTGCACCGACTTGCCGAACTGGGGTACGACGTCACCGTCGCGGCGGAGTCCGGCACGCTCGACGGTGTCATGGCCGCCGCTCAGGCCGGGTTGGGCATCGCGTTGCTGCCGTTCCACGCCGCGATTCCGCAGACCCTCACCGAGGTGAGCGACCTGCCCGCAATGGGCTGCATCGATGTCCGTCTGGTGGCCAGGCGCGGACTCGGTCCCGATATCGAACTCACCGCGGTCGAGGCGATCACCACCCATTACCGATCGGTGACCGAACGGCAACTCAAGGGAGTCGCGTGACCGACCGCCCGGGACGGAGAATCCACCCATGACCGCGAACGACCCCGGCCACGACGCGAGCGGCGAGCACCGCTGGCGGGACAACGGTGTGCGGGTGATCAAGGCCGACCGTCTCGATCCGAATACCGCGCAGACACCGGGCATGAACCGCGCGGCGGCGATCAACGCCGCGCGGGTGGGGGCGCAGAAGATCTGGGCGGGGACGGTGACGATCCATCCCGACGCCAAGACCGGTGCCCACCATCACGGGGCGCTGGAGAGCGTCATCTACGTGGTGCGCGGGCGCGCGCGTATGCGCTGGGGCGATCGGCTCGAATTCGTCGCCGAGGCGGATCCGGGCGATTTCATCTTCGTCCCGCCCTACGTTCCTCACCAGGAGATCAACGCCAGCACCGACGAACCGTTGGAATGCGTACTCGTCCGGAGCGACAGCGAGGCGGTCGTGGTCAACCTCGATATCGATCCGGTGGAGAAACCGGACACCGTCTACTGGGTGGATCCCATCCATCGGCATCCCGGACCCGGCGAGTAGACGCGCCCAACCCGCAGCCTCGACTCTGCACGCCTTCGACCGTCGCTCGGCCGTCGCGTACAGCCGGTTTGCCCGAGGGACAGGAGGGTAGCCGGTCGGTAACCGAGTGCCGAGGCGAAGGGGTGCGCGATGGAACACCACGAATGGCCGATAGCGAAATCGTCGGTGGATGTTCGTCCGGACGGCGTCAGCGACGAGACCGTACAGGCGCTGGGCAAGTTGTCCGAAGCCCTCGAAGCTGTCGAGCGAGCTCGTGGCCATCTGTACTCGATGCACCAATTGATCGGCGGCGCGGACTTCATGCTCTCCGACGCCGCGGATTCGCTGGAAGCGGCGGGGCAGGACGGATGGGCGCGGCGCGTTCGCGAAGAACTGATCGGCCTCAACGTGCTCGAGGGCCGGTGGACCTTCCAGGTCGTCGAGGAGTTCGATGACGGCTACTGGTCGGTGTTCCGCGCCGTCGAACGCGCCGCCCGCGAGGAACTCGCCGGCGGGGTACGGCATATCTACGAAGCCGAACTCAAGGAGGAGCGCCGCACTCGCGGGCGTCTCGGGCACGAGGCGGGACCCACGGCGAACAACGGGTCATCGCGGTGACCTCGCACACGTGCGATCGGGGTCGGTGACTCCGCCCGGATTCGCGACTTACGGGTGTGGCGGAGATGAACCGACGCGCCACGCCGGGCGGTTCTCAGGCGGAATCCGAGGACGATTCACCCGCGAGGAACGAGGACACCGCCGCACGGCGGCCGCTGAGGGCCTCCAGGTCGGATTCGATGCGCCGCAGGGTCGTCCGCACGGCTGCGACGATGTCGGGGCACAGTTCGAGCTCTGGGCGCGACCCGCTGGCACAGGGCAGTAGTCGCGCCACGGTGTGCGAGTTGAATCCGGCGTCGAGCAGTGCCCGGATCTGGCGAACTCGCACCAGACACGTCTCGCTGTAGTCCCGGTAGCCGTTGTCTGTCCGTTCGGGCGCGAGCAGGCCTTGTTCTTCGTAGTAGCGCAATGCGCGCGTCGTCGTGCCCGAGCGGCGGGCGAGTTCACCGATCCGCATGCTGTGCCCCGCGTGGTCCGGAGTTCGTCTTGACCTTCACGCCAACGTGAACGCTTAGGTTCGCGCGATGATTTCCGATGCGCAGCGTCAACAGTTGTTGGACCGGGTAGACGTCGTCGACAGCGGTACCGGTCCGGTGGTCGCCCTCGCCCACGGCGCCGGTGGTGGTGTCCGCGAGAACTTCGCACCACTCATCGACACCATTGCCGATCGGCGTTTCGTCGGACCCTACTATCCCGGCGCGGGCAAAACACCGAAGGCGACCGCGCCGCTGTCGATCGATGTACTCGCCGACACCGTGGTCGCGACCGCCTTGGCGGCCGGTGCGGAACGATTCCCGATCGTCGGGCTCTCGCTGGGGTCCGCTGTCGCCGTCACCGCCGCTACCCGGCATCCCGAGCACGTCAGCGCGCTGGTACTCACGGTCGGGCTGGTGTATCCGGACGCGCAGGCACGTGCGCTGGTTCGGGTGTGGCGGCATCTGGCCGAGCGCGGCGATTTCGACGCCTTGGCCGAGTTGCTGTTCTACGCCAACTCTCCTGGAACGCTCACGAATCTGTCCGAGGACGAGCACGCGGTAGCGGTCCGGCAGATCCGCACCGGTTACCCGATCGGCGGAGCCGATCACGTAGAGCTGGTGAGCCGCACCGATATTCGGCCGCTGCTCCCCGCCGTCGATGTGCCGACCCTCGTCGTCGTGAGTGGCGAGGACCGGGTCGTGCTGCCGGATACCGCTCGCCAGTTGGCGTCCGGCATCGCCGGCGCCGAACTGATCGAATACCCCTGCACCGCGTCCCTTGTGCTGCTGGCCCTCTCGCAGGTGATGTTCGGTCTGTCTCCGAACTTCACGGTCGCGGCGGTGGCACGCGGTGTGGCGGCGATCGCACACGGCCTGGTCTGGTCGCAGATCCCCGTGGTAGCGGCACGGTACGCACCGGACGGAATGCGTGGCCGGGCGACGGCGGCGGTCTTCGCGGGCTCTTCGCTGGGTCTGATCGCCGGTGCGCCGATAGTCACCGGGCTGACACACGAACTGGGTTGGCGCGCAGCCGCACTCGTGCTCGCCGGTGCGGCCGGGGCCACCGCGGTCCTGCTGCGAGCCTCGCTACCCGCGACTCCCCCACCGCCGCGTGAGATACGCGTCCGCGACACCTCCGGTCTCGGACCAGTTCTCGTGGTCTGCCTCGTCACGACCACACTGGTCGTCGGTCACTATGTGAGCTACACCTACCTGACACTGCTGATCGCACCGGCCGGGTTGGGCGGATCGCTGCTGGTGGTCGTGCTGGCCGGGTACGGCATCGCGGGCTTGTTCGGTGTCACTTTCGTCGGACGCGCGCTCGATACCCATCCGCGCCGCACCGCTCTCATCGTGGCCACGACGCTGACATGCGGGGTGACGGCGCTCGGCATCGCGCGCCTCGGCTGGGTCGTCTTCGTCCTCGTCGTGCTGTGGGGCGCCGCCGCGGCGGCCCTGCCGGTCATCCTGCAACACGCCGCAATAGGCACAGCTCCGGACGCCCCGGACATCCCGTCCGGCGCCTACGTCGTGTCCTACCAACTCGGTATCAGCGGTGGCTCCGCACTCGGAGCCGCCCTGCTGAGCCATAGCCCGGCCGCGTCCCTGCCCTTGTGGTCCGGGATCGCGCTGGCGGCCGGAACCATCCTGATCGCCACCGCACCGGCTGTTTTCGGACCTCGACAGCCCTCCCGCACACATGGCGCGCCCAGCCGGGACGGCTGCCGAGCCGGCAGCGGCCGCTGCTGAACAACGGCCTTCGTGGTCAGCAAAAGGCTTTGGCGCGGGCGACTTCCATTGGCTACAGTGCGGTCATCGACGTGTAGCTCAGCAGTAGAGCACCGGGCTTCCAACCCGGAGGGCGCGGGGGCGGCACCCGCCACGTCGGCTTATGAACGACGACGCTGGTCAGCAGCTTCCGACGACGGTGGGTTCCGAGTACGCCGGTGGCCTGCTGGCAACCGCTTTCGTCACCGCGGTCACGCACCGGGACGCGGCGACGCGCAATCGCGCGGAATCGCGAATCCGCAAGTGGTGGCAGGTGCTGGAGGGTCTCGCCGACGGCACGCTGCGGATCGGGTCGCGGACACCCACCGATTTCCCGGCCTGGGTGACACTCGATGTCGTGCGCGGCGGATTCGCCACCGGCCGGGCGAGCGCGGGCGGCGCGCTCGAACCCTACGAGATCACGGCCGCGCGCCGAGCCGCCGTACCCGAGCGCCGTGCGGCGCTGTTCGCCCACAGCCTCACCGCTACCGGTATGGCCGAACTCGACGCACTGCTCGACAGCGGCCGGTACGAGGTCACCGTCCCCGAAGAGGCCGCGCTCCTGACCATGGCGTGGCTGGTGCGCGTCGGCGATGTGCGGGGTGCCGCCGAGCTGGTCGACACTCTCGAACCCTTCGCCGACCAGTTGCGCTTCACCCCCCGCCCGACCGAGCGACCCGTGCCGGACACCGACGCCACGCACCGACGCACCGTCGCGGACGTGAGCCGGACGCTGGCCGCACGCACGCCGAACAGGGCCGTCGAAACCCAGCGCGAGGCGCTCACCGTCTGGCAGCCGTTCGCCGACGAACTGCTCGCGCACTGGTTGCGCGTCCGCGTCCTCGAACAGGCTCCCGACGGCCCGTGGCTGGAAGACGCTGCCCGATTGCTCACCCGGTACCGCAGTCTCGCGGCCGCGCACCGGCTGTGTGGAAAGCACCGCGACCCCAAGCAGAATCTCGCGATCCTGCACGACGCACTGGCCGACGTCGTCGCCGGACGCACACTCGACCCGCGTCGGCTCGGTCTGCTCCGCCACGCCGTCGCGTCCATGGTCCGCCGCCGTGGCGTGCCCGGCTCCGCCGCGCATACCGCCCTGCGCCGCGCCCAGGCGGAACAGACGGCGCGGCCGTCCTACCACGCGCTGGCCGCGCTGCTGCTGCGACGGCTCGCGGAGCTGCCGCAGCAGGTGGGCGTGCGGGATATCGCGCCGTTGCTCGTCCCCGTCGACGAATCCGAGGCGTCGACATCGGGAATCCCCGCGGGAGTGCGGTTTCCGACGACACTGCGCAGAGTCGTCGAGTCCGCGCTGAGCGCGCCGCTCGGCACGCTGATCGAGCGCGGAGTCATCCCGTCCGCCGAGGTACTCGCCGAACTGGTACCGCAGTTGGTCGCCGCGACAACGGCGGCGGCCTATCCGGACGCCGCCGCGCGCACCCTCGTCGCCGCCACCTACCGCGCGTTCCGCAACCGACGTTCACTACTGCTGCTGAACCTGCACCATCAGGTACGCGTCGAGGAACTGCCGTGGATGGACGCGCTCGCCGCGCATCGAACCGATACCGCGCCCGTCCGGTCCGCCCTCCGCGAACTCGGAGAACTCGCGGTCCAAGGATTTCCCGGCACCATCCTGCCCAATCCGCTGGTCCGTGAACTCGACGTGCTCGCCCGCCACACCGGACTGCGCGCCCCGCTGGTCGAGGAACTGGCCGCCGATATCTTCATGGGCACCTTCACGCCGAAATTCCTCGACGCGGCGGTGATCGCGAGCGAACTGCTCGGCGGCACCCTGTACGAGCGCTACTACGGCATCGACTACGCCGAGGTCGGCGCTCTCGCGACACGCGCGAACGGCGCGGACGAATTCGCGCGACTGTGCGCCGAGCGCGCGGGCGGTGCGGGATCCTCGGTCGCCGCGAACGGCAAGGTCATCGAGCAGGCCCAGATC
This sequence comes from Nocardia aurea, assembly GCF_003123685.1. Lineage (GTDB taxonomy): Bacteria > Actinomycetota > Actinomycetes > Mycobacteriales > Mycobacteriaceae > Nocardia > Nocardia aurea. Next base: position 244,149 of record NZ_QCYJ01000170.1, read on the forward strand.
CTGACCACGCACAACCTGGCGACCCTCGTCCACGTGATCGGCGTCGAGCCGACCCCGGAATCCGCGCGACGCTGCTTCCGCACGGTCTGCGTGCTGACCGCGCGCGTCCACAACAACCCGCGTCCGCTCGCCACCATCAAGGACGCGGCGTACGCGTGGCGTCAGATGCTCTTCCATCTGTCGCTGTGCACACCGGAGGAACGCGACATGATCGTGCGCGGACTCGCCTCCGCGGCCCTCGAATATCCGGCGCATGTCGCGGCCCGTCTGGCGCCCGCACTGAACGGGTTGCGCCTGGTGGTCGACGGCGGCACCTTCGATCGGACCGGCTCGGCCGACAGGGGCCGATCACGGCGGTTTCTCGGCTGGACCACCGAGCCGCACTGGTTGCGCCCGAATCCGTTCGCCCGGCGATAGTCCCGACGCACGGACTTCCCGCTCCCGACCGACGTCACGAACGATCGACGCCGAGGCTCGGGGATCGGCGTATACCGGCAGTATGGGCAAACATCCCCGACGAACGGTGTTCTACGGGACGCTGATGCTGCTGACCACCATGATCAGCGGATTGTTCGTTCGTGATCTGCCGTGGCTCGCGCTGCGGGTGGCCGCCTATATCGGTCTGTTCGTGATCGCGGCGGTCGGATTCGTGATGACCTTCCGCGACTACTCCTGAGCGGCTTCCCCGATACCGATGCCCGACCCTGATCGCAAAGTCTGGGGAAACGATCTTGGGTCGGATAGGTTGATCAGGTGCGTCGGTGCACCTGGTCGGTCGAGCTGGTCGAACTGGTCGCGGTTCTCCTTTCCGCCGTGATCGGCGGACTCGCGCTCGCCACACCCGTCTCGCTCGAGTGGGCGCGCGGCGGCACGGCGACGATGCAGATCGAACTGCTCGCGACCAATATGCCCAGGGCCGCCGCCATCGGATGTATCGCCGCGGTCGTCATCACGGTCTTCACCAGCAGCGCCGAGTCCACGATCGTGCCGTGGGCGGCGGCGCTGGCCGGCACCGTGGTACTGCTGGTCAACCATCAGCTCGGGCCACGCCTGTCCTCGGTCGCGCCGCTGAGCACGCTGACCTACCTCGACACCCTCGCCGCGGGAATACTGCTCGGTGGCCTGGCCGCGGCCGCGGCGGTACGGACGTCGATGATGCTCGCGTTCCTCCTCGGAATTCTCATCAGCGTCGTCATCGGCGAAGTCAGTGTCTTCGCCGGGCTGGATGTCGCCCCGCATGGTCTGGCCGCGTGGTTCGTCGACTCGCCACCGCTGTGGCTGCTGTGGCCAGGCACGGCGCTGCTCGGGTGGTGCACGGCGCGGGCGCGGCTCGGCAAACGCCTCACGCTGGCCACCGGGGAACTCCCGCTCGGCCCGATCCTGGCCGCCGTGATCGCGGTGAGCGTGCCAGTCTTCGGTTCGGAGTGGATGGTCAGACACGGGACGACCGTCGGCGAGATCGTGCTGGTCACGGTGGCGTCGGTGGTCGCGACATTGATGGCCGGACTGCTACTGCCGGGACGCGACGGCATGCTGTTGCAGGCCAGTATCACGATCGGTGCGGTGGGTAGTGTGATCGTGCCGCTTCCGCTGCCCGCCTGGATGATCCCCCTGTCGCTGATCGCCAATGCCGTCGGAATGTCGCTGGGGCGACGCTGGGCCATGCCGTTCGTCGCCATGCTCGCCCTGTTGGCACTGGCCGTCTTCGCGGTCGTGGCCGCCACGCCGGGAAATATCTGGCCGGGCGCGGCGATCGGCGGCACCCTGGCACTCGGGCTCGCCACCGGATACAGCTTCGCCGCGACCCTGCCGAGCCACAGTCCCAGCGTCATGCTGGGGGTCGCGGTGCTGTTCGTCCCCGGCGTCGTGATCGCCCTGCGCGGGCGCATGTTCACCACGGACCCGGATTCGGCCCTGGACAATTCCACCCCGGGGCTGATCGCCCTCGCGGTCGCCGCGGGCTGCACGATCAACGTGATACTGCTGCGCAAGCGCTCGATCGCCGTGGTCGAACCGGTGCTGCCACCCGCCGTCGCCGAACCGGACGGCCACGAACCCGCGTAGTCCCCACGCCCGCGCGGGGACGGGGTATTCCTCGACCGCGCCGACTCACCCGACCCGGTCCAGAGCCGCCGTCACCCGCTGCGCTTTCCCCTCGCGCGTAACCCCGGAATACGAGAAGTCCAGCCGGTCGACGCTTGCGGCGGACACGGTGACATTGCCATTGGGAATGCACGGTCCCGACACGATCCGTTCGAAGAACGACGCCGACATCCCGTCGGATCCCGACTGGCGCAGGGTCAGTTCGCCCGAGCAGTTTCCGCCCTGCACTTCGTAGGTCGTGCTGCCGCCGACGGTGCCGACGGCGCCCGGTCGTAGCGTGATCGTCATCCGATAGCGCGACACGGTCCCCTGATCGTCCTGCTCCGCGACCCCCTGCCAGGTGCCGACCAGAGCAGGATCGGTCCCCATCGCACGCGTCGGCTCGGGTTCGTCGCCATCCGCCGACCGCACAAGTCCGAAGATCGCCGCCGCGGCGGCCACGAGAACGACGAGACCGCCGACGATCGCCGCGACCGTCCGACCGCGGCGCGCGGATCGGATTCCGGGATCGGCGGCGTCTCCGACGGTGTGCCTGCCCGCACCGTCCCCGGCGGCCGGCCCGGCTTCGGCGACCGGACGCGCGAGACCGCCGTATCCTCCGGTGGGCCGCGTCTGCGACAGTTCGACGGGTCGCGGCGGAGCTCCGCCGATCACCGTCGGACGGCTCCCGGTCGCCGCCGCCGCGACGGCTTCGGCCAACCGGCCGCAGTCGGGGAACCGGTCGCCGGGATTCTTCGCCAGGGCGCGGGCGACGACCGCGTCGAAGGCAGGGGGAACCGCCGGATTGCGTTCACTCGGCTTCGGAACGGGCCGGTAGAGGTGACCGTGGATCAGGTGCGCGGCGCTGGTGCCCGGATACGGGATTTCGCCGGTGAGCATGTGGTAGACGGTGCAGCCGAGTGAATAGACATCGGCGCGCCGATCGACCTCCGCGCCGAAGTCCAGGCGTTCGGGCGCGGTGTACTGGAAACTGGCGTAGACCTCGTTGGTCCTGGTCAGCACGACGCTGTCGCCCAGCCCCTTCGCGATCCCGAAATCGGTGAGCAGCACCCGCTCCGAGGCGCCCCCGGTCAACAGGATATTGGCCGGTTTCACATCGCGGTGCAGTACGCCCGCGTCGTGCGCGTGGTCGAGCGCGTCGGCCGCGGCCCCCGCGATCCGCACGGTCCGCTCGATGGTGAGCGCGCCCGCGGACAGCGCCGCGGCCAGATCGAGACCGTCGACGTAGGCCATCGAAATCCACAGCAGACCTTCTTCTTCACCCCGCGTGTAGATGGTGACGATATTCGGATGCGACAACCGCGCGACCGTATCCGCCTCCCGCTGGAAGCGCCGTCGCACATCCTCGTTCTCGCCCACCGCACGCGCGAGCACTTTCAGTGCCACGAATCTCGGCAGACCGCGGTCGCGGGCGAGGAACACCTCCCCCATTCCCCCGGCTCCCAACAGCCGTTCGATCCTGTACCCGGCGAATACCTGCCCCGGCACCAGCACTGACCCCACCGCGTTCCTCCAGATGTCCTGCTGGCGCCGACGATACGCCCTGTCCCGGGTATCGCGCCGAGCCGAACCGTCACCGCGCACGCGCGCGGATCCAAAGGCGGGTTCGCCATTCGCCTCGCAAACGCCCACCGGTCGGCTGATTCCGATCCCGGCGTATGTTCACGCCGTTTTCCCGCTGGAATCGCATAGGCGGCGCACACTATGTGTCCGATCGTTTCTCTGGCAGGAGGACGTACGTGCACAGCACCGGCAATCCACCCATCGCACATCCACGGGTCGCGCTCGAAACCTATCGGGGACTACGCGCGGGGACGGTCGTGGTCATCGCGCTCATCGCCGTCGCGCAGATCGACGAATATCGGGTGACAGGTGATGTGGCACAGTCGATCAGCGGATCTTTCTACACCTCCGTGCACGCCATTTTCGTCGGCGCGCTGTTCGCCACGGGCACCTGCCTGATCATCTACCGCGGCAATTCCGACCGCGAGGACTCGGTTCTCAATTTCGCCGGATTCATGGCGTTCTTCGTCGCCGTCGTTCCGACCCAGCCGATGCGGATCTGCGCGCCCGAAGACCCGGCGGGCACCGGGTTCACCGCGCTACCCGGCTGCCAGGACTACGACCGGGTCCTGTCGACCGGTCTGGCGGCGCTGGTCAGCGTGTGGGTCGTCGCCGAAGTCGGATACTTCGCCTTCGTCTGGCGGACAAGGGGTTTCGCCGCCTATACGACACCGCTTCGATTCACCAGACTCGCGATCTCCGCGCTGCTGGTGGTCTACTTCTGCGCACCGGTGGGGCTGAACGATTTCCTGCGCCTGCCCTGGGGCGAGCAGTTCCTCGACAATCGACACAACGTGGCGGCGATTCTGATGTTCGTCGGGATCATCGCCGTCGTCGGGCTCAACGGATGGTCGGCGCGCACACTCGGATTACGTTCCAACGCTTTTCGATACCTGGTGATCGGCGTCGTCATGATCGTCACGGTGATACTCGTCGCGGCCTTTCACCTGTGGAACGAACAATGGTTTCCCGGGTGGAAATTCCAGCACGACCTCCTCGTGCTGGAATGGGCGTTGATACTCGAATTCGCGGCGTTCTGGATCATCCAGTCGATCGAACTCTGGGATGTCGACACGCGGGACGCGCTGCCCGAGGCCGAGCCGAAACAGTCCGTGTCGGAATGAATTCCACCCGGCCGCGGTTATGTATGCCTGCGGTCGGACCTGCCGCCCCGGGCTTCCGCCGGGATCGGCAGGTTGGTCGCCCAGGTGTTGGTCTCCCGGATGATCACCTCGTTCACCCGATAGGAGAAATCTCGCAGCAGTCCCATGCGACGGTCGATCTCGCCGTTGGAATTGGCCGAGGCCCTCGACATCGAGGCCCACTCCAACTGGAGGTCGCAGATCATCGCGTTGATCGCGTGCACGCTGCGGATATCGCGGCGCCAGGCCGTCGATATGCCGAAGAACCGGTCGACCGCCGAACATCCGGCGGCGCAGGCCAGCAGTACATAGCCCCAGCTGGGGTCGACGGCGTCGATTCCCGCCGTGGTCATCAGCGGCACCAGGATTCCGAGCAGACCGAGGAAGAGCATCGCCGCGGTGAGCGCTAGGCTCGTCCGCTGTTTGATGCGTCGATCCCTCGAATACCAATCGCGCGCGTCCATCGCGTAGGTCTCGACTCGTTGGAACAGCCAAGCCAGGGTCTCGTCGGTACTCGACCAATCGGCGGAACGGAGGTCCAGCGAAGGCGGTACTCCGAGGTCCTGCAAGCGATCCCCTCCGATGGACAATCGGTGCTCTGTCACGGCGGTACTGTAGCGCCCGTCGCCACGACGCGCGCGCCCGGACTGGTCGAGTGCTCGGCACCGCCGAAATTCCGACTGTGCGGTCCGCGTGGGAACCGTGAGCTACGGTGCCGCAACGGGTCTCGGACACGCGGTGATCGATGGCAGCGGCATCGGCGTGGCGTTTTCGCTCGACGGAATCGACCCGAACTCATGCGGACACCCTCACCTGCGTCTATGGGTCCACAAGGCCGCCAATCGATCCCGGGTGCGGACCATGCTCACCCCACACGGACACGGCGGCGACCCCGCCGCCCGTTCGAGACAAACAGACTGGCCTGCAACGTTTTACACACCGCTTACACAGCGACATGCACGACACGTCATCGAACTCGTCGGACACGTCATCGGAAACCGCGTCGATCGCGTCGAGCGGTCGCGCGGATCACCGGCGATCGAGTACCACCCGCGACAGCGTGTCCAGCGCGTAGCCGATGATCCCGATCACCACGATCACCGCCATCACCTGGTCGTAGGCCAGCTGGTCGCGGGCATTGAGAATCTGATAGCCCAGACCGGAGCGGACGCCGAGCATTTCGGCGGGCACCAGCACCACCCAGGCGATACCCAGCGCGACGCGCAGCCCGGTCTGGACCTGCGCGCGGATCGCGGGCAGGATCACCGAGGACAGTTGTTCGCGGCGCGAGGCGCCGAACGACCGGGCGACCAGCAGTAATCCGGGGTCGATCGCCCGCACGCCCGCGGCGGTGTTGAGCACGATCGGCCAGACCGACGCCGCGGCGACGAGGAAGATGACCGGTTGGTTTCCGATGCCGAACAGCGCGACCGCGATGGGCGCCCAGGACAGCGGGGAGATCATCCGCAGGAACTGCACCACCGGTGCGAGCGCGTGCTCGGTCGCGGCGTGCAGCCCCAGCAGCAGTCCGAGCGGGATGCCGACCGTGACGGCGATCAACAGTCCCACCAGCAGCCGCCACAGGCTGACCGCGATATCGGGGAGCAGCACACCCCGGTCGAGTAGTTGCCGGGCCGCTCCCGGAACATGCTGCGGCCCGAACTCGCGCAGCAGCGAATCCGCGCCTGCGACCAGGTCGGTGAGGATCCACCACAGCACCAGTGCGGCAGCGACCGCGGCCAGACGTGGCAGCCAGGTGAGAGTCCGTGGCGGCCGGATGTCGACGGTATTCACGATGGGTCGATCTCCTCGATGCGGGTGAGCCGGTCGGGCAGTCCGAAGGCGGCCGGGCCGCCCGCGTTGTCGATGGCGGCGCGGACGAACCGGTCGTCGACCAGCGCGCCGTGCACCCGGTCCGGGTCGAGGCCGGACAGGAACCCGGTGTCGCCGTCGACGACGGTGTCGTGCATGGCCGCGACCAGCGCGCCGGTGAAACTCGGAAAAGGAAAGGGCTGGAATCCGATTCGCTGCGGACGCCATTCGGGGTGGCGGACCGGGAGCTGATCGGAATAGGTCAGGGCCTTGGTGATGGCGGGCAGGGGCTGCGGGAGGTACGCGCCCGCCAACTGCTTCGCGGCGTCGGGACGATCGCCGCCGATCCGCAGCTGGGCACGAACGACCGCGTCCATGACCGCCGTGGCGGCGTCGGGACGCCGGTCGAGCAGTTGCTGGTGCACGACCAGCGCGCAGCAGGCGTGATCGCGCCAGAGGTCGCCCAGGAACCGGTGGATCCGGCCGACACCGCGTAGTTCGGCGGCGGCGTTGAAGGGATCGGCCACCGTGAACGCGCTGATGGAGCCGTTCGCCAGTGCCGGAACCATATCCGAAGGACTCATCACGACCAGTTCCACGGTGCCCGCCGACCGCGATGCCGAACCACGGATCACCGGCCGTAATCCGTGCGCGCGCAGCAACTGCTGAATCAGGATGTTGTGGATCGACCACCAGAACGGAATGGCGACCTGGGTTCCGGCCAGCTGTCCGAGTTCGGTGATTCCGGGGGCGACGGTCAACGCCGAGCCGTTGGTGTGATTCCACCCGAGAATCCGCGCCGGTGCGCCAAGACCGAAACGCAACTGCACGGCCAGCGGCATCAACAGATGCACGATATCGACCTGGCGGGTGAGAAACGCCTCGGCGAGCGCCGCCCAGCTGCGGAACAGGACGGGTTCGGCCAGATCCGCGGCCGCGGCGCCACGATCGGCGATGAGCAGCGGCGCGGAGTCGGTGATGGGCAGATATCCGATCCGCAGACGTTCGCCGCCGCCACCGCGCCGCTGAGCCGCCGCGCGGCCCAGGTCCGCCAGTCCGGCGACACCGCCCGTCGCGACCAATCCCGCGCAGCCGCAGAGCAATCCGCGCCGGGATATCGCCGGGGTCCTCATACCGTCACCGTCGAATCCCGGTAGCGCTCGATGATGCGCTGCCGCAGTGGGTCCCGGTCGTCCGCGTCGCCGATGTCACGGAATTCCTCGCGGACCGTGGCGCCCGGCCCGATCAGCACGATCCGGTCACCGAGCCGCAACGCCTCGTCGATGTCGTGGGTGACCAGCACGGTGGTGCAGCCGATATCGCGCACCAGATCGGCCAGCCAGTCCTGCAGATCGGCGCGGACGGCCGGATCGACCGCGCTGAACGGTTCGTCCAGCAACAGCAGTCGCGGCCGCACCGCCACCGCCCTGACCACCGCCACCCGCTGCGCCTGTCCACCGGAGAGCTGATCGACGCGTCGGTCGGCGAGTCCGGCCAAGCCGAAGCGGTCCAGTAGCGCGTCGGCGTGGCCGGGATCGAAACCTGTTCGGTGCCTGGCGAACCGGCCGCCGAATCGGACGTTCTCACGCACCGTCAGCCATGGCATCAGCAGTGGCTGCTGGAACACCATGCCGGTGGCGGGGCTCTCGGTCACATCCGAACCCCAGCTGATCTCGCCGCCGTCGAGCCGGTCGAGTCCCGCCACGACCCGCAACAGTGTCGATTTGCCGCTGCCACTCGCGCCGAGCACCACGAGCAGTTCGCCGACCCCGATCTCGAGATCCACTCCGTCGAGCACCGGTTCGTCGCGACCGGAATAGGTTTTGCGGGCGTGCGTTAGTTGTACTGCGACAGTTCCCACCGCAATTGGCCTTCCGAGGGTGATTGGACAGGGAGGAACGCGGCTTCGCGGAACCGTCGGTTGGTGTGGCTGTGCAGCGCGTACCCGGCTCCGCCGCACAGGGTGGATTCCAGTCGCGTCGCCTCGACGGCGTTGCGTGCGGCGTCCAGGCGCAGCCGGAGCAACTCGGCGGGTTCCGTCGCGTGCGCGGCGGCGGCATGGTCGTGCAGGCGACGGCGGGTCGTTTCGTGCCGTCGCGCGAGTTCCCGGTATTCGTCGCGGAACTGCGCGCCCAGACCGTCGAGGCGCGTACTCGACTCGCGCACGGCGGTTTCGGCGACACCGGTGCAGAACGCGGTCTGCAACAGCAGGAATATCGGCCGGATCGTGGCGCAGAACGCCGTCAGATCGGCGGTGACGACCTGATCGTCACCGACCACGACATCGTCGAAGGTCAGCGAGGTCGACGCGGTAGCGTCGAGGGCGAGCAGTTGCGGCGCGGGGCGGATCCGCACGCCGTCGGCGTCGGCGCGCACCACCCCGACGCGGCCGCGTCCGTCCTGCCCGCGAAAGGGGAACACGATCAGCGAATCGGGAAAGACGTTGGAGGCCCACGCGATCGGGCCGCCCACCCGTCCGTCCTCCTGCTCGGCGCGCAGGGGCAGCTCACCGAGTCCGGCGAGGTGTTTGAGCGCGGCCGCCATCGCGGTGACACCGATCCGGCGGCCCGAGGCCAGCTCGTCCAGATACTGTTCGCGTATCGGATCCGGGGCGCGGACGAGGTATTCCAGCGCCATGCGCTGTGCCCACAGCGAGAATCCCGCGGCCAGGCTTTCGGCGGCGACCTGCTCGATGAGCGTGGCGATCTCACCGATATCCGATCCACCGAGTCCGGTGGCCAGCAATCCTCGACCGCCTATCTCGGCGATATCGGCGCGGATATCGGTGCGGCCCAGGTCGAGATCGGTGGCCCTGGCACGGACGAATTCGGTGACAGCGGTGGTCATATCCGCGGATCCGTCAGTTCGTGTAGCCGGTCGACCGGCGTGTTCACCGCGTCGCGGGCCCGCAGTACGGCGGCCTCGTCGGGCGCGTTGTAGAAGCACAGGCATTTGTCCATGTCCTCGCGAACGTAGGTGCGCAGGAAACTCACCTCGGGCACGTCGGCGTATTTCGGGGAATTGGCCTTCTTGCGGGCCAGGTAGGTGTCCATATCGATCTCGGCCGGAATATCCCACTCGACCAGATATCCGGCGGCGGGCCGTGCGGCCCTGATCGCCGCGAGGTCGGCGCCGACCAGGCGCACTCGGTGCGGTCCGTCGACGGTGCCTGCGAGCAGGTCGTCGGCCGAGAGCACGGGCGCACGACAGTCGGTGAATTCGGCGATCGCGAATATCCGCGGCGAACCGCCGGTGACCTGCGCCTCGATCAGCGCGCCGCCTTCTTTCTCGGCCCGCGCGCCGAATTCGTCGATGGTCCGGCCCGGTGCACCGGTCGGCACGAGTTCGTACAGGTAGAGGGACATGGGCAGCCGCCTTCCGAGGAGTGGGATCTGCGAGGGTGCGCGGTCGGCCCAGCGGGCTCGACCGAAGGGCGCGCGAGTGGTTCGGCTCCGGGATTCGCGGAGCGGGAGTCAGCGCTGGAACGGACAGGCAGCGGTCGCCACGCGGACGAGGTCCACGTGCAGGCGACGAGTGAGGTTGCTGCGGGTCACGGAACAAGACTAAACATAGATAGAACGATCTGTCTATACGTGGAAATCGCTACAGTGGTCTGCGTGGCCACAACAACGGAGTCCGCGGTGTCCTCCGCCGACCGTCGCGGCAAACCGGCGCCGGCGCAACGCCTGCTCGACACCGCGACAACCCTGTTCGCCCGGCACGGCATCCGGGCGGTCGGCATCGACCGGGTGCTCGCCGAGTCCGGCGTGGCCCGTGCCAGCCTGTATTCGAGTTACGGTTCCAAGGACGGGCTCGTGATCGCCTATCTGGAACACCTCGACCGCCGCGATCGGGCCCGATGGAACGAGGCCGTCGCCGAGGTCGCCGACCCGGCGGACCGGATCCTGGCCTTCTTCGATCTCGCCCTCGCCTCGGCACCGGACCGGGGTTTCCGCGGCTGCCAATACGCCAATGCCGCAACCGAATTCCCGGACGAGGCACTGGCGCCCGTCATCGAGCATCGCCGCTGGATGCTCGATACCCTCACCGATCTGCTGCGTGCCCGAGGCGCCGCCGACGCGGTGGTCCTCGCCCGACGCATCCGATTGATCTACGACGGCGCGCTCGCCGGTTCCAAACTCGACCACGACGCCGAGCCGCTACGGCTGGGCCGCGCGATCGCCGCCGAACTCATCCCACCCGGGTGAACCGGCCGCGGATCGAACCGGGGCTACCCCAGAAACGCGAACGGGAGTTCGCCACCGCCAGTGGCGAACTCCCGTTCGGCGAACCGTCTCGCTCAGCGGCGCAACGGATGGGCCTGGAAGAAGTCCCAGATCAGCTCGGAGGCGACGATGGATTTCGTGTTCTCGCCGACCAGCGGTACGGGCGACGTGTCGGAGGGGCTTCCCGGCCAGACGTGACCCGCGCCGAGCACGGTGTAGAGCTGGACGGTGGCGTCGGCGGGGCAGTCGTAGCTCTGTAGATTCACGTCGGGGGCGACGGACCGTTGCGCGGGTTCGGGCTTGCACCCGTTGCGCCGGGCCCACCCGGCCGCGTTGTCGGGGATGCTGCGGTTGTTGGGACCGTTCACCCCCGGCTTGGAATTGCCGGAGGACCCGGTCTTGCTGGGGGTGGGCAAGAATTGCGCGTTGGGGCCCTCACCGCCGGTGTAGGCGATGATCGGATCGTCGGAACCGTGGAACGCGATCACCGGCACCGGCCGGACGGTGTGGCACCAGGTGAAATCCTGGAGGCCCGCGACGGGCGCGATGGCCGCGATCCGATCCGAGAGCTGGCATCCGAGCGAGGAACTGGTGAACCCGCCCATGGACAACCCGGTGGCGTAGATCCGCTGCCGGTCCACACACAGCGTTTCCTCGACGTGGGTCAGCAGTGTCGACAGGAAGGTGATATCCGCGCTGTTCTCGGTGAAATCCCATTGCGGGATGCGGAGCTCGCTGAGCTGCGGGGTGATCGTCACGAACCCGCGGCTCTTGCCGAGTTCGGACAGAGCGGTACTGGAACGCTCGATGAACGCCGGTTCCATGAGCCCGTGCAGGTCGAGCACGACCGGCAATGGCGCACCCGTCGCGGGCGGGATGTCGCGGATGTAGGTACCCGCCTTGCCTGCCGCGGCGAATTCCAGGGTGGACTCACCTTCGGCGGGCGCGGGGGCCGAGCATCCGGAAGAGGCGAGGGCGGTGGGCGCGGCCTGCGCTGTCGTCTCGACGGCGCTGACAGCGGCGGTCAGCGAGGCCACGGCCGCCGCCGAACCGATCAGGCGTCGCATCAGCCGCGAGCGGCGATTCCGGTCGGTGGAGAGGAACTCGAACATGAAATGACATTCTCACAGCGGAAGCGTCATTCTCGGAAATCGGACACTCTTTGTGGAGATCTCCAACCCTCGGTCCGGAATTCAGTCCATGCGTTCGATCTGGCGGATCTTGTTCATCGCGTCCAGGGCCGCGACCTTGTAGGACTCGGCCAGCGTCGGGTAGTTGAACACCGCGTCGACCAGATAGTCGACCGTGCCGCCACATCCCATGACCGCCTGGCCGATATGCACCAACTCGGTGGCGCCGGTGCCGAACACGTGCACACCGAGAATCGACCTGTCCGCGCACGAGACGAGCAGTTTCAGCACACCGTAGGAATCGCCGATGATCTGCCCCCTGGCCAATTCCCGGTAACGCGAAACGCCCACCTCGAACGGGATTCGCGCCGCGGTCAGTTCGTCCTCGGTCTTTCCGATGAAACTGATCTCCGGAATGGTGTAGATGCCGATCGGCTGCAACGACGACAGCGCCTGCACCGATTCCCCGCACGCGTGGTGGGCGGCCAGCCGTCCCTGTTCCATCGACGTCGCCGCCAGCGCCGGGAAACCGATCACGTCGCCGACCGCGTAGATATGCGGAACCTCGGTGCGGAAGAATTCGTCCACCGCGACCCGACCGCGCCGGTCCGCGCTCAGTCCCGCTTTCTCCAACCGCAGGCTCGCGGTCATCCCCTGCCGACCGGCCGAATACATGACCACCTCCGCCGGAATTCTCTTGCCGCTCTCCATGATCGCGATGGCCCCGGACGGGCGGCGTTCCACGGCGGCGACCGTCTCACGGAAACGGAAGGTGACCGCCAGATCACGCAGATGGTATTTCAGCGCCTCCACCACTTCGATATCGCAGAAATCCAGCATCCGGTCCCGCGACTCCACCACTGTCACCTTGCAGCCGAGCGCGGCGAACATCGACGCGTACTCGATGCCGATGACGCCCGCTCCGACCACGATCATCGATTGCGGTACGCGCTCCAGGCGCAGGATGCCGTCGGAGTCGATGACGGTGGTGCCGTCGAAATCCACCGCGTCCGGACGCGCGGGCTGGGTGCCGGTGGCGATCACGATCTTGTCCGCGGTGACCTCGGTCTCGCGGCCGGTACCGTCGAGCACTTCGACGGTGTGCTCGTCCACGAAGGCGCCCATACCGGGCAGCATCGCTACCCGGTTGCGGGACAACTGATTTCGGACCACATCGACCTCTCGGCCGATCACGTGGTTCGCGCGCGAGAGCAGATCCGCGACCGTGATGTCCTCTTTGACCCGGTAACTCCGGCCGTACATCTCGCGCTGACTGAGGCCGGTCAGGTACAGCACCGCCTCGCGCAGGGTCTTGGACGGAATGGTGCCGGTATTGATACACACCCCACCGACCATGTCCCGCCGCTCCACCACCGCGGCCCGCCTGCCCAGTTTGGCCGTGGCGATCGCGGCCTTCTGTCCGCCGGGACCGGATCCGAGCACAAGCACATCGAAGTCGTACACATACCGAGCCTGACAGTGGAATGTGAAATCCACAGGGCTGTTCGGTCAACATCCGAAAGCGGCGCGACGCGGCCGCCGCGCTGTTTCAGGGATTTCCCCGATGTGGGTGCCGGGGGTGCGGATCTACGGTTTCGGCAAGGAGCGGACGGCGCGAACGGGAGAGACCATGAAGGCGATCATGCAGGAGCGGTACGGATCACCGGAGGCTCTCGAATTCCGGGACACCGCACGGCCGGTACCCGCTCGCGGTGAAGTACTGGTACGGGTGCACGCCGCCGCCGTCAACGCCCTGGACTGGCACATGATGCGCGGCGATCCCTACCTGGCCCGACCGATGATGGGTCTGCGCGCGCCACGGGCCACGATCCGCGGCCGCGATTTCGCGGGCACGGTCGAGTCGGTCGGCCCCGGCGTCGAGCGGTTCGAAACCGGTGACGAGGTGTTCGGCGAGGCCGACGGCGCTTTCGCCGAATATGTGGCGGCCCCCGAGAACGCGCTCGCCCGCAAACCCGCCCGCCTGAGTTTCGAGCAGGCCGCCGCGATTCCCTTGGCGGGCAACACCGCGCTGATGGGGCTGGGAGATCTCGGGCAGATCCGGTCCGGCCACCGCGTGCTGATCAACGGCGCGTCCGGCGGCGTCGGCACCTTCGCCGTGCAGATCGCCCGATCCTTCGACGCCGAGGTGACCGCGGTGTGCAGCACCAGGAATGTCGACCAGGTTCGCGCGCTCGGGGCCGACCACGTCATCGACTACACCGACGACGACTTCACGACCGGCGCAGCACGTTACGACCTGATCTTCGATCTCGTCGGCAACCACTCGCTGACCCGGATGCGAGGAGTTCTCGCACCGGGCGGCAAAATCGTACTGTCCGGCGGCGGCGTGTATCGCGGTGGCTCGGTCTTCGGGCCGATGGCGCTCATCATCGCGGGCAAGCTGGCGGCCCGTTTCGTCAGCTGGGTCGAGGTGTTGGAGGCGGTACAGTCCGCCGAGAACCTGACCGTGCTCGGCGAGCTGGCCGAAGCGGGAAAACTCAGGCCGGTGATCGAGCGCGCCTACCCGCTCGGCGAGGCCGCCGCGGCCATCCGCCACCTGGAAACCGAGCACGCGCGCGCGAAGATCGTCCTCACGGTCCAGGGCCCCTGAGCTCGCGTCAGGCGGTCGGGATGTTCGGGCGGCGATTCGGCGGAGAATCGCCGCTCGAGCCCAATAACAATCCGGCTGACGGGTTTCTTTGCTGCTTCTGGGGTTATCGCCCCTATATGTCCACACACAGTGAAGATCTGCCCGGATCCGAATCGACCCCGCCGCAGCAGCCGGTGCCTGCCGCGTCGACCCGAAAGTCGACCGGCTCACGTACCGGTCGCGCCTGGGACGGTTTGGTCGTCGGCATCGTCATCCTCGTCGTCCTGCTGATCTTCATCCTGCAGAACCTGGAAACCATCCAGGTCAGCCTGTTCTTCTGGGATTTCGGGCTCCCCACCGGCGTCGCGGTCCTGCTGTCCGCCCTCGGCGGCGCACTCGTCATGGCTTTGGTCGGTGGTGCGCGCATCATCCAGTTGCGCCGCGTCGCGAAGCGCTAGGTTCACGTTCACCTGTCCGACCGCGCGCGTCCTCCGCGCGCGAGCACCGGGCCGAGCCCGTCCTGCCACCGCGCGATGCGCTGAAACAGGAGGCAGGAAAGACATTTCGATTTCACCGATGACGGTCCGCGAGACCGCGGTGACGGGTGTCCGACCCCGGCCTGTCACCGGTCCCAGGATCAGCGGCCGAGGTCGGACACCGGGCGCGGGTCTGAGACCGCGTGTCAACGCGGCGCCGACTTGCCGGCCCGAAGGCGCCCATCACGTGGTGGCGCACCCAGTGACCGGCTACCCGTTATCGAGGAACTCATGCGGTCGTCGGGGGAATTCGTGCGGCGGACAAGCGATTCGCCGACCGTGCTGATTGAGCCGACCGAGTCCGGGTAGGCCTCTGTTGTCAGCCATTTCCGACGAGAGGTCACACAAGTGCCCAAGCATGGTAGCGGAATCCGTGAAGGTGTCGAAGGCGTCGTCGAGGACGTCAAAGGCAAAGCCAAGGAAGCTGTCGGCATCGTCACCGGCAAAGAGAACTTCAAGAGCGAGGGGCGTGCCCAGCAGGACAAGGCCGAATCCCAGCGCGAGGCCGCGAGCAAGGAAGCCGCGGCGGAGAAGGCTCGCGCGGAGGCCGATGTCGACGAAGCGCGTCAGTCCGCGTATCAGCACGACCGCTGACGGATAGGTCTACGACGACCTTCGAGGGGCTCAGGCGAAACCGCCTGGGCCCCTCGGTCGTGTCACACCGACGTTCCTTCGACCGCCGTATCGGCGGTGGTGCCGGGGTCGTCCTCGGCGGGCGCGGGCGCGGGCGCGGGCAGGGTGAACCGGAAACACGTTCCGTCGCGGTAGGAGGTGTCGATCCAGATCTTGCCGCCGTGATACTCCACGATCTTCCTGCACACCGCCAGACCGATTCCGGTGCCGCTGTATTCCTCCCGATTGTGCAGACGCTGGAAGATGACGAACACCTTCTCGGCGAACTCCGGCTCGATCCCGATCCCGTTGTCGGCCACCGCGAATTGCCATCGGCCGGATTCGGCGTCGAGTTCGGCGTCGACGTGGACCACCGGGGCGCGGTCGGGGGCACGGAATTTGATCGCGTTGGCGATCAGGTTCTGCCACAGCATCGTCAACAGGGTCGGATCGCCGACCACCTCGGGCAGCCGCGCGGGCAACTCGAGGCGGGCGCCGGTGTCATCGATGGCGGCGGAGACATTGGACAGCGCGGAATCCAGCGTCGTGCCCAGGCCGATCCTGGCCGTGGTCTCCGACAACCGCCCGACCCTCGAATAGGTCAGCAGGTCGTTGATCAGGATCTGCATGCGTTTGGCACCGTCGACGGCGTAGTCGATGTACTGCTTGCCGCGCGCGTCGAGCTGGTCACCGTAGCGTTTCTCCAACAGCTGACAGAACGAGGCGACCTTGCGCAACGGTTCCTGGAGGTCGTGGGAGGCGACGTAGGCGAACTGCTCGAGTTCGGTATTGGAGCGGCGCAACTCCTCGGTCTGCACATCCAACTCGGCCTTCTGCCGGGCCAGCACCGCTTCCTGTCCGCGCGAGGATTCCAGCTCCGAGACCACCTGCCTGCGCATGCTCTCCACCGCGGCGGCGACGGTGGCGACGTCGGCCGGTCCGGCGACGTCGATGTGGTGGTCGAAATCGCCGTCGGCCACCCGCAGCGACGCTTTCGTCAGCGCTGAGAGCGGGCCGGCGACCAGCCGGCGCACCAGCAATGTCAATACCACCCCGGTCGTCAGGAACAGCACGACCATCACCAGCAGCACGATATTGCGCAACGTGCGGGCCTGGTCGAGCGACTCGCGGTCGGCGGCGATCGCGGCGACGAGGTCGGTGTTCTGGGCGGCCAGACTCGCACGTACCTCGTCGAACAGCGCTTTGCCCTGTGCCGTGGACGCGGCTGAGACCGAGGCCGACGGGCCCGCCGCGACGGGGCGGGCGTAGTCGGTGCGCCATTTCTCGACGGCGGCCCGGACCGCGTCCAGATCGGTCAGCAGTTCGGGACGCTCGGCCAACAGCACGGCGATGCGGTCGGTGGCCTGAACCTCGATTCGTTGTCCCTCGTTGTACGGGTCGAGGAATTGCCGGTCGCCGCTGATGGCGTAGCCGCGGATTCCGGTCTCCTGATTGAGCAACGCCGCCTGCAATTGGTACGCCCGGGTCAGCGCGGGCTGGGTGTGGTTCATCACCCGGTCGGTGGCGCTGTTGGTGTTGGCGATGACCTGCGCGCCCGCCGCCGCGCCGATGAGCACCACGATCGCCATCGCCGCCAGCACCAGCTGGAACCAGGTCTGCACGGTGAAGCGTCCGACGCCGTGAGTCCCGTTCCGCACCACGGCCACCGCGGATTCCGTCTCCGACACCGACGCCTCCATCCCATGCGGCGCGCGCTCGGCACGGACCGCCCCTCGAACCACGCGGTCGCACGAATCGGACCGGAGGCGCCGATAGCGTAACCGACCGTTCGCTCGCGGGGGGCGCTCGATTCGACGCCGCGTCAGTCGCCGGATCGTGTCGCGAATTCGGCGAGCCCGGTCGACACCGCCTCGGGTTGTCCGTTGTTCTGTCGCGCGGCGGCGGTGAGCACGTCGATGTGGTTGTAACCGGGTAATTCGATGACCTCGTCGCGCGGACTACCCGAATCGGCGACCGGAATTCCGCCGCTGCCGCGGAAGGTCAGTATCGGGTTGCGGTCCACCCCGTCGAGATGAATGTGGTTGCGCGCGAACGACGGCGCCGCGGTCTGTTGCAGGTCCAGTGACAACCGCGTCGGGAAATACCATTCGGTGAAATCCAGCGGCGGTTCGCTGAGATCGCGAGCGAGTTCGGCGATGGCGGTCACTTCGCTGCCCGGGTCGGTGTACGGGCGGGCCTCCGGCGTCGTCAGCGCCGCGATGTCGTCGTAGTCCAGCCACCGGTAGACCGTGCCGGGGTCGAACACCGTCGGCGATACCTTGGGCGCGTCACCGAACATGCCCATCGCGAGCGGGCTGCGCGCGACCGCGTCGGGAACCGGGAAGGTCTTCGGACCGACCGGTCCGCCGCCGACGAATCCCGCACTGGTCTGCAGGAATCCGAACGGCTGGGAATTGTCGTCGAGAATCGCCCCGAGCACGGCTTCGTTGGTGGCGTTCAGATCCCGCACATCCGGAACTCCGGTGGCGAAGATGCCCGCGTTCTGTGAGAGCAGTGTCCGCAATGTCGCGGTGATATTCGGATTGTCAGGCAGCCGTCGGACGAGATCATTGACACCGTCGGGGTTGAGTCTGGCCGCGAGCCCGGCCAGTGCCAGCAGGTTGGTGGTCTCGGGGTTGATGACGGCGGGCAGCCGAAGGACCGGCGCGGCGGTATCAAGTCGCAGCGAAACGCCTTCCACCACCGCGGCGATCGGCGCGGGTAGGTCGGGGACTTGCAGGCCGCGCAGACTCAATCCGGCCGAGATGGTGGTGTCGAGCGCGAAATAGCCGGAGCACTGGTTGTATCCGGCGTCATCGGTGGTCGCCGGGTCGCCGTCGAAATCCCATTCCGCGAAATAGCCCGTGACGAATCCGCCCAGCGAGTGTCCGCCGCAGACGACTTTGCGCTTGCGCACCGCCGGGTCCGGGAATTCCGCGCGCAGCACGTCGTATTCGTCGCGCAGTGTCTGCTCGAGTCCCTGATCGCGCAGCCATGCCGTCGCCGCGCCCTCAGCGACACCGGCGAAGCGGCGCCCCACCGCCTCGGCGCCGTGGAAGTAGTAGTCCGCGGCGGTGTCGAACGAACCGCTGCGCAGGGCCGCGCGGACCCCCGTATGGTCCTCCAGGCAGTTCGACCGACGGTCCAGCGCCCAGAACTCGATATGGCTCCCCGATTCGGCGGCCCGCGAAACCGTGTTGCGGGCAACGCTTTCGAACGCGCCCGCACCCTCGAAGACACCGGGTTGGGCGACCAGGACGCGATCGGCGTCGGCGGAGTCACGCGGTCCGTCGACAGAGCGCCACCGCAGATAGGACACCGTGTCGCAGGCCGCGGGGTGAGGCGGACTCCCCGGTGGTAATGGCGCGGCGAGGGTCACCACCGAGGAGACGACAGATGTCACCGGCGACGACGACTCGTAGACCGACTCCGTCCGGCCCGGCGCGCCACCGCCCGCTACCGGAGTCGCCGAGGACACCCCCACCCCCGTACCCGCCAACACCACCAACACCGCGAAGAGACCGTTTCGCCGCAGTCGCATCCGCCCATCCCTTCACACCGCCGATCGCGCTCATCGAACCGCTCGGTGAGCGTCCCGGCCGGTGGTTCGGCCCGACTCTGGCACACCTCACAATTCGGACCTGTTCGAGTCGGGACCGCGCGCACTGTTTGCACACCGACGACAGGGGTAGGCGTCGGTTGTCCGCGGGGGCTCTCGGCCATGGAGGTAACGATGCAGATCGGGTACAAACTGGCAGCGGAGGGTTTCGGCCCTGCCGAACTGATTCGACAGGCGAAAGCCGCGGAGCAGGCGGGGTTCGATTTCGTCGAGATCAGCGATCATTTCCATCCCTGGCTCGACAATCAGGGCCATTCGCCGTTCGCGTGGACGGTGCTCGGCGCGATCGCGGCCTCCACCGAGCGGATCGGCATGGCCACCGGCGTGACCTGTCCGATCCTGCGCTATCACCCGGCCATCGTCGCCCAGGCCGCCGCCACCATGGCCCTGGTCTCCGACGGACGTTTCACCCTCGGCGTCGGTTCCGGGGAACGACTCAACGAACATGTCGTCGGCCTGGAATTCCCCGACGCCGTGCGGGTGCGCCACGACATGCTGCGCGAGGCCATCGAGATCATCCGGCTGCTGTGGCGGGGCGGCTATCGGTCGTACTCCGGCCGGTATCTGAACCTGTCGGACGCGCGGATCTTCGATCTCCCCGACGAACTCCCGGTGATCGCCGTCGCGGCGGGTGGGCCCGACGCGGCCGAGATCGCCGCGGACCTCGGAGATGGTCTCTTCGCGACCGACGCCGATCCCGCCATCGTGCGGCGCTACCGCGAACGAGGCGGCGAGGGCCCGTGTTACGCCGAGATCCCGGTGGCTTGGGCCCGCGACGAACACACCGGAGCGCGGGCCGCGTTGGAGACGACGCGCTGGGCGCTGACCGGGTGGAAGGTCATGAGCGAACTTCCCAATCCCGTCAATTTCGCCGCTGCCGCCGCCACCGTTCGCGAAGAGGACATCCGCGATCACTTCACCTGCGGCACCGATCCCGCCGAGTACATCCGGGCCGTGCGCACCTACGCCGACGCGGGATACGACCACCTCGTGCTCCAGAACGCCGGGCCGGACCCCGACGGTTTCCTCGAGTTCTACCGCGATGAACTCGACCGCGAACTGCGCGCTTCCCTCACGCCCGCCGCGAACTGATCCGCTCTGCTCGGCTCCCGGCCGACGTGGACATCACTCTATGTAACCAACCATTCCATCCTGTTCGTGCAGCCGCCGAACGCAGATACATATCGTTATCAGTGGTGCATCATGGGCTCCCGATCTATCGCGATCCTCCGCGTAGTGGTACACATCTCGCTAAGATGTTACCGACTATTCTTCAACAGAGGAGCGCAATGATGCGTACCCCACTTCGTCTCGCCGCCGCCTCCGCAGCCGCGGCGACTCTCGTCGTCACCGCGGCCGGAGCGACGGCCGAGCCGACCGGATCCGCCCCGGTTCCCGCGACAGCCGTGGCCGGAACCGGATCCTCGGCGGTGGACACCGGGTCCGCGGCGGGCAATTCGGCCCTGTACTTTCTCGGACACGGCGACGTCATCGGAGTTCTCGTACTTCTGATCACCACGCCGTTCGCGATCCTGACCGGTGGCGTGTGCGATCTCGCCACCCTGTCGGCGCTGCCGAGTCCGTGCACCAAAGCGCCCTGACGGACACGGCCCGTCCCGACACGAGGTGAGCCGGTAGCCGTCACGCGACGGTGACCGCTCCCCGACCGGGACGGATGCGCGGTCGACTCGGCCGAGACCGTCGTCACGTGCGACGGTCGACGCCGGGTACGACCCGACGATCAGTGGTGCGCGGGAGGCTTTCTCAGCGTGACGGTCGCCAGCGCCAGAATCATCTCGTCGGCCCCGGCGTCGACGAGCCGGACGCTGACCACACTGTGATCGGCGTCGTCGCGGATCACAGTGCCGTAGGTGCGCGCGGGCCCGACACGGACCTGCGCGAGGAAATTCATCTGGATATCGGAGGCGACCAGTTCGGGGCGCATGGCGTTGGCCGCGTACTCCGCGAGCAGTGCCTGCACCCCACCCATGATCGTGCCGATCTGATTCGCGACGAACGGCGTGCGGTCGAGTTCGAGTTCGCCCCTTGCGGCGTCGATCACCCGGATGCCGAGGCGCGGATACAGCGCGTCCTCGATCGGCACCATGGGACGGCTGCGGATCTGCCCGATCCACCGATCGGGGGTGTACTCGTCGGCGCCGTGGGCGGCGGCGCGCGGCAACCGGGCGAAGGTGACCAGACCGCGCGCGGCCAGGGTCGGCCGCGACCGCGGATCCGCCGCGTCGATCGCCGCCGCCAGTTCGTGCAGATCCTCGCAGCCGTTTCCGTCGTAGACATCGGCGGCCACCACGACGACCTTCTTACCGACCCGGACCAGTGTGCTGTCCACCACGATCGGACCCACGGTCACCCATCCGGCGCCGTGCAGCGAAAGGTCCTGTGTCGCGGTCCAATCGGGAGCGGCGGCCACCAGGGCCGGGTCGGACGTCACGAAATCCATGACGGTGGCTTGGAGTCCGACGGGGGCGGTCCCGGCGTGGGACCGGAGTTTGTCGGTGAGATCGCATCGCAGCAACGAACGCGTCCGGTCCAGCTGTACCGACACCAGGCCGAAGTCGGACATGAAACTGTTCGTCTCCGACACCAGCAACTGCACGCCCTGGGTCGACGTGGCCACGCTGTCGGTCGACGCGATTCCGTTCCGGTTCGCGGGATCGCTCATGCGAGGTCACGACTGTCGGCTGAAGCGAAGCGCACCGGGCCTCCTGGTTTCGAACACCTATAGAAAGATCACTTCCATTTGCGAGAATAACATTCTCCACACTGCTCGGTCGGATCGCGTGACGCCGACAGAGCCGCCCGGAGTGGGCGGCTCTGTCGGATGCGGTGCGGTGGGTCGGCGGACGAGTGATCCTTCGCGCCGAACCCGATCATTCCAGTCGGGCGTTGAGGATCCCGGCGATCTCGGCGATCGCCGTGGGCGCGGTCATCTCCAGGTGCTCGGCGTCGATATCGAAGTCCGAGATCCGGCCGTCGACGAAGGGCGTCCATCCCCGATGTCCCTCGGCATCGGAGCGTCGGTCCCTGGTCGCGGTGAAGTACACCAGGTCGGTATCCACGACCGGGGGTCGCCAGGCGGCGGCCGCCCGGATCGAGAGGTTGTAGGCGGCGGTCAGGCGTTCGATCGTCGCGGCGTCGATATCGATGCCGTCACCCATATGCCGCGCGATCTGTTCGGCGGCTTCCTCCGCTGTCGCGTCGGCACTGACGAAATCGATGCCGAGGACGGGGCCGAGATTGCTGATCAGTTCCCCGGCCGTGATGGTCGAGACGGACGAGGCGTCGATACCACTGGATTCGGCGTCGAGCATGGCCAGCAGCGCGACCTCCTCCCCCTCGGCGCGCATCTCGGCGGCGATGGCGTGGGCGATCAGCCCGCCCAGCGACCAGCCCAGCAGGTGGTACGGGCCGTGCGGCTGGACCTTTCGGATCTCCTCGAAGTACCGGTGGGCGATATCGCCGATCGTCGTCGGGCCGGGATCCTCCCCGCCGATCTGGGGCGCCTGCAACCCGTAGATCGGCCTGCCGTCGGCGACGTACTGGTCGAGTACGTGGTAGCACCAGGCCAGACCGGAGGCGGGATGCACGCAGAACAGCGGCGCGCGTTCGCCCGACGTTCGGATCGGAAGCAGGACATCGATTCCGAGCGCGTTCGCGGTCGAGCCATCGTGACCGGAAGGGACCCCGGCCTCGATCCGCTTGGCGAGATCGGCGGGACTCGGGTCGGAGAACATCCAGCGAACCGGGATCTCGACATCGAGTTCCTTCTTCAATTCGCTCACCACCTGCACCGATCGCAGCGAGTTGCCGCCCAACGCGTAGAAATCGTCGTCGGCGCCGACCCGCGCCACACCGAGCACATGCTCGAACGCGCGCGCGACCTCCTCTTCGAGCCGGGAGGACGGCGCCCTGAACTCGCCGACCGCGAGCACCGGCTTCGGCAGCCGCGAGCGGTCCAGCTTGCCCGACATGGTCAGCGGCACCGTGTCGAGAACCATGACGGTGGTCGGCACCATGTATTTCGGCAGTTTGGTCGCCGCGTACGCGAGTACTTCCTCGGTGTCGACCGTCGCGCCCGCGATCGGGACGAGATAGCAGACGAGGTAGTCCACCGTGTCGGTGGCGACCACCGCGGCCACGGCGCGGGAGACGGCGTTGTGCTCGGCGAATACCGCCTCGATCTCGCCGAGTTCGATACGCAGGCCGCGCAACTTCACCTGGAAATCGGTGCGGCCCAGGTATTCCAGTTCGCCGCTGTGCTGCCAGCGCGCCAGATCACCGGTGCGGTACATCCGTCCACCCGGACTGTGCGGGTCGGCCACGAACCGTTCCGAGGTCAGGCCGGGCCGTGCGGTATAGCCGCGCGCGATCTGGGTGCCCGCCAGGTACAGTTCGCCCGCGACACCGGGCGGAACCGGCCGCAACCTGGAGTCGAGCACATAGGCTCGCGCGTTCCACACCGGCACGCCCATCGGCATACTCCCGGTGTCGGTCTCGCTCACCCGATGTGCCGTCGCGTGCAGCGTGAATTCGGTCGGACCGTACAGATTGTGCAACTCGGTCTCCGGCATCACCGGCCGCGCCGCCGCCACGACTTCCGCGCCGAACGCCTCGCCGCCGACGAGTACCGCCCGCAGGGTATCCAGCGAATGCGTCGGCGCGGCGTCCGCGAACACCGCCAGCATGGACGGCACGAACGAGGTCAGCGTGACCCCGTGTGCGGCGATGGTTTCCGCGAGGTAGGCCGGATCGGTATGGCCGTCGGGACGGGCGATCACCAGCCGCGCGCCCGCCGCGAGGGTGCCGAAGAGTTCCCACACCGAGACGTCGAAGGTCGCCGGTGTCTTCTGCAACACCACGTCCCGCGATGTCAGCGCGTAGGTCCCGCTGACCCAGCTCAACTGGTTGAGCACCGAATGATGCGGCACGGCCACGCCTTTCGGCCTGCCCGTCGAACCGGAGGTGAACATCACGTAGGCGAGGTTGTACGGGCGCAGCGGGGCGAGACGATCGTCGTCGGTGACGGGCGCCTCGTCGAATCCGGACAGATCCAGCCCGTCCAGGGTCGACAGTTCGACCACCGCGCCCGCGGTCGCCAGCATGTACTCGATGCGCTCGGCCGGGTGGTCCGGGTCGATCGGCACGTATCCGCCGCCCGCGGCGTGAACCGCGTACATCGCGACCACCTGATCCAGCGAACGCCGCATCCGCAGCGCCACCAACGACTCCGGACCGACCCCGCGCGTGATCAGCCAGCGCGCCAATCGGTTGACGCGCGAGGCGAACTGGGCGTAGGTCAGCGACTGGTCACCGAACAGCACCGCGGTGCGGTCGGCGTAGCGCTGCGCCGCGCGGGCGAAGGCCGAGGCCAGTGTCTCGTCCGGGAGCGGGTGGTCGGTCGAGTTCCACCGCACCAGCACGGTGTCCCGCTCCGCGGCGTCGAGCAGGTCGACGTCGTGCACCGGCCGAGCGGGGTCGGTCACCAGCGCGTCGAGCAACCGCAGCAGGCGGGCGATCAGTTTCGCGGCGGTACCCGAGTCGAACAGGTCGGTCGCGTAGGTCAATCCGCCCGTGATGCCCGAGGGAGCGCCGGTCTCGTCGTAGGTGTCCGACACCGTGACCTGTAGGTCGAACAGCGAGGTACCGGTGTCGGCGTCGAGTCCGGACATGGACAGTCCCGGTAGTTCGAGGTCGGTCCTGGCGAGATTCTGGAATGCCAGCATCACCTGGAACAGGGGGTGGTACGCGTGCGACCGGGCCGGATTCAACTCCTGAACCAGCCGTTCGAACGGCACGTCGGCGTGGCCGAAGGCGGCCAGATCGTTCTCACGCACCTGCTCGAGCAGTTCGCTGAACGACATCCCCGGACGCAATCGGGTCCGCAGCACGAGGGTGTTGACGAACATGCCGACCAGACCGTCGAGTTCCGGCTCGCCACGGCCGGCGTAGGGGGTGCCGATCGTGATGTCGTCGGTGTCGGCCAGCCGCGCCAGCGTCGCGGCCAACGCGGCGTGGAACACCATGAACAGCGTCGTGTTGTGCGCCCGCGCGATCCGCTGCAATCCGGCGTGCAGGTCGGCGCCGATATCGATCGGGATACTCACACCCGCGTAGGACGGGCTCGGCGGCCGCGGCCGGTCCGCCGGAAGTTCCAGCAGCGCGGGCATATCGGCCAATTGCCGCGTCCAGTAGTCGATCTGGGCGCGCAGCAGCGATTCGGGGTCGTCCTCGGTGCCGAGCACGGCATGCTGCCAGATCGAGTAGTCCGCGTATTGCACCGTGAGCGGCTCCCAGCCGGGCGCTTCGTCCAGCAGCCGGGCCTCGTAGGCGACCATCATGTCCCGCGCGAGCGGCCCGAGCGAGGACCCGTCACCGGCGATGTGGTGCATCACCACGGCCAGCACCCACTCCTGGGCGCCGAGTTCGAACAGGTGGACCCGGAACGGCACCTCGGTGGTCACATCGAACGGTGTCGCCAGCAGGTCCGAGACCGCTTGCGCCAGTTCGATCTCGGCGACCCCGGTCACGGCCATCGCCGGCGCGACGGCTTCGGCGGCGGGGAGGACGAGTTGGACGGGTTCGCCCGCGATCTCGGGATAGACGGTCCGGAGTACCTCGTGCCTGGTGACGACGTCACCGACCGCACTGTGCAGCGCGTCGATCTCCAACCGACCGGACAGGCGCAGCACGATCGGGATGCTGTAGGCGGGTGATTCGGGCTCGAACCGGTTCAGGAACCACATCCGCTGCTGGGCGTACGACAGCGGGATGTGTCGCGGGCGCGGCTGGGCGGTCAGCGCGAGCCGGGCGGTGTCGGTGTGGGTTTCGGCGCGCGCCGCCAATTTCTCGACGGTCGGCGCCTCGAAGATCATCGACACCGGCACATTCGTGTCGAGCGCGGCGCCGATCCGCGCGGCGACCCGGGTCGCCACCAGACTGTTGCCGCCGAGGTCGAAGAAGTCGTCGTCCGCGCCGACCGCGCGGCCGATGCCCAGCATCTCGGAGAACACTCCGGCCACGATCTCCTCCACCGGCGAGGCCGGGGCGCGGAACTGCTTGACCGCGACGATCGGGGCGGGCAGCGCCTTGCGATCGAGTTTTCCGCTGGGTGAGAGGGGGATCTCGTCGAGGACGACGACCGCGGCGGGCACCATGTACGGGGGCAGGGACTCGGCCAGTTCGGCACGCAATCGCTCACCCGAGATCGTCGCGTCCGCGACCGGCGCCACGTAGGACACCAACATCAGCGGCGCCGCCCCGTCGCGCCGGGGCACGGTCACCGCGAATCCCACGTCCGCGTGCGCGCCGAGCAGCGCGTCGATCTCGCCGAGTTCCACTCGGAAGCCGCGGATCTTCACCTGGAAATCGTTGCGTCCCACGAATTCCAGGTCGCCGTCGGTATTCCAGCGGACCACGTCACCGGTGCGGTACAGCATCCGTCCCGGCGCGCCGAAGGGGTGCGCCACGAACCGCGTGGCCGACGTGCCGGGCCTGTTCAGATATCCGCGGGCGAGCGCGGGGCCTGCCAGATACAGCTCGCCGCTCACCCCCGCGGGGACCGGCCGTAGCCGGTTGTCCAGTACCAGGGCCTGCATCGCGGGCAACGGAGCGCCGATCGTCGACGGCTCACCCGGGCGGAGCGGTTCGGTCGCCGAGGCGACGATCGTGGTCTCGGTCGGGCCGTACAGCACCCGGAACTGTCTGGCTCCCGCGCTGTCGGTGCGCACCCAGCGGTTGATCAGGTCGGTCGGGACCTCGTCACCACCGGACATCACGACCCGCAGCTCGTCGAGCCCGGCCGGATCCACCGAGGCGAGCGCGGCGGGAGTGACGAAGGCGTGCGTGACCCGCCGCGCGCGCAGCAATTCGGCCAGTTCGTCGCCACCGCGTATCTCCGAGGGCGCCACCACCAGCGCGGCGCCCGCACCGACCGCGAGCAGGATCTCCAGTAGTGAGGCGTCGAAGGAGGGCGACGCGAAATGCAGTACCCGCGAGTCGGGCCCGAGTTCGGTATCCGCGCGTTGTGCCGTGAGGTAGTCGGCGATGCCGGCATGGCTCACGACGACGCCCTTGGGCACACCGGTGGATCCCGAGGTGAAGATCACCCAGGCCACGTTCGAGGCCCGCAGTGGGCGCAACCGCTCTCCCTGTTCGACCGTCGCGCCGTCCAGCGCGTCGACCCGCGCCGACACCTCGGGGTCGTCGACGACGATCCATTCCATCGAATCGGGCAGCGCGGCGCGCGCGGAGGACACCGTCACCCCGAGTGCCGCGTGCGAATCCGCCACCATCTGCTCGATCCGGGCGGCCGGGTAGCCAGGATCGACCGGCACGTAGGCCGCACCCGATTTCACCACCGCCCACCACGCGACCACCGATTCCAGCGACCGCGCGACGGCCACGACGACGGGGCGATCCGGTCCGGCCCCGGCACCGATCAGCATCCGCGCCCATCGATTCGACCGCTCGTCGAGTTCGGCGTAGGACAGTTCGACATCTCCCGCCACCAGCGCGAGACCGTCACGATTGTCCCGCACGGCCGAGGCGAACACCTCCGGCAACAGTGTCGGCGCGGTCGCCGCGTGCGGACCGAACCGCGACAGCAGCGCGGACCGTTCGTCGTCGTCGAGCCAGTCGATATCCCCGACGGCGACCGTCGGGTCGTCGGCGACAGCTTCCAGTACCCGCAGCAACCGCGCGACGAATCCCACCACCGTCGCCTCGTCGAACAGATCCCGAGCGAACATCATCATGCCCGAGATTCCCTGTGTCACACCGGCTTTCGCGTACGAATCGGAGACGATCAATTGCAGGTCGAACTGCGAGATCCCGGAGTCGAAATCGGCCCGCGACACCGCGACGTCGGGGAGTACGACCTCGACGGTCGACAGATTCTGGAATGCCAGCGCGACCTGGAACAGCGGATGCTGTGCCTTCGAGCGCACCGGATTGAGTTCCTCCACCACCCGCTCGAACGGCACATCGGCGTGTTCGAACGCCAGTAGGTCGGTTTCCCTGATCCGTTCCAGCAGGTCGGCGAAGGCTTCGTCACCGCGCAGTGGAGTCCGCAGTGCCAGCGTGTTGACGAACATTCCCACCAGCGCGTCGAGCCCCGGTTCACCCCGGCCCGCGACCGGCGTGCCGATCACGACGTCGTCGCTGTCGCTCAAACGCCCCAGGACCACCGCCAGCGCGGCGTGTACCACCATGAACAGCGACGATCCGCGCGAACGTGCCAGTGCGAGCAGTCGACCGTGCAGTCTCGCCCCGATCTCCACCGGCACCCGGCCGCCCGCCAGCGACGCCACCGCGGGGCGAGGCCGGTCCGCGGGCAGGTCCAGTCGATCCGGGGCCTCGTCCAGCGTCGAACGCCAGAAAGCCAGTTGCGCGTGCATCAACGATTCCGGATCCTCGTCCGCGCCGAGCACCTGGCGTTGCCACAGCGCGTAGTCGGCGTACTGCACCTCGAGGGGCTCCCACACCGGCGCGTGTCCGGCCAGACGCGCCGCGTAGGCCGCCATCACGTCCCGTGCCAGCGGACCCATCGACTGGCCGTCACCGGCGATGTGATGGACGACGAGCACCAGCATGAACTGTCCGATGCCGCCGTCGGTCTCCTGGTCGACCTCGAACAGCCCGACCCGCATCGGCACCTGGGTGGTCACGTCGAATCCGCGCTGCACGAATTCGCCGACGACCTCCCTGACCGAATTCGCCGAGACACGCGTGGTCTCCACCACCAGTTGCGGATCGTCGAGTACCGACTGTCGCGGCTCACCGGCCGTCTCCGGATAGATCGTGCGCAACACCTCGTGGCGTCCGATCACGTCGTCCAGCGCCGCTTCCAGGGCCGCGGTGTCCAATTGACCCGACAGCCGCAGCATCACCGGAATGTTGTACGCGGCCGATTCCGGCTCCAGGCGGTTCAGGAACCACATCCGTTGCTGCGCCAGCGACAGCGGCACCGGATCGGGCCGCACCGTCGCGGTCAACGGCACCCGGCCACCCCCGCTGAGCGATTCGGCGAGTTCGGCCAGATCCTTGACGGTCGGTGACTCGAACAGCGACCGCACCGGAACCCGGACGTCCAAGGCGGCGCCGACCCGCGCCGCGACCAGCGACGCGGTCAGCGAGTCACCACCGAGGGCGAAGAAATCGTCGTCGACGCCGACCTGATGGACATCGAGCACCTGCTCGAAGGCGGTCGCGACGACGGCTTCCAGCCACGTCGACGGCGCCCGGAACTCCCGAACGGCGAAGACCGGTTCCGGGAGACGGTCCCGATCCAGCTTCCCGGTCTGGGTCAAAGGAACCTCGTCGAGCACCATGACGGCGGCGGGCACCATGTAACCGGGCAGCACCTCGGTCAGCGCCGTGCGCAACTGCTCACCGGACAGGGTGGTGCCCGGCGACGGTGTCACATACGACACCAGGATCGACGGGCGGCGATCGTCGCTGCGCGGCACGGTGACCGCGAACGCCACGTTCGCGTGCGCGCCCAGCGCCGCGTCGATCTCGCTCAGCTCGACCCTGGTGCCACGTACCTTCACCTGGAAATCGTTGCGCCCCAAGAATTCCAATTGGTCGTCGGCGTTTCGCCGGACCATATCGCCGGTGCGGTACATCGGACGTCCGGGCTCGCCGAACGGGCAGGCGACGAACCTCGCTGCGGTGAGCCCGGGCCTATCGATGTATCCCTCGGCCAGTCCCGGCCCGAACAGATACAGCTCACCCGCGACACCGAGCGGCACCGGACGCAGCCAGGTGTCGAGCACGACGGTCGCGACGGGTCCGACCGGCCCGCCGATGGTGATCGGCGCGCCCGGCTTGAGCGCTTCGCTCGCGGTGGCCCAGATGGTCGACTCGGTCGGCCCGTAGAGGTTGACCATGGTCCGGTCCGGCGCCCACCGATCGACCAGTTCCGGTCCGACCGCTTCACCGGCCGTCGCCAGTACGCGCAACCCGTCCAGGCCCTCGCGCGGGACCGTGGCCAGCGCCGACGG
The DNA here is from genome assembly GCF_003123685.1 of Nocardia aurea. Taxonomy (GTDB): domain Bacteria; phylum Actinomycetota; class Actinomycetes; order Mycobacteriales; family Mycobacteriaceae; genus Nocardia; species Nocardia aurea. The sequence continues at coordinate 274,506 of NZ_QCYJ01000170.1, forward strand.
TGTCAGCACGGCGTGTGAAACCTGTTCTCGCCGGATCAGATCCGCGAGTTCGCGACCGCCGAAGACCTCCGGCGGCGACAGCACCAGCCTGCCGCCGGAGCCGTGCGCCATCAGCAGTTCGAAGATCGAGGCGTCGAAGCTGGGCGAGGCGACCTGGAGTACCGTCGACGCGCGGTCGACACCGAGCAGTTTGCGTTGCGCCGCGACGACATCGCCCAGACCTCGATGACCGAGCAGCACGCCCTTGGGTGTTCCGGTCGAACCGGAGGTGTAGATCACGTACGCGGTGCGATCGATCCTGATCGGGCCGCCGCGATCGGCATCGGTGATCGCGGCGTCGGACACCGACGCCATGACGGCGAGGGTGTCCTCGTCGTCGACGATCAGCCAGTCGACGACATCGGGCAGGGATTTCCTGGAGGCGGTGACGGTCAGCCCCATCGACGCGCCGGAATCCGACAGCAGGAATCCGATGCGCTCGGCGGGCAGATTCGGGTCGATCGGCACGAACGCGGCACCCGCCTTCGCGGCGGCCCAGATCGTGACGATCCCCTCCAGCGAGCGCGGGAACGCGCAGGCGACGACCGCCGGACGTCCACCGGTGCGCCGCAGCAGGATTCGGGCGAGGCGGTTGGAGCGCTCGTCGAGTTCGCCGTAGGTGGTCGCGACCTCACCGCATGTCACCGCGATCGCGGCGGGTTCGCGGGAGGCGGAACCGGTGAGGATGTCGGGCAGCGGTACGGGGTAGACGTGTTCGACCGCGGTAGGCCACGACGGACCCGGTTCCTCCAGTGTGATCGCACCGAGCCGGGTGGCCGGTTCCGCGGCGACCCTGTTCAGCAGTTCGACGAACCGGTCGAGTATCTTCCGCGCTCGCGCCGTGTCGAATTCGTCCACGAGGAACCTGAGGGTGATCTGCAAACCCTGCGCGTTGCCGTTGTCGGCGGGCTGCGGGGCGACGACCAGGCTCAACGGATACGGGGTGGCGTCGATGCCGGTGATGTCGTCGATACGCAGACCCGCGGATTCCACGAGGTGCTGTAGCGCGCCCTGGTGCAGGGGGAACGACTGATAGGCCAGCGCGGTGTCGAAGAGTTCGGACACCCCGACGCTGCGATGGATATCGGGCAGACCGATGTAGTGGTGGTCCAACATGGCGGCGTGCTGTTCCTGAATGTGAACCAGCAACTGCCGCAACGAGAGATCCGGTTCGAGCCGCACCCGGACGGGCACCGTGTTCAGGAACATGCCCAGCGTCTGCTCGACCCTCGGCAGCTCCGGCGGCCTGCCCGATACCGCCGAGCCGAAGATCACTTCGGTGTCACCGGTCAGCACCCGCAGGTTCAGTGCCCAGGCCGCGGCCAGGGCGGTGTTGAGGGTGACGGCCGCTTCGGCCGCGACCGCGCGCAACTGTCCGAACCGCTGCGCCGACAGCTCGGCGACGATCTCGCCCGCCGCCGTCGAACCTCCGGCGGCGCCGCGACGGGCGACGCGGGTCGGCGAGTCGATATCGGAATAGGCCCGCGCCCACGCGGCCCTGGAAGCGGCGGCATCCTGTCGACGCAACCAGGCGAGGTAGTCCCGATAGGAGGGGGCGGGGCCGGTCGCCTCGATCTGCGACGGAGACCCGTAGTACTCGAGTAGTTCCCGCATCAGCAGCGGCATCGACCAGCCGTCGAGGATCACGTGATGATTGGTGACCAGCAGCCGGAACGTACCGGCATCGACACGGATCAGCGTGAACCGGATCAGCGGCGGGGCCGCGAGGTCGAAGCCCGCCGCGGCGTCCGCGGCGGCGAAAGCGGCGATGTCGGTGGGAGATTCCGCATCGCCGACCTCGGTCAGATCGACATCGTGGAACGGGACGTCGGCGTGGTTCAGCACGATCTGGCACGGCCCGGCGGCCGTCTCGGTGAACGCGGCCCGCAGGATGTCGTGCCGGTCCACGAGCGCCTGGGCGGCGCGGCGCAGGCGCTCACCGTCGACCTCGCCGGAGAAACCGATCATCGTCTGCACGGTGTAGTTGTCGACGGCGTCCTGGTCGAACATCGAGTGGAAGTGGATGCCGGACTGCATCGGCGAGAGCGGCCACACGTCGGCCAGCGCACGATACTGCTGCTCGAGTCGTTCGATATCGGGTTGCGCGAGGGCAACGAGCGGGAAATCCGAGGGTCGGTAGGCGCGTGCCTCGCCGCGGTGGCCGGTCCGATGCAGGGGACGTTCCTCGATCGGCACGGGGGCCGGTTCGCCGCGCGCGATCGCGGCCAGGGCGGCGACCGTCTTGCCCTCGAACACATTGCGCGGGGTGATGGTGAGTCCGGCGGACCTGGCCAGCGCCACCAACCGCATCGAGACGATGCTGTCGCCGCCGAGGGTGAAGAAGTTGCTGTCGGCCGAGACGTTCTCCAGATGCAGCACATCCGCGAACAACTGCGCCATGAGATGTTCGGCGGGCGTCGACGGCGGCCTGCCGCCCTCGCTCTCCGAGCGGAAGGCGCGCTCGCGCAATGCCTTACGGTCGATCTTGCCGGTCGGCGTGAGCGGCATCGAATCCAGTTCCACGATCGCCGTCGGGTTCATATAGTGAGCGAGGGTGTCGGCGAGGTCTTCGTGCAGTGCTCGCACGTCGAGCGTGGCGCCCGACGCGGCGACGATGTAGGACACCAGGACCGGCTGACCCGCCGGTCCCCGCTGGGCGACGGTGGCGACACTGGACACCGCGCCGTGTCGTGCCAGGTGGGCGTCGACATCGCCCGGCTCGATCCGCAGGCCGTGGATCTTGACCTGCTGGTCGTTGCGGCCCAGGTAATCCAGTTCCAATCCGTCCCGGCCACGCACCCAGCGCACGGAATCGCCGGTGCGGTAGATCCGCTCACCGCCTGCCGAGCGCGGGTCGGCGACGAATCGCGACGCGGTCACCCCGGGGCGATCGAAGTAGCCGCGGGCGAGTCCCGGTCCGCCGAGATAGAGTTCGCCGACCACCCCGACCGGCACCGGACGCATCCACATATCGAGGACCGCCGCCGTGACACCGCGGATCGGACGCCCGATCGTCACCGGTTCACCGGGCCGCAGCATCTCCGAACCGGTTGCCCAGATGGTGGTTTCGGTGGGTCCGTAGTGATTCATCAGCCTGCGCCGCGGCGCCCACCGGTTCACGGTGTCCGATCCGGTGGCCTCACCGACGACCGCGATGGCCCGCAGCGACGGCAGTCCGGACGGATCCATCGTATTCAGCGCCGACGGGGTGATGATGGCGTGCGAAACCTTCTCCGCCCGAATCAGTTCCGCGAGATCACTGCCCGCGTACACGTGCGGCGGCGCCACCACGAGGCAGGCGCCGCTGCTGTGGGCGAGCAGTACCTCCGACAAGCAGGCGTCGAACCCCGGCGAGGCGACCTGGAGGACCGCCGAATCGGCGTCCGCGCCGAAGGCTTCGGCCTGCGCGGCGACGAGATCGGCCAGACCTCGGTGACTGAGTTCGACCGCCTTCGGCTTGCCCGTCGATCCGGAGGTGTAGATCATGTAGGCCGCGTTGTCGGGCCGGATCGCGCCCGCCACCACCGGTTCGCCGGTCGAGCGGTGCACCGCGGGCATGTCGTCCAGGTACAACCAGTCGACCGATTCCGGAAGGCGCGCGGCGACGGCGTCGACCGTCACCCCCAGCTTGCTCCCGGAGTCGGACAGCAGCTCCGCGATCCGTTCGGGCGGGTTGCCCGGATCGAGCGCGACGAAGGCGGCGCCGGTCTTCGCCACGGCCCAGATCGCCACGACCAGTTCGACCGAGCGCGGAACGGCCAAGGCGACGAACGACTCGGGACGGGCGCCACGGTCGATCAATTCGGCGGCTGCCCGGTCCGCGCGGTGTTCCAGTTCGCGATAGGTCAGCGCGATATCACCGCAGCGCACCGCCTGCGCGTCCGGATACCGGCGCGCGGTCGCGGACAGGATGTCGCGCAGGGTGAGTTCGGCCGCGGGCGAGCCGCTTTCGGTCGAGAGCAGTTCGGCGCGTTCGGAATCCCAGCACGAGGCGACGGCCGCGACCTTCTCGGCGGGGGCGGTGACGATCTGCCGCAGGATCAATTCGTACCGTTCGAGCAGCGTGCGGGCCTCCTGCTGCCCGAGCCGGTCGGTGGCGAATCGCAAGGTCACCAGGTAGCAGCCGGGCTCGCCCGGGTCGGACCGGCCCGCGCGCACCGGGCGCGGCGGGGTCACCTGCAAACTCAGCGGATACGGCGTGGCATCGTGGGCGACCAGATCGACGAATTGCAGTCCGGCGTCGGCGAGACTGCGCTTCAATCCCTCCCGGTCGAGCGGGTAGGACTCCAGCACCGTCACCGTGTCGAACATGTCGGCGATCCCGGTGGCGCGCTGCAACTCCGACAGACCGATGTGCAGGTGATCCAGCATGGCGGCCTGCTCGGATTGCGCGCGCACGAGCAGTTCGGCCACGGTTTCGTCGGGGTCGAGCCGGACCCGCACCGGCAGGGTGTTGATGAACAGACCGATCATGCGCTCGATACCGGGGATCTGGGGCGGGCGGTTCGACACGGTATTGCCGAAGACCACATCCGACCGTCCGGTCATGACCGTGAGCAGCAGCGACCACGCCACCTGTAGCGAGGTGTTGGCGGTGACGCCGTGGGAGCGGCCGAGGCCGAACACCGCGGCCGTGGTCTCCGGATCGAGGCTCAGGTCGACTTCGCCGTTGCGGGCGGTGACCGTGCGATCCGGTCTGCCCGTGACCCGCGTCGGGCTCTCGATCTCCGCGAGCGTCTGCCGCCACGCGTTCGTCGCGGCCTCACCGTCCTGTGCGTGCAGCCACTGTAGGTAGTCCCGGTAGGAGCGCGTCTGCGCGAGTTCGGGTGTCTCGCCGTCGGATATGTAGTACGCGAGCAGATCGTGCACGATCAGCGGCATCGACCAGCCGTCGAGCACGATGTGGTGGTTGGTGATGAGTAGCTGGAACTCCTCGTCGGCCACGCGGATGAGATGGAAACGCACCAGCGGCGGACGGGCCGGATCGAACGCCTCCGTCGCCGCGCCTGCCAGTCGTCGTAGTTCGCGCTCGCGGTCTCCGGCATCGCCGATATCGGTGATATCCGATTGCCGCCAATCGACCCGGACATCGCGCAGCACGATCTGGCGCGGCCCATCGCTGCTCTCCACGAACGCGGCCCGCAGGCTGTCGTGCCGGTCGATGAGTGCCTGGGCGGCCTGGCGCATCCTTTCGGCGTGCACCTTCCCGCCGAGGGTGAGCGCGGCCTGCACGATGTAGCCGTCGACGCCGTCGCCGTCGTAGATGGCGTGGAACAGCAGTCCGGACTGCAACGCGGTCAGCGGCCACACGTCGACCATCGACGGGTATTCGCGCAGCCAGCGGTCGATATCGTCCTGCGTCGCCTCGACCAGCGGGAAGTCCGAGGCGGTGAACCCACCCGCGGAATCGGATCGCGCGTGCCGGGCCAGCGCGCCCAGCGCCCGCACCCACAGGTCGGCGAGTTCCTCGACATCGGCGGCGGGGAGCACCTGTGCGGCGTACTCCCAGGTCGCGTCGAGTTCGAGCCCGTCGGGGCCCTGTTCGGCGATCGCGTTGATATCGAGTACGGCGGCCAGCGCCATCCGCGGATCGCTCGTCGCGGTCAGCGCGTCGAATTCGGCGGTCGGGGCCCACGGTCCCGAATGTTCGCGCGCGGCAACGCGTCCCAGGTAGTTGACGCTGATCTGGGGTTCCGGTGAACTCCCGAGTTCGGCGTGCCCCCGCGGATCCAGGGCGCGCAGCATCCCGTAACCGATGCCGTTGTCGGGCACCGCACGCAGTTGTTCCTTCACCTGCTTGATCGCCAGTCCCGCGGCCTCGCCGCCGGCGAACGCGTCGTCCAGGTCGATGTCGCGCAGGGCGAGCCGGACCGGGAACCGGGTGGTGAACCAGCCGACGGTGCCGACGAGATCGGCCCCCGGAACGGCCTGTTCCTCACGCCCGTGTCCCTCCAGCGAGATGACCTCACCGCCGACGGTCATATCCCGCGTCCGCCGCCACCGCGCCAGGGCCAACGCGAGCGCCGCGAGCAGCGCGTCGTTGGCGCCGCCGTGGAAACGCGCCGGAATCGTGGTGAGCACCGTCTCGGTGACCTCGGCCGGGAGACGCAGCCGGATCTTGCCCGCCGTTTCCCCGGTATCACGATCCGGATCGAGCGGTCGCGCTCCGAGAAGCTGATCACCTTGGGCGAGAACGGCTTTCCACCGTTCGAGTTCCGCTGAGCGCCGCTCGGGCAACTGTTCGACCAGACCGTGTGCCCACCGGCGGACCGAGGTCGTCGCGGCGGCGAAACGCGGGTCGTCGCCCTCGTGGATCTGCTGCCACGCCTGGGCGAGGTCGGTGAGGATGACGCGCCACGACACCGCGTCGACCGCGAGATGGTGGACGACCAGCCACAACAGATCGGGTGCGGCGCCGTCGCGATCGGTCATCCAGACGAATTGCGCGAGCACACCGGCACGGGGATCGAGCCGGTCGGCGCCCGCCTGGAGATGCGCGTCGATTTCCGCGGCGTCGCGCCGGTCGAGGTCGACGCGGACCAGGGCGGCGTCGACGTCCACCGATCCCGGTTCGCCCACCTCGAGGTGCGGGTCGTCGGAGTCGACGCCGCACAGCACCGCACGCAGAATGTCGTGGTGGTCGATCACCGCGGTCAGCGCGCGCACGAGTTCCGCGCGCTCGATTCCGTCCGGGAGTTCGATGAGCGCGGCCTGGGTGAACCGGTCGAAATGACCCCGTTCGAGCATCGCGTGCATGATCGGCGACAGCGGCATCGGCCCGACACCGCCGCCGGGCAGTTCGACCAGACGCTGGTCGGCTCCCGCGTCGGTGGCGGTGGCGGCCAGCGCCGCGACGGTCTTGTGCGAGAACACATCCTGCGTGGAGAACGCCAGACCGGCGGCCTTGGCGCGCGCCACCAGTTGGATCGACAGGATACTGTCGCCGCCCAGCGCGAAGAAGCTGTCGTCCGCGCCGACCCGCTCCACTCCGAGTATCTCGGCGAACAGCGTCGCCAGCACGGTCTCCCCGGGGGTGGCGGGCGGCCTGCTCGCCGCTTCGGAGCCGAAAACAGGTTCGGGCAACGCGTTTCGATCGACCTTGCCGAACGCGTTCACCGGGAGGTTGTCCATCGGCAGGATCACCGCGGGAACCATATGCGGCGGCAGGGACTCGCGCGCGAACCGCTCGAGTTCGGTCGGATCGACCCAACGGCCGCGCACCGCCACCACATAGGAGGCGAGCACGGTCACGCCCGCCTTGTTGCGCACCGGCACGGTGACCGAGAGATCCACATCCTCGTGTCCGGCGAGCGCCGCGTCGATCTCGCCCGGTTCGATCCGGTAGCCGCGGATCTTCACCTGGAAGTCGGTGCGGCCCATCAACTCCAGCGTCATCGCCGAATCCTCGCCCGCCCAGCGCGCGATATCGCCGGTCCGGTACATCCGGTCCCCCGGACCGCCGTACGGATTCGCGACGAATCGCGCCGCGGTCTGGTCGACCAGGTGACTGTAACCGCGCGCCGAGCCGGGGCCGGACAGATACAGCTCCCCCGCGGTGCCCTTCGGCACCGGTTGCAGGGTGCGGTCGAGGATCATCGCCGATACGCCACGGATGGGGGTGCCGACGGTCGGTTCGCCGTCGGGTTCCATGACCGCGCCGGCGGCGGTCACGGTCGTCTCGGTGGGCCCGTACTCGTTGTGCATGGCACATGTGCGTGCCCACCGCTCGATGACATGCGGCGGGCAGGCGTCGCCGCCGACCACCACCACGCGCAGATCCGTCAGCCGATTCGAATCCACGGTGGCCAGCATCGCCGGCGTCAGCGTCAGGTGGGTCACGCCCTCGTCGGCGAGCAGTTCGGTCAGCTTCTCACCACCGATCACCTCGGGCGGCACGATCACCAGCGTCGCGCCGTTCGCGAAGCAGGTCAGGAACTGTTCCATCGAGGCGTCGAAGCTGGGCGAGAGCGCGTAGGACACCCGCGAGGACGCGTCGAGACCGTAGGCCTCGGTGCGATCGGCGACGAGATTGGCGATGCCGGTGTAGGTGACCTGGACACCCTTCGGCACTCCGGTCGATCCCGAGGTGTAGGTCACGTACGCGAGGTTGGCCGCACGTAGCGGGCGGGTCCGCTCCTCGTCGCGGATCGGGCCCGCCGCGGCGTCGGCGCAGATCCGCACGGTGTCGATGTCGTCGAGAACCATCCGGTGCACCGAATCCGGTAGACGTTCACCGTAGGCGCCGATGGTGATCACCACTCGCGCGCCGCTGTCGGCGATCATGTGCTCGATGCGCTTGCGCGGATACTCCGGATCCACCTGCACGATCCCGGCCCCGGCCTTCGCGACCGCCCACACCGCCGTGACCGATTCGACCGAACGTCGCAGCACGATCGCCACCACCGTGTCCGGTCCCGCTCCCTCGGCGATCAGCCGCCGCGCCAGTTGCGAGGATCTGGTGTCGAGCTCGCCGTAGGTCACGGAGCGCCCGCTCGACGCGATCGCGATCGCGCGCGGATCGCGCTGCGCGCTGTAGGCGAGGATGTCCGGGAGCAGCCGGGTTCCGATGCTGCGCGGACCGCGCACGGGCAGCAGTGCCGACCGTTCTTCGGGCTCGAGCAGGGGCAGCCGGCTGACCTGGTGGTCCGCGCCGCCCGCGAGGAAGTTGTGCAGGAACATCACGAAGCGCCGGTGGTGTCCCGCGAGCTCGTCCGGGCTGTAGACGTTCGGATTCCCCTGGAAATCGATATGGGTGCTGTCCTTGCCCCCGCCCGGGTAGATGTTGACGAACAGATCGGCGGTGGGTCCCGAGGTCAGGACGTTCAGGCGGCCGGTCGTCTCACCGAGCACCATCTCGTTCTCGAGCATCATGAGGTTCACGGCGGGCCCGAAGGACGCGGCCTCGTCGCGCGCGATCCCCATGTCGTGGAAGATGTCCTCCTGGCGGTAGCGCTGGCGACGAAGCGCACTGGTCAGCTCGCTCTGAGCGGCGGCGACCACCGCACCGACGGTGAGGCCCGCGACCGGCACGCGCAACGGGACGACATTGGCGACCATGCCCCCCGACCGTCGCAGCACCGCCGAATGCCGACCGGAGACCGGCAGGCTCAGCAGTACTTCGTCGCTACCGGTCATGCGGGCGAGGTAGGTCGCGAAGGCCGCGACGATGATCGGCGCGACGCTCGTGCCGCGGTCCAGGACGGTGGCGTCGAGCAGTTTCGCGGTGTCCTCCGGCAGCGGAACGCTGACGAGGGTCGGATGAATCGTGGGTTTGCTGACCCGACCGGCCAGGCTCACCACCGGCGGCGCGCCCGCGAGATGCTCGGTCCAGTACTTGCGGTCGTTCTCGAACCGTGTCGACCCCGGATAGGTCAGGTCCTGATCGATGACATCGGCGAGATCGTTCGCCGTGGTCGGCGGAACTTCTTCGCCGTTTACCCAAGCGTTGTACAGCTCGCGAATCCGGTGCATCATCGTGACCGCCGCGTAGCCGTCCAGAGCGATATGGTGCGCGCGCTGGTACCACAGGAAATGATTCTCGCCGATCCGGTACACGACGCAGGTCATGAGACGGTCGCTCAGTAAATCCAGCGGTTTCGAATAATCCTCTACCATCAGCCGATGCGCGGTCGCCACCGGATCGACGTACCGACGCAAATCCGTGACCGCAACGTCGGGCTCCTGTGTCAGATCGACGAACTGACGCGGTTCGCCGTCGACTTCGATGAGGCGCAGATGTCCCGACCCGAATTCTCGACCAGCGGTCTTGCATGCTTCGACAAGTAATTCAGGTTTCAATTCGCCAACGATCTCGACATATTGTGCAACGGATATCGGGGAGGCGCCCGCGAGATGTTGCGCGAACCATATTCCCCGCTGCGCCGCGGACAGACGAAGCACATCGAAGGATGCATCGTTCATGAATCCATTGCCGCTGCGCGCTTCGGAACCGTTACCGGAAATCATTTGACCGGAAAATTCGGATGAACCGACCTGCGATGAGTTGGACCGCCCGGAACGGCTGTCGAAGTTACGCTGGGACGTGGTCATCTGACCTCCATGCATTCATCATTTGCGGAGCGAACGGCCCTCGGGAGTCGCTGACGACCCCGGACCGCCCCGGATGCGTCATCTGCGCAGGCCGAGGGCGGAATCAGCACGATTCGAGAGCTCGCGACGCCACCCGGAGGTCAGGGCCTCGGTGGCTGGAGAGCGCGCGGCGACCGTCGGCGGTTTCGGCCGGAGGCCGTCACTCGCGTCGGATCGTCACGAATCCGAATGTTTGAGTCGTATGCGGCGATTCCAGCGGCGACCGTCGGCGGTCGACGCCCGACCCCGGTCGTGCGGATCGCCGTGGGATGCGTCGGACGGAAAGCAGATATCGTTATGATTCATCGGTTGCACCGCACAGATCTGAGAAGTAGGGTCTTGCACCAATTTGTGCCGAATCGAACGACAGCTCTGTCGTCGATTTTGCGCAACGGATTCGTCGCACCCCTGACAAGCGGGACGCTTCTCCCCGACTTGCCGAACCCCGTTGGCCGAAACATTCCGACCGGCAGTCGCCGAATCACGCTAGCTGTGTCGGCGAACAGCTTGAATCAGTAATCATATCGGGGAGCAACTCCGTCCGCAATGATCATTAACGGCACCCGGTATGCGACGCTCACTATATAGGGATACGCGACCGGATGCCCGGTCGGTTACCGACGATAATTCATCCCCGGAGCCGGTAATAAATGAATCCACCGACCGTCGAACGCACGGTTGGTAAACTGCGCAGCCGGGTAGTCGTCTCGACGAAGTGGGATACGACGCGATACTCGGCGTCGTATCGGGTTTCGGCAACGCCGCAATCCCCACCGTGCGTGAACCGAGAACCGCCGAATCAGAAACGTAGGTCCTACCGAGGAATGAGGTAGCCCATGGGCACATACCGCAGGCCCACCGCTTCGCACCGCTCCTCCCTCTTACGCCCCGCCATCGTCGTGCTCGGCGGTGCCGTTTGCGCGGCGGTAGCGGGCACCACACCCGCCGTCGCCGACGACCAGCCGGGCATCGCATCGGCCGGACAGCTCCCCTTCTCCTTCGCCGTGCCCGCCTTCGACACCGGTCTGATCGGCGCCATCCCGTTCGGCGCCCCGCCGACCGACGCCGGACAACCTCTCGCCCCCGCCGAGGAGATCACGCGGATCATCACCGACGCGCTCGGCATGCCACCCGAGGTCGCCGCACCGGCACCGGCGGCATGGACCGATTCGACCGAGCCGATGCCCGCCATGACAGCGGTCGACGAGCCCGAGCCGAACGCGCTGCCCCAGGCGAACGAGATCCGCGTCGGCAACATCGAACTCTCCCGGCCGAGTATCGTGCCCGCGGAGCAGGCCGCCCAGATCAACGCGGGTGCGGCCGAGGTCGAGGACGTGGTGTCGGATGTGCTCGACAGCAACGGCGTCGATCAGGCGCGCTCCGACGAGATGGCGGCGCGGATGGTCGGCGACGCCGCGGTCGGCGCGGTCATCGGCGGCGTGGTGGTCGCCCCCGTCGCCGCGGCGGTCGGCGCGGTCGTCGGAGGCGTGGCCGGGTTCGTCTTCGGTATCCCGTTCCTGCCGACGGGGCTGGTCGTGGGGCCGGTTGTCGGCGCGACCATGGTCGCGGCGCTGGTCGCCGTGCCCGCGGTGCTCGCGGGCGCGGTGATCGGCGCGGGTGTCGGCGCGGTCGACGGCTGGAACGCACCGCTCGATCCGCCGCCGCCCGCGGGCTGAGCCGAGGTTCGGCCCTCGCGGCACCGAGCCGGTCAGGATTCGGCGGCGATGCGGTCACCTTCGAGGACGGTTTCGAGGTATTCGGCCACGGCGTCCCGGTTGCGGACGAGCACCTCGATCCGTCGCGTCATCCGGTCGCGCTCGTGTTCCAGGGTCGCGATCATCTCCGGCGTCGCGTCGGAGAAATGGATGACGCGCGGCTTGTTCAGGCAGGGCAGGATCTGCTTGATGATCCGGGTCGGCAGACCGGCGTCGAGCAGGCCGCGTATCTGTAGGACCCGGTCGATGAACGCGGCGTCGTATTCGCGATACCCGTTGGCTGCCCGCTGCGAGACGATCAGTCCCTGCTCCTCGTAATACCGCAGGAGACGGCGGGACGTGCCGGTCCTGTCCGCCAATTCACCGATTCGCATGTGCCCTACCTCACAGTCCAACGAGCCTTGACCTTCACATCAATGTGAAGGTTCGAGCATACGAAAATGGTCGAACACACAGACAGCCCGAGCAGTCCGGGGGTCGGCGCACAGCTGCCGATCGCGGCGTTGCTCGCCCTGACCACCGCCGCCTTCCTCACGGTGTTGACCGAGGCCCTGCCCGCGGGGGTGCTGCCGGGAATGAGCGCCGACCTGGACGTCAGCGAATCGGCGACCGGACAATTGGTGACGGTCTACGCCATCGGCACCGCCGCCACGGCGATCCCGCTGTCGATCGCGACGGCCGGATGGCGGCGCAAACGACTGCTGCTGGCCGGGGTGATCGGCTTCCTCGTCGCGAATACGGTGACCGCGGTCTCGCCGGTGTTCACCCTCACCCTCGCCGCCAGATTCGTCGCCGGGGTCGGCGCGGGCATCGTGTGGGCACTGCTGGCGGGCTACGCGGTCCGCATGGCTCCGAAAGCATTGCAGGGCAAGGCGATCGCGATCGTCATGGCGGGTATTCCGCTGGCGTTGTCGCTGGGGATTCCGGTCGGGACCTTCCTCGGCGACGCACTCGGCTGGCAGGTCGCCTTCGGGGTGATGTCGGTGATCGCGGTGGTGCTGATCGGCTGGATCACGGTGACCGTGCCCGACTTCGACGGGCCGGGCCGCGCGGGCCGGATCCCCCTCGTCGCCACCGCGAAGGTGCCCGGAGTGGGCGCGGTGCTGTTCGTGACCCTGACGTTCGTGCTGGCCCACAACATCCTCTACACCTACGTGTCCACCTTCCTCGAGCAGCGGAGCCTCGGCGACGCGGTCGGCGAAGTACTGCTCGTCTTCGGGATCGCCTCACTGGTGAGCATCTGGTTCGTCGGCGCGCACATCGATCGCCGACTGCGCGTATCGACCATCGCCGCAACGGTTCTGGTCGCCGTGGCGGTCGCGGGTCTGGCCGTGTCCTCCGGCGAGATCGTCCCGGTGTATGTCGCGGCCGCCCTGTGGGGGCTCGGTTGGGGTGGTGTGCCGACCCTGTTGCAGACCGCGGTCGCGATCGCGGGCGGCGAGGCCGCCGACACCGCGTTGGCCATGCTGGTCACGCTGTGGAACGTGGCGATGGCGGGCGGCGGCGTGGTCGGCGGTGTGCTGTTGGACGCCTTCGGGCCCGAGGTGTTTCCGTGGACCGTCCTGGCACTGCTCATCCCGACACTCGTCGTGGTCATCGCCGCCAGAGCCCACGGCTTCGCGGACCGGCGCCTACTCGAGGCTGCCGCCGAACCCGCGCTCGCCGAACAGGATTCGGTTCGAGACGAATGCGCCGGACGTGCCACCCTCGACAGGTGAACGAGCACAACCCTGTCGCCGCGATCCGAAACCTCGCGGGCCTGGCCACACCGATGGCGTTGCGGGTCGCGGTGACCCTCGGCCTGCCGGACCGGCTGCGCGGTGACGGCGCCACCGTCGACCGCGTCGCGCACGAACTGGACGTGGCACCGGTGGCGCTGCACCTGCTGCTCGGCCACCTCGAAACCCTCGGGATCGTCGAGGGCACATCCACCGGCTACCGGACCACCGACTACGGCGCGACACTGTGCGCCGACGCCGACAACGGCCTGACCAACTTCCTGCACCTGGACATGGCGGGCGGACGAGCCGAGCTGGCCTTCGTCGAACTCCTGCACAGTGTCACCACCGGCGAGGCGGGCTACTCGCGGCGCTACGGGCGGGATTTCTGGGCCGACCTCACCCGGTATCCGCACCTGCGCGAGTCGTTCGACCGGCAGATGACCCACCGATTCCGAGACCAGATCCCGCGGATCGTCACCGGCTACGACTGGGACCGCTTCTCCACCATCGTCGACGTCGGCGGCGGTCACGGCAGCCTGCTCGCCGCGATCCTTGCCGCCCATCCGCGGATTCGCGGCCACCTGATCGACCTGGAACCGACCGTGACCGAGGCGGTCCGGACCCTCATCGCGTACCGGGTGCGGGACCGGGCCCGGGTGAGCGCGCAGAGCTTCTTCGATCCGCTCCCGGCGGGGGCACAGGCGTATCTGCTGTGTGACATTCTCCACGACTGGGACGACGACCACGCGCACCGGATACTCGCGCGCTGTGTCGAGGCCCTCGGTCGCGGCGGCCGCGTTCTCGTCGTCGAACCCGTCGGCGGGCGTCGCGCGAACACCGAATTCGACCTGGCCATGCTCGTGACCTTCGCGGGACGTGAACGCCGCGTCGACGAGTTCCGCGCCCTCGCCGCCGCCCACGGCCTCGTACTCGACGCCGTGGTCGACCTCACCGACCAGCGCTGCCTGCTCGAATTCCGCGCCGTCGGCACCTGACCGGACAACCGATCGGGTCCGAGTGCGGTGCCCCCACTTGTGCCCACATTGTTCGGAACGCGATATCACGCCCTCGATGACTGTGATCTGTCTAGGGCTTCCAGCACGATGACCGAATCTCCGTAAATACCGCTTACCATCGCCAGCAGCACACAGTTGGTCTGGAAGGTGGCAGTAGGCGTGGTCGATACCAAGGCAAAGCTCGATGAACTCGTCAAGATCCTCTCGATCGCAGAGGAGCCAGCGGGTGAGGCCGGTATCGCCAAGCGGGAGAAGAAGGGCGTTCCGAGCGTCCGCCAGCGTCTGAACATGCTGCTCGATCCCGGCACCCTCGTCGAATTCGGCGCGCTGGCTCGCCAGCCCGACCAGCCGGACGCCCTCTACGGTGACGGACTGGTCACCGGACGCGGGATGATCGGGGGTCGCCCGGTGGTGGTGATCGCCCACGATCAGACGGTGTACGGCGGGTCGGTCGGGGTGACCTCGGCCCGCAAATTCATGCGCGCGCTGCAACTCGCGTTCGACAACGCCTGCCCGGTCGTGACCATCAACGATTCCGGTGGCGCGCGCATCCAGGACGCGGTCGGCTCGATCGCGTCGTTCGGCAATATCTCCCGGGTGCTGGAGAAGCTGTCCGGATACGTGCCGCAGGTGTCGATCATTCTCGGCAAATGCGCCGCCGGGTCGGTATACGGACCGATCAACACCGATGTGCTGATCGGAACCAAGGATTCGTACATGTTCGTCACAGGTCCGGACGTGATCAAAGCCGTCAACGGTGAGGACATCACCGCCGAGGCGCTCGGCGGCGCCGAGGTGCAGGCGACTCGCGGCACCCTGCACCACGTGACCGAGACCGAGCAGGAAGCCTACGACTGGGCCCGCAACTACCTCAGTTATATGCCGACGAGCTGCATCGAACAGCCGCCGATCGTCAACCCCGGCCTCGAACCGGAGATCACCGCGAGCGACCGCGAACTCGACTCGATCATCCCGGATTCCGATCGTTCCGGATACGACATGCACGAGATCCTGCTGCGGATCTTCGACGACGGCGAATTCCACGAGATCCGCGCCGCGTTCGCGCCGAATCTGATCACCGGATTCGCCCGGGTCGACGGATATCCGGTCGGCGTGATCGCCAACCAGCCGCTGGTACTCGGCGGTTCCATCGACGCCGCCTGCTCGGACAAGTCGACCTATTTCATCCGGCTCTGCAACGCGTTCAACATCCCGCTGGTGTTCGTCGTCGACACCCCCGGTGTGCTGCCCGGCCTGGAGCAGGAGGCCAACGGCGTGATCATTCGCGGCGGCCGGGTTCCGCGCGCGATCATCGAGGCGACGGTGCCGATCATCAACCTGGTGGTCCGCAAGTCCTACGGCGGCGCCTACGGCATGATGGCCGCCAGGCAGGTCGGCGCCGACGTCAGTTTCGCCTGGCCGACCGCCAGGATCGCGGTGATCGGCGCCGAGAGCGCGGTCGACCTCATCGGCAAGCGACAATTGGCCGCGGTCCCCGAGGAACACCGTGCCGCGGCCCGCGAGTTCATGGTCAACCAGTACAACGAGACGATCGCCACCCCGTGGATCGCCGCCGAACGCGGATACATCGACGCGGTGATCGAACCGTCGACCACCCGTTTGGAGATCCGGCACGCGCTGCGCCTGTTGCGCGACAAGCAGTCGGTCCGGCCGGAATTCAATCCGCGCAAGCACCCCATCTACCCGATGTGATCCTCGGCCGAAGGTCGGCATTCGCACCGGTCGCCGAGGGTGTTTGCGCGCCATCGCGTTCGCGGGCACCATGGCGGTCGCGCGTGCCCGACGGAGGACGGGCGCGCATGGGGGCCGACCGGTCGAGTCCCGTCCGCGACGATCGAGAGGTGCGAGTATGGCCACGGAAGTAGAACTGGTCGGCGATGCGCTGAAGCTACCGGGACAGGTCCGGGTGACATTCATCCGCACCCTGCGACTGCCGGAAACCGGCACCTACCCGTTGCCTCCCGGCCTGGGGTCGTTCCCGCTGCGCCGGGTCGCCGACTATCCCGAGACGGTCCCCGAACAGTGGCGCGAGCGCGGCGGGGTGATGTTGCCGGTGTATCAGCGCGAAGCCATGTGGCTCAGGTTCTCCGCGCACGCCCCGGCGGCGCTCAAGGTCGGCGTCGGGAAGGTGTGCGCGATCTCCGGCAAACCATGGAGCGACACACTCGTCGGCAAACCCCAGAACTATGTCCCCCTGCCGCAGCAGCCGTGGCTGGACGGCATCAATTCGGGGAAGGGCACCGTCCGGCAGTTCGTCGCGATGCCGCTGGGACTCGGCGCCACGGTCGAAGGCCAGGTCACCGGCAGTGAACAGTGGGGTGGCATCCAGGTCGCGGTGCACACCCTCACCGAGACGGCACGTGCCGCGTGGGAGGCCGAACAGCGGGCCCGCTCCGCGCGACCGACCCCGGTCGCCTACGGTGCGGTCCCGCCGCCCGCACCCGCCGGAGCAGCGCCGTCCCCCGCATACAGCGCGGCGCCCGCGCGTCCGGGCTCGGCCCCGACCGCGCGTAAGGCGCGCGCGATGGGACTCGGGGCGGGCGGCACGATGCGCCAGGAGATCTACACCGACCCCCGCCCCGTCACCGACTATCGATCCGAAGCCGACGGACGGATCTTCGTCCACCTCGTCTCGGCGGCCGAATGGCACGAGATCACCGGCGAACCGGCGCCGAGCACCCCCGTGACGGCCCATTCCTACGCCGAACACGGCCTCCCCTGGTTCGACTACTACGACAGCGACGCCGAAGACCTCCCGCCCTCCGACGATCTCGCCGCCGTCCGCCCCACCGGCGATTGGCTGACCGACGAGGGCCACAATCCGGTCCCGGACCAGCCGCTTCCGGTCATACAGTTGGGCGACAAACCGGTCCAGGACGGGAAATGGTGATCGGATCCGGATCGCGTCCGCCGAGTGGACACGCTCGGGCCGCGCGGTGCTGGAGTGCCCGCCGTCGCCGAACACGACGGCGGCGGGCATTTCCGCTCGTCCCACCGCTAATCGCAGGGTGGGTCGTACGGTAATCCCGGTAGGTGGTCACGCCACACCTGCGCGGTCAACACCACCCGGGTGATATCGCAGATCCGGCTGATCGCGGGCGCGGGATCCAGATTCCAATGGTGGGCTTGCGCGCCCGTGCCGACCCCGAACAGGTCGTCGTTGCCGAAGAAGGTCGCCGAGACCCGACTCTGGGAATCCGGGTAGCGCACGACCGCGTGCCGAATCGCTACGGGCGCTGCGGGATCGGAGAAATCCCACAGCCGCACGGAATCTCGCTCGGCGGTGGCCAGCATTCGTCCATCGGCGCTGAAGGACGCCGAGGTGACGTAGGACGTATGACCGGTCAGCGGACCGGCGATCAGGACGGGTCGGCTCGGCTCGCGGGTATCCCAGACCCGCAGGGCGTGATCTTGCCCGACGGTGACCAGCACCGAACCACCCGGCTGCCCGACCATCGAAGCGATGGAAGCGTTCGGTTCCGCCGAAATCGTCCCGCTCACAAGCGGACTCGCCGGATCGGAGACATCCC
Source organism: Nocardia aurea (assembly GCF_003123685.1). Classification (GTDB taxonomy): domain Bacteria; phylum Actinomycetota; class Actinomycetes; order Mycobacteriales; family Mycobacteriaceae; genus Nocardia; species Nocardia aurea. Next base: position 292,637 of record NZ_QCYJ01000170.1, read on the forward strand.
AGATGGTCACCGGTTGGTTCGTACGCAACACCGCCAGCGACCTGCCGTCGGTTCCGAACTCGAGATCGAGGACGTACTCGTCTCCGGTCAGCAGCGCGGGACCGACCGGGCGTGGTTGCCCGGGATCGGCCACATCCCAGATCTGAACGATGTCGCCTTGGCGGGGATTCTCGACGGACATCGGCCGAATCCCGCCGGTCACCAGATATCTCGAATCGGGAGAGAACTCTGCTGCCACGCCCCATCCCGTACGGTCGCGTGGCAACTCCGAAACCGCACGGATCGCAGCGGGATCGGTGATGTCGAGCAATCGGGTCGAATCGGTGTCGGCATCGACGACCGCGACCGTCCGTCCGTCGGGACTCACCGCGGCCGTACTCGATTGCCCCGGCCGCATGGTGAACCTGCCGACTCGCCGACTCCCCTGCGAATGCGAAATATCCCAGACCTCGATCGCGCCCTCGGTGGCCGCGACCATCCGCCGTCCCGCGGCGTCGAAGATCGGAGCGTAAACCCAGTCGGCATGTTCGGGCAGCACCGTTTCCGGCAACGACCAGACCCGGACGATTCCGTCCGAACCGGCCGTCAGCACCGTCCGGTCGTCGACACCGAATTCGATCGCGCTGACCGACGCGGCGTCCGTGGTCAACGGCGCACCGTACGGCGTCGGCGATACCGGATCGGCGACATTCCACAGCGTGACGTCACCCTGATCGGATCGTGCGGCCAGTATCCTGCCTGCGGCGTCGAACTCCAGCGCGGCTCCCATCACCGGTTCGGTGAAAGGCAGCGGCTCGCCGATCACACGCGGCGCGGCCGGATCGCGGACATCCCACAGCCTGATGACGTCCTGTTCGGCCACCGCGACCAGCGAACCGTCGCGGGTGAATGCCGCCGAGACCGCGTCGTGAGCGGGAACGATCGACGATGTGGCCGGGACTCGTGGATCGGCTACCCGCCAGAGTCGAACGCTGTCCAGTTCGATGCTCAGCACGGTGCGCAGGTCCGGCGCGAAGGCCAAGATGGAGATACTTTCCTTGCCGCGGCTCTCAGCGACCGGGTTGCCGATCAACTTCGGAGCGAACGGATCGGCGATATCCCAGTAGGAGATTCCGTCGTCGGTGTTCGTTGTCGCGAGCGTCCTACCGTCCGAACCGAATTCGACCACGGAGGGATATCCGATCGCCAGCGCGCTCGCGAAGCGCGGATTCGCCGGATCGCGAACATCCCACAGGCGCACGGTGTCATCGGCGGCGGCCGAGGCGAGCACGGTGCCATCGGGAGTGAACCGGACATCGGTGACGAAATCCGTATGCCCGGTGAGCGGTGGACCGACCGCGTGCGGATTTCTCCGATCCGAGAGATCCCAGATCCGTACCGTGTCGTCGTAACCGCCGGACGCGGCGAATTTGCCGTCCGCGCGCAGCGCGACATCGCCCACCGACTCGGTGTGGCCCGCCAGCGGAGTGTTCAGTGGCATGTTCGCGGTATTCACCAGACGTGCGGCGACATCCGGATCCCCCGGCCTGATCCGGTTCGCCACCAGATTCAACTGCGCCGACAGCGACGGGTCGATGGTCTCCAACCGGTCGGCCTCGGCGATGACCGCCGTGAAGACCGCCGCGTCACGCTGTTCCTTCGCCGTGCTGCTCTGCGCGAACGCGACTCCGGCCAACACCAGCGCGACCACCCCGAGCAGTGCCAGGGCGGCCCTCGTCCCCGTAGCACGCCGTTCGGCGCGGCGCCTCGCCGTCTCGGCCGCCCCCAGGAATTCCGCGGCGACCGGTCCGATGGCGCCGTGCCCGGCATGCTCGCGCATCGTCGTCAGACGCGCACCCCGATACAGCAGGGACGAGTCGCGGCCGTTCGCGGCCCAGTCGGACGCATCACCTTGCAGTCGTTGCCTTTCCAGATATCCGACCCGGTCCTCGTCGATCCATCCGCGTAGCCGCGGCCAGGCGTCGAGCACGATTTCGTGGGTGAGGTAGGCCGAGTCGGCGTCGAGGGTGACCAGCCGGGTGCGAGCGAGGACGTCGAGCGCGGTCTCGGCGGCCTCGACGGTCTGACGCACGAGTTCGGCGCGCGCCACCTTGCGGCGGGTGTCACGCGAATCGTCACCGACGGCGACGAGTCCGAGCAGCACCTGCTTGCCGACCGACTGCTGGAATTCCGACAGTTCACCCCACGCCTTCTCCGCGGTCGCCGCGACCGAACCGAGGACACCGCCCACCCTCTGGTAGCCCTCGATCGTCAACCGCGTGCCGTCACGGCACCGCCACACCGCTTCCATCACATGCGAGACCAGCGGCAGCGCCCCGGGATCGTAGCCGCGCCGAACACCGAGGCCGCCGAGCCCGCACAGTTCGCTGATCACCAATTCTTCCAACCCGGTGTCGAGTTTGCAGCCGGCGAGTTCGGCGGGACGGGTGATCGCGGCGGCGAGTTCGTCCAGGCGCATCGGGCCGAGCAGATAGCTGCGGTGTTTGAGACCGTCCGCCAGTACGGGCACGTCGAGGCAGCGCGCGTAGAAGTCGGCCCGGATCGCGATCACCACGGCGGCCGGTTCACGCTCCCCTCGGATCGCGGCATGTTCCAGCGCGGACAGGAAGATCTCGCGTCGGGTCTCGTCGCCGCACAGGGTGAAGAGTTCCTCGAACTGGTCGACGACGAGCAGCCGCCGACGCCCCACGGCCCACCCGGCGATGACCGCGGCCACCGATTCGGCGGAAACCTCATCGATTTCGGTCCCCCGTGGATCACGGGTGGTCTCGGCCGACGCCGCGCCGGGTTCCGGCTCGCCCGCCGAAACGTCCGGTTCCGTTTGCGCGCGTGCGAGGGCGTCGAGCAGTGCGCGCACCGGGTCGACGCCGGGTGTCAGCGCACACACCTCCCAATCCTGTCCCGCGCGAGTCAATTCCGGGATCACTCCGGCCTCGAGCAGCGACGATTTGCCCGCACCGGAAGCGCCGACCAGCACGACGATGCCACCATCGGCGTCGACGGTGCGGCGCACCAACTCGGTGAACTCCCCCGTGGGCCGGGACCGGCCGAAGAACAACTCCGCGTCGCGTCGGCGGTAGGACGTCAACCCCAGGTACGGGCATTCGGACATCTCGGAATCGGGATCCCAATCGTCGGCCGCGGTCCACAACCGCTTCCATTCCTGCATATCCAGCAGCGCCGGGGGCACCGGCCCACTGGATTTACGTGCCTCCCCGATGAGCGTCAGCAGTACGGGAATCAGGGATTCGAACCTGGCGGGAACATTGCGACCACCTTTCCAGTCGCTGATCCGCTGAACCGAGACCGCGCCCTTCTGTCCCGCCGCCCGCGCGCCACGCATCCGCGCCTCGGCCGCCGCTGCCACCCGCCGCAATGTCGGATTGCCCGCCGCCTCGAACAGTGCCGCGAACTGTCGCGAGAACACCGCCCGCGGCGACGGCCGCCACCGTGATTCCGTTGAATTCGTATCCATCCGCCCCTCCTGCGACCACCCCGGAGCGCAACCCCCCGGTTCGCATCGACAGTAGGACGATCACGGCGACAAGGTATCGGCGCGGAGGGATAATCGCAGGTCGTACCCGTCGAATCGGTGTCCGGACCGGATCCGTCACGACACACCGCACGGACGCCGGTGTCGGTGGAGAGCTCACCCGCTCAACGGGATTCGCGGGCGTGCGAAGCCTTCGATCGTCGGCTCAGGAGTCCGGAATGTCGAGGGAGTCGGCCAGTTGCGGCCAGGCGTTGTGGAGGTCGGTTTCCCAGGACGGCCAGGCGTGCAGTCCGGTGGGGCGATAGGCGAAAGTCGCGGGTATTCCGAGTTCGCGTAGGCGTCCCTCGAATTCTCGGGTGCACATGTTCGCACCCCATTCCAGTGGCGCGCCGCCGAAGGTGTCCCCCGGCGAATCCCTCGGGTCGGGTCGACCGGCGCCGACGGTGATCAGCAGGTCGGTGCCGCGCAGGTTCTCGGCCAGTAACAGGGGATCGTGGTCGCGCCACTGCGGATCATCGGATGGCCCCCACATGAGATCGGGGTTGCCGCCTCGGGAGGCGACGGTGAGCCGGATGGACTGCTGCGCGCGCGGATCCGCGGTGGAGGGGCAGCTGCTGAACGCCGCCACGGACCGGTACTCGCCCGGGTGGCGCGCGGCCAGGGTGAGTGCCGCGTGACCCCCCATCGACGTGCCCGCGATAGCCGTTCGGGTGGTATCGACGGCGTAGTTCGCCACCATCGCCCCGGGAAGTTCCTCGGTCAGGAAGGTCTCCCACCGGTTGACCCCGAGTACCGGATCGGGCCGCTGCCAGTCGGTGTAGTAGCTGCCGCGACCGCCGACCGGAAGCGCGACGGTGATGTTCTTGTCGCTGAACCACTGGGCCGCATCGGTTTTGGTGATCCAATCGCTGGTGCGGTTACCGCTGTCGTTCGCGGCGTCGGCGCCGTCGAGCAAGACCAGCACCGCACTTGCCTTCGGCCGCGGGGGCAGCAGGACATCGAGGTGGATATCGTGGCCCATCGCGGCCGAGTACACCGTGAGCGATTCGTGCCGGGGTCCCGGGTCGGCGTGGCCGGTGCCGCCGGACAGCATCGTCGCCGCCGCCAGCGCGACCAGGGCGACCAAGCCGACCGGGCGCGGTCGTGCGCGAACGCTCATCGAATTCTCCTGCCCCGCACGTGTGCTCGTGATACGTGGAACCTTCGGCTATCGGTCGCCGTCGGCGAGGACCAATGGCCAGTTGAGTTCGGTGCGCAGGTCGGCGGGATCGATATCCGGGGCGGGGTCGGTGACGTAGACCTCCCACCGATGCGCGGCGGGCCTCAGATTCTGTTCGGCGAGCCATGCGCCCAACCGATCCCACGCCTCGGCGATGCCGTCGAAACCGCCGAAATGCGTCGTCCGCGCGACCGCGCCGCCGGGTAGGGATCCGGCGACGACGCGGGCCTGGGGAATCACCGGACGCTCGGTCGCGAACCCCACCTCGACGTCGAGCAGGTCGCCGGGCTCGCCTCGGTACAGCCCGAATGCCGGGCTCATGATGGCGCGCTGCTGGGCGGCGATCGTCTGGACCACCGAATGGAACGACACGTCGTAGAAATCTCGCAGCCCCGTCAGCGGGACGACATCGTGGACGACCGCCGTTGTCCACGGTCGTACCGTCACCAGTTGCGGCTCGACCATATTCGCAGTGCAATTCATGCCGACACCCAGATTCTTCCGCTGCGGATGCCCCATTCGGCATCGGTTTCCACGCACGTGCCGACAAGGTGTGCGCCGGTTCCCGGATTTCCGAGACCGAGCATCACCGACGCCGATTCGTCCGTGCGGCGCGCTCACCGACCGAGCGTGCGCTGCACTCGACATACCCGCACTCCCGACGCCTAACCGGCCCGGGTGCCGAGTTCTTCGACCGACGTGCTGGCTCGGGAACCAACGCACGCCACGGCCGATTGGTAACGTCCACAGGATCGCTCCGAAATCGATCGCGCACCCCGCGAATGTTCTTGACTGCGAATCGGAACCGTCCCACCGGGACCAGGAGTCGATATGTCCGAACAGCTTCGGCGCACGAGTGCGGCACTGCTCGCCGCATGCCTTTCTCTGACCTGTGCATGGACGAGCGCGCACGCCGAGCCCGCCGAGGTGCAGGTCTCACGGATCGCGGAGCTGCGAACGGGACCTGGCAGGCAGACCCAACTCGAGGTGTATTCGCCCGCGATGGACCGCACCGTCGACATGACGCTGCTGCGCGCGGCGAACCCCGATTCGCCCGCGCCCACGCTGTATCTGCTCAACGGGTCGAGCGGCGGCACGGACGGCAACTGGCTCGACCGGACCGATCTCACCGATTTCTTCGCCGACGAACAGGTGAACGTCGTGGTGCTGATGGACGGGGCGGGCAGCTATTTCGCCGACTGGCGCGCCGACGACCCGGTCCTGGGCAGGCAGCGTTGGGCCACCTTCCTGACCGAGGAACTGCCACCGATGGTCGACCGGGAGTTCGACGGCACCGGGGCGAACGCCATCGCCGGGGTGTCGATGGCGGGGACAGCCGTGTTCCAGCTCGCACTGGCCGTGCCGGGTTTCTACCGGGCGATCGGCTCCTACAGCGGCTGCGTGCGCACCAGCGACCCCGCCGGCCAGGCCATCGTCCAGACCGTGGTCACCACCCAGCGCGGAACCGTCGCCAATATGTGGGGGCCGCCGGGTGATCCGGCCTGGCGGGCCAACGACCCGTATCTCCAGGCCGACAAGTTGCGCGGCACCGCCGTCTACGTCTCCACCGGAACCGGCCTGCCCGGTCCGAACGAGAATCTCGCGGGCGCGCGCGGCAGTGTGGTCGATCTGCTCTACCAACTCCTGTTCGGGGCCCCGCTGGAAATGGTCGCGAACGCGTGCACGCGACAGTTACGGGACCGGCTCGGTGCGGCGGGAATTCCCGCGACCTTCGATCTCCGGCCGACCGGCACCCATTCCTGGGGCTACTGGCAAGAGGATCTACACAGGTCGTGGCCGATGTTCGAAGCGGCACTGAACCGGCCCGAGGAGAAGCCGAGGTAGCCCGCCTCGACTGTCGTGTCGGGCGCTACCGGAATTCTCCGACGAGTCGCGCCTCGGATTCGATCGCCGACTGTTCGGGTTCGTCCCGGCGCGCCTCCGATTCCGCTCGATCATCGGATTCGCCGCTTCCCCGTTTCGGCTTGTCGCCCCGACCCGCGCGGCGCGCCGACCCAGGTGCCCACCAGGTGGCCTCGCCGAACAGTGTCATGGTCGCGGGCACCAGCACCACGCGCAGGATGGTGGCGTCGATGAACAACGCCGCCACCATGCCGATCGCGATGTACTGCATCATGACCAGTTCCGACAGTGCGAAAGCGCCGCACACCACCAGCAGGACCAGGGCGGCGGCGGTGATGATCCACCCCGTGCGCGCGATGCCGGTGCGCACCGCCTCGGTGGTCGTCGCGCCTTCGGCCCTCGCCTCGACGATGCGGGCCAGCAGGAATACCTGGTAGTCGGTGGACAGCCCATAGATCACCGAGATGATCAGCACCAGAACCAGGGCCATGATCGGCTGCGGTGTGAAATTCAGCAGTCCGGCGCCGTGCCCCTCGACGAAGATCCAGGTCAGGATGCCCAGGGTGGAGCCGAGCCCGAGCAGGTTCAGCAATCCGGCCTGCAACGGCAGTATCAGGGACCCGAAGGCCAGCGCCATGAGCACCGTGGTGATCAGGAAGACCAGCGCGATCATCCACGGCATCCGGTCCAGCAGCGCGTCGACGCTGTCGCGCTCCACCGCGGGTTGACCGCCGACCAGCAGGATCGTCCCTTTCGGCAGCGGCATGGCGCGCAGGTAGTCGATGGTCGGCCCGGCGTCGTGCGCGTCCCGCACGACGGTCGAGGTGGTGAACACGCCCAGCTCCGATTGCGCCTGCACGGCGTCGGGGAACGGCGCTTCCAGCGCGGGAGCGCCGTTCGCCGTGGTCACCACCGCGTCGATATCGGCGGTGTCGCGGGTGATCACAACCAGGTCGATCGGATTGATCCGGCGCAACGGGAAGATCTCGTCGAAATGCTGTTGCGCGGTGCGCGTCGGATGCTCGGGCGGCAGGAAACGTTCGGAGATACCGCCGAAGGCGACGTCGCGTACCGGGGCGATGAGCACGACCAGCAACGCGACCACCGGTACCGCGACCAGGATCGGTCGGCGCATGACCCACCCGGCGACGCGGCCCCACGGATTGTTGCGCTGATCGGTGTCGGCCCGGCGCGCGTGGAACCGGTTGAACCCCAGCCGGTCCACTCGTGGGCCGAGTATCGCCAGCACCGCGGGCAGCACGGTGACCGAGACCGCCGCGGCCAGCGCCACCGTCACCATCGCGCCCAGCGCGAACGAGCGCAGGAATCCCTGCGGGAACAGCAGGATCGCGCCCGAGGCGATCACCACGATCGTCGCGGAGAACATGACGGTGCGGCCCGCGGTCGCCACCGAACGCCGCACCGCGTCGGGCACGTCGCGGCCCGCGGCCAGTTCCTCCCTGAATCTGCTCACGATGAACAGTCCGTAGTCGATGGCCAGACCGAGTCCGATCATCGAAACCACCGGGGAGACGAAGGAATTCACTTCCATGAACGAGGTCAGCAGCCGGACGATCCCCCAGGCGCCGAGCACGGTCAGCCCGCCGACGATCAGGGGCAGCGACGCGGCGACCGCACCGCCGAACAGGAAGAACAGCAGCACCGCCACCGCGGGGATCGCGATCAACTCCATCCGTCGCTGATCGTGGGCCATGGTGTCGTTGAGCGCGAGCGCGACGGGCTGGCCGCCCGCGACCTCCATATCGATGCCGGGTATCGGGAACTCGTCGGCGACGGCGCGGTAGTTGTTCAGCACCGTGGTGTCGTCGTCACCGCGGATGGCGACCGAGGCGAAGGCGTGATCGCCCCGCTCGGTGCCGAAGATATCGGGAACGGCCAGCCCTGTCTCGGTGGTCCAGTAGGTGCCGTTCACCTTCTCGATCCGGTCCGGAAAACGTTGCGGCAGCGCGTTCAGGTGGTCGACGACGGTGGCGGCGAATTCCGGGTCGTCGATGGTCTTGCCGGTCGGCGCGTGGAACAGCAGGATCACGTCGGCGATGTGGTCGTGGCCGAACGCCTCGTCACGTATCTTCGCCGCCCGCGCCGATTCCGACCCCGGGTCGTCCCACCCGCTGACACTCAGGTGCTCGTGTAGTCCGAGGCCGTAGACGCCCAGTGCCATCAGGCCGCCGACCACGGCCGCGACGACGGTGAATCGCCGCCGGACGATCAGATCGATCCAGCCGGTGAACTCCCCGAACAATGCCGCCTCCCAACCGAGAAATCCTGATCTGGCCCAGGTCGCCGGACACTTGAAACATAGGCAACCGCAATTGGTTACACACCACCTGATCGGACAGGTTCGAGATTCCACAATCGAGTCGTTCGCGAATTGTGAAGTGTCCCTGAAGCATGTATCACCCCGTGTGACGGCCGTTACGCTGTGGCCGTCGCCAGCTGCGCAGGCCAAATCACGAGTCGCCGGAAATCGATGGCGCTCAACCCGATCCGGCTCTGGAGGATGTGCATGTCGGATATCGCTATTGTCGGCATAGGGTGCCGATTCGCAGGCGGAATCGAATCTCCCGACACCTTTTGGGAATTCGTCCTGGACAAACGTGACGGCGTGGTCGACATGCCGGCCGATCGTTGGGACTTCCGCCGCTATTACGACCCGGAACCCCGCACACCGGGCCGCAGTTACACCAAACGCGGCGCGTTCATGACCACCGATCCGTGGGCATTCGACCCGGACTTCTTCGGCATCTCGCCGCGTGAGGCCACCGTGCTCGACCCGCAGCAGCGCTTGATGCTCGAGGTCACCTGGGAGGCGCTCGACGACGCGGGGATCGCGCGCCACGCGGCGGGCGGGCCGGTCGGGGTGTACGTGGGCGGTTTCGTGGTCGACCAGTCGGTGATCGGCGTGGTCGGCCCGGCGCTGTTCCACACCGATATGCACACCCCGGCGAGCGCGTCGTACACGATGCTGTCCAACCGGATCGCCTACGCGCTCAACCTGGTCGGCCCCGCGCTCACGGTCGACACCGCGTGCTCGTCATCGCTGGTCGCGTTCCACCTCGCCTGTCAGGCGCTGGAGAACGGCGACTGCGAGGTGGCGATGGCGGGTGGCGTCAATGTGATGCTCCAGCCGGAAACCTTCGTGTTGATGTGCAAGGGCGGCTTCCTGGCCGCCGACGGGCGCTGCAAATCCTTCGATGCCGCCGCCGACGGTTACGGCCGCGGTGAGGGCGCGGGCATGGTGGCGCTGAAGAAACTCGACGACGCGGTGCGCGACGGCGACCGGATCTACGCCGTGGTCAAGGCGACCGGCGCCAACCAGGACGGCCGCACCACCGCGATCACCGTGCCCAACGCCGATTCGCAGGAATCGCTGGCGCGTTCGGTGTGCGCCCGCGCGGGGCTGCCACCGGAGTCGATCACCTACGTCGAGGCGCACGGCACCGGAACCCTGGTCGGCGACCCGGTCGAATTACGTGCGCTCGGAAAGGTTTTCGGTGCTTCGACCGGGCGGTCGGGGTCGCTGGGTGTCGGTTCGGTGAAATCGACACTCGGACACACCGAGGCTGCCGCGGGTATCGCCAGCGTGATCAAGGCGGCACTGGCCATCCGGCACCGCACCATCCCGCCGCAGGGCTGGATCGACAAGCCCAACCCGGATATCCCGTTCGACGAACTCGGCCTGCACGTCCAGTCCGACGCCGAGCCGTTGCCCGCCGACGCCGAGCCGATGACCATCGCGGTGAACGGTTTCGGCTACGGCGGCACCAACGCGCACGCCATCCTGCGGGAGTACCGGCCCACCACGGTCGTCGAACCGGCGTCGGCCCCGAAACACCTGGGTGTGTTGCCGATCTCGGCGCGCGGCACCGGCGCGGCCCGCGCGCTGGCGGGCCGATTCGCCGATCTGATCAGCGCGGGCGCGGACCCGGAGCGGCTCGCCGAAGCGGCGTGGACCCGGATGGCGCATCACCAGTACCGCACCGGCATGCTGCTCGGCGACACCCACGATCTGGTCCACGAACTGCGCGCCTTCGCCGGGGGTGAGGGCCGCGAGGCGGTGCGCACCATCGTGGCACGCACCACCGAGCCGGTCTTCGTCTTCTCGGGGATGGGACCGCAGTGGTGGGGTATGGCGCGCGAACTCCTCACCACCGAAGGCGTTTTCGCCGACACCGCGAATCTGATCGACACCGAGTTCCGCGCGATCGCGGGCTGGTCGATCATCGAGGAGTTGCGCAAACCCGAGGAGCGATCGCGGGTCACCAGTACCGAAGTCGCGCAACCGGCCAATTTCCTGGTGCAGGTGGCGCTGGTGCGCGAACTCGCGCGATACGGCGTCGAGCCCGCGGCCATCGTCGGGCACAGCGTCGGTGAGGTGTCGGCGGCCTATGTCAGCGGCATGCTGTCGCTGCGCGACGCGGTGCTCGTCGCGTATCACCGGGCCAGGTTGCAGGCGAGCACCGCCGGTTCCGGTGGCATGCTCGCCGTCGGCATGTCGCCCGAGCAGGCCCGCGAACTCGTCGCCGACGATCCCCGGGTGGATATCGCCGCGATCAACAGCGCGAGTTCGCTGACCCTGTCCGGCGATGTCGACCGGCTCGACGAGATCGCCGAGAAGCTCACCGAGGACGGTGTTTTCGCGCGCAGACTGCGGGTCGAAGTGCCCTATCACAGCAGGCTGATGGATCCGATACTGGACGAGTTGCGCGCGGTGCTGGCGAGGTTGGAACCCCAGCCGCCGACCGTCCCGCTGTTCTCCTCGGTCACCGGCGAGCAGGTGTTCGGACCGGACTGGGACGCCGAATACTGGTGCGCCAACGTCCGTGAGCCGGTGCGCTTCGCCGATGCGATATCGACACTCGTCGCCGAACGCCGGGTGTTCCTGGAGGTCGGGCCGCACCCGGTGCTGTCGGGCAATATCCGCGAGACCATGCTCGGCGCCGACGTGAACGGCACCACGGTGCCGACCCTGGATCGCAAACAGCCCGACTCGGAGAGCATCAGGCGCACCGTCATCGGCCTGTACGGCGCGGGGGTGCTCGATCTCGACACGCTGTTCCCGGACGATCGACCTGCTGCTCCGCACGTGCCGCTGCCGCGCTACCCGTGGCAGCGGACCCGGCTGCACTCCGCGCTGCCGCTGTTCGAACAGGCCAGACTCGGCAGTCCGGGCGGCTACGCCATGCTCGGTGACCCCGACGTCGAGGGTAGGCCGGACTGGCTGCTCCAGGTGGGCACCCAGCTGCTGCCGTGGCTGGCCGACCACGTCGTCAACGGGATCAAGATCATGCCCGGCGCGGCGTATCTGGACGCGGCACTCAGCGCCACCGCGAAACGACTCGGCGTGGAACGCGTCGCGCTGGAACAGGTCCGCTTCGTCGCGCCGTTGATCATGGGTGCACCGGATGTCCCGCTGGTCGCGCTGACCGTGGAGGAGGCAAGTGGCCGCTTCTCGATCCGGTCCCGCTCGGCCACCGGCACCGCGTGGACGTTGCACGCCTCGGGCCGCACGCTGACCGGCAGTCACAAACAGACGCGGGTCGATGTGCCCGAGATCGAGGTCGGCGTCGATATCGACCCGACGATGTTCTACACCGGCCTCGCCGCGGCGGGTCTGCGGTACGGCCCGTCCTTCCAGCGGGTGCGCAGCGCGCGGGTCGGCCAGGACACCGTGGTCGCCACCGTGGACGGCAGCATCGCCGTGGACTCGGGCCATCTCGCCCATCCCGCCGTGGTCGACGCTGCGATGCAGACCGCGGCGCTGCTGTTCGCCGAATCACGGGTCGACGAAGGCACTCTGGTACCGGTCGGGGTGGCCGCCGTGCGGCTGGTCGCCCCGCTGCCCGAGCGGATCACCGTCGTCGCCCGTCGCGCGCGGGGTGCCCGGCTGCGGGCCGACGTGGATCTGCTCGACGATGATCACAATCTCGTCATGCGGCTGAGCGGTCTACAGATCGGCGCGCTCACACCGGGGCAGGACCCGCTGCGCCGGATGGCCGACTTCTTCTACACCGAGACCATGGAACGGCGTGACCCGCTCGATCCCACGGCACTGCCACGGGATTCGGTGAGTACGGTCGTCCTCGCGCTCGGTGGCGCCGACAGCCGCGCGGAAGCGTTGGCGGAGGCGATCCCCGGTGCCAGGCTGCACCTGGTCGGATTGCCCGGGGAGGAGCCCGCCGCCGGTCTGACCGCGACACTGGAGGCCGCGAAGGCCGACGGTGCGGACCGGTTGCACGTGGTCGTGGTCGCGGGTCGCGTCGAGGACGATATCGCCGCCCTGTGGACCTTGGAGCAGGTCGCGGTCGCCGTCGACGCCTTCGCACATCCGGAGAGCGGCGATCAGGGGGCCGAGAGCGTATTCGGTGACGGCGAATGCCACGTCACCCTGGTGACCGAGCACGCGTTCGCGGTGCCGGAGCATCCGGCGCCGACGAATTCCGGACATGCCGCGCTCGCGGGTGCGCACCGCGTGCTGCTCAACGAGCAGACCGCGCTGCGGTGGCGGCTGATCGACGTCGAATCCGGCACCGAGACAACCGATCTCATCACCGAGCTCGCGGTGCCCGGCGCGTTCTGGACCGACAATTCCGACGAGGTCGCGTTGCGTTCGGGCACCCGCTGGACCCCGCTGCTGACCAAGCCGCTGCCGGATCGACTCGAGGCTCTCGACACCGCCGAGCCGCTGGCCGACGCGGAGGCGAATTTCGGGCTGGAGATGCCGCGCAGCCGGGTGCTGTCCGCGCTCGCGTGGCGGCAGTGCCCGCGCCCCGATCCCGGCTCGGGGCAGATCGAGGTCAGGATGAAGGTCGTCGGGCTGAACTACAAGGACCCGCTCAAGGTCATCGGTCTGCTCGGCGAACGCGAACTGGCCCCGACCTATTTCGGCACCGTGCCCGGCATGGAGGGCGTCGGCGAAGTGGTGCGGGTCGGCGCGGAAGTCACCGATCTCGCGGTCGGCGATCAGGTCGCCATCGCCGCCAAGGGCATGATGCAGCGCTACGTGATCGTCGACCGGGCGCGCGCCATCCCGCTGCCGCCCGACGCCGATCCCGGATACTGCACCAGCACCATCGCTTTCGGCACCGCCGAATACGCGCTGCATGATCTGGCCCGGCTGCAACCGGGTGAGACGGTGCTGATCCACGGGGCCGCGGGCGGCGTGGGCACGGCCGCGATCCAGGTCGCGAAGGATCGCGGGGCGCGCATCATCGGCACCGCGAGTACCGACGAACGTCGCGCGCACGTGCTCGACCTGGGCGCCGACCACGCGATCGACTCGCGCTCGCTGAACTTCGTCGACGATGTACTGGCACTGACCGGCGGCAAAGGCATCGAGGTGGTGCTGAGCAGCGCGCCGGGTGAGATCCTGCGCCAGAACTTCAACGCCGTCGCCGAATTCGGGCGCATCGTCGAAGTGGGCAAGGCCGACATCTACACCGGCGGTCTGCTGGAGCTGGCCAATTTCGACAAGAACGTCGCGTACTTCTCGATGGATCTCGATCGCCTGGTCGCGGTGGACGCCCAACGGCTGATCACGCTCTTGCGACGGGTCTACGAGAAGGTGCTCGCGGGCACCTACCAGCCACTTCCCTATCGACTGTTCGACACCGACGACGTCGCGAGCGCGTTCGAGGAGACCATTCGCTCGACCGGCCTGAGCCGGATCGCCTTGCGGATGGACTCACCGCTGCCGTCTGTGCGTCCCTACTTGGCCGAGGTCGAGATCGATTCGGCCGGAACGTATCTGGTCACCGGCGGATTCGGCGGTTTCGGTATGGCGATCGGTCGGTGGCTGGCGCTGCGCGGAGCGCGGCGGCTGGTGCTGATCGGCCGGGGTGGCGCGAATACCGAGGAGGCGCGGCGGCAACTGGAGGTGTGGCGCGCCGCCGATATCGAGGTGATCGTGGAACGGGCCGACGTCACCGATCCGGCGGCGATCGCCGCGATCGTCGGACGCGCGCATACCGCCGAACATCCCTTGCGCGGGGTGTTCCACGCGGCCGGTTCGGTCGCCGACAATCGCCTGTCCGCGATGACCTTCGAGGAACTCGACGTCGTGTACCGGCCCAAGGTGCACGGGGCAAGGGTCCTGCACCGGGCGGTCGCCGATGCCGGGATCTCGCTGGACATGTTCGTGCTCTGCTCCTCCGGCGGTTCCATGTACGGCATCTACGGCCAGTACAACTACTGCGCGGCCAATGTCGCGGTGGAGACCATGGCCCAGCAATGGGCCGCGGCGGGCGAGCGGGCACTGTGCGTGGGCTGGGGGCACCTGTCCGGCGCCACCGGCGGTATGGCCGCCGACCGGACGGCGGTCAAATACCTCGATCTGGTCGGCTTCGACCCGATCGACATGGCCGACGCCACCGCCTACCTGGAACAGACACTGCGGCTGGGTATTTCGCGCGCGGGCGTCATCCCGACCGACTGGGCCAAACTGACCGGCACCTTTCCGCAGCTCACCCGCACCGGCCGCACGATCGCGCTCGCGCGGGTCTCGGCGAAGGACACCTCGGAACTGGCCGGATTGCGCGCCGAGGTGGCCGCGATCGAGGAGGGCAAACGGGGGGCCTTCGTGGCCCGCAAGATGGCCGAGGAACTCGCCGTGGTCATGGGGGTTCCGGTCGAATCCATCGATATGACGGTCCCCGTCCCCGAATTGGGCCTGGACTCGTTGATGGCGGTGGAACTCGGCGCCCGGGTCACCAAAACCCTGGGCATCGACCTGATGTCGTTGCAGATGGGCCGGTCGTTCAGCCTGGAACAGGCGGGCCCGAAGGTGGCGGAGCTGATCCTCGCGGCGGAATCCGCGAACGGGCGGTCGCTGCCGGACCCGGCCGCCCCGGTCGTGGACGACGCGCGCGACGGCGCGCCCGAACCGGTTCCGGTGGGAGCGACATCGTGACCGGCCGTCATCGAAACGAGGGTGCACCATGGTCGATTTCGGCCTGATCGATGAATGGGAACCGGCCCCCGGCCGGTTGACCAGTTGGGTGGCGTCACCGGAATCGGTGGCGCGCGCCCGGCTGGCGCCGGTCCACCCGGCCCCGCCTTCGCATCAGCAAGAACAGTACCTGCGTCTGGCGAGCCGCCACGCGGCGGCGGAATTCCGATACTCGGGCCTGTGCCTGGTCACCGCCGAGATCCCGACCGGTGACCTGAACCGGGACGCGATGACCCGCGCGGTCAACGCGTTCCTGTTGCGGCACGACACCTTTCGCACCTGGTTCCGCACCGGAGCGGACGGAACCATCGAACGGCACCTGGTGCCGGAGGCCGACGTGGAATTCGTGCCGGTCGACTGCGGGCGGGTCGATGATCCGCGCACCGTCCGCGATCACGTGCAGAAGACGACGCCCGGTCCGTTCGACTGGGACTGTTTCACCTTCGGGACAATCGAGCGCGGGGATTCGACCACGGTCTACCTCGCGGTCGATCACCTGCACACCGACGGCTTCGGACAGTACCTGTCCGGTTTCGATCTCGCGATGCTCTACACCCGCGAGATCTGGCCGGACGCACCCGACATGCTGTCCCCCGCGGCCGGCTATCTCGACTACTGCACCGTCGAGCGGACCTACACCGGGCAGATGTCGCTCACCTCGCCCGGTGTAGGCAAGTGGCTGGAACTGCTCCGAGGCAACGAGGGCCGACTCCCGTCGTTCCCCCTGGATCTGGGCAGGCGCACCGATGTCTACAACCGCAGCGCGCACCGCACGGTGACGTTGTTCGACGAGCACACCGCATCGGATTTCGAACGGCGCTGCCGTGCGAACGGCGCGGAGTTCGTCGGCGGCATCTTCGCGGCGGCGGCCCTGACCGAACAGGAACTCCTCGACAGCGACTACTACTTCGGCATGACGCCGGTCAGTACCCGGGCCACCGCCGCCGAGCGCGCCTCGGTCGGCTGGTACGTGACGCTGCTGCCGGTGGCGTTCCCGCTCGGGTCCACCACCTCCTTCGATCGGGTCGTCACCCTCGCGCAGCACTCCTACGAGAACGGCCTGCGACTCGCGCCCACCTCGTTCCAGCGGGTCGTCGAATTGCTGCCCGCCGATTCCGATCTGGACCTGCGACCCGGGTGGTCCTGCCCGATGATCTCCTACGTGGACGCGCGCGAACTGCTCGGCAACGAGTTCTTCGACCTGGCCTCATGCGGGCTCTACGCCAATCGCGCGGCGTCGGAACAGGTTCTGATCTGGATCAACCGATTGTCGACCGAGACCACGCTGAGCGTCATCTACCCGGACACCCCGGTGGCGCACCGATCCGTCGAACGGTACGTCGAGCTCCTACGCCGGGTGTTCCACGCGGCGGCACGGGAGCAGGACCGATGAGAATTCCTCGCGGAGGACCACACGAAGATCCCCGACCGGGCAGGCAACAGCGATGATCGACAGCATCTTTCGTGACCCCGGGATTCCCGACGGAGAGAAATGCGTCTACACCGTCGGCGTCGCGGACCGGTCGCCGACGATCGATCTGGTCAGCGTGACCGGCCGTGACAGCGACGGCTACCGTTCGATCATCCGGGCCGGTTCGGGCGACGGTGACTTCACGATCACGGTGGAGCAGCGATTCCAGCGGGCGGGCGACCGTCTCCTCGCGGCCGACTATCGCGCCGAAACCCGTTCCGGCACCGCGATAGTCAGCCGCGAGGAAGCGCAGTTCCGCGGCACCAGTCATCTACAGATCGGCGACGGGGTCGCACCCTTCCCCACCGATCTCATGCCGCTCGCGGGCGGCCTTACCCTGCTACGTGGACTGGAGTTCACCGAGGACGCCGAAGCGGATATCCCCCTGTGGCTCGCCTTCTCGATACACATCCCGCTGAGCGCACGGGTCGAACACCGCACCGTGGTGGACGTACCGGCGGGCACCTTCGACAGCTGGCAACTCCGGCTGCGCCCCCGCCTGGCGGGTCTGAACTCCCTCCTCGAGAAGATGCTCAGCGGGTTCCTTCCCCCGGCCGTCGTGCACATCGAGGCGGCCCCACCGCATCGGATGGTGCGATTCGAATTCCCGACCGGTCCGATGCCGTGGGACGCCCGCGGACTCATGGAACTGGTGACCTGAGGACGCCTGCCTCGCCCGTCACTATCCGTCGCCGCGCAGCAGCAGGACGCCGCTGGGTGTGAGGCCACCACTGCTCACGACCCCGACACGTGCTCCAGCGATCTGACGGGCACCCGCCTGGCCGCGAAGCTGGCTGACGGCCTCGTGGACGAGACCCATCCCGTGCGTTCGACCATGGGACAGTTGACCGCCGTGCGTGTTCACCGGGAGCACGCCGTCCCTGGCGATCGCGCGCCCGCCGTCGAGGAATTCCGCGGCTTCACCGATTCCGCAGAAACCCAGGGCCTCCATCCAGGACAGGCAATTGAACGTGAAGCCGTCATAGAGTTCGGCGACGTCCACATCGTCGGGACGCAACGACGTTCTGCTCCACATGTGCGCCGCTTGCCCCAGCACCTGTGGCACGTGGGTCATCGTGCCCTGATCCCAGTCCAGGCGATCGATACCTTCCCCGTAGCCCCCGACATCGCCGAAACCCGGATAGGAAGCCACCCCGTCGATATCGGCCAAGTCGAGTCCCGCATCGGCTATCGCGGCGTGGCTCGCCTGGATCGTCAGCGACAGGGGCGAGACCATGAGCCGACGTCCGATCGGCGACATTCCGATGCCGCTGATCACGACCCTGTCCTCGAACTTGTCCTCGCGGAACGGGACTCGGACATGCGGGGTGATCGCGACCGCCGCGTCGTCCTCCGGTAACGGTGCCGGATACTCGATGCTGTCGACGGCGGGACGGAACAGCGGCAGCCATACGTCCTCGATCCCAGCGAAGACGACTTCCATGCCACGGCCGAGCCACAGCTCGTCGGGATCGCATTCCACGGCGTTGGTTGTCAGGCGCACCCGGGGATCTTCGGCGATCGCCACCTGCGCGACCACATACGGGGACGACAGGCCCGGGCAGTGGAAACCGTAGCTGACCGTGAACCCGACAAGGGTCGCCTTCCCGGACACCGGAACCACGGTGAGCCTGTCGCCGTGGCAGTACCGGCATACCGGCGCGGGCGGGTGAGCGAAGGCATCGCAACTGTCGCATCGCTGGAATCGGAGCGTGCCGTCGGCACCGGAGGTCCAGAAGAACTCGTTGTCGAGGGTGAGCAATGGAAGCGGACGTCGGGTCGTGTCGGACACAGAGGCCTTCCCGGTCGGCGGATCGGCCCGCCGATACATTTCTCATCGATCGGCTCGGCCTTTCGCGCTCACGCAGAAGTACGCCCGAAGTCATGCGGAAACGCCCCGTCGGAGCGGAGATGTGGGCGGCCGACCCTATTCCCACACCCACGTTCGACGTGTAACCTCCTCGATCATGACCTAATATTCGTTCCGTGAACGGTAGCGATCGGCTACAGCGGCGTCAAGCCGTTGTCACCAACCATCCGCTTCATCACCCCGCCGGCCGCGAACACCGACCGGTCGACCGAATCCGGTTCGATTCCAGCTCGTCACCGAGCGGACGTCCGTCCCGATCGAAACTCCGGATACGTTGCCGCACTGTTTATTTCACTCGTCGACGCGGCGCGACCACCACCGAGTCGCTGCCGCGTGCATTCCGGCGAATACACGAGCACCCGCGAGGCCCCCGGGTCTGCACGCCGAGCGCACGTGCCGGCCGATTCGACCGGCGACACCGAGACAACCGAGACAGAAACGCGAAGGAGCCGACATGACGCGAAATTCCGCGAACCCACCCGATCCCGCCCCGTCCGATGAGCAATCGATGAGCATCGCCGAGGAACTCGCGATACACCGGCACGGCCCGGTCTCGGTCATCGAACTCGCTCGGCCCGACGCCAGAAACGCGTTGACGACTTCCATGCTGCGCGGCATCGGCGCGGCGGCCGCGGCGGCCGAGACCGACCCCGAGATCCAGGTATTGGTGCTCACCGGGGCCGGGGATCGGGCCTTCTGCTCGGGCATGGATCTGCGATCGTTCACCGACGGTGCGCGATTCGACACCGCGAGCGAGGAAGGCGCCGCCTACCAACGCCTGGTCCGCGGCGAGCTCTCCGTGCCGGTGATCGCCGCGGCCAACGGCACCGCGGTCGGTGGTGGCCTGGAACTGTTGCTCGGCGCCGATATCATCGTCGCCTCCGCCACGGCGAAATTCGGTTTTCCCGAGGCCAAACGCGGACTGTTTCCCGCCTCCGGCGGAACGTTCATCGGTACTCGATTGCCACTCGGCATCGCGTTGGAGATGAACCTGACCGGCAATCCGATCACCGCGCAACGCGGGTACGAGGTGGGCCTGATCAATTCCGTCGTACCACCGCAGGACGTGCTCGCCACGGCGCTGTCGCTGGCACGACAGATCGCCGACAACGCCCCGCTGGCATTGACGGCGTGCAAGGAGTTGGTCCGGCTCGCGGTGACCGATGCCGCCGAGGCCACCGAACGCCTCGGCGATTGGCGGAAAACCGTATTCGACAGCGAAGACGCGCGCGAGGGCGCGCTGGCATTCATCGAGAAGCGCAAGCCGGTGTGGCAGGGCCGCTGACCGTCCACGAGGAAGTGAGACAACCATGAGATCCATTCGAATTCCGGTCACCGTGCTGGCGGCCTCGCTGATGCTTTTCGTCGGCTGCGGTCGCGACGTAGCGGGCACCGAAGACCCCCCGGCGGGTAAATCCTCCGGCACGTCGGTTCCCAGCGAATTCGGTGACCTGGGCACCGTATGCGGGAAGGGCGCACCGACGAAGGCCTCGGCCCAGGGCGTGACAGCCGACGCGATCGTCGTCGGTGTCTTCACCGACTTCGGATTCAACAAGAATCCCGAATTCGTCGACGCGGCGAAAGTATTCGCGTCGTGGTGCAACGACCACGGTGGAATCGCCGGCCGCCGGATACAGGTGAATGTCCACGACACGAATCTCACCGAGGTCCGCGCGCGGATGCGTGAGGCGTGCCGGGACGACTTCGCCCTGGTCGGTGGCGGCACCGGATTCGACGGCCTCGGCGTCAAGGATCGGCTCAGCTGTCTGCTGCCGAGCTTCCCCGCGCAGATATCCCAACCCGGCAGTGTCGCGGCGGATCTCGAGATCAGCGGATCGCCTTCGGTGCTGGCGCGCCACGATGTCTACACCGGATTCCGCCGGTGGCTCGTCCGCGAAGGCTATCCGACCTCGATCGACAAGGTGGGGATCATCGACGCCGATTCGCCGATCACCAAGACACTCGGGGAGAAGACCGAGGAAAGTCTCCGGGCCCAGGGCGCGACGGTCATCTACCACGATCTCTATCCGATCACGGGTGTCTCGAACTGGACGCCCTACGCCCAGACCATCAAGGAGAAGCAGGTTCGCGGCCTGGTCTTCAACGGTGAGCCCGCGCAGCTGCCGAAACTCGAAGAGGCGTTGACCGCGATCGGGTACCGCCCGGATTGGATCGACGCCACCAACAACAATTACACGCAATCCTTCCTGAAGAATCTGGGCCGTTCTCTCGAATTCCAGAACAATGTGGTGGATCTGGGTGGCGTCGCGCCCTTCGAGAAATCGAGCACGGTCCCGGCGCTGCGTCAGATCGAGGCGATGTTCGCCGAGTACGCGCCGGGCTCGGAGATGACATTCCCGCAATTGCGGGCGATATCGTCCTGGCTGCTGTTCGCGGAATCCGCCACTCGTTGCGGCGACGAATTGACCCGGCGCTGCGTCTACGAAGCCGCCCGGACGCAGACATCCTGGACGGCGGGCGGACTGCACGCACCGGTGGATCTGAGCAACCGCGAGGTCCCCATCTCCTGTTTCAATATCGAACGCGCGACTCCCGACGGATGGGTTCCCGCCGACTTCGGCCCGGACAACGGGCTCTACCGGTGCAACGTCGAACGCTACCGATTCACCAAGGACTACGGCGCGCCCCTGACACTGGCCGATGTCGGAAAGTCGATGACGGATTTCCGATAGGTGCGCGCGATCAACGCGGACCGCAGGTACCACTGCCCATTCGCTTCGCTCGGATCGAAGCCGGTGATCCGGCCGATGCGTCGGCACCGATAGTCGACGGTGTTGACGTGCACCTGTAGTTTGCGCGCGGTGCGTTGACGGATCAGGTTGTTGCTGATGTGCACTCGAAGCGTCTCCATCAGTTCCGGGTACTCGTCGAGAGGATCCAGTATCGCCCCGAGACGCTCGAGTGCCGGCCCGGGGCGGGTCAACTGGTACTCGACGGCGAGATCTCCGAAGTGGTAGATCCCATCGATCAGTTCCAGGCGGTCGACGATATCCAGCAGGTCGTGTGCTCGCCGGGTCGCCTCGGGGATGTCGGCGGCCGGCGACTCGACGACCGCGGCACGGATGGACACTCGGCCGGCGCGCGACAGTCGGGAGATGAACGCGTTCAGGTCCCCGCCGGCCGGATGTCCCACCGGGATCAAGACCGCACCACCGTGGATACCGAGCAGTGCCAGCACCTGATCGTCACGGTGCCCGTCGAGTTCGGTCCCGATCCGCTCCAGTGCGCGGCGGGCGGCGGGAGGCGGGTCTGCGACGTCGTTCTTGTCCCTACCGCCTCGCGGGGAGATCGCGAGCGCCATCACGTAGTAGGCGGCCGCGATGGTGACCCCGCATTCACGGGCGACGGGCGAGGCGCGGTGACCGGACAACAACGCGGAAGCGAGCGTGCGTCTGGCAGCGTGGCGCCGATCGACCACTGTCCGAAGTTCCCGCATGAAGGCCACCCCGACAGCAGCGGTGAGGTGGTCACTGATGTCGACGAACCGGCGGGCCACCTCGAGCAGAGCCGAGTAGTCATCGACGGTGGCGCGCACCGCGATCAGGTCGAAAGCGATCCCGAGCCCGACATTGACGGCACGGTGGACGGCCTCGATCGGCACCCCCTCGCGTGCCCACATCGCCGCCGCCAGCTCGAGCCGCCCGGAACTCGGGGGGCGATCCGCGCCGTCGAGCATGGCGACGGCGATGTCCAAGCAGATTCCGGTCACCGCGACGATCTCCGCATCGATCAGGTCACCGGCCAGGGCACGGCAGGGGGCGACATGCCGGACGAGGTGCTGGGCTATCTGCCGAGAGATGGCGGGGGAATCGCGCAGCAGGACCGAGGCGGGGTTCCCGGAGATCACGAGATCCCGGTCCGACCGAGTCATCGACATCCATCCGCGCTCATGGGTCGACCGAGGTTCTCCGACAGCCCGACGCGATAGACGTCGATGACTCGACTCCCCTGCCGTGCGCGTTCACGTCGCACTCCGTGATCTCGCCGATTCGGGAATCGCGATCTCGGCATTGTCCGGCATCGCGGAGATGCCGAGGCGATCGCAGACGTCCACTACCTCGTCGAAAATCGAAGTGGGAACGATGAACGGCTGCGTTTCGGAGATCTCGTCGAGGTGTTCCGCGATATCGTCGCAGGTGGGGCTGCTGTCCGCTGCGGCGAGCCAGCCGTGGCCGAGACCGACGAACACACGGGCGAACCTCCCCGCGGACGCCGAATAGTTCCGGTGGGTGAAATCGCATCGCCTGCTCGCCAGGAATACGACGAGCGGCACCACCAGTTCCGGGCGGATGGCTCGGAGGAATCCGGACTCGGCGAGGAATTTCTCGTCGCCGACCGTCTCGGTCACCATTCGCGAAAATCCGGTCGGCAGCACGGTATTGGCGAGAATTCCGTGCTCCTGACCCTCGACGGCGATGACGTTGCTCAGCCCGAGCAGCCCGGCCTTCGCCGCGGCGTAATGGGCCTCCAGTGGCTGGCCGAACAGACCCGCCGAGGACGAGATGAAGACGAAACGACCACCGTCGCGCTGCGCTTTCATCGCCGCGAAGGCGGGTTGACTCAGGTGGAAGCCACCGCTCAGGTGGACGGCGAGCATCCGATTCCAGTCATCGACGGACAACTCGTCGAACGCGACGCTGCTGAAGATACCCGCGTTGCTGACCACCGCGTCGAGCCGGCCGAAGGTCTCGACGGCGATATCCACAATCGCCCGACCACCTTCCGGGGTATCGACGGAGTCGTACGAGGCGACAGCGCGGCCACCGGCTCCTACGATCTCCTCGACCACCTGATCTGCCACCGTGTCGTCGGTGCCCGCACCGCGCATGCTGCCGCCGAGGTCGTTGACCACGACGGCCGCCCCTCGGCGGGCCATCTCGATCGCGTACAGCCGCCCGAGGCCCCGCCCCGCTCCGGTCACCACGGCGACCTGTCCATCGAAGTCGATCACACTGTGCTCCTCGTCGCTTCGTGACTGAATCTTCACGTCATCCGGCCAGCCGGATAAGCAATTCGAGCGGTCGCGGCGGCTCCGGCGCGCGTGCTCGCGGGTCTGCGGGCAACCCTGCGACGTGCGTTCGTGTACCGAAGGGCCGAACGGAACAGGGGTCCGATGACCCCGCTCGCGCGGTCGGGATTCTCGATACGCGCGTGCGCTGCACTGCCGAACACGCGACGGAGCTCGTCGTCGGCCGTCCGGGCGCCGACCGTCAGGCATACAGCACCTATCCCCTCCCGTCGCGCTTCGGCGAGCGCGCGCCTCGAATCGGCTGTGCCGTAGGCGCGTTCGTACCCGTGGTCGTAGGCCAAGCCGTCGGACAGGACGACCAGCAGCCGACGAGGCGTTCCGCCCCCGGTGCGCAGGATCGACGTGCCGTGCCGAATCGCCGCGCCCAGCCTCGAGTAGGAACCGGGAGTCAATCCGCTCAGTCGCCGCATCGTCGTGGTGTCGAGCCGCTCGTCGAATTTCTTGACGGGCAGTAGCTGCACCGCCGCGCGCCCCTGCGACCGAAAGGCATACAGCGCCACCCGATCACCGAGTTCGGACAGCGCGACAGCCAGCGCCCCGGCCACGGCGCGTTGCTGCTCGTGAATCGTCTGTCCGGTCGATCCCGCTTCCGCGACCGAACCGGAGATGTCGAGCAACACCAACACCGCGAGGTCACGACGGCGCCGCAGACTGTCGAGATAGACCGATTCGTCGGGTGTCGCGCCGACGATCGCCTCGACGCGGGCCTCGACGACCGCGTCCAGGTCCAGGTCGTCACCCTGCGGCTGTCGGTGGTACCGGCCGAGCCCGAGTCCGAGCCGCGACAGCGGGCGTCGGAGCTGCCCGCCGTTCGATCGGAACGCCGACTCCGCCGATTCGGTTGTCGCCGCGACCTCGTGCACGGTGCACCACGCCGGACGATAGCGGCCCCGATGCACATCCCATTCCGGATAGCTGACTCCCGCGGCCACGTCGTCGTGACCCGGATCCGAACTGTCGGCGGTCGCGGTCGACACGACGGTGCCGCCGCCCGTGATGCCGCCGCGCATGCGGTGGGTGGCCGAATCAGCTCCGGGTTGTCCGTTGCCGCCCGTGCGACGGGCGACCCCGAGCATCCGTTGGAACAGTCGTCCCAGCGCACCGCCACCGCCGATCGGGCTCGTGAATCCGTCCGTCTCGTCGCCGTCGGAGGATTCATCGGGGATATCCACCAATTCCTGTGATGACGCTCGACGCGGGGCGTGCGCGGCCGCGGACCCGGAACGCTGTTCGCTCTCGACGGCGACGACCACCCGGCGTGGCCGGATCACCCCGAAACACCGCGGTGGATCGCGCGGCGACTCACCGGCGGCGGCCGACAGCGACGCCTCCGGTGAATCGACCGACCGCGCCAACTCACGATCCACGATGTCGAGGACCGAGGGCGGCAAGAGCACCTCGTTGGCCAGCAGAGCGCGATGCGCTTCGACGGCGAGATACCGGGCCGCCGATTTCGGGCGCCGGCCGAGTTTGCGCACGATGGCGGGGTCCAGGCTGCCGCAGGCGAGCAACGACGCCTGAACCGACAGTGCTTCGAGGTCGCGACGTGGGTCCGCGGCCCCGTCGAGAAACAGCGTGACGCCATCGGTCCAGGCGGGTTCCCCCGGCGCCGACCGTGCCACCCGCAGCGTGCGGCCCGCGATCGCGGAGGCGAGCATCGCGAGGCGGCTCGGGTCGTCGTTCGTGGCGACGTCGTTGTCCATGGTGTCGGCGACTAGGACGCGGAATCGAATTCGATATGCAGTTCGGACAATCCGCGCATCACGAAGGTGGGTTCGTACTGGTAGGTGCGATTCTCCGCTATGCCGTGCCGGGTCTCGTCGATTCGGATGTTCGCCATCCGGTCGAGAATGCGATTCATCGAAATCCGTCCCTCGGTCCGCGCCAGCGGGGCACCGGGGCAGGTGTGCGCGCCTCGTCCGAACGCCACATGTTCGCGGACGTTGCGCCGATCGACCTGGAAGTCGTTCGGATTCGGGAATTTCCGCGGATCGCGGTTGCTCGCACCCGGCAGCAACATGACCGTCGCACCCGCGGAGATCGGACAGTCACCGACCGATGTCGTCGTCCGGGCCAGCCGGAAGTGGCTCTTGACCGGACTCTCCAACCGCAGCGTTTCCTCGAGGAACGAGGGAATCAGTGTCCGGTCGCCCCGTATTCGCGTCTGGAGGTCCGATTGTTCGGCGAGATTACGAATCCCCGCACTCAGAAGCTTTGTCGTGGTCTCCTGTCCCGCGGCGAAAAGGAATGTCGCGAGTTTCACGACTTCGTCGACCTCCGGCGTCGACCCGTCGGGGTACTGCGCCAGCGCCAGTTGGGTGAGCACATCCGAGCGGGGTGTCTCGCGTCGAGTCGTGATGTAGTCGGTGAATTTCTGCTCGAGCCATTCCAACGGGTTGAATGCCAGTTCCCCGTCCAGCCGACCGGCGATCTGATCCGACAGCGCGCGGCGGAATTCCTCGTGATCCTCGGTCGGCACGCCGAGCAGGTCCGCGATGACGAGCGTCGAGAACGGTTTCGCGTAACCGGACATGAACTCGACACGGCCCGCCGCGAGGAACGAGTCGAGTTGTCGGTCGGCGAGTTCGAGCATGAAATCCTCGTTCTCCCGCAACCGTTTCGGCGTCAGCAGGCTGCTCAGCAGCGCACGTGTTCGCCAATGCTGGTCGGCGTCCATCGTGACCACGTGCTCTGCCATCGGGATGGAACCTCGGTGCTCCTCGAGCAGATCGCTGATGTCGTCGCCCTCGGGGGTGAAAGGCAGCGGCGCGAACGGGCCGACGACGGCGTTGGCCGAGGACATGGCCGGGTCGCGGTATACCGCGAGCGCTTCCTGGTGCCCGGTGATCGCGACGACGCCCGCCGGGCCGTCGGGAAGTACCGGACACCGATCTCGCAGATAGTCGAAGTAGGGATAGGGATCGGGGATCAGGCTCTGGTCGGTGAAGTAGTCGACCGACTCGAATTCGGACACGAATCCTCCTCAGCAGTAGCGTGTTTCGATTCGGATCAGACGATCTCGACAGCGGCGCTGTCGCGAATGTCCATGATCTCGGTGAGGTTCTCGGCGATGTCTTCGGCCGTCAGCGGCGTCTTGTAGATGCCCTGCGAGGCCACGATCGCGATACGTGCCACACCTCCCAGTCCGGCACGCAACACCTCGCCGTTGAGTTCGCAGTTCTCGTGGGCCAGAAAGGCGGCCGCGGGGGCGACCATGTCCGGTGGCATCGCCGCGTTGATCTGGTCCATCATCTCGGGTGTCAGACCGCGGGAACCGGCGATCTTCGCGCTCTGAGCATCCGACATTCGGGTGAACGCCCGCGGCGCGACGGCGTTGACCCGTATCCCGGAACCGGCCGCCTCGGTCGCCAGGCTGCGCGTGAGCCCCCATACCGCGCCTTTCGCGGGCCCGTAACTGGTCATCTCGGGGATATTGCCGAGCATCGCCTCGGACACGGTGTTCACGACGCGGCCGTATCCGGCCCGACGAAAATGCGGCCACGCGGCCCGGGTGACCAACAGGCTGCCGAAATAGTGGACATCGACCATCGCGCGGAACTGCGACACCGTCAGCGCCTCGAAACCGTCGGGATCGGAGATCCCCGCGTTGTTGACGACGATATCGACCCGACCGAACGCGTCGACCGCGGTGTCGACGACGGACCGGGCCCCTTCCTCGTCCGCCACGGAAGCGAAACACGCGACCGCCCGTCCGCCCGCGGCGCGGATCTCCGCGACGACGGCCGCCGCGGGTTCGCTCGACGAACCCGAACCATCCAGCCGGACACCGTAGTCGGCCACGACCACGTGAGCGCCCCTGGCCGCGAGGAGCAGTGCGTGGCTCCTGCCGACACCTCTGCCCGCTCCGGTGACGATCGCGACCCGCCCGTCGAAACGCAGTTCCCCGGTCACGACCGTGCCCCCGGATCGGCATCGAACAGTACCGGCAGCGAGGTCGGCGACCGGAACACCTGTCCGCGGATGTGCGGATCTTTGCCGTCCGGGTCCAGCCGCAGGTTCGGCAACCGGTCGAGCAGCAGATTGATCGCGACGCGCATTTCCAGCCGCGCCAGATGCATGCCGAGGCACACGTGGGTTCCGTAGCCCCACCCGATATTGGGACGCGCGGGCCGGAAGATATCGAAAGTGTCGGGATCCTCGTAGCGATCTTCCTGTCGGTTGGCCGCACCCAGCATCGGCATGACCGAGGAACCTTCGGGTATCGCGACGCCACCCAGTTCGGTGTCCTCGGTCGCGATACGCGTGATCGTGAGCAGTGGCGGCTCCCACCGCACCGCTTCCTCGATCGCCTGCGGGATCAGCGACCGGTCGGCGCGCACGGCCTCGAGCTGTTCGGGATTGCTGAACAGGCCGAACAACAGGTTTCCCAGGGCCCGGTAGGTGGTTTCGACCCCCGCAGGCAACAACAGTCGCAGGAACGAGAAGATCTCGTCGTCGCTCAGATGCTCGCCCTCGATCTCGGCGACAGCGAGTCTGCTGATCAGATCATCCTGGGGTTCCACGCGCCTGGCCGCGAGAATCGGGGTGAAGTACTCCTCGAGGGCGAGCGATGCGGCTTTGCCTCGCTCGGGATTGATCGTGAAACTCAGCAGCGAGATCGACCAGCGCTGGAACTGTGGATAGTCCTCACGGGGCAGACCGAGCAGTCCCGCGATGATCTGGGTCGGATACGGGAAGGTGAAGTCGGTGACCAGATCGGCGCTGCCCTTGCTCGCGAACCGGTCGATCAATTCGTTGCCGACGCCACCGACGAGGGAGTCCTCCCATTTCGCCAGCGCCTTCTGCGCGAAGGCCCGTGACACCAGCGCCCGGTGACGTCCGTGTTCGGGCTCGTCCATACCGAGCATCACGTGACGACCGAGGACGTCGCCGAACGCCTGGATGATGATCGCCGAGGAGAACGTCCGATTGTCGCGCAGCATCTGCTGGACGTCTTCGAACCGGTAGACGATGAAGAGGGGTTTGGTGTTGTCGCCCGGCATCGTGGACAACTCGATGCGCTGAACCGGCTCCTCGCGGCGCAGGCGCGCCAGCTCGGTGTAGGGGTCGCGAACGTCGCCGGACACCACGTCGTCGAAGGACCCGAAGTCCTCCAGATCATCGAACAACTGCATGGTAACTCCTTTTACGAGGCCGGGTAGGCGACGGATTTGATCTCGGTGTATTGGTCGAATCCGGCGGTGCCGTTCTGTCGACCGATACCGCTGGCCTTGTATCCGCCGAAGGGGACGTCGGCGCTGTATCCGGCCGCGCCGTTGAGGCCGATGAATCCGGCCCGCAGGCGGCGACCCAGCGACAGCGCGCGATCGAGCGAACCGGCCATGACATTGCCCGCCAGGCCATAGCGGCTGTCGTTGGCGATCCGGACCGCGTCGTCGTCATCGTCGTAGGGGATGACGGACAGGACCGGGCCGAAGATCTCCTCTTGGGCGATCGTCATCGAATTGTCGACGTCGACGAACAGGGTGGGCTTGACCCAGAATCCACGGTCGAATCCCCGCGGTTGTTCCTTGCCGCCCGAGAGCAGAGTGGCCCCCTCATCGATACCCCGCTGGATGTATCCGAGTACCCGGTCGCGTTGCCGGGCCGAGATGACCGGACCGCACAGCGTCGACGGATCCTGCGGGTCGCCCGGGGCGATGTTGTCGTACATCGCCTTCAACAACGCGACACCCTCGTCATATCGACTGCGCGGCAACAACATTCGGGTGGGGTTGGCGCAGCCCTGGCCCGCGTGCATACACGGCGCGATCCCGATGGCGCACGCGAAATTCAGGTCCGCGTCGTCGCAGACGATCGTGGCCGACTTGCCTCCGAGTTCGAGGAACAGCCGCTTCATCGTCGCGGCGCCCTTCTCCATGATCCGACGACCGACCGCGGTGGAGCCGGTGAACGAGATCAGGTCGACCTCGGGCGAGAGCGTGAGCTCCTCACCGACCAGGTGGTCCGACGCTGTCACCACATTGACAACCCCTGCCGGGATATCGGTCTGCTCGGCGATCAGACGCCCGAGCCTGGTGGCAGTGAACGGGGTGTCGGGGGCGGGCTTGAGGACGACCGTATTACCGGTGGCCAGGGCCTGCCCCAGCTTGTGGACGGTGATCTCGAAGGGAAAATTCCACGGGGTGATCGCACCGACGACACCCACGGGTTCGCGCAGCACTTTCCGCGTCGTCTGTATGCCGGTCAGCGGCACGAACGCGTCGCCGAGATCGGTTTCCCACGCGTAGGTTTCGATGAGTTTCGCCGGATAGGTGAACCCCTCGGCCAGTGGCGCGTCGAGCTGCGGGCCGTAGGTGATCGCTCGCGGACAACCGGCCTCCAGGATCAGTTCCTCGCGGAACTGTTCCTTCTCGCCCTCCACCGCGTCGTGGAGTTGCAGCAGGCAACGCCGCCGAAAAGCGTGATCCCGCGACCATCGGGTGTTGTCGAAGGCGTTGCGGGCCGCACCGATCGCACGACGCATATCGGCCACGGAGCCATCGCTGACTTGCCCGATGACTTCCTCGGTCGCCGGGTTGATATTGACGAAAGTTCCGGTCCCGCCCTCCACGAGTCTGCCGTCGATCAGCATCCTCGACTCGGACCGAGATGTCGTTGTGTCAGTCATGGATCGAGTTCTCCTGGCTGCGATCGCTTTCCCGCACCGGCGAATCCGAAGGCTCCTCGATTTCCGCCGAGGAATTCGCGGGGGGCGGGGTAGGTGGACGAATCTTCATGACGAACAATCCGATTCGCTGCATCGCCGGCGCCGGAAGCACCTTCGCCAGCATGATCAGGGTGCGTGCTGTCGGACTCAGTCGCGTCGTCGGCGGGCGCATGCTCTTGTACCCGGGCAGCCCCATCGCGACCCGGACGATCTGATGCATCGCCTTCGTCGGCAGGAACCGGTTCGACACCAGCAGTGCCGTGGCGTCGAGCCCGACCGACCGACGGGTGTAGGGCGCTTTCCCGTCGAGCGCGCGTCCCAGCCGTACCGCGAACTTCTCGGGAGGGCTGGCGATTCTCATCGCCGCGCGGCCGCGCTTGTCGATGGTTCGGTGGTGCTGCCCGTACGGACCCTCGAAGTCGCGGAAGCTCGTCGTTCCGTCGTCGGTGATGATCTCGGTATCGAAGACACCCGTCACCAGGACCGTGACCCCCAGTCCGTACGGCGCTACCTCGCCCGCGAGCGACTCGCCCCACCGCTCCAGTGCGCCCTTGGCGGCGGAATAGGCCGCGATCACCGGCATGCCTCGAACGCCGCCCGCGCTCGAGATGAGGACGATGCGCCCGCGTCCGGCCTCGCGCATCCCGGGAAGCAGATCCCTGGTCAATGCGACCGGACCGAACAGGTGCGTCGCGAACATCGTCTGCCACAGCTCCATCGGCGTCTCCTCGACCGCCCCGGCGGCGGCGATGCCCGCGTTGTGCACCACCGCGTCCGGCACGCCGACCAGCTCACCTATCGCGACGGCCGCCGCGGCGACCGAATCCGGATCGCACAGGTCCAGACGCACCCCGAGCAGGCGGGGGTCGTCCTCGGCGGCGCCGGTGGCCTCGCGCAGCGCGGCCATTCCCTTGTCCACCGACCGCACCGCGGCGACCACGCGCCAGCCGCGGTGATACAGATATTTCGCGGACGCCAGGCCGAGGCCGCGCGAGGCGCCGGTGATGACGACACTGCGTGACTCGCTCATTCGGGCACCCCGCATCGGCCGCCGTCGGCCGGCGCCTCGACGTCGGGCCTGCCGTCGGGTTGCGCGCTCATCCACTCCGACCAGATCCCGACCGAGTACGGCCCCTCGGCGCCGTTCTCCTCGTAGAAGCCCTGGGGGTCATACACTTTCGCCTCCGGATACGGCCACGGGCAGGCTACGGAAGTGGCGGTACGGGTCCACTTGATGACCGCGAACCATCCGCCGTAGACGAAGTACGACACGTTCATGGTCACGAACATCACGATCACCATGCCGACGAAGGGCCGACCGGCGAAAATCTTGGCCCGTTGCGCGAGTTTCTCCGCCACGGTCCGCCCGGTGTCGTCTCGGAAGATCAGTACCCCGGCGGGGATCATCACGAATGTGACCGACAGCGACTCCCACAGCAGCGGGAACTGGAAGGTGGAACCGGCGAACAGGGATCCGAACGGGATCACCTGCGAGTAGATGTACATCCCGGTGCGGACCAGCGAGACCTCCAGGATCATGTCGAACACGAACCCGATGGGCAAGATGAGCAGGGCCAGGCTGATCAGCGGATGTCTCCACACGAAAGCGTCCGGAGAACGATCGGCCTGCAACTTGCGCAGAATCCTGATCGCCGGGAAATAGGGGCCGAGGTAGAACATCACATAGCCGATGACGACGAACGGCTCGACCGTCGGCGACAGCGACACCAGCGGCCAATCCTCGGGCCAATGCCACAGTTCCGGGTTGTAGACGGCGAAGGGAGCCCAGTTCATGATCGGGTCCTGCCAGACGATCATGGTCGTCATGAATCCCATGATCAGGACCGGATCGCGGGGGTTGCGACGGAACATGCGTACCCATATCGCGATCACCAGCAGTACCGCGACCAGCGTCCCGATATGGATCACGGCGATCCAGTGATCGAACCCGAACAACGGCTCCACCGGCCGGGGCGCACCGGTCACCTCGGGATTTCGGATGCGGTCCGACACCGCGCCGCGGCGCGCGTTCGCCGCGATCAGCCCGACCACCAGGATCGCCAGCGCGAGCAGTCCCCACCCCAGGTAGTTCTTCGTCGTCGCGGCGCCGCTGTCCGCGGCTGCCCGCCTCCCCGGGGGCTCCTGCGCGATCGTCTCGTCCATGGTCATGACCGGTCCTCTCCGAAGCGATCGACGAGGTGCGAGTTGACCCCGTCGGTGTCGAGCCGACGGGCGACGAGGTAACCCGCCCCCATCCAGGCCCGCCTGGTCCACTTGCCCAGCGACACCCGGGTGCCGGGTGCACCGGAGGCGGCGGGAAGCATCTTGACTCGTTCGAGCGCGTCTTTGACTCCGCGCGGGCTCAGCGGCCGCGCGTCTATGAATGCGCGCAGAAGAGTCTGCGCGACATCGTGATTGACCATCGGCAGGACATACTGCGGTCGACGCCCGTAGCGCTTCTCGAAGCGATCGAGGTACGCCTGCCCGACGGTGTTGGCCTCGTCGTACTGATCGACCCCGATCCAGCCGGTGAACGCCTTCCACATCACCGGATTGACCCAGGCATTCTGGAACGCCGTGCTGGTGTACCTGGGAGGATCCCAGCCGAGCTCTTGGAGCACGGGATTGATGAATACGATGCCGAATCCGAAGCCGCAGTGGATGATCGCCTCGGGCTCGGCTTTGTGCAGGGCCCGGACGGCCTCGCCGATATCCTGCGCGGTCTGCGCGATCGAAGCCTCGGCCACGACCCGGATACCCTTCGCCGCGGCGGCCCGATGAAAGTTCTGTTGGTAGCTGCGCCCGATCAGCGATTGCTCGACCAGGAGCCCGACCGTCGAATAGCCCTGTTTCGCCAGTAGATCCGCCCAGAAGATGGGCTCGTCGGTCATGGATCCCTGCGGGAACGAGAAGGTCCACTCCCCCAGCCAGTCGTCGGTTCCGGTGACCGAGATCGCGGGCACCCGGAATCGTTGCTCGATGGCTTCCTTCACCGCGACGCAGTTGTCGGTGATGTTGGGCCCGAAGACCGCGAGGCAGCCCTCGTCGACGAGTTCGGCGAATCCGTCGATCACCGCCTTGACCGAGCCCTTCGGCAATCCTTCGACTTCTTTGTAGACGACCTCGACCGGCCGGTCGATCTCACCGGCCGCGAGGGCCTCGTCGAAGACCAATTCGAACGGGAGCGTGAAGTCGTCCAGCATCTCCTGCGGGTAACTCTCGGGCAGCCGAAAGTCCATGAGATAGCCAATTTTGATCGGTTGTGCTGCGCTTTCGTAGGACATGGCGCCTTCCGATGATTCTCACTCGCGGCAGCAAGCACACGAGCAGACCTAAGATTTGTTCAGACTGTAGCGACAGGTCTCCTGACCCGTCAATCACCTATTCAGGCGAGCGATTCCGGTAGATAGATGTCGATCATCTCGACCAGCCCCCGCGACACCACGGGGTCATCGGTCAACGGGCCCGCGATGGCCGCGCGCGCGGCAACCCGTGGCGGCAGACCTTCGGCCGTCAATCGCGCTGCCGCGATCAGCACCCGGGTGGAGGCGACCTCGCGCAGACCACCGGTCTCCAGCCGCCGGACCGCCTGCGCCAGTCTGACCAGATCCGTGGCGCACGCCGCCGAGACCCCCGCTTCCGCCACGACGATGTTCTCTTCCACATGTGCTGCCGGGTAACCGAATTCGATCGCCACCATGCGCTGCCGGGTCGAGTCCTTCAGATCCTTCAAGACGCTCTGATAGCCCGGGTTGTAGGACACGACGAGACCGAAACCCGGGGCCGCGTCCACCGTGACGCCGAGACGTTCGATCGGCAGCTGACGACGATGATCGGCGAGCGGATGCAGGACCACCGTCGTGTCCTGACGCGCCTCGACCACCTCGTCCAGGTAGCAGATCGCGCCTTCGCGGACGGCCCGGGTCAGCGGACCGTCGACCCATTCGGTCTCACCCCCGCGAAGCAGGTATCGCCCCACCAGGTCGGCGGTCGTCAGGTCGTCGTGACAGGACACCGTGATCAGCGGCCGGTCCAGATCGTGTGCCATGGCTTCGACGAAGCGGGTCTTGCCACATCCCGTCGGCCCCTTGAGCACGATGGACAGTCCCAGCCGGTAGGCCGCCTCGAAGACGGCGACCTCCGTCGAGACCGGTACGTAGAACGGCCGGCTCCGCCTTCCTTGCTCGATCATCGTGCTCATCGTCGAGTCACCTCGTGGTCGAACATGTCCACCCGCTTCCGCGCTGATTGACCAAATTTCTGTTCCAACGTAAGGTCGGGCGGGACATCAAGTCAATCTCCGGACACGAATCATGTGAAGTTCTCACACCCGCACGGGATTCGAACTGCTGTACGCGAAGGAGCGCGCCTCATGGACATGAACGATTTCATCCTGGTCTCGGTGGACGATCACCTCGTCGAACCGCCGGACATGTTCGAGCATCACATCCCCGCCAAATACAAGGACGATGTCCCGAAGTTGATTCAACGCGCCGACGGAACCGACGCGTGGGTCTTCGAAGGTCAGGAAGCCACCAATGTCGGACTGAACGCCGTCGCCGGGCGCCCCCCGGACGAGTACGGCGCCGAGCCGACCAAGCTCAGCGAGATCCGTGAGGGCTGCTACGACATCCACGAACGAATCCGCGACATGAACGCCAACGGGGTGCTCGCCGCGATGAACTTCCCGTCCTATCCGCAATTCTGCGGCCAGTATTTCGCCCGCGCGAAGGACAAGGAGCTCGGCCTCGCGGTGCTGCGCGCCTACAACGACTGGCATATCGACGAATGGGCGGGCACCTACCCGGGACGAATGATCCCCATCTCGCTCCCGCCGATCTGGGATCCACAGTTGATGGCGGAGGAAGTGCGGCGGGTCGCGAAGAAGGGTTGCCACGCCGTCACCTTTTCCGAGAATCCCGCGAAACTCGACTACCCCTCGTTGCACGATCCGCACTGGGATCCGTTCTGGCAGGCGTGCAGCGACACCGCCACCGTCGTCTGCCTGCATATCGGTTCGTCGTCACAGGTCGTGATCACCTCACTGGACGCCCCGGTCGACACCATGATCACCCTGCAACCGATGAGTATCGTGCAGGCCGCGGCCGATCTGGTGTGGTCACCGGTGTTGCGGAAATTCCCCGACCTCACCTTCGCCCTCAGCGAGGGCGGGATCGGATGGATCCCGTACTTCCTCGAACGAATCGACCGTGTCTACACCATGCACCGCGCCTGGACGCACCAGGATTTCAAAGGCAAACTGCCCAGCGAGGTTTTTCTCGAACGTATCGTCACCTGTTTCATCGACGACGGATTCGGTATCGAGAGCCGGAACAAACTCAACCTCGACATGGTCACCTGGGAATGCGATTATCCGCATTCGGACTCGACCTGGCCGTTGGCGCCGGAGGGGCTGGCCGATCATTTCCGGGGAGTATCCGATCATGATATCGATCGGATAACCCATCAGAACGCGTTGCGCCTCTTCTCCTTCGATCCGTTCCGACACATTTCGAAGGACCAGGCGAACGTCGGCGCGCTGCGCGCCCTCGCGAAGGACGTGGACCTCGGCTTCCGTTCGTCGGAACGGCTGCGTAAGACCGGAACCGATACCGTCACCGTACTCGACCTCGCCGCGAAGTTGCCTACCTCGTCGTAATCCGGAACCGTGCCGCCGAGTCGGCACGATGTGGATCGCCTCTCGTCCGCACTCGGATGCCGGAAAACAAATTTATGTCTCGGGACGGTATTGTCGAATGATCACACGAGACGACGGGAGAACAATGTCCGGCGGTGACCAGGGCGACTCGGTTTCGAGTCGGCCCCGACCATGAACCTACGCACGCCCGCGCCCAGCCGTGCGCGCCTTCCGCTGGCCGTCGACCGGCCGCGCCGGGGCGAGTCGCCGCGGCACCCCTCGGCGAGAGGATCACGGCGATGACAGCAGCCAAGCGCGCCACCGCCGTGACGAAGCCCCGGGGCGGTGAATCCTCCGACGACGGTACGCGCAGGACAGAGATCCTGATGACCGCGGAGACCCTCTTCGCCACCTCCGGCCTGCGCACCTCGTTACAGGAGATCGCCGACGCGGCGGGCATACTCCCGGGCAGTCTCTATCACCATTTCGACTCGAAAGAGGCCATCCTCGTCGAGTTGATGCGGCGCTACCACGCCGACCTCGACCGGGTGGCCGAGGCGGCCGTCGCCGAACTCGACGAGTCCGATGAGCGGTCGGCCTCGGACAGAATCGTGGAACTGGGTACGGCCATCGCCGAATGCGCCGTCCGCAATCGGGCGGCGCTACAGATGTCGTTCTTCGAAGGGCCAAGTGCCACGACAGAACTGACGGCGCTGACCCAACTTCGGCCGGTGCGGCTGAACGAGGCGATGTTGCAGACTCTGCGGGCGGGCCGGTGGAGTGGCTACATCCGTTCCGACATCGATCTCCCGGTGCTCGCCGATCGTATCTGCCAGTCGATGTTGCACGTGGGCCTCGATGTGATCAGGCACAAGGCGACGCCCGCTCGCGTGGCCACCCTGTTGTGCCGAATTCTGTTGGAAGGTATTGCTTCCGGACCTCTCGGCGATGCCGAACTGGATCGCTCCGCCGCGTTCGCCGCGGTATCGGAGGTCATCGATTCCTGGGCCGAGGTCGATGTGGACGCCAGCGACAAGGCGCGGCACGTACGCGCCGCGGGACGGGCCGTTTTCGGCCGGCGCGGCTACGAGGCCACCACCGCCCGCGATATCGCGGCGGCGGCGGGGATGGCGACCGGCACGGTGTACCGGCTGATCGGCTCGAAAGACCAGTTACTGGCGTCGATCATGCAGGAATTCGGAGAGAAGGTCGGGGCGGGCTGGATCGCCGCGCTGAATTCCGATTCCAGCGTGCTGGAGAAGCTGGACGCGTTGAGCTGGATCAATATCATGGCCCTGGAACGGTTTCCCGACGAGTTCCGGATCCAGCTCGCGTGGATGCGCCAGTCCCCACCCGACACACCGAATCCCGGTTGGTCGTTCGCCGCTCGCGTCCGCCAGATGAAGTCGATGCTCACCGCGGGCATCCGAGCGGGTGACATCTCGGTCGAAAGCCGGTCGACCGAGATGCTCGCGAGATGTTTCATCGGCGTCCAATGGATTCCCGAGAACATCTTGAGGCAGGTGGGCCCCCGCCGCGCGCTGCAACTGGTCCGTGACACGTCGCTGCGCGGCGTCGTGGCGCACTGATCGACCCGACCGCACGGCGGCGGACGCCACAGCGTCTCGCCGCCGAGGGTTCGGTCAGAGGTGGTAGTCGTACCACCGCAGATAGCCGCCCGCGTCGACACGCATCTGCATGCCGGTCACGTAGCGGGCCTCGTCCGAGGCCAAGAAGACCACCATATCGCTGATATCCTCCGGTTCCACGTACGGAACCGGCATGATCTGTTGCACCGGAAAAGCCAGTTCCGCGTCCGCCCTGGTGGGATTCGGCAGATCGGGTCGGAACGCCTGATACATCGGCTCGCTGTGCAACATCGGGGTATTGCAGTTGGTCGGATGGATCACGTTGGCCCGGATGTTGCGCGGCCCGAACTGCGCGGCGAACTCGTGAACATACTGGGCCAGCATGCGTTTGGACAACGGGTAGGCGATGCCGCCCGGATCGGTCCCCGGATTGTCCAGCTGTTTGGTCTGCATGAGACCCGCGGTCGATCCGGTCGCGATGACCGACGCGCCGTCGCTCAGATGCGGCAGCGCGGCCTGGATGGCGTTGATCGTGCCCACGAGATTGGTGGCGATCACATCGCACCAGGCTTGGTCTTTCGGTTCTCCCTTCATACCCGCGATCCCGGCCTGCGCCACGACGATGTCGAGTTTGCCGAACTCGGCTATCCCCGCCAGGACCGCGGCCTCCATCTGATCGGCGGACCGCACATCCGCCTCTCGCGTCAGTACCCGACGGCCTGCCTTCTCCACCAGTCGCGCCGTCTCGGCGAGGTCCTCGGGCCGCGCCAGCGCGTACCTGAGCGTTTCGACATCCCGGCACAGATCGACCGCGATGATGTCGGCCCCTTCCTCTGCCAGCCGCACCGCGTGGCTGCGTCCCTGACCTCGGGCCGCGCCCGTGATGAACGCGACCTTCCCTTCCACACGCCCCATCTCGACTTCCTTTCAACCATTGTGCGATCGGCGATTGCCGAAAGGCCATCAGCAGAAGGGCTGTAACGCCGCCTCGACCGGACGCCCCGACTAGTGTGCAGAGTACGGAACGAAAATTCGGTTCACAAGGGGCCGTGCGAGCCGACGGGCTCTCCGTCGCACCGGATACGCCACAGGAGAATCCCCGGAAGCGACAGCCCCGACCGCTCCGAATCCCCCGCCCCCGTCATGTTTTCAACTGTTGACTGTCCGAGCGTCACGCCTCTATGGTGGCGCGGAACGAATATTCGGTCGCAACCTAGGAGGCTGCGTGGAATCGCTCATCGATACCACGATCGGCGACAGTGTCACCTACCGGATGATCCCGTTTCGTCCTGGCGATCGGTGTCGCACGTGAGCGTCGACCCCGTCGGCGTGGAACCCGCCCGGAGTTCGGCCGGCGAGGAAATCGCGGTCTGGTCTCGCGGATATGTTCGCAGGCATCCGGCGGCGTCTCTGGAAACGCTCGGCAGGCAGGTCCTCCTGGGCGGCCGAGCCGTCCGTTACCTGGTCGCCGATACCTGGACCGGGAAATTCCCGTTCGGTGAATTCGTCCACCAAGCGGCGTTCATGGTCAAGACCTCGGTCGTCCCGACGGTCGCCGTGGCGCTCCCGGTCAGCGCGACGCTATCGATCCAATTCGGATTGCTGGCAGGCCAGGTCGGAGCGACCTCACTGGCCGGTGCGGCCAGCGGCCTGGCGGTGATCCGGCAATCGGCGCCACTGGTGACAGCGATTCTGCTGGCCGCCGCTGTCGGCTCGGCGATATGTTCCGACCTCGGCGCGCGCACGATTCGCGACGAGATCGACGCCATGGAAGTCATGGGCGTCTCGGCACTGCGTCGGCTCGTGGTTCCGAGGCTCGCCGCCGGAATCATCGTGGCGATGGCGTTGACCGGATTCAGCTGTTTCATCGGCTTTCTCGCCGGATATCTGTTCAATGTCTACGTCCAGGACGGAACGCCGGGCAGTTTCATGGCGACGTTCTCGTCGTTCGCGACCGCGGGCGACCTGTATCTGGCGATGGTGAAGGCCGCGGTGTTCGGCACCATCGTGACGGTGGTCGCCTGCGAGAAGGGCCTCAACACCAAGGGCGGGCCGGGCGGGGTCGCCAATTCCGTGAACGCCACCGTGGTCGCGTCGATCATCTTGCTGATGGTCGTGAACGTCGGGTTCACCGAGATGTACACGATCCTGTTCCCGAGGACGACGCTCTGATGGCGGCGACGTACCTCCCGCCGGGAATCCGACCGCTACTGACCGTCACCCGGGGACCGGTGAACATCCTCATCCAACTCGGTCACATGATCACCTTCTTCCTGCGGGCCTTCACCTCGATTCCGCTGGCGATACGGCATTACAGCCGGGAATCGGTCAAAATCCTGTCCGATGTCACCTGGGGCAACGGCTCACTGGTCGTCGGCGGCGGTACCGCAGGCGTCATCATCGTTCTCGGCGCGTCCGCCGGGGCGATCGTCGGCATCGAGGGTTACAGCGCACTGAAACTCCTCGGCATGGAACCGGCCACCGGCATGATCGCGGCCACCGCCGCGACACGCGAGCTCGCCCCGATCATGGCCTCGATCGCCTTCGCCTCACAGGCCGGATGCCGGTTCACCGCGCAACTCGGCGCCATGAGGATCGCCGAGGAGATCGACGCGCTCGAATCGATCGCGATCCGACCGATCCCCTACCTGGTCTCCACGAGGCTGCTCGCGTCCATGGTGGCTCTGGTTCCGCTCTATCTCGCCGCGCTCGCCGCCGACTACCTCGCCGTCGAAGCATTCGTCTGGGTCGCGGGCGGTGATTCGTTCGGCACCTACGCGCACTACTTCAACCTGGTGCTCAGCGGCACCGACATCTTCTATTCGCTGCTCAAAGGACTGGTCTTCGTCGTCATCACCACGACGATCCAGTGCTACTACGGCTACTACGCCTCCGGCGGCCCGCAGGGTGTCGGCGTCGCGGCCGGGCGCGCGATGCGTGCCGCCATCACCGTGATGATCTCGGTGAATCTACTGATGACACTTGCGCTCTGGGGTTTCGACTCCGGTTCGAGATTGAGCGGGTGACCCGATGCCCATCCTGTTCGAATCCGACGACAGAGATCTCACCAACACGAAACTGCTGCTGCGCGGCATCGCCTTCACCATCGTGGCCGCCGCGGTGGTCACCGCGGGCATCGTGCGCTCACAGGGCGGTTTCGAGGATTCGGTGGCCGTGACGGCGCTGATGAGCGATATCGGAGACGGGCTGCCGCCCAAATCCGATGTGAAGTATCGCGGCGTACTCGTCGGCTCGGTGTCGGAGGTCGTCGCGCCCGCCAACGGCGCGCCGACCCGGGTCCGGCTCGACCTGAAGCCCGAACGCGTGCCCGGTATACCGAGCACGGTCACCGCACGGGTCGTGCCCAGCAATGTCTTCGCCGTCCCATCGATCCAACTGGTCGACAACGGCGCGGGCTCACCGTTGAAGGCGGGCACCGAGATTCACGAGGATCACGGACTCGCGACGGTGCAATTGCAGACCTCGTTGACGGCGTTGAGCCGAATCGCCGCGGCCGCGGGCCGATCACGCACCGACCCGACGGTCGGCATTCTCGAAACCGTCCAAACCGCCACCAGCGGCCGGGGATCGGACGCGTTGCGCGCGGGCGCCCAACTCGAACGGATCGTGGCAGCGATGAGCGAAGTGACCGCCTCCGACGGCAGCCGATCCACCCTGGGCGTGCTCACCGCGGCGCTGAACGGGTTACAGTCCTCCTCCCCCGATCTGCTCGACGCGGTCAATCAGGCGGTCATCCCCCTGCGCACCGTCGCGGCACAACGCGCGGGGTTGACCGAACTCGTCAGCGGCGGACTGGTGACCACCGCGACGGTGGCCGAGGCCATGAACAACCACACCGACACGCTGCTCGACATCACCGCCGACTTCGGACCGGTGCTCGACGTACTCAGCGCAGGAAGCCAGAACTTCACGCAGATGACCACCTCGCAGCGCAATGTCGCGGAGAAGGTCACCCAGGTGCTCTGGCGTCCGGAAAGTCAGAGCGCCGTTCCGAAGATCATCGTCGAACTCACCCCGCACAAGCAGTACACGCGCGAAGACTGTCCCCGCTACGGCGAATTGGCCGGGCCCAGTTGCCTCACCGGACCACCGGGCCCCGGTGTCCTCGGCACCGCGAACACCGGCCCGACGCCCGCGGCGGCCACCCGCGGACGTGAGCCGACGGGCAGCGTCGACGATCGCGCGCAGATCGCGCGAATCCTGGGAACGACGCCCGACGCGTTGTCGACACTCCTGCTCGGGCCGCTCGTGCGCGGCAACGACGTGCAGGTCACACCCGCTCCGACCGAGGGAGGACCCCGATGAGTTACCGACGGCCATTGGTCGGAGTGACGCTGTTCCTGGTGATCGCGGTCGTCATGACCTGGATGGTCGGTGCGACTCTGCAACGGGGTGTTCCCGGCCGAACCCACAGCTATTCGGCGCTGTTCACCGATGTGTCGGGCCTACGGGTCGG
This sequence comes from Nocardia aurea, assembly GCF_003123685.1. Lineage (GTDB taxonomy): Bacteria > Actinomycetota > Actinomycetes > Mycobacteriales > Mycobacteriaceae > Nocardia > Nocardia aurea. Next base: position 334,945 of record NZ_QCYJ01000170.1, read on the forward strand.
TGACGACGTGCGCATGGCGGGCGTGCAGGTCGGCCGGGTCGAGGCCGTCGAGATCGAGGGAACCGCCGCCGAAGTCACGTTCGAGGTGCAGCGCGATCAGATTCTCTACGGCAACACCCAAGTGGCGGTGACCTACCAGAATCTGATCGGCCAACGCTATCTCGGACTCTCGATGGCCGATTTCGGCGAGCCCGAACCGTTGAAACCGGGGGCGCGGATCCCGCTCGAACACACCGAACCCTCCTTCGATCTGTCCGGACTGCTCAACGGTTTCCAGCCCCTGTTCGGCCTGCTCGATCCCGAAGATGTCGATGACATCACCTCCGCGCTGATTCGCGCGCTCCAGGGTGAAGACAGCGCGATTCCCACCCTGATCGCCCGAACAGCCACGCTGGCACAATCCTTCGCCGGCCCGGACGAGATCCTCGGCTCGATCATCGACAACCTGAGCCGCGTGGTGGGTGACCTCGCGAAGCAGAGCGGCGATCTGGCGACCACGATCGGACAGACCCGTAAGATCTTCGACGGCCTGTACGAGCGGCGCGACACCCTGCTCGACCAGACCACCGCGATCGCGGCGGTGGTCGATCGGGCCTCGCGGGTGGTACAGGGGGCCGCACCCTCGATGAACCGCTTCGTCGAACGTCCATCCGGCTTCGCCGCGCATTTCGTGCACAACAAGGCGTCCTTCGCCTATCTCGCCTACAACCTTCCGCTGCTGCTCCAGACGCTGGGACGCATCGTCGACCAGGGGGCGTATCTGACCGCCTATGTCTGCGATATCGGCTTCAGCATGGTTCCGGGAATCGACCCGCTGATCGCCTCGATCCTGGGAATCGCCAGTCCGAGCGGCACACCCGAACACTCCCCGATCTGTCGGTGATCGCTATGAGAAGACCACGTTTGCCCACACTCCGGAAACTTCGCGTCGCGGGACCGACCGGGACGGCAGCCCCGTTGCGCGTCGGCGTGATCACGGTCGCGCTCTTGGCGACGGTGCTCGCGGCCACCGTCTTCGTCAATTCGCTGCATCTCGGGAAATCCACGTATCAGGCGCATTTCGTCCAGGCCGCCGGAATAGCCCCGGGCGATGCGGTGACCTACGTCGGGATCCCGATCGGCACCGTCACCGGCACCCGACTCACGGGCGACCACGTGACCGTGACGATGAAAATCGACCGGGACGCGAAACTGGGCGCCGACACCCGTGCGTCGATCAAGCTGACGACCCTGCTCGGGTCGCGCTATGTCGAGCTGCGCTCGAACGGGACCGGCCGGTTGCGCGACAACGACATTCCCCTGTCACAGACCGAAGTCCCCTACAACCTGGAGACCGCCCTCCAGGACGCGACCAGAACCTTCGGCGAACTCGACGCCGAGCAGATCGCGAACTCGATGACCACGCTCTCCGACAAACTGCGGGATCTGCCGCCCGTGGTACCGGAGGTGATGCACAACGTGCAGGCGCTGTCGGCGGTCATCGCCCAGCGCCGCGGCCAGATCGGCACCCTGGTGACGAGTACCGCTCAGGTCACGAGCGTGATCCGTGACCAGCAGGGCGATCTCGCGTCGTTGGTGAGCCAGGGACGCACCGTGCTACAGGAGATCAACTCCCGCCAGGACGCGCTGCGACGGCTGCTCGCCGCCACGACAGCGCTCGTCCATCAGCTCGAACCGATCATCGTCGAGGATCGCCCGCAGTTGCAGGGGCTGCTCGACGACCTGCACTCGATGACGACCATGATCGCGAGCAACGACGCGCTGCTGCGCAATATCCTGCAAATCCTGCCCGTGCCGTGGAGATTGTTCGCCAACGCGACCGGAACCGGTATGGAGTTGTCGGCCGCCGCGCCGGACGGGGCGTTCGTCGACTCGTTCATGTGCGCGCTGAGCAAGCGCGCCATCGAAATGGGCAAAGCCCCCTACCTCGAGGATTGCAAATGAGCCGTGTACCACCGTGGGTGAAACTATCCGTGGTCGTCGCACTCGGCGCCGCGCTGGGCGGCTGTTCGACCGATATCGGTCCGCTGGCCGCCGACACGACGATCACCGCGACCTTCGACAACGCCAACGGCATCTATGTCGGCAATGTGGTCGCGGTGTTGGGGATGAAAGTCGGCGAGGTGGTCGACGTCCGGGCGCACGGCACCGGTGTCGATGTCGAGCTCCGTGTGAACGGGGATGTCGCGATCCCCGCCGATGTCAGGGCGGTCACCGTCTCCGATTCCATTCTCACCGACCGGCATGTGGAACTCACCCCCGTCTATCGGGGTGGACCGAGGTTGAGTGGGAACGCCGCCCTCGGGTTGGACCGTACGAATACGCCGATCGAATTCGACAGCCTGTTGGAAATGGTCGAAAAGCTCACCGGCGCACTCGGTGGCGACGGCGCGGGCAAAGGGCCGGTGGCCGACCTCGTCGACCTGGGTACCGCGGTCACCTCGGGTAACGGCGACGATATGCGCGCGGCGCTGAGCGAACTCGCCCGGGCCATGAGAACCGGCGACGACAACGGCGCGGCCACCCGCGATGCCATCACCGAGGTCGTCACCAACCTCGACTCGCTCACCGACCTGGCCGCGCGCAACGACCGGACGCTGCGCGAATTCGGTTCCGGCATATACCGATTGAGTGACCTACTGGCGGATCAGGACATCGGCGGCGGCAACACGGGCGCCACCGTCAATCGGATTCTCGTCGCGGTCACCGAACTCCTGCAAAAGAATCAGCAGACGCTCGCGAACCTGGCGGGCAACGCCGACACGATATTCACCTCGCTGGCCGACTACAACAACAACATAGCCGAGTTCCTGGATGTCTTTCCGCTGGTCACCAGCAACACCTATAACGCTATCGACCAGAATGTCGGCGCGTTGCGCGCCACAGTCGACCTCAATCGGCTTCTGCTGGACGGGCAGATGGTCAAAGAGGTCTGCAATCTGCTGAATCTGACGAACCTCGGCTGCAATACCGGAGACATGCGTGACATGGGCCCCGACTTCGGCATCACCGCGATACTGCAAGGACTGGCGCAGACGAAATGAAGTATCGGAAAACGACCGGCCCGCTCCTGGCTCTGGCCGTCGCCTCGGCACTGACCGCGACCGGCTGCACGGTGAGCCTGGATCGCATCCCGCTGCCCTCCCCGGGACTCGACTCCGACGCGTACACACTCACCGCCACGTTCGCCAACGCGTTGAATCTGCCGACGAAGGCGAAAGTCAAGATGAACGGCGCCGATATCGGCGAAGTCGAATCGATGGTCGCGCGGAACTACGCCGCGGTGGTCACCATGCGGATACGGCCCCGCGTCGAATTACCGGTCGGGTCTACCGCCGAACTACGTTCGGCCACACCGATGGGCGACGTCTTCGTCGCGGTGAGCCCGCCGAAGACGCCCGACCCCGCCGGGGGCACCTTGCACGACGGCTCGACCATCCCGATCGGGGACACCTCGGCGGCCTCGACCATCGAGGAAGCGCTCAGCCGCGCGTCCCTGCTGGTCAGCGGCGGCACCCTGGAGAATCTCACGCAGGTCGTGACCGCCTTGGGCGAGTACGTCGGCGGGCGCGGCGATCGGCTCGCCGGCTTGATCGAGAACACTCGACAGCTGCTGAACAGCCTCGCCACGCGCTCCGAACAGATACAAGGCGTTATAAGCGGAGCCGCGGACCTCAGCGATACCGTCGCGAGGCAACAGAATTCGATCAACGATGCCGTCGCCGCCGCCGGGCCCGCGCTCGAGGTCGTCGGTTCCAACACCGTCGGCCTCATCGACCTGGTCGATCGCGTGCACGCGATCACCGAACAGCTGGCGCAGTTTCCCTCCATCCAGGGCACCAACAACGGCAGCATGGCCGCGCACATCGACCTGCTCGCCAAGGGACTCGCCGACGCCGCGCACAATCCGGACGCGGAACTCGACGCGCTCAACGCGATCATCGCGACGGTGATGAAGTTGACTACCTCCTCCTCGGCACATGTCGTGGTCGACGTCGCGCAACTCGCCGTCGGAGCGGTTCCCGATCCCGGCTTCCCCGGCACCCCGGGCGCCAGGTTGCCCGACGGCACCGATCTGGCGGCCTTCGCCGGTTCACTGCACTACATGCTGGAGCGACTCGGCGGACGATTGAACGGGGCGCCGCGATGAGACGACCGGGCCCGCGCATTCGGGACCTTCCCGCCGAGGTGATCGTCGGCGGGGTCCGCCGCGTCCGCGCGCACCGCTTGGCGACATCGGTATTCGGACTGTTGGTGATCCTGGTCGCGAGCAGCGGCTACCTGAGCATCGGGACCCTGGAATTCGACCCGTTCGACTCGCCGTACGAGGTACGGGTCGAACTTGACCAATCCGGCGGTCTGCTACCAGGCCAGGACGTCACTCTGCGCGGCGTGCGGGTCGGGCGGGTGGCCTCGGTCGAGGTGGCCGATGACAGAGTGGTCGCGGTCGCGGCCATCGACTCGCGGGTTCGGATTCCGGACAGCGGGAAGGTGCGCACCGCGGCACTGTCCGCGGCGGGTGAGCAGTATCTGGACTTCCTTCCCGATGCCGACAACGGCCCTTACCTCAGCGATGGGTCGGTGGTCAGGTCCGATCGCACCTCGAGCCCGATACCGATGTCACGCATGCTCGAATCGCTGAGCAGCACCCTCATACAGGTCGATCCCGACAAACTGCGAACCATCACCGACGAACTCGGCGTGTCCGCGGCGGGACCGGAGAAGTTGGCCGACATCGTCGACGGCGGCATCTTCATGATCTCCACGCTCGACGGGGTGCTGCCGCAAACCGTCGGCCTCCTCCGCAACAGCAAGGTGGTACTCACGACGTTCTCCGACGCCGAGCCGGAACTGCGGGAGACGGCGCGGGATCTGTCCGCGACTCTGGGCGGCGTCGCCCGGATGAGCGGCGGGTTCGAGGAACTGGTGACCCGCACCCCCGACACCCTCGCCACCATGGACGCGATCATCGCTACGAACTCCCCCACGATGGTGCAACTGCTCGGCAATCTGGCCACGGTGGGGCAGATGACATACCTGCGGGTGCCCGCGTTCAACGAGTTCTTCTTCCCGCAGCAGCGCGGCGGTTCCACACTCGACGCGGTGGCCTCGGCATTCCACGACGGTGGCGTCTGGGCACTGGCGAGTATCTACCCGCGCTACCAGTGCGACTACGACGTACCGCGACGACCGGGTTCGGTGCCGAACTTTCCCGCGCCCTACCTGTATTCCGACTGTAGGAATCCCGATCCCACACTGATTCCACGCGGTGCCCGCAACGCGCCTCGACCACCGGGTTGGCCGGTTCCGACGGTACCGCCCGGCGCCGATCCGCTGGCCACGGCCGATCCACCGCCCACCGGACCACTGAGCATTCCGACGCCGTACGGTGGCGCGCCCGCTCCGTCCTACATTCCCCCCAAATGACGGGCCACGCACGGTGACCACACAGAAGACAGCAGAATCGCCCGAGGAGCCGAGCCCGGTATCGGCCGATGACAGTCCGACCGTCTCCTCGACACGCCCCCACCGGGCCGTGATCATCGGCCTGTCGACGCTACTCGTCGCAGCGATGGCGGCGGCGGGATTTCTCGGATGGAAAGTACAGCGGGACAATGAAATCGACCAGGCCGCGACACAGGCGCTCGCCGTCGGTCAACAGTATGCCGTGACACTGACCAGTATCGACGCGGCCCACATCGATCGGGATTTCGCCGCCATCGACGCGGGAGCCACCGGCGCGTTCAAACAGATGTACGCCCAGTCCGCGGTCCAGCTACAGCCGCTGCTGGTGCAGGCACAGTCGGTGAGCAAGGGACGAGTGCTGAGCGCGAGTGTGCAATCCGCGTCGCGCGAACGCGTGGTGCTGATGATGTTCGTCGACGCCGAGGTCACCAACACGACCACCAGCGGACCACGGGTGGACCGCAGTCGAATCCTGATGACGCTGGACGACGTCGACGGGCGCTGGCTGACCAGCAACGTCGAAATCCTCTGATGCCGTAAGTCAGCGGGATAGCGCCCCGCGTGGTCCGCACCCCCGGGTGCGGACCACGCGGCGCTCCTACCCGTCGACCGCTGACAGTCCCGGGTAGGTGGTGCGGACCAGATGCGCGCCCACCTCACGCAGATACCGATCCGGCCGACCGAGGAAGGTGCTCCACTCCAGGAGCCGTTCGAGATAGAAATGCGCCTGGTGTTCCCATGTGAACCCGATGCCGCCGAATATCTGGATGGCAGTGTCACCGACCGTCGCCAGCCGGCCCGAGAACGCCTTGACCCGCATCGCCGACAGATGCCGCTGCTCATCGGTACCGGCGTCGGCTACCCACAATCCGTGCATCGCGCCGCCGCGCGCCAATTCCACGGTCTCCAACATGTCGACGCACAGATGCGCGACCGCCTGGAACCCGCCGATCGGTGTGCCGAACTGCTTGCGCGCCTTGGCATACGCGACGGTGAGTTCGAGTATTCGTTCGGCCGCGCCCGCCGCGTCCGCCGCGGTGGCGATCAGCACGTCGTCGATGACCGCGTCCACCATTTCTGCCCGTAGTTCTCCGAGCGGGCGGGCAGGGGTGTCGGTGTACTCGACGTGGAACCGCCTGCGGGTTCGATCCGCGGTGGGAATCGCCACGCGCGAGACACCCGGCGCGGTGGCGTCGATCGCGAAAAGGGAAATCCGGTCACCGTCGTGGGCAGGGACCAACAGCACCGTGGCCGCGTCCGCGTCCGGCACCTCGGCGGTCGAGCCGCGCACCGTCACCGCGCCGTCGCGTCGGGTCGCGGTGACGACGGGATCGTGTGCCCGGTGCAGGCCGAGCCCGACGACGGTCGAGCCATCGGCGATGCCGCAGAGCAATTCGGCCGACGCGTCGCTCCCGCCGAGACGCTGGAGCGTGCGAGGCACGGCGATCGCCGACGATATCCACGGACCACGGTCGAGTACCCGCCCGAGTTCGGCCAGGACCACTCCCGCATCGACCATGTCGCCCCCGGCCCCGCCGAATTCCTCCGGAACCAGCAAACCCGTGACGCCGAGTTCGGCGAGGCCGCGCCACGTCGTCTCGGAGCCGTCGGTTCTGTCCTTCGGCGGCAGCCACGGTGTGCTCTCGGCGACCGAGGCCAGGTAGCCGCGGACCGAGTCCCGCAGCGCGATCTGTTCGGGTGTGTATTCGAGATTCATCGGTTCGTCAGCCCCAGGACTCGGCGTGCGGTGATGTTCTTGTTGATCTGGGTCGTCCCACCGGCGATGGTGAGCGCGCGGGAGGCCAAACGGTGCCGCAACCATCGACCGTCCGCGTGGCCGGGACCGAGTACGTCGAAGCCGAGCGCGGCGATGTCCTGGCCCAGTTCGCCCCAGACCGATTTGCACAGGCTCGCCGTCCGGAAGCTGTCGCCGCCTGCCAGCGCCGAGGAGATCGACCGCTGACAGAGGATCTCCAGCAGATCGGCCCGAACGGCCGCCTCGCCGATTCGCGACAGGATGACCGGATCTTCCAGTGCGGCCGCACTTTCCGCACCCCCCTCGGCCGAGTCGACGATGAGATCGCCCAACCTCAGCTGCTGTTCCACGTAGAGCCGCGCGGCATTGGCACGCTCGTGACTCAATGTCGTGGTGGCGACCTTCCATCCCCCGTGCAGTGGGCCGAGCAGCGCTTGCTCCGGCACGCGGACCTCGTCGAAGAACACCTCGGCGAAATCCGCGTCACCGGTCAGCGTCACCAGCGGCCGAGCCGTGATCCCGGGCAGGGACATATCGATGACGAAACACGAAATACCTTGGTGACCAGGAGTTTCGGGGTCGGTCCTGACGAAGAGCTGACACCGGTCGGCCCGATGCCCGAGCGAGGTCCACACTTTCTGGCCGGTGATCACGAATTCCTTGCCGTCACGCACCGCACGGCTGCGCAACGACGCCAGATCGGATCCGGCGTCCGGCTCCGACATACCCTGACACCAGATCTCGTCGGCGCGCATCATGCCGGGCAGCAGTGACTGCTTCTGGCTCGAGGTCCCGTACTGCATGATCGCGGGCGCGATGTTGTTCATGCCGATGATGTTGATCGGCATCGGCGCCCTGGCACGGACGGTCTCCTCGACATAGACCATCTGCTCCAGCAGGGTCGCGTCCCTGCCGCCGTACTCCACCGGCCAGGACACCGCCGCCCAGGCGTCGTCGGCCATGGTGCGACTCCACCGCCTCGCCACCTCGAATGCCGCGGGATCACTCGACGTGCGCTGTCCCGCCGAGACGATCTCGTCGGTCAGGTGCTCGGCCAGCCAGTTCCGGAGATCTTCGCGGAACGCCTCCACTCTTGCCGGGAACGAGAACTCCATGGGCACCGCCTACTCGATTCGCTGTCGTCGCCGGATTCCCACTCGATCTCCGATCGCGATGTCGCGCACGGTAGAACGAGCAATTCTCACAACCTCGACATCTGACCTAATATTCGTTCCGACACTAACGAGAGGGGTCGAACGCGTCAACACTCGCGAATGAGGGAATTTCTACGTGGGACGCACGATCATCGGCAGCCGAGACCAGCCGCGGACGCTGGCGGTATGAGCACGCGCGGCGCCGCCGAAGTCGATATCCCATTCCGGCCAGCGTCGGAGTAGTTCTTCGAGCGCGATCCGACCTTCCAGGCGGGCCAGCGCGGCGCCGAGGCAGAAGTGCAACCCGTAGCCGAAGCTCAGATGCGAGGGGTCGCGATGGATGTCGAACCGATCGGGTTCGGCGAATCGACGTTCGTCGCGATTGGCCGACCCGTTCAGGATCAACACGACCGAGCCCTCCGGTACGAGCTGATCGTGGAATCGGACGTCGCGGGCGACGTAGCGGGCCTGCACCGGGGACGGCGCCTCGAAACGCAGCGTCTCCTCCACCGCGCGCGGGATCAGCGTCGGATCGGCCGCGATCTGCGCCCGTTGATCCGGATGTTCGGCGAGCAACTGCGCCATGAACCCGATCAGCCGCGTCGTCGTCTCGTTGCCCGCACCCGCGACGGTGCTGGTATAGGTGAGGACCTCGGTACGGGTCAGCCGTCTGCGGGTACCGTCGAGCTCTTCGACCTCGGCGTTGAGCAACTCGGTCATCAGGTCGTCGGAGGGATGCTCTGCGCGCCAGTCGATGTAGTCGATGAACACCTCGATGCTGCGTTCGAAGGTGCCCGCGTCGAACTGCTTGGCGGCGTCGGCACTCTCGAGTGTCAGCACTTCGTCGGTGTTGTCACGAATAGCCGCTTGATCGGCTTCCGGTATGCCCAGCAGGTATCCGATCGTCCGCATCGGCATCAGCGCGCCGAAATCCGCGATCACGTCGAATTCCGTCGTGCCGATCAGCGGATCGAGCGCCCTCGCACAGAAATCCCGCACCTGCGACTCGATCCCCAGCATGCGACGGGGGCTGAAAACCTTCGCGAGCAGCTTCCGGTGCGCATCGTGTATCGGCGGATCCTCCCACAGGATGATTCCCGGCGGGATCTGCGCGCCGGAGAAGATCACGTCCGCGACCGTGCCCCGCCCCGAGCGGAAGCTCTCCCAGTCGACCAGTGCGGCGGCAACGTCGTCGTAGCGGCTCACCGCGTAGAAGCCGTGCTTCTCGTTGTGGTACAGCGGAGCGTCGTCACGCAGCCGCTTCCAGACCGGATACGGATTCGCGTCGATATCGAAATCGTATGGATCGTAGTAGAGATCAACCGCTCGGGCTTCGGCCACCTGTCTGCTTCCCTTCACGCACCGTGGCACAGTGACCACGGCATGCCTGATATTTGTTTCACACAGTGCTGAACGCCTCTGCTACGGAGGCTGATTCGGTATTCCAGGGAACAACTCGGCCGTCGGGCCCGCGGTGACCCAACCCCCCAGTTTGGTCGCGAGGTGAGGTGCGAAGACGGCGCCGTAGAGCAGATGTCCGATGAGGACGACGCCGACGACGGACAAGACCGACGAGCGCAGACGGGTGGCCGCCTTCGCATCGGCCCATATGTCGATGACGGTGCGCCCCTCGGGGTCGGTTCGCCCGAGGATGTAGGTGAAGACCATCATCTGCACCCCCATCGCGAGTGCGTCGTAGAGCGGGTACTGGTTCTTGGTCCCCTCCCACAGCGCCAGTCCGGGAATCACGCGACCGTAGTAGAAGACCCCGAGTCGCGCGCCCAGGATCGCGTTGAAGAGGAAGGCCCAGACGAAGCCGACGACCAATCCGACGGTGAGCAGCGTTGTCGGCCTCGACCAGTGGAACCTCGCGATCAACCGGCGCCCGATCGCGGCGCCGATCACGGGCGGCAGGACGAAATAGGCGATATAGCCGGGGGGCACCGATGCCGGCAGTCCATACCACGTCATATTCAACGGCCACCAGGACGGCATTCGCGGAATGGCGGGTGCGAACTGCGCGTAGACCGCCCAGTCGTAGGGCGCCTCGATCCAGGAGAACGAGATCGCCGAGACGCACACGAGCAGTAGCGGATGCAGACGGCGACGCCGATAGCTGAGATACACGCCGATAGCGACGAAGGTGAACCCGCCGACGTAGGCGAAGCCGATGGCCGCCTTCAGCAAGGGCGTCAACTCGCCGGTCACCGGTCGCGCTCCCGGTTCCGAGCGCCACGCGCTTCCGGGTCGTAGCGGAGCACCACCGCGAAGATGGCGACTATCAGGCCGAACAGCGTAACCAGCATAATGACTGCGCCCACGTCCACGCCCCTTTTCAATCCGAGCCCACCCATTGGGTAGTGTCTACTATCTTATCTTTGGATAGTGGAGACTATCTTAATTTTCATCGGCCGCCAAGAGCGGCCCGAGGAGCGAATCACCCGTGCCCGAGCGACCGTCCTCCAGCAAACAGACAGCGGCGGAGAAGCCCGTCCCGTCGCCCCGGCGACCTCGGGGCGCGGTACGCGGACTTCTGCTCGACGCTGCCCGCGCCCTTTTCGCCAGGCAGGACTACCGCAGCACCACGACACGTGAGATAGCCGAGGCGGCAGGCGTCACCGAGCCACTGCTTTTTCGTCATTTCGGCTCGAAAGCGGCCCTGTTCCGGGAGGCCCTCGTTCTCCCCTTCACCGGCTTCATCGATGAATTCAGCCGAACATGGCAGGCGGTCGTCCCCGAGGAGACCGACGAGGAGGATCTGGCCCGGCATTTCGTCGGACAGCTCTACGACGTGTTCGTCGAGCACCGGGGCCTCGTCGTCACCCTGCTGGCCTCGGAGAGTTTGAGCGAGGAGGAAATAGTCGACGCGGGCATCGCCGATATCCGGCATTCACTCTCGGTTCTCGGTCGGATCAGCACCGAGGGCATGGACCTGCGGGGAATGCGGTCGAGCCATCCCGATCTGGCGGCTCACTCCACGGTGGCGATGATCGTCGGCATGGCCGCGTTGCGTTCGACCTACTTCGGCACCGAGCAGCCTTCGCGGGAGGCGATCGTCGACGAGCTCACCCAGGCCGTCCTGCACGGGTTCCTGCATCGTCACGGGTGAACCCACCCACCGCAGAAGGCGGTCGCCGACGCGAGGTTCACACGAGGCGTGTGTCGGGCTGACGTATAAATGCTGCATGGACAGCCCAGGAATCGAACTCGACGACGAGCCCGCCGCGCCGTCGATGGCGCGATCCTCGCTGCTGCGCGAACTGCCGACCACTCCACGCGGGCTGCGGACCAGGGCCGCGCTGGTCGCCGCGGCACGCAAGGTGTTCGAGCAACGGGGCTACCTGGAGACCAGGTTGTCCGATATCACCACGTCCGCGAAATGTTCGGCCGGGACTTTCTACACCTATTTCGGAAGTAAAGAAGAGATCTTCGCCGCCGTTCTCGAGGTCGCGCAAGAGGACATGATGCATCCCGGTATGCCGAGGGTGGCCGACGACGGCGATCCGGCGGCGATCATCGCGGCGTCCAATCGCGCTTATTTCGACGCCTATCGGCGCAATGCGAAACTCATGATCCTGCTCGAGCAGGTGGCCAATATCGACACCGAGTTCAGGACGTTGCGCCGTCTGCGCGGTGAGGCCTTCATCGCGCGCAATGCGCGCAGCATCCAGAATTTGCAGGAACGCGGCCTCGCCGACCCGGTGCTGGATCCGCTGCTGGCCTCCCAGGCGCTGTCGGGAATGGTCAGTAGGCTCGCTTTCAGCTACTTCTCGGCCGACGGCACGGAACGCGCGGGTGTGCCGCTGGACGATCTGGTCGATACCGCGACCAGGCTGTGGGTCAACGCGCTGCGGGTTCCGACCAAGAAGTAGGACGCGCGAACGATACGTTCACACCCGGATAACCCCAGATGACAGGCGATATTCCGGGCATGAACTTGAAGTTGGTTTCAAATTCATATAGACAGGTATGAACACGGCGTGGCCGCTGCGGGCGGCCGCGTCCGAGCAGGTCCCCGATCGACGCGCACCGGATCACCGATCACCGGCGCCCGTCCCACTATCGTCAGGAGCCACGATGTCGCTGTTCGACACCTCCGAGCGCGCCGAGCGCTACCGGATCGAACTGCTCGAATTCATGGATTCGCATATCTACCCCGCCGAATCGGTCTACGAACAGCAGATGATCGAATCCGGCGATCCGCACTTCCAGCCGCCCATCCTGGACGAACTCAAAGCCGAAGCGCGGCGGCGCGGCCTGTGGAACCTTTTCCATCCGCATCCGGAATGGGGTCCCGGACTCACCAACCTCGAGTACGCGCCGCTGGCCGAGATCATGGGCCGCAGCCATATCGCGTCGGAAGCCTGCAACTGCAACGCGCCCGATACCGGCAATATGGAAGTGCTGACCCTGTTCGGCACCGACGAGCACAAGAAGAAATACCTCGAACCGCTGCTCGCGGGCACGATGGCCTCGGCGTTCGCGATGACCGAACCGGGCGTGGCCAGTTCCGACGCCACCAATGTCGAATTGTCGATGGTGCGCGACGGGAACGAATACCTGCTCAACGGCCGGAAATGGTTCGCCTCCAACGCGATGCACAAGAACTGCAAGGTGCTCATCGTGATGGGCAAGACCGATCCGACCGCCGCGACGCATCGTCAGCAGTCGATGATGGTCGTCCCGATCGACGCGCCCGGTGTCACGGTCATGCGCAATCTGCCGGTCTTCGGCTATCACGACCGCGAGGGACACGCCGAGATCGACTTCCGCGATGTCCGCGTCCCCGCCAAGGACGTACTCGCCGGTGAAGGCGAGGGTTTCGCAATCAGCCAGGCCCGCCTCGGCCCCGGTCGGATCCACCACTGCATGCGCTGTATCGGCATGGCCGAACGCGCGCTGGAACTGATGTGCACCAGGGCCGCGTCGCGCTCCACCTTCGGCAAGCCGATCAGCGAGAACGCCAATATCCAGGACTGGATCGCCGAATCCCGTATCGATATCGAGATGATCCGCCTGCTCACCCTCAAGACGGCCTATCTGATGGACACCGTCGGCAACAAGCAGGCGCGCACCGAGATCGCCGCGATCAAGGTGGCCGCCCCCAATATCGCGTTGAAGGTCATCGACCGCGCGATCCAGGTGCACGGCGGCGCGGGCGTCACCGACGATTTCCCGCTGGCCATGGCCTGGGCGCATCTGCGCACCCTGCGGTTGGCCGACGGTCCGGACGAGGTGCACAAGCGCACCATCGCACGGCAGGAACTCGGCAAGTACCGCCGCGCGACCGCGGCGACGAACGGACAGCAGGTGCAGGCATGACGACCTTGGATCTCACAGGCCGGACCGCGATCGTCACCGGAGCCTCGCGTGGCATCGGCTTGGCCACCGCCGAGGCGATCGCCGCGGCCGGCGGCAACGTGGTGCTGACGTCGCGATCACAGGAGTCCGCGGACGCGGCCGCCGCACAGGTCGGCCGCGGCGCGCTCGGTATCGCGGCACACGCCACCGATGCCGAGGCCGCGCGGCGCTGTGTCGAGTCGACGCTCGAAACCTTCGGCAGCATCGACATTCTCGTCAACAACGCGGGCACCAATCCGGCCTACGGTCCGGTGATCGACCAGGACCACGCCCGCTTCGCCAAGACCTTCGACGTGAACCTGTGGGCACCGATCCTGTGGACCTCGCTCGCGGTGGAAGCCTGGATGGGTGACAACGGCGGCTCGGTGGTCAACATGGCCTCCATCGGCGGGCTCGGATTCGAGCCGAATCTGGGCCTCTACAACGCCAGCAAGGCCGCGCTGATCCACCTCACCAAGCAGATGGCGCTGGAATTGTCACCGAAGATCCGGGTCAACGCCATCGCACCGGGTGTCGTGCGCACCAAACTCGCCGCGGCGCTGTGGCAGGAGCACGAGGAACAGCTCACGGCGACAACAGCTTCGGGACGCATCGGCGAACCCGGCGACGTCGCGTCGGCGATCGTGTTCCTGGCCTCCGACGCCGCGAGCTGGGTCACCGGCGAGACGATGGTGATCGACGGCGGGCAGCGACTCGGCGACGCGAGCGAGTTCCGCCGAGAGGCCACCGCGCGTGTCTGAGGTGAGTACAGCCGCCGGAGTCGATCCCGACGCGGTGGCGGGCTGGTTCGACACGCTCGGCGTCGAATATCTCGGACGGTTGCGTTTCGAGCGGATGGGCCTGGGTCAGTCCAATCTGACCTACCTCGTCACCGACGCCGGACCCGGCCGCTGGGTACTGCGCAGGCCACCACTGGGCACGCTGCTCGCCTCGGCCCACGACGTCGCGCGCGAGGCGCGCATCATGGCCGCCCTCGAGCACACCGCCGTGCCGGTGCCGCGCATTCTGGGCGTGGCCGAGGACCCCGCGGTCAGCGATGTCGCCATGGTGCTCATGGAATTCATCGACGGCCAGATCATCGACACCATGGAGATCGCGCGTTCGCTCACGCCCGAGCGGCGTCGCGCGATCGCGCTGTCGCTGCCGCGCACCCTCGCCGAGATCCACAGCGTCGATATCGAAGCCGTCGGACTCGGCGACCTGGCGAGCCGCAAGCCGTACGCCGAGCGTCAGCTGAAGCGGTGGGCGGGGCAGTGGGAGAAGTCCAGAACCAGGGATCTGCCCGAACTCGACGACCTCACCCGACGGCTCGGTGCGGCGATACCGGAACAGCGCGAGATCACGCTGGTGCACGGAGATTTCCACCTGCGCAACGTCATCGCGGATCGGGATTCCGGAGATCTGGTCGCCGCGTTGGACTGGGAACTGTCGACCCTGGGTGAGCCGCTGGCCGATATGGGCAGTCTGCTCGCCTACTGGACCGAACCCGGTGAAGACGGCGGCGATTTCCCCGCCTCGACCCTGCCCGGGTTTCCCGACCGCGGCGAGATGGCGGGCACGTACCTGGGACAGACCGGCCGCGATCCCGACGCGCTGCGGTACTGGCATGTGCTCGGGTTGTGGAAACTCGCGGTCATCGCGGAGGGTGTCATGCGCCGGGCGATGGACGAACCGCAGAACCGGGCGGCCGCGGGCACGCCGACCGCCGACCGCATCGACGGACTGGTGCACACCGCGCGTCGGATCGCCGATGCGGCGGGGTTCTGACCGACAGGCCAGGTGACCACCGTCGCCGTCGAGCGGACGGCCTCCGATAGGGTCGGACACGTTGATGTCGGCAGCGACCCTTTCGGTGGATCCCAGTGATGATCGAGATCGGACTTGCGGTAATCGCCGTGGCGGAGGCCGTCGGCTTGGTCGTGCTGTGGCTGCTGCTCGCGCGCAGCCGCCGCGACGTCGCGGAACTCGAGCGCCGGGTCGAGACACGTCGACTGCTGAAGAACGGCGGCCGGGAAGCGGTCAAGACCGTATGGGAAACAGCGAACCTGCTGCGTAAGAAAGGGTTTCGCGGAGCGGTCCTCAGCTCGATCGAGGATCTGGCCGGCTGGGCCCAGGTCGAACGACCGGACCTGGCACGGTTGACCCCCGACGGTCGGGTCACGATCGCGTTCTCCGATATCGAAGGGTCCACCGCGCTCAACGAGCGACTCGGCGATCGGGCCTGGGTCACACTGCTCGACCGCCACGACCGACTGATCCGCAGACTCGTCACCGCCCACGCCGGACACGTGGTGAAGGGCCAGGGAGACGGCTACATGATCGCGTTCGCCGAGGCCGAGCACGCCGTGCGCTGCGGCATCGACATCCAACGCTCACTCGGCGACGCCACCGCGAAATTCACCGGGCGCGAACATGTTCGAGTGCGCATCGGCATCCACTCGGGCACCTCGGTTCGCCGCGGCGACGATCTGTTCGGACGCAACGTGGCGATGGCGGCCCGGGTGGCCGGGCAGGCCGACGGCGGGGAAATCCTCGTCAGCGAGGAAGTGCGCACCGCGGTGAGCGACGAGCCCGGCATCGTCGTCACCGCCGCGCGGGACGTCGAACTCAAGGGGTTCCAGGGAATCCATCGCCTCTACGCGGTCGAGAGCGGGCGCTGACCCGAACCGTCCCGGGCGACCTCTCTCTGCCGACGAACTGGTGGACGCCGTTCAGGCGGGCAGTCGCGGCTCCCGATCCGGCGCCCACATCAGACCTTTGATGATCGCGGCCTGCGGTATGTCCTCGACGGCGACGAGTCCGACCGGGGCATTGCACACCCAGTCGATCGCGTTGACCGCCCTGGCCGCGGTGGAGATGCAGCCCGCGTCCGTCGGGTCGAGCACCGGGTGGGACACGTGCGTGTTCACCTCCACCCTCGGGTCGCCGTCGATGACGACGCGGTGCACGCCGACGTGCCCGTCGGGCGGAAAGTCCCAGTCGGGCGCGGCGGCCGAGGTGAGTCGATTGACATGTTCGAGGGTGATGACGACTCTGCCGTCGATCACACCCTCGGTGGCGAATCGCACCGCCGCCATCTGCCCCGGATGCACGGTCATCATCGTGCAGTCGATGCGTTCCGGGGTGAACCAGCGTTCGGTTCGCTGACGGACCTCGTCCAGCGTGATGCCGAGACCGTCGGCCAGGCTCCGCACCTGACCGCCCCACATCGACTCGACGACACCGGGCAGATACAGCGGAGGCAGTTCGTCGTCCTCGGACACGCCGAATCCCATGGCGGCTCCGGTGTATTCGGCGTCGTCGTAGTTCGCGTAGTCGAAGATCTCCTGCACGGTGATCGTGGCGACCCGGGTCGCCAAACTCAGGGCGGTGTGCACCAGGGTGTCGCCGGAATAGCCCGGATCGATCCCGTTGATGTAGAGCGAGGAGCCGCCCGCGGCGCACGCCTTCTCCAGCGGCTCCCGCACCCAGTCACCGGCGTAGCGCGGAGCGGCCATCCACACGAACGACGTACCGACGACGTCGATGCCCGCTGCCAGGATCTTCGACAGCTCTTCGATGGCTTCCATCGGCCGGGTCTCGGCCAGTGCCGTGTACACGACACAGTCCGGCCGCAGTGCGATCAGGGCGTCGACATCGTCGGTGGCGATCACACCGGTGGGCTCGCTCCAGTCACACAGCTCGGAGGCGTCGCGCCCGATCTTGGAAGGGCCGGAGGCGTGCACGCCGACCAGCTCGAGGTCCGATCGGCCGATGATCGCCCGCAGCGAGTGACGCCCGACGTTACCTGTGGAGAACTGGACTACTCTGCGCACTGTCTTTCACCTGTCTCGATGCCGCCCGAGCTCGAATGCTCTGTCGTTTTCCGACCGGATCGAGCGGTCGGCAGCACTGGATTGTCGTCGGTCGGTGACGTCACGCGTACCGACACGGCGCTACCGTAGCACTTACGGTAAGCAGGACGGGCGCATTCCGAGAAATAAGACCAACCGGTCCGGTAACGGCCGGGAACAGACTGGCACACCACTTACCATTCTTCCTACAGTAATGTTCTCCACACCATCTGGACGGAGGCCCGATTGAAGGTGGATGCGGCGTTCCTACTCGATTTCGCGCAGTGGAGATCGGCGGCTCGACAGGCCGAGGACGTGGGGTTCGACGGTGTGGTCAGCCCGGAACTGGCCCATGATCCGTTCCTGCCGCTGGCGACGGCGGCCGGTGCGACCTCGCGGGTGGACCTCATCACCGGAATCGCCGTCGCTTTCGCCCGAAGTCCCATGACGGTGGCGGTGACCGCGTCGGACCTGCACCGCGGCTCGGACGGGCGCATGATCCTCGGACTCGGAACCCAGGTCAAAGCCCATATCTCCCGGCGGTATTCGATGACCTGGTCGCATCCGGCCGCGCGGATGCGCGAATACGTTCTCGCGTTGCGCGCCATCTGGTCGTCGTGGAACGAACGGGAGCCGCTGCGGTTCGAGGGCGAGTTCTATCGCCACACACTGATGACACCGGTTTTCGACCCGGGCCCGAGTCCGGTGGGCGATCCGAGGATATTCCTCGCCGCGGTGGGCCCGGCCATGACCGAGGTCGCCGGTGAGGTCGCCGACGGGCTGATGCTGCACGGATTCACCACCCCGGCCTTCGTGCGGGAGGTGACCATGCCCCGCCTGAAATCCGCGCTGACCACCGCCGGACGCCGCCGATCCGATATCGAGGTGACATTGCCGGTCATGGCGTTGATCGCCGCGACCGAACGCGAACGGACCGAGAAGGTCGAAGCGGCACGCGCACAGCTGGCCTTCTACGGATCGACCCCGGCCTATCGCCCCGTGCTGGAACATCACGGGTGGGGTGCGCTCGGCGACGAATTGCATCGACTGTCCAGAGACGGCGCGTGGACGACCATGGCGGCACTGATCGACGATCAGGTCGTCGAGACGTTCAACGTCATCGCCGAATCGCCCACGGCGGCGGCAGCCGAGATCCTCCGCCGCTACGGCACGACGATCGACCGCCTACAGATCGGATTCGATCCGACGGCCCCGAGCGAGGGCGCCGCGCTGCTCGCGGCGATCCGGACCGCGACAGCCACCCCGGATGCGGTCCCGGCCACCGACCTCGGGATCGCGTAGGCGGCGACCGGCCCGACCTCACCGTGGCGTCGTATTGGCGGTCATCGGAGGAAGGTCCGCGTAGGTGACGATGCCAGGTCGAGCGGCGACGACGGCCGGGATGGCGTTGACCGCCGGGGAGGCGGTCAATGTCGTTCCCATGAGTGCGAACTCGGCCATGGTGGCGGTTTCCATGTTCTGCGGAAGGAAGTCGATGCGCAGGTTGACCTGCGGGTCGGCGCGAACTTCGATGAGGTAGCCCATCAGGGTCTTCCACGCGGGCTCGAGATCGGTGCCGAGTGTCCAGCGCGCGTTCAATTCGATGACATCGGCACCGTCGACAACCCCGAACCAGGTGATGTCGATTCCCGCCACGGTTCCGCGTGCCACATCACGTCCCGCGACATCCAAATCCTTGGTGGCATGCGCGAATTCGACCTCGTAGCGGATATCGTCGAGCGTCACTCCCATGACCCGGGCCATCATCTCGACGGCGTCGCGGAACTCTTCCACCCCCGCGGCGACATCCTCGGCATGGCCGGGATCACCGGCCGGGCGGCCCCAACCGAAATCGTCCTGGTTGCCGTCGGCGGACAGAAATGCCAGATCGAACGATTCGGTGACGCGGATCGACCGGAGATTACGTGACACTCCGGAAGCGACCGCGGCGAGATACTCGATCCACCCCGGATTGACGCCGCTGCCGAAAAGGCTCGCGTTACCGGAGATCGCGGCCTTCTCGAGTCGAGTTCGCGCGTCGGCGCCGATCGCGGCGCCGGTGATGAATTCGGCCGTCGTCACGATGTTTATTCCGGCTTCCAACAGCAGGCACAGGTGCCCGACATCCGGATATAACGGCATATAGGCGACGCAGTCGGGGCGCAGCGCGATGATCTCGGCGATATCGTCGGTGGCGACGACGCCGAGCGTGCGCGCCAATCCACCGAGTTCACCGGCGTCGAGTCCGACCTTGTCGGCGCTGAACGCGTATACACCGACGAGTTCCATATCCTCGCGGTCGACGATCGATCTCAGCGACGCTCGCGCGACATTTCCGGTGGTCCATTGGGCAATTCGAAGGGTCACGATATGTTCCTCGGCTCTCGGGCCTCGATGACGTCGGCCGTCGACGGATGTGATGGCCGCACAGGTTCACCCGCGCGGTGCGGCGCGCCCGCCCTCGCGACCGCCCCAATTGCGCTGGATGACTTCCATGGTCGACCAACTGTTCGTCGGCTCCGGACCGCCCTGCTCCCGGACGGTTCCGTGCAGCCACGCGATACCGAGCGCCGCCGCACAGGCCGCCGCGTTGTGGGTGCCCTGGAAGTCGAAGGTTCGGCCGCGGAAGGAGATGCTGGCCAGATGCGGTTGCGAGACACCGTCTTTCGTCTCCCAGAGCACCTTCGCGTCCACCTCGTCGTTGGTCGCGACGAGCGGCGCTTCGCCCTGCCGATGGAACGTCGCCGTCGCGTAGCCGCCCGCGCCGAGCATGGCGTTGCCGGTCTCCCAGTGCCCGTCGTCGAAGATCGCTCCCCACACGAACCAGTAGTGTTCGAGATGGGCCATCTTGGAGATCTGGGCGCTGATACCGGGCAGGCAGTACATGCGATCGAGTCCGCCGTAGCCTCCGACGATCTCGGAACCCTCGATCGTGCCCGAGACGGCGCAGCCCGAACTGGTGTAGCCGACGTCGTCGGGCGGTCCCGGCACATCGATGCGGGTGACATTCGACGGCAGCGGCGTCAGGAGGACATCGATGACGTCCTCCTCCTTCCACACGTATTTCTCCGGACTCAGCGCGATGGTCATGCCGTGCTTCGCGGCCATGGTCACGTTCGCCTGGAGAACGGTCTGGGTGCCGTGGCGGTCGAGCCAGATGATCGGCCCCCAGTACAGGTCGTCCTCGCCCGGAATGCGCACCGTCCTCGGATACTCCCACAGGTCCGGATGGCATTCGTGCAGCGTGAAATCGAAAGCGGCACTGGCGGACAGCGTGCGGACCAGCTCGTAACGCTTGCCGTCGGCCGTGTCCACCATCGCCCACAGGAACAGCAGGTCGTTGTGGAGTCCGGGGAACTGCTTGTCGGCCGTGGAATGGTCCTGCCGCGAGGCGTCGACCATCGTCACGTGCGGGACGATCTGGGCTGTGGATACTTCGAATTTGAATGTCAAGAGGTAACTTCCTGTTCGAGATTCGACGCGCTCATCCCGCCGACAGATCCGGCGCAGGCGTCGACAGCGCGGGTTCGTCGACGCGCCACACCCGTACCGGCACGGCGGTGAGGCGGGACATGCCCGCGAGTGATTCGAGGTCGTCGGGTTCGCTCGACATCAGCAGGTTCACATTCGCCCCGCCGACCCGATTGGCCCTGCGCCAACCACCGGTGCCCTTGTGGCCGTATCCGTGCGGGATCGCCACGACCCCGCGCACGATATCCTCGGTCAGCGCCACCGGAAGGACGATCCGGCCGGACGCCGAGCCCACCGCCACGGTATCGCCGTCGGCGATGCCGAGTTCGGCGGCGTCGTCGACATGAACGAGCGCCCGTTGACGCCGTTTCCCGCTGCGCCACAGCGCGGCCGGATTGTGCATCCACGAATTCTCCGACGCGGGTTCACGCATGCCGATCAGCAGCAGCGGGTATCGCTGTGGCGCCGCGTATTTCGACAGACCGTCGATCTCGGTCGCGATATCGTCGTGCTCGAACCGGACCCGGCCGCGAGGGTAGGCGACCACTTCCCCCAGCACACCGGTCCTGATGTCGGGCGACACCACGACACCGTGCGGGTGTCGCTCGGTCAGCCGACGGAAGGTGAGGCCGGACCGCCGTAGGCCGAACCGGTCGCCGCCGTCGGACAGGCGCACGATCATGTCGATCACCGGACGCGGATGGAATCGTCGTCCGAACCGCTCCAGCAGGCGGCGCATCACCCCGAACGCCGCGAATACCGGAGTCCGCGTGGTCATTCGGCGCATGAGATCGTCGATGATCTCCCATTCCTCCTTGGCCGACCCTCGCGGGGGGATCACCGCTTCGGTGGCCTGACGGAAGGGCGTGGCCTGGAACTGCTGGAAGGTGATCGCGAAATCGTCGCGCTCGTACATCGTGGTCACCGGCAGGATGTAGTCGCAGTGCGCGGTCGTCTCGTTCATGTAGAGGTCGAGTCCGACCATGAGTTCCAGCTCCGCCGCGGCGGCCTCGAACTCGTCGCCGTTGGGTACCGAGATGACCGGATTCCCGGCGCTGACGAACAGCGCCCTGATCCGCCGCTCCCCCGGCACCGACATCTCCTTGGCCATCAGCGCCGCGGGTTCGGCGCCGATCACCGAGCGGAACCCGCCGATACGCGTGCGTTTGCGCCGGTAGGACCGCCGCAGAGCCGCGCCCATCACCATCATCGCCCACCGCTGGCCGGGCACACCCAGTGTGCTGAACACACTGCCGCCCGGCCGGTCGAGATTCCCGGCGACGATGTTGACGGCGTCGATGAGGTAGGCGGTGAGCGTGCCGGTTCGCCCGACGCTCGTACCCAGCCTGCCGTAGACCGCCGCGCGCGGTGTGGCGGCGAGCGCCCGCGCCAACTCGCGCACCCGATCCGGCGCCACTCCGGTTCGCTCGGCGGTGACCTCGGGCGTGAACGGCGCGGACCGTCGGCGCAACCACTCCGTTCCCGTCGCCTGCGACGCGGCCCGCGCGGTATCGGCGAGCCCTTCGGCGAACAGCACCTGCAAGATCGACAGCAGCAGATAGGCGTCGCCGTCGGGCACGATCCCGAGCCATTCGAAACCGGCGGCCGTCTCGGTGCGGCGCGGGTCGATGACGACCACACGCCCGCCACGGTCGACGATATCGCGCAGGCGATCTTTGATACGCGGCGCTGTCAGCAGACTGCCGTGCGAGACAACGGGATTCGCGCCCATCATGACGAGCAGATCGGTGCGGATCAGGTCCGGGATCGGCACCGCGAGCGGCGATCCGTAGAGGAATTGGCTCGCGAGCAACCGACTGCTGGTGTCCTGCGTCGAGGCGGTGAAGTAGTGCGAATGCCTGCCGATGCCCTTGATGAAGGCCAGCACACCGAACAGGTGCGAGTAGCTGAACGCCGCCGGATTGCCCATGTACCAGCCGACCGCGCCCGAGCCGTGACGGCGATGGACGGCGGCGAGCCGATCGGCGATATCGGACATCGCCTCCTCCCAGGACACTTCGACGAAGCCGTCGCAGGTGCGGCGCAGCGGTGCGGTGACGCGGTCGGGGTCGTCGACGATCTCGGCGAACGCGATCCCCTTCTGACAGGCGAATCCCGCCGAGAGCGGGTGGTCCCGATCGGGGCGCAACTTCGTCAGCCGACCGTCCTCGACGGTGGCGATCATTCCGCACAGCGGTTCGCAGATCCGGCAGAAGGTGTGCTTCTCCTCGATATCCCGCATGGTCTCGCGCCTTTCCCGTGTCTCGGCGTCGCGCGCCCGGTCACTCGACCGCGCCACCACCGGACAGGGCCACGTCGGCGGCCCACCACAGCTGACCGAATGTCATACTGTAGAGGCAACAATAACGCCGTGACGGTCATCGCGCACCCGAACGGGCGAACCCGCCGAACACCATTGCCTATTCGACACCGAACAACTAACTTACTTGTTCACTGTCAAATATCAAGGGAGTGGCCCGGATGACGTCAGCCGCAATTCCGATTCCCTCCGCGATCGCCGAGGTCGACGCGCCGTGGCTGACCGCGGTGCTCCGCGACGACGACATCGTCCCCGCCACCGCGCTGGTCGCCACCGCCCGCGCCGAACAGATCGCCGTCGACACCGGCTTCTCGTCGATCCTGTACCGGGTGCGCCTCACCGGCACCGACGTGCCCTCCAGTGTCATCGTCAAACTGCCCGCGACCTCGCAGGCCAGAGGAGCGATGGAGATGCTCGGCGGCTACGCGCGCGAACTCGCCTTCTACCAACACGTCGCCGGTCGCGCACCGATCAGCACTCCCCACGTGTACCTCGCGCGGATCGATGCCGACTCCAACGATTTCGTTCTGGTACTGGAAGATCTGACCCATTGGGACAACGCCGATCAGCTGGTCGGCCTGTCCCTGCGCCGCGCGCGCCGCTGTCTTGCCGAACTCGCCGGACTGCACGCGTGGTCCACCGATCCCGCCAATACCGCAGTGCTCGAACTTTTTCCGAGCATCGACACCCCGATGACCCGCGAGATACTGCCATCGGTGTTCTCGGCGGGATGGCAGATCTACCGCGAGAAGACCCGGCAGCCCGTTCCGGTCGCCGTGGCCGAGTTCGCCGAACGTTTCCCGCAACACGCCCCTCTCGCTCTACGGACACTCGCTGAGCGAACGATGCTCGTGCACGGCGATATTCGCGCCGACAACATGTTCTTCGACGGCGACGACCTCGAGATCATCGACTTCCAACTGACCGCGCGCGGCGCGGGCGCCGCCGATATCGCCTATCTGATCAGCCAGGGCCTGCCGACCGCACAGCGGACGGGCCGCGACGAAGAACTGCTGCGCGAATACCTGGATCTGCTCGCCGCGCGCGGCGTGCACGACTACCCGTTCGACCAGGCCTGGCGGGACTACAGATTCGCGACGGCCTACATGATCGTCCTGCCGGTCGTCATCCTCATCGGCTGGGACAGCCTGCCGCAACGCTCCCGCGACCTGTGCGTCACCCTCGCCGATCGCGCCGTCGCCACCATCGACGAAATCCACGCGACGGAGGTCTTCTCGTGAGCACCGACACCCGATCGGCCCGCGAGGTCGTCGAACTGTACAACCTCGTCGTCTGGAACGAACACGACCTCGAACTGGCCCGGGAGTTGTTCGCCGACACCGTCATCCGCCACGAAGTAGGCGAGGCGCGCACGTTGACCAGGGAAGAGGCCGTCCGCCGCGTCGCCGACACCTCGGCCCTGTTCGACAGCCTGCATTTCCGACTGAACCTCGTGGTCGCGGGACAAGACCAAGAACACGTCGCCATCGTCTACGACTCCACCATGACCAACAAGGACGGATCCGAGATACCGATCGCGAGTATCGAGGTGTTCCGCGTCGTCGACGGCCGCATCACCGAGGTGTGGAACTGCGGCTACGGACAGGGCGTATGGGCATGATCCGTTCACCCGGACCAGACCGACGCGCGGCGACCGACGACCACGCCCACCCGGAAACACGCGTTCTGCGGAATTGCGGATGTTCTCGGCTAGAGGCGTAGAGCCGTACGGACCAGGTCGGCGACAGCTTTGGATCTGCTGTGCGGCGGCCAGGCGATGACGGTCGTGACGGCCGGCGCGTCGGGCACCGGCACGATGGCGTGATCGTCGCGCAGTTGGGCTCGCAGCGACTCGGGCATGACCGCGCAGGCCCGGCCGAGCGTGATCAACTGGGTCAACTGGGTATGGTCGCGAACCCGAGGGCCGGGGCCATCCGGATAGCTCCCATCCGGTCGAGGCCAGCGCGGCAGCGGCGGGTCCGTCAGGGCGTCGACCTCGGTCATCGACATGTGAGGTCGGTCGGCGAAGGGGTGCCCCGCCGGCAGAACCAGGACCTGAGGTTCGGTGTGCAGGTCCTCGGTGTCGAATCCTGTCGTCGTGTCGTAGGGCCGGTGGAGCAGAGCGACGTCGGCAGTCCCATCGCGTAGCAATCGTTCCGGTTCGCCGGGCCCGCACAGCATCATCTCGACCGCGACAGCGCCGGGGTCGGCGGCGTAGGCGTCCAGCAACGTCGACAACAGTTCGCGTGACGCTCCCGCCTTGGTGGCCAGCACCACGCCGGGCCGGTCGGCGGCGGCGCGGCGGGTGCGGCGCTCGGCGGCTTCGACCGCTTCGAGGGCGAGCCGGGCCTCCCGCAGCAGCACCGACCCGGCCTCGGTCAACATGATCGCGCGAGAACCTCGGTGCAGCAGAACGACTCCGAGCCGCCGTTCCAGTTGCTGGATCGCCCGTGACAGCGGCGGTTGCGCCATCGCGAGCCGTTGTGCCGCCCGCCCGAAGTGCAACTCCTCGGCGACGGCGACGAAGTATCGCAACTCCCGAGTCTCCACCGGGTCATGGTAATCAGCGGTGACCACGACCGATACCCGTGCGGTATCGCCGCCCACCCGATCGGTCTTGGACGCCACACCTGGAATCGCAGCAGGATCGGCGGTGTGAGTGAACAGACGATCGCGCTGGTGACCGGCGCGAACAAGGGAATCGGATACGAGATCGCCGCCGGCCTGGGCGCGCTCGGCTGGCGAATCGGGGTGGGCGCGCGTGATCGGCGACGCCGCGAGACGGCGGTAGAGAAATTGCGCGCGGCCGGGACCGACGCGTTCGGCGTACCGCTCGACGTGACCGACGACGCGAGTGTGGCCGCGGCGGCCGAATTGATCGCCGACCATGCCGGGGGGCTCGATGTTCTGGTCAACAATGCCGCGATCACCGGCGGTATGCCGCAGACGCCCACCACGGTCGATCCCGCGACCGTGCGAGCTGTCGTGGAAACCAACGTGATCGGCGTCATCCGGGTCACGAACGCGATGCTGCCGATGCTGCGCGGCTCGGCATCACCACGAATCGTCAACATGTCCAGCAGCGTGGGCTCGCTCGCCCTGCGCACCACACCCGGCATCGACATGGGCCCGGTTCCCGCTGTGTACTCGGCGTCGAAGACCTTCCTCAACGCCGTCACCATCCAATACGTCGAGGAACTGGGTGATACCGACATCTTGATCAACTCCGGCTGCCCGGGTTTCACCGCCACCGACCTCAACGGCTTCCGCGGCGTCCGTATACCGCGACAGGGAGCCGCGATCGCGATTCACCTCGCGACCCTGCCCGACGACGGACCGACCGGCGGATTCTTCGACGACGCCGGAACAGTGCCCTGGTGACGGACACACCGGTGCGAACCATTCCGGTTCTCGAAGTCGGCTCGCATCGGCGTGGTGGACCGTCGGCGCCCGAGGACGGGCAGGTCCACGGGGAGGTAGGCGGCCGGGCATCAACCCCGATGGGGCGGCCATGACGGGCAGCCCAGCTGGGCTGGTCGAGATGAGCTGGGCTCGTGCGTCTTTCCGGCTCGCAGGACCGCGGGCTCGACCTCAGCTTGCGGCCGCCAGCACCCTCCACCTCTTTCTGGAACGCGGGCGTGCCGGTGGAGCCGCGTAATCGATTCGTCGCCGCGCTTCGGGGGCACTGATCCGGAGCAGGTCGGTCAACAGCTCCACGGTGTCCCGATAGCCGGTGTCCTCGGCGAGGCCACGACGCTCGGCTTCGGCAACGGCCGCGCGCATGGCAGCATCCAATCGCCTCCGCCGACGTTCGGTTTCGACAAGGGCGCGCAGCAGGTCGACATCGGCCAGATCCCGCCATCCTGGCGTTCGGGCATCCGGCGCCGGCGCGGTCGAATGTATCTTCACGCGAGCCAGGCTACCGCACGATAGAACATATGTTCGATAATTCGCATCGCTGGGCGTGCCCGAGTCGGCGACCCTGTCCGCGCGCTGTCACAGACCTGTCGGTGCGGTGCGCGCACGGCAATCGGCATTTGCGTCCACGCAAACACCAACGGCCCGAGATAGTCTCGGGCCGTCGTTCTTCGAACTGTCGCATCCTGCTGTCGGCAGGGGGTCCGACAGCATGCTCGATGACGAAATCCAGGTGCGGACTTCGAATATTCCGCTACTTGACCGCGTTGGCCAGCTGATCGGCATAGGGGGCGGTGAACTTTCCGACGATGGGAAGGTCCGCACGGACGCCGCCGGTCTTGTTGGCCTGGACCATCGCCAGGATCCAGACGACGACCGCGAGAACCGCGAGAGCGAGTCCGGCGAGGCTGAAGATGATCCCCAGGGCTCCGAGCAGCGAGCCGAGGATGCTCAGGACGATATTGAGTACCGAGACCGCGCCGAAGAACACGATCGACTGCGAGGCGTGGAATTTCACATCGGGGTCGTTCTTTCCCACGAACAGGAAGATGACTCCGGTGACCCACCCCAGTGCGTAGGACAGGATCGCACTGGTCTTTTTGTCCAAGCCGGTGGACTGTGGTTGATTCGTGGGAGATTCAGAAGATGTCATGGCGTAAGTAGATCACGCGCGAGGGCAACCTACCGATCCCAGTTTTCGCGCGGACCCACAGGCCGCGCGTTCGCCCGTGACCGAGATCCTGGACGGGGTTTCTCTCGACGAGATGGCTGACGACGCTCTCTCAATTCGTGGATGACGGCTCGAACACCAACGGGCACCGAAAAGCTGGCGCGGCCCAGTCCGTCTCCGAGAGAAGACCGCCGACATACCTCATCGAAGCCTGTGCCGACTGGAGTTCGGTGCCGCCGCGGTCGATTACCGGATACGACCCGGCAGGCCGCCGGGTGCCGCCGGCTCGGACGGACGGTAAGGAACCGGCCCGCCGACGGATCTCCGAGTTGTCCACGGACCGGGATCCGCGACGCAATATCCGTGCGATCGAGAAACTTTCGGACGCTGACCCGCGTTTCTCTGGCAGACGGAGGTTGCTTGGATGAACTGACACCAACGGGCCGAGCATCCCTGGTGCGCTGCCCTGACGGGCTGCCCGCACTCGCGCCCGCGGGATCGAATGGAAGTCGCAGCAGGATGCGCATTCGGCGCGGCAGCCGCACCTATTTCGTGGAGAACATCCGTGGGCCCGAATCGGATGTCGGCCCGATCAGCGATCAGTTCCTCGCGGCCACACTGAACACGACACCGCTCGATGGGCGTCCACGCGAACCATCGAGCACAGAACTCACCTTTCGGTTTCCCTGCTCGTGGACACCGAATGAAATCCATTTCGCCGGCGCGGGCGTCGAAACCTCCGACGGCGACCTCGTCCATACCGGCACCGTGCTGTGGCGTGGTCGGGTCATTATCGGGACCGTGCCGGTTCTGCCGACCGCGCTGACAGTGACCGGGCCCGGCCGACTTCTCCTCGGTACCGGCGACGGGCGAATTCTCGAGTGCGTCGACCTCGAAAGGTCTTCGGACGTTGTCCACTCCGGCGACTGTGGCCGTCGATAGGATTCGCCCCCGATATCGGAGATATCGAAAGCAATCAGTCGCCGATGTTCCTGCGCTGGTTCGCTTTGAAGCGCGCCTTCTTCTGACGATTCCCGCATGTGTTCATGTCGCACCATTTGCGGGTGCGACTTCGACTGGTGTCGAAGAAGGCGGCTCGGCAGGTAGGCGACGAGCACAAGGCCAATCGTCCGTCTCGTTCGCCCGCGATGATGCCGATCGCGTCGGCGGCGATCACGCCCAACGCATCCTCCACGCCGGAGGACGAGCCGAGTCGCCATCGCCGATTGGTGGCCGCCGCGCGACTGCCGGAAGCCGAGACGGTCTCCCACACGCCCGGCCCACGCCGATGGGAACAGGGCGTTCCCCTCGCAGAGCTCGTCGATGTCGTGAACTACTGGCGCACCGCGTACAACTGGCGGTCGTTCGAAGACCGCCTCAACCGCAACGCCCAGTTCCGCACGACCATCGATGATCTGGAAATCCACTTCCTGCACCGGCTATCCACGCGCGCCGACGCCACTCCCCTGATCTTGACGCACGGCTGGCCGGGCAGCATCACCGAGTTCATCGATGTGGTAGACCAACTGGCGGATCCGAAAGACGCAGACGCGCAGGCGTTCCACGTCGTGGTCCCGTCGCTACCGGGCTTCGGATACAGCGACAAACCGACCACGACCGGGAAACCCGCGATTTCTGGCGCCACCGCGCGGCATACGCGAAACAGCAGGCGACCCGACCACAGACCATCGGCTACTCGCTCGTCGATTCACCGGTGGGACTTCTCGCCTGGATCCTCGACAAGTTCGCCGAGTGGACCGACACCGAGGGCAGCCCGTTCGAGACGATCTCCCGAGACAGAATTCTCGACGACGTCACCCTCTACTGGCTGACGCGTACCGGCGCATCGGCAGCCCGCATCTACTACGAAAGCCACAACTCGCTCGACCCCGAACTCCGCGTCGACGTCCCGTCGACAATCACCGTCTATCCCCGCGACATCGAGAAATGTCCACGCCCCTGGGCACAGCAGCGGTTCCGACAGATCGTCCACTGGGGATCGCCCGAGACCGGGGGACATTTTCCGTCACTGGAGGTCCCCGAATAGTTCGTCGAAGACCTGCGCGAAGGTCTCACCGCGGTGCTGGCCGCCGCTCGGTGAACGCGGCCGGGTGCCAGGACTTCGATTGACCCGATGGACCGAGGCGCGCCGGATATTCGGATGTTCCACGCAGACGTCAACGGCCCGAGATAGCCTCGGGCCGTTGCTCTTCGAGTACTCACACCCCACTGCCCGCACCAGCACCGACAGCATCGGCGATGGCGAGTTCCGGTCAGGGTCTTCATGTAGGTCAC
>NZ_QCYJ01000111.1 GCF_003123685.1 Nocardia aurea
GCGCGCGGCGCAGTGCTCACCTGGCTGTCCCTGCCCAAGGACCGGCGCAACCAGGCTCTATTGACCGCGCTGCGGGAGTCCATGGTCGCCGCCGTCACCAACCAACGGCCGGCCGTGCAGGACGCGGGCCCGGCAGGCGCCGCCCGTGCCTTGCGCGCCGCACTGCCTGAACAGACGACCCTCAGCAGCGCGGAGCAGCATCTGCTGAGGGAGTGGCTGGACCGCCTTGCCGCCGACGGTTGAGGTGTCGGCGGCTCGCGCGTTCTCGCCGAAGTGAGGCCTTCGATACCACCTGAGCAAGATCGAACAAGGCCGAGAGGGCGCGGACGGCCTCCGCTCGGGGCCCACTGGCGATACGGGAAAAGTAGCTGCGGGTGACCGGGGTTACGTTGAGTGGCGCCGTCTGTGCGTCGTCGCCCCGCGCGGACCGCTCCTATGGCTTCAAGAAATCCTCCGGACACCGTTCGTTGAGAGGATGACGGGCGTGACCGACAGACCAACCTCGGCCTGCGCGACCGCGTCCAGGCGGCCGTCCTCGCCTACCGCGCAGAACTGGCATCCGGCGCTTCCTGAAGCGGGAGGTCAGTCGAAACGGCGCCGGGATTCCTCGATGTGACCGAGGTACTGGCGGGTCCAGCTGGGTTTCGGGAGTGCCTGACCGGGCTGTTGGCCCCGCGTGATCGCAACAAGACGCTGGCGGCCTTGGCCGGGGTTGAACCAGTGGCCGGGGCGCAGCAGCCGGCCGTGCAGCGCCTGCAGTTCATCTTGTCGGAGTCGTGCTGGGATCCGGTGCAGGTCAACGCGCGACGGCTGGAGTTGCTGCTGGCCGATCCGGTGACCGCGCCGCATGGAAGCGGGGTGCTGGTGATCGACGATAGCTGGGATCACGAAGACGGGACGGCGACCGCCCATACTATGCCCGCTGCCTGATGCGCCACTAGGTCACAACCGCCATCGGCAGCCGGACCGCCGGGGGCGGCGGCGGGATGGCCGGCTCGGTCCGCATGCCCTGGATCAGCAGCGCGGCGAAGCGCCGGGAGGCGGCCGCCGCGGCGGCCGGCGAGGTGGTCCGGATGCCGCCGTTGGCCATGAGCACCATGATCAGGTCGTCCAGGACGAAGTCCGGGCGCAGCTTGCCCCCCGCCTTGGCCCGGCGCGCAAGTTCGGCGACCTTGCCCAGCGCCCGCTCCCGGTCCGCGGCGAAGTCGATCGCATGGGGGAATGCCGAGACGAACGCCGCGGAGAAGCCCCGGTCCCGTGCGTGCAGTTCACACACCCGCTCGATCATCCGGCAGAAGCCGCGCCATGGGTCCGGATCGGCCAGCCCCTCGTCGACGATGGCGGTGCAGGCCGCCATCTGCTCGGTGAAGACCTCGGTGACCAGCGCCTCCTTGGTCGGGAAGTGCCGGTAGAGGGTCGCGGGGCCGACCTCGGCACGCCGCGCGATCTCGCGCATCGCCACGTCCAGCCCCTGCTCGGCGAACGTCGTGCGGGCCACGGCGAGGATGCGCTCGCGGTTGTCCCGGGCATCGGAGCGCAGGGAGTGAGGCAAACGGTTCTCCACCGCTCTCACTTTAGCTAAACGGACGGGGTGTTCCGATAGCGTCCGTTGCCATGAGAGCACTGATCTTCGCGGAGTACGGTCCCGCAAGCGTCCTTGAGATCGCCGACGTACCGGAACCACACGCGGGACCGGGCCACATCCGGGTGGCCGTACAGGCTTCGGGCGTCACTCCCGGCGACTGCTACCTGCGCTCAGGCCGATTCCGCGACATGATGCCGCTGCGCCTGCCCCACGTGCTCGGCGTGGATGCCGCGGGTGTGGTCGACGAGGTCGGCACAGGGGTCCCCGGTATCCGGCCGGGCGACGCGGTCTTCGGCATCGTCGATCTCGCGGAGCTCGGCGGCGCGAACGCCGAGTACGCCGTCCTGACAGCTTGGGCGCTGAAGCCGGACGCGCTGAGCTGGGAGCAGGCCGGCGGCGCGGCCGCGAACGTCGAGACCGCCACGCGCGCCCTCGACCGGCTGAAGGTCGGCACCGGCACGACCCTGCTGATCGAGGGCGCGGCCGGCGGGGTCGGCACGGTCGCCATCCAACTCGCGGCGGCCCGCGGCGCGACCGTCCTCGGCACGGCCAGCGCACGCAACCACGAGTTCATCACGGGGCTGGGAGCGACACCGACCACCTACGGCCCCGGGTTGGGCGAGCGGGTCACCGCCCTGGCACCGGACGGAGTCGACGTCGTCCTGGACTGCGCCGGATCCGGCTCGCTGCCCGATCTGGTGGACCTCACGGGAAGCCCGGACCGGGTGGTGACCGTAGCCGACCTGAACGCCGCGAAGTACGGAGTCCACCTATCACGCTCGGCGGGCCCCGGATCGGACCCGCAGGCGGTCGAAGGACTCGCCGCGG
>NZ_QCYJ01000166.1 GCF_003123685.1 Nocardia aurea
CGGGGCCCCCGCGTACGTGCCTGGTCAGGAGTACGGCCTCGGCCACCGCGAGCGCGCCGTACAGGAGCGTGAAGATCGTCAGCGAGACGGCCACTTCGGCCAGGCTCACCCCGGGGGAGACGCTCGCGGCGGTCAGCAGTTCGCCCGCGACGGTCCACGGCTGACGGCCCACCTCGCTCAGCAGCCACCCCGCGATCACCGCGGCCAGCGGCAGCGGCAGGGCGAGCACGAACAGCCTCGCCAGCCAGCCGGGCATCGGCCGCCTGCGGCGGGTGAGCCACAGGCCCAGCACCGACAGCCCCGCCGTGACCATCCCCAAGCCGAGCATGACCCGGTAGGACCAGAAGACGACGGCCTGGTCGGGCCGGTAGTCGCCGGGGCCGAACAGTTCCTCGAACCTCCGCTGGACGTCCTCGGCGCCCTGCACGGTGGCGTCGAAGTCGCCGGTGGACAGGAAGCTGACGACCTTGGGAATCTCGATGCCGGGCGCGATCGTGAACGGCGCTCCCGCCGTGTCACGTTCGAGGCCCTCGGCGACGGCGAGTTTCATCGGCTGCTGCTCGTGGGCCAGCTTGGCCGACATGTCGCCGCTGCCCACGACGACCGCCCCCGCGACCGCCGTCATGACCAGCGCGGCCCGCGCGACGCCCCGCCACATGTCGGCCCGGGTGCGCAGCAGCCAGTAGCCGCTCACCGCCAGCACGAACCCGCCCGCCACGACGAAGGACGCGCCGATCACGTGGGGCACCTGGGCCAGCGCCGTGGAGTTGGTGAGCACCGCCCACAGGTCGGTCATCCGAGCCCTGCCGTCGACCACCTCGTAGCCCACCGGGTGCTTCATCCAGGCGTTCGCCGCGAGGATGAAGTAGGCCGACAAGTTGGACCCGATGGCGGCGGCCCAGATGCAGGCCAGGTGCACCCGTTTGGGCAGCCGGTCCCAGCCGAAGATCCACAACCCCAGGAACGTGGACTCCATGAAGAACGCCAGCAGCGCCTCCATGGCCAGCGGCGCCCCGAACACGTCACCCACGAACGTGGAGTATTCGCTCCAGTTCATCCCGAACTGGAACTCCTGCACGATGCCGGTTACCACGCCCATGGCGAAGTTGATCAGGAACAGCTTGCCGAAGAACCTGGTCAGCCGGAGGTAGTGCTCCTTGCCGGTCCGGTGCCACGCCGTCTGCAGGCCCGCCACGAAGACGCCCAGGCCGATCGTCAGTGGCACGAACAGAAAGTGGTAGACGGTGGTCACCCCGAACTGCCACCGCGCCAGGTCAAGTGCGTCCATTTCCCCTCGTCGGCTCCCTAGCTCTACAAGCCGTAGTACTTCTACAAGTAGTAGTACTACAAGCAGTAGAGCATCGCGATGCGATCTCCGTCACATGCGCGCTCGTTTCGGTGCCATCGAGGATGTCGTACGAGGCCAGGGCGGCGCGTCAGCCGGTGAGCTGATTTCCGCGTACCTCCCGGGGCTGATCCCGGCCCACGCCACGGGCAGGCCGTTCCACTGTCAGGTCGTGATCGCCCCACGGATCCACCGTCTGGCAGGTGTTGCCCTTATCGCGGCCATCCGCCCTCCCTAGAGTGGCCATGTGAAGGTCGCAGGTAGCGCCGTGATCGGCGTCGAGAGAGATCGGGTGTGGGCCGCGCTGCAGGACCCGGCGGTGCTGGTGCGCACCATCCCGGGCTGCGAACGCCTGGAGGAGAGCGGCCCCGACACCTACAGGATGACCGTCAACGCGGGGGTGGCGTCCGTCAAGGGCGTCTACCAGGGTGAGGTGGCGCTGGCCGAGCCGCACGCCCCCGAGCGCTTCGTCCTGCGGGCGCGCGGCCAGGGCGCCCCCGGCACGGTGGACGCGACGGTCCAGGTACGGCTCAGCGAGATCGACGAGGGGACCCGGGTCGACTACGACGCCGACGCCGTGATCGGCGGCATGATCGGCGGCGTGGGGCAGCGCATGCTCGGCTCGGTGGCCAAGAGGACGGCGGGGGAGTTCTTCGCGGCGGTCGAGGACCACCTGCGCGCCGCCCCGGCGCCCGGACCCGCCCAAGCCCCTTCCACCGTCGCCGCCGCGCCAGGAGCGGCCGCCGAGACCGGAGTGGCTCTGGCTCCCGCGATGGCGGCGGCTCCCGGGGCGGCTGTGTACGAGCGGCCGCCGAAGCGGCACGCGGAGACGCGGCCGTGGGTCATGCTGGCCTCGTTCGGCATGGGCGCCGGCGTCGCGCTCGCGGGCGCGGCCCTCGGCTGGCTCTTCGGCCGCACCGCCCGCCCCCGCCGCTGACCCGCCGCTGACCCGCCGCACGGCCTG
>NZ_QCYJ01000081.1 GCF_003123685.1 Nocardia aurea
ACCACCCGGACATGTGGGCGCGCTCGGAGGCGATCCTGCGTGCCGTGCTGAGCGAACGC
This sequence comes from Nocardia aurea, assembly GCF_003123685.1. Taxonomy (GTDB): domain Bacteria; phylum Actinomycetota; class Actinomycetes; order Mycobacteriales; family Mycobacteriaceae; genus Nocardia; species Nocardia aurea. Next base: position 60 of record NZ_QCYJ01000081.1, read on the forward strand.
GGTCAGGACTTCGACGAGGAACGCGGCGAGGGCGCCTTCTACGGTCCCAAGATCGACATCCAGATCACCGACCCGGCGGGGCGCGAGTCGACCCTGTCGACCGTTCAGGTGGACCTCTACCAGCCCGAGCGCTTCGACCTCGGCTACGCCGGCGGTGGCCGTCCCGTCATGGTGCACCGCAGCGTGGTCGGCGGCCTGGAACGGCTGGTGGCGCACCTGATCGAGGTGCACGGCGGCGCGTTCCCCGCGTGGCTGGCGCCGGTGCAGGCGGTCGTGCTGCCCGTCTCCGACTCCGCGGTCCCGGCCGCCGAGGCCCTGGTGCGGCGCTGCGTCGCCGCCGGGCTCCGCGCCGAGATGGCCGCGCCCGACCGGGGCAGCCTCGGGGCCCGGATCCGCGCCCACCGGCTGGTGCCGTACCAGCTCGTGGTGGGGCCGCGTGAGGTGGCGGAGGGCGTTGCGGCGGGTCGCGCGTCGGTGCGGCTGCGTGACGGCGGCCAGGCGGGCGCGGTGCCCGTCGAGGAACTCGCCGCCCGATCGAGTCCTGTTTTCTGAACAGCTCGACCAAAAAGGATAGGCGAGCGTCAAGGAAACACGCCCTACGTCAAAGAAAGACGGCGGGCCCTTCCCTTAACAGGTTCGGCGCTCGTAAAGTCCCAGCAACAGCTGTCGGGAGGACCTGTTGACGGAGCTTAGTGATCGAGCTTCGGAGCTGGTCGCGGCGCACGAGCAGGAGCGTCCGGCCCGGCATTTGACCGGGTGGCTGCGGCTCGCCGTGTGGACCGTGGCGGCGCTGCTTTCGGCGTACTCACTGATCGTCGTGTTCCGTCCCGTCGAGGCGCTGGAACACCGGATGACGTTCCTGGCGGTGACGCTGCCGCTGGTGTTCGTGTGCTATCGGTCCGGGATCGCGCCGCTGGTCGACCGCCTGCGCCGGCGGGGCGGACCGGCGGACGAGCCGGGCCCGCCGGCCGGGCGGCGCGGGGAGTGGCCGAGCGTGGCCGACTGGCTGCTCGCCCTGGCGTCGCTGGCGGTGCTCCTCTACCCCCTCGCCGACATCGACGCGTTCCGCGACCGGGGGTCGGGCTCCGCGCTGACGGACGTGGACGTGGTGGCGGGCCTGGCGCTCACCGTGCTGCTGCTGGAGGCCGTACGGCGCACGGTCGGCTGGTCGCTCACCATCATCTGCCTAATTTTCCTGCTTTATGCCTATTACGGGTCCTATTTGCCGATTGATTGGACGATCGGGCACCGAGGCTTCGACATCTCCCAGATCGTGTCGCAGCTCTACACGGGCACCGAGGGCTTCTTCGGAGTTCCCCTCCAGGTGGCCGCCAGTTACATCATCCTTTTCACCATTTACGGCGCCGTCCTTGACTATTCGGGCGCGAGCAAGTTCTTCATCGACCTGAGCTTCGCCGCCTTCCGCAAGTCCCGCGCCGCGCCCGGCCGCACGGTCACCACGGCGGGCTTCCTGCTCGGCACCGTCTCGGGATCGGGTGTCGCGACCACGGTGAGCCTGGGCAGCGTCTCCTGGCCGGTGCTGCGCCGGGCGGGCTACCCGAAGGAGCCGGCGGGCGGCATCCTGGCCGCGGGCGGCATCGGCGCGATCCTCTCCCCGCCCACGCTGGGCGCGGCGGCGTTCATCATCGCCGAGTACCTCAGGGTGAGCTACCTCGAGGTGCTCGTCTACGCGACCATCCCCACGCTCCTGTACTACCTGGGCATCTTCCTGGCCATCGAGATCGACTCGCGCCGCTTCCACACCCACGCCGTCCAGGTGGACGCGCCCAAGGCGAGCAGGCTGCTGCTCCGCTTCGGCTACCACTTCAGCTCGCTCATCCTGATCGTCGTGCTGATGGCGCTCGACCGGTCGGCGTTCCAGGCCGTGGTGATCGCCACCCTCATCGCCTTCGCGCTCTCCTTCCTCGACCCCGCGCACCGCATGGGGCCCAGGCGCGTCGGGCAGGCGCTGGCCAAGGGCACGCTGGAGGCGCTGCCGGTGACCGCGGTGTGCGCCGCCGCGGGCATCATCGTCGGCGTCATCACCCAGACCGGGCTCGGGCTGAACCTGAGCGCGATCATCGTGGACCTCGCGGCCGGCAACCTGATCCTGACCACGATCATGGCCGGGCTGGCGGTCATGCTGCTGGGCCTGGCCGTGCCCGTGACCGCGAGCTTCATCATCGCCGCGGTGATCATCGGGCCGGCGCTCACGTCGTTCGGGG
>NZ_QCYJ01000155.1 GCF_003123685.1 Nocardia aurea
GTCGGGTGCGCTGCCGGGTGGGTGAACGGCTGCCGGCCCGGGGGCAGCGTGTGCGGCTGAGGCATCGTGTGCGACTGGGGCAGCACGTGTGTCTGGGGCAGCGTGCGCGGCTGCGGCTGCGAATGCGGCCGGGGGTCGGGCGGATATGGCCCCGCGGGCCGTACAGGCGGCACGGGGCCGGAGGCGGCCGCGGCGGTGCCCTGCTGGAGCAGGCCGGGTGAGGGGCCGTGGCCGAGCAGCCGCATGAGCGCGTCGCTCGCGCTCGGCCGGCGCGCCGGGTCCTTGGCCAGGCAGTCCGTCACCAGGGCGCGCAGGGCGGGATCTCCGACGCTGCCGACGTCGGGCTCGGTGTGCATGATCCGGTTGACCACGGCGGGCAGGCTGTCCTGGCCGAACGGCGCGTGTCCCGACGCCGCGAACAGCAGCGTGCACGCCCAGGCGAACATGTCCGACGGCGGGCCGGGGCTCGCCTCGGTGAGCTGCTCGGGCGCCATGTACGACGGCGTCCCGATGGCGCTGGCGGTCAGCGTGGAGGTCAGGTCGAGCGCGCGGGCGATGCCGAAGTCGATCACGCGGGGGCCGTCGGAGCCGAGCAGCACGTTCGACGGCTTGAAGTCGCGGTGCACGATGCCCGCCTGGTGGATGGCGACCAGTGCGGTGATCGTGCCGATGGCCAGCCGGTGCAGCGACGTCCCCGAGCGGGGTCCCTCGGCCCGCACCACGTCGGCGAGCGTCGGGCCGTCGATGTACTCGCTCACGATGTACGGCCGGTCGCCGAACAGCCCGGTCTCGACGACCTGAGCCGTGCAGAACGGCGCCACCCGCCTGGCCATCGCCACCTCGCGGACGAACCGCATGGACGCCTCCGCGTCTCCCGCGAGGTCGGAGCGGAGCAGCTTGACAGCCACCTTGGCTCCGTTCGGGGCCGACGCGAGGTAGACGGTGCCCTGCCCGCCCTCGCCCAGCCGCCCGTCCAGGATGTAGTCCCCCACCGAGGTGGGATCCCCTGGCCGCAGGGCCGCGAGGTCCGGCATTCCAACCCCCACATATGGCGTCTTTGCCGCCATTCTGGTGGCTGGCGGGCTCTCGCGTCAGCCCTTCAAGGCAGGCACCTGTTCTGATTGTCCAGGTATGGGGAGTAACATCCCGATCACCGGAGGGGGACGGGCGTCACACGGTGTCGGCGATCGCGCCCGGGTCCTCCATCTGGACGTGGCGCCCGCAGCGGGGCAGGCGGACCAGCTTGGCGTCCAGCAGCTCGGCCAGCCGCCGCCGGCAGCGACTCCGCACGCCCGAGCTGATCACCGTCACCGGCACGTCTGGCAGCGGGTGGTCGGCCCTGATCCGGCGCAGGTCGGCGGCCATGTCACGGCGGGCCAGCCACTCTCCCGCCACGGCGGCCACCACCCGGCCGCGCACCTGGACGCGCCGCGGATCCACGACGCCGGTGAGCATCCGGTGGGCCGCCGGGCCCGCCACGCGCGCCAGCGCGGTGGCCCCCCACGTGCTGCCCAGCGCGGGCATCCAGGGGCCGAGCTCCCGGCAGAGCGTGGAGGGACGCGGCCTGCGCCACCTGAAGCAGGTGGGATTGACGAGGACCAGCTTGGACACGCGCATCGGGTGCAGCCTGGCGAACGCCTCGGCGTGCCAGGCGGCGACGGAGTGGGCCACGACGGTGACCTGCTCGGGATGGGCCGGGGCCAGCGCCGCCAGGCGGGCCGCCTCGCCGTACAGGGTGGGCGGAACCGGCACGGCGGGGCTGAGCCCCAGGCCGGGGCGGTCGAAGCGGGTCACCCGGTGGCCGCGCGACAGCTCGCCGGCCACCCGGTCCCAGTGGAACGAGGCCCCCGCCATCCCCGCGCTGAGCAGCACGGCGGGCCCGGCGCCCTGCTCGATCACGTGCTGCGGGCGCGCCCTGCGCACCGGCGCGTCGGCGATGAGGAGCCTGAGCGCGACGTACACGAGCCAGCTCGCGATGAGCGTCACCTGGACGCGCTGGACGGCGCCCACCAGCTGGCCGGTGGCGACGGCGGCGAGCGCGAGCACGGTGACGCCCAGGCAGGCGCCCGTGAGCAGCGAGGCGCCCCAGGCGTTCCAGCGCAGGGTCAGCAGCACCATGGAGGCCAGCACGGCCGCGGTGGGCAGCACGCCGGTCGCGGCGTGCACGTGGTGCGACAGCGACAGCGGCCCGCTCGCGCAGGCCGGGTCGCTGAGGACCGCGCAGTCGAACGGGAACGCGCTGCCGACCACCGTGAAAACGCCGAAGCCGGCCATCG
>NZ_QCYJ01000038.1 GCF_003123685.1 Nocardia aurea
GACACCTGCCATCTGGACGTCGTGGACCGCTGGGGCAACCTGGTCTCGGCCACGCCGTCCGGCGGCTGGCTGCAATCCTCGCCGGTGATCCCGGAACTGGGGTTCTCCCTGGGCACGCGATTGCAGATGACCTGGCTGCAAGACGGCCTGCCCGACACACTCACCCCGGGCCGCAGACCACGCACCACCCTGACCCCGACCTTGGTGCTGCGCGACGAGAACCCGATCGCCGCGCTCGGTTCCCCAGGCGGTGATCAGCAGGATCAGTGGCAGTTGCTCTACCTGCTTCGCACCCTCGTCGGTGGTTTCACACCGCAACAGGCGATCGACGCCCCTGCCTTCCACACGACCTCTTCACCGGCTTCGTTCTGGCCCCGTCACCGCACACCGGCCGGGGCTGTTGTCGAAGACCGTCTCGGGGATCGTGTCATCGCCGGCCTCGAACGCCGTGGCCATCGGATCACCCGGGCCGGTGACTGGGCACTCGGCCGCCTGTCGGCCGTCGGGCGCGACCCTGAGCGGCCAGGTGTCATGTGGGGCGCCGCCAATGCGCGAGGCATGCAGGGCTATGCCGTGGGCCGCTGAGACTGATGGGCGGATCACCATAATCCCCAGGCCAGCCCCCCGGCGCTGTCGGCAGCGATGGCCGACCCGTCGAGGCGGGAGGCCGCCGCGGTGACTTTCGTGGTCGCCGACCCGGCGATCCCGGACGAGGCGGTCGGCGGTCTGCCACTGCGGGCCTGGTCCAGGCCGAGCTGACCGAGATGCTGCCGTTCGCGCCGATCGGGTCGCCGCTGATCGAGAACGACGAACGGACCGGGTTCCTGATTGCTCCACCCATGCCGGCGGCAACCAGTCCCGCAGCCCGGAGCCGGAGCAGAACCTGATCACCGTGCTGATCAGCCATTCGACCAACCTCGGGTTGACCCGGATGGCGGACGTTCCTCTCGCGCCCGGCATTCCCCGCTCGACCGGGGCGCTTCCGTGGCCGGACACCCGGTCTGCTGTCCTCGGTTCCAACGTCGCCAGCCCGAATCCCATCGTCTCGCGCACCTGCGCCGGCGGGCAGTACCGCGCCGGAGGCGAGGGTCAGCGAAGCTCTGTGATAGCTGATCCCTCATTGTGTGATGAAACGATGACAACGCGGTTGATCACCGGATTCGTCTGCTTGCCTACGGATCATGCAACCAACGAACCCCTCTCCTGACTCCCCGTTCCTCCATGGATCCACTGGCCGCCGTCGTGCCGGAGTGATGGCGGCCGTGGCCGTCGCGGTCGGGGCCACGCTGGCGGCCTGCGGCGCATTCACCGCAGCCCCCGGCGACGGACCGCCCGCGGCGGACGCGACGGCCCAGCACGCCAGTCAGGCCGCGACCAGCGTCAGGGTGCTGTGGATGGGCGACTCCATCGCGGGCGCGGAGGCCCCGGCCGTGGAGGCCGCGCTGAAGGCCAGCGGTGTGCAGTTCAAGAACGCCACCTCTGACGGCGGCGGCAACATCGTCGCCGGTGATCACCCGGTGACGGCTGTGGGGGCCAAGGACACCTGGAAGAGGCTGAAGGATGACCTCGCCTCCTTCCGGCCGACGGTGATCGCATACCAGATCACCACCTACGACTGGGGCACGCCCCGCCAGCAGCTGGTGGCCTACCAGAAGCTCTCCCGGACGGCGAAGGACGCCGGTGCCCGGCTCGTCCTGGTGTCCGCCCCGCCGTTCAAGATCGACGAATTCTTCAAGCCCCACGAGGACGCGATCAAGAGCGCGCCCGCGATGGCCGCCAAGGTCGCTGACGTTCGCTACCTGGATGCCTCTGAGCTGTGGGGGGACGACTACGCCGCCGACAAGGCCCAGCGTGCCAAGGACGGGATCCACTCCTGTCAACAAGGGTCGGCGGCCTTCGCCACCTGGTTCGCCAGGCGGCTCGGCAAGCTGGCCGGCTTCACCCCGGCCGCCCCCGGCGCCTGGGCCACCGGGCCGTGGACCGGCGACGAGCGCTTCGTCAAACTCGGCTGCGGCTGATGGCTTCAGCCTCCCGCCGCGCGCATATCGGCGCGCTCGATGGGCTGCGCGGGCTCGCCGTCGCCGCGGTCCTGCTGTTCCACGCCGGGCACATGCGCGGCGGGTTCCTGGGCGTCGACCTGTTCTTCGTCCTGTCCGGCTTTCTGATCACCGGTCTGCTGCTGGAGGAGCTCGCCGGGCGCGGCCGTATCGACCTGGTGGCCTTCTGGGGGCGCAGGGCCCGTAGGCTCCTGCCCGCGCTGGCCCTCATGGTCGC
>NZ_QCYJ01000064.1 GCF_003123685.1 Nocardia aurea
TCCAGCACCGGGGGGACGTCCTCCCACACGGCCGGGACGTCCTCCCACACGGGTGGGACGTCCTCCCACACGGGCGGGACGTCCTCCCACACAGGTGGGACGTCCTCCCACACGGGCGGGACGTCCTCCCGGTACGCGGGCGAGATGTCCTCGCCGCACGCCGAGGCGTTTCCGGCGCAGGTCGGTACGTATCCGCAGCCGGCCGGAGTGCCCACGCGGCTGTCCCCGCAGGCCGGCGGCCTGGCGCCACCACCCGAATCGGCGACCGGCACGCCCGTGCCCGGCACCGGGCCGGGACGGCCGTCCAAGCCCGCCCCGCCGCGCCGGCCGGTGCGGTCCAGGCGGCGGCGCAGGGGCCGGTGGGTCGCCCTCGCCCTCACCCTCCTCCTGCTGGCCGGCGCGGCGGCCGTCGGCCTCATGAACGGCTGGCCGCCGCAGGTGTTGAACCTGCTGATACCGGACGACAACGGCGGGGACGGGCCGGACGCGTTCGTCAGCGTGGTCGACAAGGCCGCCACCACCGGGAAGTTAGTCATCGGCGTGAAGGGCGACCTCCCCGGCGTCGGGCTGGAGCGGAACGGCGGCTTCGACGGGTTCGACGTCGAGGTGGCCAAGCGGATCGCCGCCGCGCTCGGCGCGAAGCAGACGGAGTTCGTCAGGGTCACCCGCGGCGACAGGGCCGACCTGCTGGACGAGGGCACGGTGGACCTGGTGGTCGCCACCTACTCCATCGACGAGCAGGACGAGGACAGGGTCCGGTTCGCCGGCCCCTACTACCTCGCGCACCAGGACATCCTTGTCCACAGCGGAAGCGGCATCGAGTCCATCGAGGACCTCGCGGGCCGGAAGATCTGCGCGCTCAACAGCCCCTCGGTCGGCAAGGTGCAGGACATCGTGAAGGTCGAGCCCGTGACGGCCGCCAACTACGCCGAGTGCATGGACCTGCTCAGGAGCGGCGAAGTCGACGCGGTGCCCGGTGACGACCTCATCCTCGCCGGGTTCGCCAGCCGCGAGAACCTCCGTTACAAGATCCTGGGCGCCCAGCTCAGCAACGAGCGCTACGCTGTCGGCATCAAGCGGGACGACACGAAGGCCTGCAAGGCGATCAAGGCCGTGATCGCCGAGCTCTACCGGTCGGGCGCCATGAAGCAGCTGCTGAGCAGGCACTTCGCCAAGGTGGAGTTCGCGATGGAGCTGGAGCAGCCCTCGGCGGAGTCCTGCGGATGACAAGCGGGTAGCATCCCGAAAGTCAATGAATCGTCCTGCGAGTTAGGGGAAGGCCATGGCCACGCCCGTCAAGGTGACCGTCACCGGTGCCGCCGGTCAGATCGGCTACGCGCTGCTGTTCCGCATCGCGTCGGGCCAGCTGCTCGGCCCGGACGTCCCGGTCAAGCTGAGCCTGCTGGAGGTCCCCCAGGCGGTGAAGGCGGCCGAGGGCACCGCCATGGAGCTCGACGACTGCGCGTTCCCGCTGCTGTCGGGGATCGAGATCAGCGACGACCCCAACGTGGCGTTCGACGGAGCCAGTGTGGCCCTCCTCGTCGGCGCCATGCCGCGCAAGGCCGGCATGGAGCGCGGCGACCTGCTCGGCGCCAACGGCGGCATCTTCGGCCCCCAGGGTAAGGCGATCAACGACCACGCCGCCGACGACATCAGGGTCCTCGTCGTGGGCAACCCCGCCAACACCAACGCGCTCATCGCCCAGCAGCACGCGCCCGACGTCCCCGCCGAGCGCTTCACCGCGATGACCCGCCTCGACCACAACCGCGCGCTCTCCCAGCTGGCCGCCAAGCTCCAGGTGCCGGTCACCGAGATCAAGCACATGACGATCTGGGGCAACCACTCCGCCACCCAGTACCCCGACCTGTTCCACGCCGAGGTGGGCGGCAAGATCGCGGCCGAGCAGGTCGACAGCGAGTGGCTGCGCGACACGTTCATCCCGACGGTCGCCAAGCGCGGCGCCGCCATCATCGAGGCGCGCGGCGCCTCGTCCGCGGCCTCGGCCGCCAACGCGGCGATCGACCACGTCTACGACTGGGTCAACGGCACCGACTGGACCTCGGCCGCCGTGGTGTCCGACGGCTCCTACGGGGTGCCGGAGGGGCTCGTCTCGTCGTTCCCGGTCCGCGCCGTGGACGGCCGGTTCGAGATCATCCAGGGCCTGGAGATCGACGCCTTCTCGCGCGAGCGCATCGAC
>NZ_QCYJ01000043.1 GCF_003123685.1 Nocardia aurea
GAGGTAGGGAAGGATCAGCTGGTCCTTGATGAACTGCCAGATGATCCGGGTCATCTCGTCGCCGTCGAGTTCGACGACAGGACCCTCCACCTTGATCTTGGGCATGCGAATGGTTCCCCTTCAATGAATGGATGCGTTGAGGCTATCGGACCGCCGACTCAACGTGCGAAAAGGGACATGATGAACGCCTTGAGCTCGTTGTTTCCCAGAAGGAGCGAGGTCAGCACGAGCACGAAGCCGAACCCGGCCAGCGTGATGACGTCCGTCCTCTTGCTCCGCACCGCGAGCTGTCCGCCGTACCCCGCGAACCGCAACGCGGCGCCGACCATGACCACGCCCCCCAGCGCGAACCCGCCCCACCTCAGGTTCACCAGCATGGTCACGGCAACGGCGACGACCGCACCCGCCAGGATCAGCGGGTACGGTCCCCAACTCTCAGCGGAACGGCTCACCGCTCCTCTATCGGCTTCCACTTCTGGTCACGCTCCCCGATGTATTCACTGTCGGGGCGGATCAGGCGGTTGTCGGCATGCTGCTCGATCACATGAGCCGTCCAACCCGACATACGGCTGATCGAGAAGACCGGCGTGAAGAGGTCGGTCGGAATGCCAAGGTAGTGGTAGACCGACGCGGCGTAGAAGTCGACGTTCGGATAGAGCCCCTTGGCCTCCAGGACGACCTCCTCCATCTCCTTCGACATCCGGTAATAGGTGTCGTCGCCGGACGCCTCGGCCAGCTCCCGCGACATCCTGCGCAGGTGCGTGGCCCGCGGGTCCTCGGTCTTGTAGACCCGGTGGCCGAACCCCATGATCTTCTCGTGCGCGGCCAGCCTGTCGCGTACGGTCTGCGCCACCCCGGACGGCGGGATCGACTCCAGGGTCTTCATGACCTGCTCGTTCGCGCCGCCGTGCAGCGGGCCCTTGAGGGTGCCGATGGCGGCCACGATGGCGGAGTGCATGTCGGACAGCGTCGCGGCGCAGACCCGGGCGGCGAAGGTCGAGGCGTTCATGGTGTGGTCGGCGTGCAGCACCAGGCAGGCGTCGAAGATCTCGGCGGCGCGCCTCTCGGGGACGCGGCCGGTGACCTGCAGCAGGAAGTTGCCCGCGATGCTGAGCGAGGGGTCCGCCTCGGGAACCTCGCCTCCGGTGCGGGCCGCGTGGTAGCGGGCGACCAGGAGAGGCTGCTGGGCGGTGAGGCGGGCGGCCTTGCGCAGGTTGGCGTCGGGGGCGATGGAGTCCTTGTCGGGGTCGTCCGCGGCCGACAGGGAGACCAGGCTGCGCAGCGCCTCCATGGGTTTCTGCTTCTCGGCGATCTCCGCGATGTTCGCCGACACGAGCGCGCCCAGCTCCCGGCCGCGCACCAGCTCGGCGCCGTACTCCGCCAGCTCCTGCCTGTTGGGCAACTTGCCCCGCTGGAGCAGGTAGGCCGTCTCTTCGAACGTCGCTCGACCGGCGAGGTCATGGATGTCGTATCCACGGTAGAAGAGGCGACCGGCCGTCCCGTCGATGTCGCTCAGCGCAGTGGACGCGGCTACGACGTCGGCCAGGCCTTTCGTGGGCTTGTCCGCCATGAGTGTTTCCTCCGCTTATCTTCGCTGGAAGTCTACCCGTGAGCAGGTAAAACCGTCCGCAGAGGTCCAGACCAATTTCATGCGGGATTCTCCTTATGGCAAAGGCGATTCCGCATCCCCTCGGTTGGGTAAGCCGGAGCTGTAGTAATAGTTACGGCGGGCTACCTGGGGAGGAACTGCCGTGGAGGGGCCGTTCATACGCATCGAGGACACAGGCGAGGTGGTCCCGTTGCGCCCCGAGATCACGACCGTGGGGAGGGGCCGGGGCGTAGACATCCGGCTGACCGATCCCAGCGTGTCTCGACTCCATGCCGAGTTCGTCAGGCGAGGACCCTACCTGTATGTCGTTGACCTGGGCCTGTCCCGCAACGGCACGCGGGTGAATGGCAGGCCGATCGCCCGGAGGGTTCTCGACGACGGCGACGTCGTCTCCTTCGGCGCGGCGCGCGGTCGCATCGGCGGAGTCCCCCGCGAGGACTTCACCCCCGAGATCGAGCTCCGCAGGGCGGCGGCGCCCGAGCTGACCAGGCGCGAGGTCGACGTGCTGACCTCGCTCTGCCGGCCGGCGCTGTCGGATGAGGCGTTCGTCGCCCCGGCGACCGCACGCGAGATC
>NZ_QCYJ01000106.1 GCF_003123685.1 Nocardia aurea
TGATCGGGCACCCACCTCTCGCGTCCACTCAATGAGGTGGTCCGGGCCGAAGCGTCCCGGACCACCTCACCGCGCCCGGGCCGGGAGGCGCCCGCGTCAGGCAGGAGGAGACGACGGAGCGCCGATCAAGTCCTGAGGCCCACAAGTGGCAAGGCCGACTACGGCACGCTACTGGTGGTGATGCCTGGGGCGCGGGCGCGGCTGGCCTTGATCTCCAATAAGAACAATTCGTGTGGTCGTCCGGGAGCTCAGTCGCCGCTGTCCTCGGCGAGGGTGTGCGCGACGAGCGCGGTGGCGTGGCCGTGCCCCAGTCCGTGCTCGGTCTTGAGCCAGGAGACGAGCTCGGAGTGCTTGGTCAGGGGCGAGGAGCGGATCAGGTCCTTCCACTCCGCGATCGGGCGGCCGTACTTCTTCTCGATCGAGGGGAAGTAACTGGCGGGTCCCTTCACCGGTTCGGTCATGTCGTGCCTCCTGTTCTGACGGTGAGGGAGCATGCTAGCCGTGATTCGCCGGGGGATGAGGGGCCGCTGAGGATCGTCTTCTCGACGCCCTTCGTGGCACGATCGGGGGATGCCGGTAGATCTGAAGCTGTTTGTTCTGTTCGTCCTGACCACGGCGATCGCAATGATCACTCCGGGGCCTGACATGCTGTTCGTTCTGGGGTGCGGGATGCGCGGCGGGCTGTTGGCCACGGCCGGGGTGGCGACGAGCGAGGCCATCCATGTGGCCGTGGCGGCCGCCGGGCTGGCGGCGCTGTTCGAAGCGGCGCCGGTCGCGTTCACGGTGGTGCGGATCATCGGCGGAGCCTACCTGATCTACCTCGGCGTGCGGATGATCCGCCGTCGCAACGACGCTGAGGCCGAGCCGCCCGCGGCGGGTGGGGGGATGCCGGGTCGGCGGGCTTATCTCAGCGGCTTCCTGACCAACCTGCTCAACCCGAAGATGGTCACGTTCACGATCGCCTTCCTCCCGCAGTTCATCGAGCCGCGGCTGGGGCAGGTGTGGCTGCAGTTCGCGATCCTCGGCGCGATCCTGATCCTGCTGGAGTTCCTGGTGGACGGCACGGTGGGCGTGCTCGCGGGGCGGATCGGGGGATGGCTGCGCCGCCGGCGGGCCGCGCGCCGCCGGATCGACGTGGCGACCGGTGGCGTCTTCATCGGGCTGGGAGTGAAACTCGCCGTCGAGCGGTGAGCCCCTTCGCGTGACATCCCGGCAGTAACCAGTAGGTCAGATGGTGTCGGCGATCCAGTCGGCGATGAAGCCGGTGGCGGCGGGCAGGTTGTCGGCACTGACGTGTTCGACGCCACCTTCGCGCTCGGTGAACCACTTGAGCTCGCGTTTGGGGCTGTTGACGGCGGTCTCGTACTGGGCGATGGCGTATTCGCGGGGAATCTGCCGGTCGTTGACGCCGTGGGTGATCAGGAACGGCACGGTGATCTGATCGGTGACGCCGACGAGGCTCATGTTCGGGGCGAACTCCAGGAACTCCTCCAGGGTCTGCTTGCCGAAGACCCACTGAACGTGGTCCCAGTAGTGCGGGACGGGCCGGTCTCCCTCGCGGGCGAGCCGGCGCTTCTGGAGCTCGCCCCAGTTGTAGTTGGCGCCCCAGGCGACGCAGAGGCTGAAGCGCTTCTCGAAGGCGGCCGCGCGGGGAGCGTAGTAGCCGCCGAGCGACCAGGCCATGACGCCGATGCGCGCCCGGTCGACGTCGTCGCGCTGCTCCAGCCAGTCGACGCAGGCGGCGGACCAGTGCTCGCTGTCGTGCCGCCCGGTCAGGCCGCGCAACCGGAGCGCTTCGCCGCTGCCGGGGTGGTCGACGATGAGGCTGGAGATGCCGCGCCTGGCCAGCTCGTGGGCGATGCCGGAGCCGTAGATCATCTCTTTGGTGCTGTCCAGGCCGTTGTAGTGCACCATGCACGGTGCCCTGCCGCTCACTCCTTCGGCCCGGACGAACAGGCCCGGCAGGCTGCTGTCCCCGTACGGGATCTCG
>NZ_QCYJ01000180.1 GCF_003123685.1 Nocardia aurea
GTGCCCGGCTTGTTCATGATCCAGGGGTCGTCGCGGGCGTCGGCGACGGTCGCGCGGCCGGTCAGGTACATGGGCTCGCCGAACAGCGGCTCGGTGGCCAGCGAGGCGTCGGTGACCGGCGGCACGAAGTCGTACTCGTGGACCAGGGCGACGTCCAGTTCGCCCGCCCGCAGCGCGCCGGAGACGTCGGCCGGGTCGATCTCGGCCACCATCGGCTCCAGCGCGGGGTGGGCACGCGCCAATTCGGCCAGCGCGGGCGGCATCAGCACGCGGGCCGCCGTCGGGAACGCGCCGATCCGCAGCGGCCCGGACGGCTCCCCGCGCACCGCGGCGAGCGCCGCCGACGCGCGCTCCAGTTGTTCGAGTACGGCCTGCGCGTGCTCCACCAGCAGGTGGCCGGCGGGCGTCAGGGTGACCGTCCGGCCGGTGCGTTCGAGGAGCGGCACACCCGCCTCCCTCTCCAGCGCGCCGAGCTGCTGGGAGACCGCCGACGGGGTGAAGGTCACGGCCTCGGCCACGGCCGCGATGGTGCCGCGCCTGGCCAGTTCGCGGAGGAGCCGGAGCTTGCGTGGATCGAGCATCAGTAAAGCTTAAGCTCAACCGCAGGAATCCGAGCTGGACCTAACGGGTCTTTCGACTACAGGCTCGAAGCATGCTGAAGGGAATCCACGTACCTCTGGTCACGCCGTTCACCGCCACCGGAGAGGTGGCGCTCGACGCGGTGGAGAAGCTCGCCGGGCACGTGCTCGACGAGGGCGCCTCGGGGCTGGTGGCGCTGGGCACCACCGGGGAGGTCGCGGCGCTGTCCCCCGAGGAGCGGGCTCGGGTGATCGAGGTGTGCGCGCGGGTCTGCCGGGACCGGGAGGCGCCGCTGACGGTCGGCGTCACCGGCAACGAGCCGCGGTCGGTCCTCGCGGCGCTGAGTGAGCTGCCGCCGGACGTCACGGCGGCGCTGGTGACCGTGCCCTACTTCCTGCGGCCCTCGGAGGCGGGCGTCGTCGCGTACTTCGAGACGCTGGCCGAGGAGACGCCGGTGCCGCTGGTGATCTACCACATCCCCTACCGCACGGGGCAGCCGGTGAGCGCCGCCACGCTGCGTCACCTGGGCGGGCACCCGATGGTCGCCGGGGTGAAGTACGCCGCGGGCGGCGTCGACCAGGACGCCGTGGACCTGCTGGGCGACCTGCCGGAGGGCTTCGCCGTGCTGGGCGGCGACGACGTGTTCGTGTCTCCGCTGCTCGCGCTGGGCGCCTCCGGCGGCATCCTGGCCTCCGCGCACCTGGCCACCGGCCGGTTCGCCGAGCTGGCCGGGGCGTGGCGGGCGGGCGACGTCCGCCGGGCCAGGGAGCTCGGACACCGGCTGGCCAGGCTCTCGGTGGCGCTCTTCGCCGAGCCGAACCCCACCGTCATCAAGGGGGTGCTGCACGCCAGGGGCCTGATCCCGGCGCCTGACGTGCGGCTGCCCCTGGTGCCGGCGAGCGCGCCGGCGGTGTCGCGGGCGTCACAGGTGCTGTCGCAGGAGCTGTAACACGTGCTCGCGTTGGTGCTTGCTTTGGTGCTCTCGCAGGTGCTGTCGCGGGTGCTCTCAGAGTGCGACATGGTGGCGGTACATCCAGGCCAGTGACTCCTGGCTGGCGGTCTTCTTCAGGAAGAACGGCAGCGCCAGGTCGCGGAACACCCGGGCCACCGGCCCCGCGGCCTTGCCGTTGCTGATCGTCCGGGAGTAGGCCACGACGCGCTCCACCCTGCCGCGCCGCTCGGCCTCGAACCGCTCGAACGCCTCCCGGTGGCCGGCGGAGTCGCGCAGGCACCTGGCCAGCACGATCCCGTCTTCGATCGCCAGCGACGCGCCCTGCCCGGCGCTGGGAGACGTGGCGTGGGCGGCGTCGCCCGTCAGCACGACCCTGCCGCGATGCCAGGTCGGCACCGGCGGCAGGTCGTGGACCGGCAGCCCGCCGTCCACACGGCTGCGCTCGATCAGCTCCGCCGCGCTCCCGGCGTCGTCGGCGAACGCCTCCAGCAGCACCGGCTTCCAGTCCGCGGGCACATCCCCGAGGGCGCGCGGGAGGTTGGCGAACCACCAGGCGTCGCCGGTCCGCGTCACGGTGTAGCCGAAGAAGGCCCGCTTACCGAAGATCATGTTGTACACGCCGGGCTCACCGGCGAAGCCCGCGTCGTGGACGATGCCGCCCAGGCTGTAGAGGCCGCTGTAGCGCGGTTCCGGCGCCTGCGGGTCGAGGAGGTGCCGGATGCGCGAGCGGACTCCGTCGGCGGCGATCAGGATGTCGCCCACCGCCTCGCCGCCGTCCTCGAACCGGGCCACCACCTTGTCCCCGGTGTCCTCGAAGTCCACCAGGCGCTTGCCGTACGTGATGGGGACCCCGCGGGAGACGGCCTCGTCGCGGACGACGCGGTAGAGGTCGGAGCGCAGGATCGTGTGGCTGACCGTGCCGTCCTCCAGCGCGAGCCCGTTCGCCACCTCGCCCAGGCGCTTGCCGGTGCCGCTCCACATCACCATGTGCGGGGTGGGGATGCCGGCGGCCATCACCTTCCGGTGGGCGCCGAGCACGCGCAGCGCGTCAAGGCCGTTCGAGGCGACGTTGAGGAACGCGCCAACGCCCTCGGCGGACGCCGGGTAAGCCTCGAAGACCTCGGCCTCGATGCCCGCCCGCTGCAGGGCCATCGCCGTCGCCGGGCCGCCGATGCCGCAACCTATGATCAGAGCCTTCATCGTGATACCTTTCGTTCGGTCGAAAGAAATATATGGCGCGAGGAGGAGTCGTGTCCAGAGGTATTTCGGAGCACCGAAAGAATTTGCTGGAGGCGCTGGGCGAAGCCGGCCGGGACAACAGCAACGCCGCCGTCATGTACCACACGGCCATGGGCGAGCGGATCGGCCTCGGCATGACCGAGGAGAAGGCGCTCGACCTGCTCCAGCGGCTCGGGCCGCTGACGGCGGGGGAGATCTCGCAGCACACGGGGCTGGCGCCGGCCTCGGTGAGCGGGCTGATCGACCGGCTTGAGCGCAAGTGGCTGGTGCGCCGCGTGCGCGATGCGAAGGACCGGCGGCGGGTCATCGTGGAGATCAACTTCGAGCGGCTGGCGGGGTTCGCCGAGCTGTTCGAGCCGCTGGTGCGAGGGCTGGCCGAGCTGTACGAGGGCTACACCGACGAGCAACTGGAACTGGTCCTCGACTTCCTCACCCGGGCCACCGCCACCCAGCGCGCCGCCACCGCCATGCTGACCGCCGACGGATCGGACGATGTTTAACGTGAAACCTTGACCTCAACCATGGTTGAGACGGCACGCTCGACGGGGCGGGCGGCGTGGCGGTGGACGTCTCGCTGGAACTGGTCGAGGACCGCGGGCGGATCATCACCCTGGTCGAGCACGCCAAGGCGCCGGAGCTGGGCATCGAGGTGGTGCGGGGCGAGCGGTCGGTGGAGCGCCTCGGCCGTTACGCCGCCCAGTACGCCCTCCTCGTCGAGTGACAGCGCAGGTGAGCGGGCGACGCGGGCGGGTTTCGCGTGCGATCAGCCGGCGGGCTTCTGGCGTCGGTTGAACCGGCCAACCTTGGCCCGGTTGCCGCACCCCTCCATGGAGCACCAGCGGCGGGTGCCGTTCTTGCTGGCGTCGAGGAACCAGAGCACGCAGTCGGGGTGCGCGCACTTGCGCACCCGCTCGGGCCGCTCGCCTATCAGGCGCGCGAACGCGGCCGTCGCCGCCCAGGCCGCGTGCCACGCCGGATCCTCCACGACCACCACGTCGTACGGCTCGGCGCCGCGCATCATCGGCCGGGTGGCGCCATGGCCGAGCACGGCGTTGAGCCGGCGGAAATCCCCCTCTTCGAGCGCGGCGCGCAGAGCGTCGCGGGCCTGCCGGAGCCGGTCGCGCACCCCTTCGAGGTCGTCATCGCCGGGCAGGCCGTGCTCGTCGAGCCAGGCGCGCACGGCTTCGAGGTCATCTAACTGGTCGACCGGCTCACCGTGCTCCCTCCACACGGTGTTGACCAGGTCCAACGCCACGGGCTCACCACGGAGCGGCCGGACTCGCACGCTTAACCCCTAAAAGCAGTTTGACTGGTTAGTGCTCGCCATGTTACCACTTAACCATCAAAGCCAATTTAGGAGGTTAAGGCCGTGACCATTCACTACCGGACCGTGGTGATCGACGGGCTGGACGTCTTCTACCGCGAGGCGGGCGACCCGTCAGCGCCTGCGCTCGTCCTGCTCCACGGGTTCCCGACCTCGTCGATCGCGTACCAGGAGCTGATCGCCGACCTGGCCGACGAGTTCCACCTGATCGCACCCGACTACCCGGGGTTCGGGCACAGCTCCGCGCCGGCCGCCGACGAGTGGGACTACACGTTCGACCGTCTGGCCGACGTGGTCGACCGGCTGGTCGACTCGCTCGGGGTCCGCCGGTACGCCGTCTACGTGCACGACTACGGCTCGCCGGTCGGATTCCGGCTCGCCGTCCGCCATCCGGATCGGATCACCGGCATCATCACGCAGAACGGCAACGCCTACGAGGACGGGCTGACCCCGTTCTGGGAGGTGCTCCGCAAGGCGTGGGCCGACCCCTCGGCCCAGAACGTCGAGCCGCTGCGCACCCTCTACACCCGGGAGGCCACCCACTGGCAGTACAGCCACGGCGTAAGCGACGCCTCCCTCGTCAACCCCGACAAGGAGGCGCTCGACCAGGCCCTGCTCGACCGGCCGGGCAACCACGACATCCAGCTCGCGCTGTTCCTCGACTACCGCACGAACGTCGAGAGATACCCGGTGTGGCATGACTACCTGCGTATCCACCAGCCTCCCGTGCTCGCCGTCTGGGGGCGGCACGACGAGATCTTCGGGCCGGAAGGGGCGCTGGCGTTCGCCCGTGACGTGAAGAACGCCGAAGTCCACCTGCTGGACACCGGCCACTTCGCTCTGGAGACGCACCTCCCGGAGATCGCCTCCCTCGTCCGGCGCTTCCTGCGCGGCCTCGCCGTCTGAGCCCCGCCACGGCGTTCCGGCCACGCCGCCGCGGACTGCTCAGCGCGGGGTGCGGACTGCTCAGCGCGGCAGGAAGCCCCGGTAGACGACACGGCGCCGCCACAGCACCGGCCACTGGCGGTCCCTGATGCCGCTCAGCACCAGCGCGGACACCGCGGCGTCAGCCCAGCGCCGAGGAGGAGAACCATGATGACCATGAAGAGGAGTTCCATGACGACCCCCTGGAGTCGTGATTGAAGTTTGAACAACAACAACCACGGGTCCCCGTTGCGGCATTCCATCCGTCATGAACGGGATCAGCCCACGGCGACGATCCCCTGCGGGGCGGCGGCGTCGATGATCGACTGGGCGGTCGCGTCGGCGGCGCGGTGTTCAGCGGTCAGCCGTGTCCGGGGGGCAGCGGTGTTCGGGGGTCAGTAGTGCCAGGGGAACGGCGACCAGTCTGGAGCCCGCTTCTCCAGGAACGAGTCGCGGCCCTCGGCGGCCTCGTCCGTCATGTACGCCAGCCGCGTGGCCTCCCCGGCGAAGACCTGCTGGCCCACGAGCCCGTCGTCGATCATATTGAAGGCGAACTTCAGCATCCGCTGAGCCGTGGGCGACTTGCCGTTGATCTTGCGTGACCACTCCAGGGCCGTGGACTCCAGCTCGGCGTGCGGCACCACCGCGTTGACCATGCCCATGCGGTGGGCGTCGGCGGCCGAGTAGGTGTCGCCGAGGAAGAAGATCTCGCGGGCGAACTTCTGCCCGACCTGGCGCGCCAGGTAGGCGGAGCCGAAGCCGCCGTCGAAGCTCGCCACGTCGGCGTCCGTCTGCTTGAAGCGGGCGTGCTCCTCGCTGGCCAGCGTGAGGTCGGCCACCACGTGCAGGCTGTGCCCGCCGCCGGCCGCCCAGCCCGGCACCACGCAGATGACGACCTTGGGCATGAACCGGATCAGCCGCTGCACCTCCAGGATGTGGAGGCGGCCGGTCGAGGGGGAGCCGTCGGCGTACTGGTAGCCGTCCTTGCCCCTGATCCGCTGGTCGCCACCGGAGCAGAACGCCCAGCCGCCGTCCTTGGGCGACGGGCCGTTGCCGGTCAGCAGCACGCAGCCGACGTCGGTGGTCTGGCGAGCATGGTCGAGCGCCCGGTAGAGCTCGTCGACCGTCTGCGGCCGGAAGGCGTTGCGCACCTCCGGGCGGTCGAAGGCGATGCGGACCGTGCCCTGGTCGACCGCCCGGTGGTAGGTGATGTCGGTGAAGTCGAATCCCTCGACCGCCTGCCATGCCTTGGGATCGAACAGCTCGGAGACCATGGGCCAGAGCCTAACGGACCTCCGGGCCCGTGCCGCTAGGTGACTTCGGCTCGTAGCTCTGCCAGGAGCTCGCCCTGGTCGACCAGCATGTCGGTGAGGATGCGCCGGGCGGTGCCGAGCAGCTGGGCGAGCTCTGGAGTGGCCAGCGTGTAGACGACGGTGCTCCCCTCGCGGATGGCGCTCACGATCCCTGCCCTGCGCAGCACCGCCAGCTGCTGGGAGAGGCTCGACGCCTCGATGTCGATCTGGGCGAGCAGATCCCGGACGGGAAGTGGTCCTTCCTGGAGAAGCTCCAGCACCCTGATGCGAGCGGGGTGGCCGAGAGTTCGGAAGAAGTCGGCCTTGGCCTGGTGGACCTCCACGTGCATAGTGACCAGACTAATCGAGTGCAGTTGCATAATTCTTCAAGTCGTAACGTTGTTGGCTAGGATGACAGCGGGGACTAGGGAGTAGCCATGGGCCGAGGAAGAGCCAAGGCGAAGCAGACTAGGGCTGCTCGCCAGATGAAGTACGCCAGCCACACCATTGACTATGACCGGCTGCGCGAGGAGCTCGGGGTCGACTCGGAGCCCGACGACATGCACCCGGCTACGGGCTCCGAACAGGAGTCCGAGCCCGCGCGGTGACGCGTGCCCCCTTCGCGGGTGCGAGCGTCACGCCAGTGAGCCGCCTGGCCTCCGGGGCCTGATCCGCCACGGTGAGTTCGAGGCGGTGCAGCACCTCGCGGATGATCACGCGCATCTCCAGCAGGGCCAGCTGCGCTCCGACGCAGAAGCGCCTGCCGCCGCCGAACGGCATCCATGACCTGTTGTGCCCGCCTTCGAGGAACCGTTCCGGCCTGAACTCCTCCGGTGAGGGGAACGCCTCGGGGTCGTGGTGCACCAGCGGGATGCTCGGCCCGGCGTACCATCCGGCCGGCACCTCGTACGAGCCCAGCCGCAGCGGGGCGTCGAGCAGCCTCGGCGCCTCGTACACCACCGGCCGGACGCGCAGGACCTCTTTGATCACCGCGTCGAGGTAGGCTTCGTCGTCCGGCAGGCGTTCGAGCACGTCCGGCGTGCGGAGCAGCCGCTCGAACGCCCAGGCGAGACCGGTGGCCGTCGTCTCGTGGCCGGCCAGGAGCAGCGTGATGAGCTCGTCGCGGATCTCCTGGTCGTCGAGCTCGGTCTCCAGCAGCCTCCCGAGCACGTCGGTGCCGCCGGGAGCGGCGCGGCGGCGGGCTATCTCGCCGTACAGGATCGCGTCCACGGCCGCGCGCACCCCCAGGAACCTCCCGTACGGCAGGAACGGCACGCGCCCCATCACCCGGCGCACCCCGGGCGGTGTCATCGCGATGGTCTCGGAGCTCCCGAGCTCCATCAGGCGGGGCAGCAGCACGCGCAGGCTGCCGAGGAGTTCCGTGTCGCGGACGCCGAAGACCAGCCGGAGGATCACCTCCAGC
Organism: Nocardia aurea; assembly: GCF_003123685.1. GTDB lineage: Bacteria > Actinomycetota > Actinomycetes > Mycobacteriales > Mycobacteriaceae > Nocardia > Nocardia aurea. The sequence continues at coordinate 7,734 of NZ_QCYJ01000180.1, forward strand.
GTGATCTCCTGCATGCGGGAGCGCAGCGTGAAGGGCCGGTCGAGCGGCCAGGTGGAGATCCGCTCGACGGTGATCTCAGTGATCTCGTCGTGGTAACCGGCCACCTGCCGGGCGCGCAGCGGCGGGTTGAGCAGTTTGCGGTGCTGCCACCACGGGTCGCCGTCCAGCGTGAGCACCGAGTGCACGCCGACCACGGGTTCGAGGAAGTCGCCCCGGGCCTGGCCGGCCCTGCCGCCGCCCTGGTCGGTCTTGTAGACCTGCTCGGCCAGCTCGCCGGTGGCCACGTACACCTCGGGCGGGAAGCCGAAGAAGCGCATGGTGAAGATCGGGCCGTACCTGCGGTGGCACTTCTCGAGAAGGCGCACGGGGTCGGCCAGGAACCATGCCGTCTGCACAGGTGACGGCGCCCGAGGTCCGGGAGGGAGCATGTTCGTGCCTCCAATTGATATATACGTACGTCATACACGTTCGTATACATCTGTATCATGGTCACGTGCCACAGACAACACAAGCCGGCGGATACCGGGAGCGGCTCCTCGCCGGAGCGGTGAGCTGCCTGCAGGAGAAGGGCTACGCCCGCACGACCGCGCGTGACCTGGTCGCGGCCTCGGGCACCAACCTGGCGTCCATCGGCTACCACTTCGGCGGCAAGGACGCCCTGCTGAACGAGGCCATCGCCGGCTGCTTCGACGCGTGGACCCGGCGGGTCGAGGAGGCGATCTTCGGCACCGCCGGGCCGGGCACGCCGCGGGAGATGCTGGAGCGGGCCATGGTGGCGCTGGTCGACGTGTTCGACGAACTGCGGCCCCAGCTCGTCGTCTGCGTCGAGGGCTACCCGGCGGCGCTGCGCGAGACCGTGCTGCGCGAGAAGCTGGCGGGCGCGTACGCCAGGGCGCGCCAGGCCGGCGTCGACATGATCGGCCGGACCGGTGCCGAGCTGGGGTTCGAGCTGCCGGTCCAGCCGGAGGTGCTGGTCTCCGTGCTGATCGCCGTCTCCGACGGCCTCATGATCCAATGGCTGCTCGATCCGGCGAGCACGCCCGACGCCCGGCAGGTCGTGGACGCGCTCGCCGCGCTGTCACTGTTCACGGCCTAGCTCCGGCCGGACCCCGCGCGCGGCGGGGTCAGGTGGCGGCGCAGGTGTCGTGGGTGGCGGCGAAGCCGTCGATCGCCTCGGTGATCGCCTCAGGGTCGTCGGCGCGTGCCGCCTTCAGCCCGCTCCAGTCGTCGCCGATGACCAGCACCAGCCGGCTGGTACGGGCCTGCGGCACCGACCTGGGTGTCGCGGTTATCACGTCCTTGGCGAGGGTGGGCACGCGGGTCTCGCCGTTGGGGGAGTAGAGGATCGAGGTCTTCCCGTACGGCTTGACAGTCGTGTCGCCCACCTTGGTGACGTGGTAGCCGCGCTGTTCGAGCAGGGCCGCGATCTGGGTCCCGAGGCCCACGCGGTAGGTGCCGTTGCGGACCTCGACGTGCACCTCCGAGCGGGACACCTTGGCCTGGCCGCCCTCGACGTCGCCGGGGTCGCGGTCCTCGGCGACGAGCCGGAAGAGCCTGCCGGCCTGCGGCTGGACCCACTCGACCCGGCCGGGGTGGGTGACGGAGTAGT
>NZ_QCYJ01000173.1 GCF_003123685.1 Nocardia aurea
AGGCTGCTCGGGATGCGCCCCAAGCCGCCGCCCAGGTACCGCATCCTCGTCATGATGGCCACCAACCGGCCCGACGCGCTCGACGAGGCACTGCTGCGGCCCGGCCGCATCGACCGCATCTACAAGGTCGGCTACCCGTCCAAGGCCGGGCGGCTGCGGACGTACCAGGGCTACTTCGACAAGGTCGACCACCAGCTCACCGCCCAGCAGATCGACAAGCTCGCCACGATCACCCCGTACGCGACCGGCGCCACGATCAAGGACCTGGTCAACGAGTCGCTCATCACCGCCATCCGCGACGGGCGCGAGACCATCACCTGGTCGGACGTGCTGCGCGCCAAGCGGCTCAAGCAGCTCGGCCCGCCCGAGGACGTCGAGTACATCGAGCGCGAACGGCACGCCGTGGCCGTGCACGAGGCCTGCCACGCGGTGGTCGCGTACGTGACCCGCTTCCACCTCGAGATCGACATCGCCACCATCGAGAAGGGCGCCGACTACCTCGGCATGGTCGCCTCGATCAAGCCCGAGGACCAGTTCACCCGGTGGAAGTCCGAGTACGAGGCCGACATCATGGTCTCTCTGGCCTCGCTGGCGGGCGAGCGGATGTTCTTCAGCGAGGACAACTCGTCCGGCGTGTCCGGCGACCTCCACTCGGCCACCTACCTGACCGCTCTCATGGAGTCGTACTGGGGGATGGGCTCCGGCGTCACCTCGCTGCCCGCCCTCCAGGAGCTGGAGATCATGGGGGGCGGCAAGGCCCTGCCCAGGCGCGGCGGCGGGGCCGGCGGCGGCGCCATCGGCATCACCGACAGGGAGCCGCGCAGGGAACAGGCCGAGCTGGCGCCCGACGTGCTGGGGGAGCGGATCGAGTTCAACCTGGTCCGGCTGCTGGAGAAGACCGAACGGCTGCTGCAGGAGCACCGCCGCGACGTGCTCTGCCTGGCTCACGCGCTGGAGACCCACAAGACGCTCAACGGCGACGACGTGGTGGCCATCATCGAGCGGTCTCCGGGGCCGATCGTCGACGGCACCGTCTACGCCTCCGAGGAGCTGTACCAGGACCTGGAGGAGTACCACCGCGACGCGGCCAGGGCGCACAAGGAGCACAGCCGGATCGAGCGGGAGCTGCCGGGACCGCAGGCCGAGCAGGCTCTTCCGGCCGTCCACGCGCCGGGGCCGCTCGCGGCGGCATCAGGCCCGCCCACGATGGCCGTCGAGGTGGTCACCGGCCCAGGCCAGGTGAGCGCCGCGCTGGGCGCGCAGGGCGTGGAGCCCCCGCCGGTCGCGCAGTCCCAGCCGGTCGCGCAGCCCGAGCAGGCCGGGCAGCCGGTGCGTCCCGAGTTCGTGATGCCCTGGGCGCCCGAATCCGCTCCCGCGTATCACCAGGCGCCGTCCGAGCAGCCCCCGCCGCCGCGCAGCCCGCGGGTGTGGGTGGTGATCGCGAGCCTGCTCGTGCTCGTGGCGCTCGCCCTCATCGCCGGGCTGGCCGTGACGGGGATGGCCACGCCGGCCGGCACCGCCCCGGTGGCCGGCGGCGTCGCCTCGCCGTGGCTGCTCCTCGTGCTGTTCGTCGTCGTGGTCGCCGCGATCGTCGGCGCCGGACTCGCGGTGGTCGCCGTCAAGGGGCTGCGCTCGGCCCAGGCCAAGGCCGAGCGCGAACGCGACGAGGCCCACGCCCGCGCCCAGTTGCTGGCCGCCGCCATGGACCCCGACACGGCCATGCGGCTGCTCGGCTACGACGGCAAGAACCCCGGCGGACGGAACTGACCCAGGACGACCGATCACGCGTACCCCTGAACCGGCCCCCGCCCGGCTCACGTCGTACATACGTGAACCGACTCGTCGTGATCCTCGCCGCGTCCGCCGCCCTGACCGGGTGCGGCCTCGCGGAGCCCCGCACCTGCACGGGCATCGGCACCCCGGTCGGCGTCGGCGTGACCGTCGAGCCGCCGCTGGCGGCCGAGGCGCG
>NZ_QCYJ01000044.1 GCF_003123685.1 Nocardia aurea
TGATGACGTCCCTCCCGGCCTCGTCGAACACGGCCGCTTTCGCGTAGTCGTCGAAGGCGCGCACGTAGAACGCGACGTCGTCGGGGTCGCGCAGCACCAGGTCCTTCGTCATGGTGGCGACGCCCACCATGGCCTCGTTGTAGATCCAGAAGCCGTTGATCGGGGCCGACGGCAGCTCGGCGGCGAAGGGGATGACGCCGAACTCCACGTTCGGCAGCGTGCTGACCGCGATGAGCCGGTCGAGCTGGCCGCGCATGACGTCGATCGGGGCGAGCCGGGTGCGCAGCGCCGACTCCGGCAGCACGAACCTGAACGTGCGGCTCCGGTCGTAGAGGATCTCCTGCCGCTGCATCCGCACGCGGACGGCCGCGTCGATCTGTTCGGGCGCGCTGTAGAGGCGCTTGACCTTGCGGAACACGTGCCTGGAGTATTCGGCGGTCTGCAGCAGGCCGACCACGATGTTCGGCTCGAAGACCCGGAACAGCCTGGTGCGCGCCTCCAGGTCGCGGATGTCCTCCTGGAGCGCGGCCAGGCCGCTGCGGTGACGCTGCTTCCAGTCGTCATGCCGTTCGAGCAGCGCGATGGCCTGCCGGATCAGCTCGTCCGCCGTCTCGGGAGGGGCCTGTACGGCCTGCGCCCACACGACGACGTCGTCCTCCGTCGCCGTCTGCCTGGCGTTCTCCAGGCGGGAGACCTTGGACGGCTGCCAGTGCAGCCGTTCGGCCAGGTCCTTGCCCGACAGGTGGGCGGCCTCGCGCAGCGAGCGGAGCTGGCTGCCGAGGTCGACGCGCGCCTGCTGAAAGGACGTCACGCCGCAAGAGGCTAGACCGGCGGGCAAGGGTCATGCCAGAGGCGAGTGCAATTGTGATCAACCAGTGGCTGATGTGTCAGCCGAGGCCGGGTAAGCGCTTGCTGGACCGCCGCCGGGCAGCACGCGGCGGGCGATCTCGGTGATGAGCTCGCGGGGCACCTCCACCGCCGTCTCGCCGTCGAGCGCGTGACGCAGGTCCGCGAGCGCCTCCGGGTCGGTGAGCTGGAGCCCCTGCACCACGATGGTCCCGCGGTCGGTCTCGTACAAGGTGGGGCAGGCGCCCGCCTCCGAGGTGGAGCCGAGGAACCGCATGCGCATGGACAGTCCTTCCCCCAACGCGTAGAGCAATTGCGCGCAATTGTACGGCTCACAGGGACATACGCGCTCGTTTCGCGAAAAATCACCACATTCGGTGCGAGTGGTCTGCGAACCGACAGGACCGGAACCTGGCGCGGCCGGGCAGGCCCGCCGAGCGGTCGGGCGGGCACGCGGAGCGGTCGGGCGGGCACGCCGAGAGGTCAGGCTTGGCCGACGCCACCCCGGATGATCTGCTGCGCCCTGGCGAACAGGTCCAGCGTGGTGGCGTGGAGCCGGTCGCCGATGTCGCGCGGCGCCCGCCCGGCGCAGGCGCGGGCATGGGTGCCCTCAAGCACGATGCCCAGCTTGAAGCAGGCCATGACGGCGTACCAGTCGACGGCCGACACGTCGCGCTCGGACACCGCCGCGTAGTAGCCGACGATCTCGGCGGGAGACGCCAGTCCGGGCACGTGGCCCGCGTTCATGGGCCAGGTGGCCAGCAGCCAGCCCAGGTCCAGCAAGGGGTCGCCGATGGTGGACATCTCCCAGTCCACGATCGCCGCCACCCGCGGGCCGTCGTGGGCGAACATGAGGTTCGCGAGGTGGTAGTCGCCGTGCATGACGCCCGGCGTGAACGTCCCGGGCAGGTTGCGCTCCAGCCACGCGGCCGTGTCGCCGAGCCCCGGGATGTCGGGGCCGGGATAGCCGCCGAGCCGGCCGTACGAGTCGAGCTCGGCCAGCCACCGCGGGACCTGCCGCGCCAGGAACCCCT
>NZ_QCYJ01000096.1 GCF_003123685.1 Nocardia aurea
CCACCAGGTGACCGTGGTGGATGGGGTCGAAGGTGCCTCCCATAACACCCACACGCCTTTTCCCATGGACACCTGGGGCATTCATCATGAAACGGACCTTACGTGGATCCCCTCCCCCAACATGATGGCACCCCCCTCCACGATGGCCGCGCATCCCTCCCGATGCCGACGTAGCATGCCGGGCATGACGACCACCCCGGACCGCAACCGCGTCCAACTACCCGGCATCTCCTCCCGTGCCTACGAACACCCCGCAGACCGGTCCGCCCTGGTCGCTCTGCGAAAGTTGAGTGGGTTCGACACAGTCCTGAAGCAGATGTCCGGCCTCATCAGCGAACGACGGCTGCGCCTGATGTACCTCGCGTCGGCCGTGCGCGTGAGCGAGACCCAGTTCCGCTCCCTGTACGACATGGGCCGCGACGCCGCCTACACCCTCGACCTCCACCGGATCCCCGAGATCTACATCCAGCAGGACCCCCAGGTGCAGGCGAAGGCGATCGGCTTCGACGACCCCTTCATCGTCGTGACCACCGGCCTGCTCAACCTCATGAACGAGGAGGAGCAGCGCTTCGTCATCGGCCACGAGACCTCGCACATCCTGTCGGGGCACGCGGTCTACCGGACGATGCTCGACATCCTCACCCGCCTCGCCACCCGCGTCGCCTGGATCCCGCTCGGCTACATCGGCCTGCGCGCGATCGTCGCGGGCCTCGAGGAGTGGTACCGCAAGTCCGAGCTCTCCTCCGACCGCGGCGGCCTGCTCACCGGCCAGGACCCGGAGGCGGCCAAGCGCGCGCTGATGAAGCTCGCCGGCGGCGCCTACACCCACGAGATGAACATCGAGGCGTTCCTGGAGCAGTACCAGGAGTACGACACCGCGGGCGACCTCCGCGACGGCTTCCTCAAGGTCCTCAACCTGCTCGGCACCACCCACCCGTTCGCCGTGGTGCGCGTGGCCGAGCTCGACAAGTGGCAGCGCAGCGGCGAGTACGAACGCATCCTCGGCGGCGACTACCCGCGCCGGGAGGACGACGCCAGCGCCAGGGTCACCGACGAGGTCAAGGCGGCGGCCGAGTCCTACCGCACGGCGTGGTCGCAATCGCAGGACCCGTTCATCGGCGTGCTGCGCGACGTGGCCGAGGGCGCGGTGAACGCGGGCGAGCGCATCTTCAACCGCTTCTCCCGGCGCGACGGCGCTCAGGGCTGACGGGCGGCGCCTCGGAGCGGCCCGGCCTCAGAGGAGTAGGGCGATCGCGCGTACGGCCGCCGCGCACAGGGCGACGAACCCGCCCAGCACGGCAAGCGCGCGCAGCCCCTCGCGGCGCAGCTCCGGCAGCCTGGCACCGACCCGCTCGATCTCCCGGCCGGTGACGCCGCCGCACAGCATGCCGAACACCACAGCCGCCGCGGTGACCGGCGCCGGCTGCTGCCACCAGTCGGAGGCGATCTGACCGCCGCCGGTGATCCAGAGCGCTCCACCCGCCGCCACGGCGACGGGCACGCCCGGCCAGACCGCCGCGGTCACGGCCGACCCGGCGAGCGCGAACGGGAAGAGCACCACCCGCAGCACGCTCCGCCACAGCGACACGCGTTTCCTGACCATCCAGTGGCTCACCCAGAGAGACCTGGTCAGCACCACGAACACCGCCGTGATGCCGATGGACGCGATCGGCCACATCACGGAGGCCACCACACACGGCACGGCCAGCACGGCCAGCAACAGCAGCGCCGCGCTGCCCGCGGGCAGCCCGGCGGCACCCGGCTCGGGCTCGCCTCCGGTGCCGCGAGCTCGGCGCGCCCTGGCGGTGCCGATCGCGGCCTTCGCCCGGGCGCGAGCGGGCATGC
>NZ_QCYJ01000172.1 GCF_003123685.1 Nocardia aurea
GCATGGCAGGCTTCAAAGTCCCCCGCTCGATACAATTCCTCGACACCCTGCCGTTGAACGCCACCGGCAAAGTAATGAAAAACCAACTGCGATAAGCGCGAACCGACGGCGGCGCCGGAGCGGGTGAGCACGCTCCCCGCTCCAGCGCCGCCGCTTTCGCGATGCCGGTCGGACCGCCGGTGGTGCGCCGACCAACGTAGTACCCCGAATTCTTCTCGCGCAGAAAGCGATCCCCATGACGGACTTCCCCGACTTCGATTCCCTGCGGGCAGCCGTCGGCACCGAGATCGGCACCGGCGACTGGTTCGAGATCGACCAGTCGCGCATCGACGGATTCGCCGAGGCGACCGACGACCGGCAGTGGATCCACGTCGACGCCGAACGCGCGGCGCGGGGACCCTACGGCGCGACCATCGCGCACGGCTTCCTCACCCTGGCGCTGCTCGCCCCGATCACCCAGCAACTGATGTCGGTGGGTTCGGCGCGCATGGCGATCAACTACGGGCTCGACAAGGTCCGCTTCATCAGCCCGGTGCTCGTCGGCAGCCGGGTGCGCGGCACGGTCACGCTGACCTCGGTGACCGACGTGCCCGGTGGCGTGCAGGCCGAGCGCACCGTGACCATCACCGCGGAGGGCGCCGAGAAACCCGCCTGTGTCGCGGTGCATCTGGTCCGGTACCTGAGCTGAGCGCTGCCGCGCTCCGGCACCGGATCACGGTGCCGGAGCGCGGTTCTCGACCGCTCGGTGCAGCAGCACCGGGGTGAGCGTGCCGATCCCCCTGATCTCCGCGCACGCCATATCCGTCAACCGGAAATCCGGGTGCCCACGCAATTCGGCGGCCAGCGCCGGGGCGATCACGACGCCGCCAGGCGCGGCGAGCGCGGTGAGTCTGCTGGCCAGATTGACGGTATTGCCGAAAATATCGCCGAGTTGATGGTGCAGCGGCCCCCACGCCGCGCCGACGCGCAGCCCCGGAATATCGGGGTCGGCGGCGAAGGCCCGGGTGAGGCGCGTGCAGATCTCCGCGATGATCACCGGGGAATCGGCGGTGAACAGGATTTCGTCGCCGAGCAGTTTCACCACGCTGCCACCGTATTCCGACACCACGTCGATGCTGCGATGTTCGAATCGCGCCACCACCCTGAGCAGGTCGGCGGCACGGCGATCGCGACTCAGTTCGGTGAATCCGACGATATCGGCGAAGCCGACGCCCGCGTCGCGGCCCGGCGGGGTTTCCGATCCGGGATCGAGCATGTCCATCGCGTCCTCTAGCCTGCGTCGCCACAGTTGCCCGAGCATCCACTGCACCTCGGGAATCCGCTCGGCCAGCGCCGCGGTGGTGTCGAGGGATTCCGGGGCCCGCAGCATCTGGCCCGCGACGATCTCGGCTTGTAGCCGAGCGAGTTGGGAGATGGACCTGGCCAGTACACCGACCAGGTGCAGGGCCTCGGTCTCGTCCACCAGGCCCCGGTCGGCGTACCCGGTGACCAGACGAACCAGATCGACGTCGGAGGCCGCGAAATCGACGCTGGCGTCATCGACCCGCGGGTAGCCGAGCGCGCGCAGGTAGCGTCTGCCGCGCTCCGCGGGCACGCCGACGGCGGCGGCCACCTGATCGGCCGTGAGATTGCGTTGCTCGCCGAAGGTTCCGACCACCGGATGGTCTCCGGGGCGCATCGGCTCGCGGTCCGGCTCGTCGCGTTCGGCCGTCGTACGGGATTCGGCCCCCACCATCCGATCCTTCTTTCCGGTCCGTGACCCGAGCGCCGCTATGCCGACCGACCGACACTCGCGAGGACATCCTCGTGGCGGTGGTGTCCGCCGCAGGATACGCACAGCGCGTCGTTCTCCGCGCCGCGCAGGTGTTCGAACAGCGGCGAGTACCGCCAGAGCGCGGCGAAACCGTTCGCGGTGACGATATTTCCGGCCAGCAGGGCCTCGTGCGAGGCGACCGGGCACGCGTACACGTCCCCGGTCGCGTCGATCAGGCAGGCGTTCCGGCCCGCGCCGCATCCGCCCGGCGGCTGTCCGTGATCGTCGGCGGCCGCGTCGCCGAACTCACGCTTACGGCGTCGCACATCCAGTTCCTGACCGGCACCGGGGCGGAGTTCGTACCACGGCCGTCCGGTCAGGCGGGGTGGGCGGGCGCTCGAGGTGCGCAGGCGCGCGCCGAACAGGTCGGCGACGGCGGCCATCGCGTCGAGTTGTCCCCTGTTGCGCTCGGTGAGAACCACGTCGACCGCGAAATCGTAGACACCGGAGGAGTAGAGCAATTCCATGGCGCGCACGGCCGCGCGATAGGCCCCCGCGCCGCCGACCGGATCGTTGGTGGCCTCGGTCGCGCCGTCGAGACGGATGCGCACGTCGACGTAGCCGTTACCCGCGATCCGCCGAGCGGCCTCGGGGGTGAGGCGGCGGCCGTCGGTGCGGAAACCGACACCGATGCGCCGGGCGCTCGCGGCGTCGACGATGCGCCAGAAGTCGGTGCGGACCATCGGTTCGCCGCCGACGATGTCGAGGTACGCGACGCCCATCGCGTCGAACTCCTCGACGAGCCCCAGGCATTCCGCGGTGCCGAGTTCCCGCACCGCCGTGGACGGGAACACCGCCTCCGACTCTTCGTGGTCGTGGGTCAATTCCCAGCTGACGCGGTGCGGCGCCTCGGGCTGGTGTCCGCGTTGTCCGACCACGGGTAGTGGTGCGCTCATACCGGCCTCCGTCGTGGTTGGGCCGCCGCGTCGCCGTGCGGCTCCGCGAACGGAAATGTGATTCTCCGATTACGGTAATCCTATTTCTATCAACGGACAAGGCCCATCCGCGAACAGGATTTGCGACCATTGCTCGCATATATGTCGACCAGCCGGGCACCTGGGGTGTATGGTCGATGACACGTATGAGAGTGACATTCTCTTCAATGAAGACTTATCATCTCGAACCTTTTCCAATCTCGAACCGGTGGAGCGCAGCCCCAACGCAGCCCCATGAACACCGAGGAGTCACGTGAACATCGACGACCTGATCCTGGTGAGCATCGACGACCATGTCGTCGAGCCGCTCGACATGTTCGACGGCCATGTTCCGAAGAAGTGGGTTGACTACGCACCGAAGGTCGTCGTCGACGACCAGGGCATCGATCGATGGATCTACCGGGACCGGCCGACCGGCGTCGCCGGGCTCAACGCCGTCGTCACCTGGCCCGCTGAGGAATGGGGCCGCGACCCCGCGGGTTACGCCGAGATGCGCCCCGCGGTCTACGACGTGCACGCGCGGGTTCGCGACATGGACGTCAACGGCGTGCTGACCTCGATGTGCTTCCCCACCTTCACCGGCTTCAGTGCCGGGCACCTGAGCCGCGGTGGCCAGGACGAGATCACCGTCGCGATGATCGAGGCCTACAACAACTGGCATATCGACGACTGGGCAGGCGCCTACCCGGGCCGTTTCATCCCGATCGGCATCCTGCCCATGTGGGACCCCAAACTCGCGGTCGCCGAGATCGAGCGACTGGCGAAGCGCGGCTGTCATTCGGTGACGATGCCGGAGCTGCCGCATATCGACGGCCTGCCCAGCTACCACGACCTCGAGTACTGGGCCCCGGTGTTCCAAGCGCTGTGCGACAACGACACGGTGATGAACCTGCACATCGGCCAGGGCTTCGGCGTGCTGAAGCTGGCGCCGGACGCCCCGATCGACAACCTGATGGTCCTCGCGCCGAGCATCTCGCTCATCGCCGCGCAGGATCTGCTGTGGGGCCCCGCGTTCCGCACCTACCCGAAGCTGAAGGTCGCGCTGTCGGAGGGCGGTGTCGGCTGGATCCCGTTCTTCCTCGACCGCTCCGACCGGCACTACACCAACCAGCGCTGGCTGCGCCGTGACTTCGGCGGCAAGATGCCCAGCGAGGTCTTCCGCGAGCACGTGCTCGCCTGCTACGTGACCGACCGGACGTCGCTGAAGTACCGCCACGACATCGGGATCGACAACATCGCGTGGGAATGCGACTACCCGCATTCGGACTCGCTGTGGCCGGGCGCGCCGGAATTCGTGATGGAGGAGCTCGTGCACGCGGGCGCCGACGACAGTGATATCGACAAGATCACCTGGCAGAACGCCTGCCGTCACTTCAACTGGGACCCGTTCCAGCACATTCCGCGTGAGCAGGCCTCGGTCGGCGCGTTGCGCGCCAAGGCCACCGACGTCGACATCTCGACCAAGTCGCGCGCGCAGTACGCACGGGAGTACACGCCCAGCGCCAGCTGACGTCTGGTACGACGAATGCCCCGGCAGGAGATTCTCCTGCCGGGGCATTTCTCTGTTCGCCGACGCCCGGATACCCCGATCGGGACGGCGAAAACCCGGCCGGAGTACTCCGGCCGGGTTGTGTCACGACATCGCCCGCTGCGGGCGAGCGGGGTCCTCAGCGCGAGGTGTCGCCGCCCGGACCTTCCAGGATCGTCACCGCGGCCACCGCGGTGGGCCCACCGACGTTGTGCGCCAAGCCGATACGCGCTCCGTCGACCTGATTGGCCGCGCTGCCGCGCAACTGCTCGAACAGTTCGACGCATTGCGCGACACCGGTGGCGCCCGGCGGATGTCCCTTGGCCTTGAGTCCGCCGCTCGGGTTCACCGGCAGCGCGCCGCCGAGCGCGGTGACGCCGGATTCGATGAGTTTGTATCCCTCGAACCGTTCGGCGAAGCCGAGGTCCTCGTAACTCATCAACTCGATGCCGGTGAAGAAATCGTGCACCTCGGCGACATCGATGTCGGAGGGTCCGAGGCCCGCCATCCGGAACGCCTCGCGCGCGGCACGCACGGTCGCGGGGAAGGTCGTCATATCCCGCTTGTGCTGGTGCATGACCGAATCCAGGCCGAGGCCGACACCGCGGACCCATACCGGCCTGTCGGTGTAGCGGTCGACCACGTCCTCGGCGGCGAGGATCAGCGCGGCGGCGCCGTCGCTCTGCGGCACACAGTCGTAGACGCGGAACGGATCGGCCACCACGGGGGCGTCGCGCGCCTGTTCCATGGTGATCTCGAAACGTAGTCGCGCCTTGGGATTCCGCGCGCCGTTGTAGTGGTTCTTCACCGCGACCATGGCCATGTGCTCGTGGGTCGCCGGGGATTCGTACAGGTAGCGATTGACGTGCAGGGCGTAACCCGCGTGCGGGAACAGGCCCAGCTGGGAATCCCAGGCGCGGTCCCAGGTCATCGGCTGCCACTCGCCGAGCAGATCCTTCTGCGCCGTCTCGCGCAATTTGTCGGCCCCGATCACCAGGGCGACGTCGACCGCACCCGATGCCAGCGCGTACAGCGCGTTGCGCACCGCGTCGTTACCGGTCGCGCACGAGTTCTGGATGTGGGTGACGGGCAGACCCGGCAGCCCGAGCGCGTCGGCGAGCACCCCGGACGGGAAACCGTCGGTCGATCCGAGCGCGCCGAACCAGGCGGCTTGTAGATCGGCGGTACGGAATCCCTTGTCGACCGAGGCCGCGGATTCGGCGAAGGCCATCGGCAACAGATCCTTGATGCCGAGTGCGAAATGTTCGGCGAAGGGCGTCATCCCCGCGCCGACGATGGCCACTTTCCTCATACCGCCTCCGGTTCCGGTTCGAACGCGTATCCGTAGTCGGGGACCCCGGCGCGCACGGCGACCCGGCGCAGCACCATCCGACCGCGGTCGCCGATGCCGACGGTGCCGGGATCGGCGCCGGTCACCTTGGCGACGGCACGCACGCCGACTTCGTCGAGTTCCACGATCACCAGCGAATACGGACTCTTCACGCCGGGGACCGGAATCCGTACCGTCGTCTCGGAGTACACGACGCCGGTACGCGGCAGCGGCACCAGGGTGTAGTCGGTGCTCAACAGTCCGTCGGGCCCGATCCGGTAGCGCGGCGGGAAATCCAGTTCGTCGCTGCCGGGATGCCTGCCCGCCTCCCAGCGGACCTTGGCCTCGAAGGCGCGCTCGTAGGCGGCCAGCGACAGCGGAAGATCGGCGCCCGGCACGGTGACGCCTTCGGGCAGCGCCCGCGCGGGCTGTTCGTTACGCCGGACGTCGGCCGCGCCCGCGACGACGGTGACGCCGGACAGATTCGCCTGCTCCACTCCGACGAGCAGTCCCCCCGTTTCCCATTCGGCCATCGTGGCCAGGGCGAACAGGCTAGAACTCGCGCCGAGCGTCGGCAGTTGCGGCGGCGGGCTCAAGCACAGCGCCGACGCCTGTTTGTGGTCGACGCCCGCCACCGCCACCGGGGTGTCGAGCCAGGCCGCCGAGAGCGAGGCCATGAGTCCACGCTCGTGCAGCAGTCGCGGGTCGCCGTAGTCGTGCACGGCCCCGACCGCGTTGCGGGTGCGCACGGGAAGACTGCGCGTCACCCTGGCCGCGGTGCGGACCTGGATGCCGCCGCGGTCGGAGACGTAGGCCGCGACCGCGCCCGCGGGTTCCAGATCGACGCCGATCACGATGGTGCGCGGCCGCGCCGAACTCAACGCGTCCAAGGCCGCCGGAGCGCCGCCGAGGCGTTCGATCACCTCGAGCTCGGGGTCGAGCCCGAGCCCGGCCAGCAACACCGCGGCATTACTGCTGTCCATGAGCGGCAGGTCCCGGCTGACCAGGACCACCCGCTCCACCGGCTCGCCGTGCGCTACCGCGGCACGGCCCGCTTCGACCGCAAGGGTGACCGCGTCTTCGTCCTCACCGGGCACCCTGCTGCGTCTACTGCCCCAACAGGGCAGATAGGTCCCGATAGACGTGACAAAAGGCATCGGTCACCCTTTCCCGAGCTAAGACACCGCGCCCGCGGTCTTCAGCTCGATAATGCGATCCCAGTCCATACCCAGTTCGAGCAGAACTTCTTCTGTGTGCGCCGCGAATTCGGGGCCGGGCCGCAGCTCGGGCGCACCGACATCGAATTGCACAGGGCTGGAGACCAATTCCAGTTCACCGGCCTGCAACAGGTACTCGTTCGCCCTGATCTGGGCGTCCGATCCGAGCTGCAACGAATCCTGGACGGGCGCCCACGGCCCCGCGAGGGTCGCGAACCGCTCGGTCCATTCTGCCAGAGTGCGTCCCTTGATCACCTCGCGCAGGATCGCCACCGCTTCGGCGGTATTCGCCGAGATCGCGGCGGAATCGGCGAAACGCGGATCGTCGATCAGTTCCGGCCGATCGATGTGACGGCACACATCGGCCCAGAACTTGCCCGGCTGGAGCATCACGAACGACAGGTACCGGTCGTCGGAGGTGGCGTAGAGCCCCGACAGCGGGTTGGTCGGCGCACCGTGGGCGCCGGGAACCGGCGCGATCATCGGCTGCTTCTGCTGTGCCGACAGCGCGATGGTGTGGCCGAGTGCCCACAGTCCGCTACCGAGCAGCGACACGTCGACGACCGAGGTCTCCCCCGTGCGCTCCCGTTTCAACAGCGCGGCGGCGATACCACCCGCGAGGTTGGTGCCGGAGATGGTGTCACCGAACGCGGGTCCCGGCGGCTGGATCATGCCGTCGGTTCCGGGCGGGGTGATCGTGGCGGCGACGCCGCCGCGGCACCAGAACGCAGTCATGTCGTATCCGCCGCGCGTCGACTCGACACCGCGCGGGCCGAGCGCACTGCCACGGGCGTACACGATATTCGGGTTCACCGCGCGGATGTGCTCCACGTCGATGCCGAATTTGGCGCGCGCCTGCGGCAGGAAACTGGTCAGGAAGACATCGGCCTTCTTGGCCAGCTCGAGGATGACCTCGCGGCCCTCGGCCACCGTCATATCGATGCCGATACTGCGCTTGCCGCGATTGGCGTGCTCCACATTGGGATTCGGGTCGCCCTCGACGGTGAAGGCGCCGATCCGCCGCAGGCCGCGTTGCGGATCGCCGTTGACCGCGTGTTCGACCTTGATGACCTCGGCGCCCCAGTCGGACAGGACAGCGCCCGCCGACGGAACGAACCCGTACATCGCGACTTCGAGGACCTTGATACCTTCCAGCGGCTTGCTCATGCCAGAACCTCGGCGAAGGTCTTCAGCTCGAGGAATTCCTCCAGACCTTGACGGCCCATCTCCCGCCCGATGCCCGACTGCTTGTAACCGCCGAAGGGAGCGTCCGCGGAGAAGTAGTTGCCGCCGTTGATGCTGAAGGTGCCGGTGCGCACGCGGCGCGCCACCGCCTTCGCGCGTTCCTGATCGGCGCTCATGATGCCGCCGGACAGACCGTAGATGGAGTTGTTCGCGATGCGGACCGCGTCGTCTTCGTCGGTGTAGGGGATCAGCGCGATGACCGGGCCGAAGACCTCTTCCTGGGCGATCTCGCTGTCGGGATCGACGTTCGCCAGCAGAGTCGGCTTGTAGAAGAAGCCCGGATCGACCTTCTCGCCGCCCGCGACCAGGGTGGCCCCCGCCGCGACCGCGCGCTGGACGATGCCGTCGACCTTGTCGCGCTGACGTTCGCTGATCAGCGGACCCATGTAGGTCTTGGGATCGCGCGGATCACCGTAGGTGACGTGAGCGAAGACGCCCGCGATCATCTGCGCCACCTTGTCGTGATCGGCGGCGGGAACGAGGACGCGGGTGGTCAGCGCGCAGCCCTGTCCTGCGTGGGTCGCCACGCTGAACGCCGCGAACTGGGCCGACTTCACGTAGTCGGCGTCGTCGAGCAGGATCATCGCGGATTTGCCGCCGAGTTCGAGGAAGACCTTCTTCAGGGTCGCGCTGGCCGCCGCCATGATCTCGCGGCCGACCGGGGTGGATCCGGTGAAGGTGACGACGTCGACGTCGGGGTGGGTGGTCATGCGCTTGCCGACCTCGATATCGGAGGAGGTCAGCACATTGACCACGCCCGCCGGGATATCGGTCTGCGCGATGATCTCACCGAGCGCCAGGGTCGACAGCGGGGTGTCGGGCGCGCCCTTGAGCACCACGGTGCAACCGGCGGCCAGCGAGGGCGCCAGCTTGGCCAGCGCGAGCTGGTGCGGGTAGTTGTAGGCGGCGATCGCGGCGACGACGCCCGCGGCCTCCTTCTCGACCCAGCGGTGATGCTGCTGACCGCGGATCTCGATATTGCCGAGATCCTCGCTCCACTCGTAGCCCTCGAGCAGCCCCGCGTAGTAGCGCACGATCTCGAAGGGGACCTCGAGCTGATTGCCGTGGGTCAGCGCGCGCGTGGCGCCGACCTCGGAGATGGTCAGCTCGCGCAATTCCTCGACGTTGTCGCGCAGCGCTTGGTACAGCTGGTTCAAGCAACGCGCCCGCAGCTCGTGATTCGTCGACCAGTCGGTGGTGTCGAAGGCGCGTCGCGCCGCCGCGACCGCCGCGTCGACCTCGGCCACGGTGGCCTCCGGCGCGTAGCCGAACACCTCGCCCGTGGCGGGATCGAGCGAGGCGAGCGTCTGCTCGGTCTCGACCAACTGCCCGTCGATCAGTAGCCGCCGCGTCACCGCTACTGCCTGTTCCTGCGTTGACATCCCGTCTCCTCGCTAACAATGGAAATTACATTCTCGCTTCCGGAGAATGTAACATTCACAATGCGGGACTGTAGCAATAATCGGCTTTACGCGACAGTCCGCCACGCTCTCCATTCCGCTTGGCGACCGTTCAGCAAGCAGGGCGACTCTTGCGAAGGTGTTCCGTGCGAGAGTACGGTTCTCACAACCGGAAGGGAGATTCTTGTGTTCGACACTACACTCGCGCCGGTCCCCGAACGGGCGAGGCGCGGCACCCGCGCAGTTTCGTCCCGCAACATGGTCAACGGAGAGAGGTTCCAGGCGTGAAGACGGCAGTGGTCACCGGAGGCGCGTCCGGAATCGGTTTGGGTATCGCGGAGCGTTTGCGCGGCGACGGATTCCACGTCGCCACGCTGGATCTGAATCCGCCCGCCGACGACGATTTCGCCTATCGGGCCGACGTCACCGATCCCGAGCAGGTCGCTCAGGCACTCGAAGCCATCCGGGCCAAGCTGGGGCCGGTCACCATCCTCGTGAATTCCGCGGGTCTCGACGGATTCAAGCGATTCCAGAACATCTCGTTCGAGGAATGGAAGAAGGTCATCGACGTCAACCTGCACGGGGTCTTCCACTGCGTCCAAGCGGTGCTGCCCGACATGCTGGAAGCGGGCTGGGGACGTATCGTCAACATCTCCTCGTCCAGCACGCAGTCCGGCCAGCCGTTCATGTCGCACTACGTCTCGGCCAAATCCGCCGTCAACGGCCTCACCAAGGCTCTGGCGCTGGAACTCGGGCCTTCGGGCATCACCGTCAATTCGGTGCCGCCGGGCTTCATCGACACCCCGATGCTGCGTAAGAACGAGGAAGCGCGGCGACTCGGCGGAACCGTCGAGGACCACATCCAGCGCACCCCGGTGCGCAGGGTCGGCACCCCCGCCGACATCGCCGCCGCGTGCTCGTTCCTGATCTCCGAGGAAGCCGGATACATCACCGGTCAGAGCATCGGTGTCAACGGCGGACGTAACACGTAACATCCCCCGCCCCGCCCTACCGGGCGCGGACGGTGCAGCCCGAAACGCAAGACGGAAAAGGAAGAACACCGTGAAGGTCCACGTCGATCAAGACCGCTGCCAGGGGCACACGCTGTGCGCGATGATCGCCCCGCAATCATTCGAACTCAGCGATATCGATGGACACTCGTCCCCGGTCGACGAGTCGGTCGCCGACGGCCAGGAGGAGCAGGTCCGCGAGGCCGTCCATTCCTGCCCCGAGCGCGCGATCTCGATCGACGAGTAGATCGGAACCGCTATGACCGTGGAGAACATCACCGATACCGACCGCAAGCAGCCGCAATTCCACTTCGACCGGTTCGCACCCGAATATCGGGAGAGCTTCCAGTCGATCACCGAGGAAATGCAGAGCGAATGCCCGGTCGCGTGGACCGAGACCTACGACGGCCACTGGGTCGCCGCGGGTAACAAAGAGGTCTTCGAACTGGCGCGCTGCCCGCACATGTCCAACGATCACGACCCCAACGGCACGGGCTCGGGCTACAAGGGCATCTCCATTCCGCCGCCGCCGCGCGCCAAGGGTATCCGCGCGGGCATTCTGGAAATGGACGAGCCCGAGCACAGGGAACTGCGCGCGGTGCTCAACCCCTACCTGTCCCCCGCCGCCGTGAATCGCTGGATTCCGTTCGTGGACGAGATCGTCCGGGCCTCGATCGACGAGAAGATCGAAAGCGGCCGAATCGATTTCGTCGACGAACTGGCGAACATCACTCCCGCCGTCCTGACACTCGGCATGCTCGGTGTGCCACTGAACAAGTGGCAGATCTACAACGAGCCCATCCACGCCGCGGTGTACACCCACCCGGAAGATCCGGACTACCCCCGGATCGCCGAAATGCACAGGGCGCTCGGCATCGATCTGCTGACCAACCTCGCCGAGATCAGGCAGAGCCCCCGGCCCGGCATGATCCACGCGGTCGATTCGGCGAGGGTCAACGGCGAGCCGCTGCCCGATATGGAAATCCTCGGGATGCTCAGCCTGTTGATCGGTGGTGGCTTCGACACCACCACCGCGCTCACCGCGCATTCGCTGGAATGGCTTTCGGAGAACCCCGCCGAACGCGAGAATCTCAGCCGGGAC
Source organism: Nocardia aurea (assembly GCF_003123685.1). GTDB lineage: Bacteria > Actinomycetota > Actinomycetes > Mycobacteriales > Mycobacteriaceae > Nocardia > Nocardia aurea. The sequence continues at coordinate 11,581 of NZ_QCYJ01000172.1, forward strand.
CGCGATCTGCTGCTCAACTCGGCCACCGAGGAATTCCTGCGCTACTACTGCCCCGCACCGGGTGACGGTCGCACCATCGCGCAGGATTGCGAGGTGGCGGGCACCTCGTTCAAGGAAGGTGACCGGGTCTGGTTGTCCTGGGCGATGGCCAACCGTGACCCCTCGGTGTTCCAGGATCCGGAAGAGGTCATCCTGGACCGCAAGGGCAACAGGCACTATTCCTTCGGTCTCGGCATCCACCGCTGCATCGGCTCCAATATGGCCCGTATGGTCTTCAAGCGGATGCTGGTGGCCGTGCTGGATCGGATGCCCGACTACCGGTGCATCCCCGAGGAGACGGTGCACTACGACACCATCGCGATCATCCAGGGCATGCGGCATCTGCCCGCCGAGTTCACCCCCGGCCCGCGCCTGGGTCCGGGAATCGAGGAGACCCTGGAGAAGTTGCAGGTCGTCTGCGACGAGCAGCGGCTCGCCGAGCCGGTGACCGCGAACAAGCACACCGCGGAAATCTGACCGGACGACAACCGAAACACGCGCCGCGCGTGGCCGATCCGGCCACGCGCGGCTACCGGCTGATACGAGGAGGCACTGTGGCAGAGGCGGAGAGTTCACCCGCGGCGAAGGCCGAACCGTCGGGGCGGCCACTGCCGCTGCTGAGTCTGGACACCGAGTTCTTCTGGACCTCGGGGGCCGACGGCATCCTGCGCATCACCGAATGCCGTTCCTGCGCGGCGCTCATCCACCCACCGCAGCCGATCTGCCGCTACTGCCGCGGCCACGACCTCGGTATCCGCGAGGTCTCCGGTCAGGCCGTGCTCGCCGGATTCACCGTCAACCACCGCTTCGGCCTGCCCGGCCTGCCGCCGCCCTACGTGGTCGCCCAGGTCGCGCTGGTCGAGGATCCGCGAGTTCGGTTGACCACCAACATCATCGACGCCGATCCCGACAGCCTGGAGCTGGGGATGCGCGTCGAGGTCGTCTTCCAACAGGACGCCGACGTGTGGCTGCCGCTGTTCCGGCCGGTGGCCGACCAGCCCGAACTCGCGCCGCTGCCGGTGGACGAGATCGCCCCCGAGCGTTTCGGCGAATACGTGCGCCCGATGGTGCGCCAGGACAAGTTCGAGGACAAGGTCGCGCTGACCGGTATCGGCATGTCGCGGATCGGACGCAGGCTGATGGTCCCGCCGCTGGCGCTGACGGTCGAGGCGTGCGAACGGGCCGTCGCCGACGCGGGGCTGACCATGGACGATATCGACGGTATCGCCTCCTATCCGGGCGGCGGCAACGTCGGCGGATTCGGCGAAGGCGGCGTCACCGCGGTCGAGGCCGCGCTCGGTTTGCGCCCGACCTGGCACAACGGCGGTATCGAGACATTCGGTCCCGGCGGTTCGGTGATCGCGGCGATGACGGCGGTCGCGGCCGGACTGGCCAACCACGTGCTCTGTTTCCGCACCGTGTGGGAATCGACGTTCAACGAACTGATGAAGGCGGGTCGCATCCCGTCCTCGGGTGGCCGCACCACCAGCTGGATGATGCCCTTCGGGGCGACCTCCGCCGCGCACACGCTCGCCCAGAACGCCCAGCGCCATTTCCAGCGCTACGGCACCACCCGCGAGACACTCGGCTGGATCGCGCTCAACCAGCGCGCCAACGCGGAACTGGAACCGACCGCGGTCTACCGCGATCCGATGACGATGGACGACTACCTCGGCGCCCGCTCCATCACCACCCCGTTCGGGCTCTACGACTGCGACGTCCCGTGCGACGGCGCGGTCGCGGTGATCGTGTCGGCGGTCGACGTGGCGCGCGATCTGGCGAAACCGCCGGTGCTGGTCGAGGCCGTCGGCACCCAGATCGTCGAGCGCATCGAATGGGATCAGAGCACCCTGACCCACGAACCGCAGGTCCTCGGCCCCGCCGCGCACCTGTGGACCCGCACCACCCTGCGTCCGGCCGATGTGGACGTCGCCGAACTCTACGACGGGTTCACCTTCAACTGTCTGTCCTGGATCGAGGCGCTCGGCTTCTGCGGGATCGGCGAGGCGAAGGATTTCCTGGAGGGCGGCAAGAACATCGCCCGCGACGGCACGATTCCGGTCAACACCCACGGCGGCCAGCTGTCGCACGGGCGCACCCACGGCATGGGGTTGCTGCACGAGGCGGTGGTGCAGTTGCGCGGCGAGGCCGGGGCACGCCAGGTCGGCGGGGCCAGGGTCGCCGTGGTCTCCAGCGGCGGACTGACCCCGGGCGGCGCGATGCTGCTGCGCACCGACTCGTGAGCGCGAGAATGTCGGTCTCGCTATGACACTCATCGAATCCGACCTACGCCCGCTCGACGGTCCGGCCCCGCTGCCGGTCGTCGCGGAATTCGACGGCATCCCGGTCTCGGGTCTGCTGGCCGAAGCGCCCGCGCCACGCGCCGTGCTGGTCGCCCTGCACGGCGGCGCGACCGATTCGACGTATTTCGACTGCCCCGGGCACCCGGAACTCTCGCTGCTGCGCCTCGGGCAACGCCTCGGCTACACCGTGCTCGCGCTCGACCGGCCCGGCTACGGCAGTTCCGCGCCGTTCACCGAGGAGCTCACCCCCGCACAGCGGCGCGTCGATCTCATGTACGGCGTCGTCGACTCGCTGCTGGCGAATCGCGAGCGCGGCGCCGGTGTATTCCTGATGGCCCATTCGGCCGGTTGCGAACTCGCGCTGCGGATGGCGAGCGCGGATCGCGGCGCGGACCTGCTCGGCCTCGAGCTGGCCGGGACCGGACGCAACCATCACCCGAAGGCCCAGGAAGTGCTGTGGGGGCCTCGATCCGAGGGCGGCCGCAGGCCGATCGGGCTCGGCGGACTGCTGTGGAAACCGCGTCGGCTGTACCCGCCCTCGCTCGGCGGCGGGGCGATCTACGTGCCCGGCCCCAAGCTGGAGGCGCAGACCATCGCCGACTGGGCCGAACACCACTTCCCCAGCCTGGCCGCGCGGGTACGGATCCCGGTGCGCTACACCGCCGGTGAATACGAGGCCATCTGGCGCAACGACCCGGAGGAAGTGGCGCGTATCGGCGCGCTGTTCGAGGCGGCGCCGCGCGTCGTGCTCAACCTGCAACCCAATACCGGGCACAACGCGAGCCTGGGATATACGGCGGCGGCATACCACCTGAAGGTGCTTTCCTTCGTGGAGGAATGCGTGGTCGCCGCGACTACCGGAGAATTCACCGGACCGACAACGCAATTCGATGGCGGCGCGAGCGCGGCCAGGGAGGTTAGGTAATGGAGGTCACCGATATCGCGCCGCTCCTGCTGCGGCAGGTCGTGGGTGTCACGATGATCGCGCACGGCGTCAACCACTGGATCGGCGGCGGCAAGATCGCAGGCACGGCACGCTGGTTCGGCGGACTCGGGCTGCGCAACGGCGTGCTACAGGCATGGCTGAGCGTCATCACCGAGATCGGCGCGGGCGTCCTGTTGATCGCGGGGCTGCTGACGCCGTTCGCCGCCGCCGCCGTCATCTCGGTCATGCTGGTCGCCGGACTGCTCGCGCACCGCAAGAACGGCTTCTTCGTGTTCAAGGAGGGCTACGAGTACGTCCTGGTCCTGGCCGTGGTCGCCCTCGCGCTCGGCCTGTCGGGACCGGGATGGCTCTCACTCGATCATGCCGCGGGCATCGAGATCACCGGCTGGGCCGGTGGCGCGGTCGCACTGGGCGTCGGCGTGCTCGGCACCGCGGGGCTGCTGGCCGTGTTCTACCGCCCCGCTCCCGCGAGCCCGGCGCCCGAACCCGCGAGTACCGCACCGGAAACCACCGTCAGCGAGGAGGCACACTGATGCGCGTCGGATTCATCGGATTGGGCAGCCAGGGCGGCCCGATGGCCCGCCGGATCATCGAGGCGGGCCACCCGACCACCCTGTGGGCACGCAGGCCCGCGTCGTTGGAGCCGTACGCCGACACCGCGGCCGACACCGCCGAATCCCCCGCCGCCTTGGCGGAGAAGAGCGATCTGGTCTGTCTGTGCGTGGTCGGCGATGCCGACGTGCGCGAGGTGATCACCGGCGAGAACGGCATCCTGGCCGGTATCGCGCCGGGATCGATCATCGCGGTGCACTCCACGGTGCACCCGGACACCTGCCGTGATCTCGCGAAAACAGCCGCGGCACAGGGTGTCGAGCTGATCGACGCCCCGGTCAGCGGTGGCGGCCCCGGCGCCGCGGCGGGCACCCTGCTCGTGATGGTCGGCGGCGCGACCGAAGCCGTCGAGCGCAGCCGACCGATCTTCGAGTCGTACGCGAATCCGATCGTGCACCTCGGTGACGTGGGCGCCGGGCAGGTCACCAAACTGCTCAACAACCTGCTGTTCACCGCCAATCTGGCGACGGCCAAGAGCGCACTGGATCTGGGCACCTCGCTCGGTCTGAGCCAGGAACGCCTCGGTCAGGTCATCTCCAACGGCACCGCGAACAGTTTCGCGCTCGGACGCATCGTCGACGCGGGCGGCACGCTGGACCGGCTCGCGGCGCACGCGGGCGATCTGCTGCTCAAAGATGTCAGCCTGGTGGCCGCCCTGGCCGCGGCGGCGGATGTCACCCCGGGAATCGTGCTCGACGCCGCCGACGCGACTCTGGGCTTCATGGATCGTTCACGTTGAGGGAGACAGCCGGCATGCGTATCGGATTCGTTGGCGCCGGGCGGATGGGCCGCCCGATGATCGAACGTCTGGCCAAGGCCGGGCATACCGTGCGCGCCGTCGGCCGGTCCGCCGAGACCAGGGCCGCGCTGGCCGAAACCGGCGCCGAACCGGTGGCGTCGGTGAGCGCGGCGGCCGCGGGAGCCGAGGCTCTCGTGGTGTGCGTCTTCACCGACGACCAGGTCCGTGAGGTCTGCCTCGGCGGATCGCTGCTGAGCGATCTGCCGCGCGGAGCGGTGCTGATCGTGCACACCACGGGCAGTCCAGCCACCGTGGCCGCCATCGCCGAGGCCGCCGAACACTACGGTGTCGAGGTGGTGGACGCGCCCGTCAGCGGCGGGCCGCACAATATCGCCGCGGGCAAGCTGACGGTTTTCCTCGGTGGGTCCGAGGACGCGGTCGCCCGTGCGCGAGAGGTGGTGTGCGCCTACGCCGATCCGGCGGTGCACGTCGGCGCGCTGGGGTCGGGACAGCGGGTCAAACTCGTCAACAACGCGTTGTTCGCGGCGCAGATCGGCCTGGTCGCCGACGCGGTGCGGCTCGGCGAACAGCTCGGGCTCGACGAGGCGACACTGCTCTCGGCACTGCCGCACGCGAGCAGTAGCGGTCGCGCGCTGCTCAGCGTGGCGAGCAAGGGCGCGGTAACGCAGTTCATGGCATCGGTCGGTGAATTCCTCGGCAAGGATGTCGCCGTCGCCAGGGCGCTCGTCGCCGAACTCGGTGGCGACCTGGGAATTCTGGAGGCAGCCATCGACGCGGGAGTGCCCGCGCACGATCCGGCCTGACCGCTCGGAAAGCCTTCTCGGGGCGCGGGTTCCGCTTCAGATGACGCGGGATTCGCGCCCTTCCCAGTAGCGTTCGCGCAGCAGTCGCTTGTACAGCTTCCCATTGGGATCGCGCGGCAGCTCGGTGACGAAATCGACCGTGCGCGGGCATTTGTACGAGGCCAGTTCCCCGCGGCAGAACTCGATCAGTTCCGCGGCGAGCGCGTCGTCGGCCAGCGCCGGATCCACCGCCTGGACGACCGCTTTCACCGCCTCGCCCATCTCCTCGTCCGGTACGCCGATCACCGCGACGTCGGCGACGGCCCGATGGCCCGCCAGCACGTTCTCCGCTTCCTGCGGGTAGATGTTCACCCCGCCGGAGATGATCATGTGCGCCTTGCGGTCGGTGAGGTACAGGTAGCCGTCCTCGTCGAGGTAGCCCATATCGCCGATGGTGCGCCAGCCCTTCGGGTGGGCGGCGGCCGCGGTCGCGTCCGGATTGTTGTGGTACTCGAAGGGTCTGCCGCCGCCGAAATGGACGACGCCGACCACGCGCGGGCCCACCTCGTTGCCTTCGGCGTCGACGATATGGCATTCCTGCATGGGCTTGCCCACCGAACCGGGATGACTCAACCAGTCCTGCGCGCCGATGTAGGTGGTGCCGATATCCTCTGTGCCCGAGTAGTACTCGCTGATGATCGGTCCCCACCATTCGATCATCCGATGCTTGACCGCCACCGGACACGGCGCCGCCGAGTGCACGACGTCCACCAGACTCGAACGGTCGAAGCGGGCGCGGCGCTCGGCGGGCAGCCGCAGCATCCGCACGAACATCGTCGGCACCATCTGGGTGTGGGTGACGCGGTAGTTCTCGATCAGATCCAGGCATTGCGCCGGATCGAAGCGCTCCATCACCACGACGGTCGCGCCGAGACGTTGCCACGACATCGAGAACACCAGTGGCGCACCGTGATACAGCGGCGCCGGTGATAGGTACACGCCGTCGCCGGTGGCGCCGGAGATCAGCAGGCCGCGCGCGATCTGCACGGGCGCGGCGGTGGGATCGCCCAGTGGTGTGGCTGGCAGCTGTTTGCGCACACCCTTGGGACGGCCGGTGGTGCCCGAGGAGTAGAGCATCTCCCGGCCCTCGCACTCGTCCGCAAGCGGACCGGGCGCGGTGGCGGCGAGGATGTCGTCGTAACGCTCGAAACCCGGCAGGTCACCGTCGACGGTGACGCGTACCGGGATATCGGACAGATCCAGCCCGGCCACCACATCGGCCATGGCGGCGCTGGTCACCAACGCGGTCGCGCCGCTGTCGGCCAGGATGTACTGGACCTCGGCCGGGCGCAGATGACGGTTGACCGCAGTGTAGTAGAGCCCAGAACGCTGTGCGGCCCAGGCTACTTCGAGATAGGCGCGGGTGTTCTCCAGCAGGATGGCGATATGGCCGCCGACGCCGAGGCCACGTTCGCGCAGCGCCGTGGCGAATCGCAGCGAGCATTCCTCCAGTTGCGCGTAGGTGACCGTCTCGCCGCTGCTCGCCATGACGAGCGCGACCCGATCCGGGGATCGGGTCGCGTGCCACCCGAGCGTCGCTTCGGCATCACTCATGCCCGGCCGCTCGATTCCTCTGTGTTCATTCTTCGACGATCGCCCGTTCGGGACAGTTCTGCACGGCCTCGCGGACCTTGTCCTCGTGTTCGGCGGGGATCTCGTCGACGAGCACCTCGGCGTAGCCGTCGTCGTTGATGGCGAACACCTCGTCGCACAGCACCATGCAGATGCCGTGTCCGCGACAGCGTTCGTCGTCGATGGAGACCTTCATCGCGCTTCGGCCTCGGCGACGTCGATGTCGAGGTACAGCTCGTTGAGTCCACGCAGGATGAACGTGGGCAGGTAGGAGAAGGTGCGGGCGTCGGCCGGGCCGTGCCTGTTCTCGTTGATCCGCAGATCGGCGGTGCGCTGCAGCAGACGCTCGATGGCGACGCGCGCCTCGGCGCGGGCCAGCGGAGCGCCGGGGCAGCTGTGCACACCGCGACCGAAGGCGACGTGGGCTCGAGCGTTGGAGCGGGCCGGGTCGAAGGTCGTCGGATCGTCGAAGCGGCGCGGATCGCGGTTGGCGGCGGCGTTGATCACCATCACGACGCTGCCCTGCGACACCTCGGCCCCGCCGACCTCGGTATCCACCTTGGCCAGTCGGAAGTCGCCCTTGACCGGGCTCTCCATCCGCAGCGACTCCTCGATGAAGTTCTGGATGCGGCTGGTGTCCTCGCGCAGGTACTGCTGGATGTCGGGGCGTTCGGCCAGCGTACGCAGCGCCGAGCTGAGCAGGCGGACGGTGGTCTCCTGCCCCGCCGAGAAGAGGTTGGCCGCCACCCGCACCACATCCATGACCTCGGGCGTGCTGCCGTCGGGGAAGGTCGCGGTCGCCATGCTGGTCAGCACATCGTTGCGCGGATTGGCCCGGCGGTCGTCGATGTAGCCCGAGAACTTCGTGTAGAGGAATTCGATCGGGGCATGCTGCAGGTCCTCACCGTCGGTGCTGCCGACCGCGCCGCGCGAATGCTTCTCGCGCTGCAACTTGTTGAGGAATTCCTCCTGGTCGTCGGCGGGCACGCCGAGCAGATCGGCGATCACGTAGAGGGTGAACGGCCCCGCGAAATCGCGGATGATGTCGGCGTCTTCCATCACGAGGAACTCGTCGAGCAACCGGTCGGCGATCGACCACATCGCCTCTTCGTTCTCCTTGAGGCGCTTGGGGGTGATCAGACGCATCAGCACGGCGCGGTGCCCGGTGTGCATCGGCGGATCCATCGTCGGCAGCTGGTCGCTCATGGGCAGCTTGTCGCGATGTTCGGCGATCAGCGCGTCGACATCCTCGACGCCCTCGAGCGAGACCGGGAAGCCGGGGAAGGGGCCGGTGACCGAGATGCAGGAGGAGAAACGCTCGACGTCGTTGTAGACCTCGAGCGCTTCCTCGTAGCCTGTCACCATCGTCACGTCGTGATGGTTCTCCTTGGTGACCGGACACACCTCGCGCAGCGAGTCGAAGTACGGGTACGGATCATCGACCAGCTCCTGTCCGAGGAAGAAGTCCAGATCCTGGAAGTTTTTCACCACTCGACGGTTCCCTTCGATGCTCCGGCGAGCGCACGGGGCTGACGCTGCCAGTTGACTTCCATGATTGAGAATAAGGCTCTCATCTGTGAATATGAGATTTCCATATTCATAGCTCCGCGTCAACCAGAGGACCGCCATCATGCCCAATGACCCCACCGCGGATCAGCGGTTTTTCCAGTCGACCACCCGGGACTTCCTCACCGACACCGTGCCGATCGGCACCGTGCGCGCGCTGGGCGACTCCGGCACCGGATTCGACCGCGACTGGTGGCAGCGCGGGTGCGAACTCGGCTGGACGTCGATGCTCATCCCCGAAAGTCTCGGCGGCGGAACGGTATCCGGTTACGCCATGACCGAACTCGGCCTGGTCGCCGAGGAACTGGGCCGCGCTGTCGCGCCCGGCCCGTTCGTCACCACCAACGCCGTACTCGCCGGACTGGTTCCCGCCGCGGACCGGTTCGCCGAGACCCTCACCGCCGTGCAGAGCGGTGAGACCGTCGTGGCGTGGGCGGTATACGAACCGAACCGCGGTTTCGAGGCGCTCTCCGGCACGGTGACCGGCACCCGCGCCGAACCGAACGGCGACGGCTACCGGCTCACCGGCGTCAAGGACCGGGTCGAGGCGGGCGATCAGGCGGATCTGTTCCTCGTCACCGCCGAGAGCGAGCAGGGCCCGATCCAGCTGCTGGTACGCGCCGACGCCCCCGGCGTGACGGTCACCCCCGCGTGGACCCTGGACCTGGTGCGCCGCACCGCGCAGGTGTCGTTCGAGAATGTCGAGGTCGCGGCGGACGCCGTGGTCAACGTCGGCGCCGAGGCCGCCGATTCGATCAGGACCCAGGCGCTCACCGCCGCGGTGTTGACGGCGACCGAGACGGTCGGCGCGACCGGCCCCGCCTTCGACTCCACGCTGGAATGGCTCACCGATCGCTACACCTTCGGCAGGCCGCTGGCGTCCTACCAGGCGCTCAAGCACCGCATGGCCGACAACAAGACCTGGCTCGAAGCCTGCAAGGCGACCGTGGCCGCGGCCGCCGCGGCGTGGGACGAGGACGCGGCGGGCGCGGCCGAGACCGTCAGCATCGCGAAATCGTTCGCGGGCGCGAAGGCGACCGTGATCGCCCAGGACTGCGTGCAGTTGCACGGCGGCATCGGCGTCACCTGGGAACACGACCTGCACCTCTACCTGCGTCGGGTGACCCTCGGCCGCACCCTGTACGGCACCCCGGAAGAGCACCGGCGCCACATCACCGACCTGCTCGACACCGCGGCAGCCTGAGTCGCACCGAATCTCCAGGAAGGCACGTCACCAATGACCACCGAGCTCGAATCCGTCGCCGATTTCCGCGAACGCGCGCGAATCTGGTTGCGCGACAACATGCCGACCGCCCCGTCGACGGAACTCAAACCCGATTCCGACGAGGCGTGGCAACGCGCGCGTCAGTTGCAGCGCATCCTCTTCGACGGCGGTTTCGCCGGCATCTGCTACCCCGCCGAATACGGCGGCCGCGGACTGACCCCGGCACACCAGCGCGCCTTCAACAAGGAATCGGCGGGCTACGAGATGCCGCTGCTGCTCAATGTCCCGACCCTGTCCATCTGCGCGGCGACGCTGGCCGAACTGGGCACCGACGAGCAGAAGCGCGCACACCTGCCCGCCGTGCTCAAGGGTGACGAAGTCCTGGTCCAGTTCCTGTCCGAGCCCAACGGCGGATCCGATCTCGCGGGCCTGACCACCCGCGCGGAACGCGACGGCGAGCGCTGGATCCTCAACGGCTCCAAGATCTGGAGTTCGGGCGCCTACGCCGCCGACTACGGCCTGTGCCTGGCCCGCACCAACTGGGACGTGCCCAAGCATCGCGGCCTGACGCTGTTCATCGTTCCCGTGCACGCGCCCGGTGTGACCGTGCAGCGGATCAAGCAGGTCACCGGTTCGACCGAGTTCTGCCAGGAATTCTTCGACGATGTCGCGCTGCCCGCCGAAGCGGTGCTCGGCGAGGTCGACGCGGGCTGGGAAGCGGCGTCGCGGCTGCTCAACCACGAGCGCGCGGCGCTGGGCGGCACTTCCCCCTACATCAGCGGCCACACCGTGCACATGGGCGCCGAGACGATCTCGCTGGTCCAGGTGGCGAAGGCGACCGGTCAGTGGGAGGACTCGCGCGTGCGCGAGGACATCGGCGAGGCGCGTGCCATGCGGGTGGTACGCGATCAGCTCATCGCCCACGTCACGAAATCGATCATGAGCGGCGCCCTTCCGCCCGCGGCGGGTTCGATCACCCGGCTGTTCAGCGCCGAAACCGAATGGATGCAAACGGATATGCGGGTGCGCATCGCGGGTTCGGTCGCGGCGACCCAGGCGCCCGGCGATCCGGTCAACAGCGAGAAGATCGGGCTGGACTACCTGTTCCGCAACGCGTGGAGCCTGGCGGGCGGCAGTACCGAGATGGCGCGCAACATCATCAGCGAACGGGTGCTCGGCATGCCGCGCGAATACGCCGCCGACCGCGACGTCCCGTTCAACCAGGTCAAGCGCGGCCGATGAGCCGAACCCACCTGTACCGAACCCACCGATAGGGAGTCGATGCGATTCATATTCCATTATCCGGAAACAGCCGGATACGAGGGCAGCCTGCTCGACGCGGGTCCGCTGCCCGAGGTCGCGGCGGCGGCCGAGCGGCACGGGTTCGACGGTTTCTCCCTCAGTGAGCATCCCGCCCCCGGCGCCAAATGGCTGGCCTCGGGCGGTCATCAGACCCTCGATCCGTTCATCGCCCTCGCCTTCGTGGCGGCCGCGACCGAGCGGCTGCGGCTGATCACCTATCTGACAGTCGCGCCCTACCGCAATCCGATGCTGCTGGCCAAAACCGCCGCCTCCCTGGACATCCTGTCGGGCGGACGGGTCACCGTCGGTATGGGCACCGGCTACCAGAAGAGCGAATTCCACGCCCTCGGTGTGGATTTCGACGAACGCAACGTCCTGTTCGACGAAGCGCTGGATGTGCTGCCCCAGCATTGGAGCGGTGAGCCGTTCAGCTACACCGGCACCCATTTCAGCGCACGCGACGTGGTGGCACGGCCGCGCCCGATCCAGCAGCCGATCCCGCTGTGGATCGGCGGAAACTCGGCGTTGAGCCGTCGCCGGGTGGCCCAGCGGGCCCAGGGCTGGATCCCGATGAGCGGCGGCGCGGAACTGTCCACGACAGCGCGGACGCCGTCGCTGGGGCCGGTACCGGAGTTGGCGCGCAAGATCGCCGAGATCAGGGAACAGGCGCAGGCTGCGGGACGCACCGAACACATCGATGTCGTGTACTCCTACAGCGGCGAGGGCATCACGAAACCGACCGTCGACGCCCAGCGCCATACCGACGCGTTGGCCGAACTGGCCCAGGCCGGGGTGGACTGGATCGTCATCTCCAGCCGGACCCGCGAACAGGCCGAGACGATGGACTTCATCGAAGGTTTCGGCACCACCTATCTGACGGCGGCCCGCTGATGGGCTGGTTCGAAGAACGCGCGGGCCTGCACGCCACGGTCGCCGTGGTCACCGGCGGCGCGGGCGGACTGGGCCAGGCGGTCGTCACCGACCTGGCCGCCAACGGCGTGCGGGTCGCGGTACTCGACGCCGACGCCGACGCCGCGGCGGCACTGGGACGACTGGCGGCCGAACGCGGCCACGACGTCCTGATCGAGGTCGGCGACGCCAGGAATCCCGATGTGCTCGCCGCGCTGTTCGACGCCGTCGACGCCCGCTGGGGACGCCTGGACACCCTGGTCAACGTGGTCGGCGGCACCTTCCGCGCCCCGTTCACCGAAACCAACGCCAAAGGCTGGGACGCGGTCATCCGCACCAACCTGGGCCATGTGCTGCACGCGTGCTCACTGGCGGTGCCCCGCATGCGCGCGGGCGGACGCGGCGGCAGCATCGTGAACATCACCACGATCGAAGCCCACCGCGCCGCACCGGGTTTCGCGGTCTACTCCGCGGCCAAGGCGGCGGTGGAACAGTTCGCCCGCACCCTTGCCGTGGAAGTCGCGCCGGACGGGATCCGGGTCAACAATGTCGCGCCGGACTACGTGCCGACGCCGAATCTGACGCGGTTCAGCCACGCCGACGGCGCGCTCGACGATCCGGTCGGGGTCAAGGTCGCCATCCCGATGGGCCGGGTCGGCCACGTCACCGACATCTCGAACAGCGTGGTGTTCCTGGCCTCGGCGCTCTCGTCCTACATCACCGGATCCACGCTGCATCCCGACGGCGGCACCAGCGCGTCGGCGGGCTGGTTCAACTGGCCCGGCCAGGGCTGGGCCAACCACGCCCCGCTCGAGGTGCTCCGCGGGGCCACCGAGGCGGCGCGTTGATGGACGCCGCGAGGTCGCAGGCCGGAGTCGGATCGGATACGACGCGATGTGATCGCCGATGAGGAGCCACTGATGGGATACGCGGACGGTGTTTTCGATCTGACCGATCAGGTCGTGCTGATCACCGGCGGCAGCCGCGGGCTCGGGCGCGAGATGGCTTTCGCCGTGGCGCACTGCGGTGCCGATGTGATCATCGCGAGCCGTAACCACGACTCGTGCGTGGCGACCGCCGAGGAGATCAGGGAAGCCACCGGCCGCGATGCACTGCCCTACGCGGTGCATGTCGGCCGGTGGAACGAACTCGACGGTCTGGTCGATGCCGCCTACGAACGGTTCGGCAAGATCGACACGCTGATCAACAACGCCGGAATGCAGCCGACCTACGACTCGCTCACCTCGGTCAGCGAGAAGTTGTTCGACTCGGTACTGAACCTCAACCTCAAGGGGCCGTTCCGATTGGCGGCGCTGGTCGGCGAGAAGATGGTGCAGGCGGGGCGCGGGTCGATCATCAACGTCAGTTCCACGGGGTCGATTCGCCCGACGCCGTGGATCGTCCCGTACGCGGCGGCCAAGGCCGGGCTCAACGCGATGACCGAGGGTCTGGCACTCGCCTTCGGGCCGAACGTACGGGTCAACACCCTGATGGCGGGCCCGTATCTGACCGATGTCAGCAAAGCGTGGGGCCTGGAATCGCTGGAGCCCGCGCGCAACCCCTTCGCCGCGCACGCGTTGCGCCGCGCGGGCCGACCCGACGAAATCATCGGGGCCGCGCTGTTCCTCGCCTCCGACGCGTCCAGCTACACCACGGGGTCGATTCTACGATCCGACGGCGGTATCCCCTGACTATTCCGGGGTGAGGGCACGCAGGCAGAAGGCGGTGATCCGGTCCACGTCGTCCTCGGTGGGACCGGATCGCTGCCGCAGCAGGTCGGCCAGCGTGCCGATCGCGACATGGGCGATCAGCGCCGCATCCGATTCGGGTGCGGCGCTTCCCAATTCGGCGAGCACGTCGCGCAGCAAGGTGGCCAGTCCACTGCCGACCACGCCCGGCCCGGCCTCCAGCGCCAGACCTGGTCCGGCCGCGTTCCACAGCACCGACAGGGTGGCCGCCGCGGTTTGCTCGTCGGCCTGAGCCAGGATCGCGGCCACCCAGCGGCGCACGCGCAGGCGGGGATCGGATTCCTTGGCCATCTGATGCGCCGCGTAGCGGGCCAGCCGCTCGGAGCCGTCCTCGAGCAGGGCGGCGACCAGCGCGTCCTTGGACGGGAAATGCCGATAGAAGGCGTCGTTGGAAAGACCTGCCGCCGCGACGATATCGACGACCCTGGGCTTGGCGGTCACCCCGCCCGCGGTCATCACCGACAGCGCGGCATCGAGCAGGCGCCGGATCTCGTCGGCGTAGTCGGCGCGGCGCTTGGCGAGGGCGCGCTTGGCTATCCTCGCGGCGACATCGTCGACACGTTCCGCCTCGTCGGACGCCGCGTCGTCGTACGACAGGTCGACCGCCAGGTCCGTCACCGCGTTCTCCTTCACAAGAATATTGTTCTCGACAGGCTCCTCCAGCGCAAATGCTGACGCCAGCTGCGAAAACGCGAGCGTCGAGCACACGCTCGATCCTAGCCAAGAATTGCATTCTGGTTAGAGAGAAGCTTATTCTTCGTAGCGAGAGGAGATGCCATGGGATGGGATTTCGAAACAGACTCCGAGTACCAGGCGAAGCTGGACTGGGCCGAGGAGTTCGTCCGCGAAGAGGTCGAGCCACTGGACCTGGTCTGGCCGCACGAGCAGTTCGTGCCGCTGGACGGAGGACGACGCAAGGCGATCGACCCGCTGAAACAGCGGGTCCGCGAACAGGGCCTGTGGGCGACCCACCTGGGCCCCGATCTGGGTGGCCAGGGCCACGGGCAGGTGAAACTCGCCCTGCTCAACGAGATCCTCGGCCGCTCGTCCTGGGCCCCGATCGTCTTCGGTTGCCAGGCGCCCGACACCGGCAACGCCGAGATCATCGCCCACTACGGGACGCCCGAGCAGAAGGAACGCTATCTGCGGCCGCTGCTGGAGGGCGAACTGTTCTCCTGCTACTCGATGACCGAACCGCAGGCGGGCGCCGATCCGACGCAGTTCCGCACCATGGCGGTGCGCGACGGCGACGACTGGATCATCAACGGCTGGAAGTTCTTCTCGTCCAACGCGAGAACCGCGTCCTTCCTGATCGTCATGGCGATCACCGACCCCGACGTCAGCCCGTACAAGGGCATGTCGATGTTCCTGGTACCCACCGACACCCCCGGTATCGAGATCGTTCGCGACGTCGGCCTGTACGGCGAGCCCGAGGGCGAGGGCCAGCACGCGCTGATCCATTACAACAACGTGCGGGTGCCGAACGCGGGCCTGCTCGGCGGCCCCGGACAGGCCTTCGCCATCGCGCAGACCCGCCTCGGCGGCGGTCGCATCCACCACGCGATGCGCACCATCGGCCTGGCCCGCAAGGCGATCGACATGATGTGCGAACGCGCGCTCAGCCGTGAGACGGCCGGCAGCAGGCTGTCGGAGAAGCAGTTCGTGCAGGGCTACATCGCCGATTCCTACGCGCAGTTGCAGCAGTTCCGGCTGTTCGTGCTCTACACCGCGTGGGAGATCGACAAGCACAACGACTACAAGAAGGTCCGCAAGGACATCGCCGCGGTCAAGGTCGTCATGCCGACCGTGCTGCACGACATCGCCTGGCGATCGATGCAGATCCACGGCGCGCTCGGCACCACCAACGAACTGCCGCTGTTCCGGATGATCCACGGCGCAGCCGTGATGGGCCTGGCCGACGGACCCACCGAAGTGCACAAGACCACCGTCGCCAAACAGGTGCTGCGCGATCACAAGCCCACCGAGGACACCTGGCCCACGGAATGGATTCCGCGCCAGCGCGAGGCCGCCCTGGCCAAGTACGCCGAATTCCTGGAAAACGAAGTAGGAAACCGATGACAAGCGACGCAGTAACGGAGACCGGGTCGACCCTCGACGTCACCCGCCTGGCCGCCTGGATGGAACAGGCCGGACTCCCGGACGCGAAGGGCCCGATCGAGATCGGCCTGCTCTCCGGCGGCACGCAGAACGAGATCTACGAGATCCGCCACGGCGACCACCGCAGCGTGCTCCGCATTCCGCCGAAGGCCGCACCCGCCGACCGCGACAAGGGCATCCTGCGCGAATGGCGCATCATCGAGGCGCTCGACGGCTCCGAGGTTCCGCACACCAAGGCCGTCGCGGTCTGCACCGATCCGTCGGTGCTCGGACGCACGTTCTACCTGATGGGCTTCGTCGACGGCTGGTCGCCGATGCAGCACAAGAAGATCTGGCCCGCGCCGTTCGACTCCGACCCGGTGGCCCGCGCCGATCTGGCCTACCAGCTCGCCGAGGGAATCGCGTTGCTGGGCAACGTCGATTGGAAGGCGCGCGGGCTGGAGGATCTGGGCAGGCCCGACGGTTTCCACGAACGTCAGGTCGCGCGCTGGACCGGATTCTTCGAGCGCATCAAGGGTCGCGAACTCGAGGGTATGGACACCGCCACCGCGTGGTTGAACGAACACCGGCCGCTCGATTTCATCCCCGGCGTCATGCACGGCGACTACCAGTTCGCCAATGTCATGTACCACCACGGCGCGCCCGCGCGGCTCTCGGCCATCGTGGACTGGGAGATGGGCACCGTCGGCGACCCGAAACTCGACCTCGCCTGGATGTTGCAGGGCTGGCCCGAGGACACCTCGGCCCCCGAGGCGGCGACCTCGAGCTACGTCGATCTGAGCGGTATGCCCTCGCGCCAGCAGCTCGTCGACCACTACGCGAAGGTGTCGGGACGCCAGGTCGACGATCTCGACTACTACCTGGTCCTGGCCAAGTGGAAGCTCGCGATCGTGCTGGAACAGGGTTTCCAGCGCGCGGGCGACGACATCAAACTGCAGTCGTTCGGCGGAATCGTTCCCGAGCTCATGCGCTCGGCCGCCGAACTCGCCGAATCGAGTGGGTACAAGGGATGAGCGAGACAGAGGAATTCCAGCTCGAACGGCACGGCGCCGTCTCGGTGGTCCGGTTGAACCGGCCCGAAGCCCGCAACGCGCTCACGGTGGCGATGATGCAGGGCATCGGCGCGGCGGCCGTCGAGGCCGAGAGCGATCCCGAGATCCGCGCGCTGCTGCTCACCGGCGCCGGTGACCGCGCGTTCTGTTCCGGTATGGATCTGCGCGCGTTCTCCTCGGGAGCTTCCTTCTCCGACGAGGACCGCGATACAGCCGCCTACCTGCGCCTGGCGCGCGGCAAGCTGTCGGTCCCCGTGGTGGGCGCGGCCAACGGTTCCGCCATCGGCGGCGGTCTGGAACTGCTGCTCGGCGGCGATGTGCTCATCGCCTCCGAGGACGCGAAATTCGCGTTCCCCGAGATCAAACGCGGGCTGATCCCCGGTGGCGGCGGTACGTTCATCGGCACCAGGATCCCGATGAACATCGCGCTGGAGATGACGCTGACCGGCGATCCGATCACCGCGGCACGCGGCTACGAGATCGGTCTGGTCAACGCGGTCGTCCCCGCGGATCAGGTGTTCGCGACCGCGCTCGACTTCGCGCAGCGGATCGCGGCCAACGCACCGCTGGGCCTGGCCGCGTGCAAGGAACTGGTCCGGTTGGCCGTCGACGACGCGGCCGAGGCCGACAAGCGGCTGACACACTGGCAGGGCAAGGTCTTCACCAGCGACGACGCGAAAGAGGGCGCGATGGCGTTCCTGGAGAAGCGCGCGCCGGTGTGGCAGGGTCGCTGACATGCGCGCGGCCGTCTGCCCGGCCTACGGACCGCCCGAGGCGGTCGAGATCCGCACGCTGCCCGCACCCGAACCCGAACCCGACCAGGTGCTGGTTCGGGTCGGGTCGGCCGCGGTCAATTTCCCCGATGTCCTGCTGATCGCCGACAAGTACCAGATCAGCGTGCCGCCGCCGTTCGTTCCCGGTAGCGAGTTCGCGGGCACGGTCGAGGCGATCGGCAGCGAGGTCACCGATCTCGCGATCGGTGACCGTGTCAGCGGCACCGGGCTCTACGGCGCCTTCGCCGAACAGGTCGTCTTCGCGGCGAAGAAACTGGCGCGGATACCGGACGGGGTGGATCTGCCCACCGCCGCCGCGTTCGGCGTCGCCTATCGCACCGCGTATCACACGCTGCGATCGATGGCCCGTATCGGCGAGGGCGATCGGGTGATCGTGCTCGGCGCCGGCGGCGGGGTCGGGCTGGCGGCGGTACAGCTGGCCGTCCAGTTGGGCGCCGAGGTGACCGCGGTCGCGTCGTCACCGGAGAAGCTCACGGCGGCAAAGCAATACGGAGCCGCGCACCTGATCGACCGGACGGCCGGCGATATCCGCGCCGCCCTGCGCGAGGCGTTGCCCGACGGCGCGAACGCGGTGGTCGATACGGTCGGTGGCGACCTGTCGGTGCCCGCGCTGCGCACATTGGCGCGCGGTGGTCGTTTCGTCACCGTCGGCTACGCGTCCGGCGTCATCCCGGACATCCCGCTGAATCTGGTGCTGATCAAGGGAATCCATCTGCTCGGCTTCCAGTTCCACGATCTCGATCCGGCCGAATACCGCCGCAACGAGGACGAATTGGCCGCGATGCTGGCCGAGGGCCGGATCCGCCCGCATATCGGCGGTGAGTATCCGCTCGCCGAGGTCGGCGCCGCGCTGCGCGAGGTGGCCGACGGACGAGCGGTCGGCAAGATCCTGGTCGAGCTGTCCGGCGACCAGTAGTCGATATACCTTTCGACCGAAAGGAGAGGGTCATCAACAACACCGATGCCCATCTCGTCCTCCATCGTCCGGCACGCCAGGCGGTGACCCGATGATCCGGGCCGAGAACCAATTCCATCTCGGCATCGTCTCCGACGATTTCGAGGCCACCGTGGCCGAACTGTCGGAGGCCTTCGGCTACCGGTGGGGTCCGCAGGTCGGGGGCTCCATCGAGGTGACCACGCCCGCGGGCGCCACCGTCGTCGATCTCGCGTGCACCTACTCGGTGACCGTCCCGCGCATCGAGATCGTCCGTTCGATCCCCGGCACGCTGTGGGAGCCGTCGGGCGGCGGCATCCACCACCTCGGCTACTGGTCCGACGACGTCGCCGCCGACGCGGCGACGCTGCTCGACAACGGCTACGTCAGCGAGGTGACGCGCGACCTGCCCAACGGCCTGCCGCAATTCGCCTTCCTGCGCGGTCCGTCGGGTATCAGGATCGAACTCGTCAACCGCCTGACCGAACCCGGCCTGTCGGGCTGTTGGGCCACCGAGAGGAATGCCTCATGACCACCGTGGGAATCGTCACCGGCGCCGGTCGCGGCATGGGTCTGTCCTGTGCCGAACGACTTTCGACCATGGTCGACGTGCTGCTCGTCGCCGACCTGGACAAGGAAACCCTCGCCTCGGCCTCCGATGCCCTCGCGGCGCGGGGCTCGGCGCGGATCGAACCGATCGTCGTCGACATCTCCGACGCCGACGGCGTCGCCGGTTTGGCCGCGCGCGCGGGCGAACTCGGCACCCTGCGGGCCGTCGCCCATGTCGCGGGCATCTCCCCCACCATGGCCGACTGGCGACGCATCTTCACCGTCGACCTGATCGGTACCGCCCTGCTCGCCCGCGAACTGCGGCCGCTGGTCACCACCGGCACCGCGACGGTGTGTTTCGCGTCGATGGCGCCGGTCCTGGCCGGCATCGCCGCCGAACCCGCGGTCGCCGAGATTCTCGACGATCCGCTCGCCGAGGGATTCCTCGACGCCGTACGCGAGGCCGTCGGCCCGTCGGTCGAAGATCCGGGCGTCGCCTACTCGTGGGCGAAATACGGTGTGAAGCAGTTCGTCCGGCGCGAGGCGGTGCGTATCGGCGCGGCGGGCGGCCGCATCTGCTCGGTGTCACCCGGCATGATCGACACCCCGCAGGGGCGTCAGGAGGCCGAGCAGCACGCGAGTATGCAGGCGCTGGTCGCGCGGACCCCGCTGGGCCGCACGGGACGGCCGGAGGAACTCGCGGCGGTGGTCGCGTTCGCGCTCTCCGACGAGGCGAGTTTCCTCAACGGCGTGGATCTGCTCGTCGACGGCGGCGTATGCGCCGCCGCGCGCGGCTGATCACCGCGAACAACGGTCGACGCCGGAATCACTCGTATTCGACGGTCACCGTCGGCGTCTGCGGAACCGACTGACAGGTGAGGATGTACCCCTCGGCGACATCCTCATCTGTCAGCGCGTCGTTCACCCGCATCTCGACACGCCCCTCGATGAGCCGCGCCATGCAGGTGCCGCAGTTGCCCGCCTCGCACGCGAACGGCGGATTCAGCCCGGAACGGCGACCGGCCTCGAGCACCGTCTCGTCCGGCTTCATCTCGACGATGGACTCCCCGCCGTCGAGCCGTACGGTCACCACCGAGTCGGTGGCGGTGTCGTGCTGGGGTACAGATGATCCGGCCATGACGGCACACTCCTGATCGGTGAAATCGCACACGTCGGATGGGCAAGACCCCGACGGTACCGACGAGCGCTCAGGCCATGGGCCTGAGCGCTCGCTCAGCAATTTGGGCTGTGCACATGCTTAGCACGGCACTTCGCGGGCGGTCAATACCGGCAGGTCAGCGACCTGAACACCGAGGACATGCTCACCGTCCGGTCCACCGCGGTGTGCGCTTCTCGGAGAAGGCGCGCGGCCCCTCCTGCGCGTCGGAACTCTCGTAGCAGTGCGTCGACGCGTGCCGCGCGGCCTCCAACGCCGCCGAACGCCCCATCTCGGTCGCCAGCATGACCGTATCGCGCGCCGCGCGGACCGAGAGCGGCGCGCCCGCGGTGATCTCGGTCGCCAGCGCGATGGCGGCGTCGAGCAGGTCCTGTGGCTCGGCCAGGCGATTCACCAGACCGATCTCGTAGGCCCGCTGCGCGGTGATCGGCTTACCGGTCAGCAACAGCTCCATCATGATCCGCTGCGGGATCATGTGGATCAGCGGCGCCGCCCACGGCGAACTACGGCCGACCTTCACCTCGGTGACCGCGAAGGTCGCGGTGGTGCTCGCGACGCACAGATCACAGGCCTGCGCGATCATCCAGCCACCGGCGAACGCCGCGCCGTTGACCGCGGCGATGGTCGGCTTGGACAGTTCGATGGTGTCGTAGGGCAGCGCGAACATATCCCGCGGCGGGACCGTCATCCCGGTGCGCACCATCTCCTCGAGATCGCCGCCCGCGCAGAACGCCTTGGGGCCCGCGCCGGTGAGAATCGCGACGCGCAGATCCGGATCGCGCTCGAACCGGTCCCACGCCTCGAACAGTCCGGCGCGCACGTCCAGCGCGAGACAGTTGCGGCGTTCGGGCCGGTTGATGGTGATGATCGCGATGCCGTCGGATCTGGCATCGAAGAGTACGGCGTCTGACATCAGAAACCTCTCCGCTGGACGACGTGTGCCGCTCGCTCCAGCTCTTCACGGAAGTCGGGATGGGCGATGGCGATCAGCCTGCGGGTGCGCTCTGCCAGCGTCTGCCCGGCGAGTTCGGCCGCGCCGAATTCGGTGACGATCACGTCCACGTCGCTGCGCGCGGTGGTCACCGGACCGCTCAGTGCCACGGTGATCCGGCTGATGGTGCCCCCCTTGGCCGTGGCGGGCAGTCCGATGATCGAATGACCGCCGGGCGAACGCACACCCGCGCGAACGAAATCGACCTGGCCGCCGGTGCCGCCCAGATAGGACGAGCCGCTCTGTTCGGCGTTCACCTGCCCGGTGATGTCGACCTCCATCGCGGAATTGATGGTGACCAGCCGTTCGATCTGCGCGAGCACCCCGGCGTCGTGGGTGTAGCCGGTGGCGCACATCCGGATCGACGGGTTGCGGTCGGCGAACCGATACAGCCGATCGGTGCCGATGAGCGCACCGGTGACCGAGACACCTCGGTCGATCTTCTTGCGCGCGTTGGTGAGAACGCCCGCTTCGACCAGGTCGACGAGTCCGTCGCCGATCATGCCCGAATGCACACCGAGGTCGACCCGGTCGTGCAGCAGTCGCAGCATCGCGTCGGGCACCGCGCCGACCCCGACCTGCAACACCGAGCCGTCCTCGATATAGGCGGCGGCGAATTTCGCGATGGCCGAGTCGGTTTCGCTGACCTTCGCGGCCCGGACCTGCACCGGCGGCCGCGAGACCCGCACGGCGATGTCGATATCGGAGGCGGCCAGCCGCTCGCCGAGGGTGAACGGCACCTGGTCGTTGACCTCGGCGACCACGACCCGCGCCGTGGCGACGGCGGCGCGCACGTAATCGCTGATGAGTCCGAAACTGTGCTCGCCGTTCTCGTCGGCCGGACTCACCTGGACGAAAGCGACATCGCAGCCGATGGCCCCGGATTCGATCAGCGGACCGACCCGGCTGACGTGGCACGGCACGATGCCGAGGCGGTGTTCCTTGGTGAGCGAACGCAGGGTGCCGATCGCGCCCATACTCGACAGCGCGAAGGAATCGGTGGCCTCGGGGGTGAAGATCCCGGAGAAACTGGTGGCCACGAACGCGGACAGTCCGCCGATCTCGCGGCCCTGCGCGATGAGCGCCTCGAGCAGCGTGGTCGGTTCACCGCACGCCTGTCCGATGACGATCCGGTCGCCGAGGCGCAGGATCGTGCGGAGATCCAGTTCGTCTGCCTCGAGCACTGTCGTCACCGCTGCGCCTTTCCGTTCGCGTGAGCCGTTCCGTTCGCACCCACGTCCGCGTGTCGGCGCAGCTCGCCGAGCACTTCCTCGGTGTCGGCGCCCAGTCGCGGCGCGGGACCGGCGACCCGGCCGGGCGTTCGGGAGAACCACGTCGGCGGGCCGGGGAAACGCAAAGGCCCGTAGGAGGATTCGACGGTTTCGAAGAAGCCCGCGTCGGTCAGGTGGGGATTGTCGAACAATTCGTCCAGCGAGCGCACCGGCGCGCACGGAATACCCAGCGCGCGAAGCAGTTCCAGCCACTGGTCGGTGGTGCGCTCGGCGAAGGTCTCGGCGAGTCGGGCGTAGACGACGTCGATCCGCGCCGCACGCTGTTCCAGCGTCGCGAATTCCGGGCCCGCCCAGGCGGGACGCACGGCCTCGACGAAGGTCGTCCACTGTTTGTCGTTGTAGACCAGCGCGGACAGGTAGCCGTCGGCGGTGCGATAGGGCTTGCGATTCGGGGTGACGGCGCGTGGATAGTGCGCGGGTCCGAGCTGCGGTTCGAACAACGCGCCGTTGGCGTGCTCGACCAGCATGAACGCCGCCATGGTCTCGAACATGGCGACCTCGACCTCTTGGCCCTCGCCGGTGCGCTCGCGATGGAACAGCGCCATCGTCGTCGCGTACACCGCGGTCAGGCCCGCGATCTTGTCGGCCATGATGGTGCCGACGTATCCGGCGGTTCCGGTGAGCTGTTCCTGGACCGACGGCAGACCGCATTCGGCCTGGATGGTGTCGTCGTAGGCGGTCAGATCAGCGTCGCGACCGCGACGGCCGTAGCCGTAGCAGTTGGTGTAGACGATCGACGGATTCAGTGCCGCGACCGCGTCGTAGCCGAATCCGAGCCGATCGATCGCCGAGGCGCGCATGGAGTGGATGAACACGTCGGCCGTGGCCACCAGGTCGCGCAGCGCGGCGGCGCCCTCGTCGGATCTCAGGTCGAGCACCACACTGCGTTTGCCCCGGTTGACATTGACGAAGACGCCGCCCATGCCGCGTTCGGGGCCCACCGAGATGAAGCGGGTGTTGTCGCCGGCCGGAGGTTCGATCTTGATGATCTCCGCGCCCATATCGGCCATGATCTGCGTGCAGTATGGGCCCATGACCATCGCCGTCAGGTCGATGACACGGATACCGGACAGCGGGCCTGTATGTTCCATCGCCACGTCCTTTTTTGCGACCTCTCCGGTGTCTACACAAATCCCATCGCGATGGGTACCGTGAGGCTATCTGATGAATCTTTGCAAGGATAGTGATATCAAAGACGCTGTGGACAGTTTCAACGGCGACAGCCCACCGGGCCCGGCCCCCCTTCGACCGATCGCCCGTGTGCTCGACGCGCCTCTGCGCGCCGAGCCCGACGCGACGGCCGTAGAAGCCGCCTCCGGCTCCCTGACCTATGCCCAACTCGACGAACGAGCCGACCGCGCGGCGGGCGCCCTGTGGTCGCTCGGCGTGCGCCCCGGCGACCGCGTCGCGGCGTGCCTGCCCAACGACCTCGACATCGTCGTCGCCTTCCACGGCACGCAGCGGATAGGCGCCGTGTGGGCGGGTATCGGCGAGGCCCTGTCGGCTCCCGAACAGCGGCATCTGGTCGATCTGGTCACGCCGACGGTGGTACTCGCCGGACCGCGCTGGCTGCTCGACACACCCGAGACCATCGACGCCGAGCGCTGGGCCGCCCTGACCGAATCGGCCGAAGCGCCACCCGCCGTCGAACTCGATATCGACGCGCCCGCGGGTATCGCCTTCACCAGCGGGACGTCCGGCAAGCCGAAGGCCGTCGTGCACAGTCAGCGTAACCTGCTGCTGCCGGGCGCCGCACTGGTCGCCACCCGCGGATACGGCCCCGACCTGCGCAAGGGCGACAGCTTCCCGTTCACGATCCTCAATCTGATGGTGCTGTCGACCCTGCTCACGGCACAGGCCGGCGGTTGCGCGGTCGTCATGAACCGCCGCGATCTCGAAGGCGTGGCCGAGTGGATCGCCCGCCACCGCGTGACCGTGTGGAACGGCGCACCGGCCCAGCTCTACGACCTGGCACGGCGGCCCGAGCTCGATCTGAGCTCGCTGCGGGAGGTCTGGAGCGGTGGCAGCGACACCCCCGACACCATCCGCAAGGCCTTCGCCGCCGCGCACGGCATCTCCCCCCGCGTCACCTACGGCCTCACCGAAGCCCCGACCATCGTCTCCATCGACACACCGGGTTCGCAGTGGTCACCCGGCAGCAGCGGCCTGGTGATGCCCCAGTTCGATGTCGCCGCCTACGACGACGACGGCCGACGCCTGCCACCCGGCGGGCTCGGCGAGTTGAAGGTCGCCCCCGCCACCGCGGGGCCGTGGGCCGGACTGTGGACACCGATGCTCGGCTATTGGGAGGATGGTCGCGTGCGGCCCCCCGAACCGGGTCCGACCCCCACCGGCGATATCGGCACCGTCGACGCCGAGGGCATGCTGTCGGTGCTCGATCGCAAGAAGATGGTCATCATTCGCGGCGGCGCGAATGTGTACCCGCTCGAGGTGGAGCGGGTCATCGGCGCCCATCCGGATGTCAACAAGGTCGCGGTCTGTCCCGTTCCCGACGAACGGCTCGGCCAGAAGGTCGCCGCGATCGTCGAAAGTCTCTCCCCCACGGTCGATTTCGCGGAACTCGCGGCGCTGTGCAAACGGGACCTGGCCGGATACAAGGTGCCCGAGATCTGGGTGCGGGTCGACGCCCTGCCGACCAACGCCATGGGCAAGGTGGAACGCACCAAACTCACCGAACTCGCCGCGCCCGCCGCCGAACCGACAACGGAGGTCTCCCGGTGAGCCTGCCCCGCGAACACGCGACACGACTGTTCGACCTGGACGGCCGGGTCGCCATCGTCACCGGCGCGTCGTCCGGTCTCGGGGTCGCGGTCGCGGAATCCCTGGCCGCGCTCGGCGCCAAGGTCGCCGTGGTCGCGCGCCGCGAGGACCGCCTGACCGAACTCGCCAAACGCATCGACGGACATCCCGTCGTCTGCGATCTCGGCGACTCCGACCGGGTCGGCGACGTGGTTCCGGCGGTGGTCGACGCGCTCGGACCGCCGGAGATCCTGGTCAGCGCCGCGGGCAACCGCTTCAGCAACGATCGCGCCGAATCCGAATCGCTCGCAGACGTGCACCGGACGCTCGGCCTGAATCTGATCGCCCCGTTCCTGCTCGCGCAGGCGGTGTTCCCGTACATGCGCGACGCCGGGCGCGGATCGATCGTCAACATCTCCTCGATCAGCGGACGGGTCGGCGTGCCGGGAATTCCCCAGGCCTCCTACGCCGCGAGCAAATCGGGGCTTTCCGGACTCACCGCCGAACTCGCGGTGCAGTGGGCCCGGCACTCGATCCGGGTGAACACGGTCGCGCCCGGATTCTTCCGCAGCGAGATCACCGACAGCCTCTACGACAGCGACCGGGGCGCGGACTATCTGCGCCGCAACACCCCCCTGCCGACCGAGGGAACGGCCGACGACATCGTCGGCGCGGTCACCTGGCTGGCCGGTGACGCGGCCCGCTACGTCACAGGTCAGACGATCGTCGTTGACGGCGGCTGGACGACCCGCTGACCTGTGCGCTTGCGCCGGTCAGAGCCGGTTGACACCCGGTACCAATAATGGAAATATTATTGTCCTATCTGGAGAATCTAATTCTCGTATGACGAAAATTGATGTGCGAGATCCGGAAAGTCCAAGGGCGAGGAAGGAATCCGCTCCGAATGTTTGCGGCAGTTGTTATCGAAAAGGGCGACGAGGGAACAAAAGTCGCGCTGACGAATGTGGATGAAGCGGCGCTTCCCGAGGGGAACGTCACCGTCGAGGTGGCGTATTCGACCCTCAACTACAAGGACGCCCTCGCCATCACCGGCTCGTCGCCGGTCGTGCGGTCGTTCCCGATGGTCCCCGGCATCGATCTCGCCGGCGTCGTCACCGACAGCGCGCATCCGGACTACTCGGCGGGTGACGAGGTCATCCTCAACGGTTGGGGCGTCGGTGAGAAGCACTGGGGCGGCCTCGCGCAGAAGGCGCGCCTGGACGGCGACTGGCTGATCCCCAAGCCCGCGGAATTCACCGCGCGCCAGGCGATGTCGATCGGCACCGCGGGTTACACCGCCAGCCTGTGCGTCGAGGCGCTGCTGCGCCACGGCGTCACGCCCGACCAGGGCGAGATCCTGGTGACCGGCGCGACCGGCGGCGTGGGCAGCATCGCGATCGCGCTGCTGACCAAGGCCGGTTTCGGCGTGGCCGCCGCCACCGGCAAGACCTCCGAGACCGAATACCTCCAGAGCCTCGGCGCGGGCACCGTCGTCGATCGCGCCGAGTTGTCCGAGCGCGGCAAGCCGCTGCAGAAGGAACGCTGGGCCGGTGTCGTCGACACCGCCGGTTCCCACACCCTGGTCAACGCCGCCGCGCAGACCCGCTACGGCGGCGCCGTCGCGGCCTGCGGCCTGGCACAGGGTATGGATTTCCCGGCCACCGTCGCCCCGTTCATCCTGCGCGGTGTGTCGCTGCTGGGCGTCGACAGTGTGATGGCGCCCAAACCGCGCCGTCTCGAGGCCTGGGCCCGACTGGCCCGTGACCTCGACCCCGCCGCCTTGGAATCCATCGCCCAGGAAGTCGGTCTCGGTGAGTCCATCGCAGAGGCGAGCCGGCTCATCGACGGCACCGTGCGCGGTCGCATCGTCGTCGACGTGAATCGCTGATCAGGAGTTTATTCGTGGCAACCACAAGGAAAGCCGCCGCACCGGCGGCGAAGGCCGCACCGGCGGCGAAGGCCGCACCGGCGGCGAAGAAGACCACCGCGGCCAAAGCCGCGCCGGCGGCGAAGACCACCCGCGCGACCAAGACCACCGCCACCAAGGCCACCGCGGCCAAGGCGGCAGCGGCGGAGCCGACCGTCGAACTCGATCTGTCCGACGTCGACCATCGGGTCGGCAAGCCGATCGGCGGCGGTCAGCTGTGGGATCCGTGCAGCACCTCCGATATCCGCCGCTGGGTCATGGCGATGGACTACCCCAACCCGCTGCACTGGGATCAGGAATTCGCCAGGGAGTCCCGCTACGGCGGCCTGGTCGCCCCGCAGTCGATGGCGGTCGGACTGGACTACGGTCACGGCGCCGCCCCCGCGTGTGTCGGCCATATCCCCAACAGCCACTTGATCTTCGGTGGCGAGGAGTGGTGGTTCTACGGTGCGCCCGTGCGCCCCGGCGACACCCTGTTCCAGGATCGGCGTTTCCACGACTACAAGGTCGCGGACACGAAATTCGCCGGGCCGACCATGTTCTCGCGCGGTGACACCACCCACCGCAACCAGAACGGCGTGCTCGTCGCCCGCGAACGCTCCACCGCCATCCGCTACCTCGCCGAAGAGGCCGCCAAGCGCGGCATGTACGACAACTCCGTCGGCGAGCTCAAGCGCTGGACGGCCGAGGAACTGGCCGAGGTCGACGCGCTGCGCACCGAATGGCTGCATTCCAATCGTCTCGGTGTCTCACCGCATTTCGACGAGGTGAAGGTCGGCGACAAGCTGCCGCGCCGCGTCATCGGCCCGCACTCGATCGCGAGTTTCACCACCGAGTACCGCGCCTTCCTGTTCAACATCTGGGGCACCTTCCGCTGGACCGCGCCCGAGGGCATCAAGGATCCGTGGGTGTACCAGGATCCGGGCTGGACCGAGGGGTTCGGCTTCGACGAAGAGGGCGCCAAGATCGATCCGCGACTGCGCGACGGTCTCTACGTCGGCCCGTCTCGCGGCCATATCGACAACGAGAAGGCGGGCGAGGTCGGCATGGCGCGGGCCTACGGCTACGGCGCGACCATGGGCGCCTGGTGCACCGACTACTTGGCCTACTGGGCGGGTAACGACGGCATGGTGCGCCACACCAAGGCCGATTTCCGCCTTCCGGCCTTCGAGGGCGACGTGACCTACTTCGACGCCGAGATCATCGGCAAGGAAGCCCAGTCTGTCTGGGGTGTACCACTGGTCCAGGTCGAGCTCAGGCTCACCGACCAGAATGGCGGCACGCTCGTCAAGTGCGTCGCCGAGGTCGAACTGCCGTTCTGAGGCGGCGGAAGGAACGGGGAAGGTCGAGGATGACCACCGAAACCAAGGAAGTATCCGAACAACAACCGGCGATCGCGTCCGGCTTGCCGCTAGCGGACGAGCCGGGCCTGGGCACCCTCACCCTGCCGGGCTTCCTCCGCGAGGTGACACAGCAGTTCGGCAGTCGTGAGGCCCTGGTCTTCCACGACGACGCCGGTGTCACCCGCTGGACGTACGACGAGCTGTGGGAACGCTCCGTCGAGGTGGCGCGGGCGCTACGCGCCTGCGGCGTCGGCAAGGACAGCCGCGTCGGCGTGCTGATGACGAACAGGCCCGAATGGCTCGCGGCCGTCTTCGGCACCTCGCTGGCGGGCGGCGTCGCCGTCGCGCTGAGCACCTTCTCCACCCCGGCCGAGCTCGAGCATCTGCTCGGGCTGTCCGGAGTCTCGGTGCTGCTGTTCGAACGTACCGTGGCGAAAAGGGATTTCGCCACGGTGCTGACCGATCTGGAACCGGCCATCGCCACCTCGGCGCCCGGCGCCGTGCAGTCGGCGGCCTACCCGTTCCTGCGCCATCTCGCCGTCGTCGGCGAGCCGGTGCCGGGCGGCGCGATCGACCACTGGGACACCTTCGTGGCCCGTGGACAGACCGAACCGGTCGAACTGATCGAGGCCAGCGCCGCGTCGGTGAACCCGAGCGATACCGCTGTCCTGTTCTTCTCCTCGGGCACCACGAGCAAGCCCAAGGGCATCCGCAGCGCGCACCGCGGCGTCACGATCCAGATGTGGCGCTTCCGGCGGATGTTCGGTTTCGGTCCGGAAGACGATGTCCGCTGCTGGACCGCCAACGGGTTCTTCTGGTCCGGCAACTTCGGGCAGGCGCTGGGCTCCACCCTCGCCGCAGGCGGATCG
Organism: Nocardia aurea; assembly: GCF_003123685.1. Lineage (GTDB taxonomy): Bacteria > Actinomycetota > Actinomycetes > Mycobacteriales > Mycobacteriaceae > Nocardia > Nocardia aurea. Next base: position 41,211 of record NZ_QCYJ01000172.1, read on the forward strand.
CTGGTGCTCCAGTCGACCTTCGACGGTGCGGCGGCCCTGGAACTGATGCAGTCCGAGCGGGTCAATTTCCCGGTCGCGTGGCCGCATCAGTGGGCACAGCTCGAAGGCGCGCCCAACTGGTCGACGGTGGATCTGAGCAGTCTGCGGTTCGTCGACCGCGACTACCCGGCCGCGCGGCATCCCACGGTGACGACCGACTGGACCGAGCCGGGTCACGCCTACGGCAATACCGAAACCTTCACCATCACCACGTGTTTCGCGGCCAACACCCCCGAGGACGTGATCGCGGGCAGCAGTGGCGAGCCGTTGCCCGGCAATACGATCAAGGTCGTCGACCCGCTCACCGGTCTGGTGCTGACGCGCGGGGAACGCGGCGAGATCTGCGTCAAAGGCCCGACCCTGATGCTCGGCTACGTCGGCATCCCGCTGGACGAGACGCTCGACGAGGACGGCTACTTCCACACCGGCGACGGCGGCTACCTCGACGATATCGGCCGCCTCTACTGGGAAGGACGGCTCACCGACATCATCAAGACCGGTGGCGCCAACGTCTCCCCGCTGGAAGTGGACGAGGAACTCAACCGCTACCCCGGCGTGAAGGTCGGTCGCACCGTGGGTGTTCCGCACGAAACCCTCGGCGAGGTCGTGGTGGCCTGTGTCGTGCCGCACGCGGACACGACGCTCGACGGCGAGGCGATCCGCACCTTCCTGCGCGAAAGCCTGGCCAGCTACAAGGTGCCCCGGCACGTGCTCTTCTTCGCCGAAGAGGATATCGAGATCACCGGCAGCGCCAAGATCAAATCGAGTGACCTGCGGGTGCTCGCCGCACAGCGGCTGGAAACCTAGCCGCTGACCGCGGGGTGGGTCCGGCGCCGACAACGACGTTTGTCGCCGGACCATCGCCCGCGTCCCACGCGCGGCGGACCGGACCCGACAACGGCGTCGTCCGATCCGCCACGGCGGTGCCCGTCACGTGACACGAAAAGCCCGAACAGCCGCTCAGCTGTTCGGGCTTTTTCGTAATTGGGGGTGTCGTGCACGCGGGGTGGGTCCGAATCGGGTCGGGAAGGCCCGGCCTACGCGGACAAACGCGGCGGTCAGGTCCGGGAACCCGGCTGTTCGGGGCGATATTGTCCGTTCGGGCCGGGTGTCCCGCGCTCCGAACAGACAACGCTGTTCGGCCCATCGCGTTCCGGCGATCCCGACTCCCGCAACCGCCGCGCCGTCCGCTCGGTCCGGGGGCGTCCCCTCGCCACACGACGAAGCCCGAACAGACAACGCTGTTCGGGCTCATCGTGTTCGGGTCGTCTCGATGTCAACGGCCGGTGCGCCGCCGCGCCGAGTCGGCGTCTACTCGGCGATTGAAGGAACGTAGCGGCGTGCCAATACCTTGCGGTGTTCGGCGGGAGAGCCGAACAGGGAGCGGTTGAGGACCGCCCGCTTCAGATACTGGTGGATTCCGCTCTCCCATGTGTAGCCGATGCCGCCGTGCAACTGCATCGCCTTGCCCGCGATGTCGACCGCGGCGGCGCTGGTGAACGCCTTGGCCATCGACGCCGCGGTGCTCGCGTCGGGTGTGTCCGCGACGAGGGCGCGTACGGCCGCCGAGACCAGCTGCCTGCCGACGGTCACCTGGACCAGCATGTCCGCGCAGGCGTGTTTGACCGACTGGAACGAGCCGACGGGTCGGCCGAACTGTTCGCGGACCCCGACGTATTCGACGGTCGCGTCCAGCATGGCCTCGCTCAGCCCGAGGCTGTCGCAGGCGAGCGCGACCACGGCGCGGTCACGCAGTCGCCCGAGGGCGCGCGCGCCGTCACCGTCGAAATGCCACACCTGCTCCGGCGCGATCGACAGTCCGTCGACGCGGACGCGCCCGAATCCGCGCGTCTCGTCGACGACCGGTTGTTCGGTCACCAGGTCACCCGGTTCGATCGCGGCGAGCACGATCTCGCCGTCGGATGTGCTCGCCGGGATGAGCAACCGGTCGGCCGAGGCCGCGTCCAGCACGAAATCGGCGCTGCCGTGCAGGGTCGGTCCGTTCGCCCCGTCGACGAGCCGGAATTCCGGCTCGTCGAGGTCGAGTGCGGGCGAACGTCCCGACGACAGTACGACGATCGGCACGGACGCGCCCGCGACGGTGTCGCGCAGTAGCGTGTCGCGTTCCGGGTTCGGGGTCACCAGGCCGAGTGCGCCGAGTCCGAGTGCGGCCACCGCCGGGTAGGCGCCCGACGCCGCCGCGCGTCCCAGTTCACCGAGCAGGACCGCCACTTCCGCGAACGTGGCTTCGGCTCCGTCGAATTCGGTGGGCGCTTCCAGGCCGAGCCAGCCCGAGCGGGCGATCAGCGACCAGTCGACGGCGGTCTCGCGACCGGCCTTGCCGAGCAGATCACGGGCCACCGTGCGCAGTTCGTCATGGATCTCGGCGAATTCGTCACCTGCCGCGAATGCTTCGCTCATCACGTCCCCGTCGGTTCCCTGGGCAGTCCCAGCCCGCGCTCACCGATGATGGTGCGCTGGATCTCGCTGGTTCCGCCCGGAATGGTCCATTCCCACGAGCCGACGAAATCGAGAACCCACGCCCCGGATTCCCAACCGCCGGACATCGGTTTCCGCAGCACCGTATGCGCGCCGACGCCGCCGACCTCGGTGCCGAAATCGGTCATGCGCTGGAGCAGTTCGCTGTAGTACAACTTCACGATGGAGGCGTCGGCCGGACCCGCGGTGCCGGTGTCGTGGCGCTCGACCAGATCGCTGCACAGCGCGCGCAGTCCGGTGATCTCGATATCGAGTGCGACCAGCCGGTCGGCCACCACCGGGTCGTCGACCGGACGTCGTCCGGTCGCGTCGGAGGTCGCGCACGCCTCGACCAGCCAGCGGAATCCGGCGTTGCCGAGACGTTCGGCCAGTTCGAGCATGGTCAGTCCGCGTTCGGCGCCGAGCGTCTGCTGCGCGACCTGCCAGCCCGCGTTCTCCGCGCCGATCAGGTTGGCGGCGGGAACGGGCACGTCGTCGAGGAAGATCTCACAGAAATGCGATTCCCCTACCGCGTTGCGGATCGGACGCACTTCGATGCCCGGTGTGCGCATATCCATCAGGAAATACGAGATCCCGCGACGTTTGGGCGCGTCCGGGTCGGTGCGTGCCAGCAGCAGGCACCAGTCCGCGTATTGCGCGCCGCTGGCCCAGACCTTCTGCCCGGTCACCCGGTAGGTGTCGCCGTCGCGGCGCGCGGTGGTGCGCAGTGCCGCCAGATCCGAGCCCGCCCCCGGTTCGGAGAAGCCCTGGACCCAGAGTTCACCGTCGAGAATGGCGGGCAGATGTCGCCTGCGCTGTTCCTCGGTGCCGGCGGCGAGCAGCGTCGCGGCCGCGTGATGGACCGCGACGAAGGCCAGGACCAGGCGCGGCGCGTCGTGCGCGGCGAGTTCCTGGTACAGCACGACCTGTTTGGGAATCGACATTCCGCCGCCGTAGGCGGCTGGCCAGTGCGGCACCGCGTAACCCGCGGAGCGCAATTTCTGGAACCACTCCTGTTGGAAGCGAACGAATTCCGTCTCCGACGGACCCGTCTGGGCCGTGCGCCAGTCGGGCGGGACGTTGTCCCGGCACCACCGACGCACCTCGGCGCGGAACTCGTGCAGATCGCGCCCGGTCACCGCGCGCGTGCCCTGATCGCCAGCAGTCGCTCCCGGTGTTCGGGGGACTTCATGGTGGACACCTCGGCGGCGAAACCCGCCTGCATCGGCCCGCCGAGGGCCTGCGAGAGGTACATGTTCACCACCCGTTTGGTACTGCGCAGCGCCTCTGCGGGCATCGCGGCGAGGCGTTCGGCGAGTTTGCGCGCCTCGGCGAGCAGTTCGTCCGGCGCGACGGTCCGGCTGGCCAACCCCACCTCGACCGCGGTGGCGGCATCGATGCGATCGCCGGTGTAGAGGAATTCGCGCGTGCGCAGGATCGGGGTGAGCAGCGGCCAGAACGCAGCGCCGCCGTCGCCCGCGACCAGTCCGACCGCGACGTGCGGATCGGCCAGGTAGGCCCGTTCCGACATCAGCACGACATCGCACAGCACCGCCATGCTCGCGCCGAGTCCCATGGCCGCGCCGTTGACGGCGGCGATCACGGGCAACGGGAAGCGCAGCATCTCCTCGATGATCTGCGCGCCCTCGCGGATGCTCTCGTCACGTGCGGCGGGATCGTCGAGGAAGGTGGTGATCCAGTCCAGGTCGCCGCCCGCGCTGAACGCGCGGCCCGCGCCGGTCAGGATGACGACCCTGGCCTCCTGGTCGGCGGCCAGCTGCCGCCAGACCTCGGCGACCGCGCGGTGCAGATCGGCGTTGACGGCATTGAGTTCGTCGGGCCTGTTGAAGGTGACGATGCGGACGGGGCCCTCGGATTCCACGGTCAGCACCGCGGGCAGGTCGTATCCCATGCGACTCACACTCCCCCGATCTCGGTGAAAAGTCCCGCGGGCCCGCAGCGGCCCATGTGGGCGGCCAGTGCCTCGTCGGTGCCGATGGAGGCGAAGGGCAGCCGTCGCAGCGGCAGGCTGTAGCGCGAGAGCCACGACAGCGGCGTCTCGTCGCAGAAGCCGGTGGCGCCGTGCAGTTGGTGCGCGGCGCGGAAGATGGTGTCGGCCGCGTCGAGTATCGCCGACCGCAGCGAGAGCGCGTCGATGAGCGCGTCCTCGCGACCGGCCTGGATGCTCCACAGCGCGTACCTGGCGAGCATGTCGACCCCGCGGCGGTCCACTTCGGCATCGGTCAGCTGGAATTGCACGGACTGGAATTCGGCCAGCGGTTTGCCGAACTGTTCGCGCACCAGCACGTGTTCGCGGGCCGATTCGACCGCGCGATCGAGCATGCCGAGCAGCGTCCAGCAGGGCAGGACCAGTGCCAGCGCCACATCGGCGGCGCCTTCGGTGTCGACCGGGCGCACCCGCACACCGGTCGTGAACGCGGAGTAGCGCGCCGATTCGGTCGACGGCAGCACGGTGATCTCGCCGCGCGCGCCCTCGAGGGTCACCGCGGCCCAGCGCAGATCCACCCCGGCCAACGCCGCGGTGGGTTCGTCTCCGGCGACCACGACGAGGCCGTCGACATCCATGTCGACCGGGCGGGCCAGCCGCTCGGCGACGGGGTACGGCGTCGCCCAGTAGCCCGCGCTGCGGCACAGCGCCGCCGCCGCTTCCAATTCCTCCGGATCGCGGCGCGGCTCCAGATCCCACGCGCCGAGCGCGTCGAGCACCGGGGCGACGAGTTCGTGCCTGCGCGCGGGTTCCGACTCGGCGGCCTGCACCAGTTCGTCGCCACCCGCGGCGCGCAGCGCGCGCAACGCCTGCTTACCGAATTCCTGTGCCTCGTCGGACAATTCGATGGTCATGGCATGACCGTCGGAGGGGAAGGGCGCGGTGGTCATGCGGCCTCCCCGGCCCGGCGGGGCGCGCTCAGCAGTGAGCGGGCGAGCAGGATCTTCTGCATCTCGATACTTCCCGACGCGACGGTCGCCGCGTTCGCGTAGCGCCAGTGATCGTCCACCGCGCGGCGGAACAGCCGCTGTGATTCACCCTCGCTCGGGACGAACGCGGCGAGTTCGGTGAGCACACTCGCGCTCTCCTGATCGAGTTTGGTCACCGCGATCCGGTAGGCGGCGGCGTCGCCGGGCGCGACCCGGCCGGTGGCCTGCATGGAGACCACCTGGTAGGCGAGCAACCTGGCGCGCCTGGCCCGGACCAGCGTCTTGGCCCAGCGCACGCGCAATTCCGCGGGCAGCGTGTCCCAGCGTTCGCCGAGCACATCGGGGGCCGCGGAGAGCAGGCGGTCACAGCGGGCGTATCGGGCGATGCCGACGCGTTCGAAGGCGAGCACCTCCTGCACCACCGACCAGCCTTCGTCCACCGTGCCGAGGACATCGGCCTCGGTGGCGCGGACGCCGTCGAAGAAGACCTCGTTGAGGTGGTGCGGTCCGAGCATGGACTTGATCGGCCGTACCTCGATGCCGGGATCCGACATCGGGATGAGGAAGACGGTCAGGCCCTGCTGTTTGCGCGCGCCGGTCGAGGTGCGGGCCAGCAGGAAGCACCACTGCGCCATGGAGGCGTAGGAGGTCCAGATCTTCTGCCCGGAGATCCGCCAACCGTCGCCGTCGCGGCGGGCCGCGGTGCGCAACGAGGCGAGGTCCGAGCCGGAGTCCGGCTCGCTGAAGCCCTGGCACCAGATCACCTCGCCGCGCGCGATCGGCGGCAGATGTTTGCGTTGCTGGTCGGCGGTACCGTGCCGCATGAGTGTCGGGCCGACCCAGTTGACACCCATGTACTGTGCGCCGCGCGGTTCGTGGTGTGCCCACATCTCCTCGCGGACGACGGTCTGTTCCCACACCGAGGCGCCACCACCGCCGAAATCCTCCGGCCAGGCCGCGCAGAGCAGTCCGTGTTCGGCCAGTACCCGGCAGAATCGCTGGGCCACTGCCAGATCCGAGGGATTGTCGGTGAACGCGCCGAGAAAATCGGCGGGGACCTCCTCGGCAATCAGCCGCCGCAGTTCTCCCCGGAGTTCTGCGGCGGACCCACCCATCGTGAAGTCCATGTGGCGCAGACTACTTCAATCCTCATAAGGATAGCAATATTTGAATGGTCAGCCGGTTGATGACTAGACTGCCGCCATGACGGATACGGCCACCTGCGTTCGAACGAGTCGGACGAACTCGCGACGGTCCGCATGACCACGGCCAAACGCGGCCGGGTGCCGCAGCGCCGCATCGCCGAAACCGTCGCCGCCGAGCTACGCACGCGCATCCTCGCGGGTGACGAGAACTACCGACTTCCCACCCAGGACCAGTTGGTACAGGATTTCGGTGTCAGCTATCCCTCGATCCGCGAAGCATTGCGCATCCTGGAGACAGAAGGCCTGGTAACGGTCAGGCGCGGCAATGTCGGTGGCGCCGAAGTACACCGTCCCGACGCGACTTCCGCAGCGTATCACCTCGGTCTGGCCCTGCAGGGCGCTCGCGTCACGCTCGGCGACCTCGCCGCGGGACTGCGCATGCTGGAGCCGCTGTGCGCGGCCGAATGCGCCGAGCGCCCCGATCGCGCCGACACCGTCGTGCCCGTGCTCGCCGAGAACGTCGAGAAATCCGCCGAACTCGTGGCCGACGGCATGGCCTTCACCCACACCGCGCGCGAATTCCACGACCTCATCGTCCAGAACACCCCCAATCTTACCGTCCGATACGTGGTCAGCACCCTGGTCACGCTGTGGTCGGCGCAGGAGGAGGCCTGGGCGGAGGCGCTCACCAGGCGCGGCGAATACCCCTCCGAGGACGAGGCCGCCGCGGTCGTGCGCACCCACCAGCGCATCGTCACCGAGATCGCGGCGGGCCGGGCGGCCGAGGCCGAGCGCCTGTATCGCACCCACCTGGCCGCGACCCAGGCGCTCGTGCTCGAACGCTTCGACGACGGCGTGGTCAACGCCGCGTCGGCGGGCGCGCGTCTGGCCGTGCACTCCGGGCTGCGTTCCCGGATCTGACGCACCGCGTCACGAATTCCACCGCACCCCCGCTGAAGTCGCGTTTTCCTTGCTGGGCGTCCGCGAACGGCCTAGGATAATCGTGTTCTCATCCCAGTGAAATCAGCGTTTCCAATCGTGTTTCGGGCGTATGCTCGGGTAGACCTGGGCACCGGACGGCACATTCCGACCGGACCGACGCGACCGGTCGACGCCGAGAGGTCGTTGTCTGCGGCTATCCGGTTGCAGCACAACATATTTCAATACAGCAGCGAGACGGGCGACGCCCCGCCTCCGCTCGGCGGCACGACCGCTTCACGCCGCTTCGAGGCGTCATCGACAGCCCGCGGCAAATTACCCACCGGTAAGCAATTGTTCAAGTATTGCTATCCTTGTGAGGATTGAAGTAGCGTGACCCACGACACGCGGTCCTGCACTTGCCCCCATCGGAATCCCGCCCCACGGCGCCGCCGGGTCCGGGCAGTGCCGCAACGCGAATATCGGACTTCTCACCGCATCGGAGGGCCCCACCTTGACTCGAGGGGCGCGTTACAGCAGCACCACGTCCATCACCACCGCGGAGGGTGTGAGCATCGAACGGCTCACACCGCCCAGCCGCCTCTTCGGCGCGAACGGCCTGCGCACCGGACCTGATAACCGCATCTACGTCGCCCAGGTGGTGGGCAGCACGATCAGCGCCCTCGACATCACCACCGGCGATCTCGAGACCATCAGCGCCAAGGGCGGCGACATCATCGCCCCCGACGACATGGCCTTCGACCCCGCGGGCAACCTCATCGCCACCGAGTACATGGACGCGCGGGTGAGCGTGCGCAGCCCCGACGGCACCAGCCGAGTGCTGCGCGACGATCTGCCCGGCGCCAACGGCATCACCGTGTACAACGGCAGGCTCTTCGTCAACGAGTGCCGCATCGGCGGCAGGCTCATGGAGGTGCCGCTCGACGGCAGCGCGCCGATCGTGCTCCAGGACAACCTGCCGATGCCCAACGCCATGGAGGTCGGCCCGGACGGGCTGCTCTACTACCCCGTGATGGGCACCAACGACATCTGGCGCATCGACCCGAACGGCGGGACGCCGGAGCGGGTCGTCGGCGATCTGGCCGGGCCGGACTCGGTGAAGTTCGACGCCGCCGGGTTCATCGTCTCCACCCAGGCGGGCACCGGGCAGGTGCTGCGCATCGATCCACGCACCGGCGACCGCGAGGTGCTGGCCCAGCTCGACCCCGGCCTGGACAACTGCACCTTCGTCGACGGCAGGCTCTTCGTCTCCAACTTCAACGGCTCCATCACCGAGGTACTCGGCGGCGGCGAGAGCAAGTCGCTGCTGCCGGGCGGTCTGCTGTGGCCGCTCGACCTCACGGTCGGACCGGACGGCACGCTCTACGTCGCCGACGGCACCTACTTCCACGAGTTCCGTGACGGCAAACTCCAGGTGGTCGCGTCGCTGTTCAGCCTGAACAGCCCGGGCTACGTGCGCGGCGTGGTGGCGACCGGCGTCAACGAGTTCGTCGGCGCCACCTCCACCGGGCAGATCGTCACCTACAAGCACGGCGAGGAGCCGGAGACCGGGCTGATCGCCGACGGCTTCGCCGAGCTGTACGGCATCGCGGTGGCCTCGGACGGTTCCATCGTCGCGGTCGACGCGGGCACCGGACAGATCGCGTCGGTGCGCGGCGGACAGACCGAGGTGCTGGCATCCGGCCTGCAACGCCCGATCGGCGTCGCACTCGGCCCGGACAACGCGATCCTGGTCTCCGAATCCGGCGCCGGACGCGTCGTTTCGGTCGGCGCGGGCGGTGTCGACACCGTCGTCGACGGCCTCGAGACCCCGCACGGCATCCTGGTGCGCGGCAAGCAGCTGCTCATCGTCGATGTCGGCCTCAAGGCTCTGATCAGCTTCAACCTCGAGACCAAGGTGCGCACCACCCTGGCCACCAACCTGCCGGTGGGCACCCCCGACGGTGTCGTCGCCAAGCCGCTCCAGGGCACCCCGCCGTTCTCGGGCCCGATGGGCCCGTTCGCCGGTATCGCCGCCGCACCGGACGGCACCGTCTACATCTCAGCCGACGCCGAGGGCAGCGTGCTCGTCCTGCGCGAGGAGGCGTGAGCCACCGATGACCGACGGCGGGGAACGGAAACGCGACAAGCCTGTTCCCCGCTGCCGGGCCATCGCGAGAGAACACCGGCCGGACCAGCCACCGCGCCGCGACCACCTACTGACACCACGGTTTCCACCAGGAGGATGTCATGACCGAAACCGCTGAAAACATCACCGAGACCACCACGACGGAACCCCTGTCGACTCCGATGTCGATCGGTGTCGAGGCATACATATCCCCGGAATACGCCAAAGCCGAGGGCGACAAGCTCTGGGCCAAGGTCTGGCAGCAGGTCGCGCGCGTGGAAGAGATCCCCAAGGTCGGCGACTTCCTGACCTACGAGATCGTCGACGACTCGATCATCGTCGTGCGCACCGCCCCCGACACCATCCGGGCCTACCACAACGTCTGCGCCCACCGCGGCCGCCGCCTGGTCGACACCCCGCCCGGCGCACACGACGCCCGCGGACAAGCCCGCCAGTTCATCTGCGGCTTCCACGGCTGGCGCTACGACCTCGAAGGCAACAACACCTTCGTCGCCGAACGCGAGGACTGGACCTGCGGACTCACCGAGCGCAACGACGGCCTCAACCACGTGCAGGTCGACACCTGGGGCGGCTGGGTCTGGATCAACATGGATCCCGAGGCCGGATCCCTGCGCGACTACCTCGAGCCGGCCGCGAGCCTGCTCGAACACTTCGAACTCGAGAAGATGCGCTACCGCTGGCGCAAATGGCTCACCTTCGACTGCAACTGGAAAGTCGCCTTCGAAGCGTTCATGGAGACCTACCACGTCCCCTACACCCACCCGGAATTCACGAATTTCGGTAGCTTCCTCGGGTGGGCCCGCCAGCAGGGCAAGCACAGCAACATCGGCTACGACGCGCCGAAGGGCATGGAAGAGAACCAGGCCAAGCTGCGCGTCGGCGGCGGTGACGACGCCCGTATCTCCACGGCGACCCTGCAGAACTTCACCTGGGAGAACGCCAACACCAACACCACGCGCACCCTCGTCGACGTCGCCAACCGTCTCGTCGACGAACTGCCCGAAGGCACACCGAGTGCCGAGGTGTTGCGCTACTGGCTCGAGACCTCTCGTGCCGAGGACCAGGCCCGCGGTGTCGACTGGCCGAAGGTGGAACCCGACATCGTCGCCAAGGCGGGCACCGCCTGGCAGATCTTCCCGAACTTCCAGATCGGGCACGCGGTCAACAACATGCTCTGCTACCGGTTCCGGCCCTTCGGCACCGATCCGGACAAGTGCATCTTCGAGGCCGCGGTTTTCGAACTCTTCCCCGAAGGGCAAGAACCCGAGACCGAATGGGAATACACCCCCGTCGGCGACCCGGGGTGGCGCACCGTGCTCCCCCAGGACTTCGACAATATGGCCGCGGTCCAGCAGGGCATGAAGTCCAGGGGCTTCTCCGGTCCCAAACCCAATCCCTATCGCGAACGCAGCGTGGTCAACCTCCACCACGGCCTGGCCCAGTACATGGGTACCGGCGAACCACGCGACCTCGTCTGAATCACCACACCCAGCAAGGAAACCCGCATGACTGACTGCGCACCCACGCAGACCCCCGAGGTCGATATCGACGCACTTCGGGCGAAGTACCTCGGCGAACGCGACAAGCGTCTGCGCACGGAGGGCCAGGGCCAGTACCTGGTCACCGAAGAGGGATTCAACGAGTTCTACGAGGGCGACCCGTACACCACGGTCGTTCCCCGCGAACCGATCGACGCCGAGATCGGTGTGGCGATCCTCGGCGGCGGGTGGGCAGGCCTGATCGCCGCGGCCCGACTCGAAGAGGCGGGCATCACCGACTTCCGGATCATCGAGCTGGCGGGCGATTTCGGCGGCGCGTGGTACTGGAACCGCTACCCCGGCATCCAGTGCGACACCGACAGCTACGCCTACCTGCCGTTGCTCGAGGAAACCGGCTACATGCCGAAGGAGAAGTACGCCCGCGGCGACGAGGCGTTCGAGCACGCGCAGCGCATCGGCAAGCACTACAACCTCTACGAGCGCGCGATCTTCTCCACGCTGACGACCTCCCTGGAATGGGATGAGGCGACCAAGCTCTGGAATGTCGGCACCAACCGTGGCGACAACATCCGCGCCCACTACGTCATCATGGCGCAGGGTCCGTTCAACAAGCCGAAACTGCCCGGCATTCCCGGTATTTCGGAGTTCGAAGGGCACACCTTCCACAGCGCTCGCTGGGATTACGAGTACACCGGCGGCAGCTTGAAGGGCGGCCTGGACAAGCTGGCCGACAAGAAGGTCGCCGTGATCGGCACCGGAGCCAGTGGCATCCAGGTGATCCCGCATCTGGCGAAGTCCGCCGAGCACCTGTACGTCTTCCAGCGCACACCGTCCTACGTCTACGAGCGCGGCGATGTGCCCACCGATCCGGAATGGGCCGCCACGGTGCAGCCGGGCTGGACCCGTGAGCGCAAGCGCAACTTCCACACCGCCGCCTTCGAGGCGTTCGCCCCGGGCCAGGCAGACCTGATCTGCGACGGCTGGACCGAGGTGAGCCGCAACCTGGAGGCGCATATCAGCGCCACCGGCCAGTGGGCGACGCTGACTCCCGAGAAGTTCATGGAGCTGCGCGAAGCCGAGGACTACAAGGCGATGGAGCGGGTCCGCAACCGCGTCGACGAGATCGTGAAGGATCCCGCGACCGCCGAAGCGCTCAAGCCCTACTACCGCTTCCTGTGCAAGCGGCCCGTCTTCAACGACGACTACCTGCCGACCTTCAACCGCGACAACGTCACCCTGGTCGATGTCTCCAAGACCAAGGGCGTGGAGCGGATCACGGCCAAGGGCATCGTCGCCGACGGCGTCGAGCACGAAGTCGATGTCATCATCTTCGCCAGCGGCTTCGAGATCACCACCGATCTGGACCGACGCCTCGGCATCGCGCCGTTCACCGGCCGCGAAGGACTCTCGCTCTACGAGCACTGGGCCGACGGCTACCGGACCCTGCACGGGCTCACCACCCGCGGTTTCCCGAACGTGTTCTTCACCGGGTTCATCCAGGGCGGCGTGACCGCGAGCACCACCGACATGTTCGACCAGCAGGCCAACCACATCGCCTACATCCTGGCCAAGGCCTACGAAACCGGCGCGGCCACGGTCGAACCCACGGCGGAAGCCGTCGAGGAATGGTGCACCACCATCCGCGAGTCGGCGGTCGACAACACGACCTTCCAGCGCGAGTGCACCCCCGGCTACTACAACAACGAGGGCGAGCAGAAGATCAAGTCGCACCTCGGTGACCCGTACTGGCCCGGCTTCTACGCACTCGAGGAACTGTTCCAGGCCTGGCGCGACGCGGGAGACCACCAGGGCCTCGTCCTGGACAAGTGACGATCGTAGAAGGAGGAGATCCAGTGCCGGAACTCAGATTCGACGATCGAGTTGCCGTGATCACCGGCGCGGGACGCGGGCTCGGGCGTGAATACGCCCTGCTGCTCGCGTCACGTGGCGCCAAGGTGATCGTCAACGACCCCGGTAGCAGCGTGCGCGGCGACAGTGTCGAAGTCGACGCAGCCGCCGCCGTAGTCGCGGAGATCGAAGCGGCGGGCGGTACCGCCGTCGCGTGCACGGAGTCGGTGGCGACCCCCGAAGGCGGGCGTGCGATCATCGATACGGCCATCGAGAATTTCGGCCGGATCGATATCCTCGTGCACAACGCGGGCAATGTCCGCTACGGCTCGCTGCGCGAGTTGAGTTACGAGGATTTCGACGCGGTACTCGATGTCCATCTGCGCGGGGCGTTCCATGTCGTTCGCCCGGCGTTTCCGTTGATGGCCGACGCCGGCTACGGCCGCGTCGTGCTCACCTCGTCTATCGGCGGGTTGTACGGCAATCAGGGCGTCGCGAATTACGCGGTGTCCAAGTCGGCCATGATCGGTCTGTCCAATGTGATCGCGCTCGAGGGCGCCGAATCCGGCGTGCGCAGCAATATCATCGTGCCCGCCGCGGTGACCCGGCTGGCCGACGGACTGGACACCTCGGCCTACCCGCCGATGGGTCCGGAGCTGATCGCGCCGACCGTCGGTTGGCTCGCTCACGAAACCTGTTCGGTCACAGGCGAAATGCTGGTGGCCGTCGGGGGCCGGGTGGCGCGGGCGTATATCGCCGAGACCCCGGGGGTCTATCAACCCTCATGGTCCATCGAGCAGGTCGGCGAGCAGATCGAGGCGATCCGCGACACCGCGGATTCGTGGGTCTTCCCCGCGACCACAGGACACGTAGAACACCTAACGAAGAGTTTCGCGCTAGCCACGGAGGCAGGCCAGCATGTCGGTTAAAGTTTACGAACGCATTCTCCAGCTATTCGAAGCGGAGGGCATCAACACGATTTTCGGTATCCCCGATCCGAACTTCGTGCACATGTTCCATCTCGCCGAGGAACGCGGTTGGAATGTCATCGCACCCCACCACGAGGAATCCGCCGGGTTCATGGCCGAGGCCGTGTCCAGGATGACCGGTAAGGCCGCGGTCTGCATCGGCACCCTCGGCCCGGGTGTGGCCAACCTCGCCGGCGCGATGATGTGCGCCAAGGTCGAGAATTCGCCGGTGATCTTCCTGGGCGGTCAGCGCGCCAGGATCACCGAGCAGCGGGTACGCCGCGGACGGATCCAGTTCGTCAAGCAGGCCGCGCTGTTCGAGCCGTCGGTGAAGTACTCCGCCAGCATCGAATACGCGGACCAGACCGACGAGATCATCCGCGAGGGCCTGCGCAAGGCGCTCGGCGGTACCCCGGGACCGGTCTACATCGAGTACCCGTCGCACGTCATCCTCGAAGAGCTGGATGTGCCGGAGCCGGTGGCGCCGTCGCGCTACCGCCTGGTCGGACAGACCGCGGGCGCCGACGTGATCGCGGAGGCCGTCGAACTCATCCGTGCCGCGAAGCAGCCGGTGCTGCTGGTCGGACACGGTGTGCACACCACCCGCTCCGGTGAGTCGGTCCGGGCGCTGGCCGAGGCGATGGCCTGCCCGGTGATCCAGACCTCCGGCGGCACCTCCTACATCGAGGGCCTCGAGGATCGCACCTTCCCGTACGGCTTCTCGCCCTCGGCGGTCGAGGCGGTCGTGCAGTCGGATCTGTGCCTTGCCATCGGCACCGAACTCGGTGAGCCGGTGCACTACGGTCGCGGCCGGCACTGGGTCGCCAACGAGGCGAACCGCAAATGGATTCTGATCGAACAGGATCCGTACGCGTTCGGCGTCAACCGCCCGATCGACGTTCCGCTGGTCGGCGACCTGCGTGCGGTCGTCCCGCAGCTGGTCGAGGCGCTGAAGGACACCCCGCGCACCGCGACGCCGGAGCTGGCGGGCTGGATCGAGCAGGATGCCGCGCGTCTGGCCGAACTGGCCGAGACCGCGCCGTCCGGGATGACCCCCGTGCACCCCGCGCGTCTGATCGTGGAGGCCACCAAGGCGTTCCCGGCCGACGGCATCATGGTCCGTGACGGCGGCGCCACCACGATCTTCGGCTGGACCTATTCCCAGGCCAAGCCGCACGACGTGATCTGGAACCAGAACTTCGGTCACCTCGGCACCGGTCTGCCCTACGCCGTCGGCGCATCGGTCGCCGAGGGCCGCAAGCGTCCGGTCATGCTCGTCACCGGTGACTCCTCGATCCAGTTCCAGATCGCGGAGCTGGAAACCGCTGTGCGGCTGGGTCTTCCGCTGGTCGTCGTGGTCGCTGTCGACTACGCGTGGGGCCTCGAGGTCGGCGTCTACAAGCGCACCTTCGGTCAGGGTTCGCTCGAGACCGGCGTGCACTGGAGCACCGAGACACGACTGGACAAGGTCGCCGAGGGCTTCGGCTGCTACGGCGAATACGTCGAACGCGACGAGGACATCGCACCGGCCATCAAGCGGGCCTACGCCAGCGGCAAGCCGGGCCTGATCCACGTCGCCGTCGATCCCAAGGCGAACTCGGAAGAAATGCCCAGTTACGACGAGTTCCGCACCTGGTACGCGGAAGGGACACAGTAGTCATGAGTGATCTGACAACGTTCTACATCGGCGGCAAGTGGGTCGAGCCCGCGGGCACCGAATTCTTCGACGTGGTCAATCCGGCCACCGAAGAGGTCTTCGGTCGCGTCGCGCAGGGCACGGCCGAGGATGTCGACCGTGCCGTGGCCGCCGCCCGCGCGGCGTTCCCGACCTGGTCGGCGACCTCGGTCGACGAACGGCTCGCGGTGCTGCGCGCCATCGACGAGGAGTTCGGCAAGCGCCGCGACGACCTGGGCGCCGCGCTGACCCAGGAGATGGGCGCTCCCGCCGCGCTCGCCAACGGCTTCCAGCTCAATCTCCTTGCCGGACATCTCGGTACCGCGATCGGCATCCTGGAGAACTTCTCCTTCGAGGAACAGCGTGGGGCCACGCTGATCGCCAAGGAGCCGATCGGCGTCTGCGGGCTCATCACCCCGTGGAACTGGCCGCTGAGCCTGATCGCCGTGAAGGTGTTCCCGGCCCTCGCGGTCGGCTGCACCGTGGTGCTCAAGCCCTCGGAGCAGTCGCCGTTCTCCGCGCAGATCTTCGCCGAGATCCTGGACGCCGCGGGTGTTCCCGCCGGTGTGTTCAACCTGGTGCACGGTGACGGGCCGAGTGTCGGTGTGCCGCTGTCGTCGCATCCCGATGTCGACCTGATCTCGTTCACCGGTTCCACCCGCGGTGGCATCGAGGTCGCCAAGAACGCGGCCCCGAGCGTCAAGCGCGTCACCCAGGAACTGGGCGGCAAGAGCGCCAATATCGTGCTCGACGACGCGAATCTGGCGGCCAATGTCGGCGCCGCGATCGGCCCGCTCATGATGAACTCCGGCCAGACCTGTAGCGCGCTCACCCGCATGCTGGTCCCGGCGGCTCGGATGGACGAGGCCATCGCCGCGGCGAAGGAAGCGACCGAGCAGGTGACGGTCGGCGATCCGACCGGTGACGCTGTGATCGGTCCGGTCGTCTCCGGCGCGCAGTTCGAGAAGGTCCAGTCGCTGATCCAGAAGGGCATCGACGAGGGCGCGACCCTGGTCACCGGCGGCGTCGGCCGTCCGGACGGCCTCGACACCGGCTACTACGTCAAGCCGACCGTCTTCGCGAACGTCACCAACGATATGACGATCGCGCGCGAAGAGGTCTTCGGGCCGGTGCTGTCCATCCTCGGATACGACAGCGTCGACCAGGCCGTCGAGATCGCCAACGATTCCGAATACGGTCTCGCCGGCAATGTCGCGGGCGCGGATCTGGAGCAGGCACGCGCGGTGGCACGTCGTATCCGCGCCGGTTACGTCACGATCAACGACGCCTTCGACTTCAGTGCTCCCTTCGGCGGCTACCGCAAGAGCGGAAACGGCCGCGAGTGGGGCGAATTCGGATTCGACGACTACCTGGAGATCAAGGGCATCCTCGGGTACGCGCCGGATACTTCGGCGTAGTTCGAGACAGAGATGAGTGTCGTGCCCGAAGAAGTGCAGGCGCTGCTCGACAAGCAGAGCATCCGCGAACAGATCGTGCGTCTGGCTCGCGGCGAGGACCGCAGGGACGCGGTGGCCATCACCGCGTCCTTCTGGAAGGACGCGACGACCGATTTCGGTATCTTCTCCGGATCGTTCGACGACTATCTGAATTGGGTGGTGCCGGGATCGCCCGCGGTGATCCTCACCCAGCACATGCTCGGTCAGACCCTGGTCGAGCTGGACGGCGATATCGGACTGGCCGAAACCTACGTCGACGCGTACCACCGCGTCGACATGGGTGAAGGCGAGCGCGATATCTCCCTCGGCGGGCGCTATCTCGACCGTTTCGAACGACGCGACGGTCAGTGGCGCATCGCCAAACGCACCATGCTCTACGACTGGGTTCGCGAAGGCGGCGACGCGGCGGACTGGTCGAAGGGCATCCTGGGCGCGGAACTGACCGGCCGTCGCTATATCGGCCGGACGTCGGGTGATCACAGCGCGACGTTCTTCGGTGCGCGGGCTTCCTCGTGACCACATTGTCCGGCAAGGTGGCTGTCGTCACCGGGGCCAGTCGCGGTATCGGTAAAGGTATCGCACTGGCCCTGGCCGAACAGCACGCCACTGTCTACCTCACCGGCCGGACCGTCACGGAGGGATCGCATCCACTCCCGGGCAGTCTGGCCGAGACGGCGAGCGAATGTGATCGCCGGGGCGGCAAGGGAATCGCCGTCAAGGTCGATCACGCGAACGACGACGAGGTCGCCGCCCTGTTCGAACGCGTCGAGCGCGAACAGGGCAGCCTCGACATCCTGGTCAACAACGCGTTCGCACTCCCGGAAGATCTGACGGACCCCGAGCCGTTCTGGGAGAAGCCGCTGTCCGATTGGGAGATGGTCGACGTCGGCGTCCGCTCGAATTTCGTCGCCGCCCGGCACGCCGCCCGTCTCATGACACCGCGCGGTAGCGGCCTGATCGTCGCGATCTCCGGGTACACCGGCGTGGCCTACACCTACGGCGTCGTGTTCGGCACCGCGAAATCCGCGGTCGACCGCATGTCGCGGGATATGGCCGTGGAATTGAAACCGTATGGCGTGACCTCGATCTCGCTGTGGCAGGGGCTGACGCTCACCGAGCGCGCGCAACGCAATCTCGCCGCCCTGCCCGGATTGAGCGGACAGTCCGCCACCCGTCCGCAGGACAGTTGCACACCGGAATTCCCCGGCCGCGTCATCGCGGCCATGGCCTGCGATCCCGACGTGCTCGCCCGATCCGGCGGCACGTTCATCACCGCCGAACTCGCACGGGAATACGACGTCACCGATATCGACGGGTCGGTGATCCCGTCGCTGCGCGCGACTCGCGGCGCACCGATCTGGTCGCCGGTATGACCGGGCCCGCATCCCGATTCACAGATCCACCAGGGAGAAGATCATGACCTCTACCGATACGGACCGTCAGGCCCGCCTCGAATCACTGCTCGACCGTCAGGACATCCTCGATGCCCTGACCCGATTCAGCCGCGGCATGGACCGTTTCGACAGGGAACTGTTCCTCTCGGCCTTCCACGCCGACGCCACCATCGCCGCGGGCGATTACGTCGGCGGACCCACCGATCTGTACGACTGGGCCTCGGCCATGCACGAGACCGGCCAGGTCGCCACCCACCACAATCTGCTGAATCACACCGTCGACCTCGACGGCGACACCGCACACGCCGAGACCTACTACCTGTTCGTCGGACGCAATCGCGACGAGAGCAACTGGATCGCGGGCGGACGCTACATCGACCGCCTGGAGAAGCGCGACGGACAGTGGCGTATCGCGCTGCGCACCAACGTGATCGAGTGGTCCGGCCTGGTTCCGACGATGCCGTTGCCCTTCGCCGACGTTCCGGATATCCACCAGAACGGCGCCCCGTCGCGCAGCGGCGACGATCCGTCCTACCGCCGCCCGCTCACCAATACGCGGGCACCGCATATTCCCGCCTGAGCACACGGCGGGCATGACAGGAGGAGAACGGTAGGCATGTCCGACATCACATTCGAGAAACTGAGCGACAACGTCGGTATCGAAGTGCTCGACGTCGACGTGGCCCGGCTGCTGAACGACGACGAGATTCCCGCGTGGTGTCTCGACGCGCTCGACACCTACGGCGTGCTGCTGTTCCGCGAACTGAACGCCGACGACGACGCCCAGGTGGCGTTCGGCAGGCGGCTGGGCGAACTGGTGAAGTTCCCGCAGTACGCCAACCCCGAGGTCATGGAGATCAGTTTCGATCCCGCCAACCCGAGCGCGAAATACTTCGGCGCCAACGATCATTGGCATCTGGACGGGTCGCTCGACGAGATCCCGGCGAAGGCGTCGATCATGTCGGCGCGGGTGATCGCCGCCGTCGGCGGGGAGACCGAATTCGCCAGCACCTACGCGGCCTACGACGCGCTGACCGAAACCGAGAAGCGGCGGTTCGCCGAATTGCGGGTCGCGCACAGCATGTCGGGAGTGCAGAGCCGCGCGAACCCGAATCCGACGCCGAAACAGGCGGCGGACTGGGCTCGCTGGCCCGTGCGCGAGCATCCGCTCGTGTGGAACCATGAAAACGGCCGACGCTCACTGGTTTTCGGCGCGACCGCGGCCCATGTCGTGGATATGGACCTCGACGAGGGCAAGGCGCTGCTGCTCGATCTCGAGCAGCGGGCGACCGCCCCGGATCGGGTGTACCGGCACACCTGGACCGTCGGCGACATGGTCATGTGGGACAACAGGGGCCTGGTGCACCGCGCCTGCGAATTCGACCGTTCGGAACCGCGCCGCATGCATCGGACCACCCTCGCCGGCGAGGAGGCGATCGGATGAGCTCGCGTACCGCGATCGTCACCGGAGGCGCGTCCGGCATCGGCGCGGCCATCGCCTCGCGGCTGGCCGCCGACGGAAATATGGTGGCCGTCTTCGATCTCGACGGTGAGGCGGCCGCCACCATGGCCGCCGAACTCGAGCGGGCGGGCGGCAAATCCGTCGGCCTGGCCGTCGACGTCACCGACCGGGCCGCGATCGACGCGGGCATCGACGAGGTGCGCTCACGGCTGGGCAGGCCGACCATTCTGGTCACCAGCGCGGGACTGAGTCTGGAGAGCAATTTCCTCGACGTCACCGCCGAGATGTGGAACAAGTCGCTCGCGGTGAATCTCACCGGGACCTTCGACTGCTGCCAGGCCGTGCTGCCCGACATGATCGAGGAACGCTGGGGACGTATCGTCACCATCTCCTCGTCGAGCGTGCACAGCGGATCCGCTTGGCTGGCAAGCTATGTCGCGGCCAAATCCGGTGTCGTCGGCCTCACCAAATCCCTCGCCCTGGAATTCGCCAGGCACGGGATCACCGTGAACACCGTCCCACCGGGTTTCATCGACACCCCCATGTTGCAACAGGCGGTGGAACGCGGTTTCTTCGACGTCGAGAGCCAGACCGAACGCACCCCGGTCGGTCGCATCGGCCGCCCCGAGGATATCGCCTCGGCCTGCGCCTACCTGGTCAGCGAGGAGGCCGGTTACATCACCGGCCAGATCATCGGTGTCAACGGCGGGCGCAACACCTAGAGAACGTCGTCCAGGGGGAACGTGGGCGACGCCGGTCGGGCCGGGCCCGATCCGAAACCGCTTGTACGCGCTGGGATTCGCGTGCAATGACGAACGGATCGGACCTGCCCGGCCGTCGATTCCCTGGACGAGATCGCGGCGGATTCCACGCCGCGATGCCCGTGAAGGCCGGGACGCCGGCCTCGACAGCTGGGGCCGGTCCCACCGGGCGGGCGGGACCGGCCCGAGCACAAGCGAAGAGCTCAAAACGCGCGCAGGCGCATCCATTTCGTCATGATCCACTTCTCCCCCGCGATCACCGGTTCGCCGCAGTGGCGGGTGAGCGGATCGAGCTGGCCCACCCCGTTGCGGTACCGGAAGTAGAGGGCGTCACCCTTCTTCGGCGTGACCGACAGGCCCGCCTCCGGAAAGGCCGTCGCGCCACCGGCTTCGACCTCGTTGAGGTAGACGATCAGTGTCGAGACCCGTTGCCCCGCCGTCGCGACGTGTTGCCAACTGCCGGGATCCTCCGGCGGGAAGTAGTCGAAGTGCGGGCGATATTCGCCGCCGACGCCGTAGCGCAGAATCTGCAAACCCTCGCCGTGGTCCAGCGGCGAGTTCATCAGCGCCGAGGTCCTGCGGTCCAGACGATCGATGAACTCGTCCTCACCGCGCTGGAACACCGTGCCCTCGCTGGTGCGGTTCGCGATCGTCTCGTCCGCGCCCGTCGCGCCGTTGACGGTGGTCGAGCGCTTCAGCCGGTGCCGCGACCGTTCGACCATCCGATCGCACTCGTCCGCCGAGAGCACGTCACCGAACAGCACGACCTGCGGTCGGCGGACGCGCGTCAGCACTCGCACTTCCCGGTCGTGCGCGTGAATGATGTTGTCGCTCGGGACCGGACACTCGTCGTACACGTATTCGGGATTCGGCTCCGGCGCGATCGGCCGCGCGGTCTCACCTCCCAAGGCCCGCTTCACGGCCGAATCCGCCGCGGTTTCCTCGAACCCGGCCCCCACCATGGCGCTGACGATCGTCTCCACCCGGCAGCCGCGATCCACGTTCTCGGCCAGCCAGTTCCGCCAGTCGCTGTCCAACTTCACAACCATCTTGTCCCCCTGGCGTTCAGACGAGCCAGCTTTCGCGGCGGTAGTACCGAGAGTCCGGGTCGTCCCACTCGTCGTCGTCGCTCGGCGCGGCGTAGCCCTGCGTCTGGCGCGACGATGCGGCACGTGCGATCGATTCACGCTGCTCGCGCGCCTCGGCTTCGACTCGCTCCCGCTCGGCCCGAGCCTGCGCTTCGAGTCGTTCGCGCTCCGCACCCGCGACACGAGCCGCCTCGATTTCCTCCGCGTGCTCCTCCCGGAATCGAAGTTCCTCGGCCACGGCTTGTTCGACGGCCCTGTCGTAGGCCGCACGGGTCTCGCGCTGTTGTTCTTCGAGTTCCTCGAGGTTCGCGCGTGACCGGCGGCGGAAATCCTCGAAGGCGTATTCCATTTCCCTGACGTAATCCATCGCCGCTACCTCTTCACCAGTTCCAGCTCTCGCGTACCGATCACAGGGGGCCCGCCTCGGCCAGCTCGGCGCCGGTCCGGGCCGGTGCGGGCTGTTCGGCGGTCTTCGGCGTGTGCTCGCCGTCCTGCGCCGGCTTGCCGGTTACAGTCGGCGGCACGACCGCGTTGGGCGTACCCGTGGTCGGGGTTTCCGATGGCGTGCCTGTGGTCGGTGCGCCCGCGTTGGGCGTTCCCTCGGACGGTGTTCCCGCGGACGGCGTGCCCCCGCTCGGCGTCCCGGCGGACGGCGTGCCCCCGCTCGGCGTCCCGGCGGACGGTGTCCCTCCGCTCGGCGTCCCGGCAGACGGCGTCCCGGCGGACGACTTGTCGTCGTCCGTCTTCTCCTCGCTGGAGATGACGGGGATTCCGTTCGAGTCCAGCTTCACGCTGTACTCATGAGTTTTGCCGTCCGCGCTGGTCTCGACCAGCTTGGGCTGCCCGTCTGCGCCCACCTCGAGCTTGTAATGCTTACCGGCGAGGTCGAATTCGGACGAAGTGTTCTTCTTCCCCTCGTCCTTCTTGTCGTCTGTGCCCTTGTCCTCTGTGCCCCTGTCCTCGGTCAAGTCCTCGAAGGCATCGGAGATGGTGGTGGTGAGGGTGGACAGACCGCTGGTCGCGGCCGCGGCGAGCGTGGTGGCCGCTGTGCTCAGCGTGCTCGTGAGCGCCGATGCCAGACCGCTCATCGTCGTCAGGGCGGACGGCGTTCCGGACGTGGGTGTGCCGGAGGTGGGTGAGCCGGACGTCGGCGTTCCGGTTGTCGGTGTTCCCGTCGTCGGTGTGCCAGACGTCGGCGTTCCAGAGGTGGGAGTTCCGGACGTCGGAGTACCCGAACTCGGAGTTCCAGAGCTCGGCGAGGGTGTGGACGAAGACGGAGACGGGGCACCCGCCGGTTGCGGGTAGGAATCCCTGTCGAGCTGACCCAGCGCGTTGTTCATCGAGGTGTAGTGCGCGGTGATGAGATTGTCCACGTCCGTGCACATCTGATCCCACTTCGACAGCTTGCCGGTGAAATCTTTCTTGAAGACATTGTCCAGCCACCTGTTGACCGTGGTCTGCGCTATCGCGGCGTTGTGGACATCATCGTCGTAATTTCCCGCGTTCGCCTTCGCCAAATCCTCCGAGTCAAGCCTGTTCAGCTCTCCGTCCTTGCTGGTCCGGGCACGACCCCACTCGTCCATCAATGGCCTGGTTTCGGGGAAATTATCGTAAACCCAGCAAATTTGGTCGTAACTCAACCATTCTCGCGCCTCACGGATTTCGATCATCTTACCGACATCTTCGGGCGTCTTTCCATCGATCTTCACCTCCAGCTGACCGGTGAAGTTCTGTCCCATCTTCCATTCGACCGCGACCCGCTCGATCCAGACTTCTTTGAGTAGGGCCAGCGTGAACTCGGCCTTCGTATCGACCGCACTCTTGACATCGTTGACGAAGGTACCGATCGCGTTGATCGCGGCCTGTAGCTTCGTGACATCCGCTTCGGCGAGTCCGATCTGCTCCCAGATCATCTTCTGTGCGACCTGCGAGGCGTTCCCACTCCAGACGTTCGGCAACCGCCCGACGATATTGCGCTGATTGGTGATCTGGTCGTCGCCGACCGTCTTCGCGTCGGACAGCGCTTTGAGTGTGTTGCCGAGCCCGACCAGGTTCAGCCCCTGCTGCTGGTGATACCTGTCGTCGAGTTGCTGGACCGTGTAGTTGCATTCCTTCGGCCACAGTTTCACGAAATGCGGATGGAACTGTTTCCAGTACTCCAATCCCCAGGCGCCCGCTGTCAGGATGTCGTCGACATTTGCCTCAGCCATATTTCCTACTCGGTCAGTTCACACACGCCGCTCGAATTGTGGTGTCGTCTAAGACAGTTCGTTCACCTTCTTGGCGTTGACCGCGTCGGTGTAGACATACGCGTCGGCGCTCTGCCCCAGCGCGCTGCCAGTAGCCTTCACGGCGGTACTCCAGTGCGTCAACCAGAAGGCGACACGCTCCAGCGCGGCATTGGCGTCCTCGCCCTGCTTCGGATAGTTCTTCCCGGACTCGCGCTGGCCGTTGTGCGTGCCCATGCCCCAGAGATTCTTCCTGACGGGATCGATCTGCCCACCGATCGCGTTGCCCGACTCCTTCATCGCGTTCGATAGCGTTGTCAGATCCGCCGCACTGACATCCAACGTAGCCATGGATCGTCCTCCACCCTGTCTCGTATCTCACGCGCCGAGCCCATGATCGTCACCCCTCCCGGGTTCCGGACTTCGGCCCCGTCGCTTGCGCAGACTGCTGTTCTACTGTCTTCGACGCACGCGTGCCCACACCGGTTCCATCGGATCCGAAAGCCGCGCTTCGGCCCGGACCACACGCACGGCAATCTACTGCGCGGTGGACAGAAGGTTCAATCGCGGACATCCCGGTCGGGCGGCACACTGGCGATGGCAGGGTCCGGCGGTCATCTCCGATTCGACCGACCCGATTACGATCAGCGCGTGTCCGGTAACCCTGCGCCGACGGTCTCCAGTCGATTCCTCATCTGTTCGACAGTGCTGGATCCTGTTGCCGGGCATCGGTTCTGGCTCGACTTCCACCTGCGGCAGGCCGAGTCGATCATGCTCTTTCTCGATGATCCGGAGAAGCGGCCGGAGTTCGAGGAGTTGGTCGGGGATCGGCCGGTGCTGGTGCTGGACGGAGCCGGGGATCGCGCGGACAACACTCCGTCGGCGGTAGTTCGGCGGATCATCGCGAATACGCAGGCCGCGGTGTCCCATGCGGTGGAGCACGGGTTCGACTGGGTGGCCGCCGTGGACAGCGATGAACTGCTCTACGACGAGAGCGGTGGGGCTTGGCGGGACCGGGAGCGGGTGGGGCAGGTGACGTTCGCGAACCACGAGGCAGTGCCGGTGGACCACCGGCCGGAGAACTGCTTCGCCGAGTGCACGCTGTTCCGGGTCAACGGGCGGACCGATTTCATGGCGTACGGCAACGGCAAGAGCGCGGTGCGGGTATCGCCTGGAGTGCGCGCCGGTATTCATGAATTCCACGACTACGCGGGTGAGCATCACGTGGCGATCGGGCCGGTGATCCTGCACTATCCGAACCCGTCGTTCGAGAGCTGGGTGGCGAAATTTGGTAACCATGGGGAGTTCTCGAATTTCTGGTGGGACGATCCGAGTGCGCCGATCCGGTTGCAGTTCATGTTGCGATCGCGGGATCTGGTGCATCGAGCGGCGGCGAGCGGGGATTGGGCGGAAGCACGCGCGTATTTCCGGTCCTGGATTCCGGATGACGCGAGTCGGGAACGGATGCTGGCGGCCGACGAGTTACGGGTCTACAGCCCGGTGACGCAGTTGCTGCGGTCGGATCCGGAGCGGTTGAAGAACGCCTTGCTGGCGGCGCTGGCTCAGCGTTCGGAGTGACGGGGTTCAGCGGCACACCCTAATATCGACATGCTCGTGGGATGGGGAGGAGACGGAATTGGCTGACGGTGGACGGGTGCTCGGCGACCGGAAGGTGGCGTTGATCACCGGGGCGGGCGGAATGCTGGGCAATGCGTTCTGCCAGGCGCTGTACACCGAGTACGACATCGTGGCCGTACATCGCAAGCGCACGCCCGCGGTGCCGTCGCAATACGAGTGGTTCGTCGACCCGTTCGAGCCGGAAGCCGCACTGCCGGAGAACGATTCGCGGGCCTACCTGCTCGAGTCCGACCTGACCGAGCCGGGTGAGGTGGAGCGGGTCGTCGATGTGGCGCTGGCGCGGTTCGGCACGGTGGATCTGCTGATAAACAACGCCGCGCACACGACGTTGCACGAGCGGGGCGTGGTCGACGGCGATACCGCGCTGGACGATTTCGACAACCACTTCCGCACGAATGTCGCCGTGCCACTGCGCTTGGCGACTCGACTGGCGCAGCGCTGCTGGCTGCACGATCGCGAGACGAACCTGGCGCGGAATCGCAATGTGGTCAATGTGTCGAGCATGTCCGGCACCGAAATCCTCGAAGGCGGGCAGGCGCTGTACGGCGCGTCCAAGGCGGCGCTCAACCATTTGGGCAGGCACCTGGCCGTCGAGTTCGAGGAATTCGGGGTGCGGGTGAACACCATCGCGCCCCGCGCGTTTCCGACATCGGTGCCGACCGAGAAGGTGCTGCTGTCGATCCTGGAACTGGACCGCGGCCGCATGACCGGCGGGGTGTACGCGATCGAAGGTCCGTTGGAAGCCGAGGAGCCGACCGGGCGGAATACCCTGACTACGACGCCCGCGCCACTGACCACCACCGCCACACCGAACTGACGCGATCGAAGCCGGGGAATCGCGCTCGACGCCAGTCCGAGGTCCACGGGAGATCCAGCCGCCACCGTGAAAGGTTCGACCATGAACACGGCACGCACGGAAATCATCGCCAGAGCGGTCGTCCGGCGAGACGGCGACATCCTGCTCGTCAAGCAGCGAACGAAAGACTGGTCGTTCCTGCCCGGCGGGCATGTGGAACCGGGTGAACGCGTGGAAGACGCGCTGATTCGCGAGATCGCCTAAGAACTGGGCACGGACGCGAAGATCGCCGGATTCGTCGGCGTGGTCGAGCACGGCTACGTGGAGGACGGCGCCCAGCACCATGAACTGAACCTCGTCTTCGAGGTCACCATCGCTGACCTGGATCCGACAAGCCGGGAAGACCACATCGAATTCCACTGGCTCCCTGTCACCCGACTCGTCGACACCGATATCCGTCCCGCGGCACTGAAGAACGTATTACCGGTCGCGGAGGGTGACTCGGCACGGTACTGGCAGGCATGGAACGGATAGCGCACCGATTTCGAGGAGGCGGCCGAACCGAGACGCGGGTCGACAGCGAGCACGGGCAGTCCGCCCAGGGATATCCGACGACCGGGGCCGGTCCCCTCCGAATGGAGTGAACCGGCCCCGATCCTTCGAACCGGCGATAGGTCAGGAAACGCCGAGATCGCGCGCGATGATCATCTTCATGACTTCGCTGGTGCCGGCGTAGATCCGCGCCACCCGGGCGTCGGTGTAGAGCCGGGCGATCGGATATTCCATCATGTAGCCGTAGCCGCCGAACAGTTGCAGGCAGCGGTCGACCACCCTGGCCTGCACCTCGGTGCAGAACAGTTTGGTCCGGGCCGCGTCCGCACCGGACAGCTCGCCGTCGACCAGGTCGGCCACCGCGCGGTCGATCATGGTCTGGGCGGCCTCGACCTCCGCCGACATGGCGGCCAGTTCGAACTTGGTGTTCTGGAACGAGGACACCGGTGTGCCGAAAGCCTTACGCTCCCTGGTGTATTCGATGGTCGCGTTGATCGCCGCACGGGCCTGGGCCACCGAGCCGACGGCGACCGTCATGCGCTCCTGCGGCAGGTTGTGCCCCAGGTAGCCGAATGCCGCGCCTTCCTCGCCGAGCCGGTTCTCGACCGGAACACGCACGTCCTCGAAGGACAGCTCCATGGTGTCCTGCACCTTGCAGCCCATCTTCTCCAACATGCGGCCGCGGGTGAAACCGGGCATTCCGCCTTCGACGACGAGCAGGGTGAGCCCGGCGCGGCGGTTGTCCGGATCGGTGGACGTGCGCGCGACCACGATCACCAGATCGGCGAGCAGACCGCCGGTGATGAAGGTTTTGGCGCCGTTGAGGATGTAGTGGTCGCCGTCGCGCACCGCGGTCGAGCGCATTCCGGCCAGATCCGAGCCGGTGCCCGGTTCGGTCATGGCGACGGCGGTGAGCAGGTCACCGGCCGCCATGCCGGGGAACCAGCGTTCGCGCTGCGCGGCGTCGGCGTACTCCAGGAAATACGGCAGGATGACGTCGAGCTGGGTGCGCACGGTGCCGAGGGTGACCAGCGCACGCGCGGCCTCCTCCTGGAGGATCACGTTGTAGCGGTAGTCACGCGATCCCCCGCCCCCGTATTCCTCCGGCAGCGCGAAGCCGAGAATGCCGAGACCGCCCATCTCGCGGAAGATCTCGCGGGGCATCTGCCCGTCCTTCTCCCACTGGGCGTAGTTCGGGGCGATCTGCTTTTCGATGAAGCCCCGGACAAGTTGCCGGAACGCCTCGTGGTCTTCGGTGAAAAGGTCGCGGCGCACGCCGGTTCCTCCGTTCGGGAGAGAGGTTCAGGAAATCAGTTCGATCACGGTGGCGTTGGCGGTGCCGCCACCCTCGCACATGGTCTGCAACCCGTACCTGATCCCGTTGTCGCGCAGGTGGTGGATCAATCTGGTCATCAGCACCGCGCCGGAACCGCCGAGCGGATGGCCCAGCGCGATGGCGCCGCCCAGCGGATTGGTCAGCGCGGGGTCGGCGCCGGTCTCGGCCAGCCACGCCAGCGGGACGGGCGCGAACGCCTCGTTCACCTCGAAGGCGCCGATATCGCCGATCGACAGACCGGTTTTCTTCAGCACCTTCTCGGTCGCGGGGATGGGTCCGGTGAGCATGAGGACCGGATCCGAACCGGCCACCGCGCCACCGACATAACGCGCCAGCGGGGTCAGGCCGAGTTCACGCGCCTTCTCCGGAGTGGTCAGCACCAGTGCGGCCGCGCCGTCGGAGATCTGCGAGGAGTTGCCGGCGTGGATGACGCCGTCCTCTTGGAATGCGGGCTTGAGATTGGCGAGCTTCTCCACGGTGGTACCGCGGCGGATGCCCTCGTCCTGGTTCACCACACCGGCGTCGGTCTCCACCGCGACGATCTGATCGGCGAAAGCGCCCGCGTCCTGGGCGGCGGCGGCCCGCTCGTGCGACAGCGCCGAGTACTCGTCGACCCGGGTGCGATCGAAACCCCACTTCTGGGCGATCAATTCGGCGCCGATGCCCTGGTTGAAGACGAAGCCGTCGTAGCGGGCCAACGCCTTCGGGCCGTACGGCGCGCCGTCACCCTTGGCCGCGCCCAGCGGCACCCGGCTCATCGATTCGACACCGCCCGCGACGACGACGTCCTGCTGACCCGACATCACGGCCTGGGCCGCGAAATCCAGGGCCTGCTGACTCGATCCGCACGCGCGGTTCACCGTGGTGCCGGGAATGCTCTCCGGCCAGCCCGCGGCGAGCACCGAGTAGCGGCCGATATTGCTGGACTGGTCGCCGACCTGGGAGACACAACCCCAGATGACGTCGTCGACGACGGCCGGGTCCAGTCCGGTGCGCGCGGCCAGCGCCTGCAACACGTAGGCGGATAGATCCGCCGGATGCACGGCCGCCAGGCCGCCGTTACGTTTACCGACAGCGGTGCGAACCGCCCCGGCGATGACTACTTCACGCATCAGTTCTCCCGTTCTCGGATTTCATGGCGCCGTCGGCGGTCCGGATCGGCGGACGTTCGATCAGCCAGCGCCCGGTGTAACTGGGTTCACGCCGCCCGGCGAAGGCCGCGAAGGCCTCCTGGGCATCGGCGGTCGCGAAATTGAGTCCCTGCGCCCGTGCCTCGGCGGCGAGCGCGTCGCGATGAGTCGACGACGCGCCCTCGTTCAGCAACGCCTTGATCTGTGCCAGCGCGACCGGCGGACCCGCCGCCAGGCGCGCGCCGAGATCGGCCACGTGGGCGTCGATCTCGGCCGCGGGCACCACCCAGGTGACCAGGCCGAGTTCGCGGGCCTGCTCGGCGTCGATATCCTCGGCGAGCAGGGCCAGCCGCTTCGCCTGCTGCAAGCCGACCAGTTTCGGCAGCAGCCACGATCCGCCGAGATCCATCGAAAGTCCTCTGCGGGCGAAGATCTGCGAGAACTTCGCCTCGGGGGTGGCGACCACGAGGTCGCATCCGAGGGCGAGGTTCCAGCCCGCGCCCACCGCGACACCGGTGACCTTGGCGACGGTCGGCAGCGGCAGTTCGTAGAGCAACGCCGCGACGTCGGTGAGCGCGCGCATCCGGTAGATCGGGTGCGCGTTGTCCGGCACGGAGATATCCGCGCCGGAACAGAAGGCATCGCCCGCACCGGTGATGACCAGCGCCCGCACCGAGCGATCGGCCGCGACCGCGCGCAACGCGTCGGCCAGCGCCGTCCACAACGCGGCGTCGATGGCGTTCTTGCGGTGCGGCCGGTTGAGCGTGAGGGTGCGGACACCGTCGTGATCGGCGCTCAGTAGGACGGGTTCGGCGGTCATCGCCGCTCCTCGGCAGAACCCAGCTCCTCGGCAGAACCCTGTCTCTCGGCCGAACTCGGCACGTCGGCAGAGCCCCTCGCGTCGACGACAGAGCCCTGTACCTCTGCTGAACCCCGCACGTCGGCAGCTCCATGTACCTTCGCCGACCCCCGCACTCCGGCCGCGCCGATCGCGCCCGCATCCCGCAGTCCGGCGATATCGGCTGCGCTGCAACCGATTTCACCGAGCACCGTATCGGTATGCGCGCCGAGACCCGGCACCGCGCCCATCGGCGGTTCGAAACCGTCGATCACGGCGGGCGGCAACAGCGACGGGATCGGCCCGTTCGGGGTGTCGATGGTGCGCCAGCGATTCCGCTCGACCAGCTGCGGATGGTCGACGACCTCGCTCGGTTTGTTGTAAACGGAGTTGCCGATGCCCGCGTCGTCGGCGATCTTCTGGATCTGAGCCAGGTCGTGGCGCAGGCACCAGGCCGCGATGGCCTCGTCGAGTTCTTCGCGATGGCGCGTCCGGTCGGAATTGGTGCGGTATCGCTCGTCGGCAGCCAGATCCGGGCGGCCGATGATATCGGTCGCCAGTCGCCGCCACTCCCGGTCGTTGGTGGTACCGAGGACGACGGTGCGGCCGTCGGCGGTCGCGAACGCGCCGTAGGGGGCGACCGCGGGCGAACTCATGCCCAGCGGCAGCAGATCGACTCCCGAATGCCGCGCGTAGGTCAGGTGATAACCCATCATCTCGGCCATGGTGTCGAACAGGCTGACCGCGATGGTGTTGCCGCTCCCCGGGCCGGAGCCGACAGCGCCGCGCCCGCGACCGGTCAGCTGCGCCAGAATCGACAGTGCCGCATACAGTCCCGTGGTCACGTCGGCCACCGGCGGTCCCGGCTTGGCCGGGGCGTCGGCGGTGCCGGTCACCGCGCACACTCCGGATTCGGCCTGGACCAGCAGATCGTAGGCCCGTTTGTGCGACAGCGGTCCGCCCGCGCCGAATCCGTCGATCTCCACCGAGATCAGATCGGGATGCCGTTGCGCCAGGTCCGTCGGCGACAGGCCGAGCCTGGCCGTCGCGCCCGGCGCGAGGTTGGAGACCAGCACGTCGGCGCGATCGAGCAGACGGTGCAGGATCTCCACGCCCGCTTCGGATTTCAGATCGAGAGTGACCGATTCCTTACCCCGGTTGACCCAGACGAAATGCGCGGCCTGGCCGTTGACGACGTCGTCGTAGTACCGCGCGAAATCACCGCCGTCCGGATTCTCCACCTTGATCACCCGCGCGCCGAAATCGGCGAGGGTGCGGGTACACATCGGCGCCGACACCGCCTGCTCCAGCGCGACGACAGTGATACCGGCCAGCGGGCCCGGATTACCGGACCCGCTCACGGGGACGTCCTGCGGGGAGGCAGTCATTATATGACCGTGCCGCCGTCCACCGGCAGCACCTGGCCGGTGATGAAGGAGGCCGCGTCGGAGGCGAGGAACACGAACGCGCCCGCGACCTCTTCGGGTTCGGCCCAGCGGCGCAGCAGGATTCGGTTGAGCATCTGCTCGGAGAACTTCTCGTTGGTGCGGATGGTCTCGGTCATCGGCGTGGCCGCCAGCGGCGCGAGGGCGTTGACGAGAATCTGCTTGCGCGCCAATTCCTTGGCCAGCGATTTGGTGATGCCGATGATCGCGGCCTTGGCGGCCGAGTAGTTCACCTGGCCGAGGGTGCCGACCAGGCCCGCGGCGGAGGTCACGTTGATGACACGGCCGGTGCCGTCGGTCGGCAGGAATTCCAGCGCGGCCTGGGTGCAGTTGATGGTGCCCATCACGTGGATGTCGAACATCTTCTGCACCGATTCGGCGGTGGTGTCCTTGAACATCGCGGGCGCGGTGATGCCGGCGTTGTTCACCACGATATTCAGCGTGCCGCCGGTCAGCGCCGCCGCGGCCGCCGCCGCGGCGCCCGCGGCCTCACGATCGGAGACGTTCAGGGCGAAGCTGGAGGCGGTCCCGCCGTTGGCGTTGATCTTCTCGGCCACGGCGGCGGCCGCGTCACCGTTGAGATCGCTGACGAGCACCGCGGCGCCCGCGTTGGCCAGCGCCTGGGCGACGGCCGAGCCGATACCGCCCGCGGCGCCGGTGACGAGGGCCGAACGCCCGGTGAGATCGAACAACGTCTGCTGTGTCATCAGTAGCTCCTCGGCAATCCAAGAACGTGCGAACCCAGGAAGTTCAAGATCATTTCCTGGCTGACCGGGGCGATCTTCATGACCCGCGACTCCCGGAAGTAACGCGATACGTGGTACTCCTCGGAATACCCCATACCGCCGTGGGTCTGCAGCGCCCGGTCGGCGGCGGTGAAGCCGGCGTCGGCGCACAGGTACTTGGCCGTATTCGCCTCGCGCCCACAGGATTTCCCGTTGTCGTAGCGCCAGGTCGCCTTGCGCAGCATCAATTCGGCCGCGTCGAGCCTGGCCAGCGAATCGGCCAGCGGGAACTGGATGCCCTGGTTCATGCCGATCGGGCGGTCGAACACGACGCGCTCGTTGGCGTAGCGCACCGCGCGATCGAGCGCAACGCGGCCGAGACCGAGCGCTTCGGCGGCGATGAGCATGCGCTCCGGGTTCAGGCCGTCGAGCAGGTATTTGAAGCCCTGGCCCTCTTCACCGACGCGGTCCTCCACCGGGACGCGCAGATCGTCGATGAACACCTCGTTGGAACTGACGGCGTTGCGGCCCATCTTCTTGATCGGCCGGATGTCGACGTGCGCGCGGTCCAGATCGGTCAGGAACAGCGTCATGCCGTCGGTCTTCTTGGTCACCTCGTCGTACGGGGTGGTGCGCGTCAGCAGCAGAATCTTCTCCGATTCCAACGCCTTCGAGATCCACACCTTGCGCCCGTTGATGACATAGTGGTCGCCGTCGCGGCGCGCGAATGTCGTGATGCGGGGAGTGTCGAGTCCCGCGGTCGGCTCGGTGACGCCGAAACACACGTGCAGGTCACCGTTGGCGATGCGCGGCAGGGTGCGCTTCTTCAGTTCTTCCGAGCCGTGCACGACCACCGGATGCATACCGAAGATCGACATGTGGATCGAGCTCGCGGCGTTCATGCCGCCGCCGGACCGCGAAACTTCTTCGGCCAATATTGTCGCTTCGGTGATACCGAGGCCGTGTCCGCCGTATTCTTCTGGAATGGTGATCCCGAGCCAACCGCCGCTGGCGACCGTGTTGTAGAACTCCGTGGGGAATTCGTGCGCCAGGTCTTTTTCCATCCAGTACTGGTCGTCGAATTTGCGGCACAACTCCGCCACCGACTTGCGGATCAGCTCCTGATCCTCGGACAGTTCGAAATTCATGCCCTCGCTGTTGGATTCGCCGGACACATCCGCACCTCCACTTTCCTCTGATCGGGTTCCACCGGTCGGCTGATCCGGACCCGGCCTGCCACAGCGCACACGGGTGCGTGCGGTCGATGGACCGCACGCACCGTGTCCACCCGGCGTCTGTTCGGTATCCAGCACGTAGCTCACCCGTCTCCCCAGTCGAGACGAGTTTTCCCGAACGTCTGCCGCCACTGGTGCGGCACTGCACCGGGGGCTTGTGTTCGTATCCGGCGAACGGTGTTCGCCGGATACGACATTCACGACCCGCGCGATGGCGGGTGAGTCCTCTACCGCGATCCGGCGCCGACGCCGTCGTAGCGGCTGTTGTCGGCTCCGACGACCCTGTTGCCGAGCGCGTCGAGATCGAAGGACTGACGCGCCAGCCAGAATCGCAGGAAGTTGGTCAGCGAATAGCGCAGGAACAGCGCCGATCCGACGATGGACGCCGCGACGCCGCCCAGGGCCAGCACGATGGCGTCGCGCTGCGACAGCGGGTTGGTGGTGCCGTGTGACATGAAGTATGCCAGCACCGCGACCACCAGGCCGCCGACCATCAGGATGACGCCGGTGCGCAACCACAGTCCGGAGCGGCCAGCCGACGGATCGGGGATCTTGAGAGCGTTCAGTTCTTGGACGAACCGGTCGGCACGTGTTTCGGTCATGTGGAACTTCCTAAATAGAGGGCTGCCAATTCATTTCGGATTCCGTCTTCCGGATGACCCTGCCGCACCACCTTGCCGCGCACCAGCACGGCCGCGTGATGGCAGGTGTCCAGTACCGAGGCCGCGAACTGTTCGACCACGAGTACCGCGACACCCTGGGCGGCGATCTGGGCGACCTCGTCGTAGAGCCGCCCGACCACCAGGGGCGCCAGGCCCATGGAGAGTTCGTCGAGCAACAGCACGGCCGGATCGGTGGCCAGACCGCGTGCCAGCGCCAGCATCTGCTGCTCGCCGCCGGACATGGTGCCCGCGACCTGGTTCGCTCGCTTGCCCAGGATCGGGAAGCGACTGAACGCGATCTCCTCGATTTCGGCCTTCGACCGTCCGGTGAAGGTCATCATCAGCAGGTTGTCGCGCACGGTAAGGTTCGGGAAGACACCACGCCCCTCGGGGATGAGGCAGACGCCGGACCGGGCCAGGTCGCGCGGATCGACGCCGGTGACATCGCGTCCGCCGAGCACGAGACGTCCGGAGGCCACGGGATGGTTACCCGCGATCACCTGCAGTGTCGTGGTCTTGCCCGCGCCGTTGGGACCGAGCAGGGCGACGACCTGCCCCGGTGCGACCGCGAGGTCGACACCGTGCAGGACCGAGATCGCGCCGTAGGCGGCCCGAACCTCTTGCAGTTCCAGCAGGTTTCCCTCGGCGGCCCCGGTACTCGTCGGTGTCTTCTCGAGGTTGGGGGCCGTCAGATTTCGGGCTGTCATACGTCCCCCAGGTAGGCGGCGAGTACGGTTTCGTCGGCGCGGATGACCTCGGGCGGACCCGAGGCGATCATCTTGCCCAGGTCGAGCACGAACAGCTGATCACAGACGTTCATCACCAGACCCATGTCGTGTTCGACGAGCAGCACCGCGGCTCCGTCGTCGGCCAGCGAGCGGAGCAGTTCACCGAAACGCTCGGTCTCGGTGTGGTCCTGCCCCGCCGCTGGCTCATCGAGCAGAACCAAACTCGGGCGCGCCGCGATGGCGCGTCCGACCTCGACCAGCCGACCGGTTCCGGTCGGCAGCTCGTCCGCGGAAGAATCCGCGATGTGGTGCAGGTCGAGCCGTTCGATGATCTCGTCGACGACGCGGCTCGCGCGCCTGCGCTCGGGACCGAGTTCGGCGGCGACCAGCAGGTTGTCGCGGACGCTGAGGCGCCCGAACAGTTCCAGTCGCTGGAATGTCCTGGCCAGTCCGTGCTTGGCGCGCTTGGCGGGACCGTGCTTGGTGACATCGACACCGCCGATGGACACCCGCCCGGTCGTCGGTTTGCGCAGACCGCCGATCACGTCGAACAGCGTGGACTTGCCCGCGCCGTTCGGCCCGATCAGACCGGTCACCTGACCGCGCTCGGCCCGCAGGCCAGCGCTGTCGAGTGCTTTGTTACCACCGAATACGACAGTGACATCGTCAACTTCCAGCAGTGACACCACGTTCGAGCACCTCCTCGTCTTCTGATGTCCACGGTCTCTTGACGCCGACCCACTCGACCGGGATCTCCAGCGTCTCCGGGGCGGGTTTGGACCGCTCCGAGTGCCAGAAGCGTGCGGCGATGACCGCGGCGACGACACCGAAGAAGAAGCCCCAGCCGTCGATGGCCTCGATCAGCCGCAGACCCCACAGACCGAGGATCACCACGACCAGCAGCGACGCGATGAGCTTGTCGCGCAGCATCGGGAACCAGTCCCGGCGCAGCGGACCGATAGCGCCTTCCTTGAGCGCGCCGCCGCCCGCGGCGATACCACCGAGGGCCGGCAGTACCTGCGCGAGGTTGGCCAGCCCCGGCCACAGCACGGGGATCACCTTCAGCGGACCCGCGAGAGCGAGACCGGTGAACATGCCCGCGCCGACAGCGCCGAGACCGGCGATGGTGACGACCAGGAAGATCGGCAGACCAGCCACCAGACCGAATTGCTCCGGCGCGACGGCTTGGGACTGCATGCCGTACAGCGCGCCGCCCAGTCCGGCGATGGCCGCCGAGAAGGCGAACACCAGGACGCGGGCGATGAGCAGGCTGCCACCGAGGGTGGCGTAGGCCGCCTCGCTGTCACGCAGGGCGATGAGCCTGCGACCGTACTTGCTGCGCCGCAGCACCGCGATGGCCAGACCGACCACCGCGACGCAGACCGCCGCGAAGACGGTGATCTCCTCGATGCTCTCGAGTTTCCATCCGAACAGATCCGGCCCGACGAGCGAGATCGACCCCTGATCGAACAGTGAGATCTTGATGCCGAGGATCTCGAAGGACGGCAGGGTGAAGATCCACCGGTCCAGGATGACCGCGAACGCCGCTGTCGCCAATGCCATGTAGACACCGGACAACCGCAGGGCGGGGATCGCGATCACCACCCCGACGACCGCGGCGATTCCCATCGCCGCCAGTATCGCCCACCACTGGCCGTCCGGCCCGAGATGAGAGTAGGCGACCGCGCCGACACCGGCCAGACTCAACTGGCACAGCGATATCTGCCCGGCGAAACCCAGTAGCGGGACATAGGACAACGCGATCATGGCCCAAGCGAACATCGCACCGTAGGTGATCAGATCCGACTCGGTCAGCATCGTCGCCAACATCAGGCCGAGCACGATCACCGTCGCCGCGAATGCCACCGAACCGGATCTGGTCGGCAACGGCACCGGATTGAGTTTGCGGTCACGCCCGCGCAGCCTGCCGTGCGGGAACACGAGCAAGGCCACGAAGAGCAGCAGTGCCGGGGCCGCTAGGCGCAGGCCCGGCAGGTACTCGTTCTGCGGAAGGTATCCGGTCAGATAGCTTTCCATGAGCCCGACGACCACCGCGCCGACGAATGTCATCGGCAGACTCTTGAGCCTGCCGAAGATGGCGGCGGTGTAGGCGCTGACGATCAGCAGCGAGAGTTGAGCGGCATCCAGCGCCACGGTGGGCGCGATGAGGATGCCGCCGATCGCGGCCAGTTCGATGCCGAGGATCCAGGCGACCCGGTTGGCCCGCTTGGGATCGGCGCCGGTGAGACCCACCAGCGCGCGATCGTCGACGGTCGCCCGCATCTCGGCGCCGGTCCTGGTGCGGAACAACAGGATCCGGAGCGCGATGGCCACCACGATGGCGACCACCATGGTGAGTGCCTGGTGCCAGGTGATGGTCACCACGCCGAGGTCGATCGACTTCTTGTCCGCGAAGAACCGGGACAGCGAACGGGATTCGTTCGGATTCCAGATCCACCGCGCGAGGACGATCAGGCCGCTGAGCAGCGCGATCGTCATCACGAGTTTTTCCGCGTCGCCGAGCCCCTGGGTCGGCGCCAGCGCCTTACCGAAAGCCAGGCCGAACAGAGGCGCGAATACCAGTAGTACGGCGACGATCGCCGTCGGGGTCGGCCAGCCCCAGCCGATCGTGAGCTGCCAGTACACGAACGCCGAGATCATGCCCGCGGCACCGTGCGCGAAATTGAACACACCGGTGGTGGTGTAGGTCAGTACCAGGCCACTGCCGATGATTGCGTAGATCGCGGCGGTACTGAGACCGACGATCCCGAAAGCGATGAATTGCTCCATCAGTGCGATTGCTCCGTCACTTCAGATCGTTCATGCTCAAACCCACGTCGGCGAGCGTCAGCGGCTTGCCGAAATCCTGGGTGTACTTGTAAGGGGTGAACCCACAACGGAACTGACCGTTGTTCGGCTTGAAATCAGCGGCCTTCCAACCCTCCGGGGTCGCCTGCTGCACGTTGAAGCAGCGCGGCTGCTCCGAGAGCGGCTTGGACAGATCGATCGGGGCCTGCAGGCCACCGGCGGTCCAGGCGGTCTCCTTGATCGCGGCGTTGTAGACACACGAGCGCGTCAGGCTGTCACCGCAGCTCGCGGCCGACTTGGCGAACAGCAGCCAGGTCTGGAAAGCCCGCAGTCCCTGGAAGGTGATCGCCGCACCGGGTGCGTACTTCGCGTACAGGTCCTTCAGCTCCGCGATGGCGGGAACCGAACCCGCGGCATCCAGCGGAGCGGTGCCGCTGAGGTCGGAGACGTTGGTCTGCGCGGCCAGCGAACCCTTCGCCGCGCTCAGGAAGGACTGGTTGTAGGCGTTGGCGTTGGCGTCGATCCAGTCCAGCTTGTAGTTCATGCTGGTCAGGATGTCTTCGAGCTTGGCCAGGTAGCGGAACTCGCCGAGGAAGATCAGGCCCTTGACGTTGTTGGCCTTGATGGCCTGCGCGTAGGGGGTCCAGTCCGAGACACCGGCGACCGGGTACAGGTCGTTGTAGACGATCTTCGCGCCCATGGCGTTGAAGAACTCGGTCTGCTTGTCGCCCATCGACTTGGTGATCGGCGAGTCGCCGTTGATCATGCCGATGGCGCCGAGCGAATCCGGGTAGGCCTCTTTGGTCAGCCACTCGTAAAGCCCGGTATACGGGTTGACGTTCTCCGAGGCGGAGGCGCCGTACGAGGGAACCTGCAGATCGGAGCCGGTATTGGGCACCTGGGTGACCTGCGCGGGGAATTCGGGAAGCGTGCACTTCAGCCGGTCCTTGACGCCGAGTCCGTCCAGCGCGGCGCTACCGCCGACGAGGACGAAATCCTCACGGCAGGCCTCCAGCATCCGCTGGCGCACCTCCATCAGGTTGGTGTCGCGCAGATTCACATTGACCTTGCGGCCGTTGATCCCGCCCGCGGCGTTGCACCAGGACGTGAAGACCTTCGCGGCGTCGACGTAGTCCGGGTTCTTGGTGAACCCGACATCGGAGAACATGCCGACCTCGATATCGGACGCCGTGACCCCTTGCGTCGGAGCGCTTTTCGCGCTGCCGGGCTGACAGACGCCGTTGAGGCTGCCGAAGTTCGCCGCGGCGGCGGGCCCCGACGAGCCACCACCTTCGACGGCCTCGGTGCCACCACCCTCACGAGCGCAACCAGCTGCCACCAGCGCGATCGCGATCAGGGCAACGACTATTCGCTGCGGTTTCACCGTTTTCCTCCTCTGTGGGCTCGGCGTCCCGTATGCGAAGCCGATACGTCGTCGACGTCTTGCCCGTGCTCGTCGATGAGCTGCGGGTGCCTGGCATGGCACCGTCCGCTCCAGGGAAACTATCTTCTCAGATTTGGATAATCAATATCTGTTTTTCGGAGAGTCACACCTGCACCCCTGGTCCGGCCGCCCTCAGCCCGCCGGGAGCCTCCCGCCGGTGACGTGACTTCTACCCCGCTGATTGACAGCAGCCCGGCGGCGTGAAAATCTGATGACAGATTTTGAGAATGCTATTCTCTTAACGGAGAGCAGCAATGTGCAGGACTGCGGGGGGACAGCCCGGTTTCGGGCTGTCACCGCGTGGCCCGCCTCAGGTCTTGACCGGACCGCCCACCGGTCATGGCAGTCAACCCCTTCGGCGATCCGCCGGACCAGGAAAGGTAATCCCTTGGCAAAATTCAGCAAGCCGGCTGCGGGAAGCTGGACGCAGAACTATCCCGAGCTCGGCACGGGGCCGGTGGACTACACCGACTCGGTCGACCCCGCCTTCTACGAGGACGAGCGCCACGCGATCTTCCGCCGGAACTGGCTGAATGTCGGCCGGGTCGAGCAGCTCCCCCGCGTCGGCAGCTACTTCACCAAGGAACTGCCCTGCATCGGCTCCTCGGTCGTGATCAACAAGGACCGCGACGGCGAGATCCACGCCTTCCACAACATCTGCCGTCACCGCGGCAACAAGCTGGTCTGGGACGACTTCCCGAACGAGGAGACCTCCGGCTCCTGCCGTCAGTTCACCTGCAAGTACCACGCGTGGCGCTACGAACTCAACGGTGATCTGGCCTTCGTCCAGCAGGAGAAGGAATTCTTCGACCTGGACAAGAGCAAGTACGGCCTCAAGACCATCCGCTGCGAGGTGTGGGAGGGGTTCATCTTCATCAACCTCGACGTCAACGCCAAGCCGCTGACCGAGTTCCTCGGCCCGCTGATCAAGGGCACCGAGGGTTACCCGTTCCACGAGATGACCGAGGTCTACAGCTACAAGGCCGAGATCGGCAGTAACTGGAAGCTGTTCATCGACGCCTTCGCCGAGTTCTACCACGCGCCGATCCTGCACCAGAAGCAGGCGGTCAAGGACGAGGCCAGCAAGCTGCTCGACGTCGGCTTCGAGGCGCTGCACTACCAGATCGAGGCGCCGCATTCGATGGTCTCCTCGTGGGGCGGCATGGCCCCGCCGAAGGACCCGAACATGGTCAAGCCGATCGAGCGCAAACTGCGCAGCGGCCTTTTCGGTCCGTGGGATCGCCCCGACATCGAGGGCCTGGATCCGCTGCCCGAGGGCATCAACCCGGCCCGCCACCGCGCGTGGGGCATCGACGAGTTCGAGATCTTCCCGAACATGTCGCTGCTGTTCTGGGCGCCGGGCTGGTACCTGACCTACCACTACTGGCCGACCGCGGTGAACAAGCACATCTTCGAGGCCAACCTCTACTTCGTTCCCGCCAAGACCGCGCGCGAGCGGCTGGCCCAGGAACTGGCCGCCGTGACCTTCAAGGAGTACGCGTTGCAGGACGCGAACACCCTCGAGGCCACCCAGACCATGCTCGCCACCCGCGAGATCAGCGACTTCCCGCTCAACGACCAGGAAGTGCTGCTGCGCCACCTGCACACCACCGTCCAGCGAATCGTGGAGGAATACCGCAATGACAACGTCAACAACTGAGGCCGCGACCGTGACCAAGCAGCTGCCCGAAGAGTTCGCCGCTCTCTCCCGGTTCTCCGCCTGGATCCTGCCGACCGAGCCCGAGCGCTACACCAAGCGCCTGGCCTCGTCGATGGAGGAGATGCAGGACCTCTACGACGTCGGCATGGAGCACCTCGACGCCGCGCTCGACTACTGCGACAAGTTCGACATCAACGATCTGCCCGACGAGGCTCGCAACCTGTTCCACCTGTTGCAGTCGGTCGTCATGGTGTCGTTCCCGATCGAGTGCTGGAGCCAGGCCCGGGTGCCCGACTCCGGCGCGGCCTACGTCGCGTTGGTCCACGAGCCTGTGGTCTGACCCATGACGGCGCTGACACTGAAAGCCGCCGGCCTGCTCGACGTCGACACCGGCACCATCGTCCGACCCGGAATCATTCGGATCGAGGACGATCGGATCGTCGGTGTCGGCGGTACCGACACATCCGTGTCGGATGAGGCCGAATCCGGTGAGGTCGTCGATCTGGGCGACGTCGTCCTGATGCCGGGCCTGATGGACATGGAGGTCAACCTCCTGATGGGAGGCCGGGGCGAAACCGGCCTGGCCTCCAGTGTCAAGGACGACCCGGCACTGCGCATGCTGCGTGCGGTGGGCAATGCCCGTCGCACGCTGCGTGCGGGTTTCACCACCGTCCGCAACCTCGGCCTGTTCGTGAAGACCGGCGGTTATCTGCTCGACGTGGCGTTGGGCAAGGCGATCAACGCGGGCTGGATCGACGGCCCGCGGATCGTGCCCGCCGGACACGCGATCACCCCGACCGGCGGTCATCTCGATCCGACGATGTTCGCCGCCTTCGCGCCCGACGTCCTGCACCTGACCCTCGAAGAGGGAATCGCCAACGGTGTCGACGAAGTGCGCAAGGCGGTGCGGTACCAGATCAAGCACGGCGCGCAGCTGATCAAGATCTGCGTGTCCGGTGGCGTCATGTCCCTGACGGGCGAGCCGGGCGCACAGCATTATTCGGACGAGGAACTGCTCGCGATCGTCGACGAGGCGCATCGGCGCGGACTCAAGGTCGCGGCGCACACCCACGGCGCCGAAGCGGTCAAGCACGCGGTCGCCGCGGGTATCGACTGCATCGAGCACGGCTTCCTCATCGATGACGAGGCGATCGACCTGATGGTCGAGAACGGCACCTGGCTGGTGCCGACCACCCGCCTCGCCGACGCCATGGACGTGTCCAAGGCCGAGCCCGAA
Source organism: Nocardia aurea (assembly GCF_003123685.1). Lineage (GTDB taxonomy): Bacteria > Actinomycetota > Actinomycetes > Mycobacteriales > Mycobacteriaceae > Nocardia > Nocardia aurea. The sequence continues at coordinate 83,491 of NZ_QCYJ01000172.1, forward strand.
TTACAGGCCAAAGCGGCGTTGATGTTCCCCAAGGCCCGCACCTCGGTGCTGGCCGCCTACAAGGCGGGGGTCAAGATCGCGGTCGGCACCGACGCGCCCGCGATCCCGCACGGCCGCAACGCCGACGAACTGGTCGCGCTCGTCGAACGCGGACTGCCCGCGATCGACGTGCTGCGGGCGGCGACGATCAGGGGCGCCGAACTGATCGGGGTCACCGACCGCGGCAGGCTGGCCGAGGGACAACTGGCCGACATCATCGCCGTCCCCGGCGATCCCACGCACGACATCACCGTCACCAGGGACGTGCGATTCGTGATGAAAGGCGGAAAGATCTATGTCCAGAAATGACGACCTGCTGGATATCCAGCAGTTGCTGGCCCGATACGCCGTGTTTATCACGCAGGGCGATATCGACGGGGTGGTAAAGGTTTTCACCCCGGACGGCACCTACAGCGCTTTCGGCGACACCTACACCCTGGACCTTTTCCCGGAGCTGGTCGCCGCCGCGCCCAAGGGCCTGTTCCTCACGGGCACACCGGTTCTCGACATCGATGGCGACACCGCGTCGGGCACCCAGCCGCTGTGCTTCATCGACAACAGCACCCACGACATGCGGATCGGGTACTACACCGACCACATCGTCCGCACCGAGGACGGCTGGCGGATCAAGACGCGACGGATGACCTTCATCCGTCGCAACGGCGATCACGATTCCGGAATCCCGCACGCCTTCGAGCGTTCCAAGGCATGACGGCGGTAGACACCGACCCGCACGCGCAGATCGCCGCATTCCGCGACGGTCTGCGCGCGTGGCTCGCAGACAACGATCTGACCCCGGGCCCGGATCACTCGCTCGACGGACAGGTCGAGCAGTTGATGCGGGTCCGTCGCGCGCTCTACGACGCGGACTGGATGCGCTACGGCTGGCCCGCCGAAGTGACCGGCCTCGGTGGGCCCGCCGCGCTGCGCGCGATCCTCGGCGAGGAGATCGCCACCCGCGATCTGGCCGAACCCGGCATCTATTCGATGATCGAGGTGCTCGCGCCGACGATGATCTCCTACGCGCGACCGGAACTGGCGGCCGAGATGGTGCCGCTGCTGCTCTCCGGCCGCGAACAGTGGTGCCAGGGCTTCTCCGAACCGGGCTCGGGCAGCGATCTGGCCTCCCTGTCCACCAAGGCCACCCAGCGCGGTGACGAATGGGTGGTGAGCGGTCAGAAGGTATGGACCAGCCTGGCCCAGTACGCCGCCCGCTGCGTCCTGCTGACCCGCACCGGTCCCGGCCACGACGGCATCACCGCCTTCTTCGTCGACATGGACTCCCCCGGCATCACCGTCCGTCCGCTGCGCACCATGCACGGCGTCGACGAATTCGCCGAGGTGTTCTTCGACGACGTGGTCGTGCCCGCCGATCGCATGCTCGGCAAACCGGGCGACGGCTGGCGGGTGGCGATGGATCTGCTGCCCTACGAACGTTCGACGTGCTTCTGGCATCGGATCGCCTATCTGCTCACCCGGCTCGACCAGGTGATCGAGCAGACGACCATCGCCGACGACGCCGAACTCGGCGCGGCCTACCTCGCCCTGCACACCGTGCGGTGCCGATCCCTGGGAACCCAGCGGCGATTGGCCGCGGGCGAACGGCTCGGCGCGGAGACCTCGATCGACAAGGTTCTGCTCGCGACCGCCGAACAGCGTCTGTTCGACACCGCGCGCGATCTGCTCCCCGGTGAGGTGGAATTCGGCGAATCGCCGTGGCGCACCGAATTTCTCTACTCGCGGGCGGCCACGATCTACGGCGGAACCGCCGAGATCCAGCGCAACATCATCGCCCGGCGATTGCTGGACCTGGGGAAGGAATGACCGTGGCCGATTCCGGTGCCGATCGGGCCGAACTCGAACTGCTCACCGACACACTGCGCAAAACCCTGACCTCGGCCAGTGGTCACGAGCTCGACACCGCGCTCGCCGAACTGGGCTGGCCGGATGTGCTCGACGATCTGCCGGATCTGGCCGTACCGCTGGTGTTCCGGCTGCTCGGTGAGACCGGGGCGCACGCCTCGGTGCTCAACGACGTGGTCCGCAGGGCCGCCGGATGGACCGGAACCGATCCGGTGACGCTGCCGTTCGCCGGCGGCACCTTCGTGATCTGGGACAGCACCGGCGGCGCGGGCAGTGCGGTCGATGAGCAACTCGCGCTGCGCACGCTCACGGAAGGGACGGTGCTTCCCGCCGAGGCCTTGGCCGAGGGCAGGCGGGCATTGGGCTGGTGGTTGCTCGGGACGGGCCACACCATGCTCGCCCTCGCCAGGCGCCATGCCGTCGAGCGCACCCAGTTCGGCCGTCCGCTGGCGTCCTTCCAGGCGGTGCGGCATCGGCTCGCCGAAACCCTCGTCGCGTTGGAAGGGGCCGAAGCCGCCCTGAACAACGCCGACGGCGAACTCGGCGCGCTGTTGGCGAAGGCCGCGGCGGGACAGGCGGCGCTCACCGCCGCCAGGCACTGCCAGCAGGTGCTCGGCGGTATCGGTTTCACCGCCGAACACGATCTGTCCCGGCATGTCCGCCGCACCCTGGTGCTGGACGGATTACTCGGCAGCGCAAGGGAACTCACCCGCGAGGCGGGTGCGCTCATCCGCGCGAACGGTTCGGCGCCGCGACTGGCTCAGCTCTGAGCGCTCCGCTCGGTTTTCCTGAGAGCACCCCGACGTAGCACCTCGAAACACTCCGAACGCCGAATGGCCCGGTCCCCGACTCTGTGTCGGGACCGGGCCATTCGGTGTTTCTACCGGCTCATCGGCAGGCCGCTGGAATCAGCAGGCGGCCGAAGTACCACCCTGAAGGGCCATCAGCGCGCAGAAGGTGCTGGCGCCGACCTTCCACTTGCCGTCGATCTTCACGGCCTCGCCACCCTGGTTCGGCAGCACCGGGTTGCCGCCCATGAGCAGCGTGTAGGTGACCTTGGCGTTGGTCGCGTCGACCACCTTGACGGCCGAAACGGTGGCGGTGGTGCCGCCCTTGGCCGGGTCGGCGGCCTGCGCCTGCAGGACCGGCGCGAAGATATCGCCCTTCTCGACCGACGCGATGCGCTGGTCGACCGGCGCGGCGGCGTTGAAGAAGACGGTGTAGGCGTCGGTGATCGCCTTGGTGGTCTCGGCATCGGCGGCGCCGGGCGCGGCGGCGGCCGAGCTCGCGGCACTGCTTGCCGAGGCGGACGTCGAAGCCGAATCGCTCGACTCGTCATCGGAGCTACAGCCGGTCAGGGCGACGGCCGCGACAAGCGCGAGACCACTACACACCGCGGCAGTGCGGGGGAACGAAATGCGCATGAGAAATCCTCGTCTCAGGAAAGGGAATTGCTGAACGGCCTCGGTGCCCCGAATTGCCGAACATTTATTTGTGCACGATCGCGTCGTATAGATGGGTGCGGCGCGATCTGTGCTTCATCGCCGGTTACGCCTGCTCGGCGATACCGGCGGCCGACTCGATGTTGTCGATACCGGCGTACCGGTCGCTACGCGGGTCACCAGCGACTCGGAAAACTGTAAGCGATGCCGTAAACATTGGGGAGAATTATTCGATATTCGCCTTCATGTCTTCCAGCTGCACCAGAATCGGTAAACCGTTCTCGCTGAGGGCATTTCCGTGACCCGTCTGGTGCACATCGAATACGGACTGGATGGCAGCGTAGAACCCCTGCACATCCAGGGTCTGATTGACCGCGCGTTTGGCCTGGCGCAGTCCGAACCGCGGCATGGCCGCGATCCTGGTGGCCAGCGCCCTGGTCTGCTCGTCGAGTTCGGCGCGCGGGACGACGGTGTTGACCATGCCGACCTGCGCGGCCTCCTCGGCGGTCACCGGTCGCCCGGTGAACAGGATCTCCTTGGCCTTGCGCGCGCCGAGTTCCCAGGTGTGACCGTGGTATTCGACGCCGCCGATGCCCATGAGCACGACCGGGTCGGAGAACTGGGCGTCGTCGGCGGCGACGATGAGATCGCACGGCCAGACCAGCAGCAGCCCGCCCGCGATGCAGCGGCCCTGCACCGAGGCGATGGACGGCTTGGGGACGTTGCGCCAGCGCAGCGAGTACTCGAGATAGCGGCGGGCCTCGTTGGTGTAGATCCGCTCGAGGGTGATCTTGCCCCAGTCCGCCTTCGAACCCGCCCGCAGATCGTGCCCCGCCGAGAAATGCTTGCCTTCGGCGCGCAGCACGATGACCGCGACATCGTCGTCGTCGGCGGCGCGGGTCCAGGCCGCATCGAGTTCGTCGAGCAGTTCACTGTTCTGCGCGTTGGCCGCATCGGCCCGGTCGAGCGAAATGGTGGCGATCTTGTCGGCCACCTCGTAGCGAATGTACAAGACGACTCCTCAACTCCGTGGATGACCGGGCACACGCCCGGCCACGATGGTGCGCTGGATATCCGGCCGACGACCGGCGCTATGTCTGCGCCCCGGCGGTCGGTCGGAGCCGTACGCCACGAACATCCGGCTTGCCTCCTTGCCAGCGTCGATGCCTGATCGGATGCGAGAATAACATTCTCACTACCGGAAAGGATAGTCTCCAATAAGGAGGACCGTAATCGACGGAACCCGAAAATTTTGGCATTTCCGGTACAGTGCATCCATGTTCTCTTCAGACGACCCAGGGCCGAGGTGCCGGTGACCAGCCTGAGTGAGAAGCCCGCATGGAAACAGCGCGCGGTGGAGCGCTCCCTACGCAGTGCGAAATTACGCGCCGAGGAACGCGTTCAGCGCTTCCTCGACGCCGCGCAGGCGATCATCACCGAGAAGGGCACGACGGACTTCACGGTACAGGAGGTCGTCGATCGCTCCCGGCAATCGCTGCGCAGCTTCTACCTGCAATTCGACGGCAAACACGAACTGCTGCTCGCCCTCTTCGAGGACGCGCTGAGCCGCATCGCCGAACAGTTGCGCGCCGCCGCCGACGGTCCCACCGACCCGCTCGACAAACTCCAGGTGACTGTCGAGTTGCTGTTCGAACTGTGCCGTCCCGATCCTGCCGCGCAACGTCCGCTGTTTACCGATTTCGCGCCGCAGTTACTGGTCACCCATCCCAGCCAGGTGAAGATCGCGCACGCGCCGATGCTCGCGCTGTTCTCCGAACTGATGGAACTCGCCAAAGAGGCGAAACAGGTTCCCCCCGACATCAACTCGCGCCGCATGGCCGCCATGGTCATGCAGACGGTCATGTTCACCGCGCAGTCGGCCGGGGTGTCCGAGGACGACACGCAGCACACGATCACCGCGTCCGAGGTCTGGAACTTCTGCGCTCACGGCTTCGCCCGCGGCTAGTTCTCCCGCGGGCGAGGCCGTGATCGCGCCGACTCACTCCCGCGAAGTCAGCAGTGCCGCGGCGGCGCCGTAGGCATCGCGATCGCCCGAGGCGACCGCCTCGGCCAGTCGGTCCAGTTCCGGGTGGGAACGCATCAACGACTGCGCCAGCGACAGGATCTGGGCACGGGCCCGCGCGGCACGCCGCGCGGGGGTATCGGCCCGGTGGTGGGCATCGATCGCCTCGACCAGTTCCTCGATCCGCTCGTCGCGCGAGGCGATCAGGGTGAGGATCGGGACATCGGATTCCGCGCGCAGGTCGCGCACAGTGCGCTCGGCGCCATCCCGGTCGGCCTTGTTGACCACCAGCAGGTCGGCCACTTCCAGCAGCCCGGCCTTCGCGGCCTGAACCGCGTCGCCCGCACCGGGATTCAGGATCACCAGGGTGGGATCGGCGACGGCCGCGATCTCGATCTCGGATTGCCCGACGCCGACCGTCTCCAGCATGACGACGTCGTACTTCAATTCCGCGAGCAGCCGCAGGGCCGCGGGCACCGCGGCGGACAGCCCGCCGAGATGCCCACGGGTGGCCAGCGAACGGATCAGCACGTCGGCGTCGTTGATATGCCTCGCCATCCGGATCCGGTCCCCCAACAGCGCACCGCCGCTGTAGGGCGACGACGGGTCGACGGCGAGTACCGCGACCCGCAGTCCGCGGGAACGGTACGCGGCGACCAGCGCCGCGATCGTCGTCGACTTACCCGCACCGGGCGGACCGGTCACCCCGATGACCCGGATCGAGCCGGTCCCGAGCGCCGCCTGCACCTCGTCGCGACGCTCGCCCTCGACCAGGCTGAGCAGCCTGCCGGTGGCCCGTGCCGAGCCCGACCTCGCCTGATCGAGCAGTTCGGCGATGGTCGCGGTCTCCGCGATCACCGCCTGCTCCCAACCCTGGTGTCCACCGTGTCCTGCCCGATCACGGGGCGGGGACCTCGATCACCGTGGCCGAACCCATGCCGCCGCCCGCGCACAGCGCGGCGATGCCGAAACCGCCGCCGCGACGACGCAGTTCGTGCACCAGGGTGACGATCATCCGCGCGCCGGTGGCGGCGACGGGGTGTCCGAGCGAGCAGCCGCTGCCGCTGAAGTTGACCGAATCCGGATCCAGGTCCAGCGCCCGGATGGCCGCGATCGGGACGGAGGCGAACGCCTCGTTGATCTCGATGAGCTTCACTTCCGACAGCGAGATCCCGGCCCGCTTGACGGCCTTGTTGATCGCCTCGATGGGCGCGAGGCCGGTGATGGCGGGGTCGACGCCGACCGAGGCCCACGAGCGGATGTAGCCGAGGGCGGGCAGGCCGAGCGCGTCGCTGGCGATGGCCAGCGCGGCCGCGCCGTCGTTGGCGCCCGAGGAGTTGCCCGCGGTGATCGAGAAGCCCTCGATCTCCGGGTGCAGCACCTTGAGCGAGCCCAGCTTCTCCAGGCTGGTGTCGCGACGCGGGTGCTCGTCGGTGTCGAACAGGCCGAACGGGGTGTCGATCGGGACGATCTCTTCCTTGAAACGGCCCTCGTCGATGGCGGCGATGGCATTGCGGTGCGAGCGCAGCGCCCACGCGTCGAGGTCGTCACGGGTGAGCCCGGCCTTGACCGCGGCGTTCCAGCCGACGGTGATGGACATATCCATCGCCGGGGCATCGGGGCGATCGGGGTGGCTGGGCGAGACCCACGGGTCGATCCAGGAGTCCTCGCCGACCTGGAACCGGACCCGGGGCGCGGTGGAATCGGAGTTCACACCGCCCGCGATGATCAGTTCGTCCATTCCGGCGCGGATGCTGCCCGCCGCACTTTGCACCGCGGCCATTCCGGCCGCGCAGTGCCGGTTCTGCGCCACGCCCGGCGCGGAGGTGAGCCCGGCGGTCACGGCCGCGTGGCGGGCGAGCACGCCGCCGCCGTAGCGGCCCTCGCCGAGGACCACGTCGTCGATGCGGTCGGCATCGAGACCTTCGGCGGCGGCACTGACGACATGCTTGGCGAGATCGAAGGCGTTGGTGGCGCGCAGGGTGCCCTTGCGGGCGGTGCCGATGGGGGTCCGCAGCGCGGACACGATGACGGCTTCAGGCATTGGTTGGCCTCCATTTTTCGAACGACGAGATTGCGGTTCGAGAGCTTTTCGGCAATCATGCCGAGAGTCGCGAGAATGCTATTTTCTCAGTACGAGAGTGACAGTTGCAAGATAGGATTATGACATGCAGATAAGTGGAAGCTCCGCGCTCGTCGTCGGTGGAACCGGTGGTCTCGGCGAGGCGACCGTCCGTCGACTGCACGCGGCAGGCGCGAAGGTCGTCGTCGCCGACGTGGCCGACGACAAGGGCAAAGAGCTCGCGAACGAGCTCGGCATCACCTACGTACACACCGACGCCACCGACGAGGATTCGGTGCTCGCGGCCATCGCCGAGGCCGAAGCCCTCGGCCCGCTGCGGATCTCGGTCGACACCCACGGCGGTCCCGCCTCGGGAGGCAGGCTGATCGGCAAGGACGGCTCCCCGCTGGCTCTCGATGGTTTCCGTACCACCATCGAGTTCTACCTCACCGCGGTGTTCAACATCCTGCGTCTGTCGGCGGCCGCGATCGCCAAGACCGAGCCGCTGGAGGAAGGCGCCCGCGGTGTGATCATCAACACCGCCTCGATCGCCGCGTTCGAAGGCCAGATCGGTCAGCTCCCCTACGCCGCCGCCAAGGGTGGCGTGGTCGGTATGACCCTGGTGGCCGCGCGCGACCTGTCCCCCGCGGGCATCCGCGTGGTGAGCATCGCCCCCGGCACCGTGAACACCCCCGCGTACGGCAAGGCGGCTGACCAGCTCGAGGGCTACTGGGGTCCGCAGGTTCCCTTCCCCAAGCGCATGGGCCGTTCCGACGAGTACGCCAAGCTGGCGCTGTCGATCATCGACAACGACTACCTCAACGGCGAGGTCATCCGTCTCGACGGCGCGCTGCGTTTCCCGCCGAAATGAGTGACACAGTTCTACCCGCGACAGGCGACCTGACCGGCAAGGTCGCCTTCGTGGCGGGCGCGAGCCGCGGTATCGGCGCGGCTGTGGCCGAAGGACTCGCCGCGGCGGGCGCTTCGGTGGCCGTGGCCGCGCGTTCCGAACAGGAAGGCGCGCTGCCCGGAACGATTCACGCTGTCGCGCAACGCATCACCGCGGCGGGCGGACGCGCGCTCGCGGTCCAGTGCGATGTCACGAGCGAAGAGTCCGTGGACGCGGCGATCGCCGCCACCGTCGCCGAATTCGGCGGCATCGACATCCTCGTGGCCAACGCGGGCGTGATGTGGCTGGCGCCGATCGAGAAGACGCCGCTCAAACGCTGGCAACTGTGCCTGGATGTGAATCTGACCGGTGTCTTCCTGGTGACCAAGGCGGTGATTCCGCATCTGCGGGCTCGCGGCGGCGGTTCACTCATCGCGATCACCACCACCGGCGTCGACATGGTCGACCGTGGCGCGAACGCGTACTGGATCTCCAAGGCCGCGGTCGAGCGAATGTACCTCGGCTTGGCCTCGGACCTGCGCGGCGACAATATCGCCGTCAACTGCCTGAGCCCGACCAGGGTCGTGCTGACCGAGGGTTGGCAGGCCGGCAGCGGCGGACGCGAGATCCCGCCGGAAATGGTCGAGCCCCCCGAGGCGATGGCCGACGCGGCCGTCCTGCTCGCGGCTCAGAACGCCGACGGGATCACCGGAACCGTGCAGCGTTCCGAACATCTCATCGCGGCCCGCTGACAACGGCCTGAGCGGTCGACATCCCCTCAGAGCAGCGGGATCCCGTATCCCGCGAGCGAGAATGTCCGCTCAGGCCGAGTACCGGTCGCGCCGCGAGCGCACTGCTCGCCGAGCAGAACGTGAAAATCCCCCGGAAACTGTAGTTTCCGGGGGATTTTCGTCGTCGCGGCGTTCGTGGTGGTCGCCACGACCCGGTCGGCGCGCCATACGGTGCGGCGCGCCGACCGACAATCAGCCGCGCTTGGTGAGACCCGCGATCACCGCGTGGAATTCCTCGGTCTGGAAGGAGGCTTCCTCCGCGGCCAGCGCGTAATCCAGTGTCGCCAGGACCGCGCGCTCCAGATGCACGTTCATCAGGCGCTTGGTGCTCTCGACGGCTTGGCGCGGCAGTTCGAGGATGCGCTTGGCGCAGGCAAGGGCTTCGTTGAGCGGATCGGCGACCACGTGGTTCACCAGACCCATCTCGCGCGCCCGCTCGGCCGAGATCTTCGCGCCGGTCAGCGCGTATTCCTTGGCCAGCAGCAGACTCGTGTGCAACGGCCAGGTCAGCGGACCGCCGTCGGCGGCGACCAGTCCCACCTGGACGTGCGGATCCTTCAGGTACGCGGTCTCGGCGATATAGGCCACATCGCTGAGCGCGACCAGACTGCATCCGAGCCCCACCGCGGGGCCGTTGACCGCGGCGATGACGGGCACCCGGCAGCGGGTCATCCCGAGGACGATGTCGCGGCCGTCGGAGATGGTCTTGGCGCGCAGATCCGCGTCGGTGCCCAGTTCGGCGAGGTAGGCGAAATCGCCACCGGCCGAGAAGGCCTTGCCCGCACCGGTCAGCACCGCGACCCGCGCGTCACGGTCGCGGCTGAGCCGGGGCCAGAGCCTGGCCAGACCCGCGTGCAGGTCGTCGTTGACCGCGTTGAGCGCGTCGGGCCGGTTCAGGGTGATGATCCGCAGCGGGCCGTCGGCCTCGACCTGGATCTCGTCGGGCATGTCGTACATGGTCAAACTCCTAGTCCGAGAATGCGCGAGGCGATGATGTTCTTCTGGATCTGCGAGGTGCCGCCCATGACGCTCTGGGCCCGGCTGTAGAAGTAGCTGCCCATCAGTTCGGTGTCGTCGGTGCCGCCCACGGCCAGCGCCGCGTGCCCCACCGACTGATCGACCCAGGTCATCAGCAATTTGTCGAGTGAGCCGTCGGGTCCGTGGACCACACCGTCGAGCTGTTCGGACAGCCGACGGCGCACGTGCAGACGCAACATCTCCACCTCGACCGCGGCCCAAGCGAGTTCGTCGGGATTCCTGCCGTCGACGCGAGCCGACATCTGGCGCACCAGTTTTCCGTAGCGCGCCGCGAAACCGAGGGTGGAGGGCTCACGTTCGTGGCCGACCACGGTCATCGCCATCTTCCAGCCGTCGCCCGGCTCGCCGACCATCTGGTCGGCGGGCACGACCGCGCCGTCGAAGAGGACCTGGCCGAATTCCTTGGTCACACCGCTGATCATCTTGAGCGGACGCTGTTCGATGCCCGGCTGGTGCATGGAGATGAGGAAGGCCGAGATGCCTTTGTGGCGTGCCACGGTCGAATCTGTCCGTGCCAGCAGCAGGCACCAGTCGGCGACATCGGAGTAGCTGGTCCAGATCTTGTGACCGTGGATGATGTAGTTGTCGCCGTCGCGGGTCGCGGTGGTCGACAACGACGCCAGGTCCGAACCGGCGCCCGGCTCGGAGAAGCCCTGGCACCAGCGTTCGGTGCCGTTGATCAGACCGGGCAGGAAGCGCTGCTGCAATTCCTTGCTGCCGTGCCTGCCGAGTCCCTGGACCAGATATCCGAGGCTGGGCCGTGGCGGCGCGCCCGCGACCGCGAGTTCCTCGTCGACGATGACGTCGAAGACGGGCGGCAGGTTCTGGCCGCCGAATTCCTCGGGCCACGAGGTCCCGAAGAATCCCGCCTCGTACAGCGCGCGGTGCCACTCACCCTGTTTGGCCCAGTATTCGTCACCCGAGGTCGGGAAGGTCCCGGCAATCTCGGCGAGCCAGTTCCGCAGTCGCGTGCGGAATTCGGCCTCCTGCGGTGAATCACGAAAGTCCAAGGTCGATCTCCTCCAGACGTACGGGGAACAGTTCGGTCGAGGTCAGCGCGCGACGCAGGTAGACGTGCGCGAGACATTCCCAGGTGTTGCCGATGCCGCCGTGCACCTGGATCGAGGTCTCACAGATGGTGCGCGCGGCACGAGCGGTGTAGAGCTTGGCGATCCGCGCGGCGCGCAGTGCCTCGGCGGGGGTCAATTCGTCCACGGCCCATGCCGCGTGGCGCAGCACGCTGACCGAGCCCTCGATCAGGGCCTGGCTCTCGGCGAGCAGATGCGCGACGGCCTGGTAGGACCCGATGGTCTTGCCGTACTGCTCACGCATCTTGGCGTATTCGACCGCCAGGTCCTGTGCGCCACGGGCGACGCCGAGCAGGTCCGCGGTCGTCACCGTGACGGCCAGGGCCTGCCACTGGATGACCTGATCGGCCGACAGCTCGCCGATATGTTCGCGGTCACCGGTCAGGTGCGCCTTGTGCCGGGTGAGATCCGCGCCGGGGGCGGCTTCGCCGACCGAGATCGCGAAAAGGCTGTTGTCCTCGATGAACAGCGCCCGGCCTCGATCGCGCGCGTCGATCGCGCGATCACCGACGGCGACGGTCCAGGTGTCGCCGTCCTCGGCGGGTTTGCCGTACAGATCGTCGGCCAGCACCGGGCCGAGGAAGGCGACATCGATCAGACGACGACCGAATTCCTCGGCCACGATGGCGACTTCGACGCCGGAGGCGCCGTCGGTGCGCAGGGCTCGCCAGCCGGCGCCGTCGACCGCCCGCTCCAGCCGCGCGCGGCGTTTCTCGTCATCGAGTTCGGCGACCGATCCAGGACCTAGATCATCGGCCAATTTGGCTGCGGCATCGCGCAGTTGCCGCTGTTCACTGGTCAGACGGACGTCCATAGCGCTCCTTCAGGACTCGACGCAACACCTTGCCGGACGGCAGGCGGGGAATTTCGGGGACGAAGACGACCCGGCGCGGCCGCTTGTAGGTGGCCAGTCGCGCGCCGACCAGGTCGATCAATTCGTCTTCGGTGAGGGTGTCCGCGGCGGCATCCACAACCGCTACCGCAGCGACGACGGATTCGCCGTCCTCGGCGGGGACGCCGAACACGGCACAGTCGCGCACCAGCGGATGGCCGTGCAGGACGGCCTCGATCTCGGCGGGGGCGACCTGGAATCCACGGACCTTGATCATCTCCTTGGCCCGGTCGGTCAGCCTGATCCAGCCGTCGTCGTCGACGTGGCCGACGTCGCCGGTGCGATACCAGCCGTCGTCGAACGCGCTCGCTGTCGCCTCGGCGGGCAGGTACCCCGCCATCACCGAATCCGCGCGGCACTGGATCTCACCCGTCTCGCCGGGCGCGAGAACCTCGCCGGTGTCGAGGGACACCACGCGCACGCGTACTCCCGGCGCGGCCTTGCCGACGGTGTCCAAGCGGGCGCCGCCGAGCGGATTGCAGGCGATCACGGGTAATTCGCTCGCACCGTAGGCGGGTAGCCAGCGCACCCCGGTGCGCGCCGTGACCTGTTCGGCGACGGCGGCGGTGACCGGGGTGGCGCCCCACATGATGTAGCGCAGCGAACTCAAATCGAAAGTTTCGAGTTTCGGATGTGACGCGATGGCGAGGGCGATCGGGGCGACGGCCATCTCGATGGTGATCCGGTCGTCCTGTATACAGCCGAGCATGGTGTCCAGGTCGAAACGCCGGTGCAGCCGCATCCATGCGCCCGCTTCCAGCGCGGTCACGATATTGAGCAGCCCGAGGATATGGGAGGGCGGGGTCGCGATCTGGATTCGGTCCGCGCCGGTGAGCCCGAGCACCTCGATCCACTGCCGCACCCCGAAGGCCAGCGAGGCGTGGGTGTGGCGGACGGCCTTCGGCAGGCCCGTGGTGCCGGAACTGAACACCAGCACCGCGTCGGCGGCGGGATCGGGCGACGCGGCGTCGGCGGCACGCGGGGAGATCGGGTGGTCGAGATCGCGCATCGGCAGCAGCGCGCCGAGCACCGGGTTGTCGCCGACCGCGCGGGTCGGCGCGGTCACCGCGAGCGCGTGCGCGACCTCGTCGTGTTTCCAGGCCGGACTCAGCAGGACGACGGCCGCGCCGAGTCGCCAGATCGCCAGCACCGCGATCACGAATTCGGGACGGTTGGACGACATCAGCGCCACCCGGTCACCGGTTCGCACGCCCTCGGCGGCCAGTTCGTCCGCCAAACCCGCCGCGAGGTCGTCGAGGTCGTTCCGTGAGTAGGACCGCCCCTCGAAGTCGAGCGCACCCGACTTGCTTCCTGGCGACATTTGAGAGATCCCGTCTCGTGAGTGAGAATATAATTCTCTTACTACTAGAACCTTAATACCAGGAGGCTGCGGCTCATGGCGAGACCCTCTTTGTTCCAGCGCGCGACCGTGACACGGATCGTGAAGGAGAGCGTCGACGCCCGGACGTTCGTGCTCGCGCCGCACGACGGGCCGATCTCCTACATCGCCGGGCAGTTCTGCACATTCAAGGTCACCGTCGACGGCACCGAGCTGTATCGCGCGTATTCGATGTCCAGCGCACCGGAAACCGATGGTGAGCTGATGACCACCGTCAAACGGGTGCCGGGCGGCGCGGTGTCGAACTGGATGCACGACAACCTCGGCGAGGGTGACGAAGTCGAGGTGACCAGGGCGGCCGGCCGGTTCTGCCTGCGCGAGACCGATGTCCCGCTGCTGGGTTTCAGTGGCGGCAGCGGTATCACCCCGATCCTGTCGCTGGCCAAATCCGCGCTCGCGACAACCAACCGATCGGTTCGGTTGTTGTGTGCCGATCGCGACGCGGATTCGGTGATCTTCGACACAGCGCTCAAGGAGTTGGCCCAGAAGTATCCGGGCAGGCTGGAAGTGATCAGGCACCTGGATTCCACGGCGGGTTTCCTCGACGCCGAGGCGATCAAGACCTTCGTCGGCGCCGACGGCCACGGTGACAGTTACATCTGTGGCCCCGAGGCGTTCATGGAGATGATCGAACTCGCGCTGCCGGGACCGGGTCTGGTCCACAGCGAGCGATTCGGCGCCGCCGCGCCGATTCCGGGCGAGACCGTGGAGGCGACGCCCGACACCGTCGTGACCGCGCCCGTGCAGAGCCCGTCGCCCACCGAGGCGGCGGTCGCACTGGGTGATGTCAACATCACCCTCAAGCGCAAGAAGAAGTCGGTGCCGCGCAAGGAGGGTGAGACGCTGCTCGAGAGCGCCCGCCGTGCCGGTTTCACCCCGCCGTTCTCGTGCGAGGCGGGCAACTGCGCCACCTGCATGGCCAAGGTGACCGCGGGCCACGCGACGATGCGCGCCAACCAGGCTCTGACCGACGACGAGGTCGACGACGGCTACGTCCTGACCTGCCAGGCGGTGCCCGACAGCGAATCGATCACCGTCGACTACGACCAGTGAACCGAGGGGGCGGCCCGTGAAAGTCACGGGCCGCCCCAGGGTTTCGTCGCGCACGGACTCAGTCGTCGTGCTCACCGAGCCGAGGCGGCGGGCCGTACGCGGGCACGTACCCGTCGATCCGGATCGGATTGCCGACCAGACGGAACTGCCCCGCCGTCACCACCGCGTCCGGACTGGTGTCCAACGCCTCCGGCAGATCCCGCACGGCGGCCGCGGGAATGCCCAGCGGTCGCAGGCGCGCTTCCCAGCCGACCGCGGTATCGGCGGCCAACGCGGCGGTGACCGCGTCGAGCACCTCGGTGCGGCGCGCGGCGCGATCCGCCATCAGTTCGAACCCGTCGACACCCGCCTCGGCGGCGAAGGTCTTCCAGAACCCGTCGTGGGTCACGAACAGCGCGAGGTAGCCCCGCGCCGTCGGGAAGATCTGGGCCGGAACGTAATACGAGTGCGCGCCGTGTGGGCGGCGCTCGGGTCGCTTACCGTCGTTGAGATAGGCGGCGGCGTGATAGTTCAACTGCGACAGCATCGTCTCGTAGAGCGAGACGTCCACCTGCCCGCCCCGACCGGACACGATCTGGGCCAGCAGGCCGAGCGCGGCGGTCAGGCCGGTCGAGTTGTCGGCCGACGAATAGCCGGGCAGGGTCGGCGGACCCGCCGGATCGCCGGTGAGCGCCGCGATGCCCGCGGCGGCCTGGACGATGTAGTCGAACGCCGGGTCATCGCCGCCGTAGAGCCCGTATCCGGTGATCGCGACGCAGACGATCTTCTCGTTGTACTGCCGCAGCGCCTCGTAGGTGAGTCCGAGCCGCCGGATCGCCGACGGCTTCAGATTCACCAGCAGCGCGTGCGACTGCCCGACCAGTTCACCGAGACGGGCCCGGCCCGCCTCGCTGCCGATCTCGATCCGGACACTACGTTTCCCACGGTTGAGGCTGGCGAAATAGCTGTCGCTGACCTGTCGGGAGATATCGCCGGTCGCGGGCTCGACCTTGGTGACCTCGGCCCCGAGATCGGCGAGCATCATCGTCGCGTACGGACCGGCGAGCATGGTGCCGACCTCGAGTATCCGAATCCCGGCCAGCGGGCCGGAATTCGGACCGCTCATCGCAGCTCCTGGGCCAGCGCCGCGATCATCTCCCTGGTGCGCTGCTTGGACGCCACCAGTTCGTCGCGGTTGTCGCCGATCGGCAGCAGCCGGATCGACATATCGGTCGCGCCCGCGTCGGCGTAGCGCCGCAGACCTGCCTCGATCTGCTTCTCGTCACCGGCGATGCACATATCGCCGACATTGCGCGCCGACCCCTGATCCAGCAGCCGCTGGTAGTTCGGCGACACCTCGGCCTCGGCGAGAATGCGATTGGCGCGCGCCTTCGCCTCGTCGACCCGGCTGGGTTCACACAGGCAGACCGGAAGTCCGGCGACCACGCGCGGCGCGGGCCTGCCCGCGTCGGCGGCGGCCTTGCTGATCTTGGGGACGATATGGCTCTCGATGGCGCGCTCGTCGGCCATCCACAGCACGGTGCCGTCGGCCTGCTCGCCCGCGATGCGAAGCATCACCGGTCCCAGCGCCGCGATCAGCACCGGCACCGGGGCGACCGGGCCGAGATCGAGGGGGTTGTGCACCGTGAACGTATCGTTCTCCACGTCCACCGAACCCGACCCGAGCAGTCCCGCGTTGAGCACCTCGAGGTAGTCGCGGGTGTAGGCGGCCGGCTTGTCGTAGGGCAGGCCGAGCATATCGCTGACGATCCAGTGGTGCGACGGGCCGACGCCGAGCGCCAGCCTGCCACCGGACGCGGCGTGCGCCGACAACGCCTGGCGCGCCAGCGCGATGGGATGCTGCGCCTGCAACGGCACCACGGCGGTACCCAATTCGATACGCGAAGTTTTCAAACCCATCGCGGCGATCGTGATCAGGGCGTCGAAATCGGTGGGGATCTGCGGGATCCACGCCGTGTCCATCCCGGCCGATTCGGCCCACTCGATATCGCGCAACATGCGCTCGAGCTTGCGCCCGGAGTCACCCCGCTCCGGCCCGATCATTACTCCGATGCGCACTGTTCCTCCAAGCTGTGTGTCTTCGGCATCCGTTGGATCACGGGGCCGGTGTTCCGGTCAGTGCGCGAATCTCGGTGACGAGCGTCTCGAGCGGAGTGCTGGTCGGGAAGACCGCCTTCGCACCCGCTTCGAGCAGCTTCGGCACGTCGGCCTGCGGGATGGTCCCGCCGACGACCACCGCGATATCACCGGCGTCGGCCTCGCGCAGCGCGTTCACCACGCGGGCGGTGAGCGCGACGTGCGCGCCCGACAGGATGCTGAGGCCGACGACGGCGACGTCCTCCTGCAAGGCGATGGAGACGATGTCCTCCACGCGCTGGCGAATCCCGGTGTAGACCACCTCGAATCCGGCGTCGCGCAGCGTGCGGGCGACGATCTTCGCGCCGCGGTCGTGTCCGTCCAGACCTGGTTTGGCGACCAGTACGCGAGCGGGCATCAGAACACCACCGGCTGCTGGAATTCGCCCCACACCGACTTCAGCGCGGCGGTCATCTCACCGACCGTGCAGTAGGCGTTGGCGCAATCGATCAGGCGATGCATCAGGTTGTCGTCTCCTTCGGCGCCGCGCGAGAGCGCGGCAAGGGTGTCACGAACGGCGGCGGGATCACGTTCGGCTTTCACCCGCGCCAGTCGCTTGAGCTGTCGCTCGCGCCCCTCGGCGTCGAGTTCGTAGGTACCGATGTCGGGGGCGGGCTCGTCGGAGACGAATTTGTTGACACCGACCACCGGACGTTCGCCCTTCTCCACCTCGTGGTGGAGTTTGAACGCCTCGTCGGCGATGAGGCCCTGGAGGTAACCGTCTTCGATGCAGCGCACCATGCCGCCGTGATCGTCGAGGTCACGCATGATCTCGATGATCTTCTCCTCGGTGGCGTCGGTGAGCGCTTCCACGAAGTAGGAGCCGCCGAGCGGGTCGGCGACCCGGGTCACGCCGGTCTCGTAGGCGAGCACCTGCTGGGTGCGCAGCGCCAGGGTCGCCGAATCCTCGCTCGGCAGCGCGAACGGCTCGTCCCACGCGGCGGTGAACATCGACTGCACCCCGCCGAGCACCGAGGCCAGCGCCTCGTAGGCGACGCGGACCAGGTTGTTCTGGGCCTGCGGCGCGTACAGCGAGGCGCCGCCGGCCACACAGCCGAAACGGAACATCGAGGCCTTGTCGGTGGTCGCGCCGTACCGCTCGCGCACCAGGGTCGCCCAGCGACGCCTGCCCGCGCGGTACTTCGCGATCTCCTCGAAGAAATCGCCGTGGGTGTAGAAGAAGAAGGAGATCTGCGGGGCGAACTGATCGATCGTCATCCGGCCGCGCTCGACGACGGTGTCGCAGTAGGTGACGCCGTCGGCCAGCGTGAACGCCATCTCCTGCACGGCGGTCGCGCCCGCGTCGCGGAAATGCGCCCCGGCCACCGAGATCGCGTTGAACCGCGGTACCTCCGCGGCACAGAACTCGATGGTGTCGGCGATCAGGCGAAGCGAGGGCTCCGGCGGCCAGATCCAGGTGCCGCGCGAGGCGTATTCCTTGAGGATGTCGTTCTGGATCGTGCCGGTCAGCTTCTCCCTGGGCACACCCTTCTTCTCCGCGGCGGCCACGTAGAAGGCCAGCAGGATCGCGGCGGTGCCGTTGATCGTGAAGCTCGTGCTGATCTTGTCCAGCGGGATGCCGTCGAAGAGCACCTCGGCGTCGGCGAGGGTGTCGACCGCGACACCGACGCGGCCGACTTCCTCGCTCACCTCGGGGTCGTCGGAGTCGTACCCGCACTGGGTGGGGAGGTCGAGCGCGACCGACAAGCCGGTACCGCCCTGCCCGAGCAGGTAGCGGTATCGCTCATTGGACTCTTCGGCGGTTCCGAAACCGGAGTACTGCCGGAAAGTCCACAGCCGCCCCCGGTAGCCGGTGGCGAAGTTTCCGCGCGTGA
Source organism: Nocardia aurea (assembly GCF_003123685.1). Classification (GTDB taxonomy): domain Bacteria; phylum Actinomycetota; class Actinomycetes; order Mycobacteriales; family Mycobacteriaceae; genus Nocardia; species Nocardia aurea. Next base: position 102,041 of record NZ_QCYJ01000172.1, read on the forward strand.
AGGGATAAGCGCCCGGGTCGGGCGGGTCACCGCGCCGGTCATCCGGTCCGTAGATCGGCTCCAGCGGGATTCCGGACGAGGTCTGCACTTGGTTGTTCATCATTGAATACGATACTTTCGCTTTAGGAGAATGCCAATACCGTTTGGTGTGAACGAGACCGCAAAATGTTCTCGGGACACTCTCGGGACTGAGGAGAACGATGTCCGATCAGGAACGACAACTGACCGACCGCACGCTGGTCGTCTCCGGCGCGAGTCGCGGAATCGGGCTGGCGATCGCCCTCGCCGCCGCCGAGCAGGGCGCGAACGTCGTGCTGCTCGCCAAGACCGCCGAACCGCATCCGCGGCTGCCCGGCACCGTCCACACCGCGGCCGCCGACGTCGAGGCCGCGGGCGGACGCGCCGCGGCGGTGGTCGGCGACGTGCGTAACGAAGACGATGTCCAGCGGGCCGTCGACCTCGCCGTCGAACGATTCGGCGGCGTCGACCTGGTCGTGAACAACGCCAGCGCCATCGCCACCGAGCCGACCGAGCAGCTCTCGGCCAAGAAGTTCGACCTGATGCAGGACATCAATATCCGCGGCACCTTCCTGCTGACCAAGGCGTCCCTTCCGCACCTGCGCAAATCGGCCAACGCGCACGTGCTGACCATCGCGCCGCCGATCAACATGAATCCGTACTGGCTCGGCGCGCACCCGGTCTACACGCTGTCCAAATACGGCATGAGCCTGCTGACCCTCGGCTGGGCCACCGAGTACGCCGACGCCGCGATCGCCTTCAACTGCCTGTGGCCGCAGACCTATATCGCCACCTCGGCGGTCGCCAATCTCGAAAGCGGCGAAGAAGGTCTGGCCGCCGCCCGCAGCCCGCGCATCATGGCCGACGCCGCCGTCGCGATCATGACCCAGCCCTCGGGCAAGATCACCGGGAACACCTTCATCGACGAGGACGCGGTGAAGCGCTTCACCGGCATCGACGACATGTCCCGCTACGGCGGTGGCGACAACCCCACGCTCGACCTCTTCCTCGACGCCTGATCCGCGAGTGCGGTTCCCGGCGGCATCGGCCGGGAACCGCACCCCGAGCCCCCCGATGTTCACCCCGTGGCGAGTTGCTCGGCCTGCGTCCCGCCGGACACGAGGCCACCCGGATGAATGGGGCGATCGGTCACCGACAGCGGCCGCGCCGAACCACCCCGTCGCACGGCGACGATCTCCGCGCCGATCGCGACGGCGGTCTCCTCCGGCGTCTGCCCGCCGAGTTCGAGGCCGATCGGCGAACGCAGCCGACGCAACTGCTCCTCGCCCAGTCCGGCCGCGCGCAATCGCAGCCTTCGTTCGCGGTCCGCGCGCCGCGACCCCATCGCGCCGACATAGGCCACCGGGCGTCGCAGCGCCTCGACCAGTACGGGAATGTCGAATTTCGGATCGTGGGTCAGCACGCAGATGACGGTGCGCGCGTCGACGTGGGTGCGCGCGAGATAGGTATTCGGCCATTCGCGGACGACCTCGTGCGCGTCGGGCATCCTGGCCGGATCGGCGAAGGCGGGACGCGCCTCGCAGACGGTGACGTGGTAGCCGAGCAACCGGCCGACCCGGCACAGCGCGGTGGTGAAATCCGTCGCGCCGAAGACGAGCATGCGCGGGGGCGGCGCGAACGATTCTATGAAAACCGTTCTTTCCCGATCAGCGCAGCCGATCACCCGTACCGCGGTGCTCGCGGTGTCGAGCATGGCCCGCGCCCGAGCGACGAGTGTCGGATCGGCGTCGGGCCCGACCACACTGTCCGGGCGCAGAGCCAGCATCGCCCCCGACTCCAGATCGCGCACGAGCGCGACCGGTCCACCGTCGGCGTCGAGGACGGCTTCGACGATCGGATACCGGTCCGGGGTGATCCGATGGACCAGAATCTCCAACTCACCGCCACAGGTCAGGCCGACGGCAAAAGCATCGCTATCGCTGTATCCGAAAATCTCGCGGACTGGTTCGCCGGTCTCCAGTACTCGGCCGCACAATTCGAGGACCGCGCCCTCGACGCATCCTCCGGACAGACTCCCCCGAATATTGCCCTCGGCGTCCACGGCCATCGTCGCCCCGGGCGGACGCGGCGCGCTTCCGGTCACGCCGACCACCGTGGCCAGCACATACGAGATCCCCGCGGCATGCCAGCGCAGCAGATGCGCACCGAGTTCACGCATGGCAGTCCTCTCGCAGTCATCGGCCCGGCCCGCGAGAACGGCCCGCCGCCGATCGGATCGGAGTCTGCCGAGAACTCCGATCACGTCGCACTCTCAGCGAGAATACAATTCTCGTACGATTCTAGCGGCATATCCGTTTGCGGCATAGGCGGTTGACATTCCGCGAATCCCAGTGCTAAACACATGTTCAGCATCCACGAACGGCACCCGTCGTCCCGCGAGCGGTCCGCAGCCCCGGCCCGCGCGCCCGACCCCGACCTCCGATCACGATGCCCCCTCACGATGTCCGAACTCGCCGACGGCGCCGAGCCCGCGCGGGGCGGGGCCGGTCGGCATCCGAGGTGAACGGAGTACCAGCCGGATGACTTCTTCCAGGCAGCCCATCGGGGTGGACGGCGGATACGGCCGGAGACCCGCGCGATGACCCGCACGCACACCCCTCCCAGCACCGGCGTCGTCGGTTCCCGGGTACCCCGGGTCGAGGACGCGCGCCTGGTCACCGGGGCGGGCACCTTCGTCGACGACGTCACGCGGCCCGGCATGGCGCACGCGTGTTTCGTCCGCAGCCCGCTGCCACGTGCGCGCATCGGCGACATCGACGTCTCCGGCGCGCTCGAACTCGACGGCGTACTGGCCGTCTACACCGCCGCCGACCTCAATCCCACCGCGCACCAGATCTCCTACGGACTCGACATGATCGGCATGCCGCCGGTGCCGCGTCCGCCGCTGGCCGAGGAGGAGGTCCGCTTCGTCGGCGACCCGGTGGTCCTCGTGATCGCCGTCGATCGCTACGTCGCCGAGGACGCCGTCGAACAGGTGATCATCGATTACGAACCGCTCGACCCGGTGGTCGACTACATCACCGCGGGCGAATCACCGAACCTCGTGCACGCCGGTTTCGCCGGGAATTCCGCGGGCGAGATCGGCGGCCGCCCGGCCTCGGACCTCGCGCCGATCTTCGACTCGGCCGCCCACGTGGTGCGCCAGCAGATCTTCCAACAGGCCTATTCGCCGGTGCCGATGGAGACCAGGGGCATCGTCGCGGAATGGTCGATCCCCACCTCGGAGATGACGATCTGGGCCTCCACCCAATCCCCCTTCGAGGTCCGCGGTTTCACCGCGCGACTGCTCGGCATCGACGAGCACCAGGTGCGCGTCCTGGCCCGCGACACCGGTGGCGGCTTCGGCATGAAAGTCGCGCCGCTGCGCGAAGAGGCCTGCGTGCTGCTGGCGGCGCGCGCACTCGGCTCGGCGGTGAAATGGATCGAGGACCGGCAGGAAAACCTCATGTCCGCCGGGATGTCGCGACACGAACACGCTTCTGTCGGAATGGCTTTCGACGAGGACGGCAAGATCCTGGCCGCCTCCATCGAACACGCGCAGAACGTCGGCGCCTACCCGACGCCCTCACCGATCACCGGCGGCGTTCCGGTCGGCATGCTGTTCCCCGGCCCCTACCGGGTCACGAACGCCTCCTTCCACGCGAAATTCCTCTACTCCAACACCGTCGGCCGGATCGCCTACCGCGGACCGTGGCAGTTCGAGTCGGTGGCCCGCGAAGTGCTGCTCGATCACGCCGCGCGCCGGATCGGTATCGACCCGATCGAACTGCGCCGACGAAATATCCTGCGCCGCGACGAATTCCCCTTCCCCAACCCCAACGGCATGGTCTACGACAACGCCTCCCCGATGGAAACGCTGGAGCAGGCGGTCGAGATGCTCGACTACGAGGCCTTCCGCGCACAGCAGCGCGCCGCCCGGGCCGAAGGCCGCTACCTCGGCGTCGGCACCTGCACCTATATCGAGCCGACGGCGGGCGCGAGTCCGTTCCTGAGCACCGAGGGCGCCACCATCCGGATCGCGCCCACGGGCAAGGTCAACGTCTTCGTCGCGGGCGGTTCGGCGGGTAACAGCATCGAGACCACCGTCGTCCAGCTGACCGCCGACGCGCTCGGCGCCGATATCGCCGACGTGCGCACCGTGCAGGGCGACACCGCGGTCACTCCGTTCGGCGGCGGCACCCAGGGCAGCCGTTCCGGTTCGATGACCGCGGGCGCGATCGCCGCGACTGCCGCGCCGCTGCGCGAGCGCATCATCGCGATCGCCGCGCATCGTCTCGGCGTCGCCGTGGACGAGATCGAGTTCGCGGCCAGCAGGGCCACCGTGGTCGGCAATCCGGACAAGGCGCTCACGCTGGCCGAGATCGCCGAGATCGCCTACCTCCAGGCCGACGCGCTGCCGCCGGGCACACCTCCCGGTCTCGAGGCCGTCGGACGGCACAAGACCACGCAGATGGCGATCTGGGCCAATGCCACCCACCTGTGCACCTGCGAGGTCGATATCGAGACCGGCGAGGTGATCCTGCTGCGCTACATCGTCAGCGAGGACTGCGGCCCCATGATCAACCCGGCCGTGGTCGAGGGCCAGATCTACGGCGGCACCGTGCAGGGCATCGGCGGAGCGCTCTACGAGAATCTCGCCTACGACGAGAGCGGTAACCCGGTCGCCACCACATTCCTCGACTACCTCATGCCGACGGCGTCGGAGGTGCCGCGCATCGAGGTCGGCCACGTCGAGACCCCGAGCCCGGGGCCGGGCAGCTTCAAGGGCGTCGGCGAGGGCGGGGCGATCGGTTCGACACCGGCGATCCTCAACGCCGTCGCCGACGCGTTATCGCCGTTCGGTGTGGAGATCTCGAAACTGCCGCTGTCCCCCGCCACGATCGTGTCGATGCTCGACGAGGCGCGCGCCGCCGGAAAGGGTCCCGCATGAAACCGGCGGCCTTCGAATACCACGCCCCCGCCACCGCCGAGGAGGCCGTGACCCTGCTCGCCGACCTCGGCGAGGAGGCCAAGATCATCGCGGGCGGTCAGAGTCTGATGCCGATGCTGGCGTTGCGGCTCGCCGTCTTCGACCATCTGGTCGACCTGCGCAAGGTGAGCGAATTGCGCGGCATCCGGACCAGCGAGGACACGGTGTGGATCGGGGCGGGGACGACCCACGCCGAGGTCGGCCGGTCCGAGGAGGTGCGACGCGCGGTGCCGCTGCTGTCACGGGCAACCCCGCATATCGGGCATTTCCAGATCCGCAATCGCGGCACCATCGGCGGCGCGATCGCCCACGCCGACGCGGCGGGTGAATATCCCGCGGTGGCACTGACACTGGACGCCGAGATCGAGACGCTGTCCCCCCGTGGCCGCCGCGTCGTCCCCGCCGCCGAATTCTTCACCGGCATGTGGTCGACGGATCTGGAGCCCGACGAGATCGTCACCGCGATCGGATTCCAGGTCCGGCGCGGCCGCTGCGGCTACGCCATCGAGGAATTCACCCGCCGCAGTGGCGATTTCGCGATGGCGGGCGCGGCGATCGCGGTGCGCCTCGACGCGGATTCGCGGATCGAGAGCGCCGCGATCGGACTGATCGGACTGGCGCCGACACCGGTGCGGGCCAGAACCACCGAGGCCGGACTCGTCGGCCGTTCGATCGACGACGTCGACGTCGAGGAGATCGGCCGGTCCGCCACGGCGGGACTGGATTCGGTGACATCGGATGTGCACGGCTCCGCCGAATACCGGCGCAGGGTCGGCGCGGCAATGGTGGTGCGCGCGTGGCGTCGCGCCGTAGAGGAGGCGAGCGATGACTGATATCGAGATCGAGGTCACGATCAACGGTGCGTCGCGCCGCGACATCGTGGCACCGCGACTGACCCTGGCCGACTACCTGCGCGAGAAATGCGGGCTGACCGGAACCCATCTGGGCTGCGAGCACGGTGTGTGCGGCGCGTGCACCGTCATGCTCGACGGCGACGCGGTCCGGGCCTGTCTGATCTTCGCCGTGCAGGCCGACGGCGCGGAACTGACCACGGTCGAGGGCATCGCGGCCCCCGACGGCACCCTGTCTCCCGTGCAGGCCGCGTTCCGTGCCGAACACGGGTTGCAATGCGGTTTCTGCACCCCCGGATTCATCGTGTCGGCCACCGCGTTCCTGCGCGAGAACCCGGACCCGACCGAACCCGAGATCCGCGACGCGATCTCGGGCAACCTCTGCCGGTGCACCGGATACCAGGGCATCATCCGGGCCGTTCGCGCCGCGGCCGATTCCATCGCCGACGCGAACGGCGATCGTACGAACAATTCCGATGCGAACGATGCGGAGACGACCGATGCGGCGGCGCCCACGGCGCGGCAGTCGTGAACGTCCGCGTGACCTCTGAAGGACACCAATGAAACTCGACAACACCTTCACGATTCCCGTTCCCGCCGCGCAGGCCTTCCCGGTGCTGCTCGATCTGGAACGCCTCGCCCCCTGTGTACCCGGCGCGACCATCACCTCCAAGGAGGGCGACGACTACCACGGCAAGATCAAGGTCAAACTCGGTCCCGTCGGCCTGAGCTACAGCGGTGTCATCAAGGTGGTGTTCCAGGACGAGGACGGCGGTATCGCCGTGCTGGAGGGTCGCGGTCGCGAGACCAGGGGCAACGGGACGGCCAAGGCGACCATAACCTGCCGCCTGGTCGAAACCGACGGCATCACCGAGGTCTTCGTCGACACGGATCTGGCGATCACCGGCAAACCCGCCCAGTTCGGGCGCGGCGCGCTCGCGGATGTGGCCGGAACGCTGATCGGCCAGTTCGCCGCCAACCTGGCCGAGGAGATCACCGCCTCCAGCCACGATGCGCCCGTCGACGAACCCGCGTCGCCGACTCTTGCTGCCGTCCCGTCGTCCGAGCAGGCGAGCCCGGCCGCCGCTGCGGCGTCCACCGCAGCGGCGACTCCTTCGGCGCCTCGCAAGCCCGCCGAGCCGATCGATCTGCTCGCCGCCGCGGGCGCGGGCAATGCGACCAAACTCGGCGGCCTCGCGTTCGCCGGGGTCGCCGCGCTGTTGCTCGCGGTACTGCTCCGCAGGCGTTCGTCCAAGCCGACGGCCTGATCGGCGCTCTCGCGCGTACCGGTCTCGGCAGCAGCGGGGCCGGTACGCTCCCCAACCGGACCTGAGAACGTAGTTCTTGATTTTGGATAGTCTCGATCTTTCTGATAAGAATTGAGATATACGAATCAGTAGAATGTTCCTTCCCTTCCGGTACTATTCAATGATGTTCATCCCCCGGAGGGTTTCCGCCCATCGATGCGCCCGCTCGAGGTCTCTATGAGCCGCACCGATGAAGGCAACGTGCCCGCGTGGAAGCAGCGCGCGGTGGACCGCTCGCTCCGGACCGCCAAAATCCGTGCGAGTCAACGGGTTCAGCGCTTCCTCGACGCGGCGCAGGCGATCATCACCGAGAAGGGCAGCACCGACTTCACGGTGCAGGAGGTCGTCGACCGGTCGCGACAGTCGCTGCGCAGTTTCTACCTGCAATTCGACGGGAAACACGAACTGCTGCTGGCGCTCTACGAGGACGCGCTCGGCAGGACCGTCGAACAGATCCGTGCCGCGACCAGCAACAGCGTCGAACCGCTGGAGAAGTTGCGCACCGCGGTCGAACTGCTCTTCCAGCTCTGCCGTCCCGACCCCGACGCCAAGCGACCGCTGTTCACCGAATTCGCCCCCCAGCTGCTCAGTTCGCATCCCGCCGAGGTGCGCATGGCGCACGCGGCACTGTTCGCGCTGTTCACCGAGCTGATGACCGAGGCGAACAAGTCGACACGGCTGCAACGCGACGCGAACCCGCGCAGGCTCGCCGCGATGACCATGCATACCGTCATGTTCATCTCCCAGCCCGCGAGCGTGGACGCCGACGCCCGACCGCTCAGCGCCGCCGAGGTGTGGAACTTCTGCGCCAACGGCATCACCGCCCGCTCCGACGAGGCGGAAGATCGCCTGCTCACCTGAGGTGCGCACGGCGGTTTGACTGCGGGGCACGGTTTTGAAAATGTGTTAGTCAAGAATGCAAATCGCATTCTCGCTCGGCAATCAGGAGGACGCGATGAGATTGGGACCCCTTCCGGAGGAGGAGTGGGACGACGAAGTGATCAGCGCGTTGTCCCGCATGCTGCCCGCCGAGCGTCGCAACGCCGAGAAGGCGGGCAACGTGCTCACCACCATGGCGCGACACCCCGCGCTGACCAAGGCGTTCCTCACCTTCAACGTGCATCTGCTGTTCCGGTCCACGCTCACCGAGCGCCTGCGTGAACTCGCGATCCTGCGTGTGGCCTACCGCCGCAACTGCGCCTACGAATGGGACCATCACGCCAGGATGGGCATCGACGCCGGACTCACCGAGACCGAGGTCGAGGCGGCCCGCGGCAACGCCCAGATCACCGATGATTTCGATCTCGCCGTCCTGCGGGCGGTCGACGAACTCGACGAGAAGTCGAATCTGTCCGACGAGACGTGGGCCGCACTGAGCGAACGCTTCAGCGAGCGCCAGATCATGGATTTCGTCTTCACCGTCGGCGCGTACGCCATGCTGGCGTCAGCGATCAACACCTTCGGCATCGAGGTCGACACCCGGCACTGACCCCGCCGACGACTCGGGGGCGGTACGCGAATCGCGTACCGCCCCCGAACTGTCTGCCTACCCGCTCAGGCGCGCGGGAGGCCGAGCACCCGCTCGGCGATGATGGTGCGCTGGATCTCGGAGGTGCCGCCCGCGATGGTTCCCGCGAAACTGCGCATGTAGCGCTCGAACCAGCCCGAGGAGAAATGATCCAGCGACATCCGGCTCGGCGGCGAGCTCAGGGTCGGATGCGCGAGCCCTTCCAGCCCGACCGAATACAGGGCCTGCTCGGAAGCCGTCTGGATCGCCTCCGAACCGAGCACCTTCAGGATCGACAGCGCGGGCACGTCCTGCTCGTTGCGCGCCTCCCTGGCCAGTGCCGCCGAGCCGAGCAGCCGCAGCGCCTGGTTGTCCATGATCAGCTTCGCGAAGGCGTCGTGGTCCTGCGCGCTGTGCGGACGGAAATCGCCGAGCAGATCCTCGAGCCGATCGGCGAAACTCAGCCACAGCAGCGTGCGCTCGTGTCCGAGCGACCCGTTCGCCACCGACCAGCCGCCGTTGACCTCGCCGATGAGATTCTCGGCGGGCACCCGGACGCCCTCGAAGTAGACCTCGTTGAAATCCAGATCGTCGGGCGAGCACACCGAGGGGAACGGCCGCCTGGTCACACCGGGCGAATCGGTCGGGATCAGCAGCACGCTGATGCCCTTGTGCTTGGGCGCGGTCGGATCGGTGCGCACGAAGGTGAGCAGTACGTCGGCGTCGTGCGCGCCCGAGGTCCAGACCTTCTGACCGTCGACGACGAATTCGTCACCCTCGCGAATCGCGCGGGTGCGCAGCCCGGCCAGATCCGAACCGGCGCCCGGCTCGCTCATGCCGAGCGCGGCGGTGATCTCCGCGCGCAGGATCGGCACGGCCCAGCGCCGCTTCTGCTCCTCGGTGCCGAACGACAGCAGCGAGGCCGCGATGATGCCGAGGCCCTGCGGGTTGAAGCTGTGGTAGATCCGCCGCTTGGACAGTTCTTCCAGGTGCACGTACTGCTGGATCAGGGTGGCGTTGCGCCCGCCGAACTCGGGCGGGTTGGCGGGCAGCAGCCAACCGCTGTCGAACATCAGCCGCTGCCACTGCCGTGCCCACTCCGGAACGTCGGCACTGGACGCGGACCGCTCGACGGCGACGTCCTCACCGGGCAGATTGGCGTCGAGGAAGGCGATGAATTCGGCCCGGAATTCCTCGACATCGGAATCAAACGTGAGCTGCACGGTACTCCTCGGAGATCAGCGCCCGGTGCTCGGCCGCGCCGCCGAGCAGCAACTCGCCGGCCTTGGCCCGCTTGAGCGCGAACTGTAGGTCATTTTCCCAGGTGAACCCCATGGCGCCGAAGAGTTGAACCCCGTGCCGGAACACCACGGACTGGCATTCGCCCGCCGACGCCTTGGCCATCGAGGCCGCCAGCCGCCTGCGCGGGTCGTCGGAGGCCAGGCACAGCGCGGCGAAATAGCCGAGCGCGCGGGCACGTTCGATCGCGATGTGCATATCGGCGGCCTTGTGCTTGACGGCCTGGAACGATCCGATGACAGCGTCGAACTGCTTACGGGTGCGGACGTGTTCGAGGACCAGGTCCAGAATCCGCTGGCAGGCGCCGACGGTCGTGATGGCCATGCCGGTCAGCGCGTGCTGACGCGCGCGTTCGGTGTCGATACTGCTGCGGTCGGCGTTGCCGACCCACACATCGGCGAAGGTGACCTCGGCGACGTGCAGCACCGGATCGAAGATCGCGGTGCGGCGCGCGGTGACCCCGGACGCGGGCACGACGAAGACACCCGCGGACGTGACCACCGCGAACTGCTCGGCGCGGTCACCGTCGAGCACGTGGCGCGCGGTGCCGTTCAGCCGCCAGCCCGCGCCGTCGCGGCTGGGCACCACACCCGAATACACGGCGGTACCGGGCCGATCGATCGCTCCCGCATCGGGAACGAGGGGGGCGAACTGGGAGACCGACGCGAGGAAGGGCGTGGGGTCGGTGGCCCGGCCGAGCCCCTCCAGCACGATGGCCAATTCCACGGCGAGGTCCGGATCCGTCAGTTCGGTCCAGCCGAGACCGACGTAGGTCTGCCATAGCTGACCGGCGTCGAGGTCCTTGTCGACGATGTCTCGAATGAGCGCCGGTGGGCACTCTCTAGCCGTGACCTCACGCACCGTATCGCGCAATAGTCGCTGGTCGGCGTCGAACTCGAACAGCATCTCAGCCTCCCTCCTTTCGCGGAATGAAGATGTACTTCCATGAGAATAACATTCTCAATTCCGAAAGGACCGATCTGATTCGCCCTCTGACCACGCCGATTTCGCGACCCCGCAGGCTTGACATCGGCCGCTGAACCGCCTAGGCGCGCACGGGCACCGCGTATATCCGACAAGAGGCACGACCCGATTCGCCCGCGTGATCGGATCGTCGGCGTCGCGGCGAACGTCCCAGGCGTGAACCTCGGCGGCGCCGGTGTCGATCACCGCCGCGTCACCGTCACCGTCACCGGGTCCTGCCCGGGGTCGGCGGTCAGTTCGAGCATCGGGGCGTCGGGTTCGGAGACGACATCGGCGCCCTGGACATCGACGTCGTAGCCACCGGGGTAGATGGATTGTGGCAGCGACACCTCGGTCCGGGCTCCGAGCGGGAACGGCTGCCCGGAATCGACGCGAAGGGCGCGGTAACGCAGGGTGAAAGCGCCGGTCGCGCTGTCGTAGCGCCATTGCAGCGGAGTGCCCGCGACGGCCTGCGGATAGGCCCGCACGATCGCCGGGTCCATCAGGTCGGGGCCGGTCGGCGGTTCCTGCGGATGACCCGGTGTCTGGTTCTGCGACAGGGACCAGAGCATCCAGGAGACCATGCGGTCGTCGTAGAGATCGCCGAGACGGGTCAGTTTCGCCCAGTCCCTGGTCGCGCCGAATTCGGTCACCATCCCGACGACGCCCTCGCGGTCGGCGCGATCCGATCCGCTGTTCACACACGCGTCGGCCATGCCCACGCAGTAGTCGTGAAAGCTCATGCCCGCGTTCGGATCGCCGGTCGGATTCGGCATCCAGTTCGGCGTTCCGAAGTCGTTGGTCACCGAAGGCTCGTAGAACAGCACGTGTTTCGAGTCGACCCGGCGGATCGCGTTCATCACCTCGGCCTGGAACGGAGCGAGGACGTCGTTCTCGAATCGGGGGCAACCCTGTGGGAAACAGGTCGGGTATTCCCACCCCGGCCACGGCTCGTTGATCAGGTCGTAGCCGAGCACGTACGGCTCGTCGGCGAAGCGTCGCGCGACATGCTCCCACATTGCCGCGTAATGATCCCGCACTCCGACGCCGTCGGCCGCGGCGCGGTTGCGATAGAAATTCGCCCACGTCTGGTTCTGCGCGGGGCTGACGAAGTAGACCAACGGAAAGCCGGGGTCGGGCTGCAACGGGAACCCGTCGGTGAACGTCGCCCAGTCCGGGAACCCGCTCCAGCTCGCGCCGACCGATTCGTTGAACGCGTCCTGATGGGAATCGATGAGACTGTAGATGCCGTACTCCGCCAGCAACCCCTGGGTCTGCGCGATCCGGGCGATGTAGTCGTCGTCGTAGACGCCAGGCTGCGGCTCGGCGGCCCTCCAGGCGAACCCCAGCCGGACCGCGTTGACACCGTGCTCGGCCAGGTACCGGGCGTCTTCCTCGCCGAAACCGCCCGCCGCGGGGAAGTACGGCGGGTACTTGTAGACCATATTCACACCGTGCACGGTGATCACCCGGCCCTGGCCGTCGATGAGCCAGCGCCCCGCCTGCACCAGATCCGACGCCGCGGGCGTCGCCGCCGCCGGTGTGGTCAGTCCGAGCAGCAGGACGACCAACCCGAGACACCGCGCGGCCGAGGACATGAGGGTCATCGCCTAAACCTTTCGACGAGTGCGCCGACCGCCCCGCTACGGCACCGTCGACTCGAGCGAGAGAAGTTCCGATACGCGGCCGCCGTCGAATCCCCGGCACCGCTGATGCGGAAATGCTATATCTCCGCGACCGAATGAGATCACGACACTCCACGCCCGCCGGTCGCGAACTCGCCCCGGTGCCCGTGCCGGTACGTGTGTACTATTTGCCCGGATATACACCCGCGGGAGCTCGGAGATGGCCGGGCTGAGAGGGCGGACCCGAAGCGCCGCCGACCGCATGAACCTGTCCGGGTAATGCCGGCGTAGGGAAGCGAGTTGCCCGATGGCCTCATCGACCGCCGACACGACGGGCCAGGAGGCCCCGCTCACGTTGGATCAGCCCGCGCCGAGAGTGCTGTCGTTCTGGGATCAGAGCGCGTTCTGGGCGAATCTGGGCGTCAGTCTTTTCGCGTTCTCCGGGGCCTACACCGTCCTCGCGCCGAATACCGAGGGCGCGGCGCAGATCTCGATCGCGGCGGGCATCGTCGCGATGATCATCGGCACCGTCGTCGGCGGACTGATGCTCGGGCTCGCCGCCGTCCCCGGCGCGAAAACCGGTAAACCGGCGATGATGCTGCTGCGGGGTCTGTTCGGCGCGAAACTGAGTTATGTGCCGACGGTGCTCAATATCGCCCAGCTCATCGGGTGGGGCACCTTCGAGTTGATCGTCATCGGCAATGCCGCCGAGGAGATGTTCGGCGGCGGTCCGCGCTGGCTCTACGTCGTCGTCGCGGGTGTCATCACCACGGTGCTCACGATCTGGCCACTGGGGTCGGTGCGTCTGCTGCGCCGCTTCGTGACGGTGGGCGTCGGCGTCGCGCTGCTCTGGTTCTACATCCAGTTCTTCCGCGAGGGCCTGCCCGATCTGACCGCCGATCCCGGGCCCGAGGGCAACGGCCCGTTCGGCGCGGACTGGTCGCTGTTCTGGATCGCCACCGATGCCGCACTGGCGGTATCGATCTCCTGGATGCCGGTCGCGGCCGACTACACCCGTCACGCGCGCAGCACCAAGGCGGCGTTCGGGGCGGCGAGCGGCGCGTACGGACTCACCCAGATCCTCGCCTACGTCCTCGGTCTGTTCGCACTCGCGCTGTCCACCGGCGACGGCACCTACGGGCCGTTCCTCAGCGTCACCCTCGGCGCGGCGTTCTTCTTCATCCTGGTGCTGCGCGAAGCCGACCAGTCCTTCGCCAACGTGTACTCCACCGCGGTCTCGATCCAGAACCTCGCGCCGCGCGTCGATCGCAGGGCGCTCTCGATCGGGCTCGGCGCGCTGATCACCGTGCTGGCGCTGTGGCTGGACATGGACGACTACTTCGGCTTCCTCGGCCTGATCGGTTCGGTGTTCGTGCCGCTGCTCGGCGTTCTGGTCGCCGATTTCTTCCTGCGGTCGGGCGGCGAGTGGAACACCTCGGCCGACGCGCCGTCGCGGTGGGGCATGATCCTGGCCTGGCTGGTCGGCCTCTCGGTGTACCAGCTGATCAATCCCGGTGACGCGGGCGTGTGGACCGACGTCTGGGTGCGGGTGCAGGAATGGCTGCATTTCACCAAGCAGCCGTGGATGAGCGCGTCGCTGCTGTCGTTCCTCGCCGCCGTCGCGGTGGCGTGGCTGGTGGGCAGCTTCGTCGACAGCCGCGCCTCGGCGTCAGCGCGCGGATAGCGTCGCGAGGGCGGCCAGCGCCGCCCGCTGGAAGGTTCGCGTGTGGGTTCGCGGCGGTGTGTCGATGCCGCCTCGGACCCACTGGCGGCAGTACTCCTGGGCCGGTCCGACGCAGAGCGCGTGCGCCAGCGAGAAACCGGAACCGTCGTCGGCTCCGACGCCGGGCAGCTCCGCGTAGCAGCGTCGGAGAGTGTCGAAGAATTCCTGATTATGCTGCGCCAGCGCGGGTTTCGCGATGGCCCCGACCTCGTCGGGCAGGGTGGCGAACAGGAAGCGCGCCAGCTCGCGGTGATCTTCGACCCACCCCAGATGCGCGTCGATGAACGCGAGTACATCGCGCTCGCCGTCGCCGGAACCGAGGCGATCGAGCACGGCGCGCTGGTAGTCCAGCATCGCTTCGACGTAGACCGCCGCCGCGAGCCCGGCCTTGGAGCCGAAGGCGTGGAACATACTGCCGCTGGACAATCCGAGCCGATCGCGCACCGCGGCCACGGTGAACGCCGGATACCCCTTCGCGAGCAGATGCGTCCTCGCCTCGGCCAGGATCCGGTCGCGGGTGTCCCCCGCCACCTAGACCCCGAACTCGGTATCGATACCGGATCGCACGGCCTCGAGCACCGCCGCGCGCACCCGCGTCTTCGTGCCGAGATGCGCGGCCATGTCCAGGCCCGCGAGCCGTTCGGCCTCGGCGTACACGCCGGTGCGCAACGCGTCCTCGTCCTCGACGACGACGTCGAGGAAACCCAGTTCGCGCGCCTGACCCGGCGCGAACAACGCCCCGGTTCCCGCCGCCCGATCGAATCCGGGCGCGGTGAGCCGATGCCTGGCCGTCTCGACGCCGTAGTGCGGGATGGTGAGCCCGATCGCCACTTCGTTCAGTCCGATCTTGAAGTCACCGGCCACGCCGAAGCGCACATCGGTCGCGAGCAGCACGAACGCGCCCTGTGCGATCGCGTGTCCGGCGCAGGCCGCGATGACCGGATACGGAAAACCAAGCAGCCGGTGGACGAGCTCGCCGCCCGCCCGCAGGGTCCGAACGACTTCCTCCGGATCGCGACCGAACATGGCGAGGTCGTATCCGGCGGAGAACAGCCGCGGCCGCCCGGTCAGCACGACCACGGCCCGGTCGGCCTCGGCTTGCGCCAGCGCCGCCGTCAGTTCGCGAATCATGTTCTCCGACATCACATTCGCTTTGCCGTCATCCATCGCGATGGTGGCGACAGCGCCTTCGCGTGTGTATCCGACGAGATCAGGCACCACAACTCCTTCGTCCTAGAGCCCCACTCTAGAGTAACACTCTACCGTGGATCCGAGTGTCGATCGCGCGGGCGCCAGATCTGCGCCGCGTCGGCCAGATTCCACCAGGAGACGAAATCGGGGTCCTGTTCGACGAGCACCCACTCGGCGTCGAGCGTGGCGAAGAACGACTCGTTCGCGGTCCGGCCGCCGCGCGGTTCACCGATGTAGACGAGCCGGTCGCCCCCGGCCTCGCGATAGTGGTTCAACGCCTCCGACGACATCGGGTCGTCCCATCCCGGCGGCCAGCACAGCAGCAGGACGGCGTCGGTGGTGTCGGTGCGGGCGAACGCGGCGAGATCGCCGACCGGATGCCAGGTCTCGGGAATTCCCGAGGTCGCCGGGAACGACAGGTTCGAACGCGCCCCCGGCGGTTCGACATCGAAGGCGAGGACCTCCGCACCTCGACGGGCCAGTTGGGCGGCCCAGTACCCGCGTCCGGCACCGAGTTCGACGATGCGGCGGTCGTGGCAGCGGGCCACGATCCACTCCAGCGTCTCCGGCGCGGGAACGGCGTAGGCGTAGGCGGATTGCAGGACGGTCTGCGCGAACGCGAGCCTGGCACTGCCGCGAGGGTTGCCGCCGTTGGCCTCGCGTCTGCGGCCACGGCTGTCCGGGCCGGGCGTGACGGTGGGGCGGACGATCTCCCAGTACGGATTGTCGGCCACACCGCCGGTCAGATAGTGCAGCAGGCCGAGATCGAAAGCGCCGTCGGCGCTCTCGTCGCCGGTGCCCGCGAGACGCGGGGCGGTGTCGAGATAGTCGGCGACGGCGGGATGTTCGGCGCGCAGCCGGTGCTCGTCGGCGAGAAGTGCGGCCAGTTCGTCACGTCGCCGAGGCGACAGGGGGAATGCGGTCACCGGAGACAGTCTGGTCGCTGCGCTCACGACGCGACGCCGAATCCGGAGTCCGCGCGACGCGGCCGGACGACCTGGAGATTATTCCCGGATGACCGGTTCGGATCAGGACGAGGAAAACGGTCGCGGTGGCGGCGACCGCGTCGAATCCTTGAGGTTCGAGCAGTGTTCTCTCGGGCGGAAGCAGGTGGCGTATGGGTGCGTTCGGTGTCGGCATAGAACTCGACGGCGACGGGTATCACCCGGCCGCGTGGCGGCGCTCGGGCCGCACACCGGACCGACTGCTCTCCGGCGACACGGTCCGGCAACGGGTCGCCGCCGCCGAGAACGCCGGATTCACCCTGGCCACGTTCGCGGATTCGATCCTGCCCGACGACGCGGTGCCCGGGCGTATCGACGCGGTGACGCGGGCGTCGTTCGTGGCGGCGACGACGAGCACCATCGGCCTGGTCCCCACCGTGGCCACCACCTATGCCGAGCCGTTCCACACCGCCTCGCAGATCGCGACGCTGGACTACTCCTCGCGCGGTCGCGCGGGCTGGATCGCGCAGCGCGTCGACGACGAACGCGCCGCCGCGACCTGGGGTCGTCCCGTGGTGTCGGCGGATTCCGATCTCGCCGCCGAACAGCGCGACTCGATCGAGGTGGCACGGCGGCTGTGGGATTCGTGGGAAGACGACGCGGTCGTGCGCGACTACGCGAGCGGACGCTTCCTCGACCGGGATCGCCTGCACTACATCGACTTCGAGGGCGAGACATTCTCGGTCAAGGGTCCGGCGATCGTGCCGCGCCCGCCGCAGGGGCAGCCCGTGGTGTTCGGCGTCGAAGGTGCGGTCGACGTCCGGCTCGTCACCGGGACCACCGTCGACGAACTCGTCGCGGCGGCGGCCGGATCCGACGCGCCGCGCACCTTCGGTGAGATCTCGGTGGCCCTCGACACCCCCACCGCGACCGCCGCGGACCGGCTCGCCGATCTCGATCGCCACACCCCGGCGCGCTCGACCGCAGGATTGTCGTTCGCGGGTTCGGCCGCCGAACTCGTCGCGCTGCTCACCGGCCTGGCTTCCCACCTCGACGGCGTGCGCCTGCGTCCCGCGGTCATCGACGAGGACCTTCCCGTGCTGGCCCGGCTGGTCCTGCCCGCCCTGATCCGCGCAGGCATCGCGCACCGACCGGTTCCCGGATCGACCCTGCGGGCCGAACTCGGGCTGTCCCGTCCGGCGAACCGCTACGCGGTCACCCACTGATCCGAGGAGAGACATCACCATGACCGCCGACGTTGCGCGCCCCGACGCGCAGGTCCACTTCGGGATCTTCTTCCAGGGCGTGAACCACACCACGATCTGGTCCGATCCCAGCAGCGGATCGCAGATCGATTTCGAGACCTTCCGCCGCGTCGCCACCACCGCCGAACGCGGCCTGTTCGACGCGTTCTTCCTCGGCGAGGGCCTGCGCCTGCGCGAACAGGACGGCAGAATCCTCGAACTCGATATCGCGGGCCGCCCCGACGCCATCGCCCAATTGGCCGCCCTGGCCGGGATCACCGAGCGCATCGGCCTGGTCGCGACACAGAACACCACCTACAACGAACCCGCCGATCTGGCCAGACGGCTGAGCGGACTGGACGTGATCTCCGGCGGGCGCGCCGGATGGAACGCCGTGACCACCGACAACGCGTGGACCGGCGAGAACTTCCGGCGCGGCGGCTATCTCGACCACGCGCACCGCTACGACCGGGCCGCCGAATTCGTCTCCACGGTCCGCGAGATCTGGGATTCCTGGCGCGATCACGCGATCGCGACCTCCCAGCACGGTGCGAGCTGGGTCGAGCCCGACGCGATCCGTCCGGTGGAACGCGCGGGCGCGCATATCCGCGCCACCATCCGCCCGACCCTGCCGCGCAGCCCGCAGGGACATCCGGTGATCTTCCAGGCCGGGGATTCCCCGGCGGGCCGCGATTTCGCCGCCGCCAACGCCGACGTCATCTTCTCCAGGCACGGAACCCATTTCGACGACGCCCTCGCCTTCGCGCGGGATGTGCGGACCCGGCTGATCGCCGCGGGCAGGCCCGAGGACGACATCAAGATCCTGCCGGGAACCCAGATCGTGCTGGCGGAGAAGGAATCCGAGGTCGAGGAGAAGGTCCGCTGGGTCCGCGAAGGCCAGTACACCGGCCAGACCGCGCTGTCGCTGGCCGGTCAGGTGTGGGGCAAGGATCTGTCCGACCGCGATCCCGACGGTCCGCTGCCGGCGGAGGATCCGCTGCCGCGTCCCATCTCCGAGACCAGGGGCGCACCGCGCGGCGGCCAGGATCCGCTGGAGATCGCCCGCGAGTGGCGGGCCCGTGCCGAGGCCGAGAATCTGTCGCTGCGCCAGGTCGTCATCGCGACCACGGCCCGTTCCGGTTTCGCGGGCACTCCCGCCGGGGTGGCCGACGAGCTGGCCCGCTGGGTCCGCCACGGCGCCACCGACGGATTCAATATCTCGCCGTATCTGGTGCCGACCGGATTGGACGAGATCGTCGAGTGGCTGGTTCCCGAACTCCAGGAACGCGGCGTCTACCGGACCGAGTACACCGGCACCACCCTGCGCGAGCACCTGGGCTTGCGCGACCCGCTCACGCGCCGCGCCTGAGGGCTTATTCGGCCGACGGCGCGAGATCGCCACCGGATTCGGGCGACGGCTCGTCGGACACGTCGAGTTCGTCCGACTCCGGTGGCGGGCCGCTGACCGCGTCGATCTGCTCGCCGATGTAGCGGATCACCACCGCGATGATCGCGACCACCGGCACCGCGAGGAAGGCGCCGGTGATCCCGTAGAGCGAGCCGCCCGCGGTCACCGCGAGCAGCACGATCACGGCGTGCAGTTTCATGCTGCGGCTCTGGAGGACCGGTTGCAGCACATTGCCTTCCAGCTGCTGCACCGCGATGATGATGCCGAGCACGATCAGCGCGGTGGTGAGCCCGTTGCCGACGAGCGCGACGAGTACCGCCAGCGCACCGGCCACGAAAGCGCCGACCATCGGGATGAATCCGCCGATGAAGGTGATCACCGACAGCACCATCGCCAGCGGCACCCCGAGGATGAACAGACCCGCGCCGATGAAGACCGCGTCGATGAGGCTGACCAGCGCCTGGGTGCGGATGAATCCGCCGAGAGTCGCCCAGACCCGTTCCAGCACCGCCTCGACGTGGCGTCCGCTGCGGTTGCCGAACACCTGGTGCATCCAGGGCAGGAAGCGCGGCCCGTCCTTGACGAAGAAGAAGGCCAGCACCAGCACGAGGAACAGCGTGATGAGCGCGGAGGTCGCGGTGCTGACGCCGGTGAAGACGCCGGAGGCGATCTGCTCGGAACTGGACTGGAGGCGCTGCACGATCGCGTCGACCGCGGAATCCAACTGTTCGTCGCGCACCCGTAACGGCGGGCCCTGCAACCATTCCCGCACCTGATTGACGCCCGCGGTGGCCTTGTCGGCGAGTTCGGGTGATTGATCGGCCACCGACGGCACGATCAGCGCGATCACCCCCGCCAGCAGTGCGAGGAATCCGAGCACGGTGACCGAGGCCGCGGCGGCGGGGCGGAATCCGTGCGTGGTCAGCCACCGCGTCGGCGGCCATAGGATCGTCGCGACCACGATCGCCAGCGCGACCGGGAGGATCACCACCCACAGCCGGGCGGTCAGGAATCCGAGTACCCAGGCCCCCGCCGCGATGGCCACGATGGCCAGCGACCATTTGGCGAGCCACAGGATCCCGCTCCCGATCACATCACCGCGATCACGCCACGATGTGCCGTTCTTCTCTGCTCCGCTGGTTTCCTCTGTCGGCCCGCTCACGCCGCCAGTCTCGCACGCGGCACTCGCGGCGGCGGGGATTGGAGCGCGACCGTCACCCGCGGGCGCGCACCGCGCCCGCTGCCTTGCGCGCCGCGACCAGCACCGGATCCCAGACCGGTGAGAAGGGCGGCGCGTAGCCGAGATCGAGCGCGGTCATCTGGTCGACGGTCATCCCGGCCGTCAACGCGACGGCGGCGATGTCGACCCGTTTGGCCGCGCCCTCGCGGCCGACGATCTGCACACCGAGCAGGCGGCCGGTCCGCCGTTCGGCGAGCATCTTCACCGTCATCGGGTCCGCGCCGGGGTAATACCCCGCCCTGCTGGTCGATTCGATGGTGACGGCGACGAATTGCAGCCCGGCGTCGGCGGCGGCCCGCTCCCCCAGCCCGGTTCGCGCGACCTCGAGTTCGCAGACCTTGCTCACCGCCGTGCCGACCACACCGGGGAATGTCGCGTACCCGCCGCCGATCCCGGTGCCGATGACCTGCCCGTGTTTGTTCGCGTGCGTGCCGAGGGCGATGTGGCGCTCACGTCCCGACACCAGATCGAGGACCTCGACGCAGTCGCCGCCCGCCCAGATGTCGTCGTGACCACGCACCCGCATCGCGAGATCGGTGAGCAGTCCGCCGTATTCGCCCAGCGGGAGTCCGGCCGCGCGCGCGAGCGTCGTCTCGGGAGTGACACCGATCCCGAGCACGACCACATCGGCCGGGTATTCCGCCGACGCGGTGACGACCGAGCGCACCCGCCCGGCGTCGTCGGCGCGGATCGCCACGACCTCGGCCTCGCAGACGATCTCGATCCCCATCCCGAACATGGCGGTGGCCACGAGCGCGCCCATATCCGGATCGAGGGTCGACATGGGCGCGGACCCGCGATGCACCACCGTCACCTCGTACCCGCGGTTGATCAGCGCTTCGGCCATCTCGACACCGATATATCCGGCGCCGACCACCACCGCCCGCTTGCCCTCGATCCGGTCGAGTGTGTCGAGCAATTCCTGCCCGTCGTCGAGGGTCTGCACACCGTGCACCCCGCGCGCGTCGATGCCGGGCAGGTCGGGGCGGATCGGTCGCGCGCCGGTGGCGATCACGAGTTTGTCGTAGGACAACCGGGATTCAGCGCCCGACTCGAGATCCTTCGCCCGCACGGCGCGGCCCTCGATATCGAGTTCGAGCACCTCGGTGCGCATGCGCAGATCGATATCGCGGGCCCGGTGCTCCTCGGGAGTCCTGGCGATGAGATCGTCGCGTTCGGCCACATCCCCGCCGACCCAGTACGGAATCCCGCACGCCGAATACGAGGCGAAGCTGCCCCGCTCGAACGCGACGATCTCGAGTTCGTCGGCGCCGCGCATCCTTCGAGCCTGTGATGCCGCCGCCAACCCCGCCGCGTCGCCACCGACGACCACCAGTCGCTCACTCATACCGTCACGCTACGTCGCCGGGTGCGCACCCGCCCCGGAGACAGCACATCGGCCCCCGCCGTGACGGCGGGGGCCGATGGGTGATTCCGGGTGGATCAGGTGGTCAGGATCGACGCCGCCGCCGTTCCGGGCGCACCGTAGACCTGCGCGTAACCGACCTTCGGGTTACCGGGAACCTGACGGTCGCCGGCGTTTCCACGCAACTGCTGGACGAGTTCGTAGACCTGCCGGATACCGGAGGCGCCGATCGGCTCGCCGTTGGCGATCAGTCCGCCGTCGGTGTTGACCGGCAGCCTGCCGCCGATCTCGGTCGCGCCCTCGGCGATGAGCTTCTCCTGCTCGCCGTCCTTGCAGAAACCGTTCTCGGCCATGTGGATGACCTCCGAACCCGCGTCGGTGTCCTGGAGCTGGATCACGTCGACGTCGGACGGGTCGATGCCCGCGGTCTCGTAGGCGGCGCGCGAGGCGTACACCGTGGGCGAGACGTCCTCGTCGACGGCGGCCCAGGTGCTGTGCACCTCGTAGGCGCCGTAGCGGCGGGTGCGGATGGCACTGGACCGCAGGTAGATCGGCTTGGTGGTGTAGCGCGCCGCGAGATCGCCTCGGCACATGATCACGGCCGCCGCGCCCTCGTCGGGCGAGCAGAACATGTACTGGGTCAGCGGGTAGTTGAGCATCGTCGAGTTGAGGATGTCGTCTTCGGAGATCGGGTTGCGCCGGAACGCGTTCGGGTTGAGCGCGCCGTTGCGGAAGTTCTTGTTCGCGACCTTGGCCAGCGTGCGCTGGGAGATCCCGTGCTCTTCGATGTAGCGATTGGTCTTGATGCCGAAGAACTTGGTGGTCACGAACTGACCGTTCTCGGCGTACCACCCGGGCAGACCCAGTTTGGACGGGTCGTCGGTGAACGCGCCACGGGGGTGCTTGTCCATGCCGACCGCGATGCCGATGTCGTAGCGACCCGAACGGATCGCCTCGGCGGTCTGCTCGATCGAGCTGGCGGCGGTGGCGCAGGCGTTGAACACGTTGGTGAACGGGATACCGGTCAGGCCCACCAGCCGCGTCACGGCGTCGGGGTTGCTCACCTCGTAGCTACCGCCGAATCCGAACTGGATGTCCTTCCATTGGACTCCGGCGTCGGACAGGGCGAGCTGGATCGCTTCCGCGCCCATCTCGATGGCCGTTTTGGCGAAGCGGCCGAACGGGTGCAGACCCACGCCGATGATGGCGACGTCGTTCATGTGAAGCTCCTTGATTTCTTCGGTGAGGGTCGGTGTCAGACCGGCTTGAACGCGACCGTCACGACCTCTTCGCCCGCGTCGTCGACATAGAGGGGAACGAAGGTGAGTTCGACGTCCATGCCGGTGCGCAGCACGGCCGGGTCGCCCTCGGTCAACCGGGTCTCGACGCGCACGTCATCGCCGAGCTGCACCAGGCCGATGCCGAACGGCTCGAAGTTGTCGGCGTTCTCCTTGCCCGCGTACGGCAGCTTGGGAACGAAGCCCTGGGTCGTCCACGCGACCAGCTTGCCGGAACGCTCGAGCAGCAGGTCGGACAGATCCGCGCCACTGCACCTCGGGCACCGCTGCTGACGCGGCCAGGTGGTGGCCGCGCAGTCGTTGCAGCGGCTGCCGATCAGCTGCGGATTTTCCTCGGGCCACGTCGAGACATCCGGCGCCAGTGCCTTCGCCATCTACTGTCCTCCTCTGTCGATTCCTCTTGCGAGCTGGTTTTCGTATTCGAATGTGCTGTAGCTCAATGGTTTTCAGGCCAGAGAAGGTGATGACACAGTCCGATCGACCCATCGGCGACCGCGAGTGCGCATCCCACTATCCTCCTGCGAGAATTCGATTCTCAATTCCCGAAGATAGATTTCCATGCGGGAACCACGGAGTCAACCTCGAGACGGGTGCCACACGGGGAGGGATAGAACACGTTCGACGCGACCGGAGGCCGATAGCAAAAAGTTTGCTTTTCGATTGCCCGTCGTCACCCGCCGATCGGAACTAAACGGAGAGCGGTGCTCCGCTATCGTCGGGAGCATGAGCATTCACGGATTCAGCGTCACCACCGCCGAGGGAACCGCCAAACCCCTGAGCGACTATCACGGCCGCCTCGTACTGATCGTCAATGTCGCCAGCAAATGCGGCTTCACCCCGCAGTACGCGGGGCTGGAGGCCTTGCATCGCGCGACCGAGGACCGCGGGTTGGACATCCTCGGGTTCCCCTGCAATCAGTTCGGCAACCAGGAACCCGGCACCGACGCCGAGATCCAGGAATTCTGCTCGACCGAATACGGGGTGACCTTCCCGATCTTCGCCAAGGTGGACGTCAACGGACCCGACGCCGACCCCCTCTTCACCTACCTGCGCGCCCAGGCGCCGGGCGATTTCGGCCCCGACGCGGGCCCCCTCTACGAGCACATCAAGAATTCACGCCCCGAAGCACTCGGCACCGACGAGGTGAAATGGAACTTCTCGAAGTTCCTGGTCGGCCGCGACGGCGCGGTCATCCGGCGATACGAATCCACCGCGACACCGGAACAGATCCGGGCCGATATCGAAGCCGACC
Organism: Nocardia aurea; assembly: GCF_003123685.1. Taxonomy (GTDB): domain Bacteria; phylum Actinomycetota; class Actinomycetes; order Mycobacteriales; family Mycobacteriaceae; genus Nocardia; species Nocardia aurea. Next base: position 126,267 of record NZ_QCYJ01000172.1, read on the forward strand.
TCGACTGACACCCGTGGGTGCTTCGGCGACGCCACGCCCACGAAGCACCCACGGCGGCGCGACTACGCCGAGTGACTCACCTCGGGTTCGCGTGCGGGCCCGATCCGGTCGTCGCCGCCGGAGTCCGAGCGCGGCACCGTGTACGTGGCGAGCACGCACAGGATCGCGATGACGAAGCACGCCGCGGCGTACCAGATATTGCCGATGGGATCGCCGTTCGCGGTCGAGCCGTCCACGGCGTCGAAGTAGTCGGGCAGCGCGGTCACCCACAGCAGCGCCATCACGCCCAGATACACCATGCTGTATATCCGGACGAAACGATTCGAGTAGCGCGGGATATCCGACTCGCCCCGGCGCAGCGCGAGCCACCGGCGGCTCAACGCCACCACCGCGACGACCGAGACGATCACCAGTTCCGCCACGTAGAGAAAACCTCTGACCGTGTCACTTCCCGCGCCGAGAACCGTCGCGGGAATGGGCAGTATCCCGGTGCCGAGCGATCCGAGTACGCCGATGACGACGGTGCGCCACGCGATTTCCACACCCGAGAAATCCCGGCCGGCGTCGACTTGGCGACCGACGAGCAACTGGACGAAGAACGCCAGCGACATCGGCCACAGCGCGGCGAAGACGACCACGCTGGGAATGGGGACCGAGTCGAACATGGGCTGGTTGATCGGATTGTCGATCGACCACTCCCACCAGCGCAGCTGCGGGCCGATGTGGTCGAAGATCTCGTAGAAGGCGTGGTGGACGAAACCGACGCAGACCGCGCCGACGAGCACGCCGTAGCGGCGGAACACCCCGAGCGACCGGACCGTTTCGAAGGCCAGCGTCGCCATCAGCGGATAGATCGCGACGATGTACAGCGGCAGTCGGCCCCAGAGGAATTCCACCGTGAAGACGTTGTGCGCGAACATCGTGTCGACATGTTCGTCGATGCCGAACGCCGCGGGGAAATACAGCGGCGGCTCGATGATGAACAGATAGGCCGTCGCGCCGAACCAGACGACGAGGTTGGTGGGATCACCGTGACGGCGCAGCCGGACGATCGCGTAGATCAGGGCGAGGATCGCGCCGAGCACGATGGTGAGTTCGAGGACGGGCAGCGTCCAGTTCTCCAGTGCGAAGGGGTTGCGCACTTCGAAGAGTCCGCCCGCCTCCTCGCAGGAGAAGCCGAGTTCCCCGGCGAGTTTCTCGAAGGTGGGGGCGCAATGATCGGTCATCGGTCCGCCCGCGGCGAGGTGACCGCGTTCGCGGTGTACCACTGGGAGACGTCGTAGCCCGCGTCGTAGCGCTCGAACCACACTCCGGCGAGTTCGGGCAATTTCTCGTGATCGGGATTGTGTCTGGGCATCTGGCTACGGATGATGCCGACCAGCGCGACGAGTTGCGGACCGAGCTGGAGATGGTCGAACGCGCGCGACATCGGGCCGTTGTTCCCGGCACTCGAACGGCGGAACAATCCGGCCAGGCGTTGCTGGTAGCGGTAGGTCGCGAACATCGCCATCGCGTCGACTTTGCGATCCTCCAGCGGAACGTGTTCGTTGAAACCCGCGCTGGCGATCCGGATCACCTTCATCACGTGCCGGAAGATCGAGGGCGCCATGCGCATCCGGTAGATGTCGCTGCCGACGACCGAGTCGAAGATGATCAGCGCCGAACTCCTGTGCTCGACCTCTTCGACGAAATGCCAGATGAACAGTGAGGCGACACGATCGTCTCCCGGCTGGAACAGGGAGGAGTCGTTGTCGAGCATCAGTTTGAAGACCGGCGTGAACGTCGCCTCCAGGTCCGCGGTATAGGCGAGCCGGTAGTCCAGGGACGTGTCGACGGTGAGGCGGTCGAATTCCCCGATCACCTGGTTGAGCGTTTCCTGAAGTCCCGGATAGCGCCTGATCAGAGCGTTGGCGTGTTGGCGGTGCGCGGTCGAATGCTGGCCCTCCTGACGCACGAACGCGTCGGCCTCCTGCGCGACGGCCGGATCGGTGATCCGGGGCATGGCCTCGCGGATCATGTTGACGATCATCTTCTCGAAGCCGATCGCCAGGAAGGACACGGCGTTGGCCATCGCGGAGAAGGCCGGATTCTGCTCGTTCCACAGGAAGGGCACGTCGTAGTCCGCGAATGCGAATCGCATCTTCCGGACCTGTAGGTCGGTCACCGGTCTCCACCTCGTTCTCGGGAGCGGTCCGGGCTGTCGAGCCGCTCGGATATGCCCGCTCGGGTATGCCCGAGCCTGACCATTGTGATCATACATATCACGATCGCTGTGTATGATATGAATCGAAATATTGCCTCGAGCTGGGCAAACAGTCGACCGGAAGCGCTGTGGTAGGTTCGATTCCTTGATTCGCAGCAACGAATTCGGTCGAGGAAGCGGGCAGTGGCAGGCAGGCGCGGGTGGGGCGGCAGTCCGCCGAAGGACGACGACGAAGCGTCTCGTCGAATCGTCGCCGCCGCGGTCGAACTGATCGGACGGACCGGCGCCGAGATCAGCATCGCCGACGTCGCGGAATCCCTCGGCGTCATCCGCCAGACCGTCTACCGCTACTTCCCCAGTTCGGACGCGCTGATGCGCGCCGCGGCGTTCGCCTCGGTCGACAATTTCCTCGACCGGCTGGCCCGGCACGTCCGCGGCATCACCGATCCGGCCGACGCCATGACCGAGGCCGTGGTCTTCACGCTGACCGATGTGCCGCGGACCCCGCATCTGGGCATCCTGCTGTCGAGCACCTATTCCGAGGCCGACCCCGAAAGTCTCACCTCCGAGGAAGCGCACACCTTCGGCATGACGATGATCGAGCGCTTCGACGTCGACTGGCGCCACTGCGGCTACGACGACCAATCCCTGCACGAACTCGTCGAATACGCCCTTCGGACGATGCAGTCGTTCTTCCTGTCCCCCGGAAATCCGCCGCGCGGGGAGGCGGAGCTGCGCCGCTATCTGCGGCGGTGGATGGGAACCGCGATCCGCGCCCAGGTCGACAGTTCGTCGAGATAGCCACGCACCGGTCCGACACCGAGCAGACCGCTCTGCGCGGTGGTCTCGGCCGCGGCGGGCGAGAGCTGGGCGACGGCGCGCGCCATGACCGGCGCGTCGCCGACGGCGGTCGCCGCGTAGGCGATCACGGCCCACAGCGCCTCGAACAGCAGATCCCGCGGCGGTGACGCGATATCGCGCAGAGCCGTTCGGGCAGCGTCGATCTCGCCTCGCGCGGCGAGCACGGCGGGACGGACCCACGGTGCGTACGGTCCCCAGTCCCGGCCGGTGTCGAACGAGGCGATCCGTTCCGTATCGCGATGGCGCAGTGCGAGACTCAGCAGCGCCAACGGCAGCAGGCCGTGACGCAGTCCGGGCATTCCGGCCCCGTCGAGCGCAACGGCCGCCGCCTCGTACGCCGCTTCGGCGGCCCGGATGTCGGAGGTCTCCGCCGTGCGCAGCGCCCGGAACCAGTCGGTGAACACCGTGACCAACGGCAGGTCGTAGCGTCGCGCGACGGCGTCGGCGGCCGCGGCGTGTCGCCGCGCTCCTTCGAGATCGGCCAGCGCGCAGTGGCTCTGCATCCGCACGAGATGACCGAGCACCTCGTAGGTGAACAGATTGTTGCCCGTGGCCACCGACAGCACCTCGGCGCCGAGCGCGTCCCGCTGTCGTGCCATTCCCGCCCGTTCGAAACTCTGCATGAACACGCCGTTGAGCGCGAAGGCCAGCAGCGACGGATCGCGCAGCTGCCGTGCGATCTCCTCTGCGGCACGGGCCGCGCGCAGCGGCCGCAGACCGTCGTCGGCGCGATGTTCGGTGGGCAGCGCGCCGCGCGATTCGACCGCGATCGTCGCGAGCAGTCGGGCCCGATCGGCGTCGTCATGCGCGGGCAGGCGTCGAATCGTCTTCTCGGCGACGGTGACCAACCAGCGGTCCGAGGCGGGATCGTCCGAGCGGGTCCAGATGGCGGGCACGTCGTAGATGCCGATGACCCGCGCGGTCAGTCTCGCGTCGCCCGTCTGGTCGGCGGCGGCGACCGCCGCGATCCGGTGTCTGCGGGCGGCTTCGAGTCCGCCGCCACCAGTCACCGCGAGATCGCGCATGAGTCCCGCCGTCGACTCCAGCCTGGTTCTGGTCCGGGACGCCACCGCGCTGTCGTAGGCGGCGCGCGCCTGTTCCCACACCCGCTCGACCGGATCGCTGACACCCGGATCGAGGTGTTCGGCCTGGAGCAGCAGATCCTGTTCCAGCCTCCGCAGTCGCGGTCCCGGATCGATACCGAACTGTTCGGCGAGCATCGCGCGAGCCCGGCCTACGACCGCGAGCGCGTCGGCCTGACGCCCGCACGCGTAGAGCGCGGTGGCCAGCAGCTGCCAGGCGTCCTCGCGCCAGGGATGTTCGGCGACGTGGACATCGAGATCGGGTATCGCCGCCGCGGCCGCGCCCGTCGCGAGTTGCGCCGCCGCGCGGCGTTCCACGGCGAGTAGTCGTTGCTCGCTGAGCCGCGCACGCTCGGCGCGCGTCCATTCGCTGTCGGCGAAATCGGCGTAGGCGAAGCCGTGCCACCAGCCCAGCGCCTCGGTCAACCGGGAAAGCGCTTGCGCGGCGGGAAGTTCGGCCGCCGTCCGGACCGCGTCGTCGAATCGCCACGCGTCGACCGCGTCCGGTTCGGCGCGCAGGACATAACCCGGGCCTTCGGTCACCAGCAACCGGGCGGGAGTGCGCGGCGGCCGATCGGGTTCGAGCGCGCGCCGCAACCCGGCGACGAAGGTACGGATCGCCCCCACCGGGTCGGCGGGCGGTTCGTCCCACAGGTCGTCGACGAGGCGACCGACCGGGACGACGCGGCGGCGGGCGAGGATCAGTCGCGCCATGACCTCGCGGTGTCGCGCGCGCAAGGCGACCGGTTCACCCGTCTCGTCCCGCACGATCACCGGGCCGAGCACCTGGAAGCGCATCGGTCCACTGTAGTGCGCGTTCATCGGTTGCTCATCGGCTCGCCGCAGGGTGGGAACCGAGGCGCCCGAGGGCGCGCAACCCCGATACGAGGAGTCACCCAGGATGAATGTCACCCTTGCCGGTTTCGACTACCGACGCGTCCGTGTCGCCGACGATGTCACGCTGAATATCGCCGTCGCGGGCGCGGGAACCCCGATCGTGCTCCTGCACGGCTTCCCGCAGACCCATCTCATGTGGCGTCACGTCGCCACCGAACTGGCGGCCCATCACACCGTCCTGTGCCCGGATCTGCGCGGCTACGGCGACAGCGACAAACCGGCCGAAGCCGGACCGGACACCTACGCCAAACGCACGATGGCCGCCGATATCGTCACCGCCGCGGCGGCACTCGGCCACGACCGCTTCGCGGTGGCCGGACACGACCGCGGGGCGCTCGTGGCGTTCCGCGCCGGTCTCGACCACCCCGCGACGATCACCCACCTGGCCTGCCTCGACGTGCTGCCCACGCTGGACATGTGGGAGGTCATGCGCGGAGCGGACGCGGCCGTCGGCTTCCACCTGTATCTCATGGCCCAGCCGCCCGGACTCCCCGAACGGATGATCACCGCGTCGGCCGACGCGTTCTTCGCCCATTTCCTCGACCAGTGGACCAATGATCCCGCCGCGATCCCGGCGCAGATCCGCGCGGCCTATCTCGACGCCTGCCGCGCCGCGGTCCCCTCCATCGTCGCCGACTACCGCGCTTCGGCGACCATCGATCTCGATCACGACCGCGCCGACCGCGCCGCCGACACCCGGCTGTCCATGCCGGTGACCGTCCTGCAACAGGATTGGGGCGCCGCACTCGGCTACGACGCGGCCGCGCTGTGGTCCGGCTGGGCCGCCGACCTGGACCATCGCACCGTCACCTCGGGCCATTTCATGGCCGAGGAGGCGCCTACCGAGATCACCGCGGCCCTGCGCGATCTCCTGCGCCGCTGACCGGCCCGGGACCGGTGCCGCCACCTTCATTCGAGGTCCGGCCATCCCCCGGTATCGTCGCGCGTTCAATCCTGCGACTCGCCGTGTTCACATCGTGTTTACGATGACCGAATGCTTATTCACGACGCGCACGGCAGTTCGACCTCACCACCGGATCCACCCGGTGCGGAAGGACTTCGGGAGCGTCACTTTCGACCCGCGGTGGTCTGGGGTGGGATCGGCGCCGCGATCGTGGTCCTCGTCGCGGGTCAGCTCATGTCCGTTCACATCCACGCGCTCGGCCCGCTGACCAGCCTTTTTCGTGACTACGCTGGGGTTCCGAAATCCGCGACGACGCCGTGGGCCGGTTTCCTGCTCGCGCTGATCGGCATCACGGCGCGAGCCCGGGTGAACGCCCTGGCCGCCGCCGTGGTCATCGACCTGATCTTCGTCGCGATCCGGACCGTCGACGGCAGGCCGTTCACCGTCGGCAACGGTCCGACCATCGTGCTGACCGCCCTGGCGCTCGTCGCCGCGCTGCGCTGGTCCGGCATCCGACGCTCGACCGCGTTGCGCACCATCGCCCTGGGCGCGCTGCTCATCCTGGCGACCAAGGTGGGCGAGATCTGGCTCGACATCACGGCGTGGGCCTGCCCGCAGGTCCTGGATTCCTATGTGGAAGTGGCAGATCGGGCCCTCGGCAGTCCCGCGTGGGTGGTCGGGCACGCGCTCGATATCGCGGGGCCGGTGCCGCTGGGCATCGTGCGCTGGGTGTATTTCGAACTGCCCGTGGCCGCCATCGTCGTCGCGGCCTGGCAACTGCGCCGGGTGACCACCGGGGTGTGGCCGAGCCATCACCTGGTGCGGACCTTCCTGGTACTCGGTCTGGTCGGGCCGATCTGCTACGTGCTGTTCCCGGTCGTCGGACCCGTTCTCGCCTTCGGACCGCAGGGCAACGGGCTGGAACTGGCCGATGTGTGGCCCGATCTCGTACCCGCCCTGCCCGCTTCGGTGGATTCCATGCCGTTCGACGGCATCACCCCGCGCAATTGCATGCCGTCACTGCACACGGCGTGGGCGCTGTCGCTGTTCATCCACTCCCGCCGCGGGCCGTTGTGGTTGCGCTGGGGCGGCGCGTTCTGGTTGGTGTGCACTCTCGTGGCGACCCTCGGACTCGGGGCGCACTACGGGCTGGATCTGGTTGCGGGCGCGGCGCTGTGCCTGACGGTCGAGTCGGCGCTGCGCGATCCGGAACGCGGCTGGGACCGCGCGCGGGTGACGGTGATATCACTCGGTGTCGCGGTCTTCGCCGGGGTCCTGGTGTGCACGCGCTACCTCGCGATACCGATGGCGACCTATCCCGCGCCGTTCGGCATCGCGATCCTCGGTGCGCTGACAGCGCTGGCGATCGTGTTCTACCGGACCTGGTTCGCCGACCGGCCCGGCGACCGCGTCAGCCGCGAATGACCAGCACGACGGCCGCGGTCACGGCCGCGAGCGCGATGGCGGCGATGCCGTAGGCGAGGCGGTGGTAGCGCAGACCGGGTAGGTAGTGGTCGAAGGCGACGCGTCCCGGCCCGGTCAACGCGAGTCCCGCCGCCGTGCAGGCCAGGACCAGGTCGTATTCGATCCCCTTCGGCGCGAAGAATTCGCCGGTGCCCTTCACCGCGATGGCGTTGATCATCACGCCGAGGATCGCGGCGGCGGCCAGCGGGGTGAACAGCCCCGCGATCAGGCCGATACCGCCGAGGGTCTCGCTCAGCCCGGCGATCCAGGCCATGGTCTCGCCCTGCGGGTAGCCGCTGGATTCGAAGAACCCGCCGGTGCCGGAGATCCCGCCGCCGTCGAACCAGCCGAACAATTTCTGGGTGCCGTGCGCCGCCATGGTCACGCCGACGACCAGTCGGATGACGAGCAACCCGAGGTCGAGCGCGGATTGATCGGCGACGGGTGCGGTGAGCACGGGCCTGTTCGAGGGAATCGTTGCCATGGATATCTCCTTACCGGTGGGGTGATCGGGTCAGCCGAACTGGACGGAGCGTTTGGATAAACCGTGCCAGAAATCATCGATGACCGTGCGCTGGGTCGCCATATCGGTTTCGCCCGCGCCCAAGGTGACGAACAGCGGGGCGAAATGCTCGGAGCGCGGATGCGCCAGCTGCGCCGCGGGCGCCTTGTGCTCGAAATCCAGGAGCGCGTCGATATCGCCGGAGGCCAGCGCGCGGCTGCCCCAGTCGTCGAATTCGGCCATCACCGGGTGCACCGAGCCGTCGTCGGAGAGCGCGCGCAGATTGTGGGTGAAGAAGCCGCTGCCGACGATCAACACCCCCGCGTCGCGCAGCGGGGCCAGCGAGCGCCCGATCTCGAACAGTCCGCGCGGATCCAGGGTGGGCAGCGACATCTGTAGGACCGGCACATCCGCGTTCGGATACATCTCGACCAGTGGCACGTACGCGCCGTGGTCGAGTCCGCGCTCCGGCACGTCCCGCACCGCTGTCCCCCGGCCGCTCAGCAGCGCGCGCACCTGGGCGGCCAGTTCGGGAGCGCCGGGCGCCGGGTAGCGCACCCGGTAGTAGTGCCGGGGGAATCCGCCGAAGTCGTAGACCAGCGGCACGGATTCGGTGGCGCCGAGCGCGATGGGGGCGTCCTCCCAGTGCGCGGAGATCATCAGCACGGCGGCCGGCTTCGGCAGCTGCGCCGACCACGACGCGAGCTGCCCCGGCCAGATCGGGTCGTCGGCCAGCGGCGGCGCGCCGTGTGACAGGTACAGCACGGGCATCCGCGCGGACTGCGTCGCTGTCATGAGACCTCCCATGTCCCTCATGTCATTCAAATTTGAACAACCTTCCCGGAGACTACCTGTTAGTTCGAATTCGAACAACACCGGTAGGCTGAACAGCGTGGACGAAACGACGTGGCTGAACAGCGAGGAGATGCGCGCCTGGCAGGCACTGCTGTCCGGATGGGCGCTGCTCGATCGGGAGATCGAGCACCAACTCAAGAACGATTCCGGACTGTCCCACACCCAGTACGAGGTGCTGGTGCGACTGGCCGCCGCACCGGAGGGCCGGATCAGGATGACCGAACTGGCCGATTCGCTGGTGAACTCCAAGAGCGGGCTGACCTATCAGGTGAGCCGACTGGAAGCGGCCGGGCTGGTGCGCCGCGAGGCCTGCCCGACCGATGTCCGCGGCGTCAGCGCGGTCCTCACCGACAGAGGTCGTCACACCCTGGACAAAGCCGCGCCCGGTCACGTCGCCCAGGTCCGCGAACTGCTCATCGACGTGTTGACGCCGACGCAACTCACCGCGCTGGCAGACGGCCTCGGCGAGGTCGCGCGCCGCATCCAGGAAGGCGCGCCACGCACCGGACGAGCGCCGAGGACACGGCGGCCCGAGCGCACCGTCTGAATCCCTTCGGCTCGGCGTTCCACCCCACCACTGCCCGCCCGCTCGACCGCATTGCCTACGATCCGGCCATGGCCGAGATCAGGAGTGAACGGCGGGGCAAGGCAGCGGTGATCACCGTGCACGACCCCGACCGACGGAACGCGTTGACACTGGAGCTGTCCGAACAGTTGGCGGCGGCGGTGGACGACGCCGAGCGCGACGATGCCGTGCACGCGGTGATCGTCACCGGAACACCGCCCGCGTTCTGCGCGGGCGCCGACCTGACGGCACTCGGTGAAGCGCGCGAGCAGGGTTTGCGCGCGATCTATCACGGATTCCTCGCCGTGGCGCGATGCTCGCTGCCGACCATCGCCGCGGTCGGCGGCGCGGCGGTGGGGGCCGGACTCAATCTGGCACTGGCGGCCGACGTCAGGATCGCCGGGCCGCGCGCGCGTTTCGACGCGCGATTCCTGCGCCTGGGCATCCACCCCGGCGGCGGGATGACGTGGATGCTGCAACGGGCGATCGGCACCCAGCGAGCGACCGCGATGACACTGTTCGGGGAGATCCTCGACGCCGAAGCTGCCCGCGAAGCCGGTTTGGCGCACCGGGTCGTCGACGGCGACCACGACGCACTGCTGGCGGCGACCGTCGAATTCGCGAACGGCGCGGCCGAAGCTCCGCGCGAGTTGCTGAAGACCACCAAGCGCACCATGCGCCACACCGCGACGCTGGACGCGCACGCCGACGCGGTGGACGCCGAGATCGTGCCGCAGGTCGCCTCGATCGAATCACCGGAGTTCGCGGCCAGACTGGCCACGATGAAGGCCAGAATCGGCGGAAACTGATCCCCGGTGTGCCGCGGCGACTTCGTCCGCGGCACACCGTTCGATCACGTAAGTATCACGCACAACAAATTGCCGAATTCGGTCAATACGGCCTAATATCCGATTACAGGCACCCCGCCCAATATGTGACGCTCGTCTCGACGTCGGCTCGATCGAGGCATTAAATAAGCTCTGAGCTGTAGTTCTCATACTTCTCACCGCGCTCGACACCTCGCGGAGAACAGAGTTTCAAAAGACGGACACAATTGGTTAACCGGCCGTTCGCTGGAATCGATTGTTATCGAATCGTCCCACTTGTGAAACGATTCGAACGAGGTATCCGAGAAATGCTGATGAGGAAATTCGCCGCCACGTCGGCACTCATGATCGCCGCGCTCGGCGTCACCGCGGGCGCCGCCGACGCCGCCCCGGCACCGACCGAAACCCCCATCGGCTTCACCGCCGACACCGTGGGCTCCTCGACCGTCGTGCGGACCGACGCCGGATCCCTCACCGTCGAGAACGGCGTCTTCCAGATCAAGGCCGACAACGGCACCGTGCTCGCGGGCGCGCCGCTGTCCTTCCGCGTCGACGATTTCGAATTCCCGATCACCGCCGATATCGCCGACCACACCGCGACCCTGACCCCGCGACTCGACATGGCGCACGCGACCTACAAGCCGGTCGCGCTGCCGTTCGAGGACAAAGCGCCCTGGAAGAGCGAATACGACCGCGAGCAGGCCGCGTTCAACCGCATGAAGGACACCATCGCCATGGGCGCCACCATCGGCACCCTCGCGGGCGGACTCGGCGGCGCGGCCGTCGGCTGCGTCCTCGGCGGCATCGCGGGCGCGACCGTCGCCTCGGCCACCATCATCGGCCTGTTCGGACCGTTCATCCCCGCCGCCGTCATCGGCTGCCTCGGTGGCGTCGTCGCCGTCGGCGCGCTCGGCACCGTCGCCGGACAACTCCTGGTCACCGCGCCGGTCGCGATCGGCGCCGCGATCCAGTACTTCGCCACCATCAACGCCCCCTTCCAGACCAAGTGAGTCGTTCCGACCCCACCGAGATCGGTTCGGCGACCGATAGTTTCACCTTCCCGCGTTGCCGGAGCATTGCCCCCGGATCGAGTCGGCCGGCTCGATCCGGGGGCGCTCTCGGTGCACCGGCATCGGGTTCGGGCGCGGCCACTTTCGATCGATGGCCGACACGCCCGACCTGCACCCGAGTTTCCCGCGTGAGATCCAGTGCCGGGGACGCCATCGGACGGTAGCGACGGAATCCGCGCCCGATCTACGAAAGACATTCCAGACCACCACCTTCCGGGACGAACCCACCCGAACGCGCCGCCCGACGGCGCGACACCCGCGTCCCGGACCACCGACCTCGACCGCCGCGCCGACGGCACCGCCTCGACGGCGACACCGGGGTCCGTCACCGACGCAATGACATTGGGGAGAGCGGCGGTGCCAGCCCGGTGGGCAGCGCGACTTCCGTGAACCACAAGTTATCCATCAGTTCACAACTTCTTCGCAGAACGACAACCTTCGCCCCGTCTGGCACGGGACGGTTCGCGTACACGGTCGAGGTTCTCACGCTGCGCACGGGCACTGGCGTCACGAGATTTCTTCCGCGGACGTAGCGGCCGAAACACGAACATGATCAGCATGTCCGACCCGGCTACCGTGGTATGAAACGCCTCTTCCGACGAACCGCGCCCGGTGCGGAAAGTTCGTTCGAAACCTCGCACCGAATCGTCCACGATCCGCCGTAACCTCCTGTATGTTAATAATGATTCCGGCTCGTGAAGTTTCGGAGTGACGCGCACCCCCGCATCACTCGTCTGCGATCACCGGCCGGATGACAGCCCGGAGTATCGGCGCCGACCCGTCGGCCGACCTCCGCGGGTGGACCGAACGGGTGGAAGACATGCGCACGACAACTCGACGAAGAAGCCGGGACAGCCCGCCGCCGACCGATGATTCGGGCGGCGACGCCGAATCCGGCCACGCTGGACAGTGTCGGCCGTCATCCCCCTGAACCGGGACGACGACCGCGCCCGCCGCACGCGCTACATGGCTTACACTTCCCGGGCGGTCCCCGTACTCCATGAATTCCGTGTCGCGGCACTCTCGCCAGACCTTGTGCCGACAGGGGATCCGCCCTGTATCGCGCAACCGTCCCGGGCACCACTTCGACCGAGTGACTTTCGGCAGTGAATACAACGGAGTACACGATGCTGACACGATGGAAGATCCATGCCGCCGCCTGTGTGGCCACGATGCTGACCGCCACCCTCCAGTTCGGGGGCGCCGTCGCGGGAGCCGCACCGGCCCATTGCCCCGACCTGTATGTCGTGGCCGTTCCCGGCACTTGGGAGACGTCCAATTCCGAACCGGGCAGGGGGATACTCGCGCAGAGCGTCGACAATCTGCCCGGCGATGTCCAGGTCGACTACGTCACCTACGCGGCCACCGCATTCCCTTGGGAGGGTGAGGTATACGGCCGCTCCAAACAGGAGGCGATCGACAAAGCGCGCGGATTCGTCGCCGCGATGGGCCTGTCCTGCGCGGCGACCCGTATCGCACTGGTCGGCTACAGCCAGGGCGCGGACGCGGCGGGCGATCTCGCGGCCGAGATCGGCACCGGGCTCGGCGTCGTCCCTGCCCACCGGGTCGCGCTGGTCGGGCTGATCTCCGATCCTCGCCGCTCACCGTCCGACACCTTGATCGGTCCGCCCGTGCGCGGCGCCGGAGCGGGCGGCCCCCGGGTCGGCGGTTTCGGTTGGGTCACCCCGCAGACCTACACGTTCTGCGTCGAAGGCGATCTCTACTGCGCCATGCCCGACGGTGATTTCGCCGGTCGGATCGCCGGTTTCGTCGTCCAGCTGTCGAATCCCGATCCCACCAAGATCGGCAGTTACCAGAGCCAGGCGGGCGAACTCATCGGCGACGCCCTGGCCGCGGGCGGTTTGGGTCTACTGTCGGACCAACTCAACGGCACCGCCTACGAGCAGCGCAAACAGCAGGTCGACAACTTCCTGAAGTCCGGCGCTCACCAGGCCTATCCCTCGTACGCCGTCGACCCGGGCGGCGCCACCCCGTTGACCTGGCTGCGTCAACGGTTGATCGAGGCCGCCGGTCGATGACCATGGTCCCGCACGGTTCTCTTTTGGTACCTTCAGCTGAAGAGTCGACGTCGACTTTTCTGCGTGAAGGGTGATCCGGAGTGTCCAAAGGCTATGTGATCGTCACCGAGGCGATCAAAGATCCGAGCAAGATGGCCGAGTACGGCAAAGCCGCCGCGAAGGCCATGGCCAAGGGAGTTACCGTCCTTGCCGTCGATACCAAGACCCAGGTGCTCGAGGGCGAATGGCACGGAAACCAGACGGTGGTGCTGGAATTCGAATCCCCCGAGGCGGCGAAGGCCTGGTACGACTCCGAGGAATACCAGGCGGCCATTCCGCTGCGACAGGCAGCCGCGGACGCCAATTTCGTGATCGTCAACGGACTGTAGAACCCGCTCGAATCCCCGAGGTTGTGATCGGCGCCCGTGTCGATCACAACCTCGATTCGTGTTCGAATCGCTCTGGCTGACCAGGAGAGATATGTCCTACGACCTGTTCGCGTTGGATGGCAGGGTCGCGGTCGTCACCGGCGGCGGACGCGGCATCGGCAAGATGATCGCGCGCGGGCTGTTGCGGGCGGGCGCCACCGTGTACGTGAGCAGCCGTAAGGCCGCCGAACTCGACGCGACCGTCGAGGAACTCTCCCCGCTCGGTCGCATCGAGGCCATCCCCGCCGACCTGAGCACCGAGGCGGGAATCACCGAACTCGTCGACACCGTCGGCCGACGCGAGAACTCGGTCCACGCCCTGTTCAACAACGCGGGCGCGACCTGGGGCGCGCCGCTCGAGGAATTCCCCGACTCCGCCTGGGACAAGACCTTCGATCTCAATGTCAAAAGCGTCTTCACGCTGACCCGCGCACTGCTGCCGATGTTGCGCGACGCGGCCACCGACGAGGATCCGGCGCGGGTGATCAATACCGGAAGTATCGACGGACTCCGCGTCCCGATCGCGGGTTTCGACAACTTCTCCTACAGCGCGAGCAAAGCCGCGGTGCACATGCTCACCCGCCACCTCGCCGCCGAACTGGCCCCCGAGATCCTGGTCAACGCCATCGCGCCCGGTCTGTTCGAGTCGAAGATGTCGGCCGCGGTCCTCAAGGCCGGTGGCGACGCCATCGCCGCGCAGTTTCCGCTCGAACGCATCGGCCGGCCGGACGATATCGCGGGCATCGCCGTCTTCCTCGCGAGCCGCGCCAGCTCCTACATCACCGGCGCTGTCATCCCCGTCGACGGCGGGGTGAGCACGACCCGCTGAGCGGTGCCCGACGACGCCGGGCACCGGGAATTCAGCGGTCGGGCAGGACGACGCGAATCCTGGAGCCCGGATCGGCGACGGCGATCGTGCCGCCGTGCAATTCCACGATCCACCGCGAGATCGCCAATCCCAATCCCGTTCCGCCACCGTCGGAGCGACCGCCCCGGGTGAAACGATCGAAGATCCCAGCTCGCTCCGCCACCGGAATTCCGGGACCGTCGTCCTCGACATCGATGACCACCCCGCCCTCGGCGGCGCGTGCCGTTATCCGCACCTCGCCACCCGCGGGACCGTGACGGGCGGCGTTGTCGAGCAGGTTGAGCAGCACTTGGTGCAATCGTGCGCGGTCTGCGCGAACGCACACACCGCCGGGGTACACGTCCGTGCCGAAACGCACGCCTCGGCCCAATACCGCCGCCGTCACCTCGGCTTCGTCGACCACCTGCGCCAAGAGCGGTGCGACGGCGACTTCCTCACGGTCGAGCGGAATCGCGCCCGCTTCGATACTCGACAGATCCAGGAGTTCGGAGACGAGCAACCCGAGACGTTCGGTCTGGGCCAGGGCGGTGCGCAGCGTGCCCGAATCGGGTTCGGACACCCCGTCGACCAGATTCTCCAGCACCGCGTTGAGTGCCGTGATCGGCGTGCGCAATTCGTGCGACACATTGGCGATGAGATCGCGACGCTGCTGATCGGCGGCGGCCAGGTCGGCGGCCATCTGGTTGAACGCCTCGGCGAGCTGGCCGACCTCGTCGCGGGAGCTCGCCCGCACCCGGCGCGTGTAATCCCCCTGCGCCATCCGCTTGGCCGCCGCTGTCATCTCCCGCAGCGGCCGGGTGATGCCGTGCGCGAGGAATTGTGAGGTCACCAGCGCGATGACCAACGCCGCCACGGTCGTCTTCGGCGGCAACCAACCGATCCGGAATCGGAAGAACCCGAACGCGACACCGCCGGACACCACCATCAGAATCGCCAGTTTGAGTTTGATCGAGCGCACCGGATCGAGCGGACGTGGCAGAACCGTCGCGACGCGGTCCGTCCACGCCCGGATCCGCTGCCTGAATGAGCCGTTCCCGATCTCCCCGTCGCGCGCGGAATCGGTCACCGGCTCGATCACGGCGCCTCCAGCGCGTAGCCGACACCGTGCACGGTCCGGATCAGGTCGGCACCGAGCTTGCGGCGCAACGCCTTGACATGACTGTCCACGGCACGGGTGCCCGCGGCATCGGCCCAGTCCCACACCTCCTCGAGCAAACGCTCCCTGGCGAGCACGACGCGGGGGCGGCGCGCGAGCCGGGCGAGCAATTCGAATTCCAGCGGCGTGAGCTGAGCTTCGTTCTCCGCGCGCCAGACCCGGCGCTGGTCGACGTCGATACGCAGATCGCCGACGACGATGCTCGCCCCGTCGCGGTCGGCCGCCCGGTCCACCCGGCGCAGCAGCGCGTGGACCCGAGCGGCGAGCACCCGCATCGAGAACGGTTTGGTGAGATAGTCGTCCGCCCCGACCCCCAAGCCGACGAGTTGATCGGTCTCGTCGATCCGCGCGGTCAACATCAGCACCGGAATCGCACGCCCCGCCTGGATCCTGCGGCACACCTCCAACCCGTCGAACCCGGGCAGCATCACGTCGAGCACCACGAGATCCGGCTCGTTCGCCCGCACCGCGGCGACCGCGCCCGGCCCGTCGTGCGCCACTTCGACAGTGAATCCCTCCGCCCGCAATCGAGCCGCGACCGATTCCGCGATGGTCACTTCGTCGTCGACCACCAGGATCCGCCGTGCCCGACCGTTCCCCGCCCCACTCTGTTCCATGTCGGAACCCTAACCATTCGGTGTGGAGACCACCCGCCCCGATTGTGGAGATTCCGTGCGCTTACGGCTGGAGTACCCAGGTTCCTCGGCCACCGGCCTTGGCACGGTACAGGCCGACGTCTGCCGCGTGCAGCAGTTTCTCCGGGTCCGCGCCCGCCACCGGGACGACGACAGCGCCGATGCTCGCGGTGATCGACAGCGGTCTCGTCGCGCCGATGGGCATCGGCTCACGCAGGGCGGCGAGGATGGTCGCGGCGGCGGCGCCGACGCGGTTGTCATCGCACGGGGGTTCCAGCAGGGCGACGAATTCGTCGCCGCCTATCCGGGCCAGAGCGACCGACGGGGAGCACAGCGCGTCACTGAGCCTGCGCCCGATCTCGGTCAGCAACCGGTCACCCGCCGCGTGCCCGTGTCGGTCGTTGACCAGTTTGAATCCGTCGAGATCGACCAGACACAACCCGACCAGATCCGTGGGGTCGGCTTCCGCCGCGATCCGTTCCAGCTGATCGACGAGGCAGCGGCGGTTGGGCAGACCGGTCAACGGGTCGTGCTCGGCCAGCCAGCGCAACTCGGCCTGCATCGTGTGCCGTTCGGTGTTGTCCTCACCCACCGCGAGCAGGTAGGCGTCGTCGTCCTCGCCGTGCATGAGCGTCATCGTCCACGTGCCCCAGCCGACAGTGCCGTCTCCGCGCCGGAATCGCCCCTCGAAACGCAGGGTGCCCGAACCCCGCCTGCGCAGGTCGATCACCAGATCACGCAGCCGATCGCGATCATCGGGGTGGACGAGGCGCAGCCCCGCGGTGCCCGGTAGCTCGTCACCGGGAATGCCGACCATGCGGGCCGTCGCCCGATTCGCGTCGATCGTGAGGCCGTTCACGTCGTACAGGGCGATCGCGATCGCGGCATTGTCGAAGACAGCCCGGAACCGCTCGGCCGCGATCTCCTGTTCGCGAGCCACGGCGGACGGCGACCCGGTCGACAGGCCACACCCGAGGTCGGCCATGACCGCGCCGAAGCGCTGGGCTCGATCCGGTCGGCGCGAGTGCTCGAGCAGACCGGCCCACGCCGTCGCGGACGCCCGCACCACGGCGGAGCCGTGCAGGTCGGCGCGCGCCATCTCGCGTCCGATCCGCCTTCCCGGCGCCGGATCGAACGGTTCGGCATCCATGGCCGCGTCCAAGTCTGCGAGCCATGTCGCCATCGCCGCCCTGACATCGCGGCGCGACCGCACCGCGAATCCGGCGTCGAGCACCGCTTCGCACCAGAGCGCTGCCATCTCGGCAATCTCGTGACGATCCATGACCGCGAGACCTCCTGCCCGGCCGAATTCCGGGCGACCGATGTCGGGCATCGTCGCAGACTCGAAAGTATGTGTATCGAGCATAGGACGTCGACACAGCAACCGGGAGGCGAACCTCTGTGAAGGCCGATGCCCTCATCGCCGCCCGCGCTCGCGCGGAGGGCGAACCCGTGCGAGTGCTGCTCGCATCGTCGGCACGTGGACATGACGACGCCCCGTCCCGAGTTGCGGGACGGGGCGTCGGGTTCGTGACAGTCAGCTACCCGGCATCTTGAATATCGGGGTGGTGTCGATGGCCTTCACATCGACCAGTGTCCCATCCTCCTCCGCCCTGCCGAGGAGCGCCGAAGCGGTGCAGATGTTCGGGACGACCGCGATGGGTTTGCTTCCGCACTGGAAGGTGTCACCGGCGGCGAGGGGCAGCGGTTTCGGCTCGGGCATCGCGTTCAGGCGCGCGACGACCGTCTCGCGGGTGATGTCACCGGGCATACCGTTCAGTGCCGACCAGAGTCCGAGAAGCGCCCGGTACGCGGACGCGGCCGAGTCCGGCTTCTTGGCACCGGATCCCTCGACGACCGCGTCGAAGATCTTCGTCTCCGGTGCGCCCGGGTCGAGCGCGGCGTTGACGATGACCATGACGTCGGAGTAGCCACCGGGAATCTGCGAAGCGGCCTCGGAGTCACCGATGCACTGGGTGACCGACATGACCGGTTGGGTCGCGTTCAGCGTCCGCATCGCCTTGATCGCCGACGTGCAGAACGAGACGTCGCCGAGCAGGTGGAACATATCGGGCTTCTTCTCGAGCGCGGCCTGGATCTGCGGAGTCATATCCGCGGTGCCGAGCGGTACGGCGACCACATCCACCTGCGCTCCGGCGTTGCCGAACGCGAAGGGCCCCAGCCGTTTCAGCGGTTCGACGGCGGTGGGTGAGTCGACGGTCAGGATCGCGACGTTCTTGTAGCCCTTCTGTTTCGCGTAGGCGGCGGGCACTCCGGCGAGCGCGCCGAGCGAATTGCCCAGCACATAGGTGTTCGGCAGCAGCAGCGATTGCTGTCCGCCCGCCGCAGTGAGGTACGGCATGGCCAGCGGCGAGGTGATGCTCGCGACGGTGTCGGCGTTACTGGTCTCGCCGCTCACCACCGCGACCGCGCCGGACTGGACGAATTTGTTGGCGCAGTTGCGCGCCAGGCTCACCTGGATCTCGTCCTCACAGGTGGTGAGCGCGATCGGGCGGCCGTTGATTCCGCCCAGGTAGTTGTTGATGTACGAGACCGTCGCCTTGGCCACCTCGAGTTCCTCGGTGTACACCGGCGCCTTGGGACCGGTCGTGATGAAGGCGATCTCGACGGGCGCGCCGGTGGCTTTGTTCTCCGGGCCGAGTACGGATTTGTCCGGTACGCGTCCGGACGACTCGGTGTCGTCACCGGAACAACCGGAGGCGAGAAGCGCCACCGCGAGCGCGGCGCACGGCAGGGCGGCCCACCGTCTCCGTATGGAAAGGGACATTGCGATCTCCTGTAACTGTGGTGTAGCCCCCCTGCGATTCTGGATTCGAGGAATCACCCTGCGGCTGTGATGGATTCACCTCCGAGATACGCGGCTTCGAGGCGTTCGGGTGTCGCCCGCAGGTCCTCGGCGCGACCACGCAGCGTCACGTCGCCGTGCACGAGGACGATGGCGTCGTCGGCCACCTCGAGTGCGAGCCGCACATGTTGTTCGACAAGTACGACCGCCGCACCGGTGTTGTCGGCGATATGCCGCACGGCGGGCAGCAGACTCTCCACGATCACCGGGGCGAGTCCCATGCTCATCTCGTCGATGAGCAGCACCTGCGGATTCTGGATCAGCGCGCGACCGACGGCGAGCATCTGCTGTTCACCGCCCGAGAGCGAGCCCGCCGCGACCTTCCATCGCGGCCGCAGTGCGGGCAGCAGTTCGAGGATCTCCTCGAGCGGGCGACCGTCGCGCCGTCGCGCGATCCGGAGATTCTCCGCGACGGTCAGGCTGGTGAAAAGGGCCCGGTTGTCCGGCACGAGCACGATGCCCGCCCGGTTCGCGGTGGCGGGCCTGCCGTTGGGCAGACGCCGTTGCCCCACCGCCACCTCACCGCCGAGTGCGGGCAGCAGACCGGCCAGTGTCCGCATCAGCGTCGTCTTGCCCGAGCCGTTCGGCCCGAGGATGGCGGTGACGCTGCCACCGGGTACCTCGAGATCGAGGTCGCGGACGATGGGGAGTTTGCCGTATCCGGCGGTCAATCCGGTCAGTCGCAGACTCATCCGAGCACCTCCTCGGTGTGCATGGCGCCGAGGTAGGCCTCGGCGACTGCGCGGTCGCCGCGAATCTGCTCGGGTGTGCCCGAGGCGAGGGTGCGGCCGAAGTTCAAGACCTGGATGACGTCGCAGATCCGCAGGACCAGGCTCATATCGTGTTCGACCAGCAGGATCGTCACACCGCTGGCGCGGATCGCCAGCAATCGGTCACCCAGCCAACGACTTTCGGTGGTGTCGAGACCTCCGGCCGGCTCGTCGAGTAGCAGCACTTTCGGCCTGCCCGCGAGCGCCCGGGCGATCGACACCAATTGCCTCTGCCCCTGGGACAATTCACCCGCGGGCGTATCGCAGACCTCGACGAGTCCGAGCAGATCGAAGATCTCGTCCAGCTCGGTGGCACTGTCGGCTCCCCCGGCTCTGCCCCGACCCGACAGCCCGACCTGGACGTTCTCGCGAACGGTCAGATCCTCGTACAGTTCGATCGCCTGGAATGTCCGCCCGAGACCGGCGTGGACTCGCCGGTGCGTGCTCTTGTCGCCCAATGCTTCACCCGCGACGGCGACGGTGCCCTCGGCGCGCACCGATCCGCTGATGGCGTCGATCAAGGTCGTCTTTCCCGCCCCGTTCGGACCGATGAGTCCGACGATCGCGCCGTCGGCAACATCGAAACTCACCTCGTCCACGGCGACCACGCCGCCGTACCGGACGGTGACCCTGTCCAGCGCGAGCAGCGGGTCTCCCGACCGCTCAGGTGTCCGATCGACATCGTCGAACGGCGAACCCGTGAGAGAAGCGGTTCGGTCGACGGCCGAACCGGCGGCGACCATCGAGCCGGTGCGCGGAGACGGGCGTCTTCCCGCTCGTGCCAGCGCCCGCTGCGCCGGGCCGACGATTCCCTCGGGATTCATCAGCACGGTCACCATGAGCCCGACGCCGACGATCACCTGATACCAGGTGCCCGCCGATTCGCCCACGTGCTCAAGCAGCAGGAACGCGACACCGCCGGCGCCGAGTACACCGCTGAGGATGCCGCCCGAGATCGAGGTGATGCCGGCGAGATACACGATGGCGAACAGGGTGAGCCCGGCCAGCGCCGTGAAGGACTGGAACGAGACGTTGGTCTGTTGATAGGCGAGCAGACAGCCGCCGATTCCGGCGATGAACGCGCCGATCGCGAAGGCCGCCAGTTTCGTTCGCACCACATCGACACCGGAGGCGGCGGCGGAACGCTCGTTCGCGCGAACGGCGAGCATGCGGGTGCCGAGTCCGCTGCGTCGCAGACACGCGACTCCCACTCCGACCACGGCGAGAACCGCGAGGCAGAACAGTCCGAATTCCAGCCTCGGATAATTCTCGCCACGACCGATCCCGAGGCTGTAGCCGAAGATCTTCGGATCCGGGATATCCACACCGCTGGAGGGAACGAAATCCAGATTGCGGAACCACAGCGCTTCGATGGCGTAGGCCAGGGCGAGGGTGACGACCGCGACGGTGAGTCCCCGAATGCGCAAGGCGGGCAACCCCACGACCACCCCGAGCACCGTGGCGACGAGGGCCGCGAGCAGTGGGGCGAACGGGAACGGGATACCCCAACTCGCGGTGATCGGCCCGAGGATGAACGCCGCCGCGCCCGCCAGGGCGAGTTGGGCCAGGGAGACCTGACCCGCGTAACCGGTGACGACCACCTGCGAAAGTCCGATGACACCGAGTATCAGCGTCGTGATGAGCGCGACCCGCACATCGTTTCCGGACAGGATCAGCGCGAGTCCGACGATCACCACACCGATTCCGGCGCCGCTCCACACCCTGCGCGGGTACGGCGCGTTACCCAATTCGGAAACGATGACCGCGCCGCGCGACGGAAGCGGTTTGGCCCGGATGACCAGGACGACCAGGATCACCACCAGCGGAACCAATTCGACCAGGCCGCTGGAGGGCAGCCACTCGTGCACCCGCGCGAGGTAGGTGGCCTCGGACTGGAGCATGCCGATCACCAGCCCCGCCGCGACGGCGGCCACGACCGAGGAGAACTGTCCGATGATCGCGGCGGCCAGCGCCGGAACGATGAACAGCGAATATCCCGTCGGGGTGAGCGGCACGATCGGCGAGATCAGAATGCCCGCCGAACCCGCCACCGCCGCGCCGATCATCCAGTTGTAGGCCGCGACCCGATCCGGCGACAATCCGCTGACGTAGGCGCCTTCCTCGCTTTCCGCGGTGGCGCGCGTCAGCAGGCCGAATCGAGTGAACCGGTACAGCGCGGCGAGTACGAGGGCGAGCCCGAAGATGGCGATCCCGAAATACACACGGTCCTGCGGAATCCGGATACTTCCCACGGTCCAGATGTCGACCGGGAATATCGCTTTCACGCCGACGGTATTGGTGCCGACCTGTTTGCTCGCGATCGCCACCAACACGATCATCAACGCGATCGAGGCGACGGCGCGTGCGATCGGAGGCGCTTTGCGCAATGGCCGGAACACGACCACATACACGAGCAACCCGAACAACGCCGAGAGCGCCACCGCGATCCCCGCCGACGCCGCGAAACCCGGATCACCGCCGATATCGACGGATTTCGGCAAACCCGGCACCAGGATGACGAACTCACCCTTACGGAGAAAAGCGTAGATATAGGCGCAATTGAGCGCGATGGCACCGGTGGCGAAGTTGAGTACGCCCGAACTCCGATAGGTCAGCACCAAGGCGATGGCGAGCGCGCCGAATACACCGCCGCTGCCGATGCCGAGAAGCAGGAACTGTATGTGCTGACTCATGCCCGACATCCCGCCGGACAGGCGGCCGCACCGCGGATATCGCGGCGACCACGGCCGATGTCTCGTCGGCTTCCGATCATCGCATTCCGCGATCGCACCGAATTCGATGGAACAAAACGCATCGCGTGCCTTACTCGTCTGTCGGGCGGTCGTGGCAGTTGCCGGGTAGTGCTGCGCGGACCGCGGCGTGCCCGCCGTGGCCGGAGCCGGTATCGCTGGGGTCGACCATGTGACGTGGGCAACACTACGGTAACCGATACCGTAAGCACAATAGTCAGCATGGCGGGAATCCGTCCGAATATCCCGGGTCACTTCTCGGCGAACCGACGACGGCCCTGCGGGCAGCCGCGGACACCACCGCGTCGACCGGCCGGAACGCCCGGATGATCGATGAACTCGCTATCGCACGCCCGCGCGGTCTCGTCGACGACGGGTATCGCCCCGGCGGGCACACGCGACCACGGCTACTCCCGGGCACGTGACCGGCGAACGGATCCGACAGCCCGGCACAGCGGCGCGATTCCGGCCCCAGCGCACACCGGGCTTGCTCTGCGCCTCACAGGGCTCACCGGACTCGGGACGACGCGGCGCACCGGCGAGTCCGGCGCTCCTGCGGACACACGGACCCGAATCAGTCGTTCACCCGGCTTGCGGCAACCTGTTCGCGCACATAGGCGTTGAGTCGACGTTCGATCACCCGGGGCGCGATCCGGTTGAGATACCAGCCGATGCGAGTGCGGCGCGGGACGACCACCCGCGACCGGTTCGCGGCGACGGCGGCCAGTATCTCCGCGGCCAGGCGATCGGGCGGGTACGCGCGCGTGGACTTCTCCGCCCCGAGCAGGAAACTTCGCCCGGGGAACGACCCGACCTTGCCCGAGTCCAGGATCGGCGTCTCCACGGCCGACGGACATACGACCGTGACCCCGATGCCGTGCCCCACGGCTTCCGACCGCAACGCGTCGGACAGCCCGACGACGGCGAATTTGGTGGCGCAGTAACTGGTGAGCAGCCCCGAGGCCATCAGACCCGCCGCGGAGGCGGTATTGACGATATGTCCGCCGCGAGCGGCGATCATATGCGGATACGCGGCGTGGACACCGTGCACGACCCCGCGCAGGTTGATATCGATGATGCGGTTCCACTGCTCCAGCGTCAGCAATTGGGTTTCGCCGCCGATGAAAATGCCCGCGTTGTTGAATATCAGGTCGATCGAACCCGATTCGGCGACGATATCGTCCACGGCCGCCCGCACCGCCTCGGCATCGGTGACATCGAGGGCGACCGCCACCGCCTTGCCCGGGCCGTCGATCGCGCCGACCACACGTTCGGCGGCGGCGACATCGATATCGGCGCACCGCACATCCGCGCCCGCGGCGGCCAGGGCTCCGGTCAACGCGGCCCCGATACCGGATCCACCGCCGGTGACCAGTGCGGTGCGACCGGCGAAACGTCCACCGTAGGAATGGTTCACCACCGCGACCTCGGATTCGTCATAGCACTACCTCGTCTCGACTTCACGCACGACGGTTACTCGCACGAGTGGACTACCGAGTGTATTCCAGTAGCTCATTCTGGTGAGCATTCTGGAGAACTTTCTATAACGGGTAACGGCAGGTTGATCACGCCTGCCCGAGCGCACCGACCGAGGCGACCGGGGTACCGCTCGGCGCCGCCGCGCCGGGTGTCGACACCGCACGTCGGCGAGGTTTCTCGGTCAGGCGCGTGCCCGTCGGAGTCCGGTCGGCACCGTCCGCACCCCCGGGCGCGCACGCGGTACCGTCGAGGCGAGGGAGGGCGCGTCCGAATGCGCTCGGGGACCGGGGAATCGGAGATGAACGTGTCGTATCAGTACCCGCCGCCGCAGTCGACGTATCGGTCACCGCAGGACCAGCCGCCGCGCTGGTCACCGCCCCCGCGAGCGCGCGGCGCCGGTGTCCTCGGCACGGCGCTCACGATGATCGTCGCCCTGCTGATCACTCCCGTCGGCATCGGACTGTTCGCCAACGGGAGTCGCTCCACCGACCGCTGGGAGACGTTCTCCGACAGCGGGGACCGTCTCGGCCCGAATGTCCAGATCGTCGGTGGCGCGATCCTGCTGCTCCTGGTCGCCGCGCCGGCGGCCTACGCGCCGACCGGCACGGTGGTGGCGGGCTGGGTCTGGGACTGATCCCGGGGGCTGTCGCGCTGCTGTTTCCCGGGAACGCCCTGCGCGCGATCCGGGACATACCCGCGCTGCCGATCGAGACCCGGCTCGCGCTGAGTGTCTGGGCGACCGACGGCGGACTTCTCCTCATCGGTGCTCTGCTCCTCGGAGCGGGCCTGGCATCGGCCCTACGACGCCGCTGAGCCGACCGGTGGCACCGAGCGCTGTTCACGCTCGCGTGACGATCCTGCCGCGCACCTCCCCGAAGCCGATGCGCGAGTTACCCGGGCCGGGCGCGTCGGCCGAGATGACGATCTCGTCGCCGTCCTCGAGGAAGGTGCGGGTCTCGCCCCGCACGGTGATCGGCCGCGCACCGCCGCCGGTCGATTCGATGAACGAACCGCGTTGGTCCTCCCCCGCGCCGGAGATCGTTCCGGAGGCGAACAGGTCCCCGGTCCGCGCCGTCGCGCCGTTGACGGTGAGATGGGCCAGCATCTGCGCGGGAGTCCAGTACATCTGCCCGTAGGGCGGTCGGCTCACGCGCTCACCGTTCCAGCGCACCTCGAGATCGACGTCGAGCCCCCACGGTTGTGTCCCGCGCAGATACGGCAGCGGCAACGGGTCCTGGGGCGGGGGATGGATGCGGGCGTGGCTCAGCGCCGCGAGAGGGACGACCCAGGGTGAGATCGAGGTCGCGAAACTCTTGCCGAGGAAGGGCCCGAGCGGAACGTACTCCCACACCTGGATGTCGCGGGCGGACCAGTCGTTGACGATCACCGCCCCGAACACGTGCTCGGCGAAATCATCGACGCGGATCGGTCCGGTGGACGGCACGCCGACGACGAATCCGAGTTCCGCCTCGATGTCCAAGCGGGTGCTCGGCCCGAATTCGGGGTTGTCGGCACCGGGGGCTCTCCGCTGTCCCGAGGGGCGCACGATATCGGTCCCCGACACGACGACGGTGCCCGCTCGACCGTGGTATCCCACCGGGAGATGCTTCCAATTCGGCAGCAGCGGTTCGGCATTCGGCCGGAACAGACGACCGAGAGCGACGGCGTGGTGTTCGGAGGCGTAGAAGTCCACGTAGTCGGCCACCTCGAACGGCAGGTGCATCCGCACCCCGGTCACGGCGTGCAGGACACCGTCGGGCACCTCGCCCGCGCGGACGACCTCCTGTAGCCGCTCACGTACGGCCGCCCAGTGCGACGGGCCGCGCGACATGAACGCGTTCAGCGAACCCGTCGCGAAGACCGGGTCGCCGAACACCGCCCGGAGATCGAGGACGTGGTCACCGATCCGCACACCCGCGCGCGGCGTCAGTTCCGGGGTGGAGAAGATACCGAACGGGAGGTTGTCCGGCCCGAACCCGGAATCGTCGGGAATCAGCACGCCGGTCACGCCGACAGCCTCGCGGCCGACGGGAACCGGTCCGTCACCGCGCGCACCGCGCACCGCCGCGTCACGCCGGACCCACTGCCCCGGGGGCGTCACCGGGACCGCGACCGGCCCACGTCCACGCGTAGTCCGGATCCTCGCAGGCCAGAGCGCCTTCCCCGAGTTCGAGCGGCCGGAACGTGTCCACCATGACGGCCAGTTCGTCGAAGAACTCGGCCCCGATGCTGCGCTCGTACGCACCGGGCTGCGGCCCGTGGGCGTGACCGCCCGGATGCAGCGAGACCGAACCCGCCCCGATCCCCGATCCCTTGCGCGCCTCGTAGTCACCGCCGCAATAGAACATGACCTCGTCGGAGTCGACGTTGGAGTGGTAGTAGGGAACCGGGATCGCCAACGGGTGGTAGTCGACCTTCCTCGGCACGAAATTACAGATGACGAAATTCGCGCCCTCGAACACCTGGTGTGCGGGCGGGGGCTGGTGCACCCGTCCGGTCAACGGTTCGAAATCGGCGATGTCGAACGTGTACGGGTAGAGACATCCGTCCCAGCCGACCACATCGAAAGGGTGTGTCGGATACATCATCCTGGTGCCAACGACACCGGAGGAACCCCGATGTTTCACCAGTACTTCGACGTCACCCGTGGCGGTGGCGAGCAGGGGTTCACCCGGACCGTGCAGATCCCGCTCGCAGTACGGGGCGGATTCGAGCAACTGACCGAAGCGCGACAGGTAACGCTTCGCCGGAACGATATGGCTGCCCGCCTCGATCGCGTACGCCCGCAACACTTCGCCACCGCGGGGAATCCAGCGGTGCGTCGTCGCACGGGGAATTACGACGTAGTCGCCCCGGCGCGCGTTCAACACACCGAAGACGGTTTCGACCGACGCCTCGCCCGATTCGAGGTAGACCACCTCGTCGCCGATCGCGTTGCGGTACAGCGGAGACGGCGCACCCGCCACCACGTAGGAGATACGGACATCGGCGTTACCGAGGATCAGCCGTCGCCCGGTGACGACGTCGGCACCGGCGATCACGTCGTCGTCGAACAGTGTGCGCAGGCGCAGGTGGCGCGGGCGTAGCGGATGATTCGGCACCGATGTCTGATCCGGCAGCTCCCATTCGGTGGCGTCGACGATCGCCGAGGGAATGTGACGGTGATAGAGCAGCGACGAATCCGAGGAGAAACCCTCTTCCCCCATCAACTCCTCGTAGTACAACGCGCCGTCCGGGCTCCGGTGCTGCGTGTGACGCTTCGGGGGGACCGAGCCCACCGATCGGTAATACGGCACGTGGCACTCCTCGGATGTCGATACGGATGGACGCCGATCATCAGAAGTTATCGGTTCGAGCTGTGTCGGATCGCGGAAAGCGGGCATTGCTGCCCCATGGTGACACTGCGCTCCCGACTTCCCGCGACGACGGGTCGGCTGTTCTCGCGTTCCCATGACGGTCCCGCGTCCGGCGCGTCACGCGTCCGGGCGAGCACACCTCGGGTACACCGGGGCCACGAGGCCGTTCTCGTCCTCGGGATCGGCTCGGCCGCACTCGGACTATTGGTCGCGATCTGGCCCGACAAGACGGTCCACTCGTTGGAAATGCTGCTCGGCGCGGGCATCGCCCTCAGCGCCGGAGTACAGATCTACCTCGCGATCGCCGCCCGATTCGCGACACCGCTGCGCGCCGTGCTGGCGCTGTGCGGAATGCTGACCGCGGCGCTGGCGCTGTTCAACGTGGTGGGCGGCAACTCGATTCCGCTGCTGTCGATCTGGCTCGGCGCGAGCTGGGCGATCAGCGGTGTCGGTCAGGCCACGGTCTCGGTCTGGGACGACCGGCTGGCCGAACCCGTGCGCCACGAACTGACCGGCGTCGCGACCATGCTGGTCGGCATTCTCGTCCTGCTGTTTCCCCCGCAATCGCCGACCGCGCTGGGATTCCTCGCCGCGGCGGGACTGGTCCTGCTCGGCGCGGCGAATCTGGCCCTGGCCGGAGTGGGCAGCAGCGCCGTCCATATGGCGTGGACACAGCGAATTCCCGTATCGCATACGTGAACCCGGGACGGTCAGTACAGATCGAACTCGGGGCGTAGATCAGGATCGGCGGAAGCGCGCCGTTCGCCGAACGCGGCGCGTAACCGTTCCTGTTCGCGGCTGAGCAGCGTCCAGTCGTAGCTACAGTCGGGATGTTCGGCGACATCGATCAGTGGGCCGTCGGGATAGTCGAGATCCTCGTGCACGGCGATCACCCGGGCCAGACCACCGCGCATATCGTCCTCGCCGTGGCCGAGGAACAGCTGGTTGTCGACATAGATATCCGAACCCACCACGGGCCGATCGGTGACCGTGATTCGTTCGGAACCGTCGGCTCCCATACTCGCCTCCTCCACGGCGTCGAAACATACGACGCCCTCCGGAGCGTACTGGTCAGTTGGTTGGGCTATGCCCGTTTCCCACACCGAACCGGCCGAATCGAACCATCGCCCGCATTCGACCGTCGCGAGCAGCCGAAACCGAGGCCTCCTCCTGCCCTCCTTGCGATTTCGTTCGTCACCTTCGCCCGCTGCGCCACCACCGAATGGCCACCACATGCGTTGATAGCAATATCTTCATATCGGCATCGTACAACCCTTACCCCGCTGACGCGCCCAGGAAATCACTCCGCAACGCCCGCGCTCTACGTTTGCCCACACCGATGACCGCACCCGACGAAGGGCACGCCGTGAACACCGACGCTCTGCCGCGCTCCTACGGCGCGACCATGCCCGACTGGGTCTTCGACGAACTCGAGCACTCCCCCGCCGTTCTCGACTCCGACGACCAGCGCATGGCGCTGGTCCACCGGCTCGCGGCACGCAACCCGCGCGAAGGGTCCGGCGGACCGTTCGCGGCACTCGTCATCGACAGCGCCACCGGCGCGATCGTCGCGGCGGGGGTGAACCTGGTACTGGCCAGCGGGCTTTCGTCCGCCCACGCCGAGGTGGTCGCGCTGTCGCTCGCGCAGACGCGGGTCGGCGACTGGGACCTCGGCGCGGTGGACGCGCCCGATCGCGAACTCGTCGTCAATTGGCGGCCGTGCGCCCAGTGCTACGGCGCGGTGCTGTGGTCGGGGGTGAAACGTCTGGTCATCGCGGGCGAAGGACCGGAACTGGAGCAGCTGACCGGATTCGACGAAGGACCGATGCGCGAGGACTGGGCCGAACAATTCCGCGGCCGTGGCATCCGGGTCGATATCGGCGTCCAGCGCGACCGCGCGCTCGAGGTTTTCGCCGACTACGGACGCATGGCGGCCGACCGGGAATTCACCGTCTACAACGCGCGCGGCGCCGCCTGAGCGACGCTGCGCCACCCTCCGGTAACCCGCGCCGCAATCGTTCCGCCTACCGGTGCCGCGCACGCGATCACGCCCGCGCACCTGCGGGTTCGCCGCCTCGGCCACCGCGCGACAACGTGCCCACGCCTCGGCCACCGTTGCGCTCGAGCCGAATGTAAACGTCGCGCAAACCCCCGAGCGCTCCTAGCCTTTCGGGGCATGACCACGGATCCGCGCGACCCGCCGATCGAGATCGTCGACGCCACGGCGACCGCCGCGCGCGTGATGTTCCGAACCTCACCCCCATCGTCTGGAGCCCTCGCATGACCGACCCGTCGACGGCCGCGGATCCCACCGCGAGCTGGAGTTTCGAGACCAAGCAGATCCACGTCGGACAACTTCCCGACGGCACCACCTCCGCACGCGCGCTGCCGATCTACCAGACCACCTCCTACACCTTCCGCGACACCGACCACGCGGCGGCGCTGTTCGGGTTGGCCGAACCGGGCAATATCTACACCCGGATCATGAATCCCACCCAGGACGCGGTCGAGCAGCGCATCGCCGCGCTGGAGGGCGGCGTGGCCGCGCTGCTGCTGTCTTCGGGACAGGCCGCCGAAACCTTCGCGATCCTGAATATCGCCGGGGCGGGCGACCATATCGTGTCGAGCCCGCGCCTGTACGGCGGCACCTACAACCTGTTCAGGTACACGCTGCCGAAACTCGGTATCGAGGTGTCCTTCGTCGACGATCCCGACGATCTGGAGCAGTGGCGTTCGGCGATCCGCCCGAATACCAAGGCGGTCTACGGCGAGACGATCTCCAACCCGCAGAACCACATCCTCGACATCCCCGGTATCGCCGAAGTCGCCCACGCCGCGGGAGTTCCACTGATCGTGGACAACACGGTGGCCACTCCGTACCTGATCCAGCCGCTCGCGCACGGCGCGGATATCGTCGTGCATTCGGCGACCAAGTATCTCGGCGGGCACGGCACCGCGATCGCGGGCGTCATCGTCGACGGCGGCGGTTTCGACTGGCGCGGTGGACGTTTCCCCGGTTTCACCGAACCCGACCCCAGCTACCACGGCGTCGTCTACGCCGATCTCGGCGCTCCGGCGTACGCGCTCAAGGCCAGGGTCCAGTTGCTGCGCGACCTCGGTTCGGCGGTGTCGCCGTTCAACGCCTTCCTCATCAGCCAGGGCCTGGAAACGCTGAGCCTGCGCATCGAACGGCATGTGAGCAACGCGAAGGCCGTCGCGGAATTCCTCACCGAACAGCAGGGCGTCACCTCGGTCGCCTACGCCGGGCTGCCGTCCTCGCCGTGGTACGAGCGCGCGCGGGCGCTGGCCCCGAAGGGCGCGGGCGCGATCATCGGATTCGAACTCGCGGGCGGGGTCGACGCGGGCAAGCGTTTCGTCGAAGCGCTCACCCTGCACAGTCACGTAGCCAATATCGGTGACGTCCGGTCGCTGGTCATCCATCCGGCCTCGACCACGCATTCCCAGCTGACCCCCGAGGAGCAGCTCGCCGCCGGCGTCACGCCGGGGCTGGTCCGCCTCGCGGTCGGCGTCGAGGGAATCGACGACATCCTCGCCGATCTGCGCACCGGATTGGCCGCCGCGAACGCGTGATCCGTCGTCGGGGCGGTGGGCCTCGGTCCACCGCCCCGCACCGCGCTC
Source organism: Nocardia aurea (assembly GCF_003123685.1). Classification (GTDB taxonomy): domain Bacteria; phylum Actinomycetota; class Actinomycetes; order Mycobacteriales; family Mycobacteriaceae; genus Nocardia; species Nocardia aurea. The sequence goes on from NZ_QCYJ01000172.1 coordinate 157,462, forward strand.
CCGCGACTTCCCCACCGGACGTCCGCCCACCGATGGCCGCGACGCGCGGTGACACATACGATGTTCGTGCGTCGCGAGGAACGCGCGACGCCGGTCGATGAGCGCAGTCGGATCCCCGCACGCAGCACGCGCCGGGCCGAGGTAGCCGTCGACCCGCGAGGTGCATATGGACCCGTACTCCGGATCCTGGATGTCGTACTCCCGATATGTCGCCATCGGAGACAGCCAGACCGAAGGCGTCGGGGATCCCGACGGGATGGGCGGTTATCGCGGGTGGGCCGACAGGTTCGCCGAATTGCTCGACGCGGCGTATCCGGGAGCGCATTACGCGAATCTGGCGGTCCGGGGCAGACGGGTCGGGCAGATCCGCGACGAACAACTCGAGCAGGCGATCGCCCTCGATCCGGATCTCGTCACGGTCATGGCGGGTATGAACGATCTGATCCGGCCGCGCTTCGACCGCAAATCGCTGCTCACCGATCTCGACATCATCTTCGGCGCGCTCATCGACACCGGCGCGACGGTTGTCGGCTTCACCTATCCCGATATCGGCGGCATCGCCCCACTGGCGCGTCCGCTCTCACCGCGCATCTACGCGCTGAACGACGATCTGCGCACACTCGCCGAAGAACACGGTGTCGTACTCCTGGATTTCGAACTCGTCGAGGCGACCACGCATCCACTGGTCTGGTGCGACGATCGCCTCCACCTCGGCCCGCTCGGGCACGATCTCGTCGCCCGCGCCGTGGCCGACGCCCTGAGGCTTCCCGGCGCCAACGACACCTGGCGCGATCCGCTGCCGCCGGCTCCGCACGCGAGCGCGCTCACCGCGGAATCGGGGTGGGCGATCCGTCATCTGCTGCCGTGGATCGGCAGGCGGATGCGCGGAACCTCCTCCGGCACCGGCCTGTCCGCCAAACGACCCGACCTGTTACCCGTGGTGCTCTGACCGCGACCGACGGCCGATCAGGAGGCGGTCCCGGCCGCCGCGATCGCCAGGTACTCGGTACACGCGCTGCGCGAGGCCGGCCCGAAGACGACCTGTGCCCCGCCCGGCGACTCGGCGAAACACGGCCACAGCGCGTACCGCTGCGCCGCGTCGAGCAGGACGAAGAAGTCCTCGATTTCCTCGAAAGGCCCCATAGCTCACCTCACCGTCGCACGGCGGCTCGTCCGGTCGACTTCGGAAAACCCGAGGTACCGGTTGTGCCGAACTTCCGCCGGACTCCGAATTCCCTGATGCTGAACGAGTGCTTAGCATGACTGGCAGGGTTGATTTATAGCACTCGCGAGGGAGGGAGGCAACCGGCTGCGCGCCACCGCCTCCCGGTGCGCGATATCGGCGCCGGAATCAGGTCCAGAGCACCGCGACGAGGACGTTCACGATCGCGAGTCCGCCCGCCGCATGGGTCATCCACGCGATGTCGTTGCCGCGTTTCGCGTCCGCGCGGCCCATCTCGGCGAAGGCCGCGACGAGGATCGCGATTACCAGCTTGACCGCGACTTTCGCGTTGTCGGGTTCCTTGCCGATCGAATCGATCGCCGAGGCCATGCCGACCAGGATCAGTCCCGTGATGATCTGGGCGCGCGCACCCCACACCATCAGTTCCGAGACCTTCGGCTGCCCGGCGACGTATCCGCCGACCACCGCCGCCATACCGAGCAGATGTGTCACGACCACGACGTTGTAGACGACTTCCGGCGCACTCACGTTGCGAACTCCCAAGCGTTGGACGGGGACCGATGACGTCCGTTCTACCGTGTCGGTTCCCGGAGGCCGCGCGCGGGACCGACCCCGGCACCACGAGTCACCCGGCCCGCGAACCGGTTCCACCGGGCGACCCGAAAACGCGAGCGTGGCGCGGTGGCGGCCGGACCGGATTCGCCTATTCTGTCCGGCATGATCGGCGGACTCGATGCGACCGAAACGCTGGAGCAGCCAGGATATCGACCGGACGCGGGCGGATTGGTCGCGATGCTGTCGGAGGCGGCTCGACGGCTCGACGACGTCCCGTACGCGCCACAGCCCGCGATCGTGATGCTCGCCCGATGCTTCCACGGATTCGCCGCGGCGGGACTGTCCAGCACGGCACTCTACGAGCATCACGTGCCCCGCCCGCACGAATGTCTGCCGGTGGCACAGGAATGCGAGGCCATCAGCTACGAATTGATCGAGGTCATCGGCGACCATCGTCGACTCGAGTATCGACTCGACCAACACGCGATCGTCGAACAACTCTCCGATCCCCTGCTGACCACCATCGGCCCCGACCTGACCGAATGTGTCACGCAGACACTGCGATTGGCACGCCGACTACGCGAGGTCCTCGACCACCTCGCGGGCGATCCCGCCGCGCCGCCTGAGGTGCGCGAAGTGGCCGCCGTCGCGGCGCGGTCGGCCGAATACCTGCGAAGCCAGTACGAGTAGCGGGCGCGCGGGTGGCTGCCCGCACGCCCGTTCGTCACTCAGTGTCCGGCACGCCCGCACCGCGGTCTCATCGACGACGGGTCGCGTAGACCTCGTGCAATTCGGTGCCGATCAGCGCGGCGTCCTGTCTGGTGCGCGCCGTGAATCCCTGTCTGCCCAGCAGATCGCAGACCTCGGCGAGGCGGCCGTCGATATCGTGGACCTCGGCGACGACGGCGCGGATGCGGGGCCAATCGCCCTCGGCGACACCGCGCAGGACATCCATCTCGGCGCGCTCGACATCGATCTTGAGTACGCCGATCTCGCTGTCGGGCGCGTGCTCGTCGATGATCGCCGACACGGTGGTGACCTCGACATCGATCTGCTCGCCCTCGTGGAGTTCGGCGGTGATCATGTCGATCGCCTCGTCGGGCAGGCCGCTGTTGCGAAGATAGACCTTGGTCGCCTCGTCGTCGGCCGCGCGGTCGGCGTAGAAACCCGAATTCGCCGTGGCCCGCGGGTACCAGGTGAACGGCAGCACTCCGCGTTCCGCGCCGACGGCGATGCGCAACGGAACGCCCCCGGGCACATGGGAAGCCACATTGCGTTCCAGGCAGTCGAAGGTCGCCGGAGCCGGTTCGGCGGTGACGACCTTGACCCCCGGGCAGGTGTCGGCGAACATCATCGCGCTGAGGCCGATATTGGCCCCGATATCGATGGCGACGTCGGAGGGCCGCAATTCCGCGGCGGCCAGACGGTAGAAACCGGTCGTCGACATCTCGCCCCACAGCATTCGCGCCTCGGCCGGACTCGTACAGGCGATCATCCTGCCGTCGTCCAACCGAAGCTGTTGAATCTGAGAAGAACTCGTTTGCATATGTTCACGAACCTTTCGAGGATCACTCCGATGAGGACAGCAGAGAACTTGATCGAACTCGAGATGGTGTGCCGAACGCCGTCCATGATTCATCCGCGCCCGCGCTCACGCAAGAACCGGGGTCGGACGCGCGTCACCCGCGCGGGGACACGCCTCGCGCGGGCACGGGAGTCGCGCAATTCAGCGGGCCGCGTCGGCCAGGATGTCGGCGGGCGTGAGGGCCGCGGTGATGGTGTCGACGGTGACACCGGGCATCAGATCGCATTCCGCGCCCCTGGTGACCATGCGTAGCGGGGTGTCGGCGGGAATGTGGCGGCGTAGGTGCGCGGCGATGGCGGCCGCTTGGCCGAGCGTGCCCGCGATGGTCAGGCCGCGATCGTCCATCTGGGCGTAGCAGAGGTCACCGGGCTCCTCGATATCGGCGCGGATCCGCAGCAGTTCCTCACGACCCCCGCCGTGGAAGTGGATTCCCGCGCGCGCCGGATCGGTGAACACCTCGGGCCGGTAATGGGCCATCGCCTCGAAGACCAGGGTGCGCAACGGCACGCGACCGCGACCTGTCACCGGAGTTGTCACCGCCGGGCCGTACACACCGTAGTCCGAGAAATACCACTTCGAACGACGCTCGACGATCACTGCCACGCTGTCTCCTCACGACTCGAAACGCACCTGTCGCGCTCGAGGACGGTTCGGACCACGAACGCGTGTGTATCTCAGGACGCGGGACGACGTCCGAGGCAGGATCACTCCCGGAGAACGCCCGCCGTAACGGCAGGGGCACATCGCCGAACGGGCTGCGTCGACGGTGCACCACCTCGCTATTCGTAGCAGACCGCCGACGCCGCGACGTCGCAACGACCCGATCCGTTACGCGAGTGAGCCCGTATGCCGACCTCGGCATACGGGCTCGACACGCCGACAGAGCAGGTGTCGGGAACAATTGCTCCCGCACCTGCTCTCGGTCGGCGCGATCAGCGCACCGAGCGACTGCGCCCGGTCACCAGACCGACCAGGAACAGCAGGATCACCGCGCCGCCGAGGCAGGTGAAGAAGCTGAACCACAGGCCGCCGCCCTCGACGTCGACATCGAAGAGCTTCAGGACGAACCCGCCGAGCAGGCCGCCGATGACACCGACCACGATATTGAGCAGAATGCCCTGTTGCGCATCGGTTTTCATGATCTTGCTGGCGATCCATCCGGCCAGGCCGCCGATGATGATCCATCCGATGATTCCGAGACCGAGCATCGTGTTCTCCCATTCTGGAGCCGAGCGCCTCACCGTTCGAGTCGCCTCGCCCACGGCATACCCCACACGAGGGAGCTCAATCGAGCAGAATCACACCGTCGGAGTCGCCGGGTGGCTCCGCTCGTCTCGACCGGGCGGAGCACGTCGTGATATTCTTCCAGACACTTGTCCAGTGTACTGTCTCAGTATTCTCCGTGCCGGATCCGCAGCCGCCACCACCCGACCCATCGAGCATCGTGATGTCGAGTAATTTCGCAGACCTTTTCGAACAGACCGCCGACCGCGTACCCCACCGTGCCGCGGTGGTCCACGGTGACCGGACCGCAACCTTCGCCGAACTCGACGTCCGCGCGAATCGAATAGCCCACACGCTCGCCGCGCGCGGGGTGGGCGTGGGCACCCACGTCGGTTACCTGATGCACAACAGCATCGAGACCGTCGAGACGATCCTCGCCTGTTTCAAACTCGGCGCGGTCCTGGTCAACGTCGGCTACTGGCACGGGTGGGCCCAGATCCGGCACCTGTGCGATCACGCCGATCTCGAAGTCCTCGTCCATCACCGCCGCTACCAACCGGCGGTCGCCGAGGCGCGCCAGAGCCTGCCGAATCTGCGCCACACCATCGCGGTCGCCGACGAGTTCACCGAGCGCAGGCAGGCGCCGAGCGCGGCGTCCGCCGAAACCGATCTTCGCGCCGGCCTGCCGTTCCGCCCGCTCACGGCACGCGGCGGCGAGGATCTGATGCTCGTCTACACACTCGGCACCACGGGACCGCCCAAAGCGATCATGTGGCAACACCAGGATCTGGCGCGGGTACTCGCGGGCAGTATGGATTTCCACCTCGACCGGCTCGGCGCGCGCAGATTACGCGGCTCCCACCGGGGCGCCGGTCATCCCCAATGGCTCGTCCTCGTTCCGCTCGGCGACGCCGCGGGCGTCATGCCGACGCTGACCGCGTTGCTGTGCGGTCACACGGTGGTGCTGACCTCGCAATTCGATCCGGACGAGATCTGGCGGATCGTCGCGGAGAAACGTCCCCAGGTCCTGGTGTCGGCGGGCGACGCGATGGCACGCCCGCTCCTCGACGCCTATCGCCGACGTCCGACCGACGCCACCTCGCTCACGACCATCGCCTCCTGCGCCGCCCCGCTGTCACAATCGGTGAAGAACGCACTGCTCGAACAATTCCCGTGGACCGACGTCTTCGAATCCATCGGATCGTCGGAAACCGGATTGCGCGGCGCGGGCGTGGCCCGCAAGGACGACGATCTCGCCCGCCGCTCGCGTTTCCACCTCGCCCCGGGCACCGTCGTCGTCGACGCCGACGGTGCGCCGACCGAGACCGGGTCCGAAGGGTATCTCGCGGCGACCAGGAATCTGCCGCTCGGCTATTACAAGGACCAGCGCGGTACCGATTCCCTGTTGCGGGCCACCGCGCGGGAGTCGCTGGCCATCTCCCAGGATGTCGCCAGGGTCGAATCGGACAACACGATCACTTTCATCGGCCGTCGGGACACCTCGATCGAGATAGCGGGCGTGACGGTTTTCGTCGAAGAGATCGAGAACGTCCTCAAATCGTTCGACACGATCGGCGACGCGATGGCGATCGCCCTACCCCACCCCGGCCGGGGCAGTCAGATCGCGGCGCTGGTCTGTTCGACGGACGGGACGACCTTGTCCTCGGCGGCACTCAAACGACATCTGTGCCGTCATCTCGCCTGGTCGAAAGTCCCCCGTCTGATCTGGTCGGCGCCGACCCTGCCGCGCTCCCCCAGCGGCAAACCCGACTATCGCCGGGTCCAGAGCTACATCGCCGAACGCGTTCCCAATCATGTGCTCGCCCCCCGCGGCCCGGCGTGAGCCGCGGCGGATATCGCGCGGTGGGAATAGGAACGCGCCGCGCGGCGCTGTTGGTGACACGTTCGATTCGTAGGGGAGGGCGTCATGTCCCTGACCGTGGTGGTGCTGATCGCGCTACTTCCGGCTGTCGCGGTGCTCGCGGCATACACGACGGTGACGTTGAGCTACTGGTGGGAAATGCGGAAATCCGTCGAACCCGCCGCGGTACAACAGAATCCGCCCGGCGCGGACCACGCGCGCTGATGTCGCCTCCCGGCGCGCGCGGCGATCACCCGGCCTTCTGTCCGTCCGCGCCCGGTAACGCGCCGTGGTAGAAGTACCGGCCGAGACCCACCACAGGTGGCACGAGCACGAATTCTTCGCGGCCGCGCGGCGAGCCGGGCCAGGTTGTTACGTGAGCGGAGTCGTCGCGCTGGGCCCCTGGCGGTAGCGCGTCATCGTCAGCCGTTGTTCGACGGCGTTGTATTCGGGGATCGGCAGCGGGAACCAGTAACTTCCGTCGAGCCACATCTGACCGAGCAGCGGGACCGGCTTACCCAGGATGTTCACGCCCTCGCCGTGCGGCGGGTGCGTGAACGCGCCGACCGAGCCGCCGTCGATGAAGAATTCCACTCGCTCGTGGTCGAGGCGGACCGCGTAGGCATGATCCGACGCGAGCAGGCCGGGGTCGAGCATGGTGATCCGCGGAACGAGTTCGCCGCCGCGCTTGACCATGAGGAAGAAGCCGCGCGGTAGTTCCGATCCGAGCACGGTGAAGATCGGGCGGGTGAGAGCGCTCGCGTCACCGACCAGACCGTGCGAGCCGTTGTACATGAACCAGGCGATCTCCAGGCCGAGCGGATCGATCGACCGGTTCGACACACCCCAGCCGGCGGTGCCGTTGTGGCCGGTCATATCCGGCGCGCCCTCGATGTCCATCGTCATCGTCTGCCCGGGTTCGAAGACGGGCCGGGCCAGGATCTCGGAGTTGTTGTAGGGGAACAGACCGTCGACGGTGCGGGGGTTGACCATGGTGACACCGTCGGCGCCGTAACCGGTGGACGAGTACCCGACATTGGTATTGCACCAGTCACCGACCGGCGCGGCGGCGAAACTCTCGTCCATCGCGCGGGTGGGGGTGGGCGCTCCGGTGCCGATATAGCCCGCGAACGCGTTGACGTTCAGCACCGCGCAGTTCGGCAGGCCGTCGTCGGTGCCGGGGATCTGGATATTCGGATCGGCGACGGCCACTCCGGCCGCCATCACCGTGCCGAGAACGACACCGGTCGCCACCGCCGTCATCGTGCGCCGCCGGTTCTGTGCACTGCTCATGTTCTCTCCCGCTCAGATGATTGATGAGATGATGCGACGCAGAACTTATCAATATCTCAATCACGACCGCACGGCCGAACTGGCGACACCCACCCGCTGGGTCACGAAAACTACTGCGGCACTGTATAATTCACGCCGGACATGATTCGGGCCACTATCGGCCGAAAACGCCCGTCATGGAAGATAGTTTGATAGAGTTAGCAACTAATCATGTCATTGCCGCAACGTGGCGGCCTGGAGAAGCGAGACCCGATGCCGTGCTGCCTGCTTGCCGGATATCTCTCCGCCGGCGCGCACCGACTCTGGCGGCGCGTGCGCGGCCGAACGGTCGCGTCGGCGGAATTCGCGCCGACCGCGCTCCGTCCCGGCCCCGCCGCCGCCCCGCGCACGGCGCGAACCGAGGCCGCCTGATGAGTACGCCCGCCCCCCGAATCATGCCCTCGGTCACCGAATCCGACCCCGACGATCTCGCGTTCCAGCGCTATGTCCTCGACCTGGCACTGCAACCGATCGATCGGTTCGACGGATTCGACCGCATCGAACAGATCGGTGGCAGCGCGCTGCGCTACCAGCTGAATTTCGTCGGCTACGCACTCGCCATGGCGCAATACACCCGAACTCCGGCCTTCACCGGCTATCTCGCCGAGGCGCAGCGCAACGCCATCCTCAAGATGTGCGACAAACGCGTGTGGGGTTACTGGGCTGTGGAAAGCCTGATCGGCTACGCCAGAATCAACACCGATCCCATCCGGCACGCGAACGTCATGTACAGCGGCTATTTCGGGGTCATGCTCGGCCTCTACGAATCCCTCAACGCCGACCCGACTTTCGACCGTCCGGGATCGTTGAAACTGACCTGGGGCCCGCGCACGACACACGACTACGATTTCGCCCGGCTCTCCCGCGCGATCCGCCGCAACATGCTGGCGCGGGAGAACTGTCCGCAGTACGCGTGCGAACCGCATCTGATCTACCCGATCTGCAATGTCTTCGCGTTCAACACGCTGGTCATGCACGATCGCCTGCACGGCACGGAACTGACCGGCGATCTGGTCGACCGGGTACGCCACAGCTACCTGTACGACGGATGGCGACGGCGCAACGGGCGGTTCATCCCGGGCAGGCTCGGCCCATCGCTCACCATCAGCAAGCCGGTACTCGGTTACGACGCGGGCATGGTCGCCTGGCTGAACGCGATGATGCCCGACCTCGCGCGCGACACGTGGACCACCATCCGCGATCGGTTCGTCGACTACGACGGAACGAACGCGCGCCTGCGCGGCAGCGCGCGCGCCCGGGTCGACCTCGGCAACTACAACGTCGTCAACGGCGAGGGCATGACCAAGGTCTTCGTGGCGAGCGCCGCGGCCGAGATGGGCGACTCCGATCTCGCCGCCGCGCTGACCCGTTCCCTCGGCGAGAGCTACCGCCTCGTCGAACGCGACGGCGCACGACGTTTCGCCGGCGTCTCGACCGTCACGAACGCCCATCACGCGCTGACCCGATTCCTGCGGCCGGACGGCCTGCGCGATCTGATGCTCGGCGCGGTGCCGCCGCAGTGGCGGGCCGGACCCGTTCTGGCCGACGCCGCCTACCCCGACGTGCTCGTCGCGCGCGCGGTGACCGACGGCGCCGGACTCGAACTGGTGCTGCGCCCGGGGCGCGGCACCCAACGGGTGCGGCTGGCCGTGCACCGCCTCGTCCCGCACCGGAGTTACCGCGTCACGGGTGCGACCGAGCCGACGGCAACCGCTGACGCGAACGGCGAATGCGTCATCGAAGTCGATCTCGGCGGGCGCACCGACGTGCACCTCACCCCGGCCTGAACCTCGGCGTGGATCACGCGAACACGGCGGTGGCATGGGCGCTGTTCGTCGCGTGCCTGCTCGCCGCGGCGGTGGCCTGCGCACGGCTGTTCCGACCCGAGCCCGGCCGGTTCGGGCGCGGTGGGGAACTCGTCCACGTCGTCATGCTCGTCGCCATGGCCGCGATGTGGACAGCAGCGGGTGCGGAACTCCCGACCGTCCTCTGGCGCATCGTCTTCGGCGCGGTAGCGGTGGGATCGACGGTGTGGTTGGTCGTCGGAGGTCGAAGGTTCGGTGCGGCGAGGAAAGGTGGCCGGTTCGGAGCCGTGGCGCCCGGTGCATCGCCCGGCGTGGACCATTCCGTCGGGCAGGCCGATGTCGTACCGTCCGGTCGACCGGACGCGACACGCTCGGGCGAACCTGCCGTCTCGGACCGGCGGGGCGACGCGAGCAGGCGATCCGTCGGCGGGAGCAACGACTCGGAACTGTTCGGCGAGGAATCCGGCGCGGCGATCTATCACGGTATCGCCGCGCTGGCCATGGTCTACGCGACGCTCACCGCGCACGGTCCGCGTGCCGGACACACCGCGCACGCGTCGAGCCCGCCGATCCCGGCCATCGGGTGGGTACTGGTCGCACTGTTCGTCCTCGACGCGATGGTTCTCGTCGCGACCGCGCTCCGCGTGCCCGAGCGGTTCGGCCGAAGTCGTCCGGCGACGTTCGCGGCGGTATTCCCGCACGCGACGATGGATTTCGCCATGGCGACGATGCTCACCCTCGCCCTGCGACCTCCCGGCTGAACGCCGCGCGGCCACCTGTGATGCCCCGTGCCGCTCGTGTACGCGCCTCACTCGACGCGGTTCGCGCCCTGTCGGATCATCCTTCGCCGCGCGGCCCCACCTCCAGCGCTCCACCGGCGGCGCGCCAGTCGATCAATCCACCGGACATGTTCTTGGCGTCGAAGCCGTAGTCGATGAGCAGGTTGGCGGCGCCGTAGGATCGCAGGCCGCCGGTGCAGAAGGTGATCAGGAGTCGATCGTCGGGCAATTCCTCGCATCCCGTCGTCAGCTGTTCCAGCGGAAGGTGGATCGCACCGGGGATGTGGGTGCGGTTCCACTCGAACCGGCGGCGCACATCGATGATCAGGGCACCCGCCCGGACGGCTTCGATCGCCTCGGCCGCCGAAACGGCGGGGGCGCGATGGAGGTAGTGGCGGATACTCATGGGTCGGTCCTCACGTGGTCGGTCTGTCGTTCTTGCCCGTTCGCGAATGTCTGTGCGGCCCGGTGGATTCACGCGGTCGCTCCGGACCGGGCCGGTCACCGGCAGCCTGTACGGCGCGAAAGAGGCCGGGCAGCATCTCGCGCAGCGCGACCGGGTCCATCGCCTCGGACAGGAGAGCGTCGAGGTCGGCGTACGCCTGTTTCCCGACATCGAGCAGCCGTCGTCCCTCGTCGGTCACCGCCAGCTTCGCCGTGCGACCGCGGCCGCCGCCGGTCACCTTCTCGACCGCTCCCGATTCCTCGAGTTTCGACAGCGTCGCCTGCATGCTCTGCGGGGTCACCGAGGCGCGGCGGGCCAACTCGCTGTAGGACAGGCCCGGATCCCGGGACAGATGCCCCAGCGCGGAGAGATGGCGGATCGCGATGCCCTCGGCCGCCAATCGGGTTTCGACACCGCCGCGCAACCGACTCCCCAGCATGATGAGCAGGAACGCCGGACTCAGCGGCGGGACTCCTCCCCGGTCATCGGTCACGATATTCACCACCTCTCTCCAGTTTCAGTCTAACTGAAACTGGAGAGGGATCACCGCGAGCGCAAATCTGGTGCGCGCCGACTTTGCCGCGCAGAATCCTCCCATGAATTCTGCCGCGAACGGCGTTGTGGGCCCGTGGCATTCGGCGTAACGCGCGCGACGGGACAGCCCGCGACGGTCGTCTACGACCGGCGCGCCACTTTGTGGTGCTGCCTCGGGGCGGGGTTCGCGACCTTGCTCGACGGCGCCGTCGTCGCGTTCACCGCGCCCTCGGTCCAGTCGTCGCTCGGCCTCGGCGATTCCGCGACACTGTGGTTCCTTTCCGCGTTCTCCTTGACGTTCGGGCTCGGACTCGCGCCCGCCGGACGGCTCGGCGACGCCTATGGACGGCGTGGGCTGTTCCTCGCGGGGCTGGGCTTGTTCCTGATCGGATGCGTCGCGTCGGCGGGAGCGGTCGGCACCTGGTCGGTGATCCTCGGACGACTCGTCCAGGGTTTCGGCGCGGGCGTCATCAGCGCGCAGGTACTCGGGGTCATCCAGGATGTCTTCACCGGACCCGACCGATTGCGCGCCTTGGCCCGGTATTCCGCCGCGGGCGCGGCGGCGGCCATCGCGGGCCCGGTGCTCGCCGGTGTCGCGCTGTGGCTGCTCCCCGCCGAATTCGCCTGGCGCGTGGTGCTTCTGCTACCGATCCCGTTCACCCTCGCGACGATCGCGCTCGGTGTCCGTGGACTGCCGCGCGTTCCCCGAGCGCGTCGCGCGACCGATCTCGATCTACCCGGTATCGCCGCGCTGGGACTACTCGTGGTCCTCGTGACGGTGCCGATCATCGATCCCGGCCTGCCGGGTGCCGCCATCGTCGCCGTCTGCGTCCTCGGCGGCGGGCTGGCGGTGGGGCTCGCGTGCTGGGAACGGCACTACGCTCGCACCGGACGCCTGCCGTTGTTCGCACCGGCGCTGATGCGGTCACGCGGCTACGTCACCGGCAATGTGGTGGCGCTGCTGTGGTTCGGGTCCAGCCTGGCCTTCCACACCGTCAAGACCATCTATCTCATGCAGGTGTGCGAGATTCCCGCGCTCGCCATCGCGCTGTCGCTCATCCCGTCGGCCCTCGCGCGCATCGTCGCGTCGGGCTGGGGGCAGCGACTCTTCGCGACGCACGGACCGCCTCTGGTCACCTACGGTCTCGTCGTGCACACCGGCTGTCTGGCGGCGAGCGCGGGAGCGACCGCGTTCTCGGACGGCTGGACACTGTTCTTCGTCCTGGCCGCGATCCAGATCGCCTTCGGACTCTCCAGCGGTGTCGTCGAACCGCCACTGCGGGTGGTGACCCTGGCCTTCTCCCCCTCGTCACTGCACGGTGTCGCCGCGTCGTTCCTGCAACTGACGCAACGCCTTTCGGCGACCGTGTGCATCGCACTGTGCACCGGGGTACTGCTCGCCTTCGGCGGCACGGCCTCGTCGGCATCGTTGCGGTGGGCGACGATCCTCTGCGCCGCCGCCTCGGCGGTGGCGACCGCCGCGTCGTTCTCGCGATACTTCCGCACCGACGCGCCCCCGACCGTGCCCGAGACTCCGGAGCCGGGAATGGACTCGTCCGGCGTCGCCTGACCGACGAAGGTCGCCGCGAACCGATCACCGCGAGCGCAAACCTTGTTCCCCTCGATCCCCGGTGACGACAATCGCGGTATGAGGATCGCTTTCGCCGTGTCCGCCGCGGTCGCCGCCTGCCTGTGGAGCGCGGGGATCGCCGGAGCCGACACGTTGACACCGGATTACGCACAGGTCGCGAACGGAGCGGGCGACGACCCGTCCGACAACCTCACCCCCGGCGCCTCCCCGATCCAGGTGCCCGATCTCGACGTGTGGCACGCACCCGACACCACCGTCGTCGTCGCCCATCCCTACCTCGCGCCCTGGGTGCACGACCTGGTACCGGCGCCGGCGAACACCGGCCTCGAGATCCGAGGCGCGGCGCGGGTGAGGCTGCCGTCTCCGGTCGACGCCACGACGACGGTGCTGAATCCCAACGGCCACTGCGTATTCGGTGCCGTGGGCGATCCCGGGTCGACCGCGACCGCACTGCCGCCGATCCGGATCGACACCCCCGGATTCCAGCTGGTGATCGATCCGACCGTCAGCCGATAGGCCACCTCACCAGGTCAGCACCGGCTTCACGACATGGCCCGCGCGCTGATCCGCCAACGCGGCCTCGATCTCGGCGTGCCGATATCCGGCCACCAGTCGCTCGATCGGGAACCGGCCCGCCGCGTGCAGTTCGAGCAGCAGCGGGATGAAGGTATGCGGGTCGGCGTCACCTTCGAGGCAACCGCGCACGGTTTTGCCGCCGAGGACGATATCGCGAATATCGATGGCGGGGATGCCCGCACCCAAGCCCACCGCGACCACCGTCCCGCCGACCGCGAGCGCCGCGGCGGCGTCGGCGAGCACGGTCGCCGATCCGGTGGTGTCGAGCGCGTGCGTCGCTCCGCCCCGGGTCAGATCGCGGATCACCGCGGTGGTCTCGCCCCCGGCCGGATCGATCGCGGTGACGGCTCCGAGGGTGAGCGCGAGTTCGCGGCGCGGTCCGTTCGGTTCGACCACGATGATCTGCTCGACACCCGACGCGCGCGCGGCGAGCACACCGGCCATACCGACGGCGCCCGCGCCGTAGACGACCAGGGCCGCTTCGGGTTCGGGACGCAGGACGTTGAGCACGGCGCCCGCGCCGGTCTGGAATCCGCAGCCCAGCGGCGCGGCGAGCACCGGATCGGTGGCGGCGTCGACGACCACCGTATTGTCCCGGGTGCTCAAGGCGTAGCCGGCGAAACTGGACTGGCCGAAGAATCCGTCGCGCACCCGCGCACCGGCGGCGGTGACCCTCGGCGACTTGTCGGACCGGCCGCCGAACTGATTCAGGGCCACTGAACGTCGGCAATAGGCCAGGCGCCCTCCGCGACAGCTCGCGCACTCACCGCAGGAGCGGAAACTCAGGACGACCCGATCGCCCGGACGCACCCCGCCGACCTCGGCGCCGACCGCCTCGACGACGCCCGCGCCCTCGTGTCCGAGAAGTACCGGCCGATCCGGTCCACCCGCCGCGCGGGTGACGAGATCGGTGTGGCAGATGCCGACGGCCTCGACGCGGACCAGGATCTCGTCGTCACGCGGGGAGTCGACCTCGACGCCCTCGAGGCTGAACGGCGCGGCGGGGTCACGTGACAGCAGCGCGGTGGTCAGCACTCGCCGTCCCGCTCGAGCAGGAAGTAGAAGTATTCGCCCTCGGCGAGCACCAGATCGGGGCGGCCGTTCATGATGCCCATCAGGGTCGACTCGTCCAGACGCTTGAAATGGTCGAAGACCGGACGTCCGTCGTAGACCATCGTCGCGGTGACCTCACCGCGGAATTCGATATTCCACAGGCTGGCCTCGCCGCCGCCGAGTTCGACATTCGAGAACAGCGACCCGTCCTCGGCCCGGCAGATCAACGGTTCCGCGCGGGTCAGCGAATGGAAATTCTTGCCGTACCAGCGACTGGCGGGCAGCGCCCGGCACAGCGGGTGTCCCGTGGCGAAGGCCGCGCCGCGCCAACGTCCGAGGATCTCCTCGGCCCGCACGGTCGGCAGTTGCGCCCACAGCGCGTCCAGGTCCGCGGTCGCCACCCCCGATTCCCTGGCGGCCAGTTCCCTCCAGGACTCCACAGATACAGCCATCGGCGACACCTTCCCTTTCAGAACCATCCGGTTCGTGAACCTTAACCACGAACCAAACGGTTCGGCAAGATAGGATGCCGCAATGCGCGCCGCCGGTCATGCCACCAGGGAACGGATCCTCGTCGCCGCCAAGGCCGAATTCGCGCAGTACGGCGTCGCGGGCGCGCGGATCAATCGCATCGCCGCGGCGGCCAAGGCCAGCAAGGACCGGCTCTACGCCTATTTCGCCAGCAAGGACGCGCTCTACACCGCGGTCACCGAGCAGTGGGCCGACCACACCACCGCCGAGACCGCGTTGCACGCCGCCGACCTACCCGGTTACGTCGGACGGTTGTTCGACCACTACCTCCGATATCCGGACAACGCCCGGCTACAGGCCTGGGCCGATGTGGAACGGCTCCACATTCCCGAAGCCGAACAGGTCGTCCGGCGCGTGATCGCCGCCAAGATCACCGAGGTCGAACGCGGCCAGCGCGACGGTCTGGTGACGACCGATTTCCAGCCGATCACCCTGATCGTCATGCTCACCGATCTGGCCCGCACCGCCGCCGCACACGCGACGAGGGACGACGGCAAGCACAATATCGCCGAACGCCGCGCCGCACTGGTGCTCGCGGCGCGGCGACTGGTGTCACCCGACCAGGGGTGAGAACGGGTCAGGCGCGTGCCCCGACGCGACTCTCCTCCACCACCTCGTCATCGTCCTCCCCCACGGAGGCGCGACCGGCCCGGTATCGCTCCCACATCGCCACCACCACGATGGTGATGCCGACGTACAGGTAGCCGAGCAGCACGTCGATGACATAGTGCTCACCGCCGTAGACCAGGGTGAACGCCATGGCGAACGGAAACAGAGCCAACGGGACTCGCAGCCACCACCGGCGCACCAGCGGCCAGAGCGTCACGGTCACCAGCACGGCGAAGGCGGTATGCAGCGACGGCAGGGCCGCGACGTAATTACCCTGATCCTCCAGCCATTTCGCGCTCACGTCCGGCGACACCATGCCCAGCCCGAAACCTGAGATCCGCCGGACCTCCTCGTCGATCGCGCCCTCACGACTCGCGTACCACGGCGGGGCGGCGGGCACGAGGATGTAGGTGACCAGCGCGAGATACGACAGCACGAGGATGCGGCGCATGTACCGCGCCCACATCGGCCGCGAATACAGGTAGAATATCGCCGCCACCGCCCACGGGACGATGAAATGAGTGGTGTAGACGATGCCGATGATCGGCGTCCACCAGGGCTGGCCGTCCTCGGCGAGATGCTGTTGCAGCCACACCGTGGGCAACGCGCCGTCGAAGAACCAACGCTCCACCGTCACCAGTTCGTGCATGCGCAGCGGCATCCCGACCGTATCGGCCAGATCACGGGTGAAGTCGTACACCAGCAGCACCGCCACCAGCGGCAGCCAGTCCACCACGACCCGCACATGATCGCGCCACGGCCGGTCGATGCTGAACGCGATGATTCCGGTCAGGATCCACGCCACCTCGGTCAACCGACCCCCCGGAATGAGGCCGGTGAGAACCGCCGCGACGAGCGCGATCAGGTACGCGTACCGAACCGCGACGCGCAGCATGCGCCGCGTCCCGCGCGGATACTCTTCCTCGGATACCGCTGTCCGAGTGATTTCGGTGGACAACCCCGTCATTCACCCAGTGTTCCACGTCGATTCACCATCTTGCGTTCCGAGCGTTGCGCCGCGAGATTCTCGGGCGCGGAATCAGGGCCGCAAAAGCGGCCGCTACCACCGGTTTCCTCACCGCCACATGAATCGCCCATTCGGGACAAAACGCCTACCGAAGCCGCCACCTGTCCGCTGACCGGCCCGGCGATGACGAAATCGCGCCCAGGCATTGCTACTTCGATGAGTGAATGAGATAGTTTGTGCAATTCTCTCTCACAACCGTGGAGTTGCGATGTCACGTCCGATCCGTGCCGTACCCGCCGATACAGCCGACGACGCCGCCGAGCGTCGACGCCGCTACATGGCGGGCCCCGCGGCGCTGCTCGGCGGCCCGGCGAATGTCGTGATGCAACTCGGCAAGCCGCCGGTCGGTCGCGGCGTCGTCGAATCCCCGGTGGACAGTGGACGTTTCGATCTGCGGCCCCGCAAGCGAGGCAAGACGACACTGACGTATCTGGCGGTGGCGATGCTGGGTACCGACGACGATCGCGAGGCGTTCCGGGAGGCTGTCAACACCGCCCACCGACAGGTCCGCTCGCGTCCGGGCGCCGCGGTGAAATACAACGCCTTCGATCCGACGCTGCAACTGTGGGTGGCCGCATGCCTGTACAAGGGCACGCTGGACTCCCTGGTGTTCCTGCGCGGCGGCCTCGACGACGACGTCGCCGACGACCTGTACCGAGAGTCCGCCGCGTTCGGCACAACGCTGCAGGTGCGCCCGGAGATGTGGCCGAGTGACCGGGCGGCGTTCGCCGAGTACTGGGAGGCCGGGCTGACCGCGATCGCCTTCGACGACGAGGTCAAGCGGTATCTGCTCGAGCAGGTGATCGGGCTGGGCCCCTACAGTCGCGTGGAACGTATGGCGCTGTGGCGGATCAACCGTTTCTTCACGACCGGATATCTGCCCCAGCGCTTCCGCGACGAACTCGGACTGGCGTGGAGTCCGCGCAGGCAGCGAGTATTCGAGGTGACGATGCGAGCGATCGGCGCGGTATGTTTCGCACTGCCCGAACGATTCCGCCTCTACCCGTTCCAGACCCACCTGCACGATATGCGACGGCGACGCGCACAGGGAAAGCCTCTGGTCTGAGATCCGTCGGAACAGCGTCGACGATGCCACGACGTACACCCGTCGAGCCGGACCCTCTACTCGAGAACTCGCTGCTGCACCGGCATCTGGGAGACCGTCGGTTCGTGCTGACGTTGCCGCGCGCGGTGACGCTACAGATTCTGCATCCGGCCATCGCCGCGGCTCTCGCGTCACATACCCGAACCGGATTGTGGGAGCACAAGAAGCGCGCGGTGTCGACCATGATCACCATCGCCTACTCGCGCCGAGATCTGCGCTCGGTCATCCGCGTCGGCCACGAACACGTCAAGGGACGCGACAACCTCGGCCGCCGATATCACGCGTTGAACCCGGAGATCTTCTTCTTCCAGCACGCGACCTACGTCGACGCGCTGTTCACCTCGATCGATACCTTCTCGAGGCCGCTGTCCGCGCCGCAGCGTGAACGTCTCTACCTCGAATGCCTCGCGTGGTACCGCCGCTACGGCATCTCGACCCGTGGCGTGCCGACCACATGGTCGGAGTTCACCACCTACTTCGACCAGGCCTGCGACGGCCTGCTGCGGCGCACCGCGCATGGTGACCATCTGGTCTCGCAGGCGTTGCGACCCGACGCCTGGACACCGAAGTGGTTGCCGGACGGGGCGGTTCGCGCTCTGTCGCACGACCGGGCACGGGATCTGCTCGACATCGACGTCAGCGCCGCCGACAGGGCGGTGCTGTCCGTGTACGCGCGCACCGTCCGCGCGGGCGCCGCACTCGCACCTCGGCGCATGCGTCGTCTGCCGCAAGCCCGCACCCCGGACAATGGTCAGCTGACGCTGTCGGACTGATCGACGGTGGTTCATCCCGGCCACACTCGCACCCACGGTCCGGCTCCACGTCGAGTTCGTCAGCGAAGCGAGCATATTCGCGTCGAGCCGTGACGCGCCGGACCTGTTCGCCACGGGAGGTCCCTGCCGGATACATACCCTTTTCGCTCCGGCTTCGCATGTTCCCGTGTCGAATTCGGGTACGCCAATCCCGCGCGGGTCGGCTCGGGTCAGCCTGCCGCAGCCCGCACGATGTCGGCGACCGCGCTCGGCTGTGACGCAAACGAGGCATGCGAGGCGTCGACTTCGCGGGTGCGGTCCGGCGCCACCCGCGCGGCGGTGGCGCGCTGTAGCGCCGGGGGGATCACCCGGTCCTGTCCGGACACCAGGTACCAGCTGGGAGTCGTTGCCCACGAGGGGTTCTCGGTCGGTTCCACATTGGTCACCACCGCTGCCGACCTCTGGTGCCGAAACATCTCCGCCGCCTTGGCCGGTGCCACATCCTGGCAGAAGACCTCGCGGAAGAACGGCTCCGTGACGAAGGCGTCCAGGTTCACTCCGGCCGGGCTTGCGGGGTCGGGCACCGGCCCCGCAAGCAGCGCGGGCGGCAGAAGCAGGCTACCGGGGTAGAGGATCGGATTGAGCAACTCCAGCATCCGCTGGCCCCGCTCCGGCGCGAAGGCCGCGATGTAGACATTGGCTCGCACGTCCGGGTCGTGGGTGTTCGTGATGACGACCCCGCCGTAGGAGTGACCCACGAGGACGATCGGCCCGGCGACCGCGGCCAGGAACTGTTCGAGCGCGCGCGAGTCGTAGGCGGGTCCCCGCAGCGGATTGTCGAACGTGCGCACCGGATAGCCGTCAGCGGTGAGCCGCGCCGCGACATCGGCCCAGCCGGAGGAGTCGGCGAAGGCGCCGTGCACCAGCACCACGGTCGGCCGATCGGCGGCCTGTGCCGGTGCCGCCGTGGCCAATCCGGAGAGGGCGAGGAAGGCGGCGGCGACCAACGTTCCGATTCTTCGAGGATTCATGATGGCGATCCTAGGAGATCCATCGGTAACTTGAAGCCGTATCAACACGTTTCAGTGCGTGCCACAGCTGAGAATCAAGAATTACAAACTGCGATCACCGGCGTCCGTCGCGGCACCGGCCTACCACCGTTTCGCAGACGACTCCGCCCCGGCGACGGCCGCCCGGGGTGGCGTCGACGAGACCGGCGCAGGTGAGGGCGAGCGCCGCGGCGTGGAGCGCAGGGCTTGCCATCGGACGACGGCAGATGCCGGTCACCGCGAGTCACTCGATTCGAACGCGATAAGTTAGTTACTATTTCACAGCAGCTACATGCTCTATTAGGTATAACTATGATATAAGTAATTCATTGTTCATGATCTATCACATGTCCTCGCCGACTCGGGCGCGCCCATCCGCGCGGATCCGGCGTCCACCAGGGGTGTCGATGGTCGAGTGCAGATCGTGTGGAGGTTGGCGTGGACGTCGAGGTCAGGACCGAGGGTGTCACCAAATCCTCGGGTTCCCAGCGAATTCGGCAGGATGTCGCTATCACTCTGCCGTCGGGCGAGGTCGGCGCACTGCTCGGCCATCTCCACTGAGCCCGTTTCGACCAGCGGTCGGACGTGTGCTCGAAACCCGACACTTCCCGCGTCAGCGCAAGAGGGTGGTTCACATCTCGCCGAGGTATCCCGAATGACAGAACTCCTCCCCGCCACCGCGACGCTGCTCCCCTTCTCGGACCGCCGATTCGAAAGCCCGCGACATCCGGTGAGGGCCATCGGGTCGATCGCGGTCCTGGCGATTGCGCTACCGACGCCACCTCCGATGGAGTCGAGCGGACCCGACCGGAAGCCCCCGGACAGGCTGCGGCGGGTCGAACACGCGCTCGAGGCGGATTTCGGCAGCGAAACGCGAATTCACTGGGGGATCCGGGAGGCTACCGCACTGATCCCCGTCGCGGATTCGTCCGACGCCCACATCGGGCGGATGGTGTCCGTGATCGCCGAAAACATGCAGGATACTTTTGCTGCCACAATCACTTTCGCCGCATGCGATCAGCTGCCCACCGCCGTGACCCATGCGGACGAATTGCTCGAAATCGTCTTGCGATTGGGATTGCGCCCCGGACTGTATCGGTTCCAGGATCTGGCGCTCGAATACCAACTGACTCGGCCAGGACCGGCGCGCGACCGTCTCGCGGCCGAGATCGCGCAACTGAACTCTCGGAGCAAACTACGAGAAACGTTGCGAAGCTACATAGCCAGCAACGGAAGTCGTGGATGCACGGCTCGGAGCCTGAAAGTACACCCCAACACCGTCGACTACCGGCTCAGCCAGATCACACGACTCACCGGATCGAATCCGGTTCACCCCGAGGGCATGTGGCGGCTGCGATCAGCGCTACTCGTGCACACTTTTCTCGAGACGAGGCCCGTCGCGGGAGCCGACAGCGTCGGATATCACGACTCGACAGGGCGCGGATGATCACAGCGAATTCTTTGCGTCGAAGCCGGATCAGGAGGCGGGCGGGGCCGAATTCAGGTCCCTGACACCGGTGATGGCCTCGATGATGTTGACGACGGCGGAGGTGCCGTTGTTGATGGCAGAGCTGCCGGAGTCCAAAGTGGCCGAACCGGAGGACGAGCCGCCATCGGCCGACCCCGAGGCCAGGCCCGCCGAGCCGGTGGCGGGCGAGTCGGCGGCAGAGGCCACGGCGACCGGAGCGAGGAACAATGCGGCAGTGGCGACAGTGCCGACAACGATCTTGCGAGAGAACATGCGGATCTTCTTTCCGTAGTCTGATAACGAAACCATCACGGCACGCATCAGCAACGGTAAAGAAGAATGGATTTCCTAGCCACCGATTTCCCTGTGGTAACAATCATAGTTAACACTTGGCTAACTGCGGATGGTTGCGAGGTGACACCATTCTCTTCACCCCGCACCCCCCCGCGACTTCCTCCCCGCACTGCCGTCGCCGACTGAACAGTTCCCCGGGCGCGACGACCGGCCGAGGCGCCGCCCGAGCTGATGAGCGTCAGCCACCTCCGGGGGTGAACGCACGTTCACCTCGATGGTATGAATGAGGCCATCCCTGTGAATCGGAGGCCTCGTGCACAGTCCTACCAAATCGCCGCCGAGTCGCGCGCTGACAATCGTCTTGTGCATGTCGGGCGTGGTGGTAGCGCTGCAGCACACCCTGGTCGTTCCGCTGCTCGGCGAATTTCCGGGGATCCTGAACGTCGACTACGCCAGCGCCTCGTGGCTGGTCACCGTGACGCTGCTGACCGCCGCGGTGGCCACACCGATCCTGTCGCGGTTGGCCGACATGTTCGGCAAGCGACTGATGATGCTGGTCTCACTCGCCACGATCGTCGCCGGATCGGCAGTCGCCGCGATCGGCGGAACATTCCTGACGGTCCTGGTCGGGCGCGGACTGCAAGGGTTGGCCTCGGCACTGGTGCCCATCGGCATCGCGATTCTGCGCGACGAACTACCCAAAGCCCGCGTCGCCGGCGCGACCGCCATCATGAGCGCGACACTGGGTGTCGGTGCGGCACTGGGACTTCCGCTACCGGGGATACTCTACGAGCACCTGGGCTGGCAGTCGATCTTCTGGCTGTCGGCGGCAGCGGCGACGGTACTGTTCGTCGCGGTACTGCTGGTGGTCCCCGAATCCGCGGTCCGCAACCCGGGACGATTCGACTTCGGCGGGGCGGTACTGCTGTCGATCGCACTGGTCACCATGCTGCTGGCCATCTCCAAAGGCAGCACCTGGGGGTGGACCAGCCCACCGACCCTGATCGGGGCGGTGATCGCGATCCTCGCCTTCGCGGCCTGGTTCCCGTTCGAACTCCGCGTCGGACAACCGATGGTCGACCTACGCACCTCCGCTCGCAGACCCGTGCTGCTGACCAATATCTGCGGCCTGCTCTGCGGCATCTCGATGTATGCCAACATGCTGACCACCACCCAACAGTTGGCGATGACCACCGCCACCGGTTACGGCTTCGGACTCTCGGTACTGACCGCGGGGCTGTGCATGATGCCCGCCGGATTGATGATGGTCGCCTTCGCACCGGTCTCGGCGCGCATGATCCAGCGAATCGGCGCCAAACACACTCTGATCGCCGGAACCGCCCTACTCGGGCTCGCCTACCTCCTGCGGATACTGCTCACCGGGTCGGTTCCGCTGATCGTGCTCGGCTCCATGCTCGTCACCGTCGGCACCGCGATCGCCTACTCGGCCATGCCGATGCTCATCATGGGCTCGGTCCCGATCACCGAAACCGCCTCGGCCAACGGCCTCAACACCCTCATGCGATCGATCGGTACCTCCATCTCGAGCGCGCTCATCTCCGCACTGTTGACCACACTCACCATCACCGTCGCCGGACGGCACTACCCGTCGCTGACCGCCTTCCAGCTCATCTTCGCCTTCGCCGCGACCGCCGCCCTGGCGACGATGGCCGTCGCGGCGTTCATCCCACACACCGACACCGCCGACACCACGAACGACGACCGACAACCACCCGACGAACTGGTCGTCACCGGTGTCGTTCACCGCGCCGGCGGACAGCCGATCCGCCACGCGGTCGTCACCGTCCTGGACACCGCCGGAGAACCGGTGGACTGGAGCCGTGCCGACCACACCGGCGAATTCACCGTCGTACTTCCCTCAGCCGGGCCCTACCTGATGATCACCGGCGCCGACGGATGGGCGCCACGCTCCGAGGTGGTCGACTTCACCACCGACGCCGAACGCCATCACGTGGTGCTCACCGAACAACTGAGTCTGCACGGCCACGTCACCGTCGGCGCCGACCCCTGTACGGGCGCGGTGGTCAGCCTGGTCAAGACCACCGGCGAATACGTCGCCGCCACCGTCACCGCCGAGGACGGCAGTTACGAACTCGCCCAACCCCCCAGCGGTCGCTACCTGGTCACCGCGCTCGGCACCGACCGTCGCACCGCCACCCGCCACGTCGTGGTCCTGACCCGTCCCGCCGTGGTCGACTTCGACCTCGCCCACGACCCACAACCGGTCGGTGCCCGATGAGCGAAACCTCCACCCGCGAAACCGTCGTCGCCGCCGCGCGTGACCTGTTCGCCCGTCGCGGCTACACCGCGACCACCATCAAGGACATCGCCGCCGTGGCCGGCTGCTCGCCCGCACTGGTCATGAAACTGACCGGAAGCAAAGCCGAACTCTTCGCCGTTGCCGACCCCTCGGCGGCCGGACTGGAAGAACCGCCGCCCGCCGAAGAACCGATCGGCATCCAACTGGTACGCCGCATCGTCGACCGACGCGACAACGACGAACCGGAGCCGTGGGCCATGGCCCCCCTCCTCATCCACGAATCCGCCGACCCCGCACACACCCGCACCGCCACCCGCGACCGCTACCTCGACGCCATCGCCCGCCGCATCCACGACACCACCGAACACCGCGTCCGCGCCCAGCTCGTCATGCTCGAACTCCTCGGCCTCGCCGCAGGCCTGCGCCACCTCGGTCTGCTCGGCCCCGAGAACATCGATCCCGAAACCCTCATCACCCGCTACGGAGCAGCCGTGCAAGCCATCATCGACAACGACCTGTGACCGTCTTCCATGCACCATCGGCCACCGACTCCGGCCCACCGAGATCCCGTGGATTGTTCTGCGCGGCAGTGTCATTGCGTTTTGACGTGGTAGCCGGACGATTGTAGGTTGACCCCCGTATCGACATGAACCGGGGAGGAAGCTCGATGAAGGCACTGATCACGATGGTCGCGGCGACGTTGGTCGCACTGAGTACGGGAGTCGTGGGGGCGTCGACGGCCCGAGCGGATGTCGCACCGACGTCGGACTCGATCAGTCGCGCCTTCCCTCGCATGGTGCCCGCCGATGCTTCCGGTGAAGTCGGCTACAACAACGCCACGTGCGGGGCCTACTCCCCGAGCGCCCCGCCCTACATCACCGCGGGCACACCGAATTTCGGCAACTGGGCGAACCAGTGGGACTGCTTCGGTGGCGCGGGCAACGCCGACCCGTTCTACACCTTCTATATCTACGCTTCTCCCCTCGAGGCCGCGGCCGCGCTGAACAGCCTGCCCGCCGGTGCGGCGAAATCCATCGACGTCAACGGCGGCAAGCCCTACGTCAACTTCACCTTCGAAGACAGCGGCCCCAAAATGGTCACCGTCTTCGCCGGCGACGGAGACCGCGGTCAAATCCTGCTGTACACCGACGGCATCGTCGGCACCATCGATCAGGTCGTGAATTGGTGGCGGTCGGCTCCGCTCAACTAGCCGCCGAATCGGCTGTCCGGCGTGCTCCCGTCGCGGATGCCCAGATGAGGTGGGCCTGCCGAGTTCCGGCCCACCTCACGGCAAGCCAGATCGCTGTCACCAAAGCCGTGCAGCAGCCCCACATCAGGACTCCAAGTTTTACCAGACCCGCACATTTCGAAGCTGTCTCACGCATTGATCAATGTGGTTGACGTGCGACGACACGAAGGGCTCTGGACTCGGGCAGCTGCGTATCACAGAATTGTATTCCATCCAATCCCCGGATACGTCCTCACTATGCGGCGATCTGTTCGAAGGTGTCGAACTCCACGTCATGCCTGTGGTCCGGCTCGAGATCGTTGCCATAGATTTTGAGACGAATCAACAAACTGGTCAGTCGATAAGAAGCCGACGATTCCGTCGTTCGCATAGTTGCGCGGCGAAGAAGCGCAGTAGCCGGTACGCTGACCGACGACAAAGCCGGTTGGCCAGTTGAGCGGGTTACCCGCCCATTGGATTTGTTCAGACCTATGCTTGGAATTTATGCCGCGAAGGGCCTCGGGGATGGAAAACGATAAGGGGCAGGTTGACGCGCTGGCGGCAGTCTACCTGGCAGACAGAGCAGAGTTGACTGCAATTGATACCCAACTCATGAATCTTGCAAGTATCGGTATTGCATATGTTTTCGGAGTGGGCGCTGTTTGGGCTACTAAATCAGATCTACGTCTCGATAACTATCACTTCACCTTACTCCCGATTCCGGTCGCTGCGATACTGATCGTGTGGCTGGGTCGCTGGCGCGTGGGCGGCGCTACAGCTAGATCCGCTTCGCGACTGCAGGAAGACCTCTTATCAAATGTCGGGTACCCACCCGAGGCGTTAAAATACCTTGGCATCAGAGCACACTATGCCACTCCGCCGAGCCGTTGGACATACTGCACAGCCTCCGCGATGTTCGGAACTCCGTTAGCAATTGGTGCGTCATTTTCCGCCGCGTGCGTGGTTGTCATCTACAAACGAAGCGGACTCTTTGATCCCCAGGTGATTACAGTAGGTGCGCTCTATTCAGTGATGTATGCAACCCTTTTGACCCTGTTCATCACCGCACTCCGGAATCAGGGCGTGAGGTCGGCGCACGACATGCGAATTCGCAACCTGCCCGGACCTCAGGGAATTGCACCATGAACAAGATGAGCCAATGCACGGCGCGATCCGCGCGCAGCCGTCTCCTCGAGAGTGCCTGAGATCGGATCGGCAGCATCTCAGGAACAGAACGGCTACGGACAAGATCGCGGTCTCCATCGCTACTCAGATGATGCAGTTTCCCATGATAAGGAGGCCTATGGTCGACGAAACATTCTGCGACGACTATTACGATCGAGGAAAGTAGTGGCCGTGTTCACAATTATCGAGATATTACCCGTCAGTTTTATGCCAGAACCGTTTATTGTGGGTCACATCAGAGGTGAAATGAATGTCGGCGACGCCGTAGAGCTGAGGAAGTCGGACGGCAGCCGCTTCACTGGAGCGGTCAAGGCGCTGGGCTTCCACAGATCGGGACCGAATCGACACTCGATGGTATTTTGCGGAGAGATTTCACCTCATGCCGGACAAGGCGACTTGATCGTATCGCTCGAAGACTGACCTTTCATAGATAGAGCCCATCCCCGCGCGACCACCGTGCCCACCAGCGGGAAGCTGGGTCGAGTCAGGCACTTTCCGGTCCCGATGAGCGCGCGAGATCATCGCCGCCCACAACTCGAAGGTGGTGCACGCGTATACGGATTCGTCGTGCCGGGCGCTTCCTTGGTCGACCACGACCCGGTATGCGGCGACGGTGTCGAATGGGCGCGCAACGGTGCCGATTACACCAGCGTTGGCACCGCGACCAGGCGTCGGCGTAGCTGACACGCGGCGTTGGTCCACCTCGGCTCCCTGCTACGCACTGCGGGTTTTCATGCGGTAGCCGCCCCGAATCATTCGTTCAGGACAGCACGCCGACCGACACCGCGGTCGGTGCGGTGAGCGGGCCTTCGATGACGATGATCATCGTCGAGTGCTGGTCGGCGGCGGCCTGACCGGCCAGTCGCGTGAGGGTGTGGCCGAGGCTGGTCTTCGCCTCGGGGGTGAAGGTCGGTGGCAGTTGGCCGAGGATGCCGCCGATATTTCCGACCGAGAGGGCGGAGGCTTCGGCGGGAGTCAGGATCACGGTGGTGCTCGTCGTCGAGTCGATCAGGACGGCAGCCCGGGTGACCGGAGCGGCGGCGGCGACCGCACAGGCTGTCGCGGCACAGGCAAGCAGAGCGGTGTGTACCCGAATCATCGGGGATCTCCTCAGGTCAGGTGCGTTCGGCAGGTGCCCGCGCGGTCGACAAGGACGTCACCGCCGAGCCGAGGAATTCGAAACATTCGACGGCAGGGACGATCACGGAATCGGGTCGGCGCGGTCGATCCGCACCCCGCGAAACTGTCCGCGTTCATCCGTGCGCGTGCGACAGCGGTGACGACCGTGCGCGGGGAAAAGAGGCGGTGAGCGGGGCGCTCATCTACCCATTCGGCGCCGTCGAGGGCGAGGATCGATCGACTGCGTCACACTGCGCGATCCGCGCGCATGACCGATCAGCGCGTACTCGAACAGCCGAGGGCAGCCCTCCGGTTACCCGCCCGTATAGTTCGCTGCGCAAGAGGCCCCGCCACTCGGTGATCCCGAGGTGCGGGGCCTTCGCCGTGATCCGCCCATCGAACACCGGAGAATCCGCGTTGACTGTGCTCACCTTCCTTCTGGTCGTCGTCGCGGGATTCTTCGCGGGCCTGGTCGGGTACGTGACCGGAATCGCCTCGCTCATCTCCTATCCGGCGTTGCTGGCCGCGGGCCTGCCGCCGGTGGCGGCCAATGTCACCAATACCGTGGCGATGGTGGCGGTCGGGGTCGGCTCCACCGCGAATTCGGGTGCGGCGCTGGCCAAGGACGGCCGCAAACTCGTGCTCTGGGCGGCCTGTTCGGCGGCGGGCGGGATCGCGGGCGCGGCATTGTTGCTGCTCACCCCGGCCGACGCGTTCGAGATCGCGGTACCGTTCCTGCTCGCGGCGGCGTCGGTGAGCCTGCTGCTGCAACCCAAACTGCGCGAACTGGCGGGTGACCGGGAGTTCCCGCGCCTGTATCCGCTGGGCATGATGGCGATCGCGGTGTACGGCGGCTATTTCGGCGCGGGCGTCGGTGTGATGTTCCTGGCGCTGATCCTGGTCTGCACGTCCGAGCACATCTGGCGGGCGAGCATTCTGAAGAGTTATCTGACGGTGGTCGCCAACCTCGTCGCGGCGATCGGCTTCGCGCTTTTCGGTCCGGTGCACTGGCTCGCGGCCGCCGCGATGGCGATCGGCGCATTCGCGGGCGGCTGGTGCGGACCCCCGGTGGTCAAGGTACTGCCGCCGACGGTCGTGCGGGTGGCGGTGGCGATCTGCGGGGTCGGCCTGGCCGCCTATCTGGCACTGACCTGACCGCCGTCACCCATCGCACGGACGACGGCGGCCGCGGTGCGCGGGCGTCCGGCTATCCGATCGGTCGGGACGCGGCGGGCACGGTGAACACCCCTTTTCCGGTGATGAACGGCAGGTCGAGGGTCGTGCGGACACCGGGGGCCGCGGCCACGACCGCGGGCACCGCGTTGACGATCCGCCCCGCCGCGGCCACGATCGCGGCGTGATTGTGGTCGCCGACCAGGCTGGTCGGGCAGATGTCGACCGCGTAGGACGGTTCGCCGGTGATCTCGACCCGGTACGAGCCGCCGGGCTGCGCGGGGCGCGGCCAGTCGGGGCACAGGTCGTCGCGCAGGCGGGTGACGTGTTCGATGACGATCGCCGGATGTCCGCCGACCAGTCCGATCACCTCGAACCGCAGCGCAGCGAGCCCACCGCGCGGGACGGTGCCCACCGCGATGTCGAACGGCTCGTCGGCGGGCACCCGCTCGTAGGTTTCGGTGATCTCGTCGACCGTGATGCCGAGACCGGCCGCCAACTGCCGGATCGCGGGCCCCCACGCGATACTCAGCACGCCGGGCCGCAACAGCATCGGCACCTCGTCGAGCGATTTGCCGAAACCCATCACGTCGAACATGACGGTCGACCCGTCGTAGGTGGCGTAGTCGGCGATCTCCATACAGCGCACCTGTTCGATGCGCTGGCAAGTGCTCGCGAAGGCCAGCGGGATCAGATCGTTGGCGAAACCCGGGTCGACCCCGGTGATGAACAGACTCGCGTTCCCCTGTGCCGCCGCCTCTTCGATTCCGGCGAGATATTTCTTCGGCAGCACGCCCCACGGATACTGGAGCAGTCCCGGCGCCGATCCGACGACATCGACCCCGGCGGCGAGGATCCGGCGACAGTCGTCGATGGCCTCGTGCAACCTGGTGTCGCCCATCGCGCAGTACACGACGCAGTCGGGTCGCGTGGCGAGCACCTCGTCCAGATCGCCGACCGCGACGATGCCGGTGTCGGTGTCGAGTCCGGCGAGTTCGGCGGCGTCCTTGCCCACCTTGTGCTCGGTCGACACGCACACCCCGGTCAATTCGAGTTCCGGGTGCGTCAGAATTCCGGCCAACGCCAACCTGCCGACATTGCCGGTGCCGACGTGCGCTACTCGGACAGACATTCGGGAGCTCCTCCTGGAAAGTTCCGACGAATCGGCGGACGGTTCCGCAGATCCCATTGTTCCGGACAAGTGTCTGGAACACGTTCCAGTTCGTATGCTAGCGTGACGTTCATGGGACGTGTAGATGGCAAAGTCGCAATCATCAGCGGTGGTTCGCAGGGAATGGGCGCGGCGCACGCGCGCCTGCTCGTGGCGGAGGGAGCGCGCGTCGTCATCGGCGACATCCTCGACGACGAAGGCAAGGCACTGGCCGAATCCCTCGGCGAGGCCGCGCGCTACATCCACCTCGACGTCAGCGAGCCCGACGACTGGACCGCCGCCGTCGAGGCGGCGGTGCGCGAATTCGGCAAGGTCGACGTCCTGGTCAACAACGCGGGCATCATCAACGGCGGCGCGCTGCAACGTTTCGACCTGAACAAGTGGCGCAAGATCCTCGATGTGAACCTCACCGGCACGTTCCTCGGCATACGCGCGGTCGTCGAACCGATGATCGCGGCGGGCGGCGGTTCGATCATCAACGTGTCGTCCATCGAGGGGCTGCGCGGCGCGCCGTGGGCACACGGCTATGTGGCCTCGAAGTGGGGCGTGCGCGGACTGGCGAAATCGGCCGCGCTGGAACTCGCGCCACACAAGATCCGGGTGAACTCACTGCACCCGGGGCTGATCCGCACCCCCATGACGGCGAATATCCCCGACGACCTGGTGACGATCCCGCTCGGCCGCCCCGCCGAACCGGAGGAGGT
This sequence comes from Nocardia aurea, assembly GCF_003123685.1. Taxonomy (GTDB): domain Bacteria; phylum Actinomycetota; class Actinomycetes; order Mycobacteriales; family Mycobacteriaceae; genus Nocardia; species Nocardia aurea. Next base: position 187,681 of record NZ_QCYJ01000172.1, read on the forward strand.
CGCCACCTTCGTCCTGTTCCTCGCCAGCGACGAATCCTCCTACTCCACCGGCTCGGAATTCATCGTGGACGGCGGCTTGGTCACGGCCGTTCCACACAAGTGATCCCGAGCGCCACGGCAGATCCGCCCGGCGGCACGATTGCCGGGCCGACGTCGTGCCAGTGACATGTCCGCGAGATGTGCCGCGCCACGGGCGGTCCCGTTGTGAACTGTTGGTAACTCCGGTCGTCGGGCGCACGGCGTGACTAATCTCGACGGGTGGCGAGACAGAGGTACCTGACACGCAGAGTGACACTTTCCCTCGGGGCCGCCGTGGCCGGCGCTGTGGTCACCGGCGGCGTCGGCGCGGCGAATGCCGAACCCGATGCGCCGAATACCCGATATCGCGGCTATTCCGACCACGACCGCACCCGGCCGTACGCGAAATACATGGCCGACCGCACCGCGCCCGAACCCGCGCCGGTATCGGCCGCCTACGCGGGCCCGCCGACGCCCGCCGCCGACATCCCCGACTTCTCGGCGCTGCGCGCCGATCTCGCCGCGACCGGGTCGTCGCCGATCGAAACCGGATACGGGCGGACGGCTTCCGGCCAGGCCTGGGTCGCGGTGCGCACCGAGATGCCCCGCGTCACCGCCGCCATGTGGGACTGGTGGTTCGGCTGGCATTCCTCGGAATCGGCGCGCTACAAACTGTGGCATCCCGACGCGCACCTGTACGCGGCCATCGCCGCCGACCGCACCGCCGCACCCCTGCCGGACCGCGAACGATATGTCGGCAACATCTCCTACGTCGACGAGTACATCGGCCCCAAACTGCAACAGCTGGCCATCGCGTTCCAGGACCCGATCGCGCACGGATTCGACGTCCCCGAAGGACAGACCGTCGTCTTCGGCCGGGTCGGCAGCAGTGTCGCCCCGCTGGACGTCGGCCGGCTGGCCCACCAGGTCAGGCCGATCCCCGGCGGATGCGAGATGCGCAGCCGCTTCTACCTCAATATGTGGAGTCTGCGGGTCCCGGACCTGGCCAGGGCCGCCGACGCCGTCGGCCGCGGCCCCTCGGTCGATCCGAGGGATATCGCGGCCGATCTGGACGCGGCGCGGGATCTGCTGCTGCACTGCGGTCAGGAGATGAACCATCTCGCGCGGTTCCTGCCCGAGCTCTACCGCGAGTTCCGGTAGAGCCGTACGTCATTCGTCGGATTCACCACGGGAACCGTTGGCGCTCATCGCCATCCGGTAATCGCCGTCGGCCGGTCCGGCCAGTGCGGTCGGTATCTTGGGCAGCGCCTGCGGATGGGTGCGCCCGAGCCAGCCGAGCAGTTCCTCGCGGACGGCACAGCGCAGATCCCAGACATCGTCGGCGTCGGCGGCCGACATGATGGCGCGCACGACGATATTCGTCGGCGTGCTGTCGGTGACGACCAGCCCCCAGGAGCGGCCGTCCCATTCCCTGCGCTCGCGCAGGTACTCGTGCAGGTGTTCGCGTAACAGGGTGATCGGCGTGCTGTGGTCGAGATGCAGGAACACGGTGCCGGTGATCTGCGCGCCGCCGCGTGACCAGTTCTCGTACGGTTTGCTGTTGAAGTAGGAGACCGGCATGGTCAGTCGGCGGTCGTCCCAGATCCGCACCGTGAGGAAGGCCAGGGTGATCTCCTCGACCACACCCCATTCGCCCTCCACCACCACGGTGTCGCCGATCTTCACCGAATCGCCGAAGGCGATCTGCAACCCGGCCATCAGATTGCTCAGCGTCGACTGGGCCGCCACACCGGCGATGATGCCGATGACACCCGCCGAGGCAAGCATCGAGGTGCCCAGCGCCCGCATACTGGGGATCAGCAGCAGAATCGCCACCGCCACCGTCGTGACCACCAGTACCGAGGTGACGATGCGGCGCACCAGACCGAGCTGAGTGCGCAATTGCCGCACGCGCGAGATCTCGCTGGTCCGTCGGGAATAGCGGCGCAGCATATTCTCCGCCACCGCGTCCGCGGCGCGGATCGCCAGCCAGGCCACGGCGATGATCGTCACCGCGGCGAGCGTCTTCCTGATGAAGGTGTCCTGGTGCGGGTCCAGGTGCGCCAGCGGATAGGTCGCCTGCAACGCCAGCGTTCCCAGCAGCAGTTGCAGGGGCAACTGGAGTCTTCGCAGAAGCAGCGGAAGGTGGGTATCGGGATGACGGCGTGCGGCCAGGCGCAGCAGCCGGTCGATCAGTAGGCCCGCGATCACGGTGATCGCGACGGTTCCCGCCACGACGATGAGTGGCCGTAGTACTTCCTCCAAGAGTTCGAACTCCTCCCGTGGTCACCGCCGCGCCGCGATGCGCGCGGCCGTGACCACTCGTCGTCGACTCGCAACAGGCAATCGCTTACCCGCTCGTGACGGAGATCTACGGCACCGGCGATGTGGCGAATGCCACCGTGCCAACGGGTTTCGCCTCGGGATCGCCGTCGACGCAGGTCAGCACGGATGGCGGTCGACGCCGTCGCCGCGGGGAACTATCGCGCCGCGACGACCGACCTGCGCAGGGCGGGTTCGGCGAGGGCGCGGGGAATCGCCCCCGTATCGCGTTCGCTGAAGATCGTGCCCGGCGCGACGATCTCGTCGATGCGGTCGAGCACGTCCGCTCCGAGTGTCACCTCGGCGGCGCGCAGGTAGGCGTCCAGGTGCTCCTCGGTGCGCGGGCCGATGATGGCGGCGGTGACGTCGCGGTGGGCGAGAACGAAGCCGACCGACAGCTCGATCAGGGACAGCCCCGACTGTTGCGCGAGTACGGCCAGCGCGTCGGCGGCGGCGAGTTTGGCGGCGTTGTTCGGCGAGTCGATGTCGAAACGTCCCGGGATCAGGTCGGCCCGGTGCGAATGCGGTTGCTGCGCTCCGATCCGGTACTTGCCGGACAGCCAGCCCGCGGCGAGCGGACCGTAGGTGATCACGCCGAGTCCGTATTTGCGCGCGACGGGCAGGGTCTCACGTTCGATACCGCGTACCAGCGGCGAATACGGAACCTGCTCGGTAGCGGGACGATTCAGTTTGCGCCGGTCGGCGACCCACTGCGCCTCGACGAGTTCGGCGGGCGAGAAGGCCGAGGTGCCGTAGTAGCGGATCTTGCCCGCGCGCACCAGGTCGTCCAGCGCGCCGACGGTTTCCTCGATCGCGGTCACCGATTCGGGCCGGTGCACCTGGTAGAGGTCGAGGTGATCGGTATCGAGTCGGCGCAGCGAATCCTCCACGGCGCGCGCGATCCAGCGCCGCGAATTGCCCCGGTGGGTGGGATCGTCGTCGACGGCATTGTGGAATTTGCTGGCCAGGATCACGGTGTCGCGGCGACCGCGCAGCGCCTTGCCGACGATCACCTCCGACTCCCCGCGCGAATAGGTGTCGGCAGTGTCGATGGCATTGATCCCGGCGTCGAGCGCGCGGTGGATCAGGCCGACGGATTCCTCGTGGGTGGTGCTGCCGCGTGTGCCGAAATTCATGGCGCCCAACACGTAGGGGCTTATCCGCACACCGGTGCGGCCGAGCGGGCGGAGGTCGGACAGGCTCATCGGAGAACTCCTGCGGGGTCGCGGCGGCGGGTGGCGGCATCGGTGAGCGAAGGCGGCAGATAGCCCTCGTCCGCGGGGCTGATCGTCACCCCGGGCGCGACGATCTGGTCGATGCGATCGAGGATCTCGGCATCCAGTCGTACGTCGACCGCCCCGAGTTGGGTTTCCAGGTGGTCGAGGGTGCGCGGGCCGATGATGACGGTGCTCACCGCGGGATGCTGGAGGACGAAGGCCAGCGCCAAGTGGACCAGCGTCAGGCCCGCGTCGTCGGCGAGTTTGGCCAGTTCCTCGGCGGCGGCCCGTTTGCGCTGGTTGGCGGCCAGTTCCGGATCGTGACGGTGTGGCTGCCGGTCGATCCGGCTGGATTCGGTCGCGGCCTCCCCCGCCCGGTATCGCCCGGACAGCCACCCGCCCGCGAGCGGACTCCAGGTCAGGACCCCGAGGCCGTACTGTTGCGCGATCGGCAGGGTGGCGCGCTCCGCGCCCCTGGCGAGAATCGAATACGGCGGCTGTTCGGTGACCGGCCGGTTCAGGTTGCGATCCTGGGCGACCCACTGCGCCTCGACCAGTTGGTGCGGTTCGAAAGTGGTGGTGCCGTAGTAGCGGATCTTGCCCGCGGCGACGAGGTCGTCGAGTGCGCGCAACGTCTCCTCGATCGGCACCTCGGGGTCGGGCCGGTGCACCTGGTAGAGGTCCAGGTGATCGGTGCCGAGGCGGCGCAGGCTGTCCTCCACCGCGCGCACGATCCAGCGCCGCGAATTACCCCTGGTATTGGGATCGGTGCCGATCTGACCGTGGAATTTACTGGCCAGCACTACTTCCGAGCGGCGACCGGCCAGCGCCTTGCCGACGATCTCCTCGTTCTCGCCCTGGGAGTAGACGTCGGCGGTGTCGACCACGTTGATCCCCGCGTCGAGTGCCCGGTGGATGATCCGCGCGGCGTCGTCGTGGTCCCGGTTGGCCCAGGCGCCGAAATTCATGGCGCCCAGGGTGAGTGGGCTGACCAGGACTCCGGTCCGGCCCAGATAGCGATGTGTCATCGTGGATCCGTCACTTTCTTGTCGTGGAAACTGTCTCGCGGGCAAAGGAGTTCGCCGGTTCCGGGAGACCGAGGTGACCGCGCAGGGTCTCGTGCTCGTACTCGTGACGGAACAGACCGCGACGGCGCAGCTCCGGCACCACCTGGTCGACGAAATCCTCCAGGTGCGAGGGCAGCACCGCGGGAATGATCGTGAAACCGTCGATCCCCGCGTTGCGGAACCACAATTCGATGTGGTCGGCCACCGATTTCGGGGTGCCCGCCACCACCCGGTGCCCGCCGAGGAATTCGGTCAGCAGACGTCGAACCGGATAACCGGTCTCGGTGGCATACCTGGTCAGCGAGTTGAAGAAACCCTGCGGACCGATTCGCCCTTCGGGCAGGACGGTCAGCCGCCGCGGCAGTGGCGCGTCCAGATCGATCTCGGCGTCCGGGTAGCCGAGCCAGGCGGCCAGTTCCCGGACCGGCGAACTGTCGGGGTGCAGCCTGCCCTGGAGTTCGTCGAAGCGGTCGCGAGCTTCGGCCTCGGTCGCGCCGAGTACCGGGATCAGGCCGGGGAGGATACGGATGGCATCGCCGTCGCGACCCGAATAGGTGGCCGTCGCGCGGATCTCCTCGGCGAATTCCCGGGCGGCGGACAGACTCAGCTGGGTCGTGTAGATCACCTCGGCGTGCGCGGCCGCGAAGGCCCTGCCCTGCGGTGAGGCGCCGGCCTGCACGAGGACGGGTCTGCCCTGCGGCGACCGGGTGACGTTCAACGGCCCCGCCACCGAATAGAATTCACCGCGGTGGCGCACCGCGTGCACCCGTTCGGGATCGGCGAACCGGCCGGACTCCTGGTCACCGATGATCGCGTCGGCTTCCCAACTGTCCCAGAGCTTCTCGGTGAGTTCGACGTATTCGGCGGCACGCCGGTAGCGCTCGTCGCGTTCGGGCAGCTGACGAATCCCGAAGTTGCGCGCGGCATTCGGTTCGAAGGTGGTGACCGCGTTCCATCCGGCCCGCCCGCCCGTCGCGTGATCGAGCGAAAGGATACGGCGCGCGAGGTTGTAGGGCAGGTTCAGCGAGGTGCTCGCGGTGGGGACGAGTCCGATCCGTTCGGTCGAGACCGACAGCGCGGCCGCGAGCAGGATCGGGTCGAGGGTGGCGGCGGGCGCACGGGCGATGCCGGGCTGCTGGACCGGGATATCGGGGAAGAGCAGCCCGTCGAGTGCGCCGCGCTCGGCGATCTCGGCGACACGCCGGTAGTGGTCGAGCCGGATGAAGGCGTCGGCGGGCAGTCCCGGTTCCAGCCATGCGGCCCGGTGATATCCGGCGCTGCCGATATTGACGAAGAACCGTAGTCGTCGGCTCATCACGCGGCTCCCTCGTGTCGACGCGCGACATGGTCCGGGGTGCGAAGCCCGAGATGGTCGCGCAGGGTGGTCCCGGAGTACTCGGTGCGGAAGACACCGCGCCGACGCAGGATCGGCACGACGCCGTCGACGAAATCGTCGAAGCCGCCGGGCAGGACATCGGGCATCAGGTTGAATCCGTCGGCGATGCCCTTGTCGACCCAGTCGATGATCGCGTCGGCGATCTGCTCGGGTGTGCCGGTGACGATGCGGTGTCCGGCCCCGCCGCCGAGTCGGCGCAGCAATTGCCGCACGGTCAGGTTCTCGCGCCGCGCGAGGCCGAGCGCGATCTTGTAGAAGGTCTGCGATCCGCCCGCCTCGTCGGGATCGGCCAGCAGGTGCCACGGCAGCGGCGAGTCCAGCGCGAGCGCGTCCTGCTCGACGCCGAGTTGGCTCGCCAGCCGGGCCAGCGCGTATTCCGGCGGCACCAGTTCGGCGAGCAGTTCGCGACGTTCGGCGGCCTGCGCCTCGGTCGCGCCGATCACCGTGGACAGTCCAGGCAGGATGACCACGTCCTCGGCACGCCGTCCCAGCGCCACCGCGCGTGACTTGATATCGCGGTAGTACTCGTCGGCCTCGCCCTCGGTCTGGGCCGCGGTGAAGATCACCTCGCCGACCCGCGCCGCCAGCGCGCGCCCGTCCTTGGACGCACCCGCCTGCACCACCACCGGCTCACCCTGGGGTGAACGCGGCACATTGAGCGCGCCCTCGACATCGAAACGGGCGCCGTGGTGCGCGGCCGGATGGATCTTGCCCGGATCGGCGAAGCGGCGATTCGCCTTGTCACCGAGCAGGGCGTCGGGTTCCCAACTGTTCCAGAGCTTTCGGACGACCTCGACGAATTCGGCCGCGCGCTCGTAGCGGGCGGCGTGTTCGGGTTCGGCGTCGTAGCCGAAATTGGCGGCGGCCTCGGTGCCCGCGGTCGTCACCACATTCCAGCCCGAACGTCCGCCGCTGAGCTGATCGAGCGAAGCGAATCGGCGGGCGACGTCGTAGGGATCGTTGTAGCTCGACGACAGCGTCGCGATCAGCCCGACCCTACGGGTGGCCGCGGCCACCGCGGCCAGCACCACCGAGGGTTCCAGGCTGTTGAAGGGCCGGTAGCGCAGGTCTTCCCGGATCGCGGGACCGTCGGCGAGGAAGACGGCGTCGAAGGTCGCCTCCTCTGCGCGCTTGGCGATGCGCACGTAGTGGTCGAGGGTGAAACTCGCGACCGGGTCGGTGCCGGGGAAGCGCCACGAGCCGCCGAAGACACCGGCGTTGAGGATATTGACGTTCAGATGGACCTGCCGTCGGGTCATACCTGTTTCTCCTGGGGGTCACGGCCCGCCGCGATCGCGGCGCGACCGAGGTTCGCCAGCACGAAATCGCTCTGCGGGGTGTGGATTCGGCCGACCATGGCGTCGCGGTGGTGCCGTTCCAGCGGATACTGCCGATCGAGGCCGGGGTTGCCGGTCAGGTCGAGCGCGGATTCGGTGACGCGGATGGCGGTGGTGGTGGCGACGTGTTTGGCCAGCCCCGGCAGCGGACCGTCGGGGTCGGTGCTCAGCGCGGCGACGCCTTGGCGAAGCAGCGCGCGGCTGGTCTGGATCCACGCCTCGATCTCGCCGACCCGATCGTGATAGCGCGGCACCGTCGCCAGCGACGCGCCCAGCGCGGTCGGCACCCTGGTGTGCAGGTAGCGGACCAGCCAGTCCCGCGCGGCGACCGCGACACCGTTGTAGTTCGCGGCCAGCAGCAGCGGCAGTGCCTGCCGTCCCGGCCTGCGTGGTTTCCCGGCGCCGTCGGCCGGATCGCGCAGTTCCACCAGACGCGCGTGCGGCACCACGGTGCCCTCGAAGACCACCGACTGGGTGTCGGAGGCGCGCAGTCCGAGGTGGTTCCAAGTCTTCTCGATACGCCAGTTCGTGGCGGAGCGGTCGAGCAGGAAGGTGGCGATGCGAGGGCTCGGTTCCGCGGTCGTCGTCGTGACCGTGAACCAGCTCAGGCCCGAAATGCCGGTGGCATAGGCTTTTTCGCCGTCGATACGCCAGTCGCCGGATGCCAGTCTGGTGGCGGTCGTCGCGGGCAGACCACCGCGCGAGAGGCTGCCGAGTTCGCGTTCGACCGCGAGGCCGTTGATCAACGCGCCGGACTCGGCCGCCGAGCGGAACACCTGTTCCTTCAGTTCCGCGGGCCACGGGCTGTCGGCACGCGCCAGCCCCAGGTGGTTGGTGTAGTTCCATTGCAGAATCAGTCCGACCGACGGGTCGGCGGCGCCGATTCTCTCGATCACCTCGACGGCTTCGGCGATCCCCGCTCCCCCGCCGCCGAATTCGGCCGGCACGACCAGGGCGGGCGCGCCGATCTCGGTCAGGGCGCGGAAGGCCGCGAACGGGAATGCCCCGGTGCGGTCGTGTTCCTCCGCGCGTTCGGCGATCACCGCCAGCGCCGCGGTGAACGCGGCGTCGTCGAGTCCGTGCGCGGTCCGCTCGGTTACCACGGCTGTCATCGGCGGTTCGCCTTCCTGTCGCTGTCGTCTCGGATGCGGGCGGCGCGAAGGTCCCGCGGTGGATTTCATTCGGTTCTCACGGTGGGCACCCGCGCTCTCAGACCCGAACCAGTTCGGGCGTCCGCGCACCGACACCGGGCACCGCGGCCAGCAGCCGCTCGGTGTACTCGTGTTCCGGCGCGGCGAAAACCGAGGCCACGGCGCCCGATTCGACGACACGCCCCGCGCGCATCACGGTGACCTCGTCGGCGACCAGTCGCACCACGCCCAGATCGTGGGTGATGAACAGATAGGTCAGCCCCTGTTCGTGTTGCAGATCGACCAGCAGTTGCAGAATCTGCGCCTGCACCGACACGTCCAGCGCCGAGACCGCCTCGTCCAGCACCAATACGCGGGGACCGGCCGCCAGCGCCCGCGCGATGGCGACCCGCTGTCGTTGCCCGCCGGACAGTTCGGCGGGTTTGCGGCTCAGGTGCGCGCGCTCGAGCGCCACCGAATCCAGAAGTTCGACCACCCGTTCGCGCCGTCGCGCCCGACCGTCGACCAGACCGAATGTCACCAGCGGTTCGGCGATGACCTGTTCGACGTCGAATCGCGGATCGAGTGAGGAGTACGGATTCTGGTAGACGAACTGGATGCCCTGGCGCACCACCCGCCACTGCCTGCGTGAACGCCCGCTGATCTGCTGTCCGTCGAACCAGACCGAACCGCTGTCGGGCGCGGTGAAACCGACGGCGATACGCGCGACGGTCGATTTTCCCGCACCGGACTCCCCCACGATGGCGTGGGTCGATCCGGCGGCGACGTCGATACGAACGTCGTCGACGGCGCGGAATCCCGCGGAACCGAAGGTTTTGGTCAGCCCCCGCAGGCTCAGCAACGGTGGGCCCGACGGCTCCGACACCGCGACCGACCCCCGTTTCCGGCTGGGCCGCAATCGCACGCTGTGCCGCGACGGCGCGGTCGCGACCAGCCTGCGGGTGTACTCCTCGCGAGGGTCGGTGAGTATCTGTTCGACACTCCCCTGCTCGACGATCCGCCCGTGCTGCATCACCAGCAGCCGGTCCGAACGTTCCGCGGCCACGCCGAGATCGTGGGTGACCAACAGGACTCCGAGGCCGAGCGTGGTGCGCAACCCGGCCAGGTGATCGAGGATGACCTTCTGCACCGTCACGTCCAGCGCCGAGGTCGGCTCGTCGGCGACCAGCAGCGCGGGATCGTTGGCGAGGGCGATCGCGATGAGCACGCGCTGTTTCATCCCGCCGGACAGTTCGTGCGGATACCGCTCGTACACGCGCTCCGGGTCCGGCAGACCCGCAAGCTCGAGTTTGGCCATGGCCAGTTCCCGCCCCGGGCCCGAGGCCATCCGCCGATGCAACCGCAATGCCTCCAGCACCTGCGTGCCCACCCGTTTGACGGGATTGAGGGAGGTGCCGGGATCCTGCGGCACGAATCCGACGAACGGCCCGCGCAGCCGAGCCAGTTTGCGGTCGTTCCACCCCGTGGTGTCGCGGCCGTCGAGTTCGAGTGCGGTGGCACGTGCTCGCGCACCGGGTGGCAGCAGATGCAGGGCGGCGTGGATGGTCGTGCTCTTACCGGATCCGGATTCGCCGACGATGGAGACGAATTCGCCCGGCCGCACGACCAGCGACACGCCGTCGACGGCGTTGTCGGCCCCGGGCCGGTATCGCACGCTCAGATCCTGGACCCGGAGCAGGGGTTCGTTCGCGCTCATCACAACTCTCCTAGCGATCGGCCGATCCTGTTGGTGGACAACACGACTACGGCGATCAGCACGCCGGGCAGGATGGAGATCCACGGGTAGGTCGCCAGGAAATCTCGGCCTTCGGCCACCGCGAGTCCCCATTCCGGCTCCGGTGGCGGTGCGCCGTAACCGAGGAAGCCCAGTGCCGCGACCGCGAGCACCGCCGTGCCGCATTCCAGCGCCGCCAGCGACAGCACCGCCGAGACGGAATTGGGCAGCACGTGGCGCAGGACCACCCGGCCGAATCCCGCGCCGGACCCGTAGGCGGCTTCGACGTAGTCGCTGCGCGCCACCTTCAGCACTTCCGAGCGCATCACCCGCGCGAACGCGGCCACCGCCGAGATACCGACGGCCACCGCGATATTGAGGGTGCCGTAGCCGAGCGCGGTCACCACCGTCATGGCGAGCAGCAGCGCGGGAATCGCGAGCAGCACGTCGACGAAACGCATGACGACCGCGTCGACCCGACCTCCGACGAATCCGCTGAACAGCCCGATCGACGCGCCGATCACGAAACCGAGGGCGACCGCGATCAGGGTCGCGCTCACCGTGGTCGAGGTGCCGTGGATGGTGCGGGCCAGCAGATCCCGGCCGAGTCGGTCGGTGCCGAACCAGTGCGCCGGGCTCGGCGCCTGGAAACTGGCGTCCGAATCGCCTTCGTTCGGGTCGAACGCGGTGAACCAGGACGGTGCGAGTGCCCAGGCGACGACGGTCGCGATCACCAGCCAGGACAGCGTCAGTCCCGGCGCCGCGACGACCGCGCGCGCCACCCGGCGCACCCGCTGCTCGGCGGCGACGGCGGTGGTATCGGCGGGTATCTCCAGAACGGTCATGCCGGTACCCCTGTCCGCAGGCGGGTCCGCAGCCGGGGATCCAGCAACGGGTAGACGAGGTCGACCGCGAAATTCACCACCACGAAGATCACGGCGGCGAAAACCACCACCGCCTGCACGAGCGGAACGTCCTGGGTGCGAACGGCGGTCTCGGTCAGCCTGCCCAGACCCGAACGGGAGAAGACGGTTTCGACGATCACGGCGCCCGCGAGCAGATTGCCGAAGGTGACACCGGCGATGGTCAGCGCGGGCAGTCCCGCGTTCTTCAACACCTCGCGGACCAGCACCCACAACCTGGTCGCCCCCTTGGCGACCGACACAGTGACATAGCCGGATCGCAATCCCGAATCGAAATTCTTGATCAGCAACTGCCCGATCGGCGCGGAGACCGGGAGCGCCAGGGTGATCGCGGGCAGGACCAGCGAGGCGAACCCGTCGTTGCCGATCGGCGGGAACCAGCCGAGCTGGAACGAGAACACTTGCAGCAGCGCCAATCCCACCAGGAACACCGGTACCGAGACACCCGCCGCGGGCAGGCTCGCGACCAGATCCGCGACCCTGCGGGTGCGGGTGTAGCCCGCCGTCAACGCCACCGCGAGAGCGATCACCACGGCGAGCACCAGGGCGAAACCCGCCAGCGCCGCGGTCTGCGGGAGCACCGACATCATCAGCGGCAACACCTGTTCACCGCTGCGGGTCGACGCCCCGAAATCTCCCTGGACGGCATCGAACAGACGGTGCAGGTACTGGCCGATCAGATGTTGATCCAGCCCGTAGTACTCGCGGGCGTTCGACTTGTCCTGCTCGGTGATCAGATCGCCCTGGGTGGGGTCGAACAGCACGTCGACCGCGTCGTAGGGCAGCACGTAGAGCAGCACGAAGGTCACGGTGTAGGCGCCCCACACCACGAAGACCGCCTGCCCCAGCTTGGCGAACACATACCGGACCATGGGGGCTACCTCGGCTCGATCCAGGTGTCGTAGAAGACATTGCGCGACTGCGCCTCGTAGCCGATGTTGTGCACCTTGGGGCTGGCCGCGGTCACCTGGGCCGGGTTGTAGACCGGGACGGTCAGCACCTGATCCACCAGCAGGAACCGTTGCGCCGCTTCGGCGGCGGCGGCCCGGCGGCCGGGGTCCAGGGTTGTGCTCACGGCGCTGAGGGCCGTGATCGCCTGCTGGTAGAGGGGATCGGTCTGCGCGAGTTTGGACATGTTGCCGTACTGCGGCGAATACACCTGCTCGAGTACCGCCACATCGGCGCGACTCTGATTGGCGACCTGGATATTCCAGCGCTGCTGCTGGGTCGCCGCCGCGGTGTAGTCGGGAATGGGCAGCACGTTCAGCTTCAGATCGATGCCGATCTTGCGCAGATCCTGCTGGATCAGTTCGTAGGCGGGCTTGTTGTTGACCAGGTTGTTGATCCCGAGCAGCGACAGTTCGAGTCGCCTGCCGTCCCGGTCCACCCGGATTCCGTCCGAACCCTTCGTCCAACCGGCCGACTCCAGGATCTGCTCGGCCTTCTTCTGATCCTGTTTCAATTCCGCGCTGAAATCGACGTAGCCGGGAACCCGCGAGGAGATCACCGAACTCGACACCTTGTAGCTGTCGGTCAGCACCGTCTTGGCCAGCGCGTCACGATTCCAGCCGAGTTTGACCGCTTCCCTGACCGCGCGATCATTGGTCGGGAACAGATCGGTCTTGAGATCCAACGAGATATCGCGCCCCGGAATGAGTTGGGGGACGATGCGATAGCCCTCGTTGCGCAGCGGGGTCTCGTCGGTGTTGTTCACGTCGAGAATGGCGTCCACCTGGCCCGACCGCAACGAGCCGGTCCGCACTCCCGCCTCGGGGATGACGTCGATCTCGACGGTGTCGAGATAGGCCTCGCCGCTGTGTTTGCGGCTCGCGGGCGCCCAGTTGTATCCGGCGCGCTTCTTCAGCACGGTCTTCTGCTGGTAGACGTGTTCGGTGACGGTGAACGGCCCGGTCGTCACGAGATTCCGCGCGAGGCCGCGCTGATCCTTGGGCAATTGCAGTGTCGAATGCCCGACGATTCCGGAGAAGTAGAGCGAGAGCGCTTGCAGGAAACCGGCGTTCGGTCGGTCGAAACTCACCTTCACGGTCAGCGGGTCGACGACGACGGTATCGCGGTAACCCACCCAGTAGGCGGTGACCGGAATGATGCCGAGTTCCTTGTTCCCCCGCCCGAGCAGGTCGAAATTCTCCTTGACCGAATCGGCGGTGAATTTGCTTCCGTCGCTGAAGGTCACATCGTCGCGCAGGTGGAAGGTGAATTCGGTGAGCCGGTCGTCGATCTCCCACGATTTCGCCAGCCACGGCTCGATCGCGCCGGTCTCGGGATTCTGGTAGGTCAATTTGTCGGTGATATTGCTGGTGATCAGCGATTCGGGGTAGGAGCTGCCCGAATGCGGGTCCAGATTCGCCGGAGCGTCGAGCACGGCGAAACGCAACGAGCCGCCCGCCACCGGGGTGGCACTGTCATCGGCCCCGGTCACCCGGTTGCCGGAGGCCGCGCATCCGGTCAGTACGGCGGCGGCGATCGCCGTCGCCGTCGCGAGCACCGTGGCTCGGACGAACAAACTTCGTGACATCTGGGGAACTCCTGGGTAATCGACCTCACGTGCGAACTCCACGCGAAGGCAGGAAGGACGGTGGCTGTGACAGACCGAAGGTGACGGCCCGAAGGCGGCAGTCGGACGGGGGCGGGGCGAGGCGATCAGCGACAACAGCGGGCGGCCGCACAGCGGACGCACCGGGAGAACGAGCGGCAGGACGTGGAATGCCCGACGTTCATGTGCCGCTCCCTTCGTGATCTTCGAATCGAACGCGCCTCTGCGCTCCGAAGTGAGTGTGCACAGCGGTCGAGTGGAGAACAACCAAGCTTTCCTACGAGATTCATTCAGTTTTGGTGAAGGACCGGACAGGAGAATGTGCTGAATGTTTGCCAGAATGGCGAAGACCCCGCCGCGCGGTCGCGATACGCACCGTGCGGCTAGCGTGGGAACGCGAATCAGAAGCCGAACGCAGGGAGTGAGCGTGCCGTTGTCGATGATCGCCGAAGCCGAAGCAACCGTCTCGGCCCCGGACTCACCACGACGACGTTCCCTCGGCACCCCCGCGTACCTGGCGATTCTCGTCGTCGGCGCGATCGCGGGCGGCTGGTACCTGAAACTGGTGCTCGACCTGCCGCAGGTGCTCATGCACCTCAAGGATCTGAGCGTGTATCAGATCGCGGGCAACCGGGTCGCGGACGGCGATTCCGTCTACGACACCCCGCTGCTCGGTAATACCCGCGGTGTGTGGGAATTCGTCTACACACCGTTCGCCGCGCTGCTGTTCGTCCCGTTGGGCGGGCTGCGCGGCGACCTCTACACGTTCGTGGGCGGGTTCGGCAATTTCGCGATGCTCGCGGCCTCGTCCTCGGCCGCGCTGTGGATGCTCGGTTACCGCCGCGACCTGCGCCTGGCATTCGCGGGCGTCGGGATCGCCGGAATATTGCTGTGGTGTGAGCCGGTGCGCAGCACCATGGGCTTCGGGCAGATCAACATACTTCTGCTGCTGCTCGTACTCGCGGATATGGCACTCCCGGATTCCGCGCGCGGCAAGGGCGTCCTCACCGGTATCGCCGCCGGGATCAAACTGACCCCCGCGTTCTTCGTGCTCTACCTGCTGGTCACCCGCCGCTACCGGGCCGCCGCCGTCGCGACCGGCTCGTTCGCCGCGACGGTCCTGCTCGGGTTCGCCGCGCTGCCGAAGGACTCGCTGACCTTCTGGAGCGGAGCGTTCGCCGACCCGGCACGCGTCGGGCTGCCGGAGAATCTGTCCAACGAATCGCTGCGCGGCCTGATCGCCAGGGCGGTGGGCGTCGACGGCGGCCACCAGCTGCTGTGGCTGGCGGGCGCGGCCGCGGTGGCGGCGCTCTGCCTCTACCTGGCGCGGCGGCTGTCGCTGCGGGGATACGAACTGCACGCGGTCGTGCTCTGCGGTCTGACCACCACGGCGGTGTCACCGTACAGCTGGGTGCACCACTGGGTGTGGGTCGCGCCGCTGCTGATCTGCCTCGGCGAGGTGGCGGTGCGGCGTCGCGGCGTACTCGCTCCGCTGCTGCTGGTCGGCGCGGGCGTCACGGTGTCCGGCGGACTGCTGCACTACTTCGGACCGAGCATGGATACCGTCCTCGACATCCGCGGGCCGTTCGAAGTGGTGTTCCGCAACGCGTACCTGGTGATGACACTCGTCCTGTTCGGCGCGGCCGCGCTGTTCCTGCGCGGCGCCTCCGGGCGGGGTGGTGCCGAGGCGCCCGAGGCGGACGGAGGGGTCCCGGGCGGCGAACCTGCTCCCGCCGGGGCGAGCGTCGCGGAACGGGCGAAGGTCGGCTGAGACCGGGCGGGCTTCGGAACCGGAGTCGTTGGTGACCGTCGCCGAGTACAGTGCGCGGCGCGCTGCCTTGTCAGGCGAGTCGCGAGCCATCGGAGGCTGGACCACGTCGAGAACGAGCGCGACGAGCCGTCCGGACTGGCGCGCGGCGAGCCGTCGTCAGGCGCGCGGCACGCCCTCGGAACAGTCGCGTGGCCGGGCGCGGGAATGAATCGGACGCCGCTGCCCCGGCGGCTCACTCGCCCAACCTCAGAAGGGCCACTCGGCACAGGAGTCGCCGCCGAATCGCAGCCTCGCGTGTTCGCGCATGCGGCGGCCGTACACCTCGTGATCGGAAAGGGCCGTATACGTCGGGAATTCGGCGGTGAACAACCCCGCGGTGTGCGCCAGGTAGACGTCGAATCCGGGATACATGAGGCCGACGAACGGCAGATCGTCCACGTCGACGGCGAGCACCGGATACTCCCCCGTGGAATCGGGATCGCCCACGGCCAGTACCCGGCGGGAGTCCGAACCGCCCGGCAGGAGGAAACATTCGGGGAAGCGTCGCGCCAGCGGGGCGAACTCCGACGCCCACGGCGGACCCAGTTCCGCGTCGACCAACTCGTCCAGCGGGCGCGGGGCGAGACCTCCGTCCGCGTCGAACCACCCGTGGCGCTCGAGCAATGTCGTGTCGAAGGCCAGCCACGCCCGAAGACTCGGCGACAGCGGCCTTCCAGAGGGAAAAGCCAACTCCCCCAACATATCCGGCGATATCGGACGTCGCGTTCCGGCGACCCACGGGATGTTCCGATAGTCGAGTACGGACGCGTCGGGATCCCGCCGCACGATCTCGATCACGCGCTCGGTCGATTCCACTCCGTGCGCGGCCTGCCCCGCCCCGTCGATCAGCATGGCCGGACGATATCAGCGCCCGCCGACGAACTCCGGGCGCCTTCGGTGCGGCCGGGATCGTCCACCGCGCCACGGGTGATGGACGGCGTCCGACGAAAAACCGCGCCACCCGATCGGGTGGCGCGGTCGTTCTCGTGTCTACCGGAACATCACGAACCGGTGGTCTGCCGCTTGGGCAGCTTCCAGTCCGGGCGCGGGTAGTGGCAGGTGTAGCCGTTCGGGAACTTCTCCAGGTAGTCCTGGTGCTCGGGCTCGGCGTCCCAGAACGCACCCGCCGGGGTCACCTCGGTGACCACCTTGCCCGGCCACAGGCCGGAGGCGTCCACGTCGGCGATGGTGTCGAGGGCGACGCTCTTCTGCTCGTCGTCGAGGTAGAAGATCGCCGACCGGTAGCTGGAGCCGATGTCGTTGCCCTGGCGATCCTTGGTGGTCGGATCGTGGATCTGGAACAGGAACTCCAGCAGCGCCCGGTAGTCGGTCCGCGCGGGGTCGTACTCGATCTCCACGGCCTCCGCGTGACCGGGATGGTTGCGGTAGGTGGGGTGGTCGTTCTGTCCTCCGGTGTAGCCGACCCGCGTCGACACCACTCCGGGGCGCTTGCGGATCAGGTCCTGCATGCCCCAGAAACATCCACCGGCCAGAATCGCCTTCCGCGTCTCGCTCACGCGTCCTCCTTCGTGAAAATAGTCCGGTACTGCCCGTAACCCTGCGCCTCGAGGTCGTCGAGGCGGATGAAGCGCAGCGCCGCCGAGTTGATGCAGTATCGCAGCCCGCCCGCCTCGCGCGGCCCGTCGGTGAACACATGCCCGAGGTGGCTGTCACCGTGGGTCGAACGCACCTCGGTGCGGACCATCAGATGACTGAGGTCGCGCTTCTCGACCACGTTCGCGGCATCGATCGGCTTGGTGAAACTCGGCCATCCCGATCCGCTGTCGAATTTGTCGACCGAGGCGAACAACGGCTCACCCGATACCACGTCGACGTAGATACCCGGCTCGTGATTGTCCCAGTACTCACCGGTGAACGGCCGTTCGGTGCCGTTCTCCTGGGTGACGTGGTACTGCTCCGGCGACAGGGCCGCCGCCGCGGGATTCCGGTTGTATTCCTGTGCCACATGACCTCCTCATATCGACTACCGGTACAACGAGCTCCCCCGCGCGGAAAGTCCCCGCCGCCCGGGGACGTCACATTTCCGTCATCTCCGATCCGGCATCGGCTTTCGCCGCGCCTCGCGCGACCGGGCGACGTAACGTCGTTCACATGCCGGAGTTGGTGCTCGGCCCGGTGTTGCGTCACGTCGACGCGACATCGGCGACCGTCTGGGTGGAAACGAGCGATTCGTGCGACGTGGTGATCCTGGGGCGAAGCGCCAGGACGTTCCGGGTCGGCGAGCAGCATTTCGCGTTGGTCGTCATCGACGGTCTCGAACCCGACGCGTCGATCCGGTACGAGGTGCGTCTCGACGGGGCGGTGGTGTGGCCGGAACCCGGGTCGGATTTCCCGCCGAGCCGTATCCGCACGGGGACCGTCGAGACGATCCTGTTCGGCTCGTGCCGGGCCGCCAAGTCCGCTCCCGGCGCGCTGGAGGCCGACCGACTCGGCCCCGACGCGCTGGACGCCTACGCGTTGCGGATGAAGCTGCTGCCCGAGGATCGGTGGCCCGACGCGCTGGTACTGCTGGGTGACCAGGTCTACGCCGACGAGCCGACGCCGCATATGCGGGAATGGCTCGCGCGGCGACGTGGCGAGGAGGAACCGCGGGACGAGGTGGTCTCGTTCCGGGAGTACGGCGAGCTCTATCACGAGTCGTGGTCGGATCCGGAGATCCGCTGGCTGATGTCGACGGTGCCGACCTCGATGATCTTCGACGACCACGATGTGCGCGACGATTGGAACACCTCGCTGACCTGGCGCGCGCAGATGGCGGAGAAACCGTGGTGGGACAGACGCATTCGCGCCGGACTCGCCTCGTACTGGGTCTACCAGCATCTCGGCAATTTCGGACCGGCGGAATTGGCTGACGACGAACTGTTCCGCGAGATCAGCGCGGCCGACGGTGACGTGCGCGACCTGCTGGAGGATTTCGCCGGGCGGGCCGACAAGGAACTCGACGGCCGTAAACCCACCCGGTGGAGTTACCGACGCGATTTCGGCCGGATCCGCCTGCTGGTGATCGATACCCGCAACGGCCGCATCCTCGACGGTCAGCGGCTCATGGTCGGCGCCGAGGAATTCGCCTGGATCGAGGACAACGCCGCGGGCGATATCGACCACCTGCTGATCGGATCGTCGCTGCCGTGGCTGATGCCTCCTTCCCTGAGCCACTTCCAGTCGCTCAACGAGCGCGCGGCCGGTCTGCCCGGATGGCGGGGACGGCTCGGGGAGAAGGTCAGGCAGGCGGCCGATCTCGAACACTGGCCCGCGTTCCGCGCGTCGTTCGAACAACTCGCGGATCTGATCCACCGGATCGGCACCGCGCCCGGCGCACCGAGCACGATCTGCGTGCTGTCGGGGGATGTGCACCACAGCTACGCCGCGCGCGCCGGCTACCCCGATCCGACCGAATCCGATGTGCTGCAACTGGTGTGCTCCCCCGTGCACAACGATCCACCCCGGTACATGCGCCCCGCGTTCGCGCTGTCGTGGGCGAAACCGCTCGCCTCGGCGTTGCGATGGCTGGCGGACCGGCGCGGGATCTCCCCGGATCCGGTCCGGTGGAACAAGGTGAGCGGGCCGCATTTCGGCAATTCGATCGGCTGTCTGCACATCACCGGCAGATCCGCGCGCTTCACCCTGGAAACGGTGAGCGAGCGGAAAGGACTGTTCCAGGTGGCCGACGTGGCGTTGCCGTCACCCGGCACGGCGCCGCCGAAGGGTCGGTGAGGGCGCTCAGCGGGTCCGCGCCGGGTTCGGAGGGCTCCTCGGCGACCTCCGACAGCGGAAACGTCACCGGAATGTGTCATCGAGCGACCTGGAGTTCACCCGACGGTGGTGTATTCGCTGGATACTGGTGTCGGAGGCGCGGGGTGCGATTTGCGTATTTCCCGCGGCCCGCTAGGGTCTGCGCAGGCTCGACGGAGGGACAGTCGCGGCCTGAACCGACAATGACGCATAGGGATGTGCAGGCCACCCGTGGTAATTGACAGCACTGCCGATCGGGTGACGCCGAGTTCCGGCGCCGGGACGAGCGCGCTGGTCGCGGAGGACCGCGACGACGCGAACGAACAGTCACCGATATCGACCGGGCCGCGGACCAAGGCGCGTGGCAGCGAATTCTCGGTCCTGCTGCGCCGTGTTCGCGAGGCCGGACTGTTGGATCGGCGTTCGCGGTACTACACCTGGCGCATCGCGCTGACGGCGCTGGCGTTCGTCGGCGGCTGGACGGCGTTCGTCCTGCTGGGCGATTCGTGGTGGCAACTCGGCGTCGCCGCCTTCCTCGCGGCGGTCTTCGCCCAGCTCGCGTTCCTCGGACACGACGCGGGCCACAAGCAGATCTTCGCCAACCGCAGAGCCAATTACGTGTTCGGGGCGATCGCGGGGAATCTCGCTATCGGCTTGAGCATCGGCTGGTGGGTGGCCAATCACAATCGCCACCACGCCCACCCCAATACCGAGGGCGCCGACCCCGATGTGATGGGTGTGCTCGCCTATTCCGGCGAACGCGCCCGGACCGACCGCACCTTCCGGCGATTCATCTTCCGATACCAGGCGTGGCTGTTCTTCCCGCTGCTGCTGCTGGAAGCGGGCAGTCTGCACTTCGCGAGCGTCAGGGCGGTACTGCGCTGGCCGATCCCGAACCGGGTCTGGGAGGGCGTGTTGCTCGCCGCCCATTTCGTGGGATATCTCGCGACGGTCTTCCTGGTGCTGTCACCGGCGAACGCCCTGGTGTTCATCGCCGTCCAACAGGGGCTTTTCGGCTTCTACATGGGCTGCACCTTCGCCCCGAACCACAAGGGCATGGAAGTGCTGCGACCGGGCAATTCCGTGGATTTCCTGCGCAGGCAGGTCCTCACTTCCCGCAATGTCATCGGCGGACCGGTCATCGATACGGCGATGGGCGGGCTGAACTATCAGATCGAACATCACCTGTTCCCGTCCATGCCGCGCCCCAACCTGCGCCGGGCTCAGCCGATCGTGGAGCAGTTCTGCGCCGAACGCGACATCCCCTATCTCCAGACCGGCCTGATCGCCTCCTACGCCCAGGCGCTCGCCGCGCTCGACGCCGCGGGCAGATTCGCGCGACCGGGCGCGGTGGCGAACGCCGAAGCCCACGCGGGCGTGTGATCGACGGTCGCCCGGACCTGTGCCGGGCGACCCGCACGGTCACTCGCGCCGGTCAGCTCACCGCCTTCTCGAACAGCAGGAACGCGGCGATTATCCCGCCCACCACGACCAGCCCGTAGTAGCCCGAGGATCCGACGTAGTCGAGTGTCGACGCGGCGACGACGATCGCGATGATCAGGAATACGAAACGCTTCACGGCCTGCTCCCACCCTCGAAGTGTTCTCAGGATACGAGATCCGGCCGCGCTCAGGCGAATTGCTCCCTGGGGAACATGGTGTGGAGCAGTCCGAGTTCCGGCACCAGGGCGCCGTCCTGGCCGAGCGCGAGGAAATCCGCTTCCACCTCGGCGCGCTCGAGTTTCCCGGCACGGACGGCGTGGTAGCGGACCGTGTGCCACAGGAAGACGTCGAGATCGTCGAAACGCGTATTGCCTTCCAGCACTTCCTCTTCGTGGAATCAGACGGCGATCTGACCGTTGGTCAGCACGGCGTACAGGTTGCCGCCGCCGTCCGCGCCGATCGAGTAGATGTCGTCGTCGGTGAGCTCGGTCTCGTAGTCGCTGTCGCGAATTCCGCAGTCGTTGCCCGCGAAGTCGAAACCGTAACTCCAGTCGTGGATGTCGAGAACCTGCGGCATGCCGCCCGAACGCACGAGACGATCCAGCGCCCCGAGCGCCGTCGCGTGTTCGGCGGCCAGCCGCCGCCGGAAATCGGTGATCGGGCGGGTGTCCTCGGGGATCTCGACCGGCGGCCGGTCGGGGAACCATCGGGTCAGATCGGCTTCGAGATCGCGCTCGGCATAGCCGACCAGGGCGTCACGGGAAATTGGCACCCATGGATGGTAAACGCGGACACCGACATTCGGCCGACCGCTGGGCAACCGGGATGAGCGCGGATCTGCCCCGGCATGGTCGTCTCAGGTGTAGTCCCAGTACTGGAGCCACTTGACCGACGCGAAGAGCAGCAGAGTCAGCGCGTAGACCGCGGCGACGACCGCCGCGCCGAGCGCGCCGACCCGCTTGCCCGCACCGTCGACCGGGTCCAGCCAGCGACGGAAGCACACGGCGACCGCGGGCGACAGGATCCAGCTCATCAGGGCGACGCTGACGATCTGGCTCAGCCACATGGCAAGCCAGGGCGGTGCGCCCGCCGCGTCGAGGATCGGCCCGAGGAATCGGGACAGCGTCATGACCGTCGGATAGAGCACGAGCAGCACGAGCATGGCGATCTTCCACGTGGGGGTCACGCGGGTTTGCCCGTCGACGGTGCGCAGGGTCGATCCGAACGGCGTGGTGTGCGCGACCACCGAGAAATCCTCGGCGAGTTCCGAGCGCAGGGCGGGCAGCGCGGCGGCGCGCTGTTCCGAACGCATCCACGCCGACAGGTGTTCGGGCGTCCGGAACCGCAGCACCGAACACCAGCGACCCGCGCCGCCGGCGTGGAAGAGGGCGGCGCCGTCGAATCCGGGGAAAGTGGCGCTCAACGTCACCAGTCGCGCTTCGGTCGCCACGAAATCGGATTCCTTGCCCGGCGACACCGTGTGCTGGAACACGCCGACGCCCGGTGGCGGCAATTGCCCGTCGACGATGATCAGGTCGGTGCTGCGACGGTGGAATCCGAGCGATTCCCCCTCGGCCAGCACCGCGGCCCGGCGCGGCGAATCCAGGAATTCGTCGGCCGCCCGCGCGGTGCGGAAGGTGACGCTCAATCCCGGTTCCAACGGCGGCTCGGCGTCCGCCGCACGGCACGCCTCCACGAATCCGTCGGCGGCTGCGGCGATTTCGGCCAGCCGCGCCAGCCAGGTACGGAACGCCGTCGCGTCGGCCGGGCGGTGGAATACGGTGACCGCGGTCGCGTTCATCGGCGCACGCTAGTCGTCGTCGATCCGACGACCCTGCACGTAGACCCGGGCGATCGCGGTCTCGTCCATCCCCATGAGCAGGGTGAACAGGGTCTGGTCCCGGGCCAGGACCGGATCGTCGGCCCGGACACCGTGTGTCAGCCTGCCCGCGAGCGCCGGGGTTCCCGCCGGATCGACGACCAGGAAATCCGCTTCCTTGCCGATATCGAAATTGCCGAACCGGTTCTCCATGTCCAGGGCGCGTGCCCCGGCCAGCGTTCCGGTGAACAACATCTGCGCCGGATGCATCGATATCGCGTCCGCGCCGGGTTCGGAGATGTGGACCTTGAACGCCGCCGACAGCACCCGGGGAATCGACCATTCGTCGCCACCGCCGAAATCGGTGCCGACGGCCACGTTCACGCCCGCGGCGATCGTCCGCTTCCACGGCATCGTCCCCGAACCCAGGAATTGCTGCGAGACCGGACAGTGCGCGATCGAACTGCCGGTGGCGGCCAGCCGCGCGAGTTCGCTGTCCTGACAGTGCACCGAATGCGCGAAGATGCTGCGCCGTCCCAGCATGCTCCGTCCGCCCACCGCCGACCCGGGCAGGAATCTCCCGTCGTAGGTGTCGAGATAGGAATCGACCCCGTAGACCGTCTTGGTGGTGTCGACCTCGCCGGTGCCCGGCCGATTGTTCTCGTTGAGATGGGTGTGGAAGTACACGCCGCGCTCGCGGACCGACTCGTACAGTTCTCCGAGTTCGAACAGCGTCTGCCTGGTCACCGAGAGCGAGAATCGGGGGATCACCGCGACGTGCAGCAGCGCGGTGTCGACGTCACCGGTATCGGCGCCGTGCCAGGCGTCGATTTCCGCGCGCGTCAGCCGGACCACGTCCTGTTCGTCGATCAGCAGCGGGGCCACCGATTCGCCGCCGGTGGTCTGGATGCCGCGGCCGCTGACCACGCGCAGACCTCGGCGATGCGTTTCGGCGAACAGCGCGTCCTGGGCGTGCCGGAAAGCCGAGCCGAATACCATCGCGGCCGTTGTGCCCGCCGCGATGCGCCGTGCACAGAATTCGGCGGCGGCGATCCGCGCGTATTCGGGATCGGCGAATCGGGATTCGGCCGGATAGATGCACTGGTCGAGCCATTCGAGCAGTTGACCGCCGCCGTAGGCGTCGCCCGCGAAGGTCTGGGGGAAATGGATGTGGGTGTCGACGAAACCCGGTAACAGAAATCCGGGACGGTGATCGATGATCTCGTCCCCCCGGAATTCGGCGGGAATGTCGTCACTGTCACCGCAGTAGACGATTCGACCGTCGCCGGCGACGATCAGCGCGCCATTCGGAAGGGAGACCAGCGCATCCGCCGCGTCCTGGACGGTGGGACGTCCGGCGAGGTGGAATACGTGCCCCAAGTGGACTTGGTTCACGTAGCGAGCACAGCATATTTGCCAACCATTAGCCAGCGAATCGCCGACAACTGTCGGCAGCTGTACGGCGAAGCTTTCGACCGGGTGCGCGCAAACGGTCCGGCCGATATCGATCACCGGCCGGAGCGCCCGCTACGACCGGCGATCAGACACCGGCCGGAATACCCTTCGCGTCCTTCCTGATGCCGAAGGACGTGATCACCTCCATGACGCCGAGCACGATCAGCCAGATGCCCGCGACGAGCACCAGCGTCGTCGTCGAGGTGATCGGCCATACGATCAGCACCACGCCGGCGATCGCCGTGAGGATGCCGAAGAAGATCTGCCACCCGCGACCCGGCACCGGCTCCGAGATCGCGCCCATCAGGATCGCGATGCCACGGAACAGCCAGCCGATGCCGATCCACAGGCCGAGCAGCATGATCGAGGCGAGTTCGTCTCGGAAGCAGAAGATCCCGACGATGATGCACAGCACGCCGGTGACGAACAGCAGCACCCGCATGCCCCCGCTCACGCTGGTGCCGAACGCCGCGACCAGTTGCAGGACGCCGGTCACGACCAGATAGATACCGAAGAGAATGCCGGCGACCACCAGGGTGGGGCCGGGCCACACCAACATCATGATGCCGAGGATCACCGACAGGACGCCGATGACCAGAACCGATTGCCAGGCACTCTTCGCCAGCGACGCGAGAGGGCCCTCCAGCACGCTATTTGTGGTCATGACCCCGATGCTATGCCTCGGAGCAAAAGTTATCTGACGATTTGCTGATGAACTCGCCGAGTGGTGTCTCCCACTCTGACCGGCCCGACTACGCGGATTCCGCCGAGATGTTGACCATCCAGGAGATTCCGAAACGGTCGAGACACATGCCGAATTCGTCGCCCCACATCTGTTTCTCCAGCGGCACCGCGACGGTGCCCCCGGATATCAATTTCTCCCAGTAGCCGCGCAATTCGGCGGCGTCGTCGCCGCTGAGGCTGACCGAAATACTGCTGCCCGGCGTGTACTCCATGCCGGGCGGAGTGTCGGCCGCCATCAACGTGAATCCGCCGGGGGTTTCGAGCATGCCGTGCATGACCAGATCGGCGCCCTCCGCCTCCTTGTCACCGAAATCGCCGAACGTGTTGACGGTCAGCGTGCCGCCGAACACATCGCGATAGAACTCGAGCGCCGCGCGCGCGGTCTCGCCGAAAGAGATGTACGGATTGAGCCTGGAGACCATGGAATGCTCCTTCAGCTGTAGGTGCCGTCACCTGCGAGATTACCGCCGCGCGGACCCCGCGCGATCGATGACGCCCCGCCACGTCCGACGTTTACCGGATCCGCGCCGGGGGAAGTAATCACTCGTGACTCTCGTCGTATGCACCGACCGGGTGCGACGGGGCGCGGCGGTCGACGGGTTTCGGGTGGCTAGGAGTAGAGGGTGGCGGTAGTACTCGTGCTGCAGGCACGCGGGCTGGGTGAGTTGCTCACCGCGGTCCCGGCGCTTCGTGCGCTGCGACGGGCCCAGCCGCGCGACCACATCGTGCTCGCCGCGCCGCAGCGCCTCAAGCCGATCATCGACCTCATCGCGTCCGTGGACACCCTGGTGCCCACTTCGGAGCCCGCCGCGTTGCGCTGGGAGGGCCCGCCGCCCGAACTGGCGATCAATCTGCACGGTCCCGACGCCGAGAGCATCGCCGCGCTGAGCAGAACCGAGGCCAAGCGCATCCTGAGTTACCGCGATCCGGCGTTCCCCGATCTCGCGGGCCCGGTGTGGCACACCGACACCCACGAGGTGGAACGCTGGTGCCGCCTGCTCGAATCCGGCGGTATCGGCGCGGACCGGCGCAATCTCGGTCTGCTGCCGCCGGTGTCCACGATCAGTCATCGCGACTGCGTCGTCGTCCACGTCGGGGCGAGCGCGCCCGCGCGCCGCTGGCCCGCCGAGCGGTTCGCCGCCGTGGTGCGTCACCTGCTCGTCCTCGGCCGAGATGTGGTGCTCACCGGTGACGAATCCGAACGCGACCTGGCGTTGAGTATCGCCGCGCGCGCCGGACTGCCGGTCGGGCGGGTTCTCGCGGGTGAGCAGAATCTGATCGAAGTGTCCGCCACCGTCGCCGAGGCGGCGCTGGTCATCTCCGGTGATACCGGTGTCTCTCGTCTGGCCGTCGCGTTCGGCACCAGGACGGTACTGCTGTTCGGCCCGACCCCGCCGCACTGGAACGGTCCGCCGCAGCATCTGCTCGCCAGGCACGCGGTGTTGTGGGCGGGACAGCTCGGTGACCCGGACGCCCAGACACCCGACGCCGGACTGTTGCGCATCGGTGTCGACGAGGTCGTGGACGCGGCCGACAAACAACTCGCGCGGCAGACCGGCCCGGGGACGGAATCCGGGCGCGCCCCGTATCGCCGCGTCGGCTGACCGGTCGGGCCTCGGCCGTTCAGCCGTCGGCCCCGGGCTCCGCGCCGATCCGCGCTTCGCTGAGTGCCGCGGCGTAGGCGGCGAGGGCGCTCGGCCAGAACTGTTCGAGATAGTCGCGGGCGTCGCCGAGGCCGCGCGGGTCGAGCGAGTAGAGGCGGCGGGTGCCGTCGGCACGCACCATGACCAGGCGGGCATCGCGCAGCACCCGCAGATGCTGAGAGATCGCGGAGCTGGTGACGCCGATGGCCGCGGCCAGCTCGCCGACCGACCGGGGTGACGGGGGCAGCGCCTCGAAGATCGCGCGCCGGGTGGGGTCGGCGAGGGCTTGCAGCGCGCGCACTCCATTAGTCGGCACTTAACGAGTGTGACCAACCGGAAGGTCGCTGGTCAATTCGCGACAAATCGGCAAACTCCCAGCTCAAGCCACCATCCCGGCATTTCTGTTACCCGGCCGTGACCTTCCAGCTGGGCTTTTACCGGTCCGTGATGGTAGCCACAAGATTACTGCGACCTGGAAGACGTCCCGTACGTTCGAGTCATGCCCGTGACCGATCTGTTACCTTCGCTTCGGCCCGGCGCGGACCTCCCCCGCCGTCACCGCACCGCGACTCGCGTAGTCGCCGTGTCCGCCGTCATCAGCGCCGCACTCAGCGTGCTCATCGGCGCCGACAAGCACGGCGCCGACGCCGCCGTGGCGACCGGCCCGCTCACCACCACCGCCGACACCCTCGCCGCACCGGCCGAGAACGTCGCCTTCGCCCAGCCCGAGATACCGCAGTCGGCTCCCGACCCCGCACTCTGGGACCAGCACCGCATCGCCGAACAGAATCGCATCCCCGAACCGGACCCCATCGCCGTCGAGGCCGCGCGACCCAAGACGGTCCGTCCGGTGGGCGGCATCCTGACCTCCAACTTCGGGATGCGCTGGGGCGAGATGCACGCCGGCATCGATTTCGGCGAACCGCTCGGCGCGCCCATCGCGACCGTCACCGACGGCGTCGTCATCGAGGCGGGACCGGCCACCGGTTTCGGCCTGTGGGTGCGCGTGCAACAGGACGACGGCACCGTCGGGGTCTACGGACACGTCAACGACATCCTCGCCTCCGTCGGCCAGGAAGTGCGCGCGGGCGACATCATCGCGACGGTCGGCAATCGCGGCCAGTCCACCGGCCCGCACCTGCACTACGAAGTCCACGACCCCGAGGCGGGCAAGATCGACCCACTGCCCTGGCTCGCCCAGCGCGGCATCGACGCCTTCCGATTCCCGGCCTGATTTCCCGGATGACTGCCCGCGCGTTCGATGAGGGGCGAGCAGGCACCGAGCGGTTCTCAGCGCCCTGATGAGTGCTCGCGAACAACGACGTTCGCGGGCATTCGTCGTCTCTTGCCCCGATCCGATACCTCGGTGTAGCCCGCGCGCCGAACCAGTACTGCGGTATCACCGTCGAATGGTCCCGCGGCGGGATGCCTTCGCGCGGGCGCGATTCCTAGTTTCGGTCTATGCCGAGCAGTGATATCGATTCCGCCGTAACGGATTCCGCACCGGGGCGGTATCACCGCATTCCCGCCCTCATCCCCCGAGGCGGTCGTCCGCACCGTCCGCTACTGGCCATGGTCGCCCTGATGACGACGCTGGTCGTCGCATCCCTCCTCGGCACGCTGGTCGACGACCGCGTGCTGCTCGGTGAGTCGGTCTGGGTCAAACCACTGAAATTCGGGTTCGCCTTCGCCGCGTACGGCCTGACACTGGCGTGGTTGCTGTCGTTGCCGCACCGCGGCAGTCGCGCGACCTGGTGGCTCGGCACCGTCTTCGCGGTGACCGGCGTCGTCGATGTCGGGTTCATCGTCGTGCAGGCCGCGCGCGGCACCTTCAGCCATTTCAACGGTTCCGAGTCCGACGCGGTCAACGTCATCGGACAGCAGATCTTCATGTCCGGCGTGCCGGGGTTGTTCCTGGCGAACCTCGCCATCGTGGTCATCCTCTCGTGGCAGCGACTGGTCGACCGGCCGACCGCGCGCGCGATCCACGCCGGAATGGCGCTGGCGGCACTCGGGATGTTCCAGGCGTATCTGATGGGATTCACCGGCAAACAGCGGGTGCTCGATGCCTACGGCCAGGTCGTCGAATTGGTCGCCGGGCACACGGTGATCGATCCCGCGTCCCGCACCGAGGCCGTTCGCGACGCGGACGGTATGCCGATCACGCACTGGAGCACGACCGGCGGCGACCTCAGGATCGCGCATTTCGTCGGGCTGCACGGCATCCAGATACTGCTGCTCGCCGTCCTCGTCACGGCGTGGCTGGCACCGCGTCAGCCCTGGTTACGCGCCGAACGCACGCGCGCCGAACTGATCGGCGTGCTCGCGTTCGGCTATACGGGTCTGTTCGCACTGGTCTTCTGGCAGGCGATGCGCGCCCAGTCGCTGATACATCCCGACGACACGACCCTCGGGGTATTCGCCGGACTGGTGGCCGTGGTCGCGGGACTGACGGTCCTGGTCTACCTGCGCGGTCGCGACCTGATCCGCGCGGAACCCGACACGGCGCCCGCGCTCAGCGCAGTCGTTCGGCCTCTCGGGTGAGTTCGAGCAGGGTCTTGCTCAACGCGGCGAGTTCGGCGTGTTCGGCGCCCTCCTCGATCGCGATCGCGACGTCCTCGGCCGCGCAGCGCGCCGCGAACCAGCGATCGGCCAGGTCCGCGGCCTCCTGGGCGCTGAGCACGACCGAATCGTCCGGAATGCCGGTCCCCTTGAGGCTGTTGCGATTCTCGTAGGCGCGCTGACGGCACGACTGCCTGCAGTACCGGCGACGGCGGCCTGCCTCCGATTCGACTATTTCGCGCCCGCACCACAGGCAGGACAGTTGACGTTGAGCGGTGGCATTGCCTGACCTGGGCGTGTGTGGCACGTCGCACACGATAGCGCCGCGCGCGGGAGCGGTGGTAATTGCCGTTGTGAGGCTTGGCAATCCAGGACATATCCCGGGGCGAGTGCACACGAACGGGGCGCGACCACTACAATTGCACGGTTCACCGTCGCCGGGGCGGGAACTATTCAGGCAGACCCGTTCGTTGTACCGAAGGTCCGGTGAGCGCGCGACGTGCTCGTCCGAACACGACCCGCAACGCAACACGGACTCGAGCACACAGGGAGAGGCACACCATGGCAGATCGCGTACTCCGGGGCAGTCGGCTCGGAGCGGTGAGCTACGAGACCGATCGCGACCACGACTTGGCGCCGCGTCGGATCGCCCGGTACCGCACCGACAACGGCGAGGAATTCGACGTTCCCTTCGCCGACGATGCCGAGATCCCCCCGAACTGGCTGTGCCGCAACGGCCAGGAGGGCATCCTGCTCGAGGGCACCACCCAGGAGACCAAGAAGGTCAAGCCGCCGCGCACACACTGGGATATGCTGCTCGAGCGTCGCAGCAAGGACGAGTTGGAGGAGCTGCTCAAGGAGCGGCTCGACCTGCTGAAGACTCGTCGCCGCGTCTGATCGCGTCCGGCGTCGGTAGACAGTCGGAAAAAGGCCGCTCCCCTCGGGGACGCGGCCTTTCTCGTATTCGGACGCCTCCGCCCGTCACCTCGGCGGACGATCAGTGACTGGCGACCTTGCGGTACTGCAACAGGGCAAGCGGCACGGCGACGGCCAGGATCACCAGCGAACAGGCGATCGCATAGGAGACGCAGTGATCGGCGGCCCACCCGCTGGCGGGTGTGAAGGTGGGCGGCGCGCCGTTGTCGAAGAGTGTGCGTCCGGCTCCCGCGACCGCGGTGATCGGATTCCACTCGGCGATGGTGCGCAGCGGGCCCGGCAGCGTCTCGGCGGAGATGAACGCCGAGGAGATGAACGACAGCGGGAACAACCAGATCAGCCCCGCGCTCTGCGCCACCTCGACGGTGGGCGACATCAGCCCGGTCAGCGCACCGACCCACGACATCGCGAACGCGAAGAGCAGGATGACGCCGAAGGCGAGCGCCGCGTCGGCGACACTGCCGTTGATCCGCCAGCCGACCACGTAGCCGCAGCCGACCATGACGATCAAGCTCAAGATGTTGACCACCAGATCGGACAGCGTGCGTCCCATCAGCACCGCGAGCCGTGACATCGGCAGCGTGCGCATGCGGTCGATGATGCCCTGATGCAGATCGCCCGCGAGACCGACGGTGGTGAACGCGGCGTTGAAGGCGACGGTCTGCGCGAAGATGCCCGCGAGCAGGAATTCGCGGTACTGACTGCCGCCCAGCGACGCCCCGAAGATGTAGGCGAAGAGGAAGACGAACATCAGCGGCTGGATCGTCGCGGTCACGAGCAGCGTCGGCACCCGCAGGATCGTCAGCAGATTGCGGTAGGCCACGATCGCGCTGTCACGGAAGACCCGCACGCGCGGCGCGGTGATCTCGGTGTTCACCCGCGTCTTCGCCGTATCGACGGCGGAATCCGCGCGCGGCGCTTCGTCTTTCACGACGGTACCGGCGACACTCACGACATGATCTCCTCTTGTACGTCATCGGTTTCCGGTTCCCGCGCGACCGCGTCGTCGGCGGGAGTTCCGGTGAGAGAAAGGAATACGTCGTCCAGGCTCGGCCGGTGCACATTCGCGTCGAGGACGCACACGCCCGCGTCGTCGAGTCTGCGCAGCGCCTCGACCATGGTGCGCGATCCGTCGCCGACGACCACCGACGCCTCGTCGGTGCCCGGCTCGTGCAGCGGTTCGCCGACCCCGACCTGGGCGAGTACCCGCAACGCGGGCGCCATCCGCTGACCGGCGGCCAGGGTGACGGTCAGCCGGTCGCCGCCGATAGAGGTCTTCAGCTCGTCGGCCGAACCCCTGGCGATGACCTTGCCCTTGTCGATGACGGTGATCCGGTCGGCCAGCAGATCGGCCTCTTCCAGGTACTGGGTGGTCAGCAGCACGGTGGTGCCGTCGTCGACGAGATCACCGATGACCTGCCACATATCGAGGCGTCCGCGTGGATCGAGTCCGGTGGTCGGCTCGTCGAGCACGACCACGGCGGGCCGGGCCACCAGCGCGCCCGCCAGGTCCAGGCGGCGCGCCATACCTCCGGAGTAGGTGCCCGCGCGGCGATGCGCCGCGTGGTCGAGGCCGAAGGCGGTGAGCAGTTCGGCCGCCCGCGCCGAGGCCTGCCGCTGCGACATGCCGTACAGCCGGGAAACCATGCGCAGGTTCTCGTATCCGGTCAGGTTGCCGTCCACCGCGGCGTACTGGCCAGAGAGCCCGATACGCCGTCGCGCTCCGGCCGGATCGCGCAGGACGTCGACACCGGCCACATGCACCGATCCCGCGCACGGCGCGAGCAGTGTGGTGACGATCCGGACGGTCGTGGTCTTACCGGCGCCGTTGGGTCCGAGCAGGCCCATGACGGTGCCCGCGGGGATTTGCAGGTCGATATCGTCGAGTACGCGGACCTTGCCGAAATTCTTCGACAGTCCCTGCACTTCTACGGCGAAACTCATGAGCGCACCTCACCTGTCCTTTGCGGTTCCGGCGGCGCCGTCCAGATGCCGGTGCAGCACCGGACCGATGACAGCGAGCGATTCGGGGGTCGTCATTGCCGCGTGGCGGCACGGGAGCGGGTGATCGTGGACGGTCCCGGTGACGAAGGACTCCCACGCCGTCGCCCGGCGGGCCGGATCGGCCCGATTGATCTCGTCGTCCGCCGCGCTGAAGAAGACGAGGTCGCCGACGAAGGTGCGCGGACGGAAACCGTGCGCGAGCACCGTGCCGTTGGCGTATCCCTCGTACAGCCTTTCCAGATGGTCGACGGTGAGCGCCGCGAACGGGCCCGGCCGCGAGCGGAGCAGATCCGCCGCCGCGCGCAGATCCATCCCCGGATCGAGTTCGCCGCCGTCGAGCAGGTCGCTGCCGAATTCCGCGACGATTTCGGCGACGCCTGGGATCGCGTGTTCCAGCAGTTCGTCGGAGAGCTGGTAGCTGTCCATCATCGACAGCATCGCCACCTCGTCTCCGGCCCGCTGCAACTGCACCGCCACCTCGTGGGCGATCAGACCGCCGAGCGACCAGCCGAGCAGGTGGTAGGGGCCGGACGGCTGGATCGACTTGATCCTGTCCACGTAGTGTCCGGCGGCTTCGACGATCGACCCGAATCCCGGCTCCCCCGCCACGTGCGGGGACTGCAATCCGTACACCGGGCGGTCCGGGGTGAGATGGGCGAGCAGACCCGAGTAGCACCACGACAACCCGATCGCGGGATGCACGCAGAACAGCGGCGCCCGCGACGATCCGGTGGTGGGTCGGATCGGCAGCATCGGCGCCAGGGCCGCCGCCATGGCCACGGCCGGATCGATGTCGCCGTCGATCCTGGCGGCGATCGCGGCCGGGGTGGCCTCGCCGAACATCATCTGCACCGACAGTTCGATTCCGGCCTCGCGCACCGACGACACCACCTTGGTGGCCAGCAGGGAGTTGCCGCCGAGTTCGAAGAAGCCGTCGTCGACGCCGACGGTCTCCGCGCCGAGCGCCTCGGCGAACGCCGCGCACAACACCGCTTCGGTCGCCGTGCTCGGTGCCCGGTAGCCGCCGGTCGCGCTGAAGACGGGTTCGGGCAGCGCCTTGCGATCGAGTTTGCCGACCGGACTGAGCGGCACCTCGTCCAGCAGCATGATCGACTGCGGCACCATGTAATTCGGCACCAGCGCCGACACGTGCGACACGAGTTCGGCGACCGCGACCCCGCTGCCGCGACGAAGTTTCACATACGCCACCAGAGCGGTGACGCCCGCGGGTGTGCGATGGCCGACGGTGGTCGAGAATTCAACAGCATCGTGACGCGAAAGCGCCGTGTCGATCTCGCCGAGTTCGATCCGGAAGCCCCGGATCTTCACCTGATGGTCGGTACGCCCGACGTACTCGATCTCGCGGGCCCGAGGCATCGCGCGTTCCTCCTCGGCGGCGTGCGCGAGATCGCGCGTCATCGGCGCCTGCCGCGCACCGGCGAACCACCGCACCAGGTCACCGGTGCGGTACATCCGCTCGCCGGGCTTGCCGAACGGGTTGGCGATGAACCGCTGCGCGGTCAATCCGGGCCGGTTGAGGTAGCCGCGGGCGAGCGCGTTACCCGCCAGATGCAGTTCGCCGGTCACACCGACCGGGGCCGGGTGCATGCGCGCGTCGAGGATGGTGGCGCCGACGCCGCGGATCGGGCCGCCGATGGTGATCGGACCACCGGGCACCTGCGGCTGACCGATCACCGTGACGATCGTGGTCTCGGTCGGGCCGTACACGTTGTAGAGATTGCGTCCCGGCGCCCAGCGGGTCACCAGATCCGGCGGCAGCGCCTCTCCGCCGACCAGTACGTGCGCCAGTTCCGTGACACCGGCCGGGTCGACGGTGCCGAGCGCCGAGGTGGTGATGAAGGCGTGGGTGATTCGCTCTTCGATGAAGACGCGAGCGAGATCGGCGCCGCCGACCACGCCGGGCGGAGTGATCGCCAGGGTGGCCGCGCCGCCCAGTGCCAGCAGCAGATCGAGCATGGCGGCGTCGAAACTCGGCGTCGCGAAATGCAGGACACGCGAACCGGGCCGGACGTCGAAACGCTGCGCGGTCTCCGCGGCGAAATTCGACAGCCCGCCGTGGGTGACGACGACGCCCTTCGGGGTGCCGGTCGAGCCGGAGGTGTAGATCACGTAGGCGGGATTCTCGACCCGCAACTCGGTGACCCGGTGCGCCTGCGTGATCGGCGCGTCGGAGGCGGCCATGACCGCGGCGCGGAAATCGTTGTCGTCGAGCACGATCCACTCGGCGTCGTCGGAGGGCAGTTCGTCACGGTAGTCAGCGAGGGTGATGCCCAGTGCCGCACCGGAATCCGACAGCATGTGATTGATCCGACTGGCCGGGTAGAGCGGATCGACCGGGACGAACGCCGCGCCCGCCTTGGCGACGGCGAGTACCGAGGCCACCGATTCCACCGAGCGCGGAATGCCCAGCGCCACCAGGGTTTCCGGACCGACGCCGTAGCCGATCAGTACGCGGGCGAGCCGGTTGGTCCAGCGATCGAGCGCGTCGTAGGTGATCCTGGTGCCGTGCGACCGCAGTGCCACGGCGTCGCGATCGACCGCGGCCGCGGCCGCGAAGACCGCGGGCAGGGTGAGCGGTCGATCCGCCTCGGCGCCGCTGACCGGGGCCAGCCCCGACCATTCGGCCGGGTCGAGCAGTTCCAGATCGCCGACCGGTGTGGCCGGACCGGCCGCCACCGCGCTCAGCAGGCGGGCCAGCCGCTTGGCGAGCCGGTGCGCCGTCGCGGCGTCGAACAGATCGGCGGCGTAGTTCACCGCCAGGTTGATACCGTCGGGCTGCCGCTGACCCGCCGTGAAGCTGTGCGATTCGGTCAGCGTGAACTGCAGATCGAATTTGGCGATGCCGGTGTCGACATCGCCGGCCTCGATGCGCAGACCCGGCAGTTCGACCGCGCCGACCGGCTGGTTCTGCACCGAGAGCATCACCTGGAACAGCGGATGGTGTGAACGCGACCGCGCGGGATTGAGCACCTCGACCATGCGCTCGAACGGCAGGTCGGCGTGGGCGAACGCGTCGAGGTCGGTATCGCGCACGGCCCGGAGCAGATCGGTGAAGGGCGCGTCGGGGCGTACCCGCGTGCGCAGCACGAGCGTGTTGACGAACATGCCGATCATGCGGTCGAGCGCGGGATGTCCGCGCCCCGCGATCGGGGTGCCGACGGTGATGTCGTCCACCCCGGTCATCCGGTGCAACAGCACCGCCAGCGCGGTGTGCAGCACCATGAACATGCTGACGCCGTTGGCATTGGCGACCGTCTGCAGTTCCCGGTGGGTGTAGGCGTCGATCGGGCATTCCACGATGCCGCCACGGTAGGAGGGCACCGGCGGACGCGGTCGGTCAGCGGGCACGCTCAGCAGTTCCGGATTGTCGGCGAGGGTCTCGCGCCAGTAGGCGAGTTGCTTGCTGATCACCGAATCGGGATCGTCCTCGGTGCCGAGTACGTCGCGCTGCCACAGGGTGTAATCGGCGTACTGCACCTCCGGCGCGAGCCACGCGGGTTCCGCGCCGCTGACGATCGTGCTGTACGCCTCGACGAAGTCGGCGGCCAGGGGTTCCAATGACCAGCCGTCCATCGCGATGTGGTGCACGACGAGCACGAGCACGTGCTCGTAACCCACCCCGGCGTCGACATAGGCGTCCTCGGAGACGGTGATCAGCGCGGCTCGCACCGGCACCGTGTCGGCGAGGTCGAATCCGGGCGAGGCGACTCGACGCACCTCGTCGACGACCCGGTCGGCCGCGACCGTGACGCGCGACAGCGTGATCGCCGCGTCGACCGGATCGAGTACCTGCTGCACGGGTGCGCCCGCGATCTCCGGGAACACCGTGCGCAGCGTCTCGTGTTTGCGCTGCACCGCGTGCAGTGCCTCGACCAGCGCCCGCGCGTCGAGCGCGCCGCGCAGCCGCAGCACGACCGGGATGTTGTACGCGCCCGCGGCGTGATCGGAATCGTCCCCGTCGTTGAAGCGGTTGAGGAACCACAGTCGTTGCTGCGCCGCCGACAGCGGGATGCGCTCCGGGCGGACCCGGCGGACCAGGGCCGGACGATCGTCGCGACGGGTCTCCCGCTGCTCCTCCTCCGCCCGCGCCGTCGTCGACGGATCGAGCAGCGCGGCGATCTCGGCGACGGTGGGCGAGGTGAAGACCGTGCGCACCTCGATCCTGGTATCGGTGGCCGCCGCCAGCCTGGCGACGAATTGTGTTGCCAGCAGCGAGTTTCCACCGATCTCGAAGAAGCTGTCGTCGGCGTTCACGGTTTGCGCGCCGACCAGTTCGCCCATGATGCGGGCGACGAGCCGCTCGGCCTCGGTCGCGGGTTCACGGGCCGACCGCGCGGCGCCGAAGGTCGGCTCGGGCAGGGCGGCGATATCCAGTTTTCCGGTCGGGGTCAGCGGAATCCGGTCGAGCAGCGTGATCGCGGCCGGAACCATATGGACCGGAAGCAGTCCGGCGACATGCGCGCGTACCGCGTCGATGTCGATCCCGGCCGCTTCGTCGGTCGGGTGGACGAAGGACACGATCCGGTCCGCGTCGTTGATCCGGCGGACCTCGGTGTGCGCGAACCGGACCGAGGGGTGTCCGCTCAGCGCGGAGGTGATCTCGCCGAGTTCGATGCGGAATCCGCGCATCTTCACCTGGTGGTCGCTGCGGCCGAGGTAGACGATCTCCCCCGCCGAGTCCCAGCGCACGACGTCGCCGGTGCGGTACATCCGCGCGCCGACGGGCCCGTACGGGTCGGCGACGAAACGGCCCGCGGTCAGCGCGGGACGCTCGAAATAGCCGCGTGACACACCGAGTCCGCCCAGGTACAGATCACCCGGGACGCCGACGGGCACCGGACGCATCCGCTCGTCCAGGATCACCGCGTGCGCGCCGCGCACCAGCGAACCGATGGTGATCGGGAGGCCGACGTCCACCTGCGCCATGGTGACCACGACCGTGGTCTCGGTCGGCCCGTACCCGTTGAAGAGGTTGCGGCCCGGCGCCCACCGAGCCACCAGATCGGGGCTGCACGCCTCGCCGCCGATGAGCAGCGAGCGCAGATGCGGCAGTTCCCAGCGATCGCGGTCGATGGTGGCCAGCGCGGCGGGTGTCATGAACGTATGGGTGATCCGCTCGCCCTCGAGCAGTTCGGCCAGTTCGTCGCCGCCGAAGATATCCGGTGGGCAGATCACCATCGCGGCGCCCGCGCCGAGCGCGAGCAGCAGGTCCAGGATCGCCGCGTCGAAACTCGGCGACGAGAAGTGCAGTGTGCGCGCGAACGGTCCCACGTCCAGACGTTCGCTGAATTCGTCGGCGAGATTGGACAACCCGGCGTGGGTGACCGCGACGCCCTTGGGTTTGCCGGTGGAACCCGAGGTGTACACCAGGTACGCGAGATCGGCGATCCTGGCCGGGCGCAGACGCTCGCCGTCCTCGATGGTGCTTCCGTCACGGGCCGTGAGTTCGGCCGCGAATCCCGGCTCGTCGAGCAACAGCCAGTCGGTGACCGGGCCCGTCGTCCCCGGTTCGTGCCCCGCGGCGCGCAAGGTGTCGGCGTAGGTCGAATCGGTGAGACCGACCAGGCAGCCGGAATCGGTCAGCATGTGCCTGATCCGGTCGGCCGGGTACTTCGGGTCGACCGGGACGAACGCCGCGCCGGATTTGGTGACGGCCAGCATCGTGACGACGGATTCGATGGAACGGGTCAGGCCCAGCGCCACCCGATCGCCCGCGCCGAGGCCACGCGCGATCAAGGCCCGCGCCATGCTGTTCGAACGGCGGTCCAGCTCCGAGTAGGTCAGTGCCTCGCCGTCGGCGGACGCGAAGACGACCGCGGTGCGCTGCGGATACCGCTGCGCGGTTCCGGTGAAGTAGGCGGCGAGTGTGCGCGGGGGCACGGTCGGGCCGCCCGAAGCCGGTGCGAGCGTTCGGCGTTCCTGTTCGGTCCTGGCGTCGATATCGCGGATGAGCACCCGCGGATTCCCGGTGACCGCCGACAGCACCCGCAGGAAGCGATCGGCCAGTATCTCGATCGTGGCGTTGTCGAAGAGTTCGGCCGCGTAGAGGAATTCGAATCCCAGCGCGTGGTCGGCCTGGTCACCGGTGCTCGTGACACGCAGTTCGAGATCGAATTTGGCCAGCGCGATATCGAGTTCCTCGGCGCGCAACGCCAGTCCCGGCAGACGCAGCGACGGCACCGGGTTGTCGTCCACGGTGAGCGCCACCTGGAACAGCGGCGGACGGCTACCCGTGCCCGCCTGTTTGCCCAATTCGTCGACGACCCGTTCGAAGGGGAGGTCCGCGTGGGCCAGGGCCGCGAGTTCGGTGTCGCGATCGGTCTTCAACAGCGCGGCGAAGGAGCTGTCGGGATCGACATCGGAGCGCAGCACCAGCGTGTTGACGAACATGCCGACCAGCTCGTCGAGTTTGGTGTCGGTGCGGCCCGCGACCGGCGTGCCGATCACGACGTCGCGGCCGCCGGTGACGACGCGCAGCAGGACCGCCAGGGTCGAACGCAGGACCATGAACATGCTGACGCCCTGTTCGGCGGCCAGCCGGGTCAGGCCGTGTCGCACCGGCTCCGGGACGGACAGCCGTACCGAACCCGCCGCGTGCGTCGGTTGCGCCGGGCGCGGACGGTCGTAGGGCAGCGGCAGTTCCTCCGGCGCGTCGGCGAGGGCGGTGCGCCAGAATTCCAGCTGTGTGCTCGCGACGCTCGCCGGATCCGATTCGTCGCCCAGGCAGGCCCGCTGCCACAGCCCGAAGTCGGCGTATTGCACAGGAAGCGGCGCCCAGACCGGCGCGGCGCCCCCCTGCCGTGCCGCGTAGGCGACCGCGAGATCGCGGGTCAGCGGACCGAGCGACCACCCGTCGGCGGCGATGTGGTGGATCACGATGCCGAGCAGGTGGCGGTCGGATGCGGTGCGCAGCAACGAGATACGCAGCGGTGTCGAGCGGGTGAGGTCGAATCCGCTGCGCGCCATGGTGTGCAGTGCCCGCTGCGCGCCCTCGTCGTCGGTCGTGATCGGGTGCAGGACGGGCGCGGCCTCGGAGATCGGCAGTACGACCTGCTGGGGCCCCTCGGTGTCCTCGGGGAACATCGTCCGCAACACCTCGTGCCGGTCGACCACATCGGTCAGCGCGGCGCCGAGCGCGTCGATATCGAGTTCACCATCGATGCGAATGACGAAAGCGATGTTGTAGGCGCTCGATTCGGGTGAGAATCGATTGAGGAACCACAGTCGCTGCTGCGGCAGCGACAGTGGAAGGCGTCCCGGGCGCGGGGTGTGTACCGCCAGCGCCATCCGTTGCGTCCGGGGCGCTTCCGTTATCCGCCTGGCCACCCCGGACACGGTCGGCTCCTCGAAGATCTCCCGCACCGGCAGATCGACGCCGAATTCTGTGTGCAGCGCGGCGGCGAGGCGGGTGGCCAGCAGCGAGTTGCCGCCGACGTCGAAGAAACTGTCCTCCGCGCCCTCGACCGGCCTGCCGAGCACCTCGCCGAAGACGGCGGCGACGCGGAACTCCGCGGCCGATTCCGGTGCCCGCGAACTGCCGATCGCGACGAAGACCGGCTCCGGCAACGCCTTGCGGTCGAGTTTGCCCGCGGGCGTGACCGGCATGTCGTCGAGCACGGTGATCGACGCGGGCACCATGTATCCGGGCAGCCGCGCACGCGCGGTATCGGCGACGGCGATCGCGTCGACGCCGTCGTCCGCGGTGACATAGGCCGCGAGGCGGGGCTGGCCGTGCTCGTCGGTGTGCACGATGGTGAGCGCGAACTGCACCCCCGGATGCGCGCGCAGCACATGGTCGATCTCGCTGAGTTCGATCCGGAAACCACGGATCTTGACCTGATCGTCGGCTCGG
Organism: Nocardia aurea; assembly: GCF_003123685.1. Taxonomy (GTDB): domain Bacteria; phylum Actinomycetota; class Actinomycetes; order Mycobacteriales; family Mycobacteriaceae; genus Nocardia; species Nocardia aurea. Next base: position 227,421 of record NZ_QCYJ01000172.1, read on the forward strand.
CCGAGAAAGCGCAGATGCCCGGTGTGATCGATCACCACCAGGTCACCGGTGCGGTACATCCGTTCGCCGCGCCGTCCGAGCGGATTCGCCGGAAAGCGTTGTGCGGTCAGCCCGTTGCGGCCCAGATAGCCGCGCGCCAGGCCGGACCCGGACAGGTAGAGCTCGCCGGGTGTTCCCGGCGGCACCGGCCGCAGCCTCGCGTCGAGTACGAACAATCGCATGCCGCGCACCGGCAGGCCGAGCGGCACCGGCAGGCCCGGCACCATCGCTCGCGACGCGGTCGCGGCGACCGTGGCCTCGGAGGGGCCGTACATATTGTGGATGCGGTGGCGCGCCGACCAGGTCTGCACGAGTTCGGCCGAGCAGGCCTCGCCGCCGACGATGACGACCTGGAGATCATCGAGATCGTCGTCGGGCACCGTGTTGAGTGCGGCGGGGGTGATGAACGCGTGGCTGATCCGCTCGCGGCGCAGCACGTCCGCGAGTTCGGAACCGCCGTAGATACCGGAAGGAACGACCACCATCGTGGCGCCCGCCGCGAAACCGAGCAGCATCTCCAGTACGGAGGCGTCGAAGCTGGGCGACGAGAAGTGCAGTGTGCGTGCTGATTCCGTGACGCCGAACAGGTACATCTGCTCGCGCGCGAGTGAGGCGATACCCCCGTGGGTCACCACTACGGCCTTGGGCTTGCCGGTCGACCCCGAGGTGTAGATGAGGTAGGCGGGATGGCCGATGCGCAGCGGGTAGTGCCGCTCGGCGTCGGTGACCGGCGCCGTCGTGTATTCGGCCAGTTCGCCCGCCAGCGCGTTCGAGCCGAGCACCAGCCAGTCCAGGGAGGTGTTGCGGTGTTTGCCGTGGGTGTCGGGGAAGGCGGGCATGGCCATCAGCGAATCGGCGACGGTCAGACCGAGCATGGCGCCGGAGTCGGCGATCATGTGGCCGATCCGTTCGGCGGGATAGCTCGGATCGATCGGGACGTAGGCCGCTCCCGTCTTGGCGACCGCCCAGATCGCGAGGATCGAGTCGAGGCTGCGCGGCAGTGCGACGGCGACGACGACCTCGGGGCCCGCGCCGTGATCGATGAGCACGCGTGCCAGCCGGTTGGACATGGCGTCCAGCTCGCCGTAGGTGGTGTCGCGCCCCTGGTAGCGCACGCCCACCCGCTCGGGCATGCGCTCGGCCGTTTCCGACAGCATGCGGGCCAGGGTGACCGGCGGCTCGCCGGGACCACCGGCGATGGGTACCAGCTTGGCGCGCTCGCGGCGGTCGAGGAGATCGATGTCGCCCACGGGAACCTGCGGCGCCGCGACCGCGGCATCGAGGACGGCGACGAATCGGCGCGCGAAGGACGCGACCGTCTCCTCGTCGAAAACATCGGTGGCATAGCCGAATTCGGCGTGCATCGGGCCGTCGGTCGCGTCCTCGCGCACTTCGAGCTGGAGATCGAATTTGGCGATCGCCGAATCCAGCTCGAGCACCTCGGTGCGCACACCGGGCAGGTCGACGCGCATCTCCGGTGTCCGGTCGTAGGACAGCATCACCTGGAACAGCGGATGGCGCGCGGTGGAGCGTTCCGGGTTGACGACCTCGACCAGCCGGTCGAAGGGCACATCGGCGTTGGCGAAGGCGTTCAGGTCGGTTTCGCGGACCACGTCGAGCATCCGGTCGAAGCCACGGGCCGACTCGACCTCGGTGCGCAGCACCAGGGTGTTGACGAACATGCCGACCAGCTCGTCCAGCGCCGGATCGGAGCGGCCCGCGATCGGGGTGCCGATCGCGATATCGGTCGACGCGCACAGCCGCGACAGCAGGGTCACGAGTGCCGCGTGCAGCACCATGAACATGCTGACACCGCGTGCGGCGGCCAGTTCACCCGCGGCCCTGCGTGTTTCGGCGGAGATGGTGAATCCGACCGTGCCGCCCCCCGTCGTCCTGCGCAGCGGACGCGGACGGTCGAGTGGCAGATCGAGCTGATCGGGCAGCCCGGCCAGTTCGGTGCGCCAGTACGCGAGCTGCCTGCTCAGCGCACTCGACGGATCGTTTTCGTCGCCGAGCAGTTCCCGCTGCCACAGCGCGAAATCGGCGTACTGCACCGGAAGCGGGCTCCACCGCGGTGCGGCGTCGCGGGCGCGCGCGGCGACCGCGACCATCAAGTCGCGGGCCAGCGGGGCGATCGACCAGCCGTCGCCCGCGATGTGGTGCAGCACCACGAGGAATACGTACTGATTCGGCCCCGTCGCCCACAGCGCGACCCGGATCGGCGCCTGTCCGCGCAGATCGAAACCGAATCCGGCGAATTCGGTCGCGAGCGCCACGGCGTCGGCGCCGTCGGCATCGACCGGTTCGAGGGAGAGCGGGATCTCCGCGGTCGGGTGGACCAATTGGTAGGGGCCATCGGCCGATTCGGGGAACGTCGTGCGCAGGCTCTCGTGCCGTTCGATCACATCGGTCAACCCGGCGCGCAACGCCTCGATATCGACGGGCCCTTCCAGGCGCACCGCGAGCGGCATGTTGTAGGCGGCCGCGTGTTCGGCGAAACGGTTGAGGATCCAGAGCCGCTGCTGGGCCAGCGACAACGGCACCCGCTCGGGTCTGTTCATCGGGACGAGGCGCGGTGAGACAGTGTCGAAGGTGTGGGTGGCGAGCAGTTCGGCCAGTCCCGCGATGGTCGCGGCCTCGAACAGATCGCGGATGGTGATTCCGGTGGCGTGGGTCGCGTTGATCCGCGACACCGCACGCGCCGCGACGAGCGAGTTGCCGCCGAGGTCGAAGAAGCTGTCACCGGTGCCGATCGCGTCCTCGTCCAGATCGAGCACCTCGGCGAAGATCGCCGCCAGGGAGCGCTCCAGTTCGGTGGCGGGCTGTTCGGCGACCGTATGCGAGCGGACGGTGACCACGGGCGCGGGCAGTGCCTTGCGATCGATCTTGCCGTTCGCGCTGAGCGGCAGTTCGTCGAGTTCCATCACCACCGACGGCACCATGTAGCCGGGCAGGGTCTGGCGCAGGGCGGCGACGACGGCGGCCGTGTCGATGGCGCCGGTTTCCTTCGATCGCCCCGATTCCCCCGGTGCGGCGACCACGTAGGCGACGAGTTCGTCACCCGTGCGACCGGCGTGCGCGACGCAGACCGCGCGGGCGATGCCGGGCTCGGCGAGCAGCGCCGATTCGATCTCGCCCAGTTCGATGCGCAAACCGCGGATCTTGACCTGGAAATCGGTGCGGCCCAGGTATTCGAGCACGCCGCGCTCGGAATCGGACCCGACCTGCCAGCGCGCCAGGTCGCCGGTGCGATACATCCGCGCACCGGGGGTGAACGGGTTCGCGACGAACCGATCGGCCGTGAGCCTCGGCTGGCCGACATACCCGCGTGCCAGCTGCACACCCGCCAGGTACAGCTCGCCGACCGCGCCGGGCGGCACCGGCTGCAGGTGCGCGTCCAGCACGTAGGTCCTGGTGTTCCAGACCGGGGAGCCGATGGGCACGGAATCCGGATTCGGCGGGCACGGCCAGTAGGTGACGTCGACCGCGGCCTCGGTCGGGCCGTACAGGTTGTGCAGTTCGGTACCGCGCAGCGCCGCGTGGAAACCGCGCACGGTCGCCGACGGCAGCGCCTCGCCGCTGCAGAAGACCCGGCGCAGGCCGGTGCAGCCGCGGATATCGGCGTCGGTGACGAACACCGACAGCATGGAGGGCACGAAATGCGCCGTGGTGATGTTCTTCTCGGCGATGATCGCGGCCAGGTAGGCGGGATCGCGATGGCCGTCGTGGTCGGCGACCACCAGCCGGGCGCCGATCTGCAACGGCCAGAAGAACTCCCAGACCGACACGTCGAATGTGGCCGGGGTCTTCTGCAATACCGCGTCGGTGGCGTCGAGCGGATACTCGTGCTGCATCCAGCGCAACCGGTTCACGATGGCGGCGTGGGACACCCCGACGCCCTTGGGCCTTCCGGTGGAACCGGAGGTGAAGATGACATACGCCAGGTCGTCACCGCGCAGGGGCGCGCGGCGGTCGTCGTCGGTGACCGGACTCGCGTCGATCTCGCGCAGGTCGAGCAGGTCGAGCGCGATCGTCGCCGCGCTGTGTGGCAGGGTGAGCGCGTCGCGGGCGGCGGTCAGCACGCAGACCGGCCGCGCCTGCTCGAGGATGCCGTCGATCCGCTCGACCGGATGGTCGGGATCGAGCGGCAGATAGGCCGCGCCGGATTTGATGATCGCGTACATGCCGACGACGAGTTCGACGCTGCGCCGCAGGCACAGCGCCACCGTCCGGTCCGGTCCCGCACCGCGCACGATCAGCCGACGGGCCAGCCGGTTGGCGCGCTGGTCGAGTTCCCGATAGGTCAGCGTCTCACCGTCGTATTCCACCGCCACCGAATCGGGGCTGTCCGCCACGCGCTCGGCGAACAGCCCCGCGAGAGTGCCCTGTCGAACGGGCTGATCGGTGGAATTCCAGGTGTGTAGCACTCTGGCGCGCTCGGGCTCGGTGATGGCGGCGAGCTCGAGGGCCGGAGTGTCGGTGTCGGCCTCGAGGAATCTGCCGAGGAAATCGAAGAAACGCTCTTGATGCCCGGTGACCTCGTTCTCCGAGTACAGCCCCGGATTGGCCTCGAAGTCGATGTGGATGCGGCCGCCCTCACCGTTGTACAGATTGATCGACAGATCTTCGACGGGGCCGGTGGCGAGCACGTGCAACGAACCGATGAGACTGCCGAATTTCAGCTCGTTGTGGAACAGCATGATGTTGACCATCGGCCCGAAGAACCCGCGGGCGTCGCGGGAATAGCCGCAGTCACGCCGGATATCGTCGTGCCGGTAGCGCTGATGCCGCAGCGCGCCGGTGATCTGCAGTTCCGCGCGGCGCACGACATCGGCGATCGTGGTGTCGTCGTCGAAATGGATGCGCAGCGGCACGACATTCGACACGACACCGGCCGAGCGCCGCAGCGTGACGGTGGTGCGCGCGGAGACGGGCAGGCTCAGCACCACTTCGGAATCGTCGGTCACCGAGCGCACGTAGCAGGCGAGGGCCGCGACGAAGACGGTCGACGGGTGCGCGCCGTTGGCCGCGGTGACCGCGGCGAGGGCGGCGTCGGCCCGGTCGTCGAGCACGTCACCGGCCAGCCAGCGCCCGGCGGCGGTTACCGAACTGGACGTGTTCACGCTGGACAGGCTCTTGGGCGCGCCGACGCCCGCGAGTTGTTCCATCCAGTAGTCGCGGTCGGTGCCGAACCGCTTGGACGCGCGATAGGTCGACTCGCCCGCGTAGATCGCGGCGAGATCGGTGGCGCGCGACACCGTGGGTTCGGTGTGCTCCTCGAGGGAGGTGTAGATCTCGGCGACCCTGGTCATCGCGGTCATGGAGCCGTAGCCGTCGATGACGATGTGATGGGCGCGCGCGTACCAGAAATACTCGGCGTCGCCGACCCGCAGAATCACGTTCGTGCTGAGCGGGTCGTGCTCGACGTCGATCGGGGAGCCCGCGTGTTCGTGCATCCACCGCAGGGCGGCGGCTCTGGGATCCTCCTGGTCGCGCAGATCCATCCGGCCCCAGCCGGGACGCCAGTTCAGGTCGATGTACTGGTGCGGGACACCGTCGATCTCGGTCAACCGGACATAGCCCGCCTGCGACTCGGCGCCGTAGCGCTCGGTGGCGTACAGCAGGCGGCCGATATCGAGGTCACCGCGGAATTCGACGTACTGGGCGATCGTCAGCGGCACATCCGGACGGATGCGCTGGGCGTACCACAGAGCTGTCTGTGCGGGAGAGAGTGCGAATGGCTGTGGCGAGTATTCGCCGGAAGAGCATTGGTCTACGCGATCGGTGGCCAATGAACTCATCAATCACTCCGTTCTGCCGCAGTTGACGCAACTCCCCGAGCACCACCACGACCCGCGCGCATGCGCCAGCCGTAGAGCCTGATCCACGCCCTATGATTCGGAGCACCACATCCGGCGGATGGCCGGTGTGCTTGATTTGTTTCGCATCGAACGCCGGTGTAGGACGGCGATTTTCGCTGGCTATATTCCCGCTAACCGGGTGTTCTCACGGCCGTTCATCGAGCGATCACCGGTGGTAGCACGGTTACCGGCGCTGATCTTGGATGGCGATCTCGGCGACATCAGCAACAGACTGGCGAACAGCATGGAACGTTCGGAACCGGCGGTAAACAGACAGGCCGGGCCCGAAACAGAACGATTGTTCGGTTGATAGAGATGTTCGGTTGGTGGAGAAGCTGGTCGGTCGCGAGAGAAGCCCCCTACCGCCCCCGGATCAGGGGCGGATCGGGCATCGCGTCCCGATCGACGAAGCATCCGGTCCCGGATCGGTCGAGGCGCTCACGCGCGCCTTCGACGCCGGTAGAGCACAAACACCACCGCGGCACTGGTCAGGATAACCGAGAGAAGTTCGGGCGCGGGCCCGATTCGCGTGGCGATTGTCTTTTCGTTTCGCAGCGGTAGGTCCGCTACCAGCGCGGACGGCACGAACAGCGGCGTCTGGGCCCGAACGTCGCCGTCGGCGGTGATGATCGCGCTGACCCCGGACGTGGCCGCGACGACGAGGGCCCGACCGTGTTCGACCGCCCGCACCCGCGACATCGCGAGTTGCTGATAGGTCATCTCGCTGTCGCCGAAGGTCGCGTTGTTGGTCGGCACCGTCAGCAATTGCGCGCCCGCGCGCATCGAATCGCGGAAGGCGCGGTCGAACGCCACTTCGTAGCAGGTCGCGACACCGATATCGGTCCCGGCCGCGTGGACGACGCCGTCACCGTGTCCCGGCACGAAGTATCCGGCCCGATCGGCGTAGTCGGAGAAGAGGCGGAAGAAGCCGCGCATCGGGAGGTACTCGCCGAAGGGCTGGATGATCTTCTTGTCGTGGCGCTCACCCGGTCCGGCGGCGCCGTTCCAGACGATGACCGAATTGCTGGTGGTTCGGTCCGCGTTCACCAGGACGGCCCCGACGAGGATGGGCGCGCCGATCCGCTCGGAGGCGGCGGTGATCAACGCCGCGGCGTCGGCGTTGCGCAACGGGTCGATATCGGAGGAATTCTCCGGCCAGATCACCACGTCCGGCTGGGTCACCTGTCCCGAGGCGACCTCGCGCGCCAATTCCTCCGTTCGCCGGACATGGTTGTCCAGTACGGCTCGTCGCTGCGCGTTGAAATCGAGGCCGAGCCGGGGCACGCTGCCCTGGATGGCGGCGACGGTGATCATCCGCTCGCCGTCCTGCGGGCCCGGCAGCGCGGAGCGGAGCAGCAAGCCCGCCAGCGGCAGGATCGCGAGAGTGACCGCGGCGGTGACGATTCCGCGCCGTGACGCGCGAACCGGCGCGGTCTCGTTCGAGGCGGACCCCGGTGTTCGCAGCGACCACAGGCGTTCGGCCAGCGCCGCGGCGGCGGTACCGGTGAGCGCGACCGCGAATCCGATCAGTGGCGCGCCGCCGATCATCGCCAGCGGCAGATACCAGCCATCGGCCTGGCCGAAAGCCACACGCCCCCAGGGGAACCCGCCGAAGGGGAAACTCGACCGCGCCCACTCCCCCGTGGTCCAGGCCAGTGCCAGCCAGAGCGGCCACCCCGGCAATCTGCCCAGCAGACGGGCGAGCACCCCGAAACCGCCGAGGAAGACCGCGCATACCGTCGACAGGGCCAGCCACGGCACCGGGCCGACGTAGATCCCGGTCCACGGCAGCAGCGGGAGGAAGAAGCCGAGTCCGGCCAGCATCCCGTATCCGAACCCGCCGCGCAGCCCGCCGGGCGCGCGCAGCACGAGAACCAGCACGGCGAGGCCGACCGGGGCGAGGAACCAGTACGGGCGCGGCGGGAAACTGCCGAACAGCAGCACTCCGGCCACCACGGCGGCCAGCGCCCGTGCCGGGACCGGGTAACGGCCGAGGACGTCGGGAACGGACCGCCGCCGCGACACCGTATCGGTCTTCGGGTCAGCGGCGACGGGATCAGGCTTCATGGATGGTGGCTCCGCGATGGACGGTGCGCAGGCAGCGGGGCAGCGGGACGTCCGCGTCCAACGGAGGGAGCCCCGGCACCCGGGAGCGCGGATCGGTCGACCAGCGCTGCACGCTGTCGGCGGCCGCGGCGACCACGAGTTCGTCGGCCTCCCAGATCGCGTAGGAAGCCGGCGCGCCGGGAACCAGCGTGCCCGCGAGACCGTCGCGGACCCCGCCCGCCCGCCACGCGCCCCGGGTGGCGGCCGAGAAGGCCGCGCGGGGGGAGATGCCGTTACCCGCGGTGCGATGGTTGACCGCCGCGCGCACGGCGGCCCACGGATTCAACGCGGTGACCGGGGCGTCCGATCCGATGGCGAGGGCGATACCGGCGGCGGCCATGGCGGCGAAGGGATTCATGGCGGCGGCGCGCTCGGCGCCCAGTCGCGCGGCGTACATGCCCGCCTCGCCGCCCCACGCCGCGTCGAATCCGGGCTGCACGCTGGCGATGACACCCCACGCCGCGAGTTTCGCGATCTGCTCGGCGTCGAGCATCTCGGTGTGTTCGAGACGGTGTCCGCGGGCCGCGACGGCCGGACCGCCGAGCGCGTCGACCACCCGCTCGAATCCGGCGACGACCGCGGCCATCGCCCCGTCGCCGATGACATGGAATCCGGCCTGGATACCCGCTTCTGTGCAGGCGCGCACATGCGCCTCGATCGCGTCGGCGTCGAGATATCCGAGTCCGGACGTGGCGTGGTCGGCATAGGGTTCGCGCAGCCACGCGGTATGCGAACCGAGCGAACCGTCGACGAAGAGGTCACCGGCCAGACCGTGTGCGCCGAGGTCAGCGATCAGCTCTCGGGCCTGCTCGGCGGTGCGCACCGCCTCACCCCAGTATGCCCGTACCTCGACCCCGTGCTCGAATTCGAGCAGTTCGCGCAGATCGGTGCGACCGGCGATCTCGGGCCCTGCGCATTCGTGCACGGCGGCGACGCCGTGTGCCGCCGCGGCGTCGAGCGCGGCGCGGCGCGCGTCGTCGCGTCGCGTGCGATCCAGACCCGCGAGCACGGTCGCGCGCACCAGGTGGTGGGCCGCGGCCCGCACCGGCTCACCGCGGGTGAATCCGAGCGCCGAGCGCACTTCGGGAACCGCGTCGAGCAGGGCAGTCGACGCCACCGCCGAATGCGCGTCCACGCGGGCGAGATAGGCCTGCCTGCCGGGGCCCGCGGCCGCGTCGATCTCCTCGACCGTCGGCGGCCTGCCCTCGGGCCAGCGGGTCTCGTCCCATCCGTCGCCGAGAATCGCGCCCAGCGGATGCGCTGCCGCGTAGGCGCGTACCAGGTCCAGGCACGCGCCGAGGGACCCGGCGCCGGACAGGTCGAGTCCGGTCAGTTGCAGTCCGAGCGCGGTCACGTGCACGTGCGGGTCGACGAACGCGGGCGCGACGAACGCGCCGTCGACGTCGATGATCTCGGCGTCCGGGTGCAAGGCCCGGCCCGGCTTCTCGGCTCCCAGCCACACCACCATCCCGTCGGTGACCGCCATCGCGGTCGCGTCGGGAGCACTGGAACTGTAGATACGACCGCCGAGCAGCAACTGGGTACTCACGGGTGATCAGTCTGCCGCATCCGCTAGAGGGGGCCGCTCGCCGGAGTGCGCGTGGACGCCGGGATCAGGCGGGGCCGACCGCGCGGCGGGCGTTGCCCTGTCCGTCGTCGTACCACTGCTGCACGACGGTGCCGTCGATGACGTCGTCGCCGTCGATGACCACACCGCGATACGGCCGGGCCGCGGCGAATTTCCCGATCCGCCTGGCGGCGACCGCGGTGACGACGGGACGCACGAGGAAGCGGGTGGGCGGGAGCAGGAACAGCAGGCCGATCGATCCGGTCACCAGGCCGGGCACGAACATGAGCACGCCGCCCACCGCGACGAGCGCGCCGTCCGCGACGGCGGTACCGGGGTCGAGGTCGCCGCGACCGACGCGGCGGAACTGTTCGATGACCCGGCGGCCCTGCGAACCGAGGAGCAACATGCCCGCGGCCGATACGGCGATCAGCAACAGAATCGCGGGTACGACGCCGAGGAAATGACCGACGGCGAAGAGCGCGGCGATCTCGGTGACGACGTACAGCGCGAAGATCAGGGCGGGCATCGGCGTTCCTTTCGAAGGATCTACCCATTGCAACGTCGGAGTGCCCGGTTTTTCTCCCGGTCGCGCCTGATAGCTCGCTGAGATCCCCGGCGCGTCAGCCGCCGGGGCGGACCAGACCGGTTTCGTAGGCGAGGACCACGGCCTGCACCCGATCACGCAGACCCAGTTTCGTCAGGACCCGCCCCACGTGGGTTTTGACGGTCGCCTCCGACAGGTACAGCTGCCGGGCGATCTCGGCGTTGGATCGCCCCGCCGCGATATGTTCGAGCACCTCGCGTTCGCGCGCGGTCAGCACCGCGAGCACGCCGGGATCGCGCATACCGCCGGAATCGTCGGCGATGAGCCGGTCGAGCAGCCGTTTGGTGACCTTCGGCGAGACGACCGCGTCACCGGCGGCGACACTGCGGATGGCCGAGATCAAGTCCTCCGGCGGGGTGTCCTTGAGCAGGAATCCGCTCGCGCCGGCCCGCAACGCACCGAGCGCGTGCTCGTCGAGGTCGAAGGTGGTCATCACCAGTACCTTGCAGCCGTCGCCCGCCTCGATGATGCGTCCGGTAGCGGTGACACCGTCGACCACCGGCATACGCACATCCATCAGCACCACATCCGGCCGCAACTCCTTGGCGCGCGCGACCGCGGCCGCGCCGTTCTCGGCCTCGCCGATCACTTCGAGATCCGGCTGCGCGCCCAGCACCATCTTCAGGCCCATGCGCATGAGTTCCTGGTCGTCGACGACGAGAACGGTGATCGGCACATCTCCAATCTAGGACCTGTGCCCGCGCGCGTGCCCGCGGCGTCGCGAGGGACGCCCCGACCCGGCGGGATCTGTACCATTCACGCCATCACGGCGATCCGGTTCGGTTGCGTGCGCGCCGATTTCGAAATCCGGGCGGTTGCTGAAAGAATTCCGGCGGCGATGCGCGCGCGAGCCGTTCGAGTTCGTTCCTGTCGGTATTGCGCGATATCCTTTTCGGTTCGACCAGACATAAACCCGGGGGGACGAGGTGTCCGACAGGAAATCACTCGCACGGCTGCGCTCCGACGAGCGGACATGGATCGTCCCCGCGCGCTGGTGGCGTCGCACCGAGCCGTGGCGCGGACGCGGACAGTGTCGGGTCACGGTGGATTCGGCGGCCGCGCAACGGGTTCGCGAACTGCTCTACGACTCGGTGGACGCACTGCGCGCCGTGCTCGCCCACCCCGCTTCGGATCCCGTCATCGCGGCCCGCGGACTCGCGGTACTGGAATCGGGCGTCGGCGAACCGGTCGGTTCCGGTGTGATCAGCGCGCTGCTGCTGCGGATGCTGCCGCCACCCGATCGCGGTGACGTCGCCGACCTGCTGGTGGAGTGGTACGGCCTCGAATTCGCGGCCGAGGCGCTCGTCCACGTGAGCCGGGTCCGGCTGGTCCGCCCCGACAGCGCGGGAGACGCGAGCGCGGACGACGGCGTCGGCGCGCGTCTGACCGGTACGGCCGTCCGGATGAACACGGACGCGGCCGCCACCGCGACCCGGCCGATGGCACGGCGGCTGCGCGCCTTCCTCGCCGTCGCGCCCGAGGAATCGTATTCGCGCGCCATCGCGGCGCTCACCGCCGTGCGCGGTGACGCTTACGCGCGTCGATTGCTGGCCTATCTGGCGCCGAGCGAAGCCGAGTGGGTCGACGAGGCCGTCGCGGAACTGGGAGACGGCGGCGATCGGCACTGGACGGTGGCCGCCCTGTTCAGCGCGGCCGCCACCCCCGCGCAGGCCGAACGCGTCGCCGCGGTCGCCGGTCACACCGTGCTCGCCCGGGACCCGCACGTGCTCTACAGCGTGGCCGCCCATCTCGGGCCCGCCGCCGCCGCGTCGATCGCCGCCTGCGTCACGCAGGCCAACGACGACATGTACCACCGGGCGGTCCAGATCCTGGCCGACTTCCCCACCGACGAGGCCTTCGACCTGCTGATCGACCTGCTGCCCGACCGTCGCGCGCACACCGCGCTGCGCGGCGCGGTCACGGCGTTTCCCGAACGGGCGCGCCGACTGCTCGCGATCGCGGCCCGCCGCGGCGACGACAGCGGCGTCGCGTGCGCGGCGCTGTTGGGCGAGCAGCTCGGCGCGCCGGTCGACGGACCGCTCGACTTCCGGCCGTGGCTGGATCTCACCACGCTGCCCGCGCTGGCGCCCGCGGACGCGATGCGGCTGTGCACCCTGCTCGCCGGACCCGAACACGATTACGTGGACGCGCTGATCGCCGAACTCGATCCCGCCGATCGCGCCGCGTTCGGTATCGCGCTGTTCGAGCGGTGGCGCGCCGCGGGCTATCCGCCCTCCGACGACTGGGTGCTGACGGGACTGGCGCGAACCGGTGACGACACCACCGCGCGCACCCTCGCGGAACTGCTCGTCACCTGGGACGGACCGGCCGGGCACAGCAGGGCCGTCACCGCCATCCGGGTATTGACGGCGATCGGCACCGAGGCCGCGCTCACCCAGCTGATCCGCCTCACGCTGATCCTGCCGCCCGACGAATTGCACGCGGAGGCCAGACGCGGGGTGTCCACGGTCGCCGATCGGATCGGCCTGAGCGCCGATCAACTGGCCGACCGCCAGGTCCCCACCTGCGGCCTGGAATCCGACGGAACCCTGGTGCTCGCTGACGGTACCCGCATCTCGCTCGTCGGATTCGTCGCGCAGCCCGAACCCGGTGTCGGCTCACTGTTGCGCGAGACCCTCGCCCGGCCGACGGCCGAACGTTTCACCGACCTCGAAAGGGCGGTCGAAGCGGTCGCCGCCCAGCAGGCGCGGCGACTCGAGGCCGCGATGGTACGCGGACGCACCTGGCATGCCGCCGAACATCGTACGGCGTTCCTCGAGCACCCGCTGTTACGTCATCTCGCGCGGCAACTGGTCTGGGTGGTCCTCGACGACGACGCGCGCCCGACGAACTCCTTCCGTCTCGCGGCCGACGGCACGCTGCGCGACCACGCCGACCGGCCGTTGCGACTGCGGGCCGAGAAGGTCGCCATCGCGCATCCGCTGCATCTGGGCGAACAGCTTCCGTACTGGGCGGCCAGATTCGCCGACGACCGGATCCGGCAGCCGTTCCCGCAACTCGACCGGACCGTGCACCGGCTCTCGACCGAGGAAGCGGCGGCCACCTCGCTGGCGCGTTTCGCGGATCGGATGGTGGCGACCAGCGCGCTGCTGCGACTGGAGGATTCCGGCTGGCGACGCAGCGCACCGGCCGACGGCGGAGTCCAGGATTACCTGTTCCGCCCGGTCGGCGCGGACCTCCAGGTGCTCATCGTGCTCGACGACGGTATCGATGCCGGTGATCCCCTGTCGATCCCGGAGCAGGGAATCGCCTCGGTCGAACTCGCGGCCGGGCCGCCCCGTCACTGGTGGCACCGGTGCGGCGACACCAGATTCGAGGTCCTGGACCCGATCACCGCCAGTGAGATCCTGCGCGACCTGGAGATTCTCGTCGTCTGACCGCCCGGACCGGTCTCAGTCGGACGGGCCGGGTTCGAGCGGGATGGTGGCGCGCACCAGCCAGGCACCGTCCGGCATCCGGCCGGTCTCCAGCGTCCCGCCGAGGACGGCGATCCGCTCGCGCATACCGACCAGGCCCATGCCGCTGCCCTCGATCGGACTCCCGGGCGGACCGTGCACCGGTACCCCGCCGCTGTCGGTGACCTCGACGAGGACGTCGGCGTCGCGGCGTCGCACGCGGACCCAGGCCTTGGGATGCGGTCCGGCGTGCCGCAGGGTGTTGGTCAGCGATTCCTGGACGATGCGGTGCACGCCGAGGCTGACTTCCGGAGCGATCCCGTCGAGTCCGCCCGTGAGTTCGGTGTCGACGGCCAGTCCGGTGCCGCGCATCATCTCCACCAGTTCGGCCAGTCCCGCGGTGCCGTGTTGGGGCAGGCTGTCGGGCGCGTGATCGGTGCGCAACAGCGCGACGGTGCGGCGCAATTCACGCAATGCCTCGCGCCCGGTGGCCGCGACGGTGGCCATCGCCTGTTCGGCGACGTCGGGATCGCGGCGCAGCGCGTAGCGGGCGCCGTCGGATTGCACGATCATGACGCTCACCGCGTGCGCGACCACATCGTGCAGTTCCCTGGCGATCCTGGTGCGTTCCATGGCCACCGCTTCGTGCGTGCGCCGTTCCCGGTCGTAGTCGGCGACGGCGAGCCGGGCCGCGACCTCCGAATCGTAGGCGTGGCGCGCGCCGTTGAATTCGGCCAGCGTCCAGCACAGCGCGTAGAACAGCGAGATGAACGCGACCGTGGACGGCACCGGCTGATCCAGCAGCAGTACCGAGACGGTGCTCTCGACCGCGAGGCCGACCAGCAGCAGCAACCCCTCGCGCCTGCCCACGTACGCGACGAGGGTGTAGAGCATGATGCCGAGCGCGAGCAGCGCCGGATGACTGGCGTGATCGTCGAGCAGATAGTTCACCGCCGAGGTGCTCAGCGCGAGCAGCAGCATGAGTGCCGACATGGCCCGTGGATAGGCGCGACGGAACGCCACCGGAATCGGCAGCAATCCGCCGATCACCAGGTAGACGACCTTCTCCCGGCTTTCACCGAGTCCGGTCAGATCCAGCAGCAGCAGTCCGAACGCGAGGATGGAATCCGCAACGAGCGGCTTGCCGCGAAGCCACAGACTGAACCGACGCACGAACCTCAGCCTAGGGCGGTGACGCGGCGGCGGACCCCGATCGCGCGGCGTGCCGATACCCCGGCGGACGCCACCCGCGTCGAATCATGGGACGTCTGGTTGGCTGACGGGGTGGATTTCGCGGACTGGACGGCCCTGCTCGTCGCCGCGACCGCCGCGGGCTGGGTCGACGCGGTGGTCGGCGGCGGCGGGTTGATCGTGCTGCCGACGCTGTTCCTGGTGGCGCCCGGTATCGCGCCGCAGACGGCACTCGGCACCAACAAGATGGCGGCGGTCGCCGGCACGTCGGCCTCCGCGATCACCTTCGCCCGCAAGGTGCCCGTGCGGTGGCGGATCCTGGTGCCCGCCGCCGTGATCGCCGCGGTGGCAGCCGGGGTCGGGGCGGCGGCGGTGTCACTGATCGACCGCGAACTGTTCATCCCGATCGTGATGGTCGTGCTGGTCGGGGTCGCGATCTTCGTCACGCTGCGCCCGTCGATCGGCATCACCATGGCGACGCACCCGCCGACGCGGCGCAAGGTGATCCTCGTCGTCGGACTGGCCGCCGGACTGATCGGTTTCTACGACGGACTGATCGGTCCCGGCACCGGCACCTTCCTGATCATCACCTTCGCGACCGTGCTCGGCACCGAATTCGTCCGGGCGGCCGCGATGGCGAAGGTGATCAACTGCGGATCCAATGTGGGCGCGCTGATCTACTTCGGCGCCACCGGACATATCCTCTTCGCGCTCGGCGCGGCCATGGCGGTGGGCAATGTCGCGGGGGCCGTGGCCGGTTCGCGGATGGCCCTGCGCAAGGGCGCCGAATTCGTCCGCGTGGTGCTGCTGGTCGTGGTGATCGGGATGGTGATCAGACTGGGCTGGCAGCAATTCGCCTGATCGGACGACCTCAGCCGACGGTTTCGACGCGGGTCGGGTGCGGCGCGGACAGCCACGGTTGCAGGACCCGCGAGGTGGTCTCGTGGATCCGGCGATGCAGTCGCTCGCCGTCCTCCTGGCTCGAATGCGGTTGCTGGAAAAGGACCGTCAGCGCTCCGGAGACCGCCCCGACCACCGCGCCCACCAGTGCCGCGGCCCCGACTTCGTCGAATTCCTCGGGGAACGCGGCGTGCAACTGCCTGCCGATCTCGCGCTGGGCGAGCAGTTGGGCGTGTGCGGCCCGACCGCTCACCGCGGGCACGGTGCGCGAGACCCGCGCGCGCACCGCGGCGATCCTGGCGTTGAGGTCGTCGATCAGATGGTCACCGGGGTTGTCCCCCGCCGCACGTAGCGCGCGCAGCAGCACCTCGACCGGACGTTCGCCCGGCCTGCGCCCGCCGATCGCGGCGACGGCGGCGCGTACCCGCTCGTCCGGTTCGGGGAACAGCAGTTCTTCCTTGCTGGCAAAGTAATTGAAGAACGTGCGGGTGCCGACATCGGCCGTGGCGGCGATATCGGCCACGGTCGTCTCCTCGTAGCCTCTGTTCTCGAACAGCTCGACAGCGGCCTCGAGCAGAGCACGGCGGGTACGTTCCCGTTTACGGTCGCGCAGGGCAGATGGCGGCACGCGGGCACAGTACGACATCGACTGCCGTCCTTGCGGTAACCAGGGGGTTTCGAGCGCGCCGTTGGTCGTGCGGCGCTGGGCAATTCGTCCGGTTGGACCGGGTTGTGCGCCGGGACACCCGGTCACGGGTGGACCCGGTAGCGTAGCCGGGGTGAGCATCGCGAATTCCGAGGATTCGTCGGGAACTGCGGCCATCGACGCCGAATTCCTCGCGCTACCACTGGCCGCGCTGACCGACGCCGCGCTCGGCGCGGCGAGATCCGCGGGCGCCGAATACGCCGACCTGCGTGTGCACCGACTGGTGACCCAATCGATTCGGCTGCGCGACGGTGATGTCGAGGCGATCACGAACGCGACCGATCTCGGATTCGCCGTCCGCGTGATCGTCGACGGCACCTGGGGTTTCGCGTCGCATCCGGCACTGACCCCGCAGACCGCCGCCGAGGTGGCGCGGCGCGCGGTCACGGTCGCCACGACGTTGCGCGCGCTCAACAGGGAACGCGTCGAACTCGCCGACGAACCGGTCTACCGTGACGCGCGCTGGTCCTCGGCCTACGACATCGATCCGTTCTCGGTGCCGACGACGGAGAAGGTCGCACTGCTCCAGGACTATTCGGAACGTCTGTCCGGCGCCGACGGCGTCGACCACGTGACCGCGTTGGTACTCCAGGTCAAGGAGCAGACCTACTACGCCGACACCGCGGGCTCCTCGATCACCCAGCAGCGGATTCGCCTGCATCCCGCCCTGGAAGCGGTCACCGTCGATTCGTCGGCGGGCGTTTTCGAGAGTATGCGGACACTCGCGGCGCCCGCGGGCCGGGGCTGGGAGTACGTCACCGGAGCCGACGGGGTCTGGGATTGGGACGACGAACTCGCCCAGATCCCGGCCTGGCTCGCCGAGAAGGTGAAAGCACCCGGTGTGGCGCCGGGGCCGACCGACCTGGTGATCGACCCGACCAATCTGTGGCTCACCATCCACGAATCCATCGGGCACGCCACCGAGTACGACCGCGCGATCGGCTACGAATCCGCGTACGCGGGCACCTCCTTCGCCACCCCGGACAAACTCGGGACCCTGCGGTACGGCACGCCGATCATGCACGTCACCGGTGACCGTACCGAACGACACGGACTGGCCAGCGTCGGTTACGACGACGAGGGCGTGGCCGGACAGCGCTGGGATCTGGTCCGTGACGGAACCCTGGTCGGCTACCAACTCGACCGGGTCTTCGCCCCGCGTCTGGGCCTCGAACGTTCCAACGGCTGCTCCTACGCCGATTCCCCGCATCACGTGCCGATCCAGCGCATGGCCAATGTCTCGTTGCAACCCGACCCCGAGGCGGACACCAGCACCGAGGAACTGATCTCGCGGGTCGAGGACGGCATCTACATCGTCGGCGACCGGTCGTGGTCGATCGATATGCAGCGCTACAACTTCCAGTTCACCGGACAGCGCTTCTTCCGTATCCGTGACGGCAAACTCGGCGGGCAGTTGCGCGATGTCGCCTATCAGGCGACGACCACCGATTTCTGGGGGTCGATGGAAGCGGTCGGCGGTCCGTCCACCTGGCAGCTCGGCGGTGCGTTCAACTGCGGAAAGGCTCAGCCCGGTCAGGCGGCCCCGGTCAGCCACGGCTGCCCGTCGATCCTGGTGCGCGGCATCAATATTCTCAACACGCGGACGGAGGCAGGGCAGTGACGGAGTTGCCGCACGCGGGCGAGGTGGTCGAGCGGGTACTGGCGCTCTCGAAGGCCGACGAGGTGATGGTCATCGTCTCCGACGCGTCCGAGGCGACGTTGCGCTGGGCCGGTAATTCGATGACGACCAACGGTTCGACGACCGCGCGGGACTGGGCGGTCGTCTCCGTCTTCCGCGAGGGACCGCAGACCGCACGCGTCGGCAGTATCAGCTCCACCAGCGTCGATCCGGACGAGATCGAGGCGGTGGTGCGGGCCAGCGAGGCGGCGGCCGGTAGCGCCGAACCCGCGAAAGACGCCATGCCGCTGCTGGAACCGCGAGCCGACGCCGAGGACTGGTCCGCGCCGCCCGCACGCACCGGCATCGAGGTGTTCACCGAACTCGCGCGCGATCTCGCGGTCGGATTCGACGGTACGGACCGTCTCTACGGGTACGCCGAACACCGGGTCGTCACCACCTGGCTCGGCACGTCGACCGGGGTCCGTCGCCGTTTCACCCAGCCGACGGGGTCGGTGGAGATCAACGGGAAGCGCGGCGAGGGCGCGGATCTGGCCAGCGCCTGGGTCGGGGTCGGGACCACCGACTTCACCGATGTCGATATCGCCGGGATGCTCGCCGACCTGTCACGCAGGCTGGATTGGGCGGGCACCAGGATCGATCTGCCCGCCGGGCGCTACGAGACGCTGATGCCGCCGTCCACCGTCGCGGACATGATGATCTATATGTCCTGGTCGATGGAGGGCCGAGGCGCGCACGAAGGACATTCGGCGTTCGCGCGCGCGGGCGGCACCCGGGTCGGCGAGCGACTCAGCGAGATTCCGCTGACGCTGTACTCCGATCCGGAGGCGAGCGGACTCGAGTACCAGCCGTTCGTCGCGACCCGCGCGTCGTCGGAGGCGATGTCGGTCTTCGACAACGGGTTGTCCGCGCGACGGGTCGACTGGCTGCGCGACGGCGTGATCGAATCGCTGATCTATCCGCGCGCCACCGCCGCCGAATACGACGCTCCCGCGACCGTCCCCGGCGACAACCTGCTGCTGACCGGCGGCTCCGAGGCCACCCTGGACGAGATGATCGCGCGCACCGAACGCGGTCTGCTGCTGACCACGCTCTGGTACATCCGCGTCGTCGATCCGGCGACCCTGTTGCTCACCGGGCTCACCCGTGACGGGGTCTACCTGATCGAGAACGGCGAGGTGGTCGGCGCGGTCAACAACTTCCGCTTCAACGAGAGCCCGCTGGATCTGCTGCGGCGCGCGACCGAGGCGGGCGCGACCGAGACGACGCTGCCGCGCGAGTGGAAGGACTGGTTCACCCGAACCGCCATGCCGCCGTTGCGCATTCCCGACTTCCACATGTCGTCGGTGAGTCAGGCGACCTGAGCCGACGGCGTGCCCCGCTGCTAGTGCGGGCGGCTGACCTCGTAGGTGCCGTCGAGATCGGTGACGGTGATCGTCACGCTCTTCTTGATCCCGTCCACCTTGGCCGTGCAGTCGAACACCGTGCCCACCTCCACCGGCTGACCGGCGGGGCATTTCACCTCGCGGACGTCTTCCTGGCCGTAGGACTCGCCCAGCACCTGTACCACGCCGCGCTGGACGACCAGCGGATCCAGATTCTCCGGCGCGCTCGCGACGCTGGTGCGCGCCGCGATCGTCGAGGGCACCGCCGCGGCGGGCGGTATCACCGGCACACTGGCCTGGGGCGACGACGCCGCCGGTTTCGGCGCGGTGTCGGGCATCGATGACTCCCGGATGCCGACCACGATCAGACCGCTGATCACCCCCGCGATCGCGATGACGAAAGCGGCGACGACGCCGGCGATGATCACCGGCACCCAGCCGTTCGCGGTGGACCGGGGTGCCTGCCCCGACGCCGAGTGATCGGCGATCGGGTAAGGGCGAGAGGTATTCGGCTGTCGCGTCGGTACCGTCATCACGTTCCCTCCCCCCGGGGCAGGGCCGAAAAATGAGGTCTGCCAGTGAACTACCCCGGTGCGCGCGCAAGGATAACCGAGTCGGTGGGTCCTTCGCCCCGCACTCCCCCGAATCGCCCTACCGGACTTGCGGATTGCGTATCACCGTATGGTTACGGCGCAGGTGGGGGCGTCGTCGTGATCTCGATCCCGATGGTCCCGGATTTCCCGCGACGCAGATTGCTTCCGATGATGGTCAGCGGACCGAGGATGAAGTACTTGCGCATCAGCAGTTTGCGCACCCGCGCGGTGCCCTCGGCGTCCAGGATCCGGCCGGTGCCTTCGACCACCTCGCCGCGTGGCTTGCCGCGTACGTCGCAGGGCTGCACGGTGACCGCGGGATTCTTGCGCAGCCGTTTCACCTTCCAACTGTCGGTGACGGTCCAGATGAACAGTTTGTCGCCGTCGGCCACCGCCCACAGGGGCGTCCCGACGGGGGTGCCGTCCTTCCGGAACGTCGTCAGGAGAACGTAGTCCGCGGCGCCGAGGGCCCCCAGGGTATTGGTCATGACCGCAGCCTAATCATCGGGAACGGGGTCCGCTCGGTCCTGCATGTCGTATTCGCCCGCCTCCAGCCTGGCGAGAATGCCACCGGTCCAGGTCGAGAGATTGCCGAAGACACCGCTCCACAATTCGAGAAGATCGGTGGCGTGCGGCGCTTCGTAGCGGCCGGGGAAATCGGGAATCATCGCGAGCAGTTCCGCGCGCACCGTGTCGCTGTTGCGGCGCTGCTCGCGCAATTTCTCGATGACGTGCGCGCGGGGCAGTGCGTCCATGAAGGCGATGGCCGCGCCCAACTCCTCCATATCGATGCTCACCAACGCCGCGTCCATCAGCGCGCGGAATTCCGTTTCCCCGGCCTCGGTGAGCGTGAACAGGGTTCGTCCCGGCCCCTTCTCGCTGCTCTCGGTATCGGAGGCGCTCAACTTTCCTTCCGCGCCGAGCTGTTTCAGGGCGTGATAGATCGAGCCCGGCTTCACATTGGTCCACGTGTCCGCGCGCCACGACAGCAGTTCGGCGCGCACGGCGTACCCGTGGGCGCGCCCCTGCCTGCGGATCACCCCGAGCACGAGCAGTCGCACCGAGGACATGTCGACCATCCTTTCCTTCGCCGTCGACCGCACATGCTACTCGAGCTTGACTTCCCCGAAACGCGCCTTAGGCTGGAGTAGTCAAATTTGACTAGCTTCGATAACGTGGAGGAACATCCCGATGGGCGACACCCCGGTTCCCGTGCTCTGGACCGCAGCACCGGCCGCGACCCTGGATTTCTACCGAACACTCGGCTACACCGTGACCCACGAGCAGACCCGCCCCTACGTCTATCTCGCCTTCGAACGCAACGACTGCCCGATCCACTTCACCGGGGCGCCGGAGACAGCGGAATCGATCATCGAACATGTCGGCTGCCTGGTGATGGTCGACAACGTGGCCGATGTGCACCGCGAATTCAGCACCGCCCTGCGGGCCCACTTCGGGAAGATTCCCGTCAAAGGGCGTCCGCGCATCACCCGATTCCGTCCCGGCCAGAGTCGATTCAGCCTCGTCGACCCCGACGGCAACACCCTCGTATTCATCCAGCGCGACGAACCCGAGGATGTCGAATACGGGGGTTCGACCGAACTGGAGGATCTCGCGCGCGTGCTCGACAATGCCCGCATCCTGCGCGATTTCAAGAACGACGACAAAGCCGCAACGCGGGTGCTCGAGGTCGGCCTTGGCCGGTTCGCCACGGTCGCGACCCCGCTCGAACGCGCCCGCGCCATGGCGATGCTCGCCGAATTGGCGGTGGCCATGGACGAACCGCGGCGCGCCGAGAAATTTCGCGCCGATATCCGCGCGCTGGAATTGTCCGCCGAGGACCGCGCCGCCGTCACCGAAGAACTGCGCGCGGGCACCGATCTGGAGCACTGGCTCGACGGTGACGGCTAACCCGCGACGGTGAGCACTCGCGGACCGTCGGCGGTGATCGCGACCGTATGTTCGGAATGGGCGGTGCGGGAACCGTCGGCGGACCGGATGGTCCAGCCGTCGGGGTCGGTGTAGATCCGGTCGGTGGTGCGCGCGAACCAGGGTTCGATGGCGATGGTCAGGCCGGGCCGCAGCGTGTAGCCGCGGCCCGGCCTGCCCGCGTTGGGGATGTGCGGATCCTCGTGCATGGTCCGCCCGAGACCGTGGCCGCCGAATTCGGTGTTCACCGGGTAGCCGTGGGAGCGGGCGACCCCGGCGATGGCGGCGGAGATGTCACCGATCCGATTACCGGGCTGGGCGGCCTCGATGGCGGCGGCCAGCGCCTCCTCGGTCGCGCGGACCAGTCGCAGATCTTCCGAATCGGCGGTGCCGACGATGACCGTGGTCGCGGAATCGGCCACCCACCCGTCGATGCCGACGGCGAGATCGATACTGAGCACATCACCGTCGCGCAACCGGTAGTCGAACGGAAGTCCGTGCAGCACGGCGTCGTTCACCGAGAGGCAGACCGTGTTGCGGAACGGTCCGCGCCCGAACGAGGGCGCGTAGTCCCAGTAACAGGATTGCGCACCGGCCTCCCGGATACGTTCGCGCACATGCGCTTCCAGCTCGAGCAGGTTCACCCCGACCCGCGCGAGCGCCCGCACCTCGGCCAGCACCCCCGCGACGAACCGCCCGGTCACCCCCATGCGATCGATTTCCGCGGGCGACTTCAACTCCACCATCACAACCTCCACTCGGTATTTTAATACCAGCGTAGCGGCTTGCGGTATTTTAATACCACTCGTACCCTGGTCGCATGGTCCGACTCCCGCTCACCCCCGCCCAGATCGAGGCAGGACGCCGCCTCGGCGGACGGTTGCGCGCGGCCCGCGCCGACCGCGAACTCTCCGAGGTCGCCGCCGAGGCGGGAATCTCCCCCGAAACCCTGCGCAAGATCGAAACCGGCCGACTCCCCTCCCCCGCCTTCGGCACCGTCGTCGCCCTGAGCCAGGCCCTCGACCTCCCCCTCCAGGAACTCGCCGACACCTGGCGTTCAGCCGGCCTCGCCGAATCCGCCTGAGGCAGCGGCGTCCGGTCGCGAACCGATTCGACGCGCGGTGATCGCCCCACCGATCCGCGCGGACACCTCGCCGTGTTTTCGGTACCGCGCGCCGACCTGCTAACTTCGAAGCAACGGCGTTGATCCGGCTATCACCGGGAAGCCTTCGGAAGAACAGGGACTCCGTGGAGTCTCCCAGTAGAACCGGACGTCCGTCGCACGTCACAGCGACCAATGAGCGGCACGCGGAGTTTCGTGTGCAAGCGGGGTGGTACCGCGGGCTCCCGATCCTCGTCGATCGGGTGTTTCGTCCCCGCACGGGCGAGTTCACCTACCTGTGCGAGCACGGAACAAACGGGAGCAGTCGGAATATGGTCCATGACGATCGACCCACGTCACCCTTCGTCGCCCTCGCGGCGCGCATCGACCTCCCCGCGACCGAGTCGGCGATTATCGAATGGTGGCGCGAGCGCGACATCTTCGCCCGCAGTCTCGAGCGCACCGCGACGGGGCCGAGGTGGGGGTTCTACGAAGGGCCGCCCACCGCCAACGGCTCGCCGGGTGTCCATCACGTCGAGGCTCGCGTGTTCAAGGACGTCTTCCCCCGCTTCAAGACCATGAAGGGGTATTCGGTTGCGCGGCAGGCGGGTTGGGACTGCCACGGCCTGCCGGTCGAGCTCGCGGTGGAGAAGGAACTCGGACTGGAGGGCAAACCCGCGATCGAGGAATTCGGGGTGGCCGAATTCAACGCCCGCTGCCGCGAATCCGTCATGCGCCACGTCGGGGAGTTCGAGCGGCTCACCGAGCGCATGGGGTACTGGATCGACCTCGACCATCCGTACACGACTATGTCGCCGGAATACATCGACAGCGTGTGGTGGTCGCTCGCGCGAATCTTCGACCGCGGTCTGCTGACCGAGGATTTCCGGGTGGCGCCCTATTGCCCGCGCTGCGGCACGACGCTGTCGGATCACGAACTCGCCCAGGGCTACGAGACGGTCATCGACGCGTCGGTGTACGTCCGGCTGCCCATGGCCGAACCGGTCGCGGGGATCGACGACGTCGATCTGCTGATCTGGACCACCACACCCTGGACCCTGCCCGCCAATACCGCGGTCGCGGTCAATCCCACGGTGACCTATGTCGTCGCGCGCACCGAGGCCGGGACATTCCTGGTCGCCGAACCGCTGGTCGAGACGGTGCTCGGCGCGGAATCCGAACGCGCGGCGACCGTGCTCGGCGCCGACCTCGCCGGCTTGCGATATCGACGGGCCTTCGACCTGGTCGACATCCCGGACGCGCACCGGATCGTCACGGCCGACTACGTCACCACCGCCGACGGCACCGGCCTGGTCCATCAGGCTCCGGCGTTCGGCGCCGACGACCTCGCGGTCTGCCAGGCCAACGGACTGCCCCTGGTCAATCCGATCGAATCCGACGGCCGTTTCACCCCCGACCTCCCGCTGATCGGCGGCATGTTCTTCCACGACGCCGACCCGGTGTTGATCGAGGAACTCGACCGACGCGGACTGCTGTTCCGCCGCACCGATTTCGAGCACAGCTACCCACACTGCTGGCGATGCCACACGCGGCTGATGTACTACGCGCAGCCGTCCTGGTACATCCGCACCACGGCGGTCCGCGAGCGACTGCACCGGGAGAACGAGCGGACGAACTGGTTCCCCGAGACCATCAAACACGGCCGTTTCGGCAATTGGCTCGACAACAATATCGATTGGGCGGTATCGCGCAGCCGGTACTGGGGCACACCACTTCCGTTGTGGCGCTGCGAGAACAACCACGTCACCACCGTCGGTTCACGCGCCGAACTCGGCAGGCTCGCCGGCGACGACGCCGTGGCCGATATCGATCCGCACCGGCCCTATATCGACGCCGTCACCTTCGACTGCCCCGACTGCGCCACCACCGCGACACGGGTGCCGGAAGTCGTCGACGCCTGGTACGACTCGGGTTCGATGCCGTTCGCCGCGCTGGGCTATCCGCACGTGGAGGGCAGCGTCGAGGCCTTCGAACGCGACTACCCGGCGCAGTACATCTGCGAGGCCATCGACCAGACCCGCGGCTGGTTCTACACCTTGATGGCGGTCGGCACCCTGGTCTTCGATCGTTCGTCCTACGAGAACGTGGTCTGCCTCGGTCATATCCTCGCCGAGGACGGCCGCAAGATGAGCAAACATCTCGGCAATGTCCTCGCGCCGATCCCGCTCATGGACACCCACGGCGCCGACGCGCTGCGCTGGTTCATGGCGTGTTCGGGGTCGCCGTGGTCGGCCCGCCGGGTGGGTCCCGGTCCGCTGGACGAGATCTCGCGACGCCTGCTGATGACCTACTGGAACACCGCGTCGTTCTTCGCGCTGTACGCGAGCAACGCCGAATGGAATCCGTCCGCGGCGCATCCGCCCGCGCGGCGACCCGTGCTCGACCGCTGGATCATCGGCGAATCGCACACGCTGACCGACGCGGTGGACACGCGTCTGGAGAACTACGACACGACCGGTGCGGGCAGACTGCTCGCGGAATTCGTGGACGCGCTGTCGAATTGGTACGTGCGACGGTCGCGCCATCGATTCTGGGACGGCGACCAGGACGCGCTGTCGACCCTGTTCGAATGCCTCGATGTGCTCACCCGCCTGCTCGCGCCGTTCATCCCGTTCCTCACCGAACAGGTGTGGCAGGACGTGCTGCGCCGGGGCGGGGCCGGTGCCGAATCGGTACATCTGTCGGAGTGGCCGGTGCCCGACCCGACACTGATCGATCGCGCGCTGTCCGAGGAGGTCGCGACGGCACAGGCGTTGGCCGAGGCCGGTCGTGCCGCCCGCAAGGCGAGCAAGGTCCGGGTGCGTCAGCCGCTGGCGCGGGCGTTCGTCGGATTGCCGCCCGGTGTCACGCTGGCGCAGGATCTGCTCGACGAGGTGGCCGACGAATTGAACGTCAAACGACTGGAGACGCTGCGATCGGCGGCGGCCGTCATCGATATCGGCGTCAAGGCGAACTTCCGGGCGCTCGGAAAGCGTTTCGGTAAGAAGACGCAGGCCGTCGCCGATGTGCTGCACGCCGCCGACGCCGCGCGTGTGGTCGATCAATTACGCGAGTCCGGGGCGGCGACGATCGAATTCGACGGCGCCACCGTCACTCTCGGGCCGGACGAGGTCATCGTCTCGGAACTGCCGCGCACCGGCTGGGTGGTCGTAACCCAGCGCGGCGCGACCATCGCCCTCGATATCGAGATCACCGCCGAACTCGCGGCCGAGGGTGTCGCCCGCGATGTCGTTCGGGTGATCCAGAATGCCCGCCGTGACGCGGGATTGGCGATCACGGACCGGATCGAGCTCACCGTCGCCGGATCCGACGACATCCTGGCGACGGTGAAATCGCACGAGACCTTCATCGCCGCCGAAACTCTCGCCACCTCGACGACACTGGTGAACGCGGTGACCGACGGTTTCACCGGAACCGTCGGCGACGCGGCCGAGATCAGCGTTCGTGTCGTGCAGACGCCCAGCGAATTCACGCGTCCTTGAAGGGATTCAGTCTGCCACCGAGGTAGTAGCCGACGCGGGTCGGAATCGGGCGCATCGCCGCGGCCACGACCTTGTTGACGGTGCCGGGCACGCAGACCGGTTTGCCGTTCATCACGGCCTGCCAGCCTTCGCGCACCACGTCGTCGGGCTGCTGCCACAGCAGGCCGGGCAGGTTGTTCGCCTCGTCGCGGGTACCCATCACATCGTGGAACTCGCTGTGGGTGAAGCCGGGACACAGGGCGGTGACGTGGATGCCGTGTGGTTTCAGCTCCATGTCCAGGGACTGCGAGATGTTGAGAACGTAGCTCTTGACGCCCGTGTAGAGCAGGCTCGCGCCGGGTGGGGAGAACGCGGCCAGCGACGAGAGATTGACGATCCGGCCCCACCCGCGCTGCTTCATGCCGGGAACGACCCGGTGTGACAGCTCGGTCACCGCGGTCACCATCAGCTGGATCTCGGCGGCGAGCGTGTCCCACGGCGTCTCGGCGAAAGCGGTCTTCCCCGACAGTCCGGCGTTGTTGACGAGGATGTCGATGTCGATGCCCTCGGCCGCGGCGTGGTCGGTGATGGCGGCGGGCGCGGCGGGGTCGCTCAGGTCGGCCGCGAAAACCGCGCAGCGCACGTCGTATTCGGCGCGCAGTTGCGCGGCGAGGGCTTCCAGCCGTTCCGCGCGACGGGCGACGAGCAGCAGGTCGTAGCCCTGACTCGCGAGGTGACGGGCGAAACTCGCGCCGATTCCGGCGGAGGCCCCGGTGACGAGGGCGGTTCTGGTGGGCATTCGATTCCTCGGCTCGACGGGCGAAACCCGACGATCGCGCGGGTACACGGCCGGGTTTCTTGAATGGCAATCAAGAACTTCGGCGAGCGTAGCCGATCCTTGATTACCGTTCAAGATAGGATCGTGGCCTTGCCGACGAGCGACAGGAACCCATGCCGGCCAACAAACGCCCCAGGGACCGACAGGAGAAGCGCGACGAGATCGTCACCGCCGCGCGACGCCTCTACGTCGACGCGGGCTACGACGCCACGAGCATGAGCCGCCTCGCCGCCGAGGCCGGGGTCGCGGCCAACACCGTCTACTGGTACTTCGCCGACAAGGACGATGTCCTGATCGCGGTGCTCGACACCCTGGTCGAGGAAGCACTCCTGGATTTGCCGAACGCCCCCACCGGACTCGCGGGCCGCCTGCTGTGGCTGATCGACCGACTGTCGAACGTGAGCACACTGGTCAGCACCGTCCACGCCCGCACCACCGTGTCCGAATCCATCGACGCCTGGCACCACCGTTTCCACACCACGGGCGAGGCGATGCTGCGCGCCGAGATCCACCGCCCCGGCCTGACGCCGACCGAACTGGACGCGGCCGTGCGCCTGTGCGTCTTCACCATCGAAGGCCTGCTGACGCACCCCCACGACGAGTCCGAGAAACGCGCCATCTGCGAGACGTTGCAGAAGAGTCTCTGCTGAGACGAACGATTCGCACCCTCGCGCCGGCCGAGATCCACCTTCGGGAGGCAGCCGTACCCGACGACGACCGCACCGACCGATACGGGGTACCGCACCTGTCGGCGCCGGGGCTCGACTCGCTACCCGCCGGTCGACTCCGGTGCGGCGCGGGGTCAGGCTCCGACCCGGCCGGATTCCGGCTCGCGGGCGACGAACCAGCCCGTCGGGGTGAGTTCGGCGCCCATGCGCGGAACGTACTGGTCGAAGTAGACGCGGGAGATCAGTTCGCGTCGGGAGCGGACGTTCGCCTTGTCGAAGACCGATTTCAGATGGTCCTGGACGGTGTAGGTGGACAGGTGCAGTGTCGCCGCGATCTCCTTGGTGTCGATGCCCTGGAGCACCAGTTGGACGACGTCGCGTTCGCGCGGTGAGAGTCCGTAGGCGGCGACGACGATCGCGACGATCTCCGGCGGACGGGCTTCCTCGATGGTGATCACCACGTCGCCCTGCCTGCCGCCGCGTGCGGTGAGCGGGCCCGCGTGCAGCACCAGCCACATACCGCCGGTGGTGCGCATCCGGCAGCGCGGCGGGACGGCCGTCTCTCCGCGTCCGAATCGCCTGGCCGCGCCGACCAGGGCGCCGACGGGACCGAGCGGATCACCACCGCCCACCCCCCAGTCGAGTTCGGCGAGGCGCTGCTCGGCGCCGAGACTCATCTGCACGATCTGATCGTCGGTGCCGACGATCAGCACGGCGGGACCGGTGATCGAGGCGGGCGGCGCGGCCTCGACCAGCCGGGCCAGCATGCCGGTGCGGACCCCGTGCGCGAAAGGCGCCGCGAGGGAGGCGAGGAAATCGATTTCGGCGGCGTCGAACGGCGCGTCGCCCGTACCGCGGAACAGCGCCATCGCACCCCAGGTCTCGTGGCCGTCGCGGAAGGCCAGACGGGCCTCGTCGGCGAATCCGAAACGCGGTTTCATGAAGGTGCTCATCCGCCCGGAACGCTCGACGTCACCGCTGGTCATGAGGTGCACGCCCGCGGCGGGCACCTCGGCGCGCGCGAGTTCGGTGAACGCGGTCGGTTCGACGGTGCCGTATTCGACCAGCCCGAATTCGTGGTCGTGACTGTTGCGATCGCGCAGGTCACCGTATTTGCGCGCGGAGGTCAGCATATGGGTGACGGGATCCTGGGTGGCGATACACGCGCTCACCCACGGCACCGCGCGCGATACCGAGGCGACCGCTTCCTCGAGGAAGGTGTCGAGGTCGAGTCCGGCGCGCGCGACGATATCCATATCCTGTCGCACACGTGCCGCGGTGAGTCCTCGAGCCATGACGATCAGTGTGCGCCCGCCGGCGGATTCCCACCATCCCAGAAGTCTGGGTACCGCGGACCACCAGATCCGACGGGCCGCGATTCCCCGGCGTCGCGGGATGGTGTGGCGATCGGCGCGGACCGAATGTTGTCGCCATGACTTCTTTCGACATCACCGCCTCCCCCGCCATGGAGGCACTGCGCGACCACTGCGAAATACACCTGCCCGGCGACGACGGTTACGACGCGGCTCGCACCCCGTGGAACGTGGCGGTCGACCAGCGTCCCGCCGCGGTCGCGATCCCCCGCAGCGTCGCCGAGGTCGCCGCGGTGGTGCGCGCCGCCACCGCGGCGGGTCTGCGGGTCGCCCCGCAGAGCACCGGCCACGGCGCGGGACCGCTCGCCGAACGCGCGCTCGACGACGTCGTGCTGCTGCGTCTGTCGGCGCTGACCGGGGTCACGATCGATCCGGTCGCGCGGACCGCAACGGTGGTCGGCGGCACCCTGTGGCAGGACGTGATCGCCGCCGCCTCCGCGCACGGATTGACGGCGTCACACGGCAGCGCGCCCGATGTCGCGGTGGCGGGGTACGTCCTCGGCGGCGGGCTGTCGTTCTACGGCCGCGAACACGGCCTCGCCGCGAACGCCGTGCGCTCGGTGGACGTGGTGCGGCACGATGGCGCCCTGGTCCACGCCGACGCCGGGGAGAACCCCGACCTCTTCTGGGCGGTGCGCGGCGGTGGCGGCAATCTCGGGGTCGTGGTGTCGATCGAACTCGAATTGCTGCCCTACGCCGATGTTTTCGCCGGCATGCTGCTCTGGGACCGCGAGCGCGCCGCCGACGTGATTCCGGCCTGGGCGCGCTGGAGCAGGACCGCCCCCGAATCGGTGACCACCTCGCTTCGGGTCATGAGCTTCCCGCCGCTGCCCGAACTGCCGCCGTTCCTGTCCGGCCGCGACCTCGTCGTCATCGACGGTGCGATCCTGGCCGACGACGACACCGCCGCGACGATCATCGAACCGCTGCGGGCGCTGCGCCCGGAACTGAACACCTTCGCCCGAATCCCCTCGGCCGACCTGCTTCTCGTCCACATGGACCCGCCCGCACCGACGCCGACCGTCGGTGACCACAGCGTCCTCGGCGATCTCGACGACGCCGCGATCACCGCGCTGCTCGCCCATATCGGCGACGGCACCGCCCCCGGTCTGATGTTCACCGAATTGCGTCACCTCGGCGGCGCCATCGGACGCCCGTCCGATACCGGCGGCGCGCTCTCCCACATCCCCGGCGTCTACGGATTGCTCTGTGTCGCTGTGGCTCCGACGCCGCAGGCCGCCGTGGCGGGCAGGGCGGCGGCGTTCTCCGTCGTTCGCGCGATGTCGAGTTGGTCGCTGCCGAACCTGATTCCGACCTTCACCGAGAACCGCGCGGATTCGGGCCGCATGTACGACGGCGAGGACTGGGCCCGCCTGTGCACGGTCCGCGACGAACTGGCTCCGGGCGCGGTCTTCGTGGCGAATCACGCGCTCTAGCGTGCGGCGGCGGCGTCGGCGGGGACACCGACTCCGCCGCTCCGATCACGGAATCCGCACGGCCACGGACGGTTCCGATCCCGTGGTCGAACGCCATCGCGAGATCACCGGTCACCGCGCGCCGACGAGGGGTGCTGCCGCGGGCTACCGCCGGGGCGCGCGGTGGCGTCGTCGTCGGCCGCACGACCGGAATTCCACACTTGTCCGCGACGACCCCGCGTTATCCGACATGTGCATGTTCCACATGTGCCGTCGAATTCACCGATTCGGCAGGGCGACAGCGATATCAGCAACCCCGCAGACAGCATTTCCGATACGGGTCGGACCTCGCCGCATATCCGGTCACGCCGCGTCTTTCGGCGGATACCCCGGTATCCGAGTCGGTCCGGTATGTAGTGTTGTCGAAATCATCCGGGTCGTAAACGTATATGCGGTAAAGGATATCGAGCCGATCGCACGCAGTTCACGATCCGGACACGGCCACATCGAACCGGGAGGCCCGGACACGCACTACGGCGGTTGCGACATCGGATTCCGCTGAACCGCACTATTTTTCCGACACGTGTCTCATATGAGACGCGAGAACCGGGAGGTCACCTTTTCCGGCACACCGAAACGTCACCCTCGACGCGTCCCGGGCACACCGCAATCCGGTCACCGATCTCGAGTTCCGACAATATTGCCGATAAATAGCTCGGACATAGCCACCGAGCGGGAGTAGCCCGTTTCCCGGAAGACCTTCCGTTAAACCAAAACGTGACGAACGCCATAATTTTCGACCTACGGTCGACCTGTTACCTGCCGTATCGTCTGTTCCGCTACATCATTTCGTGATCTCGGCAGTACCGTCGGCAGTGGGGTTTTCAAGGTGCTAGACATTTACCACTTCAGTCACGGCTGGCTGACGCCACTGCTGTCCTACATCATGTCGTTCATCGGCTGTCTACTCGGATTGCAGTGCGCCGCACGCGCACGACAGGAGAGTCGGACGTCGTGGCTCGGCCTGTCCGCCTTGGCGATCGGCGGCACCGGTATCTGGGTGATGCATTTCATCGCGATGCTCGGCTTCTCGATCGAGGACGCGCAGATCCGCTATAACGTGCCTATCACGCTCTTCAGTGCCGTCACCGCCATCGTGGTGGTGTGGATCGGATTGACTCTGGTGGTGAAACCGGAGCCGACGCTGCCCGGACTACTCGCGGGCGGCACCATCACCGGGCTCGGCGTCGCGGGCATGCATTACACGGGTATGTACGCGATGAAATCCGATGCGGCCGTGACCTACAACGCCGGTTTGGTCGGATTGTCCGTATTGATCGCGGTCGTCGCGGCCACGGCGGCGCTGTGGTTCACACTGCATATCAACGGCGCGTTCGCCACCATCGGCGCGGCATTGATCATGGGTGTCGCGGTTTCCGGAATGCACTACACCGGCATGGCCTCGATGCACGCCCACGCGGGTGCCCACCACAGCACACCCGCCGGAGCGGAAGCGCTGCAATTGCTCGGTCCGCTGATCGCGGGGATCAGTATCGTGACCATGCTCCTGCTCATCAGCGTGGGTCTGACCTCCATCGAACGCACCCCCGTCAGGCGCACTCCCCCGGACGCGACCGCCCCGCACACGGGCGTCGGACTCGCACCGCCCAGGCGCTCGGATTCCCTTCCGCCCGACCGCATCAACTGGTGGGAGGATCGAACCGAGACACCGCGCACCGGCGCCGTCCCCACCAACCAGTACTGGCCGAGCAGACCGCCGAATTCGTCGGGGCACGCCCCCGAAACGGCACGTCTGCGCGCCGTCGACGAGCGAGCGCCACGACAGCCGCGGTACGGGCGCCACGACAACACGTGATACGGGGTCTCTAGGCCACCTTCGCCTGTTCCGGTTCCTCGCCCTCGGTGGCGGCGACGGGCGGTCGCGCGCGCAGCAGCACCAGCCCGAGCAGAGCCGCCGCGGCGCTGAAGCCCGCGCTGATCCACGCGCCCGCCGACATGGCCGCGGTGAACGCCTCCTTGGCGGGTTCGGTGTACCCGAGTTCGAATGCGGCGCCGATGGATTCACGCGCGGCCTCGGGAGCGTCATCCGGCATCCGCGAGGTGAAGACACCCGCAAGCACGCTGCCGAGAACGGCGATGCTGATCGCCATACCGACCTGTTGCAGCGTGTCGTTCATCGCCGAGCCGACGCCCGCGTGTTCGAGCGGGATGGCGTTCATGATGGCGGCGTAGGCGGCCGGACCGGCGAGACCACCGCCCATCCCCATGACGAGCATGCTGACCAGCACCCACAGATACCCCTGGCCGATGGCGAGGATCACGAAGGCCGCCGACATGACGAGCAGGCCCGACACGATCAGCGTCTTGTTGCTCACCGCTTTGCCCAGGGTGGCGCCCAGTCCGTTGCAGACGGCGGCCGCCACCGCGTACGGCAGCAAGGCCAGACCGGCTTTCATCGGGCCGTAGCCGAGGACGAACTGTAGGTACTGCGTCAGCATCAGCATGAGCGCGCCCATGCCGAACACCATGAGCAGCAAGGTCAGCGCCGTGCCGGTGAAATCCCTGTTGCGGAATACGCCGAGCGGCAACATCGGATGGTCCGACCGCGCCTCCCACACCACGAAACCGACCGCGGCGGCCACCGCGAGGGCGATCATGCCGACATTGAGCTCACGTTCGATGACGACGTAGATCGCCGCCCCCAGGGCGACGATGGACAGCAGCACACCGACCGGATCGACCGGACGCTGATCACCGACGGTTTCCGGCATGAGCACCAGCGCGGCGACGATCGCCGCGACCGCCACCGGGATGTTCAGCAGGAAGACCGAGCCCCACCAGAAATGTTCGAGCAAGGTGCCGCCGAGCGTCGGACCCGCGACGATGCCGACGACCGACACCGTCGCCCAAGCGGCCATGGCGGTGCGCCGTTCGTCCTCCTCGAATGTCGTCATCAGGATGGACAGTGTCGACGGCATCAGCAGCGCGCCGCCGACTCCCATCGCGGCGCGCGCGCCGACGAGCTGCCAGGGTTCGGTGGCCAGGACCGCGGCCAGCGACGCCGCGCCGAACACCGCCAGGCCGATGATCAGCATCCGCCGCCTGCCGAATCGGTCGGAGAGGATGCCCGCGGTCAGGAGCAGTCCCGCGAAGACCAGGACGTAGGCGTCGAGGATCCACTGGATATCGGCGGGGGTCGCGCCCAGTTCCCGGATGAGGGACGGGATCGCGAGGTTGAGCACGGTGCCGTCGATCATCAGCACCAGTAGCGAGAGACAGAGAACTCCGAGGATCCACCAACGACGGGGGTCTCGCACAGTGTTCGATTCCACTCGCACACCGTACGACAAACTCGAACGATGTGCGAGTGAATATAGAATCACGGGTGTGACCAAGCAGTTCTCCTCGGTATGGACCCGCGAAACCCGCCGCCCCAAGGCATCGGGGCTCACCCGCGACCAGATCGTGACCGCCGCACTCGAGATACTCGACGCCGAGGGGTTGGCCGCGTTGAGTATGCGCAAACTGGGTTCCAGACTCGACGCGGGCGCGACGAGTCTCTACTGGTACGTCACCAACAAGGACGAACTGCTCGAATTGGTCCTCGACGAGGTGTGGGGCATGCTCGACAGCGCCGAACCCGGGCAGGCGCCGTGGCGCGAGGTGATCACCACCTTCGCCTACAGTTTCCGCGAGACCCTGCGGGCGCACCCGTGGGCCGCGTCCCTGGTGGGCCAGCTGCCCAGCATCGGCCCGAATGCCCTGCGACTGACCGATCGACTGCGCCGCGCATTCATCGAGGCCGGATTCACCGGCACCGACATCTACCTGGCCAGCGGCTCGGTGATCTCCTTCGTCCTCGGCCAGGTCATCCCGGAACTGGCCTGGACCAACGCTTTCGGCGATGCCGAACCCGACCGGGAGGCGATGATCGACGACATCGTCGCGGTGGCCGCGGACTATCCGGAGATGATCGAGGAGTTCCGGACCACGACGCGGATCACGCCCGCCGCGGCTCGCGCGATGGCCTTCGATTTCGGATTGTGCTGCGTACTCGACGGCCTGCACGCACGGCTGCGTCAGCGGGACCGGACGCACGACAGTCCGACGGAGTCCGCGCTCCCCTGATCCGACCGCGCCGAACGTATTCCGCGCCGTCGGAAATGGTATATCCGGTGCAATAATTCGGGCACGCGAATTACCCGGCCGCCCTCGGCAATTGTCTGGCGAGAGCGACCGGGGAATATTCGATCTTTCCGAATGCCCTACTCCGGCATGGTTACTGGTTGGCGCCGATCACGCCGCCGATGAGACCGCCGATGAGGCAGCCTGGCAGGAATCCGGCGACGAAGAACAAGAACCCGATCAACGCGCCGATCACGCATCCGATCAACGCCCCCGCGACCGTTGTTCCCGCGTCACCGATGAAATCCGCCTGCGCCGGGACTCCGCCGACCGGGGTGAGTGTCAATGTGGTTGCGGCGGCGTCGACTTCGGGCGCCACCTCCACCTGCTGGCCCGCGACCGTGTGCAGGGTGGTCGGCACCGTGGCCACCACGGCGCCGTCCGGCGCGACCACGGCGATCCCGGCATCCGGGGTCACCACGAACCGGCCCGAGGCCAAGGTCACGGTGGCCGCGGAGTGATCGGGAGCCACCGCGGCCGTGTATTCGACGCCGCGGTCGTTGCCCGCGAGCACCGGGGCGGCGACCGAGGGCGAACCGTACGCGGTGGCCGCGGTGACGCCGGTGGCGGCGACCGTCAGAACCGTTGCCGCTACCAATTTTCTGATCTTCATGTGCATTCCAATCCAGCCGAATCGATTGATGTTCCCCGAGAAACGGACTTGGGACACCAATAATGATGCGCGTTCGACATCATTCGCGGGCGCGAATCGGAGAATTCGAATCAGGTTGGCGGAACGTCTGATCGGCCCGATTTTTCGGGTCTTGCGATCATGCGCTCCGGTAAATCTTCGCCCGTCACGGACTGTCGATCACATTCGCTACGGCTTACGTAGCAAACCGACGTGTCGCTATTCGATCACATATTGATCAACGAGGACGCGGAACGCGCTCCGGCAGCGGCGAACACGGGCGCGAGAGGTGTCGGAGCCACGGCTCGGGCGGCGGACCTCGCCCGCCGCCCGAACCGCGCTACTCGAGTTCGCCCTCGGACTCCAGGTACACCTGACGCAGACGGTCGAGCGTCTCCTGTTCGGGAGCCGACCACATGCCGCGCTCGGCCGCCTCGAGCAACCGTTCGGCGATACCGTGCAGTGCCCACGGATTCGACTGCTCCATGAATTTGCGATTCACGTCGTCGAAAACGTAACTCTCGGTGAGCTTCTCGTACATCCAGTCGGCGACCACATCGGTGGTGGCGTCGTAGCCGAAGAGGTAGTCGACGGTGGCGGCCATTTCGAACGCGCCCTTGTAGCCGTGCCTGCGCATCGCCTCGAGCCAGCGCGGGTTGACCACCCTGGCACGGAACACCCGCGCGGTCTCCTCGGACAGGGTCCGGGTCCGCACCGCGTCCGGGCGGGTGCTGTCGCCGATGTAGGCTTCCGGATTCTTGCCGGTCAGCGCGCGCACGGTGGCGACCATGCCGCCGTGGTACTGGAAGTAGTCGTCGGAATCGGCGATATCGTGTTCGCGGGTGTCGGTGTTCTTGGCCGCCACCGCGATTCGCCGGTAGGCGGTGCGCATGTCCTCGGCGGCGGGCGCGCCGTCCAGGTCGCGGCCGTAGGCGAAGCCGCCCCACGCGGTGTACACCTGCGCCAGATCGTCGTCGGTGCGCCAGCTCTTGGAGTCGATCAGCTGGAGCAGGCCGGCGCCGTAGGTGCCGGGCTTGGACCCGAAGATCCTGGTCGTGGCGCGACGCCGGTCGCCGTGCTGGGCCAGATCCGATTCACTGTGCGCGCGCACGTAATTCGATTCGGCCGGTTCATCGAGATCGGCGACCAGGCGTACCGCGTCGTCGAGCAGCGCCAGCACGTGCGGGAAGGCGTCGCGGAAGAATCCGCTGATTCGTACCGTGACGTCGACGCGGGGTCGTCCGAGTTCCTCGAGCGATATCACCTCGAGGGTGGTCACGCGACGGCTGGCCTCGTCCCAGACCGGCCGGACACCGAGCAGCGCGAGCACTTCGGCGATATCGTCGCCCGACGTGCGCATCGCCGAAGTACCCCATACCGACAGGCCGACCGAGCGCGGGTACTCGCCGTGGTCGGTGCGGTATCGCTCCAGCAGCGATTCGGCCATGGCCTGACCGGTTTCCCAGGCCAGGCGCGACGGGACGGCCTTCG
Organism: Nocardia aurea; assembly: GCF_003123685.1. Lineage (GTDB taxonomy): Bacteria > Actinomycetota > Actinomycetes > Mycobacteriales > Mycobacteriaceae > Nocardia > Nocardia aurea. Next base: position 264,566 of record NZ_QCYJ01000172.1, read on the forward strand.
GGTCCACCGAGTAGAAGTTGCGACCGGTGGGCAGGACGTTGATCAGTCCCCGCAGCGGCGAACCGCTCGGACCGGCAGGGATGAAACCGCCGTCGAGCGCGTGCAGCACCCGCTCGATCTCGATGCCGGTCTGGCGCAGGCGCGGAGCGACCTCGGCGGCGGCGAAGCGCAGTACGGTGCGCACCGCGTCCAGACGCTGCGTCGAATCCCGCTCGCCCGGTGCGGATTCCACGATAGCGGGCGCGAATTCGGCGACGATGCCGTCCACCGCGTCCACCGACCAATCGGTGGCCTGCAACGCCTCGACCAATTCCCTGGCCTTGCGCTCGACCACATCCACGCGATTGCGGGTCTCGGTGCCGGATTCGTCGAGGCCCAGTGCCTCGCGCAGGCCGGGCACATTGCGCTCGCCGCCCCACAATTGGCGCGCGCGCAGCATCGCGAGCACCAGGTCGAGTTCCATCTCGCCCACGGGCGCCTGGCCGAGAATGTGCAGACCGTCCCTGATCTGTACGTCCTTGATCTCGCACAGCCAGCCGTCGACGTGCAGGAGCATATCGTCGAACGAATCCTCGTCCGGGCGTTCGGCCAGTCCGAGATCGTGATCCATCTCGGCCGCGCGCATCAGCGTCCAGATCTGCTGCCGGATGGCGGGCAGTTTGGCCGGGTCGAGGGTGGAGATGTTGGCGTGCTCGTCGAGCAACTGCTCCAGACGCGAGATATCGCCGTAACTCTCGGCGCGCGCCATCGGCGGGATCAGGTGATCGACCAGCGTCGCGTGCGCCCGGCGCTTGGCCTGGGTGCCCTCGCCGGGATCGTTGACGAGGAACGGGTAGATCAGCGGCAGATCGCCGAGCGCGGCGTCGGTGCCGCAGGACGCGGACATGCCGAGCGTCTTGCCCGGCAGCCATTCCAGGTTGCCGTGCTTGCCGAGGTGGATCATGGCGTCGGCGGCGAAACCCTCGTCGGCGCGCAGCCAGCGGTAGGCGGCGAGGTAGTGGTGACTCGGCGGCAGATCCGGATCGTGGTATATGGCGACGGGATTCTCACCGAAGCCGCGCGGCGGCTGCACCATGAGCGCGACATTGCCGAAACGCAGTGCCGCGATGACGATTTCACCGTTCGGGTCGGAGGAGCGGTCCACGTACAGCTCGCCCGGCGGCGGACCCCAGGCCTCGACGACGGCGTCGCGCAGATCCTGCGGCAGCGTGTCGAACCAGGCGGTGTAGGTGGCGGCGCCGATCCGGATCGGGTTGCCCTCCAACTGTTCGGCGGTGAGCCAGTCCGGGTCCTGGCCACCGGCCGCGATGAGGGCGTGGATCAGCGCGTCGCCGTCGCGTTCCTCGAGACCGGGCACCTCCCCCGGCGCACCGAGATCGTATCCGGCCGAACGCAATTCGGTGAGCAGGCGGATGGCGCTGGCCGGGGTGTCGAGACCGACCGCGTTGCCGATGCGCGCGTGTTTGGTCGGGTAGGCCGACAGCATGATCGCGATCCGCTTGTCCGCAGCGGGAATGTGACGCAGCCGGGCGTAGCGAACGGCGATCCCCGCGACCCGCGCCGCGCGCTCGGCGTCGGGCATGTAGGTGGACAGGCCGTCGGCGTCGAATTCCTTGAACGAGAACGGCACCGTGATGATGCGACCGTCGAATTCCGGCACCGCGACCTGGGTGGCGACATCGAGCGGGGACAGGCCGTCGTCGTTGGCCTCCCACTGGGCGCGTCCGCTGGTCAGGCACAGGCCCTGCAGGATCGGCACGTCGAGTTCGGCGAGCGCCGCCACGTCCCAGGCCTCGTCGTCGCCGCCCGCCGAGGCGGTCGCGGGTTTGGAGCCGCCCGCGGCGAGCACGGTGACGACCAGCGCGTCGGCCCGGCGCAGGGTGTCGAGCAGTTCGGGTTCGGCGGTACGCAGCGACGCGCAGTACAGCGGGAGCGGCCGGGCGCCCGCGTCCTCGATGGCGGTGCAGAGCGCGTCGATATAGCCGGTATTACCCGCGAGATGCTGCGCGCGGTAGTAGATCACCGCGACGGTGGGCGCCTCGGCGTCGAGTTCGCGCGCCGAGCGCTCGAGTTCGCCCCAGCTCGGTAGTTGCACCGGCGGGTCGAAGCCGTGACCGGTGAGCAGCACCGTGTCGGAGAGGAAGGCGTGCAGTTGGCGCAGATTCTCCGCACCGCCCGCGGCCAAGTAGTTGTGGGCGTCGGCGGCGACGCCGCCGGGGACGGTCGAACATTCCATCAGTTCGGCGTCGGGCGCGAGTTCGCCGCCGAGCGCCACCATCGGAACACCGCTCGCGCGTACCGCGTCCAGGCCCTCTTCCCAGGCCCGCTTGCCGCCGAGGATCCGCACGATCACCAGGTCGGCGCCGTCGAGCAGGGCGGGCAGATCGTCCACGAGCAGCCGCGCCGGGTTACCCCAGCGGTAGTCGGCGCCGCTGGCGCGCGCGCTCAGCAGATCGGTGTCGGACGTGGACAGCAGCAGGATCACGGGTGACCTTCCTCGGGTGACGCGCCCATCGGGATATTCGGTGCTCGCCGGGGAGGGTCTGGCTGTTCACAGTGGCGCGACCGCACCGGAATCGCACCGGTTTCCTCGACGCCCGCCGAGCATGCAGGATGCTACCTGCCCGCCGATCGCGTCCCGACCCGGCATCGGCGCGCGACGATCAGGACACCGGATGGGCGACCGCGCGCGCGGCCAGGAAATCGTCGACGATGCGCGCGCAGTCCTGCGGTGTGGAGGCGCGCAATCCGATCAGCTTGGCGAACACGAGCGGCCCCACCAGCTGCGAGAGCACGAAGAAGGTGTCGAATTCGCCGAGTTGGGCGCGGGCCTCGGGGGTGTCGAGCACCCGGTCGAACGGCACCCGGTATTGATCGATGAGGCGCTGGCTGAGCGAGGTGATGGTCGCGTCCTCGGCGACACGATCGGATCCGGTCGCCAGCCAGGCGAGCGTCCCCACCTGCAACGGCATGTCGCGGATGGCATCGGCCTGCCGTTCCAGCAGGGTGATCAGGCGTTCGCGCAGCGGACCTTCGGCCGGTGTCTCCAGCACGGGCGGCAGCAGGCGTTCGATGGTGGCGGCCCGCAGCTGCATCGCGTTGTCGAAATGCCGGTAGAGCGTGGTCTTGGCGACCTTCGACAGCTTGGTGACGCCTTCGACGGTCACCGCCTCCAACCCGCCGTCCTTCAGCAGGGCGGTCGCGGCGTCGAGCAAGCGGGCACGAGAACGCACCTTGCGCGGGTCGATATCGACGTCGTCGGTTCCGCTCATATCGCCCAGTATTCCTTCGCTTCGTGGGCTACCTCACCCGGTCTACCGGGGACCGAGCGACTTATGCTACTCATAGTAGCGTAGCGATACCCATAGTTGCGGAGGTCCGATGGAATCCACCGAACGCGCCGGACTGTCCGCCGCCCAACGCTGGCTGCTGACACTGTCGTGTCTCGCGGTGGTCCTCGTCATCGCCTCGATGGCGGCCTTGTATACAGCGTTGCCCGAAATCGCGGCCGCGACCGGAGCCAGCCAGGCCGAACTCACCTGGATCGTCGACGGTTACACCCTCGCACTGGCCTGCCTCGTGCTGCCCGCGGGCGCGTTGGGCGACCGATACGGCAGACGCGCGGTCCTCATCGTCGGCCTGATCATCTTCTCGCTGGCCTCGGCGATCCCGCTGGTACTGGACAGCCCCACCTGGCTGATCGCCGCCCGCGGCCTCGCCGGAGTCGGCGCGGCACTGGTCATGCCCTCCACACTGTCACTGCTGACCGCCGGATTCCCCGAAGAAAGACGCGGCAGCGCGATCGGGCTGTGGGCAGGCGTCGCGGGCGCGGGCGCGATCCTGGGCATCCTCGGCTCGGGCATCCTCATCGAATACTGGTCCTGGCTCTCCATCTTCGTCGGTATGACCGTCGCGGGCGTCGTCCTGTCGATCGCGGCGTTCACCGTGGCCGAATCGGTGGACAAGTCCCGACCCGAAATGGACCCGCTCGGCGCGATCACCGGCGCCCTCGCGGTCGGCGCGATCGTGATCGCCGCGATCGAGGTACCCGCCCGCGGCTGGCTCGACCCACTGGTACTCCTCGCGGCCGCCGTCGGCGTCACCGCGGCCGTCGCGTTCGTGCTCGTCGAGAAACGAGTCGCGCATCCACTGATCGATATCAAACTCTTCGCCGACCGAGGCTTCGGCAGCGGCACCGCGATCGTCACCGTACAATTCCTGGTCACCTTCGGCATGTTCATGCTGCTCGTGCAGTACTTCCAGCTGATCCTCGGATACCGGCCGCTGATTTCGGCGGTGGCGCTCGCGCCGATGATCGTGCCCATGGTGGTGATCTCGGCGATCTCGCCCTGGCTGGCGCAACGGGTCGGCCTTCGCATCCCGACCTTCGCGGGGCTGCTCGCGATCGGCGGCGCGCTGCTGATGATCGCCCGCATCGACGTCGACGGGACCTACGTCGACCTACTGACCCCGTTGCTGCTGATGAGCGCGGGCGTCGGATTGTGCACCGCACCCGCTACGGCCGCGATCATCGAGGGCACACCGGTGGAGAAGCACGGTGTCGCGGCGGCGGTCAACGACGCCGCACGCGAAGTCGGAGCGGCGATCGGCATCGCGATCGGCGGCAGCGTCCTCGCGGCCGGCTACAGCGAACGCATCGCACCAGCCCTACCCAACCTGCCCGAAGCCGCCCGCGAACCCGTCGGCGACTCACTCGCGGCCGCACTGCAAGTCGCCGAACGCGCGGGCTCCGCGGCGCAACCGCTCGCCGAATTCGCCAAATCCGCCTTCATCCACGGCCTACACCAATCCGCCACGACCCTGGGCTTCCTCACCATCGCCGCAGCCGTACTCATCGCCTTCTGGACCCCCGGCCGACGACGCGCCACCGTGCCCGCCGACGTGGTACCCACCGAACCGAAGACGACGGTGACCGAAACGCAGACCGCGGCGACATCGGCGACATCGGAGTAATCGGGAGCCGACCACGCACCCGCCGTTCGGTGTGCGCACCGCTGCGCGGGACCGCCCGCGGCCGGTGGCGCCACGGGGGGCGACGCGGTCCCGGATACGCCGAACCGGCCGGGCCTGGAGTGGATCTACGTGGCCTTCCCGACCCGACGCGGGGTCAGGAAATGCCGCGGAAGAAGGCGCGGATATCGTCCGCGAGCAGGTCCGCCGCCTCCATCGCGGGGAAGTGACCGCCCTCGGTGAATTCGCTCCAGTGGCCGATCGCCTTCCACGGGTCCATCGTGCGGCGCACGAGCGGATGGGTGTCGAACACGGCCCACCCCGACGGCACGTCGGAGGCCACGACCCAGTCGAGTCCGGCGTGCTCGCCCTCGTAGTAGAACTGCGCGCTCGACGCGGCGCTGCGGGTGAACCAGTACAGGCTGATGTTGGTGAGGAGTTGGTCGCGGTCGACCGTCTCGTCCGGCGTCCGGTTGTCGCCGCCGGTCTTGGTCTTGAACTTCTCTGCGATCCACGCGAGCTGACCGACCGGCGAGTCGGTGAGCGCCGCGCCGATCGTGTCGGGACGGTGGTTCTGCATCTCGAGATACCCGCGATCGGCCGCGTCCGCGGTGCGCGCGGCCGCGAGCTGGGCCATCTCGTCATCGGACAGATCGTCGGGGCAGGGGAGCTTGTCGCCGACGAACCCGAGACACCGGGAGTCTGTGCCGATATGCGTGCCGATGACGCGCTCCGGATAGAGCGCCGCGAGGCGCCCGGTGATGCCCGAACCGATATCGGTGCCGTGGGCCCCGAACCGCGCGTAGCCCAGACGCGTCATGATCTCGGCGTAGGCCTCCGTCGTCCGCGCCAATTCCCAGCCGGTTCCCGAGAGTGGGGTGGAGAACCCGAAGCCGGGCAGCGACGGGATGACCACGTGGAACTCGTCGTTCAGTAGCGGGACGAGTCGCTGGTACTCCACGAACGAGCCCGGCCAACCGTGGTTCAGCATCAGCGGGGTCGCTTCCGGATTCGCCGATCGCGCGTGCACGACGTGGAAGGTCTGGCCGTCGACGACCGTCGTGCACTGGTCGTACTCGTTGAGCTTGGCCTCCTGCACACGCCAGTCGAAGCCGTCGCGCCAGTATTCGGCGAGTTCCTTCAGGTACACCGGCGGGATGCCCCGGCTGAAGTCGGTGCGGTCGTCTCGGCCCGGCACGAGAATCGGCCAGCGGGTGCGTACCAGCCGCGCGCGCAGGTCGTCGACGTCGGCCTGCGAGATGTCGATGCGGAAGGGTGTGAGCGCGTTGTTCTCGGTCATGGCGTCCACGTTCCCGGGTAATGCGGCAGATCAGCTTCCGCGATTGCTGAAATGATCGAGAACATGTTGGAGACCTCGGCCCGCCTGCTCGCACTGCTGTCGTTACTCCAGCTCAGGCGCGACTGGACCAGCTCCGAGCTCGCGGACCGGCTCGAGGTGAGCACGAGGACCGTGCGCAGCGACATCGGCAAGCTGCGGTCGCTCGGCTATCCCGTGGACGCGCGCCCCGGCGTCGCCGGCGGGTACCGGCTGGCCGCCGGGGCGGCGATGCCCCCGCTGCTGCTCGATGACGACGAGGCGGTCGCCGTCGCGGTCGGACTGGGCGCGGTCGCGACCCGAAGGCTCGGCGTGGAAGAGACATCGCTCACCGCGCTCGCGAAACTGGAGCAGGTGCTGCCCTCACGCCTGCGTCGGCGCGTCGAGGCGGTACGCGAGGCGACCAGCGCCGTTCCGGGGGCTGAGCCGCCGCTGGATCTCTCGGTCCTCGGCGCGGTCGCCGCCGCGATCCGCGGCCACGAACGGCTGCGGTTCGGCTACACCAAGTACGGGGGCGCCGAACGGGCCTGCCACACCGAACCGCAACGGCTGGTCACCTGGGGGGCGCTCTGGTACCTGCTCGCGTGGGATCTCGACCGTGACGACTGGCGGATCTTTCGTGTCGACCGCATGGTCGCGCACGCACCGACGGGTGCGCGGTTCCCGCCGCGCGCGATCCCGGAGGACGATGCCGTCGGGTACGTCGTCGGACGCGTCAGCAAGGCGGCCTGGAAGTACCGCGCCCGCGTACTCGTCCACGCTCCCGCCGCCCGGGTCGCCGCGAAGATCCACATCCCGGTCCGTATCGAGGAGGTCGACGAGGCCACGTGCCGCGTCGAGCTGGGGTCCGACGACCCGGACCGGCTCGCGCTGTGGATGGCACAACTCGACGTCGACATCGAGGTGATCGACGGAGACGAACTCGCGGCGGCGTTCGATCGCCTCGCCACGAGGTTCCGCCGCGCGGCCGGTGCTCGGCCGTCGGTCACGCAGCGGGCACGTTCCCACAGACCCGACGGCGCCACCGCGTGACAGTGGAATCAGGTCAGATCGGCGTTCCCGTCGATGATCTTGAGGTGGTAGTGGAAGCGGTCGACGCGCCAACCGGCGGCGGTACGTTCCGCGCCGATGACGTAGCTACCGACGAAAGTGCGGGTCGCACCGTTGGCCGCGTCGTTCTTGACGTGGACCGCGATGGCGTCGGCGTGGACCGCGGCTGTGTCGCCGTCCAGGTCGACCAGATAGTTCCCGGCCTGGTGGTGGACTTCGTCCAGATCGCTCAAACCGGTGCGCCAGTCGCCGACGATATCGGCGGCGGGGCGGACGGCGACATCGCCACCGAAGCCGCCGTCGAAATCCACGGTCGCGGTGAACACCTCGGTGAGGAGTTCGTCCCAGCGCTTCTGATCGGTGTAGACGAACATACGGGTGACGACCTCGATGATCGCGAAACGATCTGCGAGGTAGGAGGTTTCGGACATGCGTCGACCCTACTCACCGCTCCCGCCGCCGCGCACGCGCTTTTTCCCGCTGGGCGCCGGGCGAGGCGCGGGAGCCGGTCGTAGGCTGGCAGTGCTATGACTCGACGTGCTCCCGATTCCTGCCCCGGTGTCCTGCGGTTACATCAGGCCGCCGACGGACCCCTCGCCCGGATAAGGCTGCCGGGCGGCAGGCTGGAGCCGGACCAGTTGGCCGATCTGGCCGCGATCAGCGTCGATCTCGCCGACGGGAATATCGAACTGACCTCGCGCGGCAATCTGCAATTACGGCAGGTGGGTGACGCGGTCGCGCTGACCGATCGGCTCGCCGCCGCCGGACTGCTGCCGAGCCGCTCCCACGAGCGGGTACGCAATATCGTCGCGTCCCCGTTGTCGGGTCGGCTCGGCGGACTGGCCGACGTGCGCGATCGAGCGATCGCGCTCGACGAAGGTCTGCGCGCGACGGCGCGGCTGGCCGATCTGCCCGGACGGGTGCTGTTCACCCTCGACGACGGACGCGGCGATGTGAGCGGACTGGCGGGCGATATCGGCGTGCACGCGGTGGGCGCCGAGGAATTCGCGCTGGTCCTCGCCGGGGCCGACAGCGGTATCCGGGTCGGCGCGACGCATGCCGTCGATCTCGTGCTCGCGGCGGCCGAGGGATTCCTCGACCTGGATTCGGGGCAGTGGCGGCTGCGCGACATCGAGGACGGCGCGGCCCGCGTCATCGAGCACCTGGGCCTCACACCCGGCGACGAACGCCTGGAATTCGTCGCGTCCCAGGATATTCCGATCGGCTGGCTGGATCAGGACGACGGCGCGGTGGCACTCGGCGCCGGTGTGCGGTTGGGGACGCTGCCCGCGCGGGTCGCTGAATTCCTCGCCGCGGTACAGCGCCCGATCTACGTCACGCCGTGGCGCAGTCTGGTCGTGGTCGATCTGGAGGAGTGGGCCGCCGAGCAGGTCGTGCGGGTGCTCGCGCCGATGGGGCTGATCTTCGACGCGGACTCGCCCTGGCTGCGCGTGAGCGCCTGCGCCGGGCAACCGGGGTGCGCGAAATCGCGCACCGATGTGCGCGCCGACGCGGCCGCGGCCGTCGAATCCGGACGGGTACTGCCCACCCGCGCCGACGCGGGCACGCCACCGGCCGATCCGGTGCAGGCCGCGATGGTCGTGGCGGGCGGACGCCAGCACTGGTCGGGCTGCGAACGTCGGTGCGGACGGCCGCCGGGCGCGGTCACCGAGATCACCGCGATGCCGGACGGCTACCGGGTCGACTGAGCGACGCTAATGCAGTTCCAGGGTGCAGCATTTCACGCCGCCGCCCGCTTTGAGCAGTTCCGACATATCGATGCCGACCGGGTTGTAGCCCTGCGCGCGTAACGCCTCACCGAGACCGTGCGCGCGGGCGGCGATGAACACGTTGAATCCGTCCGACACCCCGTTCAGCCCGAGCACCATCGCGTCATCGTCGTCGGCGAGGACGGCATCGGGATACAGCGCGGCCAGGATGTCGCGACTGTCGGCGCTGAACGCCTCGGGGAAGTAGGCGACATTGTCCTCGTCCAGCACCATCAGGGCGGTGTCGAGATGATAGAAGCGCGGGTCGACCAGTTCGAGCGAGACCACCGGGCGACCGAAATAGCGCTCCACCTCGCGGTGGGCGGCGGGCGAACTGCGGAATCCGGTGGCGGCCAGGATGCGACGGCCGACTCGGAGGAAATCTCCCTCGCCCTCGTTCACCTCGGTGGCCGCGACGAGCTCGCGGAATCCGCGCCGGGCGAACCACTCGTGGTAGGCGGGGCCCTCCGCCGCGCGTTCGGGATGGGTGAAGCGCGCCGACATGGCCCGCCCGCCGATGACCACACCGCTGTTGGCGGCGAAGACCATATCCGGCAGGCCCGGCACACCCGGCACGACCTCGATGCGGTGGCCGTGGCGCTCGAATGCCACGCGTAACGCCTCCCACTGGGACAGCGCGAGCGATCGATCGACCGGTCGGGCCGGATCCATCCAGGGGTTGATCGAATACGAAACCCCGAAATGATCGGGGCGGCACATCACGAACCGTCGCGGTGTCGACTGCCGCCGGACCGGATCGGACTCCGACGTGGGCATGGTGGCTACAGAGGTCAACGTGGCTCCCGAGGTAGTCGCGAATCGTTCCACTGCCACGACGATAATTCGCCTATCATTGCGCCAGAAATAGCAATTCATTGCGCAGTCGACGGTAATTACAGCGAATCATTGCGTGGCGCGAGGAGAATGTGACATGGACGACATCGATCGCCGGATTCTGGGTCACCTGCTGCGTTCGGCGCGCGCCTCGTACCAGGAGATCGGTTCCGGCGTCGGATTGTCGGCTCCCGCGGTGAAGCGCCGGGTGGATCGCATGGTCTCGAGCGGGCAGATCACCGGATTCACCGCGCTGGTCAATCCCGCCGCGCTCGGCTGGACCACCGAGGCCTACGTCGAGGTCTACTACCGCGACAACATCACCCCGGCCGAACTGCGCCGCAGTCTGGAACCGATCCCGCAGGTGGTCGGCGTCTGGACGATCGCGGGCGAGGCCGACGCCCTGGTGCACGTGATGGCCACCGATATGGCCGAAATCGAATCGACCGTCGAGCGGATCCGTGAGAACACCCGGGTCGGTCGCACCCGCAGTTCCCTGGTGATGTCGCGCATCCTGGAACGTCCGCGCACGTGAAGCGGTACCCGGGCGTGATCGTGCTCGCACAGTCCTCCTAATGTGGTGCCCATGTCCGACGTGCGTGCCGATTACCTCACCGACGGGGCCGAGATCTATCGGCGCTCGTTCGCGACGATCCGCGACGAGGCCGATCTGGCGCGCTTTCCCTCGGATGTGTCGCAGGTCGTGGTGCGGATGATCCACGGGTGCGGACAGGTCGATCTGGCCGATGACATCGCCTTCTCCCCCGGTGTCGTCGCCGCGGCGCGGGCCGCGCTGCGCGCCGGGGCGCCGATCCTGTGCGACGCCAATATGGTTGCCTCCGGCGTCACCCGTAAACGTCTGCCCGCCGACAACGAGGTCATCTGCACCCTCGCCGATCCCCGGGTGCCCGAACTCGCCGCGAATATGGCCAACACCCGCTCGGCGGCGGCGCTCGAACTCTGGGGCGAGCGGCTCGGCGGCGCGGTCGTCGCCATCGGCAACGCGCCGACGGCGCTGTTCCACCTGCTCGACATGCTCGACGCGGGCGCCCCGCGACCGGCCGCCGTGCTCGGCATCCCGGTCGGGTTCATCGGCGCGGCCGAATCCAAGGACGCGCTGATCGATTTCGGCGGTATCGAGTATCTGACCGTCCGGGGCAGGCGTGGCGGCAGCGCCATCACCGCGTCGGCGCTGAATGCGATTGCGAGCGAACAAGAATGACCGAGATCAGCGCACCCGGCAAGCTGTGGGGTGTCGGGCTCGGCCCCGGCGATCCGGAACTGGTGACCGTCAAGGCCGCCAGGGTGATCGAATCCGCCGATGTGATCGCCTTCCACAGCGCCAAGCACGGCCGCAGCATCTCCCGCGGTATCGCCGCGCCGTACATGCGCGCGGGCCAGCTCGAGGAACATCTGGTCTACCCGGTGACCACCGAGACCACCGATCACCCCGGCGGGTACCAGGGCGCGATCGACGAGTTCTACGAACAGGCCGCCGAGCGCCTCGCGGCGCATCTGGCCGCCGGTCGTTCCGTCGCGCTGCTCGCCGCCGGTGATCCGCTGTTCTACAGCTCGTACATGCATATGCATCGCAGGCTCGCCGACCGCTTCGAGGCCGAGATCATCCCCGGTATCACTTCGGTGAGCGCGGCGTCGGCGGCGCTGGGCACCCCGCTGGTGGAAGGCGAGCAGGTGCTCACGGTGCTGCCGGGGACCATGCCGACCGACGAACTGACCCGCAGGCTCCGCGACACCGAGGCCGCCGCCATCATGAAACTCGGCCGCACCTACCCCGGTGTGCGCAAGGCGCTCGCGGATTCGGGACGGCTCGACGACGCCTACTACGTGGAGCGCGCGAGCAGCACCCGTCAGCGCGTATTGCGTGCCGCCGACGTGGACGACGCCGATGTCCCGTACTTCTCCATCACCCTGGTCCCCGGCCCCCGGCCCACCACCCCGCTGCCGCGCGCGATCGCGCGGGCCGCGACCCAGCACGCGGTCGTCGAGTCACCATCGACCGCCGACGACTCCGTGACGCCGAGCGCCACGGGTGAGGTCGTCGTCGTCGGGCTCGGTCCGGGTTCGGCGGAGTGGACGACCCCCGAGGTGCGGCACGCGCTCGACGAGGCCACCGATCTCGTCGGCTACACCACCTATATCGACCGGGTGCCGGTGCGCCCCGGCCAGCGCAGGCACGCCAGCGACAATCGCGTGGAATCCGAAAGAGCCGCCATGGCACTGGATCTCGCCCGCAAGGGTGCGCGCGTCGCGGTGGTCTCCTCGGGCGATCCCGGGGTTTTCGCGATGGCCGCCGCCGTGTTGGAGGAATCGGCCGACCCGCAGTGGGAAGGGGTCGCGGTGCGCGTCCTGCCCGGCCTCACCGCCGCGAACGCGGTCGCCAGCCGGGTCGGCGCGCCGCTGGGACACGACTACGCCATGATCTCGCTCTCGGACCGGCTCAAGCCGTGGGAGGTTGTCGCCCAGCGCCTTTCGGCCGTCGCCGCGGCGGATATGGCGATCGCGATCTACAATCCGGCCTCGTCGCAGCGCACCTGGCAGGTCGCCGCCATGCGCGAATTGCTGCTCGAACATCGCAAACCGGATACCCCGGTGGTGCTCGGACGCGATGTCGGCGGACCGACCGAATCGGTGCGGGTCGTCACCCTCGACGAACTCGATCCCGCCGAGGTGGACATGCGGACGTTGCTGATCATCGGTTCCTCGACCACCGCGTCCTTCGACACCGACGCCGGGCCGCGGGTCTACACGTCGCGCCGATACACGCGCTGACGGGCTCGCTTCGTCTCGCGGGGCCGATCGGCTAACATTCCACTATGGAACGTGAGGATGTAGCGAACGAGACCCGGTCGACCGAGCGCCGCAAATCCCTGAATTCCACGGCGGCGTCGCTGCTCGGGTTCCTGCACGAGGGTCCGATGTCGGGCTGGGATCTGGTGACGATCGCCCAGGAGCGCATCGGCGATTTCTGGACCATCACCCAGAGCCAGGTCTACCGCGAACTGGCCGCGATGGACGGCGAGGGCCTGGTCGAGAAGGGACAGGCGGGTGCGCGTGACCGAACGCCCTACCGGATCACCGACGCGGGCCGCGCGGCCTTCCGCGAATGGATCGGCCGCGACCCCGGCAGCGAGACCATCCGGGTGCCGCTGCTGCTGACGCTGTCCTTCGGCGAACATCTCAATCCGCACCATCTCGACCGGATCATCACCGCCAATCGCACCATCCACCACACGCGGCTGGATCGATACCGGGACCAAGAACCCGCCGACCTCACCCCGCACCAGCGGGCCACCCTGGAATTCGGCATCGGTTACGAGACCGCCGTACTCGAATGGTTCGAGCGACTTCCCGACCTGCTCGGCGTTCAGCGGGCGGAATCCTGATCGGACCGAATCGCCGTACGCAGCAACCATTCCCGCGCCTGCTCGGCGGTTTCCACCGCGGTGACGCCCTCGGGCAGCGCGGGCCGGTCGACGACGACGACGGGCAGTCCGGCTGCGCGGGCCGCCACGAGTTTCGCCTCGGTCTGATCGCCGCCGCTGTCCTTGGTCACCAGTACGTCGATCCGTCGGTCCGACAGCAGCGCGATCTCGTCGTCCACCGCGAAAGGTCCACGGGTCAGCAGTAATTCGTGCTTCGGCGGCAGCGCGCCGTCCGGCGGGTCGATGGCGCGGATCAAGAACCACTGCCGGGTCAGACCCCCGAACGCGCCGACGCCCTGGCGGCCGATGGTCAGGAAGACCCGGTCGCCGAATTCGGTCAGGGCTCGAGCGGCGGCGTCGAGGTCGGCGACCCTGGTCCAGCGGTCACCCGGTTGTTCGCTCCACGCGGGCCGCAGTATCCGCAACAGCGGGATGCCCAGCGCCGCGGTGGCCACCGCGGTGTTCGCGCCGATTCTCGCGGCGAAGGGATGGGTCGCGTTGACGACGGCGCCGATATCCTCGGCCGCCAGCCAGTCGCGAAGTTTCTCGGTGCCGCCGAAACCGCCGATCCGCACCTGCCCCTCGGGCAGATGCGGATCGCGCACGCGACCGGCGAGCGAGGAGACGATCTCCAATCCCCGCTCACCGGACGTCGCTGCGGCGAGTTCCCTGGCTTCCTGGGAACCGCCCAGAATCAGAACCCTCAGGGCTGCCCGCTGAAGTAGGCGATGCCCGCGTTGATCAGGTTCGGACCACCCGCGATCAGCAGGCCGATCAGCGCACCCACCGGCAGGCCGATGCCGAAGAAGAAGAATCCGATGATCCCTCCGATAACGGCGCCCAGGGACGCGCGCTGCAACTCGCTGAAGAACCATTCCTGCGAACCGATGGCCTCGGCGTGCCTGGCCACCGCGTCGGCGGTGGGCTTGGCGTCCGGGGTCAGCGTCAGCTGCTGCGCGGTCGGATCGATGGTGGCGGCGATGGAGATGAGCTCCTCACCGACCTTCGCCTGCAGCGGGATGGAGGTGACGACCGCACCGTCGGCGTTCGTGACCGTGACGTACTTCTTGTCGGCGTCGAAGGCGAACGAGCCACCGGTGACCGCGGCGACGATCGACTTGTCGAGCGCCTGCACCGTGTAGCCGACGCCCTGATCCTGGCCCTGCACGCCGGGCGCGGCCTGGTTCTGCACGGCCGGGGCCGGTGCGGAGGGTGCGGCGCCCGAGGTGCCCGAGGCGATACCGGTGGCGGCGACCGCGAGGATCGCGGTGGCGGCGAACTTCTTGTACTTCATAAATCTCCCCATGAGAAACCTGAAGTCCGATAACTATCGGATCTCGGCCACCGACCCTACCGCCCGGCTCCCGCTGTTTCACGTGCAGTTCCGGTATTTCCGGTCTGCTACGACAGTATTTTTCGTACCGACCACTGAGTTACCGGTAACTGTGGGCGCCACGCCGTGAAGCCGCCGAGCGGTTCGGCCCGATAGATCTGAAACTTCCGCAACTCACCTCCGTGGCTGTCGGCCCAGGTCAGCAGCAGCGATTCCGATTCGGCGGTAACCGCGTTCGCCACCAACCTGCCGCCGTGTCGCAGATGCGACCAACATGTCTCGAGCAGGCCATCCTGGGTGAGCCCGCCGCCGAGGAAAATCACGTCGGGCGATCCGGATTCGGCGGTCGCGACCGCCAATTCCTCGGGGGCCGCGCCGCGGACGACGACCTGTGGCACGCCCAGCGCGGCGGCATTCACCGCGATCTGCCGCCGCCGCGCCTCGTGCTGTTCGAACGTCACCGCCCGGCACGCCGGATGCGTCCGGCACCATTCGATCGCGATGGTCCCTGACCCGCCGCCGATATCCCACAGCAGTTCGCCGGGCGCGGGCGCGAGCGCGGCCAGTGTCAGCGCGCGCACCTCGGATTTGGTGAGTTGTCCGTCGCCGCTGTACATCTCGTCGGGCAGGCCGGGCATCCGCGTGGCCCGCGCGCGGGCCGGGTCGCCCACGCACTCGATCGCGACGATATTCAGCGGATCGCCCTCGTCCCTCCGCCATTCGGCCGCGACACCCGCGACCAGGCACTCGTCGGGGCCACCGAGCTGTTCCAGCACCGTCAGGTTCGACGCGCCGAAACCGTTGTCCCGCAGGAGTTCGGCGAGCGCGGCCGGGGTGTGCTGATCGGCGCTGAGGACAAGGATCCGGCGTCCGTCGCCGAGTTCGGGCAGTACCGTCGCCAGGGGTCTGCCGACCACGCTCACCACCGGGACATCGGCCAGCGGCCAGCCCAGCCGCGCACAGGCCAGCGATACCGACGACGGCTGCGGGAACACCCGCAGCGCGTGCGCGCCGACGAGTCGGGCCAGCGTGACACCGATGCCGTAGTACATCGGATCACCGCTGGCCAGCACGCCTATCCGCGCGCCCGCTGTGGTCTCCAGCAGACCGGGCAGTGCGGGTACCAGCGGCGAGGGCCACCGCACCCGCTCGCCGGTGATGTCATCGGGAAGCAGCGCCAGCTGGCGCGGCGAGCCGAACAGCACCTCGCATGCCGCGACCTCGCGCCGCGCCGTCGCCCCGAGTCCGTCCCAGCCGTCGGCGCCGATCCCGACGACGGCGATCGGCGGGCCCGGCCACACCTTCGTCACAGTGGTCTACCCCGCCCCGCCGGTGAAGTACGTCCGCGCCGTGCGACCGCCACGGTCACGAGGATGGCGCGGTCCACCATGGCACCCGTGAGATCTCGCTGGCCGATCGACGGGGCACAGGCGGCCGGACCGCCTCGAAATCCCCGGCTCACCGCGGCATCCGACGCCAGACCGATTGCGGGACGAAACGGACGACGGCGTAGATCGGCTGGAAGATCCGAGGCACCCACACCCGAGCGGAACCCCGGCGCAGACCACGAACCACCGCGTCGGCGACCTGGTCGACGGTACTCGACAGCGGGGCGGGGTCCATGCCCTCGGTCATGCGCCCGATGACGAAACCGGGACGCATCAGCAGCAGCCGAACGCCGCTGCCGCGCAGGGCATCCGACAATCCCGTCGCGAATCCGTCGAGTCCGGCCTTGGCCGATCCGTAGACGTAGTTGGCGCGGCGCACCCGCGCGCCCGCCACCGAACTGAAGACCACCAGTTGCCCCGAGCCACGGGCCCGCATGAGGTTCGCCAGGGTGGTCAGCACGCTGATCTGGGCCAGGTAATCGGTGTGCACCACCGCCAGCGCGTGCGCCGGATCCTGTTCCGCGCGTGCCTGATCGCCGAGTATGCCGAAGGCGAGCACCGCGACGCCGATCCCACCGTGCTCGGCGTCGATCTTCTCCAGCAGCGCGGGATGGCTCGCGGTGTCGTCGGCGTCGAATTCGACGGTGTGCACATCCGTGGCCCCCGCGGCCCGCAGTGTCGCGATCTCGCCGTCGAGATCACCGTGGCGACGCGCGGCCAGGATCACCGCCCGGCCGGGCGCCAACCGCCGCGCCACCTGGATACCCATCTCGCTACGCCCGCCGAGCACCAGCACGGGCCCGTCGGCGATTCCACGCCCACCTCGCAATCCCATGCGGACAGTCTGTCATTCCCGTCCGCGCGCCCGGCCCGCCACCGGTCCCCTCGTGACCTGCGCGGACCTCGGCGGCTACGGTCGGGGGATGCCGACAACCACCGCGCGACTGACGCCGACCGCCCTCGAATTCGTGACCGAACGGCATCTCGCCACCCTGACCACCCTGCGCGCCGACGGCACCCCGCACGTCGTCGCGGTCGGATTCACCTGGGATCCCGAGGCCGGGATCGCGCGCGTGATCACCAACGACGGTTCGGTGAAAGTGCGCAACACACGCCGCTCCGGGTACGCGGCGGTGAGCCAGGTGGACGGGATCCGGTGGCTCACCCTGGAAGGGCCCGCCACCGTTCTGGACGATCCGGCCGAGGTCGCCGACGCGGTGGCGCGTTACGCGGGCCGCTACCGGGTTCCCCGGGAGAACCCGACCCGCGTCGTCCTCGCGATCCGGGTCGCCCGCGTGCTGTCCAGCAGCACCCTGCGCTGATTCCGACGCGGTTCGCTACAGCACCGTCAGTCCGTGCGGGCGGTGGTTCATCGACTCGCAACCGTCCTCGGTGACGATGACGATGTCCTCGATCCGCGCGCCCCATTCGCCGCGGAAGTAGATGCCGGGTTCGATACTGAAGGCCATACCCGGCCGCAGCACCAGGTCGTTACCCGCGACGATGTAGGGCTCCTCGTGCACCGACAGCCCGATGCCGTGGCCGGTGCGGTGCACGAACGCCGCGCCGAAACCGGCCTCGGTCAGCACCTCTCGTGCCGCCGCGTCCACCGAGGCCGCGGTGACGCCCGGACGTGCCGCGGCGACGGCGGCGGCCTGGGCCTGTTCGAGAACGTCGAATTTCGCGGCCACCTCGGACGCGGGTTCACCGAGGACATAGGTCCGGGTCGAATCGGAGAAATAGCCCGGTTCCACGGGGCCGCCGATATCGATGACCACCACGTCGCCGCGTTCGATCCGACGTTCGGAGACGTGGTGGTGCGGATCGGCTCCGTGCGGGCCGCTGCCGACGATGACGAACGCCGCCTCGAGATGGCCTTCCTCGACGATCGCCCGTTCGATCGCGGCGCCGACCTCGGCTTCGGTGCGCCCCGCGGCGAGGAACTCCCCCATCCGCGCGTGCACCCTGTCGATGGCGGCGCCCGCCCGGCGCAGCGCGTCGATTTCCGCGGCCCCCTTGATCATGCGCAGTTCGCGCAGGACCGGGGTGGCCGATGCGGGCAGGCCGCTGACGGACTGGGCCAGCGGGATCAGATGCAGGGCGGGCATCGCGTCGGCGACCGCGACCCGCGATCCGGCGTGCAGGGTGGATTTCACCAGCTGATAGGGGTCCACGCCGTCGACCCAGTCGAGTATCTGTAGGCCGAGTTCACCCGCCGCCGAACCGGACAGCGAGGCCAACTCCAATTTCGGGATCACCACCGACGGTGTCGCACCGTCGGCCGGGATCACCAGGCAGGTCAGCCGTTCGAAGGATTCGGCCGCCGACCCGATCAGATACCGCAGATCGGGGCCGGGGGTGATGAGCAGGGCGTCCAGATGCGCGACCCGCATCAACTCCACCGCCCGCTCCAGCCGCTCCCCGTACACATCCGCCGCGAACCTGGACTCCGTGTGCGAACTCATAGCATCCGACGTTACCCGCCGACCGCGGTCGCGCGAACCCGAACAAAGGTGAGGTGCGGTTTCCGCCCGGCGACGCGGGTGCGCCGACGGCGAAGTCCGGCGACTTGTCGGCGCGGAAAGGTAGCCTCTGCGCGTGACCTCTGCGACTTCCGGTGCGCCCCTGCTGCTCCTCGACGGGGCCAGCCTGTGGTTCCGGGCGTTCTACGCCATCCCGGACAAGATCACCGCCCCCGACGGTCGTTCGGTGAACGCGCTGCGCGGTTTCACCGATATGGTCGCCTCGCTGATCACCAAACACTCGCCGAGCCGGTTGGTGGTGTGCCTCGACCTGGACTGGCGCCCGGGCTTCCGCGTCGATCTGGTGCCCTCCTACAAGGCGCACCGCCTCGATACGACGGCGGGCTCGGCCGACGGCGCGGAGGAAGTGCCCGACAAACTGACCCCGCAGGTCGACATGATCCTGGAGGTGCTCGCCGCGGCGGGAATCGCCACCGGTGGCGCGGAGGGACTGGAGGCCGACGACGTACTCGGTACCCTCGCCTCGCGGGAACGCACCGATCCGGTGGTGGTCGTCAGCGGTGATCGCGACCTGTTGCAACTGGTCCGCGACGATCCGGCGCCGCCGGTGCGAGTGCTCTACGCCGGTCGCGGCCTGGCCAAGGCCGAACTGTTCGGCCCGGCCGAGGTCGCCGCGAAATACGGTGTGCCCGTGCCGAACGCGGGTCCGGCCTACGCCGACCTGGCCACCCTGCGCGGTGACGCCTCCGACGGGCTGCCCGGCGTCGCCGGAATCGGCGAGAAATCGGCGTCGACCTTGATCACCCGCTTCGGATCGCTGGAAGCCCTGATCGCCGCGGTCGAGGACCCGGAATCCGAACTCGCCGCGGGTGTCCGCGCCAAACTGCGCGCCGCGGACGACTATCTGAAGGCCGCCGCCCCCGTCGTGCGCGTGGTGCGCGACGCCGAGGTCGAACTCTCCCGCGCCGACACCCTGCCCGCCGCGCCCGCCGACCCGGATCGGCTGCGCGAACTGGCCACGAAGTACAACGCGGAAAGTCCCGTCACCCGCCTGATCACCGCGCTCGGCGCACCGAGATCGCACTGACACGACGAAGCCCGGCCGAGTGGATTCCCCCGCCCCCAGCGGAATCCACGAACGGCCGGGCTCGGCGGAAACCCGCGCGCCTGTCGGCGATCGGCTACCTCAGCTCGGGCGACCGACCTCGTAGGTCCCGTTCTCGTTGGTGATCTTGACGTTGACCTTCTTCTGCTCACCGCTCACCTGGAGGGTGCATTCGAAGGTGGCGTCGACCTTGACCTCCTGGCCGGACGGGCAGGAGACGCCGTCGACGTCCTGGATGCCGTAGGAATCGGTGAGCACCTTCTTCACCCCCTCCTGCACGGCGGCCTGGTCCAACTTGTCCTTCGAGGTCAGCACGACCACCAGCGCGACGATCGCGCCGACGACCAGCACACCGAGGATGCCGAGGCCGATGAACAGCCCCTTGCCCTTGCCACCGCTGGAGGGCGGCGGCGGGCCGGGATGCCACTGCTGCTGCGGCGGCTGCTGCTGACCCCACTGCTGCTGCGGCTGCTGGTTCCAGTCCTGCGGCGGCTGCTGCTGACCCCACTGCGGCTGCGACTGCCCCCACTGCTGCTGCGGCTGAGCACCCGTCTGCGGCGGCTGCTGCCCCCACTGCGGTTGCGACTGCCCCCACTGCTGCTGCGGCTGAGCACCGGTCTGCGGCGGCTGCTGCTGGCCCCACTGCTGGGTCGGCTGCGCCTGCTCCGGATTCTGACCACCCCAGTGCTGGGTCGGCGCGGCCCCGCCCTGCGGCTGCTGTGCACCCCACACTTGGGTGGGATCGTTACGTCCCTCCCCGGGGTCGTTCGGTCCGTACGGGCCGCTCATCTGCTTGCCTCCACTCGCATCGGTATACATACGGTAGCCCCCCGACGGCGAGTAGTCGCATAGCACAACTCCTCGGCCACGGTCGGTACGCGAAGAAATCAAATCACAAGTGAATCGCCTACGCGGCGTCCACCGCAACGACACCCCGCCGAATGGCGCGCACAGCCTTCGCCGCCGTCGCGGCCACCTCGACGTCGTCGGCGGTGCCGTGGATCTGGTCGAGCAGATCGATGACCTGCCTGCACCAGCGCACGAAATCGCCCGCCGACAGCGGCGACCCCTGATCACCGCTGGCCAGCAACGACTCGGCCAACCCCTCGCCGCCGGCCCATTTGTGGACACCGGCGACGAAACCGGTGTCGAGTTCCCTGGTGGGCGCGAGTTTGTGCCGGGCCTCGTCGGTCCGCAACTGGCTCCACACTCCGATGGTCGCGCCGAGCGCGCGCCGAATCGGTTCGGTCGGACCGGTGGCGCCGAGGTAACCGCCTTCTTGCCGCGATTCGAACACCAGCGCGGAAACCACGCCCGCCAGTTCGGCCGGACCGAGCCCGCGCCACAGGCCCTGGCGCAGGCATTCGGCGACGAGCAGATCGCATTCGGCGTAGACGCGCGCGAGCCTGCGTCCGTCCGCGGTCACCTCGCCCGCGTGCACGAAACCGCGCTCCTCGAGCAGCCCGAGAATCCGGTCGAAGGTGCGTGCCAGCGAATTCGTGGTGGCGGCAACCTTCTGGCGCATGGAGTCGGTCTCCCGGCTCAGGCGGTTGTAGCGCTCGCCGACCCGGCTCATCTGCTCCCGATCGGCGCGGGTGTGCGCCGGATGCGAACGCAGACTGCGACGCAACGTGGACAGTTCCCTGTCGTCGGCCGCACCCGAGCGCTTGTTCCTGCGCTGCCTGCCCGGCACCGAGATCCCGGTGTCGCGCAGCGCGGAGGCCAGATCGCGCCTGATGCGCGCGGTCCTGTGGTCGACCCGCCGCGGCAATCGCATATGCCCGAGCGCCTCGGCGGGCACCGGGAAGTCGGCGACCGAGACCCGGCCCGCCCATTTGTCCTCGGTGAGGACGAGCGGACGCGGATCCCCCGGTGTCGTGTCCGGCTCCAGGATCACCGCGAGTCCGGCCCGCCTGCCGGTCGGAATCGCCACCACGTCGCCGCGGCGCAACGCGGTCAGTGCCGTCACCGCCGCACCGCGACGATCCATCCTGGTCTGCTGTTCGAGCTGACGTTCGCGCTGTTTGATCCGCTCGCGCAGCGAGATGTATTCCAGGAAGCCACCTTCGGCGCCGTCGAGTTGTCCGCGCAGTTTGCGCAGCTGCATCTCGTTGCGTTCGATGCCGCGCACCAGCCCGACCACCGAGCGATCGGCCTGGAACTGCGCGAAGGACCGCTCGAGCAGCGCCCGCGCCTCGTCGGAGCCCATCCGGTCGATCAGATTGATGGACATGTTGTAGCCGGGCTTGAACGAACTGCGCAGCGGGTAGGTCCTGGTCGAGGCCAGACCAGCGACCGCGCTGGTATCGACCTCGGGCTGCCAGAGCACCACGGCGTGCCCCTCGACATCGATACCGCGCCGACCGGCACGACCGGTGAGCTGGGTGTACTCCCCCGGTGTCAGTTCGGCGTGCGATTCACCGTTGAATTTGACCAACCGCTCCAGCACCACCGTCCGCGCGGGCATGTTGATGCCGAGCGCGAGGGTTTCGGTGGCGAACACCGCGCGGACCAGCCCGCGCACGAACAATTCCTCGACCGTGTGCCGGAACGCGGGCAGCATCCCCGCGTGATGGGCGGCCAACCCGCGGTGCAGCGCCTCGCGCCACTCCCAGTAGCCGAGCACCTCCAGATCACCCTTGGGCAGGTCCCCGGTATGCCTGTCGATGATCGCGTCGATCTCGGCGAGATCGGCGTCGCGGCTCAGATCGAGCCGCGACCGCAGGCATTGCGCCAGCGCGCCGTCGCAGCCCGCCCGGCTGAAGATGAACGTGATCGCGGGCAGCAGCCCTTCCTCGTCCAGTTTCGCCAGCACCTCCGGGCGTGGCAACGGACGGAAATCGCGCCTGCCGCCACCGCGACCGCGCGGGCCGCCGCCCCAGCCGTTCATCCGGTCGGCCGCCTCGCGCTGCTTGATGTAGCGCACGAGATCCTCGTCGACCAGCACCTTCTGCTCGCTGGACTCGGTGTCGAACAGATCGAACATGCGTCGCCCGACCATGACGTGCTGCCACAGCGGCACCGGCCTGGTCTCGTCGACCACGACGCTGGTGTCGCCGCGCACGGTCTCCATCCACGCGCCGAACTCCTCGGCATTGCTCACCGTGGCCGACAGGCTGACCAACCGCACCTCGGCGGGCAGATGCAGGATCACTTCCTCCCACACCGCGCCGCGGAACCGGTCGGCCAGGTAGTGCACCTCGTCCATCACCACGAAGGACAGCCCGCGCAGCGCGTCCGACGACGCGTACAGCATGTTGCGCAGGACCTCGGTCGTCATGACGACCACCGGCGCGTTCGGGTTGATCGCCTGGTCACCGGTCAACAGACCGACCTGGTCGCGCCCGTACCGTTCGGTCAGATCGGCGAACTTCTGGTTCGACAGCGCCTTGATCGGCGTCGTGTAGAAGCACTTCCCCCCGGCGGCCAAGGCCATGTGCACGGCGAATTCGCCGACGACGGTCTTACCCGCACCGGTGGGAGCGCACACCAGAACCCCGTGCCCGTCCTCCAACGCCGCGCAGGCGTCGCGCTGGAAGGGGTCGAGGGTGAATTTCAGCTCGGCGGAGAATTTCGCCAATTCGCCCGTCCGAGACCGGTCAACTGTCACTCGTTCTGACACGCTTTCGTCGCGGACGTGCTGCCCTTCATGTGTCACTTCACCTATTTAACACGGCATGGCCGACAACCAGCACCGGAGCGGACCGGGCCCGCGCGATGAGCGGAGCGGTCCTGTGAGCGCCGGGCCGACGTCGCCGTCGCTTTCCGATGCCACCGGCCGTGGCGGCGGGACCTACCTGCGTGATGCCGAGACGGTGGCGGCCCTGTCACCGGCCGCGGTCACCGCGCCGTGTGCGGTTCGCGATTCGCGGTGGGTCTACGGCTTGCGTCGGGTGGATTGCCACGGTCGCGTCATCGACAAGAAGGTCATCGGCGCGCTGGGCTGGATCAGCGGCGCGCGGCTGGAGGGATCCGCGGTCGAGGGGTCGGCGCGGCTCGCGCTCGACGCCGAGGGCCGCAACCGAGTCACCAGGCACGGCGATCGCTGGCTCAGCGCGCGGCTGCGCAGGCGGCTACGGCTCGATGCCGGTGATCAGGTGCTCTCGGTCGCCGACACCACCGACGCGACGCTGTGCGTCTTCACGATAGGTGCCCTGGACCGGCTCATGGGCGCCACTCTGGACAACTCCGACAACGAGGTGGCCCTTCATGACCTCATCGCCGAAAACCGAGATCGCGGCCGTTCGTCTGCTGCTCGACCGATTGGGCGTGACCGCGCAGGATCTCCTCGCGGACCCGCACAGGCTGCGGAAGTGCCGACCTGGCGAGTGCCGCTGATTGTTCGAGGCGGGCGTTGGCCCGGGTGAGCAGCGGCGCGGGTAACAGGCTCGGCAGTGCCGATTGGTGGGCGAGGTCCTAGGCCAACGACACCGCACCGAAAACCAGCACCAGGCCGACCAGCAGCGGCATCGTCAACACCTGCATCGCCGCCGCGAGCGGGATCAGCGCCAGCACCGCGGCCCGGATGAAATCCGCGCCGACCACGACCGGTTTGCGTCGGTACCGGTCGATCAACACCCCCGCGATCAGGCCGAACAGCAGGTACGGCAACCTTTGAGCCGCGCGCAGCACACCCAACTCGAAACTCGAAGCCCCCAGCGTCAGCAGCGCGAGCAACCGCAGGGCTCGAGCGGTGATATAGATCCCGAAGGTCGACACACCATCGGCGAACCAGAACCACCCGAAACCCGGCACCGTCGGCAGCGGGTACCGAGAACACGATCGGATGACATCCTCCGCCGACACCGGATCCCCTTCTCTTGCGCGAGATCAACACTGCCAGAACGCAGTACACCAGCCGCCCGGTTCCGGCAGATATGCGTGCGATGGAACCCGCCGACTTTCGGGCATGCCACCGCGCCCGCCGATACCCGGCCCGCGCCGAGCAGATGCCCGTTGGGGCAGCGCCGCGGGGGAAGTTCGGCCCATTCGCCATCACGCAGCCGGTACAGCCTTCCGGCTTCGACCCGACGACCCGCGACGTACTTCCGACCTTTATGGGTCGCAGATGCGTTCGAATAAGGGGTTCGGGGGTGGATATCAAGGCTGGTCGCCTGGCATGCTCTGTGAGCATGGCGACCGCAGGCTACTTGGTGCCGCCCGAGGATGGCGATGAACGGGCATTTGTCGAGTTCGCCCACACCTACAACGGATATGAGGCCTTCGGCGGTAGTCCGGAATCCCTTGCCTCGGCGACGCGGAAAGTTCGGATTGCCTGGGACGAGATCGGCGAGTTGCCCAACGATCTGGACCTGCTGCGGGGATGCCTGTTCCTCGAGGTCAGAGGGCATCGCCATCGCGGCGACGCGGAACCGTTCAACGAGCTCGCGTTCGTTCGCGCGTTGGTCGGCCGAATCCGGGAATTCTCAGGTGGAAGAGTGGATTAGGACCGGCTGACCATTTTTCCTGTGTCGCTGGTCGGCGGTTTCGGCCCGCGACCGATGCGGGCGTCAGCGGGTCCGGCCGAGCGCACCAATGCCGGTCACCGGCTCTACACCGAAGCCGATGTCGCGCGCCTGTATCAGGTTCTGGCGTTGCGTCAGTCGGGTTCGGGATCGGAGTAGATCGCGAACGTACTCGCGGGCACCGTGACCATGGCGCGAGGGTTGGTCGCGCATCGCAACGATCTCCCCGTTACAAGCGAGACCGACTTCAATACAGTCGAGTCCACTGACATCCAAATCGCACGCCACTGATACTTTCGGGTTTTGTCACCGGAACCGTGTTCCCGAGCACCCCCGCGCCGCGGGCTCGGTCGGGGTGACGCAGGATGTCGCCATGCGCTCTCAGGGCATTCTTCCCTTCCTCGGCCATGTCGTGTGGCTGACCGCGGAACAGGGAGGCCGCCGGTCCGGACCGCCGAACACCCCCGCCGGGTTCGAGTACGTCTCGACTGGTCATGTCCCGCCGCACGGCGTCGAGGAGTCGGCTTCGTTCGTGCTGCGAGTGGAGGACCGGACGGCTTGGTGCTCACCGGCGACGGCGCGGTGGCTCACGTTCGACAACGTTGGCGCCCAGGCGGTGCGGCCGGGCAGCGTCGTCGTGATCACCGAGGGGCCGGTGCGGGTTGTCGCCTATTTCCACGTCACCGAGGTCCTCGAGGAACGGTAGTAGGGCGGGGATACGCGATCCCAGACGGCGTCGGATCTGCTGATGATCTTGCGGAGTTCGCGGGCGCTTCTCGGCGAGATCGCCTGCATCACGATGTCGAGAAGAGCGCGGGCTTCGAGGGGATTGCCGCAGCAGTACCAGTGCACGTTGCCTACCTCGTAATCGCTCCACAGCTCGCGCCGGGGACGGTGGACGTAGTCCTTCCACCGGCGCACGGCTGCACCGACTTCCCCTGGCCGCAGATAGCTGCGAGTGTGCTCGAGGTCGTGGATCTCGGACAGTGTGCGCGAGGACAGACCGTCGATGACTGGTTTCGCATCCGGCGTTCGGCAGCTGCAGGTGCCGGATCGGGAATGGCCCGGCCGACTACGCGGCATGGCCCTTTCGGGTCGTCGTCATCTGCTCATGGTGCCATGTTCAGTCGGAGCTCGCGAGCCGGTGGCGCTGCGACCGGGAGGTCACGGGCGGCTTTCACTTCGCCGTGCACGACGGCCAGCCTCACTCCGACCCCGCGAGTGCTCTCGCGCAGCGCAGCGCGTTCAGGACTGTTTCCGACGTCGCCCGGATGGACTCTCAGCACCCCCGCGTGTAGCCCGAGTTCACCGCACGCCGGGTGATCGCCTCGGGCAACATGTCGACCTGCCGCCCTGGCGGTCCACTACTTCTCGGTAGACCGTATCGCGAGCAACCCGATATCCACCGCCCGGCGGCAGGCCGCGACCAACGCGCGGGTGACCTCGACGCGATCGAGGTCGAGTTCGGCGGCGATCTCCGACGGGCACGACAGCGAATCGGTCCAGGGCATTGCGGGGGAATTCCCGTTCGGCTGGGCCGGCGCGATGACCGGAAGCATCGCAGACGAATAGTTGCGCGCCGGTGCTGGTTCGTACCGCAGCCTGGTGGTAGTCGGCAGGAATGGATGGTGAAACAAGTGAGAAACCGGAGCCGAATGTAGGCGAGGACCAGCGTGAGCGGCCCTCCCCCGATGGTCCGGGAGCGGTGGGCTCCTTCCGGTTCTGGTTCGACGACCATCGTTGGGAATGGTCGGAAGAGATCTGGCACCTCTACGGCTACCAGCCCGGTGAGATGACCCCCACCACCGAGTTGCTGCTGGCCCACAACCACCCCGACGACCGCGCCGCGGTCGCTGACGCCCTCGCGGCCGCGGTACGCGACCACGGGGCCTTCGGCAGCCATCACCGCGTCATCGACACAGCAGGGGTCCATCACCAGGTGATGGTGGTGGGCGACGGAATGTTCGACGCGACCGGCACCGTGGTCGGCACACAAGGCTATTTCATCGACTTGACCGCCAGCATCGCCACCTACGGGCGAGAAGCAATCGACGACGTACTCCCCGACCTGGTGACCTCACGCGCCGACATCGAACAGGCCAAAGGAATTCTGACCCTGGCCTACGGACTCAGCCCCGATCAGGCATTCGCGACACTGCGGTGGCGATCCCAAGAGACCAACGTCAAACTCCGGACCTTGGCGCGACGTCTGGTCGCCGCAGCCAGAGCACTACACGGAGGACCTCCCGAACAACGACTACAGATGGACCACATTCTGCTGAGCCTGCACGAATACCTGGACCCACCCGACGACCAAACCTGACCGCAGAGGTGAAGGATCTCGGTACTGCCGCTTCGCCCCCGGACAAGGTCGTGGGGGTTCAAATCCGGAAGGGGCTCGGCCATTACGCACACGCCCTCCGACGAAAGAAGGTACTGGTGTTGGACTGAGGTAGCGATCCCAACTTTCGGCGCAGGGTTCAAGAACCGCAGCTTGTGAATCGCCGAGACTATTCGCTGCATGCTGATGCAGATGTAGTGCCGTTTACACTTGCCCGACAGAGGATTTCGTCAATATCCAGACACCACACACTCTCTAGGCACCGAGTGTTGGCACGTACCTACCCTTCACCGCATGCGAACTTTATTGAAAGAATGAGCTTTTCGCCGCGTGACACTGTGTCGCGTCGACTGGTCGACAAGTCGGGAACCGCGCGTAGTGCGTCTCCGCCACCCACATGATCGACGCTGATGGAACACCCGTCTGGATATTTACCGTAGACGAGCCACTCTGAACCGGACGGGCCACGGCGCCTGCTCATTTCCTGGAATGCCACCCCCGGAGCGGTGATGCGATCCTGCGGCCGGTCGACGACCGGGCCGAGGAACACCTTTGTGACGACCAAGCGGTCAAGATTCTCTTCGCTGGTGGAGACTGTTTCGAATCCGTTCACTTCGGTTGCCCTGGCGTGCCGTACGGCTGCGGGCGGATCGAGTTTCGCATGTGTCTTGCCCCAGATCACCAGCCCGATGAGAACCACTGGCACGAGAATCACGGCGACGAGGATACCGAATCCGGCGAACCGTTTCGTAGCTGGTGCGCTATCGACATGTGTAGGCTCCGTCTATCAATTCGGAAGCTTTCGCAAACGAGCCCTCGTTCATTGTGAGATAGTTCTTCACCTGCGGACCGAGCTCTGCTTGCGCGAGGTACGCGTCCATGGCACCTTCGGAGTTGTATCCGGCAGCCCCGGATCGGACAGAGCGAAGGAGAAGATCGCCCCGGCCGCGGTCAGTTGAAGAACGAAGATTCCTTGTTGAAGGGTTCCTCGACGCTCTGTTTCTGCCCGAAGAGCTGTGAACTCGGCCAAGGGCCCCCACGCTTCATCGTCAGCCATCCGTTCATCCCCCTGAAAGCCGTTCTCATCAGCAATATTACGCGGAAAGAGAGGAACAGGCCGATCACATTCTGGCGTCAGCCGCAGGACGACGTGGGCGACAAGCGGCTAAGTCGGTTCAGGCAGGTTAGGTGTAGTCGGTTTCGCGGCTGATGCCGAATTCCTTGGCAAGCGAGGATTTCGGCTCTCCCGCAGCGGCACGGGCGCGGAGTTGAGTGTTTCGAATTCTGCCGACGGCTGTCGGCTGCTCTTGAAGACACAGTCGGCTAGGCGGTGTTTCAAAGTGGCGGTTCGGCGACGCTGTGTTGTCGGATGGGTGTTGAAAGATGTTGTGCAGGTGAGCGTGTCAGTGACCTGAAGTAGGTGAGGTCTCCGGTAGAAGGTTCAGCGACCAAGCAAAACCTGAAGTACCGGAGACCTCGTGACCAGCGTATCGGTCGCGGGGCGGTCGGATCTGACCGATGCCCAGTGGGCGCGGCTGGAACCGTTGCTGCCTCGTGGCAAGAAGGCGGGCCGACCGCCGAAATGGAGCAAACGACAACTCATCGACGGGATCCGGTGGCGGACCCGGGCAGGAGTGCCGTGGCGGGACCTGCCACCGCAGTACGGGCCCTGGCAAACGGTCTACGGACTGTTCCGGCGCTGGCAACGCGTCGGGAACTGGGCCTTCATCCTCAAAGCACTACAAGCCCTCGCCGACGCCGCGGGCATGATCGGCTGGCAGATCGGTGTGGACTCCACGATCATGCGCGCCCATCAACACGCTGCCGGTGCCCGCCGTGACGGGCAGCGACAGCGGGAACCACCCGGCGGATGTGACACCAAGCCACGAGACCATGGGTTGGGTCGGTCGCGTGGTGGCTGGACGACCAAACTGCACCTGGCCTGCGAGCAGGGCATGCGTCCATTGTCGTTGCTGCTCACACCCGGTCAAAGCGGTGACAGTCCACAGTTCGTCGCGGTGCTGGAAGCGATCCGGGTGCCTCGGCTCGGGCTGGGCAGACCACGAGTACGACCCGAACGCGTGCTCGCGGACAAGGCATACTCCTCCCGCGCCAACCGTGAATATCTACGGCGGCGCGGTATCAAGGCCACCATCGCGATCCCCGACGATCAGGCCCGACACCGCAGGAACCGAGGCCCTCGGGGTGGGCGGCCACCCACGTTCGACCCCGACATCTACCGGGGCCGCAACACCGTCGAACGCGGTATCAACCAGCTCAAACACCATCGTGCCGTGGCGACCCGATTCGACAAACTCGCAGTCCGCTACCTGGCCACGATCCAAATCGCGGCCATCAACCAGTGGCTACGCTGACCGACTTTGAAAACACGACCTAGCCGCCGACGGTATGGGCTGTACCCTTTGCACCCTTCGACGAATCGAGAGGGCGCCCCAAGGGACGACCGGTTCGGGGACAGCGGCGCGCGAGGTTTGCCGGGGCAGTCAGCTATCGGGAAACTGGTTGCTAGTTCTGTCGTACGACAACAGAACTAGCCGATACAGATAGATTGCTGGTGATGGTCAGGGGAGTCGGGGAGCTTCACCGCCGTTCGGCGGATCCGCGGCTCCCGGCTCAGACCACTGACACTTTCCTACGGACTCGCACCCACATCCGCAGCCCCACCAAGCCGAAACCCTGCCCTACCGGCCGACTGCGACATAATCGCCCGAAATTCGGCTGATGCTACCCGGTAGAGGCCTGCCCCGGCCGGATTGTCAGTCGAGCCAGATCAGGCCGATCCCGACGACGCGGCGCTGTTGTTCGAGGATCAGATACACCAGCAGGGCCTCGCTGTTCGGGCCGAACACCATCTTGCGCAGGTTGCCCTCGGGATTGCGTGGCCAGAAGGGGTCCACGGTGTGAGTTCGAGGAAGGCGATCAGCTCGGCGAAACGCTCCAGCAGTTCGATCGGCATCCCCGCGAGTACCTGGCCGACCTCGTCGGCCTGCTCGTAGGAGTACGAGCGGCGGCTATTGGGCGAGCCGGGCGGCGATCATGGCGCGGACCTCGGCCGCACTCGTGGTCGGCACCGGGCGGCCCTGCTCCAGGTCGGCCACCACCGCGAGCATCCGCTCGTGGGCGGCCACGCCCTGGCGCTGGGTGAGGTCGGCGACCACCCGCCACCCGGCCAGTACCGACAGCACACCGGTCAGGTCCAGCGACTCCGCGGCCGCGGTCATCTCTTCCCGGTACTGGCGCTCGAACTCGGCGCGATCGGCGGCCACCAGGGCGTCACGGATCGCAGCCGGTGTGGTCGGTGCGACCAACGCGGGACCGACCGCTGGTGTGGGCTGAGGCGAGGCCATCCCCCTCACGATATCCCGCGACGCGAGCACCCGGCTGCCTATACTCGATTCCGCGAGCCGGGAGACGTATTCAACTGTCGCGAATTCTCAGACATGGGTCGGCGGCCGAGACCCGTCGGTATCAGTAGAAAGTCAACGTCCCAACCATGGCCCGCGCCCGCTGAGCGCACCGCCGATCCTGATGAGCGTGCCTGTCTGGTCCAGCGGCACACTTACGATGATTCGACAGGCTTGCATTTCATCGGAAGACAGGTGCTTCGTGGACTACCGGCAGTTGTTCGTCGAGATCAGCAAGAGGCCGGGCATTTATGGCCTCGACGGCTCCTTCGGGCAGTTCGTTGCTTTCCTCAATGGTGTTGACGCCGGCAACGACTGGCGACTGCTGACCGGTTTCCGGGAGTGGCTTGTCGTCAGACTCGGTGACGGGAACAACCTCGTCTGGTCGGGCCTGGTCCTGCATCTGGCCTTTCCGAGCCAGCAGTCGGGTTGGCGGGAACTGGTGGCCGATCCGCAGGACAATCGGATTGCGGTGGACATGCTGTTCGGACTGCTCGATGAGTTCCTCACACGACGCACCGAACATGGCGAGCTGGTGCGGATCTTCGATGAGTATCTGACCTGGCTCAAGGCGCAGAGCTGGAGTTGAGCCATCGACCCCGACAGGGGTTCCGGACTGGTGAGGTCGCGTATTGAACTGCCGTGGGATCTGTCTGGTTCCCAGCCTTTGGGTGATCGTGTGTGGGGGCCGGTTGCGTAGCGGGTCCAGACACCGCCTGTCTGGGCGGCGAGTCGGGTTGTGGTGGTGTAGTGGTAGTTCAGGGCGTCGGCGACGACCGGAGCGGGCATGTCGAGGACCCTCATCACCCGCAGCGATCTCGCTGGTTCCTACCAGTCGGCAGGACGGGCCAGCGAAGCGACCGATCTGTTCGAGCAGCTGCTCCCCGATTGCGAGCGGGTCCTCGGCCCTGACCACCCTCGCAACTCGCAGCGGTCTCGCTGGTGCCTACCGGTCGGCGGGGCGGGTCGCCGAGGCGATCCCGCTCTAGGAGCGGACCCTCACCGAGAGCGAGCAGATCCTGGGCCTCCACCATCCGACCACCAGGAAAGTCCGTCGCAATCCCTACAGAGCACGCAAGCAACAGCCGTAATGGCCCATCAAAGGGCCTGGGGACAAGCCCGATCCGGCCCGTTGAGGACCGCACTCTACTTCGGCACGGGCAGTAGATCGTCCAGGACTGCGCGGCCGATTCGCCCGATCAAGTCGATGACGGTATCGGTGATGACGCCTGCGGCGTGGATGACTTGGTCTCGGGCGGCGTTCAGGGCGATGGTGAAGCCGGCTCGGTCGGGGGTGGCCGTGGGGTGGTTGG
>NZ_QCYJ01000153.1 GCF_003123685.1 Nocardia aurea
CCCCCGGGATGATCGGGGGCAGGTTGAACAGCTCGTCAGGCGTCGGCGCCTTGAACTGATCTTGAGGATTGAGGACCGTCAGCGCGTTCACGCGGCGTTCCCTTCAACGTCGTAGTGGATCAAAAGGGTTTCCTCAGCGAAGCGATCGCCGCGCCGGGCTAGCGACCGTACTTCCGGTAGACCAGGTAGACGGACAGCACGATCCCCAGGACGATGCCTATGGGGAAGAACGCGGACGTGTCGAGCCAGCGGTCCAGCAACCAGCCACCACCGCCGTAGATCGCCATCCCGGCGAGCAGGTAGCTGGGGATCGACCAAGCGGCGCTGGCGAAGTCCTGACCGTCGTCCTCCGGCCGGCGTTCCTGTTCGCTCATCGCG
Organism: Nocardia aurea; assembly: GCF_003123685.1. Classification (GTDB taxonomy): domain Bacteria; phylum Actinomycetota; class Actinomycetes; order Mycobacteriales; family Mycobacteriaceae; genus Nocardia; species Nocardia aurea. The sequence goes on from NZ_QCYJ01000153.1 coordinate 379, forward strand.
CGCCCGACGATAGCAGGCGAGCGGAGGACTAGTCATATCGGACCCGCCCTGTCGATCGGCCTCATCAATCGCTCTTCCCGGGGACCGTGGCCTCGGGGTCCACATAAAGGATCTTGGATTTCATGAAGGCACGGACCTCGAAACCCGTCCAGACGATCGTGCAGACCACGACGGACCAGGCGAACGCCTTGGAGTTCCACGCCGTGGTGTCGCCGAATGTGGCCAGCATCACCATGATGACGACCACCTTGACTAGGTAGCTGCCCATGGCCACCATGGCCATGACCTGGGGTGACACCTTGGCGGCGTAGCTCACGGCCACCACGCTGACGCTGAAGAAGACCGCCACCAGCAGCACGCCGATCGCGGCGCCGAGCGCGCCCTTGCCTCCGGCGGTCAGGAGCGAAACGGCCACGGCGATCGCCCCCACCACGAGGGTGGGCAGCGCGGCGCTCTTGAGGACGCGCACGTCGTTGGCCTGCATCGGTGCTCCCCTAGAAAGTTGTCAAGCGAGCGTTTGCTACCCCCAGAGCGCGTGCAATGGGGGCCCCTGCTCGTGAAAGATATCACAAGCTCACGGAAGACCGCTTTTACCTGCCGTTTCTAGTTCGCGATCATGAACGGCTCGGATAGGCGGGAATGACCGGTTTTCCCTCGGCGCTCGCGCGCTCCTGCGGCGGCTCGTGCACGGGGTCCGCCACGGGCTTGACCTCGGATTCCGGCAGGATCGGCGGCATCGGGCCGGTGGGCGGGCCGTCGTCGTCGCTCGGCTGTCTGCCGCGCGAGTGCGCGCCGCCGCGACCGCGCCAGCGCGGCGCCGCCATCAGCACGAGCACGCCGATGGCGAGCAGGATCACAACCGGGAACAGCAGCACCGGCACGCCGATCGTGGACATCGCGACCAGGCCGAACGCGAAGATGAACGCCCAGGCGTACATGATGAGGACGGAACGCCGGTGCGAATGGCCGATGTCCATCAGCCGGTGGTGGAGATGGCCGCGGTCGGGCGCGAACGGCGACATGCCGTAGGAGGTGCGCCGCACCACGGCGGTGATCAGGTCGACCAGCGGCAGCACCAGCACCGCCGCCGGCAGCAGCAGCGGCAGCAGCACCGGGACCTTGTTCATGTCCTCGATGACGGCGGGATCGAGCGGCGTCACCGTGACGATCGAGGAGGCGAGCACCAGGCCGATCAGCATCGCGCCCGTGTCGCCCATGAAGATCTTCGCCGGGTGGAAGTTGTGCGGCAGGAAGCCCAGGCAGGTGCCGATGAGAATGGCCGCGATGCCGGCCGTGGTGGTGATGTTGTCGCCGCTGATGCTCTTGGACAGGAAGATGGAGTAGGCCCAGGTGGCCATGGCCGCGATGCACACGATCCCGGCGGCCAGGCCGTCGAGCCCGTCGACGAAGTTGACCGCGTTGATCGTGAC
>NZ_QCYJ01000024.1 GCF_003123685.1 Nocardia aurea
TTCTGGGCCGAGCAAGCCAACCGCCTGCACTGGCACCAACCCTTCACCCACACCCTGGACTGGACCAACCCACCGATCGCCCGATGGTTCCACGACGGAAAACTCAACGTCGCCTACAACTGCCTCGACCGCCACGTCCTCGACGGACACGGCGACCAGGTCGCCATCCACTTCGAAGGCGAACCCGGCGACACCCGCGCCATCACCTACACCGAACTACTCACCGAAGTCTCCCGCGCCGCGAACTACCTCACCGAACTCGGACTGGTCACCGGCGACCGCGTCGCGATCTACATGCCGATGATCCCCGAAGCCATCATCGCCATCCTCGCCTGCGCCCGCCTCGGCCTACCCCACTCCGTCGTCTTCGCCGGCTTCTCCCCCACCGCACTACGCCAACGCATCGACGACGCGCAGGCCCGACTGGTCATCACCACCGACGGACAATGGCGACGCGGCACCCCCGCCCCCCTCAAAACCGCCGTCGACCAAGCACTCACCACCGACCACGACAACGGCGGTGAACCCCACACCGTCGAACACGTCCTCGTCGTCGCCCGCACCGGCATCGAGGTCCCCTGGACCCCAGGCCGCGACCAGTGGTGGCACGACACCATAACCCACGCCTCCCCCCACCACGAAGCCCAACCCTTCGACGCCGAACACCCCCTGTTCATCCTCTACACCTCCGGCACCACCGGAAAACCCAAAGGCATCCTCCACACCAGCGGCGGCTACCTCACCCAAACCAGCTACACCCACCACACCGTCTTCGACCACAAACCCGACACCGACATCTACTGGTGCACCGCCGACATCGGCTGGATCACCGGACACTCCTACATCGTCTACGGACCCCTGTCCAACCGCGTCACACAAGTCGTCTACGAAGGCACCCCCAACTTCCCCGACCAACACCGCCACTTCCAGATCATCGAAAAATACGGCGTCACCCTCTACTACACCGCCCCCACCCTCATCCGCACCTTCATGAAATGGGGACGCCAGATCCCCGACACCCACAACCTGACCAGCCTGCGTCTGCTCGGCTCGGTCGGCGAACCCATCAACCCCGAAGCCTGGCGCTGGTACCGCGACGTCCTCGGCGCCGGCACCGCCCCCATCGTGGACACCTGGTGGCAGACCGAAACCGGCGCCATCATGATCTCCCCCCTGCCCGGGATCACCACCACCAAACCCGGCGCCGCCATGACCCCGCTGCCCGGCATCTCCGCCCAAGTCGTCGACGAAGAAGGCACACCGGTCCGACACGGCGAAACCGAAGCCAACGGCTACCTCGTCCTGGACCAACCCTGGCCCTCCATGCTCCGCGGCATCTGGGGCGACATGGACCGCTACCGCGAAACCTACTGGGCCCGCTACACCACCCACGGCTGGTACTTCGCCGGCGACGGCGCCAAACTCGACACCGACGGCGACCTCTGGATCCTCGGCCGCGTCGACGACGTCATGAACATCTCCGGACACCGCATCTCCACCGCCGAAGTCGAATCCGCCCTCGTCGGACACTCCGGCGTCGCCGAAGCCGCCGTCGTCGGCGCCACCGACCCCACCACCGGCCAAGGCATCGTCGCCTTCGTCATCCTCACCACCGACACCACCGACACCGGCCAAGCACTGATCACCGAACTCAAAACCCAAGTCTCCAAACAGATCAGCCCCATCGCCCGACCCCGCGACATCCACATCGTCCCCGAACTCCCCAAAACCCGCAGCGGCAAAATCATGCGCCGACTCCTGCGCGACATCGCCGAAGGACG
>NZ_QCYJ01000163.1 GCF_003123685.1 Nocardia aurea
GTCACGCCAGCAACCGGCTGGAGATGTCCTGCAGGCGGAAGCGCGCGAGCGCCAGATTCGAGTGCTCCAGGTCCAGGCGTACGTAGATGACAAGCGGCCCCTCGAAGACCGTCTCCATCAGCCGGAGCAGATGATGCCCCCGGTCGGTGGTGACAAGCATGTCGTTGATGCGAACGGCGTCACCGGGACACGATCGCGCGAGCCCGTCCATGGTCGCGCGCAGCGTCTCGGTCAGGGCGGCGGCGGAGCGCTCGGTGTCCACGCCCTGGGGCGGCCCGCTGGCGACTACGGCCATCCCGCTGGTCTGGTCCAGCAGCATTGCGTCCAACGCGCCGGGTATGGCCATGACCTCGGTCAGGCAGTCGTGCAGTCCCAGCACCCGTCCTCCCCTCACCGCCTGAAGACTGAGTCAGCGTAGGAGCGATTCAGCATGATCGGGCGGGCCGGAGAGAGCGCGGTGAGAAAGGTATATGGCTGGGGCGAAGAAAAACCCTACCGCGATGGACGTTTATCGGATTTATGGAAATTACTCGCATTACCAGCACAAATTCGATTCACGTTCTCCGCCTTCGAACAGGGAAGGGCCGCACCCGGAGCAGCGCCACCGCCCAGTCCGCGCACGGCGGTGGCGTGACCGTCGCCTCCGAGCCCGGCCGCGGCACCCGCCTTCCAGGTCCGCCTGCCCGCGCCCTGACCGCAAGCAAGCGGCCGGCCTCTCGACCGGTGCGGGTCGAGAGGCCGGCGTTGGCCCTGGGGATGGCGGTGCCGTCAGCCGAGGGGGGGCACTTCCCGAAAGCCCAGTTGCTGCGCGAACCAGAGGCTGTCGGCGTTGGCCCAGTACTCCGCGATCAGCCCGTCGACCACGCGCAGGATGTCGGTGCCGTAGAAGACGACGCGGCGGCCCACCGCCTCCGGGGACGCGCCGGGAATCCCGCCCGCGTACGTGCCCTGCGCGTGCCAGCGCAGGACCTCGAAGGATCCGTCGACCACTGGGCCGACCTGGATGGTGAACGTCATATCAGGGAAGGCCGCCCTGATCCCGCTGACCCACATGTTGAGGTTGTCGCGGCCGGTCGAGTCCTGAGCCGGCCCGCCGAGGAGCGGCGCCGCGTGCGAGACGAAGTCCTCGTGCACGGTCTTGTCGGTCAGCGACAGGTCGCCGTTCCAGATGTCGGCCCACGACTGGGCGAGTGCGGAGAAGTTCGCGGACATGGTGGTTCATGCTCCATTCGTCACTGGACGGGTGTTCGGTGGTCACTCGCCGTGCGGGCCGGGGGCGGCGAGGCCCTCGTACTCGCCGAGGTCGGAGACCAGTTGGTTGATGTCCGGCATGCTGTCGTAGCGACGCTTGTGCAGCGCGGTGATCTTCGCGCCGATCTCCGGGTCGTCGTCGTCGGTGATGTCGAACGACACGAACTTGTCTACCAGGGGCAGACCGACCCGGTCGGTGTTGAGGTGAGCGGGGTGGACGAGGTACTCCCAGTATCCTTCGAGGTCCTCGATCACGAAGGTGGCCCCCCACTCGTACTCGCCGCCGTAGTCGCGACCGACGACGAAGGACTTCACCGACGGGATGGCCCGTCCCTGGTTGCGCAGGCTCTCAAGGGCCTCCTCCAGCCGCTCCGGTGAGACGCCGGGCTTGATGGTGAAGCGGTTGCCGTGGTAGATCATCGTTCTTCTTCCTTCCATACGGTTTGTGCGAAGTGGTGTTGTGGTTCAGGCGCTGGTGGCGCGGCCCGCGCGCGTCGCCCACGCTCCGATGGCGGCGACAGCCGC
>NZ_QCYJ01000080.1 GCF_003123685.1 Nocardia aurea
GACCCACGCGGCGCGTCGGCGGCATGCTGGGGTGGCACGCTGCCGCGCCAGGCGCCGGTCTCGTTGCCGCGAGACTCGATGAAGTCCTTGAAGCGGCGCAGGTCGCCCTGGACGCGCAGGCGGACGAGTTGAAGCCAGTCGCCGGCGGTTTCAACGAAGCCCTCGGGGTCGTACCCCATCTGGAGGGTGACGCGGGTGGTGGCCTCGTCGAGGCGATGGAAGGTGACGACGCCGGCCTGGTGGGGCTTGTCGAGCGTGCGCCAGGCGACGCGCTCGTCAGGGTGCTGCTCGGTGATCTCGGTCTCGAACTCGCGCTTCACCCCGGCGATCTCAGCCAGCCAGGTGGCGCGGGTGTCGGTGTGCTGCTTGACCGACTCCACCCCTTCCATGAATTCGGGGAACGTCTCGAACTGCGTCCACTGGTTGTAGGCGACGCGGATCGGGACCTTGACGTCTACGGAGTACTCGATCGTGCTCATGGGGCTGCTCCCTGCCCGTCCTGAATCGCGGCTAACGTCCATGCGGCCGATGGGCATGGGGATATGCCGCTCAAGCTGCGCGATTGCGAAATTTGGCTATCGGCCTCTCGCTCATCGAGGCCATGGTGATCGGTTTGCCCGTCGACGCCCTCTCTGCCGCCGACGCGATCGAGTGATGCCGGTCATGGAGATGTCGTAAAAGCCTTCGACAGACCGGTCACATCCAAGACCCTCCGCCAAATGCCGTGCATAGGAGGGTGAGGCGTAGCCTCGGCACTCCTCGCGGTGAAGGCTCTACCTGCGGGTCGTTTACCGCGAACTCATCGGGTAGCCGACACCCGGCTCTCCGGCTCAAAAGAAGCGCAGCCTGGAGCCAGCATTCATGATTCCGCGAAGAACGTGGCCGTGTCGCAGATGGTCAATTCTTTCAAAGAGGACATCGTCATCGGCCGTCCAGTCGCCGGCCGGCTGTACTGGTTCTGACATCAGGTTCTGCGCCATTCAGTGAATGGAGCCGGGTCCGCTCGAGGTTCGACAATGCAGCGGACTCGGCAATGGCACACATCGGATACTTTCTGAGGCGCTGAACGAGCACATCATCGACTCCCGCCGGCCGCCGGCCGCCGAACGACTGGAGATGCTGGAGGAGGCGATCGAGGTGATGCGTCGGCTGTGGAGCGGTGATCTGACCACCCACCGCGGAACGCACTATTCCGTCGACAGCGCGCGGCCCCGATCCCGAGGTACATGTCAAAGCGATCCAGGAGGACGTGGACGCCGGGTTCGACGAGGTCTACATCAGCCAGATCGGCACCGAGCATGACGCCTTCTTCGAGTTCTACACCCGCGAGGTCCTGCCCCGGCTGCGGTAGTCGTAAGAGAACGTGCTGGCCAGTGGAGCTCGACACCCGCCCACCCCGGCACCACCCACCTCATGTGCGCTGGGTGGGCCTGCGTACCCGGCCCAGTGGCCAGGTCGCCTCCATCCGCTCATCGCGCGGTTCGGCGCTGATGACAGCCGGATGACCTCCAAGAGCGGTCGTTCCGCATGTGACCGGCTTCCCCGGGTAGGAGGGGCCGCCGGATCTCATCCTGGGGAGGCCGATATGCCACTGAACGTCATTGACCTGATCACCGCCGATCATCGCGACGTGGAGGCGATCTTCGACAAGCTGTACAAGCAGCCGGAGAACCGCCCCGCATTGTTGGCCGAGCTTGCCGCGAAGTTCACCGCGCATGCCCGTGCCGAAGAGAGCGAGGTCTACTCCGAG
>NZ_QCYJ01000001.1 GCF_003123685.1 Nocardia aurea
TGCCGTTCGCCGCCCTGCACCAGCTCTGCGCGCCGGTGCTCGGCCGGTTGGCGGCGCTTCCGCCGGGGCACCGCAAGGCCCTGGAGGTCGCATTCGGGCTGGACGCGGGCATCCCCGACCCCTTCCTGGTGGGCATCGCCACGCTGGGACTACTGGTCGAGAGCGTGTGCGAACAGCCCCTGCTGTGCGTCGTGGACGACGCGCAGTGGCTGGACGACTCATCGGCCAAGGCGCTGGCCTTCCTCGCCCGCAGGGTGAGCGCGGAACGGATGGCCGTGATCTTCGCGGTACGCGAGCCGAGCCGCCTGCCCGAGCTGGACCTGCTGCCCGGCCTGACCGTCGAGGGGCTGAGCGAGGCCGATGCCCGCGCGTTGCTGGCCGCCGAGATCCGCGCCCCGCTGGACCGGCGGGTGCGCGATCGCATCCTGGCCGAGGCCCGCGGCAATCCCCTGGCGCTGCTGGAGCTCCCCAGGAGCACGGGCCTGGCCGGGATGGCCGGTGGGTTCGCCCTGCCCGCCGCCTCGCCGCTGTCGAGCCGGATCGAGCAGAGTTTCCAGGCCCGCCTGGAGAGGCTGCCAGAGCAGACGCGGTTGCTGTTGATCGTCGCCGCCGCCGACCCGCTCGGCGACCCGGCCCTGCTGTGGCGGGCGGCCGAGCTGCTGGAGCTGGACGTGACCGGTGCCGGCCCGGCGGAGGCCGCGGAGCTGGTCGAGTTCGGCACCCGGGTGCGCTTCTGCCATCCCCTGGTGCGTTCCGCGGTCTACCGGGCAGCCCCTCTGGAGCAGCGCATGCGGGTGCACCGCGCCCTGGCCACGGCCACCGACCCCGTGGCGGACCCCGACCGGCTGGCCTGGCACCGGGCCCTGGCCAGCGCCGGCCCGGACGAGGACGTGGCCGCCGAGCTCGAACGCTCAGCCGCCCGCGCGCAGGCCCGCGGGGGAGTGGCGGCCGCCGCCGCCTTCCTCGAACGCTCGGCGGCGCTCACGCTCGACCCGGAGCGGCGCGTCGAGCGCGTGCTCGCCGCGGCGCAGGCCAAGCTCGCGGCCGGCGCGTTCGACGTGGCCGCCGAGCTGCTGACCACCGTGGAGACCGCGCCACTCGACCAGGGGCAGCGCGCCAGGCTGGACCTGCTGCGCGGCCGGATCTCGTTCGCCACGCACAGGGGCGGTGAGGGCGCCACCGCCCACGTGCTCCGCGCCGCCCGGCGACTGACGGTGTCCGACCCGGAGTGGTCGCGGGCCTGCTATCTGGACGCGCTGGAGATGGGCATCCTCACCGGCGCCATGGACCCTGCCGTGGCCGCGGCCCTGGCCGCGCCCCCGGCTCCGCGGCCCCCCGACAGCTCGGACCTGGTGCTGGACGGCCTGGTCCGCCTGGCCGCCGAGGGGCACCGGGCCGCCGTCCCGCTGCTGGGGCCGATCGTCGCCGACGTCCGGAACGAGGTGTGGGTCCGCCGGCCGTCGCTTGCGCTGCTGCTCGCGGTGGAGATCTGGGACTTCGAGGCGTACGCGGGCACCGCCGAGCACCTCGTGGCCGTGGGCCGCGAATCCGGCTCGTTCCACATCCTGCCCATCGGCCTGGCCATGCTGGCCACCGTCTCCGCGCACGCGGGCGATTTCGGCGCGGCCATGGAGCAGATCTCGGAGGGCGAGGCGATCGCCGACGCCACGGGCGCGTCGCCGCTGGTCTATCCACGGCTCCACCTGGCCGCTCTGCGGGGGCGGCGGCAGGAGGCCGTCGAGCTGTTCGAGAGCGTGCTCGCCGCCTCGCAGCGCATGAGCCTCAGCGTGCACTGGGCGACGGCCGTGCTGAACAACGGCCTCGGCGACTACCCGGCGGCGCTGGAGGCGGCGCGGCGCGCCGTCGAGCTCGACGACCTCGCCATGACCGGGCTCGCGCTGCCCGAGCTGGTCGAGTCCGCGGTACGGAGCGGCGAGCGGGAGCTGGCCGCATCGGCGCTCGGCTCGCTGGCCGAGCGGACTCGGGCCGGCGGCACCCCCTGGGGGCTCGGCGTGGAGGCGTACTCCAGGGCGCTGGTCACCTGCGACGAGGACGCCTACCGCGAGGCCGTCGACCACCTCGACGGCTGCCGCGCCGCCGCCTATCGCGCCCGCGCCCACCTGCTGTACGGGGAGTGGCTACGGCGCGAGGGCAGGCGGCGGGACGCGCGCGAGCGGCTGCGCCAGGCGCACGGACTCTTCTCGGACATGGGCGCCGAGGCGTTCGCCGACCGGGCGGCCGGCGAGCTGCGGGCCACGGGCGAGCGCGCGCGCAGCCGCTCGGCGCCGGTGGGCGAGCAGCTCACCATGCAGGAGGTGCACATCGCCCGCCTCGTCGCCGAGGGCGAGACCTCCAAGGAGGTGGCCGCGAAGCTCTTCCTCAGCCCCCGCACGGTGGACGCCCACCTGCGCAACATCTTCAGGAAGCTCGGCCTGACCTCACGCAAGCAGCTGCGAGACCTCCCGGGGATCCGCTGAGGCCGCCGGGTCGGCACGCAGGCGCGAGGTCGTGGCCGCCGCCTCGCCGGCCACCATCGTCTCGACGGGTCCCGGCCACCTGAGGGCGTACTTGTCCCGGTAGGCGTCCGAGACCCGCTGGATGAGCTCCGGATCGCGGACCGCCTCCAGCCGCACGGGAAGGATCGACGAACCCGCCTCGATCTCCGTACCGGCGCCCGCGCCGACCTGGTGGTACCAGCTGCTGCGGCGTCCGAAGGCGGAACGGACGTAGGCGTCGCCGTCCACCACGACCACCCAGATCGTCCGGGCCGACCATGAACCGTCCGCGCGTCGCACCCGCATCACGATCTCAGCCAGGTCCGCAAAGGTTTCCACAGGACGACGCTCTCGCGTGCCAGGGCTCCGCCGCGTCGGTGAAGTTCGCCTATTTGGCAACAGATGTGGCCATAACCGGCCATAGTGCGATTCTGTCAGGAAATCTGTTTCTTTCGCCCTCGCCCGCTGTGATGATTCAGGCGATCAGTACATCGCCCCGCTACTCGATTCGTCCAGGAGTGACCATGAGGGTGCTGACCGCCGTCTTCGTCGCCGTCGCCGCCATGACGACCCTGTTACCCACCGCCGCCGGAGCGGCGGCACACCGGCTCGGCCCGAGCCAGACCGTGTGCGCGAACAACCCCGTTCCCACCGGCTGGATCGTCACGTCCTACAGCGACTGGTACCAGTGCGGACCGCCGGGCAGCATCTACTACAACGCCAAGACCATGAAGAACGTCACGGACACGAGCTCGGGCGGCACCGTGACCGGCTGCATCAGCCCGCCTCCCCCCGCCGGCTTCTACGCCACCGCGCTGTCCTACTCCTACGACTGCGACGCCAGCAAGACCCCCAACGGGCTGCTGAACAACCAGCAGACGCTGACGAACCTCAACGGCCTGCCCTCCGGCCGCACCATCGTCATCTGCGGCTACCAGCCCGCCCCGTCCGGCTGGACGGTCGTCGCCGTCGTGCGGGCGTACCAGTGCGTGTACGCGCGGGGCGGCGCGGTCGGCGACAACGCCGTGTCGATCCGCAAGCTCTGAGCGCTCAACGGGAGAGCGTGCCGGCCCCGGCAAGCGCCTCCACCTCGGCGAAGGCGGCGTCCACCGCGTCCGTCAGCGCTGCCGGGTCCGGCCCCGCCAGCAGCCTGCCCGTCCGGAAGCAGGCGAGCGCGATATGGGCCGCGAGCGCCGCCGTGGCGTCCGCGGCCCCCTGGGCGCGCAGGACCCCCGCCATGGCGTCGGTGAGCGCGAGCAGCTTGCGCTCCTTGCGGTCGTGCAGCTCGGGGTTGTCGGCCACGAGCCGCTCGTACAGCACGTAGCGCCCGGCATCGCGCGTACCGACGGCGCACACCGCCCGCACGGCCGGCCTCGCACGTGACAGCGCCTGTGCGAGGGTCATCCCCGGCAGCGGGTCCACGCCCTCCAGCGCGAGTAGCTCGTCGAGCATGTGCTGCTCGTCGGCGAAGACCACTTCCTGCTTGTCGCCGAAGTAGCGGAAAAAGGTCGTGCGGCCGACCTCCGCGCGCTCGGCTATCTCGGTGACGGTTACCGCCGAGAACCCGTGCGTCGCGAACAGGTCGAAGGCCGCCTTGATGATCGCTTCTCTGGCTCGCCGCCGCTTGCGCTCTCGGATGGAAGTCGGCATGCCCCCATCCTACCGTTAAGGGACTTGATACCTTATGGTACTCAGTACCAGTAACTTGAGAGTCGAAGGTGGTCATGTCCGCACCCACAAGCACCCTCGTCATGACAGGGGCCAGCCGAGGTCTCGGCCGCGTCGCGGCCGAGCACCTGCTGCGCGAGCGTCCCGACCAGCACCTGGTGGTGACGGCCCGGGGCAGGAAGGGCCGGAGCCTCGCCGGGGAGCTCGCCCGGGCCACTGGCAATCCGAACGTCTCGGTCGTGCCGTGCGACCTGACCGCCCTCGACGAGGTGCGCACGGCGGTCTCGGAGATCAGGCGACGTCTCGACACGGGCGAGCTCCCACCGCTGCGTGGCTTCCTCGGCAACGCCGGCCTGCAGATGGCCACGCGGACGCGCGCCTCGGCCGACGGCTTCGAGGTGACGTTCGCCGTCAACGTCCTCGCCAACTATCTCTTCCTGCGGCTGCTCTTCGACGGCTTCGCCGGCTCGTCCAGGATCATCGTGGTCGGCAGCGACGCCCACTTCGGCGGCCTCAGGCACAACCTGGGCATGGTCCCCGCGCCGCGCTGGGACGACGTCCGCACGCTGGCCACCCCGGGTACGGGCCCGGGCGCCGCGTCGGTTTCCGAAGGGCGCAGGGCCTACTCGACGAGCAAACTCGGCGTGGTCTACCTGGTCCACGCCTTCGCCCGCCGGCTTCCCCCTGGTGTGGACGTCTACACTTACAACCCCGGCTTGGTGCCCGGCACCGGGCTGGCCCGCGACGCCGGGCCGATCAGCCGGGCCCTGTGGCGCACGCTCCTGCAGGGGCTGAGGGCCGCGCCCTTCGCCACGGGACCCGACGCGGCCGGCCGCCTGCTGGCGGATGCCATGGCCGGGCCCCGGCCGGGCGAGAGCGGATCCTACATCGACCGCGGGACGGTGATCCGATCCTCTGCCGAGTCCTACGACCCGGCCAGGGAGGAGGCGCTGTGGGCCACCGCCGCCGAGCTGTGCGGCCTGCCCGCGGAGCAGGCCGCAGCCCGTTAGCCATTCCCGTCAATCGGAGGCCGATCCGCTACGAGTACGCCTCGACCTCGTAGATCCGCGCGGCGCCGTTGCCGCCCTGCTCGGCGGTGACCACGTTCAGCCGCACGTAGCGTGCGGTGACCGCGGTCACCGGGTGGGTGCTGACGTTCGCCGTGTTGCCGCGGGCCTGCACCACGGTGGTCCAGGCGCTGCCGTCGGCGGACACCTGGATGTCGAAGTCCCGGGTGTTGTACGAGGCCGATTCGCCGCCGGCCCCCGCGTGCCGGACCGTGAACGACCTGACCGTCACGCTGGAGCCCAGGTCGACCCGCCACCACTTGGCGCCGCCGGAGCACCACTTGTCGCTCCAGCCGCCCGAGACGCTGCCGTTGACCGCCTTCGGGGCGGTCTCGTTCGCGTTGCACGACGAGTCGGCGGTGGCCGGCTTGCCCAGGGCGAGATTCCTCGGCCCCGGCGACGTGCACCCGGTCGTGCCGCTGGTGTACCGGCAGAGGATTGTCACGAAGCCGCCGTTGGCCGCGACCGGCACCGACAGTGTGTCGGCGCTGGTGACCACCCTGGTCTCCCTGGTCAGGGTGCCGCTCGCGCCGTCGCGGAGCGTGTCGGCCATCCACTGGCCCTGGCCGAGGAAGGAGAGCGCGGTCTGGTACGTCTTGGCCGGCAGAGCGGAGATGCCTCCCACGTACCAGCTGTCGCCGTCACGGCGCGCGAGGTACGCCTCGCGCCCGGGCTGCCCGCCGAGCAGCCGCGTCTCGTCCCAGGCGGTGGGCAGCCGGTTGAGCGTGCGCAGGGCCTCGGCGTTGCCCTCGTACGTCTCGGGGTTGTCGCCGCCGTGCTGCCAGCCGGACTCGAAGACCAGGAACGTCGCCACCTCGTGCGCGCCGGTGGTGTCGCGGTCGGTGACGCTGAACGTGGTCGGGGTGAAGTCCATGCTCGACACGGTGTTGCGGGTGAAGGGCAGCCTGGTGTTGAACGCGGCCCGGTTGCGCTGCTGCTCCGCGCCGTAGATCCCTTCGGCGGTCATCACGTGCGGCCAGGTGCGCTGCATGCCGCGGGGCATCTCGGCCCCGTGGAAGTTGACCATCAGCCTGAGCTGGGCGGTCCTGGCGAGGACGGCGTCGTACCACTTCAGGGTGGGCTGGGTGTTCTCCCAGATGTAGTCGATCTTGACTCCGGCCACTCCCCAGCTCCTGACCAGCGGGAGCCACGCTTCGCGCTGCTCGGCGGTGCGCAGCTCGCTGGAGTTGAACCAGAGGATCACGCCCACGCCCCTGGCGGCCCCGTAGTTGACGACGTCCGGAACCCACGAGCTGTTCCAGCCCTCGTCGATGAGCACGAACGGCCAGCCGTTGCGCTGGGCGAAGTCGATGTACTGCCGCTGCCGCGCCGCGTTGCCCGGGCTGCCCGGCTCGGTCAGCCAGGACCAGGCGACCTTGCCCGGACGGATCCACGAGGTGTCGCCGACCTTGGACGGCGCGGCCAGGTCGTCCACCAGCGTCGACTGGGTGACGGCCGCCAGGTCGCCCACGATGGCGATGCGCCACGGGGTGGACAGCGGGCCGGTGGCGCCGACTGTGGAGTTCTCCAGCGACGTCGTGTAGGTGGCCGAGCCGCTCTCGTGCGACAGCCGGCTCCCGGCGTATCGGCCGTCCAGGTCGGACTCGTTGAGCTGCACGTACGTGCCGTTCACCGTGAACAGGGCCGGGTAGCCGTAGCCGCCCGCCGGCGCCCCGCCCGCGGTCGTCTGCGTCCACTGCCCCTGGTAGTCCGAGCTGTGCGGCAGCAGCACGGCGGCCGCGCTCGTGCTCGGCAGGGTCCAGGAGGACGCCTCGCTGCGCACGGTGACGGCGCCGGTGGCGGGCAGCACGTACCGGTAGGCGGCGCCGTCGTCCGAGACCCGGACGACCAGGTCCATCCGGGCGCCGCCCTGGCCGGTGAACGACAGCCTCGCCTCGGCGAACGTGCTGTTCCGGCTGCGGCGCTTGCCGGTGGGCATCGAGTAGTTCGTCGTGACGGTCTGGTCGGCGCGGCCGGTGAACGTCAGGTTCGCGCTCAGGTCGGCCGCGTCCGTCACGATGCCGATCGGCGAGGGCGCGAGCACGGCGCCACCCCCGTGCTGCACGGCCAGCGTCAGCCTGCCGTTGTCGAGCGTGACCCGGGCGGCCGTCCGGGAGGTGGGGGACGGGCCGTTGACCGTCCAGGTGACCGGCGCGGCGGTGTGCGCCGCCTTGGCGGGGGGAGTGGGGACGGTGGCGAATCCGAACGTCCCCAGCGCCACCGCGCATGCCATGAGGAGCGTCCGTCGTAAGGTGCCTGTGCGCATGTCTCATCCCTTCGCGGGAACCGTCGGTGAGATCACTGTCTGGTGATCACGAGGACGGGGCGTAGACCTCGAACTCGTAGATCCGCGCCGCGCCGCCGCCGCTCTGCTCGGCCGCGAGGACGTCGAGCCGGGCGTAGCGGGCCGTGGTGGCGGTGACGGGATGGTTGCTGATGCCGGCGGTGTTGCCGCGGACCTGCGCCACGGTGGTCCATGTGCTGCCGTCGGCCGACACCCGGACGTCGAAGTCGCGCGTGTTGTAGCCGGCCTGCTCGCCACCGGCGCTCGCGTGCCGGACGGTGAACGACGTGATGGCGTACTGCTGGCCGAGATCGACCTGCAGGAACTTGGGCGTCGCCCCGGAGCACCACTTGTCGCTGTTGCCGCCCGAGACGCTGCCGTTGACCGCCTTGGCCGGGCCCTCGCTGGAGGCGCAGGGCGCCGAGCCGGTGGCCGCCTTGTTCAGCGCCACGTTGACCGGCCCGGTGGAGGTCGTGTCGAACGACGGCGGGGCGTCGGCCGCCGCGCGGCCCCACGTCGGGTGGGCGGTGGCGCCGAGCGTGTACGACAGCGTCCCGCCGTTCGTCACGAACGACTCCGGCAGCCACGGCCTGGTCGAGGCGGTGCCGTTCACGGTGAGGCCCTGCACGTAGAAGGTGCCGCTGGACGCGCCGGGGGCGTTCACGGTGAGCGTCACCCCGTTGCTCCGGCGCACCACGATCTGCGGGAAGAGCGGGCTGGCCAGGAGCAGCTCCGCCCGGCCGGGGGTGAGCGGGTGCATGCCCATCGCGGCCCACACGTACCAGGAGGACATGGCGCCGAGGTCGTCCTGTCCGGGGATGCCGCCGGGGCCGGAGGACCACAGGGTGTTGACGATCTGCCTGACCGTCTGCTGGGTCTTGTCCGGGCGGCCGGAGAAGTCGTACAGCCAGGGGCTGCCGATCGAGGGCTCGTTGGCCATCTCCGCCTTCAGTCCTCCGGCCCCGGTCAGCGCCCAGCTGCCGTCCGCGCGGTGGAAGAACCCGTCCAGCCGGTTGGTGGCGTTGCCGTTGCCGCCCATCCGGTCGAACAGGGCGCGTACGTTGTGCGGGACCATCCACGTGTACTGGGCGGCGCTGCCCTCGGCGAAGCC
>NZ_QCYJ01000146.1 GCF_003123685.1 Nocardia aurea
GGCCTCGTCGGCCCGTTCATGGCCTACGGCGTCAAGCTGCTGATCGACGCCGCCGCGGCCGGTGACCTGCAGCTGGCGCTGGTGGCCGGCACGGTGCTGAGCGTGGCCACGGCGACGCTCATCGTCGCCATGTCGTACAACGCCCACTGCGTGTTCACCGTCATCGAGCGGACCCAGGCGCTCGCCGACCGCAGGCTGATGAGCCTGATCGGCGGCATCCACGGCCTGGCCCACCATGAGCGGCCCGAGTATCTCGACCAGGTGTACCGGCTCCGGGAGGAGCGCGAGAGCCTGGCGGAGATGACCAACGCCTCGGCGGGCTTCGCGGCCGCGCTGATCGGCCTGGTCACCACGGCCGTCATGCTGGCCAGGGTGCATCCCGCGCTGCTCGCGCTGGCGCTGGTGGCCCTGGTGTCGATGTACCTGAGCAGCAAGGCCAACGACATCAGGGTGGAGGCCCAGGAGGAGACCAGCGAGCCCGAACGGCTCCGCCGCCACCTGTACGACGTGGGCACGACCGCGTCGGCCGGCAAGGAACTGCGGATCTTCGGCCTGACCGGGGAGATCGTCCGGCGTCACCACGAGGTCTCCGACGAGGTGCTGAACGCCCGCAACGAGGCGGACTGGCGCGCGGCGAGGCTGAAGTCCATCGACGCGCTGATCAACGCTGCCGGGTTCGTGGGGGCCATCACCCTGGTCCTCACGCTCGCGCTGAACGGGCGGGCGACGCCCGGTGACGTCGCGCTCGTGGTCGGCCTGGCCCTGGAGATGGGCAGCGTCATCGCGAGCTCCGTCGGCTACGGCGGCGACTTCCTGTGGGTGCTGAAGCAGGCGCGGCGCTTCATCTGGCTGGAGCGCTACGCCGAGTCGGCGGCGAAGGAGCCGGCCGATCCGGCGCCGGCCCCGGCCGGGCTGGAGCACGGCATCGACCTGATCGACGTGACGTTCCGCTATCCGGGGGTGGAGCGCCCCATCCTGGACGGCGTCTCGGCGCACCTGCCGGCCGGGGCGGTCGTGGCCCTCGTCGGCGAGAACGGTGCGGGCAAGACCACCCTGGTCAAGCTGCTGTGCGACTTCTACCAGCCGGACAGCGGGCAGATCCTCGTGGACGACGTCGAGCTGGGGCGCATCCCCACCGAGGAGTGGCGGGAGCGCGTGAGCACGGCGTTCCAGGACTACGCGCAGTTCGAGTTCCTGGCGCGGGAGACCGTGGGCGTCGCCAGCCCCGCCA
Organism: Nocardia aurea; assembly: GCF_003123685.1. Lineage (GTDB taxonomy): Bacteria > Actinomycetota > Actinomycetes > Mycobacteriales > Mycobacteriaceae > Nocardia > Nocardia aurea. The sequence goes on from NZ_QCYJ01000146.1 coordinate 1,232, forward strand.
AGATCGGCGACGACGAGGCCCTCAACGGCGCCCTCGCCAGGGCCGACGCGGACACCGTGGTCGCCGCGCTCCCCCAGGGGCTCGACACGCAGCTCGGCACCACCTGGACCGAAGGGGTGGACCTGTCCGGCGGCCAGTGGCAGCGGCTCGCCCTGGGCCGCGGCCTGCTGCGCTCCGACCCGCTCCTCGTCGTCTTCGACGAGCCCACGGCGGCGCTCGACCCGCAGACCGAGCACGCGCTGTTCGAGCGGTTCGCCGAGGCGGCCCGCTCGGGCCGGCAGCACGGCGCGGTCACGGTGCTCGTCTCGCACCGGTTCTCCACGGTGCGCATGGCCGACCTCATCGTCGTCCTGGAGCAGGGCCGCGTCCGGGAGGTCGGCAGCCACGAGGAGCTGATGAACCGCGGCGACCTCTACGCCGAGCTGTACGAGCTGCAGTCCCGGGCCTACCGCTGACCTGGGCGTGATCGGGGACTGCTGA
>NZ_QCYJ01000058.1 GCF_003123685.1 Nocardia aurea
CGCGATGTGCGAGCTCGCCGTTCCCGCCGCCCAGTCGACGCTGCCCGCGCCGAACCACGAGAGCACCCAGTTGATCACGCCGAAGTCCCGGCCGAAGAGCTGGCTGAAGATGACCACCACGGCCACCACGCTGGTGACGTTGGGCAGCAGCAGCGACACCCTGAACAGCGTCTGGAACCGCAGCCGCCGGTTGAGCAGGTGCGCCAGCCAGATGGCCAGCAGCAGTTGCGGCGCCGTCGAGAGCACCCCGATGGACAGCGTGTTGAAGGTGGCGTTCCAGAAGTAGCCGTCCGCGAGCAGCGTGCCGAAGTTCTTCGTCCCGACGAACGTGTGCTCGTCGGACAGCAGCGTCCAGTCGTGCAGGCTCACCCACGCCGTGTAGATCAACGGGAACAGCCCGAAGGCGCAGAAGAGCAGGAAGAAGGGCGCGACGTAGGCGTACGGCGACACCCTCAGGTCGAGGGTGTGCCGCACGCTCCGCCTGCGCCGCCGCGGGACGGCGAGCGGAAGAGAACTCATTTGATCTTCTTGACGTCCTCGAGAACCTGCGCCCACGCCTCGTCGGGCGTCTGCTTGCCCTGCTCCACCCGGCCGAGACCGTCGCCGATCACGACGCGGACCTCCGCCTCCTTGGGCCCGAGGTGCTGGGGCTTGAGCGCCTTGGCCGCCTCGGAGTAGATCTTGCCGATCGGGGCGTCACCGAAGAACGGCTTGGTGAAGTTCTGGATCGACGGGTCGTCGTACAGGGCGGGGATCGACGGGAACGTGCCCTCCTCCTTGAAGACCTTCGCCTGGTTCTCCTTGGAGGTGAGGAAGTCGATCAGCTCGGCCGCCTCCTTGGGGTGCTCGCTCTGCTTGGGGACCATGAGGTGTGAGCCGCCACTGTTGCCCGAACCGCCGGGCACGGTCGCGATGTCCCACTTGCCGGAGGCGTCCTTGGCCTGCTCCTGGATGTAGCCGGTCATCCAGGCGGGGCAGATGATCGTGGCGAACGCGCCCTTGGCGAAGCCGGTGTTCCACGGCGGGGAGAAGGCCGCCAGCTTGGCCGTCAGCTTCTCGGAGGTGAGCTGGTTGGACAGGTCCCAGGCCTGCTTCACCGCGGGGTTGGAGCCCACGATGATGTTGTCCTGCGGGTCGTAGAGGCCGATCGGCGCCTGGTTGACCATCGCGCGGAAGATCTCGCCGGGGCTGTCCACGAACTTCGCGCCGGCCACGTTCGCCGTGGCGAACTTCTTGCCGGTCTCGATGTACTGCTCCCACGTCGGCCAGAGGGCCGCCACCTTGGTGCGGTCGGTGGGCAGGCCGGCCTTCTCGAACAGGTCCTTGCGGTAGCACATGGCCAGGCCGCCCTCGTCGGTGCCGAGCCCGAGCAACTGGCCGCCCTGCTTGCCCAGCCCCTGCTGCCACTTCCAGTCGAGGTAGTCGCTCTGGCGCTTGTCCAGCCCGAACTGCTTGAGGTCGTGGAACTTGGTGGGCTGCGCGGTGAACGTGCTGATGTAGCCCACCTCGACGGCCTCGATGTCCGCCGCCCCCGCGTTCGTGGCCAGCCGCTTGACCAGGTTGTTGTGGTGGTCGTTGAACTGGGTCACCGCTTCGGCGATCTCGATGTTCGGGTGGGTCTTCTTGTACTCCTCGTAGAGCGGTTTGAAGCCGAAGTCGCCGAAGAGGCCTACGGTGAGCTTGATCTTCTCTCCCGGCTTGGCCGCCGGGGCGGAGGCGCCGCCTCCGCCTCCGCCGCCGCCTGAGCCGCAGGCGGCCGTGGCCATGGCGATCAGGGACGCGGTGAGCAGGGGTACGGCGAGTCGCCTGATGCGAGGGGTCATGAACCCTCCTGGGTTCGAACTGGGGGTTGGGCTGAGAGAGCGCTCTCTCAGAAGGGTCGTAGTCCTCACACCTCGCTGTCAACGGTCGTTGGATAACGATCCGGGTTACAGAGAGAGCGTGTTCGCGAGCGCTGCGGAGTCGCCGGGCGGACGGCCGGCTCCGGGCGGCCGCGTCAGCCGTTGAGCACGCGGCCGACGATCCGCGCGTACATCCGGCCGGGGCTCGGCGCCTTGGCGAGGAACCCGGGCAGCATGGGCAGCCCCACCGCGAACGGCTCCAGCCGCTCGTACAGCTCCTCGGCCCCGGCCGGCCGGTCGTCCGGCCGCTTCTCCAGCAACTGCGCCAGCAGCGTGCCCAGCGCGCCCGGCAGCCCAGGGATGGCCGGCGGCCGCTCCTTGACCTGCTTCTCGAAGACCACGTAGTCGGTCGGCCCGGTGAACAGCTGCCGCCCGGTCAGCATCTCGTGCAGCACGCAGCCCAGCGAGTAGAGGTCGCTGCGGGGCTCCGCCACGCCGTGCTGGATCTGCTCCGGCGCCATGTACGCGGGGGTGCCGAGGATCTGGCCGATCCTGGTGAACGTGGTGACGTCGGCGTCACGCAGCAGCGCCAGGCCGAAGTCGAGCACCTTCACGCTGCCGTCGGGGCAGAGCATGAGATTGGTCGGCTTGAGGTCGCGGTGACAGATCGCGAGCGCGTGCGCGGCCGACAGCACGGCGCACGCCTGCGCGGCGATCCCGGCGGCCCACGGCACGGGTAACGGCCCGTGCTCGCTCACCACGTCGGCCACCGTGACGCCCTCGATGAACTGCATCACCTGGTAGAGCCGCTGATCGTGGGTGCCGAAGTCGTAGAGCACCGGAGCGCCCGGATGCTCCAGCCGGGCCAGGATGCGCGCCTCGCGGATGAAGCGGCGCTCCAGCTCGTGGTCGGGACCGCTCGGCAGCCTCAGCAGCTTCACCGCGACCCGGCGGTCGAGGTGGCGGTCGTGCCCCGCGTAGACGGCTCCCATGCCGCCCTGGCCGAGGGGGAGGTCGTCGAGCACATAGCGGTCACCGATGACCATCCGCCCCTCCCCCCAGCCTTTCCGGAAAAACTACACCGTCAAGACTGAGGGCGCAGGTGCCCGTCGGTCAGCCCGTCGAGGCCCAGCCGGATCAGCGTCTGGCCGAGCGCGGACGTCTCCCGCAAGGCGTCCTCCAGCGCCGCGAGCTGCCGGAACGCCTCGCCGTACGCGCCCTGCTCCGCCAGCGGGAGGCGGGGCAGGCGGGTGCGCCGCACGTCGAACCGGCTGGAACCGGTGGTCGCCCGCCCACCCGCCGCGCGCAGGAACCCGGCCAGGAAGTCGGGGTCGAGCCTGCGCGGATCGACCCGGTAGAGCGTCAGGTGCGGCCCCAGCACGCAGCCCCCCTCGGCCATCACCCGCACGCTGGAGTAGGAGGCCACCACGTCGCCCTCCCGCACCTCGACGAGCCCCTGCTGCGCGCTCGTACGGCCGGACGGCGGAGCGCCGTGGGACACGTCGTCGGCGGTGAGCACCGGGATGTCGCCGCCGCCGGACACCATCCTGGGCGGGGCCTGCAGCGCGGCGACCAGACCCTCCTTGATCAGGTCGCCGATAGTGGTGAACGGCTGGTCGAGCGGCTGCTCCAGCACCTTGAGATCGGGCGGCGTGGCCGTCGCGGCCAGGAAGCGGTCGCGGGCCTCGGTGAAGGCCCGGCCCAGGTCGTCACGGCGCTGGTGGCGGGCCGGCGTCATGTCCACCTCGTCGGCCAGCAGGTCGATGATCCGCACCGTCTGGTCGGAACGGTCCTCGAGATAGGCCCGCCACGCGGGCTCGACGATGGCCTGGTCGGCGGTGGCGTCGAGGATCAGCACGTCGGACGGCGGGCGCTCGCCGCCCGCCGGCCTGCGCAGCAGCCACAGGTCGGAGCCCGGCAGGGCCACCACGGCGCGCAGGGCCCCGGCCCGCAGCAGGTTGGCCCGGATGCGTCTGCCCGCCTTCCGGCTGGCCGCCGCGGGAGGCATGAGGACGGCGACCCGGCCGCCCGGCCGGACGTGGGTGAGGCAGTGCTGCACCCAGGCCAGCTCCGGCTCGCCGCGCGGCGGCAGGCCGTACTCCCAGCGCGGGTCGCCGGTCAGCTCCTCGTAGCCCCAGGCGCGCTCGTTGAACGGCGGGTCGCAGACGACGGCGTCGGCCCGCACCCCGGCGAACCCGTCGTGGCGCATCGAGTCGCCCGCCACGATCTCGGCGTCGACGCCGCGCAGACGCAGCCGGGCCGCCGCGATGCGGGCCGAGGTGCCGCTGAGGTCCTGCCCGAGCACCCGGCCGGCCCGGGGCGCGAGCAGCAGCGTGCCGACACCGCAGGCGGGGTCGAGGACGGTGCCGCCGTCGGCGCCCACCAGGGCGACCATCAGCTCGGCGGTCTCCTCCCGGGTCACCGAGAGCTGCCGGGAGTGGGACTCCAGGTAGCGCTCGCACAGGAACTCGTACGCGGTGAGCGGATCGTGCCGCCCGGCCAGCTCGGAGACCAGCTCAGCCAGCTCGGGGTCGAGCGCGCTGCGACCGGTCGTCAGCAGCGCGCCCGCCCGCGCCACCAGCTCGCCCAGGCGCAGATCTCCGGCCGCCCGCAGGCGTTGCCACACCCGATCTCCCAGCGAGACCTGGTAGGACTTCCCGTAGCGGCGCAGCCACGACTCGACCTCGGGCAGCGAGAACAACGGCTGGTTCGCGGTTCCTCCGACGGGGCGGGGGAAGTCGTCATGGCGGCGGCGCCAGTTGCTCACCGCGGCCCGCCCGACCCCGGCGAGCCGGGCGATGTCCCCGGCGTTCACGGTGGGGTCGTGGCTCATGTCGCCCACAGTAGTTCACAAGAGTCTTCAGCGCATCTGCTTGTGAAGTCTTTCAACCAATGATTTACTGCAGGTATGAAGCACAACATCCGCTATGCCGCCGGATCAGATGTGGGCCGCCGCCGGGAGCAGAACGAGGACTCCGGCTACGCGAGCGGCCGGTTGCTCGTGGTGGCTGACGGGATGGGTGGACACGCGGCCGGCGAGCTGGCGAGCTCGGCGGCGATCGCCGTCATGCGCGAGCTGGATGCCACGCTTCCCGAGACGGGCGCCGACTTGGAGGCCGCGCTGGAGGGCGCCGTGCACGAAGCGGCGCGCAGGCTCGTCGAGCTGGCCGAGATCGACCCCGCGCGCAGGGGGATGGGCACCACGGTGACCGCTCTGCTGTGGGACGGCTACCAGTTCGCCCTGGCTCATCTCGGTGACTCCCGCGGATACCTGCTTCGCGACGGTGCTCTTTACCAGATGACCAAGGATCACACACTTGTGCAGTCGATGGTGGACGAAGGACGGATAACGGAGGATCAGGCCGCGGTGCACCCCCGGCGCTCCATGGTCCTGCGCGTGCTGGGCAGCGAAGGCAGGGCGGAGCCGGACATGGCGCTGCGTGAAGCCGAGGCTGATGACCGCTACCTCCTCTGCTCCGACGGGCTCACGACGGTGCTCGGGCCTGAGACCCTGCACGAGGTGCTGACCACGGTGGCAGACCCGGCCCTGGCCGTCCAGAGGCTCATCGACCTCGCGAACGAGGGCGGCTCGCCCGACAACGTGACCGTTGTCGTGGCCGACGTGGTCGCGCCGGGCACCGGTGACGAGCAGGTTTACCGCGTCGGCGCCGGAGCCTAGCCCGAGCACGGCGGTCGCTTCTGTCACTCCAGTGCCATTTCGCCTCATGACTAGCCACTTTTCCGGTGTGCGGCGCGCGATCACGATGTCGCCACTACAGTCCATCGTGATCTGCCCGATTTTCTGGGAGGAGTGGCACTGGACCGGATCGCGGAAGCTCTGCTGAGAGAGGTCCGTCAGGAGCTCGGCTACCGGGAGAAGGGCGGACAGCACACCAAGTTCGGCCACTGGTACGCCGACCGCGTCCAGGACTCCCAGTACCGCAACGCCCCGTGGTGCGACATGTTCATCGCCTGGGCGGCCGACAGGGCCGGGGTCGCCGACTACGTCGGGCAGTTCGCCTGGACGCCGTCCCACGCCGTGTGGTTCATCAAGCAGGGCGCGTGGAGCGCCGAACCTGAGCCCGGGGCGCTCGTCTTCTTCGACTGGAAGGGCGGCAAGAGCTACAAGGGCGTCGACCACGTCGGCATCGTCGAGCGCGTCTCCGGCGAGAAGATCCACACGATCGAGGCCAACGTCGACCGCGTCTGGCTCAAGCGCAAGGTCCGCGAGACGGACAAGGTCGTCGGGTACGGCCTGCCGCGCGCCGTCAAGACCAACGCCACGCTGACCGAGATCCGCAGCACCGAGCTTCCGTTCGCGTCCGCGCCCAGGCAGGCGGCGCCGGGGTCGCCGTTCGACGTCTTAGGCACGCCGCAGGCGCTGCTCGCCGCGATGGTGCTGATGACCGTCGTGCTCTCCCTGCGCTTCACGAGCCGCCGCCGCGGCACCCACCGCCGCTTCGCACCACCTTGGAACGCACCACACCCCACACCCCGCCAGCCCGCCGCGGCCCCGTCCGGTGGCCGGGTCCCCAGGGCCCGCGTCTCCCTGGAAGCAGGCCATCTGGAAGCGAGCCACCCGGAAGCGAGCCACCCGGAAGCGAGCCACGGCCGCCACCTCACCGCCACCCGCCGCAGGCCGTACGAGCCGAAGCCCTGAACAAGGGCGCCCTGGCCGGTGGGAAATACTAGGACGTCCTAGTATCTTGGTGGAGAGACCCCTCACAAAGGAGTGTTCTGCCGTGCACGTTCCGGTTCACCCAGTCCGATTCGTGACGGCCGCGGCCCTGTTCGACGGTCATGACGCGGCGATCAACATCATGCGGCGCATCCTCCAGTCTCAGGGCGCCGAGGTCATCCACCTCGGCCACAACAGGTCCGTGGACGAGATCGTCACCGCCGCCATCCAAGAGGACGTCCAGGGAGTCGCGATCAGCTCCTACCAGGGCGGGCACGTGGAGTTCTTCACGTACCTCGTCGACCTGCTGCGCGAGCGCGGCGCCGAGCACATCAAGGTGTACGGCGGAGGAGGCGGCGTCATCGTGCAGGAGGAGATCGACCTCCTCCACTCCCGCGGCGTCGCCCGCATCTTCTCGCCCGAGGACGGCCAGCGTCTCGGCCTGCCCGGCATGATCAACAAGCTGATCGAGGAGTGCGACGTCGAGCTGCCGGGCGCTCCCGCGGCCGAGGCCGTCGTCTCGGGCGACCAGGCCGCCCTGGCCAGGGCGATCACCCTGATCGAGTCCGGGCGCGCACCCGACGACCTCCTGGAGGCCCTGCGCGCGGCCGGCGGCCGGGCGCCGCGTCGGGCGCCCGTGCTGGGCATCACGGGCACCGGCGGGTCCGGCAAGTCGTCGCTCACCGACGAGCTGGTGCGCCGGCTCCGGGTGGACAACGACGACAAGCTGCGCATCGCGGTCATCGCCATCGACCCCACCCGCAGGCGCGGCGGTGGCGCCCTGCTGGGCGACCGGATCCGCATGAACAGCCTGGGCCCCCAGACCCACTTCCGCTCGCTGGCCACCAGGGGCGCCGCCAGCGAGGTGCCCGCCTGCCTCGACGACGTGGTCACCGCCTGCCGTTCCGCCGGCTACGACCTGGTCGTCGTGGAGACCCCGGGCATCGGCCAGGGCGACGCCGGCATCGTGCCGCACGTGGACGTGCCCGTCTACGTCATGACCCCCGAGTTCGGCGCGGCCTCCCAGCTGGAGAAGATCGACATGCTCGACTTCGCCGAGGCCGTGGTGATCAACAAGTACGAGCGGCGTGGGGCCGAGGACGCCCTGCGCGACGTGCGCCGCCAGTTGCTGCGCAACCGCGAGGCGTTCGGCGTGCCGCCGGAGGGGATGCCGGTGTTCGGCACGATCGCCGCCCGCTACAACGACGCCGGGGTGACCGCCCTCTACCACCACCTCAAGGATCTCCTGCTGGACAAGGGCATGCAGGCCGGGCCCGGGCTCCTCGAGCCGGTCCAGGGCCGCACCTCCCAGGCGTCGGCCGCGGTCGTCCCGCCCGCCCGCGTCCGCTACCTCGTCGAGATCGCCGAGACGGTCCGCGGCTACCACGCCGAGACGCTCGCCCAGGCGGAGGCGGCCCGCCGCCGCCAGCAGCTCGCCGCCGTGCGGTCGATGCTGGAGGAGGGCGGCACGGGCGGGCACGACGACGACCGGCTGGCGGCGCTGGCGGACCGGGCCGAGCGGGAGCTGAGCGAGGAGAGCCGGGCGCTGCTCGATGCCTGGCCCGCCACGCGCGAGCAGTACACCGCCGACGAGCTGGTCGTGCGCGTACGCGACCGCGAGATCCACACGCCGCTCTGGCGCGAGACGCTGTCCGGCAACCGCATCCCCCGGGTGGCCCTGCCCCGCCACACCGACCACGGCGAGCTCCTCAGGTTCCTCCGGAGCGAGAACCTGCCCGGCGTGTTCCCGTTCACCGCCGGCGTGTTCCCCTTCAAGCGGGACGACGAGGACCCGACCCGGATGTTCGCCGGCGAGGGCGACCCGTTCCGCACCAACCGGCGCTTCAAGCTGCTCTCCGAAGGGCAGCCCGCGACCCGCCTGTCCACGGCGTTCGACTCGGTCACCCTGTACGGCCACGACCCCGACCCGCGGCCGGACATCTACGGGAAGGTCGGCACGTCCGGCGTCTCCATCGCGACGCTCGACGACATGAAGGCGCTGTATGACGGGTTCGACCTGATCGCGCCCAACACGTCGGTGTCGATGACGATCAACGGCCCGGCCCCGACGATCCTCGCCTTCTACCTCAACGCCGCCG
>NZ_QCYJ01000133.1 GCF_003123685.1 Nocardia aurea
CAGGACCGGCGGCACGGCGCCGAGCAGGCTCTCGCCGAGGCCGGGCGCGACCCGCTGGCGCTCGTCGAGATCGCGATGCCGGCGATGACGGCGAAGGCGGGGCAGCAGGCCGCCGAGAAGCTGCTGTCCGGGGGCGCGCTGCCCGACGCGCTGTTCTGCGCCAACGACCTGCTCGCCCTGGGCGTGCTGCGGGGGCTGCTGCAGGCGGGCGTCGGGGTGCCCGGCGACGTCTCGCTGATCGGCTACGACGACATCGACTTCGCCTCCGCCTCGGCCGTGGCGCTGTCGTCGGTCCGGCAGCCCACCTACCAGCTGGGCCGGGTCGCCACCGAGCTGCTGCTGGACGAGTGCGACAACCCGGAGACGCACGCGCACCAGCAGGTCATGTTCCAGCCGGAACTCGTCGTGCGGGAGTCCACGCGGTAGGTTGTGGCCCTAACCGGAATGACGGGGGTTGGGGCGTTATGTCCAACGTTGTGCGTCACGTACTGGGAGTGGTCGCCGGGATCCTGCTGCCTCCGCTGATCGCCGTCGGGTTGATCTACGGCACCACCGAGATGCTCATCAACTTCCGGGATCTGATCATCTCGTGGACCGGGTTCGGCGCGCTCGCGGGCTCGGGGATCCTGTTCGCCGTTCTCGTCTCCTCGCGGCTGTCTCCGGTCGCCTCGCTCCTCGGCGGGCTCGGGTTCCTGGCGCTCGGCGGGCTGCCGCTCGTGGAGCTCTGGGGCACCCGGCTGCTGCCCGACGCGCTGACGAGGGGGACGCTCAGCACCGGATTCCTCACGCTGGGCTATGCGGGGATCTTCCTGTTCCTCGCGGTGGTGCTGCTGGTGGCCTCGGTGTTCCCGTCGCGGTGGCGCTCCGCCGGGCCCGTCGTGGTGACGCCCGGCTACGGCCCGCCCCCGGTGGGGGCGCCCGGACAGGGCGCGCCTCCGCCGTACTACTCCCCCGCGCCCGAGGACGTCACCCGCCCGATGCACCGCGAGTGACGTCGCGCGGCCCGGCCGCCGGTGCGGGGATCTGCCAGCTGGCAGAATGCCGCCATGCGCGACACGAAGATCGGCGACTTCCTGGCCCGGCTGGCCGACCGGGTGCCGGCGCCCGGCGGCGGCGCCACGGCGGCGCTGCACGCGGCGCAGGCGGCGGCCCTGCTCGGCATGGTGGCCCGCTACAGCACCGGCGAGAAGTACGCCGCGCACGCGGAGACCGTCGCCGCCGTGACGGCCGAGACCGACACGCTGCGTGAGCGGGGGCTGCGGCTCGCCGAGGAGGACGCCGCGGCGTTCACCGCGGTCACGGACGCCTACCGGCTGCCCAAGGGCGAGGAGCGCGGCGCCGCCATCGCGGCGGCTCTAGCCGGCGCGGCCAGGCCGCCCGCCGAGGTGGTGAAGGCGGCCACCCGGCTGGTCGAGCTCTGCGAGACGCTGCTGCCGATCGGCAACCGGAACGTGGTCACCGACGTCGCCGCGGCGGCGGAGGCGGCGCGGGCGGCGCTGACCACGGCACGGGTGAACGTCGAGGTCAACATGGGCGGGATCCGGGACGAGCGGGTGCTCGCCGGCCTGCGCGAGTGTCTGGCGGGGGTCGACGCGGCGGTGGAACGGGCCGAACGGGTGACGGCGAGCGTACGACGGGAGCTGAAGGCGTGACGGTGGGAACGGGCGCGGGTTCCGCGGGGACGGAGCTGCGGGGCCGGGAGGTGGCGGCGGCGATCAGGGCCGAGACCGCCGAGCGGGTGGCCGCGGGCCCGCGGCCCGTGCTGGCCGTGGTGGTGGCCACCGCCGACGAGGCGACCCTGTGGTACGTACGATCGATCGCCAAGGCGGCGGCGGGCGTGGGCATCGCCTGCGACGTCGTGGACCTCGGCCCCGGCGCGCGGCCGGAGGAGATCCGGGCGACGCTGGAGCGGCTCGGCGGCGACCCGGGCGTGCACGGCCTCATGCTGCAGACCCCGCTTCCCGAGGGCGCGTCGGCACAGGAGCTGGCCGCCGCCGTCGATCCGGCCAAGGACGTCGACGGCGCGAACCCGCTGTCGCTCGGCCGGCTGACCGCCGGGCTGCCCGCGTTCGCGCCCGCCACGGCGGCGGCGGTGATGGCGCTGCTCGACCACCACGGCGTGGAGCTGCGGGGCGCGCGGGCCGTGGTGGTGGGCCGGTCCACCGTGGTGGGCAAGCCGCTGGCGCACCTCCTGCTCGACCGGCACTGCACGGTCACCGTCTGCCATTCGCGCACCCGCGACCTGGCGTCCGTCACCTCCACCGCCGAGGTGCTGGTGGCCGCGGTGGGCCGGGCCGGGCTGATCGGCGCCGAGCACGTGGCCCCCGGCGCGATCGTGATCGACGTCGGCACCAATCCCACGCCGGACGGCGGCCTGACGGGGGACGTCGACTTCGACGCGGTCATCGGCAGGGCGGGCGCGCTCACGCCGGTGCCCGGCGGGGTCGGCCCGGTCACCACGGCGATCCTCCTGCGTCACACCGCGATGGCGGCGGGTCCGGAGGGCCGCGATGTCCGGTGACGTGCTGGTCGTGCAGAGCAGCAGGAGCGGCGACCCCGGCCGGTTCCGCGGGTGGCTGGAGGAGGCCGGGCTGCGGCTGGACGTGGTCCACACCTACGACGGCACCGCCCTGCCCGGCACGCTCCGGCACGACGCGATGATCGTGCTGGGTGGCGGCTACCTCCCCGGCGAGGACGACCGCGCGCCCTGGCTGGCGACCGCGCGGAGCCTGGTGGCCCAGGCGTTGGCCCGGAACGTCCCCTTCTTCGGCATCTGCCTGGGCGGGCAGATGCTCGCCCAGGTCGCCGGGGGCGAGGTGACGGGCAGAGCGGGCGCGCCCGAGAACGGCAGCGTCCCGGTCGCGCTCCGGCCCGAGGCGGCGAGCGATCCGCTCTTCCACGGCCTGCCCCCGGTGGTGCCCGCCATCGAGCACCACGTGGACGCGGTCACCGCGCTGCCGACGAACGCCACCTGGCTCGCCGAGACCGCCGCCTGCCCGTACCAGGCGTTCCGGGTGGGCGAGCGGGCGTGGGGCGTGCAGTTCCATCCCGAGGTGCTGCCGGAGCGCGTCCGCGTCTGGAAGGTGGACGGCTTCGACCCCGACGAGGTGTACGCCGGGGCGGTGGCCGACGAACCGGTCTCCACCCCGATCTGGCACGAGGTGGCCGGTCGCTTCGCGGACCTCGTCCTGCGCGCGGGCCCGCGCACGCTCAGCGCGGACGGTCAGCCCGCGTAGGCCCGGGACGGCCGGTCGGCCCGACCACGCTCGGGCGGATGGTCAGCCCGCGTAGACGTCGTAGCCGAGCTTGCCCGCCACCGCCAGGCCGCAGATGGCGGCCAGGTAGCGCAGGCTCTGGCCGGGCAGCCGCCTGGCGATCTTCGGCCCGAACCACCCGCCGAGCAGGAACCCGGCCGCCAGCGGCGCCGCCGCTCCCCAGTCGACCGGGCCGAACAGCGCGAACCCCAGCGCGGCCACCGCGTTGGCCAGCCCGGCCAGCACGTTCTTGACCGCGTTGGTCCTGGCGGGCGTCTGGCCGAGCATGGCGGCCAGCACCGCGAACATGAGGATGCCACCCGCTGCGCCGAAGTAGCCCGTGTAGACGGCCACGGCGAACAGCGCGACCCGGGTCAGCACCCCGTGCTCGCTGTGCCGCCGTCCGGTGGGCGGGCGGACCAGCAGGAGGGAGGCGGCCGCGATCAGCCACGGGGCGATCATCTCGAACGTCCGCGACGGCGTGACCAGGAGCAGGAACGCTCCAGCGGCCCCGCCGAGGGCGGTGATCCAGCCGAGCCTGACCACCCGGGGGCCCTGACCGGCCAGCTCCGGCCGTGACCCGGCCGCCGCGCCCAGGCCGGTGAACAGCAGGGCCACCGTGTTCGTGACGTTCGCGGCGAGCGGGGGGAGCCCGAACGCCAGCAGCGCGGGATAGGACACGATCGACGCCAGGCTCACCACCGTGCTGACCACCCCGGCCACCGCGCCCACCCCGAGCAGGCCCAGGACCTCTCCGCCGATCACCCCGACATGCTAGGTGATGTCCGTTTCATCCCCGAAGTCGGGTGTCGCGCCCCGACAAAGCCCCGGGGGAACCTCCCGTGTGTGGCGATCAGTGCCGGATCCGTCCGCCGCACGGCCGGTGCGGCCCTCGCTGGGCGCCCGTGGCACTGCCTAAGGTGAGGCGCATGACGCTGACTAAAGGCGGCAGCGGGCGGGTGATCGTGCTGGTGCAGCCGGAGGTGAACCTGCTCGATCTGGCCGGTCCGGTCCAGGCGTTCGACGCCGCGACGCACCTGGGCGCGCCGTACCGGCTGGAGTACGTCGCCGAGCGGCCGGACATGGTCACGGCGCAGGGGCTGCGGCTGGCCGGGCTGGGGCCGCTCGGCGAGGTCGGCCACGCGGACCTGGTGCTCGTGCCGGGGCACCGGGTGTACCCGCCGGGGCCGGGACGGCCGCTGGTCTCCGGCTCCGTCATCGGGTGGCTGACCGGCGCCCACGCCGCCGGAGCCCGCGTCGCCTCCGTCTGCAGCGGGGCCGCGGCGCTCGGTGAGGCCGGGCTGCTCGACGGGCGCCGGTGCACCACCCACTGGACGCTGATCGACGCGATGCGCGAGCGCTACCCCGCCGCCCGGGTGCAGGAGGCCGTCCTGTACGTGCACGACGGGCCGATCAGCACCAGCGCGGGCATCTCCACCGGGCTCGACCTGGCGCTGTCGCTCATCGAGCGCGACCACGGCCCCGGGCTGACCGCCCAGGTGGCCAGGCAGCTCGTCGTCTACCTGCGCCGGTCGGGCACGGACCGGCAGGTCAGCGCCTTCCTGGAGTACCGGTCGCACCTCAACACGGCCGTACACCGGGTGCAGGACCACGTGGCGCAGCACCTCGACAGGCCGCACACCCTGGCCGAGCTCGCCGCCGTGGCGCATCTGTCGCCGCGCGGGCTGACCCGCGCCTTCACCGCCACGATCGGGATCACGCCGCAGGAGTACCGCCAGCGGCTCCGGCTGGAGCTGGCCGCCACCCTGCTGGCGGAGACGGCCCTGACCGTGGAGGCGGTGTCGGCCCGGTGCGGCTTCCGCGATCCGCGCCACTTCCGGCGGGTGTTCACGGCCAGGTACGGCGTGCCGCCATCGGCCTCCCGCCTCGCACCGACCTGACCGCCGGGCCCCCACAGCCGCGGGCGTACCGGCGTCCACCCGGGCGGCCACAGCCCGAATTCACTGCCCGAGTTCAACTGCCCGAGTTCACTCGCCAAGGAGAGTTCCATGGTCAACGCCGTGCTTCGTCGTGCCCGCACACCGCTGCGCGTCCTGGCCGGCCTGCTGCTGGCCGGCGCCGTACTGACCGGCGCGGGCTTCGGGGGGGTCGCGGCGACCATGGGCGAGAGCTTCCCGTCCGGGCCCGTTGCGCCTCCGGCGCGGGGATGGCCCGAGGCCGCAGGGGTCCCGTCCGGGCGGACGGTCGTCGCGGTGGCCCTGGGCGCGAGCGGTTCGGTGGTCGGTGACGTGCTGCCGCCGTACGAGGTGTTCGCCCGGTCGGACAGGTTCGCCGTCTACACCGTGGCCGCCCGCAGGGAGCCGGTCGCCCTGTCGGGCGGGCTGCGCGTGCTTCCGGACCGCACGTTCGAGGAGGTGACCGCAGACGCCGCGCTCCGTCCGGACGTGGTGGTGGCGCCCGCCGTCGTCGAGCCCCGGGGCGAGCGGGAGGCGCCGCTGCGTGCGTGGATCGCCCGGCTGGCGGCGGGAGGCTCCCGGATCCTGGGCGTGTGCGCGGGCTCGGACCTGCTGGCCGCCACCGGCGTGCTGGACGGCCGGCGGGCGACCTCGTTCTGGGACCGGATCGGCTCCCTGGAGAAGTCCGACCCCGAGGTGAGGTGGGTGCGCGGGCAGCGCTACGTCCAGGACGGCCCGATCACCACGACCGCCGGGGTCACCTCGGGCATCGCCGGAGCGCTGCGCCTGGTCGAGCAGCTGGCCGGGGCCGGGGAGGCAGCGCGCATAGGCCGGGATCTCGCCTACCCGGGCTGGTCGCCGGGCGGCTCGACGGCCATCCCGGTGAACGCTCCGGCGGTGTCCGACCTGCCGTACGTGCTCAACGCCGCCTTCCCGTGGTGGCGGCCTGCCATCGGCGTCACGCTGACCGAGGGCGCCGGTGAGACGGACCTCGCGGCCGCGTTCGAGGTCTACTCCGGAACGTCGTTCGCCGCCCGTACGATCGCGGTCGCCGCGGAGCGGACGGCCAGGACCCGGCACGGGATGCTGCTCCTGGCCCAGCCGGTCGGTTCCGGCGCCTCCTCCTCGCTGGACCGCCTGGTCGTGCCGGGGGTGCGTGACGCGGGCGGGATCGACCCGCGGCTGGCCGCGTGGGCCGCGCGGCGCGGGCTCCGCCCCGAACTGCCGCACCGGGGCGGCGGTCCCGGGCGGCCGGCCTTCGACCCGGTGCTGCTCGACCTCGCCGCCTGGGGTGACCGGGCCACGGCCCGCGCCACCGCCAAGTTCACGGAGTATCCCGCGGACCACCTCGACCTGAGCGGTCCCGCCTGGCCGTGGCGGCCGACCATGCTGCTGGCCCTCGCCCTGGCGCTCGCCCTCGCCCTCGCCCTGGCCGTGGCCGTCCTCGCCTCGCGGGCGGCGAGGCGTCTCTCCTCCCGCGGAGGTGAGGGGCGCCGTCCCTCCGTCGCCGCACGGGGCGACGTGGCCCAGCCCGATCCGTCGTCGCGCTGACCCCTGGCGGCGTAGATTCGATCACGTGCGTGTCGGCTCGACGTGCACTACCACGGCGACGAGCGGCTGGCCGCCGCCGTCGTGGTGCTCGACGCGGGCACGCTGTCGGTGGTCGAGCAGGTGGTGGTGCCGGGCGAGGCGCGCTTCCCGTACGTTCCGGGGCTGTTCGCCTTCCGGGAGCTGCCCGCGCTGGTGGAGGCGCTCGAACGCCTGACGGTCACACCTGACCTGCTGGTCTGCGACGGGTACGGCCTGGCGCACCCTCGCGGGTTCGGCCTGGCGTGTCACGTGGGCGTGCTGACCGGCCTGCCGGCGCTGGGTGTCGGCAAGACGCCGTTCGTCGGCGCGCACCAGCCCCGGCCCGGAGCGCCTCTCGCCCCGCTTCCGCCTCCCGGAGCCCGTACGCGCGGCCGACCACCTCGCCCGGCACGGCGGCTGACCGATCCGGAGGCCCGGACGGGGCGGTGGGCGTCCGAGGGGCTTGCCGCGCAGCACCGAGCCGGCGGCTGTGAGAACGTCCTTCAGGCACGGCGGGCGTCTTCACGAGTCCCGCGCGCCGCCGGGATCGAGCGCGGGCAGCGGGTCGGGCAGGGAGCCTTCCAGCCGGAGGCGGCCGCCGGCGGCTTCGAGCGCGCCCGCCAGGACGCGGGCCGTGGCGAGGTCGGCGAAGGTCAGGCCGGTCACGTCGATGACCACCGCGCCACCAGCGTGACCGGCGTCATCGGCGTGACCGCCGGCCGGGGCCGGTGAGGTGTCGGCCGCCAGGGCCTCGGTGACCAGGGGCTCCACCACAGCTGCCAGGGCCTCGGCGTTGGTGCGGTCGGCGGCGCCGTTCAGCACCAGCCCGCGGGGGGTGCGGCGCATGCGCAGCAGCGGCGCCCACTCCTCCAGGCTGCCCGCTCCGGCCGTGGCCGCGCCCGGGTGGGCGGCGCTGATCCGCTCCAGCTCCGCGTGGGTGAACAGCCTGCGGTCGTAGCAGCACAGCGCCATCGCGTAGCCGCCTGAGAAGATCTGGTTGGCCTGCGCCTCGTACCGGGCCAGCCGGTCGACGTCCACGACGGGGCGGACGGTCCAGCCCATGTCGGCCGCCACGCGCAGCCCGCCGTAGCCGTCCGCCCGTGCCTGGTCGATGGCCGTGGTCCAGCCCTTCAGGGCGCGTTCGGGCTCGAAGGGGCCGCTGGCGAGGTAGGAACCGTCGGCGCCCGTCACGCGCAGTTGTCCCGTGCTGAGCGGCTGCCGCACCTCCACCCCGTACGCCTGCGCCGCGGCGAGGAACGCCGGAGGCAGGAAGGTGTCGGTGAAGTAGAGGACCTGGTCGCCGCGCGCCAACCCGGTGCGGACGAACCGGACCAGTGCCCTCAGATGCCGTTCGTGGTCGTCGAAGGTCCAGCAGACATGGTCGCCCGGCAGGAGCCGGTCGACTGTGGTGGGATCTGCCATGAACCGCTTCTCGTCATCGGGGGGATCGGCGTGCGCGCTCACCGTGCCACTCTGGGGCACCCCTCTCCGTGCCCGCCTGATCTCCACTCTAACAAGGCACATGACCGCCCAATAGCCCACAAAATGGGAGTCCGTCACCCCAGGGAGACGGTGACGTCGATCGCGCCCGTGTGCGGGATGCGCAGGGCGTGGAAACGGCGCCGGGCGTCGCGGAAGTACGTCGGCGAGCCCGCGCTGAGCGTCGCCGGACGGGCTCCGCCCCACCGGAACCTGATCAGCGTGTCACCGCGGCGCACGTCGAGGCCGTCGGCCGTGGCGTTCGTCGAGCCGCCGTGCGCGGCCTTGGTGCCGTCGGTGAAGGTGAGCGTGTCGGTGGGGAGCAGGACGAGCGGGATCTGCTCGGTCGCCGCCGCGGTGGAGCGGACCGACCTGCGCA
>NZ_QCYJ01000123.1 GCF_003123685.1 Nocardia aurea
GGCTCGTCACCCCGAACCCGTAGAGCGCGTACGCCAGCCCGGCCATCACCGCGACCGCGAAGGCCACCTTGCCCAGCGAGAACAGCACCAGCCCGACCAGGTACTCGACGCTCGACAGCGGGCTGACCTGCACGTTGAGCAGGTTGCGCGACCAGATGTCCTCCAGGAAGGCGATCGAGATCTCGTTGCTCGCCTTCTGCAGCACCTGCCAGAGCAGCACCGCGCCGATCAGGAACGCCACCACGAACGGCACCTTCTGCGACTGCAGGAACACCGTCACGAAGCCCCACAGCAGCAGCTCGACCGTCGGCCAGAAGAGGATCTCGAACATGCGGATCGGGCTGCGCCGCAGCGCGGCGAAGTCGCGGCGGACCACGCCGAGGATCCGGCTGCGCCGGGCGGCCAGGCTGAGCGGGGGCAGGGTCAGTGTCGTCATCCGCGCGCCACCTTCAGGAACACCTCTTCCAGGTCCTCGGCCCCGTAGCGGCCGGCCAGTTCCTCGGCGCTGCCCGCGGCCACGACGCGGCCCTCGGCCATGAAGTGGATCCGGTCGCACATCCGCTCCACCTCGCGCATGTTGTGCGAGGTGATGAGCATCGCGCTGCCGCTCTCCCGGGCCACGCGCGACAGCAGGCCGCGGATCCGGTCGCCCGCGTCGGGGTCGAGATTGGCCGTGGGCTCGTCGAGCACCAGCAACTGGGGTGCGTTGACGAGGGCCTTGGCGAGCTGCACGCGGGTGCGCTGCCCGGACGACAGGTCCATCACCCTGCGCCGCCGCAGCGGGCCCAGCTCCAGCAGCTCGATCATCTCCGTCACCCGGGCCGCCGGCCGCCGGACGGCGTAGAGCCGGGCGAACGCGTCGAGGACCTCCTGCACCAGCAGCGGGCCGGGCAGATCGACGTAGCTGGCGGCGAAGTTGACCCGGCTCAGCACCTCGATCCGGTGCCGTGCCAGCTCCATGCCGAACATCGTGATCGTGCCGGCGTCGGGCGTGATGAGGCCGAGCAGCATGTGCAGGGTCGTCGACTTGCCCGCCCCGTTGGGGCCGAGCAGCCCGGCGACCTCGCCCTCGCCCACCGTGAGGCTCAGGTCGTGCACGGCCGTGACAGGTCCGAACCGCTTGGCCAGGTGGGCCGCCTCCAGAATCGCCACCGGACAAGCGTGCGAGCCGTACACGGTCCATCGCAACGGGTTTTCACCCGCCCGTCCACCGGCACGCGCGGGGCCCGCCCCCGTGCGGGAGCGGGCCCTGTCACGCCTCGGGCGTGGCCGGTCAGTGCGGGGCGGACAGGTCCAGCTCCTTGACCTTGGGGTCGCCCTCGTCCGCGAAGTAGTCCTCGCGGGCCGTCGCGTCCTGGCCGTCGGCGACCTTGAACGCCCGGAACGCCAGCGTGCCGAGCGCCGCCACCGCCAGGTTGACGGCCAGCGACAGGAAGCCCGCGTAGACCGTCATCTTGGTGTCGAACCCGAGGTTCGACAGCGCGAACGCCGAGCCGCCGAAGTGGGTCTTGCCGGTGGCCGGGTTCGGGATGAGGTACAGCATCCACATCCCGGCCGCGAGCCCGAGGGCCCAGCCCGCGACGAGGCCGCCCTTGTGGAACCAGCGC
>NZ_QCYJ01000108.1 GCF_003123685.1 Nocardia aurea
GTCATCTCCGCCGGAACGACGACGGTCGTGGTGGGCACCTCGACCACCGCCGGGCCCATGATCAGGTGACCGGCGCGCAGCTTGCTGTAGTCGTAGATCGCGGTGTCGACAAAGGTCGGCCCGCCAAGACGAACCGGCCGCGTACCGATCCGCGCGGCAGCCGGGTCCGGCGACACCGCCGGCGGCAGGTCGGGCAGCTTCGGGGCGAACGGCAGCACCCCGACGCCGCGGACCCGGTAGGTGATGGCCTGGATGCCGGCGGCGCTGAAGCCGCTGCCCTCGCCGTACAGCTCGGCGTAGCGACGCTCGAAGCGATCGGCCACCGCGGCCAGCTCGGCGGCGTCCAGCGGGCCGTCCGGCACCGGTACCGACACCTCGGCCAGCTGCATGGTGTACCGAAGGTCCAGCGAGCGGTGCAGCTCCACCCGCGCGTACTGCACGCCCTGGCGGGCCAACGCGTCCCGAACCTGCCGCTCCAACTGCTCGAAGTTCGCCTGCGCCCGCGCCGGATCGACCGGCAGCGCGTGCGGATCGGACAGCTCCGCCGCCAGGACAATGTCCGAGCTGGCCAGCCCGTAGGCCGAGAACGCCGACGCGACCGGCCCGAGCGGCACCACGACGTCGCGGACCCCCACCTCGGCGGCATAGCCCGCGCAGTGCGCCGGGCCGGCGCCACCGAAGGCGTACAGGACGAACTCGCGCGGATCGTGCCCGGCCTCGACCACCGTCTTGCGCAGCAGGTCGCCGGTCTGGGCGTTCTGCACAGAGTAGATCGCGGCAGCGGCGTCCTCGACAGACAGGCCGAGCGGCTCGGCGATCCGGGCTCGGATGGCCTGCCGAGCCAGCTCGACCGACAGGCGTTTACGCCCGCCGAGCAGGCCACGCTCGGGCAGGATGCCCAGTACCAGGTTCGCGTCGGTGTTGGTCGGCTCGGTGCCGCCGCCGCCGTAGCACGCCGGGCCGGGCACGGCCTGCGCGCTGCGCGGGCCGACCTGCAGGTTCCCGCCGGCGTCGATCCAGGCGACCGCGCCGCCGCCGGAGCCGATCGCATGCACCTGCAAGGTCGGCACGTTGATCGGGTGGTGGTTGATGATCGTCGTGCTGGCCCGCACCGGCTCCCCGTCGACCACCAGGCCGACCAGAAACGTCGTGCCACCGACGTCGGTCGAGACGATGTTGCGATGCCCGAGCTGCTCACCCAGCGCCACAGAGCCGATCACTCCACCGGTCAGCACCGAACCGACCGTGCTGATCGCGGTGGCCGGCGCCTCCTTCGCGGCAACCGCCCCACCGTTGCTCTGCATCACCAACAGCGGGCCGGCCAGCTTCTGCGCCCGCAGCCTGGCCTCCAGCTCGCCCAGGTAGTCGCGCAGGCCAGGCCCGATCTGGGTGCTCATGATGGTGGTGGCGTTGCGGGCGAACTCCCGGATCCGCGGGCTGACCTCCGACGACAGCGACACGAACACCGCCGGATCGATCTCGTGCACCAGCTCGCGCAGCCGCCGCTCGTGCACCTGGTTGCGGAACGACCACAGCAGCGACACCGCGATCGCCCGCAGACCGTCGTCGA
>NZ_QCYJ01000083.1 GCF_003123685.1 Nocardia aurea
CCTGCTCATGGACGGCTCCCGGCGGGAGAACGACGCAGAGCACTCCTGGTATGTGGGCATACTGGCGATGATCTTCGCCGAACACGCGCCTCCCGGCACCGACATCCAGCGGGTCGTCGCCATGCTCATGGTGCACGACCTGGTCGAGATCGACGCGGGCGACACGTTCATCTACGATCCGGCCGCGGTGGCCGCCCAGGCCGAGGCCGAGCGGGCCGCCGCCGACCGGATCTTCGCCCTGCTCCCCGCCGACCAGGCGGCCGCGCTGCGTGACCTGTGGGAGGAGTTCGAGGCGCGTAAGACGCCGGAGGCGAGGTTCGCCAGGGCGCTCGACCGTTTCGCGCCGATCCTGGCCAACCACAACACCGAGGGCGGCACCTGGCCGCTGTTCAAGGCGACGGCGGCGCAGGTCAAGGAGAAGGTCCGGCTGATCGAGGAGGGTTCGCCCTCGCTGGGCGCGTACGCACTGGACCTGGTGGAGCTCTCCGTCGCCAGGGGTCACCTGTCCGAGTGATGCCCTCAAGGCGGGGGTAGGGGAC
This sequence comes from Nocardia aurea, assembly GCF_003123685.1. GTDB lineage: Bacteria > Actinomycetota > Actinomycetes > Mycobacteriales > Mycobacteriaceae > Nocardia > Nocardia aurea. Next base: position 540 of record NZ_QCYJ01000083.1, read on the forward strand.
ATTTCGTGAAAGAGATAGTGCGACCGAGACGTAGGCACTTGCGCCGTTTCGGGGGGCCGGTTGACCTCGCGGAACAGCTCGAGAGGTCCAAGGCCATGGACGCGCCCATCCGGGTGCTGGCCAAGGCCGTACGCGACACGATCCGTCCTGGCCCGCTGCGCGACGTGCTCCACGGCGTGCCCCTGGGCAAACCCTCACATCCTCCACTAGCCAACGTGAGCCTCGGCTGCTGGATCTCCGCGGCCGTGCTCGACCTCACACGCATCGATCCCAGGGCGTCGCGGCTGCTGCTGGCCGTCGGCGTCGGCAACGCGCTGCCCACGGCCGCGGCCGGGCTGACCGACTGGTCGTCGCTGCACCTGGAGCAGCAGCGCGTCGGCTTCGTCCACATGATGCTGAACGTCACCGCGCTCGGCCTGTTCTCCGCCTCGCTGGTCTCGCGGCTGGCCGGGAACGAGCGGGCCGGCCGGATGCTGTGCCTCGCGGGAGTCGGCGTGGGCAGCACGGGCGCCTACCTGGGAGGCCACATGGCCTACCGGCAGGCGGCGGGGGCCAACCACGCGCCCCAGGTCGCGCACCTGGTGCCCCTGGGCTGGCACGACCTCTGCGCGCTCACCGACCTCCCCGACGGCAGGCCCGTCGCGCGGCGGCTCGGCTACATCCAGCTGTTCGTGCTCCGGCGGGGCGACCACGTGACCGTGCTCGCCGACCGCTGCCCGCACCTCGCCGGCCCGCTCCACCAGGGCCGGCTCGTCGAGGAGAACGGCGAGGCGTGCGTGGTGTGCCCGTGGCACGGCAGCACGTTCCGGCTGGGCGACGGGTCGGTCAAGCATGGGCCCGCGACCGCGCCCGCGCCGACCTTCGAGACCCGGATCCGGCGTGACGGCGTCATCCAGGTGCGCCCCGGGCTTGACCTCAAGTTGAGTTGAGGTCCTACGGTCGGGGGCCATGAGCACGATTCTCGTGACCGGGCCGACCGGGAATGTGGGCAAGCACGTCGTCTCCAAGCTGGCCGAAGCGGGCCTCGCGGTCCGCGCGCTGGTCCGCGACCCGTCCAGGGCCAGGCTTCCTGCCGGTGTCGAGGTGGTCAGCGGTGACCTGACGGCGCCCGAGACGCTGGAGCCCGCGCTGCGTGACGTCGAGGCCGTCTTCCTGATCTGGCCCGGCTTCGCCGCCGAGACGGCCGAGCCGGTCGTGGCGGCCGTCGCCAAGCACGCCCGCCGTGTCGTCTACCTGTCGGCCGACGTGGCCGAACTCGCCGAGGACGAGGAGCCCGCGCTCTTCCATCAGGAGCTCGAGCGGCTGATCAGGCGGACCGGGATGGCGTGGACGTTCCTGCGACCCAGCGGTTTCGCGACGAACACGCTCGGCTGGGCCGGCCAGATCCGCCAGGGCGTGGTGCGCTGGCCGTACGGGGAGGCTTCGCGGTCGTTGATCCACGAGGAGGACATAGCGGCGGTCGCGGTGCACGTGCTCACCTCGGGCGGGCACGCGGGGGCCGCGTACGTGATCACCGGCCCGGAGAGGCTGACGCAGGCGGAGCAGGTCCGGATCATCGGCGAGGCGACCGGGCGGGAGGTGCGCTGGGAGGAACTGCCGCCCGAGACCGCCCGGGAGGAGCTGCTGGCCGCCTGGGGCGATCCCGAGTTCGTGGACGGGGCGCCGGCGGCTCAGGGCTCGTCAGTGGCTCAGGGCTCGTCGGTGGAGTGCCGGATGGCGGAGTCTTCGTCGGCGGGGTGCTCGACCAGCGCGAGGATGCGGCTGGACATGAACCGCGCGGTGCGTATGGCGGTGCCGCTGCGCGTCACCTCGCTGACCTCGACCAGGCCCCGCCTCGTGGCCACCTCGACGCGGCGGCCCGCACGGGTGGCGACGACCTCGTAGGTACGCGGGCTACCCCCCGCGTCGATGACGATCTCCACCCGATCACCCTTCATGTCGGATTCATACCCAGAAGGGCGGGAAGTTATCCGTACACCAGTTTGATAATCGCGGCGATCCCGACGGCCACGATGATCCCCCGCAGGATCGGCGCCGGGATGCGCCGCCCCACCTTCGCCCCCGCGAACCCGCCCACCGTGGACCCCAGCGCCACCGCCAGCACAGCCCACCAGTCGACCTCGGCGAACAGGACGAAGAGCACGGCCGCGGTTGAGTTGACGACGAATGAGAGCACGTTCTTCGCGGCGTTCACGCGCTGGAGGTCGTCACTGAGGAAGGTGCCGAGCAGCCCGATCAGCAGCACGCCCTGGGCCGCGCCGAAGTAGCCGCCGTAGACCCCCGCGCCGAGCACGCCGAGCCAGAGCGCCACCCCCCCGTGGGAGTGCGCGTGCTCGCGCCCGGGCGCCAGCCTGGCGCTCAGCCGCGGCTGCGCCACCACCAGCACACACGCCCCGGCGATCAGCACGGGCACCACGACCTGGAAGACCCTCGGGTCGAGGTAGAGCAGCAGGATCCCGCCGATGATCGAGCCGAGGCACGAGGCGGTGCCGAGGCGGACGAGCCGGTCACGCTGGCCCTTGAGCTCCTCGCGGTAGCCGTAGGCGCCGGTGAACGAGCCGGGGACCAGGCCGATGTTGTTGGACACGTTCGCGACCACGGGATCGAGGCCCACCGCCACGAGGGTGGGGAAGGTGATCAGCGAGCCGGAGCCGACGACCGCGTTGATGGCCCCGGCCGCGACCCCTGCCGCGCACACCGCCAGCGCTTCCCAGATCGTCACCCGCCCGAGCCTAGACGTCCGCCACCCGCCCGATCACAGCGGGTCACCGGCTTCGGCGGCCGTGAGTGTCTTTAAAAGTCCACGCCGATCGCGCCGGCGCTAGTGCGCGCGGGCGTACCAGCGCCCCTCGGCGCTGCGGTCGAGCGTGAGCGGCAGCCCGAACGTGCGCGACAGGTTGTCGGCCGTCATCACCTGGTCGAGCGGTCCCTGTGCCACGACCGAGCCGTTGCGCAGCAGCAGCCCGTGCGTGAACCCGCTCGGCACCTCCTCCACATGGTGGGTGACCAGCACCAGCGTGGGCGAGCGGAAGTCGTGGGCGAGCACCGACAGGCGGCGCACGAGGTCCTCGCGCCCGCCCAGGTCGAGCCCGGCGGCCGGCTCGTCGAGCAGCAGCATCTCGGGGTCGGGCATGAGCGCGCGGGCGATCTGCACCCGCTTGCGCTCCCCCTCCGACAGGGTGCCGAACCGACGCCGGATCAGGTGGGCCGCCCCCAGCATGTCGATCAGCTCGACGGCCCGGGTGACGTCGTTGGAGTCGTACTCCTCGGTCCAGCGACCCATGATCCCGTAGGACGCGGTCAGCACGAGGTCGATGACCTTCTCCTCCGGCGGGACGCGCTCGGCCAGCGCGGAGCTCGCCAGCCCGATGCGGGGCCGCAGGTCGAACACGTCCGTCTGGCCCAGCCGCTCGCCGAGCACCTCGACGACGCCCTCGCTCGGATAGAGGAGCGTGGCCGCGACCTGCAGCAAGGTGGTCTTGCCCGCGCCGTTGGGCCCGACGACGACCCATCGTTCGTCCTCGTTGACCTCCCAGTCGATGCCGCGCAGCAGGGCCGCTCCGTCCCGTCTGACGGCTACGTCCTGGAGCCGCAGCACCTGACCACCCATCCCCGGTCCCTCCTTCAGGAGAATGCTCGGGTCAAACCTATTGCAGGGCGAGCGCTTATCGTGGACCGGTGCGCCCTGAATCGACTGTCTCTCCCGTCCTGGTCGCCTGGTGCAACTCCTGGCTCGCAGGTCACGTGGGCCTCGACGAGGCGGCCGACCGTGTCGAATCCGCCGCCGGTCCCACGGTTGTGGGCGAGGTTCCGCTGCGCAAGTACCTCGCGAGCCTCCGGGCCGACGGCCTGACCGGGTTCCGGCTCGCGCTGCCCGCTCCCGGCGACCCGCTCGGGCTCTCCGGGCCCCCGCAGTTCAACTCCGCCGCCGTGGACGCGGGCGAGGCCGCCATCGCCGTCCTCCCCGACCGCCGCCTCGGGCTGGTCCCCTCGCCCGATCTGCGCGGGTCCTCGTACGTCGGGGTACGCCTGGCCGTGCACGAGGCCGGGCCCGTCAGGCACGACCTGCCGTCGGTCGCCGAGGCCGAGCAGGAGCTGTCGGCCGTAATGCGGTCCGCGACCGAGGCGCTGGCCTCAGTCGAGGGCCCGGCCCAGGGCCGGCCGGAACGGCTCGCCGCCGGCGGGGCGGGGCTCGCTCCCGGCTATCCCGCGCGGGCCCACCGCGTCGCGTCGCTGGCCACGCGGCTCTCCGCGGTCCTGCGGCTGGCCGACGAGCGCGGGCTGACCTCGGCGCAGCACGCCACGCGCGGCGCCGCCCTCCGCGAGCTCGACGGCGCGGTACGGCGTGCCCTCGTGGCCGCCCACCACGCCGTCTTCGAGCCGCTCAGAGGCTCATAGCCCGATCGATCCTCCGACGTGCGTCAGGCCAGGCCGTGGCGGACCGCGTACAGGGCGGCCTGGGTGCGGTCCTGGACGCCCAGCTTCATCAGCACGTTCGAGACGTGGGTCTTGACCGTCTTCTCCGCGACGGCCAGGCTCCTGGCGATCTCGCGGTTCGAACGGCCCGCCGCGATCAGCGCGAGCACCTCCCGCTCCCGCTCGGTGAGCAGCGCCGGCCCCGGCGGCGCCCCGCCCCCGCCCGCAGCGCCGCCGGCTCCGGCCAGCACCGCCTCGGCCGCCTCCGGCGCGAGCAGCACCTGCCCGCCGTGCACGGCCCGTACGGCCTGCACCAGCGCGGCCGGATCCACATCCTTGTAGAGGAAACCCGCGGCGCCCGCCCGCATCGCCGGCCCCACGTCGGACCGGTCGCTCACCGACGTGAGCACGACCACCCGCGTGGCCGACCCCGACAGCCGCTCCAGCGCTCCCAGCCCGTCGAGCACCGGCATCCTGAGATCGAGCAGCAGCACGTCCGGAGCCAGCTCGGCGACCAGTTCGACGGCCTCGGCCCCGTCGCGGGCCTCCCCCACGACCGTGATGTCTTCCTGCAGGTCGAGGAAGGTGCGCAGCCCCTGGCGCACCACCGGATGGTCGTCGGCTATCAGCACCCGGATCACCGGCCCACCTCCACACGGACCGTGGTCCCCTTGTCGAGGGCCGAGTCCACGGTCATGACACCGCCCACCGACTCGGCCCGTTCACGCATCGACACCAGCCCGAGGCCGCGCGAGGCCGCCTGGTCGAAGCCCGTGCCGTTGTCGCCGACCGACAGCACGAGCCTGCCGCCCTCGTCGCGGAGCCGTACCGACACCTCGGACGCGCCGGAGTGACGCAGGGCGTTGTGCAGCGCCTCCTGCGCCACCCGGAGCAGGGCCACCTCGACGGCGGGTTCGACCGGCGGCAGCTCGTCGCACCCGAACGTGACCCGGGCCGGGTGCAGCCGGTCGAGCAGGCGCACGTGCTTGCGCAGGGTCTCGGCGAGCCCGTGACGGTCGAGCTCCGCCGGGCGCAGTTCGACGATCACGGCGCGCAGCTCGGCCAGCGCCTCGCCCGCCAGGCGCTGGACCCGGTCGAGCTCGGCCGCGGCCCGGCCGGGGGCGCTCTCCAGCATCGTCTCCGCCGCCCGCGCCGACAGCCGGAGCGAGAACAGCTTCTGGGTGACCGCGTCGTGCAGCTCACGGGCCATGCGGTTGCGCTCTTCGAGCATGGCCAGCTCGCGGCCGCGCTCGTACAGGCGGGCGTTGGTCAGCGCGATGGCGGCGTGCGCGGCGAACAGCGTCAGCAGCTCCTCGTCCGCGGGCGTGAAGCCGCCGGGAGAGCGCTTGTTGGCCAGGAAGACGATGCCGAGCACCTCGTCGCCGTCGCGGATCGGCACGCCCAGGAAGTCCTTCATCACCGGGTGCGCCTTCGGCCACCACTCGAACCTGGGGTCCTTCGTCAGGTCGGGCAGCCGCACCGGGGCCCCGTCGCGCAGCATCGCGCCGAGCATCCCATGCTGGCGGGGCAGCGGGCCGATCGCCTCCCACTGCCGGTCGGTGAGGCCCTCGGCGACGAACTCGGCGAACGAACCGTCCTCGTCGGGCACGCCCAGGGCGGCGTATCGGGCGTCCAGCAGCCGCTGCGCCGAGCGGACGATGACCTGCAGCACCTCCCGCACCGACAGGTGCCGGGTCACGGCGAGCACGGCCGAGCTCACCGCCTGCAGGATCTCCTCCCTGCCCTCCGAGGTCACGGCACCTACTCTATGGTCCCGGGCTCTGCGGCCCCGGGCTCTGCTCTGCGCTCCCGGGCTCCGATGGTCCTAGGTCGAAGTGCCGAGGCGGGGCCGGGTCCCGCGCCCGATGCGCGGACCGCGCCGCCTTCCTAGCGTCGAGGCATGACGAACACCGCACTCATCACCGGCGCCTCCCGCGGCCTCGGCCTCGCGCTCGCGCGGTCATTGGCGGGCGCGGGATGGAACCTCGTGATCACCGCCCGCGGACGCGACGACCTGGACCGGGTCGCGGCCGAACTGGACGCCACAACGACCGCCGGCACCGTTGGGCCGGCTGGGACCGCCGCCGTCACCGCCCTCGCCGGCGACGTGACCGACCCCGCGCACGTCGAGCGGCTCTCGCTGGCCGCACCCGAGCTCGACCTCCTCGTCAACAACGCCGGCGACCTGGGCGTGACCCCGCTGCCGCGCCTGGCGGGCTACCCGCTGGAGGCGTTCAAGGTGCTCCTGGAGACGAACGTGACCGCTCCCCTCGCGCTCACGCAGGCCACGCTGCCCGCGCTGCGCGCCCGGCGCGGAGCCGTGGTCAACATCACCTCCGACGCCGCCACCGGCGCGTACGAGGGCTGGGGCGGCTACGGGGCCACCAAGGCCGCCCTGGAGCAGCTGTCGAACGTGCTGGCCTCGGAGGAGCCCGAGCTGGCCGTCTGGTGGGTCGACCCGGGCGAGATGAACACCCGCATGCTGGCCGACGCGGTCGGCGCGGAGGAGGCCGCCGGGGCCGCCGACCCGGCGAAGGTCGCCGCGGCGCTCCACGACCTCGTACGCGCCCGCCCGGCAAGCGGCAGGGTGAGCCTGCGATGACCGCGACGCTCGACTTCGCCCTGCCGCCCGCGCTCTCCGCGCACGAACCGCCCGAGGCCCGGGGGCTGGCCCGCGACTCGGTACGCATGCTCGTCTCCCGGGGCGCCCGCGTGCCTGAACACCACCGCTTCACCGACCTGCCCGCCCTGCTGGAGCCCGGTGACCTGATCGTGGTCAACAACTCGGCGACCCTGCCCGCCGCCGTCCGGCTCGACCGGCTGGCCGTGCACTTCTCCACGGCGCGGGAGGACGGCACCTGGCTGGTCGAGCTGCGCCGCCGCACCTCCCAGGCCACCGAGCCCTACCGCGGTGGCGAGCCCGGCGAGTGGCTGCCCCTGCCTGGACGCGCGACGCTGCGGCTGATCGACCGGGAGACGCCCCGGCTGTGGCGGGCCCGGCTCGACCAGGACGGGCTCGACCAGGACGTGGAGGCGTACCTGCGGGCGCACGGCGTGCCCATCCGCTACTCGTACGTGCCGCGGGACTGGCCGATCGAGACGTACCAGACCGTGTTCGCCACCGTGCCGGGGAGCGCGGAGATGCCGAGCGCCGCCCGGCCGTTCAGCGCGGACCTGGTGACGGCGCTGGTGGCGCGCGGCGTCCAGATCGCGCCGATCACGCTGCACGCGGGCGTCGCCTCGCCGGAGAAGGACGAGCGGCCCTACGCCGAGCGGTACGCCGTGCCCGCCTCGACCGCCAGGCTCGTCAACCTGACCCGGGAGAGCGGCGGCCAGGTGGTGGCCGCCGGCACGACCGTGGTCCGCGCCCTGGAGACCGCGGCCCGCGACGGCGGGCGGGTGTCCGCGTCGGCGGGCTGGACCGGGCACGTCGTCACCCCCCTGACCGGCGTGCGAGCGGTCACCGGCCTGATCACGGGG
>NZ_QCYJ01000150.1 GCF_003123685.1 Nocardia aurea
GCGGGGCCGGGCTGGCCGCGGCGGTCACGGGCGTGGCGCTGGTGATGTCAGTGGGGCTGATGGTCGGCGGGCTGCCGAGGCACGTCGGCACCGCCGACTGGACTCCGCTCACCGCGACGGAGGCCGGGAGCAGGCCGTACGACGTGGGCGTGGGCGACGGAACGCTGGACCTGTCGGAGATCCCGCTGTCCCCGGGCGCCGATCTGACGGTCGACGCCTCGGTCAGGATCGGCGAGCTGACCGTGATCGTGCCGCCCACGGCCAGGGTGGAGGTGCACGCCAGCAACAAGGTCGGCGACATCCAGATCGACCAGTCGCTCAGGGGAGGCGTGGACGTGCGGTTCGACAAGGTGCTGGAGCCGGAGACGCGGCCGGCCGGCAAGGCTCCCACGATCGTGCTGAACCTCAGGGGCGGCGTCGGCGACATGGAGGTGCGGCGTGCCGCGTGAGGTGGACAGGCCGCGGCGGCTGCACCGGACCGACTGGATGGCCCTGCTGACCGGGCTGCTTTTCGTGGTGCTCGGAATCCTCGTGTTGACCCGTTCGATCACGGATCCGCTGGTACTGTCGGGGCTGCTGGTGGTCGGGCTGGGGTTCGCGGGCCTGGTGGCGGTGATCGCCAGGGTCGTTCGAGGTAAGTGACCCTTGACCGGTAAAGACACGGGCGTACTTTGGCAATTACCCATTAATTCTCCCCTGCTCAGAGGGAGGACCCATGCCGCGTGTCACCATCACCGTCGACGGAGTCAGGCACGAGGAGGACGTGGAGCCGCGGCTCCTTCTCGTCCATCTGCTACGAGAGAGGCTGGGCAAGACCGGCACGCCCGTCGGCTGCGACACCTCCAACTGCGGCGCCTGCACCGTGCTGCTCGACGGCAGGAGCGTGAAGAGCTGCTCCGTGCTCGCGCTGCAGGCTGACGGCGGCGACGTCGTCACGATCGAGGGCGTCGGCGCGAACGGCTCCATGCACCCGATGCAGCGGGCCTTCCACGAGGAGCACGCGCTGCAGTGCGGCTACTGCACGCCGGGCATGGTGATTGCCGCGATCGACCTGGTCAGGACCGATCCGGACCCGTCGGAGGAGGCCATCAGGGAGGGCCTGGAGGGCAACCTCTGCCGGTGCACCGGCTACTGCAACATCGTTCGCGCGGTACGGCGGGGCGCGCAGGACATGGGGCAGGCGGTGAGCACGCCATGACCGAGCTGGACGCCGGCCTGGTCGGCGCGCGGTTAGCGGACAGCGGGCAGATCTCCGAGCCGGACGGCGGCAGGGAGATCGGCAGGGAGATCGGCAGGGCCCGGCGGCGCAAGGAGGACTCCAGGCTGCTGACCGGGCACACGAGGTGGACCGACAACCTCCGCCAGCCGGGGATGCTGCAGGTGATGTTCCTGCGCAGCCCGATGGCGCACGCCAGGATCACGCGGGTGGACGTGTCCGGTGCGCGCGGCCTGCCGGGGGTGGTGGCCGCCTTCAGCGGCCGGGACTTCGCCGGGGAGCAGGGCAGCCTGCCGTGCGCGTGGCCGGTGAGCGAGGACATCGTGATCCCCGACCATCC
>NZ_QCYJ01000115.1 GCF_003123685.1 Nocardia aurea
ACCCGCTACGAACGCCGCGCCGACATCCACCACGCGCTACTCACCCTCGCCTGCGCGGTCATCTGCCTCCGAAAACTCATTCTGAACTGACCTCTTACGGCTGCGTAAGATGAAAGCGCAGGTCACACATCCGGCAGACCGTGGGCGGACATCTGTTACCCGCTGGTAAGTTGACCGGCATGACGAGTACCGACGACCTGCTGTTCAACCCGTCCACCTACGACCCCCAGCAGTTCGACGCCGAGACCACGCGACTGCTGAAGGCCACCATCGAGTGGTTCGAGTCGAAGGGCAAGGCGCAGTTGCTGGCCGATGACCAGGACGCGCTGTGGGTGTCGGAATTCCTGGATTTCGTCAGGAAGGAGAAGTTGTTCGCGACCTTCCTGACACCGGCCGCCTACGCCGACGGCGATCCGAACCGGCGCTGGGACGCCGCGCGCAACGCCGCGCTGTCGGAGATCTTCGGCTTCTACGGGCTCGCGTATTGGTACGCGGAGCAGGTCACGATCCTCGGACTCGGTCCGATCTGGCAGAGCGACAACGAAGCCGCCAAGAAACGGGCGGCGGCGGATCTGGCCGAGGGGCAGGTGATGGCCTTCGGCCTGTCCGAGCAGACCCACGGTGCCGATATCTACAACACCGACCTGGTCCTCACCCCGACCGAGCCGGGCAGCGACGACGCCGAGGCGGGAATCCTGTTCCGCGCCAACGGTGAGAAGTACTACATCGGCAACGGCAATGTGGCGAGCATGGTCTCGGTGTTCTCGCGCCGGGCCGATATCGACGGCGCGGACGGGTACGTCTGGTTCGCCGCCGACAGCAGGCACGAGGACTACGAACTCATCGGCAATGTCGTGCACGGCCAGATGTATGTCAGCAATTTCCGTCTCACCGACTACCCGGTGCGCGCCGAGGATGTACTGCACACCGGTCCCGAGGCGTTCTCGGCGGCTCTGAACACGGTCAACGTCGGCAAGTTCAACCTCTGCCACGGTGGCATCGGCATGGTCGAGCATTCGTTCTACGAGGCCATCACCCACGCCAACAACCGCATCCTGTACGGCAATCCGGTCACCCGGTTCCCGCACGTGCGCGGTAATTTCGTCGACGCCTACAGCCGGATCGTCGCGATGAAACTGTTCAGCGACCGGGCCGTCGACTACTTCCGCAACGCCAGTCTCGAGGACCGGCGCTACCTGCTGTTCAACCCGATGACCAAATCCAAGGTGACCTCCGAGGGCGAGGTCGTGATGACCCTGCTGCTGGATGTGCTCGCCGCCAAGGGCTTCGAGAAGAACACCTACTTCGCCGAGGTCGCCCGGCTGATCAACACACTGCCCAGGCTCGAGGGCACCGTGCACGTGAACGTCGGTCAGATCCTCAAGTTCATGCCCAACTACCTGTTCGATCCGGCGGACTACCCCGAGATCGGCACCAGGCAGGAAGCCGGCGACGAGGAATTCTTCTGGCGGCAGGGCCCGGCCCGTGGCGCGGGCAAGGTCCGGTTCGCCGACTGGACCCCGGCGTACGAGAAGCACGCCGACGTGCCCAACGTCGCCCGGTTCTACGAGCAGGCGCAGGCGCTGCGCAGCCTGCTGCTCACGGCTGCGCCGGATGAGGGGCAACGCGAGGATCTCGACTTCATGCTGACCATCGGCCACCTGTTCTCGCTGGTCGTCTACGGTCAGCTGATCCTCGAGCAGGCCGCGATCATCGGCCTCGATCGCGATGTGCTCGACCAGATCTTCGACTTCCAGGTCCGCGACTTCAACGGATACGCCACCACGCTCTACGGGAAGCCGTCGACGGGGGCGGCCCAGCGGGAATGGGCCGTCGGCGCCCTGCGCACCCCGGTCGCGAACCGGGAACGCTTCGACCGGGTGTGGGACCGGGTGGTCGCCAACGACGGCGCGTACGAGATGCGGCCCTAGCCGATTCGCGGTGCGGCGGCCGGTGAGCGCACCCGGCCGTCACACCGCGCACCGTGGTCTCCGCGTCAGACCAGGTAGAGATCGACCACCAGATCGGTGGAATCGGGTGTCGCACAGGCGGATCCGTTCGGATCCGCCTCGATGTCACCGGGCTCGCGCTCGGCTGCGGTTGTCGCGGTCGGTCCCGACGTCAGGAACGCGGCCACGGCGGCCACGACGACGGCGAGGAGTATGCAGATGAGTCGTGCGGAACGTGTCATGAATCCTGTCCTCCGGCAATACCTTCGGGTGGTTGCGGCACGATAACGAGGAACTCCTCGGCGCGGTCCCCACCGGGGACGGCCGCCGATTCCGGCGCATCGGGAACCACTGCGGAGGCGTTCCGCGCCGGGGTGTCGGAAAGGGTAACCCGGCCTGTCCCGGACCGAACGCGGGGGTCGGTGTCGCCCGCGCGGGCCTGTCGAAACCCGTGATCCGCGGCTCAGGCGCGGCCGGGGAAGGCCACCGTCGCGGGATTCGTGCCGAGAATCGCCTGCCAGGTCGCCAGTCGCAGGGCACTCTCGGTGAGGGCATCGATACCCATGCCGCGGGCCGATTCGCTGCCCGCGTGCTCGACGACCGCGCGCCAGGCGACGGCGGTGTCGTTCTCCACGGTGACCGCGAGCCGGGCGGCGGGTATCGGGTCGTCCACCGGGAACGGGGTGGTGTACGCGGCGTCGGCGGCGGGCGCGGTGACCCCCGCCGCTTCCAGCGCCCGCACGGTCGCGTCGCGGCGGGCGCGATGCGCGGCGGTGTACTCGGCCACCAAGCGGGTCCGCTCGGGTGAGGCGTACGCGGCGATCACCCCGTAGGCGTACACCGCCGCGTACTCGGCGGCGAGTGCGTCGAGGACGGCACGGCGTTCGGCGTCGGTCATGCCAGCAGGACTCCCGTCTGGGCCGCGCAGGCCGCGCTGATGGAGGCGAGCAGGCCCGCGCGGTATCCGGATTGGGTACGAGCCAGGTCCGCGCTCGATCGCTGCGATCGGGTCAGTTGTTCACGCAACTGCTCGACGGTGAGTGGAACGGTGGGCGGTACGGCGCTGCCGGGCACGCCGGGAGCCGGACTCGCGCCCGTGGCGGGCGGATTCGGTTCGCGGGTGCGGTGCACGGGGGTGGTTCCGTCGCCGTAGACGCCGATGATCCGGTCGATCTCGGCGCGCAGGGCGTCCGCGTGTTCGGTGCGCTGCGCCGAGATCGTGTTCAGCGCCGCCTGCCGTTGCGGCGCGAGCGCGATCGCGGCGCTCGCGGCGGCGGCGTCGGCCCTCGCCGCGGCTTCCTGCGCGGCAAGCGGATCGGGGAGATAGACCGGCTCGTCCGCACATCCCGTCGCCGCGCCGAGTGTCAGGACTCCCGCCGTCGCGCCGCCCGCGAGCCGCAACGCGGTGCGACGATCGACCGTCGCGCCGCCACCCGCACTCGGGCCGCCGAACACGTTCGCACCGAACATGTTCCGGCCCGCGCGGGCGTCGGGCCGATCGGCGGGGGAGCCGGGGACACGCGCGTCGCGCGTCGAGGCGGGGTGGCGGATGGGCACGGCACCATCGTGCCAGATTCGCGGGGTGACTCCGACCGGGGCGCGGCCGGAGTTTCGGCCCGACTCCGAAGCGGCATACCCGGCAAACTTGCCACAGGCCGCTGGTCCTTTACACTCTCGGGGCGCGTTACGCTAGACCTTCGGTAGACGAGATTTGCTGTCGGGGACCGTCCGCACTTCGTTACCGGTACACAGCGCTCGAAGAAATCCGAAGCTCGCGTCACAACTGAACCAGGAGCCGCCCCACCATGCCGATGCCGACCGACGAAAGGGTGAGCCAGCTGATAGCTGGACTCGTCGAGCGCCGAGGATTCGATCTCGAGGGCGTCGATCTCTCGACGGTGGGCAAGCACGCGGACGCGCAGGCTCGGGTGACGGTCGTCGTCGACAGCGACGCGGCCTCGGATCTGGACACCATCGCCACCCTGAGCCGTGATCTGTCGGAGCTGCTCGACGAGGCGGGCGATTTCGGCGATACGCCCTATCTGCTCGAGGTCACCTCGCCGGGGATCGACCGTCCGCTCACGGCGGACCGGCACTGGCGACGTGCGCGCGGCCGCAAAGTACGGATAACCTTGCGTCCCGGCGCGGAACCTCCGGATCCGGGGGGACACGCCCGGTTCGACGCGAGGGTCGGCGCGCTGGACGGCGATTCGGTGGCGCTCGTGTTGGGCGGTAGACATAAACCGCACCGGGTGACGGTGCCACTGGCCGATATCGCCGAAGCGGTCGTTCAAGTGGAATTCAATCCGCCCGGCGCGAGGGAACTCGAACTCGCGGGCGGCGTAGCGCCCGGCAGACCGACGCCGGGCCAGGATGCCGAAGACATCTCCGGAAGTACCGATGCAGTACCTGTAACAGCGTCCGATTCGCCGACCGAAGGGATCGTGGAATGAACATCGAAATCGAAGCCCTGCGCGCGATTGTCGCCGACAAGGGGATCTCGATCGAGACGGTGATCTCCGCGATCGAGTCGGCACTGCTCACCGCGTACCGCCATACCGAGGGCCACCAGCCCAACGCCTACATCGACATCAACCAGAAGACCGGTGTGGTCAGGGTGATGGCGCGCGAGGTGGACGCCGACGGCAACGTCGTCTCCGAATGGGACGACACCCCCGAGGGATTCGGCCGCATCGCGGCGACCACGGCGCGCCAGGTGGTGCTCCAGCGGTTGCGGGACGCGGAGAACGAGAAATCCTTCGGCGAGTTCTCGACCCACGAGGGCGATATCGTCGGCGGCGTCGTCCAGCGCGACGCCCGCGCCAACGCGCGCGGCACGGTGGTCGTGCGCATCGGCAGCGAGTTGCACGGCACGGAGGGGTTGATCCCGCCCGCCGAGCAGGTGCCGGGGGAGACCTACGAGCACGGCGACCGGATCAAGTGCTACGTCGTCGGCGTCACCCGAGGGCCGCGCGGGCCGCAGATCACGCTGTCGCGCACACATCCGAATCTGGTGCGCCGGTTGTTCGCGCTCGAGGTGCCCGAGATCGCCGACGGCTCGGTGGAGATCGTCGCGGTGGCTCGTGAGGCCGGACACCGCTCCAAGATCGCGGTGCGCTCGACGGTGTCGGGCGTCAACGCCAAGGGCGCCTGCATCGGCCCGATGGGGCAGCGCGTGCGCAATGTGATGAGCGAACTGGCGGGCGAGAAGATCGACATCATCGATTACGCCGAGGATCCGGCGGCCTTCGTCGGCAACGCCTTGTCGCCGTCGAAAGTGGTGTCCGTCACTATCGTCGATCCGGACGCCCGCGCGGCACGGGTGGTCGTCCCCGACTTCCAGCTCTCGCTCGCCATCGGCAAGGAAGGGCAGAACGCCCGCCTGGCCGCCCGGCTCACCGGCTGGCGGATCGATATCCGCAGCGACGCCGCCCCTGACATGGGCGGCAACGTGCGGACGGAGGCGCACCGAAGTTGACCGAGGGTGGCGCGCCACGGCGCGCGGCGGTCGATCAGGCGAGTCCCGCGCCGGATCGGGTGGATCGGGAATCGAACACCCGGGATGACATGTTGGTAACTTCCGCGGGGGCGGGGTTCGGTGTTCCGAGCGGGACAGCGGTACAGTGGTCTCAGGTTCAGCGCGAGCCTTCGGTTTCCGTACCGGACCGCACCATCGAGATCGACCCGGCGCCCCAGCGCCGATCGGCTCCGGTGCGTACGTGTATCGGATGCCGGGAGCGCGAGTTGGCCGTCGATCTGTTGCGGATCGTGGCACAGGATCGGGATGCCGGTGACGGTTCCCGTATCGTCGCGATCGTTCCCGATTCGCGGCGTAGACTGCCCGGGAGGGGTGCCTGGTTGCACCCCCTTTCGTCTTGTCTGCGCGCAGCAGAGCGGCGCCGAGCATTCGGCAGAGCACTACGAGTGTCCGGAAATCTGGATATCTCAGCCCTGGAGCATTACCTCGAGAACAGGCACGAGCACTCATGAGCACACCGTGAAGTACCAACGATGAACGTCCATCGGAGATAACCCGAGGTCGTGCGGGCCGCCGTCCCCTGAAACGGCGGAGCTGCTCGACCTCTCAGTGAGGAGAGCAGTGGCAGGCAAGGCCCGCGTGCACGAGTTGGCCAAAGAACTCGGTGTCACAAGTAAGGAACTACTCGCGAAGCTCAAGGAGCAGGGCGAGTTCGTGAAGTCGGCGTCCTCGACGGTGGAAGCGCCCGTCGCCCGTCGCCTCCGCGAGTCGCTGTCGGCGAAATCCGCCACGGCGTCCGATACCAAGTCCGGGGCTCGTCCCGGACCCGCTTCGTCGGCCCGTCCGGGTGCGAAGCCCGCAGGTCCGGGCCCCCGTCCCGGCCCGCGTCCCCCCGCTCCGTCGCAGCCCGCCCCCGCGGCGGCCGCCTCGGCAGCACCGCAGCCCGCCCCCGCCGCCCCGGTTTCCTCGGCTCCCGCTCCGGCGGCGAACCGTCCCGGCGACGGCGTGCGTCCCGGGCCCGCGGTCCGGCCGGGTCCGGCGACCCCGCCGCCCGCCGCCGCTCCCGCTCCCGCCCAGCAGGCGCCCGCCGCCAAGGCGGCGCCCGCACCCGCTCAGTCGGGTCCGCGTCCCGCACCGGCCGGTCCGCGTCCGGGTCAGCAGCAGCAGCGTCCCGGCGCCCCGGCACAGGGTGGCCAGGGTGCCCCCCGTCCCGGTGGTCCGAAGCCCGGCCCGAAGACCCCTCGGGTCGGCAACAATCCCTATTCGTCGACGCCCGCTCCCGAGCGTGAGCGCGCACCGCGTCCGGCCCCCGGCCAGGGTGGTCCGCGTCCGGGTCCGGCGCAGGGCGGTCCCCGTCCCGGCCCCGCGCAGGGCGGTCAGCGTCCCGCGCCCGGTCAGGGTGGACCTCGTCCGGCCGCTGCCCAGGGTGGCGGTTCGCGTCCCGGCGGTCCGCGTCCGAGCCCCGGCTCGATGCCTCCGCGCCCGAATCCCGGTGCCATGCCGCAACGTTCGGCTCGTCCCGCTCCCGGCGGCGCCGGTGCGGGTCGTCCCGGCCGTCCCGGCGGCGGTCCCGGTGGCGCCGGTCGTCCCGGTGGCGGCGGCGGTGGCGGTGGCTACCGTGGCGGCGGCGCGGGTGGCGGTACCGGTGCTCCCGGCGCGGGCGCGGGCGCTCCCGCGGCGGGTGGTTTCCGTGGTCGTCCCGGTGGCGGTGGCGGCGGTGGCCGTCCCGGCGGTCCCGGTGGCCGCGGTGGCGCCGCGGGCGCGTTCGGTCGTCCCGGTGGCGCACCGCGTCGCGGACGCAAGTCGAAGCGGGCCAAGCGCGCCGAGTACGAGAGCATGCAGGCGCCCTCGATCGGTGGCGTGCGTCTGCCCCGCGGCAACGGCGAGATCATCCGTCTCGCCCGCGGCGCCTCGCTGTCGGATTTCGCGGAGAAGATCGACGCGAACCCGGCCGCATTGGTACAGGCCCTGTTCAACCTCGGCGAGATGGTCACCGCGACCCAGTCGGTGAACGACGAGACCCTCGAGCTGCTCGGCAGCGAGATGAACTACGTCGTCCACGTCGTCAGCCCCGAGGACGAGGACCGTGAGCTGCTCGAATCGTTCGACCTGACCTACGGCGAGGACGAGGGCGGCGAGGACGACCTCGAACAGCGTCCGCCGGTCGTGACCGTCATGGGTCACGTCGATCACGGTAAGACCCGACTGCTCGACACGATCCGTAAGGCCAACGTCCGTGAGGGCGAGGCCGGTGGCATCACCCAGCACATCGGCGCCTACCAGGTGCTGACCCATCTGGGCGAGAACGACCGCCTCATCACCTTCATCGACACCCCGGGTCACGAGGCGTTCACCGCCATGCGTGCCCGTGGCGCGAAGGCCACCGATATCGCGATCCTCGTGGTCGCGGCCGACGACGGCGTCATGCCGCAGACGGTGGAGGCCATCAACCACGCGCAGGCGGCCGACGTGCCGATCGTGGTGGCGGTCAACAAGATCGACAAGGAAGGCGCGAACCCGGACAAGATCCGGCAGCAGCTGACCGAATACAACCTGGTGGCCGAGGAATACGGCGGCGACACCATGTTCGTCGACATCTCCGCCAAGCAGGGCACCAATATCGAGCAGTTGCTCGAGGCGGTGCTGCTGACCGCGGACGCCGCACTCGACCTGCGGGCCAACCCGGATATGGACGCCCAGGGTGTCGCCATCGAGGCGCACCTCGACCGCGGCCGTGGCCCGGTAGCGACCGTGCTCGTCCAGCGCGGCACGCTGCGCGTCGGCGACTCGATCGTGGCGGGCGACGCCTACGGTCGCGTGCGCCGCATGGTCGACGAGCACGGCGACGACGTCGTGGCGGCGCTGCCGTCGCGGCCGGTGCAGGTCATCGGCTTCACGTCGGTGCCGGGCGCGGGTGACAACCTGCTCGTGGTCGACGAGGACCGGATCGCTCGCCAGATCGCCGACCGGCGCAACGCGCGTAAGCGCAATGCCCTGGCCGCGCGTAGCCGCAAGCGGATCAGCCTGGAAGATCTGGATGCCGCCCTGAAGGAGACTTCGGAGCTCAACCTGATCCTCAAGGGCGACAACTCCGGTACCGTCGAGGCCCTCGAAGAGGCCCTCATGGGTATCCAGATCGACGACGAGGTACGTCTGCGGGTCATCGACCGCGGTGTCGGTGGTGTCACCGAGACCAACGTCAACCTGGCGTCGGCGTCGAACGCGATCATCATCGGGTTCAACGTCAGGGCCGAGGGCAAGGCGACCGAGCTGGCCAACCGCGAAGGCGTGGACATCCGGTACTACTCGGTGATCTACCAGGCCATCGACGAGATCGAGAAGGCCCTCAAGGGCATGCTCAAGCCGATCTACGAAGAGGTCGAACTGGGTCGCGCCGAGATCCGGGCCATCTTCCGGTCGTCGAAGATCGGCAATATCGCCGGTTGCATGGTCACCTCGGGCAGCGTCAAGCGCAACGCCAAGGCCCGTCTGCTGCGCGACAACGTGGTGGTCGCCGAGACGGTGACGATCTCGTCGCTCAAGCGGGAGAAGGACGACGCACCCGAGGTCCGCGAGGGCTTCGAATGCGGTATGACGTTGACCTACAACGACATCAAGGAAGGCGACATCATCGAGGCGTACGAGTTGCGCGAGAAGCCGCGCGACTGATCGCCACGAGCATCGCCGCACCCGCTTCGCACGGAGCGGGTGCGGCGATGTGATGACGTTCGGCATACCGGGGGGCGTGCCGAGTTCGGCGGTGCCCGCCGGTACGAGCTCCCCTCCGCGATTCGACATGAAGAGGTGAGCGTGTACCTGGGTGCACTGGAGTTCGACATTCTGCTCGGCGACGTCCATTCGCTCAAGGAGAAGCGTTCGGTGATCCGGCCGGTTCTGGCCGAATTACAGCGCTTCGGTGTGAGCGCGGCCGAAGGCGGGGAACACGACCTACATCGCCGCGCGTTGCTCGGAGTCGCCATGGTCAGTCCGGAAACGGGCCATCTGACCGAGGTGCTCGACAAATGCGAACGCCACGTCGCGGCGCGTCCGGAGTTACAGTTGCTGGCAGTGCGCCGTCGGATCTTCGGACCCGAGGACTGAACTTTTCATAGTGAGAGTGAGGAGGAAACGGCCATGGTGGATCAAGCCAGGGCACGCCGACTCGCCAAGCGGATTTCCTCGATCGTGGCGACCGCGATCGAATACGAGATCAAGGATCCGCGGCTGCGTTTCGTGACGGTCACCGACGCCAAGGTCAGCGGTGACCTACGCGAGGCGACGGTGTACTACACGGTGATGGGGGAAACCCTCGACATCGAACCCGATTACGCGGCCGCGGCCGCCGGTCTGGAGAAGGCCAAGGGCGTTCTGCGCTCCAAGGTCGGCGCGGGCACCGGGGTGAAATTCACCCCGACGCTGGCGTTCATCCTGGACAAGGTGCCCGATGTCGCCCGTGAGATGGAGGAGTTGCTGGCGCGCGCCAGAGCTTCCGACGACGAGGTGGCGAAGGCCGCGGCCAACGCGACCCACGCCGGTGACGCCGATCCGTACAAGGTCGAGCGCGACGACGAGTCCTGAACAGTACGAGACCAAGAGACTGCGGCACGAATGACAACCAGTGATGATCAGGTCGATTTCGATGCCGCCGTCTCGGCGCTCACGACCGCGCGATCGGTGACCGTCGTATGCCACGTTCAGCCCGATGCCGATACCGTCGGCAGCGGGCTGGCGTTGGCGCTGGTCCTGCATCGGCGCGGGGTGCCCGTCCGGGTGTCCTTCGCCGACCCCGCCGAATTACCGGTGTCGATGCGGTCGCTGCCCGGCGTGCGACATCTCGTCGCTCCCGCCGATGTGCCGCGCGAGGTGGATGTCCTCGTCGCCGTGGATTGTGGTAGCGTGGGCAGGCTCGGAGCTCTCGCCGATCGGCTGGACGGCGCGGCGACCACCATCGTGGTCGACCATCATCGTTCCAACACCGGATTCGGCACCATCAATCTGGTCGACCCGAACGCGGAATCGACGACGAGTGTGCTGGCCGGGCTCTTCGAGGTGTGGGGCGAACCCATCGATCGCGATATCGCGCACTGCCTCTACGCCGGACTCGTCACCGACACCGGCTCGTTCCGCTGGGTCAGGCCAGGCACGCACCGGTTGGCGGAGCGCCTGCTGAGCACCGGAATCGACGGTGCCGAGATCACCCGCACACTCATGGACACCCATCCGTTCGGCTGGCTCCCGATGCTTTCGCGGGTGCTCGGCACGGCGCGCCTCGAACCGAGGGCGCACGGCGGCATCGGGGTGGTCTACGCCCTGGTCCGCCGCGAGGACGTGGAGGGACTTCGTTCGGAGGAGATCGAGAGCGTCATCGATATCGTGCGCACCACCTCGGAGGCGGGGGTGGCGGCGGTCTTCAAACAATCCCGCGTGGTCGATGACCGCTGGACGGTGTCGCTGCGTTCCCGCGACAGCGTTCCCGGCGCGCAGGACGGTGTCGATGTGTCGGCGGTCGCCACCTCGCTCGGCGGCGGTGGGCACCGATTCGCCGCGGGGTACACCACGCACGGATGCGCCGAGGATGTCGTCGCCGCACTACTGGCCGCGCTGGGTTGACCGGAGTGCCGCTATCGGCCGACGACGGCACCGTGTCGGAGGACGGCGCGGTCCCCACGGTCGCCGTGTCGAGTGACGTCGTGCCAGAGGTCGCCGTGTCGAGGGATATCGCGTCGGACGGTCCCGTGTCGGACGCCGCCGCGTCCGCGGGACCGCGACGAGTTCTCGGGCTGGCGCTGCCGACGCTCGGTGTTCTGGTCGCGGAACCGATCTACCTGCTGTTCGATATGGCGGTCGTCGGACGGCTCGGCGCGCTCGCGTTGGCCGGGCTGGCGGTGGGTGGTTTGATCCTGGCGCAGGTCAGCTCGCAGTTGACCTTCCTGTCCTACGGCACCACGGCCAGATCCTCGCGACGGCACGGGGCCGGTGACCGGCGCGGTGCCGTGGTCGAAGGTGTGCAGGCGACCTGGATCGCGCTCGCGGTCGGCGCGGCGATCGTATTGATCGTGCAGGTCGCGGCGGTGCCGCTGACGAACGCGATCGCCGGTGGCGGCGAGATCGCGGCGGTGGCGCTCGAATGGGCGCGGATCGCGCTGTTCGGTGTTCCGCTGATCCTGATCTCCATGGCGGGCAACGGCTGGATGCGCGGGGTGCAGCAGACCCGAAGGCCACTGATCTACGTCGTCGCCGGACTCGCGGTGTCGGCGGTGCTGTGCCCGCTGCTCGTGCACGGACCGGCGGGCGTGCCGCGAATGGGACTTCCCGGTTCGGCGGTCGCCAATGTGGTGGGCCAGTCGGTGACCGCCGCGCTGTTCCTCTACGCCCTGGTGCGCCAACAGGTTCCGCTGACACCGCACTGGTCGGTGATCCGCGCCCAGTTGGTGCTCGGCCGGGATCTGATCGTCCGGAGTCTGGCCTTCCAGGCCTGTTTCGTCTCCGCGGCGGCGGTGGCGGCACGCTTCGGCGCGGCCTCGGTCGCGGCCCATCAGCTGGTTCTACAACTGTGGAATTTCCTCGCGATGACGCTGGATTCGTTGGCGATCGCCGCGCAGACCCTGGTCGGGGCCGCCCTCGGCGCGGGGAACGCGAAGGGCGCGCGCGGTCTCGCCCGCCGGATCACCCTGTGGTCGGAGCTGTTCTCGCTGGGGCTCGCGGCCTGTTTCGCGGCGGGTGTCAGCGTGATCCCGACGCTGTTCACCGATGATCCCGCCGTCTTGGACCGCACCCATGTCGCGTGGTGGTTCTTCGTCGGCATCATTCCGGTCGCCGGAATCGTCTTCGCGCTCGACGGGGTGCTGCTGGGGGCGGGCGACGCCGCGTTCCTGCGCACCGCGACCCTCGGCTGCGCACTGCTCGGCTTCCTGCCCGCCATCTGGCTGTCGCTCGTCTTCGACTGGGGTATCGCCGGAATCTGGTCCGGGCTGGCCGTTTTCATGGTTCTCCGCATGTCGGCGGTGGTGTGGCGGGCGTTGTCGGGGCGGTGGGCGCGGGTGGGGTCGGAAGTGCCCGCCGGTGTCGCCTAGCGGTCCGGCCGGAACGGACATTCCCGCGACGATCGGGCGGTAATCGCGCGTTCGGCGCGCGGAATGTCCGCCTGGACCCGATCGCTTTTTCGATAATGACATTCGTTTCTGGCACGATGGGACGATGCTGGATCAGCGCTCGGGGTGGGGTCTGCGTAGCAGGGTGTCGTCGACGCATGTGCTCGTCGCGCTGGTCGTCGTCGGTCTGGTGACGCGGTCGTGGCTGAGTTCGCTGGTGGGAGCGACGGATCGACTACAGACCGCGGTCACCGTCTTCGCGGGCGTCTTCGTGCAGGCGGTGCCGTTTCTCGTACTCGGAGTCCTGGTCAGCGGGGCGATCGCGACCTTCGTCTCGCCCGCGGTGTTGCGGAAGGTGTTGCCGCGCAACGAACCCGCCGCGATCGGGGTCGCTGGGTTGGCCGGAATGGCGCTGCCGGGATGCGAATGCGGTGCGGTGCCGGTCGCGCGCAGGCTGATCGAACAGGGCGCGCCGAGTTCGGTCGCGCTCGCCTTCCTGCTTTCCGCCCCCGCGGTGAATCCGGTCGTGTTGGTGTCGACGGCCGTCGCCTTTCCCGGTGAGCCTGGAATGGTCGCGGCGCGACTGGCCGGATCGCTGGCGACGGCGGTGGTGATGGGTCTGCTGTGGTCGCGATTCGGGAGTCCGGGGTGGATGCCGCCGGGCGGGGGTGATCGTGCCTGCGTGGTCGGGCGTACCCGCTGGGAGACCTTCACCGAGGCGGCCCGGCACGATTTCCTCCAGGCCGGGGCGTTCTTGGTCCTCGGCGCGGCGGCCGCGGCGGCACTGCACGTGCTCGTCCCGCCGTCCTGGTACGAACGGCTGGCGGGGCAGATGCTGCTGGCGATCCTGGTACTCGCCGTACTGGCCGTCGTGCTCGCGCTGTGCTCGGAGGCCGATGCCTTCGTCGCGGCGAGTATGTCCTCGTTGCCGCTGCTGCCGCGGCTGGTATTCCTCGTGGTCGGGCCCGCGGTGGACGTGAAACTGTTCGCCATGCAGGCGGGCAGTTTCGGGCGCGGGTTCGCGATCCGCTTCGCGCCCTCGACCTTCGCGGTGGCGGTGGTCTGCGGCAGCGTGGCCGGCTACGTCTTCCTCGGGGGCGTGCGATGAGACGTGAGACCCAGAATCTGCTGTTGCTGCTGCTCGGCGGTGTGGTGCTGCGGGTGACGTTAGACGGCACCTATCTGCGCTACGTGAAGGCTGGTTTGGCCCCGTTTCTGCTGGTCAGCGGATTCGGCATCGTCACACTCGCCGTCGTCGCCATCGTCGGCGACATCGGGGGTCGGCACGCGGGGGAGCACGCGCACGGAACCGGTCGGGCCCCGTGGCTGTTGCTGGCGCCCGTCGCCGTGTTGCTGCTCGTGGTGCCGCCCGCACTCGGTGCGAACGCGGCGGGCAGCACCGCTCCGGTGCGGCTGCGGATCGCGGAGGAACCCGAGACCTGGCCCTTTCCGCCGCTGCCACCGGGTGAGGCTCCCGCCCTGCCGCTGACCGGTCTGGTCGACCGCGCGCTCTTCGATTCCGCACGCTCCCTCGACGATCGGGAGGTGACGGTCAGCGGGTTCGTACTCGCCGCCGAACACGGTGACGGTATCGACCTGGCGCGAGTGGTCATCACCTGCTGCGTCGCCGACGCCCGCTATATCCGCGTGCACCTGGCGGGAATCACCGAACCGCTCGCCGAGGACAGCTGGCTGGAGGTGCGCGGCACGGTCGCCACCGCGAGTATCCACGGTGATCCGGAGCCGACCCCGACCATGACCGTCACCGAGTACCGGCGGATCGAACGTCCCGAGAATTCCTACGAACGCGGACGCTGAGCGGTGTTCGTCGGTGCCCGACTATTCCTTGGTGCCCGACTATTCCGTCGGTTTCCGATGCTGCCGGACGATCACCCGTGCCGGGCGGATCGAACGACCGGGAATACTGAGGCCCGGCTGGACGAGGGAGTCGACGGTGCGGTCCTCCGCGGGGGTGTCGGTGCGCACGACGTCGGCCGCCTCCATGGTGAGCGAATCGAATACCTCACCCGTGCCGGGAGCGACGACGATACCGCCGCGCCCGACAAGCAGCCGTTCGATCCGCCCGGCCACCGCGTCGAATGCCTCGCGCTCCCTGGCGGATTCGGCGGTACTCGCACAGGCGACGGTATCGCCGAGCAGCGCGAACAGTTCGGTGACCAGGGGCAGGTCGGCGCCCTGGCGTTCGCGCTGCGCCCTGGCCTTCGCGTCGTCGGCGAGACGTTCGATGGTGGCGGCCTGGCGCGCGACCACACGGGTGAGATCGTCGATGCGTTCGATGATTTCGTCGTGCGCGGCGGTTTCGCCGCGCGGCGCGACGGGGACGGGTCCGGCGGCGGGCGCGTCGGGTTCGGTCATGTTCGCACCATAACGCGTGCTCGGATCCGTCGGTCCCGGCGTCGGCGAGATCGCCCGGTCGGTGACCGGGCCGGTGTCGGAAGTGGCTGCTACCATCGCGTGCCATGGGGGTCTACGGAATCGACCTGGGCACGACGAACTCGGCAATCGCGCGGATAGACGCCGACGGTCGGCCCGAAGTCATGATCGGAATGAACGGTGAGCCGACGATTCCGTCGGTGGTGCTCTTCGCCTCGGCGTTCGACCATCTGGTCGGCGAGGGCGCGCGGCGGCAGGCCCGCCTCGATCCGGAGCACGTCTGCGCGTTGGTGAAACGCCGGATGGGTGACGCGGAGTGGCGTTTCGCCGCCCACGGCACCACGTGGTCCGCGCCCGCGGTGTCGGCGCTGATCCTCAAGAGTTTGGCCGCCGATGTCGAATTCGGCGGCGGCGAACCGGTGGGTCGCGCGGTGATCACCGTGCCCGCGTATTTCGGTGACGAGGAACGTCGCGCGACGATCCAAGCGGGCACCTACGCCGGATTCGATGTGGCGGGTGTGCTTTCCGAGCCGATCGCGGCCGCGCTGTCCTACGGATTCGGCAGGCTCGACGGCAGCGTGGATGTCGGCAAGTCCGACGCGCGCGAGACGGTACTGGTCTACGACCTGGGCGGCGGAACCTTCGACGCCACCGTGATCGAACTGGCCGACCGGCGGATCTCGGTCCTCGCGGTCGAAGGCGATCACCAGCTCGGCGGCGCCGACTGGGACGAACGCATCGCCCTGTATCTGTCGCAGCAGTTCTGCGCCGCGAATCCTGACGCCGAGGACCCGCTCGACGATTCGGCGGGCTCGCAGATGCTCGTGCTGGCCGCCGAACAGGCCAAACGCGAGCTGAGCGAGGCCGAGCGCACCGAGGTGGTGATCGCGCACGACGGCGCCCGCGCGGTCGTCCCGCTGACCCGCGCCGAAGTGGAATCGATGACGGCGTCGCTGATGCGGCGGACCGTCGACCTCACGCGCGACTGCCTCGCCGCGGCGGCCAAACGCGGCGTCGCCTCGGTGGATCGGCTGCTGCTCGTCGGTGGTTCCTCGCGCATGCCGATGGTGGAACGCGAACTGCGCAAAGAATTCGGCCTCGATGGCGAATTGCGCGATCCCGATCTGTCGGTGGCGCGCGGCGCGGCCCTCTACGGCGAGAAGCTGGAGATGGAGCGGCTGATCCTGGCCGACCTGATGACCCGCGGCCGTCTGCGGGACGGTTCACCGTTGCGCGAAGCCGCGCCCGCCGATCTGGAACAGTCCGTCGCGCGGGTCGCCGCGTCCTTCGGGCAACCGGTCGGCCTGGTCCGGCGCATGGTCGAGATCCAGGTCGATACCGTGGTGTCGCGTGGCTTCGGTGTGCTCGCACTGAATTCGCAGTACGGACTCGCCGCGGCCTGGCTGGTCCACCGCAACCAGACACTGCCGGTGCGGGTGCGCCGTTCTTTCGGCACCGTGCGCGAGGACCAGGATCAGATCGAACTGACCGTCGTCGAACAGCAGGGCCAGGCGGCGTCGATGCGGCCGGAGGATACGAAGGTCCTGATCGAAGGGCGTATTCGCGGAATCCCGCCGGGCTATCCCGCCGACAGTGAAGTGCGGGTCACCTTCGAGATGGGTTTCGACGGAGTCCTGCACGTCACGGCGCATCACGTGGACGCGGATATGCCGCTGACCCTGTCGGCCCAGACCGGCGCCACCCTGTCCCAGGCGGATGTGGCACGAGAACTCGACCAGGTTCAGCGCACTCGCCGACGCACCGGGTAGCTACACGATGGATGCCTTCAACCCCAACGACTACCGCAAACGGGTACTCGCCGCGGTCGAGCGCCGCGGCGGACCCGAGCAGTCGGATTCGTTCGAGCTCTACGACATTCCGCTCGACGACGCCGAGACACTCGGTGACGCCGAGGTCGCCGCGCGCGTCGAGGAGGTCTGGGGTTTCTGGCAGCGCCAGCGTGACCACCCGAAATACCGTGTGCTGGTCGGACTTCTGGTCGACGATCACGACCGCCGCAGTGAATTGCTGCTGAACGCGAGTTCTCGCCGCGCCGAGGCGACGCGGGTGCGGCTGGTCCGCGAGCAGCGCGATGCCGGACGCTACGAGATGCTCGACATCGCCGTCTCGCGGCTGGTGCAGCGACACGGTGGCATACCGGCGAGCAAGGTCGCGGGTCTCGAGGAGATCGGCGCGATGGGCGGGCTCGACGCGGCCGAGGTCGCCGCGCGCCTGCGCAGGCACAAGATCCTGTCCGATCAGCCGCAGGTCGCGCCCGCGCCGAGTGCGACGCTCACCGAACAGCGGCGCAAGCAGATCCGGCAATTGCTCAGCGAATGGGATCGGCTGCTCGAAGGGCAACCGGCTCCCACCCTTTTCGCGCTGCTCGGCCTCGATCCGACCGATGCCGCGCACACCGAGGAGATCCGCCTGCGCGCCGAGGCATTGCGGGCGCGGTCACGAGAGTTGCCGCCGGGCCGGATCCGGGTCGTACTCGACGAACTGCTCGTGCACGTGCAGGATCTGCTCGAGGGCGGCGGTCCCGAGGTCAGGGAGTACGTCCGCTCGATCATCGACGACGTCACCACCGAGTTGCGGCCGAAGGTCCGCGCCGCGGTGCTCGTCGAGGATCAACTGGTCGGCGAGGACTACCAATTCCTGCTCGAAGAGGCGATGGAACTCGGACTCGATCGCGCCGAGGCGATCCGGGTACTCACCGATCTCACCACCGCGCTCGGTGCGCGCATCGAGAGCTCACCGGTTGTCCCGCCGCGGCCCGAGACCCCGGCGTATTCGCCGCCACGGGACACGCGGACCACGTCGGCTCGGGCCTCGGGCAGACAGTGGGAAGAACCGCTCAAAGCGGCGCGCGGGTCGCTGCGGCACGGGCGCCCCCAGGAGGCGGCCAGGCAGGTCGCCCAGGCACGTCAACTCGACAACGGCGCGGGCACGACGCCGATCCGGTCGGTCGCCGACGAGGTCGAACGGGTACTCGCCGAGGCGGGGGTGCGCTGGCGCAATGTCACCTCCGCGCTGGCGGCCAAACGCTACGTCGAAGCCGTCGAACACCTGGAATACCTGCGGCGCACGGCCTCCGATGTGCCCCCGCCGACCGGTCGCACCGCCGGCCTGGAGGAATCGCTGGCCGAGGCGCGACGCGCCATCGCCGAAGCCGACCGGCTGGTCGCCGCCGCCGTGGCCGGGCCGCCCGCCGACCGCGCCCGCGGACTGCTCGCGGCTCGCGATATCTGCGCGGACCACCGCGGCGTGGCCGAGGCGCTCGCCGCCACCGTCGTCGAACCCCCCGCCAACGTCCGGGTGTCGCGCATGCGCAACGGCTCGGCACAGGTCACCTGGTCGCCCTCGCCCGCGGGAAATGTCGACTACCGGGTGACCCGCCTGCAACCCGACGGCTCGTGGCGCGTCGTCGGCCGGACCCGGGTCACCGAACTCGAAGACGGCGGAATCCCTTCCACCGGAACACTTCCGGTCTACGCGGTCGCCGCGGCGCTCGCCGGACAGTACTCGGAGATCGCTCGCTCCGACGCGCCACCTCCCGCAGCGCGGAAATCCGCCGCCGCGCAGGCGGGAACCGGCGTCGGGGAGACGCGGTCGAATCCCACGCCCGGATCGAGCGAGGTGTCCCCTGGGCAGCCCGGCTCCGACCCGGGGCATTCACCAACTGCCGCAGTGGATTCGGCGACGCCGTCGACCACCGGTGCTGAGCACACCGCCGACCGGGGAACACCGCGCGACGAGCCGAATCCCAGCGGAATCCCCACCGTGAGCGGATTGGCCGAGCACGGTGGTCTGCTGGTGTTCACCTGGCCGGTCGGCGTCACCGAGGTTTTCGTGGTGGCCCGCGCCGACGCGCCGCCCGCGACACCGGACGATCCGGGGGCGCGCGCCTGGAAGGTCACCAATATGCGGTACGAGATCGACGGCGGGGTGAAGATCCCGCCGGATCTGCCTCGGCCCTGCCATCTCGCCGTCGCCTCGTGTCGCCGCGAGACCAACGGGGCGCTCACGATCGCCGCCGGATTCTCCGCGACCGCCCGGCTGCACTGGGCAGGCTGAGCGCGCACGGCCCGGTCCAACGCGTGGCGCGTGGACCCGGAACCTGTGCGACGAGTGCTGGACAGGCTCGGTCCGCGCCGATGTGACAAGGTAGGTGTGGTGATACCCAAGTTGATGGCGGTGAGCGACGTGCACGTCGGCCACCAGGGGAATCGGCCGGTCGTCGAGCAGATCCGGGCGGATTCGCCCGAGGACTGGCTGATCGTCGCGGGTGACGTGGGCGAGAAGGCCGAGGATATCCGCTGGGCGCTCGAACTGCTGCGCAGCCGGTTCGCGAAGGTCATCTGGGTGCCCGGCAACCACGAACTGTGGACGACGCCGAAGGATCCGGTGCAGTTGCACGGGGCCGCCCGCTACGACTACCTCGTCGCGATGTGCCGGGACCTGGATGTGGTGACCCCGGAGGACCCGTTTCCGGTGTGGTCGGGCGCGGGCGCGGAGGAATTCGGCTCGCCGGTGACCCTGGTGCCGATGTTCCTGCTCTACGACTACTCGTTCCTGCCCGAAGGCGCCCTCACCAAGGCGCAGGGTCTGGCGATCGCCCGCGAACGCAACGTGGTCGCGACCGACGAATTCCTGCTGTCGCCCGATCCGTATCTGACCCGCGATGCCTGGTGTCACGCCCGGGTGCAGGCGACCCAGCGCAAACTCGACGCCTTGCCCGCGGACACCCCGATCGTCATGATCAATCACTTCCCGATGGTCCGCCAGCCCACCGATGTGCTGTGGTACCCGGAATTCGCGCTGTGGTGCGGCACCACGCTGACCGCCGACTGGCATACCAGCTACAACGTGGTGTGCTCGGTCTACGGCCACCTGCACATTCCGCGCACGTCCTACTACGACGGCGTCCGCTTCGAAGAGGTCTCCCTCGGCTATCCGCGCGAATGGCAACGTCGCGGACTGCCCGATCAGCTCCTGCGTCAGATCCTGCCCACCCCGGCCTACCCGCCGGGGTCGCTGAACGCGTGGGGCGGCCATTTCGCGGTCACCCCGGAGATGGAGGCCGCGGCCTCGCAGATGCGCGAACGCGCCCAGCGCCGTCGCGGCGTCTGAGCTCTGCATTAGGCTCGGGAGCGATGATCGAGAACATTCTGCCCAACGGGGTCGCCTCGGCCGAACTGTTGGCGTACCCGGACGATCTGAAACCGCATCCCGCGGAAGAACATCTCATCGCCAAGTCGGTGGACAAACGCCGCCGCGATTTCATCGGCGCGAGGTATTGCGCGCGACAGGCGCTCGAGCAGTTGGGCGAGCCCGCCGTGGCGATCGGCAAAGGGGAGCGGGGGATGCCGCTGTTCCCGCGCGGCATCGTCGGCAGCCTGACCCACTGCGACGGATACCGCGCGGCGGCGCTGGCGCACAAATTGCGCTTCCGTTCCGTCGGCATCGACGCCGAACCGCACGGGGCACTGCCCGAGGGCGTCCTGGATTCGGTGAGCCTGCCGCAGGAGCGGGAATGGCTGGGAGCCACGTCCACCGGACTGCACCTGGATCGACTGCTGTTCTGCGCGAAGGAAGCCACCTACAAGGCGTGGTTCCCGCTGACGTTGCGCTGGCTCGGTTTCGAGGACGCGCACATCACCTTCACCGTCGACGAACTCTCCGACGACGCGGGCTCGGGCACCTTCCACAGCGCGTTGCTGATTCCGGGCCAGACCACCGACGGCGGGGTGCCGCTCACCTCGTTCGACGGGCGCTGGGTGATCGGCGACGGGCTGATCCTGACCGCGATCGTGCACGGCTGATGGCGCAGACCGCGCGCGACATCCTCGGCGGCCTGCTGATCGTCGACAAGGACGGCGGCTGGACCAGCCACGATGTCGTCGCGAAATCTCGAAGACTGTTGCACACCAAGAAGGTCGGGCACGCGGGCACCCTCGATCCGATGGCCACCGGTGTACTCGTCCTCGGTGTCGAGCGCGCGACCAAACTGCTCGGCCTGCTCACCCTCACGACCAAGGCCTACACGGCCACCGTCCGTCTCGGGCAGGCCACCACCACCGACGACGCCGAGGGCGAGATCCTCGCCACCACCCCCGCCACACACCTCGGCGACGCCGAGATCGCCGCGCACACCGCCGAACTCACCGGTGACATCCAGCAGGTGCCCGCCACCGTCAGCGCCATCAAGGTCGACGGCGAACGCGCCTACGCGCGCCACCGCGCGGGCGAGGACGTGCGACTGGCCGCCCGCCCGGTCACCGTCTCCCGCTTCGACATCCTGGCCCGCCGCGACACCGGGGATTTCGTCGATCTCGATGTCGGGGTCGAATGTTCCTCCGGCACCTATGTGCGCGCACTCGCCCGCGATCTCGGCGCCGCGCTCGGCGTGGGCGGACACCTGACCGCACTGCGGCGCACCCGCGTCGGGCCCTTCACCCTCGAACACGCCCGCACCCTGGACGAGTTGGCCCTCGCCGCCGAATCCGGCGCTCCGCTGCTGAGTCTCGGCATCGACGACGCCGTCCGCACCGCCTTCCCGCATCGTTCGATCTCCGCCGCCGAGGCCGAATCCCTGCGCGACGGACGCTGGCTGGAACCCCTCGGCCTCGAGGGCGTGCACGCGGCGCTCACCGAGGACGGCACCGCCATCGCGCTGCTCGAGGAGATGGGCAAACGCGCGTCCTCGGTCATGGTCATCCGCCCCAGAGGGCTCATCGACTGACGGCGCGGCTCACGTTGCCGCATCGCGCGTTTCCGTGTTCGCGCGCCGCGTCCGCACCCGCCCGGATTCCGTACAGTGGTGCGTGGTCGGCCGCACGCACCGGGATATCGCGGCGACTGTGGGAGGCAGTGGCAATGAGCGAACATCCCGTCGACACGTTCGACCTGTGGGACCGTGACAACGACGGTCTGGTCTCCGTCGACGACATCGTCGCCGGAATCAGGACACTCGGCCGCGAGGTCGACGTCGACGCGGTCGAGCGCATGGTCGCCGCCGCCGACACCAACGGCGACTACCTGGTCTCCCGAGCGGAATTCGACGCCGCCGTCCTCGGTGGCCGCATCGAGGTGACCGACGCCGACGCCGCGTTCGAGGTGTTCGACGTCAACGGCGACGGCAAGATCTCGGTCGACGAACTCGAATCCATGATCCGCCACGTCGGCGCGGGACTCATCGACGAACCGGCGCACGCGCTGCTCGCCGCCGCCGACCACGACGGTGACGGCTATCTGTCCCCGTCGGAATTCCGCGCGCTGCTCGATTTCCTCTCGCGCTGAACGGATTCCGGTGCGTCGACGCGCTCAGTCCGTCAGCCAGATTGCCTCGGCGGCGGGCCTGCCGAGATCGGTCGTGACCTCGGTATTGCCGATGCGAATCGCGATGGTGCCCGCGAAATCCCGGCGTTCCACCACCGTGATGGCGGTGTCGAGGGCGATGCCGACCGCGTCGAAATAGCGCAGCATGTCCGGATCGGAATCGGAGATGCGCGCGACCCGACCGGACTGGCCCGCCCGGAAATCGCTGAGCTGCTGGGCGGGGGGAGTCGGCACCGCGCCGTCGGCCGACGGAATCGGATCGCCGTGCGGATCACGATCCGGATAGCCGAGTTTGGCGTCGATACGGGCCATCATCAGATCCGAGACCGCGTGCTCGAGCACCTCGGCCTCGTCGTGCACCTCGTCCCAGCGGTAACCGAGCTCGTTCACGAGGAACGTCTCGAGCAGCCGGTGCCTGCGCACCATCGCGATCGCGGCGTTGCGGCCCTGCTCGGTCAGCGTGATCGAGCCGTAGCGCGCGTGTTCGACCAAACCCTGGTCCGCGAGTTTGCGCACGGCCTCCGACACCGTCGACGCCGAGACGCCGATCCGCTCGGCGAGCAACTTCGTCGACACCTTCTCCTGCGACCACTCCTGGGCGGTCCAGATCACCTTCAGATAGTCCTGGGCGACCGAGGTCAGCTCCTTGGCCACCGTCGCGGTGCCTCCGACGGGTTCCTCCCGCGCGGAGCTGTCCGTCAGCTCGCGGCGGGTGGCGATGTCTCGTTTACCGGGCACATATTCGAGCTTATGCACAGAACGGCGGTTTGACACACTACGACGCTCCCGCTCCCGTCCCGAGCGAACCCCCGTTCACCAGCCGGAAACGGGAACGGGAACGTTCTGTGACATCCCGTACGCCCGAATGTCGTTCGCCCCGCGATCTCCGCAGGCCCTCACGCCGTGCGCGTACGGCACGGCGTGGGCTTCGGTCGGACCGCCCTCGGTGCTGTCTATTAGGCTGCGGACTGTGCAGAGATGGCGAAGTCTCGACGATGTGCCCGCGGACTGGGGCCGGTGTGTGCTCACGATCGGCGTATTCGACGGAGTACATCGCGGCCACGCGCAGTTGATCAGCCGCGCGGTCAAGTCCGCGGCCGCGCGCGAGGTCCCCGTGGTGCTCATGACCTTCGATCCGCACCCCATGGAGGTGGTGCGTCCCGGTTCGCATCCCGCGCAACTGACCACACTGACCCGGCGCGCCGAACTGGCCGAGGAACTCGGCGTCGACGTGTTCTGCGTGATGCCGTTCACCCAGGACTTCATGAAACTGACGCCCGCCCGCTACGTCCACGACCTGCTGGTCGAACGACTGCACGTCACCGAAGTGGTGGTCGGCGACAACTTCACCTTCGGCAAGAAGGCCACCGGCACGGTCGAGACGATGCGTGAACTCGGCGAGCGATTCGGCTTCGAGGTCGACGGTGTGAAACTGATCGGCGAACACGCGGTGACGTTCTCCTCCACCTACATTCGCGCCTGCGTCGACGCGGGCGACATGTCCGCCGCCGCCGAAGCGCTCGGACGCCCGCACCGCGTCGAAGGCGTCGTGGTGCACGGTGACGGCCGAGGCAGACTGCTCGGCTTCCCCACCGCGAACGTGGCACCGCCCATGCACGCCGCCATCCCCGCCGACGGGGTCTACGCGGGATGGTTCACCGTCCTCGGGCCCGGACCGACCATCGGCACCGTCACCCCCGGCGAACGGGCGATGGCGGCCATCTCGGTCGGCACCAACCCCACCTTCTCCGGCCGGGCGCGCACCGTCGAGGCCTACGTCCTCGACGGCGAAGCCGACCTCTACGGCCAGCACGTCGCGGTGGATTTCGTGGAACACCTGCGCGGGATGCGCAAATTCGACTCGATGGAAGAACTCATCGAGGCGATGGGCCGCGACGTCCAGAACGCGCGCAAAGTGCTGTGACTTCCGCGCCCCTGGCGACCCGATTCGGTACCCCGATATCCCTCGGGTAGGCTGGCTCCTCGGGTTTGCTGCGGTCCGCGGTGGCGCCCTCCCGGAATTCCGGATATTCGAGCGCGGGACTGAAAAAATAGGAGTGGATGCCGCATGGCGCTGACCACCGAGCAGAAATCGGCCATTCTCAAGGAATACGGCCTGCACGAGACGGACACCGGTTCCCCCGAGGCCCAGATCGCGATGCTGTCCAAGCGGATCTCGGACCTGACCGAGCACCTCAAGGTCCACAAGCACGACCACCACACCCGCCACGGGCTGCTCGCGCTGATCGGCCGTCGTCGTCGGCTCTCGAAGTACCTGCAGGCCAAGGACATCGAGCGCTACCGCACGCTGATCGAGCGCCTCGGGCTGCGGCGATAATTCTGCGGCCGGGGCCGCGGGTTCGCGGCCCCCTCTGTCTCGCGTTCGAGCGGTCGAGACTCGCGCCTTCGGCGCATTGCTTCGACCGCTCGAACGCGAGACGGGCCGCGAACGGGGCGCTCGCAATACTCGCGCCGTGCGCGGGGGCGTCGATGATGATCAACACGCGATCGTCCGGGCGCTGATAACACTGCCGACGGGGAGACGTACAATCTCCCCGTTGGCTTTTTCGTGTGTCGGGGTTGGATCGTCGTGGCGTTCGCGTGAACGAATGTCTGCCATGGCACGCCCCGGACGCACGAACAACACAGCCGTACGCATCCGCCGCGTGGCGTCGGTCTTCGGTAGTGGCCCCTCGGTTGTCCCGACGGGCTTCGATCGATGACCGCCTCCGCGTCGCTGGTTCCAAGGGGAATCGGCCGGATGTGCGCGCCGCAGCCAGGTGGTTGCCGCGTGTCCGTATCCGGTACGGCTGACGACAGCCGGGTCGCATCCACGAGGGTGCGCTGGACCCGGCGAGACGAGAGGTTGAGAGCAGAGAATGACCGAAACAACTGAACGCAAGTCCACGGCCGTAGAGGTCGAGCCGGGTGTGTTCGAATCCGTCGCGCTGATCGACAACGGCAGCTACGGCACCCGCACCGTTCGTTTCGAGACCGGCCGTCTGGCCCGTCAGGCCGCTGGTTCGGTCGTCGCCTACCTGGACGACGAGACCATGCTGCTGTCCGCCACCACGGCGGGCAAACACCCGAAAGACCAGTTCGACTTCTTCCCCCTGACCGTCGACGTCGAAGAGCGCATGTACGCCGCGGGCCGCATCCCGGGCTCGTTCTTCCGCCGCGAGGGCCGCCCCTCCACCGACGCGATCCTGACCTGCCGTCTGATCGACCGTCCGCTGCGCCCGTCCTTCGTCGACGGCCTGCGCAACGAGATCCAGGTCGTCGTCACGGTCATGAGCCTGGACCCCAACGATCTGTACGACGTGGTCGCGATCAACGCCGCGTCCGCCTCCACCCAGTTCGCGGGTCTGCCGTTCTCCGGTCCGGTCGGCGGCGTCCGCGTCGCTCTGATCCCTGACCAGAATGCGCACTCCGCAGGCTCCGCGCGCGGCGGCCAGTGGGTCGCGTTCCCGACCGTCGAGCAGCTCGACGGCGCGGTGTTCGACATGGTCGTCGCGGGCCGTGTCACCGAATCCGGTGACGTCGCGATCATGATGGTCGAGGCCGAGGCCACCGACAAGGTCATCGCGCTGATCGAGGACGGCGCGCAGGCGCCGACCGAGGCCGTCGTCGCCGAGGGACTCGAGGCGGCCAAGCCGTTCATCGCCCGGCTGTGCCGCGCGCAGGCCGACCTCGCCGAACTGGCCGCCAAGCCGACCGGTGAGTTCCCGCTGTTCCCGCCCTACGGCCCCGACGTGTTCGAAGCCGTGGAGGGCACCGCCAAGCGTGAGCTGAACGAAGCGCTGAGCATCGCCGACAAGCAGGCCCGCGAGGCGAAGACCGACGAGATCAAACTCGACGTGCTCTCCCGTCTCGGCGACGATTTCGCCGGTCGCGAGAAGGAACTGGGCGCGGCGTTCCGCTCGGTCACCAAGAAGCTGGTGCGTCAGCGCATCCTCACCGACGGTTTCCGCATCGACGGCCGCGGACTGGCCGATATCCGCGCCCTGTCCGCCGAGGTCGCGGTGGTTCCGCGCGCCCACGGTTCGGCGCTGTTCGAGCGTGGCGAGACCCAGATCCTGGGCGTCACCACCCTCGACATGGTGAAGATGGCCCAGCAGGTCGACTCGCTCGGCCCGGAGACCTCCAAGCGCTACATGCACCACTACAACTTCCCGCCGTACTCGACCGGTGAGACCGGCCGCGTCGGTTCGCCCAAGCGCCGCGAGATCGGCCACGGCGCGCTGGCCGAGCGTGCGCTGATGCCGGTGCTGCCGAGCCAGGAAGAGTTCCCCTACGCCATCCGTCAGGTCTCGGAGGCGTTGAGCTCCAACGGTTCCACCTCGATGGGTTCGGTCTGCGCGTCGACCCTGTCGCTGCTGAACGCCGGTGTGCCGCTCAAGGCCCCGGTGGCCGGTATCGCGATGGGTCTGGTCTCCGACACCATCACCAACGAGAAGGGCGAGGACGAGGTCCGCTACGTGGCGCTGACCGACATCCTCGGCGCCGAGGACGCCTTCGGCGACATGGACTTCAAGGTCGCGGGCACCCGTGACTTCGTCACCGCGTTGCAGCTCGACACCAAGCTCGACGGCATCCCCTCGCAGGTGCTGGCGGGCGCGCTGAGCCAGGCGCACGACGCGCGCACCACCATCCTGGACGTGATGGCCGAGGCCATCGCCACCCCGGACGAGATGAGCCCGTACGCGCCGCGCGTCACCGCGATCAAGATCCCGGTCGACAAGATCGGCGAGGTCATCGGCCCCAAGGGCAAGGTGATCAACCAGATCACCGAGGAGACCGGCGCCAACATCTCCATCGAGGACGACGGCACGGTCTTCGTCGGCGCGACCGACGGCCTGAAGGCGCAGGCCGCGATCGACGCGATCAACGCCATCGCCAACCCGCAGCTGCCGAAGGTCGGCGAGCGTTTCCTGGGCACGGTCGTCAAGACCACCGCTTTCGGCGCGTTCGTCTCGCTGCTGCCGGGCCGCGACGGTCTGGTCCACATCTCCAAGCTCGGCAACGGCAAGCGCGTCGCCAAGGTCGAGGATGTGGTCAACGTCGGCGACAAGCTGCGCGTCGAGATCGCCGATATCGACAATCGCGGCAAGATCTCGCTGGTTCCGGTCGACGACAGCGCCGAGGAGCCCGCTGCCGCCGAAACGGTTGATGCGGGCGCGGCGGGGACCGAGTAGTACTTGTCTCTGTGACGAAGAAGAAGACGGCAACCCCCCTGCTCCGCGACGAGCAGGGGGGTTCGTCACTCCAGTTGCGCTCCGACGATTCCCTGCGCCCCGACGGCGCCGACACCGGCGTCCGTCGCACGGTGCTACCCGGTGGCCTGCGTGTGGTCACCGAACATGTGCCCGGCGTGCGCTCGGCCTCGATCGGGGTATGGGTCGGCGTCGGTTCGCGCGACGAGGGCCCCACCGTCGCGGGCGCCGCGCATTTCCTGGAACACCTGCTGTTCAAGGCGACGCCGACCCGTTCGGCGCTCGATATCGCCGAAGCGATGGACGCGGTCGGCGGTGAACTCAACGCGTTCACCGCGAAGGAACAGACCTGCTACTACGCCCATGTCCTC
Source organism: Nocardia aurea (assembly GCF_003123685.1). GTDB lineage: Bacteria > Actinomycetota > Actinomycetes > Mycobacteriales > Mycobacteriaceae > Nocardia > Nocardia aurea. The sequence continues at coordinate 27,838 of NZ_QCYJ01000115.1, forward strand.
GACGAGGATCTGCCCCTCGCGGTCGATCTGGTCTCCGACGTGGTGCTCAACGGGCTGTGTCGCGCCGCCGATGTCGACGTGGAACGTCAGGTGGTGCTCGAGGAGATCGCCATGCGCGACGACGATCCGGAGGACCTGGTCGGCGACGCGTTCCTGTCGGCGCTGTTCGGCGATCACCCGATCGGGCGTCCGGTGATCGGCTCGGTCGAATCCATCGAATCGATGCACGCCGCGCAGTTGCGCTCCTTCCATCTGCGGCGCTACCGGCCGGACCGGATGGTCGTCGCGGTGGCGGGCAATGTCGAACACGACCACACCGTCGAACTGGTGCACCGGGCGTTCGAGAATCGGCTCGATCCCTCGGCCGAACCAGCGCGACGGCGTGAGGGCCGGTTCCGGCCCAACCGCGCACCCGAACTCGAGCGGAGCCATCGCGACAGCGAACAGGCGCACCTCGCCTTCGGCGTCCGGGCCTTCGGCAGGCACGAGGGGGAGCGGCGCTGGCCGTTGTCGGTACTGAACACCGTCGTCGGTGGCGGGCTGAGTTCTCGTCTGTTCCAACGTATCCGGGAGGAACGGGGGCTGGCGTACTCGGTGTACTCCAGCGTCGACACCTTCGCCGACACCGGGGCGTTCTCCGTCTACATCGGATGTCAGCCGGAGAACCTCGGCCAGGTCGCCTCGCTCGCGCGCGGTGTGCTGGAAGAGGTCGCCGCCGACGGCATCACCGATGCCGAATGCGCCCGTGCCAAGGGGTCGCTGCGCGGCGGATTGGTACTCGGCCTGGAGGATTCGGCCTCCAGGATGAATCGAATCGGCCGCAGTGAACTGAGCTACGGCAACCACCGCAGCGTCTCCGATACCCTGGCCCGTATCGACGCGGTGACGACCGACGAAGTGAGCGCGATCGCGAAAACCCTGCTCTCCCGCCCCTACGCGGCCTCGGTCGCCGGACCGTACCGGCGGACCCGCGAATTGCCCGCCGCGGTCAGGCGTCTGGTCGGCAACTGATCCGCGACCGGACGCGGTGATCCGCGTTCGCGAACCCGCGCGGGTCGACACCTCGGCGTGTGGCGAGCGACCCGATCGCGGCACGGTGCCCCCGTCCATCCGGTGCGGTACCGTGCCCGCGGGGAGTGCGGAGAGATTCGACCGGGGGGATGACCATGCGGCAGACCGAGACCGTGGTGGCGCGGGCGCGGGTCGCCAGGGAGCTGGGGCGGCTCGAGCACGCGCGCGAATTGCTGGGCGCCGGGTTGGTGGAAGCGCCGGACGATCCGATCCTGCTGGAGGAGATCGCCGATGTCAGCTTCTCGCTGGATCGCTTCGACGACGCGCTGCGCTACGCGGGTCGGGCGATCGCGGTGGCGCCGCGGCGGGCGGGTCCGCACGTGACCGCCGCCTTGGCCTACGAGATCTTCGACCGCCACGACGACGCGCTACGGCATGCCAGGCTGGCGGTGCGACTCGAACCGGAGGAGCCTGGCGCGCTGCTGGCGCTCGCCTTCGTGATCCTGTCGGGGCCGGGGCGCCGCCGCTCCCGTGACAAGTCCGAGGTGGCGGCCGTGTTGGAGCGGGTGAGCGCACTCGCCCCCGACGACGCGGACACGCACGCGGCGGTCGCCGAGATCTACCAGCGTATGGCCGACGTGACCGCAGCGCGCGGACATGTCGACGCCGGACTGCGCGCCGATCCGACGCACGCGGATCTGCTCGCCATGCGGGCCGAATACGAACCCGGCAGGCGCGAGGCCGTCGCGACCCTGCGCGGGCTGCTGGCCGCGCGCCCGGAGCACACCACCGCACGTCTGCGACTCGCCGCGATCACCTGGAAGGCCATGATGCGGTTGGCGGCGTGGCTGTGGTTCTTCACCGCCGCGGTGACCGTGGCGTCGCTGTGGATCGGGCCGGGCGGCCTGCGCTACGTGAGCGCACCCGCGTTCGCCGTCATCCCGATCGCCTGGTTCGGGGTCTTCCGCACACTGCGCAAGCAGTTGCCACCCGGCTATCTGACGCGCCGACTGCGGCGGCCCGCGTCGGTGGTCGCGCTCCTGGTTCTCGTGTTCTCGGGTCTGCTCGCCGAAGTGGGTGTCGTACTGCTGCGCCTGGATTGGACCGCCGCCGCCGTGCGCGGCGGTTACGTGCTGCTGCTCGCGGCGGCGTGCGGCGCGGGACTCGCGCACCTGCTGTTCTTCCTCACCTGGCTCGGTCGTCGCGGGGGCGATCGCGACGCCGCCGAAGCATCAACCCACGCGATCGTGAGTCTGGTCTTCGTGACGGGCGGCGCGATCGTCCTGCTCGGAGTGATCGCCGCCCTGCGACCCTGGTCGCGCCAGCCGACGGCATTCTGGGCGCTGGTTGTCCTGGCGTGCGGTATCGCTCTCACCCTGCTGCTGGAGTCGGCGTTCGCCCTCTACCCGGATCTGCGTCCCCGTGCGCGCTGGATTCCGGTACTCGTGGCCGCCGTGGTGCTCGCGGGCATGTGGTGGGGTGCGCACGAACTGCGGTCGGAGCCCTTCCGCAGTACGGAACGTCTGCCTCGGCCGACCGTTCCGCGATTCACCCCGAAGCCGCTGCCGACGATGCCCTCGTTTCGCGTCACCGTGCCGCCCGCACCGCCGCCCTCCGGTGACCGCTGACGCGGGTCGGTTCCGTGGCGCGAGGTGCGGTCAGCGGCGTGGGGCGCCCGCGGGATATCCGTTCGACCCGGCATCGATCCGGTCTGCGTCGGCGCGGTTGGCCGCGTCCACGATGGGGGCGAGTACGCCGGGCAGCGCTCGGTCGAGGTCTTCGGTGCGCAGCCGCTGACAGGTCTGGCCGTCGATGAGCAGTCGTTCGATGACGCCGGCTTCGCGCAGGATCTTGAAATGGTGGGTCGCGGTCGATTTGTTGATGACCTCGTAGAGCGCGGCGCAGCGCACGGCGTCGCCCGCGTTGCTGAGTCGCCGCACCATCTCGAGCCGGACGGGATCCTGCAACGCGGCCAGAACGGTGGGGAGCGGCGCGACCGGCGGAGCCTGTTCGTTAGCATCGCTCATGATCTACCTCACTCCGGGGTTTGATGAACGTCGAACCGGATGTATCGTCGGTACCGGTTCGATCATCATCAAACCTACCTGATCGGAGTGGTCCATGACAGCGAGTGTGGCGGTAGCTGTGGACGAATCGGACGAACAGACCACCCAGCGTTGGGCGTACACGCTGGTTCTCGTCGCGAGCGGAGTCGCCCTCGGCGTCTCGGGCGTGCCCGCGCCGCTCTACGGCATCTATGAGACGCAATGGCATCTCTCACCGCTGACCACGACCGTCGTATTCGCCGTCTACGCGTTCGCCGCGCTCGCCGCGGTGCTGGTCTCGGGCAAGATCTCCGACGTCGTCGGACGCAAGCCGGTCCTGGTCGGCGCGTTCGGCACCATGATCGCCGGACTCGTCGTCTTCGTACTCGCCGATTCGGTGCCGATGCTGATCCTGGCCAGGGCGCTGCACGGGTTGGCGGTCGGCGCGACGGTGGTCTCCGGGGCGGCGGCGCTGCTGGATCTACGCCCGCACCGGGGCGCGCGATCCGGGCAGCTCAGCGGGGTCGCCTTCAATGTCGGTATGGCCGTGGCGATTCTGGGTTCCGCGCTGCTCGCGCAGTACGCCCCGTACCCACTGCGCACGCCGTACGTGGTGATCACGGTGATCTGCCTGATCATCGGGGTCGGTGTGATCGCCCTGCGCGAACCGCATTCCTCGCGCGTGGCGGGGCGGATCAGGATCGCGAGACCCGCTGTCCCGCAGGAGATCCGCGCCGACTTCTGGTTCTCCGCGATCGGGGTCATGGCGGCCTGGTCGGTGCTCGGTGTGCTGCTGTCGCTGTATCCGTCGCTGGCCGCCCAGCAGACCGGGATCCACAATCTGGTCTTCGGCGGCGCTGTCGTGGCCTCCACCGCGATCGCGGGCGCGACCGTCCAGCTCATCGCCACGCGGGTGCCCGCTCGCTTCGCCGCCATCGCGGGCGACACCGGCATGGCCGCGGCGTTGCTACTCACGATTCCCGCGCTGGCCACCCACAACGGGGTCGTGGTGCTGGCAGCGGGCGTCGTGCTCGGCGCGACCTTCGGCCTGGGATTCGGCGGGTCCCTGCGCCACCTGTCGGAGGTGGTGCCGCACCACAAGCGCGGCGAGACCATGTCGGCGTACTACCTGCTCGCGTACACGGCCATGGCGCTGCCGACCATCCTCGCCGGGTGGGCCGCGACCACCTGGGGGCTGGGGTCGGTGTTCCCGTGGTTCGTCGGCGTGGTCGCCGTCGCGTGCCTCGTCGCGGCCGGACTCGGGCTGCGACGTGACAGGAAGGTCGTGCCCGCGGTGGTGTGATCGCTTGCCGCGACCGCGGTTCAGTCCGCCACCGCGGTCTCCTGGAGTGCCCGCCAGCGGAAACCCCGGACCTCGTCGACGCTGAGGACCGCGGTGACCAGACGGTCGGTGTGGGTGTCCGCGAGGAGATGGCGTTCGAGGAATCGGACGACGACCAGTTCCGCGGTGCTGACGAGTATCCGCGCCCGCGAGATCTCGATCACCACGCCGGGCCGGGAGTTCCGCGCGGCCCGCAGGCCCTCCAGCAAATCGGCCCGATCGACGGTGGTGCCGTCGATCGTCACCATGGTGAACGCGGCGTGCAGGGTGCGGGCGAACTCGTCGAAGATCTGCCGCGGCGCCTCGGACCCGAGCCAGGTGGCCAGCAGAGCGTGCGCCTTCTCGATCTCGGTCACCGGATCGAGCGGATCGGACCACGTATCGGGCATGGTTCGCAGACTACCGCCGTACCGCCCGGCCACTCGGTGCTCACGCGACGAGGTGACTGCGGCAGCTACTCGTCAGCACATCGGCGGAACATGCGCCGGGCGGTTCCCGCCGACCGATTCGATTGCGGCGCACACGGTCCGCGTGACCGGCGCGGTGGTCCGACAGTGACATTCCGGCTACCATTCGGCTCATGCGATGGGGGCGGTCTGCCGACCGGCTGCACCGGGCGGCGTTACTGCTCGCGGTGTCAGCGGTGGTCCTGGGTGGGTTGGGTTTCGCGGCCCTGACCTGGTGGTTGTTGTGGCTCGGGTTCGGCGCGCGAGCGGATCCGCCGAATCAGGTGGATCTGACCAAGATCGCGCTGTCGGTGACGGCGGGTGTCGGCGGCGCGGTCGCGCTGGTCGTGGCATACCGCAGGCAGCGCGATCAGGAGCGGGGCAGGTTCGCCGAACTGTTCGGTGCGGCGGCGCGGCAACTCGGGGATCCCGATCCGGCGATACGACTGGCCGGGGTCTACGCGATGGCGGGGGTGGCCGACGAATTCTCCGCGCCGAGCAGGCGTCAGCAGTGCGTCGATGTGCTGTGCGGCTATCTGCGGCTGCCCTACGACCCCGACAGCGGGGCGAATCACCTTGTCTCCCGGTCGGAGACGGTGGACGAGGCCGGGACCAAGGTCGAACGGACCTATCAGCACCGCCAGAACGATCGTGAGGTGCGCTCGGCCGTCGTCCGGGTGCTCGCCCAGCATCTGCGCCGTTATTCCGAGGTGTCCTGGTCGGGGTGCGATATCGATCTCACCGGCGCGGTCTTCGAGAACGTGAACTTCGAGGCGGTCGAATTCGGCGGTCGCCGCACGACCTTCACCGGAGCGAAATTCCTCGGCGACAGCGATTTCCGCCGAGTGCGATTCACCGGCGCGCACCTCACCTTCCGCGACGCCGCGTTCGAGGGCGGGGAAGCGAAATTCGTCGACGCCGAATTCCGCGCGGCGCGAACCACCTTCGACGGCGCGAAGTTCTCGACCGCCGCGACATCCTTCGCCGACGCCCGGTTCCTCGGCGCGCGGACGACGTTCGACGGGACGGCCTTCTCTGGCGCTCACGCCTCGTTCCAGGCCGCGCACTTCGGCGGTGATCTGATCTCCTTCGAGCACGCCACCTTCGACGGTGCGCACCTGCGGTTCGACAACGCCGAATTCACGGGTCGGCGCATCGTGTTCGCCGCCGCCCGGTTCTTCACCGGGACCACCGACTTCGGTCGGACACGGTTCGGTACGGCGGGGCGGATCCGGAGTCGCGGAACCCACGAGATCGATTTCGTCGCAGCCGAATTACACGGCACCGTCTCCTTCGCGGACGCGGCCTTCGCCGGCCGCGCCGCCACTTTTCTCGGCGCCGACTTCTTCGGCGACATCTCCTTTCTCGGCACCCGTTTCTCCTCGGGCGCGACCGATTTCGACCGCCCGAAGGCATGGGTGGGGGTCCGCTTCGACTGGGACGACAATCCGTCGCGCAAACCGGTCACCGTCACGCCGGATCCCTGGCCGCCGACGCCCGCGCCGACGACCTGAATCCGATCGGCGACTACGCCGGGACACCGCCGTAGGGCACCGTGATGATCTCCATGAAGTGACCGCTCGGGTCGAGGAAATACACGCCGCGTCCGCCGTCGTTGTGGTTGATCTCGCCGACACCGCGCTGATGTGGATCGGCCCAATGCTCGAGCCGGTAGCGCTGGATCTTGGCGTATGCCGCGTCGAATTCGGCTTCGGAGATCAGGAAGGCGTAGTGCTGGGGTGGGATCTCCGCATCCGGAGGGACATTCGCGAAATCGAAGGTCACGCCGTTCGCGGCGGGAACCGCGACGAACGGGCCCCATTCGCCCGCGATATCCAAACCCAGTATGTCCGACCAGAATTCCGCGGACACCCGGTTGTCGCGGCATCCGACAATCGTGTGGTTGAACTGTACCGACAAGGGATTTCTCCTCGTGTCGTGACGGCCCCGACCCTGGGCTCGGTACAAGGCGGCCTACAGGAGCACCGTCACGGCCGACGATGGTAGTCGTCCACCCCGGAGTCCGCCAGCTGTCGACGCTCGACAGCGGCTTGCGGCGGTACGCGAGGGTACTTCGACGGTGTGTGTTCGCACGTCGTGGGCGCGCGGTAGCGTCGCAGGAATGAGGATTCGTGGTGCTGTTCTGGAGCGGATCGCGGCGCCCGCGCCGTTCGCCGATTCGACGCCGATCACGGTGTGCGATCTGGAGCTCGGTGATCCGGGACCGGGTGAACTGTTGGTTCGCATCGAAGCGGCCGGGTTGTGCCATTCGGATCTGTCCGTGGTCGACGGGAACCGGGTGCGGCCGGTGCCGATGCTGCTCGGACACGAGGCGGCGGGTCGTGTCGAGGCCGTCGGGCCTGGGGACAGCGATATCGCCGTGGGACAGCGGGTCGTGATGACCTTCCTGCCGCGCTGCGGCGAATGCGCGGGCTGCGCGAGCAACGGCCGTACGCCGTGCGGTCCGGGCAGTGTCGCCAACAATGCCGGTGAGTTGCTCAACGGCGGCAGCAGGTTGCACCGTGACGGCACGGAGGTCCATCACCATCTCGGGGTCTCCGCGTTCGCGACGCACGCGGTGGTCGATCGCCGTTCGGTGGTGCCCGTCGACGACGACGTCCCGCCGGAGGTGGCCGCGGTACTCGGTTGCGCGGTACTCACCGGGGGCGGTGCGCTGCTGAATTCCGCACCGCCCGGCCCCGGCGACCGGGTCATGGTGGTCGGGCTCGGCGGTGTCGGGATGGCCGCGGTCCTGGTCGGCGTCTCGCTCGGCGGCGAGGTGATCGCCGTCGACACGGTGCCGGAGAAACTCGCGCTGGCGAAGGAACTGGGCGCGACGGCCGCCTACACCCCGGCGGAACTGGCCGAACAGGGCGTGCAGGCGGAGATCGTCATCGAGGCGGCGGGCAATATCCGTGCCTTCGAGACCGCGGTCGCCGCCACCGCCGCGGGCGGCACCACCGTCACCGTCGGCCTGCCCGCGCCCGACGCCACGGCGAGTATCTCGCCGTTGGCGCTGGTCGCCCAGGGGCGTTCGATCGTCGGCAGCTACCTGGGATCGGCGGTGCCCGCGCGCGACATCCCCGAATACGTCCGCATGTGGCGCGAGGGCAGGCTGCCGGTCGAGCGGCTGGTGTCGTCGCATATCGGGCTCGGACAGATCAATCACGCGATGGACGAACTCGCGGCCGGGCACGCGTTGCGCCAGGTGATCGTCTTCGAGTGAAGGCCGCGCCGGCGGGGTAGGGCGCGCGGTGATCAGATCACCGCGGTCCCTCGGTGTTGGGTCGGGGACGGCCCAGCGCCGCGTCGCGGATCACAGAAGGGCGGCGACCGTTCGCGGTGTGTACCCAATTAGGCTGAGGGAACGCCAGCGAAACGAGGAGGTGCGGTGACCATTCGGGTCGGAGTGCTGGGAGCACAGGGCAAAGTCGGTCAGGCGATCTGTGCGGCGGTGCGCGCGGCCGCGGATCTGGAACTGGTCGCCACCGTCGACAAGGACGATGCGCTCGAGGCGTTCACCGAATCCGGCACCCAGGTGGTCGTCGACTTCACCCACCCGGACGTCGTCATGGGGAATCTCGAATTCCTGGTCGAACACGGCATCCACGCGGTGGTCGGCACCACCGGATTCGACGCCGCCCGGCTGGATCGGGTGCGCGGCTGGCTGGCCGATCGCCCGGACACCGGTGTGCTCATCGCCCCGAATTTCGCGATCGGCGCGGTGCTGTCCATGCGTTTCGCCGAACAGGCCGCTCGCTTCTTCGAATCGGTCGAGGTCATCGAACTGCATCACCCGAACAAGGCCGACGCGCCGTCGGGGACCGCCTACCGCACCGCCGGGCTCGTCGCCGAGGCGCGTAAACGCGCGGGCGTCGGGATCGGTCCCGACGCGACGAGCACCGAACTCGACGGCGCGCGTGGCGCGGACGTGGACGGCGTGCGCGTGCATTCGGTACGCCTGGCCGGACTCGTCGCCCACCAGGAAGTGCTGTTCGGCACCCAGGGCGAGACGCTCACCATCCGCCACGATTCCATCGACCGCTCGTCCTTCGCCCCCGGCGTCCTGCTCGGTGTGCGCGAGATCGCGAAACGTCCCGGCCTGACCGTCGGCCTCGACCCCTTCCTGGACCTGTGATCGGATCGCCCGGCACGTCGTCGGCGCCGATCGGACTCCGCGACCGTGCGCTCATCGGCGTCGTCGCCATCGGCCGAACCCTCGCCCGGAGTGATCGTGGCTGATCAGCCGGAGGAGGAGACGCCGGTCCCCGCGCCGGGGGAATCCGGACGCAAGGACGATGTCCGTGTCGTCGTCGGACTGATCACGGTGCTGGTCCTGATCCTCGGCTTCTACTTCCTGCTGCTCGGCCGGATCGCCGTGAGCCTCATCGGTTCCGGTGGGTTCGCCGCCGTCGCCATCGGTATCGGTGTCCTGATCCTGCCCCTGGTCGGGGTCTGGATCGTCTGGGCCACGGTGCGCGCGGCGCTCGACCATCAGCGGCTGGCCCGCAGGGCCGTCGCCGAAGGTCTGGAGGTCGACGTCTCGCAGTTACCGGTCCGCCCGTCCGGACGGATCGAACGGGCGGCGGCCGACGAACTGTTCGACCGGGTCACACGCGAATGGGAGGCCGACCCTGACAACTGGCGCAGCTCCTACCGCCTGGCCCGCGCCTACGACTACGCCGGTGACCGCCGTCGCGCCCGCGACACCATGCGTCGCGCGGTCGCCCTGGAACGGCTCGAACACGAGGGATAGGCCATGGCCCGGCTGCTGATCATCCACCACACCCCGTCTCCGTTCACGCAGGAGATGTTCGAGTCGGTGATCTCCGGCGCGACCGACCCGGAGATCGAGGGGGTGGAAGTCGTGCGCCGGGCCGCGCTGGCGGTGACGCCGACCGACGTGCTCGAGGCCGACGGTTACCTGCTCGGCACCCCCGCCAACCTCGGCTACATGAGCGGTGCGCTCAAGCACGCCTTCGACGTCGTCTACTACCCGTGCCTCGATTCGACGCGGGGTCGCCCGTTCGGCCTCTACCTCCACGGCAACGAGGGCACCGAGGGTGCCGAGAAGGGCGTCACGTCCATCACGACCGGATTGGGCTGGGTGCGGGCCGCCGACTACGTGGTGGTGTCGGGCAAGCCGACCAAGGCCGATCTCGAGGCGTGCTGGAATCTGGGCGCGACGCTCGCCGCGCAGTTGATGGACTGAGTGTCCGTGCGCCCGGAACCGGCTCGAGCCCGGTGACCGGCGCGTACCCCCGATTTCTGGTGTCTGACCATGGACCCCGTCCGACCGTCATACTGCGTGGTGACGTCGGAGCGGTGGGCGCGGGATGCGCTCGGGATGGAGTGTCGAGGTGATGTGGGCCGAAGGGGGCGAGAGCGCACCGCGACGGATCGGGCTGGTCGAAGATCACGAATCCGTCGCGATCGGACTGGCCGCGATGCTGTCGCCGGAACCGGATCTGGATCTGGTGCTGACCGCGGGGACCGTGCCGGAACTGCTCGCCTCGGCCGAGAGCGATTCGGCCACGGTGGATCTGGATCTGGTGGTGCTGGATCTGCGCCTGGCGGACGGCTCGTCGCCGGAGGACAACGTGCGCGCGCTGCGCGAACGCGGCGTCGAAGTGCTGGTGTTCACCGGTGCCGACAACGCCTTCCTGGTGCGCGCCGCCGCCAGCGCCGGTGTGCTCGGTGTGGTGCGCAAATCCGAGGATGTCCCGACGGTGGTCGCGGCGGTGCGGCGTGCCGCGTCCGGCGAACAGGTGATCACCACAGACTGGGCCGCGGCCATCGACGGCGACCCGCAGTTGTCGAATGTCGGGCTGAGCCCGCGCCAGGAGGAAGTGCTGACGCTGTACGCCTCCGGCGAGAAGGCGTCGAGGGTGGCGCGGCTGACCGGGTTGTCGGAGCAGACCGTCAACGATTACCTGGGACGTATCAGGCAGAAGTACGCCGACGCGGGCAGACCCGCGCCCACCAAGACCGACCTGTACAAGAGGGCCGTCGAGGACGGTTGGTTACCGGTTCCCGAGCGGCATCCGCGCGGATGACCGCGTTCGGCACACTGGACGACGTGCCCGCGGCGAGTGTGGCCTCGGTCGATCCGGTGCGTACGGCGCGGTGGTGGCGCGGTCTGGCCGCGCTGGCGGAACGCACGAAGGACGAGGCCGCGGCCGACCGCATCCTGCGCAGACTCGGCTCGATCTTCGGGCTGGCCGGGGTGATCGCCGCGGTGGTCGAGATTCCCGAGATCATCGATCAGAGCCGGTTCGCGTCGCTCGGATGGACCGTCGCGGTGGCGGTGCTGGCCTTCGGGCTGTTTCCGGTGCTCGCGATGGTCTCCATCAGGAGGACCAGGGCGACGATCCAGGCTGTGGCGGCGGCCGCCGCGATCAGCTATCTGGTCGCCTTGGCGATCGCGCCCGTGGTCTACCAGGAGATGCCAGGCCACACCACGTCGCTGTACCTGTACCGGGTGTTCGCGCTCGGTGTGCTGGCAGCGGCGCTCGCCTGGCGTCCGTCGCCCGCGATCGGTTACGTGGTCGTCGGATCGGTGCTGGCCGCCCTGGCCAACAGGGCGGTTTTCCCGCAGGAGGACTTCTGGTCGCTCGCGGGCGATTTCGCCAGGGCGGCCGGGCTGTGCGCGCTGTTCCTGTGGTGTGCGATCTACGCCAGGGCCGCCGCCGCGCGCGTCGACCGGGAGTCGGCGATCGCGAGCAGCAGGGCGGCCGCCGCCGCGGGGGCAGCGGCCAGGGACCGCGAGCGCGCGCGCTTCGCCGCCCTCATCCACGACGCGGTGCTCTCCACCCTGCTGGACGCCTCGCGGGCCGGGACCGAATCCCCGGTGCTGCGCGGGCAGGCCGAGCGCACGCTGACCCAATTGGAGGCGGCGCGCGGCAGCGATATCGAACCGGATCTGCTCAACGCCCACTCCGCCGTGCACTTCCTGCGCGCCGCGGTGCACGAGGTCAACTCGGGTATCGAATTCACCGCCAGACGCTGGGCGGGTTTCGACGATCTGCGACTGCCGGTGCATACGGCGGGCACCATCGCCGCCGCACTGGCCGAGGCGGTGCGCAACAGCCTGCGTCACGCCACCGTGCCGGGCCGGGCGTTGCGGCGCACCGTGACGGTGACGGTCAGCGCGGGCGGTATCCGCGTGGTGTTCCGCGACGACGGCGCGGGTTTCGACCTGGGCAAGGTGCCCGCCGATCGGCTCGGCGTCTCGGTCAGCATTCTGGGCCGGATGCGGCAACTGGCGGGTGGTGCGGGTTTCGTGGAATCGAGTCCGGGTGAGGGAACGACGGTGACCCTGGTCTGGGGTGGCGATGGCTGACACCGACACCGAGTTCGGGCTGCGCGATCTGCTCGGCCTGCGCGATCGGGCGGCGTGGCTGTTCCTGGTGGTGCTCGAGGTGACGATCGTGCTGTACATGGTCCGCAACTTCGAGAACGCGCCGTTCCCCGCCGTCGTGGCCGCGATCGGGCTGCTCACCTCGGCGGGGGCCCTCGTGCTGGTGATTCCGGTGGATCCGCTGCCGGTTCCCGCGACGGTGTTCGTCGCGGCCTCCGGCCCGATCGCGACGGTGCTGACCACGCTCGAGATCGAGACGGGGTGGGCCGAACCGGTGTGGACCGCCTTCGCTTCCTCCTATGTGCTCGCCGTGCTCGTACTGCGCGGTCGTGTCGGCGCCGCCTGGCTCGGTGTCGCCGGTATCGCGCTCGTGGTCGCGATGGTCGGACTCGTCGCCGGTCTGCGGGTCGGGGTGATCGCCGGATCGGTGGTCCCGGTGGCGACCGTTGCCGGGGTTTCGGTGTGCGCGGCGATCATGCGCCCGACGCAGCGTTCGCTGCGGTTGTTGCGCGAGGAGGCCACCCTGCGGGCCGCCGCGGAGGCGACCATGGCCGCCGAGAACGGCGAACGCGCCCGGCAACTCGCCCGACTGGACAAGGTGGCGCGGCCGATCCTGGAACGTATCGCCGACGGTGTCGAACTCACCGCGTCCGAACGCGAGCAGTGTCGCCTGCTCGAGGCCGAACTACGCGACGGCCTGCGTGCGCCGCAGCTGGTGACCGACGAATTGAGCAGCGCGGCGCGGGGGGCGCGCTCGCGCGGGGTCGAGGTGGTACTGCTCGACGACGGTGGTTTCGCCGGTGTGCCACGGTGGGTACGTCAGCGGGTGATCGACGCCGCGACGCGGGAACTCGACGCGGCGAACACCGGTTCGGTGACGGTACGGGTGCTGCCGATGGGACGCCGGATCCTCGCGACGGTGCTGGCGAACGCCTCCGACGCCGATCGACGGACCGAAATCGACGCCGCGGGTGAGGTATCGGTCACCACGTGAGCGCCGGCTCGTCGGCCGATCCGGTTCTCAGCCGCCGAACGTGTCGGACCCTCGTGGCATCCTGCCCGGATGCGGAAGATGACGGCGGCGGCGGCGCGCCGGACTGCGGTGGCGGCACAGGGCTTCGGCAGGCGCAGGCCCGCGGTCAACACGCGCCGGACGGTCCTGGATGTGCTGGCCAGAACCCAGGTGTTGCAACTGGATTCGGTCTCGGCCGTCGTGCGCGCGCACTACGCGCCGATCTTCGCCAGAATCGGCGCCTACGACCGCGCGCTGCTCGACGAGGCGGCCTGGTCGGATTCCGCGCGGCGGCCCAGGCAACTCGTGGAGTACTGGGCCCACGAGGCGGCGCTGCTTCCGGTCGAGGATTGGCCGCTGTTCCGGTGGCGGATGGCGCAGTACCGCAACGGCCGCTGGGGATCGGCGCGCACCGTGGTCGAACGCAATCCCACCCTGGGCAAGGACATTCTGGACGTCGTCGCCGACGTCGGCCCGTCGACGGCGAGCGAGGTGGAACGTCATCTCGAGCTGGACAAACCGAAACGCAAGGGCTCGTGGTGGAATCTCAGCGATACCAAACTGATCTGCGAACAGCTCTTCGCCGCCGGTGAACTCTCGGTGCCGAAGCGGGTCGGCTTCGCCCGTCACTACGACCTGACCGAACGTGTCGTTCCCCCGGAGATCGCGGCGCGCGAGATTCCCGAGCCGGACGCGGTCCGCGAACTCGTGTTGCGCGCGGCCACCGCGCACGGCATCGGCACCGAATCGGATCTGCGTGACTACTACCGTCTCCAGCGATCCCAGACCCTGCCCGCGATCGCCGAACTGGTGGCCGAGGGCGAACTGGAACCGGTGGAGGTCGCGGGCTGGGACAAACCCGCCTACCTGCGCGCGGGCGCCGCGACGCCGCGTCGGATCGAGGGCGCCGCCCTGCTGTGCCCCTTCGATCCGCTGGTCTTCTGCCGTCCCCGCATCGAGCGGATCTTCGACTTCCACTACCGCATCGAGATCTACACCCCCGAACACAAACGGGTGCACGGGTACTACGTCTTCCCGTTCCTGCTCGACGGTGAACTCGTCGGCCGGGTCGACCTGCGCGCCGAACGTGCGACGGGGCGGCTGCTGGTGCCGGGCGCCTTCGCCGAACCCGGGCACGGCACCGCGGAAACCGCCGCCGCGTTGCGGGATTCGCTGCGTGAGATGGCGGACTGGCTCGAACTCGACGACATCGTGTTCGGTGAGCGCGGCGATCTCGCGCCGCTGCTCTGACCGCGGGCGAACCGAATCTCAGATATCGCGTTTGGGTCCGTAGCCGCGCATCTGGTCCTTGAGCGCTCCGGAGACCGCGGTGGACAGCCACGAGTTCAGTGAGACCCCGCTCTGGGCGGCGGCCTCCTCGGCCTTGGCCTTGAGCTGCTCGACCATCCGAAGGGTGACGCGACTGATGTCGCCGGTCATCTCCTCGAAGGTCTGATGCTCCTCACCGCCCGGATTCTTGCGGACATCGACCGTCGCGTCCGTGCCGTTCACCGAGACGTGCACGGTGCGGTCGCCGAGCGCCGCGCTGACCTCGGTGGCCAGATCGGACAGTGCGGCCAGCAGGGCGAGCCGCGCCGAACTTTCCGTCGCCGCTGCCAGCGCCGCGGCCGTGGCCTGCGTCTTCTCGTCGCCGAGCGCCGCCGCGGCGATGAGATCCTCGCGGAGGCGGGCGGTGTACTTGTTCAGATCCATGACGCCATTGTGATGTCATATCTGATGTCACGCAAGGTCGGAATTGATGTCATCGGACAGCAAATGGGAGGCGAATCACGTGCGCCCGCCGACCCGTCGGCGGACTTGGATGTCGAGTGCGCCCATCAGAGCGGGTAACCTTTCTGACCATGACGAACGGTGAATCGACGCCAACGGAGCTGCGCGCGTCCGGCACGGTAGGTGTCGCGATGGTGACCCCCTTCAGTGCCGACGGCAAGCTCGATGTCGATGCCGGGGTGGCCTTGGCCGCTCGCCTGGTCGATCGCGGTGTCGATCTGCTCGCGATCTCCGGGACCACGGGGGAATCGCCGACGACCACCGAATCGGAGAAAGCCGACCTGTTGCGCGCCGTCGTCGACGCCGTCGGCGCGCGCGCCACCGTCATCGCGGGCGCGGGCACCTACGACACCGCGCATTCCATCGAACTCGCGCGCAACGCGCAGCGGGCGGGCGCGCACGGCCTGCTCGTGGTCACCCCGTACTACTCGCGGCCGACCCAGGCCGGCTTGATCGCGCATTTCACCGCGGTCGCCGACGCCACCGATCTGCCGGTCACGCTCTACGACATTCCACCGAGATCCATGGTGCCCATCGCACCGGACACCATTCGCGTCCTCGCCGAACATCCGCGCATCGTCGCGGTCAAGGACGCCAAAGGTGATCTGAACATGGGCGCCGACCTGATCGCGAGCACCGGCCTGGCCTTCTACTCCGGTGACGACTGCCTGAATCTGCCCTGGCTCTCGGTGGGCGCGGTCGGATTCATCAGCGTCATCGGACATCTGGTGCCCGAGCGGTTGCGTGAACTCCTCGACGCCTATCACACCGGCGATGTCGAGCGGGCCCGCCGCATCAACGCGAGCCTGATTCCGCTGAACGCGGCGATGGCCGGTCTGGGTGGTGTCGCCATGAGCAAGGGCGGCCTGCGTATGCTCGGCGTCGACGTGGGCGAACCGCGTCTGCCGCAGTTGATGCCCAATGCCGAACAACTCGACATACTCGCCGCCGACCTGCGTTTGGCGGGGGTGCTGGCGTGAGCGATTCGAGTAGTGACAGTCCGAGCAGTGACACTACGAGCGTGACCGATATCCGACCGAGCGCCGTGGAGGTCCGCGCATGAGTGAGCCCCTGGCCCGTCGTCCCCGCCGTACCGCGAGCCGTGCCGCGGGCGCGCCGCCGCCGGCCGCCGCCCCTGCCCCGCCCCCCGCGGCCGCTCCCGCCGAACAAGCGCAGGAGCCCACCGCCGCGGTGGCCGAGCCGTCGACCGAATCCACTCCCGCCGAGAAGTCCGGGCGCAGGAGGCAGTCCGATTCGAAGGTCGCGAAGAAGTCCGGTCAGGACGGTGATCGCAACGCCCCCGCGCAGAGCGCGCCGCCCGCGCGCCGCCCGGCGCGCGGCCGCCAGCAATCCGGCCGCGGACGGGCCGAACAACCGGCCCCGCCGCCGGTCGCCGCGCAGGACCGGCTCGGCGCGCCGCCGAAGCTGACCAAGAACGGGCTGCGCGTGTTCGCCCTCGGCGGTATCGGCGAGATCGGCCGCAATATGACGGTCTTCGAATACGGCGGCAAACTGCTCATCGTCGACTGCGGCGTGCTGTTCCCCGAGGACCAGCAGCCCGGTGTCGACCTGATCCTGCCCGACTTCCGGCCGATCGAGAATCGGATGGACGACATCGTCGCCATCGTGCTCACCCACGGCCACGAGGATCACATCGGCGCGGTGCCGTTCCTGCTGCGCATGCGTTCGGACATCCCGGTGCTCGGCGCCAAGTTCACCCTCGCCCTCGTCGCCGCCAAATGCCGTGAACATCGGCTGCATCCCAAGCTCACCGAGGTCGTGGAGGGTGAGACCACCATCCACGGGCCGTTCGAATGCGAGTACTTCGCGGTCAACCACTCGATCCCGGACGCGCTCGCCGTCGCCATCCGCACGCCCGCCGGCGTCGTGCTGCACACCGGCGACATCAAACTCGATCAGCTGCCGCTCGACGGCCGCCTGACCGACCTGGCCGGATTCTCCCGGCTCGGCGACGAGGGCGTCGACCTGTTCCTGGTCGACTCGACCAATGCCGAGGTGCCGGGTTTCGTCACCCCGGAGCGCGAGATCGGCGGTGTGCTCGACACCGTGATCGGCAAGGCCAAGCATCGCGTCATCGTCGCGTCCTTCGCCAGTCACGTGCACCGCATCCAGCAGGTGGTCGACGTGGCCCAGAAGTACGGGCGTCGAGTGTGTTTCATCGGCCGCTCGATGGTGCGAAATATGCAGATCGCGCAGGATCTCGGCTACCTGACGGTGCCCGACAACGTGGTGGTCGACCTCGACGTGGCCGCCACGCTGCCCGGTGACCGGCTGGTCCTGATCTCCACCGGCTCGCAGGGCGAACCGCTGTCGGCACTGTCGCGGATGGCGCGCGGCGATCACCGTCAGATCCACATCCGCCCCGACGATCTGGTCGTGCTGGCCTCCTCGCTGATCCCCGGCAACGAGAATTCGGTATTCGCCGTCGTCAACGGTCTGGCCCGGCTCGGCGCGACGGTCATCACCCAGCAGAACGCGAAGGTGCACGTCTCCGGTCACGCGTCCGCGGGTGAACTGCTCTACCTCTACAACGCGGTGCGCCCGACCAATGCCATGCCCGTGCACGGCGAATGGCGGCATCTGCGCGCCAATGCCGCGCTCGCGATCGCGACCGGCGTGCCCGAGGAACGGGTGGTGCTCGCCGAGGACGGCGTCGTGGTCGACCTGGTCGACGGGATCGCCTCGATCGTCGGCCGGGTTCCGGTCGGTCACGTCTACGTCGACGGCCTCTCGGTCGGCGATGTCGGCGAATCGACGCTCTCGGATCGCCTGGTGCTCGGCGAGGGCGGATTCATCTCGATCACCGTCGCGATCGACTCGACCACCGGAAAGGCGGTCAGCACACCGGAAGTCAGCGGACGCGGTTTCTCCGACGATCCGACGGCGCTGACCGCGGCGGCCGAACTCGTCGAGGCCGAACTGCTGCGCCTGGCCGGCGAGGGCGTCACCGAGACCCACCGCATCGCCCAGGGCGTGCGCCGGGTGGTCGGGCGCTGGGTCGCCGACACCTATCGCCGTCGTCCGATGATCGTGCCCACCGTCATCGGGGTCTGAGTACCCGAACCGCGAAAAGGCGCCGCAGCCACAGGCTTCCGGCGCCTTTTCGCGCGCGCTACCTTGCTTGGCAGGCCGCCGAATCGAGTTTCGCCGCCCGCACGATATTGCAGGTGAACAGGTTCGACACCTTCCACTGATCGTCCTGCGCGACGAATTCGACGAAGGCGTCCTGCACCGGTTTACCGTCGATCGTGACGTCGGCGTCGGCTTTCAATTTCCCGTCGACGGGATTCTGCACGCCGGTGATCGTCACCTTCACGTTGTTGCGCTCGGCGGCGTCGACGAGTTTGTCGACCAGTTGCGGATCCCGTTCGGCATCCTGCACCCAGGCGGTCTTCTCCTCGGCGCCGACCGTCGGATCGAAGGCCCGGTTGATACGGGTATTGAGTTCCTCGGCCGTCGGTTTCGCCAGATTCGGCGGTGTGGTCGAGGTCGGCGCCTCGCCCTCGATGAGCGCGTCCTGGCTCTTACCCGATTCGAAGTTGTTCACGGCCGAGGTGGTGGCGGGCGACGCGCCGGAGTCCCCGCCGTCGGAGGAGGAGCACGCGGCGAGGCCGACGGCCGCGCCGATGGTGAGTACGGCCACGACGGCGCGTACCGAGCGAAGTTTCACGAAATTCCCCTGGTGTGAAAGTAATTCGCCGCACCCGGAACGGGCGGCGATCGGCGGTATCGGCTCGATCAGCTCGAATAGCCCTGTGTGCAACGCCAGTTCACGACGTAACCGCCGTAGACGCGGGAGAGGGCGGTATCGCGTGCCGCCGGGTAATTGCTGCTCGACGCGCTGCTCCAGTGCGTCCTCGACCTGGCCAGCACCCCGCACCCGTTGCGCCAGGAGATGCTCACCGAGCAGCCGGGACCGCAGGAGTTCACCGCGTTGATCTCGGCCGCGTTGTAGCTGCCGTAATTGTTGCTGATGCTGTATCGGCCGTTGCTGCCGACGGCGATCGCGCCGTAGAACCCGGTCTGGGCTTGCGCGGCGGGCGCGGCGGTCGCCAGCGCCACGCCGGCCGCCGCCACCGCGACGGCCGTCGTGAGAAATTTCTTCACGGAATCGAATGCCCCTTCTCATCGAATGTCCATTCCCCGATGGACAGGTGTCAACGTACAGTTGCCGCGTCCGGCCTGACAACCGAGTGAATCTTCACCGCGAGCGTGTTCGGGGCTGCCTTTACGGTGGGCCATCCGATATGTTCGGCAGGTGAATATGGCGCAGCGAGAACGTCGGGATCTGGTCGAGACGATGTCCGCGGTCGGCCCGGACGCGCCGACCCTGTGCGGGACGTGGACGGTGCGAGATCTGGCCGCGCACTTGATCGTTCGCGAGCGCCGCCCGGATGCCTCGCTCGGCATCATGCTGAAACCGTTCGCCGGACATCTCGAATCCGTGCAGAACAAGGCCGCTGCCGAACCGTTCGACGATCTGCTCGAACTCGTCCGCACCGGCCCGCCGCTGTGGTCACCGCTGAAGCCGATCGACGCCGTGGCCAATCTCGGTGAGATGTTCGTCCACCACGAGGACGTGCGTCGGGCCGCGCCAGGTTGGGAGCCGCGCCGACTGAGCGCGGACGACGAGACCGCCCTGTGGAACATGGTCCGCCGGATGGGCCGCGCGGCCTACCGCAAATCGCCGGTCGCGGTGGCCCTGGAGACCCCGGATGGTCGGCAGGCGCAGGTGAAGAAGGCCCAGGGCCCCGTCGTGACGCTGGTCGGCGCGCCGTCGGAACTGGTGCTGCACGCCTTCGGTCGCGATCAGGTACGCATCGAGACGCGCGGTGAGCCCGACGCCGTACGCGCGGTACTCGAGCTCGATCGGTCGATCTAGGTTCGTCTCGAGGTCTGTGCTGGGGTGGCGCCAGCCGCCGAAAGGCCCCTCTTCCGGGGCTCGAGGCGCGTGATACCTGTGTTGCGGATGGTCGCAGCGGTGCGTTTGCGGCTAGCCTGAGTCCATGGCAGGTAAGCCCCGCAGCACCACGTCGTCCAGTGCGCGGGCGGGAGCGGCCCGGGGGAGGGCGGGCGCGGCTCGGCCACGCTCGGCCGCACCGCGCCGCGGGACCGCGCCGAACGGGCGTGCCACCCCGGCGCGACGCCCCGCCCCGAGGACGGCGACCCGCGCGTCCAATCGCGCGTCGAACACCGCCCCGCTGGCCGTGGTCAGTCGTGCCGTCGGCAGCGGCTGGACCATGATCGCGCGCGGGGTCGGCGCGGCGACGCGAACGTTGAGCAAGGCCGGCGAGATCGAACACGGTCACCGGCGTGACGGGATCGCGCTCGCGCTGATCGCGCTCAGCGCCGTGATCGCGGCCGCGGTCTGGCTGTCGGCGGGTGGCCCGGTCGGACACTGGGTCGACGAGGGCATCCGCGCCGTTTCAGGGTCCGCCTCGGCGGCCCTGCCGTTCGTCGCCTGCGGTATCGCGGTCATCCTGATGCGCACCGAGCCGCGCCCGGAGATCAGGCCGCGCCTGGTACTGGGCGGGTTGCTCGTGGGTCTGCCGCTGCTGGGCATCTGGCATCTCGCGGCGGACGCCCCCGGTGACGCGCACGGTCGTTCGCGCGCGGCCGGTTTCGTCGGTTTCGCGGTCGGCGGTCCGCTGGCGGGCGGACTCACCGCGTGGCTGGCCGTGCCGATTCTGTTGCTGGCCATCGTCTTCGGCGTGCTGCTTCTCACCGGCACCACCGTCCGTGAGGTGCCGCAGCGGTTGCGCGAGTATTTCGGCACCGCGAGCGGTGGTGACGAATACGGCGAATACCAGGGTGAACAACTCGAATTCGACCCGGCGAACTACGACGCCGAAGGATTCCCGGTCGGCCGCGGCCGTACGCGCAGGCGCGGCCGGACCCCCACCGAGAACTATCCGGCCGACGAGTTCGGCGATCCGAACGCCGTCACCGAGGCGCTCGGCGAACCACCGTTGCGCGATGCCAAGACCATCGCCACCGCGGCCGAATTCGGCGCCGAGATCGATGCCACGCCACCGAAGCCGACGCCGAGGAAACGGGCCGCGCCGAAGGTCGCCGACCAGACCCCGCCCCCGCCGAAAGAACCAGAATTCGTCGCGGATCGGGTCACCGAGGGCGATTACACGCTGCCGCCGGTTTCCCTGCTCACCGACGGCGATCCGCCGAAGAAGCGCAGTGCCGCCAACGAATCGATGATCGAGGCGATCACCGAGGTGCTGGTGCAGTTCAAGATCGACGCGGCGGTCACCGGGTTCGTGCGTGGCCCGACCGTCACCAGGTACGAGGTGGAACTCGGTCCGGGCGTGAAGGTCGAGAAGATCACCGCGCTGGCCCGCAATATCGCCTACGCCGTCGCCACCGAGAACGTCCGGCTGCTCGCCCCGATTCCCGGCAAATCCGCCGTCGGCATCGAGGTCCCGAATTCCGACCGCGAGCTGGTGCGCCTGGCCGACGTCCTCAAGGCGCCGTCGACCCGCAACGATCACCATCCGTTGGTGATCGGGCTCGGCAAGAACATCGAAGGCGAATTCGTGTCGGCCAATCTCGCCAAGATGCCGCATCTGCTCGTCGCGGGCTCCACCGGTTCCGGTAAGTCCAGTTTCGTGAACTCGATGCTGGTGTCGCTGTTGCAGCGGGCCACCCCGGAAGAGGTCAGGATGATCCTGATCGACCCCAAGATGGTGGAGCTGACCCCCTACGAGGGGATTCCGCACCTGATCACGCCGATCATCACCCAGCCCAAGAAGGCCGCGGCCGCGTTGTCCTGGCTGGTCGAGGAGATGGAACAGCGCTATCAGGACATGCAGGCCAACAAGGTTCGCCATATCGACGACTTCAACAAGAAGGTGAAGTCGGGGGCCATCACCGCGCCGCTCGGCAGCGAACGGGTGTACCGCCCCTACCCGTACATCCTCGCCATCGTCGACGAACTCGCCGACCTCATGATGACGGCCCCGCGCGATGTCGAGGAAGCCATCGTCCGTATCACCCAGAAGGCGCGCGCCGCGGGCATCCACCTGGTCCTGGCCACCCAGCGCCCGTCGGTCGACGTGGTGACCGGGCTGATCAAGACCAATGTCCCCTCGCGCCTGGCCTTCGCCACCTCGTCGCTGACCGACTCCCGCGTCATCCTCGATCAACCGGGCGCCGAGAAGCTGATCGGCATGGGCGACGCGCTGTTCCTGCCGATGGGCGCGGGTAAACCGACCCGCCTGCAGGGTGCTTTCATCAGCGACGAGGAGATCCACGGCGTCGTCGAATTCAGCAAGAACCAGGCCGAACCCGAATATCAGGAGGGTGTGACCGCGGCGAAGGCGGGCGAGAAGAAGGATGTCGATCCCGATATCGGCGACGATCTCGATGTCTTCCTCCAGGCCGTGGAACTGGTCGTCACGTCGCAATTCGGGTCGACATCGATGCTGCAACGCAAACTGCGCGTCGGATTCGCCAAAGCGGGCCGTCTGATGGATCTGATGGAGACCAGGGGGGTCGTCGGACCCAGCGAAGGGTCCAAGGCCCGCGACGTGCTCATCAAACCCGACGAGCTCGACGGTCTGCTGTGGAGTATTCGCGGCGGCGACGCACCGGACGCCGACGGCGAGGACGAGTAGCTCGTCGTGGAGTCGAACCACGCGACCGGGCCTTATGAGAGCCCGGCGGCGAACCTGCGTGAGCCTCGCGCGTCGATGGTGACGCGTAGCTGGAGTGCCAGGATTCGAACCTGAACCGACTGAACCAAAATCAGCCGTGCTGCCCTTACACCACACTCCAATGGCGCGCCCGGGATCGCTCTCTCCATCGAGCTACGGACGCTTGCCCCGCGTTCGGCACGGGATCGTTCCCTCGGCGAGATTCGAACTCGCATCTACCGGTTCCTAGGGCCGGCGCCTCTGCCAGTTGGGCCACGAGGGATTGTCTGTGTGTGCTCGATGAGCCACATCCGCGTGCCAGGGCGCCCGTACACAGAAAAAGGGTCACTCCCGGCGCTTGCCGCGAAGTGACCCCTGTCTCAGGTCTGCTCGATATCGAGACCTCAGAGGCCGCTCCCGGAGCGTGCGAAGCACATGGCCGATAGCGCGGCACGGCTGCGCCGGACACCACGCGGCGACGACTGTCGCTCTCGCACGGTTTGCCCGATCATGTGCCTGGTCCCTTCGGTTTCCGCCTGTGCGGCGGTCGATTTCGTCGGGTTCGACGCTAACACCCGAAATCGGTACGCGAAACCCATTTTCACGTGGTGTCGCGACGTTTCTGCCGAGGCGGGGCACCGGGATGCCGCGACGGTGACGATCGGCCGGGTGTGAAATCATGGTCAGCAACTCGGCCGCAACGTTGCCAGAACGGACAAATCGGGCATGATGGCAGTCATGAACTTCGATCGGACCACCGCATGCAGGTAACCGCACTGATCTGGGTGATCACTATCGTGGTGATCCTCGGCCTGTTCGTCTTCGATTTCTTCGCCCATGTGCGCACCCCGCACGACCCGACCTTCAAGGAATCGGGATTCTGGTCGGCTGTCTATATCGGCATCGCGCTGCTGTTCGGCGGATTCGTCGCCTGGAAATGGGGCAGCACCTACGCGGGGGAGTACTACGCGGGTTTCGTCACCGAGAAAGCACTCTCGGTGGACAACCTGTTCGTCTTCCTCATCATCATGACCACCTTCGCGGTGCCCAGGATCTACCAGCAGAAGGTGCTGCTGATCGGCATCGTGCTCGCGCTGGTGATGCGCGGTGTCTTCATCGCCGTCGGCGCGGCCGCCATCAACGCCTTCAGCTGGGTCTTCTATCTGTTCGGGGCGTTTCTCATCTTCACCGCGGTGAAATTGCTCAAGGACAGCGGCCACGAGGTCGAGGTCGAGGAGAAACGCGACAGCAGAATCGTCGCGTTGGCGAAAAGGATTCTGCCCACCACCGACGAATACGACGGCGACAAACTCGTCACCCGTATCGACGGCAAGCGGGCTGTCACGCCGCTGCTGCTGGCGCTGCTCGCGATCGGATTCGCGGATCTGCTGTTCGCGCTCGACTCCATTCCGGCGATCTACGGCCTGACCGAACAGCCGTATCTGGTGTTCACGGCGAACGCCTTCGCGCTGATGGGGCTGCGTCAGCTGTACTTCCTCATCGGCGGACTGCTCGACCGGTTGGTGTACCTGTCCTACGGCCTGTCCGCGATCCTCGCGTTCATCGGCGCGAAACTGGTGCTGCACGCGCTGCACGAGAACACGCTGCCGTTCGTCAACGGCGGTGAACACATCTCGGTACCGGAGATCTCGACCCCGGTCTCGCTCGGGGTGATCCTCGGCATCCTCGTCGTCGCCACCGTCGCGAGCCTGATCAAGACGCGCGGCGGTGTGAGCGCGCCCCCGCAGGCCTGACCTCCGCGAAAAGGACAGCCCCTCGATCGTCGCGATCGAGGGGCTGTGTCGTCTGTCCGATCAGGACGCGAACGCGCCCATCACCGGGAGCCACTCGACCGCGCGCACCGCGTCGACGAGGCCCTGACGGGCGAACGGATCCTGGGTCAGCAGATCCTTCAGCGCGGCCTCGTCCTCGGCCCGGAAGATCAGCAGTGCGCCCGAGCCGTCGGGATACGGGCCGCTGCTGAGCAGTGTGCCCTCGTCGACCAGGCCGAACAGCCATCCGCGATGGTCGCCGCGATGGATGTCGCGGTCCGGGAGGGTGGCCTCGGAGTATGTGTAGTGAACGGCGAAGATCGGCACGGTGGTCGCTTCCTGTCTCAGAGGGTCAGCAGCATTCGAGTATTGCCGAGGGTGTTCGGCTTCACATAGCTGAGGTCGAGGAATTCCGCGACGCCGGTGTCGTAGGAGCGGCACATCTCGGCGTAGACCTCGGCGGTGACCGGGGTGCCGTCGATTTCGGCGAAGCCGTGCCTGCTGAAGAAATCCACCTCGAAGGTCAGCACGAACAGCCTGCTCAGCTCCAATTCCCTGGCCACGGTGATCAGGCGTTCCACGATGAGTCTGCCCACACCGTGGCCTTTCACATCGGGGTGCACCGCGACCGTGCGGACCTCGCCGAGATCGGCCCACAGCACGTGCAGCGCGCCACAGCCGACGATCCTGCCCGCCAGTTCGGCGACCCAGAACTCCTGTACCGCCTCGTACAGTGTGACCAGGCTCTTCTCCAGCAGGATCCGGCCCGCGTAGACGTCGACCAGGCGCTTGATATCGGGGATGTCGGAGGTTCGCGCGCGTCGCACTACCGGGATGACAGGCTGCGCGGCGGGTGCCGCGCCCGGATAGGCGTCGCTGGTCGAACCACCCTGTGGTCCCCGAGAGGTCATGGGGTGCAGAGTAGTCGGCCCGGTTACCGATAGTCTGATCGTGTGCCGCACATCCTGTCGTTCCGCTCACCGCATCGCGCCGGGCACGACGACCGGGCGCGAAACGGCGCGGGACACGCGGTCGAAGTGGGGCCCGTCGGCGCGAGAGCGGGGGCGCCCGTGTGCGTCGCCGTGCCGGAGCCGAGCTTCGGCGAGGCGAGGGCATGAGCGTGCAGCCGGAAGAAATCGACCGTCAGCGGTACGCGGTCCCGGTGCGTCCGACACTCGCGCCGGGGCAGGCCGAACCGGCGGCGGTCCCGCTGATGAATATCGCGAATATCCTCACGATGGCGCGGATCGCGATCGTTCCGCTGTTCGTCCTCGCCCTGTTCGCCGGCGACGGCCACGAGACGGGCTGGCGGATCACCGCGGCGGCGCTGTTCGGTATCGCCGCGATCACCGATCGTTTCGACGGGCAACTCGCGCGCAAATACGGTCTCGTCACCGATTTCGGCAAACTCGCCGACCCCATCGCCGACAAGGCGCTGATCGGGTCGGCGCTGATCGGGCTCTCGGCCCTTGGTGACGTCCCCTGGTGGATCACCCTGGTGATCTGCGGACGCGAGATCGGCATCACCCTGCTGCGGTTGGCCGTGGTTCGCCGCGGTGTCATCCCCGCCGGGCGCGGGGGCAAATTGAAGACGCTGGTGCAATCGCTCGCGATCGCGATGGTGCTGCTGCCGCTGTCGGGAGCCGCCGCCACCGCCGGAACGGTCCTGATGTACGCGGCGCTTGTCCTGACCGTCGTGACGGGGCTGGACTACATCGGTCAGGCCGCGAGGGTGTGGTTCGCGGGCGGGTCGCGCTCGCGCGGGCGATGACCGATCCGCTCACCGCCGCGGCGCCCGCCGCCGAACTGGTGCGCGCGCTCATCGACGCGGGCGAGACCGTCGCCACCGCCGAATCGTTGACCGCGGGCCTGGTGGCGGCGACCATCGCCGGGGTCCCCGGTGCGAGTGCGGTGCTGCGGGGCGGGCTCGTCGTCTACGCCACCGATCTCAAACACAGCCTCGGCGGCGTCGACGCGGATCGGCTGGCGAGCGAGGGGGCGGTGTCGGCGGGCACGGCGCGACAGTTGGCGGCCGGGGCGCGTACCGCGTGCGGGTCGGACTGGGGGATCGGCCTGACCGGCGTCGCCGGACCGGATTCGCAGGACGGTCATCCGGTCGGCACCGTCTTCCTCGGGCTGTCCGGTCCGCGGCATGCCGCGGTGATTCGGTTGCGCCTGTCCGGTGACAGGTGGACGATCAGACTCACCGCGACACAGATCGCGGTACGGGAACTGCTCCGGTGCGTCCGGGGTTGACTCGTCGTCGCCTGGTTCATCGTGACGGGAACCAACCGACCCTCGTCCGACGTTGTGCCAGAAAGAACGGTGCGCGCCGCGCGTTGGCCCGGTGACCGCCCCAGCGGTGACTGCCCGAAGCGGTGATTGCCCGAGGTGAAGGAGAACGAGATGACGCTGCTGCGAGAGGCAATCGGGGACAGTCTGCGGCGTGCGCGTCTCGCCCAGCACCGAACCCTGCGCGAGGTGTCCACGTCGGCGCGGGTCAGCCTCGGCTACCTGTCCGAGGTCGAGCGCGGCCGCAAGGAGGCGTCGAGCGAACTGCTCGCCGCGATCTGCTCGGCCCTGGACGTGCCGCTGTCGCGCGTGCTCTGGGATGTGAGCACGATCATGGCAGGCGCCGACGGTCTGCCCGCCGACGAGGCCGCCGCGGTGCCGGTGGACGCCGAGCAGTCGGTCGGCGCGGGGGCCGCGCAGGGACCCGCCGCCGAACCGGCTCCCGCCGCCGAGCCGGAACCGGCGCTCGCCCCCGCGAGCGCGAGCATGTCGGTCGATTCGGGTCTGCCCGCCGAATCCGCTCCGGCGGAGCCGGGGCGCTCCGCTCCCGTCGAGCCGGGTCGTTCCTCGGGGCCGTCGCGTATCGCGGAGAAGACCAGGATCGTCATCCCGGCGCCGAAGTCGGACATGCTGGTCCTGGTGAAGAGCAACTGACGCCCGATCGACGTGCCGACGCTGCGGTCCGATGCGAAAAACGGATAGATTCTCTAGTAGGCGTCCGTCGGGTCGGTTCGTCCGTTCGACGGGCCACATGGTGGAGGATAGGCACAACTGGTGCGTGACGGTCGCGCACCGGAGCCGCTAGAAGCGGTGCATCAGATGGAGGCGGGATCAATCGATGGCTAATCCGTTCGTCAAGGCCTGGAAGTACCTGATGGCCCTCTTCGACTCGAAGATCGAGGAGCACGCGGATCCGAAGGTTCAGATTCAGCAGGCTATCGAGGAAGCTCAGCGCCAGCATCAGGCCCTTTCGCAGCAGGCCGCGTCGGTCATCGGCAACCAGCGTCAGCTGGAGATGAAGCTGAACCGGCAGCTCGACGAGGTCGAGAAACTCAACGCCAACACGCGCCAGGCGGTCCTGCTCGCCGATCAGGCGTCCACGGCGGGCGATACCGAGAAGGCGATCCAGTACACCAACGCGGCCGAGGCGTTCGCCGCGCAGCTGGTCACCGCCGAACAGTCGGTCGAGGACCTGAAGGTGCTGCACGACCAGTCGCTGCAAGCCGCCGCCCAGGCCAAGAAGGCGGTCGAGCAGAACGCGATGCTGTTGCAGCAGAAGGTCGCCGAGCGCACCAAACTGCTCAGCCAACTCGAGCAGGCGAAGATGCAGGAGCAGGTCTCGGCCTCGTTGCAGCAGATGGATTCCACGCTCTCGGCTCCCGGTACCACCCCGAGCCTGGACGCGGTTCGCGAGAAGATCGAGCGCAGGTACGCGAACGCGCTCGGCTCGGCCGAGCTGGCCCAGAATTCGGTGCAGGGCCGCATGATGGAAGTTCAGCAGGCCAGCATCCAGATGGCGGGCCACAGCAAACTGGAGCAGATCCGCGCCTCCATGCGCGGTGATTCGCTGCCCGCGGGCGACGGCCAAGCCGCCGTCAATCCCGCGCAGCCGCAGGCGAACCCGGCGCAGCCGCAGATGAACAAGGGCCAGACCGCTCAGCAGTAGGCGGTGGGTACGGCGGTAGAGGACGGTTCGGCATGCGACCTGACACGAGTCGGCAGCCCGGACCGTCGACGCTCTCATCGGATCGCCCGCCCGATCCGATGGGGTCTCCCCACCGCGGCACCGGAAAATCGGTCATGATGGAACCGGGTGTCAGCGAGGTGCAGGGATGAGTCGCAGAAAAACACAGCACATGCCCGTGGTGGCGTACCCGGGTGTCAACTCCGTGTCGTCGTCCGGACTGCCGGACACGTTGCGCGGTATGGGGGAGCACGCGCTGGTCGCGGTGCGCCGTTGGGCCGATCCGCGGGAACGCGAATTGCGCAAGCGCCGCCGCGCCCGCCGCCGTAGTTTCCAACTGGGCACCGTATCCGGTCTCACCACCGCGGGAGCCGTTGGCCTCGTGGTCGTTTCGGCGCCCGCCTGGGCGGTGGTGTTCTTGAGCGGTGGCGCCGTCGCGCTGGTCACCGGCACCGCGCTGAGCGCTCGGCGTTATCTGCGCTTGCGGGGGACACCGTTGCCGCATCCGGTGTTCGTGCCGCGCAAACAGCCGCCCCCGCGTTCCGCGGCGCGGGCCCCGATCGCCCGTCTGGTCGGCGCGGAGCGCGCGTTGCACGGTCTGATCGCGCATCTGGGCGCGTCGAATCGACTGCCCAGTGAAGAACTCGTCGACATGGTCGAGACCGCGAATTCCGGCGCGGCCGCCCTGCACGCGCTCGGCGTCGATATCGTCCAGATGGAGAACGCTCTCGGCGTGGTCGGCCGGAACAATCCGCAGGCTGCCGAGGCGTTGACGGCGAACGTCCGCTTCGCGCTGACGCGGCTGGAATCGGGCATCGTCGAATACGAGCAGGTCGTCACGGCCGCGGGTGCGATTCTCGCGGTACCCGAGAGTACCGTTGTCGCCTATAGATTCGACGGCATCGTCGCGGATCTGCGGCACGCGGCCGATCGCCTCGACGGTTGGGCGCAGGCACTGGCCGAGGTCGCCGATCGGCCTGTCATCGCGACCGCCGAACCGCCGCGAGGGTATTCGGGATAGCCGACCGGCGTACCACGGGCATACCCGCGAATTCTTCGCGGGGGATCACGAAAATTGATTCGCGGAATGCCGTGCGAGAGAGATTCCGAATTGTTCTCGGATAATCGCAGGCTCTGATCCGTGCGGCAGAGGGCCGACTGGAGGTGCGTCCGGAATCGTGGCTGCCGGAATTAGTGGAAGAATGGCGCCGGTATCCGAGACGATCGCTCGCTCGTGTAGAGGTATGTCCTCTCCCAGCGAGGAGCCGGTGGGAATTATCGAATGGTGCATCGGAATTGTGCCGCGAGCGTACTTCCGCCCCCGGCGGTACATGTGCACCGCCGGGTCCGCGTTCGCGGCGGTTCGGCCGGTCGACTGGCACGGCGCTGCGGGAACCGTGACAGCTATTCCGGTGAACCGGTGGAGACGGGGCCGCCGGTATCTCTACCGACGCAGGGTAATAGGTGGGCGTATATCAACGGAAGTGTTGCCGCGGCGCGAATTCGTACCCACGCGTCGATCGAGGTATTACTCGACCGCGTTTCGTGGTACCGCCCGGCACACTCCGTTCCGGTGTGATGCGGATATGTCAAAAGGGTTCCTGAAGTAGTCGATAAAGCGATTGATTCACACCCTGCGGCCGTGGATCTCGGCCGTTGGGGAACATCCTGACAGTCGCCGAGTTTTGTAGCAACGGTTTCCGGGAATTCGCTCGATTCGATCTTGGAACCGACCGGATGGTAGCTGCGCCCGCCCTGGTGAACGCCCCGCTACCGTTCGGTAACCCCGTTTCAGGCCCGTAAAGCCCCTTTGACGCTCGCTCGGCGGGGAACCGGCGAGTAGGGGTGAACCCTGATTTGCACCCGGATATCGGTGGTGAGCTGGTGATTTACGTACCCGGCGCTGACAGCATGGAGGTGACGAACCGCCGGACGGCGGATCGTCGGAGACTTCAGGAGGCTGAAATGCTGTGGAAGATAATCGGTGTCGTCGCGGTCGTCTGGATCGTGCTCACCCTCGTCGGTGCGCTGATCAAGGGACTGTTCCCGATTCTGGTGATCAGCGTCGTGGTGTTCGGCCTGTACCTGCTGTACAAGGCGATCTCGGGGTCGGACAACTCGAGCGTCACCAAGCTGTAGTGCGCGAATACGCTGAGGGACAGGCCCTTTCCGGCCGGGTGCGGGCCACCGGCTAACGGCTCGGTCCGGGTTGCTGCCCGCCGTCGCAGCGACTCCGGCGAGTTCGCTGGGCGGAGAACCCGGCCGCGAGTGCCGGTCGCGCCGCGTCGGCCCGGTCCGCTGATTACGCCGGAAGTCCGTTCGTCACTGCTTGAATGGGAACCGTGGACCAAGTACCCGAGGACTGGCAGCGCGGGCTCGTGATCGTCGCGCATCCCGACGATATCGAGTACGGAGCCGCGGCCGCGGTCGCCCGCTGGACGGGCATGGGAAAAGATATTCGCTACGTACTCGTGACGAGCGGCGAGGCCGGAATAGCCGGAATGCCGCCCGCCGAGGCGGGTCCGCTGCGCGAGGCGGAGGAGATCGCCGCGGCCGAGGTGGTCGGCGTGCGCGAGGTCGAATTCCTCGGCCACCCCGACGGACGCGTACAGGAGACGTTGGCTCTGCGTCGTGATCTGGCCGCCGCGATCCGTCGTCATCGCCCGGAGATGGTGGTGCTGTTCCACTTCGGTGAGACCTGGGCTCCCGGGTACGTCAACAGCGCCGATCATCGCGCCGTCGGACGGGCCGGACTGGACGCGATCTCCGACGCGGGCAACGAATGGATCTTCCCGGAGTTGTCCGATCCGCCGCCGTGGTCGGCCCGGTACGCCGCGGTGGTCGGCCCGAATGCCACCCACGCGGTCGATGTCACCTCGACGATCGACCTGGCGGCGGCGTCGCTGGCCGCGTACCGCCGCTACCTGGAGGTCCTGAGCGAGGAACCCGTCGAATCCCAGGTGCGCGCGATCGTCGAGATGGCGACGAGCCCGAAGGAAGGTTTCCCCGCGGCGCGGGCGGTCGGATTCGAGCTGTACCACTTCGGCGGCTGAGTTGCCCTCCGAGTTCGCGCCTCGATGTCCGGAGGGCGGGTGCCGTCACCGGCGGGACCGGTGTGGCAGGCTGGGCGAATGCGTGTTGCCGTAGTCGCCGGGCCTGATCCCGGGCATGCGTTTCCGGCGTTGGCGCTGTGCGAGCGGTTCCTGGCGGCCGGGGACGATCCGGTGCTGTTCACCGGACCGCGATGGTTCGACACCGCCAAGAACGCGGGGATCGCGGTACGCAGACTCAAGGGTCTGGCTCCGCGCGCGACCGACGACGACGCCGATGCCGGGCAACGCATCCACGAACGCGCCGCGCATATCTCGACCGAGATCCTGCCCGATCTGAGCGCGATGCTGCCCGAGTTGGTGGTGTCGGACGTGTTGACTGCGGGCGGTGGTCTCGCCGCCGAACGGCTCGGGGTGCCGTGGGTGGAACTGTCCCCGCATCCGCTGTACCTGCCGTCGAAGGCGCTGCCGCCCATCGGCAGCGGACTCGCCGTCGGCGAGGGACTGCGCGGACGGATGCGCGACGGTGTGCTGCGGACCATGACCGCTCGCGCGATCCGCAACGGGCAACGCCAGCGCGAGGAGGCCAGGCGGACCGTGGGCCTGCCCGCCACCGATCCCGGTCCCGCCGCGCGGCTCATCGCCACCATTCCCGCCATCGAACTGCCACGTCCGGACTGGCCCGACAATGCCCACCTGATCGGTCCGTTGTTCTGGGAGCCCACCGAGGAGATCCTCGCGCTGCCGCCCGGTGACGGTCCGGTCGTCATGGTCGCCCCGTCCACCGCGCACACCGGCGTCGCCGGAATGGTCGAGACGGTGCTGGAGGCCCTCGACGGCACCGGTGTCCGTCTCGCGATCTCCATGCTCGACACGCCACCGGCCGACCTGCCCGCCTGGGCCACCGCGGGTCTGGGCCGTCAGGACCGACTGCTGACCCACGCCGCCCTCACCATCGGTGGCGGCGGCCACGGCCTGCTCACGAAATCCCTGATCGCCGGGGTTCCGATCATCACCGTCCCGGGCGGCGGTGACCAATGGGAACTGGCCAACAGGGCGGTCCGCCAGGGCAGTTCGATCCTGATCAGGCCGTTGACCGCGGACGCGGTCCGGGCGGCCGTGCGCGCGATACTCGACGACCCCCGATACACGGCGGCGGCACAGAGCGCGGCACAGAGCGCGGGCGAGGTCTCCGACCCGATCGCCCTCTGTCACGGCGTCGTCACCACGGCCGATCACCGCTGACCGACCCGGGCGATACCTACGCGATCCGGATCGGAGTCCGAAGGCGGACGCGAGTATCTTGAAAACGGTGCGGTTGACCGAATTCCAGGAACTGTTGCATACCGAGTTCGGGGTGGCGCGCGGCGACGCCCTGCTCAACGACCATTCGATTCTGTCTCTCGGGCGTACCGGGGCGGACGCGATCGAGGCCGGTGTCGACCCGCGTGAGGTCTGGCGGGCCCTGTGCGCCGAATTCGATGTGCCGCGGGTGCGGTGGTGACGAGACGGAGCACGGAGGCAGGAGCCGACGAGCGATGACGAGATTTCCCAGGCGAACGCGATGACCGCGGACCCGCGCGCGTACGCCTTCGATGAACGACAGCGGATGATCCCCGCCGACCCCGAGGCGCTGGCGGCGCGGGTGGCGGCCGCCGCGCCCGGTGATTTCGCGGACTACCGCCGGACCGGTATCGAGTTGATGCTGCTCGGCCGGTACGAGGAGGCGCTCGACCATCTCGATCGAGCGCTGGAGACCGTCGACACCGAAACCCGCGCCATCACGGTGTGGATCAACCTCGCCGATGTCTATCGGTACCGGGGCGACGCCGTCACCGCGATCGCGCTGTACCGCCGCGCGGTGGACGCGGCGCGCGATCGCGCGCCCGAGGTGCTCTCGACCGCGGCGCAACATCTGGGCAAGGCCCTGGCCGAACAGGGCGACACCGAGGCCGCGCGGGCGCTGCTGCGAGAAGCGCTGCGCCTGCGGGTCGCCGAGGGCGATCCGGAATCGATCGAATCCGCCAGGATCGCGTGGGAGACCGTCGAGAACGCGCGGATACCGCTGCCGCCGATGATCACGGCACTGTTCGGTGCGAACCCGGAGTTCTCCGACGACCACGAGGGGATGAGCGGCGGGGTGGTGCGCGTGAACGGCGCCTTCTGGATGAAGCGCGGGCCGGGCGCCGTCGCGGAGTACGCGCGTCTGAACTGGTTGCGCGAGCATGGAATTCGGGTGCCGGACATCGCCGTGTTCGAATCGGATGTCCTCGTCCTCGCCGACGCGGGAGTGCGGAGCCTGGCGGCGGGCTCGGCCCGCTGTGCCGATGCCGATGCCGATGCCGATGGCGGTGGCGGTGGCGGTGGCGGTGGCGGTGATGCGGTGGAACTGTCGGGAGCGGGGAGGGCCGTGCCGGACGCTGTAGCGGAGTCCGTGTCGAGGCGGGCCGAATCGGTCGGCGCGGCCCTCGGCGCGCTGTTGCGTGAGCTGCACGCCCTCCCGACGGCCGGGTGCCCGTTCGACAGCGGGCTGGACGCGACACTCGTGCTGGCGCGCCGCAATGTGCTCGAGGGGCTGGTCGATTCCGGTGATTTCGACGACGACCACGCGGGGAGCACGCCGGAGGAACTGCTGCGCCGCTTGGTCGCCGAACGCCCCGACGAGTCGGATCTCGTTGTCACACACGGTGATTTCACCCCGGCCAATGTGCTGGAGGGCGGAATCCTGATCGATGTGGACCGTCTCGGCGTCGCGGACCGGTACCGCGATCTGGCATTGGCCGAACGCGACCTGCGCGAGGATTTCGGCGCCGCGGCGGTGGAGGCGTTCTTCGGCGCCTACGGACTCGCCGACCCGGACCGGCGGCGATCGGACTACTACCGCCTGGTGGACGAATTGTTCTGATCTGTCCTTCACCGCCGCGAATGATCTCGGCCGCGTCACTTGACTCGAACACCTGTTCGTTTAAGCTGGGCGCCGGAACTTGTCGGTGCCGCCCTCTAATGTGGGCGCCAACCAAAGAACGAGACTTCACCCGGCGAAAAGGGGATCAGGACATGGCACCACAGGCGTACGACCGCGACAAGGCGCTCGAACTGGCGCTGGCCCAGGTCGAGAAGAGTTTCGGCAAGGGCGCGGTCATGCGGCTGGGCGAGGAAGCCCACCAGCCGATCTCGGTGATCCCGACCGGTTCCATCGCCCTCGACGTCGCCCTCGGCATCGGCGGCCTGCCCCGTGGCCGCATCGTCGAGATCTACGGTCCGGAATCCTCGGGTAAGACCACCGTCGCCCTGCACGCCGTCGCCAACGCCCAGGCCGCGGGCGGTGTCGCCGCCTTCATCGATGCCGAGCACGCGCTCGATCCCGACTACGCGCGCAAACTCGGTGTCGATACCGACGCGCTGCTCGTCTCCCAGCCCGACACCGGTGAGCAGGCCCTCGAGATCGCGGACATGCTGATCCGTTCCGGCGCCATCGACATCATCGTCATCGACTCCGTCGCCGCCTTGGTGCCGCGCGCCGAGATCGAGGGCGAGATGGGTGACAGTCACGTCGGCCTGCAAGCCCGCCTGATGAGCCAGGCACTGCGCAAGATGACCAGCGCGATCAACAATTCCGGTACCACCGCCATCTTCATCAACCAGTTGCGCGAGAAGATCGGCGTCATGTTCGGTTCGCCCGAGACCACGACCGGTGGTAAGGCGCTGAAGTTCTACGCCTCGGTGCGTCTGGACGTGCGCCGCATCGAAACCCTCAAGGACGGCACCGACGCGGTCGGCAACCGCACCCGCGTCAAGGTCGTGAAGAACAAGGTGTCGCCGCCGTTCAAGCAGGCCGAATTCGACATCCTCTACGGCCACGGCATCTCCAAGGAGGGCTCGCTCATCGATATGGGCGTCGAGCACGGCTTCATCCGCAAGTCCGGCTCCTGGTACACCTACGAGGGCGACCAGCTGGGCCAGGGCAAGGAGAACGCCCGCAAATTCCTGCTCGAGAACATCGATATCCGCGACGAGGTCGAGAAGAAGATCAAGGAGAAGCTGGGTATCGGCGCGGTGGTGACGGCGGAGGCCGGTGCCGAGGTCCCCGCGGAATTCTGATCCAGGACCGACCATGAGCACAGCGTCCTCGGAGACCGGTCCGGGTGCGGGGCGGTCGAACGGACCCGGCTCACACTCGGCGGCGACCGATCCCGTTTCGGAGATGCGCAGGCGTCTGGCCGAACTCGGTGTCGCCGAGGAGACGATCCCTTCCCGTACGCACGGGTGGGAACACCGACCAGTCCGGTCGGCCGAAGGTGGTTCGGGCGATCAGGACTTCGCGGGCGCCCGGTCGAGCGAACCCGATCCGCAGCGGGGACGCTCGACCGGGGCCACCGCTCGCGCTGGTCGCGCACGGGGGCGCCGAGCGCGATTCACGACAGATGACTCCCGGACGGCCGCCGAGGGAGGATCCGGCGGCCGACGGGGGGATCCGGTGGCGGCCGGATCCGCGCGTGGTGCCGAACGCACCCCGCAGGGCGGGACGGTCGAGCAGGCGAAGGACGCGTGTCTTCGCCTGCTCGCTGTCCGCGCCCGCAGCCGCGCCGAACTCGCACGCCGTCTGGCGGAGAAGGGCTACGCCGAAGAGATCGCCGAGACGGCACTGGCACGTCTCACCGAGGTGGGGCTGATCGACGACGCGGCCTTCGCCGAACAATGGGTGCAGTCCCGGCACACGTTCTCCGGTAAGGGCAGACAGGCACTCGCCCAGGAACTGCGCCGCAAGGGCGTCGCGCAGGCCGATGCCGAACCTGCCCTCGAGGCGATCTCCTCCGACGACGAGACGGCCCGCGCCACCGAGTTGGTCCGGCGCAAACTCCGCACCATGCCCCGGGATCTCGACGCCGACAAGACGGTGCGCCGCTTGGTCGGCATGCTGGCCCGCCGCGGGTACAGCAGCGCCACCGCCTTCACCGTCGTGAAAGCCGAACTCGCCGGGATCGAATCGGCCGACGAGTTCGACTGATCGACAGCGGGCTCAGGGGTGGGCCGGTGCCGGTCGGAGTACTTCCAGTCCCTGATGCAGACGCTCGAACAGCAGCCGGTGGTCCATGCGCGGCTCGTCGTCGTGCGCGTGGACGAAGACCTCGGGCGCCAGGAGTTCGCGCAGTCGGTCCTGCACGCCTTCTCCGTACCCCTGCCGGAAGGTGTCCATGTCGAAATGGTGCTCGGCCCGCACGGTGGCGAGGACGCAGTGGTCGTCCTCGATGACCAGCCCGGCCTCGATCGCCTTCGCCTCGAGGGTGTGGTCGTTGTAGTAGCAGTAGACGATCTCGGCCGAGATCGTGCCGCTCACATACATCTCACCGTCGGTGTAGACGGCGCGGGCACGCAGGCCGTCTCCGATCATCACCGCGGAGTCCGGGCCCGAATCCGTGAACACGTTCCGCACCGTCACCGATCCGGTGACGAGGAACGGCCCGACCACCCGCAGGTCACCCGCGACGACCAGATCCCCGTGGTGGAAGAACGGCTTCCCGACGCGGGTGTCCTTGTCGAGTTCGAGGCGGGAACCGGGCGCGGTCAGTGTGCGCCGGCACAGTTCCACGACGATCCATCGATCGTCCGGGGGCACGATCCTGTGCACCAGTGCGGCGAATTCCGGCCAGGAACCGCTTTCGGCCCCCACCAGATTCGCCAGCCATCGGGGGTCGAGCTCCTCCGCGCGCAGCGCCGTCGCCGCCGCCCGCAACGCGTCGAGATCCGGCGCTTCCTTCGCGGCCTTCGCCATGTCCGTCATGCCCGACACCCTAGAGCAGTGCGACGGCGATTCCGCACGGTACGGCAGTATCGGTCCCCGGGTCCGGCGTGGTCGAAAAAGGTTGTGGCCGTACCGAACTCTCGGGACAGGCGAATCCCGTACGCGCGGCCCGAGGGAATTGCGAGGGGGGCCGACGGAGGGGGCGGAGCCGCTTGCTTTACTGATCGGGATCGCGGCGCGGAGCCCCTCTCGATCGCTCTTCGGCTCTCGCGCATCCTGTGAACGACCGCGCGTGCTACGCACGCGTCCATATCATGGATGAACATCGTTGGGAGAGAGGCGATTCGGATGATCACGAAAGATCGTTTCCTGGTTAGGGATGCCTTGCCTAACCGTATGACCCTCGGATAGTCTCGTGACCGTTCTCGATGTGCCGGTGGAGTCCTACGTCCCGACCCGCCACCAGTTTTGCGCGCACAGCCGAAAGACCACACGAACCGCGGCCCGCGGCGTGCCTCGCGAAGGGAGATTTCAGGATGTCGTCTGCGGTGGACAGCGCGGTTCGTCCGCTCGAGATCCGGACGCTCGGCACGAGATCGCGGGCCATGCTGCACGAGCTCGGGACGACGCTGGCGGCGGCATACGGCTCGCTGTCCAATCCTCGCTGTAGACAAGCGATCTCGGCATTCGCCGCGAATATGGACGGCGAGTTGCGCGAGAAGATCCGCCCGCCGGCGACCGACAGCGGTATCTGCGTGGTCCGCGGACTGTTCGTCGACGAGCGATCGCTGGGCCGCACCCCGCCCATCTGGTCGGCCGTCGACGAGGCCGCGAGCCTGCCGACGGACCTGCAGATGCTGTTGCTCGGCAGCATGATCGGCCGTCCCTTCGGTTGGCGCGGTCAGCAGGAAGGGCGGCTGGTGAACAACGTCATGCCCGCGCGCGGCTACGAGAACGTGCAGACCGGGGCGAGCAGTTCGCTGCTGCTGAGTCCGCACACCGAGGACGCCTTCCATCCGCATCGCTCGCATGTGTTCCTGCTCAGCTGTATTCGCAATGTGGACGCGGTGGCGACCACCATCTCCTCGGTGCGCGATGTCGAACTCTCGCCCGCCGATCGCGAGACACTCCTGCGTCCGACCATTCCGATCATGCCCGACCTCACCTACGGGGATATGGAACGGTGGGGGCCCGCCGGTCCGATTCCGACACTGTGGGAACGGTCGGACGGGCTGTGTCTGCGCTACGACCCGGATTTCACGCCGTGGACCGAGGCCGACCCGGAATATGAAGCGGCATATCGGCGATTGAGCGAGGAACTCGAGCGTGTCGGCAGGCGTGTCGTGCTCGAACCCGGTGATGTCGCCATCGTCGACAACGACGTGGTGGTGCACGGACGAGTTCCGTTCACGGCGCGTTTCGACGGCACCGATCGGTGGCTGAAGCGGGTGAATATCGCCATGCCGGATAGGCCCCGTCCGGTCACGGAACTCGACGAGAACGGATACGGTCAGCAGGTCGAATATCTCTGTTTGGAGTCGAAATGACTGACATGCCGCTGCGCGTGCTCACGCGTAATGATCTGGTAGATATCGCCATAACCCCCGCCGAAGTGATCGCCTCCGTGCGCGATGTCTATGTGACCCTGGCGCAGGGGCACTCGCGCAATCCGGCCAAGATCGCGCTACCGGTTCCGGATCGGGATTCGATCTCGTATTCGATGCTCGGCTACGACGGGTCGAGGAAGGTCGTCGCCTTCAAGACCTCGTACAAACAGGAGAAGGGGCGTGGTGAGAAGAACTACTACACGACCATCACGCTCTACGACGACGAGACCGGCGTTCCCATCGCGCTGATGGACTGCGCCAGGATCGGCGCGTTGCGCACACCGGCGGCGACCGCGCTGCTCGCCGAGGCGAGCGCCGCGCCCACCGCGCGGTCGGCGCTGCTGATCGGAACCGGTACCCAGGGGCGCCAAGCGCTGCCGTATCTGCTGTCGGTATTGCCCGATCTGGACCATCTGATGCTGTACGGAACCCACGAGGCCGGGATCGCCGCGGTACTGGAGGTATTCGCCGGGCATCACCCGGACCGCACGATCGAGATCGTCACCGATCCGTACGGCGCGGCGATCGAGGCCGATATCGTGCTGGCCGCCTCTGGCCCCGCCACCGAGGTCAAGATCCGGACGAATTCCCTCAAACCCGGCGCGGTACTGGTCGACGTCGGATACGGCGTCGCCGATTCGGCCCTGCTCGACGCCGACTACGCCATCGCCACCAGCGCGAGCCAGTTGGCCGTCACCGGAAAGTATCTGGCGGATTCGAACGGATCGCTGCGACCGGTCGACGCCGAACTGCCGCACATCCTCGCGGGCGACGGATTCGGCCGTGGAACACCCGATGATCGGGTATTCGCCTACAACAGCGGTCTCGTCGTCACCGATATCGCCGTGGGACACGCATTGGCCACCCGCGCCATCGAAGCGGGCCGTGGACAGGAGCTACGACTGTGGAAGTGACACAGGCCGCCCACCCGCTACCGGCACGTGAGCCGGAGTGGGTGCGGCGCGTCTACGCCGACCCCGCCGCGCTCGGCGATATCGCCGACGCGGTGGGCGGCGGCCCTTTTCATGTGCTGCATCCCGACCAGTTCACCGTGAACCTCGCCGGATTCGTCGACGCCATGGTCACCGCGGGCGTGGACGGCAAGGTCTACTTCGGTAAGAAGGCCAACAAGGCCGCGTGCTGGCCGCGTGCCTGCGCGGGCGCGAACGCCGGGGTGGATGTCGCGAGCGCGCCGGAATTGGTGCACGCCTTGGCCAATGGGGTTCGCGGCGAGGATCTGGTGGTGACCGGGCCCGCGAAAACCGATGATCTGCTGTGGCTGGCGGCCCGCCATCGCGGTCTGATCGCGGTCGACGCGCTCGACGAACTGGATCGGCTCGTCGCGATCGCCGACGCCGCCGACCCCGTACGCATTCTGCTGCGCGTGCTCCCGGCCTCGAATCCGCACAGCCGCTTCGGATTCGACGACGCCGAGCTGGCGCTCGCGCTGGATCGGTGCGTGGAACATCGCGCCCGAATCACCATGGAGGGATTCTCCTTCCATCTCACCGGCTACGCCGTCGCGCCGCGCGCCTGGCAGGCGTCGGACGTGATCGACCGGTGCCTGGCGGCACGGGCGCGGGGCCTGGCGGCCACGTCGGTCTCGATCGGCGGCGGATTCGCGGTGGATTACGTCGGCGAGACCGCCTGGCAGGAATTCCTGCGCGATTACCGCGACGATTGGTTCCATACCGGGAAGAAGTTCAGCGGGTTCTATCCGTATCACGCCGATCCCGCGGGCGGCGAGATGCTTTCGGCGATTCTGGCCAGTTCGGTGGCATCGCAGCACGCCGATCTCGCGGCCAAGTTCGCGCAGACCGAGACGCGATTACTGATCGAACCGGGACGCGCGATGCTCGACGGCTGCGGTTTCACGGTATTTCCCGTTCTCGGCTACAAACAACGCGAGGAATACGGTTTCATCACCGCGTCGGGGTTGAGTCTGAGTCTTTCCGAACAATGGTTCGCCAGCGAATACCTGCCGGATCCGTTCCTGTGGCCGCAGCGCGGAACAGGGGTGCCGACCAATGCCTGCGTCGGCGGTTCCAGTTGTCTGGAAAGCGATATGTTGTCCTGGCGCAAGATTCGGTTCGATCGCGTTCCCCGCCGGGGCGATCTGCTGATCTATCCGAATACCGCCGGATACCAGATGGATTCGAACGAATCGGAATTCCATCAGCTGGAATTGCCGCCGAAGATCGTCGTGACGACCGCGTCGGACCGCATCGGGTGGCGATGGGAATCCGCGCGGCGCGGAGGAATGTGATCATGACCGTGGACGACGTGGCGCGTACGACCGACAGCGCCGATCGTGGTGATCGGCCCGTCGGCACGCGGCCGGAGAACATCGTCGGCAGCGTCTCCGACCTGGTCGGGCGCACGCCGCTGATCGAACTGTGCCGGACGGGTTCGGGCTCGCGCCTGTTGCTCAAACTCGAGCAGTTCAACCCGACGGGTTCGGCGAAGATCCGCATGGCCAGGCAGATGGTGCTCGACGCCGAACGCGACGGCCGGTTGCCGCCCGGCGGACACATCATCGAATCCACCTCGGGAAATACCGGGCTGGGTCTGGCGGTGATGGCGGCCGAGCGCGGCTACCGTTTCACCGCCGTCGTGGACAACCACGCCGCCAAGGACAAATTGCGCGCGATGGCGGCCATGGGCACCCGCCTGGTGTACGTGGCCGACACCAGCGACGACGGTCCCAGTGCGACCGCGCGCGAAGAACACGCCGCCGAACTCGCCGAGGCCGAGGACGGCGCCTACTTCTTCGACCAGCACAACAATCCGAGCAACGCGCGGGGCTACCACGCGCTCGCCCACGAACTGCGCGCCGACCTGAACTCCGACGTCGACTATCTCGTCAGCTCGGTGGGGACGGGCGGCTCGCTGTTCGGAACGGCGCGCGAACTGCGTCGTCTCGGGTCGTCGGTCACGGTGATCGGTGTCGAACCCGTGGGTTCCATCGTCTTCGGCGGTCCCGGCGGTCCGTACTGGCAATCGGGAACGGGCACGCCGCCCGGCGGGGAGATCGGCAGCACGATCGACTACGAACTCCTCGACGAGGGGGTTAAGGTATCCGATGTCCACGCGTTTGCTACGGCACGTGTGGTGGCGCGGCGCAACGGACTCATGCTCGGCGGTTCGGTCGGTGGCGCGGTCTATATTGCGATGCGACTGCTCCGCGAAATACCTTCCGGTAGCACGGTGGTCACGATCGCGTGCGACGGAGGCGAGAAATATCTCGATACGATCTTCAACGACGAGTGGATGCGTGACAAGGATTTGCTGAGTCCGGCCGCAGAGGGAGAGGTTCGACAATTGCTGGATGAATACGCCCGCGAGGTCTCGTCTGCCTCGGATCCGCGGCAACCGGGTAGGCCGACGCAGGCATGACCATCGCCCTCGGTGTGCGTGAGAGTCGGCCGCTGATCGCTCTCGCCGCGCCCATTGCCGGTATCCAACTCGCCCAGGTCGCCCTGACCACCACCGACCTGGCGATGATGGGTCTGCTCGGGGTCCAGGCCATCGCCGCGGGCGGTCTCGCACTCACCCTCTACAACCAGATCCGCACCATGTGCGTGGGCGTCGTCACCGCCGTCGGCAATCTCGTCGCCGCCGCGGTCGGGCGTTCGGAGGCCCGCGCGGGCGCCGATCACCTCGACCAGCGCGCCCATACCGAGATCCGCCAGATCGTGCGCGCGGCCTTCCTGGTCGCCACCGTCGTCGGTCTGCTCGCGGGCGGTGTCCTCACCGCGCTGAGCTACACCCTCGAATGGTTCGGCCAGGATCAGGTCATCCTCGAACTGGCCCGCCCGATGATGATCGCGCTCGCGTTCGGTCTGGTGCCCATGCTGTGGCTCAACGTGCTGCGCCAATTCGCCGTCGGCATGCGCAGACCGGGTTCGCTGCTGTGGGTCACCATCGCCTCGATCGGTATCAACGCCGCCCTCAACGGCGCGTTCATCTACGGCTGGCTGGGCCTGCCGGTCCTCGGGCTCACCGGCATCGGTGCCGCCACCTCCTTCGTCAACCTGCTGACCTTCGGCGCGTTCTTCCTCATCGTCCGCCGCGACCAACATCTCGCGCCGCTGCTGTCGATCCAGGCCTGGCGTGCCGATATGGGCACGGTCCGCGAAATTCTGCGCCTCGGGATCCCGATCAGTCTCACCTACGGCTCCGAGGCCGGGATCTTCTCCGTCGCGGTCCTCATCATGGGCAGTTTCGGTCCGGCCGCGCTGGCCGCACACAATGTCGTCATCCAACTGACCTATATCGTCTTCCAGGTCACCATCGGGCTGTCCCATGGTTCATCGATCCTGGTCAGCCGGGTGGTCAGCAAGGGAGATCTCGACGAGGCCAAGCGCATCTCGCGCACCGCGCTCACTCTCGGCGGAATCGTCATGGGCGTGGTCGGCGCGGTGTACCTGGTGGCGCCGGAACTGGTCCTGCGACCGTTCCTGGACAGCAACGAGGCCGCCGAGGTGATGCCGCTGGCGCGGGTGCTGCTGTTGGTCGCGGTCGTCCAGCAGTTCATGGACTGCGCGCAGAACATCGGCGTCGGACTGCTGCGCGGTCTCGGCAACACCAAGAGCGGGTTCCGCATCACGCTCATCGGCTACTGGGCCGTCGGGCTACCCGTCCTGATCGTCTTCGCCTACGGATTCGGGCTCCGCGGGCCGGGTGTATGGCTCGGGCTGTGCGCGGGCCTCGCGGTCACCGCGGTGCTGCTGCTGCGGCGATTCGACCACGACCTGCGGGCGTTACGGCCGGAACCGGAGCGACGCGGAACCGTCACCGCTCAGCCCGGTTCGCCGTAGAGTTTCTCGCCCGCCAGAAACCGTCGCTCCAGATCGCCGAGGATTTCGCGGACCGTCTCCAGATCCAGATCCGACAGGCGCTTGAACCGGATACACGATTTGCCGCACGAGACCTTCCCCAGCCGGTCCGCGTACACCTCGGCGACATAGCGCCCGTCCTGGAGCGCCGAAATATACAGCGACACATAGTTCTTCCGAGCCGCCAGCGATACCAGCGGCCACTCGGAGGGCTTCTTCATACTCTTGCTCCGATAGGGGATCAGGCCGTAACCGAGCATGCTCGCGCCCGTGGATCCGGTCAGCACCGGCTCGAAGGCGGGCGCGCTCGCCCGGATGAGCGCGTCGAGCTCGCGCAATTCCTCGGCCCTCGGTCCGGCCGCGGCCAGGAATTCCTCGAAGGCCGCCTCATCGACGCTCATCGGTCGACGCTCATCGTTTGGTCACGATGTCCACGCCGGGCGCGGCGTCGGTGAGCACCGAATCGGCGGCGAGCACGGCGCCGCCCTTGATTCGCCGCCTGGCACGCAGTCGCTGCTCCAGCTTCGTCGCGGTGAACGACAGCGAGCTGTTGAGGATGATCATGATGACCGCGACGACGATCAGCGCCGGGATGATGTTCTGCTCCGACGCGCCGAGCTGTTTGCCCTCGCGGACGATCTCGCCGTAGGTGATCTGATAACCGAGCGCCGTATCCTTCAGCGCGACAACCATTTGCGAGATCAGCGCGGGCAGCATCGCGGTGACCGCCTGCG
This sequence comes from Nocardia aurea, assembly GCF_003123685.1. Lineage (GTDB taxonomy): Bacteria > Actinomycetota > Actinomycetes > Mycobacteriales > Mycobacteriaceae > Nocardia > Nocardia aurea. Next base: position 72,232 of record NZ_QCYJ01000115.1, read on the forward strand.
GCAGCAGGATCAGACGCATCAGCTGGTTCTTGCGCAGGCCGAGCGCGACGGCGGCCTCGCTCTGTCCCTTGGGCAGCGAGCGGATGCCCGCACGGACGATCTCGGCGATGACCGACCCGTTGTAGATGGTCAGCGCGACGACCACCGCGGCCAGCGCCAGATCATCGGATTTGAAGACTTTGTACTCGGAGAAGATCGCGAACAGGAAGATCATCAGGATCAACACCGGGATGGCCCGGGAGAATTCGACGATCGCACCGGCCACGATGCGCACCCACCGATGTTCGGAGAGCCGCAGGATGCCGAAGATCATGCCCAGTATCAGCGCGAAGACGATGGAGAGCACCGCGGCGACGATGGTGCCCTTCAGGCCGGGCAGCAGGTAGGTCTCCCAGACATCGGCGTCGAGGAATGGTTTCCATTTCTCGGCGGCGAACTGTCCCTGTTCGTCGAACGCCCGGTACAGCACGAATCCGACCGCGATGATCACCGCGGCCACCAGCACCGAGATGAGGTTGTTGCGCAGCCGCGCGCGGGGCCCCGGCGCGTCGAAGAGTACGGATGCGCCTGAGCTCATCGGGCCACCTCGAATCGCTTGGCGAGCCAGCCGAACAACAGGCCGGCGGGCAGGGTCAGACAGACGAAGCCGAGCGCGAAGATGGCGCCGATCGCGATGATGGCGGCCTCGTTCTCGTTCATCTCGGCCATGAGGTAGGCCGCCTCGGCGACACCGATGGCGGAGGCGATCGTGGAATTCTTGGTGAGCGCGATGAACACGCTGCCCAGCGGGGCGATCACCGATCGGAAGGCCTGCGGCAGCACCACGTAGCGCAGATTCTGACCGAAGCTGAAACCGAGCGAGCGGCCCGCCTCGGACTGGCCCAGCGCCACGGTGTTGATACCCGAGCGCAGCGATTCGCAGACGAACGCGCCGGTGTAGACGCTGAGTCCGACGATGGCCCAGCGATAGTTGTTGTCGGTGATCGAATCGCCCGCGAGCTTCCAGCCCAGCGTGAGGTAGAGACCGAGCGAGCAGAACAGGATGATCAGCGTCAGCGGGGTGTTGCGGAAGACGGTGACGTAGGCGGTGCCGAGCGCGCGAGCGACCGGAACCGGGGATACGCGCATCGCGGCGACCAGGGTTCCCAGGATCAATGCGCCGACGGCGGAGAAGACGGTCAGCTGGATGGTCACCCAGAAGGCTTCCAGAATCCTGGTGTCGTATTCCGAGATCAGGTCGAACACGGTGGGCGTATCCCTCCGATCGGTATGGGGTCGGCAGTTCGGCGAAACGGGTGGTCGGCGCGATCGCCGACCACCCGCGTCGCGATCAGTAGCGGTTCACCGTGGGCGGTTGCGGCACGGGGTAGCCCGAACTGCCGACCGTCGAGGTGAAGGCCTTGGTCCAGGAACCGTCGGCGATCATGGCCTCGATGGCGTCGTTGATCTGGCCGCGGATCTCGGTATCGCCCTTCTTGACGCCGATGCCGTAGTTCTCCGTGGTGAACGGTTTGCCGACGACCTTGAGCTGGCCGGGGGACTGGGCGGCGAAACCGGCGAGGATGATGTCGTCGGTGGTCACGGCGTCGACCGAACCGTTGCGCAGCGCCTCGACACACAGCGAGTAGGTGTCGAACTCCTGCAACTGGACGTCCTTGGCGTACTTGTCCTTGACGTTCTGCGCGGGCGTCGAACCCTTCACCGAGCACAGCTTCTTGTTGCCGGTCAGCGATTCGGCACCGGTGATATCGGTGTTGTCGGCCTTCACCAGCAGCGACTGGCCCGCCACGAAATACGGACCGGCGAAATCGACCTTCTCCTTGCGCTTGTCGTTGATCGAGTAGGTGGCGACGACGAAGTCCACCTGACCGTTCTCGATCAACGTCTCGCGCTGGGCCGACGGCGCTTCCTTGAATTCGATGTTCTCCGGCTTCACGCCGAGTTTCTCACCGACGTACTTGGCGACCTCGACATCGAAACCGCTGAACGAGCCGTCCTTGTTGCGCAGGCCCAGGCCGGGCTGATCGAATTTGATGCCGACGGTCAGCTTGCCGTCCTTGGCGTTTTCGAGGCCGGATTTGTCGTCGCCGCCGCCACAGGCGGAGACGGCGAGCGCCAGGGCGATCGCCCCGACACCGAAGCGCAGTGCACGGTTGATCCTCATCGAGTTCCCAACTCCTCTTATGGTTTTCGTTGCCGTGTTCCAGTGCGGTCAGTGGCTCAGGATCTTGCCGAGGAAATCCTTGGCACGGTCGGATTTCGGTGCGGTGAAGAAGGATTCGGGCTCGGTGTCCTCGACGATCGATCCGTCGGCCATGAACAGCACGCGGTTGCCCGCCCGGCGGGCGAAACCCATCTCGTGGGTGACCACGAGCATGGTCATCCCCTCCTTGGCCAGCGAGACCATGACGTCGAGCACCTCGTTGACCATCTCGGGGTCGAGGGCCGAGGTCGGCTCGTCGAAGAGCATCACCTTCGGGCTCATCGCCAGCGCGCGGGCGATCGCCACGCGCTGCTGCTGGCCGCCGGAGAGCTGCGCCGGATATTTGTCGGCCTGGTTCGCGATACCGACCCGCTCGAGCAGTTCCATGGCGCGCGCGCGGGCGGCGTCCTTCTTGACCTTGCGCACCTTGATCGGCGCGAGCATCACGTTCTCGACGATGGTCTTGTGCGCGAAGAGATTGAAGGACTGGAACACCATGCCGACGTCGGCGCGCAACGCCGCCAGCGCCTTTCCCTCGGCGGGCAGCGGCACCCCGTCGATGGCGATATCGCCGGAATCGATCGGCTCCAGCCGGTTGATGGTGCGGCACAGCGTCGACTTACCCGAGCCGGACGGGCCGAGCACGATGACGACCTGACCCCTCGGCACCTCGAGATTGATGTCGCGCAGGACGTGGAGTTCGCCGAAATGCTTGTCCACCTTGCTCATCGCGATCATGGGCGGCCCGGCGGCGGGGGCCTGCGCGGGGGCGTCCTTGCTCAGCGACTGCGGCGCCTCGGCGGCGGCTGCGTTCCCGGTCGTGGCGTCCCCGGCGGAATCGGGCGCGGCATCGGCGTCGGTCATGGTCCTTGACCTTAGGCGGAAAAACGAGTTTTGCCCTGCTTTCCATGACACGCCGTAACGGCACGCCGAGTGGTCACATGGCCGTAACCTCCGCGTTCCCCCCGCGCGCAAACTCCGGCATGCCCCGAGCCTGCACCGATGCGCGCGAAAGGCCGGACACGGGCACCCGTACCCTGGACGGGTGGATTCGATCGGACACACCGCGCTGCATCCCCTCCGGCTCCAGCCCGAAGAAGACGCTCGCAGTTACGAGGTCCGCACCTTCGGTTGCCAGATGAACGTGCACGATTCCGAACGCTTGTCCGGTCTGCTGGAGGATGCGGGATATGTGAAGGCCGCGCCCGGCGCGACGGCCGACCTCGTCGTCTTCAATACCTGCGCGGTGCGCGAGAACGCCGACAACAAGCTGTACGGCACCCTGGGCCATCTCGCGCCGATCAAGGCCGGACGCCCCGGGATGCAGATCGCAGTCGGCGGCTGCCTGGCGCAGAAGGACCGCGACGTGGTCGTGCGCAAGGCGCCCTGGGTGGACGTGGTGTTCGGTACCCACAACATCGGCTCGCTGCCGGTGCTGCTGGAGCGGGCCCGCCACAATGCCGAGGCGCAGGTCGAGATTCTCGAATCGCTGGAGGCCTTCCCGTCCACGCTGCCCGCCAAACGCGAGTCGGCCTACGCGGGGTGGGTCTCGATCTCGGTGGGCTGCAACAACACCTGCACCTTCTGCATCGTGCCCGCGCTGCGCGGCAAGGAAGTCGACCGGCGTCCCGGCGATGTGCTCGCCGAGGTACGGGCGCTGGTCGAGCAGGGCGTGCTCGAGGTGACGTTGCTCGGTCAGAACGTGAATTCCTACGGCGTCAATTTCGTCGATCCGGCCGACTCGGGTGATGCCTCGCGATCACGCGGCCCCGCCGGTTCGCGTGATCGCAGCGCCTTCGCGAAACTGCTGCGCGCGTGCGGCGATATCGACGGCCTGGAGCGGGTGCGCTTCACCTCGCCGCATCCGGCCGAATTCACCGACGACGTCATCGAGGCCATGGCGGAGACGCCGAATATCTGCCCGCAATTGCATATGCCGCTGCAATCCGGCTCGGACCGCGTCCTCAAGGCCATGCGCCGCTCCTACCGCAAGGAGCGCTACCTCGGCATCATCGAGAAGGTCCGTGCCGCCATGCCGCACGCCGCCGTCACCACCGACATCATCGTCGGCTTCCCCGGCGAGACCGAAGAGGATTTCCAGGAGACCCTGGATGTGGTGCGCCGGGCCCGTTTCACCAGCGCCTACACCTTCCAGTACTCGAAGCGTCCGGGAACTCCCGCCGCCGAGATGGCCGACCAGCTGCCCAAAGCGGTGGTGCAGGAACGCTACATGCGGCTCATCGCGTTGCAGGACGAGATCTCCCTCGAGGCCAATCGCGCGCTGATCGGCACCGAGGTGGAACTCCTCGTCGCCGAGGGCGCGGGTAAGAAGAACGCGGCGACCGCACGGATGAGCGGACGCGCACGCGACGGCAGACTCGTGCATTTCCGCCCCGTCGACACCGCCGAACCGATCCGCCCGGGCGATATCGTCACCGTCGACATCACCGAGGCGGCCCCGCACCACCTGATCGCCGATTCACCGATCAGGACGCATCGGCGCACCACCGCAGGCGACGCGCACGAGCGCGGCATCACCCCGAAGACCGAACCGATCGGCGTCGGTCTCGGTCTGCCCAGGATCGGCGCCCCGGCCCCGGAACCGGTCGCGGCCTCGGGGTGCGCCACCGGATGCGGTGTCTGATCGCGGTGACGACGTGATCGACGACAGGTGTTACCCGCGCCGACCACACGATCGACGCGAGGTGCGCGTTTCCGCGGCGGCGGGCAGGTCTGCGGCACGGGAGAATTCGTGAAAGACGATTCGGACCAGGTACACCCCGACGACGGACCGGAGACCTCCGACTCCCGTTCCGGTGCCCCATCGGGCGACGGCGCGGCGGATCAGCCGCCTACTACTGGTCGTAGTGGGTCGGATGCCGAGGCCGGCCCCTCGAATGGCACAGTGGACCGGTCCGGAGCAGTCGGTGAACCAGGCGAAGGAGACGAAGGCGCAGTGAACTCGGTCGAGAACGGCAAGGACTTCGAGCAGTTCCGCGACGAACTCGACGCCGTGGAACGTCGCATCGCGGGGGAGATCGACCCCGGTGCGCGCGCCATGGTGGTCGCGGGCGCGGTCTTCCTGCTACTGCTGTCGCTGGTGCTGCCGCATACCGGCGATGCCAGGGGTTTCGACGTCCTGCTCGACACCGAAGCGGGCCGGATCGAACACATCGGCCTGCCCTCGCGAGTATTCGTCTGGTTCGTCGTGGTCTTCGGCGTCGGCTTCTCACTGCTCGCGTTGATGACCCGCCGATGGGTGCTCGCGTGGCTCGCCGTCGCCGGTTCGGCCATCGCCAGCGTCTTCGGCGTGCTGTCGATCTGGCACCGCCAGACACCGGGGATCGGCAATCACGTCGTCTCGGGACCCGGCATCGGACTCGTGCTCGGCACCCTGGCGATCGTGGTGCTGACCTTTCACTGGATCCGCGTCGTGTGGAGTCGCACCGCATTGCAGTTGGAAGCCGAGGAACAGCGACGTATCGCCGCCGCCGAGGCCGAAGCCGACGAACACCGCCGACTCACCGGCGAATAGGAATTCCGCCCGGAGTTCGCCTACTCGGGGGCCGCTACCTCAGAGGTTGCTGACAGCGCCTTCGGCGGCCTCGGCCCACTCGCGCCACTGTTTGGCCTGGTCGAGCGCCTTCTGCGCGTCGCGCGCCTTGCCAGCGGCCTCGGCCTTGGCTGCCTGCTCCTCGTAGTGGGCGACCTTCTCGCGGAACTGCGCCGCGCGGGCCATCGCCTCCGGATCGCTGCGCCGCCACTGCGCGTCCACCGCGTCGCGCACCCGCTTCTCGATGGCGCGCAACCGTCCTTCCAACTCCTGGATGCGTTCGCGCGGCACCTTGCCGAGGGCGTCCCAGCGGTCCTGCAATTCGCGCAGGGCCGAGCGAGCCGCCTCGAGACCGTTGGCCGGGTCGATGTTCTCGTAGGTGTGCAGTAGTTCTTCCTTGGCGGTGGCGTTGTGCTCGAATTCCGCGTCGCGTTCGGAGACCGCGGCATTGCGCGCCGAGAAGAAGACGTCCTGCGCGCTCTTGAACCGCCGCCACAGCGTCTCGTCGGCTTCGCGCGGCGCGCGGCCGGCGGCCTTCCACTCGGTCAGCAGATCACGGAAGACCGACGCCGTGCCGACCCAGTCGGTCGAACTCGACAGTTCCTCGGCCTGCTCGCACAACTCTTCCTTGCGTGATTTCGCGGCGGCGCGTTCGCGGTCGAGTTCGGCGAAATGCGCGCCCCGACGCCGGTTGAAGGCCTCGCGCGCCTTCGAGTACCGCTTCCACAGCGCGTCGTCCACCTTGCGGTCGACCCCGCGGATGGATTTCCACTCGTCCAGGATTTCGCGCAGCCGATCGCCCGCGGCCTTCCACTGGGTGGACTCGGCGGCGATCTTCTCGGCCTCCGCGCACAGCGCTTCCTTGCGCTCGGTGTGCTCGTGCCGCGCGCGGTCCTTCTCCTCCTTGGCGTGGGCGGCCGCCTCTTCGGAATGTTCGGTGATCGCCTGCAAACGGCGGGCCAGACCGTCGATATCGCCGATGACGGCGGCGGTCGGCAGCGATTCGGCCAGCGTCAGCGCCGCGGCCTTGGTCTTGCGGGCATCCGCGCCCGCGGCCAGTCGCGCCTCGAGCAGCGCCACCTCGGTGGCGAGATCGTCGAAGCGTCTGCCGAAATGCGCGAGCCCCTCGGCGGCGTCACCGGCCTGCCACGATCCGACGACGTGTTCGCCCTCGGAGGTTTTCACCCAGGCGGTGCCGTCCTCGTCGACGCGGCCCCACGCGCTGGGGTCGGTGACGGTCGGAACGACCACCGGATGGGGGTGCTGGGCGCTCTGGCCGGGCGCGGGCTTGATCGCGTGCGGCTTCGGATGGGGGGTCGAACCACCGGGTTTCGGGGCGCCGGACGGTCGCGGTGCACTGCCGGGGGTGGCTTTCGCGGTTCCGTTGCTGTCGCTCATTGCTCTCCGTCCCTGCCGCGCGTCACGGCTGCCTGGTTACGCCCTAGCTCATCCCATTCAACCCGGTCCGAGCCATCGAGACCATTGATCCGCGCCTCTCACGGGTTGTTCCCAGGGATGCGAACCCGTGATGACCTGGGTTGTAGCAACCTCGACACTATCAATCTCGGCAAGGATTGACGCAGAGACACTCGAAGCCGCCCACCGTCGCGGCGGGTGCCGGTGGGTGCGAAGCGCAGTCGGGACCAACGGCTACCGTTACGTGGTGCTCTCCATTGCGGCCCTGGTCCCGTCGCCGCCGATCCTGGTTCCCGAGCTCGTCGGCGCCGCTTCACGCGCGCCCGGAGCCGATCCGGACGACCCGCCCGCCGTGCTGCGGGCGGCCGTCTCCGCCGCAGGCGCGACGCTGGCCGGGGCGGCTCGGCACTGGACGGTGCTCGGTTCCGGTGACGCCGATCAGGTCTTCGGACCCGACGCGAGGGGCACCTTTCGCGGCTACGGACTCGACGTGCGCGTCGGGCTGTCGGCCGACGCCGCCGACGCCATCGCCGATTCCGGGGCCCGGCCCGATCCGCAGCTTCCGCTGTCCGTGCTGATCGCCGGATGGTTGCGCGGGCAGGTCGGCCCCGATATCAGCGTGCGGGCCCGTGTCCTGGCCGCCGACACCTCCGCCGAGCGATGCGCGCGGGCCGGGGCCGATCTGCGCGCCGAACTCGACGCGACGGACGAACCGCACGCGGTGCTCGTCGTCGCGGACGGCGCGGCGACCCTGTCGCTGAAGGCGCCCGGATATCTCGACGATCGCGCGCAGGGCTGCCAGCGGGCACTGGACCTGGCACTGGACGCGGGCGATCGCGCGGCCCTGCTCGCACTCGACCCCGACCTGTGCGCCGAGTTGTCCATCGCGGGACGTCCCGCGTACCAGGCGATGGCAGGTTTGTTCGCGGCCGATTCCGCCGATCCGAGCGTCGATACGCTCTACCGTGACGCGCCCTACGGCGTCGGCTACCACGTCAGCCTGTGGCGACCGGGCGGCGCGGGATGAGCAGGCGATTCTCGCCCCGTGCGGCAGGGGAGCGGCGATGACCGAGGCGGGGATGACCGAGGCGGCGTCCACCGGGATCACCCCCATCGCGGTCGTCGGGCCGACTGCGTCCGGAAAATCCGACCTCGGACTCGATCTGGCCGAACGCCTCGACGGCGAGATCGTCAACATCGACGCCATGCAGCTGTACCGGGGCATGGATATCGGCACGGCCAAATTGCCACCGTCCGAACGCCGGGGCATTGCCCATCACCAGCTCGATGTCCTCGATGTGACCGAATACGCCACCGTCGCCGCGTATCAGAGCGCGGCGGGCGCGGATGTCGAGGCCGTCATGGCGCGCGGTCGGACCCCGGTCATCGTCGGCGGTTCGATGATGTATGTCCAAGCGCTGCTGGATCAATGGGATTTCCCGGCCACCGATCCCGTCGTGCGCGCGCGGTGGGAACAGGTACTCGCCGAACGCGGTGTGGTCGCGCTGCACGAGGCGTTGCGCCTGGCCGATCCGGCGGCCGCGGCGACCATCCTGCCCACCGACGGACGGCGCATGGTGCGCGCGCTCGAGGTCGTCGAACTGACCGGACGTCCCTTCGCGGCCTCGGCCCCGGTGATCGGCGAACCACGATGGGGGACGATCATCATCGGGGTGGACCGCGACACCGCGGAACTCGACGCCCGGATCGAAGCGCGCACCGCGCTGATGTTCGACAGCGGATTGGTCGACGAGGTGCGCGGGCTGATAGATCTGGGCCTACGCGAGGGTGTCACCGCGCGCCGGGCCATCGGCTACGCGCAAGTCCTCGCCCATCTCGACAACGAATACGACCTGAACGACGCGCGGGAACGCACTCTCATCGGCACCCGGCGTTATGTGCGAAGGCAGCGTTCGTGGTTTCGCCGGGACACCCGGGTGCGCTGGGTGAACGGCGCCGACCCGGATCCGGCCGCGACGGCGCTGTCTGTGCTCGAATCGACGGAACGGACCAGTAGGTGATCGGACAGAACAATCGGGTGGTGTCCGCCCGGACGGTACAGGCGGCACGAACGGCGGGGCGGCGGTGATGAACAGGGAATCTCCCCGCGCCAGGCAGGCCCGCGGCGGATCCGGCCGCACCGCGGGCGACGTCGCGAACCGCAGGGTGAGCACCCGCAACGCCTCGATGCAGGTGTGGGAGGCGTACCTGAACAATCGCGCCACCCGCAATCGCGACGGGCGTTTCCTCGTGCAGGGCGTGCGTCCCATCACCCAGGCCGTGGCCAACGACTGGCCCATCGAGACATTGCTCTACCGGCTCGGCACCCCCGAACTGTCCGGCTGGGCCAGGGAACTGCTCGATTCCGCCGAGGTCCCGTGCATCGGACTCGTCCCCGAGTTGATGGCCGAACTCGGCGAGAAGGCAGGCGGCATACCGGAAGTCGTGGCCGTCGCGGAATCGCGGGCGACCGAACTCGATGATTTCGCACCGGGTGAACCCGGCGAGGACGCGCCCGTCGTGGTGGTGTTCGATCGGCCCAATTCGCCGGGCAATCTCGGCACCCTGATCCGTTCGGCGGACGCGTTCGGCGCGGACGCGGTGATCGTGACCGGACACGGCGCCGATCACTACGATCCGCAGGCGGTGCGCGCGTCGACCGGATCGCTGTTCGCGGTGCCGGTTCTGCGGGCGGCGGGCGCGGCCCAGGTGCTGGCCTTCCGGGATCGCCAGATCAGGCGCGGTATCCCCACCCGCGTCGTCGGCACCGACGAGAACGGCACGCACGCGGTCTTCGACCACGATTTCGCCGACGCGACCATCCTGGTGGTCGGCAACGAGTCGAGCGGTATGAGCGCGGCGTGGCAGCAGGAGTGCGACGACCTGGTCTCCATTCCGATGGGAGGTTCGGCGAGTTCGCTCGGCGCGCCGTCGGCGGGTGCGGTGGCACTGTACGAAATTTCCCGACAGCGCCGGACGTTCGTCGGATAGGAACCCGCCCGGGCACCGTGACATCGCCGACCCGGATAATCGAGGAAAGCACCCGAGGATCAGGAGCGCATGTGGCCGATATCGAGTTCAGCAAAGGGCACGGCACCGAGAACGATTTCGTGGTGCTGCCCGATCTCGACGTCCGCCTCGAATTGACCGAGGCGCGCGTGGCCGCGCTCTGCGATCGTCAGCGTGGCCTCGGCGCCGACGGTGTGCTGCGCGTCGCCCGCGCGGGCGCGCTGCGCGAGGCGGGGGTGCTGGAGACGATTCCGGACGGCATCGCGGACACCGACTGGTTCATGGACTACCGCAACGCGGACGGCTCGGTCGCCGAGATGTGCGGTAACGGGGTACGGGTCTTCGCCCACTACCTCGCGGTCGCCGGTCTGGAATCCGCCGCCGAATTCGTCGTCGGCAGCCGCGCGGGCGCGCGCCCGGTCACGGTCCACGCCGCGGACCACGCGTACGGCGATGTCGCCGTCGGAATGGGCCGGATCACCGAACTGGGCGCGTCCACCGCCACCATCGGTGGCTGGGGCTACCCGGGAATCGGCATCGATGTCGGGAATCCGCATCTGGCCTGTGTCGACGCGAATCTGTCCGCCGAGGCGTTGGCCAAACTGGATCTGACGGTCTCGCCCGGGTACGACCCGGACCTCTTTCCGCTCGGGGTCAATATCGAGATCCTCACCCCGCTCGGCGCCGACCGGGCGGCCGATATGCGCGTCTACGAACGCGGTGTCGGCGAAACCCGTTCCTGCGGAACGGGAACCGTCGCCGCGGCCGCCGCGGTACTGGCCGCGGAAGGGTTCGCCATCGGCACCGGCACCGACGAGGTGACGATCCGGGTGCCCGGTGGTTCGGTGCGCGTCGGGCTCGACGGCGGCGACGCGTGGCTGCGCGGCCCGTCGGTCCTGGTCGCCTCCGGACGCCTCGCCGAGCAGTGGTGGACCGGGCTCTGACGGCGGATTCGCGAATATCGAAGTGCGCTGACCCGCACGAACGTGGCAAGCTGGATGGCGTATGAGGAATTCAGAGACTTTCGATATCAATCCGGCCGCCGACGACGATCTCGTCGAGACGGCCGATGACACCGTGGACGCCGGGGATGTGGTGGCCGAACATGCCGCCCGTATGCGCGCTCGCGACGAGCAACTGAAGGGCACCCGCCACGCGGGCTGGGCGAGCGAACCGACCACCGGTGAACTCCAGCTCGACGACCGCGCCTCGCTGCGCCGAGTCGCCGGTCTGTCCACCGAGCTCGCCGACATCACCGAGGTCGAGTACCGGCAGCTGCGCCTGGAACGGGTCGTGCTGGTCGGGGTGTGGACCGCAGGTTCGTCGGCCCAGGCCGACGCCAGCATGGCCGAGTTGGCGCTGCTGGCCGAAACCGCCGGTTCCGAGGTGCTCGAGGCGCTGATCCAGCGTCGCGATCGGCCCGATCCGGCCACCTACATCGGTTCGGGTAAGGCCGAGGAACTGCGCGCGGTGGTGCTCGAGTCCGGCGCCGACACGGTGATCTGCGACGGTGAACTCACCCCGGCCCAGCTCACGGCGCTGGAGAAGGTCGTCAAGGTCAAGGTCATCGACCGGACGGCGCTGATCCTGGACATCTTCGCCCAGCACGCCACCTCGAGCGAGGGCAAGGCGCAGGTCGCGCTCGCGCAGATGGAGTACATGCTGCCGCGGCTGCGCGGCTGGGGTGAATCCATGTCACGGCAGGCCGGTGGTCGCGCGGGCAGCAACGGCGGTGTGGGTCTGCGCGGTCCCGGTGAGACCAAGATCGAGACCGACCGCAGGCGCATCCGCGAGCGGATGGCCAAACTGCGCCGCGAGATCCGCGAAATGAAGACCGCGCGCGACACCAAGCGGGCGCGTCGCACCTCGAGCGGTGTGCCTTCGGTGGCCATCGTCGGTTACACCAACGCGGGCAAGTCGAGTCTGATGAACACCCTGACCGGCGCGGGACTGCTGGTTCAGGACGCGCTGTTCGCCACCCTCGATCCGACCACCCGCAGGGCCGCCCTCGACGACGGCCGCGAGGTGGTCTTCACCGACACGGTCGGATTCGTCCGCCACCTGCCGACCCAGCTGATCGAGGCGTTCCGTTCCACGCTGGAAGAGGTCACCGGCGCGGATCTGCTGTTGCACGTCGTCGACGGTTCCGATCCGATGCCGTCGGGGCAGATCAAGGCGGTCCGCGAGGTGATCACCGACGTGATCAAGGAACAGGGCGCCGCCGCGCCGCCGGAATTGCTGGTGGTCAACAAGATCGACGCCGTCGATCCGAACGAACTCACCCGCTTGCGCGGTGTGATGCCGGACGCCGCCTTCGTCTCGGCCCACACCGGAACCGGCATCGCCGAATTGCGCGACCGCCTCGCCGAGGTGCTCGGCGGACTCGATGTCGAGATCAGCGTGCTGCTGCCCTACACGCGCGGTGATCTGCTGGCGCGCATCCACGCCGACGGCCGCATCATCGCCTCCACCCACGAGGAGGGCGGAACCCGGGTGCGAGCCCGCGTTCCGCACGCGCTGGCGGCGGCGCTGTCGGAATACGCCCACGCGGGCGGTTCCGCGAACAGCGAGGTCTGATCCGTCGGTGGCTATTCCAGTTCGCTGATCGACCTGCCGACGTCGGCGAGGGTTATCGGCCTGCCGAAATCCTGGGTGTACCGGTACGGGGTGAATCCGCAGCGGAACACCCCGGTGTTCGGGCCGAATTCCGCGGCTTTCCAGCCCTCGGGCGTCGCCTGCTGGACGTTGAAACATCGCGTCTGCTCGGCCAACGGTCGTGACAGGTCCACCGGCGCCTGTAGGCCCCCGGCGGTCCACGCGGTCTCTTTACGCGCGGCCTGGTAGACGCACGCCCGCGTCAATTCGTCGCCGCAGGTCGCGGCGGATTTCGCGAACAGTACCCATGCCTGGAAAGCCCGGAGCACCTGGAAGGTGATGTCGCTGCTGGGCGCGTACTGATCGAACATATCCTTCAACTGCCGCACGGCGGGTACTCGCGCGGCGGCGTCGAGCGGGGCGATGCCGCTCAGGTCGACGTAGTAGTTCCTGTTCTCCAGCGAATCCCGCATCGCGCCGAGGAATTCGGCGTTGTAGGAGGTAGCGTTGGCATCGATCCAGTCCGGCTGGTACCCGATATCGGTGAGCGCTTCCTGGAGACGGCCCAGATGACGGAATTCGCCGAGGAAGATCAGCCCGCGCACCCGTTCGGCCCTGAGCGCGCGGGCATATGATGTCCAGTCCGAAACCCCCGCGGGGGGATACTTCTCGTTGTAGACGACCGTCGCGCCCGACGCGGTCAGTGATTCGGTGACCTTCTCGCTCATGACCTCGGTGATCGGGGAATCGCCGACCAGCACACCGATCGAATTCGCCGACCTGGGGTGTTCGTCGTTGATCAGCCAATCGTGGAAGCCGGAGTAGGGATCGACACCTTCCGAGACCGTGGCGCCACTGCTCAGTTGCAGGTCCGATCCGGTGTTCTCGCTCGTCGTGACGTGCGCCGGAAATTCCGGGAGCAGGCAGGACAGCCGGTCCTTCACACCGAGGCCGTCGAGCGCGGCCCCGCCGCCGACGAGAAAGAAATCCTCGCGGCACGATTCGACCATCCGCTGATGCACCTCGGTCAGATTGGTGTCGCGGATATTGGCGACGAGTGTGCGTCCGTTGATTCCGCCCGCGGCATTGCACCAGGACGTGAATACCTTCGCCGCGTCGATGAAATCCCGGTATCGCGTGAAGCCGATGTCGGAGAAGGTGCCTACTTCGATCTCGTCGGCCGTCACGCCCGGCGCCGACGCGCTGCTCGCGTCGCCGGGACGGCAGATACCGGTCAAGTTGCCGAAGGAACCCGACGCCGCGCTCTTCGCGTCCTGCGCACCTCCGCCGCCGGCGCACCCAGTCGCGATCAGGCAGGTCGCCACGACGGCGACGCCGATTCTGTTCGGTCTCAACGTATTCCTCCCGTGCGACGCCCCACGGGACACCGGGTCGCCACCGATTCCGACCCCGTGCCGGAGTCGACGATCTCGAGGCACGATCGATGAATCCTGTTGCAGGCAAACGCATCGCGACCGTGCGCGCGTGAAGTCGAAGTTACCGCAACGAGATCCGGGATCGGGAACCGCGTACCCCGATCAGGTCGAACTACGCGGCACCAGGTGCGCGAAATCGCCGTCCGGCGTGATCGATTTGCTGGGATATCCCAGGGTCGTCATCATGGCCGACACCGCGACGTCCACGATTTCCGTGGCGTGGAAGGCGATCGAGGTCAACGGCGGATCGCTCACCGCGGCGAGCGCGATGGTGTCGACACCCATCACCGCCAGATCCTCCGGGCAGCGCAGCCCGGCCCGGCGGATGCCGTGCAGGACGACGAAGGCGACCTCGTCGCTCTGCGCGCAGACGGCCGTCACGCCCTCGGCGACCCACCGGGACACCGTCTCGGCCGCGCCGGAACCGTCCGTGGCGAAGGTGTCGACTTCCACGTCGGGCAGATGCCGCGCTCGCGCGGCGGCCCGCATTCCCCGCAACCAGTACTCGCCGAGCGGTCGCAATTTCTTGTCGTCGGAGTACGCGAACGCCAGGCGCTGGTGTCCGCGCTCCTGAAGATGCGCTACCCGCAGTTCGCCGACACTCAGGTCCAACGCGGCCAGGGCGCGCAGGTTGTTGCTGCCGAGGTGGATCTGCGGGATGCCCGCGGCCTCGACGGCCGCCAGCGCCGCACCGCGCAGGGGGAAGGTGCCCGCGACCGCGATCGGATTCAGATTCGAGATCGCGTCGATCACATTGCTCGCGTCCTCGGTCTCGAATTGCAGCGACAGCACGATGCCCTGCTGGGCCAATGCGGTCGTCAGACGGCTGCCGACCTCCATCGCCAGCTCGCCCATCGCCATGCGCGGGACGATGTAGAGCACGATGCCGCTGCCGCCGATGGCGAGGTTGCGTGCCGCGAGGTTGGGCCGGTATCCCAACTGCCTCGCGGCCTCGCGGACCACGGCCTGGGTCTGCGCCGAGATGGTCTGACCGGCGACATTGTTCAGCACGTAGCTGACCGTCGCCGTCGACACATTGGCGAGGCGGGCGACATCGGCCTTCGTCGGCCGCGCCGATCGCCGCGCACGTACCTCCGCCCGGGCTTCCGAATCGCTCGTCACCAGCGCATCATCGCACGCGACGCTGTCAGGTCGGTCGTCCAGATCCCCCGAAGGCTCTCGCGGCCCCGGCGGCGGTCGGCGCCCGCGGTGCAACCTGTTCCAATCTCGTACGGTACGGTGTCTGGGGAGGCCGTATCTCTACACGGCGCAGGGGCTGTGCATTCCGCTGGGAAATTCCACTACGACGAAGTGCTGGGATCCGACATTCGATGGGGACACCGATGCTTGAATCCTCGCCTGCCGAGGCATATCTGTCCGATGGCGCGAAGCTCGACGTGACGTTGGACGACACCGATATCCGATTGCTCGAGGCGCTGCTGGCGCCGTTGCGCGCGTGGACCAGTCCGCGCTTCTTCGGCCTGGAGAACATTCCGGCCGAAGGACCGGTGCTACTCGTCGGCAATCACAATCTGATGGGCGTCATCGACGCGCCACTGCTCTTTCCGGAAGTGCTGCGCAAACGGGGGCGGGTGATCCGCGGTCTCGCCGAGAACGTGTTGATCGCGGTGCCGGGACTGCGCCATTTCCTGCACTACTACGGCACGGTGCGCGGCACGCGCGAGAACTGCCTGGCCATGTTGCGCCGCGGGGACGCCGTGATCGTGTTCCCCGGCGGAGGACGCGAGGCGATTCGCCGCAAGAACGAGAAATACCTCCTCAAATGGGAGGGTCGCACCGGATTCGCGCGGATGGCGATCGAGGCGGGTGCGCCGATCGTGCCGGTCGCGATGATCGGCGTCGACGACGCCTACGACATCGTCTTCGACGGCGACCATCCGGTGATGCGTCCGGTGCGCTGGACCGTCGAGGCGCTGGGTTTGAAAGCGAATCTGACCCCGCCGCTGTTGCGCGGTGTCGCGGCCACGGTGTTGCCCCGCCCGGAACGGTTCTATTTCTCGGTGGGCGCGCCGATCGATCCGGCGCCGTGGCGCGATGCCGCCGACCTCGACGTCGCGGCCGCGGATCTGTGCGATGTGGTCCGCAAAGGCCTCGAAGAGGAGATGAACTACCTGTTCGAGGCCAGGGACCGCGACACGGGACGGACCCTCGCGGGACGCCTGCGCGCGATGCTGCCGATCTGAGTTCGGTCCCCGCGCCTACGACGCTCGCCGCAACGCGGTGCGCAATCCACTGTGGCCGGAACGTGTGCCTCCACGACCGGGAAATGGTCTGAGCACGTCGAACTTTCGTTCCGACGCCGTCTCCGGGGCGTCATCGGAGGTCGCGAGCAGCAGACTGTCCGGGAGCGCCAGTTTGTGAATGGTGCGCAGTGTCAGCAGGTACTGGCGCAGCAGCGGTCCGGTCGTATAGGGCAGGTCGTAGCGGTCGCAGAGATCGCGCACCCGGTGTGCGATCTCCGCGTAGCGGTTGCTGGGCAGATCCGGGAACAGGTGATGCTCGATCTGATAGCAGAGATTGCCGCTGAGGAACGCGAGAACAGGTCCGGCGTCGAAATTCGCGGAGCCGAGCATCTGACGGAGGTACCACTCGGACTTGGTTTCATTGTCCAGCACGTTCGGCGCGAACTTCTCGGCGCCGTCCGGGAAATGTCCGCAGAAGATCACCAGGTATGCCCAGATATTGCGCAGCACGTTGGCGCTCGCGTCCGCGGACAGCGTCCGCCGCCAGCGCCGGCCGTTGAAGGCCGGGAAGAGAAGATAGTCCTTGCCGAGCTGGCGCGTGATCTTGCGCACCAGGGCCCGGGTGTGTTTCGCCTTCTCCACCGGATTTCCGGCGCGTTCCCGCGCGGAATAGAGTCCGTGCAGGGCGATACCCCATTCGAAGGTGGCGGCCAGTAGCAGATTCCGAACCGGTTGCAGCAGATGTTCCGGCCGCCACGACTCGTCGCGGGTCACGCGCATCACACCGAAGCCGATGTCCTCGTCCATGCCGAGCACATTCGTGAAGACGTGATGGCGATAGTTGTGCGAATAACGCCACTGCTCGGAGACCCCGGCCATATCCCATTCCCAGGTACTGGAATGTATTTCCGGATCGTTCATCCAGTCCCACTGTCCGTGGCCGACGTTGTGCCCGATCTCCATGTTCTCGATACTCTTGGCCACCGCGAGCCCGACGGTTCCCAGCACCCAGCCTGGACGGGTGCTGGTGAGACCGATCATCAGCCGGGAGGCCACGTCGAGTGCTCGTTGGAACGCGATCGTACGGCGGATGTATGCCGCGTCTCGCTCGCCGCGCTGCTCGATGACGGTGCGGCGTATCGCGTCGAGTTCGGATCCGAGTGCTTCGATGTCGGAGGTGTCGAGATGCGCGTAGGCGGCGATCCGCGATATAGCCATTGTTCTCCCCGAGTTCCTGAGTTGTCGGCGCGCTCGGCCGGTGAACACGATGTGGTGTGAGATGAAACCGTCGGCGGTTCAGCGTTCGAGCGCGCGCCGGAGTGCTCGTACCGCCCGGTCGACCGCGCCGCGCGGGGGTTTGCTGCCGATATCTGTCCGACGTCTGCTGGCCTCATCCGTTCCGGCCAGCGCACACCGCACTCTTGCCGCGAACGCCCGAACCTGTCGCGCGATCCTGCCTTCGATCGTCATCGGACTGTTCCTGCCTCCGGCAGCGCCACAGCTTTCGATCTGAACTGTACGGCCCTGGCCGGTTGTCGCACGAACCGGTATAACCACAGCGTACGCCGAGAATACGCCGTATGTCTACAGTGTAGAATTACATTGTAGACATGGCCGGGCGGGATGCCGACTTCGATCAGCCGTCTCTCGGGATCGTCGCGGCCAATCCGGTCAGGAGAATGTCCAGGCCCCTTTCGAGTTCGGACGCGCCGTCGTAGGAGGCGAGTACCGGGGCCAATTCCCGGATCAGCGGGAATTGGCCGATGGGCAGTCGGTGCAATCCCAGCCGAAGCACCTCGTCTGTCTCCTCGGCGCGTTCCACCATCTCCTGGAGTTCGTTGAGGACGTGGCCGTAGAGGAATCCGAACACCATGCGGTAGATATGCAGCGCGTCGGCTCCGGCGAATCCGGCTCCGGTGAGCAGGGCGAGGATATCCTCCAGCGGCCGGATCACCGCTGGGGAACGCAGTCCCAACGGGGTTGCCAACGGCCTGGTCACCAGAAGTGGCACCACTCGCGGATGGGCCAGTGCCAGTCGGCGGAAATCGTTTGCGACGGAACGCAACTCGGTGGCCCAATCCGGGGCGGACGGGTCCACCGCCAACTGCGCGAAGATGATCTCGGCTATTCCGTCGAGAACCGCGGCCTTGTTCGCGACATGGCGATAGATGACCATGGGATCCCGCCCCACCGCCTCGGCCAGGCGGCGCATCGACAAACTCTCGACGCCGTCCCGGTCGACGATCTCCAACGCCGCTTTCAGGACCGTCTCCCTGGTGACCGGGCTCTCGCCCCGGCCGTTACGCGCCGGAGGGGTTCGCCGGTTCCCCGATCGAGAATTCGAGCGGTCGGCTGGCGACTCGGTCATATCGGAAACCATCTACCTTTCCCAGTGGATCTTCCTTGTAGGTCATGAGCGTAGACCTACAACGTTGACATCGACAGTGGGAGCGCGTCTACTGGAGTGATCGGCTCCTACGACGATCCGGTCGGCCGCCGTGGAGTGACCGGGATCGCGAACGCCCCGCCACCCCGAACAGGAGCGCCATCATGACAACGAACCAGATCCGCCGGCTATCGGCTCGTCATCGCACGCCGCCGGAGTTCACACCCCGATCGAGGCTGAAACCGAAGACCGAACGCAACGGTTACGTCGACGGCGCCCGGTGGCCCGGATCCAGCGACCTCACCGATGAATTACCCGATCTGCCGGCGGTGCTCTCGGTCGGCCCTGATGGCCGCGGTGCTGCCCGATCCGACGGCGTCTGCCGCCGGTTGAACGGAGATGAATCATGACCGACGTCCGCACACGCCGTCCGATCACCAACCATCGCGCCATGGGCGCGAGTGTCCATCCCTCCGCCGCCGTCGAGCAGCCGTTCCCGGCTCCCACCCGCACACAGCGCCTGCTGATGCGAGAAGGCGACAGTGTCGCGGGGCAGGTCGACGGCGCATGGTGGCCGTGGACGGATAACCTCACCGCGGAGCTGCACGACCTGGTCAGCGCCCTCACCGGGCGTCTCGGCACCACCGTGCGCATCGGCTTCGACTGGAACGCGGTCAGTATCTCTCAACGTCGGATCGATCGCGCCGACGGTATCGATATCATCGGGCCGGGCGTGGACCAGGCCGGCGACACCATCCGCCTGTTCGGCGCGGACGGCACCCATGCGACGCTGCTGGTCGTTGCGGCACACACCTCTCCCGACGAGGCATACGACAAGATGCGAAACGTCTCGGTGTCCGCCGAATTATCCACCGTCCGTGGAATTTCGCCGAATATTCGATCCAATTCGCCGCCCCGGGCCGAATGACGCCCGAGTGCTAGACTCGGAAGTCTGGTGGTCGATCCGCCTGTCCATTTCCTTGCGGATTCTCGAGCGCTCCGGCGCAACACGTTCAGCCAATCGAGTGGTTGCAGGCAGCGCCACTGTCGACGCTGCCCAGAAGCAGAAGGGCTGTCCCCGTGTCGAATCGAGAGTTCTCCCGGGTATGGGAGGTATCAGCGCGTATGCGATATCTCGAAAAGAAAAGTCGATGGAAATCGGAGTCGGTGTCTGTATGAATACCATGACCATTTCCTACGCACATCTGTTCCGGCTCAGCGACGAATGTGGCATCTTCGAGCACGCGAAATTGACAGCGCCCCGGATCGACAATGGTTACTGCGTCGATGATGTGGCCCGTGCCCTCGTGGTGGCGGTCCGGGAACCGGAACCCGACGGTCGATTGCTCGAACTCGTCCGGGTGTATCTGGACTTCGTGATCGCGGCGTTGAGCGAGGACGGACGGTGCCACAATCGCCGGGGCTCGGACCGAGCGTGGCAGGACGAGCCGGGTGTCGAAGACCACTGGGGGCGTGCGCTGTGGGCGCTCGGCTCCGTCGTCGCTCGCGTCCCTGATCTGGCGGATATCGCGATGACGTATTTCGCCGTCGCGGCTCGTCGACGGTCGGAATTCCCGCGTGCGATGGCGTTCGCCGCGCTGGGCGCCTCCGAGGTGTTACGGGTGCACCCGGGAAACGCACAGGCAGGCGCGTTGATGGCCGATGCCGCCGAATCGATCGGCGCGCCCACCCGTCGCCTGGACTGGCGCTGGCCGGAACCTCGATTGCACTACGCCAACGCGGTATTGGCCGAGGCGCTGCTCGCGGTCGGCGCGCAATTGCCGGGCCAGGGGCGCATCCAAGCAGACGGACTCGCGATGCTGCGCTGGCTGCTGGACATCGAGACCTCCGACGGTCATCTGTCGGTCACGCCCATGGACGGATGGACGACCGGGGAAGCACGTCCCGGATTCGATCAGCAGCCCATCGAGGTCGCGACGCTCGCCGACGCCTGCGCCCGCGCCTACGACGACACCGGTGACGAGCGGTGGAAGGATGCGGTCCTGCTGTGCCAGGCGTGGTTCCACGGCGCGAACGATATGGCGACCCCGCTGATCGATCCGATCAGCGGCGGTTGTTCCGACGGCCTCGAACACACCGGCCGCAACGACAACCAGAGCGCCGAGTCGACCCTCGCGATGATCTCCACCCAGCAGCAAGCCCGCAGGTTGACGTCCGCATCGTGACGGGCGTTGACATTTCGCGCACTTCCTGACGAGACACCGAGAAGCACAGCAAATTCTCAGTTATCGACCCGTATGTTGGGGTGATGGTCTGGACACGAACTCGAACCGCGGTGGTGGTGACCGCGGTCGCGATGGCATGCGGAATGTCGGTGGGTGGCGCTTCGGCCGATAGTCGCCCGCCGGATCCCGTCCTCGCGACGGGTTCGATGCTCGCCTCGCCGAATACCGCCGACGGCTCCCGCGTGGGCGCGGTCACCGTCGACGGCGACCGCACGATCCGGCTCGCGGTCTACTCCGCCGCGATGGACAGGGATATCCAGGTCGACGTCCAGCGTCCCGCCGACACCTCGGCCCCGCGCCCCACCCTCTATCTGCTCAACGGCGCAGGCGGCGGGGAGGATTCCGCGACGTGGAAGGCGCGTTCGGATGTCATGGACTTCCTGGCGGACAAGGATGTCAATGTCGTCACCCCCGTCGGCGGCGCGTGGAGTTACTACACCGACTGGATCGCGGACGACCCCGTCCTCGGGCGCAACAAATGGCAGACCTTTCTCACCCGGGAACTGCCGCCGCTGATCGATGCGGGTCTCGGCACGAATTCGGTCAACGCGATCGCGGGCATCTCCATGGCGGGCACCTCGGTGCTGCAATTGCCGATCGCGGCCCCCGGACTGTATCGCTCGGCCGCCGCCTACAGCGGATGCGCGCAGATCAGCGATCCGGTCGGCTACAACTTCGCCAATACCGTCGTCGCGGCGGGCGGCGGCAACTCCGCGAACATGTACGGGCCCGCCGGTGACCCCGGGTGGGCGGCGAACGATCCGTACGTCCACGCCGAAGGGCTGCGCGGGGTGAACCTGTACCTGTCCGACGGCAGCGGGGTGCCGGGAAAGTACGACACGCTGGACGGCCCGAACGCGCTGCCCGGTGTGGGCGGATTGGTCAACCAGGTCGCCGTCGGCGGCGCGCTGGAAGCGGCGACCGACTACTGCTCGCGCAATATGCGGGCCGAACTCGATCGGCTCGGTATCCCCGCCACCTACCATTTCGCGTCGACCGGCACCCATTCGTGGGGCTACTGGCAGGACGAACTGAAGCGGTCCTGGCCGGTGCTCGCCCACGGACTCGGCCTGCCCGCGTAGCCGCTCGGTTTGTGGGGAATTGCGCTCGACCGAAAGTTGCAGCACCAGGTGAGACAACGATTCTGCCACCAGAAGTGAACAACGGTTCTCGTTCCGGGTACCGTGTGTGACAACGACGGGTCGGTGTGGACCGGCCGGTGTGGTCACTAGGAGGTTGGTGTGGAGCGCACACTGTTCGAACCCGAACACGACTTGTTCCGCGAGTCGTTCCGCAAGTTTCTCGATCAGCACGTCGCGCCGAACCACGCGAAGTGGGAAGAAGCGGGCATCGTCGACCGAGATGTGTGGCTGGAGGCGGGTAAGCAGGGCTTCCTCGGCATGGCCGTTCCGGAGGAGTTCGGCGGCGGCGGCGTCGTGGACTTCCGCTACAACGCCGTGCTGACCGAGGAAGTGACTCGGGGCCAATTCTCCGGGCTCGGATTCACCCTGCACAACGACGTGATCGCCCCGTACCTGATCGATCTGACCAACGACGAGCAGAAGCAGCGCTGGCTGCCCGGATTCTGTTCCGGCGAGATCATCACCGCCATCGCCATGACCGAACCCGGCACCGGCTCCGATCTCCAGGGCATCAAGACCCGCGCGGTTCGCGACGGCGACGACTGGATCCTCAACGGCGCCAAGACCTTCATCACCAACGGCATCAACGCCGATATCGTCATCGTGGTCGCCCAGACCGATCCGGACAAGGGCGCGATGGGTTTCAGCCTGTTCGTCGTCGAACGCGGGATGCCGGGCTTCGAACGCGGCCGCAACCTCGACAAACTCGGCCTCAAGGCGCAGGACACCGCCGAACTCAGCTTCGCCGACGTGCGCGTCCCCGGGAAGAACCTGCTCGGCACCGAGGGCATGGGCTTCATCCACCTCATGCAGAACCTGCCGCAGGAACGTCTGTCGATCGCGGTCATGGCCGCGGGCGCGATGGAGGGCTGCCTGGACACGACCATCCAGTACGTCCGTGATCGCAAGGCCTTCGGCAAGCCCATCGGCGCCCTCCAGAACACCCGTTTCGTGCTGGCCGAACTCGCCACCAAGACGACCGCGGTCCGCATCATGGTCGATCGCTTCATCGAGGATCTCAACGCGGGCAAACTCTCCGCCGAGGACGCCGCGAAGGCGAAATGGTGGAGCACCGAGGAACAGCTCGACCTGATCAACCGCTGCCTGCAACTGCACGGCGGATACGGGTACATGAAGGAATACCCGATCGCCAAGGCGTACATGGACGCCAGGATCCAGACGATCTACGGCGGAACCACCGAGATCATGAAGGAGATCATCGGGCGGTCGCTGAAACTGTCCTGATCGCAAGCCTTTTCGCACCCGACCCGGACGCGGTGTCCGCGACGGGCCGGGGTGCGTGCGCGGATCAGGCGTCGCCGTCCGGATCGAGCGCGGCGGCAACGGAATCGGGCGTCCACCTCAGATCCGCACCGGGCCGCGTCGCCAGGTATTCGGCGATCCGACGCAGCGCCCAGCCGTGGGATTCGGCCAGTCCGGCGGCGAGATGACGCAGGTACGCGGGGGCGGGCGGGTTGCCGGGAATGTCGGTGTGCCGCCACGGGGCGGTGCAGGTCAGCACGGGGTAGCCGTCGAGAGTGCCGGTGCGGACGAGGGTTTCGTAGCGTCCGGGTCCGAGGGCGGTGCGCCCCGATCCGATGACCTCGGTGAGGTCGAGATCGATGCCGGGCGGGCGATACATCTCCTGGGCGACGATATCGGAGAACTGTCCGACGCCGATCAGATACGCGCCCGCCGCTGTCTCGCCGGGTGCGTCGGGCGCGTAGAAGGCACGGCCGCCGGTCCAGGTCAGCGATTCGGTGGCGAAGTACAGCAGGCCGGGCAGCAGCAGCGGCACCGAGCGGCGCGGGGCGGTGTGATCGCGACATCCGGGCAGGTCGATCGCGCCGCCGACCGGTGTGCCGCCCGAGAGATAGCACGCGAAACGGCTGCGGTGCAGATTGGATCCGTACGCCGCGTACCACACGAGATCGGTCACCCGGCCATTGTGCCGCGTGCGGACACCGCGACGATGTCGCGTCCGTGCCCGCCGCCTCGGGACAGCGGAAGGGCGAGCACGGTACCCGCGCTCGCCCTTCCTGTTGTTCGCCTATCGGCGCTGTCGACTCCCGGTGCGGGTCAGCACCGCACGGGGACCGGGTCGTTGCGGAACCGGGCCTCGACGTAGTTCCACGCGTCGGCGAACCCCGCCACCGCGGTCGTCATGTGCTCGGCGATGTCGTACGGGGTGAACGTCAGCGGAGCACCGGCGCGGCAGTACCGGTCGGCGACCTCCTTGACCGAATCGAACGGGGTGAGTTCGTCGTAGATGCCCTGCCAGATGAGCATCGGGGCCGTCGGCACGCCGTCGTGATAGCGCAGGCTGTTCTCGCGCAGTACTTCCTTGGCCGCGGGACTGTCCATCAGGCTCTTGGACGCCGCGAGTTGATCCGCGCTGCGCAACGCGCCGTGGAACAGCAGGAAGCGACGGCATTCGTCGTGGGTGATATCGCGGAACCACAGGCCGGTGTTGTTCAACTGGTCCGAGACCGGCAGCCGGTTCGGGTATTCACGCTCCAGGCCCATGGCGGCGGCGAAGGCCAGGCCGAAACCGGGATGCGGTGCGAAGCCGAGTCCGAGTGCCATCTGTTCGAGGTCGGCCGGGATACCACCCGCGACGACCGCGGCGAGTTTCAGTTCGGGCGCGTAGGTCGGCTGGAGGGCCCCCGCCCACGCGGAGGCCATCCCGCCGCCGGAGTAGCCCGCGATCGCGACGGGCGAGGTGGACAGCCCGATCTCGGTGGCGCGCTGCACGGCTCGCACGCCGTCCAGGGTCACCATGCCGCTCAACTTCGCCGCGCCGTAGGCGACGTTCGGACCGAGGTAGTCCGGCAGGGATACCGCCCAGCCCCGGCCGATCGGCAACATCGCGCCGACCGCGTCCTGGAGTTCGCCGTTGAACAGCGAGCGCGACGGATTGCATTTGGTGCCGAGCGAATTGATCAACGCCTGGTAGGACACCAGCGGGGGATTCTTCACGCCGATCGGCAGCAGCACCGTGGTGGCGGCCATGATGGCGTCGCCGCTGGAATTCGTCGAGCGGAACGCCACCTGCCAGGCGTCGGTGCCGACATAGGGTCCGGAATCGATACGCCGGGTGCGCACGACGTCACCGGGCGCCTTGGCGGCGAGATCGCCGGGAGCGGTGAAGAACGGATCGGGATCGGGTGAGGGATAGAGCGGATCGGCGGTAGCGGTCGTCATCAGCGAACCCGCCGAGAACAGGGTGATCAGGACCGCCAGGATCCTGGTCAGCATCCGAGACAAGGGTGTGATTCCTTTTGTTCCAGGGGAATGCGGCGTCTGCGCGAGCAGCGGTGATACCGCCGGCCCCGACGCCGGATGCCACGTTGCAGGCATCATCCGGAGTCCGAGGTTAGTCGAATCACATTGGTGCGTAACACTTCCTGCATGCGTGAAAGATCACAACATATAGGCCGCGACGGTTGGGTGATCGTGACGTCATGTGCCTTCACATGAAATGCGACCGACGGAAAGACGAAGCGGGGCAGCGACTGTGGGTCGCCACCCCGCTTTCGGACACTCGTGCTCAGATCTTGCGGATCACCGTGACGACCTTGCCGAGAATACGTGCGTCGTTGCCGGGAATCGGTTCGAACAGCGGGTTGTGCGGCATCAGCCACACGTCGTTGCCGGTGCGTTTGAACGTCTTCACGGTGGCGTCACCGTCGATCATCGCGGCCACGATATCGCCGTTGTCGGCGACGTTCTGCTGGCGCACGACCACCCAGTCACCGTCGCAGATGGCGGCGTCCACCATGGATTGACCGACGACCTTCAGCAGGAACAGCGAACCGTCGCCGACCAGTTCGCGCGGCAGCGGGAAGACGTCCTCCACCGCCTGCTCGGCCAGAATCGGACCACCGGCGGCGATCCGGCCCAGGACCGGCACGTAGGTCGGGATCGGGTGGTTCGCGTCCGGGGTGTCGCTGTCCTCGACCGCCGCGCCCGGCAGGGTGGTCACCGAGCGCACCGCCTCGTCCAGTCCGCGTACGTCCACCGCGCGTGGACGATTCGGATCGCGCCGCAGATAGCCCTTACGTTCGAGGGCTCGCAATTGATGGGCGACCGAGGAGGTGGAGGTGAGGCCGACGGCGTCGCCGATCTCCCTGATGCTCGGCGGATAGCCGCGCTCGCTCACCGAGGTGCGGATGACCTCCAGTACCTTGCGCTGACGCACGGTGAGATCTACCCCGGTCCGGGACGGGTGGGCCCCGACTCCGCCCTCGTCACCCGTGTCGTCTGTGTGGCTCACCGGCAACCGCCTTCCTGTTGATGATGTCGCCCACTGAATTTAGTCCGGTCAGGCCGATGTATCAAACATCTGTTCGACGTATGTCCGGTGTTGCTGCTGACATTGTCAGTGGACCGTGGTAGAAATCGAACACAAGTTCTTCGAACACATGATCGAATAGCGACTCCCTTCGAGCGACAACACAGCACCCCTCACGGAGGTTTGTCCGATGCGCACCGCGATCAGCGATCCCACCGCTACTGCCACCATCACCGTTCCGGCTCCGATCGATGAGGTCGTCGACGGCCCCGACCGGGCCTTCGATTCCCTTCCGTCGCCGACGCGGCACCGACGTCGAGGCGGGGTGCGGGCGCTCGAGGCGGTGTCGCGGACCTCGTCGGATCGTCGACCGCGCGGCAGTCGTCCCGGCGGCGCGGTGGAGCTGTATCGCCGCGGCTCGGCGCGTATGGCCCCCGCCTCGGCTCCGCACGGCGTGTATCCGATGGAGGCCAGGGTCGCCAGGGCGCAACTGGGTTTCGCGACTCTCGCGATCGCGGCGCTGTCGAGCGCGCTGGTCGTCACCGCGCTGATCGGGCTCGCGCACTGGCGGGCGGGCACATTCCGGGAGGAGACGCCCGCGCCGGTGCCGGGTGTGGTCGAGCCGCAGCCCGCTACCTGGGGCCTGCCTCCGCGTTGATGTCGATGTGAGCCCGAGGTGGCGGTTCGCTCGCCGGGCTGGCCGAATTTCTCGATCGAAAACTAGAACACGTTGCTACCGTGGCGGCGACGTGACTCAGACGGCAGCAGCCTCGATCGATACGGGATTCCTTCGCAATGACGCCACACCCCGTCGGACGCACCGTCCGCACCACCGCCCGGATCGCCGGGTTGCTCGCCTGTCTGCTCTTGGGGCCGAGCGTGATTCCCGCCGCGCACGCGGCTCCCGCCTCCGTCGAGTACCTCGACATCACGGCCGTCGACGACGACGGATCCACCGGGGGTGGACTGAATCCCGCACTGCCGCTGGAGGAATCGACCCTGCGTGAGGCATTGGACGACGCCAGGTCCGCGGGTGTCGCGCCGCACCGTTACGGCACACTGCTGCACCAGTATTGGCTCGTGGTCGCCGCCCGCAACGCCGGGATCGACCTGGCCGCGTGGGATCCGTCGCGCGGTGTGCGCGCCAACGAGCACACGTTCAACCTGGTGTACGTCAACTACCTGCGGTTGGCGACACGGCATCCGGAGTTCTACTGGGCGGGCCTCGCCGGTATCGCGGGCGGGTCGTTCGCCTCGGGGTTCTTCGATATCGGCGATGTCGGCACCGTGCTCGACCTGCCGGGGATCCACCGACTCGGCAGCACCGTGGCCGATCTGCTGGCCGGCGTACCGCCCGAACTGGTGGCGGGACTGCCGTCCGACATCAGGTTGCTCGCGACCGAGGGCCCGCGCCTGACCGTCGAGGATCTCGACTGGTACCGGACCCGGCTGATGATCATGCAGCGCCACATCTTCCTGGATCTGGTGCCGATGCACGAGGCCTACGCGGCGCTGGGCACGGCGGGAATCGACGAGATGTACGCGGCGGGGGTGATCGACGCCGATATCCGCGCCGGATGGCAGTCCCTGGCGGCGGGCACCACGGCGGGATACGTGGACGCGCTGCTGCGGATGACCGATCGCGAACAGAACCACATCGTGGCCGATCAGTGGGACGAGACCACCGCGGGCCGCGAGGGTATGGGCAGGGTGCTGACCTACCTCAGCACCGTGGCGGGCAAACCGGCCGTGCCGGGCGTCCGCGCACCCGGGGTTTTCGCCCCCGCGACCGTCCGGGCCGAGGTCGGCGGGCGGATGCTGGCCCTGCGCACCCCGCTGCCCGCTTTCAACTGGGCCGATCGTGACACCCGCTGGGCCTACATCATGGGCGATCTGGTGCCCTGCCATATCGATATGGAATCCGACCCGGCACTCGCGGCGACCGTGCTCGGCGAGTCCTTCTGGGACAAACTCGCCCGGGGCAGGCTCGTGCCGCGACTGCCCGACCTGATCGCGGATATGACCCAGCAGTGGCAACTGGCCGGGTGACGTGCGCGCCTCATTGCGAAAGACCCGGTGGCGACCGAGTATTCTCGAATTGCTATGGAGGTATACCAAGCGTCAACGGGGATATACCTCGTAAGGGGCTCACGCTCCCGTATACGTGCTCGCCGGACCGGTCGCTGCGATCGGACACAGGTCCGGACGCGGGCGCGCGCATCGACGAAGGATCTCTCGGATGCATTGCCCGTACTGCCGACACCCTGACTCCCGGGTTGTCGACTCGCGCGAGGCCGAGGAAGGCGCGGCCATCCGCCGTCGACGATCCTGTCCGAACTGTGCACGACGTTTCACCACGGTCGAGACCGCGATCCTGTCCGTGGTCAAACGCAGCGGCGTCACCGAACCGTTCAGCCGCGAGAAGGTGATCCGCGGTGTGCGGCGCGCGTGCCAGGGCCGCGAAGTCGACGACGATGCCCTGAACCTGCTGGCCCAGCAGGTCGAGGACGCCGTGCGGGCGAAGGGTTCGCCCGAGGTGCCCAGTCACGAGGTCGGTCTCGCCATCCTCGGTCCGCTGCGCGATCTCGACGAAGTGGCCTATCTGCGCTTCGCCTCGGTGTACCGGTCCTTCACCTCGGCCGAGGATTTCGAACGCGAGATACAGCACATGCGGGCCGCGCGCGCCGCGGCGACGGTCAGCGCCGATTGAGGGATTCGCCGCCGGGCACGTACCGGCGGCGGTCAGCGTCGGACGGCGGAGATGGCCTTCTCGATGCGTTTGGCCGAGATCGGGTAGGGCGTACCGAGTTTCTGGGCGAACAGGCTCACCCGGAATTCCTCGATCATCCACCAGATCTCACCGATGTCGGGGGCGTGGCGGCGATTTTCCGGTAGGGCCGCGAGCAGCCGATCGTAGGCCGCCAGCGCTCGGTCGACTTCGGCGATGCCCTGCCGGTCGCGGGTCGCCGAGGCGGGCAGGGCCTCCAATCGGGTGACCGCCGCGCGCAGGTAGCGGGGTAGCTCGGCCAGGCGCGCGCTGCCCCATTCGGCGACGAAGCCGCGGAAGACCAGATCGTCGAGCTGGTGGCGGACATCGTCGGCGATATCGCGCTCGGCGGTCTCGGCCAGCGCCGCGTCGACCCGGTGCGCCTCGGCCAGGACGGGGACGACCAGGCGCACGATCCGCGCCACCGCGGCGGTGAAGTCCGGGCGGATCGTCGCGATCAGGGCCTCGAATCGTTCCGGACTGCGCACCGGCCCACCGGCCGCCGCGATCAACTCGTCCGCGGCGGCGGCACGGCAATCCTCGACCAGGTCGTCGATACCACCGTACGGATTGCGGCTCAGCGCGAGCCGCTCTCGCGGCGGCAGACTCGCGGTGACCGCTCGCACCGAGGTGGGCAGTGCGGCCAGCACCAGGGCGCGGGTGCCGGTGCGCATGGCGGCGGCCTGCTCGGCGGGTGAACTGAGTACGCGGACCGCGACACCCTCGCCCTCGGCGACCAGCGCCGGATAGCCCGTGACCGTCTGGCCCGCGACCTCGCGGCGCACCGTCGGTGCGACGGTGCCGAGTGATTCCGAGGTCCAGACCGCCGCGGGCGGGCGTTCGGCGCCCGCCGTGGCCCGGGCCACCGACGCCGAAACCTGTGCGGCCAACTGTGTTTTGAGCACGGAGAGGCTTTTGCCCTTGCCGAGCACCGCGCCGTCGGTGTCGAGTGCGGCGAAGGTCATCCGCAGGTGGTCCGGCAGCGCGGCGGCGTCGAGATCGGCCGCTGTGATGGTCACCGAGCCCAGGCGTGACAGTTCACGGGCCAGGCCGGTGCGCAGCGGTTCGGCGCGCGGCGTCAGCGCGGCCAGGGCGGCGGAGGCGAAATCCGGTGCGGGAACGACGCTGCGGCGCAGGGATTTCGGCAATGTCTTGATGAAGGCGGCGGCGAGTTCCTCGCGCATCCCCGGCACCAGCCAGTCGAAGCCGACCGGGCGCACGTGCGCGAGCTGTTCGACCGGGATGCGCACGGTGACGCCGTCGTCGTCGCGGCCCGGTTCGAACTGGTAGGTCAGCGGGAAACTCAATTCGCCCTGGCGCCACGCGTCGGGGAAATCGGTGGGATCGAGTCCGGCCGCGGTGTCGTTGACCACGGTGGATTTCGAGAAGTCCAGCAGCGCGGGATCTTTGCGTTTCGCGTTGCGCCACCAGCTGTCGAAGTGGCGCACCGACACGATATCGGCCGGGACGCGCCGATCGTAGAACTCGAACAGCACCTCGTCGTCGACCAGGATGTCGCGACGGCGGGCCCGGTGTTCCAGATCGGCGACGTCGTCGAGCAGTTCCCGATTGCGGTGGAAGAACTCGTGGTCGGTCTGCCATTCGCCCTGGACCAACGCGTGGCGCAGGAACAGTTCCCGCGACAACTCCGGGTCGATACGCCCGTAGTCGACCGGCCGTCCGGTCACCAGGGGCACACCGTAGAGGGTGACGCGTTCGTAGGCGCGAGCCGCGCCGCGCTTGCTGGACCAGTGCGGTTCGGAGTAGACCCGTTTGACCAGATCCCCGGCGAGGCGCTCGGCCCATTCCGGTTCCACCCTGGCCGCCATCCGCCCCCACAGCCGCGAGGTCTCGACCAGTTCGGCGGCCATGACCCAGCGCGGCGGTTTCTTCGCCAGCGAGGAGCCGGGGAAGATCATGAACTTGGCTCCGCGCGCACCGAGGAATTCGCGCGATTCGGCTTCCCTGACGCCGATATGGGACAGCATGCCCGCCAGCAGCGATTGATGGATCGCGGTGGAATCCCATGGCATGTCGTCGGATTCGCTCGAAGCGGCCTGGTGGGCGGAGCGGGTGCGCCGCTCGTCCGTCGCACCCGGGCGCTCACCCCGATCACCGCCCGCCGATCCCGAGCGTCCACGCGAGCGTCCGGGTCGACGGCCGTCGTCACCGGATCTCGGGCGTCGGCTCGGCCGCTCGCCGTGATTTCCGCGCCCGGCTCCGTCCTCGCCGGTGGCCGTGTCGCCCTGTGCGCCCGCTGTCGACCAACCGAGGCCGCGGGTGATCGTGCGCAGTTGCCCGTGCAGGTCCTGCCATTCGCGAATCCGCAGGTAGTGCAGGAACTCGTCGCGGCACATACGGCGGAACTGACTGGACGACAACGATGTCCGCTGTTCGGTCAGGTAGGTCCACAGCCGCGCGTAGGCGAGGAAATCCGAACCCTCCACGACGAAACGCTGATGTTTGGTGTCGGCGGCCTGCTGATGTTCGGCCGGGCGTTCGCGCACATCCTGGATCGACAGGGCGGCGACGATGATCAGGACGTCGGCCAGACAGCCGTTGCGGTGCGCTTCGACCAGCATCCGGGCCATCCGGGGATCGACGGGGATCTGTGCCATCTCCCGCCCGATCGGGGTCAGCGACAGGGCGGCGTCCGAGTCGGCCCTCCTCTCCGGCTCGGCCGCGTCGCTGCGTCGCGACTGTCCGTCGCCGTCGGAGGTGGCGGGGCCGCGTCGTTTCCCGTCGGGTCGCCGCGCCAGCGCGCCGAGTTCTTCCAGCAGCGCGACGCCGTCGCGGATCGCCCGCTTGTCCGGCGCCTCCACGAACGGGAATTTCTCGATATCCCCGAGTCCGAGGGCGGTCATCTGCAAGATGACGGCCGCCAGATTGGTGCGCAGGATCTCCGGTTCGGTGAACGCGGGCCTGGCGTCGAAATCCTGTTCGGAATACAGCCGGATGGCGATGCCGTCGGCGACGCGGCCGCAGCGTCCCGAGCGCTGCCGCGCCGAGGCCTGCGACACCTCCTCGATGGGCAGCCGTTGCACCTTGGTGCGCATGGAGTAGCGGGAGATGCGCGCGGTGCCCGGGTCGACCACGTAGCGGATGCCGGGCACGGTCAGCGAGGTCTCGGCCACATTGGTCGCCAGCACGACACGGCGGCCGGTATGCGGCTGGAAGACCCGGTGCTGTTCGGCGGCCGACAGCCGCGCGTAGAGCGGCACGATCTCGGTGCGCGGAAGTTTCAGGTCGCGCAGCGCATCGGCGGTGTCGCGGATCTCGCGTTCGCCGGAGAGGAACACCAGCACGTCGCCGTCGCCCTCGGCGAACAGTTCGCGCACCGCGTCGCCGATGGCATCGACCGGATCGCGGTCGACGACGCGGGTGTCCTCCTCCTCGTCGTCGGCGACCACAGGCAGTTCCAGCGACAGCGGCCGGTACCGGATCTCCACCGGAAAGGAACGACCCGACACTTCGACGATCGGCGCGGGCACACCGTTCTCGTCGGCGAAATGGCGGGCGAACAGTTCCGGGTCGATGGTGGCGGAGGTGATGATCACCTTGAGATCGGGACGGCGGGGCAGCAGTTGCGCGAGGTAGCCGAGCAGGAAATCGATATTGAGGCTGCGTTCGTGCGCCTCGTCGATGATGATCGTGTCGTAGCGGCGCAGCATCCGATCGCGCTGGATCTCGGCGAGCAGGATGCCGTCGGTCATCAATTTGACCAGGGTGCGGTCGGAGGCCTGGTCGGTGAAGCGGACGGTATAGCCGACCACGTCGCCCAGTTCGGTCCCCAGCTCCTCGGCGATACGTTCGGCGACCGTGCGGGCGGCGAGCCTGCGCGGTTGGGTGTGGCCGATGGTGCCT
The DNA here is from genome assembly GCF_003123685.1 of Nocardia aurea. GTDB lineage: Bacteria > Actinomycetota > Actinomycetes > Mycobacteriales > Mycobacteriaceae > Nocardia > Nocardia aurea. Next base: position 105,347 of record NZ_QCYJ01000115.1, read on the forward strand.
CGGATGCCCCGGCCGAGTTCGAGGCAGATCTTGGGGATCTGGGTGGTCTTGCCCGACCCGGTCTCGCCCGCCACGATCACCACCTGGTGCGCGGCGATCGCCGCGGCGATGTACTCGCGACGCTGGGTGACCGGCAGTTGCTCCGGAAAACGGATCGCCGGAACCGCGGCGCGCCGCGCGTCGACACGCAGCTCCGCCGCCGTGATCTCGGCGGTGATGTCGGCGAGATCGGCCGAGTCGGCGTCCTTCCCGCGGGCCCGGTCCAGCCGTCGCTTCAGCCGGTATTCGTCGCGGAGGGAGAGGTTCGCCAGGCGGGTGCGGAGTTCACGTATTCCGTTGTCAGCTGTCCTGGTCATCGCGTACTCCAGCGTAATGGGCGCGTTCGGGCATCGTCAGCCCGGAGCCGTCGCATCGCCGTCGCCGCGATTCGGGCTGCCGCGAACCACAGCGCCCCGGCTGCCGTTGCACCGTGTTGCTGCCGGGATGCCGGATGTCGCGTTTCGGCTGCCGACCTGTTCGGATGTGCGACGATTCCGCGATGGACACGAGGTCGGGCACGGCATGGTGGATCAGGGTTCTGCGGGTGGCCTTCGCCGTGCTCGCCCTCGTGGCGCTGGTATGGCTCCCGCTGCGCAACAGCGATGTCGAGACCTTCTCCATCGCGAACTTCTTCAGCTATTTCACCATCCAGTCCAATGTGATCGCGATGATCGTGTTGCTGGTCGGTGGCCTGCGCGACCCGGCCGGTCATCGGTGGCAGCTCCTGCGCGGCGCGGCCACCCTGTATCTGGTCATCACCGGGGTCGTCTACGCCGTGCTGCTGGCCGACGTGGACGTGGCGCTCACCGACCGCTGGATCAACGACATACTGCACCGGATCCTGCCGATCGTCATGGTGCTCGACTGGGTCCTCGTACCGGTCGCGCTCGGGATCAGCGCCAGGCTGATCGGCGCGTGGCTGATCTACCCGTTCGTCTACGGTGTCTACACCCTCGTGCGCGGACCTGTGGTCGACTGGTATCCGTACCCCTTCCTCGACCCACGGCACCAGGGATATGTGTCGTTGATCATCGGTCTCGTCGTCCTGACCGGGGTCTTCGCGCTGCTCGCTCTGGCCGTGGTCTCCGTCGGTGCGCTGGCCACCCGTTGGCGCCGTCCGGCTCCTGCCGGATGATCGAGCGAGCGGCGGGGTCACTGTGTGCGCGACCGGCGCGGGCGACGACCCGAACGAATGATGAGGTATAGGTGGTTGGCATGAACGCGTTGTGGCATGGATTCGCCGATATGGGCGCCGTCGAACGAGACGGGGCGTTCGTCGTGGCGCGCGGGGAGGGCGCCTACATCTACGACACGGCGGGCACTCGCTACCTGGACGCGACCGCCGGGCTCTGGTTCACCAATATCGGCCACGGCCGCGGCGAGGTCGCCGACGCGGTGGCCGCCCAACTCCGCGATATCGCGCACTACTCGAATTTCGGTGACATCACCGAACCGGTCACCCAGGAATTGGCCCGGAAACTGTCGGAGATCGCGCCGGTGCCCGGCAGCAAGATCTTCTTCACCTCGGGTGGTTCGGATTCGGTGGACACCGCGGCCAAACTGGCCCGCCGGTACTGGCACGAGGTGGGAAGGCCGGACAAGACGATCGTGGTCGGTCGCAAGCGCGCCTATCACGGCATGCACGTCGCCGGAACCGCGCTGGCGGGCATTCCGGTCAACCGCGAGGGGTACGGCGAACTCATGGCCGACGCGCGCACCGTCGAATGGGACGACGCCAAGGACCTGCTTGCCCTGATCGAGGATGTCGGCGCGGAACGGATCGCGGCGTTCTTCTGCGAGCCGATCATCGGCGCGGGCGGGGTCTACCTGCCGCCGGACGGCTACCTGCCCGAGGTGCGCCGGATCTGCCGCGATCACGACATCCTGTTCGTCGCCGACGAGGTGGTGACCGGATTCGGCCGTATCGGCGGGTCCTGGTTCGCGTCGTCGCGGTTCGGGCTCGAACCCGACATCATGACCACCGCCAAGGGGCTGACCTCGGGCTATATGCCGATGGGCGCGGTTTTCATCGCGCCGCGTCTCGCGGAACCCTTCTTCACGGGCGGCGTCTGGTGGCGTCACGGCTACACCTACGGTGGCCACGCGGGCGCGGCCGCGGCGGGACTGGCGACCCTCGCCATCATGGAGAGCGAGAACCTGCTCGACGAGGCGGCGCGGATCGAGTCGTCGCTGCACGAACAGTTCGCGCCACTGGCCGATCACCCGCGCGTCGCCGAGGTGCGCAGTGGGATCGGCGCGGTGGCCGCCGTGCAGCTCGCCGATCCGGCAGAAGCGTTGCCGTTCGTGAAAACACTTCGCGCGCACGGTATCTCCGGGCGCGCTACCGGACAGGGCGCGTTGCAGATCTCCCCGTCGTTCGTGATGACCGATGACCAGATCGGCGCACTGGTGCGGGGATTCGCCCGGGCGCTGGGGTAGAGCCGCTCAGAGCGTCCGCGTCATGAAGACGCTGTGCGGGCTCGGCTCGTAGTCGCCGAACGGCGGGCAGCGGGCGAATCCGTGACGCCGATAGAGATCGATCGCGCGCAGATAGAAATCCGACGCGCCGGTTTCCAGGCTGAGCCTGCGGTAGCCGCGCGCGCGGGCGACCTCGACGATGTGGGTGAGCAGTGTCGTCGCGATACCGCGCCCGGCGTGGGTCGCGACGGTGCGCATGGATTTGATCTCACCGTGTTCGGGGCCGAGTTGCTTCAGCGCGCCGCAGCCGACCAGTTCTCGCCGGTCCCACACGCTCCAGAACGTGACGGCGGGATCGCGCAGCGCCGCGATATCGAGCGCGTGACTGCTGTCGTCGGGGGAGTGCGCGTGCATCTCCGCGAGATGCGCGTCGAGCAGCGCGGCGATCTCGGGGCTGGTCAGGTCGTCGACGGTAATCCGCAATCGGTGCTCGGCGTCGCTGGACATCGCTCCATGATGGCCGGTGGGGCGGGGGCGCGGCGAGTCGGCGTGTCAGCATGGACGCAGACAGTGAGGGACCCGAACATGCGAATCACCGACAGCATCGGATCGGCGGCCGTCGGTGCGTTGCGCCGTGCCGCCGACGAAACCTATTACGCCGGATTGGCGGTGCGCGCCGGGCTCGTCACCCCGGAGCGTCCGGACCGCCTCGCCCGGATGGGGGTCGCGCTGCTGCGCTCGGGCATGCTCGGCGGCCTCACCGCGGTGGCGGCGCTGCGCTATCGCGACCGGGTCGCGATCCTGGACGAGCGCGGGCCCGTCACGTTCCGTGAACTCGACGACCGCAGTACCGCGCTGGCGAATGCCTGGCGGGTGCGCGGCCTGCGTGACGGCGAGGGCGTGGCGATTCTGGTCCGCAACCATCGCGGCTTCCACTACGCGGTTTTCGCCGCCGCCAAATGCGGCGCGAGGATCATCCTGTTGAACACCGATTTCGCCGGCTCCGCGCTGCGCGAGGTGCTGGCGCGCGAAGGCGCGGATCTGCTGGTGTACGACGAGGAATACGCCGGTCGCCTCGCCGGGTACACGGCCGCGCGCGGCAGTTACCGCGCCTGGGTCGACACCCCCGCTGTCGACACCATCGACAACCTCATCGCCTCCGGTGCGCGGACCCCGCCGCGCAAACCCACGACCGCGGCCGCGGTCGTGCTGCTCACCAGCGGCACCACCGGAACCCCGAAGGGCGCGCGCCGCGCCGAGCCCACCTCGCTGGCCCCGCTCGGCGCGATCCTGGCCCGGGTGCCGTTGCGCGCCAGGGGCGTCGTCGAATGTCCGGCCCCGCTGTTCCACACCCTGGGATTCGCGCACGCGACGCTGGCGCTGGGTTTCGGATCCACCCTGGTGATCCGCCGCCGCTTCGATCCGCAGGCCGTGCTCGACAGTCTGCGCCGTCGCCGCGCGACCGCGCTGATCGTGGTGCCGGTGATGCTGCGGCGGATGGTCGATCTCGGACCGAAATCAAATGCGGCACAGGATTTTTCGCGACTACGCGTCATCTTCGTCGCGGGTTCGCCGCTCGGGGCGGATCTGTGCGTGCGGGCCACCGAGGCGTTCGGGCCGGTGCTCTACAACGTCTACGGCTCCACCGAAGTGGCCTACGCGACCATCGCGACCCCCGCTGATCTCGCGGTCGAACCGGGCTGCGTGGGCACGGTGGTGCCGAGCGCCACGGTGCGGATCCTCGGCGACGACGACCGGGAAGTGCCGAACGGGCGTATCGGACGTATCTTCGTCGGCAACAACTACCAGTTCGACGGATATACCGGCGGCGGTGACAAGGCGCGGGTGGGCGGTCTGATGTCGACCGGCGACGTAGGGCATTTCGACAGCGCCGGAAGACTTTTCATCGACGGCCGCGACGACGACATGATCATCTCCGGCGGCGAGAACGTCTTCCCCGCCGAGATCGAGGAGTTGCTGGCCGCCCATCCCGCGGTGGTCGAGGCCGCCGTGTTCGGCGTCGACGACGATCGGCACGGTCAGCGGCTGCGCGCCGTGGTCGTGGTTCGCCCCGGGCATACCCTGACCGCCGAGGATGTGCGTGAGCATGTGAGAAATCGCCTGGCTCGCTTCAAGGCGCCCCGCGACGTGGTCTTCGTCGACGAACTGCCGCGCACGCCTACCGGCAAGGTCCTCGTGCGAGTGCTGCGCGGACTCGGCGGCGCGGGCCCGGTCGACGAAAAATGAATGGCCACACCACGACGGCCGTCGGTATCGTCGACACCCGCGCCATCGTGAGGGGGAAGAGGTATGGAGGCGACCGTCGCGGTCACCCCGGACCAGTTGCCGGAGCTACTGCTGCACGTCGCCGTGGTCCGGCCGGTATTCCTCTGGGGCGCACCGGGAATCGGTAAGAGTTCGCTGGTGCGGACCTTCGCCGAATCCTTGGGGCTCGAATGCGTGACCCTGCTCGGCACCCAGCTCGCACCGGAGGATCTGATCGGTGTTCCGCAGATCGTCGGTGATCGCAGCCGGTTCGCGCCGCCGGAATCGATCGCACGGCCCGAGCCTTACTGCCTGTTCCTGGACGAACTGAACGCGGCTTCGCCGGAAGTACAGAAATCGTTCTACTCGCTCATCCTCGACCGCAGGATCGGCAACTACGAACTGCCCCAGGGGTCGGTGGTCATCGGGGCGGGCAACCGCGCCACCGACAACGCGCTCGCGCGGCCGATGGCCTCGGCGTTGGTCAACCGCATGGTGCACCTGCATCTGCGCGCCGACGTCGACGATTGGCTGAAATGGGCCGCGCTCAACGATATCCACCCGTGGATCGTGCGCTACCTCGTCCAACGTCCCGATCATCTGTGGTCTCCGCCGCCCAAGACCGAGGCGCCGTTCTCGACCCCGCGCGGCTGGCACATGCTCTCCGACGCCATGCACTCCTGCGGTGAAGACATCGACGACACGGTTCTGCACGTGCTGACCGCGGGAATCCTGACCGCGGGCCACGCCTCGGCCTTCCGCGCCTACGTCAAGACCCTGCGGCACGCCTACGACCTCGAGGCCGTGCTGAAGGGCGATCTCGGCTGGCCGCGCGATCCGGGCGATCGCGACCTGCTGTACTTCCTGTCGGAGACATTCCGGGCCCGGCTGGTCAAGGATCTGCCCGGCGCGCGCGAACACCTCTCGCCGTCGCTGGGCCGCTTCGTGATCCGGGTCAAGGCGATGCTGATCGAACTCGCCGAGATCTCGGTCGAATGCGCGCAACTGGTGATCGCGGCGGACGACGACGGTACGCCGGCGCTGCCCACCTGGTTCCTCATCGAGGTCAGCCGCGACCTGCCGCGCCTGGCCGCACGGCGCTAGAGGTCGGGCGTGCGGAAGAAGGCGAAGAAGGTGGATCCGTGGTCGGAGGCGATCGACCACGGCTGGCGAGAGGCGCGATCCCACACGGCTTTCCGTCATCTGCGGTGCGGGTCCCGTCCACTCGACGCCGGGGCGCCGAGTGACATCTGGGCCTACATCAGCGGTGAGGTGATCTACTACCACCCTCGTCGCCGGGCCGAGGCATCGGAATGGGCCTGGGTTTTCGCGCACTGCCTGCTGCACGCCGGATTCGGTCACCTGGATCCGCGCACCACGGCCGCCGGAAATATCGAGCGGGCGGACAGGAATCAGGACCAGCGCCCACCGCACCCCGCGTATCGCGCGGCCTGCTGCGCGGTCGTCGACCAGTATCTGGTGACCATGAAGATCGGACGTCGTCCGCTCGAATTCCCGCTTCCCCCTCGAATTTCCGACGAACACGAGACCGCGGCGCGATGGCGGGAGACCACGGTTCCGGACAACTGTCGGCGCGACGACCCGCCCGATTTCCTCATCGGTGAAGCCGAGGTGGCCAAAGACCTGGACCATCCACGCCATTTCGCCGCCGGACTGGCCGCGGCGGCCCGTGACGCGCTGGCCACCGCGGGAGGTGAGCACACCGAGCACGGACTGCGTCCGAGGCGGTCGTGGGACGCCGCGCTCGGCTGGTTCGTCTCCTCCTACCCGCTGCTCGGCGCGCTCGCGGCCGGGATGACCCTGGTCGCCGACGTGGACCTCGCCCGGACCTGGGATATCGCGATCGCCGCGGTGAACGCGGAAGCGGGGGAGATCTACATCAACCCGCTGGCGGGCCTGAACGACGAACAATGGCGATTCGTCCTGGCCCACGAGATGCTGCACGCCGCGCTGCGTCACGGTGAACGGACCGGCGCGCGCGATCCTCATCTGTTCAATATCGCCTGTGACTACGTGGTCAACGGCTGGCTGGTCGAGATGGACGTCGGGCAGATGCCGGAAGGGCTGCTTCACGACCCCGAACTGAAAGGCTGTTCGGCCGAGGAGATCTACGACCGGATCGCGACGGATCTGCGCAGACAGCGCAAACTCGCCACCCTGCGTGGTCGCGGGCTCGGCGACGTCCTCGGCGAACCGCTGCCGCGTCCGGGGAAGCCGGGCCGGTACGTCGATCTGGACGAGTACTACCGCAACGCGTTGGTCACCGGGCTGGCCTACCACCTCGCCGGTGGTCGCGGAACCGTACCCGCCGCCTTGGAACAGGCGATCAGGGCGCTGGACCAGCCACCGCTGCCGTGGGACGCCCAGCTGGCGCGCTGGTTCGACGAACACGTGCCGACGGTGGACAAGCGCCGCAGCTATGCCCGGGCGTCGCGGCGGCAGGCATCGACGCCCGATATTCCGCGACCGGCGTGGACGCGGCCCGAGGAGAACGTGCGCCTGCCCACCTTCGGCGTCGTGCTCGACACGTCGGGGTCGATGGACGTGACACTGCTCGGCAAGGCCCTCGGCGCCATCGCGTCCTATGCCACGGCCCGCGACGTGCCGCGCGCCCGTGTCGTCTACTGCGACGCCGCGGCCTACGACGCGGGCTATCTGCCGGTCGAGGAGATCGCGCGCGGGGTCCGGGTGCGCGGCCGAGGTGGCACGGTGCTGCAACCCGGCATCCGGATGCTCGAACGCGCCGAGGACTTCCCGGTCGACGGACCGATTCTCGTCATCACCGACGGGCAGTGCGAGGCCCTGCGCATCCGCCGCGAACACGCGTTCCTGGTGCCCGCCGGTGCGAGCCTGCCGTTCCGTCCGCGTGGGCCGGTGTTCCGGATCCGCTGAGCCGGGGGCCAGCGCGTGCCGAATTGGCAGTGCGGGAAGCTGTTTCGCATGCCACGGCGGCGCGGGACGGTTATGCTGCGTGGCGAGCCGATGAAGGGGGACGATCGTGTTCGGTGCGAACAGGCGCGGTCCTGTTGTTCGAGTGCTGGCGGTATCGGCCGTCGTGGCGCTGTCGTATCTCCTGGTGGAGGCACTGGTCGCGGCGGCGATCACTCCGCCGGGGTCACGGGTACTGTCGGAGTGGTCGCAAACGAAAGAGGCATCCCGCGTGGGTGTTCGGCGGTGATCGTTCCGCGGTGAGCCCGTGACCGTGCTGTTCGGACTCGCCCACGCCTCTTCGTTCTCGCGCCCTCGTGGGTGTGTCCGAGTCGCGTCGGTGTGTCGCCGGATGGGGTCGCGTTTCTCCTCCGCGAGAGCGGGCCGGATGCGAGCATGGGAACCGGTGGCCGCGATCGTCGTGACGAAAGGCGGTGGGGTGCTGTGCGGTTCGTGCAGGAGTACGCGGCGTTGCGGTGGGTGGTGGCCGCGGCGTTCCTCGTCGCGGCGGCGATGGTGACCGTGCGGATGACCGCCCCGTCGGGCGTGTGCGAGAGCGAGGGACCGAGGCTCTCCCCGCCGATACCGCGCGGAGTCGACAGCGGCGACCACGCGTGGCCGTACGACATCTCGGTCGAGTCGGCTATCGCTGCGGTCCACCACGAATCCGACGCCGCGCATCTCGTCATGTGCCTGGTGATGCTGACCATGCTGGTTTTCCCGCGCGGCGCTGATCCCCACGCGCTCCACGGCGTCCTCGTCGCCGCCGCGGTGGTTTTCACCGCGCTGCTGGCGACCCGTCTCGTACAGTGGCGCGCCGGAACCCCCGCGGTCACGACGCATCGGATCCTGGCACTCGGTTATCACGTAATCGCCGCGCTAGCAATGCTTTACGCTATGTCGGGCCATTCCGGCTCCGGCCCCGCTCCGCTCCCGGCCCTCGCGCTCGCGGCCCTCTTCTGCACCGACGCGGTCGCCGTGATCGCCGCCCCGCACACCGGCCGTCAGCACTTCGGACACGCGACCGGTCCCGCGGAAACCGCCCCGCCCGCCGCGGCGATCCCCCATGTGGTGATGGATCTCGGTACGGCATACATGCTCGTCGCCGCGGCACTGAGCTGAGTTCCGTCGCCCGACGCGGTGGGCGGGTACGCGAGCCGTCGAGTCGTGCGGCGCTGTCGTCGGATCACGGCCACGACGGGGTGCGGCGTGGCTTCGGTCCTACAGGTCGATGACCGAGTCGGCTGTCACCCGGCCGCCGAGGTGGACCCAGCCGTCGGAATCCCATTGGGTGAAGATCTGGCTGCCCTTGCCCTGGGTGATGTTGAGACCTTTGCGCAGCAGGGCGGTGAGGGCCACGGCGGCGGCCCCGGTCGCCTCGTCCTCGGCGATGCCCATGGTCGGTGCGAACATGCGCGAGCGCAGAGCGGCGCGATGTTCGTCGGTCCAGGTCCACAGGTAGTGCGGTCCGCCGGTGAAATCGTCCGGGCGCAGGGCGAGGAGTTCCTCGACGCTGTCGAGTTGGTGGAACGTGAAATCAGGCGCCCATTCGCCGCGCGCCTTGATCCAGGTGAGTCCGTCGGTCAGTTCGACCGTCACCGGCCCCGCCGGAACCTCCAGCACGCGCACGGGGACGCCCTGTTCGGCGAACCACCACGCGGTGCCGACGGTGGGATGTCCGGCGAAGGGCAGTTCGACGGCGGGCGTATAGATGCGCACCCGAGCGATCTCGTTCACGGGATCGGCGACGACGACGGTTTCGCTGTAACCGGCGCGTGCCGCCAGCAACTGCGGGTCGGCGGCCACCACGTCACCCGCCCTGGCGATTCCCAGTTCGTTCCCCAGCCGCCCGGCCGCGTCGGTGAACACGCGCACTACCTCGAGCCGCGTTCCCATGGCCTCCGGTTCACCCTGTTTGCCCATATCCGTGAGCCTACCGACCGTTCGCAGAGCCTCGAAGGCGCGTGCGGCCGATGTCGAGCATCCACCTCCGGTGTTAGCGACAAAGCGCACGGTCATCCGTACCTCGGGGAAGACCTGTGATCTTTCCGATAGCCGAATGGTTGCGAATGTGAACCGGTGGTTCGTCGAGAATGGCCGGGCGATGGGCGATCGAGCGACCAGAGCCACATTTTCCCGAGCACGATCCGGGCCACGGAGACGAGTTCGGCCCCGTCCCTGCGAGGGACGGGGCCGAACTCGTGTACTCCCGGCTGTCAGACCTGCGCGGCGGCGAGTGTCTCGGTGGACTGCACCGCCTGGCCGACTCCGGCAACGATCGCCGCCACCCGCAGCGATTCGAAGATCACCTCGCGCGACACACCGGCGTCGCGCAGGGTCTTCTCGTGCGCTTCCAGGCAGTGCGCGCACCCGTTGATCGAGGAGACCGCGAACGACCACAGCTCGAAATCGGCCTTGTCGACGCCCGGGTTGCCGATGATGTTCATCCGCAGACCGGCACGCAGATCGTCGTACTTTCCGTCGAGGAACGCCTTGCCCCGGTAGAACACATTGTTCATGCCCATGATCGAGGCCGCGCCGAGCGCGCCGTTGTAGGACTCTTCCGACAGGGTGTCGGCGGCTTCCTCGGCGATCTCACGCAGCGTCGTCGCCGACCGGGTCGCGGCCGCCGAGGCGAGCAGGGTGCCCCACAGCTGCTGCTCGTTCAACACGGTGGTGCGTGCGATCGATGACAGATTGAGCTTGAGGTCCTTGGCGTACTCGGGTAGGGAGTTCTTCAGGTTCTCGATGCTCATTCGACATTTCCTCGGATCATCCCCGCGCGTGCGGGCGATTTGTGGCGGATTTCGTTCACTTGCCGGATATTTCGGGAACGCTGATCGCGTGCGACTCAGACGCTCGCGGAGAGCAGCTCGCCCGCGTTGATGGTCGGGTCGCCCTTCTTCCAGTTGCAGGCGCACAGCTCGTCGGACTGCAGGGCGTCGAGCACGCGCAGCACCTCGTCGACGTTGCGGCCCACCGAACCCGCGGTCAGCGAGACGAACTGGATCTCGTTGTTCGGGTCGACGATGAAGGTCGCGCGATCGGCGACACCGTCGGCGTTGAGAACGCCGGTGGCCGAAGCCAGTTCACGCTTGAGGTCGGAAAGGATCGGGAAGGGCAGGGTCTTGAGATCCTCGTGCTGGGCACGCCACTGGAAATGCACGAACTCGTTGTCCACCGAGGCGCCGAGCACCTGCGCGTCACGATCGGCGAATTCCTCGTTCAGCTTGCCGAACGCCGCGATCTCGGTCGGGCACACGAAGGTGAAGTCCTTGGGCCAGAAGAAGACGATCCGCCACTTGCCCGCGTGGTCGTCGCTGGTGATCTGGGTGAAGTAGTCGTCGGGCTGCTGAGCGTCGACCTTGGACAGGTCACCGCCGATGACTGCGGTGAGGTTGTACGCCGGGAATTGGTCGCCGATGGTCAGCAGGGCCATTGCTATCTCCTCGTCCTTGTAAGGGTGGGTGTGCGAAGCATGCGAAGCGTTCGATTGTGATCTTGCCTAAAGACCAGTGAAAGGTAAAGGTGATCAGTCGCACTACACTGATAGGCGTGGCTGATCATATTTATCAACCGACACTGTCACAGCTGCGTGCGTTCGTGGCGATCGCGGAGTACCGGCATTTCGGCACCGCCGCGGCCAGGCTCAACGTGAGCCAGCCCACGTTATCGCAGGCATTGGTCGCCCTCGAAAACGGCCTCGGCTTGCAACTCATCGAGCGCAGCACGCGCCGGGTGCTGGTGACCGCGGCCGGAATGCGGTTGCTGCCCAAGGCGATGGCGACCCTGGAGGCGGCCGACCGTTTCGTCGCCTCGGCGGCCGGTGACGGTCTCGGCGGCACCCTGCGGATGGGCATCATCCCCACCGTGGCCCCGTATGTCCTGCCCTCGTTGCTGCCCGAACTTCGCAAGCGACTACCCGAGCTGCATCCGCAGGTGATCGAGGACCAGACCGCGCGGCTGCTGGACGGTCTGCGCACCGGGGTACTCGACGTCGCGCTGCTCGCGCTGCCGACACAGGCTCCCGGCCTGGTCGAACTTCCGCTCTACGACGAGGAGTTCGTCCTGGTCACCCCGCCGGGGCACGAGCTGGCCGGGCGCACCGACATCGGTCCGGCGGTACTCGACACCCTGCCGCTGCTGCTCCTGGACGAAGGCCACTGTCTGCGCGACCAGGCGCTCGATCTGTGCCGGTCGGTGGACGCGCGCCCCGGCGGCGTCGGAGACACCAGGGCCGCGTCGTTGTCCACGGTCGTGCAATGCGTCGCGGGCGGATTGGGCGTCACGCTGATCCCGAGTATGGCCGTCGCCGCCGAAACCGCGCGTGCCGAACTCGATACCGCCCATTTCGCGGCACCGGCGCCCGGCCGGACCATCGGACTCGTCTACCGCGCCTCCACCGCGCGCGCCGAGGACTACGAATACCTGGCCGCGATCGTCCGGGCCAATCGTCCGCACTGACCGATCCAACGGTGGGTCCGGCGTCTGTCCGCCGAGATCGCCGCGGTCCGGCGATTCGGAACCGTCGCGCGAGGACGGACGACGAGAACGGGGACCGGTGCTCGGGACGCCTCTCAGTGGGTCGATGCTCCTTCGTGGAAGGGAAGCCATGATCCGAACCTCGTTCGAGATGGTGACCCCGATGCCGTACGTCGCGTTGCAGCAGATGATGGACGAGGCCAACGCCTTCGGGGCCAGCAGCTACGAAAAGAACACGCGCATAGTGGAATTCACCGACCGAGTGATCGAGGCCTGCGCCGCGTACGTCCCGCGCAAGAGGTCGCCGATGTCCTCGGCGCTGGTCTACCGCCTCGACGGGGCATACACCGAGGTCGCCGACGACGCCACCGCCTACGGCGGCCCCCGGGTGTCGCACTACCGGTTGTTCATGGTCTGCGGCAGTCCCGACCCGACCGGGATTGACGCGGAAAGGGAATGGGTACGCGACTTCTGGGCGGCACCAGGGCCGCACACCGGACTCGCGGGAGGATATGTCAACGGGCTCACCGAATTCGACGACGCGAAGTTGCGATCGGTCGGGCGAACCGAACCCGACCTTCTCACCGCGACACAAGCCGCCTACGATCCCGACAACGTTTCCACCACAACGCGAATATCGTTCCGGCCGACCGAGGACGAGCGTTGCCCGAAAGTTCCGGGCAAGTGTCCAGTTAACCGTTCGTCCATTGACCTCGCATCGATCGCCCGAGTGGAGGACACTGGTTATGGGCGTCCGGGGGCCGTGTCACCGGACCGACAGCTGAGCGGTGGCACGGAGGCACAGAACATGTTTGCGCGCATCATCCTGATCCTGTTGTTCCCGATCGCCTGGCCCGTCTACTTCGTCATCTGGTGCCACAAGCACCCGGAGGAAGTACGACATTCCATCACCTCGGTGCGAGATCTGATCCGCCGTCACCCCAAACGCACCGCCTGGCTCGGGGTCGTCTTCGGCGGAATCGGCGTGATCGGGCACGTGGTCGACGGCGAATTCCTGGCGATGACGGTCGGTGTAGCGGTCGTCGGATGGTGCGGCTGGCTGCTGCTCAAGTGGAACAGGCAGGAAGCGGGGGCCGCGGGACGTGCCGCCGAGCAAGCGAAACGCGTGAGTGACGCGGCTGCGGCCGAAGATGACGGTGAGGCGGATGCGGGCGGGGATACGGCAGTGTCCGACCGCGATGTCACGGGGCAGGTCCTACCGCCGATCGGCGAGGCGGCCGCACCGGGTGATCGGACGGTGCGGGGTGGAGGTGCTGCGGCGGAACGGAGTTCTCGGGCGTCGAGCGGGGCCGGTGATCGGTCGACCGGGCAGGGAGAGACGGGGGCGGGCGAAGCGCGGCACGGCGGAGCGGCGACGGCGAGGGTGGGTGTGCTGCCAGCCCGTGCGTCCCGGGCCGAGGGCGACCTGTTCGTGTACGGCACCCTGCAATTCCCCGAGGTCCTGGTCGAACTGATCGGGCGCAGTCCCGCCGCCGAACCGGCCGAGATCCCCGGCTGGCGGGTGGCCGCGTTGCCGGGGCGGGTGTATCCGGGGCTCGTCCCCGATCCGGAGGCGGTGGCACGCGGGGTGATCCTGTCCGGGCTCGACGCGGGGGAGTGGGAAGTCCTCGACGCCTTCGAGGACGACGAATACGAGTTGCGCAGCGTCCGTTCCGGGAGCGGGCAGACACTGGCCTACGTCTGGACCGCCGACGTGACCGCCCAGGACTGGCAGGCAACCGAATTCGCCGCCACCCACCTCGCGGCCTTCGTCACCCGGTGCGGCCAGTGGCGTACCGCTTCGTAAACCGTCGAAGCGAGGGTTGCCATTAGTAGACGACCGGTCGTATATTCATCGCATGGCCAGACCGCGGCGCAGTGACGACACCCGGCAGATGCTGGTGGAGGAGGGGTCGGCCGGATTCCTGGCGAACGGCTATCACGGCACCGGGATCAAACAGGTGCTGGACGCGGTCGGAGTGCCGAAGGGGTCGTTCTACAACTATTTCGACAGCAAGGAGAGTTTCGCGCAGGCGGTCATCGACCACTATTCGCTCTGCATCCAACGCAACCTCGCCGACGCGCTCGGCCCGGCAGCCGATCCGATCGAGGGGCTGCGGGTCTTCTTCGACCGCCTCATTGATGATTTCGTGGCCGCCGACTACACCGGCGGCTGCCTGATAGCCAATCTCGGCGGGGAACTCGAGGGTAGTGAGACGCTGCGGGAATCGTTGTCCGGGGCGTTCACGGCCTGGCGCGACGGTGTCGCGGTCGCCCTGCGGGAGGCGCAGGAACAGAAGTTGGTTCGCGACGATATCGACGCCGCCGAACTGGCCGACCTGCTCGTCGAGTCGTGGGAGGGCGCGGTGATCCGGATGAAGATCGAGCGTTCGATCCGCCCGTTGCGCAACTGTCTGCGTCGACTGCTCGACGACTATTTTCTTCCCTGAATCCCGGTCCCGGGGCTCACGTCGTCGACCTGTGCCCATTTCAAGACGACCGGTCGTATCACATCGAATACAAGGAGTCTCATGTCAGCGAAGACGGTCATCGTGACCGGATCATCGAGCGGGATCGGCCGCGATGTCGCGCGCGCGTTCCTCGAACGCGGTGACGCCGTTGTGCTCAACGGACGTGATCCGGACAAACTCGACGCGGTGGTCGCCGAACTCGGCGCGCCGGACCGGGTCGCCTCGGTCGCGGGCGATATCGGTTCGCCCGCAACGGGTTCGGAGTTGGTACGGATCGCCGTGGAGCGGTTCGGCAGGGTCGATGTCCTGGTCAACAATGCCGGGATCTTCGACACGAAACCGTTCGTCGAGGTCACGGCGGCGGATCTGGACCGCTATATCGGCGTCAACCTCGAGGGCACCTACTTCACCACCCAGGAGGTGGTGCGACAGCTGTTGCGACAGGGCGGCGGCGGCAGCATCGTGAATATCGGCACCGTGCTGATCGATCACGCGCTCGCCGGACTGCCCGCTACGGCGCCGCTCGTGTCCAAGGGCGGCGTCCACGCACTGACCACCAGTCTGGCCGCCGAACTCGCGGTCGACGGCATCCGCGTCAACGCCGTCGCCCCCGGCTTCATCCGAACGCCGATCTTCGGCGATGCCGACGTCGACGCCTCCGGGCGGCTCGCGCTGCTCGACCGCGTCGGGGAAGTGGCCGAAACCACGGCCGCGGTGCTCTATCTGGCCGACGCCGAATTCACCACCGGCCACATCCTTCCCGTCGACGGCGGGTTCATCTCCGGAAGGGCAGCGTAATGCCGTACGTCAATATCAAGGTCACCGACGAGGGTGTCACCCGCGAGCAGAAATCCCGGTTGATCCGAGGTGTCACCGACCTGCTGCACGAGGTTCTCGGCAAAGCACCCGACAGCACCTACGTCGTAATCGACGAGGTGGCGCTCACCGACTGGGGGGTGGGTGGGGTGAACGTCGAGGAATGGCGGGCGCGCGAGTCCTGATCGACGGGCGTGATCCGGCGATACGCGAAACGCGTCGGCGCCCACGGCGGAAGGGCCGTGGGCGCCGACGAGTCGGCGTGTGCCGGTTACTGCCGCGCGCGCAGCGCGTAGGGCTCGATCGAACCGCGGACGAGGGCGCGCGCGTCGATCGTCTCGGGCCGGTAGGGCAGGGTGACCAGCCGGTCGGTCATGCCCGGTACCGGATCGCCGACCTTCTCGTTGAGGCCGAACAGGAACGACCACTCGTGCTCGTCGCTGGTGTAGAGCACGACGGTGCCGAACTGCTCGTGGAACCGCTGCCACGACCGCTTCAGGGTCTCGTTGCGCCACATGGTCGCGCATCCGGCCTGTGCGCTCAGCACGCCGCCCGGTGCGAGCAGCTCCCGACATCGTGACAGGAACTCCGACTCGTAGAGGCGGTTGTGCTGCGCGTCCTCGACCCGCTCGTCGGGCAGGTCGATCACGATGACGTCGTAGCGGGTGCCCGACTCCTGCGCGTTCGCCAGGAAATCCCATCCGTCGGCGTAGTGCACCGTGATCGGCCCCTCGCCCTTGACGGCGTCGGCCAGTTCGTTGCTGGTGTAGCCGTAGGGCAGGTGCTCGGCGCACAACTCGACCTCGAGCTGGTCGATGTCGACGTGATCGACACGGATCGCACCCGCCGCGACCGACATCTGACTCGCCACACCCTCACCGGAGCCGATGATCAGCACCCGATCCAGCTTCTCGGCCAGCACGAAGGCGGGAACCATCATCGCCTCGTGGTAGGTCAGCTGGGAGAACTCGGTGGACTGACGGTCGTCGTCGGAGAACAGGCTGATGCCCTGCTCCGTTCGCGCGATCACCATGTGCTGGTACGGGGTGTGCGTGTCGACGATGACCTCGCGCAGATCCCAGGTGCGGGTGAGTCCGTCGCCGACGGGTTCCCGGATCTTCTCCGCTCCGTGTCCGCGCTGCACGACCTGCATGCGAACCTGCTTGGGAGACAACTTGTCTCGCAGTTCGTCGACGGCCTTCGTCGCGCCGGCGCCGATGCTGCCGCAGGTGAAGACGTCGACGAAGATATCGCCGGACTCCGGATAGGTGTGAATCGAGGCGTGGGACTCCGACAACAGCGCGAGGACGGTCACCCCCTGCGGATCGAACTGTTTGTGCACGACATCGCAGATGGTGACGCCCGCCGCGATCAGAGACTCACGCAACGCCGATTCGAGTCGTTCGAGGTCGTTGCACAGGGTCGCGTCGACACCACCGAACTCGGCCAGCACATGCCAGCCTGTGAATTCCGCCGTCATGGCAAACTCACTCTCGCTCAGCGCCCGAGACATGAACGGTCAAGGGCGGAAAACCATTGAAGGACACCGACGAGTAACTCGCGGTATAGGCGCCGGTATGCAGGATCCTGATGGGATCTCCGGCTCGCAACGTGGTCGGTAGCAGGACTCGCGTGCGTTGATACAGTACATCGTCGCCGTCGCAGGTCGGTCCGGCGACCACCGCCTCGTCGACGGGATCGCCGTCGCGGTCGGTGGCGAATCGATAGGCGATGTACTCGTTCTCGGTCTCGGCCATGCCGTTGTAGCGGCCGATGTCGAGATAGACCCAGCGCCGTCCGTCCGGCGCGATACGGATGCCGACGACCTCGGCGTGGATCGTGCCCGCGTTCCCGACCAGGGCGCGGCCCGGCTCGACCACGAGTTCGGTTGCGGTGGGCAGGAATTCGTTCGCCGCGGTGTCGATCACCGAGGCGATCGCCGTGAGGTCGGGGGCGGCGTCGGCGTAGGAGATCGGCAGGCCGCCACCGATATTCACCGAGCGCACGACGATCCCCTTGGCCGTGAGCGCGTCGGTGATCTCGGCGGCCTGTCCGATGCCGATCCGCCAGGCGTCGGGGTCGAGTTGCTGGGAGCCGACGTGGAAATACGGTCCGGCGACGATCAGTCCCAGATCACGGGCGCGCACCAGCAGCCGGAAGGCCTCGGCCGGGGCGCAGCCGAATTTGGCGCCGAAAGGGGTCCGCGATTCGGGCGCGGAGGACAGGAAACGGCATTCGACCTCCGAACCCGGCGCGTGTTCGGCGATGCGCAGCAGGTCGTCCTCGGTGTCGAAGGCGTAGCGGCGCACGCCGAGGGCGTGGGCGCGGGCGATATCGGCGGCCTTCTTGATGGGATTGCCGTAGCAGAGGGTGGCGGGCTCGACGCCCAGATCCAGGCACTGGACGATTTCGCCGATACTGGCGACATCGAATTCGGCGCCCTCGGCGGCGAGCAGGGTGATGAGCTCGTCCACCGGACTTGCTTTGACTGCGTAACGGATGCGTGCCGCGGGCATGGCGGCGGCGAGTGCGCGGTAATTCTCGCGAACTCTTCCAGGGTCGATGACAAGATATGGCGATTCGGGCATAGTTGATCTTTCGCGTCGGCAGCGGGGGAGAGAGTATCAGCGGCCGTTACCCGGAAACGAATCCGACGAAACCACGATTCGCGACAGGGCCGCCCGCGGCGTCGTCCCCCGTGGGCGGACGCCGCTGACCAGGCACTACGGCGGGGAGTCGGGAGGTTGCGGGAGGTTCAGCCCGCGGTGACGGTGATCTCGTCGAAGACGACCTCACCGGCCGCGTCGGATTCGGCGAGATCGACGGTGGCGTCGACCGACCACCCGTGATCGCCTGCCGGATCGTCGAGCACCTGGCGTACCTGCCAGAAACCGGGTCTTCGTTCGATCTGGAACAGCTGCGGTCCGCGTGCGTCCGGGCCGATGCCGATACGCTCGTACTCGGCGAAATAGGGCGCGAGCGCCGTCTCCCAGTCCGGGCCGGTGCCGAGTTCGTCGAGGGTGTGCCAGTGCCGCAGCGACGCGAGTTCGACGCGGCGGAACATGGCATTGCGCACCATCACGCGGAAGGCGCGCTCGTTGGCGGTGATCGGGCGGACGGATTCCGCGCCGAAGGCCACCTGGTCGGTGTCGGTCTCCGCGCCGGGGTTGGTGAGCTGTTCCCATTCGTCGAGCAGACTGGAATCGACCTGTCGGATGAGTTCACCGAGCCATTCGGTGATGTCCTCGAGTTCCTCGGTCCGCGCGGATTCGGGAACGGTGCGCCGCAGCGCGCGGTAGGCGTCGGCCAGGTAGCGCAGCACCACACCCTCCGAACGCGCCAATTCGTAGAACGAGATCAACTCGGCGAAGGTCATCGAGCGTTCGATCATGTCGCGCACGACCGATTTGGGGGAAGGCGCGAATTCCGACACCCACGGATGCCCGCCCCGGTAGGTCTCGAAGGCGGGTTCGATCAGCTCGGCCAGCGGTTTGGGCCAGGTGACGTCCTCGAGCAGTTCCATGCGCTCGTCGTATTCGATGCCGTCGGCCTTCATCTCCTGGATCGCCACACCGCGCGCCTTGTGCTGCTGGGCCATCAGCAGCTGACGCGGATCCTCCAGGGTGGATTCGATGAGCGACACCACATCGAGGGTATAGCTCGTCGCCTCTTTGTCGAGGAGGTCGAACGCGGCCAACGCGAAGGGCGACAGCGGCTGATCGAGGGCGAAATCGCGTTGCAGGTCCACCGTCAGCCGCGCGCGCCTGCCGAGAGCGTCCGGCTCCGGGAGTTGTTGCACCACACCGGCGTCGCGCAACGCCCGGTACAGACGCAGCGCGCGCAGGATATGTTTGCGCTGGGCCGGTCGCGGTTCGTGATTGTCCTCGAGCAGATGGCGCATCGCGTCGAAACAGTTTCCGGGCCGGGCGATCACGTTGAGCAGCATGGCGTTGGTGACCGAGAAACGCGACACCATCGGCTCCGGCTGGGCGTGCACGAGCCGGTCGAAGGTCTCCTCACTCCAGGAGACGAAACCCTCGGGTGGTTTGCGCCGCTGTACCTTGCGCTGTTTCTTGGGATCGTCGCCCGCCTTGGCGATCAGGCGGGTGTTCTCCACCTCGTGGTCGGGCGCCTGCACCACCACCGTGCCCATGGTGTCGAATCCCGCGCGACCCGCGCGCCCGGCGATCTGGTGGAATTCGCGGGCCTTGAGTCTGCGGGTGCGCACCCCGTCGTATTTGGTGAGTCCGGTGAGCAGCACCGTCCGGATCGGCACGTTGATGCCGACGCCGAGGGTGTCGGTGCCGCAGACCACTTTCAGCAGCCCCTCCTGGGCCAGCCGCTCCACCAGTCGCCGGTATTTGGGGAGCATGCCCGCGTGGTGCACGCCGATGCCGTGCCTGATCAGCCTGGACAGGGTCTTGCCGAAACCGGCCGCGAAACGGAATTCGCCGATGGCCGTGGCGATGGCGTCCTTCTCCGCGCGGCTCGCGAAGTTGACGCTGGTCAGCGCCTGGGCCCGTTCCAGCGCGGCGGCCTGGGTGAAATGCACGACGTAGACGGGCGCCTGGTGGGTGGTGACCAGTTCTTCGAGCGTTTCGGTGATGGGCGTGCGCGCGTAGGAGAAGGTCAGCGGCACAGGACGTTCGGTGCCCGAGACGATCGCGGTGGGATTGCCGGTGCGCCGTTCGATATCGGAGGCGAAGAAGTCGACCTCGCCCAGAGTCGCCGACATCAACAGGAATTGGGCGCGCGGGAGCTCCAGCAGCGGGACCTGCCACGCCCAGCCGCGATCGGGATCGGCGTAGAAGTGGAATTCGTCCATCACGACCTGGCCGACATCGGCGGCCGAACCCTCGCGCAGCGCCATGTTCGCCAGGATCTCGGCGGTGGCGCAGATGATCGGGGCATCGGCGTTGACCGCGGCGTCACCGGTGACCATCCCCACCTTGTCGGCGCCGAATACCTCGCACAGGGCGAAGAACTTCTCGCTGACAAGGGCTTTGATCGGGGCGGTGTAGTAGCTGCGCTGACCGCGGGTCAGCGCGAACAGATGCGCGCCGACGGCGACCAAGGATTTCCCCGACCCCGTCGGGGTCGCCAGGATGACGTTGGATCCGGACGCCAGCTCGAGCAGCGCCTCGTCCTGCGCGGGATAGAGCGAGGTGCCACGCTCCGCGGCCCAGGCACCGAAGGATTCGTACAGTGCGTCGGCGTCGGTCCCCGGTATCTCGAGCAGTTCGGTCAGATCCACTCCGACCACCCTACGTGCTCGCGGACGGTGATCCGAGCTGGGCGTTCCCCCGGTCGGGGCGGGATCAGACCTGCGGGCTCGCGTCGCCGTCCCAGCCGCCCTGTTCGGCGAGGAAACGTTCGAATTCGGCGCCGAGCTCGTCGCCGCTGGGGAGTTCGCCGTCACTGGCGAGCAGACTCGACTGCTGCTCCTGGGCCGTGACGAAGCTGTCGTACTGGCGTTCCAGCGCGTTCACCACGGTCTCGACCTCGGAGTTGCCCGCGATGTGCTCGTTGACCTGCTCGCGCACCCGAGCGGCCGATTCACCCAACGCGGCGAGCGGAATCTCCAAACCGGCGTTGTCGGCGACATTTTCGAGCAATGTCTGCGCGGCCTCCGGGTAGGCGGTCTGTGCCAGGTAGTGCGGCACGTGCACCGAGAAACCGACGGATTCGTGTCCGTGCTGGGCCATGCGGTACTCCAGCAGCGACGACGCGCTGCCCGGCACCTGCAATTCGCCCGGCCAGCGCTGGTGGTCGGCGATCAGATCACGGTCCGAGGAATGCGCGGTGACACCGAGCGGACGGGTATGCGGGATGGCCATCGGAATGGCGCTGAGCCCGATGCTGCGGCGCACGCCGAGTTGTTCGGCCAGCAGCCGTACCGCCGTGGTGAATTTCTCCCACCGTAGGTCCGGCTCGATACCCGCCAGCAGCAGGAACGGGGTGCCGCCGGTGTCGCGTAGCGCCCACAGGTTGAGTTCCGGCTCGGCGTAGTCGGAGAAATGGTCGGTCTTGAACGTCATGAGGGGACGCCGCGAGCGGTAGTCGAGCAGCTCGTCGACGGCGAACGAGGCGACCAGTTCGCTTTCGAGGCTCTCGCGCAGGTGCGTGGTGGCCAACCGCACCGCGTGACCGGCGTCGGTGAACCCTTCCAGTCCGTGCACAAGGACCGGACCCGAGCCGTCGGCGGACGACAGCTGCGGAGCGGGGAACTCCAGTTCGTACATTCGCGACTCGTAGTCCATCGCGTACTCCTTCCTGCGCGGTCCGCACCTGCGAGCCGGATGCGGTCCGGGAACTCCGTGCCCCGGCACCCGATGTGCGCCGCGCGCGGGGGGAACCCTGTCCATTGTCCCCCATGCCGGTGACACGCACCGCGCACGGTGCTACACCGACCCATATGTCCAGGCAACAGCCATCGGGTCGTCAGCATTCCCGCGCTGTGCAATTCGCACCGTGCGAGCCTCGAGGACGGCCGTCGGCGTGGCATCGCGGGCGACCCCGGCGAGTTTGGCACAGTGGGCGCTGTGACCGGGCCGGTTTCGACCAAGGGGGCAGTACTCGCGGTGGTGTCGGCGGTCGCGGTGCTGGCGTCGACGACGACCGGTTGCGGATCGGAAACGCCGGGTCGCCCCGTCGCCGCCCAGCAGAGCACGATCACCGAGTACGTGAGCGCTGTTCTCGCGACGCTGCTGCCCGATCCGTCACAATTTCCCGCCCGCTATCCGGCGGTCGTACTGCCGCAGGAGGCCGCGGCGCAGGCGGTGGGCGATCTGACCGGCGTCCCACGTGGCGCGACGGTCCTGCCACGGGATTGCACCCCGCCGCCGCAGGATTTCGGGCCCGATCGGACCGCGGTCGCCGTCGGCACCGACAACGACTCCCGTGCCACGCTGACGGTGGAGTTGACCCGAACCACGGTGCCGCTGTCGGTATCGCGCGAACAACTGGCGCGCTGTGGGCAGATGCGGGTCAGCGCGACCGGCCCGACGACCAGTGTGCGCACCGAACTCCAGGATCCGCCCCCGAACGACGCCGAGGACGCCCTCGCCCTGCGCCGCACCGTCGTTCCCGACGCGGGCCGCACGGGGTTGACCGAGTCCATGTACACGGTGGTCGGTCAGGTCGGCGATGTGCGAATCACCGTGACATACATGACATTCAGTGATGCCGAGCCCGATACGGCGGCCGTGCGCGAGGTCTTCGCCACCACCGTCGAGAAGGTGCGCGCGGCGTAGCGGTTCGGCCGGTCCATCCACAGCCGAAGAGTTATCCCCAGGTTTTTCGAAAGCCCTGGTCGTCGGTCGGTCCGGCGCAGGTGCGCGGAGCAGGCTCTGACCCATGACCACATCGACAGAGCCCCACGATTCCGCCGCCGATCACGCCGCCGGTTCCCTCGCCTCGCCCGGGCTCGCCCCGATGACATCACCGCGTGCCTGCCGTCACGTCGCTCGGCGGGTGGCCGGGCAACGCGGGGCCGCCCACGCCGCGGCTTCCGAACCCCGGACGGCCGAGGTTCCCGAGGGGCGGGCGCTCGACACGGGTGCGTTCGACATCGAGCCGCGCGCGGGCGCGCTCGACGCGCGCACGATATGCGGTGAGAACGGTCCGCGATATCGCAGGAACGATCCGCCGCGCTCGGCGCACGTCGGCGATCCGGGTGAGTTGATCGCGGCGTTACCCGCCCTGGTGGGGTTCGCGCCGCAGCGATCGCTGGTGGTCGCGGTGCTGCGCGCCGGTGTGACCCACGGAGAGCGGCCCGTGATCGAGGCCTTGGCGCGCTTCGATCTCGCTCCGGAGACGAGGCGGCGCGCACGGGTCAGCATGTTCACGGCCTGTATCGCGCAGATCTGCGCGGTGGAGCAGGCAGCCGAGGTGCTCGTGATCGTGGTCGACGACCGACTGTCGGGTCCTTCGGTGGTCGATGCCGATGCTGATGCCGATGCGCTCGTCGCGTCTCTCGACAAGCGGCTGGGGCGGCGCGGTATCGAGATCGGTGGTGGCTGGGCGGTCCGGGGGATCGAGGCGGGTGCGCGCTGGTGGAGTCTGTTCGATCGGGAACAGCGGGGTGAGGTCCCCGATCCGACGGCTTCGCCGGTGACACTCGCCCACGTCCTGGAAGGGCGACCGATCCGCCGGTCACGCGCGGAACTGACCGCGCTCGTCGAGGCGGACACGGTGCGACAGGGGGAGGTCGCCGTCCTGCTTCCCGCCGCCCTCGCCATGGCGCGGGACCGTTTCACCCGGGCCGTGACGCACGGCGACCTCGACGGCTACCGGCGCAACGCGCTCGAGTTCGTGCTCTGGCAGATCGCCCACGTCGAATCCGGCGCCGTTCCCACCGTTCCCGAAATCGCCGAACTCGTCGCCGCGCTGCGGGATCGAGCGGTACGCGACACGATGTTCGCCCTCGCCGTCGGTGACCATGCCGCGGCGGCGGAAAGTCTGTGGCTCACCCTGGTGCGTGCCCTGTCCGGTCCCGACCGCGCCGAGGTCGCCGCGCTGCTCGGCTACAGCGCCTATATCCGCGGCGACGGGCCGTTCGCGGGAATCGCCCTGGACGCGGCGCTGCTGGCCGACCCGTTCCACCCCATGGCGATCCTGCTGGAAACGTCGCTGCGAGCCGGTATGCGGCCCGAAGCGCTGCGCCGACTGGCTCGCAGCGGGTACGACACCGCAGCCTGCCTCGGCATCGAACTCGGCCCGGCGGTCCGATGACGACGAGGCGAGGAGGTGGTGCCCCCACCGCGGGTGCGCCGCAGGGCTACCCGTCTCGGTCCGGTGGTGCGATGACCGCGAGGCGAGGTAGTGGGTGCCTCATCGCGGGTGCGGCGCAGGACTGCCCGTCTCGGTCCGGTGGTGCGATGACCGCGAGGCGAGGAGGTGGGTGCCCCATCGCGGGTGCGGCGCAGGACTACCCGTCTCGGTCCGGCGGTGCGATAACCGCCATGCGAGGTAGTGGTGCCCCATCGCGGATGCGGCGCAGGAGTACCCGTCTCGATCCGGCGGTCCGATGACCACGACGCGCGGCGGTGGCATCCTGTCGGCGGTGCGCCGTCACCGGAACACCCGTGGGTGGTCAGCGTGGACGCAGGGTCACGGGCAGGCCGGATGGCGACAGGACGAAATCGCGGTTGGACGCGCGAACCACGTAGTCCGGATCGGGGGTCGGCCGCCAACGGGCGAGCAGTGCCGCGGAGGCGAGGGCGATCTCGAGCGTGGCGAAATGGTCTCCGAGGCAACGGCGGCGTCCGACACCGAACGAGAGACTGGCCTTCTTGTCGATCTCACCCGCACGTCGCGGCGACCAGCGATCGGGATCGAAGACGTCCGGATTCGCGAAATAACGTCGATCGTGCTGAACCATGTAGGGACTGAACATGACCGCCGAGCCGGGGGGAATGGTGAGCCCGCCGATGGTGACCTCGCCGTCGGCGTTACTCGCGCTGATCCACGGTCCCCAGAAGCGCAGCGTCTCCGCCACCACCTGTTTCAGATACGGCAGGGCGGGCAGATGTGCGGGTCGCACCGGGTCGGATCCGACGACGGCGTCGAGTTCGGCGTAGAGCCGCTCGGCGACGGCGGGGCGAAGCATGATCTCGTGCCACAACCATCCCGCCAGCGACGCCATGGAGCCGACGCCACCGGCGAGCATCAGGATCGCCTCGTCGATGATGTGCTCATCGGACAGGCGTGCGCCGGTCTCGGGGTCGGTGTGCCGGATCAACGCCGAGACCACATCGTTGAAATCCTCGTCGCGACGCCGGTATTCGGCGATGACCTCGCCGATGACACCGCGCAGATGACGTGCCTTCCTGCGCCAGCGCAGATTGGCGATCACCCGAAGTCTGCGCAGCTGCGGCGGCAGAGCCGTGCGCAGGATCACCTGACCGAGCAGCCACGGCACATTGTCGCGGATCGCGCGGCGGGCCTCGGCGCTGAAATCGGCCGTGAACAGCGTCGAGGAGACGGTGTCGAGGATCAGTCCGTGGGCTTCGTCCATCAGATTCACGCGGGTGTCTCCGGGCAGTCCCGCCGACCAGGTTTCGGCGATATCGGCCGCCGCCGCGGTGTATTCGGACAGACGGCTCTGCCGCAGCGCGGGCGCGATCATCCGCCTGCGCAGTTTGTGTTCCGCGCCGCGCAGCACGTTCACCGAACCGCCCGCGACATCCTCGATCGCCTCGCGCAGGTCGTCTCGGTTGAATTCCGCGTCACCGAGACCGATTTCGCGGACGAGATCCGGGGTGGTGAGCAGATAGCCGGTCTTGCGCCCGAAATAGATACGCACGATGGGACCGAGTTCGGACAGCGAGGTGACGAACGCGGGCGCGTCGCGCAACGCACGCAGGCTGTGCCCGACCAGCGGCAGCGCACCGGGCGCGGTCGGCACCTCCGCCAGGGTGCGCGGCACGACGGGCGGATCGGCGGCCGGTGGCGCGGTGGCTTCCCGGTAGACGTCGAGTACCGCGGCGACCTGGCGCGACTGCCGCACCGTGTCACCCCACCCGTCGAGTGCCGCGCGCATCTTCGTCAGCGCGACGGGCTCTGCCACCAGTTCGGCGAGCGTTTCCGATATCGCGACCGCCGACGGACCGTCGGTGAGCCGTCCCGCGCCCTCCGGCACCGATTCGCGCAGGACGGGATCGCAGTGCACGATCGGCAGCCCGACCGCCACCGCCTCCAGCAGCACCATCCCCTGGGTGTCGAAACCGTACGAGGTGAAAAGCAGCGCGTCGGCGGTGGCGGCGGCCGCGAGCCATTCGCGCCGGGTGACGCTGCCGTGCAGGGTGATCCGGTCGGCCAGGCCGTTCTCGGCGATCAGGGCGGCGGCATCGGAACGGAGGTCACCGTCACCGTAGATGTCCAACGTGCACCCCGGCACGCGGCGGACGGCCTCCATGGCCTCGAGCAGCCGCTTCTCCCGGGAGAGCCTGCCGCACCAGACCAGGCGCAGCGGGTCGTGCTCGCCGCGTTCGGAATACGCGGCGGCGCTGTTGCTTTCGACGAGATCGTCGTCGACGCCGTTGGACACCACGTCCAGTGGCTTCGTGAGTCCGTGTGCGAGCAGTTCCGCCGCGAAATGCCGGGTCGGCGCGATCACCCGATCCGCGGCCTGCGCCTGCCCCGCGATGGTCCACCAAGCGTGGCGCGCGGCCCGGCTCTCGGCGCGATGGGGCATGTGCAGGGTGTACGGCACGAAACGGCCGTGCAGCGCGCGCAGGGCGAGTGCCGAGGCGTAGGGCGCGGGGGAGGTGTGCTCGATGAAGGAGTCGTCACGGCTCTGGGCGGTGTGCACGAGCGGGATCCGGTGCCGCCGCGCGGCTTTCATCCCGGCGATGGCGACGCCGTAGGTGGTGTGGGTGTGCACCAGATCGACCGGTCCGCGCGCGGCGAACACCGCGTCGATCAGGGCGTTGTTGCGCGCGGTGGGAACCACCATCGCGAAGCCGTTCACCACGACTCCGGCGAACGGGCGCAGTACCACGAGCTCCCGTGCGGCGAGGTCGTCGGGCGACGTGGCGTCCGCACCGGGCATCGGCGCGACGAACAGGGTGACACGGTGACCCGCGCCCTCGAGTCCACGGCACAGCGAGGCGACGGCGGTCTGGACTCCGCCGAGCGTGTCCGGGTGGTAGTCCATGAACATCGCTATGTGCACACTGTCGAACTGTACTGACACTCGATGTCCGGTGCGGGCGCATTCTTCGACGGATCGACGCTCGGACCTCGGCGCGCGGGCCCGTTCACGTGCGAGAGTGCCAGGGGACACCGAGGAGAACGACAGCACCGAAAGAGGCGCCGTGCGAATTTCGATACCCCTCACCGGAACCAGGGGGGACGTGCAACCGATCGTCGCGCTCGGCCTCGAGCTGCGCAGACGGGGGCACGACGTCCTCGTCGGGGCGCCGCCCAACCTGGTCGACTTCGTCGCGGCGACCGGTCTCGCCGCGCGGGCATGCGGGCCCGACATCCAGCGGCTCTACAGCTCCGACGACGGTCAGCGGGCCTTGGCGGCGGGCAACACCCTGCGGCTGATGCGGATGGTCGGGCATCAGATGGCGGGATACGCCGAGCAGATGAACCGCGAGGTCATCGATGTCTGCGCGGGCGCCGATCTCGTCGTCGCCACCACCGTCACCGAGGACAGAGCGAGTTCGGTCGCCGAGGCGCTGCGGATTCCGCTGGTGAGCCTGCACTACTTCCCGTGTCGAGACAACGCGGCCTACCCGTTTCCGGGTGCGCTTCCGCCGCGATGGAATCCGCCCGCTCCCGTCAACCGGGCCACCTGGCTGATCGCCGAGAACCTGCGTCGTGTGGTGTTCATGCGCTACCTCAACGCCCTGCGCGATACCCTCGGGTTGCCGAAATCGCGGGCGAGCACCGCGGCGGTACTGGCTCGCGCCGGGGTGCCGGAAGTGCAGATCTACGATCCGGCGCTGGTGCCGGGCCTACCCGAACAGTGGGATGCGCGTAGACCGTTCACCGGATTCATGACCCTCGACCGAGCCGCCCGCGAAGCGGTGGGCGAACTGGCGGGTGACCACGAGGCCATCCTCTCCTGGATCGGCGACGGCCCGGCGCCGGTGTTCTTCGGCTTCGGCAGCATGCCGATCCGCGACACCGCGGCGGTACTGGCCATGGTGCGCGACGTGTCGGCGCGGCTGGGGGTACGCGCGCTGGTGAGCGCGGGCTGGAGCGATCTGGACCCGGCCGATACGCGGTGGGAACCGGATCTGGCGGTGGTCGGCCCCTTCGCCCACGACGCGGTGTTCCCCCGGTGCGCCGCGGCGGTCCATCACGGCGGGATCGGGACGCTGTTCGAAAGTCTGCGAGCCGGATTGCCGACGCTGGTGTGTTCGGTGTCGTTCGAACAGCCGATGTGGGGCGGGCAGGTCGAACGACTCGGTGTCGGCGCGCACCTGCCGTTCACACATCTGAACGCGGCCGCGCTCACCGAGGCGGTGGCCGCGCTGCTGACACCCGAACGCCGCGCCGCGGCCGCGGCATTCGCCCCGACCCTGATCACCGAAGGCGCGTGTGCCCACACCGCCGATATCATCGAGGCGCGAGTCGGGTGAGCGCCCATATCGTCGCCGATTCGCTGGTCATGCTGCGTCGCTGCGCCAGACATACCCTGCGCAGTCGCGACACCCTGATCATCTCCCTGCTCATGCCGGTCCTGGTCATGCTGCTGTTCACCTACGTCTTCGGCGGCGCCATCGACGTGGGCGGACCGTATCTCGACTACGTGGTGCCGGGAATCATGCTGCTGTGCACCGGTTTCGGCTCCTCGATCACCGCCACCGCGGTATCCACCGACATGACGCGGGGCAGTATCGACCGGTTCCGGACTTTGCCGATGTACCGCCAGGCGGTGCTGGCCGGGCATGTGGCGGAGGGAGTGCTGCGCAATCTGGCGGCCATCGCCATCGCGGTGGGCGTCGCGGTGGCTCTCGGCTATCGACCGCGGGCGAACCTGTGGGAATGGTCGGCGGCCATCGCGGTGATCACGCTGTTCGTGACCGCGATCTCCTGGATCGCCGTCGCGCTCGGGCTGGTGGCCAAGAATCCGGAAGCGGCGGGTGGACTGACCTACGCGATCATGTTCATCCCGTACATCAGCAGCGCGTTCGTCCAGACCGCCACCATGCCGGGCTGGTTACGCGGCTTCGCCGACTACCAGCCCGCCACCCCCGTCATCGACACCGTGCGCAGTCTGCTCGGCGCCTCGGGATCGGGGGGTGTGGCCGCGCTCGCGGTCGCGTGGTGCCTGGCACTCGGGCTGCTCGGATTCGGCGGTGCGAGCATCGTGTTCGGCAGACTCTCGCACCGCTGAATCATCGGGCGCTGTGCGCGCGGGAACCGAGTGACCGCAGGAAGCTCCACGCGTCGGCGACGATCTCGTCCAGATCGTCGTGGACGGGCTTCCAGCCCAGTTCGGCGACCGCCCGCGCGCTCGACGCGATCAGTACCGCGGGATCGCCGGGGCGGCGAGGCGCGTCCTGGGCGGCGATGGGCAGGCCGGTGACCCGCTCGCAGGCCGAGATGACCTGCCGCACCGAGAACCCGGTACCGCTGCCGAGGTTGTAGACGCGATGGACGCCGGGCTCCGCGGCACCGAGCGCGAGCAGATGCGCCTGCGCCAGATCGCGGATGTGGATGTAGTCACGGACCGCGGTGCCGTCCTCGGTCGGCCAGTCGGTGCCGAAGACCGAGATGGCCTTGCGGTGACCGAGTGCGACCTGGAGCACCAGCGGGATGAGATGGGTTTCCACGACGCGGTTCTCACCGAGACCGCCGTAGGCGCCCGCGACGTTGAAGTAGCGCAGGCTGGTCGCGGCCAGGCCGTGCGCGAGCGCGTAGGAGGTGATGGCGTGATCGATCGCGAGTTTCGACGCGCCGTAGGGGTTGGTCGGGCGCGGCGCCGCGTCCTCGGTGATCGGCACCTGTTCCGGTTCGCCGTAGACGGCCGCGGTGGAGGAGAACACGAGCCGGGGTGTGCCCGCGTGCCGAATCGCCTCCAGGAGTTCGAGCGTTTTCACCACATTGCCGTGCCAGTACTTCTCCGGCTGCTGCACCGATTCGCCGACCAGCGACTGCGCCGCGAAATGAAGGACGCCGTCGAAGGTCTCGGCCCGTAGTAGTGCGGGCGCGGCGTCGGCGATATCGCCCTCGACGAATCGCGCGCCCGAGGGAACGCCCTCGGCGTTACCCGTGCTGAGATCGTCGACGACGACGACCTCGTGACCGTCCTCCAGCAATACCTGCGCGCAGACACCGCCGACGTATCCGGCACCACCCGTGACCAGAAGTTTCACGTCTCAGACCAGCTTCACCTGGATGGCATGCGCCATTTCTTCGGACAATTCGAAATCGTTGTGACCGGGCACGGTGATGATCACCGAACCCGGCTTGTTCTCGACCGTGACGCGCGCGTCGGGCACCACACCCGCCTCACGCAGTCGCCCGATGACCTCGGGATCAGTCTGGATGTGTTCGGCGAGCCTGCGCACCACCACCGCGTGGATCCGGCCCTGTGGCAGTTCCGACAGCCGCATCAGGCCCTCGCTCGCCGCCGACGAGACGGCGATCCCGAGTTCGTCCAGGCCGGGGATCGGGTTGCCGTAGGGGGACGTGGTGGGGTGGTTGAGCACCTCGACGAGACGGCGTTCGACGTCCTCGCTCATCACGTGTTCCCAGCGACAGGCCTCGGCGTGCACGTTCTGCCAATCGAGCCCGATGATGTCGACGAGCAACCGTTCGGCCAGACGATGCTTGCGCATCACCGCGACCGCCATACTTCTGCCCTTGTCGGTGAGCTCCAAGTGACGATCGCCCGCGACCAGCAGAAGTCCGTCGCGCTCCATTCGCGCGACCGTCTGGCTCACCGTCGGACCGCTCTGTTCGAGGCGTTCGGCGATGCGGGCGCGCAGAGGCACCACGCCCTCCTCCTCGAGGTCGTAGATGGTACGGAGGTACATCTCCGTAGTGTCGACCAGATCCTTCACCTGTTACCCCTTCGTTGGCACGAATTCTACCTACGCACCACAGCACTTCCGTTCGGCGCGATCGTCAGCCGTCGCGCGGTCGCCACGCTCGTCGACGACGTCCGCGCTGACGCACCCGCCGTGGGAATTCCGTCGGGGCACAGCAGGCCGGGCGTGTACGTTATAGCTCTATTTCTACTGCATAGGAACGTTCTACGGGGCCGCCAGCTTCCCGCGTACCGTTGCGATCATGGCCACTACACCTCGCGGCGAACATGAGACGCCGCTCCGGGCCGCGCCGACGCCGCGCCCGGAAACATCCGGCCGAGGAAAAGTCGTCTGGACGGACCGTTTCCTGGAGTATGCATGGACCCCGCAGCACCCGATGAAACCGGCGCGGTTGAAGTTCACCATGGCGCTCGCCGAAAGTCTCGGTTTGCTGGAAGGAATCGAGCGGCTGAACCCCGAACCCGCAGGTGTGAGCGATCTGTTACGCGTGCACACGGCCGAATACGTCGAGGCGGTCCGGCATGCCGTCCAGCCGCCCGGTCAACCGCAGGCGCCGCCGTTCGGGCTCGGGTCGGCCGATAATCCGGTCTTCCCGCAGATGCACGCGGCGGCCTCGGTGATCGTGGGCGGGACGCTGGCCGCGGCGCGCGAGATCGCCGAGGGCCGCACCCGGCGCGCGATCAGCATCGGCGGCGGCATGCATCACGCGATGCCGAATTCGGCGGCCGGGTTCTGCGTCTACAACGACGCGGCGGTGGCGATCTCCTGGCTGCTCGATCACGGTTTCGACCGCATCGCCTACCTCGACGTCGATGTCCACCACGGTGACGGGGTGCAGCGGGCGTTCTACGGCGATCCCCGGGTGCTCACCGTGTCCATCCATCAGCATCCGGCCACGCTGTGGCCGAATACCGGCTGGCCGGAGGAAACCGGCGTGGGCGCGGCCGAAGGCACCGCGATCAATCTGGCGGTGCTTCCCGGAACCCGGGATGCGCAGTGGTTGCGTGGATTCCACGCCGTGGTTCCCGGCGCGCTCGAGGCCTTCCGGCCGCAGATCGTGGTGAGCCAGTGCGGGGTCGACACCCACCGCGAGGATCCGCTCGCCGATCTCGAACTGACCGTCGACGGTCAGCGCGCGGCATTCCTGGCCATGCGCGAGCTGGCGGATCGCCACGCCGAGGGGCGCTGGCTCGCGGTCGGTGGTGGCGGATACGGACTGTACCGGGTGGTCCCGCGGGCCTGGACGCACCTGCTCGCCGCCGCGCTCGACCGCGATATCGCCCCCGAGACCCCGGTGCCGCAGGGGTGGATCGATATGATTCGCGCCGAGGCGCCGATGCTGGAACCGCCGCGCACGATGGGCGACGGCGGCGATATCGCCTATCGCCGGTGGGACGGTCCCGGCGGAACCGGCGAGACCGGTGACGCACGGTACGACCGTGCCCAACGCGCCGTCGACACGGCCGTTCTCGCCACGCGCAGAGCGAGCTTCGGACTGCTCGGCCTGGACCCGGAGGATCCCCGTGACTGATTCGCTGCCCGTTCCGGATTCGCCGGACACCCCGGCGGTGCCGCCACCGCCGCCGGTGCACTGGTTCGCCGACGTACTCGCCTCCGACGGCAGGGTGGTCCGGTTGCGCCCCATCACCGCCGAGGACGCGGAGCGGCTCCAGCGATTCCACGCGGCACTGTCCGACCGCACCAGGTACCTGCGCTACTTCGGTCCGTATCCACGCATTTCGGTCAAGGATCTCTATCGGACCACCCACGTCGACTATCACGATCGGGTCGGTCTCGTCGTCGAACTCGGCGAGCAGATCATCGCGGTCGGCCGCTACGAACTGCTCGATCGGCCCGGTCGGCGTGCCGCCGAGGTCGCGTTCGTGGTCGCCGACGAACATCAGGGCCGCGGTCTCGGCTCGATTCTGCTCGAGCATCTGGCGGGTTCGGCGGCCGAGAACAAGATCGAGACCTTCGTCGCCGAGGTACTCGCGGAGAACACCACCATGGTGACGGTGTTCCGGGAGGCCGGCTACCAGGTGGAACGCAGCCGCGACGGTTCGGTGCTGCATCTGGAATTCGCGATCGACCCCACCGAAGCTCTTGTTTCCGTGCGCGATGCGCGCGAGCGGGCCTCCGAGGCGCGCAGTGTGGGCAATCTGCTCGCGCCGGGCTCGGTCGCGGTTATCGGGGCCACCCCGACGCCGGGCCGGGTCGGCGGGGTGGTGCTGGCCAATCTGCTGTCGGGTGTTTTCCAGGGGCCGGTGTACCCGGTGAACCCGAATCGACGTTCGGTGCGCGGGGTCCGGGCCTATCCGACGGTGCGCGATATCCCCGACGAGGTGGATCTCGCCCTGGTCGCCGTGCCCGCCGCCGCCATCGGTTCGGTACTCGACGACTGCATGGCCAAGGGGGTGAAAGGTCTGGTCGTGCTGACAGCCGGTTTCGCCGAGACCGGTCCCGAAGGCTCGGCCGCCGAACGTGATCTCGTCGCGGCCGCGCGGGGACACGGTATGCGGGTGGTGGGTCCGAGCGCGCTCGGCATCGCCAACACCGATCCCGAGGTGTCGTTGAACGCGACGCTGGCCACGATCCTGCCCGCGCGGGGGCGCATCGGATTCTTCTGCCAGTCCGGCCCGCTCGGGGCGGCCATCCTCGGCGAGGCCGCGGCGCGCAATCTGGGGCTGTCGACCTTCGTCTCCGCGGGCAACCGCGCCGACGTCTCCGGTAACGACCTGCTCCAGTACTGGGACACCGCGCCCGATACCGATGTGATCCTGCTCTACCTGGAGAGTTTCGGTAATCCACGAAAGTTCTCCCGGATCGCGCGCCGGGTGGCCCGCACCAAACCGATCGTGGCGGTG
Organism: Nocardia aurea; assembly: GCF_003123685.1. Lineage (GTDB taxonomy): Bacteria > Actinomycetota > Actinomycetes > Mycobacteriales > Mycobacteriaceae > Nocardia > Nocardia aurea. Next base: position 139,166 of record NZ_QCYJ01000115.1, read on the forward strand.
AGCAGTGGCCGCCTGGCCGCGCGCGCTCAGCCGACCGGTGACATGGATCGCTCGATCGTGCGAGATCTGTTCGCGCAGGCCGGAATCGTGCAGGTCGATTCGATCTCCGAACTCTTCGACTGCGCGGCGTTGTTGGGCTACCAGCCACTTCCCGCCGGCGGCAGACTCGCGGTGATCAGCAACAGCACGGCGCTGAGCTGGCTGGCGGTCGACGCGGCGCGCGGCGAGGGACTCGCGGTAGGCGACCCGGTGAACCTGGGCCCGCAGGCGACCCCGGGCGCGTTCCTCGACGCTCTGGTGGCCGCCCTGCGCAGTGACGAGACCGATTCCGTCATCGTGGTTTTCGCGCCGCCGGTGCCGCTGCCGATGGCGGGTTTCGCCGACGCGATCCGCGCCGCGATCGCCGCCGTTCCCGACGCGGGCAAACCCGTGCTCACCACGTTCGTGGCCGAACAGGGGATTCCGAATCTGCTGGCCGAGCGCGGCCCCGGCGGTACCGCGGTGCGTGGTTCCATTCCGTCGTATCCGGATCCCGAACGTGCCGCGCGGGCACTGGCCAGGGTGCGCCGATACGCCGAATGGCGCACCAAACCGGTATCCGCGGTGGTGCGGCCCGCGGGGATGGACACCGAAGCCGCCCGCGTCCTGGTGAACGATTGGATGAGGGAGGCGGGCGGGCGCTGGCTGACCGACCTGGAGACGGTGCGGCTGCTCGACTGCTACGGCATCGACGTCGTCACCTTCCGGGAGGTGCGCACCGCGGAGGAGGCGGTCGAGGCCGCCGAGGCACTCGGTTATCCGGTCGCGGCCAAGGCCACCGGCGAGGTCTGGCGGCGTCGCCCCGATCTGAGCGGGGTCCGATTGGATCTGTGGCGACCGGAGGCGGTGCGCCAGGCCTACCGCGATCTGGTCGAGATCTGCGGCGATCCCGTACTGCACATCCAGCAGATGGCGCCGACCGGAGTGGGTTGCATCCTGCGGGTCCAGGACGATCCGTCCTTCGGCTCGGTCATCGAATTCGGGCTGTCCGGGCTGATCATCGAACTGCTCGGGGACCGCGCCTATCGGGCGCTGCCGCTGACCGAGGACGAATCGGTCGCCCTCATCGACGCACCGCGCGCGGCGGCTCTGCTGTCGGGCACTCCCGCAAGCCCCCGGGTGGACAAGGCGGCGTTGGTCGAACTCGCCCAGCGCATATCCGCGCTGTTCGACGATCTGCCCGAATTGCGTGAACTGTCGTGCGAACCGGTTCTGGCGTCACCGACCTCGGCCGCGATCCTGTACGCCCGTGTTCGTATAGGCCCGGAACCCAGCCGATTCGACGTCGGGCCACGCCGACTCGCGTGAACACGCCGAGCTTTCGCGCGATTCGTTAACACCCCATGACGCTTTTCCGATCTTGGGGGACCATCGATGTCCCCCGAGAAAGGCGTCCCCATGAAGAAGTTCGGCCTGATCGCGTTGCCCCTGCTCGCCTGCGCACTCGCGGCGTGTTCGGTCTCCGTAGGTTCCGACCCGAAGATCGAGGAAACCGCGCTGGAGAAATCGGTCAAGCAGACTCTGACCGAGAAGGTCGGCCAAGAGCCGGACTCGATCGACTGCCCCGGAGATCTGGAGGGCACCGTCGGCACCACCATGCGCTGCACCCTGTCCGCGGGCGGCGAGCAGATCGGCCTGACGGTCACGGTCACGACCGTGGAGGACGACACGGTCAACTACAACGTCGAGGTCGATCAGAGCTGATCCACCCCGGCGAAACCCCGCGTCGACAGCGGGGCGCATCGCTGGAGAACAGAGTTCGCCGACCGGTTCGCGCGGGCCCGGAGGGGACGGGACGCGCGTGGGCCGGTCGGCGCTCGACGGTGCCCCTGACGGACTACCGAGTCGAAGGGGGGACGAATCCCCCCCGGAATCAGCTGGCGTAGGCCCGCAGGCGGTCGGCCCGCTCACCCTTGCGCAGCTTGGACATGACCTCGCGCTCGATCTGGCGTACCCGCTCACGCGAGAGCCCGAACAGTTTGCCGATCTGGTCCAGGGTGCGCGGCTGGCCGTCGTCCAAGCCGAAGCGCAGCCGGATGACCTGCTGTTCGCGCTCGTCCAGGGTGGCGAGCACGCTGCGCACGTCGTGGTGCAGCAGCCCCGCGATGACCGCGGATTCGGCCGAGGTGGCCTCGGAATCCTCGATGAAATCGCCGAGCGGCGCCTCTTCGTCGTTGCCGACGGGCATGTCCAGGCTGACCGGGTCGCGGCTGTGGTCGAGCAGATCGGAGATCTTCTCGACCGGAATACCGGATTCGTTGGCCAATTCCTCGTCGGTGGCCTCGCGACCGAGCTGCTGGTGCAACTCGCGCTTGATTCTGGCGAGTTTGTTCACCTGCTCCACGAGATGGACGGGAAGCCGGATGGTGCGGCTCTGATCGGCCATGCCGCGGGTGATGGCCTGACGGATCCACCAGGTGGCGTAGGTCGAGAACTTGAAGCCCTTGGCGTAGTCGAACTTCTCCATCGCGCGGATCAGTCCGAGGTTGCCCTCCTGGATGAGGTCGAGCAGCGGCATACCGCGACCGGTGTACCGCTTGGCGAGGGAGACGACGAGGCGCAGGTTGGCTTCGAGCAGATGCGAGCGGGCGGCCTGGCCCTCACGGACGACGACGGCCAGATCGCGCTTGCGGGTGGCTGACAGCCGTTTGCCGGTTTCCAGCAGGTTCTGCGCGTAGAGGCCCGCCTCGATGCGCTTGGCCAGCTCGACCTCGTCGGCGGCCGTGAGCAGCGCTGTGCGACCTATACCATTGAGGTATACGCGGACAAGGTCGGCGGCGGGGCTCTGGGCGTCGAGGTCCGAATCGCTGGGTCGCACACGAGTGGTGGCGGGGCTTGTCATGACTTGCCTCCTGTCGGTGGTGTCTCACTCCGAATAACGGACCCGACGTAGAGAAAGTTCCCGCTCCAGCCTGTGATAAACCGCTCTGAACTGCGGGTTTCACGGTCATCGTCTGAGAAGTTCCTGAGAACACCACCGCTCGGAACACCCCGTGTTCCCGGCTTCGTCCGTGCTCGCGGTTACACCGGGCGGATCAGACCGTGCCGGACCAGTCCCGCGACCACCGACAGCGCATCGGCGGCGAACTCGGCGCTCACCCCGTCGGATCCGTGGGCGAGTGCCAGTAATTCGATCAACTCGTCCAACGGCAGACCGTCCGGTCGCATTCCCGCGACCAGTGAGATGGTCGACTCGTCCACCTCGTGCTGCCAGCGCGGGCCGTCCCCGCGGTGCAGCCGTGCCACCTGCTGGCTCCACCCCTGGTCGCCGGGGAGGTAGACCCGTTCCAGCGCGGTGGCCGAATCGACCGTGAAACGCGCTGACCAAGCCAGATCATTGTCCGCGGCGACCGAACGCAGCCACGCCGAGCGTTCGAAATACGCGCAGGCCTCCGGGCCGAGCGGGTCGTCGAAGCCGTGCGTGAGGTCCTCGGCGAGCAGTTCGGTGGGCCCGTCGATCGCGCGCAGATACACGAATCCGAAGCCGATGCCCTCGACCCCCGCTGTCGCGAACGCGTCGAGCCACCGGTCGGCGCGCGCCTGGGCCGCCGGATCGCGCGGATCGAGTCCGGCGTCGCGCAGCCAGGTGCCGACGTAGAGCCCCGGATCGGCGACGTCGCGCTGCACGATCCAGGCGTCGACGCCGTGGTCGGGCAACCACGCCGACACCCGCTGCCGCCAGTCCCGGTCGTCGGTGTGCACCCACGCGGCCAGCATCGCGGCCGTGCCGCCGGGGGCGAGCAGATCCGCGGCCCGCGAGATCACCAGTTCGCTCGCGCCGTCCATGGCGAGCCCGGAATCGCGATAGGTGTGCTCGATCCGCGCGGGTCCGACCACGAACGGCGGATTGGCCACCACCTGATCGAAACGCCGACCCTCGACCGGCTCGAACCACGAGCCCTCCAGCAGATCGATATCGAGGTCGTTGAGCGCGGCGGTCGCCTCGGCCAGCCACAGCGCCCTCGGATTCACATCGGTCGCGGTGACCGAACGCGCGTAGGACGCGGCATGGACCGCCTGCACGCCGCAGCCGGTGCCGAGGTCCAGTACCGAGCCGACGGGCCGGGTCGGGGTGGCGCGCAGCAGCGAGAGCGAGGCGTGCCCGACACCGAGCACGTGATCCTCGGTCAGGGTCCGCCTTCGCATCGAATCATCGAGATCGGACAGGATCCACCGATTGCCCGCGCCGATATCCAACGGGCGCAGGTCCAGTGCGGCGCGCACCCTGTCGCCGTCGCGCGCCAGCAGTCCGGCCGCGACCGCGCGGTCGAGATCGAGCGGCGCGAGCGCGGCCGCGACCTCGCGTTCACCGAGATCGTCGCCGAGCAGCAGCAGCCTGATCAGCGTGCCGAGTTCACCAGCGGCGCGGGCGGCCCGCCGCACCGGAACCGGTTCCTGTCGCCCGAGCGCCGCGTGCACGTCCGGCCCGAGTACCTCGAGCAGGGTGTCGGCGTCGTAGCCGACGCGAGTGAGCGCGCTGCGCAGATCCGGGCACAGGGCGGTGAGCAGGGATCCGGTGGTGGTTCGGTGCGAAGACACACCGGTACTCTGCCATCGCGACCGATCCCGGACGCGCACCTGTCCGCCGTGTCACAGCGACGCGGCAGCGGGCCGGTGTGGACGGGCGGGGCTCAGACGCCGTTCGGGTCGCGGGCGGTCGCGCAGTACAGCGCGTCGGCGGGATCGGCGAGCACGATCCAGTGCGAGTGACGCTCCACGATCGTCGCGCCGAGGGATTCGTGCCAGGTCGCGGTGGCCTCGATATCGGAGCACGACAGATCGATATGGGCGGTGGTGGGGCGATCCTCACCCAGTCGTTGCAGCAGGATCTGCACGGGCAGTTTCTCTTTCGCGCGCAGACGGGCGAACTCCGGCAGCCTGCCGGTCCGGTACTCCCAGGTGGTCAGCGATTGCCAGAACAGTGTCTCGCGGTCGTAGTCGCGGGGGCCGATATCCAGGCAGACCTGGTCGACGCGGCTCAGGGCGCCGTCCGGGGCGCGATAGGCGGGCGCGGGCTCGCCGACGGCGCGACCACTCGGTGTGAGACAGAAGATCTGGCCCGACGGCGAGCGCAGCACCGCGTAATCGGGGTGGTTGGCGACGAGGTCGGCGCCGAGATCGAGGGCGACGCGAACCGTGGCGGCGATATCGTCGACATCGAAGTCCAGATGCACACCCCCGAGGCCGGTCACCGACTGCATCTTGACCGAGGCGGCGGCGAAGAGCGCTGGATCGGGTAGCAGCGTGAGGAATTCGTTGTCGGCGCCGCGCCGCTCGGAGGTTTCGGTCCCGGTGACGGTCGACCAGAATTTCGCGCACTCGTCGAAACGTTGTGCGGGACGGTCGAGGAACGCCCAGACCCACCGAATCATCATGTCTCCCGAATGCTGTCGAACCCGCCACGATCCTCGGACACAGTAGGTGTCGTGGTCCCGGCCTGTCGAGCGAATACCGGTTCTCGTCAACCCGCCCGGAACGTCTTGCGGTAGGCCAGAGGTGGGACGCCGAGTTCGCCGCGCATGTGGTGGCGCAACGACGCCGCTGTCCCGATGCCCGAGGCGTGCGCCACCGCGTCCACCGACAGATCCGTCGTCTCGAGCAGACGCTTCGCGTGCCGCAGCCGTTGCCGCAGCAACCACGCGCCGGGAGCCAGTCCCGTCTCGGCCTTGAACCGGCGGGTGAAGGTGCGCACGCTCATCCGCGCGTGCGCGGCCATGGTGTTCAGGTCGAGTTCCCGTTCGAGATGGCGCAGCGCCCACGCGCGGGTGGGCGCCGTGCCGTCGGAACCGGGGTCGGGGACCTGGCGTTCGATGAACTGCGACTGACCGCCCTCGCGCCACGGCGGCACCACGCAGTACCGCGCGGCCCTGTTGGCGATCTCGCTACCGTGGTCGGCCCTGATGATGTGCAGGCAGACGTCTATTCCGGCCGCGAGACCCGCCGCCGTGCAGATGTTCCCGTCTTCGACGAACAGCAGGTTCTCGTCGAGGTGGACCGCGGGGAACATCGCGCGGAAGGTGTCGGCGAAGGCCCAGTGCGTCGTCGCGCGCCTGCCGTCGAGCAGTCCGGCCGCGCCGAGGACGAACGCGCCGGTGCAGATGGACATGATCCTGGCGTCGGGCCGGATGGTCGCCAGGGCGGCGGCCAGTTCCGGCGAGACGATGCCCTCGACCCGCGGACCCGGCGCCCTGGTGCCGGGCACGATCACCGTATCGGCGGTCGCCAGCAGTTCCGGCCCGTGGTCGGTCACGATCGTGTACCCGGCGGTGGAGCGGATCCCGGTGGGATCGAGTCCGCAGACATCCACCCGGTAGCGCGGTGTGCCGTCCTCGGTCAGCGCCGCGCCGAGCACCATCGACGGAATGGTCATGTCGAAGCCGACCACCGGCTCGAGCGCGAGGACCGCGACGCGGTGCGCCGCGGGTTCGTCCGTCGTCGCTGTCATCGCGTCCTCCGGGATCGTCGGCGAGGTATGGCTAGATCTTGACGTATTGTGGCATTCAGGCCACTCGTCCGCGCGCCCGGGATCGGGCAGGCTCAGCGGGTGACCGAACTGCACACCCCGCCCGAGACGCCGGAGACGGTGTCCGACACGGTGACTCACCCCGCGGGCGGCCGCTGGCATCCCGCCTGGTCGGTGGCCGCCGTCGGCTTCGTCGCGCTCCTCGGCGCCGCCGCTTTCCGTTCCGTGCCCGGCGTCCTGATGGATCCGCTGCACGAGGAATTCGGCTGGTCGCACGGCACCATCGGCGCGGCTGTCTCACTCAACCTGCTGCTGTACGGCCTGATCTCGCCGTTCGCCGCGGCGTTGATGGATCGGTTCGGCATCCGCCGGGTCGTGGCCTGCGCGCTGCTGCTCGTCGCGACCGGCAGCGGGCTCACCGTCTTCATGACCCAGGCGTGGCAGTTGGTGCTCACCTGGGGACTGCTGGTGGGTGTCGGCGTCGGGTCGATGTCGATGCCGTTCGTCGCGACCATCACCGGACGCTGGTTCGTGCGTCAGCGCGGGCTCGTCACCGGCGTGCTGACCGCCGCCGGTGCGACCGGGCAGCTGATCTTCCTGCCCCTGGTCTCGGCACTCGCGCACGATCACGGCTGGCGGCTGCCCTCGCTCATCGTGGCCGGTGCGGCACTCGCCGTGGTGCCGCTGGTGCTGCTGTTCATCCGCGACTACCCCAGCGATGTCGGTGTTCTCGCCTACGGCGCGCGACCCGGGAGTTCGGTCGGGGTGCGGACCGCCCCGCTCGGCGGTGCTGGACGCGCCGTGACGGTCCTGGTGCGGGTGGCGCGCACTCCCGGATTCTGGCTGCTCGCCGGAGGTTTCGCGGTCTGCGGCGCGTCGACCAACGGCCTGGTCGGCACCCATTTCGTGAGTGCCGCCCACGATCACGGCATGCCGTCGACCACCGCGGCGGGACTGCTCGCGGTCGTCGGCGTCTTCGACGTCGCCGGCACCATCTTCTCCGGCTGGCTGACCGATCGGGTCGATCCGCGCTATCTGCTGCTGGCCTACTACACGCTGCGCGGCCTGTCGCTGTTGATCCTGCCGTCGCTGTTCGCGCCGGGAACCGAGCCGAGCATGTGGGTGTTCATCATCTTCTACGGCCTGGACTGGATCGCGACCGTGCCGCCGACGGTCGTGCTCTGCCGGGAACTGTTCGGCGACGACGGTCCGGTCGCCTTCGGCTGGGTTTTCGCCTCGCACCAGATCGGTTCGGCGGTCGCGGCCACCGGGGCGGGGGTGATTCGCGATGTGCAGGGCAGTTACGACCTGGCCTGGTACCTGGCGGGCGGTCTGTGCGGTGTGGCCGCGCTGATGTCGATCCTGGTCCGCAGGTCGCGCGCGGCCTCCACCGCGTGAACCGGCTCAGCCGTCGATCGTCTTGTGCCTGCGGGCTTCGAGGGCGATCTGCTCGCGACGCCCGTCCCAGCGACTGGGTTCGTCCTTGCGCCGCGGCGGGCGATCGTTGGCGATGAGAACCGCGATCCACGGCAGCGGAATCGAGACGCCGATGATCAGCAGCGAGATCAGCGCGTTGCTCCACATGCTGTAGGCGACCGCGGCCAGCACCAGGCACGGAATACGGAACGCCATGATGATGGTGTAGCGGCGCACCCGCGCGCGGTGCTGATCCTCCAGCGACGGCGCGGCCTCGGTGATGAGAACGGGATGGTCGTCGTCGTTGCCGGGGAAGTAGCCACGCGAACGGGTGGGGCTATCGGGCCGGTCGACCTCGGGGCGGTCACCACCGCGACGATCACCACCGCGACGATCACCACTGCCGGTGTCGTCGGCGTCGGAGGTGTCGCCGGGCTGCTGCATACCGTCGAGTCTTCCACGGTGGCGTGTCCGCCGCACGTGCCCTGGTCAGCGGGCGGTCGAGGCCGCGCGGGCGACGGTGCGGGTGCGCGTCGGCGCGCCGGATGCGGCATCATGGGAGTCGTGAGTACCGAAACTCTGGTTCGCCCCGAAACGACGACCGACGAGTCGACGGGCGACGACACCCCGAAATTCTTCCACTACGTGAAGAAGAACAAGATCGCCGAGAGCGCCGTCATGGGAACCCATGTCGTGGCCCTGTGCGGCGAGGTGTTCCCGGTGACGCGTTCGGCCAAGCCCGGTTCGCCGGTGTGCCCGGAATGCAAGAAGGTCTACGACGGGCTGAAGAAGGGCGACTGACCGCCCGCCGACCCGCGACCTATGTCGAGCTGCGCAGCGGCGACGAGGTCGCGGGCGGTTCCGTGTCCGTGTTCTCGTCGAAGTTCTTGTCGAACCTCGACGGCTCGCGCGGTGCGGTTCCGTTCTCCCGTGTGGTGCGGGTGCTCGGTATCGCCGGATCCTCCGATCCGTCGTCGTCCCCGTCGTCGTCCCCGTCGCCGCGTACCTGGTTGGACAGCCATTCCTTCATCTGTTCCAGGCGCGTGGCGCGCGCGGGCCAGAACTCCTGGACGGCGGCGTTGAATTCCGCCCCGAGGATGACCGCGAAGGCCAGGAAGTACGTGAACAGCAGGAACGCGATCGGTGTCGCCAGCGCCCCGTAGCTGACGCCGGTCGCGGTGACCCACGACAGGTAGCGGCGCAATCCCTCGCTGGCCGCCATGAAGAACACCCCCGCCACCAGCGCCCCGCCGAAGAGTCGATGCCACGGCAGCGTGCGGTGCAGCGCGAGTTTGTACAGCGTGGTGAGTCCGATGATGAGCAGCAGGCCGACGCCCGGGTAGTAGAAGTTGTCGACCAGTCGCAGTCCCGGTTCGCGCCAGGAATTGGGCAGGATCCAACCGATGATGGCTGGGCCCAGCGCGACGAGCGGCAGGATGAAAACCGCCGCGACCAGGAACAACACGTACAGCAGCAGCGCGAAGATGCGCTGCCAGACCGGATGTCGCGCGTCCTGTTGATCGTGTGCTTCCACGATGGCGTCGACGAAGGTCGCCATGGCCGAGGATCCGGCCCACAGCGAGAGCACGAAACCGACGGAGACGACGGCGCCGCGTCCCCGGCCGAGCACATCGCCGACGGTGGGTTCGATGAGATCGGAGACCACCGAGGGGCTGAACAGGTCCCGGCTGAAGGTGATGATCTTGGACTGGACGATCTCCACGGTATCCGGCCCGAACCAGCCCCCGACATAACCGAGGCTGCCGAGCACGCCGAGCAGCAGCGGCGCCAGCGACAGCGTCTGCCAGAACGCCGCCGCCGCCGATTTGGCGAAGATCGAGTCGTCCCACGCCTTGACCGCGACCCGCGCCGTCAGCCGCCAGACCTGCCTTCGCGCCCGTCGCCCCCAGCGCCGCACCGCGTCCGACCGTCGTGGCGGCACGCCACCGCCACCACCGTGGATCGGCTCGGAGCCGTCGCGTGGTGTGGCGTCGGATAGGGGGCTTTCCTCGTTCATCGTGACTACAGCATCTCGCAAGTGTGCTCACGGCACCGGATTGTCGGGTTGTCGTGTCGGTGCGCGGCACGTGAACAGGGTGTTGCCTCCCGTGCGACTGTGACGCCGATCGCGCCGGACGCGTCGGTTTGGCGACACACCGACGGCGGCAAGTAGGGTCGTCTGCGTGACTGGGTCGGGTGCCGCTGCGGCAGGAGATGGGGCGACACCGGGTCATTCGGGATCGTCGGTGGCCGGAGGCGGCGCGCTGCGCGCCTGGCAGCGGCGCGCGCTGACGAAATACCTCGCGACCAAACCCCGCGATTTCCTCGCGGTGGCGACCCCTGGGGCCGGTAAGACGACCTTCGCGTTGCGCGTGGCCGCCGAGCTGCTCGCAGACCGCACCGTCGACCAGATCACCGTGGTCGCCCCGACCGAACACCTCAAACACCAGTGGGCCGAGGCCGCGGCGCGCAGCGGGATCGCGCTCGACTCCCGGTTCTCCAACGCCACCGGCGGCACCTCCGGTGACTATCACGGTGTCGTGGTCACCTATGCCCAGATCGCCTCGCACCCCACCCGGCACCGGGTCCGCACCGAGAACCGCAGGACGCTGGTCGTCCTCGACGAGATCCATCACGCGGGCGACGCGAAGACCTGGGGTGACGCGACGGCCGAGGCGTTCGGCGACGCCACGCGGCGGCTCGCGCTGACCGGAACGCCCTTCCGCAGCGACGACAGCCAGATCCCCTTCGTCACCTACGAGCCGGGCGAGGGCGGTCTGCCGCAGTCGCGCGCCGATCACACCTACGGTTACGCCGAAGCCCTCGCCGACGGCGTCGTGCGGCCCGTCGTCTTCCTCGCCTACTCCGGTGAGGCGCATTGGCGCGACAGCGCGGGCGAGGAGCACACCGCGCGTCTGGGTGAACCGCTCAACGCCGAGCAGACCGCCCGCGCCTGGCGGACCGCGCTGGATCCGGCGGGCGACTGGATCTCCGCGGTGCTGCGCGCCGCGGACACCAGACTCAGGCAGTTACGCGCCTCCGGGATGCCGGACGCGGGCGGTCTGGTCATCGCCACCGATCAGGAACGCGCCCGCGACTACGCCGAACTGCTGGAACACATCTCGGGGGAGCGACCCGCGCTCGTGCTCTCCGACGATCCGGACTCCTCGAACCGGATCGCCGAATTCGGCAAGAGCGCCCAGCCGTGGATGGTCGCGGTGCGCATGGTGTCCGAGGGGGTCGACGTGCCGCGACTGGCCGTCGGCGTCTACGCGACCAGCGCCTCGACCCCGCTGTATTTCGCCCAGGCCATCGGACGTTTCGTGCGTGCCCGCAGGCCGGGCGAGACCGCGAGCGTCTTCCTGCCCTCGGTGCCGGTGCTGCTCGATCTGGCCGCGCAGCTGGAATTGCAGCGCGACCACATCATCGGCAAACCGCACCGGGAGAAGGACGGACTCGACGACGAACTGCTGACCGACGCGAACAAGCAGAAGGACGAGCCGGGCGAGGAGGAGAAATCCTTCGTCGCACTCGCCGCCGACGCCGAACTGGACCAGGTCATCTACGACGGATCGTCCTTCGGCACCGCGACGTTCTCCGGCAGTGACGAGGAAGCCGACTACCTCGGCATCCCCGGCCTGCTCGACGCCGACCAGATGCGCGCGCTGCTGCGCGAACGCCAGACCAAACAGGTCGCCGAGCGCAGCGAAGCGCGGGTGCCGGAACCGGCCGGTCAGGTCGCCACCGCGTCGGAACGGGTCGCGACCGCGGGCAAACTCGGCGAATTGCGCCGGGAATTGAACAGTCTCGTCGCCATGCACCATCACCGCACCGGCAAACCGCACGGTGTCATCCACGGTGAATTGCGCCGCGAATGCGGCGGCCCGCCCACCGCGTTGGCCAGCGCCGATCAGCTCGGCGAACGGATCGCCGCGCTGCGCCGCAGATAGCGCCGCCGCCTCAGTTCGAGGGCCACGCCCGCATCGCGGTATCGATGGACGCGGTCAGCTCCGTGAGTGTCGCGCCGTCGCGGGCCTGGATCGACAGTCCGTACAGCACGGTCGCGTAGAAGAACGCGAGCGCGGCGGTGTCGGTATCCGGGGGCAGGTCGCCCTCGACGACGCCGCGGTCGAGTCGACGGCGGATGTCGCCGGTGGTCTCGTGTCGGCATTCGACGAGGAAATCGCGAACGGTGGTGCTGCGCGTCGTGTAGGTGGATCCGGCCAGGACCACCATGCATCCGTGCGGTGTGTTCTCCTCGGTGTAGGCCAGCGCGTTGTCGCGCAGCATCGCCTCGATGCCCGCGCGCGCGGTCGGCTCCTCGCGCAGGGCGCGTTCGGTGTGCCCGCCCTCGGTCTGTCCGTACAGTTCGACGGCCGCGCGGAACAGTGCCTCCTTGTCGCCGAACGCGGCGTACAGGCTCGGTGAGTTGATCCCCATGGCGGCCGTCAGGTCGCTCATGGACGTGCCCTCGTAGCCGTGTTCCCAGAACACCTCCATGGCACGACGCAGTGCCACGGACCGATCGAAGGCCCGTGGGCGCCCGCGTACCGCCATCGCACTCCCTTTCTGTGTCGATCGTTAAATATAACGCTTGACGGCTGTCCGCCCTTCGGCTTAGGTATTTATGTACTGATCGACACAGAATTGAGGGAGTGACGATGGCGGAGCTCGAAGGCAAGGTGGCGCTGGTGACCGGCGGCAGTCGGGGGATCGGCGCGGCCATCGCGACGCGGTTGGCGAGCGCGGGAGCCGATGTCGCGGTGACCTACCGCGAGGCCGAGACGCGCGCGGCCGGGGTGATCGCCGAGATCGAGGCGCGCGGCCGTCGTGCCGTCGCGCTGCGCGCCGACAGCGCCGACGCGAGCGCTGTCACCGGCGCGGTGGACAGGACCGCCGAGGAATTGGGCGGCCTCGACATCCTGGTCAACAACGCGGGCATCTTCCCGGCGAAACCCTTCGGAGAGTTCACCGTCGACGAGATCGACTACGCCCTGCACGTGCACGCGCGTGCGGCGTTCGTCGCGGCCCAGCGCGCGGTAGCCCATATGACCGGCGGGGGCCGCATCGTCAATATCGGTACGAACCTGTCCGAGCACGCGCCCTTCGGCGGGCTCACCCTCTACAACCTGAGCAAATCAGCGCTCAACGGTTTCACCAAAGCCCTCGCGCGCGAACTGGGTCCGCGCGACATCACGGTCAATCTCGTGCAGCCCGGCTCCACCGACACCGATATGAATCCCGCCGATGGCGACCACGCCCGCGATCAGGAGCGGTTGACCGCCCTCGGTCGCTTCGGCCGGGCCGACGATATCGCGGCGGCCGTCGCCTTCCTGGCCGGTGAATCCGGTCGAAGTGTCACCGGCGCGTTCCTCACCGTCGACGGCGGCACCAACGCGTGAGCGCCCGGTCGTCGGTCGGTGCCCGCGGGGGATGCGGGGCGTGGCCGTCAGCCAGTGAAGTATCGGCCGGGTGAGACGCCGACGGTGCGCCGGAACGCCGCGACGTAGGCGCTCGGCGTCGCGTAACCGACGCGGGCGGCGATCCGGGCGATCGGCATTCCCTCGGCCAGATGGGGCAGTGACGCCGCGAGGCGGATCTGGGTGCGCCAGTCGCCGAATCCGATTCCCGTCTCCGCCCGGAACAGGCGGGCCAGCGTGCGGGTGCTGGTCGCGGTGGCGGCGGCGAATTCGGCGAGGGTGCGCGGGTCGGCCGGATCGCGCAGCAGCGCCGCGGCGACCTGCCGGGCGCGGGGGTCGGACGGGGGATGCGCGCCGATCGGGATCACCTCGACCGGTTCCAGCAGATCGAAGACGACCGCCTCCGCCCGTGCCGTAGCCGGATCGCCCTCGCCCTGTCGCGTCGACGCGTACGACGGCCGCGCGGCGGCATCGTGTACCGGATCCGAGTACTGGTCGACGCCCGGTCCGGTTGGCGTCGACGTCGGTGTCGGGGGCATGCCGTTGGTCAGATGGTCGAAGAGTTCGTGGAGCAAGCGGGTGACCCGCAGCATCGTCGGCGCGGAGAACGCGATCGGGGTGCGTTCGGGATCGAGGAAGATGCCGCGCATATCGGCGCCGTCGGCGGTGCCCGTGCGGTGCGCGAGGCCGCCCGGAATCCACAGTGCCCTGGTCGGCGGAAGCACCCAGTGACCGTGCGCGGTCTCCACGGCGATGACTCCCCGTGCGGCCCAGGCGATCTGGTGTTGCGGATGACGGTGGGTGTCGAACCAGTGCCCGGCGGGCAGCGTGCCCGCGCCGAAGATCATCGCGGTGGGTCCCCGCGGGGGTGACAGCATCGGGATGTGGCCGTTCTGCGACACAATCTGTCACCGTAGCCTGTCGTGGCGGCGGCGTCGGCTTCCTACCGTTGAGTCCATGCCGATGAACATCCTGCACCGCGTGCTCTGCCGTTCCACTGTCTGGGAGCGGATCAGCGCCACCAAGATCGTGCCGTGGGCGTTGTCCGATATCGATCTCGGCGGCCGTGCCCTCGAGATCGGTCCCGGTTACGGCGCCAATATTCGCAGTCTGCTCGACCGGGCAGGCTCGCTGACCGGGCTCGAGATCGAACCCGCGCTCGCCGAGCGGTTACGGACCCGGCACGGCGCCGAGATGACCGTGATCGAGGGCGACGGCGCTCGAATGCCGTTGTCCGCGTCGGAATTCGACTCCGTGGTCTGCTTCACCATGTTGCATCACGTGCCATCGGTGTCCGAACAGGACGCGCTGTTCGCCGAGGCGTTGCGCGTGCTGCGACCCGGCGGGGTCTTCGCGGGCAGCGACGGACTCGACAGCAGGGGTTTTCGGCTCCTCCATCTCGGCGACACCTGCCTGCCGGTGCCGCCGGAGACCGCCGTCGAACGATTGACCCGCGCCGGATTCGTCGACGTCGAGATCGACACGGGCGGCGGCAGTTTCCGCTTCCGGGCGCACAGGCCGGAGTGAATCCCGCTCACGCGAGGTCGAAATAGTCCGCCGGGTCGAGCGCGTCGATCGGCGTCCAGCGCGGCGCCTCGACCTCGACCGAATCGCGCGCGGCGTCCGATACCCCGAAGTAGCCCTGGATTTCGAGGGCGAGCCGAGGGTTCTCGTCGACGCGTCGGGCCGTGTCGTAGATCGTCGACAACACGTGCACACAGCGTGCGGTGCGCGCCGAGCAGGAGCAGTCCGTCGCGGCGAGTACCGGTACGGGTGGGATTCCCGCGGCCACGAGCGCCCGGTGCATGTCGTCGGTGAGAACAGTGGGGTCGGGGATGACGGCGGTGATGGCCGTGATCGACGCGCGGCTGAGCGGCGCGACCTCGAGATGGGTCACCGAGGCCTGCCCGCCGCGATGGATCGCGGCGCGGATGACCCGGCCCTGGACGGTCGTCGCCACACCGCCGTTGCGGGCGATGCTGCGCGCCCGGGGCAACAGCGGGTCGGGCCTGGTCTGACGTAGCGGTTCGGCCAGCCGGACCCAGTCCATTCCCCACGGGGTGTAACCGAATTCGTTGTCCGCCATCAGTTCTCCCTCTTGCGACGCAGGACCTGCACGAGTTGTTCGTCGTCGAGGCGGGCCAGCGCCGCGATTCCGGTGGTGTCGGACAGGTCGGTCAGCGCGGATTTGCGATCGTGCATACCCGCGATGTGCTCCTCCACCGTCGTGGCGGAGGTCAGGGTGGTGATGGTGACGGTGCGGGTCTGGCCGATGCGGTGCGCCCGATCCGAGGCCTGGGCCTCCACCGCCGGATTCCACCACCGGTCGAAGTGGATGACGTCGGCCGCCCTGGTGAGAGTCAGACCGGTACCCGCCGCGCGCAGGCTGAGCACGAGTACCGGTGGGCCGTCCGGCGCTCGGAAATCGGTGACGATCGAGGCGCGCCGCGCCCGGTCGAGTCCGCCGTGGAAGAACGGCGCGGTGATGCCGAACTGTGCGGACAGGTGGCGGACCAGCAGTTCCCCGGTCTGTCGGTACTGGGTGAACACCAGGGTGGGGGCGTCGTTGTCGAGGTTGGTCGCCACGATATCGGTGCACAGATCGAGTTTCCCCGACCGCCCGGACAGTTCGTCCAGCTCGCCGGTGACCAGGCCGGGATGGTTGCAGACCTGTTTGAGGGCGGTCAGCGCGGCGAGCACCAGGGTCCGCCGTCGCGCGCCCACGCCGAATCCGTCGTCGATCGCGCGATCGAGCAGCTGATCGTAGAGCTTCTCCTGTTCCGCGCTGAGGTCACACAGCAGATCGCTGTGGATCTTCGCCGGAAGCGACGCCGCGACTTCGGATTTCCGCCGGGCCAGCAGTACCGGTTCGACGGTGTCGCGCAGGCGGGCGGCCGCGGTGGTCGACCCCTCGGCGATCGGCCGGACGAACCGGCGACGGAATTGGGTGCGGTGCGCGAACAGTCGCGGCGTGACCAGGTTCAGCAGGGCCCACAACTCCTCGAGATGGTTTTCCACCGGGGTGCCGGTCAGCGCCACCGTCGCCGACGCGCGCAGGGCGCGCGCGGCCTTGGAGACCTGGGTGCGCGGATTCTTCAGCGCCTGCGCCTCGTCGAAGATCGCCGTCGCCCAGTGCTGTTCGGCGAGCAGGTGACCGTGCGGGCGCAACGTCGGATATCCCGTGATCACCACCGCGCCCTCGATGTCCGCGACGGCGGGCGCGTCCCCGCCGCGCCAGATCACCGGCCGCAGCCCCGGGGCGAAACGAGTGATCTCGTGCGCCCAGTTGCCGACCAGTGACGTCGGGCAGACGACCAGTTGCGGCCCTGCCCCGGCCCGCCCGAGCAGGAATCCGATGGTCTGCACGGTCTTTCCCAGACCCATCTCGTCGGCCAGCACCGCGCCGCCGAAGGCGTCGGTGGTCTCGCGTAGCCACGCCACTCCGCGCACCTGGTAGGGCCGCAGTTCCGCGCGCAGCACCGCCGCCAATTCGACCTCCACCGATCGGGTCTCGCGCACGATCCGCAGCGCGCGATCGGCGGCGACGACCGAGGTGCCGACGGCGTCGGGTACCGCGTGCGCCGCGATCGGCAGCCGGGAGATCCGCTCGTCCCCGGCCAGCACCTCTCGCCAGAGCAGGAGTGAGGGCCCCGGTTCGACGACCGCGCCCGGGTTCTCGGAAATGTCCTCGGCGTCGGTCGTACGCGTCGTGCTCGCGCCGGGGGCCACGTCGAGTTTCACGAACTCGTCGGGTGCGACCAGCGCGCAGTCGACTTCGGCGACCTCGACGACACCGTGCGGGCCCGTCGGGATCGCGAGCGTGAGGGTTTCGCGGGCGCCGATGCCCGCCGGGGCTCGGCCCGCGATGTGGCCGGTCCAGGTCCAGAGGGCGAACATGTGTCGGTCGGGCAGATAGGTGGCGTGTGTTGTTGGCAGGGCCGACCCCGATCGTCGTATAGTGTACGAAGTATCAACATACACCGTACCGAATTCATTCCCGAGGGGTTCCGTGGTCGAGGACACCGGCGCGCACGAAGCCGAACAGCTGATGCTGCTGCTGTGGCGCCACGCCGTACCCGCCCGCACGGGCGGTCGCGGGCCCAAACAGAAGGTCAGCGTCGACGCGGTGGTGGCCGCGGCGGTCACCCTCGCGGACCGGGACGGATACGACCGGGTCTCCATCCGGTCGGTGGCCGCGGAACTGGGCCTGCGGCCGATGAGCCTGTACACCTACGTGCCGAGCAAGGAGGCGCTCGCCGTGCTCATGGTCGACGCCGTCGCCGACCGGGACGTGCCGATCCCCGCCGCGGACCCGCCGCGCCGCCGCATGGGCGCGATCGCCGGGCAGATCCGCGACGAGTTGCTCGCCCACCCCTGGCTGCTCGAGGTCTCACCGTGGCGGCTGGTGCTCGGTCCGGGCCGGATGCGTCGATACGAGCGGCAGCTCGCCGCGATCGATGGCATCGGGCTGTCGGATCTGGATATGGACCGGGTGATCGCGGTGCTGTCGGAATTCGCGACCGGAAACGCCAGGATGGCGATCGCGGCGCGGCGTAGCGCCGCGGTGCTCAGTGACGCGCGATGGTGGGCCGAACACGGTCCGCTGCTGGATCGACTGATGCCCGCCGCGGAATTTCCGCTGGCCTCGCGGGTGGGCGCCGCGGTCGGCGAGCGCTATCAGGCGCCCGCGGATCCGGACGACGCGTTCGAATTCGGCCTGGAGCGCTTGCTCGACGGGATATTCGCCGAGGTGGAAGCGCGGCGAACCCGGCCTACGTCGTCATAGCCGATGGCTCTGGGTCCGTGAACGCCGACAGCGGGCGACATAGTCGCCCGCTGTCGGGGAATACGATGTTCTGTTTTTCGATGCTGTTGTGTCGGGACGCGAATACCACCGGTTCAGACTGTGGGAGCAGACTCCGTGTCGATTACGGCTTCGAGCTCACGCAATCGATCCATGTGTTCGTTCGCGTGGTGCTGGCAGAAGAGCAACTCTCCACCTGCGGGCAGCGTGGCACGCACGCGTGCCGCCGCACCGCAACGGTCGCAACGATCGACCGCGGTCAGTGGGGTGCTTGTCAGGGTTCCTGGCATGACTCCTCCGTCCTGGCTCCCGGCACTACAGTCCGTTCACCTGGTGTGGGGCCCCGTGGTCACTCCGCGGGGCTCGCAACCGCTACTTCCCAGCAGTGGTATGACTACTCTGTCAGACGTTCGGGACGGGGGCTTTGTTCCCGCGAATGATTCAGTGTGTTTTGCCTAACATGACCTGCGATTTTCGCTACCGGCGAACATCTCACGTCGACTCCGACCACACATCCTCGTTCACGCCTCGATCCGGCCGATCCAGTTGTCTACCGGGAGATTACCCGTGATCTATGACACTCACACGCTCGTTCACATTTGTACCCGTGACGAATGGCTGGCCGCCCGCCCGATCGGGCAGTACCGGCCGTCGTCGTTCGACGAGATCGGCTTCGTCCACCTGTCGGCTCCGGCGCAGGCGCATCTGCCCGCCAACAGACTCTTCGCCGGACGTCGCGACCTGGTCCTGCTGCGTATCGATCCCGCCAGGGTCGGCTCGCCCGTCGTCTGGGAGCCCGGGGTGCCGACCGATCCGGAGTCGATGCTGTTCCCGCACCTCTACGGTCCGCTGCCGGTGGACGCCGTCACCGACGTGGTCGAGTTCCTTCCCGAACCGGACGGCACCTTCGCCCCGCTCGCCGTCGCCCCCGAGTGAGCGGCCGCGATCCCCGGGGCGTACCAGCCGAAATGTCGAGCCTCGAGGCCGATCCCGACGGGCTGTCGAAGGCCCTGGCGCGCACCTGGAGGGCAGTTCGGCACAGGGGGCATAGTGAGAGTTAGGGTGGAGTGGTGAACGTCGATGTCACCGCACTGCCCGGTATCGGGGTACGCAAGGATTTCCAGGCGCGCTCCGGTCGCCGCATCGGTGTGGTCGACCACCGCGACGGCGGAATAGATCTGATCGTCTCCAAACTGGACGATCCCGATGCCTGCGCCGCCCAGATTCCGCTCAGCACCGACGAGGCCGCCGTGCTGGCCAATCTGCTCGGCGCGCCCCAGTTGGTGGCGAAGCTGAACGAGGATCATCGGGACATGCCCGGGATCACCACGCGTCAGATGCCGATCGGCGAGGATTCCCCCTACGAGGGGCGCACCCTCGGCGAGACCGGAATGCGTACCCGCACCAAGGCATCCATCGTCGCGGTGATGCGCGCGGGTCAGCTGCATCCGTCGCCCGGTCCGGACTTCACCTTCACGCGCGACGATGTGCTCGTTGTCGTCGGCACTCCCGACGGACTCGACGCCGCCGGGAAGATCCTGTCGCACGGGTGAGCCATGACCGCCACCGCGCTCGCGTTGCTCGAGCTCGGTGCGGTTCTGTTCGTTCTCGGCATGCTCGGCCGGGTGGCGGATCGATTCGGTATGTCGCCCATCCCGCTCTACCTGCTCGGTGGGCTGGCCTTCGGTCAGGGTGGGTTCGTCGCACTCGGCGCCGCGGGCGAATTCAGTCATCTGGCAAGCGAAATCGGCGTCGTACTGCTGCTCCTGCTGCTCGGGCTGGAATACACCGCCGCCGAACTGGTCACGGGTCTGCGCCGATCCTGGGCGGCGGGTCTGCTCGACATCGTCGCCAACGCGACCCCGGGCGCCGTGGTCGCGCTGCTGCTGGGCTGGGGTTTCGCCGGCGCGCTCACGATGGCCGGGGTCACCTATATCTCGTCGTCGGGGATCGTCGCCAAGGTGCTCGACGACCTCGGCAGGCTCGGTAACCGCGAAACCCCGGTCATCCTGTCCATTCTCGTGTTCGAGGATCTCGCGATGGCGGTCTACCTGCCGATCCTGACCACCGTGCTGGCCGGGCTGAGCCTGTTCGCCGGAATGAAGGCGCTCGGTCTCGCGCTGCTGACGGTGACCGTGGTGCTGGTCGTGGCCCTGCGCTACGGACGTCTCGTCTCGGCGCTGGTCGACAGCTCCGACAACGAGGTCTTCCTGCTCAAACTCCTCGGCGCCGCCCTGCTCGTCGCGGGTGCGGCCTCGGCGCTGAACATCTCGGCGGCGGTCGGCGCGTTCCTGCTCGGCATCGCGATCTCCGGATCCACCGCGCAGGAGGCGGTGAAACTGCTGGAACCGCTGCGGGATCTGTTCGCCGCGATCTTCTTCGTCGCGTTCGGACTGGCGACCGATCTCCAGGCGATACCGCCGGTTCTCGGCTGGGCGATCATCCTCGCGATCGTCACCCTGCTCACCAAGGTCGGCACCGGCTGGTGGGCGGCGAGCCGTCAGGGCATCGCGGCGATGGGCCGGGCACGCACCGGCGCCGCGCTGGTGGCGCG
Organism: Nocardia aurea; assembly: GCF_003123685.1. Taxonomy (GTDB): domain Bacteria; phylum Actinomycetota; class Actinomycetes; order Mycobacteriales; family Mycobacteriaceae; genus Nocardia; species Nocardia aurea. The sequence continues at coordinate 159,862 of NZ_QCYJ01000115.1, forward strand.
CGGTGAATTCTCCATCGTCATCGCGGGTCTCGCCGTGGCGACGGGCGCGGTCGACGGTGAACTGGCCGCCTTCGCCTCGGCCTACGTGCTGCTGATGGCGATCCTGGGACCGACCGCCGCCCGACTCGTCGAACCCGTCGTCACCCGGTTCCGGCGCGCCGATCCCGCGCCGAGCGGCTGATCCCGCACCGGTCAGCTCCCCGCCTCTGTCGAAATGCCGGTGTCACGGGTGGTATTTCGCGCCCGAACCCGTTCGACCCGCCGCCACAACGTCGAGGCGACGACACCGACGACCACGCCGATCACGGCGGCGCACAGGTGGCCGTAATCGGTGAAGGTCGGCCCCACCCACAGGGCCGCGGCCGCCGCGGTGACCACCACGCACGCCCATGTCCAGCGCACCGCGCCGCGGAAGCGGAACGCCATCGCCGCGAGTACCGCGGTGAAGCCGTAACTGGTGCCGACGTCGGCGGCCATCGCGACGCGCCCCGGTATCAGGCCGCGGTCGATGGCGTGGTCGATGCCGGTGACGGTGAGCAGCGTCGCCCCGATATGGCCGGTGGCGAACAACGCGATCCAACGGGCGGTGCCGAGCCAACGTTCCGCCGCCGCCATCACGAGCAGGAATCCGGCGATGGTGAGCCAGGGAAAACCGCCCTCGGTCCAGAACGCCGAGGCGACGAGCACCTGAACCGGATTGTGCCGCATGTTGTACAGATTCGTCGACGCCGACAGGATCAGCCTTCGTTCCACCGTCTCGCCGACTCCGCGCAGAGTCCACCAGGTGACGAAGAGGGTGAAGGCGTAGGCGGTACTGGCGGGAGCGGCCGCCAGATGCGCGCGCAGCGCGGGCAGCACCCGGCGGACGGCGTGCGGCGCGCGTACCGATACCGAGGTCGCCCGCAGCACCGTCCGCAGTTCGACGGTGTCGGTCCAGGGCGGACCGGTCCGCCGCGCCGCCGAAGTATCCACGCTGACGAGTGTGCCGTGGGCGCGGAGGCGTCGCCGTCCGACGCGCCTGCCCGTGGTGTGCGAGGTGTCACCGACCCGGGCCGGTGACCGTAACCTCGTTTCACCTGCGGGCAATATTCGCTCCCAACAATTGGTCCATTGTCCGAATCGGCCAGGAGTGCGGATCACCATGACGATCGACGACGCGACATCGACCCCGGAAGCCGCCGGGGACGACTATCTGGCCAAACGCACACTGCGCTCGGGGACCGCGGGCTGGGTGCTGCTTGCCGGACTCGGCATCAGCTACGTCATCTCCGGCGACTTCTCCGGCTGGAACTTCGGGATCGCCGAAGGCGGATTCGGCGGTCTGCTCATCGCTTTCGTGGTGATCGCCGCGATGTACCTGGCGATGGTTCTCGGCATGGCCGAACTGTCGGCCGCGCTGCCCGCGGCCGGTGGCGGCTACACCTTCGCCAGGCGCGCGCTCGGCCCGTGGGGCGGTTTCGCGACCGGCACCGCAGTCCTGCTGGAATACGCGATCGCGCCCGCGGCGATCGCCACCTTCATCGGCGCCTATGTCGAATCGCTGAACCTGTTCGGCATCACCGACGGCTGGTGGGTCTACCTCGCCGCGTACGCGCTGTTCATCGGTGTGCACCTGGCGGGCGCGGGCGAGGCGCTCAAGGTCATGTTCGTGATCACCGCCATCGCGCTGGTCGGCCTGCTGATCTTCGTCGTCGCCGCCATCGGCCTGTTCGACTCGGCCGATCTCACCGATATCGCCGCCGATCCCGACGCGTTCGGCAGTTCGGATTTCCTGCCCTTCGGCCTGGTCGGGATCTGGTCCGCGGTGCCGTTCGCCATCTGGTTCTTCCTGGCGGTGGAAGGGGTACCGCTGGCCGCGGAGGAAGCGCGCGAACCGGAGAAGAATGTGCCCAAGGGCATCATCATCAGCATGCTGGTGTTGATCGTCACCGGTGCGGCGGTACTCGTGCTGGCGACGGGAGCGCTGGGCGCACAGGGTATTTCGGCGTCGGGTAATCCGCTCGTCGAAGCACTCGGCGACGGGGCGGCGGCCAAGACCGTCAACTACATCGGTTTGGCGGGTCTGGTCGCCAGCTTCTTCTCCATCGTCTACGCCTACTCGCGCCAGACCTTCGCGCTGTCGCGTGCGGGCTATCTGCCCACACGTCTGTCGGTGACCAACGCGCGCAAGGCGCCGGTGCTGGCGCTGATCGTGCCGGGCGTGATCGGATTCGCGCTCTCGCTCACCGGGAAAGGCGCGATGCTGCTGAACATGGCGGTTTTCGGAGCCGCCGTGAGCTATGTGCTGATGATGATCAGCCATATCGTGCTTCGGGTGCGCGAACCGGGCATGCCACGGCCCTACCGCACCCCGGGCGGTATCGTCACGACCTCGTTCGCGCTGGTCATCGCCTGCGCGGCCGTGATCGCGACCTTCCTGGTCGACCCCGTCGCCGCGGGCTGGACACTCGCGGTGTTCTGCGCCTTCATGCTGTATTTCGCGCTCTACAGCAGGCATCGACTCGTCGCCTCCTCCCCGGACGAGGAATTCGCGGTACTCGCGCGCGCCGAGGAGGAATTGGAATGAGGCCGGTCGGCGGGAGGTACTCCCGATGACCCGCTACACCCGACATCTGGGCGGTGTCGCCTACACCTTCGACGGACTGGTCGAACTGCTCGCCAAGGCCACCCCGCTGCGCAGCGGCGACGAACTCGCCGGGTGCGCGGCCGAGACCGACGCCGAACGCGCCGCAGCCCAGTGGGCACTGGCCGAGGTGTCGCTGACCGAATTCCTCCGCGACCCGGTGGTGCCCTACGAAACCGACGAGATCACCCGGCTCATCATCGATACCCACGATCGCGTTGCCTTCCAACCGATTTCGCATCTGACCGTGGGCGGGCTGAGGGATTGGCTGCTGGCCGTCGCGGCGGGCGAACACGGCACGAGCCCCGCGCACACGCTGCGTGCCGTCGCACCGGGGCTCACGCCGGAGATGGTCGCCGCCGTCAGCAAGATCATGCGCAATCAGGACCTGATCGCCGTCGCCCGCGCGGCCGAGGTGAGCGCGGCGTTCCGCAGCACCATCGGCCTGCCGGGCAGATTGGGCACCAGGTTGCAACCCAACCATCCCACCGACGACCCGCGCGGAATCGCCGCCGCCGTGCTGGACGGGCTGTTGCTCGGCTGCGGTGACGCCGTGATCGGCATCAATCCGGCGACCGATTCGCCGCGAGCGACGGCGGAACTGCTGCGGCTGCTCGACGAGGTCCGTGAGCGCTTCGACATCCCGACCCAATCGTGTGTGCTGTCGCATGTCACCACCACCATCGGTTTGATCGAGTCGGGTGCGCCGGTGGATCTGGTCTTCCAGTCCGTCGCGGGCACCGAGGGCGCGAATTCCGGTTTCGGGGTGAATCTCTCGCTGCTGCGCGAGGGGAACGAAGCGGGCCGCTCGCTGCGCCGGGGCACCGTCGGCGACAACGTGATGTACCTGGAGACCGGACAGGGTTCGGCGCTCTCGGCGGGCGCGCATCTCGGCACCGGCTCGCGGCCGGTCGACCAGCAGACGCTGGAAGCGCGCGCCTACGCGGTCTGTCGCGAACTCGACCCGCTGCTGGTCAACACGGTCGTCGGATTCATCGGGCCCGAATACCTCTACGACGGCAAACAGATCATCCGCGCCGGGCTAGAGGACCATTTCTGCGGCAAACTGCTCGGCCTGCCCATGGGTGTCGATGTCTGCTACACCAATCACGCCGAAGCGGACCAGGACGATATGGACACCCTGCTCACACTGCTCGGCACGGCGGGGGTCGCCTTCGTCATCGCGGTTCCCGGCGCGGACGATGTCATGCTCGGCTACCAGAGCCTGAGTTTCCACGACGCGCTCTACGCCCGCCGCGTGCTCGGTCTGCGGCCCGCCCCCGAATTCGAGTCCTGGCTGGCGGGTCTGGGCATGCTCGACGCCTCGGGTCGCATCCTGCCGGTACGGCCGACGGCGTCCCCGCTGCGCGCCCTGGCCGGTGCCTGATGGACGACACGCCCGAGGCCGTCTCGGCGCTCACCGCACCGGAGGATCTCGCCGAATACGGTTTCTGGCGAGAATTGCGCCGCACCACACAGGCGCGTATCGGACTCGGCCGCAGCGGCGACGCGCTGCCGACGGCGCGGGTACTGGAATTGCGCGCGGCCCACGCCGCGGCGCGCGACGCCGTGCACAGTCCGCTCGACACAGCGGATCTCGTGCGCCGCGTGGACGAATGCGGGCTCGGCGTCGCGGTCGAGGTGCCGAGCCGGGCCGCCGATCGCGCGGAATATCTGCGCCGACCGGATCTCGGGCGACTACCCGCGCCCGGTTCGCTGGCCGAGATCTCGCGCGGCGCGGCCGATATCGGATTCGTCCTCGCCGACGGGCTGTCCCCTCGCGCGCTGACCGATCACGGACCGTCGATGCTGGCCGCCCTCATCCGCGAACTGGCACAGCGCTATTCGATCGCCGCGCCGGTGATCGCCACCCAGGCCAGGGTCGCGCTCGGCGACCACATCGCCGAGGCCATGGGGGTGAGTACCGTCGTCGTGCTGATCGGGGAGCGCCCAGGGCTGTCGGTGGCCGACTCCCTGGGTATCTACCTCACCCATCTACCGCGACCCGGCCGCACCGACGCCGATCGCAACTGCGTCTCCAATATCCATCCGCCCGAAGGCCTCGACTACGTCCGGGCCGCGCGGGTGGTGGCGGCGCTGATCTCCGGCGCGCGGACACTCGGACGATCGGGCGTCGATCTCAAGGACACCTCGGGCACCGATCTTCCCGCCGCTATGGCGGGAGCGGAGGCCGAACCACTCGGGTGAGCGGCCTGCCGCATCGCAGGGTTCAGTGGTTGCGCGGCATCGGGCGGCTCGGCCAGTACTGGGTCACGGGCTCGTCGGCGACCGGCGCGTGCTCGGCGCGACGGGGGGTGTTCCACGGATCGTCGTCCGCATGTTGTTGCGCCAGTGGGTATCTCATCGGAGGCGGGGCGACGTCGTCACCGGCCGGGCGCACCGTCGCCGGGCGCACCGGCGGCAGCTCCAGATCGCGTTCGATCGAGGTGAGGCTGACGCTGATGAGCAGCAGCATGGTGACGATGGCGATGCCGACGATCAGCGGGGCGAGCAGTTGCAGCGCGTCGGTGCCCTCCGGAGTGCCGTGCTCGTGGCCGCCGTGGGCCCGCATCGCCGCCATGCCGGTGTAGTGCATACCGCAGACCGCGACGGCCATGATCAACGACGCGCCGACCGCGGCGAGCTGCCCGCGCACATTCACGGTGAACCACAGCGCCGCCGTCGCCGCGACCACGGCGATCACCAGCGAGAGCACGACCAGGGGTGTGTCGTAACTGATGTCGGCGTTCGAATTCATCGCGTGCATGCCGGTGTAGTGCATACCCGCGACGCCGAGACCGGTGATGAGTCCACCGGTCAGCAGTGCCCACAGCCTCGGCTGCGGAGTGACGACGAGAACCAATCCGATGCCCACCACCACGATCGCGGTGGCGGCGCTGAACAGAGTCAACGGCACATCGAAACGGATGGTCGAGCCCTGGATCGAAAAGCCCAGGATCGCGATGAAATGCATGACCCAGATGCCCGTGCCGCCGATCGACACGGCGGCCAGTGACAGCCACAGCAGCCGCTTCTCGCCCGCTCTCGCGCGGGCGGCGCACTGTAGTCCCAGGAACGATCCGGTGAAGGACAGAACGTAGGCGAGGATGGGCGTCAACCATCCGTAGCTGAAGTGGTAAATGTCTAGCACCGCGAACCCCACTGCCGGCGGAATCCATCCGGCTGACCAAGAATGATGTGGCGGCTCAGACGATACGCAAGATCATGCGTGCCCGAGCGGGTAAGAGGCTACCAGAACGGTGGCGTCGGTCACTTTCGGTTTGAACCGGCAACCGAATGGTCACCGGTGGCGTTCACCCGCGGTCGCGGGTGACCGTGAAAGTCGTACACCCCTGGCCGTTCACCGTGCCGGCGAGACGAACCGGGGAAACCTCGACGGCGACGAGATCGACCATCGAATAGGTGGTCGGTCGGGTGATCCAGCGACGCTGGGTGAAGGTGAGCACGTCGTGGACGTACCCGACGCCCATCGCGAAGGAACCGTGCGGCACCGCGGGATTGACGGGGGAGGGCCCGAAGTCGAAGACCGCGGACGCGATGGTCCCGTCGGGCGGGTCGATGGTCAACGTCAGTGCCGTCTCGCCCTGACCGCAGCGATAGGCGCCGGTCCAGCGACCTGCCAGCACCCGCAACGACACCTGGTCGGACCCCGCTCCGGTGGTAGGCGGTGCGGTCGTACCGACCGCGACCGAGTCCGCCGGAGCGGGGTGTCCCGAAACCACCTGCCCGCATCCGCCGAGCAACGCCGAGACGGCGAACAGCGCGACGAACGCGGGCCCCCGAGACATAACGGCGAAATCAGTCCAGGTAGTCGCGCAGGACCTGCGAGCGGCTGGGGTGGCGCAGCTTGCTCATGGTCTTGGACTCGATCTGGCGGATGCGCTCACGGGTGACCCCGTATACCTGGCCGATCTCGTCGAGGGTGCGCGGCTGACCGTCGGTGAGACCGAAACGCAGCCGGACCACGCCGGCCTCACGCTCGGACAGCGTCTCGAGCACCGACTGCAACTGGTCCTGCAGCAGCGTGAAGCTCACCGCGTCCACCGCGACGACGGCTTCGGAATCCTCGATGAAATCGCCGAGCTGGCTGTCGCCCTCGTCGCCGATGGTCTGGTCCAGCGAGATCGGCTCACGCGCGTACTGCTGGATCTCCAGCACCTTCTCCGGCGTGATGTCCATTTCCTTGGCGAGTTCCTCCGGGGTGGGCTCGCGGCCCAGATCCTGGAGCAGTTCGCGCTGGATACGGCCGAGCTTGTTGATGACCTCGACCATGTGCACCGGGATACGGATGGTGCGGGCCTGGTCGGCCATGGCGCGGGTGATGGCCTGCCGGATCCACCAGGTGGCGTACGTGGAGAACTTGTAGCCCTTGGTGTAGTCGAATTTCTCGACGGCGCGGATCAGACCGAGGTTGCCCTCCTGGATCAGATCCAGGAACGCCATGCCGCGACCGGTGTAGCGCTTGGCCAGCGACACAACCAGTCGCAGGTTGGCCTCGAGCAGGTGGTTCTTGGCCCGGTTGCCGTCGCGCACGATCCAGTTGAAGTCACGGCGTGTCGCCACGGGCAGTTTCTCGCCCGCCTCGGCCCATTCCCGCACCTTCTCCGCCGCGTAGAGGCCCGCCTCGATCCGCTTGGCGAGTTCGACCTCCTCCTCGGCGTTCAGCAGCGCGACCTTGCCGATCTGCTTGAGGTAGGCGCGCACCGAATCGGCGGAGGCGGTGAGTTCGGCATCCTTGCGCGCTTGACGCAGCGCCTCGGATTCCTCTTCGTCCCAGACGAAATCACCGGACGCCTTGTCGGCGGCGGTCGGCTCGGCGGTCTCCTCGTCGGCCGCCTCGGCCGTGTCCTCGACGACCTCCTCGGTGAGTTCGTCCTCGGAGATCTCGAGATCTTCCAGATCCTCGATATCCTCGATCGACTCGTCCTCGACCGCCTCGCCCGATTCCGGCGCGCCGTCGGGACCCACCTTCTTGGTGGCGGCCTTCTTCGCCGGCGCCTTCTTGGCGGCGGCTTTCTTGGCCGGGGCCGCCTTCTTGGCGACCGCCTTCTTCGCGGGGGCCTTCTTGGCGGCAGCCTTGCGGACCGGCCGTGCTTCGGTTACATCTGCGGAGTCGGCGTCGGCCGATTCGGCGGTCTGACGGGTCGTGGCTACCACGTACGCCCTTTCGTGACGGTCTCGTGCGGCGTCACGCCAGAGTGGTGATCCGGCGGAGCGGTCTGTCGGGTTTCACCGGCGGAGGGCCGGTCGGGTTTCTCCGGCTCACCGCCGGGCATGCTCCATTGTAACGATCCAACCAGCCTACTCATGGCCACCTCGGGTATTGCGGTGCTTCGCGGTCCGCATATCCGGTGCGTACGGGGCTCGGCGGGTCCCCGGTGTGTCGGGGGTGTCCGGCCCGCGCGGTGACCTTCGAGCGGGCCCGCGACACCGCGCGGTGGCCTCACGGAAGCAGGCCGGAATCGATCGCCATCGCCGCGCCGACGATCCCCGCGGTATTGCGCAGATGCGCGGGCAGCACCGGAGTTCGGTTGGTGAGCAACGGGATCCACTGATCCGCGTCGCGGCTGATCCCGCCGCCCGCGACGATGATGTCGGGCCAGAACAGATTCTCCAGACCGATCAGCACGGTGCTGACCTCCGCCGCCCACTGGGGATAGCTGAGTCCGTCCCTGTCCTTGATCGACGCGGCGGCGCGGTGTTCGGTCTCGATTCCGCCGATTTCCAGATGGCCGAGTTCGGTGTTGGGCACCAGCGTGCCGTGGTACAGCAAGGCCGAGCCGATTCCGGTGCCGAAGGTCAGCAGCAGCACCAGGCCGTCGAAATCCTTTGCCGCGCCATACCGGTCCTCGGCGAGTCCGGCCGCGTCCGCGTCGTTGAGGACGGTGACCGCACGGCCGCCGAGCGCCTCGGAGAACAGCGCCCTGGTGTCGGTGCCGATCCAGTCCTTGTCGATATTGGCCGCGGTGCGCGCGACGCCGCCGAGAACGACGGCGGGCAGCGTGACGCCGACCGGGCCGTCCCATCCGGCCTCGGCGACGAGTTCGGCGACCGCGGCGGCGACCGCGGCCGGTGTGGACGGCTGCGGTGTCGCGATCTTGACCCGCTCGTGGACGAGTTCACCGGTGGCCAGGTCGACCGCGGCGCCCTTGACGCCGCTACCACCGATATCGATTCCGAATGCTTGCCCCCGAGCGGACATGGCTAACCCCTCGTTCCGTGTGCGTGGTGCGGACCTGCTGTCCGTCCGAGCGCCCTGCTGGCCGGTGTGATGACGGCGCCGTCGCACCGGCTCCCACGCGCCCGCTCGGCGGGATGCGAAGGATGCCCGACGACGGCGCTGTGTCGTGCACGACAAGAGTAATGCGAGTTCGGTACTGCGCCCGCCCGAGGATGTGTGATGCGATGGGGGGCGTGCCCGAATCCTCCTCGTCAGTCGCTGCCGCATCCGTCGATCTGCCACCGGAAGAGGTGGCCGAACTCCGCCGTCTCGCCGTCGATCTCGCCGAATCCGCCGCCGCCCACGTGCGCACCCGCCGTCCGGAGGTCTTCGGCGCCACCGGCGCTCGCGCCGACGACGCCGTCCGGAGCAAGGCCCACCCGACCGATCCGGTCACCGTGGTCGACACCGAGACCGAGGAGTTGATCCGCGCGCGGCTGGCCGACCTGCGCCCCGGTGATCCGATCCTCGGCGAGGAGGGCGGCGGAAGCCTCGTCGGCGCCGACGACGCCGTGCACTGGGTGCTCGACCCGATCGACGGCACCGTCAACTTCCTCTACGGCATCCCCGGCTACGCGGTATCGGTGGCGGCGATGCGCGGTGGCCGTTCGATCGCGGGCGCGGTGGTCGACGTCGAGCGCGCGGTGACCTACAGCGCCGGCCTCGGACTCGGGGCGATCAGCGTCGACGCGGACGGCGTCGTCGACCACCTGCGCTGCGCCACGGTCGACTCGGTGTCGATGTCGCTGGTCGCCACCGGCTTCGCCTACGGCCAGTACCGGCGCACCAGGCAGGCGGCGCTGATCGCGCACGTGCTGCCGCACGTGCGCGATATCCGCCGCTTCGGCGCCGCCGCCCTCGATCTGTGCCACGTCGCGGCGGGCCGGGTCGACGCGTACTTCGAGCACGGACTCAACGCGTGGGACTGGGGCGCGGGCGCGCTGATCGCCGCCGAGGCGGGCGCGGTGCTGACGCTGCCGCCCGCGGACGCCCCCGGCACCGACGGCGATCTGGTGATCGCCGCCGCCCCGGGTGTCGCCGCCGAACTCGCGGCGCTGCTCGACAGTGTCGGCGCGACCGAACCGATCCCGGACCGCTAGAGACGGCGAACGCCGGAACCACGGTGTGGTTCCGGCGTCCGATGGACCGATCGCGGTGGCGGCGCGCTCAGCAGCGCGCCTCGCGGGCGGCCTCGAGCAGATCCAGATCGATGGACCCGCCGGGGGCCGGATTCTTCAGCGACCGCAGAACTTCCTCGGCGTCGTTGGTCGGCCGGATCTCCCGGAACAGCGATCCGAGCACCAGATCGACCGAATCGTCCTCGCGCTGATCCTCGATCAGTTCCGCGCACGGCGCGACCAACTGGACCGAGGCGGCGGCCGTGCGACCGTTCACGCCGAAGCGGATCTGGCCCGCGCATTCGAGGTCGCCGTTGACGTATATCGAATCGTTGCCGTACTGGGTGCCCTGCGCACTCGCGAAGCCGAGGTCCCCGAGTTGGGACGCGATGTGCGCGGCCTGCCCACGCTGGTTGTTCGCGTTCAGCACCCTGACCCTGCTTTCGGACAGGGCGGCCGGTTCCAGATCCTCCAGTCGCGAGGAGCCGACGCGCTGGCCGAGTTTCGGCTGTGGCTCCGCCCCGGGATCGGTGGCGGCGCTCGGCGAGTTGCAGGCCATCGCCGACGTGCCGGTGTCCTCGGTCGTCAATGCCTTGAACCACACGATCGTGCAGATCAGCAGCATGATGCCGAGGAAGATGAGCCAGGGCCGAGGCCGCCGACGGATGTGGGGTCGCCCCTGGGGATCCGTCGCGCTGCCTTCGGTGATCAGTGAAACCACGTGCACACTCTACGAAAAGGTTCGGCCTTCGGTGCGCAAGGTCTCGGTGAGTTCGACGTCGGGTGTCGATTACCCGTCGGTTTCGACTCGTCTGTGTTTTGATTGCGACTTTTGCCGCAGGGTCCGCTATTGTCTGGCGGCCCAGATCGAATCACCAGCGGCGAAATCGGTGGTCGGTCGCGGGAACAAGTAGGGCATGTCCTGCGTTTACCGAGCGCTGTCCGGAGTGGATTCATCTGACCACACCTGATAGGAGAGCGGTGCACGTGTGATGTGTGCCACCGGCGGGGCGGAGCGGGGCACCCCGATTCCTCGAAGGAATCGGGCGTGGCGCGAGCCGGTCCGGGATATACGGAGTAAGGACGAGGGGAAGACGACATGGCAACCGACTATGACGCACCGAGGCGTACAGAAACCGACGATGTGTCGGAAGATTCGCTCGAGGAGCTGAAGGCTCGTCGCAACGAGGCACAGTCCGCCGTCGTGGATATCGACGAATCCGATACCGCGGAGTCGTTCGAGCTTCCCGGCGCGGATCTGTCCGATGAAGTGCTGAGCGTTCGGGTGATTCCGAAGCAGGCCGACGAGTTCACCTGTTCGAGCTGTTTCCTGGTACATCACCGGAGCAGGCTGGCCAGTGAGGCCGGCGGGCAGCTGATCTGCATGGATTGCGGCGCCTGAGTTCGCACGAGATCGACGAAAACCGCGACCGTCGGGTTTGCGCCCCGATCCGGCCGCACGCGTTCTGTCAGCCCGCGCTCGGCAGCCCGAGCGCGGCGAGAACCCTCTCCGGATGGCGAGTACTGATCAGCCAGTAGGGCGTCGGGTCATCCGGGTCATCGAGGACGAGCAGCACCATGGGCCCGATCCAGGGACGGTGCTGGACATAAGCGGCCGGGTCGAGCTGTCTGCCCATGGCCGCGCTCTTGGCCGTCGGCGCGACGACGGCCGCGCGTGAGACGAAGTTCACCGGCAGGTGAGCTCGGTCGGCGTGCAATTCGGGTGTTCCCGACGCGTCGCCGTGGACCCGGACACGGTGCCGGCTCAGCCACAGCAGTACCCAGACCGGCACCGGGAACAGCAGCGCGTAGGGCAGCCACGCGCGCACGCCCGGCGCGCCCATGTGGATCTCGGCGGCCAGCAAACCCGCGATGGCGAAGGCGATGGGCCACCACCACAGTGGTACCCAGAGGCGCTCGCCGTAGGGATCGGCGGCGCGCTTCTCGTTGTCCATCACGGCGTGGTTGGGCTGGTCCGACACGACTCAACACTAAGTCACGGGGCCCGCGGCCGTACGCGTAGGCTCGTCATCCGTGAGCGCACTTTCACCCATACCTCTGCTGCGGCTGGATCCCGGCATCCCGATGCCCGCGCGCGCCCATGACGGCGACGCGGGTGTCGACCTGTGCACCACGGAAGATGTCATCCTGGAGCCGGGGGAGCGGGTGCTCGTCGGCACGGGCGTCGCCGTCGCGCTACCGATCGGCACGGTCGGTCTGATCCATCCGCGCTCGGGTCTGGCGGCGAAGACGGGGTTGTCGGTGGTGAACACGCCCGGAACCGTCGACGCGGGGTATCGCGGTGAGATCAAGGTGTGCCTGATCAATCACGATCCGCGCACCCCGATCGAATTGCGCCGGGGCGACCGGATCGCACAGCTGCTCGTGCAGCGGGTGGAACTGGTGGATTTCGTGGAGGTCGACCGGCTCGACGAGACCACGCGCGGCGCCGGGGGCTACGGCTCCAGCGGTGGGCACGCGAGTCTGGCCGAGACCGTCGAGAAGGGCTGATCGCGATGTTCGGTAGGAAGAAGCGGTCCGACGGCTACGACGAGTACGACGATCGTTACGAAGAGTCCGATGCCTACGACGCCGACTACGGCGCCGCCGCCTACACCGAGGACGCGGCGTTCGACGACGACGCGGCGTTCGACGACGACGTCGACACCGCCGACATCCCGGTCATCGATCCCGCCGACGCGACGAAGGCGGGTCCCTACGACTACGAGGATGTCGCCGAACTGCTGACCGCCGTGGCCGAGCAGCGACTCGATCTCGGGTCGGTGATCATCCCGGTGCCGCCGGGCGGGCAGTTGCAGGTCGAGATGACCCCGGACGGCACCCCGCAGGCGGTGCATCTGGCCACCGATCACGGCAGGCTCACCGTGGCCGCCTACGCCGCACCGAAGTCGCCGGGACAGTGGCGGACCGTCGCCGCCGATCTGGCCGATTCCCTGCGCAAGGACGGGGCGAAGGTCGCCGTCGAGTCCGGGCCGTGGGGCCGGGAACTGCTCGCCATCACCGAGGGCGCCGACCTGCGCTTCATCGGTGTCGACGGCTACCGCTGGATGGTGCGACTCGTCGCGGCGGGCCCGTCGGGCGCCGCGGACGCGGGCACCCCGCTGGTCGCCGCCGCGCGCGCGATGCTGCGCGAGACGGTCGTGCGGCGCGGCACCGACCCGCTGCCGGTGCGTGATCCGCTGCCGGTGGTACTGCCGCCCCAGCTGGCCGACCAGCTGACCGCGGCGCACCAGGCCCAGGTCGATGCCCAGCAGGAGCAGTTGGCCGCCCAGGCGGCCGCCGCGGCGCAGCAGAGCGCTGGCAGCGTCATCCCCCCGAGGATGCCGCAGGAGCCCAGGCGCGGCGCCGACGGTTCGGCGATGCAGCAGCTCGGGTTGAACTGAGTCGTTCCCGAAACCTCTCTCCCCGCGCACGGCGGGCGGAGAGGTTTCGTGTCTCAGTCGAAGGCCGCGAACCCGATGCGGCCCAGGATCGCCGGATCGGCGCCGAGTTCGTCCAGGGTGATCCGGTACAGCGCGGCCTCGGGGATCGCCTCGGCCCACTGTTCGGCGACGGCGAGCGGGTGCACGGGATCGTCGATCGCGGCGACGAGCGCCACCGGGACACCGACCGATCCGAGTCGTTCGACATCGGGCCACGCGTACCCCGCCGCTTCGCGCAGCGCCCGCGGCAGTTGGGGCCACTGGGCCCGCCACGATTGCGTCAGGGCGTCGGCGAGCCAGGCCGGACTGGTGGCCCGCATCCCCTCGATCACCGGTTCCAGACCGTCGGCGGCGAGCCGATCGGCGGTGAAGGCGGCACTGAGCGCCGCCGGGCAGTCGGTGGTGTCGGCACCGGTCCACGCGGGCAGCGCCGCGATGACGGCTGTCACACTGCCCGGATGCTCGGCGGCCCATTCCACGGCGATCGCGGCGCCGAGCGAAATGCCCGCGGCCAGGACCGGACCGCGTGCCGCCGCGGCGTCGAGCGCGGCCCGATAACCGGCGATCAATCCACGCGGATCGGGTTCGGCCGCGACGAATTCCAGCCCCGAGGCCGCGGCGGCCGCGCCGAAGGCGCGGCGTGCGAAATCGGCGTCGGAACCGGTGCCTGGCAACGCGACAGCTACCGTGGCGCGGCCCGAAGGTTTCAACCTGATCGTTTCGGGGGATTTCAACGCCATGGATCGACGATCGTTGCCCGCCGAATGTGGGGAGTCGAACACCGGGCCGAGCGTAGCGGGGCAGTCCCGCTGCGCCTACAGTGGCGGTGTACGGCCGATCGCCGGTCGTCCATCGAAAATGACGATGGTGTGCGACCCACGCCATCTGCTCTAGCAGGAGAGCGTGCAATGCCATCCGCTGCCTCAGGATATTTTCGCCGACTGGGCCGCAGACTGACCGAGGACATCGATCAGCTGGACGCCGAGGAGTTGGCCGAGACGGCGGACGCGTCGGGAGCCTGTCGCGCTTCCGAGTGTCGTCGTGGAGACGAAGCCACCATGCTGGGCCGACTACGTAGTGTCGAAGCGTGTCCGAAATCTGTCGGCGCCAGTGTGCAGGCAGAATTCTTCGACGGCACCGACGCCATCACCCTGGTGTGGATCGGGCGTCGCCGCATCCCCGGCATCGAACCGGGCAGGCGAATCCTGGTCCGCGGGCGTGTCGGTGATCGCGACGGCCGCAAGGTGATCTACAACCCCTACTACGAATTGCGCGGGAACAGCTGACACGTATGCCATCGAGCAACGACAACGGCGCCAAGACGGGCGTGCCGACCGAGACCGGACTGCGCCAGCCGACCGGCACCTTCCGTGTTCACCCCGCCGCCGGGGCCGGTGCTACCGCGACCGGTACCACCGCCACGTCCGAGGACGTGCGTGAGCCGATCCCCGATCCGGCCGAGAAAACGCTGCTCGAACAACTCGGCGGCCTGGCAGGCCTGATCTACTCGACCCTTCCGGTCCTCGTCTTCGTCCCGGTGAACACCCTGGCCGGGCTCACCGCCGCCGTCTGGTCCGCGCTCGGCGTCGCCGCGGCGATCCTGGTGTGGCGGCTGGCGCGGCGCAATCCGATCCAGCCCGCGATCTCCGGATTCATCGGCGTCGGCATCTGCGCGTTCATCGCCTGGCGGATGGGGGAGGCCAAGGGGTTCTTCCTCTTCGGGATCTACACCAGCCTCGTGTACGCGGGCATCTTCCTGGTCTCGGTGCTGGCGCGCAGACCGCTGGTCGGCGTGATCTGGGGGTATTTGAACGGGCACGGCACCGACTGGCGCGCCGATCGCGCGGTCGTGCGCCTCTACGACATCGCCACCGCCGCCTGGGTACTGGTGTTCGGCGCCCGCTATCTCGTCCAGTCCTCGCTCTACGACACCGACCACACCGGCTGGCTCGCCTTCGCCCGCATCGCGATGGGGTGGCCGCTGACCGCCGTGGCGTTGACGGTCACCGTGTGGGCGGTCCGCAGGGCCGGACACATGCCCGCGCGCAAATCCGCCGCGACCTGATCACCAGGACGGCGTGATCACCCGCCGTCCGTTCCCGCCGCCGCTCGGCGGCATTCCCGCACCGTGAACAAGGGGTGGGTAGTGCCCACCGCCGAGGTGGGTTCATACCCACCCTGGGGTATCTGGTCGGTCGGGCGAGTTCATCAGACGATCGTTGTCGACACGAAAAACGCAACGACGGCTGGAAAGGACTCGGACAGTTGGCTACCGAGCACAAGATCGCGGCATCGAAGACCCACGCGCATTCCAACCCGGCGCTGTCGGAGAGCAGGCGGGTATCCGCCGAACTGGAGAAACTGATCGGACCGGCCGCCGCGGGTGACAAACGCGCCGTCTCCGAGATCGTGCGGATCGTGCACCCGCTGGTTCGGCGCTACTGCGGTGCACGCCTCGGCAACACGGCCCACCTGCACGTCACCGCCGACGATGTGGTGCAGGAGATCCTGATCGCCACCGTGAACGCGATCCCGCGCTACCGCGATCAGGGCAAGTCGTTCCTGGCCTTCGTCTACGGGATCGCGGCCAACAAGGTGGCCGACGCGTTCCGCCGTTCGCAGATGCATCCGACCTACCCCGTGGCCGATCTGCCCGATCAGCCGTGCGGCTCGGCGGGGCCGGAGGAGTGGGCGCTGGCGTCCGAGCGTCGCGCCGCCACACGGGAATTGATGAAGATCCTGGCGCCCGCGCATCGCGAGGTGCTGGTGATGCGCATCGTGCTCGGCTGGAGTGCCGCGCAGACCGCGGAGGCCATCGGCACCAGCCCCGGTGTGGTCAGGGTGATGCAGCATCGCGCGCTCAACAAACTGCGCGCGGAACTGAAGATCGCCTCGTGAGGACCGGCGCGCCGCGGCGCCGGTCCTATCGGGGAGTTAGGGCTTGATGCCGTGGGGGGCCAATGCCACCCGCAGATCGTCCTCGGCTTCGGCGGCGGTCACGAACAGCAGCTCGTCGTCGCCCTCGAACGGGTCGTCGGGCTGCGGAACGATCACCCGGCCGCCGCGCAGAATCGTCACCAGGGCGGTATCGCGCGGCAGGGTCAGCGTGCGAACGGGTTTGCCCGCGAGCGCGGTGTCGGCGGGCAGGGTGATCTCCACCAGATTGGCTTGACCCTGGCGCAGCGTCATCAGCCGCACCAGATCGCCGACCGAGACGGCCTCCTCGACGAGGGAGGCGAGCAGACGCGGTGTCGAGACAGCGACGTCGACGCCCCAGGAACTGTCGAAAAGCCATTCGTTGCGCGGATCGTTGACCCGGGCGACGACGCGGCGCATGCCGAATTCGGTCTTGGCGAGCAGGCTGTACACCAGATTCGCCTTGTCGTCGCCGGTCGCGGCGATGACCACTTCGTAGGTCTCCAGCCCGGCCTCTTCGAGCAGCGCCAGTTCGCAGGCGTCCGCGTGCACCCAGACGGCCTCCGGGATGGCCGCGGGTTCGATGTGGTCGAGCTGGCGTTCGAGCAACATCACCTGATGACCGCCACGCAACAGTTCGCGGGCGATCGATCGGCCGACGGCTCCGGCCCCGGAGATGGCCACCTTCATGATCAGTCCTCGCTCGCTGGGGGCTTACCTGCCAGCGCGACGGATTCACCGACGCGCCCTGAGGTCGCGGCCACGTAGACGATGTCGTCGGCCTGGACGATGGTCTTGTTGTCGGGCAGCAGACCCTGACCGAACCGGATGATGAACGCCACCCGCGCGCCGACCGTCTGCTCCAGATCGCGCACGGTGCGCCCGTACCACTCCTCGTGCAGGTTGAGCTGGGTCACCGCCACCGTGCCGGTCGGGTCGCGCCAGGTGGTGGTGCTGGTATCGCCGATGAGCGAGCGCAGGAAACGGTCGGTCGTCCACGGGACGGTGGCGATGGTGGGGATGCCGAGCCGTTCGTAGACCGCGGCGCGTTTGGCGTCGTAGATGCGCGCCACCACGCGCTCGACCCCGAAATTCTCGCGCGCGACCCGGGCGGAGATGATGTTGGAGTTGTCGCCGGAGGAGACGGCGGCGAAGGCGTCGGCGCGCTCGATTCCCGCGCGTGTCAACACATCTCGGTCGAATCCGACACCGACGAGCTGTCCGCCGGGGAAGTTGTCGCCGAGCCGGAGGAAGGCGCTGGGATCCCGGTCGATCACCGTGACGTCGTGCCCGATCCTGACCAGGGCGCGGGCCAGCGACGAGCCGACGCGTCCACACCCCATGATCACTACGTACACGGCGTAACCTCGTTCCTGGAACCGTGGCGTTCGTCTGCTGTCTTCTGGGCAGAACCGTACCCGGCCCGGCTCGGCCCGGCCGAGTTTCCCCCGCCGCGCGACCGCCGAGCCGGTGGTGGCACGCCACGGCGACACCGCGCGGGCGATCCACCCTGGGGGGATCTATGCTCGCTCCGGTGTCCAAGTTGACGACGGCAGCCAAGCGCATGCTGCTGGGAAGGCCCTTTCGAAGCGATTCGCTGGGCCACACCCTGCTGCCGAAGCGAATCGCGCTTCCCGTGTTCGCCTCCGATGCCATGTCATCGGTCGCGTACGCGCCGGAGGAAATCTTCCTGGTTCTCTCCGTCGCGGGGATCTCGGCATACATGTACGCCCCGTGGGTGGGGTTGGCCGTCGCGTTCGTGATGGCCGTCGTCGTGGCCAGCTACCGCCAGAACGTGCACGCCTACCCGTCGGGCGGCGGTGACTACGAGGTCGCCACCACCAACCTCGGACCCACCGCGGGACTGACCGTCGGTAGCGCGCTGCTGGTGGACTACGTCCTCACCGTCGCGGTGTCGATATCCTCGGCCGCGTCCAATATCGGCTCGGCGATCCCGTTCGTGGCCACCCACAAGGTGCTGTTCGCCGTGGTCGCCATCGCGGTGCTCACCGCGATCAACCTGCGCGGCGTGCGAGAGTCCGGCACCGCGTTCGCGATTCCGACCTACGCGTTCATCGTCGGCATGTTCGTCATGCTGGGCTGGGGCATGTTCCAGATATTCGTCCTCGGCGACGATCTGCGCGCCGAATCGGCGGGTTTCTCGCTCGACGCCGAGGACGAGCACCTGTACGGACTGGCCTTCGTCTTCCTGATCGCGCGCTCGTTCTCCTCCGGCTGTGCCGCGCTCACCGGTGTCGAGGCCATCAGCAACGGTGTGCCCGCGTTCCGGAAACCCAAGTCGCGCAACGCCGCCACCACCCTGCTGCTGCTCGGCACGATCGCGATCGTGCTGCTGATGGGGATCATCATCCTGGCCCAGAAGATCGGCGTCGTCTACGCCCACGACACCGACCATCTGATCGGCGCGCCCGACGACTACCACCAGAAGACCCTGATCGCGCAACTCGCGGAGACGGTCTTCCACGGCTTCCCGATCGGCTTCTACTTCCTCACCGTGGTGACCGCGCTGATCCTCGTGCTCGCGGCGAACACGGCCTTCAACGGTTTCCCCGTCCTCGGCTCGATCCTGGCGCAGGACCGCTACCTGCCCCGTCAGCTGCACACCCGGGGCGACCGGCTGGCCTTCAGCAACGGCATCCTGTTCCTGTCCGGCGCGGCCATCGCGTTCGTCGTGTTCTTCGGGGCCGAGGTCACCAAACTGATCCAGCTCTACATCGTCGGCGTGTTCGTCTCCTTCGTGCTGAGCCAGACCGGCATGCTGCGGCACTGGACCCGGCTGCTGCGCACCGAGACCGATCCCTCCCATCGCAACCGGATGCGGCGTTCGCGGGTGATCAACGCGGTCGGTCTGACCGCGACCGGCGCGGTGCTCGTCATCGTGCTGATCACGAAATTCTTCGCGGGCGCGTGGATCGCGATCCTGACCATGGTGGCCATCTTCGTGGTGATGAAGATGATCAGGAAGCACTACGACTCCGTCTCGCGTGAACTCGACGAACAGGACTGGGACGGTGTGCTGCCGAGCCGGTCGCATTCCATCGTGCTGGTGTCCAAACTGCATCTGCCGACCCGTCGCGCGCTGGCCTACGCCCGCGCGACCAGGCCGGACACGCTGGAGGCGATCACGGTGAACGTCGACGAGATCGATACCCGCAAGCTGGTGCGCGAATGGGAGAACAGCGATATCACGGTGCCGCTCAAGGTGATCGAATCGCCGTACCGCGAAATCACCAAACCCGTGCTGGATTACGTCAAACGGGTGCGCAAGGACGCCCCGCGCGACGTGGTGACGGTGTTCATCCCGGAATATGTCGTCGGTCACTGGTGGGAGCAGGTACTGCACAACCAGAGCGCGCTGCGGCTCAAGGGCAAACTGCTGTTCGAGCCGGGCGTCATGGTCACCAGCGTGCCGTGGCAGTTGAGTTCCTCCACGCGTGCCAGGCTGGCCGGCGAGACCAACGCTCCCGGCGCGGTGCGGCGCGGCTACGAGGATCGGGTGTGAGCGCGGGCGGTCACGTATTCGGGCTTCTGTCGAACGGGATGAGTGGGCGATGAGTGATCGGCGTGGGAGTGATCTGCGTGGCGAGATCTTCGAGGTCGAACTCGGTGCGCCGGGACACGGCGGATTCTGCGTCGGCAGGCACGAGGGCCGCGTGGTGTTCGTGCGGCACGGTCTGCCCGGCGAACTGGTGCGGGTCCGGGTCACCGAGGATCGCGGCGGGTCCTTCTGTCGCGGCGACGCGGTCGAGATCCTGCGTGCCTCCCCGGATCGCGTCGCCGCGACCTGTCCGGTCTCGGGTCCGGGCGGAGCGGGATGCTGCGATTTCTCCTTCGCGACCCCGGCGGCGCAACGGGCGTTGAAGGCGTCGGTGGTCACCGAGCAGTTGCGTCGGATCGCGGGCGTCGAGCGCGAGGTGACCGTCGAGCCCCTGGTGGGTTCCTCGCCCGAGGTGACCGGCGGTTGGCGCACCAGGGTGCGGCTCGCCGTGGACGAGCAGGGCAGGGCCGGGGTGCACGCGTATCGCGGCACCGGCGTCATCACGGATCTGCGGTGCCCGCAACCGGTTCCCGACGCCATGGCCGATATCGCCGATCGAGCGTGGACACCGGGCGCGGATCTGGTGGTCGCCGTGGACGGTGACGGCGTACGCCATATCGTCGAACTCGCCCCCGCGGTCGTGCCCGGCGCGGGCCGCGGTGACGACACCGCGCGCACGGGACCGGGCGGGCGCGGGTCCGGCGGCGACCGCGCGGCGCGGGGTGAGTTCGATCGGCGCGCGAAACGCGGCGCGGGCCGATCCGATCGCGCGAGCCGCCCGCGCGACGAGGGCGTGAGGCGAGTCGGCGAATACGCCGCGACGCCGGGCCGCGCTGACTCCGATCGCGCGGGTGCGCAGGAACGGCGCGGGGCGACCGCGCGGCGCGCCGCGACCCATGCCCCGCGTGACGAGTGGGTGGTCACGGGCAGCGGCCGGGCGGTCGAATATGTCGCCGGTCGACGCTGGGAACTGTCGGCCACCGGCTTCTGGCAGGCACACCACGGCGCGGCGCAATGTTATTCGGATCTGGTCGTCGAATGGTCCGGATTGCGCCCGGGTGACCTCGCGTGGGATCTGTACAGCGGAGTCGGGGTTTTCGCGGCCGGACTGGCCGAGCAGGTCGGACCGACCGGATCGGTACTCGCGGTCGAATCGTCGCGTTCCTCGGTCGCCGACGGCCGGGCCGCGCTCGGCGATCTGCCGTGGCTGGAGTTGCGGGCGGACCGGGTCGAGCGCTGGATCACCGACCACGCGAGCGGGCCCGCACCGGAAGTCGTCGTCCTCGACCCGCCGCGCGCGGGGGCGGGCAAGGACGTCATCGCCGCGCTGAGCGAGGCGGGACCCGCCCGCATCGTCCACATCGGTTGCGATCCGGCGTCTTTCGCGCGTGATCTCGGTCTCTACCTGGCGGCCGGATACCACCTCGCCGAGTTGCGCGCGTTCGACGCCTTCCCCGCGACGCATCACGTGGAATGCGTCGCATTGCTGCACGCGTGACCGGCAGCCCTACGGCATCACCGACAGCGTGATGAACGACGGCCGTCCGGCATCGTGGAACAGCGTCTGCTCGCCCTCCTTCAGCGACGGATGCAGATCGAAGCGCGGATAGTTGGAGCCCGCGATCTCGACGCGGATGCGATGGCCCGCCGCGAACACCTGGCTGGTGGCGACGAGATCGACCTCGTGGACGACATCGTCGGACGATGACCGCCGGACACTGTCGAGCACGTTCATCTCCCGGCCGTCGGGCCAGACGTCGACGAGTTTGACCGTCCAGTCCGCGCCGGGCGCTGTGGTCGTGCCGTACAGCGTCGCGGTGACCGCCCCGGTGACCTCCATATCGTGTTCCAGCGGCGGCGTCGTGAACCGGACGATTCCCGGGTGCTCGGCGTTGACCCGCTGATCGCGCGGACCGATATTGAGCGGGTCGGGCAGCAGCAGCCCGCCGCCGTGGGTCGGGACGGGCGCGGCCGGATCGTGCGGGAACCGGGTCGGTTCGGCGTCGGCCGCCGGTGGCCGAGGTGACAGCAGACCGTCGGGATGCAGATAGAACGGCACCGCCACGGCCCGGGCGGGCGGCCATTCCTGCTCGTCGCGCCAGACGTTCGCGCCCATCACGAAGATCCGGACGGGTGCGCCGCCTGCCGGGAATCCGGCCAGATGGGCGATCTGCTGGATCTCCAGTCCCGCCATCTGCGCGCTCGCCGCGGTACCGAAGGCGAGTTCGCCCGCGGCGGCGTCCTGGGACAGATGCGTCCACGGGCCGATCACCAGCGGCCCGCCCAGACGACGATGGTTCTCCAGCGTGCCCAGCAGGAACGCGTCGAACCAGCCCGCGGTGTGCAGGACGGGCACCTCGATCCGATCGTGGCGCAGCGAGGAGGCCAGTTCCTCCCAGTAGGCGTCGCGTTCGGGGTGGTCCAGCCATTCGGTCCAGAACGGGAATTCCCGCGACACCGGATCCTCGCGCAGCGGCCCGTCCTCCGAGGGGGGCGCGCCGAGCAGTGCCATCTGCGCGCCGAGCCGTTCGTAGGCGGTCGTGTCGCCCGTCGCCGCCGCCTGGAGCAGACCGAGCAGACCCTGCAATGTGCTCCAGTGATGGGCGGATCCGAGCGCGAGCGCGCCGCCGACGTAGGTGAGACCCTCGTAGAAATCGTGCGGGGTCACCGACGCGACCACCGCCTTCAGCGCGGGCGGACGCCGCGAGGCGAGTTGCAGCGCGCAGCCCGCGATATACGAGCCGCCGGTGGCGACGACCTCGCCGTTCGACCACGGTTGCGCGGTGATCCAGTCGACGGTGTCGACTCCGTCGTCGCCCTCGTCCACCCAGGGCGCGAAGGTGCCGTCGCTGTCGCCGCGCCCGCGGCAATGCTGGAACAGCACGGCCATGCCCGCCTCCAGCAGCGGCATGATCGGCATCGTGCGCGCGGTGCGTTCGCCGTAGGGAGAGCGCATCAGGACGGTCCGGCGCCGGGCGTCGTCGTCGGGCCGGTAGAGGTCACCGCGCAGGATCGTGCCGTCGCGCATCGCGATCGGCTGGCCGTGGACGACCGAGACGGGCATGGCATGGCGGGGCATTCTGACTCTCCTCAGGAAAGGGTGTAGGCGTCGTAGACGACGGCCGACGCCTCGCGACGGCCGGTGGCGACCGCCACCGTGCGGCCGAGCCAGGCGTAGTCGGGGTGGGCGGTCTCGAATGTCAGCACGAGCCGGAAGTAGTAGGTGTCGGGATCGACGTCCTCGCCCAGGGCGAGGCGTCGCATGACCTCGTCCGGACCGTGCCGGTGGCCGCGGGTCTGGAGATAGATGAGCGCCCCGCCGTGGGTGCGCAGGGTGTAGCGGGTGTCGACGGTGGCCGTGCCGTCGTCGTGCACGATCTGCCAGTCGGCCCCGCCCGCGAGGACGGTTCCCGACAGCCTCGGCCCGTCGAAGGAACCGCCGGTGATCCCGATGACCCGGCGTTCACCCCACGGTGTGCGTCCGATCGGCAGGATCGGGTCGAGGGTGACGCGGAAGGTGGCCAGGCGTTCCAGGGCCGGGGCCGGCCGGACCGTCCAGGACGGACGCTCGTTGAGCGAGGCCGGATCGAATCCGGCGAGCCGCTTGTAGCGCAGCGAGATCTCGGCGAGTTCCCCGGGCGGCAGCACCGCGTCGATGTCGTCGAATCCGTGCGGGGCGCGTTCGGCCGCCAGGCTCAGCACCATCTCGGGGCCGAGGCCGCGATTGGCGTGCACGATCGCGGCGGTGGCCTCGCGGCGGTGCTGTTCGTAGTGTTCGGGACCGCGTCCGGTCGCCAGCGCGTTCGCCAGCACCCTGGCGTCGATGATGGCCTGCGACGCCCCGTTGGAGCCGACCGGGTACATCGGGTGCGCGGCGTCGCCGAGCAGGGTGACCCGGTCGTGGGTCCATCGGGGCAGCGGGTCGCGATCGACCATCGGGTATTCGAAGACCGATTCGGCCGCGGCGATCACCGTCGGCGCGTCGAGCCAGCCGAGTTTCCAGTCGGCGAATTCGGCGGCGACCGCCTCGGGATCGGCGGGACGGTTCCAGTCACCGGTCACCGCGGCGCCCTCGGTCGGCCGTTCGGCGATCCAGTTGACCAGCACCCGGCCGTCGGCGTCGGGTTCGGCGATCGGGTAGGCGACGAATTTGCGGATGCCGTCGCCCGACATCACCATGCTGCGGCCGGTCAGGAACGGTTCGGTCAGGGTGGTGCCGCGCCAGAGGGCCAGACCGTTCCAGATCGGCGGCCCCTCGTCGGGGTAGAGCGCGGCGCGCACGGTGGATCGGATGCCGTCCGCGCCGATGAGCAGGTCGGCGTCGTGATCGAGGCTCGTCACCGGACGGCCGCAGCGGATCGTGCCGGGGCCGAGCCGTTCGCGCACCGCCTCCAACAGCAGCATCTGGAGTTCGCCCCGGTGTACCGCGTATTGCGGCCACCGGTATCCGGCCGCCCTGCCGCGCTCCTCGGCGGAGATGATCTGGCCGAGCGGATTGGCGTAGACGAGTTCTTCGATCGGCACGCCGATGCGGGCGATCCGGTCGGCCAGGCCGAGTTCGGTGAGTTCGCGCACGGCATGGGGCAGCAGGTTGATCCCGACTCCGAGCGGGCGCAGTTCCGCCACCGATTCGTC
This sequence comes from Nocardia aurea, assembly GCF_003123685.1. Taxonomy (GTDB): domain Bacteria; phylum Actinomycetota; class Actinomycetes; order Mycobacteriales; family Mycobacteriaceae; genus Nocardia; species Nocardia aurea. The sequence continues at coordinate 184,397 of NZ_QCYJ01000115.1, forward strand.
GACGGTGACCTCGGTGATCCCGGCCGCGTGCAGGCTCAGCGCGGTCGTGAGACCGCCGATCCCGGCGCCTGCGATGATGATCCGCACTTCTGCTCCAACAGTTCGATAGTTATGGCCATAACAATATGAAACAGGAACTACCGGGGGCGCAAAATGGAGAAATACGAGGAAATGGCGCGGCGGACACTGCCGCAGCGGGCTCCCGGAGCCGATATCGCGACGTTCTCGCTGGCCTACAACCTGCTGCACGCCGCGTACCTGATGATCAACGATCTGGAATCGGCTATCCATCGCCCGCGTGGGCTGACCCTGCCCGGCTTCCGGCTGATGTTCAAACTCTGGCTACTCGGCCCGACCATGCCCGCGCGCCTGGCGGAACTGTCGGTGATGAGCCGCTCCGCCGTCACCAACGCCGTCAACACCCTGGAGCGAACGGGTTTCGTCGAACGTCGCCGCTCCGCCACCGACGGCAGAGCCATCACCATCGCACTCACCTCGAAGGGCGAGGAGTCGGTGCGTGAGGCGTTCGAACTCCAGGCCGCACGCGAACACCTGTGGTTCGCGGGACTGTCCACCGCCGACCGTGACGCCCTCACCACCCTGCTGCGCGGCATCGTCGCATCCAGGCCGCCGACCTAGGACGGAACGAGCGCTAGGTCGCGGACGGTTCGGATGCCGCAGTCGGTTCGGATGCCGCGGACGGTTCGGATTTCAGTCCAATTGCCAGGTGGCGCGCAGATTCGCCGAGATCTCGGTCTCGCCCGCTTCGATCGGCACCGGCGCACCGCCCGCGGGCGCCGACACCGCCATGAGACGGGGCGCGACCGGCACCGGCGACGCGGTGTTCTCGGTGATCTCGATGACCGGACCGAGGACACGCGACGCGCGGACGGCGTATTGCGCGGCCTTGGCGAGGGCGTCGTCCCACGCGGCGTCGCGGGCCTGGGCCAGCAGTCCGGCCTGGTCGGCGACGCTCAGCGCGAGGCCGCCGAGTCGTACATCGTCACCGCCCGCCTCCACACAATCGGCGATGACCGCGGCCGGTCCGGGATCCGCGTCGGGCCCGATCTCGCGCAGCACCACCGTCAGGTCGGTGGTGGCGAGGTAGCCGGTGATCCGGTTGCCCTGCCCTTCGGTCCAGATCGTCTCGGTGCGCACCGACAACCCGCCGGTGGCGATATCGGAGCCGGGAATGCCGTGGGCGCGCAGCGCTTCGGTCACGGCGCCGACCCGCGCGCCCGCCTGCCCGTAGGCGAGCGCGACCTGCTCGGCCCGCGACTCGATCGATACCGTGATCCGCATCAGATCCGGGGTGGCGCGCACCGCGCCGCGCCCGAAGGTCGTGACGGTGCCCGTCGCGGATTTCCTCTGGTTCTTGCCCACCGTGTTCTCCTGATCGGTCAGTAGTCCCCGCCGCGGACGGCGATGGACCGCACCGCCGCGTCCATCTGCGAATACGCTCCCGCGGCAAGCCTTTCCAGCAGCGCCAACTTCAGATGCGGCGCCTCCTCGGCGAGTGTGTCGAATCGCCGCGGCCCGAGAACCGCCAGCCGCACGTTCTTCTCGGCGCGCGCCTCGTTGACGAACGGCGACCCCACCAGCATCGGGATCTCGCCGAACGACATCCCGGCGGTGAGGGTGACGAGCCGATGATCGCGCCGGTCGGCCCCTTCGAAACCCAGCCGCACCCGGCCCTCCAGGATCAGGTACAGCCCCGAGCGCGCGCTTCCGCGCGCCACGATGACCTCCCCGCGCGCGAAGGTGCGCACCTCGAACTCCTCGGCCAGCCGCGCTCTGTCCTCGTGTCCGAGTGCCGCCAGCGCCGGATGCTCGACGATCGGGATGACTGCGGGCAATCGGTCGCCGGGCGGACGGTAGCGCCGCAGCAGGACGTCCTCGCACCACTCGGTCGCGGTGTCGCGGTCCAGGAAGACCCGCCCGCGCGGATCGTCCGGATCCAGGCCCGAGACCGTACGACCCAGCCGCGCGTCCGGGTCGACGAGCGCGACCAGACATCCGGACGCGGCCAGTTCGGTCTGCAATTCGCCGAGCATGTCGCCCGCGATCCCGCTGACCTCGCCGACCCTGCGCACATCGATGACGAGCGCGTCCAACTCGCCCGCCTGTGCCTCGATGGTCCTGACCGCGCGTTCGGCGCCGGCGAACAGCAGGTCGCCGTCGAGTTGGTACAGCCTGGCGCGGTGCCCGTAGGCGGTCAGCAGGTCCATGTCCTCGGTGTCGCGACGCAGTCGCGAAGGCACCTCCGCCACCGTGTAATCGCCGCGCACCGCGGTCCGCGCCGCCCGGGTGACGTGCAGGAAGTGCAGTTCCAGGCGCCGCGACAACGCGCGACAGGCCGCCACACCGCGCACGCTGTTGCCGTGCGCGTCCAGGCGCGGCGAGTAGACCGCGATGCCGATCTGTCCGGGCAGCACGGCCAGGATGCCGCCGCCGACCCCGCTCTTGGCGGGCAGTCCGACGGTGGTCACCCAATCGCCCGCCGCGTTGTACATGCCGCAGGTGGTCATGACACTGAGCACCTGTTCGGTCAGCGCGGGCGTCAGCGCGCGCTCGCGGGTCAGCGGGTTGAGGCCGTTGTTGGCCAGGGTGGCCGCCATGACGGCCAGGTCACGGCAGGTGATATCCACCGAGCACTGCCGGAAGTAGCGGTCGACGGCGTCGTCGGGATCGGATTCGATGATCCCGAAGGAGCGCAGCATGTAACCGATGGCGCGATTGCGGAATCCGGTGCGCGCCTCGGAGGCGTACACCGGCTCGTTCATGGTCAGTTCGCGTCCGGCGAAGCGGGAATAACAGCGGCGGATCCGCTCGAACTTCTCCTCCGCGTCACGTCCGGCGATCAGCGAGGCGGCGGTGATGGCGCCCGCGTTGATCATCGGATTGCGCGGGCGTTCGGTCACCGGATCCAGGCTGATCTCGTTGAACGCGTCTCCCGACGGCTCCACGTCGATGTGTCGGCCGACCGCCTCGGGCCCCCGATCGGCCAGCGCGAGCGCGTAGGTGAACGGTTTGGAGATCGACTGGATGGTGAACACGGTCTCGGCGTCGCCCGCCGCGTACAACCTGCCGTCGGCGGTGGCCAGGCACAGGGCGAACGAATCGGGCTCCACCGCAGCCAGTTCGGGGATGTAGTCGGCCAGGTCGCCGGACCTGTCGGCGCGACACGACTCGTAGACGTCGGCGACGATACGGGCCACCACACCCGGATCGTCGGCTCGCGGACGCACATGCTCGGGCTCGGCCACACGACCACTGTAGGGCGGGTAACGTGGGTCGCGCCGTCGCTCCGGGCCGTGAGTTCGGAGGCGGCATGTCGTGTGGAGCCTCACATTCGGCGCCGGAGTTGCCTGGTGACGGGCAGACGTCGAGCGAGAGCACTGGTTCGGCTCCGTAGACTGATCGGATCAGACGAAAAATCCGGAGGGAGCGAGTTCAGGTGGGAGTGCTTTCCCGGGTCGATACGCCCGAAGATCTGCGCGGGCTTACCGTGGCGCAGCTGCGAGAACTGGCGGAGGAGATCCGCGAGTTCCTGGTGTTGAAGGTCGCCGCCTCCGGCGGGCACCTCGGCCCGAACCTCGGAGTGGTCGAGCTGACCATCGCCCTGCACCGGATCTTCGATTCGCCCGCCGACCCGCTCATCTTCGACACCGGTCACCAGTCCTACGTGCACAAGATCCTGACCGGTCGCAAGGACCGATTCGACTCGCTGCGTCAGCAGGGCGGTCTGTCCGGTTACCCGAGCCGCGCCGAGAGCGCGCACGACTGGGTGGAGTCTTCGCACGCGTCGGCCTCGCTGTCCTACGCCGACGGACTGGCGAAGGCGTTCGCGTTGACCGGGCAGGACCGGCACGTGGTCGCGGTCGTCGGTGACGGCGCGCTGACCGGTGGCATGTGCTGGGAGGCGCTGAACAATATCGCCGCCGCGCCGGACCGTCCCGTCGTCGTGGTCGTCAACGACAACGGCCGTTCCTACGCGCCCACCATCGGCGGTCTCGCCGACCGGCTGACCGCGCTGCGCACCCAGCCCGCCTACGAACACGCCCTCGACGCGGGCAAGCGCATCCTCAAGAGCATTCCGCGCGTCGGCGAATCGGCGTATTCGATGGTGCACGCGGTGAAGGCGGGCATCAAGGACGCGGTGAGTCCGCAGGAACTGTTCAGCGATCTCGGACTGAAATACGTCGGACCGGTGGACGGCCACGACATCGTCGCGGTGGAGGCCGCGCTGCGGCGGGCCAAGGATTTCGGCGGCCCGGTCGTCGTGCACGTGGTCACCCAGAAGGGGCGCGGCTACGAGCACGCCGAGAACCACGTGGCCGATCAGATGCACGCCTGCGATCCGATCGACCCGCTCACCGGCCGTCCGCTGGCCGGGAAGAAGGCGCTCGGCTGGACCTCGGTCTTCTCCGAGGAACTCATCGCCCACGCCGAACGCCGCGACGACATCGTCGCGATCACGGCCGCCATGCCCGGCCCGACCGGACTCGCGCCCTTCGCCGAGCGTTTTCCCGAGCGGATGTTCGACGTCGGTATCGCCGAACAGCACGCGATGGCTTCGGCGGCCGGACTGGCGCTCGGCGGGATGCATCCCGTCGTCGCCATCTACTCGACCTTCCTCAATCGCGCCTTCGACCAGTTGCTGATGGACGTGGCCCTGCTCGAGCAGCCGGTGACGGTCGTGCTCGACCGGGCCGGTATCACCGGACCCGACGGTGCCAGCCACAACGGTATGTGGGATCTGTCGCTGCTCGGCATCATTCCCGGCATCAGGGTCGCCGCCCCGCGCGACGCCGCCACGCTGCGTGAGGAATTGGGCGAGGCGCTGGCCGTCAACGACGGTCCGACCGTGCTCCGATTCCCCAAGGGCGGTGTGGGCGAGGATATCTCGGCGATCGAACGGCTCGACGGCGTGGATGTGCTGCGCCTGGCCGCCTCCGACGGCGGCGCGCGGACCGGACGCGGTGACGTCCTGCTCGTCGCGGTCGGCGCCTTCGCCGAGACCGCCATCCGGGTCGCGGAACTGCTAGAGCCGCAGGGTATTTCGGTCACCGTCATCGATCCGCGCTGGGTGCTTCCGGTGTCGGACACCATCGTGAAACTCGCCGAGAACTACCACCTGGTCGTCACCCTGGAAGACGGCGGCCTGCACGGCGGCATCGGATCGACGGTGTCGGCGCGGCTGCGCGCCGCCGGCCTCGACGTCGCCACCAGGGATCTCGGCGTGCCGCAGGAATTCCTCGATCACGCTACCCGCGGTGACGTGCACGAGGAACTCGGACTCACCGCCCCCGACATCTCGCGTCGTATCGCGGGCTGGCTGGCCGCGCGCTCGGTCCGGGTCGACGCGGGCACCGAGACGGGCGGGTCCACCGTCTGATCGGTCCGGGGACCGGCCTCACTGCTCCCGTGGCGTCAACGCTTCGGTCAGGGCGGATACGGCCAGTTCGCGCTGCCACGGTCGCGCGCCGCCGGATTTGAGGAACCCGTCGATCGCGGACGACAGTTCCGACTCGTCGCCGACCTTGTCGTAATCGGGCAGGCCGTCCCAGCACAGCCGCCGCACGAGATCGGGCGAGAGCAGATTCTCGACCGGGATCGCGTGCGTGGTGCTCAGTTCTCCCATCGCGGCGCGGGCCCGGACCAGCCTGGCCGCCGCGGTCGGATCGCGGCGTTCCCAGCGATTCACCGGGGGCGGGCCGTCGAACGGCTGGGTCAGCGGCGGGAGATCGCTGTCGGGCATGGTGCGCGCCCGTTCGACGGCCGCGAGCCAGTCGCGGGAGTACCGGCGCTGGCGCGGGCCGCCGAAGACCGGCAATGTCCGCAACTGCGCGATGGTCTTGGGGTCGGCGGTGGCGGCGGACACGATCGCCGCGTCGGGCAGGATGCGGGCGGGCGCCACATCCCGCGCCCGCGCCAGTGCGTCGCGCGCGGTCCACAACTCGCGCACGACGGCCAGCTGTCTGGCGCGGCGCAGCGTGTGGATTCCGGAGGTCCGCCGCCAGCGATCGGGTTTGGGAGCCGACGGTTCGGTGGTCCGCACGTGCTCGAATTCCTGCGCGGCCCAATCGGATTTGCCCTGTTCGTCCAGGGCGGCGGCGACCTCGTCGCGTAGTTCGAGCAGTAATTCGACATCGAGTGCCGCGTAGTTGAGCCATTCGTCGGGTAACGGTCTGGTCGACCAGTCGGCCGCCCCGTGCCCCTTGCGCAGCGCGCGCCCGAGCAGGCGTTCGACCATCGCCGCCAGCCCGACCCGTTCGAAGCCCGCCAGTCTGCCGCCGAGTTCGGTGTCGAACAGCCGCGCCGGGCGCAGCCCGAGTTCGGCCAGTCCGGGCAGATCCTGGTCCGCGGAGTGCAGCACCCATTCCAGGTCGTTGATCGCCTCGGCCAGCGGGCCGAGCGCGTCGGTGACCGGAATCGGGTCGACCAGGAAGGTGCCCGCACCGGCCCGGCGTAACTGGATCAGGTAGGCACGCGCCGAGTAGCGGAAACCGGACGCCCGTTCGGCGTCGACCGCGAGTGGTCCGCTACCCGAGGCGATCTTCGCGGCGGCGGCGGCGACCTCGGCCGCCGTGACCAGGACCGGTGGCACACCATCGGCGGGCGCGAGCAGGGGTTCTGCTGTGCTTTCCTCCACGATGTGCCCTTTTTCGGGCTCGTCTGCTACCGGCATAGACCTGCACTTTACGTTGCTGTCAACTGAGGTCGTTGCCCGTGTACGAGTCCGGCCGCAGATGTGTGATACCGGCGGGCGGCAAACCGGCCGAATAGGCGAGCACCTCGCAGAAGGCTTCGACGTGCGGGCGCATATCCGTGGTCACCGCCGTCCACGAGGCCCGTAGCTCCAATTGATGGGCGCGCGGCGGTCCCGCGATATCGCCGTAGCGCACCGAACTGGTCGAGGTGACGGTGCCGCCGAGCGCGGTGTACGGCTCGGTCCGCGAGTCCAGCGCCTCGACCAGCCAGCTCCACGCCACCTCGGGCAGCAGCGGGTCGGTGGCGAGCGAGGCGTCGATATCGGCCTGGATATAGGCGACCAGCCGGAAGACGCCGTGCCAGGCGTCGTCACCGTCGGGGTCGTGTAGGAGTATCAGCCTGCCGAAGGCATCGCCCTCGGAATCGACCGGAACCACGGGGGTCTCGGGGTGTTTGACCTCGGCGCCGACCGCATAGGAGTACGGGGCGAGGCGTTGCGGCGGCCGGATGGGCGCAAGCTCGATCCGGGGGTGCACAGTTGCGGAGCCCATCGCCTCGACCGCAGCGCGAAACGGAGCTGGTTCGCCATCGGATCCCTCGGTCGGTGCGGCGCCGTCGCGGATGTCGAGCGGTGTCACGGATGCGACGGTAGACCTTGTGCACCCGGCGGGGTCGGAGGCGCGCCGCACGCGGGGGTCCCGCGGCCGCGAGGGGGTTTCGGCGGGCTCCGGTGAGATCGACTCGGAAGGTCTCCGCGCGGCGGTGGGCCGACGCCTGCCGGTCCGGTGGCCCGCATACGATGAGCGGTGATGAGCACTCAAACCCGCCGCCGGTTGACCGATGCCCCGTTCCTGGCCGCCGCCACCGGTGGCGAGCCGAGCAGGCGCCCGGTCTGGTTCATGCGGCAAGCCGGACGGTCGCTGCCCGAGTATCGCGAGTTGCGCAAGGGCATAGGCATGCTCGAGTCGTGTTTCGATCCGGAGCTGGTGTGTGAGATCACCATGCAGCCGATCCGCAGGCACGGCGTGGACGCGGCGATCCTGTTCTCCGACATCGTGGTTCCGCTCAAGGCCGCCGGGATCGACCTGGACATCGTGCCCGGTGTCGGACCCGTCATCGCCTCGCCGGTCCGTACCGTCGCGGATGTGAAGGCGTTGCCGCGCCTGCGTCCGGAGGAGGTCGGGGCCGTCACCGACGGGGTGCGGCTGCTCACCGAAGCGCTGGGTGACACCCCGCTGATCGGCTTCGCGGGCGCACCGTTCACCTTGGCGTCCTACCTGGTCGAAGGCGGACCGAGCAAGAATCACGAGCGCACCAAGGCGATGATGTACGCCGACCCGCAGACCTGGCACGCGCTGCTCGGCGCTCTCACCGACATCACCATCGCCTTCCTCCAGGCCCAGCTCGCCGCGGGCGTCGACGCGGTGCAGCTGTTCGACTCGTGGGCGGGCGCGCTCTCGCTGGCCGACTACCGTGATTTCGTGCTTCCGCATTCGGAGCGGGTCTTCGCCGAGATCGCGGACGCGGGCGTGCCGAGGATCCACTTCGGCGTCGGCACCGGCGAACTGCTCGGAGCCATGGGCGAGGCGGGCGCCGACGTCGTCGGCGTCGACTGGCGGGTGCCGCTCACCGACGCCGTGCGCCGCGTCGGCCCGGGAAAGGCGTTGCAGGGCAACCTCGATCCCGCGGTGCTTTTCGCGGGCACGGCCGCGGTCGAGACCGAGGCGCGGCGTATCGCGGCCGAAGCCGACGAGGCGATCACGCTCGGCGCCGCGGGTCATATCTTCAACCTCGGCCACGGCGTGCTGCCCGACACCGACCCCGGGGTGCTCACCGCGCTGGTACAGCTCATCCACGAACTCTGACAGGGGTTACGGTCGTCGTATGAGGATCGCGGTGGTCGGTGGCGGGATCAGCGGGTTGGTCGCGGCGTATCGCTTGCGTACGACGGTCGGCGACGACGCCGATATCGTCGTCGTCGAGCGTGGCCGGCGGGTCGGCGGCATCCTGTACACCGGTGAATTGGCCGGGGAGCCCGTCGATCTGGGGGCGGAGGCGTTCGTCGGGCGCAGACCCGAGGTGCCCGCCCTGCTGCGCGAACTCGGATTGGCCGGGCAACTGGTGGTGCCCGCCGGACGCAGGCCGCTGATCTGGTCCGGCGGTGTGGCGCATCCGATGCCGGAGGCCACGCTGATGGGCATTCCGTCGACCGCCGAATCCGTGCGCGGACTGGTCGACGACGAGACCGTGGCCATGATCGCGGAGGAACCGCACCGGCCGTTCGCCTGGTATCCCGACGCCGATATCGACGTCTACAGCCTGATCGCGAGCCGTTTCGGCGCGCAGGTCGCCGAACGCAGTGTCGATCCGCTCCTCGGCGGCGTGTACGCGGGGACCTCGCGATCCATCGGTGTCCGCGCGGCGGTACCGCCCTTGGCCGCCGCGCTCGACGCGGGCGCGCCCAACCTGACCGCCGCCGTGGCCGCCGCCATGCCGCCGCCGTCGGACGCCCCGGTGTTCGGCGGTATCCGCGACGGCTACCACGTACTGCTGCAAGCGCTTTCGGAGCGCTCGCGCGCCCGGATACTCACCGAGACCGCGGTGACGCGGCTGGCGAGGTCGACGCGCGGCTGGGTGGTCGACCCGATCGGCGCGGTGGATGCCGTGGTCCTGGCCACCCCCGCCCCCGTCACCGCCCGCCTGCTGCGCACCGTCGCACCCGACGCGGCGGCCGCCGCCGCCGGAATCGAACTGTCGTCCTCGGTCGTTGTCGCACTGTCACTGCCGGGCGACACCGCCCTGCCCGACAACTCCGGGGTCCTGGTGGCCACCGGAGAACCCCTGCGCGCCAAGGCGTTCACCCTGTCCAGCCGCAAATGGCCGCATCTGGGCGCCCGCGAGACCGCCCTGGTCCGCGTGTCGTTCGCCAAATTCGGTGACCCCGCGCCACTGTCGTGGTCCGACGACGAGTTGATCGCCGCCGCCGCCGAGGATCTGGCGACCGTCACCGGGATTCGGATCGACCCACTGGAGGCCGTCGTACAGCGCTGGCCGGGAGGTCTGGCCCAATACGCCCCCGGCCACCTCGACCGGGTCGCCGAGATCGAAGCGGGCACAGCCGATCTCGACGGCCTCGCCCTGGCCGGTGCGTACCTGCGCGGGGTCGGTGTCCCAGCCTGTGTCGCCTCGGGCGAACGCGCCGCGCAACGGTTGGCGGCTCGTTTCACGCCGCAGCGGTAGGGCCGGCTGCCACCCCTGAGAGCGGCCGCGGGCGACTGCGCCATCAGGCGGAAGAGTCGCGGAAAGTGTCCCTCGCGGATCGCGTGGCGTTCCCGAGGAAGGTCGCACCACCGAACCCGACCTGGATCGGATCAGCCGGGCGCGCGAGTCGGGACTCTCCCCGTCCTCCGTCACCGTGCTCGCCCGGGCTGCCGGGCGGTGCGGTCCATCGCCCGGGAGGGATTATGGTGCATGTCACATTTCGACCGGCCGAGCGGCAATCGCCGCAGCCTGAAAATCCGCACGCGTCGGAGTAATTGAGCACACGCTCGCGCGATGGTGTTCGCGCTGATCAGCGCCGGTACCGTCGGCGTCATGCAGCTCTCCCGGTTCACCGATATCGGCCTCAGGGCCATCATGCGGCTGGCGGTGAGCGACGAGTCCGACGGCAGGGTGACGACGAGACTGATCGCCAAACAGGTCGCCGTCTCCGAACATCATGTGGCCAAAGCGGTGGCCAGGCTGGTCGACCTCGGACTCGTCGAGGCACAGCGTGGACGCAACGGCGGGCTGTTCATCACCCCCGCCGGTCGCACGGTCTCGGTCGGCGCGCTCATCCGGGAATTGGAGAACGACCGGCCGGTGGTGGTCTGCGAAGGCGATCACCCGTGCCCGCTGGTCGGGGCGTGCCGATTGCGCCGGGTGCTGGCCGACGCCGAGGAAGCGTTCTACCGCGAACTCGACCGGTACACCCTCGCCGATCTCGTCAACGCCCCGACCGCCGGATTGCTGCGCCTGCTCGCCACCCCGTCGTCGCGCGATTCCGCGCCAGGAGAGGACCCCCGATGACCATCGCGATCCCCCGCGAAACCGAACCGACGGCCGACGACCTCGACGTCGTACGCGCCACGCTGCCACTGGTCGCCGCGCATATCGACGAGATCACCGCGGTCTTCTACCGCACGCTCTTCGACAACCATCCGGAATTGATCCGCGAGTTGTTCAACAGGGGCAACCAGGCCGAAGGCACCCAGCCCCGCGCGCTGGCCGCCTCGATCGCGCAGTTCGCGACCCACCTGGTCGATCCTCGGGCGCCGCGTCCGTCCGGGATGCTCGGGCGGATCGCGCACAAGCACGCGTCCCTCGGCATCACCGCGGACCAGTACGCCGTCGTCCACGACAATCTGTTCGCCGCCATCGTCGCCGTGCTCGGCGCCGAGGTGGTGACCGAGCGGGTCGCCGCCGCCTGGGACGCCGTGTACTGGTCGATGGCGCACACGCTGATCGCCCTGGAGCGGGATCTCTACGCGCGATCCGGCGTCGAACCGGGTGCGGTCTTTCGCGAGGTGACGGTCGTCTCGCGTGCCGACGACGTCCCGGGCGTCGTGGTATTCGCCGTCGAGACCATCGACGGCTCCGCACTGCCGGAATTCCTTCCTGGACAATACATATCGGTCGCGGTCCGGCTCCCCGACGGTGCCCGCCAACTACGCCAGTACAGCCTGGTCGGCGCGCCGGGCGACGGTCGTTTCGCTTTCGCGGTGAAACGGGTCGCCGCCTCGGCCGATCGCCCGGCGGGTGAGGTCTCGTCGTGGTTGCACGACAGTGTCGAGGTGGGCGCCACCCTGGAGATCAGCCTGCCCTTCGGCGACCTGACCGTCGATCCCGACGCGACGACACCGCTGGTCCTGGTATCCGCCGGTATCGGCATCACCCCGATGATCGGCATCCTCGAACACCTCGCCGCGCGCACGCCGCGACGGCGGGTGCTCGTCGTCCACGCGGACCGCGACCCGCGAACCCATCCGCTCGGTGCGCGGCTGCGCGAACTCTGCGCGCTGATCCCGGACGCGACCCTCGACCTCCGGTACCGCGACGATCACGGCGCCGCACCGCTGGACCTGTCGGCACTGGACCTGCCCGCCGATGCCGATATCTACCTCTGCGGCACACCGGAATTCCTCGCGACCCTGCGCGAGCAGTTGCGCGCCGTCGCGATCCCCGAACACCGGGTGCACACCGAACAGTTCACCCCGACCGATCTGCGCGCGAGCGCCTGCCCGGCCTCGGTCGGGTGATCGAGCGCACACGCGTGAACGGCCCGCCCCGACACCGCTTCCAGTCCCAGTGGCACGATAGGAATCATGGCGCGACTCGATTACCAGGCACTCAACTCCACCATCCGATACCTGATGTTCTCGGTGTTCCGAGTCAACCCCGGTGTGCTCGGCGAGGATCGGGCCAAAGCCGTCGCGGACGCGCGGGCGTTCTTCGACGGCCTCGCCGACGGTGACGTGGTCGTCCGCGGTGTCTACGACGTCGCGGGCATGCGCGCCGACGCCGATTTCATGATCTGGACCCATGCCGAGCGCGTGGAGGATCTGCAGGCCGCCTACGCCGATTTCCGTCGCACGACAGAACTCGGCCGCGCCAGCACCCCCGTCTGGAGCAATGTGGCGCTGCACCGGCCCGCCGAATTCAACAAGAGCCACGTCCCGGCCTTCCTCGCCGGTGAGGAGGCGGGCAACTACATCTGCGTGTACCCGTTCGTGCGGTCCTACGAGTGGTACCTGCTGCCTGACGAGCAGCGGCGCAAGATGCTCGCCGATCACGGGAAAGCGGCACGGGGTTACCCGGACGTGCGCGCCAATACGGTGAGTTCGTTCGCCCTCGGCGACTACGAATGGATCCTCGCCTTCGAAGCGCCGGAACTGCATCGGATCGTCGACCTCATGCGCGATCTGCGCGCCACCGAGGCCCGCTTGCACGTGCGGGAGGAGATCCCCTTCTACACCGGTCCCCGGGTGGAACTGGACAAGCTCATCGCCGCACTGCCCTGATCGCGCCCGGTGAGCGCATGCCCCGGCAAATCGGGGCATGCGCGGGTTTCCGGTGACGAATACGCTGCGCTGAGCGCGCAGCCCGTTCTCACCGCGCTGCGGTGTCCGCGGGGTGCAGCCGCAGTGCGATCGAGTTGATGCAGTAGCGCTTGTCGGTGGGCGTGTTGTACCCCTCGCCCTCGAACACGTGGCCGAGGTGGCTGTGGCAGTCGGCGCACAGCACCTCGACCCGGTGCGTGCCGAGACTGTCGTCGGGGCGCAGGATCACCGCCTCCGATTTCGCCGGGTCGAAGAACGACGGCCACCCGCAATGCGAGTCGAATTTCTCGGTGCTGCGGAACAACTCGGCCCCGCAGGCGCGACATTCGTAGACGCCCTCGGTCGTGGTGTCGGTGTACTCACCGATGAAGGGACGTTCGGTCGCGGCCTGTCGCAGTACCGCGAACTCCTCGGGGTTCAGCTTGGCCTTCCACTCCTGTGGCGTCAGCTGGATTCTTGGGGCGGGCAGTGACGTATCGGCGTCGGCACTCATGGCTCCACGCTAATACGTTTCTCCGAGGAGGGTGCCGTCCCGTTGCGCGGCCTCGGTGTATCCGCCACGGCCGGTCCCGGCGCGGATTCGGGGGTGACCGCGGTCGCGGCGGACTCCCGATCGAGGGAATCCGGCGCGTCGCGCATCCACGCCGGATCGATGATCCCGGTGGACAGGCGTCCCTCCCGGCGTGCGGCGAGATAGCGGTCGCCGAGTACGCAGAAGATCACCAGCAGCAGTAGCGTCCAGCCGAAGGTGATGCGCAGGTACTCCAGGTTGCGACCGATGCCCTGCCAGCGATCCGAGAGCCACTTGTCGTAGGACATGAATCCGAAGACCGCGAGCCAGGCGGGCCAGTTGCGCACCAGCGAATTGCGCAGCACCACCGTCATCAGCAGCGGGAACAGCATCATCGAGTAGTACATCTGGCCCAGTCCGGGCAGCAGGAACCACGCGGTCAGCAGCACGCCCGACGAGGTCGCGACGAAGAACACCTCGTCGTGGCGGTAGTAGCGGTACAGCAGCCACAGCGAGATTCCGACCAGCACCGCCATGGTCAGACGGATACTCCAGGTCAGCCAGTCGGGCAGCCCGTAGTAGGCGGCGTTGCCCGCGATGGCGCTGTTGAAGTAGTCCCTGGTCTCCAGGAGGTAGGGCAGGGTGCGGGTGAAGAAATGATCGGTGTCCTTGATCAGCGGCCACGCGATCGCCGTCGTCACCACGGGCACGCCGATCGCGCCGATGAAGACTTTCCACTGACCCCTCGCGGCCGCGATCAAGATCAACGGAGCGAGTGTGGGTTTCACCGTGATACTCAGTCCGAGCACCACGCCCGCCCACAGATCACGGCGTTTGAGCAGCAGGTGGATGAACAGCAGTTCGGCCAGCAGGATGCAGCCGTTGACATTCGCGAAGACCAGCGTGTTGGTGACGGTTTCCGACATGAACATCGCCAGCAGCAGCGCAGGGGCGGCCACCGAATTCACGGTGTACTTGAACAGCCGCAACAGCAGATACCAGGCGAGCAGGATCGCCAGCACGTTGAGCAGGATGAAGCACCACCGCGACTTCTCCGGATCGATGATCGCGATCGGTGCGATCAGCAGCGTTCCGCCCGGTGGGTACAGGTAGTGCGGATCGACAGAGTCGAAATTCGCCGTGTACACCGGGAGGCCGTTGAGGAAGGCCTTCGACGCGTTGTACACGGGTGCGTAGTCATCGGTGACGAATCCGTTGACAGCCTTGATGAAGACCCGGTTCAGCACGGTCATGACCGCGATCGGCCACAATGCGAACTTGATCACCTCGGCGGTGGTACGAGCGGTGCGCGGCTCGATCTGTCGAAGTAACACTGGGGCACGGTACACCGGAACCGTGGCGGATAGGTTGCCGGGACCGCTTCGAGCGTGCGAAACGGGGTGATCGGGTCAGGCCGGACACGCCGTCGCGTCGGCGGGCAGCTTCGCGGTTTTCAGATAGTCGAGCAGTGCGCGCTGGGCGCAGCCGGAATGGGTGAAGACCGGGTGGCCCCAGCCCTGCCAGGTCACGGTCGCGTGCTGAGCGCCCGCCGCGCCCAACGCGCCGGTCACCGACGCGGTGCCGCCGTTGCCGACCACCGGATCGGCGATACCCACCATGACCAGCACGGGGATATTCAGTTTCGTCGGCAGCGGCGGTGCGCCGGAGACCGGCCACGCCGAGCAGTCCATGAGCGCGACGGCGGCCGCCGCGCCGAAGACCGGATACTTCTGTCCCCAGGTGGTCCGCAGTTCCGTGGCCTTGGACGGGGTCGGGGGTTGCTGGGTGTCGGTGCACCGGTTGACGAATTGGCCGTCGCTGGCCGTGGCGGCCGATTCCCGCAGCATCAGCGTCGACAACGCGGCGCGGTCGCCGCGCCCGGCCGCCGAGAGCGCGTCGGCCAGTTCGGTGACCCGGCTCGCCTGATCGGCCCTCGGTGCGCCGAGGAATCCGGTGATCGTGGTGAGGAGGGCGTTCGCCGAGATGTCGCCGAGCCCGCCGTTACCCGCTCGCGCGACCAGATCGGCGACGGCGGCGCGCGGATCCGCGCCCAGCGAACAGCCGAGCCCGGTGCACCGCTGCGCGAAACCGCTCAGGGCCGCCTCGGCGCCCTGGAGTCGCTGCTCTTCCTTGGTGACGGCGTCGGTGCCGACGGGTTCGGGGGAGTCGAGGACCAGTTTGGCGAGGTGGTCACCGAATTTGCGGGCATAGCTGAGCGCGACCTTCGCCCCGTTCCCGGAGCCGAGCAGGTCGATGCGCTCCACCTGCCACTGTTTGCGCAACTGTTCGATGTCGTCGGCGGCGTGGGTCGCGTCGAAGGTGCCCTCGTAGGGCTGTAGGAAGTCCCGGCACGCGATGGTGCCGTCCTGGCTGAACTCCGACACCGCCCCCACCTGATCGGCCGCTCCGGGACCGAACTGGCCGTTGTCGGCCAGCCCGCGCCGGATTTCGGCGGGCAGGCAGTCGATCGGCTGCGAGCTGCCGAGGCCGCGTCGGTCCACCGCGACGATCGCGCGGTCGCTCAACAGCGCCGGGCCGCCCACCGCGAGACCCGCCAGCGTCGCGGTGGAGGAGCGGTCGGTGCCCGAGGTCAGCACCAGCGGCGGTACGTCGGTCGGCGTCTGCGCCAGCCGCGCGCGCATCGCGCCGGTGCGGAAACTGCCGAGGACACTGCCCGAGGCGTCGATCGGGGTCGAGTATTCGGCGCAATCGAGGACCAGACCCGAGGGCGCGGGACCGAGTCCGAGCAGATTCAGGGTGGGCGCGGTGCAGTCGCGCCAGCTCAGATCGGTTTTGGGGACCTCGGCCACCGGCGGCGGCGCGGCGGCGGCGGACGTCGTCGGGTTACTCGCGACCCCGGGGCGCTCGACCGCGACGTCGGGACGGTCGGAGGGGCCAGCACCGCAACCGGCGATCATGATCGAGAGTGCCGTCGACAATGCCGATGCCATGACGGCGGCTCGAGTCCAGCGCATGCGCTACAGCCTGCCAGGTTCGGCCCGCTGTTTCACACAGCGGTCGCCGATGTGCCGCCCGGAGACCGCCCGCACGGTCGTCAGCGCCTGGCCCAGCGGGTCAGAATGGTGCCGTCGTCGTCGACCAGTGTGTGCCGCAGCTCCATGGGGCGTCGGAACTCGTGCGCGGACAGTGAGATTCGCCGAGCCGCGCCGCCGACCAACAGGGGAGCGGTGGTGTGGCACAACTCGTCGACCGCGTCGGCCTCCAGCAATTCGCCGAACAGATGCGGACCGCCCTCGCACAGCACCCGGAACAGGCCCCGTTCGGCCAGCGCGGCGAGCAGAGCCCGGGGCGTCACCGCGACACCGCCCGCTTCCACCACGTCCGCGCCCGCGTCCACCAGTCGCTGTTTACTCTCGGCGGGCGCGGTGGCGGTCGTGATGATCAGCGGTGCGACGGTGGTATCGGTGAACAGGCGGCATCGCGGATCGAGGGACGCGCTCGCGGTGACGACGGCGATCGGCGGTGGCGTGCCGTCGCCGTGACCGCCGAGACCCTTCGCGTGCAGTGCGCGCCTGCGATCGGCATCGGTCTTGGCGCCGCCGTAGTTCTCCGCCCGCGCCGTGCCCGCGCCGACCAGGACCACGTCGGCGAGATCGCGCAACAACATGAAGACGGTCTTGTCGGCAGGCGTGCCCAGCCCCGCGGACAGGTCGCCGCTGGTAGCGGCCCCGTCGATGCTGGAGACGAAATTCGCTCGGACCCAGGGGGCGTCGAGTGCGGACGGGTAGGCGTACAGCTCCGCCAGATCGTCGGCGTTCGAGGCTGTGAGCTGGGTCGCATTGTGGATACGCTGCATGAAACAACATCACACCACGTCACTAGGCTTCGTCCATGCAAGAACGTCTCGTCGATCGCCACCCCGAGGTTCCGGCGGATCAACTCGTCGCTCAGATGGTGCCGCCTCCCATGTTCGACGAGGTCAGTTTCGCCTCCTACATTCCGGATCCGGGCGAACCGAGCCAGGCCGCGGCCGTGGGCAGAGCCGAGGAGTTCGCCAAGCAGGTCGCCAAGATCCATCACGCGGCGAACAAGAAGAACCTCTTCGGCAAGAAGAAGCAGATCGACGGCGCGGGGCTGTACCTGGACGGCGGCTTCGGCGTCGGCAAGACCCACCTGCTCGCCTCGATCTTCCACAGCGCACCCGCGCCCAAATCCTTCGGCACCTTCGGCGAACTCACCAACCTGGTCGGCGCGCTCGGCTTCAACAACGCCGTCGATCGACTGGCCGCCAACAGCGTGCTGTGCATCGACGAATTCGAACTCGACGATCCGGGCGACACCATGCTGGTGTCGCGGCTGCTGACCGAACTGTCCGCGCGCGGGGTCTCGATCGCGGCCACCTCCAACACCCTGCCCGGCCAGCTGGGCGAAGGCCGTTTCGCCGCACAGGACTTCATGCGCGAGATCAAGAAACTCGGCGCGATCTTCGCCGCCGTGCGCGTCGACGGCCCCGACTACCGCCACCGCGATCTGCCGCCCGCCCCCGAGCCGACCTCGCCCGAACTGCTGGCCGAACGGGCCTCGGCCACACCGGGGTCCACCCTCGACGATTTCGACGCCCTGCTGAAACATCTGAGCACCCTGCACCCGTCGAAGTTCGGCGCGCTGATCTCCGGGGTGTCGGCGGTGTACATCGACGGGGTGCATCCGGTCGCCGATCAGGCCGTCGCGTTGCGCATCGTCGTGCTGGCGGACCGGCTCTACGACGCCAGCGTCCCGGTCACCGTGTCCGGCGCCAAACTGGATCAGATCTTCTCCCAGGAGATGCTCGACGGCGGATACCGCAAGAAGTACCTGCGCGCGATCTCGCGTCTGCTCGCGCTCTCGCGCTTCGAGGCCGCCACCGCGTGACCTCGGGGCCGATGTCATGATCGGAAGTACCGGGGGACGACGAAGGGAGCCAACCACCGTGGCCGAACATCACCTCATCCGCGCGTCCGTCACCGCGGCCGCCGGACTTGCGCTCGTATTCGGCCCCGTGGTCGCCGTCGCCCCCGCCGCGACGGCCGCGCCTGCCTCCGACACGGCCTTCGATCGAGCGCTCGGCCTCACCGGCGTGCAGAACGCGCGTGACGCGGGCGGTTACCGCACCACCGACGGCAAATGGGTGCGCACCGGCCTGGTCTACCGCAGCGGCCAGCTGAACAACGCCACCCCCGCCGACCTCGCGGTGCTCTCCGACCGCGATCTGCGGGTCGTCGCCGATCTGCGCACCGGATTCGAGCGGGCCGCCGGACCGGATCGCGTGCCCGCCGGTGTCACCGAACACTGGGACGACGTCATCGGCCAGGCCCCGCCGCAGACCTTGATCACCACCCTGACCGGTGGCGACGACCTGTACGGCGCCTTCATCACCGCGCCGGGCGCCAACGAGGCGTTCGCCTCGGTGCTGCGCGACATCATCGAGACCCGCGACGGTGCCGTGCTCTACCACTGCACCGCGGGCAAGGATCGCACCGGCTGGACCTCGGCGGTGCTGCTGACCATCCTCGGCGTCGACCGCGACACCGTGCGCCAGGACTACCTGCTGTCCAACCAGTACCGCGGCGCCGACGAATCCGATCCGCTCAACGGTGTGCAGCCCGCCTGGCTCGACGCCGCCTTCGAGCAGGCGAACCAGACCTACGGCAGTTTCGACAGCTACGTCCGTGACGGCCTGAAACTCACCGACGCCGACGTCGCCGCCCTGAAAGCCAAGATGTTGGCCTGATCCGGAATCCGGATCGGGTCGCGGGCCTCAGAAGACCAGGCGCATCACGAAATCGTCGTGGAATTGATTGCCGACCGGGAAGGTCTTGGTCGCGATACGTTCGAATCCGTGCTTGGCGTAGAAACGCTGGGCACGGAGGTTCTCCTGGTTGACGCCCAGCCACACACCTTTCGCGCCGTCCTCGCGGGCCCGATCGAGGGCGGCCTCGATCAGAGCCGTGGCGACACCGCTGCCGTGGTGGCCGGGGAGCACGTACAGCTTCGAGATCTCGACCGTCGGGCGCAGATCCACCGCCTTCGCGACATCGGGGTCGGCCGGATCGTCCGCGTGCAGCATCGCGTAGCCGACGATGACACCGTCGGCGACGGCCTTGAGCACGGTCCGCGTCGGGTCGGTCAGGTATTCGCCGAAACGTTCACCCGACAGCACCTCGCCGAGGAAGATCTCGATGTCGTCCGGTGTGGTTCCCGGTGGGCAGGCGAGCGGAAAAGTCGCGGCGGCAACGTCACTGAGGGCTTCGGCGTCCCACAGTCCGGCCCGGTCGACGGTGACAGAGGTCTCGCTCATGTGTCCAGTACAGCATGCCCGCGCGGCGATCCGGGACGGCTGCCCGGTTCGGCTCGGGACTGGAAGGTCCTGGTCAGCAAGAGCAACGCCGCCGCGCAGATCAGCGGAACCGCGAAGCCGACCCGATAGGTCAGTGCCGCGGTGATACCGCCGACGACCAGCCCGGCGACCAGGGTGCCCGCGTAGTTGAACAGATTGAGCCGCGCGACGATCGCGTCGAGCGCCGTACCGCTCGCGAGCCGGCCCGCCTCACTGAAACACAGCGGGGCGACGACGCCGATACCGAATCCGGCGACCAGGAATCCCGCGATCGCGAGCACCGGGCCGGGCGCGGCCACCACCACCGTCATACCGCTCACCCCGAGGACGGCCACCCAGCGCACCACACGCCGCGGTCCGAGACGGCGCACCCAGATATCGCCGGTGAGCCTGGCCAGCAGCGACGCACCCTGATACGCGGCCAGCGCCAGTGCCGCGGTGGCCGAACTCGCGAGCAGTTCGTCGGTCAGATAGAGCGCGGACCAACTGCCGACGGTGAGGTCGATCGCGAACACCAGCGCGACGGCGAGTCCGAGCGCGAGAAACGTGCGCGAGGAGCCTGCTCCGGCGTCGGCGGCCTGCCCTGGCGCCGCCCGGGTCTCGGCGGGCGCGGCCTCGGCCTCGGCGCGTCCGAGCAGCCGCGGCCCGACGACCAGCCCGACCACCAGTACCAGCGCCGCCGCGAGGAGCAGCGACAGCCGCAGCGTGACCTCCAGCGCCTCGGTCGCGGCGACGAACAACGCGCCGCCGATCGATCCGGCGCTCCACGCGGCGTAGAACGACGCGAGGATGAAGGTCCCGTAACCGTGCTGGATGAATACCGCCTGCATATTCGTACTCGCGTCGACGACCCCGAGCGCGATGCCGTAGCAACCGAGCGTCGCGAGCAGTACCGCGGTGTTCGGCGCGAACGCGATGGCGCAGCCCGTCACCGTGATCAGCACCAGCCCGAGGCGCAATGCGGTCCGGCTCGACCAGCGAGCCGCGAATCTCTCGGCGGCCAGGCTGCCTGCGCCCGCGAGCAGCGAGGCCAGCAGCACGCCCGCGGCGATGGTCCCGTCGGACAACCCGAACTTCTCCTGCTGCTGCGGCAGGTGACTGAGCACCACGGCGAAGAAGAACCCCTGCATCCCGAAGGCGAAGGAGTCCGCGATCCGGGCTCGGCGCAGGTCGGGTGCGATCGAACTCATCCAAGGAGGGTAGCGGCGGGCCTACCGCCACGCGATCGGACGCGGGTGCGCAACATCACGATGGTCCTCGCGGGCCGGGCTCGGTCGGTGGTCACACCGCCCGATCGGCGGCTGTTCACCGGGCTCGACGCCGCCGGATTCGAGCAAATCAGGCACGCGGGCATTGTCGTCGCCTGCGGGCGGGTAATCTCGGTGCCCATGACGAGCGGGAACCGCATCGCGATCGTAGGTGCGGGTATTGCGGGCCTGGCCTACGCGAAGGTCTTGAGTCGGGAAGGTTTTCCGATCGAGGTGTTCGACAAGGCACCCGATGTGGGCGGCGTGTGGAGTGCCACACGCCGCTATCCGGGTCTGCGGGCCCAGAACACCAAGCGCACCTACCGCTACTCGGATTTCCCGATGCCCGAGGACTATCCGGACGTACCCGACGGCGCCCAGATGCAGGCCTACCTGGAGGGCTACGTCCGCCACTTCGGTCTCGGCGACAGCCTCCGGCTCGGCACCGAGGTCGTCGCCGCCGATCCGGTGGACAGCGGCTGGTTGCTCGAGATCCGCGACCACACCGGTATCCACCGCGCCTCCTGTGACCACCTGGTCGTCGCCAACGGCGTGTTCAGCGAGCCGTCGATCCCCGATTTCCGAGGCGACGACCTCTACCAGGTCGGCGGCGGTCGACTGCTGCACACCTCGCAGTTCCACGATGTCGAATCCGTGCGCGGCAAGACCGTGCTGGTCGTCGGCTACGGCAAATCCGCCTGCGACGTCGCCGAGGCCGTGAGCCACGTGGCGGCGTCGACCAGGGTCGTGGCCCGCCGGTTGATGTGGAAGATGCCGCGCAAACCCGGACTCGGCCTGGATTACGAGCGGCTGTCGCTGACCAGGTTGGGGGAGGCGCACTTCCGCTACCACCGGCTGAACCGTTTCGAACGTTTCCTGCACGGCAAGGGCCGTTCCTTCCGCGACAGCAATTTCGACGTCATACGCGAGCTCGCGACGAAAAAGATGTTGCTGCGCGAACTGGACCTGGTCCCGCCGGGGCGGTTCGAGGAGATCGCGCAGAGCACCGTCGGCCTGACCACCGAGGGGTTCTACGAACAGGTCCGCGACGGGCGGATCATCGTGCACCGCGACACCACCATCACCGAGATGCTCAGCACCAAGGCCGGGCCCGCGGTCGACCTGTCCGACGGACAGCGCGTGCAGGCCGATGTCGTGCTGTGCGCGACGGGTTTCCAGCAGCGCGTGCCCTTCCTCACCCCCTACGTGCAGCGCAGGCTCACCGACGAGGACGGCAATTTCCGTCTGCACCGCCACATCCTGCCGGTGGAGGTGCCGAATCTGAGTTTCGCGGGCTACAACTCCTCGGTCCTGAGCCAGTTGAACGCCGAGGTCGCGGCGCACTGGACCGCGGCACTGCTGCAAGGTCGGCTGACGCTGCCCACGCACGAGGACATGATCGCCGAGGTCGACGAGCGGCTGCGCTGGATGGACGCGGGCACCGGCGGCCATCACGCCCACGGCACCGCGATCACCCCGTTCGCCCTGCACGACATCGACGAACTGCTGCGCGACCTCAAATATCGACTACCGCTGCGTACGCGACTGGCGCAGTGGGTCCGTCCCGTGAAGCCCGCGTCCTACCGCGGACTCGGCGCGAAGAGTCACGCCGCGCCGTCGGGTCCGGCGACCGTCGAACCGCACCGGGAACCGCAGCGCAGCCGCGCCGACCTGAGCTGACCGACGCAGGTGTTTCGGGGTAGGAATGCGGTTCGGCCGATGCGAATTCGGTGGGATTGCCCACAAGTAACCCACCTCTCGAATCCGGTGTACGCGCGGTCACCGTCACGACCCGCAGCGCGGTCGTCGTCCATACGGTGATCAGCGGTTTCGCATCGACCCGGCCCTGACGGCGCACTCTGCGAGCCCGATGCGCGCGGATTATCGGCGTTGCGTTTTTGGTCGCCGATCATTCCATTGGTGATAATCCAGCAATGGACGCGTTGGACATGAACCTGCTGGTGGCACTGGATGCGCTGCTGGAGACGAACAGCGTGACCAAGGCGGCGGAACGGCTGAACACTTCCGCTCCCGCCATGAGTCGGACTCTCGCGCGACTGCGCAGGGTGCTCGACGATCCGCTGCTCGTCCGCGCCGGACGCAACCTCGTGCCGACCCCGCGCGCCCTCGAATTGCGGTACGAGGTGAACACCCTCGTCGGTCAGGGCCGGGATTTGCTGCGGCCGCGCGGCGGTCTCGATCCTGCGGGGTTGAAGCGATCCTTCGCGATCCGCGCGGGCGACACCGTCGGCACCGAACTCATCGCACCGCTGCTGTCCGCCGTCCGCTCACAAGCTCCCGGCGTCACCCTGCATTTCCGCCCCGACGCCCCCGAGGACACCGCCGCGCTGCGCGACGGCCGCGTCGACATCGAGGTCGGGACCATCGACCGCACCGATCCGGAGACCACCGTGCAACGGCTCTTCGGTGATCGAGTGGTCGGCGTCGCCGCGCCAGGTCATCCGCTCGTCTCCGAGCGGGTCACCGTCGCCCGCTACGCTGCCGCCGCCCATCTCGCGATCTCGCGCCTCGGTCGCGCCAACGGTCCCATCGATGACCGTCTGGCCCTGCACGGACGCACCAGGCGCGTGGTCGCCACGGTTCCCGACCTCGCGTCGGCGCTGCTGGCCGTCCGTTCCGGAGTGTCGGTCTGTCCCGCCCCCGCCCACCTCGGCGCGTCCGCCGTGGCGGCCCTGGATCTGCGCACCTTCGAAATACCGCTGCCGCTACCGGAAGTCACCGTCTCGCTGGCCTGGCATCCGCGCAATACCGCCGACGGCGGGCACCGCTGGCTGCGTGAACTGATCCGCACGGTTCTCGCCCCGCCCGCGGATCGGGGCGGGCGACGCCGGCGTCGGTGAACGAGCCCCGCTACGCGGGCATTTCGCCGGGACTGCCGATCGGCTTGCCGAAGGGGCCGTGCGGGTTGCGTTTGAGTTCGTCGAGCATCGCCTGCAATTTGTCGACGTGGCCGGTTTCCTCGATGATCGAGCGGTGCGACCCGTTGGTCTCGCTCTCCGCGTGGGCCACCGTCATCGAGGTACTCGCGTGTCCGTTGAGCGTCGGCGGCTCGAGTCGGCCGTTACTGCTGGTGGCGATCTCGAGGCGGTCGCTGTGCACGGTGTAGTCCGCCACGTGCTGACCGTTGGACGCCGCGGCGTCGACCGGAACGGGTTCGTAGCGCGGGGTGAACGAATCGGTACGTTCGGCGGCCGGTGTGACGTTCGGCGCCGGAGTCGTGCCGCGCGGGGTCGGCTCGGTCGGCGTGACCGCCGCGGGGATCGGATCGACCCAGTCGTGCAGTTCGGCGGGCACCGGCGGGATGCGCCGCTCGCCGTTCACCGGGATCGACGCCGACCGCGCCGGCGCCGGATCCGGAATATCGGTGTGGGAGTTCACCGTCGCCTCGGTGCGTTCGCCGCGGCTCGCCGCAGCGCGGGGTAGGAGACGCTCACGCGCGGCCGGTTTATCCCTGGTCGGCAGGTCGTGCTCGACCCGGACCGACGGCTGGCTCTCACCGCGCACCGGGAGCTGTTGGTCGCCGCGGACCGGGAGTTGGCTCTCACCGCGCACGGGGAGTTGCCCTTCGGCGCGCGCGGGACGTTCGATCGCGGGTTCCTGCTCGGCGCGGGCCGCCAGCTCACGCCGTTCGGCCCGGCTGCCCGGCTGCGGACGAGGCGAGCTGTCGGCGCGTACGGCGGCGGGCTGCGGCCGGGGAACGTTGTCGACGGGGGCCTCGGAGGCGACCGTCCCCGATTCGATGGTCTCGACCCGGGTTCCGAGACCGGCGACGTCCTGCTCGGTACGGAAGGCCCATGCCTCCAGCTTCGCCAGCCGGGTGGCCAGCGCGCTGTCGTCGGGACGGTCTTCTTCCACCTTGGCCGCCACAGCATCCAGCTTGTCGCTGACCTCGCGCAGGATCTCCGCGATGCCGGACAAGATCGCGCCGATCGACTCGGCGCCACGCTGGCCGTGCTCCATCCGTACCTTCTTCCCCGTCGATGCCAGGAACTCCGCCGTGGCCGGCCGATTCTATCCGTCGGTAGGTCGATGCGCGGGGTGAGAGTTCCGCGACGGCCCCGGTCCCCGATGCTCGGGTCCGTCGGCTGTCGCACAGGCTTTCGCGTATCCCCGCGCGAGTGCGTACCCGCGCGAGGTGCACCCAGGGTAAGCGGGCTCGTGTCGGGTTCGAAGATCGGGGTTGGGTACGCGCTGGTGAGGCGGATCGGCCGCGCGCGCAGCGGAGCCGTGTCCTCGGGATTGGCGGCAAAGGTCAATAGACCGGAAAATCTATGGTGATCCTCTCGCATGTCGCTGCGAAACCCCTTGTGATGCAGGGCGCATCACCTGGTGGCGGGTGGTCGTGGCGGATGTGGCGCGCGCGAACGCGGGGTAAAGGGGGCTGGCGGCAGTGCGAAGATGAGCGCACTCTTGATCTATGGAGTAGGTCGTGAGACCGGCGGTGGTATGGGCTAGGGGTGTGACGCGTGAGTACGCAACAGCGAGCGGTCGAAGCTTGTGGTCGTCGTACGATGCTCGCCGAACTGGGAATGGGGGAGCTCGACGCCGAGCAGCCGGGCGCCACCGGCGCGCGCTCGCGCTACAGCTGTCACTGCTCCGGATGCGCCGCCGCGCAATGGGATATCCAACGGCTCAAATATTGGCTGTGCGGCAGACTCGTGGCCTTCGGGGCCGATACCGCCGAAGTCGACCAGCGTGTCGGCATCCACCGGGTCGACATCCTCTGGCGTGTCGGCGACCGGAAGTACGCGATAGAAGTGCGCGGCGGCCCCCTCGATCGCGCTCTCGCGCAAGAACATACGGCCCGCCTGCGGGAAGCGGGCTGCGACGGGGTGCTGTGGTTGTGTCAGCCCGGATACTGGGTGGCGCACGTACCCGCCTTGGGGATCGCCGATTTCGCGCCGCCGGCCTGCGACTACCTCGCCGTGGTCGGCATGCTCGACGCGGCGAATACCGCCCTTGCGGTGCCTCGCCGCGCGCCGTTCGAACTGCGTGAGTTCATCAGAGGCTGGGTGGCGGGCGATATCGCCTGGGGCTATCGCGACGAGATGACGGGAGGTTGGGCGACAGTGGCGGACTGGGAGCATCACACGAGGACGCAGGCGGCGGTCATCGCCCGGCAGCGCCAGGAACTCGTCAACCAGCGCACCGCTCTCGCGCTGTCCCGTAAATCCGTGCGGGACAAGCAGAAACAGGTCATGAAACTGACCACCCGGCTCGAGCGCGCCGAAATAGACATGCAGGCCAGAGCCGATTCACTGGCCGAGGTGAACCGCAAACTCGCCGACCACAATCGAATCGACACCAGTTTGCGCGCCACCATCGCCAATTTGCAGCAAACCATCAGTCACTGGCAGCTCATCACCTATTGTTCGATGCTGTTGATCGTCACCTTCGTCGCGGGGGCGATGGTGGTGAAATGAGCCGACTACGGCTCCGGTGACCGCCGCGCGGTATCGACTCGGTCGGGGATGGTCTATACCGCGCGCGGTTCGCCCGCGGCCCGCAGCCGGAACGGCGCCCGATCCCACCGCCAGTCGTTGCGCAGCACCAGTGCGATGAAATCGGTGAGCTCCATACCGGTTTCGGCCAGCACCGGCCGCAACGTCGACCAGAACACCGGCCCGCTGTCCAGCAACTCCCGCACCCTGTTCTCCACACCCGCGTCGACCTTCCGGCCGAGCAGGTCGGCGACACCCGTGCGACTACCCGTCCAGATCAGCCATCCCCAGCCGTTCGCGTGCGCGTACCGCCGCGCCGCCGCGGACCTGACCCGATGGACGTGGAAACCGACATGCCCGAGCGGCTGCACATCGACGAGGACGACCCGCCCGTCGCGCAACCGGACCACCACACTCGGATAGCCCACCCGGCGCACGCCGTCGATGTCGTACTCGACCGCACCCGGTTCCTCCTGGAAGGTCTCGACCGCCTCACTCGCGGTCAACTCCTGGAACAGCCTGGCCTCCAGCGCGGAATCGAAGGCCACCTCCCGGCCGACCTTGCCCAGATAGAAACGCCCCCGCGCGTCGTCGTCACCGTCCACGGTGCGCGCCGAACGAGTCGGAAGCGCCGCGGCCACCCCCGAGGCGGGCCAGTCCACCTGGGACAACCATGAACTCAGCGCCCCCGTGGACTCGGTCTCGTGCAATTTCGCCAGCCGTCGCCTGGTCTTCTTCTGCCACGCCATGATTCGCTGCATGACATATCCCGCGACGCGTTTCGCGTCCTCGGGGGCGTGCCCCGCCAACCGCAATTTCAGATACGACAATTCGTTCGCGGCCAGATCGGTATCGGTGGCATACGTTTCGATCAACAGCGCCCGCACCAACCCCTGATCCCGCGCGTCCAACGGATACCGCGCCGCGAATACCCCCGCCGCGCGATGCCCCGTCGACTGCGCGTCCCGCAGCAACTGCCCCACGGCCCGCGTATGCAACTGCCTGACCCGATCCCGAGCCAGATCGAACCGCGCCCCGATCCGCGCCAACGTCTCGGGCCGCTCCCCGGAAACCCCCAGCCGCAACGCGACGATCTCGGCATCCCTGCGCCGCCGCTCACCCTGCCATTCGATCAACTCGGCCAACAGCTCGTTGATCTCCTCGAGCTCGAACGAGATATCCCCCGCGACGTCGTCGAGCAGTTCCGGCTCCACCGCATCCCGACTCGCCGTCACACCGCACCCCTGTCTCGCCCACGACAACCACCTGCGCCGGTCAGACTAACCCCGGCCACCGACAAGGACCGGGAGGTCGATGGGCTCGACGCGGAGAATCGGGACGCGCGCCTGTCGGCACCAGGGCTCGGGGCGTCGTGAGGACGAGGTCGGGCACAAACAAAATCAGCCCCGGTAAAAACCGGGGCTGACCTGCCGCTATGGTGGTGCGCGATACTGGGATTGAACCAGTGACCTCTTCCGTGTCAGGGAAGCGCTCTCCCGCTGAGCTAATCGCGCGAGGTGGAGACGGGAATCGAACCCGTGTGCACGGCTTTGCAGGCCGTTGCCTCACCACTCGGCCACTCCACCGTGCGAAGGGGAAAGGCTGTTCCAACTGCTAAAAGCCCTACCTCTCGAGCGGATGACGGGATTCGAACCCGCGACCCTCACCTTGGCAAGGTGATGCGCTACCAGCTGCGCTACATCCGCATTTTGCGATCCCCGGGGGCTCATTCTGGCCTCCGTGGTGCGAGACAGAACATTAGCGGACGCTCGGTGAAAGGTACAAATCTGCTGGTAGAACGCATGGAAACCGGCGTGTTGCGGGTGAGGTCGCAGTGGCGGCTGCGGCCGATGCGACGCCATCCGAGTCCGTGAGTGGTGTTCCGCCGACTGTCGACTCCCGCGACGCCCAACGTCATGTGTCCGACGAACTCGCGTGCCACCACCCGCGAACACCGCCCAGGGGGGCGATTTGGTGCCTGACCGGTAGTGCGTGCTAATGTTCCAACTCGTTCGGAGCGCCTCGGGCGCGCCGGAATCACAACGGTACGGTCCCATAGCTCAGCGGGAGAGCGTCCGCCTCACACGCGGAAGGTCGCTGGTTCGAAACCAGCTGGGACCACTCTATCTGTCCAGGTCAGGGCGATTTTGAGTCAAGCTATCCCATCGCGTGCAATATACGTGCAATAGCTGACCAGGTCGTATGCATCCGGGCATGCCGGAGTGTGAGCGGTCGCCGCATCGCTATATGTGATCCTTGTCATATATTGATGTGAGTGCTCGCTGCGCGGGCGGTCTTACGGGGGCCTTCAGGTGATGCTGCGAGAGTCCGTTGCTTCTGGCAGTAGTGCGGGTGACGCCTTAAGCGAGGGGGCGCATCGCCTTATCGATGTCATCGATCGCGATTCGGATCTGGCCCCGGAATCGGTAGGCGGGCAGCGTGCCGTCAGCGATCATCCGTCTGATCGTGTCCTTGCTGACGCTCGCGCGATGGGCAGCGAACCCGATCGAGACGTAGCGGCTCGGGCTCGGAGTTGGCGGGGTCTTGCGCGGGCCGGTGCCGACTTCCGGTCGCCGACTATCCGGTCCGCCAGGTGGGGGCTGCCGGTCCCGGTCGCTCATCTGCCTGAACCCTGTGATCCGGCTCGGAGGTTGGCACCGAGGTATGTGGACGTGATAGTGCCAGCGGAGGCCCGGCTGTCAATCGATGGGTGTCTCGTCGGGACGCCCTCATCGCCGACCATGGATAGCTGCACTTGCCGTCTTTGAATAGCCATAGACACTTCGTTCCGGTCTAGGCCGCTGATCCGTTCAACTCCATAAAAGCTGATCTTCATCGATTTCGCTACATGGTCGACACAAGTTCGGTCCTCACACCCGCAGAGCGCCTCACCGAGGACATGGCGACCGAGCTGGTAGAGAAGGCTGGCTTGGTAGTTTTCCGGTGGTCCGCGCCCACCATGAGGGATTTCGTTACCGGGATGTTGTCCCCGGACTCTCGGTCGAAGGCAATCATTGCCGACCTGCGGAGGCTGGAACGTCCCGATCCGCACAGCATCGAGGCCATAGACGCCGTGTTGCGGACGTTTCTCGCACAGCACTTGGGCTTCAAGATTCCTCCGGAGTTCAATGTGCACCCGAAAGGCGGCGAGACGATCGAGACCGAACGCGCCTAGCAGTGCACAAGTTGACCGTCGGCACCCAAACCCGACTGGACTATCTTGAATGAACCCGCCGACGCAGTCCTGGGGTGTTTCGACCGCGCCGGTAGTACGGGGATGACGGACAACGCAGCACCCCACGAACTCCGGTCGATCCGGCCTTGATCGCCGCGGGATGATTCGTCGGACGCAGAGGGGCCTGCGCATTGGTCCACAGGCCCTTCTGGGTTTCGGCGTCGCTACACGTCAGGAAGGTCCGGCGCAGATGACGAGCGCGTACTTGCCGGTGGCGGTCTTCTCATCAACGATCTGTCCGTCCACCGCGATGCGGCAGGTGACCGAGTTCCCTTCGGTTTGTGCACTCACGCCGAGGATGACGTAGGTCGAGTTGTTGACGAACTTCTTCGTCCATGGCGCCGTAGCGGGTGCCTGTTGCTGCATCGCAGAGTTGCCATCGACATAGGTCACCGACGGCAGGGCAGGGATGTCGGAGATGATCTCGTAGACAACGCTGACACCAGCGCCAGCGGGCTGCGGTGCGGTCAATGGCGGGAGCGGAGCACTACCCGCTTCCGTGGGGGGAGTGGTGGAGGGACGATCATCGAGAGATGCCGTGGCGTGTGCTCCCTTTTCTTGCTCGGCGCTGCTGTCGTTCGCGGCGCATCCGCCGACCACGAGTAGTACGACAGCGGAAAGCGCCGAAGTCCAGCGTGCACGGGTGGTCGACAGCGCACGGCGGGCATGCGGATTTTGCGGGTGGGGCATGGGAAGGGTTTCCTTTCGGAAAGGATGACTCGGGCGCGAATCGCATCTCGCGGCGCTGGCGATGGACCCTGTACGCGCTGACGTGGGAGTCAGCGGGGATCTGCGATCGCGCAACCGTCAAGCATGGCACTCTTCTCGTCAACGAGGCGGATTTCGCGCGGTGTCGTGGAGAAATGTCGTGCGGCTGTGGGTCATTCCGCTAGGGGCCGCACCGCTTCTGTTGTCCGCATGGTCGGTGTATGACCACAGGCTGGCCGTAGAACACCGATTCGCGTTGCCCGTGCAGTTCGACAGATGGCGGCGCGGATCAGTACTGGTCCTCGCCGCCACCCGGCGGTGTGTACTGCTCGTCCTCGGCCGCTGCCTCCAGTACGTCGAGGATGCGCGCGAGGACGACCCGGGCGGGTTCACCGCGTTGATAGCGGACGGTCGGAAGGTCCAGAATCCGCAGCACCGTATCGGTATCGTTGATCGACGGTGGCGGGGTAAGCCGTGTTGCGACGGCGCGGTGCACGTCATGGTCATTCTCGATTGCCTCGATCACGGCCAATACCAGTGCCCGCTGGTGGGGCGACATCAGCGAGTCGTCATCCACCACTCGATTATTCCGTCATCAAGGTCGGCGTCCCGGCTGCGGCCTTGTGATCGGGTTCGCGGTTCCTACGAACCCACCTTGAAGTCAGTGATCCGATCATCGGCCCGCAGTTCGACCGTCGAAGTGTCGGTGATCGCAGTCCTCGGTGTCGGCAGGTACGAAGACGACATCTCCGCAGGTTCGGCAGTAGAAGGTGAGGTGCGTTCCTCTGGGCGAAGTGCGGCAGACTTGCGTGCCGACAAGAGTTCGGCCAGGGCCGTGGCGGTGACCGTTACGGCAGAACACTGGTGCCGGTCGGACATATCCAGCGGCAGTGCGATAGAGGCGGTCGGCGTCCGGGACCACCCGGCCGTCGACTTCGAAGATCGGTGCCCAGCCAACCTCGATCGAACACATGTTCGCACTCTATCCGACGATGCAGGATATGTGTCCTGCCGCCTCGCGCTGGCGGCTGTTCGCGCCAATCGTCACTCGATGCGGACAAACGGTTATCGCGACCACGCGATGGACTGCGGCTAGTGCGGGTCGATCGATCAGCTGCCCATCGCCAGCCCTCTCGCCTCGATCACAACTGGTCGGCTCAGTCCGGTTGTCGACGGAATTGCGGCGAGGCGGCCCCGATATCGCTTTGTCCCAACGTCGAACAGGGTCGTCGCCACGACCCAGGACACGACCATAACGCGCGTGGGATTGCGGCCTTGGTGCGTCGGCACCCGCCGCGACCAGCGATGTCAGCGATTGATGCGACAGCGGCGAGTTCACGCCGTACGTTCAAGGTGCAGGAGTTCTTGGGAAGGGGATCCGAAGATGCGTGTTGATGTCGAGTTCTCAAGTGGGGCAACGATACTTCGGGGGTGGCTGTACCGACCGGAGGATGTGTCGGAGCCGGTTCCGCTGGTGGTGATGACCCATGGTTTCGCCGGAGTCAAGGAGTGGGTGGCTCCGTTCGCGGAAAAATTCAGTGAGGCTGGTCTGGCATGTCTGGTCTATGACCATCCGGGATTCGGCACCTCGGAGGGGGAGCCGCGGTTCGAGGTCGACCCGCCCGCGCAGATCGAGGGCTACCGCGATGCGATCACGTTCGCCCAAGCCTTGGACGGTGTCGATCCGGCTCGTATCGGTGTGTGGGGTACGAGCTTTTCCGGTGGTCATGTTCTGGTGGTCGCGGCGACCGATCGGCGGGTGCGTGCGGTGGTCTCGCAGGTGCCGACCACCAACGGGTGGGCCAACTTCCGGAGTCTGGTGCCCAGTGTCGTTCATCCGTTGATGCACGCGGCCATCGCCGCGGATCGGCAAGCGCGCGCAGCGGGGAAACCGCCGTTGACGATCAAAGCGGCGTCGGATGATCCGACCGAGATGGTCGCTATGCCCGGCCTGGAGGCGTATCAGTGGTTGATGGCCAACGGGCCGCAGGTGCCGACCTGGCGTAACGAGGTCACCGTGTCCAGTATCGACAAATTCCAAAGCTATGCCCCGGAATCGTTCGTGCGCCGGGTCTCTCCGACACCACTGCTGATGATCGTCGCAGACCAAGACACGCTGGCGCCGGCCGATATCGCGTTGGCGAGTTATGCAGAAGCGCTGGAACCCAAACAGTTGGAGTTGATTTCGGGTCCGCACTTCGCGGTGTACGACGAGGAGTTCGAGCGGGCCTCTAGCGTGGCACGCGACTTCCTCGTCGCCGCACTGAACGCGTAGGGCGCCCGACCGGCCAATGCCAGCTCCGATGAACCGCAGGTTTTTGGTCGGACCGGTGGCTATGGCTGGTCGGTCCGCGGTCCGCGGTCCGCGGTCCGCGGCGGTGTGCGGCGACGTCGTGCCGTGCCCCGCTGCGGTGGTCACGTGGAATCAGAAGGCGTCGCAGCAGCTGCGGATCGGCGTCGGTTTACTGAAGTGACCGGTCGCCGGGTGAGTTCCAGTGCGGCGGCGATGTCACTGGCGGTGAGGAACCAGGTCCGGCCGGCTCTGTGGCCGGGCGGCCGGGCGGCCTTCAGCTCCTCTTCGTACCAACGGCGTGACTTGTGTAGTGCACGGGCGCCATCGGAGACCGAGTAGGTCGTCTCGGGCAACGCCGATGCGGCCGAACCCGAGGAGGGGGACGAATTCGTTGAACCGGTGGTCCACGCGGTCCATCTCCCGCCGCGGTGCGGCAGCCGCCGTTCGGGCGACTGCCGCTTCGACCACGCCGCCGATAGCTGAACGGAGATGGTCCTCGCGCTGTGTGTACCGAGGTCAATCGATACACCTGCTCGATTGCTTTTGGATCCGACTCCGGTTATCGAATGCGGATATCTCCTATTGTGCGAGCAAATTCGATCTATTGCGAGAAAGAAGGGATGCTGGCGACGCCATTGTCCTGATGTGGTGCGGCACGGTGATCGAGGCTGCGGGTTTGCTGAACGTCGGGAGCGGCGAGCCGAAGCAAGGAACAAGGTCGCGGTTGGTCACTGATTTCGTGTCTCCGATCGCGCTTACTTGAGTGGTTAGCGAGGGGTGAATGGTGGGCCGGAGTACGGTTTTGCTATCGCTGTGACCAAATGCACAGTCCCTGATTCGTCCATGGGGGCGATGCTGAGGCGGTAGGAGGTCAGTGTGCCGGTGGCGGGATCGCGGTGGTGCAGTAGATCGTCGGTGTGGCGTCCGTAGTTGACGTCGATGCTGGCGGCCCATAGTCGGCGATAGTCGGGGTGGGACTGAAGATGTGCGATGAGTTCGCGGGCCTGGGCGGAGTGGCGGAACAGTCCCAGCATCGCCTTGTCGTAGGCGACGTTGTGGGCGGCTTCGCGTTCCCATTGCACGAAGACCTCTTTCGCGATGGCGCTGAAGAGCCATCGTGCGATCGAGTGGGTTTCCTCGATCCCGGGCAGTGCCGCGAGCCAGGTTTCGTTGCAGGCCAATATGTTCCAGAACGGGTCGACATACGCCGCGAGTGTGCGTCGTTCTTGCAGGTCGTCGAGGTGTTTGATCCAGTCGTCGTGACCGCGCACCTGCTGGCACAGCTTGTCCGATGTAGGGAGGAGTAGTGCCGGAGCGCGGAGTTCGTGTAGATGCCGAGTGAGCAGCGGTCCGACCTTGTATCCGTCGAGGATCTTGGAAATTGTCTCGAGTTTCGGCTTGTTGGCGTCGGATTCGATCGAGAACAGATACCCCGAGCTGATGCCGTGCAGATTGGCCGCGGTATGGCGGGTATGGTCCTGATCTTCCCTGATCAGGCGGAGCGTGGTCCCGAACGTCGGGATCCCCGGCGTCGGTACGAGTTTGGGATTCCGGCGCATGCCGGGTTCCCCCTTCCCATGGGTCTTCCCCTGACGGGTCAAACGAAGATACGATCGAGTGTTGCCCCCAAGATTTGTGTGTTTCCGTCTTACCAGAGTGGGTAGGGCGCGGCAACACCTCCGGCGATCAGGTAATCGGACGATGTTGCTGCCGAGCTTCGTGAACACTCGCGTTCTCGATGGAACCCACCGGCATGCAGGGAATCGTCTGATTACTCGAGGTGAATATTTTGTGGTGAACCAGCTGGCAAACTGCCTGCGTACGGGCTAGAAACACAGTGCCTACTTTTTCGTTAACGAAAAAGTAGGCAACGAAACCTCTGGTGCTTCCGTGGTTTTCGCGGTTTGGTTGAAAGCGCAAGACCGAACCGATCGAGAGGACACCACGATGGACCCGTATCTGATTCTGGGGTGGGTGAACGCCGGATTGTCCGTGATTTCCAACGGATTGTCCGTGGCGGCACAGGCATTGACGCTGATCCTGCCCTTCATCTGATCATGTGACGCATCTCGCATGAAAAGCGGCCTCCCAGTAGCGATCCCGTGCTGAGAGGCCGCACCGCGACACCGATCCACCTGCGCGCGTTCGCGCCATAAATCCGTCGTTCTTTCACCTTCACAGCGAAGGGCTATTTGGCATGCCTGAATTTCGTACACCACCCACTCACACCGCCGCCGTTCAGTACCGAAGAATGCGCTCGTCGACACGGAATCGCCCGTGCGGCACCATTGTCAGAGGTGGCCGAGCCGCGCTCATCACCGCGGTCCCGGTCGCGATGATCCTGGCCGCCGCCGCCGCCGCCACCGCGACCGCCGCCGAGCCACCGTCGGCCATCGCCGATCAGCCCGGCGTCACCAGCCCCGCGCAGCCCGGCACTACCGCCCCGCCACCCCCACCGGCTCCGGCGCCCGACCCCGAACCACCCGCGCCCGAACCGGAACCGGCCCCACCGCTGGTCTACTACTCCCAGCCCCCCGAAGTCCGCAACGAGGCACCCTCACGCCCCGCTCCGCCACCGGAGGCCCCGGTCGAACCGATCCGGATCGAGGACCTACACCTGCCCGAACCGGTCGAGCCGGTCGCGCCGATCGAGGCGCCGGAGAACACGATCCGTGTCGGTCAATGGCAAGCCCCCCGCCCGGAATGGCTGTCCCCGGAATACGCCGACCTCATCAACGACACCGCCGCCGGGCTGGAGGCCCAGGTCGCCACCGCACTGGACTCCGTCGGCATCCCCGCCGGGCGCTCGGACCGAGTGTCCGGAGCGACCTTGGCCGGTGCCGGAATCGGCGGCGCGGCAGGAGCAGTCGCGGTGGGCGCGCCGGCCGCTGTCGCGGGTGCCGTGGTCGGCGCGCTGGTCGGCGGCACCATCGGCGGTATCGCGGGGGCGGCCCTGGGCACGGTAGTTCCGGTCCCGGTCATCGGCACGGTGACCTCCGGTGTCGCCGGAACCGCACTCGGCTGCGCAGCCGGTGCGGCGGCGGGCGCACTCGTGGCCGGTGCCCCGGTCGCCGTGGTCGGTGCGGTCGCCGCAGGGACAGTCGGTGCGGGCTTCGGAGCCGGAGTCGGGGTGGGCCAGCCGTGACCCTCACCTCCACGACCAGCACCCGCCGACTAGTTGCCACCTTGGCTGCCGCGGCGATCTGTTCGACCGTGGCAGCCACGACCGGTGCCGCTCCGGTTGGGGCGGTGCCGATCGGACCCGGCTGCCCGGCCCTCTACATCCTCGGAGTCCAGGGCACCGGCCAGTCCTCACCGACCGCGGACCCGCTGGCCGATACCGGAGTGGTCGGCGCGCTCCTAGCGCCCGTACTCTCGGCAGCTCCCGGGCTGGTGCAACGTTCCTACATCCCCTACGGTGCCGGGTTCGGCGGTGTCGTGCCCGGTGGCGGCCCGGACCCGTACACGGTGTCGGTGACCGACGCCCGCAACCAGCTCGACGCCGCCGCCACCCAGATCGCCGACGCCTGCCCGGACACGCTCGTCGCCGGTGTCGGCTATTCGCAAGGTGCGCAAGCCATGTCGGACTTCGCCGCGGACGTCGGCGCGGGCGTGGGGCCGATCGGCGCGGACAGGATCGCGGGGATCGCGTTGTACGCCAACCCCGACCGCGCTCCCGGTGCGCCGGTGATCCCAGGGAGACCGGGACAAATCGTTCCTGATCCGGCACCGGGCACCAGTGGGGCCGCGGTGTCCCAGGTCGCGATCACCAATCCGCCCGCCGGGGGCGCGGGTATCGCGGGTGCGATCGGCTACGGCGATCTGACCGGCCGCGTCGCCGACATCTGCACGGACGGTGACCTGGCCTGCTCGGCCCCGGACCGCGCCGCCTTCCTGCGGGTCGGGGCGGAGATCGCTGCCCAAGCAGACCTGCGAAACCCGATCGCTGCGCTCGGCACCCTCAACGGAGTCTTGCACGCTGCCCTCGGCGACGCCTGGACGACGGTGCTGCTGGAGGACTTCGCCGTGGGCGGCGGCAATGTCGACTACCTCCCGCAGCAGGGACTCGCCGCCCGGCTGGTCGAAGCCGCTGATCCCCGCACTCCGGTCCCCGACGGCAATGCTGCGGCGGGCCTGTGGGACGAGATCGTCGCCACCGTCGCCGCGAACCCGATCGTCCTGCTGCCCAAACTCGCCGGACAGCTCACCGCAGCCTGGGGGCAACTGCTGGCCGACAACGTCGACCTGGTCAACCCGGCAGTGCTGTTGCGCTACGCCGACACCGTCGCCCGTCACAACGGCTACGCCACATCCGGGCAACTCGGTTCCGGGATCGCCTGGATGGTCGCCTTGGCCCACGACATCGCCGGGAGCCGATGATGGACGACACCGCTACCGATGACGAGTTCTATCGGGCACCCGACGTCGACGCCTACTCACTGCCCGGAAAGTTGCTGCGCCGCCGCAGTGTCCCTACCCCGAGTCTGCCCGGCGCGCACCGGGCATGGCAATTGGTCTACGCCACGCGCACTTCCCGAAAAGCGCCGATCCCCGCCTCCGGAATCGTGATCACCGCCGGCCCGACAAGCACCACAGACAAGGCCCCGATCCTGCTGTACTGCCCGGTCTTCCGCGGACTCGGCGGCGCCGCAGCCGCCTCACAACTACTGACACGTGACGAATCCGAGCCGGAGACAGAGTTCATCTCCAGCGCGCTGGAACGGGGATGGACCGTGGCTGTGCCCGACGGGCAGGGGATGGGGTTGACCGAGCTCGGTCCACACGCCTTCCTGGCAGGGCGCGCCGCCGCTCACGCCGTTCTCGACCTGGCTCGTGCCACACTGCGGCTACCGGAGATGCTCGCCGCCGAAGCGCCCTGCGCGGCATGGGGATACGCCGACGGCGGGCGCGCCGCGGTATGGGCTGCTGAACTTCAACCCGACTACGCCCCCGAACTCGATCTACGCGGCATCGCCGCAGGAGCGGTGATCGCCGATCCGGGCAGCCTCGCCGCGGACGTGGACGGCGGGCCGCTGGCGGGTCTGACCTTGGCCGGGCTGATCGGACTCGCCCGCGCCTACACCCACCTGCCGGTCGCGCACCTGATCACCGCCGAGGGGCACCGCGCGATCGAGCAAGCCCAGACCATGACCGCCGCCGAGGTCATCACGACCTTCGAACAGACACCTCTGGGCGCTTGGTGCGAACGGCCCGACCCCTGGAACGACCCGCTCTGGCGCTACGTACTTGCCAACGAAACCACCGGACACGGCACACCACACGCGCGGGTTCATCTCTACCACGGCACCCAAGACATGCTCGTACCCGTCGCGATGGGACGTGGCCTGTTCACCGAATACCGCACTCGCGGAGTGGATCTGAGCTGGCGCGAATACAACGCCGGACACGCCCAGACCGCCATCGACGGCGCGCGAGAGGCCGTGTCCCGGCTTGCGAGCTACCTGCGCTCACCCCGGTTGACCCGACCGCCCTTCACCGACCCCCTGACCAACTGAGTAGCGCGCCCGCACTAGCGCTTCCCCTGATGCGGGCGGGCGCCCGAAACGAGGTGAATACCGATGCGTACCAATAAGACCCGCCACCACACCGTTACCGCCGTCCTGGCGATGCTGAGCATTCTCACCGGTGCCGGGATCGCCGGTGCCGAACCGACCACGCCCGTGAGCGGAGACTGTCCACGTCTGCACATGTTGGGTGTCCAGGGTGCTGAGGAAGGCACCACCGCGGCCACGGCAGCCAGTGACAGCGGAACGCTGGGCAAACTGTTCGGCTCCGTCACCGGGGTGGCCGGAGGTCTAGTGCGGCGCACCTACATTCCCTTCGGCACGGCACGCGACGGCGCGGCACTGGCGTTCGACACCGCAGTCATCGACGCCGCGCAACAGTTGGAGGAGGCGGCGGTCGAGGTGGTGACCCGCTGCCCGAACACACGTATCGCCGTCGCCGGGTACGCACACGGCGCAGCCTCGGCATCAAAGTTCGCTGCCCGGGTCGGTACGGGCTCATCCGCAATCCGCGCGGACCAAGTGGCCGCTGTTGCGCTGCTGGCCAACCCCGAACGTCGCTCCGGCAGCCCGGTGCTTCCCGGACGCACGGACTCCACGACCCCGTCACCAGTGCCCGGAACGGGTGGTGACCAGGTCGCGACGATCCGATTGGTGAATCCGGGGCTGACCGGTGCCGGCATCACCGCCGGATCGGCACCGACGACCAGCTACGGGGCATTGACCGGCCGGGTCGCCGATCTGTGCGTGGCCGTCGACGCGACCTGCAGCACCACCCCCGGCGGCACCTTGGCCACCGCGGTCACCAACATCGCCGGTCGCACCGACCTGCGCGACCCGATCGCGGCGATCTCGACCCTGGCCGACGCACTGTCGACGACGGTGTTCCGCACCGCGGTGGACGTGGTGAACGAGGACGTCACAGGCACTAGCCTCGACCAACTGTCCTACCAGCCCGCCACTCCCATCGCGACGCGCCTGGCCCAAGCCTCCCAAGCAGGTACCACCGTTCCGACACCGGACGAGGCACTGTCGGCGTTGTTCAAGATCGGCACGATCGGGCTCAACGCTGTGATCACGGTCGCTCGCACGGTGATCACCCCGGCAGCCGTGGCCGAACTGGCGACCGTCGGCATGGCCGACCCGCTCGCGGCGGTCGCGATCCTGGGCACCAAACTCGCCGCCGCCGTCGTCGAACTCGTCCCGCCACAGACAGCCAACCGGTGGGTCAACGAAGCCTTCACCGCTATCACAACTGCGGTCTCCGAACCCAGCGAGCTCTACACCCTGGCCGGGACCGCCCGCTACAGCGACACCGCCGGCCGCCACAACTCCTACCAAAGCGTGCCCGCCACACAGTCCGGCGAATCCGCTGTCGCCGCCGCTGCGCACTGGTTCACCGCCGCCGCCCGCGACCTGGACGCAGCAGCAGCATCGTCGCCCGCACCGACCCGGACAGCGCCCCCGTTGCCCAGCATCACCACTACGCCACCGGCCAGTTCGTTCCCCTCGACGCCGGGGCCCTGAGACCCCTTCGGGCGGAGGCCGATCAGGGGCGTACCCAACAGGCCGCTGATCCCGTTCCGGCGAGCCGCCCGAAGGGCCCACCAACCCAACTTTGCTGAAAGGAGGTGATACCCGTGAACCACACCACTCGCGCCGACCACGACCACGGCATCGGATGGCTGAGCCAACACACCGAACCAGTTGCACTGCAACCGATCACCGACGCCCTGACCACCGACGAGCCCCGCACCGACAGCGAATGGCAGTGGCTACACGACCAACCCGCCATCCCGGATCGAACATCTTCAAGGCAGGTCGAGACCGACAACTCCCGCACAGGTCGCACCCGAGTCTGGGTGTGCCTGACCATCGCTCTCGCTGCGGCCCTGGTCATGGTCGGATTCGGCATCAGGTCGGTGACCGAGCCACCCGCTGCGCCGACAGCCATCCCGACGATCACGACCGCACCACCGGCCACCACAGCCCCCGCGGTAGGAGCGTGCACAGGATTGTCCGGGGCGACCATCACCGACGGCGCAGGCGATCCGCACACCGTGACCGGGGTGATCGCCGCATTCGACTACGCCTACTACCGGCAACGGGACGCCGCGACAGCGCTGGGCTTGGTGTCGGTCGAGGCAGGGTTGGTACTCGAATCTCTTTCTGCCGGTATCGCTTCGATCCCCGAAGGGTCCACGCACTGCGTCGCGATCACGCCGATCGCCGACACTGCCGCGCAGGTGCATCTGGTCGAGGTGCGTCCCGACGGTCAACGCCTGGACTACCTGCAATTGATCAATGCCCGCCCCGACGGTCCCGACCGCATGGTCATCACCAACTTTCAGAAGCAGGGCTGAGCTATGGTCTCCCCTCTTCGCCTGCACGCCGACGAGCGTGTCGAACGCCGCGCGAACCGCCTCGACCCGCAGACCGTCGAAGTCCCGACCAGGACCGCGCCGGTGCGCGAGGCGCCGCTGCCGACCTCAGGCAAATATCCACCGCTGTTCGCGGTGATGGGGGCACACGGTGGCGCGGGGACCTCCACCCTCGCCCGCTGGTGGGCGCCTGCCGCTGATACCGGCTCGGCGTGGCCCGCCTCCACGGCCACCACGCAACGGGTGATCGTCGCCGCCCGAATGTGTATCCCCGGACTGGCCGCCGCGGCCGAGCGGCTGCGGGAATGGCACGCGGGACTCGCTCCCGACGGTGTCACGGTGATCGGGCTCGCGTTGACCGCGGCACGGCCGGGGAAGGTTCCCGTGGCGGTGCGCCGGTACCGCAGCGTGATCGCCGAGCTGGTCGATGTGGTCTACGAGATCGGCTGGCACGACGAACTCGTGGTCACCGAACTGGTCGACCTCGCTCAATTCACACCCTTCGATCCTGCCCCGGCGCGGCGCCGCGTGCGACTGCGTGAGGCCGTCCCCGCTGACGTGCACTCTGCCGGGCACCAGATCATCACCCGACTCGCGGCCGACCGTGGACCGGTTGCCGCACAGCAGAATTCGGAGACAACCTCATGAGCACCATCGCGGCGGTGACCGTGCTGGCCCAAGATATCAAGGTCACACCGACGGTGCCTCCCGGGGCGCCTCAGTTGCTGAACCTGGTCAACTATCTGTCCTGGATCGTCATGCTCGCCGGGATCGCCGCTCTGATCTACGCGGGCGGGAAATTCGGGTGGGAACGCTTCCACGGCGGAGCGATCGAATCCCCCAAGATCATCCTCGGCGCCCTGGTCGGCGGGATCATCGCCACCGGCGCCGGGGGCATCATGAACGCCGTCGTCACCGGCGGTACATAACGATGCGCGCGCACACCGACCAGCCGACCACCACCGGCCTCGGCGCTGGCCACGGCCGGGAGACCGTGATCGACGCCGCCAAACAACTGCCTACGCAAGTTCTTTCGCCGCTGACCCAACTGTTGGGTTACCTCGCCTGGTGTGTGCTGCTGCTGTGCATAGCCCGCGCGGTCTGGGTCGGCGGGCTCCTCGCGATCCGCAGCTACCGCGAGGAAAGCATCGAAGGACTCCTCGGCGCCCTGCTCGGTGCGGCGCTGCTCGGCTCGGCCAGCTCGCTGGCCCTGGCTGTCCTGCCCTCCACCTGATGTCGAGGAGAAGACCGACTGTGCATCCCGACCGAATCGACCGCTGGGGCGTGATCGTCGTGATCGCGTTCACCGGCCCCCTCGCCGCCGCGGCCCTGCTCGGCTGCGGCACCGACACCCCCAACCAGGACCACACCACGACAACCGTCGATGCCGCCCGCACACCACCCACCGGCATCCGATGGTGGCCCTTCCAAGGCGTGGACCTGCCGGTGACCAACCAGGGACCACGCACCATCGAAGGGGCAGTCGCCTCGGGATTCGATCACTCGCCCGCCGGTGCCGCAGTCGCCGCGATCCAGGCGACAGTGCGGACCTCGATCGCCACCGACGGCCAATGGCCCCAGATCGGTGCCCGCATGCTCGCCCCCGGACCCGCCCGAGACGTGTGGGCCGTGGCCCGCGCACAGATCTCGATCACCGCCCCCATCGTCGACGGCGCACCGAAAATCCTGGGCTACGTCCTGAGCCGATACACCCTCGACGCCAGCGAAGTCGACATCTACAGCCTGCATCCGGACAACTCACTGACCCTCAACCACACCACCGTGCTGTGGCAACACGACGACTGGCGACTCGCTTTACCCGACACCGTCAGCGCGACCGCGCCGCCGGTGGCTGCTGTCGCGGTGACACCGCCGGACCTCGTCGTACTCACGCAGCGCTGAAAGGACTCAGCCACATGCGTTCCTATCGGCCCTTGATCATCGCCTTCGTCGCGATCACCGCTGTCGTTGTGGCTGTGTTCGTGCTGACCATCACCCGCGACTCCGACCACGAGCAGACCGCGCCCAGCATCCCCGCGACATCTCCGGCTGCGGTGAAGCCGAGTCCGTCCGAATCAGTGTTGCCGCCGGGCACGGATCTGTTCGGCAACCGCCTCGAGGTTCCCGGCATCGAATCCGGAGTCGCGGTACCGCAGATGATTGCCGGTCGGCCGGACCCGGGTAGTCCCGACTATCTGAGCACTGCGCCCGCTGGTCTGCGCTGGCAGCGCGGCTGGAGTGGCGCGGCGATGCCGATCTCGAGCAGCGACGGGCCCACCACGATCCGTGACGGCATCGCGACCGGATTCGCCCGCACGCCGCAGGGCGCGGCCCTGGCCGCAGCCGATGCCTTGGCTCGCGCGCTCGCCGCACCTGAACCGGTGTGGCAGCAGGTGGTGCGCGACCGCTACTACGGCGGCGGAACTCTATTGCTGGATCGGTTCGCCCGCTCCCGCGAACGCACCCGAGACGCGGGCCGTTACGTTGTGGTCCCCGACGGCGTCCGTGTCCGGTCCGGCTACCGCGACGATCTCGCCGTGGTCGAGTTCGCCGCCCGTGACGATCTCGGGTACCGGGTCGCGACCTGGCCGATGGCCTGGATCGAGGGTGACTGGCGCGTCCGCGTGCCCGCCGACATCGAAACCCTCTGGGGGCCAGGTACTTACGTCACCAACCTCGCAGGATTCGGCTCGTGGAAGACCGTGTCATGACAACGACGGTCTACGCGTTCCCGGCCAATGGTCTCGGGCGAGAGCAACTGGTGCCGGATGTCTGTGACGTTCCGCTGGGCCCGCAGCAGGCGTGCGAACAACTCGGACAGGCCGCGCAAGACGCAGCGGGTTCGGTGATCGATGAGCTCAGCGACGCAATGGCCAAGGGATTCGCATTCCTCTTGCGGCTCGCGATCGGCTGGTGGACGGATCTGCCCGCACCTGAGCTCACTGCGGCCGGAGGAGAACCCGGTCCAGCGCTGATGGTTATTCGCGACTACAGCGGTGGGCTGCAAGTGCTGTTGCTCACGACCGGGATCATATTCGCTGCCGCGCGTCTGGCGTTGGCCAAACGCGGAGGGGTCGCGGGCGAAGCGCAAGAGAGCTTCCTGATGCTCGCCCGCGCCGTGTTCGCGTCGATGGTCTTCGCCGCAGTGATCACCCTCGGTACTCGCGCGGGCGATCAGTTCGCGGACTGGGTGATCTTCGATGCCAGCCGCGGTGACCTGACCGGAGCTGTCGACCGTGTCACCCAAATAGACAGCTCGACAGTCGGGCTGGGGTCGGGCCTGCTGTTGGTGGTCGCGCTGCTCGGGGTGATCAGCACACTGGTCCAACTCGTGATGCTGGTGATCCGCCAAGCCCTGCTGATCCTCGTGGTCGCGGTGATCCCGCTCGCCGCTGCGGCATCGGGGACCGGCCCGGGGTCGCAGGCATACAAGAAACTTCTGTCCTGGTCGTTGGCATTCGTGCTCTACAAACCCGTCGGCGCACTCGTCTACGCGATCGCCTTCACCGTCATCGGCACCGAGAAACAGACCGATCCACAACAGATCTTGCTCGGACTGATCCTGCTGGTGATGGCCGTGGTCGTGCTTCCCGCGTTGGTGCGCCTGGTCGCTCCGGCGGTCGCCACCCTCGGCGGCGGCGGTGGAGCCACCGCCGTCATGGCCGGTGGTCTCGCCGGCGTCGCGATGGGCTCAGCGGGGGAGAGCGGCGGCGCACGCAAGGTCAGCGAAGGCGAAAACGCCCCGGGCGGCACGGGCACCGGAGACGGCGGCGGTGGAGGAAGCGGCGGGAGCGGTCCACCTCCTGGCGGGGGTGGCCGTCCGATGAGCGGAGGCAGCGGCGCATCCGACGAAGGTTCGCCAGGAAGCGGCAGCTCGAGCCTCGACAGCGGGGGCGGCAACGGTGGCAGCAGGACCAGTGGCGGTACTGCCAGGCCCAGCTCCGCGGTGGGC
The DNA here is from genome assembly GCF_003123685.1 of Nocardia aurea. Lineage (GTDB taxonomy): Bacteria > Actinomycetota > Actinomycetes > Mycobacteriales > Mycobacteriaceae > Nocardia > Nocardia aurea. Next base: position 228,860 of record NZ_QCYJ01000115.1, read on the forward strand.
AAGACCTCGGAAGGCTCCGGCGCTGGCGCTGCTGCGGGCTCCGGTGGTGAGGCCGGTGGCGCTTCCAGTGCTGCTGCTGGTGGTGTGGCCGGTGCGGCGATGATGGCGGCACAAGCAGTCAAAGACGCGGGTACACAAGCTGTTTCCGCTGTCGAAGCGCAAACCGCCGATGCCGCTGAGGGTGGCTGGAACGCGGATTCGCTGAGCCCGGGGGAGGTGCGGCGGTGACCGCGCGCATGTATGGGCGGTGGGAACGTCCGCGTTCGGCGGGGTTCTTCGGGTTGACGTGGGGTGTGTCGATGCTCGGGCTCGGGTTGGTGATCGTGGTGATGGCCGGGTTCATGCTCACCCGCTCATTGACCACCGCGCTCGGGTTGATCGTGGCCGCCGCGGCGGTGTTCACGCCGTTGGCGATTACCGTCAACGGCCGCACCGGTTGGGAACTGGCGCTGCTGCGTGTGCAGTTCGCTGCGGCGCGGTCGCGTGGTGAGCATCTGTATCGCTCGGGCCGCTTCGCTCGCATACCGGGTGTCGCGAAATTGCCTGGTTTGTTGGCGGATTCGCGGCTCAGTGAGTACGAGACCGCGGGTGGTCGTCGTTTCGGGATGCTGCATATCCGCCGTTCGGATCATTACACGGTGGTGTTGCGGGTGATCCCGCGTGGCAAGGAGTTGGTCGATCAGTCCCAGATTGATGCGTGGGTGGAGGGGTACGGGCAGTTCCTGGCGACCCAGAGCCGTGGCGGGGAAGTGGTCGCGGTGACCGCGGTGCTGGACAACGTCGTCGAAACCCGCCTCAAACAATCCGGAGAAGTCACCCGCCTGGTTCGTCCGGACGCCCCGGAGTTCGCGCGGGCGGTGATGGGAGAGGCCGCCGCCGATATCGGTGGGGTGGGGGTGCGGATCGAGGCGCGGATCGCGATCACCTACCGCGCGATCGGCAAAGGCCGCGTGCGCCGCGACGAAGCCGAACAAGCCCGCGAAACAGGGCAACGCCTCCAAGGCGTCCTGTCCCAACTCGCGCGCGCCGGCCTGCCCGCCACACCGCTGCAGGCGTGGGAAGTCCTGGCGTTGGTCCGCACCCGCTACGACCTGGCCTCCCAACGCGACGTGGAAGCCGCTGGCGCGCAGTTGGTGCGGACGCAGTCCTGGGATTCGGTCGGCCCGATCGCCCACGTGGACGGGTGGGATCACTACCTGCACGACGGCGCGCGGTCGATCACCTGGGAAATGGACGCCGCCCCCCGAGGCGCGGTCATGGAAACCGTCCTGGAAGAACTCCTGCGCCCCCGCGCCGATGTCCCCCGCAAACGGGTCGCGATCGTCTACCGCCTGCACTCAGCAGCCGAGGCGACCTCGTTGGTCGATTCCGACTTCCGTGACGCGGTCGCTGCTGAGCAGACCGAGCGCGGTATCGCCAGTGCTTCGGCGCGGATCCGGGTCGGCAATACCCAGGCCGCCCGGGAGGAGCAGGCCCGTGGTGCGGGGTTGACCCGGTTCGGGGTGTTGGTGACGGTGACCGATCACCTCGACGGTGATTTGCCGGGGATCGAGGCGTCGGTCAAGGCGATGAGCGCGGCGTCGCGGTTGAGTGTGCGCCGCTGCTACGGCTCCCAAGCCGCCGCCTTCGCCGCGAGCTTGGGCATCGGGCTGGTCCTGCCCGAGCACACCTCCATCTCCAAGCGGGTGACGGCATGACCACAAACAAGAACCCACGCCGCGATGGACGGACCGAGATGGTCGCGGGAGTGCGCGTGTTGACCACTGCCGCGCGGGCTGCGGCGGAGGGCGCCGCGGCCCGGCCTGGACTACGTGGTTGGTGGGCCAGGGCGGCGATATCGTCTGATGATCATCGTCGGGCCACGCTCGCCCGCCGCACCGAGACCGGTGGTGCGGGTGATGGCTTCGTCCGATCGACCGTCGAGCTCACCGACCGCGGCTATCGCGGGCCGGGCGGCGGACGCGCTTCCGTCGTCCCGGCGACTCCGGAATGGCGTGCCACCACCGCCCAGGTCGTCGGGTTGTGGCCTTTCGCGGTCGGTGCCAGCGCCCCGACGGTCGGGACCCCGGTCGGGTCGCATTACATCACCGGTGCGCCGGTGCATTTCGACCCGATGTCCTGGTTTCTGAAAGGGTTCATCACCGCCCCGATCGCGTTCGTGCTGGCGCTCAACGGGTTCGGCAAATCTAGCCTGATCCGTCGGATGGTGACCGGTGCGGTCGCGGCGGGGGAGACGGTGCTGTGCATGGGCGACACCAAACCCGACTACCGCGACCTCGTGCAGCGCCTCGGTGGACAGGTCGTCGATGTCGGTTACGGGCACGGCACCGTCAACCCGCTCGATGTCGGTGCGCTGGGCACGATCGTGGAGCGGCTCACCGATCCGGATCAGCGTCGCCAGGTCACCGCTCGGGTCGAGGCCGGTCAGATCAACGTGGTCGCCGGACTGATCGAGTTGGTGCGTGGTTCGCGGGTGGCGGACTACGAAGAAGTCTTGATCGCTGCCGGGCTGCGGGAGCTGTACGGCCCGGAGACCGGGTTCAGCTACGAGCAGCCCCCGCTGCTGCAAGACCTCCTGGACGTGATCTCGACCGGCGGTGACCGGTTACGGCGTTTCGCCGAGGAAGACGACGAATACACCTACCGTGCCAGCACCAAAACCCTGCGGCGGTCGTTGCGGGCGCTGGTGGAGGGCCCGTTCGGGGCGATCTTCAACGGCCCCACCAGCACTCGCCTGAACCTGGACAGTCCGGCGGTGTGTGTGGATGTGTCCCGGATTCCCGAGGGCGACACCAAACTCCTGGCCGCGGTGTTGATGGTCTGCTGGTCGGAGGGTTTCGGCGCTGTCGCCGCCGCCCACGCGCTCTCCGATGCCGGATTGCAGCCGCCGCGCACCTTCGAGGTCGTCATGGACGAGATCTGGCGCGTGCTCGGGGTCGGTGAATTCATGGTCGACCGCGTCGACGCGCTAACCCGCCTCAACCGCACCCTGGGCACCGGGCTGATCATGTGCTCGCACACGATCAAGGACCTCGCCGCGTTCGACTCCCCAGCGGCACAAGCCAAAGCGCTGGGGTTCTTCGAACGCGCCCGCGCCAAGATCATCGGCCCCGTCGGCCCGGAAGAGATCAACCGCCTACGCACTGCGGTCGGCATCACCGACACCGAAAAACTCCTGGTGACCTCCTGGGCGGCACCGCGTCCACCCACCGACGACGACCTCGATCCGTCACGTCGTGAAACCCCACCCGGCACGGGGTGCTTCCTGCTGAAAACCGGAGAAGCCGCCGAACCCGGAATCCCGTTCCGTATGGAATTCACAGCCTCGGAGCGGAATACCGACATCCACAACACGAATCGCCGCTTTCAGGGCCTGCCGGGCTCCGATGAAGAGGGGTCGAGGCGGTGATACCGATGCAACCAATATCGAAGCGTCCGAACGCGTTTCACGACCACGGTGCCGAGAGTCGAACCCTGTCCCCTGCCTGCGCCCGCAGCATACCTCTGGCCACCGACCGGCGGGCGGAACACCTTCTGCGGCAGGGGTGGAGCCATTCGCACGTTCAACCGAGCCGCCAGCTTTGTGAGGAGAAAGTCGCTATGTCTCAACGGATTTTGCTGATGTCCAGTGCCCGCAACGGGTTGACCGTCCGCGCGGAACTCGCGCTACGTGGTCACGGCCACCATGTGCGCACCGCCGTCGTCGCTGACGCGTCCGCGATGGATGACGCGGTCGCCGACGAGGACTTCGACGTGATCATCTGCCCGTTCTTGACCGCCGCGATCCCGGCGAGGATCTACGAGCACCACCGGGTGGTGATCATTCATCCCGGCCCGGTCGGTGACCGTGGGCCCAGCAGCCTGGATTGGGCGCTGACCGAGGGCCGGACCCGGTGGGGCGTGACCGCGATCGGTGCGGTCGCCGAGATGGACGCAGGGCCTGTGTGGGCGTGGCGCGCGGTCGAGGTGCAGTACCCGCAGCGAAAGTCCACGCTCTACAACACGGCCATCGCCGACGCCGCCATCGAATGCATCCTCGAGACAGCCACGCATGCCGAGGACCCCGCATTCGTTCCGGTCGACCAAGCCGACGCGCCGCGACCGGTACCCGACGCTCGGACTCGCGCGCCGGTACGCCAGCTCGATCGTCACGTGCCCTGGACCGCGCCCGCAGCCACGATCCTGGCCCGCATCCACGCCGCCGACGGCGCTCCCGGGTGGTGCGCCGAGTTCGCCGGTCACACCGTCCACCTCTACGACGCCCATCCCGGACGCAGCGGCGTACGCGCCGAACCCGGGACCATCATCGGCCGTCGACACCACGGCATCGAAATCGCCTGCGGGGCACAGGAAACGATCTGGGTGGGGCATCTTCGCGCACGCTCGCAGAACGCGACGACCTGCAAAGGACCAGCTGCCAGCGTCCTCGCGCGTCTCGGTGTCGACCTCGACAGTGTGCCCGTGCGTGAGGAATTCGACAGCCACGATATCGTGTACCGCCGCGACGGTGCGGTCGGCACGCTCACCGTGACCGCCTACAACGGTGCCCTGACAACCGGGCAATGTGATCGCCTCGCCGCGGCAGTGCGTGCCGCGAGTGAGCAGGACACCGATGTGCTGGTGCTGCGTGGCGGCGTCGGGCATTTCTTCTTGACCGGAATCCATTTGGGCGCTATCGAACTCGCACCCGATCCCGCTCTGGAGGGGTGGGAGAACATCAAGGCGATCAACCGGGTCTGCCGGGCTCTGTGGGACAGTCCGCAGGTCACGATCGCGGCGATCACCGGCAATGCCGGCGCCGGGGGTGTGGCCCTGCCGCTGGCGGCCGACGTGGTCGTGGCGCGTCGTCGAGCGACACTGTCGCCGGCCTACCGGCCCATGGGGTTGACCGGTTCAGAGCTTCACACGGTCACCCTCCCGCACCGGGTCGGCCCACAGACGGCCGAGACCCTGCTGGAACGCGGTGACGCGCTCGACACCACGACCGCCCGCGAGATCGGGCTGCTCGACGGCATCGGCCCCGACGACAACAGCGAGTTCGACTACTGGCTCGACAGGCTGTCGCGCCGATACACCGAACCACACGTGTACCGAGAAACTCTGCGCCGCAATGCCGGTCGTCGATCCGAGCTCACCCAACCGCTCGACGCCTACGAGGCCGCCGAACTGGTGGACATGGCCGAAGACCTCTTCGCCGATCGACACGGATTCGGAAAACACCGACAGGAATTCCTCAAGGTGAGCGCCGCCCTGCCGACGCTGCCGCGTGCCCACGCGCTGGTAGGCCATCGGCCCTGATCCGGCCCGCCCAGTCCCGCGCAACCCGAAATTCCCAGTCAGAAGCAGTTCCGGAAAGGAGGAGCACAGCAGATGGATGCGACCTCGAAAACCATGACCGCCACCGCGATCTCACTGCCTGTCGCGCTTCTCCTGCTGTTGGTCGTGCTCGTCGGTGCCGAACCGGCGACTTCGTGCGCGACACCATTGGCAGCCGGGGCCGCGGTGGGTGGATCGACCGGGCAGACGATGGCGGGGATATCGGAGTCGCAGTTGCGCCTGGCCCGTGACGGGGTCGCCATAGGCAAGCAACGCGGGATGGGCGAGTCGGTGATCATCGCCGAGCTGGCTGCCCAAGCGACGGAGTCCTCGTTCCGGAATCTGGCGAACCCGTCGGTGCCGGAGTCGTTGACCTACAACAACGACGGTCTCGGCACCAACCACGATTCGGTGGGGCCGCATCAGTTGCGGGCCAGTGTGTGGGGCTCGGTCGGCATCGCCACACTCATGAACCCGACGTATCAGATCAATTGGTTCTACGACCGCGCCCAACAACTGGGGTCGGCCGCCGAGGCGATGTCACCGGCGGAGTTGGCGCAGGAAATCGAACGCTCCGCACCCAACGCCTACGCCGGGCAACTCGGGCTGGCGCGCCGACTCTACGACTTGTTCGCCGACATCGACGTGGGCTCGACCTCCCGCACACAGGCTGCGACGTCTGCGCAGGGATGCGGTTCGGGCTCGGGTGCGCCGTTGAGCGCGGCGTCGGCGAGTGAGTTCGGGCGTGCGGTGATCGAGTACGCGGCCCGCTGGATCGGCACCCCGTACGTGTGGGGCGGCGGGGACACCAGCGGTCCGACCTCGGGTGGCTTCGACTGCTCCGGACTCACCCTCTACGCGGTGTATCACGCCTCGGGCGGGCAGATCCGGCTCCCGCACTACACCCAAGCCCAGCAAGACCACCCCACCGCCCAAGTGGTGCCGTTCGCGCAACGGGCACCGGGGGACCTGATCTTCTTCACCACTCCCGGCGATGCGGATTCCCATCACGTCGGGGTCTACTACGGCCGCGACGAACAGGGCCGTGACCTGCTGCTGCACGCCCCGCAAACCGGCCAGACCGTCACCATCACGCCCCTGAGCGCGTGGGACGGCGAACGCATGGATGTCCGCCGCTACGCCACCACCCCGCCGGGAGGTCCCCGTGCCTGATCGCGTCTCCTCGATCACTTCGTGCCGGCCTTGCGTGCACGCAGGACCGGTGAGAACGCCGCAGTGGTGGTTTTCAGTCCGGACTGCCGAACCTGAGCAAGTTGTTATCGATATCCATCAGCGCGAATTCCTCTATGCCCCACGGCTTGTCCTCGACGGGAGTCACTCGGGCCAGGCCCTCACCAGCGTCCCATCTGCGATGCAGTTCCGTGTCGGTGCACGGCGGATCCTGCGAATCGGTCGCCCATACCCCGGCGGCGACGAACTCGGCGCGCACGTGGTCGACGTCGTCCACGGCGACGAATGCCGCACCAGCCGCCACCCACGGGTCGTGGTCGGGTGTGTGCGCGTAGTGCAGTTCTATCGCGTCTCGTTGCACGAACCCGTACTCGGTGCCGTAGGCCTCGGTCTCGAACCCCAGTCGGCTGTAGAACTCGAGCGTCGCGGCGATATCGCGCGAGGGCAGGATCGGCACGGCAGGACCTTCGCGACGCCCGATTTTCGACATGAGTCGATGGTAAACGGATCGACAGTTCAACCCGCCCCGGCCACACCCAGAGCGCAGTCCACGCCCTGCCGCGCCCACTCGAACGAGCCGGCTCTCACCTGCCAGCCGGAACCGAGGCGAATGCGCCGTGCCCGTGTCGCCACCCGGACAGCGCACCAACCGGGGTGCGCCCCTGCCGACAATCCCATTGCCACACAGGCCTATTCACTCCGACGATCCAGCATCACGAGGTTGATCATGAACCACCACACTCTCACCGCTACCACATCCGGCCCGACGGCTCGCGGTGTGGTCGCTGCTCATGTGCGGCGGTTGCGTCGCTGTACTCGGGTGTCCGAGTTGGAGGATTTCGCGGTCGCGCACGGGTTGAACGCCCCGGCCGACTTCGCCCGATACGTGAGCGCGTTGCGGATGGTCGCCGGTGTGGATCTGGCCGCGGTGCGTGCGTTGGGCTTCGCTCAACGACAGGTCGATCCGGTCTTGGTCGCCCGCGCTCGCCGGGGGCCGCGTCTGATGTTGTGGTGTGCGGGCACGACCCGTCGGTTCACGGTGGCACGCCGGGGTGGGCAGGTGCTGTGGCGTGACCATCATCCTCCCGACCGTTTCGTGATCAATGCTGTACGGGCGGCGGAATCGGCGGCACTGCAGGCGATCTGGTTGGCCGGTCAGGCTCTCGGGCGGTCGATGTGGGATGCGGGGGTTCTGCGTTTGACGATGGAGCGCTCCCATGGTCTGGCTCTTGTCGACCTGCATCACGCCGCCGTCGCGGCAAATCTGCTGCTCGAGTTGGTCACCGACCCGATCGACAACCCGGCCAGCCGCAAAACCGGCTCCCGGACCGTGCCGTGGGATCGCGGCGATTTCCTCACCCTCATCGGCTCCGACCGGGAGCTGCGGTGAACAGGACAATGTCGTTCCCGGCCATCGCGCTCACCGTTATCTGCCTGACCGGATGCGCCGCGCAGACCACATCGACAGTGAGCCAACAGCACTGCCGTGAAACAGGTTTCGCCGCACCGTTCAATGCAGTCGATCCCTGTGATGGTGAAGCGGTGCTCACCGCCGGGCTCGCGGCGGTATTCGGCTATCGCCCTGTCGAGCAGGCCGATCAACGCGACACCGCCGCCGCAGCACGGCCCCTGCTCACCCCCAGGCTGGCCGAACTGGCCGAGACCTCGGCAGCGACGTGGGGACCGGTCACCGCCACTGTCTGGCAGCGCTGGCGCGAGGAGCGAACACCGGTCCACACCAATGTGCGGGTCAGCCAGGACGATCACCCGCCCGATACAGCCACCACACTCGCTCGGGTCGCGGTGGTCGAACTCGACGCCACCGGCGCCGCACCGACGGTGTTCCCGGTGTACGCCACGGTTAGCCGCACCGGCCCCGCCACAGGCTGGTTGCTGTCGGGATTGCGGGTGCTTTCATGAGCGGGGATCCGGTCGAGGAGAGCGGCCAGGCGCTGCGCCAGGGTGCGGTGCAGGCGTTCCAGATGGCGCATACGACCGCGGCGTTGATGCGTGGGCGTGGTGGTGAGAGTCGCTCGAAGTCCGAACACGATCAGCGCGTCGAGCTCGCCGCCGCGCGGGAGCAGCGTTCGATCGTCGAGCACAACGTGCGCGTCGGGACCGCGATCGGCAAAGCGGGCGACGACCACACGATAGCGAAGGCGCGTGTGGAGGAGATCCGTGCCCGCATCGACCACAGCCAGCAGGCCCACGAGCTGGGCCAGGACGAGACGAAGGCTCGGATGTCGCGTGCCGAATCCGATCTGCGGCGTCGCAACCGGATGGGGCGTCAGGAGTATCGGCACAACGAGATCCTGCACGCGGCCAAGGTCGACGCCTATGCCGGTCGTGAGACCCGCGCGGGCGAGGTCCATGCCCTCGAGGTCGAGTACAAGCAACTGCTGATCGATATCCGCCGCCGCGCCGCCGGTTTCAGCGACACCCTGACCAGTTCGGGTTCGGTCGGTGACGCCGCGGCCTCGACCGCGGCGTTCGCCGCCGCGAACGCCAGCGAGGGCTTGTCCGACGAGCACGCCGCCGACGCCGCCGCCTACGAGCGACGCTTCCACACCGACACCGGCCGCGACTACCGAGACATCGTCGACGCGACCCTCGAGGATCCCGACCCGGGCACCAACTCCACGACCCCGACCCCTGGTGCGGAGCTCGACCTGGCGGTGATCGACGTCGAGATCATCGACCTCAGCGGTGAGGAGGTCGTCGGTTCGGGGGCCGAGGAAGTCGAGCCCGAATACCGGGTGTCGTTGGACGCGGTGCGGGAGTTGACCGAGGAACTGACCCTCGACACCTACCTCACCCATGAATTCAGTGGTTCGGTAGCGGATCCGGGCTCGGATCCGGATGCGGTCGATGTTCTCGCCGAAGCGGTGGCCGCGGCTGTGGTTCCCGGTGAGAACCCGATGGCGGTCGATCTGGCCGACGAGGTCGCCGTCGACACGGTCGATGTGGCGGCGGATGCGGGGTTGGACCTGTGACCGGCCACGGTGAGCGGTCGCGCCTGCACGTGTGTGGGGGTCGGTGATGCATAGCCCGAGTCGTTTGCAGGCGCATCTGCTGCGGGGGATCCAGAACCTGGCGTTGGACCATCAGCAGCGCCGCATTGAATTCTCCGTATCCGGGCAGCCGGCGGAAGTGTTGGCGCAGTTACAGATCGGGGAGCGCTCCCTGATCTTGTTGGAGCAGGTCGCGGCGGGTGTCGGTGTTCCTCAGGCGTGGATCGCCTACAGCCGGGCAGCAGGAGAACGCGGTGATCGGTGGCGTCCCGGGCAGCAGTTACTCGGCTCGGGATTCGTCGACCGCGACCGCCTGCTGGCCGGACTCGGTCGGGAGGTACGCGAACTGCAGCACATGGCCGGGGTGGGGGCAGTGTTCACCCGCCAGGGCGGCCTGGACTCCGACGTCGTCGCCCGCTTCCGTCGGGTGATGGGCATGACCTGGCAGCGGTTGGGTGCCATCTCCCACGCCCTGGGCCTCACACGCGAGGAACAACATCAGGTGTGGGCGCGCGGTGACCGGCACTGGTCCACCGCGGTCGCCGACCAGGTCCGCGCGGCGGACGCTCGGTCGGTCGCGCAGAGCTGGAACCGCATCGTGGCCACCGATTTCAGTGCGTTGACCGTTCCGGTGATCGTGCTGCAAGCCGCCGGGATCACCGCCGAAGACCTGGCCGCGGCGATGCCGACCTCCCCCGACGACATGGTCACCCACGTCGCCGACGCTCTGACCGCCGCCGAACACCACGCCGATACCGCACCCGCGGTGACCGACCCCTCCCGCACCCCCGACGCCACCGCGATCAGCGCCGCCGTCGAAGGCGCAGGCACCGACAACCCAGCACTCGACGTGTCCGCGAGCACTGACGGTCTCGGCGATGCCGATACAGCGATACCCGACTTCGACGTCGATGCGGGGACAGCGCTGTGACCGCGGTGCTGGCGCGGCTCGCCAGCGGGATCCACAGTCCGACAACGCTTCACAGCAAAGGAAGACATGTCATGATTTACCCGAATCAGGGTGGTGAGCTATCGGGGTGGAGAGCGGGGTTGCTCGCCCGCATCCAGGACCGGACCGCCGACCACGCCCGCGTGCTTCGTCAAGGCTTCCCCGAATACAAGACCGAGTACGGGCGCGGTGACGTGGCCTTACAACGGTGGCGCTCGAACCTACGCGACCTCGCAGCCGACCGTGACGAGTTGGCCGTCCGCGCTGCCGCCTCCGGTGTCCCGGAAGCCGCGATCACCGCGGCGGTGGAGGCCGGGAGGCGGGGTAGGCGGTGGGAGCACAACAGGGCGAATCCGCCGACGACCCGTCATGGTGAGGACCCGATCCGGGGGCAGATGATCGCGGCGATGGCCGAGGACATGTGGACCCTCGAACACATGGCCGCGGTCTCGGTCGCCACCGAGTTCCGGTTCCTCGGCGATGTCATGGACGCCGAGGGACCCCGCCAGTATCTGGTCGGGATGGGCTCGCTGTGGCATCGAGTCGACGCACAGGCCATGCTCGCCGACCTCACCCCGGGCGAACGCGCGGATCTATGGGGCCGCGACGAACAAGGCTGGCGACGACTGGTCGCGACCGTGGCCGGATACGACGACGCCCAATTGCTCGAGCAGTTTCGGGCGTACTCGTGGTCCGGGATCGAATGGGACGTCACGCGCACCACCGAGAACCTCAACGCCGACCTCAGCGACCTCGCCCCACCCGAAACCCGCCCACCCACACCAGAAGAACTACTCGACCGCGCCGCGTACTTCGTCCACGGAACCCTCGACCCCGACATCCTCGACGACCACGGTCGCAGTATCGATCGCGCCGTCGACGCCGCCGCAGCCGACACGACCACCACCCGAACGTGGGGGAGTGAGCCGGTCGGTGAGGTGATCGAGCGGCCACCCGAACCTGACCCCGCGACCGGGCTCGACTGGTGAAGGGGGCGTGAACGATGACGACTTCGGAGCCTTCACCGCCGATTCGGCAGACGGTGGTGCAGTGGCAAGCGCACCTGCTGTCCCAGATTCGGTTGCTGGCCGAGGAACACGCCCGGATCCTGGACGCGGGCTGGGACGGGTTCGAGGCTCTCGATCCGGACGGCGGCGCGGAATCGGCGTGGCGGCACCATCTGGACGCTTTGGCCGGGGAACGTGAACAGATCGAACAGACCGCGCTGAGCGCGGGACTGCCCCAAGCGTGGATCACCGACGCCGCCGCCCTCGGCGAACACCACACCCAACCCCGCTTCGACGCCTTCACCCGCGCCGAATCGATGCCCTGGCGTGATGAAGCCGCCCAGGGATTCTTCGTCGACATGCTCGGGCTGGACCTGTGGCATCTGGACCGCATGGCCGCCCTGGTCGCCGAACGCGCCGACCGGATCGCCACCGGACGCTGGAGCTACGGCACCGACCCGATAGGGGAGAAGCAATTCGCGGCCAACATGGCACTGCGCCACCAACGTGTCGTCGCCTTGGCGCACGCCGCCGCGATCACCGAAACCGAAGCCGCACTCCTGTGGGGAGATTCAGCCGAACCCTACCGGCGTGAACACGCGGTGTGGCTGGAGAACAGAGACGAACTCGGGGTGGTCGCGGCATGGAATTCCTACACCACACCCAGCACCGAACTGAAGGTGCCGCCGTATGTTCCCCTCGACCCCGCTACCGGCACCCCCATCGCTGGCGCCCATACGCTGCCACCGACACCCCAGCAGATGATCGCCGCAGCGCAGGCATCGCTGCGCGCCGAATTCATCGACGCCGCCGTCACCAGCAACAGTGCCGAGCAGGTCGTCGATACCGTCGACGCCGCATCCGCGATCAGCGCCGCCGTCGACGACGCGCTCAGGCACGACTCCACCGCCGACTGGACCGCTGACCCCCATATCGGCAGCGACCCCGAACCAGAGGTCGGCGGGTATCACCCCGACCTCGGCACAGACCCATGACGGGTAAGGCGCACGACATGAATGTCCATTAAGAGCAATGCTTTTCGTCGATGTTTCGGTCACGGGTACTGGCCGGGCATCGAACCTGTATCGCCGGGGACGCTTCGACATCTCTTCAGTTAGTTCGGAGGCACCCCCATGCCCACCACAACATCCCATCGAGGTCGACCGTCATGAGTTGGCCCGATACACAACCGGAATCGACCACCGACCCCGCCTACTACCACGACGCCGCCGATCCTCGGGAAGCGGAGCTGCGTGCGGACTTCACCCGGTTCCATCAACTGCGACTGATCGCACCGTTCGGTGAAACACCGGACCAGGTCACCGAATTCATGAACCAAGCCCACGACCTGGCCGCGAAATGGCGTAACGCCGGACACGCCGAACAGCGGCTGTGGACCCAACTCGATGCCGCCAGCGCCACCTTCCAATCACGCCCGGTCACCGCTGTCGGCGCCTACGGCACACTCGCACAAGCCAGGGCCGCCGGAGACCCGACGGTCGATGAGCTGACGTGGCGGACCCTGCGGCAAGCAGCGCAGATCACCGGCCGGATCGAACCCGGGATCAACGGCTCGACCCAGGACGGTGCACGCTCCCGCCCCCAAGACAGGTCTGCGGGCCGCACCGCTGATCCGGCCAGCGTCCTCGACCGCGCCCTGGGTGGTCGCGGACCCGAGATCACCAGTCTGGCCGAAGTCGACGCGATCATCGCCGCGACCGACGACCTCCTCGCTGCTGAGGAACATCATGGCGACCGCGACACCGGCGCCGTCGAACGCGAAGTCACGCAGCGAGCCGCGTTACGCCGGGTGCAGGACTTGACCGCCGAACACACCCGCACCAGCGAACGTTTCGCTGGTGTCGTCAGCCACGACCAGGACCTGCTGGGGCGGTTGGAGGATCTGCTCGGTCAGGTCCGTGACGCGCGGATCGAGGCCGCGACCGCCGGTGCCACACAACCCGACATCGACGCCGCCTACATCGCCGGACGCGACGGCACCTACACCCACCACAACACCACCGAGACCGTCGCCGTCAACGATACGAACCTCACAAGCGGCGTCGACGCAGCCATCGCCGCCGCCATGACCGACCTCGACCAAGTCGGCGAGCAACCAAGTTCCGATGCCGACACCGACATGGCGCCCGAGTACGGAATCGATCCCGATCTGGGGGTGGCGGTGTGAAAAACCCAGCACCCCATTCGCTTTTCCTGAACACATACGAGGAGTCCGGTCATGATCTCGACACGTGAGACCCGCCGCCGCAACAAGGGCGGGCTCGGCGAGGAAACCACCCTCCTACTCCTGGCCCTCGCGGTGCTGGCGGTCGTGGTCACCGTGTGGGCGGCGTTGGCGCTCGGTAGTTGGTGGGCCGGGCTGCCGGTCACCAAGCATCCGGTGACCGCGCTGCTGCAAGTTGCCCTCGGTCAGCATCAGTGGCCGTGGCAGGCCACCGCCCTGCTCGTGCTGTTCCTCGCTGCTGAAGTGGTATTGGTGGTCGGCTGCTGGCGGCTGCTGCGGACACCGAGTGAACTCGATGCCGCCGCGCGAACGATGCAGCGACCCAACAAGATCCGAGTCGGCCGCGTCCAGGACAACCTGGCCGCCAATCAGCGGTTGTTGCTCGACGCGGCACCGGAGATACGGGAGAAGAAGGGGCCGCCCTTGGGAAAGACCGTGGTCGGTGGTGTGGAGCTCTATGTTCCGGCCGAACTCGGGGTGACGATCGCGGCGGGCACCCGTACTGGCAAAACGATGGCGTGGGCGATCCCGGCGGTACTCGCCGCGTGGGGGCCGTGCCTGGCCACCTCCAACAAACCTGATCTGTACCGCCACACCGTCGGCGGACGCGAAGACCACGGCACGATCTGGCTCTCGGACCTGCAAGGTGTTACCGGGACTCCGGTGTGTGGGTTCTGGGTCAACCTCCTGGCCCAGGTCACCAACCTGCCCGCCGCACGGAAACTGGCCGGGTTCTTCGTCTCCGCCGCTTCCGGATCGGCGTCTCAGGCCGCCAACGCAAAGGTCGATTCCTATTTCGATGGTGGCGCTCAAGAACTTCTCGCGCTCTACATGTTCGCGGCGGCGTGTGCGGAGGGGGATCTGTTGCATGTGGCCGAGTGGCTCGGTCGTGATCAGGACGCGACTCCGGCGATGATCCTGGACGCCTACGGCCAGCACCGTCCCGCCGACCGCATCCGTGAATCCCAGGCCCTCTACGCCCGTCAACGTGACGGTCTCTACGACATGGCACGCCGGTTCCTCAACGTGCTGGCCGACGCCGACTACGCCCGCATGATCACCCCACCCGCCCGCACCCACCTGCGGGCCATCGAAGAAATCGATGAGCGGACCGGCAAACCCGTCCTCGTGGTGCACAAGAGCGAACAACCCGCCACCCACGACCTGCCCCAATTCGAACCGACGGAGTTCGTCACCTCCCACGACACCGTGTACGCGCTGAGCATGGCAGGACCCGACGGCGCCACACCACTGACCTCGGCGCTGGTCGGACAGATCCTCGAAGCCGCCCTCACCACCGCGCGTGCCCGTCCGGATGGGCGCTTGGCGGTGCCGCTGCTCGGGGTGCTCGACGAGGCCGCCAACTGCGCCCGCATCTCCGAACTGCCCTCCTACTACACCTACGCGGGCGGTTGCGGGATCATCCTCATGACCATCCTGCAAGTCCTCGAACAGGGCGAAGACCTGTGGGGCGTCAACGGTTTGAAGACCATGCGCGCCCAATCCATCGAGGTCTACGGCGGCGGCATCGCCGCGGTCGACTACCTACAGCACTGGTCACAGATGACCGGACAACACGACGTCGCAGACCGCTCCCACAGCCACGGCGCCAACGGCATCAACCGCACCCTGTCCTGGCGCGCCGAACCCATCCTCGACATCTCCCACCTCGCCGCACTACCCAAAGACCGGGCCATCGTCCGACTACCAGGCCACGGCCCGGTGGTGGTGTCCAAAACCTGGTGGCAGGACACCGAATACGCACCCCAAATCCACCAGTCCCTGCAACGGTTCTCTGCCCAAACCGAGACCGTCCTCACGGTCGCGGTACCCGACGCGGGTGACGGCGATGGCGATGGGGACGTCGAGGCGGGAGCGTCGTGACCGCCACCAACCCGCAACCCACGGCCGCGAACCCGAGTAAACCACCGAAGAAGCAGCCGGCGAAGCCGTCGTTTCCGCATTTCGTGGACTTCGCCGAGAAATGGCTGCTGCCGTTGATCAGCGTGCGTTTAGCCGAAGGCCAGCGGGAGAACACCTACACCTGGTGTGAACAGTGGTGGGAACACCGCCCGGTCGCGGTCCGGATCGCGCACCTACACACCGCGTTCGAAGCCTCCCGCGGCCCCGGCGCCAGCGCCTACGTCGGCACCCATGTCGATGCCCACTTCCGGGTCATCCTCGACGCCGCCAAAGGCCCCCTACACCGCTGCACTCCCCGCGAACACATCGAAACACCGTCATTACCCAGCGAACCGGTACCCGCCGACAAAACCGGTCCACCACCTGCCGGTGAATCCGAGACCACACCGCCGACCAGTGAGGCTACGGACAAGGAGCAGAAGAAGCCCCCGCCGCCGAGGTTCGCCCACCACACGCTGTGGGTGCGGCAGTGGCTGCTGCCGGTGACCGCGGTGCGGATCTCGGCCAACCATCGAGAAAACACCTACACCTGGTGCACGCGCTGGTTCGACCATCACGGTGTCGAACTGCGATTCGCACTGTTGCACAGAGCGTTCGAGGCCGCGGTGATCGCCGAGGACAAGGCCGCGATGTCGAGTCTGTTCACCCGCCAGATCGACCCCGCCATGCGGCTGATCCTCGACGCCGCCAACGGGCCCCTCCACCGCTGCACACCCGGAAACCACCAACCACTACCCAGCTTGGGATCCGCGCGGGTACCCCGCCAGTGGTTCGGCCCGGCGCACGCACGGATCCCGGTTGAACGTCTCGGGTTCGCCCCCGACTTCCGCGCCTACCGGACACCCGGTGAGGGGGGATCGTCGTGATCGAGCCGACCCAGCGGCAAGCCGCCGTCCTGCAGGCGTTGCAGAACCACACCGTCGCCGTCACCGAACTCCTCACCCAGGCCACGAAGTTCGACGGACCCGCGCCGCAGTCGTGGCTGGTCGACTACCACCATCACGCCGTGGCCCGCGCCGACCTCGCCGCCGCCGCGGCAGCGGGCGGCGTACCACCGGTGTGGATCGAACATGTCCAAGCCCGCGGCGAACGCGGAATCGCCTATCGACCCGAGATGTACCTGCGCGAACCCGACCCCACCGATTGGGACCGGGTCCTCGGTGACCTCACCACCGACGTAGCCAGGTTGAGGGAGTGGGCGGGCTTGGACGTCGCGCACCGCGACCTGGTCCCAGACTCCCGGGCAGCAGCGCTGCGCACCAACATCGAGGCGCTACGGATGCGCACCGCCGGGGTCGCGAATCTGCTCGGACTGGACGCCGAGGAAGGCGAATTGCTCTGGGGCGACACCACCGTCTGGGCGCAGGAAGCCGCCGCCACGCTCGCCGAGGTTCCCGCTGAACAGATCACCCACCGGTGGCGCGCCGCCGCCGAAGTCGACACCCGCGCCTACGCGGGGCAAGCCACCGCGCTGTCGATGGTGGGGATCGCGGTCGATACCGCCGCCGCGCTGCCTCCGGCCGAGGAACTCTACGAGGCGATCAGCGCTGAACTCGACCCGGTTCAACCATTGTTCGTTGCCGCGCGCGGCACTGATGCGGTCGGTATCGAGGCAGTAGTCGCGGCTGCTCTCCCACAAGACCCCGACACGGCCGTGGCCTTCAGTCACCTACCCGAGCCCGAACAGGCTTCGGGCTACGACCCGAGCGACCTCGAGGCCGTCCCGGTGTTCCTGTCCGCGGACGGAGCCGAACTGTGAACGCCGTCCCGATGCCACTGCGGGTGCGCGATATCCCCGCACGACAGGCCCAGGCATTGCAGGAGATCCACCACCTGGCCGCGGAGAGCAGCCGCCTGCGCAACGCGGCCTCCGCACCTAAGGCGAGCGACCGCGATCGCCTCGAACAGATCAACGCCCTCGAGCGCGACCGCGGCCTGCTCGAAATCCGGACCCGCGCCGCCGGTATGCCCGCGAGCTGGGTCGACGTTGCACGGCGACTCGGAGTTTCGCGCCAACCCTGGTCCGACGCTCAGGTTCTGCCTCCGCAACGTGCCACCATGACCCGCCGCAACGGCAGCCGTGTCGCTCTCGATACTCACGTCCTGGTCGACATGGCTGCCGTCGAGGTCGTGCACGCCCACAAATACCAGCACCACCGCATGACGGCCGACCCCGACTCGGCTGAGGCCCACCAGTTCCGGCGCAACATGACCGCACTGTGGCAACGCGCTGTCGTCACCGCCAACGCCATCGACATGGACCCCAACCAGCGTGGCCGCCTCATCGACACCGCCAAGACCGATCTGACTCGACGAGTCAGTATCTACCGGGACTACAGCCTCGACGACATCGACACCCTGTGGCACCCCTACACCAGCGGACGCCTCGGCGACGAAGTCCGCAGCTCACTGCGCAAACACCCCGACCGAAACAATCTCGGCCCCAATGCAGTCGACGAACCGATCCTGCCGTCACCACAGCAGTGGCGCGAACACGCCCGCACCAGCCTCGACAGCGGCGGCATTGCTGAACCCGGCGATCGAATCGCTGCCGCGGTGGCCGCCGCTGTCACCGAGCAGGAATCCCCCGAGTACTGGGACCCAGAGATCGACCCGCACACCGCTGAAATATCGGCGCCACAGTCCTCGACCGAGACCGGACCCGACCCGTGACCACAGGTCGATTCCGTTGCGCATCTGCGGCTTCCCTCAGCGAGCGGGCATGACTCGGCCTCACGGACGACGCGCCTGCACTCACCCCGACATCCGCCGACGCCACCGGCGTCGGCGACCACCCATGATCCGAGACGACCGGTCTCGGATCCGATATCCAGGAGAACTATTCATGACCGCCAGCAATGATTCCCTCACCCGCGCCGCCGGTTTGCGCAGTATCGACTTCGGTGAGCATCGAGTCACCTACCTGCCCGACGGGGTGGCCCGGATCGACCCGCACATGTGGCTACCCGAAGCCGACGACATGATCTGGTCCGAATACCGCAGTCTGATCGACGCCGACGGCTACCTCGCCGCCAGCGTCGGAGCGGTCATGATCGAACACGGCGACCGGGCCATGCTGATCGACGCCGGATTCGGGCCACTAGCGGTGCCCACCGACGTCGGCACCCTCACCGGTGGCCAACTCATCGACAGCCTCACCGCCGCCGGGAGATCGGTGTCCGACATCGAATTGGTCGCGATCACCCACCTGC
Source organism: Nocardia aurea (assembly GCF_003123685.1). Classification (GTDB taxonomy): domain Bacteria; phylum Actinomycetota; class Actinomycetes; order Mycobacteriales; family Mycobacteriaceae; genus Nocardia; species Nocardia aurea. The sequence goes on from NZ_QCYJ01000115.1 coordinate 247,714, forward strand.
ACATGGACCACATCGGCTGGCTCTGGCAAACCCACCCCGACACCAGCGACTTGGTCTTCGCCGGGATCCCGATCCTTGTCGGTGACCTCGAATGGGCCCGCCAGGATCTGGCGATCGCCGACCTCACACCCCGAGAAGTCCTCGACGGCTTCGCCGCCCAAGTCCAACCCATCACCGACCACGACCGCGAGATTTTCCCAGGCGTGACACCGATCGCCACCCCCGGGCACAGCCTCGGACACACCGGCTATCTACTGCGTTCCGGTCCGCGACGACTGATCGTGTTCGGCGACGCGTTCACCACCCCAGCCCAAATCCAATACCCCGAGCTGACCGCCCGAGGCGACGACGACCCCGCCGCCTCCCGCCGTACCGCAGCCTGGCTGCTGGATGAACTGGGCCGCCCCGACACCTGGGGATTCGGAATCCACTTCGCCGACATCCAATACGGCCGAATCACCAACACCCGTGACGGCCAACAGCAATGGACCACGGAATAGCCCCACAAACCATCACCACCGAGGCGGGCGACCACGCCCGCCTGGGTGCACGAAGGGAGACATCCATGCTCGGACAACATTTCACGGGACGCGCTCGCGTCGACATCGACCGGCCTCCTCGACGTATCGCCGTCCGGTCCGTGGACAGCGAATCCGAGCTACTACGGTTCGTGGGCTGGGCGCAAGAGTCCGGGGTGGGTGGCCCGGAGTTCCTGGTCGATCAGCTACTCGGGTTCCACCACGACGGGCTACTCGGCGTTGCCGCCGACACGACCCCGCGCACGATCGCGGAAACCCTCGACAGCCACGGCGTGCCCTCTGCCGCAGCCACCCGCACTACGGTGGCCGTCGCGGTCCTCGACGGCCGACTCGTCGGAGGGATCATCGCCGGACCCGCGGTCTGGCTGCTGACCCGGGTCTTGGCCAACAACCCCGACCAACTGCTGCCCGCGTTGTTGCGCACCGTCGAAATCCAAGTCCTTGCAGTCGATGACCAATACCAACGCCGCGGTGTCGGGACCGTTCTCGTCCGCGCCGCTCTCGCCGCGGCCCGAACCATGAAAGCCCATGTCCTGCACGGGCAGATCCTCGACGACCCGAGCCTGGCCAGTTTCTATCGAGGCTGTGGACTGACTGTTCATCGCCCAGGAACCGGGATCGACTTCACCGAACTCGCCGCCATCGACCTCACCGTCACCATCGACGACGAGCAACGATTCCTCACCCGCGTCCTACGATGATCGTTCCACAGGACTACGCCCACACAACGACCCGATGGCCGGGACCGGTTCGTCCGCTGACGAGCCTAGTTTGCAAGGTCGGTACTTCGTGGCCGTCACCGGCGGCGAGGGCGTCTTAGCCGGTGGTCACTGATGCATCGCCGAAGATCAGATCGTTCGGTGTGGTCAGGCTATCGAGGCGAGCGCAACGCCTGCGGCTAGGACGGCCGGGACGCGGTAGGTGTTGGCGTAGCTGCCGGTCGTGGCGGTCAGCGCGGTTCCTTTTGACGGATCGCTGGTTGCCGAGCTTCCCAGCGGAATCGATCGTGAGGTCCGCTCCGGTGGAGTGCGTTCTGTGCTGTTCCGGAGTGAGTCTGAAACCCTTTCGGGTGCCGACTGATATGCGGGCTGGAGACGGTGTAGGTCGAGCCGGTGTCGGGGTGGGTGCGCCGAGGGCGCGTCCACACGGCGCTGCCAGCGTGGCGGGGTTGGTTACTGTTTGTCGGTGGACAGTTTGAAACCGAATCGGCGCAGCCAGGTGGAACGGCGCGCTGAGAGTGAGGGCAGGTTGCTGTCGGCGACTGCCGCGTTGATCGTGGAACGTGGGCTGAACAACGTTTCGCTGGCCGAGATCGGCAGGCGCGCTGGTTACAGTCATGCGCTGGTCAATCACCTGTTCGGTACGAAGATCGCTTTGATCGAGCGGTTGAACAAGGTCGTCGACGAGTTCTATTGGGAACACACCAAACACACGACGGAACTGAGTGGTGTGGACGGGCTTGTGTCGTTCATCGCGGTGTATCTGCGTTTGGTGACCGGTGAGGATCCGCTCGGCCGTGTTCATGTGGTGCTGTGGGCCGAAGCGATCGCGGGCGCGCCGGAGATCCGGTCGTCCCGCGCGGACTGGGATCGCCATTTCCGTGAGGGCGTCGGCGCGCTCGCGGCTCGCGCGGCTGGGAGTGGTGTCGATATCGACACCACAGCCTTTGTGCTCGTCGGCATGCTGCGTGGGGTGGCGATGCAGTTGTTGGTCGATCCAGCGTCGATGTCGGTGGACGTGGCGATCGCGGAGGTGTCGCGCCTGGCTCGTGAACTGGTCGGCGCGACGCCTGCGGCAGCGAGCGAGAACGCCGATCGCTGATCAGCCTGGGTAGGGCCTGTGTCATACGGTCAGGAGTCGTTTGTCACCTGCTGACGCACCGGACACTCAGCGCATTTCTCTGCGATCGGCTGCGACGGCTTGTTCGCGGGCCCAGCGGTAGTCTGCTTTCCCCGCCGGACTGCGGGCGATCTCGGGGCAGATCACCACCGCTTTGGGAAGTTTGTATCTGGCGATGGTTTCGGCGGCGTGCGCGAGGAGTTCTTCGGAGCCGATCGTAGCCTGGTCCAGGAGTTCCACGATCGCGACGACCTCGTGTCCCCATCGCTCACTCGGACGACCGACGACCAGGACGTCCGAGACGGCGGGGTGGGACGAGAGCGCGAGTTCGACTTCCTCGGCGAAGATCTTCTCCCCACCGGAGTTGATGGTGATCGCGTCACGGCCCAGCAGCTCGATGGTGCCGTCGGCGAGCAGGCGCGCGCGGTCCCCGGGCACCGCATACCGCGTACCGTCTATCACCGGGAACGTGGCTGCGGTCTTGGTCGGGTCCCCTTTATAGCCCAGTGGGGTATTGCTCCGTACCGCGAGCCAGCCGATCTCGTCGTGACCGGGTGAGAGCACGCCCCCGAGATCGGCTGCCACCACCGCGGTCGCCGGTCCTGCTGTGAACGTGCCCGTCGACACCGCCTGGGCGGTCGACATGTGATTGAGTACCACCCCGGTCTCCGAGGAGGCCACCGCGTCGAGCACGATCAGTCCGGGCACCGCCGCGATCCAGTGCTGTTTGACCTGCGGACTCATCGTCGCGCCACCCGAGGCCAGCGTTACCAGCGATGACACGTCCGCACCGGTGGAGTCGATCGCGTCCAGCAGCGGGCGCGCCATCGCGTCACCCACCACGACGAGAACTGCGACACGTTCGCGCTCGACCGTGCGCACGACATCCTCGGCGTCGAGGTGATCGACGACCCCGGAGAACACGACCGTCTGTCCCAGAGTCAACGCCGACAGTGTCGCCCACTGTGCCGCGCCGTGGATCAGCGGCGGCAGGATCATGATCTTGACGCCCGGATACGACGCGGACCGCGCGCCCAGGGATTCGTAGGACGGCGCCACGTCCTGCCCGGTGATCGCATTGCGTCCACCGCACGCGGCCATGAACACGTCGTGCTGACGCCACAGCACCCCCTTCGGCATCCCGGTGGTGCCGCCGGTGTAGAGGACCATCAGGTCGTCCGCCGACGGTCGCGGCAGCCCTGCGGACTCGGTCACCGAAGCTATGGCTTCCTCGTAATCGACTGCGCCCGGGAGCAATTCGTTACCCGAGTCGTCGGCGATCTGGATCAGGACCCGCAGATGCGGCAACTCGGGCAGTACCTGGGCGACCTGCGACGCGAACGCGGAGTGGTAGATGAGCGCAGTCGCGTCGGCGTCGGCCAGCAGATACCGAAGTTCGTTCTCCACGTAGCGATAGTTGATGTTGAACGGCGCCACGCGCGCCCCCAATGCGCCGAGTATGCCTTCGAGGTACTCGTTGCCGTTGTAGGCATAGATTCCCAACAGATCCTGCCCGACCTCGTGGCCCGCCAACCGGGAACGCTCGACGTGCGCCCCCAGCCCTCGCGCATGCAGATAGGAGGCCAGCTGCCGCGATCGTTCCATGATCCGCGCGTAGGTCACCCGTCGATCGCCCTGCACGATCAACTCTCGATCCGGGACTGCGGCGGCGGTGGTCGCAGCCGCCTCGACCAGCGTGAACTCCGAAACCGGTGGGGGCGACGATGCGGACTCGGTCACCGGGTGAGACATGGGTTCCTCCTTGGTCCTGACAGATCCTTCACGAGACAGGCTAGACAGACTGTAAGTCTTACGGGATGCTTTTCAATAACTTCCTTTACATTCAGACAGTAAATAGACGCACTGTGCTGACGAGTCCCGGCACAGCCGGGATCGGCGGCCTCGCGCACCCGCTGCCGGGGTATGCCGGCAAGCTCTGCTCGGCACAACAGTCACTTACTTGATGATCAGAAAGTATGGTGTCGAATATGAACATATCGGTCGGCGAGTTCCTCGCCGCGTTCCGGATACCGCTCATCGCCGCCCCCATGACCGGCGTGTCCGGTTTCGACTTGGCAGCGGCGGCAGCAGCCAGCGGCATCGGCGCGTCGTTTCCCGTGCACAATGCCGCCTCTGCGGACGAACTCGATGGTTGGCTCGGGGAACTCTGTCGGCGGCCCGGTCTGATTCTGCCGAACCTCGTCGTACACCGATCCAACGCGCGACGCAGCGAAGACCTCGCGGTCATCACTCGGCATCCGATTCCGGCGGTGATCACGAGTGTGGGGTCCCCCGCTCCCGTCGTTGAGCCGTTGCACGACGCGGGCATCATGGTCTTCTCCGATGTGGCGTCGCTGCGGCACGCAGAACGCGCCATCGCCGCAGGAGTCGACGGGCTGGTTCTGCTCACCGCCGGTGCCGGGGGCCAGACCGGTTGGGCCAATCCTTTCACCTTCATCCGCGCGGTCCGCCGACTGTGGGACGGACCGCTCGTACTGGCCGGAGGAGTCACGGACGGCGCGGCGATGCTGGGTGCCCTCGTCGCGGGATGCGATCTGGTGTACATGGGAACCCCGTTCATCGCCACTACCGAGAGCGCGGCACACGAGACCTACAAGCAGGCCGTGGTCCGCGCCTCGATGGACGACATCGAGTTGACCACCGCACTCACCGGACTCTCGACCAGCATGATCCGAGCAGACGTTCCTTCCGATTCACTTTCCTCCGCCGCAACAGAATTCGATGCCACGAGGGTCGCTGGTGATGATCACCGGGCACTGTCGGTCGCAGCCCAGATGTTCAGCGCCGGGCACTCCGTCTCGGGCGTGCACGGGATCGTCGCGGTCTCCGAACTCGTCGCACGCACCGAAAGCGAGCTCAAAGCAGCCGGTATTCGAATCCCCGCACACTACTGATCACCACGCCACCGATCAGCAGGTTCACCATCCAATCCGCGGGTGCGCAGGGGGGGTATATCGGCGCTGTTGGGATGAACGATGGTCGAGTCACCCGCACCCTTGCAGAGGAACCCGTAGCGACTACGGATCATCTCCCGACAGCAACAGTTCGAGCGGTACTGGCGCACATCAGGATTCAACCCGATTACCTGGTCGTGTGGGGCGCCCCAGATATTTCATCGGCCGCGCATCGCGTGCGATTCGGCTGATTTCGGCGCAGCCCATCTCGGGTCGGTCTCATCTGGAGCCAGATGAAAGGTGACTTTTTGGTGCGATTTTCTGCGCGATCAGAGATGAAAGCGGGTCGTGTGAGTCACGGCTCAGGTGTATCCCGTCGTCGCCTGGAAAGGCGACGGTGGCTGCGTCTGCGAACAGGACTTTGCGTTTGTCTGCGAGACGTTGTATCGCTGCGCCGAGTTCGCGTGATTTGCGTGCGGAATAGGTGTCGTACTCCGAACTGTGCACGGCGAAGCCAGGTTTCGTCTCATCGAGATGGATGGGGCTGACCAGGAGGGTAGCTGGCACGTCAGAATTCCAGGTCCAGGCCGTGTGCTCGATGTTGTCGATATAGCCTTCGAGGGCGGTGGCGATTTCGTCGGTTTCTCGGCCGAACTTGGTCTTGAGGTCGTTGTTGCCCAGCATGATGATCACCATGTCCAAGGGGGAGTGGCTGCGTAGACAGGGTTGGAAGTATTTTCGACCGTTGCGGTCGTCACGGTCGGGGTCGTCCAGGTCGGTGGTGCGTCCACCGAGACCTTCCTCGATGATCGCGTATCCGGTACCCAGTCGTTGCTGTAGCCGCCCGGTCCAACGGACGTCGGCCGGCCATCGACCGCGCCCCTCGGCGGGTTGGCCGAAGGTATTGGAGTCGCCGAAGCACAAGATGGTGAAGGCGGCGGGATTGACGATCAAGGTCGGGTTCCTACGGGTTGGACGGATATACGAAGGTGCGTGGCGACATCGACAAGGCCAGCCAGTTGTTGCCTGCCTCGACGGGCCATCAGCTCGTCGGTCAGCGTGTGGGCCAAGGGGATGTGACGAACGAATTCCGGCGCCGTCGAGCACGCCCGACGCAGTGTAGCGACAGCTCCCGCGTCGTCTCGGTTGTGTAGTTGCGCCTGTGCGACGTTGATCAGCCGACGGCTCAGCAGAGTAGGCGGGATTCCGGTGCCACCATCACTTGCGGCTGCGGCAAGTTCGAGAGCTGCTTGCGGGCGATTCGCTTCGGTTTCATTGATAACACCGAAGCTGGCAGCCGAGGTGTGGCCGAACACATTGGATGCCTCTGGTCTAGCGACATAGTCGTCTTCCAGCTGCGTTCCGGCTGATTCGCACAAGCGCAGATATCGCCGCGCTTGTCGGTGGTCTCCCACGCGGGAAGCGGCGAAGGCCGCGTAACACAGGAGTTCTCCCCAGATGGAGATGTGACGTGGGGTGGCTGTCGACAGTCGCGGTTCGATTTCGGCGGCGGCGTGTTCGGCGTGTGCGGCGGCGTCGTCGTACATTCCGCCTTTCGCCAACAGCCACGAATGCGATCCTTTGATTGCGGCCCTGGTCAGCGCGTCACCGCATTCCGTCGCCAAGTTGTCCGCGCGGAGAAGTGCCAGAGCGGCCAAGTCCTCCTGGGCTACGTAGCCCAGGAGGTTCGATGAGGCATGCAAGAGCTGAGCAAGCGAAATCTTGGCCTGACGTTGTGATTCACCCTTCATCACTTCGGCAGCGGTGAAAGCGCTCGCCAAGACGGCAGGAAGTATCTGTTCCATCTCGTCGAAGCGGGCGGAAAAGAATAGATCCCACGTGCGCGCTACTGCCATCGTGAGTTCGGGTTGTGTGCCTGGTGGTATTTCTGGAATGGCCCCCATGAGCACTCGCCGCAGATGAAACACACGGTCCTGGTGCACATCACTTGAGTTCTCCAAGTATGTGTCGCCATCGGAGTAGGGCGCCGCTGTAGGCGCGTAGGTGGCTGCGGTGGTAAGACATTCGGTGAGTAAGGCAGCGAGATGATCGACAGATATTTGCAGTGCTTCAGCGAGTTTGGGTCGCATTCCGGCGTGTGGCTCGCTCTTGCCGGCTTCCCAGCGGACCACCGTCGACCGCTCCACATTGAGATGGGCAGCCAGAGACTCCTGGGTGAATCCCCGCGCCTTGCGACGCTGGGCGAGCCTGCGGCGCGCTCCGTGTCCGGCACCTGACATGGTGACCCCCTTTCTGCCCTTCATAACCCGAGTTCAGCGGGGCAATGCCTCTTTCGCGCCTCAAAAGTGCCCAGTGGATGCTCTGGTCGGTGACCGCTGAGAGAGGTTGGCTTCAGGGTACGGCCCGCATCCGCAGATCGCTGCACCAACTCATGGCAGGCGAGCCGACGTCTATGTCCTGGGTTGGCGGGAGAAGTCAGTCGCCACAAAAGATTTCGGGGTTCGCTAATTGGTTACCACGCTCCCTCCACTGCTCACGCACCAAGGCGCACAGTCGCCGCCACCGGGATTCCTGGTCAGACAGCGGCTTGGACCGAGCGGCTTGGACGGACCTGTTTTCGCGTTGCACTCCCGGGAGTTCGCGCGGGATCCGCACGGCTTCTACGCCGAAATGCGCCGCTATCACCCCGATTTTGCACGCGTCGAGTTGGCGCCGGGTCTGGTGGCGACGTTGGTGATCGGGTGGGGTCGCGGGGTACAGATCCTGCACGATGCGGAGCGGTTTCGTGCAGACCCTCGCCGCTGGCAGGCGACGGTGGATCCGCGGTGCCCGGTTCTGCCGATGATGGGAGACCGTGACAACGCGTTGCGTAGCGACGGGCCCGCCCATGTGAATTACCGGCGGGCCACGACAGCCGCGCTGGAGGCGGTGGACCTGCGTGAGCTGCACGCTGTGGTCGCCAAGCACGGCCGTGACCTCGTGGGGGAGATCGCAGGGAGCAGCAGGATGGACTTGGTTGCGGATTATGCGGGGCCGTTGGCATTTCGGACGATCAACACGATGATGGGCTGCCCGACCGAACTCGGCGAACAGCTGGCCGAGGGCTTCGCGATGATGTTCGAAGCCGTACCCGACCCTCAGCGGGTCGACGCGATCATCGATGCCGCGCTGGGCGCACTGATCGATCTCAAACGCGCCGAGCCTGGTCGTGATATCCCGACCAGGCTGCTCGAACACGCGGGCGGTATGAGCGAGCGGGAGCTGCGCGAGCAGATCCTGACCATGTATGCCGCGGGCATCGAGCCCTTGCAGCACCTGGTGGTCAACACGCTGCTGCTGATCATGACGGACAGGCGGTTCGGGGGAGAGGTCGTCAGCGGGGCATGCGCGACGCACGACGCGTTGAACGAGGTCTTGTTTCGTGATTCGCCGCTGGCCAATTTGTGTGTCCGGTATCTACGTCAGCCGGTTCTCTTCGACGGTGTGATCCTGCCCGCAGACCAGCCGGTGCTCATCGGCATGGCAGCCTGCAACACCGATCCCCGGGTCAACCGTGCCCCTGACGCGCACGGCTACGTCGACTACTCCCGCAACGCCTCCCATCTGAGTTTTTCGGCGGGCGCGCATGACTGCCCTGCCCGCGACATTGCCTATCAATGCGCCGCCGACGCGGTCGACGAACTACTGGATTTCCTGCCCGATCTGCGGTTGGGCTGCCGCCCAGAGGATTTGGTGTGGAGATCCGGGCCTTTCCACCGCGCGCTCCAAGCCCTTCCAGTGGCCTTCACTCCGCTGAGCGCGCGACGCACCCACCCCTGACCGCGCGCCCGAGCTTTCCATCGAGCACCTGCTGATCACACCTCGCATCTTGGAGTCCGGCATGACCGATCTGAAATCCGCCCCCGACCCGTACGTGCTCGATGTCACCGGCGCGAACATTCCCGGCGAGGCCGCCCGGCTGCGTGAACGTGGGCCGCTGGTCCCGGTGGTTTTGCCGGGCGAGATACGGGCCTGGGCGATCACCACGGCCGACCTGCTCAAAGAGCTGTTCGTCGATCACCGGGTGTCGAAGGACACCTACCGACACTGGCCCGCCTTCCTCGCTGGTGAGATCCCCTCGGATTGGCCGCTGATTACGTGGGTCAGCGTCCGGAACATGTTCACCGCGCACGGCAGAGACCATCAGCGGCTGCGCAAACTCGTCGGTCCCGCCTTCACAGGTCGCAGGGTCGCCGCACTACGGCCACAGATCCATCAGATCGTCAACGACCTCCTCGACGTGTTGGCCGCGCGTCCTGACGGTGAGGTGGTCGATCTGCGTGAGGAATTCGCCGCCCAGGTGCCGGTTCGGGTGATTGCCGCATTGATGGGCGTGCCCGATCTGCTCCAGCCACGGTTGCGGGTGTGCGTGGAGGAGATCTTCTCCACGGCCCCTGCGCGCGATCCGGCCCTCACCTTCGCCGAGATGGTGGAGTTGTTGACCACTCTCGTGGCGCTGCGTCGCGAGAGGCCGGGCGAGGACATGACCAGTCTGCTGATCGATCACCGTGACGAGGGCGACCGGCTCACCGAGGAAGAACTCGTACACACACTGCTGTTGGTGATCACCGCTGGGTTCGAGACGACGGTGAACCTGCTCGACCAGGCGATCTATGAGCTGTTGACCCGGCCCGAACTCCTCGCTCGAATCCGCGCGGATACCGTGAAATGGCCGCATCTGATCGAGGAGACACTGCGCTACGCGCCACCGGTCGCGACCTTGCCCCTGCGCTACGCGGTCACCGATTTCGACATCGCGGGCCAGCATGTCACCGCCGGTGATCCCATCATCGCCGCGATCGCCGCCGCCAACCGCACCGCGATCCCGTCTGGTCCCGACGTCGACGAATTCGATCCCAGCAGACCGACGACCGAACATCTGAGTTTCGGCTACGGACCGCACTACTGCCTCGGTGCCGGACTGGCCCGTCTCGAAGCCACGGTAGCGCTGCCCGCTCTGTTCGCCCGGTTCCCGGACCTGACGCTCGCCGTCGAACCGGCGTCCTTGACGACGCTGGACAGTTTCATCAGCCACGGCCACCAGGAACTACCGGTGCAGCTGACCCGCGTCCCCGCATCTGCGAATGGCCGGTAGGGAGTACCCGATGTCGTTCACCTGCCGAGTACTGGAAACCGCCGGGACCGTCGCCGTGGCCGCCGCTGAGATAGTGAGCGCGAAGATCGAGGAGGCGATCACCGACCGGGGTGAATGCGTGCTCGCGGTGACGGGTGGCTCGACCCCGGTGGAGACCTACCGGCGATTGACTTGTTTGGACGTGGACTGGACACGAATCTGTCTTGTTCAGACCGACGAACGCATGCTTGTCGATTCCGGTGTCCGCAGTTCGGCGGGGATCGAGGAGATCTTCGGCCTCACAACGAATGGTGAGCGTGGAAATCGCCCGAACTGGTTTCCGATCCCGGATGGGCCGGCCGAGCAGATCGCGGCCCTCTACGACAAACAACTGTCGGTCGTGCGCCCGGTGGGTGTGCCGGATATCGCGATTCTGGGCGTGGGTATCGACGGCCACACCGCATCGATCTTTCCTCGAGACCTCGACGCGCAGCGTCCCGAACGCGCGATCGCGACGACGTGCGACGGCCAGGCGCGCGTGAGTTTGAGCGTGCCGTATCTCAGGGCGGTGCCGACCCGGCTCATCCTCGCGATGGGACCAGCCAAAGCTGCCGCCGTGGCCGCGATCCGCAGTGCGGCAACCCCTTTGTCTCCGGCGGCGGTGATCCTGGGTGATGATGGCTATCTGCTTGTCGACGAGCCGGCGGCGGGAACCCGATCGTGAGGCGGGAAGCGCTCGGTCCGGTGATCGTTTTCGATCTCGGTGGCACCTGGTGGCGCTCGGCGATCCTGGACGCCGATGGCGTGTTGTTGGAGGTCGAGATTCATCCGGCCGTGACGCGAGCGCGGACCGGCAGTAATGCGGCGTCGTTGCAAGAGTTGATGATTCGACATGTGCTCGACCGGTCTCGGGTGTTGGCTGCGCGGCGGCCGGAGGTTGTGGCTGTCGGGATCTCGATCGGTGCGGCGACCAACGGCCACACCGGGCAAGTGCTGGCCAGTGCCCCGCTATGGGGTGACTGCACCGATCCGGTCGACCTTGAGGCGGCGTTGTCCACGGCCGAACCAACGTTGCGGTGGTGGATCGTCAACGATCTCACCAGCCTGGCGATCGCGATCGCCAGCAACCCGCTCGTGCGGGAACGCGGCCCGAGATTCCTGACCGCGGTAACGGTGAGCAGTGGTATCGGCGCCCGCACCATCAACGTCGAGACCGGCTGGGTGGACCTGGATCCCGTCCACGGAGTCCAGGGCGAAATCGGGCATCTCCCCAGCCTCACGACCGGTTCGTCACTGTGGGGTGAGCCGCGGGTGTGCGACTGCGGGACTGTCGGACACGTCGCCGCGATCTCCTCGGGCACCGCGATCGACAAACAACTCGCGGGCCTGGCCGACATCTTGGGATTGGCCGACCCTGATACGGGGTCGCGGCTCGCGCGGTTGCGCGCCGGACTCGACGCGGGCTCGCAGATCGCGCGGGCGTTCCTCGACTATGTGACCGCTCCTCTGGCGCGGGCGTTGCTGTATCTGATGGCGGTCGATGCCCGGGTCGAGCAGGTTGTGCTGGCCGGTGGGGTTCTCGACAGTCTGGGGGAGCACTACCTCGCGAGTGTGTATCGCAATGCCGAGGCCGACGGGCTGTATCTGATCTCCACCTACCAGCCGACGGTGTTCCGCGACCGGATCTCCCGGTGGATGTCCGATGGTCTCGATCCCCTGCGCGGGGCGGGCGAATACGCGCGCCGTCGACTCGACGGCGGGCGCTCGGTAGTACCGGGAAAGGAGTGAGGAGGAATGGAACGTCAATGGTCGGTTGATGCGACACAGGCGATGTCGTATGCGATCCGGCGCACCCGCGGCTGCCTGGAGCCTGCGAATCCGGATCTGGCCGACGTTGTGGGAATCGATAACCGGCGATCTCTGATCATCGTCGACTCCACGGTGAGCCATCTCTACGGTGCCCGGATTCGCGGCTACTTCGACAACCACGCCGCGACGTACACGGTGCTGCCGATCGAGACGGGCGAGGCGGGCAAGAACGCCGACACGGTCGGGCGGATCGTGCGTGAGTTCGACAAGTTCGGGCTCAGCCGTCGTCGTGACGCGGTCGTGGTTGTGGGTGGTGGGGTGCTCACCGATCTGGTCGGGTTCGCCGCGAGTATCTACCGGCGCGGTGTGCCCTACATTCGGGTGCCGAGCACGCTGTTGGGGATGGTCGATGCCGCTGTCGGGGTCAAGACCGGTATTAACTTCAACGGCCGAAAGAACCGTCTCGGCACCTACTTTCCGGCCACGCACACCCTGATCGATCCTGACTTCCTGGCAACTCTGCCCGCCCGGCAGATCGCCAATGGAATGGCCGAAATCATCAAAATGGCACTGGTCAAAGACCATGCCCTGTTCGAGGTGATTCACCGCGAATGGGTCAGCGCACACGACTTCGCGGCCGACGCCACGGTGAGCGGGCCGGTGATCGACGCCGCGATTACCGCGATCCTGGCCGAACTCGAACCCAACCTGTGGGAAGAGGATCTGCAACGCCTGCCCGACTTCGGGCACACCTTCAGCCCCGCGTTCGAACTGGCCGCCACGCCGATGCTCTTCCACGGGGAAGCCGTCGCGATCGATATGGCGCTGTCGTGCCTGATCGCCCACCACCGCGCACTCATCGACGAGCAATCCCTCACCCGCGTCCTGACTCTCATGGCACGGATCGGGCTGCCGTTGACACATCCCTGCCTGAACCGAGACCTCCTCGCCGCCGGACTGGCCGACTCGACCCGACACCGCGACGGACGCCAGAACATCCCCCTGCTCACCAAGATCGGAACCGCCATCTTCGCCCAAGACATCCGCGTCGAGGAACTCATCGACGCCGCACACGCACTGCACCCCCTCCATGTCCGGCTCGGGCGAGAGTGAGCATCATGGAAGCCTCGCTCGAAAACCGTGCACTCGTGCGCACCGGAACCACTCTTCAACTGCGGCGCAACAGGTTCCATCCGAGCGCGGGGACAACGCACCGGATGCTGCGGGTAGGAGTATGCGGAACAGACCTACAGATCCAACGCGGCGCCCGCGGTGACCGAGCTCGAATTCTGGGGCACGAAGGCATCGGGCTCCGCCTACCCGACACCGACCGCGAGACGATCCCGGTGTGTGAGATCTTCGACCCGGTCGACCGGCACGACCAGGACACGATCCTCGGGCACAGCTACGACGGTCTGCTGCGCGACTACTTCACCAGCAGCAGCGGTCACCCCTATCAGGTTGTGGTCGCGCAGGATCTGTTGCCGTTGGACCTCGCACCGCTGACCGAACCGCTCGCTACCGCCCTCTACGGGTGGGAATTGATCGGCGAGCACCTGCGCCCGCCGGGGCGGGTGGCGATCTTCGGTGCGGGCAGCGCCGCACTGCTACTGGCCCTCACCGGAGAGCGGTTGGGGTATCGGATCGAGCTGATCCAGCCTCGGCCCGAACGGGCGCAATTCCTCACCGGACGTTCCATCCTGGGCACGGCAGAACTTCGTACACACGCCGCTGCGGACAGCGCCGACGGCGCGATCGTGTGCCTGCCTCGCGAAGCCGCCCACCCCGCCCTCGACAGCGCCCTCACATGCCTGCGCCCTGGAGGGGTCTTGAATCTGTTCGGCGGTATCCCCGCCGCGTTCGACCATCCTGATCTGCCCGGCGTGGATCTCGCGGCGATTCGACGGCGCAACGTGTGTGGACACACCCGAGGAAGCGCGAGCGAGCTGGTGAGCACCGCGACGGGAAAGCCGGTTTGGGTGACCGGGCATCGCGGCAGTTCCCCACAGCAACTCGACGCGGCCCAGCGCCTGCTTATCGATGATCCCGCACGTTACGGGGCACTGGTTACTCACGTGATCTCCCTGGAGGAGGCCGCGACCCGTATCCCCGCGCTCGCCGCGCGGGACCGCGCACGCGGTGAGCACATCAAGGTCGTCATCGACCCGACCATGACCGAACCGACACGGCCCGCCGACATCCACACCAGCGTCGCTCAACACCTCAGGCAGCTCCGATGAACACTTACACCTATCAGCGCATCGACCACGCCGACGGCCTCGCCTTCCTCACCACCGCCCAAACTCGTTATGACAGTTCGGAATCCGAGGGCGAGACGGTGCTGTTGGCTCCTCGTGTGGTCGGGGTGTGTCGATCGGATCTGCGTGAGATCCGCGGGGAACGATTCGGCAGACGCGACTTCGGACACGAAATCCTCGGCACCGTCCTGGACGCCCCACAGGCGCTGGCGGACCTGCGTGGACGTACCGTGTTGTTCGATCCGCACCCGGTGCTGCGCTACCGCAGCTCCGGGTTCGCGCACCTGGTCGAACTCGTCGCCGAACCCACCCAACTCCGTGCCGCGCTCGTCCCGGCCCCGCCCGGTTTGCCGACCGAGAGCGCGGTCCTGGGTGAACCACTGGCGTGTGTCGTGCATTGCGTGCGCCGCCTGCTGGCCCTCACCGAAGATCGCGGCACCCCCCTCTCCGCGCCGGTGGCCGTCGTGGGAGCCGGGATCGCGGGCACCCTGATCACCGCGACACTGCTCGTCCTCGGATACCGGTGCACCCTGTTCAACCGTCGCGTCGACAGAATCCGGTTCCTGCTCGACCGTGGTGCGCTCCCGCCCGAAGTGGCCGAAACCGACCCCGGTAGAACGAGTTTCGAACACGTCATCCTGGCCACCGCCCACGCCTCACCCGGGTATCTGGACACCAGCGTGCGATTGCTCGCCGACGGGGGTCTGCTGATGCTGTTCGCCGGAACCCAGCCCGGTGACCGGCTGCACGGCCTCGACATCGACCAGATCCGCCGCCACGAACTGACCCAGGCCGGGGCCGTCCCCGGTAAACGACTCACCCTCGCCGGGACCTACGGCGCCACCCGCGCCGACTTCACCGAAGCACTCACCCTGCTCAGCGCCCCCGTCCCAGCAGGGCAGTGGTCGCTCGCGGGTTGCGCGCAGCGATTGATCGCCCGGCGACTGGAACTATCCGAGGCGCCCGCCTACCTCACCGCCGCCGCGACCAGCGGATACCTCGGCAAAGCAGTCGTCCACATCACCTCCGGCCCGAGCGCGCAGTCGTGAAGGTTCCCCGCTACAACTACCCGGCCCAGTTCCCCGACCCCGACACCGTCCAAGCCCGAATCAGGCGAGCATTACTCGAGGGCGACTACATCCTGGGGGAGTCGGTCGAGCGATTCGAGCAGGCGTTCGCCGACTACCTCGGTGCCGCGCACGTGGTCGGTGTCAACTCCGGCACCGATGCTCTTGTGCTGGCACTCACCGCGGCCGGGGTCGAGGCCGGTGATGAAGTGATCACCGTCGCCAACACCTTCCACGCCACCGTTGCCGCGATCGTCGCTGTCGGTGCGACACCGATCCTGGTCGACAGCGAACCCGGGACCTATCTGATGGACCTGCACGCGGTCGAGGCCGCGATCGGGCCGCGGACCTGCGCGATCATCGCCGTGCACCTGTTCGGCCGGACCCTGGACATGGACCGGCTCACCGCACTTACCCACCGACACGGCCTGCTACTCATCGAAGACTGCGCCCAAGCCGTCGGCGCCCGGTGGGGCACGCAACGAGTCGGAACCTTCGGTGCGCTGGGGTGTTTCAGCTTCCATCCGAGTAAGAACCTGGCCGCAGCCGGAGACGCCGGTGCTGTCACCAGCAGCGATGACGAACTCGCCGAGCAACTCCGGATCTTGCGCGGACTGGGACAGGACGGACAAGACAACCATGTCACCGTCGGAATGAACTCGAAACTGGATGCGCTCCAAGCGATCATCCTGCACAGCAAACTCGACCACCTCGACGAATGGAACCAAGCGCGCGCCCGCGTGGCACTGGACTACCACGAAAGACTCACCGACCCACGACTTACCGTGTCCGCGCCTGCACAGCCGCCCGGCGATCACGTCCACCACCTGTTCCAGGTCGAAGTGCCCAACCGCGACACCCTGGTGAAGCGTCTGCGCGGCGATGGGGTCGATGCCGTGGTGCGTTATCCGGTCCCCATCCACCGCCAACCCGCCTTCGCCGGGCAGCCGTTCGCGCGGCACCACTACCCGAACGCCGAGCAGCAGGCCGCGACGACCCTGTGCCTGCCGATGCGACCGGATCTCACCGAACCAGACATCGACTACGTCTGCGATCGTCTCGAAGCCGCAGTCATCGACATCGAAAGGAACTCCACGACATGACTATTCGCGTCGCGCCTGCGCTGCTCGGAGCCGATCCGCTCAACCTCGACACCGCGATCACTCACGTCGAGCGCATCGAGGTGCCGTATCTGCACCTCGATGTCATGGACGGGCACTACACCGACGACATCAACTTCGGGCTACGCACCATCGCCGCGGTGCGCGAACGCACCCACATGCCCCTGGACATACACCTGCAAACCCTGCGACCCGAACGCTACCTCGACGCGCTGATCGACATCGGCGTCGAACGGGTGTCGATACACGTCGACGCCTGCGACCAGATCGCCACCGCCTTGGACACGCTGCAATCCGCAGGCATCGGAAAAGGACTCGTCCTCAACCCCGACCTGCCACTGCACCGGCTCGAACCGCATCTGGACCGACTCGACTTCGTCATCCTGATGACCAGCCAACCCGGCACCAGCACGTTCGACCCCACCGTCGTCACGAAGATCAAAACCCTGCGCGCGCTGTTGACCGAACGGTTCCTCGACACCACCGAACTCGTCGCCGACGGCGGAATCACCGACCACACCGCACCACACGTGATCGCCGCCGGAATCGACACACTCGTCGCGGCCAGCGGCGTCTTCCGCGCTGCCGACGCGGACCCGCACGCGGCGGTCGAACGGCTCGCACACGCGAACCGTTCGACCGCGCCCCAATAGCGGGGGCCGATCCAACAGGTCAGTCGAACACCGTGGGCAACTCGGCCTTGCCCCAATGCTCATGCAGCAATCGGATCTGGCTCGCGAGAACCCGTGTCGTGGACAACTCGGGAAGCTCCTCGACATCGAACCAACCCACCTCCATCGTCTCGACAGGGCTGGGTTCACCGTCGGAGATCTTCTCGCACAGGAAAAACAGCTTGTAGACGTGATACGGGAATACCGGCTGGTGGCCTTGAACATCACGATCCAGCAAGGCCACCAGCTTGCCCGCGCGCACGACCAGACCCGATTCCTCCTCGACCTCCCGCTCGATCGCCTGTGACGGCGGCTCGAGGATGTCGCACCACCCACCAGGCAACGTCCACCGCTCATCGCTGCGATCACGGATCAGCAAGATCCGGCCCGCCTCGTCGAACACACCCCCACGCACATCGACCTTGGGGGTCATGTACCCCGACTCCAAGGACACGATCTCGTTCAACTGCTGCGGAGTACCGGCGCTGATCAACGACAGCAACTGCATCGAAATCGCATTGGTCTGCTCATAGCGTTGCCGGTCGAACACATCGGTAGCGAACACCAAACCGTTGTTGGCGATCGAAGCCAAAGTCAAAGCAGCAGTACGAATCTGCTCCTCAACCGACGACTGCGGTTCATTCACGAATGCTTCCTTTGCGAGTAGGTATGAACAATACGGGCCGCAGACAAGCAGCAATCGCTGGAATCGCTTGTGATGGCTACGCTTGCGCGACATATGCCGGGTCGGCCGGGTCACGGCTGCAACCGGTAGACCACGGAGTCGCGGGCAGCAAAACCCAGACGCCGATACAGGCGATTCGCCGATTCTCGGGCAGGACTCGAGGACAAGTCCAGAGTGCGCACATCGGTGGCGCGGGCCAGTTCGATCGCGGCCTCGGTCAACGCCGCACCGACACCCCGGCCCCGCAAGGCGCGGTCGACCACGACGTCCTCGATCCTTCCCCGCAGCCCCGTTGGAATCGCGTACAACACCAACGTCAACGCGCCGACCACGTCGCCGTCGTGGCGCGCGAGTAACAAGCGGGTGGCAGGCGAATTCACGATCTGCTCCAGCATGGCCAGACTCAGCGGCGGTGCTGAGGTGGACAACTGCGAGACAAGCCCGCCCAACGCCGCCACTATGTCCGGCGTAGGTTCGGTCAGCAGCTCGACCACCACCGATCCTTGCTGCGCGTGGCTCAACAACACACCTTCCGTTCGATCGTGAACACAGTCGATTCCCTGATCCCCCACGCGGTCGGGCCGCCGACCCAACCCTGATTGTCGGGACAACACCACCCGTACATCGCCGCGTTTCGACTACTCAGCCTAGCCGTAGACAGTGCATCCCTGCGGTATCCGTGGGCTGATGACGGCGCGAATCTTCGGCCGGTGCTTTCGGTGACCCCATCGCGCAGATTCATACCGCCAGAGTCGTTTCGATCCCGCACTTGGCCAACGAATCAGTAAGGCCGAGAAGGCTGTTGACAACGGCGAAATAGCTTCATTCGCCGGCCCGATCGTGGTCGTGCTTCCAGCTCAAACGCGCAGTCGAACGAGACCGATCACCCCTGCGAACATGCCGAGCTGTTCTGCATAGCGCGTTGGGAATCGGCGCGAATGAGCTGCTGACCTGGATCTGGCACCGCTGGGGCGCGACAGAGGCGCGCGTCCACGGCAATTTCACGGTGACAGATTTGATGACCGGGTGGTCTCATCATCGGAGATCGGCCAGTCACGTCCGTACTGATTGCCGCTCGCCCAGGAACGCGCCCCGAGTGGGGGGTTCGTGCGAATTCGACGTCCAGTCCAGAGTTCTGGTGGCCCGACCGGGTTGAGGTCTTGTGTGCACGTGAATCGTGTGTCTTCTGTTCGAGGATCGCTCACGGGATGGGTTGGGGGACGCGCCAGCTTGCAGCGAACTCGACTCGCATTGCCTTGATCTCACCGATCAGGTCGGCATATCCCCGTTGCACCTGTGCGAAGCGCACCGCTGCGTCGTGCCGGTGTTCGGCGCTGTTGCTGTGGCGCAGTGTCCATTGGACCTGGGCATAGGTTTCGGCGACGTGGCTGATCACTTCCCCGAGGGAGTGGGTGTGGCGTCGCGCGGTGGCTGGGTGAGGAAGGTGGAATATCGACCAGTCATCGATCAGGCTGATGACTGCGCGGATTCGGATGTGCGTCGCATCGGCGTCGAAGTCGGCGGGTCTGCGCACGGGGGAGATGATTGCCGTGATGCTGGTGGAGTGGAGATCGGCGAGCTCGCGTGCCCACCCGATCAAAGGGGAACCGTGCTCCAACTGTCCGGCGATAGCCAGCAAGAGTTCCCGAGCCTGCAACAGCCCGTGCATAGCGGCGGGGTGAACGCTGTCCTGTCCGTCGTTCGGTGTCGCGACCGTGTCGGTGGCGCCCATCATCGATCTCCAAGGACTGCATCGGAGGCGGGCGCTGGTATGGCCAGGGTGCAGCGTGTGAAGGTCCGTTCGTGGTTGGTGAACCGTTGGGTGTCCGCGCACGCCGCTGTCACTGAGTTCGCGATCTGGTCCGAGGGCCGACGTGGTTCTTCGAGTTCGACGATCAACTGTCCTGTGGCTGTGGTGAGCAGTCGAATGACAGCGGGTCTGGCGTCGGGCAAGATTTTGAAGTCCTCGGCCGGTTGGCTGGTGATGTCGGGGTCGTTGATCAACGCGCGATATGTGGCGTCGACCGTCTCGATGACTTCGGTCCATCCGAGTTGAGACAGGGTTGTGAGCGCGTCGAGCTGGGCTACGGTCGGGATCACGCCGATCTTGGATTCGACCAGAATCCGCTCGGCCGACCCGGATAATGCGGGAGGCTGGCTGCGGACCTGGGCGTCGGGCGCGGGCGCCGAGTCGAGGAAGTGGACTCCGACTGTCCTCATGCGGGTCAGCTGTGTGACCGCCGCTCGGCCGGAGGGGCCGAGGTTGGCCAAATGTTCGCGAGAAGGCACAATGAGACGCCCGCCCCCCGAGTCCGCGATCGAATCCATGACCTGCCACAACACCTCGGCGCGTCGCGCGGGAGTGAAAACCGGAGCGAGATCCACACTCCACGAGTGGGCGACTTCGCGCAGTCGGCTCACCACGGTCGCGGAAGGGTCACGGCGATCGAGTTCGGTAAGCAGATTGTGTACCAGCAGTTCGGGCGCGAGAGGCTCGAATACGACTTGGCCTCGGCCGAATCCGTAGCGTGCGGCGTAGTCGAACATCAGGCGGTGTAGCGGGTTGGCGGCGTTGCGGGGAACCAGTTCCGAGCGGGCATATCCGATCCACATCACGGTGTCCCCGACTACTGGTGTGTTCTTGCAATGCACAGCATCGCGGCGGATGCGTGGCAACTGTGCGGGATAGCTTGCTTTTGCCCGGCGGGGTGAGTTGCGTGCAACAGGACTGGTCGGTGGGTATGCATTTCGAGAGCCTCCTTGTTTCGGGTTCGGCACCCGGCGACGACGAGGTGGTCCAGACCTCATAGGCGAAGCATTTGTCGGCCGATCCGGTGGGCTGGTTGCGTCCAAGCTGGGGCGAGGAAGCAACTGACCGGCCGGCCCGAGCGTTGGACTTCAGCGTGGCTGCTGTCGCGAGCTGAAGGAAGGTGTTTGCTGTGGACAGAAAATTTGTCCACACGCCCCGATCTGCGCGTGTGCGATCCTGGGTGCGACGGGAAGGAATCGATGGACAGCGACTTCCAGACCAGGCTTTCCTCGCGTGTAGCCGACATCCAGGTCAGCGCGGGGATCCCGAGTGTGCTCGTGGCGGTCGGCCTCGGCGGCGTCGTGCGAGCTGTCGCAGTATCGGGCTACGCCGATGTCGAAGCCAAGCAGGTCGCCACCAGCGAGAGCTGCTATCGCATCGGCTCGATCACCAAGACCTTCACCGCCGCGCTGACGCTGCTGCTCGCCGAGCGTGGAGCAATGGGCCTGGATGACCCGATCGCCAAGTTTCTCCCGGGGACACCGTTCGGGCATGTTCCGCTGCGCATGTTGTTGTCGCATACCAGCGGGTTGCAACGGGAAGCCCCCACCGATATGTGGGAGAGCATGCAGGGCCCCTCGCCCACTCAGCTCCGTGAGATGTTCTCCCGGGTCGAGTTCGTGGCCCAGCCTGGACAACGCTGGCACTACTCCAATCTCGGCTACGCGATCTTGGGCCAAGTAATCGAATCCATCCTCGGGCGATCGTGTGAATCCGCGATCACCGCAACGCTGCTCGAACCATTGGGGCTGGAGCACACCTGTTGGAACCGGCCTGACGACGCGATGATCGGATACCGGCTGGATCCGTTCGTGGCTACCGTGCATCGCGAACCGGTGATGGATCAAGGCGCTGTCGGGGTGGGCGGACAGATGTGGTCGACCGCCGGCGATCTCCTGCGGTGGGGGTATGTACTCACCGGTGGTGAACCAGAAGTGCTACCCGGCAACGTGATCGAGAAGATGCATACCCTGCACGTCATGGTCGACACGGCGGGATGGACCAGAGGATGGGGTCTGGGCCTGATCTTGGAGCGGCGTGACGACACTGTCGTGTCCGGCCACACCGGAGCGATGCCCGGCTTCCAATCCGCACTCGTCCTCGATCGCCCCACTGGCATGGCGGTCACGGTGCTGACCAACATCACCCGCGGTGTCACCCCCGGCGATCTGGCCACCGACATACTGCGCGAGGCCATCGCCGAACAACCCTCCCCGCCTACCCCTGAGTGGCGTCCTGCGACGTGTCCTGCGCACATCTCGCCGTTGCTGGGCAGTTGGTGGTCCGAAGCCGACGAAACGGTGTTCCGGTGGGAAATCGACGGCTTGCATGCCTACCTGGCCAGTGCTCCAGCAACGACCGATACCCGATTCGTCGAAGAAGGACCCGGACGATTCCGCGCCGCGCACGGACGATTCCAGGGCGAACTCTTGCTCGTGACCGATGCAGGAAGTGGCATCGAGATGCGTTGGGCTACCTACCCGTTCACGCGTTCACCGCGTTGAATTCGAGCAGCCGATCGGCGACCGGGGTGACAGCGGGGTCACCACAGGCACACAAGACGAGCTCGATCGCACAGAACATCCGCCGAACCCGCGGTGAGACAGCTCCGCTGCCGAGCCGAGTTATCGCGTCATCGACAGTGAGGGCGGCAGCCTCATGTTGACCGAGACGTAGTTGCGCATCTGCTTGCTCGAGAAACCAGATGGTGCGGTTGCGGACGAACCGCTCAGCGCTACCGGCCGAAGCCTGCTCTTGTAGGGCGTCTATCGCGTGACCATGGTGGCCGAGATCGAGCAGGCACGAACCTCGATGCCCGGCCAACGCGGCAGCATCGAAAACCTCCAACCACGGCGGATCCGGTTGGTCCGGACGATGTCGAGACAGCTCCGACTCCGCTTCCGTGAGCATCTGCGTGCACAACTCGGATTCCCCTAGGCGGGCGTGCGCACGGGCGGACATCGTCAGAACGAAGGCCGACAAGCGGCGATTGCCGCTCCGGCGAGCCCACGACAAGGCTCCGTAGGCGCGTTCGGCACCACGATCCGGCTCGCCGGACCAGGTGCTGACGAACGCCGCGTTCGGGCCACCGATGAACGCCAGTAGATCCAAAGCACCCGCCTGTTCAGCCGCGAGTCGTGAAGCAGCGAAAGCCTTCTCGGCCAGCGCGACGCTGCCGCGATCGAACAACATCCACCCCGACAACTGGTGCGCCTCAGCGATGAGACGACCCAACGCCCGCTGGCGCGCGGAATCCAGCCGCGAGGCAAGCTGCTGAGCTGCGCGGGCGTGGGCAGCGAGATCGTCGAGATGTGCAGTAGCCATCGTGTGATCGGCTGCACGCACCCTCGCGATCAGCGCGCGCAGAACAGGCACCGCAGCATCTGGGTCCAAGACCACAACTCGCGGCACCAGGACTCCATCGGTGAAAGGCGCGGCCAGTCGACGAAGAACACCGTTGGCTTCGAGAACGTTATCGAGACGGTCGACAAGATCAGGTTGCGGACGTCGCTGCGCCTTCTCGATCCGAGCCAGCAGATCATGACTGGCCAACACCATCGGAGCTAGTCGGCGCAGTGAGAGTCTCGCCATTTCGCGGCGGGCGCGTAGCTCCGCGCCGAACAGTGCCTCAGCAGTGTCGCGTGGGTCGAATCGGTAGGGCACAACTGCCACCGTCCTATTATCACCGCCGTAGCCGGTCAAGGCTAATGCGCGGGGGCGATGATTACATGTGGGTCGGCGCCGCAGCGCGCCTGCACCACGCAGTGCTCGTCGGACATCGACTTCCACTGCCCGCCCCAGAAACTCCGGACGACAGCCCCTCGGCGAGGTGCCGCTGGTCCGGGGGAGAGCCGAACGGTTTCTGTTTGAGTAGTGAGTCTTGGCCAGGTCGGCGGGAACGTCGCACCAGATCTCGACGGCGCGCGAGTTTCGGATTCCAGTTCGTGCGAAGCGCAGGTCGCGTGGCTTGAACCACCATGAATCGATGACGACGGCATCTGGGATGAGCAACCTGACCTACAGGACAGGTCAGGTTGAAGTCACCTGATTTCCAAGGGGAGGAGTCGGATACGAAAGCGTTGCCCGAAGGGATAGTTCCCCTGCTGGATGAAGTTACTTGCAGCAAGGCGACCCCCTGATGTCGGCAGTCTAGTAGTTTACAAACGAAATAAAAGAGTCACTTCCTGTATGGTCCGAGATAGTTCCGAGAGCATTCCTCAGGGTATGCGCAAAGTCGATATCGCATTTTTCCTCCAGCCGACGCAGGGTCGGACATTGGAGTATATGCTCGATCGTAGTGATTGGACATTGTGATAAACCGAAAGGGATTTCCACCATCGTCAATAACCAGTGAGCGACCGTCTTCGAATCCTATATTTACGACAAACTTGCAGTCGCATTGATCCGCCCGCACATCGACTTTGAAAGCTATCGTCTCATCCAGCGCCAGCGTGACAGCATGGGTCTTGATATAATCGAATTCGGTGTATTTTCCAGAAAATATTGATTTCGCTTCGAGTACGTCACCAGCGTTAAGGTCGAAGCCGATCTCCTGCGCGTCGGTTACGCCTTGTGAGCCGACTGTCAAGATGGTCCCAGATGGTGGCGGCCTCCTTTCCAGTACTTTTGCGGTAAGGCTAATTATTTGTACTGGTGTAAAATTTTGGCCAGTTATCTTGAAGTAGAGAGAAGCGTTAAGTAGCCCAGGACGTTGGGGATCGTAGACGGGGAAGCCGGTTTTCGGCCAATCTTGCGCGACGGCCGCCAGTGGCGCATCGTCACCGTCCATTTCGACAGCTATTGGCGATACTTTGGAGCCTGGAGAATTTTGGGGCCCTATTACCCCTTCTGCGCGCGCTGGAGGCGTTGCGTTGTCCCTCTTGTCGCGATCAGTCTCTTTGGCATGCTCTTCGGCAACGGCATGATCCGGCTGCTGTAGCCAGATGATGACTCCCGCCGACACGGTTACAACAACCAATATGGCTGTGCAGATGGCGACTAGCCATCTGCGACGTTCGGACCAGAAATTGTTCTGAATATTTCCGTCACCATGCTGAAGTGCAATTTGCTTTTTCATCCGAACCCCGAATGTCGAAAACCCATGCAGGCGCCATTAGTTGAATGTGTTGTTTTGAGTGTTGTTGTCGCCTGACTGCACTGCCACCTGTGCGTGCCGAAGATCGACAAGGTGTCGCGCACGGTCGGCTTCCGAGTGAGGCAATGCGCTCAGAAGCTGTGCCGCCAAAGTCTGCAACTCACTGTCGTTTGCGCCGCCAATTCGGGCAATAGCTGCTTCCAGCGCCGCAACGTTTCCGCCAGGCGTTGCTTCGTTGGCTTCAAGCGCGGTCCTGACATCAGGATCGTCGCCTCCACGGCTGACTCTGCGCCGAATCGCTTGATAGACCTCTCGCACCGTCGCCGATGCCGCATCCTGACCGCCAGCCGCAGCACCCGCGATCAACGCTGTAATGATCACTGTCAACGGATCCATGCTGTCTTACCGCCTCATTAACTACCATCCAGCGTGTCAAGCCTAATCTAAACCATCTGCCCACCAGGCCGTTTACGAATGCTCATGACGGACTAAACTCACATACCGACCGATATGTTTGTGAGAAATTAGTCAGTCAGAAGACTTGACCATATTGCACGGCACCCTGTGCACCGTCTCGTGGCCATACCTTGTACGTAGCAATTCAACGTGAGTCGTTCCAACGCCGCCGACGCCAGGTAGGTCGACATCAACCAGAAGCTTGTCGAGCGGGAGGCTCGCACCGGGCTGGCCGCGTCCGCTCTCCGTCGCTTTACGCACCAAAGCTGCAACCTGGAACAACAAAAGCTACCAACTTGTGACGGAAATGCTGCCTCGCCGCTAGTGAACTGCCACCCCGACATCGCCCCCGGAGTCGCGACCGTCGCCCTCGCTTCGGAACCCCGACACCACCAACTACCTGAGCCACGAGGACGCAAGCAGCGACCACCGCCTACGACGCCCTTCAACCTCTACCTCGGTTACCCCACAGTCCGCTGCACTATTGCTGTTCCGTGGCCCGTCACGCGCGAGGACTGAAGTCACGCAGGACGAGTCGGACACGGCACCCGTGAAGTCCAGGAAATGAGTAGACTCCCCCCGGTTTACAGACACTGCCAGTTTTCGGAACGAGATTTCCGTCTGGTTCGAGAACCATCGCAAATTCCGGCCGCGCGGTCGGCGCTCAAATATGCGAGTTCGCAGTGATATTCGCCAACTATCGAGATTTGTTAGATCTCGAGTCGGTCCTCGGTCCACCAGAGCGAGAGGACTTGATAACATTCGTGTCCTACAAGGATCGAGGCTAAGATCCCGCACGTGGAGTACATCAGGACACCTGCGCAGGCTGAACAGAACGCGGCAAGAAAGATGCGCGAGTTGGGCTTCTTCGACGCAGTTGCCACAACCGGTGGTGCGGACGGCGGTATCGATGTGCGGGCATCAAACGCGGTTGCCCAGGTCAAGTGGCGTGGAGGCGTGACCGGAAGACCGGAGTTGCAACGGCTTTTCGGTGCGCGAGGTGCGGACTTCAGCAGTAAACTGCTCTTCTTCTCGGCAACTGGTTACTCGCAACAGGCACATGAGTACGCGATGAGTTCAGGCATCGCTCTGTTCACCTATGAGCCGACCGGCGATCTTCGTCCGGAAAACCGGCTAGCCAGCAGTTTGGTCAATAGCGCTAACCCTACGTCCGCTCCACCACCGAAACCCTCGACGATATCCTCTAGTTGGTCGCCCTCGCGTGCAGCTACGCGCGGTGACCAGCCGATCGGTTGCGCACCTGAGTTGGTCCTTGTCATTGCTGGCTTTATCTGTTCGATTGGTGCAGGGACTGGTTTTCACCGTCTCCTGAACCCAGAGGACGGAGATCGGTGGGGTGACGATGCGCAGAGCTTGCTGTTCTTCTTGGCAATCGTAGCAGTCGGGTGCTGGGGAGGGCTCATATTCTTGATCCGTAAGCGAATCAAGAATTGGCAAGACAAATAGCTCGTCGGAACCTTGCTTCCGCAAGCAGCACATCTGCATCAAATGTTCTGCGGGGTATTCGAAGTTCGATTTCAGTCGGTGAACTCCTGCTCCCGATACGCACCGAGGCCCCGCAGCAGTGTGGCCAACAGCGACTTCACGACCGCGCGAGGACGGTCAGTGAGGTCGAGCAACGTCGCCCCGGTAGCGCGTTCGTAGTTGTCCGCGGTGTAGGGCTCCCCTTCCGGTCCGTGGCGATGCGCGCTTCTGGTGTAAGAACGGGCCCCACGTAGACCAGTGATAATCAATCCGAACCGCCACGTACCAGTGAAGCCGTACTGTTGGCCGACGACAGCCGCCAGACGGATGAGCAGGTCGGTGTGGTTGATGATCAGGCTCTCGAAGACGACCTCGGTGTCGGGTGGACGTGGATTCACATTCTGGAACTGAGCGGTGAATACCGGACGCTCGGATGCCAGCAGCAGGGTGCCGTTCTCGTGGAATGCAATCTCGGCCGCGCCGCCATCGCCTTCCCATCGTCGACCGTTGTACATGCCGGTGGTGATGGCGACACCGTTGGCTCGTCGTCCGAATCCGTGGGCATCGACCAGGTTCGGCGAGCATTCGCGGTGCTCGGGTCGGGCGACAGCCTGCATGAGGTCCAACACAGGACGCTGCCAGGCGTTTGATTCGATGAGGGGAACGAGGAGGTCGTCGGGTGCGCCGAGCGGCTCGGCGAGGATCACCACGATACTGTCGCGCCCCTTCCGCGGTCCGAGTCCCTCAAGCGCGGAGCGGGTTTCGGCGAGGACGTCCTTCTGCCCCGCCAAGCGGAGTTGGTGCCAGCGCAACACTTCCTCGTGGGGCAGGACTCGATTCTCCACATTGCCGCGCCCGTAGTAGCGGCCATCGACCATATGTGGCGCGCGCGGGGACTGTGGGATATGAACCAGCAAATAGCCGTGTCCAGGTTGACCGTCTGCCACGATCACGGTCGTCGCGATCCGGACGGGCTCGTGTACCGCGGTGGTGGCGATGCTCTCGATTCGTTCGGGTAGTCCCTTGAGTTCGACTGGAGACAGACTCGGTGATGTGCCCTTTGCGAGGTCACCTTCGTCTACCCCGATGATGATGGTGCCGCCGTCGAGCGCGAAGGCGGCGATGTCGCACGCGATCTTCTTGTTTGCCGATCTGCCAGGATCGACGGTTCGTTTGAGATCGCGGTAGTGGTCTTCGACCAACAGGTTGCCTGCCACTGCGGTGCGCAGTTCGTCCTCGCTGCGAGGTGTCCAGAATGGACCGATGGTCGTCACGAGCAGTCAGCGTAATGCCAGGCACCGACATGTTTTTCGACAGACAGAGCCAGCAAGGGATCGCCTGGACGGGTGACCCGTTCGTTTGGTGTCGAGGAAGTCCCATTCGTCACCCAGTACCCAACGCAATGCCGACAGTTTGCCGATGAGCATTCCCAACTCGAAGGCGTCGTACGGCCCGAGATTCTCGATACCGTAGGTTTCCTCGATCCCTTTACGTCCCTGACGAGCGACGCGCTCGTGCTTCGCGAGTTCTTCGGTCTTGCCTTTCGGCGATCAACTCGCGGTCATGCCGCAGTGAACGCTCGTACCACACCTTGTCGATCTCCCTTTCAGCGGCAAGGATCTCGTTCAGCCCGCGTGGGTCGTCTGGGAACCACATCTCGGCGACGAGTTCGTCCAGGTAGCCATTGAACTCGTCGCGCAGGCATTGTTCGAGTCCGTCGACCCTGAGCCTTTACGTCGAGAGTTCAGCTGCGAAAATCTCCGCGAAGTCGTCATAAGGCTGGCGCTGGTCGCCCTGGATGGCCCAGAAGTCGAGGGAGTTCGACGTCACGAACGCGAATGTGTCACCGGGATTGGCCGTGGTCAGGGCTGTGGCATACATCTCGATCAGCAGCGCGTCCGCGACGCTGTTGCGTTGCCGGTGGAAGGGCGCGACCTTCGCCAACGCTCGTGCCACTACTCGCTCTCGTTCGTCGGTCGATGGCTGGATTCGCTTGCTGGTCTCCAGTAGTGCGCATATGGCCTCGAAGTTGCGAAGGGTCAGGGCGCCGCTGAGTGTCACTTGGTGCGCCCACTTGTCGAACAGTCTGAGTTCCTCGTTGCGGTAGTCCATGTCGGCGTAGGCGGCGAGTTCTTGCCGGATGGCCTTGAAACGGTCGGTCAAGCTGGTGGTCAACATCTTTTGAACGTTCTCGCGGTTGCGCTCGAACTCGTCCACGACTACTTGGGGCACCAACAACTGGACGTGACCGTCGGTAATCAAGATTGGGTGTCGGAGCACCGATGACTTCCCCCGTGCGAAGTGATAATTGCGGACGGCGATATTTACTGAGCGGCATGCATCATGAGCGCCTGTCGATCGGTCACACCGCACACCGCTCAGATCGATCAGGACGATGTGACCGGTAGGTGTCGCTATCGTGGGTTGGCAGCCGATGTCCAAGTCATCGAAGGCGTCATGCGCGCTGTTGCAGCGGGTCGACTTTCTCGTTCTTGGTCCTATCGGACCGTGCTCAGAGCCTTCCCGGCAAGCGGTGTCGCCTCGAGGTTGAAGCCTAGAAATTGTGAGCAAAGCCTATGTGTTTGCATGCGGGGTCCTGGCATGGCTTATCGGGGAAGAACTCTAGGTCCCCCTTGAAAGATGTGCATGCCGTGCATGCCGTGCATGCCGTGCATGCCGGTGGCGGTGGCGTTGGGATGGCATTCTTCGATTTTCCGGAGAGGTTGATGGAATTCCTGTGGGCAGCGACGGGATCGTTGTTGCGAGGAGCGAACTTGACCGCGGAACTAGTGCCAGCGTTGTTCGGGGCCGTGAACTGGATCTTGAACGTCCCGCATCTATTGGGCTGTACCGGACCCGACGACTCGATGAGTTTGAAGTGGGCATTGTTGCCTATCGGCCCGGGGGTGTCATTGAATGTCAGCACGTCGGTGCCGAAATTGCGGACTTGCACCGTCTGGGTCGTGGAGGTGCCATGCTCGAGCTCTCCGAAGGACTTGTCGGCTGGCAGCTGAATCCAGGGCTGTTTGGTGCCGTTGTCGGTGCCGGCCACCACCCAGATCAGGCCGCGCTCGACCGAGTCCTCGTTGATGAGCTGAATTTTCCAGTCGGTGCTCGGTTCGTTGACCTGGATTTCGACCAGTTGAATGTCGTCGGCCTGGGGCCTGATCGTGGCTTGGGCCACCTGGGTCCCGACCTGGTCGAAGATCGGCTGCCGCTGCGGGAACTCCGGTAGGCCGACGGGCAGGCCGTGGCCGACTCGGAGTTGCACGATGGGGCGGGCCGCGCTTGGTGGCTTGCACTCGGTGCCCACTACCTGGACCCGGATGAACATGGTGTTGGTCGGTCCGACCGCTTCGGTGAACGTCAAGAATCCACTTTGACCGTGGCCGGCTACCGTGAGCGGCCCTGGAGTGGTGGGGAATGTCTGCGGGTCCATAATCTGCTCCTATTTTTGGTGCAACACACGTCGATTGTTTCGCTGCCGACCGGTCAGTCGAAGCGATCTGATTTTCACCTCTCGGACCGGTTACTGATGCGGAAGTCGCGGCCCCGGCAAGGTGGGTCCGGGTGGCTTGAACAGGAGAAGTCGCGGGCGTGGCAATGACCGGTGGCCCGTGCTTGTCGCTGATCGAATCGAGTGATCTGATTTGGAGACCGAGGTTCGCCATAGTGTGCTCCTCGAATGCCTCAAATATCGGTGCGCGATGGTGCTGCGGCGGGCGACGAGGCGTATGTTCGTGCCGGTGTGAACACCCGCTGCCAGCATGCATCGGTTGACCTGGCACGTCGTGCGTAGTCCACTACTCATCTCAAGCGGGGCGTGAGGGTAATCCAGCGATCGGACCGGTGTAGACCCGTTCGCGGAGATGTTCCAGGAGACGATATCGGCGGCTGCGCCGAATATTTTCAGCTGAATCCGCCCGGCTAAGGCGCGGTCCAACATAGTTTCGACAGTCGATAGTTGTGGGCTATTCATGCTGACAGAAGTCGCGAATCGAAGATGACGCAGAGCCTAATAATGTTGGGGCAGAAACGAAATTCTGCCATCGGCCGCATCGTCGGCAGTGTGTGTCACAGCCGTGGGGCAGAGAGCGCAATGTGATGATTACGGGGTGGGGGCGCGTTCGGGGCATTGCCAAGTGATGTTGGGGTGTGTGGGGTCGGGGTTGGCTTCGGCGATTCGTTTAAATGAGTTGGATCGTGACATTCCGACGATCGCGGTGTCGGTGCGGATGATGAGGGCGTATCCGTTGTCGGGTGACCATTTCGCGGGAACCAGGACCCATCGGTCGCCTCGTGCGACGAGTGGGCGGAAGCACTCGTAGCGGCGTGTTGTTGGTTGTCCTGGTTGGGTGGGGACCAGGGTCTCGGCGATCAGGTTCGCGGGCACGTCCAACTGTTGGGTGGTGACCACGGAGATTGCTGTTTCCTTGGTCCAGAGGTTGTGGGCAAGGGCCTGGGCGGCGTCCTTGCCGAGGCGGGTGGCGAAGGAGTTCATGACGGCGAACAGTGCGAGAAGGCTGACCGCGATGGCCAGGGTTTGTGTTACTCGCGTGGTCGGTGTCGCCGAATGCGAGCCCGGCTCGGTGATCGAGGTCGAGAGGCTCCAGCAGCCGCCGACGACCAGTAGTCCGCCTATTCCGAGTGCGGTGGGTGTGAATATCCAGGAGATGGCTGTGAGGTCGTCGGTGATCCAGGGTACGACCACGCCGGCGATGCCGGTGGCGATGAGAACCGCGCCGAGTGCGAGGACGGCTCGGCCGATATTGCGTACGAGGTCCGGTCTTCGTCCGCTGCGGATGAAGTGTTTCGTGTAGTCGGCTGTTCGCACTGCCGTGAACCATCCGACCAGGAGAAGGAGGAGGGGGACATACAGCACGCTGACGCTGTTGATGACGTAGTCGCTGGAGGTGAATCCGAGGGCGTCGCAGTCGATGCCGAAGTAGGCCAGTTTCGTGCGGGTGTAGACGTAGCCGAAGTAGTAGCACAGGGCGGTGATGACTGTGGTCGGGGCGATGACCGTCCCGATGACACCGACCCATTGACGGAGTATCGGTGGCGATGGCGCCGCCTGCTGGTTGCTCATCTCACGGCCCCGTCGGTGCGCTGTCTGGAGCAGGTGCGGGTGTGTCGGGGCCGGTCTGCGGCGGAGGTGCTGGATTGCCGGTTTCTCCAGGGGGTTGTGGTGGCTCGGGTAGCTCCGTGTTGTATGTCGGCGGCGCGACTGGGTTATCTGGAGGGCTGGGGCGAGCGCCCGGGCTCTGGGTTCTGCGTCCTTCTGCGGTAGGTAGCGGGACGCCGCCCGGGGCAGGGGCTGGTGGCGGTATCGCTGATGGTGGAGCCGAGAATTCCGGCGAAATCGAAATCTGCGATGGGGTCGCGCCCGGTGCGGGCACCACCGCGGGGGGAACCGATCGGTTCGGCGGCGGTTCGGTGTCGGATTCCTTGCAGCCGATCAGCCCCGTGACCGACAAGGCGAGTGCGGTGACGCTCGTGGCAAGCCGTGCCGCTGTCGTAGCTCCTGACTTCTGTCTGCTTCGCGACCGCATGAGGACTCCTGGTGAACTGGGCAGCTCGTTCAGACGATGCCCCTGCACACGGTGATGCTCGCGAGTAGTCGACTACCTGTCGTGTATCGCTGCTGGTCCAGTCGCCGGAGAGTCGGGTTATGTGATGTCGATGTCGGCGTAGAGGGCGGCGTGGTCGGAGGCGGCGTGTTGTTTGCTGGTGAGGGTGTCGTAGTGGGGGAACAGGGTGCCGTGGGTGCCGCCCCAGATGCCTTGCGAAAGATGCCGCTGCTGGTTGACGCGGGCGAAGAGGGAGCGCCCATTGTGTCGTATTCTGCACTTACCCCGCTCAGTGCGGCGCCCTCATATCGTGAACAAAATCGGACCGACTGGTCAGTGTGTGGTCTACGATCTCTATGCCTCCAGGTCGAAGTAGTTCTGATACGGCCGGGATGGTGTCGGCAGAACGTGAATACTGACCCCCGCGTGGCATCTGAAAATTGACCCCTTTGGTCGGTCACCCTGGCTCTCACCGAGTCAGGGAGGACGA
>NZ_QCYJ01000098.1 GCF_003123685.1 Nocardia aurea
GAGTCCTACCAGATCGGTGAGAAGGGCCATCCGGTCCGTACCTATCTCTCGATCGAGGCGATCATCGGTGCGGCCAAGACCGCGGGCGCGGACGCCATCTATCCGGGTTACGGGTTCCTGTCGGAGAATCCGGATCTGGCCGCGGCCTGTGCCAGGGAAGGCATCACCTTCATCGGTCCGTCGGCCGAGGTGCTGGAGTTGGCCGGTAACAAGGCGCGCGCGATCGAGGCGGCCAAGGCGGCGGGGCTTCCGGTGCTGGCGTCGAGCGCGCCCTCGGCCGATATCGAGGAGTTGCTGGCCGCGTCGAGCGAGCTGGAGTACCCGATCTTCGTCAAGGCGGTCGCCGGTGGCGGTGGTCGCGGGATGCGGCGGGTGGCCGAGCCCGAGCAGTTGCGTGAGTCGATCGAGGCGGCTTCGCGTGAGGCGGAGTCGGCGTTCGGTGATCCGACGGTGTTCCTCGAGCAGGCGGTGGTGAACCCGCGTCATATCGAGGTGCAGATCCTGGCCGATCAGCACGGCAATGTGATGCATCTGTTCGAGCGGGACTGTTCGGTGCAGCGGCGTCATCAGAAGGTGATCGAGCTCGCCCCGGCCCCGAATCTGGATCCGGCCTTGCGTGAGCGGATCTGCGCGGACGCGGTGGCTTTCGCGCGTGAGATCGGTTATTCGTGTGCGGGCACGGTCGAGTTCCTGCTCGACGAGCGCGGCAATCACGTGTTCATCGAGATGAATCCGCGTATCCAGGTCGAGCACACGGTGACCGAGGAGATCACCGATGTGGATCTGGTGCAGTCGCAGTTGCGGATCGCGGCGGGGGAGTCGCTGGCGGATCTGGGTTTGAGTCAGGACACCGTGACGATCCGTGGTGCGGCGTTGCAGTGCCGGATCACCACCGAGGACCCGGCCAACGGGTTCCGGCCCGACACCGGGCGTATCACCGCCTACCGCACGCCGGGCGGCGCGGGTATCCGCCTCGACGGCGGCGCGAACCTGGGCGCGGAGATCGGCGCGTACTTCGATTCGATGCTGGTGAAGCTGACCTGTCGCGGTCGCGATCTGGAAGCGGCGATCGCTCGTGCGGCGCGTGCGCTGGCCGAATTCCGTATTCGCGGTGTGACGACGAATATCCCGTTCCTGCAAGCGGTTCTGGAGGACCCGGATTTCCGCGCGGGTCGGGTCACCACCTCGTTCATCGACGAGCGTCCGCAACTGCTGACCCTGCGCGGTTCGGCGGATCGCGGTACCAAGATCCTGACCTACCTGGCCGATGTGACGGTGAACAAGCCGCACGGGGAACGTCCGACCACGGTGTATCCGCACGACAAGCTGCCCGCGATCGATCTGAAGGTCGCGCCGCCGAACGGTTCGCGGCAGCGGTTGCTGGCGTTGGGTCCGGAGGGTTTCGCGCGGGCGTTGCGTGAGCAGAAGGCGGTCGGGGTCACCGATACGACGTTCCGTGACGCGCACCAGTCGCTGTTGGCGACCCGGGT
>NZ_QCYJ01000068.1 GCF_003123685.1 Nocardia aurea
TTATCGCAGTTGGTTTTTCATTACTTTGCCGGTGGCGTTCAACGGCAGGGTGTCGAGGAATTGTATCGAGCGGGGGACTTTGAAGCCTGCCATGCGGTCTCGGCTCCAGTGGATCAACTCGTCTTCGGTGATCGGTTGGCGGGCCACGATGTAGGCGCGTCCGACCTGGCCCAGGCGTTGGTCGGGGACGCCGATGACGGCGGCTTGGGCGACGGCGGGGTGTTGGATCAGGAAGCCCTCGATCTCGGCGGGGTAGACGTTGAACCCGCCCACGATGTACATGTCCTTCTTACGGCCGTCGATACGCAAACGGCCTTCGGGGTCGAGGCTGCCGAGATCGCCGGTGTGCAACCAGCCCTCGGCGTCGATCGCTTCGGCGGTGGCTTGGGGGTCGTCGAGGTAGCCCTGCATGACGCTGTAGCCGCGCACGAGGATCTCACCGTCGTCGGCGATGGCCAGTTCGACACCGTCGCAGGCCTGTCCGGCGGTGGTGGCGATCTGTTCGAAGGTGTCACCGGGGCGTGAGGCGGTCGCGGTACCGGCCTCGGTGAGTCCGTAGCCGGTCATGATCGACCGGAACGGCAGCTCTTCGCTGATCCGGCGGATCAACTCGACCGGGATGTCGGCCGCGCCGGTGACCGCCGACCGCAGCGAGGACAGGTCGTGGGTGTTACCGGCTTGCAGCAGGGAGTGGTAGAGCGTCGGCGGGCCGGGCAGCATGGTGACCCGTTCGCGGGCCACCAGTTCCAGGACCCGGTCGACCTCGAAGACCGGGACCGGCAGGATCGTCGCGCCACGGATGAGCGAGGCGATCAAGCCGGCTTTGTAGCCGAAGGTGTGGAAGAACGGGTTGACGATCAGATACCGGTCGCCCTCGCGTAGATCGGCCAGATCACACCACTCGCTGTAGAGCCGCAGCGTTTGGCGGTGGTTCATCATGACGCCCTTGGGGCGACCGGTCGTGCCCGAGGTGTAGACGATATCGGCGATATCGGTACCCACGATGTCACCACGTTCGAACGCAGTGCCCGAGGACAGGAAATCCGACTTCAGATCCACCACCGGCACACCGCCCACACCGCCCACACCGGCCGCGCTGGCCGCGCTGGCCGCGCCGCTGGCGGTGAAGTCGCTGTAGTCCACGCCGAGGAAACCCTGTTGGACCAAGACCATTTTCGCGCCGCTGCGGGTGATGATGTCACCGGCCTCTTCGCCCTTGAACCGGGTGTTGACCGGAACCAGCACCCCGCCCGCGGTGAGCAGCCCGAACGCGGCGACGATCCATTCCGCCGAGTTCGGCGCCCAGATCGCCACCCGGTCACCCTTGTCGATACCGGCCCGCGCGAAAGCACCCGAGGCGCGACGGATCCGGTCGACGAGTTCGGTGTAGGACCACCGAATCCCCCCGTCGACGACCGCTTCGGCATCACCGAAGCGAGTCGCCGTACCGAGGACCATCTCGGGGATGGTCTGCCAGGTCA
>NZ_QCYJ01000084.1 GCF_003123685.1 Nocardia aurea
TCGTGGAACCATCGGGCGATCGGTGGGTTGGTCCAGTCCAGGGTGTGGGTGAAGGGTTGGTGCCAGTGCAGGCGGTTGGCTTGCTCGGCCCAGAAGCCTTCACGATCGGCTGTAGCCTGTTCATACAACGAGGCATCGGCATTGGCCGCGGCGGCGAACTCCGCGGTCGGTGGGTACGAGTCGTTGTGATCGGCGTTCGTTTCGGTCATCTCGCCTCTTCTTTCCACGTAACCTGGGCGCACTGTTCGACGCGGCCGGTTCGACAGTAGTCAACGGCCGACGCCGCCGGGCCGGGTGTGTCCACCGGGTTTCGGAACTGTCTCGTTCGCCGGAACCGCCGTCGCCCGGTGGGCCCGCCCACCACCTCGGGCGACGGCGAACCTTCGGCCGATCGGCGATCTTTCCCTGTTTCTCTCATGTTGCCCCCTTGGTAACAAGCGCACCGAACCTTGCTCGATCCGGTGACAGCGCCGTCACCGATGGCTAATCTCCGAAACGTTCCTGGTGGATCGGATCGGGCACACCATGGTCGTCGCGTGCCCGCCGAGCCGCTCGATGCCGAATTCGGGAGAACGCGTTGAGATTCCACAGAGTTACCGCGTTGACCGCGGCGCTGGTGCTGGCCTCCGGACTCGGACTGTCCGCGTGTTCCTCCAGCGACACCGCCGATCCCGCCATCGTCACCACCAACGGCGGTGAGCCGCAGAATCCGCTGGTACCAACCAATACCAACGAGAATTACGGCGGGCGGGTCGTCGACAGATTGTTCGCGGGTCTGAAGTACTACGACAACAAGGGTGTCGCCCACGACGAGATGGCCGAATCCATCACGACGACGGATCGCAAGAACTATCGCATCGTCCTGAAACCGGACTGGAAGTTCACCGACGGCACCCCCGTCACGGCGAAATCCTTCGTCGACGCCTGGAACTACGGGGCACTCGGCGCCAACGCGCAGTTGCAGAGCTACGTCTTCACCCCGATCGCCGGATTCGACGAAGTATCGGCGGAAAAGCCGACGGCACAGACGATGTCGGGCCTGAAGGTCGTCGACGATCGTACCTTCACGGTGGAGTTGAAGCAGCCGTCCATCGATTTCGAGACCGAACTCGGCTACGCGCCGTTCTATCCGCTGCCTGAATCCGCGTTCGCCGATATGCGGGCCTTCGGCGAGAACCCGATCGGCAACGGGCCGTACAAGTTCGCGAATACCGGCGCGTGGGAGCACAACGTCAAGATCGACCTCGTGCCGAATCCAGACTATCGCGGTGGACGCCCGGCCAAGAACAAGGGTCTGCGATTCGTCATGTACCAGTCCTTCGACACCGCGTACTCCGATCTGCAAGCGGGCAATCTCGATACCCTCGACACCATTCCCGACAGCGCGCTGACCACCTACGAAGCCGATCTCGGTGACCGTGCCATCACCAAGCCCACCGCGCAGAACCAGCACATCGGGGTCCAGGCCGCGGTGCCGCATTTCAGCGGCGAGGAGGGTTTGCTTCGCCGCCGGGCGATTTCGATGGCGATCAACCGGGAACAGATCTGCGAGACCATCTTCAATGGAACCAGGCTGCCCGCCCGTGATTTCACCGCGAGCACCCTGCCCGGATTCGACGGTAATCTGCCCGGTTCGGACGTGCTGAAATACAACCCGACCGAGGCCAAGCGGTTGTGGGCGCGGGCCGACGCGATCTCGCCGTGGACGGGCCGCTACGAGATCGCCTACAATTCCGACGGCGGTCATCAGGCCTGGATCGAGGCCGTCGCCAACAGTGTGAAGAACACCCTCGGCATCGACGCGGTCGGTACGCCGTATCCGACGTTCAAGAACATCCGCGATCTCGTGAACGCCGGAACGATCGGTACATCGTTCCGATACGGCTGGCAGGGCGATTACCCGACCATGCTGCAATTCCTGACCTCGCAGTACTACAGCTTCTCCGATACGAACAACGTCGACTACAAGAATCCCGAACTCGACCGGCTGCTCGACGCCGCGCTCGCCGCGCCGACCCAGGATGAGTCCTACCGGATCGTGGCACAGGCCCAGGCCCTGTTGATCCGGGATATGGCCGATATCCCGATATTCGACTACGTCGCGGCCGCCGGGCACTCGGATCGGGTGACCAAGGCCGAACTGGGGTGGAACGGCCTGTTCGACTTCGAGAATATCGAGAAGTAGCCGCCAGGCCCGGCCGTGCCGCCACATCCGGCAGCACGGCCGCACCGTTCACCCAGGAGACGATATGGCCTGGTACATCGTGCGGCGTCTACTCCAGATGATCCCGGTATTCCTCGGGGCGACGTTGCTCGTCTACGCGATGGTTTTCCTTGTTCCCGGTGACCCCATCCAGGCGCTCGCGGGCGATAAACCGATGACCCCCGCGGTGGAAGCCCAACTCAGGGCGCGTTACCACCTGGACGAGCCGTTCTTCGTGCAGTACCTGCTCTACCTGAAGGGGATCGTCACCCTCGATTTCGGCACCGCGTTCTCCGGCAGGCCGGTGCGCGACGAACTCGCCCGCGCCTTCCCGATCACCATCAAACTCGCGTTGATGGCGGTGCTGATCGAAGGTGTCTTCGGCGTGATCTTCGGCCTGATCGCCGGCCTGCGCAAAGGCAGGCTGTTCGATTCGACGATGCTGGTGGTCAGCCTGATCATCATCGCGGTGCCGATTTTCGTCACCGGATTCCTCGCCCAATTCCTGCTCGGCGTGAAATGGGGAATCGCTCCGGTGACCGTCACCGGGCACGCCAGTTTCGGGGAACTGCTCGTTCCCGCGCTCGTCCTCGGGTCGCTGTCGTTCGCGTACGTGCTGCGGCTGACGCGCAACTCGGTGGCGGAGAACATGTCCGCCGACTATGTCCGCACCGCCACCGCCAAGGGACTGGGCAGACCGCGCGTGGTCACCGTGCACATCCTGCGCAATTCCTTGATTCCGGTCATCACCTTTCTCGGCGCCGATCTCGGCGCGCTGATCGGCGGGGCGGTGGTCACCGAGGGCATCTTCAATATTCCCGGTGTCGGCGGCACGCTGTACCAGGCGATCACGCGCGGTGAGCCGCCGACCGTCGTCTCCTTCGTGACGGTGCTGATCGTCGTCTTCCTGATCGCGAATCTGGTCGTCGATCTGCTGTACGCCGCGCTCGACCCGAGGATCCGCTATGCCTGAGCTGGATAAGAGTTCCGGACCGCGCCAGCCCTATTTCCTCGCCCCACCCGACGAGGTGGAAGTACTCGCCACCGACCGGGTGGAGGAATCGGGTGCGCCGCGCGGCATCCTCGGCGACGCCTGGCGTCAATTGCGGCGCAATCCGATCTTCCTCGTCGCCGCGGTGATGATCGTGGTCGTCGTGCTCATGGTGGTGTGGCCTGGACTGTTCACCGACCAGGATCCGCGCTACTGCCACGGCGATTTCAGCATGGATCCGCGTGGACCCGGTCATCCCTTCGGATTCGACAAACAGGGGTGCGATGTCTTCGCGCGGACCATTCACGGTGCCCGCGCATCGGTTTTGACCGGATTGGGCGCCACCGCGATGTTCGTTCTCATCGGCGGAACGCTCGGCGCGCTGGCCGGTTTCTACGGCGGTCTGCTCGATTCGGTCGTCTCGCGTATCGCGGAGATCTTCTTCGCCATCCCGCTCATGCTGGCGGCGATCGTGATTATGCAATTGCTCGACCAGCGCACCATCTGGACCGTCATCGTGATTCTGGCCGCCTTCACCTGGCCGCAGGCCGCTCGCATCACGCGCAGCGCCGTCATCGAGTCGAAGAACAGCGAATACGTCACCGCGGCGAAAGCATTGGGAGTCTCGCGAATACGCGTGCTGATACGTCACGTGCTGCCGAATTCGGCGGGACCGCTGATCGTGGTCACCACGATCTGGCTCGGGGTCTTCATCGTGACCGAGGCGACGCTGTCCTACCTCGGCGTCGGACTGCCGCGCACCGTCGTCTCCTGGGGTTCGGATATCGACACCAACCAGCAACAACTGCGTGGCGGTTCGCCGATCCTGTTCTATCCCGCGACCGCACTGGCGCTGACCGTCCTGAGTTTCATCCTGCTCGGCGACGCCCTGCGTGACGCGCTCGATCCGAAGGCGAGGAAACGATGACCGGGGAGATATCCGAACGCCCGCTGCTCGAGATCGACGACCTCACTGTCTGTTTCACCTCGGAGGGAAAGCGGATCCCGGCGGTGCGCGGGGTGAGTCTTGCGGTCTATCCCGGCCAGACCGTCGCGATCGTCGGCGAATCGGGTTCGGGCAAGACGACCACCGCGCACAGTGTCATCGACCTGCTGCCCGGCACGGGCCGGGTGACTTCGGGTTCCATCGTCTTCGACGGGAAAGTCCTGACCGGGGCGTCGAAGAACGACATCGTCGCGGTGCGCGGCACGGGCATCGGACTCGTGCCACAGGATCCGATGTCGAATCTGAATCCGGTGTGGAAAGTCGGCTTCCAGATCCGGGAGACTTTGGAAGCCAACGGGATCGCGAAAGGTAAGGCGGCCGCGCGGCGCGCCGTCGAACTGCTGGAGGAAGCGGGGATGCCCGACGCGCAGCGCCGAGTCAACCAGTATCCGCACGAATTCTCCGGCGGAATGCGTCAGCGCGCGCTGATCGCGATGGGGTTGGCGTGCAGGCCCAAACTGCTGATCGCCGACGAACCGACCTCCGCGCTGGACGTCACCGTGCAACGTCAGATCCTCGACCATCTCGCCGCGATGACCACCGAACTCGGCACCGCCGTGCTGCTCATCACCCACGACCTCGGGCTCGCCGCCGAACGAGCCGAACACCTCGTGGTGATGTATCGGGGCAAGGTGGTGGAATCAGGTCCGGCACTGCGTATTCTGCGCGATCCCCAACATCTCTACACCAAGCGACTCGTCGCGTCGGCGCCCTCGCTGGCCTCGCAGCGACTGTCCTCGGTACGTGAGCGCATAGCGGTACGTGAACAGGCGGTTCGAGTCGCTGAGGACACGGGCGGCGACGCTCCCACCGATGTGGTGGTCGCGCGGAATCTGACCAAGGAGTTCGCCATCCGTGGCGCGCGACCATGGTCGTCGACCGTGTTCAGGGCGGTCGACGATGTCGGATTCCGGTTGAAACGCGGCACGACCACCGCGATCGTGGGTGAATCCGGGTCGGGTAAGTCGACGCTGGCGCAGATGGTTCTCGGTCTGCTCGAGCCGACGTCGGGCTCGGTGACCTTCGACGGTCGGCAGATCGCGACACTGGATCGCAAGGGCGCCTTCGCCTTCCGTCGCAGGGTGCAGCCGATCTTCCAGGACCCGTACGGTTCCCTCGATCCCATGTACTCGATCTTCCGCACGATCGAGGAACCGCTGCGCACCCATCGGATCGGCACGGCGCGGGAGCGCGAGGCCGCGGTGCGCGATCTGCTCGACAAGGTGTCGCTGCCGCATTCGGTGATGCGTCGCTACCCGAACGAGTTGTCGGGCGGTCAGCGGCAGCGGGTGGCGGTGGCACGCGCGCTCGCGCTTTCCCCCGAGGTCGTCGTCTGCGACGAGGCGGTCTCGGCGCTCGACGTCCTGGTTCAGGCGCAGATCCTGAAATTGCTCAACGACCTGCAAGCCGAACTCGGGCTGTCCTACCTGTTCATCAGCCACGACCTGGCCGTCGTCCGCCAGATCGCCGACGAGGTGCTGGTCATGCGAGCGGGGCGGGTGGTGGAGTCCGCCCCCACGAGCGAGGTGTTCGACAGTCCGAAAGAGGAGTACACGCGGCGGCTGCTGGAGGCCATACCCGGGCGTGACCTGTTGACGGGGTGAATCGGGCGACGGCTAGCCTCGTATTCCGTGACCGATCCGCTACAGCCCTTGGTCGACCTGCCCGGCGTCCGCGATGCCGCCGACCGCGCCCGTGACGCGCTCGCCGCGGTGCACAGGCACAAATCGAATCGGCGCGGCTGGGCGACCACCGCCGCCGAAGCCGCGGTGCGCGCCGCGCGGTCGTCCTCGGCCGTCGACGGTGGCAGTACCGAGCTCCGCCCCGACGGTCACGTCGATGATCCGATCCTGGCGGGGGCCCTCCGGGTGGGACAGGCCCTCGACGGCGACGCGCTGCGCAACCTGGTCGGCGTCTGGCAACGTGCGCCGCTACAGGCGCTGGCACGACTGCATCTGCTCGCCGCCGCCGATATGGTCGAGGACGAGACACTGCTCGGCCGTCCGCGCTCCGACCGGGGGGTTTCCGAGCGCCTGGATCTGCTCGCGCAGACCGTGCTCGGCTCCACCGCGCCCGCCCCCGTCATCGCGGCGGTGGTGCACGGTGAACTGCTCACGCTCCGCCCGTTCGGCACAGCCGACGGTGTCGTCGCGCGCGCCGCGTCGCGTCTGGTCGCGGTGTCGAGTGGTCTGGACCCGCACGGCCTCGGTGTGCCCGAGGTGTTCTGGTTGCGGCGGCGGCAGGCTTACCTCGACGCCGCCGCCGGATTCGCCACGGGAACCCCGGACGCGGTGGGGGGTTGGACGATCCTGTGCTGCGGGGCGCTGGAGGACGGCGCGCGAGAGGCTGCCTCGATCGCGGATTCGGCCGCCGGATGAGTTCCGCGGGTGATCGCGCGGAGTGTGCCCCGAAGGGTGCGGACATCGAAGCGGGCGGCGTAGTCGACGACGACCTCACCGCCCGCTAGCACGGACTACCCGGTTACCAGGCGTGCTCGGTGGGTTGTGTTCTGCGGCCTCGGCGATGCTCCGGACTTCGCCGGTTAATCCCCGCAACCTGTGCGAGGCTCTCGCCGCCGGAATCCGAATCTCGCAGGCCCACAACGCTTCTGCCCTTGTAGCGGCGTGCTCCGCGTGGGTGCCTGGTGTCCGTGCTGGGAAGTACGATCGGGAGACTCGACCTTCTCTTCCGGTCCAGCCTTGGCCTTTCGCCCTCCGTAGCTACCTTTCTACACTGTGACGGGTCTCACTTCAAGGCTTCGTCAAGCATTGAATATCCGGGGTGTCACCCGGCGTTTCGTGGTGGGATCGCCGCCCGACCCGCCCTCGGTCGCCCCGGGCCGGACCGTCGGATCTCAGCGCCGTCCGCGCAGGATCCGGTAGGTGATCGCGCCCGCGACTATCGCGCTGAGGCCGACCGCGGCGGTCGCGGCGACCGTGGTCGAGGACGGCGTCTGGAACCTCGCCCACAGCGAGACCGGGTTGGAGAATGTCAGAATCGGCCAGCCCCGCGCCGTCGCCTCGCGCCGCAGCGCGCGGTCCGGATTCACCGCCGTCGGGTGGCCGACCGCGCTCAGCATCGGGATGTCGGTTACCGAATCGGAGTACGCGTAGCACTGGGCGAGATCGTAACCCTCACTGGCCGCGAGCTTTTCGATCGCGGTCACCTTGCCCTCGCCGTAACAGTAGAACTCCAGCTCGCCGGTGTAGGCGCCGTTCTCCACCACCATCCGGGTCGCCGCGGTGTGCGAGGCGCCGAGTACTTCGGCGATCGGACCGACGATCTCCTCGCCCGAGGCCGAGACGATGACGACGTCGTGTCCCCGGATCTTGTGGTCGGCAATGAGATCGGCGGCCTCGGCGTAGACGAGCGGGTCCACGAGCTCGTGCAACGTCTCGGCCACAATGGATTTCACCTGTTCGACGTCCCAGCCCGCGCACATATCGGTCAGGTGGGCGCGCATCCGCTCCATCTGATCGTGGTCGGCGCCGGAGAGCAGGAACAGGAAATGCGCGTAACTGCTTTCCAATACGGCGCGGCGGTTGAGCAGGCCCTGTGCGAAGAACGGCTTGCTGAAGACGAAGGTGCTCGACTTCGCGATCACCGTCTTGTCCAGGTCGAAGAACGCGGCGACCCGCGCAGCGGTCGGTTCGTCCGGAGACGCCGTGACCGGCGCGGTCCGGTCCGGAACCGATCTGTGGTCGCCCTGGCCCGTCACTCGTACAGGATAGGTGCTCGTGTCGGCCGCGTACGTCCGGACGCTGCCCGAGTGCTCTCGCGGGCCGAATCGCGCACCGCGCGAACCCTTGTTCACGGGCCGAGAAGTCGGACGCCGGAGGTTTGCCGGAGGGCCGCCGGGCCGGTGGGTACGACAAAGTTCTCCCGCGTCAGACTTGCGTTCTGGGCGGGACTTGGGTGTAGTATTGCTGGCACCTGGACATAGTCCAGGCGCGTTCAGCCCGACCCCCCGGGGCTG
This sequence comes from Nocardia aurea, assembly GCF_003123685.1. Classification (GTDB taxonomy): domain Bacteria; phylum Actinomycetota; class Actinomycetes; order Mycobacteriales; family Mycobacteriaceae; genus Nocardia; species Nocardia aurea. Next base: position 8,177 of record NZ_QCYJ01000084.1, read on the forward strand.
AACCCCGACGGCCCCAGCCTCCTCCCCCCCCCGGCTGGGGTCGTCCTCTATTCCGGGGTCGATCAGCTGCTGTTTTCCGGTCGTGAATTCATCCACAACAGGCGAGTTATCCACATTCGGCATATCGGGGCTGTCGCACGGGCGCCATCTCAACCACGCTGACCTGCATGGATTCCACTCCGGATCGGATGGCCACCACCCCGCCCGCCCTTGTTCTCATCGGGGATACGCGGCTGCGCGACGAGGTCCGCCGCATCGCGGCCGCCGCCGAACGCGCGCTCGACGAGCGTGATGTTCCCGTCGGCCGTCACACCTGGGCTTCTGCCCCCTTGGTGATCCTCGACACACCCGCTGCCATGGCCTGTGCCGAGGCGGGAAACCCCCGGCGCATCGGCGTCGTCCTGGTCACCGACGGCGAGCCGGAACTAGCCGATTGGCAGTGCGCGGCCGCTGTCGGCGTGGAGCGGGTGATCGCGCTGCCCGGCGCCGCCGTCGGGCTTATCGAGAAGTTTGCTGAGCACGGTGAGTACCGCGCGGGAGACGGTGTCGTCGTGGCGATCGCGGGTGCGGGAGGCGGCGCGGGCGCCTCCATTCTCGCGGCCGCGACAGCGCTGCGTTCGGCCGCGAGAAAGTTCCGTCCCGACACCGTCCTGGTCGACGGAGCACCACTCGGCGGTGGCCTCGACCTGCTGCTCGGCATCGAGACGGTGTCGGGACTGCGCTGGCCCGACCTGGTCGTCGAGGACGGTCGGGTTTCGGCGGGCGCGCTGCACGACGCCCTCCCCGCCGCCGCGCCGGGACTGTGCGTGCTCGCCTGCGGGCGCGGTGGTGCCGGCCGATTGCCGGGGGAGATCGGCGCCGCCGCGGCCCACGCCGTCATCGAAGCAGGCCGTGCCGCAGGCGATCTCGTCATTTGTGATGTTTCGGGCGAACGCGGCCCGCACGCGGACCGGATGATCGACTGCGCGGATCTCGTCGTGCTCGTCGTTCCAGCTCAGTTGCGCGCTGTCGCGGCGGCGGAATCCGTGGCGACGCGGATACGTCAGCGAAATCCCAATCAGGGCTTGGTGGTTCGTGGACCGGCACCCGGCGGACTGCGAGGAGCGGAGGTCGCCGAACTCCTCGACCTCCCGCTGCTCGCCGCCGTCCGCGCCGAAGGCGACCTTCCCGCTCGGCTGGAAAGGGGCGGTCTCACCCTGCGGCGAGGCCCTTTGCGCGGCGCGGCCGACGCGATCCTCTCGGTCCTGAGCGCACCCGCCGTTCAGGGTGTGCGATGAGCGGGGCCGGAGATTCCAGCACCGGTGCGGACGCGCGGGCCGGACGGCGTTCGGCGGCGCGATCGCGCTCCGAGTCGACCGGCCGATCGAGTGCCGATCGTCTCACCGCCTGCCGTGGGTGCCGGACACGCTTCGCGCGAACAACAGGGCGGCCGCGATGAACACGGCGGCGATGAACACGGTGGTGACGGGGGAACTGCTCGACCGGGTCCGCGAGCGATTGGCGAGCGGTTCGGCCGATCCAGACCCGGCGCGGGTGGTCGCGGCCGTCCGTGCGGAGGCGGGCGGCGTACTCGGCGACACCGATCTGCTCCGCGCGTTGCGTCTGCTCCAGACCGAGATGACCGGTGCGGGAGTGCTCGAACCGCTTCTGCGCGACCCGCGGGTCGCCGATGTCCTCGTCACCGCGCCGGACGCGGTGTGGATAGATCGCGGCCGTGGGCTGGAGAAGACCGAGGTCACCTTCGCCGACGAGGCGGCGGTCCGCCGCCTGGCGCAACGGCTCGCCCTCTCGGCGGGACGTCGTCTCGACGACGCGCAGCCGTGGGTGGACGGCAAACTGCCGGGAACCGAAGCGGCGCTCGGTGCTTCGTTCGGCGTGCGGCTGCACGCCGTGCTCGCTCCGATCGCGCACGGCGGCACCTGCCTGTCGCTGCGCGTTCTGCGTCCCGCGACCCAGGGTCTGCCCGCTCTGGTTTCGGCGGGTTCGATCCCCGTCGAGGTCGAACCACTACTGCGGGACATCATTCGGTCGCGCCTGGCGTTCCTCGTCGTCGGTGGCACCGGCGCGGGAAAGACGACGCTGCTGTCGGCGCTGTTGGCCGAGGTGGATTCGCGGGAGCGGGTCGTCTGTGTGGAGGACGCCGCCGAACTCGCGCCACCGCACCCGCATGTGGTCCGGTTGGTGGCGCGCACCGCGAATGTGGAAGGCATCGGGGCCGTCACGGTTCGCGACCTCGTGCGCCAGGCCTTGCGCATGCGGCCCGACCGCATCGTCGTCGGAGAGGTTCGAGGAGCGGAGGTCGTCGATCTCCTGACGGCACTGAATACCGGCCACGACGGCGGTGCGGGAACCGTCCACGCGAACTCGCCGCGCGAAGTCCCGGCCCGCCTGGAGGCGCTCGCGGCCCTCGGAGGTATGGACAGGTCGGCACTGCACAGCCAACTGGCCGCCGCCGTGCAGGTCGTTCTGCACGTACACCGCCGCGCCGACGGATCACGCGGATTGCGCGAGATCGGTGTCCTCGAACGTGACCGGCACGGACACGTCCGGATCGTTCCCGCATGGCGCTGTGACACCGACGCCACACCGGCGCGGGCCGCACTCACCGGTCTGCTCGCGGAGCGGGCCACTCCCTCGGCCCACCCGGGTGCGCGGTGACGGCCGCGGCGATCAGCCTGGCGTTGGCTCTGGTGATCGCACCACGGCCCGCCGCGACTCGACGTCGGGAACTGCTGTTCGGGAACGCGCCGATCGTTCGATACGGCACGCGTCGCCCCATGGTCGGCATCGCGGCCGCGATCGGTGCCGTCGTCACGATGGTGCTCGGAATCGGCCCGGTGATCGCCGCGGCGCTGGTCGGAGCGACCGCCGTGGTCAGGACGCGGAAGGTGCGCCGCGATCGTCGGCGTGCGACGGAGAACACGCATCTCCTGGAAGCGCTCGAGGCGGTCATCGGGGAATTGCGGGTCGGCGCGCATCCGGGCGCAGCGGCGCGCGTCGCGGCGGAAGAAGCACGGGGAGTCGCCGCGCAGGCGTTCGCGATCGGTGCGGCACGCGGCAGGCTCGGTGGTTCGGCGGGGGAGGGATTGCGCCTGCCGGATGCGGTTGTCGCCGACGAACTCGACCGCGTCGCCGACGCCTGGCAGGTCGCCGAACAGTATGGCCTCGCGCTCGCCGAACTACTCACTGCGGCCCGTTCCGATCTGCTCGGCCGCATCCGCTTTCGTGCTCGCACCGACGCCGCGCTGGCGGGCGCACGCGCGACGGCCGCTGTCCTCGCCGGGCTTCCGCTGCTCGGTATCGGTCTCGGCCAACTCATGGGCGCCGCGCCACTGCGGGTGCTGTTCGGTTCTGGTCCGGGAACGATTCTGTTGCCGCTCGGCGCGGGACTCATCTGCGCGGGTCTGCTGTGGACCGATGCCATCACGGGAAAGGCGCTCGTATGAATCGCCGTGGGATGTGCTCGAAGTCGAGGAGAGGAGGCCGGGGTGCTCGCGACCGCCGTATTACTGCTCGCCGTCGCCGTGCTGGTTCTGCCGGGGCGGGTCGCCGTCGGCCGACGATTGCGCGCGGCGAATCCGCACGGCGCGGAAAACTCGGCGCGCGGTCGAGTGCGGGTCGAAACGACCGACCCTCTCGCGGTGTCCTCGGTATTCGACCTGCTCGCAGCCTGTCTACGCGCAGGAATGCCGATGGCGGGTGCCGCCGCGGCCGTGGCTCCCGGTGCGCCGGAAGTCCTGCGCGAGGCGCTCGTTCGCTCGTCCGGCCTGCTGGAACTGGGTGCCGACGCGACAACGGCGTGGGAACGCGCGGTGCGCGACGCGAGTGGGCGACCGGGTGCCGAGGAGGTCGAAGCGCTGGCACGGATGGCGCGGCGCTCGGCTCGCTCCGGCTCCTCGCTCGCCACGGCCATCGGCGAACTGGCGGAACAGCGGCGTGGTGCCGCGGCGGATGTGGCGGCCGCCCGTGCCGAACGTGCGGGGGTGCTCATCGCGGGGCCGCTCGGCCTGTGCTTCCTGCCCGCATTCCTCTGTCTCGGCATCATTCCGGTCGTGATCGGCTTGGCCGCGCATGTCCTCGGCGATGGTTTGCTCTGACCGCTGCCGGTTCATCGGTCCTCGCGTGGTTCCGGGGTGCCGAGGTGACGACCAGCCGGAATCGGACCGGGTGGCGCCCGCACAAGGTGTGGTCCGCCGTTACGTCACGTGCTGATCGGTCGCACAGCATCCGTTCCCGGGGTACGCACTCCGCCCACACCGCTGAGCCGATACGCATCGCGCGTGTCGAGGTGCATGCCGAGTCGAAGTGCGCGAGTTCACACATTGTCGGAACATGCCCGCGCGGAGCAGCCGCCCGGGCCGAGGGGAGAGGGGCACATGGTGCGAAACGACGAGGTCGCGGGTGCGGTGCAACGTGGGAGAAAGGCGCGATTCGAGAGGACACCGTCGGTCTTTCGTCCCCCGAACGCGCTGGTCTCCAGCGTGGTGCAGGCCGCTCCGGTACAGGTCGATCCGAGGTGCGATCCGACCCGGCCGGTCTCGACCGTCCATCCGATCCGTTCCGCACCACAGCGAATCCAGCTGTCACTGTGGAAGATTCGATACCGAATCATGCGCGCGGTGGTCGCGGAGGAGGGCATGTCCACCGCCGAATACGCGATAGGGACCATCGCGGCAGCGGCATTCGGCGCGGTGCTGTACGGCGTCGTCACCGGCGATTCGATCGTCGACGCGCTGACCAAGATTATCGAGCGGGCGCTCGACACGGCGGTCTGACCTCGCGGTCGCGGCGTTGTGGTGGGACCGTTCTGGTGGAAGAGCGGGGCGCGGTGACGGTGGAGGCCGCCATCGCGCTGACGGCGATCGTCGCCGCTGTCCTGTGTTGTCTCGGGGCGTTACTCGCGGCGTCGACGCAGGTCCGCTGTGTCGACGCCGCTCGCGAAGCCGCCCGCCTCACCGCGCGCGGCGACCACGAGAACGCGACCATCGTGGCCCGCCGGGTCGCACCACCGGGCGCGGAGATCACCATCCGCAGCGGAAGCGAGCACATCGTCGCGGTGGTTTCCGCCGAAACCCCGTTACTCCCAACCCTCGTCCTGCGAGCCGAGGCGGTCGCGGCACCCGAGCCGGGTACGCGATGAGGGTGTGGACGCGGTTCTCGCGCGGGCACATGACATCGATGCGGAGCGTGAGCGGTCCGAGGGGACGGCTCCGTTCCACCCACTCGGACGCGACCCGGCCGACCGGCGCTACCGCCACCCGTTTGGGCAGTCGCGCAATGGCGCCGGGGAGTATCGCGGACCGCCGCCAGGTGATCGACTCGGGCCGGCGTACGCCGACCGAATCGGATCATCACGCGCGGTGGGATTCGGACCGGGGCGGGGCGACGGTTCTCGGGTGCGTGGCGGTCACCGCGCTGATCGCGGTCACGCTGATGATCGCTCAGGTGGGTGCGGTCGTGGTGGCGCGGCATCGGGTGCAGGCCGCGGCGGACCTCGGCGCGCTGGCCGCTGCGGGCGCGCTGGTCGCGGGAACGGAAGTGGCGTGTGCCGAGGCAGAAGAAGTAGTACATCTCATGAGTTCGGGGATGCGCGGTTGTGAAGTTGCCGAATGGGATGCCGTGATCACCGCGGAAGGGAATGTACCAATAGGTCTGTTCGGGCACCGATCCGTTCGTGCTGTCGCGAGAGCGGGGCCGTTGACTGATCAACAATGACGGGTGCGTATAGACACCGATCAGTGGTAGTGCGCGACGGGGTTATTTCACCAATAGGGTGGTCGAATAATCGCGGTATTGCATCAATTCCCGGAGTGGTCGTGGAAATGGGGTGAAGGTAACCGCACGTCGGACGCGAATGAGTGTGGCAATAAGCCAGTTAACATGAAACTAGTCCTCTTTATTCGACCGGGCGGACCGCGCGGTGTCCGGGGCGGCGTGGGGAGGACTCTCGTTAGCTGACAGCTGGTGATCGCGGCTCACATCGCCGGTCGGTCACGCCGGGATCGCGCCCGGGTCACGAATCCGAAAAGTGGCCTCGACCGGGCGGAATCCCGGTCTCGCCGCCGTCGAGTTCGGCCACTACGGCCGCCAGCAGACAGGCCGCGCCTGCCTTGTCGAGCGGGTGGTTGCCGTTACCGCATTTGGGTGACTGAACGCAGGAGGGGCACCCGCTCGCGCATCCGCACGAATCGATGGCCTCCAGCGTGGCCGCCAGCCAGCGGCGCAGCTGCGCGAATCCTCGTTCGGCGAAACCCGCACCGCCTGCCTGCCCGTCGTAGACGAAGATCGTGGGGAGGCCGGTATCGGGGTGCTCCGCGGTGGACACGCCACCGATATCCCACCGATCGCAGGTCGCGACCAGGGGGAGCAGGCCGATTGCCGCGTGTTCGGCCGCGTGCAGGGCTCCGGGGACCCGATGCGGTGCTATCCCGGCGGCGGCCAGCAGCGCCGGTGTGACGGTGTAGAGAACGGCCCTGGTCGGCAGGATCTGCGCGGGCATCTCCAGTTCGACGAGGCCGAGCATTTCGCCGGTGACGAGGGTCCGGAGGTAGCCGACCACCTGACTCGTCACCCTGACCTGTGCCAACGCGCTGGTCACCGCTCCGTATCGGTGCTGTTCGGTGATCGCGTCGACTTCTATCGAGGTCAGTTGCCTGGCGCTGGTCGTCCATCCGGGTTCGGCGGCGTGGACGAAGGCGACGCCGCCGTCGAGATCCAGTTCATCGACGACATAGGTATCGCCCTGGTGCAGGTGAACGGCCCCTTCGTGGAGGGTGGCGGGCGCACGGCCCGCGTCGGCGGTACCGAGCAGCCTGCCCGTTTCCGAGTCGACGATCGCGACGGGTGTGCCGATACCCCCGCGCACATCCACCGCGTCGTGCGGCTGCGTTTCGGCGGTCACGTACCAGCGCGCGTCCGAGCCGGCGGATCGGCGACGGATCATGCCCTGAGCTGCGAGTTCGTCCAGGACTTCGCGTGCGCCGAACGCGTCGACCTCGGCATCGGTCAGCGGATGTTCCATGGCCGCACACAGCAGTTGCGGGCCGAGCACGTACGGATTGCTCGGATCGGTGATGGTGGCTTCGATGGGTTTGTCCAACAGCGCGTCCGGATGGTGCACGAGATAGGTGTCGAGCGGATCGTCCCTGGCCACGAGCACGACGAGCGATCCTTGCGTACGCCGTCCCGCCCGGCCCGCCTGCTGCCAGAACGAGGCGACAGTCCCGGGAAAACCGGAGACGATTACGGCATCCAACCCCGCGATATCCACCCCGAGTTCCAGGGCATTCGTCGTCGCCGCTCCCCATAGCGCCCCGCTCGACAACGCGGCTTCCAATTCTCGGCGGTCCTCGGCCAGATATCCGGCCCTGTAGGCGGCGATCCGGGTGCTGAGCTGCGGGTCCACCTCCGCTAGGCGTCGCCTGGCGTCCATCGCGGTCAGTTCCGCGGCCCGCCGGGATCGAACGAAAGTGAGCGTGCGCGCGCCCTCTGCCACCAGATCGGCCATGATCCTGGCCGACTCGGAGGTCGCCGACCTGCGGACCGGAGCCCCGTTCTCCCCGGTCACGGTGGTGAGCAGGGGCGGCTCCCACAGCGCCACCGTGCGCGGACCCTGCGGTGAGCCGTCCTCGGTGACCGCGACGCACGGTGCGCCGATGAGCCGTGACGCGGCCGCTTCGGGTTCGGCGGTGGTCGCCGAGCAGAGGATGAAGACCGGATCGGCGCCGTAGCGCGCGGCGACGCGTCGCAACCTGCGCAGCACCAGCGCGACATGCGAACCGAAGACTCCCCGGTAGGCGTGGCATTCATCGATGACGACGTAGCGCAGCCTGCGCAGCACACGGGCCCAGCGTTGATGTGAGCGCAGGATCCCCAGGTGCAGCATGTCCGGATTGGTGAAGATCCACCGTCCGTTGGCGCGTACCCACTGCCTTATCTCGGCCGGAGTATCGCCGTCATAGCCGGCGGGGTGAATATCGCGTAGTGGTCCCTCGTGGGTCAACGATCCGATTGCCCGCAACTGGTCGGCGCCCAACGCCTTTGTGGGGGATAGATAGAGCGCGGTGGCGCGTGGGTCATGCAGGAGGGCGGTCAGCACCGGCAGTTGGTAGCCCAATGACTTGCCGGATGCTGTTCCGGTGCTGATCACGACGTGGCTGCCGCCCGCGGCGAACTCGGCGGTCCTGGTCTGATGAATCCACGGGGCGTCTATACCGGTCTCTCGCAACGCGGTGACGACCTCGGGGGCAGCCCAATCGGGCCAGGTAGTGGTACGTGCGGCCCGCGCGGGAAGCTCGGCGACATGGGTGAGTCCGGTGTCGGAACCGGGCACCCCTTCCAGGACACGATTCAGCAACGATCGCCCGTATCCGAGGGGGTTGCCGGCGTTCGCTGAGGTCGCTCCGACGGCAGGATTCACCTCCGAACGTCCACAACACGTGCGGAAAGTGTGAAACGTGCGTAGTTAGCAAGGCTCGGGCACCTTTTTGATACCCAATAGCGACCTGGGTCACAGCCGGATTGCTGAACGTACACTCGGTTATCGCTAAGCAAACGAACCTCAAGTCTGGATTCGGGCATTGTGTCCCTTACCTGCGCATTCGCAAGATCAAGTTTTTTGCAAATTGTCGGTAACTCGACTGTTGAATTGCTCGAAGACATGGTTCACTGGTTCCTGGTCGCAAGCTTCTGTGTTCGAGGGACGGATCCAAAGTCCAAACCGTCAGCAGGATCGATGTTGCGAACGGTGTGCTTGGTTGCTTTCCTGCAGGGGGAACCAACAGTACAGCGCTCTCAACGGGCCCGGTGGACGAACCCAGTTGTCCGCCGTTCCGGTAGAAAAGAGAAGGAACAGAATGGCACAGGGAACTGTGAAGTGGTTCAACGCGGAGAAGGGGTTCGGCTTCATCGCGCCCGAGGACGGGTCCGCTGACGTCTTCGTCCACTACTCCGAGATCCAGGGGTCCGGCTTCCGTACCCTCGAGGAGAACCAGAAGGTCGAGTTCGAGGTCGGCCAGGGCACCAAGGGCCCGCAGGCCACCGGAGTTCGCGCGCTCTCCTGAGCGACGCCACGATTCAGCTCGTCCCTCACCGCCGGTAACGGGGGTGAGGGACGAGCTATATCTGGGGTAGGACACGATCCGATACACGCCGTGCCCGGACATGTCGCGGCGGGTGTGGTCGGGCACACTGCATACTGAACGGCGGTGACCACGTACGCTCGGTGGTTCGAGTCGCAAGCACTCGAACGCAGCCGGCGTCAAGGTATAAACGTGTCTGGTAGCGGCTCGAGTAGTAGCCGCTGCTGTTTACCCCAGCCGCGCATTGCGCGTAACAGCGTCGCGCGGGTCGAGAAGGAAAGGTGTATTCGCCGGTGGCAACACGAGACCGCGGTGCAGCCGACCAGGGCCGTCCCCTGCGTCGTCTCGTGATCGTCGAGTCCCCGACCAAGGCCCGCAAGATAGCGCCCTATCTCGGGCGCAATTACACGGTCGAGGCCTCCGTCGGTCACATCAGGGATCTTCCGCGCGGTGCCGCGGATGTCCCCGCCAAATACAAGGGTCAGTCCTGGGCCCGCCTCGGTGTCGATGTCGACAACGACTTCGAGCCGATCTACGTGGTGAGCCCGGATAAGAAGGCCAAGGTCACCGAGCTCAAGAGTCTGCTGAAAGACGCCGACGAGCTCTACCTCGCCACCGACCCCGACCGTGAGGGCGAGGCCATCGCCTGGCATCTGCTGGAGACGCTCAAACCCAAGGTGCCGGTCCGCCGGATGGTGTTCCACGAGATCACCGAACCGGCGATCCTCGCCGCCGCCGCCGATACCCGTGAACTTGATTCGGATCTGGTCGACGCGCAGGAGACCCGCCGCATCCTCGACCGTCTGTACGGCTACGAGGTCAGCCCGGTGCTGTGGAAGAAGGTCATGCCGCGGTTGTCGGCGGGCCGCGTGCAGTCCGTCGCGACCAGGGTGATCGTGCAGCGCGAGCGTGAGCGCATGGCGTTCCGCTCCGCCGAGTACTGGGATATCGCAGCCAAACTCGACGCCGGATCCGGCGACGAGAGCAACACCACCAATCCTCGGACCTTCGGTGCGCGCCTGGTCAACGTGGACGGCGCGAGGGTCGCCTCCGGTCGCGATTTCGGCCCGGACGGGCAGTTGAAAACGGCCAACGGCGTCGTCGTGCTCGATGAAGCCCACGCCCGCCGACTCGCCGAGGCGCTCGATGGCACCGCGCTTGTGGTCTCCTCCGCGGAAGCCAAGCCCTACACGCGCAAGCCGTATCCGCCGTTCATGACCTCGACGTTGCAGCAGGAGGCCGGGCGCAAACTGCGTTTCACCTCCGAGCGCACCATGCGAGTGGCGCAGCGGCTCTACGAAAACGGTTACATCACCTATATGCGTACCGACTCGACCACGCTGTCGGAGTCGGCCATCGCCGCGGCCCGTTCGCAGGCGACGCAGTTGTACGGCGCGGACTACGTCTCGCCGTCACCGCGTCAGTACACGCGCAAGGTGAAGAACGCGCAGGAGGCACACGAGGCGATCCGTCCGTCCGGTGACACGTTCCAGACCCCGGGGCAGTTGCATTCGCGGCTCGACAACGACGAATTCCGCCTCTACGAACTGATCTGGCAGCGCACCGTCGCCTCGCAGATGGCCGACGCGCGCGGCACCACGCTGACATTGCGCATCACCGGCGTCGCCGGCACCGGCGAGGAATGCGTCTTCTCCGCGTCCGGTCGCACCATCACCTTCCCCGGTTTCCTCAAGGCCTACGTGGAAAGTGTGGACGAAGAGGCGGGCGGTCAGTCCGACGACGCCGAATCCCGGCTCCCCGCACTGGAAGAGGGCCAGGGCGTCACCGCGGTCGAGCTGAATCCCGATGGGCACAGCACGAATCCGCCCGCGCGATATACCGAAGCGTCGCTGATCAAGACGCTCGAAGAGCTCGGCATCGGACGCCCGTCGACGTATTCGTCGATCATCAAGACGATCCTGGATCGCGGCTACGTGTACAAACGCGGCAGCGCGTTGGTGCCGTCGTGGGTGGCGTTCGCCGTCATCGGACTGCTAGAGGCCTACTTCGGACGACTGGTCGACTTCGACTTCACCGCGGCGATGGAAGACGATCTCGACGCCATCGCCGGTGGGCGTGAACAACGCGGAAACTGGTTGTCCAGCTTCTATTTCGGTGGCAGCAGTGGTGCCGAGGGGTCGGTGGCGCGGTCCGGTGGTCTGAAGAAGATGGTCGGCGGACAACTCGACGATATCGACGCCCGTGAGATCAATTCGATCAAACTGTTCAGTGACGATCAAGGACGCGATGTCGTGGTCCGGGTCGGTCGCTACGGTCCGTACCTGGAACGGATGATCGTCAATCCCGATGATCCCGACGGTGATTCGATCTCGCAGCGGGCCAATCTGCCCGATGATCTGCCCCCGGACGAGCTGACCACCGAGGTCGCCGAGGAGTTGTTCTCGACTCCGCAGGAGGGACGCAAACTCGGCGTCGATCCCGAGACCGGGCACGAAATCCTCGCCAAGAAGGGACGTTTCGGTGATTACGTCACCGAGGTCCTGCCGAAACCGGTCGAGGAAGCTGCGACGCCCGCGAAGAAGACCGCCAAGAAGGCCACGGGACCGAAACCGCGCATCAGTTCGCTGTTCAAGTCGATGGATCTGGCCACGATCACCCTCGAGGACGGGCTCAAACTGCTGTCGCTGCCGCGCGTGGTCGGGACCGACCCGGCGTCGGGCGAGGAGATCACCGCGCAGAACGGTCGCTACGGACCCTATTTGAAGAAGGGGACCGATTCGCGGTCGCTGGCCGACGAGGATCAGATCTTCACGGTCACGCTGGAGGAGGCATTGAAGATCTATGCCGAACCCAAACGTCGCGGTGGGCGGGCGGCCACCGCGCCGCCGCTGCGTGAACTCGGCAACGACGCGGCCACGGGCAAGCCGATGGTGATCAAGGACGGACGCTACGGTCCGTACGTCACCGATGGCGAGACCAACGCCAGTCTGCGCAAAGACGATGCGGTGGAATCGATCACCGATGAGCGGGCCTCGGAACTGCTGGCCGATCGGCGCTCGCGCGGTCCGGTGAAGAAGACCGCGAAGAAGACCGCCGCGAAGAAGACCGCCGCGAAGAAGACGGCGGCCAAGAAGACGACCGGCACGGCCAAGAAGGCTCCGGCCAAGAAGACGGCCGCGAAGAAATCCTGAGGTGCGAACCGACGCGCCGACCACGGTGAGTCGTGTCGGTACCTGCGGCTAGGGTGTATCGCGTGGCGGGTGTCTTCGATCGGTTGGTCGGCCAGGATGCGGTCGAGTCCGAGCTGACGGCTGCCGCTGTCGCGGCACGCGCCGGAGTCATCGAGGGGGCGATGACCCATTCGTGGTTGTTCACCGGCCCCCCCGGATCGGGCAGATCCGTTGCCGCGCTGTGCTTCGCCGCCGCGTTGCAGTGCACGGACGCGGGAACTCCAGGATGCGGGCGATGTCATGCCTGCACGACGACGATGGCGGGCACCCACGGTGACGTGCGCCGGGTCGTCCCCGAGGGGCTGAGTATCCGCACCGCGGAGATGCGCGGCATCGTGCAGATCGCCTCGCGGCGGCCGAGTACCGGCCGCTGGCAGGTGGTCGTCGTCGAGGACGCCGACCGGCTCACCGAAGCGGCGGGAAATGTGCTGTTGAAAGTGGTGGAGGAGCCGCCGGATCGCACCGTCTTCCTGCTCTGCGCACCGTCGGTCGATCCGGAGGACATCTCGATCACCCTGCGTTCGCGCTGTCGGCACGTGCACCTGGTGACTCCGTCGGTGCCCTCGATCGCCCGGGTGCTGCGTGAACGCGATCAACTGGACGCGAAGACCGCCGAATGGGCCGCCTCGATCAGCGGCGGACATGTCGGCCGCGCCCGCCGTCTCGCGACCGACGAGGCGGCGCGTTCGAGCAGAAAGCGCGCCTTGGCCCTGGTCGGTGCCGTATCCCGGCCGGGTGCCGCCTACGCCGCCGCCGACGACCTGGTGAAATCCGCCGATGACGAGGCCAAACAGATGAGCGCGACCCGCGACGAACGCGAGCGGGACGAACTCGCGACCGCCCTCGGCGCGGGCGGCACCGGAAAAGGCTCGGCGAGCGCGACCCGTGGTTCGGCGGGTGTGCTGAAAGATCTGGAACGCCGTCAGAAATCGCGTGCGACCCGAACCGGCCGCGACGCCCTCGACCGTGCCCTCATCGACGTAGCCGGGTTCTACCGCGACGCGCTCGTGGTCCGATACGGCGCGGCGCGCAACGGCTCCGGGGTTGTCCTCACCCATCCCGACCTGTCCGATCAGATCCACGACCTCGCCGACCGGGTCCGCCCCGAAGGCCTGCTCCGCTCCATCGAAGCCGTCCTGAGCTGCCGCGAAGCCCTCGACCTCAACGTCAAACCCCGCTTCGCCGTCGCTGCCATGGTCGCCTCACTGATCGCCGCCCAATCCGGCTGACCACCCGTTTTCGCGATACGGCCACCGAGGCGATAGACTCGCGTGGCCGAAAGGCACGCCGCCTTAGCTCAGTCGGTAGAGCGCTTCACTCGTAATGAAAAGGTCGGGGGTTCGATTCCCCCAGGCGGCTCCACTCGAAAAGCGGCCCTATCCAGCCGCTTTTCGACCCTTCCGACGCTTGCTCCGAGTCGGTGCCTTCTCGGTCTTGTCACGCTTTGTCACAGGGGCTGCCGAAGTGCCCGCCGCCGAGACCAGCGCATCGTTCTGTGAATGCACATAGGTACACATCGTGAACGCGCTGTCAGCGTGCCTTAGCCACTCCGTGAAGACCGCGATCGGCACTCCCCGAAGATGCATGACAGTTCCGCAGCTGTGACGTGCGTCATGCAGTCGAATGCAGAACGCTTCGCCCAGTACTCGCCCGCATGTCCCAGAGTTCGCCGCTTTCGTTTCACCGAACAGTGCGTCAGCCGTCCCCGACTTGGTCTCCCGTAGCTGCCCAGCGAATCCGCCGGCTAATCGCTCGTGGGGCCTGGCCGGTGGGGCTTTTGCCCTTCATGCACAGCACGCGTAGGCGCTCGAAGTGATCGCGTACGGTTCGCCCGGCGCCGGCGGTGTGGTCGTTGGTTGCGTGAACACATCCGGCGGGCACGGCACCTGGACGCAGGGATCCGACACTTCCGGATGCTCGAACAACCATGTCACTCCCCATAACAGGGCCGCCAGCAACAGCACCGACGTGATGACAATCTTGAACCACACCCATTCATGGTAGAGGAGAAGCCCCCGCCGATCGGCGGTGTTATTCCTTTCCGTACGGGTCATGCGGTACGCAAGAGAGCTGATCGAACGGCACGTTTCATCTACACAGAAGCCAAGGGCCGCAACAATATACAACTAATCCCACTTCCGCACTCCGACTGCGATCACTGCTCGTAACCGACGTCTCCGAACAGGCGAAGATGTCACGGCGTTGCCACATCTCACCCGAGCGAGCCCGGAAACAGCAGGACGCCCTCGCCCGCGCGGATGTGTGACGAGCGTGCATGGTCCTCATCGGGTGTCGATCGGTGAGAATTTCTCGGTGGCTTCGGCGGACATTCTCGAATGACTGGTTGCCCGAAGGAAACTCGTCAGGGCCGAGGTCGCGAAACCGGGAGGCAGGAGCGCGGCGGGCTTCATCGCGGACTCGCCGTGTGAGACCTGGAGTGAGGTCACCCAGGAGACGGCGGCGACCTTGCGGCGGCGGGTTCTGCCGTACCAACTCAGCGCTTCGGGGACGGTGCGCGCGGAGGCCAGGGCGCGGCGGAGCACCATCGTGTCCAGAAGCGCCTGGTTGGTGCCCTGGGCGAGGGTGGGCGGCATCGTGTGGGCGGCATCGCCGAGCAGGGTGAATCGGCCGCGGCCCCATTCGCGCGGTATCGGATGCCGGAAGTGGGGGAAGGGGGACATGCTCAGGTCGTCGTCGGTCAGTCTGGCCAGCACCCGGTCGACCGGATGGGACCAGCCGGTGAAATGGGACCGGATGGCGTCGATGGGGGAGTCGGGGTGGACGAAATCCGGGGTCCACGGCAGGTCGAACCACCATTGGAGGCTGCCGTCGCCGGCAGGCCACAGGCCGAGGTTGCCGCCTTCGTCGATGATGATCACGCCGACGTCGCTGTCGGCGATCTCGGGCAGCTCTACCAGTCCTTGCCAGCTGCACCAGCCGGTCGATGTCGCCTCCGGTGCGCCCATCGCGGCGCGCACGGTCGAGCGCTGCCCGTCCGCGCCGATCAGCAGATCCCCTTCGGCCGATGTGCCGTCCGCGAAATCGACTCGCACGCCCCCGGGGGTGTTGGTCACGTCGACGGCGTGCGCGTCGCAGCGGATTCGATCGAGCGGGAAACCGTCGAGCAGTCGTTCCAGCAGCACCCGACGGGGAACCATCCGGGTGGGGGCTCTCATCCTGGCGCTCAGCGCGGTCACGTCGATCGCGGCGAGGCGACGACCGGTCGCGGTCGACACGTATACCGCCGAGAGGAGCCGGCCCGCTCCGGTCATGTCGACGCCGAGTTGGGCGAGCACGTTCGCCCCGTTGGGCCAGATGGTCACCGCACCGCCACCGGCCCGCACGGCGGATGCCCGTTCGAATACGGTCACGTCGTGGCCATCGCGCAGCAATCCTCGGGCGATGGAGATACCGCCGACGCCCGCGCCGACTATCAGCGCCCGATGGGCCGATGAACCGGGGACAACACCGTTTCGAGCCATGTCACCTGAATTCGACATTCACCACCTCATCCGATGTGGGGGCAGTTCGACCGGTTCAGCGGGGCCACGAATCAGGCACGGGCGACGCGGCCGCTGATCGAGCACGCCGGAGCCATTGCTGAATGATAGCTATAAATGACGGGCGGAAGAGATTCGCGCCGGTCACAATGCGGTCCGGTCAAGTCCCGGAAATCGAGGGGCATGCTCGTCGACGTGCGGGCCCGAATCGGTCGCCCGGGACATGACGTTCCCCGGGGCGAACGGGACCGGACACGAAGTCGGTCGGCTCTTCGCTCGACACCCCTCGGACCATAACCCTCGGTATGCTCGAAGGTGTTCCGGGTGACCGGAACCGGGATAGTGGCCCGCGAGCCCAACGCGCCCGCTACCCTTCGATCCGGGGGAAGCTCCATCGGATACGTAACCAGGAGCTTCCCCCTTGTCGATGCGGGGAAGCCGTCGTGGAATCGGACCCGGCGGAAATCGGGTCGACCGGCTGGTGGTGACCTACCGGGTAGATCCGGCAGGCCGAGAATGTTTCTCTCGACCCGGATGCCGAATCGGCTCAGACGGCGGTCGCGGTCTGCTGGTAGGTGCGGGTGACGACCTGTTCCAGTACCGCGTTGAAGCGGTCGGCGGCCTCGATATTGCCGAGATGGCCGGTGGGCCAGACGTGATAGTCGGCGAGGAAACCGGTGCGGTCGAGCAGTTCGACGATGCGGCGCGACAGCCGTTCGGGCAGCAGCAGATCGTTCGAGCCCGCGATAACCGTGGTGGGGACGGTCAGATGTTCGGCGGACTCGCCCAGATCGATGTCGAGCAGGGCGACGGCGTGCAGGCCGCGAGTGAGCGGGCGGCACGACCGGATGACGCTCAGCGCGAACTCGACTTCGTCGGCGGTGGCGTTCTTGGTCATGGCGCGGTCCTTGAAGACCGTGTTGGCCAGCCAGCCGCCCGGCAACGGCACGGGGGAGTACAGCATCGTCTCGGCGATGGCCGACGGCATCCTGACGGTCGCGCCGAGGACGGTCAGCGGCCGGTCCGCGACCGTGAGCGGCTTGTTCAGGACCGGGATCATGTCGGTCTCGTGCCGGATCTCGCTGGCGGCGGTGTTCACGAGGACGACTTCGGAGGCGCGCTCGGCGACCTGCTCGGGGTAGCGGGCGGCCCAGGCCTGCAGGGTCATGCCACCCATGCTGTGGCCGACGAGGACGGCGCGCTTGCCCGCGGGCAGGGCCGCGTCGAGTACGGCGACGAGGTCGTCGGCGAGGCTGGCCGCACCGAGCGGGGCACGGCCGAGCTCGCTCTCGCCGTGGCCGCGCTGATCGTAGGCGAGGACGCGGTAGCGGTCGGCGAAGGCGTTGATCTGGGGATTCCAGTACTCGATGCTGCAACTCCACCCGTGCACGAGCACGAGGGTCTCGCCGTCGGCGGGGCCGTAGGCGTGCACTCGCAGACGGGCGCCGTCGGCGGTGGTCACGGGGATGACGTCGTGGGGGACGGTCGGCCTGTTCAGCGACGCGGTGGCGAAGGTGCGGTTGCGCAGCGCAGCACGGTAGGCCGCGGTGAGCGGTTCGCTACCGCGTAGTCCCGCTAGCGTCTTCATCGACGTGACCAGCATTCGAGCACTCCTTTGTGTCTGCCGTCACCGTACCCTGCAAGCTGGGGTGCTTGCTAGTGCAAGCGCTCGATGACGGAAATCCTGGCTCGAACGGTCGAATACCCGATATTCGGTACGGCGAACACTGCTTTTCCGAACAAAAGATCTCGGGTACTCGACGGCCCGGCCGCCAGGATCGCACCCGCCGGATCCGCGCCGTGGCGGGTGCGGCGGCTCGTACTACCGGTCGACCGTTCGCGCGGAGCAGGCGCTACCGCGGCTTCCCGGTCGGGCGGGTAGGGGGAGTGTCGTGAGTACGACGATCAGTCGGCGTCGAGAAGTTCGGCGATCATGTCCGGTATGACCAGACAGACCTGATCGTTCGGGTGGAAATCGTCGGGTACGTCGCGTCTGTGCGGCGCTTGGACGAAAACCACTACCGAACTTCCGTCACCCGGGTCTATCTCCACTGCCACCGCGCCTGCGATCTCGCCCTCCTGGGGGGCGTGCCAGTGACCCACATTCCCGAATTCGAGCCTGCGAGCCGAACTGACCCCATATCCGTCGAGCCGAAGAAATTCAGCGGCATCCACGGCGGAAATTTTAGTTCGAGCTGGGAAAACGCGGTATGGAATTGATCATGTTCGCTCGGTCTCGAACCGGCCGCGGCGCCATCCGGGCCGCTCGGAGGCGGGAAATCGGTTCGGTGATCGCGGTCGCGGTGGCGGGGATCGGGCCGACGCGGCTACCGTTGTTCCTCGTGGAGAGCACGCATGTCGCACCGGGTGCGGACTCGGGGTCGGGGAGATTTCTGGCGCCGCCCAAGCATCGGGGTTGGCGAGCGATGCCGCTGCCGCTGCTGACGGCGGGTGCGGGCATCGGCGCGCTGGCACTGCTGCATTTCCGGGACCCGCACGAGGAGGGGGCATACGGCTACTGCCCGTTCTACGCCCTCACCGGCTTGTACTGCCCTGGCTGCGGCGGTATGCGGGCCGTGCACAACCTGACCGACGGGCGGGTCATCGATTCGCTGCACAGCAGTCTGATCGCGATCCCGCTGATCCTCGCCCTCGCGGTGTGGGTCGGCGCGTGGACGATGCACGCGTGGCGCGGTCAACGCCTCGTCGTGCCGAAGATGGAACGCAGCACCATGTGGATTCTGCTGTCCGTCATCGCGGTGTATTCGGTGTTCCGCAATACGCCGTGGGGATCCTGGCTCGCGCCGATCTGATTTCGGTCGCCCACATCGGGCAAGCTTCGAATATGAGCGACACACTCAGGCACCGCGTCCGCGTCAAGTTGTTACGACAACTCGCCGAGGACGGCGTACCCGATTCCGAACACGACGATCCACGCCGCATCGCGATCGAAACCGATCTGGACGCGTTGGCCTCGGTCGCCGAAGGCGATCCGCTCATCGAGGAACTCGCCGCCCGCTACCTGGTCTTCTGAAGCTCAGCGGGCGGAGCCGGCCTGACCGCCCAGCGGGGGCAGCGGGGGTAGTACCTCCGCGTGCAGCCAGCTGTCCCACAGCGGGCGCAGCGGTAGCAGGCTGTAGTGCCCCGCGAGATCGGTGAACTCCTCGGTGGTGACCCAGCCGTGCCGGTATCGGGCCGCCCATTCGCGCACGAGGTCGAAGAACGCCGAATCCCCGAGTTCCAGACGCAGGGCGTGCAGGGTCAGCGCGCCGCGTTTGTACACGCGGTCGTCGAACATGCGGCGCGGGCCAGGATCGCCGACGATGATGTCCTGCGGCTGGCGGAAGAGGTTGTGACGCGCGGCCCTGGCCTGCTGATCGGCCGACGCGCCGCCCGAGGCCTCCGACCACAGCCATTCCGCGTAGCAGGCGAAACCCTCGTGCAGCCAGATGTCACGCCAGCGGCGGATGGTCAGGCTGTTGCCGAACCACTGGTGGGCGAGTTCGTGCGCGACGAGTCGTTCCGAACCGCGACGGCCGTCGCAGTGGTTCGCCCCGAAAACCGAGATGCCCTGCGCCTCGATCGGGATCTCCAGTTCGTCGTCGGTGATCACCACCGTGTAGCCGCCGAACGGGTACGGCCCGAATTTCTCGATGAACAAATTCATCATCGCGGGCTGCCGGGCGAAATCGTGTTCGAAGTTGGCGCGCAACCGCATCGGGGCCACGGCGTGCATGGCGACCGGACTCTGCGCCGAGCCGACCCGGAATTTCCGGTAGGGGCCGATCTGGATGGTGGCCAGATAGCTCGCCATCGGCTCGGCCTGCTCGTAGACCCAGGTGGTCTGGCTGGCCTTGGTCTGCTTACCGACGAGGGCTCCGTTGGCGAGCGCGTAGTACGGGGTGTCGGTGGTGATCGAAATGCGGTAGCTGGCTTTGGAACTGGGGTGGTCGTCGCACGGAAACCAGGACGCGGCGCCGTTGGGCTGACTGGCGACGAGCGAGCCCTCGGTCAGTTCCTCCCAGCCGACCTCGCCCCACGGTCCGCGCACCGGTTTCGGTGTGCCGCTGTACAGCACGAGCAGGGAGAGTACGCCGCCGGCCGGAATGCGCTGCTGCGGTGTGATCACCAGTTTGTTGTGCTGATGAGCGTATTTCGACGCCTTGACGCCGTTAACGAGAACCTTGCTGACGGCGAGCGATTGCGACAGGTCGACGGCGAAACGCGATCGGACCTCGGTGGTCACCGCGGTGATCTCGGCGCGTCCGGCGAGGCGGTTGCTCGCCACCCGGTAGGTCAGTTCGAGTTCGTACCTGGAGACCCGGTAGCCGCGATTGCCGTTCTGGGGTAGGTATTCGTCGATCGGAACGTCGTAGAACTTGCCCGGCATCAGCGAGCCGCTTTCGCTCGGCCCGCTTCCGATTCGGCCTCGGTTTCCGGCGCGCTCGGGATCGCGCCGGGCCAGGGCGAGATGGGATTGCCCCACCAGCGGGTCGACGGCGGCACCACGTCGCCGCGCATGACCAGCGAGGCCGGTCCGATGGTCGCGCCCGCGCCGATCACCGCCGCCGGGAGCGCGACGCAGTGCGGGCCGAGGGTGGCTCCGGCACCAAGGGTGACGGTGTCCATCGCCATGATCCGATCGTGGAAGAGATGGGTCTGTACCACACAGCCGCGCTCCACGGTCGCGCCGTCGCCGAGTGTCACCAGGTCCGCCTCCGGTAGCCAATAGGACTCGCACCATACCCCGCGTCCGATTTTCGCACCGAGTCCGCGAAGCCACAGGTTGAGTACCGGTGTACCCGTCGCGGCGCGCGCGAACCACGGCGCGGCGACGGTCTCCACGAAGGTGTCGGCGACCTCGTTACGCCACACGAACGAACTCCACAACGGGTGCTCCTCCGCGCGAATACGTCCGACCATCAACCACTTCGCGGCGACCGCGCTGCCGCAGGCGACCGCGCCCGCGGCCAGCAGCACCACACCGCTGAGCAGCGCGGCGGGCAGATGCCCCAGCAGTTGCGCCAGCCAGGCCAGGGTGAACAGCACGCCGAGGCCGATGGCGAAGGTCACCAGCACCGGAACGAGTCGGCAGGTCTCCACCACGGCCCGCGCGATCTGGAGGCGCAGCGGCGGATCGAAGGTGCGGTCGGAATCGCCGCCTTCGGAGTCGCGACGCAGCCGGACCGGGGGACTGCCGAGCCAGGACGAACCCGCTTTGGCTTTGGACGGCGCGGCGGACAGGACGGCGACGAGTCCGTTCTTCGGCACCCGCCGTCCCGGGGCGGTCATCCCGGAATTGCCGAGGAACGCGCGTTTGCCGACCTTGGCCTCGCCGATGTGCAGCCATCCGCCGCCGAGTTCGTATCCGGCGATCATGGTGTCGTCGGCGAGGAAGGCGCCGTCGGCGACGGTGGTGAATTTGGGCAGCAGCAGCACGGTCGACACTTCGACACCGCGGCCGATCTTGGCGCCGAGCAGGCGCAGCCACATCGGGGTCAGCAGACTCGCGTAGAGCGGGAAGAGGAAGGTCCTTGCCGAATCAAGCAGACGCTCGGTGGACCATGCCTGCCAGCCGGTCCGGCTGCGCACCGGGTGGTAGCCCTCCCGCAGTCCGATACTGAACAGCCGCACGGCGATGATCGTCACCGCGGCGTAGACGGCCAGACTCAGCACCGACGCGACGGGCAGGATGGCGAAGGCGCGGCCGAGACCTTCGGTCAGTGTCGTGGTGTCGCGGATCCACCACGCGATGAACGCCCCGCCGGAGGCTAGTCCGATGATCGGGACGGCGGCGAGCACCATCGAGGTGATGCCGAAGATCAGCACCCAGTGCGCCGCGCGCGCCGGGGTCTCGTCGGGCCAGCGGTGCTGGGCCTTGCCGACCTTCACCGCGGGCGAGCCACCCCACTCCTGATCGGCCTTGACCTTGCCGGATACCGCGGAGCCCGGCGCGATCTCGGCGTTCTTCCCGATCTTGGTGCCGGGCAGCAGAATCGAGCGCGAACCCACCACCGCGCCGGGGCCGACGGAGATCGGACCGATATGGACCAGGTCGCCGTCGATCCAATAGCCCGAGAGATCGACCTCGGGTTCGACACTGCACCCGTTGCCGAGTTCCAGCATTCCGGTGACCGGTGGCAGCGTGTGCAGGTCGACGCCCTTACCGATCTTCGCGCCGAGCGCCCGGGCGAAGGGCACCATCCACGGTGCGCCGGAGAGATTCTCGGCGCCACTGGCCTCCGACAGTCGCACCGCCGTCCAGAGGCGCAGGTGCACGTGACCGCCGCGCGGGTAGCTGCCCGGTTTCACATCGTCGAGCAGCAGCCTGGCGCCGAGGGCGCACAGTGCCATCCGGCCGGGCGGGGAGATGAAGAGCAGGAAGGCGATCAGCGCCCACCACCACGACAGCTGCGGCAGCCACGGCAACGAACCCGACCACGCGGCGATATTGCCGACGATGGCGAGCCAGGTGAGCCACTGCAAACCGGTGAGCGTGGTCAGCGGAATGGTCGCGAGCACCTGGAACACCTGGGCGGGCAGCGGGGTGGGCCGCACGATGCGTTCTTCCGCGGCGACGACGGGCGCGCTGTCGTCGAGGAAATCGGCGAGCGCCCCGAGGCGCGGATGGTCGTAGAGTTCGGCCACGGTGACGTGCGGATAGCGTTCGCGCAGTGCGGCGACCAGTTGCGCGGCGGCCAGCGAGCCGCCGCCCACATCGAAGAAATCGATATCGGGGGTGGTGACCTCAGCGCCGAGCAGCGCGTCCCACAGTCCGGCGACCCACAGCGCGGTCTCGCTGAGTCCGGCCTCGGCCTCGATGTCCTTCTGTTTCGGCAGCGGCCACGGCAGCGCGTCGCGATCGACCTTGCCGGAGGTGCGCGTCGGCAGTTCGGCGACGACGGCCAGTCGTGGAACCAGCGGGGCGGGAAGCTGTTCGGCGAGGCGGTCGCGGGCGGCTTTCAGGTCGTAGTCGCCGTCCGGCCCGGTCAGGTAGCCGACCAGGATCTTGTTGCCCGCCTTGGTACTTCGGATCGCCGCCGCCGCACCGGTGACGCCGGGCAGATGTTGCAACGCGTTGTCGATCTCGCCGAGTTCGATGCGGCGCCCGCCGATCTTGATCTGGTCGTCGGCGCGCCCGAGGAAGACCAGTCCGGCGCTGTCGTTGCGGACCAGGTCACCGCTGCGGTAGGCGCGCTCCCAGCCCAGCGACGGCAGCGGGGCGTATTTCTCGGCGTCCTTGGCCGGGTCGAGATATCGGGCCAGGCCGACGCCGCCGATGACCAGCTCGCCCGATTCGCCTTCTGCCACCGGATTTCCCGCCGGATCGACCACGGTGAGATCCCACCCGTCCAGCGGCAGGCCGATACGCACCGGCCAGGAGCCGTCGAGCAGTGCCGCGCACGCGACGACGGTCGCTTCGGTGGGGCCGTAGGTATTCCACACCTCACGGCCTGAATTCGCTTTCCCGGCAAGGCGTTCGGCGAGTTCCGGTGGCACGGCCTCGCCGCCGAAGATCAGCAGCCGGACCGGATCGAGCGCCTCGGCGGGCCAGGTCGCGGCCAGCGTCGGCACGGTGGAGACGATGCTGATCTCCCGGCGCACCAGCCACGGCCCGAGATCGGCGCCGGTGCGGACCAGCGCTCGTGGGGCCGGGACCAGGCACGCGCCGTGCCGCCAGGCCAGCCACATCTCCTCGCACGAGGCGTCGAAGGCGACCGACAGGCCCGCCAGCACGCGGTCGCCCGGGCCGATGGGAGCCTCGCGCAGGAAGAGTTCCGCCTCGGCGTCGACGAAAGCGGCGGCATTGCGGTGCGTCACCGCGACGCCCTTCGGTGTGCCGGTGGAACCGGAGGTGAAGATGATCCAGGCGTCGTCGGAGGGGTCGGGGAGTGCGGTGCGGACCTCTGTCGAGGTCCGTTCGGCTCCGGCATGCCGTGCGTGTCCCGAGTCCGACGCGGTTGTGGAGCTCGAGTCGCTCGGGGCCGAAACCGGGCTGCTCGCGGTGGAGTCCGGCGTGTTCGCGGCGGGGACGGATTCGATGCCGTTCGCGGTGACGACGGCGGTGACCTTCGCTTCGCCGAAGACCAGGCGGGCTCGCTCGTCCGGGTCGTCCGCGTCGACGGGCACGTAGGCCGCCCCGGCGTGCAGGACGGCGAGGATGGTCACGTAGAGCTCGTGGGTGCCGGAGGGCATGCGGACGCCGACGCGGTCGCCCGCGCTCACTCCCGCCGCTCCGAGACGCGCGACGAGGACGTCGATCTCGGCGAGAAGTTCGGCGTAGCCGAGGACCACCTCGCCGTCATCGATGGCCGGTGCGTCGGGGTAATCGATCGCGGTGGCGGCGAGTATGTCGACCAGGGTGCGCGCGGGCGCGGCGAGGCTGCCCCGTGACAACGGATCGGGAATCGACCCCGCGTCCCGGCTCTCATTCGCCGTGGCGTCGATCTGCGGCTGCAGCATGACGTCCTGACCACCTCTCATCGACCTGCCTAGCTCTTCACCCTTGGTTGTTTCACAAGAGGGTTACCAGAGGGCAAACGCCACGGTGACCGAGTGTCTACGGTACTCGGGGTATCGCCTGGTTCGTGCGTCCGGACACGGTGGTTCGCGCCGCACGCCAGCGGTTCTACCGGCCGGAATGCCGGTTTCGGTCGCACGGCGAGGGGGTCGCGGGGCGTGGTCGTCGTCTATGTCGTGGCGCGAAGAGTCGTCGGAATGTCGCGGTTGACAGGGCGGTGGTGCTTCTGCCAACCTCGTTCCAGGTCATGAGTACCAGCGTCAAGCCCCGGCTAGCTGGTCGGCAACCCTCCTCCGCGGTGGGGTGCTCCGGGTGACGACCGGGCCGTCGCCCGACCGGGTGCGGCAAGCGCGGACTCGAACGATCTCCTGATTGCGAGTCCCCTCGGCCGATGGGATTTTGTGATGACTTCTGTGGCGAACCAGACCTGTGCCCCGCTCGCGCGGGTGTCCGGCGACGATCTCCAGGTGCCGCTCGTCCAGGGCGGAACCACCACCTACGCGAATTTCGACTACGCGGCGAGCGCCCCCGCGCTGGCCCGGGTCACCGATCGGGTGCAGCAGTTGCTGCCGTACTACGCCAGCGTGCACCGGGGCGCGGGTTACGCCTCCCGGATCTCCACCGAATGCTACGAATCGGCGCGCGGATCGGTGAGCCGGTTCTTCGATGCCGAGGACGACCAGGTCGTGGTCTTCACTCGCAACACCACCGATTCGCTCAACCTGCTGGCCGGATGCGTCCCGGGCGACACCGTCGTGCTCGATACCGAACATCACGCCAACTTCCTGCCGTGGACCAGGAACGGACGTCGCGTGGTCCGGGCCGCCGACACCGTCGAGGAGACCATCGCGCTGCTCGTCGCCGAATTGTGCGCCAGGCCCGCCGCGCTGCTCGCCGTCACCGGCGCCTCGAATGTCACCGGTGAGGTGCTGCCGATCGAGCGGCTCGCCGAGGTGGCGCACCGATGTGGCGCGCGCATCCTGGTCGACGCGGCGCAGTTGGCCCCGCACCGTCGGATCAGTCTGCGCGACAGTGGAGTCGACTACCTGGCCTGCTCCGGTCACAAGCTCTACGCGCCGTTCGGCACGGGCGTCCTCGTCGGCCGTCGCGATTGGCTCGACGCCGCCGAGCCGTATCTCGCGGGCGGCGGCGCGGTGCGCGAGGTGGGTGTGGATGTGGCGCAATGGGCTCCCGCGCCGCAGCGCCACGAGGCGGGTTCGCCGAATGTGCTCGGCGCGGCCGCGATCGCCGCCGCCTGCGAGGCACTGTGCGATATCGACGCCGAAACCCTCGCCGATCACGAACATCGTCTCGCCGAGCGACTGCGCGAGGGCCTGTCCGCCGTGCCCGGTGTGGAACTGCTGCGCCTGTGGTCCGACAGTCCCGATTCGGTCGGCATCGTCGCCTTCACCCTCGACGGTTTCGAACCCGGCCACGTCGCCGCCTATCTCTCTGCCGAACACGGGATCGGCGTCCGCGACGGCCGCTTCTGCGCCCACCCGCTGCTCGCCCGCCTCGGTCTCGACGGCGCGTTGCGCGCCAGCGTCGGTCTCGGCACCAGCTCGGCGGACGTCGAGCGACTCATCGAGGCCGTCGCCACCCTCGTCGACAAGGGCACGGGCTGGGAATACGCCCGAACCGGCGCGCACTGGAACCCCACCCCCGAAACCCGCCCCTTCGCCGCGACCGACCCGATCGGCACCTCCCCCTGCGCCCTCGGCTGAACCCGCAGGCGGCGTTATCCGCCGCGCACCGGACGGGCTCGTCGTGTGTCGAGAGGCTGTAACTGCCCCGGGGACACATGGCAACGGCGGACCCGCACGCGGCGTGATCGGCCGCGAAACCTATCGGTCCAGCGAAGTGGGGCGGTGGTAGCGGCCCTGGTAGTACAGCAGCGGGGCCGCGGCGGGCGTCTCGTCGGTGTTGTCGTGCACGCGGGTGACCAGGCCGACGACGAAAGTGTGGTCGCCGATGGGGATTCGGTGGTGGACGGTGGCGCGGACCCAGATGGGGGTGCCGTGCAGGACCGGTTCGCCGGTGTCGAGTGGTGTCCACAGGGAGCGGTCGGAGAAACGCTCGTCGGCGGTGCGGGAGAAACGCTGGGCGAGGTGGTGCTGGTGTTCGCCGAGGAAATGGATGACCACCGAATCCGCGCCGAGCATGGCGTCCAGGCTGGACGAGGTGTGGGCGATATTGAAGGAGACGAGCGGGGGCTCCAGCGAGAGCGAGGCGAACGAGGTCGCGGTGAAACCGATCGGGCCGTGCTCGGAATTCAGGGTGACCACCGTGACGCCCGCCGGGTAGTGGCGCATCGAGGCCCGATACTGCTCGGCGGTGATGCCGCTCAGATCGTCGGGTATCTGGATTCCGGCGCCCGGCGGTGGTACTTCGGTCACATGTCGAAGTTACGCCCGCGCGACCGATCGCGGACGCCCGCGCGGGCTTCGGCGACTGTTCGATATGTCACGGGAGTGCCCGACGAGCACGCGCCGGATCAGTCGACGTCGATCGGCAGACCCGCGGTGATCCGCACGAGTTCACGGAAGGATGTGCGGAACAACGTGTTCGGATGACCGCCCGCGGCCCAGACTTCCCGGTGACCGCTCAGCGCGTTGTCGACCCAGGTGGGCAGGTTGGTGGGATGACCGACCGGGGCGACGCCGCCGATCGGCTGCCCGGTGACCTCGCGCACCATCTCGGCCGGCGCCCTGGTCAGCGTGCCCTCCAGGCGCTGCCCGGTGTGCTGGAGGTCGACCTGGTGCGCACCGGATACCAGGAGCAACACCGGATCGTCGTCCAGGAGGAAGACCAGGGATTTCGTGATCGCGCCCACATCGACACCGAGGGAGCGCGCCGCCTCGGCGGCCGTGGCCGCCGGTTCGGGTCTGCTGACGATGACGCCGTGATGTCCGCGCGCGATCAGCGTGTCCGAGACCCGGCATGCGACCGGGGGTAACGACGACCTGCGCATGGCACCAGGGTAAAGCGATTGCGGGGGGTACGCCGGGCGAAGTGGCCAGGTCGGTTTCGGTTCAGTACTCGGGATAGCCTTCCTCCGGCCCGAGCATGCGTTCGATCCGGTCCCTGGTGACCTTCGTCAGTTCGGTGACCGTATGCGCGCCGAGGTGTTCGTGGCCGACCGCGGCGAGCGCGCGATCCAGATCGGTCTGCGAGAGTTGGAGTAGCTCGAGGTCGGCCGCGTTCAGTAGTGCGTCGTGATCGGCGAAGGGGCGCGCTTCCACGATCCGGGTGGCCCAGGTGACATTGCCGCAGCAGGTGTACATGGCGTGCACGGCGCGCGTGCGCGGCAGGGAATTGAAGCGGTCCAAGCCGATTCCTCGGTGCATCAGCATTGTGATCTCCGAACCGAATTGAGAGGTTTGCCGACTCGTTCATGATGCGGGGCGAAGCTGCGGGAGAACCACCGGTGCACATCGATTTAGCACAGCATTTACCGGGCGCGACCGCTCCCGCCTGTGAAACCGGAACGCGGTGGTCGGCGGGGGCTGTCGATGACGATATCCGGGGATCAGCGGACGCGGGCGCCCGCGTTCTCGATACGCTGTACAAATGACTGATTGGCAGGCGTTCAGCGTCGAAACCAAGGACCACGTCGCGCAGGTGACCTTGATCGGTCCCGGCAAGGGCAACGCCATGGGCCCCGACTTCTGGCGCGAGCTGCCCCTGGTCTTCGGCGAACTCGACGCCGATCCCGAGGTGCGCGCGATCGTGCTGACCGGTTCGGGCAGGCATTTCTCCTACGGACTCGATCTGCCCGCGATGGCCGGGACCTTCGGCGCGTTGCTCGCCGATCGTGCCTTCGCCGCGCCGCGTACGGAATTCCTGGTCGAGCTGCGCAAGATGCAGGGCGCCGTCACGGCGGTGGCCGATTGCCGCAAGCCGGTGATCGCCGCGGTGTCCGGCTGGTGCATCGGTGGCGGGCTCGATCTGATCGCGGCGGCCGATATCCGGTTGGCCAGCGCGGAGGCCAAGTTCAGCCTGCGCGAGGCGAAGGTGGCGATCGTCGCCGATATCGGGTCGCTGCATCGGCTGCCCGGCATCATCGGCGAGGGACATCTGCGTGAACTGACCTACACCGGCCGGGATATCGACGCCGCGCGCGCCGAGAAGATCGGCCTGGTCAACGACGTCTACGCCGATCAGGTCGCCGTGCTCGACGCCGCGCACGCGCTGGCCCGCGACATCGCGGCCAATCCGCCGCTGGTGGTGCAGGGCGCGAAGGATGTCCTGGAACAGCGCACCAAGGATGTGGTGGCGGCCGGGTTGCGCTATGTCTCGGCATGGAATTCGGCCTTCCTGCCCTCGGAGGATCTGACCGAGGCGATCCAGGCGGTCTTCGAGAAGCGCGATCCGCAGTTCAAGGGCCGTTAAACCAACCTGAGGTTTGCTTTTTCCGTTCGCACGCCTACATACTTGCGTCAAGCAACTAATTGTTTGACGCAAGTAAAGGTGGCCGCGTGGACGTGGACGACGAGGCGATCGACACGATCGCGGTTCAGCTCACCCGGTTACAGCGTGTAAGGGAACGCACCGCGGCCCAGATCCGCACCGCGGACGGAGTCGATCCGGCCGCGTTCGCCGTGCTGTTCCGACTGCTCCAGGACGGACCGATGCGCTCCGGCGCACTGGCCGACGCGGTGTACAGCGACGCCTCGACGGTGAGCCGCCAGGTGGCCCACCTCGTCGAACGGGAACTGGTGCGGCGCATGGCCGATCCGACCGACGGCCGCGCCTCGGTACTCGTGGTGACCGAACACGGTCGCTCGGTCTGCGAGCGGATCCGCCGTCGTCGCCACGAGAACCTCACCCGGGTGACGGAGTCCTGGACTCCCGCCGACCGGGCCACCTTCGCCGAACTGCTGCGTCAGTTCGTCGACGATTTCGATCGCGCGCGGCCCGGAATGGTTGCCGCTCTCCGCGAATCCCACGCCACCATCACAGGGACGGAGAACGGTTCGTGACCGCACCGGCAGCCACGGAATCCCCCGCGGGTTTCACGCACAAGCAGATCCTGACCATCCTCAGCGGCCTCATGCTCGGCATGCTGCTCGCCGCGCTGGATCAGACCATCGTGTCGACCGCGATCCGCACCATCGCCGACGATCTGCACGGGTACTCGATGCAGGCGTGGGCCACCACGGCCTACCTGATCACCGCCACGCTGGCGACGCCGCTCTACGGCAAACTCTCCGACATGTACGGCCGCAAGCCGTTCTTCATGATCGGTATCGCGATCTTCGTCTTCGGTTCGCTGCTGTGCACGCTGGCGCAGACGATGTACCAGCTGGCCATCTTCCGTGCCGTGCAGGGCCTCGGCGCGGGCGGCTTGATGTCGCTGGCGCTCGCCATCCTCGGCGATATCGTCAGCCCGCGTGAACGAGCCAGGTACCAGGGCTATTTCCTGGCGGTCTTCGGTACGTCGAGCGTCATCGGTCCGGTGGCGGGCGGTGTGCTCGCGGGCGCCGGTTCGATACTCGGGGTGAGCGGCTGGCGCTGGGTCTTCCTGGTGAACGTGCCGCTCGGGCTGATCGCGCTGTTCGTGGTCTCGCGGGTACTGAAACTGCCGAGGAAACCGCACAGCACCGATCGCGTCGACTGGTGGGGCGTGCTCGTACTCGCCATCGGATTGGTGCCGCTGCTCATCGTGGCCGAGCAGGGACACCAATGGGGTTGGGGCAGTCCGGGTGCGGTGATCTGCTACGTGGTCGGCGTGCTCGGCATCATCGGCTTCGTCATGGTGGAGAGGGGCCTGAAGGACGCGGCGTTGATCCCGCTGCGGATCTTCTCCAACAGCACCTTCTCACTCGGCGTGATCATCTCGTTCGTCACCGGCGCGGCCATGTTCGGCGGAATCGCGTTGCTCCCGCAGTACCTCCAGGTGGTGCGTGGCGCGAGTCCGACCATGGCGGGCTTGCAGATGCTGCCGATGGTGCTCGGCATGATGACCGGTTCGATCATCTCCGGACAGCTCATCTCGCGTACCGGCCGCTACAAGCGTTTCCCGCTGATCGGCGTCATCACGCTGACCATCGGCATGTTGCTGCTGCACTTCCTCGACGCCGACAGCCCGCTGTGGGTGGTGATGGCGTTCATGGCCATCAGCGGTTTCGGCCTCGGCAATCTGATGCAGCCGCTGACCTTGGCGTTGCAGAACGCGTTGCCAGCCAAGGACATGGGCGTCTCCACCGCAGCGGCCACCTTCTTCCGGCAGATCGGCGGCACCTTCGGCGTCGCGATCTTCCTGTCGGTGCTGTTCGCCAGGATGACACCGAACATCTCCGGCGAACTCCAGTCGGCCTCGGCCGATCCGCAGTTCCGCGCGGCCGTCGTCGCGGGGGCGCAGAGCACCAACCCGGCCGACGTCGCGTTGGCCAAGGGATTGCTCGCACAGGACACCTCGGCCGCGGGCGAGGTGCTCAAGGACAGTTCGATCATCCAGCAGCTGAGCCCGGAACTGGCGAGACCGTTCCAGGTCGGTTTCGCGAATTCGATGTCGACGGTATTCCTCGTCGCGGTCGCCGCGTCCCTGATCGGCCTGATCCTCGTACTGTTCTGGAAGGAACTCCCGCTGCGCATGCTGGGCGGTATCCAGGCCGCCGATGGTGAGGCCGCCGCGAAATCCCTCGTCGACGCCGAGAGGGAACTCGTGGAGCGGACGGGTCTGCCGCTCGCGGGTGGTGAATCGGTGCAGCCGCTGGTAGACGAGCCGCCGGAGGAGCCGGACGGTTCCGTCGCCGAGCGCAACGGCACGACGTCGAGCGTGACCAACGGCCTGACGAAGAAAGTCGACGAGGTGGATCGGGAGAACGCCTGAGTTCGTCGAACAGCGATCCGAGTGGGTCGTTCCGTGTCACCGGGATCCGGCGCGCGGGACGGCCCACTCCGTCGTTTCGCGGGCGCTCGGGTGGGGATCGGACCTCACCAAGGGTGGGGAAGGTGAGTCGCCCGAGGGAGGGCTCGATGAACCCCTAGGGGTGGCTGTTGCGACGGCGTTGCGGACCTAACGTGAATCCCGTCGGAAAAACCACAACAGGGAGCAACCACATGCGCATCAAATCCTTCATCGCCGCCGGCCTGCTGGCTGTCGCTACCGTCGCCGGGGTGTCGACGGCAGCGTCCGCCTCCGCCGCGCCGCAGTACACCGCCGTGGACACCGGGTACTACTACGGCACCTACGCCACCCTGGCCGCGTGCAGCGCCGACGGCGCCTCGCCGAGCACCGGCGGCTACTACTGGGAGTGTGTCGAGACCTGGAGTGGGTACGACCTCTACATCTACTACTGATAGCCAGAGGAGGGACGTCCGGAATACCGGGTGGCTCTTTTCGACCGAGTACAACGAAAGCGGGAAGCCCGACCGGGCTTCCCGCTTCGTTGTCGTCACCGCCCGTTACTAGTGGGCGCCGTTCTCCTGCAACCGCTTGAAGGACGCCTCGATCTCGACCTCGGCCTCCGCGCGCCCTACCCACTCCGAGCCCTTCACGAATTTGCCGGGCTCCAGATCCTTGTAGCGCTCGAAGAAATGCTTGATCTCGGCCAGCTCGAACTCGGGCACGTCGGCCAGATCCTGGATATGGTTCCAGCGGGGGTCGCCCGCGGGCACGCACAGCACCTTGGCGTCGCCGCCCGCCTCGTCCTCCATCTTGTACATGGCGACGGGCCTGGCCTCGACGATCACGCCGGGGAACACCGATGTGGGCAGCAGGACCAGCGCGTCCAGCGGGTCACCGTCCTCACCCAGGGTGTTCTCGATGAAGCCGTAGTCGGCCGGGTAGACCATCGACGTGTAGAGGAAGCGATCGAGACGAACCCGGCCGGTTTCGTGATCGACTTCGTACTTGTTGCGGGAACCCTTGGGGATCTCGATGGTGACGTCGAACTCCACGCCATCTCCTTCTATGGTGCATTCGTTGGCTCGGCGGGCACGAATGCCGACTCGCCATGCTGTTCAGGGGAACGGTAGCGGTACGAGGATAGTGTGACCGGTGGGGCCGATACTTTGAAGGGCACGGGTGCGCCACGGCGGCGCGCGGCGGCGGAGTCAGGGAGACGGCGGGCCAGTGGGTGGTAGTCAACGCAATATCGGTGGATTGGCCGCCAGACGGCGGCGCAGGATCTGGATCGGACTCGGTCTCACCCTGATCGTCGTGCTCGGGCTCGCCACCGCCGGGCTGATCGTCGTGAAGCCGTGGACCCCCGAATTCCGCCACGGCGGACTGACCGTCGCCGCACCGCCCGCCCCGGTCACCGCGTCCCCGCAGATCGTCCCGGCTCCCGCGACGGCGCCCGCGCCGAGCCAGGCCGCGCTGGCCGCCGCGCTGGCCCCGGTGATCGGCAATCCCGACCTCGGCGCGTTCACCGGAATCGTCACCGACGCCGACACCGGAGCGACCGTGTGGAGTGCGGATCCGGGCAGACCGATGATCCCGTCGTCGACCGCCAAGATCCTCACCACGGCCGCCGCCCTGCTGGTGCTGCCGCCCGATCAGCGGGTCGTCACCAAGGTCGTCGCCGGATCGGCCCCGAACGAACTCGTGCTGGTCGGCGGCGGCGATCCGACGATCACCGCGCAGCCGGACGGCAAGGGCTACTACCCGAACAGCGCGCGGCTGTCGGATCTGGTCGACCAGATCCGGGCCGCCGGACGCCCCGTCGACACGATCGTCGTCGACACCTCGGCGTTCACCGGACCGACCATGGCCCAGGGCTGGGATCCGATCGACATCCCCGACGGGTCCATCGCGCCTATCGAGTCGGTGATGATCGACGGCGGCCGCGTCGATCCGCTGGTCGAGTATTCGCCGCGCACCGCCGACCCCGCCCTGGACGCGGGGCGCATGCTCGCCACCGAACTCGGGCTCGACCCCGGCCGGGTGCGGCTCGGATCGGCCGCGCCGGGAGCCGCCGAAGTGGCGAGTGTGCGTTCGGCGCCGCTGCGCGACCGACTGCGGGACATGATGGTCCACTCCGACAACGTCCTGGCCGAGACCATCGGCAGGGAGATCGCGGTCGCCACCGGTAACGCGCCCTCGTTCGCGGGGGCGGTCACCGCCATCGGCGCGACACTGGACAAGGCCGGATTCGATCGCGCGGGCGCGGTCATGCACGACAGCAGCGGTTTGTCGGTCGACGATCGGTTGCCCGCGCGACTGCTCGACACGGTGCTCGCCACCGCAGCCAGGGCCGAAGGCGAGAACGTCACCGTGCCGGGCGCGGTCGCGAAGCCCGAGACCGACACCCTGGCGGCGACACTGTCCCCGGTACTGGACGACCTGCCCGTCGCGGGCGCCACCGGTTCGCTGACCAGCCGCTATGTCGACCGGAACCGGGAGGGCGCCGGATGGGTCCGGGCCAAGACCGGAACTCTGTCCGTGGCCAGCGCGTTGGTCGGATATGTGCTCGACCGTGACGGCCGGGTGCTGACCTTCGCGCTGATGTCCAACGATCGGCCCCCCGAGGTGAGCAGGCCAGCCTTGGACGCCATCGCCGGGACGCTGCGCAACTGCGGATGCTCGTGACGGGTGGTTGACCATGTTCGAAGGCGCTGACAAATCAGTCGAGCCGAATTCCGCGGGTCCGGGCGAGGAACAGCGGCAGCGGCGCGGTTCCGGATTGACCGGCGCCGTCGACTGGCGGCTGGCCGCGCGCACCGGTGCGGCGGTGGTGCCGTCGGGGCCGCGCACCACGCGGCGCTCCGCCGAACAGGTCGTCCAGGAACTCGCCGAGGCGTCCATCCGGGCGGAGAGTCCGGTCCGCGAGGTCAGCGGACTGCTCGACGATCGACCGATCCCGTCGGCTCGGATCGTCGATCGGCGCGGATGGATCGACGCCGCCGCCGACTCGATGGCGACGCTGACCGGCACCGGCGTCACCGGCGGCGGACTGCTGACCGGTAAACCCGCCGGTGTGCAGGCGGGCGCGATGCTGGCCTTCCTTTCCACCGCGATTCTCGGACAATACGATCCGTTCACCGGCGAGGACGGCACCCTGCTGCTCGTCGCCCCGAATATCGTGGCGGTGGAACGCGCGCTCGGCGTCTCACCGAGTGATTTCCGATTCTGGGTGTGCCTGCACGAGGTGACCCACCGGGTCCAGTTCTCCTCCGCGCCCTGGCTGGCCGATTACATGCGCGCCAATGTCGACATCCTCGGCGCGGTGGGCGAGGAACCGATGGCCGAAGTGCTGTCGCGGCTGCTCGACGAGTTGCGCGAGCGCCGCCGCGGCACCGTCCCCGACGATCCCGCCGCACGGGGCATCGTCGGCCTGCTGCGCGCCACCCAGGCCCCCGCGCAGCGCGAGGCGCTCGACCGGCTGCTCGTACTCGGCACCCTGCTCGAAGGTCACGCGGACCACGTGATGGATGCCGTCGGGCCCGCCGTGGTCCCGACCGTGAGCCAGATCCGCGCCGCCTTCGACAAACGCCGCACCCGCCCGACCAATCCGCTGCAACGCCTGTTGCGCGCCCTGCTCGGCGTCGACGCGAAGGTCGCCCAGTACGTGCGCGGTAAGGCGTTCGTCGATCACGTGGTCGACCGGGTGGGTATGCAGCAGTTCAACACGATCTGGACCGACGGTGACACCTTGCCGCGGCCGGAGGAGATCGAGGACGGGGATCGCTGGATCGCCCGCGTTCTCGGGTAGTCGGCGGGCGAGGTCGACCTGCCGGGGTGCACCCCGCGATCGTCGGATCGCCCGGGTGGAGCCTCGTTGTATCGGGCGGGACCGCGCGACAGGCACCGGCGCGGACCACCGCCGGTTGTCTCGGAGCCGGGGCGGACGTGGTGGAGGTCGATTCCGCGCCGGGTATCGCCCGCGCATCCGTGGTCGGCGGTGTGGCCCGGTCGGTACTCTCCCGGTATGGGTCCTGCGGTGGGAGTGACGCCGCCCGATTCGGGTGGTTCCGGTGCGAGTCGCCCCTCGCCGCGCAGGTTGCCCGAGACCGCCGCGGTACTCGAGGTGCGCAGGGCGGTCAGGGTCTGGTTGCGGACGTTCTCCGACGACAGCGCGTACCGCAGCACGGGTGTGGCGGTCGCGCTCTCGGGCGGGGCCGATTCACTGGCGTTGACCGCCGCCACGGTGATCGAGGCGGACGAGGTCGACGCGCTGATCGTCGACCACCGCCTGCAAGCGGGGTCGGACGAGGTCGCGGCCCGCGCGGCGTCGGCGGCGCTGGACCTCGGCTGCCGGACGGCGCGGGTGCTACCGGTCGATGTGGGCGTCGACGGTGGTTTGGAGGCGGCGGCCAGGCGTGCCAGATACGCGGCCCTCGATCTCGCCCGCGAGGGCCGTCCCGTGCTGCTCGGCCACACCATCGACGACCAGGCCGAAACGGTGCTGCTCGGACTCGCGCGTGGATCGGGCGGTCGGTCCATCCAGGGAATGGCCGCCAACGCCGCACCGTGGGGTCGCCCCCTCCTCGGGGTGCGCAGGGCTGTGACCAGGCAATTGTGTGCCGATCTCGGAATGGTCCCGTACGAGGACCCGCACAATTCTGCACCGGAGTTCACCCGGGTTCGGCTGCGCACCGACGTGTTGCCACTGCTGGAGGAGGTGCTCGGCGGGGGAGTCGCCGCGGCGTTGGCCCGTACGGCCGACCAGTTGCGCGCGGACGGCACCGTCCTCGACGCGCTAGCGGAGCAGTTGCTGGAGTCGGCGCGGGGTCACGAGCGAGCCCCGCGCGCCGGTTCGATCGTGGACGCGGTCGGTGATGGGTCCACCCTGTCGGTCGAGACCCTCGCCACTGCCCCCGAGGCGCTGCGCCGCCGGGCCATTCGGTTCTGGCTCCTGGACGGCGGTGCGAAAGCCCTGACCGAGAAACATTTGCGGGCGGTCGACGCACTGGTCACGGCGTGGCGGGGACAGGGCGGGGTCGCGGTCGGCGGCGGGTCGCCCGGGACGAGGTTGGTTGCCGCGCGGGAACGTGGCAGGCTGACACTGCGCGGACTCTGAATTTTTTCGCGCAGTGACTGATGCCGGATCGGGATCGACATCCTCGGTGCCGACCAACCACGGAAGGACACCAACCTACGTGTACGGGGACGACATTGCGTCGGTGCTGATCACCGAGGAACAGATCGCGGCCAAGACGCAGGAACTGGCCGAACTGATCGCCAAACGCTATCCGGTCGGTGCCCCCGAGGGTGACCTGCTGCTGGTGGGAGTGCTCAAGGGCGCGATCTTCTTCATGACCGATCTGGCGAAGGCCCTGTCCATCCCGACCCAGATGGAATTCATGGCCGTCTCCTCCTACGGTTCGTCCACCTCGTCCTCGGGCGTGGTGCGGATCATGAAGGACCTGGACAAGGACATCGCGGGCCGCAACGTCCTGATCGTCGAGGACATCATCGACTCCGGCCTGACGCTGTCCTGGCTCAAGCGCAACCTCTCCACCCGCAACCCGGCCTCCCTCGAGGTGGTCACGTTGCTACGCAAACCCGACGCCCTACGCACCCCCGTCGAGGTGGCCCACGTCGGCTTCGACATCCCCAACGATTTCGTCGTCGGCTACGGCCTCGACTACGCCGAGCGCTACCGCGACCTCCCCTACATCGGCACCCTCGACCCGAAGGTCTACGGCGGCGGAGCCTGAGCGGTTCCGCGTTCAGGGGAGTAGGGCGAAGATGGTGGCGGGGGAGCCGGAGGCGGCTCGGTAGAGGGGGCCGCCGACGAGGATCCAGGCGCCGGTGTGGGGGAGTTCGGCGAGGTTCGCCATGCATTCGAGGCTGATGCGGTGGTCGCGGTAGAGCAGGCGGGAGGCGGCGTAGGTGTCGTCGGTTCCCACGTCGGGGCCGAAGGTGTCGGTGCCGAGTGCGCCGCGGCGGCCGAGTCGGCCGGTGCGCAGCAGCCATTCGACGGTATCCACGGCGAAACCCGGTTGGTGTCCGGCGGATTCGCCGGTGCCGAGGAAATCGGGGGTGCCCCATTTCGCATCCCAGCCGGTCCAGGCGACGATCGCCGCGCCGTCCGGGATTCGACCGTGGCGCGATTCCCAGTCGCGCAGGTCGGCGACGGTGACGGCGTAGTCGCGGTCGGCGGCGCATTGCGCGCGCAGGTCGATCTTCACCGCGGGCAGCAACAGATCCTCCACCTCGAGTTCGTCGGCGGCGAGCCCGTCGGGATCGAAGTGGATCGGTGCGCCCCAATGGGTTCCGGTGTGCTCGCCCTGGTGGATCGCGCGCAGGTAGTAGCCGTCCTTCGCGATCGTCGCGACCGTGTCGAGGCGGAATTCGGGATCGCCGGGAAACAGCGGTGTCGTCGCCGGATCGTGGATGTGCGACAGGTTCACGAGCCGTCCGAACGGGCGGTTCACACCGTGCCTACCGGTGTCGCGGGAACCTGGACACCCTCGAGCGCTCGCAGATCGTTCTCCATCGCCCGGAACAGTAGATAGATGCCCGAGAACGCGATCACGCTGCCGATCGCCAGAATTCGCAGTTCGACGATGATCGTCTCGAGATCCGCCTGGGTGAGCAGGGTCGCGCCCGCGACCGTGATCAGCGGTATGGACGCGGCGACGAGCAGCCAGATCCCGCACCGGCGGCGCAATTTGCGCAGGCGGACGGCGTCCTCCTCGTCGATCTCCCCCTGGCTCAGGAACATCGGGTAGATACATCGCACGACGTAGAAGTTCACCAGGAAGAACGGATACACCAGCGCGATCGCGCCGCAGATCGCGTGCGAGACGACGAATTGCGTGTAGTCGTACGCGGTGATGGCGTCGGAGGTGCCGCGGATGACGATCGGGAACGAGGTGCCAGACAGCATCCACATCGTGAAGATCACCAGGATCGCTCGGTCGCCGAACAGGATGGTGTCGGTACGGGCGCGGCGCAGTGTTTCGGCGGAAAAGCGCCCGCCCCTGCGTAATCCGTGCGGGACGAAGATGAGGTGCCGGGACATGTAGACGAGAACGACCGCGCCGAGACCGAATCCGACGGTGTTGACGATCGCCGCGCCGAAATCGAGTTTGCGAGCCGCCTCGTCGGTCAGCTGGGGAACGACGAGAAGTCGCGTGTAGTCGATGTTGTAGATCGACGCGAGCATATTCGGAATCAGGATGGCGAGGGTGATGAGCGGAATCCGCCACCGGCGCAACCGCAGGCGCAGTCCGTGCTCCGGCGGATCGACCAGGTCGCGGGCGCGGGCGTCGAGGCACAGATCCAACTGCTTGGCCAGCACCTCCCCGTTCGACCAGCGTCGATGCGGGTCCGGCTCCAGACAGGTGAGCAGGATGCGCCGCAGCGCGGGCGGGCAATCCGCGGGTAGTCGCGACAGCGCGTCGGCGGGTACGCCGTCGCGGCGCTGTCGCAGTGCCGCACGGGTATCCGTGGTCTCGGCGAACGGGGTCGCGCCGGTGAGCAGTTCCCACAGCAGGATTCCGAGGGAGTAGATCGCCCCGCGCTGATCCGCCACGGCGGTGTCCGCGGTCGCGAGATCCTCCGGCGACCGATAGGGCAGTGCGTTCTCGCGCTTCTCGCCGATATCGGAGAAGTCTCCGAATTTCGGCTCGCCCTCCGCGGTGAACAGCACGTCGCCCGGTGTGATGACGCCGTATCGCACACCGTGCCGATCGGCGTAGTCGAGTGCGTCGGCGAGCCGTCTGCCGAGCCAAGCCACCGTCTCCGGCCAGCTCAGCGCCGAGATCTCCTCCCGCACACGCGAATCCGATGTGCGGATCTCGCCCCTGGTCTCCATCGCCCGGTCGACCGCGCGGAGAAGTACCGCGCCGCCGTCGGATTCGCGATCGCCGCGCAGTTGTTCGAGGACATCCTTCGCCGTGCCGCCCGGCAGGTATTGCATGTAGACGAGCCGCCCGAAACCCGCCTCGGCGTCGAATCTCAGTGATTTGTGGTCGAAGACGCGGATGATGTGCGGATGGTCCAACCGCGCCACGGGTTGCGGTTCACCGCCGCCGGTGGTCGACAACCGGACCGCGACGAGTCGTTGCATGGATATCTGCCTGGCCAGGAAGACCCGCCCGGACGCGCCGGTGCCGAGATCGGTGAGCAGGTCGAAATCGTCTATGCGCCTGCCCGGGGTGATCTCGGCGGGCAGGCTGTCCAGGGCCAGCGCGTTGGTGTCGATCCGTTCGGCTTCGGCCGCGAGCCGCTCGCGTGCCGAGTCGGCCAGTTCCGGATATTCGGCGAGGAAATCCTCCAGCGGCAGCGGGCCCTGGGCGCGCCTGGTCGCGAATTCCTCGCACACCAATTCGACCAGCGCGGGGCTCTGCGTGACCTCGGGGAATTCCGCGCGGTATTCCGATATCCGCTTGGCCGGTCCGGCCCCGTCCCAGCGGTGACGCAGGTCGATGCGGACCAGTTCGGTGAGCACGCCGAGGCGCGCGGTGCCCTCGTCGGGGACGTAGTCGGCGAGTCGCGGCACCGAGCGGTCGCCGTGCTGGGAACGCCGCCAGTCCGCGGTGAACCGAGCGACGGAATCGGCCCAGTGCACCGTCACCTGGG
Source organism: Nocardia aurea (assembly GCF_003123685.1). Taxonomy (GTDB): domain Bacteria; phylum Actinomycetota; class Actinomycetes; order Mycobacteriales; family Mycobacteriaceae; genus Nocardia; species Nocardia aurea. Next base: position 47,950 of record NZ_QCYJ01000084.1, read on the forward strand.
CGACTCCACGGGCGTGCTCGGTGATGTCCGGATGGTCCGTACGGGCCGCAGAACCCGTCGGAGCCGGGACGCGCGAGCGCGCTGGGGCCCGTCCCGTCGCACCTCGCGCTCCCCGCCGCCCGGGGCGACGACCCGTTCCAGCGCGCGCAGATCCGCTTCCAGGGCGCGGAACAGCAGATAGGAGCCGACGAAGGCGATGATGCCGCCCGCGCACAGCACCCGCACCGCGACGATCACCTCGGGGATATCGCCGGCCGGCAGGAATGTCACCCCGACCACGGCGAGCAGCGGCACCGAGGCCGCGATGGCGAGATAGCCGTTGCAGCGGCGGTCGAGGCCGCGCAGCCAAACCGCGTCCTCGGCGCTGATCTCGCCGTGACGCAGGAAGATCGGGTAGATGCACCGCACGATGTAGAACGTCGCCAGGAAGAACGGGTACGAGGCCGCGATCGCGCCGCAGACGAAGATCGAGGCGAGGAAGTGCACGACCGATCGCGCGGTGATCTCGCCGGTCGCGACCTGGAGGGCGATCGGGAATATCAGGCCCGACAGCATCCACAGCGCGAACGCGATCGCCACGGCTCGCTCGCCGAGCAGCAGCGAATCGGCTCTGGCACGACGCAGGATCTGCGGGTCGTACCGCCGCCCTCGGCGCAACCCGCGCGGCACCGTCAGGACATATCTCGACAGGTAGACCACGAGCAGCATGCCCATCGGGAAGAACACCGAATTGACCACGCCGGTGATGATCAGGAAGGTGCGCTGGGCCTCCTCGGTCATCCTGTCGACGATCAGATGCTGGTTGTGCTGGATGTTGTACAACGAGGCGAGGGCGTTCGGCACGCCGATGGCGAGCACGAGGATCGGGACCATCCACCGCCGCAGCCGCAGTCGCCAGCTGCCCGGCGGTGGGTCGACCAGATCGCGGGCCCGCGGATCCAGACACAGTTCGAGCTGTTTGGCCAGGGTCGCGCCGTTGTCCCAGCGCCCGGACCGGTCCGGTGCGAGACACGTCAGCAGTACGCGGCGCAACGCGGCCGGGCAGTCGGGGGGAAGCCGTTGCAAGGCCGCCTCGTCCACGCCACCGCTGCGGCGTTCCAGCATCGCCTCGAGGGTGGTGTCGTCACCGTGCGCGTTCGCGCCCGCGGTGGAGTCGTCGAAGGGTTTCGCGCCGGTCAGCAATTCCCACAGCACCACGCCCAGTGAGTAGATGTCGGCGCGGGTGTCCAGATCCGCCGCGCTGCGCTCGCGGCCGGGATGACAGGCCTCCAACTGCTCCGGCGACATGTAGGCCAGTGAGCCGCCGAAATAAGCCACCGGACTCGTGCCTTCGACATTGCGGCTGAAACTGATGTTGAAATCGGCCAGTTTCGGCACGCCCTCCGCGGTGAGCAGCACATTGGCCGGTTTCACGTCGCGGTGCAGCACGCCGTGGTCCGAGGCGTAGTCCAGGGCCTCGGCCAGGCGGCGGCCGAGCCAGGCGACCGTCTCCGGCCAGCTCAGCGCCGCGATCTCGGCGCGCAGACTGGAATCGGTCGGGCGGATCTCGCCCTTCTCCTCCATCGCCGCGTCCACCGCGTCGAGCAGCAGCCTGCCGCTGCGTTCCTCCTGCGGGGTCGCCCGCACCCAGCGCAATACGCTGAGCAGCGTGCCGCCGGGCAGGAACTGCATGTAGAGCAGCCGGAGCCGACGTGAACCGCCCGCGAGTTCGTCGCCGGTGTCGAGTAGACGCTGGTCGAAGACCCGCACGATGTAGTCGTGGTCGAGTTGGGCCAGGGTCTGCGGTTCGGTGCCGTGATCGGCCGAGATCTTCACCGCGACCAGCCGTTGCAGCGAACGCTGCCGCGCCAGGAAGACACGGGCGAACGCGCCGCTGCCGAGTCCGGTGAGCAGATCGAAATCATCGATGCGCTGGCCGATTTCGATGCGATCGAGAACACCGAAGAGTCCGGGCTCGTGGCCCGCCGTCGTGCCGATCGCGGTGGCCGTCCCGGTGGCGTCGGTCGGGTCCGTCGCATCGGCGGCCATGGTTTCGGCGGCCATGGTTTCGGTGGCGTCGGTTTCGGTGGCGTCGGTTTCGGTGGCGTCGGTTTCGGTGGCGTCCGTCTGGGTGGCGTCCGCGGTTCGATTCACCTCGGTACCACGAGAGACGGGGGCGGTTCGGTTCAGGTCGGATTCCCGCGCGGCCACGGTGGGGACCGACGCGGTGCGGGTGACGTCGTCGTCCGCGTCCGGCGTGTCGACGCGCGTCGAGTCCTCCATGGCGGCGCGATGGGTGCTCTGGTCCAGGTCGTCGGTGTTGAGCAGACCTCGGAGTTCGGCGGCCTGTCCGGGATATTCGCGAAGGCATTCGCGCGGGTCGACTCGCTCACCGCTGTGCCGACGGACGACGAATTCCTCGTAGACGAGTCCGGGGGGAATGCTGTCGCGATCGAGTTCTGGAAATTCCGCGCAGTATTCGCTGAGCCTTTTGCGTCGCACGTCGCGTTCGGATTCCGCGGAACCGGTCCTGGTGCCGGGTCGCCGGAGCCAGCGGTGGCGCAGATCGACGCGAATCAGCTCGACCAGGGCTTCCCTGCGCAGGGTCGCGGCATCGGGCAGAAATTCGGCGATCTCGGGCAGCTGGGACATGGTGTTCCCGGTCGCCGCGGCGCGCGCGGCGGATTCCCAGGCCGCGGCGAATGCCTCCACGGCACTCGACTCGGTTCGTGTCACGGCTCCACGGCCACCGGTTCCACCCTCGGAACCCATGTCCGGACCGGAAAAACTATCGGACTCGGCACTCATTCTCGGACCTTGCGGCTGGGCGGATGTTCGGGAATTCCGCGCTGATCGGTCGGTGGCCGCTGCGGAAATTTCCGCAACACCCGACGCCATCATCCCCCGAGCAGTATTCGGAATGATACTTTGCGGCGCGAGAGCAGATCACCCGAATTCGACAACGAAGCGACGGGGGCGAATCAGCACATGTCTTACACGGCGCGCACGACGAGCGCGAAAACAGCAGCCGAACACGATCGCGACGAGGCAGGCGAGATCCTCCGCTCCACCGGCACGGCCGGGACCACGGGTACGGACACGACAGCCGATCGCGATCACGGGAGCCTCGACGAGATGCGGCGACCGGGTAACGCGGCGAGCAAGCAGACAGTATCGGACCGCGAATCGAGGGCGCTCACCGGGGTGGCCCCCATCACAGTGGACGCCGCGAAATCGGCTCCGCGCGCGGTGCACGCGCTCGACGTCCGCACCGCGACGGCGGTCGCCGCGCACGTGCGCGAGGGCACGCTCACCCCGACCGACGCGGTCGAAGCGGCACTGGCCAGGATCACCGCCGAGAATTCGAAAACCAACGCGCTCACGCTCATTCGCGCGGACGCGGCGTGCGCCGAGGCGGCGGCGGTCGAGCAACGCGACGATCTGGACGTGCTGCCGCTGGCGGGGGTTCCCGTCGCGGTCGAGCACGGCCTTCCGGTCACCGGCGTGACGATGTCGCGCGGCTCCGAGGCCACCGACCGCTCGCCCGCCACCGCCGATCACCCCGTGGTGCGCCGGTTGCGCGCGGCGGGCGCGGTGGTCGTCGGGACGAGCGCGATCTCCGAGATGGGTTTGTGGCCGATGTCGGACGACGCCGATTCGGCGACCCGCAATCCGTGGAATCTGGAGCGCGGAGCGGGCGGGGCCGCCGCGGCGGTGGCCGCGGGCCTGGTTCCGGTGGCGCACGGTATCGATGGCACGGGGTCGGTGCGCATCGCCGCGGCGTGCTGCGGAGTCTTCGGTTTCAAGCCGGGCAGGTACACCGTTCCGGCCGATATCGGCGTCGACGGCTGGGGTGGTCTGGCCGAAAACGGTGTCCTCGCAACGACGGTCGACGACGCGGCGTTGATGCTGTCGGTGATGGCTGGCAGGCCCGATCTGGCCGAGCCGGACACACCGGGGCGACTACGTATCGGTCTGGCACTCGCCCCGCCGCACCGTTTCTTCCGGGTCGACAGGCAGTGGGCGCAAGCGGCCCGGTCCGCGGCCGAAACCGCCGAACGAGCCGGGCATATCGTCGACACGGTCACCGTGCCCTACGGGGCCGCTCTACCGGCGGTACTCCTACGGTGGCTCACCGCGGAACTACCCGGCGTCGAACGACTACCGCGACCCGAACGACTACAGCCAAGAACTCGGCGTCATCTCGCATTCGGCAGGTTGGTAGACCGCCTGCGGCTCGTCCGCCCCGCGCAGATCGATCGGATCGAAGCGCGATTACTGGAACTGTTCGACAACTACGACGTCGTGATCACCCCGACGCTCGCGGCCCCGCCGCCCCGCGCACGCATTCGCGGAGCCCGCGGCTGGCTCGCCAACATTCTCACCGCCGCCCGCCTTTCCCCCTTCACCCCCGTGTGGAATCTGGTCGGCTGGCCCGCGGCATCCATCCCGATGGGCACCCATTCCCGCACGAACACCCCGGTCGCCGCCCAACTCGCCGGCCCGCCCGGCAGTGAATCCACCCTGCTCGGCCTCGCGGCCCAATTGGAACAACATCGCCCGTGGCGGCGCATCGCCGTTCGATGAAACCCACTGGCGATGCTATCGGTGGGTGGCGGCCTCGGTCAGTGCGATGAGGTCGCGCTGAAACCGCCGTCGACGGCGCGGCCGGCGAATTCGAGAATGGTCGGGCGGGAGTCGTCGGCGCGCCATGCCACCGCGAGTTCGCACGGCGCGAGTCCGTTGACCGGACGTGCGGTGAGTCCGGGCCAGCGGTACATCGGCACATTGTTCTCGGCCAGCAGGCAGATGCCGAGTCCGAGGCTGACGGCCTCCAGTTTGTCTTCCGGGGTCGCGGCCTCCGCGCCGATCTTGGCCTGACGCCCGTTCCTGGCGTCGTTGCCGAGCCAGAAGTCACGTACCGCACCGGCTTCGGAGGGCAGCGCGATGAACGGCTCATCGAGCAGATCGGTGAATTCGATGGTCTCGTTGTCGGCCAGCGCGTGATTCTCCGGTAGCAACACCCAGCGTGGTTCGGTGCGCAGCACCTGCCAGCGGTAGCGGTTCGGGTCGGGCAGCGGGAGCCACACCAGCGCGAGATCGGCCTGCCGTCCGCCGAGGCCGCTCGACGCGTCGGTCCACGACGCGGCGTGCAGGGCGAGGCGATGTCCGCTCGCGCTCTCGAGATCGTTGAGCAGGCCGCGTCCGAGCGCGGACTGGATGCCGACGCGCAGCACTTCACCCGCCTCCTGCAGGGAGACGTTGGTGACCTCCCAGAGTTCGAGGATCTTGCGCGCGCCTTCGAGCAGTTCTTTACCCGCCACGGTCAGCGCGACGCTGCGCTGGTTGCGGTCGAACAGGACCACGTCGAGCTGACGTTCGAGCTGGCGAATCTGGCGCGACAGAGTGGGTTGAGCGATGTGCAGCCGCTGGGCGGCGTTGGTGAAATGCAGTTCCTCAGCGACAGCGACGAAATACCGCAGGTCGCGCAAGTGCGGGTCCATAGCCCCTTGCTATCAGAATTAGTCGGGAATTTCTAGCCTTATCAAGCCAAAAAGTCGGAATACAGCCACAGAAACCGTCGATAGGTTTGTTAGGGACAGCATATTGCTTGTCATGATCATGTGCACGCTCCAGCGAGCGAATCTCGAGCAGACTCGAAAAAGATGGCACGACCTATCAATGCTGGACGTATGACCAGGGGAAATGGTCCAACGTTCATCGGTCGCGCGCGGGAGGTCCGGCCGGTCGATCCGTAGCGGTGAATCGGCAGGAATCATTCGTCGGTTCCCGCCGGGATCCGCAGAATTCAACCATGTGATGTTGGTCACAAATTGGTTTGTAGACCGGCTCGGCGGAGGCTTCGGCACACCGGGCGCACGACGACAACGGACCCGCGCACGCGAAAACGGGGCGCCGGGGAAGTACCCCGGCGCCCCGTCTCGCGGTGCGGAAAGATCAGACGCTGCGCGCCCGGTCCTCGTAGGCCTTGCGCCGCTCGGCGTCCACATCGTCGAGGAAAGCGTGACCCGACCCCAGCGCGCGGCCGAGACTGTCGCCGACCGCTTCCGGCAGGAATCCCACGAACCGCGAAATGGCCCCGGCCACCGCGGTCACCCTGACCTTCGACTTGGGCGCGGCGATCAGTCCGACGATGGCGTCGGCGATCTCCTCCGGCTCGGCCGGACGCAACAGCTTCGGCGGCGTGACGCCCGAACCGAGTTCGGTATTGGTCAGCGTCGGCAGCACCGAGGAGAAGTGCACGCCCGACCCCCGGTACTCCTCGCGCAGGGTGTCGGTGAACCCGAGCACCGCGTGTTTGCTGGCGTTGTAGGTGGCCAGACCCGGAATGTGGGTCTCGCCCGCGAGCGACGCGATATTGACGATATGGCCGGTCTTACGCGGCAGCATCCGGGCCAGCCCCAGTTTGGAGCCGAGGATCACGCCGTAGACGTTGATATCGAGAATGCGGCGGGTGACCTGATCGGGTTCGTCGACGAGTCGGCCGGTCGGCATGATGCCCGCGTTGTTGATCAGCACGTCGATCGGGCCGACCGTGCGTTCGACCTCGTCCAGGAAACTCTCGAACGACGCAGAATCGGTGACATCGAGCTTCCCGTACAGCTCGAAATCGCGCGCGGTGCCGGATTCCTTGACGGTGGTCTCGTCGATATCGCCGATGGCGATCTTCGCGCCGAGCGCCTGCAACGCGGTCGCGGTGGCGAGTCCGATACCGCGGGCACCACCGGTGATGACGATGACCTTGCCGCGTACCGCGGCGCGGAACTTGTCGCTCATTTGCTGTCCCCTCGGAGTTTGAGCAGTGCGGGCAGGTCGACGCGACGTAGGCCGCGCGCCCCCGCCGCGCGCATGGCGCCGAGGGCCATCAGCAGATTCGACGACTTGTACGGGTACCAGAACAGTTCCTTGCCCTGGGTCGGCAGGATCGGCTTGGTGATGGCCTGCGCACGGCAGTACTTGCGGACACCGTTCGCGCCGCCCCAGCGCGCGCCGACCCCGGACAGACCCCAGCCGCCCATCGGCAGCGCGTAACTGAACAGGTTGGCGAACACATCGTTGATGTTCACCGCACCCGCGTTCAGTTGCCGTGCCACCCGCTCGCCGCGATCCTTGTCCCCGGTCCAGACCGACGCCGAGAGGCCATATACGGAATCGTTGGCCAGCCGGATGGCTTCGGCCTCGTCGGCGACCTTCATCACCGGCAGCGTCGGGCCGAAGGTCTCCTCGGCGACGCAGGACATGCTGTGATCGACGTCGATGAGCACCGTCGGCTCGAAGAAGGTGCCCTGCCCGGTCCTCTTGCCGCCGGTGAGCACGGTCGCGCCCGCGGCGACGGCCTCGTCCACGTGCCGTTGCACGATGCTCACCTGGTTCTCGTTGGCCAGGGCGCCCACGTCGTGGTTCAGGTCGCGTCCGTCGATGCCCTGGCGCAGCGCCTTGACGTTCGCGGTGAGTTTGGCGACGAATTCGTCGTAGACCGGTGCTTCGACGTAGACCCGCTCGACCGAGATGCACACCTGACCGGCGTTGAACATGCCGCCGAAGGCGATGCCGTGCGCGGCCCGATCGATATCGGCGTCGGCCAGTACGATCGCCGGATCCTTACCGCCCAGTTCCAGGCTGTAGGGAATCATCCGCTCGACACAGGCCGCGGCGATCTTGCGTCCGGTCGCGGTGGACCCGGTGAACTGGATGTAGTCGGCCTCGGCGACGACGCCGGCGCCCGTGGCCCCGGCGCCGGTGACGACCGCGAAAACCGGCGGCGCGCCGATTTCGGCCCAGCCCCTTGCCAATTCGAGTGCCGACAGCGGCGTCACCTCGGACGGTTTGAGGATGACCGCGGCGCCCGCGGCCAACGCCGGGATGACGTCCATGATCGGCATCGCCAGCGGGAAATTCCACGGCGTGATCACGCCGACGACCTGGTACGGCCGGTAGACCGTCGTCAACCTCTTGACCCGGGCCAGCGGGCTGTGCGGCGACGGGTGGTCGTCGGCGAGGAATTTCGCCGCGCGCCGGGCGTAATACCCGATGAGGTCGCCGCCGAAGGCGGGATCGATCAGGGCGTCCGCGCGGGGTTTGGAGGTCTCCGATTGCAGGACGTCGGCCAGATGCTCGGTGTTGTCGATCAGCCAGTCCTGGAGCTTGAGCAACCATTCCTTACGGCCGTCGGGGCCGATGGCTTCCCATTCCGGCTGGTACAGACGCAACTCGCGGACCTGCGCCGCGACCTCGCTCGCGCTCTGGTCCGGCACGGTGCCGACGATCTCGCCGGTGCCGGGATTGCGTACCTCGATGACGGCGGGCCCGGTGCCCTCCGCTGCCGCCTTCCCGTTGGTGGCCTTGGGCCGCTCGGTATTGGTCACTGCTGTTCTCCCACTGACGTTGTGCGCAACCACGCGGAAACTGATCACTGTGAATCAGCTCACTGTCTATGATCGTGACACAATTCGAGGGGACTTTCTTGGCCCGCGCGGTCAAGTAAGTCCCGAGAATTTGTACTCTGGAGCCAAAATTCCGTGGTGGACCACGATGATCGATGGAGGCGGGCGATGGCCGCGGCACCCGAACGCGTCGGGCCCGACAGCGAAGTGGTCCGCGAGTGGCTGGCCGAGTACGTCTTCGAGACGATGCGCACCGAAACGCTCGACCAGGTGGTCGAGCGGCTCGATACCGCGATCGTCGCGAAAGTGCCCGAACTCGCCGACCGCGATATGCGCCGTGACCTGGCCGCGAGCACCCGTTCGCACGCGCGGACCATGCTGAGCGGTCTCACCACCGACAGCCTCGAATTCGCCATTCCCGAGGAGGCGCACGCACTCGCGCGCACCATCGCCAGGCGCGGTTTCGAACTGCGGGTGCTGCTGCGGACCTACCACTCCGGCATGGACGCGGTCCTGGAGTACATGAACGACGTCATCGACCAGCACAAGGTGCCGCGCGAACTGGAACGCGCGGTCATGCTGCGCCTGTTCGACAGGTCGACGAAATGGATAAGCATGTCGGTGGAACAGCTCACCGACACCTATATGGAAGAGCGCGAACAAGTACTGCGCGCCGCGCTCAACCGCAGGACCGAGACGGTACGGGCGCTACTGGCGGGCGACGAGATCGATATCGAACTCGCGTCGGTGCGGCTGGGTTACCGGCTCTCGCAACAGCACGTGGCCTTCGTGCTCTGGGCCGACGAACCGGCCGCCGAACTCGGCGGCGACGGCGAGATGGTCGGCCTGCTCGACCGGGTCGCCACCGAACTGGCCGGTGCGCTCGGCAGCAACCGCGTACTCACGCTGCCCTCGGGGGCCAGCGGAATGTGGGCGTGGGCCGGACTCGACACGGCGCGGGCGGAGGAACTGTCCGCGCCGGGCGCGCTCGAACTCGCGCTGTCCGGCCTGCCGCTCGCGCCCGTGCGGGTGGCGTTCGGAGTTCCGGCCGGACAGTTGAGCGGTTTCAGGGAGAGTCATCGGGAGGCGGTGGCCGCGCGTCAGGTCGCCGAACGAGGAGCCGCGGCGGCCAGGGTGACCGCCTATCGCGCCGTCGAGGTCGCCTACCTCGCGGGAGCGGACGAGGCCGCCATGCACGGCCTCGTCGCCAGGGAACTGCGCGCACTCGCGGGCCGTGACGTCAATGCCGCGCGGTTGCGCGAGACGTTGCACGCCTATCTGCTGAGCAGACGCAGTCCCGAGAGCGCGGCGAGACTGCTCGGCGTGCACAAGAACACCGTGCGCTATCGGATCCAGCGGATCGAGGAACTGCTCGGTCATTCGATCGAACAGCGCGGCCTGGCCTTGGAGATCGCCATGGCCTGCGTCGCCGCCTACGGGGTCGACGCGCTGCCGTGAGCACGCCGTCCCGGTGTCGGCGCTAGTCGCGTAGCGTCGACTGCGCGGCCGACGGAGCGGGTGCGCTCGACAGGTCTGCCAATAGCTGTGTGGTAGCGGATGCGATCGCGGTGACCGCTTTGTCGACGGCGGCCTTGGTGGCGGTGCTCAGGCCGGAGACTCCACCGACCGTTCGCACGTACTGCAGTGCGGCAGCGTAGATTTCCTGCTCGGTTGCGGCAGGCTCGAGGCCACGCAGAAGGGTGATGTTGTCGGGCATGGGTGCACATTAGCCCCCATCTACGTATCACGGCAGGACAAGTTTGCGAGGAGGCCGAAATCTCCCGGAAGAATCTCCCGGAAGACCCACGTGTTGACGATAAGTACGGGACCGACGGAGTTACATGGGGAAGAATCGGAATATGCCTTCCCGCGGTGTACCCCCGTTGACCACATTCCCCTACGACGAACTGGACAAGCGGGAAGAAGATCATTGGTCCGGGTCCGCGGTATCGGATGACGAACTGCGCGCGCTGGCGCTCGGCGGTTTCTATTCGGCCCGCTGGGACGCCTTCCACGACGCGCTGCTCCTCGGCCCGGAACGCGAGCACCCGCTCGGTGACCGCCGTGAACTCGCGATCGACACGTTGACCGGCGCGTGGGGCATCACCGACAGCACCGAGGCGCAGGCCTCCATGGAACAGTTGCTGGCCGGGATGCACGCACCGCTCTACGCGCTGGTGCATCCGCTGGTGATGGCGTCCATCAACGCCAGCGAGCGGGATCGCTTCGGGGAACGCGCCGACCGGCACCGCGCATTTCTGCGTCAGGTCGGTTCGTTTCGTGGAATGGACAATCCGGAGGCGCTGGTCCGCGATTACGACATCTGGTCGCAGGCGATCAAAATCGGTTTCACCGACCATCTGGCCCGTCCGCTGCCCAGCGATATCCACGCCTGGGATCTGGCCAGGGTGGTCGCGGTGGCGAGGATGGCGTTCACCGCCGGTTACCTGGAAGCCGATGTGGCCTGGGATTATTTGATGCGCGCGCTTCCGTTGGCGCAGCGCAAATACCGCAATTGGCGTCAATTCGGCGACGCCTATCTCGCCGGGTGGACCTACTGGCAGGCCTGCGAGGATCTCGCCGAACTCAAGAACGGCGGCGTCGACCGGCGCATGGAACTCCTGCGCCTGTGGTTGCGTCCGACGAGTCCGTGGCGGCGGATCACGCTCAACGCCGCCGGGTAGCGCTCGGCCCGGCGGCGTCGCGCTATCCGCCGTCGGGCAACGACCGCAGGATGCCCCTGCCGTATCGCTGGAACTGCGTGTCGTCCACCATGCCGAGGGAATGCCGTTCCACCAGCAGTTCCCATTCCGAATACAGCTGTGCCACACCGGGATCGGCCGGTCCCGCGGCGCCGTCGGCGGAATCGCGACGGATCGCGAAATTCACCGCGCAGGTGACCCGCTCGGTATCGGCGCGTTCGGTGCCGGTGAAGCGGAGCGTGACATTGCCGTCGTGCACGTCGATACCGGCTTCCCCGCGCGCGCCGATCTCGCCGGGCGCGGACGGGACGCCGTCGGTGGTGCGAGCCCACAGCACGGCGGGAATCGGCAGTTCGTGCGCGTAGCGCTCACCGGGACCGATCGAGACGAACAACAGTCGTTCGGTGGTCGCGGCGAGCAACCCCTGACCGGTTCCGGCGGGCGGATGCGCGATGGCGATCGCGGTCTCCAGCACGTATTCGTCGGGGGTGACATAGCGGTGCAGTGCCGCGACGGCGGATTTCACCTCGCGCCTCGGCGTCATCCTGCGCACCGCGCGCTCGACATCGGCACGGGTGGGACCACTCTTGGCCCAGGTCGGGGCGGGTGGATGCAGATCGGGCGCGGCGACGTCGATGCGCTGGCTCGCCAGCACCTGATCGTTGATCCGGTCGACGATCCCCGTCGCGGCGGGGACGTCGTGCTCGGCGATGAGCACGGGGAGCGGGGTGCGGTCGGCGGGCACGCCGGTCAGCACCGGGGTGGGGTAACGCAGAAAGATCTCGATGACGACCGCGTCGTCGGCGCGGCGGTTCAACCTGACCTTCAGTAGATCGGTGACCGGTACGTCGAGTACGCGCTCGCCTTCGCTCCCCGGCCGTAGGACGATCAATCGTCCGTGACCGTGGCGCACTATCGCTGTGGGTGTCCGTAGCTCGACTATGTCCATACCCCCTGCGCTCTTGTCTGGTGTGGCGTATGCGGGCGACCTACGCGGCGAAAATCTGTCGCTTCGCCCACCTCCTTCGAGGCCGCTCGACCACTCCGCGATGTTGTGTCGTCGCTCACGATAGGCCGAACATGCCATGATTGTGACCACTCGGGGTAAACCGGAGCGGGGATCTCGGGAACCACCTTCGTTCCCCGGCCGTTTACCTGTCGAACTGCACCAACTGCCGAACTGCGCGATGTATCGAGTAGACCGTACGCGGTAACGTGGCTTGTCCGCATCCGAATCCGTCCCGCACGCGGGCGGGCGAGGGTGTGATCCGACACCGCCACGGCGGGTTGCGACACAGACGCCGCCCGACGTTCCGCTAGGCAGACCGGAGACACCGGAAAGGACTGGCCACCCGGCCGACGCTCTATGAACCGCAAGACAGTGTTTCGCACTCTGGCCATAATCGCGGGCATCCTGCTCGTTGTTTATGCGTTCAGCTATTTCGGTAACGACACGCGCGGCTGGAAGAGCGTCGATACGTCGGTGGCCCTGAGCCAGCTCGAGAACAAGGGCAACGTCAAGAACGTCCAGATCGATGACCGCGAACAGCAGTTGCGGATCGAGCTGAACAACGGCAGCGACGCCACCGAGGGCGAGAGCAAGATCATCGCCAAGTTCCCCGGCGGCAGTGAGACCTCGGCGCAGATATTCGACGCGGTCCAGAAATCCGGCGCACCGTACGACACGGTCGTCAAACAGGAGAGTCTGCTCACCCAGATCCTGTTGTTCGTCCTGCCGACGGTCATCCTGCTCGGCCTTTTCCTCTTCGTCATGGCTCGTATGCAGGGCGGTGGTCGCGGCGGCATGATGGGCTTCGGCAAATCGAAGGCCAAACAGCTGTCCAAGGACATGCCCAAGACCACGTTCTCCGATGTGGCGGGCGCGGACGAGGCCGTCGAAGAGCTGTACGAGATCAAGGACTTCCTCCAGAATCCGGTGCGCTACCAGGCACTCGGCGCGAAGATCCCCAAGGGTGTGCTGCTCTACGGTCCGCCGGGAACCGGTAAGACACTGCTCGCGCGCGCTGTCGCGGGCGAGGCGGGTGTGCCGTTCTTCACGATCTCCGGTTCGGATTTCGTCGAGATGTTCGTCGGCGTCGGCGCCTCCCGCGTGCGCGACCTGTTCGAGCAGGCCAAGCAGAACAGCCCCTGCATCATCTTCGTCGACGAGATCGACGCGGTCGGCCGTCAGCGTGGCGCGGGCCTCGGCGGCGGTCACGACGAGCGCGAGCAGACGCTGAACCAGTTGCTCGTCGAGATGGACGGCTTCGGCGACCGCACCGGCATCATCCTGATCGCCGCGACCAACCGCCCCGACATCCTCGATCCCGCGCTGCTGCGTCCGGGCCGCTTCGACCGCCAGATCCCGGTCGGCAATCCGGATCTCGCGGGCCGTCGCGCCATCCTTCGCGTGCATTCGCAGGGTAAGCCGATCGCCCCCGACGCCGACCTCGACGGTCTCGCCAAGCGCACCGTCGGTATGTCCGGCGCGGATCTGGCCAATGTCATCAACGAGGCCGCGCTGCTCACCGCCCGCGAGAACGGCGCCGTGATCACCGGCGACTCGCTGGAGGAATCGGTCGACCGCGTCATCGGCGGTCCCCGCCGCAAGAGCCGCATCATCAGCGAGCACGAGAAGAAGATCACCGCCTACCACGAGGGTGGTCACACCCTGGCCGCGTGGGCGATGCCCGATATCGAACCGGTCTACAAGGTCACCATCCTCGCCCGCGGCCGCACCGGTGGTCACGCCATGACGGTGCCCGAGGACGACAAGGGCCTGATGACCCGCTCGGAGATGATCGCCCGCCTGGTGATGGCGATGGGCGGCCGCGCGGCCGAGGAACTGGTATTCCACGAGCCGACCACCGGCGCGTCCTCCGATATCGACCAGGCCACCAAGATCGCGCGCGCCATGGTCACCGAATACGGCATGAGTTCTCGTCTGGGCGCGGTGCGCTACGGCCAGGAGCAGGGCGATCCGTTCCTCGGCCGCTCGATGGGCGTGAGCTCGGACTACTCGCACGAGGTCGCGGGCGCCATCGACGAGGAGGTGCGCAACCTGATCGAGGCCGCGCACACCGAGGCGTGGTCCATTCTCAACGAGTATCGCGACGTGCTCGACGTCCTCGCGACGGCGCTGCTCGAGAAGGAGACGCTGCACCGCAAGGAACTGGAGACGTTGCTCACCGCGGTGCAGAAGCGTCCGCGCATCACCGCGTTCAACGATTTCGGCGACCGGGTGCCCTCGGACAAGCCGCCGGTCAAGACGCCGGGTGAACTGGCCGCCGAGCGTGGCGAGCCGTGGCCGCCGGAGCCGGTGGTTCCGCTGCCCGCCGCCGCGACCGCGCAACGTGAGCCCGCGCCGGCCAACGGCTACCCGCCGGAGGGCTACCAGGCCCAGCCGCAGTACGGCCATCCCGGATCCTCGGGCGGCTATCCGACCGGCGGTTACCCCTTGCCGCAGGCCCCGACCCACGCGCTGCCCCGCCAGGGCGGTCCGACGCACGGTTCGCGTCCGGATTACGGCGCTCCCGCGGGCTGGTCGGCTCCGGGCTGGCCGCCGCGCGACGAACCGCAGCAGTCGGGACAGCAGGGGTACGGCGGCGGACGGTCCGGCGATCAGCACGGTGGCTACCAGCCGTGGGCCAATCCGCAGCAGGGGCAACCCGGTGCGGATCGCGGTTACGACCGCGGCGGCTACGACGAGCCCGCTCAGCAGAACGATGGCGAGAATCGGGACTGGGAAGGACCGAACGGTCGGCACTGATTTTCCGGTGGCCCTGTGAGGCCACCGGAAGCCGCCGATTACGCTCGACCATCGGGGTGCCTAGTGATTGCTGCACCCGGGATTTTGGAGGTGTCCTCGATTGTCGCCCAAGCATGACGTCGTCGATCAGACGCGCAACGGCTCCGAGGGGGCCGAACGCGGCGGGTCCGACGCGGATCAGGCCAGGCCGGAACTCATCGCGGTGGAGAGCGGGCGTCCGTTCGACCAACCGCGCGCCGAGGCGGCCGTTCGAGAATTGCTGATCGCGGTCGGCGAGGATCCCGATCGACCGGGACTGCTCGACACTCCGGCCCGCGTCGCCCGTGCCTACCGGGAAGTCTTCGCCGGCCTGTACACCGAGCCGGACGCGGTGCTGAACACCACGTTCGACGAGGGACACCAGGAATTGGTGCTGGTCCGCGACATTCCGCTGTACTCGACCTGTGAACACCACCTGGTCTCCTTCCACGGTGTGGCGCACGTCGGCTACATCCCCGGCACGCACGGTCGGGTCACCGGATTGTCCAAACTCGCCAGGCTGGTCGATCTCTACGCCAAGCGCCCCCAGGTCCAGGAACGGCTGACCAGTCAGATCGCCGACGCGGTCATGCGGAAACTGGATCCGCGCGGCGCGATCGTCGTCGTCGAGGCGGAACACCTCTGCATGGCGATGCGCGGTATCCGCAAGCCGGGTGCGAGCACGACCACCTCGGCGGTGCGCGGCCTGTTGCAGACCAGCGCCTCGTCGCGCTCGGAGGCACTCGACCTCATTCTTCGGAAGTGAGGCAGCGGCGGTGGCGGAATCCGGGAGCGCGAGGGTCACGGCGGCGGTGAGCCGGTGACGCGAGTCGGAATCCTCACCCCGCGTTCCGGTCGCGGTTGCGTGGTGATGGGCGTGGTGAACGTCACCAGTGACTCGTTCTCCGACGGCGGCCGGTATCTCGACACCGATCGCGCTGTCGCGCACGGCATCGCGCTGTACGAACTCGGCGCCGACATCATCGACGTCGGCGGTGAGTCCACCCGCCCCGGCGCGATCCGGATCGATCCGGGTACCGAAGCCGCGCGGGTGACCCCGGTGATCCGCGCACTGGTCGAAGCGGGCGTGCCGACCAGTGTCGACACCATGCGCGCCGACGTGGCCGAAGCCGCCATCGCGGCCGGGGTCTCGATCGTGAACGACGTGTCGGGCGGGCGCGCCGATCCGGCGATGGTGCGCGTCGTCGCCGCGGCGGATATCCCGTGGATTCTCATGCACTGGCGGGCGGCGGCGGATTATCGCCACACCGGTCCCGCCGACCACTACGACGACGTCGTCGCCGAGGTGCGCGCGGAACTGAACGCCCAGGTGGACATGGCTGTCGCCGCGGGCGTCGACCCGCGCAGACTGCTGCTCGATCCCGGTCTCGGATTCGCCAAGAACGCCGAACACAACTGGGCGCTGCTCGGCGCGCTGCCGCGGTTGGTGGCCGACGGGCTTCCCGTCCTGATCGGCGCGTCACGCAAACGTTTTCTCGGCACGCTGCTGGCCGACGAGGCGGGCCCGCGTCCGCCCGACGGCAGGGAGACGGCGACCGCGACCATATCGGCGTTGGCCGCGCTGCACGGTGCGTGGGGCGTCCGGGTGCACGATGTCCGCGCCTCGCTGGACGCGCTCGCGGTGACCGATGCCTGGCGGGCCGCCGCCGATCAACCGCACGCCGCAGCGTCGGCGGGCGCATCGTCACGGGGAGCGACCGGATGACCGAAACGTCCATCATCGATTCCGGCCGCGGGCGCGGCCTCGGTTCCGGTGCGGACCGGATCGAACTGCGCGGATTGCGCGTGTTCGGCCACCACGGCGTTTTCGAACACGAGAAGCGCGACGGCCAGGAGTTCATCGTCGATCTCACCGTCTGGGTGGATTTCGCCGCGGCCGCCGCTTCCGACGACCTCGCCGCCACGGTGGACTACGGCGCGCTCGCGGATCGGGCGGTGCGGATCGTGTCGGGCACCCCGCGCGATCTGATCGAGACGGTCGTCTCCGAGATCGCCGACGACGTGATGACCGATCCGCGGATCCGCGCGGTCGAGGTGGTCGTGCACAAACCCTCCGCGCCGATTCCGCACGCCTTCGCCGATGTCCGGGTGGTCACCTCGCGGACCAGGGCGGTGACCGGATGATCGGGACCGGTGCGCGCGAGGCGCGTTCGTGAGCCGGGCGGTCCTGTCGATCGGCTCCAACATGGGTGATCGGCTCGGCTATCTGCGCGGTGTCGTCGACGGTTTCGGTGATCGGGTCGTCGCGGTGTCCTCGGTGTACTCGACGCCGCCGTGGGGTGGTATCGATCAGGACGATTACCTGAATGCCGTTGTACTGGTGGATGATCCGGATCTCGACTGTCGGGATTGGCTGGCCGAGGGGCAGCGGATGGAACAGGCGGCCGCGCGCGTGCGCGACATCCGCTGGGGTGCGCGCACCCTGGATGTGGACGTGGTCTGGTGCGGAACCGGGACCGAGCCGATCCTCAGCGACGATCCGGTGCTGACGCTGCCGCATCCGCAGGCGCGTCATCGGGCTTTCGTGCTGGTGCCGTGGCTGGAGGTCGAACCGGACGCGACATTGCCCGTCGACGGTGCGGTCCGTCCGGTGCGTGAGCTGCTCGCCGAATTGGCGGCCGAGGAGCGCGACGGAGTGCTGCGGACCGAGTTGTCGCTGTCGGGTGAGCGGGGGAGCGCCTCGTGAAACTCTCGCCGACCCGGGTGCTGGATCTGGTAGCGGATTTCCTCGTCGCCACGATCGCGGCATGGATCGCGACCAGGGTCGCCTACAGCAGTTTCCCGCCGATCTCGGTGCTCGCGGGCGCCTCGCTGTATCCGGTGGCCGCGATCGAGGTGGCGCTGGCCTTCGTCATCCGGGCCAGGGTCAACGATCGCGAAATCGGTGACGGCAGGCATCAACTGCATCCGATCACCGTGGCTCGGGCGGTGGCGCTGGCGAAGGCGTCGGCGCACGTGGGCGCGATCGCCTCGGGGATCTGGCTCGGCTTCCTGTTCTGGGTGTTCCCGCAGCGCGGAACGCTGCGCGCGGCCGCAGCCGATTCTCCCGGCGCGATCGTCGGCCTGCTCGCGGGAGCCGCCCTGGTCGGCGCCGCGTTGTGGCTCGAGTATTGCTGTCGGGCACCGGAAGACCCGACCGATGATACGGCTACCACATAGCAATCGTTCCGAGTGGAATCACAGAATCAATTTGTGGGCGGGCGGTCGCATCCGGGCTACCCTGGCGTTCATGGTTTCACCCTCCCGTAGCAGCACTTCCCGTCGGCGACGGGACGAAGCGGGAAAATTGTTCATCGGCACGTTGATACTTCTCGGGCTGGTTGCCAGCGTTTTCCTGGTCTTCAGCAATAGCCTCCAATTCGTGCGTATCGGACTGGTTGCCGCACTGTGGGCGGCCGCGATCGGTGCGTTGGCCGCGACGAAGTTCCGCAAGGAATCCGCGGTCGACAAGGCCAAGGCCCGCGATCTGCAAACCGTCTACGAACTGCAGCTGGAACGCGAGATCACCGCACGGCGCGAATACGAACTCGGGGTCGAGTCCCGTGTGCGTGAAGAGGTCGGCGCCGACGCCTCCGAAATGGCCGCGCTGCGCATGGAACTGTCCATCCTCCGGCAGAATTTGCAGCGCCTCTTCGACGGTGAGCTACTCGCCGACCGGCCGGCCCTGCGCGCCGACGCCACCAGAATCCAGGAGCTGGAGCGCGGCGCCGAACACCCGGCGAACAATAGCTCCGCGAATGCCGATGGCTGGGGTCCGCATCTGCCGCATCCGCCCCGCAGCACCATCACCCCCGTCTTCGAACCGCACCATCCCGAACCGCCGCTGTTCGCGAGCCCGTTCGACGAACCGGTCACCGCCGAGACCTCGGTCGTTCCGGCAGAGCACGCGGGTGGTGTCCGATCGCGGAGCGCCGGGGATTCGGACGCGGATTCCGACGGTTACCCCACCGGCGGATTCGACGACGGTTACCGATACGCGGATTCCGATCTCGCCGCCGCCGATTACCGCGCCGCGGACAGGTTCGCCACCACCGACGGCTACGGGAACTCCTACCGCGACGGTGATTTCCGCGACGGCGACGCGGGCATTTCCGGCAACGGATACGGCAATGCCAACGGACACGACAATGGCAGCGGACACGGCAACACCGACGGATACGACTTCGCCGACGGTTACGACTATTCCGATGACTACGACGAATCGGCCGCGGTGCGCGATGGACGCACGAGTGATTCGTCGGTCTGGTCCGACGCTTTCACCGAGGCCAGGGGCTCCGACGAAGCGAACCGCCGGGCCGAGGAACATCGCGACGAGGAGCAGCGTGCCGAGGAACGGCGTGCCGAGGAGCAGCGTGCCGAGAACGAGCGCGCCGAGCAGCGCAGGGCCGAGGAGCAGCGCGCCGAGAACGAGCGGGCCGAAGAGCGCCGCACCGCGCAACAGCGCCCCGAACCCACTCCCGCCGCACCGCGCCCGACCACACCGGCGGCCCCGGTGCGCCAGGTCGGCACCGCGCGCCGACGCCGCAGGGTCGACGAGGAATCGGGTTCGGGCAGCCCCTCGCGACGGCTCTCGGTCGCCGAGATCATGGCCAACCTCCAGTCCGAGGAGAACGGCAACGGTCGCGGGTAGCGCAGATCACGCCGGGGGGCATGGCGTCGGCAAATCCCCGGCCGATATCCTCGACTCGTAACGTCTGGTACCCGCCCTGCGGGACTGGAACGACATCGAGAGGACAATGTTGACCTCGAGAAGCGTGACTTCCGACAACGCGCCCGAGAGTTCAGGTAAGGGATCGAAGGATTTCGACCCGGCGCCCGCACGGCTGACGGTGGGAATCGTCTCGGCGGGACGCGTAGGTTCGGCCCTCGGCGCGGCGCTGGAGCGGGCCGGACACGTGGTGTTCGGTGTTTCGGCGATTTCCGACGCCTCGGTACACCGGGCGCGGACCAGGTTGCCCGATTCGGAGATCCTGCCGGTCGAGAAGGTGGCCGAACGCAGTGAACTGCTGCTGCTCGCGGTGCCCGACGCCGAACTGGCGGGCCTGGTACGCGGTCTGGCGAGTTCCGGCGCGGTGCGCGCGGGCACGATCGTGGCGCACACCTCCGGTGCCAACGGCGTGGCCGTGCTCGCTCCGCTCGCGGCGACGGGCGCGCTGCCGCTGGCGATCCACCCGGCCATGACATTCACCGGACACGACGAGGATGTCGCCCGCCTGGGCAATGCCTGCTTCGGCGTCACCGCGGCCGACGATATCGGCTACGCCATCGCGCAATCGCTGGTCATCGAGATGGGCGGTGAGCCGGTGCGGGTGGCGGAGGAGAACCGTCAGCTGTACCACGCCGCGCTCGCGCACGGGAGTAATCACCTGGTGACGGTGATCGTCGACGCGGTCGCCGCGCTGCGCGAGGCGCTGTCGGGTCAGGGGCTACTCGGTCAGCAACTGGTCGACGAGCAGCCCAACGGCCTGGCCGAGCGGCTGCTCGCACCGCTGGCCTCGGCCGCGCTCGACAATGCGTTGCGACGCGGTCGCGCCGCGCTGACCGGACCGGTCGCCCGAGGTGACACCGAGGCCGTCGCGGCCCATCTGGAAGCGCTCGACGCCGTGGACCCGCAGGTGGCCGCGAGTTACCGCGCGCTCTCGTTGCGCACCGCCCAATGGGCCGGGACCGATCCCGCCCTGATCGAGCTCCTGGAAGGACGGACCCGATGACGAATCGACCCTCGTACCGGCCGGGTGAGCTGACCGTGCACCACGATCCGGCCGCGCTCGGCGCGATCGCCAAGGCGCTGCGCGGTGTCGGCCGCACCATCGGCCTGGTGCCGACGATGGGCGCGCTGCACGAAGGTCACCTGGAGATCGTGCGCCGCGCCAAGCGCACCAATCAGGTGGTGATCGTCTCGATCTTCGTCAATCCGCTGCAATTCGGCGCGAACGAGGATCTCGACAAATACCCGCGCACCCTCGACGCCGATGTCGAACTGCTGCGGTCCGAGGGCGTCGATCTGGTCTTCGCGCCCAGCGTCGCCGATATGTACCCCGACGGCCCGCGCACCACCGTGCATCCCGGCCCGCTCGGCGCGGAGCTGGAGGGCGCGAGCAGGCCGACGCATTTCGCGGGCATGCTCACCGTGGTCGCCAAACTGCTCCAGATCGCGCGCCCGTCCGAGGCGTTCTTCGGTGAGAAGGACTATCAGCAGCTGACCTTGATCCGGCAGATGGTCCGCGATCTGAATTTCGACGTGAAGATCGTCCCGCTGCCGACCGTGCGCGAGGCCGACGGCCTGGCCATGTCCTCGCGAAACCGGTATCTCGATGCCGCGCAACGTGAATCGGCGCTCGCCCTGTCGGCGGCGCTGGCCGCGGGCAGGCACGCGGGCGGTCTCGGCGCCGACGGCGTGCTCGCCGCCGCTCGCGCGGTGCTCGACGACGCGCCGGGTGTCGAACTCGACTACCTGGAACTGCGTTCGTCGACTCTCGAACCGGTCGAGGCTGTCCTCGCCGGGGGCAATGCCCGGCTCCTCGTGGCGGCCAGGGTCGGCCCCACCCGGCTGATCGACAACGCGGCCATCCCGCTCGGCGTCTCGATCGACGGCCATCCGACCGTGTCGGCTTCCCCGACCGCCCCGACCCCGTCGGCTTCCCCGACCACAGTGCCCCGGCAGCCCGGGGCCGATTCCACGCCCGCTCGGGCAGCTCAGTAGGAAAGGCGACACAGATGTTGCGCACCATGATGAAATCCAAGATCCACCGGGCCACCGTGACCCACGCCGATCTGCACTATGTCGGTTCGGTGACCGTCGACCAGGATCTGCTCGACGCCGCCGACCTGCTGGAGGGCGAGCAGGTCTGCATCGTCGACATCGACAACGGCGCCCGCCTCGAGACCTATGTCATCGCGGGCGAGCGCGGTTCCGGCATCATCGGAATCAACGGCGCCGCAGCGCATCTGGTGCATCCGGGTGATCTGGTCATCCTCATCGCCTACGGCATGATGAACGAGCAGGAGATCGCGGGTTATGCCCCCAAGGTCGTCTTCGTCGACGACCACAACCGCCCGACCGACCTCGGTTCGGATCCGGCGCACGCGCCGCAGGGTTCGGGCCTGACCTCGCCGCGCTCGCTGAACGCGGCCGATCGTTCCGCGCCCCTGGCCTTCGCCTGACGAGCACCGCGACCAACGGGATCGGTTGAGCAATGCTGCTGACCATCGATGTCCGCAATACGAGTATCGAACTGGGGTTGTTCTCCGGCAGCGGTTCGCACGCGAAATTGGCGCGGCACTGGCGGATGCACACGAATCCGCTGCTGACCGCCGACGAATTCGCCATGCAGGTGCGCGGACTGGTCGGTGAACATCTGGAACAGGTCGTCGGCGTCGCCGCGCTGTCGACCGTGCCGCCGGTCCTGCGGGAATTGCGCACGATGTTGGACCGCTATTGGCATCACGTACCGCATGTGGTGGTCGAACCCGGTGTGCGCACCGGAATTCCGCTGCTGGTCGACAATCCGAAGGAGATCGGCGCCGATCGGATCGTGAACACCCTTGCCGCGCATCATCGTTTCGAAAAAGCGGCGATCGTCGTCGATTTCGGCACGGCGACCACGGTCGATCTGGTCTCGGCCAAGGGAGAATTTCTCGGCGGCGTGCTCGCACCGGGTGTGGAGATCTCCAGCGAAGCCCTGATCGAAAGGGCCGCGCTGCGCCGGGTGGAATTGGCGAGACCGCGTTCGGTGGTCGGCAAGAATACCGTCGAGGCCATTCAATCCGGGGCGGTCTTCGGATTCGCGGGCATGGTGGACGGACTCATCGATCGCATACGCGACGAGTTCGACGCCTTCGCGGGCGACGATGTCGCGGTGGTGGCGACGGGGTTCAGCGCGCCGCTGATCGTCCCCGAGTCCGAGACCATCGACCACCACGAACCGCATCTCACCCTGATCGGCCTGCGCCTGGTCTACGAGCGCAATCAGCTGCGCCGAAAATGAACGGGTGGGGTGTAGATCGCGGGTGGGGCGAAGCGCGCGGGTGGGGTGTAGATCACTGTCGAGCGGGTGTTGCTCATCGCGGATCCGCTGCTATGCTCGCCCCTGTGTATTACGGCGTGAGCACCCAGGATCTGAATACGGAGTGTTGTCGAGGCTGATATGGCCTCGACAGTTCGAGGCTGACTACGTCCCTCGACCGTCGCACAAATCCTGGAGATTCGCTCATGCGTTCTTCCGTCCTTTCCCTCACTTCCGGACGTGATCGCCATTCGGCCGTTCCGCCGATCGATCGTGCCGTGGCCTCCGCGTTGCCGACGCGGTTGCGTCCCGCGGATCTGTTGCGCCTGACCGACGAGGGCGCCGAGGACGTCCTGGCGGGACGTTACGACCACCTGCTGCCCGACCAGGGCATCTGGCCGTCCGAGGAGCGCTGGGCCACCCGGTTGCTCTCCGACGACGAGGTCGATGTCTGGCTGATCAGTTGGACGCCGGGAAAATCCACCGAATTGCACGACCACGCGGGTTCGCTCGGCGCGCTCACCGTGCTCAGCGGCGCTCTCTCGGAATTCCGCTGGAATGGCACCGAATTGCGCAGCCGCACGTTGGCCGCGGGTGATCAGGCTTCTTTCCCTATCGGCTGGGTGCACGATGTCATGCGCGCGCCCGCCGCTGTGGAATCGGCAGGCCCGCTCGAACCCACCCTGAGTGTGCACGCGTATTCGCCGCCGCTCACCGCCATGTCGTACTACGAGGTGACCGGTCACGGCACCCTGCGACGTACCTCGACCGTTCTCACCGACCAGCCCGAAGGTGATATGTGATGAGCCGCCTGACCATCGATCAGATGCTCGACAACGCGCGCGCCCGTTTGAATCGGATCTATGCCTTCGAATTGCCGGAGGCACTCGCCAGGGGAGCGATTCTGGTCGATATCCGGCCGCAGGCCCAGCGTGGCCGTGAGGGCACCCTGCCGGGCGCGCTCGTCATCGAACGGAATGTGCTGGAGTGGCGGCTCGATCCGACCAGTTCCGCGCGGTTGGCCACGGCCACCGATCACGACGTGGAATGGATCGTCCTGTGCTCGGAGGGTTATACCTCCAGCCTGGCGGCGGCGTCGCTGCAAGAACTCGGCCTACACCGGGCGACCGATCTGGTCGGCGGCTACCAGGCATTGAAGGCGGCCGGACTGCTGACCATCGGAATCCGCGCGTCGCACTTCACCCGCGAGGTCGCTTCACTGGCGTCGCTGTAATTCGGCGATCGACTCCCTCGCCGAGTTTTTCGGCGACGCAATAGGTTTCGGACGGCCCCCGGTTATCGCCGGGTCCGCCGCCGGGTAAAGCCGTGCGCCGAGGCCGGGGGAAATCGGCATCGGACCGGCATTCGCGCCGCACTGCCCGGGCGGCTCGCAAAACGATTTCCGCTGCCCGCTAGGGTAGTTGGTTGTGAGTGAGCGTAGCGAGCGATCCATAGGCGCAGCAGCATTGCTCGCGACCCCGCCGAGCGTCAGCGAGGGGCGGTCGTGAGCACCCCGCAACCCCCTTCTGCCGAGCCGACGAAGGCGTCGGCCGCCGGGGGCAAGTCCGGCCGTCCCGCACCGACCGTCGACGACATTCCCGAGCAGATCCGCATTCGGCGGGACAAGCGGGAACGGTTGCTCGAGTCGGGCACCGAGGCCTATCCCGTCGTGGTGCCCCGGACCCATACTCTCGCCGAAATTCGTGCCGCCTATCCCGACCTGGCCGCCGATACCAACACCGGATTACAGGTCGGCGTCGCCGGTCGCGTGATTTTCCTGCGCAATACGGGAAAGCTCTGTTTCGCGACGCTGCAGGAGGGCGACGGCACCAAGTTGCAGGCGATGATCAGCCTGAACGGTGTCGGTCCCGACGCGCTCGCGGCCTGGAAGTCCGACGTCGATCTGGGCGATTTCGTATTCGTCCACGGCGAGGTGATCGCGTCGCGGACCGGTGAATTGAGCGTCATGGCCGATTCCTGGTCCATGTCCGCCAAGGCGCTGCGGCCGTTGCCGGTGGCCCACAAGGAGATGAACGAGGAATCGCGCGTTCGGCAGCGCTATGTCGATCTGATCGTGCGTCCGGAAGCCAGGGAAATGGCGAGGACCAGGGTCGGCGTGGTGCGCGCGCTTCGTGCCGCGCTGGATCGCCGCGGTTTTCTCGAGGTCGAGACCCCGATGCTGCAAACCCTGCACGGCGGCGCGGCGGCACGACCCTTCGTCACGCATTCCAATGCCCTCGATATGGACCTCTACCTTCGAATCGCGCCCGAGTTGTTCCTGAAACGATGCGTGGTCGGCGGCCTGGAGAAGGTCTTCGAGATCAACAGGAACTTCCGCAACGAAGGCGCCGACTCCACGCATTCGCCGGAGTTCGCGATGCTCGAAACTTACGAGGCATACGGCACCTATGACGACTCGGCCAGGATGACCCGGGAATTGGTGCAGGAAGTCGCGCAGGAAGCGTTCGGCACCCAGGTGGTCATGCTCGCCGACGGCACCGAATATGATCTGCGCGGCGAGTGGGCGACGGTCGAGATGTACCCGTCGCTGTCGGATGCGCTGGGCGTAGCCGTCACCCCGGAAACGTCGGTCGCGGAATTGCTTGCGCTCGCCGATCGGGTCGGCCTGGAAATTCCCGCGGGTAAGGGCTACGGGCACGGCAAACTCGTCGAGGAACTCTGGGAGCATCAGTACGGCGACAAGTTGTATGCGCCGACTTTCGTTCGTGACTTCCCGGTGGAGACTTCTCCGCTCACCAGACAGCATCGGAGCAAGCCCGGAGTTACCGAGAAGTGGGATCTCTATGTTCGCGGCTTCGAGTTGGCAACGGGCTATTCGGAGTTGGTAGATCCGGTGATCCAGCGCGAACGCTTCGTGGATCAGGCACGGCTTGCCGCCGCCGGTGACGACGAGGCTATGGTGTTGGACGAAGACTTCCTCGCCGCGATGGAGCACGGCATGCCGCCGACAACCGGAACGGGTATGGGAATCGATCGGTTGTTGATGGCGCTGACAGGTTTGGGAATCCGAGAAACGATACTGTTCCCAATTGTGCGTCCGGTCACTCGCTGAGCACTGGATTGCATAGCCGAAGTCTCGTCTTGGAATTTTTAGAATTCGAGGTATTCTTGCCTCGGGTAATCGGCCTAGTATGCGGGTCGCACGATTTCGAGAGGACGTTCATCTCATGGCAAAGAAGGTCACCGTTAGCCTGATCGACGATGTCGACGGTGAGTCCATCGCGGACGAGACCATCGAGTTCGCGATCGACGGTGTTTCGTACGAGATCGACCTGTCGTCGGCCAATGCTTCGAAGCTTCGTGACGAGCTGGAGCAGTGGGTTTCCAGCGCACGCCGGGTCAGTGGTCGTCGGCGCGTCAAAGCCGCCGCCGGTGCCGCGGCGAGTCCGAAGAGCCGGGTCTCGATCGACCGGGAACAAAGTGCCGCAATTCGCGAGTGGGCTCGCCGGAATGGGCACAAGGTATCCGCGCGGGGTCGTATCTCCGCCGACATCACCGACGCTTACAACAAGGCTGCGAAGAGCTGAAATCGAATTCGGGCTGCCGCCCCGGGCGAAATCGTGCGACGCCGGGGTGGCAGCTTCGTTTGTGATACTGCCCCGGTATGACCGGTATCGGTCGCGGTAGGCGGTTCCGACATCGTTGCGCCATAGTGGGAGGGTCGGGTAATCGAGGTGCTCGGTCGACGACGCGACGCGATCTTGCTCGGATCACCCCGGCGCGGGACCATGGAAGCCGTGCGAAGGATGTCACTGGCGGTATGGAGAGATGAGGTATCGGCGCAGTGACAGGATTCATCGGATCATTGTTGCGATTCACCGATGACGCCGGCCGTCAGCAGGAGATCATGCTGACCCCCGACCGGCAGCGGATCACCATCGGACGTTCCCCCCAGGCCGATCTGACCCTGAGCTGGGATGCCGAGGTCTCCCGCCTGCACGCGGCGGTCGAGTACATCGGCGCGCACTGGACCATCGTCGACGACGGTCTGTCCCGCAACGGAACGTTCGTCAACGGTGAGCGGCTGGTCGGCAGACACCGGCTGATGGCGGGCGATCGCATCCGGGTCGGCACCTCGCTGGTGTCGTTCCACGATTTCGGCAGCGTGGCCGAGGACGCCACGCGCACCGCCACCGGTTCCATCCCCACGCTGCGCTCACTGACCGAAACCCAGCGGTCGGTTCTGATCGCGCTGTGCAGGCCGTACAAGAACGGCGCCAGTTTCGCGACACCCGCGTCCAATCAGGCGATCGCCGAGGAATTGTTCCTCAGCGTCGACGCCATCAAGACACATCTGCGCGCGCTGTTCGCCAAGTTCGGCGTGGAGAGTTTGCCGCAGAATCAGAAACGCGTGCGGCTGGCCTTTCTCGCCATGCAGAGCGGCATCATCTCCGACCGGGATCTGTGATCGGCGCCCCTTCCAGGGCGGTAGACGATCGAACAGGTAGCCGAGATTCTCGGCCATGGAGGAGCCCGCCCGGAAACGGTTGACTCGGATGTATCGAGCCCGACCGTGATCGGGAGGGGTTTTCCGAGGCAGGAGAAAAGAATATGTTCGCGCTCCGAATCGCCGCCCTGGTGGCGGCCACACTCGCGACGGGACTGATCGCGGGGGTTTTCTACGCCTACGCCATGTCGGTGATGCCCGCGCTCGGCCGCGGCGACGATCGCACGATCATCGACGTGATGCAGAAGATCAACGTGGTGATCATCAATCCGTGGTTCCTCGTCGGATTCGTCGGCACACTCGTGTTCGGTGTCGCCGCGGCGGCACTGCATCTCGGCGCCGATCACCGCGCGACCTTGGTCTGGATCGGGATCGCGTTGGCGCTCAATGTGATCGCCTTCGCTGTGACCGGCACCCTCAATGTGCCCTTGAACGATCAACTCGCCTCGGCCGGTGACGTCGCCGCGCTCGCGGACCCGGCCGCGGTCCGCGCCGATTTCGAATCCGCCTGGGTCCGTTGGAATATCGTCAGGGCGGTGCTGCACACCGCGGCGTTCCTGGTGCTGTGCGGCGCGTTGTTCGTCGCGGGGGTGCAGCACGGCGGCGCGAAGGCGTCAGCGGCTCCGGGGGCGACCGTAACCTCGGAGGCTTCGTCGGCGTCCGGTACCGGACACCCCGTCCCGTACACGAGCGGGCAGGGTGCGGGAGCGCGCGTCCTCGGTTGATTACCCTGGAGGGACGTAACGCGGGTCTCGCGACCCGCGGGACGGCCGATCCGGCGCGTTCGTCGCCCGCCACACCGATTCCACGGTGTGGCGGGCGCCGCGGTTATGAAGGATGATGCGGAGAAGCGGCCGATGCGGGTCGGGAGTCCGTTGTTCGCTGTAGGCAAAACCTGCACGGAAACGAATCCCGCGTCGCTCACGTTGTGAGTGAATGACGGTGCTGTCACCGGCCCCCAATAGGGTGGACCGGCGGCGGCTCGAACCCCTGCCAACTAGAGTGGAGGCGGGGACCGCAACCCCCGGGCTTCATGGCAGGCTGACGACCACAGGTTGGACAACAGCACTGAAGCGTCGGACGCCAGTGAAGGCTTGAGCAGGAGAGTGAGGGAGCGATGTTCGAGAGGTTCACCGACCGCGCGAGGCGTGTCGTTGTCCTGGCCCAAGAAGAGGCCCGGATGCTCAACCACAACTACATCGGCACCGAGCACATCCTGCTTGGGTTGATCCACGAGGGCGAGGGCGTCGCGGCGAAGTCGCTGGAATCCCTCGGCATTTCGTTGGAGGGTGTGCGCAGCCAGGTGGAGGAGATCATCGGCCAGGGTCAGCAGGCCCCGTCCGGTCACATCCCCTTCACCCCGCGGGCGAAGAAGGTGCTGGAACTGAGCTTGCGCGAAGCGCTGCAGCTCGGCCACAACTACATCGGTACCGAGCACATCCTGCTCGGGCTGATCCGCGAGGGCGAGGGCGTCGCGGCCCAGGTGCTCGTCAAACTGGGCGCCGACCTCAACCGGGTCCGTCAGCAGGTCATCCAGCTGCTGTCCGGGTACCAGGGCAAGGAAGCCGTCGAGTCCGGCACGCGGAGTGAGGCGGGTACGCCGTCCACCTCGTTGGTGCTCGACCAGTTCGGTCGCAACCTGACCCAGGCCGCGCTCGAGGGCAAACTCGACCCGGTCATCGGCCGCTCGAAGGAAATCGAGCGCGTCATGCAGGTGCTGAGCCGCCGCACCAAGAACAACCCGGTGCTGATCGGCGAGCCCGGTGTCGGCAAGACCGCCGTGGTCGAGGGCCTCGCGCAGGCCATCGTCAACGGCGAGGTCCCCGAGACCCTCAAGGACAAGCAGCTCTACACCCTCGACCTGGGTTCCCTGGTCGCGGGCAGCCGCTACCGCGGTGATTTCGAGGAACGCCTGAAGAAGGTCCTCAAGGAGATCAACACCCGCGGCGACATCATCCTGTTCATCGATGAGCTGCACACGCTCGTCGGTGCGGGCGCGGCCGAGGGCGCGATCGACGCGGCCTCGATCCTGAAGCCGAAACTGGCCCGCGGTGAGCTCCAGACCATCGGCGCGACCACCCTCGACGAGTACCGCAAGTACATCGAGAAGGACGCCGCCCTGGAACGCCGCTTCCAGCCGGTCCAGGTGGGCGAGCCGACCGTCGAGCACACCATCAACATCCTCAAGGGTCTGCGTGACCGCTACGAGGCACACCACCGGGTCTCCATCACCGACGGCGCGCTCGTGGCCGCCGCGACCCTGGCCGACCGCTACATCAACGACCGGTTCCTCCCGGACAAGGCGATCGACCTGATCGACGAGGCGGGCGCGCGCATGCGTATCCGTCGCATGACCGCCCCGCCGGACCTGCGCGAATTCGACGACAAGATCGCCGACGCGCGCCGGGAGAAGGAAAGCGCGATCGACGCGCAGGACTTCGAGAAGGCCGCGCGGCTGCGCGACAAGGAGAAGCAGCTCGTCGCCAAGCGCGCCGAGCGGGAGAAGCAGTGGCGTTCGGGTGACCTGGACGTCGTGGCCGAGGTCGACGACGAGCAGATCGCCGAGGTGCTGGCCAACTGGACCGGTATCCCCGTCTTCAAGCTCACCGAGGAGGAGACCACCCGTCTGCTCCGCATGGAGGACGAGCTGCACAAGCGGATCATCGGCCAGGAGGATGCCGTCAAGGCCGTCTCCAAGGCGATCCGCCGCACTCGCGCCGGCCTGAAGGATCCGAAGCGTCCGTCCGGCTCGTTCATCTTCGCCGGCCCGTCCGGTGTCGGTAAGACCGAGCTGTCCAAGGCGCTGGCGAACTTCCTGTTCGGCGACGACGACGCGCTCATCCAGATCGACATGGGCGAGTTCCACGACCGCTTCACCGCCTCGCGCCTGTTCGGTGCCCCTCCCGGGTACGTGGGCTACGAGGAGGGCGGCCAGCTCACCGAGAAGGTGCGGCGCAAGCCGTTCTCGGTCGTGCTGTTCGACGAGATCGAGAAGGCCCACCAGGAGATCTACAACACCCTGTTGCAGGTCCTCGAGGACGGCCGTCTCACCGACGGCCAGGGCCGTACCGTCGACTTCAAGAACACGGTGCTGATCTTCACCTCGAACCTCGGCACCTCGGATATCTCGAAGGCCGTCGGTCTCGGCTTCACCCAGTCCAACAGCGAGGGCTCGAACTACGAGCGGATGAAGCTCAAGGTCAACGACGAGCTGAAGAAGCATTTCCGGCCCGAGTTCCTCAACCGCATCGACGACGTCATCGTCTTCCACCAGCTCACGACCGATCAGATCGTGCAGATGGTCGATCTGATGATCGAGCGCGTCGGCAAGCAGTTGAAGAACAAGGACATGTCGATGGAGCTGTCGGCGCAGGGCAAGGCGCTGCTGGCCAAGCGTGGATTCGATCCGGTGCTCGGTGCGCGGCCGCTGCGTCGCACCATCCAGCGCGAGATCGAGGATCAGCTGTCGGAGAAGATCCTGTTCGGCGAGATCGGCCCCGGACAGACCGTCTTCGTCGACGTCGAGGGCTGGGACGGCGAAGGTTCCGGCGAGGATGCCAAGTTCACTTTCACCCCCAAGGCGAAGCTGACCAAGGCCCCCGCCGCCGAGGACAAGCCCGAAGTCGTGCTGACCGGCGCGACCGAAGGCCCGACCGAGGCCGCCTCGGGCGAGTAGTCGACCGCGAAAAGGCCCACCCACGGTTCACGCCGTGGGTGGGCCTATTTCGTGTGCCGCTGTTCCGGGCTCTCAGCCCCACACCATGAGCGCCGCCTGCCCCTCGGCCGCGGTGTCGATGAAGAAATGCCGCAATCGGCGGTAGTTGTCGAGCAGGTAGTCCAGCGCCCATTCGGTGGCCCAGATATTCGGGTAGACGTCCGCGTCTTCCATCCGCTGCGGGTCGTACCGGTCGAGCAGGTCGGAGAACGGCACATCCCGCATGGCTACGGCCGCGCGTTCCACATCGGCCGTACTCCACCCGGACATGGTGCCCTCGTCACCGATCGTGCGACCGTCTTCGAGCAGATCGACACCGAGTCCGGCCGTGCGCATGAGATAGCGGATCCCGTCCCATGATTTGTCGAGATCGACCCGGGCGTATCCGGCTCTCGGCCCGGTCGCGATGAGTTCGGTCACCGCGTCGGCATCTGTGAGCACGCTCGCCAACTCCTCGGTGGTGATCGCCGCGAAGCTCATGATCATGCCCATATTCGACCCCCGGTCGTTCTTTCGGTCAAAGTGCCGCGACGGTATCAGCGTGCGCCGACAGCGCGCGACCGCGCATCCCGCCACGCTTCTACTACCCGATCGCAATCCAGGTCGAGCGTCGTTACTCGTCGGGCCGCTCGGCGGGTACGGCGGCGTACCGTGGACAGCGTTCGAGATATTCACTACCAGGGGGAGTGAGATGACGAATGCCGAACTGACTTTGCTGGCCGTATTGCTCGATCGTTCCGGTTCCATGCAATCGATCAAGGCCGATACCGACGGCGGTTTCGACGCCTATATCGAAGAACAGCGCGCGTTGCCGGGAAGCACCAGGGTGACGCTGGCGCAATTCGATACCGAGTACGAAATGCGTGTACGCCGATCTGCCGATCGAGCGGGTGCCCGCGCTGGATCTGCGTCCGCGCGGCGGCACGGCGCTCTACGACGCGGTCGGGAAACTGGTCACCGAGGTCGGCGAGAGCCTCGCCGCACAACCGAAGCGCGAGCGTCCGGGCACGGTGATCGTGGTCGTCCTCACCGACGGTCACGAGAATTCCAGTAGGGAATGGACGCACGAGGCGGTGCGGGCATTGATCACCCGGCAGCAGGAGGTCTATTCCTGGGATTTCCTGTTCCTCGGCGCGAATATGGACGCGGTGCGGATCGGTTCGCAGATGGGTTTCGACCCGCGCCGATCCATCACCTACACCGCGGCCCCCGCCGGTGTCGCCGGCGCTTTCCGGGCGGGCGCGGCCTATTCGGCGCGTCGCCGTACGGCGCCCGCGGCGGCCTGGGACGGCGGTTTCTCCGACGAGGAGCGCGCGGCGGCGCAGCCGGGGCAGGAACAGGTATAGATCGGCCGGATGCGCGCCGCTACCGTTCGCCGGGGGCACGCACATCTACGCCGTGATGATCGCCGCGCCGGGCCGCTATTGCCAGCCTGGGCGGACGAGTCCCGACTCGTACGCGAGCACCACCAGTTGGGTGCGGTCGCGCGCGCCGAGCTTCGTGAGAATCCGACTGACGTGCGTGCGCGCGGTGGCCGGGCTCAGGAACAGTCGCGCACCGATCTCGGCATTGGTCAGCCCCTCGGCGACCAGCGTCATCACTTCGCGTTCGCGATCGGTGAGTTCGGTCAGCACCGTATCCGGCGG
Organism: Nocardia aurea; assembly: GCF_003123685.1. Lineage (GTDB taxonomy): Bacteria > Actinomycetota > Actinomycetes > Mycobacteriales > Mycobacteriaceae > Nocardia > Nocardia aurea. The sequence continues at coordinate 80,679 of NZ_QCYJ01000084.1, forward strand.
AGGTTTGGCCCGCGCCGAGAATTCGGCGATCAGACGGCGGGTGACACCGGGCGACAGCAGGGCCTCGCCCTCGGCGACGACCCGGACCGCGCGCAGCAGATCCGCGGGTTCGGTGTGTTTGACCAGGAAACCCGTCGCTCCGCAGCGCATCGCCTCGAAAACGTATTCGTCGAGTTCGAAGGTGGTCAGCACGACCACCCGCACCTCGGACAGCCGGGTGTCCTCGGCGATCATCTTCGTCGCGGCCAGGCCGTCCAGGATCGGCATCCGGATATCCATCAGCACCACGTCGGGGGCGAGGCTGCGCGTCATCCGGACGGCCTGCTCGCCGTTGTCCGCCTCGCCGACGACCTCGATATCGTCCTGGGCGTCGAGCAGCGCGACGAATCCGCCGCGCACCAGCGCCTGGTCGTCGGCGACGAGCACCCGGATGCTCACCGCGGTCACCGTCCGGTGCCCATCACGGCTCCCGCGACGTCGACTCGTCCGGGAGCGAAGCCTTCCGACCGTTCGATTCGGTCGCCGCCATGACTCGCACGGGCAGCCGGGCCGCGACACGGAAGCCGCCGCTGGGTCGCGGGCCCGCCGTGAGTTGACCGCCGAGCGCGTGCGCCCGCTCGCGCATGCCGATGATGCCGTTGCGGCCGCCGGTGGTCGACTTCGCCTGCGGCGCGGTGGGTCTGGTGTTGTCGATCGTCAGGTCCACCGATTCGGCTGTGTAGCGCACAGTGACCGTCGCTCCCGCGCCGGGTGCGTGCGTTGCCACGTTGGTGAGCGATTCCTGGATGATGCGGGCCGCGGCCACATCGAGCACGCTCGGCAATTTCGTCGGGGAGCCGATGACCCGGGTGTCGACGTGCACACCGGCCGCGCGGGTGCGCTGCAACAGGCCGTCGAGATCATCGATACTCGGTGTCGGGGTGCGTGGCGCAGGCGCGGGTTGCGGTTCGGTCACGACACGCTGCGTGCCGTTGCGGACCCCCTCGTCGCCGTCGCGCCGGACGCCGAACAGGTTGCGATACAGGGTCGTCCGGCCGTGCGATTCGGTCCGATCCGGTTCGGGCTCCTCCACGGCGGCCGCGGAGACCGAACCGGCGCGAATCGTCTGTAGCAGGACGTGTACCTCCGCGAGCGCCTCCTTGCTCGCCGTCTTGATCGCGGCCAGCGCGGTGGCGGCCTGCTGCGGTTTCCTGTCGAACAGTTCCAGCGCCACCGAGGACTGCACGTTGATGAGCGAAAGGCTGTGCGCCAGAACGTCGTGCAATTCGCGGGCGATGGCGAGACGCTCCTCGGTCGCCCGCCGCTCCATTTGCGCCTCCTCGTCGCGGCGCGCGGCTTCGACGCGCTGTTCGCGGGCCTCCAGCACCGCTCGACGTTGACGGATCCCCTCGGCCACCGCCACCAGGACGCCGAGCCAGGCCATGATGCCGAACTGCTGCCATGCGTCGGTCGGGCGACCGATCAGATGCGGTACCGGCCACACCATCAGCAGGTAGCCCGCGGGCACCAACGGGTAAGTCCACCATCGTGATCCGATGATCGCCGCGGTGAGGAAGGAGATGACGAGCGAAATGAAGATCGGGCCGTATCCGTAGTCGAGCGCGAGGTAGATCCCGGCCGCCGCGAGCGCGATCAGCAGCACCGCGAGCGGCTGACGCCTGCGGAATATCAGCGCGATCGGTCCGGCCAGCAGCAGGATGTAGCCGAACAGATCCAGCGACTGCGCGTCGTCCTGGCCCAGATTCGCCGCGCGTCCCCCCACTACCTGCACGACCGCGACGGCGAAGGCGAGTCCACAGTCCCACAGGACCGAGCCACGATTGGGTATGCCTGGCGCTCTCACCCCTGTGAGACTAGTCCGCCCGGTCGTATATTCCGCCGGTCGCGGGTACACGAAGTACACCGCCCGGATAAGCCGCGCCGCGTACCGGGACGACCGCCGCGTGACGTACCAGCCGGTGCCACCCGCCGTGGATTCGCTCGAGCATGGCGGATATCGGCCGTCACTGTCGCGGGTCGACCACGCGGTAGCGGGAGCGCTTCGCGGCTGCGGGAACTCGTGCGCGCGCGACCGAGCGCCGATCGGTGCGGGTTACCCGTTCCGAGTAGCGAATTCCAGGTTCGGCGGGGTCGTCCGGGTATTGTCCAGTCATGTCCGACCAGCCGATTCGCTTTCCGGATCTCTCCGCTCGTCCGCACGAGCTCAAAGTCGAGCGCGTCATGTCAGCACCACCGGCGTTGCTATACGCGGCACTCACCCAGGGTTTCGATATCTGGTTTGCCGCACCCGGTTCGGTGTTGATGAAGCCCGCGGTGAACGAGCCGTTCTTCTTCGAGACCGAGCACGCGGGCAACCGCTATCCGCATTACGGCCGATTCCTTCGCCTGGAACCGGAACGCCTGGTCGAACTGACCTGGGTCACCGGCGCCGACGGGACCGAGGGCGCGGAAACCGTCGTCACCTTCCAATTCGTCCATCAGCCGCGCGGTATCCGACTTCGCTTGCGGCACGCGGGTTTTCCGAACGAGGCGGCGCGTGACCGGCATCTGGTGGCCTGGCCGCTCGTACTCGAGCAACTCGATCGCCGTACCGGCACCGTGGACTGAATCCGGCGAGTAGGTTCGTCTGCGATCGCATCGAATTCTGTGACTTCTGTGAAAGGACCGTGATGCCTACTCGTACCGCGCGCACCGCTTGGACCGGCGGCCTCCAGGACGGCTCGGGCCAGGTCGAACTGGCCAGCTCGGGTGTCGGCAAATACGACGTGTCGTTCCCGAAGCGTTCCGCCGAGGACGCCGACGGCACCACCAGCCCCGAGGAGTTGATCGCCGCCGCGCACTCCTCCTGCTACGCGATGGCGCTCTCGGCGCAGATCGGCAACGCGGGCGGTACGCCGGAGAGCCTGGATGTCAGCGCCGACGTCACCCTCGGTCCGGATCCGGCGGGCGGATTCCGGATCACCGGTATCAAGTTGACCGTGCGTGGCCGGGTCTCCGGCCTCGACGCCGACGGTTTCGCGGCCGCCGCGGCCGCGGCCAAGGCCGGATGCCCGGTGAGCAAGGCGCTCGCAGGCGTCGACGAGATCTCCCTCGACGCCGCGCTGGTCTAGCGCAGCGCCTTCCCGCGCACCCTCGAGGTCGGTGCGCGGGAAGTCCGGCGGCGCGAGCAGACGGCGTCACCGACGGAAGTAGGCACGCGCGGCAGGTCTGTACATCGCGACGACGGCGATCGGCACGGCGAGGATGTGGACGATTCGCAGGGTCGCCACCAGCAGGTCGTCGAGGGTCGCGCCGGTGAGGATCGCGCCGAGGTCATCGGCATCGAGCGCGGCGGTCAGCGGTTCGATCAGCAGCGAGGCCAGGCCGACGACGCCGATGCCGAATGTCAGCAGCAGCCGGGCCCGTCGATCGCCGTGCGTCATCCGGATCGCCACGAACAGGACGGCCGCATAGAGGACGCAGCGCGTGGTCAGCCCGATCGCGAGGTCCGCGGGCTCGACGTCGGAATCGTCCAGTGCGATCGCGACCCGCGCGATCGTCTCGGCGATCCCGGCCAGCAGCGCCACGACCAAGGCCTGATACGCGATCGCGATCGGGCGCGGCACGTGATCGGCCCTACGCAGCGACGCGGGAACGGAAAAGGCAGTGTCGGTCATGAGACCGACACTGCCTTCGTCCATGCGACGCGCGGATCACACCGCGGTAGCGACTTCTTCCCGTACCGGGGTAGTGGACCGGGTGGTGAATTCGGTCAGGAACGCGAAACCGAGGCCGAGCGCGGCCCACAGCGTCGCGGTCTGCGCCAGTGACGCCACCCGGAACTGCCACAGCAGGCTGGCCGGGAAATCCGCCTTCACCTCGTCGACGCCGGGCAACAGGACGTAGCCGAGCGTGACGACGACGACGAAGGCCGCGACCCCGCCGATCAGCCGGAGCGTGTCGAGTTTTCCGTGCAGCGATTTGTACACGTAGACCCCCGCGCCCACGGCGACGAGCCCCAACAGGACCGACGCCACCCACAGCAGTGTGCGGTCGTTGATGGTCTCCGGGTCGCCCACCGCCGGCGGGTTCGCCGGATATTTGAAGAACGGCACCGCCGCGATGGCGAGCCATCCGCCGATGCCGAGTCCGAGTGCCAGCCTCGGACCAGAAAGCGTGGTGAAACGTCGCGCGTGATGCGCCGCCGCCGCGAAGATCGCGCCGAAGGCCATACCGCCGAGTCCGAGCGCGAGGAACTGCCCGGCCTTCTGGCCGTCCCGGCTCACCAGGGGTTCCTCTTCGTCACCGTGGGTGTGACCCGCGGGTTCGGCCGCCTCCTGATGCGCCGGTTCCGAGGCCGACGCGGCCTCTTCGATGGCGATGGCGGCGTCGATCTTGGGTTCACCGACGAAGTAGCCGACTGTCGCGGCCAGCAGGCCGGCGATCAAGCCGGCCAGCAGGCCACGTAACAGCAGGGTCTTCAAAGAGCCGCCCAACGGGACGGCGGTCGTCGGTGGTGTCAGTGGCACGGAACACCCAGCAGGTGGCGGCCATCGTGCATCAACTCGTGCATGAACATCCCACTGCGTGAGATGGCGCCCTGGTCGAAACCGACCAGGTACAGCGTGAGCAGTGCGAGAAGTACGACACCTACTGTGATGAGAACGGTCGCCAGTGATTCGGCGGTCCGGCTCGGGGAATGCACGATGGCCATTCGAGTCCTCCTAGGGATGCGCGTCCCGTCGAGTTGATGCGACGGTGCCGGCGTCTGGCTTTCCGGCACCGGGACCCGGTGCATGGAACACAGTGGCGCGACCGCTCCGGATTTCCACCGGATTACCTGGTCACCATCGCTCTATCACTCGAACTGTGACACCTGGCCGTACTCCGCGTCAATACGGGCCGTGGCGCTCGCCGCGCGCACGGCGCGTCCACCGGCATGTCCGATACCCGCGACTGCCGGTAGATCGCCCGATTCGCTCAGGAACCGGAGGTGGCAGGCACGTCGATGACGACCTCGAATTCGAGCAGCGAAGCACCCGTCGACACCGGCTTCTGCCCACCCGCGCCCGCGTGCGCCGTGCGCGCGGGCCCGTCCCGCCACGCGGCGAACGACTCCTCGGTATCCCACTGGGTGACGACGAAGTACCGATCGTCCCCCGCCACGGGCCGCAGCAATTGGAAGCCGAGGAACCCCGGCGACCCCTCCACCGCGTGCGCCCGATGGGCGAACCGCTTCTCCAACTCGGGGCCCGCGCCCTCGGGAACCTCGATCGCGTTGATCTTCACAACAGCCATGCCCCCGAGAATACGGAGATACCCGTCGCGAGTCCCGGCAGCGTCGCGGCAAGATGACACGGTGCTGTATGACGAAGGCGGTTCCGGGACGCCCATCCTGCTGTTGCACGGTTTGATGGGCAGTGCGCGGACCTGGTCCGACCACCTCGGGTGGTTGCGTCCGTTCGGCCACCTCTACACCTTCGACGCCGCCGGTCACGGCCGTCCGGCCCCCGCGGAGTTGTCCACAGAGGCGTTCATCGCCGATCTGGCCGCCGCCACCGAGGTGATCACCGAGCCGATGGTGGTGATCGGCCATTCCATGGGCGGCCTGCACGGTTGGGTTTTCGCCGCGGAATTCCCCGACCGGGTGCGCGCGCTGGTGGTGGAGGACATCGCCCCCGATTTCACCGGCCGCACGGCCGACGACTGGGCCGCGATGGTCGAGTCCTGGCCGCAGCCATTCCCCGACGCGGACGCGGTGATCGATTTCTTCGGCCCGGTCGCCGGTCGCTATTTCCTGAATTCGTTCGATCACGGCCCCGACGGTTATCGGCTGCACGGCGCCGTCGCCACGTTCCGCGATATCTCCCAGGAGTGGGGGAGTCGGGATTTCTGGGCGCAGTGGCGTGCCGTGCGGGTGCCGACCCTGTTGATCGAGGGGGAGCACACCATCACCCCGCCGGGCCAGATGCGGCAGATGGCCGAGGTCGGGCCGGACACCGACTACGTATTGGTCCAGGACGCGGGACATCTCGTACACGACGATCAGCCGCAGCGTTATCGCACCGAGGTGGAGCGGTTCCTGAGCCGCGTTCTCGGCGACTAGCCGGGCGACCCGCCCTCGCCCGCCAGCGCGAACAGCCCGTCCTCGGTCTGTTCGATCAGCCCGTCCCTCAGCAGCGAATCGAGCGCGCGGTCCCGCTGACCCGGATCTCTGGTCCACGCGAGATCCAGCCGGACCCGCTCGACGGGTCCGGAGGAGTCGCGCAGCACGTCGAGTAGCCGCCCCCTGGCCTGGCGGTCGGTGCCCTCGTATTTCTGAGTGCGTCGCACGGTCTCCGACGCCGGTCGTCCCGCGGTGATCCACGCGCAACTCGGCAGCGGGCAGCGGGCGCAGTCGGGATTGCGCGCGGTGCACACGGTCGCGCCGAGTTCCATCAGGGCGGCGGAGAAGGTGGCCGCGCGGTGCACGGATTCGGGTAGCAGGGCCTCGGTTTCGGGGAGGTCGCGCGAGGAGGGATTGCCCGCGTCCGCGAGTCCGTGCACCGCGCGCGCCACCACGCGGCGAACATTCGTGTCGACCACGGGAACCCGCTGACCGTAGGCGAAACAGGCGACCGCGCGTGCCGTGTACGCCCCGATGCCGGGCAGGCCGAGCAGCACGTCGACATCGGAGGGCACCTCGTCACCGTGGTCGGTGGCGAGGACGCGCGCGCATTCGTGCAACCGCAGCGCGCGACGCGGATAGCCGAGTTTTCCCCAGGCCCGCAGCACCTCGGCCTGCGAGGAGGCCGCCATCGCCGATGGCACCGGCCAGCGCGCGACCCACTCCCGCCAGATCGGTTCGACGCGGACGACGGGGGTCTGCTGGAGCATGATCTCGCTCATCAGGATCTGCCACGCGGTCACTCCGGCATGCCGCCAGGGGAGGTCACGGGCGGTCGCGGCGTACCACCGCAGCAACACCTCGGCATCGACCGCGTCGGGGCTGATCGCGCGCCGCGCGGAGACGACGCGCCTTGTGGTGGCGGTCATATTCCTCACCGTTCCTGTCGTAGCACGGCAAGTCGATATTTGCCGACCCGTAACGCGCCTGACTCGCTGGTAGCGGTACGCCTGTGCACAATGGACGGTATGCCTGATTCCAATCCGATCAGCGCCTGGAAATCCCTTCGCGAGGGCAACGAGCGCTTTGTCAATGGCACGCTGCTGCATCCTAGCCAAGGAGCCGCCGACCGAGCCAAGTTGGTGAGCGGACAGCATCCGTCCGCGATCCTGTTCGGCTGCGGTGATTCCCGGGTCGCCGCCGAACTGATCTTCGACCAGGGCCTCGGCGATATGTTCGTGGTCCGCACCGCGGGTCACGTGGTCGACAGTTCGGTGCTCGGTTCGATCGAGTACGGCGTGCAGGTGCTCGACGTCCCGCTCATCGTCGTGCTCGGACACGACAGCTGCGGTGCGGTCAAAGCCACCATCGACGCGCTCGACGGCGGCGAGGTGCCGGGCGGATTCATCCGCAGCGTGGTCGAGAAGGTCGCCCCGTCCATTCTGATCGGCCGCCGCGAGGGTCTGGAGACCGTCGACGAGATGGAGGCCAGGCATGTGGTGGAGACCAGCAGGCTGCTGATGCAGCGTTCGATGATCATCTCCCAGCGGGTGGCGACCGGTGCGTGCGCTATCGCGTGTGTCACCTACAAGCTGGTCGACGGCAGGGTTCAACTACATCGTGTCGTCGGCAACATCGGCGAGGTGGTCTGAGCCGCCGTTCGCCCAGCGTGCGGTGGTGAAATCGATCGGCGCGTCGGCGTAGGACGACTCGACACGCCGAGGTCCTGAGTCGCGTTGTCCTCCCGTGCCTTTAACGTTGAGGCGTGCTGGAACCGACTGGACCGCTGCCACCGGAGATCTACTGGCGTCGTCGTGTCTTCGCCATCGGCGCTCTGGTCGTGGCGTTCGCCTTGGTGATCTGGTTGGTGGTGATGGTCGCGCGCGGCGGCAACTCGCCCGGTGATCCGAATGCCACCGGCGCCGCGAGCGCCACGTCGGTCAAGAATTCCTCGTCCACAGCGTCGGGGGGCGGGGAATCGTCGAAGACGACGGGCAGTGCCGCCGCGACCGCCACCGCGGTCGCGGCGGGCCAGTGCCCCGACCAGTCGCTCGCGGTCAAGGTCACCGTGGAGCAACCGACATACCGGCCGGGTGAGCAGCCGGTCTTCGGCATCGTCATCACGAATATCTCGTCGGTGGCGTGCGCCCGCGATGTCGGTTCGGGTCTGCAACAGATCTCGGTGTACTCGCTGGACGGCCAGCGCAGGCTGTGGTCGAGTACCGACTGCTATCCCGACGGCCAGCCCGATATGCGCACCCTCAATCGCGGTGAGCAGGCTGCCTTCCAGGTCACCTGGTCCGGCTCCACCTCGCAGCCCAATTGCGCGGGCGAGCGCGTCCCGGTCCCGGCGGGCGCCTATTCGGTTGTCGCGCAGCTCGGTTCGGTGCGCAGCGCGGCCGAGCCGTTCAATATCGCCTGAGATCGCTTATTCGCCTCGCGATTTGCGTAATCCGCAGAGCCGGATCGCCGACCGCAGATCGGCCACTTCGTGAATTTTCATGCCGCCGCCTTTCGGCCTGTCCGATCCCGGCGGTACGACCGCGTCGGTGAAGCCGAGGCGTTCGGCTTCGGCCAGCCTGCGCGTCAAGCCCGTCACCTTGCGCACCTCACCGGCCAACCCCACCTCGCCGAGGATCACCCAGCCCGCGGGCAGCGCGATATCGGATTCCGAACTCGCGATGGCGAGCGCGATGGCCAGGTCGGCGGTGGGTTCGACCAAGCGCATGCCGCCGACCGTGGCGGCATAGACATCGTGTTTGCCCACGAACACCCGGCCGCGGCTCTGCAACACGGCGAGCACCATCGCGACGCGGTTGTAGTCCAGTCCGCTGACGGCCCGCCGCGGCGCCGGGATCTCGGTCTTCACGGTCAGCCCCTGCACTTCGCCGACCAGCGGACGTTTACCGTCCATCGCCACCGTCACGGCCGTGCCCGGCACCGAATCGGTCCGGTGGTGCAGGAAAAGTCCCGACGGGTCGTCTACGCCTCTGATCCCGTCGTCGTGCAATTCGAAACAGCCGACCTCGTCGGCGCTGCCGAAGCGATTCTTGATACCGCGCACCATGCGCAGGGTGGAATTCTTGTCGCCCTCGAACTGCAACACCACGTCGACCAGATGTTCCAGCGTGCGCGGGCCCGCGACATTGCCGTCCTTGGTGACATGTCCCACCAGCAGGACCGCGATTCCGCTCGCCTTGGCCAGTGAGGTCAGCGCCGCGGTGACCGCGCGGACCTGGGTGACGCCGCCGGTGACGCCGTCCACCTCCGGGGCGAGGATGGTCTGCACCGAGTCGACCACGAGCAGGCTCGGGCGTACCTGCTCGACATGCCCGAGCAGGATCGATAGATCGGATTCCGCGGCCAGGTACACCCGCTCGTGTATCGCTCCCGTGCGGTCGGCCCGCAGCCTGACCTGACCCGCAGATTCCTCCGCGGTCACATACAGCGAGGTGTGCTCGTGCTGGGCGGCCCACCGGTAGGCGACCTCGAGCAGCAGCGTGGATTTGCCCACCCCGGGCTCGCCGGACAGCAACACCACCGACCCGGGGACGACACCACCGCCGAGCACCCGGTCCAATTCCGGCACCCCGGTGGTACGCGCCTTGGTGATCTGGGAATCGATGGTGGAGATGGGCGCGGCCGCCGTGCTCGGCAACATCGCGCGCCGGGCGGGCACACCGGCCGGGGTCGCTGCGACGGCGATCTCGTCCACGGCGCCCCACGCCCCGCAGCCGGGGCATTTGCCGACCCATTTGGCTACCTCGTGCGAGCAGGCGGAGCACCGGAAGATCGGCTTGGTCTTGGCCACACGCGCACCTTACGTACCGGGTCCGACAGCGGCTCGCCCGACAGCCGGTGCGACCCACAGCGGCCGTACCGACGAAAAAGGCCGCCGCATCGGACGCGGCAGCCTCGTTTCGCGTATGGAGGGGGCTCAGTGCCCGCCGGATCCCCCGTGGCCGCCCTCGGCCGCCGGACCGGACTTATCGGATTCGTGGCGTTCGGTGGCGGTGCCCGCGTCGACCGGAACCTCGATCTTGACCGGCCCGTTGCGCTCGAAGTTGAACACCACGCTGTAGGTGAGGCCGGGGATGATGTCGCGGGTCAGTCCGGTGATCTCGATCCGCGCCGGATCGGCCTCGGGATCGGTGGCAGCCTTGTCGCCGGTGGCGGGCGCGGCGTGCGAGTCCGACCCGTGCGAGTCGGCGCCGTGCGAGTCCGCCGCGGGCGATCCGGCCGTCGCGGCCTGCTTCGGCGCCGCGACGACATTGTGCAGCGCGGGGATCACGATGGCCGACTGACCGGCGGGCGGGGTGATCTTCACCGGGCCGAGGTCGGTCGTGACGCTGAGCAGCTTGTCGTCGGTGGTCTCGCTGTTGTTGATGATCGACAACGCGAGCAGGGCGTTGCCGCCCTTGAGGTTGGTGTAGCCGCTGCCCGGGTAGACGATGTGCACATTGCGCAGCGAGATCTGCTCCGCGTCCACGCTGCTGCCGTTGACGGCGGCGACCTGTTCGGCGGTCTGCGAGATCTGGCCGGCGCTACAACCGGAGATCGCGATCGCCGCGCCCGCGGCGAGTGCGGCAACCGTCACCAAACGACGTCGCGTCCACGCCCCAGAAGAGGCGGTCACAGCATTCAGGGCAGTCACGGGTTGTCCTCCATGTCGACCGGGCTCACTCCGCTACAGAGAGTAGTAACTAGGCAGCGTAGTAGTCGACGTCGAGTCCGGCCGCACCGGCCGTGCTTTTCGACCGCGGCGTGCCGCGTCGCGCGCGCGGGACACGCGCGGGAAAGAAATATGACTCCGGCGGCTTCCCGATGTTCTTCGCAACCTTTGCATAACGGTTTCCGCGATCGCGAACTGCGATTGCGCGGACGGTGTCGGGTAATCGCGGCGCTGGGGGCGGGGACAGCGCCGGTCGATAACCTGTTCCGGCACAACGTAATGCACACCCCGCCGGTTCTGTCAACCCCTGCGATTGCCTCGTTGTGGCCCTGACCTGCGCCGTTGATCGCGCCGTTACCGAGTCGCATGTTAAACTGTGAACATCGAAAGGGGCACGGGACACATGATTTTTAAGGTCGGAGACACCGTCGTTTACCCCCACCACGGAGCGGCGCTGATCGAAGCAATCGAGACTCGCACCATCAAGGGTGAGCAAAAAGAGTATCTGGTCCTGAAGGTCGCTCAGGGCGATCTTACTGTTCGGGTTCCCGCGGAGAACGCCGAATACGTCGGCGTTCGTGACGTCGTAGGCCAGGAGGGTCTCGATCGAGTCTTCCAGGTGCTGCGGGCGCCGCACACCGAGGAGCCGACCAACTGGTCGCGTCGCTACAAGGCCAACCTGGAAAAGCTGGCCTCCGGTGACGTCAACAAAGTGGCAGAGGTCGTACGCGACCTGTGGCGTCGTGAGCAGGATCGCGGGCTGTCCGCCGGTGAGAAGCGGATGCTCGCCAAGGCGCGTCAGATCCTCGTCGGTGAGCTCGCGCTCGCCGAGGGAACCGATGACGGCAAGGCAGAGACCCTGCTCGACGAGGTCCTCGCAGCGGCTTCCTGAACCGTGAACAACGCTGACAACGACAGATCTGTCGTTGCCTTGGTGCCTGCCGCCGGTCGCGGCGTGCGTCTGGGTGCGAATGCACCCAAGGCGTTCGTCGAGGTCGGCGGCACACCTATGGTCCGACTCGCCGTAGACGGACTGATCGCCTCGGGGGCGGTCGACCGGATCATCGTCATGGTGCCCCCGGAATCGGTCGAGAGCGCAGTCGCCCTGCTGTCGCACTCGGCTGTGCGGGATACCGTCCGGATCGTGGTCGGTGGAGCCGAGCGCACCGATTCGGTGCGCGCCGGTATCGCCGCCGCGCCCGAGGCTTCCTACTATCTGGTGCACGACGCCGCCCGCGCGCTCACCCCGCCCGGGCTGATCGCCGACGTCGTCGCCCAACTGCGCGCGGGTCATCCCGCGGTCGTTCCCGCGCTGCCCGTGGTCGACACCGTCAAATCCGTCGACGCGCTCGGCACCGTCACCGGCACGCCGGACCGGGCCATGTTGCGCGCCATCCAGACACCCCAGGGCTTCGAGGCCGGACTGCTGCGGACCGCGTACGCGGCCGATGTGCACGCCACCGACGACGCGGGTCTGGTCGAACTACTCGGTGCGCCGGTGCGCACCATCGCGGGCGACCCGCTCGCCTTCAAGATCACCACTCGGCTCGATCTGATGCTCGCCGAGACGATACTTTCCCGACACGCCGCCGAGCGCCCGGAAATCGTGCGGACCTCATGAACATCCGCGTGGGAATCGGCAGCGATGTCCATCCGATCGAACCCGGCCGTCGATGTTGGATGGCCGGCCTGCTTTTCGAGGATGCCGACGGCTGTTCCGGACATTCCGATGGCGACGTAGCCGCGCACGCCCTGTGCGACGCGCTGCTGTCCGCCGCCGGACTCGGAGATGTCGGCGCGGTCTTCGGGGTGGGTCGCCCGGAGTGGGAGAACGTATCCGGTGCGACCATGCTCGAAGAGGTGCGTAGGCTCCTGGGTGAGGCCGGCTTCGATGTTGTCAATGCCGCCGTACAGGTAATCGGCAACCGCCCCAAGATCGGACCGCGTCGCGCGGAAGCCCAGGAGGTTCTGGGCGGCCTGCTCGGCGCACCGGTGTCGGTATCCGGCACCACGTCCGACGGCCTCGGTCTCACCGGCCGGGGCGAGGGCATCGCCGCGATCGCCACGGCCTTGCTGCGACAACGCGTATAGCACCCTGGTTCGGCAGACCTGAGCCGGGGCAAGAACGCCCAGCTACACCGACTAGGATCGACTGCCGTGACTCTGCGCCTCTTTGACACCGAAACGCGGACCCTGCGCGAATTCGCGCCGTTGGTCCCCGGCCGAGCTTCGGTGTACCTGTGTGGCGCGACCGTTCAGGGTGAACCCCATATCGGCCATGTGCGCAGCGGCGTCGCCTTCGACGTGCTGCGGAGGTGGTTGCAGGCGCACGATTACGACGTCTGGTTCATTCGCAATGTCACCGATATCGAAGACAAGATCCTGACCAAGGCCGCCGAGGCGGGCAGGCCGTGGTGGGAATGGGCCGCCACCTACGAGCGCGCCTTCGACCGGGCCTACGACCTGCTCGGCGTGCAGGCGCCGTCGGCCGAACCGCGCGCCACCGGGCACATCACGCAGATGATCGACCTGATGCACCGGTTGATCGAGCGCGGCCACGCGTACGCCTCCGAAGGCAATGTGTATTTCGACGTGGTGAGTTATCCGGATTACGGCAAACTGTCCGGCCACCGACTCGATGACGTGCACCAGGGCGAGAGCGCGGGCGCGGGTAAACGCGACGCGCGCGATTTCACCCTGTGGAAGGCCGCGAAACCGGGTGAGCCGAGTTGGCCGTCGCCGTGGGGTCCCGGCCGTCCGGGATGGCATCTGGAATGCTCGGCGATGGCCGAGTACTACCTCGGTTCCGAATTCGATATCCACTGCGGTGGAATGGATCTGGTTTTCCCCCATCACGAGAACGAAGTGGCCCAGTCGAAAGCGGCCGGCGACGGTTTCGCGCGTTACTGGCTGCACAACGGCTGGGTGACGATGGGCGGGGAGAAGATGTCGAAATCGCTCGGCAATGTGCTCTCGGTCCCGAATATGCTGAAAAAGGTTCGCGCCGTGGAACTCCGGTTCTATCTCGGTAGCGCGAACTACCGTTCGATGCTCGAATATTCGGACAAGGCTTTGAACGACGCCGTTGCCTCGTATCAACGCATCGAATCGTTCTTGCACCGGGTGGTCGACCGGGCCGGGGAGATTCCGGTCGGTAAATGGACCGACGCTTTCGCCGAGGCCATGGACGACGATCTCGCGGTGCCGCGCGCACTGGCCGAGGTGCACCGGGTGGTGCACGACGGCAACAAGGCGCTGGAATCGGGTTCGATCGACGAGGCACGTGAACTGGCAGGTCAGGTCAGGGGAATGCTGAGCATCCTCGGCGTGTGCCCGTTCGACCCGAGGTGGTACAGCGGCAAGGACAATTCGACGGCGCTCGACGCGCTCGATGTGCTGGTCCGCGCCGAACTCGACCGTCGCCAGCAGGCGCGCGCGGACAAGGATTGGGCCAGCGCCGACGCGGCGCGGGACCGGTTGCAGAACGCCGGTATCGAGGTGACCGACACCTCCGACGGCCCGGAGTGGTCGCTCGTCGATCCCAAGGGCGCCCGATGAGCCGCGACGTGCTCGACAGGCCGAAGGCACGCGGGCGCTCCTGCCCGACACCGCGCGGAAAGGCGTACTGATGGCAGGGAATTCGCAGCGACGAGGCGCTGTCCGCAAGGGCAGCACCAAGAAGGGCGCCGTCGTCGGCTCCGGCGGTAAGCGCAGGCGTGGCCTGGAAGGCCGGGGCGCGACCCCGCCCGCCGAGGCGCGCACCAAACACCCGGCGGCCAAACGCGCCGCGGCCAAGGCGAAGGCGGCGGCCAACCAGCCGAACAAACGTGGTTCGTCGGGTCGACCGGCCGGTCGCAAGAGCGACGACGGTCCCGAGTTGGTGCTCGGTCGAAACCCGGTCCTCGAATGTCTGCGCGCCGAGGTGCCCGCGACGGCGCTGTACGTGGCCGTCGGCACCGAGAACGACGATCGGCTCACCGAGAGTGTGAAGATCGCGGCCGACGCGGGCATCTCGATTCTCGAGGTGCCGCGCACCGATCTGGATCGTTTGAGCGCCAACGGATTGCACCAGGGCGTCGCCCTCCAGGTGCCGCCGTACCGCTACGCGCACCCGGACGACCTGCTCGACCGGGTACGTGGCACCGCCGAGCCCGCCCTGCTGGTCGCGCTGGACAATATCTCCGATCCGCGCAATCTCGGCGCCGTCATCCGCTCGGTCGCGGCTTTCGGCGGTCAGGGTGTGCTGATCCCGTCGCGGCGCAGCGCGAGTGTCACCGCCGTTGCGTGGCGGACCAGTGCGGGCGCGGCGGCCAGGCTTCCGGTCGCTCGCGCCACCAATCTGACTCGCACGCTGAAGGATTGGGCGAGCAAGGGTTATCAGATCATCGGTCTGGACGCGGGCGGGGACACCACGCTCGACGATTTCGACGGGCGTGAGCCGACCGTGATCGTCGTCGGTTCGGAGGGCAAGGGCCTGTCGCGTCTCGTCCGCGAAACCTGTGATTCCGTCCTGAGCATTCCGATGGCGGGGCCGGTCGAATCCCTCAACGCCTCGGTCGCCGCGGGCGTGGTGCTGGCCGAGGTTGCCCGCCAACGACGTTCGTCCTGATCGCCGATCCGGTCACCGTCCGTGATCGGTCGGCCGGGACGGCGGTCGCCGCCGAACACGCTGCGCGGCAGCCGCTGCCAAAAAGCCCGGGGCCCCCGTAGAATTCGGTGAGTGGTCATACCGAACCAGCCCATCGGGCAGCCAGTCGAGCATCCCAATGCGCAGGCCGTGTTGTTCATCGGCGCCGCGAGTCTGCTGTGCTGCGGAGCACTCGGGCCGGTGGCGTGGGCGATGGGCAGGCGCGCGCTCGACCAGATCGAAGAATCCGGCGGCGCCTACGGTGGCCGCGCCCAGGTGCTCGTCGGCTATGTGCTCGGTGTCGTCGGCACCATCTGCATGATCATCATGGCGATTCTGTTCATCCTGCTCGTGTTGCGCGGCGGTGCCTGACGCCGCGGGAGCAGAACTCGACGGGAGCAGAACCCGGTGGCACCCGCCCGGTCGAGACCGGAATGCCGGGCTCGGGTCAGTCCAGTACCGGTCGTTCGGCGACGGCCTTGTCCCAGGCAGGCCATTCGGCGCTGATACTGCCGGTCCAATTGGGCTGCCTGCGATCGCGGAAGGCCGCCATGGCTTCGTCACCGTCGACACTCTCGGCGGCGTGCGCGTTCAGATCGGTTTCCAGCTTTCCGACCACGGCCGGACTCATCCGCAGACCTTCCCACAGCAGCCGCTTGGACAGCGCCACCGGCAGCGGGGCCGATCCGTTGGCCATGTCGTGCGCCACCGACAGCGCGGTCGGCAGCACCTCGGACCCGTCGAGGCAGCTGTTGGCCAGACCCATCGACTTGGCCTCTTCGCCGTCGAAGGTGCGCCCGGTCAGCATGATGTCGGCGGCGTTGGCCATGCCGACCAGCCGGGGCAGCGTCCAGTGCGCGTAGCCGTCGGCGAGTACACCCCGTCTGACCTGGGTGAGGCCGTAGACCGCGTCGCGGGCCATATAGCGCAGGTCGCATTGCAGGGCGAGCGCGAGGCCGATCCCCACCGCGTGACCGTTGACGGCGGCGATCACCGGTTTGCGGATCTGCCACGGGGCGGGATCGATCGTCGCGCTGACCTCACCCACCCGGCTGGACAGGTCGGCGCCCGCGCAGAACGCGGGCGGGGTTCCGGTGATGACGACCACGCGGATCGCGTCCTCGGCGTCGCACCGGTGCAACGCGGCGCTCAGTTCGGCAGTCATCGCCGGGGTGAACGCGTTCTGCTGCGCGGGACGATTGAGTGTGAGCACGGCGATGCCCGCTGAGACATCGACGAGCAGTTCCGAACTCATGCCAGCATGGTAGTCGTATCGAATTCCAGCCGTCCTCGGCTCCGGCTCAACTGCCCCACCCGAACCACTCGTCCCAACTCCCTCGCCGGCCGTTCCGCCGTGTCAGCGCAGCACGCGGCGGCCGATAGCGTATTTGTGCACCTCGGTCGGGCCGTCGTAGAGCCGGAAGGCGCGCATGTCGCGGAAGATCATCTCGACGACCGTCTCGTCGCTGATGCCGATGCCGCCGAGGACCTGAACGCACCGGTCGGCGACCTTGAACAGTTCCTCGGAGACGAACGATTTCGCGATGGAACTCTCGTGCCTGGCCTTCTCGCCCTGGTCCATCAGCCAGCAGGCGTGCCAGATGGTCAGTCGGCACTGGTGCAGCGCGATCTCGTTATCGGCCAGCATGAACGACACGCCCTCGTGTTCGCCGATCGGCTTGCCGAAGGCGGTGCGGGTCTTGGCGTAGTCGACGGCGATGCTCTGCGCGCGTTCGGCCGCGCCCAGCCAGCGCATGCAGTGGGTCAGCCGTGCCGGAGCCAGCCGCAGTTGGGCGTAGCGCAGCGCCTGGCCGGTATCGCCGAGCAGCGATTCCTTCGGCAGCACCAGGTTCTCGAAACGAACGACGCCGTGCCCGCCGACGTAGTTGCGGTCCATGGTGTTCATGGTGCGTTCGATGACGATGCCCGGCTGATCGCCGTCGGTCAGGAACAGGGTCGGGCCGTCGGGCACGTGCGGGTTCGGCGCCACCCGGGCCATGATGATCCAGGTCTTCGCGCCGTTCGCGCCCGTGATCAGCCATTTGCGCCCGTTGATGGTGAAATTCTCGCCGTCGAACACGGCCTCGGTGGCCAGTTGATTCGGATCCGAGCCCGCGCCGTCGGGTTCGGTCATCGCGAAGACGGTGCGCTGGTGGCCGTTGATGGCGGGCATGAGGTGCCGGTCGATCTGATCCGGGTTCGCGATCTTCGACAGCAGGTACATATTGCCCTCGTCGGGGGCGGCGCAGTTCATCGCCACCGGGCCCAGGGTCGACCAGCCCGCCGCCTCGTAGATCACCGCCTGCTCGATATGGGTCAGCCCGCGTCCGCCCAGTTCCTCGGGCGCCTGGACGGTCAGCAATTTCTCGGCGCGGGCCAGTTCGACCAGTTCCTGGCGCAGTTCGTCGGTCGGTCCGTGGGAGGTCAGGCGCGGATCCCGTTCGAACGGGACGATCTTGTCGATGACGAATCGCCGCACGCGGTCGCGTTCGGCGGCGAGGTCGGCGGGAATCGTGAAATCGATCATCGGTGATCACCATTCGGTCGGCGGCGGGTGTGTCGAGCATACGAAACCTCGACCCCTCGACTGAAGGCGGCTGCCATCAAAGTGGTCGCGACCCCTGCGGTCTGGCGGACGGCGAGGACCGCGCGCTAAATTTTGTTCGCCACACAAACATTTCTCGCGCAAGCCGCACCCGAGGGGGTCCGATGGCGACGGTGTACGTCGACAACGCCGGTGTGCGGCTGCACGCCATCGATAATCGGCGTGCCGGTTCGGGCGTGCCGGTGCTGGTCGTTCCCGGCACCGGCGAAGACGCCGAGGATTACGCCTGGCAGCTGGAGGCGCTGGGCGACCGGCGCGTGGTCGTCGTCGACGTACGCGGGCGGGGTCGCAGTGACGCTCCGGTCAGCGGATACACCTGGCAGCACCACTACGGCGACGTGCTCGCCGTGATGACCGCGTGTGAACTGCGACGGCCGATCGTGATGGGCTATTCGCGCGGCACGCCCTACGCCATCGGGGCGGCGCTGCACGCCGACCACCGGGTGGCGGGGCTGGTGATCAACGACTATCAGGCGCGGCACGTCTTCCTGCCACCGGAGGCGGTCGAGCGACTGTCCGCGATGCGGGTGCACGGCCGCGCGGTCGTGGAACGCATGCCGTCGCACGTGATCGAGGCCGTGGCCGCGCAGAGTGAGGAGGTGTCGCTGTGGGAGCGGCTGCCCGAACTCGGCTGTCCGGTGCTGGTCATCCGAGGTGGCAGGCGGGGGTCGGTGGTCGACGATGCCGCCGCCGACCGTTATCGTGCCGCCGCCGACGACGTGGAAGTGGTGACGCTCCCCGAGCGCGGTCACGGCCTGTGGAGCAACGACATTCCGTCCTACCTCGCCGCGTTGACGCCGTTCCTGACCGCCGTCGATCAGGAGGCCGACCGGATCTCCCGGTGAGAGTCGAAGGGGCCGGTGTGCGGCGTTCGCCGAGTCGGCGGACGCGGTCCGCGGATTTCGAGGTCGCCGAGCGAGCCGCCCGGATGTGAGGTGTCGGGGAGCGATGCACCGGGATGACGGGATCGCCTGCCCGAATCGCGGCGCTCGTGGACCGAGCGCCCACGGCGATCGCGCGAATCGCTCAGCGCACGCCGACCGTGCGACGCCGCCGTGCGCCGATCACCCGGCAGATCAGGTAGATCAGGAACGACAGTGTGGTGACGAAGGTCGATACGGGCACGCCGGGTGCCAGTGACAGCAGAATGCCGCCGACCGCCGCGATCTCGGCGAAGACCACCGCGAGCACGGTCGCGCGGACCGGGTTCGCGGTGAGCTGGGCCGCCGCGGCGGCGGGGGTGATCAACAGCGCGAGGACAAGCAGCGCGCCGACGATCTGCACGCCGAAGGCGGCGGTGATCCCGAGCATGACCGCGAAGACGATCGAGAGCGCGCGTACCGGAACGCCCTTGGCCACCGCGACTTCCGGATCGCTGCTGGCGAACAGCAGTGGGCGGTAGACGAAGGCGAGGACGGCCAGCACCCCGATGGTGCAGGTGGTGAGCAGCGCGAGACCGCTGTAGCCGACGCTGACGACCTGTCCGGTCAGCAGCGAGAATTTCGACCCGGCCCGTTCCGGTCCGAGCCACAGGAAGAGCACGGACAGGCCGAGGCCGAACGACAGCACCACCGCGATCACCGAATCGCGCTCTCGCGCTTTGGTTCCCAGCGCACCGAAGAGGACTGCGGCGACCACCGATCCGATGATCGCGCCGAGCCCGACGCCGATTCCGGCCAGCAGCGCCGCCGCCGCGCCGGTCAGCGACAGTTCGCTGGTGCCGTGCACCGCGAACGACATCTGCCTGCTGATGATGAGCGGGCCGATCGCCCCGGCCAGCAGGCCCAGCATGGCCGCGGCCAGCACGGCCTGTTGGACGAAGTCGTAGGAGAGCAGATCGGCGGTGGTGCTGAAATCGAACATCTTCGAGAACACGCCCGCGAGTTTGTCGTTCACGCGCGCACCCGGTTCGGATCGGTATCGGCATGGCAGTGCTGGGCGCCCGCAGCGCCCAGCGCGTCCATGGTGTCACCGGTGCCGACGACGACGAGCCGTCCGCGTACCCGCAGCACGTCGACCTCGGTGCCGTACAACTCGGAGAGCACCTCGGAGGTCATCACCTCGTCCGGCGGCCCGATCCGGAACCGGCCGTCGACCAGGTACAGCACCCGGTCCACCAGCGGCAGAATCGGATTGATCTCGTGGGTGACGAACAGCACCGCGGTGCCGTGCGCGCGTCTGCGCTGCTCGATCAGTTCGGAGACCAGCCGTTGATTGGCCAGATCCAGGCTCAGTAGTGGTTCGTCGCACAACAGCACCTTCGGGTCGCCGACCAGCGCCTGCGCGACCCGTAGCCGCTGCTGCTCACCACCGGACAGCGACTCCAGGGCGTGGTGGGCGAACGCCTCGGCCCCCACGTCGGCGATGGCGGCGGCGACCTTGCGCTTGCGTTCGGCGCGGCCACGCAGTCCGAGTCCCCAGCGGTGTCCGTCCACGCCGAGGCCGACGAGGTCGACGCCGCGTAACTGCACGCCCGCGTCGATCGTCTTCTGTTGCGGCACATAGCCGATATCGTGATTGCCCGCTCGAACGGGCGCTCCGGCGATGTGGGCGTGCCCGGAACTGAGCGCGAGTCGCCCGAGCAGCACCCGCATCAGCGAGGTCTTACCCGATCCGTTGGGACCGAGGACGGCGACGAATTCGCCCGGCGCGACCTCGAGGTCGAGATCCCGCCACAGCGTGCGGTCGCCGAAGGCGAGGCTCGCGGCTTCGAGGCGGACCGCGGCCGCACCGTCGGTGCCGGTCGCCCGCCGTTCCACCCGATCGGTGTGCTCGGTCAGCGCGGCTCCCTTGTTCATCGCACGACTACCGGAGTGCGGAGGCGAGCGCCTCGGCGTTCTTGGTCTGCCACTGAATGTAATCGACCCCTTCGGGCAGGGTTTCGGTCACCTCGACCACGGCTACTCCGTTCTTCTCGGCGATATCGCGCAGGTCGCGGGTGATCTTGTCCTGGGTCTGCACGTTGTAGACCAGGGCGCGTACCTGCTTGCCGGTCAACAGGTCGCGGGTGGCGGCGACGGCGGCCGGCGCGGGGTCGGTCTCCTGCTCGATCGCCTCCTGGAATTCTGCGGGGGTGCGGTCCCGCGCACCCGCCGCGAGCAGCAGGTAGTGCGCGAGCGGTTCGGTCTGCAACACCGGGGTGCCGGGGTGTTCGGCGGCGACCTTGCCGGTGATCGCGGAGATGCCGGACAGCCGGGCCTTGAAATCCGCCGCGCGTTCGGTGTAACCGGCGGCGTGGTCGGCGTCGACCTCGCCGAGCGCCGCGGCGATCCGGTCGGCGACGGTCGCGACGGTGGTGACGTCGTACCAGAGGTGTTCGTTCTCGTCGGAGGTGTCGGTGCGCGCCGCGAAGGCGTCGACGGCGCGCTTGTCCCTGCCCTCGATCGCCTTCTCGATGAATTCGTCGTAGCCGCCGCCGTTGTAGACGATCAGGTCGGCGTCGCTGATCTTCGCCGATTCCACCGCGGAGGTCTCGTGCGAATGGGGATCGGCGGCCGGATCGGTGATCAGGGCGGTCACCGTGGCATCCGAACCCGCGATGACCGAGGCGATATCGCCCCACACGTTGGTCGAGGCGACGACCTCGGGCTTCCCGGAATCGTCCGAGCCGCTGCCGCAGGCGGTCAGTGTCGCCGCGGTCGCCACCCCCAGGGCGAGACCGGCGAACTTCAGGGCGAATCGACTCTTCACGCGGAGGACTCCTGGTGCGGTGGATCTGGGTGCGTGACGGACCGGCGGGGCTGATCGCCCGGGTCCGCGGTGCGCTAGATCATAATGGAAATCGTTACCGTTTAACTTTAACAGGGGTCCGCAACTCGGGAACCGCCCACCCACCGCCCAAACCCTGCCCGGGCGACGCCAAGGGGGCGAACCCGCGTAACCACCGCATCCATGCCGAACGCCGCGCCCGATTCACCAGCGGTGATCGTGCGCGGCGTTCGGGGGTCGATCAGACCAGCGCGTCCGCGGGCAGGCCGAGAAGTTGCGCACAACGCAGCAGGCCGAGGTGGCTGTAGGCCTGTGGATGGTTACCGAGCGAACGTTCGGCGACCGGGTCGTACTCCTCGCTGAGCAGTCCGGTCGGTCCGGCGACATCGACCAGCTGGGCGAACAGGGCCTCGGCGTCCGAGCGCCTGCCGATCAGCAGGTACGCCTCGACCAACCAGGCCGCGCACAGGTGGAAACCGCCCTCGCCTCCGGGCAGGCCGTCGTCGTGGTGGTACCGGTAGACCGTCGAACCGCTGCGCAGTTCGGCCTCGGTCGCCACGACGGTGGCGGCGAAGCGCGGATCGGACGGGTCGATCAGTCCGCTCAGACCGATGTGCAGGGTCGCCGCGTCCAGATCCGTGCCGTCGTAGGCCGCGGTGTAGGACTGCACCTCGTCGTTCCAGCCCTTGGTCTTGACCTCGTCGGCGATGGTGTCGCGCAGGACCACCCAGGCCGGATCGACGTGGCGCTGGAATTTCTGCGCCAGCGTCAGCGCGCGATCCACCGTCAACCAGCCCATGACCTTGGAGTACACGTGGTGGCGCGGATTGCCGCGGATCTCCCAGATGCCGTGGTCGGGTTCGGTCCAACGCCGCTGGACCGCGGAAACCATGGCGCGCACAAGTTCCCAGTCGGCGTCGGGCAGTACCCGCGCCGGGTCGGTGCTGCCCTGCTGTTCGCGGGCGTGGGCGAGCGAGGCGATGAGATCGACTATCGGGCCGAACACGTCGAGCTGCACCTGCATATTCGCGGCGTTGCCGACGCGCACCGGACGCGAACCCGCGTATCCCGGCAGCTGATCGATGACGGCCTCCGGTGGCAGCGTCTCGCCGTAGAGCGTGTACAGCGGGTGCAACCGCTCCGGGCCCGGCAACGTCTCCAGTACCCGGTGCACCCAGCCGAGGAAGGCGTCGGCCTCGCCGAGCGATCCGAGCGAGACCAGCGCCTGCGCGGTGAGCGAGGCGTCGCGCAGCCAGCAGTAGCGGTAATCCCAGTTGCGCACGCCGCCGATATCCTCCGGCAGCGATGTGGTGGCCGCGGCCAGGATCGAACCGGACGGCGCGTGCACCAGGCCGCGCAGGGTCAGTGCCGAACGCTTCATGAGATCGGGCTTGAGCGGCGGCAATTCGAGTCCGGCGGCCCAGGATGCCCAGTAGCTCTCCGCTTCTCGCCGCCGCTCCAGCTCGCTGCTCATCGCCGGTGCGAGATCCTGCGTGCCACAACGCAATTCGAGCACGATCGAACCGTCGGAGGGGTCGACGACGGCACGCGCCACATCGTGGGTGCCGTCGGTCTCGATCTGCCATTCGACGCCGGGGGAGCGCAGCACCATCGGATCGTTGGTGCCGAGCACCCGCAGGCCGGTCTGCTCACGTTCGATGGTCACCGGCACCTGGCCGAATTCCGGCCGGGGCGCGAAGGTGACGACGGCCTTGGCGTCGCCGCTGATGACCCGGGTCAGATCGGTCCGGGTCGGATCGACGTCGTGCGGCAGGTAGTCGACGACCGACAAACTCGCCCAACGGGTTTCGACGGTCATGGTGCCGTCGACGTACCGCTGCGACAGCGGCAGGCCCGGTCGCTCGGGCGCGATGGTGAAATGCCCCGCCTGCGGCCCGCCGAGCAGATGCGCGAAGACCGCGGCCGAATCGGGTTCGGGATGGCAGAACCACGTGACCGTGGCATCGGGGGTGAGCAGCGCCACCGAACGCGGGCTCGCCAGCATGGTGAGCCGTTCGATCCGCGGCGCGCTCGCGCCCGCCAGCCAGGTGCGCCGTTCTTCCAGCAGGTAGGCCAGAGCCTTCGACACGTCCTCGGTGCTGTCCACCCGGAATTTCGCGAGGCTGTCACCGGCGCCGACCTTGATGCCGAGATCGGGCCCGGACAGGACCCGGAACGCCTTCTCGTCGGTGACATCGTCGCCGAAGAACACCGCCGCGGTCGCACCCTCCTGATGGCGGATGGTGTCGAGCGCGGTGCCCTTGTCGGTGGGGATGACGGCCAGTTCGATGACCGCCTTACCCTCGGTCACCTGGACGCCGACCCAGCAGGCCGGGCCCAGACGGGCCGACTTCAGCGCGCGCAGTCCGATCTCGGGGCTGGCATTGCGCACGTGCAGTGCGATACTCGCCGGCTTGATCTCCACGGCGACGCCGGGATTCTCCTCGGCGATCTGCGTCAGCGAGGTCTGCACCTCGTTCAGCAGATGTTTGGCGTCGTTGTCGATCGCGTGCACGAAGCCCACGTCGAATTCCGAGCCGTGGCTACCGATCAGTTGTACTTCCACCGGAAGCCGTGACAATGCGGCGAGATCCCGCAGCGCGCGGCCGGAGATCACGGCGGCGGTGGTTCCGGTGAGACCGGCGAGAGCGCGTAAGGCGCTCACCGATTCCCGGTGGGGATACGCCTTCGCCGGGTCGGACACGATGGGCGCTAATGTCCCGTCGTAATCCGACGCGATCAAGAGCCGTGGCTCGCGCGCGATCGTCGACAATGCACGACGAAGTTCCTTTGGCAGATCCTGTGCGCTCACGCATCCAACCTAGTGATCGGAGGAGTTTAATTCTGGGCGGGCAAAACAATACTGTGTTGAATTCGTCGCACCGCAGTGCGCCGGTGCGCGTGCGGGGGTGTCCGACGGCGCGAACCGGATTCGCCCAGTTAACATATGGGTAACTGGCCGGTAACCTTTCAACGGACCGGAGCGACCCGTGTCGCGAGACGATCACGAGTGTGCTCGCCGGGGCGTGGTGGCGCCTCGGCTCGAGTGCCGGGGGTGAGTCACTTTGCCGGACATCGAGGTTCGAATCCGGGTCGGCGACCGCGGGCAAACGCGGCATATGACAACGGTAGCCCGGTCGGCGCACTATTGTGCGACGGCCGGGCTACCGGTTGGGCTTCGATGTCGGCGCGAAAGCCTCCAGCTATTTCAGAGCGCCATCGCCGAGAAGCAGATCCACGGTCAGTTCGAGGCGGTCGGTCACATCGGTCGCCGAGGCCCGGCGAGTGAGCCAAGCCACCAGGTTCGAAAGCCACACATCGCTTATCACCCGCGCGATGGCGAGTTGCCTCTCGGTGGGCTCACCGTCGTTCATGGCGCGGGCGAAGACCCGGTCCATCACCTTGCCGACCCGGTCGACCTCGGCGGCCGCCGACGCGTCGGCGAACATGAAGGCTCGGGTCATCGCCTCGGTGAGCAGCGGGTCGCGCTGCATCATTCTGGTGATCTGGGTGAGCAGCAGATGCATGCGTTCGCGCGGCGACTGTCCGGCCAATGGTTTGCGTTTGCCCTCGATCTGCTCGAATTCGCGCGACAGCGCTGAAACGAGCAGATGCACTTTGGAGGGGAAATAGCGGTAGAGCGTGCCGACGGCGACATCGGCGCGTTCGGCGACCGCGCGCATCTGCACCGCGTCGTAACCGCCCTTGGAGGCCAGGGCCAGTGTCGCGTCCAGAATTCGCTTACGTCGTTCGCGCTGCGCGGCCGAGCTCAGCTCGTCCTCGCTGAGCGTGGCGACGGTGGTGGCGGGCCGGGCGTTGTTGCCCCCGCGCCGCTCCTTGGGAGCCGTGTTCTCGCGCCGTGCTACCGCCTCCGCGCCGTTCGCGGGCGCCGAAGGGCTCGAATCGGCGGGCTGCGATCGGGATGGACTTGCCATGAGATGAGAGTCCTTTCCTGGCGTCGTTTCGTCGGCTGGCATGCGCGGCGGGGCCGGGCGCCCAAGTCGCTCTCTTGACTTGGACCCGGCCTTGATATTAGAACATGTTCTAGGTGTGGGCGTCACGCCGGAAAGGCGGTACGGAGTGTGACCATCGCCACCACTGACGAGCATAAAGCCGTTCAGGAGTCGATGCGCGGATGGGCCGGATCGGTCCGGCCGATTGCAACAATGCGGGCCGCCACCAGCGCGGGAGAGAGTTCACGGTCCGATCCGGATGGACAACCTTTCTGGCGTGCGTACTGGCCCGCGCTCGCCGACCTCGGGATCTTCCGCGTCGCCGTCGCCGAGGAGGCGGGCGGTGCGGGAGGTACAGTGGCCGACCTCGCGGTGCTCGTCGAACAGGCCGCCCACGATCTGGTCGGTGGTCCGGTGCTGTCCACGGCACTGGCGAACCTGATCACGGCGGGCGCCATCGACGAGGACATGCCGTGCGGCGTCGCGCTCGACTTCGTTGTCGAATCCGCGGTCACTGTACCGGCCGTGGACGAGAACGTGTTGCTCGAGGGTGTCTGGGAGTTGGTGCTCGGGGCGGACGAGGGCACCTCGGTACTGTTGCCGGTCCGCACGCCGGACGGTCCGCGTCACGCCCTGATCGCCCCGGATGCCCCAGGTCTGCGTATCGAGCGACTGCCGGGGGCCGACCCGAGCACGCCACTGGCCCGCGTGTACTGCGACGGCGTGACGGTGCCCGCGTCGCGTGTGTTCACCGCGCCGCACGCGGTCGAGGATCTCGTTGCCGTCCTCGTCGCCGCGGAACTGTCGGGACTCGCGGGCTGGTGCCTGGACACCGCCGTCGAATACGCCAAGGTGCGTGAGCAATTCGGCCGCAAGATCGGCTCTTTCCAAGCGGTCAAACATATCTGCGCGTGGATGCTGTGCCGAACCGAACTGATCCGCGCGGTCGCCGCCGACGCCGCCGCCGCGATCGACGAGGGCGGGGCGGAGCTGCCGATCGCCGCCGCCATCGCCGCCACCGTCGCGCTGGACGCCGCGGTGGAGACCGCGAAGGACTGCGTCCAGGTCCTCGGCGGCATCGGTTTCACCTGGGAACACGACGCGCACTTCTACCTGCGCCGGGCCACGGCACTGCGTCAGCTGCTCGGCGGCTCGGACCGGTGGCGGGCCAGGGTGACCGAACTGACCAGGGCCGGGCAACGCCGGACGACCGGGGCCGATCGGGTCCTCGCCGCGGACGGCGTCGAGGTGGACGACACCGGTGATCTGGCCGCCGAGGTGGCCGCGATCGCCGCGCTGCCCGCCGCCGAGCGCGCGGGCGCGCTGGTCGACGCGGGCCTGACCATGCCGCACTGGCCCGCCCCCTACGGTCGCGCCGCGAATCCCATGACCGGGCTGGTGATCTCGGAGGAGCTGCGCCGTCACGGCATGAAGGCGCCCGACCTCGCCATCGGCGGCTGGGCCGTGCCGACCCTGCTGCAACACGGCACCCGGGAGCAGATCGACCGCTTCGCGTGGCCGACCCTGCGCGAAGAGGTCGTCTGGTGTCAGCTGTTCAGCGAGCCCGGCGCCGGATCGGATCTGGCCGCGCTGCGCACCACCGCCAAGAAGGTGGACGGCGGCTGGGTGCTCAACGGCCAGAAGGTCTGGACCTCGCTCGGCGACCGGGCCGACTGGGGCATCTGTCTGGCCCGGACCGACCCCGCGGCGGCCAAACACCGTGGCATCAGCTATTTCCTGGTGGATATGCGAACCGAGGGCGTCGATGTCCGCCCGCTGGTGACGATCACCGGTGAAGCGCGGTTCAGCGAGGTCTTCCTCGACGACGTGTTCGTACCGGACGACGGTCTGGTCGGCGAGGTGAACAACGGTTGGAAGATCGCCAGATCGACACTGTCGGCCGAGCGGGTCGCGATGGGCGGCAACGGTATCGGACCGGTACTGGAAGAACTGATCGCCAAACTGCCCGAATCCGGGCCCGGCGCCGAACTCACCGGCGATCGTCTCGGCGCGCTGATCGCCCAGGCCATCTCGGGCCTGCTGGTGGAACAGCGCGCGGTCATCGAGATGCTGTCCGGCGGCGACCCGACGGCGCTCAGCAGTGTCCGCAAACTGGTGGGCGTCCGCCACCGGCAGGACGTGGCGGAATTCGCCGCGACCACGGCGGGTCCGGCCGGGGCGCTGGCCTCGGACGAGGTCAAGGAATTCCTGCTCACCCGCTGTCTGTCGATCGCGGGCGGCACCGAACAGATCCTGCTCACCGTGGCCGGTGAACGGGTGCTCGGCCTGCCTCGCGACGCGAGCGGTTAGTCGACGAGGGAACTGGGAGATACAGCGTGGACTTCACCAGGGACGAGGGCCAGGACGCCGTGGCCGAGGTCGTCGTCAGCGTGCTCGAGCGGGAGCAGGCGCGCGATTTCGAGCTGTGGCCGATCCTGGTCGACAGCGGACTGCTGTCGGTGGCCCTGCCGGAACGCTTCGGCGGCGACGGCATGGGCCTGTCCGAGATCTCGGTCATGTTGACCGAATTGGCCACCGACGCGGTAGCCGTACCCGCTCTGCCGACACTGGGTCTCGCCCTGCCGCCGCTGTTGGCCGGACTTCCCGACAGCGTCGCCGAGCGGGTGTTTCCCGAGGTCGCGAGCGGCGCGATCCTCACCGTGGCACTGAGCGAACCGGGCGCGCCCTTCGTGGACAAACCCTCGACCACCGCAGTCGTCGACGGTGATTCGGTGATCGTCACCGGAGCCAAGATCGCGGTGCCCTATGCCGAGCGGGCCCGTTGGCTGCTGATCCCGACCGACACGGGGCTGGCCCTCGTCGACGCGGGGGCCGACGGCCTGACCATCACACCGACGCCGACCTCCGGCGGCATACCGGAGGCCGGGGTGCGCCTGGACGGCGTGCGTATTCCGGCCGAGCAATTGATCCCCGACGGGCTCGACCGATTGCACCGCACCGCGATCGCCGCCATCGGTTCGGTCGCGGACGGACTGCTCAAGGGCGCGCTGGTGCTCACCGCCGAACATCTGCGGACCAGACACCAGTTCAACCGTCCGCTGGCCGAATTCCAGGCGGTCGCACAGCAGATCGCCGATCTCTACGTCGTCTCGCGCACCCTGCACGCCGCGGCGGTGTCGGCGAACTGGGCTCTTGCCCAGGACGCCGAGATAGCCGCCACGCCGGAACACCGCGAACGCACCGACGACGATCTGGACGTTCTGGCCTATACCGTGGCCTCCGAACTGCCCGCCGCGATGCAGAAGTGTCATCACCTGCACGGTGGCATCGGCGTCGACGTGACCCATCCGATGCACCGCTATTTCTCACAGGCCAAGGACATCGCCCGCTGGCTCGGCGGCGCGTCGTTCCGACTCGACCGATTGGGGGCCAGATGTTCATCGACCTGACCACCGAGCAACGCGCGCTGCGTGCCGAACTGCGTTCCTATTTCGCCGATCTCGTCACTCCGGAGGAGGAGGCGCAGATGCAGGTGAACCGTCACGGCGACGCCTACCGTGCCGTGGTGCACCGGATGGGCGCCGACGGCTGGCTGGGCGTCGGCTGGCCCAAGGAATACGGCGGCCAGGGTTTCGGCGCGGTCGAACAGCAGATCTTCTACAACGAGGCGGTGCGCGCCGACGTGCCGCTGCCGCTGGTCACCCTGCTGACCGTCGGCCCGACCCTACAGACCTTCGGCACCGACGAGCAGAAGCGGAAATTCCTGCCGGGAATCCTCTCCGGCGATATCCATTTCGCGATCGGCTATTCCGAACCCGAAGCGGGCACCGACCTCGCGGCCCTGCGGACCAGCGCGGTGCGTGACGATTCCGGCGACTGGATCGTCAACGGGCAGAAGATCTTCACCACCGGCGCGCACGAGGCCGATTTCATCTGGCTGGCCTGCCGCACCGGAACCGTCGAATCCCGCCACCGCGGCATCACGATCCTCATCGTCGACACCACCGACCCCGGCTATTCCTGGACGCCGATCATCACCTGCGACGGCGCCCACCACACCAACGCCACCTATTTCGACAGTGTCCGCGTGCCCGCGAACATGCTGGTCGGACAGGAGAACCGGGGTTGGCAGCTGATCACCACCCAGCTCAATCACGAGCGGGTCGGACTCGGCCCGTCCGGTAAGATCGAACAGCTCTACGACCGGGTCCGCGACTGGGCGGACGCGCACAACGTGCTCACCGAACCGGACGTGCGGCGCTCGCTGGGGCGGATGCACGCCATGGTCCGGCTCAACGAACTGCTGAACTGGCAGGTCGCGGCCACTATGGACAGTAAGGCCGACGACCCCATGGGCGTCATCGCCGACGCCTCGGCCACCAAGGTCTACTCCACCGAAGCGCTCCAGGAAGCGGGCAGGCTGGCCGAGGAGATCGTCGGCGGCCACGGCGATCCTGCCGACCCCGACACCGGGGCTCTGCTGACCTGGCTGGATCGTCGCACCAAACAGAATCTGGTGCTGACCTTCGGCGGCGGCGTCAACGAGGTGATGCGCGAACTCGTCGCCACGGCCGGGCTGAAACTGCCGCGCGTACCCCGCTAGAGGACAAGGAGACTCGCGTGCCGGACACCACAGCACCGGAAGAGATCACCCCGGGAGACATCGCCCCGGGAGAGATCGCCACAGCCGCCGAAGCGATCATGGCCGCGGGCGAATGCGCCCCGCGCCTGGCGCGCGACCCGGTGAACCAGCCCATGATCAACAACTGGTTGGAGGCCATCGGCGACACCAACCCCATCTACGTCGACGAGGAGGCCGCCCGCGCGGCCGGACATCCCGGCGTCGTCGCGCCGCCCGCCATGGCGCAGGTATGGACCATGTTCGGGCTCAACGGCGTTCGACCGGCCGACGATCCGATGGGCGCGGCCACCGCGCTGCTCGACGAGGCCGGATTCACCTCGGTGGTCGGCACCAACTGCGAGCAGATCTACCACCGGTACCTGGTGCCGGGCGAGCGGGTGACCGTCACCAGTCAGCTCGACAGCGTCGTCGGCCCCAAACGGACCGGACTCGGCGACGGCTGGTTCCTGACCTTCCGCACCAGGTGGTACGTCGGCGACGAGAACGTCACCGAAATGCTGTTCCGCATACTGAAATTCGCACCCGGCACCGCGAAACCGCAGCGGCCGGCCGGTGAGCGGGTCGTACCGCTGGTCTCCCATGAAACCGAATTCTTCTGGGAGGGCGCGAAAGCGGGCGAACTGCGCGTCCAGCGACTGCCGGACGGATCGCTGCGGCATCCGCCGATCCCCGCGCTGTGGAAGGACAAGTCCGAGGCCACCGATTACGTGGTCGCCTCCGGCCGGGGCACGGTGTTCAGCTACGTCGTGCACCACGCGCCGAAGGTGCCCGGCCGTGGACTGCCGTTCGTGGTCGCGCTGGTCGAGCTGGAAGAGGGCGTGCGGATGCTCGGCGAATTGCGCGGCATCGATCCGGCCGAGGTCAAGGTCGGTCTGCCGGTGCGAGTGGATTTCGAGGCGCTGGACGACGATTCCACGCTGCCGTACTGGAAGGTTTCCGAATGACGACCGTGTCCGAACCGGATATCCGCGTCGGCGCGGTGCTGCCGGAGTTGGTGATCCACGCCGATCCCACCTTCGTCATCAGCACCGCCATCGCCACCCGGGATTTCCAGGATGTGCACCACGACCGTGACAAGGCGGTCGCGCGCGGGTCGAAGGACATCTTCGTCAACATCCTCACCGACACCGGACTCGTGCAGCGTTTCGTCACCGACTGGGCGGGTCCGCGCGCCGTCGTGAAATCCATCGCCCTGCGCCTCGGGGTTCCGCTCTACGCCGGTGACACGCTCACCCTCGCGGGCACGGTGACCGAACTCGACGGCGACGACATCCATATCGAGGTCACCGGGCGCGACAGCCTCGGCGACCACATCACGGCGAAAGCAGTGATTGCCTTCCCCGGGAGCCGTAGTGAGTGAGCGAAATGGCCTGTCGGGGCGGGCGGCGGTCGTCGGTATCGGCGCCACCGATTTCTCCAAGGATTCCGGCCGCAGCGAATTGCGTCTGGCCGCCGAGGCGGTCACCGCGGCGTTGGCCGACGCGGGGCTCACGCCCGCCGACGTCGACGGCCTGACCACCTTCACGATGGATACCAATACCCAGGCCGCCGTGGCGCGGGCCGTCGGTATCCCGCACCTGAAATTCTTCTCGCACATCGGTTACGGCGGCGGCGCGGCGTGTGCGACCGTGCAGCAGGCCGCGATGGCGGTCGCCACCGGAATCGCCGACGTGGTGGTGGCCTACCGCGCCTTCAACGAGCGCTCGGTGTCGCGTTTCGGGCAGTTCTCCACCGCGCTCGCGACCGCGCCCACCTCGTCGGGCATCGATGCGGGCTGGTCCTACCCGCACGGTCTCGGCACCCCGGCCGCGCAGGTCGCCATGGTCGCGCGGCGCTACATGCACGTCTACGGCGCGAGCAGCGAGGATTTCGGCCGGGTCGCGGTCGCCGATCGCAAACACGCCGCGGTCAATCCGGACGCCTTCTTCTACGGCAAACCGATCACGCTGGAAGACCACCAGAATTCCCGCTGGATCGCCGAACCGCTGCATCTGCTCGACTGCTGCCAGGAATCCGACGGCGGTGTCGCCATCGTGGTCACCAGCGCGGAGCGGGCGAAGGATCTGCCGCAGCGCCCGGCCGTCATCGTCGGCGCCGCGCAGGGCAGCGGAGCCGACCAGTACGTCATGACCAGCTACTACCGCGACGCCCTCACCGGCCTACCGGAAATGGGTCTGGTCGGCGACCAGCTGTGGTCCCAGAGCGGCCTGCGCCCCGACGATATGCAGGCGGCGATCCTCTACGACCACTTCACCCCGTTCGTCCTCATGCAACTCGAGGAACTCGGTTTCTGCGCTCGCGGCGAAGCCAAGGATTTCATCGCCGACGGCGCGATCGAACTCGGCGGCCGACTTCCGCTCAACACCCACGGCGGCCAACTCGGCGAGGCCTACATCCACGGCATGAACGGCATCGCCGAAGCCGTCCGCCAGATCCGGGGCACCTCGGTCAACCAGGTGGACGCGGTCGAGAACATCCTGGTGACCGCAGGCACCGGCGTACCCACCTCGGGCCTGGTCCTCACCGCGGGCTGACGGTATCGCCGAACGACCGGTTCGGTCAGGTACGCAGGGTGATCGCGGTTGCCTTGCGTAGCAGCAGGTCTCGTTCGCGTTCGTTGCCCGCGAGTCGGGCGGCGGCCTCGAATTCGGCGCGGGCCTCGTCGCGGCGGCCGAGGCGGGCCAGGAGTTCGCCCCTGGTCGCGGGGAGCAGGTGGTAGCGGGCCAGGCGGCCGTCGGCGACCAGTGCGTCGACCAGGCGGAGGGCGGCGTGGGGGCCGACGGCCATGGCCACCGCGGCGGCCCTGTTGAGTTCGACGACCGGTGACGGCGCGATCCGGCCGAGTGCCTCGTAGACGACGACGATGCGTTCCCAGTCGGTGTCGTCCACCGTGTGCGCGACGGCGTGACATTCGGCGATGGTCGCCTGGAGGGCGTACGCGCCGCGACCGCGACCGAGCGCGTCCACCCGTCGCAGCGCGATCCGGCCGCGCGTGATGCTGCTGCGATCCCAGCGCCGCCGGTCCTGGTCGGCGAGCAGGATCGGATCGCCGTTGACGTCGGTGCGCGCGGGAAAACGCGCCGAGGTCAGCTCCATCAGGGCGAGCAGGCCGTGCACCTCGGAGGCGTCCGGGACCAGCCCGGCGAGAACGCGGCACAGCCGCACCGCCTCCACACCCAGTTCCGGCCGCATCCAGCTGTCGCCGCGGCCCGCCGCGTAGCCCTCGTTGAACATCAGATAGAGCACGCCGAGCACCCCGGCCAGCCGAGGTCCGAATTCGAGCCGTTCCGGCACCTCGAACTGCACCCCGGCGGCGGCGAGTGTCTTCTTCGCCCGCACGATCCGCTGCTGCACGGTGGCGGTCGATACCAGACAGGCGCGAGCGATGTCCTCACTCGACAATCCGCCGACCACCCGCAGCGTGAGCGCCACCTGCGCTTCCCTGGCGAGTACCGGATGACAGGCGATGAACACCAGCCGCAGCACGTCGTCGTCGATGCGGTCGGGGTCCCACGGTGGTTCCGTGTCGTCCTCGAGCGCCATCTCGCGGGCGATTCCGGCCAGCCGTTCGGCATAGCGTTCGTCGCGCCGCCAGCGATCGACGGCTCTGCGCTTGGCGACCGTGGTCAGCCAGGCGCCCGGATTCTTCGGAATCCCGGTCTGGGGCCACTGCGCCAGCGCGTCGACCAGGGCCTCCTGGGCGAGGTCCTCGGCGAAACCGAAGTCGCCGACGGTCCTGGTCAATGTCGCGATGATCTTGGCCGATTCCATGCGCCAGACCGCCGCGACGGAACGCCGTACCGATTCCGTGCGGTCGTCCCGTGTCGCGGCGACGTTCATGGCTGGAACTCTCGAATTCTCGGTCGTGGATCTAGGATTTGCGCGCCTCGGCCTCCTCGCGCCACTGGATTTCCTTCTGGATCCACTCGTTGTCCTGCGGGAAATCCTCGTTTTCGTGCACACGGCGCACCTCGATCTTGGATCCCGGGCCGAGCGGCACGCGCTTGGCCCATTCCGCGGCTTCTTCCTTGGAAGCGACCTCGAGGATCCAGAACCCGCCGAAGAGTTCGGTGGTCTCGCCGTAAGGGCCGTCGGTCACCAGTGGCGGGTCGGCCTCGAAATCGACGACGAAACCTTCCTCGGGGCCCGCGAGTCCCTCACCCGCGAGCAGTACGCCCGCCTTGATCAGTGCCTCGTTGTACTTGCCCATGGCCTCGATGACCTGCTCGAACGGGATGTTCTTCGAAGCTTCGATCGCCTCGTCGGTCGAACGCATGATCAGCATGTATTTCATCGTTTGCTCCTTCGTCACGGGTCGTGTCTCGACCCTCTCATCCATCACGTCGAACGAGAAGCACACGGATCGACCGCCCGCCGAAAGTTTTTTCGGAATTCTTTTCGACGCGGATACCACGCCGGGCGCGGCCACCGTCGCGGCGTAGTTTGGGGCGGCGGCACCGCGTCGCCCCGAGGAGTTCGATGACACCCAAACACCTGGTCGACGTGCACGTCCTCTTCCTGCGCGACGACGAGATCCTGCTCAGCAAGCGCCGCAGCCCCGACGAATTCGACGGGAGTTGGCATCTGCCCGCGGGCAAACTCGAACCGGGAGAGTCCGCGACCGCGGCGGCGGCCCGCGAGGCCATGGAGGAAGTGGGTGTCACCCTCGATCCGGCGGAGCTGGAACTGATCCACGTCTCGCACGTGGTCGCCCCGCACCTGCCCGCCCGCCTCGGCCTGTTCTTCCGAACCCGCCGTTGGATCGGTGAACCGGATAATCGCGAGCCGGACAAATGCTACGAACTGCGATGGTTCCCCCTCGAGGCCCTGCCCGAGCAGGTCATCTCGTACTCGCTGAACGGGATTCACGCACACCGCACCGGTGCGCCCTATTCTGAACTCGGTTGGAGCGGTAGGCGGTCCGAATCGTGATGGTCGCACGTCGCGTGCGGCCGACGGACAGGCTCACGGCGCACTCCGGCCGCTGACTCCGCCCTTCCCGAGCGCCTTCGACCTACCTCACCGCTGTGCGCCGCGCAGGAAGGTCGACAGCAACGCGCTCAATTGAGCGACGCTCTCGTCGCTGCCCGCCCGCACCCCGGCCCGAACCCCCGCGAACCGGTCGAATACCGCGCCCTCGACCACCGCGACGAAATCGGCCGCCGCCCGATCGGGATCGACACTCCCCAGGGCCCGGAACAGGTCCCGGCCGCGATCGACGGAGAAGAGACTGCGCGCGAGTCGATCACGCGCCTGCGCTTCTCCGATCGATGCCACGATCAGCGCGTGACGCGCGATCAGATGGTTGCGGCGCTCGGCCAGCAGTCGGTCCAGCCATCGGGCGATGGCATGCGCGACGGAGTCGGGGTCGACGAGCCCGGTTTCGGTGCTTGTTCGCGTGGCGGAACCGCCGTCGACGCGAGCGGTGTCCAAGTCGCCGGGGCCGACGATCCCGGGACTGCTCCGCGCCGACGGGGTCAGTTCCGCAGGCACGATCGTCTCCTTCAGTTCCGAAGCGAGGAAATCCTCGCGGGAGCGGGTGGTGATGCGGTCGGCGATCGCCTCGACGAGTGCCTTCTTGGTGCGGAAGTAGTAGGAGGCGGATCCGGGCGGCAGTGCCAGTTCGGTGTCGAGGGCGCGGTGGGTGAGCGCGCGGATCCCGCGGGTGGCGATCAGGTCGATGGCCGCGTCGACCAGGCGTTCGCGGCGGTCGGTAGTGGACATCGTCACCTTCTGTGGCGGGGGCATTCGAGACTCCTCTACAAATGTAGAGGATCGAGGAGGGTGTCATGGAGACGGTCGAGTTGGATGCCGATCAACGTCGGGTCGCGGCGCGGCTGGGGGAGCTGCTCGACCGGCGCGGTCGGCCGCTGAAACGAGCTCGGGGGATCTACCTGCACGGTCGGCCCGGGCGCGGCAAGACCATGCTGATGAACCGCTTCTTCGGCAGCGTGGCCTCGGAACGCAAGAGACGCTGGCATTTCCATCACTTCTTCGCGCGGTGGCACGCCGCCGTCCATGAGACGGGTTCCATCGACGCGGCCGTCGCCGCGCTGCTCGGTGACGCCGCGCTGGTCTGTTTCGACGAATTCCACGCCGACGACATCGGTGACGCGATGCTGATCGCCCGCATACTCGACGTGCTGTTCGCCCGCTCCACGGTTCTCGTCCTGACCTCGAACCATCCACCCGCCGACCTGCTGCCGAACCCGCTGTTCCACGACCGGTTCGTGCCGACCATCGACCGTATCGTGCGGCACCTGGACATCGTCGCCGTGGACGGCCCCGTCGACTATCGAACGTTGGGCGACAGTGCCGGAACAGGTTTCGCGGCCGGGCGCTACGTCGTCACGGCGACGGCGGAGGTGAGCGCGGCCGAACGCGCGGCGTCCCGACCCGGGCGAAAGGCGTCCGACGTTCTCGTCGGCACCCGCCGCATCCGCGTCCGCGCGACGACGACCGATTCGATCACCGTCGATTTCGCCGACCTTTGCGCCACCCCGACCTCGGCGGCCGACTATCTCGCACTCGCGCACCGTTTCCGGCGGTGGACGCTCACCGGCGTGCCTCGGCTGCGCGAGGTGCATCCCGACGCCGTCACGCGTCTGGTGAACCTGATCGACGTCCTCTACGACGCCGATCGGGAGTTGACCGTGCACGCGGACGCGGCGCTGCCGGAGTTGCTGGACGGCGCGCTGGGTGTCCCCGGTATCGCCCGAATTCGCAGCAGGCTCAGTGAGATTTCACAACCCGCGCGGGTGGCTTCTGGGTAGCTGACCCAGGCCGTTTCGAGTGGTACGTTCGTACCTGGTACACCGTATAAACCCGAGGTGATACGAAGTATTCGATTCTCTCTCGAACGGGCAGCCGGGCATGTAACTATGTGGCTGTTTCGGGCAGTACTCAGGTTTGGTGGTAATCCGGTTGGTTCGGGCGCGAGCGCCGATATCGCGCGTGATCGTGCTGATCACGCTGCTGGCGTGCGCCGCGATAGCGTTGCGCGGCCACATACCCGGCGCGGGCGATACCGTCGAGCATCGGTGGGTTCCCTCGGCGATAGCGGTGGCGCTGATGCCGGTGCTGTTCACCGTCTCGGTGGTGATCCTGCTCGCCGGGGTGATCGCGAGCAGACATCGTCTCCCGCTGTCCATGCCGGACGTCGACGACGATCCCACCGGTCCGTCGAAACCCGGCCGAACCCTGGAGATCGTCCTCGGCGTTCTCGCGGTGCTCGCGCTGCTGGCGGCGGCGGCCGTCGCCGTCTACACGATCGGCCTGCGGGGTGGGAACGAGACCTCGCCCCCACCGGCGCGGACTGCCCCCGCCCTCACCCCGGTCCCCGGCGGATCGGAGCCGACCGACCCCGGTACGGCGACGGACGGGCTCAGCGGCCTTCCCCTGCTCCTGACCGGTGTCGCCGCCGTCGCCCTGATCGCGGTCGCCCTCGCCGGGCTCGTCGTCGTGGCGCTCGCCGCCCGTCGCACCCCGCGCAGGGAAGCGCAGCCGGTTCCCGCCGCGCCCGCCGTCGTGGTCGATTCGCTGACCCGCGCCGCCGAAATGGGTCTGGCCGCGATGAACGCGCCGGGCCAGGACCCGCGCACCGCGATCATCGCCTGCTACGTCGCGATGGAACGCGGACTCGCCTCCGATCGCGCCGCCGCGCCGCTGGCCTCGGACACCCCGATGGAGGTGCTCGCGCGCGCCTTCGAGCGCGGCGCCCTGCACGACGCGTCCGCGCGCGAATTGGTCAGCCTGTTCGAAGAGGCGCGGTTCAGCCCTCATTCGATGATGGAATGGCAGCGGATGCGCGCCGAACAATTGCTGCGAATCGTGCTCGCCGACCTCCAGGGGGCGCGGGCATGAACCGGGTCGTCGTCGTGGTCGCCGCGATGGTTCTCATCGCGGTGGTGGAACTGGTCACCTTCGGGAAAGCGCCGAGCGTGCTGCTGCCGGTCGCCGCGATCCCGTTGGCGCTGGCCGTCGTCCAGTTGACGCTCGGGTTGCGACGCGGACGGGAGATCGAAGAAGAGGAACCTCCCGACGATATGGAGAACGGACCCGCCGAGATGCTGTATCGCTGGCACGCGCGGGCCCAGATGCTGGCCGATCGGGCGGAGGGCACCCGCGCCGACTGGGACCGGCACCTGCGTCCGCTGCTGGCCAAGGAGTTCGAATTGTCCACCGGCCTACGGGTCGCGAAGAACAGGAAGGCGACCGAAGCCGCGGGAATCCTGCAATTCGGTCCGGAGCTGTGGCGCTGGGTCGATCCGGCGAACTCGGCACTGCGCGATCAGACCTCGCGCGCGCCGGGACGGGCCGCGCTGGACGAGATCCTGCGTCGTTTGCAGGGAATGTAGCGGTCGATCATCACACGAATGGGTTGAGGCAAGTGCGAGAAGACATATGACGATGCCGATGGACGCGACGGTCCAGCGCACCGAAGCCGTTCTCCGGGAACTGTCCCGGGTGATCGTCGGTAAGCGGGACGAGTTGCAGCTGATCATGATCGCCGTGCTGTCGGGCGGGCACGTCCTCATCGAGGATCTGCCGGGTTTGGGCAAAACCCTGATAGCGCGGTCGTTCTCGGCCGCGCTCGGCCTGGAGTTCACCCGGGTGCAGTTCACCCCCGATCTGCTGCCCGCCGATCTGCTCGGGTCGACGATCTACGACATGTCGTCGGGCCGTTTCAATTTTCGGCGCGGG
The DNA here is from genome assembly GCF_003123685.1 of Nocardia aurea. Lineage (GTDB taxonomy): Bacteria > Actinomycetota > Actinomycetes > Mycobacteriales > Mycobacteriaceae > Nocardia > Nocardia aurea. The sequence goes on from NZ_QCYJ01000084.1 coordinate 119,635, forward strand.
CCGGTGTTCACCAATGTGCTGCTGGCCGACGAGATCAACCGGACCCCGCCCAAGACCCAGGCGGCGCTGTTGGAGGCGATGGCCGAGGGACAGGTGAGTATCGACGGCGAGACCTTCCCGCTGCCACAGCCTTTCATCGTGCTGGCGACCGATAATCCGATCGAGTACGAGGGCACCTATCCGCTGCCGGAAGCGCAGCTGGACCGGTTCGCCATCCAACTGCGCCTGGGTTACCTGTCCGAACACGACGAGGCCCAGATGATCCGGCGCAGACTCGAACGCGGCTCGACACCCCCGCAGGTCGGCAAGGTGGTCGAGGCGGGCGGTCTGCTGGAGATGCGCCAATCGGTCGAATACGTGACGGTCCACCCGGACGTGGTGGGTTACGTGGTCGCGCTCGCCTCGGCCACCCGCTCACATCCGCAGGTCGAGGTCGGCGCGAGTCCACGCGCGGAACTGGACCTGGTCCAGATGGCCAGGGCCCGCGCGTTGCTGCTCGGTCGCGACTACGTGGTCCCCGAAGACGTGAAAGCGCTCGCCGTCCCGGCGATGGCCCACCGGATCACCCTGCGCCCCGAGATGTGGGTCCGCCGGATTCGCGGCGAGGACGTGATCGCCGAACTGCTGCGCCGCCTACCCGTTCCGCGCGCAAGTGTGACGTGAGCATGCGGGGTCTGCATCGCGCGCCGGAACCCGGCGAGTCCGGTGGTGACACCGAGTCGCGGCCGACCGCGGCGGCCGGGCACTGGCCCGGGCCTGAGCCCGGGCAAGTGCCCGCACGGACGGCACGTCCGGAGGGTGGCAGCGGCGAGTCCGCGCCGACTGGTGTCCCCTCCGACACCGGGCGTCGGTCGAGTTTCTGGTCGAGGGCCGTGACCGGGCCGGTAGCACCCGAGCCGTTGCCCCGCGCGATTCCAGCGTCCACCACCGGCCCGCAGCAGGCCGTAGTCCCGGCAGCGGTCACCGCGCCGTCGGTGATCCAGGGCGCCGCCGGGCGCAGAGCCGCGGCGCAGGCGTCCGATGCCGGTGACCGGTCCGTCGCCCGCCATCGCGATGTGACCAGAACCGTCGACGCCGAATTGCATTGGCGGCCCGCGGCTCTGGTGTACATGCTCGCCGTGTGCGCGGGCGCGGCGCTGGTGGCGGCGGTCGCGTTCGGGCAGTGGCAGCCGATCCTGTTCGCCGCGCCCATGCTCGGCGTGCTCGCCACCGCCCGGTGGCAGCAGTCGCGCACCAGAATCCAGGTCGACGGCGGCGGCACGCTGCGCTGCTTCGAAACCGAGGAGGTGGTACTGCCCGTCGCCGCCTACGTCGACGCGGGACACGCCCTGCTCCGGCTGAAACCGGAGCCGGTCCACGGACTCGGGATCGAGATCGAGGAGGCGAGCGATTCCGGGACGGCGCCCGCCGGGTTGCGGCTGGCCCTCACCGCGGATCGCTGGGGCCGCTACCCCTGCGCCGTGCGGGTCTCCGCGCTCAGCCCGGCGGGCCTGGCGGTCGCCACCGTCGTGCTGCCCGCCGGGCAACTGTACGTGTACCCGATCACCGATCCGCAGCGAATGCGTTTGCCGCGCACCGAACTTCCCGAACGTCTCGGCACCCATCTGACCAGGAAATTCGGCCCCGGCGTCGAATACGCCGATATCAGGGCCTACACACCGGGCGATCAGCTGCGGACCGTGAACTGGGCGGTGAGCGCTCGGCGCGGCAGGCTCCATGTCACCGAGCGACTGACCAACCGCTCGGCCGACGTCGTCGTCCTGGTCGACACCTCGCAGCAGGCGCCCGGCCCCGCGACGGATTCGCTGGAACTCTCGGTGCGCGGCGCCGCGCAGGTGGTGCAGTCCACCCTGCAAGCCGGCGACCGCACCGCCGTCGTGTGTCTCGGCGGCACGCCGCGCTGGCTGCGCCCCGATATCGGCCGCCGCCAGTTCTACCGGATCGTCGACACGGTGCTCGAGGTCGGCGACGAACATATCGAGACGACCGGCACTCTCGCCCCGCACGCGGCGGTGCCGCTCGGCGCGATCGTGGTCGCGTTCTCCACCCTGCTCGACACCCAATTCGCGCTGGCGCTCATCGATCTGCGCAAACGCGGACACGTGGTCGTCGTGGTCGACGTGCTGCGCGGCACACCGTTCCGCGACGGTCTCGATCCGACGCTGGCCCGCATGTGGCAGCTCGAACGGGCGACGATGTACCGGGATATGGGCACCGTCGGCGTCGATATCGTCGCGTGGACCGAGGGCGCCCGGCTCGACCAGGTCATGCGCCTGCTGCCCGAACATCGCAGAAGGATCAGGGTGCGCCGATGACCAGATTCCTCGCCGTCCTGTCCGGCGCGCTGCTGGTTCTCGCGGTCGCGCTGATGATGCCGTTCGCGGCGATTCCCGCGATCGTCCTCGTGGTCGCGGGCTGGTGGTTGCGGGTATCGGCGGTGACCGCCGTACTGCTCGCGCTCGGCGTCCTCGTCGCCTCCGAGACCGGTGTCCTGGCCGCGGCCGCCGCGGGCCTGGTGGCGACCACCTACCTGCTGAACACCGCGACCGTCTCCGCCCCCGTCGGCGTGGTACCCACCACCGTCCCCTCCGTCGCGGGCGCCGTCCTCTTCTCGGTCTGCGCCATCGCCGCCGCCCTGCTTCCACTGCGCCTCGCCTGGGCCCCCATCGCCGCCCCGATCCTGGTGATCCTGCTCTACGGCTCGATCATCCAGGGCCTGGCGGTCCGCAGACCCCGCACCGCGACCGGGAGAACCGCCGCCCCGAGACGGTAGGCACCCGGTTTTCGAACCGAGTGCCGACCCCGACCGTCCGGTGCGGTGGGTCTATTCGAACCAGAGGGTGACGTCTCCGAGGACCGGGGCGTCCTCGCGCTCGACCACCGTGGCGGCGATGGTGAGCGCGTTGTCCGCTCGCCAGATTCGCGTGCGGATGGTTTCGCCGGGGTACAGGACCCCGGCGAAGCGGGCGCTGAATCCGGTGACGCGGGCGGCGTCGGAGTCGAGCACCGTGTCGGTGGCGGCTTTGCAGACCATGCCGTAGCTGCACAGCCCGTGCAGGATCGGGTTCGGGAAACCCGCACCGCGGGCGAACCCGGGATCCGAATGCAGGGGATTGCGGTCGCCGGACATGCGGTAGAGCAGGGCTTGTTGCGGCAGGGTCGGCACGGTCACGTCGAAATCCGGTGCGCGGTCGGGCAGTTCCGATTTCGCGCTCGGTCCGCGCTCGCCGCCGAAACCACCTTCGCCCTTGGCGAAGATGGAGGAGCGGCTGGTCCACAGCGTCGCACCGTCGGATCCGACGATCGTGTGCTCCTGCACCACCACGGCCGAGGATCCCTTGTCCCACAGTTCGGTGATGCGGGCCTTGCGGGTGGCCTTGCCCGAGGTCGGGATCGGCCCGTTCAGCCGCACCTCCTGGAAGCCGTGCACCACTTTCGCCAGGTCGATATCGATGCCGGGGAAGACCACCGTGGGCGGTTCGGTGTCGTGGAAGGTCGGTGCGACGGCGGCGAAGGTCGGCAGCACCTGCGGGGCGCGGTCGTCGAGGTAGCGCAGTTCGGCGGGGTCGGTCCAGCGCGCGCCCGCGCCGAGACCCAGGTGGTAGAGCTGGATGTCGGAGGGCGTCCAGGCGAACGCGAGGTCGGGCAGTTCGGCGCCGAGCGCGATCTTCGGGTCGATGGGCATCGGTTCTCCCTTGTGGATATGTGTGGACAGAACACGGCACCGCCGCGGAACGGTCCGCCCGTCCATTGTGTCGGGCGGAAACCGAACCGCGGCGTGGCGCGATGGCGGGGCTCAGGCCTCGGCGGCGGCTTTGGCCGAACCCGCCTTCTTGCGTTCGGCGATATCGAGGACGGCCAGGTAGCCGAAGGTGATCGCGGGACCGATGGTCGCGCCGGGCCCGGCGTAGGTGTGGCCCATGACCGGGGTGCTCGAATTGCCGGAGGCGTAGAGCCCGTCGATGACCGAATCGTCCTCGCGCAGTACCCGGCCCGAGGTGTCGGCGACCAGGCCGCCCTTGGTCCCGAGATCGCCCGGCACGATCTTGGCCGCGTAGAAGGGCCCCTGCACCAGCCCGGCGAGGCAGGGATTCGGCTTCACGGTCGGATCGCCGTAGTAGCGGTCGTAATGGCTGTTGCCGCGGCCGAAATCCTCGTCCTTGCCGGATTCGGCGAAACTGTTGAACCGGGTGACCGTGGCGGCGAGGTTTCCCGCGGGCACTCCGATCGCGCTCGCCAATTCCTCGAGGCTGTCGGCCTTGACGATGTTGTCGTTCTCCATCCACCGCGACGGGAAGCGCAGTCCGGGCTGGAGTCCGGCGAAGATGTAGCGGTTGCGGTACCGCTGATCGAAGACCAGCCACGCCGGAATGTTCGCGCCCGGCCCGTCGCCCTGTCCGTATTCGCCGCCGTACATGGTGTGCACGGCCTCGACGTAGGGCGCGGATTCGTTGCCGAACCGCTCGCCGTCGGGATTGACCATGATGCAGCCGGGCAGGTTGCGTTCGGCAAGCGCGAACCACGGCCTGCCGCCCTTGAAGATGGTCGGGCCCCACCAGGCGTCCTCCATGAAGCCGACCGCGCCGCCCGCTTCCATGCCCGCGATGATGCCGTCGCCGGTGTTGGCCGCCGCGCCCGTGGTCCATTCGGTGCCGATCGGCTGACGCTGGTACTTGGTGCGCATCTCGGCGTTGTGCTCGAAACCGCCGCTACCGAGCACCACGCCGTATCGGGCCGTGAAGCGCACGGTCTCGCCGTCCTGCTCGGCCTCGACCCCGGTGACCGCGCCGTTCTCGACGACGAGTTTCGTCATCGGGGTGTTCAGCAGCAGCGGCACATTCGCGTCGAGCAGCCCCTTGCGCATGGCCGCGATGATGGCCTGCCCCATCACCATCAGGTGCTTGTTGGTGAATTTCGCCCAGTAGGTGCGCGCACCGACGCGCATGGCCCGCATGATGCCCTTGGGGTGGCGGCGGATGAGGTTGAGCCGCACGAAATCGGCCTGGGTGACCGCGACGTTGAGCGGCGCCTTGGCGTAGGGCGGCTCCAGGTTGAACCGCTCCTCGCCGAGGATCTTGGCGTTGAAGGGTTTGGGTTCGCACGAGCGGCCTTCGCCCTTGCCGCCGGGCGCTTCGGGGTAGTAGTCGGAGTAACCGGGCACCCAGCGCATTTTCAGCGGGGTGTGATCGAGGACGAAGTCGAAGGCTTCCGCGCCGCGGTCGATGTAGGTGTCGATCCGTTCCTTGGGCACCACGTCGCCGATGATGCTGTGCAGGTAGGTGCGGGCGACGTCGCGGTCGTCCGGTCGGCCCGACGCCTTCAGCGCCTTGTTGCCCGGGATCCACACGCCACCGCCGGAACGGGCCGTCGAACCGCCGTAGTGGGCGGCCTTCTCGATGATCACCACGCTGAGCCCGTGGTGCGCCGCGGTGAGAGCGGCGGTCATGCCCGCGGCGCCGCTGCCGACCACCACCACGTCATATTCCCGATCAGTCATGTAGAACACGTTATAGAATGAGTGCGCCGTTGGTCTATGTTGTGTGGCAGAAGACTTGCTCGGCATTCCACTAGACGAGAAACTCGTTTCAGTTTCAGACCGGAGTGAATATGGGCCTCGAATGGGACCTGACCGCGGACGTGGTCGTCGTCGGGTACGGCGCGGCGGGTGCGTCGGCCGCGCTGGAAGCCACGGCCGCCGGTGCGCAGGTGCTCGTCCTCGAGCGGTTCACGGGGGGCGGTGCGTCCGCCCTGTCCGGCGGCATCATCTACGCGGGTGGCGGCACCTGGGTCCAGAAAGCGGCCGGGGTCGAGGACTCCCCGGAACAGATGCTGGCCTATCTGCGTCGCGAGGTCGGCACGGCCGTCGCGCCGGAGACCCTGCGCCGGTTCGTCGACCAGAGCCCGGCCATGATCGACTGGCTCACCGGACACGGCGTGCCCTTCGAACCCTCGCTGTGTCCGTACAAGACCTCGTATCCGAACGACAGCTACTACCTGTATCACTCCGGCAGCGAGGTCTCCGGCTACGGCCGCGAGGTCGCCGAACCCGCCCAGCGCGGCCACCGGGTCAAAGGCAGGGGCACCTCGGGTAAGAAACTCACCGGTCCGCTGCACGCCTCCGCCGCCCGTCGCGGTGTGCGCGTCGAAACCCTCACGCGGGCAACGGCGCTGATCACCGACGACAACGGTGCGGTGATCGGCGTCGAATGTCTCTCGCTGCGTGACGCGCCCGGCCGGGTACGCGATCGCTACACCAGGATGGCGAAGGTCGCGGCCAAACCCGGCATCTACTACCCGCCGCTGCGCAGAGCGCTGGAGAAACAACTCGACCGGCTCGACCGCCGCTACGGCAAGACCATCAGGGTGCTCGCGCGTCGCGGTGTCGTGCTCAGCGCGGGCGGGTTCATCGCCAACCGCACGATGATGGCCGAATACGGCCCGCTGTATCGCCACGGTCTGGCGCTGGGCAGCAGCGGCGACGACGGTAGCGGCATCCTGATGGCGCGCGAGGTCGGCGCTGCCACCGATCGGATGGGCAATATCTCCGCCTGGCGATTCCTGCTGCCGCCGAGTTCGTTCACCGGCGCCGTCCTGGTCGACGCCGCGGGGCGCAGGGTCATCGACGAGACCCGATACGGCGCGGCGGTCGGGCACGCCCTCATCACCGAACACGACGGCAAGGGCTGGGTCCTGGCCGACGATCCACTGATGCGCAAGGCGATCTCGCAGATCGGCGAACAGGGCGCCTGGTTCCAGCGCGCCCAGTTCGAGGCGACGCGGCGGCGCGCCGTGCGCGGGAACACCCTGGAAGCCGTCGCGGCGAAGGCCGGCATCGACCCGGCCGGTTTGCGCGCGACCGTCGCCGCCCACAACGCCGCCATCGAGAACGGCACACCGGACCCCGTCGGCAAGCCGGCCGAATTCACCGAACCCGTACGGACCGCGCCGTTCTGGTTGTTGGATGTAGGTATCCACCCGAGCGTTGTCAACCCCTGTCCGATGCTCACCCTCGGCGGCGTCGTCGTGGACGAGTACACCGGCGCGGTCCGGTCGACCAGCGGCGAGACCATTCCCGGGCTCTTCGCCGCCGGACGGACCGCGGTCGGCATCTGCTCGGACTCCTACGTCAGCGGACTCTCCCTCTCGGACTGCGTCTTCTCCGGCCGCAGGGCCGGAGCCAACGCCGCCGCCGACCCGGTCGCGGTATCCGAGCGGGCGATCGCGCTCGACTCCATCACAGCGGAAGGAAATTAGCGTGCTGTCCGACGCGGTACGGATCCAACTTGCCGAGGAACTCGATGTCGCCGAACGCGAACGCGTCGCCATCGACAAGCTGGTCGATCGACATCCCGATATCGACGTCGTCGATGCCTACGAGATCCAGCTCATCAATATCCGGCGCAAACTCGCCGCTGGCGCCGAAGTGGTCGGCCACAAGGTCGGCCTGTCCTCGAAGGCGATGCAGCAGATGATGGGCGTCGACGAACCCGATTACGGTCATCTGCTCGCCGATATGGAGGTCTTCGAGGAAGCGCCGGTCGACACCGGGCGCTACCTGTTCCCCCGGGTGGAGGTCGAGGTCGGTTTCGTGCTCGGCGCCGACCTGCCCGGCGCGGACTGCACCGAACAGGACGTGCTCGCCGCGACCGTCGCCTACGCGCCCGCGATCGAACTGATCGACTCGCGCATCAAGGACTGGAATATCGGCCTGTGCGACACCATCTCCGATAACGCCTCCTCCGCCGGTTTCGTCCTCGGCCGCGAACGCGTCGTGCCGAAGGATATCGATATCAAGGCGATCGACGCGGTGCTCACCCGCAACGGCGAAGTCGTCGCCGAAGGCCGCAGCGACGCGGTACTCGGTGATCCGGTCATCGCGGTCGCGTGGCTGGCCCGCAAGGTCGCCTCCTTCGGCGTGCGGCTGAAAGCGGGCGACATCGTGCTGCCAGGGTCGTGCACGCGCGCGATCGATGTCCGCCCCGGCGACAGTTTCCACGCCGACTTCGCCGGACTCGGCTCCGTCCGACTGCAATTCACCTAGAGACCACCCACCCCGCCGGCTCCGCCGGCCGCCACCCGCCCCCACACCCGCCCCGCCGGCTCCGCCGGCTGCCACCCCTAGGAGGCCAATCGTGTCCGATCACGGGACCGTCACCGCCGCGATCGTCGGGTCCGGCAATATCAGTACCGATCTGCTCTACAAACTGCTCCGCTCCGAGAAGATCGAGCCGCGCTGGATGATCGGGATCGACCCGGAGAGCGAGGGTTTGAAGCGGGCCGCCGGTCTCGGACTGGAAACCTCGCACGAAGGCGTCGACTGGTTGCTCGCCCAGCCCGAACTGCCCGACCTGGTCTTCGAGGCCACCTCGGCCTATGTGCACCGGGCCGCCGCGCCCCGCTACGCCGAAGCCGGTATCCGGGCCGTCGATCTCACCCCCGCCGCCGTCGGCCCCGCCGTGGTGCCGCCGGTGAATCTCGGCGGCAATATCGACGCCGCGAACGTCAACATGATCACCTGCGGCGGGCAGGCAACCATTCCGATCGTGGCCGCCGTCTCCCGGGTCGTCGCCGTGCCGTACGCCGAGATCGTGGCGTCGGTCGCCTCGGTGTCGGCCGGGCCCGGCACCCGCGCCAATATCGACGAGTTCACCAAGACCACTTCGCGCGGCGTCGAGACCATCGGCGGAGCCGAACGCGGTAAGGCGATCATCATCCTGAATCCGGCCGACCCGCCGATGATCATGCGCGACACCATCTTCTGCGCGATTCCCGAGGACGCCGACACCGACGCCATCGCCGAATCCGTGCACCGCATGGTGGCCGACATCCAGCAGTACGTGCCGGGCTACCGGCTGCTCAACGACCCGCAATTCGATCCGCCGTCGGTGATCTCCGGTGGTATGGCGAAGGTCTCGGTCTTCGTCGAGGTCGAGGGCGCGGGTGATTTCCTGCCGCCCTACGCGGGCAATCTCGACATCATGACCGCCGCGGCCACCCAGGTGGGCGAGGTCATGGCACAACATATCGTCTCGGCTCGGGTATAGGAGCTTTCACCATGACCCTCTGGACCGAATTCGACGTCCGCGTCACCGATACCTCGTTGCGCGACGGATCCCATCACAAGCGTCACCAGTTCACCGGCGAGGACGTGCGCAATATCGTCGCCGCGCTCGACAGCGCGGGCGTGCCCGTCATCGAGGTCACCCACGGTGACGGACTCGGCGGCTCCTCGTTCAACTACGGGTTCTCCAAGACCCCCGAACAGGAACTGGTCAAGATCGCGGCCGAGACCGCGAAACAGGCCAAGATCGCCGTCCTCATGCTGCCCGGCGTCGGCGTCAAGGAGGACATCAAGATCTCCCAGGACAACGGCGCCTCCATCTGCCGCATCGCCACGCACTGCACCGAAGCCGACGTCTCCATCCAGCATTTCGGCCTGGCTCGCGAACTCGGTCTGGAAACCGTCGGCTTCCTGATGATGTCGCACACCCAGCCGCCCGAGGCGCTGGCGAAACAGGCCCGCATCATGGCCGACGCGGGCTGCCAGTGCGTCTACGTGGTGGATTCGGCGGGCGCGCTGGTACTCGACGAAGTCTCCGACCGCGTCTCGGCGTTGGTCGCCGAACTCGGCGACGACGCCCAGGTCGGTTTCCACGGCCACGAGAACCTCGATCTGGCCGTGGCGAATTCGGTGTACGCGGTGCGTGCCGGGGCCAAGCAGATCGACGGCAGCGCACGCCGTTTCGGCGCGGGCGCGGGTAACACTCCCGTCGAAGCCTTCGTCGGAGTCTGCGACAAGATCGGCGTCAAGACCGGTATCGATTTCTTCGCCATCGCCGACGCCGCCGAGGACGTGGTCCGCCCGGTCATGCCCCAGGAATGCCTGCTCGACCGCCAAGCCCTGATGATGGGTTACGCGGGCGTCTACTCCAGCTTCCTCAAGCACGCCGAACGTCAAGCCGAACGCTACGGCGTCTCGGCCGCCGAAATGCTCGTCCGCGCGGGCAAACGCAAACTCGTCGGCGGCCAGGAGGACCAACTCATCGACATCGCCCTGGAATTGCGACGCGAACAGTCCGCCAACGCCTGATCGGCCGGAGTCGCCGGGAATTGTCCGGGGTGTTATCGGCGGTTCACGCACTGCGGTCGCGCGATCGGGGCTGATCGGGTATGCCGTACCTGTGAGGATCCAGTTTCGTCGGCGGCGGGGCCGTGGCGTGTGCGGATGGATGACAGATGATCTGTCCGCACTGTAGCCAGAACCTGCTGCGCCGGGAGCGCGGTGACCGGCGGTGTTCGAAATGCCGCCGGGTGTTCGCGCTGGAACCGAAGGAAAGTGTGCTCGGCCTGCACGACATCCGCGTGCGCAAGCTGGCCGAGCGGCTCGGGGACGGGCGGAATCTGCGGTACACGACGCCGCAGCTCTGGTACGCGGCCTCGCGCAGGAAACTGCCGGATCTGCGCGCGAAATACCTCGGGCGGCGGTTCCTGCTGTCGGTGCCGATCGGTATCGCCACCTTCGTCCTCGCGCTGACCGGTCTGTTCCCCGTGCTGGTCGTCATCGGTGTCGGTGTCGGCGCGCTGATACTGGTGAACCTGCTGCTGACCGCGCTCCGCCCTCGATACCTGCGTCGGGCCCCGGTGCGGATGCCGGTGCCCTACGACCGGTTCCACAAGGAGGTTGTCGGCCGGTGGTTGCAGGTCTACGGCTACCCGCCGCCCGGCTCGGTGAACGAGCGCGCCGATATGCCGCCGCCCCCGGCGAGCCCCAGGATCGCGGTGCTGTGCTCGGATCGCCATGTGCTCACCTGCCTTTCGGCCAACAATGTGTCCCAGACCTGGGGAATGGCGCTGTCGAATCGGATCGATCGGCTGCCGCCGAGCGTGCCGGTCCTGGTGCTGCACGACGCGAGCGTGCCCGGTATCGCCTTCGCGAGCGAGGCACGCGCCGCGCTCGGCTCGCGGGCCGTTCCGGTCGGTCTGGCTCCTCGGGCGCTGATCGGCAAACCGAAAGCGTTGTGCCTGCGTGACGGGCAGCCGTCGGCGACCGACGTGTCACGACTGCGCGGCGAACCGCTGTCGGAGGCCGAGACCGCCTGGCTCGCCGACGGCTGGTGGTCACCGCTGGCCGCGGTACCGCCCGCCAAATTGCTCGCGGCGCTGGACAGCGCGATGCGCCGGGTCGAGGAAGCCTCCGACCCGGATCGTCAGCGCGCCCGCGCGGTAGGTTTCCTTACGTGGCCGACCGGGTGAAAGCGCAGGTGCTCGGCCGGGCGCTGCGCGTCGCCGCCCTCCGCGCGGGTGCGCCGAGCGATATCCGATTCACCGAACGTCAGCTCTACTACGAGGTCTGCCGCGTGCTGCTTCCGGTGCCGCGCGGACTCCGGCGTCCCGCCTTCACCGTCGCCGCCCCCGTCAACTACGACGACTTCCGCACCGCGCTGCGCGCGCACCGCCCGATCCCCGGTCTGCTGACACCGCGACCGGCTCGCCCCCGCCCCGCAGGTCGGCACACCCCGGAACCGGATCTGTTCGACTACGGCCTGCCCCGCCTGCTGATCTGCGAATCCGACGACATCGCGCAGATGTTGCGCGCCAACGGTGTTCCGATGGAATCGGCCTGTCCGGTGCTGAGCGCCGCCGAACTCCCGCTGGATCCGCGCGTCGCGGGAATGCTTGAGTTGGTCGAAGGGTCCGCCGTGTATCTGCTCCACGACGCGAGCGCCCACGGTCTGGCTTTCCCCGATCGCGTGCGCGCGCTGACCTCGATCCCCGACGGAGTGCGCGTGGTACCGCTGGGACTTCGTCCCCGTCAGGCGGGTTCCCTGCACTCGACCCACCTGCCGGTGCGAAACGAGGCAGATCTCGAATCCACGGTCGACCCGTGGGAAAGCGCGTGGCTGCGCCGGAACAGATACGTCGAGGTCGCCGCGGTCCGCCCGGCCTCGCTACTGCGCACCGTGCACCGCCTCGTGCGCGAGGTCCGTCCGCGCAGCGGGACGCAATGGGGCCGCGTCCGCACGACCGGTTTCCTGACCTGGCCCACCGCATGAAAGGGGCTGCTCATGTCGGTGCGACGGCAAGTCACCTATTCCGATGAACTGCTCACCGACGGCACCGTGCACCGGCGCTATTCCGACGGTCGGCAGGAGTGGCGTTCGCGCGGGCCCGGCACCACGGTGTCCTGGCGAGACGACCGCGGCACTTCCGGAATCGACGAACCGCTGGGCCGCACCATGGTGAAACGCGTCTTCAGCAACGGGACCGTGCTGTACGGGAGGGAATCCGGGTACGGCCGCACCCTGTGGAGCGACGGACTGCTCACCGTCAACCGTTCCTCTTTCGGCGGCAGGCTCGGCGCGATCCTCGCCGCGGTGGCGGGCGGCGCGTTGCTCGGCGGTCTGATCATGCCGCCGGATTTCATGTCGGCGGCCGAGGAGGACGAATTGCGCAGACAGGCGGCGACGCAACCCTCCGGTTCCGACGGCGGTTCCGACGATTACGGCGACTGGGGTGACGACTCCGATGACGGCGGCGGCGATTTCGGTTAGGGGAGAGCCATGTCTCGCTGGTGCGCGTTCCTGACCTCGGACGATCCGTCGGGGTCCGTCCGTGCGGTCGGTGGCGACCCGGTCGCCGTGACCGATCGTCACGCCCTGGGGCTACTCCCGGGATCCGGCGCGCCCGCCGGATATTTCACCGCGGGTGAGCTGACCGCCGTCGGCGCGGTCACCCTGCTCAACGCCGCGAAACTACGCGCCGCGCTCGGTGCCGACGCGCCACCTCCTGATGCCGCGGACGGCGAACTGCTGCTGCGGATGTACGCGCGTTTCGGCAACGCCGGAATCGCCCGCGCCGACGGCATGTTCGTCCTCGCCGTCGCCGACGGCACCGATCTCGTGCTGTTGCGCGACCACGTCGGCACCCGCACTCTCTTCTACGCCCGAGCGGGCCGCGCGTGGGCCGCGTCGGGTTCGATTCGCGCCGTGGCCGATTGGCCCGCGCTGCGCACCGGCCTGCACCTGCCCGCCGTGCGCTCGTTCCTCACCTTCGCCTACCTCCCCGGCCGGGAAACCCTCTTCCGCGACGTCCACGAGGCCCTTCCCGGTCGCTGCCTCCGCCTGCGTCCCGACGGCACCTCGGTCGAGGAAAGCTATTGGGAGCCCGCCGAAGCCGCCGATGACCGTTCCGCCGCCGCGCACGCGCTCGACCTGCGCGCCCTGCTGGAGGACGCCACCGTGCGACGCCTGCCAGTGGGCGAACCGGTCGGCGTGCTGCTCTCGGGCGGTATCGACAGCAGTCTGGTCACCGCACTCGCCGCCAAGAACCACGATCAGACGGTGCGTTCGTATTCGATCGCCTTCACCGGCACCACGCCCAACGAACTCGCCTACTCCGGACTCGTCGCCGCGCACTGCCATACCGAGCATCGCGTGCTGACGGTGCCGGGGGAGACCGTCGCGGCCCGGCTGGCCGAGACGGTGGCACTGCTCGACTGCCCGGTCGGCGATCCGCTGACGGTCCCCAATCTGCTGCTCGCCGAAGCCGCGGCCGCCGACGGCGCGCGGGTCGTGCTCAACGGCGAGGGCGGCGATCCGGTCTTCGGTGGTCCGAAGAACCTGCCCATGTTGATCTTCGAACTCACCCGCGACGATCTGGATCCGACCGCCAGGGCCCACGCCTACCTCGACAGTTACCGCAAATGCTACGGCGACCTTCCGGTCCTGCTCAACCCCGATGTGCTCGCCGCGCTCACCGACGCGCCGCCCCTGACCGACCTGCTCGCGCCCACCCTCACCCAGGGCGCGATGACGAGTCTGCTCAACCAGCTGCTGCACACGAATCTGCGCACCAAGGGCGCGCACCACATCCTCACCAAGGTCGAACGGCTCACCGCCGCAAGCGGATCGGAGGGACGCGCGCCGCTGTTCGACCGCGCCGTCATCGACCACGCATTCCGGGTTCCGCCGCGTTTCAAACTCGCGGGCGCCACCGAGAAATGGATTCTCAAGGAGGCGGTCCGGGATCTGCTGCCCGCGACCATCGTCGACCGCCCCAAGAGCGGAATGCGGGTGCCGGTGCAGCAGTGGCTGGCCGGTCCGCTGCGCGACCTCGGCCACGATCTGCTGCTCGGCCGCTCCGCGCGGGCTCGCGGACTGTTCCGCGAGGACACCATCCGGGCCTGGTTGCGGGGGGACGGCGCGCTGCTGCCACGTCAGGGCGGCAAACTGTGGCTGGTGCTCTCGCTGGAACTGTGGTTGCGAGCATTCGACGTCGGTCCGTGAGAGGAGCCACCACCCCATGTCCGATCCCCGGATCAAGAACACCGCGGACGACGAGAACGAGATCCACGAGGTGGCCGACTTCGAAGACGCGGGCCGCAATATCGTGACGCCCGTCGCGACCTTCCCCGCCGAGGTCGCCCTCGTGGTCGTGCAGACCTTCGCCGAGATCGTCAGGAAGGCGAAAACCCTGCGCGTCGCGACCACACCCGATGTCGACGGGATCGTCCGCTCGCAGACCTTCGAGGAGGGCGATGTCTACATGATCGAGAAGCCCTTCGACGGATTCTTCGCCGACCGGTACCTGATGGATTTCTACGATGTCGGCGAACGCGGTATCTGTTCGCGCATGCACCTGCACACCGGCCTGCGTTTCGTGCGCATGATGACCGGTCCCGACACCCGTATCCGGGTCAGCAGTCTGTCACCGTTCGAGGTGAATCACGTCGAAGGCGTGACCCCGTTCCACCCCGAACGGTTCATCGACGATCTGCCCGACACCCGGCCCGGCGTGCACCGCCCCCGATACAACGTGATCGTGCCGCCCTGTTCCTTCATGGATATGCAGATTCCGCGCGGGGTGAGTCATCAGTTCAATGCCTTCGGTCCGCACGCGGTGATCGATTCGGTGCACCCGGAGGAATCCATCGAGGTCTTCCGCGAGCAGATGTCCGGATTCCGGATGATGGCGCAGACCGTATTCCTGGCCGAGGAATCCCCCGACGCCGCGACCTGCGCCGAGGTCACCGTGCGTCCGCGCGCCTGATCGTTGTCTTCCGGACCTGCCGCGGGGGGTGTCCGCGCCCCTATACTGGCAGGGCAGATCTGGTCGGGCGGTGCGAGATGTACGCGCGTTCGGCGCTCAACGCATACTCTCGGTGGTCGCCCGCGAGTCGGAGCGAGCGATCGACGCCCCTCCCGGAGGGAGATCAGCATGACCGATCCGACCCAGGTGAAAGCCTGTCTCACCTGCCGCGAATACGCCGATCCGGTGCTGGCGGCATTCCTGGTCCCCGAACCACTCGTGCACGGCGGCTGCATGCTGCACCTCCTCGAACAGACACCGCTGCGCGCGGGCCTGACGATGCCGCGCCCGGATCTGATGACCCTGATCCAGACCCAGGTCGACCCGCACAGTTCGGTCCGCGCCGAATTCCGTGCCCTTCCCGCCCTGTCCGCCCGCCTGCCCGACTACGACCGCACCCGCGCCATCCTGCACGACCACCTCATCGACGACCCGATCCCGGTCGGCCTCGACACCGCGGACTCCGACGACATGGCCCGCCTGTCCCTGCTCCCCGAACACCCCATCGGCCCCCGCCGCGTCGACGACTTCCAGGACTACGCCGTCCGCCAGGCCATGCTCGCCATCTACCGTCACTTCGACGTCGACCAGGGCATCCCCCTGCTCTACCACGGCTACGCCGACCCCACCACCGGCTGGTTCGCCCTCCGCGCAGCCTCCGCCTGACCCCGAACGCCGAACAGCCGCGCGGTGGCGCGCGGCTGTTCGCTGTGGTCAGAGCCAGGTGTCGAGGGTGGTGGTGGTGAGGAAGTGGTCCAGGTCGGCTCGCCAGGGGGCCGGGGTGGTCTTGTCCGGTTCGATGGCGGTGTACTGGCCTCGGTAGAACAGCAGGGGTCT
Source organism: Nocardia aurea (assembly GCF_003123685.1). Classification (GTDB taxonomy): domain Bacteria; phylum Actinomycetota; class Actinomycetes; order Mycobacteriales; family Mycobacteriaceae; genus Nocardia; species Nocardia aurea. The sequence continues at coordinate 135,559 of NZ_QCYJ01000084.1, forward strand.
GCCGGAATCGGTGGATTCCGACAGGGCCTGCACGCGGCCGATCACGATGTAGTGGTCACCGCCGTCGATCACGCTGTCGACCACGCACTGGATGGTGGCCAGCGCGTCGTCTAGTAGCGGGAGTTCCAAATCGGAGGTGCGCCACGGGATTCCGGCGAATTTATCGGGTTCGCGGGAGCCGAACCGGGCGCAGGTCGGCTGCTGTTCCTCGGCGAGGACGTTGACGCAGAACCGCCCCGACCGTTCGATCGCCGCCCAGGACCGCGAGTTCTTGGTCGGGCAGAACAGGACGAGCGGCGGTTCCAGCGACAGCGCCGCGAAGGACTGGCACGCGAACCCCACGGGGGTTCCATCGCCGTCGAACGTGGTGATCACGGTGATGCCGGTGCAGAATTGGCCGAGTACGTTCCGGAACTGGCGCGCGTCGATCACCGGACCCGCCGCCGGGTCCGCCACGGTTTCGCCGACCCCGTCCGTCATTGCGGTTTCATGCCGACCGTGAAGTCGTGACCCCACAGGCTCACGGCGGTCGATTCCCTGGCGATCCACGAATCGTCCTCGACTTCGAGTCCCTCGCAACCGAATTCGACGTCGAAACCGCCGGGCGTCTTCATGTAGAACGACAGCATCTTGTCGTTGACGTGCCGTCCGAGCGTCGCCGACATCGGAACCTTCTTGCGCAGCGCGCGATCCAGCGCCAGACCCACGTCGTCGGCGTTCTCGACCTCCAGCATGAGGTGCACGATCCCGCTCGGGGTCGGCAGCGGCAGGAAGGCCAGCGAATGATGGCGCGGGTTGCAGCCGAAGAACCGCAGCCAGGCCGGTTCGCCGTCGGCCGGACGCCCGACCATCTGCGGCGGCATCCGCATCGAATCGCGCAACCGGAAGCCCAGGACGTCGCGGTAGAAGACCAGCGCGGCGGCGTCGTCGGTGGTGCTCAGGACGACGTGGCCCAGACCCTGTTCCTCGGTGACGAACCGGTGCCCGTACGGGGTGACCAGGCGTCGGGATTCGAGCGCGACCCCGTGGAAGGCTTCCAGCGTATTGCCGGAGGGATCCTCGAACCGGATCAACCCGTCGACGCGCCGGTCGAGTTTCTCCGCCGCGGTGCCCTCCTTGAAGGGCACCCCCGCCGCGTCGAGCCGATCCCGGACATCCTGGAGTTCACCGGCGTTCGCGGTCTCCCAGCCGGACACCAGTAGCCGTTCCCGTTCGCCCGGCACGATGACCAGCCGGGCCGGGAATTCGTCCATCCGCAGATACAGCGATTCGGGATCGGTGCCGTTGCCCGCGACCATCCCGAGCACTTTGAGCCCGTATTCGCGCCACGCCGCCATATTCGCGGTCTCGATGCGCAGATACCCCAGTGATCGAATACCCATCACGTCTCCTGAGTGTTGCCGGACGCTCGGCCGGTGCCCGCGAGCGCCGCGCGATCGTGGTCCATCATCGCTCCTTGCCGCGCGAACCGGCGATGAAATCCGAGGCCAGTCGGTTGAATTCGTCGAATTTCTCCAACTGCGCCCAGTGTCCACAGCCGCCGAAGACGTGCAGTTGCACCCTCGGCAACAGTTTGGTGGCCACGATCGCGCCGTCGAGCGGGTTGACCCGGTCCTCCCGGCCCCAGATCAACAGCACCGGCTGGCGCAGTTTGTAGGCGTCGCGCCAGAGCATGCCCTGTTCGAAATCGGCTCCGGAGAACGATTTACCCATGGCCCTGGTCGCCGCCAACGATTCGGGCTGCCGCGCCGATTCGAAGCGTTCGTCGATCAGTTCCTCGGTGATCAGCGACTGGTCGAAGACCATGATCCGCAGGAACGCTTCCAGATTCGCCCTGGTCGGTTCGTAGTTGAACTTCGCCAGATTCTTCACGCCCTCGGTCGGGTCGGGCGCGAAGACGTTCACGCTGAGCCCGCCCGGACCCATCAGCACGAGTTTGCCCGCGAGTTCGGGGTAGTCGAGCGCGAAACGCACCGCGGCCCCGCCGCCGAGCGAATTGCCCAGCAGGTGAACACGTTCGGTGATCCGGAGGTGATCGAGCAGATCCTTCAGCGCCGAGGCGCTGTGCACGAAGTACTGCGGGTGCTCGGTCGGCTTGTCCGAGCGCCCGAATCCGGGCTGGTCCACCGCGAGCACGTGGAAATTCCGCGCCAGCACCGGAATGTTGCGGGAGAAATTCGACCACGAGGACGCGCCGGGGCCGCCGCCGTGCAGCAGCACGATCGTCGGCCCGTTGCCGACCCCGGCCTCGTGGTAGTGCAGTCGGAGATCGGGACGCACCTGGGCGTACTTGGAAGTGGATTCGTAGGTGAGTTCCACCGTCGAGGTCACGACAAGGTCCTCCTAGACCATGGTGTCGGTGATCGGCAGGCCGAATTCGCCGGAGCCGAAGACCGTGTAGGCGCGTTCGGGATCGTTGGCTGCGTGCACCCGCCCGGCGTGGGCGTCTCGCCAGAATCGCTGTAGCGGTGTGCCGTTGGCCAACGCGGTGGCGCCGGAGCTCTCGAACAGCTTGTCGATCGAGGCGATGGCGCGTCCGGTGGCGCGGACCTGGTCGCGCCTGGCGCGCAGCCGCAGCTCGAAAGGCACTTCCTCACCGGCGACGATATGCGCGTACTCGTCGGCGATATTGCCCGAGAGCTGACGCCACGCGGCGTCGATATCGCTGGCGGCTTCCGCGATGCGGACCTTGGCGAACGGATCGTCCTTGGCCTTCTCCCCGGCGTAGGCGGCGCGGATGCGCTTGCCCTGGTGTTCCACGTGCGCGGCGTACGCGCCGTAGGCCATGCCGACGATGGGCGTGGAGATGGTGGTGGGGTGGATGGTGCCCCAGGGCATCTTGTACACCGGGTCGGTGTTCTGTTCCAGGCCGGGCGATTTCAGTTCGCTCATCGCGCGGAAGCTGAGGAAGCGGTGCCGCGGCACGAAGACGTTCTCGACCACGATGGTGTTGGAGCCGGTGCCGCGCAGGCCGACCACATTCCAGACGTCATCGATGCGGTATTCGGAGCGGGGGATGAGGAAGCTGCCGAAGTCGACGGGCTTGCCGTCCTTGATGACCGGGCCGCCGACGACCACCCAGTCCGCGTGGTCGGATCCCGAGGACCAGGCCCACGAACCGTTGACGGTGTAGCCGCCGTCGGTGACCACGCCAGCGCCCATCGGGGCGTAGGACGAGGAGATGCGGACCTCGGTGTCCTCACCCCAGACGTCCTGCTGCGCCTCCTGCGAGAACAGCGCCAGATGCCAGTTGTGCACGCCGATGATGCCCGCGACCCATCCGGTGGAACCGCACGCGCTCGCGATCTTGCGCACGGTGTCGTAGAAAACGACGGGATCGGCCGCGTAGCCGCCCCACTGGGTGGGCTGCAACAACCGGAAGAACCCGGTCTCCTGTAGCGCCTTGACGGTCTCGTCGGGCAGCCGCCGCAGGTCCTCGGCCTCCTGCGCCTTCTCGCGCAGCGTCGGCAACAGCGCTTCGACCCGTTCGGTCACTTCTTGCGTCATCTCGGGACCTGCTCCTGCCTGGTCGGATTGGTAACCGGTACTCATTTGCCTCTGAGACTAGAACAGGTTCTTATTTATGTCGAGAACCGGTGTTCCACGCGGGTAAAACATGGACATGTGCTGGAAGTGAGCGGAATCGCTGGCGTCGAACGCGACATTTTTGTAACGTGTTCTAGTACAGAAGGAGGAGGATTCGCGATGGCGGTTACCCCACAGGGGAGCGGTGCGAAAGTCCGCGAGCTGGATGTCGGCTCGGTGCCGACCCGGTATGCGCGGGGATGGCACTGCATCGGCCTTGCCAAGAACTTCCGGGACGGCAAGCCGCACGCGGTGAGCGTCTTCGGCACCAAACTCGTGGTCTGGGCCGACAGCGAGGGCGAACTGCGCGTGCTCGACGCCTATTGCAGGCATATGGGCGGCGACCTGTCGATGGGCGAGGTGAAGGGCGACGATATCGCCTGCCCGTTCCACGACTGGCGCTGGTCGGGCACCAACGGCAAATGCTCGGCGATTCCGTACGCGCGCCGGGTGCCGCCGCTGGCGCGGACCCGCAAATGGACCACGCTGGAACGCAACGGTCAGCTGTTCGTCTGGCACGACCACGAGGGCAGCCAGCCGCCGCCGGAGGTCACCATCCCGCATATCGTCGGCCCCTACACCGACGAGCAGGGCGGCCCGGTCGAGCAACTCGACAGCGGCTGGACGGACTGGACCTGGAATTCGATGCTGATCGAGGGCGCCAACTGCCGCGAGATCATCGACAACGTGGTCGACATGGCGCACTTCTTCTACATCCACTTCGCCTTCCCGACCTATTTCAAGAACGTCTTCGAAGGTCATATCGCCACCCAGTTCCTGGAGACCAAGGGCAGGCCCGATATCGGCATGGCGTCCAAGTACAGCGGCGACACCCTGCTGAAATCGGAGGCGTCCTATTTCGGACCCTCCTACATGATCAACCCGCTGGTCAATGTCTACAGCGGATACGAGGTCAAGAGCGTCCTGATCAACTGCCACTACCCGGTGACGCAGGATTCGTTCGTACTCCAGTGGGGGATCACGCTGGAGAAGCCGCAGGGCGTCGACGGCCCGACCGCCGACAAACTGGCGGCGAAGATGACCGAGGGCATCAGCGTCGGCTTCCTCCAGGACGTCGAGATCTGGAAGCACAAGTCCAAGGTCGAGAATCCGCTGCTGTGCGAGGAGGACGGCCCCGTCTACCAGCTGCGCCGCTGGTACGACCAGTTCTACGTCGACCTCGCCGAGGTCACCGACAAGATGACCCAGCGTTTCGAATTCGAGGTCGACACCACCAAGGCCAACGAGGCGTGGGAGGCCGAGGTCGCGGAGAATCTGCGACGCAAGGCCGAATCCGACGCGGCCGACGCGGCCCAGGAGGCGAGTGTCTGATGTCGTCGAGCTGGGCCAAGGCACCCGATTTCGCCGATCAGCCCGCGCGGCGAGCCGAAGTGCAGTCCCAGACCGTCGCCGACAGGAAGCGCTACCTGGAGGACGGGCTCACGCCGCTGAACTGTCACACCTGCCACAGTCGCGTGCTGGTGCGCAAGGCGAGCTCGCATCAGACCTCGGTGCAGTGGACGGACAATCCCGCCGCCCACTGCCCGGTCTATGCCGAACTGGCGGCCAAGGGCAATGCGCCCGGCCGTCCCGACTCCTGCCCGCATCTGGAGAAGACCATCAAGTGGGCGGTGGACGAGGGGGTCATCGAAGTCCGGTGAGCGCACCCCGGTCGCAGCGGACATTCTGCGGCCGGGAACGCGGGATCCTGCCCGTTCGCGGCGCGAATGACCGCTGAGGCCGGATATTCAGTCGAGTCGGAAATCCGCGAAGTCGAATCCGGGCGAGACGATACAACTGACCAGCGCGTAGTCCGCCCCCAACGGCCACGCCGCCTGGCTGACCCCGCCCGGCACCACCGCCTGGAGCACCTGCCCCCGCTCGACGTCGGGCCCGAGTATCACCTCGGCACCGCCGATATCGAGCACGAGCGGCCCGCCCCGGTGCCAGAGCCACACCTCGTCGGAGGTGACCGTGTGCGGGGCGGACCGCTCTCCCGGCATCAGAAGGAAATAGATCCCGGTCGCGCTCGCTCGCGATCCGGCATATCCCTCGGGGGCGAATTCCACGGCGCTGCGCCAGGTTTCCCGATACCAGCCGCCTTCCGGGTGCGGAGCCAGATCCAATGCCGCGGCCAAGTCGGGTCGATTCTCGGTCATCACCCGACTATGCCCGACGGCCACGCTGTCACTCGATCCGCCACGTGATGCCGAACTGTTCGAGCGAGTCCAGGATCCGCACCGCGTCGAACGCCTCCGCCGGTGCGAGCGCGCCCGGTTTCGCCTCGCCTCGGGCCAGTCGGACCGCGATCTCGACCGTCAGCAGAGCGGAGTCGCGGTAGGAGTCCACCCCGCTGACGACGCCGCGGACTCGCGCACCGTCGGACCCGTACGCGTCGACGACGAGGTCGTAGCGCAGGTCCGCGCTCGGTGTCTCGGGCAGGGAGTCGACGATCTCGGCGGTGAACCCGCCGAGTTGGTCGAGAATCGAGGTCGCGACCACGCCTTCGACGGAGGAGACCTCCGAGTGACGGGGGATGGTGAGCACCGGCGGCTGCGGGAATTTCGATACCGCCGTCGGCATGCTGTCGCCGGGGAAGGTCATCTCGGGGTGCCGGGCCGTCGTGCCGGTGCGCAATTCGCCGTCCGCGTAGTGCCAGCCGCCCGAACGGAACCAGTCGAGTCCGGCGAGAACCGTTCGCGCGCTGCCTTTCGACCCGTTTCCGCCGCTCTTGCTCAGGTGGCTGATGACGATGTCGGCGGGGCCCGCGACCCGGCGCGACGTCAGGTAGGCCAGCAGGTCGGCGGGCAGGCTGTTGTCGGTGACCCCCGAGATCACCGTCACCCCTGCGGCTTCGGCGCGCGCGGAGTACACGTCGAGAACCCGCTTCAGGAACAGTTGTTCGCCCGACACGTCGGTGTAGTGCGCGCCCGCGTCGATGGCGGCCGCGAGCACCGGTTCGCCGTTGTCCACGTAGGCGGGCAGGGCGCTGATCACCACGTCCGCACCGGAGAAGGCGGCGACCAGCGCGTCGTGGTCACCGAGAGCGGCGACCGTGATTTGCGCGTCCGTCAGTTCCGCCGCGTCGGCGGCGGCGCGCAATCGTGCCGCGTCCCGGCCGACCAGGATCGGGGTGAGTCCGCGTCGGCGCAGTTCCCCGAGGATGTGACCGCCGGTGATGCCGGAGGCACCGTAGACGGCGATGGTGGTTTTCGTCGTTGTCATGAACCCACCGTATGGCGATTCGCTGAGCCTTTGAATGGCTGAATCGCTCTCTTCGATGTCCGAAACACTCATATCGACGCTAGGCTGGTGCGGTGGACGTCCTCAGTGAAACCGTCGCCGCGATCCGTACCGGCAACCCCGCCTCGGGCATGTTCGTCCGGCACGCGCCGTGGGGGCGGGAGTACCCGGTGGTGCCGGGTGCGGGGTTCCACGTCGTGCTGGAGGGGTCGTGTTACCTGATCCCGCCCGCCGGTGTGACCGTCGCTTCGCTGCGGAATGTGTCCGAATCGCCCATCGGCACAGGAACTCTCGAAACATCGCCCGTTGGGGCGGCGAATCGTGCCGGTGCTCGGGCATCGCGGATCGGATCACGTCCGAGCAGCGTCGGGCCCGCGGCGTTCGGCACGGAGCAGGGTTCGACAACGTTCGGTACAGCGCCAGGTTCGGCGGCGTCCGGCACGGCGCCGGTCTCCTCGGAACCGGGTGTCGTCACGCACTCCAACCGGCTTCTCCCGGAGTCACCGCGCAGGCCCGTCGGGATGCCCGCGGCGGGTGTACCCCTCGCGCTGGCGACAGGAGACGTGTTGTTCATGCCGCGCGGCGCCGACCATTACCTCGTCGACGACCTCGGCAGCCCGGTCACCGAAGTCGCGATTCCCGGCGAACCCCGCTATATCCCGGGTTCGGGGAACAGGACCGCATTGCTCTGCGGCGCGTACGGACTCGGCAGGCAGCGCAGCCACCCACTGCTGGACGAACTCCCCGAATTCATCCACCTCCCCGCCGACTCCCGCCGCGATCCCGCGCTGCGCGGCGCGGTCGACCTGCTCGCCGCCGAGATGACCGAACCCCGACTCGGCAGCGACGCCGTGGTCCCCGCGCTACTGGAAATGCTGCTGCTCTTCGCCCTGCGCTCCTGGTTCGACCAGCAGGCCACCGAACACGCCACCGGCTGGGCCGCCGCGTTCGCCGACCCGGCCGTCGCCGTCGCCCTGCGCGCGGTGCACGAAGAACCGGCCCGCGCGTGGACGGTCTCCGATCTCAGCGATATCGCGGGCGTGTCCCGCGCCACCCTGGCCCGTCGGTTCGCCGCCACCATCGGCGAACCCCCACTCGCCTACGTCACTCGCTGGCGCATGCTCACCGCCGCCCGACTGCTCCGCGACACCGACGCCGCCCTGAGCGCGATCGCCCGAAAAGTCGGCTACACCTCCGAATTCGCCTTCGCCAAAGCCTTCAAACGCGAATACGGGCTGGCCCCGGGCCGGTACCGCCACACCACCGACGAAACCCCGCTCATCGCGGTATGACCCGTCGGCTCGGCCACCGCTCGGTCCGCGCGGTACTCGACGGTCATCGCACGCTACTCGCTCGGCTGCTGCGCGGCGATGAGGTGACGGAGGTGCGCGAAGGCCAATTCCATACCGTCGTCATGGGTTCGGAGATCGTCGTCTGCCTGGCCCGTACACCCGCCGCCGCGCGACGACTCCCGGACCGCGCGGCTCGATTGGCGGCGCTCACCGGTGTCGATATCGGCGTCCTCGTTCCGAAACCACTGGCGCTGGACGTCTCCGGTGATCCGGCGTATCTGGTCACGACACTGGTTCCCGGTGCGCCGCTCGACCCCGCCACCCTCGAAGACCCGGCCGTGGCGGCCGCCGTGGTGCGCGGTTGTCACGCCGTACTCGCCGCGCTGTACTCGGTGGCGGCCGGGCGCTCGGTACTCGACTGCGACGTCGACACCGTTCGCTCGGACCTGCCCGCCGGGTTCGATTTCGGGCGGCGATCGTCGGTAGCTTCGGGCGGCGCGGATTCCCAATGGCCCGCAGCGATTCCCCCCGCTCACCCCGACCGCTGGGGCCGGTTCGCCGACGATATCCGCACCCGTCTGTACCCCCTCATGTCAGCGGAAGGCCGCCTCCGAGCCGATGCCGAACTGGCCGCGCTCGACTCGCTGCCGTACCGCACGAACGCGCTCGTCCACGGCGATCTTGGCGGCGAGAATCTGCTCTGGGAAAGAAGTTCCACCGGTCCTCGCCTCGTCGGCGTCGTCGACTGGGATTCCGCCTGCCTCGCGGACCGGGCCGAGGACTACGCGGCTCTGAGCGCGACCTTCGGCCATCGATTCCTGAACAGGCTCGTCGAGCTGTCCGATCCTGCCGTCACCGATGGCGCGCAAACCCCGACGACACCGTCGAGCCGTCCCGATCTCGTGCGGCGCATCACCGCTATCCGTGCGACTTTCGCTCTCCAGCAGGCACTCGCCGGACACCACGACAACGACAGTGCCGAGCTCGCCGACGGTCTCGCCGGGTACCGGTGAGCTCTGGCCGGTCGGCAAGCGTCACACGCGCTTGTACCCGCCGCACAGCGTCGACGGCGGGCGACGAGGAACGCGCAGTGGATCTCGACGGGAGTTCCCCGGCCGGTTGTCCCGAGGTCGTCGGCGTATGACGGCCGACGCGGGCACCCGAGCGATCCGTCGGTCGCGTTCGACGTGTCCACAGCTCGCCCGAGCGAGAACCGGTACCCCGCCGACACTTTCGATCAGCTGAACGGCGTCTTCGGCCGTTCCTGGAGCACATCGTCGACGTAGATGTCGACCTTCTCGTTGTAGAAACAGGCGAGCCCGGCGATCTTCTGGCTCTCCGCGACCGGGGTGCGGTAGATCCACACGTAGTCCGCGTATTCGGTGTCGCCGACCCGCACGTTCCAGTAGTCGGCATTGCCCTTGTAGGGGCAGCTGGTGTGGGTGTCGGAGGTCGACAGCAGATCGGTGCGGACGTCGGTCAGCGGCAGGTAATACCGTGCGGGAAGGCCGGTTTCGAACAGGATGCGCGCGGCGCGCGAATCGGCGACGGTGACGCCGTCGATCTCCACGCGGATATGGCGTGAGCCGGCCAGGATGTCCACGCGCGAATACGGATTCCGTGGGTGTACGTAGACGGGTTCGTCCTCCTCGAACCATTCGTCCATCGCGTCCCACTCCAGCCGTACCAGCTCCTGGAGTTCGGGGATCGGCGAATCGTGGTAGCGCAACGCGGCGTTCTCCGCCGTGATCCCCGCCACGACGACGTCGTATCCGGTGCCGTCACCGCGACTGGGGGAGTGTTTGCTCGTACCGCTGGCCTCCAGCGTCGCGAACACGTCAGCGGCGGGCAGGTAATAGGTGGGATAGTGCGGGTTCTCCCACACCAGCACCGGCCGGATCGAGTCGGCGACCAGATGCCCGCCCAGATAGACCCTGACCCGCTTCTTGCCGGTTTCCAGTGTGACCCGCCCACGCTGCGCATCGCCCATACCGCTCGACGCTACTCCGCGATTTCCCGACCGGGCGGCGCCTGCCGCCGGTGTCACGTTCGCCGATCTGCGATGACGCCGTGGTTCCGCCCGGATCGGTGTCCACCTACGTCGAGAGGTCCGGGGTCAGTCGCCGACGGTGATCGCCCGTGCCTCGTCGACGCTGTGCGCCGCCGGATCGTGTTCGTCGAGGTGGGCCAGTGCCGCTCGCCCGGACGCCAGCACCAGCACCGCCGCCGCCGTGCACGCCGCGCCGACCCAGAACGGCAGGCCGATATTGTGCTCGCCGAGTTTGCCCGCGAGGTAGGGGGCCGCCGCACCGCCCGCGAAGCGGACGAAGCTGTACGCGGCCGAGGCGGTCGCTCGCTCGACCGGAGCGGAGATCATGACGGCTTCGGTGATCAGTGTGTTGTTCACACCGAGGAACAGGCCCGCGACGACGGTTCCCGCGATCAGTACCGGCTTGTGTTCGGCGAAGACGGCCATGACCGCGAGATCGGCGGCGAACAGTCCGAGCGAGACCCCCATCATCGGCAGCGTGCCGAAGCGCTTCTGCAGGCGAGGGGCGAGGAAGACCGACGCGACGGCGAGCAGGATGCCCCAGCCGCAGAAGATGAATCCGATGGCGTAGGTGCCCATGTCGAGCGGGAACGGGGTGTAGGCGAGCAGGGTGAAGAAGCCGAAGTTGTAGAGCAGCGCGGTGATGCTGACCGTCAGCAGGCCGCGATGGCGCAGCGCCGCGAAAGGCGCGGTGATCGAGGTGTGATGGGCCGGTTTCGGTCCGTCCGGCAGCAGGGTGACGATGGCGACGAAGGCGATGACCATGAGCACCGAGACGCCGAAGAACGGTCCGCGCCAGCTGATTCCGCCGAGCAGGCCGCCGACCAGCGGACCGGTCGCGATGCCGATGCCGAGCGCCGCCTCGTAGAGAATGATCGCGCGCGAGACGCCGCCGGTGGACGCCCCGACGATGGTGGCGAGCGCGGTGGCGATGAACAGGGCGTTGCCAAGACCCCACCCCGCGCGGAAGCCGATGATCTGCGCGACCGTGTCCGACATTCCGGCCAGCGCCGCGAACACGACGATGATCGCGAGCCCGGCCAGCAGGGTCTTCTTCGCGCCGAAGCGGCTCGACACCACACCGGTGATCAGCATGGCCACCCCTGTCACCAGCATGTAGCTGGTGAACAGCAGCGATACCTGCGATGGCGAGGCGTGCAGCTGTTCGCCGATCGGCTTCAGGATGGGATCAACGAGTCCGATACCCATGAAGGCGATGACGCTGGCGAAGGCGACGGCCCAGACGGCTTTGGGCTGTCTGGATCTCGGCGCGGTGCGCGCGGTGAGATCGGCGTCGGGCGCGGTCACTGTCATGGGATCACCTCTAGGTCGAATAGTGCTGTGGCGGAGCGCTCTTCAATGCGTCGAGCAGGTCTTTCAGATCGGCTTCCATGCGAGCCAGACGCGCCGGATCGAATTCGGCCAGCCTGCTCGCGAAGGTGGCGCCGTAGCGGCGGCGCGCACGGTGGAGGCGATCGCGTCCGGCCGGGGTGAGGGTGACGACGACGGCCCGGGAATCCTCCGGGTCCTTGCTTCGGGTGGCGTATCCGTCCGCGACGAGTCTGCCGATCAGCGCCGTTGCCGCCGGCTGTGAACATCGATCGATTCGGGCGAATTCGCTGACCCGCATCGCGCCGTGTTCTTCGAGCACCGCGAGTGCTCGGAGGACGGCACGCGGCAGATCGTCGCCGCCGCTCGCCCCGGCCAGCCGGGTGAGCCTGCCCGCGGTGACGAGGAGGTCGACCACGCTGTCTTCTATGGGAGTCACCGGGGGCAGCTGCACCTAAATATTATTACATAAGCTAACTATCTATTCCCGGTGAGGGTCGTCACCGGACCCGCACGAATTATCCCCAGGAGTGTCGAACCCCTGGGGATAACTGTGTATCGATCAGGCCGAGTGCGTGAGTGGCCTGCGCGGTGTGCCGAACAGTTGGGCGTCGCCGTGCGCCCGTTTGAAGAACAGATGGGCGTCGTGTTCCCAGGTGATGGCGATACCGCCGTGCATCTGCACCATTTCCGACACAACCGTGGTGAACGTCTCCGAGCAGTGGATACGCGCCGCCCAGACGTCCTCCGCCGCCGACTCGCTGCCCTCGGCCACCGCCGCGGTGGCCGCCTGTGACGCGGACTCGGCCGATTCCACCAGCACATACATATCGGCCATCCGGTGCTTGAGCGCCTGGAAACTGCCGATCGCCCGGCCGAACTGGACCCGCGATCCGGTGTATTCGACGGTCAGCTCGAGACACCGTCGTGCCGCGCCGACCTGTTCGGCCGCGACCGCCGCCCACGCGACCTCCCGCAATCGCGCCGCGACGACGAGGGGATCGCGGTCACCGAGCCTGCGGGCGGACACCGTGTCGAAGGTGATCTCGGCCAGTTTCCTGGTCGGATCCATGGTCGCGACCGCGCGCCTGGACACCCCTTCGGCATCGGCGGACACCTCGAACAGGCCCGAGGTCGTCACCGCGATCAGAGTGTCGGCGGGCAGACCGTCGAGAACATAATGCGCGGTGCCGGACAGTGTTTCCCCGTCGGCGTGGATACCCGGCTCGTCCCAGCCGTCCGCGCCCGCCCAGCACACCGCGAGGATGGTGGAACCGGCCGCGACACCGGGCAGCAGTCGCGCGGCGGCGTCGCCGTCACCGGAGAGCAGCACGGCCTGAACGCCGAGCACGGCCGAACCCAGCATGGGGACATTCGCCAGCGTGCGGCCCAATTCGCCGACCACCAGCAATGATTCGATCAGTCCGGCCCCGACGCCGTCGTACTCCTCGGGAATAGCGAGCGCCGCGACGCCGATCTGCTCGGACAGCAGTCGCCACAGCGCGGGGGCGTAGCCGAGTTCGGCGTCCATCCCCGCGCGCACGGCGGCGCTGGTCGCGTGTTTGGTCAGCAGGGCACGCACGGAGGCGGTGAATTCCCGGTGCTCGGCGGCGCTCACGCGGTGCCCCGCAACGCGCGCTCGAGCAGGGTTTCGTCACGCAGCGCCCGCGCGATCCGCGCGCGATGCAGATCCGGAGTGCCCCAGGCGGTCCGAAGGGCGGTGACCTTGGTCAGCCACAGCGACAGATCGTATTCGGCGGTGTAGCCGATCGCGCCGTGCACCTGGAGCGCGGCACGGGCGGCGGCGTACGCGGCGTCACCGCAGGCGATCACGGCGGCCGACACGTCGCGGCTCCTGGTCGGTTCGGTCGTGGTGAGCGCCGCGCGGAACAGCAGCGGTTCGGCCAGATCCAAGCCGATCAGCACGTCGGCGAGTTTCTGTTTGACCGCCTGGAATTCACCGATCGCTTTGCCGAACTGCTTGCGCTGCTTGGTGTATTCGGTCGAGGCGTGCAACAGCGCCCGCCCGGCCCCGAGTAGTTGCGCCGCGGCCGCGAGCGCCCCCGCGTCGAATGCCGCCGCCCCCGCGTCGAGTACCCGCTCACCTTCGACGAGTACTTCGTCCGCGGCGACCTGGAACAGGCGACGCGCCGGATCGATCGAGCGCACGGGCCCGGTGCGTCGCGCCGTGCACAGCTTGTCGCCGTCGACGAACAGCACGACGTCGGCGATATCGGCGTCCAGTGCGACGGGACCGCGCCCCGGCGTGGCGAATGCCACGGTGCCGAGGGTGGCGCCGTCCGCGAAATCGGGCAGCCAGCGGGCGGCGAGGTCCGATTGTGGAAGTGCCTGTAGCAGTGCGGGTATCGCCGCCGCGGTCTCCACCGCCGGACCGGGCGCGGCGGCGCGGCCGAATTCCTGGAATGCGACGACGAGATCGATCGGCTCGGCCCCGACACCGCCGTGCGCCTCCTCGATCGCGAGCCCGAGCACGCCCGCCCCGGCCAACTGCCGCAGCAGAGCGCGGCCCGGCCGCGGATCACCGCTCGCCCAGGCGCGCACCGCCGCCGGGGTCTGACCGGCGTCGAGTAATTTGCGCAGGCTGGTGCCGAAATCGAGCTGTTCCGGGCTGAGCGCGAACCTCATCGGCTGCTCCCTCTCGGTAATCCGAGCAGCCGCTCGGCGATGATATTGCGCTGGATCTCGTTGGTGCCCGCGTAGATCGGGCCGGACAGCGAGAACAGGTAGCCGTCGGTCCACGGACTCGCGTATTCGCCCGCGTCCCCGAGGACCTCCAGCGCGGTTTCGTGCATGGCGATATCGAGTTCGGACCAGAACACCTTGGTGATCGACGATTCCGCCCCGAGTTTGCCGCCCTCGTTCAACCGGGTGACGGTGCCGAAGGTGTGCAGGCGGTAGGCCTCGCTGCCGATCCAGGCGTCCACGACGGCATCGCGCTGACCGGTGTTGGCGCGGTCGCCGCGTTCGAGCCACAGGTCGATGAGCCGCTGTGCGGTGGCGCTGAAACGGCCGGGACTGCGCAGCGAGAGGCCGCGTTCATTACTGGAGGTGCTCATCGCCACCCGCCAGCCCTCGCCCGGTTCGCCGATCACATCGCGATCGGGGACGAATACATCGTCGAGGAAGATCTCCGCGAAACCCGGTTCGCCGTCCAACTGCGGAATCGGCCGCACCGTCACGCCGTCGGCGGTGAGCGGGAACATCAGGTAGGTGAGTCCGCGATGCCGTTCGGCCTCGGGATCGCTGCGGAACAGGCCGAAGGCCCAGTCCGCGAAGGCCGCGCGTGAACTCCAGGTCTTCTGTCCGCTCAGCAGCCAGCCGCCGTCGGTGCGCTTGGCGGTCGACCGGATTCCGGCCAGATCGCTGCCCGCCTCGGGTTCGGACCAGGCCTGTGCCCAGATATCGTCACCGCGCGCCATCCTGGGCATGATGCGTGCGAGTTGTTCCTGGCTGCCGTGTTCGAACAGCGTGGGCGCGAGCAGGAAGATGCCGTTCTGGCTGACCCGCCCCGGTGCGCCCGCCGCGTAGTACTCCTGCTCGAAGAGCACCCACTCCAGCAGCGACGCGTCGCGCCCGCCGTATTCGCGCTGCCACGACACGACCGAGAGTCGCGCGTCGGCGAGGGTGCGTTCCCAGTCGCGGTGCGCCTCGAAACCGGCCTCGGTATCCATCGACGGCAGCGGTGTCTTCGGCGTGTTGGCGGCCAGGAATTCGCGGACCTCGTCCTGGAATTCCCGTGTCGCCCGATCGAGATCCAGATCCACTACGGTGTTCCGTTCTGCGCGGTCTTGTCTGCGGTCGTCGCTCCGGCCTTCATCGATTTGGCGTTCATGCCGCCCAGCGAATCGGCCCCGATCTCGGCATTGTGCGCGTGCGCGAAATGGTGAAGTCCGAAAACCGAATCCATTCCGCTGCGCATGCCCATCAGATCCTCGGCCTGGTTGACGGCCTTCTTGGTCAGCGCGAGACCGAATTGCGGCATGGTGGCGATCTTCTCGGCCAGTTCCAGCGTGCGTTCTTCCAGTTCCGCGCGCGGCACCACCCGATTCACCATGCCCCATTCCTTGGCCTGCGCGGCGTCGAAACGGTCACCCGTGAACAGGAATTCCTTGGCGGCGCGCGGTCCCATGACCCACGGGTGCGCGAAATACTCCACGCCCGGAATACCCATCCGGACGACGGGATCGGAGAAGAACGCGTCGTCGGAGGCGATGATCAGATCGCAGACCCAGGCCAGCATGAGCCCGCCCGCGATACACGCGCCCTGCACCATGGCGATGGTCGGTTTCGGGATCTCCCGCCAGCGCCTGCACATGCCGAGGTAGACCTCGGTCTCGCGGGAGAAACGCTGGTCGCCGCCGACCCGGTCCACGTGGTCCCACCACAGCGTCGCCTTGTTCGGGTAGCGCACGTGATGATCGCGCCCCGGGGTGCCGATATCGTGCCCGGCGCTGAAATGTTTGCCGTTGCCCGCCAGCACGATCACCTTGACGTCGGGATCTTCGACGGCCCGGACGAAAGCGGCGTCGATGGCGTAGGTCATCACCGAGTTCTGCGCGTTGCGGTAGTCGGGCCGATTCAAGGTGACTATCGCGATAGGTCCGCGCGTCTCGTAGGTGACGACCTCACCCTCGTCCGGAACACCGTTCTCGTCCGACATCACTTCTCCTCACGTAGTTCGCGCTTGAGCACTTTCCCGGCGGCGCTGTAGGGCAATCGATCCCGGAATTCGACGAATCGCGGCACCTTGAAATTGGCGAGCACGGCCTTGGTGTGTGCGCGCACCTGTTCCTCGGTCACCGTCGACCCCGGTTTGCGCACCACGTAGGCCTTGCCGACCTCGCCCATCCTGGTATCGGGCACGCCGATCACCGCGGATTCGGCCACCCCGTCGAGCCGTGCCAATGCCTGCTCGACCTCGGCCGGATACACGTTGAACCCGCCGGAGATGTACATATCCTTGAGCCGGTCGGTGATGCGCAGGTATCCGCGCTCGTCCACCACGCCGATATCGCCCGTGTGCAGCCATCCGTCCGCATCGATGGTCGCCGCGGTGTTCTCGGGATCGTCGAGATAGCCGAGCATCACATTGGGTCCGCGCAACAGCACCTCGCCCGCGTCGCCGATCCGCAGTTCGAAACCCGCGATCGGCCCGCCGCAGGTGTTGGCGATGGTCTCGGCGTCGTCGTCGGGTTTGCACATGGTCCCGAAGCCGGAGGCCTCCGAAAGCCCGTACGCGGTGACGACGATATCGATGTCGAGTTCGGATCGCATCCGCTCGATGAGCACCACCGGCACCGTCGCCGCCCCCGTGGTGGCGACGCGCAGCGAGCTCAGATCGAACTGCGCGCGGTCGGGGAAATCGAGGATGGTCTGGTAGATCGTCGGCGGTCCGGGCAGGACGGTGATCCGCTCCTCACCGATCAGGCGCATGGTCTGCGGCACGTCGAAGCTGGCCTGCGGAACGATCGTGGCCCCGGTGACCAGGCAGGCGAGGATGCCCGCCTTGTAGCCGAAATTGTGGAAGAACGGATTCACCACCAGGTACCGGTCGTCGCCGCGCAGCGTCGCGCATTCGGCCCAACCCCTGACCACCGACAGCGCCTGCCGGTGCGCGACCAGGGTGCCCTTGCTGCGCCCGGTGGTGCCGGAGGTGAACAGGATGTCGGAGATATCGTCCGGGCTCACCTCCTCGGCCCTTTTACGCGCGTCCTCGACGGTGACCTGTTCGGCGATATCGGCCAGCTCCGACCAATTCAGCACGGTCGCTTCCGATTCCACCGCGCTGTCCGGCTCCACCGGAATCACCACGATCGTAGGTATTCCCAGATCCGGTGCGGCCGAGCGCAATTCCGCGATCCGGTCCCGGCCGAGGAAGGTCCCCGCGATGAACAGCGCCTTCGCGTCGACACGGGCGAGCACATCGGCGGCCTCGTCGGCCACGTAGCGGGTGTTCAGCGGAACCAGCCCGGCCCCGACGTAGTGGGCGGCCAATGCCGCGACGACCCAGTGGTGGGTATTGGGCGCCCACATCGCCACCCGATCGCCGTGCCGCACGCCACGCGCGATCAGCGCGCGCGCCACCTCCTGAACGGCACCGAGCAGCTCGGTCCAGTCGAGCCGGACTTCACCGTCGGCGACGGCCGGGGTTTCGCCGAACAGGCGCGCGGCGTCGTGCAGCGCCATCGGTGTCGTCTGTGCAGGGGGTGTCACGGTTGTCCTCACCGTTCGTGCTGGCCCATCGCCGGTCGATCCGGGGTCGCCGGACCGATCAGGTCGACAATCTAACAAAGCAAGTGCTTGGTAGGTTATCCTACCGTCGTGGTTGCGATCCAGACCTCAGACTCCGATACCGCCGCGTCCGACGCGCGGTTTTCGGCAGAAGTGCGCGAGTGGTTGGCGGAGAATCTCAGCGGTGAGTTCCGTGAGCTGCGCGGACTCGGCGGACCGGGCCGGGAACACGAGGCATTCGACGAACGCCTCGCCTGGGACCGGCACCTCGCCGCGGCCGGATGGACCTGCCTCGGCTGGCCGAAGGAATACGGCGGGCGCGAGGCCACCGTGCGTCAGCAGGTGATCTTCCACGAGGAATACGCCAAGGCGAACGCCCCCGCACGGGTCTCGCACATGGGCGAGGAACTGCTCGGCCCGACCGTCCTCGCGTTCGGTACCCCGGCGCAGAAGGACCGGTTCCTGCCGGGCATCCGCGATGTCACCGAACTGTGGTGCCAGGGCTACTCGGAACCGGGCGCGGGATCCGATCTCGCCGCCGTCAGCACCGCCGCCCACCTCGACGGCGACGAATGGTCGATCAACGGCCAGAAGATCTGGACCTCGCTCGCGCACGTCGCCGACTGGTGTTTCGTCGTGGCGCGCACCGAGAAGGGGTCGACTCGGCACAAGGGCCTTTCCTACCTGCTGGTTCCCATGAAACAGCCCGGTATCGAAGTGCGCCCGATCATCCAGCTCACCGGCACGTCGGAATTCAACGAGGTCTTCTTCGACGATGCCCGCACCGCCGCCGACCTGGTCGTCGGCACCCCCGGTGACGGCTGGCGCATCGCCATGGGCACCCTCACCTTCGAACGCGGCGTCTCCACCCTCGGTCAGCAGATCCGCTTCGCCCGTGAACTCGCCGATATCGAAGATCTCGCGCGCCGCACCGGCGCGGCCGACGACCCCCTCATCGCCGACCGCATCGACCGGGCCTGGGTCGGGCTCCGCGTCCTGCGAGCCCATGCCCTGCGGACCATGGAAGGCAGCGGCGTCGACGACGGCGGACAGGCCTCCGTCGCGAAACTGCTGTGGGCCAACTGGCACCGCGGCCTCGGCGAACTCGCCATGGCGGTGCTGGGTCCCGCCGGTCTCCTCGCGGGCAGTGACGATCAGAGCGATCTGAACGAATGGCAGCGGCTGTACCTGTTCACCCGCGCCGACACCATCTACGGAGGTTCGAACGAAGTGCAGCGCAACATCATCTCCGAGCGTGTACTCGGCCTGCCGCGCGAGGCCCGACCGTGACCCGCCCGCTGTCGGTCGCCCCGCAGCCCGTCCCCGGCCACGGCCTGCTGACCGGCCGCGTCGCCGTCGTCACCGCCGCCGCGGGCACCGGCATCGGCTCGGCCACCGCGCGCAGGCTGCTGTCCGAGGGCGCCGACGTCGTCGTCTCCGACTGGCACGAACGCCGCCTCGGTGAAACCGAAGTGGAACTGAAAGGCGAATTCCCGGACCGCCGCGTCGCCGCCATCGCCTGCGACGTGCAGAGCACCGAACAGGTGAACGCGCTGGTCAGCGGTGCCGCCCGGGCGATGGGCCGCATCGACATCATGGTCAACAACGCGGGCCTCGGCGGCGAGACCCCCGTCGTCGACATGACCGACGACCAGTGGGACCGCGTCCTCGACATCACCCTCAACGGCACCTTCCGCTGCACCCGCGCCGCCCTCGCCTACTTCCGCGACGCGGGCCACGGCGGCATCATCGTCAACAACGCCAGCGTCCTGGGCTGGCGCGCCCAATACGGCCAGGCCCACTACGCCGCCGCCAAAGCCGGCGTCATGGCCCTGACCAGGTGCAGCGCCGTGGAGGCCGCCGAACTCGGCGTCCGTATCAACGCCGTCGCCCCCTCCATCGCCCGCCACGCCTTCCTCGACAAGGTCAGCTCCACCGAACTGCTGGATCGTTTGTCCGAAGGTGAGGCCTTCGGCCGCGCCGCCGAACCATGGGAGGTCGCCGCGACCATCGCGATGCTCGCCAGTGACTACACGTCGTACCTCACCGGCGAGGTGGTCTCGGTCAGCAGCCAGCGGGCGTGAGGGCGGTCGTGTCGCGCCATAGCGCCTCACCGAAACCTCGTTGCACTTATAAGTGCAACTGGCTATCGTCGAGTTCCTAGCGACAGTCGACGAGGGGAGTCGGGTCATGAGCGTCGTCCACGAAGAGAAGGCGGTTCTGTCGATCACCGCGAGCGAGGTGGAACAGGCTCGCGCGTTGACCGCACGGGTGGAGCAAGGTCACGATGCCGAGAGCGTCGGGAGTATCGCGGTCATGCTCCGTAGTGCCGACTCCGTGGTCGACGTTCCTCCCGAACTGGCAGCGGTCCTGTCCAGGGTCATCGAGCTCTTGGGGCGCGGCCGCACGGTGACGGTCGGCAGCATTCCGGACGAGGTGACGACAACCGTCGCCGCCAAGATGTTGCACATCTCGCGCCCGACTTTGATGAAGCTGATCGGACAGGGTGACATCCCCGCACGCAAGGTCGGTTCCCATACGCGGTTGCTCAGCAGAGATGTGTTGGCCTACAGGGAAACTCGACGTGCCGCCCGGCGTGAGGACTTCGATCGGCTGCGCGAACTCGAGGACGAACTCGGCGTGGCCGACTGAGTTCGGTCGATCCGCCGTGCCGTTCGATCTCGGCTCGTATTCTGTCCGGCATGGTCCAGGGGTGGGGTATGAGCGTTCTCGTCGACGCCAATGTGCTGTACTCCCGAACGCTTCGGGATTGGCTCGCACTGCTCTATCTTCAGCCCGGGAATGAGATGTTCGCGGTCAGGTGGACCGATGACATCATGGCCGAGTTCCATTATCACCTGCGTAAGAACAACCCGACCTTCGGCGATGCGCAGGTCGGCGGCATCAGACGCAGGCTCGAAAGCGTCTTCGCGACAGGTCGGATATCCGGCTACGAGATCGATGAAACGATCACCTATCCCGACCCCGGCGACGCGCATGTGCACTGCGCGGCACTGCATGCCGGTGTCGACATCCTGTTGACCCGGAACGTCGGAGACTTCACGCAGTGGGACGATCTTCCGTACGAGGTATTCGACTGCGACGAGTTCTTCCAGCTCGTCGATGACTCGGCGCCCGATCTGGTGCGTGCGGTGACGGGTGAGCAGTTGGTCTACCACCTTCGTAGGAGCGCTACCGGCAGCATTTCACTGCCTGCGATGCTGCGGGCCGCGGGCGCTCCGGCGTTCGGTGAGCGTGTGCGTCGGCATGTACGGAGCCTCGACATCGATACGTTGCTCGTCGCGTCGAGTCCGCCGGCGGTAACCGATGGTAGGTAGGCCCTGGTCGGCGCCAAAGCTTATGCGGCAGACGATCGAGGTCGTGTCTCGTTCTCGGATGTTTCGGGCCGTTATCCGAGCGAGAGGTGCGGTTCGCGATGACCGCTCACGGCTATCCGGACGGTATTCGGCAGTCGTGATTCGGTCCCGGGCTGTGAGCCGGATATCGACCGGCAACACCGGCGGTCGGGTGTCGATCGGCTGAAATCACTCGGTGTGCGCTCGAGCCCCGATGGGATGAAGTCGGTCGATGACGGTGATGAGACAGCGCTGATCAGGGAAAAACCGGGGGCGGCGGTGCGGTGGGTGTGCGATGCTGGGATCGGTCGGATCACGCACTCCCGTAAGGGGCGATGGCTATGGGCACTGACGGCCCGGACGCCCGCGAACAACTGGAACTCGAATTGGTGCGCGATGTCGTGCTGGCCAGGCGCAGACTGGAAGGGCTCGTACTCGCGGCGCTGACCCTGGGCGCCGAAATCATGCGGCACGAATCCGCCCGCGCCGTCGCGTGCCGGGCCGCGCATTTTCTCGAGCAGTTCGCGGTGGACGAAGCCGAGGTCATGCGTGATCCGCGGGCGGCTCTCAGGGCCGATACCGAGCGGGTGCACGAACGTGGACGGCGGATCGGGCTCCATCCCGAGGACGGGGTGCCGTCCGCGCGGGATCGGCGCAGGCAGCGGCAGATGGCGTTGATGCGTGAGGTGCGCGCGGACCTGCTCGAACTCGTGCACAGGAGCCGCGGGGTCCGATTCGACCGCGACGCCTTCGCCGACGAGATCGCCCAGGGACTGTGCGCGGCGACCGACAAACTGGTGGTCGGCGCGGATATGGACACCTATCGGGCCTGGCAGCGCGGCATCGTGTTGAAGCTGATCGAGGAACCGACCTCGCACGGCCCGCCCCGGGTCATGGCGACCGTGGACGCGGGTCCGGAACGCGGACCGCTCACCGTCGAATGGGACAGTTGCGAACGCCGCCTCGCCCTGGTGACCCGGATGGCGCGTGCGGGAATCTCCCCGGTGGTCATCTGTGAGCGGCTGCTCGCCGATCTCTCCATGTCCTCGCCGTTGCGCTATTCGTCACGCTGACGGCGCTGGCACCAAGCAAATGCTTGGTTGTACTATGACGTGGTGACCGCACCGGACTCCACGAAATCAGCGCGCCGCAACGAGTTGCTGTCGATGGCGGCCGAACTTTTCGCCGAGCGGGGACTGCGTGCGACCACCGTCCGCGATATCGCCGACGCGGCCGGAATCCTATCCGGCAGTCTCTACCACCACTTCGATTCCAAGGAATCCATGGTGGACGAGATCCTGCGCGGCTTCCTCGACGACCTGTTCGGGCGCTATCGCGAGATCGTCGCCGCCGGACTGAGCGCGCGAGACACGCTGGAAGCCCTGGTGATCGCGTCCTACGGATCGTTCGACCGATTCCACTCCGCGGTCGCCATCTACCAGACCGAGGCCAAGCGCCTGCGCGATTCGGAGCGGTTCGCCTATATCGCCGAGTACAACGCCGAATTCCGTGAACTCTGGCACCGCGTGCTGATCAACGGGGTCGAGAACGGCAGTTTCCGCGCCGAACTCGATGTCGAACTCGCTTTCCGATTCCTGCGCGACACCGTGTGGGTCGCGGTGCGGTGGTACAAGCCGGGCGGCCCCATCACCGTCGACAACCTCGCCAAGCAATACCTGACCATCGTGCTGGACGGGCTCACCGTCCCAACGGCTTCGCAAGCCATCGGCTCCGGGTCGGTCGTACCCGAGGGCAAGTCCGAGTAGGAGATTCCATGTCTGCACCATCCGCCCGTCGGCCCTACGCCCCGCTCCGGGACGCCTACGTGATCGACGCCGTTCGCACCCCTGTCGGCAAGCGCAACGGCGCGCTCGCCGAGGTGCACCCGGCCGATCTCGGTGCCGCCGCGCTGCGTGGTCTGCTCGACCGCAATCCGGTCGACCCGAAATTCGTCGACGACGTCATCGTCGGCTGCGTCGACAATGTCGGACCGCAGGCGGGCAATATCGGGCGCACCGCGTGGCTGGCCGCCGGATTCCCCGAAGAGGTGCCGGGCGTCACGGTGGACCGCCAGTGCGGATCCTCGCAGCAGGCCATCAATTTCGGCGCGCAGGCCATCATGAGCGGCACCGCCGAGGTGATCGTCGCGGGCGGCGTGCAGAACATGAGCCGGATCCCGATCTCCGCGGCCATGCTCGCGGGCAAGGAATACGGATTCGATTCGCCGTTCGTCGGCTCCGAGGGCTGGGACCACCGGTACGGCACCGAGGAAGTGTCCCAGTTCCGCGGCGCGCAGCTGATCGCCGAGAAGTGGGGGATCAGCCGCGAGGATATGGAGCGCTGGGCGCTGCGCAGCCACGAGCGCGCCCGCGACGCCATCAAGAACGGCCGCTTCGACAACGAGATCGTGCCGGTCGGCGATTTCTCGATCGACCAGGGCCCGCGCGAGACGACCCTGGAGAAGATGGCCTCGCTGCCCGCGCTCGCCGAGGGCAGTCCGCTCACCGCGGCCGTGGCCAGCCAGATCTCCGACGGCGCCAGTGCCACCCTGCTCGCCTCGGAATGGGCGGTCCAGGAATACGGACTCACACCGCGCGCGCGAATCCACCACGTCAGCGCGCGCGGCGCCGACCCGATCTTCATGCTGACCGCCCCGATCCCGGCCACCAAGTGGGCGCTGGAGAAGACCGGTCTCACCATCGACGATATCGACGTCGTCGAGATCAACGAGGCTTTCGCACCCGTGGTGCTCGCCTGGTTGAAGGAGACCGGGGCCGATCCGGACAAGGTGAACGTCAACGGCGGCGCGATCGCCCTCGGTCACCCCCTCGGCGCGACCGGCGCGAAACTGTTCGCCACCCTGCTCAACGAACTCGAGCGGGTCAACGGTCGCTACGGTCTGCTCACCATCTGCGAGGGTGGCGGCACCGCGAACGCGACCATCATCGAGCGCCTGGATCGCTGATTTCGAGATCGGGGTGGTGTGATTCGGCGCGCCACCCCGATCGTCCGCTCAGCGCCGAACCTCGAATTCACGCTGGTAGGCGCGGAATCCAGTACCCATCACCACTATCTCTCGCGCGCCGCCGGTGCGGGGCGGTCAAGACTCCGTGGAGCGCGTCCGCGCCGGTGCGGGTGTCCGCTTCCGCGCGTGGTGGCTCTCTCGGTGCCGAGCCATCCGAGGCGCTCGGGTTCATCGCGTCGCCGACAGTGCCCGGAACACCTCGGCGGTGGGCGAATTCGGCGGGGCGCAGTACACGATCATGCGCTGATCGGTATCGCTGACGTGCAGTACCTGACAGTCGAATTCCAACGCCCCGAGTTCGGGATGGGCGACCCGCTTGCGGTGCGTGCGCCGGATCTCGACATCGTGGTCGTGCCACATCGCCGCGAATCTGGGTGCGGTGCCGAGTAATTCGGTGACCAGCGCGGCGAGGGCGGGATGGCCGGGGTAGCGGGCGTAGGCGGCGCGCAGATCGGCGACCGTCGAACGGGCGAAGGCGACGGTGTCCTCGTCGGACCAGCGGGGGTGATCGGCGGCCGTGCGGAACGTCCAGCGCACGATATTGCGTTCGGCGTCGGGCACGGTGGCCAGATCGCCGATGAACGGTATCGCCGCACGATTCCAGGCGAGCACCTCGTAGGTCGCGTCCACGACGTAGGCCGGTGTCTCGGTCATGGTGTCGAGGATGATCCGGATCGATTCCGGCACCGTGCGATTCGGTCCCACCATCGGCGGCGGATGGTGACCGGCGACGCGTAATAGATAGTCGCGTTCGTCCACGGTGAGCAGCAATGCCCGCGACAGCGCCGCCAGCACCTGCTGCGAGGGACGCGGACCCCTGGACTGCTCGAGCCGGATGTAGTACTCGACCGAGATACCGGCGAGCTGGGCGACTTCCTGTCGTCGTAGGCCGGGAGTGCGCCTCTGTCCGTTCTCGGGCAACCCCACGTCGCCGGGACGCAGGCGGGCGCGACGCGCTTTCAGGAATGCCGCGAGTTCTCCTTTGTCGGTCACCGATCCAGTGTCGATGATCGGGCGGTCGCGGGGGAGGTACAAGCGGTACCACCTTCGACCGAGCCTCCCTGGGGCTCGGCCGCGGTGGAAATCTCGCGGCCATGACGACCATCGCATTGATCACCGGCGCCAACAAGGGAATCGGTTTCGAAACAGCCGGGCGGCTCGCCGCGACCGGGACGACCGTCCTGGTCGGCGCGCGTGACGCGGACCGAGGCAAGAACGCGGCGGCGGCGCTGTCCGGGGCTGGAGCCGACACCCGTTTCATCCCGCTCGACGTCACCGACGCCGACTCGATCGCCCGCGCCGCCGCCGATATCGACGCCGAATTCGGCAAACTCGACATCCTGGTCAACAACGCGGGTATCGCGGGCAGGCTCGACGGAGACGGCAAACCCTCCTCCACCGCGCTGAGCACCCTGCGCGAGGTGTTCGAGACCAATGTCTTCGGCATCGTCGCCCTCACCAATGCCGTGCTGCCGCTGCTGCGTCGGTCCGAGGCCGCCCGCATCGTGAACGTGTCGAGCGAGGTCGGCTCCTTCGCGATGACGATGGACGAGGACAGCCCCATGTGGCCGATGGCCGCGATCGCCTACCCCACCTCGAAGACCGCGCTGACCATGGTCACGGCGATGTACGCCAAGGAACTGTGGAACACGCCCATCAAGGTCAACGCGGCCAACCCCGGCTACTGCGCGACCGACCTGAACGCCAACACCGGATTCCGCACCGCCGCGCAGGGAGCCGAGGTGGTCGCGCGCCTGGCGACCCTGCCCGTCGACGGCCCGACGGGCACCCTGTGGGGCTACCGCTGGGGCGCGACCGGCGCGGACGAGTACGGCGTCCTGCCCTGGTGAGAGGAGAAGCCGGGCGGCGGTCCCGGATCTCGGCGACCTCCTCAGAGGTAGCGGCGGACGTCCATGACCGCTACGCCGCCCCCGTCGTGTTCCGACGGAGCCGCATACAGCCGATGGCCGTCCGGGGTGACCGCGAGATGTTCAACCTTCAGCCCGGGCTGAAGGTTGCCGACCACCGTCCTGGTCGTCGTATCGATCACCGCGATATCGCCTGACGACCCGTCTCTCGAGGTCGGTTGGATCGCCACGAACATATAGCGGCCGCTCGGCGAGATCGCGAGACCGTTGCCGATACCGTTCAGTTGGACGACCGCGACCGAAGCGCCGGTGGAGCCGTCGAACACGTGCACCTTCGAGGAAGGTTTGCCCATCGCATAGACGAACCGGCCGTCGGCGCCGACGACGATCGTCGAATCGGGCCCTTCGAATGCGGTCCGCGTGGTCACGGTCGCGGTGGCGGCGTCGAGCATTGCGATCTGGCGGGGCATGACCGCGAAGAAGCGCCGGCCGTCACCTGTCAGCGCTATAGCATCGACAATGTCGTACCCCGTGCCGAGCGGGGTCGTCGCGGTCGCCGCTCTCGTCCGGGCATCGCGGATCGTGACCGTGGCGCGCAGCCCGTCGGCGATGTAGAGATGAGTGCCGTCGTGGGAAACCGCGACCGCCTCGAGAGTTGAATCGTAGTCGGCGATCGTCACCCCGGTGAGAGTGTTCGAAGCCGTCGTGATCACCGACAGGGCATTATTCGAAACTACGTAGACATACGCGCCGTCGGGCGATACCGCGAGCCCGTTCGGTTTCTGCGGAACCCCGATCAGTGCCGTGACGGTATTCGAGGCCGTATCGATGACCGTCACCGTCGGCGGCGTGCGACCCCCCAAGTAGATCCGCCGTCCGTCGGGCGACATCGCCAACGCGGTCACCGCGGGAGTCGCGATCACCGCGGGCGACGTCGTTGCGAATTCGGTCGCCCCCGCGTCCGTGGGCCGATCATGCCCGACAGCGTAGGTCGCGGCCGCCGCCAGCACGGCGACGCTGAACAGCGCGCCGATCGCGACGCGAACGCGGCGGCGTAGCGGCGGCGTCCGTAGTCGAGGGGGTACAGAGGATTCCGGAGCAGGCGTGACGGTCGGTGTCGAGGGCGCGTCCGACGCCGGTGACGAGGCGGCCGATTTCGCCGCTCGCAGGGCGGGCTGCTTCGACATGCTGACGAATTGCGTTGGTGTAGAGGTGGAATCGATGAGCAGGGGCGCGGACTGGGTCGTCGACCCAGCGGATTCCGGCGGTGGCGGAGTGGACGGCGTGGATCCCGCAACCGGTTCCGTCGGAGACAGAGCGATCGTGAAGCGCATGGCGAGGTCGGCGGCGCTCGGTCGCCGTAGCGGGTCTCGCGACAGGCAGTCCGCCGCCACCTGCCGCAGTCCCGGTGGAACTGCCTCGAGATCGGGTTCGGACGTCAGCGCCCGGATCAGCAACTCCACCGGAGTGCCCGAACCGAATGGCCCCGCACCGGTCGCGGCGTAGACAAGGACCGCTCCGAACGCGAAGACATCGGACGCGGCATGGGCGGGCGCTCCCGAAGCGATTTCGGGCGCAACGTATCCCGCGCTCTCGGCAAGGGTCGGCGACGCGGTCACCTCGACACTGGACTCGGTGAAGACCACCGTCGCCGGTGAGACTCCGCCGTACGGACCGCTCGTCCGGTCTGTCGCCGCCAACCATCGCGCCAGATCCGCACCGAACTGCCGCAGCTCCTGGGGCTGCAACGTGCCCTCGGTCGCAACGACACGTGCCAGTGAGCGATCTTCAACACCAGGTGCCAACGACATTTCCTTGATCGCATTGGGCCGGAGTGAGTCCCGCGGCACGGGCACTGGTCAGCATCTTCTGCAAGTCCGCATCGGTGGCCGCCCCCGGCATGCCCTGTTCCGCACCGACGATGAACACGATCGGCTGGCCGCGGTTGCCCGGTAACGCGAGTGCGTGCACGACACCACCGCGCCCGTCGGAGCAGGAGGTGCGGTTCACGGTCGCCGTAACCCGTACGGCGGGTCTACTGTTCACGGTCGATGGCACCGGATCGGAGAGCGCGATCACCGGGAGCGGTGTGGTGTCGTCCCCGAACATCCCGAACGCCCAGAGTCGCGCGGAATCTGTCGCCGCGGCGGTCAGATCGGTGATCGGCGATCCTGCGATACCCGCGATCGCCGAGTGCTTGGCCGATTGATCCCCAGGGCACAACGCATTCGAGTATCTCGCGCCGCCGTCGAAGGCGATCCGCACGTCGAGTTCCGGGATCCCATATCCGAACACCCATCCCGGGCCTTCCACGCGCCAGGTGGGCGGCACGTCGAGTGCGGCGTTTCGTCTGGTCGATACTGCCGCTTGCCAGTTCGGAACCTGTGGCGGTATCAGCGACGCCTGCGTCGGCTGCGCCGGCAGAGGAGGTGCGGGCGCGGCGACCGCGGCGCCGCGCACTGTTCGAGGACCGGCCGTCACAATCAGCAGAACCAGCGCGACAGCAAGAGAAACGGCGATCAGACCGACGGTGACCCATTCGGGGGCACCCCACGGAGACTCCCCGCCATCCTGCGCCGGAGTCACTCCGTACACCTACGCGAATGACGCATGCCGCCCCCACTGCGCACGGTCCCTCCTCCCAAGCCCCCGAGCTGCGTGCAGATTAACAAGAATGAGGGCGGCACGGTAGCCCGATTTCGCCGTTTTATCACGGTTGTCGTCTACGCGGTGTCACTGCCGGGCACGCTCACTGCCAGGGGATACCGCCCGGCCGCCGCGCTCTGTCAGCACATCGGACTGGTCACGCCGAGTATTCAGTCTCCCGCGGCGGTTCCCGCTTTCAGCGCGGCTATCGCATCGATCCGCGCCGCCGCGTCGGTGACGATGCGATCGATCAATTCCCGGCAGGTGGGCAGATCATCGATGATGCCGGTGACCTGTCCGGCCGCGAGCACTCCCGCGTGCGTGTCGCCCTCGACCAGTCCGGCGCGCAGGAGCATCGGGGTGTTCGCGGCCATGACCACCTGTGACCAGGTGAGGTCCTTCTGTTTGCGCATGGCGAGCCCGTCGCGGACCAGGGTCGACCATTTCATGCCGGTCATGCCCTTGAAGCGGGCGGCGTTGGCGACGGCCGCGCTCAGTCCGCGCCAGCGGCCGGATTGCTCGAGGCGTTGCACCAGTTCTGTGTTGAGCACCCGGTGCGGCATGCCGTCGACCTTCACCGAGACGACGGTGTCCTGCAATTGCCTGCTCAGGTACTCCTGTTTGACCGCGTCGGGCACCGTGCTCTCCCGGGTGAGCAGGAACCGGGTGCCCATGGCGACGCCCGCCGCGCCGTAGGCGAGCGCGGCGGCCAGGCCGCGGCCGTCGAAGAAGCCGCCCGCGGCGACCACCGGGATGTCGACGGCGTCGAGGACCGAGGGCAGCAGCAGGGTGGTCGCGACCGGGCCGGTGTGTCCGCCGCCCTCGCCACCCTGCACGATCACCGCGTCCGCGCCCCACGAGGCCACCTTCACCGCGTGTTTGGCCGCGCCGATCGACGGAATCACGACGACGCCCGCGTCTTTGAGTTTCGCGATCAGATCCTGCTTGGGCGCGAGCGCGAACGAGGCGACGGCCACCTTCTCCCGGATGAGCAGATCGATCCGCTCGGGCGCGTCGGTGGCATCGGCGCGGATGTTCACGCCGAAGGGTTTGTTCGTGTGCGCCTTGGTCTTCGCGACGGCGGCTTCGAGTTCGGCGAAGGTCATGGTGGCGGAGGCGAGGATGCCGAGACCGCCCGCGTTCGAGGTCGCCGAGACCAGGCTCGGCCCCGCTACCCAGCCCATGCCGGTCTGCACGATCGGATGCTGGATGCCGACGAGTTCGGTCAACGGGGTCCGGATCGCGGGTGTCATGCCGGAACCTCGGATTCGCGAACCTTCTTGGGATCGAGCACATCCCGGATCAGGCGCAGTTCCTCGGCGGTGGGCCGCCTCGACTCGCCCGCCTCGGCCAGCCCGGCGATCTCGAACGAGGTGTTCTCCGCGACCTCGTCGGCGGTGACCCCGGGGTGCAGGCTGCGGGCCCGCATGGTGTGATCCGGCCCGTCGAAATCGAAGACGCCCAGGTTGGTCACCACCCGGTGCAGGTGGTGGAAACGGAAGGCCGGATTGTCCGGGTCGATCTTGTCGTAGCCGACGCCGCTGACGATATCGACCGTCTCCACGAAGGTCCGCTTGTTGTGGCGCGAAACCCAGTAACTGGTGGCGTGATTGAGGGTGTTGCCCGGTGCGCCGCGCACGCCGAACATCTGGCGGGTCGGCTGCTGCAACGGCCCGAACGCGGACAGGTTCTGGTTGCCGTGGCGGTCCACCTGGTTGGCGCCCATCACCACGTGGCGACGGCCCGAGGCCACCACGTCGAAAACCTTGCGGAACGGGATCCAACCCTCGATGGGGGATTTGCCGCCGATCGGGGGAGTCTCGGCGAACAGCAGCGCCTCACCGTCGGAGAGCAGCAGATCCGGTTCGGTGGTCAGTTTGGCCAGGCGCGCGCCGAGGATGGACATCGGCGACATCGGGGATGCCATGATCTCGCCCGCGCCCTCGAAGATCTCGGCGCACGCGACCGCGCAGATCTCGGCGCGGGTGACGGTGTCGGTGGATGTCGTCTCGGTGGATATCTCGGACATTCACGCCTCCTTGGTGGCGAACGCGCGGACTGCGGCCTGGTACTCGTCTTCGGAGACCGACAGGTACGTGTCGACGAACTGCTGCCAGCCCTCCGGTGTCTTGGCCGACTCCACGTAGTGACGCTGGAATTTCTCGTCGCGCTTGTAGTCGTCGCCGGCCAGGGTGAAGTGCGCGCCGCCCGGCGCCTCGACGACACCGTCGACCATCATGCGATTGAGCAGCAGCGACGGCAGCGGAACGGATTTCACCAGTTCCTCGGTCTCCACCACGCGCTCCACCGACAGGTAGCGGCGCTGCGCGGCGAGGCAGTACAGGTCGTCGAAATAGGGGTCGACGCCGGTGTAGGCGGCATTGCCGTGTTTGTCGCCGATATTCAGGTGCACCAGCGCCGCGTCCAGATTCAGCGCGGGCATGGCGGTGAGCGTCTCGGGTTTGCCGTTCTCGCCGGGATAGGGCGAGGTGACCGTGCGCAATTCGCCGTCCCAGAAGTTGAACACGTCCGAGCCGAGACCCGCCCGGATCGGCAGGAAGGGCAGACGCGCGGCGGCCGCCTCCAGCCCGCATTTCAGCATGCCCTCGTCCATCTCGCGGGCCACCAGCGCGCCGGAGGTGCGCGCCTTCGCGAACCACGGGTCGTAGAACGGCGCCGAATCGAGGGAGACGAATCCGTAGTACGCCTTGCGCACCTTGCCCGCCGAGCAGAGCAGTCCGAGATCGGGGCCGCCGTAGCTCACCACGGTCAGGTCGGTGATATCCGAGCGCAGGATGGCGCGGACCAGCGCCATCGGCTTGCGCCGGGAACCCCAGCCGCCGATGCCGATGGTCATGCCGCTGCGCAGTTCGCCGACGACCTCGTCGAGCGACATTCGCTTGTCTCGCATGGTGTGTGCCTACTCCCCGCTCTTACGTGCGGCCAGATCGTCGTCGAATTTGGCCCTGATCTCGTCGGCGACGCCCGCCAGATTCAATTCGAAGGTGAAACCCTGCTCGTACCGGTAGCTGCGGTGCACGTCCTGGGTGTCGATCCCGTTCAGCGCCCGCTTCGCGGCGCGGATCACCCGGCCGTCCTTGGCCGCGATGTTCTCGGCGACCTTCAACGCCGCCGCGTCGAGTTCGGCGCGGGGCACCACCTGGTACACCGAGCCGTGGTGGTGCAGCTGCTGCGCGGTGATGGTGCTCGCGGTGAAGAACAGCGCCCGCATCAGATGCTGGGGCACCAGCCGCGACAGGTGGGTGGCCGCGCCGAGTGCGCCGCGGTCGACCTCGGGGAGTCCGAAAGTGGCGTCGTCCGAAGCGATCACGACATCGGCGTTGCCGACCAGGCCGATGCCGCCGCCGAGGCAGAATCCCTGCACCGCCGCGATCACCGGGACCGGGCAGTCGTAGACGGCGGCGAAGGCATCGAAGCAGCCGTGATTGGCGTCGATGAGCGCCTGATGACCTGGTTTGCTCTGGATCTCCTTGATGTCGACACCCGCGTTGAACCCGCGATTCTCCGCGCGCAGCACCACGACCTTGGTCTTCTGGTCGCGGCCCGCTTCGCGCACCTCGTCGGCGATGGCGAACCAGCCGTCCGTCGGTATGGCGTTGACGGGCGGATAGTCGACCGTGACCACGGCGATGCCGGTCGATTCGGAGTGACGGTTGATCCCCATCGGATGTCCTTCGTTGTCCCGGGCCTTCGGTGTCCACTGTCGGCGCCATTGGCAAAGCAAGCAGTTGCTTGGTAGGTTAGCACGGTGGCACTCGAAATCGATCTGGCCGGACGCGTTGTCCTCGTGACCGGCGGTGTGCGCGGAGTCGGCGCCGGTATCAGCCGGGTATTCCTCGAAGCGGGCGCCACCGTGGTGGCCTGTGCCCGCCGTCCGGCCGACCGGCCCGTCGCCTTCGGCGCGCACGAGATCGACTACCTGCCCTGCGACGTGCGCGACGCCGACGCGGTACGTGGCTTGGTCGACGCCATCGTCGCCAGACACGGCAGGCTCGATCACGTGGTGAACAACGCGGGCGGCGCGCCGTTCGCGCCGTCGGCCACGGCGAGCAAGAACTTCAACACCAAGATCGTCGAACTGAATCTGATGGCGCCGCTGCTGGTTTCGCAGGCCGCCTACGGGGTCATGCGCGATCAGCCCGACGGCGGTTCGATCGTGATGATCTCCAGCGTCAGCGGTCACCGGGCCTCGCCCGGCACCGCGGCCTACGGTGCGGCGAAGGCCGGAATGGACAGCCTGACCCAATCCCTCTCGGTCGAATGGGCGCCGCGGGTCCGGGTGAACTCGCTGATCGTCGGCATGGTCGAAACCGAACTCAGCGAATTGCACTACGGCGACCGCGACGGCATCGACGCCGTCAGCGAGACCATTCCGCTGCGCAGGATGGCCACCCCGGAGGATATCGGCCGGTGTGCGGTCTTCCTGGCCTCGCCGCTGGCGGCCTACGTCAGCGGCGCGACACTGCTCGTGCACGGCGGCGGTGAACGCCCCGCCTTCCTTGCCGCGTCCACCGCCGAGATCGGCGCCGTGTCCACCCCCGAAAAGGCCTGAGAAGTATCCGGATACGAAAGAGGACAACAGGTATGGACGAGCAGATCTGCGCCGGGCGCACCGTGATCGTCACCGGCGCGGGTCGCGGCATCGGCCGCGCGCACGCGCTGGCCTTCGCCGCGGCGGGCGCCAACGTGGTCGTCAACGACATCGGCTCGACCCTGGACGGCGCGGCGACCGACGAGACGCCCGCCCAGCAGGTCGTCGGCGAGATCGAGGCACTGGGTGGCCGGGCCGTCGCCAACGGTGACGACGTCGCGGACTGGGAGGGTGCGCGGGCCCTGGTCCGCCAGGCCGTCGACACCTTCGGCGGGCTCGACGTGCTGGTCAACAACGCCGGGTTCGTCCGGGACCGGATGCTGGTCAACCTCGGCGAGGACGAATGGGACGCGGTGGTGCGCGTCCACCTCAAGGGCCATTTCGCCACGATGCGGCACGCCGCCGAGTACTGGCGCGGCGAATCGAAGGCGGGCAGGCCCGTCGACGCCCGCATCGTCAACACCAGTTCCGGCGCCGGATTGCAGGGCAGTGTCGGTCAGGGCAACTACGGCGCGGCCAAGGCGGGCATCGCCGGTCTGACGCTGACCGCCGCCGCCGAGTTCGGACGCTACGGGGTCACCGTCAACGCCATCGCCCCCTCGGCGCGCACCAGGATGACCGAAACGGTTTTCGCCGAGATGATGGCCGCGCCGGAGGACGGCGGTTTCGACGCCATGGCCCCCGAGAACATCTCCCCGCTGGTGGTCTGGCTCGGCAGCGCGCAATCGGCCGCGGTGACCGGCCGGATATTCGAGATCGAAGGCGGCAAGGTCGCACTCGCCGACGGCTGGCGTCACGGTATCGCGGTGGATCGCGGCGCGCGTTGGGCGCCAAGTGAACTCGGCCCGGTGGTTGCCGATCTGATTGCCAAGGGAGTGCCGCCGGAGCCCGTGTACGGCGCCTGAGCACGACAACGACGACGGTCCCCGGTGATGTTCGCATCGCCGGGGACCGTCGTCGTTTTCACGCGGAAGTGAAGTGCGGTCGGCGGTCTCGTGCGCACGGCATGTGGCCGGGGTTTACTATGAGCGCCTATCCACGAAACCCGGAGGGTGTGGCGACCGGGGAGATCTGCGCTCGAACGATGAGGGGAAAGGCCGGCGCATGGCTATTGGTCGCACGATACGGGTGGCGATGGTTGCCGGGGCGGTTGCCGGTATTGCGCTACTCGCTCCGGTGGCGGCCTTCGCCCAGCCGGGAAGCGGGAGCGCGGATTCCAGCGCGAGCGCGGGGGAGAACGCACCCATTGCCGAGCCCGCCGAGGACTGGCAACCACTCACCATTCCCGGACAGTCACCTGACGACTCCGAGCCGATTCCGATTGCCTCGTCGGTGAATTCGGTCGGCGCTCGCGGTGCCGCCGGTTCGGCGGCTGTCGGGTCGAGCGGAGTATTCCTCGGGTCGGGTTCGGCGGGACTCGCGGCCATTCTCGGAACAGGTTCCGCCGGAATCGGTTCGGTGCTCGCCACCGGCTCCGGCGGTGTCGTGCTCGGTACCGGTTCCGCCGGAGTGGGTTCGGTGCTCGGTACCGGATCCGCAGGTGTCGCGCTCGGATCGGGCTCTGCGGCGGCGGGTGCAGGTTCGGCGGGTGTGGGTGCCGGACTCGGGACGGGCTCCGCGGCGGCCGGTGCAGGTTCGGCGGGTGCGGGTGCCGCGCTCGGAAGTGGTTCCGCGGCAGTCGGTTCTGCTGCCCCGGGTACCGGTTCGGCCGCTATCGGATCCGCCGCTGCTGGCACGGGTTCCGCCGTGCTCGGTTCCGGTTCCGCCGTGCTCGGCACGGGTTCGGCGGCGGTCGGTTCTGCCGCTGCGGGCACCGGTTCCGCCGTGCTGGGCACGGGTTCGGCCGCTGTCGGGTCCGCCGCCGCGGGTACCGGATCTGCTCTCGGAGCCGGTTCCGCCGCAGTGGGTTCCGCAGGTACCGGTTCGGCGGCGGTCGGCTCGGCCGCGACGGGTTCGGCCCTCACCGGCTCGGCCACCGTCGGCTCGGCGACACCGCTGCTCCTGCTACTCATTCCACTGCCGACGCCCTCGATCCCCCCGGTACCGCTCGCCATCCCGCCGGTACAGATACCGGCGCTGCCGCAACCCGTCTCCGCACTGCCCGTCGTCGCGCTACCGGCCCCCGCGGAGATACCTCCGGACCCGCCACAGCCACCCGCCCCACCGGCATCGTCCATCCGGATCCCGGCGGGGCTCGATCCCGATGTGCGCCCGACCAGCTCGGCCGACGGGCTGCCGACGCCGAATATCCTCTCCGTGGTCGGCGGGCTGCTCGCCTTGGGGCTCGCGGGAGTCGGTTCCGGCGCGGTCAGCTTCCAGGGCGCCGCCGCGGCCCAGGCCCGCGTCGATGCCGCGCGCGCCGAATTCTTCGGACCGAGATCGTGAGGAGGGGCAGATGAGTGAGAGCAGGACACGCAGCGGTTCCCGTTCCCATCGCAGGGTGGCGGCGGCGGTCGACGCCGTCTGCGCGGTGGCCGCCGATTCCGACGCGACCACACTCGATGAGGTGGTCGCCTCGATCGCGGACGAGCGGCGGCGCGAGATCGAGATCGCGAGTGCGCGATTGGGGCCGGGGGTCTGCGGCCAGCGCCGGTTCTATCCGGACCGGGACGTGATCGTCCTCGCCACCGCGCTGCCCGCTCGCGAGCACACGCTCGCCCACGAATTGGGCCATATCGTCTTCGATCACGAAGGTGTGCCCGCCTCGGAGGTGGTGTTGGAGGCCAGTGACGATCTCATCGCCTACATGCTCAGCCAGCGCGCGCACCAGCGGATCGTGGACGACGGCGCCGACGAACTCGCCGAATGGGAGGCGGAGACCTTCGCCGCCATGCTGATGACGCGACTGCGGGTATTCAACAGCCGGGGCGCGGGCGTCTCGGTCCTCCGATTCGACGAGGCACTCGGATGACACTGTGGTCGACAGCCCTGCTCGTCTGGATAGCCGCGGGCGCGCGGGTGGGACGGGTCATGGTGAAACCCGCGACGACGGCACGGGTCGCGATCGTCGTCGCGGTCGCCTCGGTCGCGCTCGCCGCCACCGTCGCGGTTCCCGAAATCGCCCTCGCCGTCGACAATCTCCTTCCGCGCGGACTGGTCTCCGGTGCGCTGTCGGACGGTGTCGTCGTCGCCGCGTGGCAGCTCTTCGCGGTCGCCACCTCGGTGGTCGCGGCGGCGGCCTGGCCGGTGGTGTCGAGGGTGAATCTGCGGCGAGTCGCCACCTGGACATACGGGGTCGGCGCTGTCACGGTGACGCTCACGCTGTGCTGGTCGTTCACGTTCGGTTGGCTGGTCACCGCGCTCGCCAGCGCCTTCGTCGTCGTCACCGGTGTCCGCAATCTGGACTGGACCACGCTGGGCCGGGGTATCGCGATCTATACGAGCGGCACCGCGCTGGTCGCGGCGCTGTCCGCCGCGCAGATCCGCCGTGCCGTCACCGACGCGCCACGTGCCTCGCCCGGCGAAGCGGATTGGGCCTGGCCGTTGTTCGCCGTCGCCGCCCTGCTCGTCGCGTTGGGCGCGATATGGATCGTGGTCGAGTTGTGGCTGCGGGCCCGGCTCCTGCTGCGACGGATCGGACCGCTGCACCGGACCATGATCGAGCGCTTTCCCGAGGTGATCGCGCACGGGCGGCCCGGTGCGTCCACCCAGTTGGCGGCTTCCGATCAGGTGGCCCAGATCATGGACGCGCTCTACCTACAGTCCGGCGGGGGTGTCGAGTCGGTCGCGGCGGGAGCGCCGCCGCGCTCGATTCCCGAACGTGCCGCGCGTGTCGCGGAGTGGGCGCGTAACCCTTTGGGTGACATCGTGATCGACGCGCGGTGGATCGCCCCGCCCGATGGGGTCAGCGCACGGGGGTGGGTCCGGGCGATCGCCCGATCCTTCCGGTCGGCCGATCGCGTCGGCGCGCGCAATTCCGTATCCCGCTAGTACGGTATTCGGAGCAGGGCCGAACACGGGAAGTCCGGGGCCGCACCGAGTTCGAACAACCACATGGACAGAATCCGGATGAGTGTTTTGCCGTCACTGATTACTAAAGTCCCTAATCGGGCGAAACGTACAGACGCTACGGCGTCGGCGTATTCTCTGGCGGCATCGCGCATTAACGATCACGGGCCGGTGTTCGGGGCGCGAGGAGTTCGTGGCATCACTCGATTCCTGCCCCGACTCTCGGGGTCTTGCGAAATGTGCGGCCAAGCCCGGTGATCAACAGTAGAGTGGGGTGCGTTGTCGAATTCGTTTGCAAGGTAGGATGTGCGTACGTTTGGTTGTGCGCGAGAATTGCGTAGCGGCAGCACAAATGCGGGCCCGGCCATGGTGATCGGCCGAACCCGCATTCATGCAACACTTGCCGGGAACCCTCGGTCCGAAGACTTCGGGAGCCCGGCATCACGCCCGGAACCTCCGGAGCGCGCGACCGCCGAACCGCAACGTCACGGGCACTTTTCAGAGCACACGAAGTTCCGGATCGGCGAGAACGCGCCTATTCGGTACCGTCAGGCGGGATTTCGGGCAAGCCTTCGCTCGCTCGAAGCTTCTCCGCCATCGAGGTGAGGAGGTTCTGTGATTCTTCGGACAAATCGAACGCCCTGCTCGACAGCCGCCGCAGTCCATAGCCTTGCAGCTGGGACAACAGTTCCAGATCATGATCGATCTTGGCGGCATAGATGTCGTTGAAGAAGTAGTCCGGTTTGACCTTGAAGAACTTGGCCAGTGCAGCCACCGTTTCATCCGATGGATTCGTCCGTTGTCCCGACCGCAACTGTGAGAGATACGGTTTCGAGATCGGATGCCCGGAGGCTGTCAGTGCAGCCGCCACCTCTGCGTTGGTGTGCGGCTTGCGCCCCGGGGGATGCACGGTTTCGAACAGCTTGTTCAGCCGCGCCGCGAAATCAGCCATTGTGAGCCGCCCAATTCCCTTCGCTGTACTAACAGTCGTTATCTCGGATACGTATCATTGATATTAGCGGCTCAGTAACTGAAAACCTACGCCTGATTCAGGATT
Source organism: Nocardia aurea (assembly GCF_003123685.1). Classification (GTDB taxonomy): domain Bacteria; phylum Actinomycetota; class Actinomycetes; order Mycobacteriales; family Mycobacteriaceae; genus Nocardia; species Nocardia aurea. The sequence goes on from NZ_QCYJ01000084.1 coordinate 173,822, forward strand.
TCCTTGAAGCTTCCAGGTGTCGGTCCGGTGAAGTCACTGCGACCGATGCGTTTGCGGGTCACCCCAACGACTCTTGTGAAGGCGTGGTACGGCCCGGTTCTAGCCCGTTGAGAAGGTCTTCCCCAACCGGTCGATGATAGCGAAAGAATAGCTGACATCTCATCTACTTGTGTGAACTGGGCTTTGTGTGGCGTACGACACGTTTTGGGGGATTTAAGATGAACGTTCAACTACTTCGGGGAATTGGGGCGATTCCTACAGTCGTTCGATGATCGTTCCTGTCGCCAATGCGCCACCGGCGCACATGAGCACCATCGCTGTACTGCGGCCCGTTCGCTCCAGCTCGTGCAAAGCCGTTGTGATCAAACGGGATCCGGTCGAGCCGACGGGATGTCCGATCGCGATCGCGCCACCGTTGACATTAACCCGATCGATGTCCGGGTTGTGGACGGAGACCCATGAAAGAGCCACCGATGCGAATGCCTCGTTGATCTCGAACAGATCAATATCGTCGATTTTCATCCCGGAACGTTCCAGAAGGCGGGTGCACGCTTGAACCGGACCGTCCAGGTGGAACTCGGGCTCCGCGCCGACCACGACCTGGGTGAGGATGCGGGCGCGCGGGCGCAAACCCTCTCGCTGGGCCACTTTTTCGTCCATCAGCAGTACCGCGGCCGCGCCGTCGGAGATCTGGGACGACGTTCCCGCCGTGTGGATCCCGCCCTCGAGGACCGGTTTCAGGGTCGAAAGGGCCTCGACGGAGGTCAGGCGCAAGCCCTGATCCCGGGTGACGTCCACCTTCTCGCCGGTCGGCGTGCCCTGCTTGTCGACGACGGGTGCGGTGACCGTCAGTACCTCGCGGTCGAAACGGCCCTCGGACCACGCCTGGGCGGCGAGGCGCTGCGACCGCACGCCGAATTCGTCGACGTCGGCGCGGGTGATGCCGCGCCGCTTGGCGATACGCTCGGCCGCCTCGAACTGGTTGGGCAGGTCGATATTCCACGACGCGGGCCTGCGCTGGCCCGCGTTCTCGCCGAGATTGGCGCCGAGCGGGACCCGGCTCATCGCCTCGACGCCGCAGGCCATGCCGATCTCGATGGCGTCGGCGGCGATGAGGCCCGCGATCAGGTGGTTGGCCTGCTGTGCCGAACCGCATTGGGTATCGATGGTCGTCGCGGCGGTCTGCCACGGCAGTCCCGCGTGCAGCCACGCGACCCGGGCGATGTTGTTGGACTGCTCGCCCGCCTGGGTGACGCAGCCGCCGATGACCTGCTCCACCAGTGCCGGATCCAGGTGTGCCTTGTCCAGCAGTCCGCGCTGGGCGAGACCGAGCAGTTCGGCGGCGTGCAGGCCGGCGAGCTGTCCGCCGCGCTTGCCGATCGGGGTGCGAGCGGCCTCGACGATCACGGGTGTGCCCATGTCCAACCTTTCGTAAGGTCCAAGAAACTGAAACGTGTGCCAGGTATACGGCCAGGTCTTCTTTACTAGTCCGTCCGCCTGTGCTGCAATGATTGTAGAACGTGTTTCAGTTTGTCGAAGGAGACATCTGGTGGTTGACACTGGGAACGCCCAGCCGCTGGCGACTGCCGGCAAGTCGCTCGAAACAGCTCCGAATGTGCCGGACGGGTTCGACGTCACCGACCCGGCCATCTACGCCGAGCGGGTTCCGGTAGAGGAATACGCCGAACTGCGTCGAACCGCTCCCGTCTGGTGGAATCCCAAGTCCCCGACCACCGGCGGCTTCCAGGACGAGGGCTTCTGGGTGGTCAGCAAGCACGCCGACGTCAAAGAGGTGTCGCGGCGCAGCGACGTGTTCTCCAGCTACGAGAACACCGCGATCCCGCGTTTCAACGACGAGATCACCCGCGAACAGATCGAACTCCAGCGCTTCGTCCTGCTCAACAAGGACGCGCCGGAGCACACCAAACTCCGCAAGATCATCTCCCGTGGCTTCACCCCGCGCGCCATCAACAGCCTGCGCGAGGAGCTGACGGCGCGCGCCGAATCCATCGTGAAGGCGGCGGCCGAATCGGGCGCGGGTGATTTCGTCACCCAGGTCGCGTGCGAACTGCCCCTCCAGGCCATCGCCGAGCTGATCGGTATCCCGCAGGAAGACCGCATGAAGGTCTTCACCTGGTCCAACGACATGACCAGCTACGACGACCCCGAGAGCGACGCCGATCCGGTGACCGCCTCGGCGGAGGTGCTCGGCTACGCCTATCAGATGGCGGCCGCGCGCAAGGCCGAGCCCGCCGACGACCTGGTCACCACGCTGATCGAGGCCGATATCGACGGCGACAAACTCAGCGAAGAGGAATTCGGCTTCTTCGTGATCATGCTCGCCGTCGCGGGCAACGAGACCACCCGCAACGCGATCACCCACGGTATGAACGCGTTCATCGACAACCCGGATCAGTGGGAGCTGTTCAAGAAGGAACGCCCCGCCACCGCCGCCGACGAGATCGTCCGGTGGGCGACCCCGGTCACCTCCTTCCAGCGCACCGCGCTGGAGGACACCGAACTCGGTGGCGTGCGGATCAAGAAGGGCGACCGGGTGGTCATGCTCTACCGGTCGGCGAATTTCGACGAGGACGTCTTCGAGAATCCGGAGAAGTTCGACATCACCCGCAAGGACAACGCACACCTGGGCTTCGGCGGCACCGGCGCGCATTTCTGCATCGGCGCGAACCTGGCGCGGCTCGAGATCGATCTGATCTTCAACGCCATCGCCGATCATCTCCCCGACATCACCAAGGTCGGCGCTCCGAAGCGGCTGCGTTCCGGCTGGCTCAACGGCATCAAGGAATTCCCGGTGAACTACGGGACCGGTTCGGTCGCGCACTGACACTCGCGAGCAAAGGGCCCCGAACCGGAATCCGGTTCGGGGCCCTTTCGCTGCCGGAGGGGAAGGCAGCGCCCTCAGTCGACGGGTTTCGTCGTGCTCATCGCGCGGTCGATTTCCCAGAACGCGCGCAGGGCGGCGATCCTGCCCGCGTCGTCGACCTTGTAGGTGAACACGCCTTCCGCGTCGATCTGATGCCCACCGATACGGGTGCGGATGGTGCCGGTGAAGGCGACCTCCGACCCGCAGGCGAACGAATCATCGAAGAGGAATTCGATGGAATCGGTTTTCGCGATCGCCAGATCCCAGAACGCCGCGATGGCCTCGGTACCGCGATGACCTTTCCCTTCCGGGTCGAAACCCGAAGGGCCGACGGGATCTTCGACGATCCCGTCGGCGGCGAACAGCGCCACCCAGGCCGCCTTGTCCTTGGCCCGCACCGCGGCCTGCGAGGCCCGCCCTGCCACCCTGGCCGGGTGTTCGTCGCTCATCGGCGTTCCGACCCGACGACCCACATCGAGAAGTACTGCGAACCACCGCCGTAGGCGTGACCGAGTGCCTTGCGCGCACCGGTGACCTGGTAGTCACCCGCCTTGCCCATGACCTGCTTGGCGGCCTCGGCGAACCGGATCATGCCCGATGCGCCGATGGGATTGGAGGAGAGCACACCGCCGGACGGGTTCACCGGTATCCGGCCGCCGATCTCGGTCTCACCCTTGTCGGTCAGCTTCCAGCCGTCGCCGGGGGCGGCGAAACCCAGATTCTCCAGCCACATCGGTTCGAACCAGGAGAACGGGACGTAGATCTCGGCGGCGTCGATCTCCTCGAGCGGATCGGTGATCCCGGCCGCCTCCCACAGTGCGGCCGCGGCATCCCGGCCTGCCTGCGGATTGACCTGATCGCGTCCGGCGAAGGTCGTCGGTTCGGTGCGCATCGCGGTCGCGTGAATCCAGGCGACCTTCTGGCCGGTGGCTTCGATCGCGGTCGCGGATTCCTCGTCGCCGATCACCACGGCGCACGCGCCGTCGGAGGAGGGGCAGGTCTCGTCGAACCGGATGGGATCCCACAGCATCTGCGAGGCCAGCACCGAATCCAGGGTGATGTCGGCCTGCTGGAGGTGGGCGAGCGGATTCTTCGCGCCATTGCGCCGATCCTTCACCGCGACCATCGCGCCGATATGGCTCGGCGCGTTCGACCTGCGAATATAGGAGCGGACGTGCGGCGCGAAATACCCGCCCGCGCCCGCGCCGACCGGCATGGTGAACGGCACCGGAATCGAGAGCGCCCACATGGCATTCGATTCGGACTGCTTCTCCCAGGAGACCGCGAGCACCTTCTTGTGCACACCCGCCTGCACCAGATTGGCGGCGACGACGCCGGTCGAACCACCGACCGATCCGGCGGTGTGCACCCGCAGCAGCGGTTTACCCGTCGCGCCCAGCGCGTCGGCCATGAACAGTTCGGGCATCATGACGCCCTCGAAGAAGTCCGGCGCTTTACCGACGACGACCGCGTCGATATCGGCCATGGTGAGGCCGGCATCGAGAAGGGCGCGATCGATGGCCTCGCGGCACAGGCCCGCCATCGATACATCGGTTCGTTTCGTCACGTGATGCGTTTGTCCGGTGCCGAGGACGGCGGCGGGAAAGCTCATCGGGTCGCCTCCGAATCGAGAACGGTCACGAGGTTCTGTTGCAGCGCCGCGCCGCTGGTCGCGTGGGCGAGCGCGCGGTTGGCGGTGCCCGCGATGATCGCCTCGGCGGCGAAGCCGATGCGCTCCAATCCCGCGGCGAACATCGGGTTGGCCGCGAGCGCGCCGCCGGACGGGTTCACGACCGTCTCCGGTTTAAGACCGATCGCCTCGGTCAGGATGAGCTGCTGATGACTGTAGGGCGCGTGCAATTCGGCGATATCGAAACCGCTGGTGTCACCGCCGGTAACCTGCTGTGCCGCAGCGGAGGTCGAGGGTGAGACGGTCAGATCCCGTGCACCGAGCACCGGGCTGTCCACGCGGTGCGCCATTCCGGTGATCCAGGCCGGACGCTCACAGAGTTCGCGTGCCCGGTCACCGACCGCGAGCACGATCGCCGCCGCGCCGTCGGTGATCGGCGCGACATCATGGGCGCGCAGCGGATCGGCCACATACGGTGTGGCGAGCAGACTTTCGATATCGACGTCGGAGCCCGCGGCGACCGCGGCCATATCCCGTTCGGTCCAGCGTCCCGCGTCGATGCCCGCGCGAGCCTGAAGTCCGGCGATGGACACCGAATCCGGCCACAGCGGGGCCACCACATACGGGTCGAGCTGCATCGTCAGGATCTGACGCAAGGTGCCCGCGGAGGACTTGCCGAAGCCGTAGACCAGCGCCGTGGTGGCCTGCCCCGACTTCAATTTCACGAACGCCTCGTACAGCGCCCATGCCGCGTCCATCTCCACGTGCGATTCGTTGATCGGCGGCACCGCGCCGATCGAATCGATCGCGGAGATGAACGAAAAGGCGCGCCCGGCAAGAAAATCTGAGGAGCCCGAGCACCAGAAGTCGATATCGGTCTTGGTGATGCCCAGACGGGTGTAGAGCTGCTGGAAACAGGGCACCAGCATCTCGACACCATTGGTGGTGCCGTAGGTTTCCGGCACGTGCGGCGCGTGGGCGAAGCCCACGACCGCGATGTCGGTGGAACGCTCATTCATAATGGGGACAGCGCCTCTCAGAGGTGATGCTTGTAAGTGTCGTAGTCGGCATCGGGCTCGCCGGTCGGTTCGAAGTGGTCGACGTTCTCCAGGCCGAAACCCCACTCCTCGCGCGGTCGCCACACCGCCTTGACCCGCATACCCATGCGGACCTCGCTCGCGTCGCAGCCGAGCACCAGGTGCAACACCGGGATGTCGGCTCCGTCGAGCAATACGTACGCGGCCACGTACGGTGGTTTGATGCGCTGTCCGAGGAACGGCACGTTCACGATGCAGAACGTGGTGACGGTGCCGTGATCGGAGAGTTCGATGAAATCGTTGGTCGGCAGCCCGTTGGTCGGGTTCGCGCCGCGCGGCGGGAAGTACACCTTGCCCTCGGCGTCGGTGCGGGCCCCGATGAGTTTGCCCTCGGCGAGTCCGCGCAGGTAGACGCTCTCCTGGGGCGAGGCCGTGTGCTTGTAGTCGAGATCGACCGGTGTGGTGAGCATCGTGACCGGTTCGGTCTCGGTGTCGGAATCTGTTGTGGCGGTGGAGGTTTCACCCGGTTCGAAGCAGACGATATCCCGGATGCTGCCCTCGGTCCGCTCGGCCCACCTGGCCCGCACGCGCAGTCCGGTGGCGATATCCTGCGGCGAGGCCACGTCGACGGCGTGCAGCAGCGCCGAATCCGCGCCGTCCAGCGTGATCAGCGCCCACGCGAACGGGCGGTCGAACGGCTGACCCGGCAGGGTGTCGCGCACCCAGGTCCAGGACTGGACGGTGCCCACATCGGCGACGTCGACGAACTCGGTCAACGGTTCGGCCGTCACCGGATCGTATTCCGACGGCGGCACGAGCACCCGCCCGTCCGAACCACGCACACCGACGACCCTGCGGGCACGCAAACCGGTGAGAAACGCGCCGATGGTCGGACCGACCGACCGTGTGTAGTCGAAGCGCACCCGCAGGGGAGCGCTGAGCACATCGGTGCTGATCCCCGGGTCGCTCTGCTCCAGCTGGCTGGCGTTCAATTCCGACCCTTTCTGGTAATTGGCGGCCCGGGGGCCGCGGGGTTCGCGGCCCCTTTTGTCTCGCGTCCGAGCGGTCGATACTCGCGACTGCGTCGCATTGTCTCGACCGCTCGGACGCGAGACGGCCGCGAACGGTCGCTCGTAAGACTCGCTCCGTGGGGGGCGAGGTGGGGGCGAACGGTTGCTTGTCGTGCTTGCCCCGTGGGGGTGGGGATGGTGTGGATCGCTGCTTGTCGTGCTTGGCCCGCGGGGGCGAGGGCGGTGCGAACCGCCGCTTTCGGTGCTCGCCTCGTGGGGGTGGGGTGGGTGTGCGGACGGTCGCTGACGGGGCTCGCTCCGGAGGGGGTGCGGTCGGGGCGAGCGGTTGCCCGGCGGGGGCGGCCCGGTGAAGTGGGGCGGGCGCGAACGGTCGGTTCCATCGCCCGGTTCGGGGGTGTGAGGGTGGTGCGAACCGTCGCTCGCCGGACCCGCTGCTCGGGGGGTGGGGCGGGCGCGCGAAGGTCCGCGATGGCGGCTGACGCGGTATTCCCCTGAGTCACGATATCGAGTAGAACAGGTTCTTATTCTGCTGGCAAGCAGTTGACCGGAAAGGGGTTGATCATGAAGTTCGGATTGCAACTCGGGTATTGGATGGCGCAGCCGCCCGCGAACGCGGGGGAGATCGTCGTCGCGGCGGAGGCGGCGGGATTCGACGCGGTGTTCGCGGCCGAGTCCTGGGGGTCGGACGCGTTCGGTCCGCTGGCCTGGTGGGGGTCGAGGACGGAGCGGGTGCGGCTTGGTACCTCGGTGGTGCAGTTGTCGGCGCGGACCCCGGCGGCGACGGCGATGCACGCGCTGACGCTGGATCACCTCAGTGGTGGGCGTGCGGTGCTCGGGCTCGGTGTTTCGGGTCCGCAGGTGGTCGAGGGGTGGTACGGGCAGCCGTTCGCCAAGCCGTTGCAGCGCACTCGCGAATACGTCGACATCATCCGCCAGGTGCTGGCCCGCGAAGCCCCGGTCACCAATGCCGGTCCGCACTACCCGCTGCCGTACACGGGGGAGGGCGCTCTCGGCCTCGGTAAGCCGCTCAAGCCGATCGTGCACCCGCTACGTGCGGATTTGCCGATCTGGCTGGGCGCGGAAGGGCCGAAGAACGTCGCGCTGACGGCGGAGATCGCGGACGGCTGGCTCGCCATCTACTACGCGCCGCGGCTGGCGAACATGTACAACGACTGGCTCGACGAAGGGTTCGCGCGGGCGGGCGCGCGGCGTACCCGCGACGACTTCGAGATCGCCGCGAGCTGCCAGGTGGTGATCACCGACGACGCCGCGAGCGAACTGGAACGGATGCGCTGGGTGATGGCCCTCTACATCGGCGGGATGGGCGCGCCCGAGCTCAATTTCCACGCCCAGGTCTACCGGCGGATGGGCTACGACCGCGAGGTCGACGAGATCGGCAGGCTGTTCCAGTCCGGGAAGAAGGCCGAGGCCGCCGCGCTGGTCCCGGACGAACTGATCCTCGATACGGCCATCATCGGCGATCAGGAACACGTCCGGAAGCAATTGAAGGTGTGGGAGGCGGCCGGTGTGACCATGATGCTGGTGTCGGTTCCCGACGTCGAGCAATTGCGTCGGCTCGCACCCCTTGTCGATTAGTAGAACACGTTCTAAATTCAATGGGGTGTCAGCCTCTCCCGCCCCGTCGGCTCCGCCGCCCCAGGATTCCCCCGTGCGCGAGCCAGTGAAAATTCTCGGTCTGTGGAATATCGCGGACGCCGAACCGGACCGGATCGCCATGGTCGATCCGCTCGGCCGGGAGGTGACCTACCGGGAACTGGCCACCCTCGCGAACCGATACGCCACCGGCCTGCGCGCACTCGGCCTGGAAACCGGCGACGTTCTGGTCAGCATGGTGCACAACAGCGTCGAAGCGATCGCCACCTACTTCGCGGCCTACCAGGCCGGGCTGTACATCGTCGCGGTGAACTGGCATCTCACCGGCCCCGAAGTCGCCTACATCCTCCAGGACAGCGAAGCCAAGGCGTTCTTCGCCAGCGACCGTTTCGCAGCGGCCGCGATCGCAGCCGCGGACGAAGCCGGTCTGCCCGCGACGGCGCGTTTCGCGGTCGGCGAGATCGACGGCTTCGCACCGGTATCCGAACTCGGCGCGGCCGAATCCGGACGGCCGGACAACCGCAGCACCGGCGGACCGATGCTCTACACCTCCGGCACCACCGGCCGCCCCAAAGGCGTCCGCCGCCCGCTGACCGGCGCCGACCCGGATGCGGTTCCGCCCCACACCACCGCCTTCTTCGGCCTGTTCGAACTGGGCGCCTACGACGATCACGTCCACATCTGCGGCTCACCGCTCTACCACACCGCCGTCCTCAACTTCGCGACCATCTCCATCCAGTTGGGACACACCCTCGTCCTGATGGACCGGTGGGACGCCGAGGACATGCTGCGCCTGATCGACAAACACCGCGTCACCCACAGCCACATGGTCCCGACCCAATTCCACCGACTGCTCGCGCTGCCCGAAGCGGTGCGCGCGAAATACGACGTCTCCTCGCTGCGCAGCATGGTGCACGGCGCCGCGCCGTGCCCGCAGGAGACCAAACGGCAGATGCTCGAATGGTGGGGACCGACCGTCACCGAGTACTACGCGGCCACCGAAGGCGGCGGCACCGTCATCAACGGCACCGACTGGTTGCGCAAACCCGGCTCCGTCGGCAAAGCCTGGCCGTGGTCGGTCATCAAAGTGCTCAGTGAAGAGGACGGCACCGAAGTGCCCGCGGGCGAACCGGGACTCGTCTACATGAAGATGGGCGCGTCCAGCTTCGAATACCACCACGCCAAGGAGAAGACCGAGGAATCCCGGGTCGGTGACCTGTTCACGGTCGGCGATATCGGCCACCTCGACAGCGACGGCTACCTCTACCTGCACGACCGGCGCTCCGACCTGATCCTGTCCGGCGGAGTCAACATCTATCCGGCCGAAGTGGAAACCGTACTCGTCACCCATCCGAAGGTCGTCGACGTCGCGGTATTCGGTATCCCGCACGAGGATTGGGGCCAAGAGGTCAAAGCCGTCGTGCAACCCGCCGAAGGTGTCGACGGCGACGACGAACTCACCGCCGAACTCCTCGCCTTCGCCGCCACCCAGCTCGCGAAATACAAGATCCCGAAATCGGTGGACTACCTGCCGGAACTGCCCCGCGACCCGAACGGGAAGCTGTACAAACGCAAACTGCGCGAGAGGTATTGATTGCTGTAATTTGGCGGCCGGGGCCGCGGGTTCGCGGCCCCCTTTGTCTCGCGTCCGAGCGGTCGAGACTCGCGCCTTCGGCGCATGCGCTTCGACCGCTCGGACGCGAGACGGGCCGCGAACGGGGCGCTCGTAAGACTCGCGCCGGGCGGGGGGCCGACGCGAGACGGGCCCGTGAACGAGGCGCTCGTCAGACTTGCGCCGGGCTGTGGTGCGACGCGTGGTGGGGGTTGCGGGTCGGGGTCAGGACTGTGTGACGGGGTCGCGCAGTTCGAGGGGGAGGTCGAAGAGGGGGAACAGTTTGTCGGTGTCGAGGAAGAAGTTCAGGCCGGCGATGGTGTCGCCTTCCAGTTCCAGGATGGTGATCGACCAGGGGCTGTAGACGCCGGGTTCTTCGGTCGGCTTGTAGTGGCCGAAGGCGACGTGGCCGTTCGCGCCCTCCAGCCGGATGAGTTTGGAACCCTCGCAGGCGCTTCCGGTGCCGAGCATGAAGGCCGCGACGTTGTCGGGGCCGGAGATCCAGAGATCGAACGGCGGCATGGACAGGGCCACATCGGCTTTCAGCAGGGTGGTGAGGGTGTCCATGTCGTAAGCCTCGAAGGCCGAGACGAAATCGTTGATCAGTTTGCGCTGATTCTCGTCGGACTCGTCGTAATCGTCTGTGACGGTGGGCTGCACCTTCGACATGGTGGCCCTGGCACGTTGCAGCGCGCTGTTCACCGAGGCGGGGGACATGGTGAGGGCCTCGGCGGTTTCGCTCGCCGAGAACCGCAGCACCTCGCGCATGATGAGGATCGCGCGCTGGGTGGCGGGCAGGTGCTGACAGGCGGCGACGAAAGCCAGCCGCAGCGTGTCCTTGGTCGACGCGTGTTCGGCCGGGTCGGCGCCGAAGGCGAGCCCGTCCGGAATCGGCTCGATCCAGACGTAATCCGGCTGCGGGGCGGGCAGCGGCGAATCCGGGCGCGACGGCCCGTTGAGGTCCATCGGCCTCGCCCGGCGCTGAGGGCCGTCGAGCATGTCGAGGCAGACATTGGTCGTGATCTTGTACAGCCAGGACCGTAGGCTCGCGCGGCCCTCGAACGACGAGTAGGACTTCCAGGCGCGGGTGAAGGCCTCCTGCACCGCGTCCTCGGCCTCGAAGGACGATCCGAGCATGCGGTAGGCGTAGGCGCACAGCTCCCGCCGATGTCCCTCGAACGACTTCAGTGCGTCGTCGAGGGTGGTGGACGGGCCGGACGAGTCGGTCATGAATGTCACCATGCCACAGGGGTCCGACAGATTACAGGCCCGAATTCCCGCTACCAGCGGCGTAGGTGATCGAGCTTGTCCAGGGTGCCCGACAGCGAGCGGTGCCGGGCGTCACGATCCTCGGCGTCGCGATGAGTTTCCCGCCGCCGTCTCGTCTGTACCGGTGAACCCGCCGATGTGCTCGAGAGGACAAGACGATGAGCAGCAGGATGATCTTCCTCAATCTCCCCGTGGCCGACCTGACCCGGTCGAAGAATTTCTACGAGGCGCTCGGCTGGAAGGTCAACCAGGATTTCACCGACGAGAACGCCGCGTGCATCGTCGTCGACGACAACATCTGCTTGATGCTGCTCACGAAGGAATTCTTCCCGACCTTCACCAAACGCCCGATCGCGGACACCGTGGCCGCGATCGGCGCGGCCTACGCGCTGTCGCTGTCGAGTGCCGCCGAAGTGGACAGCATCACCGAAGCCGCCGTCGGCGCCGGTGCGGTCGAAGAGGTCAACGAGGACAAGCGCGCACAGGAGGCACAGGTCGGCATGCACGGCCGCACCTTCGTCGACCCCGACGGTCACCAGTGGGAACCGTTCTGGATGAAGGGATGAGGCGGCGGCCCGAGGGCCGCCGATATCTCAACTTCCGGTGAAGTTCGCCTTGCGCTTCTCGGCGAATGCCTTCGGGCCTTCTTTGGCGTCGGCCGATTTGAACACGGCGGCACCGAGTTCAGCGTCGATCTTGAACGCTTCCTCTTCGTGCATGCCCTCGGTGTCGCGGATGGTGCGCAGGATGGCCTGAACCGCGAGGGGGCCATTGGCCGTGATCTGGTCGGCGATCTCCAGCGCTTTGTCCAGGGCGGTGCCGTCGGGGACCACGTGGCCGATCAGGCCGATCTCCTTGGCCTCGGCGGCGCTGAGATGTCTGCCGGTCAGCAGGATTTCCGCGGCGATGGTGTAGGGGATCTGGCGGACCAGGCGCACGGCCGAGCCGCCGAGTGGGAACAGTCCCCAGCGTGCCTCGGACACACCGAATTTGGCGCTCTCGCCCGCCACGCGGATATCGGTGCCCTGGAGGATCTCGGTGCCGCCCGCGATGGCCGCGCCCTCGACCGCGGCGATCAGCGGTTTGGTCAGCCTGCGGCCCTTGAGCAGCGCGTCGATCTTGGACAGATCCCAGCCGCCGCCCTTGAACGCGTCGCCGGGATGCGAGGTGGTCATGGCCTTGAGGTCGGCGCCGGAGCAGAACGCGCCGCCCGCGCCGGTCAGGATGGCCACCCGGATGTCGGGATCGTCATCGACCCGGTCCCACGCGTCGCGCATGATCGCGAGCATTTCGCCGGAGAGCGCGTTGCGTGCCTCCGGCCGATTCAGGGTGACGATGAGAACGTGGTCGCGCTTCTCGACGAGGCAGTGCGGCATCGGGATTTCTCCTGACTTTCCAGTCGGGGATGGCAAGTCGGCGGATTCGGCCCGGTGCGGGCAAAATCAGCCTTGTCAGGAACAGTAACACGTTCTATTTTTAGCTTGTGAGCCACAACATAGCGGACCTTGTCGAACACGCCATCGACCTCATGCCGGATCGCGTCGCCCTGGTCGACGACACCCGTGAGGTGACGTACGCGCAGTTGGAGGAGAGAGCCAATAAACTGGCCCATTACCTGCAAGAACAAGGGGTTCGGCCGGGGGACAAGGTCGGCCTCTACTCGCGGAACACCATCGAGGCCGTGGAGACCATGGTCGCGGTGTTCAAGGCCAGGGCCGTCCTGATCAACGTGAACTTCCGATACGTCGAGAACGAGTTGCAGTACATCTTCGACAACTCGGATATGGTCGCGCTGATCCACGAGCGCCGCTACAGCGACCGCGTGGCCGCGGTACGCCCGAACACCCCCAAGCTGAAGACCGTCGTCGTTGTGGACGACGATACGACCGGCACCGTCGCGACCGCAGCGGATTCGATCGATTACGACGCGGTGCTGGCCACCTCGTCGGGCGAGCGCGATTTCGGCGAGCGATCCCCCGACGACATCTTCATGATCTACACCGGCGGTACCACCGGCCTGCCCAAGGGCGTCATGTGGCGCCAGGAGGACTGGTGGCGGGTGCTCGGCGGCGGCATCAACTTCGTGACCGGTGAAGTGGTGCAGGACGAATGGCAGCAGGCCAAGGTCGGCGCTGGTAATCAGCAGATGGTGCGCTACCCGATTCCGCCGCTGATCCACGGCGGATCGCAGTCGGCGGTGTTCCACGGGCTCTTCGACGGCGGCAAGACCATCATGCTGCCCGAATTCAGCGGGCACGGGGTGTGGCAGGCCATCGACCGCCACACCGTGAACCTGATCTTCATCACCGGTGACGCGATGGCGCGGCCCATGCTCGACGCGTTGCAGGCCGGAAATCCGGAAACCGGCGCTCCGTACGCGCACGCGACGCTGTGGGCGATGGCGAGCAGCGCGGCGCTGTTCTCCCCGACGCTCAAGGACCAGTTCATCGAACTGCTGCCGAGCACCATGATCACCGATTCGATCGGCTCGTCGGAAACCGGTTTCGGCGGCCTGTCGATCGCGACCAAGGGCGCCACCCACACCGGCGGCCCCAGGGTGAAGATCGACGCCTCCACCGAGGTGCTCGACGACGACGGCAATCCGGTGGTGCCCGGTTCCGGCCAGATCGGTTTCCTGGCCCGCAGGGGGCATATCCCGCTCGGGTACTACAACGACGAGGTCAAGACCAAGGCGACGTTCAAGGAGTTCAACGGCGTGCGCTACTCGATTCCCGGCGATTACGCCCGGGTCGAGGAGGACGGCGCGGTCACGATGCTCGGTCGCGGTTCGGTGAGTATCAACAGCGGCGGCGAGAAGATCTACCCGGAGGAGGTCGAGGGCGCGCTCAAGGCGCATCCGCAGATCTTCGACGCGCTCGTCGTCGGCGTTCCCGACGAGCGCTGGGGCCAGCGGGTGGTGGCCGTGGTGCAGTGTCGCGGCGAGCAACGCCCCTCGCTGGAGGAATTGCGCCCCATGCTGACCCAGGAGATCTCGGCCTACAAATTGCCGCGCAGTGTGTGGTTCGTCGAGGAGATCAAACGTTCCCCGGCGGGCAAGCCCGACTACCGCTGGGCCAAGGAACAGACCGAGATCCGCCCGGCCGACGATCATGCCGAGGCGAGCGCCAAGTAATAATCGGAAACCCATCCCCGCACGGAGCAAGGTTTCCAGTGACACCCCCGCAGAACTCCCTCCCACCCGCAAACATCCCGCTCGCGTTCTTCCGGGAGACCGCGCTCGGATTCGAGCCGCTGCCGTTGGCGGCGGGCGCGTGGTCGCCGGATTCGGTGAACGGGCCTGCGGTCTGTGGATTGCTGGCGCGTTCGCTCGAGATCGAGCACTGCCCCGACGGGTTCACGCCGGCGCGGCTCACCGTCGATCTGTTCCGGCTCACGCAGCGCCGTCCGGTGTCGGTGCGCACGACGGTCGTCCGCTCGGGTAACAGGATCCGGGTCGCCGATGCCGAACTCGTCCAGGACGAGGTGACGGTGGCGCGGGCGTCGGCGGTGTTCCTGCGACGTTCGGAACAGCCGCCGGGTGACCTGTGGACACGTGGGGACGATCCCGCGCCCCCGCCCGCGGAGTTACTCGGCGCCACGGGGATGCCGCTGTGGGGCAGCGACGAACATCCCGACGGCTGGACGCACGAACTGGCCGAACATCAGAACGGCAGCCGCAAACGGTGCTGGCAGACGCCGGTGCCGGTCGTTCTCGGTCGACCCGCGTCCGCCTTCGCCGCGGCCGCGACGATCGGGGAGTCGGCGAGTCTGATGACCAACTGGGGCAGCGCGGGTGTGGGCTTCATCAACGCGGATCTGACCATGGCGTTGACCAGGGCTGTCCAGGGCACCGCGATCGGGGTCGAGGCGGACAGCCATCTGAGTCTGGACGGGATCGCGGTGGGTAGCGCGACGCTGTTCGACCGCGCCGGTTCCTTCGGCACCTGTGTGGTCACGGCGCTGGCCAACGCCGAACGGCAGGTCGATTTCGCCGAGGATCGCTTCGCCGCGATGCGTTCGGGTCAGGTGTGAGCCTGTTCGGTCGCGTGCAGGCGGTCCACGAGCGCGCTCAGGGATCTCGTCACCTTGCCGCGATCGGCGGCGACGCGGTCCAGCCCGCTCGACGCGAGCGCTTCGGTCATCGCCGCGAACGCGAGTTCGCCACGACGGGTGGGGAATACGAGAACCCGGCGACGGTCGGTGTCGTCGACTCGGCGCAGCACGAGGTTATCGGCGATCATCGCGTCGATCAGGCGGGTGAGGCTGGCGCCGGTGCACAGTGTCGCCTCGGCGAGCTGCGACATGGACCTGCCGTCACCCGAGGTGACCGCGGTGAGCACATGCCAACGACCGACCGAGGATTCGCCCAGGCGGGTCGCGATCGCGCGATCCAGTTCCTGTGACGCCTGGCGTATGAGCCGTGCCAACTCCTCCAGTGCGGCGGGGGCGGTGCTATCGTCCACGTCAGCACTATATATGCGGCGGTGATATTCCATGGCGGCCTCGGCTTCACGTGGCAGACGGACGAGCGTCGATATCGCACTTGTCATTCCGCTGAGCGGACCCGCGGGCATGTTCGGGCCTTCGTCGGAGGCGTGTGCCACGCTGGCCGCCGAGGACATCAACGCCATGGGCGGCATCCTCGGTCGCCCGGTGCGCCTGCATCCGGTCGACGCCGGGGCCCCATTGCCGGAACTGTCGGCGCGTATCGACCGGATGGTGAGTCTGGGCCAGGTCGACGGAGTCGTCGGCTGGCATCTGTCCACCGCGCGCAAGGTGATCACGCCGCATACCGCGGGCCGGGTTCCCTACGTGTACACCACCTTCTACGAGGGTGGGGAGGACGCCGACGGGGTCTACATGATCGGCGAGACTCCCGAACAGCAACTGTTTCCCGCGTTGCGCTGGATGCGTTCGGAATTCGGCGTCCGCAGCTGGTGCGTGATCGGCAACGACTACGTCTGGCCGCGTGAGACGGTCAGGGCGACAAGGGAGTACGTCGCGAATACCGATATCGATATCGTCGGTGAGGGTTTCGTCCCGCTCGGCGGCCGGGATTTCGCGCCGCTGCTGGAGCTGATCGGGAACTCACCCGCCCAGGGGGTCTTGCTGCTCATGGTCGGCGCCGACGGAGCCGCCTTCAACAGCGCTTTCGCGCGTGCCGGACTCGATGACGGCCGGATTCGGCTGAGCATGATGATCGGCGAGGATGTGCTGTACGCGGGCGGGCCGGACAGTTCGCGCGGACTCTATACCGCATCGGGCTATTTCGAGAGCGTGATCTCGCCCGGGGGGATGGATTTCGGCAGCAGGTATGTCGCCAGGTACGGGACGTTCGCACCGGCGCTGAACAATATCGGCGAATCCTGTTACGAGGGACTGCTTCTGTTCGCCTCGCTGGCCGAGGCGGCGCGCAGTCTTGACGTGCGCGCGATCGAGCGGCACGCGGGGCGGGTGAGCTACGACGGCCCGCGCGGTGAGGTCAGGGTCCGCGGGTCGCACACCACCCAGCCGGTTTTCCTGGCGGACGCGAACGAACTCGAATTCAGTGTGCTCGCCGAGCTGATGTCCTGATCAGGGGCCTCGACATCGGAGGCTTCGAGTACCCGGGCGTACAGCGGGGGTGAGTGCGGCCTCGCGCCGTAATCGGAAGTTCACACCGTGGTTTCACGGTGGAGACATCACTGTCGTTGGATCATCACCGTACGAAATAGGTTCACCTGAAAATAAATGAGGCCGTGATGATCGAGACGACCGCCGGAGCAGCGCTCCCGGCGCGACGTCACTCGCGCGGCCCGCTGGACTCCGTGTGTGCCCGGCCGTGCCGGCGGCCGGGCACACACGGGGGCCGGATATCAGGGCACGAGGGAGCCCGCGTTCGGCCAGAAGGGATCGGCCCGCCGATGGGGCGGGCCGATCCCGACCGGATCCGGTTCAGCGATAGGCGAGTTCGGCGAGCCGGAAGGCCAGCTTGTGGCGCACGGCGGGGATCCGGGTCAGCGTCGACACTGCGGTGTTGCGGATGAGGCGCGCCGGGCGGCCGCGCAGGGTGCCCGTCCTGGTCATCAGATCGGTGAAGGCGACCACGTCCTTCGCCACCGGACGACGGGTGGTCTCGTAGGTGTCGAGCAGCGTTTCGGGCTCACCCGCGAGCACCCTGGCCAGCAGTCCGCCCAGGACGGCCGCGTCCTGGATGCCGGTATTCATGCCCTGCCCACCCGCCGGGCTGTGCACGTGGGCGGCGTCGCCCGCGAGCAGGACGCGGCCCGCGCGATAGTGGTCGGCGACGCGGTGGTGGATCCGGAAGCGTGAACCCCACAGCACCTCGGTCACTTTCACCGCACCGCCGGGGCCGCGCGCGTCGAGTATCGCCTGGATATCGCCGACCGAGGGATGTTCCGGCGCGTCATCGAGCGAGGCGACGACCCGGTACCTGTCCGGGGTCACGTCGTCCGGCAGCGGGGCGACCACGGTGACGCCGTCGGGTGAGAGATGCAGCGCCACCTCGTCTCTGGCGACGGGCCAGTCCATGCGGACATCGGCCAGGACGAACGAGGTCGGATAGGTGTCGCCGGTGAAGCCGATCCCGGCCTGCTCCCTGACGAGGCTGTGCATACCGTCCGCGCCGATGACATACCCGGCGCGCATGGTTCCCGCGGCGTCCGTGCCGTCCAGGTATTCGACGGTGACGCCGGTGTCGTCGTCGGTGATCCGGGTGACCCGGTAGGGCCTGCGGACATCGCCCCCGGCCTTGCGCAGGCGGGCCAGCAGTATCGCCTCGGTGACCTCCTGCGGGGCCATCAGGGTGAAGGGGTACCTGGTGGGGAGGCTGTTGAAATCGATGGCGGCGAGGGTGCGTGCGCGGTCGCGCACGATGAGCCGAGGGACCCTTATGCCGCGGTCGATCAGTTCGTCGGCGATGCCGAGTTCGTCCAGAACCTCGAGGGTTCGGGCGTGCACGACCGCGGCGCGGGAGGTGTTCGCGCCCTCGCTCAGTCGGTCGAGCACGACGACGTCGGCACCGGCGTCGGCCAGCGTGATCGCGGCGGTGAGTCCGGCCGGTCCCGCGCCGACGACGACGATATCGGCGGATTGCGGCAGCGAGGTGGTTGTCATGACGACTCCTGGGTCAACGGCCGTAGGCCAACGCTTGTTGGCGTAACCGTAACGCGGGGCCGTTGAAGAAGTCAACAGTTGTTGGCCTACAATCGTTGGCATGACAGTCGGCACAGATCAGCCCCCCGCGCGCCGCTCGGACGCGACCCGCGCCGCGATACTGGACGCGGCCCGCGCCCGCTTCGCCGCCGAGGGGTACCGCAAGGCCACGGTGCGCGCCATCGCGGCCGACGCCGCCATCGACCCGTCCATGGTGATGCGCTACTTCGGCAACAAGGAGGGCCTGTTCGCGGCCGCCGTCGAGATCAGCCTCGACCTGCCCGACCTCTCCGGCGTCGACCCGGACGGTATGGGGGAGTTGCTGATCCGCCGTTTCCTCGGCGTCTGGGAGGAATCGCCGGGCAACGAGGTCATGCTGACGCTGCTGCGCACCGCCATCACCGACGACTCCGTCGCCGACCGGGCGCGCGGGGTTTTCGCCGAACAGGTAACCCCCGCCGTCCTGCGCGTCGGCGACCCCGCCGACGCCCCCCGTCGCAGCGGCCTCATCGCGACCCAACTCCTCGGCCTCGCCCTGTGCCGCTACATCCTGCGCCTCCCCCCGGTCCTCACCCTGACCCCCGAGGACATCGTCACCGACCTCGCCCCCACCCTCCAGCGCTACCTGACCAGCACCCACACCCTCGATCGGGGCTGACTGCTGACCTGCCGGAAACGCGACGGGCCCACCGTGGTGCGGTGGGCCTGTCGTGGAGGAGGGGTCAGGCGGGGTCGGCGAGGAGGGCGCCGAGGCCGCGGAGGTGGTCGGTGGCGGGGCCGAGGGCGAATTCGTTGTGTTTGGCGGCGGTGAAGTAGTTGTGCACGATGTGGTCGCGGTCGATGCCGACGCCGCCGTGCACGTGCACGAGGGTGTGGGCGACCCGGTGGCCCGCGTCGGCGGCCCAGAACTTGGCGGTGTGCACGGCTTCGCCCGCTGGCAGGTTCTCCGACAGTCGCCAGGCGGCCTGGGTGACGGCCAGGCGCAGGCCCTGCACGTCGATGTAGGCGTCGGCGAGGCGCTGGGCGACGGCTTGGAAGGAACCGATCGGCTTGCCGAATTGTTCACGCTCGCGGGCATATTCGGCGACCAGGTCGAGGGCCTTCTCCAGGGTGCCGAGTTGCTGGGCGGCCAGTCCCAGCCAGGCGCGGCCGAGGAGCCAGTCCAGGATCCGTGCGCCGGATTCGACCGTCGCGACCAATTCGGCAGGGGTGTCGGTCAATTCGACGGAGTATTCGGCGCTCCAGTCGACCACCTGCTGCAAGGTCGAGCGCACGGTGGCGTCGGCGGGGTCGACGAGGAAGATCGCGGGAAGACCGGAGACGTTCGCGGGAACCAGGATTCGGGCGGCGCGCTCGGCGTGCGGCACGGTGATCTTGGATCCGGTGATCAGCCAATCGCCCGCGTCCTGCCTGGCGACGGTCACCGGCTGGGTGGGCTCCCAGTTGTACTCCTCGGCCAGCGCGGCGGTCAGCACGATCTCGCCCGCGCCCGCCCGTCGAGCCAGCTCGCGCTGGGCGTCGTCACCGAAGGCCGCCAGCGCGTTCGCGGCGACGACGATCGACCACAGGTACGGCACCGCGGCCACCGATTTGCCGAGTTCGCGCAGGACGGCGCTCTGTTCGAGCACACCGAAATCGCCGCCGCCCGCGTTCTCGGGCAGTGCCGCGGCGAGTACGCCGGTTTCGGCGAGCGCCTGCCACAGCGCGTCGTCGAAACGTCCGGCGCTGTCGAGTTCGCGCAGCCGGTCGGCGGTCACGAGTTTGCCGGTCACCTCGGCGGTGAGGCGGGCGATATCGCCCTGGGCCTCGGTCTGGGTGAAATCCATGGGTCTTCCCTGCTTTCCGAAGTCTGTCAGCGGGCCGAGGCGGGCTGGCGCAGCGCGGTCATGGCGATGATGTCGCGCTGGACCTCGTTGGTGCCGCCACCGAAGGTGAGGATCAGCGCGGCGCGATGGAACCGTTCGAGCCGTCCGCGCAGCTGCGCGCCGGGGGAGTCCTGGCGCAGGTAGGCTTGGGGGCCGAGTACCTCCATCAGCAGCCGGTAGGCCTCGGTGGCCAGTTCGGTGCCGTACACCTTGCAGGTCGAGGCGTCCCACGGCCGCGGGGCCGCGTCACCGCCCGCGTCGGCGCGGCTGGCGATCTCCCAGTTGAGCAACTTCAGGTATTCGAGTTTGGCGTAGACCTTCGCGAGGTTGAGTCGCACCCATTCCCGGTCGATGACGCGCGAACCGTCGCCCGCCTTGGTGGCGCGCGCCCATTCGACGGTCTGGTTCAGCGCGACGCCGAGCGGTCCCGCCGAGGTGAGCGCGACCCGCTCGTGGTTGAGCTGATTGGTGATGAGCGACCAGCCGCCGTGTTCCTGCCCGACCAGCGAACTCACCGGAACCCGGACGTCCTGGTAGTAGGTGGCGCTGGTGTCGGGGCCCGCCATGGTGTGCACCGGGGTCCAGGAGAAGCCCTCGGCGCTGGTCGGCACGATGAGCATGCTGATGCCTTTGTGCTTCTTCGCGCCGGTGTCGGTGCGAACGGCCAGCCAGATGTAGTCGGCGTAGGCGATGAGGCTGGTCCACATCTTCTGGCCGTTGATCACGTAGTCGTCGCCGTCGCGTACCGCGCTCGTGCGCAGACTCGCCAGGTCGGTGCCCGCGCCGGGCTCGGAGTAGCCGATGGCGAAATGCAGTTCGCCCGCGGCGATCTTGGGCAGGAAGAATTTCTTCTGCTCCTCGCTGCCGTAGTGCATGATCGTCGGCGCGACGGAGTTGATGGTCAGGAACGGCACCGGTGCGCCCGCGATGGCCGCTTCGTCGGTGAAGATCAGCTGATCCATGACGGGGCGGTCCTGACCGCCGTATTCTTCGGGCCAGGCGAGGGTGAGCCAGCCGTCGCGGCCCATGTCCCGCACGACCTCACGGTAGACGTTGCCGTGCCCGTATTCGCCGGTCGTCGCGCTCAGCGCTTCCCGGCGCTCGGGTGTCATGAGCCGCGCGAAGTAGTCGCGCAGCTCCGCGCGGAGCTGCTCCTGCTGCGGCGTATACGCAATGCGCATGGCAAAACCTCGAGCCTTCGTTGGATTCGGTTGATCCGATGATTGCATATCGACTGAAACATGTTCCAGTATTGACCGCGAAGCCGGTCATTGGCCGCGCATGCGCCGCCGCTGGCTTGTAGGCTTCGAACAGTAGGCAGTTGATTGCTCGGGCGAGGAGTTCTCATGAAGGTAACCGTCGATTTCGACCAGTGCGAGGCCAACGGAATATGCGTCGGATTCGCCCCCGACGTGTTCGAACTCGATGATGACGACCAGTTGCACGTGGCCGGGGGTGAGGTTCCGGAGAACCTGCTCGCCGATGTGCGGGACGCGGTGGCGCAGTGTCCGAAGGCCGCGCTGAAACTGGAATGAATACTGCTTGCCCATCGGTAGGAACACGTTCTAAAGTCGGCCCGGTGAGTGAGCAAAGCGTGCGAACCGGCAACCCAGCGCGCGGTGCGCGCGACATCGTCGAGCGGAACGGGGCGATGTCATGAGCGACGGCGTGCGCGAATCCGCCGTCGAGCTGGCGGGCAAGGTAGCGATCGTCACCGGCGCGGGGGCCGGACTCGGGAAGGCCGAGGCGCTCGCCTTGGCCGCCGCGGGCGCCTCGGTGGTGGTCAACGATCTGGCCGACAACGACGTGGTGGCCGCGACCCTCGGCGAGATCAGGGCGCTCGGCGCCGAGGCGGAATTCGTCGCGGGCAGTATCGCGGAACGGTCGACCGCCGACGCGCTGATCAGTGTGGCGAACGAGGCGTTCGGCAGCGTGGACATCGTGGTCAACAACGCGGGCATCACCCGTGATCGCATGTTGTTCAACATGTCCGACGAGGATTTCGACGCGGTCGTCGCCGTGCACCTGCGCGGACATTTCCTGCTGACCCGCAATGCCGCCGCCTATTGGCGCGCGAAGTCCAAGGAGTCGGGCGCTCCGGTCTACGGACGTCTGATCAACACCTCCTCCGAGGCCGGTCTACTCGGCCCGCCGGGGCAGGGCAACTACGGCGCGGCCAAGGCGGGTATCACCGCGCTGACGCTCACCGCGGCGCGCGCGCTCGCGAAGGTCGGGGTGCGCGCCAACGCCATCGCGCCGCGAGCACGCACGGCGATGACCGAGGCCTCCTTCAGTGCCGCGCCGCAAGAGGGCATCGATCCGCTCTCTCCCGATCACGTGGCCCGACTTGTGGCCTACCTGGCCTCACCGGCCGCCGAGGCGATCAGCGGGCAGCTGTTCGTCGTCTACGGGCCGATGGTCGCGCTGATGGCCGCGCCCGTGGTCGAGCGGCGTTTCGACGCCGAGGGCGACGAGTGGAATCCCGAAGCTCTCGCCGACACGCTCGGCGGCTATTTCGCCGATCGTCCGGCGAACCAGACCTTCTCCGCGTCCGCGCTCTACGATCTCGGCTGACGCCGGACCGATGGCAGCTGCCTTCGGTTCATACTGATCGGTTGTCCAATTCTTGATCCCGACCCAGACACTTGGTACACATGGGAGTCTAGTGATGTGTGTGACGGCTCACAGCCGGGCCGCAGGTCATTTCTGATACGTGTTACAACTTCAGACCCTCTTTTAGAGGAAAATAGCAGTTCAAAACCATGAAAAGCTCGCATCTCAAAAATGAACATGTTCTAATCATTCCGGCGACGCGGCCCTTCGGTGGGCCGTGTCGCACGTAACACGAGCACGTTGAGCAAGGAGGATCGCGGATGAACGAGGTCCTTGCCGTGCCGCTGCGGGCAGTCGGAGGGTTCTTCGAACTCACCGCCGACGTCGCCCGCGCGAGCATCCGCAGGCCCTTCCAAGCGCGTGAGTTCATCGATCAGTCCTGGTTCATCGCACGGGTGTCCCTCGTGCCGACCCTGCTGGTCGCGATCCCGTTCACCGTGCTGGTGAGCTTCACGCTGAATATCCTGCTTCGCGAGATCGGCGCCGCCGACCTCAGCGGCGCGGGAGCGGCCTTCGGCGCCGTCACCCAGGTCGGCCCGATCGTCACCGTCTTGATCGTGGCCGGCGCGGGCGCCACCGCGATCTGCGCCGACCTCGGGGCCAGGACGATCCGCGAAGAGATCGACGCCATGCGGGTTCTCGGCATCGATCCGGTCCAGCGACTCGTGGTGCCGAGGGTGCTGGCCTCCATGTTCGTCGCGCTCATGCTGAACAGCCTGGTCTGCACCATCGGCATCGTCGGCGGCTTCCTGTTCTCGGTGCTGCTCCAGGATGTGAACCCCGGCGCGTTCGTCAACGGCATCACGCTGCTGACCCACCTGCCGGAACTGATCATCTCCGAGGTCAAGGCCGGTCTGTTCGGCCTGATCGCCGGTCTGGTCGCCTGTTATCTGGGCTTGAACGTCAAGGGTGGTCCCAAGAGTGTCGGTGACGCGGTCAACCAGACCGTGGTGTTCGCGTTCATGGCGTTGTTCGTGGTGAACGTCGTCGTCACCGCCGTCGGCATCAAATTCACGGTGCGGTGACCCGATGGCACTGGTGATCCAATCCCGTTTCCCCCGGACGGTCCGGCGGGTGCGCCGGTTCTCCGACTCGCTGGACTCGGTCGGCAAGCAGGCCGTCTTCTACGCGCAGACGCTGGCGTCCATCCCACGGGCACTGCGGAACTACCGCACCGAGACCATCCGGCTCATCGCCGAGATCAGCATGGGTTCCGGCGCGCTGGCCGTCATCGGCGGCACCGTCGTGATCGTCGGCTTCCTCACCCTGTTCGCGGGCGGCACGATCGCCGTCCAGGGGTACAGCTCGCTCGGCAATATCGGCGTCGAGGCGCTCACCGGCTTCTTCTCCGCCTTCATCAACGTCCGCATCGCGGCGCCGGTGATCTCGGGGATCGGGCTGGCCGCGACGATCGGCGCCGGTTCCACCGCCCAACTCGGCGCGATGCGGGTGGCCGAGGAGATCGACGCACTCGAATCGATGGCCATCCGGCCGATCCCTTACCTGGTCGGCACCAGGGTGCTCGCCGGGATGATCGCGATCATTCCCCTGTACGCGCTGGCGGTGATCGCCTCGTTCCTCGCGGCCCGATTCGCCACCGTCGTCATCTACGGACAGTCGGCGGGCGTGTACGACCACTATTTCTCTACGTTCCTCATTCCGAGCGATATTCTCTGGTCATTCGCTCAGGCGATCTTCATGGCACTCGCGGTCATGATGATCCACACCTACTACGGCTACAACGCGGCGGGCGGCCCCGTCGGCGTCGGTATCGCGGTCGGCAACGCGGTGCGGTCCTCGCTGGTCGCGGTGGTCACGGTGACCCTGCTGATCTCCCTGGCCATCTACGGCACCTCCGGCAACTTCCATCTCTCCGGGTAAAGCGACAATGGCGGATTCGAAGCATTCAGAAAATGGTCTGAAGCGCGCGCTGAGCGGCGGGCTCGGCCTGAAATTGGCCGGCCTGGCGATGGTGCTCGCACTGATCGCGGTGGTTGCCGTCGCGATGGTCATGTTCGTCGGTGGTTTCACCCCGACCTCGAAAATCCTGGTCGAGGCGCCGCGCAGCGGACTCGTCCTCGACACCGACGCGAAAGTGAAGGTGCGTGGGGTCGAGATAGGCCGGGTGGCATCGGTCGAATATTCCGAGGACGGCGCGCGGCTGCGTCTCGAGGTATCGCCGGACAAATTGAAGATGGTGCCGTCCAACGCGGGCGTCGATATCAGGTCGACCACGGTGTTCGGCGCGAAGTACGTCAATTTCATCATTCCCGACGAACCCGCGTCGACTTCGCTGAAGCCGGGCTCCACGGTGTCCGCCTCGCGGGTGACCGTCGAATTCAACACCCTGTTCCAGCATCTGTCGGATGTGCTTGCCCAGCTGGACCCGGAGAAACTCAACGCCACCCTGACCGCGCTCGGTACGGCGCTGGAGGGCCGTGGCGCGAAACTCGGCGATCTGCTCTCCCGCAGTGACGTCTACCTGCGCGAGATCAATCCCTATCTGCCCACGCTGCAACAGGATCTGAACAAGACGACCGAGGTGACCGGAATCTATTCCGATACCGTCGGCGACCTGCTGCGCACGGTCGACAACGCGACGCTCACCAGCCGCACCTTCATCGACGAACAGGACAACCTGGACGCGGTGCTGACGAATGTGATCGGGCTGGCCGACACCACGGGCGCGGTCCTGCGCCAGAACGAGAACAATCTGGTCACCGCGCTGGATCTGCTCCGGCCGACCTCCGCGCTGCTGAACGAGTACGCGCCGGCGTTGAATTGTGTGATCACCGGTATCGGCGGATTGATGCCGTTGGCCGAGGAAGTCTTCGGCGGCGTGCTGCCCGGCGTCGGCATGAATACCAACTTCATGTTCGGCGCGAAGCCCTACACCTATCCGAACGACCTGCCGAAGGTGAACGCCACCGGCGGCCCGCATTGCGAGGGCGTCGTCGACCGGGAGCCGGAAAGCCATTCCGACTACCTGGTCACCGATACCAACCAGGGCGCGCCGTATGTGCCGAATACCGGTCCGATCACAATCAACGAGGGTCCCAAGGTGTTCCAGTTGTTGTTCGCCGGGCTGCCAGGGGTGGACAAGCTGTGAAGAACACCGCGACAACGGTCAAACTGACCATTTTCACCCTGGTCATGGCCCTGGTCTTCGCAGGCTTGGCCATCGTCTTCAGTCAGATGCGTTTCTCGCGTGAATACGGCTACAACGCGGTGTTCACCAGTTCCTCGGGAATTCTGCCGGGCGCGAAGGTGCGTATCGCCGGTGTGCCGGTCGGTTCGGTGAGTTCGGTGAAGGTGGGCAAGGACCACCTCGCGCACGTCGAATTCGACGTCGACCGGAAATACACCCTGCTCACCAGCACCCGAGCGACCATCAAATACGAGAATCTGGTCGGCGACCGATACCTGGAACTCATGGAGGGACCGGGTTCGGCCGAGGTCATGCGCTCGGGCGCGACCATGGGGACCGACCGGACCGCACCCGCGCTCGATCTGGATCTGCTGCTCGGCGGTTTCAAGCCGCTGCTGCGCGGACTCGATCCGACCCAGGTCAACGATCTGACCGGCGCGCTGTTGCAGATCTTCCAAGGCCAGGGCGGCACACTGGTCCAATTGCTCAACAGCGGCGGCTCGTTCACCAAGACGCTGTCCGAACGCGACGAACTGATCGGCAGCGTGATCGACAATCTGAACACCGTCCTGCGGACCATCGACGAGCGCGGCGACCAATTCGGCACGACCCTCGACGAATTGCAGCGACTGGTGAGCGGACTGTCCGCGAATCGCGATCCGATCGGCGACGCGCTGCCCAGAATCGCCGGGGCCACACAGGATCTCACCGATCTGCTGGCGACGGCGCGTCCGGATCTGCGCAACACCATCGAGCAGACCGGCCGACTCGCCACCAATCTCGACGAAGGCTCGGACACCGTGCAATGGGTGATCGAGCGGCTGCCCGAAACCTACAAGAAGCTCATCCGCATCGGCGCTTA
Source organism: Nocardia aurea (assembly GCF_003123685.1). Lineage (GTDB taxonomy): Bacteria > Actinomycetota > Actinomycetes > Mycobacteriales > Mycobacteriaceae > Nocardia > Nocardia aurea. The sequence continues at coordinate 200,542 of NZ_QCYJ01000084.1, forward strand.
CGGCTCCTTCCTACAGCTCTATGTCTGCGGCACGAATTTCCTGGTCGACGGCCCCAACGGGCAAACCCTGGAGGTCAAGATGCCGGGTCTGCAGGCGACAGGAAGGTGTACGCCCAATGAGTGAGAAGCGTTCGCCCGCGATCACCATCGGAATCGTCGGCATCGTCGTCGGCCTCGCGATCGCCCTGTCCGCGCTGCAATTCGATCGGTTGCCCTTCATCCGCGGCGGCGCCACCTTCACCGCGAATTTCACCGACGCGGGCGGCCTACTGCCCGGTGACGCGGTCCAGGTCGCCGGGGTGCGCAGCGGTCGGGTCGAGAAGGTCGAACTCGACGGCGACAAGGTGCTCGTGCGATTCAGCCTCGACGAGTCGATCGTGTTGGGACAGAAGACTTCCGCGGCCATCAAGACCAATACGGTGCTCGGCCGCAAATCGCTCGAGGTGACCCCGCAGGGTTCGGGCGCGCTGCGGGTGGACGACACGATCCCGCTGGAACGCACCACCTCGCCGTATTCGCTCAACGAAGCGCTGGGCGATCTCGGCAGCACCATCGGCGAACTCGATATGGACAAGGTCGACCGAACCCTGGACGCGCTGTCGGAGACCTTCGCCGACACCCCGGCGCCGTTGCGGTCCGCGCTGGACGGTGTCACGGCGCTGTCGCGCAGTATCAACGCCCGCGACCAGGCACTGTCGGACCTGCTGACCAGGGCGCAGAGCGTCACCAAGATCCTCGCCGACCGCAGCGATCAGATCAACGCGCTGCTGCTCGACGGCAACAATCTGCTCGGCGAACTCGAACGCCGCCGCGGCGCGATCGGGCAGCTCATCGTGTACGTGAATCAGGTATCGCTGCAACTGTCCGGTCTGGTCTCCGATAACGAGCCGCTGCTGAAATCCGCGCTGGACCGGCTGAATTCGGTGTTGAACCTGCTCCAGCGCAACAAGCAGAACCTCAGCGACGCGCTCGACAGCGTCGGCCCGTACGCGGCGGCGCTCGGTGAACAGGTCGGCAACGGTCCGTGGTTCAACGCCTACGTGGTCAACGCGACGAGTACCGAGTTGCGGCCACTGGTCGACGCGCTGGTCTGGCCGGAGCAGCTGCCCAACGATCTGCGCAATATTTTCACCCACCCGGCGCCGCCGTCGATCGGGCCTGCGGAAGAGGATCCACCGCGATGAGCAAGTTGAACGGAGTACGGACACTGCCGCGCTGGGCGTTGATCACCGCGGGAGTGCTGGTGGCCGCGCTCGTCGCGTTCGCTGTCTACACCGGTGTCACCAGGATCGGCAAGACCACGATCACCGCCTACTTCCCGTCCACGAGCGCCCTGTACGAGGGTGACGACGTGCGCGTGCTCGGTGTCAAGGTCGGCACCATCGACAAGATCGAGCCGGGCCGCGAGCAGGTGCGCGTCACAGTGACGATCGACCGGGGTGTCGACATTCCGGCCGACGCGCGCGCGGTGATCATCTCGCCCTCGCTGGTCTCGGCCCGGTTCATCCAATTGGCCCCCGCCTACACCGGCGGCCCGAAAATGGCCGACGACGCGACGATTCCGATCGAGCACACCGCGATCCCGGTCGAGTGGGACGACATCAAGGCCGAACTGTCCAAACTCGCCACCGCCCTCGGGCCGGTCGGCGATGACGAACAGGGCTCGTTCGGCCGGTTCGTGAACACCGCCGCCGACAATCTGGACGGCAACGGCCAGAGACTGCGCGACACCCTGCACGAACTGTCGGCGACGCTGAACACCCTGTCCGACGGCCGGACCGATCTCTTCGGCACCATCCGCAATTTGCAGAAATTCGTCGAGGTGCTGTCCGGCAGCAACGAACAGATCGTGCAATTCGGCAGCAGGCTGGCCTCGGTGTCGGAAGTACTCGGCGACACCTCGGCCGATCTCGGCGCGGGACTGGACAATCTGGATATCGCGTTGGCCGATGTGAAACGGTTCCTCGACGGCAGCGGAGCCGAACTCACCGAAGGTGTCACCCGGTTGAGCGATGTGACCCAACTGCTGGTCGACAAGCGTCCCGAACTCGAGCGGGTGCTGCATTCCGGGCCGACCGCGCTGGTGAACTTCTATCAGATCTACAAGCCCGCGCAGGGCACACTGACCGGCGCGATCGCGCTGAACAACACGGCCGACCCGCTCAGCTTCCTGTGCGGTTCCATCCGTGCGCTCGAATACGACCAGTCCGATCGCAGCGCCGACCTGTGCGCGCAGTACCTGGCGCCGGTGATCAGCTCGGTCGCCATGAACTACGCGCCGATCCTGCTGAATCCGGCCACCGGCGTGCACGCGTTCCCCGACCAGATCGTCTACAGCGATCCGAGCCTGGAAGGCCAGACCTCACCGCAGGTGACCGTGCCCGACGGTGTTGCCGGACTTGCCATTCCGGGAGGAAACCGATGACGCGCCCGCGTTCGATGCGGCGGGTCGCCGCACTCGCCGTAGGTCTTGCGGTGACGCTCGGCGTCTCCGGATGCGAATGGGACGGACTGAACTCGCTGCCCCTGCCCGGCACCGAGGGAACCGACGGCTATCGGATCCAGATCCAGATGCCGAATGTGACGACCCTGACCAAGAATTCGCCGGTCCGGGTCGACGATGTCACCGTCGGCACCGTCACCGGCATCGAGGTGCAGGACTGGCACGCGCTCGTCACCGTCGCACTCGACCGTGACGTCCGATTGCCCGCGAACGCGGTGGCGAAAATCGGCCAGACGAGTCTGCTCGGCAGCAACCACGTCGAACTCGGCCCGCCCGAGGACGCGGCCCCGGTGGGCGAGTTGCACGGCGGCGACGTCATCCCGCTGTCGCGGGCCGGGGCCTATCCGACCACCGAACAGGTGCTCTCCTCGCTGTCGGTCGTCCTCAACGGCGGCGGCATCTCGCAGCTGGAAACCATTACCCGCGAACTGAATTCCGCCCTGACCGGGCGCGAGGACGATATCCGCGATCTGCTGCCGCAACTGGCGACGCTCGCGACCGGTCTGGACAAACAGCGCGAGGACATCATCTCGGCCATGAGCGGACTCGACCGCCTCGCCGGACAATTCGCCGATCAGCGTGACGTGGTGGCACGCGCCATCGACCAGATCCACCCCGCGCTGACGATCCTGGCCGACCGCACCGCGAACATCACCGCCGCGGTGACCTCGCTCGGCGAACTCAGCGATGTGGCCGACCGCATCGTGAACGAGAGCGGTGAGGATCTGAAGGCGAATCTGCGCAGTCTCGGTCCGGTGCTCCAGACCCTGGCCGATACCGGCGTCAACCTCATCGAATCGCTGAAGATCCTGCCCACCTTCCCGTTCCCGATCAAGAACATCGGCAACGCGATCAAGGGCGACTACATGAACCTGTTCATCACCGTCGACATGACCGGGCGCAGGCTCGACTCCAACTGGCTGACCGGAACCCCGCTCGGCGGGCGTTTCGGCGGCGTCGAAGGCGTGATCGGCAGTTTCGCCCCCGATTCCGCCGCGCAGGGAGGTAATCCCGCGACCGGGCCGTTGCTGCCGACGCCCGACGCGGGCGCCTCACCCACGCCGACGCTGCCGGGCCTGCCGCCCATCCCCGGACTGCCCGCCATTCCGGGCCTGACGGTTCCGTTGCCCGGAAATACCGCGCCACAGGGGGGTACGGGCCGATGACGCTCACCAAATTCGTCCGCGGTCAGCTGACCATCTTCGCCATACTGACCGTGATCGGCCTGGTCGTGATGGGCGGGGTCTACGTCAAACTGCCCGCCATGTTCGGCATCGGACGCTACGACGTGACGGTACGACTCGCCGCGACCGGCGGGCTGTACCAGCAGGCCAATGTCGCCTATCGCGGCACGAACGTCGGCGTGGTGCAGGACGTGGTGCTCACCGACGAGGGTGTCGACGCGAAACTGTCCATCGACAGCGACTACAAGATCCCCGCCGACGTGGACGCCTGGGTGCGCAGCGTCTCGGCGATCGGCGAACAGTACGTCGACCTGGTCCCGGTCGACAATCCACGGGGCGGCAACCTCTCCGACGGATCGGTGATCCCGGTGCAGCGCACCAAACTGCCGCAGGATGTCGGATCGCTGCTCGACCAGACCGACCGGCTGCTGTCCAGCGTGGCCGACACCAGGCTGCGGCAGGTGATCGACGAGGCGTTCCGCGCGTTCAACGGCGCGGGCCCGGATCTGCAACGTTTCATCGATTCCGCGTCGCTGCTGGTGCAGGAAGCGCAGAACAACACCGAGCCGACCAAAGAACTGCTCGACCAGCTCGGCCCGCTGTTGGACACCCAGATCGAATCCGACGCCGCGATCCGTTCCTGGACCGCGGATCTGGCGACGGTCACCGACACGTTGCGCGCGCACGACCCGTCGCTGCGCAGCCTGCTCCGGGACGGGCCCTCGGCCATGCAGCGGGTCACCGAGCAGTTCCAGTCGCTGCAACCGACCCTGCCGATCCTGCTGACCAATCTGGTGAGCCTGGGCCAGGTCGCCGTCACCTATCACGCGGGTATCGAACAACTTCTCGTCGTCTTCCCGCCGCTGATCGCGGCCTTGCGCACCATCATCCGCGGGCCCGCGAAATACGGCGCGATGGTCGACTTCATGGCGGTGGTCAACGATCCGCCCGCCTGCACGACCGGATTCCTGCCCGCCGACCAGCGTCGCTCACCGAGCGAACTGGATTCCATCGACACCCCGCCCGGTCTCTACTGCAAGGTGCCGCAGGATTCGCCGATCGCGGTGCGCGGCATCAGGAATACCCCGTGCGCGGAATTCCCCGGGGTGCGCGCACCCACGCCGGAACTCTGCCGGACCGGATTCGTGCCCGAGGGCAACAACCCGCCGTTCGGCCCCGTGCAGCCGGTCGCACCCGCGAGCGCCGAGACGCCCGATGAGGCGCCCACCGCGCCCGCCTCGTACCGCACACCTGCGGCGGCCCGATCCTACGATCCGTCGACCGGTGTGTACATCGGCCCGGACGGCCGGACCTACCGTCAGGGAGATGTCGGTCCCGGCGGCTCGGGAACGGTACCGTCGAGTTGGCAAGCGATGCTCGAGGAGCAGCAACGATGAGTGATATCAACGGCGATAACCACCGCGTGCGCAGGCGAGCGGTCCGTTCGGTCGGTCCTCCGGTGGAGGAGGACGCGGACGGCACGTCCGGCGTCACCGCTGCGACAACCGAGACGAAAGCGCAGGTCGGTACCGCGAAGGTGCCTGCCACAGCGACCGCGAGTACCGCGGCTCGCGGCGACGGTGCCGACGCCGCGAAGAAGTCGGGAAGTGATGCCGCGGCGAAAGCGGCGAAATCCGTCGGCGGTTCCGGCGACGTCGTCGCGGACGCGACAACCGAGCCGGGGGGCGTCGCGGCGAAACCGGCGGTGACAACGAAGAAGGCACCACCTGCTGCCGAGCCGAAGGCCGTCGCCACTGCCGCAGTCACCGCCGTCGCCGCCGTTGACGCCGCCGCCGTTGACGCCGCCGTCGCCACTGCCGCAGTCACCGACGCCGCCGCCGCCGCTGATGTCGCCGCCGCTGATGTCGCCGCCGCTGATGTCGCCGCCGCTGATGTCGCTGACGCTGACGCCGCCGCCGACACCGACACCCCGGTCGCTCTAGCGAAATCCGGTGCCGACGGCATCGCCGAGAAGCCGAAGCGCCGGGCCGGACGTATCGCGGCGGTGGTCGCCGCCGCCGTGCTGGTGCTGCTGACGGTGGTCGGCGCGGGTGCGTCGACGTACCTGGTGCACACGACGAACGAGCGCGACGAGCGACGCGCGGAGTATGTGCAGACCGCGCGCCAGGCGGTGCTGAACCTGACGACGATCCGCGCGGATTCGGCCAAGGCCGATATCGACCGGATCCTGTCGCTGGCCTCGGGGCAGTTCAAAACCGAATTCGACGGGCGCGTCGATCCGTTCATGAGCATCGTGCAGCAGGCCAAGGTCGTCTCGAACGGCGAGGTCGTCGAGGCCGCGATCCAGCAGGACGACGAGAATTCGGCACAGGTGCTCGTCGCGGCGAAGCAGACGTTGAGCAATGCGGGCCAGGCCGAGCCGCAGACGCGGTACTACCGATTCCGGGTCACCGTGTCCAGGGGCGATACCGGTCTGACCGCGTCGAAGGTGGAGTTCGTGGCATGAGGATCCTCTCGGGAAAACTGGGACCGGTCGGCGCGGGTATCGCGGGCGTGGTGATCGCTGCCGCGGTGATCATCATGGGTATCAACGGTTTCCGATACTGGGACCATCAGCGGACCGAGGTCGCGCGCGACGAGGCGGTCACCGCGGCGCAGCGCACGGTGTCGGCAATGTTCACCTACGACTACGGCACCGTCGACACCGAATTGCCGAAGGCCGCCGACAACCTGTCGGCGAGTTTCCGCGAGGACTACCTGAAGCTGATCACCCAGGCCATCGCGCCCGGCGCCAAGGAGAAGCAACTCACCGTCAACGCGACCACGCAGGCCGGTGGCGTCGTGGAGGCCGAGCGGTCCCACGTCGTCGTGCTGCTGTTCCTCAACCAGGTGACCACGAGCAAGGACACCCCGCAGGGCACGACCACGGGCAGCCGGGTGCGCGTCACGCTGGACAAGACGGACGACCGCTGGCTGGTCGACTCGGTGAACCCTGTGTAATCGGCTGTATTTTCGGCGGCCGGGGCCGCGGGTTCGCGGCCCCTTTTTGTCTCGCGTTCGAGCGGTCGAGACTCGCGACTGCGTCGCATGCGCTTCGACCGCTCGAACGCGAGACGGGCCGCGAACGGGGCGCTCGTGAGGCTCGCGCCGAAAGTGGTTGGTGTCGAACGGTGAGGGCTTCGAGGGCATGCGTTCGCTCGAACGCGAGACGGCCGCGAACGGGGCGGTTGTGAGGCTCGCGCCGGAAGTGGTTGGTGTCGGACGCTGGGGGCTCGAAGGGCCTGCGTTGATCGGTCCTCAGCGCGGCAGGGCGACGGTGAAGGTCGTGCCCTCGCCCACGACGCTGTCGACCGTGACCGTGCCGCCGTGCGCGGTGACCAGGGCCTGCACGATGGACAGACCGAGGCCGGTGCCGCCGCTGGCGCGGGTGCGCGAGGTGTCGGTGCGGTAGAAGCGTTCGAAGACGCGCTCGGCCTCGTCCTCGGGCAGGCCGGGGCCGGTGTCGGCGACTTCCAGACGGACGTCGTCCTTCCGAGGGGTCAGACGCACGGTGACCGCCGCGTCGGGCGGCGTGTGGGTGAGGGCGTTGTTCAGGAGGTTGCCCAATACCTGACGTAACCGCTCCGCGTCGCCCTCGATCTCCAATGTTCCTTCCCCGGAACGGATTTCCAAGGCGATGGGCCGGGGGGTCTCCGGTGCGGTGGCGGCGGCGACCGCGCGGGCGTTGTGCACGGCGTCGCTGGCGAGCGCGAGCAGATCCACCTGGCCGCGTTCGAGTGGACGCTGGGCGTCCAGGCGGGCCAGCATCAGCAGATCCTCGACCAGCAGGCCCATCCGCTGCGCCTCGGTTTCGATCCGCGCCATGAACAGCGCGGGATCGGTGGTGGCGCCCTGTCGGTAGAGTTCGGCGAACCCGCGGATCGTGGTGAGCGGCGTGCGCAGTTCGTGACTGGCGTCGGCGACGAAGCGCCGCATATTCGCTTCGGACTGCCTGGCCGCCGCTTCGGACGCCTCGGTCGCCTTGAACGCCGACTGGATCTGGGCCAGCATGCCGTTGAGCGACCGCGACAGCCGATCCACCTCGGTATTGGTGCCGCGCACCGGCACCCGGCGGTGCAGATCGCCGCGGGCGATGGCGGCGGCGATGTTCTCGACCCGGCGCAGCGGGCGCAGACTGCGGCGGATCGCGAAATACGCGGCCACCGCGAGCACGGCGAGCACCGCGGCGCCGACCGCCAATTGCAGGATGACCAGCCGGTGCACGGTATCGCTGTTCTGGGTCAGCGGCAGCGCGACGGTGGTGACGCCGTCCTGGGTGCGCAGCGACAACGTCCGCCACCGGACGGGAGAATCCCCGACCGACGGCACCGTCGCCGGTCCGGTGACCTCGGCGCGGGTATTGGCGGGCAGTTCGTCCGGTATCGCGGGCAGCGCGGGCTCCGCGTCGACGCCGAACGCCTTCACATAGATCTGCGTCGCGCCCATCCCGGCCGCGTCGCCGGTGCTCTGCGCCTTCACGTAGAACTGGCTCGGCGGATGCCGCGAATCCGGCGGCTGCGCGATCGGCGCGGGCGGACGCAACCGCCGCGACCATTCCAGCGCTCCCTCGCGCAACTGCTGATCGGTGCGGCTGGTGAGCGATTGTTCGAGTCCGGAGGTGACGAGCGTGCCCGATATCAGCAGACCGAGACCGGACAGCGCCACCAGGGCGAGCACGAGCGCGACCCGAAGCGGCACCGCGGCGAACCCGTCGCGGACACGCCGCAGAATCGTCGCCGAGCGGGCCGGTTCGCTTGTCGCCCGGCGCGGGCGTCGTGCGGGACCGGTCCGGCTCACTGCCCGGCCGGGCGGGCCGCGCGCATGACATAGCCGACGCCGCGCAGCGTGTGGATCAACCGCTGCTCGGTGTCGACCTTCTTGCGCAGATAGGACACGTAGGTCTCGACCACGCCGACCTCGCCGCCGAAGTCGTAGCGCCACACGTGATCCAGGATGCGCGGTTTGCTCAGCACGGTGCCCGCGTTGACCATGAAATAGCGCAGCAGCGTGAATTCGGTGGGCGACAACGCGACCGGTTCGCCTGCCTTCCAGACCTCGTGCGTGTCGTCGTCGAGTTCGATGTCCTCGAACCGCAGCCGCGAATTCTTCGGCTCGGGTGCGGCATGGCCCGCGCGGCGCAGGACCACGCGCAGTCGCGCGACCACTTCCTCGAGGCTGAACGGTTTGGTGATGTAGTCGTCGGCGCCGAGGGTGAGTCCCGCGACCTTGTCCTGCACCTCGTCGCGCGCGGTGAGGAACAGGACCGGTGCGTCGACACCGTCTGCGCGCAACCGGCGCAACAGTCCGAATCCGTCCATACCCGGCATCATCACGTCGACGATGAGCGCCTGCGGGCGGAAACCGCGCGCTTTGTCCAGCGCCTGCGCGCCGTCGGCCGCGGTGTCCACCTCGAATCCCTGGTAGCGCAGACTCACCGACAGCAGTTCGACGATCATCGGTTCGTCGTCCACGACCAGCACCCTGGCCTCGGGTTTCTGTTCTGTGGGCACGCCGGTCATGTGGTCCATCCTGCGGTAGGGGACTGGGAACTCACTGGACCTTTCCTGGGTGGTTGCTGTGAACGTCCCCCACCGCGTCAGCGCGCGCCGTGCCGTCAGCGGCGCGGCGTCCGTGACTCCGGGTAGACGTCGTCGTCGGTGAGCAGGGCGCTCCCGGCGACCTGATCCTGGGCGAGGGCCTCGAGGAAGGCGCGGGCCCAGCGATCCACGTCGTGGGCGAGCACCTGGCGGCGCAGCGACCGCATCCGGCGGCGCTTGGTGTCGCGGTCGTCCTCCAGCGCGGAGACGATCGCGTCCTTCACGCTGTCCAGATCGTGCGGGTTGCACAGATAGGACTGACGCAATTCCGCTGCGGCCCCGGTGAACTCACTCAGCACCAGGGCGCCGTTGAGTCCGCTATGGCACGCCACGTACTCCTTGGCGACCAGATTCATCCCGTCGCGCAGCGGGGTGACCAGCATGACGTCGGCCGCGACGAAGAACGCGAGCAGTTCCTCGCGCGGGATCGGACGGTGCAGGTAGTGCACCACCGGATAGCCGACGCGGGCGAATTCGCCGTTGATGCGGCCGACCTGGCGTTCGATATCGCCACGCATCTGGATATAGCTCTCGACACGCTCGCGACTCGGGGTCGCCAACTGCACCATCACCGTCTCGGACGGGTCGACCCGTCCGTCGACCAGCAATTCCTCCAGCGCGTTGAGCCGGATATCGATACCCTTGGTGTAGTCGAGACGGTCGACGCCGAGCAGGATGTTCTTCGGATTTCCCAGTTCCGCACGGATTTTCGCGGCACGCTCGCGGACCGATCTTCGCCGGGAATTGTCGTCCATCTCGGCCGAGGAGATGGAGATCGGGAACGCGCCGACCCGCACCGTCCGGAATCCGACCTGGACGACGCCCATCTTGGAGCGCACACCGACGGTGCCGCGCGATGTGGCCTGGCCTGCCAGTCGGCGTGCCAGATACAGGAAGTTCTGCGCGCCACCGGGCAGGTGGAAACCGATCAGATCGGCGCCGAGCAGACCTTCGATGATCTCGGTCCGCCACGGCATCTGCATGAACAGTTCGACCGGCGGGAAGGGGATGTGCAGGAAGAACCCGATGGTCAGATCGGGGCGCAACATGCGCAGCATCTTCGGAACGAGTTGCAGCTGGTAGTCCTGTACCCACACCGTCGCGCCCTCGGCGGCCACCTCGGCCGTGGCCTCGGCGAATCGCCTGTTCACCGTGACATAGGCGGCCCACCAGGCGCGGTCGTAGGTCGGTCGCACGATGACGTCGTGATAGAGCGGCCACAACGTGCCGTTGGAGAAACCTTCGTAGTAGTCGGCGACTTCCTGCGCCGACAGCGTGACCGGATGCAGTTCCAGGCCGTCTTCGATGATCGGATCGAGGTCGGCGTCGGGAACTCCCGCCCAGCCGACCCACGCCCCTTTGTTGTTGCGCAACACCGGTTCCAACGCGGTGACCAGGCCGCCCGGGCTGCGCTTCCATCGGGTCGAGCCATCGGGTAGTCGATCGAGATCCACCGGTAGCCGATTGGCCACGACGACGAAACCGGAACCGGCCCCGTCGGTTTCGATCGGCTCCACCGCGTCCGCCGATGTCGTCGTGCGATCGTCGGGAGAAGCGAGCTCGGAGTCGTCGGACGGCTGGTCGGTCATCTGGTCCACTCACGCATCCTTATTCGAGCGGCGGCGTTCGCGGTCTCGAGCGAGCGGCCGCCTCCGGGCCCCGACACTCACCGGATGGTGTGTATCGCTGATCCCGTCTGGAGTTGTCGGGTGTCGTCGACGGCGCCGTTGTCGTCGAGCGGGTTGGGTCTACTCGCCTCGACCGTTGGGGCCGATGCCGAGCATCGACAGCAACATCCGGCACTCGTCGGCGTCTTCCGCGTACGCGGCGACGACGCGCTGGGCCTGACGGGCGGTTTCATCGGCGAGTGGTTCCAGGTCATCGTCCGCGATATCGTTCGCGCTGCCCTTCGCAGCCATCTCAAATCCTCCCGGCTCATTACGCTCGTACGTGCGAATAGTCAATGGTATATGGCGCGAGCGCGGGCGCGCCGCACCCGATACCTCGAGCACCCGCCTCGGTGCGTTGCGGGACCCCTGCCTATACCGTGGTGACGGGCCGTAGCGACCGGAAGCAGGTCGCTCCTGACGGTCAGCACCAACTCCACGAAAGGGTCGACAATGCCGCTGGCCACGGTGAACGGGATCTCCCTCAACTACCAGGTCAAGGGTGACCGTGCCAAGGGCGCGGACGTCAAGGGCGGGGCGCCGCTCGTCGTGATGATCATGGGCACCGGAAGTCCCGGCCGAGTCTGGGAGCTGCACCAGGTGCCCGCGCTCGTCGCCGCCGGATACCGGGTGTGCACCTTCGACAACCGGGGTATCGCGCCGTCCTACGAAGCGCCGTCGGGAATGACGATCGACCAGCTGGTCGCCGACACCGCCGGGCTGATCGAACTGCTCGACGAGGGCCCAGCGCTGGTCGTCGGCACGTCGATGGGCGCGCGCGTGGCCCAGGAATTGGCCTTGGCCAGGCCGGATCTGGTGCGCAAGGCCGTATTCATGGCGGGCCACGGCCGCCTCGACCAGTTCCAGAAGACGCTCTCGCTCGGCGAACACGAACTCGACGCGAGCGGGGTGAAGATGCCCGCCAAATACGAGGCCGCCGTCACCGCCGTGATGAACCTGTCGCCCGCGACGATGTCGCAGCCCAACGCGGCGCGCGACTGGCTCGACCTGTTCGAGTTCACCGGCGGTCCGGTGACCCCTGGTATTCGCGCTCAGCGCCGGATGGACCACGATTTCGACCGCGTCCAGGCCTACCGCGCCATCACCGTGCCGTGCCTTTCGGTCGGGTTCGGCGACGACAGGATGATCCCGCCCTACCTCTCCCGCGAGGTCGCCGAGGCCATTCCCGGTGCCCGCTACCAGGAGATTCCCGACGCCGGGCATTTCGGCTACCTGGAGAAGCCGGACGAGGTGAACAAGATTCTGCTCGAGTTCTTCGCCGGGTGAACCGGACGCGGGTCCGATCCGTTGAACCCCAGGACGAGGTAACCACCTACGCGTAGCGTCTCCCTTGCTAGGGTCGACACAACGCTCGGGGAGCATCCGGGGCGTGGTTCGTGTGCCGCACGGCCCAGCGCCGGACGGTCTCAGGAGCCGATCCCGTACACAGCGCCAGTATCCAGTGAGGTGAAATTGAGCACCAACCCCTTCGACGACGAAGACGGTCGATTCTTCGTCCTGGTCAACGACGAGGAACAGCATTCCCTGTGGCCGGCCTTCGCGGAGGTCCCGGCCGGATGGCGAGTCGTGTTCGGCGAGGACAGCCGCGCTGCCTGCGTCGAGTACGTCGAGAAGAACTGGACCGATATGCGTCCGAAGAGCTTGCGGGACGCGATGGCCGCCGACGACGCGGCCCGTCAGGGCGCCCAGTCCTGAACCGCGGTATCCGATACTGCGCCGGGAAAGCTGATTCAGCCGCCAGCCGTGCGGCACCGTAACTCGGTGTCGCACGGCCGGTGTGCCCCGCTATAGTGGGCAACCGGTCGCGATTGGTACCGCTTCCGCCTCCTTAGCTCAGTGGTAGAGCACTCGCCTTGTAAGCGAAAGGTCGTCAGTTCAATCCTGACAGGGGGCTCCCGATGAAAGGGTGGTCTCTCCGCATGTGCGGAGGGGCCACCCTTTTTCGTGTCCGGCTCAGGCGGGGACGTTCGCGCCGTGGCCCAGGTCGCGCAGGGCCTGTTTGATCTTGGACTGAGCTTCGTCCAAGGATTCGGGGGAGGGGTTGGGGTCGGCGCCGGAGATGTCGAAATTGCCCATGGAGAAGGCGGGGAAGACGTGGACGTGGAGGTGGGGGACCTCGAGGCCCGCGATGAGCAGGCCCGCGCGCGGTGCGCCCCAGGCCGCGCGCACGGCTTTGCCGATCTTCTGGGCCACCAGGTTGAGGCGGGTGAAGACCTCGCCGTCGATGTCCTGCCACTGGTCGATTTCCGCGCGCGGGACCACGAGGGTGTGGCCCGGCGTGATCGGGTTGATGGTCAGGAAACCGACGAATTCGTCGTCCTCCCAGACGAATCGGCCGGGGAGGTCGCCTGCGATGATCGCGCTGAAGACAGAAGCCATGAGCGCAGGCTACAACCTCGCCCCGGCGCGCAGCGGTCGCACCGCAGCGCGGTCACACCGCGACGAAGTGCGACAGGATCCCCTGGACCTCGTAGATGTCGACCTGACGGTTGAACCGCTTCTGCAAGGGCTCGCTGCTTCCGGCGATCCAGATGACCAGTTCGGCGTCCAGATCGAAGGTGCCCGCGGTCTCCACGGCGAAATGCGTGATCGAGCGGTACGGGACGCTGTGATAGCTGACCTTGCGGCCGGACAGACCCTGTTTGTCGACCAGGATCAGGCGGCGGTTGGTGAACAGCATCGCGTCGCGGACCAGCAGATACGCCGAATAGATCTGCTCACCGTTGCCGAGTAGCTTCGCGTACTCCTGTTGCGCCTGGGCCGGGTCGATTCGTCCGGCATTTCCCATCAGTCCATCGATCAGACCCATCGCTGGCCCATCCTTCGGCTTGCTCCGGCAGCGGACGGTGCGGGCGTTCGGCCCGCACCACTATCCATCATCCTCTTCGCGGGGCCGCGACGGGTGAATGGCGACAACGGATTTCGTCCGCGTCGTGGCGTTGTTCGCCGAAACGTCGATCGCTCGTCATTCGCTGGTAACGGGCTCCGGCTCGGAGCGGGGAGGACTACACATAAGCTGTTGGCCGTGCGCGTACTCGTCATCGGCTCAGGTGCCCGTGAACATGCCCTCGTCCTGGCCCTCCGCAAGGACCCCGCGGTCACCGCGCTGGTCGCGGCCCCGGGCAACGCTGGAATAGCCCAGCACGCGCAGACCCGCGCGGTCGATCCGTCCTCGGGTGAGGCGGTCGCCGCGCTGGCCGTGGAGGTGAAGGCCGATCTGGTCGTCATCGGCCCCGAAGTGCCGCTGGTGCTCGGTGTCGCCGATGCCGTCCGCGCGGCGGGCATCGCGTGTTTCGGCCCGTCCGCCGATGCCGCCAGAATCGAGGGTTCCAAGGCGTTCGCCAAGGATGTGATGATCGCGGCCGGTGTGCGCACCGCGCACAGCGAGATCGTCGACACCCCCGCCGACCTCGATGCCGCGCTCGACCGTTTCGGACCCACCTGGGTCGTCAAGGACGACGGTCTCGCGGCCGGAAAGGGCGTCGTCGTCACCGACGACCGCCTCGCCGCCCGCGATCACGGCGCCGAGCTGTTGGAGAACGGACATCCCGTCCTGTTCGAAACCTTCCTCGACGGCCCGGAAGTCTCGCTGTTCTGCCTGGTCGACGGCGAAACCGTGGTGCCGCTGCTGCCCGCGCAAGACCACAAGCGCGTCGGCGACGGCGACACCGGACCGAATACCGGCGGCATGGGCGCCTACACCCCGCTGCCCTGGCTGCCGCAGGAAACGGTCACCGCCATCGTCGACGATGTCGTGAAGCCGGTCGCCGCCGAACTCGTCCGACGCGGCAGCGCCTTCTCCGGACTGCTCTACGCCGGTCTCGCGATCGGCGCAGACGGCCCCGCCGTAATCGAATTCAATTGCCGCTTCGGCGATCCTGAGACCCAAGCCGTGCTGTCGCTGCTCGAAAGCCCCCTCGGCGAACTGCTCAACGCCACCGCCACCGGAACTCTGGCCGATGTCGCGCCGCCGCGCTGGCGCGACGGCGCCGCCGTCACCGTGGTCGTCGCCGCCGAGAACTACCCCGGCCGCCCCCGCATCGGTGACGTCATCACCGGCGCCGAGGACAGCGCCCAGAACACCGCGTCCTCGGTCCTGCACGCGGGCACCGAATCACGCGCCGACGGCGCGCTCGTCTCCGCGGGCGGCCGCGTGCTGAGCGTCGTCGGCGTAGGAGCCGACCTCACCGAAGCGCGCGTCAACGCCTACGAGCGCATCGCGCGTATCAAACTGGCGGGCAGCCACTACCGCACCGACATCGGCTTGGCAGCCGTAGAAGACCGTATCCAGGTCGGGTAACCCCCCCAACCCACTGGGAGCTCCCGCCCGCCCCGTTCGCGCCCAGCAATCAACACCCACCACCACTGGCACGAGCCTCACAAGCACCTCGTTCGCGCCCCGTCTCACCCGAACAACCAAACCCACCCACCACAGGCGCGAGTCTTACGAGCGCCCTGTTCGCGGCCCGTCTCGCGTCCGAGCGGTCGAAGCGAAGCGACGCAGTCGCCAGTCTCGACCGCTCGGACGCGAGACACAGGGGGCCGCGAACCCGCGGCCCCGGCCGCCGATATCACAGCCGCCTATAACACGAGCCCGCGTTGGGCGAGCCAGGCGGCGGGGTCGATGTGTTGTCCCTGTTGGATGACCTCGAAGTGCAGGTGGGGGCCGGTGGAGTCGCCTCGGTTGCCCATGCGGGCGATCTGCATGCCGGCTGGGACGCGTTCACCGACGGAGACGAAGAAGTCGTACATGTGGCCGTAGACGGTGATGGTGCCGTCGTCGTGTCTGATGCGTACCCACAGGCCGAAGCCCTGGGCGGGGCCCGCGTCGATGACGGTGCCGGAGGCGACGGCGTAGATGGGGGTGCCGATGGGGGCGGCGATATCGATGCCCGCGTGGAAAGTGCCCCAGCGGGAACCGAATCCGGAGGTGAAGGCGCCGATGGCGGGCAGGACGAATCCGCCCGCGCCGGGCAGGATCGAGCCGGGCGACAGCGGGACGGTGCCGGAGGTCATCCAGGGCTGGCGTTCACCGGCGACGGCGGCGGCCGCTTCGGCTCTGGCGCGTTCGAGGGTGGCGCGGGCGGCGGCCGCGACGACGGCTTGTTCGCGGATGCGTTCGCCGTTGGCGATGGCGTTGAGGTAGCGCCGCACCGAGGGGGGTGTCGACTGGAATTGCTGGGGATAGGCGAAGGCGACGCGCTGGGCTTCCTGCGGGCCCGGGGTGCGGTCGGTGACTCCCCAGGTGAAGGGGGAGTCGGCGGTGGCGAACAGCGCGACGGTCAGCATTCCGGCGAGTAGTACCCGGTGCCGGATCAGGAGGGCGCGGTAGTCGCGGTCGCGTTGCCGCTGCCACAGTGCGCGAGGGTCGGGGCGTGGCCGGTGACGCAGTTCGCGTAGTCGGGTCTCGATTCGGCGCAACGATCCGGTGACGGTCGCTCGTAGCCGGGCCGGTGCGGCGCGTCGATCACGCCTGATGACGCCTGGTCGGCCCACGGCGCGTACTCGTTCGAGCCCCACGCGGCGAGCCTTCTCGAGGCGGCGAGCTTTTTCGAGCATTACGCAAACCCTAGCCTCGTCGATCCGTTGGGTAAACGATGCGGGCACGGTGTGTGGCACGTCGGGCACGGGCGAGGGGCCGCCGGGCGCGAGGGTCTACCGTCTCTCTCGTGTCTCGAGAATCTCGCCGGTCGAACATCCCACCTTTTTACGTGATGGATGTGTGGAAGGCAGCCGCGCAGCGCGCGCGAACACACGGTGACGTGCTGGTGCTGGCGGCCGGGCAGCCTTCGACGCCCGCGCCCGCTCCGGTGCTGCGGGCGACGAAGGTCGCCATAGATTCCGAATTGCTGGGCTATACCGAGACTTTCGGCATTCTGCCGTTGCGCGAGGCGATCGCGGACCATCACAGCCGGACCTATGGGCATCCGGTCCATCCGGATGAGGTGGTGGTGACGACGGGATCCTCCGGCGCGTTCACCCTCCTCTTCCTCGCGGCGTTCGACCCCGGTGACACCGTCGTGGTGGCCAGGCCCGGTTATCCGGCCTATCGCAACAGTCTGGCCGCGCTCGGCTGCCGGGTGGTCGAACTGGACTGCGGCGCGCAGACCCGGTTCCAGCCGACGGTGGCGATGCTGGAGGCGCTGCCCGAACCGCCCGCGGGCCTGGTGGTGGCCAGCCCGGCGAATCCGACCGGGACCATGATCGCCCCGGACGAACTCGCCGCGCTGGCTCGCTGGTGCGAGGCGAACGGGACGCTGCTGATCTCCGACGAGATCTATCACGGCATCACCTACGAGACCACGGCGTTGAGTGACCGCACTGCTTCGGCGTGGGAGACCTCGCGCGAGTCCGTGGTGATCGGCTCGGTGTCGAAGTACTTCTCGATGACGGGCTGGCGTCTGGGCTGGATGCTCGCCCCGGCCGATCTGCGTCCGGCGTTGCAGCGGCTCGCGTCGAATATGACGGTGTGTCCGCCCGCGATTTCGCAGTGCGCGGCGTTGCACGCCTTCGGTCCGGACGCGAAAACCGAACTGGACGGACATGTTCGGCGCTATGCGGCGAACCGTCGGCTACTTCTGGACGGACTGCCGAAATTGGGCATCACCGATCTCGCCCCGGCGGACGGCGCGTTCTACGCCTACGCCGATATCGGCCATCTGACCGATGATTCGCTCGCGTGGTGCGCGCGAGTGCTCGAGCACACCGGTGTCGCCCTCGCTCCCGGCATCGATTTCGACACCGTTTCCGGCCACCGAACAGTTCGCTTCTCGTTTGCTGGAGCGACAGCGGATATAGAAGAGGCGTTGACACGACTCGGCCGTTATCTGGACGGCTGACGCGGGCTCGAAGCCGGTAGTCGAAGGTCAAGTACTGCAACAACTTTCCACAGACCGTCCCACGGGGCGTGCCGATGGGGTAGAAAATCGGTAGCTGGGTTTCCCCTCACGATTTCGCACGGAATGAACTGATGATGACTGGCACGATGGCACGGTGATAACCGCGACGACCCCGAAAGGCGAACGGCGTCGCCAGGCTCTGGTAGCGGCCGCCGCCGAGTTGTTACTCGAAGGCGGATTCGATGCGGTACGGCATCGTTCGGTCGCGACGCGGGCCGATTTGCCGCTCGCGTCGACGACCTACTATTTCGAGTCCCTCGAGGATCTGATCGCGCGTGCGGTCGAGTTCAGCGGCAACGCCGAATTGGACACGATGCGCCGCCGCATCGGCGAAGTGAGTCATCGCCGACGTGGCGCCGAGGCGACCGTCGACCTGGTGCTCGATCTGTTGATCGGCGCCGACGAGGCCGCGCGCGGCCAGCTGATCGCTCGCTACGAGCGCTCGGTGGCCTCGGCGCGCCATCCCGAGCTCCGCGGCGTGCAGTTACGCCTGCGCGCGCAACTCGACGAACTCCTGGCCGAGGTGCTCCGCCGCTCCGACCGCACGGTCCGGCCCGAACAGCTGCGCCGACTCGTCGCCGTGGTCGACGGCGCGGTGGTGGCGGCGCTGAGCGAGATGGATCCGGAGCCGCGGCGGATGGCCCGTGGCGCACTGCTCGAAGTCATCGATATCGTCGCTCCGGCGACGCCCCAGCAAGTGGATCGCTTCCGGGCACTAGACTGACGCCACGTGAGCGAGCGCAGTGGGTCATCCTCAGGAGAGCCAACCGTAGGGACAGGGCGCATGTGCGCGCAGGATCCGAGCGTCAGCGAGGTGCGATCGTGAGTCTGGTTCCCAATGTCCTCGCCACCAGGTACGCCAGCCCGCAGCTGGTACACCTCTGGTCCCCCGAGAACAAGATCGTGCTGGAGCGGCGGTTGTGGCTCGAGGTGCTGCGTGCGCAGTCCGAGCTCGGCGTCGGTATCCCGGACGGTGTCGTGGCCGATTACGAGCGGGTCGTCGACCAGGTGGATCTGGCCTCGATCGCCGAGCGCGAGCGGGTCACCCGCCACGATGTGAAAGCCCGTATCGAGGAGTTCAACGCGCTGGCCGGGCACGAACACGTGCACAAGGGCATGACCAGCCGCGACCTCACCGAGAACGTCGAGCAATTGCAGATCCGGCTGTCGCTGGAACATGTGCACGCGCACGGTGTGGCGATCGCCGCCAGGCTGGCCGAGCGTGCCGCCGAGTACCAGACCCTGGTGATGGCGGGTCGTTCGCACAATGTCGCCGCGCAGGCCACCACGCTCGGCAAACGTTTCGCCTCGGCCGCCGACGAACTGCTGATCGCGTTGAGCCGGGTGCGTGAACTCGTCGACCGGTACCCGCTGCGCGGGATCAAGGGGCCGATGGGCACCGCGCAGGACATGCTCGATCTGCTCGACGGTGACGCGGACAAATTGGCCGCCCTGGAACATCAGGTGGCCCGTCATCTCGGTTTCGCGACCGTGCTGACCAGCGTCGGTCAGGTGTATCCGCGCTCGCTCGACCACGATGTGCTCTCGGCGCTGGTCCAGGTGGGCGCGGGCCCGTCCTCGTTCGCGCACACGATCCGGCTGATGGCCGGGCACGAACTGGTCACCGAGGGTTTCCAGCCCGGCCAGGTCGGTAGTTCGGCGATGCCGCACAAGATGAACACGCGTTCCTGCGAGCGAGTCAACGGCCTCCAGGTGGTGCTGCGCGGTTATGCCTCGATGGCCGCCGAACTCGCGGGCGCGCAATGGAACGAGGGTGACGTCTTCTGTTCGGTGGTGCGTCGCGTCGCGCTGCCCGACGCCTTCTTCGCGATCGACGGCATGATGGAGACCTTCCTGACCGTGCTCGCCGAATTCGGGGCCTATCCGGCCGTGATCTCGCGTGAACTCGACCGATACCTGCCGTTCCTCGCCACCACCAGGATGTTGATCGCGGCGGTGCGCGCAGGCGTGGGCCGGGAGACCGCACACGAGGTCATCAAGGAACACGCGGTGGCGGTGGCGTTGGCCATGCGGGAACAGGGCCGCGAACCCGATCTGCTGGATCGTCTCGCCGCCGACGCCCGTTTCCCGCTGGATCGCGCCGGACTCGACGCGGCGCTCGCCGACCGATCGGCGTTCATCGGCGCGGCCTCCGCGCAGGTCGGCGAGGTGGTCGCCACCGTGCAGAAACTGGTCGACAGCTACCCCGAGGCGGCGCGCTACACCCCGTCCCCGATTCTCTAGCGGCATCACGGTTTCCGTGCCGACACCGCGTCCGCGCGTCGTCGGCACGGTCCGGGTTAGGGTGCCGGGGTGAATCCGTACACGATCTTTGCCGAAATCGTCGCCGGGCGTGCGCCCGCGTCCACGGTGTACGAGGACCAGGACGTCTTGGCATTCATGGATATTCGTCCGATGACGCCGGGACATCTGCTGGTCGTGCCGAAAGTGGCGGCCCGCGATCTGTCCGAACTCGATCCCGAGGTCGGCGGAAAACTGTTCAAGGTGGGGCAGTTGCTGGCGGCGGCGCTACGGGATAGCGAGGTCGGCTGCGATGGGGTTAACTTCTTCTTGGCCGACGGTGTGCTGGCCGGGCAGGAGATATTCCATGTGCACCTGCATGTCATCCCGCGCACGGCGGGCGACGGCTTCGGGTTGCGCGGTCGCCCGACCAGTCCGCATCGCGTCGACCTCGACTATCTCGCCGGTTCCATCCGGGGCGCGCTCGAACGGCGCGGCTGACGCCCGGTGTCTCCGTCGAGATATTGACGGACCGGGAAGTTTGCTGAACAGACGCTCTCTGGCCGATTCTCGCCCGTGATTTCGTAGCTCGAGTTACGTTTGAGGTCGTCAGTGCGTGTTGATGGAGGTGGGACGTGCGACTTTCAAAGTTTGCTGTCTCTATGCTGTTTATCGCGGGGGCGCTGCTCGGGCCGGTGGTCGCCCAACCGGCGACGGCCACCGCCGCGCGGATCGTCCGGATCGATGAGGTGAGCCCGACCAGGTCCGAGGTGTACATCGACTCACCCGCGATGGGACGCACCATCCAGGTCGATGTACTGCACCCGGCCGGTGGCGGTGGCCGCCCGTCCTACTACCTGCTCGACGGCCTCGATCCCGGCGTGGGACAGAGCACCTGGCTCAACGCCACCGACGCCGAGCCGTTCTTCGCGGGCAAGAATCTGAACGTGGTGCTGCCGGTGGGCGGTCAGGCGGGTTACTACACCGACTGGCAGCAGGACGATCCGCATTTCGGCCGATACAAGTGGGAAACCTTCCTCACCCGTGAACTGCCGCCGATCATCGACGCGGAATTCGACGGCAACGGTGTCAACGCCATCGGCGGACTGTCCATGGGCGGTAACGCGGCTTTCATTCTGGCCGCGCGCAATCCGGAGCTGTACCGCGCGGTCGCGGGTTACAGCGCGTGCCCCGACACCGGCCTCGCGACCGGCGCGGTGATGTTCTCCATCGCCAACCGTGGCGGCAACCCCGGCAATATGTGGGGTCCGCCGGGGAGTAGGGCGTGGGCCGAACACGATCCATCGCTGTTGGCAGATCGCTTGCGCGGCAAGACGATCTACCTGTCGACCGGTACCGGAGTGCCCGGTCCGCACGAAGCGGAGATCAAACCGCAACTGGCGGAGAACATCATCCTCGGCGGCCCGGTCGAGGTGGGCATCAACACCTGCACCGTCGCCTTCGACCAGCGTCTGCGATCCCTCGGTATCCCGGCCAGGATCGAATACAGCCCCACCGGAACCCATTCCTGGTCCTACTGGCAGGACAAACTGCACGCCTCGTGGCCGACCATCGGCCCCGCCATCGGGGCGTAAGCTCGCGGCTCCCGTCGATCAGGGGCGTCGCCGCACCACGCGGACGACGGCCACGAGCACCACCGCCGCGGCGAGTGACGCCGCGCCGAGAATGACTGTGCCCGCCGGGAATCCGAACATCTCGACGTATTCGGTGGCGATCACGCGCTGACGGTAGTCGTCATCGGTGGGCGCGGCGGCGAAGGCGAAATCCGTGGTGATGGCGTCGGGCCGATGGATGCCCACGGAAAGTTCGGTCAGGTAGTCGTGACCGCCCGCGGCGAGGTCCTTCAGGTCCTGATCGTCGAAATCCTCGACTCTGCCCGCGAATTCGACGTTGTTGTACTGCGTGTCCGCGTCGGCGTCGACACGCCGCACACGGTGATCGCTGAGCAGGTACAGACGCACCGTCTGCGGATCCTCGGCCGCGCTGGACATTCGCATCGGGTACACGAAACGATCGGAGTCGAAGGTGAGCCGAATCGGGTCCAGCGCGCCGGTCAGCGTCCTGGCGCCGGTGAGTTTGACGGCGACGAACGACCAGTTCTCGCGCAGATAGGGGTCCAGGCTGGCGGTCACCTCGGGGCGCATCGCATAGCCGTTGGCGCCCAACCAGTTCCGCAAACCGTCCAGGCTGCCGCCGGACAGGGTGGTCGCCTCGATCGGTCCGAGCCGGACCTGCTCCACGACGGTCGGTCCGCTGCCGGGCGGGGCCGCGGCCGAGGTATCGCCGCCGCCGTCACCGGAGAACCAGTGCCGTTCGGTGACGATCTCCGGCGCCGTTACCCGCGCAAGTTCGGCGAAGGTCTGCGCCGAGCCCGCGCTCACCCGCGCCGGGGACGGCGTCGGCACGATCAGCGCGGCGTGGTCGGTGCCGGACTCCAGGGCCAGTCGCATCACGATCGTCTCGCGGCGTCCGTCCCATCCGGCCAACGCCACTTCGTCGTGGACGGTGGCCGTATTACCCGGACTGACCACCCCGCCGCAGGCACAGGCGGAGGCGGGAGCGAAGGCGCCGAAGCCGACCGCGGACAGCAGCAGCGCGGCGGTCGCGGCGAGGCGAACGACGGTATGGGTGCGCATTCGGCGAGCCTAGTGGCGTCGAGCCCGCGGTGACGCGGAGTTCGCTCGTCGCCCGGAGGGCGCGACCGGGGAACAGTAGGGTGGACCGCATGTCTGTCGAGAGTGTGGTGGCGGCGCCGATCGCCAAGACGGTGCCGACCGAGCGGGTCCATCACGGCGACGTCTTCGTCGACGAATACGAATGGCTCCGGGACAAGGAAAACCCCGAGGTCATCGCCTACCTGGAGGCGGAGAACGCCTATACCGAGGCCAGGACCGCGCATCTCGGCGGCCTACGCGACACGATCTTCGACGAGATCAAATCGCGCACCCAGGAGACCGACCTCTCGGTGCCGACCAGGATGGGCCAGTACTGGTACTACTCGCGCAGCTTCGAGGGCAAACAGTACGGCGTGCACTGTCGGTGCCCGATCGACGCGAATGCCGACGGCATCGACGCGTGGACCCCGCCCCAGCTGGAAGTGGGAACCGAGGTCGAGGGCGAGCAGGTATTGCTCGACAGCAATGTGCTGGCCGAAGGACACAACTTCTTCGCGCTCGGCGCGTTCTCCCTCAGCCACGACGGCACCCTGCTGGCCTATTCGGTCGACACCGTCGGCGACGAGCGCTACACACTACGCTTCAAGGATCTGGGCACCGGCGAACTGCTCGGCGACGAGATCGTCGGCACCGCGCCGGGCGCGACCTGGTCGCTGGACGGCACGCACGTCTTCTATCAGACCGTCGACGAATCGTGGCGTCCCGACACCGTCTGGCGGCACCGCCTCGGCACCGCGACGGAGGCCGACGCGAAGGTCTTCCACGAGCCCGACGAGCGCTACTGGGTGAGTATCGGCGCCACCCGCTCGGAGAAGTTCTTGATGATCTGGGTCGGCTCCAAGATCACCACCGAGGGCTGGGTCCTGGAATCCGATAATCCGGAGGGCGAGTTCCGGGTCATCCTGGAGCGTCGCGAAGGCGTCGAATACTCGGCCGAACACGCAGTGATCGCCGGTGAGGACCGGTTCCTGATCCTGCACAACGATGTCGTGGACGGGGTGAAGGCGCAGAATTTCGTGCTGGCCGACGCCCCGGTCGCCGATCCGTCGAATATGACCCTGCTGATCGGGCACCGCGACGACGTGCGGCTGGAGGATATCGACCCCTTCTCCGATCACCTCGTGCTCAGCTACCGTCGCGAGGCGCTGACCAGGGTCGCGATCTGGCCGCTGACCGACACCGGCTACGGCGAGCGCAGAGAACTCGAATTCGACCTCGAATTGTTCTCGGTCGGTTCCGGCTCGAATCCGGAATGGGAGCAGCCGACGCTGCGGATCGGTCTCACCTCCTTCATCACCCCGACCCAGGTCTTCGACTACGTCCCCGCCACCGGGGCGCTGTTGTTGCGCAAGGAACAGCCGGTGCTCGGCGGCTACGACGCGAACGACTACGAGCAGCACCGCGATTGGGCACTGGCCGAGGACGGCACCCGGGTCCCGATCTCGCTGGTGTGGAAGAAGGGTCTGCCCGAAGGTCCGAAACCGTTGCTGCTCTACGGGTACGGGTCCTACGAGGCCAGTATGGATCCGGCCTTCTCGGTATCGAGGCTGTCGCTGCTCGATCGCGGCATGGTGTTCGCGGTGGCGCATGTGCGCGGCGGCGGTGAGATGGGCCGACTCTGGTACGAGAACGGGAAAACCCTCACCAAGAAGAACACCTTCACCGATTTCGTCTCCTGCGCAAGGCATCTCATCGATACCGGGGTCACCGTCGCGGATCGCATGATCGCCGACGGCGGCAGCGCGGGCGGGCTGCTCGTCGGCGCGGTCGCCAACCTCGCACCCGAACTGTTCGCGGGCATCCTGGCCAACGTCCCGTTCGTCGACCCGCTGACCTCGATCCTGGATCCCTCGCTGCCGCTGACCGTCATCGAATGGGACGAGTGGGGTAACCCGCTGGCGGACAAGGACGTCTACGACTACATGAAGTCCTACGCCCCCTACGAGAATGTCGAGGCCAAGGACTATCCCGCGATTCTGGCGATCACCAGCCTGAACGACACCCGCGTGCTCTACGTGGAGCCCGCCAAGTGGATCGCCAAACTGCGCGTGACCAAGACCGGGGATTCCCCGCTGCTGCTCAAGACCGAGATGAGCGCGGGTCACGGCGGTGTCAGCGGCCGGTACGAGAAGTGGAAGGAAGTCGGGTTCGAGTACGCCTGGGTGCTGGACACCCTCGGCCTGTCGGGCGAGTAGTTCGACCGCCGGCGCGGGTTCGAAACCCGCGCCGTGCTCTCGGCGCGGACCGTGACGGGGAGTTCGTCGTGATGTCACGTTCGCTGCATGTCGGCGTCACACGGACCTGACACCGTTGATCCATGAACGCCGAGCTGATCGTGTCCGTGTCGGGGATCCGGGACACCACCCGGGATGCCGCGATCGAATTCGCCGCCGAGATGGACCGGCGCGAGATCCGCCTCTCGCTGCTGGTCGCGCCCCGGCTAAAGGGCAAGTACCGCCTCGCCGAGGATCCCGCGACCCAATCCTGGCTGCGCGGGCGGCGAGCCAGGGGCGATGCCATCGTGCTGCACGGCTACGACCAGGCCGCGACCAAGAGTCGTCGCGCGGAATTCGCCACGCTGCCCGGGCACGAGGCCCGGCTGCGGCTGACCGCGGCGGATCGGGTGATGGAACAGGTCGAATTGCGCACCCGGCTGTTCGCCGCGCCCCGCTGGGACGCCTCGGCGGGAGCCATCGAGGCATTGCCGTCCGTGGGATTCCGGCTCGCGCTCGGCCTCACCTCGGTACTGGATCTGGAACGCAACACCGCGCAGCGCGCCAGGGTGTACGGGATCGGCGAGGGTTTCCGCGCGGAACCCTGGTGGTGTCGTGCGCTGGTGATGGGCGCGGCGAGGACCGCGCGCCGCGGCGGCATCCTGCGCCTGGCGGTCTCGGCCGCGCAATTGCAGCGCTCGGGTCCGCGTCAGGCCATGCTCGACGCGGTCGATCTGGCCCGCTACTACGGCGCCGTCAGCGAGGTATATCGCTGGGAGCCGTTCGTCGCCGCTCGGGCGGCGTGAGAGACGCCGCCCTGTGCGGTGTGGTCGGGAATGTC
Organism: Nocardia aurea; assembly: GCF_003123685.1. Lineage (GTDB taxonomy): Bacteria > Actinomycetota > Actinomycetes > Mycobacteriales > Mycobacteriaceae > Nocardia > Nocardia aurea. Next base: position 226,404 of record NZ_QCYJ01000084.1, read on the forward strand.
GCGGGTGTATCCGGTCGGGATCACCCAGCTGACGCCCGATCGGCGTCGCCGCCCGGTACAGGCGTGAACGGGCGGCGACGTGCGGCGTCGTCGGACGCGATCAGCGGACCGGGGCGACCTGCTCGATCGGCACGGCCGCGGTGGCGCTGTGGGTGAATCCGCCCGCCTCGGCGCTGGACAGACCGAGCGCGTGTTTGCACAGCACGGTCAGGCAGCGATCCATATCGGCCAGTAGCAACTCCACCATGTCGTGGGTGAATCCGTGCCGGATCACCGCGCGCATGATCGTCTCCTCGCTCCGGTCGGCGGGCAGCGGATATGCGGCGATCAGCCAGCCACGGCTGCGCAGCCGGTCCGACAGGTCGTAGAGATTGAAGTTCTGCTCACCCCGCAACCGCCACGACACCGCCGTGATCCCGAGGTTCGGATCGCCCGCGTGGATCAGGTCGAACAGTCCGGTCGCTTCCAGTCCTTCGGCGAGATACTGTGCGACCCGGTAGATTTCGCTCTGCACGCGGGTGTAGCCGCGTCGGCCGAGCCGGATGAAATCGTAGTACTGGGTGATGGCCTGCCCGCCGGGGCGGGAGAAGTTGAGATTGAAGGTGGCCATCGCACCGCCGAGGTAGTCGACGTTGAAGATCAGCTCCTGGGGCAGGTCGGCCGGTTCGCGCCAGATCGCCCAGCCCGCACCGAGCGGCGCCAGACCGGTCTTGTGGCCGGAGGCGTTGATCGATTTCACCCGGGGCAAGCGGAAATCCCACACCAGATCCGGCGCGCAGAACGGCGCGAGGAAACCGCCGCTGGCCGCGTCGACGTGTATCGGGATATCGACGCCGGTGGCGGCCTGGATATCGTCGAGTGCCCTGCTGATACCGGCGACGTCCTCGAACAGTCCGGTGAAGGTCTGCCCGAAGGTCGGCACCACCATGATGGTGTTCGCGTCGCAGTAGGCGGCGATATCTTCCGGACGCATCATGTAGTGGTCACCGCGCAACGGGACCTGGCGGATCTCGACGTCGAAGTATCGTGCGAACTTCTCCCAGCACACCTGCACCGGTCCGCAGACGAAATTCGGTGTGCCCTGTCCGCCGCGCGCCCGCCAGCGGAATTTGGCGGCCAGTCCGCCGAGCATCGCGGCCTCGCTGGAGCCGATGGTCGACGTGCCGAGGACGGTGGCCGGATCGGGAGCGTTCCACAGGTCCGCGACCATCCGCACGCCGCGCTTCTCCAACTCGGCGGTCTGCGGGTACTCGTCCTTGTCGACGATGTTCTTGTCCAGCGATTCGGCCATCAGCCTGCGCGCGTAGTCGTCGGTCCAGGTGGTGCAGAAGGTCGCCAGATTCATCCGGGAAACCCCGTCGAGCAGTAATTCGTCGTGCACGAGCTGGTAGGCCACCTGCGCGAACATCTCCTTGTCGGGGAATCCGGCACGGGGTGCGCCGTGTTGTAGCCCGGCCATGGCGAACAGGTCATCGGCTTCGATATCTTCGGGCATCTCGCCTCCAGGGCGCGTTGGCGGAAAATATTTGCCGGTTCCGTGCTTTGGCGCACGGGACTCGATGAAATTCATTGTCTTGCTTGAGTATCAATACCACAAGATATGTTGCCAAATGATGGCTATTCACATCAATCGGGCGATTCTTGGGCGGACGTGGTGTCTGTCCGGGCATCGCCGGCCGTATTTGCCGATTCATCGCTCTAGCCTGCCTGCGACACGGACCGCGCGGTCCGGCGAATCGAAGCGTCGGACCGCGCGGTCCGTGCCAGAGTAAATCCGGGCTCGGCGAATACCCGGCGGCGCGGGCAGAATCGAAACCGGAGCAGACGACGACGTGAGGGTGACGACATGACTTCCGACGATCCGCACACCGCCGAGCTGCGCGGCCGGATCTCCGCGCTGATGGGAAGGGCGAAAGAGGATCTCACGCAGTTGGTCTCGTTCAAATCGGTGGCCGATCCGCGACAGTTCCCCGCCGAGGAATGCGAGCGGACCGCGCACTGGGTGGCAGACGCCTTCGCCGGGGTCGGGCTCACCGACGTCGGACTGCACGAGACCAAGGACGGCAGTAAAGCCGTCGTGGCCCGCCGAACCGCGCCGCCGGGCGCGCCGACAGTGCTGCTGTACTGCCACTACGACGTGCAGCCCCCGCTCGACAACGGCGCATGGCGCACCCCCGTGTGGACGCTGACCGAACGCGACGGCCGCTGGTACGGGCGCGGAGCCGCCGACTGCAAAGGCAATATCGTCATGCACCTGACCGCGCTGCGCGCCCTGCGCGAGGTCTGCGGTGACGATTTCCCGGTCGGCGTCACCCTGGTCGCCGAAGGTTCCGAGGAACAGGGCACCGGCGGCCTGGAGGCCTTCGTGCCCGAGCACGCCGACCTGCTGCGCGCCGACGCCCTGCTGATCTGCGACAGCGGCAATGTCGCCGTCGGCATACCGACCTTCACCGAGACCCTGCGCGGCAACGTCACCGTCGTCGTCACCGTCGAAACCCTCGCGGGCCCCGTGCATTCCGGCATGTACGGTGGAGCCGCGCCGGACGCGCTCGCCGCGCTGATCCACCTGCTCGCCACACTGCGCGACGCTCGCGGCAATACGACGATCGTGGGCCTACCCGCCGACCAGGAATGGCCGGGAGTCCAGTACGCGGAGGAGAACTTCCGCGCCGACGCCGGGGTGCTCGGCGGTGTCGGCCTGACCGGTGACGGCACCATCGCCGACATGCTCTGGGCCAGGCCGGCGTTGACCGTGCTCGGCATCGACGCGCCGAAGGTGCTGGGATCGTCCGCCGCGATCCAGCCGTCGGCCCGGGCCCGCCTGAATCTGCGCATCCCGCCCGGTATCGACCCGGAAACGGCACTCGAGGCACTCACCGCCCACCTGATCGCGAATACGCCGTGGCACGCGAAACTCACCGTGACACCCGAGGCCACCGGCGCGCCGTTCCGTTCCGGATCGGGCGGACCGGCCCGCACCGCGATGGAGGCGGCGCTGGCCGCGTCCTACGGCAAGCCCGCCACCACCCAGGGGCAGGGCGGTTCCATCCCGCTGTGCACGGTCTTCGCGAACACCTACCCCGACGCCGAGATCATGCTGCTCGGCGTCGAGGAACCGCGCTGCCGGATCCACGCCCCCAACGAAAGCGTGGACCCCACCGAAATCGAACACATCGCCCTGGCCGAGGTCCTCTTCCTCACCCGATACGGCGCCGACGGCAGCTGGGACCGGCCCGTCGGGCCGTGACCTAGGTCGCGAACTCGCGCTCGCTCTCGGCATCGATGGTGGTGAATTCCGTTCCGGCCGGACCCATTTCCGACAGGCGCCCGAAATAGATACCCCTGGCCTCCGGTGCGACGATGCCGAAATGGATCGGTACGGCGGTGCGCGGGGCGACCGCGCGCAGATAGTCGACGGCCTCGCTGATCCGCATCCACGGCGCCGCCGCCGGAATCGCCAGCACACCGACCGGCGTCGACGGCACCCACAACGAATCACCCGGATGGACCAACTGCGCCGGGTCGTCGGCGGTGCCGAGCTGGAAGACCGTGTTGTCGATCACCGGGATGTCCGGATGGATCACCGCGTGCCTGCCACCGCCGCCGGTGATCCGCAGATCGCCCAACTCGACGACCGCGCCCGCGTGCACCGCCTCCCACGCCTCCCCGCGCAGCGCCGCCGTCTGCGGATCGGAGAACAGTCGAGCGCCCGGATTTGCGTCGATCAGAGCCTCGATACGCTGCGGATCGATGTGATCGGGATGCTGATGGGTCACCGCGATGGCATCCAGACCGGTGATGCCCTCGAATCCGTGCGAGAAATTACCCGGATCGAACAGCACCTTCCTACCGTGCAGCTTGACCAGGATGCAGGAGTGGCCGAAGTGAGCTATTCGCATGGACCCATGCTATTTGCAGCGTGCCGCTTCTCACCCCACCCCGCACGGTGTCGGGACGCCGACGGCGACTAGGATTTCGCTGGTAACCCCCCGAATACCACTTGAGGAGCAACGCGTGGCAAAGGTCGTGGTCGAGGTGATGCCGAAGGCCGAGATCCTGGATCCGCAGGGACAGGCCATCGCCGGTGCGCTCCCGCGTCTGGGATTCGCCGGAGTCTCGGATGTACGGCAGGGCAAGCGATTCGAACTCGATGTGGACGAAAGCGTCAGCGACGCCGAACTCGAGCAGATCGCCGAAGCCCTGCTCGCCAACACCGTCATCGAGGAGTGGAAGGTGGTCCGCGTCTCATGAGCGCGCGGATCGGAGTCATCACCTTCCCCGGAACCCTCGACGACGTCGACGCCGCCCGCGCGGTGCGCCGATCCGGAGCCGAAGCGGTCGACCTCTGGCACGCCGACGCCGATCTCAAACAGGTCGACGCCGTCGTCGTACCCGGCGGCTTCTCCTACGGTGACTACCTGCGCGCGGGCGCCATCGCCCGCTTCGCACCCGTCATGGGCAAAGTCGTCGAAGGCGCGCGCCAGGGACTGCCGGTACTCGGCATCTGCAACGGCTTCCAGGTGCTCTGCGAAGCAGGTCTGCTGCCGGGCGCGCTGACCCGCAACGATGGCCTGCACTTCATCTGCCGCGACGAATGGCTGAAGGTGGAATCGGTGGATACGGCGTGGACCTCACGCTACGAACCCGGTGCGCAGATCCTGATCCCGTTGAAATCCGGTGAAGGGCGCTACCAGGCGTCGACCGAGGTGCTCGACGAACTCGAAGGGGAAGGGCGGGTCGTTTTCCGGTACGCCGGAGACAACCCCAACGGGTCACAGCGAGGGATCGCGGGGATCGCGTCGGCCAACGGCCGCGTCGTCGGGTTGATGCCGCATCCGGAACACGCCACCGAGCCGCTGACCGGACCGAGTGATGACGGTATGGGGCTGTTCCTTTCGGTACTGGACAGCCTCGTAAGGGCTTGAATTTTGGCGGCCGGGGCCGCGTGTTCGCGGCCCCCTTTGTCTCGCGTCCGAGCGGTCGAGACTGGCGACTTCGTCGCTTCGCTTCGACCGCTCGGACGCGAGACGGGCCGCGAACGGGCGCTCGTAAGGCTCGCGCCGTGGGGTGGGGTGGGTGTGGATTGTTGCTCGGTGGTTGGCGTGCGAGGGATTGGGCAGGACTATCCGGGTGGGGAGTAGGCCGGGTGGTGGCGTGGCGGTCGTGGACAACCGGGGCGCTGCGTTCTGAGTGAGAGATCGAGTTTGCCGGTCGGGGGATGGGCTTCGTGGTGTGGCGTCTCGGTGCATGCGGCTCGACCGTGTGATGCCTCCGGGCGGTGATCGTCTTGTCGAGAATCCGGTTGTTGTGCGGCGCCGGTTGTTTCGGCAGGGGGCGGTGGTGGGGCGGTGGGTGTTCATCGCTGAGAAATCATGTACCGCTGTCGATTTCGAGGGCGCGACACCATCGTCGGCGGGGGGTGGGGAGGGGTGTCGCGGTGGGGAAACTCGGCGCGGGGTGTTGTCTCGAATCCTCGGGTGCAGGTCTGGGCTCTCACCGAACTCCGGTGTTCGGTACTCTGCTCTCGTTCGAGCGAATTCATGGCGGGCGGGAAATAATGACAACCATTGTGAGCGGATATTCGACGCTGCATGGTGCGCTGCGAGCCGCGGAGCGCCGGTGGCTGCATCACCTCGATGCGGCATTGTGCGCGAAACAGCTTTCGGCCGACCAGTGGGCAATGTTGTCCAATTTGTCCACTGAGGCTGGTGTGACTATGAGTGAATTGGCTTCGCGGTCGCAACTGCCGCCTTCGTCGGCCACTCGGCATGCGGACTATCTCGCCGCGCGGGGATTGATCTATCGGGTTGCCGCCGAAGAGGATCGACGGCGAATTCTGATCGGGCTCAGTAATCTCGGCGCGGATCTCGTCGCCGCGGTCCGTATCGAGGAAACCCGTGCTGAGCAGGGATTGCAGTCCCGCCTGGGGGCGCGTCGTTTCGCCGAGTTGATGCGTCTGCTCGATCTGGTCGCGGCCGACCCGGAGTAGCGGTGTCGGCGGTCGTCGCGCGACATTCGTCGGATGTATCGCATTCGGGCGAATTGTGGTTGTTGGAATCTCTTGTGATGTGAGTTTCTTTTCGGGCGAGCGGGTATGGGTGCTTATGTCCGAATCGGGAAGGTGGCGCTATTGCGCCAATCACGAATGTGCACACTACACATCGACTGCGGGCGTGGGACCGGATCATTGATCGGCTCAGCTCATTTCGGTTGATTCGAATCGAAGTATTCGTTTCGGGTGATCTCGTCGCGACGAGGAATGGACGTCGGGGACCGAGGAAAACGGGTCTGTAATTGTTCGGGCGTGTGCGCTATGTCGCGTCGTGCGGGTGGTTCGTGAGGCGACCGGCCGTCTGTGCCTAGGATCGCCTGCATGCCGGTTTCGACTACTTCCGCCACCGCGAGTGGGCTCTGCTCTTTCATCGACGAGTCGCCGTCGCCGTTCCACGTCTGTCGGACCGTCGCGCGCGAACTGGACGAGCGGGGATTCACCCGGCTGTCGGAGTCGCGGCCGTGGGAGCAGGGCGCGCCGGGTCGGCACTATGTGGTGCGCGGCGGGTCGCTGGTGGCCTGGGCCACCGAGGACGCGGCGGGCGCGACGCCGTTCCGGGTGGTGGGCGCGCATACCGACAGCCCGAATCTACGGGTCAAACAGCATCCGGATTTCGTGGTGGCCGGCTGGCAGATGGTCGGGCTGGAACCCTACGGCGGCGCGTGGTTGAACTCCTGGCTCGACCGTGAACTCGGCATCTCGGGGCGGTTGAGCGTGCGCGACGGAAACGCCGTGCGCGAGAAGTTGGTTCGTATCGACGATCCCATCCTCCGGGTGCCGCAGCTCGCGATCCACCTGTCCGAGGAACGTCGCGGCGTCACTCTCGATCCGCAGCGGCACGTGAACGCGGTATGGGGGCTCGGGGCCGAGCCGAGGTCGTTTCTCGCCTACGTCGCGGAGCGGGCGGAGGTGTCGGCGGCCGATGTACTCGGCTGGGAGTTGATGACCCACGATCTGACGCCGAGCCGCGTCATCGGCCGTGACGCCGATCTGGTCAGTGCGCCCAGGTTGGACAACCAGGGCACCTGTTACGCGGGTCTGCGCGCGTTCCTGGCCGCCGTGGACGCACCGGGCGCGGCCATTCCGGTGCTCGCCATGTTCGACCATGAGGAGGTGGGGAGCCAGTCCGATCGCGGCGCGCAGTCGGATCTGCTGCCGACGGTGCTGGAGCGGATCGTGCTCGGGCGCGGCGGTGGCCGCGCGGAATTCCTCGCGGCGCTGTCGGGCTCGGTGTGTGCCTCCGGCGATATGGCGCACGCCACCCATCCGAACTATGCCGAGCGGCACGAACCCGCGCACCGCATCGAGGTCAACGGCGGTCCGGTGCTGAAGGTCAACCAGAATCTGCGCTACGCCACCGATTCGTCCGGCGCGGGTGCGTTCGCCCTGGCCTGCGCCCAGGCCGGAGTTCCGTTGCAGCGGTACGTGCACCGCGCCGACCTGCCGTGTGGTTCGACCATCGGCCCGATGACCGCCGCCCGCACGGGGATATCCACCGTCGACGTCGGCGCCGCCCAACTCGCCATGCATTCGGCCCGCGAGATGATGGGCGCGCACGACGTGGCCTCCTACGCCGCCGCTTTCGCCGCCTTCCTCACCCCCGAGCCCGCGCTCTAGCCCGATCTCGGTCAGCCCGATCTCAGTCGAACCACTCCGGATCGCCGGTGCTGATGAATTCGGCGAGCAGTTCGTGGTCGTGCACCGCGTCTCGCAGCACCGCTCCGAGCTCACGCAGCGCGTCCGGATCGGTTCCGTAGGCGACGAACATGCCCGCCTCGGGATCGAACCGGATGCGCTCGGCCGCATCGGGAAGCCGCGAATTCACCACCGACCGCGCGACCCCCGCCCAGTCGTACCCACCCCCCTCGTACCCCGCCGCGGCGAAAACCCCCTGCGTGGCGAGCATGTGATTGTCACTGAGCATCAGGCAGTAGTTACCCGGCTTGTGGTCGTACTCGAAGAACACCAGCGGAGCGAAGGTCTCACGATCGGTCACCCGCCAGACTCTAGGACGCGGGTACGACAAATGCGTCTCCCTGCGGCACGAGCGTCCCCTCACGTCGCAACCCCTACTCGACGACACCTGTCGTCGGCTCGCCATGGTGCCTGGATGTTCGTACGAGAGCCCCATTCGCGCGCTTCATACCCCGCCGCCCCCACCCGACGCACCCCGCCCGGCGCGAGCTCTACGAGCGCCCGTTCGCGGCCCGTCTCGCGTCCGAGCGGTCGAAGCGCATGCGACGCAGTCGCGAGTCTCGACCGCTCGGACGCGAGACAGAGGGGGCCGCGAACCCGCAGCCCCCGGGCCGCCGAAAACCCAGCGAACCCGCGGCCCCGGCCGCCAATATCACGAGCGTCGCGATCACGTAGCTGCTGCCGATGATCTGCTGCCACCACGCCCATTCGAGTTCCAGATCCTTCGAATGCGGCAGCAGCCATTGCGGGCCGATCAGGAACAGCACCGTCAACGCCGCGACCGTGCCGACGTACCAGCGTTCGCGTCGGCCGCGCGCGATGCTGTCGGCGGCGAGGACCAGCGCGGGCGCCACCCAGACCCAGTGGTGTGACCAGGACACGGGCGAGACGAGAAGTATGGCCGCGGCGTTGACCAGCAGCGCGGCGACGGTCGCGTCCGCTCTGATCAGTCGGCGCATCCAGATCGCGGCGAGGGCGATCGCCACCAGCGACAGCGCGATCCAGATCAGGGTGGCCAGCGAATCGGAGACCCCGAGCCGGAAGGCCATGCCCTTGATGGACTGGTTGCCCGCGAAATACGGCGGGCCGATGCGGCCGGTGTCGGCGAGTGTGTCGAACCAGTATTCGACCGAATCGTCGGGGAAGAGCAGGAAGCCGAGTCCGACGGCGGCGATCGCGGAGACGACCAGCGTGCCCGCGGCCTTCCAGTCGCGGCGCAGCAGGAAGTACAGGAGGTATCCGGCGGGGATCAGTTTCACCGAGACCGCGATACCGATCAGCATGCCGCGCGGCCAGAACGGTTTGCGTACCAGGCAGTCCAGCGAGATCGCCGCCATCAGCACCAGGTTGATCTGCCCGAAGCCGAAGGTCTGGCGCACCGGTTCGAGGAAATTGGCGAATCCGACGGCCGCGATGACGAGGGTGAGCGCGCTCGTGCGGTCCAGGCCGGGACGGATCCGGGACAGCACCAGCCAGAGGGTGATGCTCAGGCTGAGGACGTTGGTGAGGACCACCAGCACTTCCGCCGCCTGTAGCGGTATGAGTGCCAGCGGCGCGAAGAACAGCGCGGCGAGTGGGGGATAGGTGAAGGGCAGGCCGATGCCCTCTACCGGTGGCATCGGGCCGTAGAGCTCACCGCCGTCGAGCCAGACGCGCGCGCCGTTGCGGTAGACCTGTAGGTCGATGTAGCCGTTCCACCAGTGGATGAGCAGCGAGACGAGGACCGATATCGCGAACAGTCCGACGGCGGCGATCAGCCAGCGGGTCTGGTGCGGGGACAGCGGTGACGGGTGTTCGGCCTCGGAACCGGGGCGTGTCTCCGTCGCTGTCGGCTGGTCGGCCGAATTCACCACCCCCGCGCGTTCCGTCACGCCGCACAGCGTAACGGGGTTGCCGACGGGCCGGTCGGTGGCACTCAGGTGCGGGTGGGGGGCGGGCTCCCTCTAGACTGAGGCCGAGGCATTCGCCGCAACCAGTGACAAGGCTCGTCGCTCCGGCTTGCCGACCCCCTGCCCGGCCGAAAGGACCCAGGTACTCCGTGACTCCGCAGGTCGACACCGTCAGCGCAGCCGCAGCAACCCCCGATACGCCCCAGCCGTACAAAGAGCTGGGTCTCAAGGACGACGAATACGCCCGCATCAAGGAAATCCTCGGTCGCAGGCCGACGGATGCCGAACTCGCCATGTATTCGGTGATGTGGAGCGAGCACTGCTCCTACAAGTCCTCGAAGGTGCATCTGCGCTACTTCGGCGAGACCACCACCGACGAGATGCGGGCTTCCATGCTCGCGGGCATCGGTGAGAACGCGGGCGTGGTCGACGTCGGCGACGGCTGGGCGGTCACCTTCAAGGTGGAGAGCCACAATCACCCGTCCTACGTCGAGCCGTACCAGGGCGCGGCGACCGGGGTCGGCGGCATCGTGCGCGACATCATGGCCATGGGCGCGCGGCCCGTCGCGGTGATGGATCAGCTGCGTTTCGGTGCGGCCGACGCGCCGGACACCCGGCGTGTGGTCGACGGTGTGGTGCGCGGCGTCGGCGGATATGGCAATTCGCTCGGCCTGCCGAATATCGGCGGCGAGACCGTCTTCGACGCCTCCTACCAGGGCAATCCGCTCGTGAACGCGCTGTGCGCCGGTGTGATGCGGGTCGAGGACCTGCACCTGGCGTTCGCCTCGGGAGCCGGTAACAAGATCATCCTGTTCGGTGCGCGGACCGGCCTCGACGGCATCGGCGGCGTCTCGGTGCTCGCCTCGGACACCTTCTCCGGCGACGAATCCTCCGGCGGCCGCAAGAAGCTGCCGAGTGTGCAGGTCGGCGACCCGTTCACCGAGAAGGTGCTCATCGAGTGCTGTCTCGAGCTGTACGCGGCCGAACTGGTCGTCGGCATCCAGGACCTGGGCGGCGCCGGATTGTCGTGCGCCACTTCCGAACTCGCGGCGGCCGGTGACGGCGGCATGCATATCGACCTCACCAAGGTTCCGCTGCGCGCGGCCGATATGACACCGGCCGAAATCCTGTCGAGCGAATCGCAGGAGCGGATGTGCGCGGTCGTCACCCCGGCGAACGTGGACGCCTTCATGGCGGTCTGCAAGAAGTGGGATGTGCTGGCCACGGTGATCGGCGAGGTCACCGACGGTGAGCGCCTGATCGTCAGCTGGCACGGCGAGACCGTCGTGGACGTCCCGCCGCGCACCGTCGCCCACGAGGGCCCGGTCTACGAGCGTCCGGTGCGGCGTCCCGACGAGCAGGACGCGCTCATCGCGGACACCCCCGATCGGTTGACCCGCCCCGCGACCGGTGACGAACTGCGCGAAACCCTGCTGCGGATGCTCTCCAGCCCGCAGCTGTGCAGCCGCAAGTGGATCACCGAACAGTACGACCGCTACGTGCGCGGTAACACCGTGCTCGCCGAACACGCCGACGCCGGTGTCATCAGGATCGACGAGGAGACCGGACGCGGTATCGCCCTGGCGACCGATGCGTCGGGCCGCTACACCAAACTCGATCCGTACACCGGCGCCCAGCTGGCGCTGGCCGAGGCGTTTCGCAATGTCGCCACCACCGGCGCGACCCCCACGGCCGTCACCAACTGCCTCAACTTCGGCTCCCCCGAGGATCCGGGTGTGATGTGGCAGTTCCAGCAGGCCGTGCGCGGTCTCGCCGATGGTTGTGTGGCACTGGGCATTCCGGTCACCGGCGGCAATGTCAGCTTCTACAACCAGACCGGCAGTGACGCGATCCTGCCGACGCCGGTCGTCGGTGTGCTCGGCGTCATCGACGACGTGCACCGGCGCATTCCGACCGGACTCGGCCTCGAACCGGGTGAGACACTCATCCTGCTCGGTGAGACCCACGACGAGTTCGGCGGATCCATCTGGTCCCAGGTCGTGCACGACCATCTCGGTGGCGTGCCCCCCAAGGTCGATTTCGCCCGCGAACAGCTGCTGGCCGAAATCCTCACCGCGGGTTCACGCGACGGCATGATCAGCGCCGCGCACGACCTGTCCGAGGGCGGACTGGTCCAGACCGTGATCGAGGCCGCGCTGGCGGGCGAGACCGGTTGCCGTCTCATCCTTCCCGAGGGCGCCGACCCCTTCGTCACCCTGTTCTCCGAATCGACGGGCCGGGTGCTGGTCGCGGTCCCGCGCACCGAGGAGACCCGTTTCACCAAGATGTGCGACGCCCGCGGACTGCCGTGGGCGCGGATCGGCGTCGTGGATCAGGGTTCGGATTCGGTCGAGGTGCAGGGGCAGTTCTCGGTTCCGCTGACCGAGTTGCGGACCGCGTACGAGGGCACGCTGCCCGCGCTGTTCGGCGCGGGCGCACTCTAGACACCGAACCCGGAACGGGCCCGCACCCCTCGTGCCGGGCCCGTCCGGGTTCGCGTTCGTTCGCGACGGTCAGGGATTCTTGAACGGATCGTGTTCGGCCATCAGCTTTTCCATCCTGGCCTGGTCGATGCGGCCGGTCAGCGAAGCGGATTCGTGCCGGTCGCGGACCACCTTGGCCAGGGTGAAGGTGCTGGTCACCAGGAACAGCACGGTCATTCCGAGGAAGCCGCGCTGCCAGGAGTCCAGCGGGAGATAGAAGATGCCGACGCCCGCCCCGAACAAGCTGACGCCGAACGCGATCGCAGCCTGCGCGATATAGGCCGATGTGGTCGTCGGCTGTGCGCTTGGAGTGCTCATGCCTATCGAGTGTGACGATCCGGCGGGCCCCTCGACCGCGTGGAAATACTCGAGCCGGGTGGGTAATCCTCGGCGGCCACCGAGCCGGCGGGGCGGGTGTGATCTTGCCCGGACTACCGCGTGGCGGTCCGGGCGGGGCGACCGATGTCTGTGACCGCCCGCCATACTGTTCGAGTGCTCCGGACCGCCACCACACTCGCGAAGCTGCGTGCGCGCGGCGTCGTCGTGGTCCGGCGCGTCGAGGACATCGTCGATCTGAACTACGTCGGCCTCGTGGTCGCCACCCTGTTCTTCGCGCTGTCGGTGACGCCGTCGCTGGTTCCGAGGGACTGGATGTTCCAGGGGCTGATCAGCGGTATCAACGCGGCACTCGGCTACGGCCTCGGCTGCCTGCTCGAATGGCTCTACCGGGTGTGGATGCGGCCGTGGATCCGCCGATGGATCGTGCCGAGGCTCCGGCTGTGGCTGCGGATCGCGCACCTCGGCCCCGCGCCGACCTGGGTGGGGTACGCGGCGAAATCCGCGGTGCTGTTCGCCTGCGCGTTGAGCGCGGGACTGATGCTGGTGCAATCGGCGCGGTGGCAGCGTGAGATCACCGCCTTGATGGGGATGGCGGGCACCGATACCGCCGCCTACCTGCGCACCGGTCTGCTGAGTCTGGCGGTCGGCGTCGCCGTCGTCGCGGTCTACCGGACGGTGCGCGAGACCGTGCTGTACCTGGCCCGTCAGCTCAAGCGGTGGGTGCGGATTCCCGGGGAGTTGGCGCCGACGGTCGGCCTGCTGCTGCTCGTCGTCCTCGCGGTGACCCTGTTCAACGGCGTCGCCTCGCGGGCGTTCTTCGCGGTCGCCAATTCGGCCTTCAGTGTGCGCAACGACCACAACTCTCCCAATGCCGTGCAGCCGCGGCAGCCGGAACGTTCCGGCAGTCCCGAATCGCTGGCGAAATGGGAGACGCTCGGTTTCGAGGGCCGCTGGTTCGTCTCGCACGGGCCGAGTGCGTCCAGGATCGCGGCCGTGACCGGCAAGCCCGCGCGTGAACCCATCCGCGCCTACGTCGGACTTGAGTCGGCGACCGACGAACGTGATCAGGTCGCGCTCGCCGTCGACGAACTCGAACGGACGGGCGCGTTCGATCGGAAGGTGATCGTGGTGGTCACCACCACCGGTACCGGCTGGGTCAATTCGATGGCGGCGGGCGCGATCGAATACATGTACGGCGGCGATTCCGCCGTGGTCGCCTCGCAGTACTCCTACCTGCCCAGCGTGCTGTCGTTCCTCGCCGACCGGGGCAAGGCCGCCACGGCGGGCCGTGATCTGTTCGACGCCGTGTATCAGCGGTGGTCGCAGCGCCCGGAAGGGCAGCGCCCGAAACTGTTCGTCTACGGCGAGAGTCTCGGATCCCAGGGTTCCGAAGCCGCCTTCGACGGCCTGGCCGACCTGCGGGCGAAGGTGGACGGCGCGCTCTGGGTCGGGCCCCCGAATTCGAATCGGCTGTGGAAGCAGTTCATCTCGCGCCGCGATCCCGGCTCGCCCGAGGTCGAACCGGTCTACGCCGACGGCCTGGTCGTCCGCTTCGCCGCCGACACCGACGACCTGTCCCGGCCCGACACCGAATGGCGCGCACCCCGCATCGCCTACCTGCAACACGCGTCGGACCCCATCGTCTGGTGGTCGACCGACCTGATCTTCTCCCAACCGGACTGGCTGTCCGAACCGCGCGGCTCGGACGTCTCCACCCAGATGCGCTGGTGGCCGTTCGTCACGTTCTGGCAGGTGACCGCCGACCTCACCAACGCGCAGGGCGTCACCGACGGCCACGGGCACCGCTACGGAACCCTGGTCGTCGACGGCTGGGCGGCGGTCGCCCAGCCGCCGGGTTGGACGCCGGAACTGGCGGAGAAGGTGAAGTTCCAATTGGACTCGGCGGAGGATTTCGAGCGGGAAACGAAGTGATCTCCGCGAAAGTGGTTGCCGCCGTGGTGGTTCCGCTTACATGGAACAATATCCTGCTGCCTCGGCTGCGGTTGGGTCTGCGTGGGCGAACTGTCGCGCACGCAGCCTTCGCGACGGGGTATTCGGTTGCCCTGCGGGGTAATCCGCGCTGGCGCTCCGCACGCGGAGCGCGCTACGGGCTCGTCGCGTTCGCTGCGGTGAGCTCCGGATACGTTGTCGCGCTGACGGTCCCGCCGATCCGTCACCTGTTGGCCGGATTCGCCGATCGCAGCCGGACCGTCGGCGATCCCGCAGTCGCCGAATCGGTGGATCAGGGGGGCGTCCGCGTGGGCGATGGCTCGAGCGCCGGTGGTCGGTCCGTAGGCGATCCCACGGCCCGAATCGGGACGTCCGGAGTTTCCTCGATCCGACGGCCCCGCGGTGCGCTCGACCGAGACTCGGCCGCGGACGATTCCGAGAGCGCGGTGGTCGACCCCGTCGAGCGGGTCGCCGTCCACATCCCCATCGGCACCGTCTACAGCGAGGAAATGATCTTCCGCGCCACGCTCGATCCCTTGCTGGACAGCGTTTTCGGGCGTCGCATCGGCCCACTCGCCGCAGCCGCCGTCTTCGGTCTCTGGCATATCCACCCCGCGCGCGTCGCGGGCGACAACGTACCTGCCACCGTCGCCGCCACGACCGTTGGTGGCCTGCTCTTCGGCCTGCTCGCTCGCCGTGCCGCGAGTGCCACCGCTCCCGCTCTGCTGCACTTCGCGCTCAACTCGGGTGGGGTGATCGCCCCACTCCTTGCGGAGCGCGGGCGACCGGTCTGAACGGACAATCTCGCGACGCCGTGCGCGATTCCCGCGCTCTCTGTGGCCGAATGTCGGCTCAGGCCGGTCCCTACCAATAGCCTCCGATACTGTCGAATCCGTGGCGCGAAAAGTTGATCCGGCGGAGTTGCGGGCCGCGGTAGGGGCTGTGAGCGGGTGGTTGCGCGGGGAGACAGGGGAGGTTCCGGGGCGGGAGGAGCTGGGGGCGGCGGTGCGGGCCACCGCGCGGACGTTGGCGATCGTCGCGCCGGGGCACGCGGTGGAGGTGCGGGTGCCGCCGTTCGTGGCGGTGCAGTGCATCGAAGGGCCTCGGCATACCAGGGGGACGCCGCCGAATGTGGTGGAGACCGATGCCAGGACCTGGTTGTTGCTGGCTACGGGGCTGCTCGAATTCGATGACGCCGTGCGTGACGGCGTGGTCGCGGCGTCGGGTAGCCGGGCGGGCGAGGTCGCGCGGTGGCTGCCCGTGGCCGCGCCGAATCACGGTTGAGCGGGAGCCACCGATGCCGTGAGGGCGGGTATGACCCGTGACGCCGCACCGAATCACACGAATCGGTACCGGGGCACGTCGCGGTCTCGGCCGCACCGCGCGACACCGCCACGACGATCAGCGGAACTGGACCGATTCGGCGGTGGAGCACGCGTCGGGCGATCGTCGGTTCACGTCGCGATCTGGGGCGCACGGACCGGTTCGGTGGGTTGCGCGTCGTCCGCGGCGACGGGATCCGCGCCGTCGCCGACGTAGGCCGCCCACAGGTCCCGGTAGGGGCCTTCCTCGGCGAGGAGGGCGGTGTGGGTGCCGACCTGGAGCAGTCCGCCCGCGCCGACCACGGCGACGAGGTCGGCGTTGGCGGCGGTGGCCAGTCGGTGGGCGACGACGATGGTGGTGCGGCCCGCGGTGAGCACGTCGACTGCGGCGCGGACCTTCGCCTCGGTCGCCAGATCGAGGGAGGCGGTCGCCTCGTCCAGGATCAGGATGTCGGGTTCGACGAGTTGGGCGCGGGCCAGTGCGAGCAGTTGACGTTGACCGGCCGACAGGCTTCGTCCGTGCTCGCCGATCGGCTGGTAGTACCCGTGTTCGAGGGCCGCGATCATCTCGTGCGCGCCGACCGCCCGTGCCGCCCATTCGATATCGGCCGGTGTGGCGTCGGGTTTGCCATAGGCGATGGCGGTGCGCACGGTGTCGCCGAACAGGAACGGTTCCTGCGGGACGACACCGAGTCGCTTGCGGAAATCGCGTAATCGATAGCGCCGCAGGTCGATTCCGTCCACCAGCACCGAGCCCGCGGTGGGATCGTAGAAACGCGCGATCAGTTTGACGAGGGTGGATTTGCCCGCGCCGGTCTCACCGACGAGCGCGACCGTGTGCCCGGCCGGGATGTGCAGGTCGACGCCGGTGAGCACCTCGGCCGAACCCGGCTCGTAGGCGAAACCGACGCCGCGCAATTCGATCTCGCCCTCGAGTTCGGTGACGGTGAGCGCCGCCTCTTCGTCGGGCGTCGTCTCCACGGTGCGAAACAGTTCGCCGAGCCGGTCGACACCGACCACGGCCTGCTGGTAGCTGTCGAAGACCTGCGACAGTTGCTGGATCGGCGCGAACAGCAGGTCGATGTAGAGCAGGAAGGCGATCAGGGTGCCCACGGTGATCACCTCGTCGCGGACCTGGTGCACGCCGACCGCGAGCACCGCGGCGGTGGCGCAGACCGACATCAGTTCGATGAGCGGGAAGAACACCGCCATCAACACCTGACTGCGCAGCCGGGCGGTGCGGTAGGACCAGGAACGTTCCTCGAACTCGGCTTGGTTGCGCGCCTCGCGCCGGTAGGCCTGGGTCACCTCGATATTGTCGACGTTCTCCTGGAGGTAGGCGTTGACCGCGCTGACCCGTTCGCGCGCCAGGTTGTAGGCGGGAATGGAGGCGCGACGGAACAGCACCGTCGCCACCGCGAGCAGCGGCAGCAGCGCGAGCACCACGGGAGCGAGGCCCGCGTCGACGACCAGCAGTGCGACCACGACACCGCCGATGGTGAGACTGCTGGTGAGCGCCGTCGCCAGACCGGTTTGCAGGAAGGCGGACAGTCCGTCGACGTCGGTCGTCATCCTGGTCATGATCCGGCCACCGAGTTCGCGCTCGTAGTAGCGCAGCCCGAGTCGTTGCAGGTGGGCGAAGGTTTTGACGCGCAGTCCGAACAGCAGCCGTTCGCCCGCGCGACCCGCGACGCGCACCTGGGCGATGGTGAGCAGCCAGTCCACCGCCGTGACGAGCAGGGCCAGCGCGGCGGCCGTGATCAACACGTTCCTGGCCCCGGCCAGTACACCGTGGTCGATGCCGTAGCGGACCAGGAACGGGATCAGGATCTGCGCCACCGCGTCCAGGGCGACGAGTCCGAGCCCGGCCAGCAGCGGCCAGCGGAACGGGCGAAGCAGTCTGGCCAGTGAGAACTGCGGATCGGGTGTGTGAGAGAAGGATTCGGGGACGTCGGGTTCGCCGCGCAGCGGTGGCAGTCGGTCGATCTGCGCCTGCACGTCACCGCTCGGCGGCGCGGCGGCCATCATGCCGCCGCCCGCGCCCGCCCTGCCGATTCCGGCCGGTGCGCCCGCGGCGCGCTGGGCGAAGGCCGTCGCCGCCTGTTCGAGCGCGCGGGTGGCCGAATCGTCGTCGGATTGGGTGGGTTCCACCCACAGCACCGCGGTCGGCTGCCGGGTGTCGGCGCCGTGGTCGACGCCGATTCCGGTCACCTCGGGCGGGGTGAACAGCGCGTGGAAGAGTTCGCCGGAGTCGCGCAGTTGTTCGAGGGTGCCGGATTCGGCGATGCGTCCGCCATCGAGTACCGCGACCCGGTCGGCCAGGGCGAGCGTCGAGATGCGGTGCGCGACGACGATCGTGGTCCGGCGGCGTACCTCGGCGGCGATCCTGGCGAAGATCTGCTCCTCGACCCTGGCGTCGATGGCCGAGGTGGCGTCGTCGAGGACGAGTACGGGCGCGTCGGTGAGCAGCGCGCGCGCCAGGGCGATGCGCTGACGTTGTCCGCCTGACAGTCGTTGGCCGCGTTCGCCGATCCTGGTGTCGAGACCCTCGGGGAGGGCGCGGACGAATTCGTCGGCGGCGGCGAGATACAGGGCGTGCCAGACGCGCTCGTCGTCGGCGTCGGGATCACCGTAGGCGACATTGGCGCGCACGCTGTCGGCCATCAGATGGGTGTCCTCGAACACCATGGCGACCCGGGAGCGCACATCCGGCAGTCGCTCGATATCGGTGCCGTCGAACAGGACTGCGCCCTCGTCCGGTGTGAACAGTCGCGGCACCAGGTGGACCAGGGTGGATTTTCCGCTGCCCGCCCCGCCGGCGAGCGCGACGGTGCTGCCGGACGCGATCGACAGGTCGAGCCCGTCGAGGACGGTCGTGGTGCCGAAAGCGAAGCGCACGCCGCGGAATTCGATCGCGGGCGGCCCGGTGTTCGGCGTGGTCGCGGCCTGCGGTTCCGATGGCGGCAACGGCGCCTCGATCACCTCGCGCACCCGGTCCAGCGAGGCCCGGCCCTGCTGGCTCACGCTGAGCAGCATGGAGAACTGCCGAATCGGGCTGACGAAGGTGCCGAGGTAGGTCATGAAGGCGAGGAAGGTGCCGAGCGAGACCGTCTGGTTGAGCGCGAGCAGTCCGCCCGCGATCAGGATCAGCGCCTGCCCTATCGCGGGCACGGTCTGCATGGCCGGGGTGAATCGGCTGGTGATCCGGGTGACGCGCATCCTGGACCGGTACAGATCGCGCGCCGCGGCGGTGAGTCCGGCGAGTTCGTGCTGCTCCTGACCGAATCCCTTCACCACGCGCACACCCGCGACGGCCGCTTCGACCCGCATGGCGACTTCGGCGGCCTCGGCCTGGGTGTCCCAGTTGGCCGGGAACAGTTCGCGCTGACTGCGTCTGGTGATGATCCACAGCGCCGGGACGACGAGCAGGGCGATCACGGTGAGCGGTGGTGACATCACCGCCATCAGCACCAGCGCCGCGATCAGCAGCGCGACATTGCCGAAGACGATCGGAATCAGTTGCAGGAACATCTGGATCAGCGTCACGTCGGTGATGGCGCGACTGACCACCTGCCCGGTTCGCAGTTCGGCTTGCGCGCGACCGTCCAGACGCAGCAACGCCGCGAACACGTCGCGGCGCAGGTCGTGCTGGACCCCGAGCGAGAGCTGCGAGGAGCTCACGCGGCGGAGGAACGATGCGCCGAAGCGCACCAGCCCGATACAGAGCAGCAGCAGCGACCACGGCAGGACCGAGGCCGCGGTGGTGGTCAGGGTGTCGACCACGTGGCGGACGATGAGCGGCAGCGACGCGGTGAGCAGCGCCGCGCCGAGCGCACCGACCACCGCCGCCGCCACCAGGCGCGGATGCGCCAGGCAGCGGCGGGCGAGGTAGCGCAGCCATCCGGTATCGGTGGACGCGTCGGTTCCGGTGCTCATCGGGCGGTCACGAGCGCGCCCGCCGCGTCGAACTGGTTGACCGGCCGTGCCAGGCCGTAGTGGCCGCGCAGGGTGGTCTCGGTGTATTCGGTGCGGAACAGGCCGCGCTCCTGCAGGATCGGCACCACCTGGTCGACGAAACGTTCCAGGCCCGAGGGCAGTACCGCGGGCATGATGTTGAATCCGTCGGCCGCGCCGCGCGCGAACCAGTCCTCGATGGTGTCGGCGACCTGGACCGGGGTGCCCGCGAAGGTGCGGTGCCCACGTCCGCCGCCCAGTCGCGCGATCAGCTCACGCACGGTCAGCCGTTCGCGCCTGGCCAGGTTCACGATCAGGGTGAAGCGGCTCTTGGCGCCCTCGATCTCGTCCTCGGAGGGCAGGTCGGCGGGCAGTTCGCTGTCCAGGTCCAGTGCCTCGAGCGGGAGATCGAAACGTTCGGCCAGCTGGCGGTGCGCGTATTCCGGTGAGATCAGCCGCGCCAGTTCAGCATCCAATGCGCGGGCCTCCTGCTCGGTATCACCTATGACAGGCACGATACCCGGCAGAATCTTGACGCTGTCAGGATCCCTGCCGACCGCGCGGGTGCGCTCCTTGAGGTCGGTGTAGAAGGCCAGGGCGTCCTCCAGCGTCTGCTGGGCGGTGAACACCGCCTCGGCGTAGCGGGCGGCGAAATCCTTGCCGTCTTCCGAGGAACCCGCCTGGACCAGCAGCGGATAGCCCTGCGGCGAGCGCGGCACGTTCAGCGGACCGTCGATCTTGAAGAATTCGCCGTGGTGATCGATCTTGCGGACTTTCTCCGCGTCGGCGTGAATACCGAGTGCCTTGTCTGCGATGACCGCGTCGTCGGACCAGCTGTCCCACAATTTCGTGGAGACGTCGACGAATTCGGCGGCCTTCTCGTAGCGCAGCCGATGGTCGGGGGTGTCGTCGAGTCCGAAATTGCGTGCCGCGTCCGCACCGGCGGTGGTGACGATATTCCAGCCCGCGCGGCCCTTGCTCACCCAGTCCACCGAGGCGAATCGGCGTGCGAGGTTGTAGGGATCGTTGTAGCTGGTGGAGGCGGTGGCGATCAGCCCGATGCGACTGGTCTGCACGGCGACCGCGGTCAGGATGACCGTCGGCTCCAATTTGCCCCCGGGCCTGCGACCCGGGTCGCCCATCAGCACCGGGGAGTCGGCGAAGAAGATCGAATCGAGTTTGCCGCGTTCGGCGGTGCGCGCCAATTCGACGAAGTAGTCGATATCGACGTGGGCGTGCGGGTCGCTCTCCGGCAACCGCCAGGCCGCCTCGTGATGGCCCACCGACATCAGGAAGGCGTTGAGGTGGAGTTGTCTGCCGTTCTGGCGGGACATATTTCGGTTCCTTTCACACGGCTGCCGGGGCGACGCCCAGCGAAGTGAGCAGGGTGCGGCGAATGCGCTGGAATTCCGGAAGGCTCGGATCGCGTCTGCCGGACAGGTCGACCGGGAGGTCGACCGAGATGCGGCCCTCGTCCAGGACGAGCACCCGTTCGGCCAGGGTGATCGCCTCGTCGACGTCGTGGGTGACCAGCAACACCGTCGGCGTGTGCCGCCGGACGAGTTCGCGCAGCAGTTCGTGCATCTTGATGCGGGTGAGGGCGTCCAGCGCGCCGAAGGGTTCGTCGGCGAGCAGCAGATCCGGTTCGCCGACCAGCGCGCGGGCCAGCGAGACCCGTTGCTGCTCACCGCCGGAGAGTTCGTTGGGCCACGCCCGTTCCCGCCCGGCCAGCCCCACTTCGGTGAGTGTGCGCACCGCCGCCGCGCGCTGGGAGCGCGGCTGACCGTAGAGCACGTTCGCCAGCACGCGCTGCCAGGGCAGCAGGCGCGAATCCTGGAACACCACGGAGGTCTTCGCCGGGACGCTGAGCTGTCCCGAACCCTCAACGTCGTAGTCGAGTCCGGCCAGCGCGCGCAGCAGCGTGCTCTTACCGGAACCGCTGCGGCCGAGCAATGCGACGAACTGACCGGCCGGAATCTGAATGGTCAGGTCGTCGAGCACGGTGCGGTCGCCGAAGCGGCGGCTCAAATTCCGCACCCGCACGCCGAGCCCGCGGTCGGCGGTCAACCCGCGATCGTCCGTCGCCACGACAGCACCTTCCGCTCGAGCAGGCGGATCCCCGCGTCCGACACCAGGCCGAAGGCGCCGTAAACCACCAGGCCGACGAGGATGACGTCGGCCTGACCGTAGTTCTGGGCGTTGGTCATCATCTTGCCCAAGCCGTCGATGGCGTTCACCGACTCGACCGCGATCAGCACCAGCCACGCTCCGGTCACCGAAAGGCGAAGTCCGAGAAAGAATCCGGGTAGGGAGCCGGGAATGACGACGCGTCGCACGAAAGTGGCGCGCGAAACTCCCTGTACCTCGGACAGTTCCACGAAACGCTGATCGATGGTGGTGAGCGAGGCATGGGCCTGGATGTACATCGTGACGATGACGACGAGCGCGATGAGCACGATCTTGAACGATTCGCCGATGCCGAGCCACAGGATCATCAGCGGAATCAGGCCGAGGGTCGGGATAGCGCGCTTGACCTGCACGGGGCCGTCGACCAGTGCCTCGCCCAGCCGCGAGAGCCCCGCTATCAGCGCGAGCCCGGTGCCGATCGCGATCCCGATGCCGAGGCCGATTCCGGCCCGTTGCAGCGAGGCGGCGATATTCTCCAGCAGCGCGCCGTTGACCAGCAGATCCCAGCCGGTGGCGACGACATCCCACGGGGCGGACAGTTTGCGTTCATCGATCAGGCCGAAATGCGTGCCCGCCACCCAGGCGGCGAGTATCAACACCACGCCGAGCAGGCGGGCGAACGGGACCGGTTTGCGCAATCCGAGTCGGCGCAGTGGTCTGCGCTCGACGAATCCGTCGGAAACCGACGGTGCGGCGGCGACGGCCGGTCGGGTCAGGGCGATGGTCATTGCGCCTCCTGGGTCCGGTACGGGGCGGTCACCGCTTCGGCGGCGATATTCTCGAAGCGCCGGTCGAACAATTCGTCCGCATCGAAGGAATCTCCGAAGAATCCGGAGGCGGTCACCAGGTCGATCGTCTCCTGTTCCCAGGCGACGGCGGCATCCCAGTTGTTCGGGAAATAGGGGCGATCGGTCGTCTCCAGAATGCGTCTGCCGTCGTCGGGGCTGACTTCCTGATTACGCACGTAATACGCTTGGATCCATTCTTGGGGATGCTCCCACGCCCATACTTCGCCGCGCGCCCAGAAACGGACGAATTCGGTGACCGCGGCGAGTTTCGCCGAATCGCGCAGCACGGCGGTCGGGGCCCACAGCACGCTCAGCGCGTCCACGGCCTCGGTGCGCACCGCGCCCGCGCCCTGGGCGGAGTACTTCTCCAGGTATTTGGTCAGCGTCGGCTCGCCGAGTGGGGCCACATCGATCTGACGGGCCTGTAGCGCGGTGAGGAACTGGGGGCTGTTGAGTTCGACCAGCTGGACGTCATCGAGATCGATGCCCGCCGCGCGCAGCGTGCGCAGCACCACCACGCCCTGGGCCTGGCCCGGGGAGAAGCCGATCTTCTTACCGCGCAGGTCTTGGACCGTTCTGATCGAGGAGCCCGGTGCGGTCGCGAGCTGGTAGTTCGCGGTTTTGCGCACCTTGACGCCGACGATCTTCGCGTCGAGTCCGGTGGCGTGCGCGTGGATCGGCGGTATGCCCGCGTTGGACGCCACGTCGACCGATCCGCCGCGGAACGCCTGGATGACGTCGGGGCCCGCCTGAACCGCGGGCCAGGAGGACACGGTGAACGGCAGTTTGCTCAGCTCACCCGAGGTCTCCAGAGCGACCCGCGCGGTGTTGACCGAGATGTTGAGCGAGGTGCCCGGCGGCACCGAGGCCGGGAGCGGGGCGGACAGGTCGGCATCGCCACCCGAATCGCTCGCGCAGCCCGAGGCCAGTAATGTCGTCGCCAGTAATGCCGCTGTCGCGGTGATCAGAAATGATTTTCGCTGAATATTGCGCACGTTTTCTTCCGGTCTCGAAATAGTGTTGTCGGTGTAGTGCCTCCTGCCGGCAACAGTGACCCGAGAATTCGATACGAGCGCCCGATCCGTGCATTTCCGCCATATATGGACTGTGCCGGAGCGCTCGGTGACGGTCAATATTCGTTCCTATTAAAATAACCCTGAATCAAACGGCCTTCCGCTCGAGTACGGACAGCGGCGTGCGGAAGACGCCGTGCAACGCGACCGCGGCGCCCGCCATCTCCAGTACCCGCCCCATGAAGGACGAGCAGCCGACCACCCCGGCCGGATCCGGGCACAGCACGCAGAATTCGCCGACAGTGCGCAGATAGGTCGCCTCCACACCGTCGACCCGGCCGTAGCCGCGATCGACGATCACCACCGACTCCGGGTCGAGCAGGTCGATCAGGGTCGCGGCGACCCGGCCCATCGCGGCGGCCCGCTCGAGGAAGAGATCGCGGGCGGGACCGGGACGGCGCGCGGACTCGATGAGATCCGGAACGGTCTCGGCTGCGTGGATTTCGGACGCGGGCAGACATTCGCTCGCGCGCCGCAGCAGCCCGTGGTCGGAATAGCGCTCGACCGTCGCCGACTCGCCGTCCTCGCGCGCCCTGGCGACGCCGATGCCGAGCATGCGGGTGATGGATCCGGCCGCCGAATTCGGTCCGTAGTGCACCTGCCCCTGGACTGCGAAGGCGGTGTCGACGACATTGCCCACGAAAAGCACCACCGAACTCTTGGTGCCGCGTAATCGACCGTACAGCTGCTCGGCGTGCATCAATGCCCTGGTATGGCTGTCCAATTCGGTCGCCAGGCCGGTGCGGGCGGCCAGATATCGGCGTACCGGCACGTCGTGCCAGCGCAGATACGAATGGTCGAGCACCGTGCCGCTGTCCCGGTCGACGCGACCGCCGATCGCCACCCCGAGTCCGAGCACCCGCCCGGTGGTCTCGGCGCGCACGCGGGCGATCTCGGCGGCGGCGTCGTCGAGGATGTCGTAGGGCGCGCTGGTCCGGTGCGGCACTTTGACGGTGGAACGTAATTCGCCGGTGATGTCGACCACGGCGACGGTGGTTCTCGTGGCCGCGATATGCACGGCGAGCACCACATTGCGTTCATCGAGCGCGAGCGGTGAATACGGCCTGCCGATGCCCTGGCTGCGGGTCGTCTCGGGCAGTTCGGTGAGCAGACCCGCCTCCACCAGCGCGCGCGTCTGCCAGGTGACCGTCGCGGGCGACAGTCCCGCGCGGGTCGCGATCACACTGCGCGGCACCGGCCCCGATTCGAGCACCGTCCGAAGTATCGCCCCCGCGCTGCTGTCGACCATCGCCGTCACCTCTTCACCGCCGCCGCCACGCCACGGTACGGAGCGATGGGCCCGACGCGAACCCTTCGGCGCAGCGTGATCACAAGGATGGTCGGAGCGCGACCGGCGGCAAGGCAGTGCCTCAGCCTGTCCGCCCGGACGGGCGTCGTCGGATCGCGGTCACGGTGGCGCGGCCAGGGGAAGACTCAGCGTGTTTCGCCCGAACCGACGAGTCGATCGAGCAGGGCGGCGCGGATCGGCGGACGTGACCCGAAGATCAGCGTGAAAGCCGCCTCACGGACGGTGCGATCGGCGATGCCGCCGCGCTGCGCGGCCGCACTGCCGACCGCGGTGACCAGCCCGGAGGCGGCGAGCACCGCGAGTTCGGAGGCGCGGGCGCGGGCGTGCGCGATATCGGATTGGCCGCTGAGCGCGTCATCGAGTTCGGTACGGATGAGGCCGGATTCGTGGACGAGCCCGCCCGTGTCGATGCCGCGAGCATCGAGTTCGGCGCGGCAGCGTCGTACCAGACCGAGCGCCATCGACCCGTTGCGCCAGATCGCGAGAATGGACGAGGCGTGGAAACCGCGCAGCGAGAGGCGGTTGTCCACATCGGAATCCGGCACGAACAGGCCGTCGAAACGCAGCGTCGCGGTCCGGCTCGCGTCGACGGCGGACAGGATCATCGGTGTCGCGGCGAGCGCGGAACTCTCCTGCGCGGGGACCAGCACGCTGATCAGCGCGTGCGGGTCCGCCTCGTCCCTCGCCATGACGGCGAGCACATCGACGAGTCCCCAGCCGGTGACGAACGGCGCGACACCGTCGAGCACGAAACCGCCGTCCACCCTGCGCGCCGAGAGGTCGGCCCGGTCGTCGGCACCCGCGTAGCTGACCCCGCAGCGCACCCGACCGCGCCGCAGATCCTCGGTGAGTCGGTCCCGCAGACCGTGATTGGGGGAGGTGGCGATGCGCCGCGCGGCGCCGAGATGCTGTGCCCACACGAAGGTCGTCGCCAGACAGGCGGCGACCAGGGTCTCACCGACCTCGGTGAACGTGGCGAGGTCGAGATCGTCGGAGAGCGTGACGCCGTAGAAGCCGTTGGCGGCGAGCAGATCGAAATGACCCGGAGGGATCGCACCGGTGGCGTCGACGGTGTCGGCCTGCGGTGCCAGCACCTCGTTCGATAGTTGCCGCGCGCGTTCGATCCACGAATTCACAACTCACTCCTGGGTTCCGGACCGGCCGGGCCGATCCTGATACGCGGGTCAGGCGTGCACGGTGGAGCCGCGCTGTAGGCCCTTGTCATCGTAGTAACGCGAGATCGTCGCGCCGAGTACCAGACCGACGGCGAGGCCGAGTCCGGTCATCGTCACCGCGCGGCCGAGTCCGGCCTCGAAATCGGCGTCGAAATAGAAGATGGCGCGGATGCCGAGGAACACCTGGTGCATCGGCTCGAAATTGGCCAGCCAGCCGAAATACTTCGGGGTCGCCTCGATCGGGACGGTGCCGCCGGAAGAGGGCAGTCCGAGGATGACGAACAGGATCAGGTTCACCAGCAGGCCCGCCGACCCGATCGCGGCGAGAATCGACAACCCGGTGATCCCGACCGCGACGATGGCGAACGCCCCGTAGAGGAACAGCGCGAGCGGATTCGCGATCGGCATGCCGAGCAGATGCGCGATGAGCATGAAGATCCCCGAGACGATATTCGCCACCACGACGAGCACGCCCCATTTGACGAGCAGGGTGGTGAACCGGGAGATCGGCGTCGGCGGATAGTGCACGAACCACGGGCCGTATTCGGTCGGCACGAAGCCGAGCGCGGCGTCGACCATGGTGTGGATGGTCATCGACCCGATCACGCCGACCAGGAGCAGCAGCAGCGCGTAGAAGAAGGCCGTCAGGCCCTCGCCGGTGCCGCTCGGCAGCGGCCGGTACTCCTCGACGACGAGTTGCAGCGGACTCCGCAACGTCAGCACGGTCGCACCGGTCGGTTCCGTGGTCGAGCCACCGGGCTGGGCTCGCAGCTGGGTTCTGACCTGATCGGTCACCTGTCTGCCGACCTCGTCGTTCACCTGCGGGAACACCTGCGCCCCGATCCGGGCGACGATCGAGGTGGCGAAGGCGCCGGTCCGCGGATTGGTCTGCAACGTGATGATCGGGCGCTCGATGTCGCCGGGCACCACGCTGGCGACGCCGAGGATGCCGAGCCGCTTGGAGAAATCGCTCGGGATGATGATCGCGCCGTACACCTTGCCGGACTGCATCTGCCGTTCGGCTTCGCTGATGCCGAGCACCCGCAGATCGATCTCGTCCTTCGGGACGGACCGCTCGATCCCGTCGGCCACCTGCTTGCCGAAATCGACGCGCTGTTCCTGGCCCGGGGCGCCGAGGGTGTCGCCGACGTCCTGGTTCACGAGCGCGATGGGGAAGTCGTGCAGATTCTCTTCGGGGTCGACGACGTAGGCCAGGTACATCGTGCCGAGCAGCGTCGTCAGCAGGGTGAGAACTATCACCGGAGCGAGGGTCATCCGGAGCCAGAACCGCGGCCCCGATCTCGTCGCCGCGCCCCCCGTTGTGCTTCCACTCCCGGTAGTAGTCACGGTCTCGGACGGTAACAGCCCGGGGGTCGGGATCGGGGCAGCGTCGCCGGTCGATTGCTGCCCGAAGTAGACGGCGGTCATCGCCGATTCACTTTCACCCGTAGAATGACAATTGCCCCCAGCCCGCCCGAACAGGGAGCAAACGGTGACCAACGCCGACATGCCGGTCGACAGCGAGTGTCCAACCTCAACCCCTTCGATTTCCGCTACGCCCGTGAATCCCGCGGCAGTGGATATCGATGAGAACGAGCCACGCGAGGAGTGTGGCGTCTTCGGAGTGTGGGCGCCCAGCGAGGATGTGGCCAAGCTCACCTACTACGGCCTCTACGCGCTCCAACACCGCGGACAGGAGGCGGCGGGAATCGCTGTCTCCGACGGTTCGCAGATTCTCGTCTTCAAGGATTTGGGCCTGGTCAGCCAGGTTTTCGATGAGCAGACGCTGGCCGCGATGCCGGGTCATATCGCCGTCGGCCACTGCCGCTACTCCACCACCGGTGGGGTGACCTGGGAGAACGCGCAGCCGATCTTCCGCACCACCGCCGTCGGTTCCGGATTGGCGCTCGGCCACAACGGAAATCTCGTGAACACCGCCGAATTGGCAGGTCGCGCACGGGAACTCGGACTCGGTCAGGCCGTCAAGGGCGGCCGTGCGCAGCCCGCCGCCGCCACCTCCGACTCCGATGTGGTGACGGCGCTGCTCGCGCACGCCGCGGCCGATTCCAGCATCGAGCAGGCCGCCATGGAACTGCTGCCGACGCTGAAGGGCGCCTTCTGCCTGACCTTCATGGACGAACACACCCTCTACGCCGCGCGCGATCCGCACGGCGTGCGACCGCTGTGTCTGGGCCGCCTGGACCGTGGCTGGGTCGTTGCCAGCGAGACCGCGGCCCTCGATATCGTCGGTGCCGCCTTCGTCCGTGAGATCGAACCGGGCGAACTCCTGGCGATCGACGCCGAGGGTGTGCGGTCGATGCGTTTCGCCAATCCCGAGCCCAAGGGTTGCGTCTTCGAATACGTCTACCTGGCCAGGCCCGACACCACGATCGCGGGCCGCTCGGTGCATTCCACCCGCGTGGAGATCGGCCGCCGCCTCGCCAAGGAACATCCGGTGGAAGCCGACCTGGTGATCCCGGTTCCGGAATCCGGCACCCCGGCCGCAGTCGGTTACGCGCAGGGTTCCGGCGTGCCGTACGGGCAGGGGCTGATGAAGAACGCCTACGTCGGGCGCACCTTCATCCAGCCGAGTCAGACCATCCGTCAGCTCGGTATCCGGCTCAAACTCAATCCACTGCGCGAGGTGATCCGGGGTAAGCGACTCATTGTCGTCGACGATTCCATCGTTCGCGGCAACACCCAGCGCGCGCTCATCAGAATGCTGCGCGAATCGGGGGCGCTGGAGATCCACGTGCGCATCGCCTCACCGCCGGTCAAGTGGCCGTGCTTCTACGGCATCGACTTCGCCTCGCGGGCGGAGCTGATCGCCAACGGCGCGGGTACGCACGACAGCTACGACGACATGATCGAAGGTGTCCGTCGCTCCATCGGCGCCGACACCCTCGGCTACATCTCCACCGAGGGCATGATCGCCGCGACCGAACAGCCGCGCTCGCGCCTGTGCTGCGCGTGTTTCGACGGCGACTACCCGATCGCGCTGCCCGCCGAGGCCGCCATCGGCAAGAATGTGCTCGAGGGTGTGCTCACCGGGCAGTCCGAAGCCATGCTGCTGAGCGAGAACGCGAACGCGAGTGCGCTGAGCCGTCCCTGAGCCGAGCTGTCCCCGCACCGAACCGCCCCTGAACGGGGGTAGGTCCGAACCGGCCCAGGTGGCCGGACCGGCCCATGGTTCGGTGCCGGGCTGGCACAATGATTTCCTGGTCGCGCACACCGTGGCGCGGCTCTCACGCACGGTCCTCGCACGCGGGGAGGCGGGGGAGTCGTTATCCGGCTCCGGTAGCGTGAGCAGGCATCTATCCGCCGATTCGGTTTGGAGCTTTCCCCGAAAATGACTGAACAGACACCAAGCGGCGCCTCCTACGCCGCGGCAGGCGTGGACATCGAGGCCGGTGACCGCGCAGTCGAGTTGTTCGGACCATTGGCGAAGAAGGCCAGCCGTCCCGAGGTGCAGGGCGGACTTGGCGGATTCGCCGGATTGTTCGCCCTCAAGGGCGGCTACCGCGAGCCGCTGCTCGCCGCCTCCACCGACGGTGTCGGCACCAAGATCGCCGTCGCGCAGGCGATGGACAAGCACGACACGGTCGGACTCGATCTGGTCGCCATGGTCGTCGACGACCTGGTCGTCTGCGGCGCCGAACCCCTGTTCCTCCAGGACTACATCGCCATCGGCAAGGTCGTCCCGGAGAAGGTCGCCGAACTGGTCTCGGGCATCGCCGAGGGTTGTGTCAAGGCCGGTTGCGCCCTGCTCGGCGGCGAGACCGCCGAACATCCGGGCCTGATGGACCCCGACGACTACGACCTGTCCGCGACCGGCGTCGGCGTGGTCGAGGCCGATTCGGTCCTCGGCCCTGACCGTGTTCGCCCCGGCGACGTCGTCATCGCCATGGGGTCCTCGGGTCTGCACTCCAACGGCTACAGCCTGGCGCGCAAGGTACTGCTCGATATCGACCGGATGTCGCTGACCGGGCACGTCGAGGAATTCGGCCGCACCCTCGGTGAGGAACTGCTCGAGCCGACGCGGATCTACGCCAAGGACTGCCTGGCGCTGATCGCCGAGACCGATGTGCGCACGTTCTCCCACGTCACCGGCGGCGGGCTGGCGGCCAATCTGGGCCGGGTACTGCCCGCGGGTCTGTTCGCCGAACTGGATCGCGGCACCTGGAATCCGGCGCCGGTCTTCAAGATGATCGCCCAGCGCGGCCGGGTGGACCGGATCGAGATGGAGAAGACCTTCAACATGGGCGTCGGCATGGTCGCCGTCGTCGCGCCCGAGGACGTGGACCGCGCCCTCGCGGTGCTGACCGCGCGGCATATCGAATGCTGGA
Source organism: Nocardia aurea (assembly GCF_003123685.1). Lineage (GTDB taxonomy): Bacteria > Actinomycetota > Actinomycetes > Mycobacteriales > Mycobacteriaceae > Nocardia > Nocardia aurea. Next base: position 256,966 of record NZ_QCYJ01000084.1, read on the forward strand.
CCCTCGGCTCGGTCAAGAAGGCCAAGGAAGCCGACGCCGCGCGTGCCGTCCTGGTGGGTGAGCACCCCCGCTTCTGAGCGGAGTCCCCGCCCGCGCGGCGGGGGCACACAGACGCGAAAGAACCCCGTGGGTGCTACCCACGGGGTTCTCTACATTGCTCGGACCGGCCAGAATCCGTTGTCCCCCATGGGGAGACGGCAATATCGGCATCCGCGTCCCGCACTGTGCGGGACACCGATGTCGTTACAGCAAGCCTCTCGGACGATCGTCCGCTTCAACGGTGTCAACGTCTGAAGGGGGAGGCCCGTCGGCCTCCCCCTTCAGACGTGAATCCGAGTCAGCGGCGCCAGTCGTCGTGATCGTCGTCCTCTTCCCAACGGGAGGAGGACGCGTCAGCATCGTGCTCATCGGACAGGACCCGACCACCACTCAACGGGGAGGTGGGGCTACCCGAAAGCTCGCGCTGAAGGCTCTGGAAGTCGGTCGGCGCAGAGCTGTATTTCAGCTCGCGTGCGACCTTGGTCTGCTTTGCCTTAGCCCGGCCACGGCCCATGGCTGACCCCCTCGCGTCACTGCGGGGCGGCCTGGGGTTTGTTGGCGGCCCCGTTCGAATTAATACTCTTCCTGACAGACACTTTAGCGTGTGTCAGGCGGTCGCGCTTCCAGGAGTGGGGGAAGAACTCCGGAAGGGCCGTCGTTTGCCAGGTTGTCGCCGTCGCGCGCGCTACTCGATGACACCGGGAATGGCCCGGATCACACCGACTCTCGCCCCGCCACCGAGTACCGCGGTGGCCGCCAGAACGGCATGCTCATCGGTCCACTCGATTCCCATCCGATGCAGAATCGCCAGCGTCAGGGGCATTCGGGCCCGATCGTGACCGTCATCGATCTTGTACGCGAAGGCCCTTCCATCCGGGAGCGCGCCCGCGTGCACGCCGTCCGCCCCGATCTTGCAGAACAGTTCCGGGGTCGCGCGCATGGCCAGCAAATCCGGTCCGTTGGTGCCCGAAATCACTCGGGGATTCGCCCGGATCGCCTCGGCGACGCGGCGTTGCGGCGATCCCGGGTCGGCGGTGGCCATCGCGGCGAAGGCGCGGGCCAGGTTCACCAGGGAAACCGGGATGATCGGAAGCCCGCACCCGTCGATGCCGAGATCGGTCTCGGGTTCGCCGGTCAGGTCGATGACGGTGGCGATCACGGCCTGCTGGAGCGGATGCTTCTCTTCGAGGTAGCCCGTGGTGGGCCAGCCGTTGATCGCGCAGGTGGCGAGCATGGCGGCGTGTTTGCCCGAGCAGTTCATGAAAATCGGTCGCGGTGGTCCGGCCATGGCCTCGGCGCGGGCCCGCTCCTCGAACGGATAGTCGGGCGGGCATTCCAGGGCCGACTCGTCGAATCCGAACCGGTCGAGCAGTCGCCGCACCAGCGCGATGTGGTCGGTCTCGCCGAAATGCGAGGCCGTCGCGATCGCCAGCTCCGCGTCGTCGACCGGGTCGAAACCGTTGCGCAACAGGGTGACCGCCTGCATCGGTTTATTGGTCGAGCGGGGGAAGATCGGCACGTGCACCTCGCCGAGCGCGTGCGTCGGCTCGCCCTCGGCGTCGAGGACGATCACCGAACCGCTGTGCACGCATTCCCGGAATCCGGAGCGGACCACCTCGACGAGTTCGACGCCCATCAGCTCGCTCCCGTCGTCAACTGCCCGGCGTGCTCCTGCTCGGCGCGTTGGGCCCGCGCGCGTTCGGCGTTCGCGTGGCGGCGGGCGTGGCGTTCGATCTGCATCCGCACGTCGTCGGAGATCGTCGGCTCCTCGGCGGACAGGGTGGCGAGCAGGCCCATATCCGTGCCGTTGAACAGGTCGCGGACGGTGATGCCGTGTCGCGGGGTGTGGACGACGACCACCGGATCGTCGGCGCCGATCGTCCCCTTGCGCAGAACCCGGAGATAGGCCCCGGTGTCGCTGCGCAGGGTGAACCGTTTGACCCAGTGCTCCTCGCCGGACCAGTGCCCGAAGGTGGCGCACGGAACGCGCGGCGCGCTGACCTCGAGCAGGGTTTCGCCGATCGCCCAGCGCGCGCCGAGTACCGCGTCGCTGACCGCGAGCCCGTCGATGCGCAGGTTCTCGCCGAACCAGCCCGCGGGCAGTTCGCGTCCGAGTTCCTCGCCCCAGCGTCGCGCGTCCTGTTCGGAGTAGGCGTACACCGCTTGGTTCAGGCCACCGTGATGTTCGGTATCACACACGTGATCGCCTTCGAGCCCGAGCGCGCGTACCTCGACCCGGCCCGTTCGCGGGCGTTTGTCGATCGCGGTACGGCCGATTCGGGTCGGCATCGCGAGTTCGGCGTGCACGGTGCACACCGCCAGCACGCGGGGGATTTCATCGGACATCGGCCTGGACCCTCTCCTCACACGATCGCCGAAGGGGATGCCGGGCCCCCTCGGCGCCACTGTCGCGGCGCACCGAGGGGTTCATCGCCCGCGTAGCCGGTCGATGGCGAGTCTGCCCGCCTGCGGGGTGTCGTCGTCGGGTACCGAATCCGGATCGATCGCCGCGGCCGCCGAACCCACCGTGAGCGGGGTGTCGGCGGGAATGCTCCGCTTGACCAGGGCCAAGGCGATCGGACCGAATTCGTAGTGGTCGATGACGGTGCCGACACGGCCGATGGTCCTGCCGCCCGCGGTGACGTCGTCGCCCGCGGCCGGGCGCTCGTCCGCCGAACCGTCCAGGTGCAGGAGTACGAGGTTGCGCGGTGGTTTGCCGAGGTTGTGTACCCGGGCCACCGTCTCCTGGCCCCGGTAGCAGCCCTTGTCCAGGTGGACCGCGCCGAATTCGGTGACGCCGCCGATCCAGCGCGCCTCGTGCGGAATGGTGCGTTCGTCGGTGTCCAGGCCGATCCTGGGCCGGACGGCCGCGACGCGCAGCGCTTCGAAGGCCCACATGCCCGCCGGTTCGGCGCCCGCCTCCGTCAGCCGCGACCACCAGGCCGCGAGCCGTTCGCGCGGGACGATCAGATCGAAGGAGTCGGCGCTCGGCCACGGCATCCGGCGCAGGAAGCCGCCGCCCTCGAGCGGCACGGCCTCGTAGACGCCGGGCAGTTCGTCCAGGCCGAGCGTTTCGGTCAGCGCCGTTACCCGGGGGCCGAGCAGGCTCAGCATCGCGTGATCGCTCGCCTCGGCCGGTTTCGCGTCGGCCCAGAAAACCATTTTGCTCAGGAAGGACAGCAGTTCGGGGCCGCGGTCGGCCTCGGTGTCGATCCACACCGTCGCGTCGAGATCGGTGAGCACGAAATGGTGCAGTACCCGGCCGTTGAGATCGAGATCCAGATTCTCCGCGGACTGCCGGTCGCCGAGATTCGCGACGTGCTGGCTGGTGATCGTGTGCAACCAGCTGAGCCGTTCGGCGCCGGTGATGTTCAGGACGAAGCGATGCGACCGATCCACGATCGCGACCCGCTCGGCGGCGGCCTTCTGCTCCCCGAACGGATCACCGTAATGCCACGCGACCGCGGCATCGGGCGAACCGGGCGTACCCGGGACAGCGCCCGAGACGGAAAGGATGGGGCTGGGCACGACATCCACCGACACATCAACCACTGTAGGCGTCCGCGGGTCGGTCCGCTGAGAAGCCCCTCCCGCATCCGGTGAGCAAACGACACGGCGGCAGCTCGCCGACGCGTTCGGGATGTCGCGCGTGTCGCGTGGTCCCCGTGACGCTCGGCGCGTATCAGCCACGCCGCCCGTGGATTTCGTGTGATCAGGGTGACGCCAGGGACATCTGGGGATCGAAACGCCGCGCTCGGGGCGAATAACCGGATGACCTCGTCCCGCTTGAAGACGTGGGGAGCCTCACTGGCCTACGCTCATCGCATGGTAGATCGGGTTCTTGTCACACTCGACGGCGTGGTCCGAGATGCGGACGCGCCGTTACTGTTTGCCGACGATATCGGGGTGCTGCGCGGCGACGGCGTTTTCGAGACGGTGCTGGTGCGCGGCGGGTCCGCCTGCGCGATCGAATTCCACCTCGGAAGACTGCGCCGTTCGGTCCAGGCGCTGGACCTACCCGAACCCGAACTCAGCCGTTGGCGCGAGGCGGTGGAGATCGCGGCCAAGGAGTGGGGCTCCGATCGCGAGGGCATGATGCGACTGGTGCTCACCCGCGGTCGTGACACCGAATTCTCCGGCGGGCGCTCGAGCGTCACCTCCGGGGATCTCGCCGCCGCGGTGCCCGTCCCCACCTCCTACGTGCTCGTCCTTCCGGTGCCGGAGCGGGTGGAGCAGGCGAGGGCCGATGGCGTCAAGGTCGTCAGCCTGTCGCGCGGCATCTCGATCGATCTCGCCCAAGCCGCGCCGTGGCAGTTGCTCGGCGCGAAAACCCTGTCCTACGCGACGAATATGGCCGCGCTGCGTTTCGCGCACCGCATGGGCGCCGACGATGTGATCTTCACCAGCACCGAGAACCGGGTGCTCGAGGGTCCGCGTTCGACGGTGGTGATCGCGCGGGACAAGACCCTGATCACCCCGCCCGCCAAGAACGGTGTGCTGCCCGGCGTCACCCAGCGCGCGCTGTACATCGAAGCGGAGAAGGCGGGGTGGGAATGCAAATACAGCCAGTTGTTCACCGCCGATCTGCTCACCTGCGACAGCATCTGGATGCTGTCGAGTATCACCCTGGCGGCGCGGGTCAATTCGCTCGACGGGCTGCGGATGATGGCGCCGGACAACGCGCAGGAGATCATCGAACTGGTCGACAGGGCGGTCGAGCGCGCGGGCGCCATCGGCGACTGGTGAACCCGAGGTGCGGGCGAGCCTCGGTTCGGCACCTGGAACGGGGCTTACGCGCGGTGTGGGCGGCGACACGGTCGATCGGTGGCGTGTCGTGAGTTGAACCACGTTGCGGCGTCATTCCTCCGGCCTATGATTACTACGTCATGTCGTAGATCGCCAGGAGGGTCGTATGAGCGAACGCAATCAGCGAATGTGCCCACGTCCGATACCTGTGCTCGATCCGAGTGACAGCGAGGCGGGCGCATGAGCGTCCTCGATCTCTCGCGGTGGCAATTCGGTATCACCACCGTCTATCACTTCATCCTGGTTCCCCTCACCATCGGACTCGCGCCGTTGGTCGCGGCCATGCAGACCGCGTGGGTCGTCACCGGCAAGGACCACTGGTACCGGCTGACCAAATTCTTCGGCAAACTCTTCCTGATCAATTTCGCCCTCGGTGTCGCGACGGGCATCGTGCAGGAATTCCAGTTCGGGATGAACTGGAGCGAGTACTCCCGCTTCGTCGGCGACGTCTTCGGAGCACCGCTGGCGCTGGAGGCCCTCGTCGCCTTCTTCCTCGAATCGACCTTCCTCGGCCTGTGGATATTCGGCTGGACCCGACTGCCGAAACTGCTGCACCTGGCGGCCATCTGGATGGTCGCGATCGGCGTGAACGCCTCGGCCTACTTCATCGTCGCCGCCAACTCGTTCATGCAGCATCCGGTCGGCGCGCGGTACAACCCGGAACGCGGACGCGCCGAACTCACCAGCATCTGGGAAGTTCTCACCAACAACACCACCCTCGCGGCGTTCCCCCATGTCGTCGCGGGAGCGTTCCTCACCGCGGGCACCTTCGTCGCGGGCATCGCCGGGTGGTGGATGGTGCGCAACGCGCGCAGCGGCGACCAGACGCGTATCGCCGAGGCCCGCACGATGTGGCGTTCGGGCGGGCGCGTGGGCATGTGGGTGATCGTGGTGTCGGGTGTCGCGCTGTTCTTCACCGGCGATATCCAGGGCAAGCTGATGTTCGAACAGCAGCCGATGAAGATGGCCTCGGCGGAATCGTTGTGCCACACCGCGACCGATCCCGATTTCTCCGTGCTGACGGTGGGCACGCACAACAACTGCGACAGCGTCACCCACGTCATCGAAGTCCCGTACGTGCTGCCCTATCTCGCCGAAGGGAAATTCAGCGGCGTCACCCTCGAGGGCGTCCAGGATCTCCAGCAGGCCTACGTCGAGAAATTCGGGCCCGGCGACTATCGGCCGAATCTGTTCGTCACCTACTGGTCGTTCCGCGCCATGATCGGACTGTCCGCGGGCGCGATCCTGCTGTGGCTGGTCGGCATGTGGCTGACCAGGGGCGGACGGATCACCGACAAACGCTGGTACTCGTGGCTGTGCCTGATCGCCATCCCGACGCCGTTCCTGGCCAACAGCGCGGGCTGGATCTTCACCGAGATGGGCCGTCAGCCCTGGGTGGTCGTCCCGAATCCGACCGGCGACCAGAATCTGCGGCTGATGGTGCAGGACGGCGTCTCCGATCACGCGGCGGGCACCGTCATCACCTCGCTGGTGGTTTTCACGCTGCTCTACGGCGCGCTCGCGGTGGTGTGGTTCTACCTCATGCGCCGCTACGTGATCGCGGGCCCCGAACAAGCGCCGAGTGCCGTCCCACCGGGCGGACCCGACGACCCCGACGACACTCCCGGCAGCGATCGCGCGGAAGAGCCTGCCGTCGAACAGCTTTCGTTCGCCTACTGATGCCGACCACCGGCCATCGTCCCAGGAGTCGATGATGAATCTGCAAGAGTTCTGGTTTCTGCTGATCGGCGTGCTGTTCACCGGTTACTTCGTGCTGGAGGGTTTCGACTTCGGCGTCGGCATGCTGATGCCCGTCCTCGGGAAGGGCAGCGACGCCAGGCGGCGCGTGGTCCTCAACACCATCGGACCGGTGTGGGACGGCAACGAAGTGTGGTTGCTCACCGCGGGCGGAGCGATGTTCGCGGCCTTCCCCGAGTGGTACGCGAGCCTGTTCTCCGGCTTCTACCTCGCACTGCTGCTCGTGCTCGTCGCGCTGATCGTGCGGGTCTGCGCCATCGAATATCGCAGCAAGATCGACGACCCGCGCTGGCGCGGCTGGTGCGACGCCGGCATCGGAATCGGTTCCTGGGTACCGGCGTTGGCGTGGGGCTGGATCTTCGGCAACGTGGTGCACGGGGTACCGCTGGAAGCGGACAAGAACATCGGCGGATCGGTCGGTGACCTGTTCGGTCCCTACGCTTTGCTCGGCGGCCTGACCACCGGACTGCTGTTCGCGCTGCACGGGGCGATCTTCATCAACCTCAAGACCGGCGGCGACGTGCGCGCCGATTCGCTGCGGATCGCGCGTCTACTCTTGGTGCCGACCGCGGTGGTCGTCGCCGCCTTCGGTATCTGGACCCAACTCGCGCACGGCACCGGCTGGACCTGGATTCCGTTGGCGGCGGCCGTCATCGGGCTTGTCGTCGCCGCGGTCTCGGTACTTGCCGGACGCGACGGCTGGGCCTTCACCGGCACCACCGTCACCATCGCCGCCGCCACCGTCCTGCTGTTCGGCTCGCTGTTCCCGAACGTGCTGCCCTCCACCATCAGCGACGCCTTCAGCCTCACCGTCGACAACGCCTCGTCGACGCCGTACACCCTGAAGGTGATGAGCTGGGCCGCGGTCATCGTCACCCCGGTGGTGCTGGGCTATCAGGGCTGGACGTACTGGGTGTTCCGCAAACGCATCACCGTCGAACAGATCCCGGCCCCCATCGGCCTGCCGCTGGGGCGGGGCGCGGACGGTTAGGCCATGGCGCGTCCACCCGTCGACCCCCGCCTGTGGAAGTACGCCCGCTCGGCGCGCCCGTATCTGGCGCTGAGCGTCGGGTTGTCGGTGGTGATCACGGGCTGCATCGTCGTCACCGCCGTCACTCTCGCGCGGGTGCTCGCCGGAGTGATCACCGATCCGGGGCGGCGTTCGCTCGGTGGGTGGAGCGTCGAATTCACCGTCATCGCCGCCGCGATCGCCGTGCGGGTGCTCGCCACCTGGTGGCAGTCGCGCTCGGCGCACCGGGCGGGCGCGACCGTGGTGACCGAACTCGAGACCGCCGTCCTCGCGGCCGGAGCCGAACTCCCACCGCGCGAACTCGACACCCGCCGCGGCGAACTCGCCGTGGTCGTGAGCACCGGCCTGAGCGGCCTGCGCGCCTACCTCACCGGCTACCTGCCCGCCCTGCTGCTCGCCTGCCTGGTGCCGCCGATCGTGCTGATCGTCATCGCCGTCCACGACCCGATCTCCGGCGCGATAGCCGTGGTGACCCTGCCGCTGATCCCGGTCTTCATGATCCTCATCGGCTACCTCACCCAGGGCCGCGCCGCGGCCACGCTGACCGCGACCACCCGGCTGTCGGAGCAATTGCTCGACCTGTTCGCCGGGATGCCGACCTTACGGGCGCTCGGGCGCGAGAGTGCCCCCGGCTCCACCGGACATTCTCCGCGTTCCGATGCCGGAAAGCCGACATCGGACGGCCAGAATGTCCACTCCGGCCGGACCATGGAACCCCGCGTGCACGCCCTCGGCGACTCACTGCGCCTACGCACCATGCGCGCCCTGCGCATCGCGTTCCTGTCCTCGATGGTGCTGGAATTGCTCGCCACCCTCAGCGTCGCCCTGATCGCCGTCTCCATCGGCCTGCGGCTGGTCTACGGGGGGATGAGCCTCTACGCCGGACTGGTCGCGCTGATCCTCGCGCCGGAGGTCTACCTGCCTCTGCGCACGGTCGGCGAGCGGTTCCACGCGGCGCAGGACGGCATGGCGGCGGCCGATCGGGCCTTCGCGGTGCTCGAACCCGCGCGGGAGGCGTCGGCTGCCGAAGGCGCGATCGCCATCGGTGGGGAGTCACGCGCGCGACCGTCCGACGCCGAATCGTCGGTGCCGCCAACCGAAGGCGGGCGACCGATCGCGGCGAGTGCGGATCGAACGCCCGCATGCGCCCCCGGTATCGGATCGAGCGCAGCCGCGCACATCGAAATCAACGACCTGTCGGTGCGCGCCCGGCACGGTTGCGCACCCGCCGATCTGTCCGCGCTACTGCGCCCCGGCGCGGTCACGGTCCTGGCCGGGCCGAACGGCAGCGGGAAATCGACAGCGCTGCAAGCCGTTCTGGGACTGATCGCGCCGGATCGCGGGCACGTCACCGTCGACGGCGTGGATGTGCGCGACCTCGACCCGGACACCTGGTGGGCGCGGGTCGCGTGGTTACCCCAACGCCCGGTTCTCGTCCCCGGCACCCTGCGCGAGAATCTGGAACTCTTCGGCGCTCGTGTCACCGACTCCTCGGCCCACGGTGCCGCGCGAATTCTCGATGATCTCGAAGCCACCTGCGTCGCCACCGGATTCGACGCCGTACTCGACGAACTGCCGCACCGATGGAACACCGTCGTCGGAGCCGGGGGTGTCGGGCTGTCCCTCGGTCAACGTCAACGCCTGGCCCTGACCCGGGTACTCGCCGCCGATCGCGCCGTACTCCTGCTCGACGAACCCACCGCCCACCTGGACTCCGACACGGAAGCGACCGTTCTCGCCGCACTGCGCGACCGGGCACGCGCGGGCGCGACGGTCATCGTGGTCGGTCACCGTCCTTCCGTCCTCGCCGCCGCGGACCATATCGTCCGGGTCGAGGCGACGGCACTCGATTTCGCCGCGGGGGTGACCCCGTGACCGATTCCGACCGGCACAGCGCGACGCGGGATTCGCTGCGTCGCGGTGATGACTTCGTGGCGCCTTCGGTCCGGCTCGGTGCAGCTGGGGGTTCGGTGGGCGGTGGTGGTGACGGTGATCCGATCCCTTCGGGAGGAGACTGTCCGACAGGGGATTCGCTGCGCGGTGATCTGGTCCGGATGTGGACCCTGCTCGCCTTGTCTCCGTGGCGGATTCTGGTCGCGGTCGCCTGGGGCGTCGCGGCGCTGGGGAGCGCGCTGGCGCTCGCGGCACTGTCCGCCTGGTTGATCGCGCGGGCCTGGGAGATGCCGCCGGTGCTGGCGCTGAGCGTCGCGGTCGTCTCGGTGCGCGCGCTCGGGATCTCCCGGGGACTCGCGAGATATCTGGAACGGCTCGCCACGCACGACGTCGCGTTGCGTTCGATGACGATCGCGCGGACCACGGTCTACCGCACCGTCGCGGGCTCGGATATCTGGTTGCGGCGTACCTCGCCACGGGAAACCTCCGACCCACAGCAGGTTCCGACCGCCGACGCACTATCGGACCACGGATCTTCGAATACGCGGCCGGTCGCGGGCGCGCACGTGCCGCCGCGGCGAGGCGATCTTCTCGTCCGCATCGGCAGCGATATCGATGATCTCGGCGCGGTCGTGGTCCGTGTCTTCGTACCGGTGGCCGTCGCCGCGATCCTGTCCCTGGCCGCCGTGGCCATGCTCGCCACCATTTCCGTCCCGGCGGCGGCGATCCTGGCCGGCGCGCTCGCGATCACCGGCATCCTCGCACCGTGGCTGTCCGCTCGCGCCGCACGCGACGCCGAACTCGCGGTCCGAGCCGACCGCGCCGAATTCACCGCCGACGCCGTCACCGTGCTCGATCACGCGGCCGAACTGCGCGTGGCCGGTCGACTCGGGGAAACCTTCGACGCCGCGCAGTCGGCGGGCAAACGTGCCGTGGCCGCGGAGAACGCGGCGGCCTCCCGCACCGCGTGGGCAGCCGCGGCGACGCCGTTGTCGATCGGAGTCAGCGTGCTCGCCGCGCTCCTCATCGGCATCACCCTCTACGGCCCCGACGGCGGCGCGCCCGGCGCGATGACACCGATGGCCCTCACCATCCTCGTACTGCTGCCCCTGTCCGCCTTCGAAGCGGTAGGTCCGTTGCCCGCCGCCGCCCAGGCTTTGACCACCTCGCGTGCGGCACTGCGTCGCCTGACGCAACTCGACGGCGCGGCGCGGCGACCACCTCGCACGGATACTTCCGTCCCCCGCGACCTCGACTCGCTGCTGCTCCGCTTCCCGGATCTCCCCGAAGCCCGCCGCGTCGCCGTGGTCGGCCCGAGCGGCGCGGGCAAAACCACTCTGCTCATGTACTGGGCCGGACTGTTCGACACCCCGCGCCCCGATGCCACCTTCTTCGCCGAGGACGCCCACCTCTTCGGTACCTCCGTGCTCGAGAATCTGCGGGTGGCCAGGGGTGACGTCACCGCCGCCGAAGCCGAGAAAGCCCTGAACGGGGTCGGCCTCGGCGACTGGCTCGACTCCCTGCCCGACGGCATCCATACCGACCTCGTCGGCGGTGCGGCGGCGGTTTCCGGCGGCCAGCGCCGCCGCCTGCTGCTGGCCCGCGCCCTGCTCTCCCCGGCCCGAATACTGCTACTCGACGAACCGACCGAACACCTCGAAGCCGAAGCGGGCGCAGACCTGCTGCGCGACCTACTCGACATCTCGAGCGGACTGGTCGAACCCGACCGCACCGTCGTGGTCGTCACCCACCAACCGCCCCCCGATCACCAGGCCGACCTGGTTCTTCACATCGACGGCTCCGGTGAGGTCACCCCCGAATTCCGCTCCTCGAATAATCCGTTGCACGCCCACCCGACCTTTCGCTAACTTCGTCCTTACACAAGGAAGGAGGTGGTTCGAAGAATGGTTATCAAACGGACGCGTGAGGTGGCTGTCCGCTAGCGCCACCGCTGCAGGTGGATCCGCCGCGTCAGCGCCAGCGAATCCAAAGCAGCCACCCGGCCCCCGAGTCCCCGGTCCTGTCCGACCGGGCCGCACAGGTTCGCCCTGAACGGATACGACTCGGGGGCCGCTCCATTTTCCGGCCCGAACGTTCTCGATATGGCCGACATGGTCGGGAATAATGCCGACGCGGCAGATCCTGAACATCACCGAAAACAGACCTGTCGACTGCACCGACCACTATCCGGATGACTCACTTGTTCCCCGTCGACCACGAACCGCTACCTGATTCTCAGGATTTACGACGTGAGGTGATCGACGCTCCGGATCGCAATTCCGGTGTTGTGCAATCATGAATCATGAAGCGCCACAAAAGAATTGCAACGAACTGATTGCCACCCGGCTGCGGCGACGCCTCCTGAATCGAACGTTTTCCGATCGAGCTTTGGAGGGTCGCTGCATCTGGAAAAGAATGTGCCGCGATCAGGGCAGTGCTTGTGAAGAGTTCGAATAGCCGAGCAGAGGTTCTGTCGAATGATCTGTCGGGGGCGTCCGCAGCGGGCTGGTCACCGCAACGCGACCTTCGTACCACCCGAGAACATCGAATCGTGCAACTCCAGTGACGTCGGCACGGTTCCAATCGGTACGTCGAACACCAGCGCGACCTGAATCTTGAAGCCAGGATTCAAATCTGGTTTCCAGTCTTCCGAGTTCACAGCTCGAACGGCCGACGAATCGTTTGCGAACTCGCGTCCCTGAGCATCGAACAGCTTCTGATTGCTGTCGATGTATGACCTCGGTTCGTTGCCCGTGTTGGTGACGTCCAGGCGGATCACTATGAACTCGCCCATCGCGGTCGCCTCGCGATACCCGCTGCCGAGTGTCGACACCGGTGCTTCGACGGAAGTGACTTGGAACTCGAACTTCCCATCCCGGACCGCCGAGCCGATCGCGGCGATATCCCCGTTGCGGTTGGATGTGCTGGTTTCATCGGTGTCGCTGTTGCTCGCGAGGCTGACGATGCCGAAGCATCCACCGCACAACAGGATCGGAAGGAGGATGAGCAGGAACGGCCACACCGGGGTCTTCTTCTTCGGTGTTTGCTGCACCGGGTATTGCTGGCCCGGATACCCGGAAGGATGCGGCTGCTGGATCGGGTAGCCAGGTTGTGTCCCGTACGGCTGCTGTTGCGGCCCGGTCGGCGGTTGCTGCGGATAGGTCACGGGTTCCCCCTGCTTGTTCCAGTGGATATCACCATCTGATCGGTGTGGCGGATGACACGTTACGGGTTGCCGCTTTTCGGGTAGGGGCGGATGCCGGAATTTGCGGACCGCGAGATTGTGGAGGTGCCGTGCCATAGCTGGCGCGGTCGCGAACGCGGAGGTTCTCCGCCGCGGTATACCAGCAGATGACCGGTAGCAGCGACCCCGACGGCTGCCCGATTTTCGGGCGGTGGGACCGTGCACGGTAGGCTGGCCCAATTGTCTTCCAGCCGTTGCCCGACTGGGTGATCCCGCCACCGGGTGGGTTCACGGTCGCCGCGTTCCTGCGACTGCGGGGTCTTCCGAAGAACACCGAGCTGATCGACGGGGGACTGGTCTTTCGGAGCCCGCAGGAGAAGCGGCACCGGCAGGTTATTTCACTTCTCCGTCGCGAACTCGACCTACAGGCGCCCGCGCATCTGCGCGCGGATCGTGAGATGGCGGTGAAGCTGGGCAAACGGCAGATGCCCGAGCCCGATGTCATGGTGGTGACCGCGGATGCGCTCGATCGGAGAGATCCGTCGACGTACTACTTCGCCGAGGATCTGGTGCTGGCGGTGGAGGCGGTGTCTCCCGGTTCCGAGGAACGTGACCGCGAAACGAAGCCGCTGAAGTACGCCAACGCGGGAATTCCGCACTACTGGCGGGTCGAGCGTGGTGACGTGGATCGGGTCGTGGTGTACGTCTACGAACTCGATCCCGCGACGAATCGGTATGTGCCGGTGGGCATCTTCCACGATCGCCTGAAGATCAGCGTGCCGTTCGAGATCGATATCGATCTGACGGCGGTCGGTCGTCGCGGCTGAACTACGCCGCGCCGATCGACCGGGTGAGCTGAACAGAGGCGATCGTCAGCCGATGTAGCGCTGGAGGCGGGCGGAGAGGCGGGGTTCGAGGGGGCCGTCGGCGACGACGCGTTCCTCGACGTAGGCCAGGTCGCCGCCTTCGATGATGCCGTAGAGGCGTTTGGCTCCGCCGACCACGATGCCGGATTGGGAGCGGATGACGACGTCGGTCGCCAGTTCCCAGGAGGACTGGGTCAGGGCGGTGCCGTAGAAGAGTTCGACGATGCCGGTGCTGTGGGTGAGCAGCAGTTCGATGACTTCGTCGTTGTCGTCGGTGCCGACCCGCCAGAAACCGCTTTCGCGGAGGTCGGGGCCGCCGTAGGAGCCGTCGGCCTCGATGATCCAGGAGCGCGAGCTCCAGGCCAGGTAGTCGCCGCCGTCGTGGGAGACGATGATCTGCTGGCCGAAGCGGTAGTCGCCCCGATCGGGGGAATTGCCTTCGCCTTCGCCGCGCCACACGCCGACCATCGGCAGCAGAGCGAGCAGCGCCGGACTCAGATCGGGCCCGAGCCGCAGATTAGCGGTGTCCTCGGGGAGCGGGAGATCCGGAAGGACCGGGATGTTGCGGGCACCGGTCGACTTCGCGCGTTCGGCTGCCTCGGCTACCGCCTCGTCGCCACTGCGACGGACGGAATGCCCGTTGCCGTTCATGTGATCACTCGCTCGCTCGGCCGGATTGGAACCTTCGCTCGCGAGATCGCTCATGACTCGGTGAACAGCCGGTAGAAGACGTACAGACCGAACCAGCCGATGAGGACGGATACGGCCACCAGCAGAATCTCGAAGAAGAGGACCACATTCGGAGTCTAACGACTGGTGCCCGCTCCGACGCAAACGGCCCCGGTGCTTCCCCTCACAGGAAGCACCGGGGCCGTCGAAAGGTGCCTTATTTGGCGACCGCGACGTCCACGCTGTGGATGCCCGCGCCCTCGGGGCGGACCTCGGCCGAGCCGTTGCCCGACGAGGACAGCGCGCGCAAGGTCCACGCGCCGGGAGCGGCGAAGAAGCGGAAGTCACCGGTGCCGGAGGCGACGACCTCGGCGGTGAAATCGCCGTTACCGTCCAGCAGGCGCACGAACGCGCCGCCGACCGGCTGGCCGTCGGTGCTCAGGACACGGCCGGTGATGACCGTTTCCTTCTCCACATCGACGCCCGCGGGGATTGCCTGACCCTGGGTAGGTGCTGCGCACATATGAATTACTCTCCCAACTCGATCGGAGCGCCGACGAGCGAACCGTATTCGGTCCAGCTGCCGTCGTAGTTCTTGACATTCTGGTGGCCGAGCAGTTCCTGCAGCACGAACCAGGTGTGCGAGGAACGCTCACCGATCCGGCAGTAGGCGATGGTGTCCTTCTCGCCGTCGAGGCCGGCTTCCTTGTAGATCTCGGTCAGCTCGTCGTCGGACTTGAACGTGCCGTCCTCGTTCGCGGCCTTGCTCCACGGCACGCTGATCGCGGTCGGGATGTGGCCGGGACGCTGGCTCTGCTCCTGCGGCAGGTGCGCGGGAGCAAGGATCTTGCCGGAGAACTCGTCGGGCGAACGCACGTCGACCAGGTTCTTGGTGCCGATCGCGGCGATGACCTCGTCGCGGAAGGCGCGAATGGTCAGGTCGGGCGCGGCGGCCTTGTACTGGGTGGCCGGACGGGTGACGGCGTCGGCCGAGAGCGGACGGCCGTCGAGCTCCCATTTCTTGCGACCACCGTCGAGCAGCTTGACGTTGTTGTGGCCGTACAGCTTGAAGTACCAGTACGCGTAGGCCGCGAACCAGTTGTTGTTGCCGCCGTAGAGCACGACCTCGTCGTCGTTGGAAATGCCGCGGGCCGAGAGCAGATCGGAGAACTGCTCCTGGTTCACGAAGTCGCGACGAACCTGATCCTGCAGGTCCTTCTTCCAGTCGAGCCGGACGGCACCCTCGATATGTCCACCGTCGTAGGCAGAGGTGTCCTCATCGACCTCGACGAAGACCACGCCGGGGGCGTTGAGGTTCTCTTCGGCCCAGTCAACGGAGACCAGGACATCGGAGCGAGCCATGTTGTTCCTTTCGGGATTTCGACTTGCAGGGTTCAGTTCTGTGCCGGGGTTCCGGCGGGGCCGGAAGTGGCGTCACGCGTGATCCCGGAGGATTCGCCGACGACGCCGCTCGGAGTGGTCCGGCGGAAGCGGGTGACCAGCGGATAGAGCTGGCAACCCAGGCAGATCCCGAACGCCGCGTTCAGGAACGCGGCGAACAGGGCGAAGCCGGCGAACACACCGCCGACCACTGTGGAGCCGGCCAGGAAACCCAGCAGGCTGACGGCGCTGAAGATCAGGCCGAGTAATTGGGCGAACCGCAGCGGCGCCGTCGGTTCGGTTTCGGTGGCGGGACCGACGCGCGGCGCGACGAACGCGGCGAAGATCCGGCCGTAGGGGTGCCGTCGCGGGCCGAGCGCCGCGCCGATCGCGAAGACGACGCCCTGCGCGGCGATGAGCACGGCGGCCAGGCCTGCCGAGAACGTCGCGGCGATCAGGACCACGACCAGGACGGCCGAGGTCACCCACGCGGCGAAGCGGGGTCCTCTGACGTCGACACGATCGGGTCCGCCGGGTGGCTTCGTGACATTGTCGTTGGTATCGGAGGGCATGGGTACTCCTGCGCTGAGGGACTCTGTTGGCGGAAATTTGCCAGTTCGCCGGGGGATCGTGTGGATCACTCGCACGGTGAACGTGGGTCGGCGTCAGGAAAAGCGCAACGACCGACCGGTCAGCGGCACAGGCAGCAACAACCGCCGAGGCGACACAGATCAACTGTGCGGCGTCGGGTGAGCATCAGCTCGTGGTCGGATTGCACGAGCACGAGTTTACCCAATTGGGCGGGAGAATTGGACCGCGGGTGCGAAACAGGCTGTATGCGGCGGCGTCAGGCCGGGTCGGGCACTGTCAAGGGGGCCAGCGCGGTCAGCAGATCTCCCGACTTGGGAACACCCGAGATGCGGAATCGTTCGCGGCCGAGGGTGTCGAAGACGAAGGTGGTCGGCAGCGACAGCACGTTCAGTTCGCGGGCCAGGGCGGGATCGGCGTCGATATCGATCTCGATGTCGAGCGGAGGCAGCGCGGATTCCGCCAATTCCTCGGTGACACCGGCGACTACGCGGCGCACGGCGGCGCACGGACCGCACCAGTCGGCGGAGAAGTGCAGGACGGCGGGGCCGCCGCCGGTCACCCCGGCGCCCGCCAGCAGTTGCCCGCGCGTCGACTGCTCGGTCACGGTCTTGCCGGTCGCCCTGACCGCGCCGCCGCGTCTGCGCAAGGCCAAGCCGACGAGGGTGGCGGCGAGGAGCATCACCACCAGAATTGTGATTTGTGTCATGGTCGCTGCAATCTGTCCAGATCGATCGTCACGTTCTCGCCTTTGCCCTCCACCTGGATCTGTCCGCCGAGTGCGAACACCTTGGTCGGAGTGATCCCGAAGGGGAGTTCCTTGGTATCGATTGTGCGCGAGAATCTGGCGAGCACCGCGGGCCGCTCGGCTTCGGGGATCTCCACGCCGGTCGGAAGGTCGGGACCGGTGCCTCGGTAGAAGCCGGTCGCGGTGATCTCCACCTGATCGCCGACCAGTTTCAACTCGGCCTGCACGCTCACCTTGTCGCCCGCCAGCTGCGCGCCGTTGCCGCCCTCCCTGGAGCCGGTGCCGGGCAGGGTGCCGGTGAGGATCAGGCCGTCGGCGTTGGTCGTCATACCCGATCCGCCCGATCCGCCGGTCCCGTCGGATTTGTCCGCGGGACGCGAATGCACTTGCAGATCCGGGATATTGAACAAGCGGCCGAGTTCGACGGGTTCGATGACCATGCGCGCGTCGAGTTTCTCGACCGGTACCCGGCGGACCTTGCCGTCGGACAGATCACGGAACGGCAATCGCACTCCGGTGAGATTCGCCTCCACGTAGATCTGGCCCGGAATATCGGGCCGGACGGCTTGGGCGCGGATCCCGACGCTCTGGTAGCGACCATCGAGCGCCTGACCGAAGAACGGGAATCCGTGAATCGTCACCTCGGGGTCCGCGCTCAGATCCGCGCCGACACGCAGGGCGCGCGACACGCGGTATTCCGAATAGGCGGCGGCTCCGAAATCGATGACCACGGCCAAGCCCGCGAGTATCAGCAGCCCGATGATCAGCTTGCGCATGAAAGAAACAGTACTTGGCGGTGCATTTCGCGTATCGACGGTCCGTATATGGATAGTTCTGTCACCCGGACGGCGAGGTCATCGTGGTCGACGCGCTAATCTTGCATCCGGAATCACCTGTGATCAGCGACGTGGCTTAGCAGTGTTGCTGTGTCCTGCGGAGCTACTAGATAGGAGGAGTGCTGTGGAGCTGCTCCTGCTGACCTCCGACCCCAATCCCGAGTCGGTACTGCCTTCCCTGGCGCTGCTCGCACACAATGTGCGACCGGCGCCGACGGAGGTGGCATCGCTGCTCGAAGCGGGTACGGCGGATGTGGCACTTGTCGACGCCCGCACAGACCTGGCAGCGGCCAGGGGCCTGTGCCGGTTACTCGGCAGCACCGGGTCGTCGGTCCCGGTCGTGGCGGTATTGACCGAGGGCGGCCTGGTGGCCGTCAACGCCGATTGGGGACTGGACGACATCCTGCTGCCGGGGACCGGACCCGCCGAGCTCGACGCGCGTCTGCGTCTGCTCGTCGGCCGCAACGGCGGCGTGGCGAGTCCGGAGAACACCGGCAAGATCACCCTCGGTGAGCTGGTGATCGACGAAGGCACCTATACCGCCCGCCTGCGCGGTCGCCCGCTCGACCTCACCTACAAGGAATTCGAACTCCTCAAGTACCTCGCGCAGCACGCGGGCCGGGTCTTCACCCGGGCGCAGTTGTTGCAGGAGGTCTGGGGCTACGACTTCTTCGGCGGCACGCGCACGGTCGACGTGCACGTGCGGCGGTTGCGCGCCAAACTCGGCAGCGAATACGAATCGCTGATCGGCACGGTCCGCAACGTCGGGTACAAGGCGGTCCGTCCGTCGCGTAACGCGGCGGCGACCAAGGGCGAACCCGTCGCCTACCAGGAGGAGAGCGTCGCCGAGGGCGACGATGTTCCGCTGGCCCCGGTCAACGGGGTCGTGCAGCAGTAAGAGGGACGCGGCGGCTCGGCGTGCCGTGACGGGAGAGGCGACTCGATGACGGATTCGGCACGGCGATGGAGTACCGGCGTGCACGCCGAGGACGCGGAAGCGGTGCGCGGCCTGCTCGCGCGGGCGACCGCGGCCGACGGTGTCGCCCCGGTTTCCGAGCAGGCGGTGCTCTCGCTCGGCTCGCCGGATTCGGCCCGGCATCTGCTTGCCGAACGCGACGGTTCCGTGGTCGGTTACGCCAACCTGGTCGACGCGCACGGCGACCATCCGGCGATGGCAGAGGTCGCCGTCGATCCCGCCGCGCGCGGCCACGGCATCGGCACGGAGTTGGTCGCGGCGGCACTGGCCGCGGGCGGTGCGGGGACGCGGGTCTGGGCGCACGGTAACCGGCCGGCTGCCGGCGCGGTCGCCGCGCGGCTGACTCTGGTGACCGCGCGCGAACTCTGGCAGATGCGCCGTCCGCTGGCAAAGCCGGAGCTACCCGAACTCGTGGTGCCGGACGATCTCGTGCTGCGCACCTACGCGGGGCCCGCCGACGACGCGGAACTGCTGCGCGTGAACAACGCGGCCTTCTCCTGGCATCCGGAACAGGGCGGTTGGTCCGAAGCCGATATCGACGTGCGACGCGGTGAGGCGTGGTTCGACCCGAAGGGACTGTTCCTCGTGACGGCGGCCCGAGACCCGGAGCGCCTGCTCGGTTTCCATTGGACCAAGGTGCATTACGACGAGAACCCGCCGGTCGGTGAGGTGTACGTGGTCGGAATCGATCCCGCCGCCCAGGGCAGGGGACTCGGTCGGCTGCTGACGCTGGCCGGTCTGCGTCATCTGCACGACGCGGGGCTCGGCGAGGTGCTGCTCTACACCGAGGCCGACAACACCGCGGCGGTGCGCACCTATACCCGGCTCGGCTTCGAGACCGCCCACGTCGACGTCGCCTACGCGGCCGCGACCGACGCGGAATCCGAATAGAAAAAGGCCATCGGATGCCCCGCGAGTAATGCTGGGGCAAACGTCACATACGCCGGAAGTATTCGCGCCAGCCTGTTCACTTTCCGTTCACCGGGACTGGTCCCACTGTCAACCGGGCGACTTTACGTTACTTGGAGGCAGCACAGCCGCTGCCCGGTGCGCTGGTTCCCCGCGAACGGCACCACAACAGCCGCCCGGGCCGGTGAGGGACCGGGCGCGTATGACGTGATTCCCGGAGGAATAGTGAAGCTCAAGCGCAGCAGCGCCCTCGTCGGTGTGCTGGCCGCGGTCGCCATGCCGCTGGCCGCGTGTGGCAGTGACGACAACACCTCGACCGACACCGGCAACGCCGCCAACAGCAGCGTCGCGTGCGGTGGCAAAGAGGCACTCAAGGCCAGCGGCGCGTCCTCGCAGAAGAACGCCATGGAGCGTTTCATCGCGGCCTACGAGTCCAACTGCGACGGCGCCACCCTGAACTACACCTCGAGCGGTTCCGGCGCGGGCGTCAACGAGTTCATCGGCGGCCAGACCGATTTCGGTGGCTCCGACTCGCCGCTGAGCGCGAAGAAGGAAGAGCCGGCCAAGGCCCAGGAGCGCTGCGGCGCGCCCGCCTGGAACCTGCCCGCCGTCTTCGGCCCGATCGCGGTCACCTACAACATCGACGGTGTGACCGACCTGGTTCTCGACGGCCCGACCGCCGCCAAGATCTTCAACGGCGCCATCACCACCTGGGACGCCCCCGAGATCAAGGCGCTCAACCCCAGCGCCAAGCTGCCCTCGGACAAGATCGCGGTGCTGTTCCGTTCCGACGAGTCGGGCACCACCGACAACTTCCAGCTCTACCTCGACGCCGCCTCCGACGGCGCGTGGGGCAAGGGCGGCGGCAAGACCTTCAACGGTGGCGTCGGCGAGGGCGCCAAGGGCAACGAGGGCACCTCGGCCGCCGTCAAGAGCACCAAGAACTCGATCACCTACAACGAGTGGTCCTTCGCCAAGTCGCAGAACCTGTCGGTCGCGCAGATCGTCACCTCGGCGAGCAAGACCCCGGTGAAGCTGACGGTCGAGTCCGCGGGCAAGGCCATCGACGGCGTGAAGATCAAGGGCGAGGGCAACGACCTCATCCTCGACACCTCCTCGTTCTACAAGCCGACCACCGAGGGTTCCTACCCGATCATGCTGGCCACCTACGAGATCGTGTGCTCGAAGTACAGCGATCCCGCGGTCGGCAAGGCCGTCAAGGCGTTCCTGAACACCGCCGTCACCAATGGCCAGAAGGGTCTCGAGGACAACGGGTACATCCCGATCCCCGAGCAGTTCAAGACCCGCCTGACCACCGCGATCAACGCCATCTCCTGATCGCATAGTCATGACCGTGCACCCTGAGGTGACCGCAGCGGGCTCGTCGAACTCGACGGGTCCGCAGGCGGCTGGAGATACTGCGCATATGTCGAGCGAACCGAAAGATGACGTGAGTCTCACGAAGGAGCCTCCTACCAAGGGGACCTCGGCGGCGCGTCAGCCACACAGTCAGCGAGCGGAGACCATTTTCCGGTCTCTGGCCGTCGCGGCGGGCGCGATCATCGTCGCGTCCATCGCGCTCATCGCGCTGTTCCTGCTGATTCGCGCGGTACCTTCGCTCCGGGCCGACACAGTCAACTTCTTCACGAGTACCGAATTCAACACCTCCGACGCGAACAACCTCCGCTTCGGCATCAAGGACCTGTTCATGGTCACGGTGATGAGTTCGATCTTCGCGCTCATCATCGCGGTGCCGATCGGCGTCGGCATCGCACTGTTCCTGACCCACTACGCCCCGAAGGCGATGGCGCGCCCGTTCGCCTCGCTGGTCGATCTGCTGGCGGCCGTGCCGTCGATCGTCTTCGGTCTGTGGGGCTTCCTGGTCCTGGCTCCCCAGCTGGGACCGGTTCAGGAATTCCTCAATCGGAACCTCGGCTGGTTCTTCCTCTTCGACAGCGGCAACGTGTCGCTGTCCGGTGGCGGCACCATCTTCACCGCGGGCATCGTGCTCGCCGTGATGATCCTGCCGATCATCACGTCGGTATCGCGCGAGGTCTTCAACCTGACCCCGGTGAACCATATCGAGGCGGCCCAGGCGCTCGGCGCGACCAAATGGGAAGTCGTCCGCATGACGGTGCTGCCCTACGGTCGCTCCGGCGTGATCGCGGGGTCGATGCTCGGCCTCGGCCGCGCGCTCGGCGAGACCATCGCGGTCCTGCTCGTGCTGCGCACCTCGACACAGCCGGGTGGCTGGTCGCTGTTCGACGGCGGCTACACCTTCGCGTCGAAAATCGCCTCGGCGGCATCGGAATTCAGTACGCCCTTGCCGACCGGCGCCTACATCGCGGCGGGCTTCGTGCTGTTCGCGCTGACCTTCGTGGTCAACGCGCTGGCTCGGCTCGCGGCAGGCGGAAAGGTTAATCAGTGATGACCACCACGTCGACGCTCGACAAGCCGGTCAAGGCGCCCACCTTCCGCGATGTGAGCACCAGCCGCCGCATCAAGAACCATGTCGCCACCGGCGTGGTGGCCCTGTGTTTCGCCATCGCGATGGTGCCGCTGGTCTGGGTGCTGTGGCTGGTCATCAGCAAGGGATTGTCCGCGATCCTCTCGCTGGACTGGTGGCAGAACTCGCAGAAGGGCATCCTGCCGGACGAGACCGGCGGCGGTGTGTACCACGCGATCTACGGCACGATCGTGCAGTCGGCGATCGCCGCGGTCATCGCGGTGCCGCTCGGTGTGATGGCCGCGATCTACCTGGTCGAATACGGTCGGGGCAGGCTCGCCAAGGTGACGACCTTCATGGTCGACATCCTCGCGGGTGTGCCGTCGATCGTCGCGGCGCTGTTCATCTTCGCCCTGTGGATCGCCACCCTCGGCGCCCCGCAGAGCGCGTTCGCGGTGTCGCTGGCCCTGGTGCTGCTGATGCTTCCGGTCGTGGTGCGCAGCACGGAGGAAATGCTCAAACTCGTTCCCGACGAGTTGCGTGAAGCCTCCTACGCCCTGGGCGTGCCGAAATGGAAGACCATCGTGCGGATCGTCGTCCCGACCGCCGCGCCCGGCATGATCAGCGGCATCCTGCTCTCGCTGGCCCGCGTCATGGGTGAGACCGCGCCGGTGCTGGTGCTCGTCGGTTACTCGAAGTCGATCAACACCGATCTCTTCGACGGCAATATGGCCTCGCTGCCGCTGCTGATCTACCAAGAGCTGGGCAACCCCGAGGCCGCGGGGCGTGAACGCGTGTGGGGCGCGGCCCTGACCCTGATCCTGCTGATCGCGCTGCTCTACGCGGCGGCGGCGGTCGTCAATAAATTCTTGACACGCAACCGATAACCGAACGAATTCCTCACCCGCAACCGATAACCGAACGGAAATTCCGATGGCCAAGCGTATCGACGTCAAAGATCTGAATATCTTCTACGGCAAATTCCACGCGGTCGCCGATGTCAAGTTGTCGGTTCTGCCGCGTAGCGTCACCGCCTTCATCGGTCCTTCGGGTTGCGGTAAGTCCACCGTGCTGCGTTCGCTCAACCGGATGCACGAGGTGACCCCCAACGCCCGCGTCGAGGGCGCGGTGCTGCTCGACGGCGAGGACATCTACGGCGCGACCGTCGATCCGGTGGGTGTGCGTCGCACCATCGGGATGGTGTTCCAGCGGCCGAACCCGTTCCCCACCATGTCGATTCGCGACAACGTGGTGGCCGGGCTCAAATTGCAGGGCATGCGCAACAAGAAGGATCTCGACGAGACCGCCGAGCGCTCACTGCGCGGCGCCAATCTCTGGAACGAGGTCAAGGACCGTCTGGACAAGCCGGGCGGCGGCCTGTCGGGTGGTCAGCAGCAGCGTCTGTGCATCGCGCGGGCCATCGCGGTCTCGCCCGACGTCCTGTTGATGGACGAGCCGTGTTCGGCGCTGGATCCGATCTCCACGCTGGCGATCGAGGATCTGATCACCGAACTGAAGAAGGAATTCACCATCGTCATCGTCACGCACAATATGCAGCAGGCGGCGCGCGTGAGTGACAAGACCGGCTTCTTCAATCTCGAGGCCCAGGGCAAGCCCGGCAGGCTGATCGAGATCGACGACACCGAGAAGATCTTCTCCAACCCGGGCCAGAAGGCCACCGAGGATTACATCTCCGGCCGCTTCGGCTAGAAATACGACCGCACAGAACGGCCCGCGCGAACGCGCGGGCCGTTCTGCTGTTTCCGGCAGGATGTCCGTCGAACAGGAAAGCCGCCCCGGATGATCCGGGGCGGCTGCGACGCGTGCCTGTGCTGGGAGGCGGCGGGTGATCTGCCGGTTGTCAGACCTCGACGTCGGGGTCGGGCGGCAGTTCGCCGGTGACCAGGAAGATGACACGGCGGCCGATCTCGACCGCATGGTCGGCGAAACGCTCGTAATAGCGGCCGAGCAGCGTCACGTCGACGGCCGCGGCCACACCGTACTTCCAGTCCCGATCCATCAGCAGGGTGAACAGGTGGCGATGCAGGTCGTCCATCGCCTCGTCGTCGACATTGAGCTGGGCGGCGCGCTCGGGATCGCGGGTGTCGAGCACTTCCTGGGCGCCTTCGCCCATGCTCACCGCGATACGGCCCATCTCGGCGAAGTAGCCGTTGACCGATTCGGGCAGCGCGTGGTTCGGGTGACGGCGGCGCGTCACCTTGGCGACGTGCAGGGCCAGCGCGCCCATCCGGTTCACGTCCTGCACGATCTGGATCGCGGAGACCACCTGGCGCAGATCACCCGCGACCGGTGCCTGCAACGCCAGCAGGGCGAAAGCCCGCTCCTCGGCCTGGGCGATCAGTTCGGCGATCCGGTCGTCCTCGGAGATGACCGACTCGGCCAGCGCCAGGTCGGCTTGTAGCAATGATTGAGTGGCCCGATCCATGGCCGTACCCGCGAGACCGGCCATCTCGCCCAACAGGTGGGCGAGATCGGCCATTTGCTCGTTGTAGATGACACGCATGACAGCAGAGACTAGTTGCCCACCCTGACCAAGTCACCAACAGACGGTGAATGGTCGGTACCGATACCCGCGTGCGCGTCCGGTCCGGAACCCGCAGGTACCGGCTGTCGTCGGCCGCTACACGCAGGTGTCGTCGGCCGCGTTCATATGCTCGAGATCCGCGGGCAGCACCGCCGGAGTCGACGGTGCCGCGGCGACATCGGGGATGACGTCGCCCACCGGGGTCGGCGACTTGATGACGCCGGTGTAATCCTTGCCGAGCACGACCTCGACGATGCTGCCGAGTTCGCTGTCGGATTCCAGGGTCGCCCCCGTGATCGAACTGGCGACGGTCGCGGCGTCGGCCTCGTGCCCCGGCGCGTACCTGACTTTGGTCGTGGCCGAACTGCCCAGCGAATAGTTGCCGGTGCTGTAGATGTTGAACCCGAAGTTGCCGAGCTTGTTGGCCGCGGTATTCGCCGCTCCGACCACGCCCGAACCGTTCGACACCAGCAGCGAGAGATTGTTCGGGTCGACGGCGATCGTCTTCGGCGTCTCGGCGGCGGGCTGGGTCGTCGTGGTGCCGGGGTCGGTCGCGACCGGCTTCTCACCTGGCAGCGGCTGATCGTCCCTGATGGCCTTGAAGATGGCCTTGATATCGGATTCGCGGGGGATCTCGTTGCCGTAGGACGTGGTGCCCGCGGTGGGGATGGTCAGGAAGGTCACCGTGCCCGCGTCCATCTTCTGCAACGAGCGGCCCAGCGTCAGCAGATCGTTGGGGGCGACCTTGTCCACGAAGGTGGCATCGGTGAACGCCCGGATGAAACCGTTCAGCTTGCCCGGATCGAACAGCACCCGGCTCGACAGCGCGCCGCGCAGCAGCGACGCGAGGAAGCGCTGCTGGCGATTGATCCGGTCGTAGTCGCTGCGTTCCTCGCCGTAGACGTGTCGGGCGCGCACATAGCTCAGCGCCGTCTCACCGCTGATCAGCTGTTTGCCCGGCTTCTCCAGCACGGTTCCCAGGATCTCGTCCACGACGGGTTTGGGCGAGCAGACCTCGACGCCGCCGACCTGGTTGACCATCGCCTCGAATCCGGCGAAGTCGATGCCGATGAAGTGGTTGATGGTGCTTCCGGTCAGTCGCTGGATCGTGCTCACCAGACATTTGGGCCCGCCCAGTGCGTAGACGGCATTGAGTTTGTCGCCGATCGCCGAGGGGAAGGTCTCGTCGGTGTAGCCGGGTTTGTCGTTGTCCCAGCGCGAGCACTGCGGCCTGGTGACATCGAGGTCGCGCGGGAACGACACCACGACGACGCGCTTGCGGTTCTTGGGGATGTGCACGAGCATCGCGGTGTCGGCGCGCGCCCCCTCGGCGTCGTCGATGGTGCCCGCGCCGATACTGCCGTTCGCGCCCGCCCTGGTGTCGGTGCCGACGATCAGGAAGTTCTCGTCACCGAGCTGGGCATCGGAATCGACGATGCTCTCGGAGTTGTCGTCGAGCGCGGACACCTGGGTGAAGGAGTTGTTGGTGGCGCGCAGGTAGCTCCAGCCACCGCCGGTGATCAACAGCACGAGTACCGCGAACAGGGTGGCGGCGATCCGGCCGGTCGTCTTGAGTCGCTTGTTGCGGCGCTGTTTACCCGCGGCCAGCCGCGACAGCGGCGGTTTCCCCACCGGTTTCGGGTCGGTGGCGCGTTTGGCGGGCGGCGGTGCGACCTTCCTCGCCCGCGCCGGTTCCGGTGCGTCGGTGACCGGGTCGAGCACGTCGGTGACGGCCTCGGCCAATTCCGGCTTCGGCGCGCGCTTTCCGGTGGCGGGACGCGGCGGGGGATTCTTGCCCGCGATGTCGTCGACGACCACCGAGCCGGTCGACGGCCGGGTGTTGCCTCCGCGCCGCGGCTGCGCGGGAGCCGGGTGCGGCGCGGGCGCCCGTGATCCGCCCGGGCGGGGCGGACGGGCGGCTTCGGCGGGGCGCGGTGCCGGATCGGCGGGACGCGGGCCGGGTTCGGGCGGTGGCGGGTTCCGGGGGTTCCTGGCTTGCGCCGGTGGTTCCTGGGGGCGGGGTTCCTGGGCGCGGCGACGACGGCCGCCGCGTTCGTTGTCCACCTTCTCGACGAGGTCCTGCACAGTCAGTGGAGCCGAACCGGAATCCGCGGGAGTGTCGTGGCGTGATCGCCGCGAGGTGTGCGCGCCCTCTTGTTCGTTGCTGTCCGCCGTGGAATAGCGCTCCCACGGGGCGCGACCTCCGGGCCGTGGCGATTGCCCGTGCCGATCGTCACCCACCAACGAACCTCGCTTTTCGTTCTTGTCGTCGCCTGGTCGGATAACGACCGGCATGACCGATTTCGCCAATGATAACGATTCCGCCACGACGAGCGAGCCCAGCGCGAGGCCCGAGCGGTCGCACCGATGTTTGCTGCCCGCTGAAATTCGTTAGCTGGATATTAGCGATATATGCGCGCATATCGGCGACGCTGAATATTCGCCGCGCGCGCGTGTTTGCCGGGCAGGAAGAGTGGCGATAACCACAGTGAACAGTTGTGAGGGACATTCGTGTGCTCTGAACAGTGCTCTCCGGACGGGACGGTGCGGATCAACCGCCGCTGTGCATGACATCGGCGGCGGTCGGTACCGCGACATCGTCGGGATCGTCGAGCCACCCGTGCGGCAGCGCGACTTTACCCGGTGAACCCTGTCGTCCGCGCGGTCCTTCGGCATCGCTGGGGAAAGGCGCGGTCGGATCCAATTGCCCGATCAGATCACGCAATTGCGTCAGGCTCGACACCGTGGCGAAAGCGCGACGCAGATCAGCGCCGACCGGAAAGCCCATCAGATACCAGGCCATGTGCTTGCGCAGATCGCGCATCGCCTTCTCCTGGCCCAGATGTTCTGACAGCAGTGCGCCGTGCCGATACAGCACCTCGCCGACGCGGCCCAGATTCGGCGCTTCCGGCAGCGGCTGACCGCGTAGCGCGGCCTGCAATTCCCCGAAAAGCCAGGGGCGGCCGAGGCATCCGCGCCCGACGACGACGCCGTCGCATCCGGTCTCGTCCATCATGCGCACGGCGTCGGCGGCGGAGAAGATGTCACCGTTGCCCAATACCGGAATGGTCCGCACGGCCTCCTTGAGGCGCGCGATGGCCGACCAGTCGGCCTGACCGGAATAGCGCTGGGCCGCGGTGCGGGCGTGCAGCGCGACGGCGCGCGCGCCTTCCGCCTCGGCGATCCGGCCCGCGTCCAGATAGGTCAGATGTTCGTCGTCGATGCCGATGCGGAATTTCACCGTCACCGGAACACCGGCCGGTTCGGCCGCGCCGACCATGGCCTGCACGATCCGGCGGAACAGGGCGCGTTTGTACGGCAGTGCCGCACCGCCGCCGAGCCGGGTGACCTTGGGCACCGGGCAGCCGAGATTGAGATCGATGTGATCGGCCCAGCCCTCGCCGACGATGATGCGCACCGCCTCGCCGAGGGTGGCCGGGTCGACGCCGTAGAGCTGCATCGAACGCGGATGCTCGTCGGC
Organism: Nocardia aurea; assembly: GCF_003123685.1. GTDB lineage: Bacteria > Actinomycetota > Actinomycetes > Mycobacteriales > Mycobacteriaceae > Nocardia > Nocardia aurea. The sequence continues at coordinate 285,120 of NZ_QCYJ01000084.1, forward strand.
GTCGAACGACATCATGTGCAGCGTCTTCTCGTTGCGCTCGACCACCGCCCTCGCGGTGATCATCTCGCAGACGTAGATCGAGGTGGAACTGCCGAATTCGCGGCACAGCTTGCGGAACGCCAGATTCGTGATGCCCGCCATCGGCGCCAGCACCACCGGCGGATCGACCGGATACGGCCCGATCCGCAGCGCGCTCGTCGCCTCGGTAGTCATCGTCACGCCCATCAGTGTCTCATCTCCGGTCGTTGTGACCGCTGACACGGGCGGTGCTGTGGTCGGAAGTCGGTACCGCGACTCCAACGACAATCGCGCCGACGCCGGGAATTCCCGGTGCCGGCGCGCTCGTGTCTCGTGGCGTCGCGGTGCTGGGCCGTGGCTCAGCCCGCGCTGGCGCCCGCCAGCTCGCGCTTCTTGGCCTCGCGGGCCAGCATGCGGTCGCGCTGCTCTTCGAATTTGAGGACGTCCTGGCCGAGTTTGTCCAGGAAGATCGCCAGGCGATCACGGACTGCCTCGCCGCGCGGCGTGAAATCGGTCCGTTCGAACAGGTCCCACTTCTTGAGCACAGGCTGCACCACTTCCTCGAGGTGCTGACGCAGGTCGTAGATGCCGTGCTTGGCCATGAGCACGCCGTTGCGGCGGAAGTTGGGCATACCCGCGCCCGGCATCTGGAAGTTCTCCAGGATCAGGGTGATCGCCTCGATCGCCTGGTCGGGGCACAGGTCGAGCGCCGCGCCGCACAGGTTGCGGTAGAAGATCATGTGCAGGTTCTCGTCGGCCGCGACGCGCTGCAGCATGCGGTCGGCGATGGGGTCGTCGCAGACCCTGCCGGTGTTGCGGTGGCTGACCCGGGTCGCCAGCTCCTGGAAGGTGACGTAGGCGACCGAGTGCAGGAAGCCCGCGTCGGCCTCGGTGGGGGAGGCGAAACCGTTGGTCATGTGGATCATGCGCGCTTCTTCGAGCGCCACCGGATCGACACCGCGGGTGACGACGAGGTAGTCGCGCATCACGATGCCGTGCCTGTTCTCCTCGGCCGTCCAGCGGCCGACCCACGTACCCCACGCACCGTCCTGCGAGAAGTTCTCGGCGATCTCGCGGTGGTAGGAGGGCAGGTTGTCCTCGGTGAGCAGGTTGGTGATCATGGCCGCCTTCGCGACCTCGTTCAAGCGGGACTGATCAGGGTCCCAGTCCGTCCCGCCGAGCGCCGCGAAATTGCGGCCCTCGTCCCACGGGACGTAGTCGTGCGGATGCCACTCCTTCGCGAGGGAGAAGTGCCGGTCGACGTTTGCCTCGGCAACCGGCTCCAACTCCGTGAGAAGCTCGAGTTGAGTCAGATCCCTTGCCATGTATATAGCCCTTCCCAGTGCGTGCACGCTGACAGGTCGTCCCCCCCGGTGTCGTGCCGATGCGGCCATACCTTACGGCACCGTAGGTGTGATGCGAAACGCATCGACAGGAGAAAAATCGCCCGGTGATGCACTTCATACGTCGTCTTCGACGTCCCCCGCCGCATCCGAGTCTAAGTGGTTTCGCAGCCCTTGCCTCCTTGGAGCACGCTGTGAATTACCACAGGACCGGATGCGATTTCGGCCCGCCGTGAGTGGTCTATCGCTGTCGGCGCGCAGTTGTTAGCCGCCGTCGGACGCTTATTTTGCGGCATCGATTCACGGCCCGAGCGTGTGCGGATCGCCGTCGGATCGTCAAGCTGCCTCCGCTTCGCGCGCACCGGTGGGAGACGCCGACCGCGCAACCGGTCCATCCAACCGTCGACACGACAGGGGCACTGTCGATTGTCACGACGATCATCGCCTACTTCGGCACGTACCGATGCGAATAAGCCCTCGGCACCTGATCGAAGCAGCGGATGAAAAACTGACCGGTCCGTTCGTATGGTCGATCCACATCGGCTGATCGTGACCGTCGCTTGCAGCCGGGCGAAAGATTTCGTTCGATCCCGTCCGTCATCGCGATGGGATGCCCACCCTGCCGTGTGCGGCCTCACGGCCTGCGGGCGGCAGCGACGGCTGAGGCGAGGGCCGACCGCCGTCACTGACGGTTCGGACCGATAGTCGGATCGTCGTCCGTCGACGCCACCGTGCGGATCGCTCCAGACCTCCGGCGGTCCCCGGGGGGAGACGACGTGCGGCGGTCCCCGGGGGGAGACGACGTGCGGCGGTCCTCGGTCCCCCGGGATCAGGTCGGAACAGGATGGCGGGAAGAGCGCGGCAATTCGTGTGCATCCAGGTTCGTCCCGAGCCGTTGTGAATGCTCCGGGCTCGGGCCGCCACCTTCGCGTGTTGTGGCAGCTCGGCAAATCATGTGTGTCCACGCCGAACCGGCCCTCCACCGCGTGGCCGGAACCTGCTCACCACGCAGTTCGGCGCTGCCGACTGCCCGTGAAGGAATCCGTAACACCACCGGCGATATCGATCCCGGTATCGGCTCACCGAAAGCCGCTATCGGACCACTGAATTGGATTCGCTCGATTCACTGCCTCGTCCATGCGGGGGCTGACCACTCTGTAGCTCCGACAACCTGCTCGGCCGCCTGGTCGGCCGCGCCGGGTTCGGCACTCCGTCGTCTCGGCCCCATTGATGGGTGGCGCATCCGGCGTGCCGCCGAGCGCGGCGGTCGGTGAGCGAGAACACAATCCTGCCCGCCGTGTTCGGCCCCGGAGGCCCGCGTACCTCGTTTCCCGGTGCCGCGCGGTAACTCGATCATCGATACTTTCCGCCGATCGATCGATTCGGTGATTGCGGATACTTCGCTGTCCGCGCGGTTGCGACGAGGCTCAACGACCTCGGTATCGGCATGGGCCGCAGGGCTATCTCACGTGGTCGCGGACCCCGTGCGGATCGGTCCCGAGCCGCTGCCGCTGCCGTGCGCGCGCCCGGTCCATCGGGCGCTCCGGCGGGCTCGGATGTCGCGTCACCCCGCATTTCTGCTCGGCGGCCGATGTCGGGTAGGCTCTCCAGCCGAGCCCCTTTAGCTCAGTTGGTAGAGCTGGTGACTTTTAATCACTAGGTCGTAGGTTCGAGTCCTACAGGGGGCACTCGCAACGGCGGGGCGGAGTCGCCCGGTGAGCCGGCATTCGCGCCGGTACGACAACTCGCGTGAGCCCATCGATGGAGTACGGGCGTGCGCGCGATGATGACCGTGTTCGTTCCCCGCGCCGCCCTGCCACAACCGGTCGTGATGTCGCACGGGGTAACAACGACGGGGCGCCTCGCGATAGCTCCGGTAACCATTCGCGGTCCGGCTTTGTTCATTTCCGGACAATTTCGATATCATCGAATGATGTTGCCTGGCAAAGTCTTTGGATTTCCGGGGCGGGTCGGACCCGATCTCGGGGAAGTGCGGCGGCGGCGCGATCGGTCGGCGCGCGGTCGGTGCCGGGCGGGTGGTGTGGCGTCACGGAGTCGGGCGAACGCCGCTGCGCTGCTGACGAATTCGGCGCTGCGGCCGGAAGAGTATTGGTTGCGAGATGTTTGCTGTATTGGGGAGTGATCCACATCCGACAACTGACTCCTCGGTTTGCCGCATGTCGGCAGGTGATTGCGGGTACGGTGACGCGTGGGTGAATTCCGGAGGTATCTGCGAATCACCCGGGGATCTGGAATTCGGCTTATCGTTGGTGTGTCCGACCGCGTTGCGAACGGTTCGGCCGGTCGTGGCAAACCTGGACTCGATGCCGCAGGAGGCTCATTCGAGAAGAAGTAATGCCCGGGTGCGCACCCCCTGCGGCGCACCCGGGCACGAAAACTATACCAGCTGGTGTGTTTCAGGTTTTTCGCAAGTTTTCGTACCGAAAGTTTGAAACTGGGCGAAAACCCGGTTTGAAGTATTGATAAAACTCATAACTTTGCGCCAAGGGTCCGTTCCTAAGGGGGGCACCGATTGGCGGCGAGTAGGCTTCGGAGGCGTTTCGAGCATGGCACGGCAGCAAGAGCGGGCCCGCCGGACACGCGCGGCGATTATCAGGTCCGCCGCCGTTGAGTTCGGGAAGAGCGGCTATGCCGCTGCATCGCTCAACCGCATATTGGAAGGTTCCCGCGCGACCAAGGGCGCCATGTACTTCCATTTCGATTCCAAGGAAGACCTGGCGCGCGCGGTCCTGGAGACGGCGGTGGAGCGCTACCGCGCCTCGGCCGAACGGTGGCTGGCGCGAGCCGATCTCGGACCACTCGACACCCTGCACGGGATGGTCGACGAGATAGCGCTACGTCTGGAGCACGACATCATCGTGCAGGCCGAGTATCGGCTCATCATCGAACCGGACTTCTATCGCGATGTGCAGGCGGGTGGTGGGCGGATACTCGGCCGTGCCACCCGGGTCCTCGTCGTCCGGGCGATAGAACACGGTCAGCTGCGCCTCGACGCCGACCCCGACCGCTTCACGCGCACCCTGACGGCGGCACTGGCCGGTCAGCGGTACATGGTCGACCTGGCGGCGGGGTCGGTCGATCTGCGGTCGCGATTCCGCGAGGCGCTCGAGGTCGTGATCGAGTCCATGGCCACGCCGGAGTGGACCGAGAAGTTCCGGGTGAACGGCTGGCGGGCGACCGCGCGGCTCGAGGAGCTCGGGCTCGTGCTCTAGCCGCTGTTTCATGGCTCTGACCAGCCGATTTGGGAAACGCGGTACAGCTGTCATAAGCTATGCGAGCTCCCAACGGACACCCGTTGAAAGCCGGTCCGGAGGAATCCGGGACGAGCCCCCTTCGTCTAGCGGCCTAGGACGCCGCCCTTTCAAGGCGGTAGCGCGGGTTCGAATCCCGTAGGGGGTACGGTCTCTGGACCGTTGGTAGCACGCAAGGCCCTGTGGCGCAGTTGGTTAGCGCGCCGCCCTGTCACGGCGGAGGTCGCGGGTTCGAGTCCCGTCAGGGTCGCAAGTAAACGCCGGAGAAATCCGGCGTTTCGCGTATGGCATTCGGAATGGGTGCCTGCGGCCAGGTAGCTCAGTTGGTACGAGCGTCCGCCTGAAAAGCGGAAGGTCGCCGGTTCGATCCCGGCCCTGGCCACATCAAATCCCCCTCGACCGAGTCGAGGGGGATTCTTTGTTTCTCCACCGATGAGTGCGCGTTTTTCCGCTGAGTCGTCGAAGTTCACGGTGTCGAGTAATTCGCTGCCTGTCGTTCGGCAGGTCCGCAGGCTTGTGCTCAGACCGGGGCTGGGCTGAGTTCGGACTGCGCCTGGCACCGGGTTGCACCATGCCAAGGCGGCATCAGGGTCAGGAGCGCAATCCGGACAGGTGCATTGGGCCGAGAAGCGCTCGAATCGGGGTGCCTGATTTGGACGAGCCATCGGATCAGACCGGCCGCATTTACCTGAACCAGGCGGCAGGTGCGTGGTCACCGCCGGGACCGGTTGCGTTGGGACACGGCAGCAGGTCGGACAGGGCCGCAGTTGGAAACCTTTCGTTGTGGGCCCCGTCGCCGTGGGGCTGGGCCGTCGTGGGGTCGGCTATTTGAGGTCAGGCCACAGCAGGAACCTGGCCGCGGTGGGACTGGGGCAGTAGTTGAACCGGCTCTCAGCCGCGACCTGTCGCGGTAGGAGCAGGCTGTGACTGGGCCGCGGGGCAAGGCCGGGTCGCCGCTGTGGGACCGCGCTGCTGTGGGACCCGGCCGCTGTGGGGGACCTGGCTGCTGAGGGACCTGGCTGCTGAGGGACCTGGCTGTGGGATCCGGCTGCTGTGGGATCCGGCTGCTGTGGGATCCGGCCGCCGTGAGACCCGGCAGCTGTGGGATCAGGCCCCCGTGGGACCGGTCCGCGGCGTAGCTGGGACCGAGCCGCAGTTGGCAGCGGGCGCCTCAGCCTCAGCTGGGAGCTCCGCCCGAAGTGGAACAGGGGTTGCAACCGGGAGCGCGCAGCAGGGACCGGCAGTCGTGGGGTCAGGCTTCCGTGGGACCGGGCTGCCGTAGGACAGGGCCGCGACTGGTGCCGGGACGCGGCAGGGAGCCGGGCGCTGCGGGGCCCAGGGGCGGACTGGCTGTTGTGGGGCCCCGGGCCCGGCTGGCGAGGCATTGGGCGCGTGATTATCGCGCGATGCGGGGCGTCGCGGATCGGGAGCGCGCACCGTCAACGGCCGGACTATTTCGAATACTGCACCATTCGGAGAAACGAAGGTCGTGTTCCATTGTGCGAAGTATCGGAGCCCGTTTCCAGGGGGGGGACCCGTCGCTCGATCGGCGACCGATCGCGTTCAGGCCGCCGAACCGGATGGCGTCGACGGATCGGCGAAGCGAAATCAGGATGGGGTACGCGGTGATCTTCGGGGCGGTCGCAATCGATGAACTGTCATGTTTTCTCTGGAAACGTTGTGCGTTGCGGTGAGATGAATAAGTTCTCTTCATTCGAAACTCGTGACTTGTGGGCAATTGCGTGAGAGGGGCAGTCTGCGCAACGGGGAATCGGCCGTCACGATGAATATGTATTCCATCCCGAAACGTGTAGGCGGGCAATCGCGCCGGATTCGGGTCGTACTGCGGCTATCGATTCGGAGCCACGCGGCGGGGCACTCGGCGGAGGTTGCCGGTCGAGCCCCGGAGGGTCAGAGAGGGGGAGGCCGAGAAGGCGAAGGATGACGGTCTCGCGTAATTCTGCCCGGGAAGGCCGAGATCGGGTGCGTCGATACGAGTGCAGTGGTAATCGTTTGCCGCGTAATCGATTCGGCGAGAAGGTATCGAAATAGCAAGGGAAGGAATCGAACTCGTCGTCAGACTGTCAGACCGCCAGACGTGAGATCGCGAACGTACCCGGTCACTCTCGCTGGTGTCGCCCCGGTTCCGGGGCCGACACCAGCGGGCCGACACCAGCGGGCCGACACCAGCGGGCCGACACCAGCGGGCCGACACCAGCGGGCCGACACCAGCGGGCCGACACCAGCGGGCCGACACCAGCGGGCCGACACCAGCGGGCCGACACCAGCGGGCCGACACCAGCGGCCACGAGCCGCACACCTCCGGAATCGAATGCCCTGCCTCGGGCGGTGAGGCGATGAGAGCAGCACCACCGGCATTCCCGCTGCCGCTCGCCCGATGGTCAGCCGACGACGACCCACCGGGACGTGCGCCAGCACGGCTCACGGCCGCCCTGTGCACCCCTGCGACCGGGCGAATCCCCGTGATCATGGCGAAATTCCGGATTGGTTCGTTCGATCGGTGGAATGCTGGGGATATGGCGGAAAAGTGGTACTACTGCTTGAAGCATCAGCGTGCCGAGCAGGGAATGCGGTGCTGGTTCCGGGACCGGATGGGCCCGTATCCGGATCAGGCGACAGCCGAGCGGGCACTCGATATCGTGCGGGCGCGCAACGAGCGTGAGGACGCGCGGGACCGATCGTGGCGTGATGGTGAGTGATAGTGACTGATCACACTGCGTAATACCCCTCGGGTGCTCCTCAGGTCCATCAACTAGGGTTCTCAGAAATCAACCGAGTGCTCGGCGGTCCACCGTGGGCTGTGGGGCCGGACCAGGTGAGCAGGGAGGGCGACCCTTGAGGGTTACCGTTGTTGTGCCGACCTACAACGAGCGGGAGAATCTGCCGGTTGCGGTGGAGCGGCTGACGGCGCTGCCGGTACCCGACCTGCATGTACTCGTGGTCGACGACAATTCACCGGACGGAACGGGTGAAGTCGCCGACAAACTGGTGGCCGAATCGCCGAATACGGTGGGTGTACTGCACCGCACCGAGAAGGACGGCCTCGGCCGCGCCTACATCGCCGGGATCACCCGCGCGCTGGACGAAGGCGCGGACGTGGTGATCCAGATGGACGCGGATCTGTCGCATCCGGCCGAGGTGATTCCCGCGATGTTGGAGAAACTCGAGACCACCGACGCCGGTGTGGTGCTCGGGTCCCGGTATGTGCCCGGCGGGTCGACCGCCGAGGAATGGAAGTGGTACCGCAAGGCGCTGTCCGCGTGGGCGAATTTCTACGTGAACCTGATCCTGCGGCTGAGCGTCAAGGACGCCACCGCCGGGTTCAAGGCGTGGAAGGCCGACACCTTGCGTGCCATCGACGTCGCCTCGATCCGGAGCAACGGCTATTCGTTCCAGGTCGAGATGAACTACCGCACCGTCAAGAAGGGCATCCCGATCGCCGAGGTGCCGATTCGCTTCGAGGAACGCACCGTCGGCGCGTCCAAGATGAGTCTGAGGGTGCAGTTGGAATCGGCGTTGATGCCGTGGAAGTTGCTGTTCGGCCGCTCGGTGTAGTCCGGGCCGAGACGACCGGCGGGGTCGCGCGTCCTCGGATGCGCGACCCCGCCGTCGTCTTCGTCAGCTCCGGGTCAGCTTCCGGTGCAGCCCCTCGGTGGCGACGACGATGACCGGCACCAGCACCACGTGCATCAGCGACAGCGCCACCGTCGACGCGGTGTCGAAATCGGCCGCGATCGTCAGGGCGATGGTGCCGAGGGCGAGCAACGAGCCGACCACCGCCGCGACGCGCAGCACCGCCACCCACTTGTAGGACAGCAGGGCGGCGGCCCCGAGTCCGATCAGCAGCGGAACGATCGACATGACGATGACACCGCCGGGGGCGACGGACTCTCCCTCGGAGATGAATTCACCGCCCGCGGCGGCGCCGATCAGCCAGACGATCAGATTCAGTACGAGGGCGACGGCGATACCGCCGAACACCGCGGTCGGACGGTTGAGTGCGGGAATGGGCAGGACGCGGTCTGCGGGTTGTGCGACGGACATGGTGACCTTCTCCTGTGCGAGAGCTGTGAATCTGCTGTGGAATCCAATGGTGGAACCTCAATGACCGTTCAGGTCAATACCTCTGCGGGGATGTGTCGCCGGTCACGTCTCCGTCCGATCGATGCTCAGCTGTCCGTCGGCCAGTTCAGCAGCGTGTCGATGTACAGCTGCCGCACCTGCTCGACCTTGTCGTCCATGGCGTTCGGATCCCATCCCGATACGTCGATCGGCGCGAGGACGGTGACGTCGACGACCCCTCTGCGCGCGACCATCGAATTACGCCGCGAGATCTCGCCCGCGTTGCGGATCACCACCGGAATCACCGGAACTCCGGCCTGATGGGCGATGTGGAACGCGCCCTTCTTGAACCGTCCGACCTCCGGTGTGTAGGAGCGGGTGCCCTCGGGGGCGATCCCGATGGACAGTCCGCCGCGCAAGGTCTCGACCACCGGCGCGAGTTGCGCTTTCGCGGTCGCGGTGTCGGACCGGTCGATGAAGGTCACGCCGACGAAACGCATGAGCGGTCCGAATATCGGATTGCGGGTCAGTTCCTTCTTCCCGATTCCGGTGACCCCGCCTTCGAGGACCCTCGGCACGATGATCACGTCGAATTGGCTCTGGTGGTTGAACAGGAATACCGCGGGCCGCGGTGATCGGGCGTGCTCGGTGCCGGTCACCCGCAGCCGTACCCCGAGTACTCGCAGCGTGGCGGAGGTGGCGTGGACCAGGAGCGCGTCGGCCATCTTGCGCCGCTGTCCGGTGAACGATTTCGACAGCACGCCGAACAGCGCGCCGCCGAGCAGGGCGGTCAGCCCGGCGACGGTGCGCAGGTAGTCGACCGGTCCGGGCGCGCGCCGGGGGCGGAAGGTCAGGGCGAGCCGATCGTTCTCGGCGGCGGACGCGATGAACCCGCGATCGGGGTTCACGGCCACTGGATATCCGACGGCGGCGAGCAGCGGCAGGTCGGCGGCGGTGTCGGTATAGGCGTAGCTGCGGTCGAGTTCGAGACCTCGGGTCGCGGCGACGGCACGGATCGCGTCGAGTTTTCCGTTGCGCCACAGTGTCTTTCCGGCGACGTAGCCGGTGAGCACGCCGTCGTCGGCGGCCATCTCGGTGTAGAGCACCGCGTCGACGCCGAGTTCCTCCGCGACCGGAACGACCTGGAATCGGGTCAGCGCGCTGGCGAGAACCACGGTGTGTCCCACCGCCTGGTGCGTCCGGATCAATTGCCACGCTTCGGGATACAGGTATCCGTAGACGCTGTGCAGGAACACCCGCCGACCGGTTTCCTCCAGATCGGATTCCGTCCTGCCCGCCAGCGCGGACGACGACGATTGGAGGAATCGGCTGTACTCGCCGTCGGTGAGGTTGGCGCGAAAACCGTCGAGCAGCACGGTGCTCGCGTCGGGTTGTCCCCTCGTCGGCCGGTACCACTTCCTTCGGGCGAAACCGCCGTTCAGGACCGCGCCGAGGTCGAATATCGCGGCGATCCGAGGGCCGTGCGGACCGGACCGGATCGCGGCGAGCAGGGTGGGCAGATCGTGCGGGGCGGTGGGCGGGTGTGCGGCGGGCAGGCCGGGCGCGTGCGGTTCGCTGGTCATCGCCGCTGCTCCAGCCGATTCGACGGGTCGAGCGCGGCGGCGCGGGAGATCCGCGCGCCGAGTGTGCGCAGTTCTTCGGCGAATTCGTTTCTGCGACGGGTGGATTCCGCGCACTGCTCAGCGGATTCGGGATCGCAGGGTGCGACGAGATCGTAGTTGTCGGCGAGTTTCAGTGCGCTGGTGAATAATTCGGTGGAAACGGATTCGGGGCTGTGCAGCCGCTGTTGCAGCAGCATCTGTTTGCCGACCGCGACGCATTCCTCGAGGAATTGCTTGCGATCGAGTTCGGCGGCGGGATCGTGCGCCGCGAGACGTTCGGCGACGACGAGTTGCGCGTCGACGAAGGAGCGCAGCACCCGGTGCGCCATCATGAAGCCGGAGGCGGACAGTTTCTCCACGACGTCGTTGCCGAAGGTGTCGCGTCGGGTGTGGTTGTGCCATTCGGGATCGACCAGCAGCATCTCGGCGGTCAACTGCGCGGCGAATTCGGCGCGGTCGGGGAAGAAGAAATCGAATTTCAGCAGGTCGCGCAGCCGGTACGCCTCGTCCCAGCCCGCGCTCAGCTCATCGCGTTCCGGCAGTTCCGCCGCGGCGATGATCGACAGTTCGAGGATGGCGCGGTTGATGAACCAGTGCACGGCGCTGTTGCGGTAGAAGGCCGCCTCCAGATGCGCGCCGGTTTCGATCGAATAGACCGGTTCCAGCCCGCCGCGATAGACCGTGACCACCTTGGCCAGCGACAGTTGTTCCAGCACCACCGCCAGGCTCTGCTCGTCGCGCAGCGCGGCCAATTCACCGCTGGGCAGTCCGCGTTTGTCGATGTAGCCGAGCACGGGCGCGAGCAGCGTGCGCACCTCGCCGAGGGTGAGGGCGCGTTCGTGCACGCCGAGCAGGGCGAGGGTGGCCAGCGCGTTGACGGTGACGGGGGTGACCGCGTTGATGCCGACCGCGATTTCGAAGGCCAATCGCTGCACCGCCTTGCGCTCGAGTTCGGCTGTCGCGTCGTCGGTCGCGGTCGGCACCGCTTCGACGCGGGCGGTGTCGGTGCGGTGCAACGGGATCGAGACGAGTGGGGTGCGCAGCGGATCGCCGTTGGCGGCGAGGCGTTCACGCGCCGACATCGGCGCGCCGAACCGGACGTAGACGTGGCCGGCCGAATGCTGCTGGCTGCGTACGTAACGCGCGAGCCAGGCCAGTCCCTCCGGCTTCTTCTTCCCGCCGACCTGTTCGGTGGCGATGGCGCCGAGTTCGTTGAGCCGTTCGTAGGTGATCGATACCGGGACCAGCATCACGTCCTCGACCCGGTTCCCGCGTACCGCGGCGGCGAGGTAGTTGAGCAGGCCGTAGCGCGGCGGCCGGAGTTTTCCGGTCCGGGTCCGTCCGCCTTCGAAGTACCACTCCAGGTTGAACCGCTTGACCAGCAGGTAGGCGAAATACTCCTCGACGACGGCCTTGTACACCTCGTCGTCGCCGAAACTGCGCCGGATGAAGATGGTTCCGGTGCGCCGGGCGATCGGGCCCATGGGCCAGAAGCTGAGGTTGGCCCCGCCGATGACGTGGTTCGGCGGGAAATCGCTGCGGGCCAGCACATCGCCGAGGACGAACGCGTCGACATAGGAGCGGTGCGAGGGCAGGAAGACCAGCGGGTAGCGGCGGTTCAGTTTGCGCAGCGCGTCGAGTCCCGACTCTTCGGTTTCGACTTTCCACGTCGAGGCGTGCACCGGTCGCATGGCCTGGGTGAACAGATCCGAGACCAGCCTGCTCTGGGAGGCGACCAGTTCGTTGAGCGCCCGTTCGGCCCGCCGGTAGACCTCCTGCGGGTCCGCGCCGATGCGGTCGGCGACGAGTTCGAGGGTGCGCAGGAATTCGGGGGAGTCGAGGATCTCCTCGGTCACCAGTCGCGGCACCTTGTACCGGTCGCCGATGACGGTGCGCTCGGCGCGTTCGAGGGCGAAGACGGCGGCGCGCACGATGGCGCGGGCGAACGGTTCGGCCGAGCCCGCGGCGAGCATGGCCGAGGCTTCGGGATTGTTCTGCCGCAGTTCGCTCAACAGCGCGGGCTGTCCGGTCAGGACGACGTGGCGGTCCGGCGACCGGCGCACCAGCCTGCGCTGTGCGAGCCGATTCGGTTTGCGCGGGTTGGTCATCAACGCGATGTCGGCGAACGTCATCCGGCGGACACCGTCGCGTTCCGGCGGCAGCCACAGCACCCGGACCGGGACGACGAGCGGATCGTCACGCCTGCCGACGAGACGGTCGGCGATGGCGCCCGCGTCCAGATCCAACTGGGTGACCGGTGCTTCGGCGCCGAATTCGGTGGTGAGGCCACCGTGGGCGAGCCAGGTGCCGATGAGATCGCGTTCGGTCGGGGAGGTGGCATCGACCAATGCCACCACCGAACCGGGCGGTGTGGTCCGCGGAGCCGGTGCGGGCGCACCTCCGTGGTGATCGATCATTGCTGGTCCCTCCGCAGACAGGCGATCCCCTTATTCAAGCCCTCGGCGACGGTTTGCGCAGGAACTCCGGCGGGTGAGTTCATCGTGCCCGGTCGAACGGACGGCCGGGGTTTCGGGACACCGCCACGGCGGCGCAGGTAATGCTAACCTTACCCCCTAAAGTTAGGTCAGCATAACCTTTGGAGGACCGTTGTCGACCACGGACGAGCGCTTGCGCGTGGAGTATGTGACCGATCCGGCGGCAGCGATGTCTCGCCTGGCTTCGGCCGATCGGTTCGGCGAGTACGTCATGTACGAGCGTCCGGGGGAATGGGTGTTCGCCGCCGACCCGATCGGCAGTGTCGAACTCGATGTGCACGAGTTGCGGGTGACCTGGGACGGTCGGACCACAACCTCGGAATGGGAGGGAACCCCGGCGAGCGTGCTCGACACGTCGCTGGGCACACTGCCGCTGGAAGGCCGCAATGCCTACGGCTGGATCAACTTCGAATTCTGCGCGTGGGCGCTCGACGCGACCGCGCACCTGGATCCGCGGGCGAACCTCGCGCATCTGATGATTCCGCGGATCGAGGTCCGCGTCGGCGCGTCCGGTGTCGTGATCTCCGGTGCCGAACCCGACGAGGTCGAGGATATCCACGACCTCATCGCGGCCTCGCGGGACAGCGCCCTGCCGAAACCCGAGCCCGCCGATATCCGCGTCGACCCGACCGGATACCGGGATCGCGTCACCACGGCGGTCGAGGAGATCCGCTCCGGCCTGTACCAGAAGGTGATCCTGTCGCGAAAGGTCGACCTGCCCTTCGTGGTCGACATCCCGGCCACCTACCGGCTCGGCCGCGCGCACAACACCCCGGCCCGTTCGTTCCTGTTGCGCCTGGGCGGCCTCGAAGCCGCCGGTTACAGTCCGGAACTGGTGGCGTCGGTGGACGACGACCGCGTCGTGACCACCGAACCCCTGGCGGGCACCCGCGCCTTCGGACTCGGTGTCGAGATCGATACGGCGGCCCGCGCGGATCTGGTCCGCGACCCGAAAGAGATCGTGGAACACGCGATCTCGGTGCAGACCTCCTTCGCCGAGATCACCTCGGTCGCCGACCCCGGCACCCCCGCGGTCTCGGATTTCATGGCCGTCCGCGAACGCGGCAGCGTCCAGCACCTGGCGTCGACGGTGCGCGGAACCCTCGCCGCGGGCCGTTCCAGCTGGGACGCGCTCGAGGTGCTCTTCCCTTCGGTCACCGCGTCCGGTATCCCCAAGCGGGAGGGCGTCGATTCGGTCTTCCGGCTCGACGGCGCGCCGCGCGGCCTGTACTCCGGTGCGGTGGTGACGATTTCGCCCACCGGCGCGCTGGACGCGGCGCTGGTGCTGCGCGCGGTCTACCAGACCACCGAGGGCGCGTGGCTGCGCGCGGGCGCGGGCATCGTCGGCCAGTCGCGTCCGGAGCGGGAATTCGAGGAGACCTGCGAGAAGCTCGGCAGCATCGCGCCGTACGTGGTCAAAGCCTGATCGGCACAACCTGATCCGGAGAACGAGAAAGGCCGGGCGGCATGCGCCGCCCGGCCTTCGCCGCGTTCGGTGTCAGACTTCGGCGCGCAGCGCCTTCTTGTCGATCTTGCCGACGGCGGTCACCGGCAGACGTTGCGACCGGCGCACCAGATCGGGCAGTTTGTAGGTGGCGATGCCGCGTTCGGTGAGGAAGGTCTTGATCTCGCCGAGCGTCGGCATCTCACCGTCCACGACGAGGACGGCGCAGACCTTCTCGCCGAGCGAGGAGTCGGGCAGGCCGACCGCCGCCGCGTGCCTGACCGCGGGGTGGGCGAGCAGGTGCTCCTCGAGCTCGTCGCAGGAGATGTTCTCGCCACCGCGGTTGATGACGTCCTTGATGCGGCCGGACACCACCAGGTGCCCGGAGGGCAGTCTGCGCACCAGATCGCCGCTGCGGTAGAAGCCGTCCGGGGTGAAGGCGCGTGAATTGTGTTCGGGCGCGCGGTAGTAGCCGCGAATCGTGTACGGGCCCCTGGTGAGCAGTTCGCCCTCCTCGCCCGGCGCGACCTCGGCGCCCGCGCCGTCGACGACCCGCACCTCGTCGGCGGGCGAGAGCGGCCTGCCCTGGGTGGTGCAGACCAGATCCGCCGAATCGTCGAGCCGGGTGAAGTTCAGCAGCCCTTCGGCCATGCCGAACACCTGCTGCAAGGTCGTGCCGAGCGCGGGTCCGACCTCGCGGGCGTTGACCTCGACCAGTTTCGCGCCGCCGACCTGGAGCAGTCGCAGCGAGCCGAGGTCGGCCTCCTCCCACTCGACCGCCGCGCTCCACAGCTGGGCCAGCGGCGGCACCACGGCCGTCACGCTCACCCGGTACCGCTCGATCGCGGCGAAGGCGTTCTCCGGGCTCGGATCGGTGACGAAGGCCAGTGCCCCGCCGACGCTCACCGTGCCGAGGATGCCGGGGCAGGCCAGTGGGAAGTTGTGCGCGGCGGGCAGTGTCGCGAGGTAGACGTCGTCCTCGGTGAGTTCGCAGATCGCGGCGCTCGCGGTGGCGTTGTAGACATAGTCGTCATGGGTGCGCGCGATCAGCTTCGGCAGGCCGGTGGTGCCGCCGGACACCAGCATCAGCGCGATATCGCTCGGGTCGATTTCCGGTAGCGCGGTGTCGGAGACCCGAGGCACCGAGGACAGGGCGGTGAACGGGCCGGGATCGCCGTGCACGAGGACGTGGCGCAGGCTCGGCACCGCTTCCGTGACCGACGTCGCCAGTTCGCGGTAGTCGAAATCGCCCTGGCGGTCGGCGACGATATAGGCCACCGCCTCCGAAAGCGCGGCCAGGTGCTCGATTTCGGCACGGCGGTGCGCGGGCAGGGTCAACACCGGGATGATGCCCGCGCGCAGCAGGCCGAACAGGACGGCGGGGAACTCCGGCACATTCGGCAACTGGACGACGACCCGGTCGCCCGGCGCGATGCCGAGCGCGAGCAGACCGTCGGCCATCGCGTCGGCGTCGGCGTCGAGCCCGGCGTAATCACGCACGGTCGCGCCGTCGAGCAGCGCGGGCCGACCCGGGTGGCGTCGCGCGGTGTCGCGCAGCAGGTCGCCGAGTGGTCGTCCGGCCCAGTAGCCCGCGGTGCGGTAGGACGCGGCCGCGTCGGCGGGGAAGGGGACATAGCCGTCGCGGTGGCCGGTCGGTGCGGGGGAGGTGGAAGTCACGGTCTGCCTCACAGGGGTCTCGTGCGGGAGCGAGCGATATCGATTACCAAGTAGGTTAGGCAACCCTATCCGAGACGTCCGGCGAAACCCGTGACAGGCATGCTCCGCCGACTAGACTCGCCCTATGACCCGTTGGGACGCTTCGAACATCGCCGATCAGACCGGCCGGACGTTCATCGTCACCGGCGCGAACAGCGGACTCGGCGCGGTGGCCGCGCGAGCGCTGGCGGGCGCGGGCGCCGAGGTCGTGCTGGCCTGCCGCAACGTCGACAAGGGCGCGGCGGTGGCCTCCGGGATCGGCCCCAGGGCGCGCGTGGCCCGGCTCGATCTCGCAGACCTCGCCTCGGTTCGCGACTTCGCGTCATCGGTCGACGGCGCCGATGTGCTGATCAACAACGCGGGTGTGATGGCCGTCCCGCTCGGCCGTACCGCCGACGGTTTCGAAAGTCAGCTCGGCACCAATCATCTCGGCCATTTCGCACTGACCGGCCTGCTGCTCGATCGGATCTCCGACCGGGTGGTCACCGTATCCAGCGGGGCGCACGCGATGGGGAGTATCGACTTCGACGACCTGAACTGGGAACGCCGCAAATATCAGCGCTGGAATGCCTACGGCCAGGCCAAACTGGCCAACCTGCTGTTCGCCTACGAATTGCAGCGCAGGCTCACCGCGGCGGGATCGTCGAAACTGTCGGTGGCCGCCCATCCCGGCTACGCCGCGACCGAATTGCAGTCCCACACCGAATCCTTCTTCGACCCGCTGATGTCGGTGGGAAATCGCCTCTTCGCCCAGAGCGCGGAGATGGGGGCGCTGCCCGAACTGTACGCCGCGACCGCCTCGGTCGAACCGGGCGCGTACTACGGGCCGAGCTCACTGGGCGGCCTGCGCGGATATCCCGGCCGGTCGGGGTCGAGCAAAGCGTCCAAGGACGAGCGGGTCGCCGCCGATCTGTGGGAACTGTCGGAGAAGTTGACCGGGGTCACCTTCCCGTTCGGGGCCTGACGCCTACGGGATCACGCCGGTCTGTCACACATCGCGCGTCCGCGTCGTCCTCTCTGTGAAGGCATAACGCTCACAGGGAAAGAAGGACACCATGGACGCGCGATTCGACTACTTCGGCAACGACAACGGCGCCAAGTTCATCAAGCGCCTCGGCAACGCCTCGATGGTCGTGGACGGATCCACCCTGCCCGCCTCGACCCAGGAACTGGTCAAGTTGCGGGCCAGCCAGATCAACGGCTGCGGATTCTGCACCGATATGCACTACAAGGACGCCGTGCACGCGGGGGAGTCACCGCTTCGGCTGAACCTGGTGGCGGCGTGGCGCGAGGCCACCGTCTTCACCGAGGCGGAGCGGGCCGCGCTCGCGCTGGCCGAGGAGGGCACCCGCATCGCCGATGCTCATCACGGCGTCGGCGACGACACCTGGGCCCAGGCCGAGAAGTATTTCGACGCCGACCAGATCACGGCGCTGATCTCGGTGATCGCCCTGATCAACACCTACAACAGGATCAATGTCATCACCCGCATGCCCGCCGGTTCCTACGAGCCGGGGCAGTTCTCCTGACGTGACACCCGGCCCCGAGATCACCGCCGATAGCCTCCCGGCGTCGGCGGTGATGTCGGGCACTTTCCGGAAACCCGACGTTATTCTCATCGTCATCTGTTGAACGGGACTGGTAGTGTCGCCGTCGTGCAGCGCGCGTATTTCTGGTTTAGCAAGCCGGCCCCGGGTGGGCTGGTCTGCGCCACACTCCTGCGCTGACTTCCCTCACCCCGAGCCGGATACTGACCGGCTCGGCGGGTTGCGCGAAATCCCGTGGGTCGGCCTGATGAAAAGGAACCCACAATGACCACCGCAGTTGACGTCGACCCGCGG
Organism: Nocardia aurea; assembly: GCF_003123685.1. Lineage (GTDB taxonomy): Bacteria > Actinomycetota > Actinomycetes > Mycobacteriales > Mycobacteriaceae > Nocardia > Nocardia aurea. Next base: position 302,954 of record NZ_QCYJ01000084.1, read on the forward strand.
CATTCCGATCTGGACGATCAGCGCACCGTGCACGTGAGCCCGTTACGCTCACCGGCCGAGGTGCGTCGGGTCCACCCGATCACCGACGCGCTCGCCGACACCGTACGCGCCGGCCGCAAGGCCACCGTCGACGTACTCAACGGCGACGACGACCGCCTGATGGTGATCGTCGGCCCGTGTTCGGTGCACGATCCCGCCGCCGCCATGGACTACGCCCGGCGCCTGGCCGCCAAGGCCGCCGAACTGGACGACCGGCTGCACGTGGTGATGCGGGTCTACTTCGAGAAGCCGCGCACGACCCTGGGTTGGAAGGGGCTGATCAACGATCCGCACCTGAACGGGTCCTTCGACGTCAACACCGGACTCGGCTTCGGTCGCAAACTGCTGGTCGACATCACCGCGCTCGGGCTGCCCGTCGCGTGTGAATTCCTCGACCCGATCACCCCGCAGTACATCGCGGACATGGTGTCCTACGGCGCGATCGGCGCGCGCACCGCCGCCAGCCAGGTGCACCGTCAGCTGAGCAGCGCGCTGTCCATGCCGGTCGGCATCAAGAACGGCACCGACGGCGACGTGCAGGTCGCGGTGGACGGCGTGCGCGCCGCGGCCGCCAGCCACGTCTTCCCGGGCACCGACCTCGACGGCCGCGCGGCGCTCATCCAGACCAGCGGTAACGAGGACTGCCACGTGATCCTGCGCGGCGGCAGCTCCGGACCGAATTACGACGCCGCCTCGGTGGCCGAGGCCTGCATCCGCCTGGAGAAGGCCTCGCTGCCGCAGCGGATCGTGGTCGACGCCAGCCACGGCAACAGCAACAAGGACCACAACAAGCAGGTCGACGTGGTCACCGATATCGCCGAGCGGATCGAGGGCGGCGAGCGCGGCGTGGTCGGGATGATGTTGGAGAGTTTCCTCGTCGCCGGTCGCCAGGACCTGAAACTCGGGCACGCGGACGAGCTGACCTACGGTCAGTCGATCACCGACGCCTGCCTGGACTGGGACACCACTGCCCGCCAACTCGACCGGCTCGCCGAGGCCGTGGCGCGGCGGCGCGAGAGCTGATCCGCGCGGACGTCTCCGTGGGCCCGGTGCGGGCCCGCGGACGTCGGTTCGCCACGTACCGGGCGAACTTGTCCGGTCCGTGATATACGGCCGCGGTCGGGGGTCGATCACGCGGACCGTACAATCAACTCGATGGTTGCCGCTCTTCTCGCCGAATTGTTCGAATCGCATCGGGCACACTTGCTTTCCGTCGCCTACCGGTTGACGGGCAGCGTCGGCGACGCCGAAGACGCGGTCCAGGAGAGTTTCCTGCGTCTGGGCGGCGTGCACCAGTCCGAGATCGATGATCTGGGAATCTGGCTGACGACCGCCGTGAGCCGCATCTGCGTCGACCATCTGCGCAGCGCCGCCACGCGCCGGGAAAGTTATGTGGGCCAGTGGCTGCCGGAACCGGTGGTGACCGGTGTGCGGCCCTCGGCCGCGCCGGATCCGCTGGCGACGGCGGTGCGCCGTAACGAGTGCCGTCTCGCGAGGATGGTCGCCCTCGATACCCTGACATCGCACCAGCGGGTGGCGTTCGTGCTGCACGACGAGCTGTCGCTCCCGCTCGACGAGGTAGCCGCGATTCTCGACATCTCCGTGGACGCCGCGGAACAGGCGGCGCATCGGGCGCGCACGGTGATCGGCGGGATCGCGCTCCCGGTGCCGGATTCCGAACACGACGCGGCGGTGCGCGTGCTGCTCGCGGCCCTGGCGACCGGTGACGTCGACGCCGTGACCGCGGCGCTGCACCGGGAATCGGTGCTGATCGGTGATGCCAACGGCACCACCTCGACCGCCGCGAATATCGTTGCCGGTGCGGACGATATCGCCCGGATCATGCTGGCCCTGGTGCGCGCCTACGGTATCGGTGATTCGCCCGACGCTGCCACACGCTACGAATTCGCCACGGTGAACGGGCAATTGGGTCTGGTGATGAATCTGGATTCGTCCTCCGACGAACAGAACTGGCATCCCGCCCGGGTCATCGGTTTCACGGTGCGCGACGGATTGATCTGCGGCGCATACGATCACGCGAATCCGGCCAAGCTGACCGGCGTACGGCTCTGACCCTGAGCCGAGCAGCGACATCGTCGGCGCTGCCCGGCGTATCGGTGTCGTTACGGGATGGTGGACCCGGTGAACCAGTCGCCGGTCGATGAACCGGCGCCACCACTTCCGCTGGTGGAGCCGGTGAACCAATCGCCGGTGGACGAGCCGGTGAACCAGCCGCCCGCGATCAGATCATGGGCGATGTGACGAAGGAAACCGAGTACCGATCCGGCGACCTCCGACGCGGCCGGTTGCAGTACGAGGTCCAGATACGAGGCCATAAGCGCCCCTTTCGAGATTCCGCCGAGACTCCGACGGAGTATGTGAGGTAGAACACGGCGAGGCTAGCTGTCTTATAGAAAACCCACAACCACGCAGCTGAATGCCGCAAAATAAATGTGAAACATAGCTGTTCGCTATCTAATGGCAACGTTAACGAACGGTGAGCTAGTCTCCGGTGTATGTCTTCGGAACCCGCCACCGTCGCCCGTTTACGCCCCTTCGCCTCGACGATTTTCGCCGAGATGACCGAACTCGCCGTCCGGCACGCAGCGGTGAATCTGGGACAGGGTTTTCCGGATTCCGACGGCCCGGCGGGCATGCTCGAGGTGGCCAGGCAGGCGATCGCCGACGGGATGAACCAGTACCCGCCCGGCCGCGGAATGCCGGTGTTGCGCAACGCGATCGCCGAGGATCGGGCCCGCCGCTACGGCACCCGATACGATCCGGATACCGAGGTGCTGGTCACCGTCGGCGCGACCGAGGCAATCAGCGCGGCGCTGCTGGGCCTGGTCGAGCCGGGCCGCGAGGTGGTGCTGATCGAACCGTATTACGACTCCTACGCCGCGGCCGTCGCGCTCGCGGGCGCGACGAGACGTACCGCCCGGCTGGTCGCCGACGGCGACGGATTCGTCCTCGACCTGGACAGCCTGCGCGCGGCGATCACCCCCGCCACCAGGATGATCGTGGTCAACTCGCCGCACAATCCCACCGGAACGGTACTCGGCCGCGCGGATCTGCTCGCCATCGCCGAACTCGCCTGCGAGCACGATCTGCTCGTCCTCACCGACGAGGTGTACGAACACCTGGTCTTCGACGGCATCGAGCACATCAGCCTGGCGACCCTGCCGGGGATGGCCGAGCGCACCATTGTCGTGTCCAGTGCGGCCAAGACTTTCAGCGTCACCGGATGGAAGACCGGCTGGGCGTGCGGCCCCGCGAACCTGATCGACGGTGTCCTCGCGGCCAAGCAGTTCATGACCTTCGTCGCGGGCGGCCCGTTCCAGCCCGCGGTCGCCTACGCGCTGACCGAAGAGCTGGACTGGGTGGCGCGTCTGCGAAATACGCTGTCGAACAATCGCCTACGCCTCTCCGCCGCGCTCGCCGATACCGGCTTCGGTGTGAAGTCCAGCGCGGGTGGATATTTCGTGTGCGCAGATATCGGGCCGATGGGCGGTACGGACGGTCTCGAATTCTGCCGGGCGCTGCCCGAACGGCTCGGCGTCGCGGCGGTACCGGTGAGCGTGTTCGCCGACGACAAGCCATCCTGGAGCCGACTGGTCCGCTTCACCTACTGCAAACGCGCGGAAACCCTGGACGAGGGTGTCCGACGTTTGCGGGCTGGTGTCTCGGTCGGCTGAAAACCTTGACACGAGATGTCAGGTATCGCTGACACGATCATCGGTATGACGAAGACTCGGTACTACACGGCCACCAGCCTCGACGGTTATATCGCCGATCAGGACAACTCGCTGACCTGGTTGTTCGAGGTGGAGAACGGCGGCGAGACGGATGCCGATTTCGGTGACTTCTTCAGCCGGATCGGCGCGATGTGCATGGGCGCGACCACCTACGAATGGATCAGGGCGAACGAGTCGGACGAAACCTGGAAAAGCGCCTACGGCGACACCCCCACCTGGGTCTTCACCCACCGCGACCTGCCCGCCGTGCCCGGCGCGAATCTGCGTTTCGTCTCCGGTGACGTCGAGCCGGTGTACCGGGAGATGGTCGCGGCAGCGGGCGACAAGGATATCTGGGTCGCGGGCGGCGGCGGATTGGCTGGTGATTTCGCCGAAGCCGGCCTGCTGGACGAGCTCATCGTCAGCGTCGCGCCGGTGACGTTGGGCGCGGGCGCGCCGCTGCTGCCCCGCCGCATCCTCTCCGACCGCCTGAGGTTGACCAAGATCGGGCAGATGGGTCAATTCGCCCAGCTCACCTATCAATTGGGCTGACAATCACAGCTGATACCGGGCGGTGTGCCGCCGCCCGTGCTCAGACGGGCATCGGCCGGGTCCGGTCGGTCGCGACCAGCACCGCGATCGCGCCGAGCATCGAGCCGGTCACCCACCGCTGCGCGCGCAGCCACAGCGGCCGCCCGGTCAGGAAGGCGGAGATGCCGCCTGCGCCGAGCACGATCAGCGCGTTCACCGTGAGCGCGACCACGATCTGCACCGCGCCGAGGCACAGACTCTGCAACCACACCTGCCCGCGTTCCGGCACCACGAACTGCGGGATGAGCGCCATGTACATGATCGCGATCTTGGGGTTGAGCAGATTCGTCACCAGCCCCATCGTGAACAGCCGCCGGGTCGGGTCGGCGGGCAGCGCGCTCGGGCTGAACGCCGAGACCCCGCCCGGGCGCACGGCCTGCCACGCCAGCCACAGCAGGTACGCGGCCCCGGCCAGTTTCAGTGCCAGATACAACCCGGGCACCACCGCGAACACGGTGGTGATCCCCGCCGTCGCGGCCGCCAGGTAGACGCCGAACCCGGCCGCGACCCCGGTCAGCGAGACCAGTCCGGCCCCGCGTCCCTGCGATACCGTCCGCGACACCAGATACATCATGTTCGGCCCCGGTGTGAGCACCATGCCCAATGCCGCCGCCGCCACCCCGAACACCGCCGCAGTCCCGATCATGACTCGATCCTGCGGTACGCCGCCGCGCGCGTCTCGGTCCAGTCGGGGACCGGTGGACCGCTGTGATCCCGGTCCACCCGGGGCCGCTCCGGAACAAAACGGGCAGGTGGGACGCTGTAGTACCGGAGCCGACGGACCTGTCCTGTCGTCGGCGCGAGCGTGAGCGGCTGCTCGGCCCCTGATTGTCGGTGGCTTCGGGGAGAATGGGTCCGATCGGCGTGATCGGGCGCGGCGCCTGCTCACCCGCCGGGGACGGGGCGTCCGACCGCCAGATACGAGGAGAGCCTGTGACCGACGGTCCGCTGATTGTGCAGAGCGACAAAACGCTGTTGCTGGAGATCGACCACGAGTCGTCGGCCCTGGCCCGCCAGGCCATCGCGCCGTTCGCCGAATTGGAGCGGGCACCCGAACACGTGCACACCTACCGGGTGACGCCGCTGGCGCTGTGGAACGCGCGCGCCGCCGGACACGACGCCGAGCAGGTGGTCGACGCCCTGGTCACCTACTCGCGGTACGCGGTGCCCCAGCCCCTGCTCGTCGACATCGTCGACACCATGGCCCGTTACGGCCGGTTGCAGCTGGTCAAACACCCCGCGCACGGATTGATGCTGGTCAGCCTGGATCGCGCGGTTCTCGAGGAGGTGCTGCGGCACAAGAAGATCGCGCCCATGCTCGGTGCCCGCATCGACGCGGACACCGTGCAGGTGCATCCCTCCGAACGCGGCCGGATCAAGCAGATGCTGCTGAAGATCGGCTGGCCCGCCGAGGACCTGGCCGGCTACGTCGACGGCGAGGCCCATGCCATCGACCTCGATTACGAGGGCGGTCATTGGGAGTTGCGCGACTATCAGCAGATGGCGGCCGACTCGTTCTGGGCCGGTGGGTCCGGCGTGGTCGTGCTGCCCTGTGGCGCGGGTAAGACGATGGTCGGCGCCGCCGCGATGGCGCGGGCGAAGGCGACGACGTTGATCCTGGTCACCAATACCGTGGCCGGTCGCCAGTGGCGACGAGAGCTGCTGGCGCGCACCTCGCTGACCGAGGACGAGATCGGCGAGTACTCCGGCGAGCGCAAGGAGATCCGCCCCGTCACCATCGCGACCTATCAGGTGATCACCCGCCGCACCAAGGGCGAGTACAAACACCTCGAACTGTTCGACAGCCGCGACTGGGGTCTCGTCATCTACGACGAGGTGCATCTGCTGCCCGCGCCGGTCTTCCGGATGACCGCCGATCTGCAATCACGGCGCAGGCTCGGACTCACCGCGACGCTGGTGCGCGAGGACGGCCGCGAGGGCGATGTCTTCTCGCTGATCGGCCCGAAGCGCTACGACGCGCCGTGGAAGGATATCGAGGCCCAGGGCTGGATCGCCCCGGCCGATTGCGTCGAGGTCAGGGTGACGCTCACCGATGCCGAGCGGATGTCCTACGCGACCGCCGAGCCGGAGGAACGCTACAAACTGTGTTCGACGGCGCGCACGAAACTGCCCGTGGTCCGGTCCATCCTGGACAAGCATCCCGGCGCGCCGACGCTCGTCATCGGCGCCTATCTCGATCAGCTCGACGAATTGGGCGTCGCCCTGAACGCGCCGGTGATCCAGGGGTCGACGAAAACCAAAGAGCGCGAAGAGCTCTTCGAGGCTTTCCGGCGCGGCGAAATCCAGGTCCTGGTAGTCAGCAAGGTGGCGAACTTCTCCATCGACCTGCCCGAAGCCTCTGTGGCGGTGCAGGTTTCGGGTACGTTCGGTTCGCGTCAGGAAGAGGCGCAGCGGCTCGGCAGATTGTTGCGGCCGAAACAAGACGGTGGTCAAGCCCACTTCTATTCGGTGGTCGCACGTGACACGCTTGACGCCGAGTACGCCGCGCATCGGCAGCGTTTCCTGGCGGAGCAGGGCTACGCCTATCGGATCACCGATGCCGACGACTTGCTCGGACCGGCCATCGGATAAGCGGAGGCGATTCCTCCGAAACGTGTGCTAGGAAGAGGACGTGCGACGCTTCGAATTCCCGGTGGACCGCAGCCACGCCCATGCGGTGAACGAAGTCTTCGCCGACCTGCGCCGGTTACGCGTGATGGCGATCGCCGCGGCGGTGCTGGCTGCCGCCGTCACCGGCTACCTGATCTGGTTGAACCACCCGTGGTCCTATCTGCTCGCCGTGGCGTTCGCGCTCGGGGCCGTCGTGGCGCTGTGGGTCGCGCTGTGGGCGCCGCACCGGTCGAGTATCGACAAGCTCTACGCCGACGGTGAACTGGTGCCCGCCGTGGTGTCGGAAACCCATCCGTCCGGGGTGCTGCTGCTGGCCCTGGTCGACATCTCGACACCGGAGACATCCGATCACCGCTACGCGCTGGTCACCAGGAAGGTGCGCGCGCTGCCCGGCCACGACCGGCGCGCGGGCGAGCGGGTGCCGTCGGTCGCGATCCGCACCGACCGCGCCCCGCGCCAGGTCGGCGAACGCTGGCAGAGCGTGAGCGCCATGCCGATCGCCTGGGGGACAAGGGATGTGGCGGTCATCGACCGCGCCCGCGCCGCCATCAGCGAGGCCGAGTGGCGGCTGCTCACCGACAATCTCGACCTGGCGGCCAAGGTCCGCGACACTTCGGCCAAACGGCTGCTGCTCGATCCCCAGCAGCTGCCGGGCGATCTCGGCGCCTGAATTCGCCTGCGCGGGGCGGGCACTCGCGCGGCCGAACCGGTAAACGCCTTGCGGGCCCGCCTAGACTCGGGGGATGGTTCCAGCTTCCAACCTGCTGGCATTCGTCGCGGCAGCGTTCGTCATCATCGTCGTACCCGGTCCCGGTGTGCTCTTCACCATCGGCCGCGCGCTCACCCTCGGGCGTCGGGCCGCCCTGCTTTCGGTGCTCGGGCACGCGGTCGGGGTCTATCTCGCACTCGTGCTCGTCGCGCTCGGTCTCGGCACCCTGCTCATGGCGTCCTCGTTCGCGCTGACCGCGGTGAAATTCGCCGGTGCGCTGTATCTGATGTACCTCGGGGTCCAGGCCGTCAGGGACCGCCGATCGCTGCGCGACGCGCTCGGCGCGCGGGTCGAACCCACCCCCGACAGCAGAGTGCTGCGCCAGAGCCTGATCGTCGGGGTGACCAACCCGAAGGCGATCGTGTTCTTCGCCGCCATCCTCCCGCATTTCGTCGAGACCTCGGCAGGTCCGCTGCCGTGGCAGTTCCTCGTTCTCGGCACCGTCTTCATGGCGATCGCGCTGGTCTGCGACAGCATGTGGGCCCTGCTCGCCGCGTCGGCGCGCGACTGGTTCGCGCGCTCGCCGCGTAGGTTGGAAGCGGTCGGGGCCACCGGTGGCGTGATCATCGTCGGGCTCGGCGCGTCGGTGGCGCTCAGCGGTAGCGCCGACTGAAACGGTTACCATCCAGCGGTGTCGAGTCAGGGGTGGTACTCGAGAGGAGTGGGTGGTCGAGTGAGGTTGTCCGGCCTCGGCGCCGCGGCGTTGGTCGCGGTGCTGATCGGCGCGCAACCCGCTCTCGCGCACGCCGATCCCTTCGTCGGATCGCCAGGTCTCGGCGACCCCTACTATCCGGAGGACGGCAACGGCGGCTACGACGTCACCCACTACGAGGTGACCATCGACTACGACCCGCCGTCGCACGAACTCGTCGGCCGAACCCGCGTCGACGCGACGGCCACCCAGCCGCTGCGCGCGTTCAACCTCGATTTCGACGGTCCAGAGGTCCGCGCGGTGTCGGTGAACGATCTGCCCGCCACCTTCGACCGCAACGGCGAGCACGAACTGACCGTCACCCCGCTGATTCCGGTGCTGCCCGGCCTGCCCTTCACCGTGCGGGTCGACTACGCGGGCCAGGCCGCCGACCACGAGGGGGAGGGCTGGACCTACGCGCCCAGCGGCGGCGCGTTCGTCGCGGGCGAACCGCATTCGGCCACTACCTGGTACCCGCTCAACGACACACCGTTGGACAAGGCGACCTTCACCCTGCACGCCACGGTTCCCGCCGAATGGGAAGTGGTCTCCAACGGGGTTCGCACCAAGAACATCGTGCGCGGCGACAAGCGGACCGTCAGCTGGGAGTCGCGCAAGCCGGGGCTGGGCTATCTGACCACCGTCGCCATCGATCGCTTCGGCTACCTGGAACAGCGTCGCGCCGACGGGACACCCCTGTTGAGCGCCTTCGCCCCGGAGGCGGAGGGCAACAGGGAGACCGAGCAGCGGCTTCCCGAGATCCTGGATTTCGCGGAGGCGCTCTACGGTCCCTACCCGTTCGAGGCCGCGGGCGGTATCTACGTCGACGCCGAGATCGCCTTCTCGCTGGAAACCCAGACCAGGCCGATCTACGCGCCGTGGACCGATCTGAACACCGTCGTCCACGAGATCGCCCATCAGTGGTGGGGCGATTCGGTCTCGGTGCGCCGGTGGTCCGATATCTGCCTGAACGAATGTTTCGCCAGCTATACCGCCGACTATCTGTGGCCAGAACGCATGGAGGGCGAGGACGTCGACGCCCGATATCGGGCAACGATCGCCCGGCAGTTGGACGACCCGGAATTCTGGGATATCCCGTTGGCGGATCCGGGCGCGGGCCGGGAATTCACCTCCGTGTACTACCGGGGCCCGCTGTTCCTGCACGCGTTGCGCAAACAGCTCGGCGACGACGTGTTCTTCGGCGCGGTACGCGAATTCATCGCCACGCACGCCTACGGGAACGCCTCGATGCCGGATTTCCGCACGTTCGTGCAATCCAGATCACCGGTCGATCTGACCGGATTTCTGCACGCCTGGCTCGACGAGACCACCCCGCCGACGCACGAATACCTCTTCCCCGGGACACTGCGCGTCTAATCACCGTCGACCTGTTCGCGGGCTCGGCCGACGCGTCGCTCGGCCCGGTCGGCATGGCGTTCGGCGGCTCGAAATCGTTCCCGCGCCTCACGTTCGGCCGTCCGGGCGAATTGCTGCTGCTGTTCGGCATGGGCGAGTTCGGCGCGCGCCCGCTCCAGTCGCTCCTGTGCGACGGTGAGTCGCTCCGCCGCCGACTCGGCCTCCTCGCGGGCGGAATCGGTTGCGCCGCGCGCTGTTTCGAGTTCGGCGAGAGCCCGATCCAGTTCCTCGCGCGCCGGGTCGGTGGCTTTCTTCGCGCGCTTCTTCGGTTTCTCGGCCGGCGCCGCGTCCGGTACGGCCGCGAGTACGGGGCCGAGCGGCCCGAACCCCTCGTAATCCGCCGCGGTCGCGAGCGTGCCCGCGCTGATCCGGCTCGCGACATCGTCGTCGGCGAGTGCCGCGGTGAGCGTCCGGCCGACGTCACGTAATACGGCCTCGCCCACCGGGCGGCCGTGCTCGGCCGCGAGTGCTCGTGCCCGCTCGGCCAAGGCGTTGACGATCTGCTGACGTTGCGCGCCGAGAGCGCGCAGCCGCTCGCCGGACAGTTCCCGCTGGGCCTTGCGTAGCGCGGCGCCGAGTCCGAGCAAAGCGTCTACTCCCTCGGGCGCCGACCGGGCGAGCAGATTGACCGTCCACGCGCTGATCGTGGGTTTACGCAGGCGGCCGATGGCCTCGGCGAGATCCCCGTCGCCCGCCGTCTTCGCCGCCGCGACCAGCTCGGTGCGGGCCGCGACGAAATCGGTGGGGTCGAGCCCGTACAGGTCGCGGGCGGCGTCCTCGATGGTCATACTGTCCGAGCGTAACGATGGGCCCACGCGAAGCGACAGACTGCACAAGTTGGGCAAACGTCCACGTCGGTGGGCGATTATGGAAGGTATTGCGAGTGAATAATTCTGGTGGACTGTTCCTGCTGTTCAGTCTGGTGCCCAGGCTGCTCGGCTACTCCGCACTCGGCGCCTACGGTCTCACTCTGTTCTGAGACCGGGAGCGGATGCGGCCACCAGGATCGTGCGGGTATCCTCACCGCGATCACGTGCTACGTGAACATTCCCGGTGAGAGAGGTTTCCACGTGAAATTCCCAGGTGTGAGGCTGGCGGCGCGCGTCGCGCCGGGCCTCCTCGCGGTGGCCGCACTCGCGGCGGCGGTAACCGGCTGTTCGGCCGTCGACAACGCGACGAAGTCCGATGTGGCCAAGACCCAGGTCGGCGACTGTATCAACATCACGAACAATTCGCCGACGGCGACCGAGGGCGAGAAGATCGACTGCTCGTCGCCGAAGGCCGTCTACAAGGTCTTCCAGACCTTCGACGCCAAGACCGAGTGCCCGTCGAACGAATACACCAGCTACACCGAGGATTTGGTCAGCGGTGGTACCACGTTCATGTGCCTCGCCCCGAATTTCGCGCAGGACGCCTGCTACAACGACGTGAGCACCTCGCCCTACAAGTGGGCCGACTGCGCGTCTCCCGAAGCGACCTTCAAGGTCCTCCAGCGTATCGACGGGGAAACCGACGAACTGCTCTGCGACAACGCGGACCAATTCCTCACCGTGCCCGATCCGAAAACCCTGTTCTGCGTGGCCGCGCCGTAGGACGACCGATCGGCCCGCTCATTCGAGCATGGCCACCGAGGCGATCCGGTGCAGGGTGAAGTGCCGGACCGTACCGGTCACCGGGTCCAGCGCGTCGAGCTGCCCGTTACCCACCTTCAACGGTTCGACCACGCGCTGGGTCGCGACGCCCTGGGCGTCGACGTATCCGATATTCACCGACCGCCGCACCCTGGCCGCCAATTGCAGCAGTGCCAGGGTCGCGGCGGTACTCGTCCTGGTGCCGTCCGTGCGCACCGCCTGCCCGGACCGCGCGCCCGCCGCGCGATCACCCGCGCGCAATTCGGCGACGAGCAATTCCAGCTGTTCGGTACTCGGCGCGGACGGCCGATAGGGCCTGCGCGCCTGCGGGCGCACCGAGACCCGGGTGCCGCGCGGACGCAGATCCACGATGACACCGGCCGAATCCTCGCCCGCGGGCGCGAAACCCGCCGCGCGCAACTGTTCGAGCACCTCGCCGAGTGGGGCCTGGGCGATGGCGACCGTCGGCGCGATGGCCCGCAATGCCAGCTCGACCGCGATGGGGGCGGCGAGCACCTGCGCGAGTAGCGCGGGATCGTCGCTGCGCACGAAGGACTGCGCCATCCCGACCCGGAGACGGCCGTGCCTGCGTGCCACGTCATCGATCAGGTAGGTCAGCGACTGCGGTACCGGCGTGCGCGAATACGTGCCGAACAGCACGTGCAGTTCGGCGGCGGTCATGCCCGCGTCGAGCGCGCGCCGCACCGAGGTCTCGCCGATCCGGTAGACGGTCGCCGCGCCCGCCGATTCGACATCGGCCACCAGCGCGATCCGCGCTCCGAGTTCGGGAACGAGCGGGCCGGGAGCGATCACCGTCAGATCCGCCTGGACGAGAACGTGATCCACCGGCTCCGGCAGTGCCGAGGCCATGGCGGTCTCGGCATCGGCGGCGTTGGTCGCCGCGCCGTGCAGCAGCGACCGCGCGGGCGAGGCCAGCGCCCCGCGCCCGACGAATCCCAGTTCCGCGGCCTCGCGCAACGTGTGACCGACCGCTTCCTGGCGAAAATGCCTGCGTCTGCGCGGCGCTCGCCAGGCGAGCACCCGGCCGATATCGGCCGGTTCGAGCGATGTGCCGGACGGATACTCGGCGAGCAGGCCCAAGATGTCGCGACGATCGCGCGGCGCGTGCGGATTACGCAATTCGATCGACAGCGCGGCCAGCGGTTTGTCGTTGGCGTCGCGCATGCCGATCATCCATGGCATCCGGTCCATCGCCAGCCAGGCCAGCGCCAGCGTCACCCAGCGGCGGGCCGGGGTGGCCTCCAGCCAGCTGTCGGCGGCCGGGGTCGGCGCCCAGAAATCGTCGGTGGTGTCGATCTCGGGTGTCGGCTCGGGTAGACCCTTCTCGATCAGATCGGCGGCGGCGAGCAGTTCGACGAGCAGACCCGCGCGGTTCTCCTCCACGCCGACCTGTTTGGCGATGCGCCGCAACTCCCGCACACCGAGCCCGCCCGCCCGCAGCGCGGGAGCGGGCAGTTGACCCAGCGATTCGATGATGCCCGCGCAATGGCGCAGCAACTCGCCCACTTCGCCCGCCGCGACGGCATTCACCTCCGCGGGGGTGTATTTGCCCGGCTCGGGTTTGGGCGGCACCAGATTGTGCGGATGGGTCACCGGCTCGCGGCGCAGCACCTGGCCGACCGTGACGGGCAGTTCCACCGTCTCGTCGTCGATCCAGTGCAGGAGTCTGCGCGTCAGCAGTTGCTGGATGGGGCGGTCCGCGGGCGTACCGGGCGCGGCGTCCCTGGTTCGTCCGCGCGGGCCGGTTGTCGCCAGTTTGTCCAGCAGTGCCCGTTCCGGCGCGGCGAGTTCGGCCAGTGCCGCGACGATCTCGGGTTCGGTCAGGGCGTCGGGAAGTTCGGTGGTGCTGCCGAGCGGCCACGGCACGGCCTCCGCCGCGGCGGGCACGAGGTGCAGATCGTCGCCGTCGAGCCAGACCAGGGCGCGCGCGGTCAGCCGTTCCAGGGCCGCGTCCAGCGCCGTTTTGGTCACCCGGCCCGAGAGCGCGGCCCGCAGGGCCTTGCGGGTCAGCGGTGTGGCGTCGCCGACGGGACGGCTCGTACCGTGGACGGTGAGCATTTCCACCACGGCGAATTCGAGTGTGTCGAGATCCTCGCTCGCCCGCAGCACCGAGGCGCGCTGTTCGGCGCGTGCGCCGAGCACCGTCATCGAAGAGGGAAGCGGCACAGCCAGATCGGGACGCAATTGCAGCAGGGCGACCAGTTGGGCGTCGGTACGCGCGCTCAACCACCCGGCCAGCGAGTCGGTAGCGGGCCGCGCGGGCTTACGCCGCGCTGCCGTCACTTCCTCGCGCCCGGTGTCACTGTCCTGCGGCGCGATGCCCTGCGTCGTACCGGGCGTGCCCGACGAGTTACCCATGTGCTCCCGAGATCGGTCGTCGTATCACCATTCGATTTCGAGACTAATGGAACCGGTCCGTCGATCGGGGTGCCGGGAGGAAGTCACTCGGGTCGACGCGCATGTCAGAATGGTGCCGTGGTGAACAAATCGAAGAAACCGTATGTCGACAACGGGTGGCCTCAACTGCCCGACGGTGATCACGCCGTCACCGAACTCTCGTCGACTCGCTCCGGGAATCTCTCGCCCTACGGCGAGGACACCGAATTTCCGCTTCCGGCCGATCAGCTGCCCTACGTGCACCCGCACACGGTGATCAACCGCTGATCTCCGGGACGGAAGGTTCCGCAGATACGAATAAGGCCCCCGCATCCTGAGGATGCGGGGGCCTTATTCGTAGGCGGTCTACTGCGGGAGGAAGCTCTTGTTGGCCTGGAAGAAGTCGACGACGTGCGGGTCCAGCTGGGTGCCCTTGCTGGCCTGGAGGAAGTCGAGGGCCTGCTGCGGGATGACCACGCCCTGCTGCTGCACCACGGCGATCGCGCGATCGACAGCCTGGAAGACTTCCTGGTTGGCGTCGGCGGCCTGCACCTGCGGCGCGGACGGCGTGGGGTTCCAGCGCGGGGATTCCGAGGAGGGGGCCGAGCGCGGGGTGGGGCTGCTGCTCAGACCGAGGGAGGAGGAGCAGGAGGGCCAAGCGCCCCAGCCCTGAGAGGCCAGAACCTTCTCGGCGACGACAATCTGCTCTTCACGGCTCGCCTGGTTGGCGCTCGCCGCGTACTCCTGGCCACCGTGCGAGTTCCAGGTGCTCGGCGAGAACTGCAGGCCGCCCTGGAAACCGTTGCCGGTGTTGATGCCCCAGTTGCCGCCCGCTTCACACTGTGCGAGGCGATCCCAGTCGGAGTCGGGAGCCGCGCTGGCGTTTCCAGCGAGGGCCACACCTGCGGTGCCGATGATGGCGCCGGTGACGGCGACCTTGGCCACGGTGCGACCGGTGGAACTCGGCTTGCGATGGCGTCCACTCATATCGGGTGTCTTCCTCTCGTCCGCACCTGCGAGAGCCTCGCTCGGGTTCGGACTGAGAGGTCGTCCGTCCCGCCCCCACCCCTGATTTCCGTCGGGGTCCGGTACCCGCGGGGTGAGGTTCGATGCGGCGGGCCGGTGGTGCCGGGGCTTGCCCGGCTGAGATAGACGGTACGACGATCGCCGCGAAAAATCACTATTTGGTAACCGGCGTGTACGAACAGGTCTCGACACGGTATCGATGCGTGACAGGACGCTTCCGCGCAGCTAGAAGGGGTCCGAATCACGCCGCTGACCGCTCGACGCGGCCCGTGACCCGTCTGTTATGTGACGAGGATCACATAATCGATTCGGAGCGTGGCGGCTCGGGTACCCCCGCCCTGCCGTCGCGGGTCACCGAGAACGGCGGCCCGACCACAGCGCGAAGAACACACCCAGGATGAAACCGATCGGCGCCAGCATCGCGGTGAGATACAGCCACAGCGCCGGATCGGAATCGCTCAGGATCGGCGTCAGGAAAATCGCCACGATCGCCAGCAGTCCGATCCCGAACAACCCGAGCGCCACATGAAGGAACCGGTCGCCGGAGCGACGGGGCCGAGGAGGCTGAGGAGGCGGTGTCGGCGCGGAAGGGTTCGTCACCCCACGACCGTAAAACTGATGTGCTTCGGCAATAGTCACCGGGGTAGACTCGAATCAGTCGCGTCCCACACGTTTGTGGGGCGCTTTCTTTACGCAAGCTGACAGGACTTTCGCGGCGACAACGCCCGCGAACAGTTCCGCGCAGACGGATGTGCTCGGGCCCACGCGGCCCGGGTTTCGATGACGAACGGGTGAGCACAGTGCCGACCGGCAGGGTTAAGTGGTACGACGTCGAAAAGGGCTTCGGCTTCCTTTCCCAAGATGAGGGGGAGGACGTCTATGTCCGTTCGTCCGCGCTGCCCGAAGGCATCGAAGGTCTCAAACCGGGACAGCGCGTCGAATTCGGCATGGCCGCGGGCCGTCGCGGACCCCAGGCGCTCAGCCTGAAACTGCTCGAAGCGCCGCCCTCGGTGCGCGCCGGGCAGGAACGCGACCGCGGCGTCCGCAAGGAATCCACCCAGCCGCGCAAGAGCCCCGACGAACTGCACGGCCTGGTCGAGGACATGATCACGCTGCTGGAAACCAAGGTCCAGCCGGACCTGCGCCGCGGCAAGTACCCGGATCGCAAGATGACCCAACGCATCTCGGAAGTTGTCCGCGCGGTGGCCCGCGAACTGGACAGTTGATCGTCCAGGTATCGCGGGTCAGACCGTGCTGATCGACCAGGCGGCGTGGGGAACGTAGAACTCGCGGCCCGTTTCGTCTCTCGCGAGGATCGGGAGTTGCAGTTCCACGCCTATCAGGCGCAGGTCGGGGGCGGGGCGGGAATCTATGGTGATCGCCAGGGCGCCTTCGGGGTAGTCGTGGCGACTGACCACCTGGTCGAGTTTCTCGCCGGTGGGAGTCACGTAGACGAGTTGGGCGAGCCAGGGCGCCTCGGCGACCTTCTTGGGCAGTGACAGTTGCAGGGGGTAGCCGGGCGGGACTTCCAGATCGACGGTGCTGCCCTGCCTGCACTGCGCCGCGTCGGGGGCGCAGGGGAGGCCCGCGAAGACGGTGCCGTCGGCGTCGGAGGGGCTGCGGGGCAGAACCTGGCAGTCCCGCATGGTGACGGCGCAGTAGGCGAACGGGGTCACCTCGACGGTGCGGCCCTTCGCGTAGGCGGTGAGCTCGGGGGTGTGCTCGGGCGCGTCGCGGACGGTGACCACCAGCACGGCCACGGTGGTGGCCACGACGACGAGCAGTGCCGCCGCGACCAGCGCGAGAACTGTGCGGGTATTCGGCTTCGTCACGACCTCGCCTCGCTTGCCGCGGCGCACGTCGTCGGCTCGCTGCGCTCACTCACAGATGGGCTCTCCCGTTCCTCGTTGGATCCGTGTGGTTGTCGACCGTTCGGCCTGCGGTTCGGTGGCCTCGTGACGGTCGGTCGGCACTTCCTGCTCCGCGTGCAACGGACGGTGTCCGCCGAGGCCGGGCAGCAGGGAATGACCGCGGTAGCTCACGAAGGTCTGAATGAGGCCGAGGGCCAGTATTCCGGTGACCACCGCGAAACCCTTCCAGTACTCGGTCGGCAGCAGCACACCGGCCGCTCCGCCGACCACCCAGCTGAGCTGGAGCACGGTTTCGGAGCGACCGAAACCGGAGGCGATCGACTCCGGCGGCAGGTCGTCCTGGATCGACGCGTCGAGCGAGACCTTCGCCAGCGCGCTCGCGCCCGCGGCCACCAGCGTCGCCACCGCGGCGCCGAGCAGGTTGTCGGTGAACACCGCGAACAGCGACACCGCGGTGCACGCCGCGGTGCAGCCGAGGACGATCAACTGCGGGCGGCCGAGTTTGAGCCGCGCTCCGGTCGCGTTACCCGTGAAATTGCCGACGGCCGCCGCCACACCGACGACGCCGAGCATGGTCGCCTGGTGCCAGCCGCCGTCGCCGGTGGCCTTCGCGACGAAGGCGACGTAGAACATGAGGAATCCGGTCAGCACGCGGATGGCGCTGTTACCCCAGAGTCCGGTGACGACGGCGCGGCCGAGCGGCTGTCGGCGTTTGCGCGGCGGCACGGCGGACGGGTCGCCCGCGGCGAGCACCTCGGTCGTCGAATCGTCGCCGCGATAGCTCAGGGTCGTCGGCACCTCACCCTCGGTGACCTCGACCCAGCTGGGGATGCGCAGACTCAGGTAGACGCCGGTGCCGGCGATGATCGCGGCGAGCACGAGCGCTCCGGTCGACCCGGCGATCGAGGCGGCGAGCGCCGCCAGCGCGCCCGCGCCGATGGTGCCGCCGACCAGGCCGAACACGGTCAGCCGGGAATTGGTGCGCACCAGATCGATATCGGGTGGCAGCACTCTCGGCGTCACCGCGCTCTTGAGGACGGCGAACGATTTACTGCCGACCATCATGCACAGCGCGAGCGGATACAGCGCCCACGAATCGATCTGGAAGATCAGCACCACCGCGACCACCACGCGCACCGCGTAGGAACTCGCCAGAGCCAACCTTCGGCCGCGTTGAAGCCGATCGAGCAGCGGCCCGATCACCGGCGCGATCAACGCGAACGGCGCGATGGTGATCAGCAGATACAGCGCGACCTTCGATTTGCTCTCGGCGGTCGCGCTGGCGAAGAACAGCGTATTGGCCAGCGCGACGGCGATCGCGGCGTCGAGGGCGAAATTGGCCATCGTCGCGTAGGTGAGGGCGGTCAGGCCGGATTTGTCGGCGCCGTCGGCCTTGGCGGCGCGCTGGAAGGTCGCGAAACCCTTCTCGGTGAGTTCCCGGCCGCGCATCGCGGCGACCCTGGTGACCGTCAGCTTGCGCGGCATCCGTTGCGGGTCGGGCACGCCCTCCTCGGCCGGGGGGTCCAGCGGCCGCGTCGTAGCGGGGCGGGGACGCTCCGACCCGCGCGCGGGCTCCGGCTTGCCCGGGAAGACGTTGCGTGGTGCGGCGGCGTCCTCCCGCCCGGCCGCGGGGAGACGACGGGTCTCCACGCGTGGATCGGGCGCGCGCCGCGGCTCGCCCGCCGGTGGCGGCCTGCGGCGTGTGTTGCGTTCGGGGTCGAGCGGTGGCAGTGGCGGTAGCGGTCTGCGGTTCGCGGCGGCGTTGGGTGGCGGATACCGGTCGAAACCGGGGTGCCGTTCGATCGGGGGCTCCTCGCCGTCCCACGGACCACGGGCGGGACCGGAGGGTTCGCGGGGAGTAGTCACACCGTCAATTCTGGACCATCGGCCCGCGGCGGTCTTCAGGCCGTTGGCGTGAGTGTCGCGAAAGTCGCGTCCGGTGTGAGCGGCGCGTCCGATGACCCGCGACACATTCGGCGGCTGCGGCGTTGTGCGGCAACGCGATCCCGGTCAGACGGGTACGAAACGCACTTCGAACACGGTCGGCCAGTACTTGCCGGTGACGAGGAACCGGTCGGTGCCCGGCAGTTGCGCGATGCCGTTGATCACGTCGGTTCGCGCGCGTTCGGTGGGCGAGAGCAGGCCACGCGCGTCGACGACGGCGAGCACCTCGCCGGAGTCGGGATCGATGCGCAGGATCCGGTCGGTGGGGTAGTCGTTGGCGTAGACCGAACCGTCCTGTGCGCAATCGAGTTCGTTGAGGTGCGCGCCGCCGCGATCGCGCAGGGTGACGGTTCCGGTCGGCGCGAAGGTCTCCGGATCGCGGAAGGTGAGCGTGTCGGTCCCGTCGCTCATGACCAGGCGGCCCGCCCTGGTGCACAGCCCCCAGCCCTCACCTTCGTAGGTCACCTGTCGGCGCACCGCGAGGGTGACCGGATCCCTGGCGAAGGCGACACGGTCCTTCCATGTGATCTGCCACAGCGTGTCGCCCGCGCGGGTGACGCCCTCGCCGAAATACGGTGCGGGCAGTTCGGCTCGCGCCAATTCCGCGCCGGTCCCCAGGTCGGTCGCGCGTACGCCCGACTCGCCCGACATGCCGGTGCTTTCGTAGAGGACTCGCCCGTCCACTTCGAGGCCCTGGGTGAACGCCTTCGTGTCGTGGGGCATGGTGCCGACGACCTCGATGCGCAGCTGCGGAGGCTCCTCGTCGACACCGCCGCAACCTGCCACCGCGAGCAGACAGACCAGGACTGGGACGGCCAACGAACGCCGATTGCGTTCCATACGGCAAAATGTAGGCCGTGAGCGCAGTTTCTGTTTCGGAGCCCGGTGTCCGGCCGATTCTGGCCGATGCCGTGGACGTTGCCCGTCGTGCGCTCCTGGCGTTGGAACCAACGGGGGTCGGCGCACATCTCGGCGTCGCCGCCGAGGACGACAATGCCGCGACGCACCGCTTCGAGGCCACCCTGCGTGGCTATCGCGGCTGGCAGTGGGCGGTCGTGGTGGCCGCGCCGCCGGGCGCCGACTACGCGACCGTGAGCGAATCGGCGCTGCTGCCCGGCCCCGAGGCGCTCGTCGCGCCCGATTTCGTGCCGTGGGAGCAGCGCGTCCGCCCCGGCGATCTCGCGCCGGGCGATCTGCTCGCCCCGCCCGCGGGCGATCCGCGCCTGGTCCCCGGCTATATCGCGACCGGCGATCCCGTGGTCGACGAGGTCGCGCTCGACATCGGCCTGGGCCGTACCAAGGTACTCTCCCTCGAGGGCCGCGAGGAAGCCGCCGAACGCTGGTACACCACCTACGGCCCCGACACCGAGATGGCCAGGGCCGCCCCGTCCACCTGTGGACTCTGCGGCTTCTACGTGCCGCTTGCGGGCGCCCTGCGCGCCGCCTTCGGCGTCTGCGGCAACGCGATGGGCGCGGACGGTCACGTGGTCCACACCGAATACGGGTGCGGCGCGCATTCCGACGTGGAGGCGCCGACCGGCGGCGGTTCGCCCCTGTACGAGGCGTACGACGACGCGGCCTACGACGTGGTTTCCGTGGATCCGTCGCGTGCCCGGTCCGCGAAAGAGGACGGCGACATCTCGCCCGTCGCGAACGCGTCGGGTCATGCCGTGGGCGATACCGCGCCCGGCGATTCTCGGTCGACCGAGCCGGCGTCCGTGTCGGGTGACCTCACCGCGACCGAGGGTGCCGAAACCTCGGCCGACGCCGCGTCAGCCGTTGTCTCTCCTCCGTCGAGCGATGACGAGTCGACCGATAGCGCGATCGACTCCGGGATCGTGCCGACCGACCGCGCCCCGGGCGACGACGCGTCTTCCGAGGCCGCCGAAGTGACGTCCACGTCGGCGACGGTGACCGGCGCTGTGTCCGACTCCGATGGCGTCGCATCGGCGGAAGCCGAGTTCGCTCCTGCTGTCGCGCCGTCGACGGGGGGCGCTGCCGCTACGGATATCGCGCCGTCGGGGGAGGCTGCGTCCGTCACGGAGGTCGCGCTGTCGGCGGAAGCCGAGTCGAGCGGTGCGACGCCGACCGAAGCGACGCGTGCCGACAGTGGCGAGATCGCCGCTGCCGTAGACGATTCGTCGGGGGATACCGGAGCGCGATCCACCCGGGATTCGGATCCCGTATCGGGCGACCTGTCCGGTGCGGGCGTTTCGGCGGACCCGGGTCGGCAGCGGTCCGAGGCGGATTCGTCGCGTTTCCACTCCTCGCCGCAGAGTTGAGCGAGGTGGCCGATCCGTTCGGGTCGGAGCGATTGAGGTCGGCGGTACTCACGGCGTGGCGGGATTCGCCGACCCGGTTGCGCGAGGACGCGGCGACCGAGGCGGATCTGGTTCGCTCCGGATATCGTGACCGGCTGCTGACCGAACTCGCCCAGAACGCCGCCGACGCCGCGGCCGAGGCGGGTGTACCGGGCCGCGTGTCGGTGCGCCTGGACGGGCGGACACTCCGGATCGCCAATACCGGTGCGCCCCTGGACATCGAGGGCGTGCACTCGCTGACGGCGCTGCGGGTCTCCGGCAAGGTCGATCCCGACGTATCGGTCGGCCGATTCGGTGTCGGCTTCACCGCTGTCCTCTCGGTCAGCGACGACATCGAACTGCGCTCGACCACCGGCTCGTTGTCGTTCTCGCGCGAACGCACCCGGGCCGCGCTGCGTGACAACGGGATTCGCATGCCGGGTGAGACCGCGCCGGGCACCGGCGATGTCGAACCCGGTTTCCTGCCGCCCGTGTTGCGCCTGACCTGGCCGCTGTCCGATCCGCCCGCGCCCGGCGCGGACACCGAGGTCGTGCTGCGGTTGCGCGACGAGGTGGACGAGCGGGCGCTGGTCGAGTCCATGCGCGCCGAAGCGGTCGACCTGTTGCTCGAACTGCCCGCGCTGCACAGCATCCGGATCGGTGACGACGAGATCACCAGTGCGGTAACCGATCTCGACAACGGATTGCAGGAACTGCGGATCACCGTCGACGGCCGAGCGCCACGGATCTGGTGGCAGTTTCGCACCGCCCGCGCTCGCTGGCTGGTTCCCGTCCGTCAGGGCAGGCCGGTGGCCGCCGACGACGACGTGCTGCGCGCTCCGACCCGCTCCGACGAGGATCTGTCGCTGCCGGCCCTGCTGGTCGCCGACATCCCGATGCAACCCGACCGCAGGCGGCTGCTGCCCGGCGCGCGCATCGCCGAATTGGCCGCCGGATACGCCGATTTCGCCAGAGCCCTGCCGCGCCTGGACCGCCTCGTCCTCGTTCCCACCCCCGGTTTCGCGCGTGGCGAGGCCGACGCCCTCCTCCGCGAGGCCGTCATCGCCGAACTGCGCGCTAATGCATGGCTCCCGGTCGTCGCCACCACCCCCCGCCCCACCGCGCCCGCATTCGACTGGGATCCCCTCGACTCGCCCACCCTCGAGCCCGCCGTCGAGCCTGCCGCCGTCGAGCCTGCCGCCGTCGAGCCTGCCGCCGTCGAGCCCGCCGCCGTCGAGCCACAGCCGACGACCCCCGGCGTCGTATCCGCCTCCGGGAGGGAAACCTCCAACGGGTACGGCTTCGGCCCGGACACCCAGCCGCCCACCGCATCCCACCCCGAAGCGTTCGACGACGGAACCGCCCGCGACTTCACCGCCATCCCGACCAGGGCGAGCGTCTTGACCGGACTGAGCCGGGAACTCGCGGCTCTGCTCGACGATATGGTCGGCCCGCTGGTGATTCCCGAACTGTCCCGACCGGCGCACACCGAGGCGCTGGCGGTGCTGGACGTGCATCGGCTGGGGCTGGCGCGGCTGGCCGAGCTCTCCGGCGGCCTGGAGCGGACACCGGACTGGTGGCGCGGACTGTACGACGCGCTGGAACCGTTCGTGGCCGATCCGCTGGCGGCCGAGGAATTGGGGGCGCTCGCGGTCCCGCTGGCAGACGGCCGGGTGGTCACGGGTCCGCGTACGGTCGTACTCGGTGATCGGCTCGATGTCGCGATTCCGCTGCATTGGGCACGGTTGGTCCATCCCGAGGCCGCGCATCCGCTGCTCGCCCGGTTGGGAGCCCGTAGCGCGACCCCGGAAGATCTGCTGAACGATCCCGGATTGCACGCCGAACTGGAGGATCACCCCGACGATCCCGAGATCGCCGACGCGATCCTGTTGCTCGCGGCGCACGCCGAGGCCCGACTGTTGCCGTCCTGGCTGGGGCTGCTCGAATTACCCGATACCGACGGGGATCTGCGTCCCGCCGACGAATTGCTGCTGCCGGGCGCGCCGCTGTATCCGCTGCTGCCCGACGACACCCCGCTCGGCACCCTCGCCGAAGAGATCGTCGACCGCTACGGCGCGCAGGCGCTGCGCGCGATCGGCGTCGGCTGGGATTTCGCCGTCGTCGTCGAATCCGATCCGACCGGACCCGATCACGATCTGGACGACGAGGAATCCTGGTGGGCCACCCTGACCACGGATCCGAGAGAGTTCGCCGCGGTCCGCGATCTGGATCTGGTGGACGAGGTCGCCTGGCCGGACGCGCTGCTCGAACTGGTCTCGCAGCCGCAGACGCGGCGTCTGGTGGCCGACCCGGACGGCTACACCGCGTGGTGGTTGCGCAGGCACGCGCGTATCCACGGCACCCGCCTCGGGCTCTACCGGCATCCGGCCGATACCGAATTCACCGGTCTGCTGCCGGAATTCACCTTCGACGGTTTCACACAGGCCGATCTCGACGGTCTGCGCGCGGTTTTCGTCGACCCGGCCGCCATGACGACGGATCTGGCCGAGGCTCTGCTCGACGCGCTCGCCGACCCGTCGAAAACCCCCGCTCCCGACGTGGTCGCGCACGCGCATCGGCTGCTCGCGGCGGCGGTGGCCGACGATCGCCTCGATCTGTCCGATCTCGATCTGCCCGAACGTGTCCGCGTCCTGTCCGGCGAGGCAGCCGATCCTGGCGATGTCATGGTGCTCGACCTGCCGTGGTTCGGTCTGGTCGTGCCGTCGCGGCGGTTGGTACTCGGCGGTGCGGACGGCGCACCCGCGCTGGCCCGACTGCTCGATCTGCCCTTGGTCTCGGAATCGGTGACCGCGGAGGTGGTCGGTGCGGGTCGCCGCACCTCCTGGTCGGCCGAACCGCTCGGCGTCGTGCTGCGTCAGCTGTTCACGCTGCCGCCGCAGGACGGCGAACTGGTCGTCCACGACGATCTGACCGTGCGCCTGTCCGGCGCGGTGACCGCGACGATCTCGGTGCCCTGGTGGCGCGAGGGCGCGACCACCCACCTGAGCGTCCCGCGCGCCGTGTCCTCGGCCGACGAGAATCCCTACGCCGTGGAATAACTCGCGAGCATGCCGCTGAGCAGATCCAACTGTTCGCGCACCGCTTCGCTGTCGTTGTCGACCAGCCAGCGCAGCACGGCTCCGTCGATGACATTGAGGGTGAACCGGCTCAGTGTCGGCACCGGGGCCGTCCACTGGGTCGAGGTGGCTTCGCGCGCGTGGTCGAGAATATCGGCCACGGTCGAATCGTTGAATGTGTACTGTTCGCGCGCGATAGCGATTTTCGCCGGGGTCTGTTCCCCTTCGCGCAATGCGTAAGTGGTGGTTTCGTAGGTGAGTAGTTGTCGTTCCGGTGTGGCTTCAATGTTGAGCCACATGAGTTCGAGTCCCGCGCGCACCAATCTTTGAAGCGCTTCTTTTCCACTTCCCGCGTCCTGCCATACCGTTTCATCGGCGTCGACGGAATCGCGTAATTCCATCGATAGCGCTTTGACCAGCTCGGTCATCAGCGCGTCCTTGTTTTCGAAACAGTAATGCACCACACCGAGCGAAACGCCTGCCGCCTGAGCCACATCGCGCGTGGTCACACCGGCAACGCCCTTTTTCTCGGCAAGGCCGATCGCCGCCTCGATAAGGTGGGCCCGTCGTTCTTCGACGCTCAATCGGGAGGACACCTGTGCGAGTTAAGCGTCCGGCGCGCGCGCAGTCAATTCGCCGTGACCAGAAATCTCGACTGGACGTTTGTCCAGTTATGTGGTTCGCTGCCATCCGGATGAAGGAGACGCGTATGCCTGTGTCACGCAGAACCGTTCTGGCCCGCACCGTCGCGGGTTCGGCTACCCTTGCCGCGGTCGCTCTGCCCGGCGCGACCGAGATGTTCGGCGCGACAGCGACGGCCGCCCCCGCGACGGAGGTCTATCGGATCGGACTCGGCATCTCCGACCTCACCGGCCCGGCCGCCGAATGCGGGATGATGGGCTATTCGCAGTTGGAACAGACCACCGCCGGAATCCATTTGCGTCCGCGCGCCCGGGCCTTCGTCATCGAGGCGGCAGGCCGCCGCGTCGTCTACGTCGTCGCCGAGAACGGCATGATCTTCCAGTCGGTGCACCGCGGCGTCATGCGGGAACTCGCGCGCCGGTTCGGTGATCTGTACACCGAGCAGAACGTCATGCTGACCTCGACGCATTCGCACGCCACCTGCGGCGGCTCCAGCCACGACTACGCCTACAACCTGTCCATTCTCGGTTTCCAGCAACAGGTTTACGACGCCGAGGTGAACGGCATCGTGGAGGCGATCGAGGCGGCGCACGCCGATCTCGGACCCGCGACCCTCGCGCTCGGCCGCGCCGAATTGCACAACGCGAGTGTGAATCGTTCCCGGGTCGCCTTCGATCGCAATCCGGAATCGGACCGGCGATACTTCCCCGATGCCATCGACCCCGCGGTGACCGCGCTGTCGATCGTCAAGGGCGGCAAGCGAGTCGGCGCGATCACCTGGTACGCCACCCACAACACGTCGATGAGCAATTCGAATCGCCTCATCAGCTCCGACAACAAGGGGTACGCCTCCTTCGCGCACGAACATATCGACCACGGCGTCCGATACCTGGACGGCGCACCGGATTTCATCGCGGCCTTCGCCCAGACCAACGCCGGTGACATGTCCCCGAATCTGAATCTGCGCCCCACCTCCGGCCCGACCGAGGACGAGTTCGAGAACACCCGCATCATCGGTGAGCGGCAGTACGAGGCGTCGAAGGACGCCCTCGGATCGGCCAGGTCGATGGCCGGTCCGGTGGACGCGCTGCTGTGCTACATCGACCTCGCCGATATCGCCGTCGACGGACGTTTCACCCCCGACGGCAGATCGGGCCACACCGCGCCCGCCGCCGCGGGCGTCGCCCTGATCGCGGGCAGCGTGGAGGACGGTCCCGGCCTGCCAGGGCTGCCGATACCCGAGGGCGTGCGCAATCCGTTCCTCGAAGCCATCGGCGATCCGACCGCGCCCGCGCCCGCCTGGCTCGCGGATGCCCAGGCGCCCAAGGCGATCGTCGCGCCGCTCGGTCTGCTGCCGCCCGCGCCGTGGGTGCCGAATGTGGTGCCGATCCAGATCATGCGCATCGGTGAGCTCTATCTGGCCGGCGGCGGCGGTGAGTTCACCATCGTCGCCGGGCTGCGTATCCGACGCGCGGTCGCGGCGGCACTCGGCGTCGACCAGGAGCAGGTGCTCATGCAGGGCTATGCCAACGCGTACCACGAATACGTCACCACGCCGGAGGAATACGACGCGCAGCAGTACGAAGGCGGCTCGACCCTGTTCGGCCGCTACACACTTCCCGCCTACCTTCAGGAATTCACCAGGCTCGCAACCGCTTTCGCGGCCCGGACGGCGATCGAACGCGGTCCGGCGCCGCGCGACATCTCGAATATGCAACCGAATTTCGTGCCCGCTCCCGGGCCGGACGCCACGCCGCAGGGCCGCGCCTTCGGCGATGTGCTGAGTCAACCGGCCGCCGCCCATCGGCGTGGCGAGCGGGCGGCGGTGGAATTCGTCTCCGCGCACCCGAAACACAATCCGCGGCGCAACGCGACCTTCCTGGAAGTGCAGCGGCGCACCGCGTCCGGTGGCTGGACGCGCGTCGCGAACGAGGGGGAGTGGGCGGTGCGCTACCACTGGAGCAAGCGGGCGGTCGCCGAGTCGGTGGCCCGGTTCACCTGGGACATTCCCGGTGACGCCGAACCGGGACGCTACCGCTTCGTGCATATCGCCGACGCGCTCGGCACGGACGCGACCCTGCGCCCCTTCACCGGAATCAGCGACGAATTCGAGATCGGTTGAGTGGGAGCGGCACTACAGCCCGGTCTGCGCGCCCTTGTCGCCGCGACGAGCGCCGCGGCGCTGGATCAGGAAGATCGTTGTGCCGAGCAGTCCGACGGCCAACCCCATCAGGCAGACCGGCCGCGCCGATTCCCACTGGTCACCGCCGGCGAACACCACGACCGTGGCGATCAACCAGAGGGCGCTGCCGACCGCGAGCACGGGACGCGGGTCGGTCAGGCGCGGCGGGATCTGCGGGACTTCGGGGGGCACCGCCCCAGCCTAGCGTCGGGAAGCGGCGTCCCCCCGTCGGCCGGTCCCGTATCGTTTCGCTCTGTGACAACGCCATCGGATGTTCGAGCTCTCGCCGGTGAACTCTCACTGGCGGTGGTTCGGCTGACGCGACATTTGCGGGGTCGGCGCGCCGACGCACAGATTTCGCTGACCCAACTCTCCGCGCTCGCCACCCTCAATCGGGACGGCGCCATGACACCGGGGGCGCTGGCCGCGAAGGAACGAGTCCAGCCGCCGTCGATGACCAGGGTCATCGCGTCACTGACCGATCTGGACCTGGTCGTGCGCAAACCGCATCCGACCGACGGCAGGCAGATCATCGTCTCGCTCTCACCCGCGGGCCGCGCGCTCATCGCCGACGAGGCGAGCGCGCGCGAAGCCTGGATGACCGAACAGCTCTCCACCCTCACCGACGAACAACTGGTGGTGTTGACCCAGGCGGTCGGGATCATGAAGCAGATCGTCTCCGAATCGGAGTAGCGCGATCAGCGCCCGCCGAAGGCCTGATCGCTCTCGACGATGTCCTTGCCGAGCGGGAACAGCGACAGCGGGATGAACTTGAGATTCGCCCAGCCGAACGGGATTCCGATGATCGACACGAACAGCGGAATGCTGGTGAGCAGATGCCCCAGCGCCAGCCACCACCCGGCGAAGATGAACCAGATGATGTTGCCGAGCATGGACCCGGTGCCCGCACCGGGTTTGTCGACCGTGGTTCGCCCGAACGGCCACAGCACGTACCCGGCGATCCGGAACGAGGCGATCCCGAACGGGATGGGCACGACCAGGAAGAACAGCAGGAAGCAGATGATTCCGGCCAGAATGTAGCCCAGCGCCATCCAGAATCCGGCGAAGATGAGCCACAGGATATTGAGGACCAGCTGAATCGGCTTCATAGGATCCAGGGTACGGCGAAATAGTCCCCGCGAACGCTCGCGCCGGGCAGGTCCTCGAGTTGCGGCGTCGCGGGGTCGTGACAGGACCTGCGGCACGACGGGTGGGCGGGCCCGGCAGGATGTAGCGGTGGCCGAAGTGATCGATATCGAGGATCCCGCTGACGGGAGGGTGGACGACTTCCGTGATCTGTCCTCCGCGGACCGCAGACCGGATCTGCCCGGCCGCAAGGGGCTGGTGATCGCCGAAGGGGTGGTGGTCGTGCAGCGGATGCTCGAATCGCGGTTCCGGCCGAGCGCGCTGCTCGGTGTGGGGAAGCGGTACGAGCAGTTGGCCGAGGATCTCGCGGATGTGGATGTGCCGTACTACCGGGCCGATCCCGAGGTGATGGCCGAGGTTGTCGGATTCCATCTGAATCGCGGAGTGCTCGCGGTCGCGCCGAGGCCGGAGCCGTTGCGCGTGGACGAGGTGCTGGTCACGGCGCGGACCGTAGCGGTGCTGGAAGGTATCAACGACCACGAGAATCTGGGCTCGATGTTCCGCAACGCCGCCGGATTGGGCGCGGACGCGATCCTCTTCGGGGATCGTTGCGCGGATCCGCTCTACCGGCGTGCGGTCCGGGTCTCCATGGGGCATGTGCTGCGGGTGCCGTTCGCGCAATTGCCGACCTGGCCGGACGGGCTGGAACTACTTCGTGCCGGGGGTTTCCAGATCATCGCGCTCACCCCGAACCCGGCGGCGGTGAATCTCGCGACCGCCATGACCGGGCACCGCGTGGCGCTGCTGCTCGGCGCGGAAGGTCCGGGGCTGACCGAGGAGGCGATGGCAGCCACCGATATCCGGGCCAGGATCCCGATGTCGCCCGGCACCGATTCGCTCAATGTGGCGACGGCCGCCGCGATGGCGTTCTATGAACGAGTGAGGTTGTCGTGAACGACAGGGGGGCCTACGAGCCCTATCGGCCCTATCCGGAGTACCGCGATCCGACCCCGTGGGCGGCGGGAGTCACGGTCGCGGTCATGGTGGCCGTGCTGTCGGCCGCCGCCGTCTATTCGTTCGGCGAGGCGCTGGCCCGCGTACACCCCGTTCTCTCGGTGCTCGTCAACCTCGTCGCGGCGGGCGGAGCCGCGCCCACGGCGTGGCGCTGGCGCACCACCCCGGTCACCCGCTGGGTCATCGCCGGTATCGCCGCGGGCGTGGTGCTCGCGTGGTTCGCGCTCGTCGTCACGGGTCTGTCGGCACTCTAGGGCTTGTTCGTTCGGCCGAAGCGGCTCACTCGTGCTGGGACACCCGGTCGCCGCCGAGCCAGCCGAAAATTCCACGACGCCTTGCCGTTCCGTCGACGGCACGCTTCGGGGAGGGGATCACCTCGGCCGGATCGGTCCGATGCCCCTTCGGGAGCAGGGTGAAACCGCAGACCGAGATATCACCCGGTGCGAGTGCCGACTCGTCCCCGGCGCCCGTGCGGTAGTGGAAACCGAGCCATTGATTGTTCGCCGCGTCCGCGAAATCGGGTGGGTCGAACGGCAGGGCCTGCGGGTCGGGCATTTCTCCCGGCTGCCAGTCGACGGGGTGTTCACCCGCCCAGAACGGCCGCTCCCAGACTCGGGGCAGACCCTCGTCTTCGAGGATGTTCACCCGGGTCGCGCTGAAGGCACGGCGGAATTCGCCCCGCTCCCATTGCGCGTACGCGCCCCAGCCGTGCGCGGTGTCGAAAGCGACGAGGTAGGTGTGCTCCGAGGCCAGCGGGCGGACCAGCAGTTCCGGCAGCGCGGTCGGGTAGACCTGGGCGGATTGGGGCGAGCACACCACGGTGACACCGGGATAGCAGCCGATGTAGACCTCGCCCTGGTCCGGGCCCGCGCAGACGCCGAGGGTGCCCACCGTGGCGGGCACGACATCGTGGTCGGCGTAGAGCTGTGTGGCCAGCGCCAGTGCGGCATCCGGATCCGGGTCGTGGTTCGCGCGGAGCACCGCCGTCGGGTCCGGTGCGTCGACGTACCAGAGGGAAGAAGCTTTGGACAGCATTTCCGGCACCTCCCGAATTGCGAGAAATAGCTCCGCGAACTTCTAGCAAACTAGCGGTATTGTTGCCGACGCGCCGTCACCGCGAACTACCCGCGCCGACGTCGGACGACACCGAGAAATCTACGCGCAAAAAGGGCTCGGCCGCACGGCTTCGGCTACCGAACACGCCAGCGAGCCCCAGATTTTCGTGATTCGCAACTTCCAGCAACCCGATCGGCTCGGCCAGCAAACTCGATCACGGTATTCGGTGGATGCGACCGACTCCGGTCGGCATCCACCGCGCGTGGACCGTACTCAGTGACCGGAACTGCGGACGCCGAGCAGGACGTCTTCCCAGGACGGCATAGGAGCCTTGCCGCGCTTGTTCCGATTGGTTTTCGCCGGTGCGGGTTTGGCGGCGGGTTTGGCCGGATCCTCGGCGGGCGGCTGCGGTGTCGCGGACGCCGCGGGGGCGGTAGCCGGGGGAGTCGGTGTGCTCGCGGCAGGTGTCGTCGCGGCGGCGGGGGCCGCCGGGGGAGCCGTCGTGGGCGAGGCCGCGACCGTGGCGGCGGAACCGTTCACCACGGGTGCGGTGGCCGCTGGAACCTTGGGAACCGCACCGTTGGCCGCGGGTGCGGTGGCGGCGGGCGCCTTCGGGCCGGAACCGTTCGCGGCGGGCGCCGCGACAGCCGACCCGGTACCCGAACCGTTCGTCGCCGGAATCGCCGCGGGCGAACCACCTGCCGCGACGGCACGCCGCTCGTAGTACTCGTCCATCGCGGGCCTCGGCGCCGGACGTGAGGGCGTCGCGGTGCTTTCGCGCGGCGGACGGGTCGACTCCATGACCGGTTCGGGCGCGGCCGTCGCCTCCAACTCGGACTGCGCGGGCAGGATGGACGCCAGACCGCGCAGCGCGCGACCGAAATCCGGGTCGATCAGATCCGAGGCGGGATCATCGAGCGGGGAGACCGAACCGCCGTGGGCGTCCGGCTGGTAGCGCCAGTGCGCGGCGATCTCGGAACGCCCGTTCTGCCACTGCAACTGGGCGACCCAGAAGCCCTTCTCGTCCTTCCAGGCATCCCATTCGGCATTCTCGAGGGTGTGCCCGCGCTCGGTGAAAGCGGCGGTGACGATATCGATGAGCGTTTCCACGGCGGGACCGTCGGTGCGTACCGGATGTGCCTTCTGCGCCAATTCGGCCGCGCGGGCCCGTTCCAGCAGAACCGGGTACGCGAAACGCTCCACGCGGCTCATCGGCATCCCGGATTCCGCGGTGACCTGATCGACGGAGGCACCGGCTCGTATACGGGCCTGGATATCTCGTGGACGCATGGTCGCTTCCATTTCGATCTCGATCTGGCCGAATCGAGCGAGGTCGCCACGTGCCGCCGCGCGAAGTTTGTCGTCGGCGGGCAACCGGTACTTGGTTCCTGACTCTGGGTCGATGCACACGATGTGCGTGGAGTCGGGCGTCACCCCGATCACTCGAAGTTCACGCACCACTGCCTCCTTATCGCGTCGGCTCGCGACACCGCCCACTGTTTCGAAACAGTAGTGCACAGTCGCTGATCTCGAGGCAAGACACGCGGGCCGAAAATCTGCGGACAGGCCTTCGGAACCGCTAGTCTGCTCTGTTCGTCTCGGTTTGCCGCGACTGCGCGCGACCCTCCGATTCCGTTCGAAGCGGCCAATTTTCATGAAAAACCGGGCCACGATCGACACTCGCGAACTCGGTTCCCGTGGGATTCGAATCCGGAGTTGTCGTCGCGGCCCGGGGTTTGCTGATTTGTAGCGGTTACCGGATTTTCTTATTCCGGTTATCAGACCAGTTTCTCGACGACCCAGTCGATGCTACGCGTAAGAAGGCTCACGTCTTCGGGGTCGATCGCGGGGAACATACCGACGCGCAACTGGTTGCGGCCCAGTTTGCGATAAGGCTCGGTATCGACGATCCCGTTGGCGCGCAGCACCTTCGCGACCGCGGCGGCGTCGACGGAATCGTCGAAATCAATGGTTCCGACGACCTGTGAACGGTGTGTCGGATCCGCGACGTACGGCGTGGCGAATTCGCTCGACTCGGCCCACGAATACAGCCGCGAGGACGAATCCAATGTGCGCTTGACCGCCCAATCCAGGCCGCCGTTGCCGTTGAGCCATTCGATTTGATCGGCGAAAAGCAACAGTGTCGCCAACGCGGGCGTGTTGTAGGTCTGATCCTTGGTGCTGTTGTCGATGGCGATCGGCAGCGACAGGAATTCCGGGGTCCAGCGACCCGAGGCCTTGATCTCCTCGACCCGGGCCAGCGCGGCCGGGCTCATCAGCGCCACCCACAGGCCACCGTCGGCGGCGAAGCATTTCTGCGGGGCGAAGTAGTAGACGTCGGCATCGGTGATGTTGACCGGGAGACCGCCCGCGCCCGAGGTGGCGTCGATGGCGATCAGCGCGTCGCCCGAACCGGCGGGACGCTGCACCGGAATGGAGACGCCGGTCGAGGTTTCGTTGTGCGCCCAGCCGATGAGGTCGGCCGACGGATCCGATACCGGCTCCGGTGCGCTGCCCGGCTCCGACGACACCACGATCGGGTCGCCGATGAACGGATTGCCCTTGGCGACGGCGGCGAATTTGCTGGAGAACTCACCGTTGGTGAGGTGCAGCGAACGCTCGCGGATAAGGCCGAAGGCGGCGGCGTCCCAGAACGCGGTGGTGCCGCCGTTGCCGAGGACGACCTCGTAACCGTCGGGCAGTGAGAACAGTTCGCGCAGGCCGCCGCGCACGCGCGCGACCACGTCTTTCACCGGTTTCTGCCGGTGCGAGGTTCCGAACACCGAGGCGCCGACGTTCACCAGGGACTGCAACTGCTCGGGGCGAACTTTGGAGGGGCCGCAGCCGAACCGTCCGTCGGCGGGCTTGAGGTCGTCGGGGATCGTCGGGAACGCAGTGGTCATGCGAACAAGCCTAAAGCGTGCCGGACCTGCGGGCTGTGGGGGGTGCGGAGGTTGCGGAGACATTGCTGACGTGAACCACCGGGTCGGTCACCTGGTCGTGGGTCACGGCCTCGCGCGGCGCCGCGCGAGGCCGACGCCTTCCCGATGTCCGACGGGTTTGCCAGAGGTGCGCCAGGGGCGATAGTGACTGTCTGTACGGGTGGTGCGGGAGTTGTCGGTGGTGACACCTGTGTTTGTTTTCACAACCGGGGAAACTCGGTCGTCGCGCCGACTTCTCGGCCGTCGACGGTGATCCGGGGAGGTCCCTCGATGGGCGCGGTGTCAACGCGACACGCCCTCCCCGGAGCAGTCCGACGCGCTATCGGTGTGTCGTGTACCACAGTGCGGCTAACGTAGGCCGCCATGAGCGAGCACAGGGTGGGCCGGGTGCGGGCATGAGTATCGCGTCGATGGGCTCGGAGTGGCGTGCGCGGTCGCGGAATCGGGGGTCGCGGGCAGGCGCTCTGTCCGGGGAGGCGCGGCGCGAACTCCTGATGCGTGGCACCGAGGGGGTGGCGACCGTCCTCGGCGTTCGCCGCGGTTCGACGGTCGCGGGTTTCGAACTACCGGGTGCGGGCGACGGTGGGGGCGGGCACGTGTTCCTGGTCCGCGTGGTCGTCGACGGGATCGCGCCGTACGAGACCCGCGTCAGGCAGCGGATGCGCGCGGAAGATCTGAAATGGGCGCAGCCGGGCGACGTGGTCCGCTGTCGCGTCGACCCGGGCGATCGAGACCGGCTGGTGCTCTACCTGCCCGAGATCGGGGAGGCGCGGCGGGTCAGCGTCGCCAAGACCCTCGCCGACGGCCGCCGGGCCGACGCCACGGTTCTCGCCGCCGCGCCCGTGGCCGCCGATTACTCCGGCATCGATGATCCGGTGCTGCGACTCGACCTCGAACTGCGGGCGTGGGACGAGCCGACACCGTGGCGGGTGCGCCTGGTCCAGCCGGTTCCGCTGGCGGCCATCGGACTGGTCGACCTGGGCCAACATCTCGAGGTCGCGTTCTTCACCGTCGATCGCGGCGAATCCGTCGCCGTCGACTGGACGGCGTCGCTGGGCGAACGGTAGGGACCACCGAGGCCGGGTCGCCGGACGCGCGGGATGTTCGGACAGTTCCTCGGTGATCGGACAGCGTTTCGAGGCAGTCCCCGTACGACAGCGCACGGGCCGGGCGTCGCGGAGAGTGCGCGCTCTCCAACCGACGCCCGGCTCGTGCGGGTGGTTCGGACCGGGTCTCAGGCGTGCGTGATGGTCGCCCAGCCCGCGACGTCCTCCGGGCGGCGCGGATCGGGACCGGTGTAGATCGCCGCGGGGCGTACCAGTTTGCCGAGCTGCTTCTGCTCGAGGATGTGCGCGCACCAGCCTGCGGTCCGGCCGCAGGTGAACATGGCGGGCATCATGTGGGCGGGCACCTCGGCGAAGTCGAGGATCACCGCTGCCCAGAATTCGACGTTGGTCTCGATGGCGCGGTCGGGACGGCGTTCACGCAGTTCGGCCAGCGCCGCCTGCTCCAGGGCCGCCGCGACCTCGAAACGCGGGGCGTCCAGACGCTGGGCGGTGGCGCGCAGCACGCGGGCGCGCGGGTCCTCGGCCCGGTACACCCGGTGACCGAAGCCCATCAACTTCTCCTTGCGGTCCAGGATGCCCTTGACCAGAGCCCGCGCGTCACCGGACTTCTCGACCTCTTCGATCATCGGGAGGACGCGGGCGGGCGCGCCGCCGTGCAGCGGGCCGGACATCGCGCCGATCGCGCCGGACAGCGAGGCCGCGACGTCGGCGCCGGTGGAGGCGATGACCCTGGCGGTGAAGGTGGAGGCGTTCATGCCGTGTTCGGCGGCCGACACCCAGTAGGCGTCGATGGCCTCGGTGTGCTTGGGGTCCGGGTCACCCTTCCAGCGGGTCATGAATCGCTCGGTGACCGTGGTGCACTCGTCGATCTTCTTCTGCGGGACCGCGGGCTGGTAGATACCGCGCGCGGACTGCGCGACATAGCTCAGCGCCATGACCGAGGCGCGAGCCAGATTCTCGCGCGCGGTCTCGTCGTCTATGTCGAGTAATGGCTGGTATCCCCAGATCGGGGCGAGCATGGCCAAACCGGCCTGCACGTCGACGCGCACGTCGCCGGTGTGCACCGGCAGCGGGAAGGGTTCGGCGGGCGGCAGGCCGCGCCCGAATTCCCCGTCGACAAGCAGTGCCCACACATCACCGAAGGTGACCTGGCCGCCGACCAGATCCTCGATGTCGACGCCGCGGTAGCGCAGCGCCCCGCCGTCCTTGTCCGGCTCGGCGATATCGGTGGTGAATGCCACCACACCCTCGAGGCCGCTGACGAAATCGCTCGGTACGGCGGTCTTACCGCCGGAAACCGCGGGGCTGGTAGTCATGTGTGACTCTCCTTGCACTTCGGGTCGCATGATTCCTCGCCGAATTGGGTGCTTTTCGCCGAGCACATGCCGATCACCAAAACCTTAGCTCGCTGCTACCGCGGAGTAACGTCTGGCCCATGCGTGACCTGGACAATTCATCGCACGGTCGGCAAGCCGCGGAATACGCCGCGACCGCCGATCTGGCCGCGATGCGCGTGGATTACGGCGTCGCCCATTTCGGCAGCGGTGAGGACACCGATCTGGACGAGACCTGGGTGGCCGGTGGCTGGGAGCCGCTGCTTCGCCATTGGATCGAACAGGCGACCGCGGTCGGCGCGGCCGAACCGAATGCGATGGTGCTCGCCACCGTCTCGCTCGCGAGCGGATCGCCGCGCCCGGTATCGCGAACAGTTCTGTGTAAAGGGCTCTCGCCCGAAGGTGTGACTTTCTACACGAATTACGATTCGGCCAAGGGCGGCCAATTGGCCGAGATCCCGTTCGCCGCCGCGACCTTTCTGTGGCCCGCGCTCGGCAGGCAGATACATGTGCGCGGACCGGTCGACAAGGTGCCGAACGAGGTGACCACCGTGTACTGGCGGTCGCGGCCTCGGGATTCCCAACTCGGCGCGTGGGCGTCGCACCAATCGCGGCCGATCGGTTCACGCGCGGAAATGGACCGGGTGCTGGCCGAGACCACCGCCCGCTTCGCCGACGTCGACGATATTCCGGTGCCGCCGCGGTGGGGCGGCTATCTGCTGCGCCCCGACGAAGTCGAATTCTGGCAGGGACGGCGCGGCAGGCTGCACAACCGGATCAGGGTGCGCATCGACGCGGGACGGCAGATCGTCGACCGATTGCAGCCGTGAATCCGGTGTCCTCACGATTGTGATGATCCCAACCCTTCTGCGCCGCTGACCGCGTCATTACGCTGCCGCCGGTGAAACTGCTCGCCGACACCACCCCGCTGCGCTATCCGGACTTCCGACGGTTGTGGACCAGTAATATCGTCACCGTCATCGGATCGCAGCTCGCGGTGGTCGCGGTGCCGCAGCAGTTGTTCCAGATCACCGGCAGTTCCGGATACGTGGGGTTGGCGGGTCTGTTCGGCCTGGTCCCGCTGATCGTGTTCGGCCTGTGGGGCGGTGCGCTCGCCGATGTGATGGACCGGCGCAGGCTGATGCTCATCACCAATGTGGGCACCGGGCTGACGGCGCTCGCCTTCTGGGCCCAGGCCGCCGCCGGACTGGACAATGTCTGGGTAATCCTGGTGCTGTTCGCCGCCCAGCAGGCGCTGTTCGCGGTCAATCAGCCGACCCGCAGCGCCGCGATCCCGCGTCTGCTCCCGACCGAACACCTCGCCTCGGCGAGCGCGCTGAGCATGACGGTGCAGCAGACCGGGGCGATCGCGGGACCGGTACTCGCGGGTGTGCTCATCCCGGTCGTCGGCCTTTCCACGCTCTACCTGATCGACGCCGTCGCGCTGCTCGCCACCATCTGGGCGGTGTGGAAACTGCCCGCGATCCCGCCGACCGGCGACGCGCGCACCGCCGGATTGCGCACCGTGCTCGACGGTTTCGTCTACCTGGCGACCCAGCGCATCCTGCTCGCCTCGTTCCTCGTCGACGTGATCGCGATGGTGTTCGGCATGCCGAGGGCACTGTTCCCGCAGATCGCGCACGAAACCTTCCGCGACCCGGCCGAGGGCGGCGTGGCACTCGGCCTGCTGTTCGCGTCCATGTCCGTCGGCGCGGTACTCGGCGGAGTGTTCTCCGGATGGATCTCCCACGTACGGCGTCAGGGCCTGGCCGTCGTGGTCTGCATCGCGCTGTGGGGTGTGGCGATGATCGGGTTCGGGGCCGCGGTCGGGTTGACCGGACACGGCCTCGGGATCGGTGTCGGGTTGTGGATCGCGCTGGCGTGCTCGGCATTCGGCGGCGCGGTCGACATGGTGTCGGCGGCGTTGCGCATCGCCATGCTCCAGGCGGTGACCACCGACGAGATGCGCGGCCGATTACAGGGCGTCTTCATCGTCATCGTCGCCGGTGGCCCGCGCATCGGTGATGTTGCCCACGGTTTTGCCGCCGCGAGCCTGGGTACCGCTGTCGCGGCGGCGGGTGGCGGCGTTCTCGTCGTCATCGGAGTGGTCGTCGCGGCGCTGGCCTTCCCGGCCTTCATTCGATACACGGTGACGCGCTCACCTCGACAGGAGCCGGTGGTGACGCGGATCGAGTGAACTCCGAGATGCCGTGACGCCGTGCCGCATCCGTAAGCACACTCGCCGCGACAACGCAATATGCTCACGTGCGAGAAGCATGTTTGTGAGGTTCTCGTGCGGGCACCCTCGTGGTCGGGCCCCGTGGACAGCGACTAGCGTCTAGGTAATCGCACCGCCGTGCCGACCGCACTTCGATGCCGACGGTCCTAGCCTGAGAGGGATCCTTCCGTGCCCGAAAAAGACCACATCAACGACGCCAAGCCGGTGCTTAGCTACCCCGGTGGCGAATACGCCATGACGATCGCCGAAGCCTCCGAAGGCAACGACGGCGTCGATCTGGGCAAAATGCTGGCCAGCACCGGGTACGTCACCTACGACCCCGGGTTCACCAACACCGCGTCGACCAAGTCGGCCATCACCTACATCGACGGTGAACAGGGCATCCTGCGCTACCGCGGTTACCCGATCGAGCAGCTCGCGGGCACCTCGACCTTCATCGAGGTCAGCTACCTGTTGATCTACGGTGAATTACCGACGCAGGCCCAGCTCGACGATTTCACCGACCGGATCCGCAGGCACACCCTGCTGCACGAGGATCTCAAGCGGTTCTTCGACGGCTTCCCGCGCAACGCGCACCCGATGCCGGTGCTCTCCTCCGCGGTGAACGCCCTGTCGGCGTACTACCAGGACTCGCTGGACCCGCGCGATCCCGAGCAGGTCGAACTGTCGACCATCCGACTGCTGGCGAAGCTGCCGACCATCGCCGCCTACTCGTACAAGAAGTCGGTCGGCCAGCCGTTCCTCTACCCGGACAACTCGCTGAGTCTGGTCGAGAACTTCCTGCGCATGACCTTCGGATTCCCGGCCGAGCCGTACGAGGTGGATCCCGAGGTCGCCGCGGCGCTGGACATGCTGCTCATCCTGCACGCCGATCACGAGCAGAACTGCTCCACCTCGACCGTGCGTCTGGTCGGCTCGTCGGACGCGAACCTGTTCACCTCGGTCTCGGGCGGCATCAACGCCCTGTGGGGTCCGCTGCACGGCGGCGCCAACCAGGCCGTGCTGGAGATGCTCGACGACATCAAGGCTCAGGGCGGCGACGTCAAGGAGTTCATCCGCAAGGTCAAGAACAAGGAAGACGGGGTGAAGCTCATGGGCTTCGGACACCGCGTCTACCGCAACTACGACCCGCGCGCCGCGATCGCCAAGAAGCACGCCGACAACATCCTGCAGAAACTCGGCGGCGACGACGAACTCTTCGATATCGCCCAGGCGCTCGAGGAAGCCGCGCTCACCGACGAGTACTTCGTCTCCCGTCAGCTGTACCCGAACGTCGACTTCTACACCGGCGTCATCTACAAGGCGATGGGTTTCCCGACCCGCATGTTCACCGTGCTGTTCGCGATGGGCCGACTCCCCGGCTGGATCGCGCACTGGCGGGAAATGCACAGCGAGCCGCTGAAGATCGGCCGCCCGCGTCAGATCTACACCGGGTACGGCGCACGCGATTACGCCGGTATCGACAACCGCTGAGACCCGGCGTCAGAACACGATCAAGATCCGCACATCCTCATCTATCGAAGGAGATAGCCGAATGACCAAGCCGGAGATCGAATTCCAGGCAGGCCCCGCGCCCACCGAACTCGTGATCAAGGACATCATCGAGGGCGAAGGCAAGGAAGCCGTACCCGGTGGCACCGTCGAGGTGCACTACGTGGGCGTCGAATTCGAATCCGGCGAGGAATTCGACTCCTCCTGGAGCCGTGGGGAATCCATCAGCTTCCCGCTGCGCGGCCTGATCCAGGGCTGGCAGGACGGCATCCCCGGCATGAAGGTCGGCGGCCGTCGCCAGCTGACCATCCCGCCGCAGCTCGCCTACGGTCCGGCCGGTGCGGGACACCAGCTCGCCGGTAAGACACTGGTCTTCGTGATCGATCTGATCAACGCCGCCTGACCCCGGCACCCGAACGGCCCGTGCTCCCCGGTGGAGCACGGGCCGTTCGTCGTTTCGTAGCGGGGGTTGTACACAGCGCGAGAGGTTCGAGGCGGGGCGGCCGCCGACGCGTGATCGGGACGCCGCCGGACAGGCACGAATGTTGCGCTCGCGCAAGCCTGATCATGGTCGTGCCGACAGTGACGAGGAGTACTCCCCGTTGTCGTTCGATTGCCGTGTGAGCGCCGTTGCCTTCTGCCTATAGTCGGCGTGGAAGTGCAAGCCGTGCAGGGGAATCGGGGGAAATATGCGGGTTGTCGCGGGCGTCGGTCTTGTGATCGTGACGCTGATGGCGGTGGGTTGTGGGGCATCGAAAGGAGATTCAGGGGAGGCGGCGAAATCGGTGAACAGTCTGGGGCTGGAGACGAGTCCGCCCGAGTCGTACCACCCGTGCGCGGATGTTCCGCAGGGCGTCTTGGGTTCGGAGCGCTTGCGCGGCACCGGACAGGCGGATGCCGACGCGCCGGACGGGGTGCGGTGGCGAGGGTGTAAATGGGTCAAGAACAACGGATATTCGGTGTCGATCCGGATGACGAATATGACCCTGCCCTTCGTGCGCAAGACTTTCTACACCATGGGCCGTGAGGCGACGGTCGGCGGAAGGTCGGCGACGATCGCGCACCGAAGCGAGGCTCGCGGTCCCGAGGTCTGCACCGTGAATGTGGAGATCAAGGGCGGAAGTCTCGAATTCGATGTCGACAATCCGCGATCCAGCCTGCTGACCGGGGAGCTGGATACCTGTGAGCTCGGATTGGCGTTGGCGGAGAAGGTGGTGCCCACCTTGCCCGCGGGCGCGTGATCGACGGGACGGCCGCTCGGCAGGGCGGGAGCTGATCCGAATGTGACGGGGCGGCGGTGTCGATCTCACTCCCGCACGATCCGGACCGGATCGGTGAGAGCCAGGGCGATCGCGGACTGCTGGGCGGTGCTACGCATCGGCAGCGTTTCCATCGCCTTGCCGGTCTGCGCGTTCAGCGTGCCGACGACGCTCTGCAATTGGCTGACGCCGCTGGTCAGCTGCCCGATCGCGTCGACGAGTTGCGCTCCGCCGGTGTCGGCGAGTTCGGGCAGGCCCTCGGCCAGTTTCGCGCCCTCGTTCAATTGCGCGCTCGCGCCTTGTAACCGGCCGACGACGGTGCGCAGGAGGGTTGCGAGATCGGTGTCGGGATCCACCGCGCCGCCGACCAGCAGGTCGAGGCCGTCCAATTGTGCGCCCGCCTGACCGGAGATATCGCGCAGGCCGTCGAGTTTCGCGATGATGTCGGCGAGTGCGGGATCACCGGCGAAGGGCAGGGCGCGCAGTAGCGGCAACAGTTGGTCGAGACCGGAGCTCACGCCGGTCGCGGTCCGCTGAACCTGCGCGATCGTCACATCGGTCGAATCCAGGGCGGCGGCAAGCTGATTCGCCTGGGCGGCAGCCCCGTCGACCGTCTGGTCGAGGATCGCGATGGCCGAGGTGAGTTGCGCCGAACCCTCTTTCGCGAAATCGAGGAATCCCAGCAATTGCTCCGCGCCGCCGCTGAACTGGTCGGCACCGGCGGCGGCCGCGTTCACACCCGCGCCGAGCAGTTGGGCGGTGAACTGTACTCCGCTGAGTTGGGACCTGGCCTGGCTGACGGCGGCGAGTGCGGCGTCCACCCCGGCTGCCCCGATGCGGTGGGTGACCCGGTCGGTCGCCTCGCGCACCAGGTCCTCGTCGGCGGCGTCATTGGTAGCGACTCTGACCTCGGCATACCGGGGATTCGGGCTCGCGAGGGTGCCCATGGCCTCGGTGAGATCGGCGGGCAGGGTGATCACCGCCGCGTAGTCGTCGGTATCGGCGGCGCCCGGTGCGACCACGGCCCACTCGAATCCGCCGCCGTCCTGCTCCATCGCCTGGGCGATGCGCGCGCCGATCGGGCCGGTATCGGTATTCACCAGCGCTATCGCGGACGGAGACGGCGTGGTCGCGGAGCAGGAGGTGAGCGCGCCGACGAGGGCGCCCGAAACGAAGACCGCGGAGACGAGGAAGGCCCAGCGGGCGCGTTGTCCGATCACACCGCTGACATTATGGGTGAGATCTTGCGCTGACGCTGGGCTTTCTCTGTGGATTCGGTAAGGGCCGCAAGACATTCGCCGAATCAGCGATCAGACGGCCACGTGACCGAAATCCAGTTTGACGAGCTGATCCGCGCGGTCGAAATACCGGTCGTCGTGCGTGATGACGATGACGGTCTTCCCGCGCCGCTTGAGATCGGCGAGGATCTCGTCGTAGAACACCTCGCGGAACCGGGGTTCCTGGTCGGCGGCCCACTCGTCGAAGAGATAGATCTGGCGGTCCTCCAGCAGTGCGGTCAACAGCGCCAACCGTTTACGCTGACCCTGGGAAAGCGCGATGGTCGACAGTTTCCCGTCCCGCACGGTCACCTTGTGCGCGATCTGCAATTCCTCCAGGTAGCGGTGCACTTCGGCGTCGATACCGGGCCGATCGAATCCGAGGTAGTCCTCGAACAGATGGAAATCGCTGAAGATGGCCGAGGAGTTCTGCCGGAACCACTCGATGTTCTCGTGATCGATCTTCTCGCCGTTCAGCGCCACCGATCCCGACCTCGGGACATACAGTCCCGTGATCAGTTTCGCCAGCGTCGATTTGCCGCTGCCGTTGCCGCCGACGATGAAGGTGATCTGACCGGGTTCGAAGACCAGGTCGATCGGGCCGAGCTGGAATCCGGAGGCTTCCTCGCCCGCGAGCGCGGCGGGCGCGCCGACCGGAGCCGGTTGCTGACCGTGGGCACCGTGGTCGAGTCGCTTGCGGCCGTTGACATCCGGTCGCCCGCCCGGACCCGCACCGGGCGGCGGGCGATGGTGTCCACCGTGCGGCGGCGGCCCCCCGTGCCGGCCCTTCGGAGGTTTGCCCCCCGGCGGCGGCCCGACCGGATGTCCTTCGCGGGAGCCGTCGCGCGGGTCGCCCGGATGCGGGGGATGTCCGTCACCGGATGGCGCCGCGGCGGGATGTCCGCCACCGGGCGGCGGTCCGTCCGGCCCCTCCGGGAACGGCGGCACGGGCTCACCGGCGTAGGTGTAGGTGACGTTCGTCAGTTCGAGGCGTGCCTCGGTGGCCGCGGGACGGTCGGTGAAGGGCAGTTGCTCCTCGTTGTGCTGGGTCTCCATGGACAGGTTCATGGTGCGGATCTTCGCCAGCGCCACATCACCGCGCACCAGGTCGGGCAGGCGGTGCATGAAGTTCTGCATCGGCATCGCGAGGAAGGTGGTGACCAGGACATAGCCGACCACGACGTCACGTGGCAGATCGAGTGCGGCGGCGATCCCGAACAGGATCAGCGCCATGGTGCCGAGTTGCAGTACCTGGCCGAGGCTTTGGGCGACCGAGAATTTGGTGCTGGCGTCGACGTTCTGCGCACGCAGGGTCTGCGCGGACCCGAGCAGGTGGCGGTCCATGAAGTCCCGGCGCCTGCCCCGGTGCAGTTTGAGTTCCTTGATACCGAGCGTCACGGCCTGGAACGAGCGCAGCAGCAGGTCCTCGTTCTCCCGGGCGTGGTGGTAGATGGCCCGCACCCGCTTGAGGAACAGTTCGACACACGCGATGCCGATCAGCGTGCCCGCCACCGTGATCGCGAAGATCGGGCCGGACAGGATCGCCAGGAAGATGAAGCAACCGACGATCGTCGCCACGTCGATGCAGATCGCGGGGATCGCGGTCACGGCCTGCGACAGCGAGCGGACATCTTCGGTGAGCGTCGCGATGAGGCGATGGGTGCCGAGACGTTCCAGGTGTTCGAGCGGGGCTGAGACGACCCCGGAGCTGAGATCCGCCCGCAGCCGGAAGATGGCGTCCTGGGCCAGGCGGATCAGCAGGATCTGGGAAATCAAGCCACTCACCAGAAGGACCAGACCGGTCAGCGCGAAGCGCTGGAGCAGGTCACCGGGGCGCGGCTCGGGAGAGACGACGCTGTTGATCAGCGTCACCAGGTAGGTGTTGGCCGCACCCGCCACGAGGCCCGTGGCGATCACGCCCACGATCCGCACCCAGGAGATGGAGATGAGGAATCTGATGAGTTGCATGGTTTCTGTGCTTTCTCAGGATGCCGGTGAGGTGAGGTTCACCGGCGGATGATGTCGAAGATCATGCCTTCGAGCGTGACGCCGGGCGCGAAGGAGAACGCCACGCCCGTGGAGATCGGGCCGGTCGATTCGGTCTGCGCGATCATGCGTTCCAGCACGAAGATCAGCGAGACGCTCAGCATGTTGCCGTGCTCGGCCAGAACGTCCCAGCTCAGCGCCGCCGTCTCGGACGCGAGGCCCAGCGAGCGCGCCGACTCCTCGATGATCTTGGGTCCACCCGGGTGGATGGCCCACAGGTCGACATCGGCTTTGCGCAATCCGTTGGCCGCGAGGACCTCGGTGACCACGGGATCGACGCCGTTGTAGATGTATTGCGGCAGGTTCTCCGACAGCTCGCAGGTGATGCCGCTGTTGTTCACACCCAGCACGATGCCGTCCTCGGCGTCGTCGAGCAGGTGACTGAAACTGTCGCGGATCACGACACTGCCCGGCTTCAGCGGCTGGTGGACCTGGCTGGTGCCGATGACCACCGCACCGCACCCGTCGCCGAACAGGCTGTGGGTGATGACATCGTTGACATCGTCGTCGAACACGGCGTTGACCGAGCTCAACTCGATGCAGATCAGCATCGCCTTCTTGTCCGGGTGCGCCCGAACGTAATCGACGGCGGTGCGCATACCGTTCATCGCGGCGGCGCAGCCCATGAAGTTCACGACGACGCGGCTGACCTTGGGCGAGAGGCCCAGCTGTTTGACCACGGCGACATCGACCCCCGGGGCGATGAAGCCGGTGCTGGTGACGAAGACCAGCATTCCGATGTCCGACTTGTCCTCGATGCCCGCGACCGCGCGTCCGGCCACGTCGACGGCCAGCGGAACCGCGTGCTCGTAGAACAGGTTCATCCGCTCGCGGATGGTGCCGGGTTTGCGGCTGTATTCCAGGAATTCGGGGTCGAGCGGATCGACCGCCAGGCGACGGG
Source organism: Nocardia aurea (assembly GCF_003123685.1). Classification (GTDB taxonomy): domain Bacteria; phylum Actinomycetota; class Actinomycetes; order Mycobacteriales; family Mycobacteriaceae; genus Nocardia; species Nocardia aurea. The sequence continues at coordinate 347,607 of NZ_QCYJ01000084.1, forward strand.
TGTCGATTCTGGTCTTCTGATAGATACGGGCGATCCTGGTCCGCTGCTGTTCGTCGCCGAACAGTTCGGCCACCTGTCCGGCGGCCGCGGCCTGGTCGAATACCTGTGCGGGCGAACCCGTCGCGATACTTTCGATCACACCCACTGTGATCGGCGGCGCCGGCGGCATCATGCGCTCGGCGAGATCGTGCCCGTGCTCCCCATCCGCCAGGTGGCGGGTTGTCCCCAGGCTGCGAACGCTGCCTTCCTCGATCGTTACAGACACGACTCTCTACCTTTCGAAATAAATGTGTTGAACTCACCGCCTGCGAGTGGATGACGTGGCGGACGAACTGTTGATATGAATCGGAATCGAGTCAGACCGTGCCGATTCCGGTGAACCCCTGAACCGTGTAGACGGCGCAGGTCTTCAGAGCCGATGGCGAGCAGTGCTCGCGGACGAAGCCCCAATCGCGCTCCTTGGCCTCGTCCGACCGCGAGAGCAGATAGGTCCTGATCTGTTTCGGGAACCGGTCGGTGAAGAAACTCTTCGCCGGAATCCACTCCACGCCGAATTTCGCGGCCTCCTCGCGCAGGACGTCCTCGGTGGCGATATTGGCGAATCCGCTGCGCTGGTAGGGCAGGACGTGGTGGACGCGATGCGAACTCAGACCGGCGGAGAGGAAGCAGTCGACGTAGCGGTTACCGACGACTTTGAGGTCGTAGGCCTGCTCGAGCTGGTTGACGCCCCAGTCCTCGGTATCGGTGTGCAGTTCCTCGGTCTCCAATTCGAAATCGTGGCTGGCGACGACGAGGAAGGTGCTGATCCACAGCGAGAACACGAACTGCAATGCCCAGGCCAGGAAGTCACCCGCCGCGACGAACAGCGCCAATTCGGCCACCAGCAGGAAGCGCACGCCGAACGATCCGATGAAATGCGGCAGCGCGCCGCCCCAGGTCCCGTACATCTCCTTGACGCCGACCTTTCGGGTCAGCCTGCAGACGTCGAGCAGTCGGATGGTCATGCCGGTGAGCGTGTGCCCGAATTTGTGGATCGTGTGGATCGGTATCCGGTACAGCCGCGGCACCCGCATCATCATCGTGAAGACGTTCTTCTTGATGTCGACTTCGCTCTGGGTGTGCGGGTGGTGCAACAGCGCGTGGCCGTCGGCGGTGACGAACGCCAGCGCTACGTAGTTGAAATCGAAGGCGTTGGTGTAGACCTTGTTCATGCCCTTCTGGGCACGGTGGATCGCGTAGTGGCCGAAGCCCGCCAGCGAACTGCGCAGCAGCACCATCGCGATCACGAAGATCGGCAGCGGCATCCAGCCCGGTTCGGCCAGTCGCAGACCCTGGACCGCGAAGTAGGCGACGGCCAGCAGCGCGACGACGATGTTGAAGATCGTGTCCATTCGCTTGATCCGGGCCGCCAGCTCGGGATTGCGCAGCCGCGCCTTGACCTTGTGCAGCAGGTCTTCCTTGTTGTCGAAGCTGTACTTCGGGGTGTCGCGCCAGCTGTCGAAACCCTCGTTGAACAGGAAGTCCGGCGCGTTGTTGGTGGGATGGATGTCCTCGGGAAGGGCGTCGCGGTTCAGCGAATACCGCTGCAGCATCCGCTCGACCGCCTCGGGATTCTTGTGGTACGAGCCGATGATCGAGGTGATGTCGCGGTTTTTCGTACGGCCGATGAAGAACTCGCCGCCGGGATGCTTGGAGATCCAGTCGCTGAGGTCGTAGGCTTTGCCGTTGTACACCCACACGTTCGAGATCGGCGGTGGGCCGTCCGGAGCGGGAGGCCGACGGAATTCCTGTTCGGCTGCCGACTGGTCGGCGGTGCCCTGTTCCGTGGTGGCCGTTTCGGCGGTGATCGGTACGGTGGCGACCAGTTCGGTTGTGGCCTTCTCATCCACGTCGGGCTGGGTGTTCGTCATCGGTGTTCCTTCGTTGCTGATTCGCGGTCGGACGGCCGTATCGCTTCCGGCCGGAGGTTTTTCGAGGCATTCCTCGCGAAGTGCGTGGGGCGCGATAGTCGGTTGATCCGGGGTATTTCCCCTGGTCGCACCTGCCGTCCGAATGCTCATGGACAGTATCGTGCTTGCAGCGCCTAACGTCTCACTAAACAATCCCTTAACCCGTATCGCGGTCGCGGCGGGTTCGCCCCCGGGTCTATGCGAGAAGACCGATCACAGGGTAACGTCGGCGCCCGCAGCAGTTCCAGACCGTGGTTCGGCCAAGGGTCGGCCGCATGGACCCGGTCAATCGGGACGGCTTCTCCGTCAGGCGAAGTGCTGCATACTACGACTCAGCCGACAGCAGAAGCTGCCGGCTTCAACCCTGGTCGATGGACCATATGCACTCTCTGGGGGCAGAACATGAGTGACTTGTCAACGCGCACTTCAACAACTCTCAAACCTCGGATCGGCAGGCTTTCGCCGGTGCGATTCGGCACCGTCGCGATCGCGGCCTCGCTGTTCGCGGCGGTCGTGACCGGCTGTGGCTCGGACGATTCGAGCACCACTTCCACCGCGGCGACGGCGACCGGCCCGCTGCCGGAAGCCACCCAGATCGTGCAGGAATCCGCCAAGACCACCCAGACCCTGCAGGCGGTCCACCTGAACCTGGCCGTCACCAACATCCCGAACCTGCCGGTCGAGACGGTTTCCGCCGATGTGACCAACCAGCCGCAGGGCGCCGGTGCGGCGCAGGGCGAGGCGAAGGTCCGCACCAAGCCGGACGCGCCGTTCATCAAGGCGAAGTTCGTCGTCGTCGACAAGTCCATGTGGGCGCAGCTCGAGGACGGCAAGTACGCCGATCTCGGTCCCTCGGAGAAGATCTACGATCCGGGCGTCATCCTCGACAAGGACAAGGGCCTGGCCAATGTCATCGCGAAGGTGCAGAACCCGAAGGTCGAAGGACGCGAGACCATCGAGGGCACCGCGGTCGTCAAGGTGAGCGGAACCATCGACGCCTCGGTCATCGACCCGATCGTGCCGAAGTCCGGTGACGGTGGCGGCTCGCTCCCGATCACGCTCTACATCGCCGATGTCGCTCCGCCGAGCGGTTCGGAATCGGTGCAGCCGTCGGCCGCCCCCTCGACCGGCGCCGGCCCGAACCTGGTCCGCGCGGTCATCAAGAAGGGCGACGGATCGATCAACGTGACGCTGTCCAACTGGGCCAAGCCGGTGACCGTCACCAAGCCCCAGGGGTAATTGCGCAGCAGTAACTCTCGGCTGAGAAACCGGTCGGGTACGCGGAAAGTCGGCGGTCGCCGTCTACCGCGCACCCGGCCGGTTTTCGTATGTCCTGTGGATAACTCGCGGTTCGCCGGAATCGAGTTGTGGCGGAACCCTTCGCCGATACTGTGGACAGCTGTGCACGGCTCGCGACACCCAGCGATGGTCGCGTGCGCTAGCCGTGTGTACCGCGCTGCGGAAGTTCGAGCACCAAGCGCGCGCCGCCCAGCGGGCTGTCGGCGAAATACGCGCGCCCGCCGTGCAACTGGGCCTGCTGGGCGACCAGGGCGAGGCCGAGTCCCGATCCGCCCTTACTGGCCTGGCTGCCGCGGAAGAAACGTTCGAAAACCGCCGCGCGCTCCTCGGCGGGCACCCCGCGGCCGTTGTCGTCGACGGTGATCACGATGCGGTCCGGCGCGGTGCGGTGCGCCGAGACCAGGGCTCGGGTGGCGCGGCCGTGTTTGAGCGAGTTGGCGAGCGCGTTGTCCACGGCCAGGCGCAGACCGGCGGGCAGACCGCGGGTCACCAATTCGGCGTCGGTGTCGATATCGACGGTGAGACCGGGGAAGTGGCGCATGGCGTCGTGTGCGGCCTGGTCGCAGATATCGCCGACATCGGTGTCGACATGATCGCGGGCGTTGGTCAGATCGCCGGTGGCGAGTCGTTCGAGCGCGGCCAGCGTCGTCTCGACGCGTCCCTGACTGCGTTGCAGGTCGGCCAGGATCTCGGTGCGCTGAGCCTCGTCCAGGTCCAGGGTTGTCAGTACTTCGAGATCGGTGCGCATCGCGGTGAGCGGGGTGCGCAATTCGTGCGCGGAGACGGCGGCGAAATCGCGCGCGGTCTCCAGCGCGGCGGCCGTTCGGGACTGTGCCTGGTCGACGCGCGCCAGCATGGTGTTGACGGCGTCGGCGAGTTTCTCGGCCTCCCGTACACCCGAACCGTCCACGGGCGGACGGGGATCGTCGGCTTCGGGGTAGGCGCTGTGGGCGCTGACCTGACGGGTGAGATCCACGATCGGACGCACCGCGCGACCCGCCAGCAACCAGCCGAGCGCCGCCGTCGCGGCGATGGCGAGCAGCGCTCCGGCGAGCACCCAGCGCTGTTGCTCCTCGGTTGCTCGCGCGGCCTCCTCGGCCGGGATCCCCAGCGAGACGGTGCGGCCCTGCGGCTGGTTCTCGGATGTGGTCAGAATGCGATAGGGGGTGCCGTCCACCTCGGCGGTATGCGAACCGGTCGGCAGGTCGGGTAACTCGGTCGTACTGCTCGCGAGCACGGAACCGTTCTCCCGCACCGTCACCGCGATCTGGTTGTTCAGTCCGGTGAGGCCGACCAGGCCGACCGCGATGACCGGTTCGATCAGGACCAGACGCGAGGCGAGGGCCAGTTGCTGATCGCTCTGCTGGAGGTTGTTGCGCTCGATCGCGCGAATACTGATCAGGCTGAGCAGGGTCACGATGATCACCGCGCCCATCGCCGCCGCTCCCGCGACCCTGGTGCGCAGTGAGAACGTCCGTCGCCGCCGCCCGCGTCGCCGCCCTCGTCGCTCCGTCGGAGCCGAGGTCATTTCGGCGCCCGGAGGACGAACCCCACTCCGCGAATGGTGTGCAGCAGCCGGGGGGTTTCGCCGATCTCGAGTTTGCGGCGCAGGTATCCGACGAAGACGTCGACCACATTGGTGTCGGCCGCGAAGTCGTAACCCCACACCAGTTCCAGCAGCCGTTCCCGGCTGAGCACCACACCGGTGTTGCGCGCCAACGTCGACAGCAGTTCGAATTCCCGCTTGGTGAGCTCGATTTCCTCGCCGTGCAGGATCGCGCGATAGCCGTCGACATCGATCTCGAGCGGACCGACGGTGATCGCGCCCGGCGTCGGCGTCGGGGGAGTGTCGGACCGGCGGCGCAGCAATGCCTTGATACGCGCTACCAGTTCGGCGAGCACGAACGGTTTCACCAGGTAATCGTCGGCGCCGGACTCCAATCCGGAGATACGGTCGTCGACCGAGGCGCGCGCGCTGAGCACACAGATCGGCACCTCGTTGCCGAGGGCGCGCAGCGCGGTCACCACGCCCGCGCCGTCGAGCACCGGCATATTCATATCGAGCACGATGGCGTCCGGCGCGTGTTCGTTCACGCTGCGCAGCGCCGCGGCTCCGTCACGGGCGACGAGCACCGTGAATCCGGAAAGCCTGAGTCCACGCTCGACCGAGCCGAGAACGTCCTCGTCGTCATCGACGACGAGGACGGTCGGGGTCGTAGTCACCTCGGGCATTGTCGCCTCTCCGCGTTCGCCGGTCGTTGGTGTCATCAAGAGTCTCGCACCGGGCCGGTTGTTCGGCGGAAGGCTGGAGTCTGGCGTGCCTGAAACCGGGTCAGTAGTTGTGGCAGACCGCCGCCACGGTGGCGATCGTCTCGGCCAGTTCGGCCGCGCGCGGATCGTTCTCCGCCTGCTGGGCCGCTTCCGGGTTCTGGTCGATGCGACGCTGCAACTCGGCGCGACGCTGTTCGACGGGCTGGTCGAACGAGCGCTGCAATTCGGCCTTCTGGCTGGGGTTGGCGTCGAGCAACGCGGCCAGCTGCGGCGATTCCACATGCAGTGCGGCGTCGACCTGGGCGAAGGTGCAGTCGCTGTTGAGCAGCGGCGCGACCAGATCGTTCGGCGCCGCCGCGGCGATGCCGGGACTCAGGAGTACCGCCGCGCTCGCGACACCACCCGCGGCGAGAGCGGCGAGGGTGGTACGGCTGCGAAAACGCTTCATTGTGCCTCCAGATAACGGTTCGTGTTAACGAATTACCCCGTCGACGCTATGGCGTCGCGCTGGCACCGGGTTGAACTCTTTCTGAGAGATCTATGAGAGACCGACCGCGACCGATCGGAGTCAGGCGGGGGTGGCCGGATCGGCGTCCGAGGACGAGGGAATCGGCGCGATCGGAGTGCGCCCGGACAGGATCTGATCGGCGAGCGCGACCAGCACCGCGGGGTCTTCGATGGTGGAGGGAATGTCGTAGTCCTCGCCCGCGGTGATCTGCCTGATGGTCTTGCGCAGGATCTTTCCGGAGCGGGTCTTGGGCAGCGCCGAGACGATGATCGCGTCGTGCAGGGCGGCGATCGGGCCGATCTGTTCGCGCACCAGGACGGTCAGTTCCTCGCGCAGTCGCTCGGGCGCGATGTCCGCGAATTCGCCGCCCTCCTTGAGGACCACGTAGGCGACCGGCCGCTGACCCTTGAGTTCGTCGGCGAGCCCGATGACCGCGCATTCGGCGACGGCGGGATGCCCGGAGATGGCGGCCTCGATACTGCCCGCGGACAGCCGATGCCCCGCCATGTTGATCACGTCGTCACTGCGTCCGAGGACGAAGAGATAGCCGTCGTCGTCGAAGTAACCGGAGTCGCCGGTGAGGTAGTGGCCCGGAAAGGCCGACATGTAGGAGCGGACGAAACGAGGTTCGTCCTGCCATAGGCCGGTGAGCGCCCCGGGGGGCAGGGGTAGCCCGACGACGATATTGCCCTCGGTGTTGGCGGGGACGGGGTTGCCTTCGGCGTCGAGCACCCGCAGCCGGAAGCCGGGAACCGGCACCGACGACGACCCCGATTTGATCGGCAGCGGCTGCAACCCGAGCGGGTTCGCGCAGATCGGCCAGCCCGTCTCGGTCTGCCACCAGTGATCGACCACCGGGCAGTCCGGCCGGTGGGCCAGCAGCGTCGTCGACGCCCACTCGTAGGTCGCCGGATCGAGCCGCTCACCGGCGCAGAACAGCGCGCGCAACGAGGACAGGTCGTGCTGGGAGGCCAGCGTGGCCTCGGCGTCGGCCTTGCGGATGGCGCGCAACGCGGTCGGTGCGGTGAACAGCACCCGCACCTTGTGTTCGGCGACCACGCGCCAGAACGCGCCCGCGTCCGGGGTGCCGACCGGTTTGCCCTCGTAGAGCAGGGTGGTCGCCCCGACAAGCAGCGGCGCGTAGACGATGTAGGAGTGGCCGACGACCCAGCCGACGTCGGACGCGGCCCACATCACCTGTCCTGGACCGACGTCGTAGATGTTGGTCATGGACCAGGCCAGCGCGACGGCGTGACCGCCGTTGTCGCGGACGACGCCCTTGGGCTTACCCGTCGTCCCCGAGGTGTAGAGGATGTAGAGCGGATCGGTCGCGGCGACCGATACCGGATCGGCGGGTTCGGCGTCGAGTATCGCGTCGTCCCAATCGAGCCACCGCGCGGCGATGGTCTCGCTCGAACTCGGCAGGGATTCCGTCGCCTCCTGCGGTGCGGGGAAATTGATCGTCTGGAACTGCTTGCGCTGTTTGACGATCACCGCGCGCGGCGCGTTCGTCTCCGCTATTTCCAGTGCACGCAACACGATCGGCGGATATTCGATTTTGCGATGCGGTTCGAGGCCGCCGGAGGCGGTGATGATCAAAACCGGTTCGGCGTCATCGATTCGGGCCGCGAGTTCGGGTGCGGCGAAGCCGCCGAACACCACCGAATGCACCGCGCCGATTCGCGCGCACGCCAGCATGGCGATGACGGCTTCGGGAATCATCGGCAAATAGATGACGACCCGGTCGCCGGTCGTGACGCCGAGGCGCCTCATGGCCCCCGCGAATATCGAAACCTCACGCAGGAGTTCGGCATAGGTGTATACGCCCCTGGCACCGGTCATCGCGGAGTCGTAGATCAGCGCGGGCTGTTCGGCACGGCTGCCCGCTCCTTCGGCGTCACCGAGTACGTGGCGATCGAGCGCGTTGAACGAAGTATTGAGACGGGCGTCGGGAAACCACCTGGCGACGGGACGTGCGTTCGTATCGATGATCTGCGTGGGCGCGACGTCCCAATCGATGGCCTCAGCAGCGGTTGTCCAGAACTCGGCAGGGTCGACCAGGCTGGTCTGATAGACCGGCCGGTACTCGTGCTTCACGCTCAAACTCGTGACTCCCTAGCCTCGCCTCGATGCCCGCCTCGATAGATCTGCATGATTGTGGCAGACTTCACGCGACGCCCGGGCGGGTGGCACGACCTTTGGGTTTGTCTGGAAAAGGCAGGTCAAGCCCCGTAGCCTTACCGGATGTCACCCAAGCTGTTACTGATCCGTTAGAATCTGATGTCACTTATTTGGGCCGTCGTAGACGCAATTTCTCGGCCAGCCGCAGTTCTCGGCCAGCTCCAACCGTCGAGCCAGCATGCGATTGTGGAGGCTCGCTGATGGCGCGGGTTGGGGCCAGTTTGGAAAGTGAGTGGGAGATGCGTGACGCCGCAAGGCCCGGCAGTAAGCGCTGGGCGCTCGGCAATTGGGACCTGCGCTGGAAGGTTACGGCGGTTCTCGCCGTGCCGCTTGCCGTCGCGGTCGGCCTCGGCGTGTCGAGGATTACCGCCGAGTTCTCGAACGCGCAGCGGCTGGAAGCCGTCGCGGAGAACATCGAGGCGATTCCGGCCGTCACCGGGCTGAGTGCTGCCTCGGCGACGGTCGCCGGTTCGCAATTGGTCTCACTCAACGGCCAGACCGTGGTGACCGACAAGGACCTGAGCGACCTCGACGAGGCCATCACCAGGGCGCAGTCGGCCACCTCGAAGCTGAAGACCCGGCCCGAGTCGCGCGCGATGCTCGAGAACATGATCACCGAAGCGAGTGCGCTGCGGACCAAGGGCAAGGCCCCGGCCGCCACCTCGGCGGAATCCATCGACGCGATCGACCGGATCCGCAACTTCAGCGTCCGGATCGTCGAGACCACGGTCTCCCAGGTCAGCGATACCGCCACCGACTCGGCCCGCCTGCGGCTGGTCGACGCGCTCAACACCCGCGCCACCGTCGTCGGTGAGCTGGCCGCGTTCGCCGAGATCCTCAAGCGTCAGCCGGACGCGCTTCAGAACTTCCTGGTCGCCTCCGCGACCGAACGTCAGATGCTGAACGTGCTCGCGCACCGGTTCCCCGACGGTGATACCGCAATCGCTGACCTGCGCGCGGGCGTGCAGACCCGAGTCGACCTCATCACGAGTCCGGAAGCGCAGGCGGGCCGGATTCCGCTGGGTGAGTCGAAGGCCTCGATGACCGGCAGTGTCGATGTCTACGAGCGTGTCGTCGCGAAGGCGACCAAGGACATCGAGACCTCGATGAACGCGCTCTCCAGCAAGGCCAACACCGACGCGTGGACCTACACCGCCGTCGTCATCGCCACCATTCTCGCGGCGCTGCTGCTCGCGGTGTTCGTCGCGCGGTCGATGATCGTGCCGCTGCACCGACTGCGACTCGCCGCGTTGCGCGTGGCCGAGAGCGATCTGCCGCACGAGGTCTCCCAGCTGCGCGCGGGCGCGTCGCCGGAGGATGTGCCGCTGGAGCCGATGCCGGTGCGAAGCACCGAGGAGATCGGCCAGCTGGCGCGTGCCGTCGACGATATCCACGGCCAGGCCCTGCGCCTGGCCAGTGATCAGGCGCAGATGCGCTCCCAGGTCAACGACATGTTCGAAACCCTGGCACGGCGCTCGAAATCCCTCGTCGACCATCAGCTCAGCCTCATCGAGGCGATGGAGTACGACGAGAAGGACCCGCGCCTGCTGGAGAACCTGTTCCGGCTCGACCACCTCGCCGCCCGTATGCGCCGTAACGGCGACAACCTGCTGATCCTCGCCGGTACCAAACAGCGCCGCGCGAAGTCGGCGCCGGTCGAGATCGCCGACGTCCTGCGCGCCGCGATCTCCGAGGTCGAGGACTACGAGCGGGTCAAGCTGGGCGCGACGCCGCGCGGTTCGCTCAAGGAACCCGCCGCCTCCGACATGGCGCACCTGTTCGCCGAGCTGCTCGACAACGCGCTGCGGGCCTCTCCGCCCGAGACCGACGTGAAGTTCACCTTCGCGCAGGCCCACGACCAGGGCATGCTGATCGAGGTGGCCGACCGGGGTATCGGTATGCCGCCCGCCGAGATGTCCGATATCAACCGCAGGCTCGAGCAGACCGCCGAGCCCGGCCCCGACACCGCCCGCCACATGGGTCTGTTCGTGGTCGGCAGGCTCGCCGAGCGGCACGGTCTGACCGTGCGGTTGCGCCCGACCTTCGACACCGCGCGCGACCCGGGCGTCACCGTCACGGTGCACGTACCCGTCGGGTTGATCGTCGCGGGCCAGCCGATCAGCGCGCAGCCGGTCACGCCGAGTCCGGTCCAGCAGTCGCCCAAGCAGGCGGGTCCGCAGCGGCCGTCGACCGGATCGTCCATGCAGACGCGCGCGGTCACCCGCACCCCCGGCGGCAACATGATGGTCACCGTCGACCCCGGCGTCAGCGGTCCGATCCCGATCACCAAGCGACCCGGCGCCCCGACCCCGTCGGCGGCCGGCGGCCTGCCCCAGCGTCAGCCGGGATCGGCGATGTCGCAGGGCGCGGATCAGGCCCAGTCCGGTCCGACCCTGCGTCCGACACCGGGCCAGACTCCGCCGCCGGGACCTCAGCGCGGCAAACTCGCCGCCGCGAACATGCCCAAGCGCAACCTCGGCCCCGGTGGGCCGGGCGGACCCGCGGGTCCGGGACGACCCGGTGGCCCGGGTGGTCCCGGTGGGCCCAGCGTGATCGGTCCCGGACCGGCGGGCGGCGCGAAACCGCCGTCGCGTGAACCAGCCTCCGGTGAGCTACCCCAGCGCCAGCCCGGCGCCAACGGTGTGCCCGCGGCCGGTGGTCCGCCGTCGGCGGGCGGCGGTCTTCCGCAGCGTCAACCCGGCGCCAACGGAGCCCCGACGCGCGATCCCGCGGCCGGTGGTCTTCCGCAGCGTCCGATGAACGGCATGCCGCCGCGCGAGCCGACCGTCGGTGGTCTTCCCACCAGGGAGCCCGGCGCGAGTGGTCTGCCGACCCGGGAGCCGGGAGCCCAGATCCCCCAGGGTCTGCCGCAGCGTCAGCCCGCGGCGAACCAGCCGAGGGAGGGCGCCCCCACCGGTGGTCTGCCGACCCGTGAACCGCTCGGCGGCGGTCTTCCGCAGCGCGAGCCCGGCGCGAGTGGGCTTCCCACCCGCTCACCCGGCGCCAACGGGGCTCCGTCCCGCGACGCGGGGCCCGGTGGTCTGCCGCAGCGTCAGCCGGGTGGTCTGCCCCAGCGCGAGCCCGCGTCGGGAGCACTGCCGACACGTGAGCCCGGCGCGCAGACCCCGACGGGTCTGCCGCAGCGTCAGCCCGCGGTGAGTCAGCGACTGGACAGCCCGTCCGGTGGCCTGCCGACCCGCGAGCCGCTCGGGAACGGTCTGCCGCAGCGTCAGCCGGGCGCGCAGACCCCGACGGGTCTGCCGCAGCGCTCACCCGGTGCGAACGGTCCGCGTCGCGAGGTCGTGCCGCCGGGAGTCGGTCTGCCGCAATCGGATCGCTTGACCGCGCCGTCGGACGCCGACGCGGGCGAAACCGGCCAGGGCGTGCGCGATCCCGGTAAGCACAGCTACCGTTCCAACCCAGCGAAGGCTGCCTCGTTCTTCCAGACTCGACTGCAACCCGCGGCCGAGACGGGGGCGACGATGGACAGTCCGATCTTCGCCGAGATGATGTCGTCGTGGCTCTCGGATCCGAATCCGGACCGGTCCCAGGTAGCAGCCGCCTTCGATTCACCCGGTGACGAAGGCTGGCAGGCCGCCAGGCGGGCCAGCGAAGCACAGGCCGAAACAAAAACCGCCGCTGGGTTGCCGCAACGCAATCCGGGCGGGAGGCTGGTCCCCGGCGCCGTCAACGGTGCTGTGGATCGAGCACCGCGCCGAGATCCGGAATCCATCAGGTCGAGCCTGAGTCGCCACCAAAAGGGCGTCCAGGACGGCCGCGCAATGAAGGCACCGAACCTAACCGGAGATAAAGGAGACCGATGAACCCCGATCTAGGTGGTACGAATCGTCAGCTGGATTGGCTGGTTTCGAACTTCGCCAACGAGGTTCCTGGCGTAGCTCATGCCGTCCTGGTCTCGGCTGACGGACTACTCATGGCCGCGAGCGCTCAGCTTCCCGTCGATCGCGCCGAGCAGCTCTCGGCCGTGACCGCGGGACTTGCCAGCCTCTCGGTCGGCGTCTCGAATCTGTTCGAGGGCGGCACCGTCCTGCAGTCGGTCGTGGAAATGGAACACGGCTACCTGCTGTTGATGGCTGTCGGCGACGGCTCCTACCTCGCTGTCCTGACCAATACGTCCTGCGATATCGGACAGGTCGGATACGAGATGGCGTTGTTGGTCGAACGTGTGGGTCAAACGGTGCAGGCCACCCCGCGCGTCACGATGGGTTCCTGATGGTGGGATGGACATAGAAGATCACCGCATGGGAAGCTCCGAGCCCAGTCTCGTTCGCCCCTACTCGCTGACCGCGGGCCGTACCAGGCCCGCGGTCGAGTTGGCGCTCGAGGCACTCGTGGCATCGCATCCGGTCGCCCTGGAGCGGCAGTTCGAACTGACCAACATCGAGACGTCAATCGTGGAGTTGTGCAGAGAATCGCCGTCCGTCGCTGAAGTAGCGGCACGTTTGGGTATTCCGATAGGCGTGGCACGAGTACTCGTGGCAGACCTCATCGAAGCCGGGCATGTCCGCGTTTCGGCGACTTTGAAAGACGATTCCAGCGACGATGAACGTCGCGAGCTGATCGAAAGGGTTCTCAGTGGACTCCGGCGTATATGATTCGACGGCGCAGGTCGACACCCGCACCAGCAAGCCGACCTCGGCGAAGATCGTGGTCGCGGGTGGGTTCGGTGTCGGCAAGACCACGATGGTCGGTGCCGTCTCGGAGATCGTTCCGCTGCGCACCGAGGCATTGGTGACCAACGCCAGTACCGGTATCGACAATCTGACCGGCATTCCGATGAAGTCCACCACCACGGTGGCCATGGACTTCGGCAGGATCAGCCTGGCCGATGATCTGGTGCTGTATCTGTTCGGTACACCGGGCCAGTACCGGTTCTGGTTCATGTGGGACGACTTGATCCGCGGCGCCATCGGCGCGGTGGTGCTCGTCGACACCCGCAGGCTGGAGGACAGCTTCGCGGCTGTCGACTATTTCGAAGCGCGCAATCTGCCGTTCTTGGTGGCGCTCAACGAATTCGATGATTCGCCGCGGTACCCGATCGAGGATATTCGGCAGGCCCTCGCGGTCCCCGCCGATGTCCCGATCCTGTCCATCGACGCCAGGCGCAGAGAACCGGCCAAGCAGGCACTCGTCTCGCTCACCGAATACGCCCTGCGCAAGGTGATGCAGGGCTACTGATACTCGGTCCCGACGCGGCGGTAGTCCGTGGCGTCGGGTTCGAGTGCGGTGGTCGAATATCCGCGCTCACCGCTGTGACGCGTCGCCCGATATGCTCGCGCGATGCGGATTTCGGCGCGGGAGTTGCTCGGGCAGTTGCTCGACGCGGAGTCGTTCGTCAGCTGGGACCGGCCGCCGTTGGCGGTACCGGCATCCGAGCGGTACCGCGAGGATCTGCGCAAGGCCGCCGTCGCCTCCGGCACCGATGAAGCGGTGCTGACCGGTGAAGGGCTGCTTCGTGGTCGGCGCGTGGCCGTCATCGCCTGCGAATTCGGATTTCTGGCCGGTTCGATCGGGGTGGCCGCCGCGGAGCGGATCGTCGCCGCGGTGGAGCGGGCCACCGAACTGGGCCTGCCGCTGATCGCCTCGCCGACCTCCGGCGGTACCAGAATGCAGGAGGGCACCGTCGCCTTCGTGCAGATGGTCAAGATCGCGGGCGCCGTCGCCGAACACAAGACCTCCGGCCTTCCGTACGTGGTGTATCTGCGCAACCCGACGATGGGCGGAGTCTTCGCGTCCTGGGGTTCGCTGGGGCACATCACTTTCGCCGAACCGGGCGCGCTCATCGGCTTCCTCGGTCCCCGGGTGTACAAGGCGCTGTACGACGCGGATTTCCCGGAGGGTGTGCAGACCGCCGAGAATCTCTACCGCAGCGGTGTGATCGACGGCGTGGTCCCCGTCTCGGTTTTCCGCCGTATCGCGCACCGAGCGCTGAGTGTGTTCGGTGGTGTTCCGCTCACGGATAGCGTTGTAGCGCCGGAAGTTTCGAATGAACTGCCGAATAGTACTGCTGCGAACAGTGATTCGAGCGTCCAGCCGTCACCCCGTCCTTCCGGCGCCGATGCCTCCGAAGACGAAACCGACACGTGGCATTCGGTTTTGATCTCCCGCAGGCCGGATCGCCCCGGCATCCGCGACCTGTTGCGCCACGTGACCCAGCGGGTGCCGCTCAGCGGCACCGGACAGGGCGAGTCGGACCGGACCGTCGTACTCGCGCTGGCCAGGTTCCGTGGCAGGCCGTGCGTCGTCTTCGGCCACGACCGCTCCAATCAGCGGGGTGAGAACACGATGGGCCCGGCCGCGCTGCGTGAGGCCCGCCGCAGCATGGCGCTGGCCGAGGAACTGCGACTACCGCTGGTCCTGGTGATCGACACCGTCGGCGCAGCGCTGTCGAAAGAGGCCGAGGAACGCGGCCTCGCCCCCGAAATAGCCCGGTGCATAGCCGATCTGGTGACCGTGCGCACCCCGACCGTCGCGGTGCTGCTCGGCCAGGGCACCGGCGGCGGCGCGCTGGCGCTGCTACCCGCGGACCGCGTTCTCGCGGCCACGCACGCCTGGCTCGCCCCGCTGCCGCCGGAAGGCGCGAGTGCCATCGTCTACCGGGATACCGGCCATGCCCCGGAATTGGCCGCCGCCCAACGGATCGGCGCCGAGCAACTGCGCGCGGACGGCATCGTGGACCGGATCGTCGCCGAATTGCCCGACGCCGCCGACGAACCGCACGAATTCGCCCACCGCATGGTCAGCGCCGTCGCCGAGGAGTTGACGCGCCTGGCCGCGATCGACCCGGTGCGACTGCGGCGTTCGCGTGGCGCGCGGTACCGCAGACTCGGCGTCCCCGCTTCGCGCTGAATCGGGCATCGCGGGCCGCCGACGCCCGAACCACGCCCGAATCCTCGGCCGCGCAGGCACCCGAGCAGGCACGATCGTGCGAAACGACCCGGCCAACACACCCGCTCGCTCGTTGACGGTTCGCGCGCGCACTTCTACGGTCGAAGAGGTGACCTTCCGTAGCGAGACTTCCGCCGTGCCACCGATCGTGCTGAACGACGGGAACGTGATCCCGCAGCTCGGCTTCGGTGTGTTCCAAGTTCCGTCCGACGAGGCGTTCCCGGTGGTGCAGGCCGCACTGGAGGCGGGCTACCGCAGCATCGACACCGCCGCCATCTACGGGAACGAGGAGGGCACCGGCCGTGCCATCCGCGAATCCGGACTACCGCGCGACGAGGTCTACGTCACCACCAAACTGTGGAATTCCGAGCAGGGCTACGATTCGACGCTGCGCGCGTTCGACGTCAGCCTGAAGAAACTCGGTCTGGACTACCTCGATCTGTATCTCATCCACTGGCCGGTCGCCGTCGCCGACAGATTCATCGACACCTTCCGCGCCTTCCAGGCGCTGAAGAAGGACGGCCGGGTCCGCTCGATCGGTGTCTCGAATTTCACAGAGGCGCATCTGCAACGGGTCATCGCGGAAACCGGTGAGATCCCCGCGGTGAACCAGATCGAATTGCATCCCAGGCTCGCGCAGCGCGCACTGCGTGAGTTCCACGCGAACAACGGCATCGCGACCGAGGCGTGGAGTCCGCTCGGGCAGGGCACGGTGCTCGACGACCCCGCGGTCACCGCCATCGCCGAGGCGGTGGGGCGCACCCCGGCCCAGGTGATCATCCGGTGGCATCTGCAACTCGGGAACGTGGTCATCCCCAAATCGGTGACACCCTCCCGGATCGTCGCCAATTTCGACGTCTTCGGTTTCGAGCTGACCGGCGACCAGATGGCCGCGATCGACGGTCTCGACAGCGGCGGCCGCATCGGCCCCGATCCGGACGAGTTGACCGCGGGCCTGTGATCAGTTCGTCGCCAGATATCGGGTGAGTTCCACCGCGGCGGCGCGGCCGGCGCGTTTGGCGCCGACTGTGCTCGCCGACGGGCCGTAACCGATCAGGTGGATGCGCGGGTCGACGGCGACCCGGGTGGCGAGGCTTCCGGTCATCGTGATCCCGCCGCCGGGCCCGCGCAACCGCAGCGGCGCGAGATGATCGAGCGCGCTGCGGAATCCGGTGGCCCACAGGATGACGTCGACGTGCTGGAAGCTCCCGTCGGCCCAGCGGACCCCGTCGGGTTCGATCCGGTCGAACATGGGCAGCCGCCGCAGCGCGCCGCGTTCTCGCGCCGCTCGCAGCCGATCGTCGAGCCGCAGACCGGTGACCGAGACCACCGACCCCGGCGGCAGTCCGCGTCGCACCCGATCCTCCACGACGGCGACCGCGTCGCGGCCCGCCCGCGGGGTGAACTCTGAGTCGAGGAACACCGGTTCCAGCCTTGTCACCCAGGTGGTGGTGGTGACCTGCGAGATCTCGTCGAGTAATTGCACCGCGGAGATACCGCCGCCGACCACGAGGACATGTTCGCCCGCGAAGTCGGCGGCCTCGCGGTAGTCGCGGGTATGCAGTTGGCGGCCAGCGAAGGTTTCGGCGCCGGGGTATCGCGGGACGAACGGGTGCTCCCAGGTGCCGGTCCCGTTGATCAGTCCGCGCACCCGGATGGTGTCGGCGGTGTCGGTCTCGGCGGCGAGCACCTGACCGCGGCCGTCGCAGCGTTGCCCGTCGGCGGTGCGATCGCAGACGACCCGGACCGAGACCGGACGGTGTACCCGCAGGTCGTAGCGCTGTTCGTACTGCGCGTAGTAGTGCGGCACCGCCGTGGCCGCCGCGACGTCGTCCGATCCCGCGGGCAGGGTCTCGGCGAAGGACATTCCCGGCAGATCGTGCACTTTGTTGACCGTGCTCAGGGTGAGTGACGGCCAGCGGAACTGCCAGGCGCCGCCGGGACCGGGCGCGTGGTCGACGACGAGGAAATCCACTTCCGGCCGCAGCCCGAGCCGCTTCAGGTGATAAGCCGCCGACAGCCCGGCCTGACCAGCGCCGATCACCAGGATGTCGAAATCTGTCGGCACAGCCGCCGATGCTATCGCCTTCAACGGTCCCGGCTCCCGGCTGTGGCACAGTGAAGGTATCGAAACGACACGGTGAGTTGGGGAGGATGCATGCTCGGAGTCAGCCGTGATGGTGACGTCGTCACGATCGAACTACGACGTGAGGAACGTCGTAACGCGCTCAACGAGGAACTCGTGTTGATGCTGCGTGAGGCCGTGCTGGCCGCCGTCCGCGAACACGCCAGGGTGATCGTGCTCACCGGAGACGGTCCGATCTTCTGTGCGGGCGCGGATCTGTCCGGGGTCTATTCCGATGATTTCCTGCACGCGTTGCAGGACATGCTGCACACGATCGAGGCCGCCCCGATTCCGGTGATCGCCGCCATCAACGGCGCGGCGCTCGGAGCGGGGGTGCAGCTGGCGCTGGCCTCCGACCTGCGGGTGGTCGACCCCGACGCCTATATCGCCATCCCCGCCGCCAAGCTGGGGATCTCGGTGGACCGCTGGACGGTCCGCAGGCTGTCCGCCATCATCGGCGGCGGCCCGGCCCGCACCATCCTGCTCGGCGCGGACACGGTCTCGGCCGCCGACGCCTACACCTTCGGGTTCGCCAACCGGCTCGGTACCCTCGCCGACGCACAGGCGTGGGCGAAATCCATCGCCGAACTCGCGCCGTTGTCGCTGCGGCACCTCAAGCTGGTGTTCAATGACGACGGAACACGCGAACCCGATACCGCGCAGCAGCGCGAGGCGTTGCAGGCGGCGTGGACCAGCGCCGACGCCGAGGAAGGGCGGCTGGCCAGGCAGGAGAAGCGTACGGCCAAATTCGTCGGCCGATGACGGCCGGTGCTGAGAACAGGTAGGGCGCGATGACGAATATGCGCAAGATCCTCGGTGTCGCGGCGGGAGCCGTCGGCCTGGCCTGGGTGGTGCGAGCCGCGTGGGGCATCCCGTCGGCGATCGGTGCGTCGATCTCGGCCATCCAGCCGTACGCCACCGGCGCGGCCACCTATCGCAATCGGCAGTTCCACAACACCGAGCCGAGCAGTCAGATCGCCGCGGGCTCGGCTCCCGGGCTGCTGTTGTCCGCGATGACCAAACGTGGCGTCGGCCGTCCGACCCGCCCGGTTCCGCTGCGCGCCCCCGAATTCCCCGCGCAGGCCTCGGATCTGGCGGTCACCTGGTACGGCCACGCGACCGCGCTGATCGAGGTGGACGGCTACCGTATTCTCACCGATCCGGTGTGGAGCGAACGGGTTTCGCCGTCGACACTGGTCGGCCCCGCCCGGCTGCACCCGGTGCCGACGCCGTTGTCGCAGCTGCCGGAGGTGGACGCGGTGATCATCTCCCACGATCACTACGACCACCTGGACAAGGCGACGCTCAAGGCCCTCGTCGTCGGTCAGTCGACCCCGTTCCTGGTTCCGCTCGGTATCGGCGCGCATCTGCGGCACTGGGGTGTCCCCGAACATCGGATCATCGAATTGGATTGGGGCGCTTCGGTATCCCTGGCCGCGCTCGGTCGCGAACGCGACGGCACCGACCTGGTGCTCACCTGCACCGAGGCGCGCCACTTCTCCGGTCGCGGACTGGTCCGCAACACCACCCTGTGGGCGTCGTGGTCGATCATCGGGCCCACCCGTCGCGTCTACTTCGGCGGCGACACCGGCTATACCAAGGCCTTCGCCGAGGCGGGCGCCGCGCTCGGTCCCTTCGACCTGACCCTGCTTCCGATCGGCGCCTACGACGAACACTGGCCCGACGTGCACATGAATCCGGAGGAGGCGGTGCGTTCGCACGCCGATCTCTGTACCGGCGATCCGGGTCACGGCGTCCTGGTGCCCATCCACTGGGCGACCTTCAATCTGGCCTTCCATGGATGGTCGGAACCGGTGCGTCGGATGGTGGAGGCCGCTCGGGTGGCGGGTACAACTGTCGCGGTGCCGATGCCGGGTCAGCGCATCGACGCCGCAGGCCTCCCACCCGGTGAAAAATGGTGGGAGGATATGGGGTAGCACCCATTTTTTCGACTCGAGTCCGGTTCGGCGATATGAAAGGAACGACGGCATGAGTCTGGCGGACACACTCAAAGGTTTGGTCGGTAAAGGCAAGGACGCCGCGGCCAAGAACGCCCCCAAAATCAACGAAGCGGTCGACAAAGCGGGCGACTTCATCGATCAGAAGACCAAGGGCAAGTACTCCGACAAGATCGAGAAGGGTAAGGAGGCCGCCAAGAAGGTGGTCCCGCCCGAACAGCCGGGTCAGCCGGGTCAGCCCGGCCCGAAGATCTGACAGGTGGCGGGGGCCGGTGTAGTGCCGGTCCCCACCGCAGGAATTGAAATACGGTGTCCCGCCGGAGGTTCCGCGGTGGTCCCGGCGAGCCGGATGTCGATGTCGAGCTGAGCAATCTCGACAAGGTGTTGTATCCGGAGACGGGAACCACCAAGGGCGAGGTGATCGCCTACTACTCGGCCGTCGCGCCCGCCATGCTGCCGCATATCGCCGGTCGTCCGGTCACCAGGAAACGGTGGCCGAACGGGGTCGACGCACAGTCGTTCTTCGAGAAGAATCTGCCCTCGCACGCGCCGTCCTGGATCCAGCGGCGCACGATCGAACATTCCGATCGCCCGGTGCACTATCCGCTGATCGATTCCGAAGCCGGACTCGCCTGGATCGGCCAGCAGGCGGCGCTGGAAGTCCATGTGCCGCAATGGCGTTTCGACGGCGGGGAGATCGGCGCGGCGACCAGGCTGGTCTTCGACCTCGATCCTGGGCCGGGCGCGGGCCTCGCCGAATGCGCGCGGGTGGCGCTGCTGGTGCGCGAGATGATCGACGGCATCGGATTGCGCGCGTTCCCGGTGACCAGCGGCAGTAAGGGTATCCACCTGTATGTCCCGCTGGCCCGGGCGCTGAGCCCGGGCGGTGCGTCGACCGTGGCCAAACAGGTCGCGACCAATCTCGAGAAATTACATCCCGACCTGGTCACCGCGACCATGGCGAAAGCGGTGCGACGCGGGAAGGTCTTCCTGGACTGGAGTCAGAACAATCCGTCCAAGACCACCATCGCCCCCTATTCGATGCGCGGGCGCAGCATCCCCAATGCCGCGGCGCCGCGCGGCTGGGACGAGATCGAGGACCATGATCGGTTGCGGCACTTGCGATTCGACGAGGTGCTCGTCCGCTTTCGTGACGACGGCGATCTGCTGGCCGATCTCGATCCACCCGTCACCGCCGCACGATCGGGCGGAACACCCGTCGACGCGCTCACCACCTACCGCTCGATGCGCGATCCCGGCCGCACCCCCGAGTCGGTGCCCGCGACGGTTTCCGGCGAAGGCGCGGGGGACCGGTTCGTCGTCCAGGAACATCACGCGCGTCGGCTGCACTGGGATGTGCGTCTCGAACGCGACGGCGTGCTGGTCTCCTGGGCGGTGCCCAAGGGGCCGCCGACCTCTCCGGAGCAGAACCGCCTCGCCGTGCACACCGAGGACCATCCGCTGGAATACCTGGACTTCCACGGTGAGATCCCCCGGGGCGAATACGGCGCTGGGCAGATGACCATCTGGGATTCGGGCACCTACGAGACCGAGAAGTGGCGTGATGACGAGGTCATCGTCGAATTCCGAGGCACCCGACTGACCGGCCGCTACGCGCTGATCCGGACCGACGGCAAACAGTGGCTGATGCATCTGATGCGCGATCAGCCGGGTTCCGGCGACGGCGCGTCCGAATCCGGCCGTGCCGAACCGTCGAACGGGATCCTCGCGCCCGCGCGCGATCCCGTGCCGTTGCCGCGCGGTCTCGCGCCGATGCTGGCCACGCCGGGAGCCGTCGGCGAACTGGACGCCGACGAGTGGTGCTTCGAGACGAAATGGGACGGATTCCGTCTCCTCGCCGAAATAGATTCAGGTACGACGACTCTGCGCAGCCGCGCGGGCAACGTGGTGACCCGCCGCTATCCCGGCATCGCGGCCATCGCCGACGAATTGGCCGGACACAGTGCGGTTCTCGACGGTGAGGCGGTGGTCTTCGACGATCACGGCGTCGCCAACCTCGGGCTGTTGCGGGCGGATCCGGCACACGCGATCTTCGTCGCCTTCGATGTGCTGCACCTGGACGGCACATCGCTGCTGCGCAAACGGTATTCCGACCGCCGCAGCGTGCTGGAGGCCCTGGCCGCGAACGCGCCGTCCATCCTCGTGCCGCCGCACCTGGACGGCCCCGGATCGACGGCACTGGATCAGAGCACCCGGCTGGGAACCGAGGGCGTGGTCGCCAAACGCAAGGATTCGGTCTATCTGCCGGGCAAACGCGGACACTCCTGGGTCAAGGAACGCAACTGGCGCACCCAACGCGTGGTGGTCGGGGGCTGGCGGCGCAGCGAGGCCCGGGAATTCAAATCGCTGCTGGTAGGAATTCCGCACGGCGGCAAGCTCTACTACGTCGGCCGGGTCGGCACCGGATTCGGCGATACCGAAATGCGCGAACTGGCCCGGCGTCTGAACAGGTCGGCGCGCAAGACCAGTCCGTTCGACAACGACCTCACGGCGGACGAAGAGCGCGACGCGGTGTGGGTCACCCCGGCGATCACCGGCACCGTCCGTTTCATGAACTGGACCGAAACCGGACGACTGTGGCATCCGGCCTGGCTCGGCGAATCCGACTAGGGCGAAGCGCCCGGTGTTTGCCGGAGGTTGCCGAGTCGGGGTGATTCGGTTGTCTCACGGCTGAATTCGGTACCGCGATCATAGACGGCGGACGATCGCAGGCGACTCGAGTGCCGGTCGTTGCCCCATTGCCGGGCGCGCGCCACCGCAGTACCGTCGAGGGTCCGCGAGATCGACACCTCGAAGAACAGGGGAGGCGCGATGCGGTCCCAAGGTAGTTTGCCGACCGCGCCGGGAGCCCCGGCGCGCACGTACGGAATTCGGCGGATTCTGCTCGCCGTCCTCTCGATGATCGCCGCACTGTCGCTCGTCCCGGTGCACTCGGCAGGCGCGGATCCGGCCCCGCCGGAGGCGGATCCGTTCTACGCCGCGCCGGAAGATCTGTCCGGGTACGCGGCGGGCGCGGTCATCCGGTCGCGGCCGATCGCGATGTTCGGTCTGCCGCTTCCGGTCTCGGCCCGGCAACTGCTGTACCGGAGCACCGATTCGTACGGAGCGCCGATCGCGAACGTGGCGACCGTGCTGGTGCCGAATCTGCCGTGGTTCGGCGGGGCGCGCCCGGTGCTGGCCTACCAGGTCGCCGAGAACAGCATCGGGTCACGCTGCGCGCCTTCGCACGCGCTGCACGGCGGCTGGCCCACCGGCTGGAACACGCTCGTGGACTCACCGTTCATGGCCGCGGCGATGTTGCGGGGATGGGCTGTCGTCGTCAGCGATTACGAGGGGCCGGATTCCCGCTTCCTCGACGGGGTGAACTCGGGTCGCGGCGTGCTCGACGGCGTCCGCGCGGCACTGGCCTCGCAGCACGGCGGTATCGGAGCGTCGAGTCCGGTCGGGGCGTACGGATATTCGGGCGGCGCGTACGCGACCCTGTGGGCCGCGGAACTACAGCCCGAATACGCGCCCGAATTGCGGTTGGCCGGTATCGGCGCGGGCGGCGTGCCCGCCGATTGGGCGGCGATCGCGGACGGCGTGCAGGGCACGACCCAGGCCGGTCTCGCGTTGCTGATCGTGCACGCGATCACGCGCAACAATCCGGAGGCGGGCCTGGTCGACCTACTCAACGATCGTGGGCGGGCGATGCTGGTGGAGGACGCGGGCGCGTGCGGCGAGGAACTGATCTTCAAATACGGCGGCGCGCGCGTGGACGACTTCTCCACCGCACCCGGCCTGTTGTGGCATCCGAGATTCCAGGCGGCACTGCGATCGCAGGAGTTGGGCGGTCGCCTCCCGGCGACGTCGATGTATCTGTACCACAGCACATCCGACAATGTGATTCCCGTGGCCGGGTTCACCGGGTTGGCGACCCGCTACTGCGCGCTCGGCGCGGATCTGGTCGGGCGGCATTCGCCCGTGCCCGGCCACAATCCGGTCGCGGTGGCCGAGGTGACCGGCGCGTTCGACCACCTCGCCGACCGTTTCGCGGGATATCCGCACGCGCCGGGATGTCTGGCGCGCTGAGCTAATTCGGCTTCGTCGCGAACTTGGATGTCCCGGGCGGGGCGGTGAACGTGCTGAGCATTTCGATCGCGGCGATGACCAGGGCGGGCCCGCCGACGATGAGGGTGCCGACGATGCCGCCGATGGCGGCGCCGGTGGCCACCGTGCCGATTCCGACGATGCCGCCGAGGAAACCGATGAGGCCGATCCCGGCGCCGATCGCCGTGCCGACGAACGTGCCGATGGCCGTGGCGATTCCGAACTGCGTCTCGAACTCGGATTGGGCGCGCAGATTCTCGATGGCCGAGGCCACCGGCTTCACCCGCACCGGCCGGGCGTGTTCACGGTCCTGGACCACGGTGAGTTCGAGGACGGTGGCGGCCTCGCGCACGGCGTGTGGCAGCGGGAATTCCATGCCGTTGGCCTGAAACGACAGCGGCAGCGTGGTGACCGCGTTACCGGCCTCGTCCTCGATGGTCACCGTATCCCCGGTGACCTCGAAGGTTCCGTGGGTGAGGGTGGTGACGATCTTATTGCCGACCAGACGCATGTCGTATCCGATATCGGGAAGTTTCGCCTCGACGGGCTGCGCGTGGGTGACACCCGCGCCGACGGTGACGGCGACGGCGAGCGGTACCGCGGCCGCGGTGATCTTTCGGAGAATCATTTTCCGGGTCGTCCAATCTTCATCAGTTCAAGCCCAACGCATGCCCCAGCTCTCGGCAGCACTCCCCGAGGTATGTGGAGCTTTGATGTTTCAGATTGCGGGTGAGGACAATCTACCTCGCGGATAACGGTTCTGACCCCAGAACCGGGGGCATTCGTCTAAGATTTCGGCTCCGAATTTCGTGATAGCGCAACGCTATCCCCGCGGTCAGATCAGCAGGTCGAGGCCGACCGCCCCCGCGCAGACCAGTACGACCAGCCCGAGCGCGAACGCGTCGCGGCGCGTGGGGGAACTCGGATGCGCGGTGAGCATGCCGGTGCCGCCACGCGCGGTGATGGCTTCGCCGAGTTCGGTGGCACGGCGGGTCGCCACCGCCATGGCGGCGGTGAGAATGTCGATGAGCGGATTGTCGGCGGCCCGGTCGATCAAGGTGTCCTTGGGGCGGAGTCGGCGCGCCGCGCGCAGCACCCGGATCTCCTCGAGGAGCAGCGGCAGGCCGCGCAGCATCAGCGCGACGACCACCGCCCACTCGTCCACCGGTATCCGCAGCCGCCGCAGCGGCGCGCCGAGTTTGGCCAGCGCGGGCGCGATATCGCCCATCGGGGTCGTCCACGCGATGAGGAAGGACGCGGCGACCAGGATCAGCCCGAACACCACGACCTGGGCGTAGCGCAGCACCGCGGCGCCACCCACCGGCAGATTCATCAGTCCGCCGAGCGCCAGCGCGGCCCAGAACCACCAGGGCAGCCTGGGCAGCGTGCCGAGCGGCAAACGCGCGACCAGGCCGATCGCCACGAGGAAGATCACCATGGCCCCGAGCACCGTCCACGACGGCCAGAACATCAGCAACAGGCTGATGACGAAGGCGCCGATCATCTTGGTACCCGCCCAGAGGCTGTGGACCGGACTCGCGACCGGCACCTGACGCAGCAGCACGGTGCTCATGGACGTCCTCCGTTGTCGATGCGCCACGCGGCGTCACCCGGTGCGAGCGGGGCGGGCCGCCCGTGGTGCCCGGTTCTGGTGCCGAGGGCGGACGCGGCGTCGGTCACCGCGGCGCTCTCCGGAATACGTCCCGCCTCCAGATGTACGGTTCGGTCGCAGACCGCCGCCATATCCGCGACGTCGTGCGAGATCACGATGAGCGTGAGTCCCGAATCCCGCAGTCGCGCCAGCAGTTCCACGATATCGGCGCGACCTTCTGGATCGAGCCCGGCCAGCGGCTCGTCGAGGACGACCACCTGGGGCCTGCTCGCCACGATGGCCGCGAGCACCACCCGCTTGGCCTGCCCACCGCTGAGTTCCTCGATCGAACGCGCGGCCAGCGCCCGGTCCAGCCCGACGGCGTCCAACGCCCGGCCGACCGCACCCGATCCGGTCGCACGGCCACCCCAGTTCGCGATCTCCTCGCCGACGGTCTGCTTCTGCAATTGCAGGCGGGTGTGCTGGAATGCCAGGGCGACACTGCCGATCCGGCCGGTGACCGGTTTGCCCTCGAGTTCGCAGGCCCCGGCGCTGGGCCGGATGAGTCCGGCCACGATCCAGGCCAGCGTCGATTTGCCCGACCCGTTGCCGCCGACGACGAGCAGCGCCTCGCCGCGTCGGACCACGAGGTCGACGCCGTGCAGCGCGGGGGCCTCCCACGGGGTGCCCCGGTTGTAGGTGTGGCGGATACCGCGCAATTCCAGCAGCGGCCGGCCCATCGGACGGCGTCGGTCGTCGCGCGCGGGCCGTGGCCAGGCGGGCAATCGCTCGACGGCTCGGCCCGCCGCCAGGTGGACCACCCGGTGCGCGGCGGCGGCGTCGGCCTCGTGATGGGTGACGAGCACGACCGCCATCGGATGCCGTCGCGGCAGATCGGCGAGCAGGGTGACCAGGTCGCGCCTGCCGTCGGGGTCGATCATCGAGGTCGCCTCGTCGGCGATGAGCAGCGCGGGCCTGCGCGCCAGCGCGGCGGCCACCGCGAGTCGCTGCTGTTGTCCGCCCGACAGCGTCGCCGTCTCGCGATCACCCATTCCGGCGAGTCCGACCTCGCTCAGCAAACCCTCGACATCGACCTCACCCGCCGATTCGGCGGGCAGGCCCCAGACCACGTCGTCGGCGACGAGCACACCCAGCGTCTGGCTTTCCGGACGTTGCAGGACCAGCGCGGTGCCGCCGCGGTGGCCGAGCCCGGCCGAACCGGGCCGCGACACCTCACCCGAACTCGGCGGCATCCCGGCAAGCAAACGGGTCAGCGTGGATTTGCCCGACCCGTTGTGGCCGACGATCGCGACGAATTCGCCGACTCGCACGGTGAGGTCGATCTCGCTGATCGCCTCGGCGGACGCGGCCGGGTAACGGAATCCGGCCGCACGCAGCGTCACCGGAAGCGGTGCGATGGGGCGATCGTCGGGCGGCGCGTCGAGCCGGTCGTGATTGGGCAGCCAGGCCAGCCGGTCGAGTACCGAGCCGAGCACCCACCACGACACCAGCGCGCTGAAGACCACACCGATCGCGACGCCGCCGCCGACCCAGGCCCACCACCAGCGCAGCACCGAATCGGTGAGATCGGCGGCCGCCGTGCCGAGCGGTTCCAGTCGCGGCTGGCGCGCGGCGATCTTCTGTATCCCGGCGGCGGTGTTGCGGACGGTTTCGAAGAACAGTTCCCTGGTCTTGGCGAACAGCAGCAGCGAACCGACGGTGAACGCGGCCCAGACGAGCCCGGCCAGCGTCGACAGCCCGAGCACCGCGAACAGGCCGCGCCCGTGGCGCTTCACCCAGCCGATGATGCCGCCGATGGTCGCCGTGCCGATGACGCCGAGCGCGGGCATGACGCCCGCCGCGACGAAGGTCACCAGGGTGGCCGCGACGGTCGCGGTGACGAGGGCGCGGGCCCGGTAGCGATGCGCGAGCATCCCCATCGGCACCGCGGCGACCAGTTGCAGGGCGGCGGCGAAGGGGATCACCGACCCGACGGTGATCAACCCCACGGTGACACCGCCGAGCACCGCGCCGGTGGCCAACTCGATCGGGCGCAGCGGCCCGCGCTCGTCGACGCCGGTCCGTTCAGTCCCCTCCAGGGCACTGGGCAGTTCGCTCACGGGTCAAGTCTGCCAGTATGTGGCCCGCCACCTCCGCGATCACCGATCGCGGGGGTGTTCAGCCCGCCGGTGTGAGCGCGAAGTCGTCCGGCTTCAGCCGTCTGGTGCGCCGCCGATAGCTGGTCACGGTCCCGGGCCAGTTGTTCGTGATGCGCCCGGACGCGGTGCGATACCAGCTGCCGCAGAAATTCCACGGGGTGCGATCGAGGCGTTTCTGTAAAGCGGTATTGAATTCCCGCTCGGGTCCGTCACGTACTTCGAGGTAACTGCCGGGGTGTTCGGCGAGCAATCGCACCGCTTGGCGGATGTAGCGGGCCTGGGATTCGATCATGTACACGATGGAACCGACGCCGAGATTGGTGTTGGGACCGTAGACCATGAACAGATTCGGGAAACCGGGAACGGTGATGCCGTAGTGGGCGTGCGCCCCGTCCGCCCAGGTGTCGGCCAACTGGCGTTCGTTCCTGCCGAGAATTCGCATGGGCCAGAGGAATTCGGTGCCCTTGAAACCGGTGCCGTAGATGATCACATCGACCGGATGCACGACGCCGTCGGCCGTGCGCGGGCCGTCGGGGGTGATCTCGGTGATCGCGGCGGTTTCCACGCGCACGTTGGGCCGGGTCAACGCCGGGTAGTAGTCGTTGGAGAACAGCGCGCGCTTACATCCGATCGGATAGTCCGGGGTGAGAACAGCGCGCAGCCGCGGATCCTCGACCTGTTTGCGCAGGTGACGTTCGGCGATCCAGGTGACGAGCCGTGCGATGGCCGGAAATTCCACCAGCCCCAGCGAGACGAATTCCCCGATCGACCACCACCCGAGACGTTCGAGCGACAGCATCCCCGGCACACGCGCGAAGATCCGGTGCTGCACGGGGGAGTAGTCGGTGTCGAATTTCGGGATGACCCAGGGCGGGGTGCGCTGGAACACGGTCAGCCGGTCGACCACCGGCTGGATTTCGGGCACGAACTGGATCGCGCTGGCCCCGGTGCCGATACAGGCCACCCGTTTACCGGTCAGGTCGACGTCGTGTTCCCAGTGCGCGGAATGAAAGGCATGGCCCGTGAAGGTGTCGATTCCGGCGATGGTCGGCAACGCGGGACGGGACAGTTGGCCGACCGCGGGAATCAGGACGTCGGCGAATCTGGTGGTCCCGTCGGCGGTGCGCACCTGCCAGCGGCCGCCGTGTTCGTCGAACGCGGCACCGGTCACCTCGACGCCGAATTCGATGGCGTCGAACAGTCCGTGCCCGCGCGCCACACCGGTCAGGTACTCGTGGATGGCGGCGCGCCCCGAGTAACGCTGCGGCCAGTCCGGCTTCGGCTCGTAGGAATAGGAGTACAGCGGTGACGGAACGTCGCACGCGGCGCCCGGATAGGTGTTCTCGCGCCACACGCCGCCGAGGTCGGTGGCGCGTTCCAGGATGGTGACATCGCGGAAACCGCCGCGCCGGAGTTCGATCGCCGCGCCGATCCCGCCGAATCCGGCGCCGATGACCAGCACGGACGGCCCGGATCGGGTACCGCCGACGGGCCGAGGAGTATGTGTCATGTGATTCTCCCCACAGACGTCCTTGTTCCACTGTAGGGCGGTCCGTCGGGTCGATCGAGAATTTCGGCCATAATGGCCGGGTGAGGCGGGTGGTGGATCCGGGAATCCGTGATTGGGACTTTCCGCGCGGGATCGCCAGCGTGGCGCTGATGGTCGGCTACGCGGGCGAATACGGGGTGCCCGCCGCGCGGATGCTCGCCGGTACCGGTCTGATCGAGCCGATGCTGCACGACCCGGACGGTCAGATCGACGCAACCACCGAACTCGCGGTCATTCGCAACCTGGTCGGTGAACTCGCCGAGCGACGTCCCGCGCTCGGCGTCGAGATCGGCCGCCGCTACCGCATCACCACCTTCGGTATCTTCGGCTTCGCCTGTGTCAGCAGTCCGACCCTGAGCGAGGCGATCGCGTTCGCGTTGCGCTATCTCGACCTGAGTTTCACGTTCTGTCTGCCGGTGGCCGAATGGTCCGATGGTGAATTCGTCGCGTGGGTGCACGACGAGTCGGTCCCGGCCGATGTGCGTCGACTCCTGGTGGAACGCGACGTGACCGCGATGAACCAGGTGATGAGCGATCTACTCGGTCGGCCGTTGCCGCTGACGCGGGCCGAATTCGCCTTCGACGAACCGGCCCACGCCGACCGTATCGCCGAGGTCACCGGGATCACGCCGCGATTCGGCATGCCGCACAACCTTTTCGCGATCGACCCGGCGATCCTGGATCAGCCGCTGCCGCAGGCGAACGAGCACACCTGGGCGATGTGTCTGTCGCAATGCCGGGATCTGGTCGATCGCAGGCGGGCGCGCACCGGAATCGCCGCCGAGGTGCGCAAACTGTTGGTACCCGGCGACGCCGACGGGTTCGCAGCTCCGGCCGGAATCGACTCCGTGGCAAGCGATCTCAATATGAGCACCAGAACGCTGCGTCGCCACCTCGACGCGGCGGGCACCAGTTACCGAGCGCTGCTCGACGAGGTGCGTCGCGCCCTCGCCGAGGAGATGCTCACCGCCACACCGCTTTCGGTCAGCGATGTGGCGATCCGGCTCGGATACGCCGAATCCTCGACGTTCATCTACGCGTTCAAACGGTGGACCGGGGCCACCCCCGCCGCCTATCGGCGCGCCCGCGCCTCGCGGCGCTGACAGGACCTACCGCGACGGCTGTACCGCGACTCGTCCGCCCATCGGCACGGTACGGAAATGCGTTGTCAGTCGGCGCTTTTCATCGATGATATGCAGTGCGATGGCCGGATCCGGGGCGTAGTCCATCACGCGGTGCGGCAGCTCCAGCTCCCACTCACCGCCCAGGATCGAGGCGGTACTCGGCCCGATGAGCAGGGGACGGCCCGCGAAGGTGGTCGCCGCGGGGGAATGCGCGTGTCCGGTGATGACGCCGACGATCCGGTCGTCGCCCGCGACCACATCGGCGAGCGCGCCCGGATCGAGCAGGGAGATCTCATCGACCACCGGGCTGAACAGGTGCGCGGGCGGATGGTGCAGACCGAGCAGGACGGGAGCGTCGGGCGCGGCGTCGAGGGTGGCGCGCAGCCAGTCGAGAGTGTCGTCGGACAGTCGCCCCGCGGCTTGACCGGGAACGCTGGAATCCAGGAGTACGACGGTGGAGTCGCCGACCCGGTGCGCCTGGTTGAGCGGTTCGTCGGACGCGGGCAGGCCGAGCAATACGCTACGGAAATTGGCGCGGTCGTCGTGATTGCCCGGGACGGCGTAGACGGGGATGTCGGTGCGCAGCGCCGCGCGCGCGTCGGTGTACTGCTCGGCCTTGCCGGAATCGGTGACGTCTCCGGTGACCAGGATCGCGTCCGGGCGGCGGCGTAGACCGGTGAGAAAGTTCATCACGCGTTCCACCCGTGCGGTATTGCGGGCACCGAGATCGAAGTGGGTATCGCTGACCTGAGCCACCAGGATCATCGGCGTTCGCTTTCTCTGGGGGATCGCTCCATTGCGTCAGAGTGTGCCCACATCACCTTCGAGGCACCTATCCAGGCTAAATGACCTGGGCGTTACGCGTCGCCATGAGGCTCGCCACGGTGGACCACCGTGTTGTTGATCAGTGATCCGTGTCACATGAGTGTCATTCGACACGCTCCGCGAGAGTCTTGTTGTAGAGGGTCTGCAAGGCTCGCACGAACACGGCGCGGTCCGCCTCGGGGAGCGTGGCGAGCAGTGCTTCCTCCCGATCCTGGATCTCGCGTTGTGCCCGGTCGCGCAGGGTGCGCCCGGCCTCGGTGATCGAGATCAGATTGACCCGGCGATCGGCGGGGTCGGGTCGGCGCTCGATGAGGTCGCCGCGCTGGAGTTCGTCGAGTACGTCGATGACGCGCGTCTTGTCCGCGCCGATCGCCTTGGCCAGCGCCGCCTGTGTATAGACCGGTTCCGCGTCGAGCCCGAGCAGGACCGCGTAGCCCCACATCGTCAGCCCGTGTCGTCGCAGTATCGGCAGTTCCGCGTTCATCAGCGCGCGCCCGAGTGGCGCGATCATCGCGGCGAGGTCGGGGCGTCGGACATCGGGCATATCAAGAAAATAGCCGTTGGCCTATCGTAGGCTGAGTCATATCATGTGCATGTGCTTATGATAAGCCATCGCCTATCGAAGGAACAACGATGACCCTCGACTCTCTCGTCCCCGCCTCGGACCTGCTCGCCCACCACGCGGCGGCGGTCCGAACGAGCATCCGGATCGTGGACCATGTCACCCCCGCCGACCTGCGCAAACCGACCCCGTGCGCCGACTGGACACTGCACGGCCTGCTCACGCACATGATCGCCCAGCACCGCGGCTTCGCCGCCGCGTCGCGCGGGATCGGCGAGGTCGAACGCTGGAAAACGCGCCCGCTCGGCGACGATCCGGCCGGCGACTACCGCGCGAGCGCCGAAGACGTCCTCGCCGCGTTCGCCGAACCCGGCGTGCTGGAACGGGAATTCCCGCTACCGGAATTCAGCCCGACGCACCTGTTTCCCGGAGCGCAGGCCGTCGGATTCCATTTCATCGACTACGTCGTGCACTCCTGGGATGTCGCCAGGACGCTCGGAATACCGGTGGATTTCGACGCCGCCGTGCTCGCGGCGGCCCGCCCGGTGGCGGCCGCGGTGCCGGGCGGATCGATCAGGACCGCGCCGGGGTCGGCATTCGGGCCCGCGGTGCCGTGGCACGGCACGGCGACACTCGACGAGATCGTGGCCATGCTCGGTCGCGCACCGGACTGGCGCGACTGAAAGGAGTTCTCAGTCGTCGCCGAGCAGCGCGGTCGCCCGGTCCAGCAGCTCGACCGGATCGGACGCCGCCCCCACCACGGGCTCCCAGAAATCCGGTTCAGGCGTCGCCGCCAGATCGAGTTCGGGCGGTGTCCGCCACGAGGCCGACAGTCCGAGACGCCACGAATGCAGGTGCGCCCGCGGATGAGTACCGGATCGATCGAACAGCGGATCGCCGACGATCGGATGACCGATCCACGCCAGATGCACCCGGATCTGGTGCCGTCGCCCGGTGATCGGACGCAGGGCCAGCAGTGCCCTCCCCTCGGCACGCGCCACCGTCGCGAAATGGGTGACCGACGGGTACCGCTTGGTATCGAGCAGGTCGTCCTCGTCGACATACCAACGGCCGGAACCGGATTCGCGTATCGCCTCACGCGGCGCGGCGATCCGCACCCGGTTCTTGCGCCCCACGCTCAGCGGCAGATCGATCACACCCCGGTCCGGAAGTTCCGGGTCGTCCACCACCGCGAGGTAGGCCTTGCGGGCGGTCTGCTTGTTGAACTGGCGGGTCAACTCGCCGTGCGCGGCCAGATCGGAGGCCAGCAGCACCAGACCCGACGTCACCTTGTCGATGCGATGCACCGGGTAGAGCGTCTGCCCCGCCGCCTCGGCGAGTTCGACGATATCGGTGTCGTGTCGCTCCCCGGTCACCGAGATTCCCGCCGGTTTGTTCAGCGCGATCACCGCGTCGTCGGCGGCGATCAGGTAGCGATCACGTAACTGTGGCCAGTTCATCTGCACCCGCAGGAGCCTAATCGGGGCTTTCGTGCCGAGTCCGTCATATTCTGGGGCTTGCCCGCTCTTCCGAATTTCCGAGACCGCGTCTCGGCAGCGAGTAGGAGAAACCAGTGAGCGCACACGGCACCGAAGCGGGGGAGAACCAGGGCGGCGCGTCACGCCCGTCGACGTCGGAGAAGGCCGGCTCCAAAGCGGGAGGATCGGTCGGCAGCGGTAAGGGCACCCGGCCCACACCGAGTGTCATGCCGCGGAAAAAGCCGGTGTGATCAGGCATCCTTCGGCCGCAGCAGATGCGGCCGCAAGCGGTTGAAACCGCGGACGCGGACGCTGCGCAGATTTCTGAGATCGAATTCCGGATCGCCGTCGAGCGCGGCCGCCGCACCGTCATCGATCAGGATGGTGCCCGGTCGCGCGACACCGGTGAGTCGGGAGGCCATATTGACCACCGAGCCGTACAGGTCGCCGAAACGCTGCAATACCGGCCCGTAGGCGAGGGCGACCCGCAATTCCGGGGTGCCGCCGACCATCATGGTCGACTCCTGGATCGCCAGCGCGATACGCGCGCCCGCCGCGGCCGTCTCCGCCGCGAACATCACCTCGTCGCCGACATTCTTGATGACCCAGCCGCCGTTCTCGGTGATCGCGGCCGTCGTGGTCGATTCGAAGGCTTCCAGCAGCATGGACAATTCGTCGGGATGCAGATGCCTGGTCAGGCGGGTGTAGCCGACCATATCGGCGAATCCGACCGCGAGATACCTGGTGGAATCCTCGGCGGTGCCGCCGTCGATCGAGCGGGCCAGCGCCGCGGCCAGGTGACGCCGCCACGCGTAGGTCTGCAATTCCTCCAGCACCGAGACCGTTTCCTCGGTGGCCGTGCGCGCGATTTTCGCCAGTTCCTGCGGATCGGTCACCGCGCCGTCGGCGATCGCCGCCTGGACGCGGCTGGTGATCTCGGCCAGCACCAGATCCGACTGCCATTCGGCGAGCCGCGCCATACCTTGGCCGAGGGTGCGCGCGGCGGCGGCCTGCTGCCGCAATCCGGAGTCGGCGACCACGTTCATACCGCGGAAATTACGGACGGCCGAAACATCGGCGTCGGTGTAGTCGACGGCGTCGTCGGGGTTGACCGGGAAACCGAGCGCCGTCCAGAGCTTGCGCGAAACCTGCTCCGACACGCCCGAGCGTCCGGCTACCTCCGCGCGGTTGTACCGCCGTTCGCCGTCGAGCAGATACGACTCGACGACAGACTGCACGAGTTCGGAGATTTCGGGCGCCACCATGGTTCGTACATTACGTTCCACGCCCACCCGGTGGCGGCGATGTGCGGAGGACTTGGTCAACCTCACAGCGGGGATGCCGCCGGAGGGTGTCGGCCGGTCGTCAATGATGTTGTCGTCGAGGGTTATCGGTCGGCGGGGTCCGCCGGGATCGGTCTATTCCGCACTCGGCAGAATCATCAGGGCCACGATCAGGCCGAGGGCGATACTCGACCCGGCCAGTGCCGTGACAACGGCCGACTGGGTGAGCACCGCGATGGCGATGGTGAAGGCAATACAGGTGATCGCGGCCAGGACGGCGGTCCCCGCTTCCACACCGGCGATTCGGGTTGGTCGCTCATCCGTCACTGTCATACCTCGCTGATTACCCAGACGCTGTCGTTACGAAACCGTGATAACCGGTCCCATGGCCGTTTCCGTACCGGCGCGTGAACTGAACATCCTGTGCGCCAGTGGTTTTCGGTCTTCCATAGGTATATCGCACCCCACCGACAGGTAACCGAATCCGATCGATTCCCATCGTCGTCGTTCGTCGGCGCGAAAGCGACACCTTTTCGAAACACCGTCGTAGAGACACCCGCGCATCCGAATCGTCACGGGGCAACCATTGAGACACACATCACGCGATAATGGTCATGACGATTCCCCGTCCGCGGTGTCTACCCGGTGAGCGGTGGAGGAGGTGCTGTGACCACCACAGAAGCGGTTTCCGACGCCGCACCCGATGTGGCGACCCTGGTGAGCAGGGCCCGCGA
Organism: Nocardia aurea; assembly: GCF_003123685.1. Taxonomy (GTDB): domain Bacteria; phylum Actinomycetota; class Actinomycetes; order Mycobacteriales; family Mycobacteriaceae; genus Nocardia; species Nocardia aurea. Next base: position 382,222 of record NZ_QCYJ01000084.1, read on the forward strand.
CGGTGACGTGCGGTCCTACGAACAGCTAGTTCTCCGCTACCAATCGCGGATGTTCCGCCTCGCGATCAAGATGCTCGCCGACCGGGCCGATGCCGAGGACACCGTGCAGGAGGTGTTCCTCGAAGCCTGGCGGCGGCTTCCGCAACTCGCCGCCGACGACGCCTTCACCGCCTGGGTGTATCGCATGACGACGAATCGGTGCCTCAATGTGATCAGGGCCCGCCGCCCGCGCGTCGACGTGGATCCCGACGACACCGCGTCCCCGCGCGCCGACCTGCAACCCGAGCGGGCCGCGCAGGTGACCGGCCAAATGGCGGCATTGAACGCGGCGCTGGGCACGCTGACCCCCGAACAGCGCGCCTGCTGGCTGCTGCGCGAACTGGACGGACTTTCCTACGAGGAGATCGGAGACATCGTGGGCGCGAAAACCACCGCGGTGCGCGGGCGTATCGCACGGGCACGGGCCCAACTGTCCGAGGCGATGACGCCGTGGCGATGAACAGCACCAGCGAGGAACAGGACTACCGGCTGCCCTGCGGTCGTGAACTCGAACAGGTATGGGATCGACTCGACGCCGTCGACGCCGGATTCGGCGACGAACACGAGACCGTGTGCCCGCATTGCTCGGCCGCCCGCGAGAGCCTGCGCGCGTTGCGCGCGGCGACGGCGGAACTGATCGCGGAACCGGAGCAGGCGTCACCCGACCTGTTCGGACGCATCATGTCCGCGGTCCGCGCGGACGCGCACCGCGGCCGCGCCCTGGAACTGCCCACCCCCGCGCCCGGCCGCGTCGAGGTGAGCGAGCAGGCCGTGGCCGCCATCCTGCGCTACGCCGCCGACACCGTGCCGGGTGTCACAGCGAGGCACTGCCGGGTGCGCGGCGTCGTCACCGACGGCGCACACCGCGTCGAGGTGCGGATGTCGGTCGTGATCCAGATCGGTCACACGACGGTCGGCGCGGCGCTGCCCCTGGTCAGGGCAAGGGTCGCCGCCGCGCTGAGCGCCAGGGTCGGCCTGGTCCTCGAACGGTTGGATCTGGTGGTCGCCGACCTCGTCGACGAGGGGGACGACCGGCGATGAACGGCGGTTCGCACTGCGAGATCGTGATCGAACCACCGGTCTTGGCCGCGATATCGGCACGCGCCGCGCTCGCCACGCCCGGGGTCGTCCGACTCGAACCCGGGATACGCGGATTGGTGTCGACCCTGGTCCGGGTGGGTAAACAGCGCTGGGCGGGTGCCGATCCGGCACCGATCGAAGGGGTGCTGGTCCGGCGGGACGATGACGGTGCGGTCCGCGTCCGGGTGAATCTGGTGCTCTCGGCCGATCGACAGGTGGCCGCCGTCGGCTACGCGGTACAACAGGAGGTCTCACGGGTGGTGTGCGAGCAGACCGGGGTGACGGTGGCCGAGGTATCGGTGTCGGTGCACGATGTCGAACCGGAGTCGGCGTGAGCGCCGCCGATTCCGCCGCCGCCGTCGAGGCCGTCATCACCGCCGTCGATACGACGACCGGTGTCCGGCTGGCCACGCCACTCGGCGTCGACGCCCCGCGCTGGTGGCCGTGGGATGCCAGGGGCGGCGCCGTCGACCTGTGCCCCGACCGGATCGAGGTGCGGGTGGTCGCCGCCGCGCTGCCACTGCCGCCGCTAATGGACAAGACCGCCGCCGCGCTGCGCACCGCACTGGTCGGCACCGGCTGGGCGCACGCCCGGTTGTGCGTGGTGGTGACCGAACTGGACTCCGCCGCTTTCGAATCCGATGAGGGGGTCACCTAGCTCGCCGCGCGTCGGCCGTGACGATCGGGTGCGGCCGGTGTCGTTCCAGCGACCCGATCGACCGTAGTTTCCGAATGTCGACCAGGAGGAAATCATGAGTACGACCACCACCGACAAGCCTGCCGACCGGCCCGCCGCCGAACAGCAGTCGCCCACCTCGTCCGGCACGGCCCGGCCGGACGGCGCCCTGTCCAGCGAGCAGGGCACCACGTCCATCGCCGATATCGTGGTGCAGAAAGTCGCCGGACTCGCCGCGCGCGAGGTGCGCGGCGTGCACGATCTCGGCGCGGGCGCGACGCGCGCGTTCGGGATGATCCGCGACCGGATTCCCGGGGCGTCCGCCAGTATCGGGCAGGGCGTCTCGGTCGAGGTCGGGGCGACGCAGACGGCGGTCGACTTGGAGATCGTCGTCGAATACGGCGTCTCCATCGCGGAATTGGCGCGCGCGGTCCGCCGCAACGTCATCAACGCGATCGAACAGATGACCGGGCTGTCGGTCGTCGAGGTCAATATCAACGTCAACGACGTCTACATCCCCGGTGACGACGACGAAGAACCCGTGCGCACCACCAGGGTGCAGTAGTGAACGCGACGACGCTGTGTCTCGCGGTCGGGCTCGCGCTCGGATTCGCCGCGGCCTTCGGTGGTTTCGGCGCCTTCACCATCGTCGCGCTGTTCGGCCTGGTCGGCCTCGCCGTCGGACGTTGGCTCGACGGCGATCTCGATATCGGCGCGATCGTCCGCTCCGCTCAGCGCCGGGGTAGGCGATGACCGCTGCCGCCGAATTACCCGGCCGGACCACGGTCTCGCGCCGAGCGGTCCGCCGTATCGCCGCCGAGGCGGCCCGCGAGGTCGCCGGGATCGCGGGAGAGGTCGATGTGGATGCCGAGATACGCGGTGACACAACACTCTTGGATGTGCGACTGCCGATCCGCTACCCGCTGCCGATCACCCGCGTCGTCGATGCCTGTCGCGAACATCTGTCTCGCCGGACCTCGGAACTGACCGGACTCACGGTCGCGGCCGTCGACATCGCCGTCGCCGAACTGTCGACGAAAGATATTGTGGTGAGGAGGATCCGGTGATTCGTCGGTCCAGGCGCGCGGTGCCAGCGATGCTCGTCGCGGTGCTGCTGCTCGCGCTCTGCGTGGCGGTAGCGGTGTCGTTGGCGCAACGGTTGATGGATGCGCACGAGTACCTGTCCTACGACACCGTCGCCGCCGAGTTGTACGAAACCCGGTGGAACGACCTGCCGGTACTGATCGTCGGCGTGGTCGCCGTCGTGCTCGGCATCGTTCTCGTTGTCGCGGCATTGTGGCCGGGAAGACCTGTGGTGCTGCCGATTTCGGATTCCGACCAGATGAGCGCGGGGGTGACTCGGGCGGGTCTACGGACGGCGCTGCGCGCGACGGCGGGGACGGTGAAAGGGATCGACAAACCGCGAATCAAACTGCGCGGGAACACGATCACCGTCATCGGCGAGTCTCGGCGTCGCAATACCGACGGCATCGCCGAAGAAGTCTGCGCCACCCTGACCAGACGCGTCCAGGAGATCGGACCACCGGTGCGGCGGGTACGAGCCCGACTGCGCCCCTCGAAGACGACAGAACTCGAATGAGCGGGATCAATCGGCCCGCCGCCCTCAACCGGACCCTGCTCGGTACGGTCGGCGCCTTGCTGCTCGGCGGGGGTGTCGCGCTCCTGGTCGCCCATTACGGTCGTCTGCCCGGGGTCGACGCCGATTCCACCCTGGTTCCCGGCAGCGCGGCACCCCCCACCTGGGTTTTCTGGACGGTACTCGTGGGCGCGGTGGTTCTCGGTCTGCTGTGCCTACGCTGGCTGCTCGCCCAGGTGTCCCGCATGCCGAGGGCACGGATCTGGGAGACGGAGGGCGCCGAACGCCCGGGCGCGACAATTCTCGAATCCACGATCGCCGCCGCGCCCGTCGCCACCGATATCGAGAGCTACGACGGTGTCGACTCGGCCTCGGCCTGGCTCGCCGGTACTCGCACCGCCCCCGAGCTACATCTCGTCGTCACCGCCGAACCCTCCGCCGACATCACGGCACTGCGCCACCGAATTCTCGATCACGCGGTCGCGCGGTTGCGCGCGGCGCTGGAAGTGGAAGTCGTCGCCGTCACGATGGAATTGCGATTCGTCGCGCGGGATCACCGAGTCGCGCGGGTGCAGTGAGCGCGGTCGCGTATGTCGCCCCGATAGGTGGTCACGCACGGTGTCGGGGCAGGTAAGGCCGGGATGCCCGTTGCGGCCTCGGATGACACCAGGTCATGGCATCGCGGAGCAGCAGAGCCGTAGACCGGTGGAGCCGTGGACCCGCGTACCCGTTAGAGCCGCGGAGCCGCGGACCCCGTAGAGCCGTGGACCCGTAGAGCCGTGGACCCGTGGACCCGTGGACCCGCGGAGCCGTGGACCCGTGGACCCGTTGAGCCGTGGACCCGTTGAGCCGTGGACCCGTTGAGCCGTGGACCGTGGACCGTGGACCCGCGGACCCGCAGTGCCGTGGAGCCGCAGTGCCGTGGAGCCGCAGTGCCGCAGTGCCGTGGAGCCGCGTACCCGCCAGAGCCGCGGAGCCGTAGCCCGTGGACCCACGGACCCCGTCGCACCGCGTCGACTCTTCGCGGGCACTATTGGCCGATGAGCGCTTTTTCCGGGGATTGCCGGTGACCCTGCCCGCACCGACCGACACCATGATCCCCGCGGACGGCGGCGCGGTGCATGTGCGCGTCGACGACCGGGCCGACGCCCCCACGATCCTGCTCATCCACGGTTTCGCCGGTTCACTCCACTGGTTCGACGACCTGACCCGCCTACTGAGCGCGGACTACCGTGTGATCCGCGCCGATCTGCGCGGTCACGGCCGGACGGGCGGGGATACCGGACTCGATCCCGAATCGCAGTCACGCGCGTTGGCGTCGGTGCTCGACTCGCTCGATGCGCGCGGTGTTTTCGCCGTCGGCCATTCCTACGGCGCGGATGTGGCGCTCGCGCTGGCGCGCCGATCCGATCGTGTGCGCGCCGCCGCGATCATCGGCCAGGCGCCCGACTACAGCTACGCGAACCTGCCGCGCGGCGGTGTGATCATGACGCTGCCGGTACTCGGCGCACTGCTGCACCGCCTGAGCCCGCCCGTCGCCGTCCGCTTCGGACTGCGCACCGGTTTCGCGCCCGGATTCCCGCTCGACAATGCCTTCGACGACCCCGACCGCCCGATCCGCGACCACCGCGCGATGAGCCCGGCCATGTATCGCGCCGTCCTCACCGACAGGCAGACCCGCCTGGCCGCCGATCCGCTCGACGCCCAGGTGCGTGCGCTGGGCAAACCCTGCCTGGTCATCCACGGCGACCGCGACCGGATGTACGACCCCGCCCGAACCGTCGCCCGCTACACCGCCGCCGGTGCGGAGGTCGAGATCGTCCCCGGAGCCGGGCATTCGCCGAATATCGAGCGACCGCACGATGTCGCGCGCATCCTCGCGGCCCGTCTCGAGTGGGGTGCGGGATAGCGGATTCGGTGATCCTGCGGTCTTTATTCACCTGCGCCGCGACCACCGCGTACCCCATCTGATCAGGTGATTTCACCCAGGGATATCGATAAGATGTTGTGGCACAGCAACTTTCGATTCAGATCGTGCTTCGTGCGACGTGTGCCGACAAACCGTCGTGGCTTCCCTTCGCCGTCGGACTCGGCGCCCCGCCCCACATCCTCGGCGACTGCCCAGTAGTGTGGAAATTTGCCGTTTCTCATAGTGTGGGTCGGTATCGCCTGTAGTCGGCCATCTTCGCGTGCGACAGGAGCGCCCGTATTCGCGGCGGCTGTGTCCAATTGGACACACTGCGCGCCCGTGGCGGTGGCCGCAGTGGAACTGGTTGCACAGTCGGCGACGCATCGTCGGACAGGCGCGATCGCCAGTACTGCCGAACGCACGCGCCATCGGTGCCGCCGACAGGCGCGGTCGTCAGCACCGCCACCAATCTCGTCGGGAAGCTGCCCTGCGGATCGCTGTCGGATCGTTGGTACCGGCGAATCGATGTGGCGTGCCCCCTGTCTGCCGATGTTCTCGCCGACCGGACTCGATCGGCCGACCGGACTCGATCGGCCGACCGCCGCGATCGGCAGTCCGCAGGTGCGGGAGCCCTCCGTGCGGCGACAGCTCGTGTATCACGAGTCGTCGTGCGCTGATGTCTGTCAGGGCGAGCACGGCGGAAACGACGTGAGCACCGCGACCGGTGACGTCGCCACTCGCGGTGGGCTCAGCGGTAGACGGCAAGGCCCACCCGGTGTGCCTGCCGGTGCCTGCGGTGCGGGGTGCGGGACAAGGGTGTCGCGATACGTCTGAATCGAGCGCGCTTGTCGATCCGCACGCGCGTCGATCCCAATGCCGGGTCGTGGTCGGACTCACCCCGCCCCGCGCGTTCGCCGCCGGTTCGAGCGGGATCGCGGACGCCAACCACACCTCGGTGGAGGTGCGTGCACCGACACGAGCGACGAGGAGGCGGGCACGCGGAGTGACTACATATACCGACACGCGATCAGCCTCCGCATCTCCACCCGGCGTGTCTCGCACACTGCGGCGCGCCGCTGTATCGGCGTGGCGTCGGTGAATCGGCGAATGCGAGTGATGTCCGTGCCAGACTGATTTCCGCCACAGTTCCAGCGCACTCCTCACACTCGGAGGACTGTTCATGACGAATTCTGTTGCGCCACTCGATCTGCCCGATCCCCTCGTGATCACGCTGGGGAATCTCAAAGGCGGTGTCGGCAAGACCACCTCGGCCTTCTTCCTGGCCTCCTATTTCGCGCGCGTCCATCAACGGCGCGTGCTGGTGATCGACGCGGACCCGCTCAGCCAGACCGGCTACTCCTGGTATCGACGTCTCACCAGAGGCGATGTCCAGGTGCCCTTCGACCTCGTCGCCTTCCCCTCGCGGCATGTGGGGGACTGCATCGCCGACAATGCCAAGGCCTACGACGTCATCATCGTCGACGCGGGTGGTGAGTCGGCCGAGATCTTCAAGGCCGCGATTCCGGTGAGCGACGAATTGATCCTGCTGACCAGCGTCAGCCCCTCGGAGGTGAAGCGCGTGCCGAGTACCTATCGCGCGGCCGAGGAGGCCGCGGCGGGCAGTGGGCGCGAGATCCGGGTCCGCGTCCTGATGACGAAGGTGCCGGTGACGATGAAGAAAGGGGTCAACGTATCGACCGAATACCGCACGCAGCGCGGAAATCTGGAGGACGCGGGCTACGAGGTGTTCGTCTCCTATCTGAGTGCGTGGAAGTGGTATCGGGAGGCAGCCGATGGGGAAGTCGGTGACGGCGCCGAGAACCCGATCGAGGATCTGGCCGAATATCGACAGGTCGGCGATGAATTGGTGAGTCCTTACCGGGCCGTCGTGGAGGTGTTCGCCTGATGCCTCCGCAGCGGAGAAAGGGCTCGATAGGCGGTGGTTCGGCAAATCCGCTGGCGGACAGTGCCGAACACACGCCGCCGGTGTCGCCGTTGCGCGACGCCCAGTGGCGGCGGGCCGAACAGCCGGAACCATCGAATATCGGGGCGGAACCGGTGGAAATCGTGGTGCCCGCCGTCGAAATTCCGGTGGAACCACCGAAAACCATGGTCGAACCGGCCACCGCGTTGACCATGCCGCTACCGGAAACCCCCGGTGACGGCCCGCTCAGCGATCGTGAACAGCAGCAGCTGTCCGCGTGCGAATCCTCCATCGACAGCCTGCGTATCGCGTTCTGGGCGGCAGGCAGGGCATTGCAGATCGTGCGCGACGGGCGTTTGTATCGCAGCGAGCACACGACTTTCGACGACTACGTCGAACAGCGCTGGGATATGCAGCGGTCCTACGCGCACAAACTCATTCGCGCGTGGCCGTTGGCCGCGCGGCTGCACCCGGTCGCGCCCGCGATCAACGAGGGACAGGTGCGCGAATTGCTGACGGTCGCCGCCGAACACGGCGAGGACGCCGCCGTCGCGGTATATACGACATTGGCCGACGATCCCGAGGTCAAGGTCACCGCGGGCAAATTGCGCGAGGCCGTGGCGATCCTGCCGCGGCATTGCGGCGAGGTCGAGGTGCGTCAGCGCGTGCAGGCCTGGCTGCGCGGTGAATTGGGGGCCGATAACGACGGACCCGCGATAGATCTGTTCTCCACCGTGGAATCCAGGCTGGCCGCGCTGGGCCGACGGGTGGTCAAGGGGTCGGGCGAAGATCCGGTCGCCGCGCGCGAATTCGCCGCGCGACTGCGTTCGCTCGCCGAACAGATCGAGGAGCAGATCACCGCCTGAACTCGGTTCCGCACAATGCCCCGTAGCGCTCGACGCGCTGCGGGGCATTTTGTTCGGAAATTGAATTCGAATATGATCCGCAATTCTTTATTTGTTTGTTATCTAATTACCGTACGAATGTCTTTGACCTAACCGTGATCCGGCCGAAAGATGAACGCTCGGATCCGCTGGGACCGGGATCAGATCACCGTGATGTTTTTCGAATCAATTCGAAGGCCGTGGTGAAGAACGCAAGTCGCCATAGGCCGACGATGTGAGCATCGGAGGACCGAATCATGGCAGCACCCGAAGACGTCCGATATTCCCGCTGGCTGCGCCGCGCGATCATGCTGGTGGTCGGCGCCGCAGCCGCCGCCCTGGGAGCTCTGCTGCTGACCGCCGCCCCGGCGGCGGCCAAGGCGGTGACCATCCCGGGAGTCGGTACCTTCGAAATTCCGGAACAGATTTCCGTGCCAGCGATCGAGACTCCTCATTTCAAAACAGCTCCGGGAACAATGGAAATCCCACCGCGCGATATTCGTTCGAATACGCCGGTTATCGCTGATATCGAGTTCGGCGTGCAGCCCGCGGTCGCCCGCCGCGCACCTGTCACGGGCAACGACATCGAGCCCGGCGACCGGTCGGGTGAGGACACCCCGTCGGGTCCGAGCACCGGCGCTCCTTCCGGAACCGGCGCGGATGCGTCTTCCGAGACCGATCCGGGTACACAGTCCGGCACGGGCACTCAGCAGGGGGCCGGTACCTCCGGCGCACAGTCGCAGCAGTCCGGTACCGATGCGCAGCCGGGTACGTCGTCCGGAACCGAGCAGGGCGCAGGCACGTTCGGGATCGAGCCGGGCACCGAGTTCGGTGCGGGCACTCCCTCCGGCACCGAGCAGGGGTCGCGGCCGAGCGCCGAGTCGAGCACCGAGCCGGGGACCTCTTCCGGCACCGAGTCGGGTACCGGTGCGGGCACCCAGTCGAATACGAAGCCCGGCGCGGGCACTCAGTCCGGGACCGACGGTGAATCCGGCACGGCCACTCGGCCGGGCACCGGGGGACAGGGCACGCTCGGAACCGAGCCGTCCACACCGGACCTCTCCGGAGCGCTCGCGGAACTGCTGCCCGAGCTCGAACAGTTCCTGTCGTTCGAATTCCCCGGCGTGGACCTGCCCGGCGGCGAACTGTTCACCCCCGCCCCGAAGAAGTCGGCTCCGGCCTCCGGCCCCCGTCTAGAATTCGACGCCTACCCGGGCACGGCACGCCCCGGTGATGTCATCGAGTTGGGCACGCTGCCCGGCGCCTCCGACTTCCCGCCCTTCGCGCGAACGAACACCCCGGTGCGTCCGGCGCGTATCGCCGACGGCGGATCCGACATCACCGCGATGACGGGAGCCCGCGAGTTCCGTCCGGCCACCACCGCCGGAATCGGCACGCTCCCCGGAGTCGCCGAATTCGCCGGCCTCGCCCGCACCGCACTGGGCACGGTGCCCAGCGCCGACAGGTCCCCGATGTTCAGCGAGATCGGGATCGGTGCGACCCCCGCCCCGGGCCCGGGCCGGTTCTCCCCGTTCGCCGGGTTCGACATGACCGGCCTCGCCGACTCCCCGGCCGACACGTCGGTCGGTGCGGTGACGCTGCCCCGACACGATGCCGGCGACGCCGTGCCCGGTGTGCTCGCGGAATTCCGCTTCGGCCGCGAGACCCCCACCGTGGCCCGATTCGCCCCCGCGCTTTCCGGCGCGTCCTGCTCCGACCTCGGTGACGCCCGCGCGGCCGCCGTCCCCGCCGTCGCCCGGATCGATGCCGCAGGCACAGGTGCCGCGCCGTTCCCGACGGTGGCAGGAATGGATATCTCCACCCTCCCCGGGATCGCCCCCCTCGCCGACCTCGTCGCGACCCGAATCGGATTCGGTGCCGCCCCCTGGTTCGGCGGCCCCGCGATCTCGATGAACACCGATACCCGCCCCGCGATCGCGGAGTACCCGTCGGCCGGTCCCGCCGACGACATGCCTGCGACATTCGGCTTCGAACAGCTCGTGCCGCCTGCCGACTCCGGCGCGCATTCGGTCGCGGCCGCGACCCTCGCCGAGCAGTTGCCCCGCCTGCCGTTCGCCGAAGCGCTGCGCGGTACCCCGTTCGCCGAGGCGCTGTCCGGTCTGCCGTTCGCCGACGCGCTCGAATTCACCGTGCCGACCGAAATCCTCGGCTACCGACTGCCGCCCGTGGCGGACCTCCTCGGCGCCCGCCCCATGGTGCCCACCCCGTTCGCCGCACCCCGGAAGACCTCCGGCGAGATCGCCGTCGAGGCCGCGCGCGGCAAGCTCGGCACCAACTACGGCATGGGCGGAACCGGCCCCGATACCTTCGACTGCTCCGGTCTGGTGAAGTGGTCCTACGCCGAAGCAGGCGTCGACACCCCACGCACCAGCTACGACCAACTCGCCGCAGGCACCCCCGTCTCCCGCGAGGACCTGCAGCCCGGCGACCTGGTCTCCTACTACGGAGGCGACCACTCCGCCCTCTACGCCGGTAACGGCATGGTCATCCACGCCTCCACCTACGGCGTCGGCGTCACCGAATCACCGGTCGATTCCATGCCTTTCGCCGGAGCTCGCCGCTACTGAGCGGCAGCCGTCAGTGAAAGCCGCTGTCTCATAGCTCGATTCGAGTTGTTCGTTCGGCCGACCCGAAGATGTTCTCGGAACCGTCTTCGGTCGCTCGACCCGATAGGCCCGGCCCGCGCTCCAGCGGACCGGGCCTATTTTTTCGGCACTCCCTCGGTGACCATCGCTTCTACCTCGGGTTCGGTTCGGCTCGGGTACTGATTGTGAAATGCAAGCGGATCTTGCGGTATCGCATAGCACCGGCTCGCGGCCGCCGAATCGACGCCACTGACCCGTTTTCGTCACGCTAGCCCCAGTTCCATTGGCACTTGTTCCCACGTCTACTTTCTGCCCGGTCGACCTCATAACCTCAGCGGCAGTGGTCTTTTCACGCCCCCGAAAGGAACCGATGCGCCGGACCTCCGCATGTAAGCGCTCGCCCGTGCGAAGCCGTCGATTCTCCTGACGGATCGCCGTATCGGCCTCGCCTTCCCCGGTCGAGTTCGTTCGATCATTCAGCTCGCCGTCAACCCCGCCCCACCTGCACCGTCCACGTCGACGGCCTCCTCAGCTCTGTCGGCACGAGTCTTCGACCGATTCGGTCGAGCCATCGGGGTGGTTACCGATCGATTCGAACTCTGGTCGGAGATCTCGCGTCATCGGTAAACCACCCTGTTGGATCAGCGCGGCATCGATGAGAAATTGCGGCTGAAGCCCCTGTTACTCCATTGCACCGGTCATCCACAACGCGCTGATCGGCAGGCAGGAAAGGCCGTCGCCGAACGGGAGCTGCTGGTCGCCGCAGTAGAGGACGAAACCCGCGTGGAACCGATCGCCGATTCGGCGTCGCAGGGCTCGAAGGGATCTGAAGTCGGCGGTGCGGATCGTTTCCGCGGCTTTCACCTCGATAGCTACCACGCGGCCCGCGCTGTCCTCGAGTATCGCGTCGACCTCGTACTGGTCGCGGTCGCGATAATGGTGGATTCTTGCCATGGTCTGGCTCCACGTGACCTGTCGGATGAGCTCGCCCAGCACGAAGGACTCGATGAGACCACCTGTGTTCGCATCATTGGTAATTCCGGTGACCAGATGTGAGGCGAGACCGGAATCGCTGAAGATCAGCTTCGGCGTGCCGATCGCTCGCGTAGTCCCATTGGATGACCATGCTGGGATCAGCCGGACCAGACACGAGTTCCAAGAGTCCGATGTAATCGCGAATCGTGCTGGTCGGAACCCCGAGGTCCGACGACAAACGGCTGTAGTTGAGCAACCCGCCGGTCTGCGCGGCGAGGGTGGAGATGAGGCGACGCATGTCGGAAAGGCGTTGAATATCCGCGACCTGATGGATATCTCGACTGATAATGTCGTCGAGATAGGATTTGAAAAACTGAGCGCGGCGGCGCGGGGCTGTTCGCCGAATAGCCTCGGGGTATCCGCCGCATGCGGCGATATTCACGTAGTCCCTGCGACGTAACTCGGACGGTGAGACTCGCAGTCGGTCGCCGTCGCTGAATGCCGCATCGATGAATCCGTCAGGTGTGCCGTGTATTTCACCCTGGGACAGGGGGAACAGTTCGATGGTTTTCGACCGACCCGGCAGGGAGTCGGGCAGTGTGCCGAGTCCGAGCAGTCGTGCTGAGCCCGTCAGTAGGAATCGACCGGGTCGTGGGTCGCGATCGACGGTGTTCTTGATGGCCAACCACAGCTCCGGAACGCGCTGAACCTCATCGATCAACATGGTCCCCGGCGCATCCAGAAAAGCGACCGGATCGGCCTCTGCTGAGGCTCGTGTCCGTGGGTCGTCGAGATAACGCTTGACCGTGTCGGGGCGGTCACCCAGGCATCGCTCGGCGAGCGTGCTCTTGCCAGTCTGACGTGCACCGTTGACGATGACGACACGAGTGTCATCGAGAGCCTCGGTGACCAGCGCCGCAGCATGGCGAGGCAGGTAGTCGACAGCTTGCCGCATACGGATATCGTACGTGATGGCCGTGGATCTGCCGGTATGACCGCCGTGGATCTGCCGGATATCCTGTCGCGGATCTGCCGGGGTGGTCGCCGTGGATCTGCCGGGTGTTCGGGCGTGGATCTGCCGAGGCTGGAGTGCCCAGAAGGCGGCGTCGAAAGTTGCGCACCCGACGCTTCTGATCGCGGGGTTCCGACTCGGATTTCGCTACAGTGTCGCGGCTATATGGTCTCGCCTCCGTAAGAATTCACTCGCGAAGTGGGCGACGGCGTAGCCCCGGGTATCCGGGGTTGTGGTCGAACAACCTCCATTGATCCCCGCGGTTTGCGACCGGTCAACAGCGTCTTCGGCAAACACCCCTGACCGTAGGGGTGCGCGGAATATCGCAACCGTCGAGTTCATCGCCAATCGTGTCGGTGACCGACTCCGATTCGGAGTTCTCGTCGCCAACAGCACCATTCGCACTGGCCAGCCCGGTAACAACACCGCCCGTGGTCGTTCTTCGAACCTGTACGGTTACGACCTACTCGTCCCATCATTGGACGGATTCGCCGATAGCGGCAATGATTGCGCTGGTTCCAATTTTGGGGCGCATCCGAAGAGAGAGAAAATTCAATGGGATTGATGGGTAGGGTCGGCTTCGCCCTCGCGGTGAGCAGCCTTGCGGTGGGGTCTGTGCTGGGTGCGGGGTCCGCGGACGCCGCCGGCTATTACGCGGCGATCGCGGTGAGCGGCAGCGAGTGGACATACGGGGCGAGCGTCGACGAGGCGAACTTCGATGACGCGCGGGCCGCGGCGCTCGCCGACTGCGGCGTCGCCGACTGCGAGGTGCTTGCCTCGTGGGCGAACGGATGCGGTGCGTTGGTCGAGAGTAAAGAGGGTGTGGCCGTCGGGTCCGGTCCGAACCGGGCCGAGGCCGAGCGCGCCGCCTATCGGCGGCTGACGGAGATCACCCCGACGGCGCAACTCGCCGCCTTCGGCTCCGTCGACCTGAGCGGCGCGAAGATCGTCGAGGTCATCTGCACGAGCAACGCTCGCTGACCCGACAGTGAGATTCCGGGCCGGATATCCCTCGGGGATTCCGGCCCGGTCACATCGGTTCGAATTCTTTCCCCCTATCGATCTCGGCTTCCGCTCCCTCGGTTGCGCTGCTGCGTAGAAGGTTGAAGTCGGATCCACAAATCCAGGTGTGCGGATTGGTCACCGTCCCCGAGTATGTTGTCGCGCATGGATTTCGAACTGCCGCCGCCCGAAGTGATCTGGGATCGCACAGCAGCGGCCAGTGGCGTGGCCCCGTGTACTCATGGCGAGGTTCCTGTACACGATCGTGACCGGTTCTCGGCGAAGGTGTGCAGGGGACGGCTCATCGACGAGGACGGCTCGGGCAATTGGTACGCGCTGGCGCAACCGAGTCCGGATCGTGCGGTGCTCTTCGGCTGGGATGAGTCGCACCGGCTCGATGAGGACCATGACGCCTGGTCGAGTGCCCCCGACTGGGTCCGCGCGATCGATACTTCCATCGATGACTACCGGATCATCGGTCGTCGCGCGAGCTTCGTGCGCTGGCGGGATGCAAAACTGTGGCATCCGGCGTCGTCACACCCCGCGTCGCCGGATCTGCCCGACGACGGCTTGTTCATGCGGTTGCAGCCGATATCGAACCCGATGTGGCACAACCGATATGGACCTGCGGTCGATCGGCCGACCGCCGTTGCCGCGGCCCACGGCTTCGAACCCGACGAACCCGACGCTCGGTACCGCCGGATCGCAGTGCAATCGGCGACGGTGAGGGAGGCGGTGACCGTTTTCATCGAGATCGATGAGGAGGGATACGAGACCCGCCGGATCGAGCATTTCATCGACGGACGGGTCGGGTGCGGTGAATCCTGTGCGTCGAGTGAACTCACAGAGGTCGCCGACGACCCTTTCGACGCGCCCGAGCACATCTGTCAACGGCCGAGCGTCGAGGTCGTCGCGATCACACCGGAGGAATTCCAGATCGAATGGATCCATGCTTGCGGCGCGGACTGAACCTGTGTTCCGGTCCCACGGTGTCGCGCTTCAACTCCGACTCGGCGTTTCATGTTCCTCGCGGCGGTGACTTCGATCCGGGCGCCCCATTCTCGAACGGGGCGCCCGGTAGGTCAGAGGACGTACAGCAATTCCTGATAGGTCGGCAGCGGCCAGAGGTCGTCGGCAACAACGGATTCCAGGGTGTCCGCGGCCGCGCGGACCGCGGCCATCGCGGGCAGCAGACTGTCGCGGGCGTGCTCCGCTTCGTCGTAGGCGGTGCCGCCGGGATGCTGGGCGAGTGCGTCGGCGAGTGAACTCAGTGCTGTTCGCAGGTCGGTCAGCGGTGCGGACACCTCTTTCAGCATGTCGGTATCGGCCGGGAATCCTGCTGCCGTGAGGGCCGCGATGTTCTGCGCCACCTCTGTCTGGTACCGCATCGCGGCGGGCAGGATGGTCGTCGAGCCCATCTCGAGGGTCAGCCGTGCCTCCACACCGATTGTCAGGGCGTACTGCTCGAGCCCGATCTCGTAGCGGCTGTGCATTTCCCGGCCGTTGAACACCTGGTACTTCTCGAACAGTTCGATCGCGGAATCGGTGATCAGTTCGGGCAGGGCGTCGAGGGTGGTCCGGAGATTCGGCAGCCCGCGGGTCGCCGCCTCCTGCTGCCACATATCGGAGTATCCGTCACCGTTGAACACGACCTTGCCGTGATCGGTGATGATCGCGGTGAGCAGATTCTGCACGGCGGTGTCGAACGGCGTCCCGTCGGCGACCGCGGTCTCGAGTTCGGTCGCGATGTAATCGAGCGATTCGGCAAGAATCGTGTTGAGCGTGACGATCGGGACACTCACTGTTTGCATCGAGCCGGGTGCACGGAATTCGAACCTGTTGCCGGTGAACGCGAATGGACTGGTGCGGTTGCGGTCGCCCGGATCGGTCGGCAGCACCGGCAGGGTGTCGGCGCCGATGATGAGGGAGCCTTTACCCTTCGACGAGGTCGCCGCGCCCTTGGCGATCTGCTCGAACACGTCGGCCAGCTGGTCGCCGAGGAAGATCGAAATGATCGCGGGCGGAGCCTCGTTCGCTCCGAGCCGATGATCGTTGGTGGCCGAGGCGACCGAGGCGCGAAGCAGCCCGGCGTACCTGTGCACCGCCCGGATGAACGCGGCGCAGAACACCAGGAATTGCGCGTTGTCGTGCGGAGTGTCGCCCGGCACCAGCAGGCTGCCGAGTTCGGCGTTGCCGACAGAGAAGTTGACGTGCTTACCGGAGCCGTTCACGCCGCTGAAGGGCTTCTCGTGGAACAGGCACTCCATGCCGTGTTTCTTGGCGACGGTCTTGAACGTCGTCATCAACAGTTGCTGATGGTCGGCCGCGACATTGCCGCGTTCGAACATCGGTGCGATCTCGAATTGCCCCGGTGCGACCTCGTTATGCCTGGTCTTGGCAGGAATGCCGAGTTTGAACAGCTCCCTTTCGGTGTCCATCATGAAACCGAGCACGCGTTCCGGGATCGCCCCGAAATAGTGGTCGTCGAACTCCTGGCCCTTCGGCGGCTTCGCGCCGAACAGGGTGCGCCCCGCGTTGAGGAGATCGGGCCGGGCGAGGAAGAAATGCCGGTCGATCAGGAAGTACTCCTGCTCGGGCCCGCAGAAGGAGACCACGGGTGCCGGATTCTCGTGACCGAAGAGTTTCAGAATCCGCATCGCGTGCCGACCCATCGCTTGCTGCGAACGCAACAACGGAGTCTTGTGGTCCAGCGCCTCACCGGTCATCGAGACGAAAACCGTGGGAATGCAGAGGGTATTACCGTTCGGATTTTCCAGCACGTACGCGGGACTTGTCACGTCCCAGCCCGTGTAGCCGCGCGCTTCGAAGGTATTGCGCAGCCCGCCGTTCGGAAAACTCGAGGCATCGGGTTCGCCCTGGATCAACGTCTTGCCGGCGAATTCGGCCAGCGCGGAGCCGTCGGCCAGCGGTTCGAGGAAACTGTCGTGTTTTTCCGCGGTGAGCCCGGTCAGCGGATAGAAGACATGCGCGTAGTGGGTCGCGCCCTTCTCCAGGGCCCAATCCTTCATCGCCGCCGCCACCGCGTCGGCGACCATCGGATCCAGCGGCGCCCCGCGTTCGATGGTGGCGACCACCGATTTGTACACCGACTTCGGCAACCGCTTCTGCATCACGGCGACGTTGAACACGTTGTCACCGAAAATCTCACCCGGCGTTTCCGATTCGTCGGCGTTCATCGTCGGCGGCACATACGCCTCGACGGCCCTGATCGCCTCGATCCGTACGCGGTTTCCAGTCATTGTCCTACCCCTTGCCCGATGCGGCTCCGCATCCGCGTGCTGAACCCGATCGCGCAACTCTACGAACCCCCGATAGCCAGGATGTTTCGTTGCTGTCACCTCCGCGAGACCAGGGCGCTTTCCCGCACAGACCCGGGGGTGGGCACGGTGTCACAGACCCGCTGATGTCGACCCCTTACCTTGCGCGGGAAAGAGGCGCACAATAACTGTGTATACCGGCTTCAAGGTGTGTGATCGGTGGGTTGCTGGATGCCCGCCGACGACATTCGGACGGGCATCCTCGGTGATGATCGCGTCCCCCATACCGGGCCGTGGCGCCCTGGATTCACCGTCGGCATCGCGGCCCGCGAGCCATATCGACGCCGGGCACCGCGGATGCTGCCCGTAGCGACTACGAGCCGCTTCGCCGGTTCGGCACCCAATAGATAGGAAACCCCATGTCGGAGCAGAACAAGGCCGCCGCCAAGCGCGTCTTCGACGCTTGGAACATGCGAGATCTCGATGTATTCGACGAGGTGATCTCGGCCGACTACATCGACCACGATCCGCAGAACCCGTTCGCCGATACCCACGGCCCCGAGGGCCTCAAGCGACTCGCGCAGATGTATCTCGCCGCGTTCTCGGATCAACGGTTCCTGGTCAACGAACAGATCGCCGAAGGCGATTTCGTCACCACCCGATGGACGGGGACCGGAACCAATGACGGCGAGATGATGGGAATGCACGCGACCGGCAAATCCGCGGTCGTGCAAGGTATAACCATCAATCGCTGCCAGGACGGCAAGATCGTCGAAAGCTGGGGATGCTGGGATGCGCTCGGAATGATGCAGCAACTCGGCCTCGTCCAATCGGCAAGCTCCGCGACAACCTGACCGGCCGCGCTGCCCTGGAGCAGACCTGCTGTCTCCTCGATGTGGCACCCCGGAGAATCGAGCGCGTCGTGGCTTAGCTCCCGGCCTCATAGCGATGGATAGCGTGCGTTGCTATCCTGGGACGATGACCAAGACGATCACGCAAGCAGAGTTGCGCAACGGCAGCGCGGGTGTGATGGATGCGCTCGAGGCGGGTGACGATTTCATCATCACCCGCAACGGGCACCCGGTTGGGGAGCTACGTCCGGTCCGTGCGAAACGAGATATCACGACCGCCGACTTGAAGGCGCGGTTCGCACGTTTCGCGGCGGCAGGCACTGCGGTTGAGGAGCGCGCGGAAATCGACGCCGCGTTCGGCGAGGATCGTCTCGATGATTGATGCGCCGACCGACCGGCATCCCGAAGGTCTGCTCGATACGTGCGTTCTCATCGATATCGCGCGGATCGATGACGCAGATCTTCCGGTGCGTCCGCGAATCAGCACGGTTACGCTGGCCGAACTCGGGCTCGGCATCGCCTTGGCCGACGATCCGAAATCATTGGCCTTTCGCACGGAGCGTTTGCTCGAGGTCGAGCACGCATTCGACGCGCTGCCATTGTGCTCGGCTGCCGCACGTCGATTCGCGACGATGGCCAAACTGGTCGTCGCGGCAGGTCGGAATCCCAAGCCGCGCAGGATGGATCTGCTGATCGCGGCTATCGCGTCAGCGAACGATCTTCCGCTCTACACCGCCAACGCCGATGACTTCCTGGGGCTCGACCCCGTTCTGACACTGGTGCCGGTCCGGGGATAGACCGTTCGAGCGGGGCACCGCCGCTCTCGAGGCTTTCCGGGGCGCGACTTGCGCCGCCGTACTGCTCCTCGATGTGAGGGTGCGAGGTCAACGGGCGACCACGTCCTCGCCCAGGAATCCGCCCGACTGGTGCCGCCACAACTGTGCGTACGCTCCCTGCGCGCACAGCAGTTGTTCGTGCGTTCCTTCCTCGAGGATTCGCCCGTGGTCGAGCACCACCAGTCGGTCCATTCCGGCCACGGTGCTCAGCCGGTGCGCCACGACCAGCGCGGTGCGGCCTTCCATCAACTCCCAGAGGGCTTGCTGCACAAGCGATTCGCTCTCCGAGTCGAGCGCGCTGGTCGCCTCGTCCAGGAGCAGGATGGGTGCGTCCCGCAGGATCGCCCTGGCCAGCGCGACCCGCTGGCGCTGGCCGCCGGAGAGTTTCACGCCGCGCTCGCCGATGAGCGTATCCATGCCCTGTGGCAGTGCGTCCACGAATTCGGTGACATGGGCGGCCTCGGCGGCCCGCAGGATCTCCTCGTCCGTGGCTTCCGGGCGTGCGAACCGGATGTTCTCGCTCAGGGTCCGGTGGAACATGGCGGGCTCCTGCGGCACGTAGGCGATGAGACTGCGCAGATCCGCCTGCCGCAGCCGGGCGATGTCCTGCCCGCCGATGCGTATGGTTCCGGATTGCAGATCCATCAACCGCAGCAGCAGTTGGGTGATGGTGGTCTTGCCGCCGCCGGATCGTCCGACCAGGCCCACCTTGGCGCCGCTCGGCACGTGCAGGTCCAATCCGTGGAACAGTTGCCGCGCACCCCCGTGGGTGAAGTTCACCGAATCGAACCGCACGTCGAAGCCTGTGGGCCGCAGTGGTTCCGGATGTGCGGCGTCGAGTACCTTCGGCTCGTCGAGCAGTAGTTCGGTGAACTGCGCGGCCTCGGTGAGCACGGTCTCCAGCCGTCGGTAGATCTGATTGAACCGGAACATGATCCCGGTGGCGTTGAAGTAGTAGGTGAATGCCACCACGATGGCCTCCACCCCCATGTTGTCGCCGCTGAGGCCCACCGCGATCAGCAGCCCCATCACATTGGTGAGCACCAGCAGCGGCGCCACCAATGTGTCTATTCTCAGGTTCGCGTAATCCCAGGAGCGCAACGACTTTCGTCGCGACGAGGCGACGCGCCGCCGATGTTCGTCCGCCTCCTGCGGTTCGGCGGCGAAGGCGCGGACCACCTGCATATTCGCCAGGCTGTCGGCCACATGTCCGGAAACCCGCGCGATGGCCGCCTCACGGTCGTCGACGAGTTTCTGGCGGCGCTGGACCAAGGGGGTGATGACCAGCGCGGTCACCACGATCATCCCCATCAGTACGACGACCAGCATGGGGTTGTAGTGCCACAACACCACCGAGGCGAAGATCAGCGGCACCAGCGCGGCCATGATCTCGAAGGCGAGGGTGTCGACGAACTGTTCGAAGCGAGCCGCGAAGCTGAGCGAGCGTTTCGTCAGCGAACCGGCGAAATTGTTGTGGAAGAAGGCCGCGTCCTTCGCGAGCAATTTGTCCATAGCGACCACGTAAAGGTGCTCGATGCCGTAGGCGTCGACCCGGTTCAGGCAGTGAATCCCGATGCGCCACAGCAGTTCGGCGAAGAACAGGGCTCCGCCGAAGGCGAGGATGTAGGAACCCGACGCGCCTAAACCGGTATCCCCGGTCGCCGCGACCCGGCTGACCATCATGGCGACGATCAGCGGTGCGATGTACAGGTTGCAGATATTGCCGAGCGCGGGCGCCAGTAGCGCCGGAATCGTGAGGGCCTTACGGGAGGCCATCTCCCGGCCGTATAAGCGCAGTACCAGCTTGATCGCCGTCGCACGCGATTGCATGATCCCCCTGTCGTCTCGAATCAACGAACGATGCAGGTGATCGATGATCCCGTGTCCGGGCTGGTTGCCGCCAGCGAATATTTCGCCTGCGGCGTGTCGGGACGCACTCCGCGTCGAAGGGGATAGGCCCGTCGGTGCTCGAAAGTGGTTGCGGCGTTGATCAACTGCGACCACCGATGAACGCGGCAGCCGTCGATGTCCTGTCCGACAGTGGAGGTAGATTGCAGGGCGTCTACGTTCGAAGGGGGAGATCGTGTATCCACAACAGCCATATGGTCGAGAGGGCCAGCCGGGGTATCCGCCACAGGGGCAGCAGGGTTCGCGCCACAGCCCGGAATCGCGCCGCCGCCGAGTCATCCCCAGGGTTACGCGCCTCGACCGGCACACGGCAATCCGATCTATCCGCCACAGCAGCAAGGGTTTTCGGGTCAGCATGGTGGCTTCGCGCCATCCCACCCCGACCAGCCGATCGATGTGACGTACGTCTGCGACGAGAACACCGCGCGGCGGCTGACTCGCGGCCGAGCGCTGATCACCTGGCGGCTGCCGTGCAAATGGGGAGTCCTGCTCGCCCTGCCCGCGTTCCTGCTCGCGCGCGGGACGATCGCGACGATGTCCAACGGGGGAGACGCGAAGATCGGCGAGATGCTGGGCGCGTTCCTCGTCGTGCTGGCTTTCGAACTGGTGGTGGTCGCGCTGATCACCGGTGTCCAACTGGCCCGGGTGAATCCCGCGTTCCTCGCGATCGCCGGTCCGGGACAGCGGATGTCGGCGCGCTACACCACCGACGCGATGGAACTGCATCAGAGCAGCGGTCAGGTCACCAATCGATACGTCGACATCAAGCGGGTCATCGTCAGCGGGGACGTTGTCTACCTTCAACCGAGGGGAACCAGCGGCTTCTTCGTTCCCCGCGAGATCGTCCCGGCGGAGGCGTTGGCACGCCTGCGTGCGGCGCGTCGCTGAAGGCCGTCTGTATTCGGGCGAGGTGGGGTTTGCGCCGCGGGCCGATGCCCGGTTCTGCGGGGTCACCTCGCCCGTTCGGCCCGCGCCGAAGTAGGCGTGGGGAGTGGCGGCGGAAGCTCTGACCAAGGCGGCAACGGCGGTTCGGTCATCATCGGACGTCGGGCGAGGCGCCGCCCTCGACCCCGAGCGCGCGCCGGTCAGAGCGCCCGCTTGAGCCCGACGTGACTGTTGCCGTATCCGAGCCGCGCGTAGAAGGTATGGGCTCGCTCGCGGACCCGGTCCGTGGTCACCTGCGCGAGTGTCGCCCCTCGGTGCCTGCCGTGGTCGTGCGCCCATTCGAGCATCGCGGTTCCGATACCGCGTGAGCGTTGCGTGGCGGCGACCCGTACTCCCTCGATCTGGAGGCGGGTGGTGCCGCTGCGGGAAAGCCCGGGAATGATGGTGAGCTGCATGGTGCCGACGATCCGGTCGTCCTCGTCCCGGACCACCGCCAGATAGTGCGAGGCGTCCCTGGTGACGGCGTCGTACGCCTCCTCGTAGCGGGCGATCTCGGAACCCTCACGGGCACCGCCGATCTCGTCGTCGGAGAGCAGCGCGACCAGCGCGGGGACATCGGCACGCGCCGCCCGCTGCACACGATAGATCCGATCGCCGAGTCGGAGTCGACCGCCGACCGAAGCCCGCGCCCGTGCTCGCAGCCGGGCGATCAGCGTGTCCAGCCAGCCGCCGACGTGCCGCCTGGCCTCGGGGGTGTCCGGGTACCGGCAGCGCAGATGCAGGCCCGCCTCGTCGAGGACGAACCAGAGCATGACGCCGTCGGTCCGAATCGTCGCGCCGACGTACTGCGCCTCCAAACCGGTCGCGTCGACTCGCACAGGCAGCCGACGCAGGTCAAGCCACGAAATCGCGAACATCCCCGGTGCCTCGGGCATCCCGCCCCACGGACGCAAGATGTCGGCCAGTGGCCAGGATCCCATCCGGACGGCCTCCTTCACCGCCTCCGCGCTGGCACGGGGATCGGAGTCGGCGGACTCGAGCACCGAGTTGGTGATGAACCACCCCACCGAGTCGTGCCAGGTGGTGTCGTACCGGCTGTGCACCGGAAACACGGCCCGCAATGCGGTGCCCGCCAACTCGCGGGTCACCTCGGTCATCGCCCCGACCACCAGCGCCAAGGTCGAGACGCCGTCGTCGCGGGCCTGCGCCGAGAACGCGGCGCTGTCGTCGACGTCGAGGACATCGCGCACTTCCACGCGCTCCTCCTGCAACGTCGCCTCACCCAGCGACAGCGGGAACCGCGGCATCACGCCACCGCTGCCCGCCAGCACCTCCGTCCACCGACGGTGCACTTCGGGGGGCGCGGGCGGGCGGTCCCGCAACGCGCGGGTGTGCTCCGCGAACGCGGGTGCGGGCGGTAACGACGGCGAACCACCCTTCTGCACCGCGGCCAGCGCGGCGAGCAGATCGCGCGCGATCACCAGCATCGACCACATGTCGACGTGCGAATGGTCGGCGGCGATCACCACCGTCGGCCCCATCGCGGTCTCGAGCACACACAGCCGGTGCGACGGACGACCGTACGGTGAACAAGCACGGTCGAGCACCACGCGGAGCGCGTCGTTGACCGCCTGCCCCGGAGCGATCACATGCTCGACCCAACCGCCGGGGAGAATATCGACCTCGTGCAGCCCAGGCTCGCCGTCCTCGCCCGGCACGAAGACCGAGCGCAGGGTGCCGTGCCGTTCGATCACCGCCAACCAGGCGGTCGCGAGTTCGTCGGGCAGCACCGGCGCGGAAAGCCTGAACGACAACGCCATCCAGGATCCCGCTCGGTCGCCCGCGCCGACGTGGCGTCGCTGATCGAAGGAGACGGGAAGCGAACGGCCCACCCGACCCGTGGTGACATCGAAGCCCAACAGGCGGCCGAACGGCAGGCGCAGGTGCGCGACATTGGTCAGCCGCATGACGGTATCCTAGGCGTTCCCGAGCGCTCGCCGTCTCACCAGCACCCTGGAGCCACCGTGCCGACCTTCCGCGTTCCCGGCGCCGACCTCGATGTCGAACTCAGCGACGAGGGTGGCCACCCCGTCGTCCAACTCCACGGCCTCACCTCCAGCCGTCATCGCGACCGCCTGATGGACCTCGATCTCGGCCGCGGACTCAGTGGAACCCGACTGCTGCGCTACGACGCGCGCGGCCACGGCCACTCGACCGGACGCGCCGTCCCCGAGGACTACCGCTGGCCCGCGCTCGCCGACGACCTCCTGAAACTGCTCGACCACTGGTTCCCCGGTGAGAAGGTGCACGGCGTCGGTCCTTCGATGGGCACCGGAACACTGCTGCACGCCGCCGTCCTCGACCCCGCCCGCTTCGCGGGCCTCACGCTGCTCGTACCCGCGACCGCCTGGCAGACCCGCGCCGCGAAGGCCGACATCTACCGCAAGAACGCCCGCCTGATCGAGGAACAGGGCCTCGCCGCCTTCCTCGACGCCGATCTCGCCGCGCCCCGCCCGCCCGCCACCGTCGGAACGCCGGAAACCGGTCCGGACGTGGCCGAACACCTCCTGCCCTCACTGTTCCGCGGTGCGGCGATGAGCGACCTGCCCGCGCCGGAGGCGATCACCGCGATCGAGGTGCCGACGACGGTGTTGGCCTGGATCGATGACCCCGCCCATCCGGTGTCGACCGCCGAGGCGCTGGTGGGTCTGCTGCCGAAGGCGACGATGGAGATCGCGCACACGCCGGACGATCTCGCGCGGTGGCCGAGCATTCTGTGCGAGGACGTGGCGCGACACCGGTAGGCGGACACAGGTTTTGACACTCGACCAACGCGATTTCCGCGCCGTCACCCCGCTCACCGGCCATGCCGCGTTCTACCGATCTGCCCCACGGCCACTGCGTGTGCCCGGGCATTGGTCGTCGTCGAGTTCATGGAGGTCGCGCCGTGGGTAGCATGAGTCGATGGTCATGCCGAGCACGCCGTGCGGTGAGCGTCCCGACCTTCCCGAGTCCATGACCTGGGAAGAGCTCGAGAAGTTGCCCGAGGAGATCGCCGCGCAGATCGAGCTGTGGGACGGCCGAGTCGTGTGGCTGCGGCGAGGCCCCGGAGAACATCAGATGGCGATGCGCCGCTTGACTCACGAAATAGAACGCTGTGCGAGTGACGAGATGCTGTCGCATCCGCAACGGTGTTGGCGAGTGAACCTGGAGACCAACGTCTTCTTCGGGTACACCGGCAAGTCCGACTTCGTGACACCGGACTTCATGATGCATCGTTGTCTTCCACCGGGTGCCGACGTTCGTGCGGCGGACACGGTGTTGGTCGGCGAGGTGCTCTCACCGTCGAATACCCCGGCCGACATCGAAGCGAAAAAGGCGCGGTACGCGGGCGGCGGTATCCCCTCGTACTGGGAAGTCGACCTGCGACAGGACCTCACCGGTATCGGCGCTCTGCGCGCGTACGTTTTGGAGATCGGACATGCTGAGCTTCCGCCAGGTGTGCGCCCGCTCCGGAACGCGAATTACCTTCTGGCTGGTGAGTGGACTCCCGATGCCGCGGCCGGGGTGTCGTTCCCCTATCCATTTTCGATAAATTTTCCCTGGTCGAAGCTGGTTTTCTGATAATCGACGACCCCGCCCATCCGGTGTCGACCGCCGAGGCGCTGGTGGGTCTGCTGCCGAAGGCGACGATGGAGACCGCGCACACGCCGGACGATCTCGCACGGTGGCCGAGCATCCTGTGCGAGGACGTGGCACGCCACAGGTAGGCCCGGCGCTCACCGGGCCACTTTCGCCTCTCCGGTAGAGCGACCGTTTCGTTGCGCTGGGAGCCGTGGGACGGGAACCCGGGCCTGTGCGGCATCACGCGAACGCCGAGAGATGGCGGGTGCAAATGCGGAAAATAACTGCTGTAAACGCGGAAGAGAACGCCATACCAGCTGTATCGACGGCACACTCACCGGAATCGCTCACCGACGGCTGACGGCGGTGGATGACCGAGGAGCCGGTGGTGGTCCTCAATGAGGAAGGCGCATTCGTTGTTCCGCTCGATGCACTGTGGAAATCCTGACTGCGTATCCGTTCGACGCTCGTCCCGAAAGCCTGCCTAGGTCGGGGTTCTGGGGCCGTCCAGTCGGGTGAGGCTACGGCCTGACCCGCAAACGATGTGCCCTCGGCAGGATTCGAACCTGCGACACCCGCTTTAGGAGAGCGGTGCTCTATCCCCTGAGCTACGAAGGCTGGTCTGGTGGGACGACCGCAGTCTACCGGGTGCACCCGGTAGGAGCCGCATCGTGTCGGGCTCGGTGGGTGCGTGAGGGGTGGGGAGGGGTTGTGTGCAGGGGTTTTCGGGCGGGATCAGAATCCGCCGTCGAAGCCTCCGCCGCCGTCGAAGCCTCCGCCGCCGTCGAAGCCGCCTCCGCCCCAGTCGCCGCCGGAACCGCCGTCCCAGCCGCCACCGGAGTCTGCGCCGGGATCGCCGCCTTGGTCGGGTCCGGGGTCGGAGCCGCCCGCGTCGAGGCCGTCCTGGTATCCCTCGCCGTATCCGCTCTCGAATCCCTGCGCTCCGTAGCCGACGCCGGACATGCCGGAGAAGAGGGAGGTGAAGAGGAGGGCGGAGCCGATGCCCCAGGCGCCCGCGACGAGGGCGGGTTGCCACCAGGGTTCGGAGTACCAGCCCGCGGGGACGGGGCGGCCGGCGACTCGGCCGCCGGGGTAGTAGTTGGGGGTGGAGCGGGAAGGGTTGGGGGAGGCGGCTATTCGGCGGCCGTCGTAGTCGATGACGCGGTCTTCGCTGACGGTGCCCGCGGCGGAGCGGCCTTCGAGTTCGGGGACGGTGGGGCCGGGGTCCATGCCCATCGCGGTGCGGGCGGCGCGGATGTAGTAGAGGCCCTCGATCGCGGTTTGCCTGGCGAGGCGGGCTTGGGTGGGGGTGCGGGACTGGTCGAGTTGGGAGCCTGCGGCGAGGTGGCGTTCGGAGGCGTCGACGAGGGCTTGCCGGGAGGCGTCGTCGGTGCCGGTGAGGTTGTAGATCTGGCCGCCGAGGCGTTCGTTGACCTGGCGGGCGTCGGCCAGTGCGTCGGCGAGTTCGGTCGCGGTGCGCTGCTGGGATCGGCGGGATACCACGATGAAAAGGGTGGCGACGACCGCGACGGCGAGGAGGAGGTACAGCCAGGTCATCGGCCTGCCTTCCGTCGGCGGATGCGAATATCCCCGAGTTTACCGGCGGATTGCTGAGACCCGGCTGAGCGGCGAATCAGCGCAGTGCGCGTTCGCCTTTCGCCTCCACGTAATTCGCCGGATCGAAGGTCTTCGTCTTCCACCGGTAGAGCACGGTCGCGCCGGGCCAGTTGTTGGTGATTCGGCCGGAGGCGTTGCGGTACCAGCTGGAACAGAAATTCCAGGGGGTGTCCTTCAAACGACGCTGCAACCAGTCGTCCCATTGCTGTTCGGCGTCGGCGCGGGGGGCGAGGAAATGGCCGGTGCGGCCGGACAGGTACTGCACCGCCTGGCGGATATAGCGGGCTTGGGATTCGAGCATGTAGATGATGGAACCGGAGCCGACATTGGTGTTCGGTCCGTACATCATGAACAGGTTCGGGAAGTTCGGCACGGTGACGCCGAGATAGGCGCGTGCGCCTTCGTCGCCCCAGACGTCGGTGAGTTTGCGTCCGCCGGTTCCGTAGATGTTCATCGGCGCGAGGAATTCGGTGCCTTTGAACCCGGTGCCGTAGACGATCACGTCGACGGGGTGTTCCACGCCGTCGACGGTGCGGATGCCGGTGGGGGTCACGGCCTCGATCGCGGTGGTCTCGACGGTGACGTTCGGCTGGGCGAGCGCGGGGAAGTATTCGTTGGAGAACAGTCCGCGTTTGCAGCCCGCGGCGTAGTCGGGGGTGAGTTTCGCGCGGAGTTCGGGATCGAGGACCTGTTTGGCGCGGTGCCGGTCGGCGAGGGCGATGACCGGGTTCTTCAGCGCGGGGATATCGGTCAGGGCCAGGGCGAGGAATTCGAACAGCGACCAGATCGCGAGGCGTTCGGCGAGCCGGGCGGGCGGCACGTATTTGAACAACTTCTTGTGCGCGGCACTGTATTCGGTGTCGAATTTCGGCAGGATCCAGGCCGCGGACCGCTGGAACAGGGTGAGGTGTTCGACCTGCGGCTGGATACGCGGAATGTATTGGATCGCACTGGCTCCGGTGCCGATGCAGGCCACTCGTTTACCGGTGAGGTCGACGTCGTGGTCCCATTCGGCGGAATGGAAGGCCGCGCCGCGGAAGGTGTCGATACCGGGCAGGTTCGGCATGGCGGGGCGTGAGAGCTGGCCGACGGCGGGAATGAGGATGTCGGCGGTGAGGGTCGCGCCGTCGCCGGTGGTGATATGCCAGCGGCCGGTCTTCTCGTCGAATTCGGCGTCGGTGACCTCGGTGCCGAAGCGGACGAAACTCGGCAGATCGTGCTTTTCGGCGACCGTCCGCATATAGGCGTGGATATCGGCCTGCTCGGAGAACCGCCGCGGCCAATCGGACTTCGGCTCGTACGACCAGGAGTACAGCGGTGAAGGCACGTCGCAGGCGGCGCCGGGATAGGTGTTCTCGCGCCAGACTCCACCGAGATCGGCTGCCTTCTCCAGGATGGTGAAGTTGTGCAGACCGGCTCGCCGGAGCTCGAGTGCCATTCCGAGTCCGGCGAATCCGGCGCCGATGATGATGATGGACGGCTCTGTCATGTTTCGAGCCTAGAACGCCGTCCCCCGGGTTGCCGAGAGAACGGCGGACATCAAATCGATATTTTCGGCCATCCGTCGGTCAGAGGTGCGGTGCGGCCTTCAGCACGTCGACGGCCTGCGCGACCGCCACGCGGGCGGCATCGATCAGGACATCGGGCCAGGCGTGAACTCAGCTGGCGGCGAGACCCCTGGCGATGACGAGGCGCTGGATCTGGTTGGTGCCCTCGAAGATCTGCATGACCTTGGCCTCGCGCATATAGCGCTCGACCGGGAAGTCCTGGGTGTAGCCGTATCCGCCGAAGACCTGCACGGCGTCGGTGGTGACCTTCATCGCGGCGTCGGTGGCGATCAGTTTGGCGACGCTGGCCTGGCGGGAGTAGGGCAGTCCGGCGTCGCGCCTGCGCGCGGCGTCGAGGTAGGTGGCCCGCGCGGAATCCACGGCGGCGGCCATATCGGCGAGCAGGAAGCCCAGGCCCTGGTGGTCGATGATGTTGCGGCCGAACGCCTCCCGCTCCTTGGCGTAGGCGACGGCGTCGTCGAGGGCGCGCTGGGCCAGGCCGGTCGCGACCGCGGCGATGCCGAGCCTGCCGGAATCGAGGGCGCTGAAGGCGATGGTGAGGCCCTGGCCCTCGGCGCCGACCAGGCGTTCGGCGGGGATGAACGCGTCGTCGTAGGCGGCGGTGGTGGTCGGGATGCCGCGCAGGCCCATCTTCTCCTCGGGCTTGCCGAAGCTCAGGCCCTCGGTGTCCTTGGGGACGAGGAAGCAGGAGATGCCCTTGGAACCCTCGCCGGTGCGCGCGAACAGGGTGTAGAAGTCGGCGCGGCCGCCGTTGGTGATCCACGCCTTCGAGCCGGTGATGCGGTATCCGCCGTCGACCTTGGTGGCGCGGCAGCGCAGCGCGGCGGCGTCGGAGCCGGCGTGCGGCTCGGAAAGGCTGTAGGCGCCGATGGTTTCGCCCGAGAGCATGTCGCCGAGCCAGCGCCCCTGCTGTTCCTCGGTGCCGAAGGCGTAGAGCGGATGACACGACAGGCTGTGCACACTCACCGCTACCGCGACCGCGGCCCAGCGGCTCGCCAATTCCTCCAGCACCTGGAGGTAGACCTCGTAGGGCTGCGCGCCGCCGCCGAACTCCTCCGGATACGGCAGGCTCAGCAGCCCGGCCGCGCCGAGCGCGGGGAAGACGCCCTCGGGAAAGGTGCCGGTCTTCTCACTGTCGACGACCCGCGGTTCGAGCACTTTGTCGGCGATATCGCGGGTCAGCTCGATGAGATCCCGGGACTCCTCTGTCGGCAGCATCCGATCAACTGGCATTCCCTTGTTCTACCGGTTGTCCTGCGCGGACGGTAGGGCGACCCCAGTTAGTGGCTATTAACTGATTGTTTTCTGCCGGAAGCGGGACTGGGCAGGCCGTCGGGATCGATCTATTATCTGCGTATGAATGCAGATAGTGGAGTATCGCGGCCTCCGCTGGCAGAAGACCAGGTGGGACTGGTCGTCGAGGTTTTCCGGATGCTGGCCGACCCGACCAGGGTGCGCATCCTGTGGGCACTGGTCGAGCGTGAACTCTCGGTCAACGATCTCGCGGGGCAGGTCGGCAAACCCGCGCCGTCGGTGTCGCAGCACCTCGCGAAACTGCGTATGGCCCGGCTGGTCCGACCGCGCCGGGCGGGTACGACCATCTACTACAGCCTGGAGAACGAGCACATTCTGCGGCTGGTGGTCGACGCGGTGCACAACGCCGAACACGCGGGGCCGGGGGTGCCGTCGCACCATCGCGCGGCCGCGCTCCGGGCCGTGCCGGATCGGGATCGCGAGGTTTCGGAATGAACCCGGGAAAACCGCCGGTCGGCGGTGAGGATTCGCGACCGGAGGGAGAGGCGCACGGTCGCGACCTTGACCAGCCGGCGCACAGCCACGGCGGGCATCATGCCCATGCTGGTCAGGGGCATCACAGCCACGATCACCCGCACGGGGTCCGTGGCATCCTGCGCGAGATCTTCGTACCGCATTCCCACGACCCGGCCGACAAGGTGGATGACGCGCTGGAGGCGGGGTCGATCGGGATCAGAGCGGTGAAGATCAGCCTCGCCGTGCTCGGATGCACCGCGATGCTCCAGGTCGTCGTCGTGGTGGTCTCGGGTTCGGTGGCGCTGGCGGCGGACACGATCCACAACTTCTCCGACGCGCTGACCGCCGTACCGCTGTGGATCGCCTTCGTGCTGGGGCGGCGCGCCGCGACCCGTCGCTATACCTACGGTTTCGGCCGGGCCGAGGATCTGGCCGGACTCTTCGTGGTCGGCATGATCGCACTGTCGGCGCTGATCGCGGGGTACGAGGCGGTGCGTCGGTTGATCGATCCGGTGCCGATCCAGCATCTCGGCGCGGTGGCGGCGGCCGGGGTGATCGGATTCCTCGGGAACGAGACGGTCGCGCTGTATCGGATCAGGGTGGGGCGGCGGATCGGTTCGGCGGCCCTGGTCGCCGACGGGCTACACGCCAGGACCGACGGGTTCACCTCGCTCGCGGTGCTGTTCGGCGCGGGCGGGGTCGCGCTCGGCTTCCCGCTCGCCGATCCGCTCGTCGGCCTGCTCATCACCGTCGCGATCCTCGCGGTTCTGCGGATCGCGGCGCGTGATGTATTCCGGCGGCTGATGGACGGGGTCGAACCGGCCCTGGTCTCGTCTGCCGAGCGCGCGCTGGCGGGTTCTTCGGGTGTTCTCGGTGTGCGCAGCCTGCGAATGCGCTGGATCGGGCATCGGTTGCACGCCGATGTGGAATTGGATATCGCCTCCACCATCACCCTGGCCGAGGCCCACAGACTGGCGCACGAGGCCGAGCACACTCTTGTCCATGTCGTCCCGCGACTGGATACCGCGGTGGTCCACGCCTATCCGGCGCACGCGTCGTGAAGTTCGGGCCGGGTTCTCGCGACCACGGCCGGTTGAAGCTTCATCAATGGGACAATTCCGCTTAGGCCGCTGGGCGATTGCTACTTGTGGGTAGCATTCTCCGGTGTGATGTGGCTCATGTCGGCCACCGAGGATAAAGGAGTTCCCATGTTGAGCACCATGCAGGACGAGCCGTTATCGCTGGCGACGCTGTTGAAATACGCGTCCACGTTCCAGGGCGACAGCACGGTGTCCACATGGACCGGAACCGGCGTGCGCACCATGACCTACCGCGAACTCGGCGCGGAGGCCGCGCGGCTGGCGAACGCGCTGCGCGGGCTCGGCATCGGCGTCGGTGACCGGGTCGCGACCTTCATGTGGAACAACAACGAGCACATGGTCGCCTACATCGCGGCGCCCGCCATGGGCGCGGTGCTGCACGCCCTCAATATCCGGCTGTTCCCCGAGCAGTTGGTCTACGTGGCCAACCACGCCGAGGACCAGGTGGTCATCGTGGACGGCACGCTGCTGCCGATGTTCGCCCAGTACCTGCCGAATCTGAAGACGGTGCGCCACGTCATCGTTGCCAACGGCGACGCCGCCGCACTGGAGGCGCCCGAGGGCGTGCGGGTGCACTCCTACACCGAACTCCTTGCCGCGCAGTCCGATACCTACGACTACCCGGTGATCGACGAACGGTCGGCGGCGGCCATGTGTTACACCTCGGGCACCACCGGCGACCCCAAGGGCGTGGTGTATTCGCACCGGTCCAACTGGCTGCACGCCATGCAGGTGATCTCGCCCAACAGCATGGGCTTCACCGAGGCGGACACCGTGCTCGCCATCGTCCCGCTGTTCCACGCGAACGCCTGGGGTCTGCCCTACGCCGCGTTGATGTCGGGCGCGAATGTGCTGATGCCAGACCGTTTCCTGCAACCCGGCCCGCTGCTGGAACTGATGGAATCGGAGAAGCCGACCTTCGCGGCGGCCGTGCCGACCATCTGGGGCGGCGTGCTGGCGGGTCTGGAAGCGAAACCGCAGGACATCAGCCACCTTCGCACCGTCGTGGTCGGCGGTTCGGCGGTCCCGCCCGCGATGATGCAGGCCTTCGAACAGCGTCACGGCGTGCGCATCCTGCACGCCTGGGGCATGACCGAGACCTCGCCGCTCGGCAGCGTCGCGCACCCGCCGTCGGGGGTGACCGGCGAGGAGGAATGGGAGTACCGCTTCACCCAGGGCCGATTCCCGGCGACCGTGCAGGCGCGCCTGGTCGACGACGAGGGCAAGGTGGTGCCCAACGACGGAGAGTCGCTGGGTGAGTTGGAGGTTCGCGGCCCGTGGATCACCGGCTCCTACTACTCGCCGGAGGGCGCGACGATCGACCCGGACAAGTTCGACGACGGCTGGCTGCGCACCGGCGACGTCGGCAAGATCACCCCGAACGGCTACCTGACACTGGTCGACCGCTCCAAGGACGTCATCAAGTCCGGCGGTGAGTGGATCTCCTCGGTGGATCTGGAGAACGCCGTGATGGGGCATCCCTCGGTCGCCGAGGCGGCGGTGATCGGTGTGCCGGACGAGAAATGGGACGAGCGCCCGCTGGTCGCGATCGTGCTCAAGGAAGGCGCGGAGCCGGGGGAGGGGCAAGCCACCGAACTGCGTGACTTCCTGTCCGGGAAATTCGCCAAATGGCAGCTGCCGGAACGCTGGACCTTCATCGCGGAGGTACCCAAGACCAGTGTCGGCAAATTCGACAAGAAGCGGCTGCGCGCCCAGTTCGCCGACGGCGATCTGACTGTCACGACACTGAGCTGAGGCGCTGAGTCGAGGCCAGTGAGCTGAGGCCGCTGAGCTGAGGCCGCTGAGCTCAGCCCACGGAGTCGAGGCCGCTGAGTCGAGACCGCGGAATCGAGACCGCGGAATCGAGTCGGCGGAATCGAGAACGCTACCGCGACGGGCGCGGAATCCGGGACTACACCGGATTCCGCGCCCGTCGTGTTGCGGCCCCTGCCTCGGGACGGATGCCGGACTGCCCTCTCAGGAGAGAGGAATCAGCAGTTGCGCAGTTCCGGGCTCTGGTTCAACAGCTGGGCCCTGGTGCCGATGAAACGGGTGTAGGTCTCGCCGCCGACCGCGGACAGCGGGAAGGCCGCCACCCGGTGGCAGTTCTGGAAGGCCAGTTTGACCTTGAAATGCCGTTCCAGGCCGCCGCGAATCGCGTCGGAGGCCATGGCGCGCAACAGTTGGCCGCGGGCCACCTCGTCCGGCGGCGCGACCAGATTGTCGGCGTATTCCTCCGACCCCGACTCCAGTTCGCCGGCCACCCGGCTGACCACTTCCCACGCGTACGGCAGTGAGGTTCGTACGACTTCGGCGAAGTCGGCGTCGTCGACCTCACCGGCTTCTGCGCGTTCGAGTATTGCTGCGGGAACATCGAGGGACATGGCGCTCTCCTCCTGGGGATGGGGTGGATGGGCGGTGCGATGTCCCCGAAGTCTAATCGAAAGTGGTTGTCAACAAGGCTGGATTCGGCGTGAAAGTGCTTTATCGAGTGCGGTTTTCGTGTCGGCGGCCAGTGTGCGCACCAGATCGCCCGCGGGTAGCTCCGGCGTCAGCGCCTGCGTCTGACCCGCCCACAGGTTGACATCGTCGCGGTTGCCCGCCGCGCGCGCCCGTGCCCGCAACGGCGCGGTGGCGTAATGGATTTCGGGATAGGCGACAGGCGCGTTCGCCGAATGTTCGACCATGAATCCGTTGCGCACCCCGCGTGCCCTGCGGCCGGTGAACGCGCGGGTGAGCATGGTGGGCTCGGAGGTGCCGACCGCGTCGCGGTGCACCGGATTGGTTCCGGCTTCCGGGCAGCGCAGGAAGACCGTGCCCAATTGGACCGCCGCCGCGCCCGCCGCGAGCGCGGCGGCGATACCGGCGCCGGTGGTGATGCCGCCGGTGGCCACGATCGGCAGGTCCACCGCGGCGTCGAGCAGTTGCAGCAGCGCGAGCAGGCCGAGCGGATCGACGGCGTCGTCGGTCACCCGATCGGTGAAGGTGGCCCGGTGTCCGCCCGCCTCCGAGCCCTGCGCGATGAGGACGTCGGCTCCCGCATCGACGGCGATCAGCGCCTCGGCGACCGAGGTCACCGTCACCCAGACCTCGGAGCCGACCGCGTGCAGTCTGGCGATCTCGGCTCGCGCGGGGCAGCCGAAGGTGCAGGTCACCACCGCGACCGGGGATTCGACGAGCAGGTCGAGTTCGGCTGCCCAGTCGTCGGTGTCGTATCGGGGCGCGCCGAGGTCGTGGTCGGCGCCGATCTCGGCCAGATAGTCGGCGAATCGCGCGGGCGGGGTCGCCGGGCCGGGGACGAACAGGTTGACCCCGAACGCGGCGTCGGTCGCGGCGCGGGTGGTCGCTATTCGCGCGGCGACCTCGGTCGCGCTCAGGTAACCCGCCGCGAGGATGCCGAAGCCGCCCGCTTCGGTCACGGCGACGGTGAGCTCGGGAGTGGACGGTCCGCCCGCCATCGGGGCGAGGACGATCGGGACGCGCAATTCGTCGATGATCACGGCTCGAGTCTGGCCTACTTTCGTTCGGCAGCCTGTCCGTAACCTTCGAAAAACGCATGTGACCTGGCGCGAAACAAAAAGATTGGTATCGAAGGTTGCGAAATGGTCACGACGGGGTAGAGTTCCCATCACAACGGAGGCCGAAACGTTACATAGTTTCGGGTTCACCGAACGGGGTAATCCCGTCGGGCTTCGTTCTTCAATGTAGTCGGAAGCTAGGACGAAGCTTTGTCGCAGCACCGGGTAGGCCCCAGTTCCATCACCGTCATGAGCCTCATCGGCGAAGGCTGCGTTTCGGGTCGGCCGACACGACATCGCGTCGAGTCGAGCTCCGCCGAGCGAGTGAAGATGGCCGCCAGCGCCGCCGTCGCGGCGGGCGCCATCATCGGCACCCTGTCGCAGGTCGCTCCCGCCATCGCGGCCCCGCTCTCGGATCACGACGCCGAGGACGCGGCCCAGGCCATCGAGCCGATCACGTTCAAGGGCAGTGACATCTCGACCACCCAGGCGAAGTTCGACGCCCCGGCCGAGACCGTCGAGACCGCCGCCGCCACGACTCCGGCCGCCGCGATTCCCGTCGCCGCGCCGATCGCCGCGCCGTTCGGTATCGGCAACCTCCCCCCTGAGATCGCCGGTCCGCTGTCGCAGGTCGAGGACATCCTCAAGGGCGTGCAGCAGCAGGTCGCCCCCGCGCCCGCCGCGGTGCGTCCGGTCGGTGGCGCCATCAGCTCCGGATTCGGAAGCCGTTGGGGTGAAATGCACTACGGCCTCGACTTCGCCGATTACCTGGGCGCTCCGATTCATTCGGTGAGCAACGGCACGGTTATCGAAGCGGGACCGGCCTCGGGCTTCGGCCTGTGGGTGCGCGTACTCCAAGAAGACGGCACCACAGCGGTTTACGGTCACGTGAACGACATGCTCGTGCAGGCGGGCCAGAAGGTGCGCGCGGGCGATGTCATCGCCACCGTCGGCAACCGGGGTCAGTCGACCGGACCGCATCTGCACCTGGAGATCTGGGATCAGGGTGGCAGCAAGATCGACCCGATGCCCTATCTCGCCGACAAGGGCGTTCCGATGCACTGGGGCCCGTCGCAGCACTGAGTATCGCTGCCGGGCTTGCGGTTCCACACCTCACACCCGAACGGGCAGGGGCACCATGCACCGACGCGAAGCGGTTCGATGACTACCCGGCGAATCTGTCCGCTCATGCGGACCCGTGACGCCCTGCGGGTCGTTAGGCTCGGCCCGTGACCGAGCTTGGCGATATCTTCGAGCCTGGATCACCGCACGGCAGAGCCTATGCCGCGCTGGTCCACCATCCGCGATCCGGACTTGCCGATATCGCGCGCCACCTGAGCGTTTCCCTCGAGTCCGCCGCCGCCTCCCTCGAGGTCCTGTGCGAATTGCAGGCCGCGGTCCGTCTCGACAACGGCGACGGCGAACCGGTCTGGGACGCGCATGCGCCCGAATCGCTGTCGGAATCCGAGGCGAAACGGCGTCAGCACGCGATCAACCAGATGCACGCCTCCGCGGCGCGACTGAGTGAGACCTTCCGCTCGGTGCGCCGGTCCCCGCGCGGCAACGGCGCGGTGGTTCCGGTGTACGAACGCCTGGAGATGCTGGCCGATTTCGAGGAGATCCAGCATGCGGCGCGCGGCTGCGTCAAGGTCATCGAACGTCCGCCGTATCTGAGCGATCCCGATCGTGAACAGCAGTTGTTCCTGCTCAAGCGCGCTCGCCTGGGTGCGGGCATCCGCTACCAGACCCTCTACCAGGACGCGATCTACCAGGATCCGGAGCGGCTGCGACACGCGCTGGCCACCAATGCCGTCGGGGCGCACGCCAGGACCCTGCCCGACCCGCCGCTCAAGGTGATCATCTGCGACGACGATCGCGCGAGTCTGGTGCTGCACGCCGACGAGCGCCGTCCCGATCCGATGGGATTGCGCATCACCGGCTCGCCCGCGCTGCGACTGATCGTCAAGACCTTCGATGTGCTGTGGTCGCTGGCCGCGCCCATCTCGGTGAATCCGACCGCCGACGAACTCGATGAACGCGACAGGGCGATCCTGACGCTGATGGGTCTCGGCGCGACCGACGACACCATCGCGCGCAGGCTCGGAATGTCGCGGCGCACGGTGGTCCGGCGGACCGCCCGGCTGCTGGAAAGACTCGGTGCGAGTACCCGATTCCAGGCCGGTGTGCAGGCCACGAGACGGGGATGGCTATGATCTAGCAACTGCGAATTCGCCCGATCCCAGCCGGTTGCCGCTCCCACGGCGCGACGCCGATTCCTGTGATCTGATTGGGCCGAAACGCCCGAATCATTCCTCTTGCTTTGTTCGACGCCGGTGCCGCGCGCGCCGGAATCCAGCCGGGTTGGTGGGTTTCGGCGCAATTGTGTGAGCTCGACCGAGAGGAATGCTGGACACCGATGGATGGGGTTCGCCGGACTGCTCGAGGTCGCATTCGTCGCCGATCGAGCGCCCCGCTGTTCGTTCAGTTGCTCACCGTCGCGGTGGAATCCGCCGCCGACTCGATAGCGATCAGCTACAACTCGCTCGGTGCCGCGGGCCGCCGCGAACTCACCTATACCGAGCTGGACGAATCGTCGTCGCGACTGGCACGCGAACTGATCGACCGCGGTATCGGCCCCGGTGATGTCGTCGCCGCCGGATTCACCCGTTCGATCGAATCGGTACTGACGGTATGGGCCGTCGCGAAAACCGGCGCGGCCTACGTCCCCGTCGATCCCGCCCTTCCACCCGAACGCGCCGCCTACCTCGTCGCCGATTCCGGTGCGGTGCTCGGCCTCACCGATTCCACGCACCGCGCGCGATTCGGCGCCGAAATCGACTGGCTCGAACTCGACGATCCGGACTGTCGCCGCCGGATCGAGGCCAGGCCGGCGCATCCCATCTCCTATGTCGACCGGGTGCGGGCGCTGACCGAACAGCATCCGGCCTACATCATCTACACCTCCGGCTCCACCGGTCGTCCCAAGGGCGTCGTGGTGACCCACACCGGGCTCGCGGCGCTGGTCACCGCGCAGCGCGAGCGTTACGCGGTGGACGAGCGGGCGCGGGTCCTGCACGTGTGCTCGCCCAGTTTCGACGTCTCGGTGCTCGAACTGCTGCTCGCCTTCGGTTCGGGGGCGACGCTGGTGGTGTCGCCGCCGACGGTGTTCGGCGGCGTCGAACTCGCCGATCTGATCCGTCGCGAACACGTCACGCACATGTTGATCACCCCGGCGGCGCTCGAATCCGTCGATCCGGCCGGGCTGGACGGGCTGCGGGTCGTCGTGGTCGCAGGCGATGCCTTCGGGCCCGGCCTGGTCGAGCGGTGGGCGGTGGACGGACGCGCCTTCTACAACGGCTACGGCCCCACCGAGGCCACGATCCTGGCCACCGGCAGCGCCGAACTGTCGCCGGGCGCGCCGATCACCATCGGCGCGGCGCTGCCCAGCGTCGGCGCGGTGGTGCTCGACACCCGGCTGCGTCCGGTGCCCGCCGGGGTCACCGGCGAGCTGTACCTGTTCGGACCCGCGCTCGCGCGCGGCTATCTGGGGCGGGCGGCCCTGACGGCGGACCGGTTCGTCGCCAATCCCTTCGGCGGTGACCCGGGCACCGCGGGCACGCGCATGTATCGCACCGGTGATCTGGTGCGCCGCCGCGCCGACGCCGGTGTTCTCGAATATCTGGGCCGATCCGATTTCCAGGTGAAGGTCCGCGGTTTCCGTATCGAACTCGGCGAGATCGATGCCGCGCTGACCGCCCATCCCGATATCGAATACGCGGCGACCCTCGGCAAGGTCGCGCCGTCGGGTGCGACGATGCTGGTCTCCTACGTGCTGGCGCGCGACGGGATCGACGTCGACACCGGGGAACTCGGCCGCTTCGTCGGCACCTCGCTACCGGGCCATATGGTGCCGTCCGCGATCATCGCGCTCGACGCGATTCCGCTGACCCCCAACGGGAAGCTGGATCGCCAGGCACTCCCGGACCCGGATTTCGAGACCTCGGTCTCGCGGGATCCGGTCGGCGTCGTCGAATCCCATCTCGCGGAACTGTTCGCGCAGGTACTCGGGGTGCGAAGGGTCGGGGCGCAGGATTCGTTCTTCGCCGCGGGCGGTGACAGCATCCTGTCGATCCAGTTGGTGTCGCGGGCCAGGGCTTCGGGGATCACCTTCACCCCCCAGGACGTCTTTGAACAGCGCACGGTGGAGGGATTGGCGCGGGTCGCGGTCCTCGGTGGCGAATCCGCGCCGACGCTCGCGGAACTGCCGGGCGGCGGTGTGGGGGAGATGCCGCTGACGCCGGTGCTGGCCGCGTACCTGTCCGGGGGACGGATCTTCGGCCGGTTCACCCAGCAGATGGTGCTGGCCCTGCCCGAGCACGTCGACCGGGCCGATCTGGTCGCGACCCTGGCCGCGGTGCTCGACCACCACGACATGCTGCGCGCGCGATTGCGTTCGGTCGACGGGCACTGGGAGCTGTGCGCCCTGCCCGCCGGTGCGGTCGAGGTGGAAACGCTGCTCACCCGCGTCGAACTGCCCGCGGGACTCGGTGCGCGAGAGCTGAGCGGTGCCGCGAATACCGCCGCGAATTTCGCGCTCGACACCCTGGATCCGGAACGGGCGCGCGTGGTCGCGTTCACCTGGCTGTCGCGCCCCGACGGCCGGGACGCGCTGATCGTGGCGGCGAACCACACGGTCATCGACGGTGTGTCGTGGCGGATCCTGATCGGTGATCTGCTGACGGCGTGGGCGCTGCGCGCGGCCGGGCAGCCGATCGCGCTGCCCGAGGTCGGCACCTCGTTCCGTCGCTGGGCGCACGGGCTCGTCGACGCGGCGGCCACCCGCGTCGACGAGACGGCGTACTGGCGAGGGGTGCTCGCGATCCCCGATCCGCCGCTGGGAGCGCGGGTGCTGGATCCGGCGATCGACACCGCCGCCACGGTCCGCCGGGTCGGCGTCACCCTGTCGGCCGAGATCACCCACGCGGTGCTGACCGAACTTCCCGCGCGCTATCGCGGCGGCGTCAACGACGGTCTGCTGGCCGCCCTCGCGCTCGCGGTGCGTTCGTGGCGGGCCGATCGCGGCGTCGACGCCGCGGCCACCCGCATCCGGCTCGAAGGTCACGGCCGCGAGGAGTCCGCGGTCGCGGGCGCCGATCTGACCCGCACCGTCGGTTGGTTCACCACCGTGTATCCGGTCGCGCTCGACCTGACCGGTATCGCCGGTGACGCCGCGCGGCGCGGCGGCGACGAGATCGGCGCACTGCTCAAAACCGTGAAGGAACAGCTGCTCTCGGTGCCGGATCGCGGTATCGGTTTCGGCATGGCACGCCATCTCGGCGGCGACGGTGGCGAACTCGACGGCTCGCTCGGCCAGATCGGCTTCAACTACCTGGGGCGGATCGCCACCGGCGCGATGCCCGAATCCGCTGCCGGGACCGGCTGGCTACCGACCGGCGAATGGGGTGAACCCGAGGCCGAACAGGATCCGGAGCTGCCCGTCGCCGCTGTCGTCGACATCAACGCGATCGTCATCGAGGCGGAGTCGGGCGCTCAGCTGACCGCCTCGTTCGCCTACCCGGGCGAGATACTCGACGAGTCGGCCGTGCGTGATCTGGCCGAGCACTGGGTGGCGGCGCTGACCGCGCTCGGCGCGCACGCGGATGACCCGTCGGCCGGTGGCCTGACCCCGTCGGATGTGCCGCTGGTCCGCGTCGGCCAAGCCGAACTCGACCGCTGGCGGCGCGATTACCCCGGGCTGACCGATGTGCTCCCGCTGTCTCCGCTACAGGCCGGTCTGCTGTTCCTCATCGAGGTCTCGGAGGGGTCGGCCGATCCGTATCTGCTCCAGTCGGCGGTCGAACTGTCCGGTGTGATCGATCCGGATCGGCTGCGCCTGGCCGCGCAGACGGTGCTCGATCGCCAGGCCATCCTGCGCACGGCGTTCGCGACCACCGCCGATGGCGTGCCGGTCCAACTCGTCGCCGAGGGCACCCGGGTGCCGTGGCGGATCGTGGACACCGACGAACAGGATCCCGTCGCGCTGCTCGCCGCCGAGCAGCGCCTCTCCTTCGACCCGGCGGTCGCCCCGCTGCTGCGGTTCACGCTGTACCGCGCGGATTCCGGGCGCGTGCACCTGGTGCTCACCGCACATCATCTGCTGCTCGACGGCTGGTCGATGCCGCTGCTGATGAAGGAATTGCTGATCTCCTACGCCGTGCACGGCGATCCGGAGGCGATGCCGCGCGTGCGCCCGTACCGCGATCATCTCGCCTGGCTGGCGCGATACGACGGCGACACCGCGATCGGCGCGTGGCGCGAGGCGCTGCGCGAGGCCACACCGACCCGGTTGGCCGCCGCCCTGCCCGCGCCGACGACGCCGGTGCCGGGGTACGGCGATTGCGAGGCCGATCTCTCGGTGGCCGAGACGACCGCGCTGACCGAATTCGCGGCCGCCAACGACGTCACCGTCAATACCGTGGTGCAGGCGGCCTGGGGCCTGGTGCTCGCGGGCAGTGTCGGCCGCCGGGATGTCGTCTTCGGCGCGGTGGTGTCCGGTCGTCCGCCGCAGCTCGACGGTGTCGACGACATGGTCGGCCTCTTCGCCAATACCGTCCCGGTCCGCGTCCGCTTCGATCCGGACGCGCCGCTGCGTCATATGCTGGAACAGCTTCGCTCCGAACAGGTTTCGCTGTTGGGAAGCCATCACGTCGGGTTGTCCGAGATCCAGCGGGTCGCCGGTGCGGGCGAACTGTTCGATTCGCTGATGGCCTACCAGTCCTATCCCGTCGACGCCGACGGCCTGCGCGAGGCCTACGGCACGATCGACGGTCTGGAGATCGTCGCGCTGCACGGCGCCAATGTGACCCACTACCCGGTCGCCGTCCAGATCGACCTGGGCACACGGCTGCTCGTACGGGTGCAGTACCGCCGCGACGCGGTCAGCACGGAGGCCGCGAGGGCGCTGGCGGACCGATTACGCACGGCCATCGGCGAACTCGTGTCCGCGCCGGAACGCACACCGGCCGATCTCGACGCGCTGTTCACCCGGCGCGGCGACGTCATCGCCCAGGCGAGGTACTGGCGCGAGACGCTCGCGGATCTACCGCAGGACTGGAGTCTGCCCACCGACCGGCCGCGGCCGCTCGCGCCCGTCGTCGCCACCGGTCGCGTGGAATTTCGGGTGGACGGTCCGGCGTACCGCTCGGCGCTCGAACTCGCCCGCAGCCGTCGCACGACCGTATTCTCCTTCGTCCATTCGGTTTTCGCGATTCTCTTGGCGAGGCTATCAGGAAGTGACAACATCGCCGTCGCCGGGGCCGATGCCGCGGACACGGTGGTATTGCGCACCCGGATCACCGGCGACACCCCCTTCGAAACAGTGCTGGAGCAGGCGAAAGAGACTGCCGCCCAGGCGTTCGCGCGAGCGGCGCTGGCCCTCGACGCTGTCGTCGCGCTGCTCGATCGACCGAAGACCGCCCCGTCGCCGGTGCGCGTGGCGCTGTCGGCCGGACACCGCATCGATACCACCGGATTCGATCTGGCGCTGTGCATCAGGGAATCCCAGGACGGTATCGCGGCCGAATTCGACTTCGCGCCTGAGCTTTTCGACCGGGAAACCGTCGAGGGCATCGCCCGGCGCTTCCTGCTGCTGTTCGCCGATGCCGCCGAGCGGCCCGGTACGCCGGTCGGCGACCTGGCACTGCTGAGCGCGGCCGAACACGTGACGCTGACCCGGGTCGCGGGTGACGACGTCATGGCTTCCGCGACGATGCCCGAACTGCTGGGCAGGGGCGCCGAATCCGGGCGTGACCGGGTCGCGGTGCGGTACCGGGGACGATCCATCGGGTACGGCGAGTTGGACGAGTACACCTCGCGCCTGGCGCGGGTGTTGATCGAACGCGGTATCGGACCGGAGGATTCGGTCGCGGTCGCGCTGCCGCGTTCCTACGAGATGGTCGCCGCCGCAGTCGCGGTCGCCAAGGCCGGTGGCGCGCACGTGCCGATGGATCCGGCGCATCCGTTCGAGCGGTCGCGTCATCTGGTCACCGACTCCGGCGCGGTACTCGGCATCACCGTGTCCGAATTCGCCGAACGGCTACCCGACGACGTGGCATGGCTGGTCCTGGACGACCCGGACTTCGAGCGGCACTGTGCGACGCGAGCGGCGACCCCGGTGACCGACGCGGACCGCCGTGCCCCGCTCGACATCCGCAATCCCGCCTATGTCATCTACACCTCCGGTTCGACGGGCAGGCCCAAGGGCGTCACCGTCACCCACGCCGGACTCGGTGGTCTGGTGGACGAGGCGGTGCGCCGCTACCGGCTCGCCTCGCGGCACCGGATGCTGCATATCTGCGCGCCCAGTTTCGACCCGTCCGTGCTCGAATGGCTGTGCGCGTTCTCCGTCGGCGCGACCCTGGTGATCGCCGACCGCTCGGTGATCGGCGGACAGGAACTCGGTGACCTGCTGCGTTCC
The DNA here is from genome assembly GCF_003123685.1 of Nocardia aurea. GTDB lineage: Bacteria > Actinomycetota > Actinomycetes > Mycobacteriales > Mycobacteriaceae > Nocardia > Nocardia aurea. Next base: position 425,357 of record NZ_QCYJ01000084.1, read on the forward strand.
GAGGCGGTCACCCACGCGATCATCACCCCGGCGGTGCTCGGCACTGTCGATCCTGTGGGTCTGGACGCGCTGGAGGTGGTGTCGGTCGGCGGTGACGTGACGACACCGGACCTGCTCGCGACCTGGCAGCCCGGACGCCGCTACCTCAACGGCTACGGACCGACCGAGACCACCATCATCTCGACCTACGCGGAATTGGCGGCGGGAGAGCGCGTCACGATCGGCAAACCGGTGCACGGCATGTCGGCGCTCGTCCTGGACGCGCGTCTGCGGCCGGTACCGCCGGGTGTCACCGGTGAGCTGTATCTGGCCGGTGGCGGTCTGGCGCGCGGTTACCGGAACCGGCCGGGACTGTCGGCCGAACGTTTCGTCGCCGATCCGTGGGGCGGACCGGGCACGCGGATGTACCGGACCGGGGATCTGGTCCGGCGGGTCAGCGCGGCCGACGCCGAATCGGCGGGTCCGCGGCTGGAATACCTGGGCCGCACGGATTTCCAGGTCAAGGTGCGCGGCTACCGGATCGAACTCGGTGAGATCGACTCGGTACTGCTCGCACATCCCGATGTCGATTTCGCGGTCACCGTCGGACGTGAGAACGCGGGCGGCGCGACCGTTCTCGTGTCCTACGTGACCGGGACGGGGCTCGACCCCGATGCCGTGCGACGAGTCGCGGCGCGGACGCTGCCCGCGCACATGGTGCCCGCGGCGGTGGTCGTCCTCGACGAGGTCCCGCTGACGTCGGTGGGCAAACTCGACCGCGCCGCCCTGCCCGATCCGCGCGTCGCGACCCGCCCCTACCGTGCGCCGTCGACGGGTGCGCAGCACACCGTGGCCGCGATCTTCGCCGAGGTGCTCGGGATCGAGCGGGTGGGGGCCGACGACGATTTCTTCGATCGGGGTGGCAATTCGCTCCTGGCCACCCGGGTGACCGCGCGCCTCGGCACGGCATTCGACGCGCGGGTTCCGGTGCGGGTGCTGTTCGCCGCGCCGACCGTGGCCGACTGCGCCGAGGCGGTGACGCGCCTGACCGGCGTCCGGCCGAGCGCGCCGGTACTCGTGCGCACGAGCGGCGTTGCGGGCGAACATATTCCGCTCTCGCCCGCTCAGCGTCGCATGTGGTTCCTCAACAGATTCGACGCGGAATCGGCGGCCTACAACATCCCCGTCGTGCTGCGTCTGTCCGGCGCGCTCGACGCCGACGCGCTGCGCCTGGCCTTCGCCGATCTGGTTGTGCGACACGAGATCCTGCGTACCAGGTACCCGCAGACCGAGGAGGGGCCCGCGCAGGTCGTTCTCACCCCCGAACACGAGGACGCACCGCGACTGACGCTGCGGGAGGTCACCGATATCGACACCGCCGTCGCGCGCGCGGTCGGGGTGGTCTTCGACGTCACCGCGCAGGTTCCGGTGCACGCGGAACTGCTGCGCGTCGCGCCGGGCGAGCACGTGCTGGTCATGGTCGTCCACCACATCTGCGCCGACGGACTTTCCGCCGGTCCGCTGACGCGGGATCTGGCGACGGCGTACGCGGCGCGTGCGCGCGGCGAGGAGCCGGGATGGGCTCCGCTGCCGTTCCAGTACGCCGATTACGCGCTGTCGCAGTGCGCGATGCTCGGCGACGAGGACCGGCCGGGTTCGGTGGCGGCCGAACAGATGGCCTACTGGCGCGCCGCGCTCGCCGACCTCCCCGATCAGCTGGAACTGCCGAGAGACCGGCCCCGGCCCCCGGCCCAGTCGTTCGCGGGCGGCCGGGTGGAACTGCGTGTCGACGCGGACGCGCACGCCGCGCTCGCCGGGATCGCGCGCACGCATTCGGCGACGCTGTTCATGGTCGTGCACACAGCGCTCGCGGTACTGCTCGCACGCCTGTCGGGGACCGACGACATCGCGATCGGCGCGCCGATCGCGGGCCGCGCCGATCCCGCGCTCGACGACCTGATCGGCATGTTCGTCAACACCCTCGTGCTGCGCGCACGGGTCGACGACGGTATGGGTTTCGCCGAACTGCTCACCCGGCAGCGCGAGACGGATCTGGACGCCTTCGCCCACGCCGACATGCCCTTCGAACGGTTGGTGGAGGTGCTCAACCCGGTGCGTTCCACCGCGCGGCATCCGCTGTTCCAGGTCGGGCTCTCCTTCCAGAATCTGGACCGGGTCCGGATGGAATTGCCCGGACTGACCATCACGACCGGGGACACCGATACGCGGCTCTCGCAATTCGATCTGCATGTCGTCGTGGCCGACAGCTACGACGCACACGGCGACCCGGCCGGTCTGAGCGGCTATTTCACCTATGCCACAGATCTGTTCGACGAATCGACGGTGCGGGGATTCACCGACCGTTTCGCACGGATCATCGACGCGGTGATCGAGGACGCGGACGTTCCGGTCGGCGCGATCGACATGCTCTCGCCCACCGAGCGGGCGCGGATGCTCGACGACTGGAACGACACCGCGCGCGAACAGGATGCGACCACGACCCTCGTGACGCTGCTCGACGCCACGGTCGCCGCGGTGCCCGACGCGGTCGCTCTGGTCGCGCCCGACGGCGCGCGGCTGACCTACGCGGAGCTGGATCGGCGCGTGAACGGTCTCGCGCGGTATCTGATCTCGCTCGGCGTCGGTCCCGAGTCGCGGGTGGCGCTCGCCCTCCATCGCTCGGTGGATCTCGTCGTCGCGCTGTTCGCGGTCACGCGGGCGGGCGCCGCGTACGTGCCGATCGATCCGGACCAGCCCGCGGTCCGTTCGGACTACATCCTGGAAACGGCCGCCCCGATCTGCGTGCTCACCGATACCGGCACCGCCTTCGCTACCGAGGCCGCGCCGGTGATCGGTCTGGACGACCTCGATCTCTGTGCGGTGAGCGCCGCCCCGATCACCGACGCCGATCGGCTCGCGCCGCTGCGCGCCGAGCACGCCGCGTATGTCATCTTCACCTCCGGTTCCACCGGACGACCCAAGGGCGTCGCGGTGTCGCACGCCGCGATCGTCAACCAGTTGCTGTGGAAGGCAGCGGAATTCGGCCTCGACCGCGACGACGTGATGGTGTTGAAGACCGCGGTGACCTTCGACGTGTCGCTGTGGGAGCTGTGGTCGCCGGTGGTGTGCGGCGGCCGGTTGGTCATCGCGGCCCCCGGCGGGCAGCGCGATCCTGCCTACCTCAACGAATTGATGGCGCGCGAGGGCGTGACGACACTGCACGCGGTGCCGTCGATGCTCGACGCGCTGACGACGGGTCGGCTGCCGGGGTCACTGCGCCGGGTACTCACCGCGGGTGAGGCGCTGCCGCCCGTGCTGGCCAGGCGGTTCGCCACGGCCGCGCCGTGGGCGGAACTGTTCAACCTGTACGGCCCGACGGAAGCGGCGGTCGTCGTCACCGGCCATCGGGTCGACGCCGCCGATCGGCCGACCGTGCCGATCGGCGTCCCGGTATGGAACAGCCGCGTCTACGTGCTGGATCGGTGGCTGCGACCGGTGCCGCCCGGGGTCAGCGGTGAATTGTATCTGGCCGGAGCGCAGTTGGCGCGCGGCTATTTCGGCCGCCCCGGATTGACCACGGAGCGTTTCGTGGCCGATCCGTTCCGGCCGGGCGAACGTATGTATCGCACCGGCGATCTCGCGGCCTGGTCCGCCGACGGTGTGCTCGACCACCGGGGCCGCACCGACTTCCAGGTCAAGATCCGGGGCTATCGCATCGAACTCGGCGAGATCGACGCGGTGCTGACCACACATGACGACGTCTACATCGCCGTCACGATCGGGCGCGACAACGCCGCGGGAGCGACCACGCTGGTGTCCTACGTGGTCGCGGCCGAGGGCGCGACCCTGGACCCGGACCGGCTCGCGGACTGGGCGGCGCGCACCCTGTCGTCGCATATGGTGCCCGCCGCGATCGTCGTGCTGGACGAACTGCCGCTGACCGCGGTGGGCAAACTCGATCGGTCCGCCCTACCGGAGCCGCGAGCCCGTCGACGGGCCCACCGCGCGCCGGTGACCGGGCTCGAGCGCACCGTGTGCGGGATCTTCGCCGATGTGCTCGGCCTGGATCGGGTCGGACTCGACGACAACTTCTTCGAACTCGGCGGAAATTCGCTGATCGCGACCGAGTTGTCCGCTCGGCTGAGTGACGCGGTGGCCGAGCGGGTTCCGGTGGTGTGGATCTTCACCGCGCCGACCCCGGCGGCCGTCGTCGCCGAGCTGCGGGTGCGCGGCACCGAGGGCGCGGGCGCGGACGCGGCGTTCGACATGCTGTTGCCGCTGCGGACCTCCGGCACGGCCGAACCGCTGTTCTGTATCCATCCCATGAGCGGAATCTCGTGGTCCTTCGCCGGTCTGGTCGTCCACCTGGACGCGGACCGCCCGCTCTACGGACTCCAGACCCCGGTACTCGGCTCGGCCGCGCCGCTACCGGATTCGATCGAGGACTGGGCGCGCCACTACGTCAAACAGGTCCGCGCGGTACAACCGGAAGGGCCGTATCACCTGCTCGGCTGGTCGCTGGGCGGCGTGCTCGCGCACGCGATGGCCGTGCAATTGCAGGACGAGGGCGAGCGGGTGGCGCTGCTCGGCATGATGGACAGCGCGCTGCGCCATATCGCCGAACCGGACACCGTCGCGCATTCCTGGCAGGAGGTGCGGCGGGAGCTGGTGCGGGAGCTGTTCGTCGATCTGTTCGGCGACCCGGGACCGGACGAGGGCGGAGACGAGGCGGGCGAGGTCGCGCTGCTCGCGCGGCGGTTGAGCGCGCTGCCGGAACCGTTCGCGTCGTTCGGGGCCGCGCGGATCGAGCGGGTGGTCGACGCCGCGATCGAGTCCATCGCCCTGGACGCCGCCTACCGTCCCCGGCCCTTCGCCGGTGATCTCGTCTACTTCTCGGCGGTCGGCGATGCCAGCGACGCGGTCGACGTCGCGACAACCGACACCTCCACGGCCGCCACAGAGGCCGGTGCTACCGATGCCGCGAGCGACGGGACGGCCGCTTCCACCAGGCCGCCGAGCACCAATGCCGCGACCTGGACCGAAGCGGTGACCGGATGTGTGCACGATCACCCGATTCCCGTCGCGCACGGGCGGATGGCCACCGATGCCTCGCTGCGCGCGATCGCCGAACTGCTGAGGTACCTGTTGTGAGAACTCCAGCGGCGGGCGACGGTGACCTGTGAGCGGCCCCACGTACCGTCGGTTCTGCAACATCCCGGCCGCCGGAACCGATGCATCCGGGGAAAGCACCCGGCCGCCGGTCATATGTCCGCCGGGTGTCGGTGACCGGGCCGACCGATATGATTGCCCGGACCGCGCTGGCCCAGGATCACGATCCACGGGGTGGGGCCGATTGACAGAACGGCCGTGCGGCCGAGTTGCACGCGAGAGGTGATCACACCCGAATGGATACTGCCCGCCGTACTGGCCGTTCTAGTCGTCGCCGCAGGTCGGGCAGCCCCACCTTCGGTCAGCTGCTGACCGCCGCGGTCGAGTCCGCCGCCGATTCGGTGGCCGTGCGCGAGCACGACGTCGAACTCACCTACCGCCAGATGGACGCGGATTCCTCGCGTCTGGCCCGCGAACTCATCGAACGCGGCGTCGGCCCCGGTGACGTCGTCGCCATCGGCATCGCCCGCAGCATCGAATCGGTGCTGTCGGTCTGGGCCATCGCCAAGACCGGAGCGGCCTACGTACCGGTCGATCCGTCCTATCCGTCCGACCGGATCGCGCACATCCTGTCCGATTCCGGCGCGACCGTCGGACTCACCACCAAGGCGCATCGCTCGGTGCTGGGATCATCGGTGTACTGGATCGAACTCAACGATCCGGTGGTCGCGGGACGGCTCGCGGACCGCCCGGAACACCCGATCTCCTATACCGACCGGGTACGTCCGCTCGACGAGCGCCATCCGGCCTATGTCATCTACACCTCGGGGTCCACCGGCAAGCCCAAGGGCGTCGTCGTCAGCCACACCGGTCTCGCGGGACTGGTCGCGGCCGAACGCGAGCACTACGGCATCGACGGACAGTCGCGGGTACTGCACGTCTGCTCGCCGAATTTCGACGTGTCCGTGCTCGAACTGCTGCTCGCCTTCACCGCGGGCGCGACCCTGGTGATCTCACCCCCGGCGGTCTTCGGCGGTTTCGAACTCGCCGACCTGCTGCGTCGCGAACGGGTGACGCACATGCTGATCACCCCCGGCGCGCTGGAATCGGTCGACTCGGCCGATCTGCCCGATCTGCGGGCCATCGTGGTCGCGGGCGACAAATTCGGTCCGGAACTGGTCGGCCGCTGGGCCGACGGCACCCGCGAGTTCTACAACGGTTACGGCCCGACCGAGGCGACCATCCTCGCGACGAGTTCCGCGCCGATGCGGGCCGACGAGCCGGTCACCATCGGCACCGCCATTCCCGGCGTCGGCGCGTTCGTCCTCGATCCGAGGTTGCGGCCGGTTCCGGCGGGTGTCATCGGCGAGCTCTACCTGTCCGGTCCCGCGCTCGCGCAGGGCTACCTCGGCCGCCCCGGTCTGACCGCCGAACGTTTCGTGGCGAGTCCGTTCGGCGCTGAAACCGAGAACGCGGGGTCGAGGCTGTACCGCACCGGCGACCTGGTGCGCCGCGCCGAGGACGGCGGCGCGATCGAATATCTGGGCCGGGTGGATTTCCAGGTCAAGGTCCGCGGTTTCCGTATCGAACTCGGCGAGATCGACAACGCGCTGACCGCGCATCCGACCATCGATTACGCGGCGACGCTGGGCAAGACGCTGCCTTCGGGCCAGACGGCGCTGGTGTCCTATGTCCTGCCGCACGAGCACGCGACCGTCGACACCGCCGCGCTCACCGCGCATATCGCGGAATCGCTTCCCGCGTACATGATTCCGGCCGCGGTCGTGGTGCTGGAGCAGATCCCGCTCAACGCGGTGGGCAAACTCGACCGCGCCGCGCTACCCGAGCCGGTATTCGCCGTGCGCGAATTCCGGGCGCCGACCACACCGACCGAACGCACCATCGCCGAGATCTTCGGCGCGCTGCTGCTCGCCGGTGTCGAGGACGCCGAGGTGGGCGCCGACGACGACTTCTTCGAACTCGGCGGCAATTCGCTGCTCGCCGCGCAGGCAGCGGCCCGGATCGGTTCCGCGCTCGACGTGCGGGTTCCGGTGCAGTTGCTGTTCGAGGCGACCACCGTGACGGCACTGGCCGAACGTGTCGAGCAGCAGGCGAACACCCCCGCGGGCCGCGCGTTGCATCCGGTGGAACGTCCGGAGCGGGTGCCGCTGTCCTACGCCCAGCAGCGGATGTGGTTCCTCAACCGTTTCGATCCGGCGAGCGCGGTCAACAACATTCCGATGGCGGTGCGCCTGTCCGGCAGGCTCGACGTCGCGGCGCTGCGTGCCGCGGTGGGCGATCTGATCGAGCGTCACGAGGTGCTGCGCACCGTCTACCCCGAAGTCGACGGTATCGGCGTGCAGCGGGTGCTCTCGATCGACGACGCCGACGCGGTGCCCGAACTGCTGGTGATCGAGGGCAGCGAGGAGCGGGTACCCCAGTTCGTCGGCGAGACGGTGATGGCCGGTTTCGACGTGACCGCCGCGCCGCCGATCCGGCTGCGCCTGATGAGTATCGGCGCGGCCGAGCACATCCTGGTCAGCGTGGTGCACCACATCGCCGGTGACGGCTTCTCGATGGGCCCGCTGACCCGTGACCTGATGACCGCGTACGCCGAGCGCGTCTCCGGCGCGGCGCCGATCTGGCCCGCGCTCGAGGTGCAGTACGCCGATTTCGCGATCTGGCAGCGCGAGACCCTCGGCGGCGAGGACGACCCGGATTCGCTGCTGAGTCGCCAGATCGCCTTCTGGAAGCGCGAATTGGCCGGTCTCCCGGAACAATTGAACCTGCCCGCCGACCGCCCGCGTCCCGCCGTCGCCAGCAACGACGGCGCGACGTTGCGCGCGAATCTCGACGCCGGACTGCACAGCGCGTTGCGCGCGGTGGCCAAGCGACACAATTCGACGCTGTTCATGGTCGCGCACGCCGCGCTCGCGGTGCTGCTGGCCCGGCTGTCCGGTACAAGGGATATCGCCATCGGCACCCCGGTCGCCGGTCGCGGCGAGGCGGCGCTCGATGATCTGATCGGCATGTTCGTCAACACCCTCGTGCTGCGCACCGAGGTCGACCCCGGCGCCACGTTCGAGGAACTGCTCGGCCGGGTCCGCGGCAGCGATGTGGAGGCCTTCGGCAATGCCGACGTGCCGTTCGAGCGACTCGTCGAACTGCTCGACCCGGTCCGCTCGACCGCGCGTCATCCGTTGTTCCAGGTGCTGCTCGTACTCCAGAACCTCGCGCCCACCTCGCTGGAACTGCCCGAACTCATCGCGACGGGCGTCGAGATGACGGTGCCGCTGGCGAAATTCGACCTGCAACTCGAATTGGTCGAGAACATCGGGCCCGACGGCACGGCCGAGGGCGTCTCCATCGCCTACACCTACGCCACCGACCTGTTCGACGAACCGACGGTGCGGGATTTCGCGGACAGGTTCCGACTCGTGCTGTCCTCGCTGGTCGCCGACTCCTCGGCGATCGTCGGCGATATCGACCTGCTCGCTCCGGGCGAGCGCGAACTCGTGCTGCGCGAATGGAATACGCCCGGCACGTCCATCCCCGAGGTGACCCTGGTCGACCTGGTTGCCGTGCAGGCCAGGCTGCGTCCGAACGCGACGGCGATCCGCTTCGGCGACACCGCGCTGAGTTTCGCCGAACTCCAGCGCCGGGCCAACCGGGTCGCTCGCGCCCTGATCGCCGGTGGCGCGGGCCCGGAGAAACTGGTGGCCGTCGCGGTCGCCCGCACCGAGGATCTGCCCGTCGCCCTGCTCGGCGTGCTGCTCTCCGGCGCGGGATACCTTCCCATCGACACCGCCTATCCGGTCCAGCGGCTGGAATTCATGCTGTCCGACGCCGCTCCCGCCTGCGTTCTGGTGACGGCGGGGGAGCGCGACGCGGTGCCGGACACCGGCCGTCCGGTCGTGCTGTTGGAGGAGACCGCGCTCTTCGCCGACGCCCCGATCACCGACGCGGACCGGCGCGCGCCGTTGCGCCCGGACAACCTCGCCTACGTCATCTACACCTCCGGTTCCACGGGCGTGCCCAAGGGCGTCGGAGTGGCCCATCGCAATGTCGTCGAGTTGTTCGCGAACACCCAGTCGCGCTTCGAATTCGACGAGACCGACGTGTGGACGCTGTTCCACTCCTTCGCGTTCGACTTCTCGGTCTGGGAACTGTGGTGCGCGCTGGCCAACGGCGGCACCGTCGTTGTGGTCGACTACCTGACCTCGCGTTCACCGGAACTGTTCCGCGAGTTGCTCATTCGCGAACAGGTCACGGTGCTGAACCAGACGCCGTCGGCGTTCTACCAGCTGGCCGAGGCCGACCGCGCCGCGCACGCCACCGGCCAGGGCAAATTCGCGCTGCGCTACGTGGTGTTCGGCGGCGAGGCGCTCGATCTGCGTCAACTGCGGCGCTGGTACGACCGGCACGCGGTGGACGCGCCGTGGCTGGTCAACATGTACGGCATCACCGAGACGACGGTGCACGTGTCGTTCCTGTCGCTCGACGAACAGAAGGTGGAGAATCCGGCCAGCGTCATCGGTCGTGCGCTGCCGGGCCTGGACGCCTACGTCATCGACGAGCGCTTGCATCCCGCGCCGGTCGGGGTGGCCGGGGAGATCAATGTCGCGGGGCGTCAGCTCTCGCGCGGCTACCTGGGCAGGCCGGGACTCACCGCCACCCGATTCGTCGCCAACCCGTTCGGCGCGCCCGGATCGCGGATGTACCGCACCGGTGACGTCGGTCGCTGGGTCGGACTCGGCGGTGAGGCGAACCTCGAATACGCGGGCCGCAGCGACCAGCAGGTCCAATTGCGCGGTTTCCGTATCGAACTCGGCGAGATCGAATCCGCGCTGTTGCGCTGCGAAGGCGTCAGCCAGGCCGTCGTGCTCATCGGCGCCGACGAGCACGCGGGCGACCGGCTCATCGCGTACGCGGTCCCCGATACCGGCGCGCGGCTCGATTCCGTCGAATTGCGCGGTGCCGTCGCGGAATTCCTGACCGGCTACATGGTGCCCGACGCCGTCGTCGTCCTGGACGCGCTGCCGCTCACCCCCAACGGCAAACTGGATCGCAAGGCGCTGCCCGCCCCCGAATTCGTCAGCGACGCGACCTACCGCGCCCCGTCCTCGCCGCTGGAACAGGCTGTGGCCGAGGTGTTCTCGGGACTGCTCGGCGGTGTCGAGGTCGGACTCGACGACGATTTCTTCGCACTAGGCGGCAATTCACTGCTCGCCACCCGCGCGGTGGCCCGCGTCAACGCGGCGCTGGACGCGAAACTCGCGGTGCGCGAACTGTTCGAGGCCTCCACCGTCGCGGCGCTGGCCGCCCGGATCGTGCCCGGCGCGGGCGACGGTCCCGCCCGTCCGCCGCTGACCAGGGGTGAACGGCCCGTTCAGGTGCCGCTGTCGCTGGTACAGCAGCGGATGTGGGTGCTCAATCAACTCGATCCGGCGTCGCCCGCCTACAACATTCCGCTCGCCATCCGGCTCAACGGCGCACTCGATGTGTCCGCGCTGCGCTACGCCGTCGCCGATGTGCTCGAACGGCACGAGGCGCTGCGCACCCGCTACCCGGCCGAGGGCACCGGCGGCCTGCCGTACCAGGAGATCCTGACCGTCGCCGAGGCACTGCCCGGTGGGCTCGAGGTCGAGACGAACGACGATCCGATGCGCCGCGTCGGCGAATTGATGGCGGTCGGCTTCGACGTGACCGCGAAGGTCCCGCTGCGTGCTGTGCTGCTGGTCGGCGAAGGCGCGGCCGAGGATCACCTGCTCGTCGTCGTGGTGCACCACATCGCCGCCGACGGTGTGTCGATGACGCCGCTGGCCCGCGACCTCGCCACCGCGTATGTCGCACGGGTGGAAGGACGTTCGCCGTCCTGGGTACCGCTGGAACTGCAATACGCGGATTTCGCGCTGTGGCAGCGCGCCGCGATCGGCGAGGATTCCGACGAGAACTCCGTGGCCGCCACGCAATTGGCGTACTGGCGCGGACAGCTCGCCGGACTGTCAGGGGAATTGGCGCTGCCGCTGGACCGACCGCGCCCGCAGGTGCCGTCCATGCGCGGGGCGACGACCGGGATCGTGCTGCCCGCCGAGGTCAACGAGAATCTGACGCGCATCGCCCGCGAACACAATTCGACCCTGTTCATGGTCGTGCACGCGGCGCTCGCGGTACTGCTCGCGCGGATGTCGGGAAGTTCGGATATCGCCATCGGCACCGCCATCGCGGGCCGCGGCGAACGCGCTCTCGACGATCTGGTCGGCATGTTCGTCAACACGCTCGCGCTGCGTATCCCCGTCGATTCCGGCGCCACCTTCGGCGCCCTGGTCGATCGGGCCCGGGAAACCGATCTTTCGGCGTTCGGCAATGCCGACGTGCCGTTCGAGCGAGTGGTCGAGGTCGTCGCGCCGGGACGTTCGAGCGCGCACAATCCGCTGTTCCAGGTGGTGCTGTCGTTCGAGAGCACCGAGCCGCCGTCGCTGGAACTGCCCGGCCTGACGATCACCGGCCTGGACGCGGGCGCCGTCGCCGCCAAATTCGACCTCCAGGTCATCGTCGACCCGCGCCGCGCCGCGGACGGCACGACCGGTGAGCTGAGCGTGGTCTTCAGCTACGCCACCGACATCTTCGACGAATCCACCGCGCGGGCCTTCGGTCGCCGTTTCGAGCGCATCGTCACCGCCGTCGCGGCCGACCCCTCGGTCGTCGTCGGCGATATCGACATCCTCGACGCCGAGGAACGCGACCGGGTGCTCGTCGGCGCGAGCGCCGATCCCGGCGAGAACGCGGCGGCGACGGCGGGCGCGGCACTGACCCAGTCGCTGTCGGCCGGGGTCGAGGACGATCCGGACGGGCCCGCCGTGGTGTGGGGCGAGCGGGCGGTGTCCTACCAGGAACTCGACGCGCGATCCTCGCGTCTGGCACGGGTGCTGATCGAACGCGGCTGCGGTCCCTGCGACGGTGTCGCGGTGCGGCTCGGCCGAGGCGTCGACACGGTCGTGGCGCGCTGGGCGGTGCTCAAGGCCGGAGCCGCGCTGGCCCCGACCTCGTACCGGGACGACGTCCTGCCGGGAGCGGTGACGGTCGGCATCGGGTCGGTCGCGGATACCCGCGATGCCACCGTCGACTGGATCGCACTCGACGATCCCGCGGTCGCCGCGCGGATCGCCGCGCAATCGCCGCGCCCGGTGACCTACGCGAACCGGGTGCGCACCCTGCGCGGCGGCGATCCGGCCCTCTGGTCCGGCGGCGCCGTGGCGCTGACCTACGACGAGTTGGCCGCCGCCGCGGCCAGGATCGCGGCCCGCACCGAGATGACCTTCGAATCGCGTGTCTTCGGCCACGGCCGCCCGGAATCGCTGTCCGCGCTGATCGAGACGGTCGCCGCGGGCACGAACGGCGCGTCGATCGTCATCGGTGACGACGCGGGCGACCCGACCGGCTTCCTCGCCGACGAATGGGTCACCCACCTGTTCACCGATGCCGCTTCCTTCGCCGCGGTCGCGGTCTCGGAACTGGAGGACTTGAAAGTCGTGGTCCTGGAAGGTGATCCGGGTCCCGCGAGTTCTACCGGACAGGTCGAGGTACTCGCCCTGTCGGATCTCCTGGGCATCGCGGTGCCGCGCTAGGCGGTTCCCGACCCCCGGTCGCGTGATTCGCGCGACCGGGTGGATTTCCCGTGCGGGTTCGGCCGATGGGGACCGGTGCACGGTGTGAACCCCCCCATATACGGTGTGAACCCCCCATATAACGGAGACGGGTGGTGTCCTCGTCCGCTCGGGCCGAAGTGGCTCCGGCGGTGGCTCCGGGGACCGTGATCGCGGGCGACGACGGTGACCGCTCGAAACCGATCGGTGTGGATGGGCTCTGGCGGTAGCTCGGGGGAGCGTAAGCGCGGGCGACGACGGTGACTGCTCGGATTGACCGGCGGTGGATTGGCTCCGGCGGTCGCTCGGGGGTGCGTGATCGCGGCGACGACGGTGACCGCGCGAAACCGACCGGTGGTGGATGTGGGCACCGCGTCCTTGGACTCCGCCTGCCTGCTGCTCGACGCGGCCCCTCTGGCGCGGACGACGACGCGATCGAGGATGTGACCGTCCGGCGGACGCGGGAGGCTCCGTAGTGGCCGATCCCGACTCCGTGTGGGCGGAGGTGTGGTGCGCCACAAATACCGTCGACCCACTCATGAGCCTCGGCGCGGAATGTGATGCTCGGCACTCTCGGGGTCGGTGAACGGACTCGCCCCGCCGTGGACGACGGAACGGGCGGGTGCCCCGCCCCGGAGGCGACGGTCTGCTCGCGGACGCCCGCCCCGGACGGTCGGCGGGGTCGCTCGCCGGTGGCCGACGCGCCCCGGAACGGCCGTTCGCCCACGACCGCCGGATCCCTCCCGTATCGGGCACCCCGATTCGGCACGGCCGCGACCGGCGCGGGCAACCCCTCGGACGGTCGCCGCGACCGGTGATCGGCGAGGCTCCGGCGGGCGTTCGCCCCCGTTGTTGCCGCTGTTGGAGGCCCCGCGTAACCTCGAACACTTGTTCCGCACAGGACCCCGGGGCCTGTGACGTGTCTGGTAACGATCGTGGCTTATCTCTACGATGCACACGAAGTGGGCAAAGGGGCGCGCACGACCGAGCGTGGATAGATGGATTGGGTGAGCTGCTAGATGATTCGGGTGGACTTGGGTCGCCGGTACGCGACATGGGGCCGGGTGCAGGCATGACGCGCCCCACCCGGACGCGCCCCACCCGGACTCCACGGGCGCGCGTCAAAACGCTGCCGCAGCTGCTGGTCGGAGCGGTCGAGGCCGATCCGGGCCGGGTCGCCGTGCGTTTCGCCGACGCCGAGTCGACGCTCGCCGAACTGACCTACGCCGAACTCGACGAACGTTCCACCCGGCTGGCTCGCCTGCTGATCGCGCAGGGGATCGGTCCGGAAGATCTGGTCGCGGTGGGGGTGCCGCGGTCGCTGGAATCGGTGCTCGCGGTGTGGGCGGTGGCCAAGACCGGCGCGGGTTTCGTCCCGGTCGACCCGAACTACCCGGCCGATCGCATCGAACACATGGTCACCGACTCCGGCGCGACACTCGGGGTGACGGTCGCCTCGGTCGCCGCCGGATTGCCGGACCGGGTGCGCTGGCTGGTCATGGACGCGCCCGGACTCGCCGATGAACTCGCCCGGCAGTCCTCGGAGCAGGTCACCTACGCCGATCGGGTGCGGCCGCTGCGCGCCGAACACCCGGCCTATGTCATCTACACCTCGGGGTCGACCGGATTGCCCAAGGGCGTGGTCGTCACCCATACCGGGCTGTCGAATTTCAGCGACGAACAGCGCGATCGGCTCCGGGTGACCGGCGAATCACGCACGCTGCACTTCGCCTCGCCGTCTTTCGACGCGTCGGTGCTGGAACTGCTGCTCGCGGTCGGCGCGGGCGCGACCATGGTGGTCGTCGCGCCGACGGTGTACGGCGGCGCCGAACTCGCGGCACTGCTGCGCCGTGAACGGGTCAGCCACGCCTTCATCACCCCCGCCGCCCTCGCCTCGATCGATCCGACCGGACTCGACGACCTCCGGGTGGTCGGCGTGGGCGGCGAGGCCTGCTCGCCCGATCTGCCGCGCCGGTGGGCCCAGCCCGTCGCGGGCGGCGCGACGCGCGACTTCTTCAATATGTACGGTCCCACCGAGACCTCGATGGTGGTCAACATCAGTCCCGCGCTGCTGCCGGGCGACCCGATCTCCATCGGCGGCCCGATCCGCGGGACCACCGAATACGTGCTCGACGATCGCCTGGCGCGGGTGCCGACCGGGGTCACCGGTGAGCTGTACATCGCGGGCGCGCAGCTCGCGCGCGGCTATCACCGCCGCGCGTCGCTGACCGCCGCCCGGTTCGTCGCGAATCCGTTCGACCCGAACGGTTCCCGGCTCTACCGCACCGGCGATCTGGTGCGCTTCACCCCGGCGGGTGAGCTGGAACACCTGGGCCGCAACGATTTCCAGGTGAAGGTCCGTGGTTTCCGGATCGAGCTCGGCGAGATCGACGCGATGCTGGCCGAACACGACACGGTCGATTTCGCCGCGACCATCGGGCACACCCTCGATACCGGCGCCACGATTCTCGTCTCCTACGTCCATGCCGCCCCCGGAGCGCGGGTGGACGTCGACGCGCTGACCGCCTACGCCGAACGTAGTCTGCCCGCACATATGGTGCCGACCACCGTCATGGTGCTCGACACCATCCCGCTGACCCCCTCGGGCAAACTGGATCGGACCGCGCTGCCGGAACCTCAGTTGCGCGCCAAGGAATTCCGCGCGCCGACCGGCCGTACCGAGATCACGGTCGCCGCCGTCTTCGCCGAACTGCTCGACATCGATCGCGAGATCGGCGCCGACGACGATTTCTTCGCCCTCGGCGGCAACTCCCTGATCGCCACCCGCGCCATCGCACGGCTCGGCGCGGCCCTGGACTCGCAGATCCCCGCGCGACTGCTCTTCGAAGCGTCCTCGGTGGCCGCGCTCGCGCAGCGACTGAGCGACTACGAGGGCTCAGGGCGACGTCCCGCGCTCGAGGTGGCGGTACGGCCCGAGCGGATTCCGCTCTCGCTGGCACAGCAGCGGATGTGGTTCCTGAACCGCTTCGATCCCGAATCGGCCGCCAACAACATCCCGTTCGCGATCCGGCTGTCCGGCGCGCTGGATGTCTCCGCGCTCCAGACCGCGGTCGCCGACCTCATAGGACGGCACGAATCACTGCGCACGGTCTATCCGGCCGTCGACGGCACGGGCTACCAGTCCATCCTGCCGGTCGCCAAAGCGCTGCCGGATCTGACGCCGCAGCAGGTGTCGGAGTCGGAACTGCGCGACTGGCTGCTGAGTTCGGCGCTGACCGGATTCGACGTCGCCACCGAAGTGCCGCTGCGCATCGGTCTGGCCTCGCTGGGGTCAGGCGATTACGTCGTCGCGGTCGTGGTGCACCACATCGCCGCCGACGGCGCGTCGATCGCACCCATGGTGCGGGATCTGATGGCCGCCTACATGGCGCGCGCGGCGGGCGTCGAACCCCGCTGGATGCCGCTGCCCGTGCAGTACGCCGATTACACGCTGTGGCAGCGCCGCGTCCTCGGTGACGAACGCGATCCGGCGTCCGTGGCCGCCGCGCAGGTCGAGTACTGGCGGACCGCCCTCGCCGGTATCCCCGACCGACTCGAACTGCCGACCGACCGGCCGAGGCCCGCGGTGGCATCCGGGCGCGGCGCGACCTACGCCTTCGAGATCCCGGCCCGCGTCCACGCCGAGTTGAACGAGTTGGCCCAGGACAGCGGCGCCTCGCTGTTCATGGTGGTGCACGCGGCGCTGGCCGTGCTGCTGGCTCGCCTGGCCAATACCGACGACGTCACCATCGGCACCCCGGTGGAGGGTCGCGGTGAGCGCCTGCTCGACGACCTGATCGGCATGTTCGTCAACACGCTGGTGCTGCGCACGCGCGTCGACCGGGGTGTGTCGTTCCTCGATCTGCTGCACGCGACCAGGGATACCGATCTCAGCGGGTTCTCCCACGCCGAGTTGCCGTTCGAGCGTCTGGTCGAGGTGCTCGACCCGGTGCGCTCGCAATCGCATCATCCGCTGTTCCAGGTCGCCCTGTTCTTCCAGAACATGGACAGCGCGACGCTGGAACTGCCGGGACTTTCCGCCCAGGTCGTCGAACTCGACGGCGCGGTGGCGAAATTCGATCTCCAGCTGACCCTGGAGCCGAAGACCGAGGGCGGTGTCCCGGCCGGTCTGTCCGCGCTGTTCACCTATGCGACAGATCTTTTCGACGAAGCCTCGGTCGCGCAGTTCGCCGAGCGGCTGATCCGTGTGCTCACCGCGGTCGTCGCCGATCCCGAACGTCAGGTCGGCGCCATCGAACTGCTCGCGCCCGTCGAGCGCGACCGTATCCTGCTCGACCGCAACGACACTCGGCACCGGGTTCGCTCGGAACTGCTGCTCGACACCTATCACCGGACGGTGGCCGCGAATCCCGGCGCGGTCGCGATCGCCTACGGGGGCGTCGAACTGACCTACCGCGAATTCGACGCGCGGGTCAACAGCCTCGCGCGCCTGCTGATCTCGCAGGGCGTCGGCTCGGAATCGCTGGTCGGTCTCGCGATCCGCCGCTCGATCGATCTCGTGGTCGGCATGTACGCGATCGTCACCGCGGGCGGCGCCTACGTACCGCTCGATCCGGATCATCCGGCCGAGCGCATCGGCCACATCCTCGATACCGCGCAGCCGGTGTGCGTGCTGAGCACGGTGGCCGACGCCGCCTCGGTGCCGCAGAGCGCGCGGACGGTGCTGATCGACGATGTCGATCTGTCCGGGTTCGACGACCGCCCGGTGCGTATCGCCGAACTCTCGCGTCAGGTGCTGACGCATCATCCTGCCTACGTGATCTTCACCTCGGGCTCGACGGGCAGGCCGAAGGGCGTCGCGGTATCGCACGGCGCGATCCACAACCAGATCGCCTGGATGCTGGGCGAGTATCCGCTCGGTCCGGGGGATGTGTACCTCCAGAAGACCGCGACCACCTTCGACGTGTCGCTGTGGGGCTATTTCATGCCGCTGCGGGCGGGCGCGAAACTCGTCGTCGCCACCCCCGACGGTCACCGCGATCCCGAGTACGTCGCGGAGACCATCGCCGCCCACCAGGTCACGGTGACCGATTTCGTGCCGTCGATGCTGTCGGTGTTCGCCGCGCACGCCAGGCCCGAACTGCTGACCTCGCTGCGGCACGTCTTCGCGATCGGCGAGGCCCTGCCGCCGGAGACGGTGGCCGCCTTCGCCGCCGTGTCCGACGCCGCCCTGCACAACCTGTACGGCCCCACCGAGGCCGCGGTCTCGGTCACCTACTGGCAGGCCGACGCGACGGCGAGCACGTCGGTGCCCATCGGCCTTCCGCAGTGGAACACCCAGGTCTACGTCCTGGATTCGAGTCTGCGCGTGGTGCCCGCGGGCGTCGTCGGCGAGTTGTATCTGGCCGGTGACCAGTTGGCGCGCGGCTACGTCCGTCGCCCCGACCTGACCTCGGACCGGTTCGTCGCCAACCCCTTCGGCTTCGGCGAGCGCATGTACCGGACCGGCGACCTCGTCGTCTGGCGGCTCGCCGAGGACGGCAGGTCCGTGCTGGACTATCTGGGCCGCACCGACTTCCAGGTGAAATTCCGTGGCCAGCGCATCGAGCTGGGCGAAATCGAGACCGCGCTGCTCGCGTCGGAATCGGTCAGCCAGGCCGTCGCCGTCGTCGCGAGCGGGCCGACCGGTGATCAGCTGGTCGGTTACGTGGTCCCCGCCCCGGGACACGACCCCGACCCTGTCGGCCTGCGTGCCGAGATCGCCGCCGTCCTGCCCGCCTACATGGTGCCCGCGACGGTGCTGGTACTGGACGCCTTCCCGCTCAACACCTCCGGCAAACTGGATCGCAAGGCGCTGCCCGCCCCGCAGTTCGAGGCGAAGGCCTTCGCCGCGCCGACCACCACGATCGAGGAAGCGGTCGCGCAGGTATACGCCGAGGTGCTCGGTGTGGAACGCGTCGGGCGCGACGACGACTTCTTCGAACTCGGCGGCAACTCACTCAGTGCGACCAGGGTCGCCGCGCGGCTCGGCGACGCGCTCGACACCCGCGTCCCGGTCCGGCTGATCTTCGAGCACTCCACCGTCGCCGGGCTGGCGAACCGGGTCGAACTCACCGAGGGCGGCCGTCCCGCCCTGGTCGCGGGACCGCGCCCGGACCTGGTGCCGCTGTCGCTGGCACAGCAGCGCATGTGGTTCCTCAACCAGTTCGACACCACCGCCGCGGCCTACAACCTGCCGGTCGCGGTGCAGCTGACCGGAACACTCGACGTCGCCGCGCTGCGCGCCGCGGCCGCCGACATCGTCACCAGGCACGAGACGTTGCGGACCCGCTACCCGCAGAGCGACCGGGGGCCACGGCAGGAGATCCTGTCGCCCGCGCAGGCCGCGCCGCTGGTCGAGCCGATCGTCGTCGACGAGGACCGGCTCTACGAGCGCGTCGCCGAGATCGCGGGCGCCGGATTCGACGTCTCCACCGAGATCCCGTTGCGGATGGCGCTGTTCCAGGTCGACGGCACACCGGACGAGCACGTCCTGCTCGTCGTGGTGCACCACATCGCCGCCGACGGTTGGTCGCTCGGCGCGCTGACCCGCGACGTGATGGCCGCCTACGCCGCACGGTCGCAGGGTGTGCCGCCGAATTGGGCGCCACTGCCCGTGCAGTACGCCGACTACACGCTGTGGCAGCGCGGTCTGCTCGGCGCGATCGACGACCCGGATTCGTTGGCGGCCAAGCAGATCGAATTCTGGAAGACCACGCTCGCGGGTCTGCCGGAGGAATCGACGCTGCCGCTGGACCGGCCGCGACCGGTCGCCCAGTCCTACCAGGGCGGCGCGGTGAGTTTCCGGGTCGACGCCGAAACCCACCGCGGTCTGCGGGATTTGGCGCGTTCGGCGAACGCGACCGTGTTCATGGTCGTGCACACCGTGCTCGCCGTGGCGCTGGCGCGCATGGGGGGAACCAACGATGTCGCCATCGGCACCCCGATCGCCGGTCGCGGCGCGGCCGAACTCGACGATGTCATCGGCATGTTCGTCAACACGGTGGTACTGCGCACCGCCCTGGATCCCGGTGAACCGTTCACCGCCCTGCTGGCCAGGCAGCGCGAGGACGATCTCGCGGCCTTCGCGAACGCCGATATCCCGTTCGAGCAGCTGGTCGAGGTCCTCGCCCCGTCGCGTTCGACCGGACGGACCCCGCTGTTCCAGGTGGCGCTGTCCTTCGTGAACCTGCCCGCCGGTGATTTCCAGCTGCCCGGCCTGAGCGTGCGCGGTCTGGACGCGCCCGTCGATATCGAACGTTTCGACATGCAGTTGACCGTGGTCGAGGGTTCCGGCGGCGACAGCGGTTCCGACGGCATGGCAGGCGAACTGACCTACGCCCGCGACATCTTCGACGCCGCGACGGTGCGCGGTTTCGCCGAGCGTTTCGTGCGGCTGCTGCGTGAGATCGTGGCCAGCCCGCGGACCGCCGTGGGTGATCTGCGCCTGCTGTCGGACACCGAACTCGACCGGCTCGGCCGGATGAGCGGTCCGGCCAGCACCGAAACCGGAATGCTGCCCGACATCCTGGCCGCGGCCGCCCTCCGCAATCCGGACGGCGCGGCGATCCGGGACGGCGCGCGCACGCTCACCTACCGCGAAGTGGACGCGCGCTCTTCACGTCTGGCGCGCGAGATGATCGAACGGGGTATCGGCCCGGGCGATCTGGTCGCGATCGGCATCCCGCGATCGCTGGAATCGGTGCTGTCGTTCTGGGCGGTGGCGAAAACCGGCGCCGGTTTCGTCCCGGTCGACCCGAACTACCCGCCGGAGCGGGTCGCGCACATGCTCGCCGACTCCGGTGCGATCCTCGGTCTGACGGTCCAGGAGGTCCGCCCCGATTTCGGCGACGACATCGACTGGCTGATCCTCGACGACCAGGATTTCGAGATCGCCATCCAGCGCCGCAGCGGCGCTCCCATCGGCGATGCCAACCGGATCCGTCCGATCCGCGCGTCGAACGTGGCCTACATGGTCTACACCTCCGGATCCACCGGCGTGCCCAAGGGCGTCGCGGTGACCCACGCCGGACTCGCCGGCTACAACGCCGAACAGCGTGAGCGTTTCGCGGTCGACCAGGATTCGCGCACACTGCATTTCGCGACGCCGAGTTTCGACGGCGCGGTACTGGAACTGCTGCTCGCCACCGGCGCGGCCGCCACCATGGTCGTCGTCCCGACCGACGTCTACGGCGGTGCGGACCTGACCGATCTGCTGCGGTCCGAGCGGGTCACCCACATGTTCATCACCGCCGCCGCGCTGGCCTCGCTGGACCCGACCGGGCTCACCGACCTGCGCGCGGTCTTCACCGGTGGCGAGACCTGGTCCCCGGATCTGGTGCGCCGCTGGGCCGTTGACGGCAGGCAGTTCCACAACGCCTACGGTCCGACCGAGACCACCATCATCGTCAACTTCAGCGAACCGCTGGCCCCCGGCATTCCGGTGACGATCGGCGCGCCGATTCGCGGCGTGACCGAATGGGTGCTCGACGAGCGCCTGCGGCCGGTGCCGGTCGGCGTGTCCGGCGAGCTGTACATCGCCGGTGACCAGGTGGCCGACGGTTACCACCGGCGTCCGAGCCTGACGGCGGGGCGTTTCGTGGCCGGTCCGTGGCTGCGCCGTGGCCGGATGTATCGCACCGGCGACATCGTCCGCTGGACCCCCGGCGGCGAGATCGAATTCGTCGGACGCAACGACTTCCAGGTGAAGGTGCGCGGTTTCCGCATCGAACTGGGCGAGATCGACGCCGTGCTCGCCGATCACGACACCATCGATTTCGCGGTGACCGTCGGCCGCAAACTGGCCAGCGGGGCGACCGCGCTCGTGTCCTACGTGCACCCCGCGCCGGGACAATCGGTCGATATCGCGGCGCTGACCGCCTACGCCCAGCAGCGGATGCCCGCGCACATGGTGCCGACCTCGATCATGGTGCTCGACACGATCCCGCTGACCCCGGTCGGCAAACTGGACCGAAGGGCGCTGCCCGAACCGGTTTTCGAGACCATGACCTTCCGCGCGCCCGCGACCGAGGCGGAGCAGGCGGTGACCGAGGTCTACGCCGAGGTGCTCGGACTCGACCAGGTCGGCGTCGACGACGATTTCTTCGCCCTCGGCGGCAATTCGCTCATCGCCACCCGCGTGACGGCTCGCCTGAGCGCCGCGCTCGACGTCGCGGTGCCCGTCCGGCTGGTGTTCGAGGCGCCGACGGTGGAGGCACTGGCCGCGCGGGTCGCGACGCTGGCCGCCTCGGCACGGCCGAAGCTGGTCGCCAAGCCGCGGCCGGGCAAGGTGCCGCTGTCGCTGGCGCAGCAACGCATGTGGTTCCTGAACCAATTCGACACGGCCTCGGCGACCTACAACATCCCGGTCGCCGTCCGGCTGACCGGTGTCCTCGACCTGGACGCCCTGCGCCAGGCGGTGGCCGATGTGGTCGCCAGGCACGAGATCCTGCGGACCAGCTACCCCCAGACCGCCGATGGGCCCGTTCAGGTGATCATGCCCGCCGCGCAGTCGGTGCCCCGGGTGGATCCGGTCGTGGTGAGCGAATCCGAACTGTTCGGCCGGGTCGCGGAGGTGATCGGCGCGGGCTTCGACGTGTCCGCCGAGATCCCGTTGCGGGTGGCCCTGTTCCGGGTGAACGCGGCCCTCGACGATCACGTCGTGGTCTTCGTCGTCCATCACATCGCCGGTGACGGTTGGTCGATGGGCCCGCTGACCCGCGACGTGATGACCGCCTACGCCGCGCGGGCCGCGGGCGCCGCACCGGCGTGGGACCAACTTCCGGTGCAGTACGCCGATTTCAGCATCTGGCAGCGGGCCGTCCTCGGCGCCGAGGACGATCCGGAATCGCTGGCGGGCCAACAGATCGCCTTCTGGCGGCGGGAACTGTCCGGGCTGCCGGAGGAATCCACGGTGGCGGGCGACCGGCCGCGCCCGAACGTACCGAGTCAGCGTGGCGCTTCGGTCGAATTCGTGGTCGACGCCCCGGTGCGGGCCGCGCTCGCCCAGGTGGCGCGCGCGCAGAACGCGACACTGTTCATGGTGGTGCATTCCGCCCTCGCGGTCCTGCTCGGCAGGATCTCCGGTGCGGAGGACATCGCGATCGGCACCCCCGTCGCCGGTCGCGGCGACGCCGCCATCGACGACCTGATCGGCATGTTCGTCAACACCGTCGTGCTGCGCAGCGAGATCAGGGCGGGCGAGACCTTCACCGACCTGGTCGCCAGGCAGCGCGAGACCGATATCGCCGCACTCGCGCACGCCGACATCCCGTTCGAACGGCTCGTCGACGTCCTGGAGCCGGAGCGCTCGACCAATCGTTCGCCGCTGTTCCAGGTGATCCTGGCCTTCCAGAACCTGCCGGGCGGGTCCTTCGAACTGCCGGGATTGCGTGCGGGCACGGTCGAATTCGACGCCGCCGTCGAGAAATTCGACATGTCGCTGACGGTTTTCGAGACCGTGGACGCCGACGGCGCCGACGTGCTGTCGTGCCACCTGTCCTACGCGACGGATCTGTACGACCCGGCCACGGCGGCCGGATTCGCCGACCGCTTCCAGCGTCTGCTCGGCGCGATCGCCGACCGGCCGCGCACCCCCGTCGGCGATATCGAACTGCTGACCGACACCGAGCGCGAACAGGTGCTGCGCGAGTGGAGTTCCTCCGGCCCGGATGTGGGACTGGAGACCACGCTGGTCGACCTGTTCGACCTGGCCGCGCTGGAGAACGCCGGCCGTACCGCGGTCGTCTTCGAGCAGACCCGCCTCGACTACGCCGAGCTCGACGACCAGTCCAATCGCCTGGCCCGCAAGCTGATCGAGGCGGGCGCGGGTCCGGAGACGCTGGTCGCGGTGGCGCTGCCGCGTTCGCTCGAACTGGTCGTCGCGCTGCTGGCGACGGTCAAGGCGGGCGCGGGATACCTCCCGGTGGATCCCACCTATCCGGCCGACCGCATCGCCTACATGATCGACGACGCGCGCCCGGTCTGCGTGCTGACCCACGCCGATCGAGAGATCGCGCTGCCGCAGGGCCTGCCGATCCTGGAGATCGACCGGCTCGACCTGTCCTTCTACGACGCGTCGACCATCGCCGACGCCGAACGCCGTCATCCGCTGACCCCGGACACCATCGCCTACGTCATCTACACCTCGGGCTCGACCGGCCGCCCCAAGGGCGTGCGGGTTCCGCACCGGACCGTGGTGAAACTGTTCGCCAACACCGAACCCGACTTCGGTTTCGACCGCGACGACGTGTGGACGATGTTCCACTCCTACGCGTTCGACTTCTCGGTGTGGGAACTGTGGGGTCCGCTGCTCTACGGCGGCACCCTCGTCGTCGTCGACTACTACGTCTCGCGTTCGCCCGAGCAGTTCCTCGAACTGCTTCGCCGCGAACGGGTCACGGTGCTCAACCAGACCCCGTCGGCCTTCTACCAACTGGCCGAGGCGGACCGGGTGGCCGGACCCGACGCCGAGCCGCTGTCGTTGCGCTACATCGTCTTCGGCGGTGAGGCGCTCGAATTGCGCAGGCTGGCCGACTGGTACAGCAGGTACGAGGACAACGCGCCGCGCCTGGTGAACATGTACGGCATCACCGAGACGACCGTGCACGTCACCTACCGCGCGCTCGACGCCGCGTCGGTGGCCGTCGCGGACGGCAGCGTCATCGGCCGCGCCATCCGCGGCCTGCGCACCTACCTGCTCGACACCAGGCTGCGGCCGGTGCCGGCCGGGGTGCCCGGCGAGATCTACGTCGCCGGAACGCAACTCGCGCGCGGCTACCTCGGCAGGCCCGCGCTGTCCGCGGGCCGGTTCGTGGCCGACCCGTACGGCGAGCCGGGCGCGCAGCTGTATCGCTCGGGCGATATGGCCCGCTGGAACGCCGACGGCGACCTGGAATACCTGGGTCGCGCCGACGATCAGGTGAAGGTCCGCGGTTTCCGTATCGAACTCGGCGAGATCGAGGCCGCGGTCCTCGCCCAGGATCGGGTGCGTCAGGCCGCGGTGGTGGTGCGCGAGGACAAGCCGGGGGATCAGCGCATCGTCGCCTACCTGGTCGGCGATCCGGGCGCCGCGCTCGACACCGAGGCGGTGCGCGAGGGCGCGGGCACGCTGCTGCCCGGCTACATGGTGCCTTCGGCTTTCGTCGTGATCGACGCGATCCCGTTGACCGCCAACGGCAAACTCGACCGTCGCGCGCTGCCCGCGCCGACTTTCACCACCACCGAGACGCGCGAGCCGATCGGCGATGTGGAAGCGCGGATCTCCGAACTGTTCGCGCAGGTGCTCGGCCTGGAACAGGTCGGCGTCGACGACTCGTTCTTCTCCGTCGGCGGCGACAGCATCCTGTCGATCCAGCTGGTGTCGCGGGCCAAGGCGGCGGGCATCGTCTTCTCCCCGCGTGACGTCTTCGAGCAGCGCACCGTCGCCGGGCTGGCCAGGGTGGCCGTCAACGCCGCCGACAACGCGCCGGTCGTGCTCGACGAACTGGCGGGCGCCGGTATCGGCGACGTGCCGCTGACACCGGTGCTGTCCGCCTATCTCGCCCACGGTTCCTTCGGCCGTTTCTTCCAGAGCATGGTGCTCGGCCTGCCGGAGGAGATCGACACCGACGGTCTGCTCGCGACCATCGCCGCGGTGCTCGACCATCACGACGTGCTGCGCTCGCGGGTGCGTCATATCAACGGCGAGTGGCGATTCGAGACATTGCCGCCGGGCGCGATCGTCCCGGCCGACCTGGTCGGGCGTATCGATGTGCCCGCCGGGGTGACCGAGGACGAACTCCAGCGCATCGCCGCCTCCGCCATGGAGGAGACCGTCGACGCGCTCGATCCCGGTGAGGGCAGGATGCTGGCCTTCACCTGGCTGCATCGTCCCGACGCCAGGGATGTGCTCGCCGTGGCCGCGCACCACTACGCGATCGACGGCGTCTCGTGGCGCATCATCATTCCCGACCTGGCGACGGCCTGGTCCCAGCTCGCGGCCGGACAGCCGATCGTGTTGCCCGACAACGGCACCTCGTTCCGGCGCTGGGCGCACGGCCTGGTCGAACTCGCCGCCTCGCCGAGTCGCCGCGACGAGATCGACTTCTGGCAGGACGTGACGTCCACGCCGGATCCGCTGCTCGGCAGCCGGATGCTCGACCCGACCTTCGACACCCAGGCGACGGTGCGCCGGGTCCAGGTCCGGATCCCGGTCGATGTCGCCGACGCCGTGCTGACCAAGGTCCCCGCGCTCTACCGCGGCGGGGTCAACGACGGACTGCTCGCCGCGCTCGCGATGGCGGTGCGGGCCTGGCGGGCCCGCCGCGGCATCGACGCGCCGCGCACCCTGGTCAAACTGGAGGGCCACGGCCGCGAGGAGGAGGTGCTGCCCGGCGCGGATCTCACCAGGACCGTCGGCTGGTTCACCAGCATCTACCCGGTGTCGCTCGATCTGAGCACGGTGGATCTCAGCACCATGTTCGACGGTGGCGCCGCCACCGGCGACGCGGTCAAGGCGGTCAAGGAACAGCTGCTCCGGGTGCCGGACAAGGGCATCGGCTACGGACTGCTGCGCCACCTCAACCGGGAGAGCGCGGGGCGGCTCAGCGATCGGATCGGCCAGATCAGCTTCAACTACCTCGGCCGGGTCTCGGCCGGAGGTGTGCCGGAGGGCCTGACCGCACTCGGCTGGATGCCGACCGGCGAGGTCGGCCAGCACAGTCCCGACCAGGATCACGGGATGTCGGCGGCCGCCGTCGTCGACATCAACGCCATCGTCAACGACACCGACGCGGGCCCGCAGATGGACGTCACCTTCCTCTACGCGTCCGAGGTGATCGATGAGCCCGCGGTGCGCGAACTCGCCGACGACTGGGTCGGCGCGCTGACCGCGCTCGCCCGGCACACCGAGGATGTCTCGGCGGGCGGCCTCACCCCCTCCGACACCCCGTTGGTCGAGGTCACCCAGGCCGAACTCGACAGGTGGCGCTCCGAGCGGCCGGGTCTGGCCGACGTGGTGCCGCTGTCGCCGTTGCAGTCCGGACTGCTGTTCCTCAGCGAACTCAGCGCGTCCACCGTCGACGACTACGTCATGCAGTTCACCCTCGAACTGACCGGCCGCATCTACATCAACCGGATGAAACGCGCCGCCCAGGCCGTGCTCGACCGGCACGCCACGCTGCGCACGGCGTTCGTCAGCACCTCGGACGGCACGCCGGTCGGACTCGTGGTGGATTCGGTCGACGTGCCGTGGCAGGCCTTCGACGGGGTGCCGGACGAGGAGATGCCCGAGGTTCTCGCCGACGACCAGAAGCGCAGATTCGATCCCTCGGTCGCGCCGCTGGTGCGGTTCTCCATGCACCGCACGGTGTCGGGGCGCAGTTTCCTGACCCTGACCACCCACCACATCCTGCTCGACGGCTGGTCGATGCCGCTGCTGATGAAGGATCTGCTCGCGCTGTACGCGCTGCGCGGCGATCCGGCGTTGCTGCCGAGGGTGCGGCCCTACCGCGATTACCTGGCCTGGCTGCACAAACAGGATCAGGACGCGGCGCTGCGCGCCTGGACCGACGCGTTGGCGGGCCTGGAGCCGACACCGCTGATCCCCGCGCTGCCCGCACCGCAGGCGCCGGTGGTCGGTGTCGGGACGACCGGTTTCACGCTGCCGCCGGAGGAGACGACGGCGTTGGCCGCGCTCGCCACCGACACCGGGGTCACCATCAACACCGTCGTCCAGGCGGCGTGGGCGATGGTGATCGCGAGCAGCACCGATCGCGACGAGGCGGTCTTCGGCGCCGCCGTGTCGGGACGCCCGCCGCAGTTGGACGGGATCGACTCGATGGTCGGCCTGTTCGTCAACACCATTCCGGTGCGGGTCCGGTTCGATCCGCGCTGGACCGTGCGGGAGATGCTGAGCGCCTTGCAGGCCGAACAGGCCGCGCTGCTCGATCACCACTACATCGGTCTGGCCGACATCCAGCGCGGGATCGGCGTCGACGGCCTGTTCGACACGATGATCGCGTTCGAGTCCTACCCGGTCGACACCGAGGGACTCGAACAGGCCAGCACCATCGACGGGATGTCGGTGGTGGACCTGAAGGCCGTCAACTTCACCCACTACCCGATCACGCTGCTGATCAACCTGGACACCCAGTTGCACGTCAAGGTGCTCTTCCAGTACGAGACGGTGGACGAGGCGGTGGCGCAGTCGTTGACCGACCGGATGCGGATGCTGCTGAGCGAATTCGTGCTCGCGCCGCAGCGGAATCTGGCCGGGACCGATCTGCTGCTGAGCACCGAGCGGTTCGTCGTCGACTCGATGAACCGGACCGACGTGCACTGGTCCTCCGACGACGCCACCCTGGTGTCGCTGTTCCAGGAACAGTGCGCCCGCACACCGGACGCGCCCGCGGTCACCTTCGGCCAGCTCACGCTGACCTACGCCGAACTGCGCGAACGGGTC
Organism: Nocardia aurea; assembly: GCF_003123685.1. Lineage (GTDB taxonomy): Bacteria > Actinomycetota > Actinomycetes > Mycobacteriales > Mycobacteriaceae > Nocardia > Nocardia aurea. The sequence goes on from NZ_QCYJ01000084.1 coordinate 453,533, forward strand.
TCGGCGCTCGCCGGGGCGTTGACGCGCTACGGCGCGGGCCCGGAAACCCTGATCGCGGTCGCGATGCGACGGTCGATCGACCTCGTCGTCGCGATCTACGCGGTACTGGAGACCGGCGCCGGCTATGTGCCGGTCGACCCGGATCATCCGGTCGAACGCAACGACCACGTGCTCACGAGTGCGGCGCCGTCGTTCGTGCTCACCACCTCCGCCGACGCCTTCGCGACCGATACCGGGACGGCGATCCTGGATATCGGCGCGCTCGCGGCGGGCACGGGCTACCTGCCCGCGCGCCGGGCGGTGCGGCCGGACACGCTGGCCTACGTCATCTACACCTCCGGCTCCACCGGCCGTCCCAAGGGCGTGATGATCACGCACCGGCAGATGGTCAACCAGTTCCGCTGGGCGCAGTCGGCCTATCCGCACGACCGCACCGACACGGTGCTGCACAAGACGCCGATCACCTTCGACATCTCGACGTGGGAGTTGTTCTGGCCCTTGCAGACCGGTGCGCGACTGGTCATCGCGGAACCGGACGGGCACCGTGATCCGCGCTACCTGGCCGCGTTGATCGACCGCGAATCGGTGACGACGGTGCATTTCGTGCCGTCGATGCTGGACGCCTTCCTCGATCTCGCGCCGGATCTGCCGACCGCCGTGCCTCGGCGGGTATTCGCCGCGGGCGAGGCACTGGGCGCCGCGACGGTGGCCCGCTTCGACGCCGCGCTGCCCGGCGCGCTGCACAACTGGTACGGCCCGGCCGAGGCGACCGTCGTCACCGCGGCGCGCGTCAACGGCGCCGATCCGAACGCGCCGGTGTCGATCGGCGCTCCGGTGTCCAACACCAGGGTGTACGTGCTCGACCGGCAGCTACGTCAGGTGCCGCTCGGCGCACCGGGCGAGTTGTACCTGGCCGGTGTGCAATTGGCGCGCGGCTACATCGGCGCGCCCGCGCTCACCGCGGAACGTTTCGTCGCCGATCCGTACCAGCGCGGCAAGCGGCTCTATCGCACCGGCGATATCGTCCGCGTCTCGGGCGGCGGGCTGGAATATCTGGGGCGCTCCGATTTCCAGGTCAAGATCCGCGGTCAGCGCATCGAACTCGGCGAGATAGAAACGGTGCTGCGCCAACACGACTCGGTCGGACACGTGGCCGTCGCGGTGGTGCGCGATCCCGATCGTCTCGTCGCCTACGTGGTGGCCGCGCCCGATCGGGCCGTCTCCGAGCGCAGTGTGCTCGAACACGCGCGCGCCGGACTGCCGTCGTACATGGTGCCCGCCGTCGTGGTCGTGCTGCCGGCGCTGCCGCTCAACGCCAGCGGCAAACTCGACCGCAAGGCGTTGCCGGTACCCGATTTCGCGGCGCGGGCCTTCCGCGCCCCGGTGACGCCGATGCAGCGCACGGTGGCCGAGGTCTTCGGAGATGTCCTCGGCCTGGACCGGGTCGGTCTCGACGACGATTTCTTCGCCCTCGGCGGCACCAGCCTGGTGGCGAGCAAGGTCGTGCACCAGTTGCGCGGGCTCACCGGTATCGAGGTGCGGGTGCAGTGGTTCTTCCTGGCTCCGACGGTGCAGGCGCTCGGCGACCGGCTCGCCGCCGCGCAGGAGGGAACGCTGGACTACGACGCCGAATCCGATGCCGCGCTCGGACTCGTCCTGCCGATCCGCGCGAGCGGCACCCAGCCGCCGCTGTTCTGCATCCACCCGATGTACGGTCTGGCCTGGTGCTACACCGGATTCGTCCAGTACATCGACGAACAGCGCCCGATCTTCGGCATCCAGGCCGCCGCGCTCTCCGAGGACGGTCCGCCGCCGCAGTCGCTGACGGCGATGGCGGCGCGCTACACCGACGAGATCATCGCCACCCAGCCGCAGGGCCCGTACCGGCTGCTCGGCTGGTCGCTCGGCGGTGTGCTCGCCCACGAGATCGCGGTGCGGCTGCGCTCGGCCGGACACGAGGTGGCGCTGCTGGCCATGCTCGACAGCGATCACAGTTTCGACCTGACCACGTGGCGGACCACCATGGTCGAGATGCTGGCCGAACTCGGCATCGCCGGGTTGAACATCGATCAGCTCGACGAACTGTCCGAGGCGGATTTCGTCAAGTTGCACGAGCTGATCCCGACGGAGATGGTCGGCATGAACGCCGACCGGCTGCGTCGCATCTACACCAGCGCCATGCGGTCGGTCGGGCTCACCCAGACCTACCAGCCCGGCGTGTTCGACGGCACGATCGAGTACTTCCGCGCCGCGAACGACGACCGCCGCACCCACGACGTGATCGCGGCATGGCGGCCCTACGCCGCCACGGTCGTCGACCACCCGATTCCGACGGTGCACGAGCTGATGACCCAGCCCGAGGCGCTGGTGGAAATCGGCCCGGTGCTGGACAAATTGCTGCGAGCAGGTGACGGTGGACGCTGAATCGCGGGTCGGGCGTCCCGGCCGGATCCGCACGGCCGGATCTGGGCGGGCGTATATGATCCGCTCGGCCCTCCGTCATCCCGATACGAAGTGAAGGTGTGAAATTGATACGTCGACAGACCCGGCGCCGTGGCTCCCGTGCCGTGGCGATCATCGCGGCGACCGCGGCCATCGCGGCAGTCATGTCCGGACTCGGCGCATCATCGGCGACAGCCGCTGACCCGATTATCGATTCCAAAGCGCTGCTCGCCAATCCGGTCGCGCCCGACGGTTCCAAGATCACCAAGGCCGAGATCAAGGACTCGCGCAGTATCCGGCTCTACGTGTATTCGGCGGCCATGGACGAGACCTTCCCGGTCGACGTGCAGCGCCCCGCCGACGCCTCGGTGCCGCGTCCGGCCCTGTATCTGCTCAACGGCGCGGGCGGCGGCGAGGATTCGGCGTCGTGGAACGCCAAGACCGACGCGCTCGAGTTCCTGCGCGACAAGAACGTCAACGTGATCCAGCCGATCGGTGGCAAGTGGAGCTACTACACCGACTGGATCGCCGACGATCCGACGCTGGGCCGCAACAAGTGGAAGACCTTCTTCACCGAGGAACTGCCGCCGCTGGTCGACGGCGCGCTCGGCACCAACGGGGTGAACGGTATCGCGGGCCTGTCGACCTCGGGCACCACGGTGCTGGCGCTGCCGATCGCCAAGCCCGGCCTGTACAAGGCCGCCGCCGCCTACAGCGGCTGCGCCCAGACCAGTGATCCGGTCGGCTCGGAATTCGTGCGGCTGACCGTCGAGACCTGGGGCGGCGGCGACACCTTGAACATGTGGGGCCCCGAGGGTTCGGAGGAGTGGAAGAAGAACGACCCGTACCTGAACGCGGAAGGTCTGCGCGGACTGGAGCTCTACATCTCCACCGGCACCGGCCTGCCCGGCCAGTACGACACCCTCGACGGCCCCTACGCCCTGCCCGGCGCGTACGGCCTGGCCAACCAGGTGCTCATCGGCGGTGTGATCGAGGCCGGAACCAACTACTGCACCCACAACCTGCAGACCAAGCTGGACCAGCTCGGCATTCCGGCGACATTCAACTTCCGTCCTAACGGCACGCACTCGTGGGGCTACTGGCAGGACGACCTGCACCAGTCGTGGCCGACCCTGGCCCGCGGCATGGGGGTCTGACCCCGACGAAACCCGCTACGCCCCGGTCGCCCCTCGAGGTCGGCCGGGGCGTTCGTCGTCCGGGGGCGGCGATAAGTTCGGGTCACCGTAAAATTCTCTTCGTGAGCACAACACTGGGGGAGCGGACCCGGCCGGCCACGCGCCGCGCCGGAGCGTTCCTCGCGCTGCTCGGACCCGCGTTCGTCGCGGCCATCGCCTACGTCGACCCCGGGAATGTGGCGTCCAATATCAGCGCGGGCGCGCGATTCGGCTACCTGCTGGTGTGGGTCATCGTAATGGCGAACGCCATGGCCGGACTCGTGCAGTTCCTCTCCGCCAAACTCGGACTCGTCACCGGCATGTCGTTGCCGGAGGCGGTGCGCGAGCGGGCGAGCCGACCGGTGCGCCTGGCGTACTGGGGTCAGGCCGAAACCGTCGCGATGGCGACCGACCTGGCCGAGGTCGTCGGCGGGGCCATCGCCCTGCACCTGCTGTTCGGGTTACCGCTCGTGGTCGGCGGACTGATCACCGGTGTGGTGTCGATGGGGTTGCTGCTCGTGCAGGACAGGCGCGGGCAACGCCCCTTCGAACGGGTCATCATCGGCATGCTCGCGGTGATCGCGGTGGGATTCCTGGCGAGCGTGGTGATATCGCCGCCGTCGGCGTCGGAGGCCGTAGCCGGGTTGGTCCCACGTTTCGACGGCGCGGAGAGCGTGCTGCTCGCGGCGGCCATGATCGGCGCGACGGTGATGCCGCACGCGGTGTACCTGCATTCCGGGCTGGCCAGGGACCGCCACGGCCATCCCGCGCCCGGTCCCGGCCGGATCCGGCTGTTGCGCGCGACCCGCGTCGACGTCGGGCTCGCCATGGTGCTGGCGGGCACCGTCAACCTGGCCATGCTGCTGATGGCCGCGAACACCCTGCGCGGTCGCGAGAACGTCGACACCCTGGAAGGGGCGCACGCGGCGGTCCGCGAGGCGCTCGGCCCCGTCGCCGGTCTGTTGCTCGCGATCGGTCTGCTGGCCTCCGGACTGGCGTCCACCTCGGTCGGCGCCTACGCCGGGGCGATGATCATGCAGGGTCTGCTGCGACGCAGGGTCGCGCTGCTGTTGCGTCGCCTGATCACCCTGATCCCGGCCATCGCCGTGCTCGCGGCGGGAATCGACCCGACGCGAGCGCTGATCATCTCCCAGGTCGTGCTCTCCTTCGGCATCCCGTTCGCCCTGATTCCGCTGGTGCGGCTCACCGCCGACCGCGCGCTGATGGGCGCGGACGTGAACCACCGCGTCACCAGTGCCCTGGCATGGCTCGTCGCGGTGATCATTTCGCTGCTCAACGTCGCGCTGATCTATCTGACCGTGACGGGCTGAACCGACGCCCTACACCCAGTTCTCGGCCCAGTACTTCCAGATCAGCGGGGCGTATCCGGCCAGCGGCGGCACCTTGATATCGGTGTCGGCCAATGCCGCGGTGGTGCGTCGGCAGTCGAACCAGCAGGTGAACTCGCTGTGCGCCAGCACGTCCTGCGGGACGCCGACGCGGGGGAGCACCCAGTGCGCACCCGGTACGCGCAGCACCATCTCCAGGGTGCGTTTGGGCATCACCTCGACCAGATGCGGCGAGCCGGCCTCGTCGGCGAACAGGTTCAGTGCCTCGGCGGCGCTCTGCCTGCGGGGATCGACCAGGTGGTAGGTGGTCGAGTTCGGGCCGTCCTGGTGCGCCAGGTACGCCAGCGCGCGAGCGACGAAATCGACCGGCACCATATTGGTCTCGCCGAGTTTCGGAACCAGCACCGGCAGGATGCGCGGCAATTGCGCGGCCATGCGCAGCAGGCGGAAGAAGTAGTAGGGACCGTCGATCCGGTCGATCTCGCCGGTCCTGGAGTGACCGATCACGATCGAGGGCCGGTAGATACGCCAGTCGAGTCCGGATTCGCGCACGATCCGTTCGGCCTCGAATTTGGTGCGCTGGTTCGCAGTGGCGAGAACCTGGCCCTGATCGAACATGTCCTCGGTGAACAGGCCCTCGAACATGCCCGCCACCTCGATGGTCGACACGTGGTGCAGAAGTCCCGCCCGCAGGTCGGCGGCGACGTCGACGACATGTCTCGTCCCGCCGCCGCGCTGGGTCAGGTCGTAACCGGCCGCGAGGTGGAAAACATGATCGATGGTGCCCCGGTGCTCGTCGAGCCAGGCCGGGGCGATGCCGAGACCGGGCGCGCCGAGATCGCCGTGGACCGGCCGGATCCGGTCGCCCGCCGCCCATTCCCGCGCGCAGCAGGTGAATCGGTCCGCCGAATCGAGGCCGGGGCGGACCAGGACGTGGATATCGCCGTCATGATTCAGCAACTGTGGAACGAGGAATCGACCGATGAACCCAGTTGCTCCGGTAACCAGGTATGCCATAGCCGATCAACATAGTCGGCGGCGATCCGCGAAGTGTGTCGGGTGCCACATTCGCGGACGGTGTCGCTCAGTCGGAGAAGACCGGGGCGCGCTTGGTCAGCATCGCCGTCGCGCCCTCGATGAAGTCGGGCGATTCCAGCAATTCGGACTGTCCGGCCTTCTCCGCCGCGAGCGCCGCGTCGAGTGCGGGCAGCGTCGCCGCGTTCAGCGCGGCCTTGGTGAGTTCGAGTGCGCGCCGAGGCCCGGCGGCCAATTTCGCCGCGACGGCCTCGACCTTCGCGTCGAGTTCCTCGCCCGCGAGGACACCGGTGAACAGGCCCGCCTCCTTCGCGGCGAGTGCGGGCAGCCGTTCACCGAGAAGGGCCATCTCGGCGGCGAGCGGACGCCCGGCCGCCGCGGCGACCATCGCCGCCGCGCCGCCGTCGGGCATCAGGCCGATATTGATGAAGGCGAGCAGCAGATAGGAATCGACGTCCGCGTAGACGAGGTCGGCCGCCAGCGCCACCCCGACGCCGACGCCCGCCGCCGAGCCCTTGATCCGCGCGATGACCGGGACCGGGCAGTCGACGATCGATTTCACAAGCCGGTTGGCGGTGTCCATCACCATCTCCGAGGTGATGCCACGCTGGGCGTTCGCCGCGGCGGCCGACAGGTCGGCGCCGGTGCAGAAATCCTCGCCCGCTCCGGTCAGCACGATGACCCGGATCGAGCGGTCGTCGGCGGCCGCGAGGAAGGTGTCACCGAGCGCGACCATCGTGTCGTAGTCGACGGCGTTCTTACGCTTGGGATTGGTGATGGTGACCCGCAGGATCTTGCCGTCTTTGATCGCGGAGAAGGAGACCGCGGAGAAGGAGGTCGCCGGGGCGGAATCGATCGTACTCATCTGGTGCTCCTGGTCTGCCGTTCGGCGGGCATCGTAATACGAATAGTGGTTAACTTTGCGAATTGTGGTTAACTTAGGGTGAGTTGTCCGGCGCTGTCAACAAGCAGTGGCGTCCCAGAACGGAGTGGTGCATGGTCGCGGATCGCAGCGAGGTCGGTCTCGCTTCCGCGCGGCGTGACACGGGTGGGAAAAGCACGGATTCCGGCACCGGTGCCGCGGCGGTCGACGCCCCCAAATCGGTGCGCCGACGCCCCAAGGATCGCAAGGTGCAGATCATCCGGGCGGCCGCCCGCGCCTTCAGCGAGCGCGGCTACTACCCGGTCGGCGTCGACGAGATCGCCGCGGAGGTCGGCATCTCCGGACCGGCGCTCTACCGGCATTTCGCCAATAAATACGCACTGCTTGTCGCGGCCGCCGAGGAGGGCGCTCGCCACCTGCTCGAGGTCGCGCAGGCCGCCGATGATCCCCGGCTCGCACCCGCCGCCAGGCTAGACGCGGTGCTGGAGGCGATCAGCGAGCACACCATCGACATCCGCCGCGAGGCCGGGCTCTACCGCTGGGAACGGCGCTACCTGGAACGCGACGACCGGATCCGGATCCGCAAGATCTACGACGATCTCAACGCCACCGTCGCCGCTCCCATCGCCCAATTGCGCCCAGGCGCACCGCGGGAGGACATCGCCCTGCTCGCCGCCGCCGTCCTCAGCGCTGTCGCCAGCATCGCCGCGCACCGGACCGCGCTGTCGGGAGCGCGCCTGCTGCCGCTACTGCACGACATGTGCTGGGCGCTGGTGCGCGCCGACCTTCCGCCCGCGCCGCCGTCACCCGCGCCGGGACCCGCGACCAAGGGCCTGCCGGTGACATCGAAACGCGAACAGCTGCTCACCGAGGCGATCCGGATCTTCGGCAGGCAGGGGTATCACGAGGCCAGCATCGAGGAGATCGGCGCGGCCGTCGGCATCAACGCCTCCAGCGTGTACCGCTACTTCACCAGCAAATCCGATCTGCTCGCCGCGGCGTTCTACCGCACCGGCGATCGGGTCGCGATGGCGATCACCGAGGCGCTGGCCGAGGCGACCAGTCGGCCCGGCGCGGCCTGCGGCATCGCCGAACGCTACGCGAAGCTGACCTTCGCGACGCCCGAGATCATGCCGGTCTACTACGCCGAGTTCAGCAATCTGCCGCAGGCCGAACAGCACAAGTTGCGCGCCATCCAGCGCCAGAACGTGCTGGAGTGGGCCAATCTGCTCGACGGCGACCCGATCGAGGCGCGTTTCCGCGTGCACGCCGCGATCGGTCAGGTCATCGACGTCGGCCGGGCCGTTCGTTTCGATTCCCGGCCCGAGCAACTCGCCCGCGTCATCACCCTGATGGGCGCGGTGTTGCTGGGCGGCGAGTCCGGCCGGGGCGACTGAACCGGACCACCGCCCACCCCTCAGCGCGCGTGCCGTAGTCGGAACATGGTCTTGGCCGCCCGCAGATGACGCGAATGCCGGTCGAATGTCGACAGGTCCACCGCGGCCCGGTACTGCTTGCGCGCCACCGCCAGCGTCCGGCTGAATTCGCGCAGTCCGTGTTCGCCGTGGCTGTGTCCCTGCCCGTATTCGCCCACCCCGCCGAACGGCAGCGCGGGAATACCCGCGTAGGCGGTCGAGGAATTGATCGTCACCACGCCGACGCGCAACTGTTCGGCGAACGCGTCGACACTGCGCACGTCACGGGTGAACACCGATACCGCGACCCCGTTGCCCGAGGCGTTGATGCGCCGGGCCGCCTCGTCCATCGTCGAGACCCGATTCACGATCAGCACCGGCCCGATCGCCTCCCCGGTGACCGCGAGACTCTCCTCGGGAACCTCGGCCAGCACGATCGGCGATATATACGGTTCGCGTATCGAATCGAGTCCGCCGACCACCGCCCGGCCGCCGCGCGCGAGGGCGTCGCGCACCTGTTTTCGGATCACGCCGACCTGGGATTCCATGATCATCGGACCGTAGGACGCCTTGCGGTCCGCGCCGGGACGCAACCTCTTCGCGTGATCGGCGACCAGTTCCAGGAAATTGTCGAACACCGAATCGGCGACGTAGGCGCACTGGATTCCGGTGGGGTTCTGGCCCGCGTTGGCCATCGCCCCGAAAACCGCCGCCTCCGCGGCGTCGTCGAGTTTGGCGTCGACGTGCACCACCATCGACCCCTTGCCGTTGTGTTCGACCACCACCGGCGTCATGCTCTGCGCGCACAGCGAGATCACCTCGCGCGCACCGGAATCCGAACCCGCGTAGGCGATCTTGTCCACCTTGGCCCGACACAGCGCGGCGCCGGTGCTCCTGTCGCCGGTGACCACCTGGAGCACCGGCTGGCTCGGCGCCAGTTCGGTCCAGCTCTCGGCGAGCCACACGCCGACACCGGTGGTCAGCTCATGTGGCTTGAACACCACGGCATTTCCGGCGGCCATCGCGTAGGCGATCGAGCCCATCGCGGTGAAGACCGGGTTGTTCCACGGCCCGAGCACCCCGACGACGCCGAGCGGCAGATAGCCGACCGAGGCCTTCTGGTTGCGCGTGAGCCAGGTCGAGCCGAGACTGCGGCGGCGCAGCGCGCGGGCCGCGTTGCGTGCGGCCCAATCCAGATTCTCGACCGCGAGCATCACCTCGATTACCGCGTCCGCCTCCGGTTTTCCGGTCTCCTCACACAGCAGCTCCACCAATTCGGTTGCCCGCCTTGCGATGCTGCGCTTCCAATCGAGTAGCCAGCGCTTGCGCGCCGCGAAACCTAAATCCGCCCACCATCTTTCGGCCGCTCGTGCGGCGCGAATCGTGCGGTTCAACTCGCTCGCGCCCATTATCGCGTACGTCCCGACCGTCTCACCGGTGCGCGGATCGTAGGACGTCAGCACATTCGTTCGGCCCGATCCACCGGGATACACCACCACTTGTGGCTGCGCGGACTCGGCCATGGTCACCTCTTCGCAGTCATCCCCGCCCTGATGCCCACTCGGTGTACAGCGACCCCGCCGACGAGTGAGCACATTGGTTCCCCTGCGTGAAGACTATGGCGCGTCGACGCGCGCCGACAAGGCGTAGGCGCTGCCCCTGCGCTGCCCCTGACCGGCGCTACCAGCGCCGATTCGACGGCGGCCCGCGTGCCCTCGGAAAATGTGAGTAAAGACACAGTTAGGTTCCGCGTCGACGGGATACCGGCGCAGGAACGGTCGGGCCACCTCCGCCCGGTAACATCACGCCGAGCGGTCCGATCACCCTCCGGAGGGCGCACAGCCGTGTGCACCGGTGACCCGGTCGCCGCCCCCGGCCGATAGTGGAGAGTTGATGCCGAGTTCGAACCAAGCAGATTCGCCCGCGAGTGAACCAGCGGTCATCGTGGAGGACGTCCGAAAATCCTTCGGCGACGTCCACGCGCTGCAGGGCATCAGTTTCACCGCGGCGAAGGCCAATGTGCTCGGCATCCTCGGACCCAACGGCGCGGGTAAGACGACGACGGTGAAGATCCTGTCGACGCTGCTGCGCCCGGATTCCGGAAACGCGGTCGTCGCGGGCCACGACGTGCGCAAGGATCCCTCCAGCGTGCGCCGCTCGATCATGATGACCGGGCAGTACGCCGCGCTGGACGAGAATCTGTCCGGCCGGGAGAACCTGGAACTCTTCGGCAGGCTGATGGGACTGCGCAAGACCGTCGCCCGCCGCCGCGCAGACGATCTGCTCGAACAGTTCGACCTGGTCAGCGCCGGTCGCCGCGCGGTGCGCAACTACTCGGGCGGTATGCGCCGCCGCGTCGACATCGCCTGCGGACTCGTGGTCCGGCCCGAAGTGGTGTTCCTCGACGAGCCGACCACCGGCCTGGATCCGCGCAGCCGCCAGGGCGTGTGGGATCTGGTGCAGATCCTCAAGAGTCAGGGCATCACCGTGCTGCTGACCACGCAGTACCTCGAGGAAGCCGACGTGCTCAGCGATCGGATCATCGTCATCGACAAGGGCACGGTGATCGCCGAAGGCACCGCCGACGAGCTCAAGGAGCGCACCGGCGGCAGCTACTGCGAGGTGGTCCCGCTCGATCCCACCCAGATGCGCAAGGTCGCCGACGCGCTCGGTGATCTCGTGCCCGCCGCGGTGCTCGCCGAACTCGAGGGCGTCGACCGCCTCTCCATTCCGGCCCCCGAGGGCGCGGCCACACTGGCCGAGGCGCTGCGCAGGCTGGATTCGGCCGGTGTCGACCTGGCCGATATCGGGTTGCGCAGGCCGTCGCTCGACGACGTGTTCCTGTCGATCACCGGACATTCGGGCAGCCACGCATGACGGCGGCCACCGGCGAGAGAGCCGAGCAACGCACCGACCCGGCCGTCCTTTTCGCCGAACTCCCCGCGGCGAACCCGTCCTCCTTCGCGCAGTGGCGGGCGCTGGCCGGTCGTGTCGTGTGGACGATGGCGACCAAGGGCGAACTGATCGTCGCGTTCGTCACCCCGCTGGTCTTCACCCTCGGCTTCTACCTGCCGCTGCGCTACGTCATGAAATTCCAGGGCATCGACTACGCGCAGTTCGTCATGCCGGTCATCGTGCTCCAGACCATGGCCTTCACCATGATGTCGAACGCGCAACTCTCGGCGTTCGAAGCGCTCACCGGACTGAGTACCCGGTTGCAGACCATGCCCATCGGCACCCTGGTGCCGCTGACGGCGCGTATCAGCGCCGGTCTGATCCGCTCGGTCGTCTCGCTGACCGGCGCCCTGCTGTTCGGCCACATGATCGGGTTCCGATTCGAGGCGGGACTCGGGCAGGCCGTGCTGTTCTGCGCGTTCTCGCTCGCGGTCGGCACGGTGCTCGCGATCGGCGCCGACGGACTCGGCAGCGTGACCAAGAGCCCGGAATCGCTCAGTCAGGCACTCACCCTGCCGACGATCATCTTCGGCATGCTGTCGTGCGGGTTCGTTCCCGAGAGCAGTTTCCCCGAATGGATACGGCCGTTCGCGCGGAATCAACCGATCTCCCAGTTCTCCTTCGCGATGCGCGATATGGCCGCCGACGGCGTGACCTGGCAGGTGCTGTGGGTTCCGCTGGTGTGGTTGGGCGGGCTGGCGATCGTGTTCATCCCGTTCGCGGTCTGGGCGAGTGTGAGGCGATCATGAGTTCGGTGGAGACGACGATGAGACCGGAAGCGTCCGATGTGACATCCGACCCCGATTCGCCGAGCACGCCGCGGTGGACCCCGCTGCCGACGGTCACGCACGCGAAATCCGAGGGCGCGCTCACCACCTGGGCCTCGCACAGCCTCATCCAGAGCAAACGACTGCTCTACGGCTGGGCCCGCGACCCCGCGACCACCATTCAGACGATCCTGTACCCGGCCGTCACCCTGCTGATGTTCCACGTGGTGCTCGGCAATTCGATCAGCGACGCCACCGGTAAACCGGCCGTCTACGGTCAGGTGCCGATGATCACGCTGGTCGCCGCCATGGCGGGCGCCGTGGTCAGCGCGCTGGGGTTCAAGGTCGAGAAGGCCACCGGACTGCTCGGCCGTTTCTGGACCATGCCCGTGCACCGGGCGGCGGGCCTGACCGGTCGACTGCTCGCCGAAGCCGTCCGCGTGCTCGTGACCACGCTGATCGTGATCGCCGTCGGTTTCGCGATCGGCTTCCGCTTCGACCAGGGACCGATCGCCGCCCTGGCCATGATCGGCATCCCGGTCCTGTTCGGCGTCGGTTTCGCGGTCCTCGTCACCGCACTGGCGACCATCACCGAGGGCGTGATGCTGGTCAGCCTGGTCAGCATCTTCAACACCCTGCTGATGTTCTTCAACACCGGTTTCGTCCCGGTCAACGCCTATCCGGTCTGGTTGCAGGACGTGGTCGAGAACCAGCCCATGAGCTGCGCCATCGACGCCATGCGCGGCCTGTCCTACGGCGGCCCCGTCGCCGAACCCCTCATGAAAACCGTCGCCTGGACCGTCGGCATCCTCCTCGTCTTCGGCTGGCCCGCGATCCGCGGCTACCAGCGCGCCGCCGAAACCGGAGCCTGAGTTCTGTACTTCGGGGTGCGGGATGCTGGTGACCCGGGCCCCGGAGAGCTGATGAACGGCGGCGATGATCAGCTGTGATCCGTATGCTGATGGCACGAAGCAGAGGGAGGTGTCGCAGTGACCGCCGCTACAGCGCATGACCCGCAGGGGGATCCGGCAGATGTATTGCTGGAGGGTTTTCATGCACTGGAAACTCCCGAAGGGTTCCGGGCCGAGCTGATCGAGGGGGAGATCGTTGTGACACCGCCACCGACGGGAAATCACGAAAGCGATATCGCCTCGGTAGTGCGGCAGATCATCAAGCGATCGGCCATCGACTTCGACTTCTCGGGCAATAAAGGACTTCTCCTCGATCGTGGCGGTCTGTGCCCGAAGAACCACCTGATTCCGGACGGTGTGTTCGCTCCTGTCGGCGCGTATGCGGACGAGCCGGGCTGGATGCCTGTCGACAAGGTTTTGCTGGTCATGGAGGTCACCAGTTCAGGGGCCGATCGAGACCGAAAATCGAAGAGATACTGCTACGCGCGTGGTGGCGTGCCCCTGTATCTCTTGATAGATCGTGAACTCGAGGCCGTCACTCTTCTCGGTGAACCCGGCGGACACGCTGATCTCATCGACTATCGCCTGGAAATCCGGGTGCCTTTCGGCAAGTCGCTCGACCTTCCCGAGCCCTTTGCGCTGACCTTGGAGACCGCCGAGTTCAAATAAGGCACAGGCGGCACCTGGGCCACGGCAATTCCCCCATCATCTCGCCCTCAGTCGGTGGGGTGGGGCAATCGTTCGGTGACGGCGGGGAAGTCGTAGTTCGACCAGCGGTCGCGGTTGGTCCAGCCGACGAGGTCGTAGCGCCAGCGGAACGGCCAGGTGTGGGCGACGGTGTTGAAGAGCACCGCGCCGAGGGCGGTGTAGTCGGCATGGGCCGACAGCAGCGCGCGCTGACCGCGTTCGGATTCGGTGAAGAACGCCTCGAACATGGCGATCGACTGGTCGGTGGTGAGTCGGCCGAGGCCGTACAGGCCGCGCGTCCGCATCCAATAGACCAGGCGGGCCTGCCACGGCCACAGGGCCTCGATCGGGTCGCGGCCCCCCCGCAGCGCGGCGACGGCGGTGTCGACCAGGGCCAGTGAGTCGGCGACGCTGTAGCCGGTGCAGGGGTGCATCATCCCGCCCCGAGAACCGAACGGGACCGCCGACGCGGCCCCCCGGCGCGGTGGCGGTTGATCGAGCGGATAGTGCGCGGCTTCGCTCGGCTCGTCGCCGGTGAGCCGGATACCGTGCGCGGCAAGACGTTCGAGTGTGCGCCTGCGCAGTTCACGCTGCGGCATACCGCCCCGAAGTCCGAGGCTGGTCTCCTCGAAGATGACGGTCCCGTCGCCGAGCGGAACCGCGTAGAGGAACGACGGCGGCTCGTCGGGGCCCGCGCCGTTCTCCGGTCGCCAATCCAGCAGCAGGCCTTCGCCGTCGGCGACCATGGGGGCGGCGGTGTCGGCGTCGACGAAGATGCCGTGCGCGCTCGCCGCTCGCCGCTGGCCGAGGGACGGGAGTCCGCGGGTGTCGAAAACCGTTGCGGCCCTGAGTTTCGTACCGTCCGCGAGTACGACCTCGTGTGCGCCGACCTCGCTCGCGCGCGCGGCGAACACGGTCGCGTCGTCCAGTGGCAGGGCGGCGTGCAGACCCGGTTTGGACAGCACGCAGTAGGGGCGCTCGATCCGGTGTTCGGTCGTGGTCCAGACCGTCGGGGCGGGGATGCGGACCGCGATCGCCTCGGCGGGCAGCCACCGGGGCAATTCGTCGACCCAGCAGGAGAAGGTCGGCGGCCAGAGCCGATCCGGGCGCGGATCGACGGCCGCCACGCGGAACCCGGCCAGCATCGCGCGATGGGCCAGCGCGCGCCCGGTCGGGCCGAGTCCGACCACAGCGATATCGAAATCGCGGACTGCGCTGTCGCTCATAGAAGCATTCAATGCCGTCGGGATCGGCCGGTGCAACTACCCGTGGCGAACCCCACTGCTTGTCGGATTCGCCTGGTCGGGGGTGCGCCGTTCACCGGGCCGCCTGACCGATGCCGTTCGCGAAAGCGTCCGGTACCTACTTCGGCGTGACCCACGTCGTGATCTCCGCGTGCACGACTTCGACCCCGTGCTTGTCGAAGATCGCGACCGGCACGGTCAGCTCGGTCCCCTCGGTGATCAGCGAGAAGTCGGGTACCTCGGCCAACCGCGCCACCGCGCGCAGCCCGGTTTCGGCCTTGGCCAGGTACCGCACATTCATGGCCTTGGGGATCCAGCGGTGCGAGGACGGCACCGTCGCCTCGCTGAGCATGCCCATCGCGACCTCGGCGAGATTGCACGCGGCGATCGCGTGATAGGTGCCGAGATGATTGTGGATGCCGAACCATTTGGGGGAGGTGACCTCGCACAATCCCGGTTCCAGCCGCACCACGTTCGGCAGCACCGTGCCGAAATACGGCACCCTCGCGACCATGCCCAGCGAGAACAGCGCGTGCCCCAGGCGGTTGTCCGGCAGCTTCTTCCAGCCGCGGTAGGTCGCGGTCTCTTTCGTCATGCACGCATCTTACTCAAAAGTAAGTTCTGCCAGGCCGAAGTATGGGCATACTCGACGAATCGGCCCGCGAGCTGCGCTTCTTCGGAGGCACGCGCCGGTGGTGGGGGCGGATTTGAAGTGTCCAGGGGCATCGGGCATACTGTTCGGGTTGCCCTGCACCGGGCCGCGTCTGTTCCCGAAGTCGGAATCGAATGCGGTCGGGCGAGGCGAGCAGTACCCAATCGTGTATCCCGCTGGTTTATCAGCGCGGGTACGTCCGGGACGAACGTTCCAGGCCTGAGATGAAGTTTCTGTCCGGGCAGAGGAATGAGCGGAAAGGCGACACGCCCGACCGCGTGGACCGGAGAACCATGACAGATGAACAGCGGCGAAGATCGGGCGGTGCCCGGTCGTAGGTCTCTTCTGAGGCGTCTTTCGTGTGTTCGGACTGTGCAAATGAGGGTGGTTCGGGAGCGCAGCTTCCGGATCACGAACGAAAGCGGAGAAAAGGACACTTAGCGTGGCGGGACAAAAGATCCGCATCAGGCTCAAGGCCTACGACCACGAGGCGATCGACGCGTCCGCGCGCAAGATCGTCGAGACGGTGACCCGTACCGGGGCACGTGTCGTCGGCCCGGTGCCGTTGCCCACCGAGAAGAACGTGTACTGCGTCATCCGTTCGCCGCACAAGTACAAGGACTCGCGCGAGCACTTCGAGATGCGTACGCACAAGCGGCTTATCGACATCCTCGACCCGACGCCGAAGACGGTCGACGCGCTGATGCGCATCGACCTGCCGGCCAGCGTCGACGTCAACATTCAGTGACGGGGACTCGAGATATGACTGACAACAAGAACCGGCCCGCGGCCGGCATCCTGGGCACCAAGCTCGGCATGACCCAGGTCTTCGACGACAAGAATCGGGTCGTTCCGGTCACCGTCATCAAGGCGGGCCCGAACGTCGTGACCCAGATCCGCACCGTGGAGCGCGACGGCTACAGCGCCGTCCAGATCGCTTTCGGCGCCATCGACCCGCGCAAGGTGAACAAGCCGACTTCCGGCCAGTTCGCCAAGGCCGGTGTCACCCCGCGCCGCCACGTCGCCGAGATCCGCGTCGCCGACACCGCCAACTTCGAGATCGGCCAGGAACTCTCCGCCGATGTCTTCGAAGAGGGCGCCTACGTCGACGTCACCGGCACCAGCAAGGGCAAGGGCTTCGCCGGCACCATGAAGCGTCACGGCTTCGCCGGTCAGGGCGCCTCGCACGGTGCGCAGGCCGTGCACCGTCGCCCCGGTTCCATCGGTGGTTGCGCCACCCCCGGCCGCGTGTTCAAGGGCATGCGCATGTCGGGTCGGATGGGTAACGACCGCGTCACCACCCAGAACCTGTCGGTTCACAAGGTGGACGCCGAGAACGGCCTGCTGCTGATCAAGGGAGCGATCCCGGGTCGCAGGAACAGCGTCGTGATCGTCAAGAGCGCCGTGAAGGGTGGTGCGCACGCATGACCGTCAATACCGAGAAGAAGGATTCCGCGGAGCAGTCCGTGAATCTGACGCTGCCGGTGAAAGAGATCGGCGGCAAATCCAACGGAACCGTCGACCTCCCCGCGGAGATCTTCGACGTGACCGCCAATATCGCGCTGATGCACCAGGTCGTCGTGGCCCAGCTCGCCGCGGCTCGCCAGGGCACCCACTCCACGAAGACTCGTGGCGAGGTCCGTGGCGGTGGCAAGAAGCCGTACCGGCAGAAGGGCACCGGCCGCGCCCGTCAGGGCTCGACCCGCGCGCCGCAGTTCGCCGGTGGTGGCGTCGTCCACGGCCCGCAGCCGCGTGACTACAGCCAGCGGACCCCCAAGAAGATGAAGGCCGCCGCACTGCGTGGCGCCCTGTCGGATCGGGCCCGCAACGAGCGTATCCACGTGATCACCGAACTGGTCTCGGGTCAGACCCCGTCGACCAAGACCGCCAAGACCTTCCTGGCCGAGCTCTCGGACCGCAAGAAGTTCCTGGTCGTCGTCGGCCGCGAGGACGTCGCCGCGTGGAAGAGCGTGGCGAACCTGGAGAACGTGCTGCCGATCGCACCGGACCAGCTCAACACCTACGACGTGCTCAACAGCGACGAAGTGGTGTTCAGCGTTGAGGCTTTGAACGCCTTCGTGCACGGTCCGACGGAGTCGGCCCAGAATGAGCAGCCCGGCTCCGCTGTTCAGGAGGAGAGCAAGTGACCACCATCGCCGACCCCCGCGACATCCTGCTGGCGCCGGTCATCTCGGAGAAGTCCTACGGACTCATCGAAGAAGGCACCTACACCTTCATCGTGCACCCGGACTCCAACAAGACGCAGATCAAGATCGCCGTCGAGAAGGTTTTCGGTGTGAAGGTGACCAGCGTCAACACCGCCAACCGTCAGGGCAAGCGCAAGCGGACCCGCTTCGGTTACGGCAAGCGCAAGGACACCAAGCGTGCGCTCGTGACCATCTCGGCCGACAGCAAGCCCATCGAGATCTTCGGAGGCCCGGTCGCGTAAGCGGACGGGAATCCAGAAAGCAGAGAAGAACTCATGGCAATTCGTAAGTACAAGCCGACTACGCCGGGTAGGCGCGGGGCGTCCGTCTCGGACTTCGCCGAGATCACCCGGTCCACCCCCGAGAAGTCGCTGCTGCGTCCGCTGACCAAGAGCGGTGGCCGTAACGCGCACGGTCGTATCACCACCCGGCACCGCGGTGGCGGCCACAAGCGTGCCTACCGTCTGATCGACTTCCGTCGACTGGACAAGGACGGCATCCCGGCCAAGGTCGCTCACATCGAGTACGACCCGAACCGCACCGCCAACATCGCGTTGCTGCACTTTGTCGACGGCGAGAAGCGCTACATCATCGCGCCGAAGGGCATCAAGCAGGGCACCCCGATCGAGTCCGGCCCCACGGCCGACATCAAGCCGGGTAACAACCTGCCGCTGCGCAACATCCCGACGGGTACCACCATCCACGCGGTGGAGCTCCGTCCGGGCGGCGGCGCCAAGCTGGCCCGTTCGGCCGGTATGAGCATCCAGCTGCTCGGTAAGGAAGGCCCCTACGCCACGCTGCGTATGCCCTCCGGTGAAATCCGCCGCGTCGACGTGCGCTGCCGCGCCACCGTCGGCGAGGTCGGCAACGCCGAGCAGTCGAACATCAACTGGGGCAAAGCCGGCCGTATGCGCTGGAAGGGTCGCCGTCCCACGGTCCGTGGTGTCGTCATGAACCCGGTCGACCACCCGCACGGTGGTGGTGAGGGCAAGACCTCCGGTGGTCGCCACCCGGTCTCGCCGTGGGGTCAGCCGGAAGGCCGCACCCGCAAGCCCAACCGTCCGAGCGACAAGCTCATCGTCCGCCGTCGCAAGACCGGCAAGAAGCGCTGAAGGAGGAGGTAAGAAATGCCACGCAGCCTCAAGAAGGGCCCGTTCGTCGACGACCACCTCCAAGCGAAGGTGGACGTTCAGAACGACAAGGGCACCAAGCAGGTCATCAAGACCTGGTCCCGCCGTTCGACCATCACCCCGGATTTCATCGGTCACACCTTCGCCGTCCATGACGGTCGCAAGCACGTGCCGGTGTTCGTCTCCGAGAACATGGTCGGACACAAGCTGGGTGAGTTCGCGCCCACCCGGACGTTCAAGAGCCACGTCAAGGAAGATCGGAAGAGCAAGCGGCGATGACCACTGAGACTCAGAATCCGACTGCGCGCGCGACGGCCAAGCACGTTCGCGTGACCCCGATGAAGGCTCGCCGTGTCGTGGACCTGGTCCGCGGCAAGCGAGTCGAGGACGCACTGGCGATCCTGAAGTTCGCGCCCCAGGCAGCGAGCGAGCCGGTCGCCAAGGTCGTGGCCAGTGCCGCGGCGAACGCCGAGAACAACCTCGGCCTGAACCCGGCCACCCTGGTGATCTCGACGGCCTACGTCGACGAGGGCGCCACCATGAAGCGTTTCCAGCCGCGGGCCCAGGGCCGTGCGTTCCGGATCCGCAAGCGCACCAGCCACATCACCATCGAGGTCGAGAGCGTTCCCACCGCCGGTGGATCCACTCGTAACCGCCGGAAGGGAGGGGCAAAGTAAATGGGACAGAAAATCAACCCCCATGGCTTCCGCCTCGGTATCACCACCGACTGGAAGTCGCGTTGGTACGCGGACAAGCAGTACGCGGACTACGTGAAGGAAGACGTCGCCATTCGCAAGCTCCTCGCCACCGGCATGGAGCGGGCGGGCATCTCGAAGGTCGAGATCGAGCGCACCCGTGATCGCGTCCGTGTGGATATCCACACCGCGCGTCCGGGCATCGTGATCGGCCGTCGTGGCGCGGAAGCCGACCGCATCCGCGCCGAGCTGGAGAAGCTCACCAAGAAGCAGGTGCAGCTGAACATCCTCGAGGTCAAGAACCCCGAATCGGATGCGCAGCTCGTCGCCCAGGGTGTGGCCGAGCAGCTCTCCAACCGTGTGGCGTTCCGTCGCGCGATGCGTAAGGCCATCCAGTCGGCCATGCGTTCGCCGAACGTCAAGGGCATCCGCGTGCAGTGCTCGGGCCGCCTCGGTGGCGCCGAAATGTCGCGCTCGGAGTTCTACCGTGAGGGTCGCGTTCCGCTGCACACGCTGCGCGCGGATATCGACTACGGCCTCTACGAGGCCAAGACCACCTTCGGTCGCATCGGCGTGAAGGTCTGGATCTACAAGGGCGACATCGTCGGTGGCAAGCGTGAGCTGACCGCCGCGAGCGCTCCGGCAGGCGATCGTGATCGTCCGCGCCGCGAGCGTCCGAGCCGTCCGCGTCGGTCCGGGTCCGCCGGCACCACGGCGACCAGCACCGAGGCCGGACGCGCCGCCACCGCTGTGGCGGAGGCACCGGCAGAGACACAGGAGGGCTGAAGCAATGCTGATGCCTCGTAAGGTCAAGCACCGTAAGCAGCATCACCCCGGTCGTTCCGGCATGGCCAAGGGCGGCACCGCGGTGACGTTCGGCGAGTTCGGAATCCAGGCGCTGGAGCCGGCTTACGTGACCAACCGGCAGATCGAGTCGGCCCGTATCGCGATGACCCGCCACATCAAGCGTGGCGGCAAGATCTGGATCAACATCTACCCGGATCGCCCCCTCACCAAGAAGCCCGCCGAGACCCGCATGGGTTCCGGTAAGGGTTCGCCGGAGTGGTGGATCGCGAACGTCAAGCCCGGTCGCGTGATGTTCGAAATGTCGTACCCCAATGAGGAGACCGCTCGTGAGGCCCTGCGCCGCGCGATGCACAAGCTCCCCATGAAGTGCAGGATCGTGACCAGGGAGGAGCAGTTCTGATGGCTACCGAAACACCGGCCGCCGAGCTCCGCGAGCTCACCGAGGACGAACTCGTTTCCCGCCTGCGTGAGTCGAAGGAAGAGCTGTTCAACCTGCGCTTCCAGATGGCGACGGGTCAGCTGGACAACAACCGTCGGCTGCGCGTCGTTCGTCACGAGATCGCGCGCATCTACACGGTCATGCGCGAGCGCGAGCTCGGCCTGGCCACCGGACCCGCTGGCAAGGGAGATGCGGCATGAGCGAAAAAGTGGAAGGGCAGCGCAACAGCCGCAAGGTTCGCAGCGGCTACGTTGTCTCGGACAAGATGAACAAGACGATCGTCGTCGAGCTGGAAGACCGTCACCGGCACCCGCTCTACGGCAAGATCATTCGCACCACCTCCAAGGTGAAGGCGCATGACGAGAACGAGGTTGCCGGCGTCGGCGACCGCGTTCAGCTGATGGAGACCCGTCCGCTGTCGGCCACCAAGCGCTGGCGTCTGGTCGAGGTCCTGGAGCGGGCCAAGTAAGTCCCCTCCACGGCTGACAGTCGAACACCGAAGGCCCGCTTCCACTCGGAAGCGGGCCTTCGGCATTTCCCAAGGCCCCGACTTTCCGAGCCTTGGTATCACGCTTGGTATCATTCGACTATGGCCTGGACGATGCGGCTCCCCGAGGACGAAGACGCTGCGCTCACCGCGCAGGCGGATGCCGAAGGGCGTTCCAAACATGAAATCACCCGTGACGCGCTTCGGCTCTATTTGATGCGCCACCGCCGGTGGGAGGAACCCCTGCTGACCGACGAGGAGACCTTCGATCTCGGTGGTCCCGTCGGCAAGGATGATATTCACGATGCGATGAACCGGTCGGCATGATCGTTGTCGCGGATACCTCCGGACTTCTTGCAATCTTCAATCGGTCCGAACCCGAGCATTTCGCGGCTCGGCGAGCGGCCGACGCGGCCAGCGCGCTGATCGTCAGTCCGCTCACTCTCACCGAGGTTCACCATGTCGCGAGTGTCCGCGCGGGCCGCAAAGTGGCCGACGGCATCCTGGAGTTGGTGGCTGATCGAGCTGCCGCCACCCGCATCGCGATTGCGAATGTCGATGCGGCACAGCTGCGCACCGCGATCGCGGTGCGTGCGGGCTACGACGGATTGAACCTCGATCTGGTCGACGCGATCTGCGTAGCCCTGGCCGATGAGTACGAAACCGACGCGATATTGACGCTGGATCGGCGTGACTTCCGAGTGCTGCGGCCGCTGAACCGATTCCCAGCGTTCCGAATTCTGCCCGACGACCTGGGTACGGCATAGCAAGGAGACCAGCCGGGGCACCATCCTCGGCAAGGAGTTGCTCGGGAACTGTCCGACATCAGGAGTGCTCGGCGGTCGCGGGTGGCTTCCTCGCCGGGCCCGGCTCAGTGGCGTGGTGGGCCTGTGGGAACCATCGTTCCGGCCCCGTCGTGATCGGATCCGCCCGCGACGCATGATCGGGGCCCGTCAGTCGGAGAGTTGGGCCATGATGCGGGTCAGTTGGGTGGGGCGGGTGGTGGGGGTCGCCTTCATCAGGCGTAGGAACAGGGAGTAGCGGGCGGTGCGGTCCAGGTTGGCGAATCGGGTTCGAGCCGTCGGGTTTTCGGACAGGGCCGCAGCCAGGTCGGGTGGGGTTGTCGCGGTGCGTTGGGGTGCGTACGCGGATGACCAGCGGCCGTCGGATTCGGCGGCGGCTATGGCGGCGAAGCCGGGGGAGCGCATGCGGCCCGCGGCGATCAGGGTTTCGGCTTTGGTGACGTTGACCTGGGACCAGGGGCTTTTCGGGCGGCGGGGGGAGTAGCGCTGGAGGTAGTGGCTGCTGTCGAGGGAACGGCGGTTGCTGTCGATCCAGCCGTAGCAGAGGGCGCCGTCGAGTGCCTCGGTGATGGTGATGGTGGTGCTGCCGGAATTCTTCTTCGCGATTTTCAGCCAGACGCCGGTGCTCGACGCGTGGTTATCCGTGAGCCAGGATTCCCACGCGGCGGGGGTGGCGAAGTCGAGGGTGTCGGCGGTATCGCGTGATTCCATGGGGGCTCCCGGTGGCTCGAAGTGGTGGTTGCTATCGATCATCGTGGGAAAAGTGCTCATGGAATGAGCTGTTTGGGTGGGGGATCGGTCCGGCCGGAAATTCTCCGTCCGTCTCGGCGGATTCCTGGGATTTTCTTCGAAGAATGTCCGCTGAGAACGGGACCGTCATGTTCGTCTGGTTGTCTGGTCCGGTGGGGTTGAACGGGCCCACCGAATATGCGGAGGTTCGGCAGTGGGATTCGGACAGGTCGATCGACGGGCGCTGCGGGAGCAGTTGGTGCGGACTCGGATCGCGGGGGATGTCGCGACGCCGAGGGAGGTGAATCTCGAGCATCTCCGGCGCATGGTGGGCAAGGATCCGCACTATCAGTTCGGGTTGACGTTGAAGGATTGGACCTTCGACGAAGCCCTCGACATGATGGCGAGGCTGTGCGGGGTGAGTCCGGACTCGCGGTTCCTGCGCGGCGTGGACACCATCGACCCCGATCTCACGCTCGATGCCCTCGACGTGATGGGCGCGAGGATCGGGGAGGCGGCCCGGCGTCGGGAAACGGTGCTGCTCGCCACCGGGCATCCGGGCACGCTCATGAATGTCTATCGCGCCGTGGAGGATCGGCTGCGTGCGGCGGGTTGTGCCGTGCTGACGCCCGCCGCGGGCTGGTCCTACGAGGCCGACGAGCACTACGGTCCGCGCCGCCGCCAGATCCGGTACAACTCGGGGGTCGCGACCGTGGTCCGGCCCGACGGCGCACCCGCTCACACCCACGATCCGCATCCGATGCGGGCGATGCTGCGCGAACTCGACAACGGCACGTGGCCGGATCTGGTCATCGCCGATCACGGTTGGGCGGGCGCGGCGGGTGATGCCGGTATCGATGTCGTCGGATTCGCCGACTGCAACGATCCCGCGCTGTTCGCGGGGCAGGCCGAGGGCAAGATCGTCGTGACGGTGCCGTTGGACGACGGCATCCGGCCCGAGGACTACGAACCGCTGATCGGGTACCTGCTCGCCCGCGCCGGACTGTCCGAGTGATCGACCTCGCCTGATCAGCTCACGGCGAAGGGCCGACGAACCTTGACCACGGCGTCGAGCACCCTCGTCACAGCGGACGTGGGGACGCCGACCTCGTTGCCGATGCCCGCCGGGGTCCACGACTGATCCGCGAGGGTCAGGATCTCCGCGACCTGACCGACCGGGAGCCGGGAGAAACCGCGATCGGCGATGGTGCGGGCCACCGACCAGATCTCCACGTCGCCGTCAGCATCGGGATCGGGCTCGTCGAATTCGGGCTCGAGGTCGTCGACGGCGTTGCGTGCGGCGGCGATGGCGTCGAGGGTGAGGCGCGGGTGGCGCGGTTCCGGGCCGGGATCGGCGTCGAGGGTGAGCTGTTCGGTATTCACCGGGGCGCTCTGCTCCTCGGGGGTCGGCGAGGTGGAGCGCGGGGTCCTGCGGTGGTATTCCGCCGGGGCGGGCTGGTCGCTGCCGGGGAGATCTTCGAGGGGGATCAGCGGGGGTTCGGCGGGACGGGGTGCGGAGGTGGACGTCTGCCGGTCGGTGGATTTCGTGGTGCGGGGAGCCTCTGCGGTGTGGATCGGAACGACGTGCGCCGCACGCTCTCCCGAGCCCGAGCCCGAGCCCGAGCCCGAGCCCGAGCCCGAGCCCGAGCCCGAGCCCGAGCCCGAGCCCGAGCCCGAGCCCGAGCCCGAGCCCGAGCGGGTGTTGGATCCGGTGTCGGTATCAGAGCCGGAGTTGAATCCAGGGCTTGCGGTGGAGTAGGTGTCAGCGCCCGCGTTGGAGCCGGAGAAAGAGCCCGAGTCGGAGCGGGTGTCGATGCCGGAGCCCGCGCTGGAGCTGGGGTTGGCTTCAGAGACTGCGGTGACACGGAGATCGGAGTCCGCGATGGTGTTGGTGCTGGAGTGGATGTCGGACCCGAAGTTGGAGCCGGAGCCCGAGTTTGGGTTGGGGTTGAATCCGGAACCGGCGGTGATGTGGGCGTCAGAGCGGGTATTGGAGCCCGAGCCGGGGTTGGATCCGGAGCCGATGTTGGAGTCCGAGTGGGAGTTGGACCTCGAGTGGGTGTCGGGGTTGAAGTCCGCGTTGGTGCTGGAGCGGGTGGCGGTGGTCGCGCTGTTGACGAGGGCGGATCCTGCGGGGTGCCCGTTCATGGCGTTTCGCCGTGCGGCGCGTTGGTCGGCCAATGATGTGACCGCGCCGCCGGTCCGGTGCGAGATCGGTGCTCGGGTTGCCGTCGCGATGGACGGTTCGGGACGGGCTGCCAGATGTTCGGTTGTGGTCGCGGACTCGGAATCGCTGGACGAGCGGTTCGACTCGGCTGCCGAGTCTTCGCTGTGCGGCATGTTGTGAGAGCTGTCGCGACCTGCTGTCGACGTGTCCGTGTGCGCGTCGGTGATCGCGGTGACAGCGTCACCGGCCGTGGTGGGGGTGCCACCCGCGGTGTTGTTGTCATGATCGGATTCGATGCTGCGCGTGACGAAAACGGGTTCCGTCGGAACGGACGCCATCGCAACGGATTCCGCACTGGGATGCGCGTGGCCGTTCAGGTCGCTGACCGCTCCGATGCGGTCGGTTCGGCCGACCACGGCGCCTCGCGCCGATTCGGTGACGGTGTCGCGTCCGTCGATGTTCGGCGAGGCGGCGGTGCGAGAGTAGTCCGCTCGGCGCGCCACACCATCGTGAGCCGAAGCCGAAGCCGAAGCCGGAGCCGAACCCGAAGTTGAAGCCGGAGCTGGAGCCGCAGCCGCAGCCGAAGTTGGAGCGGGAGCCGCAGCCGAAGTTGGAGCGGGAGCCTGAACCGGAGTGGAAGCCGATGTCGGAGTAGGAGCAGACGTCAGAGTCGGAGCGGGAGTCTGAACCGGAGTGAAAGCCGGAATCTGAACCGAAGCCGGAACTCGATCTGGAGACGGAGCCTGATCCGAAGGCGGAACCGACGCCGCAGGCGTCGAATCGAATTCGCCGTGAACCGGCGCGCTGTCGTTCATCGTGGGGACGCCGGGCTCATTCGAGAACCGGGTGTATTCCTGCGCCTGTTCGGATACGTTGCCGCCGTTGCCGGTGGCCGTAGCGGCCGAGGCGCGCCCGGTGGCCACAGCTTCATCCGCCTCCGCGACACAGGCTCCATCAGCGTCGACGGCGTACTCGTCACGGACGGATGCCGCTACCTCGCGCCGGACAGCAGCGCGCTGATCCACGAATTCCGCCGCGGACTCCTCCAGCGCGGCGAACCCGCCACCCCGACGCGACTGATCACCCGCATTGTGCTCGGTCGGATGGAGTGCCGACCCGTCGACGGGCCGTTCGGACCGGGGGGCAGGGTGGGGCACCGAATCGTCGGGACCGTGCACCGTACGCCCGTTCGGCGTGCGGGCGGTGCGACCGTTCGCCCGTCCGGTGGCGCGTGCCGCGCCATTCACTCCGGTCCGCAGGTCGGCGACGGACACCAGTTCGTGGGTGAGGATCTCCGAGGCGCGGTCGTCCCACCGTGCCGACGGCTCGGTGCCGTTGCGACGTTTGGGCTCGTTGCCGTTGTGTCCGGAATGCGCCGCGGAGCCGTTGACGCCGTTGTGTCCGTTCCTGCCGTTGTGCTCGCGGTGCGGAGTGATATCGCGGTCGTGTCCGTTGCTTCGCGGACGCTCGGTCGGACCGGGGCGACCGAGCAGCGTCATCGGGATCGATGACGACAGCGGCTCGTCACCGGAACGCCCGTCTTCGACGACCCGCTCGGCACTGGTGTCGCTTCGGTGTTCGCGGTAGTCGTCGTCCACCGACGGCGACGCGTAGATACTTCCGCCCAGTTTCGGCGCTGCGGTGTCGTCGACGATGGGCACACTGTCGATGAGCTGCGCGTATCGGGTGGCGACCCAGGCGTGCAGCCAGATGACCACGCCGACCATGACCGGTGCGATGGCGAATTCGGCGGCTTTGCCCCAGTGTCCGGCGGCCAGGTGCGGGCCGGTGTTGAGCGCGACGGTGGTGCCGAGCAGCGCGGTCTCGAAGACGACCACCTTGCCGCGCGGCAGTTCCCTGCCCCAGCTGGCGGCGGTGGTCGCGACCACCATGATCGTGATGATCGGGATCGAGATCATCGCCTCGATGCCGTAACTCAGCCAGTACAGCGGATCGGACATGTCGCCACTGGGCACCAGATTGTGCTGCACGTTGACACCGGCCCAGACCATGCCGAGAACGACGACGCCGATCAGTACCCGCGACGACCACTCGGCGCGTCGGTAGAGCTGGGCGAGCCTGGCGTCCTGGTTGGCGACCCGTCGGCGTGCGGCGAGCGCGCGCCGATGCCATCTGGCGTCCGCCTCGTCGGCTCGTTGGATGGAGGTGGAGGTGCGACGGTCGCGTTTCTCGGCGGCCAGTTCGTCCTGGACCGCGCGCCGCCGCTGTCCGCGTCGCTGGGCGCGGATCCACTCGGCGAGTTCGCGTTCGGCCACGATCTCGGCATCCGACAGCACCTCTACCAGGGCGGCGTCGTGCTGGAGCGGCAGCATGCCACGGGCCGTCGCGACCCGGTCCGCCAGTGCTGCGATCTCGGAGGTGCCGGTCGACTGTTCGTCGGGCATCGCGAACCTTCCCTGGAACGGGTATCGTGCCGATTCATCGGTGGCGACAAAGTTGCTCGAACATATGTTTGAACGCAGTGAGAGTAATCCCGCCGCCCCGCCGCGGTCAATGCCACGCGGGGGCGTGTTGTGAACAACGCATATTTACCCTGGTGGGCATCGGTTGAATGATGAAGCTCACGGTGCGCGCGGTCCTACGAACCATCGCGACGCGGGGGCTCGATACCCGGGGAAAGCCGTCGACGGACCGTCGGAATCGAACCGTGTTCGGCGGTAATTTCTGAGCGCTCGCGCCGATGATTCGCGACCTCGTGATATGTCCGAGATACGTCGAAAAATGGCCCGAGGAATGGCGTGACAAATCGCCTGTCGGATCGATTGGTCAGGTCGCAGGAATTGATTGCGACGAACTTGCCGAACGCTCCGAAATGGTCAGGAGACGGTGGTGTGCCAGACGATGGCGGCGGCGAGCGCGCCCGCGCCGTTGACCGACCAGTGCAGTGCGATCGGGGCGAGCAGACTGCCGCTGCGGCGGCGCAACCAGGTGAAGACGACACCCGCGACGGCGGTGGCGGCCACGGCCAGCACAATGCCCGCGATCTGACCGACGACACCGCCGCCGAGGAATCCGGACAGGCCGCGATTATTGGAGGTCAGGCCGAACGAGGAAGCGATATGCCACAGACCGAAAAGCAGTGATCCCGCGGCGAACACACCGCGGGCGCCATAGGCCCGATCGAGGGTTCCGTGCAGGACGCCGCGGAAGGCGAGTTCCTCCGGGATCACCGTCTGCAACGGGATCACGATCATCGAGGCGATGAGCGCGCCGGAGATCGTGGCGTAGCGGTCGGCGAGGAAGAAGGGGCGGGTCACCGGCAATAGCGCGCCGATTGCCACGGCGGTGAGGACGATGCCGACGGCGGCGAGCGCGTAGAGCGTGCCGCGTCGCCAGTGCCGTGGCGAGAGGCCGAGTTCGGACCATCCGAGACCGCGCCTGCGCACCAGCGCGAGCAGCACGAGCGCGGCGACGGGAACGGTGACGATACTCGCCCACGCGGTGGTGAAATGCGCGATCAGATTGGTTCCCGCGAGGACGACGACAACGACGGCCACATCGATGTAGGCATGCAGACGTGGGCGGGGCGGGGCCGCTTCCTCGAGGTCGGTTCCAAGCACCCGGCCCAGTGTACGGACGGACTCCGAGGCCGCGAGTGTTTGTGACGCAACCATCGTCACCTGGTCGGGTTGCGGGAATCGTCCTGGTCAGGGCGGAGGCAACCGTGCTTTCCGGTCGGCGGGACGCCGGTCACCGGTGGTGCGGGCCGCTCGCGCCGGGACCCGCCCACCCTTCGGGATCGGTCCACGCCTGGAGCGACCGCCGTGTCCGGAACCGTCGGAGTTCCCCACTGATCGGATCGGTGAACTCCAGCGCGGCGGCCAGTAATTGCAGCGGCCGGGTGAAATCGTCGACCGGTTTGTCGGTCACCCTCGGGTAGAAGTCGTCGCCGAGGATCGGCACGCCGAGGCTGTTCATATGCAGCCGCAGTTGATGGGTGCGCCCGGTGTGCGGCCGCAGTCGGTAGCGCGCGAGTCCGCCGCGCACCTCGACCAGCTCCACCACGGTTTCGGCATTGGGTTCGCCCTCGACCTCCTGCGCGGCGAGCACCTGCTTCTCCTTGACGATCCGGCTGCGCACCGTCCTCGGCAGTGTCAGCGTCGGATCGTAGGGCGCGATGGCCTCGTATTCCTTGCGCACCGTGCGACGGTGGAACATCGTCTGATACGCGCCGCGCCTGGCGGGATCGATGATGAACAGCACCAGCCCGGCCGTCACCCGGTCGAGCCGGTGGGCGGGTATGAGGTCCGGCAGGTCGAGTTCGTGCCGCAACCGCACCAGTGCGGTCTGCCGGATGTGCTGTCCGCGCGGAATGGTCGCCAGGAAATGTGGTTTGTCGATGACGAGCAGGGTGTCGTCGCGGTGCACGATGCCGATGTCGAACGGGACATCGGTCTCGAGCGGCAGATCGCGGTGGAACCAGACGGCTCCGCCGGGTGCGTAGGGTGCGTCCGGGGCGATGGGGCCGTCCATGTCGACGATGGCGCCGGCGCGCAGCAGTTCATCGATCCGCGCGGGATCGACCCGGGGCAGCCGCTCGACCAGATGTTCCCGGATGGTTGCCCACGTACCGTCCTCCGGCAGCCGTAGCCGGGCCGGATCCAAGCCGAACCGCTTGGGCAACGGCGGCTGCTGCCTCCTTCTCATCGGAGACGACCCTAGTCCTCGGCCGTCGATGGCCGATGACCGGTCGTCATTCGATACCGCCGCCCCGGTCGAAAACGACTCAGAATCCGCGCAGTCGATCGGGCGTGATTCGGATAGCGGCGGAGTATTCGGCGTAGAACTGCTCGGGTGTCATCGAGATGCTGACCATGCCTTCGGCGTATTTCGTTGTGTAAGCGGCGATTTCCGCGTCGCTCGGGCGTTCGTCGGCGATACGCGCGGCGCCGGTGAGAACGGTGACCTCGTCGCCCCACTCGGTGCAGTTGAGATTCAGCGAAACTCGTGAATTGCGAACGATATTACGAACTTTCGGCTTGTCGTTCTGGCTGAATATCAGGAATTCGCCGTCACGCCATTGGAACCACACCGGATTCGGCTGGGGTGTGCCGCTCGGGCCGACGGTGGTCAGCCAGATGACGTGCTCGCTGTTCAATCGGGCGGTAACTTTAGCTCCGAGTTCGGTCTCGGTGTCGACGACGGGCGGTGCTGAGCGATCGGATGCCGTAGAGGTCATGCCGTGCACAACGCGGCGATCCGGCGTGCGATTCCGTATGTGTCCGAGTTGTCCGATCCTCGCGAGATGCCCGCGGAACGGGAAACTTAGCCTTACCTATCTTTCCTCGCGTCGACTATGTGAAGATGAGGCCGATTCGGTGAGATGCCACACGAGCGCGAGAGGCGAGGTCCAATGACGGTGGAGGTCACGCCGCTACCCACGGCGGAGACGGGGAACCGGCCACCCAAGGCGGTGGCGAAGGAACGTAAACAGCAGGAAGCCCAGGCCCGCAAGGAAATTCTCGCGCCCGTCAGACCGGCGTTGACGGCGGCGAGCATCATCATCGCCATCTCCTCGGTCTGCAACGTGGTTCCGTTCATCCTGATCGTCGAGGCGTGCGGAGAACTGCTCGATGATCCGGTCGACACCGATCGCGTGTGGCGTCTGCTCGGCGGCGCGGTCGTCGTCCTGGTCGTCCGAGGTCTGTTGCAGGCGGTCGCGCTGACCTGGTCACACCTGGTCGACGCCGGCTACCAGTTGACGGTGCGCCGGGCGCTGGCGGAGAAACTGACCAGGGTGCCGCTCGGCTGGTTCGGTGAGCGTACCTCGGCCGAGGTGAAGAAGTACCTCCAGGACGACGTCGAGGCCCTGCATTACCTGGTCGCGCACGCGCGGCTGGAATTCGTCGGCGCGCTCGTCATGCCGCTGGTCACCCTCGGCTATCTGTTCACCGTCGACTGGCGGATGACCCTCGTCCTGCTGCTTCCGCTGGTGTTCTACGCGATCACCCTGGCCATGATGATGGATCAGAACAGTCGTGACCGTCTCGCGGTCTACAACCGCTGGGAGCAGCGGACGCGGGAAGCGACCATCGAATTCGCCGACGGTATCCAGGTGGTGCGCGCGTTCGGGCAAGCGGGCAAGGCGCACAGCGTGTACCAGGAGGCGGTGGATTCGCAGGCCAGGAGTTTCGACCGGTGGAAGACGCCGATCATCCGGTTGCAGGCCATCTCCGATGTCGTGATCGCCCCGGTTTTCGTGATGCTGGTGATCGTGGCCGCCGGGCTTGGCGCGGTCGGACTCGATTGGCTGGAGCCGCTCGATATCCTGCCGTTCCTGCTGGTCGGTCTCGGGCTCGGCAGCGCGCTGCTCGGGCTCGGCTACGGCGGGCAGGCGCTGCGCGCGGCGGGCGCGGCGGTGCTGCGGCTGCACGACCTCCAGCAGACTCCCGAACTGCCTTCGGGCGCGGGCGCGACCCAGGACCCGGCGACCGTGGGAACGGTCCGATTCGAATCCGTCGAATTCGGTTACCGCGAGGACCATTCGGTGCTGCGCGATGTCAGCTTCGAGTTGACGCCGGGCACGCTGACCGCGCTCGTCGGCCCGAGCGGTTCGGGCAAGTCGACACTGGCGAAGCTGCTTCCCCGTTTCTACGACGTGAACGCGGGCCGGATCACCATCGGGGGCCGCGATATTCGTGAGTTCACCACCGAGGAGCTGTATCGCACAGTCGGATTCGTCTTCCAGGACGTCCGGCTGATCCGCGGCACGATTCGCGACAACCTCCGGCTGGCCCGCGAGGACGCCGACGACGCCGCGCTGGAACAGGCCGCGCGCGCGGCCCAGATCCACGAACGGATCATGGCCCTGCCGCGCGGCTACGACTCCGAGATCGGCGGCGACGCCAGTCTGTCCGGCGGCGAGGCGCAACGGCTCTCGATCGCCCGCGCGCTGCTCGCCGACAGTCCGGTGCTCGTACTCGACGAGGCGACCGCCTTCGCCGATCCGGAATCGGAGGCGGCGGTGCAGGACGCGCTCGCGGTTCTGGTCGCCGGACGCACGGTGCTGGTGATCGCGCATCGGCTGCACACCATCACCGGTGTGGACCGAATCCTGGTGCTGGAGCAGGGAACCCTGGTGGAACAGGGTGACCACGAGAGTCTGCGCGAGGCGGGCGGCACCTATCAGCGACTGTGGGAGATCAACGAGGCGGCGCTGAGCACGGTCGCGCTGATCGGAAGCGAGGAGTCCCGATGATCGGCACATTGCTCGGGCTGGTTCCGGCCCGATTCGCCCCGCTCACGCCGAAATTGCTCGCCGCCATCGTCGCGCAGTCGCTGAGTCAGGCCGCCGCGTATCTGCTGCTGGTGCCGACGCTGGAGGCGGTGTTCGACGACGATCTGGAGCGCGCGTGGATCTGGGCGCTGTGCATGCTGGCCGCCGTCGTCGCCTTCGCGATCTTCGGATACCTCCAGGCCTCGATCGGCCTGCGCATCGCGGTGGGGATGCAACGCGGATTGCAGACCCGGATCGGTGACCATCTCAACGCCCTGCCGCTCGGGTGGTTCGAAACCCGCAGTTCCGGTCGGCTTTCGCGGATCGCCGTGGAGAATGTCCGCGAAATCCAGGGCGCGGTGGCCTATCTGGTCGCCAAGGTATTCGGCGGCATCGTCGTTCCGCTCGGTGTCGCGCTCGGCATGTTGCTGATCGATTGGCGAATCGCGCTGGCCATGCTGCTCTCGGCCCCGGTGCTGTTCGCGATCAACGGTGTGGCGGGGCGGGCCTATCAGCGCGCCGACGCGCACGCGCACGAGGCGGCGGCCGAGGCCGATGCCCGCGTGGTCGAATTCGCCCAGGCCCAGTCGGTGCTGCGCGCGTTCGGGGCCGTCGGCGCGGGAAACAAGGCGCTGGACTCCGCGCTGCACCGGCAGCGGGCGGCGATCGCGCGCCAGGTGTTCACCTCGGTACCGGGGTTGATCGTGTTCGCGCTGTTCGTGCAGGCGGTGTTCCTGGTGCTGGCCTACATCGTCGTCGCGCGGGTGACCGACGGGGCGATCTCGGTCGCCGCGGCGATCGCGCTGATCGCGGTCAGTTCGCGGTTCATCGAACCGCTGAACCTGGCCGCGCAGTTGGGGAACGGCCTGCGCGCGGCCGCGACCGCCGTCGAGCGGGTGAGCGCTCTGCTGGACGAGCCGACGTTGCCCGAGGCGACCGTGCCCGTGACGCCGGGGGCGCCGACGGTCGTCTTCGACGGTGTGAGTTTCGGCTACCGGCCGGGTGAACCCGTGCTGACCGATATCACCTTCAGCGTCCCCGCGGGCACGACGACGGCGATCGTCGGGCCGAGCGGAGCGGGCAAGACGACTCTGCTTCGGCTGGCCGCGCGGTTCTACGATGTGGACTCCGGTCGCGTCGCGGTGGGCGAACACGATGTGCGCGAACAGCCGTCGGAGACGCTGCTCGATCAGCTCTCGTTGGTGTTCCAGAACGTCTACCTGTTCGACCGTTCGGTGGCCGAGAACATTCGGATCGGAAAACCGGACGCGTCCGACGAACAGTTGTGGCGCGCGGCGACAGCGGCGCGGGTCGACGAGATCGTGGAGCGCCTTCCCGACGGCATGGACACCGCCGTCGGTGAGGGTGGCGCCGCGCTGTCCGGTGGTGAGCGGCAACGTGTTTCGATCGCGCGCGCGTTGCTCAAGGACGCGCCGATCGTATTGCTCGACGAGGCGACCAGCGCGCTCGATCCGCACAGCGAGGCCGTCGTGGTGCGCGGTGTGCACGAATTGACCAGGGGCAAAACGGTTATCGTGGTCGCGCATCGTCTGGCCACCATCGCCCACGCCGACCAGATCCTGTTCGTCGACGGCGGCACGATCGTCGAACGCGGGACCCACGAGGAGTTGCTCGCGCTCGCGGGCCGCTACGCCGATTTCTGGAACGAGAGGTCGCGCGCCGCGGGTTGGCGGCTGGAACCCGCTGCGGTCTGACAACTTTCGTGACGGTGCCGCCCGCTGCTGAGGTAGCGGGCGGCACCGTCATGTGACGACTACTTCCAGTAGGCCTGGTATTTGATCGAGTTCTTCGACAGGCCGTGTGTGGTCCGCAGGGTTTTGACGATCGAACGGGTGGTGGCGCCGTCGCAGGCGACCCAGCCGAACGCGTCGGTACCGCAGGTGATTTCGAGTGCCTGCTCGCGCAGCAGCCTGCCGTCGTCGACGCGCTGCCACCAGCTCACCTCGTGATGTGGCTTGTTGCGCACCGGCAGGGTCCTGTCCGATTCGTACTGCCATTCCAGCCATACTCGCGCGGGCGTGTCGCCGATCGCGTCGAGCAGCGAATTGATCGCGGGCAGCGAGGCGGTGTCACCGAAGACGAGGTATTCGCTCGGAGTGGTCTGCGGCAGTTGGAATGTGGAGCCGAGCACGGTGGCGTCGAGCGGGTCGCCGACCGAGGCGGTTCGCGCCCACTCGGCGGCGGGTCCGTGGTGCAGAGCGAATTCCATCGAGAACCGATCACCTTCGGGATCGGGATCGACGAGGGTGAAGGCGCGGTGGTGCAGCTTCTCGCTGCCCGGCTCCGGAATCCACACGCGCACCCACTGGGTGGGATGCACCGGGTGGTCGGCGAGCAGGCCGCCCGCGTCGAAGCCGAGTCGGACGAATGTGTCGGTCACCTCTTCGGTCGAGGTCACGGTGAGCCGGTAGTCCTTTCCGCCCCACGCCTTGACCACGACGCCGTTGAATCCTCTGCTCATGCGACTGAGGGTAGCCTAATAAAGCTCCAGGCGTCACGGGCGCGAACCCGAGGAACGTGGAATGCCCCGCACCGGGGCGGGGCATTCCGGGTGTCGCGGTGTCGTGCCGCGCTCAGTCGACGGTGGCGGTGTTCAGCAGCCCGTGCCGACGAAATTGCCGATTTCGCAGACGGATTCCTGGGTCAGCTTCCAGGTGCCGCCGATCTGGCGCCAGGAGAAGTCGAAGTACCACGGGTCGTAACCGTCGGTGGCGGTCAGCAGACGGGCGTACACCACGTCGCCGTCGTTGGTGATCGGGCCGACGACATCCCAGTGCCAGCTCGCGGGCGCGATGGCGATCAGGGTGGCGGCGCGATCGAACGCGGGCAGGCCCGCCTCGCCGTTCTCCAGTTCTGCGGCGCGCGCCGAACGCGACGCGCCCGTGTTGAACAGCACCGATACCTTGGCTCGGAGTTCGCCGACGCCGGGGGTGTTCGCGCGCATCGGGGCCGTCATCGGGGCGGCCTGGGCGACCGCGGTGGTAGCGACGGTGCCGAGGCCACCCGTCAGGACCGAGGCCGCGACCGCGATGGCGGCCATGGTCTTTCGGCTGATTCCGATCATGTGTTCATTCCAATCGTTCCAGTGTGCGGGTTCGCCCACGGTTGGGTCGAGCGCGCGCCTTCACTGTAAGGTAAGCCTATGCAAACATAGATGCAAAGTGTTGGTCGGCGTGGGCGTGCCCACGAGTATGACGCGAGTCGAGAGTGGAGTACCGGTGGGAACACTAGTAGTGGTCGGGGCCGGGCCGAAAGCCATCGCGGTGGCGGCCAAAGCCTATGTGCTGCGAGAACTGGGTCTGCCCGCGCCGCGCGTCGTGGTGGTCGAAGCGCAGGCGGTCGGGGGGAATTGGCTTCCGACGGGTGGCTGGACCGACGGTCAGCACCGGCTCGGCACGAGTCCCGAGAAAGATATCGGCTTCCCGTACCACTCCACCTGGGCGCGCGGGCGCAACCGGGACATCAACGACGCCATGATGGCCTTCAGTTGGACCTCCTTCCTCGTCGACCAGGGCACCTACGCCGAGTGGATCGACCGGGGCAGGCCGAGTCCGCAGCACCACGTCTGGGCCAAGTACCTGCAATGGGTCGCGCGCGCAGTCGATCTCGACGTCGTCTACGGCACCGTCGACTCGATCGCCGCCGCGGCCGACGGCTGGCGGGTGACCGCGCTGGACGGTGACGGCGTCGCCACCGAGATCGAGGCGGACGGCCTGATGATCACCGGCCAGGGGCGCAGCGAGAAGGCGCTCGCGAAACATCCCAAGGTGCTCAGCATCGCGCAGTTCTGGGATCTCGCGGGCAAGCGCAGTCTCCCCGTCGCCTCCCGGGTCGCCGTGATCGGCGGCGGTGAGACCGCGGGTTCCGCGTTGGACGAGTTGATTCGGCACGGCATGCTGTCGATCTCGGTGATCTCGCCGATGGCGACCATCTACACCCGCGGTGAGAGCTATTTCGAGAATTCGCTTTTCAGCGATCCCATCAAATGGGGCACGCTCAGCGTCGACGAGCGCAGGGATGTCATCCGGCGTACCGATCGCGGCGTGTTCTCGGTCCGGGTCCAGGAGAGTCTGCTCGCCGACAATCGCGTGCACCATATGCAGGGCCGGGTGGTGCGGGTCGCGGATCAGGACGACTGCGTCGCGCTGACCCTGCGCAACGAGATGCGTCCGGACCAGTTGCACACCTGCGATCTGGTGATCGACGCGACGGGCGGCCGTCCGCTGTGGTTCCTCGACCTGTTCGACGCCGATGCCGAGGACCTGCTCGAACTCGCCGTCGGCGGAGAGTTGACGCACGCCAGGATCGAGGCGTCCATCGGTTACGACCTAGCGGTCTCGGGTCTGGACAGCAAGTTGTACCTGCCGAATCTGGCCGCGCTGGCCCAGGGGCCGGGTTTCCCGAATCTCAGTTGCCTCGGCGCGCTTTCGGATCGGGTGTTGCAGACGGCGACGGTGCGCCAATCGGCGTCCAGGCGTCGCAACTCCGCCGTTCCCGTCGACTGATCCGGTCGACGACCAGGCCCGGCCGAGTAGGCTAGGCTAACCTTTGTATTCGTGAGGGAAGGTTCATTTCATGCGTATCGTGTCGTTCGGATTCCAGACCTGGGGTCGTAAAACCCTGCAGGCCTTGATCGACTCGGAACATGAGGTGGTGCTCGCGGTGACGCACCCCGCGAGCGAGCAGTCCTACAAGGCGATCTTCTCCGATTCGGTCGAGGAACTGGCGCGCGAACACGGGATACCCGTGCACCTCACCGAACGCGCCGACGCGGAGACCATCGACCTGGTCAAGCGGGCCGAACCCGATGTCATCGTGGTCAACAGCTGGTACACGTGGATGCCCGCCGAGCTGTACAACCTGCCCGCGCACGGCACCCTGAACCTGCACGACTCACTGCTTCCGCGATTCACCGGCTTCTCCCCGGTGCTGTGGGCGTTGATCAGCGGCGCCTCCGAGACCGGTCTCACCGTGCATCGCATGGACGAGGGTCTCGACACCGGCGACATCATCGTGCAGCGCTCGATTCCCATCGGCCCGACCGACACCGGCACCGAACTCGTGCTGCGCGGCATGGAATTGATTCCGGACGCGATCAACGAGGCGCTGACCGCGCTGGACCAGGGCACCGCGGTGTGGCGGCCGCAGGACAGGGCCGAACGCACCTACTTCCACAAGCGTTCCGACCGCGACAGCCGGATCGATCTCACGTGGTCGGCCCAGGATCTGGAGCGTTTCGTGCGCGCGCTGTCCGCGCCGTATCCGCGCGCGTTCAGCCACTACCGCGGCGAGCGTATCGAGGTGCTGTCCGCGCGGGTCTCCGAGGCGCGCTACGGCGGGACACCGGGACGCGTCATCGTCCAGGAGGGCGGCGGCGCCGTGGTGACCGGAGTCGACGCGCACCGCGGCGGCAATCACGCGCTGGTGATCACCCGCGTGCGCGACGCCGACGGTGTCGAGCACGACGGAACCGCATTCTTCGCGCGCGGTGGCTACCTCACCGATCAGTGACCTGATCGGCCCCACCGCGTATCCGGCGCGTCCGGACATCCAGCCAGACAGACGATTCGAAGGACGAACATGGCAGACGACATTCTCGAGCGCCGCAAGCAGCTGTTGCAGAGACGCTTGCGCGAGCAGGGTGTGCAGGCGTCGCCCGAGAACCGGACCGCCCCGACCGTGCCCGCTCGCGTTCCCGGTGAGCCGAGCGCGCTCTCGGCCGCCCAACAGCGGATGTGGTTCGTGCAGCGGCTCGATCCGAGCGACACCACACTGAATGTCTGCGTCGCCTACCGGCTCGACGGAACCGTCGACCCGGACCGGCTGCGGGCCGCGTTCGCGACCATCGTCTCCAGGCACGAGATCTTGCGCACGACCTATCACACCGGCGAGAACGGCGAGCCGTACCAGATCTCCCGCGACGACGTCGAGATCCCCTGGCAGCAACACGATCTGACCGACCTGCCGGACAGCGTCCGGCAGCGCCGGGTCGAGGTGCTCGCGCGGCGCGAATTCGCCCGCCCGTTCGCGCTGTCCTCCGATCTGCCGTTGCGTCCGACGCTGATCAGGACCGACGCCGAATCCTTCGTCCTGGTTCTGGTCGTGCACCACATCGGCTGGGACGACGACTCGTGGCCGGTCTTCTTCGCCGAACTCAACGCGGCGTACCGGGGCGAGGGCGAACTGCCCGAGATCCGCGCGCAGTACGTCGATGTCGAGGTACTCGGGCAGGCCGAGCGCGACGAGAGCGCGGGCCTGGAGTTCTGGCGCTCCGCGCTGACTCCGCTGCCGGAGCGTCTGGAACTGCCGAGTCGCCGCACCGGCGGCACGAGTGCCAAGAGCGCCGATCGCGTGGTTCGTGAACTGCCCGCCGAGTTGATGACGCTGGTGGCCTCGACCGGTCGCGCGCATTCGGCGACCCCGTTCACGGTGCTGCTCGCCGGTTTCCAGGCGCTGATCCGGCGCTACACCGCCGCGACGGATTTCCTGGTCTCGATGCCCGTGGTCAACCGCCGTGACGCGAACGCGGAGGCGTTGATCGGATATTTCGGCAACACCGTGCTGGTGCGCGCGATGCCGGAGAGCGCCGACACCTTCGCCGCGCTGCTCGAACAGACCAGGGACGCCGTCGTCGGCGCGTTCACCCACCAGGACATCGGCGTGGATCGCGTGATCCAGGCGGTGAGTCCGGAGCGGGTGGCGGGCAGTGACGCCATGTCGCAACTGGTGCAGCTCAGCTTCACCGTGCGCGGCCAGGCCAACGGATTCGACCTGCCCGGAATCGAAGCCACCGAACTGCCGCTCGGCAGCGTCGTCTCCCAGGAGCCGCTGGGCCTGATGGTCGTCTCCGACGCCGCGGGCTCGCGGGTGGAGGCCACCTACCAGGTCGACGAACTGGAACAGTCGCTGGTGGTGCAGTTGCTCGACCACTACGTCCAGCTGCTCGACAGCGCGGTCCGGGATCCGCAGCGGCGTCTGCGCGATCTGGATCTGCTCGGCGACGCCGATCGCGAGGAGTTGCTCGCGGTATCGCGCGGCACGCTCGTCGACGAGCGGCCGACCACCATGGTCGCCATGTTCGAACGTCAGGTCGACGCGACGCCCGATGCTGTCGCGATGGTCTCCGACCAGGTCGAACTGACCTATCGCGGGCTGAACCAGCGGGCGAACCGGTTGGCGCACTGGCTGATCGGCAACGGCGTCGGTCCCGAGGACATCGTCGCGCTGCGCCTGGCCACCTCGGTCGAATTCGTCGTCGCGATTCTGGCGGTGCAGAAGGCCGGTGCCGCGTACCTGCCGATCGACCCGGCCTATCCGGCCGAGCGCACCGAGTACCTGCTCGAGGACGCCGACCCCAGGCTGACGCTGGACGAGGTGACGGTGGCCGCCGCCGAGGAGCAGGCCGCGACGTCGCCCGACCGCGATCCGGTCGACGCCGACCGCTCTGCGGCGCTGCACCCGTCGAACACCGCCTACGTCATCTACACCTCCGGTTCCACGGGTAAGCCGAAAGGTGTTCCCGTACCGCACGACGCGATCGCCGAACATCTGTCGGGTTTCAACGCGGAATGGGATCTCACCCCGCAGGACCGGGTGCTGCAATCGACCTCGGTCAGCTTCGACGCCTCCCTGCTCGATATCTTCGTCACCCTGACCGCCGGTGCGCGCGTGGTGATTCCGAAGCCGAACGCCTACCGCGACATCCCCTATGTCGCGGATCTGGTCACCCGCCACGGCGTCACGGTGCTGCACATGGTGCCGTCCATGCTCGCCACCTTCCTGGTGCTGCCCGAGGTCAACGATTGGCGCACGCTGCGGCGCGTGCCGGTCGGCGGCGAGGCGCTCGCGGGTGAGGTGGCCGACCGTTTCGCCACCCAGTTCGACGCGGAACTGCGCAATCACTACGGCCCCACCGAGGCGGTGGTGTGTTCGGCGCACATGGAGGTCGACGGCCCGCAGGGCAACGGCATCGTCCCGATCGGGCTGCCGAACCAGAACGTGTACCTCTACCTGCTCGACGACGCGTTGCAGTTGGTGCCCTCGGGTGTGGTCGGCGAGATCTACCTCGGTGGACGTCAGTTGGCGCGCGGCTATCTGCACCGGCCCGGCCTGACCTCGGAGCGGTTCGTCGCCGATCCGTTCCTCGAAGGCGGGCGGCTGTACCGCACCGGTGACCTCGCCCGGCGCAATGCCGAGGGCGAGATCGAATTCATCGGCCGCGCCGACGAACAGGTCAAGGTCCGAGGGCACCGGATCGAGCTCGGCGAGGTCGAGGCCACCGTCACCGATCATCCGACGGTCGCGCACTGCGTGGTGATCGTCGCCGAGCACGAGATGCTCGGTCCGATCCTGGCCGCCTACGTCGTTCCCGCCTCGGGCGCCGAGGTCGATCTCGACGAGATCCGCGCCCACGTGGCGACCACGCTGCCCGAGTACATGGTCCCTTCGGCCTTCGCCGTCATCGACGAGGTGCCGCTGACCGCGCACGGCAAACTGGACAAGCGCGCGTTGCCCGCCCCGGTATTCGCCGAGACCCGCGCCTACCGGGAACCGCAGACCCCCACCGAGGTCCGTATCGCCGGACTGTTCGCCACGCTGTTCACCCGCGAGCGGGTCGGCGCGGACGACTCGTTCTTCGAACTGGGCGGGCATTCGCTGCTCGCGGCTCGGCTGATCACCATGATCCGCGCCGAATTCGGCATCGAGATCGATATGCGGGTGCCGTTCGACAAGCCGACGGTGACCGCGCTCGCGGCCCACCTGGTCGCGGCGTTCCGCGACGAATTCGATATCGACCTCGACGAGATCGACGGTTTCGAGACCGATGGTTTCGAGACGAGAGAACAGCCGAGCGAGCCCGCGCCGGTCGCCGAATCACGCGCCGCGAAGCCGGAATTGGTGCGACGTGACCGTCCGGAACATATTCCGCTGTCCTACTCCCAGCGCGTCTACTGGCTGCAACGGCGGCTGGAGGGCGCGATCGACGGCGAGAACGTCAGCTACCCGGTGCGTTTCGACGGACCGTTCGACGTGGACGTGCTGCGCGCGGCGATCGACGATGTGGTGGCCCGGCACGAATCCCTGCGCACCAGCTTCCCCGAGCACGACGGCACGCCCTACCAGGTGATCGCCCCCGCCGGACCGGTGCCGGTCCCGCTCGTGCGGATCGGCGACGCCGCCGATGTCGCCGATGTTCAGGCCAGGCTGGACGCGGAACTCGCGGCGGACTGGGATTACGTATTCGATCTCGCGGCCGAGCCGATGGTGCGGTTCCGCCTGCTCGAACTCGCCCCGGACAAGCATGTGCTGTCCATCCTGATGCACCACATCATCGCGGATATGCGCTCCTGCCAGATCTTCCTCGACGATCTCACCGTCGCCTACCGGGCCCGGCTGTCGGGCGCGGCGCCCGGCTGGTCCGAGTTGCCGATCCAGTTCGCCGATTTCGCGATCTGGCAGCGCGAGATCTTCGATCGTGGGGCGGGCCGTGAGGTCAGTCCGTATGGTCGGGCGCAGTTGGATTACTGGCGCGAGACCCTCGCCGGGCTGCCGGACGAGATCTGCGTCGCCCACGACCGTCCGCGTCCGCAGGTGCTGGGCCGCAACGGTTTCAGCGCGGCGCGCGTGGTGCCCGCCGCGACCTGGAACGCGCTGCGGGCCAGGGCCGACGAGGTCGGCGCGACCGAATTCATGCTCTGCCAGGCGGTCAGCGCCGCCGTGGTGAACGTGCTCGGCGGCGGTGAGGACGTGGCGATCGGCGCGGCGGTCGCCAACCGCATCGGCCAGACCACCGACGAACTCGTCGGCCTGTTCGCCAATGTGGTGGTGATGCGCCACAACGTCTCGGGGAACCCGACTCCGCGCGGCATGTTGGAGCGCACGCGCAACGCGGCGCTCGACGCGATCAGCCATCAGGGTGTGCCCTTCGAGCGGCTGGTCGAGACGCTGAATCCGGCACGTTCGCTGTCGCGTAATCCGTTGTTCCAGGTCATGATGCACTTCCGGCATCGACCGACCACGGTCCCGTTCACCGAGGACGGCTCGACGACGCTCAGCGGTATCGCCGGCTACTACGACGTCTCCTTCATGGACTTCCACCTGGACTACTCGGTGGAGACCAACGGCGACCTGATGGCGCGCGTCGTGGTGAATCCGGATCTGTACAACGCCGAGACCGGCCAGATCTTCGCCGATGTGCTGGTGGGTGTGCTCGAGGCCTTCGCCGAACAGCCGGACCGCGCCGTGGGCGAACTCGACGTGCTGCCGCAGGGGTGGGACACCAGCCGTTCGGTGATCCGCCACGCCGCCGCCGCTATCGACGGGGAAACCGGTTATGTCGCACCGCGAACCGACACCGAGCGCGTACTGGCCTCGATCCTCGAGGAACTGCTCGAAATCGACGAGGTCGGCCGCGAGGACGGTTTCTTCGGCTTGGGCGGTGACAGCGTCATCGCGATCAAGTGGGCGGCTCGCGCGGCCGAGGCGGATCTGCCGCTGAGCCCGCAGATGGTGTTCGAGTACTTCACGATCGCGGATCTGGCCGCGGCCGTGGACGAGGCGATCGCCAACCCGCCCGAGGTGACCGCCGAGGAGCAGCAGACCGCGCCGATGTCGGCCTCGGGTCTGGACGCGAACGCGCTCGCCGCACTCCAGAGTTCGTGGGCCTCGCAGGGCTGATCAACGCGCAGGAACGACACCGCCCCGGCCACCCGAGCGAATCGGGTGACCGGGGCGGTGGTGTTCCGGACTACTTGGAGATGTTGACCAGCGCGGGGGTCAGCTTGTCCAGGATGTACGGGATCGACTGCACGGTCGGCTGATTGACCGCCGTGATCTCCTGGGTGCTCAGGAAGACGACCCCGCCCTTGCGGACCGAGGGCAGGTCCGCGTAGCCGGGCAGTTCGCGGTATTTGCTCTCCATACCCGGGGTGTATCCGGCCAGCAGCAGATCCGAGGTCAGTTCGTCGAGACGTTCCGGCGAGAGCGAGACCCGGCCCTGGCTGGACGGCATAGCGATGAGATTCTGCGGGATTCCGAGGCCGAGCTGTCCGAAAACCTTGCCGGAACCGTCGTTCGGGTCGGTCAGCACCATGAGCTGGCTCGGGCCGCCGAGCCAGGTGCTGGCGAAGGTCTTACCCTTCAGTCCCGGATTGGCCTGGGTGATGGCAGTGATCTTGGAGTCGACGCCCGCGATCAGGGCGGTGGCGGCGTCCTCCTTGTGGAGAACCTTGCCGAGCGTGGTCACCAGTTCCTGCCAGGGAGAGACGATCTCCTTGCTCAGACCGGGCAGGGTCGGCGCGATCTTGGAGAACGCGTCGTAGCGGGGCTGATCGGCGATGAAGGTGTCGGCCAGGATCAGATCCGGCTCCAGCGCGGCGACCTGTTCGGGGATATCGCCGGTGGCCTCGATCTGTTTCGCCGACGACGCGATCGGACCCTGCCACGGCGGTGTGCTCTTGGACAGCACCGCGACGTTGTCGAGATATCCGACCGGGGTCACCCCGAGTGCCAACGCGGTGTCCAGCCACTGATTGCCGAGGACGACGATCCGCTCCGGGGTCCCGTCGATCGTGGTCTCGCCACGGGCGTGCTGGATCGTGAGGGAGTCGCCGCCGCCCGCGGAGTCCTCGTCGGATCCGCATGCCGCCAGGCCGAATGCCATGGCACCCGCGAGTACAGCGCCCGCCGCGCGGGCCCAGATGCTGTATGTTCGCCCGGATTTCATTGTTGAACCTCCATCGTCGGGTTGAGTCCTGACCCGGTTTGCCGAGTCGTCCCATGCGGTAGACGACCTACCTGCGCTTCCGCGCGGCATCGCCGTGTCGGTTGCGCGGGGCTCATCGATCATCGCATTAGGGTAGCCAAACCACATGTGTATATCTCCGCGTCGGTGTCGGCTACCATCACATGAGTTAGGCAAGCCTACCTTTTGGTGGCGGCGATTCAGGAGAGCGGTAATGAGTGAGGCCATGGCGGAGATCGAGGACGTACTGGCACTCAGCCCCCTCCAGGAGGGTCTCTTCTCGCTGTCCCAGCTGACCGGCGACGGTCAGGACGTCTACACGATTCCGTTCGTGATCGATATCGACGGCCCGCTCGACGCGGAACTGCTGCGCGGTTGCCTCGAGACGCTGCTGCGCCGCCACCCCAATCTGCG
Organism: Nocardia aurea; assembly: GCF_003123685.1. Taxonomy (GTDB): domain Bacteria; phylum Actinomycetota; class Actinomycetes; order Mycobacteriales; family Mycobacteriaceae; genus Nocardia; species Nocardia aurea. The sequence goes on from NZ_QCYJ01000084.1 coordinate 497,927, forward strand.
CGCGGTGTTCTGGGATCGCGACGTGCCCAAACCGGTTCAGATCGTGCCGCGCCGGGTCGAACTACCGTGGACCGTGCGCGCCGCCGTGCCCGCCGAGTTGGACGCGGTCGAGGCCGAGGAACTGAGCCGTCCGTTCGACCTCGCCAGGGGACCGTCGCTGCGGGCCACGCTGGTGACGCTGCCGCCCGCCGAGGACGGCACCGCGCGATGGCGGCTGATCATGACGATCCACCACATCCTGATGGACGGCTGGTCGCTCGGCGTGATGTTCGGCGAACTGCGCGCGCTGTACCAGGCGGGCGGCGCGGCGGACGCGCTGGCGCCGGTGCGGCCGTACCGCGACTACATCGGCTGGCTCGGCGCCAAGGACATGTCGGCGGCACAGCGCTGGTGGGCCGAGCAATTGGGCGATCTGAGCGGACCGTTGATGATCGCCGACGGCGGCGCCAGCATGGGAATCGCCATGGGCGCGTCGACCGAGATCGCCGAGGTCACCCGATTCGCCCTGTCCACGGGGGAAACCGCCCGCCTGCGCGGCTGGGCGCGACAGCACGGACTGACGCTGAATTCGACGGTGCAGTTCGCCTGGACGATTCTGCTGTCGCGGCTCACCGACCGCAGCGACGTCGTGTACGGCACCATCGTCACCGGTCGCCCCGAGCAGATCTCGGGCGTCGAGCGGATGATCGGGCTGTTCCTGAACACCATCCCCGTGGTGTTCAGAGTCGATCCGTCCGCTTCGGTGGCCGCCGAAGCCGCTCGGCTACAGCGCGAATCGGCCGCCATGCGCGACGTCGGATATCTGAGCCTGTCCTCGGTGCAGCGCGCGGCGGGATACAGCTCGCTGTTCGACACCATGTTCGTCTTCCAGAACGCGCCCATGGACGACGCGATCGGGGCGAATACCGTCGCCGGGGTCACCTTCCGGCCCATGATGGCCAAGAATCTGACCCACTATCCGCTCACCGTCGTCGCGCACGTGCACGAGGACGAACTGGCGGTCGTGGTCGAGGCGATGCGGGAATCGGTGCCCTACCTGCCCGACGACATCGGCGCGGCGATGCTCGCGGTGTTGCGTCGTCTGCCCGACTCGGGCGAACTGCCCACCGACGATCTCGACGTGCTGCCGGATGCCGCGCGCGCCGAATCCCGTCTGTTCGATACCACCGCCGAGGTGCCGAGGGATCATGACGCGACGATCTTCGAGTTGTTCGAACGCCAAGTCGCCGCGACGCCCGACGCCGTCGCCCTCACCACCGACACCGCGCGCCTGACCTACCGTGAACTGTCCGAGCGGGCACGGGAACTCGCCGGTGCGCTGCTCGCGCGCGGTATCGAACCCGAAGACGTCGTCGCGATCTCGCTGCCACGCGACGAGCGCGCGATCGTCGCCGTCCTGGCCGTCCTCGCGGCGGGGGCCGCCTACGTACCGGTGGACACCGCGCTGCCCGCCGCCCGCGTCGAATCCATCCTGCGACAGGCGCGGCCGAAACTGGTGCTGGTCCGCGACGGATACGGCGCGGAACTCGACCCGGCCCTCGTAGTCGACCTCGACGATCTCGCCCCGTCCGGGCAACGGACCGAATTGCCCGTGCTCGCGCGGCATCCGGCGCACAGCGCCTACATCATCTTCACCTCGGGATCGACCGGCGAACCCAAGGGTGTGGTGAACTCGCACGCCGCCGTCGTGGCCTATGCCGCCGATCACCGGGAACGGGTGTACCGGCCCGCGCGAGCCAGGCTGGGCCGACCGCTGCGGATCGCGCACGCCTGGTCGCTGAGTTTCGACGCGTCCTGGCAGCCGATGGTCGGCCTGCTCGACGGCCACGCCATCCACCTGTTCGACGACGCCGCCATGCGGGACGCGCGTCGCCTGGTCGACGGGATGGCCGAGCACGGGATCGACATGATCGACACGACGCCGTCGATGTTCCGGCAACTGGCCGCCGCGGGCTTGCTCGACGGTCCGCCCGCCGTGCTCGCTCTCGGCGGCGAGGCCATCGACACCCAGCTGTGGAGTCGGCTGCGCGCGCTGCCGGATGTCGCCGTGCACAACTGCTACGGCCCGACCGAGACGACCGTCGAAGCGGTCGTCGCCGACGTCACCGCGCCGGGGGCGACCGGCCTCGAGGTGCCGACGATCGGCAGGCCCACCGCGGGAACGTCGGCGTACGTGCTGGATTCGCGGCTGCGCCCGTCGCCGGTCGGCGTGGTCGGGGAGTTGTATCTCGCCGGACCGCAACTTGCGCGCGGCTACGTCGGACGCCCGGCGGGTACCGCGGGCCGGTTCGTGGCCGACCCGTTCGCGGGCGGACGGCGCATGTACCGCACCGGCGATCTGGTGCGCCGACTACCCGGCGGCAATATCGCCTACCTCGGCCGCGCCGACGATCAGGTGAAGATCCGCGGCTACCGCATCGAGATCGGAGAGGTCGAGACGGCCCTGCGGACGCTGCCCGCGATCGCGGGCGCGGCGGCGACCGTGGTGCGGCGCGGCGACGCGGTGACCCTCGTCGGATTCGTGGTGTGCTCGCCCGGACGCGCCGCCGATCCGGTGGCCGTGCGTTCGGCGCTGGCCGATCGGCTGCCCGCCTACATGATTCCCGCGCGACTGGTGGTCCTGGAACGGCTCCCGGTGAACGCCAACGGCAAACTCGATGTGCGCGAACTCGCCGTGCTCGCCGAACGCTCGCTCGCCGGTGACGGTTCGGGTTCGGCCGCGGAACCCGAGACCGAGACCGAGATCGCCCTGACCGCGGTGCTCACCGAGGTCTTCGACGGACGCACCCCCGGCGTCGAGGACGATTTCTTCGCGCTCGGCATGGACAGCATCGTGGCGATCTCGCTGGTCAACAAGGCACGGCGGCACGGCATCGCGATCGACGTGCGCATGGTCCTCGCCGCGCCGACCATCCGTGATCTGGCCGCCGCCGTCGACAGCCGGGTGAGCGCGCTCGCGGCGCGGGTCGCGAGCGCCGAGGACTACGGTCCGGTCCCGCCGCTGCCGATCGTCTCCTGGATGCGTCGCCAGCCGCACTTCCGCAGGCTGGCCCAGCATCTGTTGCTCACCCTGCCCGAGGCGATGTCGGCGGCCGATCTCGAAGCCGTGTTGCAGGCCGTGCTCGACGGGCACGACACCCTGCGCTCCCGGCTCGACGACACCGACGACGGTCCGCGCCTCGTCACCCGCGAACCTGGCGCGGTTTCGGCCGCCGATATCCTCACCCGCGTCGAATTCGACCGTCCCGCAGACAGTTTCGCCGAGGTGCTGGCCTCGGCGGGGCGGTCCGCGCTGGACGGGCTCGACCCCGCCGCCGCGGCGATGGTGCGGGCGGTGTGGTTCCGGGGCGCGCCCGGCGGCGACATCCTGCTGCTGGTGATCCACCACCTCGCGGTGGATGTGGTGTCCTGGGGCATCCTCACGGCCGATCTGGCCGCGGCGTGGGAGCAGGTCGTGGCGGGCGCGGTCCCCAAGGCCATGGCCGAACCGACGTCCTACCGGCAGTGGTGTCAGCTGATGTGGGACCGGGCCGGACAGCCCGAGGTGCTCGCCCAGCGCGACTACTGGGTCGAGCAGGTCGACGGCCCCGATCCCGCGGTCGGACAGCGCGTTCCCGAGCGGACCGACACCTGGTCCTCGTTGCGACTCACCCCGACCGAGATCCCCTCGGCGACCACCGCGCGGATCATCAAGGCGCTGACCAGGGCCGACGGCGTGCGGGAATTCCTGCTAGCGGCGTTGACGATGACACTGGTCTCGTGGCGTCGCGAACGCGGCCAGATCCACGACGGCGGTGCGCTGATCGGGTTGGAGAGCCACGGCAGGGCCGACGCCGTCGTCGGCGCCGACACCTCGGGCACCGTCGGCTGGTTCTCGGCCACCTATCCGGTCCGGCTCGGCGTGGGGGCGGCGGCCGTCGATGTGGACCGGACCGAGGCCGATCCGGCGCTGGCCCGCACGCTGCTGGATTCCGTTGTCGCCCATCTCTCCTCGGTGCCCGAACAGGGCCTCGACTACGGGTTGTTGCACTCGGTGCTCGGCGTTCCCGAACTGACCGGGACCAAGGAACCTCAGGTCGAATTCAACTATCTCGGCCGGGTCGATCTCGGCGGCGGTGCCGACCGGACCTGGTCGATGATCACCGATCCGGCACTCACGCAGGCGATGCCGATCGCACCGGAACCCGATCTGCCGCTGCGTTATTCGCTCGGCCTGATCGCCGCCGTGCACGCCGCCGAGGACGGTCCGAGGTTGATGGTCACCTGGCGCTGGAGCACCGAATTGTTCACCGAGCACGATATCGACCGCGTGGCCGCGCTCTGGAATCGGAGCGTGGCGGCCCTGGCGGAGGCGCTCGAATACTGAAGTTAGGTTATGATACCCTTACCCAACGCAGGGGCCGGGATCTGCTGCGGTGAAACATGTATCGAACGGTTCGCGGATTTGCTTCCGCTGTGGTTGTCGGCGGGAGTTTCGAAAGTGGGTAGCGCTATGCAGCACAAACCGGGATGGATCAGGAAGTTCCACAAGCCGGATTCGCCCGAGCGGCTGCCGCTGTTGATCTTCCCGCACGCGGGCGCGTCGGCGTCGGCGTATCGGACGATCTCCAAAGCGTTCAGTGCGCACTTCGACGTCATCATCTTCCAATATCCCGGACGTCAGGATCGCGCGAGCGAACCCGCGTTGACCTCGCTGCCGGATATCGCCGCTGGCGCTTTCGCGGAATTCCGGCTCTCCCCGTACAACCGCGACGTACCGATCATCGCGTTCGGACACAGCATGGGTGCGCTGGTGTCCTTCGAATTCGTCCGACTCGCGCTCGCCGCCGGTGTGGATGTACGGCAGCTGACGATCTCGGCGGCGGTGGCGCCCTCTCGCGCCGAATATCGCAAGCCGACACCGGAAGACGACGACGAACTGCTCGACCATCTCGCCATGCTGGAAGGCATCAGCTCCGATGTCCTGGCCAGCCGCGAGATCATGCGTCTTTCCCTGCCCGCAATCAAGGCCGATCACCGCGCGTCGGAGTCCTACCGGTGCCCCGAGACGGTGCGCGTCGGCACCAGGATCCACGCCATCGGCGGTGATCGGGACCCCATCGTGTCGATGGCCGACCTGCACGGCTGGCACCGCCATGGCGACGATGTCGAGATCACGATGTTCGACGGCGGCCATTTCTATCTGAACAACCACGTCGACGCCATCACGGAGTTGCTCGCCGAACAGGCGCGCCCCGGATCGCCGGTATGAACTCGAGAGGATCAGCGGTGACAGCAGCAACGGCGTCCGATGTCGATCACATCGTCATTTCCGGTATGGCCATCGAGGCGCCCGGCGGAGTGGACAGCCCGGGAGCGTACTGGTCCGCGCTGGAGGCGTCGAAGGAATTGATCGGGCCGTTCCCGCGTGATCGCGGTTGGGCGGTCGACGACCTGCTGTCGGTCTCGGATCTGGAAGGCTGGAGTCACGTCAGCGACGCGGGCGGATTCCTCGCCGACGCCGCCGAATTCGATCCGTCCTTCTTCGGCATCAGCCAGCGCGAGGCGCTCGCGACCGATCCGCAACAGCGGGTGGCGTTGCGCGTCGCCTGGCGCGCACTCGAGAATGCGGGAATCAATCCCGGTGCGCTCGCGGGTGAGGACGCGGGCTGTTTCATCGGCTGCTCGCCGATGGAGTACGGCCCGTACGGCGCGGAATTGAACGAATACAACGGTCTTCGGATCATCGGCCACGGATTGCTCAGCGTCGCGGGCCGGGTGTCGCACTGTCTCGGGCTGACGGGTCCGTCGATGACCGTCGACGCGGCCTGCGCCTCGTCCCTGACCGCCGTCCACCTCGCCGCCGCCGCCGTGCGCGACGGCGATTGCGAATGGGCGCTGGCCGGTGCGGTCTGCGTCATGGGCTCGCCGATCGCCTTTTACGAATTCGCCAAGCACAACGCGCTGTCGACCGACGGTCACTGCCGGTCCTATTCCGACGACGCCACCGGAACCCTGTGGGGCGAAGGCGCGGGCATCGTCATCGTCGAACGCGAATCACGGGCGAAACGACTCGGTCACCGGGTTTTCGGCCGTGTCCTCGGTTCCCATCACAATCACAACGGCAAGGGCAAGCCGATCCTGGTGCCGCGCACCGACGCCCAGGAACGGCTGATCCGCAAGACCATCGACAGAGCGGGTATCGATCCGGCGCTCGTCGGCATGATCGAGGGCCACGGTACCGCCACCCGCGCGGGCGACCCGGTCGAATTGGCCGCACTCCAGAACACCTATGGCGCAGCGGGTTCGGAACCGCTGCTCGGTTCGGTGAAATCGAACGCCGGTCACGCGCAGGCGTCCGCGGGCATGCTCGGTCTGGTCAAACTCCTGCTCGCGGGCAGGCACGGCATGATTCCGCCGACCCTGTTCTCCGACAATCCCACCACCCGAGTGGATTGGGACCGGTCGAGTCTGCGGCTGGCCACGAAACTTCAGCCATGGGAACCGACGAACGGCGTGCGCTACGGCGCGGTGTCCTCGTTCGGCGCCGGGGGATCCAACGCGCACGCCATCATCGCGATGCCCGTTTGTGAGGAGAACGACGATTTCTAGCTATCGACTTCCCGACGGTTCCATTCCGGTCCTGCTGTCCGCGGATACGCGCGTCACGCTGCGCGAAGAAGCCGCGGCCATCCTCGCCTACGTCTCCGCTCGCCCGAAGCTCGGCCCGGATCGGGTGGCGGACATGCTGTTGCGCACCAGGGTCGCTCGGCGGTTCCGCGCCCTGCTGATGGTGAACGATCGCGCCGAACTCGACGCGGCGCTGACCGCCGTGCGCGACGGATACGACCATCCGGCCGTGGTCGCCTGCGCCGAACCCGCCGCCGCGCATCGGCTCGCGTACGTGCTGCCCGGCCAGGGCACCCAGCGCCCGGGTATGGGCAGACTCTTCTACGATCTGGTCCCCGCCTTCCGCGCCGAGGCCGACCGCTGCGACGCGATCTTCCGCGATCTGTTCGGTGAATCCCCGCTGCCGTATCTGCTCGACCCCGACGCCGAAGCCGATGACGACGCGCAGATCGTGCAGCCCGCGCTGTTCGTGCAGATGGTCGCGCTCGGTGCGATGTGGCGTTCGGTCGGTGTCGAGGCCCAGGCCACCGTCGGGCACAGCCAGGGCGAGATCGCGGCGGCGTATCTGTCCGGTGCGATGAGCCTGGCCGACGCGATCGTCGTCGTCGGCACCAGGGCCCGCGCCGTCGACAAGATCGCCTCGGACCGATACGCGATGGCCGTGGTCGCGGCCGACCGTGACGAGTGCGAGGAAGTGCTCGCGCGCGAATCCGGTTGGGCGCAGGTCTCGGTGGTGAACTCGCCGCGCCAGGTCGGCATCTCCGGCGATCGCGACACCGTGCGGAGCGTGGTGGACGTCCTCGCCGCACGCGGCCGGTTCGCCCGGGTGATCAAGGTGCGCTACCCGGCGCATACCAATCTGCTCAACGAATTCCGCGATGTCATCCGGGACGCCGTGCACAGCAGGCTGGAGAACGAGCGTTTCCTCGACAGCGAGATCGATTGCCTCGGCGCGACTCTCGGTGACGCGATCACCGCCGATCTGCCGGTCGACGAGTACTGGTTCTGGAATCTGCGCAATCCGGTTCGCTTCGACCGGGCCGTCGCCGCCGCCGTCGCGCGGGACGTCGACACCTTCGTCGAACTCGCCGAACATCCGACACTGCAACTGGCCGTGGAGGAAAGCCTCGCCACGTTCGCGAGCGATCGCGCCACCCTGGTGAGCGGCACGTCCAGCCGCACCGCGACCGATCTGAGCGTTTTCACCCGTAATCTCGCGGTACTGGCCGTCAACGACCTGAACTACCGGTGGGACAGTCTGCGCGTCGAATCCGACGCCCCGGTCCCGCTGCCGCTGCTCGATTTCCCGAATGTGCGGATGAACGAGATGACGTTGTGGATCGCCCACGACGCGAACCGCGGCAATGCCGGGTCCGCCGCGAACGGCGTGGCCAGGGCGCAGTCCGCGCCGGTGCGTACGGAACCGGTCGAGGTGGTCCGGACAGGTCCGGTGCCGCAACTGCTGGTCGAGAACTGGGCCAGGCTGGTGCGGCGTTCGATGACCGCGCCCCGTGCGCTCGGGATCGTCGATCACACCGGCGAGAGCGCCGAATTGGCCGCGGCACTGGTCGAATACGCGACGAGTCAGGGATTGGGCGGTCGTCTGCTCGATACCGAGGCGGGTATCGGCGACGGCGGTATCGACACCGTGGTGGTGTTACTGCCCGCCGTGCCCGAGGTGGACGTGACCGCCGCCATCGCGGAGACCGCCGCATTCTTCGGCGCGCGACGCTGGCTGTTCAAACCCGAGGCGGCCGTCACCGAATACTGGCTTCTCACCATCGGCGGCGAGTCCGTCGTCCCCGAGGACACGTCGCCGGATCCGGTACACGCCGCGGTGGCGGCCGGATTCCGTTCGGCGGGTGCGGAGTATCCGGGGGTCGCCTTCCGGCATCTGGATCTCGCACCGGGACAATCCGACGCGTCGGCCGTCACCTCGATCGTCACCGCGCTGCACACGGCCGACGAGCCGGAACTGGCGCTGCGCGAGGGCAATCTGTACGCCAAGCGGCTCATCGAGGCCGATCGGTCGCACTCGGTCGGTCCGGTCACGGCGGAGAATGTCGTCATCACCGGCGGCACCGGAAGCCTCGGCCTCGAGTTCTGCGAACACGTGGTGCGCTCCGGCACGCGGCGCGTCACCCTGGTCAGCAGGTCGGGGGAGACCGAGGCGGTCGCGGGGCGGCTGCGTGCGCTTCGCGCGCTCGGCTCGGCCGAGATCGACGTCGTCGCCTGCGATATCGGCGACAGCGTGTCGGTCGCGCTGCTGGCCGACCGGCTGCGCGGCACTCCCGCGCAACTCGTCATCCACGCGGCGGCCGACAATTCGGCCATCGGGGAACTCGAACTCACCGAGATCACTCACGGACAGGTCGCACAGGCCCTGTCCGGCAAGGTCGCCGGTATCGCGAACGTGCTGGATACCGTGAACCTGTCCGCCGACTGCCGGATCGTGCTGTGCTCCTCGCTGGCCGCCACGCTCGGCGGGCGCGGCACCGTGGTCTACGCCGCCGCCAATCGGATGGTCGACGCGTTCGCGCGTCGTCGCCGGGCCGACGGTCTGGACTGCGTCTCGGTGCAGTGGGGTCAGTGGTCGGTCTTCGAAGGTCAGGGCAACGGCGATATCGCGCGACTGGCCGAGGTCGGTTACCTGCCGATGGCGTCGGCGGACGCGATCACGCTCGGTCTCGGCGGGCTGACCGGCAACGCGGTCGTGGCCGCCTTCGACTGGGATCGCGGACGTACCGTCTTCGGCGCGTTCGGCTACGGCCCCCTGCTGTCCGGACTCCGGACTCCCACCGCCACCGGGGCCGCGGCGGCCCCGGTACCGGCGCTCACCGCCCCGGCCCCGGTGACGGGAGGCGGTGATGTGTCGGCGCGCGTGACCCGACTGCTCGCCGAGATCATCGGCGCCGACGATGTCGAGACCATCGACGCCACCAAGCCGCTGGTCGCCATCGGGCTCGATTCGCTGCAAGCGCTCGAACTGCGCAGGCGGGTCAAGAGCGCGTTCGGCGCCGATCTGCCCGTGGCCGATCTCATCGGCGGAGCCTCGCTCGCCGACGTGGTGCGCCTCGTCGGCACCGAGCACGGCGGTCGCGCCGCGCCCGAAGCCGTCGGCGCCTCGGTCGCGCCGCCGACGCGTTCGGCCCCCGTGGTGGAAACGCTGCCGTCGGGCGCTGTGGTGAGCCCTTCCGAACGGATCGCCAGGGCGAAACTCGCCGCCCAGCACGCCGTTCCGGACGATTTCGACGCGCGGCGGTTCGAGTCCGCGCGTGCGGACATCGACCTGTTCGGCCTGCGGGCCATGCTCGCGGCGGTGCGACCCGCGTTGTCCGACAGCGATATTCGCACCGTCGACGATATCGCCGATCGGATGGACTTCGCGCCGCGCCACCGTTGGCTGCTGCGCCAGTGGTTACAGGCACTCGGCGCGCACGGCAGCGTCGAGGGCGACGTGGACAGCGGCTACCGCTTCGTACGCGCGGTTCGGTCGCCGATCCGGCCCGACCTGGTCCAGGTGTGTGCCGATCTGGGCTACTCGCGTCCCCTCGCGACCTTCCTCCAAGCCTCCGACGATCACCTGACCGAACTCGCCACCGACACCATGCGATTGCAGGAGTTGTTGTTCCCCGATGGGGATATGACCACCGCCGAGGCCGCCTACCGCGACAATCTCAGCAGCCGCTATCTGAATCTGGCTGCGGGCCGGGCGGTCGCGGACCTGGTCGACGGCCTGCGCGGTGACCGATCGCCGGTGCGCGTCCTGGAACTGGGCGCGGGCATCGGCGGCACCACCGACGACGTCACCGCGGCGCTGTCCGGGCTGCCGGTCGAATACCACTTCACCGATGTGTCCACGTTCTTCCTCGAGGCGGCCAAGGCCCGGTTCGCCGACTATCCGTGGATGCGTTACGGACTCGTCGACATGAACGCGGATCTGGCGAAGCAGCCGCGCTACGACATCGTGATCGCCGCCAACGTGCTGCACAACGCCTTCGACATCGGGGTGACCCTGAGGCAATTGCACGATCTGCTGAATCCCGGTGGCGCGGTAGTGATCATCGAGACCTGCCACGCGCATTGCGAACAGCTGACCTCCGTGCACTTCCTGATGTCGCCCGGCCAGGATCAGCCGCACGCGGGACTGACCGACGTGCGCGCGGGCACGGATCGGATCTTCCTGACCGAACGGGAATGGCGCGAGCAACTGGTGGCGGCGGGGCTGCACCCGGAACTCGTCCTGCCCGAGGGCGACCATCCGGTGGCCCTGCTGGATCAGCGAGTGTTCATCGGCGTACGCGGCCGAGGGGAGTGAAGGCCATGGAGTCGGCACGGCAGCCGCACGACGGCACGTCGAGTATCAGCAGGGACGAGATCAGGGCCGCGGTGGCGGGTCAACTCGGTATCGCGGCGGGCGATATCGCCGATCACGACGATCTCATCCAGCTGGGCCTGGACTCGATCCGCACGATGAAACTCGCGGGCGGCTGGCGCAAACGCGGAGCCGACATCAATTTCGCGCAGCTCGCCGCCACTCCGACGGTGGAGTCGTGGCACGCCCTGCTCGGCGTCGACGCCGCCGTCGCGCCGGTCGACTCGGACGAAGAACAGTCCTCGGTCGAACCGGACACCGCCGACACCGCCGACGCGCCGTTCCCGCTGGCCACCATGCAGCACGCGTACTGGATCGGGCGGTCCGACGAGCAGGAACTCGGCGGCGTCGCGGCTCACCTCTACGTCGAATTCGACGGTGGCCGTATCGATCCGGTGCGACTCGAACACGCGGTGACCGATCTGATCGCCGCGCACCCGATGCTGCGAACCAGATTCCTGCCCGACGGCACCCAGCAGACCATGGCGAAGCCCGGCCGACCGGTATTCGCCGTGGTCGATCTACGAGGCGAGACCGCCGAAGCGACCGAGGCCGCCCTGCTCGAACTGCGCGACCGCAAGACCCACCAGCGTCTGGCCATCGAAGACGGCCAGGTCATCGATATCACGCTCACCCTGCGCGACGAGGACAGCGCCAGACTGCATCTCGACGTCGACATGCTGGCGGGCGACGCCATGAGCTACCGCGTGCTGATCTCCGAACTCGCCGAGCTCTACCACGGCGCGACCGTGTCGGCCCCCGGCTACACCTATCGCCGGTACCGCATCGAACGCGACGACAACGCCGCCGCCCGCGAACGCGACCGGCGATGGTGGCAAGAGCGCCTGCCGGAACTGCCCGGCGCGCCGGAACTTCCGACCGTCCCCGTGGGTGACCGCAACGCACCCGAGCGCACGGTCCGCTACGACCACTGGCTGGCGCCCGAGGCCAAGGGCCGACTGCTCGCCGCGGCGCATCAGCGCGGCATCACCCCGGCCATGGCCTTGGCGGCGATCTTCGCCGAGACCATCGGCGGCTGGTCCGCGCAGAGCAGATTCCTGTTGAACGTCCCGCTGTTCCACCGCGAGCCGGTACATCCCGAAATCGACCGGGTGATCGGTGATTTCACCTCCTCGATCATGCTCGAGGTCGACGTCACCGCGAACATGTCGGTGACCGAACGGGCCGCCGCGTTACAGCGCGCCATGCACGAAAGCGGCGCGCACACCGCCTATTCCGGCCTGGAGGTGCTGCGCGATCTGGGCAGGCATCGCGGCGAACCGGTACTGGCCCCCGTCGTCTACACCAGCGCGCTGAATCTGGGCGAACTGTTCGCCGATCGGGTCACCGAAACCTTCGGCGAACCGGTCTGGATCATCTCGCAGGGCCCGCAGGTCCTGCTCGACGCCCAGGTCACCGAGGTACGCGGCGGTCTGCTGCTCAACTGGGACGTTCGCGAGTCGGCGTTCCCGCCCGGTCTGGTCGACGCGATGTTCGACCACTACACCACGGCGATCGGTCGGCTCGGCGACGGCGAGGCGGGCTGGAACGCCGAAGCCGCGGTCCGGCTGCCGCGCGCGCAGGCCGAGGTCAGGGCCGCGGTCAACGCGACCGACGGCCCGGTCAGCGGGCGCTGCCTGCACGAGGGTTTCTTCGACTACGCCGGATACACCCCCGGCGCTTCCGCCGTGGTGTGGGGCCTCGGATCCGAGACGGGCCGATGGACCTACGGGGAACTCGCCGCCCGCGCGCTCGCCGTCGCCGGGGCGCTGAATGCCGAAGGCGTGCGGCCCGGTGACGCCGTCGCGGTCCAGTTGCCCAAGGGGCCGAATCAGATCCTGGCCGTCCTCGGTGTCCTCGCCGCGGGCGCGACCTACGTGCCCATCGGCTTCGATCAGCCGGTCGGCAGGCGTGCCGAAATCCTGCGCACCGGCGCGATCGTCGCGGCGTTGACGGTCCCCGGCGCCGATATGGGTGTGCCGATCCCGTGCCTGAGCATCGATGCCGCGAGCGAGTACGCGCAACCCCTGCCCGCGCCGGTCGTGCCCGAGACCGACGCGATCGCCTACGTGATCTTCACCTCCGGTTCCACGGGTGTGCCCAAGGGCGTCGATGTGCCGCACCGGGGCGCGATGAACACCATCGACGCGGTCAACGAGTGGTTCGACGTCGGGGACGCCGATCGCGTACTCGCCCTGTCCGCGTTGGAATTCGACGCGTCGGTCTACGACATCTTCGGCATGTTCGCCGTCGGCGGCTCGATCGTCGCCGTCGACTCCGAGCAGCGCGCCGAAGCCACCAGCTGGGTGGAACTGCTACGCCACCACCGGGTCTCGATCCTGAACTGCGTGCCGAGCATGCTCGACATGATCCTGGAGATCGGCGGTGACCGGCTGGGCGATTCGCTGCGGGCGGTGACGCTCGGCGGCGACTGGGTCGGTGCGGATCTGGCGCGGCGGCTGGCCGCCCAGGTGCCGGGCTGCCGCTTCTCCGGATTGGGCGGGGCCACCGAGACATCCATCCACAACACCGTCTGCGAGGTCGTCGGCGAACCGCCCGCCGAGTGGGCGACGGTGCCGTTCGGAATTCCGCTGCGCAATGTGCGGTGCCGGGTAGTCTCACCCGCCGGGCGGGACTGCCCCGACTGGGTACCGGGCGAATTCTGGGTCGGCGGAGCCAATGTCGCCTCGGGCTATCGCAACGATCCCGAACGCACCGCCGAGCGATTCGTCGAATACGAGGGTCTGCGCTGGTACCGGACCGGCGATATGGCCAGGTACTGGCCCGACGGCACCATCGAATTCCTCGGCCGCGCCGACCACCAAGTGCAGATCCGAGGCTACCGCGTCGAACTCGGCGAGGTGGAGAGCGCGTTGCGCACGGTGCCCGGTGTGCGGCACGCCGTCGCGGCCGTCGTCGGCGCGGGCGCGCCCAAACTGGTCGCCGCGATCGCGGGCGACGGCGACGCCATCGGTGACATCGCCCTCGGTGACATCACCGCGGCCGTCGCGGATCTGTTGCCCGGCTACATGATTCCGACCAGGGTCGAATATCTCGAAAGGATGCCGCTCACCGATAACGGCAAACTGGATCGCCGGGCCGTGATCGCGCTACTCGAACCGGGCGCGGGCGATACCGCGAACGGCGCCGCGCGCAACGAGGTCGAGGCCGCGCTCGCCGATATCGTCGCCGGGGTGCTCGGCGCGGAATCGGTCGGCGTGCACGACGACTTCTTCGCCCTCGGTGGCGATTCGGTGCTGGCCACCACGGTCATCGCGAGGGTCAGGGAATGGCTGGAGGTCGACCACGCGCTGGTCGCCGATATCTTCGCGACCCGCACCGTCGCGAGTCTGGCCGAGCGGCTCGGCAAACGGGAAGCCGATCGCGGCACGCCGGACCGGTTGTCCGCCGTCGCGCGCCTCTACCTCGAGGTCGCCGCGATGTCGGACGAGGAGATCCTCGCCGAGGCCTGAGCCGATGGCGGGGCAGCGCACCCGGCGGTGCTTTCCGTGCCGCGCGCGCCTATCGTTTCGGTCCATGAGGAATCGGGCCGTTGGCGTGATCGGGGTGGCGGCCGAGCGGAATACGCGCTCGTGACCGGCGTGCCCGTCCTTCCCGTACTGGTGATCACCGGTTACGCGATCGTGGTCACCATCCTGCGGTGGTTCTTCGTTCGCGACAGCGCGGTCGACCGCCTGATCAACCGAGCGCTCGGCCTGGCCGGTGTCGGCATGCTCATCGGATTGGCGACCACCTCGTCCGCTGTTCCCGTCGTCGTCGGTCATGTGAGCGCGATCACGGGATTCTTCACCACGAGCGCGATATACGGTGTCGCGCGGATGCTCGACGGCGGGAGCGGGCCGGACGCCCACCGCCGTCAGCGCCGATACGACCTGGTCGCCCTGGGGGGAGCGGTGTCGGCCGTGCTGGTCAATATGGCGGTCGTAGTGCATCTGATACCCGTCGAGATCTCCTCGCGGTGGCACAGCATCTGCTCCGCGGGCTCGGGCCTTCCACTCGCCGTGTCCGGATTCCTGCTGATGCGCGCGAGTCTGCGCGAGTTCCGCTCCGCCGAGACCCAGGTGGGGGAACGGGTCGCCTACGGCGCGCTGATCGGTGTCGGCGTGTTCTGGGCCTGTTACGCCGCCATTCTGCTCGTGCGCTACCGGTGGGGGGTGCCGCCGGACGATCCGGGAAAGGTCTGGGCGCTGGCCGGTTTCACCTCCCTCGCCGTCATCACGACGTTGCTGGCGATCCCGCTGGCGCGCATCGCGGCGGTGCGATTCGGGTGGGACCGGGACAGCCGGGATTGCCGCAGGCTGCGCCCGCTGTGGGCCGCGCTCACCGACGCGGTGCCCCACGTCGCGTTGACCCCCGACGACACGCCTCGCGCACCGGCCGAGCGGCGATATCGGATGGCGATCGAGATCCGCGACGCGCTGCTGCATCTGCGCAGGCAGGCCGGCGGTGATCACGACGACGACATCGGCCGCCGCGCCCTGGAGATCCTGCGCGGCGCGCAACTCGGACTCCCCGCACGTTCGAGCGCGGACAGTCACGACGTGGAATTGCGCCACCTGTTGGCACTGGCGGATCGGTGGCCCGAGGCCGAATCGGCCTACATCGCCACCGATCGCTCGGGGCTCAGCGCGGTGCCGGGGAACCGATGATCATGCTCCCCACGCTGCATTCCTCCAGCTCGTCGACACCGGCCGCGGACACGAAGGCGGCGGTATCACCGAACCCCTGGGCGCACGCGCCGAGACCCATCGCCGTCGACGCCAGGTAGATGGTCTGCATCAGGACGCCGACGTGCTTGAGGATGACGGCATAGGCGACCTGCTCGTAGGTCCACATGACCCGTCCGGAGCGGGCCGCCATGATGAGCAGCACCTGCGGATCGGCGCCCTCGGCCAACGTCGCGCGCGTCGACTTCAGCAACCGTGACACCGCGGGCGAATCCGCGTCGGCGACCGGCCGCAGCACATGGTCGAACGAGTCGTAGTGATACATGCCCGGCGCCAAGCCGGCGACATTGCGCACCACCGGGTACAGCTCGAGTTCGTAGACACCGCCACCGGAGGGGTAGGGCCGCGAGAGGAGTTCTTCGCCTTCGCCGACGGTCTGGCTGCCGCGGGTGCGTCCCGTGCGGTACAGCAGTTCGGCCAACTGCTCCACGGTGATCGGACGCGCGTCGTCGAATGCCCGCGTCGAGACCCGGTCCTCGAGGACGGCCGTCAGACTCGGATCCTGCTCGCGTCTGGCGGTCAGATCCGGCGTGGCCAGCGCGACCGGCTCGCCGGGGTAGTTCGGCTTGCGCGCCGCGGGCTGCGGGAACTGGCCCTTACCCCATTTGGTCGGGCCGAAATGCTCCCAGGTGACGGTGCGTTCGCCGAGCGTGCTGCGACGGTGGAACCACAGATCGGGCGCGCTCCAGCTGCGGGTGCCGAACTCGCGGTCCTCGCTGGTCTCGTCCGGAACCATGAATCCGCACCAGTGCAGGTCTTCGGCGAATTGCGTCTTGACCGCGATCGGCACATTGGCGTCGGCCGCGCCCGGTCCGTCGAGCAGGGCGAGCAGTCGGGGGTCGTGGATCCGCAGATCGCACCAACCGCGCGGGTGCTCGAGGACGAAACCCTCCGAATCCCGGTGCAGTACCGCGAATTTGGACAGCGTCGCGGACCAGCGCGGCGGGGTCGTCGGGCGCGGGGCGGGCTGCCCGAACGGACGGATCGTGTAGAGGTCACGCCCGCCGTCACGGACGGTGACCGCGAGCCAGCCCGCGTCGGCGAGCCGATCCATCAGGCCCGCCACATCGGCGCCGTCCGCTCCGGCCGCCATCTCGGCGACGGTCGCGGGTCCCTTGTTGAGGGTTTTGAGCGCGTGGAGTTGTCCGCCCGCGAGGCCGGTCAGCTTCTCGTTGTGCGGTGGGTTCAGCAGTATCGCGCCCGCCGGTGTGGTCAGGCAGGTGACGCCGGTGCGCAGCGCGAACCTGGTCTGGTCGGGATATGTGACGGCGGACAAGCCGCTTACCTCCGCTGGTCGAGCCGATCTGGGCGAGACGGCCCCGGTCTCGGCGCGGAGCCGACAGGGCAAGTCAGCCAAGCCTAACCTATTCAACCCCTTCCGCTGAAGGGGTGGGCCGGGTCCGGGTGACGGGATCGCGACTTGATCGTTACATACGCTAACTATATAGTTTGCTGAGGTAAATATCTCCGAAGGGCTGCCGTGACCGATCAATCCGTCGATCTCGACCAGGGCGATGTCCGGACCATCCGGCGCCGACTTCGCTACGACCGGGACCATCCCCGCTACACATGGATCGTGCTGACCAACACCACCCTCGGGGTGTTGCTCACCGCCATCAACTCGTCCATCCTGCTGATCTCGCTGCCCGCCATCTTCCGCGGAATCGGCCTGAATCCGCTGGACGCGGGCAATGTCGGTTATCTGCTGTGGATGCTGATGGGATATCTGCTCGCCACCGCGGTCCTCGTCGTCATGTTCGGGCGGCTCGGCGATATCTACGGCAGGGTGCGGATCTACAACCTCGGCTTCACGGTATTCGCCATCTGCGCCGTCGCGCTGTCCTTCGATCCGTGGCACGGCGGGGCCGGGGCGATGTGGATCATCGTCTGGCGCGTGGTGCAGGGTGTCGGCGGCGCCATGCTGATGGCGAACTCCTCCGCGATCCTGACCGACGCCTTCCCGGCCCATCAGCGCGGTACCGCACTGGGAATCAATATGGTCGCCGCGGTGGCCGGATCGTTCCTCGGCCTGCTCATCGGCGGTGTGCTCTCGGAATGGGATTGGCGCGCGGTGTTCTGGGTGAGCGTCCCGATCGGCATCATCGGCGCGGTGTGGTCGTATCGCTCACTGCACGAAGTGGGCGTGCGCACCTCGGGCAGGCTGGACTGGGCGGGCACCATCACCTTCGGTCTCGGCCTCACCGCACTGCTCACCGGCATCACCTACGGAATCCAGCCGCACGGCGGCCACGCCACCGGCTGGACCAGTCCCTTCGTCCTCGGCTCCGTCCTCGGCGGGCTCGCCCTGCTCGTCGCGTTCTGCGTGGTGGAGAAACGCGTCGCGCAACCCATGTTCGACCTCGCGCTGTTTCGCAACCGCGCGTTCGGACTCGGAAATTTCGCGAATCTGATGGCCTCCATCGGCCGCGGCGGCATGCAGTTCATGCTGATCATCTGGTTGCAGGGCATCTGGTTGCCGCTGCACGGCTACGACTTCGAGAAGACTCCGCTGTGGGCGGGTATCTACCTACTGCCGCTGACCGTGGGATTCCTGGCCGCCGGGCCGGTATCGGGCTGGCTCTCCGATCGCTACGGAGCGCGCCTGCTCACCACCGGCGGGGCGCTGCTCACCGGCCTCACCTTCATCCTGATGCTCGTCATCCCCGTCGATTTCGACTACCGGGTCTTCGCGCTGATCATCCTGCTCAACGGCATCGGCAGCGGACTGTTCTTCTCGCCCAACACCGCCGCCATCATGTCGAGCGTGCCCGCCTCGCAGCGCGGGGCCGCGTCGGGAATGCGCGGCACCCTGTTCAACGGCGGCAACGCCCTGTCCATGGGAATCTTCTTCTCCCTCATGGTCGTCGGCCTCGCGGCCACCCTGCCCTCGGCCCTCGACGCGGGCCTGCGCGCCCAGGGCGTCTCGGCCGGAGCGGCCTCCGAACTGGCGGGGATGCCGCCGGTGGCGAGTATGTTCGCGGCCTTCCTCGGGTTCAACCCGATCGAGGAGCTACTCGGCCCCTCGGGCGAATTGAGCAAACCCGGCGTGAACGCCGACGTGCTGACCGGTCAGGAATTCTTCCCGAACCTGCTCACCGGGCCGTTCCACTCCGGACTGGTCGT
The DNA here is from genome assembly GCF_003123685.1 of Nocardia aurea. Lineage (GTDB taxonomy): Bacteria > Actinomycetota > Actinomycetes > Mycobacteriales > Mycobacteriaceae > Nocardia > Nocardia aurea. The sequence goes on from NZ_QCYJ01000084.1 coordinate 516,782, forward strand.
GGTCTTCATCGCGGCCGCGGTCATGATGCTGCTGGCGGCCTTCGCCTCCTGGTTCGCGGGTAACGACCGCGCGCGCGACGAGGACGAGGAACTCGCCGAAGCGGACCGGATCGTCCCGGTCACGGTAGCGGCCCGCTGAGCGGAACTCCCGCCCCCGGCGGCACGCGTCGCGTGCCGCCGGACGCGACTCACAACGCGACGCGCTGATCCGCGGGCAGGAACAGCTTGTCGGCTTCGAGCACCCCGAACGTGGTGTAGAACTCGGCGATGTTGCGGACCACCTGATTGCACCGGAACTCGTTGGGGGAGTGGGTGTCCTGCAACAACTGGATGGTGTATTCGTCGGTCTGCTTCTCCCGCCACGCCCTGGCGTGGGCGAGGAACATCTCGCGGTAGTTCGGCTCGACGCCCTCGCGCCGCGCGGCGATCCGGTACGCGGCCAGCGCGATCTGCAATCCGCGCAGGTCGGCCAGGTTCTCGCCGACCGTGAGAGCCCCGTCGACGTGGTAGGTGGCCGGATCGAGCCCCTCCGGGGTCAGCGCGTTGTACTGGCCGATGATCTGTTCGGTCTTGGCCTCGAACGCGCGCAGATCCTCCGGGGTCCACCAGTCGCGCCGATTGCCGTCACCGTCGTATTTGGCACCCTGATCGTCGAAGCCGTGACCGATCTCGTGGCCGATCGTCGCACCGACCGCGCCGAAATTGACCGCGGTGGTGGCGTCCTTGTCGAAGAACGGCGGTTGCAGGTAGGCGGCGGGAAAGACGATCTCGTTGTTGGTCGGGGAGTAGTAGGCGTTCACCGTCTGCGGCGACATCGACCATTCCGCCTTGTCGACCGGAGTGCCGAGCCGGTCGAAGGCCCGCTTCGACTCGAAGATATTGACCGCGCGCAGTGATTCGACCAGTTTGCCCGGCGTGATGACCAGCTTGGAGTAGTCGTCCCACTTGTCCGTGTAGCCGATCTTCACGTTCATCTTGTCGAGCTTGGCGATCGACGCGTCGCGGGTGGGCTGCGACATCCACGAGGAATTGGTGAAATTGTCCTTGTAGGCGGCCATCAGGTCGGCCACCATCGCCTTGGCCCGTTCCTTCGCCGCGGGCGGGAAATGCTTGGCGACATACAGTTTGCCGAGCTGGTCGCCGAGATTGTCGTCGACGACGCCGACCGCCGACTTCCACAGTTCCGGGCGCTCCTCCAGCCCGCTGAGCACCCGGCCCACGAAATCGAATCGGGCGTCGGAGATGGCCTTGGGCAGGAAACGCGCGAACGACGCGGTCGTCTGTAGTTTCAGGTACTCACGCCACTGCGCGATATCGACTTCGGTCCACAACTGTCCCGCCGCGGTGACATACGACGGCTGCCCGACGACCAGACGCTCGAACAGCGCCCGCGGCCGGTCGGTATTGCCCGCCATCCACGGTTCCCAGTCGAATTGCGGCGCGAGCGCGACCAATTCGGCCCAGCTCATCGGGTTGTAGGTGGCATCGGTGTTGCGCAGCCGGACATTGTCCCAGTGCGCCGCCGCCATCCTGGTCTCCAGCGCGACCACCCGCTGGGCCATACCCACGGGATCGGGGAAGCCCGCGCCCGCCGCCATCTTCTCCAGGTAGGTCTTGTAGCCCGCGAGCTGGGTGGCGAATTCGGGCTTGCGGTAGTACTGCTCACCGAGGCCGAGTCCGGATTGGCCGATGGTCGGGATATAGGCCGTCGAATTCTTCCGATCGATCCCGATGCCGATCCCGATCAGCCCGCCGATCGGCAGTTGTGCCATCACCTTGGCCAGATCGGCCTTGGTGGCCGCGCCGTCGATGGCGGCGTACAGATCGGCCAGCGGCGTCATGCCCAGCCGTTCGATCTCGTCGGTGTCCAACCTGGCGTCGTAGAGATCGCGGATCTGCTGTTCCGGGGTACCCGACTTCGGATTCTCGATGCCCTCGATGATCGCGCGCAGCTGATCGAGGGTCCGATCGTTCGCCTCGGTGATCGCGCCGACGGTGGATTTGTCCGGCGGCAACCGGTAGTCGCGCAGCCAGGTCCCGTTGACGTGCCGGTACAGATCGTCCTGCGGCCGGATCGCGTTGTCGGCCCCGCCCATGTCCACACCGGTCAGCCGTACCTGCTGGTTGTCCGAATCGGTCGAACAAGAAGCCAGGAAGGCGGCGGCGGGCGCGGCGACACCGAGCGCGACCAGGAAGGTGCGGCGATCCAGTTGGACCGGACGACCGGATGATGTCACGAGAATCCTCTCCCCGATGCGGCGACGCCGCACGCGTTACGAAATGGCAGCCGGTATTCGGACCGAGGCTACCGGGGTGACGGGTGGCGGGCGCGAATTCACAGCGCCGCCTCAGTTCGCGGCCCCCGACAGACCCCTGACCGACCCCGATTTTGGCCGGACCTGGGGCTTCGCCTATGCTTGACCGGTTGCCTGCGGGAGCTGTACCCGCGATCCGGCCGTGAACCCCCAGTGGTCGGCGTCCGAGTTTCCACTCGGATCCGATGAAACCGCTGGTAGGCGCGCGTTCGGGTGGTGACATGACCATGCCCGTCGGGTCGGCAATCCGGCGTGCTTATACGTCCAGGTCAAGGAGGCTGAAGTGATTCAGCAGGAGTCGCGGCTGCGCGTCGCCGACAACACGGGAGCGAAGGAAATCCTTTGCATCCGCGTTCTCGGTGGTTCGTCGCGCCGCTATGCCGGAATCGGCGACATCATCGTCGCCACTGTCAAGGACGCCATCCCCGGTGGCAACGTCAAGCGGGGTGACGTCGTCAAGGCCGTCATCGTGCGCACCGTCAAGGAGCGCCGCCGTCCGGACGGTTCCTACATCAAGTTCGACGAGAACGCGGCCGTGCTGATCAAGCCGGACAACGATCCTCGCGGCACCCGCATCTTCGGCCCGGTCGGGCGCGAACTGCGCGACAAGAAGTTCATGAAGATCGTCTCGCTGGCTCCGGAGGTGCTCTGACATGAAGGTGCACAAGGGTGACACCGTTCTCGTCATCGCGGGCAAGGACAAGGGCGCCAAGGGCAAGGTCATCCAGGCCTACCCGGCGAACAACAAGGTCCTCGTCGAAGGCGTGAACCGGATCAAGAAGCACGTCGCGGATTCGGCCAACCAGCGCGGCGCCTCCTCGGGCGGCATCGTGACCCAGGAAGCTCCGATCCACGTGTCCAACGTGATGATCGTCGACTCGGACGGCAACCCGACTCGCGTCGGCTACCGCACCGACGAGGAGAGCGGCAAGCGCGTCCGGATCTCCCGTAAGAACGGGAAGGACATCTGATATGACCACCTCCGAGAAAGTCCAGCCCCGGCTCAAGGCGCGCTACCGCGCCGAGATCAAGGACGCGCTGAACGGCGAGTTCAACTACGCCAACGTCATGCAGATCCCCGGCGTGGTCAAGGTCGTCGTGAACATGGGTGTCGGCGACGCCGCCCGTGACGCGAAGCTGATCAACGGCGCCGTCAAGGATCTCGAGCTGATCACCGGCCAGAAGCCGGAAATCCGCAAGGCGACCAAGTCCATCGCGCAGTTCAAGCTGCGTGAGGGAATGCCCATCGGCGCGAAGGTCACCCTGCGTGGCGATCGCATGTGGGAGTTCCTGGACCGCCTGGTCTCCATCGCGCTGCCCCGTATCCGCGACTTCCGCGGCCTGTCGCCGAAGCAGTTCGACGGCAACGGCAACTACACGTTCGGCCTGAGCGAGCAGTCGATGTTCCACGAGATCGACGTGGACTCCATCGACCGTCCGCGCGGTATGGACATCACCGTGGTCACCACCGCGACCAATAACGAAGAAGGCCGTGCCCTGCTCAAGCACCTCGGCTTCCCGTTCAAGGAGAACTGAGCACATGGCTAAGAAAGCACTGGTCAACAAGGCCAACGCCAAGCCGAAGTTCGCGGTCCGCGGCTACACCCGCTGCCAGCGCTGCGGTCGCCCGCACGCGGTCTTCCGCAAGTTCGGCCTCTGCCGCATCTGCCTGCGCGAAATGGCGCACCGCGGCGAGCTCCCCGGCGTGCACAAGAGCTCCTGGTGAGCCCGCGCCCGTAATGGGCGCACCCAACTGAACACAGCGTCTGAGCACGGACTCGCCGAGTCCGTGCTCAGACGCGTTCCTATCCGATCACTCAGAATTCGAGGTCCGACCAGGCGTATCGATCGGGAAGGGGTATTCGGCCCGGATCGCGTCGGAATCCTCTGGCCTCCACTTTCCGATCAACAGGCGGATTAGATCGGGTGGACTTTTCCGGCAACCTTCCTTGGGTGTCGAGAAATCCGGCGTCACGAAATCGGACTTTCCTGACCTCCAGATCAGGTTGGTGAATTCCTGATGTTCGGCCAGGCCACCCCCTGCCTGGCGACCGGCCCGTCCCGTGAATCGATCGGGTGGGCGATCTCGTCGGTAGCTGTTCCACCCGCTGCCAGCGACTTCCCAGCGCGGACTCGGCCTACCTCGAGGTCGGGGGACGAAGGTCGATGGTGCGGGTCGAACACGACCACGCGACCGGATGACACAAGGAGCAATCGATATGCGGGTGCTGAAGACGAAGGTGGCGAAGGCGACGATGGTCGGGGGAGTCGCGCTGGCCGCTCTCGGGCTCGGCGCGGGTGTCGCGAGCGCGGATCCGGGACATGACGATCGCGGCCGCGGAGCGGTGCCCGAACAGCAGCGTCAGGAGCCGCAGCGTCAGGAGCCGCAGCAACAGCGTCAGCAGCAGCCGTCGCCGCACGGCTTCTGGATCTTCGGCCAGTGGATTCCGCTGCCGTAGCCGCGGATCGCCGAGTTCGCGCCACCGGGGGCGTTTTTCGGGGCGCTGCGAGTTACTGTTGGCGGGGCAGAGGGAAGGGGTAGTCGGCGGAAGGGCCCGGCCTGGCCGGCCATTCTCGCCGCGGCCCGACAGGACACCGTCAGGCGCGGCCGAGAATGTCCGCGTGGACCGGGCCCGCCCGCTACCACTCTCGCACGACAGTCCTCTTCCACGCGCCCACGAGGGCACCGATCAGGAAGGGCTCTTGCGGAAGAACAACACGTGATCGTGATCGATCAGCGGCACCGTTTTGCGGATCTGCCGGATACCTGCCTCCGGCAGATAGGTGAGGTTGGCGAAACTCTTGGTGTTGCCGAAGGCGACCCGCAATTTGTTCTCGGTGGCGAAATGCGCACCGTAGGCGGACAGCCATTCGAAGTCCAACGGCCGCAACGGCTCGTCCAGGGTGGCCGAACCCGGCGGTCGGCCGAGTGCCGCGTATTCGGTCGGCTTGCCGCCGTCGTACCGGCACAGTTCGTAGGACAGATTCTCGGTGGCGTTCACCGTGATGACCGGCCAGTCCTGCGAAAGACGCAGGGCCAGTGGATGTTTGCCTACCGGGGTGAGTTCCCAGTTCAGGCTCATCACGGTGATCCAGCCGCCGTCGGACATCTCGATGACCACGACATCCTCGCCGAGTGTGCTCGCGGTGTTGAGTTCGGCCGCTCCGATCGCCGACTCGGAAGCCTCGGCCGAATATGTGGCGTTGTCGACCGGCTGCACGTCGTCGGTTCCGTACGCCACGGTGATGGCCGCTTTGATCTTGGCGATGGCATCGCGATCCGGGCAACGCACACCGATCGCGCCGAAGGTCGCCCCGATCTCCACCGGCATCGACGGTGGTTCCGGATCGGAGCCCGGTGTCAACGGTCGCATGCCGACCAGCGCCAACCGCCAGTTAATCTCTTCGACGGTCGACAGATCACCGGAGGTCTTTCGCAGGATCTGCTGCTGGGTCACCCGCCCGGCCTGCTCCAGCGTCCGGCATTCCAATTCCAGCAGAGCGGCCAACGATTTCGGGGTGAGATCGAGATCGTTGACCGCGCAGGCGCGCAGCCGGATCTGCAAACTCATCGGGGTGAACGACGAATACCGTTCCCGATACATCGATATCGCTTGTTTGCGGGAACGCCCCACCATCAAGGTGCGCAGCAGTGTGCTCAGGCTGGCCAGATACTTCCCCGCCAGCTCCGGCGTCGCGCCCGCCAGATCCGCGCGAATGCGGGCCGCGTCCGCGGTGGCGGCGACGGCGGAATCCTGATCGAGTCTGCCCAGCCACACCCCGCATTTACCGAGTCCGTCCGCACAGGTCCCCGCCACGTGCGGGTACTGCTGCGCCACCTGCCGATAGGTGTGGCAGGCATTGCGAATGGTGCTCACGGCGAGTTCGCGGTGCCCGGTCTGGCGGGTGGCCTGCTCGAAAACGCGCAACGCTTCCTGCACATCACCGGCATGACGGGCGGTGACCTGTCCATTGGCGAGCCAATGCAGCCGGATACCGACGGCTTCCTGGGCCGGGGCGATCGCATCGGCGGTACGGTCGCGCGGGGCCCCGTTGGTTCTCGTCGCCAGCAGCGCCTTGGCCAGTTCGCACAGCGTGGCCGCGAGAGCCAGTTCGCTCTCGGCCGACCTGTCCCGTGCCGTACTGCGGTCTACCGCCGCTCGACGCTCGATCGCACTCAATTCCATCGCGATCTCCAACTCGCGCATCACCTTCCGCACACGCCACGTCATAAGGACGTACTCGCTGATCGCAGAGTGTGCCACATGCGGGGCGTCGCCGCTGCGGAAAGGGTTTTACCTGGGCCGTTCCGTGGACTCGCGATGGATTCCTTCGGTCGGGCGGATAGGGCGAGGCAGCCTGTGAAAGCGGGTGGAGCCGACCGGGTCAGATCTCCAGCATGACCGTCACCGGACCGTCATTGGTGAGTTCGACGCGCATATCCGCGCCGAAGCGGCCCGTCGCCACCGTGGCGCCCAGGGCACGTAGTTCGTCGACGAACGCGTCGACCAGTGGTTCGGCGTGCGGGCGCGGGGCCGCGGAGTTCCACGACGGTCTGCGACCCTTCGCGGTGTCGGCGTAGAGGGTGAACTGGCTGACCACGAGGATCGGGGCGTCCAGGTCGGCGGCCGAACGCTCGCCGTCGAGGATTCGTAAGCGCCAGGCCTTGTCCGCCAGCGCTTTCACCGTCGCGAGGTCGTCGGAGTGGGTGATGCCGACCAGAGCTACCAGGCCCTGCGGGTTCGGCTCGATCCGCCCGGCCACTTCGTCGTCGACGGTGACCCGGGCGGAGGTGACGCGTTGCAGCAGTACCCGCATAGTCCGATCCTCGCACGTCACGGGGGTGCGCCCGCACCGCGACCCGGCGGCGGGAGCCGTTGCGGGATCGGATCATTCGGGATGGATGTCGGTTCGGCGGCACTGCTCGTTCATGTCGGCGCTACTCGGTTGTCGTCTGACGCTGGCATGGTCGGCGGACGCGAACATCGAGATAACAGGTGGCGGCCGTGCTCATCACGCGGTCCTAGGAGCGGTACTCATGGGCACTGTCGAGAACTACCCGAATCTGCTGGATATCGCGGCGGGTAAAACCGGCCGCGTGCGCGATGCCATCAATACCGTGATGGGTACCCTGGACGCCTCGCTGGCCGGTCGCGGCGCGCCCTGGGGGGACGACGAGATGGGGAGGCGATTCTCCGACGGTCCGGAGGGCTACCTGTCGTCGAGGGGCAACCTGAAGACGAGCGCCGCGGCGATCGCCGGATCCTTCGACAATTTCAGCACCACCCAGTACGACACGGCGAGGCAGTTACGGCAGCTGGAAAAGGATAACGAGAGTCAGTTCGACTGACCGGCCGCGACGGACGCGTAGCCGCTGATGGCAGAGTTACCCGGGTATCTGCGCTGGCTGGAGTGGGTTGCCGGTTCGGATTGGCCCGCCGGTGAACCCGAGGGCATGTGGGGTATCGCCGACGACTGGCGCACCGCCGCCGGTGGGCTGCGCGCCATCCTCGACGATATCGACGATGCCAAGGCGGCCTCGATCGCCGCCTATCCGCAGGGGGAAGGCCTCGCGGCGATGACCGCGGCTTTCGATCAACTGCGCAGCGGTGACCAGTCGCTGGAAAAGCTGATCGAGTATTTCGAGGGAATGGCCGCCTCGGCGGACGCGGTCGGCACCGAGATGGATTACGCCCAGCTGATGATGATCTCGTCGCTGGCGCTGCTCGCCATCGAACTCGCCGCGGCATGGGCCTTTCCGCCGACCGCGCCCGCGGTGCAGGCGGCGGCGATCGGTTTGACCCGGGTCGGCATCCGAATTCTGGCCCAGCGGTTGATGAACCGGATCATCCAGCATCTCGCCAAACTCGTCGGGCAGAAGGTGGCGACCTTCATCGTCCGGCACATGGCGCTGGACACCCTCATCGGCACCTTCCAGGAAGTCGGCATCCAGGGCTACCAGGTCACCCAGAATCACCGTAACGGCTTCAACTGGGAGCAGGTCGCCGTGACGGCGGTCAGTTCGGCCGCGGGCGCCGGCGCGGCCGGCCCGTTCGGCGACTGGCTCGGGCGCAGACTGCCCGAGGCGATGCCGAACGTCGTCCGTGGGGTTGTGACCGGCGCCGGTGCGGGCGCGGTCGGCGCCGGTGCGGGTTTCGGTGCGAGCGTGGTGACCCAGTTCGGTATCGACGCCTACCAGGACGGGTGGGGCACCGCGTGGGAGAACGCGCGAAATACCGAATTCGATCCGCGCATGCTCACCGCGGGTGTGTCCAACGGCGGACTCTCCGGCGGTAACAGGGCGATGGCGGACGGCTTCTACCAGAACAGACATCCCGAGTGGTATCCCGCGCCGACCTCCGACCCCGACCCGAGCCCGCGCATCGGCGGCTCGCCACGACTCGATATAGATCCCGCCGACGCGAACGCTTTCGGCGGTGATCGGTTCGGGCCCGACGCCTTCGGACCGGACGGACGCGGTCCCGACGCTCGCGGGCCGGACGCTCTCGGACCGGACGGTGAGCCGCTCACGGGCGGAACGGATTCGGGCGAATCCGGCGAGACGAGCCGGGGAGCTCCCGGTGCGGAACCGGGGGCGAATTCCGACGGTGACCGCCGCGAGGGCGAACCGAGCGCGACAGATCCGGGGGCTCGGCCGGACAGCGTCGCGCCGGCATCCGATCTGCCCGGTGCTCGCCCTGCCGATCTCGCCCCCGCCGATGGGCAGACGGCGACCCACGACGCGTCCGCCGGTCCGGTACCGCCGGTCGACGGCTCAACTCCCCACCCGAGTGCCGACTCGCCACCGATGGGCGATGGCGTCACGGATCCAGCGGTGTCATCCGAAGCGAAACCCGCTGGGACGTCACCGGATACCGGAAGCGACTCGTCGGGCTCACCTACCCAGGACACCACCCCCGAAACCCGCGCAGCCGATACCCCCGCCACGCAGGACGCGACCCTGTCGCGAGACGGTACCCCCGACCTATCGGCCGCAGACCGGGCGGACGCGGCGGCTCCGGACCGAAGCGCCCCGGAAGCCTCGGGTCCGGAACGGCCTGGAGCAGAGGCGTCAGGCGCGGACCGGACCGGCGCGGATACGTCGGGTTCGGACCAGGCTGGAGCGGAGGCGTCAGGTGCGGACCGGACCGGCATGGACGCGTCGGGTTCGGACCGGCCTGGAGCGGAGGCGTCAGGTGCGGACCGGACCGGCATGGACGCGTCGGGTTCGGACCGGGCCGGCGCGGATACGTCAGGCACGGATCGGAGCGGAGCGGACGCGGCGAGCCCGGACCGGACAACCCGGGACGCGCCCACCTCGGATGCCCACCGCGGAGCGGACGCGACACAGCAGTCCCCACCCGCGACGCCCGGAATGCCGGGAGCGACCCCCACCACCGGCGGTTCACCGACTCCGCTCGGCACCACCGCAACCCCCACCTCGGGTACGGCTTCCCCCGCCACCGCGAATCCTGGCCCGACCACGAATCCCGCGTCGACCTCCGCGCAGACCGCGAGCAGCGGTGCGCCGCAGGCGGGCGCGGCGCAGACCGGCGACCGTCCGACCGCCGGATCGCCGGACAACCGAGCGGGCGCGGCGACCGATTCACGCCGTCCCGCTACCCCCTTCGCGGGCAGGGCCGCAGTCGCCGACAGCGCGGCCAGTCCACAGGGCCGCGACAGCACGGCCGACCAGCAGGGCCGCGACGCTGCCGCACCGGGAAGACGTGTCGAGTCCACCGCGCCACCCGCTGATTCGGCGAACCAGCCCGCGCGTTCGGAGCGCGGTGACGACACCGGCACCGATGTCTCGCCGGAAAGCCTGCTCGCTCTGATCCCCGCGGCCGGCATCGACACCCCCGCGGCTCCCCGCGACACCGCCCGCTCGGACAGCGCCCACCGCGACACCGACGACAGGACCGGCCCGGAACCGGCCGACGCCGCGCCGGATCGTTCTCTCCCGCACCACGACGATGCTCGACGCGGCCAGTGTGTGGTGCTCTCGCTGGCGGAGATCGTCGGCGAGACCGGAAGCACGACCGTGCGAGTCCCCGACGACGTCGGTCCGGCGGGCATGTCGCGAGCGGAGTTGGAAGCCCATACCGGCGGCAGGTTGCACGACGTGCCCGTGCCGCATGCCGAGGGCGACACCGTCGTGGCCCGGCACCAGGAGATCGCCGAGGCTCTCCTCGACCCGAACAACCCGGCCGAATGGGCGCTCGTGGTCGACGAATACCACGGTGTGCTGGACGAATACGGTGTCGGCGCGCACGCGTACACCATGCGGACCCACGTCGATCCGGTGACCGGTGAACGCACCGTCCAGGTCAGCGATCCCGGTGTCGGCGTGCGCCGTGGCTTCCCGCCCGACATCCCGGCCGAACTGAACCGTGTCTCGGCCGTGCTCTTCGACGCCGACGGCAACGCCCTGCCCGACGACGCCTCGCACCCCCTGGCCGACACCGAGTCCTCGCCCCGCATCGGCCGTTCGGTCGACGACCACCGCGATCAGGTCCGCGATCTGCTCGCCCAGACTCCCACCGGCCGCGAGATCCTGGCCGCGCTGGACGCAGGACCGGTACGTGACCTCTACGATCACAACCCGGCTGCCGACGGCCGGGTCGGCTCGTTCCGCCGCAGCGCTCTGGCGGCCGTCGTGTTCACCGAGGGGAACAGCCACATCGGGCAGGTGCTGGCGCTGGCGCACGAGTCCGTGCACGCGCAGCGATTCGTCGACGGTCTGACACCGCACAGCGCCGAGGTGGTGCGGTCGATGTCGCGCGAGGACTACGTCCGGACGATGGTCGAGGAAGAGGCCGCGGCCACCGGTCGCCGCTTCCAACTCGCCCGTGACCTGCGTGCCATCGGCTACGAGGTGAGCACCAACCAGCTCGAAGCCGTCTACGCCGATGCCTACGAGCGGGCCGAACTCAGCCTGCTGCGGTCCGATCCGGAGCTCTCGCCCGACGAGATCGCCGCGATCGCGCACGAGGTGGCGGTCGACGCGCTGCGGGAACCGCTGGCGCGCTTCGAGTTCGACAACGGCGCGACCTACACCCGCTTCTACGGCGACGCCTGGAGCGAGCAGCGCCTGCCACGCGCACAGGGTGCCGACACGCCTCCACCGGACGAAGTCCACCGGCCCGCCGACCCCGACGCCGCCCGGCGGTTGCGCGCCGACGCCCTGGCAGTGCGCGCGGATCTGCTCGCGCTGGAAGAGATCTCCGCCCGAGTGACGACGCTCGCGACGTCGGTAGGGGTCGATCCGACCGCCGCGCGCCCGGTATTCGATCGCGGTATCGCCGACCGGCACGCCGACGTGGCCGCGGCACTCCGTTCGCCGGACCTGTCCGCCGACGATGCCGCCGCGTTGCGCCGGACCGAACACGATCTGCGCACGCTGTCCGATCTCGCCGATCAGCGGGACGCGGCGGAGCACGCGGTCGACCGTCGCGAGAGCGAGCTCGCCACCCGTGGCGCGCGCGAATACACGGCCATTCGAGCGGAATCGGACCCCGACGCCAGGCCCATCGCCGAGCAACTGCTCCTGGTGTCGGACCGCGTGTTGGTCGTCGCGCCGCCCGGCGAACACCAAGGTGTGCTCGATCGGGCGCAAACCGCCCCCGAGGTCGCCGCGATCATCGATCGCGCCGAGAGCGACCACATTCGTCTCGATGTGCGTGTCGACTCCGACGGACGTGTGCTCGTGAATACCGCCGACCCGCATGCCGGTCCGGAGTCGTCCGCCCGTCCCGCGCCGGTCCCGCACGATCCCGGCGCGGCGTCCGTCGACGCGGATGTGGCGCGAATCCGCGCCGAGCTGGCCACGACCGAGGTCGGCCGATGGGCCGAAGGGGTACTCGACAGCCACGGTGTGCGTGTCGTCCACGGCTCAGACGGTGAGAACCGGTACCTGCCGTCGCAGCGCACTCTGCGACTCGACGCCGGTGCCACCGATGCCGAGCAGTTGGCCGCGCTGGTGCACGGCGCCATCCACGCCGACACCGCGCGAGCGCGTGACACCCCCGGCGGCGCCAGGGACCGCATGCTGCTGCCACGGCGCGACTACGTCGACGCGATGCTGGACGAGGAGACCAGGGCCCACGCCATGGAGATCGTCGCGCGCACACAGCTGCGCGCGGCGGGTCACGACCTCCCCGTCACTCCGGAGGAATCGGCCTACAGCGACGCGTTCGACCGGGCCAGGGCCGAAGCCGCGCGACTCGATCCCGACGTGAATGCCGCCGAACTCGATCGCCACGCGAACGAGGCGGGTATGCGGGCGCTTCGGCCACTGGTCGAGCGACTCGCGGCGGATCCGACGGGTCTCACCTACGGCGAGGCATACGGGGCGGACTGGGACAGGGCTCACGGCATCCATTCCTTCGACGCCACGGTCCGGAACGCGATGGCCTCCGGTGAACAATCGGTGCGGCTGATCGACGCGGGCAATTCGGTGCACACCCCGCGCCGGGTAGAACTGGTCACCTACAACGACGGCACCCAGCTGATTCGCCGGACGATGATCAGCTCGCGCCACGCCGACGCCGAACAGTTGTTCTCCGCCTTGGCGCGCGCGGTCGGCGCACCGGTACCCGAAGCGTTCCGCGCCGCGCCGAATGTCGTCTATCACCAGAATCTCCCCGGAACCACGGCGCGGCAACGGTTTCCGATGTTCATCGACGCGCACGAACTCGGCTTCCACGACACCGACGGCGGTCGCGCGCTCGGGCTGGTCGACGCGCTCGCACAGATCCCCGACCGCGACGCGGGCACCTGGATGATCGGTCCCGACGACGGTGTCGTCGGAATCGGCAACCATCGCGCCTTCGACGGCACGCTGACCCCGGACACATTGAGCCCCTTCGCCTCCCACTTCCTGCGTGCCGGTGACGACGGCACGATCGAGGTCGTCGACCACCACCTGACCGAGACCGAGATCGCCGACATCAGGAATCGGGTCGAGGCGCTTCGGCCCGAGTTCGAGCGAATGCTGCGCCCCCACTGGCTCGATGACGCACTCGGAAGACTCGACGACATCGGCGAGCACGCGAGGCCCGCGCCGTCCCCCGCGCCCGAGGTGGAGATCGGCGAGGGCGACACGGCCTACGTGAATCGTTACGGCGGCGCGCAGCGCTACGGGATCTCCGGTGTCGTCGACGCGGACGGCGTCCTGCATGTCGTGGTGCGCAGCGGGCCCGCGACCCCGTCCGGCCGGGTGATGTTCGCCGACATGATGCGGGAACTCGGTCATCGGGTTCGCGTCATCGAGGCCCAATGGTTCAGCGAGGGTGGTCTCGACGACAACCTGACGGCCTTCAACGCCGCGATCCAGGAGTTGTTCCTCGACACCCCGGAGGAGGCGGCGCTGACCACCTTCACCGGGCGGCTCGCGGCCGAAATGGGCTTCACCCGGGTGGAATTCGGTCCGGGCGCGCTCGAAGGTCCGCCCGGCGAGCACACCAGCGCGACTGTCCGTTTCAGTCGGCCGGAGGCGACTCCACTCGCGGATCCGGGCGATACGCCCACCGACGCCACTCGGCAGCGGAATCCGGTCGACGGTGCCGAGCCGCCCGATATGGTTCCCACCCGGGGAGCGGACGATTCGGCCGACCGGACCTCCCGTCGAACGGGACCGGTGACGGACAGGTCACCGCGGGCGGAATCGGACGATCCCGTACCGCAGCCGCAATCCGGCGGTGGCGGCGGTAACCCGCCGACGAAACCCCCGGTATCGGCCGCGCCGTTGCCTGAGGAGCCCGAATCGTCCGGTGGCGACGGATTCGAGCACCGCACACCCCCGGTGGGCGGCGATCAGGACGCCGCTGTCGGGCGTCCCGACCCGGACGCGACGGTTCCGGACGCGACGGTTCCGGACGCGTCGGTTCCGGACGCGACGGCCGCGGACGCGACGGTTCCGGAACGCGGCGACTCCCCGGCGCGTCCCGAGGTGACCGCCCATGAGCCGACAACGGATTCGGTGCGCGCGGAGTTGACCCGTGCCGGGGAACGGATCGCCGACGCCGTCGTGGCCCGGCGAGTCGCCGAGGCCAGGGTCGGCGAGCTCGCGCGCGGATTGGGCATCGACCCCGACGGTTCGACGCCCGGTGAGATCTCGCGCGCCGTCGACGAGCGGATGCGCGCGGCCGAACAGCGCGTCGAGCGGCTGCGCGACACCGCGGACGTTCCGCCGGAGCGGATGGTCGCGCATTTCGACGATCTGCGTGCCGCGCAGGCCGCGCTCAACGACACGGTCAGGGCGGTCAACCGGATTCGCCCCGAACTGTCACGGTTGTACGAGGCCTTGCGCGCCGAAAGTGAAGCCAGGACGGTCGCCGGCGTGCTGGCCGCACGGGACGTGATCGCCGCCGAGGGCGCGCACATGATCAGCGAGGGCGTCGGCTTGTCGCCGGATGGCCGCCGAGTCGTCGTCGCCTCCCCGCTGACCGATCCCGACGCGGTCATCTCCGCCGACACCCGTCGTATGCTGCACGACCGCGGCGTGCGCATCGACTACCGGCTCGTCGAAGTGGACAGCGCGGGCCGGGTCACCGTGCGCGACCTTCCGACCACCGGGGAGCGTGCTCGTTCCGAGGGGCAGGGCGAGTTCCGTCCCGCTGCGGAATCGGGGCCCGAACGGTCCGATGGAGAGACCCGCTCGGGTGCTGACCGTCAGCGGCCGGGGGACGCCGGTCCCGAGGGGGAGCAGCGGCCTCCGGCGCAGATCGGCGATGCCGCGAATGAGCGGGTGCGTCCGGCCGACGAAGCGCGTTTCGACGCCGGTCGGCAGCGGCCGACTTCGGAAGAGACCGTGCCGGATCGGCAGCGGCCTATCACGGAAGAGACCGTTCCGGATGGTGAGCGGCAGCCGCGCCCCGCCGACGAACCACGTTCCGATGCCGATGCGCAGCGACGCCCCGTGGAGGAGTCCGACCCCGAGGGGGCGCGGCTGCCGCGTCCCGCCGACGAGACCGCTCCCGCCGATCGGCGGCAGAGTTCCGTGGCGGAGACCAGCCCGGACGGTGAGCGAACGCCCCGTCCCGCCGACCAGACCGAGTCCGATCCTACGAGGGAGCCGAGCGCCGACGGGGTTCGCGAACCATCAAACAGCACAACGGAATCCGAGTACGCAGCCCTCATCCGTGAGCGGGCTGCACTGGCGAGCGAACGCGAGTTCTGGCGCGCCAAGCGCAACGACAGGGCCGAACGGCAGGGCCTGCACGGGGAGGACCGGCGTGACGGCCGCGATCCCATGGACCGGGAACTCGGCCCCGACCGGCTCGAACCCACATTGCAGCGACTGCTGGACTCCGTGGTCGGCGTCCGCGATGTTCCGGGAACGGGAGAGGAGAGCGCCAGGCAGACACCGGAATTGGTCGGTCCGGAGATCCTGGCGATGCGACGCGAGGCGATCTTCCGTTTGCAGGAGGCGGCCGAGCGTTTCATCGCGGCCAGCGACGCGCTGACGGAATTGGACAGGCGCATCGCGGCGCTCGAAGCCGAAGGCGCGACCGGGGATCGGCGACCCAGTGCGGAAGTGGCAGCCGAACTGGACCGACTCGGCCGCGAACGCGCCGCCGAGGTGTTGCGCCTGTCGCCGCTGCGGGCGATGCGCGACGATGTCGCGGGCCGACTGGAGGTTCCGCTGGATCGTCTGGGTCCGGACAAACTCCCCGCGACACTGGACGAACTGGCCCGGCGACCGGTCTCGGGTGACGAAACCCTATTGCATCAACGGAATCTCGAGCTGCTGGCCGAAGCCGCCGACCGGGTCGATCGGGCGGAGAACGAGATCGGCCGCATCCAGGATCGGATGGCCGAACTGGCGGGCGCGAATCGCGAGATCTTCGACGCCGCGGGCGCGCGACGGATCACCGACCGGGTCGGTCTGGTCGACGGCGAGCATCCGCGCATCATCGTCGTCGCGCCGCGCGGGCATATCGACGCGCCGCTGGCCGACCACGACGCCGCGCTCAGGGACGCGCTGCGCCGCAGTGGCGCGCTGGCCCAGGCGATGGTCCGGCCCGAAACGACCATCGAGTACCGGCAGATCGTCTCCGATCGCGAAGGCAACTGGCGCGCGGTCGACACCACCGCTCCCGTGCGTGAATTCGTCACCGCCCCACCCGGACGCGGCGATCCCGGCATACACCTGACGCGTTGGCGTGACGGCGAAGGCCAGTGGAACGACGTCAATCCCGCTCTACCCGAATGGAATACCGGGCGTAACGACGGCACCGTGCCGAAGACGTTCACCCCGCGCGATCTTCCCGAAGGGGTCAGCGGGTGGGCGGTCAATCCGTTCCAGGCGGCGGTGGCCGATCCCTTCGTCGATCCGTCGGACAATCCCGCGCCGAACGCGGTGAACGAGGCCTTGCTGCCGCAGATTCCCGGCGGAGGCCCGAATCAGGATGTGCCGAGCTACTCCCTGCCGTTCGCCGACGCCTTCTACCACACCATGCGCATCATCCTGGAGACCGCGAAACTCTCCGGCTTCACCTGGTACGCCGATCCCGACAACCCCGGACGAGTTCGCCCCGGATTCAAGGGCCATCCCTGGTTCCGCGCGCCCCGCCCGGATGTGCAGCCGATGGCCAGGGAATGGAACCCCGCCGACCACGTCGCCGACGACGGCAATCTCTCCGAGCCGTTCCGCGAGCGTCAGCGTGCCGCACAGGAACAGTGGGCGCGGGTTCAGGCATGGGCCGATGCGGAATACGCGCGAATCCGCGCGGACGACGGCGATATTCCGATCATCGCGGAGAACCTCGCACGACTGAACGAGGCCGAGCGGCTCGCGCGCGCGGACGCACTGCTCGAACGGCTGCGCGGCCTGGCGGGCCGCGACGACGTCACCGCCGAGGTCGACGCGATAGTCGAGGAACTCACCGGCCGCCTGGTGGACGAGGAGCCGGGCGACGCGGCGCGCCTGGTCGCCGACCTGCGCGACGTGCTTGGAACCCCGCTGGACGGGGCCGACCGTGCCGAGATCGTCCGGTTGGTCGCCGACCAGTTGGCCGACGATCAGCCCGCGTTCAGCGAGAGCGACCTCGAACGAATCAAGAACCACCTGATGAACGACCATCATCTGGTCCGAGATCCCGTCGAAGGCGTGCTGATACGCCGACCGCTGGATGTGGTCGCCGACGTGGCGGAAGCGTGGAACCGGCTGGTGGCGGGTACCCAGCTACCCCAGGACATCTTGTTGCTGCGAGACGCGTTGGCCGAATCGGACTTCCTGCGGGACAACCCGATCGCCACGTGGCGTGACGCGAATCAGCATGCGATCCGCCTCGGCCTGGATTGGAACGCGAGCCGCCCGCCTCTGACGGATTGGCGCGCGGATATCCCGTACGCGCCACGCCCCGTCGGGCCGCAGACCCCGCCGGTTCGGCCCGGGCTGCCCCCGGGTGGGCCGGATCCGACTCGGCGGTTGCCCGCTGGTGACGACACGGTCGAGGATCCGACTCTGCCGTTGTCCAGTGGTGACGACACGGCTATCGATCCGACTCGGCCGTTGTCCGGTGGTGACGACACGGTCATCGATCCGACACAGCCGTTGCCCGGTGGCGTTGACACGGTGGTGGATCCGACTCGGCCGCCGCCCGGCAGTGACGAGACCGTCGCGGATGCGAGTATGCCGTTGCCCGGTAGTGACGACACGGTCATCGATCCGGTAGAGCCCGACCGACGGGTCGGCGATCCCGACGCGGAGCGGACCATTCCTGACCGGAACCGAGAGGACGCGCCACTCGCCGATGACGAGTCGACGCGCCCGCAACCACTTGTCGACGGTGAGATCCCACCGGATATGGCATCGATCGATGAAGCCGAAACCCCGACTGTCCGATCGGACGGGGGCTCGGACGAGCCACCCGCCGATCCGGCGTCACGGGCGACCCCGGATCCCGGTGACCCGGGGCGCGGCGAGTCGGAATGGTTCACCCGCGGTCGCGCCGAGATCGACGAGTGGAGTGCCGATCGTCGCGCGGAGTTGGAGGAGTGGGTCGCTCGGATGCGGGCCGAGTCGACCGACGCGGAGTTCGAGGCACTTCGTCGTCGAGTGAACGACGCCTTCGACGAGTTGGATCGGGATATCGCGGATCAGGCCGCGCAGGAACGTCGTCGGAATCAGGAGTTCTTCGCTGATCTCGCACGCAGAGCGGGTCCGCCCTCGGCGGAGCCCGACGGTGCGACCGGGCGTCGCCCGGAAGGCCCTGCCCGCGAACTCGATCCGCGAGACGATGCCGAACCTTCGACGTCGCGCGATGAACCTGCGACGCCGCCCACGGATCGTCCGCCTACGGATACGCCCGCAGACGTGGCGTCCGCGGATACGCCACCCACGGAATTGTCGCCCGCGGATTCGGGGGCACCTGACACCGGTCCGGCTCGCCCGAACACACTGCGTCCGGACAGCGAAGCGCCACAACCGCTTCCCGCCGATCAGGGCATCGAACCCGACGGACGACACTCCGAGACGGAACCACGGCCGGACAGCGACGACAACCGGGGAAACATCCGCCCCGACGACGACGGCGACGACCCTCCCGACCCCGCATCCGCGTCACCCCCCTCCGGACCGCCCTCCCAGCCGCCCGACCCCCCGGCGGGCGCGGCGCGACCGGACGATCCCGGCGACTCCGATTTCAGTGATCGCACGCGGCGCGACAGCACCCCCGTGGAAAGTCGAACCGAGGAGGTCGAACGAACCGATGGGGGTCGCTCCGACGATTCCTCCGAGCGCGAATTCCGGCAGGCGGTGCTGAACCGCTTGGCTGCCGACGCCAGTGCCGCGGCGCGAGAAGCGGACGCGGCCAGGCAAGCCGGGGACGAGCAGGCCGCAGCCGAGGCGAGCGCGCGCCGCGATCTTCTGGACGCCGCGCTGCTGCGTGCCGTGGAACGCTACGCACTGCTCGACGCTGGCGCGCATCTCATCGGCGACCACCGACTCGGTGTGCTCGACGGTGACCCACCCCGTTACCTCGTCGCGGGCTGGAGCGCCGCCGACGCGGCCTCGGTTCTGGCCGAAGCGCTCACCGCCGACCCCGGCTTGGCCGACCTGTTGCGTATGCCCGGCGTAGAGATCCGTGAACTGCGATTGGCGATGGACGAGAACGGTGCGATCACCGTTCACGCCGAGTACAACACCGAAGTCCCCGCGGACTCTGCGTCGATTCCCCACGACCCCGGTACGGATCCCACCCCCGGCGAGCAACGACACGACGATTCGGCCCGTTCCGACAGCGACGCCGAGTCCAACATTTCGGCGCGCGAGAGTGCCACCGATTCGCCTTCCGGTGCCCCTCGACAAGCCGATCCGCCGGATTCCGAGTCCGCGTCTCCGATCCACGATCGCGATGAGCCTTCCGGCGGTCGGCGACCTGACGGCCCACCCGTATCGGAGGCGGATCCCGAATCCGCATCCCGGATCGACGGCCGTGATGCCGGTGCCGACAGCGGGCGCCCCGACGTCACAGCAGCGTCGGACGCGGATTCCGCGTCTCCGGTTCATGATCGTGGCGACGCCCCCGGCAGCGGGCGACCTGACGGCCCAACGGTATCGGAGGCCGATTCCGATCCGGCGCCGCCGACCCGGGACGGCGGTGACGACTCCGCCCATGCCGTCCGCGAGCACGCCGAGGCCGTCGCACGCCGCGACGCACTGGCCGAGCGTCTGCGCGAACTGGCGGACCGACTCCCCATCCGAGACGCGGAATCCCTCGCGCCCGAACGGATCGCCGCCACACTTCGGGAATTGTCGGGTTGGCGTCTGACCGACGAACAGGCCGTCGCCCTCGCCGAATTCGGCCGGTTGGTGCCCGATTACCTCGCCGCGCACGCCGAGGTGGCCGCACTCGCCGACCGGATCGGGCTCATCCAGGAATACGATCGCCTGCTCGCCGAGCACAAGGAGTTGGTCAGGGAACGGGAATTCGTGCGCGCCAAAGCCGATCGGCGTGCGGACGATCTGATTCACAGAATCGGTCTCGGCCCGGACGATTCGGTGCCGTGGACGGCGCGCGACTCCGAGAGTCGCGAGGACGCCATCCGCGCGATGCACGCCGAAACAGGCACCGACAGAGTCGATATCACCGGCGGCATCGACGAGCTGAGCAGGCAGGACCGCAGACTCGCCGACGCCGACGCGCAGCGGTCGCGTCGCGAGGCGATCGAGAAACTCATCGAGGCCACGGACCGCTTCGACGAACTCGATGAACAGGTGCGGCGATCGGAGCAGCGCCTCTCCGAACTGGAACACGCCGGTATCGCCGTGCATCGTCCTGCGAGCGCCGAGGCGGCCGCGCGGATCGATGAGTTGGCCAGGCAGCGCGCCGCCGAACTCCAGCGCGTCAAGCCACGCCGGACGATGCGCGACGATCTCGCGATCCGCCTCGGCGTCGTCGACGAATCCGGTGCTCCCGACGAGACGGCCCTCACCCGTGATCTCGAGGAGACGATCGCCGACCTGCGCGATCGTATCGATGCCGAATTGCGTTCCGGCGCTCTGCGTGTCGATGAACTCCCGGCACGCCTGCGCGCTGTCGACGCGCTGGCCGACGCGGCCGCCGACGTCGCCCGCGCGCACAATCTCGTCGGCCGACTCCAGGACGAGATGGCGGGGCTCGCGGGCGAGTGGCGTCGCCAGATCGAGGCGGAGGGCGGAAGGATGGTCACCGATCGCGTCGGGATCATCGAAGGCGAGCGGCCTCGTATCGTCGTTTTCGGCACCAGGCCCGACCCGTATGCCCCACGCACCCAATATGATCGGGCCTTCGACCACGCGGTGCGCACGGATTCGGCGGTCGCTCAGGCCGTGGTGCGCGCGGAGACGACGGTCGAATACCGCAGAGTGCTCGCCGATCGCAATGGCGGAGTCCGCACGGAACCGATGACCCCGCCCGAGGTCGAGCGACTGAGTTCGGGCTGGCGCGACGGCAACCGCCTCGACATGACCGGGTGGCGTGATTCCGAAGGCCGGTGGCACCCGGTCGATCCGACCCGTCCCGACTGGACGACCGGGCGCGACGGCGCGACCCTGCCCAAGAAGTTCACCCCGAAGGATCCGCCGGACGGCGTGAGCGGCTGGGCGATGGAGGATGTCGTCAACGACATCACCTTGCCGACGGATGACGTTCCGGCGGGCCAGATTCCGGAGAGCACACTACCGGTCCACGCGCCGCAGGCACCGTCGCAGTACGACACCTCCGGGGTGCCGGCGGGTGTCGAGGTTTTCGGCCAGCACTGGGGTGCCGATTCCTACAATGTGGTGCGCCTGATCCTCATGGCGGCGCAGGTGCCGAATCATCCGGCGGTGAAGGCGTGGATCCAGAGACACCCGGAGATCGGCCGATGGGTTCAGCAACGTCCCTGGCTGAAGCATATTCCGCCGTTCGGAACGGTTTTCGCGAACTACGAGTGGTTCGCTCCGCCGCAACGGAATGTGCAGCCGATGTTCCGTCCGTGGGATCCGGCCGATCACGCGCCGCCCGCGGGCCGGGTCGACATCCCGCCCGCGTTGCAAGCCGAGTGGGATCGCGACGTCGCCGCCTGGCAGCGTGTTCAAGACTGGGCCGACGCCGAATACGACCGTTTCCTCGCCGACGACTCCGACATCGACACGATCGCCGACGGTCTGGAAGCCCACCGCAGGGCACGTCAGGAAGCGGCGGCCCGCGAGATCGTCGACGCGATTCGCGAGCAGTTGGTCCTGCGGCATCGCGGTATCGATCCGACCGGTGACGTCGATGCGCAGATCGCCCGCATCAACGATGAAATCGACCGTGTCGCCGCAGAACTCGCGGACCGATTCGCCAGTGACGACGAGGTGGCGGTGCGCGATACGGTCGCCGACATCGCGGATCTGATGCTCGCGCACGATTTCCCGGACAATCTCGCGGGTGATCGCCTGCCCGGCGAAACCCCCGAGGACACCATCGCCCGAGCGCTCGCCGCCTACCCTCGCGACGACACGCCCGTCTACACACGCGAACAGATCCAGCAGATCAAAGATCACCTGATGCGCGACGCGCATCGCGTGCGCGATCACGCCGACCCGCACGCCGTCTACACGCGCAGGCCGATGGACCGCCTGGCCGACGTGGCCGAAGCGTGGAATCGCCTCATCGCGGGCGAACCACTGCCGCAGGACCTGGTCCTGCTCGGCGACGCACTCGCCGAATCCGACTACCTGCGTCAGCGTCCCGACGCCGGATGGCGCGACGCGAATGTGCACGCGGTCGGTCTCGGCTTCCATTGGGACGCCGACCGCCCACCGCTCACCGACTGGCGTGCCGGAATCCCGTACGCGCCCCCGCCGGTCCCGATCGCCCCCGGTTGGAGCCCGCCGGAAAGCGCCGGAGAGACACCGCCACGCCCGATCCCGTCGAATCCCGACGGGCCATCGAGCGACCCGGATGACGGCGGCCCGGCAGCACTGCCCACGGGTCCGTCGAATTCGCCGCCCGCGTTGCCCGGCGAGACGAACCCAGCGCCGACGACTGACGGTGACGCGTCGACGAACACCGACCGGTCGTCGGATCGTCGCGTGTGGCCGCTGGAAACGGGCGACGAGGGACAGGCGAGCGCTCGCGACCTCGATCCCGTGGATTCCGAACGTGCCCCCGGTGCCTCGACCCCCGACGATGCGGCGGAGGTTATCCCCCCATCGCCGTCGTTGCCGGACGAATCTGTCACCGGTACCGTCTCCGATCCCGAGCACGTTCTGTCCGATCTCGACCGGCAGCGGGCGGCGGAGGACGCAGCCGCCGAGTTGGAGGCCGCGCGAGCCACGCGCGCCGAGGCGATGCGTGGTTTGCCGGTCAACCCGGAGGATCTGGCATCGCGCGAGTCCGTGGACGAGGCAATCGAAGGCATGTTGTCGCGCACGATGCGCGTGGACGAGATGGCAGAGACGGTCCGCAGAATCGAGGCCCTGCGCGAGGCCGCCGAACGCTACCTCGACGCCGAAGAAGCGCACGCGCTCCATGACCTCGCGCCAGACGCGACCAGTGGCCGACCCCCCGATCACGCAGCTCCGCCATCCGATCCGGCCCGATCGACCGCGCGGGAGTCCGGCGCTGCCGTTGATCCTGGTGAACCGGCTTCCGGTTCGCCGTCACCCGGAGGCGTGGTTGCCGGTCGTGACGATGCGGCTTCCGGTTCGCCGTCGCGGGAAGGTGCCGCCGTCGGTCGTGACGATGCCACCGCTGATTCGCCGTCGCCCGCCGATGTCGACCGGCAGCATGCGGCGGATCGAGCGGCGGCCGAGTGGGAGGCCGCCCGAGCCGCACGTGCCGAGGCGATGCGTGGTTTGCCGGTGAACCCGGAGGATCTGGCGTCACGAGAATCCGTCGACCAGGTGGTCGAGGGGTTGTTGTCACGCACGATGCGTGTCGACGAGATGGCCGGCGAGGTCGCCAGAATCGAGGCCCTGCGCGAGTCCGCCGAACGCTACCTCGACGCCGAAGAAGCGCACCGCCACTTCGCCGACCAGCCCGCTGAGCCCGCTACCGAGGAGTCGAGCGCGAACTCTCGCGAGGGTGATCATCCCGATCCACCGGTCCGGGCTGCGAGGGATGGAGTCCCGCCGCCCGGAAGCCCCTCCGCACCGGATGGAGACACCGCGAGCGCCGAACCGTCAGAGGCATCGGACGGGAACGGTCGCCGTGGCGACAACGACGACAATCCGTCCTCGAACGGTGCGGATCCCGGCAGCCGCCGACCCGATCGGTTGCCCGGCTCCGCACTGCGCTCGCATATTCCGCATCCGCCGAAGGATTACGACGTCGAATTCCCGCCGCCGCTCGATATCCGGGTGATCGATCCGGGCCCCTGGCCCCTGCCCGAACCTCCATCGGATCAGCCCGACCCGCCCCCGTCGACTCCGCCTCCGTCGACTCCGCCTCCGTCGACTCCGCCGGGACCGGGGTCGCCGCGACCGGAATTACCCCTCCCTCCAACGCAACCCACACCTCCGCCATCGGAAAACCCGCCACCGGAACAAGGGCTGCCGGACCCGTCGTGCCCGCCCGACCTGATCCCGACACCGCCCCCCGGTGATCAGCACCCACCACCGTGCACCGACCCGCCACCTGCTGAACCGTGCCCGCCGGGCACTGTTCCACCGGATCAGTCGGTCCCGCCCGGCTCACCTCTGCCGCCGCCCCCGATCCCTCCCGGCTCGTGGCCCGGTTTCCCACCTGCCGAGACGCCGCCGAATCGGCCGACCCCACCCGCTGGGCCGACTTGGCCCAATCAGCAGATTCCTCCGGAATGGATGACGCCGACCACCGGGCCCACTCCGCCCGGTCTGCCGACCCCGCCTGAACAGGTTCCTTCCGATCGGCTGACGCCGTCGCCCGCCGGGCCGACTCCGTCCGCCTGGCCAACTCCACCCGATCAGCAGGTCCCTCCGGAATGGATGACGCCGCCTTCCGCCACACCGGTTCCGCCTGGCGCGCCGACTCCTCCGGATTGGCTGATGCCTTCCGCCGGGCAGGATCAGCCCGCTGGGCAGGTTCCGCCGGATTGGTTCACGCCACTTTCCGACGCGCCCGCTATGCCAGGCGGGCACACTCCTGATTGGATGACGCCACCGTCTACCGGGCTGGATCATCCCGGTGGACAAATTCAGCCGGAAGCGCAGAATCCGCCGGAAGGGCTGACTCCGTCGGTCGATCAGGCGCGACCTGACTGGCTGACGCCGTCCGCCGGACAACACCGACCCGACGGGCAGAATCCGATACCCGGGCAACGATCGCCTGGTTGGCCGACCCCTTCTGATGCGTTTGCTCCACCGGATCGCGCAGGTCAGGACCAGCCGACGGGACAACCTCAGTCCGGAGGGCAAATGCCGTCCGGTTGGCCGACATTCCCGACAGCCCCCGGCGACCAGGCTCCGCCCCCGTGGCTGCCCGACACCGATGGGCAGCTCGCGCCGGGCACACACGTCTCACCGGGCGGCACTGCCCATACCCCACCGAACGGGTGGAACGCCGGCAACCCCGTTCCGCCGAATCCGGTTGCTGCGCCGACTCCATGGACACCCTCCGACATCCCACCCGCACATGGATCGCAACCCGGAACCCAGGCCCAGCCGGGAATTCCTCTGCCGGGCAACGGCATACCGCCGACAGTAAACCCGCCGCAGGGCGATTGGTCGCAGGAAGGATCCACTCCGACGATCCCACCGCCCCCGGGGATGTCCGGCCTGCCCACAGCCGGTCGAGACAACCGTCGAAGGCAGCCCGAGAACGGTCGAGTCCCGGACGGGCATAGCGACACCGAATCGACCCTGCTGGTCCGCCCGTTCGCGGGCTACGGCGTCTCCGCCGAATTCGATCCGGACACCGGCGCGCTGCAAGCGACCGCGATCCGCTACCGGCAGGAGTCGGGCGTCTATGGCGAACTCGCGGACGTGATGGTCGTGCTGTATCGCCACGACTCCAGGTTGGTGGCGCGGATCGGCGGATTCTGGTTCGACCTCGACGGGCCGATCACGGTGGAGTGGGTCCAGGGCCCGGGGCGGCGGACGGAATTCGTTGTCACCGATGGTGCTTCGATCCTGTGCCGACTGACCTATCGCACCTTGCCCGAGGAACTCGATATCGGCCGCTTCATCCGGGATCTCTGGGCGGATACGGCACGACGCGCGGAGGTCTTCACGTGAGACTGCGGGATCGGCCGTGATCGGCCCGTCATCGCCGCGGTCCCCAGCGGCACAGCTGTACAAGGACTTCGGTGTCGAACGAAGACGTGGACACCCGATCGAGGAGAGGGCGGCGACGTGAACACGCCGAACGAACAGGGTAACTACGAGCCGGTCGTCGAATCCGCCCGCGACGATATCCCCGACATCGAGTCCGCGCGCGACGATGGGTCGGAGGTGGACGCGGACGGGCTCGACCAGATATCCGGTGCGACAACCGAGCCCGCTGACAGCGACGACCCCGATGTCGCCTTCAGGGTCGCGGAAGAGGCCGAAGACGTGCGGGAGCGCGCGAAACGGTTGTGCCACAGAATCGCCCGCGACCTCGCCGCCACAGGCCCGCACGGCTGGACGCGTTTGGACGCGGTCTTCACGCTGACCACCCTCACCGAGATGGTGCGGGTGTTCTTCTCGGACGAGCACGACCGTTCGCGGCGCGTGCATCCGGGACCCGATGTGCTGTCCACGGTGCGTGAACATCGTCGCCTGTCGGCGGAACTCGGTGACGGACCGTGGTGGCGTCTGATTCTCACCCTGAGCCGCGAGGGCGCCATCGAGGTCGATTTCGATTACGGCGACGACCCGTTCCCCGGTGACCAACTCTTCCCGCCCGAGGTCTATGCCGCCGACCTCGAGGTGTATCCGCGTTCCACACTTCCGGTCTGGCTGGCCGCCTACATCCATCACGGTGGCAGGCAGAACCGTCCGGCACGCGTCGCCGCCGCTCACGCGCGTGCGGATCGGCAGGGCGACGTGCGTCCGATACGAAGCGGCGACGATTTTCCCGCGCTACCGGTGATGTGGGGGCGCTGGGCTGTGATGGCCGCGGCCTTCGTGGCGACGGGTTCCGCGCGAGGTCCGCGCATCCTGCCCGCGCTGGGTGTTTTCGAGGGATCGCGTCGCAGTGGCGCGACGCTGTACATGTTGCCCGGCGGTCGCGCCGTGCTCTCGGGCGGCGTCTGGAATGCCGCTGAACTGGACGCGGCCTACAACCGTGGCGCGCCCACCCCACAACTGTTCGCCGGCGCCCCGGAATGGGTGGCCAATCCGGTGCTGAATCCGCGTGCCGCCAACGGGCTGCTGTCGTTCTGCTACTGGTGGGAGGCGGGTGACTGGCATCGCGGCGAATCCCCGACGGCGGAGCGGCTCGTTGACGCCGTGCCAGGAATGTGGACCACCGATACCGTCGCCGACGTGATCTGCGGTCTGCTCGCCGAGCCTGCGACCGATCAGCGACGCGCAGCCGTGCTGACCCTCGTTTCCGCGGCCGAAATCGGTGTGGTCACCCGCGACACCCTCACCGAGGTCTTCGATGACGACTCGGACGTCGACAGCGCGTTCTACCAGCTCACCATGGCAGGTGTGGCGGTCTCTATCCCTGAACCGATGCCGCGGGAGGACGCGCTGGTCAAGGTGCGGCGTTTCATCACCGCGCGAGGTCTGGACGCCGAGGGATACCCGGTCTCCGACCTGCGCGCCGATCGCATCGATGTGGGCTGGATGGTCTACGCGCCGACCCACCCGGACGAGATCGCCATCGCCCGCGCGATCTTCTACATCGCCGACGACGGTGTGCTCGAACAGTCGTCGTCCTCGGTGGCACCGTCGGTGTTCGTCATCGAGTTCGAGCGTCGCTTCCAGCAGCGACACGGCGGGGTCGGCATCTGATGGTCACGCTTTCGTTCGTGCTCGGATAGGCGCGGCCACAAACGCTTTCGGTTGTTCTGAATCGGGATACCAGGTCCCGTTCCCAGCGGACATTCTCGGAAGAAGATTCCAGGATTGCGCCGATACGAACGGAGAATGTCCGCCGAGACCGGCATCGCCGACGCCGAATCCGCCGGTCATCCGCCTGCGAACCCGACCGCGATGCGCTCCGGCCCGTACCGAACGGGTCCGTGCCGCAACCGTTCTCGCTGGATCGCAGGGGAAGTATCGCGTCCATCGATGAAGCGGGCAGTATCACCACGGTCGTCTCCGGGACCGGTGCTGTCGTGACACGCGAACCGGTCGGATTCGATGAAGTCCTTCGGCACCGCGCACGTCGCGCGAATGTTGCCGGGGGCGATGGTTACGCTGTTCGCGCACAGGCGTGACCCTGACGAGAAGGGGGTTTGCATGGCCGAGTTGTTCTTGACGAACGTGCGGGTGGTGGACGGGAGCGGGCGGAATCCACTTCGTGACGGTGCTCTATTGATTTCGGGCAATACCATTTCGTGGGTGGGGGAACGTTCGACGGCTCCCGATATCGGAGAAGCGAAGGTCGTCGATCTGCGGGACAACACCGTCTGCCCCGGATTCTTCGACTGCCACGTGCATTTCGCGCTGCCGGGCGGGTCGGGAAATCCGTACGAAGCGGTGTCGGTGCCCGCGTCGTACCGGACGTTGGCCGTCGTGGAACGGCTGCGCGTCACCCTGCACAACGGGGTGACCAGCGCGCGCGACCTGATGGGGATCGACGCGGGCGTCCGGATGGCCGTCGCACAGGGCCTCGTCGAAGGTCCACGTCTACAGGTGGCGATCACCATGCTCAGCCAGACGGCGGGGCACGCGGATCTGACCCAGCTGTCGGGATTCGACCCGATGTCGTATCTGCACGGCCCGGAGACGCCGTCTCCGTTGATCGACAGCGTCGACGAGGCGCGCAAACGCACACGCCAACTGTTGGGTCTCGGCGCGGATCTGATCAAAGTCGCCTCCAGCGGCGGGGTCGCCTCGCCGAACGATCAACCCGAATGGCTCGGCCTGCGTACCGAATTGGTGCGTGCGGTGGTCGAGGAATGCCGCGCCTACGGCAATAAGCCCGTCGCCGCGCACGCCATCGGCTACGCGGGTATCGCGGCCGCCGTCGACGGTGGTGTCAGCAGCGTCGAACACGGCTACCAACTCGACGACGAACTCCGCCGCCGCATGGTCGACCAGGACACATTCCTGGTGCCGACACTGCTGGAAACCATGGAGGATCTCGATCCGCACAAGACCTCACCCGCCGCGCACGCCAAGAGCGTCACCTGGCACCGCCTCGCCCAGGAAGCCGTCGGCCGCTCCGCCGCCGCGGGTGTCCGTATCGCCGTCGGCACCGACGCGGGTCTGTCGCCGGATCACGGCACAAACCTGCGAGAACTGGGACTACTCGTGAAATTCGGGGGGCTGACCCCGATGGAGGCGATTGTCGCCGCCACCCGCGACAGCGCCGCCCTGTGCGGGGTCGACGACCGTCTCGGCACCCTCGAATCCGGCAAACTCGCCGACATCGTGGTGGTACGAGGCGATCCACTGCACGACATCGAATCCGTCGGCCGCCCCGACGACATCCTGCTGGTGATGAAGGACGGCAAGGTGAGCAGCGATCGTGGCGGGTTCTTCACACCCGTCGACCGGTGGGGGTAGCGGGGGCGTGCGCGCCCATCCCGCTCCCGGATTTTCCGTGAGCGCCGACGAACACGTTCGTCTCGAAGTCGACGCGCCGGCAGGCTCCCGGTTCCTCGGACATCGTCGACTTCGCCCAGCGTTTCAACGCGCTGGTCAACGCGAAAGTGAATGCCTGATGTTCCGCGGGCCCGCGCCGCAACCGCACCACTCGCCCCTCCCGCGGCACGATTCGCGCCGCGACTTCCTCGGGCAGTGGCTCGAGTTCTTCCCAGGTCATGGACTCCGGGAGATCAGGTCGCTCGACATCCGGAGCGGGCATGGCGCCATGGCAAACCGGATCGCTGCCCGGGCACCCGGGGTTGTCACCTCGACAGTTGGCGCCGGTCGGTGAACATCGCGATGTGGTTGGTGAGGCGATGTTGCAGTTCCGCCGGCGGTCCGGGGATCACGGTGAAATCCTCGTCGCCAGTGTGTTGGAGGAGGTAGCGGCCGTCGTCGGGATAGTCGAGCCAGAGGAAGGCCCTGCCGTCCGAGGTGGGCCGAGCGTCCAGTTGATAGCCGGGGTATACGGTGATTTCGCCGGTGCCGGAGCGGGGGCGGAGAAAGAACCGCTGCACCTGTTCGGTGGGGGAGAGTCGCGTCGGATGTCGACCGTAGGTGGGGGAGTGCAGGTCACCCCGGCGACCTTGGAACCGTGGCGTGGTCCCGCCCCGCACGCGGGGCAGGTGCGCCACGATCTCCGCGGCGAGCGCGTGCAGCGCCACGGTGCTGATGGTGACGGCGCCGCCGTGTTCGCGGGTCGGACCCGGGGCCTGGACGACGAGCGTGCACCGGTCGCCCACGATTCCCGCGTATACGCGGACGACCTCGGTCTGCCCCGGACCGTGCAGGCCTTCGATCTCGACGCGGACCTGCGGTTCGAGAAGCGCGCCGAACGCCGCGTGCAGCTCTTCGTCGTAAACACCCAGCAGCCTCCGCACGGCGGCTTCGCGACGTTCCCGGTAGACGTCGATGGATTCGGCGAACTCGTGCCGGTAGGTCAGCGGGTAGGGCAGACGGTCGCGGCCGTGCGCTTCCAGCGCGAGGGTGAACGCGTGCGGGTCGAGCTCCCAGCGACCTGAAGATCGCACTCGATTCTCGGCGTATTCGCTTCCCGAGGGATCGTGGAACCGATTCATCCGCCGATGACCCCACCCGGCGGAAGAGTCGCGGGCAGTTGTCCGATGAGTTCGTTCTCGCGATCCTGGATGAGATAGTCCGGGATCTTGTGTTCGTCCTCGTCGTCGCGGCCGCCACCACCGCGGCCGCCCATTCCCGGCATGCCGTTCATCCCTCGCGTGCCCGAGGTACTCGACGTCCGTGAGCCACCGGAGCCGGACCCGGAACCGCCAGAGCTGCCCGGCGTACCCGTGACGCTGCGTCCCGCACCGGGTGCGCCCGTTCCGCCGAGCGCGCCGGAACCGGGTGAGCCCGAGCCGGATGATCCCGATCCGGGAGATCCTGTTCCCGGAGATCCGGAACCGCCGAGTTTGCCGTCACCGGGCGTGGTCGGCTTGTCGGTCCCCGCGGGCGTCGTCCCGGTGGGTGTGTTCCCGGACGGGTCGGTGCTACTGGGTTTCGTGCTGCCGTCGCTGTTGCCCTGACTGCCGTCGGTGCCGTTCGATTGCGGGTTGGTGGCGGGATTCTCCTGCGTCCCGGTGGGATTAGCAGTCGGCGTGCCGCCGTTGTTGTTTCCGCTGCTTCCGACGCCGTTGCCGCTTCCGTTGCCGCCGGTCCCGTTGCCATTGTCGTTGCCGCCCGGGACGGTGCCGGGGTCGGCGACGGTGTTTCGGGGAACGGGAAGTACCGGAGTCTGGTTGTCGACGGTGACCGAACCGGGTTGATAGGTGCCGATCATGAAACGCTGGGCGTCGGCCTCGGCTTCGTTTGCTCGATGCTTGGCGGCCTTGACCAGGCCATTACCGGGGATATGACCGAGGAATTCGTCGAACCCGGACGGTTTGTCCGGCTTCGGGATGGTCATCTTCGCCTGTCCGAGAAGGCCTTCCATGTAGTCGATGCCGTTGGCGACCATCTGGAACGAGGTGGGCAGTGCCGCCGCTTCGGTGGTGTAACTCTTCACCGCGTCGATCGCCGCGGTTCCGGATGTGCCCGACCACTTCTCGGACAGCACTCGCTCGAAACTGTTCCGGTAGTTGGTCACCGCCGTCTCGGTTCCCGTCGTGAGTCGTCGCCAACCATCCGCACCGGCGTTGATATCGCCAGCTCTGACCTCGGGTTGACCGTTCCCGCCGTTGAGCGCGTTCCAGATCTGCTCGTGCGACCAGGTGCTGAACGCTTCGGGATCGGTCACGGCGGGCTTGGCCATCGACACCTCCGAACTGCCGTCCAACCGCGTCCACTCGTTGCCGATAATGCTGCGGTCGCCCTCCCATGCCAGCTTGCCTTCGTTATCGAGCCTGCCGCGATCGTTGTCGGCGTTATCGGATCTGTCGTGGTTGTCGATGACCTTGAAGACGCCCAGAGTGCCGACATGGCCGAGGAATTCGCCGAAATCACCCAACCCCATCAGATGCCCTCCCCGTTCGTGCCCAAGCCGCTCGCGTTCTGCTGGTCGACAGTCTGCAACTTTCCGATCGCCGCGAGGAAGGTGTCGCGTTGGTCGCGGGCGATGGAGATGTGCTGGTCCAGGCGTTTGGACGCGGAGTCGTCGGTGTTGTCGGAACCGGCGACCGCTTTGAATTCAAGCTTCTGGCGGATCGCCTGAGCAGAGGGGAGACTGCCCCAGCCTGAGAGGTGTTCGAGCGTCCGAGCGAAGTCCTGTTGCCTCTCCAAGTCGCTGATGTATTGATCGATGACATCGGCGATCGCTTGGCCGAGTTCGTCTTCGATCTTGAACTCGCCGTTTATCGCTTGAGTCTTCATAGTTCGCCAGTAACCGGCGTGATCCTGCGTCATCTGATTACCCCGTATTCACTTCGGCAGGTGAGGTTGGAGCGCTGCGGCGTATTTTTCCGACATCTCGCAGAGGTCTCCAACTCGTGGCCCCTCTGTGCTCAACCATGACGTGCGAATTTCGAACATGCCTTGGTCGGCCTCGAATGACACGTAGCAGGCATCTGGGTCGTTCTTCTCCTTCGACACCATGCCTGGACGGGCATTGACGGTGGTGTCGCGGATGATGACCAAGTTCTGCTTTGCCCGAGCCTCGGCGAGGGTATGGCTTGTCGAGAGCACGCCCACGGTGCGCCGACCCTTTCCGTATCTGTCATCGAGCGGAATCCAGTTACAGATTCGCCACGAAGACACGCCAGTCGGCGGATCGGTCACCACACCTTTGGTGGCCGGATCCAGCCCAACGCCACGAAGCACCTCATCCGACAACGCCCCCCGGCACGGATTAAACACCTCGATCGTGTCCGGATCCCGCACCGTCGTCGTCGCCCCCGCCGCCCCGTCGACCGACTCCCCGCATCCGGCGAGAGCCGCCGCCGCAACCGCACCGCAGACCACAGCCCGTATCACCACAACGCTACGCACAGCACTCCTACTCGGTCGGACACGACAGCAACCCTGCCATCAATCACTTGGACGCACGCCGGCCATGATCGGTTCCACCCGATCGCAGCATCGCGCCGATCGAACCAATTCTGCACGTCGCTCGAAACGGAAACCGTCCGCGGGTGAACGGCTCAGGTGAACGGAAGGCCCGTTCCGGTTTCCTCGCTGAGGGGCACCTGCCACCGGAGGCCCGCACGTTCGAAGTCAGTGACTTCCAAGATCTATCGTGAGTATTTTGACGACGTGGTGCGGATCGCCGTGTGTGCCTTCGGTCGTGTTGTTGCAGTATTGGTAGTCGATACGCCCGGCCCCGCTGATCTCGTAGTGGATGGTGCGCGAGTATCCCGCCGATTTCGGACCGTGATGCCTGCCGCGCAGGATCGTCGAGGTGCCGATCGCCGGTGGCGCTCCCGGTGTCATGAAAACGTAAATGTTGACATCGCCCGGTTTGACCTCGGGTTGACCGTTCCCGCCGTTGAGCGGGTTCCAGATCTGCTCGTGCGACCAGGTGTTGAACGCTTCGGGATCGGTCACGGCGGGCTTGGCCATCGACACCTCCGAGTTGCCGTCCAACCGCGTCCACTCGTTCCTGCCGCGATCGTTGTACGCGTTGTCGGATCTGTCGTGGTTGTCGACAACCTTGAAGATGCCCAGAGTGCCGACATGGCCGAGGAATTCGCCGAAATCACCCAACCCCATCAGATGCCCTCCCCGTTCATGCCCAGGCCGCTCGCGTTCTGCTGGTCGACAGTCTGCAACTTTCCGATCGCCGCCAGGAAGGTGTCGCGCTGGTCGCGGGCGATGGAGATGTGTTGGTCCAGGCGTTTAACTGCCGAATCTTCGGGGTCGTCGGACCCACCTGCGACCGCTTTGAATTCAAGCTTCTGGCGGATCGCCTGAGCTGAAGGGAGACTGCCCCAACCCGCCAAGCGTTCGAGTCCTTGCGCGTAGCCCCTCTGCCTTTCGAGGTCCGTGATGTACTGGCTGACGACTTGGGCGATGGCTTGGCCGACGTCAGCCTCGATCTTGAACTCGCCGTTGATCGCTTTGCTCTTCATGTCACGCCAGTAGCCAGCATGGTCTTGTGTCATCGTCGATCCTCCTCGCTGACTACTTCGGCAGATGCGGCTCGAGGGTGGCTGCGTATTTGGCGGCCATCTCGCAGGTGTCACCGATACGCGGACCCTCCGTGCTGAGCCACCGCACGTTTATTTCGAACATGCCTTGGTCCGCCTCGAATGAGACATAGCAGCTATCGTTGTCGCGCTTTTCCTTCGAAACCAGTCCCGGTCGGGAATTGACGGTGGTCTCGCCGATTACGGTCGCGCTCTCCTTCGTACGAGCATCCTCGAGCGTGTGGCTGGTAGAGAAAATGCTGACGCTTCGGGTGCCAGTCCCGTACCGGTTATCGAGCGGCATCCAGTCACATACTCGCCAAGCAGATACGCCAGTCGGCGGATCCGTCAGCACGCCTTTGGTGGCCGGATCCAGGCCGGCCCCTCGCAGCACCTCATCCGACAACGCGCCCCGGCACGGATTAAACACCTCGATCGTGTCCGGATCCCGCACCGTCGTCGTCGCCCCCGCCGCCCCGTCGACCGACTCCCCGCATCCGGCGAGAGCCGCCGCCGCAACCGCACCGCAGACCACAGCCCGTATCACCACAACGCTACGCACAGCACTCCTACTCGGTCGGACACGACAGCAACCCTGCCATCAATCACTTGGACGCACGCCGGCCATGATCGGTTCCACCCGATCGCAGCATCGCGCCGATCGAACCAATTCTGCACGTCGCTCAAGTCGGTCCTATCCACATCACGCGGTCGGTCATATTCCGTGGGAATCACTGTGGTCGTCGAACAGATCGATTTCCCCCGGGCAGAAGTCACCGGCTTTCGGTTTCCGCTGTGAGTCGGAAGATCGGAGACCAGCGTCATTGCGCCGTCTGCCGACGCTGCTGTCCTGCGCGGAGACCGACATCTCGGCACGGATCGTGGTCGGAGTCGTCAGCGGTGTGGGTGTGCAACCACGCGACGGATGGGATCGCGCATAACGGTCGCCGTTGTGGCCCACGCGTGGAGCGTGCTTCGCAGCAGGGCAGAAATCTTTCGAGTTCATCGCCACGGCGAGAGCGTCGCATCGCGGTCGCGTCCTTCCATGCCGAGAACCGCTGCACCGCAGCCTCTACCGACATAGATCCGTCGGTGTCGCTTGGAGTCCCGTGACGAGCGGTCTTCCCCGTTCGCGAAATCGTGCTCATCGGCGTCGTCAGATCGCTGGCTCGGCGCACAGTCATCGCACGATGCTGGACAGTCCGGGGCGATGGCGGCGCACTCCGGAGCATTGTCGACGCTGGTCAGGCAGGGTGTGCCCCCTGATGTCAGGGCGAACTCCGCCAGATGACCACTTGGGTGGCTCGATCACCGATCGCACATTCTCGCCGGTCGGTCGGCTCGATACCTGGGCCTGTCAGATCAAGTCGAGGTGTGTCGTGCCGACGAAGCGAACCGATATCCGGCAGGTCGGCCTGTCTCCGAGGGCGCATAGGTCGATGAACTCCGTGCCCTCGCGTAACAGATCGCGCCTATTACCAGCAGAAACGGTAGTTGCCGGAGCCTCGGCACTCCAGCTCGTACTGCCACTGATCGGGGATATCGGAGTTGGGGATCGACGCGCCCGCGGCGGCTCCGAGCGCCAAACCGCCGATCATGCCGGCGATGAGTCCTACCGGAAGGGTGATGGGCAGCAGCAAGCCCGCGGTGGCGACGCCGAGCGCCATGCCGACGAACAAACCTGCGATGGTGCCGAACGCGGCTCCGATGCCCGCGCCGGCTTCGATGCTGCGCTGGCGCGGGGAGGTCTTGCGCCAGTAGCCGACGTCCTGGGCGGCCACGTCCGCGATCATGGTCGTTCCGTCCGCGGAGATGCGGGGCGCGAGGGTGACGACCTGGTCTTCCACGGAGACCGCGAGGGGCAGTGTCGCCACCACCGTGCCGTCACCCGCGACGATTTCCACGGCGTCCTGTGCCTGACGGAAGGAGCCGCCGGTCAGCGTCGCGTCCAGCGTGGTGCGCTTCCCGCCTTGGAAGGTGAAGCCGACGCCTTGATCTGTCCCCTGCGCGACATGCGGTGCCGTGTCGGCCAGATCCGTTGCGGCGGAAGCGGTTCCGTCGGTGATGGCGAGCGCCGCGATGGCGAGCAGTGCGGTGACGGCGTACTTCTTCATACTCATTTGTGCTGGATTCCTCGGGTTTTCGGTGGATGGTGAGGTGCGCGCACCGAGCGGCCCGTTTCGACGGTCCCGACGTCGAACGGACTGTGGATGAGCGTGGTTATCGCAGGGTGAATTCAGAGGCGTGTGGCGCGGCGAGCACGGTGCTCGCCGCGAGAGATACGGCCTCGAAGAAGGGTGATGTGTTCAGCCGGTGATGTGCCGATTGGGCTGTAGCTCGAGGATTGTCGTCCCGGCGACATCTCGGAGGGGTAGTGCCCACAGCGGATCGCGCACAGCGATGGATCGAATGCTGTAGAGATGCGGATACCACCGGCCGGTCATCGAATTCCTCCCCGGTCACCGACGCCAGTCGGTAACTGTTGCGATAGTAACGGATTCGCGTGGGTGAAAGGTCACGGTCCGATACCGAAGGTCGAGGGTTTGCGCGCGGGCAGCTGGAACTCGAAATTCGGAGCTTCCGGTACGGAGTGCATTGTGGGAAAGCGAAATCCGATGTGAAGTCGGATAACTGCCTCGAACTTCCGGGCTCCGGCAAGAAGGCGCAGGTGGAACGGATCGGCGCTGTCTGTGAGGATTGCGGCCGAGTGCCGATAAGTTGCCCTCGAGGTTACGGTTCGCGGGGTGCGATTCGAGTGCGCCACGCATCCGAGGTTGCTGTATTCGTGAGTGGTGGTCCTGCCCGAACGTCCGAGCGCCGTCTTTCCTGGATGGTCGAGAAGTTCGGGCACCTGCGACGGCCGACGCGGCACCGCCGTCGCACACCAACAACGTGCCCCGTAGTGCGCGGGTCGGTCGGCGAAGACGCCTACCTCGCCGGTTTACGCCAGACCGACACATGGCTTTCGCTGTCGTTGGTGAAAGGGTTGCCGAGCCAGTCCGCGCTCCGCAGTTCCAACGACATCCCGGCCAACTGGGCCATCAGATCGCATTCCGCCGGCCAGATATATCGAAAGTTGCTGAACCCGTAAGTGACTGTGCCGTCGGAGTGGTGCCGGTAGTGATGCGATGTGCCCTGCTGGGTGCTGAGGTCGTAGGTGTCGAATCCGGTGTGACCGCGCCCCACATGGAACGGCACGGCCGCCTGACCCGGCGGAAATCGCCGAATACCGGGAACCCACAGCTCGATGACGAACCGTCCACCCGGCGCGAGATGTCGTGCGGCATTGCGAAAACACTCGACCTGCTCGGCCTGCGTTCGCAGGTTGCCGATGCTGTTCCACACCAGGTACACCAGTGAGAATTCGCCCGGCACCCGACTCGACGTCATGTCGCCCACGACCACCGGTACGTCGGGACGCTTGCTGTGGAGTCGGTCGACCATCGGCGCGGAAAG
Source organism: Nocardia aurea (assembly GCF_003123685.1). Classification (GTDB taxonomy): domain Bacteria; phylum Actinomycetota; class Actinomycetes; order Mycobacteriales; family Mycobacteriaceae; genus Nocardia; species Nocardia aurea. Next base: position 554,311 of record NZ_QCYJ01000084.1, read on the forward strand.
TTCGATTCCGCTCACGTCGGTACCCCGCTCGATCAGCGGAATCGCGACCCGACCCGTGCCGATGGCGAACTCCAGCGCCGCACCGTCGCCCGCCGCGTCGGCCAGGAACCGCACCGCGGGATCGAGCACTTCGGGCGCGAACATGAACGCCGAATCCCGGTCGTAGCGTTCGGCCGTCGCGGCATCCCACACATCGCTGCTCACCACGGGAACAACGATGCTCGCCGGACACCGATTGCCGCCACTGGTTTTCGTGGCGTCCGTTCACCGGTTCGATACTGCGAGCACTGGATTCGGTCTCGATCGAAGGGCTCTCACCGGTGACCGGCCGCCAGCTTCATGCCGAACCCGACCAGGACCACTCCGGTGACCGCGTCCATCGCACGCCGTACCGAATCCCGACTCAACCAGGTCCGCGCCAGCTCCGCGACGGTGATTATCGCGGTGAACCACAGCATGCCCTCGATGTTGTGCACCACCGCGAGCGCGCAACCCATCAGCAGCGGTGGCACACTGTCGGGCAGGAACTGCGGCAGCATCGCCACATAGAACACGCCGACTTTCGGATTGAGCAGATTGGTGCCGAGCCCGCGCGCCCACGCGCCGAACACACTCCGCGGCGAATCGCTCACCGCGTCTGTCGGATCCACCTCCCGGCGGCGGAGCCCGTCTCTGATCATCGTGAGACCCATCCACACCAGATACGTCGCACCCGCGATCCGCAACACCGTGTAGGCCAGTTCCGACGCGGTCGCCAGCGCCGAGACACCGGCGGCCGCGGCCACGCCCCACACCAGCGTGCCGCTCCCGATCCCGATCGCGGTGCCGAACGCGTATCGGCGGCCACGACTCACCGCCGCCCGCAGCACGAGTGCGGTATCCAGACCGGGAACGAGGGTGAGCAGACCGGCGACGACCGCGAAGGACAGCAGGGCGTGCACCATGAGCCTCAGAGTAGATGCGCTTGCGGTCGGCAGGGTGATTTACTGCGCTCATGATGCGCCACTGACCACGCCCTAATCGAGGTCTGCGGGCACACCTGACGCCGCGGTGCGGGATGCGATAGAAGGTCGGGGTCGGGAGGGATCACCCTGCGAGGATGCGCTTCCCGTCGATCGCGGCGACGATGCCGAACCTGGAACGAGCGAGAGGGATTCGCTCGCCGCACCCGACGACCGCCAGTACAGCGATGCCTCGAAACGAATAAACCTGTACAACAACGAAACCGGCATCGCGGTCGGGCTTCGTCATGACGACGACACCGAAGGTATCGTCCGCGAATGCGTCGGCATCGCGCGGCAAGCATCGCGCGACTGTTCGTTGGCCGGGCGGGTGATCTGTGGACTCCCATGACACTGATCGAAGAATCGCCGTTGGCTCCTGTGAATGGCTGCTCGAGCAGTTGGACGACAGCGATGTGGTGGTCGTCGCGAAGGACAACAGGGCGGACACCACGGCCTCGGGATAGGGCGCGGTCAGACAAAGGTCTTGCGGTACGCCTGGGGGGTGACGCCGACAGTTCTCCGGAAAGCTTGTCGTAGAGCGGCGATCGACGCGAATCCAGCCTGTTCGGCGATGCTCTCGATGGTCGCGTCGGTTGTCTCGAGCAGGCCCTGCGCTTTTCGCACCCGAATGGTTTGCAACCATTCGCTCGGAGACATGCGCACCTGCTCGGTGAAACGTCGGATCAAGGTGCGTTTGCTGACACCCGCCCGGGCGGCGAGGTCGGTGACTGTGATCTTGGAACTCAGCGTGGCCTCGGCCCATTCCAGGGTGGGATTTATGGATCGATCGGTCGCCTTCGACCGCGGCCTCGCCGAGATGAACTGTGCCTGACCGCCTTCGCGTGTCAGTGGCATCACCGACAGCCGGGCCATGTCGGCCGCGAGCGCCGAACCGAAGTCGCGCCGGACTATGTGCAAGCAGAGATCCAGGCCCGCGGCCGCGCCCGCCGATGTCAGCACCGACTCTTCGTCGACGAAGAGAACCGCAGGATCGACGCGCACCCGCGGATAGTCTGCCGCCAACTCGGACGCGACCATCCAGTGAGTTGTCGCTCGTCGCTCGTCCAACAGGCCCACCGCCGCGAGGGTAAAGGCACCGAGGCAGATCGAAACCATCCGTGCGCCCCGCTCGTGCGCGCGGTGCAGGGCACGCTCGAGCCGGGGCGACGGTTTCGCGGCGTAACTCATCGAGCCCGGAACGACAACGGTATCCGCGTGTTCGGCCAGATACTCGATTTCTGCGAGGGAGGAGATCCCGAAGAACTTCGATGAGACCGCGGACCTCTCTCCGCAGACCTGAACGTCGTAGCAGGGCGATCCGTCGTCGCGAACACTGCGTCCGAAGATCTCGAGCGGTACCGACAGGTCGAATGGAATGACATCATCGACCGCGAGTACCGCTACCGATCTCATGGAATCAGCCTACGCGGCGTGCATTACGCAACCGGGACGACGACAACCAAGCCCGCGTGGATCAAGCGCTTGAGAGTCCGGCCCTGCAGAACCGTGAGGTCGTCGGCGACGTCCGACCATCGAACAGGTTTTGAACCCAACAGCTGCCAAAGTTCCCACCCGCCATCACGTTCCAAGCAGCGCACCTCGATCTCCGGGGATTCGACAGAATAGATGCGATGGCACGCCACCGTGTCCGCCAGGGGTGACGGCGCGGAATCGGAGTTCGCGATCGGGTCGCGCCAGTAGTCCGCCAGACCGTCACGGATGTGCTGCGGTACATCGAACGGAGGTGACATGCCCTTGAAACCGGGTATATCCGCGGCGATTCCGGCGCGGATTCGGGCGTGCGGGGCGCTCGCGAGCAGATCGTCGGGTCCGAGTTCGAGCGCGTCGGCGGCGGTGAAGGCACGCAGGTAGGGGCCTTCGGTGCTGAGATCCCTCGGATCGCGACTGTTCTTCGTCATGATGTTGAGCAGGTCCGGGACCAGAGCGGTGTTGAGCAGAGCCTGGAATGTTCCCTCGGTGGCGATGTCGCTTTCGACGCGACGCGCTTGCGCGTTCCAGTAGGGACTGTCGGGGTGAGATCTGGAGATCTCGTAGTACCACTGGTCGATGCTCAGCGCCCAGGTCTCGGCCATCCGTCGCCATTCGACGTCGTAGTCGCGCCAGATGTCTCGTTTGCCCTGTTCGTCGATGTCGGGATCGATGCTCTTGCGCAGCACCAGCGCAGCGGCCCACGCCTGAGTCACCGCGAACGACATGCCCGAGGAGAACAGCGGGTCGACGAAGTATGAGGCGTCGCCAACCGCGAGCCAGCGCTCGGGGAAGGAGCCGAAACTATCGCTGACTCGCGAATAGTTCGTCGCGGTGAGCATTTCATCTCGAATGGGCGTAGCGTCGGCGACCAGGTCGCGCAGGACCGGGATGGACTGTATCGCCTTGTGGAAGATCTGCGGATCACGCAGGTCCATCCGGGTGAGGGATTCCGGGTTGGTCACGATGCCGATCGACCAGACGGTTTCGCGCGCGCCGTCCACCAGGCGTGGGGTGGGGATGTACCACACCCAGCCGTGGTCGAAAGCGACCGCGTAGATGGGGGAGAGGTCATCCGCGCGGAATATGTTCCAATCCCCGGCTGCTTGCTGTGCGGGCTTGCAGTTGCGGTAATGCGACCAGACAGCGATATTCCTGTACTCCGACAGCCACTGCTTGTCGTGTGTGGTTCCGCGCGCCGCGATCTGGTTCGCGCGGCCGGAGGCATCGACGAAGTACCTGGTCCTGATCGCGGTGCCGTCCTCCAGTCGTACGTCCGAGACGTCCGGGCCGGGAGTGAACTCTACGATCCGCTCACCCTGGAACACGTGTGCACCACACGATTCCGCGTGATCGAGCAGAACCGTGTCGAATTCCGCGCGGTTGATGTGGATGGTCCAGCGATGCACGCCGTCGGCCAGGTAGTCGCTGTGCTCGAAGAATCCGACGAAGGGACGGTCGTTGTCCCACTGATAGATTCCGCCGAACTTCTTGATCCAACATTCGCTGGCGAGCACCTTCTCCAGCGCACCGCTGGCCTGCAACACCGGTACCAGCGGATGCGCGCCGGATTCGCCGATGTGCTCACGCGGGAAGATCTCGCGGTCGAACACCGCGACTCGCAGTCGGGTCTCTCGGCAGAGCATGGCCGCCAGTGTCGACCCGGCGGGACCACCGCCCATGATCACGACGTCGTACTCGTCGGAACGCTCGCTGATGGATGTGGCCATGAAAAACCTCCGTTGCCGAACCGATTCACGTTCGAAGTCGAATCTCTGAGTGGGGATGCGTTGTCACGACCGAAGCCGTGACTCCATTGATCGAACGTCGAGATCGCTCGATGATCTGCTCGCAGCGGCCCCACACTCGAGTTCATATCCAAAGTAGCCAAACCAAGTAGACGGCGGACAGTGCGATGTGCGCCAGACAGGTACAGCTTTGCGCCAGTGTCGTCGCCGATATACATGGCGTCGACGTATCGGTCTATTGTCCGTGTTGTCCTCGAACCGTTTTGGTATCCGCTTTCCAGTCGTCACGCCGCTGCGCTCAACATCGGTGCGGGTACCGGTGTTCGTTCCTCGATCGGAGTCGGGCTTGGCGCAAAATCAAATTATTTTCCTGTTACTGGACCTCGTCCTCATCATGGTTGCTGCCCACACCCTGGGGCGTGTGGCCGAAAGGCTCGGGCAGCCCGCGGTACTCGGTGAGATCACCGCGGGAATCCTGGCCGGACCGACAATTCTCGGCGCCCAGTTGTCCGGCTTTCTCTTTCCCTCGGATGTGCGCACGTATCTGGTCGCATTCGCGAACTTCGGAGTGCTGCTCTTCATGTTCCTGGCCGGTCTCGAGATCGATCGTGACTCGATCGGCAAGGAGCGCGGATCCGTAGCCGCGGTGGCGGTCGGTGCCTATGTCACGCCCTTCGCGGTGGGATGTGCGATCGTGCCGTGGTCGTTGAGCAGGCACGTCGGCGACAATCGGATGGGCTTCACACTGTTCATAGGCGCTGCGCTCGCGGTCACTGCCTTCCCTGTGCTCGCGCGCATACTGCACGATCGTGAACTGCTCGGCTCGCGGGTCGGCCGGCTCGCGATGGCGAGCGCGGCCGTCGATGACCTGCTCGCGTGGGCAGCACTGGCGGTCGTTATCGGTATCGCACGTCCGGACATCGGCACCCGCTGGTCGGTGTTGCTGGTCATCCCGTTGTTCGCGCTGCTGTGGTGGGTTGTGCGCCCTGCGTTGGTCGCGCTGACCAGCTCGATCAGGGTGAGCGGCGGAAACCTCGTGATCGTGGTGGCGGTGTGTGGCGCGCTGTTGGCGGGAGCGGCCACCGAATGGCTCGGTCTGCACCTGATATTCGGCGCATTCGCATTCGGCCTGATCTTCCCCCGTGATCAGCGAGGTGCCGTCGTCGGCGAGGTGAAAGTCCTCAGCAGAGTGTTCTTGCCTGCCTTCTTCGTGGTCGTCGGCCTCCATGTCGATCTCGGAACGCTCGACAGAGCGGGCGTCGGCGAACTCGTCGTGATAGTCGCTGCCGCGCTGTTGGGCAAGATCGGGGGCACCTACGTCGCCGCGCGATGCGTCGGCATCACCCCTCGGGAGGCCGGAGCGCTCGCGAGTTTGATGAATACCAGAGGTTTGACCGAACTGGTCATCCTCGACATAGGGCTGACGATCGGTTTGGTCGGAGATCGGCTGTACTCGTTGATGGTGCTGATGGCACTGGTGACCACCGGTATGACCGGTCCGCTGCTGAAGTTGTGCGGAGCGGATCCCCGACGTCGTGCTTCCGGGCCGACCGGCGGGCCGGGCAGCTGCGTAGTGGGAAGTCCCGAGAAGCTCGGCCCCTCATCCAGGGCGATGCGACAAACTGCACGAATTCGCCTTCGCGAATAACAAATTATTGACGTGATACACGCCACATGCTTTACCGGGCCTGTGGGTGTGGCATAGAATGGCGGTCGTAGGGGAGGCCGATAATCGAGATAGCGAGTCGGGGGAGATTTATGCGAGAATATTCGCGCCAACAGGGGACGATACCTCGTTCGATATGATAGATCTCAATTTTCGTCTCGGTAGCCATCGATTATCTCTAGTTATCAGGGAGTAAATCGAAGTTCGATTCATTTATTGCCTATCGGATTGAATTTTCGTCGAGTTCGCAGATCTAGTCGAGGCTGCTCCGGTGCAATGCGTGTCCACTTCTGCGTTGTTCCGGCATGGTTCGAAGCATTCCCGGCTCTCCTGAAGCGTTTCCGGACGCTGTACTCCGATATGCGACGCACCCGACGAAATGCGAACCTGCCTTCGCACACAGTTGCACCTCAACCGCGTCCTTTTCGTGTGCACGCGGTCGAAAGGAATGTCGATGAATGCAGTCACCGAAACCGCCGCACTATTACCTGATCGGATCGAAACCTGTGGCGGCACGACCGGGCCGGTCGTGCCGAAAGAACTCGTCGCCGAGCGGGTCCTGCGCAGAGTCTTCCAGCGTCGTCGCAGCGCGATGCCGGACGGACCCTGTTCGACCGATCCTTGTCCGCGGTGCTTCGCACCTCATCGGCGGAAGGTTGTCGCCTTCATCGAGGCGAATCGCCCGATCCACTTCGTGATTCCGGCGTTTCCGGCGAAGTCCCGCAACCGTCGCAAGGTGCTCGGGCGGGTGCCAGATATGGCGGAAGTCGTGGCGATCGAATCGTTGCAGTCCTTTTGCGACCAGGTCTCCGCGATCTATCCACCGGGGGCGGTCATCACGATCTGTTCTGATGGTCACGTGTTCAGCGATGCCCTCGGCATCCCCGACGGACACGTCGACGAGTACGGCGCGCACCTACGGCGGATCATCGGCGCGACCGGTGGCGGTTCGATCGGGATGTACGGCCTGAGCGACGCGATGCCGAAGATGAGCTGGGATGAGCGCCGGCGCACCCTGCTCAACGAGTACTCGGACGGAATCGATGCCATCCGTGATTCGGTCCGAACCCAGGAACCGATGCGTCGGATGTTCAATGGGATCCACCGATTCATGGTCGAGGACAACTCGGCCATCGAGCCGGAGTTGAGCGCCAACCAGTGCCGGATCCGCTCCAAGCGGACCGCATACGAGGTGGTGCAGCGCAGTCAGGCATGGAGCGGTTTGGTATCGCACATGTTCCCGGACGCCGTGCGACTCTCGATCCATCCGCAAAGCGATCACAGCGACAAGATCGGCATGCATCTGCTGCGCACTCACGACAGCTGGCTGACTCCGTGGCACGGTGTCGTTCTGGATGACGGTGCTGGATTCACCCTGGTCAAACGCGCGTACGCAGAATCGGTCGGCGCTCGTCTGGTGTGGCGGCACAGTAGGCCGAGCCACTTCGTCCACGATCTCGGCGTTCTCGACGCCGAGGCAACTATCGCCGGTGGAGAACAATGACACACAGCCTGTCCCGTTCGTGTCCGAGTGGAACCGATCTGCGCCCCTTCGGCACCGTGATCACCGCTGCTGTTCCAGGAACATCGCTGGGCGACATCGCGATCGACGGACTCCTCGAGACGGCGCTCAGCGCCAAGGTGGTCGTGCTGCGCGGCTACGAACTACTCGGTATCGAGGAGTTGGAATCGTATTGCGCCGCGGCGGGCGAGATCCTGCGGTGGGACTTCGGTGCGGTCCTCGATCTCGACGTTCGCGACGACCCGCAGAACTACCTGTTCGACTCCGGTGATGTCCCATTTCACTGGGACGGTGCGTTCGCCGCACGCGTACCGAGTTTCTTCCTGTTCCAGTGCGTCACCGGCAGTCCCGCCGGGGCCGGCGGCGAAACGGTGTTCTGCGATTCGGTCGCCGTGTACGACGAAGCGCCCGAAGAGCTTCGGGAGTTGTGGCGCCGGACCACCGTCACCTATCGCACGGATAAATTGGCTCACTACGGCGGTCTGCTCACCAGTCCGCTGCTCGGAACCCACCCGGCGACCGGCGAGACCGTCATCAGGTACGCCGAGCCGCTGGATCCGGCCCGGTATCTGAATCCGCTGTTTCTGACCGTCGAGGGAGTTTCTCCCGAGGACGCCTCGTATGTGATGGAGGATCTCGCGATTCGGCTGCACGATCCGAAGTACTGCTACTCCCACCACTGGGACAGCGGAGACATCATGATCGTGGAGAACCACGGCCTGTTGCACGGCCGCAATCGTTTCACCGGGTCCACCCGACGCCGACTTCAGCGAATCCAGATCATTTGAGACGCTCGGGCATTCGCGCCTCCGGTTCGGACAGCGATCAGCCTGCCAGCCGTTCGGCGGGATAGCCGCGCAGGGCCGGATCGGCATCCCCCACCACGACAGGATGGCCGACCAGGTCGAACATCGAGATGTCGGAGTGGTGGTCGCCGAACGCCGCACAATCGCGTAGATCGATTCCGTGCTCGTCGGCGTAGCGGCGCACCGCGACCGCCTTATCGGGTCCGACCATCGTGGCGGTGACGGAACCGGTATAGCGGCCGCGGTCGATCTCCAGGTCGGTGCACAACACCGCGTGCGCGCGGATCTGCTCCGCGATGGGAGCCAGGGCGGCGTCGAACGAACCGGATACGAGCACGATGTGTGCGCCGGTGTCAGCGATTTCGGCCAGTCGACGCAGAACCGCTTCGTTGAAGTAGCCCGCCGCGGCGCTGCGGTCGGTGAACCATTCGCGGCCGACTGCTCGCACGTCGGCGACGTCCCGGCCGGCCCAGTGCCGATAGAGCCAGCGATGGGAGTCCGCGCGGCCCAGCCCGGCTGCGCGCAAGGATCGGAACCTCTGGACGGTTTCGTGTTCGGCTGCCGGTGAGTGACACGCCGGACGCCCTTCGCGCCTGTGTGCGTCGAATTCGAAGAGTGAGAGGAATGTGATATCCCGGACCAATGTCTCGTCGACGTCGACGAACGCGGTCGATATCGGCCGACGTGCGTCTGAACTCGTTGTTTCGTAATAATTCATGCAATCACCTTTTTGAAAGATATCAATCTCGGGGTACCCATATCGAGTGCGGTCTCGATGGACAGTGAGAATCCATGGCCTACGGATGTGGGATACCTGATCACAAAGTATCGGAGTCGGCAATATGGCATTGATCGAAGAATCGCCGTTGGTTTCCTGTGAGTGGCTGCTCGAGCATTTGGACGACAGTGATGTGGTGGTCGTCGAAGTGGGCCAGTTGAACGGTTACGAGACAACTCGGGCGCGATACCTGGCCGGCCACATACCGACAGCTCTGTGGATCGATTGGGCATCCGAACTGCGCAACCCCGACTGTGTCGGAGTGTTGGAGCAGGAGATGTTCGAGAATCTGATGGCGGCCAAGGGGATCCGCGATACCGACCTCGTCGTACTCTACAGTGCGGACAACAACATCTGGTCCACCTCGGCATATTGGCACTTCCGGCTGTTCGGCCATGCTCGGACGAGCGTTCTCGACGGTGGTCGAACGAAATGGGAGCGACTCGGATATCCGATGGACTCGGTATCCCCCCGACCTTCGATGACCGTTTATCGCTCCGCCGGTGTGGACGAATCGATTCGGGCGCTTCGGTCGGATGTCCTCGGTTCGTTGACAACGTCCGCTTTCATCGATGCTCGAGAACCTGAGGAATATCGGGGCGAGACCTTCTCGCCCTCCGATGCGCCCAATGCCATGGGCGGTCAGCGAGCCGGTCATATACCTGGTGCGGTCAATGTGCCGTGGCGACTGGCGGGTAATGCCGATCACACGTTCAAGAGACTGCCGGAACTTCGCGAAGTATTCGCTGAAGCGAATTTTTCCGCGAATGCGGCGGTGATCACCTACTGCTGGGTCGGTGCGCGGTCGGCGTATTCCTGGTTCGTTCTGCGCGAGTTGATGGGCCTGCGCGATGTACGTAATTACGACGGTTCATGGGCGGAATACGGAAGTAGTGTCGGGGCGCCCATCGAGGTGTGAGCGGCCGATCAGTCGGGTGCGGGGTCGGCTCCGCAGCCGCCCCCGACGTCGATGCGCCGGACCGCGCGTACGCCGCTCCGTACGCCGAGACGCTGAAGGAATTCGAGCAGCAGAATCCGCTGATCGGGGTCGAAGGGCTCGAGGAGATCGGTCTCGTATCGGTCGAGCACGGCTTCCGCCTCGCGGAGCAGTTCTTCGCCTGCGGGCAGTACGTGCAGGGCATGCGCGCGGCGTTGTACCGGGTGTCTGCGACGGGTGAGCAGACCTCGCTGTTCCAGGTCGTCCACCATGCCGACCATCACGTTGCGGTGGATGCGCAGCGATTCACACAGTTGCTGCTGCGAGAGTCCCTCGCGGTCGATCAGCGTGCTGAGCACGGCGACGTGCCTCGGCTGGATGCCGAGTGGGGTGAGCAATGCCGCGAACTGCTCGGTCGTGTGGACGCCGAGTTGAGCGAGCAGGAACGTCGGATGCGCGTCGAGCCCGACGTGCGCGCGGTCGCTGTTGGAGGGCATGTCGATCAACTTACCGCGACATCGAGAGACTCACCTCTAGTGCGAATCACTTGATGTGCATATCCTTGCTGGGGCAGTAGCCGTCGCCTCCATGTCCGAACCGAAAGGTCGAAGAACTCATGCGCACCCGCACGTTGGAGCCCGCCGAGACGGGCACCACCCCATCCGCATCCCCGGGTCGGGGACCCTGGGCAGCATTCATCGTGGTTCTCGTCGCCGCGTTCATGGATCTGCTCGACATGACGATCGTCAACGTCACCGTTCCCACGTTGCAGGAGGATCTGGGAGCGACATACACGCAGATCGAATGGACGATCTCCGGCTATGTGCTCGGCTTCGCGGCCATGCTGATCACCGGCGGACGGCTCGGTGACATCTACGGCCGCCGCAGACTGTTCCTGATCGGTGTCGCGAGTTTCACCGTCGCGTCGGCGCTGTGCGGTCTGTCCACGACACCGGAAATGCTCATCGTTTCGCGATTGCTCCAGGGCGCTATGGCAGGGCTCATGGTTCCGCAGGTGCTTTCGATCGTGCAAGCCACTTTCCCGCCGGGTGAACGCAAGCGGGCGATCGGCATCTTCGGTGGTGTCAGCGGACTGGCCGCGGTGGCGGGAATGGTCGTCGGTGGCGCACTCGTCGCACTGGATCTGTTCGGCTGGTCCTGGCGTCCGATCTTCCTGATCAACATCCCGGTCGGCGTCGCGGCGTTCGTCGCGGGTCGCATGCTGATCCCGGAGTCGCGTTCAGACTCCACGCCGCGCCTGGATCCCGTCGGCATGGTCATGGCTGTCGTCGCGGTGACGCTGTTGGTCTATCCGCTCACCGAAGGACGCCGGTTGGATTGGCCCGCATGGACATTCGTATCGATAGCGGCATCGGTTGTCGTCTTCGCGTTGTTCGTGCTGTTCGAACGTCGACGCACGGATACGGTCGGCTCACCGCTGGTTGTGCTCGCGCTGTTCCGATTGAAATCGTTCAGCTCGGGGCTAAGTGTGTGGTTGCTGTTCAATCTCGCCATGGGCGGCTACTTCGTCGTGTGGACCCTCTACATGCAGATCGGTCTCGGCTGGTCGGCATTGCACGCCGGACTCGTCGCGGCGACCTTCGCTGTCGGCGCGGGCCTCGGCGCGGGCTCGTCGATGGAGTTGCTCGTACCCAGGTTCGGTCGCGGTGTGCTGCTGGTGGGGTCGCTGATCACGGCGGCAGGTTTCGTCCTCTACGCCCAGCTCGCCCGACTTTTCGGTGGTGACATCGACACCGCCGCGATGTCGGCGGTCCTCGTCTTCACCGGCATCGGATTCGGCATGATGTTCGCCTCGACCATGGAGGTGGTGCTGGCCGATACGCCAGCCACCGACGCGGGGTCGGCTTCGGGCCTGCTCAACACCGCCCAGCAACTCGGGATGGCGCTCGGTGTCGCCTTGGCGGGTGTGCTGTTCTTCACCGTCTTGGACGAGGGCTCGGCCGGGGGAGCCGCGACCGCGGTGGTGAGTCTGCGCTCGGATTTGAACGCCGCGGGAATTCCGGCCCCCGCGCAGGAGGAGATCATCAGCGCATTCGGTCGGTGCTTCCACGATCGGTCGGCATCCCAGGATCCCGGCGCGCTTCCCGAGAGCTGCCGGGTCGTGAGTCCGCCGGGGCCCGTTACCGACGCGCTCACCGAAGCGGGCGAGACTGCCCGCGCCGCGAATTTCTCCGACGCGTTCGCCGACACCCTGATCGCGGGGGCGGCGATTCTCGTGGCCGTCTTCGGCCTGATCTTCCTGCTGCCGGGCCGGGGCAGAAAGGTCGGCGCGCCGACCGCCGCTGTCCCGAGCTAGCCGTACCCGTGGCGAGCTCCGCGGTGGTGAACGTGGGGCTCGCCGATGGACGCGATCCACGAAAGACGATGCTCATGAATGACCCCTGCTGTCCCGTCGCCGTTCAGGATGTCAGCGACGCTCCGTCTCCCACCGATCCGACGGTGCGATGCTTTCGCGCGTTGTCGGATCCGACCAGATTGCGGTTGCTCGAATTCATCCTCGCCGGGGAACGAACCGCAGCGGAATGCAAAGAGCACGTGGGTATCTCCCAACCGCGCATCTCCGTTCACCTGTCGGTGCTCGTCGAATGCGGCTACGTCTTCGCGCGTCGAGAAGGCCGGACCCTGCACTACCGCATCGGTGACCCGCGTGTGCGTGAGCTCATCGGGCTGGCTCGTCTGCTCGCACACGACAAGGTGTACCCGACCGGCTTCTGAGAACTTCGGTCCGATGCCGCTGCGCCCGCCCGAAGACGCCACGGCTCGGTTCTGCTCGCTGTCGGCGTGATGACACCCCGATTTTGTCCTGGTCAAGACCGTTGCCTACACTAGAGCGGTTGCCTGGGCACCCCCATGTCCGCATGTCTCCGAATCTCATGACCGGATCGACGTGCGGCAGTCCCGGCACCGAGCGCTCGTAAGAGAACTCATCCGGTCGGCAAGTGTCGGCCGGACCAGCCCCATTGCTGTAGGCCCACGGCCGTCTGCCTCGCGCAGGTCGGTGTTGTATGGGAACCGCGGCGAGAAAGGTGTCGAGGTCTAACCATGACCATGACTGATCCGATCGCAGACTTCTTGACGCGTCTGCGCAACGCCAACTCGGCGTACCACGATCAGGTGAAGGCTCCGCACTCGAAGCTCAAGGCGAATATCGCCGAGATCTTGAAGCGCGAGGGTTACATCGCCGATTACCGCACCGAGGACGCCGAGGTGGGCAAGGCCCTCATCGTCGACCTCAAGTACGGCCCCAGCCGTGAGCGCAGCCTTCAGGGCCTGCGCCGCGTGTCGAAGCCCGGTCTGCGTGTGTACGCGAAGTCCACCAACCTGCCCAAGGTCCTCGGCGGCCTCGGCGTGGCGATCATTTCCACGTCGACCGGTCTGCTCACGGATCGTCAGGCGGCCAAGCAGGGCGTGGGCGGCGAAGTCCTCGCCTACGTCTGGTAAGGGAGGTCAGGACAAATGTCGCGCATTGGCAAGAAGCCCATCACAGTTCCCGCAGGCGTCGAGGTGAACATCGACGGCCAGAACGTGTCGGTGAAGGGGCCCAAGGGCACCCTGTCGCTCACCGTCGCCGAACCGATCACCATCGCCAAGGGTGAGGACGGCCAGCTCGAGGTCGTTCGCCCGAACGACGAGCGCCAGAACCGCTCGCTGCACGGCCTGACCAGGACCCTGGTGTCCAACATGGTCGAGGGCGTCACCAAGGGCTACGAGAAGAAGATGGAAATCTTCGGAGTCGGTTACCGCGTGCAGGCCAAGGGCTCGAACCTCGAGTTCGCCCTCGGCTACAGCCACCCGGTGCCGATCGAAGCCCCGGAGGGCATCACCTTCGCGGTGGAGTCGCCCACCAAGTTCTCCGTGTCCGGAATCGACAAGCAGGCGGTCGGTCAGATCTCCGCTGTCATCCACGGACTGCGCAAGCCCGACCCGTACAAGGGCAAGGGCATCCGCTACGCCGGCGAGGTCGTTCGCCGCAAGGTCGGAAAGACGGGTAAGTGATCATGGCGCAAACCGAAAACCAGATCGCCAAGCGCAAGCCGCGTGGCAAGGACGTGTCCACGACACGTCGTCTGTCGAAGACCCGCCGTCACTTCCGTCTGCGCAAGAAGGTCGTCGGCACCACCGAGCGTCCGCGCCTGGTGGTCAACCGCTCCTCGCGTCATCTGCACGCACAGCTCATCGACGACTCGATCGGCAAGACCATCGCCGCCGCGTCGTCCATCGAGGCCGATGTGCGTGCCCTGGACGGCGACAAGTCGGCCAAGGGCAAGAAGGTCGGCGAACTGCTGGCCGCGCGTGCCAAGGCCGCAGGCATCGACGCCGTCGTGTTCGACCGTGGTGGTCACGACTACCACGGCCGCATCGCGGCGCTGGCCGATGCCGCTCGCGAAGGTGGGTTGAAGTTCTGATGACTGCAAACATTTACGGAAGGAACGTCTGATGCCGGGACGTCAGAGGCGTGACGGCGGCAACGGACCCGCCGGACAGCAGGCAGGTGCCGCCGGTGGCGGCGACAACCGCGACGGCCGCGGCGGTGGCCGCGATCGGCGTGGTGGCGGCGACCGTCGCGACCAGCAGACCGACAAGAACCAGCTCGAGCGCGTCGTCGCGATCAACCGCGTCTCCAAGGTCGTGAAGGGTGGTCGTCGCTTCAGCTTCACCGCCCTCGTGATCGTCGGCGACGGCAACGGTCTGGTCGGCGTCGGCTACGGCAAGGCCAAGGAAGTTCCCGCGGCCATCCAGAAGGGTGTCGAGGAGGCTCGCAAGGGCTTCTTCCGCGTTCCGATGATCGGCTCGACCATCGTCCACCCGGTTCAGGGTGAGGCGGCGGCCGGTGTGGTCATGCTGCGTCCGGCTTCGCCCGGTACCGGTGTGATCGCCGGTGGTGCGGCTCGTGCCGTGCTGGAATGCGCTGGCATCCATGACATTCTGGCGAAGTCGCTCGGTAGCGACAACGCCATCAACGTCGTGCACGCGACGGTTGCGGCACTCAAGATGCTGCAGCGTCCCGAAGAGGTCGCGGCCCGCCGTGGCCTGCCCCTCGAGGACGTCGCCCCCGCGGGCATGCTGCGCGCGCGCTCTCAGGCAGTGGGAGGTGCCAGGTAAATGGCAGATCTCAAGGTGACCCAGATCAAGTCGTCGATCGGCGCCAAGGTGAACCAGCGGGAGAGCCTTCGCACGCTCGGCCTGCGGAAGATCCGTCAGACCGTGGTTCGTGAGGACACCCCTCAGAACCGCGGCCTGATCAACGTCGTGCGCCACCTCGTGACAGTTGAGGAGGTCTGACATGACCATCAAGTTGCATCATCTGCGTCCTGCTCCCGGATCCAAGACCGAGAAGACCCGTGTCGGTCGCGGTGAAGGTTCCAAGGGCAAGACCGCGGGCCGCGGTACCAAGGGCACCAAGGCTCGCAAGAACGTCCCGGCCGCCTTTGAGGGTGGGCAGATGCCGCTGCACATGCGGCTGCCCAAGCTCAAGGGCTTCACGAACCGGTTCCGTACCGAGTACCAGGTCGTGAACATCGGCTCGATCGCCGAGCTGTTCCCCGAGGGTGGCGAGATCGGCAAGGCCGAGCTGGTCGCGGCCGGAGCGGTTCGCAAGAACCGCCTGGTCAAGGTCCTGGGCGACGGCGAGATCAGTGTCGCGGTGCAGGTGACCGTCGACAAGGTGACCGGCGCCGCCAAAGAGAAGATCACCGCTGCCGGTGGCACTGTCACCGAGCTGGGCTGACGGTACTCTCAACGTAGTGGGCACCGGACGGGTGAAAGCTCGTCCGGTGCCGCTGTTAGAGTTCAATTGTTGTCTGCCAAGCCACGTCATGGTTTTCGGCTTCTCCAGAGTTGGACATCGCTGAAATATCCATGTCATGACCATGTCGTTCGCGCCAGGAGGATCTGTGCTTTCCGCCTTCGTATCGGCCTTCCGGACTCCGGACTTACGGCGGAAGATTCTCTTCACGCTGGGGTTGATCGCGTTGTACCGCATGGGTGCCGCGCTGCCTTCACCGGGTGTGGACTACAAGGCGGTGCAGGAATGTATCGAGCTGGTCTCCGGTGGTGATTCCCAGGGCATCTACCAGCTCATCAACCTGTTCTCCGGTGGTGCGCTGCTGCAATTGTCGGTCTTCGCGATCGGCATCATGCCCTACATCACCGCCAGTATCATCATTCAGCTGCTGACCGTCGTCATCCCGCGGTTCGAGGACCTGCGCAAGGAAGGCCAATCCGGTCAGAACAAGATGACGCAGTACACGCGTTATCTTTCGGTCGCGCTGGCGATCCTCCAGGCGACAGGTCTCGTCGCGCTCGCCGCGCGCGGCCAGTTGCTCCAGGGCTGTCAGCAGGACATCCTCGCCGACACCAGCATCTTCGGCATGATCATCATCGTGCTCGTCATGACCGCGGGCGCCGCCCTGGTCATGTGGTTCGGCGAGCAGATCACCGAACGCGGCGTCGGCAACGGCATGTCGCTGCTGATCTTCGCGGGTATCGCGGCCAGGATTCCGACCGAGGGCAAGAACATCCTCGACAGCCGTGGCGGCCTGGTCTTCGGCCTGGTCTGTGTGGCGGCCTTCCTCATCATCGCCGCGGTGATCTTCGTCGAACAGGGGCAACGCCGCATTCCGGTCCAATACGCCAAACGGGTGGTCGGCCGGAAGATGTACGGCGGGTCCTCGACCTATCTGCCGTTGAAGGTCAATCAGGCGGGCGTCATCCCCGTGATCTTCGCCTCCTCGCTGTTGTATCTGCCGAACCTGGTCGCTCAGCTGACAGGTTCGCAGAACGCGACGGACCCGAGTTGGTGGCAGGAGATCATCCAGAAATACTTGGTGAACCCGGGCAACCCGGTCTATATCGCGATCTACTTCGGTTTGATCGTGTTCTTCACCTACTTCTACGTCGCGATCACCTTCAACCCGGAGGAACGCGCGGATGAGATGAAGAAGTTCGGTGGCTTCATTCCCGGATACCGTCCGGGAAGGCCGACGGCCGACTATCTGAATTTCGTCCTGAGCCGCATCACCCTGCCCGGCTCGATCTACCTCGGTCTCGTGGCAGTGCTGCCCAACCTGTTCCTCGACATCGGCTCGTCCGGCGGCGCCCAGAACCTTCCGTTCGGCGGCACCGCGGTCCTCATCATGGTGAGCGTCGGTCTCGACACGGTGAAGCAGATCGAGAGCCAGCTGATGAATCGAAATTACGAAGGGTTCCTCAAGTGAGAGTTGTTCTGCTCGGTCCGCCGGGTGCCGGCAAGGGCACCCAGGCCGTCCTGCTGTCCGAGAAGCTGGGCGTCCCGCACATCTCCACCGGGGATCTGTTCCGCGCGAATATCAGCCAGCAGACACCGCTGGGTCGCGAAGCGCAGAAGTACATGGATGCCGGAGATCTGGTTCCGAGCGACGTCACCAACCGGATGGTCGAGTCCCGGGTCGCCGAGCCGGACGCCGTCAACGGTTTCGTGCTCGACGGTTACCCGCGCACCATCGACCAGGCCGAGGCCCTGGAGAAGATCCTCGGCGATATGGACAAGAAGCTGGACGCCGTCCTGTGCTTCGTCGTCGCCGAGGACACCGTGGTCGAGCGCATGCTCGCGCGTGGTCGCGCCGATGACAACGAGGACGTGATCCGCAACCGGCTCCGGGTGTATCGCGAGGAGACCGAGCCGCTGCTCCAGCATTACGACGGTCTGGTCGTCACCGTCGACGGTATCGGCGAGGTCGATGACGTCAACGCGCGCGCGTTGCGCGCGCTGGGACAGTAGTGTCCCGAGTCTTCCGAGTGTGCCGAACCTGGGGGATGCCCCGGAAACGGGAGCGCTGATCCGCGATGGTCTTCGGTCGGAGCAAGAACAAGAAAGTGGTGCCGTTCCGCACCGCGGGTGAGCTCGACGCCATGGCCGCGGCGGGCGCGGTCGTCGGACGCGCGCTCGTCGCCGTGCGCGCGGCGGCGGTCCCGGGGGTTTCCACCCTCGCCCTGGACGAGGTCGCCGAGCAGGTGATCCGTGACGCGGGCGCGGTGCCCTCCTTCAAGGGTTACCACGGATTCCCGGCGTCGATCTGCGCGTCGGTCAACGACCGTGTGGTGCACGGCATTCCGACCTCGGGAGAGATCCTCACCGAAGGTGATCTGGTCTCGATCGACTGCGGCGCGATTCTCGAGGGCTGGCACGGTGATTCGGCGTGGACGTTCGGCGTCGGCAACATGATCGACGCCGATGAACTGCTGAGCGAGGCCACGAAACTGTCGATGGAGGCGGGTATCGCGGCCATGCTGCCGGGCAATCGCCTCACCGATATCTCGCACGCCATCGAACTCGGCACCCGCGCGGCCGAGGAGAAGCACGGCCGCGCCTACGGCATCGTCGACGGGTACGGCGGTCACGCGATCGGTCGCGAGATGCACATGGACCCGTTCCTGCCGAACGAGGGCGCTCCGGGCAAGGGGCCGAAGCTCGTCGTCGGGTCGGTGCTGGCCATCGAGCCGATGCTGACACTCGGGACCACCCAGACCAAAGTTCTCGACGACGACTGGACCGTGGTCACCACCGACGGCACGCGTGCCGCGCATTGGGAGCACACCGTCGCGGTCACCGAGGACGGTCCGCGCATTCTGACGCTGCGTCCGGAGTAGATCGGTCCTCACCCCGCACCTCCGAACACATCCCTCGTCTCCGTCGACGGTCACTCGCGCCGGCCGACTCGCTGTACCGGTACCCGCCTCGGGCGTTCTCGCATTCGACCGGATGGGCCGTCGCGCGGTCGGTTCGGCCGCCGGGCCGGAAGTTTCACGGCTACCCGGTCGGTCGCTGTGCCAGGATGGTGTGGCATCACAGGCTTGGGCGTCGTGGCGCCCACCGTGCTCCCGCGGGGCCCGGTGGCGACCGGCGTAGGAGATGAGGAGATTGCGGCGTCGTGACCAACCCAGACGACCAGACGCGTGAGGACCGCAACGGTGACGGGGTTGCCCCCGAACTGGAGTCGTCGACGCCGGGTGCTCGCGATCCCGAGGAACTCACCGCCGACGGTCGCGACCCCGAAGACGAGTTCATGCGCGAGTTCATGCGCAGTTTCCAGGACCGGAACGACGATCCCGATGTCGAGTTCACCCTGGTCGAGGATGCGGAATCCGAGGCGGAGGTCGCCGAACAGGCCAAACAGCTCAATCATCGGATCGCGAGGGAATTGGCGGCGGCGGGTCCGCAAGGCTGGCGGCAGTTGAACGCGATCTTCGTGTTGACGGCGCCCGCGGAAGTCGCCCAGGTGTTCTTCTCCGACGAAGCGGAACGTCCGGTGCGTGTCCAGCCGACCGAATCGGTTCTGGCGATGGTGCGTGAACAACGCGATCTGTCGGCGCAACTCAGTGACGGCCCGTGGTGGCGGCTGTTGCTCACGCTGACGAGCGCGGGCTCGATCGAGGTCGAATACGACTACGGCGACGAACCGTTCCCGGATGACCAGCTGTTCCCGCCCGAGATCTATCGCGCGGATATGGAGGTATACCCGCGCGATACGTTGCCGGTCTGGCTGGCGGCCTATATCGGCCACGAGGGCAGACAGTCGCGCACCGCGCAGGAGGCCGCCGCCCAGGCACGCGCCGATCGGGCCGAAGGAACGCGAGCTGTGCTGTCCCAGCGCGATTTTCCCGCTCTGACCGTGATGTGGGCACGCTGGGCGGTGATGGCGGCGGCGTTCGTCGCGGCCGGATCGCAGTGGGGGCCGCGGGTACTGCCCGCGCTCGGCTGGTTCGAGGGAGCCAAGCGCAGCGGTTCGACACTGTATGTCCTGCCCGGTGGCCGCGCCGTGTTGTCCGGAGGGGTCTGGAACGCACCGGAATTGGACGCCACCTACAACGGCGGCGAACCGATGCCCGAGGTGTACGCCGGTGCACCGGAGTGGGTCGCGAATCCGGTCCTCAACCCTCGCGCCGCCAACGGATTGCTGTCGTTCTGCTTCTGGTGGGAGGGCGGCGACTGGTATCGCGGTGAGTCCTCGCCCGCCGATCAGCTCAGCGAGGCGATCCCGGGGATCTGGACCACCGAGACCGTGGTCGACGTGATCGTCGGATTGGTGGTCGACCAACCGACCGATCAGCAGCGCGCGGCAGTGCTCAATCTGGTGTCCGCGGCGGAGGTCGGCCTGGTCACGCGGGACACTCTGGTCGAAGTATTCGGCGACGACGGCACTTTCGACATCGACAGCGCCTATTACCAATTGACCATGGCGGGGGTGGCGATGACGTTGCCCGAGCCGATGGCCGAGGCGGACGCTGTCGAACGGGTGCGCCGGTTCATCATCGATCGCGGCATGGACACCGGTGGCTACCCGCTGGACGAATTGCGCGCGGACCGGATCAGCGTCGGCTGGATGGTGTACGTCCCGACCAGGCCGGGGGAGATCGCGATCGGCCGAGCCCTGTTCTACATCGCCGATGACGGTGTGCTCGAACAGTCTTCGTCCTCGGTGGCGCCCGCGCTCTATATCGCCGAGT
Source organism: Nocardia aurea (assembly GCF_003123685.1). Lineage (GTDB taxonomy): Bacteria > Actinomycetota > Actinomycetes > Mycobacteriales > Mycobacteriaceae > Nocardia > Nocardia aurea. The sequence goes on from NZ_QCYJ01000084.1 coordinate 574,766, forward strand.
TCGAGCAGCGCTTCCAGCAGCGGCACGGGTCCGTCGATATCTGAGCGCCCAGGTTTCACCGAGGTTTCCGGCGGAGCAGTGTATTTCGGCACGATCGTGCAACCGCGACTTGTACCCGAATCGTCCGCGACACGATTGCTTAACAGTTCCGTTCGAAACTGATGGTGCGTGTGTCCCGCCCCCGAAGGGGTGGACAAACAACGGCGCACAACGACATCAGGGGTTCGGCATGGGCAACAGCGAAGTCGAGGTGTACACCGAGAAGCTGCGGCGTTCCGGCGATGCGAACGGTGAGGCGCACGAAGTGCTCGCCGCCGTCGCCGATGACGCGCGCAGGGCGACCGCGGCGGGTTCTGTCGCGTGGGGGCCGGACAAGTTCGGCGCGAAGTTCGCCGAGGGGCCCAAAGGGTTTCTCGCGCAGTTGAGCAACGTGCTCGGCGGCACCGAGAATATGTCCGGTTCGTTCCACGAGATCGCGGGCGGCCAGTACGGCGCGGCCACCGCGTTGGAGCGGAACGAGCAGGCCTCCACCGACAATTTCACCTGAGTGATCGTGTCCGGCATCGTGCAGGCCGATCGGATGATCGGCCGGTCGCGGACGCCACGGGAGGCGGCCGCGCAGTCGCGGGCGGACAGGGCGAGCGGGATACTTCCGCATCCGGTCGATGACGAGATCCCGGCGCTGCCGGTGCTGTGGGCGCGATGGGCGACGATGGCGGCGACCTTCGTCGCGGCGGGCTCGCCCGGCGGCCCCCGGATCGTGCCGTCGGTGGCGTGGTACGAGAGCGCACAGGGCGGCGGCTCGACGCTGACCCTGTTGCCGGGGGGTCGCGCGGTGCTTTCCGGTGGTATGGACCATTCCGCGCGATGCGCCACCACGGCAGCGCTTTTCGCGGGCGCGCCGCATTGGGTGGCGGATCCGGTGCTGAATCGGCGTGCGGAACAGGGTGTGCTCGCGTTCTGCTATTGGTGGCAGCCCGTCGCGGGCGGGCGCTGGTTTCGAGGTGAGTCGGCACCGCCGCGTCGTTTCGGCACGGCGATGCCGGGAGTGTGGACCGCGGACACGGTGATTCGGACGGTCGCGGGCGCGGTCGCGCGATATCCGAACGAACCCGGACGCACGGCGGCGGCACTGCTGCTGACGGCGGCCGAGGTGGGAGTGGTGACCGCGGGAACCGTGCACAGTGTCTTCGGTCGGCGCGTCGACTTCGATACCGACGGCGCGCTCCTGCAGTTCTCGCTGGCCGGTTTGGTGGCTACCGTTCCGGTGACCGGATGAGGTCGGCGGTTCCGTGGCGATAATGATCCCCGGTTGGCTCCAGCACCTGGAATGGGTGGCGGGTACCGACTGGCCCGAGGGCAACGAAGACCTGATGTGGGCGATGGAGGACTCACTCAAGGCTGTCGCGGACCGGTTGCGCAACAGGGGATATCCCGCCATCGACACGGCGATCTCGGCTCTGCTCGTCGCATACCCGGCCGGTGATGGCCGCGAACAGATCGAGCGGGATCTGAAGAAAGTTCGCACCGGCCCTGGATCGGTGGAGGATCTGGCCATCTATTTCGACGCGCTCGCCGATGCGGCGGGCGGCTTCGGCACCCAGATCAGTTCCAATAAGTGGAACGGCATCATCTCCCTCGGCTGGTTGGCGGCCGAGTTGGCCTACGCCTCCCTCTTCGGCCCCGGCGCGCCGTTCGCTCAGGCCGGGGCGATCTTCGCGACCCAGCGGGCTTTTCGCTGGATGGGGGGTCGACTGCTCACCTTCATCGGGACGCTCGTAGGCCGAATGGCCATCTCGGAAGGCGCGAAGTTCATCGTCAAGAAGGTCGTGTACGAGATCGTGCAGGAAGCGCTGGTGGAGGTCTTCCAGGGCACGGTCCAGGAACTGACGGTCCAGGGCATTCATGTGGCGGGCGGTCACCAGGACGGATTCGACTGGGGCCAGGTCGGTTTCAACGCCGGGATCTCGGCTATCGCGGGCGGCGCGGGCGGCGCGACGGGTTTCGGCATGAACCCTCTGGTGTCCAGGACCGGGCTGTCCGACCGCGGCTGGGGCGGCGCGCTACGCGGTGCGATGGTCGGCGCGGGAGCGGGAGCGGGCGGCGCCATCGCCGCGTGGGCGGCCACCGGCTTCATCACCAAGCAGTGGGAATTCGATCCGCGAATGCTCACCGGCGGTGTGCTTTCCGGTGTCGGCCCGTCGGCCGTCTTCGGCTACCGCGGACTGAACACCCATGCGGGCGCGCCGATGCCGCTCACCCGCATCGGCGCGATGCCGGGTGCGGCCCCGACAGCGACCATCCCGGCCTCGGTCACCGGCATCGCGCCCAACAGTGTCGCACCCGCCGCGAACGGCGTGAACCCGGGAACCGATTCCGCGGGTGGTCCAACGGGAGCGCCGACCATCGGGGCGGGCCGTGTGCCGGAAGGCGGGGTGAACGGTGCCGATACCTCCGCGAACGGAAGTACCTCCGCCGCGGGGGCGGCGAACGGCAACGGTTCGGGTCCGGCGGCCGCGAACGGATTCGGGCCGACCGGATCGGCGCCGGTGGCTTCGACGGATCCGAGTGGCATCGGTGGTGGCGAGGTTTCCGCGGGAGAGGCACCGGCGAGCCGAACCGCCGCGCCCCCACAGGAAGTACCCCAGGACACCGGGGGAAACGACAGTTCCGACTCGGCCGGTGGCGCCGATCCCCGCAACGCGGAGTCCGCGCGCGTTGATCAGCCGAGCGTCGGTTCGGCCGGTATCGATCAGCCAGGCATCGATCAGACCGGTGTCGACCAGTCGGGTATAGATCAGACCGACGCTCGATCGTCCGGGGTAGACAGGACCGGTGTCGACCACGGAGGCGTGGAAAGCGGTGCCGCTGGGGCGGAGACTGTGCACAGCCCGGGAGCGGGGTCTCCCGGTTCGATGGATTCCGGCGCGATCCACGACGGGACGATGCCGAATACCGCCCCGGACATCACCGCGTCGCAGGCGATCCAGCCTTCGGGTGTCCCGGGGCTGTCGGGGCAGGTCGCCGCGCCGGGCGCGGTGGGGCCGATCACGACGACGCCCGATACCGTCACGAGTCGAACGCTGCCGGGAGCGTCGCCGAACGCGACCGCCGCGAACAGCAATTCGGTGCCCGCCGTGGAATCTCGTGCGGTACAGCCGATCTCACGTCCGGCGGATACGGGGTCCCCGCGTACGCAGGAGACAGCCGACCCGAACGCGCTCCCGCGTGCCGGAAGCGTCGGGCGAGGCAGGCCGGACCAGGGCGGCGCGATCGACGCGCGGGTCGCGGACTCCGAGGCTCGCCGAGCCGATATCCCATCCACGGTGGGGAACCAGGAGCTGTCGGGGGTGCCGGGCGAACCGGATACGGATCTGCCCGAGGCAGGTCTCATCGTTCCAGGACCGGCTGTGGCACCGCCGAACACATCCGGACCGAGGTCGTCCGGGACTGTTCGCGTCGATGCGTCCGCGGCGGCCGACACCGACTTCGCGACCGCCGCCGATCGGTCGACGGACTCGTTGGGAACCCGCGCCTCGAATCCCGACGCGAAGTACGGCGTCACCGGATTCCGGCCGCCGACCGACGGTCCTTCGGCCCAGCCGGTCGACCCGCCGTCCACCGATCCCGCGATCGGGGACAACGACTTCGAGCTGCCGAATCAGTGCGGACCCGAATCGCTGGCCAGGGTCGCGGCCCGCACCGGGAATCCGGAGGTGCTGGTGCCCGGCGAGGTCGGGCCGGAGGGGATGGATTGGCGTGAACTGGAGGCGGCGGCCGGTGGCGTCATGATTCCGCTGGTCGCCGAGCAGGAGCGGACGCCGCACCAGGTGGCCGCGGCCCAACTGGCAGCCCTCGGGCCCGGCGCGACCATTCTCGTGGTGGACGAGCAGCACGGCCCGGCCGACGAGCACGGGGTCGGCGCGCATGCCTACGTCATGTACAACGACAGCGGCGTGATCATGGTCGATGATCCGCGAGTCGGCCCGCCTTTCGCCTTCGATCCCGATAATCCGCCCGATGTGAAGGCCACCTGGGGTATTCACTACGGCGCCGACGGCGAGATCGTCATCCCCCGCGCGTCGGGAGGTGGTGTGGATCCGGAGGACCTCGACGCGACGCGGCCCGGCACGCGCATCGGCTCCGACCCGCATCAGCCGCGAGCGCCGGATGTCGGCCCGATCGTCGTCACCGTCGGGCTGCCCGACTCGGACGGTGTTCCGCTGCCGCCCGAGCAGCGAGTCCGTGACGCCGCCGTTGCGCGCGATCGCGTCGTCGACCAGTTGCGGGCGCTCGCCTGGCGCAATCCCGATCAGATCGATGACATTCGTGTCATCGTGTCCGAACTGGTCGCGAACTCACTCGATCACAGCGCCGACCCGGTACATATCGAAGTCAGGGTCACCGGGGTTGCTGGTTCGCGCACGCTCCGTGTGGACGTGCTCGACACCAACGCCGCCCGGCCGGAGATGTCCGAATTCGGGACGCTGCCGGACGATCTCGTCGACACGCTCGACGGCGAGGATCTCGACGCGTTGATCGCCGGGCTCGGCGAGCGGGGGCGCGGTCTCCCGATGGTCGTGGAGATGACGGCGGACAGCGGAATTCTCGATCTGCCCGCCTCCGACACCGCCGGACCGGTCCCGCGCAAATCCACGTGGTTCGTCCTGCACGAACCGGGCGCACAGCAACCCGCGATGGTCCCGGCGAATACCGAACCCGATCCGGTGATCGGTGTGACCGCCGCCGAAATCGAAGCGCGCTACGGTATTCCGCTCGACCGTCAGCGGGCGATCCAGGGGTACGCGGACCGGCACGGCCTGATGATCTCGGTACGGCCGGGCAATCCGGATTCGGTGAGCTGGATCAACGCGGGCAATCCGGGCAAGCCGGAACTCGTGAAGGCCAAATCCGTCAACGCACTGGATGTGGCGTTGGGCGCACCCGCCGACGTACTCGGACTGGTGGGATTCTTCCGTTTCCCCGATAGCGACACCGAAGTCGGTGATCTGCGAATGCCCGCACGCGGCACCGTGTCCGAGGAACGCTGGAATCAACTGCTCGGCCGTTTGAACGAGCGCCGCGCCGAATTCGGGGCGTTGCGCGCGTCGATGGACAAGCTTGTGGACAGCGGCCGGTTCGCTATCCGTGACGGCGTGGTGCACGGACGAGACAGCGATGGCGAATTGCGCGCTCTCACCGGCGATCACGACTTGTTCGACTCCCGTCACGCCGACGGCAGCCGACTGTCTCCGTTCGAGAATTTCCTGCACTTCGATCGAATCCATGCTGAGCGGATAGGAATTCAACATCCACCGCTGGCCTACTGGAACGCCATGTCACGGGCCGATTGGGATATCTACCTGAGTCTGATGGACCGTCACGGCGGTACGGACGGCGAGCCGCTGGTGCTGTTCCGCCCGGGCCTGGACCCGGCACTGGTCCGGATGACGCCCGCCGAGCGGGTCGAGATCGCCCTCGCGCGCCACGGTGTGCTCGAACAAGCCTTGCTCGAGGTCCAAGCCGATCTGTTGCGACGGACGGTGGAATCACCAAGGGACACCGCGATCGCCGGGCTGCGCGAACAGATCGCCGACATCACGCGGATGATCGAACGCAACAACCTCGAAATCGACCCGCCGCCGCCCGAGACTCCCGTCGTGCCAGCGGTATTGGAAACGGGCACACCGGCGCAGGTCGCCGAATTCCTGCGCGGCGAACACGGCATCGTGGTGACCGGATTCGACGATCCAGCTATCGATGCGGGCGTCGCGCGGGAATTCGCGGCGGCGGTGCACGATGTGCTGTCACGGTTCCCCCGGCTGGGACTGCGGGAGATCCGTATCGCCGATCTCGAGAGTGCGAACACTGTTGCCGAGACACGGGAATCGGCGCGCGGCGATCATGTCGCCGGGCTCGGCCTCAACAGGAGATTCGCCGTCGCGCCGAGAGATCTGCGCACGAGCATCGCCAGGGCGATCGATACCGGGAATATCGCGCCGGGGCACGGTGAGCGGCCGGTGTACAGCCGGATCGTGCACGAACTCGGACACGCACTCGACATTCAGGGCAGGCGTGTCGCGTCGAATCGGATCGCGCAGGTGCTGCGCGACCATTACCGGCTGCGGGTGGGCAGCTATCAGGGCGGTTTCGACGGATGGCTACGTCAGCTGTCGGGATACAGCTTCAAGGGGCCGCAGGGGTCCTTCGTCCCGCACGAGGCGATCGCCGAGGCTTTCGCGGATGTGGAAGTGCTCGGTCCCGACGCCTCCGAGCCCGCCCGGGTCCTGCACACCTTGCTGGTGAGCGAGGCACAGGCGGCAGACGAACGAGCACGGCGTATCGCGCGCGGCGACGGCACCACCTATTGGACACAACCGGCGCAGGGGGCGAAATCGCATCTGGAGGGCGGTGTTCCGAAGAACTGCGCGCCGGAGGCACTGCGCTTCGCCGCTGAACAACTCGGCATAGCGGCGTCGGAGATTCCCGACCCCGACGGACAGATCCCGCTGCGTGGCGTCACCGCGGCGGATTTCGCCGCAGCGGCGGGCGGAGACTGGCATCGCGGCGGATTCGCCTCGCCCGACGCGGCCGCCGCGCTGGTCCGCGATACCGGCGCGGTGATCCTCGGTGTCATCGAATTCAGCGGCCTGCAACGCGCCGATGTGGTCGGTGCTCACGCGTTCGTGATGTTCCGCGCCGAGAACGGCGCCGTCATCGTGCACGAGCGAGTCGGCGACGAGGTACGCGAATATGTGCACACCTGGGGACAATCCTCCAGACAGGTCGTCGGCGTGCACGGCATCGTCTTCGAAGCCGACGGAACCGCCGAGCGTCCGCTCGTCCGGGGCGAACAGTCCGGTGCCGACCCTGGCACCGATGCTCCGGTCGCGCGGATCGGAGCCCGTCCGCCGCAGGAGGACACCGGCGCGACCGCGGACCCACCCGATATCCCGGCCCTCGTTCGTGCCGCGCGGGCAGGTGACGCCGACGCCTTCGCCACGCTGCGCGACCTGCATGTCGAGGAGATCCGTCAGCGGGTCACCGCGGGGATGCCCGATGCGCGAACGGCCGAGGAGGTCGTCGCGGAGACATTCGCCAGGGCCGCACGTGATATCGGGACACTGGGTGTGCGCGGTGAATCTGTCACGGACTGGTTGCTGACGATCGCCAGGACCGCGGCGATGGATCAGGCCAGGCTGAACAACTTCCGGCGCAATGTGCAGGCCGCGTTGCTGAGCGCCGAACGGGTCGCGGAGACGGGGGCGGAAAGCCAGGCCCTGGCCTCGATGACAAGGACCGAACTGCGTCAGGCCCTCGATCTGATGGGTCGTGGACAGCGTCGCGCGGTGATGCTGCGGTTCTGGGAGGGACGTTCCCCCGCCGAGGTCGCTCGGGCGCTCGGCCTCGGCCAGGACGCGGCCCAGGTGATGCAGCGCGGCGCGGTCCGGGAACTCGCCAGGTTGATCGTCGCCGCGCGCGGCACGGGGGTCTCGGCCGCGGAAGCGACGGTGGCGACGGCGCTGCGCGAGAATCCGGAAGGACTGCGCCGCGCTATCGACCGATTGCCCCGCGCCCAGAAGGAGTTCGCCGAACAGGTCCTGCTACGGGGACAGTCGTTCGAGGCGGTCGCCGCCGCGACCGACCGCAGCCGCGCCCAACTCGCGGTGGTGAAATCCCGCGCGTTCCGCGCCCTGGCCGAATTCCTCGCGCAGGACACCGTGCCGACCGGGGCGCCCGGACGCGGGACGGCGATCCTGACCGTGCAGGCCGCGCGGGCCCGCGACCCAGAGGCGTTCGCGTCGGCGATCCAGCGACTGAGTCCCGCGGAACGTGAATTCGCCACGCTTCGATTCGTCGACAACCTCGACGCGGCGGATATCGCCGCGCGCACCGGCCGCAGCGGCGACGCGATGAAGGCGCTGCAATCGAGGGCCACCCGTCGACTGGCCGAATTACTATCCGGTACAGAAACTCTCACCGCGCAGCAGCGGCAAGCCGTGGTCGAGAATGCCGCGGAATCCGACCCGCGCGGACTGCGCGCCGCGCTGGCGAGATTGTCCGACGCGCAACAGCGCAGTATCGAACTTCAACTGCTACAGGGCCGTTCGCAGAGCGAGACCGCGGAACTCATGGGCCGCAGCGAGAACGCGGTGAAGGCGCTGTATCGCGAGGCGATGATCCGGCTGACCGAATTGCTGAGCGGCACCGCCCCGGCAGCGCCGACCGATGCCATCGCGACCGTGCGGGCGGCACTGGAGACCCGGCCGGAGGTGGTGCACCGCAACCTGGTCCGGCTCTCCGCCGATCAACGTTCGGCTATCGAACTCGGACTGATCCAGCAGCGTCCGGTCGCCGATATCGCCGCGGCACTGGGCCGCACCGCGGAGGCGGTCGGCGCGCTGCAACGGCGAGCCGCGCGCAAACTCGCCGACCTGATCGCCGCCGATAGCGGCGAGGCGCAGACACCGCGGTCGGAGCCGAATCCTCGGGACACGAGCGTGCCGGAGCCGACGGTCGCACCACTCGACACCGTCCGCAGCGCCGACTCGGATACCCTGCGTACCCATATCGCGCGTCTGCCTCGAGCGCTGTCCGAGGTCGCCACGCACCGGTTCATCGACGGCCTCGATATCGCCCGGACCGCACAGGCCATGGGTCGCAGCGATAACGCGGTGGCGAAATTGCAGGCGCGCGCGGTCGCCCGGCTCGCCGAGATGCTCGCGGGCGGCATCACCCCCGATTTCCAGGGCGGCGCGGATCTGACGCTGGTCCGGGCCACCCAGCGGGACAATCCGGGCGCGGTACGCCGTGCACTGCGCGAGCTGAGCCCCGAACAGGCGAAGGTCATTCGGATGCGGATCGTGCAGGAGCGCACCGCGGCGGATACCGCGACAGCCATGGGCCGCACCGAGACCGCGATCAACAATCTACAGCGCACCGCGGTGGCACGGCTCGCGCAACTGCTCACAGGTAGGCGAGTGCCGAGTCCGGCGGAGGCCACGGCATTCCTGGAGAACGCCGTGCACGACAATCCGGCGGCCGTCCGCCGGGCCGTCGCGCGGTTGCCTGAACAGGCCAGGGTGCTGGCGGAATTGCGATTTGTGCAGGGAAGGAAACTCATCGCGGTCGCCTCCGCGCTCGGACGCACCGAACAGGCGACCAGGCATTTCCAGCGGCAAGTGGTGGTGGATCTGGCCCAGGCCCTCTCCGCCGAAATCGGCCCCATACCCGTCCTGGAGGACCCGGGAACTCGAGGTGAGCTGTCGCGCCTGGTGGTGGGCGCCCGCGACACCGCCCCCGCCGCGTTGACCATGGCGATGCGGCAACTGTCAGATATCGAAGCCCAGTGCCTCGATCTGCGTTTCGTGCAGGGCCGCTCGATCAACGAAACCGCCGAGGCCATGGGGCGCAGCGCTGACGGCGTGCTCGCTGTCCAACGGCGGGCTCTGGCCAAGATGCCGGAACTACTCGCCGCCGCACGGGCGGAACTGGCCGATTCGGCACTGCCGCGCCCGCCCGAACACGGCGCGAGGGTGTCGGTGGTACGGGCGCTGCAACAGAACAATCCCGAGGCGTTCGCGCGTGCGGTCGGTCTCCTGGGCGAACAGCAGCGCGCGCTTGTCGACGCGCGGTTCGTCCGTGAACTCTCGCTGGACGACACCGCCGCGGTCATGGGTCTGGACCGCGGCCGGGTGATCGATATCCAGCGCCGCGCAGTCCGTGAACTGACGCAGTTGCTGGCCGACGAACTGCCGCCGGACGCTTCCCCCGAGCGGGGCGCCGACAGCGCTCGCGCCGGGTCGGAGACCCCGCGCTGGGCCAGGCAGGTGCCCGCGTGGGATCTGTCCGGGTACGACACCCCGGCGCAGGTCGCGGTGGCGATGACGGAGCGCTGGGCAGATCGGCGATTGCGCGTGACCGGGTTCGACATCGACGGTCTCGAGGTGGAGACGGCCCGCGAATTCGCTCGCGCGGTGGACGCGATGCTCACCAGATATCCCGAGATCTCGCTGGACGAGGTCCGCATCGGTCCCTTCGACGGCAGCCACTACGGCGAGACCCAAGCGGTGGTCCGCGGGCTCACCGTGCGCACCTCGTTCGTCGCGCTGAATGCGATGTGGGCGACGAATACCGATATCTTCGACAGTTATTGGGCCGACGAAGTGGGCGAAGGCCATATGCGCGGCCCGGTCGACCGCCCCGCCTACGGCACGATCGTGCACGAATTCGGCCACGCACTGGTGCACGCGGGCCGCCTGGAGGCGTACCACCGCGCGGAGGAGGCGCTCGCGCGGTACTACGTGGACACTCACCACGACACCGCGCTCGACGGGTTCGAGGCGTGGTTGCGCACCCAGTTCAGCGGTTACAGCTTCGACGAGCACAACACCCTCAATGTCGAGGAGGCCGTGCCGGAAGCGTTCGCCGCCGTGGAACACCGGGGTGACCGGGCGTCGGAGGGCGAGAAGATCCTCTACCACCTCGTCGTGGAGATGGCCGAAGCGGAAGCGGCTGCCGCGCAGTCCTTCTTCCCGGTGTTTCCCGAGCCCGGCGTCTCCGATGCCGACGGCTCGGGTACGGATTTCGCGCGCGCCTCGGATTCGTCGAACCCCGACGATGCCGCCGCCCGGTCGCCCGCGCGCCCGGAGGTCTCGGCGACAGGATGGGATCTCGACGGCTACGACACCGCGGCGGCGGTCGGCGCGGCACTGGGCGAACGGCTCGGTATCCCGGTCGTCGGATTCGATCTTCCAGGCATCGATCTCGACAGCGCGCGGCAGTACGCGTCGACCCTCGAGGAATTGCTGCACACCCATCCACAGCCGAGGGTCGGCGAGATTCGCATCGGCAGACTCGACGACGACGAGCTGTACATGAATGCCGAATGGGTGCTCGAGCACGGGCGCGGCCGTACCGTCGCCATCACGCTCAACGAGCGTTTCGCCGCCGACCCCGCACTGTTCGTGAGCAGGTGGCGCGCGGACGTGGAGTCGGGGTTGCGGGTGGGGCCGATCGATCAGCCGGTCGCGGCCAATGTCGTGCACGAATTCGGGCATCTGCTCGATCATGTCGGCGCCAATTCCGCGCGCGGGCAAGCGGAATTCGTGTTGATGCGCCACTACCTGGATACCCACCGGCAGCCGAGTATGACCGGCTTCGACGCGTGGCTGCGTACCCAGTTCAGCGAATACAGCTGGAACGGGACGACATTCGTCGCCTCCGAAGCGCTCGCCGAGTCGTTCGCCGCGGTGCGGCATCACGGCGAGGTAGCCGGTGACGGTGCGCGCCTACTCACCGCGCTGTTGCTGCGTGAGGCCGGTGCCGTACCCGATCCGACCGTGGCGCTTCCGGCAGATACAGGTAGCACGCATCCGAACGGGGCCGTCCTGTTCCCCGGGGATCTGCCGGACGGTGGCAGGCCTCTGTATCGGGGCATTCCACGGCTGCTCGCCGACGGCCGGGTGAATCCGACGTACCTGGCGGCGCTGGTCGGCGCGGCGGTGCCGCGGGGGGAGTACGACGCCTCCTACGACGAACATGTCACCCAGCGCACCACCGAGAGCGACACCACATCCTGGTCGCGTCAGCTCGCGGTCGCGCGCGCATTCGCCAAGGGTGACGGGCTGATCCTCGAATGGCGGACGGGCGCGCCGCCGGACGGTGCGGGCTGGCGGTACAGACCCACCATGGACCCGTTCGACGATTTCGAGCAGGTCCTGGTGCAGGGCACGCTGACGGGAACCCGCGCTGTTCGTTTCCTCGCTGCCGACGTGAACGGGCCCGATCCGGATACTCTCGGCCCGGTGCTCCCGGCGGGCACCGATTTCGCGGGTCACGACGGGACTCCGGGCTCGGTCGTCAAGGCCGTGCTCGCCGATCTGCTCCCGCCCGGATTCCTCCCCGACGTCGACATCGATATCGCGACCCCGGCCGAGCGCAACGCCCACGGCGCGCTCGACTATCTCGCCGGATATTTCGAATCCTCGGATTTCGTCGCGGCGTCGATGTTTCGGCCCCTCGATCCCGGCGTACTCGACCGTCTGGAATCGCTCGATCCGGCCGAACTGCGTACCGCCATGGAAGGGCGGGGGGTTCCAGGGCCGGTTGCCGACGGCGTGCTGCGACGACTGAACGAGATCATCGACGCCGGGACGATCACCGGGGAGCACGCCGCTGACTCGAACGAATTCGGCGACCCCGCCGTTACCGAGGTCGCCGTCGATATCGACGCCCCCGCGCCGGTCGTGGAAGCGCCGATCGTCATGTCCTCGCCTGCCGAACGCGCGGGTCTGCGTCCGCCGGGCGTGGTGCGTCAGCCGGGCCTGCCGCCGACCTTCCAGGATCGGCAGGTCTACGGATTCTACGAATTCGACCGGCCACTGGACGCGGTGCTGCGTGCGCGATTCGACGCGGCGGGCGCGCGAGCGCTGAGCGATCGGGTGGCGGTCGTCGAAGGTCCGGAACCGCTGATACTCGTCGCGGACTGGATGGGCCCCGATATCGACGCGACCCTCACCGAAGCGCTGGATCGATGGCCGGACCTGCGCGCGGTGCTGAACCATCCACGGGTGCGTATCCGCTATCTGCTCGGCGAAGTCGATTCGGCGGGACAGGTCACGGCGGGCGAGATCGAATCGCCCGAGGTCCGGCACGGTGTCATACCGGAGGGACCATGGGCCGGGATGACGATGACCTACTGGCAGGATTTCGACGGCTACTGGCGTAGCGCACCGGTCGACGTTCCCACGGCCCGGATTCCGCCGCCGCGCACCGCACCGGATCTGCCCGCCGACTGGCCGATGCGCCCGCACTACGCGGGCGAAAGCGATCCGGCGGACCCGATGTATCGGGGTATCCACTACATGTCGCCCGCCGAACGCGAATCCACGCGGCTGTTCGTCGGCCCGGAGGGCAGGCTGCACAGCGCGTCCGACGGCAGGCCCTTCCACTCGGGGTGGGTCTCCGGCGACTGGAACCGCACGGAGTTCGTCATCGACGGCAGCGGGAACATCTACGCCGATACCAGACAGGTATCCGGGCGACTGGCGCATTCCTCGTTCCTCGCGGGCGGCGATGTCGCGGCGGTGGGCACCATCCAGGTGCACTACGGCAGACCGATCGCGATGGACGAGCACAGCGGCCACTACTGGCCGACCGCGGAGATCAACGATCGCGGCGTGCGCAGTCTGCTCGCCCAGGGCGTGGTCTTCAGCCACGGTTTCGAGCAACTCGACCACCTGGGTGGGCGCCGGCCCAGCCTGGTACCCGAACCGCCACCGCCGGGACCGATGTACGGCAGCGACGCCGCGCGCGCGGGCGGATATCCCGGCCCGGATCCGGAGGACGGCGTGTGGGACGCGCGCCGCCACACCACCGCGTCCGAGGTCGCCGCCGCGTTGGCCGGGAAACACGGCCTGAACGTCACCGGATTCGACATCGAGGATATCGATGTCGACATCGCACGGGAGGTGGCCGACGCGGTCGATCGCCTGCTGACCGACTATCCGGCGACGGCATTGCGCGAGATCCGGATAGCCCCGCTGCCGGAGGGTGTTTTCGCGCGGACCGATTCCTCCGGCCCTACCGGCGGGCCGCGGATCACACTCAACGAGCAGTACGCCATCGATCCCGATCTGTTCCGATACGAATGGGAGAACAGCGAATCCGGCGCGGCCATCGTCGGTCCGCTGGATCGGCCGGGCCACGGTGTCATCGCCTACGAACTCGGTCGGCTCCTCGATCTGGAGGGTGGCGGCACCGCCCAGCGACTGCTGATGCGCGAACTCTTCCTGCACTACCGGCAGGGGCGGGCGGCGGTCGACCGGACCGAATTCACCGCGTGGCTCAAACGGCAGTTCAGTTTCGACAGCTTCGGACAATTCGGCGCGTTCCGGCCCGCCGCGGCCCTCGCCGAAGCACACGCGGCGATGGCGAACGACGAGGGCGAGCCGTCCGACGGGCACCGGATATCGGCCGCCCTGCTCGCTCGGCAGGCCGCCGCGGACACTCGAGTCGACCCTTCCACCTCCGATATCGGCCTGTCGTTCGTCGCGCCGGAGCACGACGGCGAGTGGGGCCGATACACGGACGCGCGCGGGATCGCCGAGGCGTTGACCGATGGACACGGTGTCGTCGTGACCGGATTCGATCTGGCGGGCGTCGACGTCGAAACCGCGCGGGAGTACGCCAGGGCCATCGATCTGATGCTCGAGCGGCACCCCGGTGTCGACCTCGCGGAAATCCGCATCGCGCCCCTGGAGGAGAACGTCTTCGGGCGAACCATGGCGATCGCCGAGCACGGTAGACCGAGTACGACCTCGATCATCATCCTCAATGAGCGCTATGCCGCCGATCCGCTGCTCTTCCAGCACGATTGGGCCGAGGCGGTCGAGGTCGGCTTCTGCGCGGGCCCGATGGATCGCCCGGTATTCGGCGCGGTGGTCCACGAATTCGGCCACGCCGTCGACGTCGCGGGACGTTACGGCGCGCGCAGCCGAGGCCCGCTACTGCTCGCGGTGCGCTATCGGACCGAGTTCGGCGCCGATACCGCGGGTTTCGGGGACGACGTGGACCGCCGATACCGGGATTGGCTGGAGGGCCAGCTCAGCAGATACAGCCTCACGCCGTCGAGCGGGGTGAACATCGTCGAGGCGTTGCCGGAGGCATTCGCCGCAGTCACCCACGCGGAGTTGTCTCCCGACGTGGCGTCCGCGACCGAGACCCAGCGATTGCTGCACGACGCGCTGCTGCGTGCGGTCGAATCGGTGCGCGAGAGCACTGATCCGGACGGCGCGGAGGTTCCGCCGCCGGATTTCCTGCGGCTTCCCGGCTGATCCGCGCGGTGACCGATACCGTGACTTCGAAACGAGACATCAGGAGCAGCTATGGGACGCAGTAGGTACCCGACCGGAGATGAACTGCGCCGCAACTTCGAACGCGAACTCGAGTCGGTGACCTCCGGCGGCGGCCTCCGCTCCGAGACCGGTCTCGACGTGGACACCGATGCCGCGCTCATCGAGATCGCCAAGGCGTATCCGAATATTCCCGACGCTCTGGTCGGCGCCGCACGCGCCGCGTTCGCCGGGCAGTTGGACGGGACGAATGCCGCCGCGCGCCGGGATCGCCTCCAGCGGATGCTCATCGAACACAATCGGCGCGAGCAGGGCGACGCGACGTCCTAGACCGATCCGTTGCCGGTGGTCGACAAACTTCTCGACGGTTCACCGATACCTCGCTTGTCGTACGTGCGATGATCGGACGTGAAGTCTGTTGAGAGGACGCGAGGTTCATCATCGTGGGTAGATTCGAGAACTACGAGGAGAAGTTCCGGACCGCGGGCTCCGACACCGGCAAAGTTCACGACACGGTGAGTCGGCTGGCGAACGCGGTGCATACGGCCATGGCCGTGGGGCCCGCGGCATGGGGTCCCGACAAGTTCGGCAGTAAATTCGCCGACGGCCCGGAAGGTTTCCGCACCTCCATGACCAATATGGTCACCGGCACGGAGAATATGGCCGGATCGTTCCGATCGATGTCGGAGGGGCAGTACCGTGCCGCCGACGCGGTCCAGCGCCAGGAACAGGCCTCGCGGGAGGGCTTCGAGCAGATCTGAGGCGACCGGATCCGAGGCGACAAGATCCGAGGTGGCAAGAGCTGTAACCGGCGTTCTCGCGGCCGTGCGCCGTGAGTCGGCCGGGCGGCGGAGAGGGCTGTATGGGAAGCGAATACGACGAGGGCGATCTGGCATCGGTGATCGATGCCTTCCAGGATCAGATGCGTGCCATCGCGCTGGTTCAGCAGCAGCGGGTGAAGTTGACCGCGAGCGCCACTTCGCGCGACAAGTTGGTGACGGTCACCGTGAACGCCAACGGGATCGTCATCGAAACCAAATTCTCCGCCGGTATCGGGGAACTGGGCTACGACGAGATCGCCAAGACGGTGACCAAGACCGCGCAGGAAGCCGCCGCCGAGGTCGCGCGCAAGAATCAGGAACTGGCCGCGCCGATCACCGAGCGCCGCGCGCGTCTGCCCAAACTATCCGAGGTCATCGAGGGCATGCCCGACTTCGAGCGTGAGATTCCGCTGGAACCTCCGGTATCCACCGCACCGCCGGGCGCCGCCGAACGCGGGGGCGACGAGGAACCCATGGTCTTCGCCGACGTGGAGGAATTCGACCACGAGGCACGGAGTGAACCCGCTTCGGGGGTCAGCGATTCCAGCTGGTAGGACAGGGTTTTCTCGGCAATGGCGATAATGATCCCCGGCTGGCTGCAATGGCTGGAGTGGGTGGCGGGCAGTGATTGGCCCGAGGGCAACGAGGACCTGCAAAGGGAACTCGGCATCGCACTGACCGATATTGCCGACGAATTGCGCGACTCCGCGATTCCCCAGGCGGAGACCGCGATTCGATCGCTGCTCGTCGCATATCCAGAGGGCGAGGGCAAGGAACAGATCCAGCGCGAACTCGCGAAACTCCTCACCGGTGAGGGGTCGATCGAGAGCCTGGCCAAGGCATTCGATCAAATGGGCGCGTCGGCGAAGGATTTCGCTGGACAGATTCGCTCGAACAAGCTGAACGGCATCTTCTCGCTGGCCTGGCTGGCCGCCGAACTCGCCTATTCGATCTGGTTCGGCCCTGCCGCGCCGCTGGCTCAGGCCGGTGCGATCGCCGCATGCCAGACCGCGTTCCGCTGGCTGGGCTCGCGGCTGCTCAGTGTGATCGGTTCGATCGTCGGGCGCATGGCGATCTCGCAGACCGCGAAGGCGATCATCACCAAGGTCGTCTACGAGATCGTTCAGGAAGCCTTCACCGAGGTCATCCAGGGCACGCTGCAGGAGATGGCGGTCCAGGGCCTGAATGTGGGTCAGGGCTACCAGGACAACATGAACTGGGGTCAGGTCGGCACCAACGCCTGGATCTCGGCGGTGGCGGGCGGCGTCGGTGGCGGCGCGGGCTATGGCATGCACAGCCTGATGAATCGCACCCCGCTCGGGGACGCGCGTTGGGCCGGGCTTTTCAAGGGCGCGGTCACGGGTGCCGGAGCCGGACTGGCAGGTGCGGGTGCGGCATATGTGTCGACCGGCCTCTCCGGCGGCGGATGGGAACTCGACCCGCGCATGCTCACCGGCGGGGCACTCTCCGGCGTCGGCCCGAGCGCGGTGCACGGCTGGCGCGGCTCGTCGAACTACGCGGGCGGCCCGATGCAGAATGTGCGGCCCGGATCGAATGTCGGCTCCATGCCCCCGGGCGGTGACGGCAGCACATCGGTGCGTCCGGCGAGCGCCGACCCGTCCGGGGTCGCCACCGCTCCCACCGGCGGCACCACGACCAACGGCGCGACCACGTCGGGCGGCGGCGTCGCCGACACCGGCGCACCCGCCGCCAACGGCGGGCGGACGACAGGGACAGATGTCACCGGCGCTGATGCGGACACCTCGACGACGGGACAGGCGAGTCAGAACGCCGAGCCGGTCGGCCGAACGGACCATTCCGCAGCCGATTCCGGCTCACCGTCGAATCAGGTCGGTGCCCAGGAGAGTGGCGCCGACGCACCTGCCGCTGCCGCTGCCGAATCGTCCGCTACCGGTAACGGGTCCACCGAGATCGATGCGAGGTCGGGCTCGGAGCCCGCGGCCGTGAATCACGATCCGTCGGTCGCGAACCAGGCGCCGGAATCCGAGGGGCACGTGGATTCGTCCACCCAGCAGGTGAGCCGGGACGGGGCTGTGGACACGCCGACGGCCGTCGACACGACGTCGTCGCAGGGATCCTCGAACGTCGCCGATAGCTCGCTGTCCGATGATTCGACGACCAGCGCCGCGTCGACCGACGGTGCGACAACGAACGACGCCGCACCGAAGACGAATTCGCCGGACGGTTCGGTGGCGATGCCGGGGACTGGTCCGGTCGGCGCGATGACCGCGGCGGCTCCGGCCGGGGGGATGATCGGAGCCGCGCCGGTCGGCGGCACCCCCTCGGCGGCGACCCCCGCGCAGCCCAGTGTCGCGCCGTCGACAGCGACATCCGGTCCAGCCGCCGGTGTGTCCCATGTCGCGCCTGCCGCGTCGCCGGGGGCGGTCAGACCCGTGCAGGCACCGGTCGCTGGGGAGTCCGGTTCGGCCGCGCAGGCGGGTCCGTCGTCCGCGAACCAGCGCGCCGGGGCCGCCGATCCCACCTCCGCAGGGGCGGACAGAGCAGGGGGACTGCGTGCCGATCGCGCGGATTCGGAAGTGCCACAGCGGAACAGGGCCGGATCGGAGACCGATGCCGATTCCGATCCCGGTGCGCGGACCCGGGACGACGCCGAGGCGAACACCGACGTCGGCCCGCAGGCCGAGCCGGAGAACTCCGCGCTGCCCACCGAAGGGTTCGTGCTGCCCGTCGCTGTCGGCAACGCGGCAGTGGACGCGGCCAATCGCGCGCCGACACCCGACCGTGCCGCCCGAACGGCGAACGACGGTGACGCCGAGACAGGCATACCGGGTGCGCCCGATGCAGACAGCACCGTGCCCGATGCCGATGCTGGTCCTGATGCCGACCCGAAAACCGGTACCGATCCGGATGCGGTTCGCGCCGCGGCCGAGCGGATGCGCGTCCTGCCGGAGAACCACGTTCCGCCCACCGTCGATGAGACCGCGGCCGCCGACGCCGCGCTGCGCAAACTCGCCGAGGGGCGCGGCGGCGCGGCACTTGGCGACCTGCTGCACGGCGATCCGGCCGCCACCGATGTGACCGCACGTGCGGCGGATCTGGCCCGCGCCAATGCCGAGTGGTGGAATTCGCTGACCGCCGAGGAGCGGGCGGGCATGATCCGGACCCATCCGGAGGTGATCGGCCGGACGCCCGGGATCGATCCCACCGCCTCCGACACGGCCAACCGGCTACAGATGGCACGGGAATTCCGCGATCTCGCGGGGCGCGAGGATCTCACCCGCGCCGAACGCAAACAGCTGCAGAATCTGCGCGCCACCATTCGCGGACTGCGCGCGGCGCAGGTCCAGGCCGCAGCGGTGGATCCGGACCTGCCGGTGCATGTACTCGCCTACGATTCCACCGCGTTCGGCGGAAAGGGGCGGGCCGTCGTCGCTTTCGGGCGCGTGGACACCGCGAACCACGTGTCGTGGCACGTCGCGGGCAAGAACCACACGGTGGGGGCGCTCGGCTCGAGTCTCGGCGCCGCGCTCGGGCAGTACCGGTCGTCGGTCGCCAGTGTGCGAACGGGCGAGTCCATCGCTTCGATCGCCTGGGTCGGGTACGACGCACCCGCGCGCGGCCTGCGGGCGGGGAAGGGTTTCTTCCTGGGGCGCGCGCGTGCGGGTGCTCGATTGCTGTTGCAGGACCTCGCCGCCGCCGACGCGGTCAGGACCGTCGACGGCGATCGGGACACCCCGACGACCAACAAGGTCATCGCGCTCGGCTACGGCGTGGACGTCGCCGAGGCGGCGGGCAAGGACGGCCGTCTCCAGGGCCTTGCCGCCGACGTGGTGCTCGGCGGTCTGCCCGGCGACCCGTACATCCGGCCCGGGCATTTCGGCAGCGATGTCAGGGTGCATGTCGCCGACGCGTCGTCGGGGCTGTTCAGCAGGCTGGAACCACCGCTGCCGGACCGGGGCGAGCCGCCGAACGGTGTGCCGACGAACGCGATGTACCGCGTCGAGGTCCTCGCCGCCGATCGCGCGGGCACTGCCGCGCATCGGAACCAGGACACCGAATCGCCCGATACCGACCGGCCCGCGCTGTCGGAGAACAATTGCGCCGAACCCGCGCTCTGGCGGGTCAAGCGGCAGACCGGTAACGACGCGATCGAACTGTTCGAACCGGGTTCCATCGGACCCGAGGGCGTGAGCTGGCGACAACTCCAGGAGGCCGCGGGCGGTGAGCTGTCCCCGGTCGCCGGGAACCGGACGCGCTCGGCACACGAGATGATCGCCGACGGCCTGCGCTACCAGGGTGGCAGGGCAGCCGTGCTCGTCGTCGACGAGAGGCGGGCGCCAGTGGACGAGCACGGCGTCGGCTCGCACGCCTATGCCATGTACTTCGACCCCGAGACCGGCAAGGTCATGGTCGATGATCCGCTGCGGGCCGATCAGCCGTTCGAATTCGATCCGGCCGCCGCTTCCGACGCCAAGGCGACCTGGGGTGTGTTCTACGGGGCCGACGGCGAACTGCTGCGTCCACTCGCCGCGGGCAGCGGCGCCGAGACCGACGAGGATCCGTTGCGTCCCGGTTCCCGCGTCGGCGAGACCGATCCCGCCGCACCCGATATCGCCGCGCCCGATCCTGTCGCCGGGCGTCCCGACGTCGACGACGGGCCGATCAGCGATCAGGAGAACGCCGACGCGGAGGCGGCGGTCCAGGCGCTCGGCCGCGACCCCGAGCGATTGCCGCACGGCAACTACCGCGGCGATATCGCCGCACAGGCGCGCGCGCGAGCCGAGGCGAACGCGGATTGGTGGCACCACCGGATCGACGAGGCTCAGCGCGCGGCGATGATCCGGGTGCACCCCGAACTCGTCGGCAACGCGGACGGCATTCCCGCCGAGGCTCGCAATCGCGCGAATCTCCTCTCCCTGGAACGGGATCTGAATTCCTACCGGATGCGGACCCCGGAACGGCTCGGCATGGGCCAGGTCTTCAATCCCGAGTTCAACAGCGCCGAACCCGATCACCTGCGCAATCTGATCGCGACCAACCGGGCACTCGACCGCGCCTACCTGCTGGCCGCCGCGCTCGATCCGGGCGTGCCGGTCCCGGAGGTGCAACTGCTGTCCTACGAGGCATTGCGCTACGGCGGTCAGGGACGTGCTCTCGTCTCGTTCGGAAATCTGGACGAGGCGGCCTCGGTGTCGTGGCACGTGCCGGACAGCGGAACCTCCGTGCGAACCATCGGTGACCAATTGATCGCTGCCGCAGGGCATTACGAGGCGACGGCACGGGCCGACGTGGAACGCTCGGCGGCGTCGGTGGTCTGGCTCGGCGCCGAGACGCCGAGCCGTGCCCATCTGCCGAGCGCGCGCCGAACGGCCGCACGCGGCGCCGAGGTGCTGATACGTGATCTGGCAGGTTTCGACGCGACCAGGGCGGCGGCCGCGCGACGATCCGACGACCCCGCGCCCCGGCACACCAATCACCTGTTCGGGCACCGATACGGATCGAGCGTCATCGGTTACGCGGGCAGCAACGGCCGTCTCGCCGACCTGGCGGGCACGATCACCCTGGTCGGCACCCACGACGCGGGGCCGCTGCGCTCGGCGACGGAGTTCCGGATCGGCGACAACGTCTACGTGGCCACGTCGGGGCGTGACCGCGCGGCCGCGTTGGCGACCACCCCCGCCCGGCTGGGTCGACTGGTCGGTCTCGACACCACCGTCGACCCGACCACACCGCGATTCCGGGCCCGCCCGATCGCGGTCGACAACCGCGTCAACGAGCGTGAGCCGTTGGCGCAGCTGTACTTCCACACCGATCCCGACGGTCGGATCGCTTCCGAGGCGCAGCGGAATTTCGGGTTGATCGCCGCCGGTCGCGGCGCGGACGTCGGCGTTCCCGCCAGGACCGATGCCGCGGCCGTTCGGCAACTGATCACACCGGACGACGGCACGCGCGCCACCGGCGACCCGCATCGGGTCCCGGTACTTCCCGCCGACGTGCGGCCCGACCCGGCCGACGCCGCATCGGTGGCCGAGGCAGAACGAGGGCTGCGCGAACTACTCGCCGATCCGGAACACCGATCGCAGGAACTGCTGCGTCGCCTCGCGAGCCCGGAACTGGCGAATCAGCAGCAGGTCCGGTTGCTCATGATGCTGCACCGCGCGGTGGCACCGGAGGACGTGGTCGGGGCCGCGCGGGACCGCGCGACGCACAACGCCACCTGGTGGCACGGACTCTCCGATATCCAGCGATCGGCGCTTGTGGTGCGGTTCCCCCAGGTCATCGGTGGTGCCGACGGCATTCCGGCCGCGGTCCGCGACGTGGCGAACCGCTTGGCGATGACCCGTGACCTGCGACGCTTCCTCGCCATGGCGGACGGCTCGAACCGGCCGCCGCTGTCGCCCGAGCAGTGGACCGAACTGCGCAATATCGTCGCCGCCCGCAGGCAGTTGGCGGCGCTGGCCCAGCGCGCCGCCGCGAGCGTCGGGTCCCCGCCTGTCCAGCTGGTGTCCTACGATCCGAGAGCCTTCGGCGGCAAGGGCAAGATCGTGGTGTCGCTGGGCGATCTCGATTCCGCGTCCTCGGTGTCGTGGCACGTCGGCGGTCGCCGCACCACGATGCAGGACCTCGGCGACCGGATGACGTTCGCACGCGGACAGCATTCGGTGACCAGCGCCCTGAACCGGGAGATCGGTGTCGCCTCGATCGTCTGGATCGGATACGACCATCCCGACACCAGGTCAGAGGCGGGCAATCCGCGCCGCGCCGCCGTCGGAGGGTACCTGCTCGCGCGTGATATCGCGGCGTGGAACGCGACGCGGGCCCACATCCTGCCGTCCGCGGAACCCGGTCCGGCCCATCATCTCGTCGGGCACGGAATCGGCGCGACCACCACCGGTTTCGCGGTCGCCGGAGGCAGACTCGCGGGCGAGATCGCCACCGTCACCCTGGTAGGTCCGGCGGGAGCGGGTCCGGTGCGCGTGGCAGCCGACATCGGTATCGGCGCCGAGAACGTCTTCGTCGTCGCGGCTCCGGGCGATCGGGTCGCGACACCGGGCCCGATCGGACGGTTCGGGCAGCGCCGCCTCGGCGCCAATCCGGCGCTCGCGGAGTTCGGCGCGCGCCGCGTGCTCGCCGCTTACCCGGACACCAGGGAATTCGGCGGGCGGCGGGGTGCGCACCGCGGCTATCTGACCTACGCCGATCCGCACACCAGGACACCCACCGCGTCGCTGGCGAATATCGGACTCATCGCCGCGGGTCGCGGCCCAGAGGTGGCCGCAGCGGATCAGGACGGACCCCGTCCCAGGTCCGGCGCCAGGGTGGTCACCGCCGCCGATGTCGCGCGGGTGTTCGAGGCGGTGCGCGCGGCGGACACCGACAGCGCCGTCCCGGTCGACGCCGAGCCGGATCGCACCGGTCGCCGCTGGACCTCCGAACGTCCACTGCCGACGGTCGCCGAGGTCACCGATACCGATCGCGGCACCGCACGGCGGGCATTGGACGCGCTCGCCGCAGGCGCGCGGTCGACGCGACTGCTGCACGCCGCCGATCCGGCGGACGTGACCGAGGCGGCCAGGCAACGTACCGCGGACAACGCGCGGTGGTGGCGCGCACTCGATCCCGGCGAGCGCCGGGCGGTGCTGCTCGTCCACCCGCACGAGGTGGGCAATGCCGACGGCATCCCGGCCCACGTCCGTGATTTCGCCAATCGCCTGTCCATCGCCAGGGATCTGGCCGCCTTCGCCGAGCGGGCCCCCGACGGGGCGAACCTCGAGCAGTGGATGCGCAAGGAACTCGGCGGCCTCGAGAGGCGGCGACTCGAGAATCTGGTCTACACCCAGCGCGCGCTCGTGCTGGCCGAGCGCAAGGTCGGCCTGCTGCACCCGAACGTCACCCGGCCGCCGGTCCACGTCATCGGATACAGCGCCACCGAATTCGGCGGCGCGGGCCGCGCGCTGCTGTCCTTCGGCAATATCGATACCGCCGACTCGGTGTCCTGGCAGATTCCCGGTGTCACCACGACCCTGCAGCACCTCAAGGCGCGGATGGCCAACTCGCTCAACCTCTTCGAGGTCTCGTCCCGGATGAATCCCGACCTCGGATTCGCCTCGGTGGCGTGGATCGGCTACGACGCGCCGAGCGGCTCCACCATGGCGAAGGAGACGGTGTCGCAGGAGCCCGCCGAACAGGGCGGGAAGTTGCTGGCGCGGGATATGGCGGCGTTCAACGCCGGTCGTGACTTCTACGCCGACAAGGGCGGGCCGGGGCGAACCGCCAACCACCTCTTCGCGCACAGCTACGGTTCGACCACCACCGGTTACGCGGGGGCGGGCGGCAGGCTGGCGGGCGAGGTCAGCACCATCACGCTGCTCGGTTCGCCGGGCGCGGGCCCGCTGCGACACGCTTCCGATTTCGGTATCGGCGCCGAGAACGTCTACGTCGCCACGGGTTCGCGCGATCCGGTGACGTGGGTCGGCGCAAATATCCCCGGCGAGATGGGCCGGTTCGCCGGACGCGGGCAGGGCACCGACCCGTCCATCGCCGCCTTCGGCGCCCGTCGTCTGCGCGCGGAATTCCCGCGCATCCCGCGGTTCGCCGACTCGCTGCGCACGCACCGCCAGTACTGGCAGTACACCGAATGGGCGCACCGCACACCGACCGAGGCCCTGGAGAACTTCGGGCTGATCGCCTCGGGACGGGCCGAGGAGGTCTCCTTCGGCACCTATCGGCCGGGGCTGGACACCCCGACCTGGTTGCAGCGGTCGATCGGGTCGCGGCCGCGCGATCCCGAGTTCACTCGCGTGGCGGCCATCCAGCACGGGTCGACCCGATATCGGCGGCCGGATGATCCGGGCCCGCGGCGGCTGACGGACCCGCGCTCGCGCAATCACGGACCCGGCGACCCCGCGGGCGCGCCGCGGGCGCCCGTCGACGAGTCCTCGACCGCGACCCGGACCGAAGGGCCCACGGCGCAGCCGAATGCCGACGAGCCCACGGTCCGAGCGGATTCGGCGACCGAACCGGTCGTGGCGCCGCAACCGGTCCGACCCGCCGTCGCGGAATCCGAGGCCGAGGGCGAACAGCCGCCGCGTGTGGGCGAGGGGGATCGCGGCGGACGCGGCCCCGGTGACCCGCCCGCACCGCCGACGCCGTCCGATCCGGACGACGGCAACCGCGGATTCCGGCGGGAGGGTCTGCTCCCGGTCGACCAGCGGCCGACGAGCGAGGAACTGCGGGCGGTCGCCGACCTGCTGCACCGCCGCGCTCCCGACGCGGGCCCCGACCGGCTGCTGCACGGCGATTACGCCGCGCCGGACACGGTCGCTTCGGCGCGCGACCGCGCGTCGGCCAACGCGCACTGGTGGGATTCGCTGACCCCCGCGCAGCGGATGCTCGTGGTGCGCGCCCACCCACATCAACTCGGCAATGCCGACGGAATCCCTTCGGTGGCACGCGATTACGCGAATCGGCTCGCCATGGTCCGTGACCTGGCCGACCTTCGCGCCACCCATTCCAGCGAGTCGACCAGGACGGATCGCACGCGCCTGCGCAATCTGGAGACCACGCTGGCAGCGCTGGCCGAGGCCGATCGGATGGCCGCCGAGGTCGGCCTGAGCGCCGATCTGGGCGCACCGCCGGTTCACGTGCTGTCCTACGACGCCCTGGCGTTCGGGGGCAAGGGCAGGGCGGTGCTCGCGTTCGGTGACGTGGACACCGCCGATTCGGTGTCGTGGCATGTCCCTGGCATCAAGACGAATCTGGGAAAGCTGGGGTGGAACGCGGATTTCGCGCGCAACCACTACGAAGTGACCGCACGCCGGAATCCGGACCGGACGGTGGCCTCGATCGCCTGGCTCGGTTACGGCGCGCCGGCCGGTTATGTCGGAGCCTTCCGCACCGGCCCCGCCGAACAGGGCGGCGCCCTGCTCGCCCGGGATATCGCCGCCGCGAACGCCTCTCGTGAGGCCAGGGTCCGCGTCGGCGGGCCGGGCCGTCCGGTCAATCATGTGTTCGGCCACAGTTATGGTTCGACGACGACGAGTTATGCCGGTGGTGGTGGTCGGTTGGCGTCGGAGGTGTCGACGATCACGTTGGCGGCGTCTCCGGGTGCGGGTCCGGTGGGTCGTGCGGGTGAGTTCGGTGTGGGTGACAACGTTTTCGTGGCGACGATGTCGTCGGACAAGGTCACCTGGGTGGGGGGTAACCGGGCGGGGCGCTGGTCACGGTTCCTGGGGGTCGGCATCGATCCCTCGGTCGAGGCGTTCGGTGCGCGTCGCGTTGTCGCCGAATATCCGGATACCGCCGCCTTCGCGAATCCGCGCAGGCATCACACCCAGTACTACGACTACACGGACGCGAGCCGGACGCGTCCGAGTGAGGCGCTGGAGAATTTCGGCCGCATCGCCGCCGGACTCGGCGATACCGTCACACCCGAACGTCCCCGGCCGGGCGACCGCGATCCGAATGTCTTCCGCCGGGTGTTCGGGAAGGTGCCCAAGGCCGATCCCGCGGTGACCGCGGGAATCGATGACGGCACGCACGGATACCGTCCGGTGCGAGGTCCGGTCACCCGGCCGGAGGGGCCGGAGGTGCAGGGGCACCGAGGTGGTCGGGGACTGTGGGCGGAGAACACGCTGCCGGGGTTCGAGGCGGCGATGGGGATGGGTGTCGATGTCATCGAACTCGATGTCGGGCTGACCGCCGACGGTGTGCCCGTCATCCACCACGAACAGCGTATCGACGGCCACACCGTGCGCGACACCGAGCCGGCCACTCCGGGTGACGAGGCTTACCCGTACGTGGGAACACCCATCCGCGAGCTGAGTCTCGCGCAGGTACAGACCCTCGACGCGGGAGTGGTCCATCCGAATTTCGCCGATACCCAGACCGCCGAACCCGGCACCGGAATTCCGACTCTCGCGCAGGTCGCCGCTCGTGCCGCGGAACTCGGCTGGAACGGCACCTTCGCGCTGGAGGTCAAGACCGATCCGAGTTGGAGCGACAGCGAGGTCCGGCAGCTGGTGGAGACCAGCATCGCCACCCTGCGCGCACACGGTGTCGCCTTCCGCGTGCTCGGATTCGATTGGCGGGTCCTGACCCACGCGCGCCGGATAGCCCCCGAGGTCGACCGGGTCGCCCTGGTCAGCGCGCGGACCGCCGAACAGAAGTGGCTCGGCGTCGACCCGGGCATCTCCGCGTTCGCGCGAGCGCGGATGCTGTGGGCCCAGAAGTCGGGCTCCCCGCGAGATCCGGGCGGTGACCTCGCGGCGGCGGCCGTGGCGGCCGGAGCCACCATGCTGTCGCCCGAGCGGACGATGGTCACCGAATCGCTGTTGGCGCAATCGCGTGCCGCCGGAATTGCGGTCGCGGTCTGGACGGTCAACGATCCCGCCGAGATGCACCGCCTCATCGAGATGGGCGTCGACGGCATCGTGACGGATTTCCCGGATCGGCTCCGGGATGTGATGTCCCACCGGGGACGTCGGGTTCCCGAGGCGGTCGGGGGCCCCGACGACTCCTCCGGGCCGCCGATTCCCGATTCCGACGGTCCCGACACCGACGGACCGGCGGGCGGACATCGCAGCGAGCCCGAGCAGACCGAACCCACGGCCGAGGAGGTCGCGCGCGGCGCGCTCGACAAGCGGGCGCCCGGCGCCACCCCGGACCGGTTGCTGCACACCGACTACACCGACGCCGCGACCATGGATTCCGCCCGTGACCGCGCCGCCGCCAATGCCCGCTGGTGGGACACGCTCAGCGATCCCGAACGGGTCGCGCTCATCGATCTGTACCCGCACCGGATCGGCAATGCCGACGGCTTGCCCGCGCCCGCCCGCGACGAGGCGAACCGGCTGGCCATCGCCCAGGATCTCGCGGACCTGCGCGCGATCCGGGAAACGCAGCTGACCGACACCCAGCGACAGGTACTGGCCAACCTGGAGGCGACCAGTACCGCTCTCGCCGACGCGGAACGCTATGCCGCGGAGGTGGGTTCGGATGTGCCGACCCCCGATGTGCGCGTGCTGTCCTACGACGCGGCCGCGTTCGGGGGCAAGGGCAGGGCGGTGCTCGCGTTCGGTGACGTGGACACCGCCGATTCGGTGTCGTGGCATGTCCCTGGCATCAAGACGAATCTGGGAAAGCTGGGCTGGAACGCGGAATTCGCGCGCAACCACTACGAAGTGACCGCACGCAAGAATCCGGGTCTGCGGGTCGCCTCGATCGCGTGGCTCGGGTACGACGCGCCCGCCGGGTATTCGACCGCCTTCCGCACCGGCCCCGCCGAACAGGGCGGGGAGTGGCTTGCCCGCGATATCGCCGCCGCCAACGCCGCGCGCGAGGCCCGTGCCGACGGGGTGAGGGCGCTCCCGGTCAATCATGTGTTCGGCCACAGTTATGGTTCGACGACGACGAGTTATGCCGGTGGTGGTGGTCGGTTGGCGTCGGAGGTGTCGACGATCACGTTGGCGGCGTCTCCGGGTGCGGGTCCGGTGGGTCGTGCGGGTGAGTTCGGTGTGGGTGACAACGTTTTCGTGGCGACGATGTCGTCGGACAAGGTCACCTGGGTGGGGGGTAACCGGGCGGGGCGCTGGTCACGGTTCCTCGGTATCGGCGTCGACCCGTCCATCTCGGCTTTCGGTGGTCGGCGCGTCGTCGCCCAGTACCCGGCCACACCGGAGTTCGCCGACCCGAGCCGCCATCACACCCAGTACTACGACTTCGTGGATGCCGCCAGAACACACCCGAGCGAGGCGCTGGAGAATTTCGGCCGGATCGCCGCGGGTTTCGGCGACACCGTCACACCCGAACTGCACAGGCCCGGTCGCGGCGACGCGGGTGTGCTGCGCCGCGTGATCCGGGGCATCGCCAAGATCGATCCCGCCACCACCGCCCACATCGACGACGGAACCCAGGGCTACCGCCCGGTCGACGGTCCCGTGATCGGGCCGACGGGTCCCGAGGTGCAGGGGCACCGAGGTGGTCGGGGTCTGTGGGCGGAGAACACGCTGCCGGGGTTCGAGGCGGCGATGGGGATGGGTGTCGATGTCATCGAACTCGATGTCGGGCTGACCGCCGACGGTGTGCCCGTCGTCCACCACGAACAGCGTGTCGACGGACACACCGTGCGCGACACCGGCCCGGTTACGCCCGACGACGCCGGATATCCCTACGTCGGCAAGCCGATCAGGACGCTCACCGCCGCGCAGATCCGCACCCTCGACACCGGCGTCACCCACTCGGACTTCGCCGAGACCCAGACCGTCGAGCCCGGCACGCGTATCCCCACGCTGGAGGAGGTCGCGCGGCTTCCGGGTGAAGTGGGATGGGCGGGCACGCTCGCCGTCGAGATCAAGACCGATCCGAGCTGGAGTGACGCCGATGTCGAAGCTCTCGTCGCGGCGACGGTCGCGACACTGCGGGCGCACGGCGCGCGCTTCCGGATCCTCGGATTCGATTGGCGGGTACTGACATACGCGCAACAGCACGCGCCGGACGTCGAACGCGTCGCACTGGTCAGCGCGCGCACCGCCGACCGGAAGTGGATGGGCAGCGATCCGGAGATCAGCGCACGGGAGCGGGCGCGGATGCTGTGGGCGCAGGTGACGGGAAAACCGCGTTCGCCCGGCGGGAATCTCCCGGCGCTCGCCAGGGCCGCCGGGGCGACGATCCTGTCGCCGGAACGGTCGATGGTCACCGAATCCCTGATGGCGCAGAGTCGTTCGGCGAC
The DNA here is from genome assembly GCF_003123685.1 of Nocardia aurea. Classification (GTDB taxonomy): domain Bacteria; phylum Actinomycetota; class Actinomycetes; order Mycobacteriales; family Mycobacteriaceae; genus Nocardia; species Nocardia aurea. The sequence goes on from NZ_QCYJ01000084.1 coordinate 604,153, forward strand.
TCTGCCGGTGTCGGTCTGGACGGTCAACGATCCGGCCGATATGCACCGGCTCATCGAACTCGGCGTCGATGCCCTCGTCTCGGACTTCCCCGATCGGGTGCGCGAGGTGATGGCCCACCGCGGCCGCGTGCTGCCCGAACCCGCGGCGGGCAGACTCCTGCCCACCGATCTCGGATTCGACCGTGCCGACGTCGCGCGGGCCGACCGCGCACTCGCGCTGTTCGCCCCGGACGCCTCGCCCCGGTCGCTGTCGCACGGCGAGTACACCGACACCACCGTCGTGGCCGACGCGCGGGCGAAGGCGACGGCCAACCGTCGGGCGTGGGACTCGCTCGACACCGCGGGGCGAGAGGCGCTGCTGCGGGTGCATCCGCAGTTCCTCGGCGCCGCAGACGGCATCCCCGCCGAGGTGCGCGACCGGGCCAACCGGTTGGCCCACCGCAGGGCCTGGCGTGAACTCGGCGCCCGGATCGGGGATATCCCGCAGGTCATGCACCGCATCGTCGGGCGACGCCTGAACGGAAGCGAATTCGCGCTGCTGCGGCAGCTGCTGTTCACCGGGGACGCGGTGGCGCTGGATTCGGTGCCGGGCCCGATCGTCGACCTGGAAGCGCGCGAGGTCCGCAGACTGCTGTCGAGCCTCGGCCGCGCGGACGCCGACCTGCTGCGCAACCTCACCGCCATGTCAGAACTGCTGGCCCGCGCCGACCGCGACGCCGCCGCGTTGCCGGGCTCCCCCCGCGCGCAGGTGCTCGCCTACGATCCGAGGGCCTTCCACGGTGACGGACGCGCGGTGATCGCCTTCGGCGATGTCGATACCGCCGAACACGTCTCCTGGCATGTGCCGGGGCTCGCGGCCACCGTCCGGTCGATGGACGCGAGTCTGGTGGCGGCGCGCAACCACTACGCCTCGACCGCCCGCACCGCGCCGGATACGACGGTGGCCTCGATCATGTGGCTCGGCTACGACCCGCCGAGCGGTCACGCCATGTGGTCGGAGTATTCGCGCACCGATCCGGCCCGCGACGGCGGCCACCGGCTGCTGCGCGATATCGCGGCGTTCAACGGGCATCGCGAGACCGGGCCCGCTGGGCTTCCGGTCAACCACCTGATCGGGCACGGATACGGTTCGACCGCTGTCGGATTCGCCGGGGCGGGCCGCAGGCTGGTCGGGCAGGTCGCCGACGTCACGCTGGTCGGTTCCCCCGGGGTGGGGCCGATCACCGACGCATCGCGGTTCGGGCTCGGCCCCGGCCGGGTCTTCGTGCTCACCGCTTCCTCCGATCGGCTCACCTGGCGCGGTTCGGACACACCGGCCACCATCGCCGGTCCGAGCGAGGCGCAGGTGCTCGGCGTCGATCCGGCGACGTCGGCCTTCGGCGCGATCCGTGTCGCCGCCGAATTCCCGGTCGATCCACGCTTCGCCAGCGAGCTGGCCGCGCGCCACCAGTACTACTGGTTCACCGACGGCAGCCGGACGACGCCGACCGCGGCACTGGACAACCTCGGCCGTATCGGTGCCGGCCTCGGGACCACGGTCACCACCGACGCGCATCGGCCCGGCGCGCGGGAGACCGTCCGATTCCTCGGCCGCGAGGTCGTCGTCCCGGTGGATCCGGCCGCCGCCCAGACCGCCGTCGTCGCACCGTCGCAGGCGCAGCGAGTCCTCGCCCGCGACGCGCTCGATCTGCTCGAACCGGGGATCGAACCGGATCTGCTCCGGCACGGCGGGTACGACGAGGCCACCATCGAGAGCCAGGCCCGCGCGCACACCGAGCGGATCGCGCGCTGGTGGCACGAACAACTCGGCGACGCCGAACGCGCGGCCCTGATCCGCGTGCATCCGTTCGAGATCGGCAATGCCGACGGTATCCCGGCCGAGGTGCGCGACCAGGCCAACCGTTTGCAGATCACCCGCGATTTCGACGCGTTCCTCGCGCGCATGCCCCAGCACGGAATCGGTTCGTCGCGCGGGCTCTCCGACGCCGAGACGCGCCAACTGCGCAATCTGATCGCCACCAGGGCAGCGCTGGCCGAATCCGACGCCCGCGCGGCCGAACTACCCGACCGCCCACCGGTGCACGTCCTGTCCTACGACCGTGCCGAATTCGGTGGCACCGGGCGGGCGGTCGTGGCGGTGGGCGAGGTGGACACCGCGCAGTCGGTGTCGTGGATCGTGCCGGGCATCACGACCACGATGCTCAAACTGCCGGGCAATCTGCGCAGTACGGTCAACCTCTACGAGATGACCACCCGGATGAATCCGGATCTGCGGGTGGCCACCGTCATGTGGATCGGCTACGACGCGCCCAACGGTTCCGACATCCTGCGCGAGACGATCAGCGCCGACCCCGCCAAGGAAGGCGCGCGCGTGCTGCGCCGGGATATGGCCGGCTACCGCGCGACCCGCGAATATCTCACGGGCCGTTCCGAATCCGCCGCCATGCCGCGCAACTACCTCTTCGCGCACAGCTACGGCTCGGTCGCCACCAGCTACGCGGCGGCGGGCGGCCGGTTCCTCGGGTCGGTGGAGGCGGTGATGCTGCTGGGTTCGCCGGGTGTCGGCCCGGTGCACGGCGCGGGTGACTACGGCGTGCCGGTGTACGTCGCGTCGTCCTCCGGCGATCCGGTCACCTGGGCCGGTGCCGATGTTCCCGGGCGCCTCGGCCGATTCGCCGGACGCGGGCAGGGCCTCGATCCGTCCACCCGCGCCTTCGAGGGCGTCCGGGTCACCGCCGAATTCCCGACTGGGATGGCCGGATTCGATCAGCACCGGGCCTATTTCAAATACCTCGACGACTCGGGCCCGCGAGCGAGGGCGTCGGAGTCCCTGCGCAACGCGGCGCTGCTGGCCGCCGAGCGCCCCCGGGACATGATCCGCGCCAGGCGCAGGCCGGGGCTGGTGGATCCGACGTGGCGGCAGCGCCAGGTCAACAGGCCGAACGATCCCGAAGCCAATCGCACCGCGGTCGAATTCGACAGCACCGATACCCGCGGCGCCGAACACCAGCGGCCCGCGAGCGCGATCTCCACGGTCACCGGTGAGACGGCGCACCGGCAACCGCAATCCACGCCGCGCCGCCGATGGCTGCCGCCGCGCCGGGAACAGGAGCGTGTCCCCGAATGCGGCCGGGACGCGGTGCAGACCGTCTCCCGGTTGCTGCCGAACGCCGACCTGCGGATTCCCGATCAGATCGGACCCGAGGGCATGACCGCCGCCGAACTGGAGGCGGCGACCGGCGGTCGCATGCGGATGTACGACTCACCCGCGCGGATCGCGGCCATGTTGAAGCGGCACGCGCAGCCGGGGATGACCGTCCTCGTCGTCGACGAGTACAGCGGGCCCGCGAACGAGAACGGTGTCGGCGCCCACGCCTATGTCATGACATACCGCGGCGGTCGGGTCATGGTGTACGACAGCGCCCTCGGCACCTCACCGCAGCCCTACCGCCGCGGCCTGATACCCCGCGGCGTGCTCGCCGCCCACGGCATCCTGTTCCACGCCGACGGCCGCGCCGACCGTCCCGTCGACCGCTTCGCGCCCAGCGTGCACCGGCCCGAGGTCGGCATCGGCCTGCCGGAGGAACAGTCGTGGCCGCTGAGCCCCGCCGAACAGGCGATGCGCGGGTGGGGCCGCGGCGTCGAGGAGGATATCGGCGCGAACACCTTCAACCCGGTCTACGAGGTGCGATTCGGATCGGATCATCGCGGCGTCTACAAGCCGGATCCGGACGAGGCGCACAGTCTCGAGTACGGCGTTCCGCCCTCCGGTCTCGGGGTCCGCGCGATCGCCTTCTCCCGTCTGGACGAACTGCTCGGATTCGGTCTCGTCCCGCCGACGACGCGGTACGACGGCGACGAGGGCCCCGGCTCGCTGATGACCTTCGTCGAGGGGCTCACCGGATCCGAACATCCCGATGTCTACGACCGCGTCCAGCAGGATCGACTGCTGGTGCTGGACTACATCGCGGGCAATTCCGATCGGCACGGCGGGAATTGGTTCACCAGGTGGGAATCCGACGGGGGCACCCGGACCCGGGTGCTGGTGCCGATCGACAACGACTACTCCTTCCCGGTCGACCGCGATTCGTTCGTCTGGATCTCGCCCGACGGACAGCGCGTGGGCGGCAGCGCGACCCGTTTCGTCGAGGAGGGCCTGAACCGGCCGCTCGATCCCGCGGTCGCGGACGCGGTGCGGGCACTGCCGCCCGAGCGCCTGCGCGCCATGCTCGAATCCCTCGGACTGGAACCCGAGGCGATCCGGGGCGCGCTGAATCGACTGGACGAGATCCAGCGTCTCGGGATGATCACCGCCGAAAGCTGGCCCGATCTCGGTGGTCATCGCCAGGCTGCCGGACTGCCGCCCGAGCCGGGCCCGCCCGACCACGGCAGGATGGCGATCACCTCCGATCCGGCGCAGCTCACCCGGGCGCGCAGGCTGGTCCGCGACGTCATGGTGGACTGGGCCGATCCCGACCAGGTGCACGAGGCGGCCCTGCTCGCGGTGGCCCTGGTCCGCAATGTCCAGCAGCACACCGACACCGGTGGTGAGATCATCGTGGTCCTGGTCGAAGAAGCGGGTGTGCGGCGGGTGCGCGTCGAGGTCTTCGACGACGACCCGGTGATACCGGTCATCCCGGACGAGGAGGCGGCGGCCGACGCGACCAGCGGCCTCGGATTGCTCAGCCAACTCGCCGACGACTACGACATCACCCCGTTCGGGGCGGGCCACGGCAAGGCCATCTGGTTCGAGATCGACGAGGCGACACCGCAGGCGCCGCCGTGGGTCGACGTCGACGAGACGGTCGCGGCGCTGGGCGATCCGGTCGGCACGCCGCGGGTACCCGGTCCACTGCGCCATGCCAACGAGGCCTCCGTACTCGCCTTCTCGGACGGTAGCGAGTGGGTCTACAAGCCGGTCTCGGGAGAGGCGACGACGCAGGTCCACGTCCCGGAATCGGGCGCGGCGGTCCGGGAGGTCGGAGCATACGCACTCGACGCGCTGCTCGAGTTCGGACTCGTGCCGCCGACCACCTTCTACGACGGTCCGCGCGGACCCGGGTCCCTACAGCGCTTCGTGGCATCGCGGCCGTGGGGCCGTCCGCTGGCGGATCACGATCCGGCAGTCCGCCAGATGATGGCGGTGCTGGACTACGTCGGCGGCAACAGGGACCGGAGCTGGTCGAACTATCTGGAATCGCCCGACGGCGGCTTGGTCGCGATCGACAACGGGTACATGTTCCCGGATAGCCGTGACACCACCGGAATTCGTTCCAGCTTCGTCGCGGACGCGATGAACCGCCCGCTGGACGCGGCGGTGCTGGCGAAGGTCATGGCACTGGACCCGGACCGGCTGGCCGGGGTACTCGGTGATCTCGGCCTGGATCGGCAATCCATCGACGGAGCCGTCGCCCGGCTGACCGAAATCCAGACCGCGGGCCGCATCACCGGATCGGCCTGGCACGGTGACGTGCACGACGTGCGGCGTCCACCGCCGGGGCTCCGAGCCCTGCTCGTACCGGCGGATGCGGCGGAGCGGGCAGTGCACGAGCTCGGCCCGGCCGTCGGCAGGCCGGAACCGCTCGGGCGGTACGAACACGTCAACGAAGTGTTCCGGGTGCGATTGGCCGACGGCAGCCTCTGGGTCTACAAGCCCGTCGTCGGTGAACCGGTGTACGGCAGCGTGATTCCCCTCTCCTCGATGGCCCCGCGCGAGGTCGCGGTCTATCGACTGGACCGGCTGCTCGATTTCGGTCTGGTGCCGACCACCACGCTGTGGCGCGGTGATCTCGGCGTCGGCTCCCTGATGAGCTTCGCCGCGCAGGTCGCCCCGGGCCGTCAGGTCGGTGAGTATTCCCGGGCCGACCGCGCGATGATGGCGGTACTCGACTACATATCCGGTGCGAGCGACCGGCATTCGCGCAACTATTTCACCGACCCGGACACCGGACGGGTGGTGCCGTTCGACCACGGTGAGACCTTCCCCGTCGACAGGCACTCCTTCACCGAGGACGCGGCGAATTTCCCGGCCGACGCGACGGTGGTCGACCGCTTCGGATTCCGTTCGGTCTTCGTCGCCGACGCGCTGAACCGGGCGTTGCCGCGCGAGGTGCTCGCCAAGGTCAGGGCGCTGGACCCGGTGCGACTCGAGACGATGCTGACCGAACTCGGGCTCGAACGCCGCGCGATCGACGCGGCGCTGGGCAGACTCGGGGAGATCCAGGCACAGGGCCGGATCACCGGCCGGGCCTGGCTCGATGTGGAACTGTCGGATCCGGGACGCGGGCTGCTGGTGGCCGCGGACACCCGGCAACCCGCCCTCGATGCCACGGCCGACGGTTCCGGATCGCTGCTGCGGCGCGTGATCGGACGGCTCGGCCTCGGAGGTTCGGTCGCCGAGACGGTCGCCCCGAACAACTGTGCCCCCGAATCGATTCGGACCGTCATCGACGAGACGGGTAGCACCGTGGCCCGGGTGCCGATCGGAGACACCGGGCTGCCTGGCATGTCCGGCGCGGCGCTGGAGGGCTACGCGGGCGGTCGGCTGGAGACCGTCGCTTCGCGCGACGACATCGCGGACCGGCTGCTCGACGCCCGCGATCCGGCCCGGGTGGTGATCCTGGTCGATCAGTACCGGGGGCGGTTCGGTGCCGACGAGGTCGGGGCGCACGCCTACGTGATGGCCGCCCGCGACGGCGTCGTCATGGTGCGCGACCCCAACGAAGGCGGGTGGCGTCCGTACCGGCGCGGTGAGTCCGGGCCGGACGTGGCACATATGTCGGCCATCTCCTTCGACGCAGACGGAAATCCGTTGCGCCCGACGAATATTCACGGTCTCGACCTGTCGGCGCAGCCGTCCGGCCGCATCGGCGCCACCGAGCCCCCGCGGCCGGAACCGGGCGACGGCGATCACCCGCCGAACCCCGCCGACGAACTGCCGCACGCGGCGGCCGATCCGAACGCCGAAGGACCGGGGCCGGTGGTGGGCCGGTCACCGCTGGGGGAATTCGGCAATGTCTTCCGCCTCGAGTTCGCGGACGGTTCGGTGCGCGTGCACCGCATCGAACTCGACCCGCGCAGAGCCGCTTTCCTCGGCATTCCGGGTTCGGGTCTCGCGGTGCGCGAGGTCGCGATGTCGGAATTCGACCGAATGCTCGGAGCGGGGCTGGTTCCGAGTGCGGTCCTGTGGGAGGACGCGCACGGACGGGGATCGCTGAGCGAGTTCGTTCCGTTCGTCGAGGGACTTCCGGTGCGGCGGTATCCGATCGAGCAGCGTCACTGGGCGGCGGTGCTCGACTACGTCTTCGGGCATATCGATCGGAACGCGACCAATTGGGGCACACTGCCCGGATCACCGGACCGACCCGACGCGCCGCCGCGAATCCTGCTGCTCGACAACCCGGATGTGCTGCCGGAAGGGCCGGAATCGTTCACCTTCGTCGACGGGGCCGATGTGCGCGGCGCGCGCATCGGGCGGATCCGCTCGCCGTTCGTGATCGACGCGTTCGGAACCCCGCTCGATCCGACCGTGCTGACCGCGATCAGGGAATTCGAGCCGGGCCGGTTGGTGGATCTGCTGAATCGGCTCGGTATCGAACAACTCGCCGTCGACGGAGCCCTGGCCCGGCTCGCCGAGATCAGGGACGGCGGCCGAATCACCGGTGCGGCCTGGCCCGGCCTGGGAGCGCCGGGCTACGTCGGCTCGGCATTCGCCTCGGTCCCCGCGGGCGAGACGATGAGTGCCCGCGAGGCCGAGGTGCACGAACTGGGTCACGGCGAGATCGGCGGCCGTCTCGGCGATTTCGATCAACTCAACACCGTGTTGCTCGTGCGGTTCCCGGACGGCGGCGACTGGGTGTACAAACCCGAGGACGGCCAGTGGACCCGGGGGATGAACCTGCCGCCCACCGGGATGGCCGTCCGCGACGTCGCCTTCGCGCGCCTCGACGACCTGCTCGGCTTCGGCCTGGTTCCGACGACCACGCTGTGGGACGGTCCCGAAGGGTCCGGTTCGCTGATGCGGTTCGTCCAGGACGCGGCCCCCGCGCGCCAGGTCGAGGCATACACCTGGGTCGAGCGCAGCATGACGGCGGTACTCGACTACGTCGCCGGATCCCACGATCGTCCCTCGCGGAACTGGTTGACCACCCTCGACGAATCCGGTGCGCCGCACGTGGCCCCGATCGACCACGGCTACACCTTCCCGGTGGACCGCGAGTCCTTCACCCCCGTGCCCGATCCCGGATCCCGCGCCGATCCGGGGCCGCGGACGCTGATCCAGTCCGAGTTCGTCGCGCACATGCTCGGTGAGAACCTCGAGCCGACCGTGGTGGCACAGGTGCGGGCGCTCGACCCGGCCCGGGTGGAGGCGATGCTCGGCGGACTGGGGATCGAGGGCGCCGCCATCGACGGTGCGACGGCGCGGCTGCGAGAGATCCAGGCACACGGCCGGATCACCGGCGAGACCTGGTTGGATCCGATCGGTTCGAAACCGCGGTCGGGGGTCCTCATGCCGATCGATCCGAACGGCGGGGCGACCCTCGCCAGGAACGCCGGGACCGCCCCCGCGCCCGCCGCCCCCGATTCGTCGCATGGGGACTCGAGAAGCGCCGACGAGATCGGTTCCCCGGACGAAAGCTCCTCGGCGACCGCGGATCCGGCCCCGATCCTCCCGACGGCCGCGCGGGAAGTGGCCGAAGCCGCCGGTGAGGCCGCGTCGGTGACAGGGCCCGACCGGTGCACCGACGGTGAGCCGGTCGACATGTCCTCGGGCGCCGTCCTGGTGGAAGCCGAGGATCTGCGCACCGCGGGCGCCCTCCCGCTACTGGTTCGTCGCGTTCACCTGTCGACACTGCGTCTGGGCAGGCATTTCGGGCCCGGGTGGCTGTCCACCCTGGACGAGCGGCTGGAATTCGACGACGCAGGCGTGGTCCTGGTGTGCGCGGACGGCGCCGTGCTGAGTTACCCGCATCCGGAACCCGGTAAGGTGGAGGTCTTCCCGGAGTCGGGCCCCCGTCGTCCGCTGTCGTTCGCCGACGGCATATTCCGGGTGCGCGATCTGGCGGAGGGCGCCGTCCGGGAATTCGTGCGCGCGGCGGGGTCCGCGATCGCGCCCGTCGCGGCGCTGAGTCATCGCGGCGGCCAGCGAACGACCTTCGAGTACGACGACGCGGGTGCCGTCGCCGCGGTGCGCCATTCGGGCGGCGCGCTACTTCGGGTGACGACCGACGCAGCGACCGGCCGGGTGACCGGGCTCGCACTGGAGGCGGGTGGCACGGCCGTCTCCGTCGCGGGCTACCGGTACGCGGCCGACGGTGCACTGCTCGCGGTGACGAACGAGTCCGGCGAGGAATTGCGCTACACCTACGACGCCGACCTGCGCCTCACCTCGTGGACCGATCGCAACGGCGTCTCCTACCACCACCGCTACGACGACCAAGGCCGCTGCGTCGCGCAGATCGGCACCGGTGGTGTCTACGCGAACGCCTACGTGTACGGCGCGGACCGGTCGGCCGACGCGCAACCCGGCGGCCGGTGGGCGGCGCTGATCGAAACGGTCCGGCCGTTGGACACCTCGCGGGAACTGGACGTCGAATCCGCTCTCGATGCCCTGCGCGACATGCCGGTGGTCCACGAACTCGGCGCGGCGGGCCCGCGCGTGGTCGCCAACCGTTCGGTAGCGCGCGACGATCCGACCTTCGGGCGTATCAGAGTGCTGATCTTCCGCACCGATTCCCGCGGCGATGTCTGGCAGATCACCGACGCGGTCGGCGCGGTGCGCACCTTCGAACGCGACGCCGCCCACCATCTGATCCGCCGGGTGGATCCCAGCGGCGCGAGCGTGTCCTTCGAACGAGACCGCTACGGCTCGGTCACCGCGGTCACCGGCGCGGACGGCGGGGTCACACGGATCACTCGGGGAGAGTGGGGAGAGCCGCTCTCGGAGACCTGGCCCGGGGGCAGGCGGTGGGTCTACGAGTCGGACCCGGTCGGCAACACGACGGCGGTCATCGGGCCGGACGGCTCCCGCACCCGCTACGAATACGACTACCGACCCGCCGGTTCCGCGCTGCGTCGGGTGATCGATCCCACCGGGCTCGTCACCTCGGTCGAATGCGACCAGGCCGGACTGCCCCTGCGGGTCACCGCGCCGGGCGGGCGCACCTGGACCTACGCGCGCGATCCCTTCGCCCGCATCGGCTCGGTCACCGATCCGCTCGGCCGTACCACCGCCCAGACCTGGACCATCGACGGCAAACCGCTGACCCGGCGCAATCCGGACGGCACGGTCCTGTCGTGGACCTACGACGCCGAGGGCAACCAGATCTCCCACACCGACGAAGCGGGCAACGTCGAGACCACCGCCTATACGGTGCTCGACTCGCCCGCCGAGATGACCGGGCCGGACGGCGGTGTCCTCCGGATCGCCTACGACACGCAGATGCAGATCACCTCGGTCACCAATCCGGCGGGCCTGGTGTGGCGCTACGAATACGATCCCGCCGGACGGCTGGTCGCCGAGACCGACTACAACGGCGCGCGGACGACCTACGCGCACGACTCCGCGGACCGGATCCGCTCCACGACCAACGCCGTCGGGCAGACCACCCGCTACATCTACGATGCCGCGGGCCGTGTCGCCGAGGAACACTCCGACGAGGGCGTCACCGTCTACCGTTACGACCGGCACGGTGAACTGGTCGAAGCCGCCAACGGTGACGCGGTCGTGCGGTTCACCCGTGATGCCACCGGCCGCGTCCGAACCGAACAGATCAACGGCGTGACCGTGGCGAGCGCCCACGACCGCGCGGGACGGCGAACGCAGCGCATCGTCGACACCAGGGCGGTGCCGAATGCCGGACTCGGCTGGCGCACCGTCTTCGACTACGACGACACCGGTCTGCTCGGCGCGGCGACCACCGACGACGGCACAGGCCCCGGCGGTGTCGTGCGTTTCGGCTACGACGCGAGCGGCAACGAGACCGTTCGCGCGATCGGCGCGGCCTCGATCACGCGACGCTACGACACCCGCGATCGGATCATCGCCCAGCATGTCCGGAATCCGTCCGGCGTCGTCGCCGGACGCAGCTGGACCTATCGCGCCGACGGATACGCCACCGCGACGGACGACGTCCTGCGCGGACCGCGGCGATTCGACGTGGATCCGGCGGGACGGGTCACCGCGATCACCGCGGAGCGGACACCGGCGGCGAACGAACACTACGGCTACGACCCGGCCGGTGTGCTCGCCCTCGCCACAGCCGCCGACGCCGACGAACCCGCGGTGCCGAACCGGGTGCGCTCGACGGGCACCCTCGTCACCGAATCGGGCAGACGCCGGTTCTGGTACGACGCGGCGGGCCGCCTGACCCGGATCGTGCGCACCCGGCTGTCGCATCGGCCCGAGGTCTTCGAGTTCACCCACACCGAATCAGGTCGCATCCGTACCGTCTCGGCCCCCGACGGAACCTTCTGGCGCTACGGCTACGACCCGTTCGGCCGCCGGGTGTCCAAGATCCGCACCGATCGCGCGGGCACGGTGCTGGAATCGGTGATCTTCGCCTGGGACAGCGACGATCTCGTCTTCCAGCACGCCGTCGCGGCAGGTTCGGTGCCGTCGACCGCCAGTTGGTGCTGGACCCACCACCCGGAGAACGGGGAGGTGCTGACCCAGTACACCCGGACCAGCGGCCCCGCGTACGGCGCGGTCGAGTCGGCGGCGACCGCGCCGCAGACCGTCGTCGACCTCGCGTTCCACGCCATCGTCACCGATCTGGCCGGCGCGCCCACCGAACTGCTCGATCCCGGCACCGGCACGGTCGAGGGCTGGGCGTCGGCAACCCTGTGGGGGCAGACGTGGTGGAACGGCCGCGCCGCCACCGCATTGCGTTTCGCGGGCCAATTCCACGACGCGGAAACGGGACTGCACTACAACCGGCACCGCTACTACAACCCGGTCACCGCGGCCTACACCGCACCGGATCCGCTGGGGCAGACGCCGAATCCGGCCAATGCCACCGCCTACGTGCACAATCCGCACACCTGGGTCGACCCGCTCGGACTGGCAGGATGCGGTGGCGGCTGGTGGCGGGCGATCCGGACGCTCGGGCCGATCGGCGCCGCCCGGCAGCGCTATGTCGACACCGCCCGCGCTATCACCGAGCAGGGTATGGCCGAGATCGAGGCCGGAGCCGATCCCGAGCAGATAGCCCGCTGGGCGCTCGACACGAGGAATCAGGCGAAGGTGCAGACCAGGGCGGTGCTGCCACGCATATTCAATATCTGGGCGGAGCGACGCAACATTCGCCACTACGGTGATCCCGTGGGCCCGACGTACGAATATCTCCACGAGGTGAGAGGCAAGACGCCGACGCAGATCATCGCGTCGGCGGGCCGGACCAGTGGACGTATCAACCGGATGCTGGGGGTGCGGTAGATGGCGAGGATCTGGCTGGCCCGCAACAACCGATTCGAGTGGGTGCTCTACGACACCGGAACCGGGCGTGTGCACCACACCCTGCGGCCGGAGACCCGGTCCGCGCCGACCGCCGGGCTCATCGCCAGATGTCTCGGCCGAACCGTGGCGTTCTACGTGAACGCCGATCGCACGGGCTACGTGGTGCAGTCCGGCGACACCGCAGTCCCGCTGGACGACCGCACGAGCGTCCGCTACTGGAAGACGCGCCGAAACTATTTCGCACACCTGCTGATCGAGCACGGCGACCGGCGTTTGAAACTCGACGAGCTCACCTTCACCACCGCTGCCGACGAGCCGTCCGACGAGGTGAGTTCCAAGGATTTCCTCGGCACCATCAACGATTTCGCGACCCGCGAGGAACGCAGGCGCCACGGTCTGACGGTCTGGTCACAGTCCGCCGACCCCACCGCCGAACCCGGCGCAGAGGAGACCGACCGATGAGCGACCCGTCGAGCCCTTCCCGGGTGGTGCTGTACTCCTACGCCAAGGACCTACGCCCGCACCGGGTCGCCGAGTTCACCTGCACCGACGACGGCGGGGTCACCCTGACGGTCGTCGACGACGAATGGGGCGGCCTCGCCCGCGAGTACTACCGCGACGGCGTCCTCTCCCGCCACGACCGCCGCGTCGTCCTGCCCGCCGAGGGCGCCCCCTTCATGCGCGCCCTCCTCCAACCCAGCCGCTCCACCTACTACCGCTTCGCCGACGAGAGCGCGAAATGATCCCGTGTACAACATATTTCGTGACCGTAGTCCGGATTTAGCCCCCGAGTCATCGCGTATTCACGAATCGGATTCGTCCGTGCCCCTAAATCCGGTGGCAGTTCGTGCAGTCTGTTCGGTGGGTAGGATGCGCGGTAACCGTGTCAGTATGGAAGTTGTCGTACAGCGTGTCGAGTGATCGATCGATTCCGGGAGATTCGGAGTCGTGAGAGGCGGGAGCAAGACCTGTGGCCGGCGAGGGAACGAACCCGTGGAAGACCTTTCAGCAGCAAGCCGCCGAGGGCAAGATCGACATCGGCGAGCAGGCCGCGAAAGACGCGGCGTTGCTGGTCGCCCAGACAGTGACCATGTTGCTCATTGCCAAATCCGCGATCGATGACTCGATCACCAGATTCCAGGGGTGGGGCAACCTCACCTCGGGCACCACGCTGGGCAACCGGTTCTTCACGGCCGCCAACGATCTCGATGATCGGCTCGCCGAGGACGAGAAGATCCTGCGCGGAATGGGTGAGATGTTCGCGATCGCGGGCAAGATCTACACGACTGCGGACGACTCCTCCGCGGACAACTTCGAGAAATACCGAACCGATCCCAGCCGCTACTTCGCGTGGAAGAACCCCACCTGGGAGTTTCCCGGCGTACCTCTGGCGGGTGAGGGCGGCCTTCCCGGCTGGGCGGCGGACTTGCATTCCGATTACAGCGACCCGAATTCGACGGCGTCGATGCCGCGAGACGGAAAGCTCCCGCCTGCGGATTTCCAAGCCGCCCAGGGCGCCGATTCCATCCCGGTGTCGCTCATCACCGCTACCGCCGACTCGGCCAAGCCGGGCGACGCCTGGACCGGTGACCCGACGATCGAGAACGCCTACGGCATCGAATACGGCACCTATTATCAGCTGGGCGTGAGTCTTCGTGACCACAATTCCGCCGTGCGCGATGCCTCGGCGGTATGGAATTGGATCGGCGACCGGCTCGACATCGCCTTCAGCGATCTCGCCAACAGCATCGAATCCCTGCACACATCTGGACAATGGGGCGGCAAGGGACCGCAGGCGTCGGTGGCTGCCGCCCTGACCTACCGGACGAACATCCTGAATCTGAAATCCGTCATCAACACCATCGGCACCAATCTCGAGTGGACATCGGGATGGTTGTGGGCGGTCGGCCTCAATATGCCGCCGACCGCGTGGAGTACCGGCGGCGGCGGTGGTGTCGGCCGAATCGTCGCGCGTGACAGATATCTTCCGCGAGCACGGCAGGCCTTCAATAGTCTCTATGTCCCCGGAGTCCAGACCGCCAGTGCCGGAATCCCTCCCATTCCGTCGCCGAACAAGGAACTGACCACGACGGCTCCCGCCCCCGGCCCGGGTCCTGGCCCGGGACCCGGGCCCGGCCCGGGACCGGGCGGGACCAAACCCACGTTGCAGAGTGCGAGCAGTCCGGACCTCGGCAACCAGCAGGCGTGGGAGCGCCAGCAACGGGAGGCCGCCGAGCGTGCGCGCAAGCAACAGGAGGCGGCGGCGCGCAAACAACAGGAGGAATCCGCGAAATTCCAGCGCGAACAGCAGGAAGCCGCGCGCAGGCAACAGGCGGAGGCCGCCCAGTATCAGCGCGAGCAGCAGGCGGCGGCGCGTCTCCAGCAGGAAGACGCGGCCAGGGCTCAGGCTGCTCAGCAGGCACAGCAAGCGGTGACCGAGGCGGTCTCGGCCGGCCAGCAGGCCGCGCAGGAAGCCCTCTCGGCGGCGCAGCAAGCCGCGCAGGAGGCGTCCTCCGGTCTGTCGGGCCTGTCCGACCTCGCAGGACTTCCCGGTCTCGCCGGACTGGCACCCACGGCGGCCGCGTTGGAGGCCGCAAAGAATGCGGCGCTCTCGGCGGGCAAGGGCGGCGGCGTCGGTGGTTCCGGCAGTGGCGTGTCACCGGTGTCCAGGGAGTTGTCGCAGGCCGCCAAACTATTCCCGCGAGCGG
This sequence comes from Nocardia aurea, assembly GCF_003123685.1. Lineage (GTDB taxonomy): Bacteria > Actinomycetota > Actinomycetes > Mycobacteriales > Mycobacteriaceae > Nocardia > Nocardia aurea. The sequence goes on from NZ_QCYJ01000084.1 coordinate 619,318, forward strand.
GCGCGGCCCAGACCGCCGCGACCGCGCTGGGCCGGATGTCCGGTGTGACGGGTATGTCGGGGGCCGGCATGCCCGGTTCGCCGGGCGCAGCGGGTGCGGCGGGTCGCGGTGCTGGCGAGAACAACCAGAACCACAAGCGGCCGACCTTTCTCGACTCCGGCGAACATCTTGAGGAGGCACTGGGCGACGCACCCCGCGTCGTCAAGCCGGTGGTCGACAAGTGAGTCGTACCTGGAACTTCACCGACCTGGAATTCTTCGTGCTCTGGGAGCGCGCCGAATCCGACGACGAGGTTCCGTCACCGCTCACCTTCACCAGCAGGACGGCGGGACACGACGATTTCATTCGCGAGAAGATCCGGACGCGAGAGGTTCTGTCCGCCAAGATCGATGATCGAGACAGTGCCGAAATGCTCGACACCCTGGCTTTTCCGGATATCCGCGTCGTGGTCGACGGTTGGGGTGCGCAGGATATGGACGATCCGAAAGGGTGTGTTCGCCTGCTTGCCGGTCGCAAGGGTGATATCGGCTACCTGGTGAAGCAACTTCCCGGTGAAACTATTTGGCACAGCGGCGGTTTCGTGATCACCGAATGCAGTGCCGTCAACTTGGCCAAATCCCTGGTCGCGGAGATGCCCGCGTTGGACGCCGGGAAACTCGGCGAGATCATGATGCCCGTCGCCGAGCGCGATCACGAGGTGGAACACGAATACGGCGCTTCGCTGGTAGAGGATTCGTTCGACGAACCGATCGCGCACCGTTCCCGGAAGTTCCTGGAAGCGCCCGCGATCACCGAAGGGATCATCACGGTGGTGCAGGGTCGGTCGATCTTCGGCCCGCGCGGTATCACCCGACATCAGATCGAGTGGCGTGACCTGGTGGACGACGGCAGGTACGCGATCATCGCCGGCGTTCCGCCGCGTGCGGTCGGCGCGGACGCGGTGCGGCTGACCACCTTGATCAACGCCGAAATCGCTTCGGTCATCAGGGCGATCAAGGACGAGCGCAGATAGAGGGTGACATGTCTACCGCAACATCACGCAACGGTTCGATCTCGGTGGAGACCACGGAACAGGGTCTGCCGATATCCCTCACCGTGGAACCCGAGGAATTGCGGCGGGATCCGAGCGCTCTGGCCGGTGACATCGTGCGATTGTGCAGGCAGGCCGCGAATCGGGCCGGGTTGGCTCGCCGCGCCGAATTGGAGGCCGCCGGGCTGACCGGTGAGGTGCTCGCGCTGACCGGGCTGCCGAAGCCGGAAGATGTCGCGCGGCAGGAGTTGATCGAGGAGCAGGACTACGAGGACGAACCGCAGAGTTGGCTGCGGTCGGTCTGAGGGGGCGACGATGAGTGAGGCGATGGACGCGCTGGAAGCGCGAGTGCGTGGTCAGCTGGATCGGATTCGGGATCTGGGGGAGCGGATGGCGGCGATCCGGGTACGGGAAACCTCCGCCGACGCCGCCGTGACAGCGGTGGTCGACGGCAACGGAGCATTGTGCGATCTGGAACTCTCGGGTGCGATCGCGCGCATGTCACCCGCGGAATTCGAGCAGGTGGTCGTGAATACCGCGGCCAGAGCGGCGCAACGGGCGTTCGCCGAGCGCGGCGAACTCGTCGCGGCGTTCAATTATGAAGCGGCAGAATAGCTCTCGAACTGGGGCACGTAATCGTCTTATGGTCCGCATTTTGCGAGTTGTTTACTGATATTTCGCTACTCGAGAGTACGGGTGATCCGGTACATTGGATTCACACGGACCAATAGTCTTCTCGCAGCTGAGGTTTCCGATGGATAAGATTGTTGTGACGTCCGACGCCGTTCGGCAGTACGGGAATGCTGCTGCCGGCATGGCCGCGGACGTCGCTGTCGCCGGTGCGGCCAACCAGGCGGCGATCATCGCCGCCGCGATCCCCGTCTTCGGGTTGATCGGTCAGGATTTTCTCGCCACCTTCGCGGGAGCCCAGGCCAACAACCTGACCTCGGTCGCCGAGCTGGCCCACGTGTACGCCATGACCGCGGTCGCGGCGCACGAGAGCGCCGCGCTGTACGACGTCACCGAGGCTTCGGCCGTCACCGATTTCGGGTCTGTCGACAAGATATGAGTGTTCCCCTGGATCAATCCGTGGTGGACCTGCTCCGGCAGAGCGCGATCGGACCGATGCTCGATCGGCCCGTGAACGATGTCCTGAAGGAGATGGGTCTCCCGGCGCTGCCGGAGATTCCGGGCTTGCCCCCGATGCCCGATCTGCCGCCGCTGCCGGTGATCGACCTGTCTGTTCTCGCCAAGCCACTCACGGATCTGGCCGGTAGCTTCGGCACCGGAACCCTACCCGCGGCGGGGCAGGCCGCAGCAGGTCCGCCGGTCGATCCGGCCCAGGTCATGCAGATCGTTTCCACCGTGTTGCAGACCGCGACCACGCTCGGCAGTTCCGCGCTGCAGTTGGCGATGACGCTGTGGCAGAGCGCGGCCTCCGCGGAAGCCGCGGAGAAGGGCGGCGCGGCCGCCAAGGACACCGCTGCCGTCGCTGATCAGAGTGCGCAGACCTCGGTGGGTGTCGCCACCGCCGCGAGTTCGGTTTTCCAGGGCTCGAGTCAGATGACCGCCATCATCACGAAATTCATGGCCTCGGTCACCGCCGCCGCCCCATTTCTCGCGACACCGCCCGGCCAGGCGTTTCTGGTCGCTCTGACGACAGAGACGATTTCGGAGGCCCTCGCCGTCATCGCGAAGACCAGGGGCGAACTCACCGTGCACAGCGCCGCGATGGCCGAGACCGGCACGAAGGTTCCGGTCACCCAGGCGCCGAAGAACGTCGATGCCATGCAGGCGATTTCCCAGGTGATGCAGATCCTGGGTCCGCTGACCAGCCTCGCGACCACGATGCCGCAACAGTTGATGGCGGTGAATACCGCGCTGAACACGCCGAAGTCGATCGCGAGCAAAGGTACGGAAGGCCTCGATCCCGCGAGCACGGATGATCTCGGTGGCTTCGGTGACGGTGGCGGCAGCGGCGTTCTCGGCGGTGGTCCGATCGGATTCGGCGCGATCGGCGGCGGCAGCGCGCGAGAGCTCGCGTCGTGGAGCTCCGCACGCGGAGCGGGCCCGTTGGGCGCTGCGGGCGCGAGCGCGCCGAGCGCCGAGGCCACCGGTGCGACACAGGCGATGACACGAGGCGGCGCGATGTCGAGCCCCGGAATGATGCCGATGGGCGGTGCCGCGGGCGCCGCGGCAGCCCGAACCGGCGAATCGACCTCCGAAGGGTTGCGCGGTCTGCTGGTCACCGAACAGCACGGCAACGAGGTCGTGGGTGATATCGAGGGGGCTTCGCTGCCGGTGGTCGGCGCGGCCGAACGTGTATCGGAACCACTCGACTCCGACTCGCCCGACAAGGCGCTCACCCTCTGACAGGAGGATGTCATGGAATTCGATCCGATTCGGGCAGGCCAGTCCGCCACCGATCTGGACGCCTTGGCTGCCAGACTGGAAACCGAACTGCGACAGAGTCTTCCGGCGTTGCTCGTACAGCCCGCCGGACTGGACGAGGTCTCGGGGCGGGCCGCCGCGACGCTGCGCGACGCGGCGTCGTCCTATGACGAGGCGGCTGTGCAGGGCATTCACGAAATCCGTAAGCTGGCCGCGGCCCTGCGTTCTCAGTCCGACCTGCTGGTGCGGATGGACGACGAGAACGCGAGCGGCTTCAGCGCGGCGAACTGACACGGGCGGCGCGCGCATGGTCGAACCACCGGTCATCGGCTTCACCGGTGTGGTCTGGCAGGCCAGACCCACCGATCAGCTGGCTCGCGATCTCACGACGGGGCCCGGCGCGGTACCCATGTCGGAGGCGAGCGCGGCATGGGCGAAGCTGGCCGCGAGTTTCGGCGCGGCCGTGGTCGAATACGACCAGATCCTGGCGAGGATTCGCGAGTCCTGGCGTTCCGGCGAGAGCGAAGCGGTGCTGGAGCGCATTTCCAAACTGCGGGAATGGCTGGTCGAGGCCGCGGCGGCGGCCGGACAGAACGCCACGAGAGCGGGTGGCCAGGCGGTCGCATACGAGGTGGCGCGGCTCGCCATGCCGCATATGGTCGAGATCGCCGCGTTGGAGACCGCCATGCGTGGAATCCAACAGGCCGGTGCCGCGTTGGGCGCGCCGCTGGTCGCGGCGGCGGCGCAGGTCGAGGGTGAACAGGATCTCGCCAAGGCCAACGCCGCGCGCGTGATGCAGAGCTATGAATCGGCGACTACCCCGCTCGCCACACCGTGGACCCACGAGGCGCCCCCCGTCATCGCGTCCAGCGCGCCGCTCGAGGCCGAACAGAGCGGTCCGGCAACACCTTCCGGTGTCGGTCCGGTGTCGGCGGCTGGCCTGCCGCCGGGATTCCTTTCCGGTCTCGGCGGGCTCTCCGTCGCACGGGAGAAGACCGCCTATCGAGCACAGTCGGTCGTGCGGACGACCGCGAACGAGCAGGTCGTCCCGGTGGAAACGGCCCCGGTGGCGACGGACAGGAGTATGGCCAATCGCATGGCCCCCGGCGCCATGGCCCCGGGAACCGCGCTCGGTGAGGTCGAGCGAACGGTACGGGCGGGCGCCGCGGCCGCCAGGCCCGGTGAGGGACTGGAGCTCGAGGCCGGAATCGATGCCGCGCCGCCGGTGCTCGGCGCGGCGGCCGAGTCGACGCGGGTGCAGCGGGTGGAGGTCCAGCCGTGACGGCCCCGCCGCGGTGGCGGGCGGCGTGATGTCGACGATGACCAATGACGCCCTGCTCGCGGTGTCGAATGTACTGGGTGTCCAGACCCTGCCCTCCGTGCTCGCGGTCGGTCCGCGACAGGATTCGGTGGCGGAGTGGGAGGCCGCGCAGCACCACGCGCTGGGCGAACTGCGCGGAGCGGGACTGCTCGACAGATACGACGAGGTCGACTCCGAACTCGCGACGGCCCTGCTGGTATTGGCGCAGCCGGAGCGGGAACTGGTGGCGCGCGTCCACGCCGAGGACGGTATGCGCCGGGTGTGCCTGGCCCGCCGCGGCGCCCAGCACGCGTTGGCGACCAGGATCGGCGATGTCTTCGACATCCACACCACGTGGGGTGACGAGGACGCGCATGCGCTCGCCCGTCCGGTGCTGGCCGCGCTCGGTCCGTGCCCGCCCGCCGAAGTGGTGAGTTTCAGCGCGCTCTCGGACGAACTACGCGAAAGATTCGACGGCGCGACCGACGCCGGCGACTACACCCAGGCGGTCTACTCGGTGGGCGTGGCCGAACGTGACGCGATCGAATACGGGCTCGCGTTGGCGAGCTGTCGCGCGCATGCCGAGATCGTCGCCTACAGCTCGGTCGACGGTAGTTCGACCAGATCTTCCGGTGCTGTCGCGGTCTACGACACCTCGCGGGGTCGTATCGTCGCCAGCCCCGGAGCGGCAGCCGACCTGCGGGTCTGGTCCACCTTCACACCGGGCACCGATCACCGTGTCGCGCAGGCGATCGCGGCCTTGATCGAGTCGCTGCCCGGAGGAAGGTGGATGCCGTAGCTCGCGCGTCGTCGAGGGCTGCTTGCGAAATCTTGGCCGCGTCAATCGAACAGCAGTGAACAGACATACGAGAAAGGTCCACAAATGTCGAAGGTAAGTCTCGATGATGCCGCAGCCGCCGAGGTCGTCAACGACCTCTTGACGGCAGTCGGCGAGATCAAGAAGACGATCGCCAATATCGGAACCGATATCGAGTCCGCCAAACCCGGATGGCAGGGCGAGGCGAACGGCGCGTGCACCACCGCCGCGCAGAACTGGGAAGAAGAGGGGATCCGGCTCAACAACAAGCTGGACGTGATGACCTCGAAGGTGTTCGAGGGCAACCAGACCAAGAGCAGCGTGGACACCGACAACGTCGACGCGTTCACCAACCTGGTCTGACCATCGCGGCGATCCACTCATTTCGAAAGGACAGACAATGCTTTACGACCCCAAGTACCTGGTGCCGCTCATCGACCAGCTCGATGGCCACTACAGGGCACTGAACAGCCAGATCGAACACCTCGAGGGTGTGGCCGCCAAGCTGTTGAACGTCGCGTGGGAGGAGAACGAGTCCGCGGTGGCGTTCAAGGACGCACACGACGCGTGGACGCTGGAATTCAGCGACACCACCACCATTCTCGAGAATCTGCGTGACGCCGTGGACCGCGCGCTCGGCAACGCGCAGGCCGCCGACAAAAAGGTCTACGACAGCTTCGCGGGCTGACCTCGACCGACAGCGTTGCCGAAGGCCCGTTCACGATCGGCGTGAGCGGGCCTCCGGTGTCACACCGGAATCGGTTGCGGTGCACCCAGATAGGTCATCTCGAAAGGTGTGGCGACCATGTGCACCTGCGTGCTGCCCGCCGCGGACCGCAATGTGACCAGGTTGGCCGTCTCGGAATCCTCGACGAGCGTGAGATCGGGATCGAAACCGGCTCCGCCCGACTCCTGACGCAACAGGATGACCGTGGCGTCGGAGTGATGGGTCGACGGTGTCAGGCCGTCGTAGACGATGACGGTCGCGGCGCGGTACGCGTTCGCCTGCTGAGACCCGGCCGACCACGTCGCCAGTGAGAGCGCCTGTGGGGAATCGACATAGGCCACCATCTCGCGCCACTGCTCGTGCCGGTTGGTGTGGACCACCACCGTCGCGCCGAGCGCGATCGCCCGCAGGATCACCTGTTTGGCGATGAGCAGCGCGCCGATGATCTCGACCCGGCGCACATGCCCGACCAGTGGCACCGCCACGCCCTGTCCGCTGGAGTCGGCGCCGATCAGTTGTCCGCAACCGGTGAGCGGTAGATCGAATCCCGCCAGTGACTCCGGTGTCCCCAGTGAGCCGTCGATCGGCAGTTCCGGGCCCCTGTCGCCGATCGGCAGACTGTGCACGAGCGCGCGATACTGTTTGCCGCGCAGCGGAACCAGACCCGGCACCGTCGCTTCGGCGGGCTGGTGTCTGGCGTCGAAACGCGCTGTCGCGGTGACCTCGATCCCGGAAGTGGAACCAGGCGCGGCGCTACCGGTGGCCGGGCGCAGTCGCAATGTCAGTGTTGTCGCCAGACTCTGCGTCGCCCAGATATCGGTGAAACCGCGATCACCGAATTCCTCCAGCGCGACACGGTAGGTGGTGGAGTGGACTCCGTTCTGTTCGAGGCTGTCGGGTGATTCGCTGAATTCGTCGAGGTGACCGCCGCGGACGAGTTGATTGACGGCGGCGGTCATTTCGGCGGCGGAGAGCACCGAGGCGGTGAGTTCGCGGGCGGCGAGCCGGTTGGCGACGCGCTGGGTGGCCACGAGCGCGGTGCGCAGCGTGCCGGTGGAACCGCCGCCGCGACGAGTCACCGCGTCGGTATTGGACAGCGGGTCCAGCCGCAGCACGATCCACACCGTGCGGTGGGCGACCGCGGGCAACGGACCGAGCATCTGGTCGTAGAGCCGCGCTACCGCGCCCGCGTCCGACGTCCTGGAGCCGGTGCTGATCACGTCGATCGCGGCGAGCGCGATATCGAACTGACTCAGGCAGCGTGCCAGCTCGGGCAGCGGGATCATCTCGCCCGCGCTCAGCCCGCTCGGACCGAGTCTGGTCACGAACGGGGGCTGAGCGTCGATGCGCAACATGGTGATCAGATGAAGGCCGTCCCAGCGCATTCCGTAACTGCCGCCGTCGGGCAGGGGAACATCGAACGGCGCATGGTTGACAGTCGCCGAACGATTGCGAAAAACTTGCCATCGGAAGGTGATCGCGCCACCGACGCGTGCCGCCACGGTGGCGCCGCGTATCGGGACGAGCGCGACCAGCGCGAGCGCGACGCCGCCCGCGACGGCGGCGATAGGCGGTGCGCCGAAAGCAGCCGTGACCAGTGCGACCACCACTGCCAGCAGTAACGCGGGAATCACCTGTCGCAGCGGGAACATTCGGAACAACCAGAAGTGCGGTGACCGCAGCGGCGGTGCCGATTTCGGGTCCTCGGCCGTTGTTGACGCCATGCGCTCATAATGGACCGAAGTTCCACTCCTTCGCTACTGTGAGCGGAACGAGGCGATCTCGCCCTCTCGATGTAGACACGTCAGTTCGGAGGCATCAGTGCCTGCACAGTTGACCACGCGGGCCCAAGTCAACGGATATCGGTTCCTGCTCAAGCGCTATGAACACGCGCTGGTCCGGCGGGACGTGCGCATGCTGCACGATCCGATGCGTTCGCAGTCGCGGTCGCTACTCGTCGGCGCGGTGCTGGGTCTGCTGGTAGTGGCCGGCGCGGCGATCATGTCGTTCCTGCGGCCACAGGGTTCCATCGACGACGCCAAGATCGTGATGGCCAAGGAGTCGGGCGCCCTGTATGCCGTGGTGGACGGCACCTTGCATCCGGTGCTCAACCTTGCCTCGGCGCGACTGATCACCCAGAGCAACGAATCGCCGACGTCGGTGAAGACCTCCAAACTCGGCGCGCTGCCGCGCGGCGCGATGCTCGGCATCCCCGGTGCGCCCGCCGCGCTGCCCGGGTCCTCCGCGGGGGATCGCTCGATCTGGACACTGTGCGACAGTGTCGCTCTGTCGAAATCCGGGAGCGCGGTCGGATCACCAGGCGCCGAGACCACCGTGATCGCCGGTCGACTGGAGACGAAGGCCGGCGCCGTGGCGCGCCCGACAGCGTCAGGAGAGGCGCTGCTGGTGACTCGCGCCGACAAGACCTATCTGCTGTTCGACGGCAAGCGCGCGGAGATCGATCCGAAGGATTCGGTGATCGCCGCGTCGCTGTCGTTGCGCGAGAAGAAGCCCCGCCCCATCAGTCCCGGACTGCTCAACGCGACCTCCCAGGTGCTGCCGATCGCGGTGCCGCAGATCGAGCGCGTCGGAGAGCCGGGACCGGGAAAACTGTCGAATATTCCGGTGGGTGGGGTGATCCGGGTGCGCGGGGTGAACTCCGAGGATTTGTACGTGGTGCTCGCCGACGGCGTGCAGTCGATTTCGGCCTTCACCGCCGACGTCCTTCGCAACGCGAATTCCCAGGGGATGAGCGATATCACGACGGTTCCGCCGGATCGGCTGCTCGGTATTCCCTACGTGACCAGGCTCGCGGTCGACCAATTCCCGAGTGGGACACCGAAGATTCTCGACGCCGAGGACGCCCCCGTCAGCTGCATGTCCTGGGAGAAGGGCGCCACGGACCCCGAGGCCACCGTCACCGTCCTGGCCGGACGCGCACTGCCGTTGCCCGATCACACGAAACCGGTCGAGATCGCGACCTCGGATGGTGTGAGAGACCGGGTGGACGCCGTCTACATTCCGCCGAGCACCGGTGAGTTCGTCCAGGTCACCGGCATGGATCCGGACAGCGTCCGCAAGGGCTCACTGTTCTATATCGCCGACAACGGCATTCGCTTCGGCATCCCGGATGCCCCCACCGCGGAGATCCTCGGCCTGGAGGCGAAACCGCGGCAGGCGCCGTGGCCGATCATCGGCGCGCTGGTACCCGGTCCGACTCTGAGTCCGTCGGACGCCCTGGTCAGCCACGACGTCCTCCCCACCGGTCACTGACCGGCGGCCGTCAGCGCAGGGTCGCCAGGACGTTGTCGAGTGCGTTCTGCATATCGACTGCCTCGATGCGCATGAGGACATCGGCGTCGACGCTGCTCAGATCGAGGGATTCATCGGTGGCCAAGCGGAATTCGCGCTCCTCCTCGGCCGCTTCGATGACATTGCGGACGAATCGGCCGTTGCCCGCGAGGTCGATGCCGCGGTGGGTGGCGCCGTTCTGGTCGGCGACCTCCCTCGCGTAGAGGACCTCGCAGGCTTGGATCAACAGCGCGAGGGCCTCATCGGCGACATCGGAATCCCTCTTCTTGGCGATGAACTGGCCGATCTCGCCCAATTCCACGGGCGAATACGAATCGAACTTCACCCGTTTGGAGAAGCGCGACGCGAGACCGTCGTTGGAGGCGAGCAGCCGGTCGATCTCGCTCTCGTATCCCGCGATGATGACCACCAGTCGATCGCGGTCGTCCTCCATGCGGGCCAGCAGGGTGTCGACGGCTTCCCGGCCGAAGGCGTCACCGCCGGAAAGCCCGGTCTGGATCAGCGTGTACGCCTCGTCGATGAACAGCACGCCGTCCATGGCGGTGTCGATCAGCTGTGACGTCTTGATCGCGGTGCTGCCCAGGTGCTGACCGACGAAGTCGGCGCGTTTGGCTTCGATCAAGTGATCGGTCTTCAAAAGGCCGAGCCCGCAATAGATCCTGGCGACGACGCGGGCTACGGTGGTCTTACCGGTACCGGGCGGGCCGGTGAACGCCAAGTGCTGACCGCGCGACACGCTGGCCATACCCTTCTCGGCGCGAATCTTGGACAGTTGCGCGGTGGCCTGGAGTTTGGCGACCTGGGTCTTGACCGCGGCCAAGCCGATCTGCTCGTCCAGCTCCTTGCGCGCGATCTCCAGAATGCGCTTGGCCTTGTCGTCGCGTTCCTCGCGCCCCATCTGATCGGTGGTCGGGGCCGAACCGGGATCCCAGCGATCGGTGCGGGCGTCGATCTGCTCTTTCGTGGTGACGGTGATGCGGTACTTACGATCCCGCATGGCCGCGGCATTGGCCTCGAAATCGGGAGCCTCGGAGAACACCTTCTCGAACAGCGCCTGGGCCTCGGTCTCGTTGCCGTTCTCACGCAGGCACAGTCCGCGGCAGAAACGCGCGGTGGTGGCCGCCGCGGGAATCGGGCCCGCCTCCGCCTGCTCCATGCGCCGGATCGCCTCACCGAACAGGCCGAGTTGGGCGCACGCGGTACCGACCATCACGTGCGCGCCCGCGGCGAGGTACGGATCCTCCCACTCGGTGGACCCGTTCAGCACCGTCATCACATCCGGCCAGCGCTGGGTCTGGTAGTGCAGAACGGCACGGACATAGGCGCAGATGCGGTCGTCGATCGCCTTATCGGGTTGTGACAGCTGGGATTTTCGGTATCGGGCGAGTTCGTCGAGCACCCGTTCGGCCTCGTCGTGATCGCCGTCGTTGATCAACTGCGCCGCCTGCGCGAGCCAGATCTCGACGTATCCGGCCAGCGGATAGTCGATGTACTGACCGATGACGAAACGGCCCGCGAGCGCCCTCGGCGGCAGGCCGAGTCGGCGCTGCTCGCGGAACAGCGTGTTGGGGCTGCTCTTGAACAGGTTGAACAGCACTTCGCGGGTCAGCTCGCCCGCCGCGGCCCGGCCGAGCCAGGCGTCGCACATGCCGGGATCCCATTCGGTGGCCCTGGTGAACGCGAGCTTGGCATAGTCGAGGTCGCGGGCCGATTCCTGCCCGTCTATCACGATTCCCAGCGACAGGACGCCGGCGTCGAAGGCGCGTTGTGCTTGGCGATTGCCGGTCATGCGGGTGAGCCCCCAAAGGCGACTGTTTCAGCGAGTTCTCGCTCAGCATACCGGGAGTGCGTGGGATAGATTGGGAGCGTTGCCAAGCAGGGACGCACGAAATGTAGGGAGTCTGCACGCTCGTGACCGAGTCGTCGACCAGTGGCTTGGGTGCCGCCGATCCGGAACTGTGCCGGGTATCGGTGATCGGAGGCAACACCCAGTTGGATCTGGGTCTGCCCGCGACGATTCCGATCGCCGCCTTCATCACCGACCTCGTCGAACTCATCGAGTCACGCAACCCGGATCTGACCGAGCGCGAAGAGGGCGCGCCGCTGCGGACGTCCCATTGGACATTGGCGAAGATCGGTCGCGACCCGATTCCGCCGGACCAGAATCTCACCGCCGCAGAGGTTTTCGATGGTGAGTTGCTGGTATTGCGCTCGGTGACCGCGAAGGAGTCGCCCGCGCTGTTCGACGATGTGATCGACGCGGTATCGAAACTCACCACCGACACCTTCCGTAACTGGTCGGCGCGTGCGGCCGGATGGATGGGCGTCGTGCTCGCGCTCGTATCCTCGCTGGCTGCTGTCGGATTGCTGATCGCCGCGAAGCAGGACGGGGCTTCGTGGGCCATCGGCTTCGTCGCCCTCGGACCCGGCATCGCGGGACTGGCCGCCGCGGCTATCGCCATGCGCAGGTACCGGGCACGCATGCCCGCGGTGGCGCTTTCGCTGTACGGCGTGCTGTTGTGCGCTGCCGCCGCACTGCTTTTCGTGCCGAACGGCATCGGTAGCCCTCATCTGATGTTCGCCGCGGTCGCCGCCCTGGTCGCCGCGGTCGCGGGGTACAGCGCGACCGGAGTCGGGGCGACCCTCACCTCGGCCACGGTGATGACGGTGCTGTTCGGCGGTGTCGCGGCGCTCGTGCGGATGGTATGGGACATCGACGCGTCGAAGATCGCGGCGGGTGTCTTGGTCGCCGCGCTCATCATGATCGCGATGGCGCCGAGGCTTGCCGTCGCCGCGGCACGTCTGCCCGTACCGCCGGTGCCGACCGCTGGTGCCGCCATCGATCCCGCCGACCACGAGCCACGGCCGACGATCGAGGACATCGGCGCGATCGGCGCCACGGCGTTGCCGTCCGCGGCCGGACTCGAACTGCGCGCCAAGGTCGCCAACGAGTACCAGTCCGGTGTGATCATCGGCAGTGCCGTCGCGGCCGTGCTCTCCTCGGTGCTCGTCGCCGACCCGTTCGGGGCGGCGCGCTGGCAGGGCATCACGCTCGGACTGGTCATCGCGGTGATCCTGAGTCTGCGCGGACGCGCCTTCGCCGATCTCACCCAGTCGGCGACGCTGATCGGCGCGGGCGCGGTGGCCCTGCTCGCGGTGCTGGTCACCGTGGCGCTGGGGCATCCGTCCTGGCTCGTGCCGATGGCGGGCATTCTGCTGGTCATCGCCGCATCGATGGTGGCGTTCGGTGTGATCGGCCCGCATACCGAGATGTCACCGGTCACCAGACGGGCCGGGGAGATCTTCGAATACCTGCTGATCGTTACCGTGATTCCGCTGGTGCTATGGGTCATGGACCTGTATTCGGCAGCCAGGAACCTATGACCGCGAGGTGTTATCGGCGATGAGTCACCGCACCGGACCTCGACGTCGTGGTCGTGTGCTAACGCAGCTGGCGTGTGTCGTTGCGGTCATGGTCGGCCTCGGCGCGACCTGTGCTCCAGCCGGTGCCATCGGACCGCCGACCATCGACGAAGGCGCACTCGGCGCCGCGCTGGCGATCAACGCCAAGGGCGGCCCGCCCGAGGTGACCGAACAGCGCTCGATATGCGCCGAACCCTCGCTCGCGGGCAGCCCTCCGCGCGAGGCGCCGGAGGGCCAGCGCCTGCTCGATCTGCCCGCCGCCTGGCAATTCAGCCGCGGCGCCGGACAGAAGGTCGCTGTCATCGACACCGGTGTGAACCGGCATCCGCGCCTGCCGGCCCTGCAACCGGGCGGTGATTTCGTCTCCGATTCCGACGGCACCTCCGATTGTGACGGTCACGGCACCATCGTGGCGGGCCTCATCGCGGCGCGACCGAGTCTGGACGACGGATTCGCCGGGGTCGCGCCCGAAGCCGAGATCCTCACCATCCGCCAGTTGAGCGCCGCCTACGAGGCCAAGGACCGGGCGACCAACAACGATGTGCCGGGCAAAATCACCAGCGCCGGTTACGGCACCGTGCTCACTCTGGCCGCCGCCGTGGTTCGCGCGGTCGACCTGGGCGCGACGGTGATCAACATCTCCGAAGTCGCCTGCGCCCCGGTCGGCGTCAACCCGTCCGACGGCGCGCTCGGCGCCGCGGTGAAATACGCCGACGACCGCAACGTCGTCGTGGTCGCCGCCGCTGGCAATCTCTCCCAGAACGGGTCGTGTGACGGTCAGAACGAGGGCACCGGATGGGGTGCGGTGCGTACCACCGTGAGCCCGGCGTGGTTTTCACCGTATGTGCTCGCGGTGGCCTCGATCGATGCCAACGGCGCGCCGTCGGAATTCTCGCTCGGCGGGCCGTGGGTCGGGGTCGCGGCGCCCGGGCGCAATATCGTGTCGCTGGACAGCAGACCGGGCGGGACCGGCTTGGTCGACTCACAGCAGACCAGCGAGGGCACCGGGACCATCGACGGGACCAGTTTCGCCACCGCGTATGTCTCGGGTCTCGCCGCCCTGGTGCGGTCGCGATTCCCGGAACTGTCGGCGCGACAGGTCGTCGATCGCATCGCCGCGACCGCGCACGCGCCGGGTAACGGCCGTGACGACCGGATCGGCCACGGACTCATCGATCCGCTCGCCGCGCTGACCGCGCAGTTGCCCGAGTCGCCGATCAGCGCGGGAGCCGATGTGGCACGGCGGATTCCGCCTCCTGCCGAGCCGCCGTACGTCGATCCGGCGCCGCGCAGGGTCGCCACCATCGGCTCGATCGCGCTGCTCGCCCTGTTGGGTATCGGCTACGCGTTGTCGATTCCCTACCGCCGAGAACGTGACCGGGACGTCGACCCAGCCGCAGGCGACAGCGGGGAAGGACAGTAGGAGACATGGCCACCGAGGGTTTCGTGCGCAGGCCGCGAATAGCGCCGCCGAGGGCGCCGGGGGGAGAGGTGGCGCTGACCGCGCCGCCGGAGATTCCACGGCCGGTGCCCGCCGGGATTCTGATGAAGCTGATGCCGTTGGTGATGGTGGTCGCGGTTGTCGGCATGATCGCGATGATGGTCATGATGGGCCGCAATCTGCTGGCGAACCCCTTCATGATGATGTTCCCGATGATGATGCTGATGTCGATGGTCGGCATGATGGCGGGGATGCGCGGCTCCGGCGGCCCGAAGAAGGCCGCGGAGCTCAACGAGGAACGTAAGGACTACTTTCGCTATCTCGATCAGGTCCGTCGTGATGTGCGCAAGACCGGGCGCGCGCAACTGGACGCCCTGTTGTGGAGTCATCCGTATCCGAGTGATCTCCAGTCGATCGCGGGTAGCAGGCGGATGTGGGAGCGTAGGCCCAACGATCCGGATTTCGGTCATGTGAGGGTCGGCGTCGGCGGGCACCGGCTGGCGACGAAATTGGCCAGGCCGGAGACAGGGCCGCTCGAAGACCTGGAACCGGTCTCGACGGTCGCGCTACGGCGTTTCGTGCGCACCCATTCGGTGGTGCACAACCTGCCGACCGCGATCTCGTTGCGCGCATTCCCCGCGATCAATGTCGAGGGCGACTCCGATCAGGCGCGCATGCTGGTGCGCGCGATGCTGATGGAGTTCACCACCTTTCACGGACCCGACCACACCGCGGTCGCCATCATCTGCGCGGACCCGGACGCGCCCGCCTGGGCCTGGGCGAAATGGCTGCCGCACGTCCAGCATCCGGTCGACCGGGACGGTATGGGCTCGGCCAGGATGATGTACCGCTCGCTGGCCGAGTTGGAGACCGCGATGGCCGCCGAACTGCTCGAACGCGGCCGTTTCATGCGTAACGCCCAGCCCACCGCGGGGCGTATCCACCTGTTGGTCATCATCGACGACGGATTCGTCAGCGGTACCGAGCGGATCATCAGCGAGGCGGGTCTCGATTCCGTGACGGTGCTCGACCTCACCGCGCCCCAGGCCGGTCTCGCCGTGCGGCGCGGTCTGCAACTCGTGGTCGCCGACGGTATGGTCGCGGCGAAATCGGCTGCGGGCGTAGAGAAGTTCGCCTCGACCGACCGCGTCACCATCGCCGAGGCGCAGGCGCTGGCCAGGGATCTGGCCCGCTACCGGATCGCCACCGCCGCCCAGATCGTCAGCCTCGGCGACGAGACGAGGGCCGTGCCGGGTCTGATGGCGCTGCTGAAGATTCCGGACGCGGCGCAGGTCGACCCCGCGGTGGTCTGGCGACCGCGCAGCGACCGCGAGCGCCTCCGGGTGCCTATCGGCGTCACACCGGACGGCACCCCGGTGGAGATCGACATCAAGGAGTCCGCGGAGAACGGAATGGGCCCGCACGGGCTCTGCATCGGCGCCACCGGCTCCGGAAAGTCGGAATTCCTTCGTACCCTTGTTCTTTCGATGGTCGCCACGCACTCGCCGGATCTGCTGAATCTGGTGCTCGTCGACTTCAAGGGCGGCGCGACCTTCCTCGGGTTGGAGTCGCTGCCGCATGTGGCAGCGGTCATCACCAACCTCGAGGAAGAACTCTCGATGGTCGACCGTATGAAGGACGCGCTTTCCGGCGAGATGAACCGTCGTCAGGAATTGCTGCGCGCGGCGGGTAATTTCGCCAATGTCACCGAATACGAGAAGGCTCGGGCCGCGGGCGCGCAGCTCGATCCGCTGCCCGCGCTGTTCGTCGTGGTCGACGAATTCTCCGAGTTGCTCTCGCAGAAACCGGATTTCGCGGACCTGTTCGTCATGATCGGTCGCCTCGGTCGCTCCCTGCGGGTACATCTGTTGCTGGCGTCACAGCGCTTGGAGGAGAACAAGCTACGCGGCCTGGACAGTCACCTGTCCTACCGGATCGGTCTGCGGACCTTCTCGGCGAACGAATCCCGCGCGGTGCTCGGCATCACCGACGCGTATCACCTGCCGAGTGTGCCCGGCTCCGGCTATCTGAAAAGCGATGCCGACGATCCGCTGCGATTCAATGCCGCCTATGTCTCCGGTCCGTACGTCTCCCCGCGCGGCAGTCAGCAGGTCGACGGACGAGTGGTCGGCGGTCAGATCCCGGTGGTGTTCACCGCGGCCGAGGTCGAGACGGCCGAGTCCGAGCTGCCGGTCGGTGAAAGGCTCGGCCCCGGCGGGCTTCCCGCGCTGCCGCCGCCGCCCGGCGCGACGGAACTCCCACCGCCGCCCGGTGAGGCGGTCCGGGCGACCGAAGCCGTGCCCGCGACGCTGCTCCAGGTCGTCGTACAGCGGCTGACCGGCCACGGACGTCCCGCGCACGAGGTATGGTTGCCCCCGCTGGACGAATCACCCTCGGTGGATATGCTGCTGCCCGATCCGGATTGGAAGTCCCCGGCCAATCGGCACGGCCAGCTGTGGATGCCCATCGGCGTCATCGACAAGCCGTACGAGCAGCGCCGTGACGTCCTCGTCATCGATCTTGCCGGGGCGCAGGGCAATCTCGCCGTGGTCGGTGGTCCGCAATCCGGCAAATCGACGACACTGCGCACCGTGATCATGGCCGCCGCGGCGACCCATACGCCGGAGCAGGTGCAGTTCTACTGTCTCGATTTCGGCGGCGGCACCCTGACCGGGTTGGCGGGCCTTCCGCACGTCGGATCGGTGGCCGGGCGGCTCGAGGTCGACCGGGTGCGCCGGACCATCGCCGAAATGGCCACACTGCTGCGTCAACGTGAGGAACGCTTCCGCGAACTCGGCATCGACACGATTCACGAATTCCGCAAGCGCAAGGCCAGATCGGCACAACTGGGCGAGGCGGAGCGGATCGCGGATCCGCTCTCGGAGGATCTGTTCGGAGACGTATTCCTCGTCGTCGACGGTTGGCCGACTATTCGCGCCGAGTTCGACATGTTGGAGCCGACCCTCAACGCCCTGGCGGCGCAGGGCCTTTCCTATGGAATCCATCTCATGATCTCGGCCACTCGCTGGGCCGAGATCCGGCCCGCGGTCAAGGATCTCATCGGCACCCGGCTCGAATTGCGACTCGGTGACCCGGCCGATTCCGAAATGGACCGCCGTACCGCGGTACTGGTGCCGGTCGGGCGGCCCGGCCGTGGTCTGAATCCGGAGAAACTGCACATGCTCATCGCATTGCCGCGTCTGGATTCGGATTCCGCCGCGCAGACACTGTCCGAGGGAGTCGCGGCCGCCAAACGGGAACTCGAAGAGCTCTACGGTGGCAGGCGGGCACCGGAGGTCAGGATGCTGCCGCTGGAGCATCCGCGCGAACTGGTCCTCGCCGCGGTCGCGGCCCGCGGTATCGAGCTCGGGCCGACCCGCGTCGCGGTCGGCCTCGGGGAGTCGGAACTGCAGCCGCTGATCCTGGATTTCGATGCCTCGCCCCATTTCCTGGCCTTCGCCGACGTGGAATGCGGCAAGACCACGTTGCTGCGCAATATCGTTCTCGGCATCACGGAGAACTCCGACGCCGATCAGGCGCGAATCATCCTGATCGACTACCGGCGCACCATGCTCGGGCTGATCGAGGGGGATCAGCTGGCGGGGTACTCCACCTCGTCGCAGACCTCGATCGGCATGATCAAGGAGGTCGCGGGATATCTGAACAAACGTATCCCCGGGTCGGATATCACCCCGCAGCAACTGCGCGACCGCAGTTGGTGGACCGGACCGGAAATCTACGTCGTGGTGGACGATTACGACATGGTGGCGACCAGTCAGAATCCCCTCGACCCGCTACTGGATTTCCTGCCGCAGGCACGCGATATCGGTCTGCACCTCATCGTGACCAGACGTTCCGGCGGCGCCGGACGCGCGCTGTACGACAAGGTGCTCGGGCGGATGAAGGATCTGTCGGTCGCCGCCCTGCTCATGAGCGCGCCCAAGGACGAAGGCAAGATCCTCGGTGACATCCGGGCGTCCAAATTGCCGCCGGGTCGTGGCACCTTGCTGACGAGAGGCGAACCGGAAATGGTGCAGATCGCCTATCTGCCGCCGAATTAGGCGTCGCGCCGTCGACCGATGGTGTCCTCCGGCGGATTCCGTCCGTGCCCGTGGTCGCCCGGAATTCGCCCGCCGCGGAATCTCGCCGTGCTGTGAGTTCGCTGGGCAAAGCTCGTACGCGGGAGAACGGCACCGATTACAGTGCGCTAACGGGGCCGTGTAGTGCTTGACAGGTCCCCTCGGAGGTTTACTGTAAGAACGTCCTGATCCGGTGTTGTGCGGCTATGAACGGCGAGGCAACGTGGCAGGTTCGGATTCATCTACGGTTGTGATGGCGGTTCCCGAGGCGCCGCGGAGTGTCGACCCGGCAGCGCAGTCGGGGATACTCGGCGTACTACCCTCTTCGGGTGTTCTAGTGAGAGCGTGTCGTGGCCACCGTGTGGTCGGCGGCCCGCTGCTGTGGTTCGCGCGCGATCTGGCGGTGCTCCATGAGCGCCGGTGGATCGGTCGCGGCGGTTCGGTGGACACCGATCCCGCGCATATTCTCGAAAATGACCGTCGCCGAGGTGAATTGGTGATGGCCATCGACGACTGGGTGCTACGCGCGGTGCCGCAGCACCGGCTCGGCGCGACGCTGCACACCGAGACTGTCGGCGCGGTGATCGACCGGCTCTCCCAGTCCACGGTGCGCGCGCATCATGCGCTGGAGACGCTCGACGCGAACGACGAACAGTTGCACGCGGCGTGGTACCACTTGGCCGAACTCGCGGACGGCTACGACGATCTGGTGCGCGACGTGCTCGCGGGACGCAGGCGGCTACCCGCCTGGTGATGCCGCGGCGTGCACGACGGTGAGTCGGGCGGCCGGGTTCCCATGTCCCCGGCCGTCTGCGCCCGCCGTCAGTGATACCGGCGGTGATTCACCCCGAACTCGTCGGCGACTGTTGCCGACAACTCCACGTAGGCTCGCTTGGCCTGTTTGCTGAGCCGATGTAGATCGATTTCGGCGCCCTCGGAAAGGTGCTGGTCGTACGGGATGATGTGGACGGCGCGACAGCGCGCCAGGAAGTATTCACGCAACTGCTGCACGCCGACATTCGGCGACCCCTCGCGCGGTAGGTTGATCACTACGACGGCATTGCGCACCAGGTGATCGTGGCCGTGCAGAGACAGCCAGTCCAGAGTCGCCGCGGCGCTGCGCGCACCGTCGATCGCCGCGGACGAGACCAGCACCAGCGAATGCGCGAGATCGAGCACACCCGTCATGGCCGAATGCATCAGGCCGGTACCGCAGTCGGTCAGGATGATGTTGTAGAAGCGTTGCAGGATTCGGGCGACCGCGCGGTATTCCTCGTCGTTGAAGGACTCCGAGGCCGCCGGATCACGTTCACTGGCCAGCACTTCCAGCCGACTCGTCGCCTGTGAGGTGTGTCTGCGCACGTCGGAGTACCGCTCGATCGACGGATCGAGCAGCAGATCGCGCACCGTGGACCGGGTTTGGAGTGGGACCCGCTGGGAGAGCGTGCCGAAGTCGGGATTGGCGTCCACCGCGATCACACGGTCGCCGCGGATCGAGGCGAAGATCGAGCCGAGACCCATCGTGGTTGTGGTCTTGCCGACGCCGCCCTTCAGTGACAGCACCGCGATGCGGTAGTCACCGCGGACCGGTTGCCTGATCCGAGCCACCAACTCCTGGAGCCGCATCTCCTCGGCCGACATGCCCGGATTGATAGCTCCGCCCGACACGTGGTGCACGGCTTTGCGCCATCCGCCGGCCGGCGAGCGCTTTGCCCGCCGTAGCGGCACATCGTCGAGGGATGGTTGGCCCTGGCCGTGCGGGCCTGTCGCGGGTTGGCCCTGACCCCAGCTCGCCGCCGCGGCCCCCGTGTTCCACTGCGGCGCGTTCGCGGCCGGTGGTTGCTGCGGCATCGGCGCGTCACCCTGGGGGAATCGCCCCCCGGGGCCGGGAGGCGGTGCCGCGGGCGGGTATGCCGCGGGCGGGTACATGGGCTCGCCGGGGCGACCGTCGACGGGGATGTACGCGTTCGGCGGCGCGGCCGCTGGGTTCGGCTGACCGGGCGGAGGCCCGTACGGCATACCGACCGGGGGTTGCGGTATGGGCTGCTGCCAGCCCGGTGCCCGAGGATCTGCGGGAGGTTGCGCGAAGACGTTCGGGTCACGGCCGACGACGCCCGGGGAGGGCTGATCGCTGACCGGCGCGCGGTGATCGGGTGCGCTGCCTACGCCGCCTTCCGGATTCGAAAGGCGGTGGCGACCAGGAGGAATCGATTCGCCCGCGGGCGAATCGACCCATCCGCCGCCCGGGGGCTGCTGCGGTATCGGCGCGGGGTAGCCAGCGGGGCCGGGTGGACTCTGGGCGACACCGGAACCGGTCGACCATGTCGGTCCACCCGGGGCGAAACCCTCCCGGGCGCCTCGGTTGTCGCCACCGGCGACCGGAATATCCGGTACCGGTGTGGCGGGGCGATCGGGCGGGGTACCGGAGCGCTGCTGGTCAGCGGACCTACGGTAGTGATCCGCGTCGCCGTGCGTCGGTGCGAGTCCTTCGCTCGGCGGCGACTGTTCAGGTCGGCTCGCGGCGGTGTCGTCGGGCCGGTGCAACCAGGCCGGTGCCTCGGATTCCGGTCGCGCGTCGGCCTCGGCAGTCTCGGCCGATGAACCCGTCGCCGCCGATCGCGCGGCATCCTCGGGAAGTTCGCGCGCGTCGCCGCCGGGAGGGGCCAACCACGGTGGCGGGCCGTCGAGTTCGTTCGAAGCCCGGTCGGGGACGGGAGAGCGACGACTCGGCGTGCCGGTATCGGGACGGGTCTCGGTGCCGCCACCCCCGGAACTCGGCTGGTCGCCGGAGGCGGTCGGCGGTGTACTCGGAAGCGGCGGTCGTCCCTCGGCCGTCGGCGGATCGGGGAGGGGTGGCCGCTGGGCCGCTTGCGGTGTGCCGGGAAGCGGCGGTCGGGTCGCCGGTGACATATCTGCGAGTGGTGGCCGCTGGGCGGTCGGCGCGGAATCGTCGGCAGGCGTGCGCTGATCGACGGTCGGAACCCCGGGAAGTGGCGAGGTCGGTGGGGGTGTGGGCGGCGGCGCGGAGAACGATGACGACGTGGGCGGCGGTCCCGGCAGCGGCGGCCGCTGCGCGCTCGGCGGTGCTTCGGGAAGCGGCGGCCGCCGGTTCGGGGACGGCGGGTCGGACAACGGTGCGGGCAGGGGAGACGGCGGTTCCGGTAGTGGGGGCCGCTGCGCGCTCGGCGGCGCCTCCGGCAACGGTGGTCGCCGCATCGCGGCAGGTGACGACGGCAGCTCGCCGCCTTCCGGCGCGCCGGTGCGCTCCGTCGTCGGTGGTGTGACCGGCGCGTCGGGCAGTGGCCGCCGGTACCTGGTCGTCGCTTCCTCGGACCCGGGCGGATTGGTACCGAGCGGCTGGAAAGCCGTGGACGGGGTGCCCGGCAGTCGCGTGGGCAGTCCGGCGTCGTAGTGCGCGGCGCCGGAGGGATCCGGGGCGTCGTAACCGGTGGGCGGCCCACCATGACGCGGGTCGGGCGCCGTAGGGGCGGGTCCACGCTGCGACGGCGCGGGCGGACGTTGCTGCTCATGGCGTGGGTCGACGTGGCGTGCCTGCTCGGCCCGCCTCGATTCGGGGGCGTGCTGGGCGGGCGGCTGCTGCGACCAGGAGCCGCCCGCGGCGGGTGCGTCGGGCTCGTCATCGGCGGGAGATTCGGGCATCTCCGGGCGCTCGTCCTTGTCGCGACCGCCGAACAGTCTGCGCCTCTTGTCCTTGCGGCCCGGTGTCGAATTCGGATCCTGGCGTCCGCCCTCGGGGGCGGCCGACCGTCCGCGTCTACGCCGCGACGGCGCGTCGTCGATCACCTCGTCGGGTGGGAGATTCTGGACAGGGGCTTCGTAACCGCCTGCGACGTCACTCTCGGACAGCCACGGCGGCAGCATGGGCAGGCCGTCGTCGTTCCGACTCACACGCCACCCCACTGAAGGCTCGATCCGGCCGCACACGGGGCCGCGATCTCCGCGATCCGTACAGCGCTCTCGTCCACAAGGTACCCGTCCGCGAATTGCCGTACCGTGGCCGAGGGGGTCGGGCGCGCGGCTCGGTCACTGCGCTGGCTCACGGAACATCCCCCTGGGATCTGCTCGACCGGTTCTCGACCGAGGACAGTTTACGCGACCGGTGCGCACCCGATGTGGGCAGAGGGATCCGCCGTCCGCGAGCGTTCGGCGGCCTCGGCGAGTATGGTGTTGGCTCTGTCCATCGGCCATGCGTTTTTGCCGGATGACGACCGGCCCGGTAGGCTGGAGCGGCGGTGCACCTATGCGCCGACTGCTTGCGTGTCGCCGGTTCGATATTCCGCCGGGTCCATACGAGCAGAAACCCAGGCAATCAAACCAGGTTCGAACGGCGCTGCCGTTCGGTGAACCGGGATCGCGGAGGACATGGCGAAGAAAGACGGGGCCATCGAGGTCGAGGGTCGAGTTGTCGAGCCGCTGCCCAATGCGATGTTCCGGATCGAGCTCGAGAACGGACACAAAGTTCTCGCGCACATCAGCGGAAAGATGCGGCAGCACTACATTCGTATCCTTCCCGAGGACCGGGTGGTCGTCGAGCTGTCGCCCTACGACCTGTCCCGCGGCCGGATCGTCTACCGGTACAAGTGACCGCGCTCCGGCGCGATCGAATCGACGGGCGCGAGTCCGTCACCACAGACTTCCCCAGTCGTCGGCTGGGGAAAAACTGTGTTCACACCCGTGTGAACCACAAGAAGATTGGACGGACGTGAAGGTTCAGCCGAGCGTCAAGAAGATCTGCGAGAAGTGCAAGGTGATCCGCCGTCACGGTCGGGTCATGGTGATCTGCGACAACCTGCGTCACAAGCAGCGCCAGGGCTGATCCCCGCCGGGGGAAACCCCGGCCGGTCACCTAGCCGAGCACCGAACGCGGTTCGGATTGGCAAGAAGAACTCCCAGCTCCAGCTGCACGCTGCGGTTATTCGGGTTTACCCCGAGGCGTGCGAGCCAACCACCGGTACGGAGGCCGGTGCCCCGCCAAGACGAGGGGAACGGACAGGGAGCAGACCTCCGCAACATTAAGGAACTGCCACCATGGCACGTCTCATGGGCGTAGATCTCCCGCGCGAAAAGCGCATGGAGATCGCGCTGACCTACATTTTCGGCATCGGCCGCACCCGGTCGAAGGAGATCCTGGACGCCACCGGCATCAGCCCGGATCTGCGTTCCAAGGACCTCAGCGACGAGCAGGTCACGCAGCTGCGTGACTACATCGAGCGTTCGTCTCTCAAGGTCGAGGGTGACCTGCGCCGCGAGGTTCAGGCCGACATCCGTCGCAAGATCGAGATCGGCTGCTACCAGGGTCTGCGTCACCGTCGTGGCCTGCCCGTTCGCGGCCAGCGGACCAAGACCAATGCGCGCACCCGCAAGGGCCCGAAGCGCACCGTCGCAGGCAAGAAGAAGTAGGGATAGCGCATGCCTCCGAAGAGCAGGGCTTCCGGCCCCAAGAAGACCCAGAAGTCGCGTCGCAGGGAAAAGAAGAACGTCCCGCACGGCCACGCGCATATCAAGAGCACGTTCAACAACACGATCGTGTCGATCACCGACCCGAGCGGCAACGTCATCTCGTGGGCGTCGTCGGGCCACGTCGGCTTCAAGGGTTCGCGCAAGTCGACCCCGTTCGCCGCGCAGCTCGCCGCCGAGAACGCTGCCCGCAAGGCGCAGGAGAACGGTGTCAAGAAGGTCGACGTCTTCGTGAAGGGCCCGGGTTCGGGTCGCGAGACGGCGATCCGTTCGCTGCAGGCCGCGGGCCTCGAGGTGGGCACGATCTCCGATGTCACCCCGCAGCCGCACAACGGCTGCCGTCCGCCCAAGCGGCGTCGCGTCTAGCGGGAAAGGAATAGCGAAAAATGGCTCGTTATACAGGCCCCATCACCCGCAAATCGCGTCGTCTGCGTGTCGACCTCGTCGGAGGCGACCAGGCGTTCGAGCGTCGCCCCTACCCGCCCGGCCAGCACGGCCGCGCGCGGATCAAGGAGAGCGAGTACCTGCTCCAGCTGCAGGAGAAGCAGAAGGCCCGCTTCTCCTACGGCGTCATGGAGAAGCAGTTCCGCCGGTACTACGAAGAGGCCAACCGCCTCAAGGGCAAGACCGGTGACAACCTGCTCCGTCTGCTCGAGACCCGTCTCGACAACGTCGTGTACCGCGCCGGTCTGGCCCGTACCCGTCGTCAGGCGCGTCAGCTGGTCAGCCACGGTCACTTCACGGTGAACAACCGCAGCGTGAACGTCCCCAGCTTCCAGGTGACCCAGTACGACATCATCGATGTCAAGGAGAAGTCGCTGGGCACGCTGCCGTTCCAGGTGGCCCGCGAGACCGTCGGCGACCGCCCGGTTCCGGGTTGGCTGCAGGTGATCCCCGGTCGTCTGCGGATCCTGGTGCACCAGGTCCCCGAGCGCGCCCAGATCGATGTGCCGCTGCAGGAACAGCTGATCGTCGAGTACTACTCGAAGTAAACGGCTTTCGCGCTGCTGTCTCTCCCGCCACCTCGGTGGCGGGAGGGAAAATCCCACAACGTGGGCGTCAAATAGTGGGCGCCCGTACAGGAGGATGATCCACATGCTGATTTCCCAGCGTCCGACGTTGACCGAAGAGGTCGTCGCCGAGAACCGTTCGAAGTTCACCATCGAACCCCTCGAGCCCGGCTTCGGTTACACGCTCGGCAACTCGCTCCGGCGTACCCTGCTGTCCTCAATTCCGGGGGCCGCGGTCACGAGCATTCGTATCGACGGCGTTCTGCACGAGTTCACCACCGTCCCGGGTGTGAAGGAAGATGTCACCGACATCATCCTGAACCTCAAGGGTCTGGTCGTGTCCTCGGAAGAGGACGAGCCGGTCACGATGTACGTGCGCAAGCAGGGCCCGGGCACCGTCACCGCCGGTGACATCGTGCCGCCCGCGGGTGTCGTCGTGCACAACCCGGATATGCATATCGCCACCCTGAACGACAAGGGCAAGCTGGAGATCGAGCTCGTCGTCGAGCGCGGTCGCGGTTACGTCCCGGCGGTGCAGAACAAGGCGTCCGGCGCGGAAATCGGCCGGATTCCGGTGGATTCGATCTACTCCCCGGTGCTCAAGGTGACCTACAAGGTCGAGGCCACCCGTGTCGAGCAGCGCACCGACTTCGACCGTCTCATCCTCGACGTGGAGACCAAGAACTCCATCAGCGCGCGGGACGCGCTCGCCTCGGCGGGCAAGACCCTGGTCGAACTCTTCGGCCTGGCCCGCGAACTGAACGTCGAAGCCGAAGGTATCGAGATCGGCCCCTCGCCGGCCGAGGCGGATCACATCGCCTCGTTCGGTCTGCCGATCGAGGATCTGGACCTCACCGTCCGTTCCTACAACTGCCTCAAGCGCGAGGGTGTGCACACGGTGGGCGAGCTCGTCGCCCGCACCGAGTCGGATCTGCTCGACATCCGTAACTTCGGCCAGAAGTCCATCGACGAGGTCAAGGTCAAGCTGCACGCGCTCGGCCTCTCGCTCAAGGACAGCCCGGCGTCGTTCGACCCGTCCTCCGTGGTGGGTTACGACGCGAGCACCGGAACGTGGAGCGACAGCGGCACGTTCACCGACACCGACGGCGGCGAGCAGGACTACGCCGAGACCGAACAGCTTTAGGCCACTGGGGTAGGCGCCCCGGTTCGGCCTCACACAAGGAGAACAACTCATGCCCAAGCCCAAGAAGGGTGCTCGCTTCGGCGGGTCGGCGTCGCACCAGAAGGCGATCTTCGCCAATCTGGCGACGGCGCTCTTCGAGCACGGCCGGATCCAGACCACCGAGTCCAAGGCCAAGGCGCTGCGCCCCTACGCCGAGAAGCTTGTCACCAAGGCGAAGGCCGGCACTCTCGCCGACCGTCGCGAGGTGCTCAAGGTCATCCGCAACAAAGATGTGGTGCACGAGCTCTTCGCCTCGATCGGCCCCTCGTTCGAGGGTCGTGAGGGCGGCTACACCCGCATCACCAAGACGCTGCCCCGCAAGGGTGACAACGCGCCGATGGCGGTCATCGAGCTGGTCCGGGAGAAGACCGTGACCAACGAGGCCGACCGCGCCCGTCGCGTTGCCGCGTCGCAGAAGACCGAGGCCGCCCCGGCTGCCGAGGAGACTGCCGCCGACGAGGTCGTCGCCGAGACCGCCGAGGTCGAGGCCCCGGCTGCCGACGAGGCCACCGAGGACAAGAAGGACGCCTGAGATCGTTCCTCGCGCAAGCGGGGATGATCCGGACGCCCGACCTCGGTCGGAGTTCCAGAACGAGCCCGCCACCCGTTTCGGGTCGGCGGGCTCGCTCTCTTTCCGGCCTTGTGTTCGTACGAAACGACTCTCGTCGACGGACGAGCCGACAGCGTGGAGGATTCGATGGTTCCGACCGATACGTCGGATTCGGTGAGAACGGCGGTCGATGCGGAGACCGTCGCGGCGCCCGAACCCGCGGTCTCCCGAATCCGGCTCGATATCGCCTACGACGGAACGGATTTCATCGGCTGGGCCAAACAGCCGGGGTTGCGCACCGTGCAGGGCGTGCTGGAGGAGTCGCTGAGCAAGGTGTACCGCGAGCCGGTCCAGCTCACGGTCGCGGGCCGCACCGACGCCGGGGTCCACGCCGAAGGTCAGGTCGCCCATTTCGATACCGCCGCGACCTTCGACGGCCCCGCCCTCGTGCACCGGATGGCCAAATTCCTGCCGAGGGATGTGCGTATCAAGAACGCGCGCGTCGCCCCGCCCGAATTCGACGCCCGCTTCTCCGCCGTTCGCAGGCATTACGCCTACCGCCTCACCACGGCCCCCTACGGCGCCGACCCGCTGTCGGCGCGCGGGGTCGTCCCGTGTCGGAGCACCGTCGATCTCGCGGCCATGCGCGCGGCGTCGGAGAAACTTCTGGGCCTGCACAATTTCGCCGCCTTCTGCCGCAGGCGCGAGGGCGCGACCACCGTGCGCGAATTACAGCGTTTCGACTGGGAGCGCGACGGTGATCTGCTGATTGCCAGGGTCAGCGCGGACGCTTTCTGCTGGTCGATGGTCCGCAGTCTCGTCGGCGCGGTGCTCGCGGCGGGGGAGGGACGACGCACCCCGGAGTGGGTCGGCGCACTGTTGAAGGAGACCGAGCGCTCCAGTTCGGTCACCGTAGCCCCCGCGCACGGGCTCAGCCTGATCGCCGTCGACTACCCGGCCGACGCCGACCTCGCGGCCCGCAATGCCGAGACGCGGGAAATGCGAACGGTCCCCACCGGCGACGCGGGATGCTGCGGTAGCTGATCGGCCGCCGCCGGAATAGATGAGGCACGGGCCCGGGTTGCCTCCGGCATGACCAAAGTTGATCTCGGGAAGTTCGGCGTGTGGCGGTACTACCGGAATTTCACCCCGCAGGCGGCGCGGGAGCTCGAAGAACTGGGGTTCGGCGCGTTGTGGCTCGGTGGTTCGCCTCCGGCGGATCTGCCGGTGGTCGAATCGCTGCTGGAGGCGACCGAATCGCTGACCATCGGTACCAGCATCGTGAATATCTGGGCGGTACGGGCCGATGCCGTCGCTGAGTCCTATCACCGGATCGAGCAGCGCTTTCCCGGACGTTTCCTGCTCGGTATCGGTGTCGGTCACCCGGAGTCCGACGGAACCGAAGCCGTGAAACCCTACGACGCGCTCGTGGCCTACCTGGACGAACTCGACGCGGCCGGGGTGCCGAAGGAGGGCAGGGCGCTGGCCGCGCTCGGTCCGCGCGTGCTGCGGCTGGCGCGCGACCGGACCGCGGGCGCGCTGCCCTATCTCGCCCCGCCCGAGCACACCAGGATCGCCCGCGAGACGCTCGGCGCGGATCCGCTGCTCGTCGCCGAACAGAAAGTGGTCCTCGACGAGGACGCGGAGCGGGCGCGCGCGGTGGCCAGGAAGATGGTGCCGATGTACCTGGGGCTGGTGAACTACGTCAGCAACCTGCGTCGTCTCGGATTCTCCGAGGAAGACGTGGCCAAACCGGGCAGCGATCACCTGATCGACGTGCTCGCGGTGCACGGCAAACCCGCCGAGGTCGCCGCCGGGCTCCTGGCGCATCTGGACGCGGGCGCCGATCACGTCGCGATCCAGGCGTTGAACGAGGATTACCTCGACGCGCTGCGGACCTTGGCGGCGATCCTGCCGTTGGGGCGCTGACGCGGTTTCCTAGGGTCGGTCGGTAGCTTCGGGATGAGTCCCGCGCCATGAGCGCGGGACTCATCGATCCGCGTGACCACCGACCACCTCGACTGTCGATCGAAATCGTCTCGGCCGTCGCGGGCGGCTGTCTGCGACGGCCACCGCTCAGGAGCGCACCAGCCGGGCGATGGCGTCGGTGGCCTCTTTGATCTTCGCCTCGGCTTCCGGGCCGCCCGCGACCGCCGCGTCCACCACGCAATGACTGATGTGGTCTTCGAGCAGCCCCATCGCCACCGCCTGCAACGCCTTGGTCATGGCGGAGACCTGGGTGAGGATGTCGATGCAGTACTTCTCTTCCTCGACCATCCGTTGCAGGCCCCGCGCCTGGCCCTCGATGCGGCGCAGGCGCTTGAGGTAGTCGTCTTTGGCGGTGATGTAGCCGTGCGGCGCGTGCTCGTCGTGGCAGGGCTGATCCTGGGTGGTGCTCGTCTCGGGGGATGTCACCGAAATCTCTCCTCGCTGCCTGCCGGGTATCGCCGATAGTTGATACCCCCCTAGGGTACATTTGTTCGAACGGGTTGTCAGGTGGGCGCGTCCCATCATCGCGTGATCGAGGTCGTCACCGGGGTGGCGGGTGCGCGGATCGGGTACCGGTTTCGTCGGCCGGTTCGGCGATCGGGAGAATACGCAGTCATGAGTTCGCTTCCCCGGCCCGCGATCGCCGTCATCGGCGGCAGTGGCTTCTACGACTTCTTCGACGACGACGCGACCGATGTCGACGTCGACACCCCGTACGGCACGCCGAGCGCGCCCATCGCGATCGGCGAGGTCGAGGGCAGGGCGGTGGCATTCCTGCCGCGCCACGGCAGGCAGCACGAATACGCGCCGCATACCCTGCCCTACCTGGCCAATATGTGGGCGCTGCGCTCGCTCGGGGTGCGGCGGATCTTCGCGCCGTGCGCGGTCGGCAGTCTGCGCGCCGACTGGGGGCCGGGCACCGTGGGTGTGCCCGATCAACTCGTCGACCGGACCTCGGGCCGTCCGCAGACCTATTTCGACGGTGGCGGCGTGCACGTGTCCTTCGCCGATCCGTACTGCGACGAACTGCGTTCCGCGGCGATCAAATCCGAGATCGAGCAGCTGCCGCTGAAAGCGGGCGGCACGATGGTCGTCGTGCAGGGGCCGCGTTTCTCGACCCGCGCCGAGAGTCGCTGGTTCGCCGGGCAGGGCTGGGATCTGGTGAACATGACCGGGCATCCGGAAGCCGTCCTCGCCCGTGAACTGGAGATGTGCTACGCCGCCGTCGCTCTGGTGACCGATCTGGACGCGGGACTCGAAGAGGGTTCGGGTGTGCACGCGGTCGACGTGTTCGCCGAGTTCAAACGGAACCTCGGGCCGTTCAAGGAACTGATTCGCCGTTCGGTCTCCGCGGTGACCGGGACCGACACCTGCGACCGCTGCCGTGTTCATGCGGGAGTATCACTGCCGTTCGAATTACCGTGAGAGACGAGTCCGGCGGGTTCGCTCGCCGCGAATTCGATGCGGTAGCCGAACAGGGATAGTGATATGAAAGTGCTGGTGACCGGTGCGGCCGGATTTCTCGGATCGCACGTGCGGCGCGCCCTGGCGGCGGCGGATCACGAAGTCGTCGCGATCGATGTGATGCATCCCGCCGTGCACGGTAAGGACGCGACGCCGCCGGACGGTGTCTCGCGCGTCGACATCCGTGACGCCGCGGCCGTGGAAACGCTCGCTCGCGGCGTCGACGTGGTCTGTCATCTGGCGGGGGTCACCGGCATGACGGGCCCGCCCGAGACGGGCGGACTCGTCGAATCCGGGCTGAACCCGGCCGAATTCGCGGCCCACAACGACCTCGGTACCGCCGTCCTGCTCGCGGCGATGAGCCGGGCCGGGGTCAAGCGGCTGGTGCTGGCATCCTCTGTCGACGTCTACGGCGAGGGCCGGTACCGCATGGTGCACGGCGGCTCGTTCTCACCCGGGGTACGGCTGCGCGCCGACCTGGACCGGGGAATGTTCGACCATCGCGCACCGCGCACCGGCGAGGTGCTGACCTGGGATCCCGTCGGTGAGGACGCGCCGTCGCGTCCGCGCGGATTCTGCGCGGCGAGTAAGGCCGCGCAGGAGAACTACGCGCTGTCCTGGGGTTTCGCCACCGGTAACGCTGTCACGGTCCTGCGCTACCACCAGATCTACGGTCCGGGAGCGCATTTCGGGATCCCCGCGCTCTTCCGCGACGCGCTCGCGGCGGGCAGCGCTACGCGCGTGTTCGAAGACGGCGGCCAGGTCAGGGATTTCCTGCATGTCGACGATGCCGCGGCCGCCACCGTCGCCGCCGTGGAACGCGCCCTGCCTGGATTCGTCCCGCTGAATATCGCCTCCGGACACCCCGTCACCCTCTATCAGGTCGCCTCGACCATGTCGCGGGCCTGCGGCGGCCAGGCCCCCGTCGTCACGGGCCAATATCGCCTCGCCGACATCCGGCATTTCGTCGGTGATCCCGAACGCGCGAAACGCGCCATCGACTTCACCGCGACCATCGCCCCGGTACCCGGTTTGGCCGAATTCGCCGCATCCGCCGTGAAATCCGTCGAACCCTGAATCGTGGCAGGGCGCTTCCGGCGAAACTCTCCGCTGCCCTTTCGACTTTGCCCGACCCTCCGACGGCGCGGTGAGTTCGTCCGGCGGCAATGGTGTCGGCCCGCGGACGTCGGCGGATGATCGCCTCGCGGTGGAAGCCCGGGGCTAGGCTCGCGACATGACCACTCCGCTACGGCTCGAAGTCATCGTCGCCAGTGTGCGACCGGAACGTTTCGCCCCGGTGGTCGCCGAGTGGTTCCTGCGGACCGTGCGTGCGGATTCCGCCTTCGACACCGGCGTCATCGACCTGATCGACACCCCACTCCCGGTGGACCTCACCGAGTCACCGCAGGTCGAAGCTTTTCGGGCCAGACTGGCGGCGGCGGACGCCTTCGTCGCGATCACCTCGGAGTACAACCACGGATATCCGGCCTCGCTCAAGACCGCGTTCGACACCGCCAAACACGAATGGCGTGCCAAGCCCATCGGATTCGTGTCCTACGGCGGGCTGTCGGGCGGGCTGCGCGCGGTGGAGCAGTTACGTCAGGTGGTGGCCGAGATCCACATGGTGTCGGTCCGCGAGACGGTCAGTTTCCACCAGGCCAAGCGCGCTTTCGACGCCGCCGGTGAGACCCGAGACGGTGCGGCGGTCGACGCGTCGGCTCGTATGCTGCGTCAATTGGCCTGGTGGGCAAGCACATTACGAACGGCGCGGGCCGCCGACCCGTACCCCGGCTGAGCGGTGCGGCTCGGGCGACGGCGGAAATCACTGGTGTTGCATGACCCGTCGACCGCGCGGCTGTCCGATATAGGTGGCCTCGCGGGGGATGGAGACCAGCGTCAGATCGACCTGCGCCGTCCCGGTGCGCAGCACCACGTGGTTGCCGATGGCTCCCGGCTGGTGGATCGACAGATCGGGACGCGTCGCGGGCCAGCCCATCGGATCGCCCGTGACGTAGATGGTCGTGACACCCGCGTGCGGCGCGGGCGCGAGCACCCCGTCCACCACCGTCGCGGTGAAACCCGCGTCGGACTGGTGGGTTTCGACCGCGATGGTCAACCGCTCCGGGTTGCCGATGGTCTGCACCAGGTTGTCCCAGGCGCGCGCGCGATCGGTGCGGATCAGGATTCGTTCGCCGACCGCGAGCGCGCGGAAGACCAACTGCTGGGCCAGATACAGCTCGCCCGCGACGTACACGGTGGAGATACCGGTGCCGACGATTCGGACCGCGACACCCTGATTCTCCTCGTCCGACCCGATCAGCTGTCCGCAGCCCGACGACGGAAGATGCAGCGCGGAAAGCACATCGATCGGATATTCGATCATCGGCACGGTGTCGTCGACACCGGGGGCCGCCAGCGGCAGGTGGGCGAGCAGCCCGTCGCGATGCCGCCCCGCCATCGAGACCATGCCCGCGAGTTTGCCGCGGTCGGGCAGTTCCCTGGCGGTGAGACGCCACGCGGCGCCGATACTCACCGAGTCGGCGGAGTTGCCCGGCCGTAGTCGTACCGCGACGGTCGTGCCGCGCGACGGCGCGACCCACAATTGGGCGAGCAGATCGGAACCGAGCCGTTTGGGATCGACGGCGCTGCCGATATTGACCGCGTTGCCGATCTCGGCGTAGCGCCAGCGGTGGGTCAGCGCGCGCGGGTCGTAGCCCGCGGTGATCTGGAGGACGGCCTTGCGGATTTCGGGAGCGGTCAGGATGCGCGCGCTGCAATCGGCGTCTTCCAACGCCCGCATGATCCGCTGCGTCGCAATCGTGACCGCGCGCGAGGCGCCTTCGCTGCCACCGCCGCGCCGGGCCGCTGCTTCCGGGCAGGCGATGGTGTCGAAGCTGATGGCCAGCCAGACCGCGCGATGGGCGGTGGCGGGCAGCGGACCGAGCAGGGATTCGTAGATCGTGCCCGCGGGCGTGCCGGATCGGCTGCGGTGTCCGTGACTGATGATGTCGATACCGCTGAGCAGAATGTCGTGCTGGTTCAGGCATTTCGCGAGTTCGGGCAGCGGAAGCAGATGCGACGCGTGCACGGTGCTGCTGGAGATCCTGGTGAGACCGCCGCGCGGCGGCAGCACCTCGACGACGGTGACGACGCGGCTGCCGTCCCAGTACAGGCCGAGTGAGCGGTCGTCGGGCCCGCGGAAATCGACGGTGTCGCCGATCTCGTAGTCGCGCTTGCTCAGATAGCGCCACCAGGTGGCGATCCAATCCAGCACGGTGCGTTTGGCTATCGGGATCAGCGGGATCAGCGTGAGGGCGATCGCGACGCCGAGGGCGGGCCACTTGTCGAGTCCGGCCAGCAGCGCGACAAGACCGGCGCAAAGTCCGATCACCTGTGCTACCAGCAGATTCTGTAGTGAGATGCGACCAAGGAGCGGGCGCGGCCCTGCTCCGGCTGCTTCGGCCATGATCGTCCCCCAAGTACCCGATATCGACCGCTTCCTACCGGCCGAGCTGAACAACAGTCCCCGCGAACTGTACTGTGTTCGGCGAAGGTGAGCACTGTCCGGGGGAGAGAAGATGCCGTCCAAACCTACTACGCGCTGGCAGGTCAGCGGCTATCGCTTCCTGGTCCGCCGGATGGAACACGCCCTGGTCCGCAGGGACGTTCGCATGCTGCACGATCCGATGCGATCGCAGACTCGCGCGTACGCGGTGGGATTGGTGCTCGGGCTCGTCGTGCTGGCCGGTTGCGGCATTCTCGCGCTGCTTCGCCCCCAGGACAAGATCGGTTCCAACACCCTGCTGATCGGCAAGGAATCCGGTGGCGTCTACGTGGTCATCGACGACGTGGTGCATCCGGCGCTGAACCTCGCCTCGGCCCGCCTGGCCTCGGGTGAATCCGGAAAAGCCGTCATCGTCAAGGAATCCGAACTCGGCAAGAAACCACGCGGCCAGCTGATCGGCATTCCGGGCGCGCCCGCTGCCCTGCGCTACGACAAGGACGGCAGCGGCCGGGCCTGGACGGTCTGCGACGTGCTGAAGGTCGACGGCAGCAAGGATCTCACCACCTCGGTGCTCGCGGGAGACCCGCAACTGGGCGACAAGGCCTCCGTCCTCGGCGCGGACCAGGCTCTGCTCGTCAAGGCCAAGGACACCGTCTACCTGGTATTCGACGGTAAGCGGGCGCGCGTGGACATGAACGTCCGCGCGGTCACCGACGCGCTCGGCATCACCGGAGCCACCCCGCGCCCGGTCGCCGAGGGGTTCATCAACACCGTTCCCGAAGTGCTGCCGATCATCTCGCCGAAGATCGACAATCCCGGCGGCACGGTGACCTACCAGGCCAACAATCACCGCATCGCCGACGTGGTCCAGGTGCCGTCGGAACCGGACAAGTACTACGTCGTGCTCGGCGACGGATTCCAGGAAGTGTCGAAGCTGACCGCCGACATCATCCGCAATTCCAATCCCACGCTGTCCGACGACCCGCGTATCAGCCAGTCGGATCGCACCAATGCCGATGTGTCGCACGCGCTCAAGGTCGAGGACTATCCCAAGCGCGCGCCCAGCATCGTCGAGGTGAAGGACCAGCCGGTCAGCTGCATGTCCTGGAAGCCGATTCCCGCGGCGGCCGACAACAAGGACGGCGGCAGGTGGGCCGAACTTTCGGTGATCACCGGTGTGACCCTGCCGATTCCGGACAGCGCGAAACTGGTGCCGCTTGCCCAGTCCGACGGTTCGGGACCGAACGCCGATTCGGTGTACATCCCGCCGGGCACCGGGGCCTTCGTGCAGACCACCGGCATCGAGCCGGACAGCCGTCGCAAGGACAGCATGTTCTACATCGCCGACACCGGCGTTCGCTACGGCATCAAGAACGAGGATTCGCAGAAGGCGCTGGGACTCGACACCGGATCCGGTGTGAAGCCGGAACCCGCGCCGTGGCCGATCGTCGGTCTGCTGGCATCGGGGCCGACCCTGGGACGTGAAGAGGCGATGGTCGCCCACGACGGGGTGTCTCCCGACGCGTCACCGGCGAAACAGACCGTCGGTAAATCCAGCAACTAGGGTCGTCACTCGGCCGCCGCGACCGAATCCCGCGCGGTGCGCAGCGCGGCGACCTCGTCGCGCAGCGCCCTGATCTCGGTGACGAGAACGGTGATCTCGCGATCGGTGCTCTCGACATTGGCTTCGACGTTCTTCAGCTGGTCCATCACCCAGCTGGTGGTGGTGCCGATCGCGAAACTGATCAGGCCGATGCCGAAGGTCATCAGGATCAGCGAGATCAAACGGCCTTCGGTCGTCACCGGGTACACATCGCCGTAGCCGACCGTGGTCACCGACACCATCGACCACCACAGCGCGTCACCGAAATTGTGGATCTTGCTGTCTGAGGCGCCGTATTCGGCGTCGAAGAACGCCAGGCTGCACAGCAACAGCACGAGCACCGAACTCACACCGACGAACACCGCCAGCCTGGCTCTGGTCGTGGTGTTGCGGTTCAGAGTGCCGATCACGAGCATGGCCGCCCGCAACAGCCGCAGCGGACGGAACGGCGGCAGCACCACGATCAGCAGATCGACCGGATGGGTGCGCAGGAATCTCCACCTGTTCCCCGACAGCCACAGGCGCACCGCGAAGTCCAGCGCGAATGCCGCCCAGATCGCGAAGTCGACCCGGGTGAGCCAGGCGTCCAGCCGGGGTGAGGCCCCGGTATCGAGTACCTGCCAGGCGTAGACGCCGAGGAACACGATGGCCAGGACCATCATGGGGATGCCGGTCGTCCGTTCCCAGATTTCTCGACGGGTGAGCGCGGGCGGTGTTTCGGCCATGGTTTACCTGTGTCGTTTCGGCTGCGATATCGGCATCACCGCAGGTCGGTCCGCTGAGGCTACCGGTTGCCGACGCGCGGCGGCAGCCCGGCCGCGCCGCCGTCACATGACGTGGTCACATGTCGTCGCCACGGACCCCGAAGCGCCGCCGGATCGGGAAGGACGCCAGGTAGCCCAGAAGCAGTGTGCCCGCGATGATCCCGGTGCCGATGAGCGCGACATCGCGCGCCCGATTGTCGGGGGGCGGCGGCGCGGCGGGTACCGCCAGTTGCCTGCTCTTGGGGGGAGTCGGGGTCTTGGGCGGGAGCGGTCCCGTCACCTCGTCGGTCAGCGCGGCGATCGGGTCGACCGCCCCGTAGCCGATGTATTTGTTCCATCCCTCGGCGGGCGCGTGTGCCGTGGCCTGGATCCGCCTCATCACCTCGCGGGCGCTGAGTTCAGGGAAACGCGCGCGGACCAGCGCCACCACGCCGGACACGATCGGGGTCGCGAAACTGGTTCCCGAGATCGGTCCCTGCTCACCGCGCTGGTTGAGCGCGCCGACGGCGGTACTGCTCCCGCGCGGATCGAGTGAGACCATGTTCTCGCCGGGGGCGGCCACGCTGAGCCACGGACCGGGCACGGTGAATTTCGACGGCGCCCCGTTCGCGTCGATCGAGCCGACGGACAGGACGTAGTCGTCCCAACGCGCCGGGACGACGTTCATGGTGGTCTTGCTCCACGGGTCCGCCGTCGGGTCGAGCGGATCGAACACCGTGTTCTCGGTTTTGCACGTATCCGTGTTGCCCGCCGCCGCCACGACGACGACGTCCTTCTCGACGGCGTATTGCAGTGCCGCGCCGATTTTTCCGTCGACGTTGTTCTCCGAGCCGCACCAGACCTCGGAGATGTTGATCACGGTGGCGCCCCGGTCGACCGCCCGCACGATGGCCGAAGCCATGGTGCCCAGATTTCCGTAGCCCTCGGGCAGGTCCTCGGGCGACTTGTTCCGGCTCGCGCCTTCCTTCTGATACATCTTGCTGGTCTGGCGGATGGTCATGATCCGCGCCGAAGGAGCGACGCCGGCGAAACCCTGGCCGTCGATCCTGGACGCGGCGATCAGTCCGGCGACGAAGGTGCCGTGACCGTCGCAGTCCTCGGTGCCGTCACCGACCTGGGCGACGTAGTCACCGGCCGCGTCCAGGTCGGGCAGTCGCGGGTGTCGTGCCACGCCGGTGTCGATCACCGCGACGACCTGGCCCTCGCCCTGGGAGAACTTCCAGGCACGCTCCAGATCCAGTGAGCGTTGCGCGGTGGGGATCGTCGAACCGCTTCCGCCGGTGACGATATCCGCGCAATTGGAATTCGCCGGCCGTTCGGTCTTCTCGGGCGGCACGGCGGGATCGCCGGACGGGCGTGCCGCCGGATCCACCGCGGGCGGGCGCTCGGCGTGCGCGACACCGTGCCCGGCGCCGAGCCCGAGCGACGCGCTCAGACCGAGCGTGACAGCGACCGCGACGATTCGCAGGGGCACCTTCACGACAGCGCCTCGCTCATCCTCATCGCTTTCGGCTCGTTGCCCGCACTCATAGTCCGCGGACGAGGGAGTAGAGCGAGGCCACCCAGAACACCAGCGGCAGCACGGCGGCGACAAAGGCGTATTCGAGCAGTTCCACGCCGCGACGCATCGGCGGTGTCGCCGACTGGTTCGGGATGATGATGCCGAGGATCAGCGACGCGATCAGGATGATCATGGCCACCCCGAACACCCCGAGCGGCATATCCATCTCGAAACTGGCCCCCACCAGCATGAGCAGCACGATGGACGCGCCGCCCGCGATCAGGACGACGGCCTGTTCCGCGCCGGCGTAGGTGCGGCTGCGGAACATCAGCACGGCGGCGCAGACCAGCGCGAGCGAAATCCCCTGCCAATACGGATCACCCGACTCCGGATCGGTGGCCGCCAGCGCGCCGACCACCGTGACCAGCGTGGTCGCCGATACCAGCCCGGCGAGGTACATCCTGGCCCGCTCGGATTTCACCCGCAGCGCGTCCATGGTCGGCAGCGCCCGGTGATCGTCGGGATCGTCCTCGGTCGGATCGATCGGGGTGCCGGGGGAGGGCACGGGAGGCAGCGGGAGTTTCGCGAGCAGCATCGAGATCCGCGGCGAGAGCGAGAGTCCGGCCAGGCCGATGGCCGCGGCGACCGCGCCGATCGCCTTGACCGGTTGATCGGTGAGCAATCCGACGATGGCCGCGGGAACCGCGTACACCGACAGGGTCGCGGTGCCGATGAACAGCGCGAGTCCGACGCCGGTGACGCGCCAGGCGAGAATCGAGGTCGCGCCGAGCAGTACCGAGCCGAGCAGCAGGTGCGCCCAGCCGTAATCGTCGGGGACGTAGAGCATTCCGGCCGAGAAGGCCGCGGGTAGCGCGCAGCCGCCGAGGACGAGGGCGGTCCTGGTGTCGCCGTACATGCGGCTGAGCACCATGCCCGCGACGACGAGCAGGATTCCGACGCCGAGCGCGATCGAACCGCTCACCCACACCGGCAGTTCGTCCGGCGACATCAGCAATCCGAGGCAGCCGATGACCATCGTGATCGCGGCGAGCA
Organism: Nocardia aurea; assembly: GCF_003123685.1. GTDB lineage: Bacteria > Actinomycetota > Actinomycetes > Mycobacteriales > Mycobacteriaceae > Nocardia > Nocardia aurea. The sequence continues at coordinate 657,938 of NZ_QCYJ01000084.1, forward strand.
CCGAGCCGGTCAGGCGCGCGGTTTTCGGTGTCCAGCTTCGGTAGTGGTCCGCGTCGGCGATCGCGACGTTGTACATGATGTCGTCGAACAGCGGTGTCGGCGCGATATGCGAGGCGCTTTCCAACATCAGCAGTTCGCCGTCGCGTACGCCGAGTTCCCCGAGACTCAGCGAATTGGACAGCGGCGGTTGACCGATTCTGGCCAGTACCCACTCGGCGGGCTCGTACCGTTCGCCCTCGTTGTCGAAATCGTTGGTCCGGCTGTGCTGAGCGACCATGTCGACGACGCTCGGGATGACCAACGCGACCGGCACGTCGACCGGGATGGCCATGTCCACCTGGGTGTGTTTGGCCAGGATGGTGACCCGCGCCAGATCCGGCGCGCGGACGATCCCGCGGGAGGAGTCTTCGTCGATGTGGTCAAGGCGCGCGTGCGTCAAACTTCCCCCAACTTCGTGTTCTACCTCGTACTTCCGCTGACGCGCGCCCGAGGCGGCGAGGTTGCGAACCCCGGCGTCCTGACAGCAGAATGCAGGACGAACTGTACGACATGTCGGCAGCGGCCTCTACACTGAGCCCGAAGTTGCAGCATGCAAAAGGGGGATTTCTCGACCGATGAGTACTGTCCGGTTCCAGCGCCGTGCCCGTCGGGAGATGCCCCGTACCCCGGGTGGTGAGGTCACATTACAGCCGCCGCCCGAAATTCCCCGGGTGACACCCGGCAATCTGCTGTCGAAGATGATGCCGGTCGTCATGGTGATCGGCATGGTCGGCATGATGGCCCTGCTCTTCACCCAGGGCGGCGGCATCGCGTCGAACCCCATGAGCATGATGTTCCCGCTCATGATGATGTTCTCGATGGTCGGAATGTTCGCGGGCCAGAGCGGGGGCAAGGGCGCGAAGGCGGCGGAGGCGAACGAGGACCGCAAGGACTACCTGCGCTACCTGGACCAGGTCCGCAAGGATGTCGACGAAACCGCCTCCCAGCAGCGCGCTTCGGTGGAATGGAGTCATCCGGAACCGGCGCTGATCTGGATGCTGGCCGGTACCAGCCGGATGTGGGAGCGGCGCGCGGGGGACAAGGATTTCTGCCACGCCCGCATCGGCATCGGCGGTCAGCGTCTGGCGACCAGGCTCGTCGCCCCCGAGACCGGGCCGGTCGAGGAATTGGAGCCGATCGCCGCGGTGTCGTTGCGCCGGTTCGTGCGCGCCCATTCCACCGTGCCGGATCTGCCGACGGCCATCGCGGTCAAAGGTTTCGCGACCATCGCCCTCGACGGTGACCGGGTCGAGGCCCGCGATATGACACGCGCGATGTTGTTGCAGCTGTGCATGTTCCAAGCGCCCGACCAGGTTCTGGTCGCCGTGGTGGCGGGGCCGGACACCGCGCGGGAATGGGAATGGACCAAATGGCTTCCGCACACCCAGCATCCGGACGCGCAGGACGGGATCGGCTCCCAGCGCATGTTCTTCGGCTCGATCCGCGAGGCGATGGCGAGCCTGCATTCGTTGCTCGCCAATCGCGTCCGCTACTCCCGTAATCAGCCCGCGAACGCCAATCTCGTCCATATCGTCATCGTGGTCGACGGCGGCCTGCTCGAGGCCGAAGACGATCAACTGCGCGAATCCGGCTTCGAGGGCGTCACCATCATCGACCTCTGCGGTTACGCGCCGCGCCTGGCGGTGTCGCGCGGTATCAAGATGGTCATCGAGAACGGCGAGTGCATCGGTCGCGGCGCCACCGGCAATCAGGAGCGTTTCGCGCTCATCGACCGGATCAGCAGCCAGCAGGCCCAGCAGGTGGCGCGCAGGCTCGCACCGTATCGCGCGGCCACCCAGCGCAGCAGCGACGTCGAAGCCGACGACAGCGAGGTGATCTCGACCTGGTCGCAGCTGATGAGCCTCGGCGATATCGGCACCTTCAATCCCGAGCACGCCTGGCGGCCCCGCTACGGCCGGGAGCGGCTGCGGGTGGCGTTCGGCGTCGGCGCGGACGGACTGCCCGTCGAACTCGATATCAAGGAAGCCGCCGAGAGTGGTATGGGTCCGCACGGTCTGTGCATCGGCGCGACCGGTTCCGGTAAATCGGAATTCCTGCGCACCCTGGTGCTGAGCCTGCTCGCCACGCACTCACCGGATCAGCTCAACCTCGTCCTCGTCGACTTCAAGGGCGGCGCGACCTTCCTCGGTCTCGACGGCGTGCCGCACGTGGCCGCCGTCATCACCAACCTCGAGGAGGAAGCCGATCTCGTCGACCGTATGCGCGACGCGCTGGCCGGTGAGATGAACCGCCGCCAGGAAGTGCTGCGCCAGGCGGGCAATTTCGCCAACGTGTCCGAATACGAGAAGGCCCGTGCCGCGGGCGCGGATCTGGATCCGCTGCCCGCGCTGTTCGTCGTACTCGACGAATTCTCCGAACTGCTCACCCAGCACCCGGATTTCGCGGAGTTGTTCGTCATGATCGGCCGCCTCGGCCGGTCGCTGCACGTCCACCTGCTGCTCGCGTCCCAGCGGCTCGAAGAAGGCAAGCTGAAGGGTCTGGAGAGCCACCTCTCCTACCGCATCGGTCTGAAGACGTTCTCCGCCAACGAATCACGCCAGGTGCTCGGGGTACCCGACGCCTACAACCTGCCCGGTATCCCCGGCGGCGGTTACCTCAAGTCGGATTCCGGTGAGATCCAGCGCTTCCAGGCGTCCTACGTCTCCGGCCCCTATGTCGGCGGCGGGTCGCAGCGCGAGGTCACCAGCGCGGGTATCGCGGGGGGCGAAATCGACGTCAGGGCCAGGCCCTTCACCGCCCACCACGTCGATTTCCGCGCTGTCGACCGGATTCCGCTGCCGCAGGAACCCACCCACGAACCCGACGATCAGCATGACGACGGCGACCAGATGTCCAACCTGAACATGCTGGTCTCCCGCATCCGAGGGCACGGCCGTCCCGCGCACGAGATCTGGCTGCCGCCGCTCGACGAGGCGCCGACCCTGGATCAGCTCATCCCGCGTTCGGTCCTCACCGGCGAATACGCCTCGCCCGCGACCCTGCGCGCGCCCATCGGCCTGGTCGACCGTCCCTACGACCAGCGGCGCGACCCGCTCGTGGTCGACCTTTCCGGCTCACGCGGCAATATCGCGGTGGTCGGCGGTCCGCAGTCGGGCAAGTCGACCGCGCTGCGCACCCTGATCATGGCGATGGCCATGACCCACACCGCCGAACAGGTGCAGTTCTACTGCCTGGATTTCGGTGGCGGCACGCTCGGCAGTCTCGAGGGACTGCCGCATGTCGGCTCGGTCGCCAGTCGCCTGGACGAGGACAAGGTCCGCCGCACGATCGCGGAGATGACCACCATCGTGCGTCAGCGCGAGGGACGTTTCCGTGCGCTCGGCATCGAATCGATGGCCGAGTTCCGGCGGCTGCGATCCATGGACCCGTCGAGCAGTCCGGCGGCGGCGGGCACACACGACGATCCGTTCGGCGACGTGTTCCTCGTGGTCGACGGATTCAGCTCGATCCGACAGGATTTCGAGCCGCTCGAACAGCCGATCATGAACCTCGCGGTGCAGGGTCTTTCCTACGGCGTGCACGTGGTGATCGCGCTGAACCGCTGGGCCGAGGCACGTCCCGCCCTGAAGGATCAGATCGCCACCCGCATCGAGTTGCGACTCGGTGACCCGATGGATTCCGACCTGGGCCGCAAATTCGCGGCACTGGTTCCGCAGGGCCGCCCCGGCCGCGGTATGACACCGGACTGCCTGCACATGCTCACCGGCCTGCCGCGCATCGACGGCAGCTCCGACCCGACGAATCTGGGTCAGGCCGTCGCCGACGCGGTGTCGACCATCGCCCGGCTCACCCCGGGCCGCGCCGCGCCCGCCGCCCGCATGCTGCCCGAGGTGCTGCCCCGCGAACAATTGCTCCAGCACGTGGGCAACTGGCCTTCGCAGGTCGATCCGAACGTCAAGACCATGCGGATTCCACTCGGTATCAACGAGTCCGAACTGGCCCCGGTCTTCATCGACTTCAACGAGAGTCCGCATTTCATCATCATCGGCGATACCGAATCCGGTAAGACCACCCTGCTGCGTTCGATCATCGACGGTATCGCGGCGTCGAACACCCCGAACCAGGCCAGGATCATCCTCGGCGACTACCGGCGTTCCATGCTCGGCCTCGTCCCCGACGGCTACCTCGCCGGATACGGTTCGACCGCGCCGCAGTTCACCCAGAACATGGCCGATCTGGCCGCCTACGTCAGCCAGCGCACCCCCGGTGCGGACGTCACCCCGCAACAACTGCGCGACCGATCCTGGTGGAGCGGTCCGGAGCTCTACGTGATCATCGACGACTACGATCTGGTCGCCACCTCGATGGGCAATCCGACATCGGTTCTGGTGGAACATCTTCCGCACGCCCGCGACCTCGGCTTCCACCTGATCATCGCGCGGCGTTCGGGTGGTTCGGCCAGGGCCATGTACGAAGCCACGATGGCGCGCATGAAGGATCTCGGTTCCGCGGGCCTGATCATGAGCTGCAACAAGGACGAGGGCGTGCTGATGGGCACCGTGCGCCCGAGCCCGCTGCCGCCGGGCCGCGGTCACTTCATCACCCGTAACGCGCAGGAACTGATCCAGCTCGCCTGGATGCCGGCGGCGGAGTGATGTCGACCGTCGAGTTGGTCATGACCGACACCAGGGTCTGGGCCGTCGGCCCGGCCACCCACTGGGAGGTGCCGCCGTCGGTGGTGCTGGGCAGCAACGGAAATCTGGTGGTGGGGGAGTCGCTGACCCCTCCGACCCAGGTCAGTTCCGCGGTCCAGTTCGTCCCCGCGGAGCGGATCGCGCTCCTGCCCCGCGTGCCCACCGTCGTCGAATCCATGGCCGCGCTGGTCGACGCGGTCTTCGAGAATCTCGGCGTCGCCTCGCCCGCGGAACGTGTCATCGTGGTCTGCCCGACCGAATGGGGCGGGCGCAGGCGTTCGGTGGTCGACGCCGCCGTCCGCCGCTTCACCACCGACGTGGCCTTCGAAGAAATGGCCATCCGTTCGGTGACCACCGACCTCTCGGCCGCACGCGCCGCACGCAGCGTGGTCCTGGAATTCGGCGCGATCACCACCACCGCGTCCACGGTGACACCCGGCCTACACGGTCCCCAACTCGAATCCTGCGAATTCGAACCGGATCTCGCGGTCACCGACCTCGGTGCCGACCCGCGCGCCGCCCGGACCCTGTCCTCACTGCTCGGCACGCTCCTCGATGGCCGACCGGTCGATATCGTTCGAGTAGTAGGCGTTTCGACTCCCGCGCAACTCGAAACGATCCGGTCCTCGGTGCTGGAGGTATGCGGATCCGATGCCGAGGTACGCCCGGTGACCGGCGCCGATCTGGTTCGCTCCGCACAGCCGCAACCCCGATACCGCCCAGCCCCCGCGTTTCCCGCGAACGAATGGCTGCAACCCCTGCGCGAACGCGCGGCCGCGCAACAGGACCCGAAACAGCGCCGGACGATGTACATCCTCGGCGCTGTCGCGACCGTCGTCGTGATCGCCGCCGCGGCGGTCGGCGCGGTCGTGGCACTCGGTGGTTCCGACGACGATGCGGCGGCAGCACCCCCGCCCAGCAGTACCGTGACGGCCCCCGCCCCGTCCACGACGACGAGAATCGCCGCCCCCACCGCCACGCCCGCGCCAGCACAGGAAGTGTTCGGCCGCATCCGTTTTCAGATCCCCGACGACTGGAAGGCCACCCCCGCCACGGGCGGCTCCCGTATCGACCTCGCACCGATCGACGGCACCAGACTGCGAATCACCGTCATCCAGGGCTCCGTCGCCCCGAACGCCGGATACGAACAGATCGCCGCCGATCTGGCAGACCAGATGAAACAGAAGCCGACGATCAGCGACCTGCGCCGCGACGTCGTCTTCGGCGGCCGTTCGATGCTGGCCTACACCGAGAAGCCCGAGGGCGGCTCGACCGTGCGCTGGCACATCTTGGTGGAACACGGGACCCAGGTGAGCATCGGGTGCCAGTACGTCGGGAACGGATGGGAAGCGCTGGCTACGACCTGCGAAGAGTTCGCGGCCTCGGTCGATGTGATGCCGTAGGGTTTCTGTTTCGGTCGTGAAATAGTTCGTGCCCCCGGCGAAATCGCCGGGGGCACGAACAGTTCCGAGTCGAACTCAGAAGAGGCCCGCGAGCGCGGAGTCGGTGCTCTGCAGCTCCGAGTTACCCGAGCTCACGAGTTGGGCCGCGCCGTTGAGCGTGGTGTTCAACTGCGTGACGTGGGTCTGCCACTGACGCTGCAACTCGGCGAAGGCCTCGTTGGCGTCACCTTCCCACTGCTCGGCGACGAACTGCTCGACCTTCTTGTGAAACTGCTCCAGCTCATCGCGAATGGCCTCGCCGCGCCGGATGATGTCCCGGGCACCCTGTTCGACACCCGCGAAATTCGCGGAGATAGGCTTGCCGCTCATATTTCAGCTCCTTGTTCGTGAATTTCTGGAAGTGGTTAGACCGGCGGGAGATCGAGGCTGGAGACCTGCGCCTGCACCTTCTGCGCGAAGTCGGTGTCCTGGTCCTCGTAGGACGACCCGGCCTTGATCAGCTTCTCGGAGGTCTCCATGAGCTTGTCGTTGAGCTTGTCGGCCTGGACGTAGTAGCGCTCCATGAAGGCGTTGAACGCGTCGCGCGCCATACCCTGCCAGTTGGCGCCGTTGGTGACGGCATCCTCGTCGGACTTCAACTGGCGGATCGCGAGCATCAGGTTGTTGTGCTGCTCTTGGAACTCCTTGGCCTTCTGGCCGATGAGTGCATTATCGGCCTTCAATGACCCTGCCATAGCGGCTCCTCTTCCTGTACGTGGTCAACAAATGCGAGTGCCCAGCTGACCTGTTCATATGGTTGGACGCGCCCCGGGTGCGATCGGTTCCATCCAGATCGGAAAAAACTGATGGCGGGTAATCACGAATCGCACCTGCGCTTCGGTGGACCGGCTGTCACCGAGGACAGGGGTCTTGATGAGATCCCCCCGGACATCTCGAATATCTCGACCGCGGGTGCTGTCGCGTCGGTCGCTGCCAGCGCTGTCCCCTCCTTCCCCCTGCTCGCTACCACCTGAACTGGCGAGTGGGCTGGCTGGCATCACCCTACCGAACGGGCAGGCCGAACGCTACCGGCAAGTCACCGATCGCACGAAATGCTCTCGACGACAAGGGATCGAGTGACGCGCGCCGCCGAACTACTGCTTGGGAAGTACTTTGGTGATAACCGGAATCAACTTGTCCGCGAGCGTATTCGGGGATTGTTCGGTCCATATCTTGAATGCCTGAACCGTTGCCAGGTCGTCGACGATCACGTACTTTCCGGAACCGGCCAGAAGCGACCCGGGGAGTCCGCCGAGACCACCGTTTCCCGCCTGGCTGTCGGAACGCACGATGATGATGACGTCAGAATCTACTTTCGCCGAATAAGCATTGGCAGACAACGGTCTGGGAGATTTCTCGACGCCCACCGCTCGGTATTCGCTGCTGTAGGTGAACCCCATGTCCTGCAAGAATTCCGCTTGGTCACTCGGGTTCAGCACGACCGACAGTGTGGAACTGTCGTAGTTGAAGGCTGTCACGGTCTTGCCCGCGAACTGTGGATTCGCATTGCGAATCTGCGTGAGTCGGTCGCCGCCGCCGGAATTTCCGGAATCCCCGCCGCCGACGAGCAAAAACGTTCCGGCGGCGACCGCGACCGCGACGACCACCGTCACGATGGCGGGGACCAGTAGTTTCCGAAACCGCGAGAGTCTGGCATCGCGGGGGTTGCGTTCGGTCGCCACGGTGCTCTGGTCGGTCGGATCCCGGTCGAGGAAATGGGGTGTGAACGTGGCCTGCGGATCGGAAGGATGGCCGACAGTCATACGCGGATGAGTGGTCGGCGATACGTAATTCGCGTGTGGATCGGTGACCGGTGCGCGGTAGCGCTGTGCTGCACCGTGGAGTGCCGCCTCTGCGTCCTGCACGAACTCACGGCAGGTGCGGTAGCGCTGGACCGGGTCTTTGGCCAGGGCTTTCTCCAGCACCACGTCCAATGCCGCGGGCAACCCGGGACGGACGGCGCTGAGTTTGGGAGGGGGCTCGTGCAAATGACCCATCATGACCACGGCGGGCAATGTCGAGGGGTAGGGATTCTGTCCGGTGAGAAGTTTGAAGAGCGAGCATCCCAGGCTGTAGATATCAGCTGTCGGATCGAGGCGGTTGCCGACCAACTGCTCGGGTGGCGCGTATGCCACGGTCGCCATGAAATTGCCCGTGCCGGTGAGGTCTTGGCCGTCTTCGACGGATTTCGCGACGCCGAAATCTGTCAGCAGCACCCGCTCCTCGTCGTTGCCGTCGACTGTGGAGAGCAGGAAGTTCGCCGGCTTGACGTCGCGGTGCAGTAGACCTCGTCTATGGGCGTAATCGAGACCCTTTCCGACCTCGCTCACGATGCGCAGCGCACGTTGGGGTGTCATCGCCGATGGGCCTTTTCTCGCCTCCTCGGCGGCATCGGTTCCGTCGATGTACTGCATCGCGATCCACAGCTGGCCGTTCTCCTCGCCACGGTTGTAGACCGCGACGATATTCGGGTGATCCAGCCCCGCTGCGAGATTGGCCTCACGCTCGAAACGCGCGCGGAATTCAGGGTCGGTCGACAAATCGGCGCTGAGAACCTTGAGCGCGTCCCGGCGCGGCAGGATCGGGTTCTGCGCGAGGTACACCGTTCCCATACCACCGCTGCCGAGGGTGTCGAGAACGCGGTAGCCACCTACGATTGCTCCGGGCCGCAATGCCATTCGATCCTCCTCGATGATATGGGCTGCCCGATCGTACGAGTTGGGCCGGGGGTCGCGCACATCGTGGCGCAGCTCCCGGAATCCGAGTTCCCGCGTTCGCACGGTGTGACGACATTCGACGTCATCGATCGGCGACCATCAATTTGTACTGGGCGGCTATTCGCTGATGGGTGTCCTGGAGGTTCTGCCCGGTGACCTGAGCGATATCTCGTCCGATCGGTACCCAGCACAGTGGTCGGGTTCGAGAAGTCGACGTTGTATTGGGTTTTGCCTCGACACATTGCGCCGACGGCAAATTGGGTGGGCTATCGGCCTTCTGATAGATGTCCTCGTCCACGATCATGGACCGCAATGCGGCGATGAGTCGGGTTGTACTCGCGTTGTCCTGTGTCCGATAGACGAGGACGGCATTCCCGATTGCCAGGAATTCGACTCCCGCGTCCGCGAAGGCCGGACGTGCCAGATGAGGCTGCTCCTCGGCCTGTAGCGCTACCTGGCGCGGATAGACCCCCCACGGATTCGCGCCGATGACCGGGAGATCATTTTTCTCATAGAGCGGAACCCGGCTCAGTATGCCGTCGACGTCCAACGGCTGGGTGGCGATCTTGTCGATCGGGGTCGGCGCGTACGCGGACAGCATTTCGATCTGTCTATCGATGATGCGACCGGCCAGTTCGGCCATCGGGGCCGGGTCCACAGGAACCGAGAGCGGATCCTCGACCCGCACGTGGATCAGCATGTCGTTGTGCGCCGACCAGGCATCGACGGCGGGTGGGCGCAGAGAGTTCCCGATGCTCGCCTTCGCCGCTGTCTCCGGGTGGCCCGGGATGGCGTATTCGGTGCCTGCCGTTCGGTCTGCCAGCGCCCGAAGTGCGGTACCTGCCAGTGTGGCGTCGCCGAAACGCAGGGTATGCAGAGTTGCCGTCCGACCGAGTTCTGCTTTTTCGCGTCGCTGTCCGGATGAGTACCAGCCCGCGATCAGTCCGGGGGCAACCGCATTGAACTCCTCGGGGCCGACCTCGGTCGAGACGAAGACATCGGGCGGGAAGGTCGGTGTGATCAGTCTGCGATTGAAGACCGCGGACGAGTTGAAGATGAGGCGGTTGTCGATATCCACCATCAGCGGTGTGACAGCGCCGATCCTGATGGCTTCGCGAATCGAACCGGACTCGGGGGTCCGGGCTCGCTCGACGTCGATCGGCGTGGTGTTGTGGTTCCCCGAGTCCAAGGCGCCGATCTGGACTTCGGGTGTCTTCGGTGTGGTGCTCTCGTCGTCTCCGCACGCACCCACGGTCAGTGCCAATGCGAGGAGTGCGGCGGTAGCGACATGAGCACGTGGCATCGGCTTCACTCGCTTTTCGCCAGAATCGAGTACTGAGCCGCTGTCCGCTCCTGCAAGCCGCGATCGACGCGTGCCAGCGTCGGCGCCGAAGCGATGACAACGGCGACATATCGGTCATAGACCACAGCGCAGAACGACGTGAAGTCCAGATTCAAGTCCCTGGTTTCGAGCAATACGCATCGGGCGTCACTCAAACCCGGCGGTGGGTCCAGCGGTTCCTCGTTCTTAGCCAGCCTGGTCAGTGCCGTCTGCACCAGGATGGCGCCGCGGACGTCACGGGCTCGGTACACGGTGCTCGCCCGTCGACCGACCAGATCGACCCCGCCTTCCTGAAATGCCCTGCGCACCTCGATCGGGTTGGCGAGATAATGCAGGATCCCCTCCGTTTCGAAGGTTCCGAATATCTCGTCGTATTGACTGAAGAATGGGTCGGTGTATTCCTTCGATTTCGGAGCCGTGCGACGCATGATGCCATCCGGATCGGTCGGGAAGTCCAGTAGGTCGTCCAGCGGCGTCGGCTTCTGCTCGTCCAAACGGGCGATCTGTTTGTCGAGAGTCTTCTTCACCAGCCCCGCGAGCACCTCCGCGTTCGGCTGCGGTAGAGACGCGTTGGTGACGATCACATAGGGGCCGTGGGGTTGGAAGGACAGGATCGAGAGATCGTCCGCTACGGTCGCGCGTGCACCGGTATAACCGTCGATCGCAAGCGGTCGACGTGGCCTCGCCTGTGTGCTGACGCGATCGAATTCGTCCGCCGCGCTGGACGCGATCATGTCGTTCGGAAAGCGCAGGACCGAGATGATCAGTTTCTTGGTCGCGCGCAGGCTTCCGTTGGTCCTGGTCGCGTATGCGCCTGCCACCACATCGAACCGCTCGGCGATCGGTTTGTAGATCTCAGGAAAAGCGCCGTCCACCGTCATGGTTCGTGGGTCCGCGATCAACCTCACGTAGCCGGTATCGGTGAGTTCGGGATCGATATCGAAAGGATGGATCAGGTAGTTCAGCATTCGGCGTGATTCGATCATGCGAACGTTCTTCACACCGTCGGTGAGACGAAGGTCGAACGGCGTCGGTTCAGTGGCGTTCCCGCCGGTTTTCAGCAATTCCACCGCAACTGGGGCCAATCCAGGTTGCGGGTTTCCGACGATAGAACCGGCGCAACCGGCCACGAGGGCGACACAGGCGCCCAGTGCGGCGATGACACGGAGTCGTTTCGTCACGTGGTGTCCGTCCTCAGTTGCTCGTCAGCAGGGCGTACTGCGCGGAGACCTTCTGGTGGACGTCCTGCAGCGATCTGCCCGCCACTTGTACGGTGTAGCGGTCGACTCGGAAAACGCATCGGTGAAATGCGACGGCCGAAGAGGGATCTCCGGCCTTCACCAGATGTGCGACACATTCGATATCGTTCAGGATCCCGGTCGGCCCACCGACCTTTCTCTCTTTTTCGTCGAGATCGGATGAAGGGCGCCACGCCCGCCACAGTGATTCCGAACCCGATGCGTTTCGGCTTCGGAAGACGACGGCATCGCCGAACGAAACCAGATCGATGCCGCTACGTTCGAGTTCGGGTAGCGTGTCCGGGCTCGCGACCAGGAGCGTCACCGACCCGCGGCCGGTATAGAGCCCATCGGGTTCGGCCCGCATCGGGGATTCGGGATTGCTCGGCAGGGTGCGACCCAGGAGCCCCCCGGGATCGAGCGGTATACGAGGCAGTTCGGCAGCGGGAGTCGGCTGGAACTTGTCCAACAGCGGCAGTTGGACGTCGAGCGCTCGATCCACATGACCGGTCAGCGAGAGCAGATCGGGGGCGGCGGTGTCATCGATGACCTTGATGAAGACGACGTAGCGATCCTTGACCGTCCATGAACCGATCGAGGAGACGCCGGGACGCCAATGCGCCGTCGTGTTCAGGTGTTCGGGAATCGACACCGGTTCGTTGTCGCGGTTGTAGGTGAAATCGTCGTGTTCGAGTGTCGGCCCGACCTGTGCCGCAGTCTGTGCGTCCGGGAACATCAGCACCGCGATGTTCAACACGCGTCGCGGGGCGTCGACGGCACCTCCCGTCGACCAGGCATTGACCCAGCCTGCTACCAGATCTTTCGCGACATCGTCGAAGGTGTCGTTGATGACAAGCCGATCGAGCGATTTCCGATTCAGTACCACATGCGACCGAACGGCCCAGGTGTCCTCTACGTAACTGGGGTCGGCCTCGTACGGGAGCATGACAAAATCTGCGAGGCGTTGTGATTCACGAGCGCGGGCCTGTTTATCGTTCTTGGCGTTACCGATTCCGCGTGGTGCTGTCGGATAGTTGCCGACGTCGAGTTGCGACGTATCGGAGGGCGTTCGTTCGGGTGTACCCGAGATTTCCGATCCGCATGCTGCACCAGCCATCAGGACACCGGTGACGAGTAGGGCGTAGGCGGCGCGGGCCATCGGACGCCTGACGAAATTCACTGCTCCCCCTTCGATACCCACGATCTCCGGGCATGCTACTGCACCGGCATTGCGAGCGTTCGTCCCGCGACCCTGCTCTCTTGGGACTTCACGGTGCCTTCCGCCCCTGCTGAGAATTCGCTGACAAGCCCCCTGTGGACCTCACAAACTATTGGCCAGCAGGGCGTATTGGGCCGCTACCTTCTGCCGCACATCGGGTTCCTTGTCGCTGGTCACGACGCCCACGTACCGCTTGTACGGGACGTAGCAGCGGTATTTGTAATCCTTTTCCAGGTCACCCCGGCTGTTGAGTTGCAGACATTTGGCGCCGGGGACGTCGGTGGGTGCGGTGATGGGGTCGAACTTGTCGCCCGCGGTGTCGATGAGGCCGTCGACGAGTTTGCGGGCGGCGTCGAAATCGCGGACCCGGGTGACCGAACTCGCGTCGACGATCGCGACTTTGTCGGCGCCGGTGTCCTGCAGGAGTTTCTGGGTGACCGATTCGTCGTCCGCGGAGTGGATGCCGTGGTTGGGGCCGTAGATGGCGAAGGAGTCGTCGTCGGGGGTGTGGCCCTTGCGGTCGGCGACGGCGACGCGGGCGAGCAGGCCGTCGGGGTCGACCTTCAGTGAGTCGAATTGGTTGACGGGGGTCGCGCGGAAGTTGTCGATGGCGGGGACCTGCGCGGCGAGGGTGCGGTCGACCCAGTTCAGCAGGTCGGTGCTGTCGGCGCGGGGACGCTGGACGAACAGCGAGATCACGAACTCCTTGTGCGCGTGGAACGCGCCGACGTTCGGTACGCCGGGTCGCCAATGCACGTACGCGTCGGGGTATTTGGTCGAGGGGATCTTGCGGTTGTCGGGGGAGACGCTCAGGTCGGCGTCCTCGAGTTCGCGCGCGGCGAGTTTGGCCGAGGCCTCGTCGGGGAAGCGCAGCAGGACGTTGGTGACGGCGGTGGCGTCCGACGGTGGACGCGTCTCGCCCGCCGGGTCGGGTTTGTCCGCGCCGCTCGCGGCGAAGCCGGTGATGTATTTGCGGTTGTCGAGTACCGGTTTCGAGACTTTGGCGAGGAAGTCGAGTGCTTCGGTGGCGTCGGTGAGTACGGTGCTGCCCCGGCCGAATTTCAGCGACGAGTCGATCTGCACACTCGGCACGACCGCGTCGGCCATGCGCATACCCTCCAGCAACGAGCCTTTTCCGGAGGAGTTCTGATCGTATTCGTGGGCGTCGACGGGATAGGTGCCGACTTCCAGCTTTCGTACGTCGAGCTCCCCGGGAACCGCCGTCCCCGCTACCCCGCCGCAGGCGCTCAGCAACCCGGCCACCAGTACGCATGCCGCCACCGATGCGACGCGCGAAATCCGAACCATGACAGGCCCCTCGTTCCTCCCGTATGTGCCCTCCGAAGTTACCGGATGGAGCGGGGACAGAGCGACCGCTGATTCCGGGCTCGCGCTGCCCCCCGTGTGTGGCGGCCGATCGTGACCAACCCGTACTCGGCGGGCGGTCGCGCACTACCCTGTTGGGTATGGCGACGACCCCGGCCCGCGTAGTAGGCGGATTCCGTTGAAGGAGCGGCAGGTCGAAGTCGTCGCCGGGAACCACGTTGTCGCCAGGGTCGCGGGCGCGGTGGTGCTGGTCGCGCATCGGGGCGGCGGGGAGCCGACCCCGGATTCGTCCGCGGCCGTCGCCGTGGAGTCGTTGGCCGAACTGGTGCGTGACGCCGTCGAGCGGCAACCCGAAGGTCCGGGTGCGTTCATTGCGCGCCAGGCGACGCGCTGGTTGATGAAGCACGCGGAGCAGATCAGTCCGGGTGTGCCGATCGATTTCGGCATTCTGTCCTCGGCCGAGCACGGGGGAATGGCGATTTTCCTGCACGGCGCGGTGACGGTGGTGTTGGAGGACGCCGGTCGGACCGAGTTCTTCCGCGGTGGTGACGCGGCGTTCACCGTGGACCGGGTCGCGTCGATTCCGTCGCGCGCTGTCGCGCTGTTCGTCGACGGCGGCGACGGCCGTATCCCGGAGTTGCCCGCGGGCAGAGGGATCGGCTGGCTGGTCGAGGGCATCGCGCAGGCCGCGGGCGCGATCGTGTGGTCCGACGGCGCGCGGTCGAGCGATCCCGGCCGAGCGGGGGCCTCGGTGTCGCGTGAACAAGCGCCGTTGCCCACCGCGCGTATCGATCCCGAACCCCGGGCGGCGCAGCAGCGCCCGGAGCCGCCCGAGCCCGCACCGCACGTCACGGCCACGCAGGCGGCGACGTCGATGCTGGATTCGGTGGCGGAACAACCCGATCCGCACCACGCCCTGACTCAGCTCGGCGGCACCAACCCGGCGCCGCGACCCGACCCGGATCTACAGCGCAGGCTGGAGGCGACGGCGAAGGCGACCGCGCTCACCGTCAAGGTGCTGGGATTCAAATGCGCGCGAGCCCATCCCAGCGATCCTCGATCGGCGTTCTGCACGGTGTGCGGGATGCCGGTCGATCAGACCCAGCAGTTGATCGAGGTGGTGCGTCCGCCGCTCGGCATGCTCGTCCTCGACGACGGCATGACCTACATGTTGGCCGCCGACGCGGTCATCGGACGCGATCCGGAGCATTCCGATGCCGTGCAACGTGGGCTGATCCCGCTGAAGGTGGACGATTCGTCGGGCGGGATGTCGCGTGCGCACGCCGAGGTCCATCTCGTGAATTGGGATGTGACCGTGATCGACCGGGGGTCGACCAACGGCACCCGCACCCGCTTGCCCGGCTACCGGGACTGGGTCCGGCTCACCCCGAATCAGCCGATGATCCTGGTGCAGGGCACCGAGGTGATGATCGGCAACCGCGTGCTGCGCTACGAGCCCGCGGCGCCGCCGCCCTTCGGCGGCTGACGCGCGTTACGAGTAGCGGGAAATGCAGGTGTTCTCGCCGTTGAGCACGCCGGCACGGAACGCGTCGACCCGGGCGAATCCGCTCGGCACGGTCTTGCCCTGGATGTCGCTGGCGGCGAGACCATCGGTGAGCAGGCCCGATACCGCCTCGTCGAGGTCGCCCGCGGCGAGGGTGATGTCACCCTCGTTGCGCGTGCGCTCGGGGTCGGCCAGTTTGCCGGTGACGACTCCGGCCAGACACGCGGCGCGCAGTCCGGCTTTCGCGCCGACCAGCGGCTGGCCGTGGCCGAGTTGGACCGCCAGGGTGTAGCGCGCGATGAACACCACGTAGCCGTTGTAATCGCCGGTCACCTTCAGCGGTAACGGATTGTCGGCTTCCTCGCTGTCGGCGGTCCCGCGTTCGGCCAGGGCCGGGACATCGGTGGCGATGGTGTTCTTCGTCGGGCAGTAGGACACCGGTTCGGTGGTGACACCGTCGCGGCAGTCGATCTTCGCGCCGTTGTAGTCGTAGGTCGGGGGGTTCGCGACCGGCAGGATCGCGGCGAGCGCCTTGCTCAGTTCGATCAGCGTGCTCTTGTCGATCGGATACTCGCCGCGGTTGTCGTCACCGTCGAAGGACTGGGGGAGATTGCCGCGCCGCGAATTGATCTCGTCGATGTCGATGCCTTTGCAGGCCTCGGGACCGTCGGTGAAACCGATCTGAACGGCGGTGACGCGTTCGAAGGCCGAACCGTGCACGCTCTCGGGATCGTCGGGGTCGGAGTCGCGAATGGCGACGGTCGCCGCGAGCACCGAGTTCAGGCCGTCGGAGGTGTTGATGGTGAAATGCTCGGACTTGCCCTCGGCGGTGTGACGCATGAACGCGCCCGCGAAGCAGTCGGCCTGCTGCTCCTTGACGATCACCGGATCCTTGGAATCGACGATCTTGGCCATGTTCTGGATCGCGTGACCGTATTCGTGGGCGAGCACCATGACCACGGCCATCTTGCCGAAGGTCTCCTCCATGGTCGGCAGCAGCACCTCGCGGTCCCAGCCGATGGAATTGTCGAGTCGGCAGTACGCGGCGTTGACCAGGTGGTAGGTGGTCTCCTTGCAGAATTCGAGCGCCTGGCTGCGCGGCGCCTTCGCGTTCCAGGACAGCAACCGGTCCACCGGGACGAATTCGCCGTCGAAGTTCTTGGGGAATTCGGTCCGCCAGTAGGCCTGGATATCGTCGACGGCGTTGAGCGCCAGGGTGTCCGCGGCGCCTCCGTCGCCGTTGACGGCGGTGAGGTCGGAATCGGGGACGTTCGCCTTCGGGCCGCTGGGGCCGCTGGTCGTCGGCAGTCCCGCCACCTTGAACGGGTCGTCGTATACCGAGACCGCGCGCCCGTCCACCAGACGTGTGCAGCCCCCCAGCAGCACTACCGCGCACAACAGCGCCGATATGACCGCTGTCGCTCGGAGTTTCGGCAAGGCTCCCCCTAAGTCGGCCGGAATGATGTTCGCGTCGGGCACCGGATCGGGACAAAAGGCGCGTCGGGGGCACCGCCGATGTCCGGGTGATGGCATAGTATCCGCTGCATGTCTTCACCGGGGGCGCAGACCATCACCGTGCGCCATGATGGAACCGATCGGGTCTTCGATTCGAGTCAGAAGATCACCATGGGCCGCGCACCAGAGGTCACCTTGTTCGTGGACAGCCCGCTGGTTTCACGGGTACACGCGACGCTCGCCTGGCAGGGGAGCGGCTGGGTTCTCTCCGATAATGGCAGTACCAACGGTGTTTTCGTCGACGCCAGACGGTTGAGTCAGCCGGTGGCGATCGATCGCCCGACGCAGGTCCGTCTCGGTGACGCGATCAGTGGGCCGCTGCTGCATCTGCTTCCGTCCGCGCCGCAGCCGCGTCAGCAGCGGCCGATGACGCCCCCGGTCGCCCAGCCGCAGCAGGGACAGCGCCCGAGCTATCAGCACCCGAATCGTCCCGCTCCCGGCCAGCAACAACGTCCGCAGCAGCCGGTGCCGTCGCAGTCGGGGGCGCAGCCGATGGCGCAGTCGCCCGCGCCGCCGCAATCGTCGTCGCAGGCCTTGCCGAAGCCGCCGACACCGCAGCAGCCGGTGGCGTCGCAGTCCTCGCCGCAACTTCCGCTGCCGCAGCAGTCGGTCCCGCAGCCTCCGGTCGCACAGCCTCCGGTCCCGCAGCAGCCGAATTTCAATATGACGACCAGGGCGGACACCTCGGCGCTGCCACCGTTGCGCGCGCGGCCGTCGACCTCGCCGATCGCCCGCGCCGATCGTCTCCCGCCCGGCGGGCTGGCCATCGGCCGCACCACCGACAACCAGATCGTCGTCAACGATCCGCTCGCCTCGCGCAAACATGCCAGGCTGGTCGCCGCCTCGGAGGGGCTGACCATCGAGGATCTCGGATCCGCCAACGGCACCTTCGTCAACGGCACCCGCCAGCAGCGCACGGTGCTGCGCGAACGCGACATCGTCACGATCGGCAATATCGACTTCGTCGTCCAGCAGGGCACGCTGGTGCATCGGCAGAAGCCGGTCGCCGAGCAGGGGTTGAGCGTGCACGGTGTCGGATTCACCGTCGAGGGCAACAAGCAGCTGCTCGTCGACGTCAACATGCAGGCCGGTCGTGGCACCCTGACCGCGCTGATCGGGCCGTCCGGCGCCGGTAAGTCGACGCTGTCCAAACTCATCGCGGGCAGCACACAGCCCTCGGGCGGTGTGGTGGCCTTCGAGGGCCGCAACCTGCACGCCGAATACGAGGCGTTGCGCTCCAGGATCGGCATGGTCCCGCAGGACGACGTGCTGCACCGCCAGCTCACGGTCCGCCAAGCGCTCGGTTACGCCGCGGAATTGCGGCTGCCGCCCGACAACAGCAAAGCGGATCGTCAGAAGGTCATCGACGGTGTCCTGAAGGAACTCTCGCTCACCGAACACGCCGACACCCGGGTGGATCGGCTGTCGGGAGGCCAGCGCAAACGCGCGTCGGTGGCGCTGGAACTGCTCACCGGCCCCTCGTTGCTGATCCTGGACGAACCCACCTCGGGCCTGGATCCGGCGTTGGATCGCCAGGTCATGGTCATGCTGCGCGAACTGGCGGACGCGGGTCGCGTCGTCATCGTGGTCACTCACTCGGTCGCCTGCCTCGATATGTGCGATCAAGTGCTGCTGCTCGCGCCGGGCGGTAAGACCGCGTTCTGCGGACATCCCGCGGGCGTCGGCGGTGCGATGGGCACCAGCGACTGGGCCGAGATCTTCGCGAATGTGGCGTCCAACCCGGACCAGGCCTTCGCCGCCTACCGGTCCCGTCAGGCCTTCATCCCCCCGGCTCCCGCTCCCGCGCCCGTCCAACCGGGATCGGCGGGCCGCCCACCACGCGCCAGTGGCGTCAAACAGTTCTCCACACTGATGCGCAGACAGGTCCGCCTGATATTCGCCGACCGTGGATATCTGGCCTTCCTGCTCGTCCTGCCCTTCATTCTCGGCGCGTTGTCCCTGGTGGTGCCAGGGAAGAACGGTTTCACCGCGGGCGGACTCGTCCAGGACCCGGTGTCGGGCGCCATCACCCCCTCCGGCGGCGCGGAAGCCCAGCAGTTGCTCGTCGTGCTGATTCTGGGCGCCTGTTTCATGGGAGCGACCCTCACGGTGCGCGACCTGGTCGGCGAGCGGACGATCTTCCACCGCGAGCGCGCGGTCGGCCTGTTGCCGTCGGCGTATCTGCTGGCCAAGATCGCCGTCTTCAGCATCACGGCATTCCTGCAGGCCGCGGTGCTCATCGCGATCACCCTCATCGGCAAGAAGCCGCCGGGCGCGGGCTCGCTGATCCCCTCGGGCAGCGTCGAGTTGTACGTCGATATCGCGCTGACCGCGGTCTGCTGCGTGGTGTTCGGTCTGTTGCTGTCGAGCCTGGCGAAATCGAACGAGCAGGTCATGCCGATGCTCGTGGTGATGATCATGGTCCAGCTGGTCATGGCGGGCGGTCTGATCCCGGTGACCGGCAGGCCGGGCCTGGAACAGGTGTCGTGGCTGTTCCCCTCCCGATGGGGTTACGCGGCGGGTGCGTCGACGGTGAACATCAGGGAAATCTTCCTCAACTCCCAACCCGACGGACTGTGGGATCACACGTCCGGCACCTGGATTCTCGATATCGCGCTGCTGCTGGTGATTACCGCGATCCTGGCCGTTTTCACCTGGAGCAGGCTGCGGCTGAAGAAGTCCGCCGCGTGAGTGACACCGATCCGTTCGGCGCCGTCTCGATGACGGGGATCGCGAGCACGACGTCCACGCACCAGGCACACTTATGCCTGTGACGGTGCGAGTAGGGGCAGTGCATCTCGGATGGGATGTGGTGTCGGTGGCTGCGGGCGGTGCGGACACGCCGATCCGCCCGGTTCAGGTGGAAGGGACGTATACACCGCCCGCCTATCTTCTGGCCGATTCGTCGGGCCGATTGCATACCGCGGGGGTCGAGCGGCAACGGCCGGATCTGGGCATGGCCATCGCCGATGTGCGTGACATTCTCGGGCATCCGCAGATCGTGATCGCGGGTGCGACGTGGCCCGCGGAACTCGTGTTCCGGGCCAGGATGTACAACCCGTTGGCCGCTGTCGGCGAGTATCTGCGCGGCAGGCCCGACGTGGTGGCGTTGCCGTATCCGGACGGCTGGCCCGACGAGAAGATCGACATCTACGTCGAGATGGTCGAGCAGCTCGACGTCGCGGTCGAGCCGCTGCCCGAAAGCGTGGCGCTCTCGGGTTACGTGCGGGCGCTGGGACTGGTCCGCGCTCCCGACGAGCGCGCTCCGAGGGGGAACGGCGCGACGGGGGTGTATTCCGACGGCCGGACCATGCTGGTGGTCGCGGTGCACGGGGACGACGAGCAGCCGACCGAATCGGTGGACGTCGCGGTGACCGCGGAAGCCATGCGCGACGCCCGTTCGGCGGACAACGTGGTGATCGAGGTGATGGCGGCCGCCCGCGCGATCGGCGCCGACACCTCGACCGTGCTGCTCTGCGGCAACGTCTGCTTCAACGAGGCGCTGCGGTACGCCTTCCAGAATCATCTCGGTCATCGTCTGCGGGTGGCCGACCACCCGATGCACGCCCTCGTGCTCGGCGCCACCCATCTGCTGGTGACCGACAGCGAATCGGCCGAACCGGAACCTGTCGCCCCGCGCCACGACGCGCCCTCCCCCGAGACGGTCCGTCGACCGGTCGACCAGGTGCCGCCGCAGGCCGCGCCCCCGCCGCCGGTCGAACCGCGCACGCCACCCGCCGTCACCTACGGTCCGGGATATCCGACGGCGCCGCCCGAGCCCGCGCCGAGCGAGGAACCGACGACGAGGGTCACCCGCGAGGAGATGTCTCGCGGACTTCCGCCGCATCTGGCCGAACTCGGCAGCCGATTCACCCGACCGCCGGAGACCAGGGAACAGTTCCCGGCGCCGGGACAGCAGGCGTCCGCGCCCGGCTCGCCCTATCCGCCGCAGGATCAGGCACGCCCGGCCCAGTGGCAGAGCCCGCCCGGCGCGGAAGAGGACGACGAGTCCGGTTCCCGCAAGGGCACCCGCTGGAACAAGATCAAGGACAACCTGTTCGGCGCGCACGCCGTGGTCGGCGTGGCCGCGCTGCTGGCGGTGGCCTTCTCGCCCGACTCGGATCGCGTCGAACTGGCGGGTTCGCTCGACGCGGCGGCGTGCGCGTTCACCCCGCGTGTGGGTGTCGAACGTGGCCCCGCGATCGCGCACGCGCGCGGCGAGGATCCCGGCTGCGCCGAGCCGAACACCGACAACCTGCGCTTCGTGGTTCCGGGGGCGCCCGGTGTGGGCGATCCGGGTCCGCCGGTCGTGATCTGAGGCGATTCTTCCCGAGCCATACCCTCCTGGTATCGTGGCTCGTCGGCGTGCGGCATCTTCGAGGCCCGGGTCTCCACCGGCCGCCGGGAACAGCCTCGATCGCACGCTTGGCCGGCAACACCGACTACAGACAGGGAAGCACTGTGCCTACGTACAGCCCCAAGGCAGGTGACGTGACCCGCAAGTGGTACGTCATCGACGCCACTGACGTAGTGCTCGGCCGTCTCGCCGTCCAGGCAGCGAATCTGCTGCGTGGCAAGACGAAGCCGACCTACGCCCCCAACTTCGACGGTGGCGATTTCGTCATCATCATCAACGCCGACAAGGTTGCCATCTCCGGCAACAAGAAGGCGGACAAGCTGATCCACCACCACTCCGGCCACCCGGGCGGCCTCAAGTCGCGCACTGTCGGTCAGGTGTTGGAGAGCCGCCCCGACCGGCTGGTGGAGAAGGCCGTCAAGGGCATGATCCCGAAGAACAAGCTCGGCAACGCGATCGCGGGCAAGCTGAAGGTCTACGCGGGCCCGACGCATCCGCACACCGCTCAGCAGCCCATTCCGTTCGAGATCAAGCAGGTGGCCCAGTGACCGCGCCCGAGGAATACACCGAAGAGGCCGTCGAGGAGACCTTCGACGCCGACGGCACCGTCGAGGTCGTCGAGGAGGAGTACGGCTACGAGGCCGAACCCGCCACCTACGCCCCGGTCCTGATCGATCGCCCGGTGCAGACCGTCGGCCGTCGTAAGGAAGCCGTCGTTCGCGTGCGGCTGACCCCGGGCTCGGGCAATTTCGTGCTCAACGGTCGCACCATCGAGGACTACTTCCCGAACAAGGTGCACCAGCAGCTGGTCAAGTCCCCGCTGGTCACCGTCGAGCGCGTCGAGTCCTTCGACATCCACGCTCGCCTGCACGGTGGCGGCCCGTCGGGACAGGCGGGCGCCCTGCGTCTGGCCATCGCCCGCGCGCTGATCGAGGTCACCCCGGACGACCGTCCCGCCCTCAAGCGGGCGGGCTTCCTGACCCGTGACCCGCGTGCCACCGAGCGTAAGAAGTACGGTCTGAAGAAGGCGCGTAAGGCGCCCCAGTACTCGAAGCGCTGATTTTGGCATCGTCGGCCCCCGCTTTCCGGCACCTACGCGGTGCCGGGAGCGGTATGGTCGGCGCGGCAGCTGTATGAGAGCAGGTTTCCAGCAATCGCTGGTCGCCTGCTCTCGTGCTGTATTGCTGTATTTCTCGTGAAGGGCAACGAGGGACGACTATGGGACGTTTGTTCGGCACCGACGGAGTCCGTGGACTGGCCAACGATTCGCTGAGTCCGGAACTGGCGCTCGCGGTTTCGGGGGCGGCGGCACAGATCCTGAGCAGGGGCAAGAAGCGGGCGCTGGCCGTCGTCGGCCGCGATCCGCGCGCCTCGGGCGAGATGCTCGAAGCGGCGGTCACCGCCGGGCTCACGGCCGCCGGGGTGAACGTGCTCTCGGTGGGTGTGCTGCCGACACCGGCTGTCGCCTATCTCACCGGGCTCTACGACGCGTGCCTCGGCGTGATGATCTCCGCGTCGCACAATCCCATGCCGGACAACGGGATCAAGATCTTCGCCGCGGGCGGGCACAAACTCGACGACGCCGTCGAGGACAGGATCGAAGCGCTGATCGACGAGCGCACACCGCACCGCCCGACCGGCGCGGGGATCGGACGCGTGCTCAACGCCGCCGGCGCGCGCGATCACGGCTCGAACATCCCCGATCGGTACAGCCTGGAGGGCACGCACGAACGGTACGTCGAACATCTGGTCGAGGCGGCCGGGCAGGATCTGACCGGTCTGACCGTGGTCCTGGACTGCGCGCACGGCGCGGCCTCGGAGGTCGGCCCCGCCGCCTTCCGCGAGGCGGGCGCGACCGTGATCGCCATCAATGCCGAACCCGACGGCCTCAACATCAACGACGGCTGCGGTTCCACGCATCTCGAGCAGGTACAGGCCGCCGTGGTCGAACACGGCGCCGACCTGGGCCTGGCCCTCGACGGTGACGCCGACCGCTGTCTCGCGGTCGACGCGCGGGGAACGATCGTCGACGGTGACGCCATCATGGCGATCATCGCCATCGCCATGCGGGAAGCGGGCGAACTGGTCGAGGACACCCTGGTCGCCACCGTCATGAGTAATCTCGGCCTGCATATCGCCATGCGAGAGGCCGGAATCACGTTGCGCACCACCGCGGTCGGCGATCGCTACGTGCTGGAGGAACTGCGCCGCGGCAAATACACCCTCGGTGGTGAACAGTCCGGTCACACCGTCCTGCCGCGTTTCGGCACCACCGGGGACGGCATTCTCACCGGTCTCAAACTGATGGCGCGCATGGCACAGACCCGGCGCGAGCTGTCCGACCTGGCAGCGGTGCTGACGACGGTGCCGCAGGTGCTGGTGAATGTGCCCGTCACCGACAAATCACTGGTCGCTCGCGCGCCCGAAGTGCTGGACGCGGTACGCGAAGCCGAGCGAATTCTCGGTGATTCCGGCCGAGTCCTGTTGCGGCCCAGTGGTACCGAGCAATTGGTTCGGGTCATGGTCGAGGCGACCGATCCGGTGCAGGCGCGGCAGTTGGCCGATGATCTCGCCAAGCGTGTCGCCTCGGTATAGGTAGAAAGCCCGATCGTCGGCCGCGGCCGACCGGGATTTACCGGGTAGGCATGCCCGCCGATCGGTTTTCGCCGGTGTGGATGCGAGTTCGTCACGTCGCCATGGCACGCAGTCAGCGGTGTCGCAGTGCGCTGCTCATCGAGTGCGACCGAGCTCGCGGTAGCACGAGGTCGGTCGGCGTGTCTGTGGCAACCACGCCCGAATCCTCCGTATGCATCGTTTACGCCTCGTACAATCGTGTTTCGGGATGGTGAATCATTGAGGTGCGTGCATCCGGGCTGTCTTTCGCCAACGTCGGTGCTGTTCGCTATCTTCCGGTTTCCGAAGTTTGCATCGAATTTGCATCGTTTATCGGCTATCATGGGTTACGCCGAAGTGTTGGTGGGATCGGTGACGCGACGTCCGCGAGGGCGCGCCGCGCCGGTAGGGGCTGAGCCGCCCACTGCCGTCGCGGCGCGACCCTCGTGGTTGTCGCGCGGAAGACGTTCTGTGGTAACACTTTCCAGCGAAAGAGGTGCGACAGCGTGGTCGGTGTCGGAATTGTGCTGTTCACCCGGGATCTGCGGGTGCGAGATAATCCGGCCCTGGCCGCGGGATGCCGCGCCGAGAAGGTGGTGCCGCTGTTCGTCCTCGACGACACGATTCTGGCGGGCCGAGCGGCGACCCCCAATCGCGCGGCGTTCCTGGCCGCCGCCCTCGCCGAACTCGACGGTGAACTGAAGGGGATGGGTGGTCGACTGGTCGTCCGACGCGGCACGGTAGTCGACGAGGTCGACAAGATCGTGGCCCAGGTCGGCGCCGACGTCGTGCATATCGCGGCCGATGCCAGCGGCTACAGCAGACGTAGGGAGAACGCGCTGCGCGAACGGCTGGTGCCGCGCGGATGCGAATTGCGAGTGCACGAGGCCTCCGTCATGACGGTGGCGCCCGAAGCCGTCGTCCCGTCGACAGGTCGCGACCATTTCGCGGTGTTCACGCCGTATTTCCGCAAATGGATGGACGTCCATCGGCGCGCACCGCTTCCGCGCCCGCACGCGATCACCTTGCCGAGAATCGCGGCGGGTGATCTGCCCACCGTCGAGTCGATCTGTCGCGGTGAGACGTCGCCGAAACTGGCCGTCGGGGGCGAGACGACCGGCCGAAAACTGCTGACCGAGTGGCTGTCCGGCCCCGTCGAGGACTACGCGGCACGCAGCGACGACCTCGTGGCGGATGCCACCTCCAGGCTCTCGCCGTATCTGCATTTCGGCTGTCTGTCGGCGTCGGAAGTGCTGCACCGGACCGATGTCACCGGCGAAGGCGGATCGGCCTTCGCCCGCCAGTTGGCGTGGCGGGACTTCCACCACCAATTGCTCGCCGCCCGCCCCGCCGTCGCCTGGAAGGACTATCACGACCGGTCGATTCGGTGGCAAGAGGATCCGCGGGCCGTCGAAGCGTGGTCGGAGGGGCGTACCGGATATCCGATCGTCGACGCGGGAATGCGCCAATTGCGCGCCGAGGGCTGGATGCACGGTCGCGCGCGGCTGATCGCGGCCAGTTTCCTGACGAAATCGCTGCGCGTGGACTGGCGGATCGGCGCCGACCATTTCCTGCGTTGGCTGGTCGACGCGGATCTGGCGAACAATCAGCTCAATTGGCAGTGGGTCGCCGGAACCGGGACAGACACCAGGCCGAACCGGGTCCTGAACCCGCTGCGGCAAGCGGAACGCTTCGATCCGGACGGCGTGTACGTGCGACGGTGGGTGCCGGAGGTGGCCGAGTTGGCGGGTGCGGCGGCGCATCGCCCCTGGCGCGAGAACGGCGGTGTCGCAGGTTATCCCGCGCCGATGATCGACTTCGTCGGGATGTAGCGCGGCTGTCGATCCGGGGCGGGGTTTCTCGAAATCCACAGGTCGAGAGTTATCCACAGGCCTAGTGTTTTCCCAGGTCGGTCGAAGGTCGGTGGTGCCGCCGTTGACGAGACTCGGCCCATGCGACCAGGACTGGAACAGGCACGAGACAAGCAATTCGGTGCATTCGCCGTGTGGCAGGTGCTCTGTGAATACACCAGGGGTGAAATGCGCGTCCTGGTGGACCGCGGGGAGTGGATGCGGGTCTTCCGTGGCGTCTACCGCGAGGCGGATACACCGCCGGTCCCGGAATTACGGGTGGAGGCCGCGCGGCTCACGACCGGTCTCACCTCCGTGATCGCCGCCTACGACACCGCCGCGCAACTACACGGGTTCGCGGTCGCCGATACCCGAACGACCCATGTGCTCGGCGCGCGCCCGGCCCGGTCGGCGCAGTTGTTCGTGCACCGTGATCACGCCGAATCCGCCGAGCTCGAACTGATCAGGGGGACGCTGACCACCACCGCGGCGCGTACCGCCGTCGATGTCGCCAGGATCGCGAGCCGGGATGTCGCCGCCGCGACGCTGGAAGCGGTTGTCGAACAAGGTGTTTCGCCGGTTCGGTTGGCGCGCGAGGTGCTGCGGCACCGTGGTCGGCGTGGATACCGGCAAGCCATGGAGTTGATCGGACGGCTCGATTCCGGACCGGTAGCGGCATGCCACGGCGAACTCCCGGCCACGGCGAGAGGGTATGCGAAGGCGGGTGTAACTCCGACAACCGACCTCGATCCGGGCGCTGCGGAACCGATCCCGGCCGCGCGGCTGTTCTGTGACGCGGCTCGCACGATTCCGCACCCGGTGTGCTGCGCTACGCCGCCGGCGGTGTCGCGGATCGGCGGTGACCGTGGCAACGGGTGAAGCGGTCATTACGGTCGCGGTATCGAGTCGTGCGGTGGTCGGTTCGCCGGCGGGGCGAACCGTCTCCGCGCCCCTATCCCTCTTCGATGAGTCGCCCGTCCGCCATACGCCAGCGGCGGGTGGAGGTGACGGCGTTGAGCATGCGGCGATCGTGGGTGACGAGCAGCATGGTGCCGGTGAAGGATTCGACGGCCTGTTCCAACTGCTCGATGGCGGCCAGGTCGAGATGGTTCGTCGGCTCGTCCAACACCAGCAGATTCACTCCTCGCGCCTGCAACAGCGCGAGCGCGGCACGGGTGCGCTCACCGGGGGACAAGGTTTCACAGGAGCGTCCGACGTGCTGCCCGCGCAGCCCGAATTTCGCGAGCAGCGTCCGGACCTCGGCATCGGGCCAGTCGGGCATCTCGGTGCCGAAGGTCTCGGCCAGTGGGGTGTCGCCGCGGAACAGTTCGCGCACCTGATCGACCTCGCCGATTTCGACGCCCGAGCCGAGCGAACACGTCCCGGTGTCGGGTTTCAATTTGCCGAGCAGCATCGCGAGCAGGGTGGACTTGCCCGATCCGTTCGCGCCGGTCAGAACGATCCTGTCGGCCCAGTCGACCTGGGTGGTGACCGGACCCAACGTGAAATCTCCGCGCGTGACCGTGGCATCGGTCAACGTGGCGACCACCGATCCGCTGCGCGGGGCCGCGGCGATCGTCATGCGCAGCTCCCATTCCTTGCGCGGTTCCTCGACGACGTCGAGCCGTTCGATCCTGCGCTGGGTCTGGCGGGCCTTGGCGGCCTGTTTCTCGGTGGATTCGGCACGCATCTTGCGACCGGCTTTGTCCGAGTCGGTCTTACCTTTGCGACGAGCGTTGCGTACGCCGTGCTCGAGCCAGTTGCGCTGCATCTGGGCGCGCGCCTCGAGGCCGGATCGCGTATCGGAGTATTCGTCGTACGCCTCGCGGGCATGCTGGCGAGCGATCGCGCGTTCGGCCAGGTACGAGTCGTAATTGCCGTCGTACAGGCCGACCTGCTGCTGCGCCAGATCGAGTTCGATGATCCCGTTCACCGTGCGTGCCAGGAATTCCCGGTCGTGACTGATCACCATCAGCGGCACTCGCACGGCCGTGACGAACTGCTCGAGTTTCGCCAGACCGTCGAGGTCCAGATCGTTGGTCGGCTCGTCCAACAGCAGGATGTCGAAGCGCGACAGCAGCACCGAGGCCAGTCCCGCGCGCGCGGCCTGTCCACCGGACAGCCCGGTCATCGGGGTGTCGAGGCCGCCGACGAGCGATTCGGTGAGCCCGAGATCCGCCGCGACCTCCTCGGCCCGCTGCTCCAGGTCGGCGCCGCCGAGTGCCAGCCAACGCTCCAGGGCGGGGGTGTAATCGTCGTCGCCGCCCTCGCCCAATCGCAACGCGGCCGCGTCCATGGCGTGCTGTGCCTCGGTCACTCCGGTACGCCGACCGAGGAATTCGAGCACCGTTTCCCCGGGGACACGTTCCGGCTCCTGTGCCAGGTAACCCACCGTCGCGTCGGGCGGGCTCAAGGTGATGGTGCCCGCGGGAGCGTCACGGTCGGCGAGCATCCGCATCAGCGTCGATTTCCCCGCCCCGTTCACCCCCACCAGGCCGATCACGTCACCGGGCGCGAGGGTCATGTCGAGGTCGTCGAACAGGGTGCGTTCGCCGTGTCCCGCGGACAATCCGCGCGCATGCAGAGTGGTGCTCACCTGGAGAAGTCTGCCGTGCTCCGTCGCGGCATTCGCACCCGGTCGCCACCGGGCGCCGCGCACTCCCGCGTTCGGGGTTTCTCCCTGAGACGGATGCCGTGGAAATCAGGGTCGAGATCGGTCGGTGGCCCGATGCCTCGACACGGTCGCTCGGCGCAGAGTTGATGGCGTACCGACCGACTTCGAGAGGGAAATCCGATGACCGCACCCGTCCGCCGCCTTACCCGTTCCACCGGCGACAACTGGATCGCAGGGGTCTGCGGTGGTCTGGCCGAATACTTCGGCTGGAACGCCAATGTCGTGCGTCTGCTGTTCGTGCTGTCCTGTCTGCTCCCCGGCCCGCAGTTCATTCTCTACCTGGCGCTGTGGCTGATAATTCCGAAGAAGTGACCCCACCGGACAGGTACGGGGCTGCGCCCGGGAGTCATGGATGACAGGATGGTGTGGTTCCATCGCATAGGGGGAGGCCCATGTTCGGGGGAAGTCGTCGGCAGGGGAAGCCCGCAGAACTGTCATCCGAGTCTGTCGAGGAGGAGTCATGATCACTTCGGGCGAATTCCCCGGTCTGGATCTACCCGACATCGATACCTCGTCGTCACTGGAGGGACTCGGCCCCGTCGAGTTGAACCATCCCACCCAGGACATCAACGGCGACGGCATCCTCGACACCGAGACGACCACCGGTGACGACGCCATGCACGTGTGGAGCGATTACGACCACGACGGCATCGCCGACCACGTCACCATCGTCGAGAAGGACGGCGACTACGCCGCCTGGGAATTCCACCACCACCCCGACGGAACCTCGGGGTGGGTTCGCACGGACCAGGGTGAGATCGGGAAGTAGCAGGTTGCGGCAGGCCATGCGGACAGCCATCGAAATCGGTGGCGCCGCATGACTTTCCGTGGCGGGGCGGTGCCGTTGTTCTGATGCGCGCCGGTCCCCGTACACGCCATCCCTTCGAGGGGCGAACCGGCCGCAGTCTGCGATGATCCGCACGGATCGTGCGGATCATCGGAACCTGCGAAACGCGTCGGCTAGCTCGGGTCCGTTCCTGTGGAGTCCCGTGGATGGTTCGGCCGTCCGAGATTCGATGGAACCGAATCAACCTGTCGCGTCCTACTGTCACGACGGTTCCCGGCCGTCGGATCGTTCTGATAACTCGCGGTTTCTGCGACGGATGGAGGATTCTGGTGTCGATCGGTGGACAGGTAATCGTCGATACCGCCACGCTCGCGAGAATCGGTGGCGATCTCCAGACCTCGGCCGCGATCGTCGGGGGCAGAGCCGCGGATGTCGATGGATCGGAATTCGGACCGGCACGGGCGGGGCGGGGGTACGCCGCCGAAG
Source organism: Nocardia aurea (assembly GCF_003123685.1). Taxonomy (GTDB): domain Bacteria; phylum Actinomycetota; class Actinomycetes; order Mycobacteriales; family Mycobacteriaceae; genus Nocardia; species Nocardia aurea. The sequence continues at coordinate 687,702 of NZ_QCYJ01000084.1, forward strand.
GCGCCGGGATCGCCGCGGGTGTGGGCCGCGTCACGACATGGTTGAAGAACTGGCAGTCGGCGGTCGACAGAACCGGTGCGCAGATGAGTTCGAGCGCAAGCGGTTATGCGTCGATCGATAACAGCAACGTGAGAAGGATCGCGGCAGCGACCGTCGATCTCGGATGATTTTCGCGGTATTTCGAGCCGAAGGCACATCGAGTGCCGCCTATCGGGGGGATGAGCTGAATGGTCGAGCATCGCACGATCCCATTGTCGTCGGCCGCCGACGTTACCGCCGACATATTGCTGAACAACGGCGCTTCCGGGCTGTTGTATTTCGAAGAATATCTTCCGCGCTACAGAAAATGCTTCGCGTCGCTCGGCATCGGATGCGGGGAAATCGCTCATTTGCGGATGAGTTCGCTGTATGCCAGGTACGACATCGAGCGCGGATTGGACATCGAGGCATTGGAGCAGATGGCCGCGACGATAGGACGGCTTGTTACCGCCACGAAGGTGGAACTGGACAGTCAGACCGAACTGCGGGCGGCATTGCCATCCGTCTGGCAGGGGCAAGCCGGCGATGCCGCGTGGCTGATGCTCGACTCCCAGGTGAAGAGGGCGGAAGTAGACCACGACCGTGTCTCGGCGCTGTCCACGGTGATGACGAAGGCGGCAGGTGGGCTCCGCGAGATCGTCGAAGTGAAGGCGCGAGTCGTCGAGAACTATTGGCACCCGACCCTGCCCGACATCCCCGATCGGAACGGGCGAAGCCGCGAGGAGATCGACAAATTCTTCGACACCGCCTGGAACGACCGCGAATCGGAGGAGGGCAGGGAGGCCGAGCGGTGGCTGCGGGAGACCTTCGCCGCCCATGTGGAAGCGACGGTCGCCAGTTTCGAGCAGGTGTGTTCGAGCGCCGAGGCTGCGGTGAGACAGCTCTACGACGATCTGATCGCGGCGCTGAACGGGGTTGATACAACCCCGTATCCGGCGCAGGCCGAAGTGCCTGAAGTAAATGCCGAAAACCCGAGCACGAAGGATTCGAAGGATAGTAGTCGGTGCATGCCCGGCGGTAGCGCTGATGCGAATGTGTCGAACAATGGCAGCAGCAAGAATGCTGACAATAACGGCGGCAGCAAGAACGCATCGCATGATGGAAGCGAAGATAAGTCGAACGATTGCGACAGTACCGCCGATGACAGCGAAAAGAACACCACGCTGAGCGGACTCGAGTCCCTCGGTCAGACATTCGCATCGGCGGCAAGCGCACTCGCTCGGGGGCTCGAGCCCGGGTTGGCCTCCCTCGGCGAACTGATCGCCGAGGGCATCGACGATGCGCTGACACAGGCGGAAGCGGCGATCGAGGATCAGGAGGTCGACGATCCCGACGATTCCGAATCGGAGGACGGCGCCGCAGACGGGAAGAAGGATGCCGAAGTCGGCGAGTTCGATCTTGCCGGAAGGCATTTCACGTTGGAGGTCGGTGCGGACGGCCTGCCGAAGTTGGTCGAGACCTGTGCCGATGGGACCTCCCATGCGTACAGCGTGACTTTGGACGAGAACGGCAACCCGACTATCGCGGGAAAGGTCGACGGCACGAACGGGGTGCAGGAGACCGACGCGGAAGTAGGCAAGCGGCCGGAGCTCCACAGCGAAAGCATGAAGCACGAGTCCCGGAGCGCGGACAAGTCCGAGCAGCTCGCGCAGAAGCCTTCCGAGGGGTCCACCGGGCAACCGAGTGCGAGTCCTCGACTGCCGTCTCGCGCCCGTCGGCACGAGGACGGCGAGCACATGCCGAAGATCGTGCCGGTTCCGGGAACGCCGGAGAATCCGATAGCGCGGCAGCCCGATAGCGGCGCGCTGTTGGCAGAGGCGGGCCCGCTGTGAGACGCGCGAGTGGGAAGTGAACGTCATGGATCACGGGTCTCGAATCGAGGGCACCGTCGAGGAATATCGGCGCGGCATGATGCGGCTCCACGACGAATACGACGAGATGAAGCGGAAATCGAGCGCGGACAACGGTGCCGCTGTGCTCGAAGCCATCGAACGGGCCGAAGCCGAGCGTGACGAGCGAACACGCCTCGAAGCGGGGGAACGGGAGCGTGCGGCGGCCGAAGTGCGCGAACAGCGCGATGCCCTCGCCCGGGCGAGGGTCCCGCGCAGATCGGAGGACGTCGTTACCCCGATCGATGACGACGATCCGGAGGGCGAGTACTACCGACGTGAGAGTTGGCTGATCTGACCGGACCAAGTGCGGGTGGTCGACTCGAGCGAGACCGTCGGCGATCGACCGCTGGCCGAACACGCCGTCGCAGTCGGGGCGAGCACCGTCGGCTGGTTCGGACGCCACGTAGTTGATCGAGGGCCGGACCGCAGGCCCTGAACCGGGCGATGTGCGACACCCCCGACCGGTTCATCGACAAACCGGAGTGCCGGTCGCGGCTGACCCGTCCCTACTTGCGCAGCAGAGAGGCGACGGTGCCGAGGGAGATCTTGGGCTTGTCCTGCTCTTCGCGGGGCGCGTCGGGATCGACCACGGTGGAGTGCGGAATGTGGGCCTCGGGGTCGGCGAACGCTTCGTAGGTCTTGTCGCCGACGAGGGTGTGGAGCAGATAGCCGGTGAGTAGGGCCTGGGTGGCGCGGGTGGTCTTCTTCTCGTGTTTGCCCGCACCGAGCGCTCCGAATGTTCGCCTGCCCTCGACGAGGCCGTTACCGGACGCGCCGTCGACGGTGCGCAGGATGCTGGTCCCGCCCCAGGCGGAGGCGAGTGGGATGGCGTTCGAGCTGAGTGACTCGAGGCCGGAGGCCGAGGCGAGGATCAGGGCGGGGCTGTCGATATCGGGGGCGGCGCTCTCGGCGGACGGCGCCGTGGGGGCGGGGAAGAGGGCGGCGACGGCGGCGACTCGGCGTCGGCTCGCGGCCAGTACGGCGGCGCCCGCGCCCATGGCGTGTCCGGCGAGGGCGAGGCGGTCGGGGTGCACGCTGATGTCGCCGTCACCGAGGCGAACACCGGTGCAGATGTCGAGGGTGGTGAGCAGATCGGTCGCGAGGTCCAGATGTGACGGAATCGGCCCGCGTTCGGTGTCGGGGGCGGCGACGACGAAACCCCACGAAGCGAGGTGTTCCATCAGCTGCCGATACTTGGACGCGCCGGTCAGCCACCCGTGGCCGAAGGCGACAGCGGGCAGGCTCAGCCCCGACTCGGGGGTGAAGACGACACCGGGCTGCCCCGCGATCGCTAGGTTGCCGCGCAACACGCGGTGCGGGCCACGGCTGGTCAGGGTGCTCAAAAGGGATTTCACAGACGCCGACACGACGTGAACGTTATCCGATAAGTACTCTGGGGAGCCATGTGCGGAATCGTTGGCTACGTCGGGTACCGGGACGCGCTCGTCGTTGTCGTTGACGCGTTGCGCCGCATGGAATATCGCGGATACGACTCCGCGGGGGTCGCGATCCTCGGTGAGTCGGGCGTTCTGGCCGTGGAACGCAAGGCGGGACGCCTGGCGAATCTGGAGGCCGAACTCGCCGAATCGGGCACGGACCGCTTCGTCGGAACCACGGGAATGGGTCACACCCGCTGGGCGACACACGGCGCGCCGACCGATCGCAACGCGCACCCGCACCGCGACATCACCGAGAAGGTGGCCGTGGTGCACAACGGCATCATCGAGAATTTCGTGCCGCTGCGTAAGGAACTGGAAGCGGCCGGGGTCGAGTTGCTCAGCGACACCGATACCGAGGTCGCCGTGCACCTGGTGGGACTCGCCTATGCCGCCGGTCCCACGGCGGGCGATTTCGTCGCGAGCGCGCTGGCGGTCCTGCGGCGGCTCGAAGGGGCGTTCACGCTGGTGTTCACCCATGCCGACCACCCGGATCTGATCATCGCCGCCCGCAGGTCCACCCCGCTGGTGGTCGGTGTCGGCGAAGGCGAGATGTTCGTCGCCTCGGATGTGACCGCGTTCATCGAACACACCCGCGAGGCCGTCGAGCTGGGCCAGGACCAGGCCGTCGTGATCACCGCGAATTCGTATTCGGTCACCGACTTCGACGGGAACGAGGTCGGCGGTAAGACGCGTCCGTTCACCATCGACTGGGATCTGGCCGCCGCCGAGAAGGGCGGCCACGACTACTTCATGCTCAAGGAGATCGAGGAGCAGCCCGCAGGTGTCGCGGACACCTTGATCGGGCATTTCACCCAGGACGAGGCCGGTGGCCGGATCGTGCTGGACGAACAGCGCCTCGCCGACCAGGAGTTGCGCGAATTCGACAAGGTCTTCGTCGTGGCCTGTGGCAGCTCCTATCACGCGGGTCTGCTCGCCAAGTACGCGATCGAGCACTGGACCAGGCTTCCGGTCGAGGTCGAGCTGGCCAGTGAGTTCCGCTACCGTGACCCGGTGCTCGACCGGTCGACGCTGGTGGTGGCGATCTCCCAGTCGGGTGAGACCGCCGACACGCTGGAAGCGGTCCGCCACGCCAAGGAGCAGAAGGCGCGCGTCCTCGCGATCTGCAATACCAACGGCGCGCAGATTCCCCGCGAATCCGACGCGGTGCTCTACACCAGGACCGGCCCGGAGATCGGCGTCGCTTCGACCAAGGCGTTCCTGGCCCAGGTGACGGCCAACTACCTGGTCGGCCTGGCGCTGGCGCAGGCGAGGGGCACCAAGTACCCGGACGAGGTGGCCAGGGAGTTCGCCGAACTCGAGGCCATGCCGAAGCTGGTGGAGCGGGTGCTGGAGACCGGTCCGCAGGTGCGGGCGCTCGCACGGCAGCTGGCTCATGTGCCGACCGTGCTGTTCCTCGGCCGCCATGTCGGTTACCCGGTGGCGTTGGAGGGCGCGCTCAAACTCAAGGAACTCGCCTACATGCACGCGGAGGGGTTCGCGGCGGGTGAGCTCAAGCACGGTCCGATCGCGCTGATCGAGGACGGGCTCCCGGTCATCGTGGTGATGCCGTCCCCGAAGGGGCGCGCCGTGCTGCACTCGAAACTGCTGAGCAATATCCGTGAGATCCAGGCGCGCGGCGCCCGCACCATCGTGATCGCCGAGGAGGGCGACGACACGGTGCGCCCGTTCGCCGACGACCTCATCGAAATTCCTTCGGCGCCCACGCTTTTCCAGCCGTTGCTGTCGACGGTTCCCTTGCAGATCTTCGCCGCCGAGGTGGCGCAGGCCCGTGGATACGACGTGGACAAGCCGAGGAATCTGGCGAAATCCGTGACGGTCGAGTAGGCGGGACCTACTCGACGGTGACCGTGCCGCGCATCTGCGGATGCAGCGAGCAGAGATAGCGGTAGGTGCCGAGGGCGGTGAAGGTGTAGCTCCACTGGCCGGTGGTGTAGATGGGGCTGTTGATCCCCATCGCCTTGTCGCCGATGCCCTGCACCGAATGCGGGACGCGGTCGGAGAATTTCCAGGTCACGGTCTCGCCCAGCTTGACGGTGACGTTCTCCGGGGCGAATTTCATATCGTCCACGGTCACCGTGACCGCCGCGCGTTCCGGCGACCCGGTGTTCGCGGGTGTCGTGGTCGCCGCAGGCGTTTTCGCGGTGGATGTGGCGGCCGAATCGGAGTCGCCGGAACCGCAACTCGTCAGCAGGACCGCGGCGGCCAGGACGAACCCGGTCACGACCCGGGCGGATTTCGCGTGGCTACCGATCGACATGACGGCCAAGCGTAGTCGCCGGTCGCGCGGTGCCCGGTGGCGCGTCCGATGGCGGGTAGGGTCGGGGCGGCCAGGGAGTCGTGCCGGTTCGACGCAGTGGAGGCGATACGGGTATGTCCACGCAGCGGGGATATTTCACCGTCTACGAGGTGCGGGCGGCAGAAGCGGAACTGTTCACCCGGGTACCCGACGGCGTGCCGATGCGGCGGGCGGCCTACGGGTTGGCGCGGGTGATCGCGGCGGAACTGCGCTCGCGCACCGGAGGTGTGGCGGGACGTTCGGTGACCCTGCTCGTCGGATCGGGGGACAACGGGGGCGACGCGCTGTGGGCGGGGTCGATGTTGCGGCGGCGCGGCGTCACGGTGACCGCGGTGCTGTTGAATCCCGAACGCGCGCACGCGGAAGGGCTCGCCGCGTTGCGTGCGACGGGTGGGCGGATCGGTGACGAGATCGGCGCGCCCGATCTGCTGGTCGACGGGATCGTCGGCATCTCCGGTCGTGGTCCGCTGCGTCGGCGTGCGGCGGAACTCTTCGCGGGCAGCGCCGCCCCGATCGTCGCGGTGGATCTGCCCAGCGGTGTCGACCCGGATACCGGTGCGGTGAGCGGTCCCGCTGTGCGCGCCGATGTCACCGTTGCCTTCGGTGCGCTCAAGCCGGTGCACGCGCTCGCCGCGCCGTATTGCGGACGAATCGAATTGGTGCCCATCGGTTTGCGGTTGCCGGAGCCGGGGATCGCGGCGCTCGACCCCGGTGCCGTCGGTGCCGAATGGCCGGTGCCGGGACCGACCGACGACAAGTATTCGCAGGGTGTCACCGGTGTCTGCGCGGGTAGTGCGACCTATCCCGGCGCGGCCGTGTTGTGCACGGGCGCGGCGGTGGCCGCCACCTCGGGCATGGTCCGCTACGCGGGGACCGGTGCGGGCGCTGTGCTGGCGCGTTTCCCGGAAGTGGTGGCCGCCGAATCGATTTCGGCGACCGGGCGGGTACAGTCCTGGATCTTCGGACCGGGATCCGGCACGGATTCCGACGCGCGCGATCGTCTCGCCGAAATTCTCGCGACCGAACTGCCGGTCGTCGTCGACGCCGACGGACTCACCCTGCTCGCGGCGGACCCCGCGCTGGTCCGCGGCCGCGCCGCGCCGACCGTTCTCACCCCGCACGCCGGCGAATTCGCGCGTCTGACCGGCCGCGATGTCGGCTCGGACCGGGTGGCCGCGGTGCGCGAACTCGCCGAATCCTGGGAACTGACAGTGCTGTTGAAAGGCCGCGCGACCGTCGTCGCCGCGCCCGGCCGCCCGGTTCTCGTGAACGAGGCGGGCGGTTCCTGGGCCGCCACCGCGGGTGCGGGCGACGTGCTGTCCGGCATCATCGGCGCGCTGCTCGCCGCGGGCCGCGACCCGCTCTGGTGCGCGGCGGCGGGCGCCCGCGCGCACAGTCTCGCCGCCAACCTGGCCGCCAATGCGGGCGATGCCGCCGCCCCGATCTCGGCAGCCCCGCTGCTCGACCACCTGCGCTGCGCGATCGGCACGTTGCGCGCCGCGCCCCCGGGGCGGTACTGAACGGTCGATGCGGACGAGGAAGTACTCGTGCCGTGCGACACATCACCTGTACGCCGCGCCCCTGTTCGCGGACCCGTGACAGCCCACCGAGCGGGTGCGCGGAGGCGTGGCCGGGGGGCGAATACCGCGGGGGATGGCAGGATCGGTATCCGTGAACGCCCAAGTGGAAACCGTCATCGACCTGGATGCCATTGCCCACAATGTGCGGATCCTGCGCCAGTACGCCGGTGACGCCGCGGTGATGGTCGTGGTGAAGGGCGACGGATACAACCACGGTGCGATCGAGGTGGCGCGCACGGCATTGGCGGCGGGGGCGGCCGAACTCGGTGTGACGACGGTGGCCGAGGCGGTGCGATTGCGCGCCGCGGGCATCACCGCGCCGATTCTGTGTTGGCTCAACAACGCCGACGCCGACTACGGCGCCGCCGTCACCGCCGATATCGAGATAGGGGTGTCGTCGCTGGCGCATCTGCGTGCCGTCGCGGCGACCGCGCGCGGACTGCGGCGCACCGCCACCGTCACCCTCAAAGTCGATACCGGGCTGAACCGCAACGGCATCGCGCCGGACGAGTACCCGGCGGTCCTCGCGGCACTGCGCGTACTCGTCGACGAGGGCGTGGTGCGGTTCCGGGCGATCTTCTCCCATCTCGCCCACGCCGACGAGCCGGAACATCCTTTCCTGGATATCCAGCGGGAACGTTTCCTCGAGGCGATCGCCGCCGCGAAGGCGCTCGGCCTGCCCCCGGAATCGACCCATCTGGCGAATTCGGCGGCGACGCTGACCCGCCCCGACCTGGCCTTCGACATGGTGCGCCCCGGTATCGCGGTGTACGGGCTGTCTCCGGTTCCCGGCCTGCCCGATTTCGGGTTGCGCCCCGCGATGACGTTCCAGGCGCGGGTCGCGCTGGTGAAGCGGGTCGCGGCGGGGGAGGGCGTGTCCTACGGGCACCAGTGGATCGCGCCGCGCGACACCACCGTCGCACTCGTCCCGGCCGGTTATGCCGACGGCGTGTTCCGGCCGTTGAGCGGGCGTTTCGAGGTTTTCCTCGGCGGTGCGCGGCATCGCAGCGTCGGCCGGGTCTGCATGGACCAGTTCGTGGTCGACCTCGGTGACAATCCGGCCGACGTCGTCGAGGGTGATACGGCGGTGCTCTTCGGCGGCGGCCGGGGCGAGCCCGCCGCGCAGGATTGGGCAGATCTGCTCGACACCATTCACTACGAAGTCGTTTGCGCGCCGAAAGGACGGGTTATTCGTCGTCATGTGGGCGGCTGAACTCGAGCGACGCCACGGTCGGAGGGCGGTTATGGTGGCCGTTACCGTGCGTGTTCGCCGCGTGCGGCCGACTCGTGGGTACGCCGTCAGCTGAGAGGGTTTGCGATGGGATCGCGACGTTCGAATCGCATATTGCGCGGGGGGATGGCGACCGCAGGCGTGGTCGGGGCGCTCGCGGGCGCGCACGCGTTGCGCCGGGTCGGGGCTCGGGTGCTGGCGCCGACCGGAAGCGACGAGTATCGCGGCGAGGATTTCACGCTGTTGGAGCGTGACCGCGCGGGCGCGGTGGTCACCGAGGACGGTGTCCGGCTGGCTACGCGCGAATGCGGTCCGCAGGACGCGCCGGTCACCGTGCTCTTCGTGCACGGATTCTGCAACAGCATGGAGTCGTTCCACTTCCAGCGCCGCGATCTGGAAAAACGTTGGGGCGCGGGGGTTCGCATGGTCTTCTTCGATCTGCGCGGTCACGGGCGTTCGGGTACGCCCGCCACCGATCGGTGCACCGTCGACCAGCTCGGACGGGATGTGGCGTGTGTGCTCGAACACGCCGCACCCACCGGGCCGGTGGTGGTAGTCGGACATTCGCTCGGCGGGATGGCGGTACTCGCCGCCGCGGCGCAGTTCCCGACATTGTTCTCCGACAGGGTGATCGGCGTAGGGCTCATCTCCACTACCGCGGCCGAGGTCACCGCGGCCGGTGTCACCCAACTGCTGCGAAATCCGGCGATCGACGGCTTCCGACTGGCCGTGCACACCGCGCCCGCTCTGGTCCAGGCCGGACGCAGCACGGTCCGGCACGTCATCGCGCCGATCCTGCACGTGAGTTCCTTCCACGGCCCGGTGAGCCCGACGCTGTCGCGTTTCGCCACGGCCATGATCGACAGAACGCCCGTCGAGACGATCGTGAAATTCCTGAAAGCGATCGAACTGCACGACGAATCGAGCGCGCTCCCGGTGCTGTCCGAACTGCCGGTGCTGGTCATCGGCGGTGGGCGTGATCTGGTCATCCCGTTCCGCAACTCCCGCGCGCTGCACCGCGAACTTCCCGGCAGCGTCCTGATCCGCATCGAGGGCGCGGCGCATATGCCGCATCTGCAATTCCCGGACAGCGTCAACGACGGGCTCGATCAGTTGCTGCGCCGCGCTTTGGCGCAGGGCATCGCGCGGTCGGAAACGGCGCCGGAGGTGGCCGGGGGCTGAGCGTGCGTTCTCTCGCCGGAACAACCCCGCCGGTGCGCGAAGGCGGTGAAGCCCGGGCCGGTACGCTCGTGCGGGGTCGGCGGATGGATCGGAGGACGGCGGTGGCACGACGACGGCGGGTGCTGCCGACGGTGGAGGACACCGAGGCGCTCGGCCGGGAACTGTCGGCCGAATTGGCGGCGGGTGATCTGGTGGTGCTCGACGGACCGCTCGGCGCGGGCAAGACGGCGCTGACGCGAGGTATCGCGGCCGGACTCGGCGTGCAGGGGCGAGTGAGTTCGCCCACGTTCATCATCGCCAGACAGCATCGGGCGGGCGCGGGAGCGAGGTCGCTGCCGTTGGTGCACGTCGACGCGTATCGGCTCGGCGGGGATCTGGACGAGTTGGACGCCCTGGATCTCGACACCGATCTACAGCACGCGGTGGTCGTCGTCGAGTGGGGACTCGGGGTGGTCGAGCATCTGGCCGACCGGCATCTGCGGGTCCGGCTGTCGCGGGAACCGGATTCCGATGTGCGCACAGCCGACTGGGAATGGGTCCAGTAGCGTCGATCACAGTCGCCGGGACGTGCGAAACGTGCGATGACCAGCCGTTCGTTGCTGTCGGGTAGCTCCGTACCGCGCCCGGGTACCACCCGGTATCGTTGGGCCAATCATGCTTGTACTAGCTGTCGACACCGCGACACCCGCCGTTACAGCGGGATTGGTGGAACTGGAGCAGGGCACGCCGGGTGCGACGACCACGATGGACCTGCGGACCCTCGCCTCGCGTGTCCGAGTCGATCCCAGGGCGCACGCGGAAGTGCTGACCCCGCAGATCCTCGAATGCCTCACCGAGGCAGGCCGTTCCAGAACCGATATCGCCGCGGTGGTGGTGGGCGTCGGCCCCGGTCCGTTCACCGGACTCCGGGTCGGTATGGCGACCGCGGCGGCTTTCGGGGACGCGCTCGGCATCCCGGTCTACGGGGTGTGCAGCCTCGACGCCATCGCCGCCGACGCCGCGCCGGATCTGACGCCGGACCGGGAACTGCTCGTCGTGACCGACGCGCGCAGGCGTGAGGTGTACTGGGCCCGCTATCGCGACGGCGTCCGGGTGGCCGGACCCGAGGTGATCAAACCCGGTGACCTGGATTCGGCGCAGGCGGAGGTCATCGCCGGATCGGCCTCGCACGTGGATTTCTTCGATCTGCCGGTACTGCCGGTCGAGACGCCGTCGCCCGCCGGACTGGTGCGCGTCGCCGCGCCCGAGGTGCTCGCCCGAGCGGTGCCGCAATCGTTGACCCCGCTGTATCTGCGCAGGCCCGACGCGGTCGAGAACAGTTTCCGCACCCTCGACCGGACGGGAGCGTGAGGCCGGTGGAACCGGAGCGGCAGACACCCGAACAGGCGTCCGAGCCGGAGCGGGTCCGCGAGAGCACCGTCCGGATCGAGCCGATGACCATCGCCGATATCGATCGCTGCGTCGCGTTGGAGCAACTGCTGTTCCCCGAGGACGATCCCTGGCAGGCGGTGGCCTTCCGTTCCGAACTCGCGGCCGGGCACAATCGCTATATCGCGGCCCGCGACGAGCGGGGGCGCATGGTGGGTTACGCGGGAATCGCTCTGCTGGGTGACGCGGAACACCCCGAGGCCGAAGTGCACACCATCGGTGTCGACCCGATCTGCCATCGCGGCGGCGTCGGCACACTGCTGCTGGAGGCGCTGCTGGCCGAGGCGGGCAAACGCGGCGGACCCGTTTTCCTCGAGGTGCGCACCGACAATCAGCCCGCGATCGCGATGTACGCCAAACACGGTTTCCACATCATCGGATTGCGCAAGAACTACTACCACCCCAGCGGCGCCGACGCCTACACCATGCGCAGACCGGAGCTGAGCGCGCAGGGACAGGCGTGGCGCGGCGCGCAGGCGGACGAGGTGCTGTCGTGATCGTCATGGGTATCGAGAGTTCCTGCGACGAAACCGGAGTCGGGATCGTCCGCTGGAACGGTGACGGCACCTGTGAACTGCTGGCCGACGAGGTCGCCTCCAGCGTCGACCAGCACGCCCGCTTCGGCGGTGTCGTGCCCGAGATCGCCTCGCGCGCGCATCTGGAAGCCATCGTCCCCGCCATGCGGCGGGCGCTCTCGGCCGCGGGTGTGGTCAAGCCGGACGCGCTCGCGGTCACCATCGGCCCCGGGCTCGCGGGCGCGCTGCTGGTCGGCGTCGCCGCCGCGAAAGCCTATGCGGCGGCGTGGGATGTGCCGTTCTACGCGCTGAACCATCTCGGCGGGCATGTCGCGGTGGACACGCTCGAACACGGGCCGATGCCGCCCTGCGTCGCGCTGCTCGTCTCCGGTGGTCACACCCACCTGTTGCAGGTGGCGGATCTGGGCGAACCGATCGTCGAACTCGGCAGCACCGTCGATGATGCCGCGGGTGAGGCCTTCGACAAGGTGGCGAGACTGCTCGGCCTCGGCTATCCGGGCGGACCCGCGCTCGACGCGGCGGCCCAGGAAGGCAATCCGGCGGCGATCGCGTTTCCGCGCGGGATGACCGGACCGCGCGATCCGCGCTACGACTTCTCCTTCTCCGGCCTCAAGACCGCGGTCGCCAGACATGTCGAGGCGGCGCAGCGTCAGGGAATCACCCCCGACCAACTGCCGATTCCCGATATCGCGGCCTCGTTCCAGGAATCGGTCGCCGACGTGCTGACCATGAAGGCGATCAGGGCCGCCGCCGACGTCGGCGTCGATACCCTCGTGCTCGGCGGCGGCGCCACGGCCAATTCGCGTATCCGTTCGCTGGCCGAAGAACGCTGCGCCGCGGCCGGAATCACCTTGCGCGTGCCGAAACCGCGACTGTGCACCGACAACGGTGTGATGATCGCCGCGCTGGGCGCGCACGTCATCGCGGGCGGCGCGACTCCGTCGGAACTGACCGTCGCCACCGATCCCGGCCTTCCGGTGTCGACCAGCCAGGTCTGACCCGGATCGCTATCGCCCCGGGGTCGAGGACGGTGGCGTCGGGCCGGACGAGGTCATCGGTGTCGATATAGGCGGCAGCGGGCGCATCGGCTCTTTCACCGGCTCCAGCTCCAGCGTCAGTCCGAACAGTGCGAGCGACAGCGCCGCCGCCGAGGCGAGGGTACCGCGCACGCATAACCACCAGATGTGCGCGCGCCGCTGTCGCGCCGAGCGAGGTACGGCAGTCACGTGTTCCCCCTTGCCTGGCCGTTGTCGGTCGAATCGCGACGCGGCGATCGGCCGTTACGGATCGGCGTGCCCCCGAAAATAACGTCGCCCCTGCTCGATTTCGCGCGAGGAGCGCGACGACACTCGTTTCGACGGAAACAGGTTCTTCCGGAAGGGTTTACGGGCCGTCCGTGCCGAGCGCGGACGAACCCGAATCCGAGAGCAGCGGCGGCGGCAGCGGAATATGCGACTGGGCCGGGGTCTGCGTCGGTGACGGCGCGGTACCGGTCGCGGGCGGTTCGGTGTGGGTCTCGAAATTGTTGTGCTGCGGCAGTACCGGGTCCGCGGCACCCTCCTCGAGACCGGGAGCGAGCAGTTCGGGGAACGGTATCGACGGCAGGTTCGGGTCGGGTCGCAGCGTCGGCTGGGTCGACGGGGGCGAGGTCGGGTAGACCCCGGTCGGCGATTGCGTCGGCTCCTGCGTGCCGGAGGGGCCGGTACCGCCGCTCGGCCGCGTCGTGCTGTCCCGGCCGGTGACGGTGCCCGCTCCGGTCGACGGAGACAGGGTGAGCGGCGGCGGTGGGATCTGCTGGGCGCTGCTCGTGGTGCCCGCGGGGGAGACCTCGTCGTCGGCGGTCGGCGCGAAAGTCTTGATGCCGTAGCCGATCACGAGTCCGACGACGACGATCGCGCCCGCGAGGATTCCGACGACCTTGGTGAAGGTGCCCGCCGGTGCGTCGGTGCCGAGCGCGGCGACCGGGAAGGACGACGGCTGGGCCGAATCGGCCACCAGTGCCGCGCCTTTGGCGATGACGGATTCCGGGTCGTTCACCGTGTGCACCGGCAGGTCGAGCCGGTCGGCGAGGGTGGACACGACCGAGGGGATGTTGGCGCCGCCGCCGATCACCACGACGGCCTCGGGGGCGGTGGGCGTGCGCGCGAAGACTCCGGCGGCGAAAGCCGCTGTGTCACGCAGCAGGTCGGCGATCAGTTCCTCGAAATCGGCTCTCGTCAGTTTGAGCGGGCGTCCGGCGACATGATCGATGGTGACCGCGGCCGCGATCGACAGGTGTTCCTTGGCCGCGCGCCCGCGGTTTGTCAGCATGCCGCGATTGGGCCTGGTGCCGCGCCGGGCATAGTGCAGATCGACCAGGTGGTGGTAGATCAGGTCATCGATGGCGTTGCCGCAGATCGCCGAGGTGCGCTCGGAACGCAGGACCGTGCCGTCGGCCTGTTCGGCGACGGTGATGGTGAGACCGGAGGCGCCGAGGTCGACGACGGCGACGGTCCCGTAGCGGTCGAGCAGTCCGGTGTGTCGCAGATAGGTCAGTGCCGCATCGCATTCGGGGATCAGTCGCAGATCACGCTGTTTGCCGGTGGCGGCCCGGATGAGCTGGGCCTGTTCCTTGCTGCGGTAGGCGACGGCGACACTGGTCGGCACGGCGTCGAGGCCGGTGGGATGCGTTCCGGTGAATCGCGCGCCGACGGGAAAGGCGACGTCGTAACCCATCTGCTGACTGGCGGGCAGCTGGGTGGTCATCAGTTCGATCGAGGAGGCTACGAGATCCCCCAGATCGGAGTGGGCCGCGTCGGCGGAGACGACACGGTAGTCGAAACTCTGTGCCCCGTTCGGGGCAGTGGCGACGAGCGCCGAGCAGACGACCTCGTTCCCGGCGGAGATGCCGAGCGACGTTCGCATATGTTTCACCTCCCTCCGGACGGATGGTCGCGGGGCGAATGGTCACGGTCCTGGCGACGCTCGCGAATAACCTGCCGGGCCGCTACGCGGGTGACGAACGATCCGGGCGCACGAATCGGCCGACCCGTTGTCCGGTGGGGTCGCTGGGAACGGCCTGTGATCACGTGTGGAGTTGCTCTCTGGTGAAGCCGGTGGTGCTGCTGTGACAGATGTGATGCCCAACTGTGTTGCGTCACGCTGGCCGCGTCCCCTGCGACGTCGGTTCGTGACGAATCGGACGGGCGTACGGCGACCGTCGTCAATACTGTCACAATCTGTTATCCGAACGTTACAGATTCGGCGAAGTAATGGGAAGCCCACAGGCCGAAGGGCAACCTGCCCTGTTCAGTGTTTGTCGACACGTTTCCTCAACGCTGTTCCGGAGCCGCCGCGGCGCGCCGAGGACGGGTAGAACGGGCATTGGCACAGCCCACCCTTGAGCGCTGGCACTCTCATGTATAGAGTGCTAGTCGGCACCGCGTGATGGATGGGTGCCAAGCCTTTGACCACTGAGCAGGGGTCCCGGCACCCGCGACGACGGGGCTATGCGCAGGGTCAGATCGTTCGGACGTAGGTGAGAACCCGCGGGCCGGCCGAGACAACACGACACCGATGGTTCGGGACAACAGTTCCGGACGACCGTATATCCCCGAAAGTGGAGGGCTCAACGTGGCGAGCGTGAACATCAAGCCGCTCGAGGACAAGATCCTCGTCCAGGCCAACGAGGCCGAGACGACGACGGCCTCCGGCCTGGTCATCCCGGACACGGCGAAGGAGAAGCCGCAGGAAGGCACCGTCGTCGCAGTAGGACCCGGCCGCTGGGCCGAAGAAGGCGAGAAGCGTATTCCGCTGGATGTCCAAGAGGGCGACACCGTCATCTACAGCAAGTACGGCGGCACCGAGATCAAGTACCAGGGCGAGGAATACCTGATCCTCTCCGCGCGCGACGTGCTGGCTGTCGTCAGCAAGTGACCGCGTTCCCGGCCACCCGGCCGGGATCGAGTCGTAACGACACTGCCCCGGTTCCCGTGCAGCGGGGCCGGGGCAGTGCTGTTCGAGGCCTATCCAAGGAAAAGGACATATGGCAAAGCAGATCGAGTTCGACGAGAAGGCTCGCCGGGCTCTGGAACGCGGTGTCGACAAACTCGCCGACGCCGTCAAGGTAACCCTCGGCCCGCGCGGTAGGCACGTGGTGCTCGCGAAGGCCTTCGGTGGCCCGACCGTCACCAACGACGGTGTCACCATCGCGCGCGAGATCGAGCTCGAGGATCCGTTCGAGAACATGGGCGCGCAGCTCGTCAAGAGTGTCGCCACCAAGACCAACGATGTCGCGGGCGACGGTACGACCACCGCCACCGTGCTGGCCCAGGCGCTGATCCGCGCCGGCCTGAAGAACGTTGCCGCAGGCGCGAATCCGATCACCCTCGGTGTCGGTATCGCCAAGGCCGCCGACGCGGTCTCCGAGGCACTGCTCGCGCTGGCCACGCCGGTCTCCGGCGAGGAGGCCATCGCGCAGGTCGCCACCGTCTCCTCGCGCGACGAGGAAATCGGCGCGATGGTCGGCAAGGCGCTGACCACCGTCGGCAAGGACGGCGTCGTCACCGTCGAGGAGTCCTCGACGTTGCAGACCGAACTCGTCGTCACCGAGGGCGTGCAGTTCGACAAGGGCTACCTGTCGCCGTACTTCGTCACCGACGGTGACAGCCAGCAGGCCGTGCTCGAGGATGCCTACATCCTGCTGCACCGCGAGAAGGTCAGTTCGCTGCCCGATCTGCTGCCGCTGCTGGAGAAGATCGCGGAATCCGGCAAGGCCGTGCTGATCCTGGCCGAGGACGTCGAGGGCGAGGCACTCTCGACCCTGGTCGTCAACTCGATCCGCAAGACGATCAAGGCCGTCGCGGTCAAGGCGCCGTTCTTCGGTGACCGCCGCAAGGCGTTCCTCGACGACCTCGCCGTCGTCACCGCGGGCACCGTGATCAACCCGGATCTGGGGATCACGCTGCGCGAGGCCGGTCTCGACGTGCTGGGCCAGGCCCGGCGTGTCGTGGTCACCAAGGACGAGACCACGATCGTCGACGGTGCCGGCACCGCCGAGGACATCGCGGCGCGCAGCACGCAGCTGCGTCGCGAGATCGAGGCGACCGAATCCGATTGGGATCGGGAGAAGCTCGAGGAGCGGCTCGCCAAGCTTTCGGGCGGCGTCGCGGTGATCAAGGTCGGCGCGGCCACCGAGACGGCGCTCAAGGAGCGCAAGTACCGGGTCGAGGACGCGGTCAGCGCGGCCAAGGCCGCCGTCGACGAGGGCATCGTGCCCGGCGGTGGCACCGCGCTCGTGCACGCCGCCGCCGCGCTCGTCGAACTGCGTGATTCGCTGTCAGGCGATCAGGCCGTCGGCGTCGAGGTGGTGCGGACCGCGCTGAGCGCCCCGCTCTACTGGATCGCCACCAACGCGGGCCTCGACGGCGCCGTTGTGGTCAGCAAGGTCGCCGAGGGCAAGGAAGGTTTCAACGCCGCCACCCTCACCTACGGCGATCTGCTCACCGACGGTGTCGTCGACCCGGTCAAGGTGACTCGCTCGGCCGTCGTCAACGCGGCGTCGGTCGCGCGCATGGTGCTCACCACCGAGAGCGCCATCGCGGAGAAGCCGGCTCCCGCGGCCGATGACCACGGTCATCACGGCCACAGCCACTGAGCCTCGCACCGCATAACAGGCAAGGCCCCCGGATCCTGGTGATCCGGGGGCCTTCGTCGCTCTATGCCGATGCGGCAGCGCGTTTGCTGTGGGCGGCACGGCGACCTCCCGGTGGGACGGGTGGTCGGTGCGCGGCGTGTGGTCTGCGCGCGGGACGCGGACCGGGTCTAGGGCTGTTCGTCGGCGATGGCAGCCAGCAAACGGTCGCGCAGGGCGACCGGTGGCTGGGTCGACGCTATCTCGGCGAGTGCGGACAGCGCGTCTTTCGTCTGCCGCACTTCCGCGAGGAACGCCGCGCGTAGGGCGGGGTCCTCGTTGTCGAGCAATTCTTGTACCGCGTGATGGTCTTCGTCGTCGATCGATCCGAGCGCGACGGCGTGCGCGAGATCGATCCGGACTTCGTTCATCTCACGTCACCCCCAAACTTTTCTTCAGTCGTGTCAGTCCATCCCGAATTCGGGACTTAACGGTCGGTAATCCCACACCCAGATATGTCGCTACTTCGGCGTAGGTTCGCCCGCCGTAGTAAGCGAGCGAGATGGCCTCTCGTTGGGTCTCGGTCAATGAACCGAGGCCTTCGATGACGGCCTGTTGTTCGAGCCTGCGCTCGACCTCTTCGGTGACCTCGTCGAATTCGTTGCCGAGAACCCGTACCCCGTAGGCGACCTCGCGTTGGGTGTGGGCCTGCTCGGCACGGACCCGGTCGACAGCGCGCCGGTGGGCAAGAGTCATCAGCCACGTCACCGCGGAGCCCTTAGCGGGGTCGTAACTGGATGCGGTACGCCAGATCTGGAGATAGACCTCCTGGGTGGTCTCCTCCGCGTACCCCGGATCGTGTAGCACCCGGAGCACCAGACCGAAGACGCGCGCGCACGTCCGGTCGTACAGTTCGGCGAAAGCTTTCTGATCGGACAGGCCGCAACGATGCAAAAGGGCGGCGAGCTCGATACTTTCGGCCGCGCGTGCCGACATCGCAGAATCCACACTGGGTGGGATGGCTTCTCTACGGAACGAGTCGCCCTCTGCGGCCGGCTGCCGCGTTGTCACAACGCTCCATTCTGTGTCATCGGTCACTACCGTAGCGGGCCGCTATCGCCTCCCTTTCGGTGGGTATGGCAAACCGTCCGTGGCGTGGACACGGGGATTCGGCGACGTTCTCGGCACCGATGACACAGGTGGAGCACACAACGGCGTTTTGCGGATGACACGCGATGACTTGCCGATGCGCTGCACGACACGCCGGTCCGGTGGCTGACGGCTTCTGGCCGCCGCGGCGGCGGGCCGACGGTGGTGACCGCGGTGAGCCTGCGCGCCTGTCGCCGGAATCGAACTCCTGGCGCGAATGGACCGTCAGGGGTTCGGCCGGTGATCGTGCGTGTGTTGTTCAGTGGCCGGTTGTTTGCTAGGCATTCGGCGCACCGCACGGTTCGGATGGGGCGGATTCGGCGAAAGGGGTTTCGCACCGCCCGCGGGCGTCGGCTACACCGCCATGCGGCGACGATTGCGCCTGGCGTGCATCTCGCGTTCGGTCTCCGACATGCCGCCCCAGATTCCATAGGGCTCGCTGACTTTCAGCGCGTGACTACGGCACTGCATGAGGACCGGGCAGCTGCGGCAGATTTCCTTGGCGCGCATCTCTCTCGCGGTCCGAGCGCGTCCGCGCTCGCCGTCGGGGTGGAAGAACACCGCGGAATCCTGCCCGCGGCATGAGCCTCGCATCTGCCAATCCCAAACATCAGCGTTCGGTCCGGGGAGGTGGGTCGGCATGGGCATGGTGAACTCCTCGTGATGCGAGCTCGTCAGCGTTGTCGAGCAGTTTGTTCTGCAAAATTTCTCGGACCCTGGCCGGGTTGGCGTCCGGCCCGAGGACTTCGCCCTACTCGGTCGCTGCAATTTCGCGCGGCGCCGACCGTGGCGATGAGTTACGTTAGGTCCAGCTGCGAAATTCCGTCAATAGTTCGACGCACCGGTTTCCCAAATCTTCAACCGCGAGATTTAACCTACTCGCTGTTTACTTTTTACGATGACTCCGGTGATACTGTTCGATTGGCCCGTAGGCGGCTGGACCGGCTCTGGCCTCGACCGAGCCGCATTCTCCCTGGTAGAAGCCAATTATCCGCGGAACTCGCCGGTTGCTGACGCGGTAGCGGCGCGGTATCGGCAGGGGTGTCGAGCACCTCGAGGCCCTTCGGTTGCCGCGCCCGAGATGGCCGAAGCGGGGCGCGCAGGTTAATTACGCGAAACGCATGTGAATTCGCATCGATGGTGATCCGGCAATCTCTGTAGGAGATTTACCTGATGGAAACACATGCTTCGGGCTGGAAGTGCTGAACGGTTGCTCATCGAGCGGTGTGGTCGCGGTCCCGTTTCGCGCCGCCGCGGCGCGCGCGGGTCACGGGATAGAGTGCGGCCGTGTTCGCTCCAGCTCCGCTCATGGATATCCGATCTGAAGTCCTCGCTGCGGCGGCTTTCGGAGAGCTACCGGGCCTCGCCGCTACCGAGTTGCCGACGGTCTCCGGACCGGTCGACTCCTGGCTCAGGGCGGTGGTACTCGGCGGTCAGGGCCGCTACGCCGCGGCTCGCGCGCAACTGCGGAGCATACGCGGCACGACCTCCGATCCGACCGTGCTGTCATTGGTCGCGAGCACCGAGGGATCGCTACTGCGTCAACTGGGCTGGCATGCGAGAGCGTCGATGGCCGACGGCCGCGCCCTCGCTCACCTGTCCGCGGAACCGCTGGTCAGCGGTTCGAATCCGGTCGATACGGCGCCGTCCACTGTCTCGAGTGGGAAGCGTGGCGTACTCGGGCCTACCGCCTCGCCGACCGCCGCGGATTTCGCCGTGCCCGATCGAGCGGCCGCGCTGTGCGACGCGCTCACCGGGTTGGCCGCCGACGCGCTCGGCACCGGCCGAACGGATCTGGCCACCAGGCTGCTCGGCCGTGCCGCGAACTCGCTCGACGCGGCGCACCCCAGGGCGATGATCCGCTGGCACTGGGTGAGTGCCGAGACCGCGCTGGCCCAGGGGCGACCGGAACCGGCGAGCGCGCACGCCGCGGCGGGGCTCGCGGCGGCGGAGCGGTGCCCCTCGATACGGCACCGGGTCAAGTCGCTGCTGCTCGTCGCGGCGGCGGCGATGACGCGGGGCGATCTC
The DNA here is from genome assembly GCF_003123685.1 of Nocardia aurea. Taxonomy (GTDB): domain Bacteria; phylum Actinomycetota; class Actinomycetes; order Mycobacteriales; family Mycobacteriaceae; genus Nocardia; species Nocardia aurea. The sequence continues at coordinate 708,134 of NZ_QCYJ01000084.1, forward strand.
GCCGCCGCGGCCGAGGCCGCCGACGAGGTCGCCACGCGGTGCCGCGAACACGAGTTGCTTCCGCTCGGCTGGGCGTGCGCGATGCTGCGTACCGGCCTGTCGGACGCGTCCGCCGCCGAGGAAGCCGCACGGTACGGCACGGCGATTGCCAGGCGTGGCGGTCACTTTCGGCCTCCCGGCGTCGCCTGAACCCATCGGTGGGGTTGTAGCGACAACCGGACCGTGTTGCCCAGCGGTGTGGGATGTATCGCTATTGTTAGTCCCGTTCCGCAACTCCGCGGAAGCACAGGTCATCGGGCCGGTGCCACTTGTAACGCCAGGAATCTCTCTGACGATGACGAACACGGGCGAAGAGTTGGACCTCGCCGTCACTGCCGCTGCGCAGGGCGACAGATCCGCTCTAGCTCAGGTACTAGAGCTGGTCCGCCCGTTGGTAGTTCGTTACTGCCGCGCGCGGATCGGCGCAGCGGAGCGCGGGCAGCTCTCCGCCGACGACGTTGCGCAGGAGGTATGTCTGGCCGTGATGACAGCCTTGCCCAGATATCAGGATCAGGGCAGGCCCTTCATGGCCTTCGTATACGGAATCGCTTCGCACAAGGTCGCAGACGCCCATCGAAACGCCGCACGTAACAAGGCGGAGGCGATGGCCGAAGTACCAGATGTCATATCCACCGACCAAGGGCCGGAACAACGAGCTCTCGAATCCGAGACGAGCAGGCAGATGAACCGCTTGCTCGCGACGCTTCCCGAGAAGCATCGAGAAATTCTGATCCTGCGTTTGGTCATGGGTTTGTCAGCGGAAGAAACCGCGGTCGCCGTGGGCAGTACGGCGGGCGCTATACGGGTTGCCCAGCACAGGGCACTCGCGAAACTGAAGTCACAAGTGGCGAGGGCAGGTGAAATGTATGGCTAGGGATGGCGAGCGCGGTCGGGGCGACTGGAAGGCGCGACGTGGATCGCGGAACAGCGGTCCCTACGCCGGGGCTTCCGAAGAGTCCGGACCGGTGGATATCGCCGCCGTCCGTCGGGACGACGCGCTGATCGACGCCCTATCCCACGGCGGGCCGGTGCAGACCGACAGCACGGAGGAGTTCCAGCTGGCGGCGCTGCTCGCGGATTGGCGGGCGGAGATCGTGGTGCCCCCGCTACCGAGCACCCCGGATCTGGATACCGTCGCGGCGGCGGTCAACCAGGAGATCGGCGCGCGCAAAGTGCGGGTCGGCGCCCAGACCAACGGCCGTTTACGGCTGGTTCGTCCCCTCTTGACCACCGCGGCCGGTTTGGCTCTGGTCATCGGTGGACTCACGGCGTTCTCGTACAACGCGGAGCCGGGTAACCCACTGTGGCGGGTCAAAGAGGTCGTGTTCAGCGAACAGGCGCAGTCCACCGTGGTGAATCGCGCCGACAGTCAGCTGGAGCAGGCCGAAGAGCTTCTCTCGCAACGCAATCCGTCTTCGGCGAAGGCGCAGCTCGAAGCCGCGCAGGCCAATGTCGACCAGGTGAGCGATCCGGTGAAACGCGCTCAGCTGCAAGCACAGTGGGCGCAGCTGCTGGAATCGTTGCGCAAGGATTGGCCCGACGTGGCGGCCCAGGTCGAGGCGATGACCAAGCCGAGCGAGCCGAAGCCCACCGCCGGTTCGGGAACCACGGCGCCGACGGCCCCCGGGCAGCAGGCAACTCCCGGGCAGACGGGTCAGCAGCCCGCGAGCCAGACCACGCCGAACAACACCATCCTGCAGGCGCCGGTGGATACATCGGCGCCCAAGCCACCGACGGGGACCAACCCCACCGGGCCGACTCAGCAGGAGCCGCCGCCGGTGACCACGGTCCCCCCGGTGACCCAGGTTCCTCCGACGCAGGAGCCACCGACCCAGGCCCCGCCGACGCAGGAACCGCCGACCCAGCCGCCGACACAGCCCACCCAGGAACCCCCCACCCAGCAGGTTCCCACCGGTGGCGCGGGAATCCCCACCCAGCCCTCGAATCAGACCCCGAACCCGGGTATCACGATTCCGACCCTGCCCTTCACGCTGCCGGGCCGTCCGAGCTGATCTCGCTGTCACCCCGGATTCCTCGATCGAGGTAGTCCAGGATTTTCGTTCTCCGCGTCGTTCCGAGAACGGCAGCTATCTTCCGGGGAACACGCACGCTTCGAAAAAAGAACCGATCACCCGTGGGTGATCGGTTCTTTTCGTATTTCGTATCAGAAGGTCCGTTCCCTGCATCGCTGTGCGTCGCGGGCGAGGAACGGACCGGGGTAGCGTGCGTGACTTCGCGGACACGGTACGAGGCCGGGTCCGCGATGAGGTCCCGGTGTCAGAGACTGCGACCGGGCGACGGGATAGTCAGTCGAACCCGTCGAATCCGTCGCCGTGGAAAGCCTCGTTCATCGAGGCGTCCGCGTATCCCCGGCAGTAATCCCAGGTGACATACGCTTCCGGCGTCGGGTCGTAAGCGGGCTCGTGCGGTCGGACCGTTCCGTCGACCAACAGTTGGAGCAGGTTGGCGCGGAGCATGTCCCAATCGTGGTAGTGATCCTGCCTACAGTCCTCGCAGCTCACCACGAGTCCGCGGATCCCGCGGTGCGCTAGTAGCGCCTCGTAGACAGCGAGATCGGCGAGATCCTCCTCGACCGCGAGGCGCTCGTGGGGATCCAGCGGTTCACCGGGCTCGATGGCATCGAGCGCGGCGGACGGGTCGGAGGGGTCTCCGGCGAAAGGATCCGGCGGCAAGCCAGGTGGTAGATGGTCACGCACACACCCACGGTACGCAGAACAGGGGGCTCTGCGCCAGCGATGCGGCCAGCAAGTTTCGCGCGAGGTGTGTGTTCGCGGTATCCGCGCGACGGCATCGAGGCGCGGTCACTGGAGAGTTAGCGGGGCAGATACCATGGGTTCAGGCGCCCTCCGGTTCCCGACACACCGGTCGTCGCCGTCACCGTTCATCCCAGAAATTGTGCGCGACGCCGGGCCTTTCGGCGTCTGTCGCTTTCGATGTCCAGGAGGGGTCGATCCGAATGAGTAATCCCGTAACGGGCGAACGAATCGCAGTCCGCCCCCATACGGGTGGCGACGATCCGAACAAGATCGCCATGCTCGGCCTCACGTTCGACGACGTGCTGCTGCTGCCTGCCGCATCGGATCTCATCCCCAGCTCGGTCGAGACCTCCAGCCAGCTCACCAGAGAGATCAGGCTGCGCACCCCGCTGGTGAGTTCGGCGATGGATACCGTCACCGAGGCCAGGATGGCCATTTCCATGGCGCGCGCGGGCGGTATGGGTGTGCTGCACCGCAATCTGGCCGCTTCCGATCAGGCCGCCCAGGTCGAGACGGTCAAGCGGTCCGAGGCGGGAATGGTCACCGACCCGGTGACCTGTCGTCCGTCCGACACGCTCGCCGAGGTGGACGCGATGTGCGCCCGCTTCCGCATCTCCGGCCTTCCCGTGGTCGACGAGACCGGCGCGCTTGTGGGCATTATCACCAACCGCGACATGCGCTTCGAGGTCGACGTGAACCGTCGCGTCGCCGATGTGATGACCAAAGCGCCGCTGATCACCGCGCGCGAGGGTGTGACCGCCGAGGCCGCTCTCGGGCTGCTGCGCCGTCACAAGGTGGAGAAACTGCCGATCGTCGACGGTGACGGCAGGCTGCGCGGTCTGATCACCGTCAAGGACTTCGTCAAGACCGATCAGTACCCGAACGCCACCAAGGACCGCGACGGCAGGCTGCTGGTCGGCGCCGCGATCGGCGTCGGCGAGGATTCCTGGTCGCGTGCCATGACATTGTCCGACGCCGGCGTCGACGTCCTGATCGTCGACACCGCCCACGGACACCAGGCCGGCGTGCTCCAGATGGTGACCAAGGTCAAGGCCGAGGTCGGCGACCGCATCCAGATCGTCGGCGGCAACGTGGCGACCCGGGCCGGCGCGCTCGCGCTGGTCGAGGCGGGCGCCGACGCGGTGAAGGTCGGTGTCGGCCCAGGCTCCATCTGCACCACCCGCGTCGTCGCCGGTGTCGGCGCGCCGCAGATCACCGCGATCCTCGAGGCTGTCGCCGCCTGCAAGCCGCACGGCGTTCCGGTCATCGCCGACGGCGGTATCCAGTTCTCCGGCGATATCGCCAAGGCCATCGCCGCGGGCGCGTCCACCGTGATGCTCGGCTCGCTGCTCGCGGGCACCGCCGAATCCCCCGGTGAGTTGATCCTCGTCGGCGGCAAGCAGTTCAAGAGCTATCGAGGGATGGGTTCGCTCGGCGCCATGCAGGGCCGTGGTCAGGCCAAGTCCTACTCCAAGGATCGGTACTTCCAGGACGACGTGCTGGCCGAGGACAAACTGGTTCCCGAGGGCATCGAAGGCCGGGTCCCGTTCCGCGGCCCCGTCAACCAGGTGATCCACCAGCTCACCGGCGGCCTGCGCGCGGCGATGGGCTACACCGGTTCGCAGTCGATCGCCCACCTGCAAGAAGCCCAGTTCGTCCAGATCACCGCGGCCGGTCTGAAGGAAAGCCATCCCCACGACATCACGATGACCGTCGAGGCCCCCAACTACACGGGCCGCGGCTGATCGGACGGCGGATATCGGCGCACCACCCGGCGCGCCGATCCGCCACCCGACCGACCATCCGTGTACAGGCCCGTCCGTTCGGTGCATGATTGAGCTGCCTCGCGGGATGAGTCGCACGCCTCGGTACCGCCCAGTCGTGTCACACTCGTCCCGCCCGGCCCGCCACCCCCCGATCGTTCGACCGATGCGATCACTCCCGCTTGTCCACCCGGAAACCTCCGGCTGCCCCGACCGCCCCGCCGCACCGTCGGCTGGATTCGGCCGAACCGGACGGACCAGCGGAAAACCACCCCGGACAGGCCGACACGGGCGGATCCGAGAAACTGGACCCACCCGGACCGATCCCCACCCCCCGGCCCCGCCCGGAGCGAGTCTTACGAGCGACCCGTTCGCGGCCGTCTCGGTCCGAGTGGTCGAAACGCATGCGACGCAGTCGCGAGTCTCGACCACTCGGACGCGAGACGAAAGGGGCCGCGAACCCGCGGCCCCCGGGCCGCCAAATCACAGGAGGACAGTTGCGCGACATGGTCGAGATCGGCATGGGCCGAACCGCCCGGCGTACCTATGAACTGGACGATGTGGACATCGTCCCCTCGCGGCGTACCCGCTCGTCGAAGCAGGTGTCGCTGGCCTGGCAGCTCGATGCCTACCGTTTCGAGATCCCGTTCCTCTCGCACCCGACCGACGCGCTGGTTTCGCCGCGGTTCGCGATCGAACTGGGCCGTCTCGGCGGTCTCGGCGTGATCAACGGCGAGGGTCTGTGGGCCAGGCACGCCGATGTCGAGGCGAAGATCGAACAGTTGCTCGAACTCGTCGGCAAGGGCGGCTACGAGCGCGCGGTCGCGTTGTTGCAGGAGTTGCACGCCGCGCCGATGCAGCCGGATCTGCTCGCCGCGGCGGTCGCGGAGGTGCGGGCGGCCGGGGTGACGGTGGCGGTGCGGGTGAGTCCGCAGAACGCGCGTTCGCTGACGCCGTCGCTGGTGCAGGCCGGTGTCGATCTGCTGGTCGTGCACGGCACGATCATCTCCGCCGAACATGTCGGTGACGGTGAGCCGCTCAATCTCAAGACCTTCATCGCCGAACTCGATGTGCCGGTGGTCGCGGGTGGCGTGAGCGATCACCGCACCGCGCTGCATCTGATGCGCACCGGTGCGGCGGGTGTCATCGTCGGTTACGGCTCCTATCCCGGTGCCACGACCACCGGCGAGGTGCTCGGTATCGGGGTGCCGATGGCCACCGCCATCGCCGACGCCGCCGCGGCGCGCCGCGATTATCTCGACGAGACCGGTGGACGCTACGTGCACGTCATCGCCGATGGTGATGTCGCCACCTCCGGGCAGTTGGCCAAGGCGATCGCGTGCGGCGCGGACGCCGCCATGCTCGGTGTGCCGCTGGCCGCCGCCGCCGAGGCGCCGGGCCGTGGCTGGTACTGGCCCTCGGCCGCCGCGCACCCCTCGGTGCCGCGCGGTTCGATGCTGCATGTCGACGATCCGTGGGATCTGGGTGGCGAGTCCATCGGCGAGCCGGTGCGCCCGACCCTCGAGCGTGTCCTGTTCGGCCCGTCCGACGACCCGTTCGGTTCGTTGAACCTGGTCGGTGGTCTGCGGCGTTCCATGGCCAAGGCCGGATATTCGGATCTGAAGGAATTCCAGCGGGTCGGTCTCAGCGTCCGCGCGTGAAATCGTCAGCGTCCGCGCGTGAGAATCTCGGCGTCGGCGCGTGATTTCGGCATCTGTAGGTGAGGTTTCGGCCTCGGCGCGGTGAGCGCTCGCTCACCGCGCGTGGCCCGTCGCGACGGAACCGCGCAGGAATTGTTTGATCGCGTGGTTCACCGGTTCCGGGTGGGTCATGGTCACCGCCAGCCGAGCGCCCGCGATCTCGACGTAGGTGGCCGCGGTCAGGTCCCGGGCGAGGCGTTTGGCCCGATGGTCGGGGATGCCGCTGTCGGTGGCATGGATAACCAGTGCGGGACAGGTGATTTCGGGCAGTCGTCCGACCACCGATTCGCGACCGAGCAGGCAGGTCGCGGCGACCTCGATACCGTCGCGGTCGCGGACCAGCCAGCGTTTGGTCCAGATGGCCCGGTACCAGTCGTCGTCGCCGATCAGCCAGTGCGCCAACTGATTCGCCGCGCCTCGACGTGAGCTGTCGTCGTACCACTTGTCCAGGAATTTCTGGGTTTCGGTGGACTGTTCCGGGGTCGGCCCGTGCGCTTCGGTGCTGATGAGGATCAGTGCCGACACGCGTTCGGGTGCGATCAGCGCCGTCCGCAGCGCGGTGATGCCGCCCTGCGCGGTGCCGCCGAAGACGGCACGCTCCGCGCCGAGGTGGTCGAGCACGGTGAGCGCGTCGCGCGCGGCGGTCCAATAGGTGAAGGGCAGGCCCTGGTCCCTGGTGCGGCCGTGTCCGCGCGCGTCCCACGACACGATGCGGAATTCCGGTGCCAGCGCGGCCATCTGCGACGCGAACATGGTGCGGTCCATGAGGAATTCGTGCGCCAATAGGACTACCGGGCCGTCCCCGCCGCTGTCCTCGTAGTGGATGTCGGCATCTATCGCTGGGGCGAATGGCACGAACACGAGGATAACCAGCACGGCGGTGGTGTGCGGCGAGATTTGGCGCGGCGACGGAGTTTCGTCGGGTTTCCTCCGAGCGTGTCGGAATGACGCCGCCGTGCCCGTGGTCGGCTCGCCGCGCCCGCTCACTAGACTATGGCGGTGGCAGAATCCCAGAGACCGGTCCTCGTCGTCGACTTCGGCGCCCAATACGCCCAGCTGATCGCCCGGCGGGTTCGTGAATCGAGTGTCTTCTCCGAGGTGATCCCACACACCACGACCGTCGAGGAGATCGCCGCCAAGCAGCCGCTCGCGGTGATCCTGTCCGGTGGCCCGTCCAGCGTGTACGCCGAGGGCGCGCCGCAACTGGACGCGCGGCTGTTCGATCTGGACGTGCCGGTCTTCGGCATCTGCTACGGATTCCAGGCGATGGCGCAGGCACTGGGCGGCACCGTCGCCCATACCGGCACTCGCGAATACGGACGGACCGAACTCAATATCGACGGCGGCGTGCTGCACGGCGGTCTGCCCACCATCGCGCCGGTGTGGATGAGTCACGGCGACGCCGTCACCGACGCGCCGGAGGGTTTCGAGGTCACCGGCACCACGGTGGGCGCGCCGGTCGCGGCGTTCGAGGATCGCGCGCGACGCCTGGCAGGCGTGCAGTACCACCCCGAGGTGCTGCATTCCCCGCACGGTCAGCTGGTGCTCAGCCGCTTCCTGCACGAGATCGCCGGAATTCCCGCTACGTGGACCCCGGCCAATATCGCCGAATCGCTGGTCGAGGCGGTGCGCGAACAGATCGGTGACGGACACGCCATCTGCGGGCTCTCCGGCGGCGTGGACAGCGCCGTCGCCGCCGCCCTGGTGCAGCGCGCCATCGGCGATCGTCTGACCTGTGTCTTCGTCGACCACGGACTGTTGAGGGCGGGGGAGCGCGAACAGGTCCAGCAGGATTTCGTCGCCGCCACGGGCGCTCGGCTGGTCACCGTCGACGCGGTGGAGAAATTCCTCGGTGAGCTGAAGGGGGTCAGCGATCCCGAGGAGAAGCGCAAGATCATCGGCCGTGAGTTCATCCGGTCCTTCGAGGACGCGGTGAGCGAGGTCGTCGCCGAACAGGGCACCGGCGGGTCGGCTCCCGAGGTCGAATTCCTGGTGCAGGGCACGCTGTATCCCGACGTGGTCGAATCCGGCGGCGGCACCGGCACCGCGAATATCAAGTCGCACCACAATGTCGGCGGCTTGCCCGACGATCTGGAATTCGATCTCGTCGAACCGCTTCGGCTGCTGTTCAAGGACGAGGTCCGCGCGGTCGGTCGCGAACTCGGTCTGCCCGAGGAAATCGTCGCGCGCCAGCCCTTCCCCGGTCCGGGCCTGGCGATCCGCATCGTCGGCGAGGTGACCGCCGATCGGCTCGACACCCTGCGCCAAGCCGACGCCATCGCGCGCGAGGAATTGACGGCGGCCGATCTGGACCGTCAGATCTGGCAGTGCCCGGTGGTACTGCTCGCCGACGTTCGCAGCGTGGGCGTGCAGGGCGACGGACGCACCTACGGACATCCGATCGTGCTGCGTCCGGTATCCAGCGAGGACGCCATGACCGCGGACTGGACCCGGCTGCCCTACGAAGTGCTGGAACGCATTTCGACCCGCATCACCAACGAGGTGTCGGAGGTCAACCGGGTCGTGCTCGATGTGACCAGCAAGCCGCCGGGGACGATCGAGTGGGAGTGACGGTCACGGCGGCCGAATAGTCCTGCCCCCGTGTGGATTCGGGAACCGGGCTATTCCGCCGCGGTTTCCGCGCGGGCATGGCCGAGTACCAGGTGTCCGAGCAGCATGCCGCCGAACGCGAACCGCAGTGTGGCCGCGGTCGGCTCGCTCGGGACCGTCCGGCGTTCCTCGTTCGTGGTGGGATGATCGAAATGCGGTGCGGCCATGTGGTTCTCCTCGAAGTAGAACGAACAATGACCCGTCCGGGGCGGGCGGGTCATTGCGTCATGTGGTGATTCGTTCAGCGATGTACGCGCGGTGAGATCACCAGCACGACGCCGACCACGATGGCGGCGATCACGATGATCCAGCCGAAGGAGATGGCCCCCGCGGCCGAGACGGTGGAGGGTCCGACGAGGGCGAAGACGCTCAACGCCAGTGCGAGCAGTCCGACGATCAGCAGCGAGGCGGACGGGCCGCGACCCCCGGTCTTGTCCGAAGCGTTCTGATCAGCCACGTTCCACCACCACTTCTCCCATACGGACATCGACATTCAGATCGAGTACCGGCGCTCCCGGCGTATTCGGGCCGGTGACACCGGTGGGGCACGACTGGTCACCCATGGCGACGGTGCATTCGGTGCGCACCGTCATTCCGGCCGGGACGAGTACGCGCGCCTCGCCCATCTGCACCGACAGGTCCACCGTGCGGTTCTCGGTGAGATCCAGCCCGCGCAGATCGAGCGTCCCCGAACCCATCGACAGGTGATACTCGGGTTTCAGATCGGCCGTCGCGGTGGGAGCCCAGGTGCGATCACCCATGGTGGCCCGGTCGAATTCCATCGGACCGACCAGCGAGGCGAGCAGCACGAACGCGGCCAGCGGCGCGGTCACGACGAGCAGACCGTAACCGCGGCGCAGGAACGCGCCGAGCACGAGTCCGAGACCGACCACCGCGAGCGCCACCGCGCCGATCCGCGCGGGTGTCATCCATTCGACGCCGGACGCCGCCGCGGCGCCCGCACCGGCCGCGGCCAGGATGGCCAGGCCGATCACCACCGGCGTCAGCCGGGAGCGGGGCCGTCGCGGGGCGGGCGCGACGACCTTGTTCGCCGGGGTGGGATCGGGAAGATCCCAGGCCAGCGGCGCGACGCCGAGCGGATCCCAGGACGGGGGAACCGGGCCGCCGATGATCGTTCGAGGTCCGGGGGTGAGGGTCCGAGGTGAACCGGGCCGGGGGATACCGGCGGGTGTCGCCGCCGCGATCGGGGTCGGGCGCCTGTCGGCCGTCGCCGTGCCGTCGGTGGACTCCCCGCTCGGCGCCACAACGGCGGGGTTCTCGGCGGGCGCGTTCGATCGCGCGTCGATTCCGGGCGAGGACTTGTCGAGCCGAACGGTCGCGTTGTCCACCTCGAGGTGGCGACCGGGAACGTCGCCGTCGGTCTCGCCGTCGTGGCCCGTGGCGTCGCGCACTTCCGGTCGGTCGGCTTCGCCTTCGTGTTCGACCGTGACGCCGGTGCGGTTCTCGCCGGTCTCGGCCTTGTCGAGCCGGACCGCGCTGTCGTCCGCCCGCTGTGCGGTGGCCGGGTCGTACGCCGCCGGTGCCTCCGGCACGTACGCCTCCGGAAGTTTCGTGTACGGCGTGTACATGCCGGTCATGGGGGCTTCCGGTGCGTAGAAGCTGCCGGTCGTGCCGCTGGGGAAGACCGCGCCGGGATATCCGGTGGCGCTGAGCCCGGCGTCGAACTCGTAGTCGTCGAGCTGGCTGGTACCCGGCGGCGGTTGCGGGGTGCGCATGAACAGCATCCACCAGCCCGCCAGCATGAGCGCGAGGCTGATGACGCCGGAACCGGCCATCCCCATCCCCACCGGCCCCATGGTGCTCACCGCGATGGCCAGCGCCACCATCAGCACGATCGTCTTGGTCGGCGACTGCGAGCTGTGCCCCTTGCCGAACAGCGATTCCGCCGCGGACGTCTGGTCACCCGCCTGGCTGAACAGCAGCCACCCCACGAGGTAGAGGACGATCCCGGCCCCGCCGAACAGCGCCGACACCACGAAGGCGACCCGAACGAGGACCGGATCGACCTGGTAGCGCCGACCGAAACCGGCCGCGACCCCCGCGACCGGCCCCTGACGCGGCAACCGGACGGGCCGCGACTGCCACATCTGCTGAAGCTGATCGCCGAAGCTCGTTTTCGTCATGCTTCCATGGTCGGCCGCACAGGTGGTTCAGCACATCGGGGTGAACCCTGAAAGTTCACCCGATCCCGGAACCGACAGATGATCCGTCGACATCGGGTGCGCGTGCGGGCGGTGCGGATACTCCGCATCGCCCGAGCGCTTCCGGTGCCTACAGGACGATGATGTCCCCGTAGACCGCCCCGTTGGCCGAGGTCTCCGGTGAGTCGACCTCGATCTTGGTGTAGGGGCGGATCGTCAACGGCCCGCCGCAGCCTTCCACCATCAGGTGGAAATCGTGGCTCATCACGTAACCCGTCGTGCCACCGACCAGGTCCTTGCTGCCGATCTCGATGTCCTGGATGACACCGGGGGTGATGTCCAGGTCGAGACCTACGGACGCGTGGATCGACGGGCCGATGGTCGCGTCCAGGCCCGGTGTCAGGGAGTCGGGGCTGGCGCCGACGCCGAGCGTGACTCCGGCGTCGAACCCCGCGCCCGCCTCCGCCCCGAAGGTCAGATCGATGCCGACCGCGCAGCTGACCAGGTATCCGGTCTTCAGTACCGCGGTACCCGGGTCGTCGACGTGTCCGTAGGAGGTGTTGTCCAGGAACACTTCGCGGGTGGTCGGCAGCCCGTTCTGCGGAGCCACCGGATCGGCCACGAGATCGGTGTGGCCGACGGTGAACGCGAAGCCGGTCGGTGTGGCGTAGTTGTTCTCGTGTGCCGCGAATGCGTAGGCGTCGGCGGTACCCGTCCCGACCCCGCCCACCGCGAGGGCGATCGGCGCCAGCCCGGCGGCGATGACGCGTGCGAACGTGTACGACAAGATTCCTCCCCTGTATCCCGTTCGGACCTGCTCGGAACCGATGAGCCCGTCCGTGAGAAAACGTATGTCCGGCGGTACGCCACGACCGCCTCCCATTTCCGATTCGGAGCGGAAAACCACTGGCAGAAGCCATAGTTCGAGTTCTCCGGTCCGGTGGCTCATGGACAAACGCGCTCTCGATATCAGGTATATCCGGCGTGCCTTGGAGGTCACTGAGTGATCACTGAGCGTTTCCCCGACCTGCTGGTCATCCGCCCTTTTCCTTCCGGACCGGACAACCGGAGGGCGTCGGTTCGGGAATCCCGCGCGGACGTGTCGACCGGTGGTCACGAGGGTGCGGGCGCGGTGATCGGACCGATCAGGAATCGAGAAGCATCGGTGACCGAGGAGGAATTAGCGTTGTCGAGGTGAACGGCCCACGGATATCGGGGGCGTTCCGGAGTTCGCCTAGTTCCCGAATCGGACGATTCCGATCACGTCCACGACGTCAGGAGTGACCATGACCGACTCCACCACCAAGGGCATCAAGACCGTGTTGCATCCGGTTTCCGATCTGGCGGCGGCCAAGCAGGTCTATACCGCGCTGCTCGGTACGGCGCCGCAGACCGACGAGTCGTACTACGTCGGGTACGAGGCCGCGGGGCAGCACATCGGCCTGGTGCCGGCCGGGGGGCCGCAGAGCCCGACCGCGCCGACCGCCTACTGGGAGGTATCGGATATCGAGGCGAAATTGGCCGAGGTGACGGCCGCGGGGGCCAAGGTGCAGGACCCCGTGCGCGAGGTCGGCGGCGGTCGCCGGGTTGCCACGGTCCTCGACCCGGACGGCAATCTGCTCGGACTGCTCCAGGACCAGTAGGCGCGCTCGCCACCCCGGGCGACGCTCGAACCGGAACGCGGCCCCGCGACGGTGCCGGTGCGTGGATCAGGGTGATTCCTGATGCCCTCGGCCCGCGGGGCGTGCCAGTATCGGAATATGTACCCGACTGATCCAGCGTTCGACGCTGCCCGCAGGCAGGCGGGGTATCGACCCGATCCGGCCCTCGGGTTCGGGTTCGCGCCGGGGCGGGGGTTCGGACCCGCGCCGGTGCTGGATCTGGGGCCGAATCCGCAGGTGCGGCTGGTCCGGCGTTCGGGCGGGCGCATCGTCGCCGGCGTCGCCGGTGGACTCGCCGACCATCTCGGGCTCGACGTCTTCAAGGTGCGGATGGCGTTCGTGCTGCTGTCCGCGCTGGCGGGCGCCGGTATCGCCGCGTACGGGTTGCTGTGGGTCTTCACCCCCGGCGGCGCGGATTCGGCGAAGCCGTCCGGCGCCGAACGCAGGCAGTCTGTCGGTCTCGCGCTGCTCGGGCTCGGCTTGTCGATCGTGGTGTCGTGGCTGATGAACGGCACGGTCGCGGCGAAGATCATCGTCCCGATCGTGGTGGTGACGATCGGCGCGGCGCTGGTGTGGCGCGAGTACGACACCGACGGTCCACGTTCACTGCTCGGTCTGCCCGCCCGGCCGTCGGTGGTGACCTGGGCCCGCATCGTCGCGGGCGCGACCATGGTGATCCTCGGGCTCGGCGTGGTGGTGCTCGCCAGGATCGATCTGAGTTCGCTCGGGTCGGCGCTGATCGCGGTCGCGGTCACGCTGATCGGCGCCGGGTTGCTGACGGTGCCGCTGTGGCTGCGCATGATGCGCGCTCTGAACGACGAACGCGCCGCCCGCATTCGTAACGAGGAACGCGAGGAGATCGCCTCCCACCTGCACGATTCGGTTCTCCAGACCTTGGCTCTCATCCAGCGCCAGGCCGACGATCCCCAAGAGGTGACCAGGCTGGCCCGCAGCCAGGAACGCGAATTGCGCCGCTGGCTGTTCGAGGATTCGGGGCCTGCCCAGTCGAGTCTGGCGGCCGCGCTGCGCACCATCGCGGGGGAGGTGGAGGATCAGCACGGCGTCCAGGTCACCACGGTGACCGTCGGCGATGTCTCGATGGATCTCGGTGACACCGGCAGCGGCCTGCCCAAGGAGCATTTCACCGCCTTGCTCGGCGCGAGCCGGGAGGCGCTGGTGAACGCGGCCAAACACGCGGGCGTCCCGGCGATCGACCTGTTCGCGGAGGCCGAACCGCATCAGGTGAGCGTCTTCGTGCGCGACCGCGGCGCGGGGTTCGACCTCGACGCCGTCCCACCGGATCGTCAGGGCCTGGCGAAATCCATCCGCGGCAGGATCGAGCGGCGCGGCGGACAGGTCGAGATCCTGTCGAACCCCGGTCGCGGCACCGAAGTGCGGATCATCATGCCGCGCACCGATTCCGGAGCGGACGACGATCGGGTGGACGATATCCCCGACGCCGGAAGCGCTGTGACGGAGCGGATCGCGCAATCGACCGGCCAGGGCGCGTGAGCCGTCGGCCACGTGCCGGACGGTCGGTGACCTCCTCCCGTCGGGCTTCGCGGTTAAGGTGGCTTCCGGGCAACCGATTCCGCGCGGATTTCGGTGACGCGCCGGGTGCGCCCAGAATTTCGCCCGGCATGCGACCGCCGGTTCACGACGGCGCCGTCGGATCGACCGGCGGCGGACGCGGAACGGCGGAGGAGCGGAGCAGGTGAGCGTGCGGGTTTTTCTCGTCGATGATCACGCCGTATTCCGGTCGGGTGTGCGGGCGGAGTTGAGTCGCGAACCCGATATGGAGGTGGTCGGCGAAGCCGGTGGGGTGGCCGAGGCCATCGCCGGAATCGCCTCGGCTCGCCCGGATGTGGTGCTGCTGGATGTGCATATGCCCGATGGCGGCGGTGTCGCGGTGCTGACCGGGATCGATGACGGTCCGGTATGTCTGGCGCTGAGCGTGTCCGATGCCGCGGAGGATGTGATCGCGGTGATTCGCGCGGGAGCGCGCGGCTATGTCACCAAGACGATCTCGGGATCCGAACTGGCCGACGGCATCCGGCGGGTCGCGGGCGGCGACGCGGTGTTCAGTCCGCGCCTGGCCGGATTCGTCCTCGATTCGTTCACGGGCCGGTCACCGGTGCCGGAACCGCCGCTCGATCCGGAACTGGACTCGCTGACGCCGCGTGAACTCGAGGTGCTGCGCCTGCTCGCCCGCGGCTATACCTATCGCGAAATCGCCGAGACCCTGTTCATCTCGGTGAAGACCGTGGAGACCCACGCCTCCAATGTGCTGCGCAAGACCCAGCAGTCCAATCGGAACGCGCTGACCCGCTGGGCGCATCGCAGGCGGATCGACTGAACGGAACTACATCACCGCGACGAGGATCGCGATGAGGATGACCAGCCCGATCAGCAGTCCTACGGCGATGGCGAGCGGCGCGTTGCTCGGCGGATTGCCTTGGGCCCGTTGGCCGACGGGCGCGGCGTTGCCTGCGGCCCGGACGGGTGCCTGGTGCTGCGGACGCGGCAACGGCATGGCGTGCGGACTGCGCAGGCCGGAGGCGGAACTGCGGGCCGCCCAGGACGGGATGGTGCCGTCCTCGGTGCGCACCGGGGCGCCGAGAATGTAGGAGTCGGTGCCGGGACCGAAAGCGGCGGTGAGGATTTCGTCCCTGGCCTCGGCCATCGTCGGTCTGCGCTGCGGTGCGGGTTCGAGCATGTGCAGCAGGGCGTTGGTGAGGACGCCGCTGCGGGTCGGCGGAATGATCTGGGCCATCGCGGCACGTTCGACCAGGACGTCGCTGTCCTCGTCGAGGCCGAACGGCGGTTGACCCTCGATCGCGGTGTAGAGGGTCGCGCCGAGGGAGAACACGTCGCTGGCCTCGGTCGGCTGCGCGCCACGGGCCACCTCGGGCGGCAGGTAGGCGGGGGTGCCGGTGATGATGCCCTCGGGCTCTTCGGTGAGATCGCCCGCACCGCGCGAGATGCCGAAGTCGCTGAGTTTGGCGATGCCGACCGAGGGGCCGCGATCGGCGACCAGGATATTGCCCGGTTTGATGTCGCGGTGCACGATGCCGACCGAATGCGCGGCGGCCAGCGCGTCGGCGACCTGCGCGCCGATCTGCGCCACCTCCACCACGGGCAGTGTTTCCACCATTCCGAGCGCCCTGGCCACGCTGCGTGAGGGTAGGTGTTCCATGACCAGCCACGGTTCGCCCGCTTCCAGGGCCACGTCGTAGACCGCGATCGCGTGGTCGTGGGACAGTTTCGCCGCGACCCGCCCCTCGTGCAGGATCTGGCCGCGTACCTTCTCGGCTTCCGCCTCGGGCAGTCCGGCGGTGGTCAGCACCTGTTTGATGGCGACCTCCCGATCGAGCAGGCGATCGTGCGCCAGCCACACCGCGCCCATACCGCCGCCGCCCAGTTTCGACTGCAGGCGGTATCGGCCTGCGACCAAGTACTGCGGGCCGACGATGGGACGGTGGCGATCGATCATGGGTGCAGGGTATCCGAATCTCGTGCTAGGCGACCTGATTCGAGCGGACGGCGAGAGCGGCTCCGGGCGTCGATGCCCCTTCCGTGGTAATGCCGACCCTACGCGCGTGATCGCTCCTCGCTCGCCCTCGGGTGGACCCGGGCTGGCAAATTCTCGGGAAACTTTCTGGGACGGCTGGGGTTGGAGACGGCCCGCGAGGAAGAGGAGAACGGCGTCCGGCGCGCCACCCTTGACGGATCACGGGGGCGGGTTTCTACTTGATCACTATCGAACGTATATTCGATAGTGATCGATAGCTGTATCGGTGCTGACCCTCGTTTCTTGATCGAGAATCGAGGGTCGGCCCGCTCGCTTCGCCTCGGAGTCCATCGTGGGAAGTAGGTGGTTGTGATGGGTTCGGACGTGCGGGTGGGGGATGAGAAACACCAGAAGAAGCTGGAGGAACTCCGCAGGAGGATGGCCGCGATCCCGGGCCGCGGCCAGTCCGAGGTCGGGCGGATTCCCCGCGAGACCGAACTCCGCAGAGAGTCGCTCCCGGTGCCGAGTGCCCTTGCGGAATTGTTGCCCGCAGACGGTCTCGCGAAGGGATCTGTCGTGGCGTATACGGGAGCGCGGTCGTTGCTGGCCGGTCTGCTCGCCGCGGTGACCGAACACGGCGGACATGCCGCGGTGGTGGGGATGCCCCGGTTCGGGCTGCTCGCCGCGGCGGAAATGGGTGCGGAATTGGCACGTCTGGCCGTGGTGGCCGACCCCGGACCCGACCCCGTCGAGGTGGCCGCGGTGTTGCTCGACGGACTGGATCTGGTGGTGCTCGGCCTCGGCGACACCTCGGTCGCGCCGTCCCGGTCCCGAGTGATCGCCGCCCGCGCCCGCAGTCACGGCGCCACCCTCGTGGTCGCCGACGGCCACTGGCCCAACCCCTCCCTGCGCATCAGCGCCCGCGTCTGCGGCTACGCCGGGCTCGGTGCGGGCCACGGACGACTCCGTTCGATCGGCCTCGACGTCGATATCCGCGCCAAGTCGGGTCCGCCCCGGCGCGGCCGCATCGACCTGTGCCCGAACGGCGGCCGTGTCGAATGGGTCACGCGAAGTGTCGCGACGGGCGCGGGGGAGGCTCCGGTCGCCGCCCGAGGCGCGGCCTCGTGATCGAAGTCGCCGGGGTCGCGCGCGCGTTCGCCCGCGCGACCGTCGACCGCGCGTCGGTCGCCGGTGTCGCACCGTGATTCGGCCGGGACGGTCGCGGGTGCTCGCCGTGTGGTGTCAGGACTGGCCCGCGGTCGCGGCGGCCGCGGCGGCGGACCTGCCCGCGACGCGGCCGGTCGCGGTGCTGTTCGGGAACCGGGTGGTCGCGTGTTCGGCGGTGGCGAGGTTCGAGGGGGTGCGCCGGGGATTGCGACGGCGCGAGGCCCAGTCGCGCTGCCCCGATCTGTTCCTCGTGCAGGACGACCCGGATCGGGACGCGCGCCTGTTCGAACCGGTGGTCTCGACGGTGGACGCGACCGTGCCGGGAGTCGAGGTGCTGCGCTCGGGACTGCTGGTGCTCGGTGCCCGCGGGGCCGCGCGGTTCTTCGGCTCCGAGGAGGCGGCGGCCGAACGTCTCGTCGACGCGGTGTCCGCGCTCGGCGTCGAGGCGCAGATCGGTATCGCCGACGAACTGTCGACGGCGGTACTCGCGGCCAAACGCGGTGTGCTGGTGCCGCCGGGGGAGGGCGCCGGATTCCTGGCGCCGCTGCCGATCACCGAACTGGCCGCCGAACCGAGTCTGTCCGCTCCGGAACGCGCCGACCTCGTCGATCTGCTGCACCGCCTCGGCCTGCGTCGCATCGGCGATTTCGCCGCGCTGAGCCCGGTCGAGGTCGCCTCCCGCTTCGGGGTCGACGCCGTGCTCGCGCACCGCCTCGCGCGGGCCGTGCCGGAACGGCCGCCGTCGGCACGTCGGCCGCCACCGGAACTGACGGTGGAATATCGCTGCGATCCGCCGATCGACCGGGTCGACGCGGCCGCTTTCGCCGGACGCATGCTCGCGACCGCGCTGCACACCGCGCTCGCCGCCGCCTCGGTCTCGTGCACCCGGCTCTCGGTCTACGCGGAAACGGCAGCGGGAGAACATCTCTCGCGTATATGGCGCTGTGCCGAGCCGCTGACCCCGTCGGGTACGGCGGATCGGGTGCGCTGGCAGTTGGACGGCTGGCTGACCCGGCGCGACCGACCGACCGCGCCGATCACCCTGCTGCGTCTGGAACCGGTCGAGATCGCGGCATCGGGCGCGCTGCAACTGGGCCTGTGGGGTGGAGTCGGCGAGGAGAACGAGCGGGCGCGACGTGCCCTGATCCGGGTGCAGGGTCTGCTCGGTGGCGAGGCGGTGCAGGTCGGGGTGCTCAGCGGTGGTCGTGGCCCGGTCGAACGCGTCACGATGGTCGTGCTGGGTGACGAGCGGGTGCCCGCCGCCGATCCGGGGTTGCCCTGGCCTGGCCGTCTGCCCGAACCCGCTCCCGCCGTCCTGCTGCTCAACCGTCCGACGGTGGAATTGGAAGCCGCCGACGGTCACCGGGTGCGCGTCACCGCCCGCGGCCTGTTCTCCGCCGATCCGATGCTGCTGCGCTGGGGCAGCAGACAGTGGCGGCTGACCGGATGGGCCGGTCCGTGGCCGCTGGACGAGCACTGGTGGAGCCCCGAATCCGCCGCGTCGGCCGCCCGCGCCCAGGTGCAACTGGACAGCTCCGATACCGAGGTCAGGGTCCTGCTGCTCGTCTATCTCGACGAGATATGGCGGGCGGAGGGGCTCTACGACTGATCGCGACCACCGGTACCCTCGGATATCGTGAATCTGTCGGTGACCAGCATGGCGATCGGTGACGTGCGGATCGCCTACCGCGATTCCGCGATCGGTCGATCGGATACGGCGGATGTGCCGGTCGTCCTGGTCCACGGCATGGGTGGCGACGGGCACACCTGGGACCGTTTCGCGCGCATCCTGCTCGCGCGCGGCAGGCGCGTCATCATCCCCGACCTGCGCGGTCACGGGCGCAGCTCACACGCGGATTCCTACCTGTTCGGCGAGTTCGGCGCGGATCTGCTGAAGCTGATCGAGCGTTGCGGCCTGTCGTCGGTGGATCTGGTCGGGCATTCGCTCGGCGGTTACGCGGTGTCCCGCGTGGCGCAGGAACGCCCGGATCTGGTCCGCAGGCTGGTCATGGAGGAATGCCCGCTGCCCGCGCGCTCGGGTGACGAGCAGATGAGCCTGACCCGCCGATTCCCGAGCGTGCCCGAACTCTGGCACGCGGCGTCGAGTCTGATCCGTCATCCCCGCGCGGTCTTCGCCTTCGACCGCACGATGACGGCGACCGCCCTCGAACAGTTCCGCAAACCCGATCCGCAATGGTGGGAGCGACTCTCCGATATCACCGCGCCCACCCTGGTTCTGCGCGGCGGGCCCGGCGGCATGGTCGATCCGGAGAAACTGGCGATCATGCAGGCCGCGGTGCCGGACTGCACCGTGTGCGCGTTCACCTGCGGGCACAGTATCCATCGCGATCGTCACCGCGAGTTCGAGGCCGTCGTCCTTCCGTTCCTGTCCTGACGCCGTCCGCATTGTGGTCGATTCGACATCGCGGCGCGGAGTGCCCCGCCCGGAACAGGGTTCTAAGGTGAGACTCATGTCCGCCGCACCACCCCCGCGACCGGCCGCCGGATGACGCACCTGGCGACCCGCTTCGACGGTATGACCTGCTCGGCCGCCGCCGCGGTCGATCTTCCGCTGCCGGGCACGGCGACCACGGTGACCGGCTGGTTGTGTATCGAACATCCCGGCGCGTGGGGGCGCGATGTGATCGGCGACGAGGTGCTCGGTCCCGAGATCACCGCCGAACTGGCCGCGCGCACGAAAGCGGCGCGGGTGCGTCCGACTCTCATCAGGCGGCCGGGGCGGCACGAGTTCACCGGAACCCGCACGGTGCTGCTCGCGAGTTCGCGTCCGGAGGGCTCGTGGTGTGAACGATTCGAGATCACCGAGCTGAAACAGTTGCTCGACCTGGATCTCGGGATCGTCGACGGCCCACCGCCCGGAATCGGTGCGGCGGTGCGTGATCCGTTGACGCTGGTGTGCGCGCACGGGAAACGCGACCAGTGCTGCGCGCTGCTCGGCAGGCCGATCGCGGCGACTCTCGCCGCGCGCTACCCGGATCGGGTCTGGGAGTGTTCGCATACCGGCGGGCACCGATTCGCCCCCGCCATGGTCCTGCTGCCGACGGGAAACACCTACGGCCGTGTCGATTCCGCCGCCGCCGTGAACGCGGTCGAGGCCGCCCGGCGCGGCGAGGTCTCGCCGACCGGATTCCGCGGCCGCAGTTGCTATCACCCCGTCGAGCAGGCGGCCGAGATCGCGGTCAGGGCGATCGTCGCCGCCGGGGTCGACGATCTCGTCGTCCGATCCGAGAACGACAGCGCGGTCGGGGATTCCGCGATCGTGACGCATCGCGACGGCCGTCGCTGGCGGGTGGGCACGCGGACCGTCGACTTCGAACCGCGCCAGGCCAGTTGCGGCGCGAAGCCCAAACCCGTGACCGCCCTCGTCGCCGACGATCCGCGACCGCTACCGCCGATCGGACCGGCGTAACAGCGACTCCTGTCGAGGCCGGTTCCGTACATCCGCGAAATCCGTGGGGAACACGGACGTTCGGCCGGGATCGTGACGATATGCGCACCCGTCCCCACCGCCCCCTGCGGGGTGGGGACGGGCGCGGTTCACCAGTGCGTCCCCGGCACCCAGCGCGCGGCGCGGCGCAGCGCGGTTCCGGTGACGCGGCGAGCCGCCGACCGCGATCGCGGCTCGACGGGTGGGACAGCGGTTTCCGGGACGGCGGTCTCCGGCGCGTCCTCCAGTTGTTCGCCCTTGGCCGCGGGCGAGTCCGGCAGGGCGCGGTAGTAGCGGTGCAGGATGCGGTCGCGGAACTTGGGGGTGACCAGCGCGCCGTATTCGGCGAGGGTGCCGAGGGGCACGTCGATGCGCTTGGGACGTTCGGCGAGCGCGCGCACGATGGTCGCCGCGGCCCATTCGGGGGATTCGGACGGTCCCTGAGCGCCGCTCGGCGTGATCATCGGGGTGCGGACCAGCGGCATGTGGATGGTGGTGAAAGTGACGCCGTCCGCCATGGTTTCGACCGCGGCGACTTCGGTGAACTTGTCCAGCGCCGCCTTGCTCGCGAGGTAGGCCGAGAACCTCGGGGTGGCGACCTGCACGCCAGCGCTGCTGATCTGCACGATGTGGCCGAATCGGCGTTCGCGCATCTGCGGCAGCAGTGCCAGGGTCATGCGCAGCGCGCCGAAGTAGTTGACCGCCATGGTGCGTTCGTAGTCGTGCAGCCGGTCGGTGGAGCGGTGGATGGCGCGGCGGATGGAACGGCCCGCGTTGTTCACCAGCATGTCGACGTGACCGTACTCGTCGAGGATGGCCTTGACGGTCTGGTCGACCGAATCGGATTCGGTGACATCGCACTGGTAGCCCTCGGCGGTGCCACCCGCGGCCCGGATCTCCGCGACGACGTCCGCGAGTTCTTCTCCGCGCCGGGCGAGCAGCAGGACGGTGGCGCCCTTCGCCGCGACCGCGAGGGCGGCGGCCCTGCCGATACCGGAGGAGGCGCCGGTGATCACGACGTGGCGACCGGTGAGATCGCGGTTGCGGCGATTGCGACGGATCTGCCCGTCCTCGGCGGAGCGGGCCACATCGGAGGCCGGGACGGCGGCGGCGTCACCCGTTGAGTCACGGTCGGGCGTGGCGTTCATCGCTGCTCCTTCGCGGTCGAATGGTCTGAACTTACTCCAAAGTAAGTTGCTCTGCCAAGTGGTGTCCGCCCCCCGGTCGTCGGACTTCGCCGACTCGGATCGGTCGGGGTCCGGTGTGGTGCGCGCCGTGGCGGGTGCGTCGATGCCACGGGATTGCCGATTCGGGGTGTCGAAGTCGGATCGTGTCGCTCCGCCGGACGACTTGTCACTGGTGAAACGTATTTTCGAAGGTGTTCCGCGGTAAGGCTTTCCGGGGAAGTTCGCGGGGTCTGGCAATCCTCGCGCAACGGCTCGGTGATTCCTTCCGGCAAGCCTCGAATCTATCGAACATATGTGCGATACTCGTGCGCATGGCGGACGATCGGATGGCGGACATCTTTGCCGCGGTGCGGCTCGGCAGGGGCGACTCGGAGGCGGGGCGGCACGCGCTGCGCACACTGTGGGATGAGCTAGGTCCGGCCGGAGATCCGTTGCAGCGCTGCGTGGTGGCGCATCATCTGGCCGTGTTGCAGAAGACTGCCGAGGAATCGCTGATCTGGGATCAGCGCGCGCTCACCGCGGTGTTCAGTCCCGGCATTCCGCTCGATGACGGACTGCGCTGCTTCCTGCCCTCGCTCTATCTCAACCTGGCCGACAGTCATCGTCGCGTGGGCGATTTCGACGGCGCGCGCATGCAGTTGGCCATCGCGCGCGGTCATCTCCGGATCCTGGCCGAGGACGCCTACGGCGCGATGATCCGTTCCGGGCTGGATCGGGTCGAGGAGGCCCTGCTGGCCGGATCGGCGGAACGTCTGACAGCCGAGTGATCCGCGCGACTCCGGCGATATCTTCCGGAGTCCGGCGGTTCGGCGGCCCGATGCGTGACATCTCATCTATCGAATGTATGTTCGATAGAAAGGAGGTGATGCGCTGGTGGGATGGGGTAACGGGCCGCCCACGTGGGCGGAGATGGAACGGGTGCTGTCCGGCCGTCCGGGCCGGACGAATCCGGAGGCGATGTACCCCGGTGACGGCGGCGACAGCCCGGCCTGGTCGCGTAAACGCGGCGAATACCTGGCCGAGCCGGTCGAGCGGGTCGGGGGCCCCTCGGTGCCCTACGCCGAACTGCACGCCCACTCGGCCTACAGCTTCCTCGACGGCGCGAGCCAGCCGGAAGAACTGGTGGAGGAGGCCGTGCGGCTCGGGCTGGAGGCGATCGCCCTCACCGACCACGACGGTTTCTACGGGACGGTGCGCTTCGCCGAGGCGGCCGCGGAATGGGGTATGCCGACCGTCTTCGGCTCGGAACTGTCGCTCGGCGCGGGTTTCGCTTCCGATTCCGCGCCGCGCACCGGATCACCCGACCCGGCAGGCCCACATCTGCTGGTACTCGCCCGAGGTCAGGAGGGATACCGGCGCCTCGCGCGAGAGATCTCGGCCGCGCACATGGCCGCGGGGGAGAAGGGCATCCTGCGCTACGACCTCGACGCGCTCACCACGGCGGCGGACGGGCACTGGCATATCCTGACCGGCTGCCGCAAGGGCCATCTCAGGCAGGCCGTCGAACAGGATCTGCTGGCCGGGGACACCGGCCTGGTGCGGGCGGAGGCGGCGCTGCGCGAACTGATCGATCGGTTCGGCGGTGACCGGGTCGGCGTCGAACTCACCCATCACGGCGTTCCCGAGGACGACGAACGCAACGCCCACCTGATCGCCCTGGCAGATCGGGTCGGACTACCCGTGGTGGCGACCACCGGCGCGCATTTCGCCGGACCTGGACAGCGTCGCCGGGCCATGGCGCTGGCCGCGATCCGGGCCAGACAGAGCCTCGACGACATCGCGGGCTGGCTCGCCCCGGCGGGCGGCGCGCACCTGCGTTCCGGTGCGGAGATGGCCCGGCTGCTGGGCGCGGGAGCCGGGCGGGCGGGTCTGCTCGCGGTGTCCAACGCGGCCGAACTGGCTCGCGAATGCGCCTTCGACCTGCGATTGATCGCCCCTCGGCTACCGCCGTTCGATACCCCGGACGGCCACGACGAGAATTCCTGGCTGCGCGCGCTCACCATGCGGGGCGCGCGGGACCGCTACGGCACGCCCGACGACAATCCCGGGGCCTACCGGCAACTCGAACACGAACTCGCGATCATCACCGGACTCGACTTTCCCGGCTATTTCCTGGTGGTGCACGATATCGTCGACTTCTGCCGGACCCACGACATCCTGTGCCAGGGCCGGGGATCGGCGGCCAATTCCGCGGTCTGCTACGCCATCGGCATCACCAATGTCGATCCGGTCGCCAACGAACTGCTCTTCGAACGATTCCTCTCGCCCGAGCGCGACGGTCCGCCCGATATCGACATAGATATCGAATCCGATCGCCGGGAGGAGGCGATCCAGCACGTCTACGCGAAATACGGTCGCGAATACGCGGCCCAGGTGGCGAATGTGATCACCTATCGCGGCAAATCCGCCGTCCGCGATGCCGCACGCGCGTTGGGGTTCTCGCCGGGTCAGCAGGACGCCTGGAGTAAACAGGTGAGCCGCTGGTCCGGCGTTCAGGCCGAGACCGGAATCGATATTCCGACGCCGGTGCTCGAACTCGCCGCCGATATCGAGGGCCTGCCGCGACATCTCGGTATCCATTCGGGCGGCATGGTGATCTGCGACCGTCCGATCGCCGATGTCTGCCCGGTGGAATGGGCGCGCATGCCCGGCCGCAGTGTCCTGCAATGGGACAAGGACGATTGCGCCGCCGTGGGTCTGGTGAAATTCGATCTGCTCGGACTCGGCATGCTCTCCGCGCTGCACTACATGATCGACCTGGTACGCGAACACAAAGGTGAGACGGTCGAACTGCACCGGCTGGACCTGGCGGAGACCGGGGTGTACGAAATGCTCTCGCGCGCCGATTCGGTCGGGGTCTTCCAGGTGGAATCACGCGCCCAGATGGCCACGCTGCCCCGCCTGAAACCCCGGAATTTCTACGACCTGGTGGTCGAGGTCGCGCTGATCCGGCCCGGCCCGATCCAGGGCGGCTCGGTGCACCCCTATATCCGTCGCCGCAACGAGCAGGAGGAGATCCGCTTCGACCATCCGGCGCTGGAGAAATCCCTGCGACGCACCCTCGGGGTTCCGCTGTTCCAGGAACAACTCATGCAGATGGCCGTCGACGTCGCCGGATTCACCGCCGTCGAGGCCGATCAACTGCGCCGTGCCATGGGCTCCAAACGCTCACCGGAGAAGATGGAGCGACTACGCGAGCGTTTCTATCGCGGCATGCGCGAAGTGCACGGCATCACCGGCGACGTGGCCGACCGCATCTACGAGAAGCTCTACGCCTTCGCGAATTTCGGTTTCCCGGAAAGTCATTCACAGAGTTTCGCCGCACTCGTCTTCTATTCGGCCTGGTTCAAACTGCGTCATCCGGCCGCGTTCTGCGCCGGTCTGCTGCGCGCGCAGCCGATGGGTTTCTACTCCCCTCAATCGTTGGTCGCCGACGCGCGGCGTCACGGCGTCGCGGTGCGCGGTCCCGATATCAACGTCAGCCGTGCCGAGGCGACGCTGGAGGATCGGGGCACGAATATCAGGCTCGGACTGTCGTCGGTGCGCCATATCGGCGAGGAACTGGCCGAGAAGATCGTCGCGGCACGAGCCGCCGGGCCCTACACCTCCTTCCTCGACCTGACCGGACGCGTGGAACTGACCGTCCCGCAGGCCGAAGCGCTCGCCACCGCGGGCGCTCTCGGCAGTATCGGCGCCACCAGGCGCGAGGCGCTGTGGGCCGCGGGCGCAGCCGCCGGTGAACGACCGGATCGCCTGCCCGGCACCGGCGCGGCCACCGCCGCACCCGCGCTGCCCGGTATGAGCGCTCTCGAACTGGCCGCCGCCGACGTGTGGGCGACCGGAGTGTCCCCCGGCAGCTATCCGACGGAATTCCTGCGCGCGCGCCTGGACGCGCTCGGCGTCATCCCGGCCTCCGGCCTGCTCGCCGTGCCCGACGGTTCGAAGGTGCTCGTCGGCGGCGCGGTCACCCATCGTCAGCGGCCCGCCACCGCCGCGGGTGTCACCTTCCTGAATCTGGAAGACGAGACCGGCATGGTGAATATCGTCTGCTCGGTCGGCCTGTGGACGCGCTATCGGCGACTGGCCCAGGGTGCCGCGGCGCTACTCGTGCGCGGTCGGGTGCAGAACGCGGAAGGAGCGGTCAGCGTCGTCGCCGAACACCTGGAGCGTATGGATCTGCGCGTCGATTCCACCTCGCGCGACTTCCGCTGACCGGGTGTGCGGCGTAGACCGGTGCGCGGTCGGTTCCGAGGCGGCGAGCTCGATCGCGATCGAGTCGGTAGCCGACCGCCGCGACGCCGGGTGGGCGCATCGACGACCACCCGAACGGCCCACACACTATTGTCCCCATTACGACGCCGCCGACTCGACGGATGACCATGCCCGCAGCCCCACCGGATCACCGCCTCCCGGTATCGCGCCGGGACCGAGGCGTGACCGCGCTTGTCACCCTTGCGGTTTCACTGCCGTCGATGGTGATCAGCTGCCTGCTCGTCTACGGCGCGGGCGCACTCGGCGGACCGTCGACCGCGCTCGGACTGACGCTCACCTGGCTGCTCGTCGGCCCGCTCATCCCGCCGCCGACACCGGATATGGCCCCACTGATCTTCCGGGTGCGCCGACCGCGTCCGGAGGAACAGGCGGCGTTGATCCCGGCCTGGCACAACGTCGCTCAGCTCGCGCGGGTGCACGCGGGCGACTATTCGCTGTGGGTCCAGGACACCCGCGACGTCAACGCGCTCTCCGCGCCGGGGCGCATCGTCGCGGTCACCGGATGGGCGATCGCCGCGCTCGGCCCGCGTGAACTGGAAGCCGTCCTCGCCCACGAACTCGGCCACCATCTCGGCGGCGGCCAGCGCGCCCACATGCTCGCCTACTGGTACGGACTTCCGGTCGCGCTCATCAGGACCGGATACCGCAAGATCACCTGGCTGTTCGCGGTATTCGTCGCCCAGGCCGCGCATATCGTCGGATTCGTCGCGCTGCTTCGGCTGTTCGGCGTGCGAAAAGCCATGGACGTCATCTGTTTCGCCGTCCTGACCCCGACCAGGGCACTGGTATTCGTGGCGGCCGTCATCGGTGCGGCGACGATGTTCGCGATCCCGGTCGCGGTGATCGCGGCGGCGGCGCTGCTGGCCGAACCGTTCGCGAAACAGGCGCAGCGGCGATGGTCGGAGATCAGGGCCGACGCCGTCGCCGTCGACCTCGGCTACGGGCAACAGACCCACACCGTGCTCGATCTGTGGTTGCGTCGGGTCTCGACTCGTCGCGAACCCGGCCCGCTCGCCCGACTGCTCGACTCCCACCCACCGATCGAGACGCGACTGCGCGCCGTCCGCGCCCGCGTCGAGACTTCGGGCTGCGTTATCCCGCCGCCACGGTCCGGGTAACGGTTACCCTGCGACCATGCGAAAGCTTGCGGTGCTGTGCATCGGTCTCCTGGGTTCGGTGCTGCTCGTGGCCTGCGGCAGTGACGACACGTCATCGTCGGCGCCCTCGCCGACGGTCGGTAAATCCATGCCGGCGCCCGCCGTTTCGCCGCCCGGTCTGCGCGAACAGGCGGGCGAGTCCGCCGACAGCAGAGGGCAGGCCGCCGATACCGTCGCGCGCAAGGAAGTCGTCACCGGCCGTGTCGATCTCACCGCGGACGACCCGATCGCCGCCGCCGCGACCGTCGCCGACCAGGTCCGCGCCGCGGGCGGGCGGATCGACAACCGCACCGAAGCGCCGGGAACCGAGGACGGCGATCCCAGCGCGTCGCTCACCGTCCGCGTGCCCGCCGACAAGACCGACGCGTTCATCGACGGACTCGGCGGCCTCGGCAAGGTCACCCGCGTCAGCACCAATCGCGAAGACGTGACCATGCAGTGGGAGGACCTCGACGCCAAGATCAAGGCCCTGCAGTCCTCGGTCGACCGCCTGCGCGTCCTCATGGCGGGCGCGACCAATACCGCCGACCTGCTCGCCGCCGAGAGCGCGCTGTCGAGCAGGCAGGGCGAACTCGACAGTCTCACCGCGCAGAAGAAACTCCTCGACGACCAGGTCAGCCTGTCCAGCCTCACCATCGCCATCACGGCTACCGAGAAGAAGTCCGAGACCGACGACGGTCCTGGCAATTTCTGGGACGGCATCGTCTCGGGCTGGAATTCGCTGGTCGACTGGTTGCAGGACGCCGTCGTCTTCGTCGGCAAGGCGATTCCGTGGGCCGGATTCCTCGTGGTCGTCGGCGCGGTGGTGTGGGGGATCGCGCGTGTGGTGCGCCGTCGTCCGGTACGCCGGGGCGGTCCGGCGCCGAAAGCCGAGCCGTCGTCCGCGCCCGATTCCGTCAAAGCGACATCCGGCACCCACACCACGAAAACCGTTGCCGAGACAGGAGAACCCGGTGCCGCCGACGGTGATCAAGGCGACGATCAAACCGAACAGCCGTAAGGGCCCGCTCGTAGAAACCCTCGACGACGGCACCCTCCAGCTCTACGTCCGCGCTCCCGCCGTCGAAGGCAAGGCCAACAGGGCCGCCGTCGAACTCCTCGCCGAGCACTACGGCGTCCCCAAGAGCGCGGTACGCCTCGCCGCGGGCGCGACCTCGCGCCACAAACGTTTCGAGATCGACCGTTAGACCCCGCCGGGAAACCCGTGCTGTCGCCACGCCTCGTACACCGCGACCGCCGCCGCGTTCGACAGATTCATCGACCGCCGCCCCGGCAGCATCGGAATCCGCACCTGCTCGGTGATACGCGGATCGGCCAGCACCTGCCGAGGCAACCCGGTGGGTTCGGTCCCGAACAACAGCACATCCCCCTCCCGATACGCGATATCGGTGTACCGCGTCCGCGCCTGCGTCGTGAACGCGAACACCCGCTCCGGCGCCAACACCCGCCACGCCTCCTCGAGACTCGCGTGCACCGTCACCGACGCCAGATCGTGGTAGTCCAACCCCGCCCGCCGCAATTTCGACTCGGACAGATCGAACCCCAACGGCTCGACCAGATGCAGCTCACACCCGGTCCCCGCCACCAGTCGAATCGCATTACCGGTATTCCCCGGAATAGCGGGCTCGTGGAACATCAGTCGGAACACAGGCGCTTATTGAACCAGGTGGGTCACCCGTGCGATCGAGGCGGTCAGTTCGGCAGAAGTCGAAGCGGAGTCGAGTGGCAAGTCCGGACAGCGCTGAAGTGCCGCAGATCAAGCGTCGCGACCTCCCGGACACCGAGTCGTTCCGCCACCGCGAGTACGGCGGCATCGACGGCTCTCAATGGGAAGTCGGCGTACTTTCGTACCAGCTCGGCCATACGTTGTAGATCAGTACGGGTGAGCTCGACGAGCTCGATTTCGTTCGAGGCAATGGACTCCAGGAACGAGGCTTCGATCTGCGGTCCTACGCGAGTCTCCAGAAACTAGCAGACCTCCGCGAGCACCGGGCTCGGTACAAGCAGAGGGCCGAGATGGGTTTCAGAGATCTAGGCAGCGTTGGTGATCTGCGTCGTTCTTGTTGAGGACGGCAACGAGCGGGCCTGTGTCGCAGACGATCACCGGCCCGTTTTACCACGTTCTTCACGCAGAAGATCTTCCGAACGCGCAGCGAGGTCGGGTTCGGCGTCCATGACGCCCGCGAACGAGAGACGCCGACGCCGCTCGACCGCCGGTTCCGCCGCAGTTGTCGGTTCGGGGGACTCGGTGACGACAAGTTGGAGTGCGACCGCTCGCAACGCCCGCGCTTGGTCGGGCGTGAGCCGGTCGACCAAGCGATGCAGGTCTTCGTAGTCGTGCGCTGCGGTCATGGTTGCGAGTTTAGTGGCTTGCCGCTTTCGACGCCTGAGGCGCTGACCTGAAAACTGAGGTATCTGCACATCGACGGGCCCATGTTGCGAATCTCCTCGACCATCCGATCGGCCCGTGGTCCGGCGGGACCGATCGGCTACTGGATCGATCCTCGGCCACGCCGGTGAGTCGGTCGGTCGGTGGGCGAGGGATGCGGTGTCCCACATGATCACTCGACGTAGAGTTGGGCGAGCCCGATCGCGGTGGACGCGGTCATCCGGGGATGGCGATATCGACGAGGAGCGCGAGGATGCGGTTCGGCAACGGACTCGATATACCCGAAGGACTCGCGGATGTGTGCGCGCCGGATCGGATGGCGGTGCTGGTGTACGACATGCAGGTCGGGGTGTTGTCGCAACTGAGCGATGGGCCGCAGATCGTCGAGCGGGTCGTGCGGCTGGTGGAGGCGGCGCGGCGCGGTGGATATCCGGTGATCTTCCTGCGCCATTTCTTCCTGCCGCCACGGCTCACCGGGGTGTTCGGCCTGCGCATGGCGATGAACTGGCAGCAGGTCGAGTCCGTCGACGAGGTGAAGCCCATTCTGCAGCGCGACACCCCGCCGTTCGAACTGGTTCCCGAACTCCAGCCCCGGGCCGATGAGATCGTGTTCGACAAGACCTCGATGTCGGCGTTCGAGGGGACTCCACTGGCCGCGACCCTGCGCGACCTCGGCATCGGTAGCTATGCCATCTGCGGGGTGGCCTTGGAGATCGGTATCGCGCCTACCGTCACGCATTCCACCGACCTGGGTTTCGTGCCGGTCGTGGTCGCCGACGCCTGCGGCGGTAAGGATAGGGAGGCCATGGCGCGGGCCTACGACGATTTCGCCTTCCAGGGGCACGCGATGGTCACCGACGTCGACACGATCACACCACTTCTGGCGAGCTGACCGACAGTCACCGGTACGACGCGACGAGTGGACCGCTCTCTCGGGCCGGTGCGAGCGCGGGTTCATCCGCGTTGCCGTGTCGCTGGTCGGCGGCGTCGCGCGATCCGCGACAGTTAGTTGTGGCAGGTGTCGCGGTCGTTGTACAGAAGCATCTGGGTGACCTTCGCCTCGGGTGGGCTCGCCGAGCGGATGCCGAGGAAGCCGTAGTGGGCGGGTTGGCCGGGGACGTCGGCGGAGCTCCAGTTGTGGCCGAGTTGCAGGGTCGGGTAGGCGGCGCGGACCTCGTCCAGGGTGGAGCCGACGGTGATGCCCTCGGGAGTGTGGGCGGGCAGTTTGTTGTGCATGATCGCGACGATCTCGCCCTGGTTGTAGAAGCCGGTCCACCCCGCGGTGGCGGTGTAGCGGCCGCAGCCGGGCGGGTCGCCGCCCATATCCTCGACTTTCGCGATCTCGCCGGTGGCCTGGGCGTCGGCGAGGGTCATGCCGAGGCGGATCTTGCCGTAGCCGAGCGGGCCGAAGTCGGGGGGCGGGGGTGCGACGGCGGTGGAGGAGGCGACGGAGTCGACGGTCGGCCGGGCGGGCGGAGCGACGGTGTTGTCGGAACAGCTCGCGGTGCCGCCGAGTGCGGCCACCAGCGTCACGAAGGTCATGACGGCACGATTAATTCGCATGGTCTTCCCCCGATGTTCGTCCCCGATGAACGAGTTCCCGCCGGATCCGCGGCCCCGTATGCCGCGCCCAGTTTGGTACGGATGAACGGTGCGGGTCAAGGGCCAGTGGGGGATACGCGGCCGCCCGGTTCGGTGGTGCGGCGGTACCGAGCGCACATCGCGAGGTGCGGACGGGTAGTTCGTCGGCGCAACCGTGCGGGTCTGTCGGCGCGGTTGTCCGCGAGGGATCGTTCGCGAGCCGGGGTTCGGTGCCGGTCCGGCGCGGGTCTGCAAGAATCGGGGTGTGACCGATGTCGAATCGCCCACGGGAAGACGGCCCAGCGCGGGCGTGCAGTTCCTGCGCTGCCATCTGCCGATGGTGGTGGTGACCCTGGTCATCCTGCTCGCCGTCATCTTCGTCGCCTCCGATCGGTGGCGACGTGGCGCGCTGTTCTTCGGCGGCGCCACATTGCTGGCCGCGGCGTTTCGACTGTGCCTGCCGACCGCGCAGGTCGGGTTGCTCGCGGTGCGCAGCAGGCCCTTCGATGTAGCGGCGCTCGGACTCCTCGGCTCCGCCATCGTGACGCTGGCCGCGACCATCAGCACGGTCGGCGTCGGCTGACCGGTCGGTCCGGATCGATCGGGCCGACACCGTACAGACCGCCCGATCATCGCGAAAAGATCCGCGATACACCGTATTTCAGATCGCGGTCGACACCCCGCGCATCCCGTACCGCTCCCGCGCCGCACCGGGCGTGATGGTTTCCAGCCGTGCGGGCGGCGCGCCTTCGATGTGCTGGGCGAGAATCCGTCCCGCCGTGGGCGCGATGAACGGGGCGGCGCGGAGCAAGCCGGCCTTGTCGAAGCGGCTGAAGGCCCACACCAGGGATTTGGCGGGCGGGGCGACGGCGAGGTCGACGATGCCGGGACGGTCGAAGTGGCCGAGCGTGCGCATCCATTTCGGTAGCAGTGCGATCGAGGCGAGCGAAAGCAACCGGCTGCCGACGTAATACGACAGGCCCGCACCGTTGCTTCGCGGTGTCCACAGGAGGTGGTGCATTCCCTCTTCGGCGCGTTCGGAGCTGCACAGCCGGGGCCGGACCCGGGCGTAGTACTCGCGCACCTGCTCGCGCGAGCGCGGTACGTCCTCGGGTTTGCAGGTCTGCAATTCGGCCGCGACGGCGCATTCGGCCCAGTAGCGGGTCTCCTCCTCGGGGGTGAGCGGTCCGGGGCCGAAGACCTCGTATGCCTTGAGTACCGAATGCCAGCCGGTGATGTGGATCCACAGCTGGGTCTCCGGGCTGTTCGCGCTGTAGCGCTTGCCGCTGATCGGTTCGATGCCGGTCATCGGCGCGTGGATTCGCATCAGGTGGTCGGCGGCTCGGACCGCGGTGCGACCGTCGGCGATCGCGACGAGCAGGAAGTAGGAGAAGGTGTGGTCGAGGCGGGCGCGGGGATCGGAGTAGATCCCGCGTGCGTCGGCGACGGCGGCGGTGAGGAACGGGTCGAAGTGTTCGAGCACCACCGCGCGCTGGAAGCCGATCACCACGGTGGGCGCGGTCCAGATCTTCCAACTCGGGGAACCGGGGCCGAAGAAGCCGTAGTCGTCGCGGCGCAGCGTGGTCGGATCGAAATGCATCACATGCTCCTGTGCTGAGGGAAGGGGCCGCGGCTCCCGGCGTCCCCATCGAATACAACGCAACCGTAGCAATGGTGCGAGTTCAATACAACGGGTGCGTAGGATTTGCCGCGCTTTCCTTATTCGACGTCGCTGCTGACAGGATGGAGCGATGGAGGTGAGACGGTCGTGACCACACCGGGCGGGGTGCCGCGAGCCTCGGCGCAGACCGATCGGCCGCGCAGGCGCTACGCGCCGCGCCTGCCTCCGGCCGAGCGCAGGGAGCAATTGCTCGACGCCGCCTACGCCGTGCTCGGTCGGTTGGAATTACACGAACTCAGCATGGAGGCGGTCGCGCAGGAGGCCGGGGTCGGTAAGCC
Source organism: Nocardia aurea (assembly GCF_003123685.1). Classification (GTDB taxonomy): domain Bacteria; phylum Actinomycetota; class Actinomycetes; order Mycobacteriales; family Mycobacteriaceae; genus Nocardia; species Nocardia aurea. The sequence goes on from NZ_QCYJ01000084.1 coordinate 741,517, forward strand.
GGTGCTGTACACCGTCTTCAAGACCCGCGCCGAACTCGTCGCGGCCCTGCTCGATCGAGAGCAGCAGCGGGGGCTGGAGCAGGTGGCGCAGACCCTGCCGACCGACCTGATGGGCGCCGATCCGGTGGTCGCGGCCTCGGCGACGGTCGAATCCTTCGTCGGTGTGGCACTGGAGAATCCGACGCGGTGGCGGCTCATTCTCGCCGCGCCGGACCGCGCTCCGGGGGAATACCGTGAGGCGCTGGGGAATTCGCGCGCGAGCGTCTTCGATCAGGCCGAGGCCCTGGTGCGGATGGGTATCGCGTTGCAACCGCGGCTGGCGGGAATCGACTCGGCGCTGCTGACCAATTCGCTGCTCACCATCGCCGAAATGCTCGGCCGTCTGGCCGTCAACGATCCCGGCGAATACCCGCGAGAACGCATCGAGGGTTTCGTCGACGCGGTGGTCCGATTACTGGTCGGCCCGGTCGAGTAGTTCGCGGCTCGACACCGCGCATCTCGATGACCGACCGATCGGGAAAGTTCGGGCCTCAGCGGTTTTCGCGCGCCAGCCGCATGGTTTCGATCAACAGTTTCGACACCGCCGCCGCTTCGGTCAGGAATCCGTCGTGCCCGTCGCGGGAGTGCACGATCTCCAGACCGTCGCAGCCGGGAAGCAGTTCGGCCAATTCCTCTTGGGTCCGCAGCGGATAGAGCCGATCGGAGTCGACACCGCCCACCACGCACGGTACCGGCGTCGAGGCCAGGGCGGCGGCGACACCGCCGCGTCCACGGCCGACGTCGTGCCGGTTCATCGCCTCGGTGAGCAGCACGTAGGTGGCGGGATCGAAACGGCTACACAGCTTTTCGGCCTGGTGTTCCAGGTAGCTCTGTACCGCGTAACGTCCGCCGCGCCACGGATCCTCGTCGTCCTGGGCGTGATTCTCGAAGCGGTGATCCAATTCGCCTTCGGTCCGGTAGGTCAGGTGCGCGATCCGCCGCGCGATACCCATTCCGTTCGTCGGGGCGCGACCGGTGCCGTGGTAATCGCCGCCCTGCCAGTCCGGATCGGAGGTGATGGCGGCGATCTGGGTGGTCTGGGTGCCGATCTGGTCGGCGGTGGCGCGTGCGCCGACCGCGAGCACCAGGGCCGCCGCCACCCGCTCCGGGGCGGTGATCATCCACTCCAGCACCCGCATACCGCCCATCGACCCGCCGACCACCGCGGCGAGTCGGTCGATGCCGAGCAGATCGGCGAGCGCGATCTCCGCGGTCACCTGATCGCGGATGGAGATCTCCGGAAACCGCGCGCCCCACGGTTTCCCGTCGGGCGCGAGCGACGCGGGCCCGGTGCTGCCCTTGCAGCCGCCGAGCACGTTCGTCGCGATGACACACCATTCGTCGGTGTCGATCGGCGCACCGGGGCCGACCATGCCGTCCCACCAGCCGGGCTGCGTATGCAGGCCGTCGGGCGCGCCGACCACGTGCGAATCACCGGTCAGCGCGTGTTCGACCAGGACGACATTGTCCAGCGCGGGGGACAGTTCGCCCCAGCGCTGCACCGCGAGACCCACATCGCGGACGACGGCGCCGTTCTCCAGCCGGATATCCCCGATGGTGATCACGCCGAGCCGCCCGTCCGGCGGTGGCAGCAATGTCGTACCGGTCACTGGACGGGCGGTGCTCGGCTCGGTGCTCACGGTCACGTCGCCGCCGCGAAACCGGCGCGTAGGTCGGCGAGGATGTCCTCGATGCCTTCGATGCCGACGGCGAGGCGGACCAGCCCGGGCGTCACGCCCGCGGCCGCCTGTTCCTCCGGTGTCAGCTGTGAATGCGTGGTCGAGGCCGGGTGGATCACCAGCGACCGCACGTCGCCGATATTGGCGACGTGGCTGTGCAGGGTCAGCGCGTCCACGAACTTCTTGCCCGCGTCGATACCGCCGCGCAGGTCGAAGGCGATGATCGCGCCCGCGCCCTTGGGGGCGAGTGCGGCGGCGCGCTGGTACCACGGCGAGGTGGGCAGGCCCGCGTAGAAGACGGCTTCGACGTCCTCGTGGTTCGCGAGGAATTCGGCGACGGCCTTCGCGTTGGAGACGTGCCGCTCGATCCGCAGGCTCAGTGTCTCCAGTCCCTGGGCGATCAGGAAGGCGTTGAACGGCGAGATCGCCGCGCCGAGATCGCGCAGCAACTGCACGCGGGCCTTGAGCGCATAGGCCGGAGCGCCGAGATCGGCGAAGACCGCGCCGTGGTAGCTCGGGTCCGGCGTGGTGAAGCCGGGGTAGCGTGACGCGCCGGCGGCGTCGGCCACCGTCCAGTCGAAGGTGCCGCCGTCCACGATGACGCCGCCGATGGCCGTGCCGTGTCCGCCGAGGTATTTCGTCGCCGAGTGCACGACGATGTCGGCGCCGTGGACCAGCGGCTGGATCAGGTACGGGGTGGCGACGGTGTTGTCGACGATCAGCGGGATGCCCGCCGCGTGGGCCACGTCGGCGACGCCGCGGATGTCGAAGATGGCGCTACTCGGATTGGCGATGGTCTCGCCGAAGAAGGCCTTGGTATTGGGCCGGATGGCGGCGCGCCACTGTTCGGGATCGTCCTGATCGTCGACGAAGGAGACCTCGATGCCAAGTTTGGGCAGCGAGTAGTGGAACAGGTTGTAGGTGCCGCCGTACAGCTGCGGGCTGGAGACGATGTGGTCACCGGCCGAGGCCAGGTTCAGGATCGCGTAGGTCTCCGCCGCCTGTCCCGAGGCGACGAGCAGCGCGGCCACTCCGCCCTCCAGCGCGGCGATGCGCTGTTCCACCACGTCCTGGGTGGGATTCATGATGCGCGTGTAGATATTGCCCGGTTCGGCCAGCCCGAACAGCGCCGCGGCGTGGTCGGTGTCGCGGAACGCGTACGAAGTGGTCTGGTAGATCGGCAGTGCCCGTGCGCCGGTGGCCTGATCGGGGGCCTGGCCCGCGTGGATCTGTTTGGTCTCGAAGGACCAGGCGGCCGGATCGATCGGGGACGTCGTTGGATCGCTCATATCGTTCTCCAAATGAGGGGTTGTTCGCCGGACGAACGGGTTATCGCGACGCGGGCGACGGACAACAACACATTTCGGAATCCTCCTGAACAGCGCGCTTGCTCCCGGCCTTCGGGAGCCCGGTCATCACCCGGAGCACCCCACCGCAGCTGGAGGGTTGCCGACCAGCGAGCCGGGGCTTGACGCTGGCACTCATGACCTGAGAAACATGGTAACCGGACGGTGCGAAACGCCCGAATTCCGTTGGAAATATCACGCGGATTCGAGCGGGCGCGACTGCGAGCAGATGCGCTGGAGCTCGTTGTACGCGGTGAGCACCGCGTCGCGAGCGGCACGCGCGGCGGTCCGCGGGTCGCTGTTGACGACCAGTTCCTCGGAATCGGCCATCGCGATATGGCACAGCATCTGCCAGGTGGCCACGACCAGGCGCACGCGCAGCGCGCCGGGGGCGTCGCCGGTGCGTTCGGCCAGGCACCGGGTGATCGCGGTGGTCTTGGTCTCGCCGAATTCCAGGGCGCGGGCGTTGACCGCCGGGCTGTTGCGCGCGATGCGCTGCATTTGCTGGAACTGCCGGAACGACGTGGTGTCCCCGCCGTCGGCGGCGCTGTCGATGATCGCGAGGTAGGCGTTGCACAGCGCGCGTAGATCGCTGTCGGCCCGCGGCTGCTGACGCAGCGCGGTGGCGACGCCTTCGCCGAAATCGGAGATCGGACCGAGGATGATGTCCTCTTTGGTCTCGAAGTACCTGTTCACGGTGCGTGGCGAGACGTCGGCGGCGTGTGCGATCTGCTCTACGGTCGTCGCCTCGAAGCCCTGGCTGTCGCACAGGTTCAGGGCGACTTCGATGATGCGCGCGCGGGTCTGGATCTTCTTGCGCTCGCGCAGGCTCGGGCCGCAGCGGCCACGAGCCGGGCCGGTGGCGCGGGCATCGGCGGCCACGTCGATCGGCGCTGGAGAGTCGAGCATTTCCGCATTCTATCCCACGACTGTTACCGTTTGGCAGCCATAGGCAAATGTCTGATTGCGACATTTTTCTCTTGACGCCAAATGTCTGACAGTGACAGGATTAGCCGACTTGATCCGAAAGTCCTGTACTTCGAACGAGGAGACCGAGATGACCGACACCGCATCGGCGGCCGACGCACCGGGGAAACGGGGGAGTTCCGCACGCTGGCTCGCCCTCGCAGTCATCGCGCTGGCACAGCTCATGGTGGTTCTCGACGCCACCATCGTGACCATCGCCCTGCCATTCGCACAACGTGATCTCGAGATCAGTCAGGGCAACACCCAGTGGGTGATGACCGCCTACACGCTGATCTTCGGCGGTTTGCTGCTGCTCGGCGGCCGCATGGCGGACTACCTGGGCCGCCGCAACATCTTCATCGCGGGCCTGATCGGCTTCGCCGCCGCGTCGGCGCTGGCCGGACTCGCGCAGAACGGGGCACAGCTGTTCGTGGGCCGCGGCCTGCAGGGCGCCTTCGCCGCACTGCTCGCCCCCGCCGCGCTGTCACTGGTCTCGGTGACGTTCACCGAGGCGAAGGAGCGCGCGACGGCCTTCTCGATCTTCGCGGGCATCTCCGCCGCGGGCGCCGCGATCGGCCTGCTCGCCGGTGGCGCGCTCACCGAATACGCCTCGTGGCGCTGGACCCTGCTGGTGAACGCCCCGATCGCGATCATCGCGCTGATCGGCGCGCTCACCTTCGTGCTCAAGGACGTGCCCGCGCCGCGCACCGGCGGTTACGACGTGCCGGGCGCCGTCTCGGTGACCTTCGGTCTGGTCGCCATCGTCTACGGCTTCAGCCGCGCCGCCGAGGACGGCTGGACCGCGGGCAGCACGCTGGGTCTGCTCGCCGTCGGCGTCGTCCTGCTCGCGGTGTTCGTCGGGGTCGAGCGGCGCTCGACCAATCCGCTGCTGCCGTTGCGTATTCCGGGTGAGATCAACCGGGGCGGCGCGCTGATCGTGGCGCTGCTCGTCCCGATCGCGATGTTCGCCATGTTCCTGTTCCTCAGCTTCTACTTCCAGAACACGCTGGGATACACGCCGCTGAAGGCGGGTGTGGCCTTCCTGCCCTTCCCGATCGGCATCGCCATCTCCGCGGGTATCACCAGCACCCTGCTGCCCAAACTCGGCCCGCGTCCGCTGATGCTGGCGGGCGCCGTGCTCGGCACGATCGGTCTGCTCTGGCTGGCCCAGCTCGGTTTCGGCGACGGCTACGCGTTCAGCGTGCTGCCCGCCCAGTCGCTGATCGCGCTCGGCATGGGCCCGCTGTTCGTCGGTATGCAGGCCGTTGCGCTGCATCAGGTGGACGAGCAGGACTCCGGTGTCGCCAGTGCGCTGCTGAACGCGGCGCAGCAGGTCGGCGGCGCGGTGGGTACCGCGTTGCTCACCACCATCTCCGTGCAGGTCGCCAAGGACTACGTGATCGACAATCCCACCGTGTCCGATCTCGCCGCGCGCGCCTCGATCCACAGCTACGACGTCGCGTTCTACGTGGGCGCGGGCTTCTTCCTCGCCGCGATCCCGGTGATCGCGCTGATGATCCGGGACAAGCCGGAGAATCTGATCGAGGGAGCCGAGGACGACGTCAAGGTGCCGATGGCGGTCTGAGAAAGAATCCGATCGTGGGTCCGCGCGCCGGTTGCGGTGCGCGGGCCCTCGTCGTTTCGGCAGGTGGCCGTTTCGGCAGCTGACAGCCTTATGCGTGACCTGCGCCGATATGCTCCCGATCACCCGATACCTACCTGCGGGTAACAACTAACACCGTTACCCGGGTACGCTGCGAGGTTACGCACAGTGGTACCTCCCCGCGCGGTGAGCACATCACCAGCAGTACGCTTGTCTTGTTTTGCACCACTCGTCCCGCCGACAAGACGGGACATATACGTTGTCTGTTGGAACAGCTGGGGTCCGCTCACAAGCGTGTTCACCTGGCCGTGCAATGAGGGCACCATCCTAGGAGGACACGAAGATCCATGTCCAAGATCAAGGTTGAAGGCACCGTCGTAGAACTCGACGGAGACGAGATGACCCGGATCATCTGGCAGTTCATCAAGGACAAGCTGGTCCATCCCTATCTCGACGTGAACCTCGAGTACTACGACCTGGGAATCGAGTACCGGGACAAAACAGACGACCAGGTCACCATCGACGCCGCGAACGCCATCAAAGAGCACGGCGTCGGCGTCAAATGCGCCACCATCACCCCGGACGAGGCCCGGGTCGAGGAATTCGGCCTGAAGAAGATGTGGCGCTCGCCCAACGGCACCATCCGCAACATCCTGGGCGGAACCATCTTCCGCGCGCCGATCATCATCTCGAACGTGCCGCGCCTGGTCCCCGGTTGGACCAAGCCGATCATCATCGGCCGCCACGCGTTCGGCGATCAGTACCGCGCCACCGACTTCAAGGTCTTCGAGGCCGGCACCGTCACGCTCACCTTCACCCCCGAGGACGGCAGCGAGCCGATCGTCCACGAGGTCGTGAAGATGCCCGAAGAGGGCGGCGTCGTGATGGGCATGTACAACTTCCGCAAGTCCATCGAGGACTTCGCTCGCGCGTCGTTCAACTACGGACTCGCGCAGAACTACCCGGTGTACATGTCCACCAAGAACACCATCCTCAAGGCCTACGACGGCATGTTCAAGGACACCTTCCAGGAAGTCTTCGACGCCGAGTTCAAGACCCAGTTCGACGCGGCGGGCCTCACCTACGAGCACCGCCTCATCGACGACATGGTCGCCTCCTCCATGAAATGGGAGGGCGGCTACGTCTGGGCCTGCAAGAACTACGACGGCGACGTCCAGTCCGACACCGTGGCCCAGGGCTTCGGTTCGCTCGGCCTGATGACGTCCGTGCTGCTCACCCCGGACGGCCGTACCTGCGAGGCGGAGGCCGCACACGGCACCGTGACCAGGCACTACCGGCAGCACCAGCAGGGCAAGCCGACTTCGACCAACCCGATCGCGTCGATCTTCGCCTGGACGCGCGGGCTCGAGCATCGCGGCAAGCTGGACAACACCCCCGAGGTGATCGGTTTCGCCCAGACCCTCGAGGACGTCGTCATCAAGACCGTCGAAGGCGGCCAGATGACCAAGGACCTGGCGGCGCTCGTCGGCGGCGACCAGAGTTACCTGAGCACCGAGGAATTCCTCGGCGCGCTCGACGAGAACCTGGCCCGCGCCCTGCGCTGAGCCAAGTGAAAGAGGCGAGCTCACACGCTCACCTCTTCCGGCGCTGGGATCTCCCAGCGCCGGGCCGACACGGGCACCCGCCCACAGGTGGGTGCCCGAGCTGTCTCCGGCCCACGCGGACATTCGCGGTCGCCGCGGGCAGGTACCTGCCCGTCGCGTCCGAGAATGTCCGGTCAGGCCGGTGCGGGTGGCCGAACTCACGTCCGCGCGGGAAGAGATCACGGACGGCCCCCGGTTACATGAAGGCGTGACCAGTCCCGTGATCGCGCCGACGACCGTGCCCGCCGAGCGGACGGACTGGCATATCCCGGCCATGCTCGCCCTCGCGCTCGGGGGCTTCGGCATCGGCACCACCGAATTCGTGACCATGGGTTTGCTGCCCGATATCGCGGAGTCCGTGCACGTCTCCGAGCCGACGGCCGGGTACGCGGTGTCGGCCTACGCGCTCGGCGTCGTCGTCGGCGCGCCGGTGATCGCGGCACTGTGCGCGCGGGTCGCGCGCAAGCGGCTGCTCGTGTTCTTGATGGTGGCTTTCACCGTCGGCAATATCGCGACCGTCTTCGCGCCGAATTTCGCGACACTTGTCATCTCCCGTTTCGTCTCCGGTCTGCCGCACGGCGCGTACTTCGGTGTGGCGTCGCTGGCCGCGGCCACACTGGCCCCGATCGGACAGCGCGCCAAGGCCGTTGCCGCGGTTATGCTGGGATTGAGCGCCGCCAATGTCGTCGGCGTTCCCGCTGCGACGTGGCTCGGTCAGCATCTGGGCTGGCGCGACGCCTATGTGGTGGTGGCGTTCATCGGCGCCGCCACCGTGCTCGCACTCCTGCGATTCGTTCCGGAACTCACCGGAATAAAGATCACCAACCCCGTGACCGAACTCGGCGCGCTGCGACGGCCGCAGGTGCTGCTGACCCTGGCCGTGGGCGCCGTCGGCTTCGGCGGGATGTTCGCCGTCTACACCTACATCACGACCACGCTGACCGATGTCGCGGGCATGTCGTCGGGTCTGGTGCCGATCGTGCTGATGCTGTTCGGCGTCGGCATGGTGGTCGGCAATATCGTCGGCGGCGTGCTCGCCGATCGTGGCGTGGATCGCGCGATCTTCCTGTCGATGATCGCCATGGTCGTCATCCTCGCCGGATTCATCGCCGCCGCGCACAATCCGTTCACCGCGGGTATCGGGGCGTTCCTCATCGGCGCGTCGGGCGCGGCGCTGGCCCCGGGACTCCAGACCCGACTGATGGATGTCGCCGCCGACGCGCAGACCCTCGCCGCGGCCCTCAATCACGCGGCCCTCAATATCGCCAACGCGGCGGGCGCGTGGCTCGGCGGCGTGGTCATCGCCGCCGGTCTCGGTTACTCGGCGCCCGCGGCGGTGGGCGCGGGTCTCGCGGTGCTCGGCGTCGTCCTGTTCGCGCTGACCGTCTGGGCGGCCCGCAGGAATCCCGCCTGACGCGGTAGAACATACAGGGCTGTATGTAAGTGTAGAATCGTCCGAATGACCAGGACCGACGCCCCCAAACCGCAGCGCCGTACCCAGGAACAGCGCAGCAGCGAGATGCGGACGCGGTTGCTGGACGCGACGATCGACTGTCTGGTCGAGTACGGGTACGCGGGAACCACTACGCCGAGGGTCGCCGAGTTGGCCGGAGTCACCCGGGGTGCGCAGGTCCACCATTTCGGATCCAAGACCGACCTGGTGGTCGCGGCCATCAGCCATCTCGCGCAGCGGCGCGCCGAAACCGCGATGCGCGAGATGGATCGGGTGGTGGTCGGCACCGATCCGGTCGACGCCGCGCTGGCCTTCCTGTGGGAACTGCACCAGGGTCCGCTGTTCATCGCCACGGCCGAATTGTGGGTGGCGGGCCGGACCGACCCGGTGCTGGCCTCGGCGATGGAGAAGGTCGAACCCTTCGTCAACAACGCGGTGCTCATGGCGGTGGCCAGATTCGTGCCGGACGAGATGCGCCGCAAGGAAGCCCGCGATTTCGTCTACACCGCGATGGACGCGCTGCGCGGCATTCTGGTGGCGAATTTCATCGACGCCGATTCCGAGCGGGCGCACCGTCGCTGGCGTCGTGCCTGTGTGCATCTGCGGGGGATCGCGAACGCCGCGCTGAAGAAGGTCGACTCGCTCGACTGACGGTCACCGCGGCCTCGAGCTCTGTGGCCTCGAGTTCAGCGGACTTGCGGCGCGCCACATACGAGATCGACTGTATGTAGGAGATCTGGCCTTTCGATACAGGCAGCAGGATTCCCGCACTTTCCGTTTCCGTTGCCGTATTGCGTAGTTACATACATGCTTGTATGTTTGTTATCGGTTCGGTTCACAGCGATACGCCACGTAGCCACCGAGCGCGGGCGGTCCGAAAACTGAGGGAGTTCGATGGCGAACAAGGTCTACGTCGTTGGTGTCGGCATGACGAAATTCGAGAAGCCGGGACGCCGAAAGAACGAGGACGGCACCGATTGGGACTATCCCGATATGGCGAGGGAATCGGGCACCGCCGCGCTCGCCGACGCCGGAATCGACTACCGCGAGGTCGAGCAGGCCTACGTCGGATACGTCTACGGTGAGTCGACCTCCGGCCAGCGCGCGGTCTACGAACTCGGGATGACCGGCATTCCGGTGCTCAACGTGAACAACAACTGTTCCACCGGTTCGACCGCGCTGTATCTCGCGGCCCAGGCCATCAGGGGCGGCCTCGCCGACTGCACGCTGGCGCTCGGTTTCGAGAAGATGCAGCCCGGCTCGCTCGGGTCGACCTGGGACGATCGCGAACAGCCGATGGCACGACACGTCATGGCGCTCGCCGAGATCTCGGAGGTGCTCTTCCCGGTCGCCCCGTGGATGTTCGGCGCCGCGGGGCGCGAGCACATGAAGCAATACGGCACCACCGCGGAGCATTTCGCCAAGATCGGCTACAAGAACCACAGGCATTCGGTGAACAATCCGTATTCGCAGTTCCAGGACGAATACACCCTCGACGACATCCTGGGTTCGCGGATGATCTACGACCCGCTCACCAAATTGCAGTGCTCGCCGACCTCCGACGGATCCGGCGCGGTCGTCCTGGCGAGCGAGGATTTCGTAGACAGGCACGGTCTGGCCGCGCAGGCGGTGGAAATCGTCGGGCAGACCATGACCACCGATTTCGCGTCGACCTTCGACGGCACGGCCAAGAATCTGATCGGCTACGACATGAATGTCCAGGCCGCGCGCAAGGTCTACGACCAGGCCGGACTCGGGCCGGAGGATTTCCAGGTCATCGAATTGCACGACTGCTTCTCCGCCAACGAACTGCTGCTCTACGAGGCCCTCGGCCTCTGCGGGGAGGGCGAGGCCGCGGGGCTGGTCGACAGCGACGCCACCACCTACGGCGGGAAATGGGTGGTCAATCCCTCGGGCGGCCTGATCTCCAAGGGACATCCGCTGGGCGCGACGGGTCTGGCGCAGTGCTCCGAACTCACCTGGCAGTTACGCGGCACCGCGGACAAACGCCAGGTCGAGAACGTGACCGCGGGTCTGCAACACAATATCGGGCTCGGCGGCGCCGCCGTCGTCACGGCCTACCGGCGCGCCGACCGCTGAGTTCTAAGGCCGAAAGACGCCCTACCGCAACGAAATTCACCGAGAAGGAGCCGGATATGGGACATATCGAGGCCACCAAGGACGTCAACGCCACCCCGGAAGCGCTGTGGGCCGTCGTCTCCGACCCGCAGACGTGGGCCGAATGGTTCACCATCCACGAGCGTTTCCTCGAAGAACCGCCCGCCGCGCTGGCCGAGGGCTCGAAACTCGTCGCGAAGATCGTCATGCTCGGTATGGCGAACAAACTCGAATGGACCGTGGTGTCGGTGGCGCGGCCGCACCGGCTCACCCTCGGCGGCACCGGAATGGCCGGTGTGGAAACCGAATTCACCTTCGATATCCGGGCGAAGGGCGAGGGCGGCAGCACGATCGTCGTCTCCGGTGATTTCGAGGGCGCGCTCATCAAGGGCGCGCTGGGCAAGGCGGTGGAGAAGGACGGACTCAAACAGCTGGACACCTCGCTGGAACAGCTCGACGCGCTGGCCTCGGCCTGATCGCGAGGGGCGAGCGATGACAGCGCAGTCCGGCACCCGCGTGGTGGCCTTCGACGACGCGGGCCTGGAAACCTGGTGCGAGGACGAGACTTTCGAGGTCACCGCCGAGCGGATCGCCGAATACGCGGCGGCCACCAACGATCCGATTCCCGCTCACCGCGCCGGTGCGGTCGCGTCACCGGTTTTCGCCATCGTCCCGGCCTTCGAGGCGATGTTGATGCCGGTGATCGATGTCGCGCCGACGAATATCTTCGGCCGGGTCGTGCACGGCGAGCAGGATTTCCACTTCCACCGGGCGATCGAGCCGGGCGACCGCCTGGTGTCACGGGCCAAGGCGATCGGCTACACCAGTCGACCCAACGGGACCTCCATCTCGATTCTCGTCGAATGTCGTGACGACGCCGGGGAATTGGTCAACGAGCAGTATCTGACCGCCTTCTTCCGCGATATCCACGCGAGCAAGTCGGTCGGCGCGGCCGCGCCGACGCACAAGTTCGACGAGGCGCTGCGGTCGACCGAGCCGGTCGCGGTGGTGTCCCAGCACGTCGACTCGGACCAGACCTACCGCTACGCGCCCGCGGCGGGTGATCCGGTGCCGCTGCACCTGGACGAGCAGGTCGCCAGGGACGCGGGACTGCCGGGCATCATCGCGCACGGTCTGTGCACCATGGCGTTCGCGTCGTGGGCGGTGCTGACCGAGGTGGCGGGCTCGGACACCCGTCGACTGACGCGTTTCGCGGTGCGTTTCGCCACGATGGTCTTCCCCGGCGACGACCTGGAGACCCGCGTCTGGAAGGTCGGATCCGAGAACGGGAAGACCACCTACGCCTTCGAGACGGTGCGCGGGACCGATGTCGTCCTCAGTGACGGACTGGCCGAGATCGCCGACTGATCCGTCGGCGGTCGTTTCCGAGGAATTCAGCACCTCCGCCGACAGGTGGGCGGATGGTGATCACCGCGTGGGAGCCGCGCGGACAGACGAGGAGAGATCATGGGCGTATTGGCAGGAAAGGTCGCCGTCGTCACCGGTGCGGGTCGCGGCATCGGTCGCGAACACGCGCTGCTGTTCGCCGCGGAGGGCGCGGCCGTCGTGGTCAACGACCTCGGCGGCAGCAACGCGGGTGAGGGCGCCGATACCGGTCCGGCCCAGCGGGTCGTCGACGAGATCGTGGCCGCGGGGGGCCGGGCCGCCGCCAACACCGACGACGTCGCGAGCTGGGAGGGAGCGCGCAAACTCGTCGCACAGGCGGTCTCGGAATTCGGCGGACTCGACGTGGTGGTCAACAACGCGGGCATCCTGCGCGACGCCTTCCTCGCCGGAATGACGGAATCACAGTGGGACGCGGTGATCGCGGTCCACCTGAAGGGGCACGCCGCGATGCTGCACCACGCGGGGGCGTACTGGAAGGAGCGGAGCAAGGCGGGCAACCGGCCCAGTGCGGCGGTCATCAACACCGCCTCGGCCTCGGGAACCACCCTGCCCAACGCCGGACAGGCCAACTACGGCGCGGCCAAGGCCGCGATCGCCGCGCTGACCCTGGTGGCCGCGGAGGAATTCGGGCGCTACGGGGTGCGGGTGAACGCCATCGCACCGATCGCGCGCACCCGGCTCACCCTGGCCACCCCCGGTATGGGCGCGATGCTGGCCGCCGAGGCCGAACAACTCGGCGCGGACGAATTCGACGCCTTCAGCCCCGCCAATATCTCCCCGCTGGTCGCATACTTGGCATCGGACGAGTGCACGACGACCGGCAAGGTTTTCGCCGTCCAGGGCGGCGCCATCTCGGAGTTGGCCGGATGGCACGACGTGAAGACGATCGAGGCCGAAGGGCCGTGGCTCATCGACGACATCGCCGCCCGGCTGCCGTGATCAGGTAAGGAGAACAACGATGTTCGAATGGTCCGAAACCGATGTGATGATCCGCGATGCCGTGCGGACCTTCGTCGACAAGGAGGTCCGTCCCCATCTCGACGCGCTCGACAGCGGTGAGATGACGCCGTATCCGATCATCCGGAAACTGTTCGGACAGTTCGGCATCGACGCCGTCGCGGGTGAGGCGATCGAGAAATCGCTTGCCCGGGAACAGGCGAGGGCCGAAGCGGTCGCGGCCGGTGAGCCCGCGCCGGAGAAGAGTAAATCCTCCGGCGCGAGCCCTTTCGCGGGGCAGGAATCCATGATGGCGGTGTTGATCGGCGAATTGTCGGGCGTCTGTATGGGTTTGGTGACCGCGATGGGTGTCTCGATCGGACTGGGCGCCACCACCATCATGTCGCGCGGGACGCTCGCCCAGAAACAGCGTTGGCTCGCCGATATCGTGACCATGCGCAAGGTCGCGGCGTGGGCCATCACCGAACCGGATTCCGGATCGGACGCTTTCGGCGGGATGAAATCCTATGTCCGGCGCGACGGTGACGACTACATCCTCAACGGACAGAAGACGTTCATCACCAACGGTCCCTTCGCCGACGTCGTGGTCGTCTACGCCAAACTCGACGAGGGCGACGGCGCCGACAAACGTGACCGCAAGGTGCTCACCTTCGTCCTCGACGCCGGGATGACGGGTTTCACACAGGGCAAACCGTTCAAGAAGATGGGGCTGCACTCCTCGCCGACCGGGGAACTGTTCTTCGACGATGTGCGCCTGGGCCGTGACCGGCTGCTCGGTGAGACCGAGGAACATCGCGGCGGCGACGGCCGCGACAGCGCCCGCTCCAGTTTCACCGCCGAACGGATCGGCGTCGGTTTCATGGCGCTCGGCATCATCAACGAATGCCATCGCCTGTGCCTGGAGTACGCGAAGAGCCGCAAACTCTGGGGACAGGAGATCGGGCGATTCCAGCTGGTCCAGTTGAAACTGGCGAAGATGGAGGTCGCGCGGATCAACGTGCAGAACATGGTCTTCAACGTGCTGGAGCGGGGGCGCGCGGGTAAACCGCCGAGCCTGGCCGAAGCGTCGGCGATCAAGCTGTACGCCTCCGAGGCCGCGACGGAAGTGGCCATGGAGGCCGTCCAGTTGTTCGGTGGTAACGGCTACATGACCGAATACCGGGTCGAGCAGCTCGCCCGCGACGCCAAATCTCTCATGATCTACGCGGGCAGCAACGAGATCCAGGTGACCCACATCGCCAAGGGGCTGCTCGCGCAATAGGCGCGGGAACCGGGTGCGGCGCGCACCGCACCCGGACCGGTCAGACCGCGCGTAGCCGGGTGCGGCTGGCGTAGACGTGTTCGGCGATCAGCGTGGCCATCCGGTCCGGGGCCTCCAGCATCGGGACGTGCCCGACCCCGTTGACGAGGATGCGGTCGGCCGAGTCGGGCAGTTCCCGCAGGAAACGGCGAGCGTAGACGCGGTTGGGGATGATGTGGTCGTATTCGGCGAGCAGCAGCCGCACCGGCGTGGTCAGGGTGGACAGATCCTCCAGCGCGGGCGCGCGCAGACCGCCGAGAAGCATCGGGATCATCGCGTCGCAGTGCAGGGCCGCGGTGATGGCCGCCGTGGCCTCGCGACGGGACACCGAGGCGGCGCTGCGGCCGAGCAGCAGGCTCGCGAAACCCTGGACCACCGGATTCCCGGCGGCGAAATCGCCGATCAGCTTGCCGAATTCGACCAGCGGCACCAGCGACAGGAATTTGATCCCGACCCGGATCTGGGTCAGCGAGGGCGAATTCCAGCCGCCGGCGGGCGCGATCAGGGTGAGGGTGCGGGCCCGGCCGCGCCTGGCCAATTCGACACCCACCCAGCCGCCGAGCGAATTGCCCGCGATATGACAAGTGCGCCAACCGAGTTCGTCGAGCTGTCGTTCGACCCGATCGGCCAGGACGTGCACGTTCATCGCCGGGCCGTCGGGCGCCTCGGCGCCCCAGTGCCCCGCGAAGGCCGGGGCGAAGACCTCGCACTGCCCGGCGAGGCGGGCCGCGGTCTGCTCCCAGCAGTGCGGCGACAACATGAAGCCGTGCAGCAGGAGCAACGGGTCACCCGAACCCATGTGCAGGGCTTTTGTCGGTTTCGGCCTGGTGTCGGGTTTCCGGACGGAGCGTTTCGCCGTGGTCGCGCGTTTCGCGGTGACGGCGCGCGTAGCGGGGGCCAGGGGCTTGGAGGCTTCGGACGTCATCGTCGTCACCCCTTCCTGGACTGCGATGTCCGGCAGAGTATGTCTGACCTGCATTGTACGGTCGTCCAGTTGTTTGTGACAGCGTTTCCCGCCACGACCGGTCCGGCGCCGGGCTCCGGGCGACGGTCCTGTGGGAGTGGGGCGCATGGTGGGCGCTGTACCGTCGTCACGTGCCCTACATCATCTCGACCGTCAACGTCAACGGCATCCGCGCTGCTACGGGCAAGACCGGCAAAGGGATGCTCGAATGGCTGGCCACCACCGAGGCCGACATCGTCTGTGTCCAGGAGACCCGCGCCACCGACGCCCAGACGCGCGCCGCGCTCGCCTCGGTCCTCGACGCGGGCTGGTACCTAGCGCACGCCGAACCGGGTCTCAAGGGCAGGGCCGGGGTCGGGATCCTGTCGCGGCGCGAACCGTCGGCGGTCCGGATCGGTTTCGGCAGTACGGAATTCGACGGCGCGGCCCGCTACATCGAGGCCGATTTCGAGGAGTTGACCGTCGCCAGCGTGTACGTGCACACCGGCGAGGCGGATACGCCGATGCAGGACGAGAAGTACCGGTTCCTCGGACAGCTCGGGGAGCACCTGACTTCGCGGGCACAGGATTTCGTGATCTGCGGCGACTGGAACGTCGCCCATACCGAACTCGACATCAAGAACTGGAAGGGCAATGTGAAGAATTCGGGTTTCCTGCCGGGCGAGCGCGCCTGGATCGACGGGATACTCGCGGCGGGCTACGTCGACACGGTGCGTGCCCTGCACCCCGGCGTGCCGGGTCCCTACAGCTGGTGGACCTACCGCGGTCGCGCCTACGACAACGACGTCGGCTGGAGGATCGATTACCACCTGGCGCGCGGTGAGGTGGCGGCACGGGCCAAACAGGCGATCGTGGAACGCGCGCCGACCTACGCCCTGCGCTGGTCCGATCACGCCCCGGTGACGGTGCAGTACCGATGAAACTCGACCCCAAGGTGATGCGCCTGCTGAGCGCGCTCGTCGCGCTGGCGGTGGTGGCGCTCGTCGCCGTGCTGGCCGGGCGCGGCGGCGAGACCGGCGGTACCGATTCGACCGCGAGGAACACCGCCGTCGCCTCGCTGTCCCCGACGACCACCCGCGCCGCCGCCTCTCCCGTGGCCTCACCCGCCTCGTCCGCCGCCCCCGCGCGAGTGGCGGGCGTTCCGGAGCGCGCGTACGAGACCCTGGTCGAGATCGACGCGGGACGCTGGCCGGATTCGGCGAACGCGCCGGGTACCAAGGGCGGCGAGCAATGGATGAATCGCGGCGGCGACCTGCCGCGCGCCGATGCCGACGGCCGCGCCGTCAGCTATCGGGAATGGGATGTGAACCCCAAGCAACGCAACAGATCCCGCGACGCCGAACGCATCGTCACCGGCAGCGACGGATCCGCTTGGTACACCGGTGACCACTACACGACTTTCACGAGGATGCGCTGATGAACAAACCGGTTCCGTTGTCGCAGTTCCTTGCCCGTCCCGTCGCGCTCGGCGCGGCGCCGATGGTCGCGGCCGTCTCCAAGGCGAGCGGTCCGGCGCTCGGCGCGCTCAGCGTCGACGCGGCCGAGTTGAGCAGTCTGCGTTCTCGCGCGCCCAGCGGCTATCAGGTGCGGGAGTTGCGCTCCGCGAAGATGCGCGGTCTCACCGGACTGTTCGACGAATTCGCCGCCGCGTTCCAGTTCCCGTACTACTTCGGCGCCAACAAGGACGCCTTCGACGAATGTCTGCGTGACCTGGACGATTTCATCGGCAAGGCGCCCGGCTACATCGTGGTGCTCCGCACCTCGGACGAACTGCTCGCCGACGCACCGCGCGAGCGGGAATGGTTCACCACCGCGATGCGTGACTGCGCCGACTACTGGGCCAGACGCGAGGTCGCCTTCCGCGTGATCTTCCAGGGCAAACCCGCTCCGCCCCGGATCGCGCCGCTCAGCCTCGACTGAGCCGCCGCTCGGGAAAACCGCCGTTCGGGAAAGCCGCCGCCGAGGACGTCCTCGGCGGCGGTTCCGTCAGCCCGGTCGCCCCGCGAGATCCTCGCCGAGCAGGACGAAGACGTCGGTGGTGTGGTCGATCAACTCCTCGCGGGTCATGGGAAGATCGCCTTGGAGCCAGGCGGTGAGGGTCTGCACCAGCCCGCCGACCAGGTAGGTGGCGCGGAAATCGATCACCGGCGCGGGGGCGGCCGTCCCGTAGAAGTCGATGCCCTGCGCGGCGACCAGCCTCGCGAAGATCCGGACGGTCTCGGTGGTCCTCGCCCGCAGTTCGGGGGTGGCCTGGCCCGCGATCACGGCGACCTTCGCTTTGCGCGGATCGTCGGTGAGCACGCGGATGCCCGCCGTGATCGCGGCGTGGGCCTTGGCGCGTGAGTCGTCGGGAGCCGCGTGCAGCGCTTCGATGATCGCGACGGCCAATTCCTCCGCGATCCGATCGATCAGTGCCGTCAACACGGCCTCGCGGCTGTCGAAACTCTCGTAGTAGTAGCGCTCGTTCAGTCCCGCCTGCGCGCACAGCCCGGACACGGTGAGTTTGGCGAGGCCGTGCTCGCCGATCAGCGCCAGGGCCGCGTCCAGCAGGGCGGTGCGCCGCAGGGTCCGGCGCTCGTCCGCGGAGATGCCGCCGTAGGCCCGCTGCGCTGTCACGGTTCGATTCTGGCACGGTCCCGATTCTGGCAGAGACTATTGCCAGAATGGGATATCTGGGGGATTCTATTGCCAGATACGCGTGACCAGGAGGCTCCCATGTCCGACCCCGGCTATTTCTCCGAACGTTCGATGGCTCGACGGGTCATGAGCAAGCGCGCGGTCGGCCTCACCTACGGGCAGCGGGCCCTGGTCATCGGCGCGGTGCATCCGCTGCTCTACGTCGGCACCGCCGAGAACACCGAGCATCGGATGACCCCGTACACCCGGCTCGCCCTCACCGGAAAACTGTTCGAGGCGGTCTTCCTCGGCAGCAAGCAGGAAGCCGACCGGGCGCTGGCGTTCACCACGAAGAAGCACGCGAAGGTCACCGGCGCGCTCCCCGAGGACGCGGGCGCGCGCCACCCGGCGGGCATCGGCTACTCCGCGCTCGATCCGCACCTGATGTTCATGACCATGGCCTTCACCTTCGACTCGGCCGAAGTGATGTACGACCTGCTGGTGCGGACCATGACCGACGGCGAGCGCGAGGACCTCTACCGCGACTACGTGCGCTGGGCCGAACTGTTCGGCATGCCCGCGGACGCCGCCCCGGCGACCTACGCGGGCTTCCGCCGGTACTTCGACGGTTATCTGGCCTCGGACGAACTGTTCCTCACCGACGAGGCGCGCCTGGTCGGCTCCTACCTCGCGGGCGAGAAGGTGGCGTACCGGCAGTCGGCGCCGATACACCAGCTGACCTCGGCGTTCTATCTGCTGGTGCGCGGCAGCCTGCCGCCGCGCATCCGCGAGTTGTACGGCATGGGCTGGAGCGCGGCCGATCAACTCGGCTATCGCATCCTCGCCACCGGCATCCGGGCCGCGCACATCCGCCCGCCGCTGGTGCCGCCGGTGCTGCGCGGCACGCTGGCCGGGCCGAGCGCGCCCGCCTACACGCTGGTCTCGCGCCGCGAACACGAACTCGCGCGCACCGGGCGTCCGAGTATGCCCGGTGTGGAGCCGCGCACCCGGGCGGCGCGAAATTCCGCTTGAGCGGCATGGAAGGATTGGCGGTATGTCCAGTCCTGCGCACACCCCGGCCGCAGAACGCAAGCAGCGTGTCCTGTCCGGGATCCAGCCGACCAGCGAATCGTTCCACCTCGGTAACTATCTCGGCGCGCTGCAGTACTGGGTGACGATGCAGGACGATTACGACGCGCTGTACTTCATCCCGGATATGCACGCCATCACGGTGCCGCAGGATCCCAAGCAGCTCAGGGCGCGTACCAAGGCATCGGCGGCCCAGTTGCTCGCGCTCGGCATCGACCCGAAGAAATCGACGCTGTTCGTGCAGAGCCAGGTGCCCGAGCACGCCGAGCTGTCCTGGGTGCTCAGCTGTATCACCGGTTTCGGCGAGGCGAGCCGGATGACGCAGTTCAAGGACAAGTCGGTCAAACAGGGCGCGGACAACGCGACCGTCGGCCTGTTCACCTATCCGGTGCTGATGGCCGCCGACATCCTGCTCTACCGCCCGCATCAGGTGCCCGTCGGCGAGGACCAGCGCCAGCACCTCGAACTCACCCGAAATCTGGCCCAGCGCTTCAACACCCGCTTCAAGAAGACGTTCGTGGTGCCGGAGGCCCATATCGTCAAGGGCACGGCCAAGATCTACGACCTACAGGATCCGACGGCGAAGATGAGCAAATCCGCGTCGACGGACGCGGGACTGATCAACCTGCTCGACGACCCCAAGGTGACGGCGAAGAAGATCCGATCCGCCGTCACCGACACCGAGCGCGAGATCCGCTACGACCCGGAGGCCAAACCGGGCGTCAGCAATCTGCTGGTGATCCTCGGCTCGTTGACCGGTGCGCCGATCGTCACGCTGGAACAGGATTACGCCGGAAAGGGTTACGGCGACCTGAAATCCGACGTCGCCGACGCGCTGGTCGAATTTGTCACGCCGTTGCGTGCGAAGGTGGAAGAGTATCTGGCGGATCAGGGCGAACTCGATCGCATCCTCGCCGGGGGCGCCGAGCGGGCGAGGGAGATCGCGAGCAACACCCTCGCGCAGGTCTACGAACGGGTCGGCTTCCTGGCTCGCTGACGCGGCGGTACCCGCGAGGTTTCGGTTCGAAGGGGCTGGACAGTGCAGGTGATCGACAAAAGCAAGGCCTGGGTGGAGCGTCGCGTCCAGGCGCGTCCGTGGCTCGATCACATGATCCGGGCGGGCGGGCGCTATCAGCGTCAGCGTGGTGACTACTACGCGGCAGGCATCACGTATTTCACGGTGCTGTCGCTGTTCCCGCTGCTGATGGTCGCGTTCGCGGTCGCGGGTTTCATCCTGTCCAGCCACCCGAGCCTGCTCGTGGAGATGCAGGAGAAGATCGTCGAGAACATTCCGGGTTCGCTCGGCGAGCAGATCAACGAGCTGATCGATCAGGCCATCAAATCGCGCGGCACCGTCGGCCTGCTCGGTCTGCTCGGCGCCGCCTACGCCGGACTGGGCTGGATGGCGAATCTGCGGGCCGCCCTCACCGAACAGTGGGACCAGAAGACGCAGGAACCCAACTGGTTCATGAGCAAACTCTCGGATCTGGGCGCGCTGGTAGGACTCGGGCTCGCCTTCGTCATCTCGTTCGGGCTCTCCGCGCTCGGGTCGAGCACACTCGGCTCGGAAGTGCTGCGATCACTCGGCCTCGCGGATCTGCCCGGCGCGCGTTTCCTGCTCGCTCTCGCCTCCATCGTGCTCGCCCTGCTGGCGACCTGGGCGGTGTTCGCCTGGATCATCGCCAGGCTGCCGCGCGAACCCGTCACGCTCAAGAGCGCGGCGCGGGCGGCCCTGCTCGCGGCGGTGGCCTTCGAGGCGTTCAAATTCGTCGCCTCGATCTACCTCCAGATCGTGCTGCGCAGTCCGGCGGGCGCCACCTTCGGCTCGATCATCGGCCTGATGGTCTTCAGCTACGTCACCTACCGCATCATCCTGTTCGCGACCGCGTGGGCCGCCACCGCCCGCGACAACCTCCACGAAGCCGAAACCCCCGTGCCCGCGCCCGCCGTCATCAGACCGCGTGTGAGCGGTCCGGGCGCGTCCCCCGGGACCGCGGTCGCCTTCGGCGCGGGTGCGCTCGCGGCCTTGGCGTTGAGCCAGGTGCGCCGGTTCTCCGGGCGACGCTGAAGGTCTCGGGGATGTGCCCTTCCGAGGCCGACTCGCGCTCCTTCAGGTGCTCGGTGGCGGTGCCCGGTCTGCCGGTGCCGCTGTGCTCGGTCCCGCCACCGGTCGTGCCGAGAGCGGTTCGTGCGCTCAGTGTGGTTGCTGTCGCACGGGGCGGCTCTGTGCTCAGCGGCCGTACGCGGCCGTGCCGGTGCGGCTGTGCGCTCGGTGGCGGCACGGGTGGTGCCGGGGCAGGGCGTGTGGTCGGCGGCGGTCGCGTCGGGGGCGGCTCTGTGCTCAGCGGCGGTAGCGGTCGCGTCGGGGGCGGCTGGTGCGGCGGGCGCCGACGAGTAGGGCCAGGACCAGGACGACGCCGCCGACCAGCAGCAGTGTCTTCGTGGTCGACCGGTGGGCTTCGCCGTGGGGTTCGGCCTGCGTCACGGCGTCGTCGGAGGACGGCGGCGGCGGCGGCGGGGTGGCGAGGGGAGGGGCGTCCTTGGGCACGATGCGTTCGGGGGAGGGGAGCGTGCCGACCCGGGCGCCGCTCGGGAGCGCGAAACCGTAGTCGAGCAGGCGTGCGGCCTGCTCCCACGGGCGGATCGGTTTCACGTCGGCCTGGAGCAGGGTCACCGTCAGTCGGCGGCCGCCGCGCTGGGCCGCGGCCACGAAGGTCTGGCGCGCGTCGTCGGTGAAACCGGTCTTGCCGCCGAGTGCGCCGTCGTAGTTGTAGAGCAGCTGGTTGTCGTTGCCGATGGGGAAGCCGGGGTGGTCGGTGTCGTCGGGATTCTTCGGATCCTTGGGGAATCCGGGGAAGTCGACCTGTTCGGTGTGGATCAGTTCGGCGAACAGGGGGATGGACATGGCCTCGCGGAACAGTGCCGACAGGTCGTAGGCCGAGGTACTCATCCCAGGACCGTCGAGTCCGGACGGTGTAGCGGCACGAGTATCCAAGGCGGACAGCGATTTCGCGAGATTGTTCATCTTCGTCACGGCCGCTTCGTCGCCGCCGAGCTGGGCCGCGACGGCATGGGCGGCGTCGTTGCCCGACGCCATGATGAGCGCCTGCATCAGCTGGAGATTGGTGTAGCGGCCACCGGGTCCGATGCCGACCCTGGTGCCGTCGACGTCGGCGTCGGCCTGGGTACCGATCACGGTCTTGTTCAGGTCGAGTGTGCGCAGTGCCACGGTCGCCAGCAGCACCTTGATGGTGCTCGCGGGCCGATAGCGGCCGTGCGGATCCTTGGCGGCGAGCACTTCGCCGGTGTCGAGATCGGAAACCATCCACGAGGTCGCCGAAATCTCTTCCGGCGCAACGGGTGCGCCCTTGGGCAGCACGACGCCGCATTCACCCATCCGAGCACCGCCGATGGGGGTGGCAGGGACAGCGAGCGCGCTCGGCGTCGGTTTTCCCGGCGCGGGCACTTCGGATTCGTCGATGGGAGCGGGCGGGCGTGTCTTCTGCGGGCAGGTATCGGTATTGGGCGTGGTGAACGGCGTGCTCGTCGTACTGCTCGACGGCTGGGCGTGCGACGACGCGATCGAGGCGAACCCCGGCACCGCCACCGCGAGTAGCGCGGAACCGAGGCAGAGGGTGGCGAGGAGGCGAAAATCCCGAAATTTCATCGGCTCAGAGCCTATCGGTCGCCCTCGTCCGATGCCGGTGCGCACGGTCACGCCCGGCGGGGCGCGATCGAGGGGTGCGAGAGAGTTCGCGGGCACATATTGACATACTATCTCAAATGAGAGTTACTATCAAAATATAGTAACCATCGGAAAAGGGTGCGATATGAAGACGGATTCCGCTCGGCGCTGGCTGGCGCTCGGCGCACTCGCGCTGGCGATGCTCACCATCGGACTCGACATGACGGTTCTGACGGTCGCGCTGCCGACGCTCGCGGTCGACCTGAACGCGAACAACGGTGCGCTGCAATGGTTCAGCTCCGCCTACACGCTCGCGCTGGCGGCCGTCATGCTGCCCGCGGGGGCGCTGGGTGACCGGTACGGACGCAAGAAGATCCTGCTCGCGGCGCTGATCCTGTTCGGGGTGGCCTCGCTGGCGTGCGCGTTCGCCACGTCATCAGGTCAGCTCATCGCGGCTCGCGTGGTGCTCGGCATCGCGGCGGCGGCCATGATGCCGCTGTCCATGGCGGTGCTTCCGGTGCTGTTCCCCGATTCCGGGGAGCGGGCGCGGGCCATGTCGATCTGGGTGACATCGACCGCGATCGGACTGCCGCTGGGCCCGATCCTCGGCGGATGGTTGATCGACAACTTCTGGTGGGGTTCGGTATTCCTGATCAACGTCCCGATGGTGGTCGTCGGCGCGCTCGCGGTCGCCGCGCTCGTCCCGGAATCGCGCAACCCGGATCGGCGTCCACTCGATCCGATCGGCGCGCTGCTGTCGATGGCCGGAATGCTCGGCCTCACCTACGGATTCATCCGATTCGGGGACAGGGGCTGGGGCGATGTCGCGGCGTTGGCCGTCCTCGCCGCGGGGGTCGCGGCGCTCGGGGCGTTCCTGCTGTGGCAGCGCCGCGCGGCGTTCCCGCTCGTCGATCTGGCGCTGTTCCGCGCACCCGGCTTCCGCTGGGGCGCGGTGTTCACCGTCCTGATCACCTTCGGCATGTTCGGCTTGTTCTTCACCGTGCCGCAGTACTACCAGTCGGTCCTCGGCACCGACGCGCTCGGCAGCGGCGTGCGACTGCTGCCGCTGATCGGTGGGCTGGTCGTCGGCACGCGCCTGTGTGACAGGCTGCTGCCGAGGCTGGGGGCGGGTCCGCTTGTCACCTCGGGCCTGGTGACGCTCGCGATCGGTCTCGGCCTCGGCGCGCTGACCACCGCGGGCAGCCCGTACTGGTACGGCGCGCTGTGGATCGCGCTCACCGGCGCGGGCATGGGTATCGCGATGCCGGTCGGCATGGCCGTCGCCATCGATGACCTGGAGGTGGCGCGCGCCGGGATGGGCTCGGCGCTGTTGCAGGCCATGCGCCAGGCGGCGGGCACCATCGCGGTGGCGTTGCTCGGCACCGTGTCGGCGACCGTCTACCGCCACGAATTGGGCACGCTGGACGTCGATCCGATTCGCGACAGCGTGAATTCCGGTGTGGCGGCGGCGAAGGCGTCGGGTGATCCGGCGGTGCTGGAGCAGGTGCAAGCGGCCTTCGTCGGCGGCATGGACGCCATGCTGTGGGTGTGCGCCGCGATCTGCGCGGTGGCGGTACCGCTGGCGATCCGGGTGCTGCCCAGAGGCCGTGCGACGCTAACGGAAGCGAAGGTTGCCGTCGATACGCCAGAATCGACACATGTCGGTTGACTCACCCGGTGACGGGACCGCGGCGCAGGCCCTGCCGGAGACGCAGGGCCTGCGCGAGCGGAAGAAGGAACGCACTCGTCGCTCGATCAGGTCGGAGGCGTTCCGACTCTTCCGTGAGCAGGGCTACAACGAGACGACCGTCGAACAGATCGCGCAGGTGGCGGAGGTCTCGCCGAGCACTTTCTTCCGCTACTTCCCGTCCAAGGAACAGTTGGTGGTCACCGACGACCTCGATCCACTGTTGATCGAGGCGATCCGCAGGCAACCGCGCGACGCCCCACCGCTGACGGCGTTCCGCGAGGCGGTGGTCACGGTCTTCTCGAATCTGTCCGGTGAGGAGCTGGCGTTCGAACAGGAACGCCAGGCGCTGCTGTACCACGTCCCGGATCTGCGCGCGGCCGTCACCAGGGAGTTCGAGCGCAACATCGATCTCATCTGCGGCCTGCTCGCCGAACATCTCCATCGTGACGAAGCCGATTTCGAGGTGCGCGTCACGGCGGGCGCCGTCGCGGGATGCATTCTCGCCATCACCAAAATGGTTCCGATGAACCCGGAGAACATCAGCCGAGCGCTGACGTTCATGGAAGCGGGCTTTCCCCTGCGCGGCGAAAACTGAACTCCGGGAAGGGGGCTCGCGCCCGCTCTCGAACTACTCGGCCTTCGGGCCGGTGACCGGGCAGCCGTGGGCCAGCGGGCCGAGCAGCGTGCTGTTGTCGTAGAAGTGCTCGAGTTCGAGAATGCGCAGGTCCTCGCTGACCCTGGCGATGGTGACGCCGAACATCTCGATCAGCTCGCCGGTGGGCTGATGTTCGCGGTACGGGCCTTCGTACTTGCCCCAGTGCCGCCAGCGGAAGGTGACGTTCGGCGGGCCCGCCATCACTTCCAGCACCTCCCAGAAGAACCCGCCGGGCATGGCGGTGTGGAAGATGTGGTGCGAACTCTCGAAGGACTCGTTCGCGCCGTCGTAGTAGGGATTGTCGCCGATCAGGATGTTGTAGCTGCCGATCCTGGCGAATTCCTCGGCGTCCTGCCACTGGCCGCCGTTCACGCGCCCGCGGTAGTGCTCGGCCACCAGCGACACCCAGGTCGCCGGATCCTTCTTGTGCGAGATCTCCATCTCGAACACCCGGACCAGATCTTCGACGATCGCCTCGAGCGAACCCGGCGCGTGATCGGTGGTGCGCTCACGCGGCACGGTGATTTCGGTCAGGTGGTAGTCCGGCGCCTCTTCGCGCCAGTCCTCGGGTGCGGCCGCCGCGACCACGGCGTTCCGGCCTTGCAGCCACAGCGGTGTGGCCGCTTCTTCCTGCGTCGAATCGGTTGTATCAACTGTCATTTCGTTCTCGTCCCGTAGGCTGTGTCGGACGCGAAAGACCGTAACAGCCGACCGGTCGGTTGTCATCACGAGGGATAGCGCAGGGCTCGACGTAAGTTATTGCGCAACTGGGACATTGGCGTGAGTGGGCAGGTGGCGGGCGCGCAGCGGAGTTTCGTCGTCCATGGACTCGAAGAACGCGCCGATGACATCCTCGATCTCCGACATCGATTCCGCGCAGAACAGAATCGGTTGATAATGCGTGATGTCGTAGACGCCGGTGCCCATGGCGAACACGTCGAGCGGACGCAGTTCGGCCCTGCGGAATTCGTCGATCTCCCCGTAGGAGGAGAGCAGTCCCGCTCCGTAGCAGCGGATTTCGCCGTGCTCGCGCAGCACGCCGAATTCGAGGGAGAACCAGAAGACATCGGCGAGGAATTTCAGCGCCGCGTCGGTCCGCAACCGGGCGACCGCCGCGCCGGCCGCTTCGTAGATCGCGGCGAAGCGGGGACTGGCGAGCTGGGTGGCATGGCCGATGATCTCGTGGATCGCATCGGGTTCCGGGGTGTAGAGCGGGGCCGAGTGATGGCGGATGTACTGGGTCGAATGGAAGATCCGGTCGGCGAAGGAGCCGAAGAACTCGCGCAACGGCACCAGCCCCGCGGCGGGCACGTAGCGAAAACCGGTCAGCGGCGTCAGCGCGGCGGAGATCTCGTCCAGTTGCGGTATGTGGTCGGTGGGCAGCGCGAGACGCCGGGCCGCCGCGAGCACCTCCGCGGACGCGAGGCCGCGATGTTTGCGCGCGAGTTCGATCGAGACCGTCCGCCACACCTGTTCCTCGGCCTCGGTGTAGGCGATTCTCGGGGTGGGCGCGCCCGGGGTGTATTCCAGCGCGCACGCCGCGATCGCGTTGCGGCGTGCGCGGTACGCCGGATCGTGCACGCCGGGATGCTCGGTGCTCAGGTGCACCGTCACATCGCCGTCACCGGTCCGCGTCACCGGCGAATACAGCTGGGCCTCGGTGAACATATCTCGATGCAAGCACCGCGTGGCCGATCCGACAACGAACCCACGCGCGACTGCGCAGATTGCCTAGCTGATTGTGATTCATCGTGCCCGATCCGAGACGTGGGCCCGCACACGGTTGCGAATCCGGCCGGTTCGTCGTCGAGTCTCCGACCAGGAACACCCGGACGCGATATCCGACGGGGTTCGGAATTTGCGAAGGTTGCGTGGCCGCCGTGCGTCGCCGACGCCCACTGTCTGAGCCATTTGCCACGTATGAGCGGGCCGGATGCCGCAAGATGACGACAGCACGAAGGAGGGCGCATGGAATGCGTGCGGGTCGATCTCGACCAGAAATTGTTGGCCGCTGCCGCCGCCATAATGGGGACATCCAACAGCAATGCCACCGTCAACGAGGCGCTGCGTCGGATCGTGGTGCACGAGCGCCAACTCCATCATCTGGAACGGTTGGCCTCGGGGGCGCTGAGCGCACTGTCGGGAGCGGAGATCGTCACCGTGGCAGGCGGTTAGTCTGTCGGTGCCCGCTGGCATGATTCGAGCCCACCAACGCATTCGAGGGGGCTGCGCATGTCGGTACCGATCGCGAATCTGCCTTTCGGCCAGCGGCCGAGGGAGCGACTGCTCACCCTCGGCCCGCGGGTACTGAGCGACAGCGAACTCCTCGCCCTGCTGCTCGGGCACGGCAGGCGCGGGGAGAGCGCGTTGGACATGGCCGCCGAGTTGCTGGCCGAGCACGGCGGAATCGCCGGACTCGCCGCCGCCAGGCCCGAGGAATTGGCCAGGCGGGCCGGTGTTGGACCCGCCAAGGCCGCGGCGATCGCGGCCGCCTTCCAACTCGGTACCAGGGTGCGCCACAGTATCGACCTCGCGCCGCGCCTGGAGAGCGCCGCCGATGTGGTCGGCGTCGCGGGCCCACTGTTCGCCGGTGAACGGGTGGAACGGCTACTCGTGCTCGTCTGCGATACCCAGCACCGGCTCAGACAGAAGGTTTTCGTCGCCGAGGGCGCGATCGATCACGTGGCCGTCCCGGTGCGCGAGATCCTGAACACCGTGCTGCGCCACGACGGACGTGCCTTCGCGATCGTGCACAACCACCCCTCCGGCGACCCCGCGCCCAGCCTCGACGATCGCCGCGCCACCAGTCTGCTGGTGGAGGCCGCGCGCACCGTCGGGCTGCGTTTCCTCGATCACGTGGTGGTGGCGGGGCAGGACTGGGCACGGGCCGCGCCGCTGCCGCACGGCGGCGATTGAGCCGACGGTCCGCGCCCGCGATCGCGCGAGGCGTACGGGCCGATGTTCGCCCGCCGTCCCGCCCTGCGCATACTTTGTGCGGAGATCTCACGGAAGGCGGTTGATGAACCAGCGGGCTACGGACGGTCGCGACGGCGGCGCACCTCCGATCGGCGGTCACCACCGGGTGGCGGGACATCAGTTGTTCCTGCACTCGTCCGGCGAAGGCGGTCCCGCCGTGGTGTTCCTGCCCGGTGCGAGTTCGGTCGGTCTCGACTATCTGAAGATCCACGAGGCGGTCGCCGCGTTCACGACCTCGGTCCTCTACGACCGCGGCGGCACCGGCTGGAGCGATCGCGTCGATCTGCCCCGCACCGCGAGCGAGGTCGCGGCAGAACTGCATTCCCTGCTCTCGACCGCGGGTATCGCGGGACCCTATGTCCTGGTGGCGCATTCGCTGGGCGGAGCGTACGCGCGCCGCTTCGCGCAGATGTTCCCCGGTGACGTGGCGGGTCTGGTCGCCCTCGAATCGTTCTCCGAGGACTGGGATACCCACATGCCCGCCGACCTGCATTTGGACCAGACCCCCGACACCGTCCCGGGCAGATTCCAGACCACCCTGCTGCGCGCGCTGTCGCGGCCCTTCTACCGGAAGATGTTCGCGGACTGGCCCGCCGAGATCCGCAAGCCGCTCGTCGCGGGCCACGTCAGCCGGGAATGGATGGTGAACGGGACGAAGGAACGCGGCAATACGACCGCGCTGCGCGACGAACTGAAGGCCGGTCCGCCCTTCCCCGACATCCCCCTGATCGCCATGGCGGCGCTGGGCGCCGATTCCGGCCAACGGCTTTCGCTGTCGAAGACGATGCTGGGGCAACTGAACGCGAGCAAGGAGCGGCTCTACACCGCCATGGCCGATTCGGTCACCGACGGCGAATACCGGCCGCTGCCCGATGCCAAGCACAGCACCGTGCAACTCGACGCTCCCGACGCGATCGTCGAGGCCATCCGCGACGTGCACGCCCGCGCCACCCACTGACCGCGACATCGTCCAAAAGCGAAGGCCGCCCGCACCTTTCGGTGGGACGGCCTGCGCGGCGCCTTCGTGGGGTCAGCGGGCGAACAGCAGTGCGCGCTTGACTTCCTGGATGGCCTTGGTGACCTCGATGCCTCGGGGGCACGCGTCGGTGCAGTTGAAGGTGGTGCGGCAGCGCCACACGCCTTCGACGTCGTTGAGGATGTCGAGGCGTTCGCGGGCGCCCTCGTCACGGCTGTCGAAGATGAAGCGGTGCGCGTTCACGATCGCGGCCGGGCCGAAGTAGCTGCCGTCGCTCCAGTACACGGGGCAGGAGGTGGTGCAGCAGGCGCACAGGATGCACTTGGTGGTGTCGTCGAACCGGGCGCGGTCGGCCTGGCTCTGGATACGTTCACGGGTGGGCTCATTACCCGAGGTCATCAGGTAGGGCTTCACGGCGCGGAACGCGTCGAAGAACGGCTCCATGTTCACCACGAGGTCCTTCTCCACGGGCAGTCCGCGGATGGGCTCGACGGTGATGGTGAGGGTTTTGCCGTTCTTGGGCAGCATGTCCTTCATCAGGACCTTGCAGGCCAGCCGGTTCACGCCGTTGATCCGCATCGCGTCCGAACCGCAGACGCCGTGCGCACAGGAACGACGGAAGGTCAGCGTGCCGTCCAGGTAGGACTTGATGTAGATGAGCACGTTGAGGAACCGGTCGGTCGACAACACCGGCACCTGGAACGAATCCCAGTGCGCGCCTTTGTCGTCCTCAGGGTTGAACCGCGCCACCTTGACGGTGACCATGACCGATCCGTCGGGGACCGGAGCCGGTTTCTGCGAGGAGGGTGCCTCGGCTACAGCAGTCATCAGTACTTACGCTCCATCGGCTCGTAACGGGTCTGCACCACCGGCTTGAAATCGAGGCGGATGTCGGAGATCAGATCCGCACCCTCCTTGTAGGCCATCGTGTGCCGCATGAAGTTCACGTCGTCGCGGTCCGGGTAGTCCTCGCGGGCATGGCCGCCGCGCGATTCCTTGCGGTTGAGCGCGCCGACGACGGTGACCTCGGCCAGTTCGAGCAGGAAGCCCAGCTCGACCGCCTCGAGCAGATCGCTGTTGTAGCGCTTGCCCTTGTCCTGCACGGTGATCCGCGCGTACCGCTCCTTGAGCGCGTGCACATCGGTCAGGGCCGTCTTGAGGGTGTCCTCGGTACGGAACACGGCGGCGTTCATATCCATCGTGTACTGCAGTTCGGTCCTGATATCGGCGACGCGCTCGGTGCCGTGATCGGACAGGATCAACTCCAGCCAGTCCTGCACCATCTTCGCGGGCGTCTCCGGCATCTCGACGAATTCGGTGCGCAGGGCGTATTCCGCCGCGGCGATACCGGCGCGCCGACCGAAGACGTTGATGTCGAGCAGCGAGTTGGTGCCGAGACGGTTGGAGCCGTGCACCGAGACGCACGCGCATTCGCCCGCGGCGTACAGGCCGGGCACGACGTCGGTGTTGTTGCGCAGCACCTCGCCGCGGATCCGGGTCGGGATTCCGCCCATCACGTAGTGGCAGGTCGGCATGACCGGCACCAGCTCGTGCACCGGGTCGACGCCGAGGTAGGTACGGGCGAATTCGGTGATGTCGGGCAGTTTCTCCTCGAGCACGTCCGCGCCGAGGTGGGTCACGTCGATGTAGACGTAATCCTTGTTCGGCCCCGCGCCGCGGCCTTCGAGCACCTCGAGCACCATCGAGCGGGCGACGATATCGCGCGGCGCGAGGTCCTTGATGGTGGGGGCGTAGCGCTCCATGAAACGTTCGCCGGATTCGTTGCGAAGGATGCCGCCCTCGCCGCGCACGGCCTCGGAGATGAGGATGCCGAGTCCGGCCAGGCCCGTCGGATGGAACTGGTGGAATTCCATGTCCTCGAGCGGCAGGCCCTTGCGGAACACGATCGCCATACCGTCACCGGTCAGCGTGTGCGCGTTCGAGGTGGTCTTGTACATGCGCCCGGAGCCGCCGGTGGCGAAGATGATCGCCTTGGCGTGGAAGACGTGGATGTCGCCGGTGGCCAGTTCGTAGGCGACGACGCCGGTCGCCACGGGGCCGCGGTCGGTCTCGCTCATGACCA
Organism: Nocardia aurea; assembly: GCF_003123685.1. Classification (GTDB taxonomy): domain Bacteria; phylum Actinomycetota; class Actinomycetes; order Mycobacteriales; family Mycobacteriaceae; genus Nocardia; species Nocardia aurea. The sequence goes on from NZ_QCYJ01000084.1 coordinate 772,723, forward strand.
GGTCGAGCACGTAGAACTCGTTGTAGAACTCCACGTCGTGCTTGACGCAGTTCTGGTACAGCGTCTGCAGGATCATGTGGCCGGTGCGGTCGGCGGCGTAACACGCGCGCCGGACCGGGGCCTTGCCGTGATCGCGGGTGTGGCCGCCGAAACGACGCTGGTCGATCTTGCCCTCGGGGGTCCGGTTGAACGGCAGACCCATCTTCTCGAGGTCCATCACCGCGTCGATGGCCTCCTTGGCCATGATCTCGGCGGCGTCCTGATCGACGAGGTAGTCACCACCCTTGACGGTGTCGAAGGTGTGCCATTCCCAGTTGTCCTCTTCGACGTTCGCCAACGCCGCGCACATGCCGCCCTGCGCCGCGCCGGTGTGGCTGCGGGTCGGGTACAGCTTGGTCAGCACCGCCGTCCGAGTACGCGGACCCGCCTCGATCGCCGCGCGCATGCCGGCGCCACCGGCGCCGACGATCACGACGTCATAGCGATGCTCCTGGATCCTGGAGTCACTCATGTGAGGTGGCCTGTTCCTAACTGATGTTGGGGTCGAAGGTGAAGATGACGTAGGTGCCGACGCCCATGATCAGGATCATCGAGATCGCCAGGGCGGTGTTGAGCCAGAACCGCGTCGAATCCTTGCGCGAGTAGTCCGCGATGACGGTGCGCAGGCCGTTGCCGCCGTGCAATTGGGCCAGCCACAGCATGGTGAGGTCCCAGATCTGCCAGAACGGGCTCGACCAGCGCCCCGCCACGAAGGCGAAGTTGAGTCGTTTCACGCCGCCGTCGAGCAGCAGCATGATCGTCATGTGGCCGAGCACGAGCACGATCAGCAGCAGGCCGGAGAAGCGCATGAAAAGCCACGCGTACTTCTCGAAGTTGTTGTTCGCGCGGGCGCGCGGGGAGCGGGGCAGGTCCAGGCTCGCGGGCCGGTCGTAGGACTTACCGAGTACAGGTGCGCTCATAGAAATCAGTGCTCCGTGAACAGGTAGAAGAACATGCGGCCGATCGCGGGCGCGGCCAGCACCACGACGATCGCGAGAATGATCCAGAGCATCACGCGCTGGTACTTGGGACCCTTGGCCCAGAAGTCGACGAGGATCACCCGGACGCCGTTGAACGCGTGGAAGAGCACGCACACGACCAGGCCCATTTCCATCAACGCGACGATCGGGGTCTTGTAGGTCTCGATGGCCTCGTTGTACGCGTTCGGGCTGACGCGCACCAGCGCGGTGTCGAGCACGTGCACGAACAGGAAGAAGAAGAGGGTGACCCCGGTGATCCGGTGCAGCGCCCACGACCACATGCCGGGGTCGCCTCGGTACAGCGTCTTCCGCTTCGGCTGGGCCGGAGCTTCAATCGTGGTCATAGAGTGCGGTCGCCTCCAACGTCGTTGATGGACCCGGTTGCAAGTCCTAACGCAAGCTGCGTTGGGGGGTGAATGCCCAGGTGGCTACACTCCGGCCCGCCGCCGGGAACCTGAACCGATCTGTTCTGAACTCTAATCCCCTGGCATTGACGGAACTAATTCGGCGTGCCGTGCGTTGCGCTACATTGGACGGACTTAGGCTTACCTTTCTTGATGTGTAATGGGGTGCGCCGCAGTCCTCTCGCGCCCGTATTCGGCTGGTCACAGGGGAGGGTCCGTATGTCGGAAATCGACTGGAATGTATTGCGCGCCAATGCTATTGAAGTCATGCGCAAAGCGTATGCACCGTACTCGCGGTTTCCGGTCGGCGCCGCGGCTCTCAGTGTCGATGGTCGAATTGTGAGCGGGTGCAATGTGGAAAATGTCTCATATGGATTAGGCCTGTGTGCCGAATGTGTACTCGTCGGTAACTTATTCGTGACCGGTGGCGGGCGTCTGACCGCCGTCTCCGTGAGCGATTCTCGTGGCGAAATCCTGATGCCGTGCGGTCGCTGTCGGCAACTGCTGTACGAACACGGCGGACCCGAACTCCTGGTCGATCATCGGGACGGCCCGGTACCGCTGCGACAGTTGTTGCCCGACGCTTTCGGCCCCGACGATCTGGACGCCGGACAGCGCTGACCTTCGGTCGGGCGGCTTCGGTCGCACCAGGAGCGGTCGCCTGTCCCGAATCCGGTCGGCTTCGACCACCGGGGAGGACGAATCCCGTGCCAGACTTTCGATGTGACGGCACTGGACGCGGTTTCCATCATCACGACCAAACGCGACGGCGGTGAACTGTCGGCCGCGCAGATCGACTGGGTGGTCGACGCCTTCACCAGGGGCGAGGTCGCCGACGAGCAGATGTCGGCGCTGGCGATGGCGATCGTATGGCGGGGAATGACCAGGCACGAGACCGCCCGCTGGACCGCGGCGATGATCGCCTCGGGCAGCAGGATGGATTTCACCGACCTGCCACGCCCGACGGTGGACAAACACTCGACCGGCGGCGTCGGCGACAAGATCACCCTGCCGCTGGCGCCACTGGTCGCGGCCTGCGGCGCGGCGGTACCGCAATTGTCCGGGCGCGGGCTCGGTCACACCGGCGGCACCCTGGACAAACTGGAATCCATTCCAGGCTGGCGCGCCGATGTGTCGGTGGCGCGAATGCGCGAAATCCTCACCGACCCCGCCATCGGCGCCGTGGTGTGCGCGGCGGGCGCCGATCTCGCGCCCGCCGATAAACGCCTCTACGCGTTGCGCGATGTCACCGGCACCGTCGAATCCATTCCGTTGATCGCGAGTTCGATCATGAGCAAGAAGATCGCCGAAGGCACCGCGGCCCTGGTCCTCGACGTCAAGGTCGGCTCGGGCGCCTTCCTGAAAACCCTCGACGGCGCGCGCGAACTGGCGAGCGCCATGGTCGGACTCGGCACCGATTCCGGGGTGCGCACCGTCGCGCTGCTCACCGCGATGGACACCCCGCTCGGGAATACCGCCGGTAACGCGCTCGAGGTCGCCGAATCGGTGCGGGTACTCGCGGGCGGTGGCCCGGCCGACGTGGTCGAACTGACGGTGACGCTGGCCAGGGAGATGGTCGCGGCCGCTGGTATCGATATCGACCCGGCCGACGTCCTCGCCGACGGACGCGCGATGGATCACTGGCGCGCGATGGTCCGCGCCCAGGGCGGCGATCCGGACGCGGCGCTGCCGAAGGCCAGGCACACCGAGACCCTGCGGGCCGAGCGCGACGGCGTGCTGACCCGGCTCGACGCCATGGGTGTGGGCATCGCCGCGTGGCGTCTCGGTGCGGGACGCGTCAGACAGGGCGAACCGGTGCAATTCGGCGCGGGGGTGGAAATGCACGCCAAACCCGGCGATCCGGTGTCGGCGGGGCAGCCGCTGCTCACCCTGCACACCGATACTCCCGAAACCTTCCCCGGCGCCGTCGCCGCGCTGGCGGACGCCTACGCGATCGGGACCGAAGCACCCGCGCGGGTTCCGCTGGTACTCGACCGGATCGGCAACTCCTGAGCGAGGCCGCGGCGTCACCGGTGGCGTGAGCGGCGTCTCGGCGCGTCGAACGCCGAAACGACCGCGAGCGTAATCACAGCCGCCCACGGTGTGACGTCTGTGCCAACTGCGCTGCCCGCGCCGTCGGGGGCGGCTAACGTGGATTCATGACAGGACCGATGCCTTTGACCCTTGCCTCGATCCGCCAAGCTCCCAAGGCACTGCTGCACGATCACCTCGACGGTGGTCTGCGGCCCGCGACCGTGCTGGAGCTCGCCGCCGATTGCGGTTACCAGGACCTACCCGCCTCCGACGAGCAATCCCTCGGCGAATGGTTCCGCAACGCCGCCGACAGCGGTTCGCTGGAACGCTATCTGGAGACCTTCGCCCACACCGTCGCGGTGATGCAGACCCCGGAAGGCCTGCGCCGGGTCGCCAAGGAATGCGCGGAGGATCTCGCCGCCGACGGCGTCGTCTACGCCGAAGTGCGTTTCGCGCCCGAACAGCATCTGGAACGCGGGCTCAGCCTGGACGAAGTCGTCGAGCACACCCTCGCCGGATTCCGCGAAGGTGAGGCCGCCGCCGCGGCCGCCGGTCACCCGATCGTGGTGACCTGTCTGCTGACCGCCATGCGCCACGCGGCGCGGTCACGGGAGATCGCCGAACTCACGGTGCGCTGGCGCGATCGCGGTGTGGGCGGATTCGATATCGCCGGCGCCGAGGCGGGCTATCCGCCCAGCCGTCATCTGGACGCCTTCGAATACATGCGGGCCAACAGCGCGCATTTCACGATTCACGCCGGTGAGGCCTTCGGATTACCGTCTATCCACGAGGCGCTGGCTTTCTGCGGCTGCGACCGTCTCGGTCACGGTGTGCGGATCACCGACGACATCCAGGTGCCCGGCGCGATCGAGGACGCGAAATTGGGGCGGGTGGCGAACTATGTGCGGGATACGCGGATCCCGCTCGAATTGTGCCCGTCGTCGAATGTGCAGACCGGGGCGGTGCCGTCCCTGGACAAACATCCGTTCGACCTGCTCGCCCGGCTGCGTTTCCGCGTCACCGTCAACACCGACAACCGATTGATGAGCGACACCACGATGAGCAACGAGATGCTCAAACTGGTCGAGACATTCGGTTACGGCTGGAGCGATCTGGAACGTTTCACCATCAACGCGATGAAATCCTCGTTCATCCCGTTCCCGGAACGGCTGCGGATCATCGACGACATCATCAAACCGGGATACGCCGTACTGCTCGGCTGAGCCGGATCGGCGCGCCATCGCACGGTCCGTGAGCCGGATCCGGTGCGGTGGCGCGCTGCCGATTCCGACATGTCACACCGTGTGGCGCCGCCTCGTCTACTCGATGAACCGGATCGAGTCGGAGGAGAACACAATGCGGATCGCGATTGTCGGAGCGAGTGGGCGGATCGGCCGCGAGGTCGTCGACGTGCTGAAGAACAGGGGACACGACGTCGTGGCCGTCACCCGTTCGTCGGGTGTCGACGTCCATACCGGTCGAGGGCTCGAGCAGGCGCTGATCGGTGCGGAGGTGGTGGTCGACGCGGTGAACGCCGCCACCACCGAAACCGAGGCGGTGCGGGAGTTCTTCGGCACCGTCGCCACGAACGTGCGACGCGCCGCCGCCGAGGCGGGGGTGCGCCGGATCGTTCTGGTGTCGATCATCGGCATCGACCCGTTCACCAGCGGTCACTACGCGGGCAAACTCGCCCACGAACACGGCTATCTGGCGGGACCGGTTCCGGTGCGCGTCCTGCGCGCCGCGCAATTCCACGAATTCACCGAGATGATGCTGGACTGGACGACCAGCGGCGACACCGCCCACGTGCCGGAAGTCCGCATCCAACTGGTCGCCGCCCGCACCGTCGCGGAACACCTGGCCGACCTGGCGGTCGACGAATCCGGTGCCGACCGCGTCGAGGTCGCGGGCCCCGAGGCACTGAACCTCGCCGCCGCCGTCACGAAACTCGCGGCACGACGCGGTGCCCCGACACGGGTGACCGAGGTCTCCGACCCGAACGACCCCGACCAGCGACTCCAGGCCGAAGGCGCGTTGCTGCCCGGACCGGGCACGACACTGGCCGGGCCGACCTTCGACGAGTGGTTGGACCAGCACTACCCGTCGGCGAGGTAGCCCGCACGACGCCCCAGGTCTCGGTGTGGTTCGCCTTGCCCTCGATCGGCTCGCGGGCCTGACCGGGCCTGTCGGACCGACCTCGTGGGACTGACCGGCTCGTGGGTGCGACTGCCTCGTGGGTCTGACCGGGCTTGTGGGTGCGACTGCCTCGTGGGTCTGACCGGGCTTGTGGGTCTGATCGGGCTTTGGGTCTGGACCGGCTTGTGGGTCTGGATTGGTGTGTGGGTCTGGATTGGTGTGTGGGTTCGATCGGTGTGTGGGACCGATCGGTGTGTGGGACCGATTGGCTTGTGGGACCTACCCGCCCCGCAGGACCGACCGGCTGGTGAGTGATGGGCTGCGGGACCGATCGGCTTGCGGGACTCGGCCGACTCGTGGACCCGACCGGGAGAACCGCGCGATTCCGCCGCGGCGCTGTGGGCCGACGGGATACCCCGCCCTATACGGCTGCGAGCGGGCATTCGCTAGCGTGCCCGACATGACAGTGCTGCAGGTTCCTCGCCGTTTCAACGGGCCGCCGGATTCCGCCAACGGCGGCTACCTGGGCGGGTTGCTGGCCGATCAGCACGAGGCGGCGACCGTCACCGTGGTGCTGCGGAGTCCGCCTCCGCTGGATACCCCGCTGCTGGTGCGGGACGGGGCGCTGCTGCACGGCGATGTCGTGGTCGCCGAATCGAGTGTCGGCGTATTCGAGCACGAGGCGCCGCGGGCCGTGCCGTTCGCGACGGCCGGCGAGGCGTCGAGGTCGTATCGCTGCAACGAGACCTTCTCGAGCTGTTTCGTGTGCGGCAGCGCCCGCCCCGACGGTCTGCGGATCGAACCGGGATCGGTCGGGGAGGGCCTGGTGGCCTCGCAGTGGATTCCGGACGCGTCGCTGTCGATCGGCACCGCGATCGTGTGGGCGGCGCTGGACTGCCCCGGCGGCTGGTCGCTGCCGGATATGGTCGAACGCCCCGCCGTACTCGGCAGGATGACCGCGATCGTGCCCGACCTGCCCGAGGTGGGCGAAGAGTGTGTCGCGGTCGGTGAACTCCACGGTGAGCAGGGACGCAAGGCGTTCGCGTCGTCGGCGGTCTACGGTGCCGACGGCCGACTGCTCGGCCGCGCCGAACAGGTGTGGATCCGGCTGAAATGATCGTGCGGGCACCGAGCGGAATCGGTGCCGCACGATTCGTGTTCCGCCGCCCTTACTTCTGGACGATCCGCGCCTCGAAATTGCGTTCCAACTCGCGCCAGTTCTGCGCCTCCGCGGTGAACGGGGGATTCGGGGCGAGCCGGGTCGGGTCGGGATTGAGCAGGTAGGAGACATACCAGCCGAGCGGGGTGGACTGGGCCAGCGCCTGTTCGACGGCATCGTCCTCGGCGTAGTCGGCCGCGTCGGTGAACAGTTCGACCGCCAGGTCGAGCTGGTCGATATCCACCGCTTCCGGACCCTGCGACAGATCGTCGGCCAGACCGTGCAGCACGTAGACGTTCTCGTCGGTGACCTCGATCTCGAGCGAGCCGTCGACCGCCGCGGTCTGCACATCGCTGTAGGTGCTGACCCTGGACAGATCGTGTTCGTGATCGTCGGCCAGGTAGCGCGCCAGCGCCCGCTCCGAACCGAAGGTCGAGATCGCGCCGTCCTTGCCGAGGAAGATCGGCTCGTCGTCGAGGTAACAGCGCAGCGTGAAGAGTTCGCCGTCGGAGGTGATGATCTTCACCGGGTCGATGCCGACCTCGTTCCAGAACGTCTCGTCCTCGTCCTCGTCGTCATCCGCGTCGAGGTCGACCGACTCGAATTCCTCGTCCTCCTCGCTGTCGGCCGCGTCGTCGGCATCGATGACGTTCTCCTCGGCCGCCAGCAGTTCCGCCTCGGCGACCGAGACGGCCGCCGCGTCGACCTCGGGGGTGGAGACCACCGAGTCGATGGCGTCCAGTACTGCGTCCCAGTCCTTGGCGATGGCCGCGCCGATCTGGATCCACAATTCCTCGCCGTCACGACCGACGAAGGAACTCACGCCGGCGGGCAGTGCGCCGAGCACCGGGTGGGAGCTGAAGAATTTGGTGACGACCTCCAGCTCGCAGACCTCGCCGATATTGCGAACCATCTCGAGGGTGTCCTCGAGTTCGGCGATGGATTCCACCTCCGGGTCACCTGCGGCAAGTTCGGGAACCGCGACGAGGTCGAAGGAATGATTGTCCTCCGGCTCCAGTTCGGCCGCCGACAACGCCACCACGATCTTCCAGGCCGGATGATCGACGAGGTCGTTATCGGAGTCGGTTCGTATGAACGCGGCGAGCTCCGCCACGGACTCGAAACCGTACAGCGCATCCTCGTGTCCGAGGAACGCCTCCCACTCGTCGTCGCCGTCCCGCCAGCGCGGTGCCCACAGTGTGACGAGATCGCCGTCGGTCAGGCCGAGCTCGATCGGGACGATGTCTCCAGAAGCCATGTGCGGAAGCCTATCGACCTTCCGTGTCAGGCACTATCCGGCCCGCCCCCAACGCTGCCGTTCGCGTCGGATGTGGCGGGTGCGAACGACTCGTTCAGTGTCGCAACGACCTTCGAGCGCTGTGCGCCCGCGTCCTCGGAAGCCTGCCTACAGGCCCAGATGATCAGCTGACCGACATCGCTGGGAGCCATCGATGTGACGGCCTCCGACAGCGAGAGTCCGACCAGCGCGCCGTCGCTGTTCACCTCGACGCTGACCGCCCCGTCGTCGGTGGTGAACTGGCCGCGTACCTGCTTGAGGCCGTACAGCGCGGCCTCGAGCGCCTCCAGTTTCGATGTCGCGTTCGCGACCAGCGCGTCCATTTCCGCACTCATACCCGTGCCCGCCTGCCACTCGATTCCGGACGGACCGCCCCTGCCTCCGGCTCGGTCATACCGGCCTCATCCAGCTCGTCGGCCCGGTGTCGGCGTCGTCGATGCGATCCAGTTCGTCCACCGCCTGCTGTCTGGTCGGCAACCCGAGCCGGTCCAGGATGTCGGCGGGCATTCCGGCCTCGGTGAGCACCTCGCGGCGCCTGGCCCGCGCGGCGACGGTGGACCGCTGCGTCAGGCGCAGGATCTCGCCGGCGAGAGCCTGTGCGCCGTAACGGTATTCACTGCGCTCGAATTTGATCTCGACGGGCATGCCCTGATCGGTCGCCCGCACCGCGATGGTGCCCGACCTGTTGGTGCTGCCCGCGACCGTGACATTCGGCACCGGCTGCGACTGCTGCGGATCCACCGGCGTACTCATTCGGTGGGCCTGTAGAAGCCGTAGAACTCCATACCAATGTTCTCCGTTCGAATCGAACTGACCGAGACCGGGTCGCCGGCCTCGACGAGTTGCCCGTTGCCGACCACCATGGCGACGTGGCCGTCCCACACGGCCAGATCGCCCGGCATCAGATCGCCGGGTGACACCTGCGGGTGTCCGATGTGCTGTTCCTGGGCCAGACGCGGCAGTTCGACGCCCGCCTCGCCGTAGGCGTATTTCGTCAGGCCGCTGCAGTCGATACCCGATCCGGGGCTGTTACCGCCCCAGACGTACGGGGTGCCGACCGCGCCGAGCGCCGATTTGACCGCCGTCGCCGCCTTCTCGTTCGGCGCTTCGACCGTGCTGCCGTCGGGCAGGGTGATCTTCACGCCGGTGCCGTCGGACGACGTCGATTTGGCCGTGTCGGTATTGCTCGGCGTGGCCGAGGTGCCGGTGCTGGATTTGCTCGCGGCGGGCGTTGTCTTCGCCGACGAGGCGGTGTTCAGGGACTGGCCGACGGTGCTCACCATGCTGCCCGCGCCGCTCGCGAGACCGAGCAGCCCGCTGACGCCCGAGTTCACACCGGAGGTGAGACCGGAGGTCAGATTGCTCGGCATCGAGGCCAGGGAGGTCGACGGCGGCGGTGTCAGCGAGTTCATCGACTGGGTCTGGGTGTTGAGTTCGGTCTGAGTGCGGTTGACCACGCTCAGCCCCTGATTCAGGTGGTCGATCGCGGAGCCGACCAGCACCGTGAAACCCTGCGGGGTCGCGATGGCGGGGCCGAGGCTCGACGCCTGGGTGAGGAAGGACTGGACGATGCCGTTGAGATCCTTCTGGCCCGTCTCGACCTGCGCGGCGGCCTGATCGACCACGGTGGCCATCTCCGTGCCGCGGTCGGAGATGGTCGCGGTCGAGGTCTGCACCCGCAGCGCCTTCGACGTCGCGGCGTCGGCGGCGACGCCGTCCCAGGCGACGTTCATCTGGTTGATGCTGTTGCGGCTCAACTGATGTAGCTGATCCAGCACCGTCGAGGTGGAGTTCAGCGCGTCCGATGGCCCGCCCGTCGGCAGTACGCCGGAGCCGAAGCTGGAGAGCAGATCCAACAGCGGCTTGGCCAGCACGTTGATATCTATCACCGGCTCATCCGTCCAGATCTGTTGTCTTCAGCGCGGCGGCGTTGTTCAGGTCCGTTTCGGTGAGCACGGTCGCCGCACCCGCCGTGGCGCCGCCCAGGCTCGACAGCACCGCCGAGAGCTGGCCGATGGAGGCGATATGCCCCGCGTGGGCGGCCGCGTAGGCGGTCATGAAATCACCGCCGATGAGGCCCATGATCGGTCCGAGCAGCGCCGGGTTCGCGGCCGCCGCACTGGCCGCGGCCCCCGCCATCTCACCCGACATCACCTCGGCGGTCGCGCTATAAGCCGCAATGCCTTCGGCGTCCGCCGACATCTTTCGCATAGTGCTTCCCCCATCCGTTGTTCCCAGGCAGAGTACGTCATTCACCTAGTTCGACGCGCTGCGTTCCCGATCGGTTCCCGCTCGTTCGGAAAATTTCGGGTCGGCGATCGGACCGGATGCGCGCCGATCCCTATGTCGTTGTATCGCCGTGTCGCGGTGCACTCCTCGCGATGTACTCCACCCCGCTGCCGACGACCTTATCGTTCCCTCATGCGCACGCACACCGTGGACCACCCACTCGCCGCCGCCCTGCTCACGACCATGCGCGACGCGCGTACACCCAATCCCGGGTTCCGCGCGGCACTGCGCGATCTCACCGGAATCCTGATCTACGAGGCATTGCGTGAGGCTCCGGTCACCCGCTTCGACGTCACCACACCCGTCGCCGTCGCCGAGGGCGTGCGCCTGGCCGCGCCGCCGCTGCTGGTGCCGGTGCTGCGCGCGGGGCTCGGCATGATCGACGCGGCGTCGGCGCTGATCCCCGACTCCAGGGTCGGATTCGTCGGCATCGCCCGTGACGAGGACAGTCACCAACCCGTTCCCTACATGGAATCGCTGCCCGCCGATCTCGCCGAGATCCCGGTCTACGTACTGGATCCGATGCTGGCCACCGGCGGTTCCATGCGCCACACCCTCGAACTGCTCGTCGCCCGCGGCGCCACCGACATCACCGCGGTCTGCGTGGTCGCCGCCCCCGAAGGCATTGCCGCGCTCGCCGATTCGGGGATGCCGGTACGGCTGGTCACCGCCGTTGTCGACGCGGGCCTGAACGAGAACGCCTATATCGTTCCCGGCCTCGGTGACGCGGGTGATCGGCAGTTCGGTCCACGCTGAGCCGAGTCGTTCCGAACTTCCCGGGGGCGCGCGCCGACGGCCGGGTGTCAGAGACTTTCGCAGAATTCCCGCAGTCGCGAAAGGCGCGCGTCCGCACGATCTCGCGCCGCTCCCAGCCCCGCTCGCCCGGACACCGGTTCGACCACTTCCAGATAGCATTTGAGTTTCGGCTCGGTCCCCGACGGCCGGATCACGACCCGGATGCCACTGCCGTCGAAGATCAACGCGTCGGTCCGCATCCGGCCACGCACCCGGAGTTGGTCGGTGTATTTCACCGGCTCGCCCGCGATCTCGTCGGGAGGGGCTGCGCGCAGACGGTCGACCACGGCGGCCGCCGCCGAGATGTCGGGCAGTCGCAGCGAGACCTGATCGCCGGCGTGCACGCCGAATTCGACGGCGTAGTCGTCCAGTTCGTCGGTCAGGGTGCGTCCCACGGCCCCGAGGCGGGCCACCAGGTCGGCGGTGAGCACGGCGGCGGTGATTCCGTCCTTGTCGCGCACCGCCGCCGGGTCGACGCAGTGGCCGATGGCCTCCTCGTAGGCGTAGACGAGTCCGTCACCCGCGCGAGCCAGCCATTTGAAACCGGTCAGCGTCTCCGCATAGCGGCCGCCCCTGGCCTCGGCCAGTTCCGAGAGCAGTCGCGAGGAGACGATGGTGGTCGCCACCAGGGAGCCGGGTGGCGCGGTGCGCAACACGTCGTCGCCGAGCAGCACGCCGGTCTCGTCGCCGCGCAGCATCCGCCAACCGCGCGGTCCGCGGATACCCACCGCGCAGCGGTCGGCGTCGGGGTCGAGTGCGATCGCCACGTCGGCGTCGACACGCGCGGCGAGGGCGAGCAGCAGATCGGCCGCGCCCGGCTCCTCCGGGTTCGGAAAGGCGACGGTCGGGAAGTCCGGGTCGGGTTCGAATTGCTCCGGCACGACGTGCACATCGGTGAATCCGGCCGCACCGAGCGCGGCGACCGCGGTCGCGCCGCCGACACCGTGCAACGCGGTCAACGCGATTCTGATGTCGGCGCGCTCGCCCGGTCCGCCGATCGTGGCGGGCACCTGCGCGGCGCGCGCGAGATAGCGCCGCACGACCTCCTCGCCCGGATCGTCACCGAGCGCGGCGCGCACACGCGTGTCCGTCGAGCCCGAGACGGGATCCGCGCGCGGGATCGGCTCGCGCACCGCGTCGATCGCCGCCTCGATCTCGGCGTCGGCGGGCGGGATCAACTGCGCGCCGCCGTCGAGGAAGACCTTGTAGCCGTTGTCGGTCGCCGGATTGTGCGACGCGGTGATCTGCACACCCGCGACCGCCCGTGACTCCCGCACCGCGAATGCCACCAGCGGTGTCGGCAGCGGGCGCGGCAGCATCAGCACCGTGAAACCGGCGGCGGCGAAAACCTCGGCGGTGACCTGCGCGAATTCGGCGGAACCGTGACGCGCGTCGCGGCCGACGACCACGATCCCGCCTCCGAGGCACCGTCCGCGCAGCCAGTCGGCCAACCCGGCGGTCGCCCTGGCGACGGTGTCGACGTTCATGCCGTCGGGGCCGTCCCGGAGCGGACCGCGCAGGCCCGCCGTGCCGAAACGCAACATCAGTCGATCCTCGCCGACGTCGTCACGCTCACCGTCACAGTTGCTCGAGGATGCCGCGCAGCAGTTTGCCCAGGCGCGGGGCCGCCGCGTGCCCTTCGGCGAGCACCTCGGCGTGCGACAGGTGCTCACCGGTCACGCCCGCGGCCAGATTGGTGACGAGGGAGATGCCGAGCACGCGGGCTCCCAGCGCCCGGCACGCGATGGCCTCCAGCACCGTCGACATGCCGACCAAATCCGCGCCCATGGTGCGCAACATCCGTATCTCGGCGGGTGTCTCGTACTGCGGACCGGTCAGGCCCGCGTAGACGCCTTCGGTCAGGTCGGGGTCCATCTCGCGTGCCAGCGCCCGCAGTTCGGGGTCCCACGCGTCGACCAGGTCGACGAAAGAGGCGCCCTCGAGCGGTGTCCGTCCGGTGAGATTGAGGTGATCGCCGATCAGGACCGGTTCGCCGACCCGGAGGCCGTCGCGGATTCCGCCCGCGGCGTTGGTGAGCACCACGGTGTCCGCGCCCGCGGCGATGGCCGCCGTGACGGGGTGCACGACCTGCGCGGGTGCGTAACCCTCGTACAGGTGCTGGCGTCCCATGAGCAGCAGCACGGGCGTGTTGTCGACGGCGAGCGAATGCACCATGCCGACGTGTCCCTGTGCGCTCGGCACTCCGAATCCGGGCAGTTCCGGCATGGCGACCGAGGCACGTGGCGTTCCGATCTCCGCGGCGGCGTCCTGCCAGCCCGACCCGAGAACCACCGCGACCCGGTGGCGTTCGACTCCGGTATGTTCGGCGATCGCCTGGGCGGCCTGTTCGGCAAGCATGAACTCACTCTATTCGACGGCCCCCGAACGCGAGCGACGTAGTCACCGCCACCGGGAGCGTCCCGGCGCGCGGACGGGCCGCATCGTGTCGCGCGGACCGGCTACCCGCGAGTAGGACTCGCCGCGGCACCCCGATAGGCTGCGCCGCATGCCGTATCTGGAGCGCGAGGCAGATGTGTTCGTCCTGTACCTCGGGAACGAGGGACAGACCGACAGCGAGAACCGCTTCCACCCCGATTGGATCGATGAGTTCCACGGGCTGCTCGACGAGGTCGAGGCGAGCGAGGGGCCCGCGGCGCTGGTCACCGTCGCCACCGGCAAGTTCTACAGCAACGGCCTCGATACCGATTGGCTCTTCGGCAACCTCGACCACATGCACGGCTACCTCGACCGCGTGCACGGCATCTTCGCCCGATTGCTCACTTTCGCGCTGCCGACCGTGGCCGCGATCAACGGTCACGCCTTCGGGGCGGGCGCGATGCTGGCCACCTCGCACGATTTCCGGGTGATGCGCGCCGATCGCGGTTTCTGGTGCCTGCCCGAGGTGCATCTCGGCATGCCCTTCACCGTCGGGATGAACGCGCTGCTGACCAACCGGCTGAGCAACCAGGTCTGCGTGCAGGCGATGACCACCGGGCATCGCTACCCCGCCGATCAGGCCGCGGCCGCGGGCATCGTCGACGACCTCGCCGCGCCCGAGGTGTTGCTGGAGACCGCGGTCGCGCGCGCGGCGGCACTCGCGAGCAACCGCAAGCCGAATCTGCCGGTGATCAAGCGCGCGCTGCACGCCGGGTCATTGGCCGGGCTCGCCGTGCCCAACACCGGGGAGAACCTGGCCTTCGCCGCGGGGTAGACCGGTAGCGGGTCGACACGGGTCAAACGCGACGAGACGGGCGCAGCGTCAACCCGGCGCGACCCGTAGTGCGAGACTGTGTCGCATGCCACCACCGCGTAGCGGGCACGAGGAGACGCGCGCCGATCTCGCGCGCGCGGACAGGGCTGTGGCCGAGCGCGCCGACGGGACCGGGGCGGCGACGAGTGCTTCGAACGCATCGGACGCCGCGATCGCCGCCGCCACCGGACGTCTGGTCGAGCTGTCGCACGCCATCCACGCCGAGCCGGAGTTGGCGTTCGAGGAGACGCGCAGTGTCGCCAAGACGGTGGCCCCGCTGATCGAGCGCGGTTTCCAGGTCGACCTCGGCGTCGCCGATCTGCCGACAGCCTTCCGCGCGACCTACGGCAGCGGCGATCTGACGATCGGCCTCTGCGCCGAATACGACGCGCTGCCCGAGATCGGCCACGCCTGCGGGCACAACATCATCGCCGCGTCGGCGGTGGGGGCGGGTCTGGGCCTCGCCGAGGTGGCCGACGAACTCGGTATCACGGTGATCGTGCTCGGCACGCCCGCCGAGGAGAGCGGCGGCGGCAAAGTGCTGATGCTGGAGCGCGGCGTCTTCGACGACGTGGCGATGGCGATGATGGTTCACCCCGGTCCGGTCGACATCGCGGGCGCCAGATCGCTGGCTCTCGCCGATATCGGGGTGGTCTTCCACGGCCGCGAAGCCCATGCCAGCGCGTCGCCCGAACTGGGCCGCAACGCGGGGGACGCGGTCACCATCGCGCAGGTAGCTCTGGGCTTGCTACGTCAACATATCCAGCCTGGCCAGCAACTTCACGGTATAGTCGGCGACGGTGGCGTAGCCCCCAATATCGTGCCTGGACGTGCGGAACTGCTGTACTACCTACGCGCAGCGGATTCCGCATCCCTCGATGAACTGATGCGACGCGCATCGGCTTGTTTCGAGGCGGGCGCACTGGCAACCGGCTGCACCCACGAAATCCGGACGCTCGCCCCGACATATACCGAGCTGACGCCCGATGCGGCACTACTGTGTGCCTATCGTGAGCAGATCGCCGAACTGGGTCGGGTGCCGATCGCACCGGAACTCGAGGCGCGGCGCCCGCTGGGCAGTACCGATATGGGCAATGTCACCAACGTCATCCCCGGCATCCATCCGGTGATCGGCATCGATGCCGGTGGGGCGGTGACACATCAGCCAGGCTTCGCCGCGGCCAGTATCAACGCCTCGGCGGATCGCGCGGTCACCGATGGCGCGCTCGCGCTCGCGCGTACCGCTATCGCGATCGCGCGCGATGAAGTACAGAGAGACAGGTTGTTGGAACGTCTGGTTCGACGACAGGAGGAAGTTCGGTGAGCACAACCGGCCGATCGTCGGCGCATGCGGAGGGGAGCGCGTGTGCGACCACGGAGGGCCCGGGGGGCGCGGGAGTGGCGGATATGAGCGGGTCGGAGGTGGTCGACGCGTGGCTGGCCGAGCACACGGTCGATCTGATCCAGTGGCGGCGGCACATCCACGCCAATCCCGAACTGTCCCGCACCGAATTCGCCACGACCGAGTTCATCTCGACGTGGCTGACCAAGGCCGGGTTGACACCCCAGAAAATGCCGGGCGGCACCGGTCTGATCTGTGACATCGGCCCCGTCGACGCCCCGCGCATCGGTCTGCGCGCCGATATGGACGCGCTACCGCTCCAGGAGTTCACCGGCCTCGGCTTCGCGTCGACGGTGCCCGGCGTCTCGCACGCCTGCGGTCACGACGCCCACACCGCGATCCTGCTCGGCACCGCGCTCGCGTTGGCCGAGATCGATCTGCCGGTCGGCGTCCGGTTCGTCTTCCAGCCCGCCGAGGAGGTCATGCCCGGCGGAGCCATCGACATGGTCGCGGCGGGCGCGATGGAAGGCGTCGACCGGATCTTCGCCCTGCACTGTGATCCTCGTCTCGAGGTCGGCAGGGTCGGCATCCGGGTCGGCGCGATCACCTCCGCCGCCGACACCGTGGAGTTGGTACTCGATTCCCCCGGCGGCCACACCTCGCGCCCGCACCTGACCAGCGACCTGGTCTACGCCATCGGCACCGTCATCACCGGCCTGCCCGGCCTGCTGAGCCGCCGCATAGACCCCCGCACCAGCACCGTGATGGTCTGGGGCGCGGTCTCAGCGGGTAAAGCCCCCAACGCCATCCCGCAGACCGGCATGCTCACCGGCACCGTCCGCACCGGAGATCACGCCACGTGGTCGCTGCTGGAGCCGATGGTCAACGAGATCGTCGACGGCCTGCTCGCCCCCACCGGCGTGCGCTACCAGCTCAACTACCGCCGTGGCGTTCCCCCGGTGGTCAACGACGAGCACTCCACCCGGATGTTCGAGGACGCCATCCGCGCCCTCGGCCCCGACGCCCTCGCCGACACCCCCCAATCCGGCGGCGGCGAGGATTTCTCCTGGTACCTCGAAGAGGTGCCGGGCGCCATGGCCCGTCTCGGCGTCTGGTCCGGCGAGGGCGAACAACTCGACCTGCACCAGGCCACCTTCGACCTCGACGAACGCGCCCTCGCCGTCGGCGTCCGAGCCCTGAGCAACATCATCCTGCAAGCGGGCTGAACAACACCTGAACAGCACCCCGGGAGCGGGCCCGCCCCACCCGTCCCCCGCCCGGAGCGAGTCATACGAGCGACCGTTCGCGGCCGTCTCGCGTCCGAGCGGTCGAAGCGCATGCGACGCAGTCGCCAGTCTCGACCGCTCGGACGCGAGACAAACGGGGCCGCGAACCCGCGGCCCCGGCCGCCAAAATTTCAGCTGAAGTTTCCCGGGCCTACGTTGCGGCTGTTCCTGGTTCGCAGCGCGTGCACGTACTCCGCTGGCGCGCCTGCTTTTTCGGCCGCGTCGGCCATCACGCCGATGTACCGGGCGGAGGGTAGCCCGCCTTCGTAGGCGTCGAGGACGTACAACCACGCCAGGCGCGGTTCGGTCCCGCTGCCCGGGCTCGGGGTGACGCGTAGCCGGATCTTCTTGTGGATTCCGAAGTCCGAACCTTCCCAACGGTCCAGCCTGTCCTCGTCCTCCGGCGAGACGTCGTAGAGCACGACGAAAACCCGGGATCCTGGTTCCTCGACGACCGTCGCCAGCGGTCCTTCCCACCCGATGTCGTCGCCGGCGAAGGTGAGTCGCCAGCCCTCCAACCAGCCCGTTCCGGACATGGGGGAGTGCGGACAGCGCTCGAGCATCTGGGACGAGTCCATGTTCGACCCGTAGGCGGCGTAGATCGGCACGGTGAAAGGGTAGCCAATAAGATTGGCGGATCGCTCATATCCCGCCCAGAGTGCCCTGTGCGAGTGTCATCTGTTGCCGCGTTCGATGGTCGCGCGCGTCTCATGAGGTCGAGTCGGCAATGGTTGCCGGGTGCTCGCCCGATAACGTTGTCTGTGCGCCGGAGATCCCGGTCGACAGCCCAAGCGGAGGTGTTCATGACCCGCATTGCCATCATCGGTGGCGGTCCCGCCGGTTACGAAGCGGCGCTGGTCGCGGCCAAGCACGGCGCCGATGTGACGCTCGTCGACCGCGATGGCATCGGCGGTGCGTGCGTGCTGTGGGATTGCGTTCCGTCGAAGACGTTCATCGCTTCGACCGGGGTGCGCACCGATCTGCGCCGCGCCAAGGACCTGGGCATCACCTTGGATCCGAGTCAGGCCGCCGTGGAGTTGCCGGAGGTGAACTCGCGGGTGAAGGCGCTCGCGCTGGCGCAGTCCTCCGATATCCGGTCCAAATTGCAATCGGCGGGTGTGAGAGTTGTCTCCGGTCGCGCGCGGATGACCGAGCCCGCCGTCGGACTGTCGACGACGCACCGGGTGTTCGTGTCGCGTGGCGAGGGCGGCGAGCGGGTGCTCGAGGCCGAGGTGGTGTTGATCGCCACCGGTGCCAGTCCCCGGGTGCTGCCGGGCGCCGAACCGGACGGTGAGCGGATCCTGAACTGGCGCCAGCTCTACGACCTGCGCGAACTTCCGGAAACGTTGGTGGTGGTCGGTTCCGGCGTCACCGGCGCCGAATTCGTCTCCGCCTATACGGAATTGGGCGTGCGGGTGAAATTGGTCTCCAGTCGCGACCGGGTGCTGCCCGGTGAGGACGCGGACGCGGCTCTGGTGTTGGAGGAGGCACTGGCCGAGCGCGGTGTGGAATTGGTCAAACACGCGCGGGCGGACGCGGTCGTGCGCACCGCCGACGGCATTGTGGTGAAACTCTCCGACGGTCGCACCGTGAAGGGCACGCACGCCCTGATGACCGTCGGTTCCACGCCCAATACCGACGATCTCGGCTTGGACCAGGTCGGTATCGAATTGGATCGCGGCGGCTATCTGCGGGTCGACCGGGTGTCGCGTACCTCGGTGCCCGGTATCTACGCCGCGGGCGACTGCACGGGCCTGTTGCCGCTGGCTTCGGTGGCCGCGATGCAGGGTCGGATCGCGATGTATCACGCGCTGGGCGAGGGCGTCAGCCCGATCCGGCTGAAGACGGTCTCCTCCGCGGTGTTCACCCGTCCGGAGATCGCGACGGTCGGCGTGAGCCAGACCGCCATCGACAACGGTGAGACCCCGGCGCGCACGGTGATGCTGCCGTTGAACACCAATCCGCGCGCGAAGATGTCGGGGCTGCGCAGGGGTTTCGTCAAGATCTTCTGTCGTCCGGCGACGGGTGTGGTGATCGGCGGCGTCGTCGTCGCGCCCATCGCCTCGGAGTTGATCCTGCCGATCGCGCTCGCGGTGCAGAACAACCTCACCGTCAACGACCTGGCCCAGACGTTCTCGGTGTATCCGTCGCTGTCGGGTTCGGTGATCGAGGCGGCGCGCCAGTTGATGCGTCATGACGACTTGGATTGACGCGGGGCCGACCCCTCGGTAGCGATGCTCCGAGTGTGCTTGTTACCGGCTGGGATTCATCGCGTTGCCTGTCGGCCGAACATATGGTTGACTCCGGGCAGGGATGCGATCGGGCGGCGGTCGCTGGTTCTGTCGTGGGGGGAAGCTTCTTTCCAAACGGGAACGGCGAACAGCCCGAGGGTCGTGCTACGACGGCCGCGTGTCTCGTCAGGGACAACTGAGTGCGCCCGCGTGCGGTCGCACCCGAAAAGGGGAATTGCGAAAAGTGAAACATCGTAAGCCGAGTCGGGCGCAGCGAACGATGGCGGGGACGTCGTTGCCGCTGGCCGCCGCGGCAGCCGTGGCTACTCTTCTCGCGGCGCCCGCGGGGGCGGTTCCGAACGATCCGACCACGCCGACCACTCCCGCCCCGGCCCAGCCGGGTACCGAGACGCCACCGGAGACGCCGACCGAATCCGCGCCGGGGACCGCGAAACCCGATCCGGCCAAACCGGAATCGAAGCCGACGCCGAGCCAGCCGGGTATCACCACCCCGGATCCGGATCAGGTCATGCCCGATCCGAAGAAGGATCCGAAACTCGCGGCTCCGACGCAGCCGGGTGTCACCACCCCGCGTGTCGCGCCGCTTCCGGTACCGGGTCAGCCCGCGCAGCCCGCGACCGCCGAGGATCCCAAGGCTCCCGGCACCGAGGCCACCCCGGCCGTGCCCGGTGCGACGCAGCCGGGCACCCCCGGGACCGCGCCCCGTTCGGGCACCGACACCCCGGCCGCGCAGCCGGAGAGCGACACGCTCATCCAGCAGCCGCCGCGCTGGGAGGCCCCGCGTATCGATTCGGCGCCCGCCGCGCCGGTCGTCGAGATGACCGGTCCGCGTACCGAAGTCGGCGCCAACATCGACGGCGGCACCCTGCTGCCGGGTTTCGTGGCCAATACCCACCACTTCAACAATGCGGCCGGTTACGTCGGCACCGTCGGATACCGCACGCCGACCGGTGCGGGCGAAGCCGGTGTCTCGGTGGAATTCGTCAGCGCCAACACCATTCAGATCACCAGCTACACCGGTGGTGAAGGTCTCGCGGACAACAAGTCCACCACGGTGCTCGACACCACCCAGGTGAATCTGGCCAAGGCGGCCGTCGAGCAGTGGATCGCCGCGCAGCCGGGCGGAACCGCCGCGCTGGAAGCCGCCGCGCAGGTTAAACTTCCCGCGATCATCGCACCGGGTGATGTCACCCCGCAGACGGTCAATGTCGCCGGCGTCACCACCCAGTGGGGTGGCTCGGTCCAGTACTGACATGAGCTGATTCGACGGTGGGGCGGTCGTTCGCGACCGCCCCACTCGTATGTCACGGGGAAAGGATGGGTCGTGGTCTCCGAGGGCGACGCGAAGGACGACGAATCCGGCAGGCGCCGGTCGGAATTCGGCCCTCCGGTGGGCGGTTTCGGCCCTCCGGTGGGTGGTCCGCCGCATGACGGT
Organism: Nocardia aurea; assembly: GCF_003123685.1. Classification (GTDB taxonomy): domain Bacteria; phylum Actinomycetota; class Actinomycetes; order Mycobacteriales; family Mycobacteriaceae; genus Nocardia; species Nocardia aurea. The sequence goes on from NZ_QCYJ01000084.1 coordinate 793,421, forward strand.
GGTCCGCCGACTGGCGACTTCGGCCCTCCCCTCACCGATTTCGGGCGGCCGCCGCAGGGCGGAGAGGCTCCGACCGGCGGATTCGGTCCGCCGACGGGAGATTTCGGTCCACCGCTGCGTGACGGTGGCCCTCCGACCGGTGGTTTCGGTCCGCCGCTGCGCGAGGGTGGCCCTCCGACCGGTGGTTTCGGTCCGCCGCTGCGCGAGGGTGGTCCGCCGACCGGCGATTTCGGTCCACCGTTACGTGACGGTGGCCCTCCGACCGGTGGTTTCGGTCCGCCGCTGCGTGACGGCGGTCCGCCGACCGTCGAATCCGTTCCCACCTGGTCGGTTCCGCGGCCGCCGGGTGATCATCCGGAACTGGGCTGGCGACCGGCCGCCGAACCCGCGGGCCCGCCGACCGACGCACGCTATCGCGCTCCCGATACGACGGACTTCCCCGCACCGGTCGCCCCGCCGCCCGATCGCGATCCCGACGCCACCACACGCCACCGGAACCCCGCCTCCGCGCCGGAACCGGAGAACTGGTGGAGCCCGACCGATTCCGGCGAGGTGCCCAGGCCACCGAAGGAGCCGCGCGGGGCCGAGTCCGGCCTGTCCTGGGCCGACGATCCGATCGCCAAGCGGCTCGCGCCGACCAGGGCCGTGCCCGAGACCACCAAGTCCGCGGGCAAGGGGCGGGGCGTGGTGGTCGGCGTCGCCGTTGCCGCCGTCGTGCTGATCGGTCTGATCGTGGCGATCGTCGCGATGGGCAGGGGCGGCGGTGCGGACGAGGCGTCCGCCACGGTGTCGCCGCCGTCCACGGCGGCGGCCTTGAGTTGCCCGGCCAGCCGCGACGGCAGGGTGTCGGTCGGCAACGGCCCCGGTGACACGTCGAGCGGACCGTCGGCGATCCTGGGGTTCCAGCACGCGTTCTACGTCGAGCGCAGCGGTGCGGGCGTGCGCAGGTACGTCGCCCCCGACGCCGAGAACATCTCGTCGGCCGACATCATCCAGGGCGCGATCACCGAGCAGATCCCGGCGGGCACGACGCACTGCCTGCGCATCACCGAGGTGGCCTCGGACACCTTCGACGTCGATCTGACCGAACACCGGCCCGACGGCACGACCACGGTGTACCGCCAGACGGTCAGCACCGTCGACCGTGACGGCAGGATCCTGATCTTCGCCATCCGGGAGCGCGGCTGACCGGTCGTTCTCCCGTGACGGGCTGTCATCGCGCATTACGTCGCGGTGGCAGCCCGTCTTCGTTCCGTAGCTGGTAGACAGCGCACCCAGCCTGCGAATCCCATATTTCGGGAATGGAATTTCATATTCTGGTCACGCTGTGCGATGGTGGACATGACCAGAACCGTGGCGTCCCCCGGAGGTTTCCCATGTCGTCGAATCGACCGTCGCTGTCCGCGAAACTGGACGGGTTGCGGAGTTCGGCGATTCGCGACCTGCTGAAACTGACCTCGCGCGCCGAGATCATCAGCCTCGCGGGCGGGCTGCCCGACGCCGCGCTGATGCCGAGCGCGCGGATCGCCGAGGCCGCCGCGAAAGCGCTGACCGACACCGCGGTGCTGCAATACACCGAATCGCCGGGGTGGGCACCGCTGCGGGCCGTGCTGGCCGAGCGCGAGTCGTCGCGGATCGGCCGCGCGGTCGCGCTCGACGAGGTCTTCGTGACACACGGCTCTCAGCAGGCGCTTTCGCTGCTCGCCGAGGTTCTGCTCGATCCCGGCGCGCTGGTGGTCGTCGAGGATCCGGCCTATGTCGGTGCGCTGCAAGTCTTCCGGGCCGCGGGCGCGCGTCTGGTCGCGGTGCCGCTGGACGCCGAGGGGATGCGCGTCGACGTGCTGCGCGAACTGCTCGCCCGCGGCGAGCGTCCGGCCGTGGTGCACACGGTCAGCAATTTCCACAATCCGGGCGGTGTCACCATGAGCTCACACCGTCGCCGGGAGCTCGCCGAACTCGCCGACGCGTACGGGTTCTGGGTGATCGAGGACGACCCCTACGGCGAACTGTGGTTCGACGCCGCGCCCCCCGAGCCGGTGGCGGCCCACTCCCGCACGGTGATTCGCCTCTCCAGCGCTTCCAAGATCATCGCGCCGACTCTGCGCGTGGGCTGGATGACAGCGCCCGAAAGTGTCTGCCGCGCCGTCGAACTCCTCAAACAGGGTGCGGACCTGTGCGGTTCGGCGCTCACCCAGCAGATCGCGGCCGAACTTCTCGCCGACGACGCGTGGCTCACCGCACACGTCGACACGGTCCGCGCGACCTACCGGACCCGTGCCGAGGCGCTGGTCCGCGCTGTCCGTGCGACCTTCGGCGACAGCCTCTCCTGTACCGACGCCTCGGGCGGCATGTTCGTCTGGGCCTCGTTCACCGACGGCACCGACACCTCGGCGCTGTTGGCGCGCGCGCTCGAGGAAGGTGTCGCCTACGTTCCCGGGGCGGCCTTCACCGTCGACAGCGCCTACACGCACTCGATGCGGATGTGTTTCACCACCTCCGACGCGCCCGTCCTGGAACGGGCCGTCGATCGGCTGGCGCGGGCGCACGCCCGCGCGCGGGTGGTTTCCGGTCAGTCCACCCAGTTGTAGGTGCGCTCGACCGCCTTGTTCCACGCCGTCAGGTGGGCCTCGCGGACCTCGGCCGACATGGTCGGCCGCCAGGTGGTGTCCGCGGTCCAGTTCGCCACGATGTCGTCGGTGCTCGGCCAGTAGCCGACGGCGAGGCCCGCGGCGTACGCGGCGCCGAGCGCGGTCGTCTCGTTGACCACCGGGCGCACCACGGGGACATCGAGGATGTCGGACTGGAACTGCATGAGCAGATCGTTGCCGACCATGCCACCGTCGACCTTGAGCGTCGTCAATTCCAGTCCGAGACGCTCGGATTCGGCGTCGGCGCGCATCGCGTCGACCACCTCCCTGGTCTGGAAGGCCGTGGATTCGAGCACCGCGCGCGCCAGGTGGGCCTTGGTGACGAATCGGGTGAGTCCGGCGACGACACCGCGGGCGTCCGGTCGCCAACGCGGCGCGAACAGGCCGGAGAAGGCGGGGACGATGTACGCGCCGCCGTTGTCCTCGACGCTGCGGGCCAGCGGTTCGATCTCCTCGGCGCTCGAGATGAGGCCGAGATTGTCGCGCAACCACTGCACCAGCGAGCCGGTCACCGCGATCGACCCCTCCAGAGCGTAGACGGCGGGCTGATCGCCGAGGCGATAGCAGACGGTGGTGAGCAGTCCGTGTTTGCTGAGGACCGGGGTGGTCCCGGTGTTGAGCAACATGAAATTGCCTGTGCCGTAAGTGTTCTTGGCCTCGCCGGGGGACAGGCAGGCCTGGCCGAAGGTGGCGGCCTGCTGGTCGCCGAGGATTCCCGCGATCGGAACACCTGTCAGCGGACCGGAGGTGATCTCCCCGTAGACCTCCGACGAACTGCGGATTTCGGGCAGAATCGCTTCCGGCACAACGAATTCCGCGCAGATCTGCGGATCCCATCGCAGTGTGCGCAGATCCATGAGCATGGTGCGCGAGGCATTGGTCACATCGGTGACGTGCTTGCCGGTGAGATTCCACAGCAGCCAGCTGTCGATGGTGCCGAAACACAGTTCGCCCGCCTCGGCGCGCTCCCGCGCTCCGTCGACCCGGTCCAGGATCCAGCGCAGTTTCGGTCCGGCGAAATAGGTCGACAGCGGCAGGCCGGTGCGGTCCTGGTAGCGGGTGGGGCCGAGGTCACCGCCCAATTCGGTGACGAGTCGATCGGTGCGGGTGTCCTGCCAGACGATGGCATTGTGGATGGGTTCGCCGGTGGCGCGGTCCCACACCACGGTGGTCTCACGCTGGTTGGTGACCCCGACCGCGGCGATATCGGCGGCGGTGAGATCGAGTTGTTCGAGTACCGCGCCGAGGACGTACTCGGTATCGCGCCTGATGGTCTCGGGATCGTGCTCGACCCAGCCGGGCCGAGGGAAGATCTGTTCGTGCTCCCGCTTGGCCACCCCGACGACGCGGCCGTGCCGGTCGAAGACGATGCACCTACTGGAGGTCGTGCCCTGATCGATGGCGGCCACATAGCGACGCATTCGAGCAGGCTACTAAACCCTGGGCGTGTCATGTCCGAATGCGGCGGTCGTACCCGGTCGGTGACGGCGCCCGCCGGGCGGTCGTCGGGAGCGTCCGCCGTGGTTTCCGCACGCCGCGCGCGTACGCGTCACCCGCACTAGGGTGGATTCGGATACCGGTGGGTAGCCCTCGGCGACACGGGTCAGGCCCGCCGCTGGACGTGTGCCCAGTCGCATAGCCTGGAAGTGCAACAGCCCGACCGCGCGTGCCACACCAACATCGACAGCCGGCGATTGCGCCGTCGGCGCGAGGAGGCGAGCATGACCACGAAGCCGGATTCACAGTTTCTCGGGCCCGAGCAGCGCCGTACGGCGTGGGAGCGGTTCGGCAAGGATCATTTCGACGTGGTGGTGGTCGGCGGCGGCGTGGTCGGTGCCGGCATCGCGCTCGACGCCGCGACCCGCGGCCTGAAGGTGGCCCTGGTCGAGGCCCGCGATCTGGCCTCCGGCACGTCGAGTCGTTCATCGAAGATGTTCCACGGCGGTCTGCGCTATCTGGAACAGCTGGAATTCGGACTGGTGCGCGAGGCGTTGCGCGAGCGCGAACTGGCGTTGTCGACGCTGGCCCCGCACCTGGTGAAACCGCTGCGCTTCCTCTATCCGCTGACCCGCCGGTTCTGGGAGCGGCCCTACGTCGCCTCGGGCCTGGTGCTCTACGACACTATGGGTGGGTCGAAATCGGTTCCGGGACAGCATCATCTGTCCCGCCATGGCGCGCTGCGGCTGGCTCCGGGGCTCAAGAGCGATTCGCTGATCGGCGGCGTCACCTACTACGACACCGTCGTGGACGACGCGCGGCACACCATGACGGTCGCGCGCACCGCCGCGCACTACGGCGCGGTGATCCGCACCTCCACCCAGGTCGTCGGCTTCCTGCGCGAAGCCGACCGGGTCACGGGTGTGCGGGTCCGCGACAGCGAGGACGGCCGCGCCGGTGAGGTGCGCGCGCACGTGGTCATCAACGCGACGGGCGTCTGGACCGACGAGGTGCAGTCGCTGGCGCGCAGCAGGGGCAGGTTCCACGTCCGCGCGTCCAAGGGCGTGCACATCGTGGTGCCGCGCGACCGTATCGTCAGCGACGCCGCGATGATCCTGCGTACCGCGACCTCGGTGCTGTTCGTCATCCCGTGGGGCGCGCACTGGATCGTCGGCACCACCGACACGGATTGGAATCTCGACCTGGCCCACCCGGCCGCCACCAACGCCGATATCGCCTACCTGCTCAACCGGGTGAACGAGGTGTTGGTCACCCCGCTCACCCACGCCGATATCGACGGTGTCTACGCGGGTCTGCGGCCGTTGCTGGCGGGGGAGAGCGATTCCACTTCCAAACTGTCACGCGAACACGCGGTGGCGCGGGTCGCGCCCGGTTTGGTCGCCATCGCGGGTGGCAAGTACACGACCTATCGGGTGATGGCCTACGACGCGGTGGACGAAGCGGCACAGGACATTCCGGCGCGCGTCTCGCCCTCCATCACCGAAAAGGTGCCGCTGCTGGGCGCCGACGGCTATTTCGCCCTGGTCAACCAGACCCTGCATCTGGCCGAGACCTACGGTGTCCATCCCTACCGGGTGAAACATCTGCTCGATCGCTACGGTTCCCTCGCCGACGAGGTGATCGCCATGGCCGACGGCAAACCCGAACTGCTGCAACCGATCACCGACGCACCGGCCTACCTCCAGGTGGAGGCGGTCTACGCGGTGGCGGCCGAAGGCGCGTTGCACCTCGACGATATCCTCGCCCGCCGCACCAGGATCTCCATCGAATACGCCCACCGCGGCGCCAACTGCGCCGAGCAGGTCGCCCAACTGGTCGCCCCCCTGCTCGGCTGGGACGAATCCGATATCGAACGCGAGGTCGAGACCTATCAGGCCAGGGTCGATGCGGAGATCCACTCGCAGAACCAGCCCGACGACCGTTCCGCCGACGCCCTGCGCGCCGCCGCCCCCGAACCCCGGCCCCAACTCCTCGAACCGGTACCGCTGGACAGCTGAGCGGATTCACGGCCTCGCGAGCGCCGTGCTTGCTCTCAGGTCGGGTCGCGCGGAGATTCCATCGCCGTGGCCCAGTCCACCAGGGAACGCAGGTAGCTCAGCACGAGTTCGTCGGGATAGTTCTGCCGGTCGGCCAGGTGTAGTCGGGCGATCTCCTCGATGGCGGCCAGCAGCAGGCGTTGGGTCGGGCCGTCCGGATCGACCGTGACCCCCGCGTAGCGGGACAGGTGGCCCGCGCCGATCGCCCTGGCGTAGGCGCGTCCCATGTCGAGCCGCTCGCGCAGGCCGGGCGGTCCGCCGTCGGGTGGGCTGAGCATGATCTGCCAGCTGGTCGGCGAGGCGTGTAGGTAGGCGAGTATCGCCCGCCCGACCCGGTCGACGTCGTCGCGCCCGGCCGATGTAGGGGTGCTGCCTGCGCTCGCCATCGGGCCGCCGAGGTCGCCCGCGCTCGTCGGGCCGCCGAGGTCGTCGCCCGCGCCGTGTTCGGTGCCGGTACCGACGCGGTCGTCGGTACTCGACCTCGCGGCGTCATCGTCGACACCCAGCGGGTCGATGGTGCTGATCCCCGCGAGCGCGATCTCGCTCTCGCGTTCCAGCAGCGCCGTCATCAGCCCGGAGAGGTCGACGAACTGCTGGTAGACGAGGGCTCGCGCGACGGGCGCCGACCGTGCCACCCGCTCGATCGTCACCGCGGCGAAACCTTCGGCGGCGACGATGTCGCGGGCGATGTCGAGGAGTTGGGCGCGGCGATCGGCGGCGGACATGCGCCGCCGCGGTGTCGACGCCGAATCGGCGTCGGCGCGAGGTGGATCGACGGGCGCCGGACTCGTCCGCGGCGGTGCGGCGGGGCGACGCTCGATGCTCACGACTCAGACGGTAGCGCGAGCAGCAGATCCACCGCCCGCGCGGCACTCTGCACCGCGCTCTCCATGGTCGCCGACCAGTCGGTGGCGGTCCAGTCACCGGCCAACGCGAGGGTCGGTACCGAGGTGCGCTGGGCCGGGCGCAGGCCGTGGGTGCCGAGCACCTGGGAGAAGGTGGCCTTCGGCATCCGGACGACCTGCGCCTGAACCACTTTCAGCGTCGCGGCGGCGGGGTAGTAGCGGCGCAGCATGGCCAGTTGTTCGGCGACGATCTCCTCGTGCGATTTGTGGATCTGCTCGTAGGCGCCGCTGGTGGTCAGGCAGTACAGCCAGGCCCGTTCGGTGCTGCGGCCGGTCATCAGCTGCCGGTCGAAAACCTCGTCGATGACGCCGGTGCCGCCGATCAGCGCCTCGAATTCGCTCTCGGTGCCGAGCGGCCCGTCCAGGTAGAGGTTGGTGCTGACGATGGGGGTATAGCCGAGTTTGTCGGCGGCGGCGTAGATCTCGGGGTGTTCGGGCAGTTCGTCGAGCAGGCCGCCGATATTCGCGTTGGGCACCGCGCAGATCACCGCGTCGGCGGGGACGACGGAACCGTCGGCGAGCGCGACCCCGGTCACCTTCCCGTCGGCGATGTGGACGCGACGCGCCACCGCCCGGTGGCGCACCTCGACCCCGTGTCGCGCGAAGACCTCGAGCGCGCCGGTGACATAGAGGGTGTCGAGATCGGTGGTGGGGTAGCCGATATTGACACCTTTGCGATCCTTGATTCCCAGTCGGATTCCGGTCGCGAGCACATCGGCGAACACCTTGGCCGATTCCTGGTGCACCGGCTCGGCCGCGATCCCGAGCGCCAGCCAATCCCAGACGGCCTCGCGCGCGGTGGCGGGCATGCCGACGCGGTCGAACCACTGCGCGGTGGTGAGGTCGGCGAGATCGGCGGGTTGCCGCAGGCACTGCCAGCCGAGCCGCGCGGTGGCGAGGGCGGTGCGGACCCGGTCCAGTGCCGTCGCGTCGGGATGCGGTCCGGCGAGTGTGCGCCAAGCGCCGAGGCCGGTGGTCCGCATGGTCGCCGAGCGGCCGTCCGGCCAGCGCAGGGTGCCGCCATCGGGAAAGGCGACGAAGCGTCGGGTGCCGACGCTGGTCAGATACCGGAACAGGTGGTGGTAGCCGCTGGCGATCACGTGTTGACCGTTGTCGGGAAGATCCTCGGCCGCTTCGGCTTTCATGGCGTGGGCGCGTCCGCCGAGTCGGCCGCGTCGCTCCAGCAGGGTGACCTGCTTACCCGCCTCGGCCAGCCACACCGCCGACGCGAGCCCCGCCAGTCCGCCGCCGATCACCACGTACCGTCGCGGATCGTTCGAATCGCTCACAGCCACACTCCCTCACCTAACTTCCAATTTGTAAGTTATGGGTCGGGTGAGGTGCCGTCAAGGGCTGAGCGGGAGTCCGTCGTCGTAGGGTCGAATGGTGACCAGACCCGTGCGCCATGTCAGCGTGAATATCGAACAGCCGTTCGCGACGGTCGCCGCCTTCCTCGGCGATCCGGCGAACTACCCGTCCTGGGCCACCGGCCTGGCGGGCGGACTCGCGCCCGGAGGCGAGGACCAGGGAGCCGAACCGGGCGAATGGCTCGCCGACGCTCCCCAGGGCAGCGCCTACGTCCGCTTCAGCCCGCCCAACGACTTCGGCATCGCCGACCACCGGGTGCGATTCCCCGACGGTTCGGCCCTGCACATCCCGCTGCGCGCGATCGGCAACGAGGAGGGGACCACCGTCGTGCTGACCCTGTTCCGTCGCGCCGGAGTGACCGACGACGAGTTCGAGACCGACGCCGGATGGGTGCGCCGCGATCTCGACGCGCTGCGGAGTCTGCTCGAGCGGTGAGTACGGCGGTCACCCGGGGGGCGGCTGGCACCGGGGGCAGAAGTAGATCCCGCGTTCGTGCTGGGTGATGCGATCGGAGGCCGGGGTGGTGTCGGCCAGCGGCCGGACGGTGATGGCTGTGCCGCACCGCTGGCACGGCCGACGCTGACGGCCGTAGACGAGTTCCCGGCGCGGCGGCGAGTGCGCGGCCTCGGACAGGATGCGGTGGGCCTCGTTGACCAGGGCGAGCAGATCGGGGACATCGCGCACGGGCGTCGCGGGATGGACCCGGCGCAGGAAACAGACTTCGCTGCGGAAGACATTGCCTATGCCCGCCAGATTGCGCTGGTCGAGCAGGGCGACGCCGATCGCCTGATCCGGAGTGCGCTGTAGCCGCTCGACCGCGACGGCCGGATCCCAGTTGGGGCCGAGCAGATCCGGGCCGAGATGGTCGATCACCAGATGCTCCTGAGCGCGCGGCACGGCCTCGACCTTGCCGAGGGAGAAGCCGACGGCTTCGGTGTCGTCGGTGGCGAGAACCAGCCGCGCGGTCACCCGGGGACGGGTCCAGCGTTCGCCGACACAGTAGGTCCGCCAGATGCCTTCCATCTTCAGATGGGTGTGGATGCTCACCCGCGGCGTCCGGATGAACAGGTGCTTTCCGTAACTGCCCACTTCGTCGACGCGTTCGCCCACCAGGTCGACCGTCGCGTAGCGCGGCACCCGGAAATCGCTGCGGACCAGCGTCTTACCGACCAGGGCCCGCCGCAGTCTGGCCGCGGTCAGGAATACCGTGTCACCTTCGGGCATGGCACGACCGTATCCGGATCACGAATGCCCTCGCAGTCGCAGACCGCGCGGGGTGGCCGAGAAACCCGCGCCGGTCAGGAATTCGGCGAAGGTGTTGCCGTGCACCGAATCTCCGTCGACCCGATCGATCACCAGCGCGTCGACCCGACGGGTCCGCACCAGATCGGCCAGGGCGGACGCGGCGGCGCGGCGCGCGTCCGGGTCCTCGGTGAAGGTGAGCAGCGTCTTACCGCCGCGCTCCAGGTACAGCACCGCTTCGCCGTCGAGGAGCACCACGATCGCTCCGGCCTTGCGTCCGGGCCGGTGCCCGCCCTCGCCGTCGCCTTGGGGCCACGGCAGCGCCGCGCCGTACGGGTTGGCGGGATCGCACGCGGCCAGTGCCGCCACCGTCGCGGTGCGCCGGGAACCCGGCCGGACGCGGTCGGTGTCGAAGGAGCGCAGCCGATCGACCACATCGGTGGTGGAGAATTGCGCGCCGCCCAGCGAGTCGACGAAATAGCCGCGACGGCACCGCCCACGGTCCTCGAATTCGGTGAGGACCCGATACATCAGCGCGAAACCGCCGGGCACCCCTTCGTTCTGGACCGAGCCACGGGTCAGTACGCCGTAGCGTTCCAGCAGGGTGTCGGCCGTCGCGTGCGCGCGAACGGTGTTGTCGGACACCCGCTCCGGCAGCAGCGACCAGCGTCCCGCGACCGCGGGCGGCCCGGTCCTGGCCGGCATGCTCGGGCGCGGCAGGTAGGCGCGGCCACGCGGGGCGCGGCGCGGGGTGCGATGGGCGGTGGTGGTGCGGGTGGTGCCGGAGAGCAGCGCCCGCACCGGCGCGAAGGTGTCGCCCGAGACGACGCCCGCCCACACCAGCTCCCACAGCGCGGTCGAGACCGCGGTGTCGTCGAGCAGTCCGGTGGCGTCGGAGAGCTGGCGGAAGAAATACGCGCCGCCGCCGTGCAGGACCGGCGGTAGGCGCGGAGCCGGGTGGTCGCCGTCCGATTCGACCGGCGGCGGTATCGCGAACGTCGCCCCGAGGGTGGTCAGCAGCCGCAGGTGGGTTTCGGAGAGTTCGATCTCGTCCGGCGGTGCGAGGGTGAAGGGCGCGTGTTCGGCCGGGTGCAGCGCGATCCAGCCGTCCTTCGCGGTGATGGCCCCGTGCCCGGACCAGATGACCTCGCCGGTGGCGGTGAGTTCGTCGAGCATCGCGGGCGAGTAGTCGCCGACGCGGGCGGGCAGGATCAGCGATTCCCAGGCCGAGGCCGGAATCGGCACGCCCGCGAGCTGTTCCACCACCGTGGCGACGCCGTCGACCCCGCGCAGTTCCCCGGTGCCGACATGTTGCCAGGACGGGAGGAAACGTCCGAAGGCGGCGGTGGTGACCGGTTCCACCTCGTGCCGCGCCGCGGCGAGCGAGCGTCGCCGCAAACGGCGCAGCACCTGGGTGTCGCACCATTCCGAACCGGTCGCCGCGGGCGTGAACTCGCCTTCCACGACACGTTTCTCGGCGACCAGCCGGTGCAGCGCGGTGGCGGCGACCGCGGTGCCGATGCCGAATCGCCGGGCGACGGCCTCGGTGCCGAACGGCGCGTGGGTGCGGGCATAGCGCCCGACCAGGTCGCCGAGCGGGTCGGCGACCGGTTCGATGAACGCAGCGGGCGTGCCGATGGGAAGCGGAACACCCAGGGCGTCGCGCAGTCGCGCCGCGTCCTCGACCGCGACCCACCAGGTGCGGCCCGCGAAACCGACCTCCAGCGCGCGTTTGCTCGTCCGCAATTCCGCGAACCACGCGTGGTGGTCCGGCGCGGCCGCCGAATCGTCGTCGGCGCCGGTCTCGTTCGCCTCGTCCTCGCGCCGGTCTCCGGCGCGGACGCAGCGCTGCCCCGCCTCGTCCGCGGTCAGCGGCCCGAGCAGCCGCAGCAGATCCGCCAGACCTTCGGCGTCCCTGGCGCCGCGCTCGGGGGTGAGCCGTTGTAGTTCCCGCTCGGTCTGCTCCAGAATCTCCGCGTCGAGCAATTCGCGCAGCTCGACCCGGCCGAGCAGTTCGGCGAGCAGGCTCGAATCCAGCGACAGCGCGGCGGCGCGCCGCTCGGCAAGCGGACTGTCGCCCTCGTACATGAACTGCCCGATGTAGTCGAACAGCAGCGAACTCGCGAACGGCGACGGCGTCGCGGTCTCGACCTCGATCAACCGCAGCTGACGCCTGGCGACCCGGCCGAGCAGATCACGCAGCGCGGGCAGGTCGTACACGTCGCGCAGACATTCGCGCACGGTCTCCAGCAGGATGGGGAAGTCGGGGAATTTGCGCGCGACGTCGAGCAGTTGCGCCGACCGCTGCCGCTGCTGCCACAGCGGTGCGCGTTTACCGGGATCGCGCCGGGGCAGCAGTAGCGCCCTGGCGGCGCATTCACGGAATCGGGACGCGAAAAGCGAGGAGCCGCCGACCTGTTCGGTGACGATCTCGTCGATCTCGTCGGGTTCGAAGACGAACAGATCGGCGCCCGGCGGCTCGTCGGTGGTGTCGGGTAGACGCACCACGATGCCGTCGTCGGAGGCGTTCGGCGCGACATCGACACCGAAACGTTCCCGCAGCCGCGAGCCCACCGCCAACGCCCACGGCGCGTGCACCGGCAGCCCGTACGGGGAGTGCAGCACCAGCCGCCAATCGCCCAGTTCGTCCCGGAAACGCTCCACCACCAGCGTCTTGTCTGTGGGCAGCGTGCCCGTCGCGGTGCGCTGTTCGTCCAGCAGGGCGGCGAGATTGGTCGTGGCGTTGACATCGAGGCCCGCCGACCGCGCGATATTCAGCAGCGTGGCGGATATCGCCCCGCTCGAACGGAGTGCGTCGAATCCGTCGGCGGGTGACGCGGAAGTGTCGGGGGCGGAGGCCGTTCCGCGGCCGGGGACGTTCGCCTTCCCGGCCTTGCGCACGAATTCCCCGAGCGCCGCACCGAGTTCGGCGGGTCTGCCCAGGCCGTCGCCGTGCCAGAACGGCAGCCGTCCCGGTTGCCCGAAGGCCGGTGTCACCAGGACCCGGTCGAAGGTGATCTCCTCGATTCGCCAGCTGGTCGCGCCGAGCGCGAAAACGTCGCCGACCCTGGATTCGTAGACCATCTCCTCGTCGAGTTCGCCCACCCGCGAATTCTTCTCACCCACCATGTACACCGCGAACATGCCGCGATCCGGGATGGCGCCGCCCGAGGTCACGGCCAGCCGCTGGGCTCCGGGCCGTCCGGTGAGGGTGCCCGCGTCCCGGTCCCAGACCAGCCGCGGCCGCAATTCGGCGAATTCGTCGGACGGATAGCGCCCGGCGAGCAGGTCGAGCACCGATTCGTAGGCCGAGCGCGGCAGGGCGGCGTAACTGCCGGTGCCGCGCACGGTGTCGAACCACGCGTCGACATCGATCGGTTCCAGCGCGCAGGCCGCGACGGTCTGCTGGGCCAGGATGTCGAGCGGGTGCGCCGGAATCGCGAGTTCTTCGATCTGTCCGCCGAGCATCCGCTGCGCGGTGACGGCGCAGTGGATGACGTCGGTGCGGTGTTTGGGGAACAGCACGCCCTTGGAGATCTCGCCGACCTGATGTCCGGCCCGCCCGATCCGCTGCAACCCGCTCGCCACCGAGGGCGGCGCTTCCACCTGCACGACCAGATCGACCGCACCCATATCGATGCCGAGTTCCAGGCTGCTGGTGGCGACGACGCAGCGCAGCCGCCCGCTCTTGAGATCGTCCTCGATGACGGCGCGCTGCTCCTTGCTCACCGACCCGTGGTGCGCGCGGGCGAGCAGCTGTTCCGCGCCGTGCACCACCTCGGTGGAGGCGCCCAGCTGGGCGGGCGGGCCGTGCGCGGTGTCGACCGGGTCGCCCACGCGGGCGGCGTAGGCCTCGTTGAGCCGGGCGGTGAGCCGCTCGGCGAGGCGGCGCGAATTCGCGAACACGATCGATGACCGGTGGTCGAGCACCAGGTCGACGATGGCCTCGTCGACGTGCGGCCAGATCGAGCCGGGCTGATCCGAGTCGCCGATCTCGGTCATATCGGTGACCGGCACCCGCACCGACAGGTCGAAGGTTTTCGGCGAGGGCGGGGACACGATGGTGATCGGCGCGTTGCCGACCAGGAATCGGCCGACCTCCTCGGGTGGGCGCACCGTCGCGGACAGACCGATGCGCTGGGCGGGCCGCTCGGTCAGCAGGTCGAGCCGGGCCAGCGACAGCGCCAGGTGCGAGCCGCGTTTGGAGCCCGCGATCGCGTGCACCTCGTCGACGATGATCGTGCCGACCTCGGCGAGGGTTTGCCTGGCCGCCGAGGTGAGCATCAGGAACAGCGATTCGGGGGTGGTGATGAGGATGTCGGGGGGTTTGCGCTGCATCGCCCGGCGATCGGCGGCGCTGGTATCCCCGGAGCGCACGCCGACGCTGATATCCGGCGGCTCGGAGCCGAGCCGTTTGGCCGTCTGGGTGACCCCCACCAGCGGCGCTCGCAGATTCCGTTCGACGTCGACGGCCAGCGCCTTGAGCGGTGACACGTAGAGCACCGAGGTGCCGCGCGGCTGGTCCGACGGTTCCCGGCTCGCCAGCCGGTCGATCGCCCACAGGAACGCCGACAGGGTCTTTCCCGACCCGGTCGGCGCGACGACCAGGGTGTGGTCCCCGGCCGCGATGGACTGCCAGGCGCCGAGCTGGGCGGAGGTCGGCGCGGGGAACGCGCCGTCGAACCACTCGCTCGTCGCCTTGGAGAACATGGCGGTCGAGAACTCCGGTTGCGAGTGCTCGGCCATATCGACAGTGTGCACCCGGGGACCGACAAGCACCGGCGAGTGGCAATCGGCGACCCGGGCGCGCGCCGTCGCCGTACGCTTCCACCCGTGCAGAAGGTGCTCAAACTCGACCTGGTCAGCCACGGCATGACCGAGGCGATGCGCAAGGCACGTTTCCCCGCCGACGAGTCGTTGACCGAGGCGGGCCGCCGCGCCATCACGGCCTGGGGCAGGCCCGCCGGAACCAGGGTGCTCACCGCGCCGGAACACAGGGCCACCGAGACGGCGACGGCGATGGGCCTGTCCGGTGCGGCCGACGAGCGGCTACGCGATCTGGACGCGGGCGCGTGGCGCGGTGACGAACTGAATTCCGTGCCCCAGGCCGAGCTGTACGCGTGGCTCACCGATCCGGAGTTCCGTGGTCACGGCGGCGAATCCGTCACCGATGTCATCGCCCGGATCAGGTACTGGATGGCCGAGATCGCCTCGCACGGCGAATCGACCGTCGCCGTGACCCATCCGGCGGTGGTGCGTGCCGCGCTGCTGGTGACCCTGGACGCACCGCCGAAATCGTTCTGGCGCGTGGACATCCCGCCGGGCAGCGTCGTCAGACTGCACTTTCGCGGCGAGTGGAGTCTGCATTTCGCGGGCTGACCCGCGTCCGTGACCGTCGGATGCCCCGCGACATGTCCGGGGCATCCGAGGACACGATCACCGGAAGCGTTTGCTCTCCTCGCGCAACCGTGCCCGGATCTCGGCGAAACCCGTTCTGCGGACGAAGGTTCCGTCACGCCACACCTCGACCAGCGCGCTCGCCGCCTCCTGCTCGGGGGTGGCCTGCTCGTGGACGACGAGTTCGCCGTCCGCGCCGGGCAGCACCGCGAGACGGCCGCGCGCCGAGCGTTTGGTGCCCGAGTCGGTGACCGGCGCCTTGAAGATGTCGCGTCCGATCCCGTCGACCTCGACGTAGGTGGCCTTCATCGCCGAGGAGAAGGTGTCACGGGTGACGTACTGGTAGGTGTAGGAGCCGACCCCGAAAACGACCGTGGTCGAGACGAATCCCATCTCCGCCAGCCGCGCGGTGATGGCGTCGGCGCGGTCGTAGGTGATCGAATCGCCGTAGATCACCCCGATTCTCGGATCGAGGACGCGGTAGCCCGCCGCGTTCACGGTGCCGCCGAAGGTCTCCCACAGCAGCTGTACCACCCCGCGTCCGGCCGGGGTTTCGTCGGCGGCGGTGCCGCACAGGATGGTCTCCGGATCACCGGAGTCGGGTCGGATCACCAGCGTCCCGTCCCTGGACAGAATGCGATCACGCAGCGCGGGCAGCGTTTCGGTGAGCACCCGCCACAGGTCGAAGGTGTCGCTGACGACCGAGACGATCCCGCTCGGGTAGAGATCGAGCAGCCTGCGGTAGGTGTCGTCCTCGGATTCGCGGGTACCGGCGCACATCACCGAATGTTCGGTGGCGGCGACCGAGCCGAGGATCTGCTCTCCGGAATCGTCGGGGTAGAAGTAGTCGATCCAGTCCGCCGACACCAGCGAATCCGAGCCGCTGAACGACAGCAGATGCGCGGCTCCCGAGGCCGCGGCGGCCTCGATGCCCGGCATGCCGCGGAAGGAGAAGTCGTGCCCCTGGAAACCGACCGCCCCGGGATCGGCGCCGGTCGCCTCGGCCCGCGCCTCCAGCAGCGCGCGCAGCCGCCACGCGCTGGTCGCCGAGGTCGACGGTTGCCAGATGGCCGCCGACAGCGCGGTTTCCAGGTAATTGGTCAGCCAGAAGAAATCCGGGTGGGTGTTCTCGATGGTCAGCACCGGCACGCGCAGCGGAACGGGAGTGCCCTCCGGTACCGAGCGGATGCTCAACGGCAGGTAACCCAGGGCGTGCAGCGCGCGGATGTGGTCGCTGCCGATCAGGTTCGGTCCGAGGATCGACCGCACGCGACGCTCGTACTCGGCGCAGACCGTGTCGACGTCGGCGGCGAAGAACCGCGCGAAGGAGTCTTCCAGTACATCGCGCAGGAACGCCTGCAATCCGAAATGCACGACGTGTTCGACGCCGTCGATCCGGGACGCGCGGTGGGTCAGATTCGAATACACGCGGGTGGTGCCGTCGGGGTACTGGCGACGGTGGTCGAGTTTGTAGGCGTCGGTCAGGAACAGGGGATCGGTGGCACGGCGGAACATCACAGGATTCCTTCGGAGAGAACGTGATCGACCAGGTCGATCAGGTGCAGACGGTCCGGGGCCAGCGCGGTCGCGCGAGCGCCGGGATGTGAGTCGGTGGAGTAGACGCGGGAATAGGGCGCGAGATTGGCCGCGAGGCGGTCGCCGCCGGAGAAGACGCCGTGGGTGACCCACAGGTCCACCCGTTCGGCGGTGTCGAACGAACCCGCCGCGGCGAGTCCGGCGAAGGTGCCGCCGCCGTCGCAGATGTCGTCGACCACGAGTACTCGCAGGCCCGTCACAGGTGTGGACAACTCGAAACCGTCGAGCCGCCCGGTCGCCGGATCGCGACGTTTGCGTCCGTGCGCGACGGGGATCGCCCCGGGCGCGTCCACGCCGGACGCCTCCGCTCCGAGCGCCTGTGCCACGATCGCGGCCCGCTCGCCCGCGCCCGCGTCGGGGGCGACGACCAGGTCGTAGTCGCGCGGTAGCGCCGAGCAGGCGAGTCGCCCGAGCGGGATCTCGGTCAGCGTCGGCCCGCGCAGTGTCGATTTCGCCAGTGGCGAATGGATATCGGCGTAGATCACCTCGTCGGCGAAGGCGCCGATCACCGCGGCGTAGACGGCGGCGCCGCACGGTATGTCGTGGTCGGTGCGTGCGGCCGGGATGTAGGGCATCAGTACTCGCGCGGGTTTCCCGTGCCGCCGGACCACGTCGGCCCACATGCCCAGGGCGAGCAGGTCGTCGGGGAATCCGCCCCGGACGACCGCGAAACGTTCGGCCTCGGGGTCGAACGCCGGGCCGGTCCGCAGGAACCACTCACCGCCGGGGAAGCGCAGGAACTCCAGGTCGTCGGGCCGCGCGCCCTCGGGGGTCCTGACCATCGTCTCGATCATGCGACCACCGTAGCATAGTTTTAGTTAGTTAGACCAAAACTAATCCGGAAGCTCATTCACAGCTGGTTCGCAGGAACTTCGGAGCCCGCAGAGAGGCGCCGCGCATAGGTTCGACGGGTCGGTGACGCGAAAGGCGGGGGATGACGGGCTCGGTGCGAACGGACAACGGTGGATCGACCATGCGGAAGGGCAGACGATGACGGCGACCGCGAGCGCCCCGGCGGCGGCACGACCACGACCCGCGCGGTGGGCGGACCCGCGACCGCCCACGTGGACCGACCGGCTGATCTTCGGACCGATCACCCAGCCCAGGTGGGCCCGGCCCGGAGTGTTCGCGCTGCTCGGCGCGACCGCGCTGCTGTATCTGTGGAATCTGACCGTGTCCGGCTGGGGCAACGAGTACTACGCCGCGGCGGCGCAGGCGGGCGCGCGGAGTTGGCGCGCGCTGCTGTTCGGTTCGCACGACGCGGGTAACGCGATCACCGTCGACAAACCGCCCGCCGCGCTGTGGCTGATGGGACTGTCCGGGCGACTCTTCGGCTTCGGTGAGTTCTCGGTGCTGGTTCCGCAGGCGCTGCTCGGCGTCGGCTCGGTCGCGCTGCTCTGCGCCGCCGTCCGGCGCTGGGCCGGACCCGGCGCCGGGCTCATCGCGGGTGCCGCCCTCGCCGCGACCCCGGTCGCGGCCTTGATGTTTCGCTACGACAATCCCGACGCCCTGCTCACCTTCACCCTGGTCGCCGCCGCCTACTGCACGGTGCGCGCGGTCGACGCCGACGGCACGCGATGGTGGTCGGGCAGTACCGGCTGGCTGGTCCTCGCGGCAGTGGGCGTCGGGGTCGGATTCCTGACCAAGATGTTGCAGGCGTTCCTCGTCCTGCCCGCGTTCGGACTGGTGTTCCTCGTCGCGGCGGCGGGCGGATTCGGTTCGCGCGTGGGCAAACTCGTGACCGCGCTGGTCGCGCTGATCGCGGCGGGCGGCTGGTACGTCCTGCTCGTCGAATTGTGGCCCGCACGCGACCGCCCCTACATCGGCGGCTCGACCAACAACAGCCTGTGGGAGCTGACGCTCGGCTACAACGGACTCGGCAGACTGCTCGGCGGACACGGCAATCCGGGCGGACAGTCCGCCCCCGCCGCGGGTGCGCGGATGGGCGGCGCGTTCGGCGGCGACACCGGGATCACCCGGCTCCTGCGGGACCTGATGGCCACCGAGGTGTCCTGGCTGCTGCCCGCGGCCCTGATCGGCCTCGTCGCCGGATTGTGGTCGACCCGCCGCGCCCCGCGCACCGACCGTGCGCGCGCCGCCCTGATCCTGTGGGGCGGTTGGGTACTCGGCACCGGACTGGTCTTCAGCTATATGAGCGGAGTCATCCACCCGTACTACACGGTCGCCCTCGCGCCGGGAGTCGCCGCGCTCGCCGCTGTCTCGGTGACGCGGCTGTGGGAACTGCGGGCCGCCGTCTCGGCGCGGATGATCCTCGCCGTGATGGTCGTCGTCACGGGTGTCTGGGCCTTCGTCCTGCTCGACCGCACGCCGGAATGGCTGCCGTGGCTGCGCTGGTCGATCGTGATCGGCGCGATCGTCGCCGCGGTGGGTCTGCTGCCGGGAACCCGGCGGGCTCGCGTGCTGCCCGCGATCTTCGCGGCGGTCGGCTTGATCGCCGGATTCGCGGGCACCGCCTCGTACACGGTGGTCACCACCACCCATCCGCACAGCGGCGGTATCCCGGCGTCGGGGCCGAGGGGTGATGCACTGGCCGGTGGGCCGCCCCCCGGTGGAAGCCCGAGCCCGGGTGCCAGAGGCGACACGATGGGCGGCCCGCCGTCCGGTGGCAGTCCGGGCCCGGGTGCGAGAGGGGACGTGCCGTCCGGTGGCGGTCCGGATACCGGGGCGAGAGGTGAGGCGCCGTCCGGCGGCAGTCCGGATACCGGGCCGAGTCGCGACGCGCCGTCCGGTGGAGCGCCGTCCAGTGGGAGCCCCACGGCCGGACAGGGGCGAGCCGGTGAGCCCGCCGCCGACGCGCCGCCCGCCGGGCAGCGCATGTCACGAGAGGCGAACCCCGGCCCGGCAGCTGCCGCCACCGGTGGACCTCCCGGCCCGGGTCCCGACGGCCCTCCCGGCATCGGCCCCGACACCGAACTCGAGGCGATGGTGCGCGCCTGCGACCGGCGCTGGTCCGCGGCGACCGTCGGTTCCTTCGGCGCTTCCGGACTCGAATTGCGCAGTGGCGCGTCGGTGATGGCGATCGGCGGTTTCAGCGGTCGCGACGACGCCCCGACCCTGGAGGAGTTCCGCGCGCACGTCGCGGCGGGCGATATCGGCTATTTCGTGACGGCGCGGCGTTCGGGGCCGCGTCCGCCGCGCCCCGGCGGGGAACGGGAGAAATCGACCGGACAGCAGATCGAGGAATGGGTGAGCGCGCACTACACCCCGCGGACGATCGGTGACGCGACGGTCTACGACCTGACCGCTCCCCCACCGTGATCCGGCCACACCGCGAGCCGGTCCCGACGTTCACAGCGAACTCCCAGCGCGCTCGCAGGTTCAGCGCCGACGACCTTGTCAGCCTGGGAGTATGACCAGGGGATCCACCGTGCCCGAGCCGAGCGCGCGCTCGTGGCTGCGCAGGTGTTCGTCGGCGGTGCCACTGCGGGTGGGGCTGGTCGTCGTGCTCGTCTCACTCTCCGCGCTCGCGCTGGTGGCCACCGGATTCGCCGTCACCTCGGCACTGAGCCGGTCGCTCACCCAGCGCGTCGACGACCAGCTCTCCGATTCGGCGCGCACCTGGGCGATGCCGAGGGCGATGCGGCAGGTGGTCTCCGAGGACGGGCGGACGCAGTGGGTCCCGGCGGATATGCCGGGACCGGCTCCGCGTCCCGAATCCGCCGGTGACCAGCCACGGCGGTTCTTCGAACTGCGCACGGGCGTCGACGGACAGGTCTACAACCAGCTCGCGGGCGGCACCGGCGAACTGCCCGATCTGAGCGCGGGGAGGGGTCCGGGCCCGGTCACCGTCGCTTCGATCGGCGATTCGAGCGCGCACTGGCGGGTGCTGACCGTGTCGAACCAGTACGGATCGACCACCATCGGACTGCCGCTGACCGACAACCAGGAGACGGTCTCGCGTCTGATCTACTTCGAACTCGGCACCGGCGCACTGGCTCTGCTCGCGCTCGGCGTGGTCGGCTACCTCGCCGTCCGGCGCAGCCTGCGGCCGTTGCTCACGGTCGAGCAGACCGCGGCCGCCATCGCGGGCGGTGACCTGCACCGGCGAGTTCCGGTGCGCGGAGTCGACACCGAGGTGGACCGGCTGGCGCGGTCGCTCAACGTGATGCTCACCCGGATCCAGCACGGCGTCGCGGCCACCGAGGCCTCGGAGGAGGACGCGCGACGTTCGGAGGCGAGGATGCGCCGATTCGTCGCCGACGCCAGCCACGAATTGCGCACACCGCTGACGACCATCCGCGGTTTCGCCGAGCTGTATCGCCAAGGGGCGAGCAAGGATCCGGAACTCGTCCTGCGCCGCATCGAGGGCGAGGCGCGCCGGATGGGACTGCTGGTCGAGGATCTGCTCATGCTGGCCCGGCTCGACGCCGACCGCCCGGTCGAACGCGCGCCGGTCGACCTGCTCGCGGTGGCGGGCGACGCGGTGCACAACGCCGAGGCGATCGACGCCGATCAGCACGCCGTCCCCGGCGCGCGGCGGCGGATCGGGCTGGAGATCGGCGCGGGCGAGGGCACGATGGTGGTCGACGGCGACGAGGGGCGGCTGCGTCAGGTGCTGACGAATCTGGTCGGCAACGCGCTCACCCACACCCCCGCGGGGACGCCGGTGACGGTGCGTCTGGAACCTTCGCGCGACGAAGTGCGCGTCGACGTGATCGACACCGGCCCCGGACTCGAACCGGAGGCCGCCGCACGGGTTTTCGAACGTTTCTACCGGACCGACAGCTCACGGACCAGGACCAGCGGCGGCACCGGTCTCGGCCTGTCGATCGTGCAGGCGCTGGTCGCCGCGCACGGCGGACGGGTGACCGTCGACAGCGTGCCCGGCGCGGGTGCGACCTTCTCGGTGTCGCTGCCGCGCGCCCATCCACAGGAAACTCCCAGCCGACCCGCAGGATTCGGGGAGGTCGGTCGGCGAAGCTGACGACATGAGCGATACCGCGACCGATCCTCGGACGATCGGCACCGCGACCGCGCCGCCGGTCCTGGATATCGTGATCCCGGTCTACAACGAGGAGAAGGATCTCGCGGGCTGTGTGCGCAGGCTCTCCGCGCACCTGGCCCACGGGTTCCCCTTTCCCACGCGAATCACCATCGCCGACAACGCCAGTACCGACGCCACCCTCGCTGTCGCGCACGCGCTCGCGGCCGAATACCCCGGCGTGCGCGTCCTGCATCTGACGGCGAAAGGCCGCGGTCGCGCGCTGCGCACCGCGTGGCTCGACTCCGACGCCGAGGTCCTCGCCTATATGGACGTCGACCTCTCGACCGATCTCAACGGCCTGCTTCCGCTGGTCGCCCCGCTGATCTCGGGGCATTCCGATCTGGCCGTCGGCACCCGCCTGAGCCCGAGGGCGCGGGTGGTGCGCGGACCGAAACGCGAGTTCATCTCGCGCGGATACAACCTGATCCTCAAAGCCGCACTGCGGGCGCGGTTCTCGGACGCGCAATGCGGATTCAAGGCCATTCGCGCCGATATCGCCCGGCAACTGCTGCCCCTGGTGCAGGACGGCGAATGGTTCTTCGACACCGAACTCCTCGTCCTGTCCGAGCACGCCGGGTTGCGGGTGCACGAGGTACCCGTCGACTGGATCGACGACCCGGACAGCCGCGTCGACATCATCGACACCGCGCGCAAGGATCTGCGGGGCATCTGGCGGCTCGCGCGCGCCATGACGACCGGTGCGCTGCCGCTGAACGAGTTGCGCCGCGCGATCGGGCGCGAACCGCTCGTCGACGGCGTGCCGCGCGGCATGGTCGGGCAGGTGGTGCGGTTCGCGATCGTCGGCGCGGTGTCGACGGTGGCCTATACCGCGCTGTATCTGCTGTGGCAGCCGGTAGCGGGTCCGCAGCTCGCGAATTTCGCCGCGTTGCTGATCACCGCGCTCGGCAACACCGCGGCCAACCGGGCCTTCACCTTCGGCGTGCGCGGGTCGGCCCGCGCGCTCGCCCACCATTTCCAGGGACTGCTGATCTTCGGCTTCGGGCTACTCGTCACCAGCGTCGCACTGTTCGCACTGCATCGATGGGCGCCCGGTGTGCCGGTCCAGTGGCAGTTGCTCGCGCTGGTCTCGGCCAATCTGGTGGCGACGCTGCTGCGGTTCGTGGGATTGCGCTGGGTGTTCCGCGACGGTTCGATCGCCCGCCGCTGAGTGCGGACGCCGCGTCGCTTTACGGTCTCGCGGAGCCGGGGTAGTGTTCCAGCACACATATTATGTGAACGAGCATTCTTGTATATCGGAGTACTACCCCGGCCGACGAGAGCACCGGGCCCCCGAGGGCGGCCGGGTGCCCGACGCGACAGATCCAGCCCCTCTGTCCAGTATTTCGGCACCTCAGCACCGGCCGGGACGGAGAGGAACCCATGGCATCGACGGCACTGACGGCCCGGCAACGGGCGGCGCTCGAGTTGATCTGCGATACGTTCGCGCCCGGGGACGGGCTCGGCTTGCCGGGCGCGGCGGAGTTGAACGTCGCGGACGTGGTGGTCAGGCTGCTCGCCCGCAATCCGAGGGCCGCCGAACTGAAACAGGTCGCCACACTGCTCGGGCTCTGGGACACGCCGCTGATGGGCCTGCTCGCCGGTGCGGGACCGCGCAGGTTCTCCGCGCGGTCGCAGGCCGAGCGCGAACGGTTCCTGCTTCGCCTCGGCGAATCGCGACTGCCCGCCAAACGCGCGGTCTTCCAAGCGCTGAAATCCGCCGCGCTGCTGTCGTACTACACGACACCGGGACCGGACGGGACCAATCCGCTGTGGAAGGAGATGGGCTATCCCGCGCCGCCGGGTCCGCTGGCCTCCGCGCCGAAGCCCGCGCTCACCCCGCTGCGTCCGTCCGATGCGACCACCTACGACTGCGATGTCGTCGTCATCGGTTCCGGTGCAGGCGGTGGCGCGGCGGCGGCGGTTCTGGCCGAAGGCGGACTCGACGTCGTCGTCCTGGAACGCGGCGGCTACTACGACGACGCCGATTTCGGCGCGGGCGAACTCGACGGCCTGCTGAATCTGTACGCACCGGGCCCGACCGCGACGGCCGAGGGTCAGCTGACCCTCGTCGCCGGCGGATGTCTGGGCGGCGGCACCGTCGTCAACTGGAGCACCTCGCTGCGCACCCCCGACGACGTGCGCGCCGAATGGGCCGGACTCGGCGCGACCCAGTTCGCCGACGAGGAATTCGGCGATGCCCTCGACGCGGTGGAACGCCGCCTCGGCGTCACCTACGACCGGTCACCGCTGTCGGCGCGCGACGACGTCCTCGCGCGTGGAGTGACCGCGCTCGGCTGGGATATCGCCGAACTCCCGCGCAACGTCACCGACGCATGCGACGCTGGAATCGAGTGCGGGCGTTGTGGTTACGGATGCCGACTCGGCGCGAAGCAGTCGGCGACCAAGACCTGGCTCGCCGATGCGGCCGAGCACGGTGCCCGACTGGTCGTCGGCGTCGACGTCCGCGCGGTCGAGGTCGGCAACGGGCGCGCCGAGGGGGTGCGGGCGGTGACCGCCGACGGGGCCGAGATCCGGGTGCGGGCCCGCGCGGTGGTCGTCGCCGCTGGCGCGATCCAGACCCCCGCGTTGCTGCGCCGGTCCGGACTGCGGAACAAGAACATCGGCAAGTACCTGCGCCTGCACCCCGCGTCCGCGGTGTTCGGCACATTCGACGACGAGGTGCGCCCCTGGGAGGGCGGACTCCAGACCAGGATCTCGCGGAAGCACAGCGATCTGAGCGACGGCTACGGTGTCATCTACGAGACCGGGCCGCTGCATCCGGGGATGTTGGTCGGATTCATGAATTGGCGTGGAGCGCAGCAGCATCGCTCGGCCATGCTGGATCTGGCGCGCACCGCCGCGGTCGGCGTCATCACCCGCGATCGCGACCACGGCACCGTCACCGTCGACGGCAGCGGGGAGGCGATCGTGAAATACACGCTGTCGAAACGCGACGCCGCCCATATGCACACCGGAATCGTCGGGGCCGCGCGGATTCTGGAGGCCGCGGGCGCGAAGCGGATCTTCTCCGGGCACCAGCTCGGCGCGGAATACGAACCGGGAGTTCGTGGTTCGCACGCCGAATTCGCCGCGTCGGCCGAGGCCGCGGGCTACGGTCCGGCACAGTGCGGGATGGGCGCGCTGCACATCATGGGCTCGGCCCGCATGGGCGGCTCCCGCGAGGACTGCGCGGTCGACCCCGACGGCGTCACCTGGGAGGTGCCCAATATCGTCGTCGCGGACGCGTCCTGTTTCCCGACCGCGAGCGGTGTCAACCCGATGGTGTCGATCGAGGCGATCGCGTACATGAACGCGAAACGTCTTCTCGCCCGCATGAAATGAGCCGACGATCCGGCGTCACCGTGACGGTGGCGCCGGATCGGTTCAGATCGCCTGGATCCCCCGGAGTACAGCGCGCAACAATTCAGGGTTGCGCGCGACCGCGTCCGGTTTGGGATCGGGGGAGCGGTACTTGAGCTGCCCGTCGTCGATCAGGTCGCCGACCAGGATCTTTGTCGAGGTCAACGGCAGGTTCAGATGCGCGGCGACCTCCGCGACCGATAGCGCCGTGCGGCTGAGCCGCAGGATCTCCGCGTACTCGGGGTCGGGCCGTCGTGGTCGCACGCCCGCGCTCGCGTTCACCACGAGCGTGAGCATGTCCAGTTCGGGCCGTGCGTTGTCGGACCGCCCGTGTGTGACGGCGTACAGGCGCACAAGGGGACCCGCATCCTCGTCGTACCAGGACTCACGCTCGTCATCGCTCATGGTTGTCTCGAGCCGGCCTCATCCAGGGTCGGACGCGGATCGACCGAGAGGTGTGCGCCGACGCGTTGCACGGTCTGGTTCATCTCGTAGGCCACCATCCCCATATTGGCCGTCTCCACGGTCAACAACGCCAGGCA
>NZ_QCYJ01000066.1 GCF_003123685.1 Nocardia aurea
TCGCGTACGTGCTGGACTTCCTGGCGATCGTCGCCGCAGACCTGGCCTCGATGTCCGAGCGCCGCACCGACCGGTTCCTCGACGTGGCCCGCAACCACGGGCTGCCCGCGTTCCTGGCCGACGACCCCGGCGTCGACTCCGGCCACATGATCGCCCAGTACACCCAGGCGGCCATCGTCTCCGAGCTGAAGCGCCTGGCCGTGCCCGCCAGCGTCGACTCGATCCCCAGTTCGGCCATGCAGGAGGACCACGTCTCGATGGGCTGGTCGGCCGCGCGCAAGCTGCGAAGGTCGGTCGACGGGCTCACCCGCGTGCTGGCCGTCGAGGTGCTCACCGCCGCCCGCGCGCTCGACCTGCGCTCGCCACTGCTCCCGGCCCCCGCCACGGCGGCCGTGGTGAAGGCTCTGCGCGAGACGGTCGCGGGTCCCGGCCCCGACCGCTTCCTGGCGCCGGAGATCGACTCGGCCGTCCGCCTGGTCGCGGACGGCTCCGTGGTCGCCGCCGTCGAGTCGGTCACGGGCCCGCTCGCCTGACCCCGGCGGCGAACGCGCCCCGCCGAGGGGCCTGCGCCCCGCGACGCGGGAGCTCGTACGGCTGCCGGGAGAAGCTGCCGGGAGAAGCTGCCTGGAGAAGCTGGCTGGAGAAGCTGCTGGGAGAATGAGACACGTGCACGACGGCTTCGCCCACGTGGGCCGGCTCCTCGCGACCGGACTGCGTGACATCACCACCGACCTCGCGGCCCTCGACGGCGAGGGCTGGTGGGCGGTGGTGGTCGACTTCGAGGGCAAGGTGACGTGCGCCCGCTTCGACCACGTACGTCGCGCGCCGCTGCCCGGCCCCCGCCGCGCCTGGCACGGCCCGAGTCCCGGCCAGTGGCGCAGCTCCCTCGACCGGCCCGCCTACGAGCGGGGCGTCCAGGCCATCCGCGACTACATCGAGCAGGGCGAGGTCTACCAGGCCAACCTCTGCCGCGTGCTGTCGGCCCCCGCGCCCGAGGACGCCGACCCCCTCGCCCTCGCCGCCCGGCTGGCCGCGGGCAACCCCGCCCCCTACTCCGCCGTCGTCCGGGTGCCCGGGCTGAGCGTCGTGTCGGCGTCCCCGGAGCTCTACCTGTCGCGCGACGGCGACGTCATCGAGTCCAGGCCCATCAAGGGCACCGGCGTCACCCCCGCCGACCTCCTAGAGAAGGACTACGCCGAGAACGTCATGATCGTCGACCTGGTCCGCAACGACCTCGGCAGGGTCGCGGCCGTCGGCTCGGTCGAGGTCCCCTCGCTCTGCGCCGTCGAGGAGCACCCCGGCCTCGTCCATCTCGTGTCCACCGTGCGCGCCAGGCTCCTGCCCGGTACGGGGTGGGCCGACCTGTTCGCGGCCACGTTCCCGCCGGGCTCGGTCACCGGCGCCC
>NZ_QCYJ01000151.1 GCF_003123685.1 Nocardia aurea
GGCGACTCGGTGAGGCTGTTGGAGATCACGACCTTGGGCGTGTCGTTCATCCAGTCGACGGACTCCTTGTCCTCGCTCTCCGGCTGCGACGCCCAGTGCGGGATGAACCCCTCGGCGAGCCTGCGGCCCAGCACGATGCAGTCGACCGGTTCGGTGAGCGCCGTGATGTAGGCGTTGATGTCGTCGGTCCACGGGAACGTCATCCAGTCCATCTCGCCGTTCGGGCCCGCCATGTAGCCGTCGACGGTGGTCTGGACCTGGAGCTTGAACTTGCGCATGACCGCATCCTTCCGGTTTCCGCTTCGCTTTCGATGTCTCCACACTCCCGCGGCGCCCTTAAGGTCTCCTTCCGCCATCCTTACGACCCGTTCCGCATGCCCATAAGACCGATTTCTCCGATCTAGGAACGATCCTGGCCTGGATAGGATCCAGGCTGGGCGGCATGGACACACCTCAGCCCTTCCGGGTCGACATCCCGCAGGCCGACCTCGACGAGCTCAACGACCGCCTCGCGAGGACCCGCTGGCCCGACGAACTCCCCGGCGTCGGCTGGTCGTACGGGGTCGCCAAGGAGTACCTCACCGAGCTCGTGCACTACTGGCGCACCGGCTACGACTGGCGCCGCCAAGAGGCCCGGCTCAACGCCTTCCCCCAGTTCACCACCACGATCGACGGCCAGAACATCCACTTCCTGCACGTTCGATCACCCGAGCCGGACGCCACCCCGCTGATCATCACGCACGGGTGGCCGAGCACGGTGTACGAGTTCCTCGAGATCATCGGCCCGCTGACCGACCCCCGCTCGTACGGCGCGGACCCGGCGGACGCCTTCCACCTCGTCATCCCGTCGGTGCCCGGCTTCGCGTTCTCCGGCCCGACCCGCGAGCCCGGCTGGGGATCGAACCGCACCGCACGGGCCTGGGCCGAGCTGATGCACCGCCTCGGCTACGAGCGGTACGGCGCGCAGGGCGGCGACTTCGGCAGCATCGTCTCGCCGGAGCTCGGCCGGGTCGCCCCGGACAAGGTCATCGGCGTGCACGTCAACGCGCTCGCCAACGCGTCCACCCCGACCGACCCGAGCGACCTGGACAGGCTGTCGGAAGCCGAGCGGGATCAGGCGCGGCAGCAGGAGATGTGGTGGTACACGCACTCCGGCTACGCCACCCAGATGGGCACCCGGCCGCAGACCCTGGCGTACGCGCTCAACGACTCACCGGCCGGGCAGCTCGCCTGGAACATGGAGTGGTTCGTGGACTGGGACCCCGCGCGAACGGAGCAGACCCCGGTGGACCGGGACGCCCTCCTCACCGACGTGACGATCTTCTGGCTGACCTCGACGGCAGGCTCGGCCGCGCGACTCTACCTCGAGGCGGGCGACGAGGGCTGG
>NZ_QCYJ01000022.1 GCF_003123685.1 Nocardia aurea
TTCAACTCGGTCGGCACCCCGTCAGGGGTGGATCGGTTCCGCGTCATCGGAGCCATCGCGAGCCGGTGTTCCAGACGGATGTCGCCCACGGTCACGGGGTTCCACAGATGTGTGGTCATCGAAGCCCTCCAGAGCTTTATGTGGCTGGCCACGTAAAGCTAGCACGGATTATGTGGCTAGCCAAATAACTTGGCCCTCGACCGCGATGAGGGCCTTGGCTTGAAGTTCGTCGAGGTTGCGCAGGCGGCGCCGGCAGACCCAGGTCGTTGGGGGCGTTGACGACACCCCGAAGATGGACTGCGAGGTGACGTCGGAGCCACATGCTGGGAATTGAGACCTGCTGGGGTGTCGAGAATGCCTGATCGGCTCCGACGTTCCTGGTGAAGGCGCGGCAGGAAGCGTGCCTGGTCGGAGAAAGAGGAGGATGTCCGGTGAAGTACGTGATCTTGATCCACGCCAACCCTGACCCGTGGGGGCACCCCACGTCGATCTACACCGCTCAGGGGCGGGCGCTTCCACCCGAGCGGCACGAGGAGATGGGCCGGCAGTTCGAGGCGCTGATGACCGAGATCTCCGCCTCGGGGGAGCTCGTCACCGCCGAGGCGCTGGCCGACCCTGTCTCGGCCACCCTGTACGGGTGGAGCCCAGAAGGTCACCTGGCCACCGACGGCCCGTACGCGGAGGCGAAGGAGCAGCTGGCCGGGTTCTTCATCATCGACTGCGACTCCCGTCAGCGCGCCGAACAGATCGCCGCGCAGTTCGCCCAGCCCGGGGATGTGGTCGAGCTCCGGCCGGTGATGTGGCCCGGCGGCGACGATCAATGACCTCCGCCGGCCTGGAGGACGTGTGGCGACGGTGTGCGCCGGACGTGCTGGCCGCGCTCGTGCGCCACTGCGGCGACTTCGACGCCGCCGAGGACGCGGTGCAGGAGGCGTTGCTGGCCGCGGCGCGGCAGTGGCCGGCCGACGGGATGCCGGACAACCCGAGGAGCTGGTTGATCACGGTGGCCTCCCGCCGCCTGGTGGATCAGTGGCGCGCCGAGCAGGCCCGCGCCGAGCGGGAACAGTTGATCGCCCGGCACACCCCACCCGAGGCGTTCCTCGCCCCCGCCGCGGACATTCTCGACAGGGGTGAGCGTGATGACTCGCTGACGCTGCTGTTGCTGTGTTGTCACCCGGCCCTGACCCGCCCATCCCAGGTGGCCTTGACGCTGCGGGCTGTCGCCGGGTTGAGCACCGCGCAGATCGCCCGGGCGTTCCTGGTGCCCGAGGTCACGATGGCTCAGCGGATCAGCCGGGCCAAGAACCGGCTTCGGCAGGTCGGAGCCCGGTTCAGTGCCCCTGCGGCCGAGCAGC
>NZ_QCYJ01000045.1 GCF_003123685.1 Nocardia aurea
CGCGGCCGCCCGTTCCACCTTCTCGTCGACCACTGCCTTGTCGAGTTTGGCCAGCTTGAGCGGGAAGGCGATGTTCTCGCGGACCGTCATGTGCGGGTAGAGCGCGTACGACTGGAAGACCATCGCCATGTCGCGGTCGCGCGGCGCCATGTCGTTCATCCGCCGGCCGTCCACGCGCAGCTCGCCCTCGGTGATGTCCTCCAAGCCGGCGATCATGTTCAGCGTCGTGGACTTCCCGCAGCCCGAGGGGCCCACCAGGATGATGAACTCCCCCTCGGCGATGCGCACGTCGAAGTTGTCGACGGCCACCGTGCCGTCGGCGTATCTCTTGGTGACCTGGTCGAGCACGATCTCAGCCATGGTGTGGCCTCACCCCTTCACGGCTCCTGACGTCAGGCCGGCCACGATCCGGCGCTGGAAGAACAGCACGAAGATCACGATCGGGATCGTGATGACGACGGCCGCCGCGGAGATGGACCCCGTCGGGTCCTCGAACTGCGTGCTGCCGGTGAAGAACGAGATCGTCGCCGGGGCCGTCCGCGCCGCGTTCGACGAGGTGAGGGAGATGGCGAAGAGGAAGTCGTTCCAGCAGAAGATGAACGCCAGGATCGCGGTCGTCACCATGCCCGGCGCCGCCAGCGGCACGATCACCTGCCAGAACGCCTGGAAGGGCGTGGCGCCGTCCATCTTGGCCGCCTTCTCCAGCTCCCAGGGGATCTCGCGGAAGAACGCCGACAGCGTGTAGATGGTCAGCGGCAGCGCGAACGTGATGTACGGCAGGATCAGGCCCGGCCAGGTGTTGAACAGGCCGAGGGCCCGCTCGATCTGGAACAGCGGGCTCACCAGCGAGATCTGCGGGAACATCGCGATCAGCAGGGAGACGCCGATCAGCAGCCGCTTGCCCGGGAAGGTGAGGCGGGCGATGGCGTAGGCCGCCATGGTGCCGAACACGATGGCCACGAACGTGGAGATCAGGCCGATGCCGATCGAGTTGACCAGCCCGCGCACGAAGTCGTCGTTCTCGAAGATGCCGGCGTAGTTGTCGAGGGTCCACTTGCGCGGGATGAACGAGCCGTCGGTGAACGTGCTCGGGTCCTTGAACGACAGCGACGCTATCCACAGCACCGGGATCATCGCGTAGAGGACCACCACCGTGTCGATGACGACCCAGTTGGTCACGCGCCTGCGGTCGGGACGCTCCATCATCGCCCGCTTCCCGGCGCGGCGGTGCCGAAGCCCACGATGAAGACGACCGCGATGATCGCCACGCTGATCAGGATGAGGACGGACATGGTGTTGCCGATGCCGAGGTTCAGCCCGCCGATGAGGTTGTGGTAG
>NZ_QCYJ01000029.1 GCF_003123685.1 Nocardia aurea
CGCATCGGTCACCACCTCATCACCCACCCCGGAAGTATCGGACATATTGTGCGGCAGACCAAACCGATACAACAACTCATTCTGAACTGATCTCTAAGTGCGCATGCGGACTCGGTCAAGCGTTCGGAAGAGGCCTGGTCGCGGCGCCTTGCCATCTCGAAGTGTCACCGTCTGTGCCTGTCCCGCTCGGAAGGTGCTGCAAACGTTGCCTCGATGGCTCGGATGGACCACAAAACTGATGAAGTTGTCAAATATGAGAAATAGTTCGTCAGAGATCTTGATGTCTTCGTCACATGATGGAATCATCAAGAAAAAGAAGGGAAGTGTGTATGGAGCGGATCGACGTGCACCAGCATCTGATACCCCCGGTGTATCGAGAGGCGCTGGCTGCTCACGGGATCGCCGCCGCAGGTGGCCGTGAACTGCCCGAATGGGATCCGACCGCAGCGCGACAGATGATGGCCGAGGCGGGGATCGGATCGGCAATATTGTCGATCTCGACACCGGGGACCAGCTTCTTGGCCGATCCCGCCGAGGCGATCGGCCTCGCGCGGGCCGCCAACGATTACACCGCGGGCGTCACGATGGAGGATCCCGATCATTTCGGCTTCTTCGCCACCCTGCCGCTGCCGGAT
Source organism: Nocardia aurea (assembly GCF_003123685.1). GTDB lineage: Bacteria > Actinomycetota > Actinomycetes > Mycobacteriales > Mycobacteriaceae > Nocardia > Nocardia aurea. Next base: position 636 of record NZ_QCYJ01000029.1, read on the forward strand.
ACTCGGGCGGCGACGAACGAGGCGGTGCGTGCCTTGGATACCCTCGCGGCCGACGGTGTGGTGCTTTTGGGCAACTCCGGCGGCGAGTACCTCGGACATGAGAACCAGGACGCGTTGTTCCGCGCGCTCGATGAACGCGCAGCGATCGCGTTCGTGCATCCTGCGGATCTCCCCGGTCCGGTCGTGCCGGGTGTTTTACCTTTCGCTGCAGACTTCCTTCTGGATACGAGCCGCGCGGCATACCTGCTGGTCCGCAACGGCGTACGCCAGCGGTACCCCAATATCCGCTTCATTCTCAGTCATGGAGGCGGGTTCGTGCCCTATGCGGCCCACCGAATGGCATTGGCGATCTTCACTCAGACTGGTCGCAGTCCGATCGAGGTCATCGAAGAATTCGCCAGTTTCTACTTCGATACCGCGCTTTCCTCGAGCGCGGCCGCGCTGCCCACTCTGCTCGGATTCGCCGATCCCGGCCATGTCCTCTACGGCAGCGACTGGCCGTTCGCGCCGGAGCCGGCCGTGCACTACTTCAATGCCGGTCTCGATGAGTACCCCGGTTGCGATGATGCGACTCGAACGGCGATTCACCGGACGAACGCCACAGCGTTGTTCGCCCGCTTCGGCGAGATTCCTCCGGCCTCGCCGAATCCCTCCCTGCTCACCCGTGCCCGGCGCGACGTCCGCGGCCGAGTGTTCAGCGCAGTCGCTCGGGCCGCTAGCAACCGCCGATAGCCAACTCGGTGCATGTGGGCCAGTGTCGATCGAGACAGTCATAGTGGGTCCGAATGCGACCAATTTTTCGGATCCATCGACGCGGCCCTCGGGTGTGCGTGCCGCGCATCTACTTGCGCCGTTAACATCTGCTTCAGCTCGATCGATACTCGTCGACGACTACGAGAGTGCGCGGCTCGGAGCCTTCGGATCGCCGCTGCGACATCTGGGACCGGTCTCGGGCATGCCCCGCTCGGTTGCGGCGGCACAAATCATGCTGGTGGGCGAAGCGTCGAAAAATTGCGGGCAGCAGCTGAACGGGTACGTGCATACGGCGCACAGCCCGATGTGGATGTCGCCACCGTCGTTTCCTCGGCGACCCGTGGGCTCTGGTGGCCGCCATGCTTGCCCGCTACGCGGGAATCGATGTGCCGATCGACAATGCAGAAAGGGTTTTCTCGGCTCGCGCCGAGATCGATGACGACTACGGGCCGAGCTTTACTCTGAACCACCCGGCTCTGCATCTGCGCATCGAGTTGATCAACCCCAACCGGGTGGCCCCGTGCCGGTTCGAGCCGTGATCGCCGTCTGACAGGTCATTGCCATGGTGATCCTGATTTCGAGGAGCTGCGTTCCCGGCACGGGCATTCGAATCCAGGCGGCGGGCCGGGTTCGGCGGTTCGCGCTGAGTCTGTGGTGTCAGATCGGCGGCAATTCGGGTAGCGGTCCGGAACTGAGTCGCTGCGCGGTTCGCTTGTTCATCCCGAACATCCGCAGCATGCGGTGCGTTGTTTCATCGGAGAGAGCATCGGCGTCGACATCGGGACGAGCGTCGAGGAGTTGCAGCAATCCCAACAGTGCCCCACCTGCGGCCATGACGGCCAAGTCGGGGTCCATCGTCTCGAACCGGCCGGCTTCCTGGGCGGCGATGATGTCGTGCCGGGCCCTGGGAACCAGCCCTTCTTCGCGCAGCATCACGCCCATCCCCGAGTTCAGTATCACTCGCACCATCTCCGGGATGCTGCGTTGCAGTCGTCCGGTCATTCGGAAGCTGACGGCGAATACCTCGGCCGGGTCGTCGTAGAGAGCGACGATGGCGTCGCGCATCTCGCTGTAGACCTGCAGTGCTGAACGCACCGCTTCGTCGAACAACTCGTCCTTCGAGTCGAAGTGGTTGTAGAACGAACCGAATCCCACATCGGCGGCATCGGTGATCTCTTGAATGCTCACCGATGAGCGCCCCTCGGACAGGAACTTGCGGGCCGCCCCGAGCAAGGCATTGCGGGTTCGTTCGCGGCGTCGATCCGTCCGGGTACGCGCTATGGGTTCGGCGGTCATATGGTCCTTCCCATCATGAGTGCTCAAATCATAACTGACAACTTGGTCAGTAGCGATTTCTGTTCTCTCGATAGAAACTGAATCCGCCAGGCATCTCATCGTGTCGGTCGCTACAGGTGATGGACTTCGGGAGCAGTCGTGTGAGGGTCGTGACAGTGAGAGCCGCTCTTGTAGAACAGAATTCGGCACCGGACGCGCAAGCTGGCCGGGGTCGCCGGTCGTTCACATGCGCATGTTGCATTCGACCGGGCGCAGGCCGCTGGATTGCGACAGGGTTGGGTGCCCGTCTTCGTGGGCAGGCGGGATCGACGGTGGCGCGCGTTGCGGGCATTCGATGGCACCTCGCCTGCCGTGGGTGGTCGGTCGACCCCGCACCGACGGGGGAGAGGGCAACCGTCGAGCGAGGTGACAGGCGGTGATCTACTGGCTCCTATGGTCACGGAGGCTTACCGGTGCCGGTGCTCGTAGGCGAGCAGTGCGATGGTTGCGCGGCATATCCCCGAGGAGGTCGCCAGATCGAGTGAGGTCAACTCCGTGATTCGGCGCAGTCGATTGTCTACGGTGTTGGGGTGGATGCGCATTTGCCGAGCGGTGCTTTGCCGGTCCATGTCGGTGGCTAGATAGGTACGGACGGTGTCGAGGAGCCCGGGATGGCTGAGGAGCGGATCCAGCAATGTAGCTATCCGTCGGGTGACGGGTCCGCCTCGTGTGACTTGATACTCGATGTCGAGATCTGAGGGTTGGTACAGACCCGGTGCGCGATTGGCTGTTTGGACGAGGCTGAGTAGCTCGTGGGCTTGATCGGCCGCTTCGGGGACCTGGTCGATGTTGCTGGTGATCACGGTCGCGGTGAGAGGGATTCCTGCCGCCGTGGCGAGTCTGTCCATTGTTGTGGGGCAGACCGGGGTGGTGACGCCGGGGCCGAGGGCGACGAGCAGTGTTCCGCCCTTGGCACTGAGCAGGGCGAGCCCTCGTGAGGCGAACACCTCGTCGACTGCGGACTGTAGAGCGCACACTGTGCAGTGCAGGCGGGCCGTTGACGCGGCCGCCGGGACGTCCTCCTCCGGCCGATCGGGGATGGCCAGCGCGACAACCTGGTAGGCGTCGGCGATCGGCCTGCCGGCATGGCGTGCCATCGCTCGGCTGCTTCGACCTGCCAGCAGCGCGGAGGCCAAGTTCTGAGCATTCGAGCGGCCCATGTCAGCGGTGTGGCATTGTCCCGCGACGTATGTTTCTGTTACTTCGGTGGTGATCGCGTTCAGCAACCCGAGCATGAGGTCACCCGCTGTTCTCAACTCTTCCACATCGTGTGACTGTGCCGTCGTACTCACCAGACCGAATGCCATTCGGACTGCCTCGTGGTGGCCCCGCAGAACCATGGTCAGCGGTGTCGCGTCGTGCGCCCACCTGGCAGTTACCTCGCGGATCGCGTCGAATTCCGCCGCATCGGGGACAGCGCGCCGGTCGAGCGTCTCACGGACGAGTATCAAACAGCTTCGGGATACCTGCGTGATGTTTTCATCTATCGAGTTGCCCGACAGCCCAGCTCGGGGCCCCATACGGCTTTTGAAGTATGCGGCCAGATGTGCGGTAACTCGGTCTTGGGCATGGGGCGGGGTCGACGCTGCGTGCCCGTTGATACGCAGTCTCGACTTCGACGAATTCGCGGACAGATCCGTCGCGGGAAGTGTCATGAAATGTTGCTCCCATCCCGTACAGGCGAAACATGGTGCGCCCGAGTGACTCGAATGCCAGCTACGGTGCTGCCCCGACAATTCGATGTTGCTCATCGGCTTTCCCGACGAGTGAGCCGTGAGGAATGGCCTGGCGAGACCGGCATGCGCCCGGCGAGGCTGTCGCGGCGGTTTGTTTGACTGGTGGTAACACCGTTCGTGGAGACCTACATCCGGAGGTATCCGATCTATCGGTTGACTGACTCGGCAAGGCGGGGTAGCTGCTTGAGCGGGTTGAGGTGTTCGATTTCCATGCGTTGCTCGGCGTCGAAGATGTCGCTCAGTCCTGGTGCCGGGTCGTGCTTTCCGGTTTGCGGCAGAGTGGCAGCGCTGAACGGCCAGTCGGAGCCGAAGACGATGTGGTCACGGCTGGTGACTGCCAGGACGCTGGCCATGGCCGCGGGTGAGGCGCTGAGTGCGGTGTCGTAGTAGAAGCGTGAGATCTGGTTCTTGATATCGAGGATCGAGGGTGCGGGTAGACCATCGGGCCACAACTCCCCGACCACGGTCTGAGACGCGACGCCGATACGGTGCGACAGGAAGGGCAGAGTGCCGCCGGCGTGAGCGAGTTGGAAGCGGATGTCAGGGTAGCGCTGAGTCAGACCGGTGGCCATCATCATCGTGGCCGCCCGAGTGGTGTCGAAGGTGAATTCTTCGATGAAATCAGGTAGCGGGAGTTCGGGTTTCGATTCGGCGGGAATGGCGGCGGGATGCACGAAAACAAAAGTTCTTCGTTGATTCAGGGCGCTCATCAATGCTTCGAAGCGCGGGGCGCCGAGATAGACGCCGTCGTATGCCGAGAGCAGGACCACCCCGTCCAGTCCGAGGTCGTCCAGTGCGTAGACGGCTTCATCGATCGAGGCGTCGATGTCGGGCAGGGGGAGGACGGCGAAAGCGCCGAACCGGGTGGGATAGGTTTTGAACAGTTGGGCGGCGTAGGTGTTGCAGTAGCGTGCCATGTCTTTGGCTTCTTTGCCCCGCAGGTACGAGACACCCGGATCCGAGATCGACACTGCTTGGGCTTGGATCCCGTAGTAGTCCATGAATCCGATTGCCTCCTCGGGAGACCAGCTCGGGGTCGGATAGCCGCCGATGGTGTGGTGGCCGTGCTCGAGCAGCGAAGTCCGGTAGTCCGGCGGTAGGAAATGCGCATGCAGGTCAATGCGGTAGGTACCGGTCGGCGCCGACTGCCGGCGAAGCAGGACCGGGCTTGCCGCTGTGGGGGCGGCTGTCGAGAACGCGCTCAATCCGAGGGTTCCGAGCGTGGCGGCCCCGAGCAAACGGCGTCGACTCGGCCCGCTGGCGACAGCAGAAGGATGGGCAGTCATGGATGTCGCTCTCTGGGAAAGGTGGCATGCGGATTCAATGGTCGGCCACGGTTTTCGCGTACCGGGGGCACGTCGAGGCGAGAAGATCTGCATCGCCGGGTAAGGCAGATCCGGTGCCCGCGTTGAAGCGGGGCAACCGGCCGGTCAACGGGTGCGATCGATGGTCAGCGTGCCTGTGCGCGCAGGTCCAGAGCTATGTCGACGAGCATGTCTTCCTGGCCTCCGACGAGGGCTCGTTTGCCTGCTTCGTTGAGCAGAGTGCGGACGTCGACGTCGTAGAGGGCCGATGCGTTTTCGGCATGACGTAGAAAACTGGAGTAGACCCCGGCGTAGCCCAAGGCCAGCGTTTCGCGATCGACTTGTACGGGGCGATCCATCAGGGGGCGCACGAGATCGTCGGCGGCATCGCTGAGCGTGTCGAGGTCGGCGCCGTGTTTCCACCCGGTCAGATCGGCGACGGCGACGAATGCTTCGAGAGGGGTGTTTCCGGCACCGGCGCCGAGACCGGCGAGCGAGGCGTCGACGCGGGTCACACCTTCTTCGACCGCGACGACACTGTTGGCTACCGACAGCGACAGGTTCTGGTGGGCGTGGATGCCGATCTCGGTGGTGCTGTCCAGACGATCGCGGTAGGCGCGTACACGGTCACGTACGCCGCCCATGGTCAGCCGTCCGCCGGAATCGGTCACGTAGACGCAGTGAGCACCGTAGGTTTCCATCAGCTTGGCTTGGGCTGCCAGACCCGCTGGGGTGTTGAGATGGCTCATCATCAGAAATCCGCAGACGTCCATACCGAGGTCGCGGGCGTATTCGATGTGTTGAGCGGAGATATCGGCCTCGGTGCAATGTGTGGCCACGCGCACGGACCTTACTCCCAGGTCGTAGGCGCGGCGCAGATCCTCGATGGTGCCGACACCCGGCAGTAGCAATGTCGTGAGGCGGGCATTGGTCAATGCGCCCGCCGCGGCCTCGAGCCATTCCCAATCGGTGTGGCTGCCCGCACCGTAGGTGAGGCTACCCCCCGCCAGGCCGTCGCCGTGGGCGACTTCGATCGCATCGACCCCGGCGGCGTCGAGCGCGGTAGCGATGATCGCGACCGTATCCGGGGTCACGCGGTGGCGCAGTGCGTGCATGCCGTCGCGCAGTGTGACGTCTTGGAGGAAGATCTCGGTCATCGCAATGCCTTTCCGGCGTGGGCGATCCGTTCCGCGACCCGCAGTGCAGCGGAAGTCATGATGTCGAGGTTGCCGGCGTAGGCGGGCAGATAGTGCGCGGCGCCTTCGACTTCGAGGAATACAGATATCTGGTGTGTCACCGGCTTGTCACCGACCAGGGTGCGCAGAGCGGCATCGGGTGCGAGCGGGGTGATCTGTATGTCCTGTTTGAGTCGGTATCCCGGAACATAGGTCGAGACCGTGTCGACCATGGACCGGATCGAGGTACGGATCGCTTCGGCGTTGTCGCCGTCAGCGTCGTCGACCAGGGCGAGAACGGTATCTCGCATGATCAGCGGCGGTTCGGCTGGATTGAGCACGATGATTGCCCGCCCGCGTTGCGCGCCACCGACTGCGGCTATGGCGGTACTCGTGGTCTCGGTGAACTCGTCGATGTTGGCGCGGGTACCCGGGCCCGCGGATTTCGAGGCGATCGAAGCGACGATCTCCGCATACGGTACGGCTGTGACCTGACAGATCGCGGCCACGATCGGAATGGTGGCCTGTCCTCCGCAGGTGACCATATTGATGTTGGTCTCATCCAAATGGGCATCGAGGTTCACTGCAGGCACGACGAATGGCCCGATCGCGGCGGGTGTCAGGTCGATGAGCCTCTTGCCGTGAGGTGCCAGTGCCTGCGCGTTGGCCAGATGTGCGCGTGCGGAGGTGGCGTCGAAAACAATATCGATGTCATCGAAGCCGGGCATTTCGATAAGGCCGCGCACTCCGCGGGCGGTGGTGGGGACACCGAGCCGCTCGGCTCGCGCCAATCCGTCGGACTCGGGATCGATGCCCACCATCGCCGCCATCTCCAGGGTGTCCGACAATCGCAGCACTTTGATCATCAAGTCGGTGCCGATGTTGCCGGATCCGATCACGGCGACCTTTGTGCTACTCATTCGGTTTCCTTCCAGGTGAATTCGACGGTGCCTGCGATGCCGAGATCAGCATGAACATGTGAGCCGGGGTACAGGGGTGCCATTGGGCCGAGCGCGCCCGAGAGCACGATCTCGCCGGCGCGCAGCGGTTCGCCGAACGTGCGCGCGGTGCGGGCCAGCCAGGCCAGCGCGTTCAGGGGATCGCCCATGCACGCTTCTCCGGCGCCGGTGGAAGCGAGGGCGCCGTCGATCGACATCTGCATCGTCACATCCACTGGATCGATGTCATCCAGGGACCAGGTTCGGGCGCCCAATACGAACCAGCCACTGGACGCATTGTCGGCTACTGTGTCGCCGAAGCTGATGTCCCAGTTCTCAATTCGGCTATCGACGATCTCCAGGGCGGCGACTGCGTGATGCACCGCCGCACGGACGGTAGTCGCGTCGAGCCTGTCGGAATCCAGGTCGGAGGCAAGGATGAAGGCTATCTCTGCTTCGACCTTGGGCTGCAACAAGACAGGACGATCCGCGACAGGAGTGGTGGTGACGTCCATATCCGCGAACAGGACACCGAAGTCGGGCTGGTCCACGTCCAACTGCTTTTGAACGGCAGGAGAAGTCAGGCCGATCTTGCGGCCGACGAGGCGTGCGCCAGAGGCGAGTCGGCGCGCGGTGCCGAGTTGTTGCACGGCGTATGCCAAGGCGACGTCGTCACGTCCGATGAGGTCACGCACGGGAGAGACGGGCACGCCCGAGCGCATGGCGTCGGCGAGGCGATCCGCGGCGCGGTGAGCTGCCCACGGGGCGGTTTGCAGAGAGGTCATCGTGTCTCCTCGTAGTTGGGGTCCGTGCCGTCACCTCGATCGGCAGACGCATCGGCTACACCGTGCATCGCGGCGTCACCTTGCCGCGCCTTGCGCGGAATCGGGGGCGTTCCCAGCCGTGACGGTTGTGTCGAAGGCGTAGCGCAGGTTCGCGTCGGCGGTAGGGCTCCGCACGGAAGTGAGGCCGAGCTGACCGACCAGTTCCTTGACGAGGGTGCTGCCCTGCGTCGCCGTCGCGGTGCCGAAGACGTAACGGTCCGGCCGTAGCAGTAGCATTCCCGCAGATCCGACGCCTGCCTTGCCCAGCCACTTGGTCAAGGCCCCGGTGTGGTCTTCGATGTCGCTGTAGTCGTCACCGCTGCTTCGCCCGTCGCCCGGTTCGCCCTGAGGGCGCCCACCGAGCGGATAGACGGTGACGAATCGGGTTCCCAGTGCCCGCAGGACCGCGATGTCCTCGGGTTCGAGAACCGCACGGGGATCGACGCCGCGGCCGATAATGGCGAATTCCAGCCCGAGTACGTCATCGAAGCGCAGACGGTGCCCGTCGTAGGTGCGTACGTCCGGCTGCGGAGCGAGGGTACCGGCGCTGCCTCGCAGGCGTGGTCGCGGCAGGCCGAGGTAGGCTCCGCGCCGAAACCGTGGCCGGGGCTTCATTTTCGCGCCGCGGATCCATCCGGCCAGGCCCGGCACGCGCAGCGCGGTGGTGAGTCCGACGTCGCGTGCTGCCGCGATCAGCCTGTTATCGATGGAGACGATGTTCTTGTTGAGTACCGACAGGTCGATCATTGCCTTGGCATGTGGACGGCGTTCGGACTCGTAGCTGTCCAGAATTCTCAGGTCAGCACCGTGTTTGATGATCGCGCCGAGTTTCCATGACAGATTGTCGGCATCTCGGACGCCGGAGTTCATACCTTGGCCGATGAACTGTGGCGTCATGTGCGCGGCGTCACCGGCGATCAGGATACGACGGTCGCGCCACCGGTCGGCGACGACGGCGTTGAAGGTGTAGACCAGTTTGCGCAAGACCTCGACCTCGTCGGGATCGACGAAACGCGCGAGGTAGCGGCGAACGGTCTCAGGCTCTTCCATCTCTTCTTTGGTTTGCGATTCCGAGAGCATGAACTCGAATCGATGGTGGCGGTCCGGTTGAGGGCACGACACGATCGGTAGAACCGGGTCGCAGACGAAGTTGAAGTAGGGCAGGTGCCGAAACGCGTCGATACCGTCTTTGGCCTTGAGGTCCACCACGAGCCATCGTTCGGGGAAACTGGTGCCGTTCATGTCGATGCCGAGGTTGGTGCGCACGATACTGCGACCGCCGTCGCAGCCCACGAGGAATTTTGTTCGGACTCGTTCGGTGGTGCGCGGATCGGTGTCATGTGAGCTCTTGCCGTATCCGGTGCCGCGGCATTCGACGTGTTCGACGTTGACGCTTTCGTTGTTCTGGTCGAAGTCGAGGACCTCACGACCGCGTCGTACCGTGACATGCGGGTATCGGTCGAGGGCGCGTTCGAGGGTGTTCTCCAGGTACGGCTGGTAGAGGAAATTGACGACCGGCCAGCCCAATGGGCGGTCGGTTTGATGGAATTGGGCCAACACGCTTCCATCGCCGCGCACCCACTGGACCGTGGAATCGATGTTCATGTCCGCAGCCAATTCGTCTGCGGCACCGGCGGTCTGGAAGACCCGCATGCCTTCGTCGTCGGTGTAGACCGCGCGTGCCAGTCCGTAGTACTCGGGTTCGCGCTCGAGCACCAGAACGCTGACGCCGCGGCGGCCCAAGAGGTTGGCCAGGGTCAGACCAGTCGGGCCGAGTCCCACGATCACGACGTCGTAGTCGAATGCTGTCATCGTTGTACGCTTCCGGTGAGTTCGGTAACTGTGAATTCCGGGGTGCGGGCACTCCGCGCGATCTGGCGGACCTGGGCAAGTTTGTCCAGCACTGATTCATCGACGGTGTTGTGACCCCAGATGCTGATCCTCGGGTAAGTGCAAGGTTGCCAAGCAGATTCGCGCTCAGGAGTAATCACGACCGGGTTCCAACCGACTTCGAGTTCGAAACCGGACGGGGTTACGCAATAGAACGACAGTTCACGATCATTGGTGTGCTGTCCGACAGACCACGCCATCCGAAATCCGAGCGCGGTCACCCGCTCGAACGAGTCGAGCATGTCTTCGAGCCTGGCGGCCTGGATATTGACATGTTGGACGCGAGTACGAATAGGGTCGATTTTGATGCCGCGAATGTTCGCGATGGCGATCGAATGGTGACGTTCGTTGACACGAAGGAACCGAATTTTCAACTTCAGTCCGGAGATGTTTTCGTCGCAGTAGTCGGTCAGCCGCGAGTCGAATAGCGTGTGGTAGTAGCCGCGCATCGCCTCCGGTTCGCGGGACACGATCGCAACGTGTCCCATGCCGGCCTCGCCGGTCACCCAGCCGGAGTTGAGCATGCTCAGTGGCTCGACGGCAGTGACGGGGGTGGTGAAGATCTCGGTGGCGATCCCTTTCGGGCCGGGGAATCGCCACAGCCGCTCCACCCCACGCAGCGCGGTCTGCTCTGCGCTGCCCTCTTCGATCGGGACCCCGCGGTCGCTGACTCGGGCCAGGATGCGATCGAAGGTCTCATGGTCATCGATCTGCCAGCCGATCGCTGTGATGTCCTCAGCCGATCCGGGCTGGATCAGAAATCGGCAGGTGTGGTCATCGAGCCGGAACCGCAGCGAATCATCGACGCGATCGACATGCAGGCCGATCGCGTCGGCGCCGAAACGTCGCCAGTCGTGCAGACGCTGCGAATTCACCACCAGATAGCCCAGGTGCACAGACCCGAAGACCGAGCCGTCGGTGTTCGGACCTGAGAACGTGGTCATGAGGATGCTCCCGCTCCCAGGAACGACTCGGCGAGACCGTTGAACAGTTCCGCGTGCTCCCACTGCACCCAGTGACCGGTGTTCGACGCGAGGTAGACATCGCAGTTGGGCATCCGGTCGGCGAGCAGCCGGGCGCCCGACGGGCGATTCACCTTGTCCTCGGTGCCCCAAACCACCAGTGTGGGATGTGTGACGCGGCGCAGCCTGGAATCGCGAGTGAAGTCCATTCGCCACAGGGTGCGCAACGCGGTCAGTCCGGACGGTCGTCGCAACGGCGGGTTGGCCACCACTTCCGGGTCGAGACTGGCCAGATACCTGCTCTCGATCATGTTCTCACTGATGGGGCTGGCGTCGTAGACCAGATAGTCGCGAATGAAGGTCGCCACTTTGTCTCGGCTGGGTCCCTCGCCTCCGTAATAGGACAGCAATGCCTGCAGTCCTCTGGTAGGCAGGGCGCGCGTGGTACCGACACCACCTAGACCCATCAGTATCAGCCGGTCCACCTTCTCGGGCCGGTCCATGGCCAGTCGCAGTGCCGCGGCAGCGCCATAGGAGTTGCCGACCAAATGCGCTCGCGGTATATCCAGCGTGTCGAGTAGGCCCCCGACCGCTGCGGCGAGATCTCCGAACGGATCCGACTGGTCGATGCGTTTGGTGGAACGCCCGTAACCGGGCATGTCGGGGACTATCACACGGAACTTGCGCGCCAAGACTTCGATATTGCGGGAATAGTTCGACCTCCCCGAAGCGCCGGGCCCGCCGCCGTGCAGCAGTACCGCCACAGGTCCCGAGCCGGTATCGGTGAAGAAGATGTCCCGGTCGCCGACGCGAACCGTCCGCCCGCCATCGACCACGTTGTCTGTGCTTGTCATGGCTACCTCCACTCAGATGATGATGAAATCATCAGCCATAGCCATCTGATCTGTCAAGCATAAATGATGAAATAATCAGATAGTGAGGCCGGGCTGTCTCTGGACCGCCAGGTCGGCGCCGATTGTTGCGTTGCAGAATTCTTCGAATGCGTAGATACCGGCACGAGCTCACAGGCGCATATGCACCGGCCGGGTACGGCCCGGGGAACCGGTCGGTGCGGAGGCGGTGGTTGCCGAGATGCGCGTGCAACGCGGCAACAGCCTGCCCGGTCGAACGGTCACAGCGCCGGGGCGAGGTGGTTCGGGCCGGTAGATTGATGTTTCGAGTACGTCACCGAGTCGACGGTGTGCTCCTCGCGGGTGAGCGGTGCCGGGTGCGGCGCCTGCTCGCCTTCTCGGGCCTGCCGGGGCAGTCATGCACTCCGGCAGGCCCGAGCCACCGCTGTGTCCCGCAGCCCGGTTATTCCTGCTGTGCAGGTCGGGTTGTACTCGACTCGGCGTTCGTATCGGGCGAGGTGGGCCGGGTGTGGTCGTAGCATCGCGGGGGTGTCACCGACTTCGCCGCTGCCGTCGTTTCGCCGCTCCACCTGGAATCGTGCCGCTGTCCCGCATATCCGGGTCCCGACCGCACGGGCAGTCGTGGACTGCGCGGTCTATGTCGAGGGCCTACGCCTGCCGGGCCGGTTCACCCATGCCCAAGCTCTCGCGGCGGTGCGTGAACGTGGTGCCGGGTTCGTGTGGATCGGTTTGCACGACCCCGACACCGAGCAGATGAACGAGATCGCCGAAACCTTCGCGTTGCATCCGCTGGCTGTCGAGGACGCTGTGCAGGCTCGTCAACGTCCGAAGCTCGACCGCTACGACGACACCCTGTTCCTGGTGATGCGGACTGTGGCCTATGTCGAGCACGATCTGCACAGTGTCAGCGAGATCGTCGAGACCGGGGAAATGCTGATCTTCATCGGCGCCGACTTCGTCGTCGCGGTCCGTCACGGTGAACACTCCGGGCTGGCCGGGGTGCGCCGTGAACTCGAAACCGACCCCGCACGTTTGGCTTTGGGACCCGGGGCAGTGGTCCACGCGATCGCCGACTACGTCGTGGATTCCTATATCGAGGTCACCGCCGCGGTCGAACACGACGTCGACGTGATGGAGGAAGAGGTGTTCACCCCCGGTTCCCAGGTCGCGATCGCCTCGATCTACCAACTCAAACGCGAAGTCGTCGAACTGCGCCGCTCCGTAGTCCCTTTGGCCCTGCCGCTACAGACTCTCGGCAAACCCGAGACACCGCTGCCGAAAGAAGTGCGCCGATACCTGCGTGATGTGGCCGATCACCACACCGCGGTCGCCGAACGCATCCACGACTTCGACGACGCGCTCACCGCGCTCATCAGCGCGGCGCTGGCCAAGACCACGCTGCAACAGAACACCGACATGCGCAAGATCTCGGCGTTCGTCGCCATCGCCGCGGTCCCCACCATGATCGCCGGGATCTACGGCATGAACTTCGAGCACATGCCCGAACTACGCCAGGTCTGGGGCTACCCCGCCGTCCTGACCGTCATCTTCGCGATCTGCACAGCCCTGGTCGTAGCGTTCCGCCGCAACCACTGGCTCTGACAATCCCGGCGAACCGAGGCGGGGTCGGGCACCGAATCGTATTCGAGCACAACCGCACTGGTTTCACCGGCACGGGGACCTCTCGGCTCCGTGACGTGGGCTGCGCTGGCAAGGACGGCGGTGGCAGGAGGCCCCGGGATCGCGTCGACCGCATAGAACGGTCCCGGCGGTTCTCACCGGGACCCGGTAAGGCCCCCGCGTGGTTGAGACAGCGATAACCGGGTAGATCGTTGGTGGGTGCGTCATGAGGCGATGACTGCCCGGTGAAGGAGTCGGTGCCATGTCCGCACCACGGGGACATGACCTCAGACGTTCACCACGGGCCCGTTCTGTCCCACGGGGACGAGGACAGAACGGACACCCCGTGCGGGCGCGAAGCATTCGGTCACATCCCCGACCATCCGACACCCGCGCTCCTGCCGCCGCACGGGAGGCCGAAATCTGGTCTTGCAGTGCAGCACCCACCGAGTTCGGGACCGATACAGTAATAGCGGCCGGGAGGTTTCCCGGCGCGTGCCCTGGCTGGTGACTGTCCTGCCAGCCCGAGTGCGCGGCTCCACCGCACTGTCCAGGATCCGGCAATCCCCCAGAGGGGTGGAGCCCTCAACACCGCACCCGCGGCACACCAGGCACCAGAGTCCGTGCACGGCAACGTCGATATCAGGCACGCCACCCTCTGACCCGAAGCGAGGGCTTGCGCCACCTGCCCCTTCACAGACCGCAGCACGACCCCGGAGCAAGCCGATGCCCGCCGCGGTCAGGGACAGACCCGCGACCGCCGGGATGCTGATATCGGCGATTGCACGGTCTCATCAGAACCTGATCTCGGGTTACCTCCGCCGTCGCGTCGGTCCGTGTCGACAATCCGCTGCTGCCACGGCGGTCCGACCCCGGGGCGGTCAGCCGTCCGGCGAAGGCCTCAGGTTCCCCCGATGGCCGACCTGAGGCATTGCGATGTAGCAGGTTGTGCGCGGAGCGAGCCCGGCCACCGCGGGCCGACGGCGCGCAAGAGGGCGGTGGCGGGCCCGAGGGAACCGGAAAGCCCGCCACCGCCACCCGCACGCCTGGCAGGACCGGGCAGGAACTGCCAGCGGTACGGGCCTCAGGATTTTCGAGGCGACCGCGAGCCTATCCACCTGCGACATCAGCGCGGTTACAACTGTGGAACGTTCATCCGAGAACGCGGTCACTCCCGAGCAGGGTCAGGAATTCCTCGACCACGCCGCCGAATATTTACCGCGACCGATCATCCCAACCCCGGTCGGCATCCAGCCAGGCTACGGCTCCGAATCACCCTGTAGGCCCATCCCTCGCCCCGTGACAGAGCCGCCGCGGGAACACCGAAGGTGTGCCTGTTTGGGGGATATCGGGCTGTCGAGACATCGGGTCGGGGAAACCTCCGTGTCTCGGCGGCCCCACCCATCGACCAGAAAATGTCCTTCGCCCACGCGATATCGGCACGACGAACTCACCGACCTCGATACCCTTCCCGCCGACCACACCTGGACCACCGTCGGCACGGCCCTGGCATGAGCCGCCAAGGCGCCCTGAACTGGTGCACCCGCCGAAGCGGCGACCGACGCACCGCCGCCCGTCTCGACGACCTGCCTGGACACCGTCGATAGGTGGTCTTATCGGTGGCGGTAGGCGGCGAGGCCGCCGAGGTCTTCGTTGGCGATGAACACCGATCCGACGTGGAGGATGGCTTCCTCGACGTGGTCGGGGCAGCCCCACGCCGAGTCGCCCCACGAATCGGCGATTTTGATCTCGGCCGGTGCGGTGCAGCCGCCGGGTCCGCCGATCTGGCAGTGCTCGGGGTGCGGTGTCGCGGCTTGGACGGCGGCCGCGGCGCGTACTTGGGCGGTGAGTTCGGCGGCGGCGGTGGCGCGTTGTTCGGCGGCCGCGCGCAACTCGTGTTCGGCCTGGAGCGCTTGGGCCAGTTCGGCGCGGGCGGCTTCGGCGTGTGCTTCGGCTTCGGCTTTGGCTTGTTCGATGTGGTGGCGTTCGATGGCAAGCGACGCGGTGTCGGCGAAGATGCGGGCCAGGGCGAGGTCGCCCTCGTCGGGTACACGTGGGCTGCGGTGGTACATGGCGAAGGTGCCCAGCAGTGCCCCGTCGCGGGCCAGGATCGGGGTCGACCAGCAGGCGGCGAGCCCGGCGCGGTCGGCCAGTTCACGGAAGTCGTCCCAGAACGGGTCGGTGCCGATGTCGGTGACGATGACCGGTTGGCGTCGGTGGGCGGCGGTGCCACACGAGCCGACTCCTTCGCCGGTGGCGATTCCGTCGATGGCCTGGTTGTAGAACTCGGGCAGGCTCGGCGCGGCGCCGTGACGCAGGTGCAGCCCGTCGGGGTCTGCGAGCAGCACCGAGACCAGTACCTGCTCGGGTGCGAGGTCTTCGATGCAGCGCGCCATGCCGTCGAGCACGTCGGCCAGGGGTGCTTGGCGGGCGATCTGCTCCAACAGGGCACGCTGTTCGGCGATCAACCGCTGCGCGTGTTTGACCTGGGTGGTTTCCACGCCGATCATCCGGACCCCGGCCACGGCGCCCTCAGCGTCTCGCAGTGGTTCGTAGGTGAAGTCGAAGAAGGCCTCCCGGGCGTGCGCGCCGGTGCCGAGCACGACCGGAATATCACGGCCGGTGTGAGGCACACCGGTGCGATACACCCGATCCAGCACGGTGATGACACCGTGGCCGTCCGCACCGGGTATCAGTTCGGCCAGGTGGACCCCGGTGCGCGGTTCCTGTTCACCCAGCGCGGCGAAGAACGCCGGGTTCGCCGTCTCCAGCAGATGCGACGGACCTGCCAACGACGCGAAAACCGCGACCGAGTGGCCGAACAACGCCCGAAGGTCCTGTTGCGTCGAGTCCTCGGCGACAACGTGATCCGCGCCGGTGAACCGCTGGCCTGGTGCCGCTGTCATGGTGTGACTCGCTTCTGTTCTCGGGTGAGGTTCGTCCGGGGCGGGTGACCATCGACGCAGAACGCTACTGGGATCGGCTCGGTAGAGGAACACGGGTGCCCTGAGTGTTAAGGGTCAAGGATGTTCGCGGGCGGTGGTCGAACCTGGCACGGGCAATGGGCGATACCCGCGTCTGAGGGAACCTCTGCCGACCCGCACGAGCCGGCCCGTGACGGGCTGTCGGCCTCGCAGACGCGCGACCCGAAAGTGGGACACACCCGAGATCCACGGCAAGGTTCTCGCCGAGATCACTTTCGGATTCTGGCGCTACGTCTTGACCGCACCTACCAGCCCACCCTGTGGGCGCCCTCGTTGCGCCGCGCTATTCCCGGTCTGCGGCCTCCACGCCGGGACAAGTCGATGGGGTAGGGGCGGTGCAGGAACCGCCTGAGCGAGGGCTGCGGCGCCTGTCAGGTGCCGCTGTCTATTAATTTCTACTGCCGCAATTCCGGAGACACCGCCCGTGCTGGCCGAAGCCGACGTCGAGGAAGTTCTGCTGGCCCGGTCCCTACGCATGCCGCTGGAGCTGGGTCGGCGCAGCGGAACCCCCTTGTTCGGAGATTCAGTCGGTGGTGGTGAGGCGTGGCGTGGGGATGAGGTTGAGGTCGGCGGTGGCGGTGCGCAGGTCGGCGGGCCAGATCCAGAGCCGGTAGACAGGGTCGATATCGAAGTAGTCTTCGGGGCCGTGCAGGCGGCGGGTGCGCAGGTCGGCGCAGTAGCGTGACCGCCACCCGTATCGGTCGGTGGGTTTCTCGCCGGCCACGATGTCCGCGGCGATGCCGTGCAGCTTTTCCGCCGCTCGATATTCGTAGGCGGGCATCGTCAGCGCCTCGCTCCAGATGCCTTTGTTCGCGGTGACGGCGTTGGCGGCGGCGTCGAGGAACAGTGGCAGGTCCAGTTCGCCGGGGATGGAAGGGTAGATGACGAACGGCGCTGCCCAGCCCTCGGCGACGAGGTCGAGGTTGAACGTGGACCGCTCGGCGCGGGTCATGCTCGCGCGTTCCTTGTCGGAGTAGTTCGGGGCGAGGTAGGCCAGCAGACGCCCGTAGTTGTCGAACGGGGCGTCGGCGGTGCGTACGAACACGCTGCGATCGGGGCCGTGGGGTCGGTCCAGGCGGGCGGCCATGTTCGCTTTGGAGAACGCCGAGGCGGCCTTGCCCTGCTGGAAGTGCAGTGTGCCGGCGTTACCGGTGCCGATCTTGGGGATGAGGTATTCGGCGAAGCGGCGGGTGACAGGCAGATCGGTGCGGTCGCGCAGCCATTGGGCGAGTTGGGCGAATTTCTCGTCGACCCTGGCCGCGCCGGCGGGGGTGTCGGCGGTGGTTTCGGGAGTGTCGATCGACAGCATCCGGATCGCGATCGCCAGCTTGGGGGAGTCCCCGTCGCTGGTATCGGACTCCACCAACGGTTTGGCCCCTCGCGAGGGCACCGTCACTCCCGCCGGGCTCCACAACACCTCGATCGGATCAGCCATGCCCCACCATCCCCTTGTGTTGGCGCGGCAATAGCGAAGCATGCCGCGGTCGCGCCGATCCTAGAACCCCGCCGTACCCACGAGTGGGACCTTCACCACGAATTCACCATGACGGAATCGGCTCGAGGCTCATTCCGGAGAGGCAGCCATGATGATCGCCAGCAGTGGAAGTGTCCGTGCGCCGGGCACTTTGTAGCGGTTGCCCTGTACGCGGGTGAGCCACCCGGCTCGAACCAGAGTGGTGATGTGTGACCGGTCTGCTCCGTCGGGATTCAGTTCGACGGTGGGTTGCGAGGAACCCAGGACTTGCCGGACCAGTTTGAGTCGGCGGCTGTGTCCGAGCGCGGAGAGCACCTTTGCCCGGTTTTCCCACGGATGGGCCACGGTGACAGCAGGCGGGATTGCGACCTCCCATTCGCTTTTCGTACCGTTGGGCAGGTCAACGATCCCCAGGTAGGACACAACACCACTCGGTTCGAGCGTGAGGTTCCTGAGCATGGCGAGTCCCGGGTATTCGCGGTCTATGGCTCTGCGGCGTTGGAGAAGGACCGGAATGACGGCGGAAGCGATCAGCCCACAGATACCGGTGAACATACTGACAACACTGGCGATCCGGTCCGCCTTTCCAGTCCTTGTCGACGCATGAGTATCGCCAACGCGATCAGTCCCAACGATCCGAGGAAACTCCCGGCCACTATCCAGCGCTGCACAGCAGACAGTATCGCGCTGCGAGAGCTGAAACCTACAGGTGAACAACAGGTTCCCTGTCAACCCACCATTCCGGAGGAACCGCTGCCTCGGAAGCCGCTGCCTGCCAATCGGCAGGCCCGTCGCGGACCGAACTGCGGCTTATGCCGCGATATCGAACAGGGGTCAGCACCGGTTGCCCCTGCGGCCCTCAGTGCGGCGCCTTAGTGGATCGTGCAGGCCGGGCCGATTTGTTCGGCGACGGACGGTGGTGCGAGCAGCATCTGTGGCAGTGGCGGTAGGTGCGCGACCAGTCACCCCTCTGGCTGGTCGGCGGCGGCCGTATCGTTTGCCATTCCGCCGTGTGCCACGCTACGGACTCGAGTGTCTCCGACATCAAGCCGGTCCATTCCCGTCGAAACGTCCAGGTTCAGCCGGTCAGACCGTGACCATATATGTACGTCTTTCCACAGTCCCTCGGGTAAGCGTGCCGAGTTGACCGCCGTCTACTGCGACCGGCTCGAAGGCTTTCGAATTCTGCATTTCAAACAGCACTATCGAGCTCGCTGGAATTTGGTTGTCAGATTAGTTAAGGCGAAGGTCATGGGGTGGGGTAGTGTGCCAGGAACCTCGGCCGAGGACCACGGCTCAGGTAGCCGGGCATATCGGATTACTAGACGAACAACAGATCGGCCGAGAAATGGACCCTGCCGACCACGCCCAAGCCCAGGTCTTCCTCGATCTGCTGGCAGCTCAGGCGAAAACATTGAGGCGCGATCTGGCACGCACCCCCCGCGACAGCCCGGCCGCGCGTGAACTCGAATACGAACTACGGACCGTCCAGCGGTTCATCGCCCGCCTCGAGAGCCGGTTTCCTCCAGCACGGCGAGCAGATCAATCAGTGGCATCGGTATCCCCGGACCGCAGGCCCAGGCCGCGGTGACCTGTTGGCACCGAGCTGCGCCCGGCTCATCGTCGGGGTCTCTGCGCACGGTGAGCCACTCATCGCTGCCGAGTCAATGGACCGATATCGACCGTCCGCTCCTGACGGCCCGAACCGCTGTCGACGAGCCCGGACCGGAACTCGATCCTTATCGGCCATTCACCGTTTCGGGCCAGGGCAGTCCGCACCTGGCAACGGATTGATGCGTTGCGGTCATTGGGGTGCCTCGTGATCGGGATCAGGACGTCCATGGTGCCGGTGCGACGCTCGCTCATTTATAAATGATCGCCATAACTGGTCAGTTGCCTATTCGACACGCGCTGACGTATCGAGGGCGTTGCCCGCTGTATCTGTCTTGGGTCACCGGGCGATCCCGTTCGTTTTCGTATGCGAAACTCTGCCGATGGGAACCGAGAAGGTAGCTGTGACCGAAATCAAGATGGGTGACATCATCCAAGATCCGGCGGGCACCGACTACTGGAGACGAGTCCAGGATCTCGGCTATGACACCAGCAGCAAAGACGACGGCTCCGGCGAGTACTGGAAGCTGCACGTCTTCATCGGCCCGTTCGTCACCCCCGACACCACTGCTGACGGCCTCGGTAACCAGCCCGGATTCGATCGATATATCTTCCGTGAGGACGAGCAGGTCACACGCAGGACCTAACTCCGCCGTCTCAACGAATTGATCCCTGCCACTTCGGGTGTCTGCCAATAGGGTGCGGTGGTGTCGATCATTTCGTAGTGTGAGATCAGCTGTATGGCAGTCGTTTTCGGGCGCGGTGTCGCATTCGTCGTGATGGAGCCGATGAGTGGGTCCGGGTGTGCTGGGCAGGGGTGGAGGCGGAACGGCTCGGCGAATCTGATCAGGCGCAGCAGCCGAGGTGGTCTTCACCGGCGTCAAACAGTGCGAGGGCGGTCGATCGCCGAACCACGATCGACTGCCGCATTCGGCGGAACTGGTAGCGGGCACGAAACTGCGGTCGAGGTAGCGACGGTTCGGCAGGGTGAGGACGGTTCCACAGGAAATACGGCGCCTCGACGCTACGCGGGCGGTTCGGTCTGCTTCTTCTCGGGGAGTGTTGGTCCGTCGACCGCGATCAGTTCGTCCCGGCCTGCCCGTCTAGGAATGGTCAGTGGCACGAGCGCTGCGGCGGCCAGCAGTGCCGCGGTGCCGACGAGGAGCAGGAATCGCCAGTCGCTGAGCCACGCGGCCGCGAGCGGCGTTCCCGCCCTCGACAGCGCGAGCGGCACGGTCATCACCGCCAGAATGCTCGCGAACCGGGGGACACCGAAGGTGTCGGCGATGATCGACGGGCGCGCGACGACGCTGACGCCGTAGCCGAGACCGAACGCGACGACACAGGCCAGAGTCAGGGGCAGCGAGGTGCCCATCAGCGGCAGCAGTACCAGCCCGAGCCCCTGGACAGTAAACGACACGATCGTTACCCGGGTCATCCCGTAACGGCGTGCCAGCGCAGCGAGTGCGAGCCTGGAGAAGACTTGAGCCACACCGACCGCGATCGGCAGGGCGGCGGCGGTTGTCGCCGAGTGCCCGATATCGTGGAAGTAGGTGACCATCATCAGCAGGAAGGCCGATGTCGACCCGGCTTGGGCCACGAAAGCGATGACGAGAAGCCAGAAGTCGCGATCGCGCAGCGCGTTGCCCACCGGCACGCCGGAGCGTCGGGCGACTCGGTCGGTGTGGGTGGCGGTGCTCGGTACCGCCCGCAGGTGTGCGGGAACGGCGATGAGTGCGAGGGTCGCGGCGAGGGTGAGCACCGTTGCGCGCCAGCCGAGATGGCCCTCGAGCCAGCTCGTGATGAAGAAGGAGAAACTGGTGGCAAGTCCGCAGATCATGGCCACCGCGATGATCGCGCGGTCGCGATGCGCGGGCGCGGTGGCGACGACGAGTACCGCGAACGCCGCCTCGTAGGTCGACATCGCCAGGGCGAGCCCGATGAGGGTGAACGCCAGATAGAGGTGGGCCAGAGTTTCGGCCTGTGACCACAGCACCACCGCGACCACACCGATGGCCGAACCGGTGGTCATCAGGGCTCGGCCGCCGTAGCGATCGAGCAGCGTGCCGACGGGAACCGCGGCCAGCGCGCCGACCAGGGTGGAGATCGTGGCCGCGCCGGTCACCGCTGTCCGGGAGACGTCGAGGGTTTCCGACATCGGGACCAGCAGCACGGTGATTGCCTGGACCATGGTGCCGTAGCCGACGGTTTGGGTGATGGCGAAAATAGCGACCAAGCGTCGCCAGTCGTTGGCTCCCGGCATGCCCGGCACAGTCGAGGTGGTGCTGTCCGCTGTCATTCTCCGAGAAAATAGGGCAGTCGTTGCCACTGCCGGTCGATCTTGCGCAGGTACCGAGTGTCGGAGAGCTCGATATGGGTGATTCGAGGTCGGCGGTATCTGGGTGGCGACCCGGCGACGCCCGCAGGGGAATCGATCAGCCAGGCGACGGTCGCCCCGTCGGGCCGTCCGGGTGCGGTGCAAAGGTTGTCGTGGAGGATGTCGCCTGGCGCGGCCAGGTCGTGCAGCAGTTGCTGTCCGACAGTGGTTTGGCGATGCGGATTGTGGGCGCGTTGTTTCATCGCCATTTCGGCCACTCCAGCGTGTGGGTCGGTTCATGCCTGTTCGGTGGTGTCGCGGATGAAAGTGGTGCGGCGAAGCCGGAATTCGTGGGGAGCGCGTTCGCGGTAACGTCGTCGCTCCGTGACCGCGGGGCGACTCGTAGAGAGGAGTGGGGACTATGGCAGTGTCCTATCGTCCCGCGGAGTTCGGTGGCCTGGTCATCCGGGTGGTGAGGCCGTCGAGGATCAGGTCGAGTCCGTAGGTGAATTCGTCGGCGTAGGCGTATCCGGGTTGGAGTGCGTGTTCGGCGATGAAGGCGGACAGGTGCGGGTATTCGTCGACGGGCATCGCGTTCCGGATGTCGGTGGCGACTGTTTCGATATCCGTGGAGTCGTTGAACGGCAGATTGATCTCTTGCAGGACGAAGCCGTAGATGTAGCTGTCGAGGACCGATACTGCGTGAGCGGTCATGGGTATGGAGAACCCGGCCTCGCGTAGGACGCCGATCGCCGAATCGTGGTGGCGCAATGTGGCGGGGCCGGGGTGGGCTCGCGATTCCACCAACCCGACGGCCCATGGATGCCGTAGCAGCGCGGCGCGCACCGACTCCGCGCGTTGTCGCAGCCCCTCTCGCCAGCTCGCGTTCGGTTCGGGCGGGTCGATCTCGGCGAAGACCGCGTCCACCATGCCGTCCAGCATCGCGGACTTACCGCTGACATGGTGGTAGAGCGACATCGCCTCGACTCCAAGGCGATCGGCGACCTTGCGCATGGTCAAGGCCTCGACTCCCATCTCGTCGGCGACCGCGACCGCGGTCAGCACCACCCGCTGCCTGCTCAGCGGAATCCTCTGTCCGACACCGCCATTCGATTCTTCCGTCATGTGCCCCTTCGTAACCTCCGAACGCCACGTCTTGACGACCTTACCTTGTAAGTCTACCTTATCTCGTAAGGCTCCCTTATGACGTAAGGGAGATCGGGGAAGTGGGAGCTATGACAGCCGACCAGAACACTCACAGCGAAAACACCCGATCGATGCGGGTCTGCATCGTCGGAGCCTCGGGGAAACTCGGTCAGTACATGATCGAACACGCCCTCACCCGCGGCTACGAAGTCGTGGGCGTCTGCCGGGAACGCAGTGTCGCCAAACTCGACCGATTCGCCGACCGGATCAAAATCGTGCCCGGCCAGACCGACGACCCCGCCGTGATCGCCGACGCGGTCGAAGGCTGCGACGGCGTACTGACCGTGCTCGTCCCGTGGGGAATGCGCGACTATTCCTCGGGAACCGCCCGAGCGGTACTCGACCACGCCCGCCGAGACGCTCGGCTGGTGTTCTCGTGCGGATGGCACATCACCCTCGACGGACAAGATCGCTACACCCGCAAACTCCGCGCGTTCGTCGCCGTGTTCGGAGCGCTCGCCAGGATCGCTCGCGTCGCCGACCTGAACGACCAGGTACGCGCGTGCGATCTCATCTTCGCCAGTGACACCCGCTGGACCGTGGTACGCGGCAGTGACCTGGAAGAAGGCCCGAGCCAAGGACTTCCGATCTGGCGTGACCATGTCGGCGACCCGGACCTGGCATCGAACCTGACCCGCCGCGTCGACTTCGCCCTGTTCATGGTCGCGGCCCTGACCGACGACTCCCTCATCGGTCGAGCACCCGCCATCGTCGCCGGTCCCGTCGCGGACAAACCCCGGCCAGGCACAACAGCGCGTCGGTGAGGTCGTAGCGGTCGGGGCGGAAGCCTTCCAGGGCGATGCCCCACAGCAGTGATCCGGCGACGAACACCCCGCCGTACGCGGCGAGGATGCGACCGAAATCGGCATCGGGTTGCAAGGTGGCGACGAGCCCGTACACTTCGATCGCGATCGCGATCGCGATCGCCCCGGCTCCGATCCAGGCCCAGCCGCGGTGCTCGCGGACTCCTGCCAGACCATCTACGCACCGCCGATCTCGGCGACCGCAGCCAGCACGAACAACAACACAGAACGGACGACAGTCACGGTCGGCAGCCTACGGTGACGAATCCACCGAGGCCGTGCAACCACATCCCGCGCTCCCACACCCCGTCGTAGCGTTGTCGTCCCCGCCACAGCAAGTGCTGCGCCCGGTGCGGGTGCCTGACCAGATCAGCCCGACCAGCCCGACTCCGAGAAGCAGGAACCCGAGAGGTTCCAGCCACGACAGCCCGACCAGTAGCGCGCCGCCACCCAGGACTCCGGCGGCGATCAGGATCGGGGCTATACAACAGGCCACGCACAGTGCCGCGCCGAGCCCGATCGGCGCGGCCCACCAGCGACGGCCGGTACCGGTTCGGTCAGCATCCACAACGACCTCCCGCTTCGCTCGTGTTCTTCGCATCGGTGGGGTCGTTGTGGTTGAATGGGATTGGCCAGCAGGGACTTTCGCTGTATGCGAGCAGGTCGTCGCAGCCTGCGGCCAACGCTGCGAGCAGGGTGTCGCGCACGGCAGTGAGTTCGGCGAGTTTGGTATCGATTTCGGCGAGTTCCGTGGCAGCGCGGGCCTGTAACCCGGCATCGGTACGCCGGTGCCCGTAGCGGGTGGCCTCCAGCAGCTCGGTGACCTCGTCGAGGGTGAACCCGAGCCTTGTTGGGCGGCCTTGATCACCCGCAGCGCCGTCACCGCCTGCTCCGGATCCAGCCGGTGCTCGCCCAGGGAGCGGTCCGGGTCGGCCAGCAGGCCACGGCACCCACCCGTCGTGGCAGTACCTCGGCCGCGGCCGAGGTACTGCCGAGGATTCCTGACAGGCCGGTGCGCCAGCGCGGAAGGCCGCTGGGGCGCATCGAAGTTGTCCGGATGAGGCTGTATACCGATGTCGCCGACGAAGCTCCTGCGCGAGTGCGTCAGGGGTGGTTGGGCAGTGCGACGATCTGGACGAAGAAGTCATCGATCTTCTTGATCGCGTCGAGGAACTCGCTCAGGTCGACCGGTTTGGTGACGTAGGCGTTGGCGTGGCCTTGGTAGCTGCTCAGAATGTCGTCCTCGGACGAGGAGGTGGTGAGCACGACCACGGGGATATCGCACAGGTCCGGATCGGCTTTGATGCGTTCGAGGATGTGGCGCCCGCTGTATTTGGGCAGGTTGAGATCGAGCAGGACCAGCCCCGGGCGCGGCGCCCGGAGGTGGTCGCCGGTGCGGTAGAGGAAGTCCAGGGCTTCCTCGCCGTCGCGGGCCACGTGCAGGGTGTTGCCGACGCGGTTCTCTTCGAGGGCTTCGATGGTCATCAGCTCGTCACCGGGATCGTCTTCCACGATCAGGATGTCGATAGGCCGTCCGAGTGTGCGCACGCTGCTCCCATGTTTTGCGTTGTGGCCAGTATGGGCCGCCGATGTTTCGGGCACACGCGTCCGCCGGGAACGTGGGATCGGGCTACGGCCGAAGGGGGAGGCGGTGGGCTGTCCTGACCTCGGCCGCGTGGGTGCGCAGCTGCTCGGGCAGCTCCAGCAACGGCGGGCGCAGGCTGAACCGCAGCAGTAGGCCCCCGCGCTCGGAGACGGCCAGCTCGTAGGCGATCGGGACCTGCGGATCCGCCGTCGCCATGCTGTGGGTCAACGGGTCCGCACCGATGCGTACCGCCAGCTCGTCGAGCGCGGCGCCGAGCTGGCTGCGGGTGCCCAACAGGTAGGTGTCCCACCAACGGCCGCGACCGTAGGGCCAGGTGAGTTCCACCCGGCAGTCCAACCGCTGAGCCGAACCCGCTCCCGGTATGACCATTGCCCACGATTCTGGTCGGCACCGGTCCCGACCGAACAGCTCCGAGCGCTAACGGAACGATGTCGAATCGCTCACCCCCGGTGGCTCGCTGCGACACATCCGGTCGACAGCGCGATCCCCGGCGTCGCCGGCCCGGCAGTTTAGGGTCTGACCTGGTCACAGTTGGCTCGGTTCCCCGGCGCACCTGGCTGTGACCTGTGTGGATGCAGGGGACCGCCCGGAGCACCGCGGCCCGGATCCGGGCGGGTCCTTGAACCTGCCTGCCGCGCGAACGCGGCGAGATTGCCCTGACAGATCACCGAAACCAACGTCACCACAGCCGGCAGCTCAATCGGAACGTCGGTGGGCGGCGGTAGTTATTCGCCCGCTCCTGCGCTGCACGAGACCAGCTGGGCGCCTCGCGGAAGAGGCTGCCTCCTGTTTGGTGGTGGACCGAGAAGGTCTGTCGGGGTGGTGGTCAACTGAGGCCGAAGCCCAGTCCGAACGTCACCGCCAGCCACTTCAGGAACAGGCCGAAGTCGACCCCGAAATCGAGTCCGAAGGAACCCATGGGTCTCACCTCCTTCCGGGATCACGAACCCCCGGGCACAGACTTAATCGCTGGTCAAAGCATTTTCGCTACAGCAGTCAGCGTTGATCGGTGCCAGACAGTCACGGTCACCGGGGTCGGGTCGACACCGTCCGACCCGCTGGAACCGCCCGATTCTGCGACAGCATCGGGCGGCTCGCGCGGTGGCCGTTCAGGGGGTTTCGTGGGCGGTGAGTAGGAGGTGGTCCAGGCGTGTGCGGGTGTGGGTGTCGGCGCCGCCGAAGCTGGCCAGTCCGGCGATGAGTTTCTCGGCCAGGGTCCGCAGTTTGGTGTTGGTTTCCTGGGATCGCCACCGCAGCACTTGGAAGGCCTGTTCGGTGTTGATGCCGTAGACGACCATCAGGACGCCCTTGGCGACGTCGATGACCTCGCGGGCGGCCACGATCTCGGGCAGTTGTTCGTCGAGAGTCTCGCGGCGATCGGCGGAGCGACGGCGCGATCGGGTTACTGCCTTTGGTAGGTGCGGATGTCGTGGGCGTGGCCTGCGAGCACGGTGGTGAAGTCGGCGAGGTCGATGGTTTCGCTGCGGTGTTGGATCATCGCTTCGGGTGTCCACACGTGCAAGCTGTAGTGGATGCGGGCGGTGTCGAACCGCATCATCAACCGCACCAGTGGGTCGATCTTGACCCGCAGGGCGAGTTCGTCGAGCGCGGCCGCGACCTGGAACCCAGTCCCGCGGTGACGGGCACGCCACCAGCAGGCCCGACTCGGTGGCCAGCTCAGCTCGACCGTGCAACTCAGTTGCCGGATAACGTCCCGCTCGGTGCCCACCACGCATTTCACCGCGTCCCGGGCTTGGAGCGCCCGCAGGATCGGTCGGTGCGGCGATTCGCGGACAAGGGCCTGTTGTGACCGGTTCACTCTTCGGGGTGCGTGGTGGTGCCGGTGGGATATCGGCCGGTGGCGACGAACACGGTACGCAGACCGCGCGTGGACGGTGTGATCGGCGAAGCGTTCGTAGTAGCGGCCCAGCAGGGTCGCATCGGCCGCGGCCGCGACTGTGCCGGGCCAGTCCGGGGCCGCGGTCGTGGCCAGGAGTTCGTCCATCAGATCGTCTCGTCGCTCCAGGCCGGCGGCGGCGACCGGATCGCGTGAACCGAGGATCTGCGCGGTGGTGGTGGCCATCGCGATCCCCGCCGCACCCATCTTCGCCACGATCACCCGAACCGGTTCCAGGACAGCGTGTTCGGGGTGACAGGCGGGCGATCTCGGCGATATGACCGGCCAGGGCGGCCCTGCGGACCAGGTCCCCGACCAGTTGGACCGCGACCGCGACCACGACTTGGCGCAACTCGCCCGCGACCGGTGCCTGCAAGGCCACCAGCGACACCGCGGAGGTTTCACTGGCCGCCGGCTGTCCTCGATCTCGCGACACAGATCCAGGGCGTGTTCGGCGGCGTCGATGTCGGCATCGACCAGAGCATGGGTGGCAGCGGCGATCGCGGCACGATCACGGCGACACATCACCTGCAACCCTGCCGCGAGACCTGCAACCCTGCCGCGAGCCGGTCGAGCTCGGCGTGCAACGGGGCACGCATCGCTCACCTTCCCATACCGAGCCCTGACCGTGTACCCGCCCGGAATGTGGAGGGGACCGATATCCCGGGCAGGCACACGGTTACCGCGGTGTGGATGCCACGACCGGTCCCATTGCCCGAACACCGGCCGTGACGACCCGCGACACTACCGGCCCTCACCCTGCGAAGTGGAGATCGCCGCGTCGACGCGGCGTGTCACGGGCACGATCCTGCGCGGCCGACCCCCGGCGCCGAGCTTGCGTGGCCAGGCACGGTCCGCGGCGTGAACAGGGTCGGTGCGGCGTCCGAGCGGTTCGGTGGTGTGGTCGATATTGCGGGTGTACCAGTCCAAGGCGTCCTGGCCACTGATGCCGAGCGCTGCGCCGATGGCCTTCCAGGTGTGCCCGGCCTGGCGGGCGCAGTCGACGACGAAGCCCCGTTGCCCGGTGAGGCCTTCGGTCAAGCGGCGGTTGGCCTCCAGGGCTTGGATTTCGGTGACCTGGGCGTGGCGGGCCAGGTTCTCGCGCAGGGTGTCGCGGGCGGTGGCGGAGTCGAATCCGTAGCCGCGGTCGAGTTCGCCGTGGTCGAGCCGGGTGAGGGTTTCGCGCAGGAAGTGGGTGTGGTGGAAGGTGTTCCACACCGCGTACAAGCCGTGATCATCGCCTTCGGCCACGACCAGAGCCACATCCACGCCTGCGGGCAGGGTGCGTTCTGTGGTGGGGTCGAACTGCGGATATCCCATGCCACCTGTTCCCTGTGCCGAGGCGGGCCGCAGGGGCATGACGCCCAGCCGGTTCTCAACGGCCCGCCCTTTCACCGCCCTGACAAGGCACAACCCCCCCGCATCTCTCCGTGTGCGGGCGGGGCTGTACCCGTAGGTGATTCGGACTCGCGCCCGTGGCGGATGAGAAACGTTTTGGGCGCAATCGTTTCCGGCCTGGTTGCGCCCAAGAGGACAGACGCTGAGGATTTCGTCGTGACGCTGATTGGCAGGGCTGGTCAAACCCTCGGGCGGGAGCCTCGGGCGGGCCCGCCCGAGGTAGGGCCGATCTGTGCACCTCGGGCGGGTGCTCGGGCTCCCTGCCCTGTGCCACAGCAGATTCCGACGCAGATCCCCACCGTGGCGCCGACAGAGTTCCCGACGCCGAGCCCCGGTATCGGGCAGCAGCGGTGATGCGGGTGTGTCGAAACAGGCCAGGGCGTTCGCTTCAGGTGGTGGTGAACAGGGTTGCGTAAGACAATTCGGTGCGATCCTCGACCTCGATGGTGAGGTCGATACCGGGCAACTCCGCCCGTAGTAGGCGAGTCGCCGCGGTGTAGAGCAGGCGTTCTTTGATGGTGGCCTGCTCAGGCAGCCACGTGATCAACGCCAGACCGCCGCGTGGGGTGTCGGTGAAGTCGTAGAGCACCCACCGGCAGCGGGTCTGCGGCAATTCTTGGAGCAACTGCCCGTGATCGTTGCCGATACCGCTGCTTTCGACCTCGATCCGCCCCTCGCCGCTCAGACGCAACAGCAGATACCGGTGCCGCTGCCCGGATTTCAGATCACCGCAGGCATCCAGCACTTCCCGGCTCAGCGTCGCCGCCACCGATCCCATTATCACCGTCCTGCTTCCTGCCGGATTCGGGAAATAGCCGACTAGCTGCATGTTTACCTCACCCAACAGGGTCGGTGCGGCGTTGGCCCGGTATCGGAGTGTCGCCACAGCGACCGGCCCACCGGGGTTCAGGGGTCGGCCGAGCGTGACGGTCCCGAGTAGGTGTTCGGGGTCTCCGGCCATCGCTGCAACCGATACTCGACCCGCTTGCGTGCTCGCGTGTGAATCCCCGCGAATACGCCGCGAATCACCGGGTCGAAACCGTGACGAAACCGTACCGAAAACGGGCTCCGGATCGCTTGACGAAGCGCTGCCACCGGAGGCCTACTGAATGTGACGGATGTCACCACAAGATCGACATTCGTTGCAAGGCAAGCCTTTTCACACTATTTCGACTGGGAGTCGAACCATGGCAGCAGTTCTCACCACCCTCACACCAAACACCGGACCGGCGACGACTTTCAGCACGGTGGTGATCACCGGCTCCGGGTTCGCCAATGTCGGTCCCTTGACCGTGCGCTTCGGTACGACGGCGACCACGTTCACCATCGACTCCGACACCCAGATCACGGCCATCTCCCCGACAGGGACAGGCACCGTGGACGTCACCGTCAAGATCGAGCTGAACGGCACCAGCAACGCACTGCCCTTCACCTACGTCTGACCACAGGTGTGGCATGGGCTGTCGGTGGGTGAATCGTCTGCCGACGGCCCATCGCGTTGCGGGCCGCAAGGGATGAGGCCGCCTGCCGATGTTCGAAATCAGCCGCACGGCGTCCTCTTTGCAGGCAAACTGACCCGCGGCTCATGCCGCGATATCGACAAGGTCAGTACCGGGTCTGCTGTGGCACGTAGTCGGAGCGTTCGTTGATTGTGCAGGTTCTTGGAGTCCAACCTGACCTATCCGATGCAGGGGAAAATTTCGCCCGATGCGCGTCTGCTGCGTTAGGTTCTCCACCCTCGACCAGAACACCGTTCGACTACCACCACGCACCTGACCGGCGGGCCGTGCAGGCTCTCGGGGGGCTGGCAGGCAAGGCATTCGGGGGATCCGCGCGGTATCCCTGGTGACGAGTCGATCAGCCACTGACCTGGGGGCCGGGCAAACTCTTTACCCCTGCGGTCAGGTTTGGACTTCGGGCGGATCCAGATATTCGTGCAGGCTCAGCAGGATGTGGTCCATCCGTAGTCGTTGCTGCGGGGGTCCTCCGCGCAGTGCTCTGGCCGCGGCGACCAGGCGCCGCGCCAAGACCCGTAGTTTGACGTTGGTCTCCTGGGATCGCCACCGCAGCGTCGCGAAGGCCTGCTCGGGGCTGAGCCCGTAGGCCAGGACCAGAATCCCTTTGGCCTGCTCGATGTCCGCGCGGTTGGCGGATCATGTCGGGCAGCGACTCGTCGAGCGATTCTCGTCGGTAGCTGGCGATGCTGGTGGTCAGGTCGATGAAATAGCCTTGCGTGCCGACCACGGTCCCGGTCGCGTCGAACATTCCGTCGCCCACCACCATCACCTCGTGGTGGACTCCGGCGGTGTGTCGATGACGCGGTGGTGGCTGCCGAATGCCCCGTGATCCCGTACCGCGGCCGCGAGTGCGTCGGCGACCGCGGCACGGTCGTCGGGGTGGTGCGACCAACCCGGACCTGCATGCCCTCGGCCCTACGCGATCGACCTGGGTCGGATCGAACCGACGACGAAGTCACGCGGAAATTCGGTCAGCCGCGATGCGCATAGTGGCTGTGATCTCGCGCGGCTGGACGGCGGACCGGACTCGGTCCGTTGGAGCGTGACCTCCCCTTTCTGCGGGTGACCGCATGACCCAAGTGCCACTCGGAGCAGTTGCTTGCGTCGTTCGCTCTTGCTGCTTGGAGTTTGTGCCCGGCTCGCGAGGGTATTCGAGGGCGGTGGACGCGAACGGGCGCTGGAGGGCCGATGCGGCTGGTGAGCGGGTCTCGGTGTTGTTGATCGCGGATCCGGGCAAGCCTGCTGCGGTGGCGGAAAGCCTCGCGGAGCGCCTGCCGGAACGGCTGCGAAGCCGTGGCGGGCCTGAGCGCCAGTGGTCGATGTGCGTGCGCCTCGAGCCCTATCTTCTCGCCGAGGGAGCTGATTTCGCCGAGGTGATCGAGACGGTCGATCCGTCCGCGGAATCCGAGGACCTGGTTGTGTACCTCACAGATCTGCCGCGCCGTGAGGACACGCTGCCGGTGGTGGCCGATGTCAGTGCCGACCACCGATTCGCGCTTATCTCCGTGCCCGGGGTGGGCGGCATCGCGATCGAACGACGCGTCCGCACTGTCACCGAACTCGCGATCATTCACATGCTCGGTGACCCGGAACTCACGCCTGCCCGGGCGGCGCGACGGTTTCCGTCTGTGCAGATCGCGAGCGGTGTCCGGTACTTCACACCGCCGGGACTGCGGCGATTGCGCCTGTTGTCGGGGATGGTACGGGCCAACCGGCCGTGGCGACTGGTCACCGGACTGTCGAAGGTACTCGTCGGTGCTTTCGCCACCGGAGCGATCGCACTGGCCACCGACACGATCTGGATGTTCGCCGACACGATGGGCCCATGGCGTATGAGCGCTGCGACGGTCCTGTCTCTCGTCGCGATGGTTCTGTGGCTGATCCTCGACCACGAACTCTGGGAGCGGCCCCGGTCGGCAGCCGCACGCGATCGATCGGTGCTGTACAACCTGGCGACCGTGATCACTCTGGTCCTCGGCGTCGGCGTCCTGCATGTGGCCCTGTTCTGCCTGCTGCTGTTCACCGCGTGGCTGACTCTTTCTCCGGAACTGCTGTCCCCCGTCCTGGGGCACGGGGTGAACTTCTCCGATTACCTCACCCTTGCTTGGTTGCTGGCGTCTATCGCGACCATCGGTGGAGCCCTCGGGTCCGGTCTCGAGGACGACACAGCGGTCAAGGAGGCGGCCTACGGGGCCCGCCAGCGCCAGCGCATCGACGAACAACGGAATGGCTCTGACCATGCGTGATGGGGAGGGCGGGTGCGGCGCGCGTGCCCGTCGTTGATCGCCGAATCCGTTCTCGGCGGTTCGCAGATGCCTTCGGCGATTGTCTTCGTGATCGGTAGCGGACCGTCTTGTCCTGGCAGGACCAATAGGCGAGCGTCTTTTCGCCTTGTCGGGCCGTGTTGTGGCTGTGCGGCGGTCGGCAGGATTGGCGGTGTCGAGTATCCGGCGGCCGGGGCGGTCGCGCCGATCCGAAGGAATTGATATGGCCACTGCTGTAGGAATCGATCTGGGAACTACGAACTCTGTCATCGCGAGCTGGCAGGGTGGGGAGCCGGTGGTGATCGCCAATGCCGAGGGCGCACGCACCACGCCATCGGTGGTCGCCTTCACCGAGAGCGGTGAGCGACTTGTCGGTCAGCTCGCGCGCAGGCAGGCGATCCTGAATCCGAAGGGCACGATCTATTCGGCGAAGCGATTCATCGGGCGTCACTTCGATGAAATTTCCGCGGAAGCCAAGGCGGTGAGCTTCGACGTCGTCGAGGGCGAGGGCGGTGTTGCCCGATTCGATGTGCGGGGCAAGATGTACGCACCCGAGGAGATCAGCGCGCTGGTGTTGCGCAAGCTGGTCGATGACGCGAGCAAGTATCTGGGGGAGCGGGTCAAAGAAGCGGTGGTCACCGTGCCCGCCTACTTCAACGACGCGCAGCGCAACGCCACCAAGGACGCGGGCCGGATCGCGGGACTCGACGTCCTGCGCATCATCAACGAGCCGACGGCCGCCGCTTTGGCGTACGGACTGGACAAGCAGACCCACGAAACGGTGCTTGTGTTCGACCTCGGTGGCGGTACTTTCGATGTGAGCCTGCTCGATGTCGGTGACGGCGTCGTGGAGGTCCGCTCCACCGCGGGTGATTCGCATTTGGGCGGTGACGACTTCGACCGGCGCATCGTCGACCATCTCGCCGACGAATTCCAGCATGACGAGCACATCGACCTGCGTGCCGATCCGCAAGCGCTGCAACGACTTTTCGAGGCAGCGGAAAAGGCCAAGGTCGAATTGTCCTCGGTGTCACAGACACAGGTGAATCTGCCCTTCGTCACCGCCGACGCGAACGGACCCAAGCATCTCACCACCACGCTCATGCGCTCGAAGTTCGAGGACTTGACGGCGGATCTGGTGCAGCGCTGCCTCGGCCCCGTCGAGCAGGCCATGACCGATGCCAAGGTGACCGCCAATGACATCGACGAGGTGATCCTGGTCGGTGGTTCCACCCGTATCCCGGCGGTGCAGGCGTTGGTACGCCGGTTGACCGGCGGCAAGGACCCGAACATGAGCGTGAACCCGGACGAGGTGGTCGCGCTCGGTGCGGCGGTTCAGGCGGGCGTGCTCAAGGGCGAGGTCTCCGACGTGCTGCTGCTGGATGTCACGCCGCTGTCGCTGGGCGTGGAGACCCAGGGCGGGGTGATGACGAAGATCATCGAACGCAACACCACCATCCCGGCCCGGCGCAGCGAGGTGTTCTCCACCGCGGAGGACAACCAGCCCGCGGTCGATGTGGTTGTGCTCCAAGGCGAACGCGAGCGTGCCGCCGACAACCGGGTGCTCGGCCGGTTCCGGCTCGAGGACATCCGGCCGGCGCCACGCGGCCAAGCGCAGGTCGAGGTCACCTTCGACATCGACGCCAACGGCATCCTCAATGTCACCGCTCGCGACAAGGACACCGGCAAAGAGCAGAGCATCACGATCAGCGAGCAGTCCAATCTCGACCAGAGCGAGGTCGATCGGATGCTCGCCGAGGCCGAGCGACACCGCCGCGAAGACGAGCAACTACGCAAAGCCGTTGACGCCCGCAACGCGTTGGATTCGGCCGCGTACCAGGTGGAACGGCGGCTGGGCGAGCTGGGGGACAGCGCGCCGCCGCATGAGCGGGCACGTGCCGAGATGCTGATCGCCGACGCCAGACAGGCCGTCAAAGAAGAAGCGCCGCTGGACCGGGTGCAGTCGCTGACCTCGGAACTGCAGCAATTGCTGTACGGGTTGCAGCCCACGCAATCCGGCGGCGGCGAGGGACCGTCCAGCTACGCGGGCGCGGGTGCAGCGACCGGCTCGCCCGGTGACGACGACGTGATCGACGCCGAGTTCGACCGGAGCTGAGGAGGCTCCCGATGGAAACCTCCGCAGACCAGTCGATCCCCGACACCCCCGACCCGGACGCGGTCGAGGAACCCGATGTCCGGCTCGCCCAGTGGGAAGACCGTTGGCGGCGCACCGCGGCCGATCTGGACAATCTACGCAAACGCTACGCCAGAGATCTCGATCGAGAGCGCATGGCCGAACGAGCGAAGGTGGCCAGAGCCTGGCTACCGATGCTGGACAACTTGGAACTGGCTCTGGCGCACACGAACAGCGAGACCGACCCATTCGTCGCGGGAGTGCGCGCGATCCGGGACCAGGCGGTGCAGGTGCTCGAACAGCTCGGCTACCCGAGACATTCGAAGGTGGGAGTCCCGTTCTCCCCGCAAATGCACGAGGTGACCGGTGTGGTCGACCGGCCCGATCTCCCGCCGGGGACCGTGGTCGAGGTGCTGCGCCCCGGCTACGGCGAGAACGGAGACCAGCTACGTCCGGCGGCCGTGATCGTTACCAGAGCCGAGGGGTGAGCGTCGGTGGCGCGTGACTACTACGAGGTCCTAGGGGTTTCCCGCGATGCCGACAAGGACCAGATCCAGCAGGCGTATCGCAAGCTGGCGCGGCGATATCACCCGGATGTGAATGCCGATCCGGCGGCGGAAGATCGGTTCAAAGAGGTCAGCGAGGCCTACGAGGTCCTCTCCGACCCGGAGACGAAAGGTCGCTACGACCGCTTCGGGGCGGACTTCCGGCGGGTGCCGCAGGACTACGACGAACGGGTCGGGGCGAGCGGCGGTGGTTTCGGTGGAGTCGGGGGTGGCTTCGGGCGCGGGGCCCGTGTGCACGTCGGTCGCGGTTTCAACGGTGACGTCGACTTCGGTGACATATTCGGCGATATCTTCGGTGGTCGCGGGGGCGGATACGGACCGATTCCCGGCGCCGATCAGGAGGCTGTCCTGGAGCTGACCGTCGAGGAGGCCTACCGCGGCGGCAAACGCAAGCTACGGCTCGGCGAGCGCAGCTACGACGTCGACATCCCGGCCGGGGTCATCGACGGGCAGCGGATCCGGTTGTCCGGTCAGGGCGGCAGGGGCAGTGGCGACGCGCCTGCCGGAGATCTCTACCTGGTCGTGCGTATCGAACCGCATCCGCGCTTCCGGTTGGTCGGCCGCGACATCTACCTCGATCTGCCCGTGTCCCCGTGGGAGGCGGTGCTCGGGGCCACTGTCGCGGTCCCGACCCCGAGTGGTGAGGCGAAAGTCAAAGTGACACCGGGATCCTCGACCGGGCGCAAGCTGCGATTGCGTGGTGCGGGCATGCCCAATCCCCGCGGCGCCGACGGCGATCTGTATGCCGAGGTCAAGGTCATGGTGCCGGTGAAACCGACGGCGCGGGAACGTGAGCTGTTCGAGCAGTTGGCTGCCGCGTCGGCCTTCGATCCGAGGAGAGAGCGATGAGTGCGCCCACACCCGGATACGTGATCGTGCGGCGAGCGGGGCTGCGGCTCGACGAGTTCTCCCGGCGCTGCGGTCTGCATCCGAACATGGTGCGCAGATTGGTCGCGCTCGGGCTGCTCGACGGCGTTCGCGATGTCACCGGAGAACTGCGCTTCGAACCGTCCGCGGTGGCTGTTGTCGCCCGAATCCAGCGCTTGCGGTCCGGGCTCGGATTGAACTACGCGGCCATCGGATTGGTGCTCGATCTGCTGGACCGAATCGAAGAACTCGAAGCCGATCCCCGAAGGAGGACGCCACGATGGACACCAGCACGTTGACCGAAAAGTCCCGGGAAGCGTTGAGCGAAGCGCAGAACGCGGCCACGCGATCGGGACACAGCGAGGTCGACGGGGAGCATCTGCTGCTCGCCTTGATCGACCAGCAGGACGGGCTGGTGCCCCGGCTGCTCGACCACGCGGGCGCGGATCTCGACGCGTTGCGGGCCGAGCTGAATCGCGAGCTGTCGCGCCGCCCCAAGGTGAGCGGTCCCGGCGCCGCACCCGGTCAGGTGATGGTCACCCGGCGATTGGCCGCGCTGCTCGAATCGGCCGAGCGTGAAGCCAAGCGGCTCAAGGACTCCTATGTGTCGGTGGAGCATCTGATCATGGCGCTGGCAGAAGAGGGATCGGGCACTGCCGCGGGACGGATCCTCGCGGGGCAGGGCATCACCAGGGAGTCGTTCCTGCAGGCGCTCACCACGGTGCGCGGCAATCAGCGGGTGACCTCGGCGACCCCGGAGGGCGCCTACGAGGCACTGGAGAAGTACGGCCGCGACCTCGTGGCCGAGGCCCGCGCGGGCAAGCTGGACCCGGTCATCGGTCGAGACGCCGAGATCCGCAGGGTGACACAGATTTTGAGCAGGAAGACCAAGAACAATCCAGTATTGATCGGTGATCCCGGCGTCGGCAAGACCGCGATCGTGGAGGGCCTGGCTCAGCGCATCGTCCGCGGCGATGTGCCAGAAGGCCTGCGCGAGAAGACGATCTTCTCCCTCGATATGGGGTCGCTCGTGGCGGGGGCGAAGTACCGCGGCGAGTTCGAGGAGCGGCTGCAAGCGGTGTTGTCGGAGGTGAAGGCCGCCGAGGGCCGCATCCTGCTCTTCGTCGACGAGCTGCATACCGTGGTCGGCGCGGGATCGGTCGGCGGTGACGGTTCCCTCGACGCGGGCAACATGCTCAAGCCCATGCTAGCCCGCGGTGAGCTGCACATGATCGGCGCCACCACCCTGGATGAGTACCGCAAGCACATCGAAGCCGACGCGGCACTGGAACGCCGATTTCAGACTGTGCTGGTGGACGAGCCCAACATGGAGGACGCGGTGTCGATCCTGCGCGGCCTGCGCGAGCGCCTCGAGGTCTTCCACGGCGTGAAGATCCAGGACGGCGCGCTGGTCGCCGCGGTGGCCCTGTCGCATCGCTACATCACCGACCGCTTCCTACCGGACAAAGCCATCGACCTCGTCGATGAGGCATGTGCTCGCCTGCGCACCGAAATCGACTCGATGCCGGCCGAACTCGATGAACTCACCAGGAAGGTGACAAGGCTGGAGATCGAAGAGGCGGCACTGTCCAAGGAGACCGACGCGGCGAGCATCACTCGTCTCGAGGAGCTCCGCAAGGAACTTGCCGATCTGCGGGCCGAGGCCGATTCACGCCACGCCCAGTGGGAGGCCGAACGGCAGGCGATCCGGCGGGTGCAGGAATTGCGTGGAAAACTCGAGCAGCTGCGCCTCGAAGCCGAAGAGGCCGAACGCAATTACGACCTCAACCGCGCCGCCGAGTTGCGTTATGGCGAGATCACCGAGCTGGAACGCAATCTGCGAGCGGCAGAGGAACAATTGCGCACCAAGCAGGGGCAGCAACCGCTGCTACGCGAGGTTGTCACCGAGGACGAGATCGCTGAGATCGTCGCCGCCTGGACCGGGATCCCGGTAGCGCGGCTACAGGAAGGCGAGCGGGAGAAGCTGCTACGGCTCGATGAAATCCTGCACGAGCGAGTGATCGGGCAGGAAGAGGCGGTCCAACTCGTCGCGGACGCGGTGATCCGGGCCCGCTCGGGAATCCGCGATCCACGCAGGCCGATCGGGTCTTTCATCTTCCTCGGACCCACCGGCGTCGGCAAGACCGAACTCGCGAAGACTTTGGCCGCAACGCTTTTCGACAGCGAAGACAATATGGTGCGCTTGGACATGAGCGAGTACCAGGAGCGGCACACGGTGAGCCGGTTGATCGGCGCGCCACCCGGCTACGTCGGTTATGACGAGGGTGGGCAGCTTACCGAGGCGGTGCGCCGCAAGCCGTATTCGGTGGTGTTGTTCGACGAAATCGAGAAAGCGCACGCCGACGTGTTCAATACGCTACTGCAGGTGCTCGATGACGGCCGGATCACCGATTCACAAGGCAGACAAGTGGATTTCCGTAACACCGTGGTCATCATGACCTCGAATATCGGCTCCCACCATCTCCTCGACGGTGTCACCGCCGACGGCGAGATCAAACCCGACGCACGGGATCGGGTGCTCGCCGAGCTGCGGGGACACTTCCGCCCCGAGTTCCTCAACCGCGTCGACGACATCGTGCTGTTCACCCCGCTCACGCTGCCCCAGATCGAGCACATCGTCCTGCTGCAACTCGAAGAACTCCGGCACCGCCTGGCCGAACGGCAGATCGGGCTCGACATCACCGCGGAGGCACGCAGGCTCATCGCCCGACACGGATTCGATCCGGTCTACGGTGCGCGGCCGTTGCGCCGCTACATCGCACACGAAGTCGAGACGAAGATCGGCCGGGCGCTCGTGCGCGGCGATATCGGTCAGGGCGGCACCGTCACTGTCACCGTGACCGGTGACGATCTCACCGTCGCGTACACCGAGCCCGCGGTCGCGGCATGAAACGAGGTACGACCATGGAAACCGCGAAGATCGAATGCCCTCACTGCGGGAAATACAACCGAGTTCCGGCCGCGGCGGCGGGCACGCCGCGATGCGGCAACTGCCACCAACCGCTGCCATGGATCGTGGCGGCAGGCGACGACGACTTCGCCGAGGTGACCGAATCCTCGGTGCCGGTCCTAGTCGACCTCTGGGCGACCTGGTGCAGGCCCTGTCTGCTGGTCAGCCCAGCGCTCGAACAACTCGCGACCGAACGCGCCGGCCGACTGAAACTGGTCAAGGTCGACGTCGATGCCGCACCACGCACCGCCGAGCGGTTCGTCGTGCGAGCGGTGCCGACCTTGCTCGTCCTCGACCACGGCGAGGTGCTGGCCCGGCAGGCCGGCGCCGCTCCGGTGCCGGAGTTGCGGAGATGGCTGGACCAGAACCTGTCCGATCGAGCGGAAAAGGACGTGAGCGCATGACTTCGATCGATGCCGATCCCCACCTCGCGGCGATCCGGCCGGTGACACCGCGGACCCCGCAGGGCTGCGAAGAGTGTCTTCGGCTCGGCACTCCGTGGCTGCACCTGCGGCTGTGCCTGACCTGCGGGCATGTCGGCTGCTGCGACTCGTCCCCGATGCGGCACGCGCGAGCGCACGCCGCCGGGGCCGGCCACCCCATCGTCGCATCGATGGAACCCGGCGAGAATTGGCGCTGGTGCTACGTCCACCAGAACTTCGTCTGATGAACGTCGAAACCCCCGACGATGTCGGAGCGTTTCCGCGATTGTCGGACGCGCAGGTGGCGACGCTCGCCGTCGGCGGCACACGGCGAGCGGTGCGCGCCGGTGAGACACTGGTTCGCGCGGGCGCGCCCAGCGATGAGTTCTTCGTGATCGTGTCCGGCGCCGTCGCCATCGTCGACGACGATGCGGGAGAACAGCGGGTGCTGCGTATCCATGGGCCCGGCCGATTCCTCGGCGAGCTGGGCCTGCTGGAAGGGCAGGTCGCGTTCTACACCGCGCAGATGATCGAGGACGGCGAGGTGCTGGTCGTCCCGGTCCGGCGGATACGCGCACTGGTCGAACACGATCCGATGCTCAGCGACCTCATTCTGCGCGCGTATCTGATCCGCCGCTGCCTGCTGCTCGATATGGTCTCCGGGTTCCGAATCATCGGTTCCTGCTACTCACCCGACACCCGGCGGCTTCGCGAGTTCGCCGTTCGGAACCGACTGCCGCACGACTGGATCGACCTCGAGCGTGACAGCCGGGCCGAACGAACCCTGCGTGACCTCGGTGTCGCCGTCGAGGACACTCCGGTCGTCATCTGGCGTGGCCGGCGCGTGCTGCGCAATCCGACCAATGCCGAGTTGGGGCGCCTCGTGGGCCTCCTGGTACCGGACACACTGCGCGAAGTCTGCGATCTCATCGTGGTGGGTTCAGGCCCGGCCGGTCTGGCCGCCTCGGTGTACGGCGCTTCGGACGGGCTCGCCACCTCGGTGCTGGAGGCGATCGCGGCAGGTGGGCAGGCAGGCACCTCCTCGTGCATCGAGAACTACCTGGGTTTTCCCGCCGGTATCTCCGGCACCGAGCTGGCCGAGCGGGCGGTCATCCAGGCCGGGAAGTTCGGTGCTCGGTTGCTGGTGTCCGCGGAAGTCGTCGGCTTGGCAGCCGAGGATGGACACCACCTGTTGCGGTTGGCCAGCGGTGGCGCGTTACTCGGCCGCACCGTTGTCCTGGCCACCGGCGCTCGCTATCGCAGACTCGCCGTGACCGGGCTCGAGCGCTTCGAAGGCACCGGCGTGTACTACGCCGCGACCCATCAGGAGGCGTCGATGTGTGGCACAGGTCCGGTGGCGATCGTCGGCGGCGGCAATTCCGCCGGGCAGGCAACGGTGTTTCTCGCCGGCCGCGTCGAGCACGTGCACCTACTCATCCGAGGTGGCGATCTCGGCAAGAGCATGTCCCGGTATCTGGTCGAACGGATCGAGCAGCACCCGCGCGTGACGGTGCACCACAACACCGAGGTACGCGAAGTAGCAGGGGGCGACGAGCTCGACGCAATCGTGGTCGAGAACAATCACACCGCGCAGCGGGAGACGCTCGCGGTGCGCGCCCTGTTCGTTTTCATCGGAGCGAGGCCGTGCACCACGTGGTTGGCGGACTCCGTGGCACTCGATTCGCACGGGTTCGTCCGCACCGGGTCGGACGCGGTATACCCGGCCGAGGATCAGCGCGATTCCGGGCGCCGTCCGCTACCGCTGGAAACAAGCAAACCCGGCGTCTTCGCGGTGGGCGATGTCCGTAGCGGCTCGGTCAAACGAGTCGCGTCCGCCGTCGGTGAAGGCGCGATGGCGGTACGCCACATTCACGAATACCTCGAACGGAGCTGACCGAAATGCCGGTAATGGGCGTTGTCAAATTTCAACATTTCTTCCGCACCGCAGCCGGGCTGCACGTGCACCGCAATGATCTCGAGCGATACACCGAGTTCATCGACGACAAGATCTATAACCTGTTCGTCGTTGCCAAGGCATCGGCGAAGGCGAACGGGCGTGACGTGATCGAACCGTGGGATCTGCCGATCACCGCGGGGCTGCAGCACAGCATCCACCTGTTCGAGAAGCTGGATGAGAAGATCGAGCTGCAACCACTGCTCGATCAACTCACCGCACGTCCGCCGCTGGACCTGGCGATCGCGCAGGAGACCGAGCACCGGCTGCCGCTGATCGCCGGTGGCCTGAGCGTGGCGCTCGCGCAGACTTTCGCAGCGATCGCCCCCAGGGCAGAACATCCGGGAACCGCCGAATGGTCAAAGGTATTCGAGATATTTCATCTGATACTTTGACGCAGTAATAGTGCATATTCGTCCGGAGCCGCCAGCGCCCGGTGGACGGGTGTAATCTCAATAACCAACGCCCGCAGAATCAATACCTACCTGGATTTTTCATTCGAAGTGGATCGGTGCGCGCTACGGTTGATCGGCCGAGGTTTCAAGGGTGGGCGTGGCAGGGGCCGCCGCAACGTCGGGTCCGACCGCGGACGGGCCAGACTCCTCATGAATCAGCAATTGTCTAGTTATCTCATTGTCGGTGGGTTGGCACATGCCCAACTGACATCACTGCGCGGGCTGTGCGCGCTTTCGGTGACGCTGTCGAGCGAGCACGAAGTAGTGGAGATACTTCGTACGGCAGGTGCGGCAGTCCCGTCTCTCGGCTCGTGTCGCATGCTGGCGAGCTATCGCCGGGTGGATGGCGAATACCAGCAGTACCCGCGGGCCCGACCCGCGCAGCCTGGCTTGGACGAGCAGGTCAGCGCCCAGGACGGCGAGGGCAGCGTGAAACTGGCCGACGAGAAATGGGGCTGGGCGTTCGCCCTGGGGAGCCTGTCCGGAGCGGTCGGTTCGCTCATCGTCGGCTCCGACCGCGCGCCGCGGCCGGATGAGATAACCCTGTTGGAAGTGCTGGCTCAGGTCACCGGTGCGGCGCTGGCGAATGCGAATACCCACGAACGCAGCTCTACCCACGCGACCGAACTCACCGAGATCAACGAGCACTTGGTCGCCACGGTGTCGCGCCTCGAACGGCAGACACGAGTGCTCGAAGTGCTCTCGGGAGCCGCCGCCTACGGACAGGGCGAACAGGGTATCGCCGACGCGGTCGCGCAGCTGACCGATCTGCCCGTCGCGGTCGAGGACCCCTTCGGTAATCTGCGAGCCTGGTCCGGACCGGGCCGACCGGATCCCTATCCCAAAGCGACGCCGGAGCAGCG
The DNA here is from genome assembly GCF_003123685.1 of Nocardia aurea. Classification (GTDB taxonomy): domain Bacteria; phylum Actinomycetota; class Actinomycetes; order Mycobacteriales; family Mycobacteriaceae; genus Nocardia; species Nocardia aurea. Next base: position 43,354 of record NZ_QCYJ01000029.1, read on the forward strand.
TGATCGACTCCTGCGCCGGCTCGCGACCCACAATGCGCCGCTGCGGGTGCGCGGTCGGGTGATCATGCTGGTGAAGCCACGCGCCGAGGTTCTCGGCACGCTCGCACTGATCGACACGGACGATCGAGTCGCCGAGGCTCAGCTGTTCGCGCTGGTGTATGGCAGCACCATGCTCGCCCTCGAACTCGCACACCAACGCAATCTCGCAGAGATCGAGCTGCGGCTACGCCGCGATCTCGTCGATGATCTCGCCTCCGGCACCGACAACGACAGCGCCTACGCCCGCGCAGAAGCCTTGGGACACGATCTGCGCGGACCACACTACGTCGTCTTGGTTCACAGCGCGGGTCGCGCCGACGCGATCGGCGAGGCCGTGAGCCGCGTCGCGTCGGCTTTGAGTCTGCAAGCCATCCAGGGCCGCCACGGCGGCATGATCGTGATGATCACCGACCGCCGACCGGATCCGGTGCGGTTCCATCACACGCTCCGCGAAGATGTCGACGCCATGCCGGTAGCCGTCGGCATCAGCGGCCGATGTGAGCAACCCAGCGAATTCGCTCGATCCTTCGCCGATGCGCGCCGAGCCGTCCACCTCCGACGGCGGTCGCGAACCCCGGACGGCGCGACGGCATTCGACGAACTCGGCTTCTACCGCCTGGTCGACGCGGCACATGCCGAGGGCCAGGTCGAGAATTTCGTGCACGAATGGCTCGGTGCCTTAATGGATTACGACCACAACCGACACTCCGACCTCGTGTACACCCTGGCCCAGTATCTCGAATGTGGCGGCAACTACGACGAATCCGCCGCCGTACTACACATTCATCGCAGCACCCTGCGCTATCGACTCGGCCGCATCCGCGAACTCACCGGCTTCGACCTACGAGACATGAATATCCGCTTCAATCTGCAAGCGGCGACGCGCGCCTGGCAATTCCTCTCCGTCGTCCCGCAGCCGTGACGAAGCGACCCCGGGCCCATACCCGGGGTGACGACCAGTGTCGTGTCCAGGAAGGTTCGATGTGGAAACTGCCCGGGTGGGCGGGTTGATCAATGACCGGTGATGCTGCCTGACGGTGCTGGTGCCGGTGGCTCGAAAACCGGATGTATTTGTCAGAGCGGTAATCTCGCAGAAAGGCCGCAAGCTGGCGCAGATCGCCCGGTGCAGCAAGGCGCCGGTCCGGATGCGGCGGGCGGTAGTGGTGGCGGTCGTCGGCGCAGCATCAACCGGCCGGGTCGATCGCTGAGCTGATGCAGGTTTCGGAATCCTCTGTGCAAGCTAATAGAAGTGTTGCGAGTCAACGAGATCGCCGATTTTTCAGAGCTTATTGGCGAGCACGTCGAGCTCGCTGATTTCGGGCGGGGTAGCGAAGAGCTCGTCGGCGCGTTCGCCGAGGGCCTTGCCGACCGGCCCATCGAGATGTGTTTCACGAGCGGCCTGATCTGGGAAAGCGTCGATGATGCCGAACGTCGAGGGGCCGAACCGTACCGCGAACCAGGGCTTCGTACCGGGCTCCTGCTCGACGAGTGGTAACGCCGATCGGAGGAATTCCTCGACCGCGTCTTCTTTGCCGGGTTTGGCTTCGAGTCGGACCAGCAGCGCCTTGGTGGCCATGTCGGATCTCCTGTTCGAGGTGGTGGACATGTTCAGCATCACACCATTGACCTATGAAGGGAAGGAGACGACTGAGCCCTCGGAATCAACAAACCAATCTCAACCCCTAGCGATCGTGGAGCTATGAGAGGAGACTTCATGGCGGAGGGAATGCGACGCCTGGAAGGAATGCACCTACTGCGCATCGGCCGTGATACGAAACATGGTGGTGTGCCAACATTTTGGTGTAGTTGTCGGTTCCGTGTGCTGTTGTGTCGTCTGCCCCCAGGAGCACGATTCATTCGGCCGGTCGCTCGCATGTAGCCGCCCGTGGCTACCGGGCCGGGCATCAACCGGAAACGCCGCATGTGAGGGAGTCTCGAGATGAAAGCGCTTGTGTACGACGGGCCACGTGAGGTCCATGTGAAGGATGTGCCCGATGCGAGGATCGAGCACCCGACCGACGTGCTGGTAAAGATCACCAGCACCAACATTTGCGGATCGGATCTGCACATGTACGAGGGCCGCACCGATCTGGAGCCCGGGATGGTCCTCGGTCACGAAAATCTGGGGATCGTCGCAGAAGTGGGCAATGCGGTGGTCAAGGTCTCGGCCGGGGATCGGGTGTGCCTGCCGTTCAACATCGGCTGCGGTTTCTGCCGAAACTGCGAGGAAGGTCTGACCGCGTTCTGCCTGACAGTGCACCCGGATCCGAAGATGGCCGGCGCCGCATTCGGTTTCGCCGGGATGGGACCGTTCTGGGGCGGACAGGCGGAGTATCTGCGGGTGCCGTTCGGCGACTTCAACTGTCTGCGGTTGCCCGAGGATGCGCAGGACAAGGAAACCGACTACGTGATGCTCTCCGACATCTTTCCCACCGGATGGCACTGCACCCGCCTGGCCGACATGCAGCCCGGCGATTCGATGGTTATCTACGGGGCCGGGCCGGTCGGTCTGATGGCGGCGTACTCGGCGATGATCCAGGGTGCGAGCAAGGTGATGATCGTCGACCGTCACCCCGACCGGCTGCGGCTCGCCGAGCAGATCGGGGCCATACCCATCGATGACTCCACCGCCGACCCGGTCGAGCAGGTCCTCGATCAGACCAACGGGCACGGCGCCGACAAGGGTTGCGAGTGTGTCGGGTACCAGGCACACGACCCGCAAGGTCATGAAGACGCGGCGATGACGATGAACCGGCTCGTCGACTCGGTGCGCTTCACCGGCCACATCGGCGTGGTCGGAATCTTCCTGCCCCAAGACCTGAACGGCCCCGACGAACTCGAACGCCACGGCAAGATCGCCTTCGACATGGGCAAGTTCTGGTTCAAGGGGCAGAAGGTCGGTACCGGACAGGCCAACGTCAAGCACTACAACCGGCAACTGCGCGACCTGATCCACGAGGGCCGGGCCACACCGTCCTGGATCGTCTCGCACGAGCTCCCGCTGGCCGAGGCCGAGTCCGGGTATCAGCATTTCGATGCCCGGGACGACGGTTGGACCAAGGTCGTCATGCATCCGTGAGGCGTCCTGGACCCGAGAGGAGCACAACTATGGCAACGACACTGCAGGGCAAGCGGATCGCGACACCCCAAGGAAGCGGGTCATGACAGTGAACCAGACCTCGGTGTCCCTCGACGATGCGCAGCGGGTGATCGCCGCCGGACAGGCCAAAGCCGACGAGATCGAGTCGCCGTCGAACATTGCAGTGGTCGATGCCGGCGGCAACCTCGTGGCCCACGTGCGGATGGACGGCGCCTGGATCGCCAGCATCGACATCTCGATCAACAAGGCGTTCACCGCGCGGGCGCTGGACATCTCGACCGAGAACCTCGCGGCCGACGCGGGTCCGGGCGGGCAGTTCTACGGCATACACGCCTCCAACGGTGGGCGCATCATGATCTTCGCCGGTGGTGTGCCGCTGCGGCGCAGCGGCCAGGTTGTCGGTGCGGTCGGCGTCAGCGGTGGCACCGGAGACCAGGACAAGACCGTCGCCGAGGCGGCCGCGGCGGCGATGTGACCAGTGAACCATGTCGACATCGGATGTAGGTATCGATCGCGGCGTCTTGTCGTCGTGGCTGCGGTGGTCGGTGCCGTTGAGCGCGAAGTAGCGCAGTGCCGCGAGTTCTGCGAACGCGGTATAGACGAACCCACCACCTGCCAACCGGACGTAGACATCTCACGCGGGTGAGTTGTCCAGTGGTGGCGGTTTCGGATGGTCGGGCACATGATCGTCCGACGCAGTCGAATCGATCACCGGCAACTGACATCGAGATGTCGCCTCGTTCTGGCAATCTCGAAACCTGGTGCCGGAAGAGTGAATCGAGGCCAGTCCAGGCACGTCACCGGTCTCCGGTATGTCGGCTCGGCGTCTTTTCGCTGCTGGTTCAGTAGCCGATGGTGAAGCGGCGTTGGATGAAACGCGGGATTTCGATTTCGTCGAGGAGTGCGACGGCGGCGTCGTCGTAGGAGATCCGGCTGCGGCCGTCGGCGTCGACCACGGGCTGGTCGGTGCCCAGACGGTAGCGGCCGGTGCGTTGGCCGGGTCCGATCTGTTCGGCGGGGCTGAGGTAGGTCCAGAGCCGGTCGGAGGTGCGCAGTACATCGAGCCCGTCGCGGGCGCCGCGTACCGCGGCCGCGTATTCCTTGGGCAGGCCGATGCTTTCGAGTAGCGGGTGCAGTCGGTCGTCGTGGTCGGCCAGGACTCGTCCCGGTTCGAATTCCAGGCTTCCGGCGCCTCCGATCACGATCAGCCGAGTACGCGGGTGGGTGTGCAGGGCTTGCAGCAGCGAATGTGCGACGGTGACGTGAGTGCCGGGGTCCGCGATCGACTTGGCGACGGTGTCCGCGAAATCTCTTGCCGCACTGCCGGGTTGATAGCCGGACACGAGCACGTCCAGCCCGGGCAGTTGCGCCGCGACGGCCGCGGAGTCGAAGACGTCGAGTTCGGCCCAGGTGAGGCGGGGATGGGTGGTGGTGGCGCGGGTGAGGTCGCGGGTGAATGCCGTGACCTGGTGGCCGCGCGAGAGTGCCTCGGTGACGACCGTGCGCCCGATATTGCCGGTGGCCCCGATGATGCCGATGAACATGGTTGTCCTCGCTGGTAAGTGGTCGGATTTCGGGCCGGGCGCCATGGGCGTCGACCCGTCTGTCCACCTTGTGCCTCGGCGGGTCCGTAGGATAGTGGCCCGAATGCCAGATATCCGGAGGTTCAGGCCATGCATCGAGTGACCGTCATCGCCGTTCCACCGGCCACGACCTTCGATCTGTCGATTCCGGAGTTGGTGCTCGGCGCAACGGTGATCGACGACCACCACGGCTACGACGTGCGCATATGTACGCCACGTCCCGGACCGGTGACCGTGAACGGAGGGCTGGAGGTCCGCGTCATACAGGGACTGGCGGCCGCCGAGGATGCCGACACGATCATCGTCACCGGCACCGGTGCCCGCGATGACATCGACGCGCGGGTACTCGAGGTGCTGACTCGGCGCGCGGGCGCGGGCACCCGGATCGCGTCGATCTGTACCGGTGCGTTCGTGCTCGCCGCCGCCGGGCTGCTCGACGGACGTCGTGCGACCACCTACTGGGCACGGTCCGAGGAGTTCGCGCGCCGGTTCCCCGCAGTCGAGTTGCGGCCCGGGGTGCTGTTCGTCGAGGACGGCAATGTGCTGACCTCCGCCGGACTGTCCGCCGGTATCGATCTGTGCCTGCATCTGGTGCGCAGCGACTACGGCGCCGCGGTCGCCAATGCGGTGGCCCGGCTGATGGTGGCCGCACCCGTGCGGCCCGGCGGCCAGGCGCAGTTCATCGAGGCGCCGCTACCACCGGAGACCGGGACCTCGCTGGCGGCGACCCGCGCCTGGGCACTCGCCCGACTGCACGAACCACTCACCCGCACCTCCCTCGCAGACCATGCCCGGACCAGCGTCCGGACGCTGACTCGCCGGTTCCACGCCGAGACCGGGCACAGTCCGCTGCAATGGCTACTGCATCAACGCGTCATCCGGGCACGCGAACTGCTCGAGACCACCGACCTGCCGATGGACCGAGTCGCCCGCCTCAGTGGCCTGGCTACCACAGACTCACTACGCCAACACATTTCGCGGCGAACTGGGCTGACACCCAGCGCATACCGGGCAGCGTTCACCCAGAACCGAACCGGACAATTGCCCGAGGTGCGCTGAGCGAGCGATCACGTCGCCGGGTCGATCGAGTGCGCTGTCCCTGTCCCGGCCCGCGCGGGCGGGGCGAAATCACTGCCACTTATCGCTGCGAGTCGAGTCAGAAACCGTGGTCCCGATCGGGGGCAGAGACGGGGACGTCGGCCTGGCCTGAAGGCGACCGGGCCGACGAGGGGAGGCGCAGGCGTCAGCCGACGCCGAGATTGTGGCCCTGCTGACGCCTGTATATCGCCTGGTCGCCCTCGGTATTGCCGCGCGAGGAGCCCAATGTTTCGAGGGCTTGTTCGAGGCGATCGTCCATGCCTCCGAGCACGACAACGTTCCCCTCCGGTGAACTGCCATTGTCGATATCTCGTGAGCTCAGCAATGTCATCGTGGCTCTGCCACCGGTGAGAGCAGGCTACCTACCCACCTCTGCCACTTCGAGAAAGAACCCAGCGGACAATGATGTCACCTGCTGTGTCGGCCGGTGGTCGACTGCTGGGCGCGCAGTGTCCATGCGGTCGACGTCAGCAGATGCATCAGCGAATCGACGAACCAGTCATCGACCTCGTGAGAGACCGCTTCCATCAGCGACGCTCGCCCGTCCTCCGCGCGGTTTTCCGCCCGAGCTTCGATGAACCGCACCACCCGATCCTGATGGGCGTTGACCTGCGCGGGCAGGTTGCCCTACATCCGAAATCAGGCCGTACTGCCGCCGTCGGCGAGCAAGGTGCTGCCAGTCATGAACGCCGACAGATCCGAGGCGCAGAACAGGACGACGCGAGCGATGTCATCAGGGACGCCGAGGCGACCGATCGGGCTGGTGAACATAAGTTGGGCCGACGACGGATCAGGCCCATCGACTGCGGCCGCCGAAGCGAACGTATTGCCTTCTGTCGGTACATAGCTCGGCGCGACTCCAAGCACGCGGATGCCCAGCGGAGCGAGTTCGAGGGCCAGTTCTCGAGTGAGGCCGCGAGCGGCGTGTTTCGATCCGACGTAGGCGGCCAGACCCGGTGCGCTACCGCGGAACCCGGCGGTGGAGATGATGTTGATAATGACGCCGCCGGTGCCAGCGGCGACGATTCGCCGGGCTGCCTCACGCGCGCCGAGGAATACGCCGCGGGCGTTCACGCTGAACACCTGATCCCAGGTCTCCTCGCTCATCTCCAGTACGGATACGGCGGGGAAGATACCGGCGTTGTTGATCCAGATATCGAGGCCGCCCAGGTCGGCGACCGCGCGATCGGCCACCGAAGCGACAGACGCGCCGTCGGTGACATCCAGCGCGACGCCGACGGCGTTCACGCCGTGACGTTCGGCGAGTTCCGCGGCAGCGGTGACAGCCAGATCTTGATCGATATCGCCGATCAACAGGTCTGCGCCGGATTCGGCCAAGCGGGTCGCGATCGCTTTGCCAAGCCCGCGCCCACCGCCGGTGACGACTGCGCGCCGCCCATGTAGGGAAATGAGGTCGGTGAGCGGTTTGCTCGAAACATCGCGGATCGGCATGAATCTCCTTCTGATCTGGTCGAACGCCGGTGCGGTTGTTGTCAGCACGCCAGCGCAGTGATCACGAATCACCCACACTTAAATGTAACCATAGTGGTTACATTTAACAAGTCTAGACTTGGGCTGTTCCATCGACCGTCCCCGTCTCGCGGCGCGAGACCTCCGAGCAAAGGACTTTCGTGACCTCTCACCCACAGGCCCGAGAGCCCGCCCGGCGTCAACGCGGCCAGAACGCGGGCACACCGGCCCGGCAGGCGCAGATCATCCGGGCCGCGCTGGAGAGTTTCGCCCAGCACGGCTACGCGAAAGCATCGCTGCGGGACATCGCCGCACGGGCCGAGGTGACCCATGCGGGCATACTTCGTCACTTCTCGGGCAAGGACGAATTGCTGTTGGCGGCCCTCGCGCAACGAGAGGCCGACGAGGAAGCACTGGCCGATCGGATCATCCAGGCCGGAGCGCGCAGGGAGAGCATTCTGAGCGAGGTGCTCCGCGACGAGTTCGGCAGTCCCGACTACCAGCGAAATTGGATGGCGTTGGCTATCGCAGCGACCGACAGCTCACATCCCGCACACGAATTCTTCGTCACTCGACGCGAACGCATGCGGACCCGTTTCAGCGGTAGTCCCCTACCCACCTCACGCGACAGCGCCTACCTGTCGGCGGACGAAAAGGTGACGTTGGTCCTGGCGCTCATCGACGGGCTGCGAATTCAATCGTTGCTGGACCCGTCGCGTGAGACCCTCCGACTCTTGGAGGTGTTCATGACTCTGGTCATCACACCCACTGAAGACGACGTCGAGACATGAGCTGATCCGCTTCCTGATCCCGATCAACCGACTTGCAAGGGTCATCGAGGTGTGACCGGCGGTTGCCGCGCACACCAGCTCAGGAGCGTTTCGACAGCAGGTCGTAGCCGCGCTGCGCGGTGAGGAGCGCGCCGCGCCCGGCGTTGTCCTGCTCGATGATGTACTCGCGAATATCGACGCCGAGATCGTGTGCCTCCCGAAGGATGCGAGTGAAGTCGATGATGCCGGTGCCAGGGTCGGTGATACTCCCGTCGGCGGCCATATCCTTGATATGGAGCTGGCGGAATCGCGCCGGAGCGCGGGCGATGACCGAGACCGGGTCGACGCCGACGGTCAGCGGCCCGTACACATCGAGTTCGAAATGGACTGTCGCCGGGTCGGTTTCGGCTAGCAGGATATCGAAACCGGTCCGGCCGGGATCGTCGGGCAGCGGCCTGAATTCGGTGGCGTGATTGTGGACGCCGACTTCGAGTCCGGCGTCCGCGGCGAGCGCGGCGGCCCGGTTCACCTGTCGCGCGTAGTCGTGCCACAGCTCGGCGGTCGTCAGGTTGGCCTGCGCGAAATAGCTCGGTATGGCGAACAGCGGGATACTTTCGACCATGTATCGCTGGCCGAGTGTGACCGCGTCCGCGATCGCCTGGCGCCACTTCGCCTCGTCGTACGGGAAGATCTGGTGGTGACCGGAGGTCGCGTGAAGTCCGTGTGTGTCGAGGGCGGTGCGGAACTCTCGGGGGGTCTTCCCGTGTAGTAGACCAGGATGCTCGACGGTGCGATAGCCGATTTCGGCGAGTCGCGCGAGGACGCCGTCGAAATCCTGGTCCAGAAGTTCACGCAGCGTGTAGAGCTGGATGCTGACAGATTCGACGGGCAGCGGATACGACTGTTCGGCATGCGCGGGAGCCGACCCGGCCAGTGCGAGCGCACCGAGGACGCCTGCCGCGGCACTGGTCCGTAGAAATCCTCGGCGGTCGAGTCGGTGTCGGGAGCCGATGTCGGAATGGTGGATACACATGGGAATTCCTTGAACAGTGCCGAGGGTGCGCCCAGGACGTGCGCCGGTCCGGATGACAACCGGTACCCGCGCACTCCTCGTCGAGACGTGTGGTTATCGCTTGTTCAGTTGGCCCGCGTCGACGGGGACGACCGAGCCGGTGATGTAGCGGGCATCGTCGGAGACCAGCCAGGCGATGGCGTTGGAGACATCGAGCGGTTCGACCAGGTCGACGGGCATGGCGTTGGACAGCGCCTGTGCCAGGGCCGGGTTGCGCTCCATGATGCCCTCCAGGTTCCCGTCCCGGGCCATGGGTGTGCGGACCGCGGTCGGAGCGACGCTGTTCACCCGGATGCTGTGCGGCGCGAGGTAGTTGGCCCACGACCGCATCAGCCCGACGACGCCGTGTTTGGCGGCGGTGTAGCCCAGGAATCCCGCCGTCGGGATACCGACGCCGATCAAGCCGCCGGTGGAGCTGGTGAGCACGATCGATCCGCCTTGTCCGCGCTCGACCATGGACGGGATGGCCACGCGGCCGGTGTTCCAGACGCCGGTCAGGTTGACGCCGATGACTTCTTCCCATTCCTGCTCGTCCGGTGCTACCGCACCGCCCGCGCCGATGCCTGCGTTGGCCAGCACGATATCGACGGGGCCCAGCTCGGCGGTGCCTGCTTCGAACGCCTCGCGTAGTTGGGAGACGTCACGGACGTCGGCCTGCCTGGCGACGATGCGCCGACCCAGCTTCTCGACTTGCGCGACGGTCTCGTCGAGTTCGTCCTGGGTGCCCATCGGGTACTGCACTGTTTCCAGCTGAGCGCAGATGTCGACGGCGATGATATCGGCGCCTTCCTCTGCGAGCCGGATCGCGTGGCTGCGCCCTTGGCCGCGCGAGGCTCCGGTGATGAAAGCGACCTTGCCGTCGAGCTTTCCCATGTTCTTTCTCCTTCAATTTCGAAGTCGTCGCGACCCGATGTGGCCCGCCTCTCGGGGCGCGTCGCGGTCGGGCGGACGATCTCGAAGTGTTCGTTGCTATTTGACGTCGTTGAGGCTCTTGCCGACATCGGCGAGGGTGGTAGCCGTGCCGTATTCCGCGGTGTAGCGGTAGGGGGTCACGTCGCAGCGGAACAGACCGCGGTCTGGTTTGAAATCGGCCTGTTTCCATCCCGCTGTGGTCGCCTGCATGACGTTGAAGCAGTCCGGTGCCGCGTCCTTGTTCGACAGATCGCGAGCGGTGTGCAAACCGCCGCCGGTCCAGGCCGTCTGCTTGGCCGCCGCGTCGAGTACGCATCGGCGAGTGAGCTGGTCACCACAACTTCCGGCGGCCTTGGCGAACAGCAGCCAGGAGGACAACGCTCGTACCGAACCCAACGCCAATTCGGCGCCGGGTGCGTACTTCTCGACGAGGTCGTGCAACTGCTTCATCGCGGGTGAGGACACCGATGCTTCGATCGGGACCGCACCGGTCAGGTCGACGACGTTGTTCTGCACGCCCACCGACTGCGCCGCAGCCTGGAGGAACTGGGGGTTGTAGGCGTTGTTGGTCGGGTCGATCCAATCGAGCTTGTAGTTCATGCCCGACAAGACATCCTCGAGCTTGCCCAGCTGTCGGAAGTCGCCGTAGAACACCAGACCCTTGACGTTCTTGTTCTTGATGGCCTGCGCGTACGGGGTCCAGTCCGACACACCCGAGGCGGGGTAGAGCTCGCTGTATGTCACCGCCGCCTCCGGCGGCCTTGATCGCCTCCACGGCTTTGTCGCCGAGCACCTTGGTCACCGGTGAGTCACCGTTGATGATGCCGATCGCGCCCGCCGATTCCGGATACGCCTCGTTCAGCAGCCATTTCCGGAATCCGAAGTAGGGCTCATAGTGCGCGTAGGTACTGGTCAGTGCGCTGACCTGCAAGTCCGACTGCAAATTCTGCGACTGCGAGACCTGGGCGGGGAACTCGGGCAGCAGGCACGAGAGACGGTCTTTGACACCGAGTCCGTCGAGCGCGGCGCCGCCACCGACGAGGGCGAAATCCTCTCGGCAGGCGTCGAGCATCCGAGGACGGACCTCGAGCAGATTGGTGTCACGGACCTCGTACACCAGTTTTCTACCGTTGATGCCGCCCGCCGCGTTGCACCACGAAGTAAATGCCTTTGCCGCGTCGACGAATTCGGGCTGCTTGGTGAAGCCGACGTCGCTGAAGACACCGACTTTGATCTCGGTGGCCGTCACGCCCTGGGCCGGAGTTCCGCTGGGTGATCCGCCCTTGCAGACTCCGGACAGGTCACCGAAGTTTCCGGAGGCCGTGGCCTGTGCGGTGGGCGCGGTGCCTTCTTCCTCACCGGTTCCGCTGCGCCCACATCCGGCGGCCAGCAGTGCCATCGCCACCAGCGCGATGACTATTCGTTGCGATTTCAAGTTTTCTCCTCAACTGGACCCCGATGACCAGCCGGCGACCGTGTCGTCATTAGCTACACCTGCGGAGGCCGCATTCGTGTTCTCGATAGATCTCGGAAGGCCGCAAGGCGGCCTTCGGTGGGTGACCGCTGCGGGGAGCGGCTATTCCGTCACGATCGCGTGTTCGGGACAGGCATCGACCGCGTCGATGACCGCGTCGCCGTATTCGTTGGGCACCTCGGGGTTTCGCGCCTCGGCGTAGCCGTCGTCGTTGAGTTCGAAGACCTCGGGGCACAGTGCCACGCACACACCGTGTCCGCGGCAACGGTCGGAGTCGACCCAGACCTTCATCGGTGACCACCGATCATCGCGTGTGCGGTCGCCGCTACCGCCGAGCGATATCGCGGAGAGGAGCTCAGCGTCTGATTGTCGTTCGACATCGAAGTTGTCCCTTCGCTATCACAGCGTGCGCGGGTCGCACTATCGCGACATGGTGCGACCCGGTTCATTACGCCTGCGTGTAGGTGATGTTCAGGTCGCGCAGGCCGCGCAACAGGAAGGTCGGCTCGTAGCTGTAGTTGCGGTGGCCGGGGGCACCGTGGGCGCTGTCGTCGATCGAGATATCGGTCAGACGGTCAAGCAACCGATTGAGGGTGACCTGGCCTTCGGTGCGGGCCAGCGGCGCGCCCGCGCAGGTGTGGATGCCACGGCCGAAGGCGATGTGCTCGCGCGAGTTGCGACGGTCGAGCTGGAACTCGTCGGGATTCTCGAATTTGCGCGGGTCGCGATTGGCGGCGCCGATGCACAGCATCAGCACAGTGCCTGCCTTGATCTCGACCCCGCCCAGCACGGCGGTCTTGCGCGCCAGTCGGAAGTCGACCTTGGTCGGGCTTTCGAAACGCAGTGATTCCTCGATGAACGCACCGACCAGGCTGCGGTCCTCGCGCACCCGCTGCTGCAGTTCCGGCTGTTCGGCGAGTACACGCACGGCGGAGCTGAGCAGTTTGGTGACTGTCTCCTGCCCCGCGGCGAACAGGAAGGTCGCCGGTCGCACGATATCGATGACCTCGGGCACCGAGCCGTCGGGATAGTTCGTGGCCGCGAGCACGCCGAGGATATCCTCGCGCGGGGAGTTGCGGCGGTCGGTGATGTACTCGCTGAAGGTGTCTTCGAGCCACTGCAACGGATTGGAGGCCACCGGCTCGTGATCCAGCGCGCCCACCCTGGTGCCGGGATCCTTGTGACCTGCCAGGCGCGTGCGGAACTCGTGGCGATCGGATTCGGGCACACCGAGCAGGTCGGCGATGACCAGAGTGGCGAAGGGTTTGCCGTAGTCCTCGAGGAACTCGCACCGGCCCAGTTCGACGATCTCGTCGAACTGGCGATCGGCCAGCCGCCACATGTAGTCCTCGTTCTCCTTGAGGCGCTTGGGCGTCAGTAGTCGGCTCAACAGGGTCCGAGTCCGGGTGTGGTCCGGCGGATCCATGGTCACCATGTGCTCGTAGAGCGGGAGCTGGTGGCGATGGGCCTCGATCTGCGCGGTGATGTCGTCGCCCTCGGGCACGAACGGCAGAGGCGGGAAAGGCCCACCGATCGAGATGCAGGCCGAGAACGCGTCGGTGTTGCGGAACGCCTCGTTGGCTTCCTGGTATCCGGTGACGGCGACGACGCCGTGGTTGGGCTCACGGAAGACCGGATTCTGGCTACGTAGGTAGTCCAGATATTCGTACGGGTCTTGCGCGATCGACGCATCGGAGAAGTAGTCGACAGACGCCAAGTCGGTCATTGTCAGCCTTTCGAACAGGAGCTGTGGCCACCGGCCGAGGACAGTCGATCGGAGGGTCGAGTCGGAGTTGATCGGAGACCGAGTCGAGGTCCCGTCAACGTCACAAAGGGCAGCTGTCGGCATCACCTCGGCGGTGCTCGCCGCAGACAGGTTCTTGACGTCCTATCCGATCTAGACTTATCGATCGATCAAATTTTCGGAGTCGAGTATGAGTATCACGTAGCCCAGTGCATGGTCAAGGGTGTCGACCTGATCCGAGATCGACGAGCAAGCCGACCTTTGCAACAGACCGCCCAATAACGCGGCTGCACACCATCTACCTGCATCTAATCGTCGCCGCTGTGGTGAGACAGCAGTGTGGGATAGTGTCGACTCCGCAGTGTGTCGGCGGACTTTCAGCTGATCGGCCGTTGACAACGAAGTGTTCTCGATGTCACATTTGATCGTCTGATCAGTAGATTGACCGTAGATATTCATCGGACCGCACGAGCGGTCACCCTCCGAGGAACGGGGTTTTCCATGGTTGGACGTGTCGAAGGCAAGGTTGCCTTCATCACGGGTGCTGCGCGTGGTCAGGGACGCAGCCACGCATTGCGCCTGGCGCAGGAAGGCGCCGATATCATCGCCGTCGACGTGTGCAAGCCGGTCAGCGGGACCGATCTGATCGCCGCGTCCACTCCGGACGACCTGGCCGATACCGTCGAACTGGTGAAGCGTCTGGGCAGGCGGATCATCGCTACAGAAGTCGACGTTCGCGACTTCGACGCGCTCAAGGCCGCGGTCGACGACGGTGTCGAGCAGTTGGGCCGCCTGGACGTCATCGTGGCCAACGCGGGCATCGGCAACGGCGGGCAGACCCTGGACCAGCTCGAGGAGCAGGACTGGAATGTCATGATCGACATCAACCTCTCCGGCGTCTGGAAGACCGTGAAAGCCGCTGTGCCGCATCTGCTCTCGCAAGGTACCGGCGGATCGATCATCCTGACCAGTTCGGTCGGCGGGCTGAAAGCCTACCCGCACACCGGTCACTACATCGCCGCCAAGCACGGCGTGGTCGGCCTGATGCGCACCTTCGCCATCGAGCTGGGACAGCATTCGATCCGGGTCAACTCGGTGCATCCGACCAACGTCAACACCCCGATGTTCATGAACGTCGGGACGATGAAGATGTTCCGTCCGGACCTGGAGAGTCCGACCATCGATGATTTCCGTCCGGTCGCGCAATTCATGCACGTGCTGCCCATCGGCTGGGTCGAGCCGGTCGACATCAGCAACGCGGTGCTGTTCCTGGCCTCCGACGAAGCCCGCTACGTCACAGGTCTTCCCCTGACGGTCGACGCGGGCAGCACCCTGAAGTAGGACACCGGTCCGCCGGTCGCGACCGGCGGACGTTTCGGGTACAGCGGTGGGAGTCGGCACCGACCGACGCCGGTCGGCGATCCGGACCACCCACGAGCCGGGCGGGGACGTGCTCGGCCGATCCGCACCTTGCCCAGCCGTCGGCTGAGCAGGCACCCGGCCTGTGTCGGGGGGAGAAGTACAACCACAACCAACCACTATGGGAGACATATCGTGCGCGTAGGTTTTATCGGACTCGGCAGCCAGGGCGGCCCCATGGCGCGGCGGATCATCGAGGCGGGACACCCGACCACATTGTGGGCGCGTCGCCCCGAGACACTGGCCGCCTTCGCCGACACCGATGCCACGGTCGCGCAATCCCCGGCCGAGCTCGCCGCAGCCAGTGACCTGGTCTGCCTGTGCGTGGTCGGCGATGCCGATGTCACCCAGGTCGTCGAGGGCACCGAGGGAGTGCTGAGTGGTTTGGCGCGCGGCGGCGTCATCGCCGTACACAGCACGATTCATCCCGACACCTGTCGCGAGATCGCGAAAATCGCTGCTGACCAAGGTGTTCAGGTCATCGACGCACCGGTGAGCGGCGGCGGTCAGGCGGCCGCAGAAGGCCGGCTCCTGGTGATGGTCGGCGGCGAGACCGACACCGTCGAACGGTGCAAGCCGATCTTCGACTCCTACGCCGGACGAGTCGTGCACCTGGGTGATCTCGGCGCCGGTCAGGTCGCGAAACTTCTCAACAATCTGCTGTTCACCGCGAATCTCGCAACCGCGGCAACGACTTTCACTCTCGGCAAGCAGTTGGGTATCGATCCACAGCGGCTGGGCGAATTCCTGTCCGAGGGCACCGCGAACAGTTTCGCGCTGAGCACGATCGCCCCGCTGGGCGGGAGCCTCGAGATCCTGGCCGCCCACGCCAGTGGTCTGCTGCGTAAGGATGTCGGACTCATCGGCGATCTCGCCGACCGTGCCGCGGCCGAGCGGGGTGCGGTCGTTACCGCCGCCGAGGCGACGCTGGACCTGATGGAGTCGCTGCGCTGACGATCGTGACGGATCGGTCGTTCGCGGCCGATCCGTCACGAGTGGAACCTGAGCAGTCCCTCTTGCGCGAACGAGGCGACCAGTGTGCCGTCCTCGGTGAAGACATCCCCACGCCCGAAGCAACGGGCGTGTGCGGCCACCGGACTGTGGTGACGCAGCAGGAGCCAGTCGTCGGTACTGAACGGGTGATGGAACCACACGGTGTGCGAGGTCGTGGCCGCACTCCACGCGCTGCCGTTGCCGTGGTGGTTGTAGCCAGCGAACGGGCGCAGCGCGGTACCGATGAGATTCATATCCGAGGCGTAGGCGAGTAATGCCTCCGCGAGTGAGGAATCCACCGCGGGCGTGCGCATCCATAGGTCGTAGTCGGGTGCTTTCGCGGTGAGGGAGTTCAGATCGTCGGTCGTGCGGGCTTCCCAGGGCAGCAGGCCGTGGCTGATCCGGAATTCGGACGACAGCATCGGCGGAACAGAAATTGCTGCTTGATTCTCCGGCCCGTCTTCGATGACGTGCAGACTCACCGAGGCAGTGGCGAGCACTTGGCTGTCCTGTTGGGCGAGGATTGCGAGCGTGGCGAAGGACCGCCCGATCCGCACCCGACGCGCCACATAGCGGACCGGCCTGCGTCCCTTGCCTTCCCGTATGAATTGCACGTGCAACGATTTCACCGCTTTGTCGGGACATGCCGCCGCCGCGACGCGGATGAACTGCGCGAGCACCTGGCCACCGAAGAGGCGGTCGAGTTCGAGCTGCTGGCTGTCGGCCTCGAAAATCGCTGTGTCACCGTCGGCCTCCGGTGAGTGCACGGGCGGCGAACGCAGCTCGAGGCAGCGAAGCAGATCGGACCAGTCGGCGGGCACGCCAGCCCCTTTCAGAATGAACGAGTGCGTGCGCGCGCCGACGGTGGCTGTCGTTGCGCATGACGCGGTCGATGACGAGTTGCGCTCAGACGGGGATCGGGCATCACACGATCACCGGGGCGAGCTCGCGCACGCTGTGCGGACGCGAGAACGCGGCGCAGCTGGGGAAGATCTCGAATGTCGCGGCGAGGCCAGACCCGCCCCAGCCGACGCAGTTCCTGGCTCGTACCCACCTGGGCCAACGGGTGCCCCAGGTGGGTACGAGCGTGCCGTCGAGGCGGACAGTCCATCGGGTATCCACTTTCATCATTCGTTCGTGGCGGTGTCGGCCTACTGCCCGCGCGGGCAGTAGGCCGACACCTGATCTGTTGCGTGCGGGTCAGCTCATTCCGATCCGAATGTTCTTCACCTGAAGGAATTCGTTCAGGCCGTCGAGTCCACCGGTCCGGCCGAACCCGCTCTGCTTGTAGCCGCCGTAAGGCCCCTGGGGCGAGATATCGCTGATCTGGTTGATCCAGATCGATCCCGCTTCCAGTTGCCGCGAGACACGGTGCGCACGAGTGAGATTGGTGGTTTGGATAAACGCGTTCAGACCGTAGGGACTGTCATTGGCGATCCGGATCGCATCGGCTTCGTCGGTGAACTTGATGACAGACACCACCGGTCCGAAGGTTTCGACCTGGGCCAGCGCCGACCGGTTGTCGACGTCGGCGAATACTGTCGGTTCGATGTAGAAGCCCTCGGCCAGGTCTCCACCGATCCGTTTTCCGCCGGTGACCAGTTCGCCTGAGCGTGTGGTGACAGCTTCATCGATCACGCTCAGGATGCGGTCGGTGTCGTGCTGGCTCACCACCGGACCGAAGACGACGCTCGGGTCGAAGGGGTCTCCGACCTTCGCGGCCTCGACGGCACCGACGAACTTGTCCAGGAACGCGTCGTACACCGATTCCTGGACGAGGACCCGGCTCGCACTGGCACAACTCTGTCCGGACTGGACGATGGGGCCCTGGTAGGCCGACAACTGCGCCGCAGCATCGAGGTCGGCATCGGCGAACACGAGATTGGCGGATTTGCCCCCGAGTTCGGCGACCACCGGAGTGAGGTTCTGCGCGGCGGCGGTCAGGATCTTGCGCGCGGTCTCGCCCCCGCCGGTGAAGTGGATCTTGCTGATCCCGCGGTGTCGCACGAGCGCGTCGCCGCCCTCGGTGCGCGCGGGCACGATGTTCACCAAGCCCGCAGGCAGTCCGACTTCCGCGCACAACTCACCGAAGCGCAGCGCCGCGAACGGCGCCAGCGCCGACGGCTTGAAGACAACGGCGTTTCCCGCAGCCAACGCCGGTGCTACGCAGGCGGCCGCGACGACCATCGAACCGTTCCACGGGGCGATGACGCCGACGACGCCGTAGGGTTCGCGTTCGATCAGGTTGAGATCGAACGACCCGGCCACCGGACTGCTGAGGCCGTGTGGCTTGTCGACATATCCGGCGAAGTGCCGCAGGAAACGTTCGACAAGAATCGTGTTGATCGCCAGCGATACCGGGACACCGTAGTCCTGCACGTTGAGCTGGGAGAATTCGCCCATGTGGTCGCGCACGGCGTCGGCGAGATCGATCAGCAGGTCGCGGCGACGGTCGGCGGTGAACGACATCCATTCCCGCTGAGCGTGTTTGCCGGAGGCGACCGCCAGGTCGATCTCCTCGGGTCCGGCCAGGGCGATCGTCCCGTTCGAGCGGCCGGTGCCGGGGAAGATGTGCTCGTGGGTGCCACCGGAGGATCGATCGATCCGATCGCCGCCGATGAACAGCCCACCCGGCAGCGAAGGTGCGGGCTGGTGATTGTCAGTGGTGGAGACCATGTCTGCTCCTAGGAAGTCGTTGCGGCTTCGTCACGCCACTCCCGGAGAACCCGGGCCTTCTGCTCACCGATCACGTGACTGAGATAGGCCGCCTTGGGCAACCCGGAGTACGCGCCGAATTGCAGAGCCAGTTCGTCCATCTCCTCGAAGGAGATGTCGCGGCTCTTCATCGCCGCGTAGACATGAGACAGGATCGGCAGCGGCGCGTCCTGGAATCCCACGCACGCCACCGTGATCAACCGGCGCGCTCTCATATCCAGTCCGGGCCGAACCCACATCTCGCCGAAGACGAAATTGAGAATGCCCGCCCCCTGGTAGGGGTTGTCCCGGTCCGGCGCGTAGGGCATGCAGTTGATGTCTTTGAAGGTCGCCGTGCCCTGCACCAGGCGCTCTTCCGGGTCGCTCGGAGTGACCAGGGGCAGTAGCGGTTCCGGCGGGGGCAAGGGTAGGCCACGTTCGCGATGGATCCGGTCCCACTGGATGTCGACGACGATGTTGAACCGTGACGCCTTCGGCCATCCTGCGTAGACCGCGAAATGCAATACTGTTTCACGCATTTCGGCAATCGTGATGTCGCCGCTGTTCAGCGCGGCGTAGACGTGGTCGACCAGATCCTGTTCGGAGTCGGAGTCGGCCACGCACGACAGCGTGATGAACCGGCGATCGCGGCGGCTGAGCACCGAGCGGGTCCACACCTCGGCGAAGACGAAGTCGATCAGGCCGCTGGTCGCCGTCGGGCTCGAATCCGCCGGTGGCTCGAAGGTCATGACGTCGGCGAACTCACGTCGGCCTCGTTCCGAACGCTGCGCGGCATCTGCCGCCGCCGTGTCGATGGTTCCCATTTCATTCGCTTTCATCTGAGCGTGACACCGGCGTCGACCTTGAACTCCATGCCGGTCACATGTCGGGCCTCGTCGGAGATCAGGTAGAGCACGGCGTTGCTGATATCGATGGCCTCGGTCATCACGACCGGCAGCGCGTTGCCGAACAGCGGCGCCAAGTCCGGGCGCACCTGTGTGAGCAGACCGAACAGCGACTCCGGCGACATGCCGGTCGGCACCCCGGTCGGGTGCACGGTATTGACCCGAACACTCTGCGCGGCAAGCTCATTGGCCAACGCGCGACTCAACCCGACGACACCGTGTTTGGAGGCCGTGTACGGAGTATGCAGCGGTGTGCCTTTCAGGCCCGCCGCCGAACTGATGTTGACGATGCTGCCACCGTGATCGACCATATACGGAAGCGCGGCGGCACAGGTGTTCCAGGTGCCGATGAGATTGATGTCGACGACTGTGCGCCACTGTTGCGAGGTCGTCATATCCCAGGTCCCCGCCGTCAATACCCCGGCGTTGGACACGACGGCGTCCAGGCCGCCGAGTTGAGCGACCCCGGCGTCGACGGCACTCATCAGCGCCTCGGCGTCACGGATATCGACCTGCGCGGTGACCGCACGACGACCGTGCTTTTCCACCAGCTGTGCTGTTTCGGCGAGATCCTCCGGCGTGGACAGCGGATATTCCAGTTCCGGGAGCGACCGGCAGATATCGATCAGGATGACATCGGCACCCTCTTCGGCGAGCCGGACGGCGTGACTGCGGCCCATTCCGCGTGCGGCACCGGTGATCAGGACCCTTTTGCCCGCCGCCCGTCCGGGCGGTCGCGTGTTCTCGGTCATCGCGTCCTCAGAGCTTGTTGGTGAAGCCGGCGTCGACAGGCAGGGTCACACCGGTGATGTATTTGGCTTCGTCGGAAGCCAGGAATGCGATCGCCGAGCTGATGTCCTGTGGCTCGAGCATCGCGACGGGCATCGGGTTCATCAGATGCGGACCGCCGTCGGGGTTGTTCGCCGCCCATTCCATCATCTGCGGATTGACCGCCATCATCGTATTCACCGCCGTCGGATGGACGGTGTTGACACGAATGCTGTACTGCGCCAGCCCATTCGCCATACAGCGCATGATCCCGACGATGGCGTGCTTGGACGCGGCGTAGCCAAGACCGCCGCCGTCGAGACCGCCCATACCGACCAGGCCCGCAGTGGAACTGGTGAAGATGATCGAACCGCCACGCCCGCCCGCGATCAGATGGGGGACCGCGGCCCGTGCGGTGTGGAACGCGCCGGACATGTTCACGCCGATCACATCGGCCCACTGTGCGAGTTCGGTCTCGATGGGAACTTCCTCGAGCGACAGCGGCGCGATGCCCGCGTTCGCGCACACGATGTCGAGACGACCGAGCTGGGCCACTCCCGCGTTCAGCGCGTCGCGGACCTGGAGGAAATCGCGCACATCGGCGACCGTGCCGATCATCTTGCGTCCCTGCCCCTCGACGAGCGCGATCGTCTCGTCGAGCTCCTCGCGGCTAGCCATGGGGTAGCTGGTGGACGCGATATTGGCGCAGATGTCCACACCGATGATGTCGGCTCCCTCGCTGGCGAGGCGAACGGCGTGGCTTCTGCCCTGCCCTCGCGCCACGCCGGTGATGAAGGCGACTTTGCCATCTAACGAACCCATCGTTCCTCGCTTCAGTGCCGAGTAGATCCGCGTCGCCTCGGTTGATTCACGAGGAGAACGCGACAACATTGAACGCAAATCTGCGCTTGACCTGTGGTATCTTGGATACCAGCAGCGAGACTAGCAGGTCCGCCGCCCGGAGGGAAGGAATCGGTCGGATTGAGTGAACGCTACGACGCGGTCATGGAGTCGGCCGTCGGGGAAGGCGAACAGCGCATTCGAGAATCGGTCATCGACATACTCGAGACCGAGGGATACGACGCGGTGCAGGTGCGTGTCGTCGCGCGACGCGCTCGCGTGTCGCTGGCCAAGATCTACAAGCTCTACGGCACCCGCGACGAACTCATCCTCGCTGCATTGGACTGGTGGACGAAGGAGAACCGCTACGCGGGGCTACCTACATCGACACCGAGCCCGGACGATTCCCTCCATGCCGCCCTCATGCGGGTGCTGCGCCCGATCTTCGAACCCTGGGAGCATCACCCGGGCCTACTGGTCGCCTACTTTCGCGCACGATCCGCCACGGGCGGGGAAACTCTGGTCAGCCACGGACTCGACGCGGTCGTCCCCGCCGCGATGACGGCACTGGTCGACGTTGATGCCGAGTTCATCCAGGACCTGGACACGATCCTCACCAGCCTGGTCTACGGGCTTTTCGGACGCGTCGCACGCGGTGAGATCGAAGCACGGGCGATCGTGCCCGCCGTCGACCGCGCCGTTTACTGGTTGACCACCGGCTACGAAGCGACATCCGGACGCCACCGATAGCGGGAGGTCGAGTTCCGAATCACCGCTCGGACCCGGCCGACTTCCTCTCCGCTGCAACCCGGCTCCAACCGTGTCACGAGGAACACCGAAAGCGAACTATGAACCCCCACCTCGAGGACGCGCTCAGTCGATCGGACCAGGACTTCTCTCTCGATCACTGGATTGCCGACGCCGATCATCGTCCCGCGAACTATCACTTGGCTGTTCTCGCCTCGTCTTCGACGAAAGTGGTCGAACAGGTGGGTGGTTGGCTGTTCGACGTGCGGGCGGCAGGCTGGGAGGTGACCGCATGCGTGACCGAGGACGACAACCGCCGCGCACTGGATATTCTCGGTGTCGCCGTCATCGCCCACCGGCCGTTGGCTGAAACGCTGGACGCCATCAAGCCATACGCGGTCGCCACTTCGATCGACGACTTCCGCGAGGATTCCGCCATTCGGGCCAGCACACAGCGGCTCTTGAAACGTCGCCACACACACGCAGCACTGTGGGGGCCCGCGGAACTACCCGGCGGATTCGCGGATCGTCTTCACCGGACGACCCATCGCCTGAGCCTCGCTGGACGCGCGTTCAAGAGATGTGCCCTCGTGGCCACCGGCGACATGGACGCGACCGTAGATGCGACCGAGGGGTTCTGGACCACGAAATCCACGACGCGTGCCCGCCCTGACCCGCAACCCCTGGTCCTCGATATCAGATGAGTTACCCGGCAAGTTCGGCATCGACCGGACGCGATCCACCATCCGAACCTCACTCGCCAACTCCTGCAAATTTTGATCAGTCGATCAATGTTAGAGTGGCTTATGAGTTCTGTCGGATGCCATACCGCCTCAAGTGCCGCGCAGCCCAGCGTCGTCGCCGACGATCGGGGTGGCGTATGACCGACCAGAGCGTACCGAAGGGGGGCAAAGCCGACACGCGCCAGCGTCTCATGGAAGCGACCGCCGAGATCATGCGTACCGAGGGGTACGCCGCCGTCACCACACGACGGGTCGCCACGGAGGTGGGGGTGCGCTCCGCGCTGTTGTACTACTACTTCCCGACGATGGAAGACCTGCTCGTCGCGGTGATGCGAAACGGCGCGGAACTTTCGCTCGCCCGCATGCGTCAAGCGATCACCGATGACGATCCCCTGCAAGCGTTATGGCTGATCAATACCGATACCCGATATACCGCGCTCAATACCGAGTTCATGGCCTTGGCCAACCATCGCAAAGTGATCGCCGAGGAATTGAAGTCCTACGCCGAGCGGGTCCGCGACATCGAGACGACGGCGGTCACCCTCGTGATGCGCTCTCACGGGCTGGATCTGCAACGATTCCCGCCGGTCGTGATGTCCATACTCCTGACCGGAGCCGCGCGAATCATCTGCAACGAGGGCGCGGTGGGAATGCGGCAAGGGCACGAAGAGTTACGCGCCTTCATGGAGGGCATGATCGCGCAGTTCCGCCTGTCGGCCCCGAATTCGAATTCGGCCGACGCACCGGCGATATGACCGTTGACACGATCAAATCAATATGTGAAGGTTTGATCGATCGATCAGTTTCGCGTTGATCGGGAGTGTGAGTGTCTGTGCGTGCCATCGAATCGAACGAGGTAATTCATGAGTGGGCGGGTTGACGGCAAGGTCGCTTTGATCACGGGGGCCGCGCGGGGTCAAGGACGCAGTCACGCGGTACGACTGGCGAAAGAGGGAGCAGACATCATCGCAATCGACATCTGCGGACCGGTCGACGAAACCGATAGTGCCTCAATATCTTCCACGCTCGCGGACCTCGCCGCCACTGCCGAGCTCGTGAAGCAGCAGGGACGGCGTGTCGTGACCGCCCAGGTCGATATCCGCGACGGCGACGCGCTCGAGCGTGCGGTGGACGACGCCGTACAAGAGCTGGGTCGACTCGACGTCGTCGTGGCCAATGCCGGTATAGGAAACGGCGGGCGAACCGCTGTCGAGCCCGGTCGCCGGAACGGGAACCCACCCAGGATCGACCTCAACCGATCAGGGGTATGGAAGACGGTGAAAGCCGCCGTACCCCAACTACTCACGGCCGGAGGAGGCAGCATCGTGCTCACCGGCCCGTTGGACGGACTCGAGGAGAGCGCGGACACGGGCCTGTACAGCGCCTCGAAGCCCGGCGTGGTCAGGATGATGCGGAGTTTCGCGCTCGAGTTGGCGCCACACTCCATCCGCTGCAATTCGATCCACCCGGCCGAGCCGGGCGCTCCGATCTTCGCGGACGACCAGGTCGAGTCGATATCCAGTCCGAATCTCGGCGACCCCGACTCTGCCGATCTGGAAATGATCGCCCAGTCGGTGAACAGGATGCTCGTCGGCTGGAACTGCGCACCAGACATCAGCGACGCTGTCGTATTCCTGGCGTCGAACGAATCCGCCTACGTCACAGGCATTCCCCTGAATGTCGATGTCAGCGGTCTGCTCATCTGACATCGTCCATCGACGCGATGTCGATCGCGCCGAGTCGGCGTGCAGGCCCATAATTCACAGAAGGAATCCGATCCGACATGGCCCGAATCGAGCCCCTCCCCTTGGCCGAGTGGCCGAAAACGATGCGTGCCGCTTTGGCGGCCATGGTGCCGCCGGAGCCTCGCTATCCGCAGCCGGTCCAGGAGAATCGCCCTGCGGCCCGAAACATACTCGGCACCTTCGCATATCATCCCGCACTGGCCCAGGCGTTCTTCACCTTCAACGGCCACATACTCAGGGCGACCACCCTCACCGAGCGGCAACGCGAGATGATCGTGCTACGCGTCGCGGCAGTGCGTTCATCCAATTACGAATGGGCACAGCATATTTGCATGGCGCACGACGCAGGTCTCACCGACGAGGAGATCGCGCGCATCGCCTTCGGTCCCGAAGCGCCGTTCTGGACTGATCCGGACGCGGCGCTGTTGCAGGCCGTCGACGACCTCATCAACGACGGTGTTGTCGGCGAGAACGCCTGGAGCAGGCTGCGCGCCGACTTCGACACCCAGCAGCTCCTCGATCTCCTCTTCACCGTCACTGCCTACGACGGGCTCGCCAGAATGTCACGATCTTTCGAACTCGATCTGGATGACGACCTCCGCCCAGCGCCGAGCGATTAGCCTTCGGCGTCCACCGCAATCTAACGAACGATACGACCATCTATCCCGCCTACACGGCCTCCTGCGCGGCGGCGGTGACGCTTTTCCTCTCGGCGTGATCAGTTCGGATGGGCCTGGTACACCGCGACACCGATATTTCCGCCGAAGCCGATGCCGACCTGCACGGTGTTCTCTGTCGGCGCGATCGGACCCGTCGCGAGCTGCGGATGATGCGGGGCATCGGAATGCGGCCGGGGGACCGGGATCACACCTTCTTCGTGCCCGCGCGACAGCAGTACTGTGTCGAGCAGGTTGGCCGCACCCATACAGTGTCCGAGCATGGGTTTGGTGCCGAACGCGGTGACCTGGGGCCCGGCCCCAGGTGGGCCACGACGGCCTCATCGGCCCGATTGCATTCGGGCGTTCCCGTCGCGTGCGCGATATAGGTGGCTACCTCGGCGGCGGTCAGGTCCGCGTGTGCCAAGGCTTGGTCGACAGAGCTCGTGATCATCCGATGGGTGGGATCGATGCTGAGCGCGTGATAGGCCTCGCTGGTCATGGTGGTGCCGGCCACTGTGAGGTAGCTGTTGTCCAGCGATGGTGACAGGACCAGTGCCGCCGCCGCTTCGCCGATGACGAATCCTCGGCTACCTTCCTGGAGTGGGCGGCAGATTTCCCGTGGGTGCGTGTCGTATCTGAGCGGGCCGAGTTCGTGGAACGAGATCAACGGTTCGGCGTTGTAGCCGCAGTCCACGCCGATCACGATGGCATCGGTCGCATCGCCCAGCGTGATCAACCGCTGGGCGGTGGCTATCGCGTGTATTCCCGAGGTGCAGGCCGCGCTGACGACCAGGGCGGGACCGTGGTAGCCATGGCGGTTCATGACTTCGTAGGCCGGTGTCGTCCAGGTCATCTGGACATAGGCCTTCTTGTGGATTTCCACCCGGTCGAACTCGGCGATGAGGTAGCCGAGCAGTTCCTGATCCGCCTGAGTGGTGGCGGTGACGACGGCGACGCGTTCGCCGGGGCGCCAGCCCCGCTCGGTGGCGTCGCGTATGGCCTGCTCGGTGGCGCTCGCGTAGGCGCGCGTGTATCGACCCATGTAGTTGTCGGGCTCGCTGTCGGGAATTCGCGCCATCCAGCAGGGATCAGGAAATCTGCCGCCGAGTTCGGCGTGTACCGCGGCGGCGACCTCTTCGGAGACGAAACCTTTCCAGAGCGCGTCGACTCCCCAGCCGTAGCCCGAGACCGCCCCGATACCCCGGATGCCAATTCGGTTCAGACGCATACGATTACCACTCCTCGATCACATCTTCTCGCGGCGGATCGTATATCGGCTCACGGAGCCGCGCCTGGTCACAATTCCGGGGTCCATGTACGGTGCGACAGCTGTCCGGACTAGCGAATAGGCTGGTGCTCGCGGAGGCTGCACGCTCTGTCGGACACCGCAATTGGGTCGACCGGCCCGACGTCGGGCACGCCGGCAGGAAGGCCATGCGAGCGACGAAGCCTATTGTCCTGCAATCGATAACGGCTGTTGCAGATGAGCAGAGACACGCCGGAGAGTTCGGTCGGTTGCGAACTCGGGGGCCGAGAGGTGAGCGCACGCCACCCCATCCCGATGGCGATGACGCGGGGTGATGATCGACATGCTCGGTGCCACGCCTTCATCGCCGGGCCGACCAATGTTCATTGCGGTGTCGCTGATCTGCCGTCCAATGTGGACGACATCGCGCTCAATGCTTGGACGCGCGCGCCGAGGCGCGGCTGTCACCAAGGCCATCACACGAGGTGGCGTTACTCCTGTCGCACGACGGATGGCGCACTCACCGCTACCCCGTAGAAGTGCTCGCCGAACACAGGAGAAGTTGGTGGCGAACCAGTCGGACATCGACGGCCCGGATCAGCCTGCCGGTGGCCAGCAGGCGCAGGGTAGTCATCGCTGCCGCGCTGGCCAGGCCGTGACCGGAGGGGACCAATGCCACACCGCTGCGGCCGAATCCGGTGAACACCTCATCGACCGTGCCGGACAGGAAGAATTCGAGCGGTGTTCGGGTAGGCCCCTGCGAGGTTGACCCGCCGAATCCGGGTGTTCAGGCTCACTGGTGGTCCTCGGGGGTCAACTCCATCCGATACCCGTAACTGTCCACCGCCACCAACACCACATCCGACGACCGCGCGTCCATGTCGAATCGCACGAATCCGCCGTGCGACAACCGGACTACCACATCGCGGTGACCGTTGATTAGGGCAGGCTCGATCGAATCCACCACACCGGGACGAGGCACGACCGTGTCACGCCGGAACTGGTGAACGGCCACCGTGGCGCCGGTGACAGCCGTGCGGGGTGCTCGAAGTATCCGCTAGTCATTGGGGATGCTCGCCAGTTTGCAAGGCAAGCCCGGCTCCCAGTACTGCCCATGCGGGTAAAGCCATCCGCCCGACGACGTCTTCGTCGCCCGCAATCCGCTGTCAACGATTGCCGACCCGACAGGAAGCGCATCCAACTGGTCCGGGTCTTCGATGGTCGTCATTTCTGCAGCCTCTCAGGCTCGGGGACGCCATCGGCCACTGCCGACGTCAGGAGCGCAGGGACGTGTGGACGGCAACCCATGTGTCGACTTGTCATTGTGCTTCGACGCGAACTCTTCCGGCGCGTTCCGAACGGAAACACCGCTGACGTGAGCAACTTCGCACCTACGGTGAGCCATTCGAGGTGGCATGTCGGTCACGATTCACCGTTCAGCCCTGCGATAGCGTCGGAATGGACTTCGATTGCGTCCCGCAGCGCGGTCGTCAGCCTGCGCGTAGCGGCATCGGCCAAGTGATCGTTTTCGAAGCTCCACACGGCGGCATCGAACGCGAAGTCGAAACTGCCCTCTCGTGCTGCGGCTCGCGCGAGCGCCGCCAGTTGTGCCAGGTCAGTACGGCTCAGTTGTGTGTCAGGCATGGCAAACTCCTTGATCGGGAGAGATTCCGAGCTCTCGCTGAGTCGGAGAGCGAATCACCAGGTTCCGGGTCGGAACGCGGTGATGATAACTAGCTTCGACGTTGTGCCGACCGGGGTGGCCGGGTAGAGCAGTGCGGGACTGGCGATCGTCGCTCAACTCGCGATCACCGGGGCGGATCCGACCCGGGCTTCTCGTGGGCGAGCACCGCCGCGACGCTACAAGCCATCTCCCGGATCAGGTCATCGCCGGATTCGCGCCGCGCGGTGGCCTTGGTGACTCCCATGGTGTCCGCCACCGCGGTCACCCTAGCCTGGATCTGTTCGCCGACAGGGCCACGGGCACAGCTCAAATTGAGCCGCTGGGCCTCGGCCACGAACACGTCGATGCGGTCACCGAGCCAGGTCCTTCGGGGACTCATCGGGGCAGTGTGGCAGACCATGCGGACCACGGGAAGCGTCTCCCACTCACCTCGGTTCGTCTCGCCTCGAAGCAGAACCGACACCGTGACGCCCAAGAGTGCAGGTGACACGATCCACCGACGGCATCAACCAGGAGAAAGGACGACAGCATAGTTGCGCGTGCGTCGGCGCTAGGCTCGATGAAGGGACAGGCCTCGGCGAGCCCGTCCAGTGCGAACGGGAGGGTGATCGCGATGGCTGAGGTAATGGCGTGTCCGGCGTGGTGCAGCGAGCACGTCGACCCCGATCCGAGCGAACCCGGCGACGAGGGCGCGCATTTCGGCCAACAGTTGACGGTCGCGGTGACCAAACCCCCCGGCTTGTCCGATGACCAGAGCTTCGTGGTCCAGCTCGCCGCGCACGACTACCGCGGGCAGCGCGAGACCATGATCTATCTCGACAACCCCGGACGCGGGGTAGCGCAAATTACCGAGTGGCAGGCCAAAGCGATCGTGGTGAACCTGTTGCACGCCACCGAACTGTGCGACTCGACCAATCCCGCAGGTATTGGATGCCCACAGTGGTGTATCGAAGACCACGACGACACCCCCGAGGACGAACCCGACACCGACGGCAACGCCTTCCACGCCAGCGCCCCCATGACCGTGGAAGTCTGGGGCCCGACCTCGACCGACACCGACGTCTCGGTCCGAGTCGTCGCCCTCGACAACGACCGCACCCGCCGGATCTATCCGGAATTGATGCTGTCGGGATCCCACACGCCCCTCGGGATAGCCGAAGCCTGCAAGATCGCAGGCAACCTCCTCGAGGCTGTCGACCTCACCGCCAGCGAATAGGTCGAACAGCCCAGGCGTCGGGTCGAGCGAGACCTCGAACAACCCCCGTCGGGCCATGCCTCGATCCGGCAGCGAAGACCGACCCGTTCGTCTGCGGGGCGCTGCGACAGGACTACAGATCGGCACGCCACTCGCTGGCAAACCCGGTGCCCGTTAAGGACTCTGGCTTCCTGCATCGGCTTCGCGTGCGGGGGTCCGGGAGCGTCGGCTCAGGGGGCGTGCGGCCTTCTCCTGATCGCGGTCACCGATGCGTTTCACGCCGCGGACCATATCGGGGTGTGACTTGGATCGGCGTCGCGTGAGGTAGGTTCGACCTGGACGGCGCCGACCCGGGGGACAGACGATGACCGGCCAATCCGTGACCACGCTGGAGGACTTCCAGCTGTCGATGCTGCACGCGATGTGTGCGGGCGCGCCCGTGCGCGCCACGGACCTGCTCGACCGGATAGGAGCGACCCGCGCCGATGCCGCGGCAGCCGAGAGGCGCTGGTGGTACGCAGACAGCACCAACGACTTCACCTCGATCGCCGAATACGAATCCGCGTGGGGCATACCGGTGGCGGAGCGGATCGAACGCCGAGAACATGCCGAGATCCGATGGGCAGCGTGGGATCTGACGTTCTGGCCGGACTTCCGGGTGGAGTGGATGGAGGTCTCCCTGCATCGGAGACTGTTCAGGCAGATCGTGCGTCACCCCGACAGTCCACCGCCGCGGTGGGGTTCGGTCGCCGATCTGACTCCCTGGTCGTGCACCGTGAACGAATTCCACGACAGCCCCTTCGCGCCGGCCGATCACGTCGATGGATTCGGCAGCGTCGATGACGTGGCGTTCTTCCGAGCGATCGACCCAGAGTCCGGAGAAAAACGTGTACATCGGGTCCGTTTCGACTTCGGACTGCTGCAGTCGGTCGAACCGGCTCCCGATTACGTGTGGAAGCTCTGAGTCTTATCGACGCCTACGGCACCCAGTCGGGTCTCAAGAATCGTTCGATTCTCGAGCACTTCGGGCGCGAGAACCGAAGGCCGGGGTGCAGCTGCGCGGGCGGGTGTCGAGAAACACGTCGAAGAGTTGGCGTCCCAGCAGCAGGTCTGCGGTCGTCCTGCTGGGCCGGCTGCGGGCGCTGACTGATCACATCGCATGAAATCCGTTCTCGCCGTGGCCTGTCATCGAGTGTGCGACCATCCGATGTGTGGCTAAGGGCAAGGGCGGCAGAAAGAAGGCGCGGGCCTCGGTCGAGACCAAGCGCCAGCGTGTTGCCCGGGCGGAATTGATCCGAGTCGAGGAGTTCCTCCGAACTGCGAAGTCGGTTGAGGCATCCCGGCCATTGACACCGCGCGAGCGCGATTTGGTCGTCGAGGCGCGGCAGTTGCGTCGGCAGCTGTACATGCGTTTGGGCCCGAGGACTCCTCCTGCCGGAAAGCGTCCGGAGCGTGTCGGTCGACCGGTGCTGACCGGGGGATTGCGCTCGGTCGTCTCGGGTGGGCTCCCCGGCATGGGCCGCCGCGGGTAAGAGGGCCCTGTCCGGTGTCGCCGGAACTGTCGATACCGGGCCAAGCGGATAGGGCGGCCGCGTGAAGGTCGCCGATCGCCCCGGACCCCTGCTCGACAGCATTCTGGAGCGGATTCGGGTCGGCCAGGGGAGTCTCGTTCAGGGCCTTTTCGCGCGAGCGAGAATCGTCTGTCGGCATGTTCGTCGAGCTCGATCGTCCACCTCGACCTGGCCGCGAACACCGACCTGGATCAATGCCAGCTGCACGCGCTCCGGATCGGAGCCGAACCAGCACCCACACAACCCGACCCTCGCTGGGGAGTACTACTCGATCCAGCAGGCTACCCGCGTTCTGCATCACTACCTGCACCCCACCGCCATGAACACCAGCCACATCAGCACCCGGCCCCGCAAGCCTCCGTTCCACCTTGACGGAACCCATAGGGACACCCCCGGCGTGCCGAATTCGTCGTTCGGCCCGGGGTCGAGCAGGACAGCGATGAGATCAGGGTTTAGGCCGATTTCTAGCCGGGTAGACAGTAGTGACAACCCGGCGAGTCGAAAACTTGTGTGGGACTGTGTTTTTCGCCTCGTATAGCCCAACGGGGAGAGAAGGAGGGCTTGATGGAAGACAGTCGGCAACGCCGAGCGCAACCACGCTGGCGAGTCGCAGTGCCTCACTCGATAACGGTTGTGGTGGTGGCTTTTGCGGTTGTTTGGGGCGGCGGTGTCGTAACGGCGCAGCCGAGCGAAGTGCCTCCCTCGACTACCGTGGACCCGCGGACATCGACGACAGTTCCTGCGCCGCAGGCTTCCTCTGTCCCGCCTTCTGCCCCGTCGTCGTCGGTGCCTGCGCCTACCTCGACCCCTGTGCCCGCGCCTCCCTCGACGAGTGCGCCCGCCGTGACGACTTCGCCGGGTACCGAGTGTGGCCCTGGTCCGAAAAACAAATCCGAGGAGTGGACACCGACCGAGAATCCGAAGGCCACGGTCGAACCGGGCAGGATGCGTTCGGACTGCCAGGAAATTCCCGACGGTTTCACGAAGGCCGATGCGGACAAGGCCGAGACCATGGAAGCGTCGCTGGCGAGCCGCCCACAGTCGCGGGTGGCAGCGGGATGTCAGGTGTATTGGCCCGCACCGTATGAGGTGTGTGGGGCGATCCGTGACAAATACAATGCACTTGGTGGCCCGAACAGCTTCCTGCTATTTCCGACCAGCAACGAGTTGAGCAACCCCGACGGTGTCGGTAAGCGGACGACGTTCCAGAACGGGCCGATCTACTGGTCGCCCGCTGGTGGCGCTCACCCGGTGGTGAATCACTTCTTCGCGGCGTGGCAGCGGCAGGGTTGGGAAGGAGGGGTGCTGGGGTACCCCACTACCGATGAGATACCGTCCGCCAATGGTGGACGACGCCAGGAATTCCAAGGTGCCGCGATCTATTGGCATCTCAACGAGGCGTACGCGATCGGCGGCGCGATCCGCGACAAGTGGAACACCGTGGGCGCCGAGGGCGGGCCGTTGGGATATCCGAATACCGACGAGCTGTCGGTAACGAAGAACAACGGCCGCTACAACAACTTCGAGAACGGCACGATCACGTGGTCAGGCCAGACCGGATCGCGGCTGCTCTACGGCGCGATCCGGGACCGGTGGGCCTCGTTCGGTCGTGAGGACGGGGAGATGGGGCTACCTCTGGGCGATGAGCTGGTCGCGGCCGACGGTACCGGCCACTACGCAAACTTCGAGGACGGCTCGGCCATCTACTGGTACCCGGTGATCGGCGCATGGCGAGTCACTCCCGGCATACTCAGGATTTTCGCTCAATTCGGTGCTGAAAGCGGAAAGTTCGGCTATCCGACCTCGGCTGCCGGGCCAGCTGGAGCAGACAACGGGATCGGGCAGGGTTTCGAGAACGGCTCGATCATCTATATCGACAGGGGGGCCACATATGACTACTACACCGCATCCTACTGATCGTTCCCAGTCACGTAAGCGGATCCCACAGCTTATGCCAGCAGCCATTGCCGCTGTCGTGCTGGTGATGATGGCGACGATACCGGCGCTGACCAACAATGCTCCCGCCGCTGCCGCCGATGTCTCGACCTGCACCGGAACGCCACAAGCTCCAATCTACCCGAACTATGACAGTTCCGAAGAGCTGGGAACTTACGACAACACTGTGGCCGGCGAAGTGATCATCCGACGTGGGTTCTACTGCGTGCCGAGCTCATCACAGAACGAAGCGGCCGACGGGTTCGGGTTCGGACTCGACAAAGTCCAGAACCGACACCACATCGGACGCCCGCAGGACGGGTACAACCGCGCTACCGCAATCAAGGCAGTCAAGTTCGTCCTCTCGGCACCACCATCGAATGTCACCTCCAAAACAGACGACTGGGGATTCGGATGGAATTTCCTCGTCTACGCCAACGGCGGAACGGAATGCCCAAAGGGCAATCCGGATCCGCAAGCATGTGCGAACAAGGTAAGCGTGCCGGTCAAGGCCGCCTCCACCGAAGGCGGCGACGATTATGAACCGACCGGCGGCATGCCAGCGGGAGAGCCTCTGGGCCTACAGACTGTCTACTGCGACTACGGTCAGCAAAGTCTGCTCCGGTGCGATCTCTGGGTGACCGCGGCGCTGGCCAAGGCCGCCGAGGGCCAAGGCATCAACTGATCAACGCCTGACTGGACCGGTACATCAGACAGGCGGCAGCAGTGTGTCGTCCCACCGGCTCGACGATGATTCACAGACCTAGGAGGATCGGGTGATGAGCGTTCCGTCCGACCACCGGCTCGACGAACTGCGAACCGAGGTAGACCGGCAGTTGTCAACCATGGGCAACGGCTTCACAGGTATCGCGCTCGTTGACCTGGCACATGACAGTATCTCGCAGGTCGCGAGAACTCTCCGCGGACGGTCCTGTACTGATCCCCGTGTCGGGATCACCGCCGACCTCAGTACCCGGCGGGTCGACAATGATGGCACCTTCTCGGCCATGGGACCTGTATACCTGGCGAGCCTGCTCGTTGCGGTGGATCCGGCATCGTCGGACGCGCAGAACGCCGCGTCACCGGGGCTCATTCCGTATGTGGAAGCGACAGCGTGGCGCAACATTCTTCTTCCGAAACCGTCATGGTGTTACCTGCGTGAAGCCCCCGACGGCACCCCGGCCGAGGGCGCCCGTCAATGGTTTTTCGTATTCTTTATCGCCTCGAACGGTGAACTACTCGCCGCACCCACCGATTTCGACTGGGTAGCGCACAGAGTTCGCTATCGGGGTTTGTTGGTGTCCTTGATCGACAGGGACGGCAACCGAGTCGAGACAATCTACAAGAACGAACGTTTCCCGAAGTTCTATCAGGCCTACACCGAAGGGCGCGGGCGGTACTGGGATATCGAAATAGGCACACCCCCACCGGGCGCGAAAATAGCTGATTGTTTCGAATCGCTCGCCAAAGCAGTTGCTCGAGTCGGAGCGATCGCGGACAGCATCCGTCCGGAGGCTCTGACATGGAAACACGGCACCACCGTCGAACTAGTTCTACGCAACGACCCCGACAAGCATCGCTACAAAATATCGCTGACTGTGCCCACCGCCGACGAACTCGACAGCGGAAGCCGCATCCTTCGCGCAACCACAGATGGTCTCGATACGGTACTGACAAGCCCGCACCAATACGCCAACGGAGTGATAGCCCGCCTGCGAGAGGCAGGAACCAGCGGCATCGCCGCGATCGCCGACTAGGTCCGTCTGGGACTATCTCGCTAAGACCGTGTCTCACGTCGTCGTAGTTCGTTCAGTGTCTGCGGTAACTGGTTGTGTTGCATGATGTCTGGTCGTGGTCGATGTTCTGTCGCAGCGTCTGGTACCGGATGGGTTGTGGGTGCTGGTCGAGCCGTTGTTGCCGAGGTTCGAGGCCCGTGCCCAGGGTGGCGGGACCGCGCCGGTCGATGAGCGTGCGGTGTTCACCGCGGTGGTGTTCGTGTTGACCAGCGGCTGCGCGTGGCGGATGTTGCCGCCTTCGTTCGGGGTGACCGTCCCGACGGCGCATCGCCGGTTCACCGCGTGGACCGAAGCCGGTCTGTGGCGGCGACTACACCGTGCGGTACTCGACGAGCTGGGTAGCGAGGGCTTGATCGACTGGTCGCGGGCGGTGGTGGACGCGGCATCGATACGAACCAAAAAGGGGGCGCCATGACCGGGCCGAGCCCGGTCGACCGCGGCAAATCCGGCTCGAAACTGCACGTGCTCGCCCGGGCGAACCGATCCAAGTCCAGACCTGATCAAACCGATCGGTTTGGTCTGGAACGCTTCGGGCCGGGATCGAGGCGACTAGAGTTGAATGCCCTCGACCTGGAGGTATTCGATGTCAAGGACGACTATCTCGTTTGCTTGTGCCGTCGGAATGGCGACCTCGGTCGCGTTTCTCACCCCGCCGTCAGCCCTGGCCTATGCGACGACCGCGACCGTGGTGAAAGTCGTTGACGGTGACACCGTCGGTGTCGAGTACTCCGACGGTCGTGACGACACCGTCCGCATCCTCGGTATCGATACCCCAGAGACCAAACACCCCGACAAACCTGTCGAATGTTGGGGGCCCGAAGCCACAGCGTTCGCCACCACCGAACTCGCGGGCAGGGTGGTCACGCTCAGTACCGATCCCACCCAGGACGAACGAGACCGATACCGACGCCAGCTGGCTGTCGTGGACCGCGACGGCTGGAACTACAGCATCGAAGCCGCCCGCGCGGGAGTCGCCCGCGCCTACATCTACGACGACAAACCGGTCACCATCTACCCGCAGATCCACGCCGCCCAACAACAGGCACAAGCCGCGGGCCGCGGACTGTGGGGACCACCGTGTAACGGTGCCCGATAACCCGAATAGAGGCGGGGGACCCAGTCGGTGCCGGTCACCTCTTGCGGTTGGCGAAGGGTAACGTGGCGTGCATCGCGCAGAATTCGTCGAGCATTTCCTGTTTCACAGCGACGGGGTCGTCGACCAGGCGCCAGCCCACGAGCAGTTGGGCTCTGTCGGCCAGTTGCCAGATCATTCGGCCACCCTCGTGTGGGGCTGCCTGTCCGGTCCCGTATCGGCGTAGTTCATCGAGCCGTGTGCGCAATCCCCGCTGCCCGGTGCCGCCGGCCGTGGCGCTGCCGATGTAGAGCACCGGTTCATCGGGTACCCACGACCGCTGGAGTTCCGTGATCGGCAGTGTCGGGTCCTTGTCCTTCCAACGCCCTGCCGAACTGACCGGCAGGAAGACCGGCGGACACGACACCGGGCGCACCACGACATAGACCCCGGCCGCGGCAGGGGCGGTGTCCACATCGACAATCGGCACGAAGGCCTCGAACCCGTCCAGGTTGAATGGCATCAGCCCATCATGACCGACCATCCTCAGGATGGTCGGTCATGATGGGCTGATGCCATGGCGGCGGCGGGAGTGCCGGTGTCCTCGTGAGGGCCGAACATCGGTTGGCTCGATGCACTGGTTACGGCGGTTGAGTTCGGTCGGTGTTCGGGTCGTGTCTCGCGTCGAATTCCGCCCGCATCGCCGCGATTTGCTCGGTGAGTTCGGTGACTTGGGCGCGGGTCGCGGATTGGCTGGCTTCGTCTTCTTCTGCGACGCGTTGGATGATCCACGACGCCAATGTGGCTGTGACTACGCCGAGTAGGGCGATGCCTCCGAGCATCAATCCGAGGGCGACCAATCGTCCGGTGTTGGTGACCGGTGTGTAGTCCCCGTAGCCGACTGTGGTGACGGTGGTGATCGACCACCACAGTGCGTCGGGGAAGGTGGTGATGTTGGCTCCGGGGGCGTGGCGTTCGGTGTCGAGCATGGCCAGTGAGGCGACGAAGATCAGCAGCAGTGTCGATCCTGCGGTGTAGGCGATGACCCGACCACGAAGCGCGCCGCCGACCGATCGTTGTAGGACACCGACCATGGTGAGGAGTCGAAGTACGCGTAAGGGTCGCAGCATCGGGAGGGCGACGATCGCGAATTCGTAGAGGTGTCGGATAAACCACCGCCAGCGCGGCTTGCCCAGATACCAGCGAACCGCGTAGTCGAGGGCGAAGGCCAGCCACGTGCTCCACAGCACGGCATCGCCGATCCGTGCCGCTGTACCAGCGGGTTGGGCGAGGACTATCCAGGTGTAGACGCCCAGGAAGACGACCGCCGCCGCGGTGAGCGGCCAGTCGGTCAGCTGCTTCCAGCGATCTTCGCTCACGCAGGGGAAATCTATCCGACCAGTACCGATATCGAAGTCACCCGTCGGTGGACTCGCCGCGCCTCGATGACCACGGTGGGAGGTGACTCGGTCGCAGCCGTTCGCGCACGCGATCACCACCGACGATCACCCGCATGGACCGCTCCTTCTTCAGCACTCTGATCGGCCCTGGCAGCGATGCGGTGGCGCTGTGGGCGCCCGCGCCACCGGACGTCGCGAACCCGGGACGGATCGGTAGTCCTACCGTGAGGTCGGCGCAACAGGTTGGTGGGCTGCTCGTCTGTCCGAACAGTGCCGGGTGAATTCCGCCGAACCATCGAGTAGCTATCGAGTTGCTGACTCTTATACTGGAATATGGTCCAGTTCCGGAAATCGAAAAAGTTCGGCCCGGTGCGGTTTACCGTGTCGAAGAAGGGTCTCGGCGCGAGTGTCGGTGCGGGGCCGCTGCGGGTCGGTGTCGGCCCTGACGGCAAAGTGCGACGCACGATATCGGTGCCCGGCACAGGCATCTACGACACCGAAATCATCGGCCGAGCCAACAAACCCGCAAATCCCACAGATCGTCCGCCGCCCGACGTGCCGCCGCCGCCACCACCGGTCGGGCCTCGACAGCTCGAGCCATTGGTGCTCGAGCATCCGATCACGGCCAAGGGCCACACCGGCACCGTCACCTTCGACGGATGGTGGATCGACATACAACGCACCGGTATCACCGCCAGGCTCGCGGCCAAGGTCAACTCGTTCGATTCCGCACGGATCCCGCTCGATCGCCTCGTGCGCGTGGAGTGGAAGCAGCCCTCGATGCTGGTCAACGGCCACCTGCGATTCGTCGTCGCCGACGAAGGGCCCTCCGCCCACGGCTCGGTGGCGGCCGCGGCCGACCCCAACACCGTCCTGGTGACCAAACAGCAGGTCGAACGTTTCGAACGCCTACGTGCCGCCCTGTCGGAAGCGCTCGGCAGCGACTGCACCCCGCGTTCCGCGGATACGGCAAACCCGGCAGGCACCGACATCGACGACACCGGCTTACCTTCGGGGGACTGTGCGGACTCGGCACCCCCGACCGCACCGCCGGGCTGGTATCCCGACCCCACTGTTCCCGGCACTCTGCGCTGGTGGGACGGGACGATCTGGACCCCACACACTGCCCCGCAACGCTGACATCGCTGCGCGCGACTGCTCGCCGCAGAGGAGACTCGGCGCCTCGACTACCTCATCGACCCGAACTCTCGAGGTCAGCAAGTGAGTTCAGAGCAGTACCAGCAGCAGTATCCCCGTGATCGGGATCATTGAGAGGTATCCGAGGATCAATCCGGCGATCGCGAGCCCGTCTCCGCGTTGTCCGGTTGTGCGTATCTCGCGCAGTGCCGCGTGTCCGAACAGGATCGCCAGGGGTGGCAGCAGGATCCCGAGAACGACAGCGGTGACCGCGAGGGAGTTGGTTCCGAGGTGGCTGGTCGATGATGGTGCGCCGCTGATCTTGTCGGCGGTCACCGGTTGTCCTTGGGCTGTGTATCCGACGACCGGGAAAACCGGTTCTCCGGTGTCGGTGAACCCGATCGGTGTGGGTCCGGGATCGAGGCGTTCGCGGACCGAGGATCCGTCGTGGCGTTGCAGGAGCGTGTCGAGGGTCGGCCGCTCGCCGGGAGATTTTGTCGGCGGTGTATCGGTCGATGGACGGCTTGCGAATACAACCACTAGTAATATCGCACCGAGTGCTGAGAGAACAGGAAAGCCGCCGGGCTTCACCGGTACTGCGATACCTGCCACCACCATCACGAGCCCTATCGCCAGGGCGGGGCCGCGAACGTCCCTCATATTCCACTCCGCCCTTTGTTGCACGGGCTAATTCTGTTCAAGGGAACCACTTTCCGTGCCGGGCGATGCTACCCCGACAGCGTTTCATAACGTCTCGTTCCGAAGCTGCGAGATTGTCGGCTCCCTGGCGAGCTGGCCGGTTGCCAGGATATCCGGGCAAACCGTTCGGACCGAAATCGTAGGCCAGGCTGGAAGCGCCGACAGCGACACGGCGAAGTCCGAAACCTAACCGATCCTGTGAGCGTGATTGTTGCGAGTTCGACTGGAGACGATCGAAGCTTCGAATGCCAGATCCGGCCCCGAGGGCAATCAACCGAAGAGGAGCTTTCGATGGAGTGGGGCTGGTCCAGGCGCAGCGACAGCGGATGAGCACCAGCCCCTTTGGCTGCGCGCGTACCGCATCGGCTGTGGTTCCCGTTCCAGGTCTCACACTGTGGAAATACCCACGTAGTACAGGCGCGGATCACGAGCCGAGGTCAGTCGATCG
Organism: Nocardia aurea; assembly: GCF_003123685.1. Lineage (GTDB taxonomy): Bacteria > Actinomycetota > Actinomycetes > Mycobacteriales > Mycobacteriaceae > Nocardia > Nocardia aurea. Next base: position 82,312 of record NZ_QCYJ01000029.1, read on the forward strand.
GTGCCACGAGCGCGTCGAGCATGACACGATCCTGGCTCGCCGGAACCGCGGCACAGCCAACCTCGACGTGTGTTACCGGCCCTCCGCATTGGCGTGTCAGAAAGTCGGTATAGGCCGCGAGTCCCCGTGTCCGGTCCGATCGCCAATCGTTGGATGTTCCCCGCGTGATTGCTCGGTGTCGGTGGGTGAATCCGGCGGCCGTCGCCAGCGTCAGAACGAACACCCCGTGACCGTTCGTTGCCCGGAGCTTTTCCCAGTCCTTGCCGAACCAGTCGATCGACGCCTGTTCTCGATTGTTGAGAAAGAAGTGAGTGAACGCCGACTTGAACTCCACGACGGTCTCGTACACACGCAGGTCGATTCGGCTTCCGAGCATTGCCTTGACCGGTATCTCACGCTCGACAGCCGCGTGTGGAACCCCTGCCTGCACAAGCTGCAGGATCGTCTCCCACACCCACTGTGACTCGCCCTGCGCGAACGAACTCGCCAGCGCCAACCGATCCAGACCAGCAGTGTCATGTCCGATCGCCTCGAGCGCGCTGACGACCAATCCGACCGAGCGACCCGAGGTTTCCCCGAGATAGTCCGCGATACCCACCTGCGACATCTTCCTGGTCGCACCGCCATCGTGCAGACCAGGCCGCAATCGTGCGGTCCGCCGCGCTGGCTACTGGTCGACTTGCAGCAGCAGCCGATCACGCCGGCCCCTGCCTCTTGCTGTGGCCATTTGAAACGGGTGGTCTGCAGACCGGTCCATCAGGCGCCGATGACTGCCGTCGAGGTGGAGCCGGCGTCGGCGGCCCTGCTCCTACCACGACGGGCACATCCCGTACGGAGGTGCACCACGGACTCGCAGTGTTCGACCTCGAACCGTCCACAGCGCGTCCGCGGAATCGACTGCTGAACGCTCCCGGGCCCGGCGCCAGCAGGCTCGACATCGCGGCGGGTTTCGGGCATCGAAATCGTCCGATTATCCGATCAGTTGCTCGTGACTGTTTCCCGCCAGCTAACGTGAGGGTCGCGCGGCATGAGCGTACGCCGCCTTCTAGATGAGGAACGATGACCGACCCATATCAGCCACAGTCCGGCAGTGCCCCCGAGTGGCCCACAACAGCTACCCCGTCCGACGGAATCCCGCAGCCCGGAAATCTCGCGCCCGCAGCAGGGTCCCCGCAGCCGACCGGGCAGATGCCGACAGCCGGATACATGCCGACCGCGCCCCTGCGTGAGGTGTCGATCGATCATCGCCGCCAGACGTTGGCGATGGCAGTCGCGCACGAGGTCGCCCGTGGAGCCCGCGTGGAATCGCAAACCGAAACCATGGCGATCATCGTGACCGGGTCGAAACCCAACCACGTCCTCCACCTGATCCTCACCCTCGCCACCTGCGGCTTCTGGGGCATCGGATGGTTGATCGTGGCCGCCGCGCAACGAGAACACCGCGCGAGCATCACCGTCGATCCATACGGGCAACTACTCAGGCAGCAACTCAGCTGACCGACAGTCGCAAAGACCGCCCAGAAACCCGCAGTCCCGCGCACTGCGGGTTTCTGGCCGCAGCAACATCACCGACCTCAGGACCGATGCGGACTTACAGACTTTAAGCTGCGCCGGATGCCCTACGCCGTCGAGCGACCGGCGTTGTTGGCAGTACTGGCTGGCGAGGACGAGTCTCGACCGGCCGAACAGTACGTGACCGCCCACGCGTGGGCGGTGTTCGCAGACTCGGAACGATCGGCAGCGATCCGCCGATGTCGTTGTCTGAGTTCCGGATCGAGACCACTGCCGACGTCTTCGCGTAGTCGACCCGGTTGCCCGCAGCAGTGGGGGAGCACGCCGGTCTCTCCCGCAGCGCGCCTCCGGACTGGTCGAGTCCGAGAACGACAGCGTGGATGTCGTCGTGGCGACAACTCTCGTACACGGTCCAGCACGACGCGAACCGGCGCGTTGATCCAGGCCGATCGGTGCGCTGGCCCGGATCACTCTCGGTACCTGAGCAGCGCGGGTCTAGATGGTGGATGGTCGCGCAGACGAAGGTGTAGCCGGGTGCACCACTGGCTGCCAGCGGCCGACCCCGCCGCTGGCTGGGTTGTAGTGCACAGTGCGGCTGAATCGACCGTCGCGCCAGTGACGTCGCACCTGCGACAGATTCGGAGCGCCTGATCGTCCGAATGGAGTTTTGGCAATCATCTCAGTCGCTCTTTCGCATGGTCGGATTGAGTGCCGGGTCGAGGAGCTCTCGTCCACATAGCATCGCTGATCGAGCACACTTCACAGCGCACCGAGGTGATCCACGATCAGAAGTACGAAGGCGGTCGTGGCCGCGAAACCTAAACCGCCGTCGCGGATAACCTCGGTGAGGGGTTCGCCTCCGAGGTAGGTGAGTAGAGCCGCAGCAATACCGACGATGACGCCGATCAGTGCGGCGATGGTGACCAGGAGCGCTTTGCGCAACGGCTGGTTCATGCGGGTCTCCCAGAGCCGGGTTTTCGGAACTAATATCGGTAGCCAGCACACCCCACACCGTCCGGTTCAGCAACGACTCGACATCAGCGAATAGCGTGAACGCGCATGTCAGGCATCAGAATTCGGCTCGCGACAATGTTTCGAGTCGTATCGACTCGAAACGACTCGTACTTTGCAAAGACGTGGCGATGACCGAAAGTGGTAGGCGGACTGAGTTTTTCGCCGCCTTGGACGAGTTGCGCACTGCGGCGCGGGCGGTGACCGATAAGCGGCCGCCATCGGTACAGGTGATTTCTCGTAGCACCGAGGTGCCGGTAGGGACGTTGTACAGCTGGTTTCCTACCAGACCGACGAAGACGCGTACGGTTCCACGCAAAGACGAGCAACTAATCGCGGTGCTGGAATTTTTCCTACGTCGCGCCGGCCGCTTGGCCGAACGCGCACAGCTCGATCGGCGTACGCGAGAGGACTGGCTCGCCCTTCGCGACGCCGCCACCGAACCTGCCGAAAGCCGGAGGTCCCGCGACCGGCGCTCGGATTCCACCGCCAACGGCAACGAGGGGGTGATCACTGCCCATGTTCACCATAGTGATGGTCTGATCCCAGCACGCGAGCAGATCACCACGAGCCTTCCTCCCGCACCGCGGACGTTCGTCGGCCGAGAGACAGAGCTGCGGCAAATCCTCGATGCAGCCGACCGCGATCGGATCGTGGCTATTCACGCGATCGACGGCATGGCCGGTATCGGTAAGACCACTCTGGCTGTCTACGCCGCACATCAACTCCGCGCACGGTTCCCACATGGGCAGTATTTCGTCGAGTTGCACGCACACACCCCTGGTCGGGCTCCGGAGCATCCAGCCGAGGTCCTGGCTCGTCTGCTGGCAGCGCTGGGCGTGGATCCTCGCGCAATTCCGGACAGCCTCGCCGCGCGGCGCGATCTTTGGCGCCACCGCCTGTCCGACAAGAAGGTCCTCCTCGTGCTCGACGACGCCACCGATCGAGCCCAGATCGAGCCGTTACTTCCGAGCGGACCGCAGTCACTGACCGTAATCACCAGCCGGAGAAGACTTCTCCTGGTCCCCGATATGCGACCCCTCCCGCTCGAGGTTCTCACCCCTCGCGCAGGAACCGAACTGTTCCTCACCATTACCGGCAGAAACGCACACGACCCGGCCGAACGCGATGTGGCCTCAAGAATCGTGGCACTGTGCGGTCAACTACCGCTCTCGATCGGGCTGGTAGCAGGGCGCGTGGCCCATCACCCGGGCTGGACCGTCACCGAAATCGACCAATTCGCACGAGAGTTGGCGGCGGCGACCAACCGACTGTCGATACTCGATGATGACGGCTCCATCGTGCGCGCAGCATTCGACCTGTCCTACAACTCGATACCACCTGGCAGGCAACTATTGTTCCGCCGCATGGGATTGCACCCCGGCGCTGGGATCGATGCCTTCGCCGCAGCCGCGTTGCTGGGAACCGACCCGGTGGCGGCGGCACGTGAGTTGGGCAACCTACACACCGACCATCTCATCGACGAGATCGCCCGCGGACGCTACCGCCTGCACGACCTGCTGCGCGACTACTCCCGGGCGCTGGCCGCCGCTGACCCACCCGATCACAATCATCGTGCGAGGGACAGACTGCTCGACTACTACCAACACACCGCCGCTGCGGCGGGCGAGCAACTGACACCGGCTAACACACCAGCCTCCGCCACCACGAGTAGCCACCGCGGCCCGACCTTCGGCAACGATATCGAAGCGATGGAATGGCTGCGCCGCGAACGATCCACGCTGCTGTCCTATCTGCAGGACACGACCGACAAGGATCCGACAAAGACGCTCCCCCTGATCAGCCCAGTAGCGTCGCTGCTGATCCGAGACGGGCCGTGGTCACTGGCCCTGCAACTGCTCCAACAGGCGGCGGATCTGGCAGATCGCTTCGACCGTCCACGCGACCACGCCGAAGCACTCGCCGTGATGAGCGAAATCCAGTGGAACGCGGGAGCCAACGCCAACTCGACCAACAACTCACACAAGGCACTGGCGCTGTATCGCGAACTCGGCGACCGCCGCGGAGAAGCCAACATCCTCGTGAACCTGGGGTGTGTCAGTCTCGGGACCAGCCAGTACGGACAAGCCGCAGACCTGTTCGACCACGCTCTGGCGATCTACGGTGACCTCGGTGACCGCTACGGACAAGCCATTGCCTTGCTCAACATCGGCGAGGTACACCTCGAAACCGGAGAACACACCCACGCGACCGAACCGCTCAACCTGTCGCTGACAGCGTTCCGAGAACTCGGCCTACACCTCGGACAGGCCAACACGCTACTACTGTTGGCTCGACTACACCGCCACACTGGACACCACGAACGCGCCGCTGACCTCGCCGCCAGCGCGTTGCAGATGTTCCGCGAGTTCGACAACCACCAAGGCGAAGCGAACACCCTCAACGAAATCGGAGCCAACCTTCAGATCCAAGGTACGTACAGCGCAGCCCTCGACCTGCACCGACAAGCGCTGGTGACCTTCCGCGAGATCGGCTACCAACCCGGTGAACTCACCGCGCTCAACAAAATCGGGGCCGCGCTGCTCAACACCGGTGAACCACGGCAGGCGTCTGCGGCCTTCTCCGAAGCCACAAGAATCGCTGCGCAGAACGGATGCCGACACCAACACGCCCACGCACTCCTAGGAACCGCGCGCGCGAATGCATCCATCGGCGACATCCCAACCGCCGTCACCGACCTCACCACAGCACTCACCATCTACCAGGAACTCGACCTCCCCGAAGCAGACGCCACAGCAACGGAACTCGCAGCACTACGAGCCCTCTACTGACCTCGAGAACAGTCGCACACGCTCCTCGCCAGGGACTGTTTTGGAGGGACTGGTCGTCTGCGGGCGTGTCTGTAAGTCGCCGATACTCGGCCTTGCCGATTCCGGATGCGATGTGACCGTCGCCGTGTAGGTCAACGGAGTTCGTAGCGCGGGGTCCCGGCACGGTCAGGGCTGTCGTCGGATGGGGCTCTGGCCTGGACATCGGTTGCTGCTCCCGGCCGACCAGGTGTTCAGGTATCAGTCCGGCCAGATGGATTCGTCGTAGAGGCTGTGCAGCAGTCGGTCGAACAGCGCGGTGCCTTCGACGACGATCCTGAGTTTTTCGTCGTGTGGCGCAGCCGTAGCCATTTCGATGACGGCGTCGAACGCAGTGTTCGCCACGATCGCCACACGCTCGAGGCTGTAGCCCTGTCTCAGTGGCAGCGACTGGCTGTAGAAGTCATCGAACAGGGTATCGCTGACGAACAGAAAGATCGTCAATCCGTATCGTGTGGAAAGCCCGAAGGGGGTCTGGAAGCCGTCCGGTCCCTGTACCCACAGCGCCAGGAACACATAGGTTTGCGGCGGTGTGGGTTGCTCGGCGAGGCTTCGGATGAGGTCGATATCGGGGTGGTCGATCCGCAGCTCGTGCGCGAGTGCCAGAAAGGGGTCTATCTGCGTCCTCGCCGATGCCTCGAGCGGTGCCTCGCTCAGACGGTGCACGAGACCCGGTTCCCGCATTCGGGGGTACATGGCATGTCGCATGGCGCGGTCGATGCCCCGGTCGTAGGCGTCGTGGCGTTCGGCGTCCTCCACCCGCGCGCGGACCGCTTGGTAGACCTCGTCGGAATCGTGGCCCGACTGCGTCGTGGCAGAGGCCAGAACGCGTGCGAGCACCTGCGCTCTGACCTGGTAGGAGCCTCCGGTCCAAGGGTCGGACCGGACCCGGTCGTCCATACCGCCCGCGATCAACGCCGCCGTCGTGCAACGCGACAGCATGGTCAACGCCCCGAACATGTTGAGGATGGCCGCGCATAGTTCGACGTAATCGAGACCGGTCTCAGCGAATTTCGCACCGCGATCGGTTTCCATGACACGGAAGGTCGACTGGAGCAGGACATGCGCAGCGAACAGATCCGCGTCGATCTCCGCGCGCAGAACCTCGAGGTCGAGCGAATGGGTTGTGCCCGCGTTCGCGAGCTGTTCGTTGATCCGGCGGCTGGTGTCGAGGTCGGTCACGCCCGCGAGCACCGTCTCGATGATCTGATCCAGGTCCTCGTCTTCCATGACACCGGACCATCCGCGGTCATGGGCGTGGACGTGACCGATCTCGTGGAGAAGTCCCAGGAACCACATCGTCATGTAGATCTCGTTGCGGGGCAGGTACTCCAAGTCGAAGACAGTCGTCGGCGCAACAATGAACCCCTGCGAGATACACAGCGATCGCGCGATCAGATACGAGGCTGTCGTGCAATCGCCATGGGCCAGAGACAATTCCGCGATGAGCTGGAGCGCATACCGCTCGACGGCTGCCTCCAATATCTCCGGCGTCACCGACCACGACATCTGTTTGAGCCCGAACAGCTGCGACGACGCGACCAGGAACCGGGTAGAAAACGTGATCGGCGCCGGACTCAGTCCCGGCAGACTGAACATCTCCGGCACACCACCATCGACCCAGTACACCGCGACCTCACGGCCGAGTTCGCGCTCGGCCATGCTCAACACGGTGACCAACGGCGTCAACGGTTCCCGCGTGACACGGGAGAACCGGGCGTTCGCGGGGAGGTGGTCTCTGACCAGTTCGTCCAGGATCGACGGATCCAGGCCGGTCATTGCCGAGGTTCTCGCCGCTCTTCGAGGAGCTTGTCCACGTCGGCGGGACTGGGGTTGACGATTGTCACATCGCCGATCTTGAGTTCACGAACCCGGTTACGGGTCAACAGATCCCGCAAAGAAGTCAGGATCGCCGGTGCTGACTGGACGGCGACACCGGCGACCAACACCCAGGTCGTCGCGGCAGCCCCGTCCAACTGGCGGCGCGGTGACCGCTGGGCGGCAACGCCGTTCTCGCTCAGGTGGCGATCGATCTCGTCCACATCGTCGGCACCGCAGGTGAGGATGATGGTCTCCATACAATGATCATATTGTCACCGCGCGACGCCCCGAAGCAATCGCGACAACCTCCGCCGAAGCCTTTCGGCGAGTCGTCACAGACGACGTGCCAACTCGTGGACACTTACGCATCCGAGCCCGAGAACGGCGCTGCACGATGGAAATACGTGACAGGGGGTAACTCTGCATCGAGTTCAGGTGCCGTCGTGTTGGTCTACGTCCCCGCCGCCTTCGCTAAACCTCGACTGCTTCCCTGCCAACGACATTCCCTTCATTGATCGTGCCCGCAGCTGCGGCGCGTGGTCCGCAGCACGCCGCGCACGAGGTCACTTGCCTGATCTCTTGGGGATCGCCCACGGCAGACATTTGAAGATCTGCCCGAAGTGCCCGAGCGGGGAGGATCGCCCGTCGCGTCTACATGCTGCGGCGTGGTGGGCGGAACCTCCAACACCCAGAAGTCTATCCATGCCTCCTACCAGCACAAACAACCTGAGACTGTCGGTTCGAAATCTTCGCCGGAGGCCACCGCGATACGGTCTCTGCGAAGCCGCGACAACGCCGCAGGTTAGACCGGGTGAAATTTCGGTAGCATCACCTCCGCAGCTCGCCGTCAGGCGAATGGAAACAACCGACCCTTGACGAAGGTGAAGTAGTGCCCAGGTCGACCAAGCCGCGAACCTGTTGCGCGACTGTGGTCGTCGCTGCGCCGACCGCGGATGCATCGGTTCAACGGCTCTCTGCGCGACCGGTGCCGCCGCACCCCGCAATATGTGCGCTGCAATGTCCGTGCCCGCTGACCGCGCGGCAACGCTCTGTTCCAAGAGGAGTGAGGTGGCGTGGCACGGATGGCAGCCGAACCCACGATGTAGTGGCCTCGGTCCGCGGGGATGGTGGTGGGTTGCGGCCGGGCTGCCTGGTGTCGTGAAAGTTGGGCAGAGTGGTCGAGGTGACCGTGATTTGTGGTCGGGCACCGGAATCGGTGTCGTGCGGCGATGATGATTGGTATGTCGGATGGGTGGGAGTTTCCCGATGCAGAGCCTGACGTTGCGCTGGAGCGGTTGCAGGAGCCGTTGAGTTTTCCAGAGTCGTTGCGGGTGTCGACGCAGATTATCGAGGACGCGGTGGTGGTGATCCCGGGCATCATGGGGACCGAGCTCGTCGACGCTGAATCCGGGAAACTGCTGTGGGGGTTGCGTCCTGGGCTTTTGGCGCGAATGTGGGCGGCTCCGACGGGAAATTTGTCACCGTTGGTGGTGGATCGTGAGAAACCGTCGAGGGTGCGGCCTGGTCGGTTGTTGCGGTTTCCGGCGTTGATGCCGGGGCTGGGTAGCGTCGAGCCCTATACGCGGCTGATCCGGGGGTTGCGGTCGGTGGTGCGGCATCCGGATGCGGTGTGCGAGTTCGGGTATGACTGGCGGTTGCCGGTGACCGACAACGCGGCCCTGCTCGCGGAGGCGATTACCGAGCATCTGTTGTGGTGGCGGGTGCGTTCGGATCGCCCGCATGCGCGGGTGCATCTGGTGGCACATTCGATGGGCGGACTGCTCTGTCAAGCACTGGCGGGCATTTCGGGGGCGTATGACGATGTGGCGCAGGTGATCACGCTCGGCACGCCTTTCGAGGGCGCCGCGAAAGCCGCGGTCATCCTGGGGACGGGAGAAGGTTCGCTGGTGCCCGCGCGTGGGTTGCGGCCGATCGCGGTGACCATGCCCGGGATCTACGATTTGTTGCCGACGTATCGGTGCGTCGATGACGGCACTGACGTGCGTCGGCTGACACCGGTCGATGTCGCGGGTCTCGGTGGTGATCGCGGGCTGGCGGACGAGGCGCTGGATCGAGCCGAGCGGCGGCGTTCGGTGGTGATGCCCTCGCATCGGGCGCTGATCGGAGTCGCGCAACCGACCATATGCAGCCTCGCTGTGCAAGCAGGTCGGGTGGAGCCGCGGTTCTATACCTTCGATGTCGGTGCGGATGGTGAGCTGGCCCGCAACACCGAGGGGGCGTTGGTGCGTTTGCCGGGACTCGGTGACGGGACGGTGCCGCGAAATTCGGCGCTGCCGTGGAACGAACGCGACACCGCGCCGCTGCCGCAGCAGCACGGGGCGGTGGCACAAACCGACGAGGCGATCGCGTTCGTGTGCGATCGGTTGCTGCACCGCGATACCGGCGCGCGCCTCGGTGACGGCGAGATCGGGATCAGCGCCCCCGACACCGTCCAGGTGGGCACAGAATTCGTGGTCGAGGTCACCGGGATCGACGACCCATACGATATCGGCTCGGTCGTCTACGACGCCGAGGACGGTGAACGGGTCGACGGACCACAAGCGCGGCGGCACGAGGGCCGGGTGGTCGTACCGGTCACGTTATGGCGTCAGGGCTTGTTCCGGATCGCGGTCACCGGTGGGGGCACTTCTCCGGTGACCATTCTGGTACTGGCGGTGATCTCGGCGGAGGATTGGTGAGCGAAGGGCTGGAGCTGTTCCCGGTCGCGATCGGTACCTACACCGACGAGCGCCTCGAGGACCTTGAGGTGGACACCGAAGTCGCGGAAATCGCTGCGGCTCTGGCCGCCTTCGAGGTCCACCGCATCGACTGGGACACACCAGCCGGAAAGCGAAGTTTCGACGCGGTCAACACACGGCTGAACCAGTGGGCGAAATCGACCCGGCCGCAGACCATCCTGTATTGGGTGGGCCATGGCTGGTCCAATGCTCAAGATGTTGCTCTGGCGCATGCCGACAGCCCTGTAGCGGTACGCAGCCAAGGCGTCAGCGCAAAGCGGATCGCCGACGCGATCGTCACCCGTGCTGGCCAGCCCGGTGGCGACGACGCGGACAGAGTGCCGTGGATGATCGTAGTAATCGATGCCTGTCAATCGGCGGCGTTCGTGCGTGAGCTCAAACTCGAGATCTTTCGCCAAGCTCCAACGACTGAAGCCAAATACTTGCTGATCGGTGGTCTCGCTGGCGCGGGCGCGACCGACCTGGGGCGGTTCAGCACACAACTGCGCTATTTCCTGCACACCGCGCGCGCGACCGAACTCACGATCACCCTTCGCGATCTAGCGGCGCATTTCATAGAACTGCACGCCGAGGTCGAGGAGAAACGGCTCACAAAGGAGGTGGTCCTGCGTCGTCGGTATGTGATGCCGGTCAACCTCGACCTCGACACCCGCAACCAACTCATGGCTGCGCTGGACAGGTTGGACCCGGATGAACTGCTGCACTTCGTACCGAAGGCGTACGGCGGGGAGATGCCCGTCGCCGAGACCATGATCGGCGAACAATCCTGGTACTTCCAAGGCCGCCACAATGAAACTCGTCAGATCGTGGAGTGGCTCGAAGGTACAGACACCGGCATGCTCGTTGTCACCGGTCCCGCTGGCAGTGGCAAATCCGCGCTGCTCGGGCACTTGGTCGTCCACGCCAACCCCACCCTGCGCACCGCCCTGGACCGCGCGGATCTCGTCCAACGACTCCCACCGGATGAACAGCCTCCCGACAACATCTTCGACGCCGTGTTGCACCTGACCGGTGCTCCCACCGTAGAAGTCCTTGTCCGCCTCGCGGCCCTCGCCGAACGCCGGACCCGCAACTCCTTGGTCCACTATGTTCACGGACTCGACGAAGCCGTGAAACTCCTCATCGACGGAATCACCAGCATGCGACGCCGAGTGACGATCCTCGTCGACGCTCTTGACGAGGCCGTCGAACCTCTGCTCGTGGCCAGCAGAATTCTCGCGGTCCTGGCCAGAACTCCACAGATTCGAGTTGTGGTCGGAACCCGAACCAGCACCCACGAGTCTCCCGATCGTCCGTCCCCCGACACCGATCTGCTCGACGCGCTACACGATGGACAGACAACGACAACGACGGTGCCGATCGCTGCAGACGCCACTGCGGTCGCGGGCTATGTGGGACAGCGACTTCGATCGACGCGCACCGTGTTGCTGGATCGTTCTGGTGTGGCAATTGATGTCGAGTCGTTGGTGGCTGATGTATACAGACGCGCACCCCAGTTTCTGTTCGCTCGGCTGTTGGTCCACGAACTACTCGCAGACCCCCGCCAGCGCACCCGGACCGCTTGGACACGACTGCTGGCACGCGATCACCAGTCGCTGTTCGCGGCCGCAGTCGCCAGGCTCAGCGATGGTCAACCTGCTCTTCTGGCGCTGCTGAAGGCGTTGGCCTTTGCCCGCGGACGCGGACTTCCCGCTGTCGAAAGCATCTGGGTCACTGCGGCTCAAGCTCTCACCGCCGACCCCACGACCACGGTCAGCAATATCGACGTGGACCGGTTGACCAAGGTCGCTGCCGCTTACGTGCTCGCCGACCACGAACATGGCCAAACCGTGTACCGGCTCGCGCACCGCACGTTCACCGCATACTTCACCAACGACACCGAACCCACCACCACCACCACCGACCACCGCCATCACCTCGCCATCACCGACGCACTCGTCACCATCGCCACTGAACACATCGAACAAGTCCTCACCGGGACAAACACGCTCAATCCCTACCTGATCCACTACCTGCCCGCACACGCCGCCGCAGCAGGACAACCCGGTTGGAACCACCTCGATGCCCACACCACGCTGCTGCTCGCGCTCGATCCAGGAGCCGTCGCCACCAATGCCTGGCGCAGTTCCTCGGGCCGCTACCCGCTACCCGCTACCGTCGCCGCTATCACCACCCTCAACACACACCTGGAGCCCCTCGCACCCCGCGATCGCTACCTGCCCATCCAAGTCCAAGCCCGCCACCTCGTCATGCCCGCCATCGCAGCCCAGCTTCCCCCGTGGGCACCACCGATCACTGTCGAGACAACCATGCACTCCCCGTCATCGCGACACCGCATCCTCACCGGCCACACCGGTTCGGTGTCGGTGTTGACAACAGCGGTGACAGCTGATGGACGCACACTGCTCGCCTCCGCTGGCGACGACGGGTCCGTCCGGTTGTGGGACCCGTTCACCGGCCGACAACACGGCCAAACCCTGACCGGCCACACCGGTTGGAGGCAGGTGTGGGCGTCGGTGGTGACAGTTGATGGACGCACGCTGCTCGCCGCCGCCAGCCTCGACGACACCGTCCGGTTGTGGGATCCGGTCACCGGACGGCAATACGGCCAAACCCTGACCGGCTTCACCGGTGAAGTGCTCGCGTTGGCATTGGTGGTGACAGCTGATGGCCGCATCCTGCTTGCCTACGCCAGCTGGGAGAACACCGTCCGGTTGTGGGACCCGGTCACCGGCCGACAACATGGCCAACCGCTGGCCGGCCACACCGGTTGGGTCTTGGTCTTGGCGTCGGTGGTGACAGCTGATGGCCGGACTCTGCTCGCCTCCGCTGGCGACGACAAGTCTGTCCGGTTGTGGGACCCGGTGACCGGCCGACAACATGGCCGCCCCTTGACCGGCCACACCGGTTCTGTGCGGGTGTTGGCGTCGGTGGCGGCGGCTGATGGACGCACTCTGCTCGCCTCCGCTGAAAACGACAAGTCTGTCCGGTTGTGGGACCCGGTGACCGGCCGACAACATGGCCGCCCCTTGACCGGCCACACCGGTTCGGTGTCGGTGTTGGCATCGGTGGCGGCGGCCGATGGCCGTGTCCTGCTCGCTTCGGCCAGCGACGACCACACCGTCCGGTTGTGGGATCCGGTCACCGGACGGCAATATGGGCAACCGCTGACCGGCCACACCGGTCCTGTGCGGGCGTTGACATCGGTGTTGGCACCCGACGGGCGCACCCTGCTCGCCTCCGGCGGCAGTGACAACACCGTCCGGTTGTGGGACCTGACCACCAACGAGTCGACGATAGACACTGCTCGGCCAAAGGCGCTGACCAGTAAGATCGACTCGAGCAACCCAGGCCTTATGTCGGTGACGGCGTTGGCGTCGGTGGCGATACCCGACGGACGTACCCTGCTCGCCTCCGCTGAAAACGACAAGTCCGTCCGGTTGTGGGATCCGGTCACAGGCCGACAACACGGGCAACCGTTGACCGGTGCCGTGCGGGCGTTGACGTCGGTGGTGGCGCCCGACGGACGCCCCCTACTCGCCTACGCCAGCGATGATTACACCGTCTGGTTGTGGGACCCGGTCACCGGACGACGACACGGCCAACTACCGAAACGACGATGGTGGCGTAGTTCACCGCAGACGGGGTATGACCCTTTTAATGAGTACGTGTTGGCGTCGGTGGTGACAGCCGACGGACGCACTCTGGTCGCCGCAGCCAATAAAGACCGCTCGGTGTGGTTGTGGGACCTCGCTACTGGGCGACGACACGGGCAATCCCTGCGCGGCCACAGGTTTGCCGTGTTGGCGTTGATGTCGGTGGTGGTATCAGACGGACGTACCCTGCTCGCCTCCGCCAGCCTCGACGACACCGTCCGGTTGTGGGACCCGGTCACCGGACGGCAATACGGGCAACCGCTGATCGGCCACACCGGTCCCGTGCGGGCGTTGACGTCGGTGTTGGCGGCTGACGGACGTACCCTGCTCGCCTCCGCCAGCGACGACCACACCATTCGGCTGTGGGATCCGGTCACCGGACGGCAATATGGGCAACCGCTGATCGGCCACGCCGGTGCCGTGCGGGCGTTGACGTCGGTGGTGGCATCAGACGGACGTACCCTGCTCGCCTCCCTCGGAAGTGACAACACCGTCCGGTTGTGGGAACTCTCAAACGGCGAGCCGATCCTATGGCAAATCCTCAGCCCGGTCCCGGTACCGATCCAGGCAATACACGGAATCGGCCATCGGCTCGCCGTGGCCACTCTGAGCGCCATCATCGTGCTCAGAGTTCACTGCCCACCGCCCCGATGAGAGCTCCTAACCGGTTCGGCTGAGTAGCGCCGACTCTCGTTGCAGTGCCGTATGTTTCGCTGGGTTACAGGCCGCTCTGGCCAGCGTCTCGAGCATCACCCTCGATCAGTCGAGGTCGACGAAGAGGAGTTCGCGCCGCTTCTGGCAGCGGCGGCGCGCCTGAATCTGCTGGAACCTGTGCCGTCGGGACGGCAAGACGCAGGCTCCGCAGTGTCGTGCCCCTTCGGCATATTGAAGTCTCAGAGCGATGTGCCGGGAGGTCAACGTGCGACTCGTGTCGGAATGTCTCGGCGGGCGGTGTGGCGGTGGCGGATCTGCCACTGTTGTTCGACAGGCGTAGTTCCGCCGTGTGTAGGTCTCGCGCGGTTACGGTTGAGCGGTGCTGGTCGGACGGGTGTCGGAGTGCGCGCGAATTGATCACCTGCTTGCCGAGAATCGCTCGGGATCAAGTGGAGCGTTGGTCCTGACCGGGGAGCCGGGGATCGGCAAGACAGCGTTGCTGTGTTACGCCCGCGAGCGCGTCCGGGATGTGCGGGTGCTGTCGGTGACCGGGGTCGAAGCGGAGACGATGTTTCCTTTCGCTGCGCTCGGTCGTCTACTCCGACCGGTCCTGGACGACATCGCATCGATCCCCGACGCTCAGGCCGTCGCCTTGAGGGGTGCGTTGACGCTGGGGGAGGCGGTGCCCGGTGATCGGTTCGCCGTGTATGCGGCGACATTTCAGTTGCTGGCGGCAGCGGCGGAAGCATCCACGATCCTGGTCCTGGTCGATGACGCACAGTGGCTGGATCTCTCGTCAGCGGAAGCGTTGGCGTTCACGGCGCGGCGGTTGCGTGCCGAGGGATTGACGTTGCTTATCGCCACACGCGATCCGCAGGGGTTCGCGGACATGGAGATGCTGCGTGTCGGGGGGTTCGACAATGTGGCGGCGGCGGAACTACTGACTGCTCGATGCGCCGAGGCGCCGGCCGCCGACGTTGTGCGGGTGTTGACCGAGCAGTTGGAAGGTAATCCGTTGGCGTTGTCCGAGGTGGCCGATGCCCTCACCCCGGCCGAGTTGACCGGCCGTGCGCCGCTGCATCTTCCGCTGCAGGCGCGGCTGACCGCAGAACGGATTTTCGGTCCCCGCATCGCTGTGCTCGATCCCGGGCAACGTTTGGTGCTCGAGATCGCCGCGGTCGGCGCGGGTGACGGACCGGCGGCGGTCCTGGCTGCCCTTTCGACACAGCAGATCGCCCGCGCCACGGTCGAAGCTCTCGAGGACAGCGGGTTGGTCTCTTTCGAGGCCGGGCAGGTCAGATTCGTGCACCCGCTGGTCCGTACCGCCGCTCTTGCTGATCTGACACCGTCGCGGCTGCGAGCGCTGCACGCAGAGATGGCTGCGGTCCTGATTTCCCCCTCGCAGGCAGAACGGCGTGCCTGGCATCTCGCCGCGGCGGCGCTGGGCCAGGACGAGGACATCGCGCTAACGCTCGAGAGTGCAGCGGCGCTGGCATCGGGACGTGGCGGCTACGACGGTGCCGCGACGGCGCTCGAGCGCGCCGCCGAACTCTCGGTGCATGACCAGGCCAGGGCGCGGCGTTTCTATGCCGGCGCTGAGGCGGCCCGGCGCGCCGGGCAGACCGAGTGGGCGTTGCGTCTGTTGACCAGGTCCGAGGCTCATGCCTGCGACCCTGCGCTGGTGGCCGCGATCGCGTTGACCCGCGGCCAGATCGAATTGCTGTGTGGCCGTGCAGGGGTCGCGTACACGGTCTGGCAGCAAGGAGCCGGTGCCGTTGCTGATGTCGACCCGGCGATGGCGGGGTCGCTGCTTGCCGCGGCGGCGGCGGGCGCGGCGATAGCCGGCTACGGTACGCGTGCGCTCGAACTCGCACAGGAAGTCAGTTCCTCCAGTGGGAACGACCCGACCATCACCCTGATCACGAAGATCGTCACAGGATGGGCGAGTCACATGTTGGGTCGATCCTTTGACCAGGGGCTCGAGGAGCTCGGCTCGGCCGTGGAACTTCTACACAGTGCTGAATTCGATGTCGATGTCGAGTGGTACGTGCTGGCGGCATTCGGCGTGGCGTGGATCGGGGAAGGGGCACCCGCACAGGGGATTCTCGATCCCCTCGTCCATCGCCTGCGTGTGGAAGGACAGTTGGGACATCTGCCGAGTGCGTTGTACGTCTCGGCCCTCGCCGACAGCAGACTCGGGCGCCTGGAGAGCGGTCGCGCCGCGGCGACGGAGGCCGTCGATCTGGCCGCCAACACCGGTGATCAGCTCATCCGATTTCGCGGGCTCGGATGCCTGGCCCTGCTGGAGGCGCAACTCGGAGACGAGCATGCCTGCCGGACGCACGCCGCCGAATGCCTGAAATGGGTCGAACTGGCCATTCCCAGAGACATGGCGCACGACGCTTTCGATGGCCTGGGTCTTCTGGAACTGAGCTTGGGCCGACCGGAGCATGCGATCTCCTACCTGGCACAGGCCAACCGCTACCCGGAGGCCGATATCGAGGACCCCGTCATCGGGCGTGCGTACTCGGTCAACCTGATAGAGGCCTATGTGTACTCGGGAAGACCGGTACCGGCCACGACGATCGAGCAACTACGCCGATTCACCGACGCCGAAATGCTTCCCGCGGCAGTCGGTTCGGTCCTGTGGCGTGGCCGGGCGTTACTCGCCGACGAGGATCAGTTCGATACCTACTTCACGCGCTCACTGCAGCTGCACGCGCGGGGCGGCTCCCCGTTCGACACCGCTCGCACGCAACTGTGCTACGGCGAGCGATTGCGTCGCAGCGGACGCCGCCGAGACGCTCGTGAGCAGCTGGAGGCAGCGTACGGAACCTTCGAGAGGATCGGTGCCCGCCTGTGGGCCGAGCGCGCCGCCACCGAACTCACCGCCGCAGGGCATCCGATCGGGCGCCCTGTGCCGCAGAACGCCGGTGACCGGCTCACCGCCCAGGAACTACAGGTCGCCCGCCTCGCCGCCGGTGGCGCCACCAACCGTGAGGTCGCCGCCCAGCTGTTCCTCAGCGTCAAGACCATCGAAATGCACCTCGGACGGGTCTACCGCAAGCTCGGGGTCCGCTCCCGCACCCAACTCGCCAACCTGCTCCACAACAACGGCCTGGCGTGAGGAAACCTCATCCGGCTGTGTCCCGCGCCACCGTGCCGATGTGCTGGAATGTCGGTCGCGCACCCGTCGATGTCCCGCATCGAGCCTGATCAGCTCCTCGGCCAAGACATCGAAGGCGTAGAGCAGGCCGAGATGGGTGGTCGTGACGTGCCGGTGGCGGGCGTCGGGATCCAGAGAACTGCGCCAGTCGACGACGCTGTCCATACGGGAGAAGACGCTGAGGAACGGAACATCGGGCGGGAACGACCGCACCAAATCCTGTCGTAGGCCCCGGCAGCAGCGGCCGTGAAGGCATCCGGATCGAATCAACCCGGGAACACCTGCGGTGCCTGCCACCGCGAACGCCACCGCCGCTGTCTTGACCAGGGGATGAACCCCGCCTATGAGACTGTTCAGCGGGCTGCCCAGGGTGATCAGACCGTGGACCAGATCGGGTCGGCGCACCGCGCATGCGCGAGCGAACTGACCGCCGCGGCTGTGTGCCACGATCAGCGCGGACCTACCCGTGTCGAGGACCAGTTCCTCCAACGCTGCCAGTACCGAACCGTAGTTCGCTCACCACAGTCGACACCCCAGCGGATCGGGGCGACAGTCGGGTGACAATGCACAAGGTCGAACCACTCCCAGAGTGGTTCCAACAGCCACGACGTACCGAACAAGCCACCCACCAGCATCACGGGCAGACCTCCCGCGTCCAAGGGGACAGCCACGGATCGGAGTCGGTCGCGTGCCTGTCGCCGCCGCAAAAAGGTGTGTGCCTCGTCGCGCAAGGGAAGGTGCAGTGCGTTGGCGGACCGTTCGGCCGCACTCAACAAATGATCAGCCATGCAGTCACTCTTGCCCGGACAAGCACGGTCACTCGACAGGGAAATCCCTGAAACTCATACGCCTCGCTCCTTCTAGCGGCAATGCGCAAACCCGTGTCGGCAGTCCGAAATCTTGGACCAGGGTTTTCCCCGTCGCCGGTCGATGGGCCCATCCCGAATGCTGTTTTACGGAAACCATTCCAGACGGCGGCTCAACAACCGGCGTGCACAGATCCGCAGTGGCAGGACTCCGATCCTGCACTGCCGAGAACGGAGGTATGTGATGCGACGCAACACTATTCGCGCGACGATGCTCGTACTGGCAGGAGCGACGGTGGTCGCTGTGTTGCCGGGTTCGGCCTCGGCGGCGGTCCTGGATTCGGACCCGGTCGGTGGCCGGGAGCGGGTGAAGGTCACCGTCACCTCGGACAAGGGCTTTCCGGAGCCATGCAACGTGTACGTGGACGGGGGGCCACTACCGCGTGGGACGATCAGCCTTCTGCCCGGTCACAGACAGAGCCTGGTCATCGGCCAGGTCGCCCCCGGCTGGCGCGAAATCACGGTCGCCTGCTCCGCAAGCCTGCCCGTGACCAGGCCGGTGGAGGTCGGGTTGGCTAATCCGGCGCTGGACGCGGTCGACTCGATGTTGATCGGTACAGGGAGCAGCTCGATGGCGACCGATCCCACCCTGCGGTGAGCATCCCCCCGGGGGGCGGGAGGACGACGAGCGCCCGGTGGGTTCGGGAGAACCCGACCGGGCGCTCGGGAATCGGTCGATCGTCGGCGTCACGCCGGACGGTGCGGAAGCTGCCGTCCCCCTTGTTGTGGGCGGGAAGGTTGTGGTGGACATGAGTGAGGACGAGCGGGATCGGTGGGCGATGGTTCGGTTGCCGTTCCCATACGCGGAGGCACTGCGGCTACGTGCCGCAGGCATCGGTGATGAGGTGATCGCGCAAATCCTGGCCCTGGACGTGACAGCGGTCGGGTCGGTGTTGGCGATAGCCGAGGTGAAACTGGCCGCGATCCGCGATCGTGGGCGGTGATGAGTATGGGCATCGGTAACCTCGCCCCGCCGTCTGCTACCAGCGATTATTCTGAGACGATGGTGGCCGCGTGGCCGCTGATCGGGCGGGCCGAGGAACTGGACCGGCTGCGGGAATCGACTACTCCCGCAGCCCACGGCTCGGTCCTTTCGGGTCCCGCCGGTGTCGGCAAAACTCGTCTTGCCCGCGAGGTTACGCGATTCGGGTGGGAACCTTGTCTTCGCTGCCGCGTCGGGCGTGGGCCGTCGCGGCTCGGAGCGGGCATGCGTAACCGTGCCGCTGAGCAGCGCTAACCGTGTCAGGCCACGTCGTGGGTGGTGACCGAATCGGGTGTGGCGAGGCCGCGTCGGTTCTTGATCGAGGCCGTCGTCGCGCGCCATCTGCCGTGACCGACTGGCCGCCCAGGGCTCGAAACTACTCGGGCACAAGTGGTGTCGTTGTCCACCAAGACGTTCGGTTACATCCTAATCGAGACGCCTGGGATGAATCCCGCCGCTACGCAAATTCTCGACGGACTCGCGGCATTCTCCCGGGCTCCGGAACCGATCACGACCCAACCCAACCCAACCCTAGGGCCGCCGCCGAATACCGGTCGGCTCACCGACTCACGGTCTATCGCGAGGATTCGAACAGCGCATCGTGGAGGCTGACGCGGCCACCGTTGCTCGCACCCCATCTCGGCACCGCGCAACCTCCGCCACCACCACCCACCGAGGGAGGTCCGTCTACCGAAGCAGTGTCGTCGTGTGCTGGCACGTCGGCCTGTCCCACCTCTCGACCTACATCTTCAGGAAATTTCTGCGGAACTGGAACAGATCGGGGTGCGATATGTCGTGACATAGGTATGACGAGAATTTCGACACAGCCTCGACCGGGGGGGATCCGTTGGTGACCGACGAGCACGATGAGGATTACGAGCCGACCGCGCAGCAGCGGTGGAGGTGGCGGCGCGACGCTGTTTTCCAGCCCGAGGGTGAACTCGCCCCCGAGGTGTTTCCACGTCTGCAGAACATGTCGGCGGGTTTTCTGTTCCAGGGTGTGATCCGCCCGCTGCGACCGGAGCCGGAGGAGTTCGTGACGCTGGCGATCCCGCGGGCTCGGCAGGTGGAGTTGGAAGGAGCGGTCGCGCAATGGAACATGTTGTGGGAGGCAGCACAGTTCCGGCGCCGGTTCTTCGATGAGGACGATCTGCCCGCGCCGATCGCCAAGGTCGCTGATCTGGGTGATGTGAACGTGACGTTCGTACCGCGGACCCGCTCACGGTATTTCGAGTACGCGCCGCTGGTGCACCTGCTACCCAAGCGGGTACTCGACGCCTTCGGACTGCCGGCGCTGCGTGGCGGATTGTGGCCGTTCTTGGCCGATTACGCTCGCGTCGATGAGTTCCTGCCGGAGGACTTCGAGCGTCGGCTGGGCAAGGCGTGGGCGAGTGTGGTGTGGCCGCATCTGATGTCGGGTTCGGCACTGGGCGCGTTCTCCGGCGACGATCCGATCCGGCTGCTCGCTCACAACCTCGATTTCTGGGTTCCTGCGGTCACCGCGGTGATCCACGATCGGCTGCGGGAGTTCCCCGAGGTCGACAAAGACCGCAAGGTAGGGCCGGTCACTCCGGTCGATGGCAGCGTCCTGTCCGGCGCGGTCACCGGTAACCCCCGCACGGGCGGCCCGGTGTGGTTCGGTGAGGAAGACGCTGCTGATGCTCTCGCCGAGACGGCGGCGGCGGCGGATCGGTCGGGGCAGTTGCGCGGCATCCTGGACGCGGTCCGGTCTCACCGGGCCGCGGACGACTTCTCCCACCGATGGTCCTTCGCCCGTGAGGACTTCGAACGCCAACTGCACGGCAAACGCCGCAAGATAAAAGTCAGTTTCATGGAGTTGACCGACACCACCCCGGTTCAAGGCCCGGAAACCGAAGTGGTGGGCAACACCGTCACCAACGACTTCCTCGCCCTGCTCGATCCTCGTAACCGCCAGATCGTCGTGCTGCTCTCCAGCGGCGTCACCCGCAAGACCGAGATCGCGAAAGCCCTCGGCTACGCCAACCACAGCGCCGTATCCAAACGCCTGACCCAAATCCGCCGCGCCGCTGAAAGGTACTTCGATGCCACCTGAACACCGGAACCCGGCCGGGCAGCCCACCGCACTCGGCCGCTCGGCACTACTGCCACGGATCGCCGACCCACAAGAACACGCCGCTGTGACCGAACGCGAGCGCCCTGTTCTGAGACTGATCACCCGCTGCCGCCGCTGCCGTCACTGGCTGTTGGCACCCCAGTCGGTCGCCCACGGCATCGGCCCGACATGCGCGGCACACGCGCACCCTCGGTCGCCTGATCCTGGTCAACCGACACTGTTCGACATCGCGGCATGAATATCACGGCGCTGGTTCGGGTCAGGATCTTCGCCCTGCTGTGGTGCCGCGCGGTGACTGGCGCGCCGCCACTTTTGGGCGCTGCTTGCCCTGAACATGCACTGGGAGCCCGTCAATGTCACGGCCTGGGCCTGGTTGGAAACCAGACACCTCGGAGTGCAAACCCATCACGGTGTGGTGGAACGAGAGCACTTGACCCGCCCACGGCCACCATCGTCGCACAACAACGTCGACTTCTGCGACAACCACCGCCGAGATGATTGCCGCGCCCGTCGAGAGCAGGCCGTGGCGACATGAACCGTCACAGTGTGCTGTCGGACTCCGATAGCAGGGATGAAAACGACGAGCAGCGAAAAAGGCTGTGCGCATTGCCGAGCACGCGACAGGGACGATCACGGTCGGGATGGTTCCGCAAATCCGCCAACACGCATATCGTGAAGACGAGACAGTCATCTGCCCGGGGGAGACGCGAATGCCCAGCCTCGAACAGCGCTACGTCGACATCATCGAGGCCGCGAAGAAACTCGGGCACGATCCCGACGTCGACCTGCTCCGTGATCTGCGCGGAGAACTCGCCCGCCTCGACTACGAGGTGCGGACCACCGTCCCTGCGGGGCGTCGGCGTGAACTCCTCGACCGCGCCAGCGGCGGTGCGCAAACCCTCCTGGCCCACGCGGCGAACCGCGCGAAGATCGCACGCGATGTGGCCGACGCCGAGCACGCCCGTGAACTGCACGATGCCCAGCATCCGACCGTACTGAGCCCACGCAGCGCCCTGGCCGACTACACCCCTGACACTCTCGACCGTGCGGTCCGCAACTACAAAGACCACGGCCGGAGCCGATAAGGCGCAGCCTGCCTGCCAAGGGGGGCACGAGGCAGAACTGCACCGCAGTCGATGGGACTGTAAATAAAGCGGTTCTGTCTAACATGCGGTGGTATCCCGGTCACCCGAGCAGGATGGAGTGTCGGAGTAGCTCGAAGCCCGCGCGGCCATACATTTGGCGTTTGATCAGCTCGGACTTTCCCCGGCGCGGCGGAATTGGAAGATCCGGTGGGTGGGGGCGGCCTCGCCCTACTCAGGCGGTAGCGCGTTCGTAGGCGGTGACAAGTTCGGCGGAAACTCGACCGCGCGCTGATACCTTGTGTCCGTTTTCTCTTGCCCAGGTACGGATTTCAGCGTTGTTCTGTTTCTTCGGGGCCGAAGCGGCGACAAGTTTGCGGCCGCGCGTTGAGCGGCCGGTACGGCGAGCGGCTGAGAGCCAGGGATGAAAGGTCGCACCGTAGCGATTCGGCGTTGGTTTCGGACAGGTCGATTTCGTAGACCTCGCCATCGAGGGCGAAAGACACGGTCTCAGCGGCTTGGGATTTGCCGTCGTAATCGTCGACGACTGTCACAACGACCTTGCGAGCCATGGGTTGGACTACCTTCCTATCGATGCTGCCGCTCACTCGTCGTCTCGACGGCGAATTCGGGGGCCGATCAACACCTGGAGCACCAGCCACCGGAGACTGGATCGTTTCGCTGGCCTATCTTTTGCCTCCGATGTTCAAGCTTGGAGGCGCGAAAGTAGGTTAACGTTTCGTAGTGTCTTAACATGGCGATCCTGCGCCGTCGCCGTATCGGTGGGGGCTTCAGTGACTGTGCCGCTGAGCAGAGCTGCCTCGAAGAACACGATCTTGGTGCGATCGACGCGTTGCCCGAGTCTGGCCCGCGGTCGCGGCCTGGGCCATGATCTCCAGAATCGGTACGGAGATCATGGCCTCAATGCCGAATGACAACGGCCACAACAGCCACCATGTGAGACCGGTTGCGAGTCGGCGGGTGTCAGGTTGCGGTCGATGTTTATCGCCGACCACAACATGCCCACCCTGATCACACAGCGCAGGAGCAGCGACGAGCGTTTCGCACGGTCGTGCAACCCCGCCACCAGTGCATCCTGGTTCGTCGCCCGCGCTCGATCAGCACGGGCATGGGCGGAACCAACGCTGCTGACGTTCGTCGCGCCGTTGCTAGCGCGTAGTGGACCGGGGTAGTCGCAACTCCACGGCCAGTTCCTCTCGCGCGGAACGCTTTCGATCTTGACGTCGCTGCCGCGCTCCCATTGCGCCAGTTCACGCTCTGCGTCTGTTTCCTCGACCGACATCGCCTCGTACAGGTCACGAGCCTGCAACATTTTCGTGTGATCTCGACCGAGTCTCGCAACGACGCGGGAACAGGCAGATGTACTCGGCTCGGCACCGTACATCCCCGGCCCCGCCGCGCCTCCCGCGTACCAGCACTCGCTGCATGCCCGCGGTCGGTGTCATCCGTCAGGATCTCGTCAGCCTTTTCCTCGTCTCATCTTTGTCCATCCTCGATCGGGCGCAGATAGTCCAGATCTGCCAAGGATTTGGCAGCGCACGGGTGGGGTTCACCGGTGAGTTCGGCTAAGGCCCGGGCCACTTCCGGAATGCCCGCACGCGTGTAGATCAGGGTCGTGGCACCGCCGGCGTTGTCCGAATGCCCGGCATAGGCCTTGGAGACCGGCATCCCGAATCGACGGTCGACCCAGGTCAGGGTCGTGTGTCGCAGCCAGTGAATGGTCACGTTGTGTTGCTCGACCCACGGAAGGTGACGTCCTGCGCGTCGGAAGAACGTCGTATACCTGGCACCGGAGATGGGATTACCGTTCTTGTACCGCAGAAGCCGCCCGTCGGCCTTCTCCGAGATCATCTGGCCGTTCGTCGCGCGAAGCCCGACGAGACTCGAAGCCGGTTTACGGGTTGCGGTGTGTGCTTGCAGTGCCCGCATCAGCGTCGGCGAGATCGGCTGCCACCGCTCGAGTTCGCCCTTCTCGGTCAGTCGGATCAGACAGTTGACGGGATCGAGGTCCCCTTCTCGCAAGGCAAGCGCGCCGCCACGTCGACATGCTGTCTCGGTATGCAGCCGCAGGATCAGCGTGTCCAATTCGGGGTCGTCGCCGGTCGTGGCGGCGATCGTGTTGATCTCGGTCAGCTGTTCTGCCGACAGCGCGCGCCGTCGTGATGGCGGCCTGCGGGGCTTGGTGACCTTTCTGCTGGGGTCCTTCTCGGTCCGCAGGTAGCCGTCGTTGATGGCGAATTCGTAGAGTTTGCGCATCGCGTTCACTGCCGTGGTCGCTGTGCCTTTTCCGCCGCGATCGGTGCGTCGCATCTGGCGGCCCTCGACGAATTGAGTGAGGACGGTGAGCAGTTCGGTGGGTGTGGGCTCGTCGAGACGCTTGTCCGGCCACACGGCCACGAGTCTGCGCCAGCACACGTTGTAGATGTCGCGAGTGTCCCTGGCGGGCATGGCCGCATACACGCGTGGCACGTACTCTGCGAAAGTCGGGACCGACTGTTCACCTGCGGAGAACACCAGCAGGTCTTGGGCAGTGAGTCCCAAACGTTCCAGCAGCAGACTTATGGCCCGGACTTCGGAGGCATCGGTCGAGGTCATGACGAGACCACCTTGGACTCGGCCTGATCGACCCACGCGTTCACCATGTCATCGACGACCCGCAGTGGTAACACGGTCAGAGATCCGGTCTGGGTGTCGGCAGCCAACATGACCTGGTCACCGCGACTCACGCCCAGCATCCGGCGGACGGAGGCGCTGAGCCACAGATCGCCGGCAGCGCTCACCCGGAGTCGACCGGCATTCGCGAGCCGCAAGCGAACAGCCCCTCCATGACGTACAGCCTCGAGTCTCATACCCGGCCGCCACTCGAGTAACGACATGATCGCCCGGTCGGAGACTCGACCGTTGCAATCGACGCGCTTGACCCCATAGGCCCAGCGAGGGTCGCGAGTGGGTATCGAGCTGACCAACTCGACAACCGGAAGTGGCTCGACGTCGTAGTGGCTATTTTTCAGCGACGATCGGCGGGCGCCTGCAGAATCCGGCAAGACGGGCACCAACGGCGTGACGCTCACCTACATACTCCCGCAGTAGATTGGTGCGTGAAGACCTCGGAGAGCGGCTCGACTGCCGTGTCAGAGGAGTGCGAAAACATAAGATATGCAGCGCATTTGCCGCAACGCGGTGCCAGAATACATGATCCTGAGCTACGCGTCGCAGCAGGACTACGACGGCATGGTGGGTAAGGAGAGCGGCAAACCGGCGTGGTCACGTGAGGAGTTCGAGGCCATGGCCGCGTTCATGACCGAATTCAACGGCAAACTCGAGGCCGCGGGTGAACTCGTGGAGACGCGCGGACTGGTCGAACCGGTGCACACCCGCCGGATCGGTGCCAAGAACGGCGAGCTGTTCGTCACCGACGGTCCCTACGCCGAGACCCAGGAGGTGTTGGCCGGGTACTGGATCGTCGAATGCGAGAGTTTCGACCGCGCCACCGAGATCGCCTCGGAACTGAAGAATTGTCCGGCGCCCGCGCATCTGATCGATCTCGAATATGTCGACGTGCGTCCGTTGGCGGACGCCGCGCCCGATTTCGACTGACCATGTCCGATGCCGCGATCACGGACCTGCTTCGCGTCTGCGCGCCGCGGGTCCTCGCGGCGTTGGTGCGTCGCTACGGCCATTTCGACACCGCCGAGGACGCGGTGCAGGAGGCACTGCTCACGGCCGCCACCCGGTGGCCGACCTCGGGCATCCCCGAGAATCCGCAGGCCTGGTTGATCACCGTCGCCTCCCGCAGACTCACCGATCTGCTGCGCGCCGAGCAGGCTCGTCGAGCGCGGGAGGAGCGGGTCGCGCGGTGGGCGTTGCCGCAGGATTGGCTGACCCCCGCCGCGGACCGGACGCCCGCCGACTCCGATGACACCCTCATCCTGCTGTTCCTGTGCTGTCACCCGGCGCTGACCCCGTCTTCGCGGGTCGCGCTGACCCTGCGGGCCGTCGGCGGCCTCACCACCGCCGAGATCGCGCGAACCTTCCTGGTGCCGGAGGCGACGATGACCAGACGCATAAGCCGGGCCAAACAAACCGTCCGCGACAGTGCGGACGGGTTCGCCGTACCTCCGGCCGCGGACCGGGACGCACGATGGGCGGCCGTGCTGCACGTGCTGTATCTGATCTTCACCGAGGGTTATGCCGCCACCTCGGGCCCGGATCTGCACCGCGTCGAATTCTCGGCCGAGGCGATCCGGCTCACCCGGCTCGTGCATCGACTGTTGCCCGGAGACGACGAGGTCACCGGATTGCTGGCGTTGATGTTGCTCACCGACGCACGTCGCACGGCCCGCACCGGGCGCGGCGGGGAATTGATCGCGATGGAGGATCAGGATCGCGCGCTGTGGGACGCCGCGGCGATCGCCGAGGGCATCGCGCTGATCACCGCGGCCCTGCCGCGCGGCGTCCCCGGCCAGTACCAGTTGCAGGCGGCGATCGCGGCCGTGCACGACGAGGCCCCGACCTACGCCGATACCGACTGGGCGCAGATCATGCTGCTCTACGAACGCCTGCTGGGGCTGGTGGACAATCCGGTGATCGCGCTCAACCACGCCGTCGCGGTGGCCATGGTCCGGGGCCCGCGTGAGGGACTCACCAGGGTCGACCAGCTGGCCCACGACCCGCGCCTGGCCGAGGACCATCGACTTTCGGCGGTTCGCGCGCATCTGCTCGAACGGATCGGGGAGAGCGCGGCCGCCCACGCCGCGTATCTGCGCGCCGCCGACCTGACGACCAGTCTGCCGCAGCGGCGCTACCTGGTGACACGTGCCGCCCGGATTCTCGGACCGGTCGTGCCGTAGGTCAGTACTGGCGGCGATGCGGAACGAATTCCAGTGTCAGCAGCGCCAGCGCGGCCGGGAGGACTTCGCGCCAGCGGACCAGCACGTAGCGCTGCTCGGCCATCGCGTGGAATTTGCGCAGGAACCGATACAGCGATTCCAGCCGGATCAGCGGGTCGGCGAGGTGGACGGTGGCGTGGACCAGCTGCCCGGCGCGGGAGCGTTCCTTCTCGGCGAACAGTTCCGGGAAGGGCGCGAAGGCCAGCGAGATCCGGGTGACGCCGTTCGCGCGCCCGTAGCCGATCAGGTCCACGATCATGCGCTCATCGAGGCCGTTGGGCGCGTCCTTGCGTCGCCACGGCACGTCCAGACTCAGTTCCGTGCCCCGTGCCGACATGCCGTAGCGCTGGAATCCCGCGACCCGTCCCTGCGCGTCGCGGGCGATGATCAGCAGCATGCCGGGATGGCATCCGTCGAGCAGGTGATCCAGGATCATCGAGAATCCGCGGCTCTGGCGGCCCACCCGCCACTCGTCGACGATGTCGAGTAGTTCCGCGCGCAACGGTTCGGTGAGCGCCGTCTCGAGCATGATC
Organism: Nocardia aurea; assembly: GCF_003123685.1. Lineage (GTDB taxonomy): Bacteria > Actinomycetota > Actinomycetes > Mycobacteriales > Mycobacteriaceae > Nocardia > Nocardia aurea. The sequence continues at coordinate 110,187 of NZ_QCYJ01000029.1, forward strand.
TCGGTGGTCACCCCGAAATTCGCGGTGCGGTTCACGGCTTGGCGCAGATTCCGGTACTCGCGCCCGACCATGGCGAAAGCGCCGACGTCGATCACCACATCGCGTCCGATGGGCACGGTGCGAAGGCCGCGGTGTTCGACGGCGCGGTACCGCCACAGTTGGGCCATCTCCTGGCCGGAGCCGAGCACCGCGATCCGCCAGCCGTTCTCGGCCGCGAACGCCGAGAATTCGGTTATCAACGGGCCGAATGCCACGCGATCACCGATCGGGTCGCCCGAGACGACCGCGATCCCGAAGCGGGCGCGGTAGGCGATCGCGGCGCAGTTGGTCGCGTCGAAGAAATAGCTCTTGGAGGAGTGCAGTGCGAAGGCGGCGAGCGGGTCGCGTTCGGTGCGCCCGATCAGTTCGGCCACCCGGTACCGGTGCTCGGGCTGCGGTCGGCTCGAATGCGGCAGCATGAGCACGAATCCGGTCGAGGCGAGGAAGACGAATCCGGCCGGCGAATGTTCGGCGCGGTAGGCCACGTTGGCCAGCGCGAGCATCACGACGGCGGCGGCCACGTGCGTGAGGGTGATCGGACGGCACAGGTGCAGTCCGCGCACCACGAAGAGTCCGGCCAGCGATACCGCGACGAACCAGCCGCGATTGACCCCTTCGTGGGCCGCGCGTTCGGCCGCATACAGCAGCAGGGCGCTGACCAGCAGCAACACGACGGTCAGCGCGGGTCGAAGCGCGGGGGCCGCGTACACGGCGATCTGACGGTAGCCCGCGGTCTGACCGTGGACGGCGACCTTGCGTTCCTCAGGCATGCCACCTCCTCGATGCCTCAGGTGTCATTACGCCCTCCGAATGATTATGTCCTCTGCGCGAGGTCTTGCCATGGGTCGTACGGGAGAACCTCGAATCCCGTCAATCCATTTCCCAGGCTAACGATCTTGTTTCCGCACGGAAAAGCGGCCCGTGCTTCGAAAGCTGTCGGTGGGTGTCGCTAGCGTTCATCGGATGGGTAGCCGAGACCGTTCGTATCGGGGAAACCGGGTCGGGGGAGCCGATCGTGCCTCGTGATCTCACCGACCTGCCGTGGGCGCGGCGGCTGGAGCCGTTCGAGGACGACCTGCGGGCCGAGGGCGATTACGACCGCACACATCTGACCGGTGTGGATATCGCCGACGCGGATATCGGCAACGCGCGCTTCGTCGAATCCGCCCTCACCGATTTCGCGATGAATCGTGGCAGTATGCGCCACACCCGGTTCCACGACGTCTGGTTGCGCGATGTGCGCTGGGTGGGGACCGAACTCGCCGACACCGTGTGGCAGGACGCCGAGATCGTCGCGGGCGCGCTGGTCGGCGTCGACGCGGGCGGTGCGGTCCTGCGGCGGGTCCGCTTCGAAGGATGCAAAATCGAATCGGTCAATCTGCGTTCGGCGACATTGCGCGAGGTCGCGTTCGTCGACTGCGTGCTGCGCGATACCGATTTCGGCGGCGCGAAACTGACCGAGGTGACCTTCGACGGCACCCGGATCGACGGGGTGCTGCTGAACAACGCCCGATTGACAAAAGTGGATCTGCGCGGCGCTGTCGGAATCGATATCGCCGACGGTATCGACGCGCTGCGCGGCGCGACCATCACGACCCTGCAATTGATGGACCTTGCGCCCGCGTTCGCACGGGCGACGGGAATCATCGTTTCCGACTCCTGAGCGGGTACCGCGACCACGCGGCAACGATCCCGAGCGGTCGAAAGTTTGTCGTTTCACACTTGCGGTGGTCCGGTCGTTGATAGGTTGCGCCAATCCGTCTGGTATACGTTCGATCGGAATTGCGGGTTCATGTTCGACTGGGATCTTCGCCGCCGTACCTCCAGCGCCCATATTCTGCTCGGGCTCGCCGAAGAACGCGGAATTGCCGTGCCGGAAAGCCTGGAGGGAACAGGTCTGTCGCGTGACTCGCTGACAGGTTCCTCGGCCGAGATCACCGCCCGCCAGGAATTGCGGATCGTGCGGAATCTGGTGCGGCGGTGCGGTCGGGAACCGGGTCTGGGCGCGCTGGCGGGCAGTCGCTCGCACCTTTCGCTGGCCGGACCGTGGGGGCTGGCCATGCTCAGCAGCCGGACGGTGCGCGAGGTGATCGAAGTGGCGCGACGCTATCTCGACGCGGCGTTCGTGTTCGGGAGATTGACCTTCGAGGAGGGAGCGGGCGAGGCCCGCCTGTATCTCGACGATTCCGAGATCCCGCCGGAGTTGCGGACCTTCCTCACCGAGCGGGCGCTCGCCGGCATCCGGACGATCGGCCGGGAACTGTTCTCCGCCGACATCCCGTTGGCCCGCATCGAATTCCAGCATCCCGCGCCCGCGAGCACCGCGATCCACCGCCAGGTATTCGGCGTGACGCCGGTATTCGGCGCGCGCCGCACCATGGTGGTTTTCGACCGCATGTACGTCGACCTGCCGCTACCGCGTCCGAGCGAATGGGCGCGGGCGGCGTGCGAGCAACTGTGCCGGGACATGTTGGCGCGCCGCCACGTCCGCACGGGTGTCGCGGGATCGGTGCGCGATCTGCTCATTCGCGATCCGGGCGCGATCCCGGACCAGATCGCGGTCGCCTCGGAGATGTTCATGAGTCCACGCACGCTGTCGCGCAGACTCAATCACGAGGGCACCTCGTTCCGTGCCCTGCTCGACGAGGTACGCCAGACCCTGTCCGAGGAACTGCTCACCCACACCGATATGACCACCGAACAACTGGCCGCCCGCCTGGGTTACGCGGAGGCCGCCTCCTTCATTCGCGCGTTCCGGCGCTGGAAAGGATGCCCGCCACAGGAATTCCGGATGCGCGCCGCCGATATCGGCTACCGGATACCGGCGGCGTCGCGGGCCCGACGCGAGGCTGTGGCGACCCGTCGCGCGGCGGGGTCGATGGCGGCTCGCTGATCGGGGAGCAGACGCTCCCCGTGCCGTTTCCGCACCGGATCAGCGGCCCGGCGTCCGCCGACGATGCCTAGAGGCGACCGTCCACCCGCAGGTCGGGGTGCACCCAGTCGGGTGATCGCCGCTCTTTGAAAGCCCGGAATCCTTCGGAGACCTCCGGTGCGCGCAGGCTGGAGCGCATTCCGATGCGGTCGTTGAGGCCCAGGTAGTTGTCCAGGCTGGCTTTGACGACGCCGCGGGCGATCGGCGCTGTCCGGGCGCATTGCGCGAGTACGTCGCGGGCCGTGTCCATCAATTCCTCGTGCGGCACCACGCGGGCGATCATGCCCCAGTCGAGGGCTTCCCGGGCGGACAGGACCCGGCCGGTGAGCATGAGGTCGCGGGTGCGGATCGGTCCGATGATGCGCGCGAGCATGTGGCTGTAGTAGGTGTCGGCGATGCCTCGGAAGAGTTCGGGCACGCGGAAGGTGGCGCGGTCGCTGACCACGGCGATATCGCTGCACATCGCGATCATCAGTCCGCCGCCCTGGCAGAGGCCGTTGACCGCGGCGACCACCGGTTTGGTAGAGGTGCGCAGTGTGTCGAAGGGCAGGACGGCGTCCATCGACAGGGTCGCTCCGAAGTCGACCCATTGGTCGGCTCCGCCGCCGCCCAAGTCGCCGCCGGGGGAGAAGACGTCGCCGGTGCCGGTGATGATCAGGCCGGCGAGATCGTCATCGGCCGCGACGTGATTGACCGCGTAGCCGATGCCGAAGTACATGGCGGGCGACATGGCGTTGCGCGCCTCGGGGCGGTCCAATGCGCAGACGGCGAAAGGTTTCTCGCGGGTGAACCTGAGAAACGGCGTGCCGAGCCAGTCGCCGGAGGGAGGCCGCGGGGCGCCCGCGTCCGGTCGGGGTGCGTCGGACATGAATCTCCTTCGAAGGGCGGTCATCGTGGCTGCGACGATCGCATCGTCGTGGTCGGTGGACCTGACTCGCGCGGGCTGCCCGCCGAGATGGCCGAAATTCGCTCCGGGAGAGCGGGCTACGAGCTGAATGCCGCGCGGACGAGGTCGAGGAATTCGGCGAGGGTGTAGTCCGGCTGGTCGGCGCGAGCACCGGTGTTGTCGAGGCGGTGGAAGGTTTCCAGCATTCCGAGAAAGACCAGAGCCAGCGCGCGCGGGTTGCCGTCGCGGATACGGCCTTCGTGTTGTCCTCGGGCGATCACCGCGGCGAGGTCGTCGCAGACAACTCGGTGGCCGGACTCGTAGAGGCGTGACGGTCCGGCGTTCGATGGTGTGGCACGAACTTCGGAGCCCAGCGCCGACGCGAGTCCGGCCCAGTCCGGGTGCTCACGAAAGAACCGCACATGCAATTCGGCCACCGCGACCAATGTGAGGTCGGCCGGTCCGGGCTCGGCTGCTCTGGCCAGAGTCAAACCGTGCACGATCGCGCCGCGCCGACGCAGGACCGCTTCGAAGACACTGTCCTTGTCGTCGAACAGTGTGTAGATGGTCCCGACCGCGATCTCGCACTGTTCGGCGATCGATTTGATGGTGGTGTTGTGGAACCCCACGGTCGCGAACGCGCGTTCGGCCACGTCGAGCACCTGCGTCCTGGTCATCTCCAGCCTCAGACGACGCCGCTCCTCACGAGGCGACGGGGGCGCGTCCGGCTCGGCGTCCGATGAACTCGCGGAGTTCACCTCGGTGGCACCTGGCACCACACACCTCCTTCGGGACAGCGACGCGGCGTCACACGCGCCGCACATACCCGGAGGACCATACCCCGAACGGTCAGCTCTCGCGATGAACTCCGGCAGATTTTCATGAATCAGGTTCATTTCAAGTCCCGCCTGTTCTACGCTGCTCGAAAGGTCGCCGGCACAACGGATGTGCCGGGTCGCGGCCGGAACGCTCGAAGGGAAGTCGGACATGACAGACGTGCAGACCGAATCCGGTGTACTGGCGGGTGAGGAGCGGATGCTGATCGACGGCGAGCTGTGCCACAGCGACAGCGGTGCGTTCTTCGAGGTCGTCGACCCGGCGTGCGAGCAGGTGGCGGGCCGGGCGACCGACGGATCGGTGGCCGATATGGCGCGTGCGGTCGGGGCGGCGCGGCGTGCTTTCGACGAGACCGATTGGTCGCGAGATCTCGATTTCCGCTACCACTGCCTGATCCAGTTGCACGAGGCGTTGGAGCGCAACGCCGAGCGGCTGCGCCGGATATTGGTCACCGAGGTCGGTTGTCCGGTGACGGTGAGCAGGTCGCAGATCGAGAGCCCCATCGAAGAGGTGAAGCACTGGGCCGAGCACGGCAAGAACTTCGAATACCTGGTCGACACCGGGATTCATCCGACACAGTTGGGTCCGGCGCGGCGCAGGATCCACTACGAGGCGACCGGTGTGGTCGGGGCGATCACACCGTGGAACGTGCCGTTCTATCTCAATATCGCCGAGACGGTGCCCGCGCTGATGGCCGGAAACACCGTGGTGCTCAAACCGGCTCAGCTGACCCCGTGGTCCGGTAGCGAGTACGGGCGGATCGTGGCGGAGGAGACCGATATCCCCGCGGGTGTGTTCAATGTCGTGGTATCCGACGCCAACGAGGTCGGCGCCGCTCTTTCGGCGGATCCGCGGGTGGACATGATCACCTTCACCGGGTCCACCGCGACCGGGCGGGCGATCCTGGCCGCGGGCGCGGCGACGGTGAAGAAGACCCTGCTGGAACTGGGCGGAAAGTCCGCGCACATCGTGCTCGACGACGCCGACTTCAACGCCGCGCTGCCGATGGCGGCGATGATGGCGTGCGTCATGTCGGGGCAGTCCTGCATCCTGCCCAGTCGGATCCTGTTGCCTCGCAGTCGCTACGACGAAGGTCTGGAAATCCTGAAGTCGATGATGGAAGGGTTCCCGGTCGGTGATCCGTGGACTCCCGGCGTCATGCAGGGCCCGCAGATCAGTGAGACCCAGCGCCGCAAGGTGCTCGGTCTGATCAAGGACGGCATCGACTCCGGGGCCCGGCTGATCACCGGCGGCGGCATCCCCGAGAACCTGCCGACGGGCTACTACACCCAGCCCACACTGTTGGCCGACGTCGACCCCGACGCCCGGATCTCCCAGGAGGAGATCTTCGGCCCGGTACTCACCGTCACCCCGTACGACACCGACGACGAAGCCGTGGCGATCGCCAACAATTCGATCTACGGGCTCTCCGGCGAGGTGTCCGGCGGCGATGTCGAGCGCGCGTTCGCGATCGCCACCCGGATGCGCACCGGCAACGTGACCATCAACGGCAAGAGCCACTTCGGCATCACCAGCCCGTTCGGCGGCACCAAACAGAGCGGGCTCGGCCGACGCAACGGCGACGAGGGCTACCGAGAGTATCTGGAAGCCAAGACCATCGGCATGCCCGCATGAAAGAGAACGCCATGGACACCCGACGGATCAGCGACGAACTCGAGATACAGGCCCTACTGCACCGCTACGCGCGTGCCGTCGACACCAAGGACTGGGAGCTGTACCGGTCGGTGTTCACCGACGACGCCTACATCGACTACTCCTCGGCCGGGGCGATGGCCGGACCCCGCGACGAAGTCACCGAGTTACTCAGTGTCGGCTTTGCCGCCATCCCCATGTCGATGCACTACATCACCAATATCGAGACCGATATCGACGGTGACAACGCCGATGTGCGCGCGATGTTCTACAACCCCATGCAGTTGCCGGGCATGTCGGAACTCAGTTACTGCGGCGGCTACTACCACCACGAGTTGGTGCGGACACCGCAAGGCTGGCGCAGCCGGAACCTGCGCGAAGAGAATGTCTGGTTCATCAACTCACCCAGGACCGATTCGGCGGCGACCTCGTGATCGGAGCCCGCCGAGCCTCCGGCAGCGTCCGGGTGAGGTTCACCGCCAGGCGTCGGTATCCGCGCGAAGGAATGTGGCGATGACGGGTCCTGCGATATTGATCGTCGGTGCCGGGGCGACGGGGTTGTCGGTCGGATACCACCTCGACCTCGCCGGGGCCGAGATAACGTTCCTGGTGCGCCCGGGTACTGCGGCGCGGGCCGCGCCGCCGACGCGGTTGTACTGCTACGACGACGCCTCGCTCGCGACCTTCACCGGCTACCGGGTGGTCGAGAGCGTCACCGAACTGGGTGCAGGCGGGTTCGACTTCGTCGTGATCACCTTCGACGGCCACACCGCTCGCACCCCACACGGGCAGGACACCCTGCGCGCGATCGGTGAGTTCATCGCCCCCGACAAGACCACGGTGATCATGTGCGGTTTCGGACTCGGAGTGCGCGAACATCATGTGCGCACACTGGGAATCGCGGCCGAGCGAGTGCTGCACGGATTCGTCGGGCTGCTCGCTCATCAGGGTTCGGCGGATCTTCCGGTACATCCTCCGGCCGACCGCGACCAGGTCCGGGAATCGGCGGTGGCCTACCGCCACCCCGGAAACCGGGTCGGCTTCCGACTCGACACCACCGACCCGGTCGCGGCGAAGGCCTTCGCGGCCCTCTACGACCGCTGCGGCGTGTCGCGCTGCGCGCTGACGAGCCCGCAGATGGACAAACTGTTCTCGACCGTCGGGTTTGCGGTCTATGCCGCCTGCGATCTGGCCGGGTGGCCCGATTTCACCACCATGGCCGCCGACAGACCGTTGTGGAAGCTCGCTTGTCGCGCTCAACGCGAAATCGCGGCCCTGCCCGAGCACGGCTGGCGCGGCAAACTCATGGCGATCGTCATGGGGCCCCGCGTCACCCGAGCCATCCACACCGGCGCCGAAAAAGGCTATCGTCCACTGGATTATCAGGCGTTCAACCGTTTCCATCACGGTGGCAAGGTTCGCCACCAAGACATCGACTCGTTGCGTGAATGCCTCGAATCCGGACGCCGCCAGGGCAAGCCGATGAAAGCCCTGACAGCGCTGCTCCAACGCCTCGACGCAGCCGACGAGATCACACCCACGGCGAGTGGTCGCCCTGCCGCGGCGCGGAGTGAGCCGGAGCCCTGAAAAATCGGGGACTATCACGCCACGGGTAAAGAATGAAGCACGGTGAGGCCGCACAGGATGACGCTGACACGCGATGAGGCATTGTCGCTACTGACCGACTCGCGCTCGGCGCGGCGGCGACGCGGCGCGAAACGACTGCGCGCGCTCGCGGACCCGACTACAGCGCCCCAGGTCCGCACCGCACTGGAACGCGAAGTGCTGGACAAACGTACCTGGGAGACGCAGTACCAACTGATCATGGCCCTGGGAACGACTGGCAGTCGCGGGGACGTCGAACTGTTGAAAAGCCTGGCGCTACAGCCTCGGTCGGCAACGGCGGTCAACACCGCTCTCGGCGACGCCATCGTCCGCCTCGGTCGTGAGGTCGACGACGACCCTGCCCCCGCCTTGTGGTGCCTGAGGCAAGATGTCGAACATCTCGCTGACGGCGCGCTGCGCGGGGTCGCGATGCTGCGACTGAAATTCTCCCACACCGCGATCGACGATGTCCTCGACTACACCGAGGCCAACTTTTCTGATCGCAACCAGAAGTACCTGCCGTACTGGCCGGTGGTCGCAGCAGCCGGTTGGTCCGGGCCTCGCGTGCGGGGGTTTCTGATCCGATGCTCGCAAGACGACCGCCAGATCATCGCCGAAGCCGCAACCGAAGCCCTGAATGGTCGTTACGGAAACCATTTCAGCGTCCTGTAGCTGACTGGAACCCGATCACCGCAGCGTCCGAGCGCGGTAATCGGCATGGCGGGCGGCGACCTACACATTGGCTGATGGCTCGTCCGATAGCGAGGCAGCGGTACCCGCGCCATCAGGGCGGTGTGTCGATGCCTGGGCGTGCATCCATAACCTACGATACCGCCGAATCCCAGGCCAGATGCGGTATGAGCGTATGCGTACCACGGCAATGTGGCTCGAAATTCGGAGAGAACGTCGACGCGGTGGTGCGATCGGCTGCTCAGAGCAGTTGCGGGTTGGCGGCACGCATGTGAGCTATCGCGTGGTCGGGGAACAATTCGCGCGGATTGACCGTGGCGCGTCCATCGTGGTTCATGAGCACCGCGTGAGGGCAGATGGTCAGTTCGGTGATTCTGTCGTAACGCACGTGGCCGTAGAACGCGGGGGTTCGTATGTCGACCGCGTCGGAGCCGAATCGGGTGGCGAGCAGGTCGCCATCGGCGGCGTAGTTCGTGAATCTTCGTCGTAGTCGGGCGAAGCCGACCGCTGCGGTGCTCACGCGGGCGGCCGCTGTGACAAGGATGATCATGCCGGCCCCGATAGTGACGGCGGCCAGCCCTTGTCTGTCCGCGATCACACCGACGACCAGTATGAGTATCGCGGCGACGGCGGCATCGGTGTGAGTCGACTGCCGGGCTCTTCGCCAGGTGACCGCCCAGGCCAGCTGTGCGGCGGTGTGGGGTCCTGCGGTTACCGTGGCAGTCGGCCGATCCAGCGACGGGAGCGGGGGTAGCGGCGGCACAGTCGCGACCGTTTCGCGCCCTGCGAGTCGGGCGCGAAGGTAGTCGATCGATGTGTCCGGGAACAATTGCCGCGGAAACGCGATCTCGGTATTTCTCGTGCGCAGTGCGATCGAAGTCGGCTCCACCGTGATCGCACGGAAGCGGTTGTGCAGGAAGCGCGCTCGGTAGTTGGTGTCTTGCAGTTCGAACGCTTCCTGGCCGATGCGCATGCTCAGTGTCTGCCCGTCCGGCGGGATCACGGCCAGGTACGACCGAGCCAACGGCCCCTTCCCCAGCAGCCGCAGAAACACCGGGAAGGCGGCCATCGTGGCCACCACGATGGCGATTTCGTACTGCCGCAACACACACATCGCGGTCATCAGGACGATCAAGACCGAGTACGTCGAGCGCACCAGCCAAGCATGTATCCGAGCTCGCCGTCCAACGATGGCCTTCAACAGTGCGATGCACTCCGGTGTACCCACCATCTCGGCGTCCGGTTGCTCCATCACCGGAATCGGCGGCCATCGGCTGAAGTCCGGCGCCTGTACCGGGCTCGCTCGGCCCGCTGTCGCTTTTCCGCCGCTGAACCGATCCCCCTCCGATTCCGATCCGGCTCCGGAATGCGACGGTCCGTCGATCTGATCACTCACACAACGCAAATCGGAATCCGCTGGCGGAGTGATACACGGATTTCACGCTCGTACGCTCGTCGGCATGAAGCGCTGCGGCCGCTGGTTCGAGCGATTCCGGCGGTGCGGTCCCGACGCGGTCCCCGCCGCCGTCGACCGGCGAAGTTGCACGCCGACAAGGCATATGACCACATCGAACTGCATAGGTGGGTGCGCGACCGTGGCATCGCGGCGTCGCCGCGCAGCAGCGTGGCGCGTGCGTCGGTCCAACCGCCGAACCTCTTGTCCTCCGTGGGGTCGTCGAGGATCGGCTGGAATACCAGTGACCGATCCACACCGGAAATGTCACCGGCGGAGTGACATACGAATATTCGGCCGGTTCCGGCGGCTCCGTAGTGGTGGGGGTGATCGGTGCGGTCGTCGACTCCGGCTCCCGCTCGTACAGCAGCCCGGCGATCAGGTAGCCGGTCGCGACGATCGCCACGCACGTCGAACCCACCGTCCAGTGGTGAACGGCGGGGGAGGGTGCGGTCGCGTCCTTGCCGTCACCGTTTTCCATGTCCTGCATTTGTGTCTGCCCGTAGGGGCATCGTCGACACCCAACAAATCGGCTACCAACGAGTCGAAGGCGGACGCTTCATCGGTCAGTACCCAGGGGTCGTCGTGGGCACATGACAGCCGCTGGTCTGCGCGCGTCGGACGTGCCACACCGCTTGAATGCCCCAACGCTCGAACCGTCTCGGTGAACAAACCGGTCGGCCCGGGTGTGAGCCTGGTCGCGATCACCGACTTTCGTCATGGTCGATGATGACCGAGTTCCGATGTCGGCGGCGCCGTCGCATCAGTCGAGTCTTTGCCGGTCGATCAGCTGCTGTTGGTAGCGGGCCAGGCCGGTCAGGATAACCGGCTCATCCTGGTAGTCATGTTTTGCTCGGTCGAGCAATTCCTTGATCTCGTCACCGTGTTGGCAGCCGTAGTCGGTCGGGTACCGCTGCGACGGTTCAGGTGCGGGAGCCCAGCGCAGTCCGTGAGCTTCGATGAAGTCGTTGACGGCGGCCAGCTGGTCGAGAGCAGTGACGAGTTCCGGCAGTCGACCATCATAGATGTGCGCGGCCGTCGATGCGGGGCCGAACAGTCGCTCGAATCGGCGATCCACTGGCTGATCCGGTTCGCAGGCCGCATCAGCGATGGCATCCCAGATAGGCTGCGCGATCAACGCGAAGACGACCATGTCGCCGTCCAGCACGGTCGATGCGGAATAGATGCCGTTGTCATGGATCTCGTCGGCGATCGCGACGTGCGTGCGCTCGATGAGCTGCAACAGGTCCTCGATGTGGCTGTCAGAGGTGAGTGAGTCGCCGTCGAATGTGCTGGTCTGGTCTTTGGCGAAGAACCTGCCGTCGCGATACCGGTCGGAGAAGTAGCGCAGAACAAGCTCGGTGTTGAGGTCCTCGTGGACGCCGTCGATGCCGCCGAGTCGGTCATAGGTGCCTGTGATGCCCACCGTGATCGGCAGGTAGTTCTGGCCGATGCGTCGTAGCACGACCAGGGAGGCGTCCTCGTGCAGACTGACGCCGGTGATCATGCAACTGCAGTCGTAGAAACCCATCGCACCGATACCGTTTCTCTCAACCATGGAATCCCAGCTGAGCCGACCGGTCGCCGTGGATCGCCTATCTCACGTCTACAGTAAGCACTTCCCGCTCCTGACACTTTGCGTCCGCCCTGCTACTCGACCCGGCGCTTCGGTCGCCCGATGGGCACCCGAGGCCGAAGCCAAGATCCGGCGTCACGCAGACCAAGCCGCGCGGGGACGCGGCGGGGACAGCGCTGAACCCACCGCCGCCGAGATCGCCGAGGCCGAGACACGCGTCCGCGCGTTGTTCGAGCGGGCCGACCGGGCACAGCGCGAAGGTGAGTGATCTCCTGAGATCCACAGTGTGCGGGTCGATCGGGTGCAGCAGTCCGGCGGCGCGACAGCACAGGCATTCCCACGCTCGCGCATCGCGTCGCCCCTGGTCGAACGCCGCTGCCGCTTGCGCACGATCTGCGGGTCGAACGAGGAGTTCGTGTCTCGGGGCACGTCGATCTGCACTGCTCGTTCGCCTGATCCGGCAACTGCTCGGCCAGCCTCTTCGTGTCCGCCGCGTCCTTCGCCACGGACTCGAGCGTCTCCGACATCAGCCGATCGGGCCGAGACCGGATCCACCGTCTTCGCAGTTCCGAATCCGTAGGCCCATCGCTGTTCACGGGGCGGGGCGGGAAGGTGCAATTCGATCGCCGGGAGGGCGGGTGCACGGTCGGCCTGACACTCGGGCCGCTCACGGTCGAAGCGGTCGCATCCGGAGTCAACGGCGAGATCAGCGGAACGTTCATCGACGCCCGCCCAACCCTGCGGCAAGCAGTTCGCGTGCTGCAAGGACAGACGGAGCGGTGTCAGTCGGGTGATCAGACACCGAATACGAGGGGTATGCGCTGCAAAAGAGTGTCAGAACTCCCGTACTATCGCGGTCGGATACTCCGCCGGTGATCGAAGGGGGACGGTGTGGGACCACAGCTGCCTGCGACCATGCGCCACGGTGCGGCATGGTTGCGGCGCTTCGCCGGTACGACGCCCGGTCTGATCAGCGCGCTGGTGATCGTTTCGGTGTTGTTGTGCCTGCTGGCAGGATTCACGGGGGCGAATCAGCTGGGCGGCAAGGTCTCCCGGCACGAACAGGTACTCGAACAGACCGAACCGCTCGCGTTCGCCGCGCAACGCCTCTACGTGGCGCTCTCGGCCGCCGATGCCGCCGCCGCGGAAGCGTTCCTGTCCGGCGGGATCGAGACCCCGGCCGTGCGCGCGCGTTATCAGCAGGCACTCGCCGACGCAGCGGCAGCGCTCGCCGAAGCGACCGCGGGCGCTTCGGATGCCGAGACGAGGTCGATCGTCGCGCGGATCTCGGCTGAGTTGCCTGCCTTCACCGGTCTGGTGGAGACCGCGCGGGCCAACAATCGGCAGGGTTACCCGGTGGGCTCGGCGTATCTGCGCGAAGCCTCGGCGCTGATGCAGGATTCGCTGCTGAAGAACGCCGAGGAGTTGAGCGCGGACAGATTCGCCGCGGTACACGAGGACCAGCGTCATATCGCGGCCCTACCGCTGGGCACCATCGGATTGCTGCTGCTGGTGTTGTCGGCCTGCGGCGGCGGGTCGGTGCTGTTGCTGCGACGCACCAATCGATGGATCAACCCCGGCCTCGCCGCCGCCGCGGGCGCGACCGCATTGGCACTGGTGTGGGTCGTCGCCGCCACAACGATCGCGGCGGCAGCGCTGGACAACGACGACTCCGGGGCGAGCAGACAATTCCAGACCCTCGCCGAGGCGCGGATTCTGGCTCAGCAGGCACGAACCGACGAAACCCTACAACTCATCACCCGAGGCGACATCGCTCCGGGCGAGGAGAGTTACGCCGCTCATATCGCGCAACTGCGCGATCGGGTCGTCACCGTGCTCGGCACCGGTTCATCCGCCGAAACGAGTGTTACCGACTGGACCGAGGCTCACCGGCGTCAGATCGAAGCGTACCGGGCTGCGAATTTCAACGCCGCTCTGTCTCAAGCCATCGGCGCGGCACCCGAGAGTTCGGCGTCCCGATTCGCCTTGGTGGACAAGACACTCGACACGGACCTCGTTCGCATCCGAGACGATCTGCGCGAGGGGGTCGATGACGCGGGCGCCGCACTGAGCTGGACTCCAGCGGTGACTCTGCTACTCATGCTCGCCGCGGCCGCCGCCATCGTCGTCGGCCTCTGGCCCCGGCTGAAGGAGTTTCTGTGAACCGCAGGCCGATGCGCGCCGCACTTGCCGCAGTATGTCTGTTGATCGCCGGATGCGGTGCCGGTACATCTGCTCCCGAACCGCTTTCCGCCACGGCGGTGAAGCCGGTGCCGCACGAATTCACCGAGATCACAGCTCCGCCCCAGTCGGCGTCCGATTGCGACGCCGAGGCCACACTGCGCCCCGGCGCGTTGCCGAGTCCGGGGGCGATGCCGTCGGGGTCGGCTATGGCAGCGATCGTGGCCAACGGCAGAGTCCGGATAGGTGTCGACCAGGACACCTATCTGTTCGGTTTCCGCAACCCGGCCACCGGCCAGCTAGAGGGTTTCGACATCGATATCGCCCGCGAGATCGCCCGTGCCCTGTTCGGGGATCCGGACAAGATCGAATTGCGTTCGGTTACCGCGGCCGAACGCATGACCTCGCTGCGGGAGAAGGAGGTCGATCTCATCGTCCACACCTTCTCCGCGACCTGCGAGCGTCGCCGTGAGATCGACTTCTCCGCCGTCTATTACCGCGCGACACAGCGCATTCTGGTGCCGAAAGGCTCCACCATCCGTTCCAAGGACGATCTGGGCGGCAAACGTGTCTGTGTCGTGAAGGGGGCCACCTCCGCGGCCCGCTTGTTCTCCCTCCCTGTCGAGGTGACGGTGATCGGCGTGACCAACTGGACCGACTGCCTGGCGGCGCTGCAACAAGGAGATGTCGACGCCATCAGCAGTGACGACACGATTCTGCTCGGTCTCAAAGCCCAGGATCGAAATCTGGAGATGGTCGGCGATTCGATCGGTAGCGAGGCTTACGTGGTCGGCGTGGCCAAGGACACCCCGGATCTGGTCCGCTTCGTCAACGGAGTCCTGGAGCGGATTCGAGTCGACGGTACTTGGCAGCGGATCTACAACGAGCGGCTCGGTGTGCTCGGCCCCGCCCAGGCCCCGCCCGCTCCCCGGTATTCGGATTGAGGCGGGCCCTTGCCTACCGCGGCGGATCGGACCCGGTGCACATGGTGACCGGACCGATCCTCACACTCGCCGAAATCGATATCGAATTATCCTATCGCACAGATGAATTCACGAGAATCACCGCGACATTGCTGGAACTGGACAAACACCGGGGATTGACTCTGATCCGCCGGTTCCCGCCGACCGGGCTGACCGAGCAACGCTGGGCACCGGTGCGCGAGGCACTCGACCTGATGTGGCAGGACTACGGACGGATGCGGGTCATTCTGGAATCGGCGCGTGAGATGCGCGGTACGCGTTCACGCCTCGACGAGAATGTCCGCGCCGAGCTGACCCGAACGCTGCGCGGCCGCCCGCACGAGATCTCGCGCACCCCGATTCCGATGGCGCAGCGTTCGCTGACCGGCCCGAGCGAATCCGTGCTGTTCGTCGGACTCGCCGATACCTTGGACCGCATGCGCCACACGTTTCCGCGCATCGCCGAATTCCTCGACGCGGTGGACACGGTGAACACCCGTGTCATGTCCGGGCTCGCGCCCATCCAGGATCGGCTCGACCGGGTGGGAGTCGCACCGGGGGAACTTCCGGTGATCGAATCCGGTATCGCCGACCTGCTGCGACGTTCGGCTACCGACCCGCTCGCGCTCACCGCCGACGAGATCACCGCGCGCGTGGGCGCGTTGGACGCGGAACTGCGCCGTGAATCGGCGCGTCTGTCCGAACGTGCCGCGATGGTGGCGAACTGGCCCGCCGCCGTCGTGACCACCCGAGCACAGTGGGAGGCGCTGCGCGACATGGACGCGCGGGCCGCCCGCGCCAGAGCAGAGGTCGTGGCGAGGATCCGGACCGGTGCGCTGCCGCCCGCGTCAAATTCTTCCGCGCCGCTCGGCGCGGAACTGGAGACGCTGGCGCCACGATCGGGCGCCGCCGCGGACCTGCTGGCGCTGCGCGCGCGTATCGCGGAGGCGGCGGTGCGCGCGGCGGCCGACGTCGAGTTGTATCAGGGTCTGCTGGATCGGCGCGAGGAACTGCGCGGTCGTCTGGTCGCCTACCGGGCCAAGGCGACGCGACTCGGCGTCGGCGAGGACGGTGATCTGCTGGACGCCTACGCGAACGCTGAGCGATTGTTGTCGCAACGCCCGTGTGATCTGGCGGCCGCGACCCGGGCGATCGCCGACTACCAGCAGTCGATCGGGGAGAAATCGGGGAGGAAGTCATGACCTGTGCCGAGCCCGGGTGCGCGGGCGTCGTGGAGGACGGATATTGCGTGGTCTGCGGAACCGCACCCGCTGCCGCGACGTCGGCGGGTGCGCCCGCCGAATCGAGCGTGACCGCTGCCACCGCGACCGCCGGGGATGGCCGATGCGCCGAACCGGACTGCGGGGGCACGATTTCCGACGGCTACTGCGACACCTGCGGTACCGCACCCGGTCCGCCCGCGACGGCGACCGTCACCACCGCGGCCGCCCCGATATCCAAGGCGACCGCGAGCACGCGGTCCTCGGTGCGCACCGGGCGTTCGTCGTCGTCGAAATCGAGCGCGCGCGGGCATCTGGGCGCGGGCATGGTCGACGTGCCCCGGGTTCCCCGTGTCGATCCGGTGTCGGCGATCATGGCCGATCCGCAGGTCGCCGAGTCGAAGCGGTTCTGCGGCAAATGCGAACGTCCCGTCGGCCGCAGTCGCGACGGGCAGCCGGGGCGTGCCGAAGGGTTCTGCCCGCACTGCGGCACCCGGTTCTCCTTCGCGCCGAAACTGTCGCGCGGTGATCTGGTCGGCGGACAGTACGAGGTCGCCGGATGTCTGGCACACGGTGGTCTGGGCTGGATCTATCTGGCCACCGACCGCAATGTCGGCAATCGCTGGGTGGTCTTGAAAGGTCTGCTCAATTCCGGGGATGTCGACGCCATGGCGGCCGCGGTGGCGGAACGGCGCTTCCTCGCCGAGGTCGAGCACCCGAGCATCGTCAAGATCCTCAATTTCGTCGAACATCTCGGTTCGGACGGCGTCGCGGTGGGCTACATCGTGATGGAGTACGTCGGCGGCACCTCGCTCAAACAGA
This sequence comes from Nocardia aurea, assembly GCF_003123685.1. Taxonomy (GTDB): domain Bacteria; phylum Actinomycetota; class Actinomycetes; order Mycobacteriales; family Mycobacteriaceae; genus Nocardia; species Nocardia aurea. Next base: position 127,043 of record NZ_QCYJ01000029.1, read on the forward strand.
TCCTGCGCGACCGCCGCGAACCCGACGGTGGTTCGCTGCCGCCCGCCCAGGCCATCGCCTACATCCTGGAGATGCTGCCCGCGCTGGGCTACCTGCACTCGCTCGGCCTCGCCTACTGCGATTTCAAGCCGGACAACGTCATGCAGACCGACGAGCAGTTGAAGTTGATCGATCTGGGCGCGGTGATCTCGATGGACGACGAGAGCAGCGCCATCTACGGCACCGTCGGCTACCAGGCGCCCGAGATCGCGCACACCGGACCGACCGTCGCCACCGAGGTCTACACCGTCGGGCGCACGCTGGCCGTGTTGACGATGCGGGTGCCGCAGCGGGACGGGCATTTCGGCGAGTTGCCCGGCCCCGACACCGAACCGCTGCTGGCCACCCACGATTCGCTGTACCGGCTGCTGCTGCGCGCGACCGATCCCGATCCCGAGGCGCGCTTCGCCTCGATGGAGGAGCTGGCCGACCAGCTCACCGGTGTGCTGCGCGAGGTGCTGGCGGCCGAGGACGGTCGGCCGAGACCCGGCATGTCGGCGTTCTTCGGGCCACCGCGCGCCGTCTTCGGCGTCGGCGGCGCGGTGCTACCCGCCGACGTGGTCGCGGCGCTGCCGGTGCCGCTGATCGACCCCGGCGATACGGGTGCGGCACTACTCGCGACGACCGCGGGAACCTCGCCCGCGGAGCTGGAACCGGCGTTCGAGGCCGGTTTGCGCGCGGTGGTGACCGGCCGCGCGGAATCGATGGAGATCCCGTTGCGACTGGTGCGCGCGGCGCTCGAGGTCGGTGATCCCGAGGATGCGATACGCCGGATCGACCTCCTCGCCGAAACCATCCCCGGTGACTGGCGACTGTCGTGGTACCGCGCCCAAGCGCTGCTGCTCCGCCGCGATTTCCCCGGCTGCTATACCGAATTCGAGACCGTCTACCGCGCGTTGCCCGGCGAGCCCGCGCCGAAACTCGCCTTGGCCGCGGTCGCGGAACTGGCGACCGCGGCGACCGACGGTCAGGATCGCGGGGTGGGGGATGCGGGCAGGGCCACCGGTTTCTACGACACGGTGTGGCGGACCGATCGCGGTTTCGTCAGCGCGGTCTTCGGCCTGGCCCGCCTGCACGGGATGGGCGGCAGGCGAGAGGACGCGGTGACGGCACTGGATCAGGTCGAACCGGCCTCCGCGCTGTACACCGAGGCCCGCATCGCCGCGGTGGACGCGATACTGGCCGGACGTGGTCCGACCACCTTGAACGAGGCGGTGTTGCGCGAGGCCGGGAACCGCGTGCAACGTCTCGCGATCGATTCCAAACGTCGTGGCGCGCAGGTCAGGATGCGTGTTCTCGAGGCGGCCCTGTCGTGGCTGGAGGCGGGCGGAGCACCCGGCGACGATGCGCCACTGCTCGAGGTGGGGTTGGATCGGGAAGGTGTGCGCACCGGTCTGGAACGGTGCTATCGCGATCTGGCCAGGGAGGCGGGCGACATGTGGACTCGGATCGAATTGGTCGACCGCGCCAACGCCGTTCGGCCGAGGACGACCCTGTGAGCCCTGACCGCGCCCCCGACGAGGACCGCAGCGTGCCCGACGCGCCGACCTTGCCCTTCGATTCACCGCGCCCGCCACGTCGCGTCGGCGGTGATCGCACGGGTGGCGGGTGGGCGAAATCCAGGGAGGAACCTCCGATCACCCGGATCCCCCCGGCTCCGCCGCCGACCGCGAAGCCGCCGATCGAACCGCCCGAACCGACGACCGTCGAAAGTGTTCTCGTGAACCCGACCCTGAGTATCGAACCGAGTGCGACCACCGCGGCTCGGCCGCAGGTGAAGTCGGGTCCCCGCTGTCCCGGCTGTGATTCGGTGGTGGCCGCCGCCGATCGGTTCTGCGAATCCTGCGGTCGCGAACTGGGCGCGCGCCGCATCGCGCTGCCCCGGTCCGAATCGCCCTCCGAAGCCGATTGCGACAGTTGCGGCGGTGGGCTCTACGACGCCGACGGCTACTGCCGCGGCTGCGGTCAACTGCGGCCGCAGCCCGACCGGTTCGAAGCCGATCTGGGCGCGGTGTCGGTGGTCACGGACCGGGGTCTCTCGCATGCGCGCAACGAGGATTCGGTCGCCGCGGCGGTGGTCGACGCAGCCGACGGCGGGCCCGAGTTCACGGTGATCGCGGTCTGCGACGGGGTGTCGACGTCGGAGGATCCGCAGGCGGCCTCCGGTGCGGCGTCGCGCGCGGGTGTGGACGCCGTGCTCGCCGCTCTCGCCGAGGGGCGCACGCCCGCCGAGGCGGCGTTCGCGGGACTGGCGGGCGCGGCGCGGGCGGTGCGCGCGGTCGCGGTGCGGGAGGGGCACGCGCCCTCGTGCACGTATGTGTCGGCGATCCTGCGCGGCTACGGGACCGACACCGCGGAGATCACCGTCGCCAATGTCGGTGACAGCAGAGCGTATTGGCTCAACCAGGACGTTTCGTCCTCGGGTTCCGGGTGGGTGATCGCGTCGCAACGGCTCACCGTCGACGATTCCTACGCGCAGGCGCTGGTGGACGCGGGCGCGATGGACGAGGAAGCGGCGATGAGGGATCCGCGTGCGCACACGCTGCTGCGGTGGCTCGGGGCCGACTCGGGACCGAAACCGTGGTCGGACAGCTGTGTGCGGACCTTCCGCACCGGCGGCCCCGGTGTACTGCTGTTGTGCAGCGACGGCCTGTGGAACTACCGCCCGGACGCGGCGGATCTGGCGGCGCTGACCACCGGCGCCGACCGTATGGATGTGGCCCGCCGACTGGTGGAGTTCGCGCTGCGTTGCGGCGGCAGCGACAACATCACGGTCGCGTTGGCTCCCGTTTCGTGATCGACCAGCCAGGAGAAGGACTGTGAGTTCTGTTGCGGAAAACGGCGTTTCGGTCGCCGTTGACCAGAACGAGTATTTGGCCGACGGCGCGAGCACGGTGGACGCCGTGGTCACCATCGAGACCGGCGCCGATTTCGTCACGACCGGCCGACCGCAGGAGCGCGTGGAGATCCTGATCATCGACTGCTCGGGGTCGATGGGTGTGGGGGCGAAATTCGACGGCGCCCGCACCGCCACGATGGCCGCGCTCGACGTGCTGCCCGACGGCACCCGCTTCGCGATCGTGCAGGGCACATCGATGGCGAAGTTGATCTACCCGACCGATATGCCGTCGGTGCCGGCCAGTCGCGAGACCCGCGCGCAGGCGCGCCGTCATCTGGACCTGTTGCGTCCCAACGGCGGCACCGCGATGGGCACGTGGCTGGGTCTGGCCAGGCAACTGGCCCGCAAGCACGAGGGCGCGATGGTGCACGCCATCCTGCTGACCGACGGCAAGAACGAGCACGAGGAACCCGCGGCGCTCGCCGCGGAGATCCAGCAGTCCGAGGGCGCGTTCACCTGCGACTGCCGCGGCGTCGGCACCGACTGGCGGGTGGAGGAATTGCGCGCCATCGCCTCCGCTCTGCACGGCACCGTGGACATCGTCGCCGATCCCGGTCGCCTGGCCGAGGATTTCGCGGCGATGGCGCGGTCGTCGATGGCCAAGGCGATCCCGGAACTCACGTTGCGCGTGTGGACTCCGGCGGGGGCCGCGGTTCGTTTCGTGAAACAGGTCGCGCCGACGATCGAGGATCTCACCGCCCGCCGCACCGAGGCTGGCGGGCAGATCGGGGAGTACCCGTTGGGCGCGTGGGGCGCCGAGGAACGTGACTACCACGTGCAGATCCGGGTGGAACCGGCCGCGCCCGGCCGCGAGAAGTTGGCGGCGCGGGTCAGCGTGGTCGCGGGTGAGGAGGTGGTCGGTCAGGGTCTGGTGCGCGCGGTGTGGACCACCGAGACCGATCTGTCGGCCCGGATCAGCAGACGGGTCGCGCACTACACCGGTCAGGCCGAATTGGCGCAGGCCGTGCAGGAAGGGTTGGCGGCGCGCAATTCCGGCGATGCGGAGACCGCGACCGCGAAATTGCGCCGCGCGGTGGAACTCGCGGCGGAATCGGGTAACGAGAGCACGGCGAAACTGCTGCGCGGCGTGGTGGAAGTGGACGAGCACAATGGCACGGTGCGCCTTCGCGCTTCGGTGAACGCGGCCGACGAGATGGCCCTCAATGCCCGTTCGACGAAGACGAAACGGGTCCGCAAGGAGGGGTGAGACATGGTTACCTGCCCGGACGGGCATCGCTCGCTGGCCACCGACTACTGCGATGTGTGCGGTTCGCCGATCGAGGGGGCCGCCGCCGGTGTGGCGCTGTGCCCGTCGTGCCGCCAACCCAGCGGCGGCCGGTTCTGTGAAGCCTGCGGCCACGATTCGGCGCTCGGTGTGCCCGGTGAGCCGCAACTTCCGGTCCCCGAAGCACCGCCGACGGTAGTGGGCCGGGAACCCGAACCGGCCACCGAGCCCGAGCACCCGGCCGCGACAGTGACCGAAGTCCGCCGCATCGCATGGGTGGCGACCATCGACGCCGACCGCGACTTCTACGATCGGGTGGTGGCGCGCGAAGGTCCCGACGCCGACCGCGTCGATTTCCCGACCTACTATCCGCAGCGACGAATCACATTGCGCGGCACCGATATCCTCATCGGCAAACGGAGCGTCTCGCAGGGCGTGCAACCCGATATCGATCTGGGCCTCGCGCCCGCCGACGCGGGAGTTTCGCGGACTCACGCGATGCTGCGCCTGACCCCAACGGCGCTGACGATCACCGATCTCGGCTCCACCAATGGCACCAGTCTCAACGGCAGCGACGACCTGATCCCCGCCGATACCCCGTTCCCGCTGCGCAGCGGCGACCGGATCCACCTGGGCGCGTGGACCACGATCACCCTGTCCACCGAACCCGGCTGACCCGGAGCGAACCGACCGGCCTTCTTGACAGCGTCCCCGGGCACTGCCAGCCTCATGTGGTGACCGAACACGCCGGGTATGACCGAGATGCCCGTATCGCGGTGATCGGTGCGGGATTCGGTGGTCTGGGTGCCGCGCGTGCGCTGGCCGCCGACGGCTACCGAAATCTCGTCGTGTTCGACGCTCGCGACGAGGTGGGCGGAACGTGGAGCGCCAACCGGTACCCGGGCGTGGCCTGCGACGCGCCATCACATGTCTACAGCTATTCGAATGGTCCGCGATACGCCTGGGCACGCCGATTCGCCGACGGCGCGCAGATCCAGCGGTATCTGTACGACTGTGTGATCGATGCGGGTCTGCTGCCGCATCTCTCGCTCGGCACGACCGTCATGGCGGCGTCCTGGACCGGCCGGGACTGGCTGCTCGAATTCCAGGACGGGCAGACGTCGCGTTTCGATTTCGTCGTCTGCGCGACCGGGCAACTGAGTGTGCCCGCCCTTCCGGACATCCCGGGCCTGGCCGATTTCCAGGGAGCGGTATTGCACACCGCGCGGTGGCCGACGGACCCGAACCTGACCGGTCGGCGAGTGGCGGTGATCGGGACCGGGGCGAGCGCGATCCAGGTGGTCCCGGAAATCGTCGAGACCGCCGCGCACGTCACGGTGTTCCAGCGGTCCGCGCCCTACGTGTTCCCCAAGGCCGACCGCACCTATTCGCCCGGCCTGCATCGGCTGTATCGGCGTGCCCCGATCCTGCGACGGCTGGTCGAGAAGACGCTGTGGGTCGGGTTCGAGCTGGTCACCGCCGCGTTCTGGAAATGGCCTCGTGTCATGCGGCTGTTCGAGCGCCGACACGCGGCTGTATTGGCCCACACCGTCACCGATCCGTCGACCCGACAGGCGTTGACACCCGATTACCGGGCGGGCTGCAAGCGGATCTTGATCTCGAGCACGTACCACGCCTGCTTCAACCGCGACGATGTCCGCTTGGAGACCGCCCCGATCACCGCCGTAGACACCGGCGGTATCCGCACCGCCGACGCTCATCACGAGGTGGACGTGATCATCTGCGCCACCGGATTCGAGACCGACACGTTCGTCTCCACGCTGACGGTGACCGGCCGCGACGGGATATCACTGCCCGAGCGATGGAGTGACGGCGCGAGGGCATTCCTCGGCATCTCGGTACCGGGATTTCCGAATTTCTTCCTGGTCTACGGACCCAATACCAACCTCGGCTCGGGCTCGATCGTCTACATGCTCGAAACGCAGGCCGAACACATTCGCACGGCGATCGGTCTGGCCGCCGCCGCGGCGCGACCGAGCAGCCTGGAAGTGAAGGCCGGGTCGTTCGACGCGTATTCGCGGAAGTTGGTGCGGCGCATGAATCAACCGACCGTGTGGAACTCCGGCTGCCGCAGTTGGTACCGGGACGGTGCCGGACGTGACGTCCACAACTGGCACGGTTTCATGAGCGAGTACCGCCGCTCCGCCCGCCGCGCCCGTGCCGGGGATTACACGCTCACGGCTCTGCCCGCGCGCAGCGAGTAGCGGGGCCGATCGATCGCGGGTCGTTCGGCCCGGCTCGATCAGGGGTCCCGGTAGTAACCGCGCGAAAAACAACGGATATGACGTAATGCCCTGCCGGTAGGCAGTTTCCACCTTCAGCGTGCGGGTCGGGTTGGTTGGTGTTTGGCTTGCCGATGATGTTGATCGGCGTGCTGGAGGGTGAGAGTTCGTGGCGACGGGGGTGTTCGCAGACGAAGAACTTCATCGAGCACATCGGTGCCGGACTGGGCCAGCACAGTGAGCAGGATCGGATACCGGCGCTGCGGATCGCGGCGTTCGAGTGCTTGCGGAGTCAGCCGACGGCCCATCACGGCCAGGAACCGGCGCCGCTCGGCGGGCAACACCGACATTTCCAAGGCGCTCCGCGCCCAGCCCGCGCAGAAACGCCAGCTTGTACCGGCCCGGTCGAGAGCCACCGCAACCGCGAAACCCCCAGCGACACATAGCGCGCTGTGCAGCTCCTGGACAACGCCTGCCAGGGCGACGCCGGAATCGGCGGGGCGTCCGACCACCGCCTCCCTACTGGTTGGCAAGCTCTCGGCCTCGGGACGCCAGAACGCCCTCGCAGCCGCGCTGAAGGAGTACGGGGCGCCGCGCCGCACGATCTACGCCGCAAAGTATCTGTCGGATCCGGACTACCGGCGCAAGATCTCGCGCCAGCTCAACAAGGGCGAATCGCTGCACGCGCTGCGCCGCGACCTGCTCTACGCCCACGAGGGCATGATCCGGGCCCGTCACCTCGAGCAGCAGGCCGAACAAGCCTGGTGCCGGACCCTGGCCACGAATGCCGTGATCGCTTGGAAAACAGAGTATTACGGGCTGGCCGTGGAGCAGATGCGCCGGGCCGGACAGCGGCTCGACGACGAGGTCCTGGCCCACATCTCCCCGGCGCGCAGCGCCAACATCAACTTCTTCGGCGCGATCGAGGTCGACATCGAAGGAGAACTGGCCCAGCTGGGCCCGACCGTTACCGGCCGCTGCGGGTCCGCGACACCCTTTTCTGACCTCGCCCCAGTGCTGCGGCGACTCTCATCGACATCCTGTAGTAGCCGATGAGCGTGCTATCCGGCGTGGTCGCCAGTGATCGAGGGTCGGTGCGGGTGCGCGGTGAGGACCGGGTTGTCGCCGGGGGGTGCGCAACCAGTGACCGAACCGGTTCGGACTGCGTGCCGAAACAACCGGCTACGTTCCCGATGCTATGGAATGTCGGGGCGGTTGCTCGCGGGTCAGCGGCCGATACGCGGTTCAGTCAACAACGCGCGACCGCGTTCCGGGGTGAGGCTGTATGCCAGCACCGGGTCGGCGAGCAGCGCGACCGGGGCGATGTGATCTGGAGTGCGGGGCCGCCAGTGTGTCATCGCGGTCTCGAGTGCCTGCCACAGTGCCGCTGGGTCCGAGTGGTGTTGTGCGAGCGCGTTTCGTACCGCGGTGTCGAATGCTTGGTTGCCGTAGGTGAGCTGGTAGCCGGGCTCCTGTATCCGTGCTCGGTGCTCGTCGACGGCACGTCCGATCTCGAGGCCGGGGTCGTTTTGTGTGATTTCGAGAAGCTGGGCGATTTCGTGCGCGGAGTCCTGTGAGTGCTCATCGTCGGCGTGTTTCTGTGCGCGTTCGAGGGCTACGCGGTGTTGGGTGCGTGCGCGGTCTGCCAGGTTTTGGGCTCTGTCGAGCGCGGAGGCGTACCAGGGTTCTTTATGTGCGTGTTGGAGGAACATGCACGGCAGGAACTCGTCGGTGAACAGTGGACCGGTGAAGAATCCGTCCGGGACGGGCGCCAGAGGTAGCAGACGCGAAAGAATCCGGGAGGCCTCGTATGGGGAGGAGGAGGTGGCGAGGAACATCTGGAGCTGGGTTTGTAAGACCGTGGCGCGTGACTGGCCGAAATGCTGGGCTTTCTCCAGGGCCGCCATGGCTGTGTCGATGTCCCCGGAAAGGGCTTCGCCTCGAGCCTGTTCGGCCACCAGATCCCAGTTGTCACGGGTTTTGCCCGCGGGCTGACGTAGTTGATGAAGGCTTTGGTACTCCGATTCCATGAGGGCAGTGAACGACGGATACCGCTGCGGGAACTGCCCCCAGGAAAACACGCTGTAGGCGGCCCATTCGCCGGTCTCGTCGCGGTCGGCAGGGTCGAGGAACAGGACTCCGACGTCGGCGTGCAGCGAGATCAGCAGGCCGCGACCGAACGGGTTACCCGGCGCGTCGACTGGTGGCTCGGTGATCAGGTCGGCCCAGGACTCCCAGGACGGTTCGAGGTCACGCAGCCATCCCAGATTGGTGGTGTCACGCATCTTCCACACGAATTCCCCGGCATGGCGCCATCCATCGGTGGTCAGCAGGAAGCTGCGATAGGAGGGCGGCAACCTCAGGCCGAGGCGCTGCTCGACCGCTGCGACGTCGGTCTCGGCGGCCGGGGCGTACCCGAGCCAGCGCTGCCGCACCACATCGGGATCCAACTCATCAGGATCTCTGCTGGCGATCCATTCCTCGCTCCACAGCTCCAACCACGGTCTCCAGTCCATTCCATGGACGCTACGACCAGCCGCCGACAAGTTCGGCATGGGTGGAGGCCGAGATCAAGGGCGGACCGATGGCCGCGAGCGTGACCCGGTTGCGCACCCCGCGCAGTGCCGCCGAGGCGTTCCTGGACACCATCGGGCCCGCCAAGGACCTGGAACTGGCGGGCCGGTGTGCGCCGGTGAAGTCCAAGGGTGCCAAACCCCGCACCCGCCGCCGCGGCGCCGCCCACCACGAACACGTCCTGGAGAAGGTGTATCGGGACGCGGGCACCGCCCGGCTGCTACTGAGGCTGATCCGAGGCCGCACGCGCGGGCCGGTGTTCCTCACTCACCGCCTGCCCGGGCCCGGCAAATACCTCGCCGAGCGCGACATCCCCCCGACACCGGCCGCGCGCGACTGTCCTACGACCAGGCTCGCGATCTACTCGACGCCGCCACCACGCTCGACGGGCCCGAAACAGGCTGGGATCTGCACGAACTCAGGCATTCCGGTCTCACGCACCTCGGGGAATCCGGAGCCGGCCTGCTCGAGTTGCTGGCGAAATCCCGGCACCGCAAGGCCGAGAACCTGCGCCGATATTTCAAACCCTCGCCGCAGGCGATGCGCGATCTCACCGCGTCACTGGCGCTACTCCGTCCTCGTGTGCCATCCAGTGCACGAAGCGGTGCAGGGGATACATCGCGTCGTGGGGATTGCCGATGGTGCTCGGCCCCGCGTCTCCGAGGCGGACGATGCGCTGGGCGCCGTAGCCCGCGAGCCGGTCGCGGTAGTCGGGCATTCGGGTGAACGGGTAGAAGCCGACCGTCTGCGTGGCCACGTCGACATGTCTCATCGCGTCGTCGAGCGAATCCACCCGGACGACGTTGGCGGTCTTGTTGATCGGGTGGAAGTCGACGGGGTCGTCGGAACGGATGACGAGGCCCTTGCCGTCGGTTCTACCCCAGACACCGTATTCGTCGTCGAGCATCATCAGGGTGTCGACCTGTTCGCGCAGTTCGAGGTCGAGCGGGCGTGCGTCGCCCGAGGCGGCGGCCTTCTCGACGATGCGCGCGTGCAGTCGCTCGCAGAAGCGGTCGGCGTCGGCGCGATCGGCCTCCAGGTAGAGGAAACGACTGGCGACGCAGGCTTCCTGGTTGAGGATCATCACGTCGGTGGCGGCCAGTTCGGCGACCAGATCGAGGGTTTCGTCGTCGGCGAAGGCTTCCTTGCCGACCATGGAGATCGAGGTCTTGGGGTCGAAGGAGACCAACTGGAAGCCGGGTCCGAGATATTTGATCACGTTGTCGATGGCGTCGCCGCCACCCCAGGCGACGATCTTGTCGAAATACTGCGGGCGGTAGAGGACTCGTTCCACCGTTTCGTCGCCGCCGCGCCAATACACCGCCGACATCGATCGGACGATCGGATGTCCGGGGTCGATATCGGCCATCGTGCGCAGTATCGCGACGGTGGTGAACGGGTCGCTCGACGACATCTTGAACAGATTGACCGCCTTCACCATCGCGCCCTGTGCGATGGACTTCACCGCGACCCCCGGCGAATTGCCGGGCAGCACGTGGATCAGTCGCGGCGCGAACGCGCGCACGAAACTCTTGCGGCCGGTGAAATCCTGTTTGGGCACCCACCGGTCCAGGGCGGCGGGGTCGGGGAAGTTCTGCTCGACCACCGTCCGCAGCAGTCGCCGGTCGAGGTAGGCGGCCGCGCCGACGACCTGGGCTTCCAGTACCGCGCGCGGCAGGACGTGGGTGGAGGCCATCCGGTCCAGACAGTCGCCGACGAAGGGATTGCGCGGATCGCGGATTCGTTCGCCCGTCTCGACGAGGAAGTCGATGATCTCCTCGAGGGGTACGTCGAGCAACGGCGGCACCTCGGCGCGTGGGTGCACGGCACCATTCAGGTCGATCGCCGGCGTCGTGAAACCGACACCGAGATCGCGCGAACGGTGGGTGACGTCGCGCCCTTCGACCAGCTCGCCGCGCAGGAAGAACGGAGCGGAGACGACAGCATCGGTCATGGTCACGACAGTCCCCTCACATACGCGTCGACGGTGCCCGCGCAGCCGATCTTGTCGTCGCCCGCGATATCGGCGTAGCGGGTGATGTCGTCGCGTACCGAGGGGCTGCCCGCGCCGCACGCGCACGGATCGAAATCGAGCGCGATCTTGTCACCGGTGATGACCCCGCCCCAGCGGCCGTCGAGCGAGAGATCGAAAAACGCCGCGCGGCCTTCGATTTCGCCGCTTCGGTGGGGAAGCAGGGTGTCGCCGCGCTCGTCGAGCACGAAGGGCACGACCCACGGCGGTACGTGGTAGCGGTTGCCGCCCCGGCATCTGGGCATGCCGGAATTGAGTTCCTGCATGGAATAGTTCTGGAAGTTCCTGGTGGCGGGGATATTGAAGGTGTGGTGGACGTAGTCCTGGTAGTCGGGCGGTAATTGTGCCCGCTTGAGCCCGCCGCCGACGTAGATGCAGTTGTCGGGGTGGAAGTCCGTGCTCGAGTAGCCCATTTCCCGCACCATGACGGCCACCTGGTGCAGCGTGTTCCACATTCCGGAGATCATGAGTTTCTCACCGCGATGTTCGACGAGGGCCTGTGCGGCGGCGACCATGGCCTCGTCCAGCGCTTCGGCGCGCTCCTTGGAGGTCTGTTCGAAGTCGGCGAGTTCTCCCGGCAGGGCGGTGCCGTCGGCGATCTTCTTGCGGAGTACGACCATCGAGGTCAGCGAGCCGACCGTGATGGGCGGGATCGGCAGTCGGAAATGTTGTTTGCCGGGATCTCCGAATGCCGCGCGTTGCGCCTCGGCGATGACCGTGTTCTTGGGGACGGAGGCGGTCGGCGCGATGCCGAGGATCATCCGGTCACGCGAGGGCTCGACGCCCGAACCCCAGGCGAAGACGTTCACCGTGTCACGGCGTGACCAGTCCATATCCGCGTCGGAGGCGGGCAGGATCGCCGATTTTCCGGTGGTGCCGCTGGAACAGGAGACGTAGTGGCCCTCGGCCTGTAACCGCTCGATCCAGTCATCGATATCGGTGATGTCCGAGGTCCGGATCGGGCTGATCGGGTGTGGTGAGACAGTGCCGAGCCATGTGCCCAGCCGGTCCCATTTCCCCTCGGTCACAAAGCTTTCCGGATAGCTCTTGTAGGCGGTGTGCGGGAACAGCAGCGCGACCACGTCGTCTCGGTCGCGGATTTCGCTCGTGCCCGCCTCACGTGCTCGATGGCCGAGCAGTTTGATGTGATCCCTGCCTTCCTGGAAGCGCTCGTTCAGTGCCTCGATCTGCGTCTCGCGCAGGTCGGCGTAGGAGTGATCGAAGCGGTCGGCGGCGTCGACCAGGCCTGTCAGTTTGTCTGTGGATGAGCCCACCGGGGCATCCTTTCTCGAATGAGCGCCAGAAAATGGCATCTCATGCGTATCATTATTAGTGGAGGTACCGGGATCGATGCAAGAGAGAGTTTCAGCGAGGTGGACGTGACGAACACGAGCTCGCCCGTGCGCCGCGGCGCCGGGCGTCCCACCCGAGAGCAGGCCGAGGCGCGCCACAGCGAACTGCTCGACACCGCGCTCGACCTGTTCCTCGAACACGGCTTCCAGGTGGCGACCATCGAGATGATCGCCGCCCGCGTCGGCATGACCAAGCGCACCGTCTACGGGCTCTACGCCGACAAGGCCGCGCTGTTCGGCGCCGCGGTCCAACGCGCGATCGAACGCCAGATCGTGCCGTCGACGGTGCTGGAGAGTTTCGACCGGGGCGATGTGGCCGACACCTTGGAAGCGATCGCCAAGCTGCGCATCGGACAGGTGATGACCCCCAACGGCCTTCGCCTGCAACGGATCATCAATACCGAGAGCTACCGCTTCCCCGAAATCCTCACCGCCAACTACGAGCAGGCGGCCAAACCGGTGATCGAATTCGTCGCGGACCTGCTCGACCGTGCCGTCGCCGCGGGAAAGATCGCCCCCACCGACACCGAGCTCGCCGCTACCGCCTTCATGAGCATGGTCGTCGGCGGACAGGTGCGCGCGATCGTGAGCGGACGCACGATCGCGCCCGAGGCGATCGATCGCCAGGTCCACTTCACCGTTCATCTACTGCTCGACGGCCTGCGGCCGCGCTGAACCCAGGGAGACAATGCCGTGTCACCGGATACGAAACCACTCGACGACAACCGTCCCGTCGCCGTCGTCACGGGAGCCAGCGCGGGCATCGGTCGCGCGACCGCCCGCCGATTCGTGGCATCGGGCTGGCGCGTGATCGGTGTCGGCCGCGATCGGGCCCGCGCGGCCGATGCCGAAGTCGAGATCCGCGCGGCCGCCAGTGACGGCGGCGGTTTCGACATGCTGCGCGGTGATTTCGTGCGCATGGCCGAGGTCGCGCGGGTGGCCGATGAGATCGCGGCCATGACCGCGCGCCTGGATGTCCTGATCAACAACGCGGGCGGCGTACGCGACCGGCGGATCGTCACCGAGGAAGGGACGGAGGCGACCTTCGCGGCCAACCATCTCGCCCCGTTCCTGCTGACCCGCGAGTTGATGCCGCTGCTGGAAGCCGGTGCCGCCGACAGCCCGCCCGGTACCGTGCGGGTCATCGCCGTCTCGTCGAGCGCGCATCGCATCACGCGCGGGTTGGACTGGGACGATCTACAGAGCCTCGGCGCGTTCCACCCCACGGCCGCCTACGCCAAGGCGAAACTGGCCACCCTGCTGTTCACCCGCGAGTTGGCCAGACGCGCGCATCCGCACGGAATCACCGCGCAGGCAATGCATCCCGGCATCGTCGCGAGCAATTTCGCCACCCACGGAGACAGGACGATGCGCGAACACATGGCCGCGGCCGACACCGTGCCGCCCGAGGAGCCCGCCGAGATGCTGGTCTGGCTGGCCACCGACGCCGAGGGCGGACGCGAGGGCGGACGCTATTTCCATCGTGGAGCCGAGGAGACGCCGACCGACGCCGCCCGAGACGACGAGGCCGCGGCGCGCTTGTGGATCGAAAGCGAGAAACTGCTGGCCGATCTGGGTTTCCAGCAGGCCGGACACCGGTGAAGACTGGTGCGGCCGATACGGCGTCGGACACCTGTCACCCGAGTTCGGACACACCGATCGCCTCGGTGACAGCGCCCGCGTAGGCCGCTTCACGTCGCACCCCGCGCAGTTGGCGCTCGGCCGCGTCGATGACCTCGATCGCCGTGATGGACAGCAGTCCCGGGTCCGGGTCGGGCGAGTGCGGGTCGCCGGCGCGGCCCGACCACAGCGCGATATGGGCCATGCGCTCGGGCGGCGGGCCGGACAGGTGCGGTGGGGTGGGACCGAAGATCAGTACCGATCGGGTGCCGAATGCCGTGGCCAGGTGGCCCACGCCGGTGTCGCCGCCGATCACCAGGGCCGCGCCCGCGACCGTGGCGGCGAGCTGGCCGAGTGTCAGTTCGCCCGCGACGACACAACTTTCGGGTAGTCCGGCGTGTTCGGCGACGTAGCGGGCCAGCGGCGCCTCGGCGGCGGTGCCGGTGACCAGGACCCGATATCCGGCACCGTGCAGGTGCGCGGCGACCAACGCGAAACGTTCGGCGGGCCACACGCGCGCCGGCGCGGCGCCGGGGTGGATCACGACGTGGGTGCGCGTGGCGAGGGAACGCGCGGGCGCGGCGAGTGCGAGATCGGTCGGATCGGCCGGGATTCCCGCCGATTCGAGCAGCCTGCACCAGCGCGCCGTCTCGTGGACGCGCGTGGGCCACACCGGGCCGCGCACGCGGGGGAAGTCCGGGTGCCGGTAGCTGATCAGCTGGGCGGGTTCGGTGTCGAGCAGATCGGTGATCGACGCGGGTCCCGCGTCGTGCAGATTCACCGCCGAGGTGGGCGCGGGGGCGTTCCAGCGCAGATCACCCACCAGCGGCGTGGCGTGCAATTCGTCGACGCAGCCGGACAATTCGACGATCGGGCGCAGCCAACCCGGTGCGGCGAGCACGAGGTGATGGTGCGGGCGAGCGGCGCGGATCGCGCGTAAGGCGGGCAGTGCGGTGAGCAGCCCGCCCAGGCCGCGTGCCCGCAGGATCAGGGTGACCGCCTTGGTGTGCCCGCTCATTTGGGCACCAGGATCCCGGTCAGATCCGCTTCACGGATGGGGGTGTCGGGATTGGCCTGGGCCGAACACATCACCTGGATCGCCGCGAGCGACGCGTCGACCGACTGCGCGCTCGGTGCCGCGTCACCGCTGCTCTCCTGTTCCAGGAACTTGGTGACGGTCACCCGCCGCTTGTCCTGGTCCTGGGCGACGAATTCGCTGCACGGCGTGTCACCGCCCTTGTTGACGGCCTTCTCCGCCTCGGCACATCCGGTGGCGCCGAGCGCGACAGCGGCCGCGACGATCAATAGGGTCGTTCTCATGTGAATCTCCTGCTGCTGCGAATGCTCCGGGGGTCTCGGATCAGAATCCGGCGAGTCCGGAGGCCAAGGGGGAAAGGTCGAGCGCCTTACCGCGAGAACCCCGCAACCGGAACCGAATAATCGAATTCGGCCGTATTCATCCGTCTATCCTTTCGGCGCCCGTTTCGGCGTTGTTTCCGATCGGATACCCGGTGCCATGATCGACAATCAGTGGCCGTGGTCGTCGAATTCCCGGCGATCTTCGTTCTTCTGGACCCGGCGGTGTTCGGCCCAGACGAGGAATATGCCGCCGGCGAGGCATACCACGCCGACGATTCCGCCGATAACCGCCCATCCGGCGAATCCGTAACCCGCGGCGGTCAATGTCAACGCGATAGCGACGATGCCGACCGCGGCGAGGATTATGCCCGGCCAATTGCGGGCGTCCTCGATCGATTCTCCGGCGTGTGTCCGTGTGGTCCGGGTGTGGTCCGGAAAATTCTCCTCGGTCACGATGCCCTCCTCGGTGGTGGCATAGTCGAACTGGGTCGGTCAACGGCATACCCGGAATTCCGACACGCAATCTCGGCCACCGTGCCGGTGGAACATTCCGTATTTCTCGTTCGCGCGCGAATGTGCCGCGGCCCACTCGGTGGGCCGCGGCGCATTCGGGGTCGATCACTCAGCCGGTGATCATTTGTTCCAGATGGCGGCGACGAAGGTCTTGCCCTGCACCGCGTAGCGGTGCTCGTGCACGAGTCGGTAGCCCTGGCCGGACAGTTGGGCGGCGGTGGCGTCGAATGCCGCGACGGTGATGTCGTGGCGGGCCTGCCAGGCGCGTCCGTCGTTGCGCTCCCAGATGCCGACGAAGCGCGATGTTCCGTTGACCTCGTAGCCGCGCACCAGCGTCAGCCGGTAGCCCTGGGCCAGCAGGGTGTCGAATTCACGCTGGTAGGCAGCGGAGTCCAGCCCGTGGCGGGCCTGCCACGCGCGTCCGTCGTTGCGGACCCAGGTGCTGCTGTAGCGGGGGTCGTTGCCACCGGTGACCTGGATATCGCTGATCCGGTAGCCCTGGGCGACCAGGGAGTCGAATTCGGTCTGGTGCGCGGCGCCGGTCAGGTTCGAACGGGTGACGGTCGCGGCGGGCGCCGGGGTGGGAGCGGGCGCGGCGGTGTCGGCGGCGAAGGTGACCGTCCAGTGGCGGCGATCGCCCTGATAGATCACCGACACCCCGACCTTGTTCAGCGCGCCGTCCAGGATGATCGCGCGGTGTCCCGGCGAGTTGGCCCAGAACCGCATGGCGTCGGCCGGTTCGACACCGGTGCCGTAGAAGTTGATCTCCGCGATCTTCGGCGCGTTGGTCGGGACGCCGCACTGGCCGAAACGGGTCTTGATGTCACGGCCGAGCGTGTCGACGTGATCGGCCGGGGAAACCCCGCGTGCCGCGCTGTCGTTGCTCGCCCATTCGGCGGGACGCGCCATCACGTCGCTGTGGGTGACCGCTTTCAGACCCGCGTCGGCGCGCATCCGGTTGATCTGGTCGAAGACGGTGCTCTCCTCACCGCGCAACGCCAGGGCGGCCTGGTCGACGTCGCAGTTGGTGTACGGAGCCGCCGAGGCGGTCGGTACGGCGAGCAGTCCGGCGCCCGCGACGATGGCGAGTGCGGCGGTGATGGTCTGGATCCTCATGGTGTGTTTCCCCTGAAGTGGTGTGGTTGTTGCACTCAGGGTCCGGTGAGGTTCCAACGAGGAACCAACAGCGCGCCAACGATGCAGCGTGCGGGCATTTCCCGAGCCGGAACGTGGGTTCGGCGGCCTCGGTCAGCGCGCGACCGCCACGGCGTCGGCCGCGCGGTCGGGGGCCGCGCGATGGTAGGCGTGCAGGGTGGCGGCCGCGACCCGGTCCCAGTTGTAGCCGGATCGCGCGCGATCGTCGGCGGCCGCGCCCCAGGTCTCACGCAGGGTCGGATCGTCGAGCAGCGGGCGGATCGCGCGCGCGACCTCGGCGGGATCGGTGGTCTCGACCAGCCGGCCGGTGACCCCGTCCACGACGGTGTCGCGCATGCCGCCGACGGCGGTGGCCACGACCGGCGTGCGGCAGGCCATAGCCTCGAGCGGCACCAGCCCGAACGGCTCGAACCACGGCGTGCACAGCACCACGTCGGCCGAGCGGTAGAGCCGCGCCATGGCCGCGTGCGAGACCGGCCCCAATATCCGGAACCGTTCGTGCACACCGTGCTCGACCGCGACCCGGCGCAGGCGGCGCCCCTCGCCGTCGTCGTCGAGATCGTCGCCGACGGCACTGCCCGCGATGACCAGTTCGGTATCGGGCAGGTCAGACAACGCCCGTATTCCGACATCGAATCCCTTGCGCCGCAACAGGCGCCCCGCCCCGAACAGGCGATGTTTCGCGCCGCGGCTCGCCTTGCCGCCCGTGCCGGAGAACTGCGCGGTATCCACACCGCCCGGCACCACCGAGGTCCGGAACCGGGGCACGCCCATGCGGACAAGTTCGGCGGCCTCGTCCGAGCAGGAGGCGAGCACGTGCGCGGCGCGTAGGGCGATGAGACGTTCGAAACGGATACGCGAGCGCGGGCTGGTGTCGGCGAGTCCTTGATGACGCCGCCGTATCGTGCCGAGTCCGTGGAAGGACACCACGACCGGTAGTCGGTGCGAGCGGGCCGCCAGTTCCGCGGCGAGCGCGGAACTCCAGTAGTGGGCGTGCACCAGGTCGGCGGGATGCAGCGACCAGTGTTTGCGCAGGAAGGTTCCGAACTCCCCGAGGTGCGGCAGGATCTGATCGCGCGACAGCGGCGCGGCCGGTCCCGCGGGCACGTGCACGACGATGTAGCCCTCGCGGGTGACCACCTCGGTCCTGGTGTGCGGATCGTCGCGACGGGTGTACACCGTCACCTGATGCCCGGCGCGCACCAGCGCCGCCGACAGCGCGGCGACGTGGACATTGCGGCCACCCGCTTCGGGACTGCCCGGTTCGGCGAGGGGGCTGGCGTGGGCGGACACCATGGCGATTCTCACGGCTGACTCCGTTTCTGTTCGGCCCGTCCCGAGCCACGTACGGCATGTGCCGGTTATGCCCGATGGCAGGTGCCCGCAAACACCGTCGGTCCGGGCGCGCGGAACTCGGCCTGCTCGCGTTACGGCTCGTGACCGTACGGTTTCGGTCATCACCCACCGGGTAAGCGCTCTCGAGAGGAAAGCTGCGGTCACACGACTTCAGCTGCCGCCGGCAGCTCTTGACCGCCCCGTACCGGCGGCGCGCGAGAGAAGGTGGTGATGGGTATGGGGGACTGGGCTTCCCGATCCTCGACGAAGACGACGACGGTAGCGGTGTGCGTCCCGGCGCGACTCGAGCAGTTGATCATGGTGCGGGCGCTCGCCGAGACCGTTTGTCTCATAGCGGATTTCGCGTTGGACGAGGTGACCGACATTCGCCTGGCACTGGACGAGGTGGCCACCACGCTGGTCTTGGACGCGGCACCGGACACGAATCTGGACTGTCGGTTCAGTTATGACGACGCCAGTATGTTCGTGCACGTGGCGGCGGTGGCGACCTCGGAGGCGCCGGTCGGCCAGGACGGATTCGGCTGGCATATCGTGCGGACCCTGACCGATTCGATCGCGGCGGTGCAGCAGCCCTACGACCACGCGATCGGCGGATACCCGACCCTCGTCGATTTCAGTTGGGTGCGCGCGGGGTAGACGATGTCCGGCATTTCGAGATCTCCCGGTGACAGTTACGACAATATCGAGCCACTCTTCGAGAAGGTCACGGCCTTGGCCGCCGACGATCCGCGCCGGGCCGCCTTACGCGAAGAGGTGATCCGGCGTTGCCTGCCGCTGGCCGAACACATCGCCAGGAAATTCGCCGGGCGCGGGGAGATGTTCGACGATCTGCTCCAGGTCGCGCGTCTGGGATTGGTGGAAGCGGTGGACCGCTTCGACGTCGCGCGCGGCTCGTCGTTTCTGGCCTTCGCGGTGCCCACCGTCATGGGCGAGGTCCGCAGACATTTCCGCGACCACACCTGGGCGGTGCGAGTTCCCCGGCGCACCAAGGAAATTCAGCTGAGTATCGGCCCGGTCGTGGAAACCCTGACCCAGCGGCTCGGGCGCGGACCGCGCGCCAGCGAGATCGCCGCCGAACTCGGGGTCGAATTGAACGAGGTGACCCGCGCCCTGATCGCGGGCAACGCCTACCAGGCCGCCTCCATCGACGCCGTCACCGGCGACGACGAGGGCACCGCTCTGCCGATGCTGGACAACCTCGGCGCCGAGGAGGCCTCGTATCACCTGATCGAGGACTATCTCGCGGTGCGCCCGCTGATCGAGGCGCTGCCCGATCGTGAACGTCGCGTGTTGATCATGCGATTCTTCGAATCCAAGACGCAGTCCGAGATCGCCGAATCGCTCGGCGTCTCGCAGATGCACGTCTCACGGATTCTGGCGCGGACCCTGCATTCGCTGCGCGAGCAGGCGCTGCGGGACTGAACCGGCTCGACTCGCGTCCGGTTCGGCCCCGCGCGCGGGGGTCAGTGCAGATCCGGTGGCGTCGGGTCGGTCGGCCCCGGCACCGGATTCGGCGGCGGGCCGGGCACCGGAGGCAACGGCCTGCCCGGTTCGGGTCTCGGGTGCGGGACCGGTTCGGGCACCGGCGGCACCGGTGACGGATCCGGTTGCGGTGGAAAGGGTTCCGGTGACGGAATGGGGTCGGGTTCGGGGATCGGCGGTACCGGGTCGGGGGAGGGCCCGGGCGGTGTCGGATCCGGGATCGGCGGCGCCGGTTCCGGTCGATCACCGGGATTCGGGTCGGAACTGTGCATAGCGATCATGTGTCGCGGGTACCCCGCCGTTCATGGGCAAACCACAGGAAGCCCCCGGTTCCCCGTTCCGAACTCTCTTACACCGCGGCTCAGGTCACAGTCGACGCCGAGTTTGTCCGCGTGTGCCATCGGGTACGCCGTCATCAACCGGATATTCGTCGTTCAGCGCTCAGGAAGGGTCGTCATGAACTATCAGCGACGACCGAGCTCCCGGCAACCGATTCCCACGCCGGGCCGTTCACGGTCGCTCCCCACCGGCCGGGAACTCGATTCGCTCGGTGACAGACCTCGATACGTCCAGAGACCACCGCGCACCGTCCCGACCCTGGTGACCCGGGATCACGAGGTGATCCGCCGCTGGGCCGAACAGCGCGGCGCGCGACCGGCCACCATGCCGGGCAGCGAGTACAACGGCCACCTCGGTGTGCTGCGTTTCGACTTCCCCGGCTACGGCGGCGCGGTCCTGCGCCCGGTGGACTGGGAAGAATGGTTCGCCACCTTCGACGAACGTCGGCTCGAGTTCCGCTACCAGGATCAGCGCGCAGACGGCAGCCGAAGCAATTTCAACCGCCTGGAGAGCCCACCGGAGCAGTAGCGCCCCGGAGTACCGCGTACCTCCGCCCCCACGTCCGACGTGGGGGCGGAGTCGTGTCCGTAGGGCGTCGACCAGCGACGACAGGTGATGTTTGTGTCTCGGAGGTTCGGGTATTCCGTGGGTTGGCCGGTTGGGCCGGAAGGCGGAAATGTCGCGTCGGCACGGGATGCGGTTGTCCGCACCGGGGTCGCGCGTCCGCGTGTCTGTATGGGATGAGGTCGAGGGTGCGCAGCGAGGTGTGGTCATGACGGCGAATCTGATGATCGTGGACGACGACGCCGAGGTACGCGAAGCGTTACGACTGGCGATGGAGGACGAGGGGTACGAAGTGTCCGAGGCCGAGGAGGCCGAGGACGCGCTGACCCATCTGCGCAGCAACGGCGCGCCCGACGTCATGATCGTGGAGCTGATGCTCGGCGACATGGACGGTTTCGACTGCATTCGCGAGATCCGCCGTGACCACGATGTGCCGATCATCGTGGTCAGCGCGCGCGACGACACCCACGACGTGGTGGCGGCGCTGGAGGCGGGCGCCGACGACTACGTCACCAAACCGTTCGAGATCAAGGAGATCTCCGCGCGGATGCGCGCGCTGCGCAGACGCGCCCGTCTGACCGCCGAACGGGAATCCGCGGGCCGGGAATTGCTGTTGGACGGTGATCCCGGCGCCCCGCTGATCCTGGATCGCGACGGCGGCGCGGTGCGCCGCGGCGAGGAAGAGATCCGCCTCACCATCACCGAATTCCGATTGTTGTGCGAACTCGCGGAAACCCCGGGCCGGGTATTGAGCCGTCCGGTACTTCTCGAACGCATATGGGACGACAATTTCTTCGGCGACGAACGCATCGTCGATGTGCATATGCGGCGGCTGCGCACCAAGATCGAGCGTGACCCGTCCGCCCCGTCCATTGTCGTCACCGTGCGCGGTCTCGGGTATCGGCTCGATATTCGCCGCTGATATTCCCGTCGCCCGCGAACCCCGTTTCAAACGTCGTACGCGTCACAAAAAACGGCCTACTGCCTGCGAATGTGTTCCGGTCGTAACACAACCGCAAAGAGATCGACCACTTCACCTCAAAGTTGCCCGGCAAACCTGGAGATGTACTGCCACCCCGACTTGGGAGTTGTATGTCATTACCAACTTTGTCCGATAGGCGCGCCACCACGGTGCTTCGACCCCCGCGGGTCGGCGACGGCGCCCAGATCTGGCGGATCGCCAAGGATTCGCACGTTCTCGACGTGAACTCCAGCTACGCGTACCTGCTCTGGTGTCGGGATTTCGCGGGCACGTCCGTGGTCGCCGAAGTCGACGGCCGCGTGGCCGGATTCGTCATCGGCTACCTGCGTCCGCAAGATCCGGAGACGGTATTCGTCTGGCAGGTGGCGGTCGACCGCTCCCAACAGGGGAGAGGCACCGGTACCGCATTGATCGAGAGACTGCTCGACAGCGTTGCTTCACATGGTGTTTCGGCGCTCGAAACCACTGTTTCGCCGGACAATCCGGCATCGATAGCGATGTTCGCCTCGGTGGCTCGCCGTCGTGGTCATGCCATGACGCGCAAACCGCTGTTCGATCCGGGGGCCTTCCCCGATCACCACGTCGCCGAGGATCTGTACCGCATCGCACCGACCGCTCAGGAGGAACTCCGATGATCACCGCCGAAACCACTATTTTCGACGAACTGGAATCGAATGTGCGCGGCTACTGCCGGGCCTGGCCCACGGTGTTCACCACCGCGAAGGGCAGCTGGCTGCGTGACGAGGACGGCAAGGAATACCTCGACTTCTTCGCGGGCGCGGGAGCGCTCAACTACGGGCACAACAATCCGGTGCTCAAACAGCCGTTGCTCGACTATATCGCCGGTGACGGCATCACCCACGGTCTGGATATGTCGACCGCGGCCAAACGCAGGCTGCTGGAATCGTTGCGCGACACCATCTTCGCGCCGCGCGGCCTGGACTACAAAGTGCAGTTCCCCGGCCCGACCGGAGCCAACGCGGTGGAGGCGGCGCTGAAATTGGCGCGCAAGGTCACCGGCCGCGAGACGATCCTCAGCTTCACCAACGCTTTCCACGGCATGACGCTGGGCGCGCTGTCGGTCACCGGTAACGCCGCCAAACGCGCGGGTGCGGGAGTGCCGCTGGTGCACGCCGCGCATATGCCCTACGACGGCTACTTCGACAACACCACCGCCGACTTCCAGTGGATGGAACGAGTCCTCGACGACACGTCCTCCGGTTTCGACCGGCCCGCCGCGGTGATCGTGGAGACCGTGCAGGGTGAGGGCGGCGTGAACGTGGCGCGCGTGGAATGGCTGCGCCATCTCGCCGGACTGTGCGCCGAGCGCGAGATCCTGCTGATCGTCGACGACGTGCAGATGGGATGCGGTCGCACCGGCCCGTTCTTCTCCTTCGAGGTCGCCGGGATCACCCCCGATATCGTGACGCTGTCGAAGTCGATCAGCGGTTACGGCCTGCCGATGGCGCTGGTGCTGTTCAAACCCGAACTCGATCAGTGGGCTCCGGGCGAGCACAACGGCACCTTCCGCGGTAACAACCCGGCCTTCGTCACCGCGCACACCGCGTTGCAGCACTACTGGTCCGACGACGCGTTGCAGATCTCGACCGAGACCAAGGGCGCGCGGATCGCGGGCGCGCTCGGCGAGGTCGCCGAACACTTCCCCGGCATCAGCACCCGCGGCCGCGGATTCGTCCAGGGCATCGTCTTCGAGGACCCGTCGCAGGCGGGCAAGGTCTGCCAGGTGGCCTTCGAACGCGGCCTGCTGGTGGAGACCTCCGGGTCCAGCGACGAGGTGGTCAAACTGCTGCCGCCGCTGACCGTCACCGACGACGAGGTCGATCGCGGTTTGCAGGTGCTCACCGGCGCCATCGATACGGTGTGCACCGGCTGGGGCCGACTGCATCATCGCGGTACAGTCGAAGGAGGTGCGCGCGCGTGATCGTTCGCAGCACCGACGAGATCACCGGTACCGAACGCGATGTCGCGGGTACGGGCTGGCGCAGCAAACGCATCGTGCTCGGCGGCGACGGTGTCGGATTCTCCTTCCACGAGACCACCATCGAGGCCGGGACCGAACATCTGTTCCACTACCAGCACCATGTCGAGGCGGTCTGGCTGGTCGAGGGCGAGGGTTCGCTCACCGATCTGGACAACGACGTCGTCTATGAACTGGGCCCGGGATCGATGTATCTGCTGAACGGTCACGAGCGCCATCGCCTGGTCGCACGGACCAGGATGCGGATGATGTGTGTTTTCAACCCTCCTGTCACCGGTCAGGAGGTTCACGACAGCAACGGCGTCTATCCGCTGGTCGCCGCAGAAGTCGGGTGAGGAATGGTACTGCAGCACATGACCGAATTGGCCGATCGCTACCCGACCCGGCTCGGTGCGCCGGGTCGGTGGGTGGAGCGGTCCGATCCCACGGTGTGGGGTGCGATCGAGACGCCCGAACTCGCCGGATTCGAGACCGAGGGTTTCGCCGCGGTGGAGGATCTGCTGACACCGGCCGAGGTGGCCGAATTCAGCGCCGAGATCGGGCGGCTGGCCGCCGATCCGGACCTAGCCGACGACGACCGGCTGATCATCGAGAAATCCTCACGGCGGGTGCGCTCGATCTTCGAGGTGCACAAGCTCAGCACGGCGGTGTCGGATCTGGTGCGCGAGACCAGGATCGCCGGTCTCGCGCGGCAGGTGCTCGGTTCGCCGGTATACCTGCATCAGACCCGGATCAACTACATGCCGGGATTCCGTGGCACCGGTTTCTACTGGCATTCCGATTTCGAGACCTGGCACGCGGAGGACGGGATGCCCGCGCCGCGCGCGGTGAGTCTGTCGATCGCGTTGACCGACAACTATCCGGTCAACGGGAGTCTGATGGTGATGCCGGGTTCGCATCGCAGCTTCGTCGGTTGCCAGGGCACGACCCCGGCGGAAAACTACCGGGAATCGTTGCGGGAGCAGGAGATCGGGGTGCCGACGCAATCCGATATCGCCGAGTTGGCCGCACGGCACGGGATCGTGCAGTTCACCGGCAGGGCCGGGTCGGCGCTGCTGTTCGATTCCAACATCATGCACGGCTCCTCGGACAACATCACCCCGTTTCCGCGCTCGAATATCTTCCTGGTATTCAACAGCGTCGAGAACACCCTCGTCGACCCGTTCGCCGCTCCCGCGCCGCGACCGACCTACATCGCGGCCCGGGATTTCACCGCCGTGTAGGGCGTCGCGCCGTGGGTGCTCCGAGGGCGGAACACTCACGGCGCGAACGCTGTAGCCATCATCGGGCAAACGCTCGCCGTTTGACCTAGGTGTTACCGCTGGGTACAAATATGGGATCAGCCGACCCGACCAGAGCGGGCAGGCCCGGAAGAAATGCACACCGTTGGTCACCGAAGTCATCACCGTTGATGCCGAATACGCCGTCGAACGCCGGGCGATGTGGGATCTGCTCATGGACCCGCAGACCTACCCGCGCATGTTCCGCGGCGTCGAGGTGTACGAACGCGCCGAAACCGCCGAAGGGCAGTCGATTCCGGCGGTGCCGGGAGGCCGACTGGTCGGCCCGACCGCCGCGGGTCCGGTCTACCTGGTCGTCACCCACGTGGGCGAGGTCTTCGAGATCCAATGCCCGCACGCGGGCAGCTTCGCCTCGATCCGATTGCGCGACAACGCGACCGAGGACATGGTCGGCACCCGCGTCACCGTCACCTTCATCGGACTCGGGCGCATGGGCGACGACATCGCCTCGCGCGAACGCGCCGAGATCACCGAATGGACCGCCGCCGGACTCGACCGCGTCGCCGACGTCCTGCTCCGCGCGCCCACCTCGGTCCTGGTCAACGGTGAGGATTCACCGGCCCGGC
Organism: Nocardia aurea; assembly: GCF_003123685.1. Taxonomy (GTDB): domain Bacteria; phylum Actinomycetota; class Actinomycetes; order Mycobacteriales; family Mycobacteriaceae; genus Nocardia; species Nocardia aurea. Next base: position 152,643 of record NZ_QCYJ01000029.1, read on the forward strand.
TCCAGGTCGGCATCGCCCGGCAACTGGTCAGCACCGGCGTCATCCGCAGCTACCGACCCGACCGCGGCATCAGACAACTCGGCGGACTCGCCAAATGGGGTTTCACCCTCGCGGGCGGGTACGCGGCCGCCGCGGCCTACACCCCGGACCGGCCCGCGGTCATCGACGCGACCACCGAATACACCTTCTCCGAGGTACACCGGCGCACCCACCGGCTCGCCGCCACGCTGACATCGCTCGGTTTCGACGAGCACACCGCCATCGGCGTGCTGTCGCGCAACAGCGCGGCCATGGTCGACTGCATGGTCGCCGCGGGCAAGGCGGGCGTGGACGCGGTCCTGCTCAATACCGGGCTCTCCGCGCTACAGATCCGCGAGGTCGTGGCACGACACGAACTCGCCGGAATCTTCCGCGACGACGAATTCGAACCGCTGTTGCACGGCGTGAGCCCCGATATCCCGCGCTACTCCACCTCGCCCCCCGCGCACGGCGGCCCGGTGACCGTCGACGAACTGGTCGACTACGCCGCGCCGCATTTCTCCCGTCCCGCGCAACCCGGTCGGCTGATCGTGCTCACCTCCGGCACCAGCGGCACGCCGAAAAGCGCCCGCAGACCCCAGCCCAAGGGTTTCGGCACCGTCGCCGCGCTGTTGTCGCGCATCCCGTTCCGGATGGACGAGACCATGCTGATCCCCGCGCCGCTGTTCCACACCTGGGGTCTGGCCGCCTTGCAGATCAGCACACCGATCCGGGCGAGTGTGGTTCTCACCGAACGTTTCGACGCCGAGGAATGCCTGCGCCTGATCCACGACCACCGCATCACCGCCATGATCGTGGTCCCGGTGATGGTCAACCGCATCCTCGACCTGCCGCGCTCGGTACTCGACCGCTACGACACCTCCAGCCTGCGCGTCGTCGCCAGTTGCGGCGCGCCACTGGATGTCTCGACCGTGCGACGGTTCATGGACATCTTCGGCGACGTCCTCTACAACGTGTACGGCTCCACCGAGGTCTCCTGGGCCACCATCGCCGACCCCGCCGATCTGCGCACCGCGCCGACCACCGCAGGCCGACCGCCACTCGGTACCAAACTCGCGGTTCTGGACCGGAATCTGCGACCGGTGCCGCGCGGGGTGACCGGACGTATCTTCGTCAGCAACCACATGCTGTTCGACGGTTACACCGACGCCGCACCGCCGACCGAATCCGGCGACATGCTCGACACCGGCGACCTCGGCTACATCGACGCCGACGGACTGGTCTTCGTCGCTGGCCGCGACGACGAGATGATCATCTCCGGCGGCGAGAACGTCTTCCCGCGCCCGGTCGAGGAAGCACTCTCACTGCTGCCGCAGGTCAGCGAGGTGGCCGTGGTGGGGGTTCCCGACCGCGAATACGGCCAGCGTCTGGCCGCTTTCGTCGTCACCCGCGAAGGGGCGGGCCGCCTGGACCGCGACATGATCCGCGACTACATCCGTCATCGGCTGAGCCGGTTCTCGGTGCCACGCGACGTCACCTTCCTCGACGCCCTCCCGCGCAACGCCACCGGGAAGATTCTCAAACGCGTCCTGGTCCAGGCGGGCTGAGGCGCCTACCGGCGCAGTTCCCGGTAGACGGCGATCCAGTCGTCCGGCGACACCGACCCGACCGGCCGATCGACCGGTATCCCGATCCGCGCGCAGGCCGCACGAACCCGGCGTGCCGGGAACGCCCGCGCCAACGAGGCCGCGAACGAGCCTCCGACCCCGGAGAATCCGAGTTCGACCATGCGCAGGTAGCCGGGCATCGCCGAAGCCGGCAGCAGGGGATCCGGACGGGTCCGCAGACCCAGCACCGCCGCGTCGACGCCGGGCACCGGGCGGAAGTGCCGTCGGTCCACGCGCATCCCCAGTTCGAATGCGGTGCCGGGCCAATGGGTGACGGCGAGTTTGCTCCAGCGCCCGTAGTCGCCGGAATGTTTGCGGGCGAATTCGCGCTGGGTGAGTAGGGTCGCCGAGGTCAGGTCCGGCGCCGCGACACACCAGCGCACGATATCGGTGCTGCTCGCGAAGGGGATATTGGCGACCACCGCGAACGGTTCGCGCGGTGCGGTCGCCGTGCGGAAGTCCCTGTGGTAGCAGCGAATACGGTCGTCGCCCGCGTAGCGGTCGCGTAGCCGCGCGGCGTAGTGGCGGTCGATCTCGTAGGCGAGGACGCGCCCCGCCGTGGCCAGTAGGCGGTCGGTGAGTATGCCGTCGCCGGGGCCGATCTCCACGACGAGGTCGTCGGCGCAGACACCGGACGAACGCACCAGCGCCGCGGCGATGCCGGGATCGGCGAGGAAGTTCTGCGACAGGAGTTTGCGGGCACCGACCGGCCGGGCCGTGCGAGCGCGAGAAAGCGAACGGGACATGGGTGTCCTCCGGAGGGAGTGGACGAATCAGGAAATGTGATTCGCCCGGACCCATACCGAGCACGGCGAAGACCACTGCGGCACGCTCGACCCGGCCTCGATGAGAAAGCCGTGAGCGACCTACGAGAATCGGCACAACCGATCAGGACATCGCGAAACGACGGCGCGACATCGTTGGGGTGAGCCGAACCCGGCTCACTCGATCAACGGAGCCGGAAACCCGGTGCGGCGCTGTGCGCGGGCTGAGCCCGGGCCACCGTGCGCAGCCGGATGTAATACGCGACGACCGCGCACACTCCGGTCGATGTAGGACTACCACCCATGCCGACAACATAGCTCGACGCCTGTCCCCACCGACAGTGATTTTCCGCGGGCGGGGCACCGAGTAGACGGCATCGGGGATCGCGGCCCCGATCGCGGTCCGGTCAGATGGTCGCGGCCGAGGCCGCGAACGCCTCGACGGCGGTGAGGTCGTAGACGCCCGCGGTGGTGCCGATTCCCCGGGCGACGTGTGCGGCGACCGCGCAACCGAGTCGAGCGGACGCTTCCAGGTCGAGGTCGCGCAGGTGTCCGGTGAGGAACCCGGCCGAGAAGGCGTCACCGCAGCCGGTGGTGTCGACGACCTCGGTCTCGTAGGCGGGCACCTCGATCACCTCCTGGTCGGTGACGACGAGGGCGCCGTGACCGCCGCGTGTCGGCGCCACGCATCCGACACCGCGCGCGAGCAGCGCGCGTGCGCCTTCCAGCAGGGAATCGGTGCCGGTGAATCCGCGGATCTGTTCGTCGTTGGGGAGCAGGAAATCGGTGTGTGGCAGGGCGTCGGCGATCCATTCGAGGGTGCCGGGATCTCCGGCGGCGAGGATGTCGATCGAGGTGGTCAGTCCGCGTCGGCGCGCTTCGGCCAGTAATTGCCCGGCGGCGTGGCCGCCGAGGAATTCCGGACCGCCCAGGTGCAGGTGGTCGATTCCGTCGAGGGCGTCGAAGTCGAAGTCCGACAGGTCGAATCGTGCGTTGGCGCCGATACAGTGCCAGGCCGGGCGTTCGCCGTTGGGTCGGACCGGAATCACCGAGGACGAGGTTTGGACACCGGGTTTGACGACGAGGCCCCCGGTGTCGATTCCGTGCTCGCCCAGCAGGGCGACGAGGCTGCGTCCGATGGAGTCCTCGCCCACGGCGCCGAAGGTGCGGACATCGGCGCCGAGTCTGCTCAGCACCACGGCGGTGCCTCCCGCCGTCCCGGCGGGGGAGAACGCGATGGTGTCGACGAGTGCGCCCTCGGACCCGCTCGGGATGGATTCGATCCCGAGGACGTGGACGTCGAGGACGTGGACTCCGAGGGTGGCGATCTTCGCACGGGTCATGCCGGGTTCTCCTGGGTGGTTCCATAGCGCAGCCTGATGGCTTGGTCCACGACGGCGATCTGTTCGTCACCGGTCAGGGCGCGTGGACGGCCCATGGCGCGGGTGCGTTGATACAGCGCGGCCGCCCACTCCAGCAGCAGCGCGTTGTCGACGGCTTTGTCCAGCGTCGCGCCGACCGCGATGGACCCGTGGTTGGCCATCAGCGCGGCTTGCCGATCGGTCAGCGCTTCGACGACGACATCGGCCAACTCCGGGCTGCCGAAGGTGGCGTACGGGGCGATCCTGATCTCCCCGCCGAGCAGTAATTGCTGGTAGTGCAGAACCGGTAGCACGGTGAGGTCGTCCACGCAGGCCACGGCGGTCGAGTACGGGGCGTGGGTGTGGACGACCGCGGTGGCGCCGGTGCGCTGGTAGACCTTCAGATGCAGGTCGAGTTCGGAGGTGGGCAGCAGACGCCCGGCGAGGATATCGCCATCGACCGTCACTTCGGTGACGTCGTCGGCGGTGCAGTCGCCGAGTACGACCCCGGTCGCCGTCACGGCCACGCGATCCGCGGATCGGACCGACACGTTTCCGGCGGTGCCGATCAGCAGTCCTTCGGCGGCCAGGCGGCGCGCGGTCGCGGCGACCTGGTCACGCAGTTCGGTGTCGGTCACGACTCACCTCCTTTCAACAGCGACGCCGTCCGCTCGGCCGGTACGGCGCGAGTGTGTCGGGACACGGACACGGCTTCGTAGACTGCCACATCGACTCGACGGTCGGTCGGCGGAGCCGGTGAACCGAGCCGTCGGCGTGGACCTCGGATCAGTCGCTCGGCGGGGTCGTCGGTCGTGCCGGGGTTTTCGGCGCGCGCGTCGCGGATCGGCCGGGCGCCCAGATGCCGAGGATGGCGGCGGCGGCGAGGCTGATGGCGGCGAGGGTGTAGGAGGTGTTGTGCAGTCCGTGCAGGAACGCGGTGCGGGCGAGGTCGAGTAGTGGTTGGGCTTGTGGGCCGGTGTGTTCGGCGAGTTGGGTGGTGGCGGCGAGGGAGTGCGAGACCGGGGCGCGCGCGGGTTCGGGTAGTCGATCGAGGACGGGAGTGATGCGGGTGCGGTAGCCGGTGGCCAGGACGGTTCCCGCGACCGCGATGCCGATGGCGGCGCCGATCTCGCGGGCCGCGTCGTTGACCGCCGCGGCGATACTGTGCATGTCGGCGTCGGTGCCGCTCATGATCGCGGTGGTGGCGGGTGCCGAGGCGAGACCGAGTCCCACGCTCATGATGAACAGCGGCATCAGGACTCCGGGGTAGCCGGAATCCGGTGTCACGCGGGCCATGAGGGCGAGTCCGGCCGCGACGATGGTGAGTCCGGCGGCGGTGGGCAGTCGGAGTCCGTAGCGGGCGGTGAGCAGGGGTGACAGCAGCGAGAGTCCGGTGACGGCCACACCCATGGGCAGGACCGCGACGGCGGCGCGCAGCGGGCTGTATTCGAGGATCAATTGCAGATACTGCACGACTATCAGGAACAGGCCGAAGGTGGTCAGGAACTGGACGGTGATGGACACGGTGCCGCAGCCGAAACCGCGGCGTGCGAACAATCGCAGATCCAGCAGTGGTTTGTGGGCCCGGAGTTCGACCGCCACGAACAACGCTCCCGCGAGGGCGGCTCCGATCAGTCCGGCCAGGACGTAGCGATCGCCCCATCCGCGTTCGGCGACGGTGATCAACGCCCAGACCAGTAGCGCGATCGCGGCGACTCCGGTCACCGTGCCGAGCGGGTCCAGCCCAGTCTCGCCGGTGCTGCGAGATTCGGCGAGGGTGAAACCCGCCGCGGCCAGCAGGACCGCGCCCACGGCCATTCCGGCGAAGATGGACTGCCAGGAATACCACTGCAAGACGAGCCCGGACCCGACGAGGCCGATCAGGCCGCCGGAGCCCGCGGCCCCGGCCCAGAGTCCGACGGCGCGGTCCGAGGGGCCGGGCGCGAAGGCGGCGGTGAGCATGGACAGGGTCGACGGCATGACCAGTGCGGCACCGATCCCGGTCAGCACGCGAGCACCGATGAGCCAGGCCACCGCCGTGGTCGTCACCGGGATCATCGAGGCGGCGGCGAAGACGACGAGTCCGGTGATCATCATCCGACGCCGTCCGTAGCGGTCGCCCAGCGCGCCGGCCGGTAGAACCAGACAGGCCAACGCGAGGGTGTAGCCGTCGACGATCCAGGTCGCCTGGGTCTGCGTGGCGCCGGTGGCGATCGAGATCTGCGCCAACGCGGTGTACAGGGCGGCCATCGCCGCGATGACCAGCGTGACGGCCAGACACGACACGATCACCGTGCGCCGCTGGGCCCACGACCATGTCCGCGCCGGTGGGTCGATCACAGCGGTGCTCGTCATCCGTTGTCTCCGTTCACGTCTGTCCCGTTCACGTCCGAGGCGCGTCGCCCCGTGGGGGGAAGACGACAACCGTGCGCGGACCGCTGGGTGCGGACAGAAATCTGTCGCCGACCTCGTGCACGGTCTCTACCGTGGCTGCCGCAGACACCAGCGAACAAGAGGTGCGACCCAAGTCGAAACTTCCTCGGTGGCCGTCGAGTCACCGGTTGTCTCATGTCGTGGCGATGACCTGCACGATTTTCGGATGGATGCGGTCGATATGTCTCATACTGAGACGATGGGGACAGATTGGCTGCTCGGTGCCGACCGCCACGACACCGCTGCCGAACACATCTACGCGGCGGCCGTGAATCTGATCGCCGCCTCCGGGTTCGACAGCCTCGATATCGAGACCGTCGCCCGGCACGCGCATTGCTCCCGCGCGACCGTCTACCGCCACACCGGGGGCGTGCGGTATCTGCGCGAGACCGTTCTCATCCGCGCCGCCGACCGCATCACCGATGTCATCCGGAAGGCCATCGGCGAGCTCACCGGGCCGGACCGTCTCTACGACGCGTTGACCATCGCCCTTCGTGAGGTTCGCTCCGATACGATTTTCACCGCGTTCCTGTCCTCGCAGCACGGCCCCCGCTCGGTGGTGACGTTGGCCGAATCTCCTGCGCTGCTCCGTATCGCCTCCGAGGTCCTCGGCACCCACCCCGACGATCCGCTCACCGCCACCTGGTTCATCCGGACGATGCTGTCACTACTGCTGTGGCCCACCGATGCCGACACCGAAGCCCAACTGCTGCGACGCTTCCTGATCCCCGCGCTCCACCCGCACCCCGGCTACACGCAACCACCGGACGCCGCCACCACCGCGCAGTTGACCGGTTCCGCCGTGTTCACACGGATGTAGGACTACCACCCGTTCCGCCGAACCTGCCCAACATCGGTCAGTAGCCGCCCGAACCTAGTCGAGGACCATGCGTGCCGGATGACCCGAATTGTGTTGTCCCCGAACCGAGTGCGCGCATGGCTCTGCGCGCGGTGCCGATTCGGCAGTCGAAATCCTGATGCGATGCGGCGCTGTCCCGGGCAGACTGCCAAGCATGAATGTGAGTTCGGTCGACGAACTGGTCCAGATCATCGAGGCCGGGCACCGCGTGAAATATCTGCACTTCTGGGGGCACAGGCCCCCGCGTGACGGCGGCGTGGGGCCGGGTTGCCTGAGCCAGTGGTGGGAGGCGGAGTTCACGGTGGACGACATTGCCTTCGCCAGCGCCGAGCACTACATGATGTGGCGCAAGGCGATGCTGTTCGACGACGCCGCGACCGCGCAGCGGGTATTGGCGGCGGGGCATCCGAAGCAGGCGAAGGATCTCGGGCGCGAGGTTCGCGGTTTCGACGAGAACCATTGGAACGCAAATCGTTTCGAGATCGTGGTGGCGGGAAGTACCGCGAAGTTCGCTCAGCACACCGAGTTGGGCGCATATCTGCTCGGCACCGGGGACCGGGTTCTGGTCGAGGCCAGTCCGGTGGATCGGATCTGGGGGATCGGGTTGGCCGCCGACGATGTCCGCGCCGAGGATCCGCGGCGCTGGCGCGGCCTGAACCTGCTCGGCTTCGCGCTGATGCGGGCTCGTGCGGCCTTGCGGGAGGCTCAGCTCATCGAATGACCCGATTGTGTGGCGCGCTCCTCGGCGGCGTGGACCCGCCACCTCTCGGCTTCGGCGTGATCGCCCTGCCTGGCGAGCAGTTCGGCCAGACCTGCCATGGCGCGCGGTTCGCGCAGTCGCGCGGCCGATCGCCACCAACTCTCGGCTCCGGCGACATCTCCGCGCCGTAACCGCACCACGCCCAGGTCGTAGGCGGCGATCGGATGCCCCGCCGCCGCGGCCTGTTGCCACAGTTCGCACGCCTGGTCCTCCTCGCCGCGGTTGTACATCGCTTCGGCGAGGTCGTAGAGGGCGTTGCGGTAGCCGACCTCGGGGCTGTTGGCGGGGCGCGGCGGCTCCGTGGTCGGGACGGGCGCGGCCTCGACGCGGCGTTCGTCGAGCCGGTAGACCGGGGGCGCCTGATCCTGCGGTCGCGGGGTTTCCGGCGGTTCGGGTAGGGCATGCGGTTGCTCGGGTAGCGCGGCCGGTTCCGAACGGGGGACGGGTGCGGTGCTGAAGCCGACGACCAGGTTGGCGAAATTCGGCGGTCCCTCACCGATGCTGCACCACAGCGCGATTCGCCCGTCGGGGACGTCCTCGACGAGGATGCCGTAGTTGCCCGACCAGGATTTCTTGATCCCGAGTTCGTCGACCCATACCGGAGTGAGGGTGAATGTCGCGGCGGGCCCGGTCGGGGTGAGTTCGAAGGTGACGCCGCCGTGCAGGGCGGTGCTCCACACGTCGACGTTGTCGGTCTGCCTGCCCTCGAGGTCGACGAACCCGTTCACCACCGCGAGCGCCATGCCGTGACCGCGCAGTCCGGCGGGCGGGGCCGCCGACAGCAGGGTCAGGGTCAGGGCGAGGGGCGCAGGTCCGAGTCGCTCGGTGAACATCGGGTAGATCATGCTGCCGCTCCACCGGATCGGCTCCGCGCTCTGATACAGGGCGGCGAGCGGTGGCTTGTTGGTCGAATTCTGGGTGTGCCACTGCGAATACGACTTGTCCATCGGTCGCTTCTCACCTCTCCACGATCTCTGCGCGTTCCTCGTCGCCCGCCGTTGACGCTGTGCGGCGGGTACAACGTACTCGCCGTGGTGCGAGTCGGCGCGCCGATCGGTCGCCTATTCCCGGGCGCGACGGGGACTGTTATGAAACAGAGTTCTCCCGTTGCCCTCGAAACGGTCGCGCGGACGCGTTCGTACCTGCCGGAGCCGGTCCGAACGGTAAGCGCAGGAAGGTGATCCGACATATCGCCGAATACAAACCAAGCGCTTGCTACGCTCGCTCGATGATCCCCACGCTCGTCTGGGGCACCGGCAACGTGGGCCGAGCGGCCATCCGCGCCGTGGATGCCCATCCGGCCCTGGAACTCACCGGCGTCCTCGTCCACGACCCGGGCAAGGTCGGGCGCGACGCGGGCGCGCTGGCCGGACTCGACGAGACACTCGGCGTCGCCGCCACCGCCGATATCGACGCGGCGCTGGCGACCGGCCCGGGCGCGGTGGTCTACGCCGCCTCCGGCGATATCCGCCCCGACGACGCGCTCGCCGATATCCTGCGCGCCCTGCGCGTGGGCGCGGTCGTGGTCACGCCCGCGCTGTATGCCCTCTACGATCCTGTCAACGCCCCCGCCGAACTGCGCGAACCCGTTCTCGACGCGATCGCGCACGGCGGCGGGTCGCTGTTCGTCTCCGGCGTGGACCCCGGCTGGGGCAACGACGTGCTGCCGCTGCTCGTCAGCGGACTCGCGGGCACCATCGACGTCATCCGCTGCCAGGAGATCTTCGACTACTCCACCTACGACCAGCCCGATTCGGTCCGCTACCTCGTCGGCATGGGCCAGCCGATGGACTACGAGCCGCCGATGCTGCTGCCGTCGGTACCCACCATGGTGTGGGGCGGGCAGATCCGGCTCATGGCACGCGCACTCGGCGTCGAACTCGACGACATCCGCGAAACCCTCGACCGACGCGCACTCGACGCCACCGTCGACACCGCCCACATGGGCGCCTTCGACGCGGGCACGCAGGGCGCGGTGCGTTTCGAGGTCCAGGGAATCGTCGACGGACAACCCCGCATCGTCATCGAACACGTCACCCGCATCCACCCGAGTTGCGCACCGGACTGGCCGACACCGCCCGACGGCGACGGCGCGCACCGCGTGATCATCGAGGGCAGGCCGCGTATCGAGGTCAGCGTCGAAGCCACCGACGAGGGCGGCAACCGCGCCGCGGGCGGCAACGCCACCGCCGTGGGCAGGCTGGTCGGCGCGATCGACTGGCTCGTGGCGGCCGAACCCGGACTCTACGACGCATTGGATGTCCCGCTGCGGCCCGCAGTCGGCAAACTCGGAAGGAAGTACCGATGATCATCGACCTGCCCGAGGGAAAAGACCCGATCGGTTACGTCTGGGGCGAAATGGTTCCCGGCATCGGCATCGCCGCCTCGGCGTTCTCGCTGTCGGTCTACGAACATTCGACCCTTGGCCTGCGCGAATTCGAGGCCGCCCGGCTGCGGATCGCCCAGATCAACGGCTGCGTCTTCTGCCTGGACTGGCGCACCGAACGCGACGGGGTGAAAGTCGAGGCGGAATTCGCCGACGCGGTCACCGAGTGGAAGACCACCGAACTCTTCGACGACCGCACCCGCCTGGCCGCCGAGTACGCCGAACGCTACGCCACCGACCATCACAATCTCGACGACGAATTCTGGGCGCGGATGTTCGCCCACTACACCCAGGCCGAAGTCGTCGAACTGAGTATGAGCATCGGCTCGTGGCTAGCGTTCGGGCGTCTGAACCACGTCCTCGGACTCGACACCGTCTGCGTCCTGCCGGGCCACTGACCCGCCGCGCACCGGACAACGCCACTGGGCATCTCCGTGCCGATATGGCACGATTTTCCAGGTGACCAGTACTCCCGCGACCGCTCATCATCTGCGTGAGCTCGCCCGGCTGCGCCGCGTCCGCGACCGGATGGACCGCGAGTACGACAAACCCCTCGACGTGGAGGCGCTGGCCCGTGGCGAGAACATGTCGGCGGGCCACCTCAGCCGCGAATTCCGCCGCGCCTACGGCGAATCCCCGTACTCCTATCTGATGACACGCCGCATCGAGCGCGCGATGGCGCTGCTGCGCCGCGGCGATCTCAGCGTCACCGAGGTCTGCTTCACCGTCGGCTGCTCGTCGCTGGGCACCTTCAGCACCCGCTTCACCGAACTGGTCGGTGTGCCGCCGAGCACCTACCGGCGCGAGGCCGCCGCCGAGACTGCGGGAATGCCGTCGTGCGTGTCCAAACAGGTGACACGACCGGTCAGGAATCGAGAAGCACCGGTAACCGGGTAGCTATTAGCCTGACTGTCATGGACATCACCATTCACTCGAGCTTCCTGCCGCAGGACGATCCGGACGCCGCCCTGGCGTTCTACCGCGACACCCTCGGCTTCGAGGTGCGCAACGATGTCGGATACAACGGTCTGCGCTGGCTCACCGTCGGCCCGGTCGGTCAGCCCGCGACCTCGATCGTGCTGCACCCGCCGGCCGCCGACCCCGGTATCACCGAGGACGAGCGCCGCGTCATCACCGAGATGATGGCCAAGGGCAATTACGGCCACATCATCCTGGCCACCACCGACCTCGAGACCGTCTTCGACAAAGTGCAGGCCAGCGGTGCCGAAGTCGTGCAGGAACCGACCGACCAGCCCTACGGTGTGCGCGACTGCGCCTTCCGCGACCCCGCGGGCAATCTGATCCGCATCAACCAGTTGGACTGAACCACCGGGCGACCGGTCCCGGTCACACACGGCTCGAACCGCGGACCGGAATACCGGCCCGGAATCCACCGAACGCACCGAACGAGGACGCACGCACGCACCCGTGCTCCGCCGAACAGAGGGAGACCCGATGAGCACGGCCACGAGGTCCGGCGCGAAATCACCCGAGCGCCATCTCGCCGACAGTCACGACCTGATCCGCGTGCACGGCGCGCGCGTGAACAACCTGAAGGACATCAGCGTCGAACTGCCCAAGCGCAGGCTCACCGTGTTCACCGGCGTCTCCGGCTCCGGCAAGAGTTCGCTGGTCTTCGCCACGATCGCCGCCGAATCGCAGCGGATGATCAACGAGACCTACAGCGCGTTCGTGCAGGGTTTCATGCCGACACTGGCCCGCCCCGAGGTCGACGTGCTCGACGGGCTCACGACGGCGATCATCGTCGACCAGGAGCGGATGGGTTCGGATCCGCGGTCCACGGTCGGCACCGCCACCGACGCCACCGCGTTGTTGCGCATCCTGTTCAGCCGCCTGGGCAAACCCCATATCGGCTCGCCGAGCGCGTACTCGTTCAACACTCCGTCGGTGCGGGCCAGCGGCGCGATCACCGTCGAGAAGGGCAACAGCAAGACCGTCAAGGCCACGTTCAGCAGAACCGGCGGCATGTGTCCGCGCTGCGAGGGCCGTGGCTCGGTCACCGATTTCGACCTGACCCAGCTCTACGACGACAGCAAATCCCTCAACGGCGGCGCGTTGACCATCCCCGGTTACAGCGTCGACGGCTGGTTCGGTCGAATCTTCAGCGGCTGCGGTTTCTTCGACGCGGACAAGCCGATCAACAAATTCACCAAGAAGCAACTGCACGACCTGCTCTACAAGGAGCCGACCAAGATCAAGGTCGACGGCATCAACCTCACCTACGAGGGATTGATCCCGAAAATCCAGAAGTCGATGCTGTCCAAGGACGTCGACGCGCTGCAACCGCATATCCGCGCCTTCGTCGAGCGGGCGATCACCTTCACCACCTGCCCCGAATGCGACGGCACCCGCCTGAGCGCCGAAGCTCGCTCCTCCAAGATCGGCAAGGTCAACATCGCCGACGCGTGCGCCATGCAGATCAGCGATCTGGCCGAATGGGTGCGCGGCCTGAACGAACCCTCGGTCGCCCCGCTGCTGACCACGTTGGGCCACACCCTGGACTCGTTCGTGGAGATCGGACTCGGCTACCTGTCGCTGGACCGACCCTCGGGCACCCTGTCCGGCGGTGAAGCCCAGCGCACCAAGATGATCCGGCACCTGGGGTCCTCGCTCACCGACATCACCTACGTCTTCGACGAACCGACCGCCGGTCTGCACCCGCACGATATCCAGCGGATGAACGACCTGCTGCTGCGCCTGCGTGACAAGGGCAACACCGTGCTGGTGGTCGAGCACAAGCCGGAGACGATCGTGATCGCCGACCACATCGTCGATCTGGGCCCCGGCGCCGGAACCGGCGGCGGCACCGTCTGTTTCGAAGGCACCGTCGACGGTCTGCGCGCCAGCGACACCATCACCGGCCGCCATTTCGACGACCGTGCCGCCATCAAGTCGACGGTGCGCGAATCGACCGGTGCGCTGAAGATCCGCGGCGCGTCGGCCAACAACCTGCGCAAGGTCGACGTCGACATTCCACTCGGCGTACTCGTGGTCGTCACCGGTGTCGCGGGCTCGGGAAAGAGTTCGCTGGTGCACGGATCGATCCCGGCGGGCGATGACGTCGTCTCGATCGACCAGACCGCGATCCGCGGCTCACGGCGCAGCAACCCGGCCACCTACACCGGCATGCTCGACCCGATCCGCAAGGCGTTCGCCAAGGTCAACGGCGTCAAACCCGCACTGTTCAGCGCGAATTCGGAAGGCGCGTGCCCGGCGTGCAACGGCGCGGGCGTCATCTACACCGATCTGGCGATGATGGCGGGCGTCTCGAGTGTCTGCGAGGAATGCGAGGGCAAACGGTTCGACGCCTCGGTCCTCGAGTACCGGCTCGGTGACCGCGACATCAGCGAAGTGCTCGCGATGTCGGTGGCCCAGGCCGCGGAATTCTTCGGCCCCGGCGACACCGCGATCCCGGCCGCCCACAAGATCCTCGAGCGCCTCGCCGACGTCGGCCTCGGCTACCTCACCCTCGGCCAGCCGCTCACCACCCTGTCCGGCGGCGAACGCCAACGCCTCAAGCTCGCCACCCATCTCGGCGAGAAGGGCGGCATCTACGTCCTGGACGAACCGACCACCGGCCTGCACCTGGCCGACGTCGAACAGCTGCTCGGCCTGCTCGACCGCATCGTCGATTCCGGCAAATCGGTGATCGTGGTCGAACACCACCAGGCCGTCATGGCCCACGCCGACTGGATCATCGACCTCGGACCGGGAGCGGGCCACGACGGCGGACGTGTGGTCTTCGAAGGCACGCCCGCCGATCTGGTCGCCGATCACACCACGCTCACCGGCAAGCACTTGGCGGCCTATATCGGCGGGTGATCCGACGGTCGCGATGATCGGCGACCGGGATGTGGCCCGGTCGCCGATCATCGGGGCGCGCAGCGGTTCCGGTGCGTCAGAAAGTAAGCGGAGCGGACGGAGGGAATACGACCGGCAGCGTCGTCAGGGCGCGGTGGAATGGTCCGGGACGCCAGATCAACTGATCCTTGGGGACCGCGAGTCGTATTTCCGGGAGGGTGTCCAGGAGTTGGTCGATGACGTCCTGGGCGAGCAACAATCCGTACGGGCGGGCTTGCACGGGGCAGGCGTGATCACCGGTGCTGAACGCGAGATTCCATCCGTTGTCCAGGAATTCGCCCGTGTTCATCTCCGGGTCGGTATTGCACGCGGCCATGCTGATGATGACCGGCTGATCGGCGGGCAGCCACGTATCCTCGATCAGGATCGGTTGCCGCGGATAGGTGATGCAGTAGTTCGCCATCGGCGGGTCGGTCGCCAGCCGCTCGTCGATGGCGGTCTTGGTGGAGACGTGCAGGCTGTTGCCGTCTCCGAAGCGGGAGTCGGTGAGCATCAGCAGCAGTGTGTTGGCGATGAGATTCACCGGCGGTTCCACACCGGCCGCGAACAGCAGCACCAGCTGATGGACCATCTCCTCGTCGGTCAGTCCCGCCGGATCCTGGATCAGCCTGGTGGCGACATCGTCGCCGGGATGCTCGCGCTTGAGCAGCGTGAGGTCGGTCAACGCGCTGCCCATGATCGCATTGACCGTCTCGGTGTCGACGCCATCGAACATCGCCGCGCTGGCCTCCGCGACCCGCGCGCCGATCTCCGGCGGACATCCGAGTACCTGGCAGAAGACGGAGAAGACCAGCGGCAGAGCGTACTGGTTCAAGATGTCGGCACTGCCGTCGCGGCAGAATGTGTTGACGATCGGGATGGCTGATCGCTCCACCATGGCACGCAGGGAGTTCAGATCGATCCCGGTCAGGGCGTCACTGATGGCTTTGCGATAGCGGGTGTGCTTCTCACCGCTGGTCCGGATCGCGTTCGGCCGGTATTCGACCATCGGCATGATCGGGATATCGGCGGGCACGGTCTTCTGCCAGGTGCTGGGATCGGCGGGAAATCGGTCGGAGTCGTTGAGGATGCGGACGGCGGTCCGATAGTTGATGACCAGGGTGGCCGGTACCCCCGGCCACATCTCGACGGGCACCAGCGGTCCGTAGTCGCGACGCATCCGCCGGTAGGCCCCGTGGGGATCGGCCGCGAACTCGGCGCTGTAGATGGGGATTCGAGGTCCATCGACCTCGATCGGCGAGATTGATTCGGCAGTAGCACCCTGATGCGTGTGCTGCGGATACACGTGGTCTCCTTGATATCGGTTGCGGCAGCATAGTACCCGCGACGAGGCCTGCGCGAAGGCTGTCGGGTTGCCGCGTGTTGTTCGGTACCGAGAGAGTCCGTCGCCGATGATCGGCGTGTGATTTTTCCGGCGTGCCGTCCACCGCCCGGACGCCGCCGCGACAGGACTTCGCAACGGCGACACAGGCTTCGGCGGCCCCGCGTTCGGACAGGTCGTCCGCCCCGAGGCGACCTGCCCGGATGCTGGTACCCGATCAGAGGCCGCGCGTGTCCTTGATTCGGGAGTCCCACGCGGCGGGCAGATCATCGGAAAGCACCGGAGCGCCGAGGATTTCGTCGTCGAAATCGAACGCTTCCAGCACCGCGGGCAGGTTGTCGGCGAGGTTGTCGACGGCCCGACGCAGCTGCTGCTCGATCGTGGCGACAGCGGCGATGTCGAGCAGACCTCGGGTGAGGTACCACGCGGCATGTCGATCGAGGTACTGCAACGCGAAAACGTCACGGGCGGCAGCGATCTCGACATGATCGTCGGCACGTTCGTCGAGCAATCGCAGCGCTTCCGCGGCGCAGTACGCTTCGGAGAGGCCGATCGCCTCCGGAATGATCGCCAACCGATCGGCGAGCGCGGACGTGGCCAGATGCCGCTGGGCCTCCTGCGCGATGGTCAGAGTGCGGGCGTCGAGCAGGCGCGCGCGGTCGCCGGCGTCGGCGGGATCGTGCAGGGTCGGTGCGGGCGGCGGGGTACCCGCGAGTTGCCTGGCCAGTACCCGTCCCGCCACGGAGCCGAGTACGTGGCAGTCGCCTTCGCCGGTGATCGCCGCGTGGCAGACGCCGAGATAGTCGGCGACGCGGTTGGCGCTGAACATGCCCTGTGCGCCCATCTTGATGCGACAGTGCGTGACGGTCTCCAACGCGTGCGGCTGAATGAAATGCTTGGCCAGCATCACCGAGACGACGGTGTCGCGATCGGTGAGATCGCTGCTTGCGAGGCGGGTCTTGATCTCGTTGCCGTACACGGTGCGGGCGATGGTGCCCGCGAGATCGGTGAGCAGGGTGTCGCGCACGTGTGGAATCTCGACCATGAACGGGCTGTCGACGGGTGTCAACGGCACCAGTCGCTTGGCCGCGTAGCGCAACGCGATGTAGAGCGACGCGCGTGCCGAGGCGTTCAGGCACGACGAGAGCGCCAGTCGGCCCACGGTGAGCTGGCTGATCGCCGAGGCGAACGAGCGTTTCCTGCTGCTCTCGTCGCGCCAGGTCAGCACACCCTCGTCGTCGATGGTGGCCAGATCGTTGCTCAGCCAGGCGCTGCGATCGACGCGCAGTTTGTCGAAACCGATGACCGAGTTGTCCATGATGACCAACGGCTGATGGTCGAGTTGGGTGATCGTCACGCCGGGGCACGGGTCACCGTTGGCGTCGCGTAGTCGTGCCGTGAACAGGTGCACGCCTTGGTCGATGCCCGCCGCGTCGATGAACCGCGCGCCGATGACGCAGACCCGGGCGACCGGAATACCCACGCTCGGCATGAATTTGCGCGCTCGCGGGCTCGGGGTGTCGAGCACGAACCCGGCACCGTCCCAGGTCGCGGTGGTCTGCATGAAGCCGATATTGGAGCCGCATCCGTATTCGGTGAGCAGCATGACTCCGATGCTCGACGCGTCGTCCAGATCCTGGAGATACGGTGCGGCGGAATCGGAATCGGTCAGCGTGGCGAGGCTTCCCGAAGCCAGGTTGTAGTGACCGGAGATGAGCGGAATCAGATCGGTCGCCAGAATCGCGGACCAGTCGAAGACCGCGAAGAGTTCGGGCAGATCGGTCGCGACATCGCGAGTGCTACCGATCTCCGCGACCAGATTGCGAAGCTGGTCGTAGGCGTTCTTCCGCCGCTGTTCCTGGCTCTGTTTCTCCGTGACGGCGAAGTCCGGGTTGATCAGAACCTTTTGCAGCTGTTGGTGAAACTGTCTGTCGCCGTGCCGAAAGATATCGGCCAATGATGTGCGTCCGTCGGATCCGTGCGTTAGCATGGTCGCCTCCTACTTGTTTCCGAACCCAGCGGCCACGGATCGGCCGTCGGGCATGACTGGACTATCGCCGCCGAACCTCGATGCACCCGGACTCGGCGGTCGCCGCGCTGGCACGCGGTTCGCAGCCGGTATCGGGACGGAGGAGCCGGACGATCACCCGTCGAGAGTCGTTGCACCACATACCCTGTGGTGAGATTTCGTTCCGCTACCCCGGGCCATCGGTATGCGGAAACCGCGTGGTGCGGGCCACATGCGGTCGGGATGGGTGGGACGCGGACGGAATGTCCCCGAGATCACTCGCGTTCGCGTGCGAATCCATCACCACCTTCTACGCGTCGTCGGTTCCTCGACGGCGGCGAGATCGACCCCTCGAACCCTTTGCCCCGAATATGCCAGGAACAGAGAAGTTCTTCTCAGATGGTAGCAAGCATGAATGAAAACGCAACTGTGAGAACATATTTCGGACTATGCGCGAATGTTCGCGAGCACGCCGAAATGCCCGCTTCGCGATTGTGGGCGAATCGCGATTACCCGGCATCGAATGTCGATGAACGGTGATCGCCGATAGCACATGATCTGTCGCGGGGGGACAATTACGGGTCATCCGGTATCGCCGTGGCGATTGAGGTCGCCCGCCGGATGCGGGCGTGCGGGGCCGGTGCCGTCGGGTCATCACCCACCTTCCAGCGATCCCCGGGGCGCGCGCTGAGTGCGCCATCACCGGAGCGACCGAGGATGGGTCGTCCGGGTAGTACGGGAAATCGTGGTTATCGGCCGAAAGTGCCTGGCGTGGAGAGCGCGACGCTCGAACGCGATCGTCGAGTCGCGCTGCCGCGCCTACCCGAATCGGGCAGCGGCGCTTGCTGAGAGGACGGTGGAAGCGCGCATCACAACGCTTCCCGACTCGGAATCACACATTGTCGAACTCCCCTGCTCATTGCCTGCGCGGCCGAATCCGTCACCGCACCCGAGGAATCCGACCGATCGTTCCGACAGCCGAAGTATTTTCGGGCTGCCGGGTTGAGATCATACCCATCGCGCACGAGTCATGCAGTTCGAACCATTCGACGGGGCAGCACGTCCCGGGCACGATCCGGTCGTCGTCGAGGGCGGCAGCGGCGAGATCCACTGTCCCGCACCGATAGAGCGGTGTCAGCGGTTGTCGCGGCCCAGGGTGACCCGATACGTGTAGTGCTCGGGCAGAAAATGGCTGATCGACAGTTCGACCGGTTCGCCCAGATCGTTGGAGTAGAGCCGGTCGACGCGCAGCATGGGATGTCCGACGGGGCAGCCGAGCGCGTCGGCGACCTCGGCGTTGGCCGGGGCGACGGTGATGGACTGTTCGGCTTCGGCGATCGGGCTGGCCAGGCGTGGGTCGAGCAGGCCGATGACGGTGGCGGTGCTCACCGCGCCCGCCTGGAGTTCGGGGACCTCGGCGAGCAGTTTCGCGCTGTGGGGTGTCAGGTGCAGGGAGGTGAGGACGAAGGGGACCTCGTCGTGCAGGCGGCGGAAGGTCAGTGAGTACTGGATGTCGGAGTCCAGCCGCAGTCGGCTCGCCGCGTCGATGTCGACCCGGCGCCGCATGGGGGTGACGATCTGCATGACCGTGTCCAGCGACAGGCTCATCAGGTCTTCGATGGAGCCGAGCCTGCGCAGGTAGCGTCCGCTGTCGGCGGCGGCGAAACTGCCGCGGCCGGGCACCCGGTAGACGATGCCCTCGGCGACGAGGTCGACGAAGGCCCGTCGGATCGTCTGCCTGCTGAGCCGGTACTGCTGGGCCAGTTCGGCTTCGGTGGGCAGGCGGACGCCGTCGGGGAATTCGCCCGCGCTGATCCGGGTGCGTAGCTCACTGGCCACGAGCTGGTAGGCCGGCGCGGTGTCGCTGCGCTTCACGGTCATGGTGGCGGCCATCCTACCAGCGGGTTCGGCGGCGATTCGGCGCGGATCATCCTGCGGGGCGCACCCGTTGGATCGGTTCGACGCCACGCTCGACGAGTTGCGCGGCGATGACATTGCGCTGGATCTCGTTGGTGCCCTCCCCGACGATCATCAGCGGCGCGTCACGGAAGTACCGCTCGACGGAGAATTCGGTGGAATAGCCGTGACCGCCGTGGATGCGGATGGCGGACAGGGCGATCTCCATGGCCGCTTCGGAGGCGAACAGTTTGGCCATTCCCGCTTCCATGTCGCAGCGCTGCCCGGCGTCGAATCGGTCGGCGGCGGCGAGGGTCAACTGCCTGGCGGCCGCGAGTTTGGTTGCCATATCGGCGAGTTGGCTGCCGACGGCCTGATGTTTCCAGATCGGCACGCCGAAACTCTCACGCCCCTTGGCGTATTCGAGCGAGTCCTCCAGGGCGGCGCGGGCCACGCCCAGCGCGCGGGCGGCGACCTGGATGCGGCCGGTCTCGAGCCCCTTCATCATCTGGGCGAAGCCGCGTCCTTCCTCGCCGCCGAGCACGCTGTCGAGGCCGATGCGGTAGTCCTGGAACGACAACTCGCAGCTCTCGACCCCCTTGTAGCCGAGTTTGGGCAGGTCTCGGGATACGGTGAGGCCGGGCCCGTGTTCGACGAGCAGGATCGACATGCCGGTGTGCCGGGGGACCGCGGCCGGGTCGGTCTTGCACAGCAGGGCGATCAGCCCGGAGCGGCGGGCATTGCTGATCCAGGTCTTGGATCCGTTGACGACGTACCGGTCGCCGTCGCGGCGCGCGACGGTGGTCATGGCCTGGAGATCCGATCCGCCCGACGGTTCGGTCAACGCCATGGTGGCGCGGATCTCCCCGGTCGCCATGCGCGGCAGGTACCGGCGCTTCTGTTCCTCGGTGCCGAAGGCCAGCAATAGTTTCGCGACCACCGTGTGCCCGCCCATCGCACCGGCCAAGCTCATCCAGCCGCGCGCCAATTCCTCGGTGACGTGCACGTAGCACGGCATCGACACCGAGGCCCCGCCGTATTCCTCGGGAATCGCCAGTCCGTAGATGCCGATCCGCTTCATGTGCTCGATCAGCGCCTCGGGGTATTCGTTGGCGCGTTCGAGTTCGGCGACGACGGGTTTCACCTCGCGGTCGACGAACTGGCGGACGGTGGTGACGAGGAACAGTTCCTCGTCGGTGAGAGCGGTCATCGTCGTGATCTCCGTTCGGATGGGTCAGATGGTTCGGTCCGCGCGCAGCCGCGCGATGTCGGCGTCGGTGTAGCCGAGTTCGGCCAGGATGTCGGTGGTGTGCGCGCCGACATCGGGAATCGGTCCCATCACCGCGGGCACACCGCCCAGGATCGCGGGCGGCAGGGGTGCGCGGATCGGTCCGGCCGGGGTCTGGATCTCGCGCCAGCGGTCGCGTTCGACCAGGGCGGGGTGGTCGAGGAATTCGGCCACGGAATTCATCTGCGCGTTGGCCACACCGGTCCGGTCGAGCAGGGCATAGGTCTGCGCGGTCGTCAGTGTCGAGAGTCGGGCGGTGATCAGGGCGTTGCATTCGGCACGGTGGGCCACACGCGCGGAATTGGTCGCGAAACGCGCGTCGGTGGCCAGGGCGGGATCCTCGAGCACTTCGGTGCAGAAGGCGGCCCATTCGCGTTCGTTCTGGATGGCGAGCAGGACGGTGCCGTCGGCGGTGTCGAAGGGGCCGTAGGGCGCGACCGTCGCGTGTTCGGCGCCGAAGCGGGCGGGCTGGTTTCCGCTGTTGTCGGTGTAGTACAGCGGCGAGCCCATCCATTCGGTCAGCGCGTCGAACAGGGAGACCCGCACCGGTGTGGCGACGCCGGTGCGCAGGCGGTGCAGCAGGGCGGTGAGGACGCCGGAGTAGGCGTACATTCCGGCGGCGATATCGGCGACGGAGATGCCGACCTTGGCCGGTGTCTCGGGCGGGCCGGTCAGTGACAGCAGTCCGGTTTCGGCCTGGACGAGCAGGTCGTAGGCTTTGCGGTCGGTCGAGGACCCGCCGCTGCCGTATCCGGAGATATCGCAGACGATCAGGTCCGGGTAGCGCCGGGCGAGCGAGTCGGCGTCGAGCCCGAGCCTGGCCGTCGCGCCGGGGCCGAGATTCTGCACGAGCACGTCGGCACCGGCGACCAGGCGTTCGAGGATCTCGCGGCCGCGATCGGATTTCAGGTCCAGCGTCAGGGATTCCTTGGAGCGGTTGAGCCAGACGAAGTAGCTGGATTGGCCGAGCACGCTCTCGTCGTAGCGGCGGGCGAAGTCTCCGACTTCCGGGCGTTCGATCTTGATGACGCGGGCGCCGAGGTCGGCGAGTTGACGGGTCGCGAAGGGGGCGGCCACCGCCTGTTCCAGGCTCACCACGGTGATGCCCTCCAGGGGAGGGCGGGCCGATGCGGTCACAGGTTTCCTTTCCGCCGATACCGAACGCCCGATAATGTACGGCCAATTGTTGATCGGCGCATCCCCGACCCCGCCTGCTTGACCGATGGCCTTGAGCGGGCGCATATTGTGGTGCGCTCACCGGCTTGAATTCCGCCGTGACGACAGAGCCGTATGTTTCGCTTAATGGCCACACAAATATCGTGGCGGGTGAGGAGAACACCGTGGTGCAGATACTTCCTGCATACCTGAACGGGCAGGACTTCCCCGTGTCCGACACCTACGACAACATCGATCCCTCGACCGGCCGGTCGCTGGGACCGGTCGCCCGATGCGGTCCCGAACAGGTCGACGCGGCCGTGGCCGCCGCCCGCGCGGCACAGCGGAACTGGCGACTGACCTCCCCGGAGACCAGGGCGCGACTGCTGACCCGGATCGCGGATCTGATCGAACGCGACGCGGAGATACTCGCACGGCTGGAAAGCGAGGACACGGGCAAGCCGCTGAGTCAGGCCCGCGCCGACGCGACGGTCTGCGCCCGCTACTTCCGTTTCTACGGCCACGCCATCGACGCCTACCACGGCCTCGCGATCCCCCTCGAACCGGACCTGCACGCCTACACCCGCCGCGAACCGTTCGGCGTGACCGGCCATATCGTGGCCTGGAACTATCCGATGCAACTGATGGCCCGCGCGGTCGCGCCCGCCATCGCGACCGGTAACTGCGCCGTGGTCAAACCGGCAGATGAGACGCCGCGCACGGCGATCGCCCTCGCGCGACTGGCCACCGAGGCCGGTCTGCCCGCCGGGGTGCTCGGTGTGGTCCCGGGGATCGGCGCCGAAGCCGGGGCGGCGCTGGCCGCGCACGAGGACGTCGACCACATCGGATTCGTCGGCTCCACCGAGATCGGGTCGCTGATCGCGCACGCCGCGGCCGATCGGGTCGTGCCCGCCGTGCTGGAACTGGGCGGCAAATCCGCGCAGATCGTGTTCCCCGACGCGGATCTGGAGGTGGCGGCGACCTTCCTGACCAAGGCGATCCTGCAGAACGCGGGCCAGACCTGTTCGGCGGGATCGCGGCTGCTGGTGCACACCTCCGTGCACGACGAGGTGATCTCGCGGGTGGCGGCGCGGTTCGCCGAGGTCGGTATCGGCCCCGGACTCGCCGACAGGGATCTGGGCCCACTGGTCTCACGTAAGCAGCAGGCCAGGGTCGCGGCCTTCCTCGACGGTCTGACCCAAGGCGAGATCGTCGTCGGTGGGTCCGCCCCGGACGAGGAGTCTCTGCGCGAGGGCGCCTACTTCGCGCCGACCCTCGTCGACGGTGTCGATCCGCGTTCCGAGATCGCCCAGCGAGAGATCTTCGGCCCGGTCCTGGTGGCGACCGCCTTCGACACCGAGGAGGAGGCGGTGGCCTTGGCGAACGGCACCGAGTACGCGCTGCTCGGCGCGATCTGGACGCGGGACCTGTCGCGCGCGCATCGGCTGGCCGCCGACATCCACGCGGGGCAGATCTATGTCAACACCTACGGTGCGGGCGGGGGAGTCGAGTTGCCCTTCGGCGGGTTCAAGAAGTCCGGATACGGACGCGAGAAGGGGTACGAGGCGCTGGACGCCTACACCCAGACCAAGACGGTGATCGTCAGACTCTGATCTCGCCGGAGATTAAATATCCGCAATCGTTTACATAATCGGCGTCGGCCGGATATGCTCCTCTCATCAGTAAGAATGCCATTCACAGCCGGTGGCGCACGCGCGGCCCCGCGGTCGACGCCCCGGCTCGGCACCCCCGCCACATCCTCGGACCGACAGCTCGCGCCCGAGGAACGCCGGGAGTGCCGCCCTCGTCCCACCGCGGAAGGAAAATTCGTGATCGAGACCATCGCACTGTCCCCCGGCCTGGGAGTCGAGGTCCTCGGCGTCGACGATCTGCTCGAGCCCACGGTGGTCACCCGATGCCTCGAGGCGCTGAAATGGCGTGGCGTGCTGCTGATTCGCGGCCTGCACCTCGACGACGACGCCCAACTGGCGTTCAGTCGCGCGCTGGGCACGGTGCTCGCCCCCGGCGGCAAGGAGATCTTCACCGTCTCGCTGGACCGGTCGAAGAACCCGAACGCGGAATATCTCAAGGGCACGTTCCACTGGCATATCGACGACACCACCAACGATGTGCCCGCCAAGGCCACCGTGCTGACCGCGCGCCACGTCGCGATGGTCGGAGGCGGCACCGAATTCGCCAACACCTACGCCGCCTACGAGAACCTGCCCGACCACGAACGCAAACGCTACGAGGGCCTGCGTGTGGTGCACAGCTTCGAGGCGGCGCAGAGACTCGTCGATCCCGAACCCACCGAACGCCGGCTCGCGGGTCTGCGCTCGGTGCCGACGCACGAGACCTCGCTGGTGTGGAAACGTCGCGACGGGCGGCACTCGCTGGCCATCGGCGCGACCGCGGACCACATCGTCGGCATGGACCCCGAGAGCAGCCGCGCGCTGCTGGACGAATTGCTGGCCTGGGCGACCCAGGAACGGTTCTGCTACACCCACGACTGGCAGGTCGGCGACGTCGTGGTCTGGGACAACACCGGCATGCTGCATCGCGCGCTGCCGTACGACCCCGCCTCCGAACGCACCATGCAGCGCACCACCATCGCCGGAGAGGAACCGTGGGCGTGATCCCGGCGACCACCCACCCGAAAGGCAAGGACAGCGATGGATCAGGCGAGGTATGACGACGGACTGGCGATCCGGCGGGCCGTGGTCGGCGACGCCTATGTCGACAAGGCGCTCGCGGCGGCCGACGATTTCAGCGGACCGTTGCAGGACCTGGTCACCGAGTACTGCTGGGGCGCGGTGTGGGGACGCGACGAGCTGCCGCGCGAGATCCGTAGCATGCTCAATCTCGCGATGATCCCGATTCTCAACCGGCCCACCGAATTACGCACCCACATCCGGGGCGCGCTCACCAACGGGGTGACCCGCGAACAGATCCGCGAGATCTTCCTGCAGGTCGCGATCTACGCCGGGGTTCCGGCCGCCGTGGACAGCTTCCGCATCGCGGGCGAGGTCTTCGCCGAACTCGACGAGAACTGAGGACGACATCGTGGAGATCGGATTCATCGGACTGGGCAATATGGGCGCGCCGATGGCGCGGCGCCTACTCGACGCCGGACACCAACTCCTCGTCTACGACACCCGCCCCGCGGCCGTCGAGGAGTTCGTGGCACTGGGCGCACGGGCCGCGAACTCGCCCAAGGAGATCGCCGACCGCGTCGAGACGGTCATGACGAGCCTGCCCTCGCTCGCGGCGGCATCGGCTGTCGCGACCGGCGCCGACGGGATCATCGACGGACAGCGGGTCCGCCGCCTGATCGACCTGTCCACCGTCGGCGCGCAGACCGCCGCCGACATCGACACCCGCCTCGCCGAGCGCGGCATCGCCCGGATCGACTGCCCGGTCAGCGGCGGTGTCGGCGGGGCGCGAAAAGGCACACTGGCACTGATGGTGTCCGGACCCGCCGCCGAGGTGGACGGGGCCCGCCCGGTCCTCGACGTGCTCGGCACGGTGTTCTTCATCGGCGAGCGCCCCGGTGCGGCGCAGACCATGAAACTGGCCAACAATCTGCTGGCCGCGACGACCTTGGCGGCGACGTCGGAGGCCGTGGTCATGGGTGTCAAAGCGGGCCTGGACCCGGCCGTCATGATCGAGGTCTTCAACGCCGGATCCGGCGCCACCCACGCCAGCCGGGACAAATTCCCGCGCGCGGTCCTGCCTCGGACCTTCGACTTCGGTTTCGCGACCGGCCTGATGGTCAAGGACGTCCGCCTGTGTCTGGCCGAGGCCGCGTCGATGGGATTGTCGATGGATATCGCCGACGCCGTCGGACGCGTCTGGGAGGTGGCGCTCACCGAAACCGGTCCGGATTCGGATTTCACCGCGGTCGTCAAACCGATCGAAGCCGCCGCGGGTGTCACGGTCGGCGCCCGCGCGCAGGATCGCGACGACGCGACAACACGAGCGGGGCAGTCATGACCATCCGATCCGCACTCGCCGCCGACGTGCGCGCCGACCGTGTCGCCGCCGCGCGCAGGCGAGCTCGGCTGCGCGCCTGCAACTATCGCCTCGCCGTCCTCGGGACCAGTGTCGAGGATGTCGTGCGGCACGCGGGCGGTCTGACCGTCGACCTGGTGCTCAACGGTTGGGATGTCACCGTTCTCGTCGCCGACGACACCGACGCGCGAGCGCTCGACATTCTCGGCACCGACGTTCTCGACCTGGAGTCGGCGTTGGCGCGTCCGGGCCGCAGTCCGTGGCCGCATGTCGCGGTGGTGGCGGCCGAACTCTACGAGCGAGACGATCGGCTGCGCGACGCGATGCTCGAGACGATCGATGCCGGTCCCACCGAATTGGTCCTGTGGGGCGACCCGTGGCCTGTCGGGTCCGACCACGAGATCGAATCGGTCCAGCACCGACTCAGCGGCGCCGCACAGGCATTCAAGACCCACGCGCTGCACGCGGCCCACTGCGCGCACGATTCGGTGAGCGGTATCGAGGGGTTCCGCCGTCGTGCCGTGGAGTCCACCGTGCCGATCGGCCTGACCCCGCCCGCGCCGGTCTCGTTCATCGGAGGGGCGCGCGCGGATGGCGCTCGCGCGCCGCGGTAGCCGAGCACGGTCGGCTACCGCGGCGTCATCTCGGCAGGATGCCGTTGAGGAACAGCGTCACCGCGTGGCGCAGGTGTCGTTCCTCTTCTTCGGGCGCGCGCAGGATCCCGAAATCGGCCATCCGTCCCGGCACGAGGGCGACCATGGCGATGAACTGCTCGGCGGCCAGTTCGACGTCGTCGAGCCTCGCGCCCGTCCTGCGTTCGTGCTCGCGCAGCACGGCCATGACCGCGCGCTGCTGGGCCGACCACAGCATCGACTCCCTGCTGATCCCGAACTCGGGAAACCGGGCCGATTCGGTGAGCGCGATGCGCACCAGTTGGGAACTGTCGGGATCGACCGCACGCGCGATCGCCGCACGACCGATCGCGGTGAGCGCGCCCGCCAGATCCTCACCGTCGAATTCCGTGTCGGTCTCGGCACTCTCGAGTCGCGAGAGCGCCCACGGGATGACCGAGACGAACAGGGCGTGTTTGTCGGGGTAGCGGGCATAGAGCGTGCGTTTGGTGACCTCGGCGGCGCGGGCGACCGCTTCCATCGTCGTCCCGTCGTATCCGTGGGACAGAAAGGTCGCCACCGCGGCTCGGCGCAATCGCTCATCGAGCTGTTCGGCTTCGGTGCGTGTCGGTCGGCCACGACGAGTCGCTGTCACGGCCGAAACTCTACGGCCACGACTACTTCCGGCACCAGCACGATTCATGGTCACCGCATTCTGTTTGACAAAGCGGAAGAAGACACGTCTACTAGATTAAGTATACGTCGTCGTATACTTCAAGTCGCGGTGCCGACCAACGACGGAGGGCCAATGTCCACAGATCCCACATCGCCGACACCGAAGGTGGCCGTGGTCACCGGCGGTGCCTCCGGTATCGGCCTCGGAATCAGCCAACGACTCGCCCGCGACGGCGCCAGCGTCGCGATCCTCGACCTCAACGGCCTCGCCGCCGAAGAAGAGGCCGCCAAGATCCGCGCCGAGGGCCACACCGCGATCGGACTGCGCGTCGATGTCGCCGACCGGGCCGGGATCGAGAACGCGATCCTCGACGTGCGGGCCCGGTTCGGCCCCGTCACGATCCTGGTCAACAACGCGGGAACCGAAGGCTACCAAGCGTTTCTGAAGATCACTCCCGAGGACTGGAACCGCTTGCTCGCGGTCAACCTCACCGGCACCTTCCACTGCTGCCAGATCGTCCTGCCCGACATGATCGCCGCGGGCTGGGGGCGCATCGTCAACATCTCCTCGTCGAGCACCCACAGCGGTCAGCCCTACATGGCGCACTACGTCTCGTCTAAATCCGGTGTCGTCGGATTGACCAAATCGCTCGCGCTGGAATTCGGCCCGAAAGGTGTCACCGTCAACACGATTCCGCCGGGCTTCATCGATACGCCGATGTCGCGCAAGGCCGAACGGGAAGGCCGATTCGGCAACACCATGGACTACCACGCCTCGATCACCCCGGTCCGCCGTCCCGGCAGGCCCGAGGACATCGCCGCCGCGTGCGCGTTCCTGGTCTCCGAGGAGGCCGGTTACATCACCGGGCAGGTGTTCGGCGTCAACGGCGGGCGCAACACCTGACGCCGGTCTCGGTGACCGCTGTCATCGAGTCGATGCGTCTACGTACACTGCGACTGTGTTGGATCCGTTGAGTCTCGCCGTCGGCGCCGGTTTGGTCGGCGCCGGTTGGGCATTCGGTCGATTCGGCCCCCGGCGGCGTACCGGGCGAGGACAGAAGGTTCTCGCCCGATGCGGATGCGGCCACGACCTGGCGTTGCACGACCGCGAGACCGGGAAATGTCACGCGGAGACCTCCCGCAAGGGTATGCACGGTCTGCGGGAGTGGATCAGCTGCAATTGCCGTCGATACACCGGACCGATCCCGCTCGAGGAAGTGTTCGCCCCGCCGATCCTTCCGCCGGAATCCTGAGGCCGCCGACGATTGTCACCGTGACGAATATCGGGGCGAGTCGTCGGCCCGGCGTTCCGGGATCGCGCAGGCCATGCCCTCCGATATTCCGGTGGGCCGAACACCGAGCCCTTGATTGAGGCGGGCTCGCTGGTTCTCCCACGCGACGGCCGTCGCCAGTTCGGTCAACTGCGCCTTGGACAGGTGCCGCAGCAGGTCCGCGCGCAACTCGTCGAGGTCGACCGCGGGCGTCGCGGACATGGCCTCGGCGAAGGCCAGCACCGATTTCTCCAACTCGCTGTAGGCGGTACTGGTCCGATAGCGCGGCAGATCGACTATCTGCTGTTCGGTCAGTCCGCCCGAACGCGCGAGCGCCGACCCGATATCCAGACAGAATTCACAATTGACCATTCCGGCGGCCTTCAACTCCGCCAACTCCTTCAGCTTGGGATCGAGCCGGTTCGACAGCAACAGCATCGACTCGTACACCCCGGTCGCGACCAACAGTTGTGGCCGCCGGATCAACCATCCACCCAGATCCGAGCGGTGGCGTTTGGCATTACCCAGCGCCGCCAGCGTGTGCCGCATCCGTGTCAGTGCCCGCATGAGCGTCTCCCACCGTCACCGCCCGGGCCCGCTCCCGGACTCTGTCATTTCGACACTACGCCCGGTAGTAGACGGTGCGCAGTCACTCGCCGCCTTCGGGTGGTGTGGTGTAGCCCTCACGGGTCAGAATCCGGATCGGATCGCTGCCGTCCCAGTTCGCGCACGTCGTCGCGATCTTCTCCAGGTTCGCCAGGAAACTCGGCTTCTCCTCGACGACCTCGGTGAAGTAGCCGAAGTCCGCGACGGTGTCGTAGAAGGCGACGCGTTGTCGCGCGGTGTCGATCTCGCACGCCAGTTCGTAGCCGAATCCGTCGTAGCGCGCCTTGGTGTCGTCGTACCGCGCGGTCAGCGTCGCCAGGTGGTGCACCCCCGATTCCGGTCGGCCGTACCGTTCGCGCAGATCACGAAAGACGCTGGGGCCGCTGGAATACGGCTGGATCAACTCGATCTGCACGGGGCCCGCCTGGGCGATGCCGATGCGGATGTCGAGTGTCCCCGCCCCGCCGCGGTAGGCGCAGTCGGCCCGCACTCGGGGCATGATGTGGAACGGGCCGACCTCGTAGACCCGCGCCCATTCGGCCGCCGCGGCGAACAGGTCCTCGACGACGTAGCCGATCTGGAACATCCGTGGTCCGGTGCTCGGTCCCGTCGGGTCGAAGGGTCGGTGCGGGATGGCGGTCATCGTCGGCTCTCCTGCCCGGGGACCCGGATGAGCGCCTCCTGGGTCGTACTCGCCACATGGTGGCCGTCCTCGTCGTGGATCGTGCCCCGGATCAGCGCGCGTTCCCCGGAGATGGTCACCAGGTCCTGGGTGTGCACGTGCCAGCGGTCGAATCGGACGGGCCGGTGCAGCCACACCGCGTGATCGAGGCTGACGGCGACCAGCGAGGTCAGCGGCACCGGCAGCGGGTAGGACCGCAAGGCCATGTCGAGCAGGAAGTAGTCCGTCGCGTACGCCAGCAAGGCGGTGTGCAGGACCGGGTCCTCACCCACCGACCGTGGCAGACGCATCCAATGCGAGCGTGGACCGTGGGCGCGGGCGCCGCCGAGGAAGTAGGGAGCCTCGCCGATCCGGATCTCGAGCGGGGGAGGTGTGTGCACCCATCCGAGGGCGTTCGGCGCCGCCTCGGGCGGGGCGTCACGTGCCCAATCCTGGAGCAGCGGGAGCTCTTCGGGCGCGGGAACGGTGGGAGCGGGCGCGGGCGAGTGCGGCGTGGTCGACACGGTGCCGAAGGAGGTCATGGCGACCAGCAACGGTCGGCCCGACTGCGATACCGAGACCTGCCGGGTGGCCATCGACCGACCGTCGCGCACGGCGTCGACTTTCAGGTCGAGTGTCTGATGGTTGTCGCCGGGATGGACGAAATAGGCGTGCAGCGAATGCAGTCCGCCCTCGGGCACGGTGGCGCTCGCGGCGATCACCGCCTGGGCGATGCTCTGGCCGCCGAAGATCCGGGTGAAGCGTTCGGACTCGTTGCGCGCGCGGAACGTGTGGGTTCCCGCGGGCTCGAGTTTCACGGGCTCGAGTTCCAGAGCGGACAGCAGACTGTCGAGCGCGCCGAGGATCGCGCTTCGCAGGGAACCGTCCACACCGTGCAGTGTGTCCATCGCTCATTTTAACTCACGCGTGTGAGTTAAAATCGTGGCGTGGACGCTGATCCGACGCGCGCCCGATCCGCGCGGGTCGACGCCACCCGCGAGGCGATCCTGGTCGCGGCCGAGCGCCTGTTCGCCGAGAACGGGATCGCGGCGGTTTCGCACCGTCAGATCGGTGAGGCCGCAGGTCAGGGCAATACCGGTGCGGTCGGGTACCACTTCGGGGCCAAGATCGACCTCGTTCGCGCGATCGCGCGCGGACACGGTGAGCCGATCGAGCGCCGCCGGTCCCGGATGGTCGCCGCCGCAGGCGATTCCACCGATCTGCGTGACTGGGTGGCGTGTCTGGTGTGCCCGACGACCGAACACCTCGCACGGCTGCGATCTCCGACCTGGTACGCGCGGTTCACCGCCCAGGTGACCTCCGACCCGCTGTACCGGGAGGTGATCGAGGAGGAGATACGCGCGTCCGGTTCGGTGGCACGCATCGTCGAGGGATTCGACCGATGCCTGCCCGACCTGCCCCACGAAGTACATCGCGAACGCGGCGACATCTCCCGCCTGCTCATCGTGCACATGTGCGCCGAACGCGAACGCGCGCTGGCCGTCGGCGAGCAGGTGACGCGTCCCACCTGGGAAGCCGCCGCGTCGGGACTGATCGCGGCCATCGTCGGCCTGTGGCAGGCCCATCACGACATGTGAGCCGCCGCGCTCCGACTCGGACTTTCGCGCCGGACCGCGGCCGGTTGTCAGGCGATCGCGCCGGAGTTCTTGAGCGCTTCGATACGCTCCCAACCGATTCCGAGTTCCATGAGCACCGTCTCGGTGTGTTCGGAGGCTTGGGGGGCGCGGGTGGTCTCGAGGGGTTCGTGGTTGAACTGGACCGGTCCGCGAACCACCTTGAACGGTGCGCCGCCGTCGGCGGCGGGCACCTCGGCGATCATGTCGTTGGCGATGGCCTGTTCGTCGGTGCCCAGGTCGACCAGGCTCGCGAACGGCGCCCACTGGCCTTTCATGGTCTTGAGGTGTTCGCGCCAGTAGTCGAAGGACTTGTCCGCGATGGCGGCGCCGATCAGGGCGACGGCGGCGTCGGCGTTCTCGAACAGGGCCGCGACCTCGCCGAAGCGTGGATCCCGCGCGGCCTCGGGCAGGCCGAGGTGTTCGAAGGCGTCACCGATGTAGCCGGTGGGGCTGACGATGCACAGGTTGATGGTGCCGCCGTCGGAGGTCGTGTAGTTGCCGAGGAACGGATTGACCGATCCCCCGGTGGAATTCGGCATCGCCGACCGCATGGTGACGCCGCTCTCCATGCCCTGGGTGACGCTGGCTCCCGCCGCCCACCACGCGGTGCTCAGCAGCGAGACGTCGATCTCGATCGCCTCGCCGGTGCGTTGGCGGTGGAACAGCGCCGCCGAGATTCCGCCCGCGATATTCATTCCGCCGATCGAGTCACCGAACGCGGGGATGCCCTGGCTGAGCGCGCCGCCGAGTTCCTCGGGGGTCAGCGCGTGTCCGACGCCGCTGCGGGTCCAGAAGGCGGTGCCGTCGAATCCGCCGGTGTCGCGTTCGTCGCCCTTGTCGCCGTAGGCGCTGCCACGGGCGTAGATGATGTCGGGGTTGACCGCGCGGATGTGTTCGATGTCGAATTTGTTCTTCTGTCGTTGCGCGGGAAGGTAGTTGGTGAGGAACACATCGGCGGTTCTCGCGATCTCGTAGAGCACCTCGCGGCCCTCGGGTGTTGAGACGTCGATGCCGACGCTGCGTTTGCCGCGGTTGGGGTGCTCGATGAGCGGGTGACGGTCCGGGTCGAGTGCGAGTCCGCCCATGTTGAGGAAGCCGCGTTGGGTGTCGCCGCGGACGGGGTGCTCGATCTTGATGACGTCGGCGCCCCAGTCGGCCAGGATCGCGCCCGCCGCGGGGACGAAGGTGAACTGGGCGACCTCGAGTACCCGGACGCCCTGCATGACCTTGGTGCTCAACTCG
The DNA here is from genome assembly GCF_003123685.1 of Nocardia aurea. GTDB lineage: Bacteria > Actinomycetota > Actinomycetes > Mycobacteriales > Mycobacteriaceae > Nocardia > Nocardia aurea. Next base: position 185,116 of record NZ_QCYJ01000029.1, read on the forward strand.
ACTCCTTACCGAAATTCTGTTCGCGGTCCGGATGTCCGGACCGTGGCGGCCCGGACGCTCAGGTGCTCGGTCCGAGCACGTAGCGCCCGTCCTCGGGGTGGTGATACCAGCCGCCCGCCGCGGCGGTGCCGCCGTCGACGTGGATGGTCTGGCCGGTGATGTAGGAACTCAGCGCGGAGGCGAGGAAGACCGCCGCGCCCGCGGTCTCGTCGGCATGTCCGATGCGGCCCATCGGGATCATGCGGCTCGTACGTTCCTCGAAACCGTCCGGTGCCATGTTCAGGATGCCCTCGGTGGCCGTCACGTCGGGGGCGATTCCGTTGACGCGGATGCCGTGCGGAGCCAACTCGAGGGCCGCGGTCTTGGTGAAGTTGACCACCCCCGCTTTGGCCGCGGCGTAGACGGCGTATCCGGGTGCGGCCCGGATGGCCTCGATGGTGCTGACATTGATGATCGAACCGCCGCGCTCGGCCTCGACCATCGCCGCGGCGACGCGCTGGGTGCACAACAGCACGTGGGTGAGGTTGGACCGGATCAGCGCGTCCCATCCCTTGACGGTCGTCTCCAGCAGCGAGGACCGGAACACACCGCCCGCGTTGTTCACCAGAATCGTCGGCACGCCCAGGTTCTCGACCGTGGCGCTCATCGCGGCATCGACCTGGTCTTCGTCGCGGACGTCGGTGACACAGGCCAGCCCGTCGATCAGGCGCGCGGTCGCCCGTGCCCGGTCCCCGTCCCTCTCCCACACGGCCACGCGCGCACCGTATTCGGCGAAGGCCAGCGCGATCGCGTGCCCGATACCCGAGCCGCCGCCGGTGATCACCGCCGTATGGCCCTCGAGCGACACGGCGTCACGACGCAGAACCATCGGTGTTTCCTTCTACTTGTGGGCGTCGATGACGGTGACGCGGAAACGGTCGAGTTGTTCGATCAGATGCTCGACGCCCAGTCCCGGCATCGGGACCTGTACCCAGGTGACGCCGATCGCCGCGAGTTCATCGAGTCCGGCGAGGTAGGCGTCGGCGTCGAATCCGGGTTCGCCCGGATTGCCGCCCGCGACGTTGGTGAAACTGATGTCGAGCGCGGTCCAGTCCCGTCCCGCGGCGTCGCAGCGTCTGCGCAGATCCTCGATGCCGCGCACCAGTGCCTCGTTCGAGTTCATCGATGTGGTGCCCGCCGTTGCGGCGAGGACCGGGGGTGCGGCGAAGGGACACCAGCCGTCACCGTGGGCGACGACGCGGGCGCGGGCGGCGCCGGTATTGCCGCCGATCCAGATCGGCGGATGGGGCCCGGTCACCGGCCTCGGGTGCGCGGTGATGCCGCGCGCGCTGAAATGTTTGCCCTCGTAGGAGATGTCGTCGCCGGTCCAGATCGCGCGGATCACCGCGAGTCCTTCGTCGACCAGGTCCTTGCGTTCGTCGAAGTCGACGCCGAGCGCGGCGAATTCGCGTTTGAGATATCCGGTGCCGATGGCCAGGGTGAACCGTCCGTCGGAGAGTCGATCCAGCGTCGCGCCCGCCTTGGCCACCAGGAACGGGTTGCGGTAGGGCAGCACGACGATGTTGGGGATCAGCCGCAGTGTCGTGGTGCGGGCGGCGGCGAATCCCATGGCGACGAAGGGGTCGAGCGCGTCGTGTCCGCCCGCGTCGAGCCAGCGCTGCGAGGGCGCGGGGTGATCGGTGAACCCGAGTGCGTGAAAACCCGCGGCTTCGGTCGCGGCGGCCACCGCGGCGACACCGGCTCCCGATGCCAGCCCGGGATCACACGGATGACTGGTGATCGGGTAGGTCATCGCGAAGCGCATCGCGCCGCCTCTCTGGTAGTTCTCGCACTGTCGACCACTCCAGATAATCATGTTCTCGATACATGCGAGTCGGAATTTTGCAGAATGAGAATTTCACTGTCGACATGAAGGGTCGACTGCGCCCGCCGTGCCCGGCACGCCGGTATTCGTCGTCGTCCGACGCGGGGAAAGGTCCCTACTCCGACCACTGATCAGCGCTGTTGCCACCCATTCGCAGGTCTTCGAGCGGTGCCCTCGGGCAGCGACGATCAGCGCAAGGAACAGAATGTCGACCTGAACGCTTCACCTGGGGCTTTCCGATCATTGGGGTTCCGGCCTGTCCCGATCTCATCCATGACCCTGGGGGTGGAACGCAGCCACCCTCGGGATAGCCGAGCGATACCTGAGGGCACTGTTCACCGAGCGACGAAGAGCGGATAGTCATAGTTGTCAACTATGACCACACCCCCGAAGGATCCACTGAATGCAGCCCGGTTACGTCCAGCACGTCAGGCAGCAAGTCCTCGTCTACGGCGACACCCGCGCCTACACCTACCTTCGTGAGGCAGGGCGCGAACTCACCGAGGAGGTCGTCACCTACCGCGAACTCGATCGCGATGCCAGGGCTGTCGCCGCGTGGCTGGCCGATCGGCCGGAATCGGCAGAACCTGTCGTGCTGCTCTACCTCGACGGCATGGAATTCCTGCGGGCCTTCCTCGGCTGTCTCTACGCCGGGGTCATCGCCGTTCCCGCGCCGCTGCCCCACGACGAGCGCAGCACAGAGCGGGTAGCCGCCGTCATCGCGGATTGCGGCGCCGAATTGGTGCTCACGACCGCCAATTTCGCCCCGGTGGTCGCGGCCGCGACCACCGCGATCGTCGCGGCCACCGACGAAGAGTTCGGCGACCCCGACGCGTGGCGGATGCCCGATATCGACACCGGAACCATCGCCTTCCTGCAATACACCTCCGGTTCGACCGGCACACCGAAAGGTGTCGTCGTCACCCACGGCAACCTCATGCACAACCTGGCCGCGATCACCGCGATCGGATTCGACGACGCCGCGACCGGGGTCAGCTGGATTCCGCAATTCCATGACATGGGCCTGATCGGCTCGCTGCTCGGCTCCCTGTACAGCGGAGCGAACCTGGTGTTCATGTCGCCGACGACATTCCTCAAACGCCCGGTGCGGTGGCTGCGGACGATCGACAAGTATCGCGCGACCTTCACCGCGGCCCCGAATTTCGCCTATGAACTGATCGCGCGGCGGATCACCGACGACCAGCTGGCCGACCTGGACCTCTCCACTCTCGAAGTCGCGCTCTGCGGTGCCGAACCGGTCCGCGAACGCACCGTCGCGGCGGTGCGCGAGCGGTTCGCGCCCGCTGGCTGGCGTCCCACCGCGCTACTGCCCGCCTACGGCCTGGCCGAGGTGACGTTGCTCGCCAGCGCGGGACCGATCGACGCGGCACCGGTGGTCATCGAGCACGCCGACAGCGGACTGGTCGGTTGTGGGCGCGCCGCGCACGGTCTCGACCTGCGCGTCGTCGACCCGCACACCCTCGAGCAGTCCGCCGACGGCACCGTCGGCGAGATCTGGATCCGAGGCGACAGCGTCGCCGCGGGCTACTGGAACCGGCCAGAGGAAACCCGCGACACCTTCGACGCCCACCTCGGCGCCGAGGGCCCGTTCCTGCGCACCGGCGACCTCGGAATGCTGCGCGACGGCGAACTCTTCGTCACGGGCAGGCTGAAGGATCTGCTGATCATCAACGGCCGCAACGTCTATCCCCAGGACGTCGAAGAACTGGTGGAGCAGTTGCACCCGGCACTCACCACGGGAGTGGCGGTCTCGGTCGAGGCGGGCGGACGCGAACGCATGGTCGTGGTGCAGGGCATCAGGACCGCACTGCTTCGTGGCACCTCGCTGGCCGAACTCACCTCGACGATCAAGGTCGCGGTCGCCCGCGGCTTCGATGTTCCCGCACCGAATGTCGTTCTCGTGGAGAGCCGATCGGTGCACCGCACCACCAGCGGCAAGGTCCGGCGATCCTCGATGCGTGAGGCGTTCGTCGACAACAGCATCGCGACCGTCCTGCACGAGGATCTCGAACCGGCGCTGAGCCGATCACTGACCGTCTGACCGACCAGCCGAGGAGCCGAATATGTTCAGCACCATCGTCACACCGACGACGACGATCCACGATTGGCTCGTCGGGCGCGTCGCCGACTACACCGAACGCGCACCGCACCAGGTCGATCCCACTGTCGCTCTGGCCGAACTCGGCATCGACTCGGTCTCGGCGGTGACCCTCTGCGGTGAGATCGAGGACCGGTGGTCGCTCGACATCGACCCGACCCTGGTCTTCGACTACCCCACCATCGCCGATATCGCCGCCTACCTCGCCGCCGAAACCGCACTCGCCGACCGACCGCCCCTCGCGGCATGACCGATATCGCCGTCGTCGGCCTCGACTGCCGATTCCCGCACGCCGCCGATCCGGCCGCGCTGTGGCAGCTGCTGATGGAGGGACGCGACGCGATCTCGGAAGTCCCGGCGAATCGCTGGAACGTCGACGATTTCCACGACCCGGCGGGCGCACCGGGCACCATCAACACCCGCAGTGGTGGATTCATCGCTGACGCCGACGCCTTCGACCACGAGTTCTTCGGCATCACCGCGCGCGAGGCCGAAGCGATGGATCCGCAACAACGGCTGCTGCTACAGGCCACCTGGCGGGCCTTCGAAGACGCCACCCTCGATCCACGCGCCCAGTCCGGTTCGCGGACAGGGGTTTTCGTCGGCGTGATGGCCAACGAGTGGGCGAATCTGCAGATGAGCGATTACGCCGCGATCACCCCGCAGCACGGATCCGGCAATGGATACTTCATGACCGCCAACCGCCTGTCCTACCAGTTCGACCTGAAAGGTCCGAGCATGGCGGTCGACACGGCCTGCTCCTCGTCGTTGGTCGCGGTCCATCTCGCCTGCGCCGCATTGGCCGGCGGCGAGTGCGACCAGGCCGTCGCGGGCGGGGTCAACCTCGTGCTGACCCCCGCGGTCGGTGTCTTCTACACCCAGGCAGGGCTCTCGGCACCCGATGCCCGGTGCAAACCGTTCAGCGGCAACGCCGACGGGATCGTGCGCGGGGAAGGTGTCGCGGTACTCGTATTGCGCCGGTTGGCCGACGCACAGGCGGCGGGGCTGCCGATCTACGCGGTGATCAAAGGCAGCGCGGTCAACTCCGACGGGCGCAGCAACGGCATCACCGCACCGAACCGGTGGGCACAGCAGGGAGTGATCGCCGAAGCATATCGACGGTCCGGGGTCGGCCCCGAGGAAGTGGATTTCATCGAGGCCCACGGCACCGGAACGGTGCTCGGCGACATGATCGAGGTCAAAGCGCTCGGCGCGCTGCACGCGAACAACCGGGTGCGGCCCTGCGGCATCGGTTCCATCAAGGGCAATCTCGGGCATACCGAGGGCGCCGCGGGCATCGCGGGTCTCATCAAGGCCACACTCGGGCTGCACCACGGTGTCGTTCCCGCGTCGAGATTCGCCGACCAGGAGAACCCCCGGCTGCGGATGGCCCAGCACGGCCTGCGCCTGCTCGCCGAACCCATGCCGCTGGACGGATACTCGCACTGCGGTGTCAGCAGCTTCGGCATCGGCGGCACGAATGTGCACATGGTGCTGGCCAGTGCCCCGAGCACCCGGACAGCGGCAGCGTCCGGCGCGGGGGTGCTCACACTGTCGTCGGACAACGAGGAAGGGTTACGACGCAACGCGCTTCGGATTGCCGAGACGCTGGAGTCGATGCCGGGGGACCGGTTCGCGCAGTCGTGCTGGACGAGCAACCAGGTCAAATCGTCGGGCCGTAGCAGGCTCGCGATCGTCGCCCGCGACCGCGAGGAGGCGGTCGCGCGCCTTCGTGAAGGTCTGCGATCCGGTGTCGCGAACACGGTGCGCGGCGGCTGGATGTTCACCGGACAGGGTTCGCAATACGCCGGAATGGGAAAAGCCCTGCATACGGCGAGTCCGCCGTTCCGGCGTGCGCTCGCGGCGGTCGAGGACACCATGACCGACCACTTGGGCCGCTCTGTACGAGATCTGCTGCTCGACGAGCACCTCGAGATCGACCGCACCGAACTCGCGCAACCCGCGATCTTCGCGATGGAGTACTCCATCGCGAAGGCACTTGCCGACGCGGGCGTGCGGCCGGCATGGCTGATCGGGCACAGCATCGGCGAATTCGCGGCCGCCGCCGTGGCGGGAGTGTTCGATCTCGAGGACGCGTGCAGGCTGGTCGTGACGCGCGGGCGACTGATGCAGAGCCTGCCCGACGGCGGCGCGATGCTCGCCGTACGAGCCGCGACCACACAGGTGGCCGATGTGCTCGCCGACGAACCGTCGGTCGCGATCGCCGCTGTCAACGGTCCGACCGATCTCGTCCTCTCCGGTGAGGCCGAGGCGATCACCCGCATCCGCGCGCTGCTGCGCACGCGGTCGGTGATCGCCAAGTCGCTCACCGTGTCCCACGCGTTCCACAGTCCGCTGATGGCACCGATACTGGCCGAGTTCGAGGCCGTCGCCGCCACATGCTCCTACCGTGCGCCCGCGGTGCCGATCTACTCGACCGTGCGCGGGCGGCTGCTCGGCGCCGACGAGACCATGGACGCCGACTACTGGACCGAACACATCGGCGCGACAGTCCTTTTCGGCGCCGCCGCCGAAGCCGCGCTCGGCACCGACCCTACCCACGTCATCGAGGTGGGCCCCCGTCGTGTGCTCGCCGCGTCGGTGGGGCGGATGCGTCCCGAACTCCGTGACCGGACCCTGGTTCCGAGCCCCGGCCCGAACGCCACCGGCGACGAACTCGCCGAAACCGTCGCCGCGCTGTACCGCGACGGTCTCGACCCCGACTGGAACGCACTCTACGAACCGGCGCAGCGCGTCCGTCATCGCCTGCCGGGCTACGAGTTCTCCGTCGAGCACCGATTCTGGATCGAGCCACCCGCGCTCGACTCGACCACCGGACATCGATTCGAATCATCCACCGGCTCTGTGGATTCCGCACCGACCGAGGAAGCGACGACGGATCGGGTGATCGCGCACTTCCGGGCGCAGAACGCGATCTTGGCGGACATGGTAGCGGCGTCCACCACCGGTGGCGCGCCGCGCACCGTGACCGACGAACCTCGCCCCGGCGTGGCCGATTCCGCGCGCCCGCTCCCCGACGCGGTCGCGGTCATTGTGCGCTGCGAACTGGCCAGGGTGAGCGGCTTCCCGGCCGATCGGCTGCGCGAGACACACACCCTCGGTGACGGCCTCGGCTTCGATTCGCTGATGTTGACCGACCTGTTCGCCGGCCTGGTACGCAAGGTCCCCGGCTTGACCGTGGACCCGACCCGGTTGACCGCCGATAGCACCATGGGCCAGGTCACCACCTACGTCATCGATCAGCTCACGCCGATACCGGCGACCGACACGGTCGCGCCCGCGACCGGCACGAGTTCACCGGCGACGGCCGCCGACACCGGATCACTCGACCCGTCCGTCGAGGAACAGCGGCCCGGCACCGTCGCACCGGAATACCGGATCGGCGATTTCGCCGAGGTACGCGAGATCGCCGACCGGCTCTCCGGCGCCGAATCGCTCGGCCTGTCCAACCCGTATTTCCTGATCAACGACGGAGTCACCGGCGACACCTCGGTCATCGGCGGCGCCGAGGTCGTCAACTTCGCCAGCTACAACTACCTCGGCCTGTCCGGTCACCCCGCGGTCGTCGCGGCGGTGCAGGACGCGGTGGCCCGCTACGGCAGTTCGGTATCGGCCAGCCGCCTGCTCTCCGGTGAGAAGCCGGTGCACCGTGAACTGGAAGCCGAACTGGCCGCCCTGCTCGGTACCGAGGACGCCATCGCGCTGGTCGGCGGCCATTCGACGAACGTGACGGTCATCGGCCATATCGTCGGCCCGCAGGACCTCGTCATCCACGACAGCCTCGCGCACGACAGCATCCTGCAGGGGTGCAAACTGTCGGGCGCTACCCGTCGACCGTTCCCGCACAACGACCATGCCGCGCTGGACGGCCTGCTGAGCGAGATCCGACACCAGTACCGGCGCGTGCTCATTCTCGTGGAAGGCGTCTACAGCCAGGACGGCGATATCCCGGATCTGCCCGCGATCATCGAGATCAAGAAGAAGCACCGGGCCCTGCTGATGATCGACGAAGCGCACAGCATCGGTGTGCTGGGCGCGAGCGGCGGCGGCATCGGCGAATACTTCGACGTCGATCGGCGCGAGGTCGAATTGTGGTCGGGCACGATGTCCAAAGCCCTGGCGGGCTGTGGCGGCTATGTGGCGGGCAGCGCGGAACTGATCCGCTTCCTCAAGTACACAACTCCCGGATTCGTCTACAGCGTCGGCATGACACCGATGAACGCGGCCGCCTCGACGGCGGCGATACGCGAATTGCGCGCCGATCGCGCACCGCTGCGACGCCTGCGGCACAACTCGCGGCTGTTCCTGCGCCTGGCGCGCGAGGCCGGAATCGATACCGGCGACAGCAGCGACACCCCGATCATCCCGTGCATCGTGGGCGACTCCTACAAGACGCTGAAACTGTCGGCCGCGCTCCTGTGCCGTGGCATCAACGTCAATCCGATCCTGTACCCGGCCGTCCCCGAGAACCTCGCACGCCTGCGGTTCTTCGTCACCGCGTGTCACAGCGAGGACCAGATCCACGACACCGTGAAGGCCCTGTCGGAGGAACTCGCGTTGCTCACCGGGCGCTGACGGGCACGTGCTGCGGCGCGGTGACGCGCGAGTGTCATGCCGGTGCCAGATGCGCCACCTCGGCGGCTCGCTCGGCGATCGCGGTACCCAGTTCCTCGGTGGTCGAGGTGCCGCCGAGGTCGGGTGTGCGGATACGGCCTTCGGCGAGGATTTCGCAGACCGCGCGGTCCACCGCGGCCGCCGCGGCGTGTTCACCGAGGTGTTGGAGCATCATGGCCCCGGCCAGGATCTGCGCGACGGGGTTGGCGATGCCCTGTCCGGCGATATCGGGGGCGCTGCCGTGTACCGCCTCGAACATCGACGGCACGCCGCGATCGGGATTGATATTGCCCGAGGGGGCCAGGCCGAGCCCGCCGGTGACCGCGGCGGCGAGGTCGGAGAGGATGTCGCCGAACAGGTTCGAGCCGACGATCACGTCGAGGCGGTCGGGGTGCAGCACGATTTCGGCCGCCAGCGCGTCGACGTGCATGTGCCGGGTCCGTACACCGGGATATTCGGTCGCGATGCGGTCGAAGACGTCGTCCCAGTACGGCATCGAATGGATCAGTCCGTTCGATTTGGTGGCCGAGCAGAGTCGGCCACCGCGCTCGGCGGCCCGTTCGAACGCGTACCGCATGATGCGCTCGCATCCGACCTTGGTGAACACCGATTCCTGGAGTACGAATTCGTCCGGCCTGCCTGGGTTGTGGGTGCCGCCGATCTCGGAGTATTCCCCTTCGGAGTTCTCCCGCACGATCAGGATGTCCAGATCGTCGGCCGTGCGGTCGCGCAGGGCCGATTCGGTGCCCGGCAACAGCCGGACCGGGCGCAGGTTGACGTATTGCCCGAACGCGCGCCGCAGCGGGATCAGCAGGCCCCACAGCGAAATATGGTCGGGCACACCGGGGAATCCGACCGCGCCGAGGAAGATCGCGTCGAATCCGGCCAGCTGTTCGGGCCCGTCGGCGGGCATCATCGCGCCGGTGCGCAGATAGTTCTCACACGACCAGTCGAATTCGGTCCATTCGATTCCCGGTACCACCGCGTCGATGACTTCGACCGCCGCGGTGGTCACGTCCACGCCGATCCCGTCGCCGGGGATGGTCGCGATTCGCCGATTGCTCACAGTCGCACTCCGATGTATTTGGTTTCGAGGAATTCGTCGATACCGGTCAGACCGCCCTCGCGGCCGAGTCCGGATTCCTTCACCCCACCGAACGGCGCGGCCGGATTCGACACCACCCCCTGATTGAGGCCGACCATTCCGGTGTCGAGGGCCTCGCAGACCCGTAATCCGCGGCGCAGATTCTGGGTGAACACGTAGCTCACCAATCCGTAGGGCGTGTCGTTGGCCCGGTCCACGACCTCGGATTCGGAGTCGAAGGTGGTGATCGCCGCGACCGGGCCGAAGATCTCGGTGTGGAACAGTTCGGCGTCCTCGGGCACGCCGGTCAGCACGGTCGGGGGATAGAAATGTCCGGGGCCGTCGGTGCGCGCGCCTCCGACGAGGACGGTGGCGCCGCGTCCGACGGCGTCGGCGACGAGTCGTTCGACCTTGGCGACCGCGTCGCCGTCGATCAGCGGACCGACGAGAACTCCCGCTTCGGTGCCGCGCCCCATCGGCATGGCCGACAATCGGGTCGCCAGTCGCGCGGCGAATTCGTCGGCGATGCCGCGCTGCACGTAGATTCGGTTCGCCGCGGTGCAGGCCTGCCCGGTGTTGCGCATCTTCGCCGCGAGCGCGCCGTCGATCGCCTCGTCGAGATCGGCGTCGTCGAACACGATGAGGGGGGCGTTGCCGCCGAGTTCCATCGAGGTGCGCATCACCGTGCGCGCGCACTGTTCGAGCAGACGTTTGCCGACTTCGGTCGAACCGGTGAAGGACAGTTTGCGTGAGCGGCCGTCGAGGATCAGCGGTGTCATCACCGGGCCGGGATCGGAGGTGGTGAGCACGTTGACGACTCCGGCGGGCACACCGACGCGGTCGAGGATCTCGGCCAGCGCCAGCATCGACAGCGGGGTCTGCTCGGCGGGTTTCACCACGCAGGTGCAGCCCGCCGCCAGCGCGGGGCCGATCTTGCGGGTGCCCATGGCCATCGGGAAGTTCCAGGGCGTGATGAGCAGGCTGGGCCCGACGGGCTGCCTGGTGACCACGAAACGCGATCCGCCGCCGGGGGCGGGCAGGTATCCGCCGTCCAGGCGCACCGCTTCCTCGGCGAACCAGCGGAAGAACTCGGCGGCGTAGGCGATCTCGCCGCGTGCCTCGGCCAGTGGTTTACCCATCTCTATGGTCATCACGAGGGCGAGGCGTTCGGTGTCGTCGAGCAATGCCCGGTGCGCGCGCATGAGCAGATCGCTGCGTTCCCTGGGGGGAGTGGCGGCCCAGCCCGGTTGTGCCCGCGACGCGGCGGTGAGCGCGTCGAGTCCGTCGGTGGGTGAGGCGTCGGCGACCTCGCACAGCACCGCGCCGGTGGACGGATCGATCACGGGCAGCGTCGCGGAGGTGTCGCGCCACCGGCCGGCGATATACAGACCGGTGGGCACGCTCGCGACGGCGTTTCGTTCCGCGGCGGTCAGCGTTGTTTCGGCGAGCATCGACAACGGTCCTTCCATCCCTGCCGCAGCCGTGGACCATTGCTGCGGACCCTGCTGCCATGTTATGCATATTGTCAACAATCCGACAATAGTCAGCAGATAACCGACACCGGCCCGTCGACGTTCACGGACCACCCCCACTCCGGGAGGGCGATCACCATGACCGAACTGTCGCCAGTACTCAAACAAGCCACCCCCGTGGTCGTCGACCACGGCGCGGGCTGCTACCTCTACAGCACCGACGGCACGCGCTACCTGGACTTCACCGCGGGCATCGGCGTCACCAGCACCGGCCACTGCCACCCCCACGTGGTCGCCGCGGCCCAGGCGCAGGTGGCGAAACTGATCCACGGCCAATACACCACGGTCATGCATCGACCGCTGCTCGAACTCACCGAACGGCTCGGCACCGTGCTGCCCGAAGGCCTGGACTCGGTCTTCTACGCCAATTCCGGTAGCGAGGCGGTGGAAGCGGCACTGCGCCTGGCCCGCCAGGCCACCGGACGCCCGAATATCGTGGTCTTCCACGGCGGATTCCACGGCCGCACCGTCGCCGCGGCGACCATGACCACCTCGGGCACCCGCTTCTCGGCCGGATTCAGCCCGCTCATGTCGGGTGTGCACGTGGCCCCGTTCCCCACGGCCTTCCGCTACGGCTGGAGCGAAGCCGAGGCCACCGACTTCGCACTGCGCGAACTGGACTACCTGCTGGCCACCCTCACCTCACCGGCGGAAACAGCCGCGTTCGTGGTGGAACCGATGCTGGGCGAGGGCGGCTACATCCCCGGCAACGCCACGTTCTTCCAGGGCCTGCGCGAACGCGCCGACCGGCACGGCATCCTGCTGATCTTCGACGAGATCCAGACCGGTTTCGGGCGCACCGGAAAGTTCTTCGGCCACCAGCACTTCGGCGCGCGCCCCGACGTGATCACCATCGCCAAAGGCCTGGCCAGCGGATTCCCGCTCTCGGGAATCGCGGCCTCGCGCGAACTCATGGCGCGGGCGTGGCCGGGTTCGCAGGGCGGGACCTACGGCGGCAACGCCGTGGCCTGCGCGGCCGCGATCGCCACGCTCGAAGTCATCGAGTCCGAACATCTGGTCGACAACGCCGCCGCCCGCGGCGCCCGACTGCTCGGTGGCCTGCGCGGCACTGCCAGCAAGGCGATCGGTGACGTGCGCGGCCTCGGTTTGCTCGCCGGAGCCGAATTCACCACGCTCACCGGCGAACCCGATCCCGAGACCGCCGCCGCGGCGCAACGGCGCGCGGTGGACAAAGGACTGCTGCTGCTCACCTGCGGCGCGCACAGCAACGTCGTGCGCATGATCCCGCCGCTCATCGTGACCGACGACCAGATCGACGACGCGCTCGCCATCTGGTCCGAAGTCCTCGCCGAGCTGTGACCGCGAGCACCGACCCGAAAGCAGGATCCATGGCCCGCTACATCACCATCACCCTGACCAAATCCGCAGTGAGCTGCCGCGCGCGCCTGCTCGACGAGGACGCGCCCGGCACCTGCGAGGCGGTGTGGAACTCACTGCCCCACGAGGGCGACGCCTTCCACGCCAAATACGCCCGCAACGAGGTGTACACGCTGGTCCCCAGGATCGGCGCGGCCCCGCACCGCGAGAATCCGACCGTCACCCCGATCCCGGGCGATGTCTGCCTGTTCGATTTCGAACCGTGGGAGATCGGCAATCCCGCCTACGGTTACGACCCCGGTTCGGCGGCCCATCACGAACTCGGCGCGACCGATCTCGCGATCTTCTACGGCCGCAACAACCTGCTGATCAACGGTGACATGGGCTGGGTGCCCGGCAATGTCTTCGCGACCATCGAGGACGGCCTCGCCGATATCGCGGCCGCCTGTAACGACCTGTGGCTGCACGGCGTGCACGGCGAGACCCTGGCGTTCGCCCGCGCCTGACAGGGCAACGAAATCCCCCTGCGATATCGGTTGTCGCAGGGGGCATTTCGCGCTCGGCCAGGGTCAGGCGAAGATCACGTCAGGCGGCGATCACGAGTTCGGCGTAGCGGGCCAGGGCGAGCACCAGATCGTCGGAATGACGCGGACCCACGATCTGCAACCCCACCGGCAGACCCGCCGCGGTGGTGCCCACCGGAATACTGATCGCGGGCTGCTGGGTCATGTTGAACGGGTAGGTGAACGGCGTCCACTGCGCCCAACTGTGCATACCGCTGCCCGGAGGCACATCGTGGCCCGCCTCGAACGCTGTGATCGGCATCGTCGGCGTGATCAGCACGTCGTAGGCGGTATGGAACTCACCCATCCTGATGCCGACCCGCGCCGCGACATCGCGCGCCTCGAGATACTCGACCGCGCCGACACCGTCACCGCGCTCCCACACGGTCCGCAGTGCCGGATCCACCCGCTCACGGGCACCCTCGGGCAGTTTCGCCAACATGGTCGCGGCCCCGGCCGCCCACAGCGCCTCGAACGCCTCGCGTGGGTCCTCGAAGCCGGGATCGGCGTCGATGACCCGTAATTCGGCCTCGGCCAGACACCGCACGGCCGCGTCGACGAGTCCGGCGACCTCGGGATCGACCTCGGCATAGCCCAGTGTCGGGGAATAGGCGACGGTCAGGCCGCGCACGTCACGCGTCATCTGCCCACGGAAGGTGGTGATCATCGGCGCGAGCGCGGTCGGGTCGCGCGGATCGGGCAGCGACAGGATATCCATCAGCAGCGCGGCGTCCTCGACCGTTCGGGTCATCGGGCCCGCGTGCGCCAGTGGTCCGAACGGACTGGCCGGATACAACGGGATCCGGCCGTGGGTCGGTTTGAATCCGACGATCCCGCAGAACGACGCCGGAATACGGATGCTGCCGCCGCCGTCGGTGCCCACCGACACCGGTCCCATTCCCGCCGCCACCGCCGCCGCGCTCCCGCCCGAGGAGCCGCCCGCGGTGGTCGTGGGATCGGCCGGGTTGCGGGTGATGCCGGTCAACGGACTGTCGGTGACCGCCTTCCACGCGATTTCGGGGGTCGTGGTCTTGCCGAGGAAGACCATCCCGTCCGCGCGCAGCCGCGCCGCGACCGGACTGTCCTCGGTCCAGGGTCCACCCGGGTCGATCGAGGTCGATCCGCGCCTGGTCGGCCAGCCCTCGGTGAGGAAGATGTCCTTGATCGAGATCGGCACGCCGTCGAGCAGGCCACGCACGTGACCGGACTGCCAGCGCGCCTCGGATTCCTTGGCCTGCACCAGGGCGCGATCGGGGTCGACCAGGCAGAAGGCGTTCACGGCCTCGTCACGCGCGGTGATCGTTTCCAGCACGGCCTCGGTCGCCTCGACGGGGGACAGGACACCGGCGGCGTAGGCCGAGACCAACTCGACGGCTGTCATGGCGACCGGATCGGTAGGCGGAGTGTTCCGGGGGTTGCTCATGGCGTGGGCTCCTTCAGCCGGGCACATACCCCAGCTCCTTGTCGACGACGTTGTCCAACGGCCGGTCGGCGATCCAGTTCTCGAAGTTCTCGACGAACGCGGTGACGATTCCGCCGCGCCAACCCATGAAGTCACCCGAATTGTGCGGGGTGATCATCACATTGGGCAGCTGCCACAGCGGGTGCCGAGCCGGCAGCGGCTCGGGATCCACCACGTCCAGGGCCGCACCGGCGATCGATCCGTCGCGCAGCGCGGCGAGGAGATCGTCGGTGACAACGAGTTCCCCACGGCCCACGTTGACAAACCTCGCGTGTGGTTTCATCGCGGCGAACGCTCTCGCGTCGAACATGTTCCGGGTCTGCGGGGTCAGCGGCGCGATGGCGACGACGTAATCCGCACCGGGAAGTTCGGCGTGGAGATCGACGCCGACGGTCCCGAAATCCGGGTCCTCGGCGCGGGCGCGACGGCCCACCGCCCGCACCGTCATACCCGCCGCGCGCAACAAGCGCGCGATCGCCCGCCCGATCGGCCCGGTGCCCACGACCAGCACGGTCGCGCCCGAGATCCGTTCTGACTCGCGATGGCGCCACACGCCGCGCTGTTGCAGTCGCAGCGAGCCGGGCAGATCCTTGGCGAAGCAAAGAATCTGCCCCAGTACGTATTCGGCGATGGCGGAGTCGAACAGCCCGCGCGTATTGGTGACGACGACATCGCCGGCGC
Organism: Nocardia aurea; assembly: GCF_003123685.1. GTDB lineage: Bacteria > Actinomycetota > Actinomycetes > Mycobacteriales > Mycobacteriaceae > Nocardia > Nocardia aurea. The sequence continues at coordinate 200,394 of NZ_QCYJ01000029.1, forward strand.
GCACCTCGGGGAACATCACCGGATCCACCCCGGTCGAACCCATGTGGATCCAACGCAGCGCATCGGCCGCGTGCCACGCTCCGGGCAGCGCGCGGGTGAGGAAGTCGTAGACGAACAGGACCTCGGCGCCGCGCAGTGCCTTACTCAGGCCCGATGCGTCGGTGTAGCGGACGACGGCACGCTCACGGACGGGGGCCATGAGATCGTCGTCGGGCAGGCTGTCGCCGTGCAGGACGGTGATGATCGGACCCTGTTCCACATTGACACACTAAAAACCCATCGTATGATTGTCAACAATCCGATCGTGTTCGGAGGTCTGCCCGGCTGAGCGCGAGAGGGGCCGTAGTGGAACTCAGCTTCCCAGAGATAGAGGGACCCGTAGCCCAACGCGGCATCGGGATCATCGCTCCGTTCGACCTCGCACTCGAACGCGAACTCTGGCGGTGGGCGCCCCTGGAAGTGAGTCTGCACCTGGCGCGCACACCCTACGAACCGGTGCCGGTGTCGCTCGCGATGGCCGAACTGGTCTCCAACCCGCTGCACCTGACCGCCGCTACCCGCGACATCATGCACGTGGAACCGGAGGTCATCGCCTACCTGTGCACCTCGGGCAGTTTCATCAACGGCCTCGAGCACGAGCGGTCGCTACGCGACACCATCTGCGCGGCGGGCGCCCGCGACGCGGTCACCACCTCCGGCGCGCTCATCGAGGCGATCGGTCATCTCGACATCAGCAGGATCTCGGTGATCACCCCCTACGACGAGGTCCTCACCCGCAAACTGCACGACTTCCTCGGCCAGGCCCACTGTCGCGTCATCCGCTCCGACCACCTCGGGTTGGGCGGCGGCATCTGGAAGGTCAACTACCGCACCATCGCCGAACGAATCATCGGCGCCGACGATCCCCGGTCCCAGGCCGTGTTCGTCAGCTGTACCAACCTGCCTACCTACGATGTCATCGAGCCGCTCGAACAAGCACTCGGCAAACCCGTACTCACCGCCAACCAGCTCACCATGTGGGCTTGTCTGGGCCGGATGAAACTTCCGATGATGGGTCCGGGAAAGTGGCTACACAACGTCTTCTGAACGGAACCGACCTATGCGCGCACCCACCATCGGCTTCATCTACCCCGACCACGCCGCCGAGGACGACTACCCTTTGGCGGCAACGGAGTTGGGCGCGGCGGGGCTCGACGTGGAATTGCCGGTCGCGCACATCTACGGCACGGATCTGCACGCGATCCCCGAACTGCTCGACCTCGGCAGCCCCGCCAAACTGCGCCGCGGCGCCGACCTGCTCGCCCCGCACCGCCCCGCCGCCGTCGTGTGGGCGTGCACCTCGGGCAGTTTCGTCTACGGCCCGCGCGGCGCCCGCGACCAGGTCCAGGCACTGGCCCGAGCCGCGGGAGTACCCGCGACCAGCACCAGCCTCGCCTTCGCCGACGCCACCCGTCACCTCGGCGTGCGCACCGTCGCGGTGGCCGCGAGCTACCCCGACGAGGTCGCCGAACTGTTCGTCGAATTCCTCGCCGACGCCGGCGTGGAGGTCGTCTCCCTGTCCAGCGCCGGGATCGACACCGCCGCCGAAGTCGGCACGATGACCGCCGCCGAGGTCAGGAAACTGGCCGAGTCCAACGATCATCCCGACGCCCAGGCGATACTGGTCCCCGACACCGCCATGCACACCCTCGCGATACTGCCCGAACTCGAAACGGCCCTGGGCAAAACGGTACTCACCGCGAATCAGGTCACCCTCTGGGCGGGACTGCGGCTGGCCGGTCTCACCCCGACCTGCCCGGCACTGGGCACCCTCTTCGCCGAAGGGAGACCCCATGTCGATCGTTGATTTCGAACCGGTCAACAAACGCTCCACCGCGGAGATGATCGCCGACCGACTGCGCGAGGCCATCATGCGCGGCAGCCTCGCGCCCGGCTCCCAACTCGGCGAGGCCGACCTGGCCGCACGATTCGAGGTGTCACGAGGACCGATCCGCGAAGCGATGCAGCGGTTGGTCTCCGAAGGTCTGCTCTACAGCATCCGCAATCGGGGCATCTTCGTCATCGAACTCACCATCGACGACGTGATCGACATCTACCGAGCCAGAACCGCCATCGAAGGCGGCGCCCTGGAACTGATCCTGACCAGCTACCGCGACCGCGCCGAGGCGGCACTGGGACCCAGCGTCGAGCTGATGTGCGCCGCCGCCGAACGCGGCGATCCCGTCGGAGTCTCCGACGCCGACCAGGCATTCCACGAGGCGCTCGTGGAATGCGCGGGCAGTCCGCGCCTGGTCCGCGCCGCGCGAACCCTGCTGATCGAGACTCGGATGTGTCTGGGCGCCCTCCAGACCACCTACCCCGATCTGCGCGATCAGGCCCGCGAACACGTCGACCTGCGCGCTGCGGTCAGCGCCGGACCACCGCAGCGGGCGCGCGCGCTACTGGTCGAACACATGGAGGACGCCGTGCAACGGCTGGCGGGCCGCACCGCGGTCTAACGCGCCTGCGCGCCCCGCAGGAACAGATCGACCGCGTGCACCAGGTGACGCTGTCGTTCCACGGGGCTGCGATAGACACCGAAATCGGCCAGTCGCGCGGGCAGGATCTCCACCACCGCGATGAAGTGCTCCGCCGCCAACTCGATGTCGTCGAGATCGAGGACCCCCGCCTCGACATGGTGGCGCAGCACCTCCATCACCTGCTGTTGACGGCGTGACCAGCCGAACGAGTCGGCGGCGAGCGCGAATTCGGGAAATCGGTGCGCTTCGGTCCTGGCGATCTTGTGCAGTTGCACGATGTCGGGATCGAGCGCGTGATCGAGCGCTCCGCGACCGATCGCTATCAGCGTGCCGCGCAGGTCGTCGTCATCGGTGGGGGCCGGATCGGGCGGCACGGCCCGGCTCAACGCCCAGGGGATGACATCGAGAAAGACCGCCCGTTTATCGGGATAGCGGGCGTAGAGGGTGGCCTTCGCGGTACCGGCGGCCTCCGCGATCGCCACCATGGTGGTCGCGTCGTAGCCGTTCTCGAGAAATGTCCGGACCGCCGCGTCGCGCAGTCGCTGATGAAGCGCCGCGGCTTCGGCGTGCGTCGGACGGCCGCCTCGTCGCTCCACTCCCACCGGACGGTTTCGCACCACCTCACGACTCTACGACGTCGCGGAAGCCGACAGTGCCGAGATGTCGAAATAACTAGACACATATGTATAGTTATCGGTGCGGCGACACCGACGCTGATCGCGGTCGCATCGTCGCGACGCCCCGCGAAGGAGATCTTCATGCCCCAATCCCCAGCGCCACAATCCGTTTCGGACACGACCGACACGTTGATGACGGTGGACCTGACCCCACGCATCGCCACCGCGATCCACGCCGACAAGACAGCGCTGCTGAGCGGCGTCCACGCCGCCGAACTGCGCGACCTCCTCGAACAACGAGGGGTACTGGTCTTCCCGCAGATCGGATTCACCGACAGCGAGCACATCGCGTTCACCAAGACGTTGGGCACGTTCGCCCCCGAACGCAGCGGCGAGGAGGTCTACAACGTCACCCTCGACACCGCGGTCAACAAACAGGCCGACTACCTCAAGGGTTCGCTGTACTGGCATATCGACGGCACCATGAACGAGGTCCCGATCCGGGCCTCGCTGCTCTCGTCGAAGGTCCTGCCCGCCGACGGCGGCGGCGACACCGAGTTCTGCAACACCTACGCCGCCTACGACGACCTGTCCGACGAGGACAAGGAACGTGTCGAGCAGTTGCGGGTCATGCACTCGGCCTGGAACACCCTGTTCTACTACGACCCCGAACCCGACTACCGGACCCTGCGCCGGATGATGGCCATCGGCGACCGCGAACTGCCGCTGGTGTGGACGCATCAGTCCGGACGCAAATCGCTGGTCCTCGGATGCACCGCCCGCCACGTCATCGACACGGAATTCCGCGAGAGCGTGGACCTGCTGGTGCGCCTGCGCGATTGGGCCACCCAACCGCAGTTCGTCTACCGCCACAGCTGGTCTGTCGGCGACCTGGTGATCTGGGACAACACCGGAACCATGCACCGGGCCACGCCCTACAACCCGGACTCCGGCCGCCTGCTGCACCGCACCAAACTCGAAGGCGAAGAACCGTTCGAGTGATCGGACGGCTTCACCGCCGGTGAGCACGGTGTCGCCGATCCGCAACCGCGGGATCGGCACGGGCGCGACAGTCCCGGCGGCGGGGCGACCCGGATCAGGTCGACGTGGCGGCACCGCGTGCGCCGGTCGGACGAAAGCCGCCGTTGGCGATGCCGACCGTCACCGCGGTGCCGATCGGGCCGCGCCGGTCGAACAGGGCGACCGAAGCCGTGGCGATCCCCGCTTCGCTGTTGTGCGTGAGCCCCGCCATGCCCACCGAAGGGCCTTCAGGCAGCCGAGACAGCGTCACCGTGTAGTCGGCGTTGATGAAATGCAGCCCGCTCGCACCGTAATTCGCGACCGCACTGGCGGAATCGGCCACCATGACCGCGCGGGTCAGCGGCGTCAACTTCTCGCCGCTGACCAGGGGAGTGAGGTAGGTGAGCCAGATGAATTTCTGGCTCGCGCTCTCCCACGACCTCAGATCCGCGCCCGGCACGCCGGGGTCGTCGGCGCTGTAGATGAGGCCGTGGCTCGCCGAACCGGACGGCGGAGTCGTCGGAATCTCCGGTGGCGGCGGCATCTCTATCGGCGAAGTCCAGACCTGATTGGGCGACTGTTCGCCGCGCCGCAGATAGACCGCGCGCGCGTGGGCGACCTCGGCGCCTTCCTGAACCATCGCGGCGTCGATCACGCAGATACGCCTGCCTCGGCGAAGGACCGTGGTCTTCACGGTGACCGGCGCGAGCAGGGCTCGGCCCGACAGATCGATCGTCACCCGCGTCGGATGCAATTCGGTGTCGTTCACGCACCGTTCGATAGCCCTGCTCAGCAACCCGCCCACATATTGACCGCTGACGAAGTCTCCCCACGGGCCTCGGGCGAGCGGAGTGGGAACGCAACTCTCACCGTCTGCGACGAACACACCGTGCGGAGACTCGTTCATGGACAACCTCACCCTCCGACGTGATCGCCGTGCCGATCCGGGCCTGGAGACAGCGCGGAGTCGACCCTTCGCCGACCACGAACAGTTCGGACAACTGTCCGCACAGTAGTTCAGATTCGAGCGGTGAACAAACGGGCGACCCCGGCTTCTCCGCGCAGTCACCGTCGCCTCAGCGGAGCAGCGCGGATCCGGACCACACGATCCACGACTCATCGACCCACCGAGGCGAGGGGGAATACGCGGTCGACGTCACCTTCGGTCGTCACGCCGAACGTGGTGAGCACTCCCGCCGCCGCGTGGCGCACCGGCCATTCCCTGATCTGCGGAACGCGGCACCTCTCGGGGCGTCGTCTCAGCGTTCACGACCCGACAGGCGGCGATACCCCCGCGCTATGGACCGACGGAGCGGGGAGTAGTCGACGGCGAACAGCGCCCAGATTCCGGCCAGGGGCACGACCGTGGTGATGACATGTGTGGTGGAGAAGCCGATTTGCGCGAGCGCGGGCACCAGCGCGGCGACGCTCGCGGCGGCCGAGATCGCGAACAGTCCCTGGAACCGGCGCAGTTCGACCTCGCTGCGGTAGTCGCCGAGCTGGCGAGTGTGGCTTTCCAATGCCCGCAGACGTGCCTGGGCGGTGTCGTGATGCTTGCTGACTTCGAAGTGGGCTTCGAGATCCTCTGCCACCCGCAGCATCTCGGGATCTTTGAGCATGACGTTGAGGTTGCGGGTCTCCGCCAGATACGCGGCCGCCAGCGCGAGTTGACTGGCCGACAGCACGTGCGCGTCGGCATGTCGCCACCCCGCACGCAGTTGCGCGGTGGTCACCTCGTGGGCATTGATCCACATCTGGCAGACATACCAGTGCGTGTGAATGAGATTCAGCAACCCGAGCACGGACGCGGTGTCGATATCCGAGGCCCTGGTCAGCCCACGGATCACCGTCGACCAGCCCGAGCTGGCGACCTCGACGGTGCCCGCGCGGAAGAAGGTGGACTCGGCGTCGTCGGTGGTGTCACCGGTGCTCGACAGCCAGAGCAGTCGCCGGGCGGTCGAATCCGCGAGGTCCTGCCGGTCACCGATCCAGCAGATCCGGTAGTCGTGGAACGCGTAGAGGAACGGGCGCGGCTCGACGAACCGAGCGACTGCCTCGCGCAACCGAATGATGATGCCCGCGTGCAGATCCAGTTCCGTCCCGGGATCGATCGCCACCTGGTTGCTCAGGCTCACGCCGAGTGCGCCCATTCTGTCCAGATAGGGGATGTAGTCCCGATTCTTCCAATCGATGATGTCGTCGTAGACCGTCAGCAGTTCGGCCACCGCCTCGTCCGAGGACAGTCGATAGTTGATCGACGCGATGCCCAGCCAGGGGAACAATTGCAGTTGGCGCGTATAGCGCCACACGACGCCGCCGAGGCTGACCCGCCCCTCGGGCAGCGTGTGGCGAATGATCGGCGCGTGACCCGCGAGATAGGACAGGTTCCAACTGCGCAGCAAGGCCGGATCGGGAGTGGACGGCCCGTGCAATCGCGTGAGAATCCCTTCCAACCGCTCCACGTCGCGAATCTGCCCGCCCAGATCGTATTTGAACGGCACGAAGAGCGAAATCCCCACCTACTCGACAGTACAGACCGGATCGGTGGGCGAGTCGTTCGAGATCGCGGGGAAGTGGTCTGATCGCGCGGTCCGGCCGACCACCCCGGGTTCCCGTGCCGCCCCTTGACCGAGCCCTCTGTCGGATGTTACGAATTCCTCACCGCATTTTAGGCAATTGCCTAAGCCGAGCGGGTGGGCCATCGGAGGAGACAACGTCGTGCGCAGCCACCTAGGCAGGAATTCTTCATGACCGAACTCAGATTCGACGGCCGCGTCGCCGTGATCACCGGCGCCGGAAGAGGATTGGGCCGCGCCTACGCCGAATCGCTGGCGGCGGCGGGCGCGCGCGTGATCGTCAACGACCCCGGCGGCACCATGCGCGGTGATTCCATCGAATCCGACGTCGCCACCGAGGTCGTGAACGCGATCACCGCGGCGGGCGGCGAAGCGACCGCCTGCCGTGAATCGGTGGCCACACCCGCCGGCGGCCGGTCCATCGTCGAGGCGGCCCTGGACACCTACGGTCGGCTCGACATACTGATCCACAACGCGGGCAACGTCCGCTACGGATCGTTGACCGAGTTGAGCTACGAGGACTTCGACGCGGTCCTGGACGTGCACCTGCGCGGCGCGTTCCACGCGGTACGCGCCGCGTTCCCGGTGATGAGCAGCGCCGGATACGGGCGAGTCGTGCTGACGTCATCGATCGGGGGCCTGTACGGCAATCAATCGGTCGCCAACTACGCCGCCGCCAAGGCCGGTGTGATCGGCCTGTCGAACGTCGTCGCCCTCGAAGGAGCCGCGTCGGGCGTGAAATCCAATGTCATCGTGCCCTCCGCGCTCACCCGGATGGCCGACGGCATCGATACCTCCGCCTACCCGGACATGACCCCGGAACTCGTCGCACCCGCGGTCGCCTACCTGGCGCACGAATCCTGCGCCGTCAGCGGCGACATGCTGGTCGCGATCGCCGGACGACTCGCGCGCGCCTACGTCGCCGAAACGCCCGGTGTCTACCGGCCCCAATGGACCAGCGCCGAGGTCGCCGCACAGATCGAGACCATCCGCGACACCACCGACGCGTGGGTCCTGCCGCCGGTCCCGACCGGTTTCATCGACCACATCAGCCGCAGTTTCGCCATGGCCACGGAAGGACACCGAGGATGACCATCCCCGACGAACTGCGCGACATCGTCGCACAGCACCAGATCCGCAATCGCCTCGTCGGGCTGGCCCGTGGCGAAGATCGCCGAGACGCCACACTCGTGCGGGCCGCGTTCTGGCCGGACGCGACAACCGATTTCGGAATCTTCGCCGGCTCGTTCGACGAATACCTGGCGTGGGTGGTGCCCGGCGCCGCGGCGGTTCCGGTGACTCAGCACCTGCTCGGGCAGACATTGATCGAACTCGACGGCGACACCGCGCTCGCCGAGACCCATGTCTTCGCCTACCACCGCGTCGACTACGGCACCGAACACCACGACATTCTGCTCGGTGGGCGATACCTGGACACGTTCGAGCAGCGGACCGGGGAATGGCGCATCCTCCAGCGCACGATGCTCTACGACTGGACCCAGGATCTCGGCGTGGCCGCCGACTGGTCCCAGGGGCTGATGGGCGCGCCGTTCAGCGGTGATCACTTCACCGGAACGACCACCCGAGACCACAGTGTGGCCTTCTTCGGGCGGATCACCTCGTCCTGAACCCCGAATAGTTCTCGTCAGCAAGGAATTTCATGGATTCATTGTCCGGCGCGGTCGCCGTGGTGACCGGAGCCAGCCGTGGAATCGGCAAAGGTATCGCGCTGGCGCTGGCACAACAGGGCGCCACCGTCTATGTCACCGGTCGAACCGTGACACCGGGAACCTGTCCACTGCCCGGCACCGTCGGCGAGACGGCGGCCGAATGTGACCGCCGCGGCGGCACCGGTATCGCGGTCCAGGTCGATCACGCCGACGACGCTCAGGTCGCCGCGCTGTTCGAACGGGTCCGATCCGAGCGGGGCCGCCTCGACATCCTCGTCAACAACGCCTTCTCGTTGCCGGAGGATCTCACCGACCCGGACCCGTTCTGGAAGAAGCCACTGTCCAACTGGGAGATGATCGATGTCGGCGTGCGATCCAATTTCGTCACAGCCTGGCACGCCGCGAAGATCATGGCGCCGCAACGCTCGGGACTGATCGTGGCTATCTCCGGCTACACCGGAGTTTCCTACACCTACGGCGTCATCTTCGGCACCGCGAAATCCGCCGTCGACCGAATGGCCCGAGATATGGCCGTCGAACTGAAACCCTATGACATCGCGTCCATTTCGATCTGGCAGGGCCTGACCTTCACCGAGCGTGCCGAACGCAACCTGGCAAACATTCCCGGCCTGAGCGGGCAGGCATCCACCCGGCCGGAGAACGGCTGCTCACCGGAGTACCCGGGCCGAGTGATCGCGGCCGCCGCGATCGACCCCGAAGTGATGAAACTCAGCGGCGGCACCTTCATAACCGCCGAACTGGGCAATGCCTACGGCGTCACCGATATCGACGGCAGACAGATTCCCTCGCTGCGCGCCACACGCGGCGAACCCCTCTGGTCGCCGATCTGATCCTCGTTTCCCTCCAACCTACGAAGGACACCATGACCACCTCGTTGAATACCGATCGGAACGCTCGGCTGGAAACCCTGCTCGACCGGCAGGACATCCTCGACACGCTGACGCGATTCAGCCGAGGTATGGACCGCTTCGATCGCGCACTGTTCCTGTCGGCTTTCCACACCGACGCGACCATCGCCGCAGGCGATTTCGTCGGCGGACCCGCAGACCTCTACGACTGGGCCTCGGCCATGCACGCGAACGGCCAGTACGCGACCCACCACAATCTGCTGAACCTCACCGTCGACATCGACGAGGACACCGCACACACCGAGCTGTACTACCTGTTCGTCGGACGCAACCGCGACGACAGCAACTGGATCGCGGGCGGACGCTACATCGACCGCCTCGAACGGCGCGCAGGCGAGTGGCGTATCGCGTTGCGCACCAACGCCATCGAATGGTCGGGAATGGTGCCGACCATGCCGCTGCCCTTCGCCGACGTGGCCGACATACACCTCAACGGCACCCCCTCGCGCGACACCGACGACCCGTCCTACCGACGGCCGTTGACCAACAACCGCGAACCCAATATCCCCGGTTGAGCTCTCGCGGCCGCGACTTGCCGCGCGGTTCGCCACCTCGAAGCAGCGGGTTCGAGGTGGCCACCGACCCCGTCGCGAACTCGGCGACAGCCGCCCCGGTGGAGGCTTCCCGCAGTCGAATCCAGCGCGCGACGGGGCCGTGGGCACCCGGGCGTCAATGAACGAGCTGGATATCGCCCAGACCGCAGGCGAGGTGCTGGCTAGAGAGAATTCACCAATGAGCTGCATATATGTCATAACATGAGACTGCTGTAGGCGGGATGGCCCAGGGGAGTGCCCATCGGCTCATCTCACCGCTTTTCGTCGCGGGCACGCTTGTGATCGCGTACTAGAGCGCCGTGCGCCGTAAGTGGCTGCGAGCCGGTCGGTGAACTCGCGGTTGCCTACGACCGAGGTCGCCGACGGCGAATCCGGCAAAGCACGAGACCAGGTGTTTGTGGCGCGCTCGGGGCTTTCTTGGGCAATATTCGTCACAGTGACGATATGTGTGATGCATATTTATGCGCGAACAGAACTTGTCCATCAGGTCAGTGGGCAAACTTTCCCGGGGTTTGCGTCGCATCTCAACTCGGCCGATCCCGGATTGCTCGCAACTCCTTCGGAGCGGCCTCGGAACGGACGCTTCAGGCTATTTCCATATGGCATAAATGAGGCGGATTTTAACGCCGATAATCTACATTATGTCAACTAGTAGGGATCTGGGCGGCGCGTTGCCTCGAGGCCAGCACCCCGTCCAATTCGGCCGACGCGTACCTGGTGATCAAACCCGGCTCACCGGTTCGAGCGGTGATCGCGACCGGATCTCCCGCAGCGGTCAACCCGTGCCCGCCGGTCAACGCATCGTTGGTCTTCTCGATCTGCGCCAGCAGTGCGGCGACGTCACCGGAGAAGTCGCCGGTCTGCACACTGAACTGGGCACCTCCGCGAGCCAGGACCGCGTCGCGGGGATAAGCCTGCGTGTTTCTTTCCTCACCCAGTCGCTCGCCGTCCATCAGCGACCAGTCAGCGACCGCCGGGAACGTGATGCCGCCCTCCAACGCGATCACATCGCCGACCACGGTCACATCATCGACCGGGACGGCCGCATCGATGCGCGGCAGCAGTACACCCTGTACGAAAGCCAGAGCCAGCACCACCATCGCCGGCACCAGAGTCCGCTTGTCCATGCCCTTCCAGCGGCGATCCACTGGAACCCAACGATCCCCCGGATCGAAACAGTCTCCGGAACAGGCGGTCTCGGTATCTCTCAGGTGCGTACTCCTCAGGCCCTCCATTCCAGGTCCTGCCACTCTAATCCCGGAACAGGCGACATTCACGTTCACAACGGCAAGCGGCTCCCCCACATCTACCGCAACCAGCAACGATCCGGTTTCCGTTTCACCGATGCCCCGATCCCCGATTTGCGTGCCGAGCAACGCCCCGATCGGCGACCGCCGGTCATCGGCGTCACCGACCAGGTCGGTGCTCGACAGGCGTCACGGGCGTGGCATGAACGCACACCGAATCCATGTCATTACCGGCGAATCACTTGGCAGTGGCTTTCCGGGCCCGGGCCCGCCGCGCGGCCTTGCGTGGAACCGCGGGCACCGCCTCCGCCTCCGCGTCGCCCACGGCTCCGCCGGACGGATCATCGCGCCAACTGATCTCGATCTCGATTTCTGTCCGGTCGCCGTCGACTTCGATCTCGAGTTCCCATTCGACGTGGTCGGCGACGACGATTTCGATCGAATCGCCACCGGAGCCCATTTCCACCTCCGAGCCGCTGGCGAGGGCGTGTCCGATCGCGATGAGTCGCTCGGATACCTCTTTGCGGGAGAGTTCGGATTTACTCTTGATCTCCAACTTCGGCACGACGACTCCTGACCTGGGTTCAGTGTGGACGTGCACTCACCGTAACCGCCGCGGCGGGCCGGACAGCGCGAACCGGCTATAAAACCGACGTGTCGGTACCTCGGGGGTCGGTGCCAGAGGTATGGCTCGAACTCGCGCCTACGGGCAAACACACGGTCCGATCTGCGGGGCTACCGGCGCGGCCGACTCAGTGTCGCCCGGGACGTCCCCATAACCGACGGATACGGTGGATCCCCCGTCAGCACCCAGCAATTCGGAGTCCGGCACGGGCGTCGGTCCGGCGACGCGACGCTGCGGAGCCGACGTGGTGGGCCTCTGGCTTCTCGGGCGTGATCGATGCACTCTCGGGCGAAGCACCAGGATCAGCGGCACCAACAGGATCGTCAGCCATGGGAGATGGCGCGTCAGCTGTGAATACGCTTCATTCCGGCATGTGCGGCAAAGTCGCAGTCAGTGCTGTTCCTGGAGGCTGCCTTCGAGTAGTTCGACGAGTCCGAACGGCGCGCGCTCGCCGAGGCAGAGGTCGATCACCTCGTGTGCGTCCGCGTAGGCCGCCGCGCTGCGCGGGAACAGAAATGTCTCGTAGGCGGTGAGGGCGGCTTCGATGTCGTCGGGGTGCGCGGCGATCGACCGCGCGAGTTCGGCGCCGTCGAGCATCGCCAGGTTCGCGCCGTCGCCGGAGGGTGGCATCAGGTGCGCGGCATCGCCCAGGAGCGTCACTCCTGGCACGCGGTCCCAGCGGTGGGCGGCGGGGAGGGTGTGGATCATGCGTGGGACGGGTGCGGTTTCGCCGTCGGTGATCAGCGCGGTGAGTTCCGGGGCCCATCCGTCGAACTCGGCCGCGATTCGGGCTCTCGCGGCGGTGGCGTCGGTGAAGTCGATGTCGGCGATCCACTCGGCGGGGCGGTTCAGTTCGACGTAGGTGTGCAGGATGTCGCCCGCTTCCCGGTGCGCGACGATCCCCTTTCCCGGGGTGAGCGCGTACATGGCGCCCGCACCGACCGCTTCGGCCGTCGCCGGGTGCCGTTGGTCGACGTCGTAGAGGTATGTCTCCACGAAGGTGACATCGGTGTACTCCGGCTTCGCGTCGGATACCAGCGGGCGGATTCTCGACCAGGCGCCGTCGGCGCCGACGAGGAGATTCGTCGTGACGGCCGAGCCGTCGGCGAAGGTCAGTTCGTGTCGTCCGTCGCCGAGCGAGCGGACCAGGGTGACCTTGTGTCCCCATCGGACCGTATCGGCGGGCACGGAGTCGAGCAGAATCCGGCGGAGGTCGCCTCGCAGCACTTCCGGTCGTGCGCCGGTTCGGTCGTCGGATTCGTCGAGCAGGACCGTGCCGTGCTGGTCGAGCACCCGCGCGACGTCTCCGCCCCGGTGGATGACGGCGCGGAATTCGTTGATGAGGCCCGCGGCGGCGAGTGCGATCTGGCCGTCGTGTTCGTGGATGTCGAGTTGGCCGCCTTGGGTGCGGGCGTCTGCCGAGACGTCCGCCTCGTAGACCGTGGCGGGGATGCCGTGGACGTGGAGGACGCGTGCGAGGGTGAGGCCGCCGAGGCCCGCGCCGATGATCGTGATCGGTGTCGTCATCTCGGTACTCCTTTCGAGTTTGTTGGAACAGCGTTCCATGGAAGCCATGTTGGAACATCGTTCCAATCGTGTCAAGATATTCCGCATGGCGACCAAGTCACAGCGGACCGAACGTCGCGCGGACGCGCTCTCCAAGCAGCGGATCGTCGAGGCCGCGCGGGAGATCCTCGACACCGCGGGCGAAAGGGCTCTGACCTTCCGCGCGCTCGCCGCACGCTTGGCGACGGGGCCGGGGGCGATCTACTGGCATGTCGCCGACAAGAACGAACTCCTCGCCGCGACCACCGACGACGTCATCGCCCGCGTCATGACCGAGATCACCGAGGGCGCGACGCCGCGGGAGGTGATCCGCACGGTCGCACTCGGCGTATTCGACGTGATCGACACCCACCCCTGGGTCGGCGCCCAACTCGCCCGCGAACCCGCGCAAACCGCCATGCTGCAAATCTTCGAACGTATCGGTCGTCAACTCGAAGCGCTCGGCGTTCCCGAACGAGCTCAGTTCGACTCCGCGTCCGCGCTCGTGAACTACATACTCGGCGTCGCCGGACAGAACGCGGCGAACGCCCGCATCCACGGCGGAAAAACGGACCGTTCGACCCACCTCGCCACCATCGCCGAACAGTGGGCGCACCTCGATCCGGCCGAATACCCCTTCGTCAGAAGGTTGTCGGCCCAACTGCGCGACCACGACGACCGCGAACAGTTCCTCGCGGGCATCGACCTCATCCTCGCCGGAATCAGCGCCGTCCGTTGAGGTGGACCGGGCACCACATCGATTCTGCGACTGCGGGATTCGGTAGCGATCCACTGCCGTTGCGCGGTCGCGTAGCCCTGGTCACCGGCGTGAGCCGCCGCGAAGGCATCGGCTGTGCCATCGCTCGCCGATTGGCTGCGTCGGGGGCGAGTCTGTTCTTGCATCACGTCGACGACGCTTCGATCCATCACCTCGGCCTCGACCTCATCGATCCCGACGCCCCTGCCGCGCTGATCACCACCGCCGCAGAAGCATTCGGCCACCTCGACATCCTTGTCTGCAACCACGCCCGCAGCGGCGCAGACGGTCCCCTGGGCACGCTGGACGCCGCACTGCTCGACGCCCACTGGGCCGTGAACACCCGATCGGTCCTCCTGCTCGTCCAAGCGTTCGCCGCACAGCACGACCGACGTGACGGCGGCCGCGTCATCCTCATGACCTCCGGGCAGGACCTCGGCCCCATGCGCGACGAGATCGCCTACGCCACGGCCAAGGGCGCACTGGCCTCCATCACCCCCACACTGGCCGATCACCTCGCCGATCGGGCCATCACCCTCAATACCGTCAACCCCGGTCCCGTCGACACCGGATACGCATCACCGGAACTCCACGAGGCAGTACGACGACGCTTCCCGGCCGGGCGATGGGGTGACCCCGACGACCCGGCCCGCCTCATCGCCTGGCTCGCCACCGACGAGGCCCGCTGGATCACCGGGCAGATCATCAACACCGAAGGTGGCTTCCGCCGATCGCGCTGATCCCTGATATTCAGCGTGCGCGGGCACGCGAGCGATTCCACGAATTCCACGAATCGTCGGGTACTTCGGCACGAATCGAATACCGGATCGGGGTGCCCATCGGGACGGGTAGACGAGTCAGCGCGGGCAGGATGTCCGGGGACAGCGTTGTCAGGTAGTCGGTGTCGATTGATTCGCCGTGTTCCCAGCGGTCGATGTTGCGGTCGGCGATCAGCCGTTCCGGGTCGATGACCGCCAGCGCGAGCAGTGTCGCGAAGGCGGTGCCGATAGCGGCGCGCGGCAGCCAGGCCAGATCCAGTCGCGGCAACGCGACCAGTACGAGCACGAAGATCAGGCCGAGCCAGAGTTCGAAGACCTCGACCAGTAGCCGAAGCACCGTGAACCCGTATGCCTGCTGGTAGGTCCACATTCGAGCCAAGGCCGAGGCCACGATCACCAGCGACAGCGTGCTCACCGCGCCGGTCAGGATTCGCAACCACGCGCGGTCGGTGGCGTTGTCCCGGCCCGCCAGGTGCAGCACGACCATGATGATGGCGAGGGTGAGCACCGAGACGATCGACAGCTGCCAGAAACCCGTGCGGGCGTATTCGGCGTAGGTGAGACCCGAGGTGCGCTGCACATAATCGTCGCCACCGAACAGCGCGACGAATTGAACCGCGACGAACAACGCGAACAGCGCCGTCAACGCACCCATCGGCAGCGCCCATTCCAGGCGGCGCAGGCCGCGCTCGGGTGCGGCGTCCACGGCCGTGGGCAGTGGTCCCGCCAGCAGGTACATCGCCCCCAGCGAACCTGCCCCGACCACGACGAACAAAGAAATCCACCGCAGGACCGCGCCGGTGCCGACTTCGGGCACCACATCACCGACCAGCGCGCCGAATGTCGCGTCGGCGCTTGCGAGCAGCGGGACCAACATTGCGAGCAACGCTCCGGTGACCAGGATCGACCAACTGGTTCGCACCGACGGCCCATTGCCGCGAATCCCCTCGGCTCGCGCGTATGCCCACGGGATAGCCGCCGAGATCGTGGCCAACGGTACCGCCGCGACGTCGTGCCAGGTGCCCCGGGCCGTGCGCCGCCCGATCACCGCGAGCGAGCCCGCCACCGACGCCGCGATCACGCACAGCACGAACAGCCAGCCCGCGGCGCGGAACGTACCCACCGACAGCAGGCCGAGACCTATCGCGGTCCACCAGATCCGTTCACGATTGCCCACCACGAGGGCCAGTGGTGACACGCCTCGATCGGTCTGGGCCGTCTCGGAATCGATCACGGCGACGGCGGCCGCACTCCCCGATTCCGTCGATGGGGAGGCGGCCTCCGCCGCGCGCGCTGCCGGAACCGATCGGGGCGGTGTAGCGGACCTTCTCGCCCGCCGATCGACCTCGAATACCGCCACCGCGGAGACGGCGGCGGCCAGCAGCCAGCCCAGGCCCGGGCGATCCAGCGGAATCGCTGCCGCCGCGACGGTTCCGCTGACGACCGCGGCGGGCAGCACTCCGGGAGGGCACACGACATGACGCCGGCGAGGAATGCGTACGTACGGTGCGGAGCCGCCGGGCACGATCGGCCACCCGGCGGGGGCCGGTCCGCTCGACGCGGAAACCGATGTCGCCGAGGGCGTCGGCCCCGGTGGTGGAATCGGTATGTGGTCGGCGTCGGTGCGGGTCGACCGCTTCCCCGTCTCGGGCGCGGGGACCGACGGCGCGGATTTCGGCGCGGTCTCTTGCACACTCGTTGTCGTCGGGACGCGGTGGTCGTCCGATATTTCCGCGGCCGCGTCTTCGACGGTGGTGCTGTCCGACGTCGCCTCGGCCGCGTCGGCCTCGCGTTCGTTCGCCTTCTCGCCGTGGTCGGTCATCGACCCCTCCCCGTCACCGCTGCGCTGTGCCATGAGGGGGACCCTAGCCAGACGGTGTGGAGAGCAGACGCGTCAAATGTGGAGATTCGGCGTGGGGCCGAACCGAGATCGCCACGGCCCGAGCCGCTGTCGGTCACCGCGCGCCCGGCCGCACACCCTCGCGATACCGCACACCTACCATCGGGCATCCAACCCCCGGGGCCTGCGTGGCGAAACCGGGACTCGGTGCGGGCATGGCGACCCCTTCTGCCCGGGGATCATCGACACCAGCGCGCACCTGCTGGCGATCGCCCGAACCGCCGACCGAATTACGTCGGCCTGACGCAAGCACCGCGAACTCGACGGTGGTGGCCGACGATGGTTCGCCGACCTCGCACCCGGCTCTGCTCAGCGGAACTGCATGTTGGTGGTCGCCAAGCCGAAGATCTTGCGGCCACCGGACTTCGCCACGATATTGACGACCGCGCTGCGGGTCGCGGGATCGAGGGATTTCACGCGGCCGGTGTATTCGATCTCCCCGCCTTCCTTGGCGTCGACCAGGGCGAAATTCGACAGGCGGACGCCGTATCGGGTGACGGCTCCCGGATCGCCCGACCAGGTGGAAACGAAGCCCGCGCCAAGGCCCATGGTCAGCATGCCGTGGGCGATGACGTCGGGCAGACCGGCCAGCCGCGCCACCCTGTCGTCCCAGTGGATGGGGTTGCCGTCACCGGAGACGCCGGAGTAGTTCACCAGGTCACCGCGGGAGATGCGGGCGTTACGGATCGGGAGTTCGTCGCCGACACTCAGATCGTCGAACGAGATTGCGGTGCAAGGGATCCGGGCGGCGCCTTCCATCGACAGGGTCAGCTCACCCTCCGGGCGGCGCGGCGTCGGCTGCGCGCGGATGGCGGCGATCTCCTCGGCGGTCCGGCCGCGGCCGAGGATGTTCACGCCGTGCACCATGATGTTCTCCACGGCGTGGGTGATCTCGGGATCGACGCCTTCACCGGCGATACCGACGACGGTCGTGTGCATGATGTGCACGACCTCGCCGGACCCGTCGGTGAACGTGTTGGTGACGGTGATGAGGTCCTTGCCCGCGATCCGACGCACCGAGGACAGCTCGACGTCGGTGACGAGCGTGTCGCCCGCGACGATCGGTTTGTACTGCTCGAAGACCTGCTCGGTCTGCACGAACATGTCGTAGCCGACCACCACGGTCTCGAACAGCAGCCGGTTGGCGGCCATCGCCGGAATCGAGGTGAAGGTCAGTGGCGCGACCAGACCGCTGTAGCCGAGTTCCGCCGCCGCGTCCTCGTCCCAGTGCGCGGGGTGGTAATCCTGCACCGCCCGCGCGTATTCGCGGATCTTCTCCCGCCCGACCTCATAGGTGCTTTCGGCCTGGTAATAGTGCCCCACTTGTGACGCGACATCGGGTGCATCGACTACCGAACTCACGTGAACCTACCCTTTGCTCGAGGAACGGACCCCCGGCACGATATCGGAAAGCCGGGTGCGATCGTGCCAGGACAGTCGGATCCGAGCGAGCACGACAGCGCGTCGGACGAAACGATGTGAGAGATCACCGCGGTGCCGCCGCCTGCGACGACACCGCCACGACCTCGATCAGCCGAGGCGAACCGGGAACGCCGCCAGATCATTCTGTGTCAGAACCGGCAGATTGTGGATCTCTTCCACCGGTGTCGCCAGCTGCAATCGCGGGAAGCGAGCGAACAGAGCGGGCAGGGCGATACCGCCCTCGAGCCGTGCGAGCGCGGCGCCGGGGCAGATGTGCGGACCGTACCCGAAGGTGATGTGCCGGTTCGCCGTCGGGCGATTGACATCGAAGACGTCGGCGTCCGGACCGTGCACGGAACTGTCGCGCCCGATCGCACGGTAGGACATGACGACACCTTCGCCCTTCTCGATCGTCATCCCCTCGACGCTGATGTCCTCGGTCGCGAAACGCATCAGCAGATGCGTGACCGGGCTGTCCCAGCGCAGCGTCTCCTCCACCGCCACATCCCAATCGACATCACCGGAGCTGACCTGCGCCAACTGCTCCGGATTGCTCAGCAGCGCGCGAACCGCGCAGAGGATGAGCCCGATCGTGGTCTCGTGGCCCGCCGCGACGAGGGCCTTGAGGTTACCGACCACTTCCTCCTCGGTCAGCGGTTCGCCGCCGTCGGTGGCCTGGATCAGGGCGCTGGTCAGGTCGTCGGTCGGATCGGCGGTCTTCTTGCGTACCAGGGTGGTGAAATAGGCGTCGAGTTCATCGATGACGCGCAACCGCTCGTCCTGCGGAGTCAACAGCGAGAAGAACGCCTTGTACCAGTCGAGCAGCATCGCGTGATCGCTGCGATCGACACCCATCAGCTCGCTGATCACCCGCATCGGCAGCGGGTAGGCGAAGACGGACTTCAGGTCGACCGTCGCTCCCCCGCGTCCCGCCTCCTCGAGATCATCGAGCAATTCGGCGGTGAGCCGCTCGACCGCCGGACGCAGCCCGTCCAGCCGACGTTTGGTCAACGCCTGCGTGGTCTTGATACGCAGCCTGCGGTGTTCGGGACCGTCGACGGTGAACATGGAACGGCCCGCGTCGATCATGCCGATCAGCGGCCACTGCCTGGTCACCACCCCGTCCTGCCACAGCGACCACGCGTTGATGTCCTTGACCAAGCGGGTATCGACCAGTAACTGCCTGGCCAGCGTGTGACGGGTCACCGTCCACGCGGGCACCCCGAGCAACTCGATACGCGCGACCGGATCCCCGGCCACCAGCCGGGCGGTCTCGCCCGCGAGATCAGCGACCATGGGATCGATGACGAGAGCGTGTGGGCAGACCTGACTCACGGGGTACCTCCAACAGCACGGACCGGGGTGAAACGGACTGGCAGTGATGTCATTCCACGAAGGAACGCCGAAGGCCGACGCACCAACGTCTCGGCGGGAATCGCGAGATCGATATCGGGCAGGCGGTCGAGCAGCACCTCCAGGCCGGTGCGCGCGATGATCTCGGCGATCTGCTGCGCCGGAAACGGGCACCGGTACTCACCGTGGGAGAACGCGAAATGCGCGCAGTTGCCGGTGTAGGCGGGTTCCACCGAATCGGCCACGTGCTGACGCACATGCGGATCGGAATTCGCGGCAGCCAGCCCGAGCAGCAGCATGTCGCCGCGCCGAATCACGCTGTCGCCCAACCGGGTGTCGCGGGCGGCCCAGCGACCGGACAGGATCTGGGTCGGCGTGTCCTCCCACAGGACCTCGTTCATCGCCTGACCGACACTGTGGCGGCCACCGCCCATCGACGCCGCGAACCGGTCGTCGGTGAGCATCAGACGCACCGAATTGCCGATCCAGTCCGAGGTCGGCAGATGCCCGGCCGCCGTGATCGCCATCAGATCGAGCACGTACTCCTCGTCGGTGAACGATCCTTCGTGCTCGAGCATCCGAGAGACCAGACTGTCGCCGGGGCGCGCCTTGGTCGAGGCCAGCAATTGCTGCATATGACCGAAGAACTGCCCGTGCGCGGCCTGAGCGTCCGCGCCACCGTCGGCGAGGGCCTTCATCGTCCACGCGAGCTGGCCGCCGACCTCGTCGGGGAACCCGAGGATCCAGGCGAGCGCGAGAATCGGCAACGGCTCGGCGTAGTCGGCGACGAGTTCGGCCTCGCCCTTACCGCAGAAATGATCGATCAGCCGGTCGGCCAGATCCTCACAGACGCGACGCAACGCGTACTGGTCGACGGTGTCCATCGCCGACTCGACCATCTCGATATGCCTGCGATGTTCCGCGCCCGCGGTGTAGTAGACCGACGGCATCGGCTGCCCGACCATGGGCCGCAACGGCCAGTCCTCGGGAATCTCGGGCCACTGGTTCCACAGCGCGACATCACGCGGGAACAACTCCGGATCACTGGTGACCTGATGCATCTCGCGATAGCCGATGACCAGCCAGGCCGGAACCCCGCCGGGCAGTTCCACCGAGACCACCGGACCGTGCTCGCGCCGCATATCGTTGTACAGGCGCTGCGGATCGGAATGGAAACGCGGACCGCTCAGCGGCACCGGAGCTTTCCTCGACGGCGCGGCACGGGTGCCCGCGCTCTCCTCGGAGACGACGTTCGGGTTGGTCACGACACGTTCTCCGGGGTCCGTCCGACGAAGGATCGACGCTCACGCGCGACGGCGCGGCACACGAACAGCCGCTCGACCAGCGCGACCAGCACATCTCTACAGGATTCACGCGACCGCGCGTCGCAGTCGATGAGGGGCACATCCGGGTCCAGATCGAGCGCCTCGCGAATCCTGGCCGGGTCCAGCGATCCGCCGAAATTGTTGCAGGCGACGATGAACGGAATCCCCTGGTGCTCGAGTCGATCGATGGCGTACCACGAATCGGCGATCCGCAGCGGATCGAGCAACACGATCGCACCCAGCGCACCGGTGAACAGTCGGTCCCACAGGAACCAGAACCGTTCCTGTCCCGGCGCGCCGAACAGGTACAGGACATGTTCGGCGTCGATGCTGATCCGCCCGAAGTCGAACGCGACCGTGGTCGTCGTCTTACCGGTCACCCCGGTCAGATCATCGACGTGCAGACCTTCCTGGGTCATCGTCGCTTCGGTGTCGAGGGGGCGGATCTCGCTCACCGAACGCACCATCGTGGTCTTGCCGACGCCGAAACCGCCGACGATCACGATTTTCAAGCCCTGACGGGTATCCGAGTGCAGCGGCGCGTCGGCGCGGGTCGGCCGAGGGTCAAATATTGCGGAGTCCAACGAGCACCTTCTCGAGGGTGGTGGTGTCCGGCATCGAATTCCACGGCGCACCGGGGGTAGTCGCCTTGCCGATCTGGGGATGACGCACAGTGATCTTGCCCGCGTGCAGCAGGTCCGAAAGCAGAATCGTGGTGATGCCGACGGGAATTCGAAGTTCCGCGGCGATCTCGACCACCGCGGTCGGCGCCCGGCACATCGTCAGGATCGCGGCGTGTTCACTGCTCATCCCCGACGTCGGCTCGGATTCGCTGACCACCAGGGTGACGAAGTCGAAGCGCTCGTAATCCGGTTTGCTTCGCCCGCCGGTCAGTGTGTACAGCCGGTCGGGATCCTCGTCACGGCCTGGTCTACTGCTCACGACACGCTCTCCTCCCCGAAGCGCGGGGTGGTCGCCAAATGGTCACCGAGCTGTTCGACCAACTCCCGCATGTTGTGGCCGACCAGGCCCGCGTCCGAGTCCTCCCCCGCGACGACCGCGATATGCGCGCCCATGCCCGCGTCGACGATGAACAGGATGCCGCCGTGGAATTCGGTCATCGACTGACGCACACCCGAGCGTCCGTCACCGAATTCGATCGACGCGCCGTGCGAGAGGCTCTGGATCCCGGCGGCGATGGCCGCCAGTTGATCGGCACTGTCCTCGGTGAGGCGTTCGCTGTGGCACATCTTGAGCCCGTCGCTGGACAGCAGCAGCGCATGCCTGGTGCCAGGGGTGCGGGACAGGAGTTGTTCGAGCAACCAGCTCAGCTGCGAGGGCACGGAAGTTGTCATCAGTCGTTCTCCTGGGCGGCAGATGGGGCGGATACGGCGGGCTCCCGGCCGGTGATCGCCCGCTGGAACGCACCGAGCGCGGCGGGTTTCGTCGTCGTCGGCGGGGAGCTGATCTCGGCGGGTTTCTTGTCGCTCAGACCTTCGGGATGGACAGCGGCGAAAGTACTTCCACGCCGCCGTTTGGGCAGTTCGATACCGGTCGACGACGGAGCCGGCGCGACCGCGGCCGGCGCGGCGACCGCAAGGGCCCTCGGTGCGGGCGGACCCACCGGGGGTTCGACCACGGAGATGTCGACCCTGGTGGTGAGATCTCGCGGCACCACGACCACGACAGCGGTGCCGCCGATGGCCGAGGGCCGGTAGGACACGGTGAGCCCGTGTTTGCGCGCCAGGTAGCCGACCACCGCGAGACCGAGCCTGGTCCCCGACAGGGTCGACAGATCCGTGCCCGAGGTGTTCCGGCTACCGGGCGCGACAGACGAGACGGAGGCTTCGGCGCGCCGCAGCGCGGACTCGCTCATCACCAGGCCGCTGTCCTCGATGGTGAGCACCACGCCCGCCGGAACCTCGGCCGCGTACAGATGCACCTCGGTGGTGGGCGGTGAGAAGTTGCAGGCATTGTCGATCAACTCGGCGAGGGCGTGCATGACGCCCTCCGCCGCGTGGCCCGCGATCGCGATATTCGCGACGGCGCGCAACCGGACCCGCTGGTAGCCGGCGACGCGGCCCATCGCGCCACGCAGAATCGACTGCATGGCGATGGGTTTGGCCCAGCGCCGACCCGACCGCGAACCGCTGAGCACCGCGATACTGTCGGCCAGACGGCCCGCCTGGGCGGTGTGATGATCCAACTGCAACAGGTCGGCGAGCACGGACGGATCGGAGTGCTTGTGCTCCATCTCGCGCAGCTCGGCGAGCATGCTCGTCGTCATCGCCTGCATACGTCCCGCGGCGCCCGCGAACGCCGCCATGGCCGCCACGCGACGGCTCTCACTGCTCCTGGCCGCCGAATAATGTTCTGCCGTGGCTTGTTCCGCGGCCGCGACCTGGGAACGTAGCTCGGCGGTCGCTGAGACGATGGTGACATGCGCTTCGTCGCGGGTGGCGAGTACATCGCCGCGCGCCGCCGCGAGTTGTTCACGGGTGGCGACCACCTCGGCGCGGGCATCCAGAGAAGCCCTCCGGAAATACACCGCCGCCGACACCGCTACCGAAAGTACGACCGCGGTCGTTCCGGCGCCGATGGCCAACGGAATTCGCATTTCCTCCGGCGCGTAGTACACCGCGACGCCGACGCCGCCCGAGGAGATGAGAAGGCATCCCCACCATGTCACGTGTGGGAGGCGCCTACCACGGACCGGAGGGTCCCCAACGCCGTCATCCACTTGATTCGATGACTGTGACAAAGTCCGTACTACCACCCTCGCGTGCTCGCCTACCGGGGAGAATTCGTTATCCCCTGACACCTCACTTCTTGTTCGGACGTTGTCAAATAAGCAGACCGACAAGCAGTTTCGAATATCGGGACACGAGCATAGCGGTAGCCGGGAATGCACGCGACCGGTAGGTCACGAGAAGATGTCGATCAGCCGCATTGCGCTGCGTACGGCCGCCGAATCGGGGCGTGCGACAGGTGTTGCCACGAGGTCGCCCGCGTCTCGCATCGGAAATGCCACGGCGACAGGTTGTTCGCTGCGCCCGACGACGACGCGGATCGTTCGATGAGGCCGATCGCCCCGTTGGTGATCTTGACAACACCTACGTATTATCCAGTGCACCAACGCTATTCGTCTCCGACGCCGTTACTGTTCGTTCGCCGGTTCGACTAGCGTTGAACCATTATGCTCGGACACTCACATGCGACCAGTGGCGCGTTGGCCTGGTCGGGGGCAGCAGTGGCGCTGCCCATCACCGCGTTGACCTATCCGGCCGTGCAGACGGGCGTCGGACATCTCGGCATCGCCGACCTCTTACTCGGCACCTTCCTCACCGCGGGAGCCGCACTGCTCCCGGACGCGGACCACCCCAACAGTTCCATCGCGCACGTGCTCGGACCGATCTCCCACATCCTGTGCACCATCATCTCGAAGGTGTCCGGCGGACATCGGCACGGCACGCACTCACTGCTGTTCGTCGCCCTCGTCACCTACGGAACGTGGGCCGGCGTGCACTGGCTCGGCAAACCGTTCACCCTCGCGCTCGTATTCTTCCTGCTGGCCTTGGCCGTTCGCGCCCTGCACCTGTGCCCCGGCGGCGACAGCGTGAAAGCCTGGGGCACCGTCGCCGTCCTGGCCGCCGCCGGAACATTCGCGATGGATCACTGGCTCGCGGACAAACCGTCGTGGCTGCCCTTCGCCGTCGGACTCGGCGCCCTGGCCCACATCCTCGGCGACTGCCTCACCGACAAGGGATGCAGGCTCTTCTGGCCGTTCGACATCCGGGTGCGGTTCCCGATCATCGAACGCACCGGCAACAAGGTCGAGACCTGGCTCATCTCACCGCTTTTCGTCGCGGGCACGCTCGCGGTGCTCTGGTACGCGATCACACGCCAGCCCTGAGAGCGGCGCCGATTCCTGATCGGCGCCACCACCGGCGACTCGACAGTCGAAGACGGAAACGTACCGCGCGTGGAGCCCTTCTCGTCTGGAGCTTTCTTTGTGGTGGCTGTTATGAAGGAAGCTCGGCCGGGGTATGGCATCAGTGCATTAATACGCATATCCGGATAGCGGGATTTATCGAATGACCCGCAGTGCGACATACGACGTGGACGACGAGCCGAAGCAGCACATAGTCCGACAGACTACAGCTGCACGGTGCCGTCGAAAGCTTCATCGCCGGGCCGCGGTTCGAGGCGACACTTCCCCGGTGTGCAGGGATGACCGACGCTCGTACCCATATCTGACGAAACAGCTCGTGTCACCCGACCGGACACGGTCGCGATATCGGCGGCCGCCGAACCCGTTGCAGCGGTGCTTCACGGCGGCCACTCCCCTGCTCTATGCGGTTTTTGTCGTGCGGTCAGTCGTTGTCGACGGATGGATAGGAGATTGGCATGCATTGATGCGCATATATACGTATCATGATTTCTTTTGTGGTTGAACCGACCATGCGATGCGTGACGCCCGAGCTAACCTGAGCCATGACCGCTGGACCGACAATGAAGCCGCAACGCTGGCAACCTCCCCGAGCCACGGCTCGCGCACGCCGAACCAGCAGCACTCCTCCCCTGCCCCCGGTGAGCCGACTCGAACTCCCCGGCGACGGGCCCGAGGATGTCGTCCTCTCTTCCGACGGCAAGCTGATCGTCGGAATACACGACGGCTCCATCCTGGCGATCGATCCGGCCGACGGGTCGGTGCGGAAACTGGCTGATACCGGCGGCAGGCCACTCGGCCTGCACGCCGACGCGGACGGAAGTCTGCTCATCTGCGATTTCGAGCGGGGCCTGCTCGAAAGGCGTCCCGATGGCACGTTGGAGGTGCTCGTCGACGAAGTCGACGGTGAGCGGTTGAAGTTCGCGAGCAATGTCGTGCGCGACGCCGACGGCACGATCTACTTCTCCTCGTCCACGAGTCGGTACTCGCTCGCGGAATACACCGGCGACCTGCTGGAGCATTCGGGTACCGGCAGGCTGATGCGGCGCGATCCGGACGGCGGGGTCGAAACCCTTCTCACGGGATTGCAATTCGCGAACGGGGTCGTGTTGGCCCCCGACCGCACCTGTGTGCTGGTCGCGGAGACCGCGGGCTACCGGGTGGCCCGCTATTGGCTCACCGGCCCGAAGGCGGGTACCCACGACATCCTCGTCGAGAATCTTCCCGGTTTCCCGGACAATATGGCCCTCGGCAGCGACGGTCTGGTGTGGATCGCGGTTCCCGCTCCGAGGGATCCGCTGCTGGATCGTCTGCTTCCGCTGCCGGGGATTCTGCGGCGCGTCGTCTGGGCGCTGCCGGATCGGGCCCGCCCGAAGCCGAAACGCACGGTGTGGGTGCAGGCCGTCGACTTCGACGGCCGGTTGGTGCACGACCTGCAATGCGAAGGCACCGATTTCTCGATGGTGACCGGCGTCGTCGAGCAGGACGGGACGTTGTATCTGGGCAGCCTCACGGAGTCCGCGGTGGCGGTGACGCGAGTTCCGGCGTAGTCCACCCGCAGCGCAACCCATTTCAGTGCACGACTGTACACTGAAATGCATGAGTGGTACCCACCCGCAACGCAAGGCCGAAGTGCGGGCGCTGGCGCGATTGGCCGGAGACGAACTCGGCGGCGCGGTCGACGGTATCGGCGCGGTCCACCGCGCGATCTCCGACCGGGTCTTCGCCGCCGTGCGGCTCGGGGTCGGACCGGCGGCGCAGCCGGTGAAACTGGTGCACGACGCGATCACCGACGGCGTGTACCGGGCGGTGAGCGCAGCGGCGGTGGCCGCGGGCGCGGTCGCGGAACATACGGCCGACGTACCGGGCGTCGCGCCCTCGCGCACCGTCTACGGGTCGGGATTGCTCGCCGCGTTGCAGGGGCTGATCGGTGACACGCTCGCCGATCAGCGGCCGATTCTGGCCGGCCCCATGACCTTCCGGCGCGCGGGCGCGCCGATAGCCGCCGAACAGGTCGCGGCGGGACTCACACGGCCGAGCGGGCATATCGTGGTCTTCCTGCACGGACTGGTGGAAACCGAACATGCCTGGCATCTGGGCGGCGGGCCCAGCTATGCCGAGCGGCTCGACACCGACATGGGCTGTTCGGCGCTACAGATCAGATACAACAGCGGTCTGCGCATTCACGACAATGCCGCGCAGCTGAGCGAACTGATGCAGCGGCTGGTCGATCACTGGCCCGTGCCGGTCGAGCGGATATCGCTGGTCGGTCATTCGATGGGCG
Source organism: Nocardia aurea (assembly GCF_003123685.1). GTDB lineage: Bacteria > Actinomycetota > Actinomycetes > Mycobacteriales > Mycobacteriaceae > Nocardia > Nocardia aurea. The sequence goes on from NZ_QCYJ01000029.1 coordinate 227,465, forward strand.
GGCTGATCGTGCGCGGCGCGTGTTTCGAAGCCACCGAAGCCGGACGGACATGGGTGCGCGCCGTGCGCAAGGTCGTGTGCCTGGGTTCTCCGCATCTGGGTGCGCCGCTGGAACAGGTGGTGCACCACGGCTCGTCGCTGCTCGGTCTGCTGCCGGAGACACGTCCGTTCGGGCGTTTGCTGCGCAGGCGCAGTGCCGGAATTCGGGATCTGCGGCGGGGATCGGTACTCGAGGACGCCGAGGCCGCCGATATTCCGCTGCTCGAAGGCGTCGACCACTACTTCGTGACTGCGAGTATCACCCGCAGTCCACGTAATCCACTCGGGCGCGTACTCGGTGACGGCCTGGTGCTCACACCCAGTGGCGCGGGCAGGAACCGATCCCGTCGGATCGGCTTCGAGGAATCGAACGGGCTACATCTGCCGGGGGCGAACCATTTCACGCTCCTGAACCACGAGGCCGTGTACGCGGCGCTGCGTGACTGGCTCGGCGCTTCGGAGGCGGCGCGGGCCGACAGCACCGGCTGAGGGAGCGAATATTCGGTTCGGTCAGAACAGCTGGTCGGAGTGGGCTTCCGCTTCGGCGCGCACGTCGACGGCGAACTGTTCCTCGATCGCGTCGTCGTCGCCCGCGCTGTGTGCCGCGTAGAGCAGCAGGCATCCGCGGATTCCGTCGAGCAGATCTTCGAGCAGGTCCAGCGCGGGGCGGACCGGGTCGAGCCTGCTGATCCGGAATTCGGCGAGCATCGCGGCGCGCGTGGCACTGTCGACCTCGTATTTGCGCGCCTGCTCCTCGATTTCGGCCACGCGGGCGACGACACCCCACGGCGAGGGCACATGTCCCTCGGATACCGCGATGGCCTCGGCGATCAGATCGACGACGATCTCGGTGGGGCTCTCCCCCGCGACCGAGCGTTCCAGGACCAGCGTCGGGGTCTGGACCTGGAGCGCCTCGATATCGTCGGCTTCGACCACGACTTCGGCGGCGGGTACGTCGGCGATCTCCGCGGTCACCTCCGCGGCGGCGTAGAGCCAGTGGGCGGCCGCGACCGAGGCCGAGGCCGGGTCGAGTTCGGTGAACAGTTCGAGGGAGCCGAGCGGGTCGGCGCGCAGCAGTTCGTGGGCGGCCTGGACCTGCGCCGGGGACACGTCGGGGCGCGACATCTCCACCGCTTGGCGCGAGCGGCCCGACAGATCCCCCAGTTCGGCGGATTCGATCGCCGCCTGTTCCCGCTCGACCTCGGAGACGATGACGTCGGTCAATGTCTCGATGTCGATTCCGTGCAGTGCGCGTCCGACCCGGTGCGCGGATTCGACGACGCCGCTGTAGGAGACGATCAGTCCCTCTTCGGTGGGGAGGTGCGGGGCACGTATGCCCGCCTCGACCTCTTTGAAGTTGCGGCGTTCCTCGGCCCGTCGCCACGCCTCGCTGTTGGGCACGTCGGGATCGCCCGCGGCGCTGGCGGGGTGGGTGTAGGTGCGCCATTGGAATCGCGACAGCGTGGTCAGATTCGACGCGAGGCTCGTCGCCTGATCCGAAGTGACCGGTGGCAGCACGGCCACGGTCTCGGACAGGTCGCCGCGTCCGGTCGCCCAGATTGCCACGAGTGCGTTGCGGCCTGCGTCGAATGCGTATCGGGTCACGTCGCTCAGTCTTGCCGATATACCGTCGCGGCGCTTGCGCAATACGTCCCATTTGCGACACGGGGCCGGGCGTTTCCACGCCGTTCGGTGACCTACGGCGACAAAACCCTTGCTGACGACGTGTTTTCGCGAACCGGTCGCGGCGGTTCCCGGTGCCGGACGCGAGATGCGTCACGTCGGCGCACCGGTGCGTCCGCGAGCGGACTCGCCGACCGGGGACCGGTGGTCGCGGTGCGACAATCGACGGCAGGCTCCGGGCAGACCTGCCCGGCCGGACCAAGGATGGCAGATGACTCTCGATCACGGTGACCCGGGCGACGCGCCTTCGATTCCGGCGCCCACCGCGCCGGTGGTGAATTCGGCGCGTCCGGCGGCGGCCGAGGAGGCGAGGACCATCGCCGCGTCGACCAATACCGCGACGCTGGCGAGTCTGAGCGAGGACGGGACGCCGTGGGCGTCGTTCGTCACCTACGGCCTGCTCGACGGTCAGCCGGTGCTGTGCGTGTCGCGGATGGCCGAGCACGGTCGCAATCTGGAAGCCGATCCACGTGCGAGCATCGCGGTGGTCGAGCCGAATCCGCCCGCCGACCCGTTGGCGGGGAGTCGGATCACGCTGGCCGGTGTGGTGGAACTGCCCGTCGGCGACGAAGCGGCGGCGGCGCGGGAGGCGCATCTCGCGGCGGTGCCCGCGGCGAAGTACTACATCGATTACAGCGATTTCTCGCTGTGGGTGTTGCGGGTGCGCCGGATTCGCTGGGTCGGCGGGTACGGGCGGATGGATTCGGCGAGCGCCGAGGATTACGCGGCGGCGGCACCGGATCCGGTGGTGCCGAGCGCGGCGCGCGCGATCGAGCATCTGAACGCCGATCACGCGGATTCGCTGCTGTCGATGGCGCGGGTTCTGGGTGGCTATCCCGACGCGAGCGAGGCCGCGTGCGAGCGGGCCGACCGGTACGGGCTCGATCTTCGGGTGGTCACCGCGCGCGGTGTGGCACGCACCCGAGTGGGGTACGCGCAGCGGATCGACAGCGCCGATCAGCTCAGGGCGGCGACGGTCGAGTTGGCGCGGCGGGCGCCCGAGGCCTGAGTCGGCGCCCTCACGCTTCGTACAGTTCCAGCGGCAGGTCGTCGGGGTCGTAGAAGAAGGCCATCCGTTTGCCGGTCGCGTCGTCCACGCGCAGTTCCTCGGTGCGGACACCGCGGGCGGCGAGTTCGGCGAGTGTGGCGGCGACGTCGGTGACCACGAAGGCCAGGTGGCGCAGACCGCACGCCTCGGGTCGGGTTCGCCGGGGCGGGGTGACCGGGAAGGAGAACAGTTCGACGCGGCCGCCGCCGGGTATCGCCAGATCGAGTTTGTAGGAGCGACGCTCGGCGCGGTACTCCTCGGCGATGACCTCGAGCCCGAGGGTGCCGGTGTAGAACTCCTTCGATTTCCGGTAGTCCGAGGCGATGATCGCTATGTGGTGGATCCCGAGGAATTCCATGGGCGCAGACGGTAGCGCAGGGCCGGGGTCGGGCGGGCGATGTCGGGGCGTATACGCCGCGATCCCGCAACCCGGGCGCGCTGTCAGTGCGTGAGGATCACTTTCACGACGACGACGGTGGTGGCCACGGCGGTGAGCGCGAGCGCGGCCAGCACCGATCCTCTGGTGGGAGGTTCGCCTTTGAGTCGGCCGATGACGAAGACGATGCCGCCGATGCGCAGCAGGATCACGATCTCGGCGACCAGTTGCGCGGTTCCGTGGTCGAGCCATCCGAGCAGGCCGGTGGCGAGGATGGCGCAGGGCAGTAGCGCGGAGGTGAGGATCGGCACGGAATTGCGCAGGCCGCGCAATTGGTCGGCGCGGGTGCCGACGCTGCCCTCGCCGACGCTGCGGCCGACCGCCTCGGCGAACAGGTGCGCCACGAACGTCGACAGCGCCGTGCCGAGCACGATCAGGATTCCGGCGTGGACGTCGGTGGTGACGACGGGTACCAGCGCCGCGAGGACGAGGACGTTGCCGTAGATGTAGGCGCTGATCCGCCCCGCGGCGTTCTTGCGGTCCAGTGGTTTGTCGCGTGAGAACAGCGGACGGTGCAGCAGCGTGTCGGAGACGGTCTTCACACGGCCTCACCCTCGCCGTGCGGGCCGCGAGCGCGATCGGCGACTCACGGCGTGCGGTGCCCTGCGGTGAGGGCTGGGCGGGCGATCAGTTCCACGAGTAGCAGTGCGGCCGCGGCGATCACGAGGGTGACCATCACGACGAGCCCGGACGGGTACTTCCAGAACACCAGCGTGATGGCGGCGATCGCGACGACGGCGACCCGCAGGGCGACCCGGTGCGAGGCGACGGCGACTTCGACCGGGTGCGGGGCGCGGCCGTCGGCCGGACCGCGGACCCGGTCGGTGAGCGCGCCGAATCCGCGCCGGACCGACCGGGCCGATTTCGAGGATCCGACCAGGTAGCCGACCGCCGCGATCGCCACGGCCAGCACGAATACCGCGCGCATGGCGGTGCGCAGCGGCAGGGCGAGCGTGTCGAACAGGGCCGCGGCCGCGTCGCGGGACAGCGCCTCGCCGGGCACGTCTCCGAGATAGACCGCGCGGCCGATGCTGATCGCCACGACCAGCAGCAGCATGGCGGCGGCGATGGCGACCCCGACCAGCGAGAAGGCTCGCAGGCGACTGCCTCCCGGCGCGAGCAGCACGGCCCCGGCCGCCACGAGCAGTACCGCCAGCGGCAGGACGGTGGCCGCGTTGTTCAGCGCCGACACCGCTCGCTGGGCTTTGACGAGTCCGGGTGATTCGAACAGTACGAAGGTCGCGTCGACGTCGGGGATCTTGTCGGCGAAGGTGAATCCGCGCTCGTCCAGTTCGGCGCGCACACCGTCGATGATCGGGCCCAGCGCGATGGCGACGGTGCCGTCGTCGCCGATGCGGACGCCGGGCCTGGTCTCCCCGGTGACGACCGCAACCATCGTCTTGTGCGCTTCCCGGTTGGCCCGGATCCACAGTGCCTCGAATCGGTCCGATGCCACGAAGGAGTCGACGGTGTCGTGGACGAAGGAGCGGGCTTCGTCGGCGAGGACGGGGGCGAGGCCGATGACGGCGGTGGGTACGCGTGGCGCGTTCTCGGTCAGCGCGGTCAATGCCTCGGTGGTCAGGCGCTGCACGTCGACGCGCGTCATGATCTGGTCGGTGATCCGGTCCGACAGTTCGGCCTGCAGGACCGGGTCGGCGGCCAGCGGTGTCATCGTCTGCACGTATCGGTCGGTGTCGAGTACCTCGGCGCGGACGTAGCGCGCGGGAACGGCCGCGAAGGCGAGGACGGCGACGAGTACGAGCAGGATCGCCGCGCCGGTCCAGCGCAATCCGCGATGGCCGCGCGTTTCCGCTTTTCGGGTGACTTCACGACGGAGGCGCTCGAGTTCCGCGCGTTCGTCGGCATCCAGTGGTGCGCCGACTTCCGGAGAATTCATGGATTTGTCCGTATCCGTTCGATCGAAACGAATAACACGGCGGAATACAGGGTTCGAAATCAACGGTCGCGCAATCAGACCGTAGCAAGATTATCAGCATCCGTATCGAGGTCGATGACACTGTTCGGGACCGGTCGAGAGTGATCATTTTGTGCTCTATCCCCGCATTGCCGTCCGTGGAATACTCTGTTCCACCGGCTGTCGACGCGGGTATCGGATCGTGAATCCCGTACCGCGTCCGAGGGTCCGGCGCGCACTTACCCCCGCGGTGGTGGCGATCGATGGCTGACCATCACCCTGATCTGTCCGAAACGAGGATCCATGGTGAACGAGACGGATATCGAGGAACTCGGCCCCATCGATTATCTGGTGGTGGAATTCCCCGCGGACCGGCAACCCGATGGTTCGGCATTGCCGCTACTGCGAGATCTGGTCGAGCGGGACATCATTCGCGTACTCGACCTCGGTTTCGTGCGGAAGCAGCAGGACGGTTCACTGGTCGGGCTCGAGATCAGCGAAGTCGGGCTGGAGGGTGAAGTCGACATCACGCTGTTCGCGGAGGCGACCTCGGGTCTGCTGGATCGCAACGATCTGGCCGAGGCGGGCGAGGCGCTGGAACCGGGTGCGTCGGGGGCCGTCGTGGTCTACGAGAACCGGTGGGCCGCACCGTTCGCTGTGGCGTTGCGGCGCAGCGGCGCACAGCTCGTCGCGTCCGGCCGCATTCCCACCCAGAGTCTGCTCGGTGCGCTCGACGCACTGGAAACCGCCCGCTGACGGATCGAAGGAGCACATCATGCCCGGTCTCTTGCGAGGAGTCGCCCGCACCGCCGCGATCGCCGGCACCGCGACGGCGGTGTCCAATCGCGTGTCACGACGGCAGGGCCAGAGGTGGGCCCAGCAGGCGCCCGCACCGCAGCAGGCTCCCCCGCCGCAGCCCGCTCCGCAGGCCGCACCCGCCACCGACCCGCTCGAGGCCTTGCAGCGCCTCGGGGAGCTCAAAGCGCAGGGTGTGTTGGACGAGAACGAGTTCAATGCCATGAAGGCAAAGATCTTGGCGTCCTGACCGGTGGGCGACGCGCCGACGCGAGCGGGCACGGGCCTGGTCCTCGCGGTTCTGGGCGCGGGCCAGTTCCTGATGACCCTGGACAGTTCCGTGATGAATGTGTCGATTCGGCTGGTCACTGCTCGAAGGCCTCGGCGCGGCGCTGATCATGCCGGCAATCGTGTCGTTGGTCGCGTCCAACTTTCCGTCCGAACGCCGCGCGGGCGCATACGGGTTGGTGGCCGCGGCGGGCGCGGCGGCGGTGGCGGTGGGGCCGCTGCTCGGCGGCGCTGTCACCACCTTCGCGTCCTGGCGTTATGTATTCGCCGGTGAGGTCGTTCTCGTCGTCATGATCCTGGCGGTCCTGCGGCGTATCGAAGACGCGCCCGCCTCGTCGGCGGTGCGCCTGGACATCGTCGGCTCGGCCCTTTCGGTACTCGGTCTGGGCATGGTCGTGTTCGGTGTGCTGCGTTCGAGCGAGTGGGGGTGGGTGCGGTCCAAGCCGAACGGTCCGCAGGTGTTCGGGTTGTCGCCGGTGGTGTGGCTGCTGATGGGCGGACTGGTGGTGCTGTACGGATTCATGCGCTGGCAGATCAGGGTGGCCGCGAAGGGCGGGGAGCCGTTGGTGCGACCGGGCATGCTGCGCAACCGTCAGTTGGCGGGCGGGCTCACGATGTTCTTCGCCCAGTTCCTGATCCAGGCCGGTGTGTTCTTCTCGGTTCCGCTGTTCCTTTCGGTGGTTCTCGAACTCAGCGCGATGGAGACGGGTCTGCGGATCCTGCCGTTGTCGGCCGCGTTGGTACTGGCGGCGGCGGGAATTCCGAAATTCGTGCCGGACGCGAATCCTCGGCGTGTGGTGCGGGTCGGACTGGCATCGATGATCGTCGGGATCGTGATGCTGGTGGCCGGGGTGGATCCGGCGGCCGACGCGAGCGTGGTGATGGTGCCGATGCTGTTCATGGGGTTCGGGTTGGGTGCGTTGTCCTCGCAGTTGGGGGCGATCACCGTGTCCTCGGTGGCCGATTCTGAGAGCGCCGAGGTCGGCGGATTGCAGAACACCGCGACCAATCTCGGTGCGTCGCTGGGGACCGCGCTGATCGGCTCGATTCTCATCGCGACGCTGACCGGTTCGGTGCTCGCCGGTATCGAGGACAATCCGGCTGTTCCGGCTTCGGTGGCCGAGCGCGCGTCCACCGAACTTGCCGACGGCGTGCCGTTCCTGTCGACGCCGCAGTTGCAGGACGCGCTGACCTCCGCGGGTGTCACCGGTCAGACCGCCGACGCGGTCGTCGAGATCAACGCCGATGCCAGGCTCGACGCCTTGCGGGTGGCCTTCGCGGTGACCGCGCTGCTGGCCATCACCGCGCTGTTCGCGACCGGCCTGTTGCCTCGGCGCGCGATCGGTCGCACCCGCGCAGCGTCGGAGCCGTGACACCGAGTCGAATCCCTGCGTGGGACAGGTCTATTCGTCGTCGTCTCGGCCGCGCAGGAACCTGCCGACGACGGTCTCGTCGAGGGCGAAGGCCTTCACGACGGCGGCCGCGCCGACGATGACGAGCGACAGCACGAAAAGCCAGCTGATCGAGGTGAACGCGAGTCCGAGCGGACCGAATTGCTCGCGCGCGTTGGCCGCGAGGCGGGGCAGCACGACCCGGCCCGCGATGTGCACGAGGCACAATCCGATCGCGGTGAGAATTCCCGACGTCCAGAGCAGCCGTCCGTTCAACGTGCCCTTGGTCAGCACGAACGGCACGAGAATCCACACGAAAGACCAGATGATCAGCTCGATCGCCAGCGACAGCGGCGGGCCGACGTAGGCGATCCGGCCGAGTTGGCGGGTCTGGCCGACGACCCCCGCCGCCAGGGCGACCGTCAGCAGGACCGCCAGCCACCGCCACGCGTCACGCCCGCCGATAGCCGGGACCTTCCAGACCACCTGATACAGGCGACCGAGCGCCCGCGCGAAGGAGGTGCCGCCGATCAGGACGACGAACAGTCCGACCACGCCGAACGCCGCGACCGTGGGGTCGGCGACGGTGGTGTCGGGGCCCGCGCCCAGCGCCGTCGATTCGAATCCGAACTGGTCGCGAATCGTGTTCTCCGCGGCGTCCCAACCGCTGATGACCGAGGCGGCGATGATGACGGGCAATACCGACGTGAATATCTGCGCCGCCAATGCCAGCGAACGATCGGCGATCTGGATATCGGCGAAACCCTCGAGTACGCGGCGGATGGTGCGCCCGTAGGGTGTTCCGCGCAACAGACCGGTCACCGCCTCGGTGCGGGCGAGCGACATTTCACGGGCCAAAGCCACCGACATTTTCACGGACCGCACCCTGGCTCACTACCCTTCGTCGCGAACGGGTCGGATTCGCCCGACTGACCTCGGTGCAATCGACGGTACGCCGTCGCGGGGACACCGCGGACCGGCTGACGTCCATTATCGGCGTCAGTTCCGGACATATCCACCACGCAACTGTGTGAGGACGAAAAGACACCTCCCGCGCCGCACTTGTGCGAGGATCGACACACCGGCACATCGGTCATCCGCGCGGGTGGGATGTCGCGAATGTGGGGTTCATTTCCAGGTAATGCATCGATATGACGCACACGGATTCTCCACCGAATTCAGGAGCACACCGATGATATCCAGGAAGAGTGTTTGCGGAATCGCCGCGACGGCGGCCGTCCTGACGTTGCTCACCGCTTGTGGATCCGACGACGATTCGGATTCGGCCTCGTCCGCGACGACGGCGACGACAACGACCGCCGTCACGGGGACTTCCACCCGCGATATGCGCAGCAGTATCGCCGCCACCGCGTCGTCGGTCGTCAGTTCTGCGCTGAACACCGCGCAGCAGGCCATCCAGAGCGCTATCAACGCGGCGGTGGCCGCCGCGCCGATCACCTTCGACAGCGGCAGTTCGGACCTGGGCGCCGCGGACGTGGCGACCATCAACGCGGTGGCGATCCCGTTGAAGGGCAACGACACCAAGATCCGCGTCACGACCTACGGTACGGACGAGACGTTGGCGAAAGCACGCGGCGACAACGTCGCGGCCGAATTCGAATCCGCGGGTGTCGACAAGGCGCGCATCAGCGTGCGCGTCGAGAAGTCACCCGATGATCCCGCCGATGCCGACAACGCGACGATCGAGGTCGTCGCCGATTAGGGCGAGCCGTCGACTCAGCGGTGCGAGACCACGTCGGGGAAACGGTGCCGCAGCCGGTCCATGTATCGGCGCACGTCCCGTAGCTCGGTCTCGAGCCGCTGGGTGGCGGAACTTCCGGAGCCGGTCATGGCGATCTCGCGGGTGAGGCTGCCTACCTGGACAGCGAGCAGCTGCAGGAAGACTCGGGCTTGGGCGCGGTCGGCGTCGTCCATCGATCAGGGCCGATCTGTCGGTGTCGTATCGGGTATGCCCGGGTGGTTTCGCGGCCGAGGTCCACAGCCGCAGAACCGATTCGGACGGTACCCGTTTCGACGCCGGGTGACGGGCGGATTACGGGGAATCGCAACGGTGTCGAGTTGTTTCGCGCCGGTCGATGGTGGCCAGTGCGAGGTCGGCCCAGTGGATGTTCTCGCGTTCGAAGGCGATGCCGCGCAGCAGGGTGAGGTAGGGGCCGACGGCCTCGGCTTCGAGCAGGTAGGTCTGTTCGGTCCGGCCGCCGAGCATCGCGGCCCTGCCCCGTTCGTAGCGGGCCAGTTTCGCTTCGGCCCGGAGTTTGCTGCCGGCGACGGACGCGCGGATCGACGCGGTGTCGCAGACGTCGACGGCTCGGACCTGCACCAGCAGTTCGTCGCGGATGGCGGTGGGTTTCGGCGTTCGGGCGGTGAACGCGCGCAATGCTTCCCAGCCCGCCGGGGTCAGCGAGTGCAGGCGTTTGTTCGGCCTGCGTTCCTGTTCGACGACGCGGGTGTGGATGAGTCCTTCCTCGGCCATCCGGTCGAGTTCGCGGTACAGCTGCTGCGGGGTGGCCATCCAGTAGTTGGCGACCGAGGCGTCGAAGTCCTTGGCCAGGTCGTAGCCGGAGGCTTCTCCCTCGATCAGCGCGGCCATCACCGCGTCGCGTAGCGCCATCGGCCAAGGCTATCGGCATCTGGACATCGTCGCGGAACCTGGTTAGCGTGCCGGAGACATAGTCAACAAATTGAGTAATCGAGGTGTGGGATGCATCCTTTCCGCAAGGCCGTCGAGGACCGTGACATGGCCGCCGTCGAGGCGCTGCTCGCCGAGGAGGTCGTGTTCACCAGCCCGGTGGCGTTCTCGCCGTATCCGGGCAAGCCCATCACCGCGGCGATCCTGCGCGCGGTGATGCGGGTCTTCGAGGATTTCCGCTACGTGCGTGAGATCGCGGACGAGGGCGGCCGCGATCACGCCTTCGTCTTCGAGGCGACGGTGGCGGGCAAACGCCTCAGCGGCTGCGATTTCCTGCATTTCGACGAGGAGGGCAAAATCGACGAATTCACGGTCATGGTGCGTCCGCTCTCGGCCGCCACCGCTCTGGCCGAGGCGATGGGCGCGCAGTTCGAGCGGATCAAGACCGAGACCGCGTCCGCGATCGAGAGCGGCAGAGCGGGACTGTAGGGCGCTCAGTCCGCGGCGGCGGTCATCGGGACGGTGATCATGGCGACGATCATGTCGACGATCTCCCCGGAATCGTCGGGACCCGGTGTCCGCACCCCCGATTCCAGGGTCCGTTCGTAGTCGGCGACGAGCGCGAAAAGTACCGTCGCCATGGTTTCCAGGCGTCGACGCCGATGACGCGGGGGCAGATGCGGGAGCGCGGCCGTGAGCCGGGTGGCGATGATGCGAACGGCGACGCGGTCGGATCCGGCGAGGCGGCGTGCGTCGGCGATCACCGGATGGGTGCGCACGACCTCGAGAAAACGGCCGTAGTGGCTGACCCCGGAGCGGTCGAGGAGTTCGAGGATCGGGTCGGCCAGCATGGCGACCAGCGCGCGCAGATCATGCGCGGTGCCGTCGGCCTCGTGGGCGGCGAGCAGTTCCATGCGGCGCTGCTCCAGCCAGTTCATGCGACGGTCGACGATGGCCTCGATCAGCCCGGTGCGGGAGTCGAAGTAGTAGTGCACGGCCGAGTTGTTGCGCTGACCGGCTGCGGCCGCGATATCGCGCAGCGGTACCTCGACGCCGCGTTCGGCGATGAGTCGTTCGCCGGCGTCGAGCAGCGCCGAGCGCGAATCGTCGGTGTGCATGAGCGAACCCTACTAAATCGAAGTCTTGACGATGTTAAGCACTGATGATTAATTGGGGTGGTGCAATTAGAACGCGTTGCAGTCTTGTCCGGTGTCGGCCGCTCGACGGCGGCCGAAGGGACAGCGCGGCGCGCACGGGGCGGCGCCCGATGACCATCGCCGCCGGACCGATCTTCCAGCTGGGCTGGGTGGTACCCGACATCACCTCGGCCACAGCGGAATTCGCCGACCGCTACGGCGTCACCGCATGGTTCTCGCTCCCCGAGGTGCGCTTCGGGCCGCACAGCTGCTCCTACCGGGGACAGCCCGCCGACTACACCGTCGCGGTGGCACTCGGCTACGCGGGCGGCCAGCAACTGGAACTGATCGAGCCACGCGCCGGCGACAGCCCGTACTCCGAGTACCTGACCCGATCCGGCGCGGGACTGCACCACATCGCCTATATACCGGACGATTTCGACGCCGCCCTCGCCGAAGCGCGCGCCGCGGGCACCGAGATCATCGCCGAGGGCGACCTCGAAGGAGCCGGGATGGAATTCGCCTACCTCGACGGCGGGTCGATCGGCACCTGCGTCGAATTGATGCGACTGTCAGAGCGGATGAAGGCCGTGTTCGACCGGCTCGTCCCCCACGGGCACACGAACCCGTGGGTCTAGCGGCCCGGAACCCGTATCAGCCACGAAAACTACAGGGACGAAAGGCAATCCAGATGCGATTCACCTATGCCGAGGCCATGACCGACCCGTCGTACTATGTGCCGCTGGCACAGGCCGCCGAAGCCGCCGGATACAGCTCGATCACGGTGGCCGACAGCATCGCGTATCCGAAGGAATCCGATTCGACCTACCCCTACACCCCCGACGGCAATCGCGAATTCCTCGAGGACAAGCCGTTCGTCGAGGCGTTCGTGCTCTCCGCCGCGATCCTGGCGGCGACGACCACCCTGCGGGTGACGCCCTTCGTCGTGAAATTGCCGATCCGGCCGCCGGTACTGGTGGCCAAACAGGCCGCCTCGCTCGCGGCGATGAGTAACAACCGGTTCGGATTCGGCGTCGGCATCAGCCCGTGGCCCGACGACTTCGAGATCATGGGGGTGCCGTTCGAGAAGCGCGGCGCCAGGATGGACGAGTGCATCGATATCGTGCGCGGGTTGTGCGCGGGCGGCTACTTCGAATTCCACGGTGAGTTCTACGACCTGCCGCCGATCAAGATCAACCCGGTCTCGACCGAACCGGTGCCGATCCTCATCGGCGGCCACAGCAAACCCGCGCTGCGCCGGGCCGCCCAGCGCGGCGACGGCTGGATGCACGCGGGCGGCGATCCGGCCGAGCTGGACCGGCTGCTCGCCGAACTCGACACGCTGCGCGCCGAATACGGCACGCGCAAGGATTTCGAAGTGCACGTCATCTCGCTGGACGGATTCACCGTCGACGGCATCAAGCGGCTCGAGGACAAGGGCATCACCGATGTCATCGTCGGCTTCCGCAACCCCTACACCACCGAACACGACACCGAACCGCTCGACGTCAAGATCAGGAACCTCACCAAGTTCGCCGAACGGGTCATCGCCAAGACCGGGAACTGACCCCCGCGAAAGGCCCGGTCGACGTCGATACCGGGACGTGGGATCGACCCGTGCGTACGCTCGGCTACGGCCCGACACGCTGCGTGCGGGAACCGGGCGGCAGGCCGGGTCGGGTGCGAGGCGGGTCGAACCCGTCGGGTGCTCACGTCCACGGAGGTGTCATGAGTTTGGCGGTGCGGCTCGGTGAGCTGCTCGGGGGAACGGTACGCGGGATAGCCGACCTCGGCCCCAGCCACGGATGGACGCTGCATCGGGCGATCCTGTCCGACGGTCGCGACGTGTTCGTCAAATCCGCGCCCGACCACGCCGAGGTGCTCGCCGCCGAAGCCGCGGGCCTGCGCTGGCTGGCCGAAGCCACGCCGAAGGCCGTGCCGCAGGTACTCGCCGTCGACGACCACCTGCTGGTACTGCCGTGGCTACCGGAGACCACCCCGACTCCCGCCACCGCCGAACAACTCGGCCGCGACCTCGCTCAGCTGCACGCGAACTCCCCCGGCATGTTCGGGGCGCCGTGGCCGGGACGCATCGCCGAACTGCCGCTGGACAACACCGAGATCCGCGACGGCGAGGCACCGGCCGCCGTGAACGGATCGCCCACGGCGGCGCTCGGCTGGCCGCGGTGGTATGCCGAATACCGCCTCGCCCCCTTCCTACCGGCGGCAGCGAAACACCTCGGGGCCGAGGGCACCCGCCTGATCGAGCAGGTCATCGACCGCGTCGAGACACTCGCGGGCCCCCCGGAACCGTCCGCGCGCATCCACGGTGACCTCTGGTCGGGAAATCTGCGCTGGAGCCGCGACCGCGCCCGGCTCATCGACCCCGCGGCCCAAGGCGGGCACCGCGAAACCGACCTCGCCATGCTCGCACTGTTCGGCGCGCCGCAATTACCCAGAATTCTCGCCGCCTACCAGCAGGTCCGTCCCCTGGCCGAAGGCTGGCGCGACCGAGTGGCCCTGCACCAACTGCACCCGCTGCTCGTACACGTGGTGCTCTACGGCGCCACCTATCGGGAACAGACCCTCACCGCCGCGAGCGCGGCACTGGCGGCCGGGCACAGTTCCTCGCGGGAGTAGCGCGCGACGGGTGGCCGCGTCGGGTGGGAAGAACGATTCGAAGGCCACCTGGCGGCACGATCGCACGCCCTCGTCGCCGAGCGGTAGATCGTCGGTGATCACGCCCGTCCGTGCCGCCGGGGTTGACTATCGGCCGGACGCCCCCACGTCGAGTCCGGCGACCAGGCGCGTATTCGTCACCCGCAGTTGGTGTTCGGTGGCCTCCTCGAGCACGCGGGCCCGGTTCTCGTCGATCCGCCCGCACACTCTTCCCCAGTGCAGTGCGACCCGATCGCCGACATCGGCCTCGGTGGCGAGGCGACGCGCGGACGACACCGCCGCGACCGATCGCGTCTCCGGCGCGGACAGACGCAATCGGGAGTCGTCGAGGAGCAGACGACGGCATTCCACGCTGATCTCGTCGCCACGGCGTGCGCGCACCACCCCCCAGGTGATCCGGCAGTCGTCGAGGATGCGCAGTGGATGTTCACCGGAGCCGACGCCGAGCAGCCGCGACCACGGGTACACGCCGAAGACGTGGAAGCAGTGGTTCGGGGCGGCCTCGCGCGCCAGATCCGGGGTCAGGTGTTTCCAGTAGTGCCCGGCGGCGGGACCGAGCACCGCGAGCAGTTCGTGGGCGAACGCCTCGCGGTCGAGATCGGCGCCGAGCCCGCCGCCGAGCCAGTACGACTCGACCAGGCGGCGATCGAGCGGATCGGCGATGCCCGTCATACGCGCCATCACCCGCAGGTACGGCCACGCGCCGGAGAATCGGCGGGCGGCCGCGCGGACCTGCGCGGCGGTGCCCTCCCGTAGCGCGGTCGCGTCCGGTGGGCCGCAGTAGCCGAGATCGTTCGGCGCGTAGGCGAATCGGGCGAACACGTCCGCGCCGCTGCCTGCCACGACCTCCGGCGCCGAAGCGTCGTTCGTCGGGCGGCCATCGGCCCGCGCGTCCGCTCGACCGCCGATCATGACCCAGGGCTCGCTCTCAGCAGATCCGCGGCAATTGCTCGCCCGCGGGCAGATCCACCACCCGGGTGCCGCCGAGGGCGGTGCGCGCGACCACCATGCCCGGATGCTCGGCCACGCAGACGCCGATGATCTCGGCTTTCGCGCCGAGGGGGTGTGCGCGCATGGCGGCGAGGACGCTGTCCGCGTCCTCGGGGGCGACGAAGGCGATCAGTTTGCCCTCGTTGGCCACGTACATGGGGTCCAGGCCGAGCAGGCCGCAGGCGTCGCGGACCGCGGCGGGCACCGGCAGCTTGCGTTCGGTCAGCGATACACCGACCTTCGCGACCCCCGCGATCTCGTTGAGGGTCGCCGCGACTCCTCCCCTGGTCGGATCGCGCAGGACGTGGATATCGGCGCCGGTCGCCAGCATCGCGGCGACCAGGCCGTGCAGCGGTGCGGTGTCACTGCACACGGTCGTACCGAATTCCAGACCTTCCCGGCAGCTCATCACCGCGATGCCGTGCACGCCGATATCGCCGCTGACCAGGACGACGTCACCGGGGCGTGCCCGTTGCGGCCGGATATCGACGCCGTCGTCGATCACGCCGATACCCGCGGTGTTGATGAAGATGCCGTCGCCGTGTCCGGCGTCGACCACTTTGGTGTCGCCGGTGACCAGTGTGACCTCGGCGGCCAGCGCGGCCGTGCCGACGGCCTCGGCGACGTGCGCGATCTCGGCGAGTGCGGTCCCCTCCTCGAGAATGAACGCCGTCGAGAGGACCATCGGCCGCGCGCCGGACATGGCCAGGTCGTTGACCGTCCCGTTGACCGCGAGATCACCGATCGAGCCGCCGGGGAACACCAGCGGTTTGACCACGAAGGAGTCGGTGGAGAACGCCAGGCGCGCCCCGCCGATCGTGACGACCGCCGAATCGCCGAGACCGGCGTCGGCGGCCGCGCCGAAGGCGGGCAGGAACAGATGCTCGATGAGTTCACCGGACATCGCGCCGCCGCCGCCGTGGCCCATCACGATGGTGGGCGAATCACGCAGCGGCATCGGGCAGACCCATCCGTTCATGTCGACGGCGGGTTCCCCGGCGCCCCCCGTCGGCTCCCTACGCATGCGCCACCTCCGCCGGGAGGTCGAGTCGGCGGTAGAGGTAGTACGCCGCGCAGGCGCCCTCGGAGGAGACCATGGTGGCGCCCAGCGGATTTCGCGGTGTGCACTGCTTGCCGAAGGCGGCGCACTCGTGCGGTTTGATCAATCCTTGCAACACTTCGCCGGAGCGGCAGATCGCCGATTCCTCGGTCCGCAGATCATCGACGGAGAACCGCTGTTCGGCGTCGTAGTGCCGGTAGCGCGGGGACAGTCGCCAGCCGCTGCGCGGGATGACGCCGATCCCGCGCCAGGCGCGGTCGGTGACCTCGAAGATGTCGGCGAGCATGGTCTTGGCGGCCGGATTGCCCTCGGCGCGCACCGCGCGTGGATAGGCGTTCTCCACCTCGTGCCTGCCCTGTTCGAGTTGGACCACGGTGCGGCGGATGCCCTCCAGGATGTCGAGCGGTTCGAATCCGGTCACCACCATCGGCACCCGGTACTTCTCCGCCAACGGTGGATATTCGGCGGTGCCCATCACGCTGCACACATGTCCGGCGGCCAGGAAGGCCTGGACGCGACAGGTCGGCGATTCCATGATCGCGGCGATGGCCGGGGGCACCAGCACGTGGGAGACCAGCAGCGAGAAGTTCTCGATGCCCAGTTTCTTCGCCTGGTAGACCGTCATCGCGTTGGCGGGCGCGGTGGTCTCGAATCCGATGCCGAAGAACACCACCTGTCGGTCGGGGTTCTCCTTGGCGACGGTGAGCGCGTCCAGCGGCGAGTAGACGACGCGGACGTCACCGCCTTCGCTCTTGACCCGGAACAGGTCGCGTTCACTGCCCGGGACGCGGAGCATATCGCCGAAGGAGCAGAAGATCACCCCGGGCGTCGCGGCGATCTCGAGCGCTTTGTCGATCACTTCGAGCGGGGTGACACACACCGGGCATCCCGGTCCGTGGATCATCTCGATCTCATCGGGCAGCAGCTGGTCGATGCCGTGGCGGATGATCGAATGGGTCTGTCCGCCACAGACTTCCATGATCGCCCAGCGACGGTTGGTCGCCGCGTGGATCTGGTCCAGCAGATTCTTCGCCAGCTCCGGATCACTGAATTCGTCGAGATACTTCATGACGTCACCTCCGGGTCGTCGTCACGGGATTCCGAATCGGTGGGATCGGGTAGTCCGGCCTGTCTGGCGGCGAGGGCGAACCCGTCGCCGAATTCCTCGTTCAGCACACCGAGATGTTCGAATTCGGCCAGGGTGCGCAGCGCGGACTCCTCGTCCAACCGTTGGATGGCGAACCCGACGTGGACCACCACGTAGTCACCGACGACCGCGTCGGGAATGTATTCCAGGCACACATCCTTGTGCACGCCGCCGAAGTCGACGGTCGACATCAGCGTGCCGTCACGTTCTCGCAGGCTGAGCACTTTCCCCGGAACTGCCAGGCACATCGTTGCCTCCTTCCGCTCAGCCCGCGTTACCCGCGAGCAGTTGACCGAACGAGAGACCGCCGTCGTTGGGCGGCAGCCTCCGATGGGTGATGACGTGAAACCCATGGTCGCGCAGCAGTTTTCTCGCCGTCGACAGCAGCAGCGCGTTCTGGAACACCCCGCCGGTCAGCGCGACGGCGGTGGTCTCGGCGGCGAATTCGGCCGCCAGCTCGAGGATCAATCCGGCCACGGCGGCATGGAAGCGCGCACCGATCACGCCCGCGGGGACGCCGCTGAGCGCGTCGGCCACGACGTCGCCGATCACCGGGGCCGGGTCGATCGCGACGGGGTCGGTCGAGTGATCGATGGTGAAGCGATACCGGCGCGCGCCGGGGTCGACCCCGCGCGAGCGTCCCTCGAGTTCGATCGCCGCCTGTGCCTCGTAGTCGACGCGGTGGCGTACCCCGGCCAGCGAGGACACCGCGTCGAACAGCCTGCCCATACTCGAGGTCGGGACGCAGCCGAGTCCGGTGCCGAATTGGTGGGACAGGATCGCGCGTTCGTCGGCGGGGCAGGCGAGTACCGAGGGAATCGGTTCGGCCCAGTCCAGTCCGGCGGCCCACAGGTGGGCGAGCGCCATCCGGTAGGGGCGGTGCACGCTCGCGTCGCCACCGGCGAGCGGCACGTATTTCAGGTGGGCCAGCCGCCGATAGCCCTTGTATCCGGCCGCGAGCACCTCACCGCCCCAGATGGCGGCGTCGGGCCCGAATCCGGTGCCGTCGAAGGCGATTCCGAGCACGGTGTCCTCGGCTCCGAGGCCGTGTTCGCCCATGACGGCGGCGATATGGGCGTGGTGGTGCTGCACGGTGCGCACCGGTCGGGCGCCCGCGTGTTCGTGTGCCCACCGGGTGGAGCGGTAGCGCGGGTGCGCGTCGGCGATCAGATGCCGCGGTCGCACGCCGGTCAGCGCGCACAGGTGCGCGGTGGCGTCGTCGAAGGCGCGCAGGGTCGCGAGGTCGTCCATATCGCCGATGTGCTGACTGAGCCAGGCGTAGCGGCCGTCGCCGACCGCGCCGGTGTTCTTCAGGTCGGCGCCGACGGCCAGGGTCGGTGGAACCGGCGTCGGCAGGGTCAGCGGCAGCGGGGCGTAGCCGCGGGAGCGACGGACCGGCAGTTCCTCGCCGTCGACGAGTCGGACCACCGAATCGTCGCACGGCACGAGAATCCGCCGGTCGTGCGACAGCCAGGCGTCGGCGAGTCCGGCGAGTCCGGTGCGCGCGTCGCGGTCGTCGTAGCAGATCGGTTCGCCGCCACGATTGCCCGAGGTCATGACCAGGTGCTGGGGGCCCGGTTCGTCGCCGGGCAGTCCGAACAGCAGCAGGTGCAGCGGTGTGTAGGCCAGCAGCACCCCGAGATCGGGTATGCCCGGTGCCACGGTTTCCGCCAGGCTCATGTGGCCGCCGCCGAGCAGTACGATCGGGCGTTGCGGACCCGTGAGCAGGGTCGCGGCGCGGTCGTCGATGTCGGCGACGGCGCGGGCGCGCTCGAGGTCGGGCACCATCACCGCGAACGGTTTGTCGCCGCGGCGTTTGCGGTGACGCAGGCGGGCCACCGCGGCCTCGTCGGTCGCGTCGCAGGCCAGGTGATAGCCGCCGATACCCTTGACGGCGAGGATTCCGCCGTCGCGCAACAGGTTTCGCGCGGCGGTGAGCGGGTCACCCGGACCGGGGCCGTGGTAGCTCAGGTGTGGGCCACAGTCGGGGCAGGCGATGGGCTGGGCGTGGAACCGGCGGTCGGCGGGGTCGTGGTATTCGGTCGCGCAGCGCGGGCACATCGCGAAGTCGGCCATGGAAGTCCGGGCCCGGTCGTAGGGCAGGCTCGCGATGATGGTGAACCGGGGCCCGCAGTTGATGCAGGTGATGAACGGGTGGCGGTAGCGCCGATCGGCCGGGTCGCGCAGTTCGGCGACGCAGTCCGCGCAGATCGCCACGTCCGGCGAGGCCAGGGTGCGGCCACCGTCGTGCCGGGTGGTGTCGGCGATGTGGAAGCCGGTGCCGCCGCGCACCGCGACGCTGTGCTCCTCGACGGATTCGACGACCGCGAGCGGCGGTGGCCGTTCCCGCAGCCGACGCGAGAAGGCCTCGACCGCGGCGGGAGCGCCCTCGACCTCGACGACCACTCCCGAACTGTCGTTGTACACCCGCCCGGCCAGGGCGAACTCGGCCGCGGTGGTGTAGACGAAGGGCCGGAATCCCACGCCCTGCACCACGCCGCGGACCAGCAGTCGCCTGCGCAGGCGCGCCGCTGTCACGGCCGCTCTCCTCGTCCGAGCAGCCGGAGCCCGTCCATCGCCTCGGCCGCGCCCGCCTCGTCGGTCTTCTCCACCGCGAAACCCATGTGGATGATCACCCAGTCGCCCGGTCGGGCCGGATCGTCCTCCAGCAGACCGATATTGACCTTGCGGCGCTCACCGGAGACGTCGACGAGGCCGATCTGTCCGTGGTAGCCGTCGGGGATATCCACGACCCGGCCGGGAATGCCGAGGCACATGCTCACGCCTCCGGTCGGGTCGTGAGCGGTTGCGCCGCGATGAGGTCGGTGAGCACCTCGCCCACCGCGTCGAGGGCGGGTGTCACCGCGGCGGCGACGGGTTCGGACAGTCCGATACCCTCGGCCACCGTGGCGATCCGGCAGCCGACGACGATCGTCGGAGGCAACGTGCCCCCCAGTGCGCGGACTCCGGCGAACACCGCGGCCGGATCCATCGCGTGCGCGTCGAGCCCCGTCGGACCGGTGGTGTCGGGATCGGCGGCGAACACCTCCAGCCGTCCCGGCTGATCGCGTCGCGGGAGCGCGTCGACGAGTACCAGTGCCTGCCACGGATCGAGCAGGTCGTAGGCCAGGTGCATACCTCGGATGCCGTAGTCGACGACGCGCACGGCTTCGTCCGGATGGTGCGGCAGTCGCCGCACCACTTCCGGTCCGAATCCGTCGTCGCCGAGGAAGATGTTGCCGATCCCGGCGACGAGTATCCGCGCCGCCATCTCACATCCGGCGTATCTTCATGTACCGCTTGACATCCGGTATCGAACGCACGCCGAGCAGCACGCCGAATACCGCTCCGGCGGCGACCAGGGCGAGCGCGATGACTCCCACCGTCTCCATGACGGACCTACCTTTCCTCTGTCGGGCCGTCGAGCGGCTCGATCTCGTCGGGCGCGAAGTAGAGATAGCGGCCGTACCATTCGTGCAGTTCGGCGGCGGGGTCGTCCTCGACGACCACGCCGATATGGGCGTCACCGTCGACGTCCTCGTGCACCGTCACCACCCGTGCGGCCCGGCCGTCGTAGAACAGGTCGTGCGCGTCGGCGCGTCGCGACGGACGCAGCCGCACCCGGCTGCCCTTGCGCACCATGACCCCGGCCACGACCACCGCGTCGGATTCGGGCCGCACGGCGGTGTCGGCGAGCGGATCCCACCAGTCCACGCCCGGCGGGATCTCGGGCACCAGGCCCGGCGGTCGCGGCAGGTGCGGGTCGCGCAGGACGCCGTGCAGTCGCGCCATGGCGTCGGGGGTCATCGCGTCGCAGCGGTCGATGACGGCGGCGGCGTGCGGATCGGTCGCGCGGGCCTGGGCCTTCTCCTCGTCGGTCATCGTCATCACGCGCAGGGTCAGGATCTCGTCGATCTCGGTCGAATCGAACAGCGGCCCCTCGCTCTGTTCGGCGATCTCGGGGTGGTCGTAGAGGATGATCGGTGAGAAAAGCATCAGCCGGTGTTCGCCCGGCGGTCCGGCGAGCACCGGGAAACATCGGTGCCGAGCGCACTCCGCCGCGGCCCGCTGGGCGTGCGGTGGGGGTTCGAGCAGCGAGTGGAATCGGCCGTCGGCGACTTCGGCGATGATGTGCGCGCCGATCATGGATCGGGCGATGGCGTCGTCGCGGTCGGAGGCGGGCGCGCCGGTATTGGCGAGCGCGAGGTTCGCGCGCAGGAGTCCGTCGACGGGTTCGACCGACAGTGTCAGTTCGCCGGTCAACGCACACCTGGTGCGCACCACCTGTCCCGCCGGGGTGCCGTCGGTGTGGGTGAGCGGTTCGGTGTCGACGCCGCCGGGGATGTCGAACGGTGTCGTCGTCGCGGTCAGCGGCACCGGGCCGATGACGACCTCGCGTTCGACGGCCTCGTCCCAGCTGATCCAGCTCTGCTCGCCTACCGTCAGTTCCGGTACCGGGTTCGCGTCGGCGTCCCGCACCTGCCGCCGCTGCAATTGCAGGAACCGGACGGTCAGGGTGAGCGTGGCGTCGGCGCTCGCCTCGAGCGGGCATTGCGCGCCGAGCCCGGCGTCCTCCCCGAATCCGGCGTCGGCGGCGCCCGGCGGTCCGAGTACACCGAACTGCCAGCGCGACTGGTTCTTGCGCGAGTTCGCGCGGTAGGGGTAGAGCAGATAGCCCTCGTACAGCACCGCGTCGGCCACCGCGCGAGCCCTGGCCCGCGCCGCCGCCGTCTCCGCGAGTTCGCGCGTCACGGCGCATCCTGTGCCGGATCGGACACTTCGGTGAGCAGGCGATCGATCGCGCTGTCGAAATCGATCAGGCCGTGACCGGATTTGTAGGCGGCCAGTGCCGCGATGGTGGCGTGGTTCAGCCGCAGCCAGCCCGCGTCGGGAAAATTCGCGGCGACCAGATCGCGCCACACCGACACCGGCATCGCATACCGGTCCTCGCGGTCCCAGGGAATCTGTTGCACGGCGAAACCGCTGGTCCCCCTGATGAACACGGTTCCGCTGAACAGGAAGACCAGGGGAACGACGCCTTCGCGCAACGCGTGCAGGTATTTCGACGCGCTCACCTCGAAGTCGTAGGTGCACGGCAACGGCAGATCCACCTCGGCGCCGCCGCTGAAGCCGGGAACCGTGGTGGCGCAATGCATCCAGAGGAACGAGCGTTGGGTGTCACGCCAGCGTTCCCTCGGTCCGAACAGGTCGGTCAGGCCCGCGCCCTCCTCGTCGGTGTAGGGCCTGCGGTGCGGTTCGATCCGCACCTGGGCGCGGAGCACGAGGGCGTGGACCGGTTCGTCGCCGATGGCGGCGATCCCGATCCGCGCCGACAGTGTCGGGGTCACCGCGTAGGGCTGCGGGGCCATGCCGAGCACCGCGAAGGTCGTCGCGTACGCCGGACTCACGCCGCACCGCCGGGGCGGGCTCGGGCGGAGATCTCGGTGAAGAATTCGTCGAGGTAGCGGTGTACGTCCTGGCCGCCGTCGAATCCGCGCCACAGCATCCGCATCCGTCCGACGAATTCGTAGCAGGTGTCGATCGGCAGCAGCACGCACGCGGCGTGCGCGGTGCCGCGCGCCGGTACCCGGATCATCAGCGCTTCGACGTCGGGCACGATCACGTCGAGTTCGGGGTGCGCGGCGAGCAGGTCGCGCCAACTCTGTAGCGACAGTTCCGATTCGGTGGCTCCCGCGGGCCCGGGATAGAAGGCCACGGTGCGACCCAACGCGGAGTTGACGAAGAAGAAGGCCAGGCCGACGGGAATGTCGAGCGCGTCCCACTCGGCCTGGGCGATCGTGAAATCCGGGAACGACAGGTAGCGGTCGGGCACGGCGCGATACCGCAGTGCCGCGGCGCTGTCGGTGAACAGCAGATAGCAGCCGCGACATACGCACATCAACTGTCGCCCTTCGACATTCACGACGTGCTGGTGCCGGTCGCCGAGGGGATCGGCGCACATCTCGCACCGTTCGCCCGCGCGCGGGGCCGGGGTGCGGTCGGCGGCGATCCGGCGCAGCACGCGCAGCGGCGAGGTCATCCGCTCACCCCCGCCGGGACCGCGACGGCGGGCGCGCCGTCGCGGATCAGGACGGGCAGCGGGTCGAGATGGCCGTCGCCGTCGACACACGCGCCCGCGCGCACCACGTCGTAGTGCGCGTGACAGATCGGGCAGCGCAGCACGGCCTCACCGACGGCGAATCCCATCCTGCGGTGCAGCGCCGCGCCCGCCAGCGAGTTGTCGCACGCGGGGCAGTGATCGCGGTAGACGTACAGTTCGTCACCGACCCGGCAGGCCAGCACCCGCTGTCCGGCGACCGCGAACCCGCCGACCTCGCCCGGGCCGATGGCGCCGAGTTCGGGCACCGTGACCCAGCTCCCGCCCTGATGCGGAGGGTGATCGGTTCCGGCGCGCACGTGGGAGAACAGCGAATCGGCGGAGATCACGCCGGACTCGGATTCCGGTGCGGCGGCGACCACATCGATCGACTCGATCTCCGGCGCGGCGGCGCGCACCGCCTCCTCCACCGCGAGTTCCAGGGTCACCGACGAGGACGGGCAGGTCTTGCAGCTGCCCGTCAGCTCCAGGCTGACCACTCCGTCCACCACCCCGAGCAGGGTGACGTCGCCGCCGTGCGAGCCGAGGTAGGGCCGCACACTGTCCAGCGCCGTGGCGACCCTGGTGTGGACGTCGTGCGGGTGCAGGCCGTGCACGAGCAGCAGGCTCGCCACCAGATCGTCGCGCAGCAGCCGCTCGATCGCGGCGGCGTCCAGCAATGCCAGCACCCGGCCCAGTCCGGCCCCGTACAGGTCCGACACCTCGCGGACCAACTGTTCGGCCCGTTCGCGCGCCATCGCGCCGCCCGCCGAACTCGCGTCGAGCAGGGTTTCGATCCGTTCGCCGGCCCCCCGCCAGTGGCCCTCCTCGTTCCGTGCGCCTTCCTCGATCGCCGCCCCGTCCCGGTCCCACGGACGAACCTCCATCGGCCTACTCCGTGGTCGTGATCTGGGTCGGTGAGTGCAGCATGTCGAGCGACTTTCCCGCGCCGAGATACATGTGCACGCCGCACGGCAGGCATGGATCGAAGCTGCGCACGGTGCGCATGATGTCGATGCCTTTGAAATGTTCGCGATCGTTCTCCTCGAAGATCGGCTGGCCCTGCACGGCGTCCTCGTAGGGTCCCGGAGTGCCGAAGCTGTCGCGCGGATTGGCGTTCCACGGCGTCGGCGGATAGGGGTGATAGTTGGCGATCTTGCCGTCTCTGATCACCATGTGATGCGACAGCACCCCGCGCACCGCCTCGGTGAATCCGCAGCCGATCCCTTCGTCGGGCACCTCGAAGCTCTCCCACGTCTTGGTGCGTCCGGCGCGGATCTCCACGAGGGCCTTCTCCGCGAAATGCAGCGCGCACGCGGCGGCATAGGCCTGGAAATAGGTTCTGGCGCGGTCACGTTCGATGGTGTTGCTGCCGTATTCGGGAATCTTCCACTCGAACGACACCGGACCTTTCAACGCGGTCTTGGGCAGGTTGATCTGCACACTGCGCCCGGTGGATTTCACGTAGCCGATATCGACGAGACCCGCCAGCGCCGTCGACCACAGCCGCGCCAGTGGACCGCCGCCGGTGTCCAACGCCAGATGATCCTTGCCGTCGAACCAGCGCGGCGACATCACCCAGCTGTACTTGTCGTCCATATCGCGTTTCTGCGGCTTGGGATTGGTGTGCTGATTCCAGGGGTGACGGCGATCGACCGGATTGCCGAGCGGATCGGTGGTGACGAACATTTCCTGGTCGGTCCAGTCGTCGTAATACGAACTGCCGAGCAGGATCCGGATCCCGAGGTTGATATCGAGCAGCGAAGTGGTGATCAGTCGTCCGTCGACGACGATGCCGGGAGTCACGAACATCTTGCGACCCCAGTCCTCCATGTCCTTGTAGGCGAAATTGCACACTTCCGGATCCTGGAACGAACCCCAGCAGCCCAGCAGCGTCCGGCGCAGCCCGACCTGTTCGTAGCCGGGGATCGCCTCGTAGAAGAAGTCGAATAGGTCGTCGTGCATGGGCACGACCTTCTTCATGAATTCGACGTAGCGCATGAGTCTGGTCATGTAGTCGGTCATCAACTGGATCGTGGCGACCGTGCCCACACCGCCCGGATACAGCGTCGACGGATGCACATGCCTGCCCTCCATCAGGCAGAACATCTCGCGGGTGTACCGGCTGACCTGTAGCGCTTCGCGATAGAACTCGCCGGTGAACGGGTTGAGGGCGCGCATGATGTCGGCGACCGTGCGGTATCCGTGGGCGTCGGAATGCGGCGCGAGGGTTTTCTCCGCGCGGGCCAGCACCGCCGGGTTGGTCTCGGAGACCATCTTCTCGCAGAAATCCACGCCGACCAGGTTCTCCTGGAAGATGTTGTGGTCGAACATGTATTCGGCGGCCTCGCCCAGGTTGACGATCCACTCGCCCAGATGCGGCGGTTTCACCCCGTAGGCCATGTTCTGGCAATAGCACGAGCATGTCGCGTGGTTGTCACCGCAGATCCCGCAGATGCGGCTGGTGATGAAATGCGCGTCGCGCGGGTCCTTGCCCTTCATGAAGATCGAGTAGCCGCGGAAGATCGAGGACGTGCTGTGACACTCGACGACTTCGCGGTTCTCGAAATCGATTTTCGTGTAGATGCCGAGGCTGCCGACGATTCGCGTGATCGGATCCCAGGCCATCTCCACGAGAGCATCGGGGTCGATCTTCTTGTGCGACGGCTCGGGAATGATGGCTGTCATCGAAGAATCTCCTACCAGGTCCGGGTGGCGCCGGTTTCCAATCGCTCGCCCTTGTGCCGCCAGCGCGGCTCTTTGTCGACCGTGCGGCCGGTGATGTGACGCAGGCTGCGGATCACCGATCCGTAGAGCCCGGAGGCGGTGGACGACAGTTTCCCGCCCGGCGGCTCGTCCATGAACGGCATGAACTTGTCCGGGAATCCGGGCATCGTGCACCCGATGCAGATTCCGCCCACATTCGGGCAGCCGCCGACGCCGTTGATCCAACCGCGTTTGGGTACATTGCATTTCACGACCGGGCCCCAGCAGCCCAGTTTCACGATGCATTTCGGTGAACCGTATTCGGTCGCGAAATCGCCTTCTTCGTAGTAGCCCGCGCGATCACAACCCTCGTGGACCGTCGCGCCGAAAAGCCATTTCGGGCGCAGCGCTTCGTCGAGCGGGATCATCGGAGCCTGGCCGGTGGCCATGTACAGCAGGTAGGTCAGGGTTTCCGACAAATTGTCCGGGTGAATCGGGCAGCCCGGCACGCACACGATGGGAATTCCGGCCTTGCTCTTCCATTCCCAGCCGAGATAGTCCGGAACGCCCATCGCGCCGGTGGGGTTGCCCGCCATGGCGTGGATGCCGCCGTAGGTGGCGCAGGTGCCGACCGCGACGACCGCGGTCGCCTTGGGCGCGAGCCGGTCGAGCCATTCGCTGGTCGTCATCGGCTGGCCGGTCGCCGGATCGTTGCCGAAACCGCACCAGTAGCCGTCCTCGTGTAATTTCTCGTTCGGAATCGATCCCTCGACGACCAGGACGAACGGTTCGAGTTCGCCACGATCGGCTTTGAAGAACCAGCCGAGGAAATCGTCGGCTCCTCCGGACGGGCCGCATTCGAAATCTATGAGCGGCCAATGTACGGCGACCTTGGGCAGGCCGGGGAGCGCGCCGAGCGCGATCTCCTCGACACTGGGCTGGGTGGCGGCCGTCAACGCCACCGAATCACCGTCGCAACTGAGGCCCGCGTTGATCCAGAGAACATGGATCAGGGTCTCCTCGGCCTGTACTGCTTCCTGTGTGGGCATGGGCTGTGCCGCTTTCCGATCAATCGAACATTCGACCGGTTCTCCCCCGACCCGGAGCACCGGGCATCGAATGTGATCCTGATCACGTAAGTTTAGGTCTGCACCGAAAGATCATCAATAGCTCGACGCTTGCCGGACAGCTGTTTGGCGCGCAGCCAGTCGTACCAGCGTTCGAGTCCGTCGCCCCTGGTCGCCGAAATCGGAATGATCTCGATCCCCGGATTCACCGAATTCGCGTACTCCGCGCATCGCACCGGATCGAAATCCACGTGGGGCAGCAGATCGATCTTGTTGAGCAGCACCAATCGCGCCGCCGCGAACATGTGCGGATACTTCAGCGGTTTATCGGTCCCCTCGGTCACCGAGATCACCACGACCTTGCCGCTCTCACCGAGGTCGAACAGCGCGGGACAGACGAGATTGCCGACATTCTCGATGAACAGCAGCGTCTCCGGTTCGGGATCGAGCGCGTCGAGCGCGCCGGCGATCATCTGCGCGTCGAGGTGGCACCCGGCGCCGGTGTTGACCTGCACGACCGGTCTGCCCGTCGCCCGGATCCGCTCGGCGTCGAGCAGAGTCGCCTGATCGCCCTCGATGACCGCCGTCGGCCAGCCGGGCAGATCGAGAATGGTGCGTTCGAGCAACGTGGTCTTCCCTGCGCCCGGCGAACTGGTCATATTCAGCGCGAGAATGCCCAGGCGCGCCAGCCTGCGGCGGTTGCGCGCGGCGAGTTCGTCGTTCTTGGCGAGCACCTTCTGTTCCAGCGTCACGGTTTCGGTCACCGGAAGGTGCACGTGATCGTGCGAATCATGGTGATCGTGCGAATGGCCGTGCCCGCCGTCGGGATCGTGGCGGTGCTCGTGCGGGACGGTGATCACCGCTGCCGCGTCGTCGCCGCATCCACAGGTTGCGCACATGTCGACTCCACTTCCATCGAGGTGATCCGAAGTTCGTGACCGGACCGCACCTCGACATCCGCGCCACCGCAGGCGCGGCACAGCAATATCGGATAGGTCAGTTCGAATTCCGCGCCGCAACCACGGCACCGGGCCGCCCCGGCGACCTCGACGATCTCGAGATCCGCGCCTTCGGCGACGGTGCCTTCGGCGGCGAGTTCGAAACAGAAACGCATCGCGTCCGGCACCACCGCGCACAACGCGCCGACCGTGACGGTGACACCGTGCACCCGCCTGCCCGCCGCGTGCTCGCACACCGCGTCGATGACACTCTGTGTGATGGCCATTTCGTGCATCACGGTCCCGGTTCATCGTGGGCGACCCCGAATATGAGGCTACTCCCGAGCAACCCACTGCGAGACGACTTCGGGGACGGCCACCGGACTTCGTCACCGGCCGAGCTTTACCCGCCCGGTAATCGACAACACGGGCGGGCGAGGATGATCATCGGCGCAACGAAAGGATCCACCGGATGACCACGACGACGCGTTACGCCTTCGACACCGACACCGCGAGCACCCCGGTCGGCGAACACGAATACGCCATCGACCTGTCCCGGCGCTGGACCACGATGGCGGGCACCGCCAACGGCGGATACCTGCTCGCCACCTGCCTGCAGGCGCTGCGCCGCGAGATCCCCCAGCCCGATCTGCTGTCCGCGTCCGCGCACTACCTGCGCCCGGGTGTGACCGGCCCGGCCCGCATCCGGACCGAGGTCGCGCGCATCGGTCGCCGCACCGCGACCGGAACGGCGGTGCTCACCCGCGAGGACCGCGAGATCGTCCGCGTGCTCGCCACCTTCACCGATCTCGCCCAGGCCGAGGGGCGCACCTTCGAATCCGGGAAAGCGCCGGTTCTGCCGCCGCCGGAACGCTGCGTGAACCCGCTGGAGAGCGCGGACTGGTCGGCCTCGACCATCGCGGGTCAGATCGAATTCCGCACTCCCGAAGTGCCGGGATTCTTCCGCGGCGCACCCGGCGGCACCACCTCCACCGAATTCTGGCTGCGGTTCGCCGATGGCAGGCAACCCGATCCCGTCGCACTGGCTCTGCTCGTCGACTCCACCGCGCCGGTCGTGTTCGATCTCGGTGTGTCCGGCAGTTCGACCATCGAGCTCACCGTGCACATCCGGCGGCGGCCCGCACCGGGGTGGCTGGCCTGCCGGGTGCGCACCAACCACCTGATCAACGGGTTCCACGAGGAGGACTTCGACATCTGGGACAGCACGGGAGCGCTCGTGGCCCAGTCACGTCAGCTGGCGATCATCCCGGCCGATTCGTGATCGACCCGCAGGACGGTCACGGGGGTGATCGGCGCGGATGACCTCGGCAGCGGTGGATCGCGCGGGTGATCGCCGACATCACCGCCGCCCTCGACCATCCGAACAGCGACGGCGGTGTGCGACCGCCGCCCCGCTGACTCGACATCGTGTCGAGCGCCCGCTGCACCCGTAACTCCACAGCCGGTGGCGGCGCGACGACATCGAGAACCGTCATCACCGCCACCGCCTCCCGCGTGCCGCGCAGGACGGCGCTGAACGCCGCGACGGTCGCGGCATCGGCGGTGTGCAGTCGCCGCTCGATACGACGGCGTTCGCGTTCGGTGGCCGCGTCGATCGCGTACGGCACGGCCGATTCGAGCAGCTCCGGAAGGGACCGCCCGGACGCTGTCACCGGGCGTCACTTCCCGCCAGACACAGTTCGAGCCGTTTGAGTCCGTCCCTGATACGGGTTTTCACCGTCGGCAGCGGCACGTCGAGATAGTCGGCGACCTCCCGGTAACTGCGGTCGCTGTAGAAGGCCAGGGCGATGGCCTCGCGCTGTTTGCTCGTCAGATCGGCCAGCGATTCCACGACCGACTGCTCGTCGAAATGCTGTAGGACCACCTCCGCGACCATGTCGTGGTCGCGCCCCCGGTGAATATGTCCGTAGGTCGCCTCCCTGCCACGGGCCGACTCGTCGGCGCGGACGCGATCGACGGCCCTGCGGTGGGTCAGCATGATCAACCAGCCGATCGGACTCGACAGGCCGGCGTCGTAGCGATCGGCCAGCATCCACACCTGGAGATACACCTCCTGCGCGATCTCCTCGGCGATCGAGCCGTTGCGCAGGATCCGGACGGCCACACCGAACACCCGCGGACTCGTCGCCTCGTACAGTTCGGTGAACGCGGCGCGGTCGCCGTTCCCCACTGACCCGAGCAGTTCGGCCAAGTGGCGATCGCGCGCCCGCGTTTCCCCGGAAATCGCGCCGCCTCGCTCCGCGCTGATCACCGGCGGCGGTGCGAAGCCGGACTCCCGGGCGCGATCACGGTCGGCCGGTCGTTCGAGCAGGGCGCTACCCACGGCGACCACCGCCCAGCGGCCCACACGTGCCCGGCCGTGGCGAGACGCACTCCGGATATCGCCCGCCGAGCCGCTCGTCCGGCGAAATCCGCCGCGGGGCCGTAGGCAGTTCTCCCGAATGTCGTCTCACCGTCATCGCTTTTCACGCCTCCGTCGACGCGACCGGGCAGGCCGCGGTGTGCATGGACGGATCGGAATTCGCCCCGGCAGCGGCACCGGATTGGTGGGGTGGCCGGGAAATCGGCTCACCCACCGATCCGGCGCCGACTACGGCGATCGCCGGGTCAGCGGTTGATCCAGCGCTGCATCTGCTCGGGGTAGCGCTCCCCTTCGATCTCGACCTCCCCGGCCGCCGCGGTGATCTCGGCCATGTCGTCGGCGCCCAGCTCGATATCGGCGGCGGCGGCGTTCTCGAGCAGGCGGGCGATCTTCGTGGTGCCGGGGATGGGCACGATCGAGGGATTCCGGGCGAGCAGCCACGCCAGCGCGATCTGGGCATTGGTGGCGCCCTTGCGGGCGGCGATCCCCGACAGCGACTCGACCAGGACCGCGTTGGCCGCGCGGGCCTGTTCGGTGAACCGTGGCAGGCTACCCCGCAGGTCGGAACCGGCGAAGGAGGTCTTCGCATCGATCGTGCCGGTGAGGAAACCTTCGCCGCGCGGACTGAAGGGCACGAAACCGATACCCAGTTCGATCAAGGTCGGCAGGATCTGTTCCTCCGGCTCGCGCCACCACAGCGAATACTTGCTCTGCAAGGCCGTGACCGGCTGCACGGCATGGGCGCGGCGGATGACGTCCACGCCCGCCTCCGACAGACCGAAATACTTCACCTTGCCCGCGGCGACGAGGTCGGCCACCGTACCCGTAATGGTCACCATGGACACAACCGCGGCGATACCCGAACGCCGCGGTGCTGCGTGGAACGTGCGCCGCCGAGGGCGGATCGTCGCGACTCACCAGGCGCACCGCCCCAGGGCCGCCGCGGTCGGCGCCACCGCCCTTGGCGCGGCCCTCACTGGCTGCTCCACCACGGAGTCCACGCCGACGTCGAGCGCCGTGCCCAGGCCACGGGCGGCGGCAAAATCCTCGTCGCCTACTTCTCCCGACCCGGTGAGAACTACCACTACGGCGGCCTCCGGAATCTCGACATCGGCAACACCGAGGTACTCACCGCAATGATCCGCGACCGCGTCACGGCCGACGTCCACCGGATAATTCCCGCCGACCCCTACCCCGCGTCCTACGACGCCACCGTCGTACGCAACCGCGCCGAACAGGAATCCGGCTCACTGCCCGCGCTCGCCACTTTCACCCCGACATCACCGGGTACGACACGGTGCTGCTCGGCAGTCCGGTGTGGAACAGCCGCGCACCCCGGATCATGTCGACATTCATCGACGGCCTCGACGTCACCGGCAAGACGGTCCTGACCTTCGTCACCTACGCGGTCAGCGGCATGTCCGGCATCGATGACTTCTACCGCCGTGTCCTCACCACCGCGACCGTCGCCACCGGACTCGCCGTGCGCGGCGAGGAAGTGCACGAGGCGGGCGGCGACGTCGACCGATGGTTGCGCGAAAACGATCTCGCCACCCGATAGCCAAGAGTGCCGCCGCGTAGTTCGGTCACCGACGGCACAGACTTCGAAGGACTCAGCTGGGCGGGTCGGGTATGTGCGAAGTCGCGGGTCGGATGATGTCAGCTGTTGTCCGTCTCGGGTTCCGGTGGCTGGTCGTGATCGTGTTGCAGCGCGGTGTTGATTCGTTGGGCCTCGGCGAGTTGGTCTTCGAGGATGATGATCCGGCAGGCCGCGTCCAGGGCTGTGCCCTGATCGACGAGTTCGCGGACGCGTGCGGCGATGCGCAGTTGGTAACGCGAGTAGCGGCGATGCCCGCCCTCGGAGCGGTGCGGGGTCAACAGTTTCGCGGTGTCGAGCGCGCGAAGGAAGGCTTGGGTGACGCCGAGCGCGGATGCGGCGGCGCCCATGCTGTAGGAGGGGTAGTCCTCGTCGTCGAGGTTGCCGATGTGGTTTTCGGGTTGTGCTTGTTCCATGTACACCTGTCCGGGGAAACGGGTATCGGCCCCCGGCGCGTGGTGCGCCGGGGGCCGGAGGGGGATTTACTTCACCAGCCGTATCCGATGATCGGCGTGGTGCTTTCGCATCCCAGGAAGAACAAGACGCGAGGGGTATAGCGGCGTGACTGTCGATCACCTCCTTTCGATCCGGCGTGTGCGGAGCCCTCCTGCCCCGGTAGGGGGTGGTATCGGGCACCGCTTCTGTCACTTCCTGCACCCTCCCGGTGTGGAGCTGCCGTGCCTCGGGAAGGGGTGTTGCTGTACTTCATCTCATTCCGGGAAGTTCATTCTCTACCCGGCCTATGGGACTTTCTTTCTCTGTGATGGACACGAAGGTATAGCAATACGTCACGGATGTCTACACTCACCGGTGAAGATTTTCTGGCCCGGTTCGTGCCTCCTCGGGCGAGCGCACGACTGGTGTCGGCTCTCGTGCGGATCCGCCGAGTTGTGGTGGCCATCGCGAGTCGGGCAGCCGCCGCGGACTCGGCCGGACGGAGGCAGGTCGCGATCCTGGAAGCTCGGTTCCAAGGTGGCCGACTTCGGGGTCGCCTGAGCCGATTGATTCCGCCGTGGCAGATCAGGACGTGGTGCGCGGCCGATTGGTCGCGTCACGTGCGGCCTCGGCGCACGGCAGGGCGCCGGTGGCATTGCCGACGACGTCCCGGTCGGCGAAGAAGTCATATGCGCAGAGGTCGAGGAAGACGTAGCGGGCGATGTCGGGGCGCAATGCCGCTCGACGGTGGCGCCGTCGAGAATCGGCGCGTGCGAGGAACGGGACTACCCGCCGTAGAGACGAATGGAGTCCTGGGTCGGGTCGACGGTGGGCACCGTGTAGCTCGACGAACTTCCGTCGAGGTGGGTTTCCTCGATGTAGTAGGCGGGTTCGGCGGGCAGACGGCGCCACCGGGCGCGCGGATCGTCGACCTGCTCTCGATGACTGTTCGACATGATTCCCCCTTCCGAATCGTGTCACCACATGCTAGCGCGAAGGCAGCCTGATCGAGGGATGTGTTGCCGCACAATCCAAGTCGGACCGGATGGCCTGTCGCGCCCGGCCGCGGTGCGCTCGACTGTCGCGGTGTCATGTGCGGTCGCGGCGGCTGCGTCCGCCTCAGTTCGTTTATGGAAGCGACGGTCGGCGGGATAGCGGATGCTGACGGGATGAGAACGAGAGTCGAGGGATGGTCCCGCGAGTGGTCCGATCCGAGCGGGACGTCGCGGGTGTCCGGCATCGGGGCGGTGGAACGGACATGCTGAGGGTCGCGATACTGGTCGTGGCCGCCGTGTTCTTCGCCGGTATGGGCGTCTACGGCTTGGTGGCCCCCGCTCGGTTGGTGGCTCCGTTCCTGCTGCGGGCCGAAACTTCGGAGGGCAGGTCGGAGGTGCGCGCCGTCTACGGCGGCTTCGGGATAGCCGTCGCCGGGATGCTGGGGTGGGCCTCGGTCGCCGGTCCCGGCGGGGTGAGCACGGGGGTGGTCGTGACGGTGGGGGTGGCGCTGGGCGGGATGGCCTTCGGACGGATCGTGTCGCGGATCGTCGACCCCGCGACGCCGTTCTATCCGGTCGGCCTGTATCTGCTGGTCGAAGCCGTGGGCGCGGCCGGGCTGCTGGCGGTCGCATGAGCCATCATGGAGATATGGGCACCGGTGCGAACCATCGGACCGCGGCGATCTGGCTGTGGCCCGAATTCGCCGCCTACCTGGGTCCGTCCCTTCACCTCGACGCGCACGCCACCGCGGTGAACTGCTACGCCCTGGGCGTCGACTCCCCCTTCGACCTCTTCGTCGACGATAGGCACCGACGAGTGCGCAGCGCACTGATCCCGGCCCGCACCGCGCACCGTGTCATCGCGGGCACCGGCCGCATGCTGTTCTTCTATCATTTCTCCGCTGACCGGCCCGCGCATCCGGACGAGGCCGCCGTACTCGCACACCTGACCGGCACCCCCGACCCGCGCTCACTGTGCCGTCTGATACTCGGCGACCACCCCGCGGTGCCACGGGATCCCCGCATCGCGCGCGCGGTCGAAATGCTCACCCGCGCGCCGGAAGCCGCCAACAGCGCCGCCGAGATCGCGGCAGCCCTGCATCTTTCACGCTCCTACTTCCTGCACCTGTTCACCGTCCATACCGGAACCAGTTTCCGCCGTTACCGCCTCTGGGCCCGACTTATCCGTGCCGGACGATCATTGGCGGAAGGACACGAACTCACCCGAGCCGCCGCCGACGCCGGATTCGCCTCCCCGAGCCACTTCAGCGACACCTTCCACGCCCTGTTCGGTCTCACCGCCACCGCCCTTCTGACCACGGACCCCCGGATAGTCGTCCCCGACGACCTCGCCGACCCACGAACCGGACTACCGGCGATCTCGTCGAATTGACCAGTCGACCGGGAGTCGCGCGGTGTCGGTCACGGAGCAGGTCCGTCGATGACCTCGGTGTCGGTGCGTATCCCGATGCGGGATACGCACCCGAGGCTCAGAACATGCCGTGCGGTATCTGCTCGGGGTCGGGAACAGCCTGAACGACGTCCCAATGCTCGACCATCTTGCCCTCGACCATCCGAAAGATATCGACGACCGCCGTACCTCGTGGTTCGCCCGGCACCGTCATCCGATAGTGCACGACCACGTATTCCTCGTCGGCGATGATCCGCGCCAACTCCAGCCCGGCCGAGGCGAACGGCGACTCGGCGATGAATTCTATGAAAGCCTCCTTGCCGGAAGGATTTCCGGGGCTGTGTTCGACGAAATCGTCGTGCAGCAGAGTGCGCAGGACATCGAAATTGCCCGCGGCGACTTCCGCGAAGCCACGCCGGGCGAGTTCCTTGTTGTACGCGGCCAGATCATGAGCCGCGAGATCGTTGTTCGTCATGGCAACGAGCCTGGCGGACCGAGCACGACCCCGTCGATTACCCGGCACGTAATGGCGGACCCGACGACAGCGTCGCGATACTGGACCGATGGACGCGGATCGACCGGTAGGCGAACTACTGCGAGAATGGCGACACCGTCGCAAGCTCAGTCAACTGGACCTGGCGATCGCCGCCGACGTCTCCTCGCGCCACATCAGCTTCGTCGAGACCGGACGCACGACACCCAGCCGGACCATGGTCCTGCACCTGGCCGAGCACTTGAACGTGCCTCTACGCGAACGCAATCGACTGCTCATCGCAGCGGGACACGCGCCGCAATTCCACCGCCGCGACTGGTCCGACCCGAAACTGCGACCCGCCCGCGAAGCCGTCCAACGTGTCCTGCACCTACACGAGCCGTTTCCCGCGCTCGCGGTGGACCGGCGCTGGAACCTGGTGCAGGCCAACGACTGCGTACACGTCTTCTTCGACGAAGTCGACCCGGCCCTCCTACAACCCCCCATCAACATGATGCGACTGGGCCTACACCCCCGAGGATTCGCCCACCGACTGCGCAACCTGGACCAGATACGCGCGATCCTGCTACCGCGCCTGGCCCGCCAGGTGACAGCCAGCGGCGATCCGGAACTGACCACTCTCTACGAGGAACTCCTGACCTACACCGCGCCCATCACCGACACCGACCCGGCCGAGATCGTGCTACCGATCCGACTCGTCCACCGCGGTGTCGAACTGACATTGTTCAGCACGGTGACCACCTTCGGCACCGCCCACGACATCACCCTGTCCGAAATCGCCGTGGAGGCGTACTTTCCGGGTAACGCCGAGACCACGAACTACCTGCACGAGTTGGCCGGTAGCACCGGGCCCGGCCGTTGACGACTACGCGGAGAGCTGCGCTACCCGATAGCGCCCTGCCACGAGCAACGGTCGCACGACGACGCCATGGCATCGTCTGTCGCGATCCGGCCACAGGTACCGGGAGAAGTAGCTCAGCGCTGCACTTCTCGTTCTCCGCATCGCGCGCTGCCCGGCGCACTCCTTCGGGCGCCGAACAGCGCGGATCCCGCTGCGATGCCGACGGCACGGGGTCGCCCGATCCTGTGCCGTCGGTGCCGGCTTGCGTTATCGCAGTTGGTTTTTCATTACTTTGCCGGTGGCGTTCAACGGCAGGGTGTCGAGGAATTGTATCGAGCGGGGGACTTTGAAGCCTGCCATGC
>NZ_QCYJ01000050.1 GCF_003123685.1 Nocardia aurea
GGTCAGGGACGCTGACGCGCACGCGACCTGGACCCTTCGCGCGGGCGAGATCGGCGGGGCGGTGATCGAGTCAGCGGCTGAGGAGGAGCCACCCCTGCTCGACCGGCACGATGTCGTCACGATGTTCAACGCGACGGTTCGCTTCTGGCGTGACTGGCTGGGCCGCTCGACCTACCGCGGCCGCTGGCGGGAGATGGTGCGCCGCTCGGCGATAACGCTCAAACTCATGACGTACGCGCCCACCGGGGCGCTCGTGGCGGCGCCGACCACGAGCCTTCCCGAGCAGATCGGCGGCGAGCGCAACTGGGACTACCGCTACACCTGGATCCGCGACGCCTCCTTCTCGGTGTACGCGCTGCTCGGGCTCGGCTACACGGACGAGGCGGCGGCGTTCGCGACCTGGCTTCGCGACAGGGTGGGCGAACGGGCGGGCAACGACTCGGGGCCGCTCCAGATCATGTACCGCATCGACGGCACGCCCGACCTGGAAGAGGAGATCCTCGACCATCTGGAGGGCTACAAGGGCTCGCGCCCGGTGCGGATCGGCAACGGCGCGTACGACCAGCTCCAGCTCGACATCTACGGCGAGGCGATGGACTCGGTGGACCTGGCCGACAGCCGCGGGCTCATGGTCGCCCACCAGGGGTGGCAGAACCTGTGCGAGGTCCTCGACTGGCTCTGCGACAACTGGGACCGGCCGGACGAAGGCGTGTGGGAGACCCGCGGGGGACGCCAGCACTTCGTCTACGGACGCCTCATGTCCTGGGTGGCCATGGACCGCGCGCTGCGCATGGCGGACCGTCGCGGCCGTCCGGGCGACGTCGACCGCTGGAGGGCGGCCCGCGACGACATCTACCGCCAGATCATGGAGAGGGGCTGGAACCAGAAACGCGGCGCGTTCGTCCAGCACTACGCCACCGACGTGCTCGACGCGGCGAACCTGATGATGCCGCTGACCGGGTTCATCGCTCCGCGTGACCCGATGTGGCTGTCGACTCTCGACGCCATGCGGCACGAGCTGGTCGAGGACAGCCTGGTCTACCGCTACGACCCCAGCGCCTCCCCTGACGGGCTGCGCGGGCACGAGGGCACGTTCTCCATCTGCACGTTCTGGTACGTGGACGCGCTCGCCCGCTCGGGGCGCCTCGAAGAGGCCCGCCTGACGTTCGAGAAGATGTTCACCTACTCCAACCACCTGGGCCTGTACTCCGAGGAGATCGGCCCGTCAGGTGAGCAGATCGGGAACTTCCCGCAGGCGTTCACTCACCTGTCGCTCATCAACGCCGCGATGAACCTGG
>NZ_QCYJ01000136.1 GCF_003123685.1 Nocardia aurea
TCTCGTGCGTGTCGAGCATCTGTGACAGGCATTCGATCGCGACGTTGGTGGTGGCCCATGACGAGGCCACGGAGCCCTTGCCGACCGCCGCGGGGAACGTCGCGTTGTTGAGTGTTCCGGGTTCGCTGACGATGCTGACGCATCGCATCAATCCGCCTGGCGCCCAGGGGATGTCACCACACAGCAACGGCATCAGCGCCGAGAGGATGCCACCGTAGAGACCGGTGTAGGTGCAGTTGATCATTCCCGATTGGGGATCGGTTCCGGTGAAGTCGAACCGCAGGTCGCTGCCGGCCTTGGTGAGGGCCAACCGGATTGCGTACAGTCCTCGGTCGCCGGTGCCGGATTGTTCCTGGTAGTTGACCGCACTCCAGGTGCCGTCCGGAATCGCGGCGAGCTTGTCGCGAAGGCGTTGCTCGGCGTCACGCATCTGCCGTTGCATCACCTTCTGCACCGTGTCGCCGCCGAATTTGTCCAGCAGCGCGGCCAGACGTTCGTGGCCGACCAGGTTGGCGCCCACCTTGGCCCGCAGGTCGAGGGCCACCAGTTCGGGCAGCCGGGATCGCCGCAGGTAGGCCTGCTCGGCGTCGCGCTGGATCCGACCGCCACGCACCACTTTCACCGGCGGCATCGGAAGCGATTCCCAGAACACGTCCCGCGCTCGCGGTGTCCAGCTGCCGGGGCTTACTCCGCCGACGTCGAGCTGATGGGCGACCGCGGCGGTCCACCCGAACAGGGTTCCTTCGTGGAACACGGGCGCGAACAAGGCCACATCGTTCTGGTGCAGTCCGCCACCGACCCAGGGATCGCTGCACAAGAACATGTCTCCGGGTTCGATACCGGGGTTGTCGGCGCGGTTGCGGAGGATCCAGCCGATGGCCAGGCCAATCGAGGCGACCAGCTGGGTGTTGTAGGGACCGACCTGAACGATGTTGCCGTAGGGGTCGGTCAGTGCGACGTCGAAGTCGTTGGTGTCGGTCACTGCCAGCGATCCGCTCATCCGTCGCAGCGCGTCGCCCATCAGATCGGTGATCGCGTAGATGCGGTTGCGAACCACCTCGTAGGTCAGCGCCGGCACATCGTCTTCGAGATCGGTGGCGTAGAGCTCGAGGCTTTCCGGCAGGTCGGCAAGGATCTGCTCGCGGGTGTAGGGCCGACTCTGGAAGACTTCCGAGCCCGGTACCGGTGTCAGCGGCATGGCGGACATCACGACCTCCAGTCGTCGAGGTGGAGAACGATGTTGCGCAGTGCGTCGACGCGGGCAGTCGCGCCGCGCGGGACGACGACGGTGGTGGTGCCCGCCTCGACGATGGCCGGACCGGTCAGCGTGTGGCCGTGGGTGAGCCGTCGGTAGTCGTAGATGGTGGTGGCCTCCCAGCCGATGCGGGAGTCGAGGAATACCCGGCGGGTGCCACGCACCGCGACACCGGTGTCCTGCTCGGCGATTTCGGTCACCGTCGGCAACTGCGGCTTGAATCCGACTCGGCCGACGCCGAACACGCGGTGGTTGATCAGCTGACAGCCTGCCTCCCGGTAGCCGGTTCCGGCGCCGAAGAGCTTTGTGTAGAGGTCTTCGAAGTCGGAGATCACTTGCTCGACGTCGGTGTCGCTGAGTTCGCCGCCCCGCACGGGGGTGGGCACCTCGAACATTTGGGCCGTGTATCGGATATCGAGCTCGCGGCGCATCTCGATCTCGGTGAACGGCATGTCCTGGGCCTGGAGGCGTTCGTGCAGCGACTGCTCGAGGTGGGCGAACTGGCGGTGTACGCGCGCAGCGTCGAAGGGATAGGACGCCGGGTCCGACAGTTCCGCCGACAGCACGACGTCGGAGGTCGTCAGGCCGTAGGCCGAGAAGGCATTGGTGTCGCCGAGCGGAATGTAGATCTCCTGGATACCCAGGTCCGCGCCGTAGGCGAAACAGTGCGCAGGTCCTCCGCCACCGAAGGCGTAGAGCACGAAATCACGGGGATCGTGTCCCTGCCCGACGACTACGCTGCGGAGCAGATCGGCGGTCTGAGCGTTCTGGATCTCGAAGATGGCCGCGGCGGCCTCCTCGATCCCGAGCCTGAGAGGTTTGGCGATATGGGTGTCGATCGCCTGCCGGGCGCGCTTCACGTCGAGCTTGCGGGTGCCTTCGGCGAACGTGTGGGGGTCGAGGATGCCGAGCACGAGGTTCGCGTCGGTGACGGTGGGTTCGAATCCTTCCTGGCCATAGCAGGCCGGGCCGGGCCGCGCGCCGGCGCTGCGGGGCCCCACCCGCAGGTTGGCGCCGTCCAGCCAGGCGATCGCACCGCCGCCGGAGCCGATCGAGGTGACCTTCATCATCGGTGTGCTGATGGTGAACTGGTTAAGCGTCGTGGTGCTGGCGAACGCTGGCTCACCGTCGACAACCAGGCCGACCAGAAAGGTCGTGCCCCCGATATCGGAGGTGATGATGTTGCGGTGGCCCAGCATCTGGCCGAGGTTTCGGGCACCGACCACCCCTCCGGTCAGGACCGACCCGATGGTGGTGATGGCCTGCGTCGGCGCGTCCTGGGCGGAGACGCTGCCGCCGCTACCCTGCATGACCATCAGCGGGCCGCGCAGACCACGCGCGGCCAATTCGCCCTGTAGCGGTGCGAGGTAGGTCTGCAGCGTGGGGCCGACCTGGGCGTTCATCACTGTGGTGACGGTGCGGGTGTACTCGCGAATCTTGGGCGCCACTTCGCTGGACAGGCACACGTAGGTGTCCGGAGATTCCTGTTCGATCAGCTTGCGAAGCCGCTGTTCATGTTCGGGGTTGACGAACGACCACAGCAGGCTCACTGCGATCGCGTCGACACCGTCGGCGATCAGCTCTCGGATCGCGGACCGTGCTTCGTCCTCATCCAGGGGGGCCACCACGTCGCCCTGGTAGTCGATGCGTTCGGTGATCTCTTTGACCATCCGCTTCGGGATCAGCGGCGGCGGTTTTCGGGTAGCGGTGACGTCTTGGATTTCGTGCGAGCCCAGTCCGGCATAGCGACCCTCGACATTCATGATGTAGATCGAGTCGCGGTGGCCCTTGGTCGTGAGCAGACCGACCCGGGCGACGTTGCCGGTGACCAGCGCGTTGAGCGCCGCGGTGGTGCCGTGGCAGATGAAGTCGACATCGGCCAACTCCTGCTCGCGCGGTCGGCCCAGCTTGCGGCCGATTTCGTCGACGGCGTTGAGCAGCCCTTCGGCGAAGTTCGGCGGGGTGGATGGCACCTTCGCTGTCGTGACGTTGCCTTTGTCGTCACCGAGAAACGCGTCGGTGAACGTGCCGCCGATGTCGATTCCGAGGATGGAAGCCACGTTGGTTCCTTAAGCAATCGAAAAGGTGGAACTACCCATGGGAATTCGGGTGGTCAGTCGCCCGCTTCGCGTGGCCCGACATAGCCGGTCTGGCCCGCCTCCGCACCTAGGGTGAGAATGGGTCCGTACATGTCCTCCTGCCAGATCAACGACTCCATGGCGATCTGCAGCGGGTGGTCCTGCACGGTGAAGACGCCGCAACCCTCCGGGCCGGGATGGTGCGAGTGCTCCCGCCATCCCGGTGCGGACAGCAGCAGATCGCCCGCTGCCCAATCGATTTCCTCCCCGTCGACGACACTGCTGCCCGCTCCGGAGAAGTGGTAGTTGATCGCCATCGAGGTGTGCCGGTGCCCGCGGTCGACCCGTCGAGCCGGGGTGCCCGCGGGCATGCGCGCGGCGGTGACGAAGAAACTGTGTGTGGCGCCCTGCCGTCGCCCGGTCGCCGGGTTGTACAGCGCCATGATGGTGCGCTTACCGTCGCCGACCTCACTGGACAAATGCCGGGTCACCTCGGTCCACGGCCAATTCAGCGCATCGTTGGGCACGGCTTCGATGTCGACGAGGAATTCATATCCGCGCATTCTCGCACCCGAATCCGCGATTGGAAAATCCGGAGCTTTTTCACGGGTGTAGTCGCCGTCCGTTGCGCTATTACCGGAGGCCGCTGCCCGTCCCTCCGCGCGACCGATATCCGGTTCGGCATCGTCGCCGGTGAGCTGTTCCGCATAATGGACGCCGAGTTTGGTCAGCAGCGGCGCGTTGGAGTAGCTCAACCGCACCCAAAGATCGCTGCTGTCGTTTCGGTGCCGGTAGGCCTTCATGGACGGAATGGTGCACACGTCCAGTTCGCGGAGCCCGAAGGTCTGGCCACCGGCCTCGACCGTTCCGGCCCCTCGGATACCGATCTCGACCTGGCTCGAGTTACGGCGTACGACGACCGTCTGCTCTCCTGGCTTGAGCACCTCGATCGTGACGTCCACGCCCGGCGCCAGCCCCAAACCGGGGTCGGTGGAGAGTGGGTGCACGATCGAAGCGGCCCGGCGTCCGTCCAGGCCGGATTCACCGTCAGCGAGCCGCTGGATTTCCTTTTCGATCTCGGCCGAGGAGATCTTCAACGGCGACCATGGGTTCGGGCTAGGCACCTGCTGATCGGATACCTGGACAAATCGCGCACAGACACCCGTATCGCGCGCGGAAGTACCGGAAGTGGTCACGATGATCCTCCTTGGCCCTGGCGGAGACCTTTTGTCTGGTTTGTGGAAGTAGACAGACTCTAAGAACTGTTGTGATATAAATCCATTAGCAGTTTTCCGAGGAGCTCATAAGAGATCGGTTATGTCGATGGAGGCTCAGCTATCGCTCCGACGGCTTGAGGTGTTCTGCCTGGTTGTCGAGGAAGGAGGGGTCACCAGGGCAGCGGAACGGCTGATGGTGGCCCAGCCCGCGGTGTCCAGCCAACTGCGGGCGCTCGAGCAGTGGCTGGGTGCCAAACTGTTCGTGCGCGCATCGACCGGTCTGGTTCTGACCGAGGCCGGGCAGCGGGCGTACCTATGGGCGAAGGAGATGCTTGCCCGCAGCGTGCGTGTCCGCCGCGACATCCGGGAACTGGCGCTCGGCGTCGGTGGCAGCGTGGTGATCGCGTCAAGCATGGGCGTCGGAAGCTATCTCCTACCGCCGATAATGACCCGCCTGCGCGAACGCCGCACTGGCGCGGAGATCACCGTGCACATCGCTCAACCCGAACAAGCACGGCACCAGGTGGAGATCGGTGAAGCGGACTTCGCTGTGCTGAGCTGGCACGACCACGATCTGCCCGGAGCCATGCGGCTGGAGAAGTTGCGAGACGAGCCGCTGGTGCTGTGCACGAGCCCGGACGGGCCGCTGCAACAGCGGACGATCACAGTCGCCGAGCTGGCCGAGATACCACTCGTCGGCGTGCCCCGCCAGGTCGCCTACCAGCAGGCGGTCGATGCACAGCTACGCGACCTCGGCGTCAGCAACCTCAATTTCGTTATCCGGCTCGGCCACGCCGAACCGATCAAGCAAGCGGTCATCGAGCACGGCTGGGCCGCGCTGTTCCCGCAGTACTGCGTCGAAGGGGAACTTTCAGCAAACCGCCTGCGTCGCATCGACATTGTCGATGCCACCATCCATGAACCCATCGCGTTGCTCTACCGCCCCGACAATTACTTCTCACCACTGCAG
This sequence comes from Nocardia aurea, assembly GCF_003123685.1. GTDB lineage: Bacteria > Actinomycetota > Actinomycetes > Mycobacteriales > Mycobacteriaceae > Nocardia > Nocardia aurea. The sequence continues at coordinate 5,521 of NZ_QCYJ01000136.1, forward strand.
CAAGCCGCGCTCGATGCGATTCGTGCGGCAGTCGCCCCGGCATGAGCTGCAGGAACCCCATCGTGAACCGCCGAGTGGCCGGTAACCAGCCAGTTTTGATCGCCCGGTGGCTTCGCTGATGGGTCCGCCGAGTGCATCGAGGCCGCATGCCATCCGGGCTCAGGTCGCCAGCGTGCTCAGCCAGCGTCCAGCCGTTCTTCCGTGGCAGCTCCGCCAGCAGGCCGGACACGAACGCGCCGCCCGCCACCGGTCAGCGCTACGCTACGGCCCGCGGCCACCGTTCGCTGCAGGGTGGACGCGTGCGGTGACCGTCTCGTGCGGAGTTCTCGTCGTCCACCTCATATCCAAACGCTTATGGAGCCATCAATGATTCTGTAGTTGCGCTGGGCGTGGTCTCCGAATTTACTGACCTGAACGTCGTTCGTGCTGTCTGTCCTGACGAAGCGCGAACTATAATCCGGCCCCGCATGGAGAATCCGCCCGTGCAGGTTGGTTGAACTGCCGAACGGTTTGGCCTCCTCAGCACCCACAGCGATTCTCAGCAAAGTACAGGAGCTCACCGATGAGCGTTGAGTACACCGACGGTCGCCAGTTCGCCGGCGAGCTATGGATGCCCGGCGACCCCGGCTACATGGAGTCCTGCTTCCATAGGGTCTATCATTCACGGCTTCCGGCGCGCCTTCCCGCAGCGGTATTGCGCGCTGCGAACACCGATGATGTCGTTGCGGGTGTGCATCTGGCGCGCGAGCGGGGATGGATCGTTGGTTTGCGGTCCGGTGGGCACAGTTTTCCGGTATGGGGAGTCCGCGAGGGCGGCCTATTGATCGACTTGGCGAATCTGAATGACATGTCGTTCGACCGGGAGACCGGGATCGTTCGCGTCGGCCCCGCCATCGCAGGTGGCCGCGAATTGAACCCGTACCTCGAGCAATTCGGCATGTTCTTTCCCGGCGGAGGTTGCTCCGACGTCGGCCTGGGAGGGTTCCTCCTGCAGGGCGGAATCGGATGGAACTTCCGCGGTTGGGGATTCTCCGCCGAACAGATTGTGGCCATCGACGTGGTGACCGCCGACGGAGAGTTGGTACATGCCGATGAGAAAGAGAACAGCGACTTGTTCTGGGCGGCAAGGGGTGCCGGCCCCGGTTACTGCGGTGTGATTACGAACTTCTACCTTCGAACCCGTCCGCTGCCGCAGGGACTGTCGTCCACCCTGCAGATCTTCTCTGCTGACGACTATGCCGATGTACTCGACTGGCTGTGCGCCGAACAAGTGAATTTCGACCCTCTGGTCCATCTGGTGGCGATCTCGTTGGTTCCCCAGTTCCCGATCCCCGGTCATCGAGACGGCGAACTCGGGTTCGCGATTTGGGCAGTAGCGTTCTGCGATTCGATGGAGGAAGCCGATGCCGCTCTGCGGCCCATCATCGGAGGACCATTCGCGGAGAAGGCAGAACACACCGTGCCACCGCACCCGACCACGCTCGAGGCGGAATACGCTTTCGTCGACTCCAGTCATCCGCCGAATCGGCGTTACCGGGTGGACTCGGCGTGGGTCGAGGGCTCGCCAAAGGCCATCACGTCGGCCAGCACCCGTCTCGTGCTCGAGCGCCCACGAAATGAGCCAGGACACACCTTCTTTCAATTCGCGCTCCCTAGACAAGGTCCCGACATGGCGATGTCCTTGCGGACGAATGTCATGGTCGGTGCATACATCATCTACCAGGACGCTGCCGACGACGACCGGTACCAGGATTGGCTGTTGTCGGCTATGGGGGAGCTAGAGCCGCTTACCATCGGCCAGTACTGGGGTGATTCGGATCAGCAGGTCAGACGGGTGAAGTGTTTGACCGATGACGCGTGGAAACGACTGCGCCGCATCAGAGCAGAGCGAGATCCCGACGGTGTCTTCGCTGACTATCTCGCCGGATCTGTTCCATTCGACAATACGAACGAATGGCAGACCGAAGGCTCCAGCTAATCCCACTCGTCGTCAACATATGCCCGTTCATCGAAGTGGTGCCGCGCACCAGCGTCGGTAAGTGAGACAAGAAGACCATCCGTGCGCGCTACGGCGAGTACGCCTACGAAGGGATGGAGACAGCATGGCCGATATCACTGCGTCGCCGAGCGACGCCGACGTTCAACACCCGCCGCCCGTGGTGCAGTACGTGTACCTCGAGTCCGACCCGGCACGACGATCCGAGATGAGCTCGCTGCTAATTGCCAGCGCTGCCAAGGTGGGCACGGAGCCTGGGTGCATCAAGTATCGGGTCAGCGCCGACATGACGAAACCCGGCGCATTCCACCTGTTCGAACATTGGCGGACCGAGGAGGATCTCGGTCGCCACGAGTCCTCCCCCCAGACTCGGGAAATGCTTGGACG
>NZ_QCYJ01000182.1 GCF_003123685.1 Nocardia aurea
TCCTCGGCGCCCGCGCCCACCACCGCGTCGGGCACGGGCTCCAGCCACGGCACCTCGGACCGCTCGGTCAGGGGCGCGGTCGCCTCGGCGCTCGGCGCGCCCAGCCCCGTGGGCATCGGCCGCCTGCCGCGGCTGTCGAGCGCGGTGAGGCAGGCCGTGGTGGCGATGCGATAGAGCCAGGTGCGCAGCGAAGAGCGCCCCTCGAAGCCGTCGTAGGCGCGCCAGGCGCGCAGATAGGTCTCCTGGACCAGGTCCTCGGCGTCGTGCACCGAGCCGAGCATGCGATAGCAGTGCGCCAGCAACTCGCGCCGGAGCGGGTCAGCCAGCTTGAGGAAGTCCTCGTTCGGTGGCCTGTCGGTCATACCCCCTGTATATGCGGCGCCACTGACAAAGCGATGAGTGGCCGCGGCCGGCACCCGCTGAGCCTGTCATGGGACGGCTAGGACGATCTTGCCGGTGGTGTGGCCGGACTCGCCCAGTTCGTGTGCCTTGGCCGCGTCCGCCAGCGGCAGCACGGCCGCGATCTCGGATCGCAGCCGGTCGGCCTCCGCCAGGGCGACCAGCGCGCGCAGTGCGGCGTGGTCGGGTTCGACCAGCATGGCCGCCGAGCGGATGCCCCGCCGCGCGGCCTCCTCGTGCAGGCCGGGGTCAAGGAGGGAGAGGGTGAGCGAGACGATCGTGCCTCCCTCGCGCAGCGTCCGCAGGGAGCGCGGGCCGTAGTCGCCGCCCATGGTGTCGATCACGGCGTCCATGCCGCGCACCACCTCGGCGAAGTCCTGGGTGCGGTAGTCGACCAACTCGTCCGCGCCGAGGCCGCGCAGGAAGTCGTGCTTCGCGGCGCTGGCCGTGCCGATGACATGGGCGCCGCGGGCCTTGGCGATCTGTACGGCGAAGTGCCCCACGCCGCCCGCCGCCGCGTGCACCAGCACCCGGCTGCCCGCCCGCACCCCCGCGGTGTCGACCAGCGCCTGCCAGGCGGTGAGCGCCGCGAGCGGGATCGCGGCGGCGTGCACGTGGTCGATGCCCGCGGGCTTGCGGGCGAAGTGCCGCGCGGGCGCCGTCACGTACTCCGCGTACGCCCCATGCCCCAGCGGGTAGCGCAGCATGCCGAAGACCTCGTCGCCCGGCTTGTGGATGGTGGTGCCCAGGCCGACGGCCTCGACCACGCCCGAGACGTCCCAGCCCAGCGTGAACGGCGGCGGCCCCAGCAGCCCGCCGTTGGTCCGGTGCTTCCAGTCGGTGGGGTTGACCCCGGCGGCGCGCACCCGCACGAGCGCCTCGGTCGGCCCCGGCTC
>NZ_QCYJ01000142.1 GCF_003123685.1 Nocardia aurea
CCCTCCGGGTGCGGCAAGACCACGCTGCTGCGCACGATCGCCGGGCTGGAGACCGCCACCGGTGGCGCGGTCGTGATCGGCGACCGCGACGTGACGGGAGTGCAGCCGGGCGGCCGGGACGTCGCCATGGTCTTCCAGGACTACGCGCTGTTCCCGCACATGGACGTCTCCGACAACATCGCCTACCCGTTACGCGTCAAGAAGGTGGCCAAGGCCGCCCGCCGGGCCAGGGCCGCCGAGGTGGGGGCCCGCCTCGGCCTCGAACACCTCATGGACCGGCGCCCCGGCCGGCTCTCCGGGGGGCAGCAGCAGCGCGTCGCGCTCGCCCGGGTCATGGCGACCCAGGCGCAGGCGTTCCTGTTCGACGAGCCGCTGTCCAACCTCGACGCCCGGCTCCGGCTGGAGGCGCGGACGTTCCTGAAGAAGCTCCAGCGCGACCTGGGCGTCACCACCGTGTTCGTCACCCACGACCAGGCCGAGGCGCTGGCCATGGCCGACCGCATGGCCGTCATGGAGGCCGGGCACATCCGGCAGATCGGCACGCCGGCCGAGGTCTTCCGGCGGCCCGCCAACACGTTCGTCGCCGCCTTCATCGGGTCCACTCCCATGAACCTCCTCGACGGCGTCGTCCGCGATGGCAGGCTTGAGGTGGCCGGGTGCGCGCTGCCCGTCCCGTCGTCGGCCGAGGGCCTGCTCGCCGACGGCGAGAGGATCGTGTACGGCGTACGGCCCGAGTACAACGCCTACGCGAGCGAGCCGGCGGAGGGAGCACTGGGCGGAAAGGTGGCGATCATGGAGAACCTCGGGGCGTCCCACCTGGTGACGCTGGACGTCAACGAGGTGATGGTCCAGGTCGTCGTGCCCGAGGGCCGCGAGCCGGCAGTGGGCGACCAGGGCTACGCCGTGCCGCGCCGCGACCGGGCGCTCGTCTACCGCGACGGCGAGCTGGTGACCGGATGACGGTGATCAGGGGGCGCTGGAGCCTGGAGGACCGGCTGGAGCGGACGCTGCGCGAGGTGGCCTTCGAGGTGCCGCCGGGCACCGCCGCCGTGACCGTGCGGCTGGCCTTCGACCGGTCTCAAGGGGTGCTCGACCTCGGCTGCGGCTCGCCGACGGGGTTCCGCGGCTGGTCCGGCGGCGCCCGCGACGCCTACACCGTCACCGAGGGCTGGGCGACGCCCGGCTACCTGCCGGGACCGCTGGAGGAGGGCACCTGGCACGTGTGGATCCGGCTCCACCGGGTGCCGCCGGAGGGGATCGACTACA
>NZ_QCYJ01000099.1 GCF_003123685.1 Nocardia aurea
GCCCGACCCCGCGACATCCACATCGTCCCCGAACTCCCCAAAACCCGCAGCGGCAAAATCATGCGCCGACTCCTGCGCGACATCGCCGAAGGACGCCAACTCGGCGACACCTCCACCCTCGTCGACCCCACCGTCTTCGAATCCATCGCCCGCGGGTGATCCGTCACGCGGACCCGGCTGCGATGAGGGGGCCGGGTCCGCGCGATCGGTACCCCCACTTCCGACGAACGGACTACTATTGGCTGTAGTAGACGAGTGGGGAGTTCTCGTATGGAAACCATCACTGTCGAACGCGTGATCGACGCACCGATCGACCGGGTCTTCGAATGGCTGTCCGTCGCAAGCAATTACACCCGAACACCGATCGTGCTGCGGGAGCGGCTGGTTCGACCCGGCACGGACGCGCCCTACGGGGAGGGCGCGGTCCGCGTACTGATCTGGGTCATCGGGCGGTTCCGCGAACGCATCACCGCGTATCGACCGCCACACGAATTCGAGTACCTGGTCGAGCACAGTTTTCCGCCCTCGCGCCACGAGGGCGGGAAACTCACCTTCACCGAGGTCGACGGTGGCACGTCGGTCGTATGGACCACCGTGGCCGAGGTGCGACTGCCCTTCGGCTCGGGCGTCGTCACCCGGACAGTGGTGAAGCCGGTGATCTCGTACATCTTCCACAGGGTGCTCGCCGCCGCGGACCGAGACCTGCGCACCTGACACCTGTCGGGAGACTCGCCGACGCCGTCGAAATGTAACGACAACATTGCTGTCGACGGCTCGAGACCGGCGATACTGCCTTGGGCGGTCCGGCACGGACTACCGTTGCGCTATGACGCGACGCCTCGGCGCGGTAGCCATGATCTCCCTGTTCGCCCTGGTAGTGGGCTGTGCGGCGCCCGAAGACAACGACGCCGCCACCACTTCCACCACCGTGGCCACCGGGCAGGTGCCGCCGAATCGGGTGGTCGGACTGGCGCTGCCGGACAACGCCGTGGAGGTTGCCGTAGGTCGACTGGACGGCCTGGTCGAATCGCTGATGACCGAATCCGGCATCCCGGGGATGGCGGTGGCCGTCGTCCACGGCGGGAAGACCGTGTACAGCAAGGGGTTCGGTGTGCGCGCGGCGGGCGGGACCGAACGCGTCGACGCCGACACCGTGTTCCAGCTGGCCTCGGTGTCGAAATCCGTGGCGGCGACGGTGGTCGCGCACCAGGTGGGGACCGGATCGGTGGAGTGGGAGACCCCCATCGTGTCGAAATTGCCGTGGTTCGCACTCGGCGATCCGTACGTGACGGCGAATGTCACCGTCGGCGACATGTTCTCCCACCGCAGCGGGCTGCCCGATCACGCGGGCGACCGCCTGGAGGATATGGGGTTCGACCGTCGGCAGGTGCTGGAGAAATTGCGGCTCGAACCGCTGGCCCCCTTCCGGATCACCTACCAGTACACCAATTTCGGTGTGACCGCCGCGGCGGAGGCTGTCGCGACGGCGGCGGGCACCGACTGGGCGCGACTGTCGAACGACACCGTCTACGCGCCGCTCGGCATGACATCGACCAGCTCGCGTTTCGCCGATTTCGTCGCCCGACCGAACCGGGCCGTCGGTCACATGTCGGTCGACGGGCGCTGGGTCGCCCAGGCCGTCCGCGATCCCGATCCACAGTCGCCCGCGGGCGGTGTCAGTTCCTCGGTCAACGATATGACCCGGTGGCTGACGATGCTGCTCGGGCGGGGAAAGTTCGAGAACACGACCGTCGCGCCCGAGCAGGCGCTGCTGCCCGCGATCACCCCGCAGATCATCTCCGCCCCCGCCACCGCTCCCGACGCGCGGGCGGGGTTCTACGGATTCGGCTACAACGTCTCGACCACCTCGGCCGGACGCGTCACCTACAGCCATTCCGGGGCCTTCGCCCTCGGGGCGGCCACGAATTTCCTGGTGATACCGTCCGCCGACGTGGCGATCGTGGCGCTGACCAATGCCGCGCCGATCGGCGTGCCCGAGACGTTGACGGCCGAATTCGCCGACATCCTGCAATACGGCGAGGTCCGCGAGGACTGGCGCGCCCTGTACCGGGACGCCTTCGCGGGAATGGATCAGCCCGAAGGCGATCTGGTCGGCGCACCGGCACCGGCGAATCCCGCGCCGCCGCGGCCATTGGCCTCCTACGTCGGAAAGTACGCCAACGACTACTGGGGACCGGCCACCGTCACCGACAACGCGGGCACGCTGACATTGACGATCGGCCCCGCGAACCGGACCTACCCGTTGAAGCACCGCGACGGCGACACCTTCACCTTCGAATTGCTGGGCGAGAACGCCCCGCCGGGCACCATCTCCCGGGCTGCCTTCGCCGGCGACACCATGACCGCGGAGTATTTCGACGAGGAAGGACTCGGCGTCTTCCGGCGCTGAGGCGCCCCGGCTCGGACAACACCGCATCGCTTCCGGTTCCACGGTTTACCGGTAGCGGATTGCTATGGTCACAGGTATCAGTGACCGGCGGCAGCTGAGGTGGAGGACGCGAGTGGCTCCGAAACGTTGTTCGGCCAGGAGTTTTCGGGTGGTGCTGGGAACGGCGCTCGCGGTGGTCGTCACCGCCGGACTGGCGATGAGCGCGACACGCGCGCCCGCACCGGCGCTGACCTCCTCGGTCGAGGAGTGGACCGCACTGCACGACGGACCGCAGCCCTTCCCCGATATCCGTATCGAATCCGACGTGCCGATCACCATGAACGACGGCGTCGTGCTCAAGGCCAACGTGTACCGGCCCGTCGACGCGGCGGGCCGCACTCCCGAGACGCCGATGCCCGCGCTGGTCACCATGACGCCCTACACCAAACTCATGGCCAACCTCATCGACTCGGCGCTGGCGGTGCCCGGATTGCAACCGCTCACCGTCGACCTGGCGAACCGATTCAATCTGTCCGGCACCCCCATCAGCGGTTTCGGTGATCTGCTGCACGCCTTGGACGGCGGCACGGTGCAGACGGTGCTCGGCGTCGATCGGAAACTGGTGCGCAGCGGCTACACGCTCGTCGTCGTCGACGTGCGCGGCACCGGATTCTCGCAGGGCGCGTGGGACACCCTGGGCGCCCGCGAACAACTCGACACCCGCGAGGTGATCGAGTGGGCGGCGCGCCAGAGCTGGTCGGACGGAAATGTCGGCATGACCGGCGGCTCCTACGCGGGCATCAACCAACTCCGGGCCGCCGAGGACGCGCCGCCGCCGCTGAAGGCCATCTTCCCCGTCGTTCCCGGTAGCGACCTCATGCGCGACGTGGTCGCTCCCGGCGGCGGTGTCGGAGCCACCTTCCTGCCGATGTGGCTCAATTCGATCAACCGCGCCAAGATGGTGCCCGACGTGTCGTCGATGCTGCGCGGCACCTTCGACTGGGCATGGCTCGACGAGCGCGTCTCCGACCCGTTGACCAATTACGATCTGCTCGTCCAGGCACTGACCACACCGGCCATGGACGAGATGCAGCCCGAACTGGAATCGGCGCTGGACGAATCGAGCGCGTTCCGGCAGGGCATTCTCGGGCGTCCGGAGCGAATCACGGTGCCCACCTTCGTCTACGGAGGTTGGCACGATATCTTCGCCAACAGCGCGACCACGATCTACAACGCGATTCCACTGCCCGCCGCACCGCCCGCCGGTGGTGCGATGAAGAAACTCGTCGTCGGGAACACCTACCACGCCAATCCCGGCGCGGGCACCGGCGTCGCGGGCGCACCGCCCCGGCTGGACGTGCTGCAACGCGCCTGGCTGGACCACTGGCTCAAGGGAATCGACAACGGTATCGACGACTTCGGTCCGGTGGTGGTCTGGGAGCAGGGCGGAAGCTGGGTCACACTGCCCGAATTCCCGCAGCCCGGCGTCACCCACCGCCGCGTCTACCTGTCGCCCGACGCCAGCGCGACCACGACCGCCAGCCTGCACGACGGATCGCTCACCGCGACCGCTCCCGCCGCCGCGCGCACTCTCACCGTCGCACCCGGACTGTCCAACGCGTGTTCGCGCGACGCGGCCCAGGGATCGGCGGGTATCGCATCCGCACTCGACGTGTGCGCCAAGGATTCCCGCGTCGCGGAGACCGACGCGCTCACCTTCACCAGCGCTCCGGTGGCCGCCGACACGGTGATCTCGGGCCCGATCAACGCCCACCTCACGACCGTCTACGACACCACCGACGGCTACTGGAGCGTCACCGTCAACGACGTCGCGCCCGACGGCACCTCCACCGTGCTGAGCACCGGCCAGCTGACCGCGTCGATGCGCGCGATCGACGAGACGAGGAGCACCCGTTCGGCCAACGGCGATCTCACCACGCCGTTCAACCCGATCACCGCGGCGAGCCACCTGCCCGTTGTCCCCGGCGAACCGGTCGCACTCGATATCGCCGTCATCCCCACCCAGGCGGTACTGCGCCCCGGCCACCGTCTGCGCGTCGACGTCTTCGCCGCCAACGCGCCCAAGGCCGTGCCATTCCGGCCACTGCTCAACGCCTCCGAACTGAAACCCCAGCATCTGCTGCTGGACCCGAACGCGCCGAGTTTCCTCAATATCCCGACCGATCGACCGCTGTAGTCGCCGTGGCTGTCGGTCACCCGGTCGGCGGAAAGCGCGCCTTCCTCACCACCGTCGCGGTGGTGATCATCGCGTGCGCCGTGCACTACGGCAGCGGCGACGACCATTCCGGGATCGCGATCGCCTGCGCGGGGGTGGCGGTGCTGGCGATCTTCGAACTGGTGGTCAGGATGGGCCGACGCGGCTGAGCGTGCCGCCCTGGTCGCGGACGGCGCGAACAGCGGTACGGCGTCGATCGAGTCGGCTCGAGCGCCCTCCGGTGGCGCATATCGGTCAGAACGGGGTCGTGTCCAACCATCGGTCGAAAACAGCTGTATCGCCGTAGATTTCGAGGCCCGGATCGTCGGTGGGGATTCGCCGCAGGATAACGAGCAGCAGCGCCACTGCGGTGCCGCGCAGGGCGACAGCGCCTTTGGCGTGGCCGTGATCCCATTCGATGCCGGTTCCCGCACCGCGGACGGTCCACTCGCCCACGGCGTCGAGACCGGGATCGGTGGCGTGCAGATGCAGCGTCGCACCGTCGGGTAGGACAGGAACGGGACTGCCGACCAGGGCGGTTTCGAGCAGGCCGAGCCATTCGGAGATGGCGTCGGCGGCGAGTTCGGGACTCAACGTGACCTCGCGGCCCAGGGCGAGCAGGGCGTCCGCGCGGTGCACGGTGGCCTCGTGCAGTCGACGCCGGATCCACCACTCGGCCGGTCGCGGCGGGCCGAACGGCGTCCAGATCTCGACATCGCCGCCGGTCCGGTCGACCGCGTCCAGTACCAGCCGGGCGCTGTCGCTCAGCCACTTCGCGGCGGCGTCGGGTTCCTTGGGCATCGCGCCGTCGGGGACCGCGCGGAAATCGATGCGTTCGGTGGCGCGATCGGTGATCATCGCGGCGGCCCAGCGATGGCCGCGACCGACGTGGGTCATCAGATTGGCGAGCGACCAGCCGGGGCAGGCCGGAATCGGCGTGGCGGGATCGGCGGTCCGCATCAGTTCGGCGAGCGAGTCGGTCTCGGCGGGCAACGCCGCCCGATAGGCAGCCATGAGGGATGTCGTCACCGAAACGACACTATCCCTGCCGATTCCGGCGGGCACCCCGGCATCGGGTCGCCGTGCGCGCCCGCGCGGTGCCCGTCACGCGAATGACCGGGCCGACACGGCGACACGCCGAACGGAGATGGTCGAAATTCGATCTGAACCTGCGGACGCGCTGTCCCGTTGTCAGTCTGAACAGCGATACCGGCCAGCGTCGAGTCCGGGGATCGCTCGGCCGTGTACGGAATCGGCCGACAATCGAGGAGATCCAATGAAACGTCTCGGGCCATGGCTCACCCTCGGGGTGGTCGCCGTCCTCGGCCTCATCCTGCTCAGCGTCAACATGTCCAAGGACACCGCACCGACGGCCGCGCAGCCGACCGCGACACCCGCGGCGGCGACCACGACCGTCGCCCCGGCGTCGAGCACTGCCGCCGCACCGCCGACGACAGCCGCTCCCGCGCCGGGCGCGTTCCCGGCACAGGCGGATTACGTCGGCAAGATCGCACCGGCCACCGGTGGCACGCTCACCCTGGAGATCACCGTCGAGGGCGATCGGGCGGTCGCCTACCTGTGCGACGGCGCGTCGGTCGAATCCTGGCTGCGTGGCAGCGCGGTGAACGGTCGCCTCCAGCTGACCGGGAAGAACGACGCGACACTCGACGGCGCCGCCACCGGCTCCGGGGTCGGGGGCAGCGTCAGCGTCGCGGGCAAGCGGTGGGATTACACCGCCGCACCCGTGACCCCGCCCGCCGGGCTCTACGTCTACTCCGACAACGGAGTACGGCAGAGCTGGATCGTGGACTCCTCCGGTGCGGTGACCGGCGTGCAGCGCGCCGCCGACGGCGCCACCTCCCCCGCACCCGCCCTCGCGTCGGACGCGACGGCGCTGGTCGGCGGCAAGAAGATCACGGCGAACAAAGTGAGCGGTGGCGACGATGTCGGCTGAGAACACCCTGCCCGGTCCCGGAACTCGTTCCGCCACACCGGCGCTCGCCATCGTGGTGGCGGTATTGATCGGCGCGGCCGTCGCGGTCGCGCTCGGCGTGTACGGCAAGGTGCACGATCCGCGGTTCTTCTCGATCAATGTCGCGGGTTTCTCCAGCCCGACCGCGGTGAAATCCTGGCTCGCCACCCTGGCGGCGGCGCTGGCCGTCTTCCAATTCGGTTCGGCCCTGGCCATGTACGGCAAGATCCCCGGGATCGGCTCACCCCGGTGGCTCGGGCCCGCGCACGTCTGGTCGGGACGGCTCGCCGTCGTGGCGACCGTGCCGGTCGCGGTGCACTGCCTGTACGCGTTGGGTTTTCAGGATTACGAGCCCCGCGTGCTGTGGCATTCGCTGCTCGGCTGCTTCTTCTACGGCGCGTTCGTCACCAAGATGCTGTTGCTCACCCGCAAGGGCCTGCCCGGTTGGGCGCTCCCCCTGGCGGGCGGCCTGGTCCTGACCGGCCTCATCGGCATCTGGCTCACCTCCGCGCTGTGGTTCTTCCAGAACAACGGCATCATCTTCTGATCGGAACTCCCCCATGAACAACAGCACGACCGACAACCTCGATCGCCGCACCGTGGTCGCCGGTGCGGGCATCCTCGCCGCCGCCACCGCCCTGACCGCCTGCTCCACCTACGGGGAAACCGCCACCCCACCCCCCGCCACCGCCGCACCTCCCGCCCAGCCCGGCGGCCCCGCCAATGCCCTCGCCAAAACCGCCGACATCCCCGTCGGCGGCGGCGTGATCGTCGGCGGCACCGTGGTCACCCAACCCACCGCGGGCACCTTCGTCGGCCTCGACAGCACCTGCACCCACGCCGGCTGCAAAGTCACCAAGATCACCGCCGGCGCCCTCGAGTGCGTATGCCACGGCAGCAAATTCGGCCTCGACGGCTCTGTCGTCACCGGCCCCGCGAAACGCCCCCTCGCCACGAAACCCGTCCGCGTCGAGGGTGACTCGATAGTCAGCGGCTGACCCCGGCGGCCCCGGCACACGCCCTCGGCACACCTCCACCCCCACCCGACAACAATTCGCCCCCACCCGGGAGCGAGCCCGACGAGCGACGGTTCGCGGCCGTCTCGCGTCCGAGCGGTCGAAGCGCATGCGACGCGGTCGCGAGTCTCGACCGCTCGGACGCGAGACATCAAGGCCGCGAACCACGCCGCGCCAGCGGCCGATATCACGACCTCACCCGAACATATCCGCCATTCGCCGGTCCATCTCCTCCGGCGACACATCCTCCACGTGCGTGGCCACCGTCCACCGGTGCCCCCACGGATCCTCGAACGTCCCGCTGCGATCACCGTAGAACTGGTCGGTCATGGGAGTGAGTTCCCTCCCGCCTCCGGCCAGCGCGGCGGCGAACGCCGCGTCGGCGTCGGCCACGTAGACGTGCAGGTTCACCGGTGTGCCGCCGACCGTCTTCGGGTCGAGGAATTCCATGTCGGGTGCGGGGTCGCCGAGCATGATGACCGACTCGCCCAGCGTCAATTCGCAATGCGCGATCTTGCCGTCGGGACGCGGCATCCGCATTCGTTCGACGGCTCCGAATACGGTTTTGTAGTAATCGATGGCGTCGGCGGCTCCGTCGACCGCCAGCCCGGGGGAGACCACCGGATATCCATCGGGAACTGGTTTGACAGTCGGCATGGCAGACCTCCGATCGTGGCGAATATCGGCTCTGTTGCGAGCCTATTCCCCGTCTGTCTCGGATCGAGGCCTGTTCGACCGAAAGTTCCGCGAATTCTCGATATCGATCGGCGCTAGGGGCCGGGGACCTGTTTCAGGCTGCGGACCTGTGCGGCGGTGAGGTCGGTGAGCACGCCGGGGTCGACCGATTCCGGTGCGGTCACCGACACCTGGGTGAGGGTATTGCCGACTTGGACCAGTGTCACCAGCGAGACGAGGGTGAATCCCTCGCTGGTCAGCCGGAGCTGGAACGAGGTCGACGCGTCGCCCGCCGCGGGTTGTTCGAGTCCGCCGAGGCGATAGTCGATCGCCGCCTGGTCGGCGTCGGTTCCGGAATAGCTGGTGCATTTACGCAGTGTCTGCTGCACCTCGTCGAACGCACCGGAGAGTTTGTCGTTCGGGAATGTCGCGGCGTCGATATCGATACTCGAGAAGTTCGGTCCGTTGAATCCGACCGCGTATCTGGTGAGCGCGTCCGGGCGCTGGCGGGCGAGCGGTTGCAATACTTCGGCGCATTCGGCGGGCCGGGTCTCCGCGCCACCGGAGCCGGAGAGTCCGAGAGCGGATTCGGGCACCTGTTCCATTCCCGACGGCAGATCCTCCGGGCCGAGCAACAGCCGGCCGAGGACGACAACCTCGGTGATGGGCGGTCCCGTCGCGGGGGCCGCGGCGACGATCGGGCCGAGCGCGGGCAGCGCCGGGCCGTCGTCGTCGGTCGAATCCGATCCGCATCCGGCCAGCAGTGCCGTGCTCACGGCGGCGAGCAGCACCGCCCCGCCCCTGGTCACTCGGTCCACGTGACCTGCGTGGTGATCGTCTGCTGTAGATTGCTCGCGCTCCGCGGGTCGCGATAGGCCTGGTGGCCGCCGACGGTGATCGATCCCGACACCGGAAGCGGCAGTCCGAGGTCGACCGTGATGGTGCCGGCGCCCTCCATCGTGTAGTCCTCGATGTCGAGAATGCCCGCGTCGTTGGGCAGTGCCCACACCTCGGCCTTGGGCATCTGCACCACGTGCAGATCGATGGTGAGTCGATCGCCGTCGATGCCGGTCAGGGTCGCGGTCGTCACCTGGTCGAGTGTGACGCCGCCGTCCACCTCCTGGTGCACGGTCCAGATCGCGCCTTCGCCGATCGGCTCGTCGGGGAACATGATCGAGCGATAGACCGCTTGGTAGAAGGCCTGTTCCAGGGCCGCGCGCGCCGAGTTGGAGGTGTCGGGCGACGGCGCGAGCCGCAGCGCGGTGATGGCGCCGTCGTCGCTGAAGTCGAATCCGGCGTGGGTTCCGCCGATGGCGGTGAGCGCCTTGCTGAGCGAGGGGTCGGGGCTGGTGACCGCGCCGATCGTCAGGTCGACGCCATCGATGCCCGCCTGCGCCGTCATCGGAATGGTCAGCGCGGGCGTCGAGAAGTCGCGCACCGGTTGATCGTTGATCTGCTGTTGGATCCGATGGTCGGTACACAGGGTGACCTGCTGGGTGGTGCCCGCGCCGTAGCGCGGCCGCAGCACCGCCCGCGGTTCGGCGCCGGGCGAGACCACGCTCGCGGCCGACGCCGAGATCGGCACGGTCACTTCCTTGCCGATGCCGAGTGGTTCGGTGCCGTCGGTGGCGACCGCCGCGTCGGAATCGTCGCCGCAGCCGACGCCGAAGGCCGAGAGCCCGACCGCGAGCATCACGAGCATCACGCCCGAGCGCGCGATGCGGGGTACGTGGGGGGAAGACAACACCGTCACATGGCACAGCGTACGACCGCTTCCTGAGTGTCAGCTGGGACATCCTGATACCCGCTCGCCACACCGGCGCGAACACGCCGCACCGGAGGCGCGGAGCGGGCGGGTACGCGCTCGAGAGATGATGAACGTCGTGAGTGACGACCGGCCGACCGAGGACAACACCGCTGACCGCGCGGTGCCGCTACCCGACGACGCGCAATCGCCGACCGGGGAACCGGCCGCGGCCGCCGCGTCGACCGATGACGGGGCACCACTCGCGACCGAAGGACGGCCGCGGCGGCTCAGGGCCCTGTTGCTCGTCGCCGTCGTGCTGTACGGACTCGATCTGCTGACCAAGACCCTCGTGGTCGCCAATCTCACCCCGGGCGAGCCGGTCTCGATCATCGGCGATTTCGCCCGTTTCACCCTGGTGCGCAACCCGGGCGCGGCGTTCTCCATGGCGACGGGCATGACCTGGCTGCTGACCCTGGTCGCCACCGCCGTGGTGATCGGCGTGATCAGGATCGGCCGTACGCTGCGCTCCCCGTGGTGGGCGATCGGGCTCGGCATGGTTCTCGGCGGCGCTCTCGGCAACCTGACCGACCGACTGTTCCGCGCACCGGGCCCGTTGCAGGGACACGTGGTCGATTTCGTCGCGGTCGGCTGGTGGCCGGTATTCAACGTGGCGGATTCGGCGATCGTGTGCGGCGCGATCCTGCTGGTGGTGCTGACGGTGTTCGGTTTCGAACCGGACGGCACGAGGACCGGACGCGATTCCGTGGACGGCGGCACCGACGAGGCGAAGCCGGACGACCGGACGACCGCGAACGATTCGAACGACTCCGGCGACACCGCGTCCGACCGGCCCCCGACCGAGGGTTCGGCCGGGGCGAGCGGTGCGAAGAGCGCCGGACAGGAGAACGCCGCGTGAGGGAAACCAGAACGATGCCGGTGCCGGACGGACTCGACGGGATGCGGGTGGACGCGGGGCTTTCGCGGCTGCTCGGCCTCTCGCGTACCGCGGTGGTGGCGCTGACCTCCGACGGGGCGGTCCACCTGGACGGCGTGCCCGCGGGCAAGTCCGACCGTCTGGTCGCGGGCGCGTGGCTCGAAGTCGAATTCCCCGAACCCAAACGCGAATTGACCATCGAGGCCGAACCGGTCGAGGGGATGCGGATCCTCTACGCCGACGACGATATCGTCGCGGTGGACAAACCGGTCGGCGTCGCCGCCCATACCGGCGTCGGCTGGACCGGACCGACCGTGGTGGGCGGACTCGCCGCGGCGGGCTACCGGATCTCCACCTCGGGCGCGCACGAGCGCCAGGGCATCGTGCACCGGCTCGATGTCGGCACCTCCGGGGTGATGGTGGTCGCGCAGTCCGAGCACGCCTACACCGTGCTCAAGCGCGCGTTCAAACAGCGGACCGTCGACAAGCGCTATCACGCGCTGGTGCAGGGTCATCCCGATCCGAGCAGCGGCACCATCGACGCGCCGATCGGACGGGCGCGCGGCAACGCCTGGAAATTCGCCGTCACCGCCGACGGACGACCGAGCATCACCCACTACGACACTATCGAGGCGTTCCAGGCCGCGAGTCTGCTCGACATCCATCTGGAAACCGGCCGCACCCATCAGATCCGGGTGCATTTCTCGGCGGTCCGCCACCCCTGCTGCGGTGATCTCACCTACGGCGCCGATCCGCGTCTGGCCGAACGGCTCGGCCTGCAACGGCAGTGGCTGCACGCCCACACCCTCGGTTTCCACCATCCCGCCGACGGCCGGTATCTGGAGATCGCCAGTGAGTATCCCGACGATCTGAAACACGCGCTGAGCGTCCTGCGCGATGTCTGATCCGTCCGCTTCCGAACGCGACGGCGATCGTGCGGCGGCCCTCGCCGCACGATCGGATCTCGCCGAATCGGACGCGGGCAGGCCGTTCGTCGTGCGTGCCGCGCTGCTCGCGCTCGGGGTCATCGCCCTGGTGGCGGGTATGGTGGCGCTCGGTGAGCTGAATCCGCCTCGGCCGATCGCCGTCTCGACCGACCGGCTCGGCCCCGAACGTGCAGAGCCGGTGGCGGACTATCTGACGCGGGCGCGCGATTCGCTCGCGGGCGCCGACGACGGCGAACGGTGGGCGCTGGTGTCGTTCACCGAGGAGATCCGACCCGAACGGATTCCGGCGTACGGCCGCGGCCTGCGGATCGCGCAGGTGCTGCACCGGGTGCCGACTCCCGACGCGCGGTCCCCGCTGGTGACGGTCGCTGTGCCCGCCGGGGACGCGGTGGCCGTCGCGTCCGCGCGGTCGGCGGCATCGCAGTTGCTCGCCACGCTCGACCCGAGCCATCCCGGTGCGGTGGACGACGGCTCGCGCGAAGTGGTCACCGAATCGGCACGGGCACTCGAGGCCGGATGTGCCTGCACGGTCGGACTCGTCGTCCGCGGCCGACTGTCACAGCTGCGGGATTCGGCCGCCGTTGCAGGTGTGCGCGCGGTCGAGGCGCTGCCCGCCGACGCGGTCGCCGGGCGGTTCGCGGTGACGCCGCTGTTGCCCGCTCGACGCGACGCGGACGGGTCGTCGCCGGACGCTCAGTCGGGCAGCGTCACCACGCCGTCGAGATAGCGGCGGCACCGGCCGAGCAGCAGCACGCGGTCCCCGACCAGTTCACAGCGCAGAGTGCCGCCGCGCCGGGACAGTTGCCGTGCCACGAGTGCTTTGCGACCGATCATGCGCGCCCACAGCGGAACCAGTTGGGCGTGCGCGGATCCGGTGACCGAATCCTCCGGGACGCCGAGCCCGGGCGCGAAGACACGCGAGACGATATCGACGTCGTCGCCGCGCGCGGTCAACACCGCGGCGCCCGGCAGCGGCGGGAACGCGGCGAGTATCGGACGGGCGCGGCGCACTTCGGCCTCGGTGGCGACCACGATCACCTCGTCCGGACCGGAGAACGCGCGCACCGGCCGCACACCGAGTGCGGCGACCAGCGCGTGCGGCGGCTCGATCTCCACGGATTCGACCGAGGGCAGATCGAGTACGTACTCGTCGTCGTCGGTGCGGTCGACGTGCACCCAGCCGCCCCTGGTGTAGAAACTGACCATATCGGCGCCCGGGTGGGCGTCCTCCAGGATCTGCGCCGCGGCGGCCAGGGTCGCGTGACCGCACATGTCGATCTCGGCCGCCGGACTGAACCACCGCAGATGGAAAACCGGTCTGCCCTCGGGCGGCTCGCCCGCTTCCGGGGGCAGCCGCGAGGTGTAGAAGGCTGTTTCGGCGAGGCTGTTGCCCTCCGCCAGATTTCGCAGCAACTCGTCCGGCAGCCAGCTACGCAGCGGCATGACCGCGGCCGGGGTGCCCGAGAACGGTGCGTCGGCGAACGCGTCGATCCGGTGCAGCAGAACCTCCATATCGGAGAAGGTACTCCAACACCGAATGACCGCTTCGCACAAGGCTTCTCGTGGCGCGGTGGGTCGGGTGTCCAGTTGCCCGCCGCGTGGACTCAGGCGCTGCCGCCGGGCGAGACCGGAATGAGCGTCGGCTGCTCCCCGCTGATCGCCGTGCTGATCCACCAGGCGATCTCGACCAGGACGATGCCGACGGCGCCGCAGATGAACGCCGCGGTGGTGAGCCCGACATTCGACGGATCGAGTTTGAAGAACTCCCGGGTGAACGGCACTGTGAACAACACCAGATAGGCCAGGATCGAGGTCGCGATGAGGACGACCTTCCACCACACGTAGGGCCGCGCCACGATGGCGAGCACCCAGACCGCGATCATGATCAATGTGATGAGCGCGGTCGTACCCGCCTGCACCTTCTGCTCCTCGGTCGCGTCCGCTCCCTCGTAGGCGATCAGGTAGGCCACGAAGGTGGCGACGCCGATCACGATGCCTGACGGAATCGCCAATCGCATGACGCGCCCGACGAATCCGCTGCGCGCCCGTTCGTTGTTCGGGGCCAGCGACAGGATGAAGGCCGGGATGCCGATGGTGAACCAGGCCGCGATCGTGACGTGCCTGGGCAGGAACGGGTAACCGATCGGGTCGTAGCCGAAGATCTGCGATCCGACACCGGCCAGTCCGACCAGGAAGGCGAGCAGCACCGAGTAGACGGTCTTGGTGAGGAACAGGTTCGAGACCCGCTCGATATTGCCGATCACCCGGCGGCCCTCACCGACCACGTAGGGCAGCGTCGCGAATTTGTTGTCGAGCAGCACGATCTGGGCCACGGCGCGGGTCGCCGGACTGCCCGAACCCATCGCCACGCCGATATCGGCGTCCTTGAGCGCCAGTACGTCGTTCACGCCGTCGCCGGTCATGGCGACGGTGTGGCCGCGCGATTGCAGCGCGGCCACCATGGCGCGCTTCTGATCGGGACGGACCCGGCCGAAGGTGGTCTCGTGTTCCAGCACATCGGCGAGTCGCGCACGGTCCTCGGGCAATTCGCGGGCGTCGACCGCGTGGTCGCCGCCGGGCAACTCCAGCGACGTCGCCACCGCGCCGACCGACACCGCGTTGTCGCCGGAGATCACCTTGATCGAAACATTCTGCTCGGCAAAGTATTCGAGGGTTTCCCTGGCGTCGGGGCGCACCTTCTGTTCGAGCACGATCAGCGCGGCGGGCCGCACCGTGCCCGGCGCGTCGGCCGCGTCGACGGGACGGTCACCGCGGGCGAGCAACAGGATGCGCAGGCCCGACGATCCCAGTTCCTCGGCGACGCGGGCATCCTCGGAGGACGGGTCGAGCAGTACGTCCGGCGCTCCGAGCAGCCAGTCGCCGTGTTCGCCGTAGGAGATGCCACTCCATTTCTTGGCCGAGGAGAACGGCGCGACGGCAGTGCTCGGCCAGCCCGGTCCCGCGCCGAGGCCTTCGCCGATGGCCTGCACGCTGGCGTTCGGGCGCGGATCGTCGGCGGCCAGCGCGCTCGCGGCCCGACGCACCTCGTCGTCGTCGAAACCGTCGAGTGTCACGATCCGCGAGAGCCGCATGCCGTTCTCGGTCAGCGTGCCGGTCTTGTCCGCGCAGACCACGTCGACGCGCGCCAAACCTTCGATCGCGGGCAGTTCCTGGACCAGGCACTGCCTGCGTCCGAGCCGGACCACACCGACCGCGAAGGCCACCGAGGTCATCAGCACGAGCCCTTCGGGCACCATCGGCACCAATGCCGCGACCATGCCCGTCACGGCGGGCCGCCAGCTCTCACCGCTCGAGACCAGCTGGTTGTAGATGCTCAGCAGACCGGCGGGAATCAGCAGGTAGGTGATGACCTTGAGGATGGTGTCGATGCCGCTGCGCAGCTCCGATTTCACCAGGGTGAACTTGCTCGCCTCGTCGGCGAGTTTGGCGGCGTAGGCCTCGCGCCCGACTTTGGTCGCCCGGTAGGCGCCGCTACCCGAGACCACGTAGCTGCCCGACATCACCTGGCTGCCGACCGCCTTGTCGACCGGGTCGGCCTCGCCGGTGAGCAGCGATTCGTCCACTTCGAGCAGCGCGGATTCCTCGGTCACGCCGTCGACGACGATCTGATCGCCAGGGCCGAGTTCGATCAGGTCGTCGAGCACCACCTCGCGCGGCGCGATCTGGGCGGCGATCCCGTCCCTGCGCACCGTCGGCTTGGCCTGGCTCACGATCGCGAGCTGATCCAATGTCCGCTTCGCCCGGACCTCCTGGATGATGCCCACCGCGCTGTTGGCGACGATCAGCAGGCCGAACATGCCGTCGATCACCGATCCGGTGGACAGGACCAGGATGAACAGCACACCGAGAATGGCGTTGATCCGGGTGAAGACATTGGCCCGGACGATCTCGCGCACCGAGCGACTGGCCCGGTCCGGCACATCGTTGGTCGCTCCGTCGCTACGACGTCGCTCGACCTCCGCAGCCGTGAGTCCGATGGCTTTCGGCGCCTGCACCGTTGTCGACATGCAGGCAAGCCTAGCCACGGCCTCGGCCCCACAGGGGACCGAGGCCGCCGGATTTCCGCCGTCAGGGCAGGGTCACCAACTCGACCCGCGCTCTGACATCGGAACCGCTGGTGCACTCGATCTGCACGGTGCTCCCCGGCGGGAAATGCAGGTCCTGCGGCAGCGGCGCCCCGTGAGGCGCGGCGAAGTAGGTGGGTGGATTGAGCGAGGCCCCACCGCACCACCATCCGGTCGGCGGACCACCCGGTCCCGGCTCTATGCGCACGATCCCGCCCGGTAACAGGGTGTAGGTCGGTGCGGGCGGCGGGTAGTTACCCGCGCTGCCCGTGCCCGCCGTGCCGCTTCCCGCGCCGAGCAGGCCGAGCGCGATCGAAATAAACAAACCGATCGGTTCTGAATGGGTCACGGGGGCGAAGTACCGTGAGACGAGTGCGGCGAGTCGAGGCGGTTCCCGGTGTTGCGTTCGGCGCGAGCGCCTATCTGATCTGGGGGCTGTTTCCCGCGTTCTTCGGGCTGCTCGCCTTCGCGAGCGCCGCCGAGGTGGTGGCACAGCGGATCGTGTGGACGCTGGTGCTGGTGTCGATCGTGCTCGTCGTCTCCGGACGGCTGCGCGAGTTGCGCGGCATCGACGGCAGGACATGGCGAATGGCGGCGCTGGCCTCGGCGGCGCTGTCGATCAATTGGGGCACCTACGTCTTCGGCGTGACCTCGGGACACGTGGTGGAATGCGCGCTCGGCTACTTCATCAACCCGCTGGTCACGGTCGCGTTCGGGGTGGTCATCTTCCGCGAGCGGCTCGCGAAGGCGCAGTGGGCGGCCCTCGGGCTCGGCGCGGTCGCCGTGGCGGTACTGACCGTCGACTACGGCAGGCCACCCGTCATCGCGCTGGTGCTCGCCTGTTCCTTCGCGGTCTACGGACTGGTCAAGAAGGTCATCAGGCTCGACGCGCTGCGCGGGATCGCCGCCGAAGGCATCGTCGCCGCGCCCTTCGCGCTCGGCTTCATCCTGGTACTCGTGCTGACCGGCCGCAGCGAATTCGGTTCCGGTCCCGCCCACACGGCGCTGATGGTCTCGACCGGTCCGGTGACGCTGGTTCCGCTGCTGCTGTTCGCGATCGCCGCGCAACGGGTTCCGCTGTCGACCATGGGGCTGCTGCAATACCTGACACCCGCGCTACAGATGGCATGGGGCGTCGCGGTCGTCCACGAACCGATGCCCGCCTCGCGCTGGGCCGGTTTCGCCCTGATCTGGGCCGCACTGGCGATCTTCACCACCGACGCCCTCACCCGCGCCCGCCGCGCCCGGCGCCCCGCCTCGAAACCGCTCCCCGAAGCCCCGATCCGATAGACCCGGTCCGCGAGACCCGCCCCGCCCATCGCCGAACCGGGTTCGCGCGGAGCATCTTTCGTCGTCCTGAGACAGAAAAACCGGCCCACCTCTGTCACATCGGGACAGCGGAACGACAGCCCGATCTCGGGTACATTGTCCGATCGACGCGGTATCGAGGGGTTGGATCAGGTTGGACGACAGGCAGTGGGACCGGGTAGCCGGAGCCTTGCTCGGAACCGCGGCGGGCGATGCCCTCGGCGCCGGATACGAATTCACCTATCCGGACGCCGAAGCCGAGATCGGCATGATCGGCGGCGGCATGTGCCGCTGGGCGCCCGGCGAATGGACCGACGACACATCGATGGCTATCGCGGTCGCCCAAGCCGCCGACCCCGGCCCCGGCATCGACCTCGACGCGGTGGCCGCCGGCTTCGTCCGCTGGTTCGACTTCGACCCACCCGACATCGGCGTCCAGACCGCCAAAGTACTCGCCACCCGCCCGAAATCCGCGCGCGAGATGCAGATACAGGCCATGACGATCGAAGGCCGCACCGGCGGCAACGGATCACTCATGCGCACCGCTCCCGTCGCGCTCGCCTACCTCGACGACGCCGAGGAATGCGACCGCATGGCCGGAATCGTCAGCGCGCTCACCCACCACGACCAGCAGGCGATCGAAGCCTGCAAGATCTGGACCTACGCCATCAGGCACGCCGTACTCGCCGGAAATCTCGACGGCGTGCGCGACTACGTCGCACGATCCGCGAGCGCCGACTACTGGAACCGTCTGCTCGACGCCGCCGAAACCGGAGCACCCAGCGACTTCGCGCACAACGGCTGGGTCGTCCATGCCCTCCAGACCGCATGGTGGGCCATCACCACCGCCGACGCCTCCGGCCCCGCCCACCTGCCGCTGGCCCTGGAACTGTGCGTCCGCGCGGGCGGCGACACCGACACCACCGCCGCCATCGCGGGCGCGCTGCTCGGCGCCCGATGGGGCGCGTCCGCCGTGCCGCCGCGCTGGCGTTCCCTGCTGCACGGTTACCCCGGCCTGACCGGCGAAGACCTCGTCGCCCTCGCCATCCGCGTAGCTGGATAGTTGGCGGCCCGGGGGCCGCGGGTTCGCGGCCCCCTTTGTCTCGCGTCCGAGCGGTCGAGACTCGCGCCTTCGGCGCATGCGCTTCGACCGCTCGGACGCGAGACGGGCCGCGAACGGTCGCTCGTAAGACTCGCTCCGTGTGGGGTGTGTGGGGGAGGGTGGGTGCCGGATACAGGTCGACTCGGGCATCGGTCGGTCACCACACGGTGCTGAGTTCTCCTGGAGTCCACAGGCCGGAGTGGTCCCGTTGGGTGATCACCGGGGCGGCGGGGACCGCGCCGGAGTCGATCCTGGTCAGCTGCTGCAATTCGCCCCAGTCCCTGCGCCAGTCGTGGTTCAGGTAGGTGGCCAGGGTGCGGGCGCGCAGCAGCATATCCGACCAGCCGAGAGGACCGCCCTTGTCGTGGCTCTGCCACAGCGTGGTGATCTCGGCGCCGGGGCGGTCGGGCAGGATGCGGTAGGCGGGGATCTCGGCGATGCCGTGGCGGTGGTCGTAGGGGCGCTGGCCGGGGAATTGCAAGCCGACCATCCAGTCGGTGAGGACCGGGGTGCTGGAGCCGACCAGGTCGCGCAGTGTGGTCGTGCGCGGCACGCGAGGCGGGGTCAAGGCCAGCCACTGGGCCGGGTTCCGGTCGCGGTCGACGGCGACGACGCGGATGACGTCGGCCGAGGGCGGGATATCGGTGAAGGGCACCCGCAGGTTGCGCCACGAAGGGGCGGGGCCGATATCGATCGGGGCCACCCGGCCCTCGGCGCGCGCGGTCGAATCGGAATCGGTCGTGCCGTATTCGATCTCGAGTGTCTGGCCGGGGGTGACGACGCCGTCTGCGTCCACCGAGCGGATCCGGCCCGCCGCGCTCAGCGCGACGATGCCCGCGCGCTGGTCCGGCGCGGGCAGCCGATACCAACCGGTGGTGAGTTCGGCGGGGCCCGCGTCACCGGATCGGTAACTGCCGAGCACCGGGGTGGTGGCGGGATCGAGGCCGAAGGGCAGGGCGGCGCTCGCGGTACCGGATCCCGTTCCGGCGCGGGAACTGTCGGTGTTCAACGCGTCGGCGATACTGCCGACCGAGCCGGTCGCCTCGTCGTCGGGGCGCAGGTCGTTCGCCACACCCGACGGGGTGAATCCGGTTCCGGTCCCGGCCAGCGTGGTGAACGCGTCGCCGGTGAGCGGACGCAGCATTCCCGCGTTCGGGTCCGTTTCGACCAGTACGTGTCCGGCCAGGCCCGACGGGTCGCCGGTGACGGCGTCGATATTGGAGCGCGCGAGCGAGAACGCGGGGCCCTGGGCGACGGCGGCCTTCGCGAAGGACCCCAGATCCCACACCACGAGCAGCGCGAGCGCGATGGTCAGCGGCGGCAAAAGCGAGACCCGCCAGGCGATACGCGAAACCCGGTGCGGGGTACCGGGTTCCGGCGCTCGAACCTGCCACCAGGCCGCCACCGCCAGCAGCGCGAGCGCCAGCCACAGGAACAGCTGATTCACCGCGAAACCGGCCACCACCGGCGGTTTGTCCCACCACGGCATGCCGTAGGAGGACACGTACCACCATTCGTTGGGACCGGAGAACACCAGCGCGAGCAGGAAGGCGACCACGGCGGCGAACAGGGCCCGATTACGCGGTGTGCGCAGTACCCGGGGGCCCACCGCCATCGCGGTCAGCACCGCGACGGCGCCCGCGACACCGGCGAAGACACCGAAGTGGTGGGTCCACTTGGTCGGCGTGATCATGATGAGCACCAGCGCGCCCGCGGTGGTGCCGAGTATCCGCCGCGACGGCCCGGCCGCGGTACGCGGAATCCGGCCGCCCTTGCGCAGCACCATCACCACGCAGACCACGAGACCGGCGAGCAGCGCGAAGACACCGATCCGCCGTCCGACCGAACCGTCGGTCTCGCCCTGGAACAGGTACTGGTAGCGCAGATACTCCTGGTACCAGGGCACATCGGGACCGATGACGTGGTGCACGCGCTGCATCTCGAGCGCGGCGGCGATCGGCTGGTCGGCGAACGCGATCGCCAGCACCAGCAGTCCGGCCGCGACCAGCGGCGCGACCAGCACGGCGAAACCGAGCAGCCACCGCCCCGGACGCAGACCCGGGCCGACGCGCTCGATGACGATGCGCGCCACCGGCCGCAATCCCGCGAGCAGCGCCGCGATACAGATGACACCGGAAGGTCCCGCCGTCACGGTGAAGGCCGCGACCAGCACCGCGAACGCGGCGGGCAACATCCGCCGCGTCGCGATCGCGCGCTCGACCGCGCACCACGTCAGCAGCAGGCCCAGCGCTACGGGCGGTTCCGGACGCAGACCGTTGTCGTAGGCCATCCACACGGTGAGGAAGCCGAACGCGCCGGTCCACCGGGCGACCGCGCTGTGACGCACCGCGACTCCGAGCCGGGGCACGACGACGCGGCTGAGCAGCAGCCAGATGAACACACCGCACAGCAGGGCGGGCAGGCGCACCCACGGACTCGCCGTCGATATCTGCGCCATGACCCTGATGAGGTCGTAGTACGGCGTGCCGACCGGATTCTCGGGGACGCCGAAGTAGGCGAAATAGTTGGCCATATAGCCCGAAGCGCCCGAAGCGCGGGCCATGCCGAGTTGATAACCGTCGTCGGAGGTGGTGGAACCGATGAAATGCCAGATCACCAGTGTCGACACGACGACGCCGTCGAGGATCGTGAACTGCCGCGGCAGCGAGAAGGGCCGTCGTCGCGTCGGCCGCATGCCGTCACGCCGGTCCAGTCGCGCCAGCGCGATCAGCGCTACCGCGGTCGCCAGGACGGCCAGCCAGATCGCCGCGCGTTTGAGCGGCGTCGGGGACGAGGAGAACCTGGTATCGAGTTCGGCCGTGACCCGAGTGCCGTTCGCGACGTCCAGATCGCTGTAGATGCCGACCATCTGCGGGCGGAAATCCCCGGTCAGGGTGACCGGCGCGATGCCGGACGCGCTGAGGGTCGCGGTCGCCGTCGCGTTGTCGGCGTCCACCGTGAGGACGCAGCCGGGTTCGAGTCGATCGAGCGCGACGGTGAACAGCGCCTGATTGCGCAACACCACGTCGAGCCGGGCCGGGGTGTCCTCGGAGCGAGCCTGCACCTGGGCGATGAATCCGTACCTGGCCAGGTCGGGGGCTCCGGTCGGGCCGGTCGCCGCGAGCACACCGCCGTCGGCGGCGAGCCGATCGATCGCCGCGCAGGGCACCGTCGCGTGGAAGGTGGACGGCGCGTAGGCGATCAGGGGCGCCTCGATACTGCGCGTCGAATCCGCCTGCGGCCAGGACAGCGTCGCCGCGTCCACCCGGATCGGGAGCAGCGGCACCGCGATCGCGCAGAGCGCGCCGATCAATGCCGCGATGAGGGCGACAGGAGCGGCCCAGCCTCCGCGCGCGACGCGCGGTCCCGTCCCGTTGTCGATTTCCCGGACGGACGGCTGCCCCGCCCACACCATCGTGTCAGCCACGGAGGGTGATGGTAACCATCATTCCTGAGAGCGAAAACCGTTGCCGGTACCGCACAGTCGCTCTCGTCCCCGGCTCCGACCTCCTGGCCTGCGCGTTCACCGGAAATAACCGACCGGAAACATGTGGAGGGCGCCCGGCCCGACGGACCGGAACGCCCTCCACATCGATCTCAGCTGCAGGCGGTCGACTGCTGACCGAGGGCTGCCAGCATCTGGCAGGCCCACGCCTTCTGGACCTTCCACACACCGTCCTCGGCGACGAACGGCACGTCGGCGATGTTCTCCTGGCCGTTCAGGACGACCTTGGCCTTGGCGTTGATGGTGTCACCGAACGCGGTGACCTCGGTGACCTCGACCGAGGCATTGGTGGCCTTGTACGCCTCGGCCAGGCGGTTCGGCAGCTCCGGATCGGCCTCGGCGCCCTGCACCATGTTCAGCTTCTCGGAGTTGGGCACCGAGGGATCCAGCGCCTTCTGCAACTGCGCGTTCAACTCCGCCACGCTCGGGACCGGCGGCACGTTCGCCGCGACGGTGGCCTTCGCACTGGTCGACGTCTTGGTCGGCTTGGCGGTGTCGTTCTTGTCGTCGCTGCCGCATGCGGTCATGCTCAGAGCGGCGACAACGGCGAGGCCGGCGATCGCGATGCGTCCAGTCTTACGAAGCTTCAACTGCTCGTCCTTTGCGTTCGAGTAGGTGGTCACGGGAGGTATCCCGACATCGCCGCGCGGCTTCACCTTCACCGGCGGCGCTGCACGGCTCACACAGGCTACCGGTCAGTGGAGACTGCCGAGCGGATCCGCCCGGGACAGACCGATGTCGTCGGCGCTGAAGGTACGCGCTGGACCCGGCCCTGTCGAGCTTGTCTCGAACCGTACGGTAACCACGCCGAGTCCCGCGCCCTGCACCCACCCGTGTCCGAATTCCGGATGTGACACGTCCATTCCGGGAAACCAGTGCGCGCGACCCGCACCACCCGCGCCCACCGACTCGGCGACAGGCTCTGAGCCCCAACCGGTTTCGGAGACGTCCTCGATCGGCATCTGGTCGAGTTCGGGGAAGAGCGATTCCTGGCGCACCGTCGAGAGTCCACCGAATCCGACGCCTACCAACCGGATCGGACCGAGTTCGGCCGGATCGATCGCCGAACGCTGCGCCGCGGTGCCGAGGGTGATCGGATCGGTGGTCGCGTACGGGAGTGTGAACGATCGGGTCACGATGCTCATATCCGATTTCCTGAGTTTGAGCACCACGGTGCGCGCGGCGCGTCCGTCCTTCTCCAGTCGACGGTGCGCGGCGGCCGTCATCGCCTCGATCGCGGATCGGAGTCCGGCCATGGTGACGATATCGGTGGCGAATGTGGTCTCGGCGCTGATCTGTTTGGCCTCCGCGCGTTCGGCGACCGGGCGATCGTCGATTCCGCGCGCCAGCCGGTGCATCGATGACCCCACGCTGCCGCCGAGAATCGACACCGCCTCCTGCTCGGGCAGGGCCGCGAACGCGCCGACGGTCTCGATGCCGAGCGATCGCAGTTTCGCCTCGGCCACCGGACCGATCCCCCACAGCTTGCGCACCGGCAGTCCTTCCAACAGTTCTCGCTGTTCGACGGGCGAAATCACGCGGATACCATCGGGTTTGGCCAAGCCGGAGGCGATCTTGGCGAGTTGTTTCCCGGTACCCGCCCCGACCGAGGCCACGAGTCCGGTCCGTTCGAGGACCAGCGACCGCAGTTCGGCGCAGAATTCGTGCACGGCGGCGGTACTCGCCCCGGCGAGTTCGACGGGTTCGCCGAACGCCTCGTCGAACGACAACGTCTCCAGCACCGGAATCCGGCCGCGCAACGCGTCGAAGACCCGGCCGCTGACGACTCCGTAGACGACACCGCGCGCGGGCACCACCACGGCCGCGCCCCCGACGAGCCGCCTGGCCTGATGCATCGGCATCGCCGAGCGCGCGCCGAAAACCCTCGCCTCGTAACTGGCGCCCGCCACCACACCGCGACCGCCCGCGCCGCCGACGAGCACCGGTCGTCCGCGCAGGGTCGGCCGGGTCAGCTGTTCGACCGAGGCGAAGAAGGCATCCATATCGATGTGGAGCACCCAGCGGCGCGCGACCCGATCGGCGTGATCGGGCGGGTAGGGCTGTCGCACGGTCGCGTTCACTGCGGCGTCGCTGAATATTTCCCGGACCGAAATTCCCCGGATCCGGCGGACCCCGCGAGGTCGGGCCGGGGCGCCCGCCGTCGAGGGCGGGCGCGCACGTCACCGCTACTCACGGCCGTTGTCCGGTGCGTCCACTCACGCACCGGAATCTACGCCGCGCCACCGACACGTCCACGCCCTCGGTGAGCCGTCGCGTGCCGAAGGAATCCGGTTCGCCCATGGCGGGTCGGGGCAGCGTATCGCGGGCCACGCGGCCGGACGCGCCGCGCTCGTCACCGGCCGGTAGCTGTCGATCCGCTGTGAGTATGCGGGCGACCGCACCGGCGACCCCGCGCCCACCGAACGGGCCGTGACCTGGACCGATACCTCCGTCGCCCAAGATCGACACGGGCGCGCCAACGCCCGCCGAACGGGCCAGGGAGCACCGGAGGTATGTGATGATCGGTTCATGAAGATCCGCAAAGCCGTCATCCCGGCTGCCGGAATCGGCTCACGCCTACTCCCGCTGACCAAGGCCATCCCCAAAGAGATGCTGCCGGTCGGCGACAAACCCGTCATCGAGCACACCGTCCGCGAGTTGGTGGCTTCCGGCATCACCGATATCACGATCGTGGTCAGCGGCGGCAAGTCGTTGATCCAGGATCATTTCCGTCCGAACCCCGCGCTCGTCGCCCAGCTGCGCGCCGACGGGAAGACCGCGTACGCCGATGCGGTCGCCGAGGTCGGCGATCTGTCCCGGCTCGGCCACATCACCTATCTCGACCAGCACGGCCCCTACGGCAACGGCACACCCGTGCTGAACGCCGCCCGCAACGCCGGTGACGAACCCATGCTGGTGCTCTGGCCCGACGACGTGTTCGTCGCCGACGTGCCACGCGCCCAGCAGCTGATCGACGCCTACGAGTCCACCGGCGCGCCGGTGCTCGCGCTGATGCCGATGGCCCCGTCCGATTCGCAACGTTACGGCGTGCCCGTTGTCGCCGACGATCGCGGCGACGGTCTGCTGCGCATCACCGGTCTGATGGAGAAGCCCAAGCCCGAAGACGCGCCGTCGGCCTTCGCCGCGATCGGCGGCTATGTCGTGACCCCCGGCATCGTCGACGAACTGCGACGGCAGACCGAGCGCTGGTATCAGCACCGCGAGGGCGAGGTCTATCTGACCGATGCCATCAACGCGCACGCCTCGCGCAATCCGGTCTTCGGTCAGGTCATCAGCGGTCGCTGGTACGACACCGGCAATCCCGCCGACTACCTGGTCGCCCAATTCGCTTCCGCGCTCGCGCATCCGGAGTACGGGCCGCTGTTGCACCAACTGGTCGCGGAGACCGTCTAGCGTCCGTGTGCGGCCCGGTCGGTCAGAAGCGGCGGATCGCGTAGATGTCGAACCTGTCCAGCGGGGTCAGGCCGACCGGGACGCCCCAGTCGAAGGCATTGAGCACCTGGCCGAATCCGGCGTAGATGCCGACGTGCGAACCGTCGCTGTTGAGGACGACGACGTCGCCGGGTGACAGCGCGTAGCGCGGGACCGGCGCACCGACCGTGGCCTGCTGCCAGGTGGTACGCGGAAGGCTCACGCCGACCTGCCGGAACGCCCACTGCACCAGCCCCGAGCAATCCCACGAATTCGGGCCGACACCGCCCCATTCGTAGGGCTTGCCGGTCTGGGTGGTCGCCGCGGCCAGCGCGCCGAGTCCGGCGATGCTCGGCACCGGAAGTGCCGCCGATCCGCTGGAACTGCCGGAGCCGGAACCGGATGCCGATCCGGAGCTGCCCGATACGCTCTCGGTATCCGATAATGCGGGCCCGGCCAGCAGCAGAGTGGCCGTGGCGGAGATGAAGAAGCCGAAGATCATCCGGCGCAACGGTTTCCTGTTCACGTGCTCGCCCCTCACTGTCGGCCTAGCTGTCGGCCGCCGAACGGCGGCCTGGCTAACTCTTAGCATCTGTCCCGAGGCGGGAAAGTTGCCGTAGACCACAGCGCGTCATCGGACTGTCGGAGCCCGGAAAACGCGGTTCACGTAGGACAAACCACTGATCATGCACCCGAATCGTCGAGAGTGCCTCTCGACCACACCGGTCACATCCGTAAATTCTGCCGGGCTCGACAAGATCGCCACAATGCTTCCAGCAAATATTTAGCATGTGACCTTTATCACAAGAATCTGCTTGTAAATCGCAAGCAGTCCGGGTCAGTCGAACCGGCACGCCACCCGCTTTCGGGCGACCGCGAACCCCACGCGGAGGGCGACGAGCGAAGACCCGGCGGAGGCGGCGACAGTCGAGCCGCGTGGTCGACGGCACCCGCGACGAACGAACAGGCCCGTCGGGGCGAGCGTGCGCCCGCCCCGACGGGCTCCGATCACGCCTTGACGATCGAAACCTTGACACCGCCGACGATTTCGGCGGCATCGGCGCCGGGATCACCGAATGTCAGGTCGGTGGCGAGGATTTCGCCCGCCACCAGATCGCGATGCGTGCGCGCCCAGTCCAGCCGATCGCCGGGCACCCCGAGCACCACCGTGATGCGGTCGGAGACGTCGAGACCGAGCGATTTCCTGGTCTCCTGGAGATCGCGAATCAGATCGCGCGCCCACCCCTCGGCTTCCAGTTCCTCGGTGATCACCGAATCCAGCACGACCAGACCGGCATTGCCCGGCAGTGCGGCGGTGGACTCGGGTTCGGCGGCGACCAGCCGCTGGGTGTACTCCTCCGGCAGCAGCGTGATACCGGCCGCGCTGACGACACCCTCGGCGTCCTCGGACCATTCGCCCGCCTTGACCGCCTTGATCACCGTCTGCACCTGCTTGCCCAGTCGCGGCCCCGCCGCCCTGGCGTTGACGACCAGCTCGAAGCGGCCGTGCACGGCGACGTCGGTCGTCAGGTCGACCTTCTTGACGTTCACCTCGTCGGCGATGATGTCGACGTAGGGACGCAGACGCTCAGCATCGGCCGCGGCGATGGTGACCTCGGCGAGCGGCAGCCGCACCCGCAGATTCTGCGCCTTGCGCAGGCCGAGCACCGTCGAGCAGACCGTGCGGACCTCGTCCATCGCGGCCACCAATTCCGGATCACGCGGCAGCGCGGCGGCCGATTCGGCCGACGAGGCCGATTCGGGCCAGTCGGTCAGATGCACCGAGCGTCCACCGGTCAGTCCACGCCAGATCACCTCGGAGATCAGCGGCAGCAGCGGCGCGGCGAGCCTGGTGGCGACCTCGAGCACCGTGTGCAGGGTGTCGACGGCGTCACGGTCCTCCGACCAGAACCGCGAACGCGACCGGCGCACATACCAATTGGTGAGCGCGTCGGCGAAGGAACGCAATTCCTCGCAGGCGCCCGCGATGTCGTAGCTCTCCAGCGCCTCGGTCATGACGTCGCGGGTCGCCGCCAGCTTCGCCAGGATGTAGCGGTCGAGCACATTGGGGGAATCGGTGCGCCACGTGCCGGGGGCCGAGGCGTAGAGCTGCAGGAAGGTCCACGCGTTCCACAGCGGGCGCAGCGCGTGGCTCACCCCCTCGCGGATACCGCGTTCGGTGACGATGAGATTGCCGCCGCGCAGGATCGGCGAACTCATCAGGAACCAGCGCATGGCGTCGGACCCGTCCCGGTCGAACACCTCGTTAACATCGGGGTAGTTGCCCTTGGACTTCGACATCTTCAGCCCGTCGTCGCCGAGCACGATGCCGTGCGCGGCGACGGTCTTGAAGGCCGGACTGTCGAACAGCGCGGTCGCCAGCACGTGCAGGGTGTAGAACCAGCCCCGGGTCTGCCCGTTGTACTCGACGATGAAATCGCCGGGGAAGTGCGAGTCGAACCACTGCTTGTTCTCGAACGGGTAGTGCACCTGCGCGTAGGGCATGGACCCGGACTCGAACCAGCAGTCGAGCACTTCCGGCACCCGGCGCATGGTCGACTGCCCGGTCGGATCGTCCGGATTCGGGCGGGTCAGCTCATCGATCATCGGGCGGTGCAGATCGGTCGGCCGCACGCCGAAATCGCGTTCCAGCTCATCGAGCGAGCCGTACACGTCGATCCTCGGATGAGCCGGGTCATCGGAGACCCAGACCGGGATCGGACTGCCCCAGTAGCGGTTGCGGCTGATGTTCCAGTCGCGCGCGCCTTCGAGCCATTTGCCGAACTGCCCGTCGCGGATGTGCTCGGGGACCCATTCGATCTGCTTGTTCAGCTCCACCATCCGGTCGCGGAACTGGGTGACCGCGACGAACCAGGACGGAACGGCCATGTAGATCAGCGGCTGGCCCGAACGCCAGCTGTGCGGATAGGAGTGCTCGATCGTCTCGTGGCGCAACAGTTTTCCCGCCGCCTTGAGATCCTTGATGATCACCGGATTGGCGTCGAAGACCATCAGCCCCTCGTAGGGCGGGACCATCGAGGTGAACTTGCCGCCCTGATCGAGCGGCTGCACGATCGTGATGCCGTTGGCCGCGGCGACGTCCATATCCTCCTCACCGAACGCGGGTGCGAGGTGCACGATGCCGGTGCCGGAATCGGTGGTCACGTAGTCGGCGTTCAGCACCCGGTGCGCGTTCGGGTGGCCGAGGAAGAAGTCGAACGGCGGCGCGTACGCCAGCCCGGCCAGCGCGGCGCCGTCGTATTCGCCGAGCACCTCCGGCTGCTCGCCGAATTCGCGGGCGTAGTGCGAGACCCGTTCGGCCGCCAGCAGATACCGCTTGCCGTCCTCGGTCCGCACCTGCACGTAGCGCACGTCTGGATGTACCGCGATCGCGAGGTTGGAGGGCAGCGTCCACGGTGTCGTGGTCCAGATGAGCGCGTTCGCGCCGTCGAGTTCACGCAGCGGATGGTCCGGATCGACCGACAACACCATGTCGACGGTGACCGCCGGATCCTGGCGCATCTTGTAGGCGTCGTCGAGGCGGGTCTCCTGGTTCGACAACGGGGTCTGCTCGTACCAGCTGTAGGGCAGGACGCGGAACCCCTGGTAGATCAGGCCCTTGTCGTGCAGCGACTTGAAGGCCCACATCACCGACTCCATGAAGTCGAGATCGAGGGTCTTGTAGTCGTTGTCGAAGTCGACCCAGCGCGCCTGCCTGGTGACGTAGTCGCGCCATTCACCGGTATACCGGAGCACCGAGGATTTGCAGGCGGCATTGAATTCCGCCAACCCCATGTCATCGATCTGTGATTTGTCCGTGATACCCAGCTGCTTTTCAGCTTCGATTTCCGCGGGCAATCCGTGACAGTCCCAGCCGAAACGGCGGTCGACGCGCTTACCGCGCATCGTCTGGAAACGCGGAACAAGATCTTTGACGTATCCGGTGAGCAAGTGACCGTAATGCGGCAGACCGTTGGCAAACGGCGGTCCGTCGTAGAACACGAACTCCTCGCCCGGCCCGGTACCGGCGCGGTTGTCGATGCTGGCGCGGAAGGTGTCGTCGGCGGCCCATGCGTCCAGCACGCGTCGTTCCAGGTCGGGGAACGTGCCGTCGCTGCCCGCACCCAGGTCTACGCGGGGATATGCGCTCTTGCTGTCGTCCGCCATCGCGGATACGTCTCCTCGTGCCACCGCGCCACCCGGCGCGTTCGGTGTCGGCACGGGGACGATGACGGCGCCCGCTGCGCCGCAACCGCGGTACCACCCCGCTTGTCCGGCAACGATCGGGCCGGACCTCTCGTGACGAGCTGTGACGGGCTCACCCGTTCGGTTCTACTTGGCGCGAATGCGCCGTTCTTCCGAAGGCTCCCCGGTGATGGCCGGATCGACGCCGTGTAGTTCTTCGATTCTAACCAGCGCTGTCGAACGGATTCCCGGCGGAGGGCGGATCACCGCTTCGCGTGGCGCCTCGGCGGCGGCGGTGCGTCGCCGTCCGGCCTGCGCATCGATAATGCACTGACCAGCAACATCACAGCACCGATCACGCAGACGACGATGCAACCCCACGCCCACAGCACCGACCCGGTGGTCAGCGCGGTCACGAGCAGGGCGAATCCGATTGCGGCAAGGACGAGCGTCAAGACGAGCATGATGACCCCCTAGGCGTCCCAGGCGGTTCGACTGTGCTTCCAGCTACTCGAACAGCGGTTCAGGCGACATGCGATGCGGGGCCCGCATCGCCCGCAGCCAGGTTACTTGCCGCCCTTGGCGAACGAGGCGGGCGCGAGGTTGTTCGCGGTGTTGGCGTCGGCGAAGGCTTCGCCACCGTCCACCGGGACCGCCGAGCCGCGGTTCTCCAACTCCTCGAGCTGCGATTCCAGGTACGACTTCAGCCGCACGCGGTACTCCCGCTCGAAGGTCTTGAGCTGCTCGATCCGGCTTTCCAGCACGCTGCGCTGCTGGGTGATGGTCGCCATGATCTCGGTGTGCTTGCGCTCGGCGTCGGCCTGCAGGGCGTCGGCCTTCTCCTTGGCCTGCCGCAACTGGCTGTCCGAACGGCTCTGGGCGTCCGACAGCATCGCGTCCGACTTCTGTCGCGCGTCGGCGATCATCGCCTCGGAGCGGGTGCGGGCATCGCCCACCAGTCGCTCCGAGTTCGCCCGCGCGTTGGACAGCAAATTCTCAGACTCGGTCTTCGCGTCGCTGGTGAGCCTGTCCGCCATCTCCTGGGCGAGGCTGAGCACCTTGGCTGCCTGCAGATTCGCGTCCGCGCCCGGCGCGTCCTTGGGAATCGGCGCGGCGACCGGCATCGGCACCGGCGGGGCTTGCTGAACCGGGGGTTTGATCGGTTCGGGTGGGGGCGGCGGCGCCTGTTGTATCGGCGCCTTGACCTGCGCGGGCGCGGCGGGGCGGTTCGACTTGGCGTCGGCGAGCTCGGCATCGAGTTCGGCAACCCGCTGGCGCAGGTCCGCATTCTCTTCGATCAGACGCGAGAGCTCCTGCTCCACGAGATCCAGGAAGGCATCTACTTCGTCCTCGTTGTAGCCGCGCTTCCCGATCGGCGGTTTGCTGAACGCGACGTTGTGCACATCGGCTGGGGTCAGCGGCATGGAAGGATCCCTTCACGCGTCTTTTGGAGATCGAGCAGATCTAGCAAGGTATCTGAGCCCATTCTGTCACACCGGAGCTACCGGTTGGCCGAGCCTGCTCACGATCGACATCAGGATGAAGACGACGAATAGCAGGACCATTATCGACAGGTCCAGGCGAATTCCCCCCAGAGACACCGGCGGTATCAACCGTCTCAGCAGTTTCACCGGCGGGTCGGTGATCGTGAAGATCACCTCCAGGATGACGACCACGACGCCTGTGGGACGCCAGTCGCGGGCAAAACTGCGCACGAACTCGACGATCACCCGGCTGATCAGCAACAGCCAGAAGATGAACAGTACGAAGTACAGCACCGCGAACAAGGCCACCAGATCACTCTGCCCCAAAATCCGCGCCGCGCAAAATGACCACACCGCCCCGGACGCGAACGAACCGCGTCACCCCCCGGATCGAGCTGTTATTTCTGGTTGTAGAAGCCGGTTTCCGCGATGCGACGGCGTTCCTCCGCCGATACGTCCACGTCGGCCGGTGAGAGCAGGAACACCTTCGTCGCGACCTTGTCGAACGAGCCACGCAGCGCGAACGCGAGTCCTGCCGCGAAATCGACCAACCGCTTGGCGTCGGCGTTGCTCAGGTCGACCAGGTCCATGATCACCGGATTGCCCTCACGGAACCGCTCGCCGATGATGCGGGCCTCGCTGTAATCGCGCGGGCGCAGCGTGGTGATCTTGGACAAGGGGCCTCCGTCCTCGAAGATCCCGGGCCTGCGGGCCACGACGGGCTCGGGGCGCACGCGCTCCTCGAGCCTGCGCTCCTCGGCGTCGGGATCCACGGCGAGCGCACCCCTGGTGGCTCCCCGCATCATCGGCGCACCGCCGCCCGCCCGGAATCGGCTGCCCGACGAAGGGGCGGCATCGATACGGGTGGGGCGCCTCGGCGCCTCGTAGCGGTCGTCGCCGTACGGCTCGTCGGCGTAGTCGCGCGAACTCGGGTAGCCGCCCTTGTAGGGCGACTTGTACGCGGGCTCGGGGTAGCCGGACTCGTCGTCGAACCGGTCGGCGCCGAATCGTTCGGCGCCGTAACGATCTTCGGGGTAACGATCGCCGTAGCCACCGCGATCGGAGTACCCGCGGGGCCGGGGTCCACCACGGTCGCCCGCGCCACGGGGTGCGCGGTCGTCGACGTAATCGTCCTCGTAGTCCTCGAGCGGGACCATGCCGAAGTACGCCTTGAACTTGTGCAGCGTGCTCATGACCGCGCCTCGCTGTCGCTAGGCGGCGTCATGACCACGACGGTGGCTGCGACGATTGTTCGCTCGCTGCGCTCGCTCATACTGGTCGACCTTCCTTCGGCCCCGGTGGCGGCCGGGTGTTGAAGTCTTGCTCAGCCCCTCGTCCGTCCCAAGCATATGTGTCATATGTGACTGATGAGGTTTCTTTGCTACGCCGAGGTTATCGGTCGCGCGCCCATCAGAGCGGTACCGACACGCACACATGTCGAACCATGTTCGACGGCGGCCTCCAGATCGCCCGACATTCCTGCGGAAAGCTCGGTCGCTTCGGGGTGTCGGGCCATCAAGGACGTGTGCAAGGTCGCAAGTCGAGCAAATGCGCTATCGGCCGGAACATCCAGTGGCGCGATAGCCATCAGGCCACCGAGCCGCAGTCCCGG
Source organism: Nocardia aurea (assembly GCF_003123685.1). GTDB lineage: Bacteria > Actinomycetota > Actinomycetes > Mycobacteriales > Mycobacteriaceae > Nocardia > Nocardia aurea. The sequence goes on from NZ_QCYJ01000099.1 coordinate 32,609, forward strand.
CAAACCCGCGATCCGATCCGCGAGAGCATCGAGTTCGCGTGCCACAACACCACCGCGGGCGGGATCGTCATCCAGGCTGATTTGCACGAGTACCCGCAGTGGATCGGAGCGCTCCCCCGCGTCGAGCGCGGCCCGCGCGGCGGTGTCCAGGGTCGTTGCCAACCGTTCGCTGTCGACCGAATGCACGGTGTGCGCCCACCGCGCGACGACGCGGGCCTTGTTGCGCTGGAGCCGGCCGATCATATGCCAGCGAATGTCCGAATCGTCCTGTGCTGCCAGGTATTCGCCGAGTGCCGCGACCTTGGCGCTGGCCTCCTGCTCCCTCGATTCGCCGAAGTCGCGGCGGCCGAGTCCGTACAGGATCTCCACGTCGGTGGCGGGGAAGAATTTCGTCACCGGCAGCAGTCGCACCGATCCGGGATCACGTCCCGCCGCCTCGCATGCCGCCTCGATCCTGTGCAGCAACCCGTCGAGCCTGGTCGACAAAACCGTCGTCCTCGATTCGACCGTCGACTCCGCGGTCCCGCTCACACCTACCAAACCTTCCCGTCACGACCCGCGCACCGGCCACGAAACCCGGCCGTGCGCAGGCACTTCCACTCACATACCCGCTTGCATCCAGATCACACCGGCAATCCGACCGGTCGGTGCGCCACGCCGGTGACTGAACAACGTCTTGTCCTCGATGGTGCACCTCGGGTCGACCGCCACCCCGCCCACACCGGCCTCGGTGAGCTGTCTGCGGATACCGGCGCGCAGATCCAGCGACGGCGTGCCGCGCACGGTGGTCGCCGCGCTGCCCGGCAGATGCTTCTCGACGTCCGTGCGCATGGCGGCAGGCACCTCGTACTGCCGCCCCGAGGCCGCCGGTCCGAGGAACGCGCCGATCCGATCGATCCGCGCGCCCAGCGTGACCATCACCTCGAGCACTCGCGGCACGATCCCGATCCGCGCGCCGATACGACCGGCGTGCACCGCCGCGATCACCCCGGCCTCGCCGTCGGACAGCAGCACCGGCACGCAATCGGCCGACAGTGTGACCAATGCCAGATTCGGCACGGTGGTGACCAGCGCGTCGGTCGCGGGCACCGGCTTGGATCGCGGGCCGTCGACGATCTCGATATTGCGGCCGTGGATCTGCTCCATCCACACCAAACGGTCCGGGGTCAACCCGATCCCCTCGGCGAGGCGTTCGCGATTGCGGCGCACCGCGACCGGGTCGTCGCCGACATGATCACCGAGATTGAACGAATCGTACGGTGGCTCCGAGAAACCGCCGGTCCTCGTCGTTGTCACCCGTCGGACGGTCAGGGTCGTCGCAGCAGTCATGCTGCCGAGGGTAGTAGCCCTCGGCGCGGTCCACCGAAATCCGCAGCGCCGTGGCGCGCGCAACGTAGAAAACAGACGGAGGCCGATCCCGCACGGATCAGCCTCGTGGCAGACAGCCGCACCCCCGCGTCGAGTGTGGCGGTGTGACAGACCTCCCGCCGACGATTTCAGCGGGAGCGGCGGCGCGAACTAGCGCTTCATGAACGACGGCACGTCGACGTCGTCATCGTCGTCGGGCTCCGGCGGGTTGGCACGCGCGCGAGAGGCCTCGGCGTTCTTCACCCGGATCTCCTCGGACTCCTGATAGCTCGGCACCGTCCGGCTCGGGGGGCGCGAAGAGGGCGACGAACTGTCGGTGCCCCGTGTCACGGGTTCGTAGGAACGCGGCGATCTCCCGATCTCCCCCGCCGTGCTCGACCCGATGGTGCTGGTCGACTTGTTCGGCGGTTCGTAGGTGGGACGCCGCGAGGGACCGCCGCCGTCGAATCCGGCCGCGATCACCGTGACACGCACCTCGTCACCGAGCGAATCGTCGATGACCGTACCGAAGATGATGTTGGCCTCTATATGCGCGGCTTCCTGGACCAGCGAGGCCGCCTCGTTGATCTCGAACAGCCCGAGATCCGAACCGCCCGCGATCGACAGCAGCACACCGTGCGCGCCGTCCATGGAGGCCTCGAGCAGTGGCGAGTTGATCGCGGATTCGGCCGCCTTGACCGAACGGCCCTCCCCGCGCGCCGAACCGATGCCCATCAGCGCGCTACCGGCACCGGACATCACGCTCTTGACGTCGGCGAAGTCGACGTTGATCAGACCGGGGGTGGTGATCAGGTCCGTGATGCCCTGAACACCGTTGAGCAGCACCTCGTCCGCGGAACGGAAGGCGTCCATCAGGCTCACCGCCGCGTCGCCGAGCTGCAACAGCCGGTCGTTCGGGATGACGATGAGGGTGTCGCAGGATTCGCGCAGCAGGTTGATACCGGTTTCGGCCTGTCCGCCGCGCCGCTTGCCCTCGAACGAGAAGGGACGCGTGACGACACCGATGGTGAGCGCGCCGAGTTTGCGGGCGATGCTGGCGACGACGGGCGCGCCGCCGGTGCCGGTGCCGCCGCCTTCGCCCGCGGTCACGAACACCATGTCGGCGCCCTTGAGCACCTCTTCGATCTCGTCCTTGTGGTCCTCGGCGGCGCGGCGGCCGACCTCGGGGTCGGCGCCGGCGCCGAGGCCGCGGGTGAGTTCGCGGCCGACGTCGAGTTTGACGTCGGCATCACTCATCAGCAGGGCCTGCGCGTCGGTGTTCACCGCGATGAACTCGACACCTTTGAGTCCCTGTTCGATCATCCGGTTGACGGCATTCACACCGCCGCCGCCGATACCGACGACCTTGATCACAGCAAGGTAGTTGTGCGGGGGCGTCATGGGCTCTCGCCTTCCTTCGATCTAAAGCCTGTCGTTTTCGGATTCGGGACATGCCGCCGAGGAAACCCGGGGGCGAGCTTCACGCGCCGCCGCCCGGGCCAACCCTAAAGTTCAACCATAGGGTTAGCGTTATGTCAAGTATCCGACTGGTGCGGAACGCTATTCGCAGCCGCCTCGATACGCGCGCAGGCGCGCCGAGACGAGTCACAGAATCTTGTGTGATCCCTCTCGTCTCGCCGCGCGATACGTCGTATCGTGAACGGTTGCCCCCGCCCCACTTCTCCGGTACCACCGAAAAAACCCTGGGCGCAATGGGTGTGGATCACTTTACCGTGACCAGATGAGGACTCGATACGTCGAACACCGTTCCCTCGCGCGTCAGCAGCGGTAACACCACCTGCGCCTTGCGTTCGGCATCGTCGGCTCCGCCCCACAGTACCGTGCGGCCGTCCTGGAGCTTCAGGGAGATATCCGAAATCGACCGTGCCACAACCTCGCCCACCTGGATGTTCAGTGCGGGCGGCAGCACCGCGACCACGGCGACCGCGGCCCTGGTCACCGGATCGGCGCTGCCCGGGTTTCCGGTGATCAGCTGCGGCACGCCGATCGGCGCGGCCTCGATCGCGAATTCGGTGCTCTGCGCGTCGACCAGGTGCGCGCCCTGCGGGCTCTCGAAATACAGCACCGGCGTGCGCTCGACGACCGACACGCGCACGGTGGACGGGAATTCCCGCTGCACCCGCACGCTGCTCACCTTGGGGATGTCGGCGACCCGCCGCGCCATCGCGTCGGTGTCGATCCGCAACATCGAACGCCCCGAGGGAATCCGCAACCGCTCCTGCACCTCGGCGTCACCGACCGCGGAGAGGCCATCGATGTCGACCGTGCGCACCGACAGCACGGGTGTGAACCAGGCGAGCACCGCGACGACGGTGAGCACACCGACCCCGAGCACACTCCACAGGCGCACCTGCCGCAGTCCGCCGACCCGTTCCGGACGCAGCCTGTCGGCGATCTCCTCCCACCACGCGCGCGGCTCGTCCGCGGATCGCATGGCTGGTCAGCGCCCGTACTGCGGCCGAGCCCGGAGGCCGTCGAGAATCTGGCTGCCCAGCATCGTCACATCGCCCGCGCCCATGGTGATCACGACGTCACCCGGCAGCGTCAACCCGGCCACCTGGCGACCGACCCGCGACATATCGGGCTGGTAGTGCACGGGCGCGGTCACCGACTGCGCGACCAGCGCGCCGTTCACACCGGGCAGCGGCTCCTCGCGCGCACCGAAGACATCGAGAACGACCACCTCGTCGGCCAGACTCAGCGCCGCGCCGAATTCGGCGGCGAAAGTCGCGGTGCGACTGTAGAGATGCGGTTGGAACACCACGATCACCCGGCCCTGGCGCGAACGAGCGCCGTCGCGGGCTTCCTGCTTGACCAGTTCGACGGCGGCGCCGAGCACGGCGCGCACCTCGGTCGGATGGTGGGCGTAGTCGTCGAAGACCCGGACGCCGTTCTCCCTGCCGACGAACTGGAACCGACGGTGCACACCGCCGAAACCCTCCAGTCCCTGGATGATCTCGTCGATATCCGCGCCGGAGGCACGCGCGGCGAGCAGCGCGCCCAACGCGTTGAGCGCCATATGCCTGCCGGGCACCGACAGTCGCAGCGAACGTGGCGAGGTCTCGTCACCCAGTTGGAACTGGGCGACGCCCCCGACATCGCGCGGCTCCCAGCTGTGCAGCCGGACACCGACCGGCACCGGCGCGTCGGCCAGTTCGCCGGAGCCGTAACCGAGTACCTCGACACCGCGTTCGGCCAGCCGCGGCGCGACCCGCTCGGCCAACGCCCGCGAGCCGGGATCGTCCAGGCACACCACCAGCAGACCGCCTTCGGTCAGCCGGTCGGCGAAATCGTCGAAGACCTGGACGTAGGCCTCGTCGGTGCCGAAGAAGTCCAGGTGATCGGATTCGATATTGGTCACCACGGCGACGTCGGGGTCGTATTGCAGCAGCGAGCCGTCGCTCTCGTCGGCCTCGGCCACGAAGATGTCGCCGGTGCCGTGGTGGGCGTTGGTGCCCGCCTCGTTGAGTTCACCGCCGACCGCGAAGGACGGATCGAATCCGCAGTGCTGCAAGGACACGATCAGCATCGAGGTGGTCGAGGTTTTGCCATGGGTGCCCGAGACCAGCAGCGTCCGGTGCCCGCGCATCAGCGACGCGAGTACCGCCGGGCGCAACAGCACCGGGATATCGCGCCGGTTCGCCTCCACCAGTTCCGGATTCGTCTTGGGGATGGCGGCATAGGTGGTCACCACCACCGTCGGACCACCGGGCAGCAGGTCGAGGGCGCTGGCATCGTGGCCGATCCGCACCTGTGCGCCACGAGCGCGCAACGCGAGCACGCCCCGGCTCTCCTTGGCGTCGGACCCCGATACCGCACCACCGCGCGACAGCAGGATCCGGGCGATTCCCGACATGCCCGCGCCGCCGATGCCGACCATGTGGACCCGCGCCAGATCGGCGGGTAGCGCCGAACGATCCTCGCTCACGACTGCTCCTCGCCGATGCTCGGCCGCCGCGCACGTGTCGACGCCGTCGCGGTTGTCGTCCCTGTGTCCGTAGCTGTGTTCATGGGTCGCCCGCTCCGCTCGTTCACGACTGCGCCACCTCCACCGCGATCCGCGCCACCGCGTCGGCGGCGTCGCGGTGGCCCGCGCCCGCGGCGGCCAGGCCCATCTCGCGCAACCGGGTCGGATCGATCAGCAGCGGAATCACCTCGTCGATGACGTACTTCGGAGTCAGTTCCGAATCGGGAACGATTCTGCCACCCCCCTTCGCGACCACCGGTCCGGCGTTGAGTTCCTGCTCACCGTTTCCGTGCGGCAGCGGCACGTAGAAGGCGGGCAGGCCCACCGCCGACACCTCCGCGACCGTCATCGCGCCGGAACGGCACACCACCGCGTCTGCCGCGGCATAGGCCAGATCCATCCGCGACAGGTACGGCACCGCGACATAGCGCGCGTCACCGCCGGATTCGGCGATATCGACGCTGTTCTTCGGCCCGTGCGCGTGCAGCACCGAGATCCCGGCAGCCGACAGCTGCGGCGCGGCCGCGGCGACCGCCTCGTTGAGCGAACGCGCGCCCTGGGAGCCGCCGAAGACCAGCAGTACCGGTCCATCGGACGGCAACCCGAAATGCGCGCGCGCCTCGGCGCGCAGACTCGCGCGATCCAGGGTGGTGATGGCGGCGCGCACCGGGATCCCGACGACCTCGGCTCGCGACAGACCAGACCCCGCGACCGCGGCCAGGACCCGGGACGCGCGCCGCGCGCCGACCTTGTTCGCGATACCCGCCTTGGCGTTCGCCTCGTGCACCAGCACCGGCACCGCGCGCCGCCGACCGAATATTCCGCCGCCCGCGGCCAGATAGGCGGGCAGCGCGACGTATCCGCCGAACCCGATGATCACATCGGCCTGCACGGTGTCGATCACCTCGCGGGTCCGTGCCACCGACGCCCGCACCCGGCCGGGCAGGCGAAGCAGATCGAGGCTGGGTTTACGCGGCAACGGCACCGGCGGAATCAGCTCGAGCGGGTAGCCGCGCTCGGGGACCAGTCGCGTCTCCAGACCGCGCTCGGTGCCCAACGCCGTCACCCGGATCGAATCGTCGAGTCGGCGTAAGGCGTCCGCGACGGCGAGTGCCGGCTCGATATGTCCCGCGGTACCACCACCCGCGACGATCACCGAAAGTCCGGACCGCACGTCACTCACCTGGATCTACCCCGTTCTCTTGCATGTGGCATCGGATAATTCGGTTCCCAGGCGCGGGTCGCGCGCGCAGAGCTGGTGCCGCGGCTCTCGGGCGAACGGCGACGTTGTTCCGGCGGCTGACGCCGACCGGACTGCGACTGCGCGCGCGGATCGGGCCTGCGTGGCCGCTGACCCGATCGGGCCGCCGCCGAGCGGGCGCGCGCCGATTCCGCCTTCGCGGGCGAGTACACCTCGGGTTTGGGCAATCTCAGCAATCGGCTGAACCGGCCGTCCTGGCCCGCGTGCAGGGCCGAGACCGCCTCGGGTTCGTGCCGGGCCGCGTTGGCGATGATGCCGAACATGAACAGGGTGATCGCGAGCGACGAGCCGCCCGCCGAGACCAGCGGCAACTGTAGGCCGGTCACCGGTAGCAGGCCGACGACGTAGCCGATATTGATCAGCGCCTGCGCGGTGATCCAGGTGGTCGCGGTCGCGGTGAGCAGGCGCAGGAAGGGATCGACCGACCGGCTCGCGATGCGCAGGCCGGTGTAGACGAACAGCGCGAACAGTCCGAGTACCAGCGCGCAGCCGAGGAAGCCGAGTTCCTCGCCGATGATGGCGAAGATGAAGTCGTTGTGCGAGTTGGGCAGATAGCTCCACTTGGCCCGGCTCTGGCCGAGCCCTCGGCCCCAGATACCGCCGTCGGCCAGCGAGTAGAGCGCTTGGCGGGCCTGGTATCCGATGCCCTGCGGATCGTCGCCCGGATTGAAGAACGCGCGCATGCGGTCGGAGCGATATCCCGCCGACAGGGCGAGCACCCCGGCGGCGATCATTCCCGAGATCGCGATGGTGATGAACAGCCGCACCGGCAATCCGCCGAACCACAGCAGCGCGGCGAGCACGATGCCGAGCGCGATGGTGGTCGACAGGTTGGGTTGCAGCACGACGAGCAGGCAGACCAGCAGACCGGCCGGTACCAGTGGAACCAGGATGTCCTTGAGGCTCGCGTGTTCCGAACGCCGCGAGGCCAGCAGATGCGCGCCCCACACCACCAGCGACACCTTGATGATCTCCGACGGCTGCACCGAGATCGGGCCGAAGGCGAACCAGCGCCGCGCGCCCTGCACCTCACTGCCGATACCGGGGATCAGCACCAGGACGAGGGCGAGCACCGACAGCGCGAACACCGGGAACGACCACTGGCGCAGCCGCTTCAACGAGATCCGCAGCGCCAGGTAGAACAGGACGCAGCCGATGGCCGCGAACATGGCCTGCTGGATGAACAGCGAATAGGCCGAGCCGCCGTCGGCATAGGCCTCGACGCTGGACGCCGACAGCACCATGACGAGTCCGAGCACGGTCAGCAGGGTCGCGATGGCGACGATCAGGTGGAACGACGCGAGCGGGCGGGCCAGCCAGGCGCCGAAACGGGTGCCCGGGCTCGCCTTGGCGGCTGCCGGGCGCGCGGCCTTGCGACCGTTCCAGTTCCGTCGCGTCGCCTCCGTCATGGCTGCCGTCCGATGTCACCGTCTTCCAGCGCGTGCACCGCGGCGGCGAAGCTGCGTCCGCGATGGGTGTAGTCGGCGAACATGTCCAGGGAGGCCGCGGCAGGCGCGAGCAGCACCGTGTCGCCGTTGCCCGCCAATCCCGCCGCCGTCCGGACCGCCTCGGCCATGACGGCATCGGCCTTCTCGGATCTCGACGGGTCGTCACGCATCGAGATATCGTCTCCCGCGCGCACCTCGACCACAGGGACTTCGGGTGCGTGTCGCGCCAACGCGGCCGCGATCACCGGCGCGTCGGCCCCGATGAGCACGGCAGCGACGAGCCGTTCGGCGACTTCCTCGACCAGATCCTCGACGGTCGCGCCCTTGAGCTGTCCGCCCGCGAGCCAGATTACGTGCGGATGCGCCAGGATCGATGACCGGGCCGCGTGCGGGTTGGTCGCCTTGGAATCATCGATGAAATCGACGCCGCCGAGTTCACGCACGAAGGCGGCGCGGTGCGGACCGACTTTGTGTTCGATGAGTCCCTCGCGCACGAACTGCGGAGCGACATCGATGGCCCTGGTCAGCGCGGACGCGGCCAGCGCGTCGGCGACACCGGCGGGACCGGGCGGGCTGATATCGGCGGTCTCGGCCAGGATCGCGGCCTTGGTGAAGGCACGATCGAGCAGTTTGCCGTCCACCACGCCGAGTTCACCGTCGGCGGGCACCCCGATCCGGAAACCGATGACACGCTTGGCCTTCGCCCGCCGCGCCAGCGAGGCCGCCACCGGATCGTCGAGACCGACGACTCCGACCCGGCCGTACAGCGCGCGCGCCTTGGCCGCGGCGTAGGCGTCCAGGCCGCCGTGCCAGTCCAGGTGATCCTCGGCGACATTCAGCACGACACCCGCTTCCGGACGCACCGACGGCGCCCAGTGCAACTGGAACGAGGAGAGTTCCACCGCGAGTACCTGCGGGCCGGGATTGCGTCGCAGCGCGTCGAGGATCGGCAGGCCGATATTGCCGCAGGCCACGCTCGGGATCCCCGCGGCGCGCAGGATCGCGTGGGTCATCTGGGTGGTGGTGGTCTTGCCGTTTGTTCCGGTGATCACCAGCCATTTGCGCACCGGACCGTAGATCCTGGCCTGATCGACCCACCAGGCGAATTCGACGTCGCCCCACACCGGGATGCCCTCGGTCACCGCCGCGGCGAGCACCGGGGAGTCCGGGCGCCAGCCGGGGCTGGTGATGACGAGCGCGAACCGGCTCAGGCCGGTCGGATCACTCGGCTCGGTGGATTCCAGTTGGACGCACGACGCGACCTCCAGCCCCAGTTCGGCGGCCTCGGCCAGCGCCGTCGCGCCGGCGTCGGTGACCACCGGGTTGGCGCCGATATCGCGCAGCGGCTCGATGAGCGAGCGTCCCGAGACGCCCCAGCCCGCGACGAGCACGTCACGACCGCGCAGGAATTCGAGCATGGGTCCGGGGGACCGCAGGGCTCGCGGAGAATGTTCGACCATCTGTTTCACCCGACCGCGGAGAGATATTCGCTGTAGAACAAGCCGAGACCGACCGCGGAGGCCATGGCGGCCAACAGCCAGAATCTGATGATCACAGTCGTCTCGGCCCATTTACTGAGCTCGAAGTGATGATGGAAAGGCGCCATCTTGAACAATCGATTGCGCGTGGTGCGATACACGGCAACCTGCAGGATCACCGAGAGTGCCTCGGCGACGAAGAGCGCGGCCAGCACCACCATCAGCAGTTCGGTGCGGGTGGTGATGGCCATACCGGCGAGCAGTCCGCCCAGCGCGAGCGAACCGGTGTCGCCCATGAAGATCTTGGCCGGGGCGGCGTTCCACCAGAGGAATCCGATACAGGCCGCCGCACCGGCCGCGGCGACGAGCGCCAGGTCGAGCGGATCGCGGACGTTGTAGCAACCGGCCTCGGGTTTCGTCGCGCAGGCGTGGTAGTACTGCCAGAAGGTGATGATGACGTAGCCGCCCATGACCAGGCTCATCGAACCCGCGGCGAGACCGTCGAGACCATCGGTGAGATTGACCGCGTTCGACGTCGCCACCACGATCAGGCTCACGAACAGCAGGAAGAAAACAATCCCCATCGACACCGTGGTGATGTCGCGGACATAGGAGATATGCCTGCTGGCGGGAGTCAGGCCGTAATTGTTGCGGTATTGCAGCGCGAGCACGCCGAAGACGACGGCGGCGGTCAGCTGACCGACGTACTTGCCCGCGGCCGTCAACCCGAGGTTGCGGCCCTTGCGGATCTTGATGAAATCGTCGATGAATCCGACCGCGCCCAGCGCGGTGGTGAGTCCGAGGACGAGCAGTCCCGACGCGGTCGGCCCTTCGGCGTTGTATCCGATGCCGATCAGGTGGGAACCGAGATAACCGGCCCACATGCCGATCAGGATGGCGACGCCACCCATGGTCGGGGTGCCGCGTTTGGCCTGGTGACTGGCCGGGCCGTCGACCCGGATCTCCTGGCCGAATCCCTGCTTGGCGAAGAATTTGATCAGCAACGGGGTCAACAGGATCGATACCGCCAGGGCGATGGCGGCCGAGAAGAGAATCTGTCTCACAACCGCGCCTCGCTGACCTTCGACCCGGTCGCGCGCATCGCCGCGGGGGTCGTCGTCCCGATTCGCTCGCTCACTGCGTCGCCTCCGTGCTGCCCCTGCGATCGTCCGCCCGTGCCGCGCTCGTCAAATGCTCGGCGACCTCCCACAGGCCGACCGACTTGGACGCCTTGACCAGCACCACATCACCCGTCTCTACTTCGTCGTCGAGTAACGCGATGGCCGCGCCGATATCTGGGACGAGAATCGATTCCTCGCCCCATGAGCCTTCCATCACCGCTCCCTGGTGCATCGCCCGGGACGGCCTTCCGGTCCCGACGACGATCAGACGGTGGACATCCAGGCGTACCGCGAGCCTGCCGATCCGATCGTGTTCGATCACCGATTCCTCGCCGAGTTCCCCCATCTCACCGAGCACCGCCCAGCTGCGCCGCGGCGTCGCGCCCGCCCTGGACATGGTGACGAGCGCCTTGAGCGCGGCCCGCACCGAATCGGGGTTGGCGTTGTAGGAGTCGTTGACGACGGTGATGCCGTCGTCGGTGGTGCGCACGTCCATGCGGCGCGCCGAAGCGGCGGTCGCGCCGGACAGCGCCGCGGCGACGGTCTCCAGATCCGCCCCGCACGCCAAGGCCACCGCGACGGCGGACAGCGCGTTGCCGACCTGGTGCTCGCCGTGCACGGCCAGCCGGATATCGGTGCTGCCCAGCGGCGTGTGCAGGGTGAAACCCGCGCGCGCCTGTTCGTCGAGGTGGATGTCGGTGGCCCTGATATCGGCGCTCGCGGCCTGTCCGACCGTCGTCACCGGGGCCGAGGTGCGCGAGGCCATCGCGGCGACCTGGGAATCGTCGGCGTTGAGCACGGCCACGCCGTCGGACGGGAGGGCCTCGACCAGTTCGCCCTTGGTCTTCGCGATCGCCTCGCGGCTGCCGAATTCCCCGAGGTGCGCGGTGCCCACATTGAGCACGACGCCGATCTTCGGCGGCGCGACCTCGGCCAGTGCCGCGATATGGCCCGGTCCGCGGGCCGACATCTCCAGCACGAGGAAGCGGGTGTCGGCGTCGGCGCGCAGCGCGGTCCACGGGTGGCCGAGTTCGTTGTTGAACGAGCCGGGCGGCGCGATGACCGGGCCGAGCGGGGCGAGTACGGCCGCGAGCAGATCCTTGGTCGAGGTCTTGCCCGAGGAGCCGGTGACGCCGACGACGGTGAGCCCGCCCGCGGCGGTGAGCCGGTCGACGCTGACGCGGGCCAACGCGGCGAGCGCGGCCAGCACCGCCGCACCGGAACCGTCCGAATCACCGGCCAGCGCAACCGATCTCGACGGGACGGTGGCAGGCGTCGGGCTGACGACGATGGCGGGCACACCCACCGGGCGTGCCGCGAGCACGGCGACCGCGCCCGCCGCTGTCGCGGCGGCCGCGTAATCGTGTCCGTCGGATCGTTCGCCCGGCAGCGCGAGGAACAGATCCCCTGAACCGATGCGCCGCGAATCGAATTCGACCGAACCGGTCACCCGCACCTGTGGGTCCGGTACGTCGTGCAGCGTCCCGCCGACGACGTCCGCGATCTCCCGCAGTGTCATCTCGATCATGAAATCGTCAAGTCCTCCGCGTCCGTTCTCTGCGGACTTCGCTGTGTCGACCGAACACGTCGCTGTGTCGACTGAATATTGTGCGCCGACCCGATGTCGTTGCGGCAGTAGGGTATCCCGTTCATCGCAGCACCCCCGACACTCCCGCGTTCGGGCCGTCGGCCCGCGTGGCGTCACCGGTGCCCGCCTCCGAGGGGCCGCGCTCGCCCGTCAGCGCCTCCAGCGCCTCGGCCAGCACGTCCCTGTCGTCGAACGGGTGCTTGACGCCGTTGATCTCCTGGCCCGACTCGTGCCCTTTACCCGCCACCAGCACCGCGTCGCCGGAGCGCGCCCAGGCCACGGCGGCGGCGATGGCCTCGGCGCGGTCGCCGATCTCGCGTACTTCGCCGCGCTCCTCGGCGGGTACCTCGAGCGCGCCGCCGCGCAGCGCCGCCCTGATGGCAGCCGGATCCTCGCTGCGCGGATTGTCGTCGGTGATGATCAGCAGATCCGCGCCGCGCGCGCCCGCCGCGCCCATGAGCGCGCGTTTGCCCGCGTCGCGGTCACCGCCCGCGCCGACGACCACCGCGAGCCTGCCGGGCGATTCGGGGGAATCGGTGAGCAGATGCGCGCGCAAGGTGGCGACGACCGATTCGACGGCGGCGGGTTTGTGCGCGTAGTCGACGACGGCGAGGAAATCCTGTCCACGTTCGATGCGCTGCATCCGGCCCGGCACGTCGACCGTGGCGAGCGCGGGCGCGGCGATATCGGCCTCGACCCCGGCGGCGGCGCAGACCGCGACCGCGAGCAGTCCGTTGGCGACGTTGTAGCGGCCCGGCAGTCGCAGGCTCATATCGATGGAGTGCCCGGGACCGGCGGCGGTGAACCGCTGTTCGCCGCCGTCCGCCGTCACCTCGCCCGCGACGGTCCAGGTGGCGGTGGTCGCCGTGGTCGAGACCGTGACCGGGTCGGCCAGGTCGGCGGCCAGTCGCGCACCCCATTCGTCGTCGACGCAGACCACCGGAATCCGTGCGGCCACCGACGACCGCGGATCGAACAGGCGACGTTTGGCGGCGAAGTAGTCCTCGAAATCGCGGTGGAAATCCAGGTGGTCCTGCGACAGGTTGGTGAATCCGCCCACCGCGAACCGGACACCGTCCACGCGGCCCAGTGCCAACGCGTGGCTGGAGACCTCCATGACCACCGCGTCGACGCCCTGCTCGACCATCAGCGCGAACATCGCGTGCAGCTGCGGCGCCTCGGGCGTGGTGAGCGCGCTCGGTACCCGGCGTCCGCCGATCCTGGTCTCGATGGTGCCGATCAGCGCGGTGGAGAGTCCGGCGGCGGCCAGTCCGGCCTCGACCAGGTAGGACGTGGTGGTCTTGCCGGAGGTACCGGTGATGCCGATGATGCGCAGCCGCTGCGACGGATTGCCGTACACGGTGGCGGACAATTCGCCGAGTACCGCGCGCGGTGTCTCGCGCACCAGCACCGGAACGCCGAGATCACCCGCGAGTTCGGCCCCGGGCGCATCGGTGAGGACCGCGACGGCGCCGCGTTCGACCGCGTCACGGGCGAAACGCGCGCCGTGCGCCTGCGCGCCCGGCAGCGCGGCGAACAGGTCGCCGGGCAGAACCGCGTTCGAACGCTGCTCGATACCGGTCACCACCGTGTCCGCGGGGATCGGCCCCGACCCACGGGCGCCTGTCGACTCCAGCACGGTGGACAGCCGCGTCGACGGCGGTCCGGCGGGCCGGAGCGCGTGCGAGCTGGACTGCGCGGGCACCTTGCTCCTCTCAGAACGGGACATGGATATAAGGAACGCATCGTGGGACGACGAGTCAGGTTACCGACGTACGGTCACCGGGGAACAACGCGCCTCGGTGTTGCGGCGCGGTTGTTCCCCGGTTCGTGTGCGTGGACTACTCGAATCACACACCGGCCTGCAGAACGAACTGCCGGACCGGCTCCGGCGATGGCGGAATACGGTCACGCTGCAATGCCCAGGAAGCGATGCTGTGGAACAGCGGCGCGGCGGACTGACCGCCGCTGCCGTCGGAGCTGCGCACCGGGTTGTCCAGCATCAGCCCCACCACGTAGCGCGGGTTGTCGGCGGGGGCGATACCGGCGAAGGTGATCCAGTAACTGGAGCTGGAATAGCATTTGCACTTGGGATCGATCTTCTGCGCGGTGCCGGTCTTCCCCGCGATCTGATAGCCCTCGATGGCGGCGGGCCAGCCGGTGCCGTTCTGCGCGGCGTCGGTCTTGTCGCGCTGCACCACGGCCTGGAACATGGTGCGCAGGGTGGCCGCGGTCTGCGGGCTCACCACCCGGACCCCCTCCGGTTGCGGCTCCTCGGTGCGCGCGCCGTCCGGGGCGACGGTGGCCCTGACGATCCGCGGCGGGATGCGCAGACCGTCGTTGGCGATGGCCTGGTACATACCGGTCATCTGCAACGTCGACATCGAAAGGCCCTGTCCGATAGGCAGGTTGGCGAAGGTGCCGCCGGACCACTGGTCGCGTGCGGGCACCTGGCCCGCGGTCTCACCCGGCAGTCCGACACCGGTGCGCTGGCCGAGCCCGAAACGGTTCACCATATCGGCGTAGCGGTCCTCACCGACCCGCTGCGCGAGCATCAGCGTGCCGACGTTGGAGGATTTTCCGAAGACGCCGGTGGTCGTGTACGGCGCGGTGCCGTGTTCCCACGCGTCGCCGACGGTCACGCCCGCCATCCGGATCTCGCCGGGCACCTGCAGGATCTCGTCGGGGTTCGTGAGGCCGTATTCGATGGCCGCGGCCGCGGTGACGATCTTGTTCACGGAACCGGGTTCGAAGGGATCACTGACCGACGGATTGTTGGTCTTCTGGGTGCCCCAGTTCTGTGGGCCGAGAGCCGGATTGAAGGTGCTGTCGTTGGCCATGGCGAGCACCTGGCCGGTCTTCGCGTCGAGCACCACCGCGGAAGCGCCCTGCGCGCCCGACATCTCGCGGGCCTGCTGCACCTGCTGCTGCACGTAGTACTGCAGATCCGAATCCAGCGTCAGCTCGACGCCGTTGCCGTTCACCGCGGGCTGTTTGTCGCGCCAGCTGCCCGGGATGACCGCGCCGTCGGAGCCGCGATCGTAGGTGACCGAACCGTCGGTGCCCGCCAGCACGGCGTCCAGCGACGATTCGAGGCCGATCAGGCCGTGGCCGTCCCAGCCGGTGGCGCCGACGATATTGGCGCCGAGCGAACCGCCCGGGTACTCCCGCAGCGACTGTGCCTCGGTGCCGACCTCGCGGAACTGCGCCCTGATATCGCCCGCGACGCGGGCGTCCACATTCCGGGCCAGGTAGACGAATTCCTCGTCGCCGCGCAGTTTGTCGAGCACTTCGTTCACCGACGGCGCGCGCGGGCCGAGTTTGGCGTGGATCACCTCGGCGATCGCCTTCAACCGCTCACCCGGATCGGGCGCCTTGTCACTCTTGGCACGGGCTTCCTCGAGTTCGGCGCGAACCCGGACCGGCTGGAAGGTGAGCGCTTTCGCGACGGTGGTGAAGGCCACCGCCTTGCCGTTGCGGTCGGTGATCGGACCGCGGATGGCGATCTCCGGATCCCGGGTGGTGCGCTGGCTGGCGGCCTGCTCGGAGAGCGCGGGCGCGGAAATGCTCTGGATCCACAACAATTGCAGGGCCACCACCGCGAGCGCGACCAACATCACGATCCGACCGACCCCGAGACGCAACCGCAGTGGCCGATCCGAGGCGGCCGCGGTACGCGGACGACGTCCCCCGGACGGTGTCGGCCCGCGTCGCCTGCGCGGCGCGGGCCGAGTCTGCGTCATCGAGCGCCCCCGTCCGGCGACGGCTCGTCCGGGAAGGCCTCCGTCTGGGAGGTTTCGGCCGGAACCTGCTCCGCCGGGGGTGTTTCGGCCGGCGAGGAATCCGGCTGCCTCTGCGGTTCCGCGAGCTGCGGTGTCTCCGGCGCGCCGGGAACCGGCACGACCGGTGACGGATCGTGGCCCGCCGCGAGCGGGACCGGCGACCCGGGCGGCACGACCGCCGGCTCCTGACCGACCGCGGGTGCGGCCGGTGCCGGGGTGGGCGCGGGTGTGTTGGCGCCGTAGGCGGCATTGGTCTGCGGGGCGGCGGGCTGCTGGCGCACGGTGCTGACCGGCACCACCCGTTCGCCCTGGGCCGGCCCCGTCGAACCGTTCAACGGCGGCGCGGGCGCGCCCTGCGCCGGGGTGGGATCACCGATCACCGTGACGGCTCCGTCCGCGCCGATGACCAGCCGGGCCGGATCCTTGGCCGGGATCATGCCGAGTTCGCGTGCGCGCGCGGCGAGTTCGGGCGCCGAATCGGCGGCCTCGACATCGCGTTGCAGTGCGGCACGTTCTTCGGCCAGGGTGCGGTTGAGTTGACGGGCGTCGCCGAGCTGGTAGCTGTCCTCGGCGGCACGGGTGGTCAGCAGCAGGGTGAGCGCGAGTCCGCAGCCGAGCATCGCGATGATCGCGGCGACGAACGGGATACGCGCGGCCATCACCGATCCGCGCCTGCGCGGCAGCGAGGGAGTATCGGACTGCTGTTCGGCCCGCGTCCTGCGCTTGGCGTAGGCACGCTGTGCCGCACCGGATTTCACTCGTTCGGCGGCTTGAACCCGCCGGGCGACCCGACCCGGCGCGGGCACGGCGCGTGTCCGAATGCTCATGCTGTCCCCTCCACTAGTCCGCGGGACCCGCGGGTCGAGCATCCCGAGTCCGTCACGCCGCCGCCTGGATTCGTTCGGCGGCGCGCATACGGACCGGGGCCGACCTCGGGTTCTCCTCGATTTCCTGCTCGGTGGCCTTCTCCGCGCCACGGGTAAGCATCCGGAATTCCGGTCCCATGCCGGGCAGTTCGACCGGCAGATCCACCGGCGTCCTCGACATGATCCGCGGCGCCAGTTCGTGTTTGACGACGCGGTCCTCCAGCGACTGGTAGGACATGATCACGATGCGACCGCCGACCCGCAGCGAAGCCAATGCCGGGGGCAGTGCGGCGCGCAACGAATCGAGCTCGCCGTTGACCTCGACCCGCAACGCCTGGAAGGTGCGTTTGGCCGGATGACCACCGGTGCGTCGCGCCGCCGCCGGTATGGCGGCGTAGAGCAGTTCGACGAGTTCGGCGCTCGTGGTGAAGGGGCGTTGCTGACGACGCCGGAGCACCTCGCTGGCGATCTTGCCCGCGAAGCGTTCCTCGCCATAGGTTTTGAGCACCCGCGCGAGGTCGCCGTGGCTGTAGGTATTGAGCACGTCGGCCGCGGTGATACCCGTGGTGGGATCCATCCGCATATCCAGCGGCGCGTCGACGGAATAGGCGAACCCGCGGTCCGCCTCGTCCAATTGCATCGAGGAGACTCCGAGATCCATCAGGATCCCGCTCACCGAGCCGACCGGATCGAGTCCGGCCTGTTTCACCGCGTCGGCGATCCCGTCGTAACGGGTGTGCACCAGGGTGATTCGATCTTCGAAGGGCCGCAATCGGTCTTCTGCCAGACCGAGCGCCGTGGTGTCGCGGTCGAGACCGACCAGGCGCAGTTGCGGATAGGTACGCAGGAAATATTCGGCATGCCCGCCCAATCCGAGGGTGGCATCGATGTAGACGGCACCTGGTTCGGCCAACGCGGGCCCGAGTAGCTCGTCGGCTCTGTGCAGGAGCACCGGCACATGGCGGGGACCGGGCTGTGCACGATTCACCTCGACCTCCCGGATCCTGCCTCGCGTCGTCGCTTGCACGGGTCGCCTTGTTCCACAGTGTTTTCGCCGGCTGCGCTGAGAAAACGAATGCCGCGGGGTCTCTGACCGAATTCGACACCTGGCGTCGGGGAAGTACGTCAGGGTTCGCCTCCGGGCAGAGGCCGCGTGGCACTCGTTCCGTTCGGGCTAGAAGATTCCGCCCAGCGACTCGTCTCTCGCTTCCGCGTAATCCTCCTCGTGCTCGGCGAGGTAGGACTCCCACGCCTGCTTATCCCATATCTCCAGGAAGTCGACCGAGCCGATCACCACGCAATCCCGATCGAGATTCGCGTAGCGGCGATGTTCGGCGGACAACACGATCCGGCCCTGGCCGTCGAGACGTTGTTCGTCTGTACCGGCGGCGAGTGCCCGGACGAACGCGCGCGCCCGCGGATTGCTTCGAGACGCCGCCGCGGCTCGACGAGCGAGCGCGGCGAACTCTTCTTTCGGGTAGACGGCAAGGCTGTGGTCCTGCCCCTTGGTGACCATCAACCCTCCCGCCAGATCGTCTCGAAACTTCGCGGGCAACGTGAGCCGCCCTTTGTCGTCCAGCCGGGGTGTGTAGGTACCGAGGAACATCCCGATACCTCCTGCGGATCACCCCGCGGTAGCGGGGAGCACGATCACCTCGGATGTACGACTCTCCAGTAGTGCGCGCTCCACATTACCCCACTTTCCCCCACTTTCAATCGAAACAACCGGTGATCTCGCTCCCCACGTCACCGATTTCGCAGGTCATCCCAGCTATCACGCAGTGGAGAACTTTTTCCGTGTTCCACCGACACGCCTGGCACAGATGGACAATCACCCGAAAACACTCAGCAAACCTTCCGGAGGCCCCGATCGGACCCCGTGATCGATGGCTTCGATCCGCGATGGCCTTGCTATGCACGGCTTTTGTCGCGCGCCGGGTTTGCGGAAGGCGTGCCGGACGGCGCGGACACGGACGCGGGCGGTCCGCCGAACGCGCGATCACGGCATGCGCGAGCGCCGAGGTGGGGCGAGGTGGGGCCGATGGTGGCGCGAAGTGGGGGAAGAACCGGCGGGCGCCGGTGAGCCCGGCGCGGTCGCCGTCACCGGGACGACCTTCGGCGCGCAGGAGAACGCGACGCCGCACCTGATCGGTGCGGCGTCGCGTTCGGTATGCGGTTGTCGGCCGAAGGGGTCGTGACGAGTCGGACTATTCCTGCTCGAATCGTCTCCGGAAGCGATCTTCCATACGTTCGGAGAAACCTCCGGACTTACGCTGACGGCCGGGCCCGCCGGAGCGACCACCACCGGGTCCGCCGGACGGCGCGTCGGTGGAGCGATTGCCCTTGCCCGCGGCCTTCGAGCCGCCGACCAACAGCAGTACGCCTGCACCGAACATGACGATGAACCCGACCAAGCTGATGATCGGGAAGCCACCGGGCTTCACCGGAGCGGCGATCCCTGCGACGAGTAGAAACAGACCGAGGACGAACAAGGCCGCGGCCTGGAGTCTGCGACGACTCGAGGTCGAACGAAGTCGTCCGCCGCGGACGGACGAGGCGAACTTCGGATCCTCAGCATAGAGCGCGCTCTCGATTTGTTCGAGCATGCGCTGCTCGTGCTCGGAGAGTGGCACGGTACCTCCCCCGGCACTAGGACGTGGCTGCCGCCTCCGGGTAGGCGACAAATAGCCGACCTTGGCGGCTATCTGACACCAATGATACGAGTTCGATGAAGGCCGTACCACCTACTCGCCGATAAGTTACGCGGTCATGCCGTTCGAGAGACCTCTCGGAGGTCGTAAACGGGACGCCGTGGCGAGCAGATCCTCCACATCGTGCAGGAATGCGCCCACCCGCGAACAGAACTCGTCGGCCGTGTGATCATCGACATCCCGGTCGAATCCCGCCTCCAGCGCGGCGCGCAGTTCCGAGCGCGCGCCGAAGTAGTCGGCCCACATGACGAACTCGGGCATCGCGCGTTGCAACAGCACCCACGCGTTGCGCGAGCGGGCCCTCGGCGCGGCGTCGGCCCCGGTGAACGCGAGCACCGCGCCCGCGCCACGCAGCGCGGCCAGGTAGGCCGAGCGGAAACGTTCGCGCGGGTCGGTCTCCCCCGCCGCCTCCATCAGCAGCCCATCGGCTTTCTTCAGTAGTTTCCCCGCCCTGCCGGGTTCTCCCGCATGTTCGATCCGACCAGACATCAGTCGTCCCTTCGCTGTCGTACACCCCGGCCGGACGGTGTTCCATGCCACCGCGCGGACCGAACAGGTATTCGAACGTTTGAATTGAGATTGAATATAGGGACACCCACCGACAACTTTCCGCGTCCGCGCGGCCGACGAGAGCCATGACAGCCGTCAAGCCCAAGCACACCCCCGCCCCCGCACCGGTCGTCGTCGACTTCTCGGTGGCCGATCTGCGCTATCGATTGCACGACGTGCTCTCGGTCTACGTCGCGGCGATGGACTATCCGCGCGGCACCGAGAACCATCGCGCGCCCATGTGGACCGAACACACCACCCGTGTCGGTTGGCAGGCGGTCGCGGCGCTGCTGCCCGACGATTCCGGCCACGTCGACCTACGTACCTCGCCGATCGTCGCCATCGCCTACGGATATCGCGGCGCGCCGCACCAGTGGTGGCATCAACAGGTGCACACCGGCCTACGGCGTTCGGGCAGGCCGGAGCAGGCGACGCGTGAACTGCTCGCCGACTACTTCGAGTTGACCGAACTCCACGTGCATCCCTCCGCGCAGGGCGCGGGCCTCGGCGCGATCCTGTTGCACCGCCTGCTCGAGAATCGACCGGAGGCGGCGGTACTCCTGTCGACGCCGGAGGTCAGCGGCGAGGACAACCGCGCCTGGCGTCTGTACCGGCGTGTCGGTTTCGACGACGTGATCAGGAATTTCGTCTTCGCCGGGGACACCCGGCCCTTCGCGATCCTGGGACGACGGCTGCCGCTGTGAGGTTCACGTGACGGTGCTCGTGCTCGGTGCGGGCCATAACGCCCTGGTGGCCGCCTGCTATCTGGCGCGGGCCGGCGAACGGGTCGAAGTGCTCGAACGCGACGAGGTACTCGGCGGCGCCGTCTCCACGGTGGAGCGATTTCCCGGGCATCTGGTCGACCGCGGCTCCTCCGCGCACATCATGATCCGGCACACCGGCATCGTCGAGGAACTCGAACTCGAACGCTTCGGCCTGCGCTATATCGACTGCGATCCGTGGGGATTCACCCCCGCGGACCCGTCGACGGGTGCGCCGCCGATCGTGTTCCACCGCGACCTGGACCGGACCTGTTCGGTGATCGCGGCGTCGTGCGGGGAACGAGATGCCGTCGCGTACCGACGTTTCGTGCGGGTCTGGGGCGAACGCAGCGCCCGGGTGATGCGGGCTTTCGGGGGAACACCGACGCCGGGGCGACTGCTGCGCTCGTTCTGGGGGCTGGACGCGAAAGGCGGCGGCAGCGCGCTGTCGCGCGAATTCCTGCAATCCGGGGACGCGCTGCTCGACACCTGTTTTCACGATGAACGGCTCAAGGCGTCGCTGGCGTGGTTCGGGGCCCAGTCCGGGCCGCCGATGTCGGAGCCGGGCACCGCGCCGATGGTCGGCTTCGCCGCGCTCATGCACACCCTTCCGCCCGGCCGCGCGGTGGGCGGAAGTGGGGCGTTGGCCTCGGCGCTCGTCGCGCGTTTGCGCGCCGACGGCGGGGCGGTGTCGGCCGGGGACGCGGTCACCGCCGTCACCCGCGCGGGCGACGGTTGGCGGGTGCGGACCGAATCCGGGCGAAATCTGGCGGCGAAGACGGTCATCGCGGGCACGCATGTGCTGACCACCGTCGATCTGTTGCGGGCGGGCGGTTTCGACGAACACGCGCTGGCCGGGTGGGAGCGGCGCATCAGAGTCGGTCCCGGCATCGGGATGGTGGTGCGCCTGGCGACCTCCGATCTGCCCAGGTACCCGGAAGCGACCGTCACCGAATCCGCGCGCGGCCTGCAATTCCTGGTCTCCGACCGCAGGCAGGCGCGACTCGCGCACGGCGCCGCGCTCGCCGGTGATCTGCCGCCACGCCCGGTGGTCCTCGCCATGAGTTTCAGCGCCGTCGATCCGAGCATCGCCCCGCCCGGACAGCATCAGCTCTCGCTGTGGGCCCAGTGGCATCCGTACCGACTCGCCGACGGCACCGACTGGTCCGCCCACGCCGAGGGCGAGGCCGACCGGATCGTCGCCGAAGTCGACGCGTACGCGCCCGGCTTCGCCGAGACGATCCTGCGCCGCCATATCCAGACCCCGGTCGATCTGGAGCGGGAAATGGGTTTGCGCGGCGGCAATGTCATGCACGTCGAGATGTCGCTGGACCAGATGATGATGTGGCGGCCTGTTCCGGAACTGTCCGGTCAGCGGGTGCCGGGCGCCCCCGGCCTCTATCTCACGGGCGCGTCGACCCACCCCGGCGGAGGGGTGTCCGGGGCGAGCGGTCGCAGCGCGGCCCGGCTGGTCCTGCGCGATACCCGCCGCCGGTTCTCGCGGTCCCCGAGACGATGAGCGAGACAGCGCGCACCGTGTGCTCCGACCCGGTATCCGCGGAGTTCGTGGGCGGGGGTGAGGCTACCGACAGCAAGCCCGAGACCCGCGAGGCCGCGGACAGCAACGTGACCGGCGAGGCCACAACCGACGACCCCGAAGCTTCCCTATCCGCCGGGATTCCCAGGGCGAGTGCGCACACCCGGTCCACCGCGACCGGCGATGAACCCGAGACCCGCGAGCCGACGAGTGGCGAACCGGAGACCGATGGGATCGGTGGGACGGCCACGGCGACAGCGTGTGCCCCCACCACCGGAGCCGACGGCGGACCCCGGATCCACGAGACGAGTAGCGAACCGGACAGCCATGGGTTCGCCACGGCTGTCGCGGACGCCGGGACTATCGGAGCCGACGGCATCGATATCGGTCGCGTGACGCCCGCAGCCACACCGGTGGGTGCCCGACAGCGTCGAGTGGGATCGGTACGCGAACAGGTCCCGGTGCTGACCCGACATCGAGGGCCCGCGGCGCTCGCCGCGCTGCTGGTGGCGGCGCAGATCGGGTATCCGCTGACCGAGGGGGCGGCGCGGGACCGGGTGACGGTCGCGGTGGTGCTGTTGGCGGCGGCCACGGCGCTGTCCCACGCGGCGGTGACGCGCGGAAGGCGTTTCGCGGCGGGGGCGCTGGTGATCGTTTCCGGCGTCGGACTGCTCGCCGAGGCGGTGGGGACCGCCACCGGGGTTCCGTTCGGGTGTTACGAGTACGCCGTCGGCCGCATCGGTCCCGAACTCTGGTCGGTGCCGCTGATAGTTCCGCTCGCGTGGGTCGGTGGGTTGTATCCGGTGTGGGTCGTGGCCGGGATGCTGAGTCGACGGGCGGTGTCGTGGATCGGGCTGACGGCGATCGGGGCGGTGGGGTGGGATCTGTTCCTCGACCCGCAGATGGTCGCCGACGGTCAGTGGTCGTGGTGCGTGTCGGCATCCGGGTTGCCGGGGCTCGCGCATATCCCGATGACGAATTACCTCGGGTGGTTCGCGGTGGGACTGGTCATGGCGGCTCTGCTGTGGTGGTGGGATCGAGTCTCCGCGAGTACGGCGCCCGCCGCGATGACGGCCACCGCGCGTACGTGGAACGACACGACCGCGTTGCCCGTGGCCGTCTTCCTGTGGACGTGGCTCGGATCGATACTCGCCCACGCCGCATTTCTCGGCCTGCCCGCGTCCGCCGGTTACGGCGCTGTCGGGATGGGGCTGCTGGGGATTCCGCTCCTCGTCCGACTGAGGCGAACTCGCGCCCTGTCTCCCGGACGTTGACGAGTCGACGCACCACCGGTGGGCCGAAGGCCGCACGGACCGAGCCCCCGCGCTCGGCGCGCCACGCCCGGGGGAATGCCGCGTCACGAGGTCGGTGAGCGGCCCGACACGCCCCGGCGCGAGGCTCCTCGCGCGGCCTTGCGCCCGTCGCGTGGCAATTGTCACGCCATGCCTGGCACGATGTGACCCGTGCACCCGAGTCCCATGCCAACGATGCCCGCTCCCCCGGCCCCCACGCGACGACGGCGGACCGGGACGCGGTTAGCGGCCGCCGCCCTGCTCGCGGCATTCGTGGTGCCGATGTTGGTCGGCTGCCTGCGCGTCCAGGTGTCGATGGGCGTGTCGTCCAACGACAAGGTGTCCGGGCGGATCGTGGCGGCGGTGGTGCCGACGAGCGCCGAGGACAAGGGACCGGAACTGAAGGCACCCGATTCCCTCGCGGCCAAGGTGCGCGTCGAGCCGTACAACCAGGACGGCTACGTCGGCAGCAAGGTGTTCTTCGAGGAGTTGACCTTCGGCGAGGTCTCGCAGCTGGGCGGACTCTCCGAGCAGACCCAGGGCATGTTCCAGCTGCAATTCCAGCGCACCGGCGATCTGGTCAGTCTGACCGGGCGGGTCGATCTGAAATCGGTTCCGCCGCACGGGTCGGACGTGCAGTTCACCGTCGCCTTCCCGGCCAGGGTCGCCAAAACCAACGGCAACCGCGAAGGCGATTCCACCGTGTCGTGGAAACTTCCGCCCGGCGATGTCTCCACCCTGCGCGCCGAGGTGAGTTACGCCGACCCCAACACCAGGTCCTTCGCGGGCTGGGCGGGCATCGTCGGGGGCATCACCCTCGCCGTCGCCGCCATCGTCGCCGCGATGGCCTTCATGGACCGCAACCCCAGCGCGCCGAACGCCGAAGGCAGCTTCTCCCTGAGCCGCTGGGTGCGGCTGGTCATCGACGGCCGCTGATCGACCGGCGAGGCGTCCGATCCGTGCGCGATACCGAGGTACGGGAATGACCGACGACGCGACCGCCGTGCTCGTCGGGGCGGGCGCGGCCGTCGCGGTACTCGGCTGCGCGACAGCGCTGTTCAATCGGCTGACGGTGCGGCGGCTGCCGGATTCCGCGGCGGTGATCGAGCCGATCACCATCTGCGTGCCCGCGCGCGACGAGGCGCACCGGCTGCCGGACCTCATCGCAGATCTGCGCGCGCAGTCGGGTGCGCCGCGGCTACAGGTCCTCGTACTCGACGACGCGTCCAGCGATGGCACCGCCGAGGCGGCGGAGAAGGCCATCGACGGCGACCCGCGTTTCCTGGTGATCCGCTCGCGGGACGAACCCGAGCGGGGGTGGACCGGGAAGGCAGCGGCTTGCGCCCGGCTGGCCGAGGCGGCGGATACCGCCGTACTCGTCTTCCTCGACGCCGATGTGCGGTTGGCGCCCGGCGCGATCGCGGCGGCGGTGGCCGAATTGCGCAGGGGACCCGCGGCATTGGTCTCGGTCTGGCCGCGCCAGGACGCCGGGTCGTTCGCCGAGGCGCTGGCGCAGCCGTTGCTGTGCTGGTCGTGGGCGTCGACCTTGCCCGTCGCGGTGGCGAATCGGAGCCTGTGGCCGTCGACGGCGGTCGCCTGCGGACAGTTCCTGGTCTTCGACGCCGCCGCCTATCGCGCGGTCGGCGGGCACGCGGCGGTAGCGGACTCGGCGACCGAGGATCTCGATATCGCCCGCGCCGTGCGGCGCAGCGGCAGGCAGACGGTGCTCGTCGTCGCGGGCAGACTGGCCAGGACCAGGATGTACCGGGACGTGGCCGAACTCGACGCCGGGTATACCCGGTGGTTGTGGTCGGCCTACGGCGGCTCGCGTCCGGCGAGCGCGGCGGTCGGCGCGGTCGCCCTGCTCGGGTATGCGGTCGCGCCGGTCGCGGCCGTGGCGGGGCGTGGACGCGCCCGCCGCGCCGGAATCGTCGGTTACGCCGCCGCCGTCACCGGTCGACTGCTGGCCCGGTCGATCGAATCCGGCGCGACGCCGACCCGCGCCGATGTCGTTGCGGCGCTGGCACATCCCGTCTCGGTTCTCGCCTACACGACCCTGTCCATCAGATCGCATCGCGCGCACCGGCGAGACACACTCAGATGGAAGGGCCGCTCACTGCCACACCGGTGACCGTTCAGCGCGGGCTCGACGCGCGACCTCGCCGGTCCACGCGGCGATCACGTCACCGTGCGGACCGGCCCCTCCGCGCCACCGGTCGGGACGGCGCGAATCGTCAGGCGACGGTGGTCATGCCGACGGTCGGCAGGAAGAAGCAAGACTGTTTACCGTTCTGGACCGTGCCGAAGACCGCGGCCAGGACAGTGCCCTTACCGGTGTCGACGGGAACCGCGCGGACACCGCCGACCGGCAGTGCGGAGAGGAAGAAATCCTGGACGGCCTTCTCGGCCAGCGGACGGACCTCGGCGGGCACCTCCGGCGGGATCATCGCGGCCAGGATGTTCCCGATCGGTCCCATCGACGCCGAACCGGTGCGGCCGTTGCTGACATTGAGCCACACCACCCGCATTCCGGTGTCGGACGGCGTATCGGACACGACGCCCAGGGGGACGAACGTGAACATGGTCTGGCCCGCGTCGACGGCGGTCATATCGAGGCCGGGGATGGCGACGGTGGTCTTGGGCCACGGTCCCGGCACCGCGCCCGCTACCGCGGGGACGAGTCCGAAGGTCGACGCGTTGTTGCAGAACGCCGCGGCCGTCGGATAGAGGAAAGGCTCCATGCCGAACTTCTTCAGCGCGTCGATATTGGCCTGGTAGGCGCCGAGCAGATCACCGGGTCCGGCGATCGGCGCGGGCGTGACGGTGTCGGCGGACGGGGCGCCCACCGCGTTGCCCGGTAGACCCCACGCCAGTGCGACAGCACCGGTCGCGACGGTGGCAAACGTGGTGAGACGGCGCATTACGGTCACAACAGACCTCCTCATCGTCGGCACGATCGAGGAGGAGGGTACTCCCGCAAACCTGTTCAACAGTGTTTATCGGGTCGGGCAATCTTTCGGCGCGTCGCGCGGACGCGACGGACGCGGGGCGGCTCGACGCAGGGCTGTCCGATCGACGGGGGTAATTGTCGTCGGCGCGGACGGTCGCCGGAAGGACTGCGCTCACCATGATTTGTACCCTTGCGAAGCACTTGCCCGTCTTCGCATGATGTTTCGGCTCGACACGTGTTCCCGCGGCATCCGTGCCACGGGGATCTCACCATCCAGAGCGACCGAGAGACCTGGCTCACCGACGTCGCAGCAACCCCCCGGCGACATCGGGTGCGGGTGCTTCCGCCGGGAACGATGGAGGACCGAAGTGACTATCCACCGCAGTGGCCACCGTTGGGGCCGTCGCCATGTCGACCAGTGCCGTGTCACCTCCACCGGCTGTCGCGGCTGACCGCCGCCAGATCGTGCGCCCGACGCTGGCCGGGTGCGGCGACCGCTGCCCGACCGGGGCGGTCGCGTCCGATGCTCGTAAGGACTCGCCATGAGTGCGCCGCCCGCCCCCGACGCCACCGCCCCGCTCGACGAATACGGTGCAGCCCCGCTCGATACGTCGACCGAACACCTGGTTACCGCGCCCGCGTCCTCGGACGCACCCCGCGTCGCGAAGGCGCGACACCCGTGGCGCTGGGTCGCGAGCGCGGCGGCACTGGTCGTGGTGGCGCAGTTCGCGCACGGGTTGGCCACCAATCCGGGCTGGGACTGGGGAACGTTCGCGCAGTATGTCACCGCGAAATCGGTGCTGTCGGCGCTGAAGCTGACCGTCGAGTTGACGCTGTGGGGCACCGCGCTCGGATTCCTGCTCGGTACCGCGCTTGCGGTGGCCCGCCTGTCGAACAATCCGGTGCTGCGGGTGATCTCGTGGGTCTACATCTGGGCCTTCCGTTCCATCCCGCTGATCGTGCAACTGCTGTTCTGGTTCAACATCGCCTACCTGTACCGCACGATGTCGATCGGAATTCCGTTCGGGCCCGCGTTCTTCAGCTTCGACGTCAACGGTGTCATCAGCGGGTTCACCGCGGCGGTGATCGGATTGGCGCTGCACCAGGCGGCGTACTCGGCCGAGATCATCCGGGCCGGATTCATCTCGGTGGACCCGGGCCAGCTGGAAGCCTCGGCGGCGCTCGGCATCCCGCGCTGGCGGCAGTTCCGCACGGTCGTGGCGCCGCAGGCCATGCGTTCGATCCTGCCGAACGCGAGCAACGAGGTGATCAGCCTGTTCAAGGGCACCTCGATCGTGTCGGTGATGGCGATCGCGGAACTCTTCTACCAGGTGCAGGTGATCTACGGCCGTAACGGCCGGGTCGTGCCGCTGCTGATGGTGGCCACCGTCTGGTACATCGTGCTGACCACGGCGCTCTCGATCGTCCAGTTCTACATCGAACGCCACTACGCCAAGGGCGCGCAGCGGACCACACCGCCGACACCGATACAGCGGTTGCGCGCGAAATTCCGCGAGATCGCCGCCATCGGCGTCGTCTCCCCGCGCGGAGCGACCCGATGAGCGCGGCCGGACAGGTCGAGACCTCGGCCGCCGTCGAGGTGCGCGGCGTGCGCAAGGCCTACGGAACCAGCGAAGTGCTGCGCGGTATCGATCTGACCGTGCGCGCGGGCGAGGTCGTCGCGGTGATCGGGCCGTCGGGTTCGGGTAAGTCGACGTTGCTGCGCGTGGTCAATCACCTCGAACCGCTGGACTCGGGCACCGTGCACATCGACGGTGAACTGATCGGATACCGCCTGCGCCGCAATGTGCTGTATCCGCTGCCGGATCGCGAGGTGCGTCGTCAGCGTTCCCGCATCGGTTTCGTGTTCCAGCAGTTCAACCTCTTCCCACATCTGACGGCGCTGGAGAACGTGACGCTCGCGCCGCTGTCCGCGCAGCGCCGCCCGCGCGCCGAGGTGGAACGCGAGGCGAGGGAACTGCTCGACCGGGTCGGTATCGGCGAATTCGCCGACGCGTATCCGCGCAGGCTCTCGGGCGGCCAGCAGCAGCGGGTGGCCATCGCGCGGGCACTGGCGCTGCGGCCGCAGGTCATCCTCTTCGACGAACCGACCTCGGCCCTGGATCCGGAGCTGGTCGGCGAAGTGCTCGACGTGATCCGCGATCTCGCCGACGGCGGCACCGCGCTGGTGATCGTGACCCACGAGATCGGCTTCGCCCGCGAGGTCGCCGACACGGTGGTGTTCCTCGACGCGGGCGTGATCGTCGAGCAGGGACCGCCCGCCGCGGTACTCGACAACCCCGAACATCCCCGTACCAGGGCCTTCCTGTCCAGGGTCCGCTGAAGTCATGAAATCCCCGACGACGAACAGGTATTCGATGAAGTTCACCGCCCTGGTCTCCGCGGCGGCCGCCGTGGCGCTGCTCGCCACCGGCTGCGGCACCGACCCCGAAGCGGAGCAGACCGTCCAGGGAACCGGATCGGTCACCTTCGACCTCAGCCCCGCGCAATCGGGCCGGGTGCGCACCGACAAAGTGGACGCCATCGCCGCCCAGGTGCCGCAGGTGATCCGCGACCGCGGGACCCTGATCGTCACCGGAGCGTCGGGGGCCGCGCCGCCGCTGCGCTTCTACTCCACCGACGACAAGACCACCGTCGGCTCCGAGGTCGATTTCGCCTCGCTGGTCGCCGATGTCCTCGGATTGAAACTCGAGGTGCAGGTGGCGGATTGGTCGCAGAATTTCGTGCGGGTCGACTCGGGCGCGGTCGACGCGTTCATCTCCAACGTCACGGTGACCGAGGAGCGCAAGGAGAAGTACGACTTCGCCACCTACCGCACCGACAATGTCGCCCTCGAAGTGCCGTTGGACGGCAAGATCGACTACAAGGACCGTAAGAGCCTGGCGGGCAAGCGGATCGGGGTCGGAAGCGGCACCAACCAGGAGCAGCTGCTGGTCAAGTGGAGCGAACAGAACCGCGCCGACGGTCTCGCGCCCATCGATATCGCCTACTTCCAGCAGACCACCGACTACTACCTGGCCCTGGCTTCCGGGCGGCTCGACGGCTACATCGGCCCGAACCCGTCGGCGATCTACCACGCCGCCACCGCGAAGCAGACCAAGATCGTCGCCACCTTCTCCGGCGCGGGCGAGGCGTTGCAGGGCGAAATCGGCGTGCTGACCAAGAAGGACAACGGCCTGATCACGCCGATCCACCAGGCCCTCGAACATCTCATCGCGAACGGCTCCTACCAGAAGGTCATCGACCGCTGGGGGCTGAACACCGAAGCACTCACCGGTTCGCGGATCAATCCGCCCGGCCTGCCGAAGAAGGGGTGAGCGCGGTGGCCCCACGTTTCCCCGACAACGGATTGCGGGTGCACCGCGTCGCCCAATCCGATCCGCTCGCCGCCCCGCTGCTGGCGGAGTTGGCGGTCGAGTACAGCACCCGGTACGGCAGATCCCCCGGCCAGGTGCACGCCTCGCTGGTGGAGTATCCGGCCGACGAGTTCGCGCCCCCGCACGGGGATCTGCTCGTCGTCACCCGGGATTCGGAACCGGTGGCCGGCGGCGCCTTCCAACGCCACGACGAGAACACCGCCGAACTCAAGCGCATCTGGACCTCACGCGAACATCGCAGGCAGGGGCTGGGCCGGTATGTCCTGGAGCAGTTGGAGGCCGAGATCGCCCGTCGCGGCTATCGGCGTATCTACCTGACCACCGGACCGCGCCAGCCCGAGGCCGTCGCCCTGTACCTGGCGGCCGGGTACACCGCGCTCTACGACCCCGATCTGCCCGCCGAGCAGATCGGCAAACATCCGTTCGAAAAATACGTGCGCGTCTCCGATTCCGTCGGAGCCGTGGCGTGAAACCGCCTCTCGACCATCTCGAAAACCTGGGAGTAACACAGTGATCCGATCCCGCCTCCGAATCGCGGCCATCGCCGCCGCCGTCACCGCGGCGGCGAGTCTGGCGGCCTGCGGCAGCGATTCGGGCAGTTCCGGTGGCGACGCCGGGCCGCCGCAGCCGGGCGGCACGTTGCGCTACGGCCTCTCCCAGGCGCCGACCTGCTCGGATCCGGCGCAGGCCGGCACCAACCAGACCATCTATGTCGCCAGGCAGATCGTCGACTCGCTGACCGATCAGGATCCGGCGACCGGCGCGATCACCCCGTGGCTGGCCCGCAGCTGGGAGGTGAGCCCGGACGCGACGGTCTTCACCTACCACCTCGCCGACGGTGTCACCTTCAGTGACGGCACCCCCGTCACGGCCGAATCCGTCAAACGCAATTTCGACGCGATCGTGAAGCTCGGCGGCGCGAAGGCACCGCTGGGCACCAGCTATCTGACCAACTACGTCGGCACGACCGCGGTGGACCGATTGACCGCAAGGGTCGAGTTCAGCAAGCCGAACGCGCAATTCCTGCAAGCCAGCTCGACCACGCAGCTCGGTCTGCTCGCCGACAGCACCACCGCGAAAACCGCCGAGCAGAGATGCGCGGGCGACAATATCGGCAGCGGGCCGTTCACCTACGCGGGCTGGCGTCAGGACGCCTCGGCGACGCTGGCCAAACGTGCCGGATACAACTGGGGCTCGGATGTCTTCGCCCATCGTGGTGAGGCGTATCTGGACCGCATCGAATTCACCGTCGTCCCCGAATCCGGGGTGCGCACGGGCAGTCTCACCTCCGGTCAGCTCGACGCGATCAGCGACGCGCTCGTCCAGGATGTCCCGCAGCTGGAGGCCGCGGGCGGCCGACTGCTGAGTACCCCCAATCCGGGTGTCACGTTCGGTTTGCAGCCCAATGTGACCCGGGGTCCGCTGCGCGATCCCGCCGTGCGCCAAGCGCTACTGCCCGCGATCGATAGGCAGCAGTTGATCGACACCGTGCTCGGCCCGCAGTTCAAGCCCGCCACGAGCGTGCTGGCCGCCAATACCCCCGGCTACAAGGATCTCTCGGCCCAGCTGAGCTACGACCCGGCCAAGGCGAAGACCCTCCTCGATCAGGCGGGCTGGACGCCGGGCGGTGACGGGATCCGGGTGAAGAACGGCGAGCGGTTGTCCTTCGGTGTGCTGTTCAGCCAGGTGTTCGGCGGTAACCAGGCGATTCTCGAACTCGTGCAGCAGCAGCTGCGCCAGGTCGGCGTCGACCTGAAACTGGACCTGGCCTCGATCTCCGAGGTGACGGCCAGACAGAACTCCAAGGACTTCGACAGCGTCTACTACAACTCGACCCGGGCCGACGGCGACATCCTGCGCACCTCGTTCGGGCTCGCGGGGCGTAATTTCAGTGCGCGCGAAGCTATTCCGGCGCTCGACGAAGTTCTCGACAGCCAGTTGAGCGCAGGCGACACCGCCGCGCGCGCCCAACTGATCCAGACCGCCCAGCAGCGCATCTTCGAGGCCGGTCTGTGGGTGCCCACGGTCGAACTCTCGCAGGCCATCGGCGCGGCCGGGACCGTGCGGGATCTCAAATTCGAGGCGTCGGCACGTCTGCAATTCTTCGACACCTGGTTGAGCGGGCGCTGACCCATGGCGCGCTATCTGGCCCTTCGAGTCCTGCAGGCGATCTGGGTGCTGTGGGCGGCGTTCACCCTCTCGTTCGTGGTGCTGTTCCTGCTGCCCGCCGACCCGGTCTCGATCGCGGCCGACGGGGGCGGCGCGGGCACCCCGGTCGACAAGGCCGCCGTCGCCGAACTGCAGGCACGTTACGGGCTGGACAAGCCGCTGTGGGACCAGTACCTGACCGCCCTCGGGCACGGGGTGCGCGGGGATCTCGGCCATTCCATCGTCACCGGTCAGCCGGTGACGCGGGCGATCGGCGACGCCCTGCCGGACACGCTCGCACTGGCCGGGCTCGCGCTGCTGTTCGCGACGGTGGGCGGGGTCGCGCTGGCTTTCGCCGCGACCTACACCCGGCGGCCGTGGCTGCGCAACGGGTTGGCCGCGTTACCGTCGCTCGGGGTCTCGGTGCCGACATTCTGGACCGGATTGCTGCTGCTGCAACTGTTCTCGTTCCACTGGCGACTCGCTCCCGCGTTCGGCGGGCACGGTTTCGCGGGCACGGTGCTCCCCGCGCTGACGCTGGCGGTCCCCATCGGGGCCGTCATCGCCCAGGTGCTCGCCGCCGGACTCGAATCGACATGGCGGCAGCCGTTCGTCGAGGTGGCACTGGCCAAGGGCGGGTCGCGCTGGTGGGTGCAGCGGACCCACGTGCTGCGCCCGGCCAGCGTGCCGACCTTCACCATCGCCGGTGTGCTCGTGGGCAATATGCTCGCCGGCTCGGTGGTGGTGGAGACGGTGTTCGCCCGTGCCGGGGTCGGCAGGCTGACCCAGACCTCGGTCATGGCCCAGGACATCCCCATGGTCCAGGGCATCGTGCTGTTCACCTCGGTGGTGTTCGTGAGCGTCAACCTCCTCGTCGACCTGCTCTATCCCCTGCTCGATCCGCGAATCGCGGGTAGGGCGCGGCGGGCGGGAGACCCGGTCGCCGAGACATCCACCGACAAGACCATCGAGGAGGTGGCGGTTCGTGTCTGAATCCTGCTACGACCCGTCGGGTGACACGGGGGTGACGGCGCATGGTCGACGTCGCTGAGGATTCCCGGCGCGCGACGCTGCCGCTGTCGATCCGCCCCGTGGTGCGGTGGCGGAGCCTGCTCGACAACGCCGGTCTGTTGGTCGCCGCCGCGGTGGCGCTGCTCGCCGTCGGCTGGGCGCTGTTCCCCTCGGTGTTCGCCGGTGGCGATCCGCTGACCGGGGTGCCCTCGGACAAACTCCAGGGGCCCAGCGCCGAACACTGGTTCGGCACCGACAATATCGGGCGCGACCTCTACACGCGGATGGTGCACGGGGCCGGGCTCTCGCTCACCGCGACACTGTCGGCGGTGGCGATCGCGCTGATCGCCGGGACGCTGCTCGGACTGCTGGCCGGGGCGGTCGGCGGTCTCGTCGACACCGCTATCATGCGCGTGGTCGACGTCCTGCTGTCGATTCCGTCGCTGCTGCTCTCGCTGGCACTGGTCACCGCGCTCGGCTTCGGCACCCGCAATGTGGCGATCGCCGTGGGTGTCTCGCTGGTCGCGAATTTCGCCAGGGTGATGCGCTCGGAAGTGCTTCGGGTCAGGCAGGCGACCTACGTCGAGGCGGCGCACGCGTCGGGCGTGCGCTGGTACACGGTGCTCGCACGGCACGTGCTGCCCAATTCCTATCAGCCGGTCGTCGCGCTGGCCGCGGTGGAATTCGGGATGGCGGTGTTGGCGGTCTCGGCCCTGAGCTTCCTCGGCTACGGCGCGAAACCGCCCACCCCCGAGTGGGGTTCGCTGATCTCCGAGGGCCGCAACTACCTCGCCACCGCGTGGTGGCTCACCACGCTTCCCGGCCTGGTGATCATCGCCGTCGTGATCGCCGCTCAGCGGCTCGGCCGCGCCGCGGGAAGGAATTCCGACCGATGAGTCGCTCACTCGACGTCGATATCGCACGCGCGGAGCGGGACACGCCCGCCGATGCCACCGCCCTGCTGCGCGTCGATGATCTGCGCGTGCGCTACCGGGGCGAGAACGGCCCGGTGACGGCACTCGACGGTGTCTCGCTGACCATCGCGAAAGGCGAAGTGGTCGCCCTGGTC
The DNA here is from genome assembly GCF_003123685.1 of Nocardia aurea. Taxonomy (GTDB): domain Bacteria; phylum Actinomycetota; class Actinomycetes; order Mycobacteriales; family Mycobacteriaceae; genus Nocardia; species Nocardia aurea. The sequence continues at coordinate 66,914 of NZ_QCYJ01000099.1, forward strand.
GGCGAATCCGGTTCGGGGAAGTCGACATTGGCCCAAGCGGTGATCGGGCTGCTCGGGTCGGCGGGCGAGATCACCGGCGGCACCGTGGTTTTCGACGGACAGCCGGTGCGCCCCGACGACGAGCGCAGGCTGCGCGGGTTGCGCGGGGCCAGGATCGGTTTCGTTCCGCAGGATCCGGGACTGTCGTTGAATCCGGTGCGCCGCGTCGGCGACCAGGTGGCCGAAACGCTGATCGTGCACGGCATCGCGGACCGGCGCTCGGCCCGTGACCGCGCACTGCGGCTGCTCGCCGACGCCGGACTCGACCGGCCGGAACTGCGCGCGAGCCAGTACCCCCACGAACTGTCGGGCGGGCAACGCCAGCGGGTGCTGATCGCCTCGGCGCTCATCGCCGAACCGGATCTGGTCATCGCGGACGAGCCGACCAGCGCGCTGGACGCCACCGTCGCGCGCCGGGTGCTCGACCGGCTGGCCGAGCAGACCGCGGCGCGCGGCACGGCCGTCCTGCTCATCACCCACGATCTGGCCATCGCGGCCGAACGCGCGGATCGGGTCGTGGTGCTCGAAGGCGGCGAGATCGTGGAATCCGGGCCGACCTCGACGGTGCTCCGGCACCCGCGCCACCCGTACACCAAGCGGCTGTTCGCGGCGTCGCCGAGCCTCGCGCCGTTCGACGGTTTCCGTCCGGCCCGCGCCGACGCCGGTCCCCCGCTGCTGACGCTGCGCGAGGTGCACAAGAGTTTCCGCGCGCGCGGCGCGACGGTGACGGCGGTCTCCGGTGTGGGATTCGAGCTGGCGCGCGGTGAGACCCTGTCGCTGGTCGGCGAATCCGGTTCGGGTAAATCGACCACGGCGCGTATCGCGTTGCGTCTCACCGAACCCGACAGCGGCACCGTGACCTTCGACGGCCACGATCTGCACAGTCTGCGCGGGTCGCGGCTGCGACGGCTGCGGCAGCGGTTCCAGGTCGTCTACCAGAATCCGTACGCCTCGCTCGACCCGCGCTGGCGGGTGGCGCGGATCGTGGAGGAACCGTTGCGCGCCTACGGTGTCGGCGACAGCGCGCAGCGGCGGGCGCGGGTTCGGGAACTGCTCGATCAGGTCTCCCTGCCCGGCGGTTACGACCAGCGCCGTCCCGCGGAACTGTCCGGCGGACAGCGTCAGCGCGTCGCCATCGCCCGCGCGCTCGCCCTGCATCCGGATCTGCTCGTCCTCGACGAACCGGTCTCGGCGCTGGACGCCTCGGTGCAAGCCCAGATCCTGGAACTGCTCGACCGCCTGCAAACCGAGTTGAACCTGAGCTACCTGTTCATCTCCCACGACCTCGCGGTGGTGCGCCGCATCAGCGACCGGGTGGCGGTCATGCGTCACGGCCGCGTCGTCGAGACGGGGACGACCGAGGCGATCTTCGACAACCCGCGACACGACTACACCCGCGAACTGCTCTCCGCCATTCCCACACTCGAGGACTCGCGTCGATGACGAATTCCGATCAGCACCCCGGTCGACCAGCGATATCGGCACGCCTGCGCGCGTTCTTCCGGGCGCGCACGCGGTCGGAATCGCGTTCGGCCCTGTGGCATTCCGCGTACCTGTTCGCCCCCGATCTCGCGGGCGCCGCCGGGCCCACGGCGCACCGGCTCATCGATTGGGAGGCGCGATGAGCACGTCGATCCTTCTCACCCGCCGGCTGGCCCCCGGTTCCTGTCGGCGGTCCCCGATCCGCGCGCGCCCGGCGACAATGCCGCCACGGCGCCTAAACCGGATCTGCCGCGGAGTCACCACTGCCTCGCCGCCCACCGGCCACACGGGGTCACCCCGTCCGGCATCACCGCGGCCCCGCGACCGGCATCGTCTCGGCCCCCGCCACCTCCGGATCCTCTCATTCACTCGTATCCGCCCAGTCCACGAAGGAGCCCCAGCGTCATGACCACCACCACCGCACCGCATTTCGAGACCGAGTGGGCACATTGGCACAGTGACCGGGAGGAACGACTGCGCGACCCGCTCGGCTTCCTGAGCCTGACGGCGCTCATCTGGCTCACCGATCAACCCGAGCGCCTGCCCGACCTACCCGGCACCTGGTGGGTGACCGACAACAAGGTGTTCATCACCGCCCGTCCCGCCGACCGCCTGGTCCACGAGGGCGAGAGCATCGCGGGCGTGCAGATCCTGCGGCCCGCCGAGGGCGCTCCCGGGCTGCACGTGCGCCACGAGGGCCGGGTGCTCGAAGTGATCCGGCGCAGCGGTCGGTACGCGGTGCGCGTGCACGATCCGGCGGCCCCCACCCTGCGCGCGTTCACCGGCGTCACCTCCTACGCTCCCGATCGGCGCTGGGTGGTGACCGGCCGTTTCCTGCCCTTCGACGAGCCGCGCACCCTCACCACCGGCGCGGTGGTGGACGGTCTCGAACACCACCACACCGCCGTCGGGACCATCGAATTCACCCTCGGCGCGGTGACCGAGAAGCTCGTCGCCTTCGGCACCCCGAACGACCTGCGGGTGCTGTTCACCGACGCGACCAGCGGCGTCACCACCTACCCGGCGGCGCGGTCGCTGTCGGTCGGCGCGGTCGGCGACGACGGCACGGTCGTCCTCGATTTCAATCGCGCGGCGAATCTGCCCTGCGCCTTCACCGATTTCGCGACCTGCCCGGTGGCGCCGGAGCAGAACCGGCTGCGCATCGCCATCGAGGCGGGCGAGCAGGATCCGAAGCTGGGCGGTGCGCGCGCATGAGCGTTCCGCTGTCCATCCTGGATCTGGCCCCCGTCAGCGCCGGATCGACACCGCAGCAGGCGTTGCGCAACACCGTCGAACTCGCCCAGCGGGCCGAAGAGTGGGGCTACCACCGCTATTGGCTGGCCGAACATCATTTCGTCGCGGTGGCCAGTTCGTCATCGATCACCCTCATCGGGCTGGTCGCGGCGGCTACCTCGCGCATCCGGGTCGGATCGGCGGCGGTCCAGGTCGGTCACCACACCTCGGCTTCCATCGTCGAGGCGTTCGGCACGATCGACGCCCTCTACCCGGGTCGTCTCGACCTCGGTCTCGGTCGTTCCGGACATCGGCGCGCGCAGTTCGGCAGCGAACCCTCCCACCCCAAGGTCGGACGGCCCGTGGTCGACACGGTCACCGGCCGGACCAGGATCGTCGACGGCGTCGTGGTGCCGCCGCCGTTCGAACCCGGCCGCATCGTGGACCGGACCAAATTCCTCGCCTCCGTGCACGCCCTGCAACAGCAGGGCGCGCAACCGCCGGAATTCTCCGACCAGGTGGACGAGGTGCTCGCCCTGCTCGACGGCACCTACACGACACCCGACGGTGTCGCCCTGCACGCCGTCCCCGGTGAGGGCGCGCAGGTACAGGTGTGGTTGTTCGGCAGTTCCGGTGGCGCGAGCGCGCAGGTAGCGGGCAGTCTCGGACTGCCGTTCGCCGCGAACTACCACGTCTCGCCGGGCACCTCACTCGAAGCGGTCGAGGCCTACCGCGCGGCATTCCGGCCGTCGCGGTATCTGAGCGAGCCGTACGTGGTCGTGTCGGCCGATGTGGTCGTCGCCCCCGACGACGCCACCGCCCGGCACCGCGCCTCGACCTACGGGCACTGGGTGCACAGCATCCGGTCCGGCGCGGGCGCGGTCGAATACATCGATCCGGACACGGCCACCCCGCTCACCGCCGACCAGCGGCGTCTGGTCGACGACCGACTGGCGACCCAGTTCGTCGGCTCACCGGCCACGGTGGTGGAACGGCTGTCCGCGCTGCGGCGGGTCACCGGCGCGGACGAACTGCTCGTCACCAGCGTCACCCACGATCACGAGCAGCGACTCGAATCGCACCGCCTGCTGGCCGACGCCTGGGGGCTGAGTTCGGCCAAGGCCGCGTGACGCTCAGGCGCTGAGGGGCGCCGCGGTGACGCCGTAGCCGAGGTTGGTCAGCACCTCGCTGGTCGCCTTGGCGAAATTCAGGGTGATGAAGTGCAGGCACGGCGCGCCCTCGGCGATGAGACGCTGCGCCATCTCGGTGGCGATCTGGATGCCGACCTCGCGCACCGCGGCGCGATCCTCTTCCTTACCCTCACCCGCCGCGCGCCGCAGCCGGGTGAGCACCGAATCGGGCAGCGGACGGCCGCACAGTTCCTCGGCGCGCTCGACGGTGCGCAGCGAGGTGATGGGCATCAGCTCGGGGATGATCGGCTTGGCGCCCTCGATCGGATCGAAGGCCGCGAGCCGATCGCGCAACCGCAGGTAGTGCTCGACCTCGAAGAACATCTGGGTGATCGAGTATTCCGCGCCCGCGCGTAATTTCGCCGCCAGGTATTCGGTATCGCACGCCAGGTCGGGCGAGCGGTGGTGTCCCTGCGGGAACGAGGCGACACCGACGTGGAAATCGCCGAGATCGCGCACGATGCGCACCAGTTCGTCGGCGTACTCGACACCCTCGGGGTGCCTGCGCCACTCGCCGAGCGGATCACCGGGCGGATCGCCGCGCAGCACGAGGATGTTGCGGATTCCCGAATCGGCGTAGGAGCCGACCAGCGAGCGCAGTTCCGCCACGCTGTGACCGACCGCGGTCAGATGCGCCACCGGCAGCAGGGTGGTCTCCTGCGCCAGCTGGCCGGTGACCCGGACCGTGCGGTCCTTGGTCGATCCGCCCGCGCCGTAGGTCATCGAGACGAAGGCCGGATGCATCCGCTCGAACTCGCGGACCGCGCGCCACAGCCTGGCCTCACCCGCCGCGTCGCGCGGCGGGTTGAACTCCACCGAGAACGGCACGGAACCGCCCGAATGCGTCCGCAGACTCCGCACGACCGAGGGGGTCCCCGAGACGATCGGCGGCGTCGGGGACGGGCTCCCAGGGGTCGGGCGTCCCGGGACGGAATCGAAAGTCACCGACCCAGTGTAGAGGTGCGGTCGGACCCGTAGGGCAGGCCCGTGGACAGGGCGAGTGCGCACGTGGCGCGCGACAGGTGTACCGCGCGCAGGCGTGCCGGACAGCACGGGTATTCTAGACAACTGGGCAGTATCCTCGCGGCGGCCCGGATCACGCACGGTGTGCATGGCATCGAAACGGCACGCCCGAGCACGACGAGACCTTTCGCCGCGCGCCGCGCGGCACCACCGAAATGACCCCTGGAGGTTGCACTGTCCGCCGGATCCGGTACTCCGACGCGAACCCCGTCGGCGGCGCTCCACGGACCCGCCGACTCGACCGGGGCACCGTCGGCGACCCTCGGGTCGGCCGCGTTCGTCACCGCCACCGAATCCGCGCTCGACGAGTTCTTCGCCTCCCGCCGCGACACCGTGGCACAGCTCGGCCCGATCTTCGTCGACGCCGCCGAAGCGCTGCGCCAGTTCGTCCTTCGCGGCGGCAAACGCACCAGGCCCGCTTTCGCGTGGATCGGCTGGCTCGGCGCGGGCGGTGACGCCGACGGCCCCGACGCGGCGGCGGTGACGAACGCCTGCGCCGCGCTGGAACTCGTCCAGGCCTGCGCGCTCATCCACGACGACATCATCGATGCCTCGCGCACGCGGCGCCGTTTCCCGACCGTGCACGTCGACTTCGAACAGCGCCACCGCGAGCGGGGCTGGGCGGGCGAGGCCGACCGGTTCGGCACCAGCGTGGCCATCCTGATCGGCGATCTCGCCCTGGCCTGGGCCGACGACATGGTCCACGCCTCCGGCCTCGATCCGGCCGCCATCACCCGCTTCGCACCGGTCTGGGCGCTCATGCGCACCGAGGTGCTGGGCGGACAACTGCTCGACATCAACGGCCACGCGGGCGGCGACGAATCCGTCGACGCCGCGTTGCGCATCAACCGCTACAAGACCGCCGCCTATACCGTCGAGCGACCGCTGCACCTCGGTGCCGCGATCGCCGACGCCGACCCGGCCCTGATCGCGGCCTACCGGGAATTCGGCACCGATATCGGGATCGCGTTCCAGCTCCGGGACGACCTGCTCGGGGTGTTCGGCGATCCCGAGGTCACCGGCAAACCCTCCGGCGACGATCTGCGCGAGGGTAAGCGCACCGTATTACTGGCAGAAGCGCTGCAGCGCGCCGACGCCACCGACCCGCTGTCCGCGAAACTGCTGCGCACCAGCCTCGGCACCGATCTCGGCGCCGAGGAAGTAGAACGCGTACGCGCCGTACTCACCGATCTCGGCGCCGTCGACGATGTCGAACGCCGCATCGCCGATCTCACCGATCGCGGCCTCGCCGCCATCGAAACCAGCTCGGCCACTTCCTCCGCCAAGAAGACCTTGCGCGCGATGGCACTGGCCGCAACCAGGAGGACCGCATGAAAGCCGTCATGGGACCAGCCGATCGCGCCATCGCCGTCGGCGCAGGCCCTGCCCCTCGCACCACGGGAAAGCGTCGCCGCACCGTCGTGCAGACGGAACGCCGGTTGATCATGGCCGCGGGCCTGCCCGCGCGCCGTGCGATCCGACTACCTCGTTCCTGCGCCGCGACACCGGTCGAAGAGCGCACCGACGACGAGTGAAACCCGTTGCGGGAGAAAATACTTCCGCAACACTTCGGCCTCGGCGGAGCGCATTCGCACCGTCGCGCCGAACGGGCGCGCACAGCGCGGCCCACGAGGAAACCGATGACCCGACGGGCGTACAGGCATGTCCCCGTCCGGTCACGGCGGCAACGGTGTATTCGAAGTGCGCCGCGCAGGTATCGAGGAGAATCCGATGAAGACGGTCCCTGGACCGACCGAGCACGTGGTCGTGGTCGGCGCGGGACTGTCCGGGTTGGCCGCGGCACTGTATCTGCGCGGCGCCGGACGCACCGTCACCCTGCTCGAACAGGCCGACCACCCCGGCGGCCGGGTCGGGCGCTACACCGGTCCGGATTACGAAATCGACTCCGGCGCAACGGTTCTGACCCTGCCTGAACTCATCGACGACGCGCTGGCGGCGGTGGGGCACACCAGGGACACCTGCACGCCGCCGTTGCGCATCGACCTGCTCGCGCCGAGCTATCACGCGCGCTTCGCCGACGATTCGACCATCCGCGTCTTCGCCGACCCCGACCGGATGGCCGAGGAGGTCGAGCGGACCTGCGGGCCGCGCGAGGCACGCGGCTACCGGCGGTTGCGCGACTGGCTCGGCCGGATCTATCGCGCCGAGTTCACCGAATTCATGGACACCAACTTCGATTCGCCCCTGGACATGATCCGGCGACCGGAGAAACGGGCCGCGCTGCTCGAACTCGTCCGCCTGGGCGGCTTCGGCAGGCTCGGTCCGCGCGTCGGCCGATTCCTGCGCGATCCACGACTGGCCCGCCTGTTCACCTTCCAGGCCCTCTACGCGGGGATGGCGCCCGCCGAGGCCCTCGCGGTCTACGGCGCGATCCCGCATATGGACACCTCCCTCGGCGTGTACTTCCCGCGCGGCGGCATGCGTGCCGTCGCGGCCGCCATGGCCGACGCCTTCACCTCGGCGGGCGGCACATTGCGGCTGAACACCGAGGTCGTCGGACTCGAATACGAAGACCGCAGGGCCGAGCGGGTGCGACTCGCCGACGGCAGCGCGCTGCCCTGCGACGCGGTGGTCCTCACCGCCGATCTCGGCGTCATCGAACGATTCGGGCTCCGGCGGCGCCGGGGTCTGCGCGCCGCGCCGTCGGCAGTCGTGGCTCACGGGACCGTTCCCGCCTCGGTCGCCGCGACCTGGCCGGTGCGAGCCCACCACACCATCGAGTTCGGGGCCGCCTGGGACCGCACCTTCGCCGAGATCGCGGCCGGACGCGGGAAGGGCGCGACGATGAGTGATCCGTCACTGCTGTTGACCCGCCCCGCCCTCACCGACCCGGCGCTGTACATCGAGCGCGAGGACGGACGGCACGAACCGTTCTCCCTGCTCGCCCCGTGCCCGAATCTGGTGTCCGCGCCGCTGGACTGGGATCGGCTCGGCGCTCCGTATCTGCGCGAACTGCTCGGCGTCCTGGAAGCGCGCGGCTACCGGGGGATCGCCACGCATTTCACCGTCGACCATCTGGACACCCCGAAGACCTGGCGCGACAAGGGGATGATCGCGGGCACACCCTTCTCGGCCGCGCATCTGTTCCGGCAGACCGGACCATTTCGGACCCGTAATTTTCCGACGTCCGGCGACAATGTGGTTATCGCCGGTTGCGGCACCACACCCGGTGTCGGGGTGCCCACCGCACTGCTGTCCGGGAAACTCGCGGCAAACCGGATGGCCGGTGCCACGATTCCACTCGGGATGAAACCCCACGCACCAGCGGGATAGTGTTCCCGACGAACCATTAAACTGATCGCCGACCTAATTCGCTCGCGGTTGCGACCGCCGACCTGACCGGGGGGACCGACACCATATGCCACCCCCGGATACCCGCGCCCCCGAAAGCCCGGCAGGTTCGCGCGACACCGCTTCGCAGCCCGAATCCGCCGTACGCGCCGCCACGCTGCGCGCACGCGTGCAGACCTACACCGATTTCGTCCGGAGTCCGGAGGGCCACTCGGCGCTGCTGGGTCTCTTCGGCGCGGTGATGATCACCTTCGGCGGCTTCGGCGCGGGCAGCGTCCGCAAACGCGATCCGCTGCTGGAGGCGATGCACCTGTCGTGGCTGCGCTTCGGCCACGGCTACGCCCTCTCGACCATGGTGATCTGGGTCGGCGTACTGCTGATGATCACCGCGTGGGTTCGCCTCGGGCGCACCACCATCGGACTCGGCGACCGTCCGGGCGCGGGGGTGACCCTGAACGAGTTGCGGGCGATCGTCGGCATCTGGATCTTCCCGCTGCTGTTCGCGGTGCCCATGTTCAGCCGCGACGCCTACTCCTATCTGGCGCAGGGCGCGCTGCTGCGCGACGGTTTCGATCCCTACCGGGTCGGCCCCGTCGCCAATCCCGGCGTGCTGCTGGACAATGTCAGCCCGGTCTGGACCACCACCACCGCGCCCTACGGCCCGGTCTTCCTGCTGCTCGGCCGGGCCATCACCGCCATCACCGGCGACAACGTGATCGCGGGCACCATCGCGCTGCGACTGGTCATGCTGCCCGGACTTGCGCTGATGATGTGGGCGGTGCCGTATCTGACCAAACATCTGGGCGGCAAGCCGACGGTCGCGCTGTGGCTGGCCGTGCTCAACCCCCTGGTGCTGATCCACCTGATCGGCGGCGTCCACAACGAGATGCTGATGGTCGGACTGATGTGCGCCGGGATCGCGCTGGTGCTGGAACGTCACCACGTGGCGGGCATCGTCGTGGTCGCGATCGGCGTCGCCATCAAGGCGACGGCGGGGATCGCGCTGCCCTTCCTGGTGTGGATCTGGATGTTGCACGAGAAGGAACGCCGCGCCGCCCAGCGCGCCGGACTCGATCCGTCGCAGGTCACCGATTCCGAACACGACGACGCGGCCCGCCCGTCCCAGGACAACCCCAATCCGGCCCTGATGTTCGCCAAGATCGCCGGACTCGGACTCGGCGTCTTCGCCGTGGTGTTCGTCGCCGCCTCGGCCATCGCCGGTGTCGGGATCGGCTGGCTGACGGCGCTGTCGGGTTCGAAGAAGATCATCAACTGGCTGTCGCTGCCGACGATCATGGCGCACGCCGTCACCTGGGTGACCCCGTTCAACACCGATCCGGTGCTGGTGATCACCCGGGCGCTGTGCGCGCTCGCCCTGGTCGCGGTGCTGGTGGCGACCTGGTGGCGATTCCGGCACAGCGAACGCGAGGCGGTGCTCGGCATCCTGATCGCCTTCGTCGCGATCGTCATCCTCTCCCCCGCCGCGCTGCCCTGGTACTACTCGTGGCCGCTCGCGCTGGCCGCCGGTTTCGCGCTGTCGACGACGACCCTGATGGTGCTCGTCGGCTTGTGCGCGTGGCTGATGCTGGTATTCCAGCCGGACGGCTCGATCGGGCTCTACAGCTTCTGGCACGTCGCCGCCGCGACCTTCGCCGCCGTGGTCGCCGCGTCGTCACTGCGCAAGGTCGACCCGTTGCGGCTGCGCGCCGCTCCCCCCGCAGAACTGCCGACAGCACCCGCCCGAACATGACCGCGGCCCTGGCTTCCGGGGCAACGATCGGCGGATCGTCGGATGCGGCTTCCGCGTTGGCCGACGCCTACGAACTCTGCGGGCGGATCGCGGCCGAACACGGACGCACCTACCATCTCGCGACCCGCCTGCTCGGTCCTTCGCGGCGTTCGGCCGTGCACGCGCTCTACGCTTTCGCGCGCATGGTCGACGATATCGTCGACGTCGACAAGGCTTCCGGCGGTGCGCTATCCGCGGATCGGGAGCCCAGGTCGGGCGCGGACCCGGAGGCAGCGGCGGACGCGACCGAGCAACTCGACGCGATCGAGCGGCAGCTGTGGGCGAGCGTCGAGCGCCACGGGCCCGGCCCGATCGGCAGCACCGGGATCCACGTCCGGACCGGCGACGGCGCGCAGACGGGCGTCGTGACATCCGGGGCATCGCCGCCGACGCGGACCGAGCTCGCGGGTGTCGGTCACCGCGACCAGGTGCTGCTCGCGGTGACCGACACCATTCACCGCTACGACATCGCACCCGCGCATTTCCGCGTATTCCTCGCGTCCATGCGCATGGACATCCCCGGTACCTCGCAATTCCGCGACCACTACCCGACCATGGACGACCTGCGCGAATACATGCGCGGCTCGGCGGCGGCGATCGGGCTGCAACTGCTGCCCGTACTCGGCACGGTGGTTCCGGTCGAAGCGGCCGAACCTGCGGCGGCGGCACTCGGCGAGGCCTTCCAGCTCACCAACTTCCTGCGCGATGTCGCGGAGGATCTCGATCGCGGGCGGCTGTACCTGCCCGCCGACGAACTCGCCGCGTTCGGCGTCGACCGCGCACTGCTCGCGCACTGCCGCGACACCGGCCGCACCGACCCGAGGGTGCGCCGCGCGCTGTCGCACCTGATCGCGATCAACCGCGACATCTACCGGCGCGCGAATCCCGGCATCGACCTGCTCGATCCCCGCGTGCGCCCCGCGATCCGCACCGCGAGCACCCTCTACGCGGGCATTCTCGACCGCGTCGAATCCGGCGGCTACGACATCTTCCGGACCCGCGCGGCGGTCCCACGCCGCGTGCGGTTGCGGGTCGCGGCAGCCGAATTCGCGGCATCGGCCGTGCGCGAACGCCTCAGAACGGCTCGGCGGCCGCTCGCCTGATGACTTCGCGGGCCAGCGGTCCGTGCAGGGCGTCGACCGGTTTGCCGGGCAGCGTGTCGTCGTCGGTGAAGATCCAGCGCAGGATCTCCTCGTCGGAGTACTTGCCGTCCTTCATCACGGTGATCAGGCCGGGCAGGAATCGCGTGACATTGCCGTCCGCGTCGAAGAAACGCTCGGGAACCCCGGCGACGCCGTCACGACGGACAGCGAGCAACTGGTGGTCACGCAACATCTGATGTACCCGTGTCACCACGATTCCGAGTCGGTCCGCCACTTCGGGCAGGGGCAACAGGGGTACCGACTCGGGAAGAACATCCTCGCTGCAGGGAAATGCGCTCACCGGGTAAACGGTAGACCGTCGCCCGCGCGCGCCGTGAGACACCCGGGGGCAACCCGGCGTGCGCGGGTCGACGGAGAAACGCAGACGGCCGATCGAAGACACCGCCGGGTCGGGCACCTGATCCCGGTTACGATCGTGGTGCCGCACCGGGCGGCGGTTCGCTTGTCGCGTACTCGGCGAGGGGTGAGAACTTTGTGAAAGCCGGAGGACATCACTTGATCGGGCAGATGCTGGAAGGGCGCTACCGGATTGACGCGCCGATCGCGCGTGGCGGCATGTCCATGGTCTTCCGCGGGGTCGACACGCGACTGGATCGCCCGGTCGCCATCAAGGTGATGGATCCCAAATTCGCCTCCGATCCGCAGTTCCTGTCCCGGTTCGAATTCGAGGCCCGCGCGGTGGCCAAACTCAAGCACCCGTCCTTGGTCGCGGTGTACGACCAGGGCGTCGACGGCGACTACCCGTTCCTGATCATGGAACTGGTCGAAGGCGGCACGCTGCGCGAACTGCTGCGCGAACGCGGCCCGATGCCGCCGCACGCGGTGCGCGCGGTCGCCGATCCGGTGCTCGCGGCGATCGGCGTGGCCCACGCGGCCGGTCTCGTGCACCGCGACATCAAACCGGAGAACGTGCTGATCTCCGACGCGGGCGAGGTGAAGATCGCCGACTTCGGGCTGGTGCGCGCGGTGGCCGCGGCGAACACCACCTCGGCGAGCGTCATCCTCGGCACGGCGGCGTACCTGTCCCCGGAACAGGTCACCTCGGGCACCGCCGATTCCCGCAGCGACGTCTACTCGTTCGGCATCCTGATCTTCGAATTGCTCACCGGCCGTGTGCCGTTCACCGGCGACACCTCACTTTCGGTGGCCTACCAGCGCATCGAGAACGACGTGCCGAGTCCGAGCACCTTCATCTCGGGTGTGCCGCCGGAATTCGACGAACTGGTCGCCCGGGCCACCGCCCGCGAACCCGCGCACCGTTTCGCCGACGCAAATCAGATGGTGTCCGAACTGCGCGCCGTCGCCGCCGCGTTGCGGTTGCCGCCCTACCGGGTGCCCGCGCCACAGGAATCGGCCGAACATCTGAGTGCCGGATTCGCCTCGGTGGCCGATCTCGACCCGCGCCAGGCCCCCGCGCCGCGCCCGGCGATGGAATCACACGACGCGCAGCACACCAAGGTCGTGACGACCCAGCGTCCGCGCGTGCCGGATTACGGTCCGCCCGACGACTACGATCCGCGCGCCCAGGATCGTCAGCGCGCCGATATGCGCCAGCCCGCGCCGTACCAGAACTACGCGCCCGACCGGAAACGTTCCCGAACGACCCTGGTGTGGGTGGCCGTTGTCGCCGTGCTGACCCTGATCGTCGGCGTCGGCGGCTGGTGGCTCGGCGTCGGCCGCTACGAGTCGGTGCCGCCCATCGCGGGCCTCACCAGCGACAAGGCCACCGCCACATTGCAGGACGCCGGATTCGTGACCGAGATCAGGCAGAAGGCCTCCGACACCATCCCGGTCGGCGGCGTGGTCGGCAGCGACCCGTCCGCCGGTTCCAAGGTGACCAAGGGATCCACCGTCGCGGTGCTGGTCTCCAGCGGTAAACCCGCCGTCCCCGCGGTCACGCCGGGCGACGATGTGAAGAAGGTCAACCAGCTGATCCGTGACGCCGGACTACTGCCGATCGACGCGGGCGAGACCGGCAGTAGCGCGCCGAAAGGCACTGTCGCGCGGGTCGATCCCGGTCCGGGCACCGTGCTGCCGATGGGCGGGCAGGTCAAGGTCTACCGCAGTAGCGGCGCGCAGCCGGTGAAGGTGCCCGATGTCCGGGGCAAGACCACCGAAGAGGCGATCGAAGCGCTCGGCAAAGCCGGGATCAAGGTGAGCGAGACCAGGACCGAATACGACAAGGGCATCGACGCCGACCAGGTCATCGGTACCGATCCGGCCGCGGGGAGTACCGTCGGCAACGGCGAGGGCGTGGCCCTGATCGTCTCCAACGCGGTGAAGGTGCCGTTCCTGGTCAGCCAGAATGTGGGTTCGGCGCGCGCGAAGTTGGAAGCTCTCGGCCTGAACGTCCAGGTCCAGCAGTTGACGCCGTCCGACAGTTCGGTGGTGATCGGGCAGAGTCCCGGCGCGGGCAGCAAGGTGACTCCCGGCAGCACCGTCACCCTGACCGCGCTGCCCTGACGCGGCGTCCGAGGTCACTTCCGGACCTCGGGCTGTCCGATGAACTCGACGCCGAACGCGTGATTTCCGTGGGACGCACAGCGGGTCGCCCGGCGGCACGCGATCGGTGGCGCGCGAATCTCCAGCCGCGCTTCAGGCGCCGGCGGCTTCCCAAACGAACCCGTCCGGATCGGTGAACGCACCCGCGCCACCGGTGAACGCCATCCGATGCGAACCGGAACCCTCCGCCGCCACACCGGCGTCCTTGGCCGCGGCGCGGCGACCGTACAACGCCAGTTTCACCGCCGACGGCGCGGTATCGAATTCCACGTACTTGCTCCCGAAACTCTTGCCGACCCGCAGCCCCTTGTCGACGTAGAACCGCTTGGTGGCCTTCACGTTCTCCACCCCGAGCAACACCACGAAATCCTGGATCTCGCGTGTGAAAGGACCGGTGTCCTTCTTCGCCGAGGTCGCGATCTTCCAGATCGCGCCGTCGGGAGCCTGCACCACCCCGCCGTACCCCCAGAAGCTCTTCTTGGCGGGCGCGAGCACCGACGCGCCCGCTTCCACGGCGGAGCCGATGAGACAGTCCACCGTCCCCGGCTGCGCCACCACCAGCGACAGGATGTACCCCCGGAACCCGGACGTGGCGGCCGCGGACTCACGCACCCGCAACCGGTCCCCGAGCCCGAAGGCGGCTTCGTAGAATGCGGCAGCCGCCGCGGGATCCTCGACCTCGAGAACGACGGCATCGATAACGCTCTGATCAGCAATGATGTTCATACCGATCACGTTAATTCGCACCGGGCCACCCGCGCTTCTCGATTCCTGACCGTTCTCCGGTTCCCTGATGAACCACTTCGACCGCGGTGTCGACGCGACGAACGAGAGTCGGAGCATCGACGCGGAGCAGGTCTCAGCGGGCCCAGTCGGGTACCCAGATGTCGTCGCGGGCGTTCGCCGCGTATCTCGCCCGGAGGTACGCGAGGAAATCGGCGAGGATCGGGTGGGGGTTGTCGGCGCGCCAGATCACCGACAGGGGGTAGACGGGTATCGGGTCGACGATCGGGATGCGGCGCAGGTCATAGCTTTCCGGCCAGAGGTAGCGCGAACCCTCGCCCAGGAAGGTGGCCAGGCGGGGTGAATCGGCGAGTTCGGCGAGCAGGGGTTCGACGCCGAAACTCGGGCCGATGGTATCGATGGTGAGTCCGAACGTCGACGCGAGATCCTCGTAGTAGCCGATCGGCTCGCTGTCGGACATGCCGGGCATCCAGATGGGGTAGTCGACGAGTTCGGCGGGTGTCACGGTCGGGGCGTCGGCCAGTGGATGGTGCGGTCCCACCAGCAGGTTGTGACGGTCGTCGATGGCGCGCGCCGCACGCAGACCGTCCGGTGCCTTGCCCGCGCGCAGGGATCGGAAGGTGGCGTCGATGGTGCCCGCGCTCACCTCCGCCAGCGCCTGCTCCGCCTCGAGGTGGGTGAGGGTGACGACATCGAGTTCGATACCGGGATGTTGCTGGTAGAAGGAGTGCAGGACACCGGCGGTCACGATCCTGCGGCTGACGACGTCGATCCGGAGGGCCCTGCGGCCCGGGGTCACCGCGGCCCGCACCCGTTCGGCGGCACGCAGGAGTTCACGCGCGTGCGGCAACAGCGCCTGCCCGTCGACGGTGGGCTGCGCGCCGCGCGCGGTGCGTGCGAACAGGCGGACGCCGAGTTCGCGCTCCAGACCCGCGATGCGTTTCGACACCGCTTGCTGGGTGATCCGCAGGTCGTCCGCGGCGGCCTGGAACTGGCCGGTCTCCACGACCGCGACGAAGGTGCGAACAGCGTCCAGATCCA
The DNA here is from genome assembly GCF_003123685.1 of Nocardia aurea. Taxonomy (GTDB): domain Bacteria; phylum Actinomycetota; class Actinomycetes; order Mycobacteriales; family Mycobacteriaceae; genus Nocardia; species Nocardia aurea. The sequence goes on from NZ_QCYJ01000099.1 coordinate 82,432, forward strand.
CGAGGCCGAACCTACCCCCACAACGAGAAGTTGTGACACGCAACCCATTCCGTTGTTGGCGCCGACGTCCACCGACCGGCTTCAATCACTCGGACAACGCGGTGTTGTCGCAGTGATGAGCGAAAGGTCGGGATATGTGGCGCAAGGGGGCCTCGGGCGGGGCGTTCGGGTGGTTGTGGACCGCCTACGCGGTCAGCGCCTACGGGACCGGGCTCGGGTTCGGCGCGTTCTCGATCGTCGCCATCGAGGTCCTGGGCGCGGGCCCGGCCCGGGTGGCCGCGCTGTCCGCCTCCGGGCTCGCGATCGGGGCGCTGCTGGCCATCCCGCTCGGACCGTTGATCGAGTTCCGCGCGAAACGGCCGATCATGATCACCGCGGACCTGGTCCGTTTCGCGGCGCTGGCGTCGATCCCGTTCGCCTACCTCCTCGAGATGTTGTCGTTCACGCAGCTTCTGGTGGTCGCCGTGATCACCGCGACGGCGAAGATCGCGTTCACCGCGGCCAGTGGCGCGTACCTGAAGACCGTCGTCCCCGACGACCGGCTTCTGGTCGCCACCAGCCGTTTCGAGTCGACCACGTGGTCGGCGACGATCATCGGACCGCCGCTGGGCGGTGCCGCCATCGGACTGTTCGGACCCGCGATCACCGTCCTGGTCGACGGCGTGAGTTACCTGCTGTCGGCGCTGGCCGTCACCGCGATTCGGGAACCCGAGCCGCGTCCCACCCCGAAACCCACCGCGACGAGGTGGCACGACATCGTCGAAGGGTGGCGCTACATCCTCGCCCATCCGACCCTGCGGCCGCTGTTCTTCAACACCGTGCTGGTCAACGGCCTGATCATGGCCACGGAACCGCTCCTGGCCGTTCTCATGCTCTCCCACATGGGGTTTCCGGCGTGGCAGTACGGTCTGGCGTTCGCCGTTCCCTGTGTCGGCGGACTGATCGGATCGCGGCTCGCCCGCCGCGTCGTGTCCCGCTACGGCGATCGGCGGGTGTTACGAGGTTTCGGCGCTCTGCGGGTCGGCTGGCCGATCGGACTGGTCTTCGTCCAGCCCGGCCCCGTCGGCCTCCTGATCGTGATGGCCACCCAGTTCGGCCTGATCGTGTGCGCGAGCATTTTCACCCCGGCCGTCGGCGCCTACCGGCTGCGCAACACCGACGACAGCCGCCGCGCCAGGGTACTCACCGTGTGGACGATCACCGGCAGCCTGAGCACCGCACTGATCACCGTGACGTGGGGGCTACTGGCCGGCTACATCGGACCCCGCGCCGCCATCGCCGCCGCCGGAATCCTGCTCCTCGCCACGCCCTTCCTTCTTCCGAAACGGGTGAGCACGCGGGCGGACGGACTTTCGGTTCCCGAACAATCTCCCCTTCGAGCCCGCACCACAGCCCCGTGAGCCGAGCCGGCGCACCACCGCACGCCGAGGATCTCGTGCCGTCGATCGCCCGCACCGGACGTGATCTCGGCGGCGCCGACTACTCGACGCCGCCGTTCCCGATCGGATTCAGCGCAGCATTTCCGCGACGAGGAAGGCCAGTTCCAGCGACTGCTGGGTGTTCAGGCGCGGATCGCAGGCGGTCTCGTAGCGACCGCTCAGGTCCAGATCGGAGATGTCCTGCGCGCCGCCGAGGCATTCGGTGACGTTCTCGCCGGTCAGCTCGATGTGCAGGCCGCCGGGATGGGTGCCCAGGGCGTGGTGCACCTCGAAGAAGCCCTGTACCTCGTCGACGATGCGGTCGAAGTGACGGGTCTTGTAGCCGGTCGACGCCTCGTGGGTGTTGCCGTGCATGGGGTCGCACTGCCAGATCACCTGGTGGCCGGTGGCCTGCACCTTCTCGATGATGGGCGGCAGCACCTCGCGGACCTTCGAATTGCCCATGCGGGACACGATGGTCAGACGGCCGGGCTCGTTGTTCGGGTCGAGCCGCTCGACGTATTCGACGGCCTGGTCCGGTGTGGTGGTCGGGCCGATCTTGAGCCCGATCGGGTTGGCGAGCAGTTCGGCCAGCGCGATATGGGCGCCGTCGAGCTGACGGGTGCGTTCACCGATCCACAGGAAATGCGCGGACAGGTCGTAGAGCAGCGGCTCGCCGGTCGCCGGGTCCTCACCGAGGCGCAGCATCGCGCGCTCGTAGTCGAGCACGAGCGCCTCGTGGCTGGCGTAGATCCGCGCGGATTGCAGGCTCGGGTCGTTGACCCGGCACGCGGTCATGAAGGCCAGGCCGCGGTCGATCTCCTCGGCCAGGGCCTCGTACCGTGCGCCCGCGGGCGACTGTGAGACGAAATCGCGATTCCAGTCGTGCACCTTGTGCAGGTCGGCCATGCCCGCGCTGGTCAGCGCGCGCACCAGATTCATCGCGGCGCTCGCGTTGGCGTAGGCGCGCACCAGCCGCGAGGGATCGTGTTCGCGCAGTGCCGCGTCGGGATGCAGCGAGTTCACCATGTCGCCGCGGTAGGACTTGAGACCGAGGGCGTCGGTGTCCGAGGATCGCGGTTTCGCGTACTGGCCCGCGATCCGCGCGACCTTCACCACCGGAAGGCTGGCGCCGTAGGTCAGCACCACCGCCATCTGGAGCAGGGTCCGGATATTGCCCCGGATATGCGGCTCGGTGTTGTCGGCGAAGGTTTCGGCGCAGTCGCCGCCCTGCATGAGGAACGCCTCGCCCCTGGCCACCTCGGCCAGCCGCTCGCGCAGCTCGACGACCTCGGCGGGCATGCAGATGGGTGGCACGCTCTCGAGCACGGTGCGCATGTTCGCGGCCTGCTCAGGATCCCACGACGGCTGCTGAAGGGCGGGTCTGGCAAGCGCGGCGTCCAGGCGCCTGCGCAGCTCCGCGGGCAGCGGCGGCAGTTCCGGCAAGCGATCGATGGGTACGTCGACGGTCCAGTTCACTTCTTCAGAATACGGACCGATCAGTCCCGCGAATACCCGGAGGTAGGGGTCGAATCGATACCACCGAGTGTTCGAATCCGCACCCCGGGAGCCCTTGCGCGCGCTCCGCCCGCCGTCCCGCATAGGGTTGGGCACCGGCACCATGTCCCCTACCGGACCAGATCATCGAGGAGAGGTCGATCTCGCTGAGATATTTCTATGACTGCGAGTTCATCGAGGACGGCGTGGTGATCGACCTGGTGTCGATCGGCGTCGTCTGCGAGGACGGACGCGAGTACTACGCGGTTTCCACCGAATTCGATCCCGCCAAAGCGGGCCCGTGGGTGCGCAAGTACGTGCTGCCGCAGCTGCCGCCCCCCGCTTCACCGCTGTGGCGCAGCCGCGAACAGATCCGTACGGACCTCTACCGGTTCCTCGTCCCGCGCCCCACCGTGCAGCCCGAACTGTGGGCCTGGGTCAGCGCCTACGACCACGTCGCCCTGTGTCAGCTGTGGGGTTCGATGGTCGACCTGCCCAACACCCTGCCCCGCTACACCAACGAACTGCGCCAGCACTGGGAGTTCCACGGCAGGCCGGAACTGCCCCCGGTACCGCCCGACGCCCACGACGCCCTCGCCGACGCCCGGCACAACTTCGCCAAATTCGAGGCGATCGAGGCCGCCCGCCGCCGCTGACCCCGTCGACGGGAGAGGCCCCCGAGTCGATTCGACTCGGGGGCCTCTCACATATCGGACCGGCTGTCAGTGACCGTGGCGACCGTTGCCGTTCGCCCGGTCCTGAGCCGCCTGCAGCACCTTGAGCTGCTTGTGCTCTTCCTCGTGCTCGAGCCTGAAGTGCTCGTCGGATTCCGCCTTCGGATCGGCCCGCAGGAACGAACCGGTGCCGGGCTTGCCCGCCGAACCCAGTTTGCTCATCTTCTTCGGGACGCTCGCGCCCTGGTACTCCAGCGGGATCGGGTGGCCGTGATCGTCGACCGGGCCGAGCGGCTGGTGCACCTCGATGTACTCGCCGTGCGGCAGACGCTTGATCACACCGGTCTCGATGCCGTGCTCGAGTACCGCGCGGTCACTGCGCTGCAGACCGATGCAGAACCGATAGGCGATGAAGTAGGCCAGCGGCGGCACCACCAGCAGACCGATACGGCCCGCCCAGGTCGTCGCGTTCAGCGAGATGTCGAACTTCAGCGCGATGATGTCGTTGACGCAGGACAGCGTCAGCACCACGTAGAAGGCGATCGACATGGCACCGATCGCGGTGCGCACCGGCACGTCACGCGGACGCTGCAGCAGGTTGTGCGGCGCGGTGTCGCCGGTGAGGCGTTTCTCGATCCACGGGTAGGCGATCAGGACCGTGAACACCAGACCCATGATGAGCGCGACCCAGAACACGGCCGGAATCGTGTAGCGGCCCAGGTACAGCTCCCACGGCGGCATCAGTCGCGCCATGCCGTCGGTCCACATCATGTAGAAGTCGGGCTGCGAACCCGCCGAGACCTGCGACGGGTTGTACGGACCGAGGTTCCAGATCGGGTTGATCTGGAGCACGCCGCCCATGATGCCGACGATGCCGAGGGTGAAGGCGAAGAACGCGCCCTGGTCGGCGGCGAACACCGGGACGATGCGCGCGCCGATGACGTTGTTCTCGGTGCGGCCGGGGCCGGGGAACTGGGTGTGCTTCTGGTACCAGACCAGGGCCACGTGCGCCGCGATCAGCGCCAGGATGATGCCGGGGAACAGCAGCACGTGCGCGATGTAGAGACGCGGGATGATGATGTCGCCGGGGAAGTCGCCGCCGAACATCAGCCAGTGCATCCAGGTGCCGATGACCGGGATCGAGATGGTGATACCGGAGAACGCGGCGCGCAGACCCGTGCCGGACAGCAGATCGTCGGGCAGCGAGTAGCCGAAGAAGCCCTCGAACATCGCCAGGATGAGCAGCAGGCAGCCGATCACCCAGTTGGCCTCACGCGGCTTGCGGAACGCGCCGGTGAAGAAGATGCGGAACAGGTGGACGATGATCGACGCCGCGAACAGCAGCGCCGCCCAGTGGTGCACCTGGCGCACGAACAGACCGCCGCGCACCTCGAAGGAGATGTTCAGCGCGGTCTCGTAGGCCCGCGACATGGTGACGCCGCGCAACGGCTGGTAGGCGCCGTTGTAGACGACCTCGCTCATCGACGGATCGAAGAACAGCGTGAGATACACACCCGACAGCAGCAGGATGATGAAGCTGTACATCGCGATCTCACCGAGCAGGAACGACCAGTGGGTCGGGAAGACCTTGTTGATCGAACGCTTCATGAACGCGGCGGCGCGATACCGCTCGTCCATCTCGTTGGCTTGCGTTGCCACACGACTCATGATCGACGCTCCCAGTAAGCCGGGCCGAGCGGCTCGATGAAGTCGCCGTTGGCGACCAGGAAACCCTCGGAATTTACGGTGATCGGCAGCTGCGGCAATGCGCGAGCGGCGGGACCGAAGACCGGCTTACCCCATTCGGTCGCGAGGAACTGCGACTGATGGCAGGGGCAGAGGATCTTGTTGGTCTGCTGCTCGAACAGCGACGTGGGGCAACCGAGGTGGGTGCAGATCTTCGAGTAGGCGAAGTAATCGCCGAAGTTGAAGCTCTCCTGACCCTTGCGCTTGATCGCCTTCTGCGCGTCTTCGGTGCGCAATCTGATCAGCATGACGGCGTTGCGGATGCCGCGCAGCGACTGGAAGGTCGCGTGCTCGTCACCGCGCCAGCTCTCTTTCCACGGGAACACCGTCTCCATGGAACCGGCGTCCAGATCTTCCGGACGCACGAGTACGACATCCTCGGGGCGACCGGTGTCGCGACGGATGTAGATGGTCTCGCCCTCGAAATCAGGGGTCCAGCCCGACACCCACAGCGGCGACTTGTCGCCCTTGGCCCACGGGTTCTTGATCATGCCGCCGACGAAGACCAGCAGCGCGCCGATACCGAGCACGCCGACACCGGCGCCCGCGGTACGGGTGATCATCTTGCGGCGTCCCAGGGTCGAGGTCTCCCCCGCGTCGGAGAGCTGAGCGGCCAGCGTGCGGCGCTCGATCTCGGGCGACGGCCCGTCGTGACGGGTCTGGATCGACAGCTCCGGCGGGATGAACTTCTTGCGGATCAGTACGACGGCGATACCGATGGCGAGCACCGAGACACCGAAGGCGACACCGACCAGGGGGGTGTAGAGCAGGTACTTGCCGTGGTCCTTGTTGCCCTCGCCCTTGAACTCCCAGGGCCAGAACAGGTAGACGCCGATCAGCGCCGCGCCGAACAGACCGGAGATCGCGAACCAGAAGGTGACCTCGCGCTCGGCGCGCTTCTCGGCACGGGTGCCGGGGATCGGGAAGCGCTCGGCGCGATAGGCGACGTCGACGCCGTCACGTTCGGTGCCGAGCTTGACCAGCTCGTCCCGCGTCATCGCGTCGAGTTCGGCCTCGGTGGGATCGGCCGCCAGCGCGGCTTTCTCCGTCTTCGACAACCTGACGTCGTCGTGGCCCTCATCCGGCCGACCCATGTCGTTTGGCTCCTTGTCCGTCATGGCTGTGTCCTTCGGGTCATGAGCGCGGGCCCCGCGTGGTTACGCTGCGCTGCCGCATTCGGGCCTGACGCGCTCACGACCGTGATCCGATCCACATCGCGGCACCGACGACGAGCGTGATGCCGACCACCCAGATGGCCAGGCCCTCGGTCGCGGGGCCGAAGCCACCGAGGCCGTACCCGCCGGGCGCGCCTTCTTCCTGCGCGTTCTTGATATAAGCAATGATGTCGCGCTTCTCTTCCGCCGACAACTGCCGGTCGGAGAACTTGGGCATGTTCTCGGGGCCGGACACCATCGCGGTCCACAGTTGCGCCTCGGAGGCCTCGTCCAGCGGGGGCGCGTACTTGCCCGAGGACAGCGCGCCACCACGGCCGGTGAAGTTGTGGCAGGACGCGCAGTTCATCCGGAACAGCTCCGAACCGCGGCCGATGTCGTCACCGCGCAGCGACTCCTGCGCGATCTCGCCGTTGGCGTCGCGGACCACGGTGGGCCCGCCGCCGTTGGAGGCGACGTAGGCCATCAGCGCGTCGGTCTGCTGCGCGTCGAATTTGACCGGCTTGCGGGTGGCCTGCGCCTGATTGGCGGCCAGCGGCATACGGCCGGTCGACACCTGGAAGTACACCGCGGCCTCGCCGACGCCGATGAGGCTGGGACCACGATCGAGCACACCCTGCAGGTTCGCGCCGTGGCAGGTGATGCAGGACGTCTCGTAGAGCTGCTTACCCTCGCGAATCAGCGCGGACTGGTCCTCGTGCGCGGTCGCGACCTGCGGCTCCGGGGTCAGGGCCGTGGCCAGGAAACCCGCTGAGACCAGACCCACCAGCAGCGCGAGACCGCCCGCGATACGCCGACGGGTGCGACGCTGCTTGCGGATCCTGCCTGCCGCCGCGGCAGTGCCGTCGGGGCTGGACGCCGCGCTGGTGCCTGCGGGCTCTGGCGCTGACGGGGGAGATGAACTCATCTGTGTCCCTTTGGAGTAGACGGAACCGACTTGTACAAATGCTGTGGGGCGCGGACCGCGATCAGCGGACGAAGTAGATCGTCGCGAACAGACCGATCCAGACGATGTCGACGAAATGCCAGTAGTAGGAGACGACGATCGCGGCCGTGGCCTGCGCCGGGGTGAACTTACTGGCCTTGGTACGCAGCAGCAGGAACACGAAGGCGATGAGACCGCCGATGACGTGCAGACCGTGGAAGCCGGTGGTGATGTAGAACACCGAGCCGTAGGAGCTGCTGGAGATCGAGGTGCCCTCGTGCACGAGGTGGTAGTACTCGTATCCCTGGCCGCCCACGAAGAACGCGCCCATGATCAGCGTGATGACGTACCAGCGGCGCAGACCGAAGACATCGCCGCGCTCGGCGGCGAACACGCCCATCTGGCAGGTGAACGACGAAGCCACCAGCACGGCCGTGACCGGAACGGCGAGCTTCAGATTGAGCTCGGTCGGCTCCGGCGGCCACTCGGTGGCCTGCGCGCGCGCGACGAAGTACATCGCGAAGAGGCCGGCGAAGAACATCAGCTCGCTGGACAGCCAGATAATGGTACCGACGCTGACCATGTTGGGCCGGTTCAGCGAGTGCACACGCTGGGTAATGGCCGATCCTGGGGTCCCTACTGCGGTCGTCACGGGCTAAGTATGACTCGTCGTAGTACGACAGCAGTACCCGGGTGGGAAAGTTCTCACCCCGTGTCGGATATCGCACGGGCGGACCGTCTCTCACCCCGCGGCGGCGGGTCGGCATTTGCCCAGTTCGGACCGGATCCACGCGCCGGATCGCCCGCGATGCCCCCGTCGCGACGCGACGACACGGGCAACTATGGCAGCCTCGGGTAAGGAGAAGCTGAGATGGAGGCGAATGTGGCGACCGGACTGTGGCGGCGACTCTTCGGCCGGAAGGGACCCGAACCGCTCGACCCGTCGCGGACCGATCTGGTGGTGGTCGCCTCGAGTTTCGACGACGCGGAGGCGTGTTCGGCCGCACTCGCCCGCGCGACCGGATTCGACCCCGAGGCCGCCGTGGTGTTGCGCCATCACCTGCGGATTCCGGCGGACCGGCACGGGCGGGTGTGCGAGATCGCCGCGCAGGACGGCTACGCGCCGGAACCGAATCCGGTCACCGGGGACGCGCTCGCACCGCTGATCCTGCGACGAGTCCAGGTACTCGACGCACTGCACTGCTCGCAGGAACGCTCCAGGATGGCGGGTCTGGCCCAGCGCCACGACGGATTCGCCGACGGCTGGGACGCACTGCAACCGGGCGGAACCGACGCCGCTCACTCGTGAACGTCAGCCCGTACGGGCGCGGACTGCGGGGTGTGGGACGCTGCGTGGGCGGACTCTGCGAGCGCCGCGGGTTCCAGCGCGGTGATCACCGAGCGCGGTGATCACCGAGCAGCGAGCGCGCTGATCACCGCATTCCGGACCGCGACTCCCGCGAATATCCGACAGCGCGAACACCGCGCGGCCCACTAGGCTGCATCGCGACGAACTGGTGCGCGAGCCGGTGGTGACGGGAGTATGTGGAGATGACCGTGCGTAGTTGGCCCCAGGTGTTGGGCACCCTCGCCGACGGTGGCGATCTGGCCGCCGACGACACGACCTGGGTGATCAACGAGATCTTCACCGACAACGCGACGCAGGCGCAGATCGCGGCGTTCGGCGTCGCCATGAAGATCAAGGGTCCGACGCCGGAGGAACTGTCGGGCTTGGCGACCGGCATGCTCGGGCACGCGCGGCTGGTCCACATCGACGGTGACGCGGTCGATATCGTCGGCACCGGCGGTGACCGGTCCGGTTCGGTGAACATCTCCACCATGTCCTCGATCGTGGTGGCTTCGGCGGGTGTGCCCGTGGTCAAGCACGGCAATCGCGCGGCCTCGTCCAAGAGCGGCGGCGCCGATGTGCTGGAGGCGCTCGGGGTGAAACTCGCGCTTGGCCCCGAATCGGTCGCGCGTTCGGTGCGCGAGGCCGGGATCGGCTTCTGTTTCGCGCCGCTGTTCCATCCGGCCCTGCGGTTCGCCGGACCGGCGCGCAAGGAGATCGGCATCCCCACCGTCTTCAACGTGCTCGGCCCGCTCACGAATCCGGCGCAACCGCGTGCGGGTCTGATCGGCTGCGCGTTCCCCGATCTGCTGCCCGTCATCGCCGGGGTCTTCGCCGAACGCGGCGCGAGCGCCCTCGTGGTGCGCGGTGACGACGGCCTCGACGAGATCACCACCTCCGACACCACCTCCGCCTGGGTGGTGTCGGGCGGACGGCTGCGCGAGACCACGATCGACCCCACCCGGCTCGGCATCGCCCGCGTCGACCTGGACGCGCTGCGCGGCGGTGACGCGAACGTCAACGCCGGGGTGGCCCGGGATGTGCTCGCGGGCACCGTGGGCGCGGTCCGCGACGCGGTGCTGGTGAATTCGGCCGCGGCGATCGTCGCCTACGACCTGTCCCAGGGCGCGCACGATTTCGATGTCGATATCCACGAAGCGCTGGCCGCGGGCATCGAACGCGCCGCCGCCGCGATCGACAACGGGCAGGCCGCGGCTCTGCTGGACAGCTGGGCCAAACTCACCTGCACCCTCGGCGAGGACTGAGAACGCGGCGTCCCGCGAGGGTGGGGCGCCGAACGACGGACGGCTCGCGAATCGGGCTCCGTTACCGGGCGAGCGTAGGATATCGCCTGGTAGCACGGTTTCCGATGGTGGAGCTGCGGCGCCAATTACATACCGACCGGTCTTAAACAGCGACCGGGCAACGCACCGGGCACAATCCTCGGTACAGCCGGCGGCCGCCGCTACAGTCGCGGCACCCGGCCCCCGGGATCGGCCATCGCGAACGGTGCCTGCCGGTCGGAACGATTCGCAAGGAGTGCAGGCATGATGCGCGCGGCATTCGGTGCGCTGGCGGTGGCGGGCGCGCTCGTCACCGCCCCATCGGCCTACGCCGCCCAGGGCAGCGTCGTCATGGACGGCTCCGTACTCCGCGATCCGGTCGGATGCCTCGAGGCGACCGCGGGCAGACCGCAGCTGACGGTCGAGAACCACACCGACGCCACCGTGACCGTCTACAGCAGGCCGGGATGTCGGGGCGAGGTGACCGCGGTCCTCACCCCGAGTCAGATCGCGACGACGAACGGCGCGTCGCTGCAGATCTCCTGAGCCGATTCATTCGCCGAGTGAGAACCCGGCTTCCACGTCCGCGCTCGAATACGACTTGAACGCGATATGGGTGACGGTGCGCAGCACGCCGGGGGTCTTGTCGATGCGGCCGGTCACCACGTCGGCGATCTGCGCGTGGTCGCGCACCCGCACGATGGCGATCAGATCCACATCGCCCGCGCACGAATAGACCTCGGCGACACCCTCGGTGTCGGCGAGCGCCTGCGCGGTCTCCGGAATGCGGCCGTTGTCGGCCTGGATCAGCACGATCGCGTTAATCATGAGCGCCAGCCTAGGCCGCCGACCGGCCCGCGTGGGTCACGGGCGCGATCCCGTCCGGCCCGTCCCCGCCGAGGCGTCGATGTAGTCCGCGCCCTCCGATTCCCTGGCCGCGGCTGCTGCGTTCTCCGCGATCTCGGCCCATGCCGTCCACCGCGCGGCGCCGTGGACGGGTTCGCAGTACCCCTCGGCGGTCCGCACGATCCGCACACCCGGCCGCGTCAGCCACCGTAGGACCAGACCCACTTCCTCCGGGGGCGCGCCGCGCAGCGGTGGACCCGACGCGGTGCGCGCGACCTCCGGCGGCTCCATCCACGCCGCCACGGAATCACCCTCCGGGACAACGGTTTCCGCGGCGGCCACCAGGTGTTCGACCACCGGCATGGGCGGCGTGCCCCGTGCCGCCGTGCCCGAGGCGGCCAGGCGGCCGTATCGGATCACCGCGAACTCCCAACCGCCCGCGCCGTCCGGGCCCGCCACGATGATCTCGCTCAGCCGGGACAGGGCGGCGAGGCGCTGCACGCGGCGCAGCGCGCGGACCACGGCGACGGCGCGGTCGCGCAATCGGGCCGCGGCCTCGAAATGTTCGGCGCGGGCGTGGGTGTCGATCGTGTCGACCATCTGTCGCAGGACGACATCGGAATATCCGCTGAACAGCGCGCGCACCGCGACGGGAGCGGCGGCGTAATCCGCCATCACCGTGGGGTTTCCGGACGCGGTGGCGGCGGGACAACCGCCGACGGCCGTGGGCGGGCAGTCGTGGACCCCGTCACGTGGCAACCGGGCGGTGCAGGTTCTCAGCCCGGAATGCTCGGCCACGGTGGCCGCGATATCGGCGGCATCCTGACGAGAACGAAAGGGGCCGAGGGCGTACGCGGTCGGGGCACGGACCACCGCGAATCGCGGGAACGGCTCGTCGGTCAGCGTCAGCCACCACGCCCGCCGGGGAAATTTGGAGCGCCGGTTGTAGGGCGGGGCGTGCGCGACGAGCAGTCGCAGTTCCCGCACGCCCGCCTCGAGACCGTGGGCGCACACGACGTGGTCGACCCGGGTGGCGAGCGCGACCATCTCCTTCATCCGGCCCCTGGTCTCCGAACCGGTGAAGTAGTTGCGCACGCGCCGGCGCAGATTCACCGCAGTGCCTATGTAGAGGACTTCGTCGGCGGGGCCGCGGAAGAGGTAGACACCGGGCGCCTGCGGCAGGTCGGTGGCGAAGATTCGTTTGGCGCGCTGGCCGGTGGTGACGCCGGGCAGGTAGTCCATCAGTTCGGTGAGGCTGTGCACGCCCTGATTGCCGACACGGGCCATCAGGGCGTGCAGCACGTCGACGGTGGCCTTGGCGTCGTCGAGGGCGCGGTGGGTCGGTTCGGTGCTCGCGCCGAGTACCCGCGCCAGGACGCCGAGTCGCACCGAGGGCGCCTCGTCGCGGGTCAGCACCCGCCGCGCCAGCTTCACGGTGCACAGCACCGGGAAATTCGGCCACGGGGTGTCCAGCCGTGCCGCCGCCGCGCGCAGGAACGCGGTGTCGAAGCGGGCGTTGTGCGCGACCAGGACCGCGCCGGCGGCGAATTCCAGGAACCCGGGCAGCACCGCCTCGATGCGCGGCGCGGCGTAGACCATGGCCGTGGTGATCCCGGTGACGTGCACGATCGTGGGCGGAATCTCGCGGCCGGGGTTGATCAGGGTGGCGAACTCGCCGAGCACGACACCGCCGCGCACTTTCACGGCGCCGATCTCGGTGATCGCGTCGCCGTCCGGACTCGTTCCCGTGGTCTCCAGGTCGACGACGACGAAGGTGGTGTCGTAGAGCGGGGTGTCGAGTTCGTCGAACGCCAACTGCTTGGCGGCGGCCGTTGGCGCTGCGGGGTCGGGCACGGCGTGCAGCCTAGGGCCCGGGTCCGACAGATACGGGCGCGCGAAAACTCCCGCGAAATGAACGAATTACAACACGGGGATTTCGTTTCGGTGCCCGCTGAATGATCTAGTACACCCAAAAGAGAGGCAGCTCACAGTCGATAGGAATATGAATCAATTGCCCGACTGACACCTCTCGAGCGCGAGCGACACCGAAGGCGAGCCCCGCGATCCGATCAGACCTTTCGGACACTTGTCCGATTTCGGGACGGCCGTACCATCGGAACACGCATGGCGAACTGGGAGAATACCGATTCGACACGCCGTCGGTAACCCGAGCGAAATAGGGAGACACGCCCGGGATTCCACCGGGAGCGGATGCATGAAAATTGCTAGTTATCGTTTCGTGATTGTCTGTGAGATATGTCCCACGTGCAGTGTCGACCTTATGTTGAGCGTTGGCATTTCGGATTGTCACGGCTTTACAAACACCCGTGATGTGTTCGTAACCTTTTCGAGACCTCACGGAGTCCCGCCGCGTCGAAGCGGTAGGCACGCAGTCCGCCGCACCACCGGGTGCGGCGTCGTGGGGCAGATTGGAAGTACGCATCATGGCGTCCAACACCGTCAAGCGACAGGCGCGGCGTGCCGTCGCCGCTGGAGCCGTCGGCGCTGCCACCATCGGCGCGATCCTCCTGCCCGCCGCTCCGGCGTCGGCCCAGCCGGTGACCATCCCCGGCGTCGGGACCTTCGAGGTTCCCAACGAGATCCAGATCCCGGCCATCCCCGGCATCGAACTGCCCGGCGGCCCGCTGCCCTTCGTGGCCCCCCAGAAGAGCCTCGGCGAGGTCGCCCTCGACGCCGCCATGAGCAAACTCGGCGCACCGTACGTGTACGGCGCGGCGGGGCCCAACGCCTTCGACTGCTCCGGCCTCGTGCAGTGGGCCTACCGCGAAGCGGGCATGGATCTACCGCGCACCAGCGGCGCCCAGCTCAACGCGGGCGCACCCGTCTCGCTCGACGCACTACAGCCGGGCGACCTGGTGTCGTTCTACGGCGGCGGCCACTCCGGCCTGTACGCCGGTGACGGCAACGTCGTCCACGCCTCCACCTCCGGCACCCCGGTCATGATCGCCCCGATCTCGTCGATGCCGGTCACGGGCGCGCGCCACTTCTGATCGGTCCGCCCGGCGAGTTCGGCCCGGTTCGCGCGATCGCGCCGCCGGGCGGCTCGCCGGGGACGCTCTCGCGGCCGCGGAGCTACGTCACAGCCATGCCTCCGGATGGCGAATGTGACGTGTTTGTGCCCTACTGGACACGGAGATACGCCGTTCCGTAACCTAATCGAGACCTACGCGGGTCACAGGGCCGTCCGCCCCGTTGTTTCGGCCCGTCCGCTGAACATCGTCGCTCGAGAGAACGGGGCAACGTACACCGTGGCACCACACCGGAGACATTCGCCGAAGCGTCTGGCGGGAGGGATTCTGGCAGCCGCGGTGCTCGCCACCGCCCCGTGCGCCGCCGGTCCGGCCGCGGCCGATCCCGTCGCCCTGCCCTCGACGGCGAGCGAAGCGGTCGCGCGCATGATCGAACTGTCGCGAAGCTCCGATCAGCTCAATCAGCAGGCGCTGGACGCCCAGGCCGATCTGGACGCGAAACTCGCCGTCCAGAACGACGCCGAGGCGTTGCTCGCCACCAAGACCGACGCGGTGAACGCGGCCCGCGACGAGGTCAGGAAATTCCAGCCGGTCATCGACCGCACCGCGATCGCCGCCTATCAGGGCGCGCGCACCAACCGGATGTTCGCGGTGCTGGTCAGCGATTCGCCGCAGCAGCTGCTCGACCAGATGTCGATGCTGGATGTGGTGGAGACCCAGACCACCGATCAACTCAAGCAGTTCAAGAAGGCCGGCGACGCCGCCGCTGCCGCCGAGGCCGCCGCGCATTCGGCCGCCGATGCCGCCCGCGCGGCCGCCACCCGCGCCGAGCAGGTGCGCGCCGACCTCGAGCGCAAACAAAGCGAACTCGGGGGCGCCATCGCCCAGGTGGTCGAGGCGTGGACCTCGCTGTCGGTCCGGGACAAGGCCGCGTGGGCCGGTTCGCCCTTCCCGCCCGGCTTCGACCGCGACACCCTGTTGCAGGGACTCGTCCCCGGCAGCGGCACCAGCGCGCTCGCGGCGGGCCTGACCCGCGTCGGCGATCCCTACGTCTGGGGCGCGACCGGCCCCGACCAGTTCGACTGCTCCGGCCTGGTCCAGTGGGCCTTCAAGCAGGTCGGCAAGAACGTCCCGCGCACGAGCTCCCAACAGGCCAATTTCGGCACGCCGGTGAAGAAGAGCGATATGCAGCCCGGTGACGTCGTGTTCTTCTATCCCGAGATCTCCCACGTCGGGATCTACGCGGGCAACGGCCTGATGTTGCACGCCTCCACCTTCGGCGTCCCCGTCGCCGTTGCCCCCATCTCCTCGACACCGTTTCACTCCGCTCGGCGATACTGATCTGCTATGCGGATACGAGGGTTACGTGCCTGGTGCACGGCGCGCGGACGCGGCCAGTTCGCCCTGACCCTCACAACGGTGGTGATGCTGACCTGCGCCTGCGGTGCGCTGGTCGTCCTGCCGAATTTCGCGCTGCCCGAGATCCGCGCCGCGCAACCCGCGTCGGCGCAGTCGCTCGGGCAGGCCGCGGCCGATGATCCGCGACTGGCGACCGTGCGCCGGATTCTCGAACCGTTCGGTGCGATCGACACCGAGCGGATCGCGACCGGTGACGGGCAGGAGTCGCTGGTCGTCGGGCACGAGAACGGACAGGCCGAGATGGCGGTCCTCGGCGACGAACTGCCGCGAGCCGTTGCCGCCGTCACCGAGCTGTGGGGGCCGCGGTGGCCACGTTCGGCGATGATCGTCGTCGCGGGCAATGCCTCGGAATTCGCGGCCCTGGTGCGCGCGGGTTCGCTGCTGCCCGGCGAGGTCGCCGCGGTCACGGTCACCGACCCGTTCGCGCCCGGCACGATGCCGACCGGTCAGCGGGTGGTGTTCAGCCCCGACGCCGGAGCGCGGCTGACCCCTGATCAATTGCGGACCCTGCTCCGCCACGAACTCACCCACGTGGCGACCCGCGCCGTCACCGTCGACGGTGCCGCGCGGTGGATGCTCGAAGGGTTCGCCGAATACGCCGCGCACCGGGCCCGCGGTCACCGTTTCGGCGATATCGCACCGACGGTCGCCGCCAGGATCCGCGCGGGTGGACTCCCGACCGGTCTGCCCGCCGACGCCGATTTCGCCGGGAGCCGAGCCGCGGAGACCTACGAGTCGGCGTGGTCGGCGTGCGCGTTCGTCGCGGAGAAGTACGGCGAAGCCGACCTGGTCGAGCTGTACCGCGCGATCGCGGCGGGCCCGGCCGATTCCGCCGCGCAGGATCGGATGCTGCGCGAAGTCCTCGGCACCGACACGGCCGAGTTCGTGACACGGTGGCGCGAGTGGCTGTCGGCGCAACCGCGGTAACCGCGGAGCTGATCCCGCACCGGCTGCGGCGATCATCGGCCGCCGAAACGAACACGCCGCGCCGAAAACGCGGCCCCTCCGACACAGTAGGTTTATCCCATGGCCCGAACTCTGCTGGTTACCAATGATTTCCCGCCACGGCCGGGCGGTATCCAGTCGTATCTGCAGGCGCTCGCCGGACAGCTGCCGCCCGACGATCTGGTCGTCTACGCGCCGCGCTGGCGCGGGGATTCGCATCTGAAATTCGACGCCGCGCAGAAGTTCCAGGTCGTGCGCCATCCCACCACGCTGATGCTGCCGACCCCCCTGGTACTGCGGCGGGCGGCGCGGCTGCTGCGGAGCGAGAATTGCGACACCGTGTGGTTCGGCGCGGCGGCGCCGCTGGCGTTGTTGTCGCCGATGCTGCGCCGGGCGGGCGCGGAACGCGTTCTCGCCAGCACGCACGGACACGAGGTCGGCTGGTCGATGCTGCCCGGCGCGCGACAGGCACTGCGGGCGATCGGGACGAACACCGACGTGATCACCTATGTCAGCAAGTACACGCGCGGACGCTTCGCCTCCGCGTTCGGACCGACCGCGGCGCTGGAGTACCTGCCGCCCGGCGTCGACACCGAGGTGTTCCGTCCCGATCCGGGGGCCCGCGCCGAATTGCGCGCCCGCTACGGACTCGACGACCGCCCCACCGTGCTCTGCCTGTCCCGTCTGGTGCCGCGTAAGGGCCAGGACGCGCTGATCGTCGCCATGCGCGAGATCCGCGAACGCGTCGACGGCGCGGTGCTGGTGATCGCGGGCGGTGGCCCGTACGAGCAGAAATTGCGCGGGCTGGCCGCCGCGACGGGCGTCGCCGACGATGTGGTGTTCACCGGGCGGGTGCCCTCGGCCGAACTCGCCGCGCATCACACCATCGCCGACGTGTTCGCGATGCCGAGCCGCACCCGCGGGGCCGGGCTCGACGTCGAAGGCCTCGGCATCGTCTATCTGGAAGCCTCGGCCACCGGGGTTCCCGTGGTCGCGGGCAATTCCGGCGGTGCGCCCGAGACGGTGCTCGAAGGCAAGACCGGACATGTGGTCGACGGTCGCGACGCCACCGGGATCGCCAACGCCATCGTCGACATCCTCTCCGACCGCGACGCCGCCGCGAAGATGGGCGCGGCCGGTCGCGAATTCGTCGAGCGGCAGTGGCGCTGGGACAGCCTGGGAGCGCGGCTGCGGCACCTGTTGCGCTGAGTGGTCGACGCCGGGTGCGCCGCGGCGATCCGCACCCGGTGACAGTGGCGTATGCGCACGTAACCGCATCAACTACGCTCAGCGGTGTGAGCAGTATTCAGGTCGCGGATCAGACATTCGTCGCCGCCGACGGCGCCGCTGTCGCCGAGGTGCTCGGCGGGCCGAACCGTTGGCGCGAGTGGTGGCCGGATCTCGAACTCGAGGTCAGGGAAGATCGCGGCGACAAGGGGATTCGCTGGACGGTCGGCGGCGGGCTGACCGGCACCATGGAGGTGTGGTTGCAGCCCGCGCTGGACGGGGTGATCCTGCACTATTTCCTGCACGCCGAGCCGCCGGGAGTCGAGCGGATGTCGCCGCGCCGTCTGCTCGCGGTCATCCGTACCCGCCGGGTCGCGGGCAAACGGATGTCGTTCGAGATCAAGGCACGGCTGGAAGCGGGTCGTGCCGCGGGCGTGACCCCCGCCGCTTGACCCACGCTTCGCCGACCGCAACCCGTCACCGGGACGAGCACCGTCGCTGGAAAGGAACCGTTGACCACCATGGCCGACCGGACCCAGAGGTCGATCCTCATCGAGGCACCTTCGCGGCGGGTGATGGCCGTCATCGCCGACGTGGAGTCCTACCCGGAATGGGTCGCGGCGGCGAAATCCGTCGAGGTGCTGGAGAAGGGGGCCGACGGCCGTGCGCTGACCGCGCGGTTCGTGCTCGACGCGGGCGTCGTGAAGGACACCTACGTGCTCTCCTACACCTGGCGTCCCGACGACAAGGCGGTCAGCTGGCGAATGACCAGCGGCGAGCTACAGAAGGCGCAGGACGGCACCTACGAACTGCGCGATCTGCCCGACGGCACCACCGAGGTCACCTACGAGCTGACCGTCGACCTGAATATCCCGATGATCGGCATGTTCAAGCGCAAGGCCGAGAAGGTGATCACCGATACCGCGCTGAAAGAACTGAAGAAACGGGTCGAAGGCTGACCGCGGCGCGGACCCGTCTGGAACTGTTCATCGGCAAGGGTGGGGTCGGCAAGACGACGCTGGCGTGCGCGACGGCCATCGCGCACGCCCGCGCGGGCCGCCGGGTGCTGCTCGCCTCACTGGACCAGTCGCATTCGCTCGGTGACGCTTTCGGTTTCCGCTTCCCGCACGACGCGGGAACGATCGCCGGAATCGTGAACGTCGCGCCCGATCTCGATGTGATCGAGTTGGATTCGCTCGCGCTGCTGGAGGATCGGTTCCGCGAAGTGGTCCATGTGCTCGGCGCGGACGCCGGACACGACCACGGCATCGATATCGCCGCACTCGATCCGGCCGAGTTGACCGGTCTGCCCGGCGTCCAGGAACTGCTGATGCTGGTGGAAGTGGCCCAGCTGGCGAGCGAGGACGACTGGGACGTGATCGTCCTCGACTGCCCGCCGTCGGCCGACATGCTGCGCGTGCTGAGCGCGCCGCCGACCCTGCTCGGCTATGTGGAGCGGGTCTGGCCGCCGCACGCGCGCACGATGAGCGGTATCGGCGCCGACCTGCGCCGCGCGGTGCTGGCGGCGACGGTGGAGCGGATCGTCACCGCGGTCACCGAGGTGAACGACCTGCTCGGCGATCACGACCGCACCGCGGCGCGCCTGGTCACCCTCGCCGAACAACTCGCCGTCGCCGAGACCGCACGGCTGCGGTCGGCGGCGGTCCTGCTCGGACTCCGGGTGACCGAGGTGATCGTCAACAAGGTGCTGCCGCCCGCACCGCCGCCGTCGGGTCCCTCGGAACATCCTGCGGCGCACTGGTATCTGAACCGCCGCGCCGAACAACTCGACGTCATCGCGCGAATGCGACAGGCCGTGCCGGGTATCCCGGTGCTGACGGCCCAGCACACCGGCTCGGAGCCGGTCGGCTACGGGTCGCTGTCCGCCCTGTCGTACGCGGTGGACGCGCATCCTATGCTTGGCGACAATCCAACGGAAGTACGGGAGGTTCACGCGAGTTCCGCTGTGCCGATGGTTCGATGTGAGTCGGGCACCGGCCTGCATTCGGTGTACTCGCTGCGGCTGCCCCTGCCCGTCGCCGATCCGGCGACGCTGCGACTGGGACGAGTGGAGGACGATTTGATCGTGGGAGCGGACGGGGTGCGGCGCCGGGTGCGCCTGGCTCCGGTGTTGCGACGGTGCATGGTCGACGGCGCCGAACTCGATGACGGATACCTGGTCGTGCGCTTCGTCCCGGATCCGGAAATGTGGCCGCGATGACGCGACCGCGCGATTCCCGCCCGGGGCCCGACGAGGAACCCGGTGACGGCTTCGGCGAATTCGCCGAGGAACTCAAACTACTGGCCGAAACCGTCTTGGAACGGGTCGAACCCGTCCTGCGGCACGCGGCGGACCAACCGGGCGAATGGTCGAGTTGCAGCTGGTGCCCGGTCTGCGCCGCGGCGGCGCTGATGCGCGGTGAACATCACGAGGTCGTGGCGGCGATCGCCGATCACGGCACGGCCATCGTGACGGTGCTGCGCGAAGCACTCGCGGGCGCGCCGGTCGAACCGGTGCCCGCCGATGCCGAGTCCGAAGGCGGCAGACACGAAGCTGCCGAGTCCGAAGGTGCTGCGCCACACCAGCATACGCGTCGGCAACGCGAGTCCGACGACGCGGCGGACCGGCCGCGACCGGGGCGGCCCGCGGCCGCGGGCCGGGCGCGATCGAAGTACGTCGGCATTCCCGTGACGATCAAGGCATGACCGATCGGACCTCACCCGCCACTCCGCTGACCGTCGGTATCGACGTCGGGGGCACCAATATCCGCGCCTCGGTCGTCGACGGCGACGGCGAGGTGCTCGACACCGTCCAGGCCCCGACCCCGCATTCGGCCCGAGCGCTGGAGAACGCGCTGGAACGGGCCGTGCACGAACTGCGCGAACGTCATCCGATCGGCGCGGTCGGGCTCGCGGTCGCGGGTTTCATCAACGCCGACCGCTCCACGGTGCGCTTCGCCCCGCATCTGCCGTGGCAGGACACTCCCGTGGCGCAGCGGCTCACCGGGCGATTGGATCTGCCCGTCATCCTCGAACACGACGCGAACGCCGCGGCCTGGGCCGAGTACCGCTTCGGGGCCGCGGCGGGCGGGCACAACGTGGTGCTGGTGGCGATCGGCACCGGGATCGGCGCGGCGCTGCTCATCGACGGCACGCTGTATCGCGGAAGCCACGGCGTCGCACCGGAACTGGGGCATCTCCAGGTGGTGCCGGACGGCCGGGCCTGCCCGTGCGGCAAACGCGGATGCTGGGAGCGGTATTGCAGCGGCACGGCGCTCGCCGACACCGCGATCGAATTGCTGGCGACCGATCCGGTGCGGTCCACCGTGCTCGCCCGCGAGGTTTTCCGCGATCCCGGTTCGCTGACCGGTCGCCGGGTGGCGGGCGCCGCGCAGGACGGCGATCCGATCGCGGTGCGTGCCGTGGCCGATTTCGCCCGGTGGCTCGGACTCGGACTCGCGTTCGTCAGCGATATCTTCGATCCGGATCTGGTGGTGATCGCGGGCGGAGTCAGCAGTTCGGCTCCGCTGTTCCTCGACGAGGCGCGCGAGGAGTACGCGCGCGCGGTCACCGGAGCCGGTCATCGGCCGCTCGCCCGCATCCGAACCACCCAGTTGGGCGAGGCGGCGGGGATGATCGGCGCGGCGGAACTGGCGCGCGCGGTCCTCGTCGACACCGCCCCGCAGCCGAATCACGTCGCCCCCACCCGCCGCTGACGAACTCACAAACCGGACATACGTTCGAATACAGGTACCTGTCAAGGGGACTGATGCCACGGGATTGCGGAATGGATCACGGCAATGTGGTGACATACCTCGCTGCGATTGGATGTGATCTCCGACCAGCGGTAAAGTCGGCAACTACGCAGGTTGCCCACTTCTATCCCGGTCCCGGGGGAAGGACGTCATGTTCTACTGGCTGCTGAAGTACGTGCTGCTGGGACCGTTGATGCATCTCTACAACCGGCCGACGGTCCAAGGCCTGGAAAATGTCCCCACCGACGGGCCCGCCATCATGGCGGGTAACCACCTCTCCTTCGCCGACTGGCTGTTCGCGCCACTGATGAGCCCCCGCCGGATCAATTACCTGGCCAAGGCCGAATACTTCAACACCCCGGGATTCAAGGGCCGCTTGCAGAAGTGGTTCTTCACCACCTCCGGTCAGTATCCGATCGACCGCACCGGCGCCAGCGCCGCCGAGGACGCGCTCAGCGCCGCGCGCAAACTGCTCGACGAAGGACGGCTCGTCGGTCTCTACCCGGAGGGCACCCGCTCCCCCGACGGCCGCCTCTACAAGGGCAAGACCGGCATGGCCCGGCTCGCGCTCGAGACCGGCGTTCCCGTCATCCCGGTCGCCGTCATCGGCACCGACGGCGTCTCGCCTCCCGGCCCCTTCCGCTGGCGTCGCCAGAAGGTGACCGTCAAATTCGGTACCCCGATCGACTTCTCCCGATACGAGGGCATGGGCGGCAACCGCTTCGTCGAACGCGCCGTCACCGACGAGGTGATGTACGAACTCATGCAGCTCGGCGGGCAGGAATACGTGGACGTGTACGCCCACAGCCTCAAGAAGGGCGTGCCCTCGGGTAGCAGCCCCGAGGCGACCCGCATCCCCGAATCGAAGGCGGGCTGAGCGAATCCGCCTGCCGAGAAGCCCCGAGCCACGCTCGGGGCTTCTCTCGTTCCCGGCCCCGATGAGGTTGCTCACACCCCCAAGCGAACGACAAGCCGCTCTTATGGTGCGACGGTAAGACTTCCGGACATGTTCAAGAAATTGTTGGCTGCCGCGGGGGTCGGCGGCGCGGAGGTCGAGACCGAACTGTTCACCCACGGTGTGCAGCCCGGTGGCATCGTCGAGGGCGTCATCCGGTTGCGCGGCGGCAATGTCGCGCAGGACATCTCGCGGATCGCCGTCGAATTCGTGACCCGGGTGGAGCAGGAGTACGAGGACCACGAGGGTCATCGTGACACCGGCTTCGGCTGGACGGCGGTGCACGGACCGCTGCACCTGCCGGTCGGCGCGCCGCTGGAATTCCGGTTCGGGGCCAGGGCGCCGATGGAAACTCCCATCACCTTCTACAACGGCCGCCAGTTGCCGGGCACCCAGGTCGCGCTGCGCACCGTCGTCGAGATCCAGGGCGCGGTCGACGCCGCCGACACCGACCCCATCGGCGTGGGAGCGCTGCCCGCGCAGCACGTGCTGCTGGAGGCGGTGGAACGCTTGGGATTTCCGCTGCGCAGCGCCGACGTGGAGGCGGGCCGGATCAGGAATTCCGCGCAGCAGTTGCCGTTCTACCAGGAGATCGAATTCGGCGGCTCGCACAATTATCCGCAGTTGAACCAGCTCGAGGTCACCTTCATCGCCGCCGAGCACGGCATGAGCGTCGTGCTGGAGGCGGATAAACGCGGCACCTGGTATTCCGAGGGCAGCGATGTCTTCGACGCGCTGTGGGTCGACTACGCCGCACTGGGGCACCGGGATTGGGCAGGCGAACTACATCACCGACTGGCCGGTATGATCTCGCGACGCTGATCGCTCCGGGGAGGGTCCGGGCTCCGCGCCCACGCCCGATCCTGGCCAACCCCGGACACGATCCGCGTCCGCGGTGCACAATCACTGTGTACGACTTCCCGGGGTCATTCGCGGAGCGTCGGCGCGGCAGCGCGAAACCCGATGTTCCGCAATACGAGCGAGGGGGCCGTTGTGTCCGAGTCATCGCCCGATCTGCTCATGTCGCTGACCGTCGCGGCCGCGCACCAGCTGGGATATTCCTGCCGGACCGCGGCCGCCGCCGACGACGTGATCCTTTCCGGACCCGGCGGCAACGTGCTGGTCGGTCTGACGAATCTGCGGCGGATGGCCGACGACGAACCCCGCGAACAGTGGCCCGCCCTGGTCGCGGATTATCTGAGTACCAGCCTGATCCAGGTCGCCGCCGACCACGATCCGCTCGACACCAGCGATTTCGCGATGATGCGTCATCTCATCCGTACCCGGCTCTACTCCGCGGAGGCGACCGCGCCCGAGGTCGTGCACCGGCCGGTGGCGCCGGGTCTGGTGCAGCGGGTGCTCATCGACCAGGTGCACACCATGGCTCCGGTCACCTACCCGATGCTCGCGAACTGGCCCATCGACGCGGCGGGACTGTTCGAACTGGCCGAATACAACACCCGCGCCGACGGTCCGCTCGACGTGGTCACCCACGATTTCGACAGCCCGCGCCAAGCCCGCATCGAACTCACGATGCTGTGCGGCATCTCGGACTACATCACCGCGCACGCCCGCTGGCTCGGCGACGACTATCCGGTCGCGGGAACGGCGGGAACGGTTTTCGTCATCCCCTCCCAACGCCACATCTACGCCTACCCGGTGACCGACGTCCAGGTGATCCGGGCGACCACGCTGCTGGCCCAACTCGCCGTCCTCGAATACACCAAGCGGCCGTGGCCGGTCAGCCAGGACGTGTACTGGTGGCATCACGGCGCCATCGACCTCGCGGCCTCCATCCGCCACGAAGCCGATCAGCTCTGTATCTATCCCGAGGAGCGCTTCCTCGCGACGCTGGACCGGTTGTCCTCGTGAGCGGACCCGAATCCGCCGCGTCGGCAGCGTTGTTCGGGCACGATAGCGTCGGGGGTACAGCCGAGTTGTCGTGCGGCCGAGTTGTTCCTGCGTCCGAGGCGTTCGGTACGCGCGTGTGAGATGAGGTGTGCATGGTCCGCCGCGATCCCGGTGGTCGACTCTTCCCGCTGTCCCGCCGGACGCCGGCCGGGAAGTCCGACGTTCCGCCGACCGGCGCGGCCGTGCGCAGCGCGAAACTGGCCGCGCTGCCGGTCGCCTACGCGGGCAGGCGGGTCGCGGGCGCGGGCCGCCGGGCGATCGGCCGATCGGCGGCCGAGGTCGACCGGGATATCCGCGAGCGCACCGCGCAGCACGTCTTCGCGGTACTCGGCGAGATGAAGGGCTGTGTCGCCAAACTCGGCCAGATGCTCGCGATCTACGAATTCGCCCTGCCCGCCGATGTGGCCGGGCCCTACCGGGAAGCGCTCGCGCGACTTCAGGATTCGGCCCCGTCGATGCTGCCCGCCACCGTGCACGCCGTACTCGCCGACCAGATGGGGCCGCGCTGGCGAAGCATGTTCCTCGATTTCGACGACCGGCGTCCCGCCTCCGCCTCGGTCGGTCAGGTGCACCGCGCGATCTGGCATGACGGCAGGGCCGTCGCGGTCAAGGTGATGTATCCGGGTGCGCGCCAGGCCATCGGCAACGACCTGACGGCATTGCGGCGGATGGCGCCGATGTTCAACGCGCTACTGCCCGGCGCGGACTCGCGCTCGGTCATCGAGCGATTGTGCGCCTACATCAGCGAAGAACTCGACTACGAACTCGAGGCGGCGCACCAGAGCAGATTCGCCGAAGCCTATGCCGACGACCCCGATTTCGTGGTGCCGCGCGTCATCGCGCAATACCCCGATGTCCTGGTCACCGAATGGCTCGACGGCACGTCGCTGTCGCGGCTCATCGCGCGCGGCACGCCCTTCGAACGCGACCGCGTCGGCCTGCTCATCCTGCGATTCCTGTTCTCCGGACCCACCCGCGCCGGACTGCTCTACGGCGATCCGCACCCCGGGAATTTCCGTGTCATGCCCGACGGACGGCTCGGCGTGGTCGATTTCGGCGCCTGCGCGCCCTGGCCGCCCGGATACCTGGACATGGTCAAGGATTTCGCCCCGGCCATGCTGCGGTGCGCCCCGGACGAACTGGAGGCGGCCATCCGCCGCAACGGCTACGTCGCGCCGGGACGGCCGCTCGACATGGATACCGTCATCGCCAGGATCGCCCCGCTGCGCGACGCCGTCCTCGCGCCGACACTCGAACTGGATTCGCGGTGGATGCGCAGACAGATGGCGGCGGTCACCGATCTCAGCGTCACCAATGTGCTGCGACAGCTGACCATGCCGTCCGAGCACACCACGGTCGCGCGCACCGCCGTCGCCGGACTCGGCGTACTCGGACAGTTGCGGGCCGCGATCCCGCTGCGCCGCGAGTACGAGCGATGGTTCCCCGAGGTCGTGGCGACCCTGGCGGACGTCCGTCCCGGCTGAGCGGTCCTCCCGAGAGTCTCGTCCATCCGAGCCTCGTTCGACCTCGCGCCACCCACCGAGCGAGGTCCGGATCGGACCGAGTTCGACGTTATCGGCCACCAACCGGCAACCCATCACGGACCGCGTGTACCGACCGTCCGGTAGCACCGGTCTCGGATCATCGGACAGCGTGCGCCGGTATCGCCGAAAGGTAACCGACCGCCGTTCGGCCGACTGTTCGGTCTGCTCGATCGTTCGTCCGCCGAGTCCGCCGACACCGACGGCGAGGCCGTCGGTCCGAGACCGTCGGCAGAAGGTGCGGCGCCCGCCGACCGTCCGATTCCGGACCGGTTCGCGGAAACCGGCCACAGCCGCCGGAAGGGTCCGCATCACCGCAGGTCGGAGCGGGTGTGCGCGGAGTCTCGCAAGCCCCCCTTGATTCGGGTGCACATCGAGGGCCCGGCTGTGGTTAGCTTTCGTGCCATGAGCACGCCGCACTCTGTCTCCGCCGAAGAATTTCTACCTCGTGACACCGCGGATGTCGTTCGCACCGTGCGGGATTCACGGGGGCGCGTGGCTCGACTGACGGTGAGCGGCGGCGAGCTGCTCGACGACGGCCTCGCGCTGCCCGATCACCGGGCCGTGGTGTCGTTGCGCCGGATGAATTCGGTGCTCGACATCAACCTGGGCAAACGGACCGTCCGGGTACAGGCGGGCGCCAAACTCTCCGATATCGATCGACGCCTCGGCGCGCACGGCCTCGGCCTGCCGATCGTCGGCGACCACCGCGACATCACCGCGGGCGGCTTCGCCTCGGTCGGCGGCGTCAGCAGCGCCTCGCACCGGTTCGGCCTGTTCGCCGACCAGATCCTCGATCTGGAATACGTCGACCCCGACGGGCGGATCGGCACCTGCGGGCGCAACCACCACACCGAGCGGTTCCACCGAATCCTCGGCGCGGGCGGACGGGCGGGCATCATCACCGCGCTGACCCTCGACGCCATCGATATCGACAAGGACCACACCTGGCTCACCACCGACGCGAATCGGTTCCTGGATTTCGATTCCTTCGTCGAACACGCGCACGCCGAGATCCTGCGGCCCGCCAACGCGGCATTGCAGGTGGGCCGCTGGGTCGACACCGCGCCGCTGAAGGTGTCCCGGCCGGTCGGCACCGGACAGGTGCAGCTGGGCACCGTCCGGTTCGGCCAGTGGTCGAGCCTCTACCCCACCACCCCGACGCGCTCGCTGCGCGCCAGGCGCGAGGTCGGGACGAGGACCAGGAAATCGCTGGGCGCGATCGCCTCGGCCGCGAGCGGCCGTGCCGGTATGCCGGTACGCAACGCGGCGGCGGGCGCGCTGATGTTCGCGCCCAAGGTGCTGACGCTGCGCGACGCCGAATACCTGGCCGACACGGTGATCAGCTCCTCCGAACGCGGTCCCGCCTACCGCGTCGGCATCTTCGCGCCCCTGTCGAGCTACAGCTCGGTCTTCTACCGCCTGCACGATCTGTTCTCGGGGCACCGCGAGCGCACCGGCTGCTTCACGGTCATCTCCGCGATGACCTACGGCGTGCGCTCCGCGTATCTGCGGGCCGAGGCCGAGGGGCGCAACCTGCCCACCGAGGACCACGGTCTGATCACCTTCACCTGTCGGCTCCGGCCCTCGGCACTGCCGTCGGAACTGTTGCGCGACATCGTTTCCGCGATCGATGACATCTGCGTCTCCGAACACGCCCTGCGGTACGACTCGGCCGATTAGACTGTGCCGCACCGTGAAGTCGCTGGGCGGTAGCTCCCCTCCGGGTTCTGCCGCCGGTCGGCGAGTCGTGGCTTCGACACCGTCGGCGGGGTGCCGAAGCGTGTGATCAGCGTTCATCGACTGTGAAGGTTGCTGTTCCGATGCTCGAATTCCGCACCGCGCCCGTCCGATTCACCGATCGCCTCCGCCCCGGCGGTCTGCGCCCCGATCGTGCTCCGCGTTGCCCCGCCGATTCCCTCGGCGGCCTCTGCGTCCTGGTCACCGACGCCTGTTCCGATGTCGGCCGCGCCACCGCGACCAGGCTCGCCATGCGAGGGGCCCGATTGGTGCTCGTGGCGCGGCGCTCCGATCAACTGGTCGGCGTCTGCGAGGAGATCACCGCGACCGGCGGGCTCGCGCGCTGGCACCGGTGCGACCTGTCCGCGCTCGGCGATATCGACCAGCTCGTCGACTGGGTGCGCGGCGAATTCGGCGCCGTCGACGTCCTGGTCAACAACGCGACCCGCCCGCAGCGCCGCCCCGTCACGCAATCGCTGGATCGCTTCCGCGACTATCAGCGCACCATGGCCGCCAACTACTTCGGCCCGCTGCGCCTGACCCTTGGCCTGCTGCCCGCGATGCTGCAATCGGGATCGGGTCACGTCATCAATGTCGGGCCGTTGCACCCGAATGCCGCCGCCACCCCGTATTTCGCGTCCTACGCCAGCTCCGTGGCGGCATGGACCACCTTCGGTCAGTGCGCCGACGCCGAGCTGGCGCCACACGGTATCCAGGTGAGCGCGGTGCGCTACCCGGTGACGGGCACCGACACCGACGAGGCCGCCGCCGATTTCGCGGTCACCGCCGCCGAGTCGGCCCGCACCATCGAGAACACCATCCGCGAGCGCTACGACACCCCGCGGAGCCGCCGGCCCGCGCTGACCCGCGCGCTGCGCGGCCTCGCGGACGCGGCCCCGCGTTCCACCCAGCGTCTCATCGACGCCTTCGGCAGGTGAACCTCCGATAGGTCGGCGCACAACGAGAAGCGCCCCGCCGGTGGCGGGGCGCTTCGCTGTCTCACGCTACGAGCTCAGTGCTTCTCCGGGCCGAGGTAGTACTCGAAGACCAGTCCGCCCGCCGCGGCCAGCACGCAGACCACGCCGATGCCGATCAGCCAGAACTGGAAGAACGCCAGGCCCAGCGCGGTGATCGAGCCCGCGCCCGCGAGCAGGATCGGCCAGGGGCTACCCGGCGAGAAGAAGCCGAGGTCACCGGCGCCGTCCACGATCTCGGCGTCCTCGTAATCCTCCGGACGCAGGTCGAGACGACGGGCGACGAACCGGAAGTAGGTGCCGATGATCAGCGACAGACCCGCGGTCAGCACGATCGCGGTGGTGCCCGCCCACTCGACGCCGGTGCGCGACCTGCCGGTGAAGAATCCGTAGATGATGCCGGTGATCACGAAGAACACCGTGAGCAGCTCGAAAATCCGCGCTTCGATCTTCATATCGGAATCAGTCCCTTACTTGGCTTCGGCCGCGGTCTTGGTCGTGCGATCGGTGTTGAACGGACGGGTCGAGGTGGCGACCGGGGACTCACCGATGGACTCGAGCGCCTGGGCGTTGGTCTTGCCCGCCTTGCGCGCGTCGAGGTACTTGGTGAAGTTCTCCGGCGACACCGCGCGGACCTCGAAGTTCATCATCGAGTGGTAGGTACCGCACATCTCCGCGCAGCGGCCGACGAACGCGCCTTCCTTCTCGATCTCGGTGATCTGGAAGACGTTGTCGGAATGGTTTTCCTTCGGGTTCGGCATCACGTCGCGCTTGAACAGGAACTCCGGCACCCAGAAGGCGTGGATGACGTCCGCGGCGGCGAGCTGGAACTCGATGACCTTGCCCGTCGGCAGCACCAGGACCGGGATCTCGCTCGACGAGCCGACGGTCTCGATCTTGTCGTAGTGCAGGTACGAGAGGATGTCGTTGGCGGGCTTGCCGTGCAGCGGACCCGGCTGCGGGTGTCCGTCCTTGGTGAGGTGCTCGTATTCCTCGAGCTGCTCCTTGGCGGCATCCTCGCGGACGGTGTCGATACCGTCGAACTTGTAGCCGTCCTTGAAGTCGATATCGCGGTAGCCGAACTTCCAGTTCCACTGGAAGGCGGTCACGTCGATGGTGACGTCCGGATCCGGGACCTTCTCGTGCACGTAGTTCTGCACGACGACGGTGAAGTAGAACAGCACCGCGATGATGACGAACGGAATCGCCGTGTAGGTCAGCTCCAGCGGCACGTTGTAGCCGGTCTGGCGCGGGAACTCCGGCGAGTCCTTCTTCTTGCGGTGGAAGATGATGGTCCAGAAGGTCAGACCCCAGACCAGGACGCCCATCACCAGGGCGGCCAGGACGGACCAGGTCCACAGCTCCCGCATCCGGGTGCCCTGCGGCGTGATGCCGGAGGGCCAGCCGAACCGCAGCCAGACATTGTCGATCGAGCAGCCCGAGACGAGCATCGCGGTGATCCCGAGGGATACCGCCAGCCCGGCCCGCCGGAGGACTCGGCCCCTGGCGGGTCGTGCCCCGATCTCTTCGCTCGCCTTGTGCGCCACGCTCACGCCTTCCTGGTCGCCACACATTCCGACATATGCGCCGCCGAGGGTGCGATCTCCCCGGCGACACGTTCCAAGCACGTTTCAGGCCGTCCGCCACCGGCACGACGTGGTGCACACGCCAGCTGAGAATGACCTGAGTACTACGCAGCGTAGACCAAACCGGCGCGCAGTTCGTCGTCGGGTCGTCTTCGACACTCCGCCCGCGGGAGCCGGGTACGCGACCGCCTTCCGCGGGTATGACAAAAGCCCTGGATACCGGTAGAACCGGTCGCCTCGGCACCGGAGAACGGGCGAAGGGCGGCACTGCCGTGACGCGCGGATGCGGTGCGTGCGGCATACTCGGACACGAGTTTTCGGCCGCTGCGCTCCGCTCGATCGCGGCCCGGTCAGACCGGGCGCGCACGCTCACGGCGGAGACCGCGCACCGTCCCCCGCAAGATACTTCGGACGCCCCGGACGGGGGCGTCCCGACCGGAGAAACGAGGTTGCCGACACCGTGTGCGGACTGCTCGGATTCCTGACAGCTGATGCGGCGACATCCGATGTGGTCGACCAGGTCTACGACGCCCTGCATTGCATGCGCCACCGCGGCCCCGACGAGCGCGGCACCTGGCACGACGACCACATGATCTTCGGCTTCAACCGGCTCTCGATCATCGATATCGAACATTCGCACCAGCCGCTGCGCTGGGGTCCGGCCGACAACCCGCAGCGGTACGCGCTGACCTTCAACGGGGAGATCTACAACTACCTCGAACTGCGCGAAGAACTCGCCGCCGACCACGGGGCGGAATTCCCCGACGGCACGATGTTCGCCACCGAGGGCGATTCCGAGGCCATCGTGGCCGCGTACCACTACTGGGGCGCGGACGCGGTGAAACGCCTGCGCGGCATGTTCGCCTTCGCGATCTGGGATACCGAGACCGAGGAACTGTTCCTGGCTCGCGACCCGTTCGGCATCAAACCGTTGTTCCTGGCGACGGGCCCCGGCGGCACCGCCTTCGCCAGCGAGAAGAAGAGCCTGCTCGACCTGCTGCCCGCACTCGGCCTGTCCGACGCCCTCGATCCGCGGGCGCTGGAGCACTACACCGTGCTGCAATACGTGCCGGAGCCGGAAACGCTGCACGCGGGGATCAGGCGTCTGGAATCGGGCACCTACGCGACCGTGCGCGAGGGCGGCGAGCCGAAGTCGACCCGATACTTCCGGCCGGATTTCCGGGTGCGCTCCTTCGCGGCCGGGTCGGAGGCCGCGCGCTACCGCGAGATCGCCGCGGCGTTGGAGGACTCGGTCGCCAAACACATGCGCGCCGATGTCACCGTCGGATCGTTCCTGTCCGGCGGCATCGACTCGACCGCCATCGCGGCGCTGGCCATGCGGCACAACCCGAAACTCATCACCTTCACCACGGGTTTCGAGCGCGAGGGCTATTCGGAGGTCGACGTGGCCGCCGAGAGCGCCGAGGCGATCGGCGCCCGCCACATCGTCAAGGTCGTCTCCCCCGCCGAATTCGCCGCCGCGATTCCCGAAATCGTCTGGTACCTCGATGATCCGGTGGCCGATCCGGCGCTGGTCCCGTTGTATTTCGTAGCCAAGGAAGCCCGCAAGCACGTCAAGGTCGTGCTCTCGGGCGAGGGCGCCGACGAACTGTTCGGCGGATACACGATCTACCGGGAACCGCTGTCGCTCAAGCCCTTCGAATATCTGCCGAAGGGGCTGCGACGGCTGGCGGGCCGGTTGTCGGAGCGGATTCCGGACGGCACCCGCGGCAAGAGCCTGCTGCACCGCGGCTCCCTCGGCCTGGAGGAGCGCTACTACGGCAACGCGCGCAGTTTCAGCGATGCCCAATTGCGTTCGGTGCTGCGCGAATTCCGTCCCGAATGGACCCATCAGGACGTGACCGCCCCGCTGTACGCGCAATCGGCAGCTTGGGATCCGGTGGCGCGGATGCAGCATCTGGACCTGTTCACCTGGCTGCGTGGCGACATCCTGGTCAAGGCCGACAAGATGACGATGGCCAATTCGCTGGAACTGCGGGTGCCGTTCCTGGATTCGGAAGTGCTGAAGGTCGCCGAGGGTCTGCCCTACGACCAGAAGATCACCAAGGAGACGACCAAGTACGCGCTGCGCCAGGCACTGGAGGGCATCGTCCCGTCGCATGTGCTGCATCGGGCCAAACTGGGATTCCCCGTGCCGCTGCGGCACTGGCTGCGCGGCACCGAACTGTTCGACTGGGCCCAGGCCCAGATCGCCGATTCGCAGACCGATCACCTGCTCGACAAGGCCGCGATCAAGACCATGCTCGACGATCACCGCGCCGGACGCTCCGATCACAGCCGCAGGCTGTGGACGCTGCTGGTGTTCATGGTGTGGCACGGCATCTTCGTCGAGGACCGGATCAAGCCGGAGATCCAGGAGCCCGCCTACCCGGTGTCCTTGTAAACCCCCGAATACACCGAATGCCCCCGGACGCGAGTCCGGGGGCATTCGTCTTCGCTCGGTGTCAGAGCAGCGGCTTGATCTCCGCGGCCGCGTCCGCGCCGTAGGCGTCGGTCAGTCGCTCCAGCGCGTCGTCCTTGTTCAGCGACCATTCCTGGGTGCCCATCGTCTCCAGCACCAGCACCGCGATCAGGGATCCGAGCTGCGCAGAACGCTCCAGGCTCAGACCGGCGGTGTGGCCGGTGAGGAATCCGGCGCGGAACGCGTCGCCGACACCGGTCGGCTCGACCTTCTCGCGCTCGGGGACGACACCGACGCGCACCTCGGTGCCGTCGCGATCGACGATGTGCACGCCTTCGGCGCCGAGCGTGGTGACCCGGATACCGACCTTGGCGGCCACCTCGGCCTCGCTCAGACCGGTCTTCTGCAACAGCAGCGCCCACTCGTACTTGTTCGTGAACAGGTAGGTGGCGCCCTCGATCAGCCGTACCGCCTGGTCGCCGTCGAGGCGGGCGAGCTGCTGGGACGGATCGGCGACGAAGGGGATGCCGACCTCGCGGCATTCCTCGGTGTGGCGCAGCATCGCCTCGGGATCGTTCGCGCCGACCAGCACCAGGTCGAGGGTGTTCGATTCGGCGAGTTCGATGATCGAGATGTCGCGGGCCTCGCTCATCGCGCCCGGATAGAACGACGCGATCTGGGCCATGTCGTCATCGGTGGTGCACACGAACCGAGCGGTGTGGGCGCGGTCGGAGGTGAGCACGGTCGAGCAGTCGACACCGTGCTTCTCCAGCCAGGCGCGGTATTCGCCGAAATCGGCGCCGACCGCCCCGACGAGCAACGGCGCGCGGTTGAGGATGCCCATGGCGTAGGCGATGTTTCCCGCCACGCCACCGCGGCGGATCTGGAGATCATCGACCAGGAAGCTCAGCGACACATGGTCGAGCTGATCGGCCAGGAGTACGTCGGCGAACCGTCCGGGGAAACGCATGAGATGGTCGGTCGCGATGGACGCGGACACGGCGATTGACACGAGGCTGAGCCCTTCAACGGTAGGCAACAGAAAGTGAGGACGGGGACGAGAAAGTCCCTGCCCTCACCGTATCAACCAGAGCTCAGTTGAAGGAGTCTCCGCACGCGCACGAACCCGTGGCGTTGGGGTTGTCGATCGTGAAGCCCTGCTTCTCGATGGTGTCGACGAAGTCGATCGACGCGCCCTGGATGTAGGGGGCGCTCATCCGATCGACGGCCAGCTTGACGCCGGAGAAATCGACGACCAGGTCGCCGTCGAGCGAGCGGTCGTCGAAGAAGAGCTGGTAGCGCAGGCCCGCGCAACCGCCGGGCTGTACCGCGATACGCAGCGCCAGATCGTCGCGGCCTTCCTGATCCAGGAGCGCCTTCGCCTTGAGGGCGGCGGCTTCGGTCAGAGTCGCGCCGTGGGTGGTCGTCTCGTTCTGCACAGTCATGAACTCTCCTAAGGACAGCTGTCGTCAACCCGTGAACAGCGCACGGCTTGGTGGTCCAACGCCACTCAGCGGGCTGCTATTCCCTATCTTGCCACCACCGCACCCCGGCGTGAGCACAACCTCCATTGTGCCCGGCCTCCCGCACCCCCGCCGGAGACATGCCCCACACCCCCTCGGCGGACCGCGTTTCCCGCCGCGTCGAGCATCGAATAGCCTGGTCGGTGTGAAATTGTTCCGTCGCGGCGAGTCCAGCAGCACCGACGCGACCGCCGACACCACGGCGGACGCGAACGGTAGCGAGACCGCCGGTACCACTCGAAGTTCCACCACCGCAACCCTCGGGAAGGGCCGCCCCACGCCGAAACGTCGTGACGCGCAAGGTAAGCGACGCGGCCCCGTCGCGCCCGCGCCCCTCACCTCCAAGGAGGCGAGGGCACGCCGCAAGGCGACCCGCGGCACCAGGGAAGACCGCAAATCGGCCTCGGCCGAGCGACGCCTGGCGGCCCAGGATCGCCGTAACCGGATGCTCGCGGGCGAGGACAAGTTCCTGCTGCCGCGCGACAAGGGTCCGGTTCGGGCCCACGTACGCGACGTGGTCGACGGTCGCCGCAATCTCGTCGGGCTGTTCATGCCGATGGCCGTCGTGCTGCTGCTGTCGATGTTCGCCGCGCCGCGCCTGCAGTCGATCCTGACCCTCGGGATGCTCGTCATGATGCTGTTCATGATGATCGAGGGCTTCGTGCTCGGCCGGATCGTCAACAACCGGGTTCGCGAGCGCTTCCCCGACACCGCCGACACCGGGTTCAAACTCGGCTGGTACGCCTTCGTCCGCGCCTCCCAGATCCGCAAGATGCGCGCGCCCAAACCTCGCGTGAGCCCCGGCGACGCCGTCTGACCTCGCGACAGACGCACACGGGCCTCTTCGTCACTGCACCCTTTCGGACGCGGTCACGGAGAGGCCCGTGGCATATCCGGACCGAGGCCGGGATCAGTGATGGTGGGAGGCACGGCCGAGGATGACGTCCAGTTCGGCGCGTACGCGCTGGGCATCGCGATCGACGACATCGCGGGAGCCCGCCGGGGTGCGTCCACGGACCAGGAATACGCCGAAGACCACGATGATCGCCATGGTGAGGAGAAAAGTAATCATGGCAGTAATTTTGCGTCCATAGATTTTCCGCCGAAAGTGGCTGTTCTGCCGTTGTCCGCAAATATTCGGCCAGGTACGCTGAGCGCATGCTCTCGAAGGTGGCCGTCGCGCTGTCCGAACCACTCGCCATGTTCGAATTCGGCGTCGTCTGCGAGGTCTTCGGCCTCGACCGCACCATGGACGGACTGCCGGGATTCGACTTCAGGGTCTGCGGCGCCGAACCGGGGAAGCCGTTGCGCTCCACCACCCCCGGCGTCACGGTCACCCCGGATCACGGGCTCGACGCGCTGCTCGACGCCGACCTGGTCGCCATCGCGGCGTTCCACGTCTCGGGTCTGGACAACCCGGAGAACCAGCCGATCATCGACGCGGTCCGCGCCGCCTTCGACGCGGGCGCGATCGTGCTCACCGTCTGCTCCGGCGCGTTCATGGCGGGCGCGGCAGGCCTGCTGGACGGGCGCAAATGCACCACGCACTGGAAATACGTCGACCAACTCGCCGCCCGCTTCCCCGAGGCGACCATCGATCCCGACGTCCTGTTCGTCGACGAGGGCAATCTGATCACCAGCGCGGGCACCGCCGCGGGCATCGACGCCTGTCTGCACCTGGTGCGCAGGGAGATCGGCAGCAACGCCGCCAACGCCATCGCCCGCCGCATGGTGGTGCCGCCCCAGCGTGACGGCGGTCAGCGCCAGTTCATCGAACGTCCCGTCGCCGCGTGCAGTTCGGAAAGTCTGAGCGAGACCCTCCAGTGGATGAACGAGAACCTCGAACTCCAGCACACCGTCGAGGATCTGGCCGCCCGCTCGACGATGTCCACCAGGACCTTCGCGCGCCGCTTCGCCGCCGAAACCGGGACGACACCGGTGAAATGGCTCACCAACCAGCGTGTTCTCTACGCGAAGCAGCTGCTGGAGGAATCCGATCTCGGACTGGAGCAGATCGCCGGACGCGCGGGTTTCGGTTCGGGCGCGCTGCTGCGTCACCACTTCCAGCGACTGGTCGGAATAGCGCCCACCGAGTACCGCCGGCGCTTCGGTTCGTCCTCGGAGGGGCAGCGATCGGACCCGGCCCCGATCGGGTGAGCGCCGCCCGCCGGTGATCGCGGCCTGTCGGCGATCGCCGTCCGTCGGTCTACGCGGCCGTCGGTGAACGCCGGCCATCGGTGAACGCGCCTCGGCGTCCCCGGTCCGACCCGGTTCCACGGGGGCGACAACAGCGTGGTTGATAGATTGCCGACCGTGCCACCCCCGAGCGCCGACCCCGTCCGCCCCCCGCGCACGCTCGTGCTCGGCGGAGCCAGGTCGGGGAAATCCGCGTACGCCGAGAACCTGGCCGGGGCGGACGGGCCGGTCCGTTACGTGGCGACCTCGGTGCCCGACCCCGCCGATCTCGATTTCGCCGAGCGCATCGCCGTCCATCGGCGACGGCGTCCATCCGATTGGGTCGTCGTCGAAAGTATCGACCCGGCAGGTGTTCTCGCCGATCCGTCGACCGGTGCGACGCTCATCGACGATATCGGCACCTGGCTCACCGCCCGCATCGATGCGCGCGCGGCCTGGGAGGCCCCGCGCGGCACCGTCGGACCGGACGCGGACGAACTGGTCGCGGCGGTGGCGGCGTATCCGGGTCACCTGGTGGTCGTGAGCCCCGAGGTCGGCATGGGCGTCATTCCCGCGACGCGTTCCGGGCGGCTTTTCCGCGACGAGATCGGCGCGCTCAATCAACGGCTGGCCGCCGTGTGCGACGAAGCGTTCCTGGTCGTCGCGGGTCTGCCGCTGCGCCTGAAATAGGCGAGCGCTCGCCGTCGGCGCATGTGATGAGCCGTGCGAACGAGTCGGGCGCTGTCACCGCGCGGGAACCGGCCGGGCAAGATTGGTCGGCGGAACCACGCGCGGCACAGACGCCCCGACCGAGAGGCTCGACAGTGATAGACGGATTCGGACCGGTCACACCCCCCGACCCGGACATTCGTGCGGCGGCGGCGCAACGGCAGCAGCAGTTGACCAAGCCCGTCGGGGCGCTCGGGCGGTTGGAGGAACTCGGCAACTGGGTCGCGGGCTGCCAGGGTGTGTGCCCGCCGGAACAGTTCCGGCGCGCGCGAGTGGTGGTCTTCGCCGGGGACCACGGGATCGCGCGCCACGGTGTGTCCGCCTATCCGAGCGAGGTGACCGCGCAGATGGTCGCCAACTTCCGCGCGGGCGGCGCCGCCGTAAACGCCCTGGCCGCGGTGGCGGGTGCGACGGTGCGCGTGGTCGATATCGCCGTCGACGCCGAGACCGACGACGTCGTCGGCGCGCACAAGGTGCGCCGGTCCAGCGGATCCATCGATCGGGAGGACGCGCTCACCCCCGAGGAGATCGAAGCGGCCCTGGCCGCCGGCCGGGCCATCGCCGACGACGAGATCGACGCGGGCGCGGATCTGCTCGTCGCGGGCGATATGGGTATCGGCAACACCACCCCGGCCACCGTGCTCATCGCCACGCTCACCGATACCGAACCGATCCGCGCGGTGGGCCGCGGCACCGGTATCGACGATGCGGGCTGGTCGCGCAAGGTCGCCGCGATCCGTGACGCCATGCGCCGCGCGCGGCCCGTCGCCAAGGATCCTGTCGAACTGCTTCGCGTGGCCGGTGGCGCGGATATCGCCGCGATGGCGGGATTCCTGGCGCACGCCGCGAGCAGGCGCACGCCCGTCATCCTCGACGGTGTCGTCGTGACCGCCGCCGCGCTGGTCGCCGAGGATCTCGCCGCGGGCGCGCGCGACTGGTGGCTCGCGGGGCACCGGTCCACCGAACCGGCCCACGCACTCGCACTCGGCCGCCTGCGTCTGGAACCGCTGATCGACCTCGGCATGCGCCTCGGCGAGGGTTCCGGCGCCCTGACGGCGCTGCCGATCCTGCGCGCCGCCGTCGCTACCCTCGCCGAGATGTCGACTTTCGCCGAGGCCGGTGTGAGCACGTCCGATGACAGTGCCGAGGCCGAGGCGGCACGACCTGATCTGACGAAATGAGCGGTTACCCCGAAGCGCGTGACGCGACCGGAACGAGCATCGGGCAGGCCGTGGGCACGACGATCGTGGAGTATCACGGCGGCAAGATCTGGATCGACGGCGAACGCGGGCCGATATGAACGGGTTGCGGCTGGCCGTGTCCTGGCTGACGGTGCTTCCGGTGCGCGGTCCCGACGACGTCGATCGGAACGCCGCCGGACGGGCGATCGCGCTGGCCCCGGTCGTCGGCGCGCTGCTCGGCGCCGCGGCGGCCGGACTGCTGTGGCTGTTCACCTCGGTCGGCGCGAGCACACTGCTCGCGGGCCTGCTCGTCGTCGTCGCACTCGCGGCGGCGACCCGCGGCATGCACCTGGACGGGCTGGCCGACACCATGGACGGACTCGGCAGCTACGGTTCGCCGGAGCGTGCGCGCGAGATCATGAAGGGCGGTGCGGCCGGGCCGTTCGGCGTCGCCGCGATCGTCTTCGTCGTCGGGCTCCAAGCGGTCTCGTTCGCGGCGCTCGCGGACCACGAACGGTGGTACGCCGTCGCGCTCGCGGTCGCGCTCGGGCGCACGCTCGTCGTGCTCGCCTGCCGACGCGGTGCGCCCGCCGCCCCGGGCACCGGCTTCGGCGCGCTGGTGGCGGACACGCAATCTCCGGTCACCGCGGCACTGTGGACGACCGCCGGGGTCGCCGCCGCGATCTTCGCGGTGCCCGAGCGTGCCTGGCTCGGCCCGCTGGTCGTCCTCGTCGCCGTCGGGGCGGCGACGGTACTCGTCCGGCATACCGCGCGGCGTTTCGGCGGGCTTTCGGGTGATGTTCTCGGCGCGGTGGTAGAGATCTCGGTCGCAATATCCGCGATCGGGTTCTCCCTCGCGCTCTAGCGACGAACGCCACAGCGTTCCCTCCGGCATCCGCGCCCTCTCCTGTCACATCCGTCGACGCCTCGACGGCCCGTACCGCGGGTTGTGACCGATCAGAGCGACGGTTGCCTCCGTCACCGCACCGTCGATACCCACCGGTACTCCGGGCCGGAACATCGGATCCGTATTCGCGCTCGACTCAAGCGAATTCGCCGCACACCCCGCCCGACGACGGTGCGTGCGCGCCGGGCAACGGAATGTTTGCGGCACCGAGATGCCAACCGTCTGGGTCAGGACATAAGGTGAGCGGCATGTCTTCCGAGCGCATCTACTTCCGACAGCTGCTGTCCGGCCGTGACTACGCCGTCGGCGACCCCATCGCGACGCAGATGCGAAATTTCGCGTACCTGATCGGCGATCGGGAGACGGGCGAAGCCGTCGTCATCGACCCCGCCTACGCGGCCGCCGACCTCGCCGGGATCGCCGAGAGCGACGGCATGCGGCTCACCGGTGTGCTCGCCACCCACCACCATCCCGACCACGTCGGCGGGACCATGATGGGTTTCACCCTCGGCGGTGTGCGCGAACTCCTCGAAACCGTCAGCGTGCCGGTGCACGTGAACGCCCACGAATTGGACTGGGTCGCCAATGTCACCGGGATCGCGCCCAGCGAGCTCACCGGCCACGAACACGGTGACAAGGTCTCGGTCGGCGCCTTCGACATCGAGTTACTACATACCCCCGGCCACACCCCCGGCAGTCAGTGTTTCCTGTTCGACAACCGGCTCATCGCGGGCGACACGCTGTTCGTCGACGGCTGCGGGCGCACCGACTTCCCCGGCGGCGACTCCGACGAGATGTTCCGCAGCCTGCGCCACCTGGCCGCCCTCGACGGCGACCCGGTCGTCTACCCGGGCCACTGGTACTCCCAGGAACCCAGCGCCACCCTGTCCAGCATCAAGGACAACAACTACGTCATGCGACCGCAGACCCTGGAGCAGTGGCAGATGCTCATGCCCGGCTGAGCGAACCCGGGAACGACACCGCGGACGGCCGGGCCGACAGCCCGGCCGATCTCACATTCCGCGCATCCACCCGTGGATATCTTCGAAGGTGCCGCGCTGGATACCCGTGAGCGTGTCGCGCAGCGCCATCGTCACCTCGCCGGGTTCCCCACCGCCGATGGTGAACTCCCCCTCGGCGGAGCGAACCCAGCCGACCGGGGTGATGACCGCCGCGGTGCCGCAGGCGAATACCTCGGAGATATCACCGGATTCGGCGCCCTTGCGCCACTCCTCCACCGACACCTTGCGCTCCTCCACGGGATAACCCGAGTCGGCGGCCAGCGTGAGCAGCGAATCGCGGGTGATACCCGGCAGCAGCGATCCGGACAGTTCCGGGGTCACCAGACGGGCTTCCGAACCCGAGCCGAAGACGAAGAACAGATTGTTGGTGCCCATCTCCTCGACGTAGCGGCGTTCGACGGCGTCCAGCCACACCACCTGGTCGCAACCCTTTTCCGAAGCCTGCGACTGGGCGAGCAGCGAGGCCGCGTAATTACCGGCCACCTTCGCCTCCCCGGTGCCGCCGGGGGCCGCGCGCACGTATTCGGTGGACAGCCACACCCGCACCGGCTTCACCCCGCGCGGGAAGTACGCGCCCGCAGGGGAGCCGAGCAGCAGGTATTTGTAGGAGGCCGCGGGCTTCACACCGAGCCCGGCCTCGGTCGCGAACATGAACGGCCGCAGGTACAGCGAATCCTCGCCGCCCGCTTTCGGCACCCAGTTCCCGTCGGCCTCCAGCAGTTGGCGCACCGACTCGATGAACAGTTCCTCGGGCAGTTCGGCCATCGCCATCCGGCGTGCCGACCGCTGGAAACGCGCGGCGTTGGCATCGATCCGGAAACAGGAGACGCTGCCGTCGGCCTGCCGGTAGGCCTTGAGTCCCTCGAAGATCGCCTGTCCGTAGTGGAAGACCATGGTCGACGGGTCCATCGCGAGCGATCCGTACGGCTCCAGCCGCGCGTTGCTCCAGCCCTCGCCCTCGGTGTAATCGATCGACACCATGTGGTCGGTGAAGAATCGCCCGAATCCGGGTGCCGCCAGAATCTCCTGTACCCGCTGCGCCGGGGTGGGCGCAGGATGAGGGATACGGGTGAACTGTGCGGCAGCGGTCATGGAATGGATCTTATCTGCCACCTTTTCCCGGCGTTTACCGCCTTGGTCACGACTCGATAGAGGCGACGGCGGTCGCCGGGAACGACCGCCGAGCGGTATCGGCCCGACGGCCTCAGGCGGTGCGGGTCTCGACGAACGGAGGTTTGACGACCGAGCAGCGCAGCCGTCGCCCGCGCACGTCCACCTCGACCTCGATATCGGGCAGCAACTCGCGCGCGGTGTCGACGAGGGCCAGCGCGATACCCACCTTCAGGGTGGGCGAGAAGGTTCCCGAAGTGGTTTCGCCCACCGGTTCCCCGTCCAGCAGCACTTGCTGCCCCTGGCGCAGCACCCCGCGATCGATGGCCTTCAGCCCCACCAGGGTTCGGCGCGGACCCGCCGCCCTCTCGGCCTCCAGCGCCGCCTTGCCCCAGAATTCGGGTTTCTTCCAGCCGACCGCCCACCCGCAGCGCGCCTGCACCGGCGTGATGTCGGTCGACAGCTCGTGGCCGTGCAGCGGATACCCCATCTCGGTGCGCAGGGTGTCGCGCGCGCCGAGTCCGGCGGGCTGACCGCCCGCCGCGCGGACCGCGTCGACCAGCGCGCGGAACAGCGGCTCGGCATCGTCCCAGCGCGGCAGCAGTTCGTAGCCGTGCTCGCCGGTGTATCCGGTGCGGCACACGCGGACCGCGCGACCGTCCCACTCGGCGTCGGCGTAGGCCATGTACTCGAGCTCGGTCGGCAGGCCGAGCGCGGTCAGCACGTCGGCCGATTTCGGGCCCTGCACGGCGAACACGGCGAAATCGCGGTGCTCGTCGGTCACCGTGACGCCCTGCGGCGCGGCCTTACGCAATTCCGCGACCACGGTCGCGGTATTCGCCGCGTTGGGCACGAGGAAGATCTCGTCCTCGCCGACGTAGTAGGCGATCAGATCGTCGATCACGCCGCCCTCTTCGGTGCAGCACAGCGTGTACTGGGCCTTACCGGGCCGGATTCGACCGAGATCGTTGGTCAGCGCGGAGTTCACGAATTCCGCCGCGCCCGGCCCGCGCACGGTCGCCTTGCCGAGATGACTCACGTCGAACAGGCCGACCGCGGCGCGCACGGCCTGGTGTTCGGTGACTGTCCCCGCGTACGACACCGGCATCTCCCACCCGCCGAAGGGCGCGAAACTCGCGCCCAACTCGGCGTGCACTCCGCGGATCGGGCCTTGCAGCAGGTTCGTCTCGGTCACCCGGCGAGCTTAGCCGCCGCCGAACCGCCGTCGGGGCGCCACGCGATCGAACCCGTGCGGCGGCGCTCGCGGCGGCCGACAGGGAAACCGTGGCGTGTCGGTGACGTTCGTTTCGACAGGCGTTCGGCCCGCTACTCGGTGGCGTCGCGCTGCGATACCGGAAGCGAACCGAATAACCTGTGCCAATGACAGCTGTTGCAGATCGCTCGCTCGGACCGGAACTGGCGCGTACCGAAACAATCGGCCCGGACACCGACGTCCTCGTCATCGGGTTGACCTCTTCGGAGAACGGCCCGGCCATCGCGCCCGACGACTTGTTCAGTGACGTGCTCGGCGCCGACATACGCGCGGAGCTGCTGGATCAGCTCGGCGCGGTCGGCGCCAAAGGTAAACCCGAAGAACTCACCCGGGTCCCGGCTCCCGCCGGGCTGGAAGGCGTCACCAGCGTGCTCGCGGTCGGGCTCGGGTCCCCCGACAAGGTCGACGCGGAACAGATCCGTCGCTCGGCGGGTGTGGCGGCCCGCTCGCTCAGCGGCACCGAACTGGTCGTGACCACCCTGTCCGGACTCGATCTCGGGGCCGCGGCCGAAGGCTTCTACCTGGGCGCGTACACCTTCACCCCGTTCAAATCCGGCAAATCCGCGCCGAAGTCGGACGAGCGTCCCGTGGTACGGGTCGAATTGCTCGTCCCCGAACCGGAATTCGGCACCACCGAACTCCTGCGCGCGCAACTCGTCGCCGAAGCCGTCGCCACCGCGCGCGATTTCGTCAACACTCCGCCGAGCCACCTGTTCCCCGCCGAATTCGCCACGCGGGCGGCGACACTCGCCGAGGCCGCGGGGCTGGAGGTCGAGGTTCTCGACGAGAACGCCCTGGAAGCGGGCGGTTACGGCGGTGTGCTCGGCGTCGGCAAGGGTTCGTCGCGACCGCCGCGGCTGGTCCGGCTCACCTACGCGGGCGGTGACAAGAAGGTCGCGCTGGTCGGCAAGGGCGTCACCTTCGACACCGGCGGTATCTCGATCAAGCCCGCGCAGAACATGGAGAACATGACCTCGGATATGGCGGGAGCGGCCGCGGTCATCGCGGCCACCCTGCTCGCGGCGCGGCTCGGCCTGCCGATCACGGTGACCGCCGTCGTCCCGATGGCCGAGAACATGCCGTCCTCCACCGCGCAGCGGCCGGGCGACGTGCTCACCCAGTACGGCGGCACCACCGTCGAAGTGATCAACACCGACGCCGAGGGCCGCCTCATCCTGGCCGACGCCATCGTGCGGGCGGGCGAGGACTCCCCCGAGTACATCATCGACGTCGCCACCCTCACCGGCGCCCAACTGGTCGCGCTCGGCACCCGCACCCCGGGCGTCATGGGCACCGACGATTTCCGCGACCGGGTCGCGCGCATCTCCCGCGAGGTCGGCGAGAACGGGTGGGCCATGCCGCTTCCCACCGAACTGCGGGCCGACCTGAATTCCAAGGTCGCCGATCTGGCCAATGTCGCACCGCACCGGTGGGGCGGCATGCTCTCGGCCGCGCTGTTCCTCAAGGAGTTCGTCCCCGAGGGC
Organism: Nocardia aurea; assembly: GCF_003123685.1. Taxonomy (GTDB): domain Bacteria; phylum Actinomycetota; class Actinomycetes; order Mycobacteriales; family Mycobacteriaceae; genus Nocardia; species Nocardia aurea. The sequence goes on from NZ_QCYJ01000099.1 coordinate 126,210, forward strand.
GTGCAGTGGGCCCACCTCGATGTCGCGGGTCCGGCGTACAACACCGGCGGGCCCTTCGGCTATGTCGGTAAGGGCGGCACCGGGGTTCCGGTGCGGACCCTGATCGCCGTCATCGAGGACATCGCGGCGGAGTAGCCGGTGAGCCCGGGGGCCTGCGGCCCGGGCACACGCCGGATTTCCAGCGAGGGCGACCACGGACGACGAGGATTGCCGCGCGCTCGGTCGAGTCGGGATCGGACACCGATCGAGCACGCGGTCTCAGAGATCGCGCAGTTCGTCGTCGAAGGCGCGCTGTCGCTCGATCCGCTTGCGCGCGTCGTGGTCCCGCATCCGCTGCGGATAGCCGGTCTTGCCGACGTCGTAGACGGGGATCCGCAGATCCGAGGCCAATCGCCGCGCCCCGCGTTCCCCGACGATCCGCCGGGTCCATTCCCCGTCGGAGGCGACCAGCACGACAGTGACATCGGTCACTGTCGTCTTGGGCTCGAGGAACCCCTCCACCCCTTCGCGGGCGCGCACCCACTCGGCCAGGTAGCGAGTATCCGCGTTACCCGCACTCCCCCGGCGCCCCGTACCTCTGCCCCCGGTCACAGCGCCACGGAAACGATCCAGCAAACCCATCGACGCCGACCTCCTCACGGCACGGCGGAAACCTCACCACCGGTCTTTCCATCTTGCCAGCTGGGCGGCAGATGGACGCCCTGTGCTACATGCCACGCGATCGAGTGCAAGGATGGATCGCGGTACAAGAACCACACGGATCTCCGGTGCCGCCGAATGGTCGGTGGCTTGCGGACTTTCGCCGCGACCCGCGGCGCGAGGTCCGCCGGAGATCAACTGTTGTAGAACCCGTCGAGCAGTCAGAGGAGTCAACGGACATGGCCTTCTCCGTCCAGATGCCGGCTCTTGGTGAGAGCGTCACCGAGGGAACGGTGACCAGGTGGCTGAAGCAGGAAGGAGACACGGTCGAGGTCGACGAGCCGCTGCTCGAAGTCTCCACCGATAAGGTCGACACCGAAATCCCGTCGCCGGCGGCGGGCGTGCTGTCGAAGATCGTCGCCGCGGAAGACGACGTTGTCGAGGTCGGCGGTGAGCTCGGCGTGATCAGCGACGCGGGCGAAGCGCCAGCGGCCGAGTCTTCCCCCGAGCCCGAGGCCGCAGCGCCCGAGCCGGAACCCGAACCCGAGCCGGAACCCACCCCGGCGCCCGCCGCGCAGTCGGCCCCCGAACCCGCGCCCGCCGCGGCCTCGGCCGCCCCGGCCTCCGGATCGGGAACCCCCGTCAAGATGCCCGAACTCGGCGAGTCGGTCACCGAGGGCACGGTCACACGCTGGCTCAAGGCCGTCGGTGACGAAGTCGCCGTCGACGAGCCGCTGCTCGAGGTGTCGACCGACAAGGTGGATACCGAGATCCCGTCTCCCGTCGCCGGCACCCTGCTGGAGATCAGCGCACAGGAAGACGATGTCGTCGAGGTCGGCGGACAGCTCGGCGTGATCGGCAGCGGATCCCCCGCCGCCGCGGCGCCCGAGCCCGAGCCCGAGCCCGCACCCGCGCCGGAACCGGAGCCGGAGCCCGCACCCGCCGCGGCCGCGCCCGCACCGAAACCCGCCCCCGCCCCCGCTCCTGCGCCCGCCAAGGCTCCGGCCCCGGCGCCCGCTCCGGCCAAGGCCCCGGCGGCCACCGCCACCGCGGATTCCTCCGGCAACGGCGCGACCCCGTACGTCACCCCGCTGGTCAGGAAACTGGCCGAGGAGAACGGCGTCGACCTGGGTTCGCTCAGCGGTTCCGGTGTCGGCGGACGCATCCGCAAGCAGGACGTCATCGCCGCCGCCGAGGCCAAGAAGGCCCCCGAGCCCGCCCCGGCTCCGGCCGCCGCACCCGCCGCGAAGGCTCCCGCCGCCGCTGCCGCGCCGTCGCCCAAGCTGGCGCATCTGCGCGGCACCGTGCAGAAGGCCAGCCGCATCCGGCAGATCACGGCCACCAAGACCAGGGAATCGCTGCAGACCACCGCGCAGCTCACCCAGGTGCACGAGGCCGACGTCACCAAGATCGCGTCGCTGCGCAGCCAGGCCAAGGCCGGTTTCAAGAGCCGCGAGGGCGTCAACCTGACGTTCCTGCCGTTCTTCGCCAAGGCCGTTGTCGAGGCGCTCGGGGTGCACCCGAACGTCAATGCCAGCTACGACGAGTCGAGCAAGGAGATCACCTACCACGCGTCGGTGCACCTCGGCATCGCCGTGGACACCGAGCAGGGTCTGCTCTCCCCGGTGATCCACAACGCCAGTGACCTGTCGCTGGCGGGCCTGGCGCGTGCCATCGCCGATATCGCCGACCGGGCCCGCAACGGCGGACTCAAGCCGGATGAGTTGGCGGGCGGCACCTTCACGGTGACCAACATCGGCAGCCAGGGCGCGCTGTTCGACACTCCGATCCTGCTCCCGCCGCAGGTGGGCATGCTCGGAACCGGCGCGATCGTCAAGCGCCCGGTGGTGGTGACCGACGAGACCGGCAACGAGTCCATCGGCGTCCGGTCGATGTGCTACCTGCCGCTCACCTACGATCACCGCCTCATCGACGGCGCGGATGCCGGTCGCTTCCTGACCACCATCCGGCATCGACTCGAGGAAGCGGCGTTCGAAGCGGACCTCGGCCTGTAGTTCGGGAAGGTCGTCTGTCACCCATGAAGGTCGTGATCGCCGGTTCGTCCGGGCTGATCGGGACGGCGCTCGTCGCGGCACTGCGCCGCGACGGGCACGAGGTGGCTCGTCTGGTGCGTCGCCGCGCCGCCGCACCGGACGAATTCGTGTGGGATCCCGCCCGTGCCGAACTGGACGGGCGGGCCCTGCGCGACGCCGACGCCGTCGTGAACCTCTGCGGCGCGAGCATCGGTCGCCGTCGCTGGAACGGCCACTACAAACAGGAACTGCGCGACAGCCGCATCACCCCGACCGACGTCCTCGCCGACAAGGTCGCAGGCGCGGGCGTACCCGTCCTGGTCAATGCCAGCGGCGTGCACTATTACGGCGGCGACACCGGCGACCGCGTCGTCGACGAGTCCTCCCCCGCCGGAACGAGTTTCCTGGCCACCCTGTGCCGCGACTGGGAAGCCGCGACCAAACCCGCCGTCGCCGCGGGTGTGCGCACGGTGCTGCTGCGCAGCGCCGTGGTGCTGTCCAGGAACGGCGGCATGCTCGACGCCCTGCGCCCGCTGTACTCCCTCGGCCTGGGCGGCCGCTTGGGCAGCGGACGCCAGTACGCGCCGTGGATCTCCCTCGACGACGAGATCGGCGCCATCGTCTTCGCGCTCACCAACCAGACCGTCGGCGGCCCCGTCAACGCGGTAGGCCCGGCCCCGGTCACCAACGCCGAATTCAACCGCGCGCTCGGCAAGGCCCTGCACCGTCCGACCCCGCTCGTGGTACCCGCCTTCGCGCTGCGCGCCGTGGTCGGCGAATTCGCCGACGAGGCCGTGCTGAGCGGCCCGCGCGCCATCCCGACGGCGTTGGAGGAAGCCGGATACACCTTCCGTCACCCGACCATCGGCGCGGCGCTGGCCTCGGTGATCGGCCGAGGCGGAGACGACCGGTGACCGAAACCGATTCCCACGTGATCCGGGATGCCCGGCACGCGGATCTCCCCGCAATCCTCGCCATCCACAACGCCAATATCGCCACCTCCACCGCGATCTGGGATATCGACCAGGTCGGGATCGAGGAACGCGAGAACTGGTTCCGGGATCGCGGCGCGGCGGGGATGCCCGTTCTGGTCGCCGAGGTCGACGGCGACGTCGCCGGTTACGCCAGCTACGGCCAGTGGCGGCCCAAGGTCGGATACCGCTTCTCCGTGGAGAATTCGGTGTACATCGACGAGCGGTTCCACCGGCGCGGCCTCGCCACCGCGCTGCTCACCGAACTGATCTCCCGCGCGTCGTCCTCGGGGCGCGTGCACGCGATGATCGCGGCCATCGAATCGAGTAACGAGGCGTCGGTCGTCCTGCACGAGCGCTTCGGTTTCGTCATCGTCGGCCGGTTGCCCGAGGTCGGATACAAATTCGACCGCTGGATGGATCTCACCCTGATGCAATTGGCCCTGCCGGTGGACCCCCGGTAGATCCCGGATCGAGGCCACCCCCGGCACGCCACGAGTGGCACACTCGGCCGGCGGTTGCGATCATCGATCCCCATGACCCGCGGACTGCCCGAACTGGACGTGGCCCGTGCGCGACGCTGGGCCGCGAAGCAGGTCCCCGAGCACGTGCGCGACGAGATCCGCGTCGAATGCGATATCGCCGCACGTCATCTGACGATCTGCGAATGCAGGCCGCCCTGGCGCGAGGATTTCGGCCCGGAATGGACACGTTTCCCGATCGCACGGTTGCACTTCACCAAGACCACCGGCCTGTGGACGTTGTACTGGCGCGACCGGAACCTGAAATTCCACCGCTATCGCTACCTGGAGCCCAGTCCCCACATCCACGACCTGCTCGAATATCTCGACCAACGAGCCGACCCGATCTTCTGGGGTTGATCGCCGCCGAGCACACCGGCAACCCTGTGGCATTGCCCACACCATGTCCATTCGGCCGTCGATCCGCCTGGGCGTAACGTCGACGGGGTGAACGACACGCGCACCGTGCGGTCCGCTCGATTCGATACCACCCCGATCGTGATCGAGGACCTCGGACTCATCGACTACCACTCGGCCTGGGATCTACAGCGCGAATACGCCGCCGAACGCGCCGACGGCATCGGAGCGGATCACCTTCTGCTCCTCGAACACCCGTCGGTCTACACCGCGGGACGCCGCACCGAAACCGAGGACCTGCCGATCGACGGCAGTCCGGTGGTCGAGGTCGACCGCGGCGGCAAGATCACCTGGCACGGCCCCGGCCAGCTTGTCGGCTACCCGATCGTGCGCCTGGCCGCACCGGTCGACGTCGTCGCCTACGTGCGCCGCCTGGAAGAAGCGCTGATCTCGGTGGTCACCGGTTTCGGCATCACCTGCGGCCGTATCGAAGGCCGCTCCGGCGTGTGGCTGCCCGCTGCCGACCTGCTGGCCGAGCGCAAGATCGCCGCGATCGGCGTGCGCGTGCAACGCGGGGTCGCCCTGCACGGCATCTCCCTGAACTGCAATTCCGCGATGGACGGCTTCCAGGCCATCGTCCCCTGCGGCATTCGCGACGCGGGCGTCACCACGCTGACCCGCGAACTCGGTCGCGAGGTCACCGTCGCGGAGGTCAAGCCGCTGGTCTCCGACGCCATCGTGCGCGCGTTGAACGGCGACCTCCCGGTGACGGCCCACGACATCGCGCGCACGACGCCCGAGGTCACCGCGGCGGTGAGGATCCCGAACCCTTCGGCCGACACCGCCGCGCGCGCTCATGCGACGCGTTCGCCGTCCACCCCGGCGGACAGCTCGATTCCGGTGCGGGCCACAGACGCCACCGCAGCCCGCCCACAGCCGACAGCGACCGGTGTGACTGCCCCGTCGGCGACCGACACCGAAAGCGTAAGGTCGACCCTGTGACCTCAGCCGACGCCCCCGCTGGCCGCAAACTCCTGCGGATCGAAGCGCGCAACGCGGAGACCCCGATCGAGCGCAAGCCCAAGTGGATCCGTACCCGCGCCACCATGGGCCCCGAGTACACCGAACTCAAGGGCCTGGTCAAGCGCGAGGGCCTGCACACCGTGTGCGAGGAAGCGGGCTGCCCCAATATCTTCGAATGCTGGGAAGACCGCGAGGCCACCTTCCTCATCGGCGGCGAGCAGTGCACCCGCCGCTGCGACTTCTGCCAGATCGACACCGGCAAACCCGCCGCCCTCGACCGCGACGAGCCCCGCCGCGTCGCCGAGAGCGTCCAGGCCATGGGCCTGCGCTACTCCACCATCACCGGCGTCGCCCGCGACGACCTCGACGACGGCGGCGCCTGGCTCTACGCCGAAACCGTCCGCGCCATCAAGGGTTTGAACCCGAACACCGGCGTGGAACTGCTCATCCCCGATTTCAACGCCGACCCCGACCAACTCGCCGAGGTGTTCTCCTCACGCCCGGAGGTGTTGGCGCACAACCTCGAAACCGTGCCGCGCATCTTCAAGCGCATCCGTCCCGCGTTCCGCTACGAACGATCACTCTCGGTACTCACCGCCGCGCGCGAGGCCGGACTGGTCACCAAGTCCAACCTCATCCTCGGCATGGGCGAGACACCGGAGGAGGTCACCCAGGCGATGCGCGACCTGCACGAAGCCGGCTGCGACATCCTCACCATCACCCAGTACCTGCGGCCCTCGCCCCGGCATCATCCGGTGGACCGGTGGGTGAAGCCCGAAGAGTTCGTCGAGCATTCGAAGACGGCCGAGGAGATCGGTTACGCCGGTGTCATGGCGGGGCCGCTGGTCCGCTCCTCGTACCGGGCGGGTCGCTTGTACGCCCAGGCGATGGCCCACCACGGCCGCGAAATCCCTTCCGCCATGGCCCATCTCGCCCAGGAGGGCAGCGCTTCTCAGGAAGCCAGCTCCGTTCTGGCCCGCTTCGGCAGCTGAACGGCTCTCCGGAGACCGCCCCGGATCAGGCCGCCTCTCGGCTGCGAGCCGGAGTCGTCCGATGCGGCCCGTCGTGGCGCAAACCCCGTACGACTCGACACCGGGTGCGCCCGCGAGTTTCTCCGAGGAAGATCGCGGAGAACGTCGGCGGGCACGCACACGGGTCCGGCCCGGTTGCGATCAGTCCGGTACGCACGCCATCCTCCAGCCGCTGCGAGCTAAACAAACTAAGATAAGATCTTAGTAAGATCGCATCTTAGCTGACTTCGGGAGCCGTCCATGGAGTTCACCGGTCGAAAAACCGATCTCGACCTGCTCGCGCGCCAACTGGATCTCGTCCTCGACCGTACCGGCGCGACTCGAGGTCGCGCGGTCATCGTGACCGGTCGCCGACGCGTCGGCAAATCGCGACTCGTGCAGGAATTCTGCGATCGGTCGGATCGACCGTACGTCGTATTCCAGGCCACCCGCGGCCGCGACGCGATCGCGGAGCGAGCCGATTTCATCGGCACCATCACGTGCTCCCCGCTGGACAACGCGGAGCTGATCCGCGGATTCCACGCCGGTGACTGGAATCAGGCCCTGCGGGCGCTCGCGATCGCGATGCCCGACAACGCACCGAGCATCGTGGTCATCGATGAGATCCCCTGGCTCATAGAACAAGATTCCGCCTTCGAGGGCGCTTTGCAGACCGTGTGGGATCGGCACCTCTCGAATAAACCGGTCCTGCTCCTGCTGGTCGGAAGCGACATCTCGGTCATGGAGTCGCTGGGAACTCGCGAGCGGCCGTTCTTCGGACGCGCCACGAAGATGACCGTCGAGCCACTGCATCTCGCCGACGTCCAGTCACTTACCGAACTGGACGCTGCCGACAGCATCGACGCGCTGCTGATCACCGGCGGATTCCCGGAAATCGTGAAGTCGTGGCACCCCGGAATGAGCCGCATCGACTTCCTCCGCGACGCCACATCCAATCCCCTGGCTCCGCTGCTGGTGGCGGGCGAACTCTCACTACTCGGCGAATTCCCCGAGGGTGCACGATCACGGGCGATCCTCGAGGCTATCGGCAGCGGTGAACGCACGTTCAGCACCATAGCGGCCGAAGCTGGTGGCGCGAACGCACTCGCAGCCGGCACCCTGAATCCGCTGCTGAACACCTTACAAGCCAAACGAATCATCGACGCCGACCTACCGCTGTCCACGAAGCCGGACACGAAGAACAAGCGCTACCGAATCTCGGATTCCTATCTCCGATTCTGGCTGGCATTTCTCCGGCGCGGAATTCCACTGATCGAACGCGGTCGAGGTGACGTCGCGCTGGCACGGATCGAACGCTCATGGACGGCATGGCGCGGGCGCGCCATCGAACCTGTCGTTCGAGAATCTCTGCTGCGCCTTCTCCCCGATGAACGATGGCCTGACACCGAGGCTGTCGGAGGCTGGTGGAACCGGCAGAACAACCCTGAAATCGACCTGATCGGCGCGGATCGCGGACCCGTCGCCAGGACAATACATTTCGCCGGCTCGATCAAGTGGTTCGAGGACCGCGCTTTCGACCGGCACGACTACGACGCTCTCATCCGCGGCCTGCTCGCGATACCCGGCACTGCGATCGATACTCCTCTGGTCGCAGTCACCAGATCGGGAGTGGCCGATAACGTGCCGCTCGCAATGCACTGGGGACCGGAGGATCTCGTCCGCGCCTGGCAACGATGAGAAAGCGAATACGCACCTTCGGCGACACGCAGAACACTGGTAAATGCTGGACTTCACTGGAACCTCTGCGTACGTTGCCCGCATGACGGATTCAGCGGTCGAGCTGGAGGACCGGATCGCCGGACTACGTGCGGATGTCCGGCGGGCGGCCTCGGCGGGCGATCGCGCGACGGCGCGACAGTTGCGGGCGGAGTTACGGCGGGTGGAGAACCTGTGGGAGACAGCGGTGCTCGGTGAGACGCCGGTGGCGCGTACCGAGAAGGCAGAGGCGGAGGAGGCCTCGGGGACGTTCGGTGGTGACGGGGCTCCCGTGGTCGCGGTCCGTGATCATGTGCATCGTGCGCTGACACTCCTGTCGGCCCCCGCGTCACCGAAGGTGGTGATGGCGGTCCACGAGGGCTTCTTCTCCGGCCACCTCGTGGCGGCCCGGCTGACCAGCCTGCGCCGCGACGAGGAACGTTCCTTTCGCGCCGCCCCCTTCGCCCGGCCCTTCTACATCTGCGCCGCACTCACCACCGATCTCATCGCACCGGCCCGTGGTTTGCTGGCCGTGAGCACTTGGTCACTGCCTCGCCGTATGATCGGGCCGCTCAGTCCGCGCGTGGATTTGCTGACCGCGGTGATCAGGTTGTCCGAGCACATGATCGACCAGGGTGCGACAGGTCCCGCGGCGCAGCGGGTGCTGTGGCGGCTCGCGGTGTCGGTGCCGGGAGTGGCGGGGTCGCCGGATTCGCTGGATCCGGCGGCGGTGTCGGAGGCGGCGCGGCGCGAGCTCGCGGTGCACGTCGACGACGACACCGGTCATCGCGAGCAGGCGGCGCAACGAGTGGCGCGTCAGCTCGACGACGCGGCTGGGCAACTGTTCGGTGTTCGGCTGCGTGCGGCCGGACGGCGCGGAAACGAGTTGTGATGAACGATCTTTCGGCCCGATTGGACCGGTTGCGCGATGACGCCCCGACGTGTCGGCACAATGCCCGCACGATCGCGGCGCTGACCACCAACCCGGGCTGTGTGCGCCGTGCCCTACTGGACGCGGCGGCGGTGGACAAGGCCGAGATCGCGCGTGAGCTGGGGCATCCGCCGCAGTTCGGTCAGTCGCAGTTCGCCATCACCCGCGGCAACACCTTCGAGGCGATGGTGAAGGCCAACGGCTGCGCGGAATTGCTCGCGTTGCTGCGCGAGAAGCTGGGACTGTCGATTCCCGAGGTCGGCTACGTCGATCTGAACACGGTGGGCGACAACGCGGGCAACGCCGTGCGGCACCAGCGCACGCGCCAACTGCTGAGCCGGGCGATCCGCGACAACGACGCCACCCTGTTCGATCACCCGCTGTTGCGTCTCGATATCGCGGGCGCTCCGGCATATCTGGAGCCCGACGTGGTGGCGGTGCAGCTGGACGGCCTGTTCCATGTCATCGAGATCAAATCGTTCCCGGTCATCGACGAGCAGGCCGATCCGACCCAGGTCTCGGTCGCGGCGAAACAGGCGGCGGTCTATGTGCTCGCGCTGCGCCAGCTTTTCGAGGATCTGGGCGAGGACCCGGAACTGGTGTCGCACCGGGCGATTCTGGTGTGCGCCCGGGATTTCACGAATCGCCCGACCGCCGCGCTCGTGGATCTGCGCAAACAGCTGGCGGTGGTGTCGCGGCAGCTGTCACGGCTGACCTCGATCGAACAGCTACTCGAATTACTGCCGCCCGGAGCGAGTTTCGCGCCGGGTCCGGATCTGGCCGACACCATCGCCGCTATCCCGGCACGGTATGCCCCGGATTGCATGTCCCACTGCGACATGGCGTTCGCGTGCCGGTCCGAAGCGCGCTCGTCGGGCTCGGTCGACGCACTGGGCCGCGGTGTCTGTGACGATCTGGGCGGGATCGACAGTGTCGAGACCGCGCTCGGCCTCGCCGACGGCTCGTTCACCCCCGGCCCCGAACACGCGGATATCGCGGCGGTGCTGCGCGCCGCCCACCGCCTGCAACTGGAGATCGCCGGATGAGTGTGCTGACCGCGCTGGCCCGGGTGCGGGCCGCGCACACCGGTCGCGCCGAGCCGCTGGCCACGGTCCGGCACTATCACCTCTCGCCACGTCCGTTCGTGCTCATCCCGCTGCGTCTGGCCGGTGAGGCCGCGGCGCCGTTGGCGGTGATGTTCGGCACCGACCGCGACGAGCCGACCGTGCTGATCGTGCCGCAGCCCCGCGACCGGGTGCTGCGGCTACGTTTCATCGAAGCCTTGGCCGGGCAGATACTGCCGCATGTGGCCTCGTACCTGGACGCGGCGGAGAACATCACCGATAAATCCGGCGAGGTGATCGGTCGCCGCTGCCTGGACGCCGCCCAACTCTGGGTGCCCAATACCGGTGGCGTGGATTTCCTTCGGCTGCTGGGGCGTTCGGTGCGGTACCACAGGGTCGACGGGCCGAATCCGATCCCCGCCGAGGTGCCGCTGCTCGGCCGGTGGCTGACCTGGTTCGCCGAACGAGCCGAACGCCCCGGCTCCGCGGTCCTGCTGCCGATGACCTCGGTGCTCGCGATGCACTGGGCCACCGGGCAATCCGCGCTCGAAGACGCCAATCTCGCCTCACTGCTCGGTTGGATCGCACCGCCGCCCGGGATGTCCGGCGCGCAGGCCGCAGCGCTCGCCGAGGACCCCCTGCTGAGCCCGCCCGCCGGACCCGCGACCGACCCCGGATTCGACAACGAAGAGCTGGCGCCACTGGTCAACGCCTACGACAACGCGATCGAGGATATCGACGGCACCGCCAAAACCGTGGCGGCCCAACGCCTCGAACTGGCATTGCGCGGCCAGCTCGAACCGACATGGCAGCTGATGTGGCGCGGCATCGAGCTGCTGTCCGCGCTCCCCGAGGCCGCCAATGTACCGACCCGCTGGCAGCGTGACCGCGGTTCGTTCACCTATTTCGCCGACACCATCGACGACGGGGGCGCCCAGGCTCGCCGCGACGCTGCCGTCTCGGCGGTGCGCAGGCTGCTGGATCGAGAGGCGGCGGCCGAGGCCTTCCAGGCCCAGCGGGCCTACGACGACCCGCGCGTGATGGCCGAACATCGACTCTCCGGCACTGCGTTTCGCGGCACCGTCACCGAATGCGATCCGAACCGATGCGACACCTCCGGCCGACGCGCCCTGCTGCGCCCGATGCTCGAGGTCAAATCCGACGACCCCTTCATCCCCACCCCGGGCGAGACCCTGCACAGCGCCGAACGGCCGAACCAGAAGGCCAAGGTGCTCGATTTCGACAGCGGCACACTGACTCTAGAACTCTCCGGGGGTATGGGCAACGGCCGCACCGCGAAACCGGGCAGCATCCCCGAGGTGGGCGACTCGATCGGTTTCACCCGCTTCCCGCTCAACAATTCCAGCGGAAAACTCGCCCTGCCCGAACCGGAGGAGACCCCGTGGACCCACGGCGGTCCCCCACCGGAATTCGACCCCGACCACGCCGAGGAGCAGTGGTGACGAAAACCGCCGACGAGGTCACCGCGGATATCCTCGCCGACCTGGAGAATCCCACGCACCGCGCGATCGTGGTCGACTCCCCGCCCGGCGCGGGCAAATCCACCCTGGTCGTGCGCGCCGCCCGTCAGCTGGCTTCCGAAGGCACGCAACGCATGATCGTCGCGCAGACCAACGAACAGGTCGACGACCTCATCGACCGCCTCGCCCAGGCCGATCCGGCGCTGCTCATCGGCCGTCTCTCGGCCACCACCTACGTCACCTCCGACCGTGTCGCGGCCCACCCCAACGTCACGGTGTTCTCCCGTGTCGCCGACCTCGCCGACCGCGCGATCGTCATCGGCACCGCCGCGAAATGGGCCACCATCGATGACGGCACCTGGGAATGGGCCATCATCGACGAGGCCTACCAGATGCGCTCGGATATGTTGCTGCGCATCGCGAATCGCTTCCAGCACGGGCTCTTCGTCGGGGATCCCGGCCAGCTCGACCCCTTCGCCACCGTCGAGGTGGATCGGTGGAAGGGTTTGTCGTGGGACCCGACCATGAGCGCGGTCAGCGTCATGCTCGCCAACAATCCCGGCATCCCCATCCACCGCCTTCCGGTCTCCTGGCGGCTGCCCGCCTCGGCCGCTCCCGTCGTGTCGGCCGCCTTCTACCCGTTCACCGGTTTCCGCGCGGGCACCGAACCCGGCACGCGGCGAATGGAATTCACGACCTCGGGCATGCTCGGACCGTTGGACGACGCGCTCGACGAGGCCGCCCGCTCCGGGTGGGCCTGGTACGAACTGCCCGCCCGCCACACCCTGCGCACCGATGCCGAAGCGGTCGCGGCGCTGGCCGCGCTCACCAACAGACTCCTGGCCCGAGGTGCGCTCGCCCACTCCGAGCAGGGGACCCGGCCTGTCACCACCGACCGTGTCGCCATCGGCACGGCCCACCGCGACCAAGCCGAGGCCCTGCGCACCGCGCTGCGCGACACGCCCGCCGCCGCCGTGACCGTCGACACCGCGAATCGGCTCCAGGGCCGCGAATACGACGTCACCTTCGTTCTGCACCCCCTGTCGGGCCGACGCGACGCGGGAGCGTTCCACCTCGAGGCAGGACGTCTCTGCGTGCTCACGTCCCGGCACCGGCACGCGTGCGTGGTGGTGGGACGCGCCGGGATTCCGGAACTACTCGACGCCCATCCCTCCGGTGAACCTGTCCACCTGGGGGTCGAGGTGAAGTTTCCCGATGGCTGGGAAGCGAATCAGGCGCTGCTCACGCATCTTTCACGGCACCGAGTGGTCGCCGACGCCGCGTATTCGGATGACCAGGTGGTCTTCCACACCTGATCCGCTCCGCCTCTCGAATCGGCCGGGGTATCGGATCACCTCGATGCGAGTCCACTTCCGGCGCCGCGTGCGGCGGTCGTGGCAGGTGACCCGACCGACTTCCCGCGTAGCCGCCGCCGTCCGGGGTACATCACCGACAGGACTCCGAGTTCGACCGAACCCCTGACCCGCTCGACAACCGATGCGACGTCGAGGGAGAGTGAGGATCATTGAACGACAGGGCAATCGGCCTGCTACACCTCGGCGTGACCGACCGGCTACTCGATGACCAGAACATGATCGAACACCTGGCCCGAGACAGCGGCTACCAGCTGGTCCGCATCCTCACCATCGACCACGACACCTACATGCCCGTGACCCTCATGATCAGCACCGCGGCCCGATCACACGCGACGGTGATCGTCGCCCCCGACATCGACCACTTGGGCGTCGGCTACAAAGCCGTCCCCCACGCCTGCGCCGTCCTCCTCCCCACCGGCATGATCCCCCGCACCCCGCGTCCCGCCTTCTGAGCCCCGCCCGGCAGATCGAGCCTGCCGAGAACAGCGGAGCCCAATCCGTGAAACGGTCGGGCTTCTTCCGCGGATCAGCTCGGTGCGGCCTTGCCGAAACGCCAGTAGCCGGTGAAGGTGATGTCGGCCTTGGGGACTCCGCGGTCGTTGGCCAGGTGTCTGCGCGCGCCGGTGGCCAGACTCTGTTCGCCCGCGACGAAGCCGTAGACGCCGGAGGTGGGCAGGTCGGATTGGCGGACGGTCTCGAGGGCGAGTTCGCCCACCGCGTCGTTGGGATTCTTTCGCGTCAGCCAGTGCACCTGCACGCCCTCGGGCGCGCCGAGTTCCTGCACATCGTCGGCGGTGGGAATCTCGATGTAGGCCGCGCCACGCAGGTCACGCGGCGCCGAGCGCAGCACACCCGCGATGGCGGGCAGCGCGCTCTCGTCGCCCACGAGCAGTGACCAGTTCGTGTGCTCGGGCGGCTGGTACATGAGGCCCTCGTCGAACAGGCCGACCGGCGTTCCGGTGCTCACATTGTTCGCCCAGGTCGAGGCGGGGCTGTCGTCGCCGTGGGAGACGAAGTCGATATCGATCTCGGGATGGTCGCCGTATTCTCCGGAACCCGCCGGACGGAAGTCGCGCACCGTGTAGTTGCGCACCAAGGGGCGGGAATCCTTGCTCATCATCAGGTATTGCGCGTACCAGAGATTGTTGGCGACGGTCGGCAGTCGTAGCTCGCTCTGGTTTTCCCTGCGCAGGAACAGTCGGAACCACTGGTCGTAGCCCATGGCGGTGAAATCGTGCAGGTCGGGACCTCCGACGGTCACCCGCACGAAATTGGTGCTGATTCGCTTCGACGTCAGGGTCTCGGCGGACCTGATCCGCCGCGCCTCCGGCTTGACGTACTTCACGCGCTTGGCCATGCGTTTAGGTTAGCAAACCCTAAGTATGTTGTGCAGGTGCCGGACGCCGTTCAGTTCAGAATGTTCCGCACCACCGAGCACCATGAGGGCGAAGACACCACCCAGCTACCTCCGGACATTCGACAGCCGGGTCTGCCCGAATACGGTCAGCAGCTCGTCGGGAGCGGAAAGCACACCGCGGGTAGCGATATCGGTGACCGGCCCGGCGTCTCCGCACCGGGCGGACCGACGACCTCGGCGTTCTGGTTCTGCTGGGCCGGTGGGGTCACCGAAGCCCCCTCCTCGGCGGCGCCCGTGGAGACGATGACCCAGATCGCGCCGACGCTCAAGGCGATGACGGCGAGCGCGGCCAGTTGCTGTGGGAGTCGGTCCCCCAGGCTCGGCAGCCGGGTGGGGACGTGGTCGCGGATCGTGGTCACCGCGGCGCGCAGTGGGTTCGCGGAACGGTCGCCGGACTCGACGACGGTGATGTTCCTGCGCAGGAAACGCGGCTCGTCGACGGGTGCGGACACCTCCGCGAGCACCGGGCGGGACGCGCGGACGGGCGGAGAAGCATCCACGCGCGGCCCGCGGGTGGACGGCTCCTCGGCCGCGCGCGCCGGGGTCGGCGCGGCGGCATCCCGGTACGCGAACGGCGGAACTACGCTCGGCCGGACGACATTCCCGTACGCGGGCGGGGGCTCGTTCGGTCCCGGCCGGACCGGGACGGGTCTGCGCGGCAGGGACGCGGGGCGGTCGTCATCGATCCACGACGTCCATCGGTCGGTGAACTCCGACGCCGGGTGAACGGTCGGGGACGGATCGACCTCGGCCTCGGGTGCGGACTCGCGAACTTCCCCCGATGTTCCGGTCGGCCGGGCGGGCTCGACGGGAACGGGCGGCGCGGGGTGCTTGTCGAGCACGGGCGCACGTACATCGTCGGATTCCGGTTCCGCGTGACCTCGCTGGACCTCCACCGGGGGCGGGGACGCCAAGGCGTCGTCATCGGGCGGAATCCAGGGCGGACGCACGTAGGTGGACGGCGCTCGCGGGACCGGCGACGGGTCCGTGTCGGGATCCGGCGCTATCCAGGGCACCTGATGGTCGGCCCGGGGCGACAGCGAATGGGGCGGACGCTGCCCGCCCGATTCCGGGAGACGCCGTGGTTCGGGATCCGCGGGAATGTCCTCCAGGCCATCCGGGTACGGAGAGGGGCCGGGACGAACCGGTGGTGCGGTATCCGGGCCGGACACACCGTCATCCCTCGGCACATGTTCTGTCCCGGTACGCGGATGGTCCGCCCCGCCGGATACGTGCGCTTCGTACGGTGCGGGAGATCCCGGTGGCGGCGAGTCGGTATGGGCCGATACCGCGAACGCCAGCGGGGCGACGTAATTCAATACCCCCTCGATCGGGGTACCGGATTCGTCGGCCCGGTCCGTGACGACCACCAACTGCTCCGGCATCGTCGCCCGCGAGGAATCCCGCTGCTGCACGGTCGAGGGTGTCGCGACCGCGGCATCCACGGTCGACGCGGTGCTCGCGAACCGATGCGCGGGCGATTCCGATACCCGCGCGACGTCGACCGTCGCGGCCGCGTATTCGACCACCGCCGAATCCGCCGAAGCCGTGGTCACCGGTATGGCACCGACCTCGGTTTCCTGCGCGGCGTTGCGTCGAGCGAACTGTCCGGACAGGTGATCCGGATACGCCTGCGCGACAGCGGCAACCGGCACTTCGGTCACCGATTCCACGGGGTTCGCGGCCGTTTCGCCACCCACCGCCGTCGAGCGCGGGACACGACGACCGGTCGCCGACGGAAACCCCTCGGCCAGAAGGTCTTCGACCGTGAGCTGATCGCCGATGTTCATATCGACCAGCAGCGCGTGCACCGCCTCCGCCGTCCACAGCAGTTTGCGATTCGAGGTGCGGTGCAACCACGCCCGCAACTCCCCCGGCGTGGACCCGAGGACGACACCGCAGCCGTGCTGCCGCGATTCGACCTCGAGGGTGATGGTCGATTCCCAGGACGGAACGACAACGATCAACCCGTCCACATAGGCGTCGGGGTGATGTCCACGCACCAGCGTCTTGAGGTTGAAGACATTGTTCGTCACCTGGTCGAACGGGCCGGTGTCGTTGTCGCGCACCTGGATCGGGTCGCCCTCGAAGCCCGACAGTCGCCAGCGACCGTTGGCCTGTACCGACAGCACGCCCGAGGTCGCGTCGGGAACCGTGCCCTTGACCTCGATCACGACCACCGCGCGCGGCGTGATGACGACGAGGTCGGCTTCCCGAGTGTCGCCCTCGCGGTGTCTCTCGGGGACACAGCATCCCGAGATCGCCAGGCCGACAATGATGTATTGACCCGTCCAGGTCCGCATCCAGTCGAGAACTCGCTGTTCGGATCGCGGCAGGGCCGCCCGTTCGTTGATGACCAGCATCGGCGGTCACCCTCCATCACGCTCGCACAATCGACCAGTCGACAGTATCCGGCGCATGAACACGCGGGAAACCCGAAAGGCACTGTAAGAGCAGGGCATTGGCATCACAAAGTCGGGCGTGGCGCAGTGTGAGAGTCGCCACAGCACCGCACGGGATCCGACGCCAGGAAGCAATATCCGGGGGCACCTCGATGATTGCCCACAGACGCTGTGCCGTGCCGCCACCGCCGCGGAACTCCACGCGGATCACGCGGTGAGCTGCGTCGCGTGTCGATCGTTCACTCGACATCGGCCCGGTTGCCCGGTCGATGCCCGTGCCGCTGTGCCACACTATCCCCCGCTGTAAATCTCGAATGGAGCACAATGCGATTCACTGCCGCCCTCGGCGCTTCCACCCTTGCCCTGGGCTTCGCCCTCACCGCGACCGGCGCGGCCACCGCCGCACCCGAGTCCGGCTGCCACCCCTCCTACACCCCGTGCGTTCCCTACGCGAGCGACGTCGACTGCAAGGGCGGCAGCGGTAACGGGCCCGCCTACACCGGACGGGTGCAGGTCATCGGCCCCGACGAATACGACCTCGACCGCGACGGTGACGGCATCGCCTGCGAGAAGAGCTGAGCCTCGGCGCGCGATCTGCTCCGGCGTCCGCCGAACAGATCGCGCGCGACGCGACTACCCCGTCATCCCCCGTTCGATCTCCTCGATCAACGCCACCGAATCCTCCAGTTCCAGCGCCGAGGACCGCGCGCGCAGATACTGGTACTTCAACTGCTCGACGATCCTGGGTTCCTCGATCAATTCCGACCAGGTCGCCGATTCCAGTCGACCGATGGTCGGCAGTCGCTCACTCGCGAACTCGAGGACGGTGAAGGTCGCCGCGTTGACCGCCGCGGCCGTGTCCACCTCGAACGGGATCACCCGGATATCGACCGTGCCCGCGAGATCCTCGATCGCCGAGACCAGCGCGCGCAGCTGCGCGCGCTGCACCTCGACACCGCCCACCTGCTGCATCAGCGCCGCCTGCCCCAGAACCACGGTGAGCAGCACCGGATGCTCACCGCGCAGTCGTTGCTGCCGTTCCAGCCTGGCCCTGACCAGTTCCTCCGCCTCCGCGGGCCGCGCGGCCACCGTCGAGGTCATCAGCGCGCGGATGTAGTCCTCGGTCTGCAAAAGCGCGGGGACGACCGAACTCTCGTAACTCTTGACGTGGGTCGCGCCCGCCTCCAGTCCGAGATAGCGCAGCGTGCCCTCGTCGAACAGCGCCGAGTACCGGTTCCACCAGCCGCGCTCCTTCGCCAGACCGCGCAGTTCGACCAGTTCGCGCCGTTCCCCGGCGGGAAATTCGAGCAGGGCGGCGAGCTGGTCGAGTTTGTTCTCGGCGAGGACCCCTTTGTAATTGGTGATCTGCGACCAGTAGGTGGGTCCGATGCCGAGCGTCTTCTGGATCTCGCGGGAGGTGAGGCCGAGTTCGTTGACGCGCTGACGTATTCGGAGCACCAGTTCCCAACCCGCGACGGTCGGGGAGGTCGGCGCCATCGATACTCCTCAGCTCGGTCCGGCCGCTGGGGCCCGCTCGTGCGGGAGAATACCGATATTCACGATTGTCACCTCATGTGAATTTCAGTACTGTAGATTCACGCTCTGATTCAGCGGACCCCGGTCGTGATCTGCGGGAGGGCTGAGCAGCGGACCTGAGCATTGGTGGCACGCCGAACATTCGGCGAGATCGGGGAACCATGTCGGTGCAGGTAGTCAATCGCGTGCATGTCATCAGCGATCGGAGCGGGCACGATGCCAGAACCGTCGGGGACGGGCGGTGGGTGGTGTCGTACCTACCGGGCCGCACGGTGTCGCTGGAACAGGCCGTCGCCGCCGTACAATTCGCCGAATTCGTCAGCGAAGCAGCCGAATTCGCCCGGCTCATCGGATTGACCACGCGGGAGGCAGTCTTTTACGCCCTCGCCGATCCGCTCTGGCGAACGGAGACACCGGGTGTCACACGAAGGCGGCGCTGAGATGAGCGCGAGTCGACGACCGGGGACCCCGTCGAACCTGTTCCCCTCGAAGGAATTACTCCTCGATTCCTGCGCCGGTAAGCGCGGCGCGTCCCATCCGGTGCTGTGGGCGGCCGGTGAACTGGCCCTCGCCCATACCGAATTACGCACCGCCGCGGGCCCACGCGGCGAGATCGCGATCCGGCGCACGAGCCTGGTACGCCATATCGATCGCTGGCTCGCGGCCGAACTGCCCTCCGCGCACGGCGGGGCGCACCTGCACACCGAATCGGTTGGCGCCGTGGTCGATCGACTCGCCCGATACAGCGTGCTCGCCCGCGGCGCGCTGACCGATCGTCATCCGGAACCGGAACTGCATCACGCCTGGCACCGGCTCTCCGAACTCGCCCTGGGCTACCGTGACCTCGCCTTCGAGGTCGGCGCGGGGTTGCGGCGAATCCCCGATCTCACCGATCCCGGGCTGACGCTCTGACCGTGCCGCGCGAATGACCGATAGGCTTACCACCCATCCGGAACGAACACCTCGGAGCAGGCGACATACAGAACGATTCCTTTCCGCGACACACGAGACGTCAGGAGAGTTCGAATGAAACGTATGGCGAATATGGTCGGCGCGGTTCTCGGCACGGCGGCACTGACCGCGGCGGCGGTGACATTCTCCACCGGTATCGCGCACGCCGACCCGGGCCCGGTCTTCTTCAACGCGGGCAGCGCCAACTGCGCCATCCTCGATGACGGGACCGTCGGCTGTGACCTGGGCGGACCGGTCCCGGTGCAGTACAGCTTCCTGCCCGTCACGGTGAAGATGAACAAGATCGTCATCAGCCAGCCGTGGCTGCCCGCCCATCCCTCTACCGACCCGGGCACCCCCTACACCCTCCCGGGCGGCAATCCCGCCCTCGCGGACGTGAAATCCGGCGACGGACAGTGGGGGCCCTACGTCGAGTACGCGGGCGCGAAATGCGAGGCCGGTTTCCACGGCAGTTTCACCTGTTCGTCGAAGGGTCGGTCCTGGACCTGGTTCGCCGGGGTGATCTCGGCCTGATCCGACCGCGCGACCGGGGCGGGGACCCCGCCCCGGTCGCCGCCTTCCGCGGAATCGTCCACGTTCGGCATCCGATGGTGGGAAGCTCGAAGTACCGCGGTGTCGAGGCGAGGAAGCGTGACACATGGTGGACAAGACGAGTGGATCTGCCGGGGGCAACGGCAGAGTGGTGACGGTCGACCGGCCCGAACGCATTCGGAATGTGGTGCTGGTCGGTCATTGCGGGGCGGGTAAGACGACACTGGTCGACGCGCTGGCGTTGACCGCGGGGGCCGTGAATCGCGCCGGGCGGGTGGAGGACGGGACCTCCCTGTCCGATTACGACGACATCGAACATCGTCAGCGCCGATCCGTGCAGCTGTCGGTGGTGCCGATGGCCTGGGACGGCATGAAGATCAATCTGGTCGACACCCCCGGCTACGCGGATTTCGTCGGCGAGCTGCGGGCCGGTCTGCGCGCGGCGGACGCGGCGCTGTTCGTGATCTCGGCGGCCGAGGGGCCGGAGGGGGTGAGCGGGACGACGCGGGCGCTGTGGGAGGAATGCGCGGCGGTGGGAATGCCGCGCGCGATCGTCATCACCCATCTCGACACCGCACGCGGGGATTTCGACGACATGGTGCGGACCTGCGGCGAGGTACTCGGCGGCGGGGCCGAGCACGTGCTGCCGCTGCATATGCCCGTCTACGGGCCGAAGAGTCCGGACGGACATCGCCCGGTGACCGGGCTCATCGAATTACTGCCGAATTGCGTCGTCGACTATTCCTCGGGCGCCGCCGAGCGGACCGATCCGTCGGAGGAACAGCGCGCGGTGCTAGAGGACGCGCGTAATCGGCTGATCGAGGGAATCATCGCCGAGAGCGAGGACGAAACGCTGATGGAGCGATATCTCGGCGGTGACGATATCGAACTCGACACCTTGACCGCCGATCTCGAGCGCGCCGTCGCACAGGGCGGTTTCCACCCGGTGCTGTTCGGCGCGCCCGCCGTCGAAGGCGCGAAACAGGGACTCGGCACGGTGGAACTGCTCGATCTGATCGTCGGCGGATTCCCGACGCCGACCGAACACGTGGTCCGCGCCGCGCCCGCGGCCAACGGCAGCGAACCGCGCCCCCTGTCGTGCGACCCGGACGCGGCGCTGGCGGCGGAGGTGATCCGCACCGCGTCGGATCCCTACGTCGGGCGGGTCTCGCTGGTCCGGGTGTTCTCCGGAACCCTGCACACCGACGACACCGTGCACGTCTGCGGACACGGTTTGGAGGAGCGCGGGCATCCCGATCACGACGTCGACGAACGCGTCGGCTCGGTGACCGCGCCGTTCGGCAAGCGGCAGTTCGCGCTGGGGCAGGTCATCGCGGGTGATATCGCCTATGTCGGCAAACTGGGTCACGCCGAAACCGGTGACACGCTGTCGGAGACCGGGGCGCCGCTGCTCATCCAACCGTGGACGATGCCGGATCCGCTGCTGCCCATCGCGATTCGCGCGCACGGCAAATCCGACGAGGACAAACTGTCGCACGGTCTCGCGCGACTGGCCGCCGAGGATCCGACCCTGCGCGTCGAACACAACGCCCTGACCAGCCAACTGGTGCTGTGGTGTCTGGGCGAAGCGCACCGGGATGTGGCGCTCGAGCGGCTGCGCAGCCGTTTCGGCGTCCAGGTGGACGTGGTCGATCACCGGGTGGCACTGCGCGAGACCTTCGCCGGGAAGGCCACCGCGCGCGGCAGACATGTGAAGCAGTCCGGCGGGCACGGCCAGTACGCGGTCTGCGAGATCGAGGTGGAACCGCTGCCGGGCGGGTCGGGGATCGAGTTCGTCGACCGGGTGGTCGGCGGCGTGGTGCCGCGCCAGTTCATCCCCTCGGTCGAGAAGGGGGTGCGGGCACAGGCGGCGCGTGGCGTCGCGGCCGGATATCCGCTGGTCGACATCCGGGTGACGCTGTTCGACGGCAAGGCCCATTCGGTCGACTCCTCCGACTCGGCGTTCCAGACGGCGGGGGCGCTCGCGCTGCGCGAAGCCGCCGCCACCGCCGGAGTGGCACTGCTCGAGCCCGTCGCGGAGGTCGCGGTCGTGGTGTCCGACGACTACGTCGGCCCGGTCCTGAGCGATCTGTCCGCGCGGCGCGGTCGGGTACTCGGCACCGAACCGCACGGTGACGGACGCACCCGTGTGCGCGCGGAGGTGCCCGAACTCGCGCTGAGCCGCTACGCGATCGACCTGCGGTCGCTCTCGCACGGAACCGGCGACTTCAGCAGGAGCTACGCGCGTCACGAGTCGATGCCCGCGGCCGTCGCGGCGGCGATCCGCGACGAGGCCGACCGCTGAGGTGACGGTGCGTCACAGTCACCGCTCCCGGCATTCGTGAGCAGTCCGTCCCGCCGCCGACCGGCCCCTACGCTGCCACTATCCTGGGAACCATGGCAGCAGGTAAGGGCGGCACGCAGTCCAAGGAAGCGAAAGCCGCGGCTAAGGCGGCGCGCAAACAGGCGTCGAAACAGCGGCGTCAGCAGCTGTGGCAGGCATTCCAGATGCAGCGCAAAGAGGACAAACTGCTGCTGCCGCTGATGATCGGCGCACTCGTCGGTATCACCGCGGTGTTCCTCGTCATCGGGCTGATCTTCGGCATCCTGCTGTTCCTGCTGCCGCTGGGCATCCTGCTCGGCGTCCTGGCCGCCTTCATCATCTTCGGCCGCCGGGTGCAGAAGAACGTCTACGCCAAGGCCGAGGGTCAGGCGGGCGCGGCCGCGTGGGTGCTCGACAACCTGCAGGGCAAATGGCGGGTCAACAACGGCATCGCCGCGACCACCCAACTCGACGCCGTGCACCGGGTGATCGGGCTGCCGGGCGTCGTCTTCGTCGGCGAGGGCTCCCCGCAGCGGCTCAAGTCACTGCTCGCGCAGGAGAAGAAGAAGACCGCCCGCCTGGTCGGCGACACCCCCATCTACGACGTGATCATCGGTAACGACGAGGGCCAGGTGCCGCTCAAGGAACTACAGCGCTACCTCACCAAGCTGCCGCGCAATATCGACGTCAAGCGGATCGATCTCATCGAGGGCAGGCTGGCCGCGCTCGGCGCGCGCAGCGGACCCGCGATGCCGAAGGGGCCGATGCCCGCGGGCGCCAAGATGCGCGGCGTGCAGCGGACCATCCGCAGGCGCTGATCGCTCGGCGATCAGCGCGCGTTGACGACTGCCGTTCCCGTCGCCCGGTCGTGCATGCCGCGACCGTCGGCGTCGGTGAACAACGCCGGCACCACGAAGATCAACAGCACCTGCCTGGCCAGCGCGCGCACGAACCCGACGGGCACCGCGGCGTCGACCCGCAGGACCCGCAGCCGCAGGAAGTACTGCCCCGGAGTGAACCCGAACAGCGTCACCGCGGCGACGCCGACCACGAACCAGATCAGCAACGGCAGATTCGCGTTCACATGACGCAGGATCAGCAGCGATATCCCGACGGCCATCAGCCAGTCGACGAACATCGCCGCGATACGGCGACCCTGCCCCGCGATCGACCCGGCGCCGGACTTCGGCAGGCCGAGGTGTTCGCCGGGAAACTCGGGCGTAGCCGAGTCCCCGGACTCCGCCGATGGTCCGGAAAGCCAGCTACCGGTAATGCGCGCCATGGCTTCCAGGGTAGGCGGCGGCGACCTCGGGGCCCGCACCGCATAAGGGGAGTTCAGCGTCACCGGGCGATGAACGGATGGCAGGATTACGATGCTGGACGAGCCGGGGTGAGCATCCACACCCCGCCAGCCGCACGTGTAACACTGGCGAAACACAGCCTTGATTGCGGGGAAACACCGCGTCCATAGCGTCTGGACGCGACGAACCCATGCAATCGACACTCGCTGGGAACCGATCCGTAAGGAGAACAAGTGACGTTCAGCACGGCCGACGAGGTCATCCAGTACATCAAGGAGCAGGAGGTCGAATACGTCGATATCCGCTTCAGCGATCTTCCGGGTGTACAGCAGCATTTCTCGATCCCGGGGAAGGCTTTCACCGCTGACCTCGCCGAGGAAGGGCTAGCATTCGATGGCTCCTCCGTTCGTGGTTTCCAGTCGATCGACGAGTCCGACATGCTGCTGCTGCCGGACTTCAGCACCGCGCGCCTGGACCCGTTCCGCGCCGCCAAGACGCTGAACCTGAACTTCTTCGTGCACGATCCGTTCACCCGCGAGGCCTACTCCCGCGACCCGCGCAACATCGCGCGCAAGGCGGAGGAGTACCTGCGTTCGACCGGTATCGCCGACACCGCGTACTTCGGCGCCGAGGCGGAGTTCTACATCTTCGACTCGATCCGCTACGACTCGACCATGAACAGCTCGTTCTACGAGATCGAGTCGGTCTCGGGCTCGTGGAACACCGGCGCCAAGACGAACCCGGACGGCACCGCCAACCGTGGTTACAAGGTGCGCAACAAGGGTGGCTACTTCCCCGTCGCGCCGTACGACCACTACGTCGACCTGCGCGACAAGATCGCGACCAACCTGCAGAACGCGGGCTTCGAACTCGAGCGCGGCCACCACGAGGTCGGCACCGCCGGTCAGGCCGAGATCAACTACAAGTTCAACACCCTGCTCGGCGCGGCCGACGACCTGCAGCTCTTCAAGTACATCGTGAAGAATACCGCGTGGGCCGACGGCAAGACCGTCACCTTCATGCCGAAGCCCCTCTTCGGTGACAACGGCTCGGGTATGCACGCGCACCAGTCGCTGTGGAAGGACGGCAAGCCGCTGTTCCACGACGAGGCCGGCTACGGTGGCCTGTCCGATATCGCGCGCCACTACATCGGCGGCATCCTGCACCACGCGCCGTCGCTGCTCGCGTTCACCAACCCGACCGTGAACTCCTACCACCGCCTGGTGCCGGGCTACGAAGCCCCCATCAACCTGGTGTACTCGCAGCGCAACCGCTCGGCCGCGGTCCGCATCCCGGTCACCGGCAACAACCCCAAGGCCAAGCGCATCGAGTTCCGCGCGCCGGACTCCTCGGGCAACCCGTACCTGGCCTTCGCCGCCATGCTGATGGCCGGCCTGGACGGCATCAAGAAGAAGATCGAGCCGCTGGCCCCCGTCGACAAGGACCTCTACGAGCTCCCGCCGGAGGAGGCCAAGAACATCCCGCAGGCCCCCACCAGCCTGGCCTCGGTCATCGACCGCCTCGAGCAGGATCACGACTACCTGACCGAAGGCAACGTCTTCACCCCCGACCTGATCGAAACCTGGATCGATATCAAGCGCACCCAGGAAATCGCCCCGGTCAACCTGCGTCCGCACCCGTACGAGTTCGAGCTCTACTTCGACGTGTAAGGGTTCGTAGTGGCGTGAGCTGCGGCGGAGCATCTGTTTCAGGTCTTCCGCACGCCGTTCATGCGCGGTAGTTCAGTCGAGTCCACCCGTTCCGTGATCGAGTCCCGATCACGGAACGGGTGGACTTTTCTGTGTCGGGCAAAGTTCCCCGTGGAGGCCCTCTTCCCTGGAATCGGTCACGTTGTATTCATGTGACAACTTCTACCCGCAGCCGACAGCGGCAAATTAATTCACGTGGAATCACGCTTGGTGTCGTGCCGAAATTTGTGTTCGACGGCTTTCTCGGCCACAGCCTTTCGGGAATATGCCCCCGCAGACGAGTCGATATCGGTGATCCGCAATGCCGATATCTCCTCAACCCGGTGAGTATTCCTTGCAGAAGTGCCCGAACAACGCAGCACGCGTGCGCGCTGCCGTAGATCCCGGGCGCGGAGATTTCTCGGGTGGTGATGTCGAAACCGGTGCTTGCCGATCGACGTAGGGGTGAGTCAGGGTTGAGACGGTCCGCGAACAGTGGGTCGGCCCCGGCGGCGAAGGAGCGTTCATGCGAGTCATGGTTCTGGGGAAGGCGACCGAGGAGACCGAGCGTGGGGTGCCGCCCACCGCCGAGGAGTTCGCCGAGATGGAGGCGTTCAACGACGAACTCACCCAGGCGGGGGTGATTCTGGCCGGTGAGGGGCTGAAGCCGAGTTCGGCGGGCAAGCGGGTCGCGTTCGACACGGACGGCGGTTCGTCGGTGCTCGACGGACCGTTCGCCGAGACCAAGGAGTTGATCGCCGGGTACCAGATCTGGGAGGTGTCCTCGCTCGAGGAGGCGCTCGAGTGGGTGCGCCGGGCGCCGATCCGCAACGGTGTGGTCGAGGTGCGGCCGTTGTACGGGCCCGAGGATTTCGGCGAGGCGCTGACCGCCGAACTGCGTGAGGCGACCGGGCTGTAGGACGAGGGCATCGGGTGAGCAGTGCGACCCAGCGGACCGTCGAGGCGATCTGGCGGATCGAGTCGGCGCGGTTGACGGCCTCGCTGGCGCGAACCGTGAACGACCTGGACCTGGCCGAGGACTTGGCCCAGGACGCGCTGATCGCGGCGCTGGAACAGTGGCCGGAGTCGGGCGTCCCGGACAGGCCGGGCGCCTGGCTCCTGGCTGTCGCTCGGCGGCGCGCGGTCGACGCCGTCCGCCGCCGGGTGAACCTGGAGCGCAAACTCGCACTGCTCGCCCGCGAGATGCCCGACGGCGACGATCCGATGGACGCCGTCGAATTCGACAGGCAGGTCGGCGATGACGTGCTGCGGCTGATGTTCACCGCCTGCCACCCGATGCTCGGCCGCGACGCGCGCGTGGCGCTCACGCTCAAGACGGTGGCGGGACTGTCCACGGACGAGATAGCGCACGCCTTCCTGATCCCGCCCACCACGCTCGGCCAGCGGATCTCGCGGGCGAAGAAGACGTTGTCGACCGCGGGAGTTCCGTTCGAGGTCCCGGTCGGCGACGAGCTGACCGCTCGGTTGGCCTCGGTACTCGAGGTCGTCTACCTCGTCTTCAACGAGGGATATTCCGCCACCAGCGGCGATTCGTGGACGCGTGTCGAGTTGTGCGCGGAGGCGATGCGGCTCGGCCGGATGCTCGCCGCGCTCGCACCCGACGAACCGGAGCCGCACGGACTGGTGGCACTGATGGAATTCCAGGCGTCACGGCTCCGCGCACGAACCGATGCCGGCGGTCGGCCGGTGCCGCTCGACCGTCAGGACCGGACCCGCTGGGACCGCTTGCTCATCACCCACGCCGAGGGTGCGCTGCGGCGGGCCGATCGACTCGGCGGACGCGGGTCCTACGTGCTGCAAGCCTCGATCGCCGCCTGCCATGCCCGCGCGACCAGCGCCGAAGCCACCGACTGGCATCGCATCGCCGCGCTCTATCGCGAGCTCGGCGCGCTC
Source organism: Nocardia aurea (assembly GCF_003123685.1). Taxonomy (GTDB): domain Bacteria; phylum Actinomycetota; class Actinomycetes; order Mycobacteriales; family Mycobacteriaceae; genus Nocardia; species Nocardia aurea. The sequence goes on from NZ_QCYJ01000099.1 coordinate 153,416, forward strand.
ACCGGCTCGCCGGTGGTGGAGCTGAACCGGGCCGTCGCGGTGTCGATGGCCGAAGGACCCGCGGCCGCGTTGTCCATCGTCGACGAGCTGTCGGCCCTCGCCGCCCTGCGCGGCTATCACCTGCTGCCCGCCGTGCGGGGCGACCTGCTGCGCAAACTCGAACGCCGCGACGAGGCGCGCTCGGAGTTCGAACGGGCCGCGGCGATGACGGGTAACGAGGCCGAGCGGACGCTGCTGCTCGAGCGGGCCGCGTCCTGCTGAACGGTGGCGATCGATCACCGCGTGCGTCGCGTCGTCAGCACAGAGACCGCGAAGCACCGTCCGGTCCGGAGCCCAGGAGAAGCGCCGACCGAATCGGGTCGGCGGCGGCGCGGGTCACGCCGCGCTGTCGAGGCGTGCGGGCTCCGGTGACGCGGCGGGTTCGAGACGCAGCACGGCAAGCAGTGCCAGCGCCGCCGCCCCGCCGACGATAGCGATATCGGCGACGTTACCGACGAAATAGCCGTTGTAGTCGATGAAGTCGACGATGTGGCCTCGGGCGAAGCCGGGTGCGCGCAGCAGTCGATCCGCGAAATGGCTGATCGCGCCGCCGAGGAGTACGCCGACGGCTGTCGCGCCGGGATAGGTGTGCACGCGGCGCGCGAATGCGCAGAGACCGATGACGGCGAGGCCCGCGATGACGGTCAGGATCCAGGTGTACGCGGCGGCCGTGCCGAAGGCCGCGCCGGGGTTGTACACCAGCCGCCACTGGAGGAATTCGCCCGCGACCGGGGTCGCGGAACCGGGCGTCAGGCTGCTCTGCGCCCACCATTTGGTGAGTTGGTCGGCGGCGACGACCGCTGCCGCGAGGACGGGGATCGACAGGCGTGTTCCGCGGGATGCGCTCACGGATGGGCGTTTCATGGTCTCGTTTCTCCCGGTACCTCGAACAGGATGCAATCTACCCGTGTGCTCGACCGCGCTCGGAGCCGATCTCGGGGCGGTCGAATCAGCGTCGGCACCGGGCTGTGGCCGCTCCTACGCCGACGACTCGCACGTCCGAAATCTTCACGCTGGGTGACATTTCACTCCAGTGGGCCACCACCAGCGTGTACGGAATCTGCGCCCTCAACCCGCTTGCACCCGCGAACGGCTCCGCGAGCAGCTTCAGCAGGATCGCTTCTTCCCGCTGCGATAACGCTCGTGGCGAAATCGGAACGATCATGTCGAATTCCTTTTCCGGTCAGGCCGACCGACGAGCGGGCCTGCTCGAGGCGCGATGAACACCGGTTGGCGAATAGCCCCGAGCACGCTGATGGCACCATAGGCGCTAACACCGCCTCCGTTCCGAGGGATATTCCGGTGTGGGTGGAACGCGACGAGCTGTACTGGGCACCGTGATGGCTCTGTGCGTGCTGGCAGGCTGTGACGCACGGGTCGAACCGCCGGAAGTCGGTCCCGCCGGGGTGGATTTCGATGCCGAAGTGGTGGAATTCGATCCGTCCGGATTCAACGGACCGACCTTCGCCGCGCTCATCGACAGTGAGTCCGCCGCCGAGGCGTTCGCGGGGTGGTTCGCGTCCCGGCGCGGTGCGGCTTCGACTCTGCCCCGGGTCGTCCGAAACCCCGAACTTCTCGGCGACACCGACACCCACGCCTATCTGGCGATGGTGACGAGCACCGGTTGCCGTGCCCCGACCAGCGCGACATTGGGACGGGTCGGCACTGATCTGCGGCCCGAGTTGCTCGGCGGCATCGACCATCCGGAGTGTGTACGCGCCTACACACCATTCGTGGTGTTCAGAGTGCCGCGAGGCGCGATCGACGGCCTCGCCACGGTCGATGGAGCCGCCGTCGACCGTGACGGTCCGGCCGAAGCGATCGGAAGTGTCGAACTCTCCCCTACCGCGCCGGTCTTCACACCACGCGAGGTCACCGATCCCGGGCGACGCGCCGAACTCGCCGACGAACTCGCCGCGACGGGCAGCGACCGCGCCCGCGTGCTCGCGACCCTCGACCGGAGTTCCCGGCTCCTCGACGAATACGGCCCGACGACCCTGCGCCGCTACGCTTTTCCGGTCCGGTCCTGCCCCGACGATCTCCTCGTCCTCGACGTCGGCCGGACCGAACTCCGCGCCCGGGCGCTCGCCCGCGTCGACGCTGCACTGACCTGCGAGGCGCCGACGACCCACCTGGCCGTGTTCGATGTGCGCTCGATCCATGTTCCGGACGGAGCCCGACCGGCGAGCTGAGCGCCGCGCCCCAGGGGGCCTGCTCGGTCTCGGGTGGCGAACGTGCGGCTCGATCCGGCCGGGCGGGGCGGTTCGCGCTGGGCGCGCGAGTTGAGGGTGGGCGACACGGTCCGCATATCGCGCACCCCGAACAAGCGCAACCGGCGCACCCCCGGTTCCTGGGGCTGGACTCGCCGATGACATGCGGCGATAGTCCATGGGTGAGCTCGGTGTCGGTCGTGGTGCGGGTGTTGGCGGGTCTGATGCTGGCCGTCGGGGTGACGGCACCGGTGACGGTGGCAGAGCCACAGCCGGTCGCCGATCCGTGGTCGGACGGGGTTCCGGTGACGCACCAGTACCGCCAGACCTACCTGACCGCGCCGGACGGCACCCGACTACACGCGGACATCCTGCGCCCCGCCGGCCTGCCCGAGGACGCCCGCACGCCGGTGATCCTGACCGTCAGCCCGTATCGGTCGCACACCGCCTACATCTCGTTGCCCCGCCTGACGGGTGGGCCGTCCACCGAATCCCTCCCGGTGGAGATGGCGTTGCGGGCGGGCTACACCTACGTCATCGTCGACCTCCGCGGTTTCGGCGGTTCCGACGGCTGCCCGGATTACGGCGGGCCGGGCGAGCGTTCGGATGTGGTCACGGCGGTGGAGTGGGCGGCGAGCCAACCGTGGTCGACGGGTCGGGTCGGCATGGTCGGGGTGTCCTACGAGGCGTGGACCGGGTTGCTGGGTCTGGCCGCGAAGCCGAGGGGGTTGGCGGCGGTGGCGGCGTTCTCCCCGGTGGTCGATCCGTACTCGTATCTGTACATGCAGGGCGTTTCGTGGAAGTTCTCGGGAAAGCCGGTGACCGAGAACGGAATACGGCCCGCGGATCAGGTCGGGCTGGAGAATCTCGCGATCGCGTCGACGCCGGGTAGGCCCGAGGATTCCGCCGAATACCGGGCCAACGCGATCGCCATGACGCAGCGGTGCGCCGAGGACTATCTGTCGCTGACCGGGGACCACGATGCGAACCGGTCCGGCTGGCGGGAACGCGATCTGGTGACGGCGACCCGTGGCAATACGATTCCGCTGTTCCTCGGGCAGGGTTTTCTCGACGCCAACACCCGCCCGGATCGCGTATTCGACCTGTGGCAGGCGCAGGGACCCGGTGAGCATCGCGCGTGGTTCGGCCAGTGGGGCCACAGCGACTGTCACACCAAATGCGGCACACCGAATTTCGACACCGAACTGCTGGCGTTCTTCGACCGGCATGTGGCGCTGCGGACGGTCGAGATTCCCGGACCGACGGTGACGGTCGGACAGTTCGACGGCGGGTGGCGCGCCGAATCCGCCTGGCCCCCGGCGGATTCGCGCCGGCACCCGGTCGAGCTGCGGACCGGGGCCTATACCGATCGAGGTTTCCTACCCGGCCCGGACCGGGAGATCTGGTCGATATCGCAGCCGTTCGACCGGGTGACGCATCTGTCCGGGGTCGCGACCGCGTCGCTGCGGCTGGGCGGTCCCCCGTCCGCGACGGCGACGATCGAGCTCTACGACATCGAACCGAGCGGGCGCGCCACACTCGTCACCCGGGGTATCGCGCCGGTCGCCGCCGACACCCGGATCCGGACGCTGGCCCAGGACTGGCCGCTGGCCGCCGGGCATCGACTCGGGGTGCGGATCACCGATGTCGTGGACGACGTGTGGTCGCACGCACCGGCCGACGCACGGGTGACCGTCGACGCCGCGCGACTCGAACTTCCGCTGCTCACCGACGCCAGGGTGCCCGATCTGACCGGCGGCACCAGCGAGGCACACGCGAAGTGGCGCGTGGAGAAGACGACGACGCTCTCGCCCGAGGTGTTGAACAATGCAGTGATGTTCATGAACTTGCCGAACGAGACGGGCCGACCGTGAGCTCGGGTGGGCCCGCGCCGAGCACCCCCGTGACGAACCCGGTCGACGACGCGGTCGCCGAGCGCTTGGCGCGGGCGTTGCGCTGCGTCACGATCTCCACCGAGGAACCGACCGACGCCGCCGACGGCGAGTTCGCGCGTCTGGCCGAGCACCTGGAGCTGTCCTTCCCGCTGACGCACGCCGAACTCGAGCTGGAGACCTTCGGTCGCAGCAGGCTCTACCGCTGGGCGGGTGCGGAGCCGGATCGGGTGTCGGCGATTCTGCTCGCGCATCAGGACGTGGTTCCGGTCGGGGACGAACCGGGCTGGACGCATCCGCCGTTCGACGGCGTGGTGGACGCGGACCACATCTGGGGTCGCGGCGCCATCGATGACAAGAGCAGGCTGATGGCGATCCTGGAGGCGGTGGAGGCCGCGCTCGCCGACGGGGTGCGCCCCCGGCACACCGTCTACCTGGCGTTCGGCCACGACGAGGAGGTGTTCGGCGACGACGGCGCGGTCCGCATGGCGCGGCGGTTGCGTGAGGCGGGGGTGCGCGCGGATCTGCTGCTGGACGAGGGCGGCGTGATCACCCGGGGCGTCGCCGACGGGGTGGATCGCCCGGTGGCGTCCATCATGCTGGGCGAGAAGGGCTATGCCACCGTCCGGCTGTCGGTGCGGGAGGTGGGCGGACATTCCTCGATGCCGGGTAGGCAGACCGCCGTGGGCAGGCTCGCCCGCGCGGTGGCGCGCGTCCAGGACAATCCGATGCCGTTGCGGCTCACTCCCGGCGCGATCGACATGCTCTCGCGACTGCGCCACGCGATGCCCGAGGCCAGGCGACGTCTGCTCGGTCTGGCGTCGGTCGGTGTCGTCGCGCCGCTCATCACCCGGATCCTGGCCCGGACTCCGCAGACCGAGGCGATGGTCCGCACGACCACGGCGCCCACCGTCATCCGCGGCGGTGTGAAGGCGAACGTCCTGCCCCAGCACGCCGAGGCGCTGGTCAATTTCCGGATTCTGCCGGGGGACTCGGTCGACACGGTGCTCGCGCACTGCCGCGAGGTCGTGCGTGACGCCGATGTCCACATCGAACTGGTCGGGATGTCCTCGGAACCTTCCGGTAGCGCTACTCCGGGTCCCGCCTACGAGATGATCGCCGCGCTCGCCGAGGCGGTCGTGCCGGGGATCGCGGTCACCACCGGCATCGTGCCGGGAGCCACCGATTCCCGGCACTACGACGATCTGGCCGTCACCCGCTGCAATTTCGCGCCGATCGTGCTGACGGCCGCGGACCTGGCGACGATCCACGGAACCGACGAGCGGATCTCCCGGGTGAACTACGCTCGGCTGATCGAGTTCAACAGACGGCTGATCGACGCGCTCGCGACGGGCCCCGAGTAGTCGACGCGACCGGAAGGAGCGCGGGTGACCCGCACCGAAGAAGGCGTTTTCGAAGGCAGTGGCAGCCGGATCGCCTGGCGCGCATGGCTTCCCGAGACGGCGACGCGCGCGGTCGTCGTGCTCGTGCACGGTGTCGCCGAACATTCGGGCCGCTACGCCCATGTCGGCACCCGGCTGGCCGACGCCGGTTTCGCCGTCTACGCGCTCGATCACCTCGGACACGGGAAATCCGCGGGCGGCGGCGGGGCGAATATCGGATCGATGGACATCTCGGCCGACAATGTCGCGGCCATGCTCGCCCTCGCGATCCGCGAACAACCGGATGTGCCGACCTTCCTACTCGGGCATTCGATGGGCAGTCTGATCACGCTGTATCTGGCGACCCGCGAACCCGTCGACGTCACCGGAATCATCCTGTCGGCTCCCCCGCTCGATATCCCGGTCGGCAATCCGTTGCAGCGCCTGTTCGCGCCGGTACTGAGCACGCTGACGCCGAATCTCGGTGTGCTGACCCTGGATTCCTCGATGATCAGCCGCGATCCGGCGGTGGTCAGCGCCTACGACAACGATCCGCTGGTGTTCCGCGGCAAGCTGCCCGCCCGCACGGGCGCGGAGATCCTGCGCGGCACCGACCTGGTCAAGAAACGGCTCGGCGAGCTCGCCCAGCCGCTGCTGGTGCTGCACGGCACGGCCGACGCGCTGGCTGCGCCGTCCAGCACCGATCTGGTGGAGCGCGGCGCCGGATCGAAGGATCTGACGGTGATCCGCTACGAGGGCTTCTACCACGAGGTATTCAACGAACCGGAGCAGGACAGGGTTCTGACCGACGTGGTCGAATGGCTGGAGCGCCACATTACCGGGCAGTAGACTCCCGGCATGGGAACCACATCCACCGGATCGGTCGCCTTCGTTCGCGCTATGTGGCACAGCTCGATCGTCGGTAAGGCTTTAGAGGGCTTCACCGCCGAATTGTCCGATCTCGGCTTCGACCCCGACACCGTCGACGTCTTCGAGGTGCCCGGCGCCTTCGAGATCCCGCTGCACGCCAAACGGCTCGCCGCCAGCGGGAAGTACTCCGCCGTCGTGGCCGCCGCGCTGGTCGTCGACGGCGGCATCTACCGGCACGATTTCGTCGCCTCCGCGGTGATCGACGGACTGATGCGCGTGCAGCTCGACACCGACGTCCCGGTGTTCTCGGTGGTGCTCACCCCCCATCATTTCCACGAGCACAGCGAGCACGTCACCTATTTCACCGACCATTTCGTCACCAAGGGCGCCGAGGCCGCCCGCGCGCTGGCGACCACGCTCAACTCGCTGCGGTCGCTGCCCGCCGTCGCCGACTGATCCGCCCGCTCAGGCGAATTTCGTCAGGCAGGCCCGCTCGCCGTCGAGTACACCGGTCCGGAACGCCTCGAGCCGCTGATACCCGCTCGTCACGATCTTGCCGTCGACATCGGCGGCGGCGAGACCGTCGGAGAGCAGTCCGGAGACCGCCTCGTCGAGATCCTTGGCCGACAACCGTGGGTCGCTGCTCGGTTCGCTCAACTCGGTGGTGAAAGCGCCGCTCAGGCAGGCCGTGCGCAGGCCCGCGGTGTCCGCGCCGGTCAGTTTCAGCCCGCGATCCTGTTGCACGGCGAGCATGTAGCGCGAGACGAACACGATGAAGGCGTTGTAGTCGCCCGCCACCGTGTCGGAGAGGACTTCCTCCTCGTCCGCGGCCACGGCGCGCTTGGCCAGCGTGCGCACATCGGTGCCGATCGTGTTCGAGGTCGGGCAGTAGGACACCGGCGCGGTCGCGGTGACCTTCGGGCAGTTCTTCACCACACCCGAATAGTCGAATTTCGGATTCTGCCGGATCGGGAACGCCTTGGCGAGCGCCTGGCTCACACTCGTCAGCGAGGCCACGTCGACGGGCAGTTGCTGCTGTTCCTCGTCCTCGATCTCGAAGGTGGTCGGCAGGGTGCCGCGACGGCTCTCCAGTTCGTTGCGATCGATCTTCTTGCAGGCGGCGGCGCCGTCGTTGTAGCCGAGTTGCACCGCCGTCACCCGTTCGAAGGCCGAACCGTGGACATTGTCGGGGTCGCTGGGATCGGTGTCGCGGATGGCGACCGTCACGCCGAGCACTCCGTCGAGTCCATCGGTCATATTCATCGTGAAATGTTTCGAATTCCCCTCGGCCACGTGGCGTAGGAAAACCCCGGCGAGGCAGTCGGCCTGCTGTTCCTGCACCAGTACCGGTGTCAGGAATCCCGCGATCTTCGCCTGCCCCTGGATGGCGTGACCGTATTCGTGCGCGAGCACCATCACCACCGCCATCGCGCCGTACTTCTTCTGCACCTCGGGCAGCAGTACCCCGCGATCCCAGCCGATGGTGTGATCACCCGAGCAGTAGGCGGCGTTGACCACCTGGTAGGTGTCGGAGCGGCAGAACTTGACCGATTTCTGCTCCGGCGCCTTCGCGTCCCAGGAGATGAAGCGGCTCACCGGCTTCAAGGTTCCGGGAAAGGTCTTGGCGTACTCGGCTTTCCAGTACTCCTCGATATCGGCGATGGCGTTGAGCGACAGCCGGTCGATGGCGCCGCCGTCCCCGTTCTCCGCCGTCAGCGGCGCGTCCGGGACGCCGGGGCGCGGGCCGCTCGTACCGCTGTTGGTCGCGGCGGCGGCGAGCTCCCACGGATTCTCCGTGATCGTGGGAGCGGCGGCGTTCTCACCGGTGACGGTGACGGCGTCGCAGGCGGTCAGCGTGACGCCGAAGACGACGAGAGCCGCGATCACCCCGACGCGCAGTCGCGCGAACCTCATCAGGTACCTCCCCGAAATCCTGTGCGGGACCCGCATGTTCACGGATCCGTCGGCGGATCCGCACATCCACCATCGAGCGTTCACATGGTAATCGCAGATTTCGCGCCGCGCGCAGCGCGACCGGCCGCTCGATCAGCTGTTCAGGCGTGTCCTGGCCAGCACCGCCCGGTGGTCGGATCCGGTGACGGTCATCGCCCTGACTTCTTCCGCGCTGCCCCCGGAGATCAGGATGTGGTCGATACCGATCAGCGGCCCCCAACTCTTGTCGGTCGGATAGGTCGGCAGCGGGCCCGCGCCGACCAGTTCGGCGGCGGAGGCGAATCCGCCGCGCAACAGGTCGCGGAAGGCGGTGTGGTCGCGGGTCGCGTTGAAATCCGCCCCGACCAGCGCCGGACCGGTGGTGGCGCCGAGGATGTCGCGGATGCGGCGCATCTCGGAATTCCACGCCTCGAAGTCCAGCGGCGGCGGCATCGGATGGAAAGCGAATACCGCGACAGCGCCGCGTTGCGGATGTTCCATCACCGCGCCGAGATTGTTCATGACGAAACCGTCGTATTTCCTGGTGTCGCGCAAAGGGTATCGGCTGTAGATGCCGGTGCCCGCGCCCCAGCTCGCAGTCTCGACATAGCGGTAGGGCAGCAGCTCGGCAATTCCGGCGGCGTCCAGGCGCGTCACCGCCTCGGCGGTCAGTTCCTCGACGGTCAGCAGGTCGACCCGGTCCTCGCGCACCGTCCGCACGACCTGCGTCACGTCCGCGCCGCCGAACAGCAGATTGGACTGGAGCACGGTGACCACCGGACCGTTACCGGCCGCCCTGCCGTCCGCCACGAAGATCGGCAACTGCGTCCACAGCGCCCCCGCGACGACGAGTCCGGCCGCGACCGCACTGCGCCAACCGCGAGCCAGCAGGAACAACAGCAGACCGACGATCGCGCCGAGCATCAGGTAGGAAGCGCCCGACGCGAGCAGCACCGGAATCTCGCGCTGGCGGAACGCGCCGAAATACAGCACGATTCCCACGATTCCCGTCACGAGGGCGCCCCACCCCAGACCGAGCAGTGCCCGGTTCATCCATATACGCACCATGATCTGCACTCTAGGTGGGCGCGGTGATAGCGGAACGGGGCCCGTGTGGAGACTTCGTGGAGATCGGTGGTCGACGCGGGTCTTCGAACCCTAGCTCCGCGCGGTGGGCGCGAACCCATATCCCCCGTCACGCTGTGTGATCAACAGATCGGCATGGGGCCGTGAGGGATCGGAGGCGAAGTGGTCACACTCGGCCATGATCCAGGCGTCCCAGAATTCGGACAGTCCGTGGCCGTCGCGTCGACGGCCGCGACGCCACGATTCGTCGGCGTCGAGTTCCATCCACAGCAGGTGTGACAGCCACGGCCGCAGATCGCGCCGCCCCGTGCCGACACCCTCGAGCAGGACCACCGGCGCCGGTGCGAGATGACCGACGGTCGTGAACGCCCGGGCGGTCCAGTCGTAGATGTCGTAATCGGCGGTGCGGTCCCGCGCGAGCGCGGTCAGCACCTGGTCGCGCAGACGATCGGTCCAGCCGAAGAATTCGTCGTGGGTGGCGAGGTCGTCGATGTGCAGGATCGGCGCGTCAACGAGGGCATGTGCCAGTCGATGGGCGAAACCGCTCTTCCCCGACCCGGCGTGGCCGTCGATCGCGACGAGGCGGACCCGCCCGCAGGACGGCGGCTGTGCGCGAAGCCGTCCTCCGAGGTCGTCGAGGTCGGAGGCGTTCTCGGCGGACTGTGTCGGGCGGTCCATCCGGCCCACTCTAGGTGTGCGCGGACCGGCGACGAGCGGTGCGATCCACCTCGTCGATGTGCGCACAGGACCGACCGGCGGCGTCCTACAGTGGCGGGAAGGGTTGGCGCGGAGGTTTGCGAGGTGGGTCCGAATGTATTTCGAGGAGTTCAGGGCGACGCGGGCGCTCACCGATGACGACGCGCAGGATCTGGCCGATGTCGCGGCCCGGTTCACCTCGCGTATCACGGTGACCAGTAACGGACGCAGCGTGCACGCGCCGGTCCTACCGACGTGCTGGGACGTCCTCGCGGTGCGTCCCGGCAGTGTGGTGGCGGTGACGGCCGAGGCGGGACATCATCCGCCGGATACCGAGGACCGCAGGGCAATTCGCGCGTTCGTCTCCCGATTCCGGGAACCGATCGAGCGCTGAGCATTCATTCCTTCGGGAAGCCGAGGACGAATCCGATCGCGATGAGAACGGCGCTGACGACAGAAATCGGGACGATACTCCACATGGACGTCAAGGTTACGAAGCCGACAGTCCCGCAGTAGCATTTTGCCCGATTCGCCTGATATTCACCCCTCTTCGGGTGCGGCCGAATGTCGGCACCACGCACTCGAGCCGGGAATCGGCGGGCTCGCGTCTACCCGCCGAAAACCCTTTCCACCACGCGTTTCCCACGCCTGGTCACCCGCATGTAATTGTCGAGGAATTCGCTGCCGTCGTCGTTGGGCCACCCCGCGACACGGGCGACCGCCGAGAGCAGACGGCCCGGCGCGGGCAATTGATCGGCGGGTTTGCCCCGGACCAGGACCAGGGCGTTGCGGGCCTTGGTCGCGGTCAGCCAGGCGTCGCGCAGCAGCGCCACGTCGGAGGCGTCGAGCAATTTCGTCTGCTCGATGACATCCAGCGATTCCAGTGTCGAGGTGTTGTGCAGCGCCGGGATCTCGTGCGCGTGACGCAACTGCATGAGTTGCACCGTCCATTCGATATCGGCCAGGCCGCCGCGACCGAGTTTGGTGTGGGTCGCCGGATCCGCGCCGCGCGGAAGCCGTTCGGCGTCGACCCGCGCCTTGATCCGCCGGATCTCGCGCACCGCCTCGGCCGAAACGCCGCCCGCCGGATAGCGCACCTTGTCGATGACGTGCAGGAAGCGCACGCCGAGTTCCTGATCACCGGCCACCTGGTGGGCGCGCAGCAATGCCTGCACCTCCCACGGCTGGGCCCACTGCTGGTAGTACGCGGTGTAGGCGGCCAGGGTGCGCACCAGGGCGCCGTTGCGGCCCTCCGGTCGCAAGCCCGCGTCCACGTGCAGCGGCGGGTCGGTGCTGGGGGCGCCGAGCAGTTTCTGCACCCGGTCGGCCACCGAATTCGACCACTTCACGGCCTTGGTCTCATCGAAACCCGGCCGTGGATCGCAGACGAACAGCACGTCGGCGTCGGAACCGTAACCGAGTTCGAGGCCGCCGAGTCTGCCCATGCCGATCACCGCGAAGTCGGCGGGCGCGGGTTCACCGGTCTCGGCCTCGACGGCCCTGATCACGGCGGCGAGGGAGGCTTCGAGCACCGCGACCCAGACCGAGGAGAGCGCGCGGCACACCTGCGGGACGTCGAGCATCCCCAGCAGATCGGCCGAGGCCACCCTGGCCAGTTCGTGGCGACGCAGCGAACGCGCCGCCGCGACCGCGCGCCACGGATCCTCGTAACGCGCGGCGGCGGTGAGGATGCCGCGGGAGACGTCCTCCTGTTTAGGGCTGAGCAGCAGCGGACCACTCGGACCGTCGGCGTACATGCGAATGGTGTCGGGCGCGTTGATCAGCAGATCCGGCAGGTATTCCGAGGAGCCGAGCACGATCATCAGCCGTTGCGCGATCGCGCCTTCGTCACGCAGTTCGCGCAGGAACCAGATCTGGTCGTCGAGCCCCTCGGACACCCGGCGGTAGGCCAGCAGGCCCGCGTCGGGATTCGGTGTGTCACCGAGCCATTCGAGCAGCGTCGGCAGCAGTAGCGCCTGGATCCTGCCCTTGCGCGACACCCCGCCGGTCAAGGCCTTCAGATGTCCGAGCGCGTGCTCGGGCGAGGTATAGCCGAGGGCGGCCAACTGGCGGATGGCCGCGTCCGGGCTCAGCCGCAGCGCGTCCGAATCCAGTTTCGCCACCGATTCCAGCAGCGGGCGGTAGAAGAGTTTGGCGTGTAATCGCCGCACCCGCACCGCGTTGCGGCGGATCTCCGCGGCCAGCACACCGACCGCGTCCTGCCTGCCGTCCGGACGGACATGCGCCGCGCGGGCCAGCCAGCGCATCCCCTCCTCGTCGTCGGCGGGCGGCAGGGTGTGGGTCCGCTTGAGCCGCTGCAATTGCAGCCGATGTTCGAGCAGGCGCAGGAATTCGTAGGAGGCGGTCAGATTCGCCGCGTCGTCGCGGCCGACGTAACCACCGGCCGCCAAGGCCGTCAGCGCTTCGACGGTGCCCTGCACGTGCAGTGTCTCGTCCACCCGGCCGTGCACCAATTGCAGCAACTGCACGGCGAATTCGACGTCGCGCAGGCTGCCGTGACCGAGTTTGAGTTCGCGCTCGCGCAGATCCTCCGGCACCAGATCCTCGACGCGGCGGCGCATGGCCTGCACGTCGGGCACGAAATCCGGACGTTCCGAAGCGGCCCACACCATGGGCATGAGCGCGTCGCGATACTGCTGGCCGAGTTCGAGATCACCGGTCATCGGACGGTTCTTCAACAGCGCCTGGAATTCCCAGGTGCGCGCCCATCGCCGGTAGTACGCGAGATGCGATTCCAGCGTGCGCACCAACGCGCCGGCCTTGCCCTCGGGCCGCAACGCCGCGTCGACGTCGAAGAAGGCCTGGCTGCCGACGCTCATCATCTCGGCGGCCAGCCTGGTCGCCGTGGGGTCGGCGGGTTCGGCGACGAAGACCACGTCGACATCGCTGACGTAGTTCAGTTCCCGCGCCCCGCACTTGCCCATCGCGACGACCGCGAGCCGGACCTGACACGGGCCGTCCTTGCACACCCTGGCCACCGCGACCGACAGCGCGGCGGTGAGCGCGGCGTCGGCGAGGTCGGTCAGGTGCCGCCCGACGAGCTGGTACGGCAGTACCGGTTCGTTCTCCACGGTGGCGGCCAGATCGAGCGCGGCGAGCAACATGAGCTGATCGCGGTAGCGCCTGCGCAGCAGGGCCACCGCTTCGGGTCCGGCGATCTGCGCCCGGAACAGCATCGGCCCGGCGTGCGGGCCCTCCTCGGGAACGGCCTTGACCACCGCGAGCAGATCGGCGATCAGTTCGTCGCGATCGGGCAGGTCTCGGCGTTGCAGGACCAGCCACGACGACGGGTCGGCCACCAGGTGGTCGGCGAAGGCGCTCGACGCGCCGAGCAGCGCGAAAAGCCTGCCGCGCAACGAGGTATCGGTGCGCACCGCCGAATCCAGTGCCGCCCATTCGGTTCCGAGCTGCTCACGCAGCTTCACCATCGTGTTCAGCGCCAGGTCCGCGTCCGGTGCGCGCGACAGCGCCCACAGCACGGGGATACTTTCGACGTTGTCCCAGGCCAATTCGCGGAGCGAATCGGCGGCTGTCGGCTCGAGCAATCCGAGCCGACCGACACCTGGAACAGCGGAGCGGGCAGACGGTGGCCGGACCATGGTTCTTAAATTACATGGCCCGGGTGAAGAAAGGTGCTCGGCCGGTCGAGCACCGGCCGAGCACAGGTCTCGGTGTGATCTCTTCGAGCTAGAGACCCAGGTATTCCTTCAGTTCGTACGGTGTGACCTGGCTGCGGTAGTCGGCCCACTCCCGGCGCTTGTTGCGCAGGAAGAAGTCGAACACGTGCTCACCGAGGGTCTCGGCGACCAGTTCGGACCGCTCCATGGCCTGCAACGCCTCGTCCAGGGTGCCGGGGAGTTCCCGGAAACCCATCGCGCGGCGTTCGGCCACCGTCAGCGACCACACGTCGTCCTCCGCCTCCGGCGGCAACGTGTAGCCCTTCTCGATGCCGCGCAGACCGGCCGCCAGCAGGACCGCGAAGGTCAGGTACGGATTGCAGGCCGAATCGGGGCTGCGGATCTCGACGCGTCGCGACGAGGACTTGTTCGGCGTGTACATGGGCACGCGCACCAGCGCGGACCGGTTCGACCGGCCCCACGAGGCCGCGGTGGGCGCCTCGCCGCCGTGGATCAGGCGCTTGTAGGAGTTCACCCACTGGTTGGTGATCGCGCTGATCTCCGGCGCGTGCTCGAGGATGCCCGCGATGAACGCGCGCGCGGTGCTCGACAGGTTGATCGGATCGTCGGGGTCGTGGAAGGCGTTGGCTTCGCCCTCGAACAGGCTCATGTGGGTGTGCATGGCCGAACCCGGGTAGGCGGCGAACGGCTTGGGCATGAACGTCGCGCGCACGCCCTCGTCGATGGCCACTTCCTTGATCAGGTAGCGGAACGTCATCACGTTGTCGGCCATCGACAGCGCGTCGGCGTAGCGCAGATCGATCTCCTGCTGGCCGGGCGCGCCCTCGTGATGGCTGAACTCGACCGAGATGCCCATCGATTCCAGCGCGTCGATGGCGTGACGGCGGAAGTTGGGGGCCGAATCGTGCACGGCCTGGTCGAAGAAGCCGCCGGAATCGGCGGGCCGGGGCGGGGTGCCGTCCTGCGGGCTGTTCTCCAGCAGGAAGAACTCGATCTCGGGGTGCACGTAGCAGCTGAAGCCCACGTCGGCGGCTTTGTTCAACTGTCTGCGCAGCACGTGGCGCGGGTCGGCCCAAGACGGTGAACCGTCCGGCATGGTGATGTCGCAGAACATGCGGGCCGAATGCTGGTGCCCCTTGGAGGTGGCCCACGGCAGCACCTGGAAGGTGGACGGATCCGGCCGGGCGACCATATCGGCCTCCGAGACGCGGGCGAAGCCCTCGATGGCCGAGCCGTCGAATCCGATGCCCTCCTCGAACGCGCCTTCCAGTTCGGCGGGCGCGATCGCGACGGACTTCAGATAACCCAAAACGTCGGTGAACCAGAGACGCACGAAGCGGATGTCCCGCTCTTCGAGCGTCCGCAGCACGAATTCCTTCTGGCGATCCATGTCCGCGAGAGTAAAGACCTGGCGTTAAATCCGTGTTACATACAGGCTGAGGTTTGCAATGTCGGTAGCTGAGGGGCTTTCCGGTACCTAGTTCGCGTCCGAACTGCCGCGAATGTGAGGTATGACGCGGGTTGGACACAACCGCGCCGCGCCGCTGTCAGCAGGTGAGTCCCGGCGCGGGTTCGGTGAGGTCGACCAGGTAGGCGACGACGGCGTCATCGAGACATTTGTCGCCCGCGACGAGCGCGGCGGTGTGCCGATTCCCGCGATAGGTGATGAGGGAGGCCCCGAGTTGCTGGGCCAGATCGACACCGGCCTGATACGGAGTCGCCGGATCCTCGGTCGTGGAGACCACCACCGTCTTCGGCAGACCCGTCACCGATATCCGATGCGGTTCGCTCGTATTCGGGACCGGCCACGACACACACAGGTCGAGCGGAGCCGCGCCGGTGCCGCGACCGTCGTCGATGAACGGCGCGGCCTTGCGGTATTCCATGTCCTGGCGACCCGCGAGAGCCGGATCGGCGATCCGGGGATCGTCCACGCAGCGGATGGCGTTGAAGGCGTCGTCGGTATTGCGGTAGGTGCCGTCCTCGCGGCGGCCGTCGTACATATCGGCCAGTTGCAACAGGGTGTCGCCGCGCCCCTTGCCGAGTTCGTCGAGACCCATGGTCAGCACCTGCCACAGTTCGTCGGTGTAGAGGGCTTGCCGGACGCCGGTGATCGCGTCGTCGTAGGTCAGTCCGCGCGGGTCGGTGGTCGCGGCGGGCGTCGTCCACAGCGGGTCGACCAGTGCGCGGAAACGGGCCACGGCGCGCGTCGGATCGGAGCCGAGCGGGCAGTCGGGTTTGCTCGCGCACTCGGCGCTGTAGGCCTCGAACACGCCCTGGAATCCGGCGGCCTGGCGCAGTGATTCCTGGACCGGGTCCTGGGAGGAGTCGACCGCGCCGTCGAGTACGAGCGCGCGCACCCGGTCGGGGAATCGCTCGGCGTAGGCCGAACCGAGCCTGGTGCCGTAGGAGTAGCCCAGGTAGTTCAGTCCCGGATCGCCGAGCACCGCCCGGATGACGTCCATGTCCTGCACGACCTCGCGGGTGCCGACATGGGCGAGGAATTCCGTGCCGGTCCGCTCCGCGCATTTGTCGGCGTAGGCCTTGTTCTCGGCCTCCATCTCGGCGATCCCCGCCGGGGAGTTGTCCTCGGGCGGATCGGCCCGCTCGGCGTCGGACTCCTGCGGCGTCAGGCAGGAGATGGTCGGCGTCGAGGATCCGATCCCGCGCGGGTCGAATCCGACCCGGTCGAAACGTTCGGCCAGTTCGCCGCGTCCGGCGATGCTGACCATCGACAATCCGGAACCACCGGGCCCGCCCGGATTCAGCAGCAACGATCCGATCCTGTCCCCCGAGGCCGGGATCCGCGACAGCGCGATCTGCGCGGTGGCGCCGTCGGGTTTCGCGTAGTCGACCGGAACGGTGACCTTCGCGCATTCGGCGCTGGGCGGGAGACGATCCTCCGGATCACCGAAGCCGTCGCAGTCACCCCACCGCACCGACTGGTCGTAGAAGCGCTCCAGTCCGGCGGGCGCCGGGGGCGAGGGCACCGGTGTCGTCTTCGGCTCGGCCGTACCGCCGCATCCCGCGACGACCAGCAGCATCCCGGCCACACCTGTCACCAGCAACCCACGACCGCTCCGCACCCGACCCATGCCGATGATCCTGCCAGGGGCGCGGCGCTTCCCCGCGCGCCACCACCCGGGCCGCCGATCATGTCGCGCGGTCGGCACCGTTCACGTCGGCAACGCAGAGGCACGCCGGTCACGCCTGTGACCAATTGCACCGGCGACCGGCCTTATTACCCGGGTCGTCGCGGTGGCACACTGGAGCTGTCAGAGAACCCGGGGACCCCACAGGGCCTCGAGGCGACACGTAGCGAAAGGGACGATGATGTCCGTATCCGATTCGGAAACCCCTGCCTACGGTGCGGCTCCTGCCGAGCCGAAGAAGACCGTGCGCAAGACGCGGGTGCATCACCTCCAGCAGATGAAGGCCGACGGCGAGCGCTGGGCCATGCTGACGGCCTACGACTATTCCTCGGCCCGCTTGTTCGAAGAGGCCGGGATCCCGGTCCTGCTGGTCGGTGACTCGGCCGCGAACGTGGTGTACGGCTACGACACCACCGTGCCCATCACGGTGGACGAGCTGATCCCCCTCGTCCGTGGGGTCGTGCGCGGCGCGCCGAACGCCCTCGTCGTCGCCGACCTGCCCTTCGGGACCTACGAGAGTTCCCCGCAGCAGGCCCTCGCGACCGCGACCCGGTTCATGAAGGAGGGCCAGGCGCACGCGGTGAAACTCGAGGGCGGTGAGCGCGTGGCCGAGCAGATCGCGCTGATCAGCGCGTCGGGCATCCCGGTGATGGCGCATATCGGTTTCACCCCGCAGAGCGTCAACGGGCTCGGCGGTTTCCGGGTGCAGGGCCGCGGCGACGGCGCCGAACAGCTCATCGCCGACGCTATCGCCGTACAGGAGGCGGGCGCGTTCTCGGTGGTCATGGAGATGGTTCCCGCCGAACTCGCCGGACAGGTCACCCGCAAGCTGACCATTCCGACCGTCGGCATCGGCGCGGGCGCGGAATGCGATGCCCAGGTACTGGTCTGGCAGGACATGGCCGGATACACCAGCGGCAAGACCGCGAAATTCGTCAAGCGTTTCGGCGATATCGGCGGTCAGTTGCGCACCGCGGCGGCTACCTACGCCGACGAGGTACGGCGCGGCACCTTCCCCGGTCCCGAACACAGCTTCTGATCGCGCGGGCGGGTCGAGCGGTAGAGGACATTCCCACGACACCGCTCGACCCGCCGTCCGCACCACTGACCGAGTAAGCCTCACGCATCCATTCCTGTCGAGAACCGTCCTCAGCGATCCCTCCCGGACCGAATACTTCGCGCGCTGGGAGCGATTCGAGTCGCGCGGCGGCTTCGGCTGAACCGGACCGCCCGAGGCGCGCACCGGACCGGTCGAATCAGTGGCAGTATCGAAATCGACCGATTCGACACGATCAGAGGTACCGATGCCGCACAGCCGATGGATTTCTCGCAGCACGCTGCTCGCGGCAGGAGTTCTCACCGCCGCGGCGCTGGCCGCCTGCGGACCCACCGACGACCCGAATCCCACCGGAAGTTCCGGTTCGGTCACCTCGACCCCGCGGGCCACCACGGGCGCGGGCAGCGCCGGCAGCCAGAAGCCGACCGCCCAGGTAACCGACGCGGCGGGCAAAGCGCTCTGCGACGCGATCCGCCCCGAGCTGTCCAATTTCCGGGTGCAGGGTCCCACGCTCGGCGGGGTCGGCATGAACCTGATCGTGCATCCGTGGGGACTGCAATACGGCATCGACGTTCTCGGCAACAAGGCCGTCGTCGACACCGCCACTTCGAAGAGCTGCCCCGATGTGCGCCAGCAGGCGATCGAGGCGTTGTCGGCGCCGGATCTGGCCTCGGTGATCGTGGGGCTGTGATGCGCACGCTGTATCCCGAGATCGAGCCGTACGACTCCGGCATGCTCGACGTCGGCGCGGGCCAGTCCGTGTACTGGGAGGTCAGCGGCAATCCCGAGGGTAGACCGGTGGTGTTCCTGCACGGCGGTCCCGGCGGCGGCACCTCGCCCGCGCAACGGCGATTCTTCGATCCGTCGGCCTACCGGATCGTGCTGTTCGATCAGCGCGGCTGCGGTCGCTCCACCCCGCACCTGGCCGACGGCGCGTCACTGGAGACCAACACCACCTGGCATCTGATCGCCGATATCGAAGCCCTGCGTGCCCATCTCGCCATCGATCGGTGGCAGGTCTTCGGTGGCTCGTGGGGTTCCACACTCGCCCTCGCCTACGCCCAGAAATATCCCGAGCGGGTCACCGAACTGGTGCTGCGCGGCATATTCCTGTTGCGGCGCAAGGAAATCGATTGGTACTACAACGGCGCCGCCGGATCCGTCTACCCGGACGAGTGGGAGAAATTCCTGGCCCCGGTGCCGGAATCCGAACGCGGCGAGGATCTGGTCGAGGTCTACCACCGGCTGCTGCACTCCCCCGACGACCGGATCGCGACCGCCGCCGCCATCGCCTGGTCCACCTGGGAAGGTTCGACGAGTTCGCTGCTGCCGCAGCCGGATCGCGTGGCCGAGACCGCCGCGCCCCGGTTCGCGCTCGCCTTCGCCAGGATCGAGAACCATTATTTCCGCCACGGCGGTTTCCTCGACGAGGGTCAGCTGCTGCGCGATATCGGCATCATCTCCCACATTCCGGCGGTCATCGTCCAGGGGCGGCACGACATCGTCTGCCCCGCGGTCAGCGCCTGGGATCTGCATCGCGCCTGGCCCGGTTCGACATTGCGCATCGTCGACGACGCCGGTCACTCGGCGAACGAACCCGGCATCACCCACCATCTCGTCGAGGCGACCGACGGATTCTCGAAAGTGAGTTGATCGCATGGGGGTCACCGCAGGAACCGCGCTGATCACGGCGCTCGGCGACGACGTCGACCGGCTCACCGCCGCCGAACCCGACGTGCGCGCCGACGCCGACGATTCGGTGCACCAGATGCGGGTGGCGACGCGGCGACTGCGCAGTGTGCTGCGCTCGTACAAGACGCTGCTCCAGCGAGATCCGGTGACTGCGGCGAATATCGAGTTGAAGTGGCTGGCCGATCTGCTCGGCGTCGCGCGTGACGCCGAGGTGCGCGCCGATCGTTTCGTCACCCTGCTCGACGAACAGGCGACCGATCTCTCCCAGGACGATCTGGCCACGGCGACCGCCCGGCTCGTCACCGCGGAGCGCGCCCGCTACGAGTCCGCGCACGCCGACATCCTCACCGCGCTGGACGCCGACCGCTACCGCGCGCTGCACGACCTGCTGATCCGATGGCGTACCGCGCCGCCGCTGCGCTCCTCGCGTGCCGCCGCCCCCGCCGCCGGATTCTTCGGTTTCGTACTGCATCGCGACCAGGAACGCGTCGAAGCGCTGATCAGGACCGAGCCGACCGTCTCCCCCGCCGACCGCGTCGAACTGCTGCACGACATCCGCAAAAGCGCCAAACGCCTGCGATATTCGTGCGAAGCGGCCGAGGGCGTCCTCGGGGAGCAGGCGACCGCGCTCGGCTCACGCGCCAAACGACTACAGACCGTGCTCGGCGACCACCGCGACGCCGTCGAATCGCGCGAGGCGATCCTGGAACGCGCCGCCGCGGCCGAGGCCGCCGGGGAACCCACCGAGGTCTACCATCGCCTCGCCGCCGTCGAACAGAGCGCCGCCGACCGCGAATTGGACCGCTACCCCGTCGCCGCCCGAGCCCTGTCGACCGGCAAGCCCCAGTAGGGCCCGCCGTCCACGCACGTCACGTTTTCGCCGCCGCGCGAAGACGATCGAATGCTCGCGGCATCGGTCCTCGCCCCAGGAACTCCGCGACTCCTTTCCGGGGTGACCCGGCGAAAAACGTCGCACGGACCCGAAAGGCGGCTCAGGTCGTGGTCTTGTCGCGCAGGGCGGCGCGCTCGGCCGCACGGGCGGCGCGGCGTTCACGACTGGCGGCGGTTCGGCGAGGTTGGGGCTGCGGGGCGGCCCGCACGTCGGATCGGCGGTCGCCGGACGGTCGGACGTCGGGGCGGCGGTGGCGACGGCGGCGTTCGTGGGCGGGGAGTGAATCCTCGGACACGTTGTAGAGGTCTATCGAGCGTACGAAATCCACCAGGAGCGCGATGGGGAATATCAAGACCCACAGGCTCATCACCGCAGGGCCGCCGTCGTGGAAGAACGCCAGGTAGCAGGCGTAGACCAGGAACGCGACACCGAAGACACCGTTGACGATCCGGCGCCCGAGTCCCACTTCCTTCGCGGCGAGCGAGAGCAGCACCAGCATGATGCCGCTGGCTGTGTACGCGAAAATGAAGAAACCCACGGCCGAAACCCCCACGGAGACACTGGCGGACACGCCGCGCTATCGAACGAGCGACAGCGTAGCAACTGTGCGTGGGAATCGGGCGGCGGTCCCGCTTCGGAACGAGGGCGCACGACAGCGCGGTAGCCCTCCGCGCCCGCGCGGCCGAGATGCGAGTGGGCTCAGGCGGGAAAGGTGAACGCGATCTTGCGGGTGGCGGGATCGGCCGTGACCAGGCGGACGCGGACCGAGGCCCCCTCGGGGGGTGAGCCCGCGCAGCGGCCGAGTACGGGCGGGTCGGCGACGAAGATCTCGGCGGGGCGGTTGCCGTTGCCCTCGCGGAGGACGACGGCATCGAATTCGCCGCCGGTGCGCGAGGCGAGCAGGGTCGATTCGGTGAGGTCGATGCAGGCGCGCTCGACCTTGCCCGCGACGGCGTCGCTGCGTTTCATCGATTCGGCGGTCGGCGCGAGACCCGCGCGCACCCATTCCGGGATCGGTGTCCCGGCGCAGCGGGCCAGGCAGATCTCGGTGCCGAAGCGGTCGGCCAGCCGACGCAGCGGTGCGGTCACGTGGGCGTAGGGCGCGCCGATCGCGCTGTGGCGCAAGGCCTCCGGCGGCAGTTCGGTGTCACCGAGCACGGTGTAGGCGGCACCGCGCAGCAGGCCGGTCGCCTCCGACATGAGGACGAGGGCGGCGGGGGTGTTCGGATCCAGTTCGGCGAGCATCCGCCCGACCGGTTTGTCGGCGGGCCAGGCGACCCCGACGGCCGCGGCGGTGCGACGCAGGGATTGGATGGCCGATTCGGGCGGGGGCGGCATCGTGCGCAGCAGGCCGACCCGGCCCCCGTCCGAGTTGTCCACCATGATGCGGGCGGCGCACATCCCGGTGAGCAGCGAGATCTGTTCGTTCCAGTCGTCGGCGGCGGTGCGCGGCTCCAGCACCAACTGCCAGTGTCCGTCGGTGGCGTCGTCGCGGATGACGCTCTGCGACGGCAGCCGCAACCCGATCACGCCCCGGGCCAGCCCCGCTTCGATGCGCCGCGTGCCGAATTCCGGCAGGGCCGCGATCGAGGGGTGCGGCCGACCGGCGTCGGCGGCGGCCTGCACACCGGCGTAGTCGAGCCGGGCGCGGGAGCGGACGGTGGCCCGCGCGACCGAGTACCGCCGCGGTTCGGCGTTCTCGTCGCATTCGATGGTCCACAGCGCGGCGGGTCTGGTGCGGTCGGGCAGCAGGCTCGCCGACCCCTCCGAGAGCACCGGCGGATGCAGTGGCACGGTGGTGTCGGGCATGTAGAAGGTCTGGCCTCGCGCGCCTGCCTCACGGGCGAGCGCGCCTTCGGGGGCGATGACGGCGCCGAGGTCGGCGATCGCGTAGTGCACGGTGAAACCGGTGCCGGTGCGCTCGAGATGGACGGCCTGGTCCAGGTCCATCGAGCCCGGCGGGTCTATGGTCACGAATTCGATATCGGTGCGATCGATCCGGTCGCCCGCGAACACGTCGTTCGCGTCGCGGGCTTCCGCGGTGGCCTCGGCGGGATACGTCGAGGCCAAGCCGAATTCGGATCTGACGGCGCCGAAGTCGACCGGCGCCGAGATGATCCGCTGGTGTAATTCCACCAGCTACTGCAACGCCAGCATGGTGCCGTTCAGTTCGTTGAACGGACCGAAGACGGTGAAGGTGACCCGTCCCGTCGGGTAAGCCGAGGACACGGCGGCGGCCCCGTCCAGTGCCTCTCCGAACGACGCGGCCGACGGGTGCGGAAGGCCCGCGATCGTGCGACCGAAGTGGGTCTGGTGCACCCACTGGGTATCGGCCGGGCTGAGATCGACCTGAACCCCACCCGGCAGCGGGGTGACGGCGACCGCGCTTGCGGACCCGGCACCGAGCACTGCGAAAACCGATGCGGCCCCGGCGATGAGAGCACCGGCGACCATAGAACGAACTACCCGCATGGAGTTGAGACCTGCTTCCGCGATCGAAATTCGAAAGGCCCGATGCAGCCCGGCAACGGGCCTTGCCAACGGCGACCACTCTATGACGTCGATCACGATCGGGGCCAGTAGGAGATGAATTGTTATGCCCGACCCGCAGCCGCCGGCGCGTCGTCGGCGGCTGCTAACGTTCCCGGGCGGCGCGGGCTGTCCGGTTCTCGGCACCTCCCGCCGCGTTCCGAAGTGACCCCGTACGTCGATATTTGGGAGTACCGCACTGATGTCATCGATCATCTTCGACTACCTGATGCCGCTGCTCGGCCCCGACCAGGCCGCCTACTGGGCTCAGGTATTCCTGATCGAACCGGTCTGACCTCACAGTTTCGGTCCACGCAATGGTCGCCTTCCGTTAACCACACGGAGGGCGACTTTTGTTCGAGGCCGCTAGCATCCCGCTCCGTGAGAAGAACCTCCGCCGCTCTCGCGGCAAGCGCCTCCGTATTCGCCCTGCTCCTCGCCGGTTGCAACGACGACACAGCCACATCCTCCGCGGCGGCCGGTACCTCGGCGTCCGCGGCGGCCGCCTCGAGCGTCGCCCGGGTCGTCGACGGCGCGAAGGCGGGCACCTTCGTCGTCAGCTTCAAGAGCGCCTTCCCGAAACTCGCGCAGGGCAAGAGCGACGTCCAGATCAGCGACATCCTCAATCAGACCTGCGCGGACCTGAAATCGGGTAAAGCAGAGGACGCCGTGATCAGCGGTATCTCCTCGTACGCCAAGAACGGTTCGACGGAGGTGACCAGGGAAGAGGCGGCGGCCATCTATCAGATGGCCAAACTCATGTGCGGGTAGTCGCTCCCGCGGTTTCATCGTGCTCGGCCGCGTGTCCTCGGACAGCGGCCGGGCTCGTATCCCGCCGGGGCGGGAGCGGACGAGTTGGCGTGTAAGCCGGATCCTGTTCCCGGTTCGCACCGGGTGACGACCATCCATCTGGACACACCGTTGCCGGGTGCCTCGAGCGGTCCACCCGCAGGCTCGGGCGAGCAGCCCTCGAACACCTGCGCAGCCGCACCGCGAGCGGTGCGACCTTCGACCTTGCTCCGGGCGGGGTTTACCTAGCCGCCCCGGTCACCCGGGGCGCTGGTGCGCTCTTACCGCACCGTTTCACCCTCACCGCACGATCGAGCCGTGTTCGCACACGACGCGATCGTGGGCGGTCTGTTCTCTGTGGCACTGTCCCGCGGGTCACCCCGGGTTGCCGTTAGCAACCGCCCTGCTCTGTGGAGTCCGGACTTTCCTCGGCGCGGGGCGGCGGCACGAAGTGCCCGTTCCCAGCGCCGCGGTCGCCCGGCCAACTCGTCCGCGCCCCAAGGGTACGCGACCGGGCAACCACCGGTCCGCGCGCCCACGACCGACCCAGTACGGTAAATATCCATGGAGCGTGTCGAGGTCGGTTTCACGTCGGGCGGGGATCAATGCGCGGCGTGGCTGTATCCTCCCGACGGCGTCCCCAAACCTCGCCCACTGGTGGTGATGGGTCATGGTCTCGGGGGCACCAGGGAGATGGGATTGGACAGGTACGCACGGCGGTTCGCGGCGGCGGGCATGGCGGTGCTGGTCTTCGATTACCGTCATTTCGGCGCGAGCCAGGGCACCCCGCGTCAGGTGGTGAATATCGCGAGACAGCGTGAGGACTGGCGCAACGCCATCGCCTTCGCCCGCACCCTGCGCGGGATCGACAAGACCCGAATCGCGCTGTGGGGCACCGCTCTCGGTGGCGGGCACGTGCTCACGATCGCACCGCAGGACGATTACATCGCGGCGGTCGTCGCGCAGGCGCCGTGCACGAGCGGATGGGCCTCGGCCATGGTGAAAGGCCCGATCAATGTGACGAAGGTCGTCACGATCGCGGCCACCGACCTGCTGATCGGGCCGATCCGGCGCAAGCCGGTCGGGATCAAACTCGCGGGCCGCAAACGGTCGGCGGCCCTGATGAGCGCCCGCGATGTCCCCGAGGGTTACGGCAGGCTGGCCGAGGACAGCGAGAGCTGGCAGCCGAAAGTGGCGGCGCGCTTCGCCTTTCCCGCGTTGTTCGACGCACCGGGCCGCCGGGCCAAAGCTCTGAAGATGCCGGTTTTCTACGCCATCGCCGACAACGATTCGGTGGCACCGGCGAAACCTGCGCTCGAGGCCGCGAGGCGAACCAAACACGCTGTGGTCAAACGGTATCCGGTGGGCCATTTCGACCTGTACTTCGACGACGTCTTCGAACAGGTCGTCTACGACCAGACCGAATTCCTGGTCTCGGTGCTGCGGCCCTGAGCCGAGCTGTCGCGGTCGCGCGGCGACCGGGTATCGTCGATGGCAATATTCCCGTCGATGGCCCCGGTGCGCCGCGAAGTACCGTCACGATGAAATCTGTTCTCTCCCCGGGGAAGGCTCTCCCCTTCCGTTCATGACGGCCCCGCGGGTCCGCACCCGCCCCGAATTGCGCAGACAACGGCGCAGACGCGCGCACGGCTGCTGGAATCACCTGATCGCGGCGCCGCTGTGGCCCAAGCACAGCGTCAATCTCGGTACCCTGCTCCGCACCTGCGACGCGGTCGGCGCCTGTATGGCGGTACCGCGTCGACCGTGGGTGCCCGACGCGCTCGCCCAGGGCAACACCTTGCGCACACGGCCGTGTGTGCACTGGATCGACGGACGCGTCGACCGCTGGCTGGAACGTCAGCGCCGGGGCGGATCCGCCATCGTCGGTGTCGAACTCACCGATGAATCGATCCGGCTCGCCGACGTCGAACCGGCGAACCGGCGAACCGTCATGGTGCTCGGGCACGAATCCGACGGTATCCCGCCCGAGGGGGTGGAGCTGCTGGATTTCGCCGTCGAGATCCCGATGGTCGGCTCGGGACACAGTCTCAATGTCGCGGTGGCGGGATCGCTTGTCCTGTACAAACTCGCCGGACTGTGCTGATTCGCGAACCTGTCGGTACCTGCCGCTACCGTCTACCTCCATGAATTCGGTGACAGCGGGAATCGCCGAGATCGTCGGCGGGATCGAAGCATGCGACGACCTGGAACGCGCTCATATCGCGACGACACTGTCGTGGATGGCCGCTACCGACGACGTGTTCCGCCGCGTGAAACCGGCGGTTCCGCCCCGGCATCTGGTGTCCTACGTCGTCCTGGTCGACCCGGACGCCGGGGCGGTCTTCCTGGGCAGCCACCTGCTCGCGGGGCTGTGGCTGCCCACGGGTGGCCATGTCGATCCCGGCGAGCTGCCGCTCGCCGCGGCGCGGCGCGAGACGTTCGAGGAACTGGGTATCGAGGCCGATTTCGACGTCGTCAGCACGGATCCGCTGTTCCTCACCGTCACGACCACGATCGGGCCGAGCGGCGGGCACGAGGATGTCAGCTTCTGGTACGTCATCCGTGGCGACCGCACCCGCGAATACGCGCTGGACCCACGTGAATTCGGCGAAGGCCGGTGGTTCGATATCGAAGAACTCGCCCACCTCGAATCCGACCCGCACATGTCCCGTTTCCTCGCCAAACTCGACTCGGCCATCGGGGGCCGACCGACCGGCACCGGGTAGGACGCCGTCGCGGGGGCGACGGGGGTAGATTGCGAGTGTCGTGGTCCCGCAGGAGAATCGAGGGCACATCATGACCGATCCGCAACTGCTGGACGTACGCCGCGCGGGCATCCTCGCCCAGGTGACGGAATTACGCCGCGCGCTGGCGGAATTGACCGAGGACTACCGTGCCCTGCCCGCGTCGGGACTACTGCTCGACACCGAGGGTATCGGCGCACTCATCACTCCCGCGTACTGCGTGGCGGGCACACGTGAGGTCTTCGAGGAGGCGACGATCGAACTCGACGCCGCCATCGACGCACTCGACCGCGCCGGTACCTACACCTCTCGGCTGCGCCTGGCGGTATTCGACTGACCTGGGAGTTCAGGCCGACCCGCCATGTAGCGAAGACGACGGAAACGACTCGCCGCCGCGACCCGTTCGGGCACGCGGCGGCGAGGGTGGAACTCTCCGGCTCAGAAGGTCCGGAATCCGCTGCCGACGCCACCGGTGGCGTTGACGGCGGCCAGGATGATGTCGATCGGCGCGAAGAACGCGGGCGAATGGATCGGGTTCGCCGCCGTCGCGCAGGGCAGGTCGAAGCCGATCCCGGCCAGGCCGGTGAGCCTGCCCTGGTTCATGCCGACCAGCTTGTCACCCACGGTGACCGGACCGCCCGAATCACCTGGCTTGGAGCACGCCTGGTTGATGGTGACCGACTCGTCCAGGGTGCCCCAGACGACGCCGCAGCCCGGACCGCTGGTGCGGCCGTTGGAGCACACCGTCGTTCCCGGACCCGGCTGTCCGCCGATGCCGTTGATGGTGGTGGCGCCGACGACCCGCGCCGGGGTGACCTTCGCCGGGTCGAATTGCAGAACCGCGTAATCCAGACCCTCCCCGTTGTCGGAGTACGCCACGACACCGACCGCGCCCGCCTCCATCGCGCCCTCCGAGGCCAGCCGCGCACCGGTGGGCGCGCAGTGACCCGCGGTCAGCCCGACGAGCCGATTGGCGTTGTCGTAGCCGATGGCGGTCAGCGAGCACGCCGAGTTGTTGTCGAAGACGAGGCCCGAACTGCCGCCGAGGACCACACTCCCCGGCGCGGCCTGCGCCATACCCGCCACGACGGCACCGACACTCGCGATGACGGCAACAACGGCCGCCACCCCTCTGAATCTCACAGCAGTTACTCTCCTTCTCCAAGAATCCGGGCCGACACCCGGATTCGCCCGGGTGTGACCGCACCACACCTCGCGGCAGTATTCCCCCACCAACCCCGCACGAAATGTACTACCGCGCTGGACGATTGGCCATTCTTTCGCGGATCCGACCGCGCGGACTGCGGTATCACGACATCTAGTTCAGGTACGAGGTGTCGTTGACCAGGCGCACCGACGAACCGCCGTCCGGATAGAACTCCGCGATCGACAACGATGCCAGGTCCAGGTGCAGCCGGTACAGCAGCGACGGCCCGACCCCCAGCGCCAGTTGCAGCAGGGTCTTGATCGGCGTCACATGGCTGACCGTGACCACGTTCTGTCCCGGATACAGGGCGACCAGGTCGCGGCGAACCGATTCGATCCGCTCGCGCACCCGGTCGAAACTCTCGCCGCCGGGCGGTGCGACCGCGGTGTCACCGAGCCAGCGGGCGTGCAGTTCGGGGTCGCGCTGCGCGGCCTCGGCGAAGGTGAGGCCGTCCCACTCGCCGAAATCGGTTTCGATCAGACCGTCGAGCACCCGCACCGGTGCGCCGAGCGCGGCGCCCGCCGCCTCGGCGGTCTCCCTGGCGCGATCCAGCGGCGAACTGACGACGGCGGCGATATCGCCCCTGGTCGCGAGCATCTTGGCGGCCCGTGCGGCCTGTTCGCGGCCGAGTTCGGTCAGCGGCGGATTGCCGCGCCCGGAATATCGGCGTTCCACGGACAGAGCGGTCTGGCCGTGCCGCAGCAGCAGCAACCGGGTGGGGCGGCCGACGGCGCCGGTCCAGCCGGGTGAGGACGGGACGGCGGCCTGCGCGGGCTTGCGCTCCTCGGTGGGCGCCGACAGGGCTCCGCGCACCTCGTCGACCACGCTCGCGTCGTCCATGGCCTCGTTGGCGAGCCGGTCGGCGTGGGAGTTCTCGGCGCGTGGGATCCAGGTGAAACTCACCCGATCGAAGGCCGCGACCAGTCTGCGCGCACGGTCGGCCAGCGGAATCATGGACGCGTGCTTGATCTTCCAGCGTCCCGACATCTGTTCGACGACGAGTTTGGAGTCCATGCGCACCTCGACCACGCGCGCGCCCAGTTCGGTCGCGGCCTCCAGGCCCGCGATCAGCCCCCGGTACTCCGCGACATTGTTGGTCGCGACGCCGATGAATTCGCGGCGCTCGGCGAGGACCCGCGCGTGGTCGTCGGCGAAGACCACCGCGCCGTAGCCCGCGGGTCCCGGATTGCCGCGCGACCCTCCGTCCGCCTCGACGATCACGTGTTCGTTGCTCACTACCCGAACTCCTCGCTCATGACGGACGCCGACGCCGAGCCGCTTCGACCGGTACCGGCCGGAACGCTCGCACACCCGGTCGGCCACGATCTCACGCTAGCCGCCCACTCCTACAGGCAGCCCGTTTCGACCGGACCGGGACGTTTCCGTGCGAAGTGTGCTTACCACCACACGCTCAGCGCCTGTCATCCGCCATGCCCGAAGCCCGGGCGGCGATGGGATCAGAGCAGGTCACAGACCCGATTCCTTGGTGCGAACGAGAATCGCACCGCATTCCGAGCAGCGGACCACCACATCGGGCGCGGTCTTGGCGATCCGCGCGATCTCACCGCGGTCGAGTTCGATGCGGCACGCGCCGCAGCGCCTGGCCTGGAGCAGCGCGGCGCCCGCACCCTGCTGGGCGCGCTGCTTGTCGTAGACGGTCAGCAGTTCGCCGGGAAAGAGCTGGATCAGATCCGCCCGGTCCTTCTCGCACCGCTGCTGGGCCACATCGAGATCGGCCAGGGCCTCGTCCCGCTGGCGTTGCGCATCGGCCAATTCCTCCTCGGTCTTGCTGAGACGGGCGCCCGCGTGATCGTGATCGGCGGCGGAGGCCTCGCGCCGCTCCATCACCTCGAGCAGTTCGTCCTCCAGGACCGAACGCCGCCGTTCCAGGCTGCCCAGCTCGTGTTGGAGTTCCGAAAGCTGTTTGGCGTTCACGGTTCCGGCGCTCAGCATGCCGCGATCGCGATCCTCGCGCTTGCGCACCGCCTCGACCTCGCCCTCGAGCTTCTTGATGTCGCGATCGAGATCGTCCAGCTGGATCTCCACCGCCACGGCGGCGTCCTTGTGCGCATTGCGCTCCGCCTCCAACCGGGCGACCTCCTGCTGCTCGGGCAGCACGTTGCGACGATGCGCGATCCGCGTCGACTCGGCGTCGACAGCGGCGAGGCGGAGCAGCTTGGCCTGGATCGATGATTCGACATTCAACGCGGGGAAGCTCCTGAACGCTATGGGAACGGTGGAAGTACCCGAACCGCCCCTCGGGCGTCGAATACCGGTGCTCAACCGTACCCCGGCGTCGGCGCGATCGGACGCGAGGCCGGTGACCGGCCCCACCCCCGAGGCCCCACTACCCCGCCGCGCGGGTCTTGATGGCGTCGCGGGAGATGAACACGTCGTACTCACCCGGTGTCGAGATGACCGCGTTGCCGTAGGCGGAGCGGACGAACGGCTCGGTGTACCACTTGCCCTCGCGCATATCGGCGAAGAAATCCTTGTCGTCCCCGTTGACGAAGAACTGGTTCTGGGTGGTCGCCACACCGTCGAGACGCTGACCGTAGAGCCGGGTGACCTGGTATCCGGAGTGGAATCCGAGCGCGTTCACCCACGGCTCCAATTCCACGATATTGGCCTGGAGCACCCACAGATCGCCCTGGACCCGGTAGGTCTCCTTGCGCTCGTCATGGTTCTCGTCACCGTAGAGGGTGAGTTCGACTTCCAGCTGATGTTCCTGCCCGGCAACCTCTTTCACGACGACGTGGGCGGCCTTGATCTCGCCGCTCAATCCGAGATATGTCTGCATCAGGGTCGCTATCCAGAGCAGGCCCACGGCGGCGACGAGTAGGACCAACCCACCCGCACCCCGTCCGAGCAGCACACGCGGCCCCACTTTGCGCACCATTACCAACGCCGAGACGATCAGCGCCACTGCGATCAGGATGAGCAGGATCAGGCCGACCTGCACGAACCCGAAGTCCACCGGGTAGTTCATGCGGTAGTTGTACCCGGTCCGGGGATTTCGATTCGGGTGAACATCGCGACACACCGACAACACGCGCAAATAGGACAGAGGTTGGGGCGCGCGGGTCTAGAACTTCACCATCGGCGCCGGGTGCAGCGGATGACGCAGCGCGCCCGCGGTCGCCAGTTTCACCAGTTTCCAATGGAATCCGGAACTGGGATAGGCGCGGCGCACCGCGCGGTAGTCGCGCGCCGACAGACCGAAGCGCACGGTGCCACTCGTGAAATCCACGGTGTCGGCCTTGCGGAACAGTTCCACCGGCGACAGCGGCCCGGCCGCGGCGCGCAGTTTGTGGTGATCGTCGATCATGGTCGTCACCAGCGGTATTCGGGTCTCGTCGCCGGTGTCGCGCAACCAACGCTCGGCACGTTCGACGGACGGCGGCAGATAGTCCCAGGTGCCGTCACTCCAGATACCGAGATCGTGGAAGGCGGCGGCCACCACGAATTCCGGCAGCGCGCTCGGCAGTTCCGCCTCGCCGCCGCCCGCGCGCAGATGCAGCAGGTCGGCGACCTGCACGACGCGGATGGCGTGATTCAGATAGCCGCGGTAGTCACCGCCGAGCGCGGGAGCCCAGGTCTCGAGAATGTCGGCGATCCCGGTCGCCGCGCCGTCGTTCACCGTGAGATCCATCCAGAACAGTCCCTTCGTGCGGCGATCCGACCCGCACATATCCTCGGCGCGAACCGCCGGATGCGCCATTCGAATCGCCGGTGCGCCGGGAGCTTCACTCGGCGCCGGTCACCGTCCACGGGTCGGTGCGCAGGTTCGAGACGTGGGTTTCCAGCGCGGGGAACGCGCGGCGCACGATATCGGCGGCCTGGGCACACCACGGGAATTCCGTGGCCCAGTGGGCGGCGTCGACCAGCGCGGGACCGCCGGCGCGCAGATGTTCGTCGGCCGGATGATGACGCAGATCGGAGGTGACATAGGCGTCGACCCCGAGCCGCGCCACCTTCCCGAGATAGGAATCGCCCGCACCGCCGCAGACGGCGACGTTCTCGATCATCCGATCCGGATCGCCCGCGGCACGGACACCCCAGACGGTCTGCGGGAGCGCGGCGCGCACCCGGGCGGTGAAGGCGCGCAGTGTCTGCGGCTGTGGCAGGACGCCGACCCGGCCGATGCCGACACCGGAGGGGAACGGCGCGCGCTCGGTGACGTGATAGGCGGGTTCCTCGTACGGGTGGGCGGCGCGCAGCGCGGTGAGCAGCGCGCCGCGGGCCGCGGGCGGCGCGATGACCTCGATCCGGTCCTCGTCCACGCGCTGGAGTTCACCGATGCTGCCGATGGCGGGATTCGCGCCGGTCATCGGACGGAACTGGCCGACGCTGGGCACGTGTACCGCGCAGTCGTGGTAGTTGCCCGACCCGCCCGCGCCCGCGGCGAACAACGCCGCGAGCACCGCCTCGGTATGGGTGCGCGGAACCTGTACCACCCAGCTGTCGACGGCGGCTGTGGGTTTCGGGTCGAGTACCCCGGTGACAGTGAGACCGAGCGCGTTCGCGAGCGCGTCGGAGACGCCGGGCGCGGCGGAATCGGCGTTGGTGTGCGCGGAGAACAGCGCGCACCCCGACCGGATCAGCCGGTGCACCAGCGCGCCCTTCGGGGTGTCGGCCGCCACCGTGTCGACGCCGCGCAGCAGCAGCGGGTGGTGCACGATCAGCGCCTGCGCGCGCTCGCCGATCGCCGCGTCCACCACGTCCGCGGTGGCGTCGACGGCGAACAGGACCCGGCTCACCTCGTCGGAGGGATCACCGCAGACCAGCCCGACCGAATCCCACGATTCCGCCAGTTTCGGCGGGTAGGCCGCGTCCAGCACCCCGATGAGTTCCGCCAGCGTCGTCACCATCAGCCTCTCCCTGTTCCGGACTCACACCTGTCGATTCGCCGTCGGCGGCGTCGGCCCGCACCCGCGCCCCGGACATTCAGAGGTCCGTACACCGCGACCTCCGACGACCGCGCGGCTGTCACAGACCCGCCCGCTCGATCGCCTCGACCAGGCGATCCACCTCGGCCGCCCCGCGCACCGCGACCCGCAGGTGATTCGGGCCGAGGCCGGGAAAAGTATCCGCGCGGCGGACCGCGACGCCCAGGTCGGCGAGGTGTTTGCGCAGCAGTTCGCCGTCCGGCGCCCGCAGCAGCAGGAAAGGACCGTGCGCGGGGGTGTGCACGTCGACGCCGAGCGCGGTCAGCCGCCCGATCATCGCGGCACGCTCCCGCGCGATCACGGCAGCCCGCTGCTGGGCCCAGGCGACGGCGTCGGGTGCGGCGGTCGCGGTGATCGCCTCCAGTTGCAGACTGCCGAGGGGCCAATGCGGGCGGCCGTGGCCGAGTCGAGCCAGGACCTCGGGCGCGCCGAGGAAATATCCGCAACGCAGGCCCGCGAGCGCCCAGGTCTTGGTGAGGCTGCGCAGCACGAGCACGTCCTGGGTGGCGTCGGCGGCCAAGGACTCCGGTTCGCCGACCACGGCGTCGGTGAACGCTTCGTCGACCACGACGAGTCGGCCGGGGCGGCGCAGGGCGCGCAGGGTGTCGGCGGGATGCAGCACCGAGGTGGGGTTGGTCGGATTACCGAGGACCACCATGTCGGCGTCGGCGGGGACGGCGGCCGGATCCAGGGTGTAGGGCGGTTCGAGGACGACCCGCGTCACCGGGACGTCCGCCTCGCGCAGCGCCAGCTCCGGTTCGGTGAACGACGGGTGGATCACCGCGGCCAGTCGCGGCGTGAGCCGGGGCAGCATCGCGAACCCCTCGGCCGCGCCCGCGAGCAGCAGGACCTCCTCCGGAGCGCGACCGTGCCTGGCGGCCACCGCCGCGCGCGCGGCGGATTCCGCGTCGGCGCTCGGGTAGCGGCCGAGATCGGTCAGGCAGGCCGCCAGCCGCTCGCGCAACCACCGTGGCGGGGCGCTGCCCTGCACGTTCACCGCGAAATCGAGCAGTCCGGGACGTGCGTCCACATCGCCGTGGTGGCGTAGTTTCGCATGATCGACCGGGTCCGATGGCACGATCCAACACCCTACGTGGCGGCCTCGTGGCGTCACCGGCCAGAATGGTTGTCGTGGGTGAGCTGCACATATCGTTCGTCTGTACCGGCAACATCTGCCGTTCGCCGATGGCGGAGAAGATATTCGCGCACCATCTGAGCGAAGAGGGTCTGACCGATCGGGTGCGGGTGAGCAGTGCGGGCACCGGCGGTTGGCACGTCGGAGACGACGCCGACCCGCGCACCACCTCGACGCTGCGCCGATACGGCTATCCGATCGGGCACGCCGCGGCACTGCTCGGCCCCGACCATCGCGACGCGGATCTGCTGATCGCCATGGACCGCGGCCACGAACGCGCGCTGGCCGAGGCCGGAGTGCCCTCGGATCGGCGCCGACTCCTGCGCAGTTTCGACCCGGACGCCGACGGACCCGACGTTCCCGACCCGTACTACGGCGACACCTCCGATTTCGAGCTCGTCCGCGAGCAGATCGAAGCGGCCATGCCCGGTCTGTTGGAGTGGACCCACACCGCACTCGGCGACGCGGCCCCCGACGGACGACGACGCTGATGCGCAGAATCACCTTCCTGCTCCGGCCGAGCTGGGTCATCCTGGCCGCGCTCGTGGTCGCGTTCGCCTACCTGTGTTTCACGGTGCTCGCGCCGTGGCAGCTCGGCAAGAACACCTCGACCTCGCATCGCAATCAGCTGATCGCCGATTCGGTGCGGGCGGATCCGGTCGATATCACCACCATGCTCGACGACGCCGGCGGCGCCGAATGGCGTCGGGTCACCGCGACCGGCAGTTTCGTCCCGAATTCGACGGTGCTGGTCCGGCTGCGCCACCTCGACGGCGCGCCCGGTTATTCGGTGCTGAGTGCCTTCGCGTTGACCGACGGGCGCGTACTGCTGGTGGATCGCGGCCTCGTCGCGGGTGTGGACGGCGGTTCGCGGCCACCGGCGATTCCGGATCCGCCCGCCGGGTCGCAGCGTGTCGAAGGCCGCGTCCGAGCGTCCGAAGGTGTCACGCCGGGGCGGGAACCGGTGACCGAGGACGGTTTCCGGCAGGTGTACTCGATCGACACCACCCAGGAGGCCGGGGTGATCGGCCTGCCGCTGACCCCGGTCCCGGCCGGCGATCGCGGCGGCTATCTCCAGCTCTCGCAGGATCAGCCCGGCGCGTTCTCCCCCACGCCGCTGCCGCAACTCGACGCCGGACCGTATCTGTCCTACGGGTTGCAATGGCTCGCGTTCGGCATCATGGCGCCCCTCGGCCTCGGCTACTTCGTGTACGCGGAGATCAGGGAGCGGCGCAAGGACAAGTCCGCCGCCGAACCGGTCGCCACCGGGCCGACCGCCACCGAACCGCTCGAACCCGAATCGGTGGCGCCGCGGGATCGCCTGGCCGATCGTTACGGGCGCACCAGGTCCTGACGGCGGTTCAGCGTCGTCCGGCGGCGAGCGCGTACCCCGCGGCCACCAGCACCGCCGCCACCTGCACGGCTTCGGACATGCGCACCGCACGACGCAGGTCGGGAACGGTCGGGGCGGGCCCGTCACCCAGCCGGGGCCGCGATTCGGTGCCGTGGCGATACCGGGTGACCCCGCCGAGTCCGACACCGAGCGCACCCGCCATCGTCGCCTCGACCACCCCCGCGTTCGGGCTCGGGTGTCCGGCCGCGTCCCGTCGCCACGCGGCCAACGAATCGGCGGCGCGACCGCCCGCGACCGGGGCGAGGGCCGCCGTCAGCAGACCGGTGACTCGCGCGGGGACCAGATTCGCCACGTCGTCGGTTCGCGCCGCGGCCCAACCGAACCGCTGGTAGCGATCGTTGCGGTAGCCGATCATCGCGTCGAGGGTGTTGATCGCGCGGTAGCCGAGCAGGCCTGGCACCCCGGCGACCGCACCCCACAGCAACGGTGCGACCGTCGCGTCGGAGGTGTTCTCCGCGATGGATTCCAGTGCGGCGCGGGCGAGTCCGTCCGCGTCGAGCACCTCGGGGTCACGCCCGCACAGCGAGGGCAGCAGTCGCCTGGCCCCGTCCAGATCACCGGATTCCAGCCGATCCGCCATCTCCCTCCCGGTTCCCGCGAGACTGCGGCCACCGAGCACGGTCCAGGTCGCCAACGCCGTCGCCGCGACCCCGCCCCGGCGCAGCAACAGCCCGAGCCCGACCACGCCGCCCACCGCCACGATCTCGTGCGCCACCCCCGCCGACCGCCGATCGGCATAGGTCCGCCGTTCCAAGGCCAGCGCCGCGCTACCGAACCCGGCGACCGGATGCCAACGCCGCGGATCACCGAACGCCCGATCCAGCGCGAACCCGAGCACCAGCCCGGCCGCGTTCGCAAACCCCTTCCGCATCCGGCGAGAGTATCCGCCGTGACCCTGCCCGCCGTCGACCGGCCGGATCATCGGTCGCGCGACCTGTCGCGGACCGGGAATGAATTCACCGGGCGCACGGTAGAACTTGCACATGAGACTCGATGACGCCGCCCGCGCGCTGATCGGCGCCGGGGCCGACGCGACGCTGGTGACCCTCGATCCGAACGGCAGTCCGCAGGTCAGTGTGGTGTGGGTGGCCTTGCGTTCCACACCGGAAGGCGACGAACTCGTCACCGCGCATCTGGGTGAATACCGGAAGGTGCGCAATGTGCGGCGTGACGGACGGGTCGCGGTGACGATCCTCTCGCACGAGAGCGGAGAGGTCATGCGGCCGTATCTGGCGATCACCGGCACCGCCCGGATCGAGGAGGGCGGTGCGCCCGAGCTGCTGGCCGAACTCGCCGAAACGCTCGCGGCACCGGGCGCCGGGTTCCCGCCGGACGACGCACCGCCCGGCTTCCTGACCCGCATCCGCATCGACAAGGTGGGTGGCATCGGCCCCTGGGCCTCCTGACCCGATCGCGATGTCACACTCGCGACACCCGCGTCGTCACCTCGGTGCCAGCATTCGACACGCGTCCGCCAGTCCGGACCTCGACACGACCGAAACGGTGGTTGCAGTGACCGACGACAGACCCGCCGAACAACTCGATGCCGCCGAACTGGCTCGGCGGTTCGAGGAACA
Source organism: Nocardia aurea (assembly GCF_003123685.1). GTDB lineage: Bacteria > Actinomycetota > Actinomycetes > Mycobacteriales > Mycobacteriaceae > Nocardia > Nocardia aurea. The sequence goes on from NZ_QCYJ01000099.1 coordinate 190,319, forward strand.
GCGCCCGTATCTGCGCAGACTCGCCTACAGCACGCTGGGCAGTCTGACCGATGCCGACGATGTGGTGCAGGACGCGTGGCTGCGCCTGCAACGTCAGCACGCGGCGGGTCGAGCCGACGAGATCGACAATCTGCGCGCCTGGCTCAGCACTGTCACCGGCAGGCTCGCTCTCGATCTGCTGGGTTCGGCGCGCGCACGCAGGGAGCAGTACGTCGGCGAGTGGCTTCCGGAACCGGAGGTCACCAGCTGGGACGATCCGGCCGATCGGATCGCCCAGGACGAGCGGGTCACCACCGCGCTGCTCGTGGTCCTGGAATCGCTGTCACCGGCCGAGCGCACCGCCTTCGTCTTGCAGGACGTGTTCGGCATGAGCGGCCCCGACGTCGCCGAAGTGGTCGGACGCACCCCCGCGGCCGTGCGGCAGCTGGCCGCGCGCGCTCGCAAACGCGTCGAGGACGGCACCCCGCGTTTCCCCGCCTCGTCCGACGAGCAGGAGAAGGTGGTGTCGGCGTTCGCGCTGGCCTGGCGTTCGGGCGATCTGAGCGCGTTGCTCGGTGTGCTGGACGCGAACGTCAGTCTCACCGCGGACGGCGGCGGCAAGGTGCCCGCCATCCGCAAACCCGTGCACGGCGCGGAACTCATCGCGAAGATGTTGCTCGGCTGGTACCACGCGCCCTCGGCGAAGGGCGGCTGGGGCCGCGCGGTGCTGGTCAACGGCCGCCCCGGCCTGGTGGTCTTCGACGGCAACCACACCGGGGTCTTCGATTTCACCGTCGACGCGGGCCGGATCGTCGCGATCAACGTCGTCCGCAATCCCGACAAACTGCATGACCTGCCGACCGGCGGTGTCCCCGACTGGTACCTGGGACACGACGAGGAGGCCGAATAGTCGAACGCGCCCGCGAGGTCGTCGCGGACTACACCGCCCCGACCTCGCGGCCGGACAACCCGGCGCACCCCGTATTCGCCCTACCCGACAGACCCCACCACAGTGGGCGCCGAATACCCGTGCGCGGCGGCAACTTTTACCGAGAGCAACCGCCCCGCCTCGGCCGTCATCCCGCGAGCCAGTTCCGGGTACTCCACACACGCCTGCCGCGAACCGCGGTCCGCGATGGCCAGGACGTAGGGCAACGTCGCGTTGGTGAGCGCGACGGTGGAGGTGTGCGGAACCGCGCCCGGCATGTTCGCCACGCAGTAGTACAGCGAATTCGCCACCCGGAAGGTGGGATTCGCGTGCGTGGTCGGGCGCGAACCTTCGAAACATCCGCCCTGGTCGATGGCGATGTCGACAAGTACCGACCCCGGTCGCATGCGGGCGACGAGTTCCTCGGAGATCAGTTTCGGCGCCCGTGCGCCGGGCACCAGCACGGAGCCGATCACCAGATCCGCGCCGAGTACCGCCCGCTCGATCTCGACCGCGTTGGACGCCAACGTCGTCAACCGCCCCTGGAATCGGGCGTCGAGCGCGCGCAGGCGGTTCAGGTTCGTGTCCAGGACGGTCACCCGAGCGCCCATGCCCACCGCCACGGTCGCCGCGTCGGTTCCCGCGACGCCCCCGCCGAGCACGACCACATCGGCGGGACGCACCCCGGGCACCCCGCCGAGCAGCACCCCGGCCCCGCCCAGCGGCGCCATGAGGTGATAGGCCCCGACCTGGGTGCCGAGTTTGCCCGCGACCTCGCTCATCGGCGCGAGCAGCGGTAGCGAGCCGTCCGCCGCGCGCACGGTCTCGTAGGCGATAGCGGTGATCCCCGAGCGCAGGATCGCGTCGGTGCATTCACGCGACGCCGCCAGGTGCAGGTAGGTGAACAACACCTGCCCCGAGCGCATGCGCGGATACTCCGGCGCGATCGGCTCCTTCACCTTCAACACCAGTTCCGCCGTCCGCCACACCTCCTCGGCGGTGGACGCGAGCCGGGCGCCCGCGCCGGTGTAGTCGATATCGCCGAATCCCGACCCGACGCCCGCCCCCGCCTCGATCAGCACCTGGTGCCCGTGCCTGACCAGTTCCCCCGCGCCCGCCGGCGTCAGCGCGACCCGGAACTCCTGTTCCTTGATCTCACGCGGAACTCCGATCTTCATACCGCCATCGTGGCCCACACCCGGCCTGTTCGCCACGAGGGCGCGCACGGGTCCACGCAGACATCTTCGACCGATCTCGCCGGGTATCGGCCGATCGCCGGACGGAAAGTCCGTGGAGGCCGCCCGTCAGATCGCCGTCGGCTCCCCCGCCCGAAGCACGCGCAAGCGCCCCGCGCTGCCCGCGTAGTCGAACACCCGCGTCAGATAGTCCAGGGTCTCGCTGAAATGCGCCCATCCTTCGGCGTGGACGGGGACGATCACCGCGTCACCGAGCAGTTCGGCGGCCCGCAGCGCGCTGCGCCCGTTCAGGGTGACATCGGTGTCGCCGAAGATCCCGACATTGGCGGCACCCACGTGCAGCACGGCGATATCGATGGGGCCGACGCGAGCGACGATCTCCTGCACCAGGTCCACCGAGGCGTTGTCGCCGGAGATGTACACCGTCGGCTCGCCGTCGGCCCGCAGGACGAATCCGGTGACGACGCCGGTCACCGGCTCGCATCCGGGCGGGCCGTGTAGCGCGGGCACGCCGGTCACCTGTGCCGCGCCGATCGTGACGGTCTCCCAATTCTCCAGTGCCCGAACGCCGTCCAGTCGACTCGCGGCGTCGGCGGTGGACAGCACGGTGTCGACGCGGTCCAGGAAGGCGCGGCCCGAGGTGTCGAGATTGTCGGCGTGCTGATCGTGGGAGAGCAGGACCACGTCGACCGCGCCGACCTCGTCCGGGCCGATCGCGGGTCCGGCGATCTTGTGCAGGGTGACGGGGCCCGGGTAGTCGCCGGGGGTGTCGAAGGTGGGGTCGGTGAGCCAGGTGAGTCCGGCGTAGCGCAGTCGCAGTGTCGGTCCGCCGACGAGCAGGGCTTCGACTGTGCGGGTGATCGTCTCGGTCATGACGTCGATCGTCCGATGAATACGGGACCGCCGACAGTGGCCCGTGAGCCACCTATCGCTAATATCGGGCCATGCGTTTCGTGGCGGTTCTGGCCTTCGACGGCATCAGCCCGTTCCATCTCTCCGTGCCGACGCTGGTCTTCGGCCGCGTCGGGGCCGAAGGCCCGGCACCGTATGTGGTGCGCGTGTGCGCCGAACACCCGGGCACCCTGCGCACCCCCGCTGGTTTCGACATCCACGTCGCGCACGGACTCGAGGTGTTCGACGCGGCCGACACCGTGGTGATCCCGAGTTGGCCGCCCGGCGAGGGCGTCTCCGACGAACTCCGCGCCGCCCTGCGCGCCGCCCACGCCCGCGGCGCCCGGATCGTCGGCCTGTGCCTGGGCGCGTGGGCCGTCGCGGCGAGCGGTCTGGCCGACGGGCGCGAGATCACCACGCACTGGTCCGCGGCCGCCGCACTGGGCCGCGCGTATCCGGCGGTGCGGGTGCGCGCCGACACCCTGTGGTCGGATCTCGGCGACGTCGTCACCTCGGCCGGGGTCGCGGCGGCACTGGATTGCTGCCTGCACCTGGTCCGCGCCGACCTCGGCAGCCGCGCCGCGACGGAACTGGCCCGCGCGCTGGTCACCGCGCCGCATCGCAGCGGTTCGCAGGCCCAGTACATTCCGGTGGCCGTTCCCGACGACGCGGCCGACGATCCGATCGAGCGCGCGATGGTGTGGGCGCGAACCCATCTCGGCGATCCGGTCGACCTCGATCGGTGGGCGCGGGTCGCCCTCATGTCACGGCGCACCTTCACCCGCAGATTCCGCGAACGCACCGGAAGCAGTCCGCAGCAGTGGCTGCTGCACCAGCGCACCGACCGCGCGCGACTGCTGCTCGAGACCACCGACGAGACGGTGGATCGCATCGCCGAGGAGACCGGTTTCCATACCGCGGTCAGCCTGCGCCATCACTTCCACCGACTGCTCGGCACGAGTCCGGCCGCGCATCGAGCGCTGTTCCGGACCGCGGATCGACCGCGCGGCGAGTCGGCTAAGTTGCCCCCATGATGATTGAGTTCGGCGGCGTCGCCCCCGATATCGACGACAGTTCCTGGATCGCGCCCACCGCCACCGTGATCGGACGGGTGACGCTCGGCGCCGAGGTCAGCGTCTGGTACGGCGCGGTGCTGCGCGCCGATCTCGAGGACATCACCATCGGACCCGCGACGAACATCCAGGACGGATGCGTGCTGCACGCCGATCCCGGCTTCCCGTTGACCGTCGGCACGGGGGTGTCGGTGGGTCACAACGCGATCCTGCACGGCTGCACCGTCGGCGACAATGTGCTGGTCGGCATGGGCGCCACCGTGCTCAACGGCGCGGTGATCGGCGAGGGCAGCCTGATCGCCGCCAACGCGCTGATTCCCGAGGGCGCGCAGATTCCGCCCGGTTCGCTCGTGGCCGGTGTGCCCGGCAAAGTCCGCCGGGAATTGAGCGACGGGGAACGTGACGGCCTGCGCCTCAACAGTGCCGTCTACGTGCACAATATGACCGGTCACCGGGACGCGAAGATTCTGTGAGTCATCGCACACTGGTCAAATGACCTGCTCGAGCGGCTGATAACATTCGGGGTGCGTGCCCGGCGTCCCGGGGGCTCCGGCCGAGACGTTTGCCAGCGGTTTTCGTCGATATGGTCCCCCAGGGACGGCGAGCGACGCGGCGTGCGGGCAGGAGGTATCACGGTGGTGTGCAGGGATACGAATATGCACCGGCCGAAGGCGCGGATCAGCGTCGCCGACATCGCGGCACAACCGGGGGGTATCGAGGCGCTCCAGCGCCGGGTTCACGAACTGCGATCCAGCGGTGTCGATTTCGCGGCCAACGCGATCGAGCAGGAAATGGCCGATCTGGATCTGCCGCGTCCGTAGCCCCACCGCGCGAGGGCCTTCGGCGATAGAGTGAGATGCTTGACATGCCTTCCACTCACCTTTCGGCCGATCCGGGACCGCGACGGCGTATGCCGGTGGGATAATGAACGACCCACCCCGCCCTGTCGGCGCGCCCCTGACTGGAGACTCGATGCCCACCGTTCCGCCCATGCTCCAGCGGATTCTGGACAAGCCCGTGAAAGACGGGGAGAAACTACTGGAGAGCGCGCTGTCGGCATTCCTGGATTTCGGCATCAAACGCACCAGCATGGGCGAGATCGCCCGGCGCGCCGGAATCAGCCCCGCCACCCTCTACCGCCGATTCGAATCCAAGAACGATCTGGTCGAGGCGGTCAGCGTGCGCGAGGCACAGCGTTTCGTCGCCGATATCGACAAGCGGGTGCAGACGGTCGAAGGCACCGAGAACCAACTGGTGGAGATCTTCGTCGCCTTCATCGGGGCGATCGCGGGTAACGAACTACTGCGCCGCCTGCTGCGGACCGAACCGGATCTGATCCTGCCGCGGCTCACCACCGAGGGCGGCCCGATCCTCGCCGTCGGCCGCACGTACCTGGCGGGCAAACTGGGCGAATTGCGCGGCGCCGACGACGACTTCGACGCCGATCTGGTCGCCGAGATCATGGCCCGCCTGGCGCTGTCGCTGGCCCTCACCCCCGACGGTCTGATCCCGCTCGGCGATGCCGAGGCCGGGCGCGAATTCGCGCGGCGCACGCTGCTGCCCATGGTCGGTGTCAGGGCGACGACCTGAGCCGACCCCGAACGCGGCCGCGACCAACTCGTCGAGTGTCCGCTGCGCGTCCGGCTCGACCGGACGCCCGCCGACGAATTCGCCGACCAGCCCCACTATCTCGGCGGCCGCCGCCGACCCGGGATCCGGCAGCGGCAATCGCGACACGTACTGGGTGATCCACCGCCGCCTGCCCGCGTAGAGCCGGTTCCCGCAGACCGCGTCGTAGAAACGCACTCCGAGCGCGGAATTGGCCACGCCCATCAACAGATGGGCCAGGTGGTCTCCGACCCCGAGATCCGCGAGCGAGATCCAGTAGCAGTCCCCGTTCACCACCGCCCCTGAGCGGTCGAGCGCGAACCGGGGACGTTCGCTGATATCCGGGAAGACCAGTTTGGGCACGCGCCACAGGTGCGGACGCTGCGGCACCCAGATCTCGAACCAGCTCCTGCCGCTGTCGACCAGATACCGTCGCGCCGTCAGCGTTTCCTCGTGCGTTCGCAGATAGGCGGCGGCGCCGGGGAATTCGCGCAGGTCGACCGGGGTACGCCGGGACACGTCGGTGTCGTAGGGATAGAGCACCCGCGTCTCGCGCTCGCGGTCGATACGCCACGGCGCGAGATCGTGGTGGGTGATGAGATCCAGCAGCAGTTCCTGTTCCGGACACGGATCCGCTTCGTGCCAGCGGTCGGAGATGAAGACCCGATCGGCGGTCGTCTTGATTCCCACCCTGATCCGCGCGACCTCACCGAACGTGTGCCATGTGCGCTCACCGATCCGGGCCAGCCACGCGTCGACGCCGGGACGCGACATCCGCCAGGTGCTGTCGGCACGGTGCGCGAGCGCCGGACCTTCGGAGCACAGCGTGCCGACCTCCACCGCGAAGGTGCGCCCGTCGTGGGCGACGCTGCCGCCGGTGTCACGGGTCAGCGCTTCGAAAAGCCCGGGTACGGACACGGTTTCGGATTCGGGTACTTCGTAGGCCGAGACGAAACGACAGTCGGGGCGGGTTCCGGTCCTGGTCGCGATCGTGATCGCGGGCAGCACGGCCGCCTCGAACAATTTGGTGTCGCCCAGGTCGTAGAGTTCCACCGGCGCGAGTTCGGCGCACAGGATCGCGCGGATATTGGCGCCCGCCCTGGTGGTGATGAACCTGTTGGCGCACAACAGACCGAGCACGCCGCCCTGGCGCAACAGTCGCGGCGCGACGGCGACGAAGGGGTGGGTCAGATCGATCCGGCCGCGCAGTCCGAAGCGCTCGGCCAGCGATCGCGCGGCCACCGTGCCCAACTGCTGGGTGCGCACATACGGCGGGTTGGTGATGATCGCGTCGAAACTGTTGTCGGCCAGCCGTTCCGACTCCGACAGGAAATCTCCCGAATGCCATCGCACGTCGACACCGGCCGCCAGCGCCCTGGCCCGGGCCACCGCCAGTGCCGTCTCGTCGAGATCGAATCCGATCAGTTCCACCGGGACGCCGGGAAGTCCGGCGGTGATCTCGCGATGGAGCGAGAGCAGCAGTTCCCCGTCTCCGCAGGCGGGATCCAGGACTCGCAGCGTGCCCGCGCGGCTCGGTTCCGGCATATGCGCCAGCAGGCGTCGCGCCAGGAACTGCGCGAGCGCGGGCGGCGTGTAGTGCCTGCCGTGCCGCTTACGCGCGTCACAGGCCTCGGACCCCATGGGTCGGATTCTGCCAGCACGCGCCCTCCGATAACTGGATTTTGCTGTCCCGCGCTCGGGTGCGATTTCCCGGCCGCATCCAGTTCCGAAATGAGACCACTCACGCTAGCATTCAGTCTCGAAATAGAACCAAATACGAGAGGGTGGGCCGATGAACCCGACGGATGTGCGGACCGACGAATACGAGGCGTTGCACCGGATCCTCGAACAACGGTGGACATGCAGGCAGTTCACCGCCGACCCGGTCGCCCGCGAGACCATCGAAGCGCTGCTTCGCCTGGCCGGGCGCACACCGTCGTGGTGCAACACCCAGCCCTGGCAGGTGGCGGTCACCGAGGGCGCGGGCACCGACCGATTCCGGAAAGCGCTGCTCGAGCACGTCGCGGGCGCCATCCCCGAACCCGATTTCCCGTTCCCGTCGGCCTACACCGGCGTCTACCGCGATCGCAGGCGCGAATGCGGCCTGCAACTCTACGACAGCGTCGGTATCGCCAAGGGCGACAACGCGGGCACCATGCGCCAGGCCGTCCGCAACTTCGAACTCTTCGACGCGCCCCACGTCGCGATCGTCACCAGCGAAGCGGATCTCGGCGTCTACGGCGCCGTCGACTGCGGCCTCTACATCGGCAATTTCCTGCTCGCCGCCCAGAGTCTTGGCCTCGGCGCCGCACCCCAGGCCGCCCTGGCCTCCTACTCCCCCTTCCTGCGCGCCCACTTCGACATCCCCGACCACCGCCGAGTCGTCGCCGCCATCTCCTTCGGTCACCCCGACACCGACCATCCGGTGAACCGGTTCCGCACCACCCGAGCCGATCTCGACCACGTTGTCGCCTGGCACAGCGACTGAGGGGGGCGATCGTCGCGCCGATACCGGCACTCGCCCGCCGACCGCGCTAGGGTGAGCGCAGGTCGGGGGGCGATCAGCGGCTCCGGCGTCGACCGCGCGACACAGGAGGCTTCATGCGTTCTTCCGGCGTACTGTCCGCGGTCATCGCCGCGGTCACGCTCACCGCGGGCCTCACCGGCTGCGACGATGCCGAGGGCGAGGTCCTCGGCGCGACGCCGACCGCGAGCGCCGCGGCCACCACCGCGGCCGTGATCGTTCCCACCACGACCTCACCCACCCGGGCCGTCCACGTCGCGCAACCGGTCCTCGAACCGATCGAGATCTCCTGCGGCACAGCCGAGTTCGGCCAGAGCATCACCGCGATCACGATCAGGGGAGACACCGCGTGCGAGGCCGCGCTCGCGGTCGCCGAGATCTACGCGGCCAGGTCACGCACGTCGGGCGAGAATGTCGTGATCACCGTCGCCGTCGGCACGGGGGTGTGGAACTGCCGGATCTCCCCGGCCGTCCCGAATCCTTTCCAGGAGTGCGTGAATCAGGACAATCCGGCCGAAAAGATCCGGTCCGTTTCCTGATCAGCCCGCCGCGACACTTTCCCCGGTCAATCCCGGACCGAGTTCGGGAGCGATATCGCGGGCGGTCAATTCACTTCCGCAGGAATCGCATTCGAGTTTCACATGCGCCTCCCCGGCACATCCGCGATGACGGTATTCGACCGGCGGCCCGGCGGGCGCCATATAGGTGTCGCCCCAATCCCGGATAGCCATCAGGATCGGATAGATATCGTGCCCCTTCGGCGTCAGCCGGTACTCCTCGTGCGCGCCGACCTCGGCCTTCTGCTTCACCAGGATGCCGTGCTCGATCAACCGGTCCAGCCGATCCTGCAATCGACTGCGGGAAATACCGAGCGCGCTCTGGAAAGTGTTGAAGCGACGGATACCGGCGAACGAGTGCTTGAGAATCACCAGTGTCCACCGGTCACCCAGAATCACCAGCGGCCGGGTAATCGAACACGGCTCCTCGGAAAGCTCCTCGTAACGCACAACCCGATGCTACCCAGCGCTGACGCCTCCGCCCCCGTGATCGCTCGACGGAGACGAACAACGAAAACGGGCCCGGGGAATTTCCCGGGCCCGTTTCACGACACTCACCTCACAGCGGAATGTTCTTGTGGTGACTCTTGCGCGACGGCGCGGCGGCCAGCGCGGCGGCGATCGTGCTCCGGGTCTTGGCCGGGTCGATGACCTGGTCGACGACCCCGATCGCGATGGCGCGCTCGACACCGCCCGCGATCTGCTCGTGCTCGACGGTCAGCCGCTCGTGCAGCGCCTCGCGCTCGTCGTCCGGCGCGGCGGCGAGCGCCTTCTTGTGCAGGATGCCGACCGCGGCCTTGGCGCCCATCACCGCGACCTCCGAACCCGGCCACGCGTACACGGCGGTCGCACCGAGCGACCTGGCGTTCATCGCGATGTAGGCGCCGCCGTAGATCTTGCGGGTGACCAGCGTGACCCGGGGAACCCGCGCTTCGGCGAAGGCGTGCAGCAATTTCGCACCGCGCCGCACGACGCCCTCCCACTCCTGGCTGACGCCGGGCAGGTAGCCGGGCACATCGGTGATGACGATCAGCGGGATGCCGAACGCGTCGCACAGGCGCACGAACCGCGCCGCCTTCTCCGCGCTCTCGGAGTTGAGGCAGCCGCCCAGGCGCAACGGATTGTTGGCCAGCACACCGACGGTACGACCGCCGAGACGACCGAGACCGGTCACCATGCTGCGCGCGTAACCGCCCTGCAATTCCTCGAAGGAGGACTCGCCGTTGATATTGTCGAGCAGCTCGTGCACCAGCGGCTTCACGTCGTAGGCGCGCTTGGCCGATTCCGGCAGCAGCGCCTTCAGGTCGACATCACCGTGCTCGGCGGCGAGCAGATCGAATTCGCCCTGCTCGGCGAACATCGACACCAGCCTGCGGGCGCGATGCATGGCATCGGATTCGCTGTCGGCGACGATATGGGTGACACCGGACTTCTTGCCGTGGGTGACCGGGCCGCCGAGGGTTTCCATGTCGACCTGTTCACCGGTGACGCTGCGCACCACATCGGGTCCGGTCACGAAAACGCGGCCTTCGGGAGCCATGATCACGATATCGGTCAGCGCGGGACCGTAGGCGGCGCCGCCCGCGGCGAATCCGAGAACCACCGAAAGCTGCGGGACCAGGCCGGACGCGCGGACCATGGCCTCGAAGACCAGTCCGACAGCGTGCAGGGCCTCCACGCCCTCGGCCAGCCTGGCACCGCCGGAATGCCAGATACCGACAACGGGAGCACCGGAATCGATGGCCGTGTCGATGGCGTCGACGATGTGTTTGCATCCGTCGACGCCCATCGCGCCGCCCATGACGGTGGCATCGGAGCAGTAGGCGATGGTGCGGACACCGTCGACCTCGCCGATCGCGGCGAGCACGCCGGATTTGTCGCGCGGGTGCAGCGGAAGAACCGTGCCGGGATCGAAGAAGCGCTGGAGCCTGCCCAGCGGATCACGCGGATCTGTCGTCGTCTCCTGTGGGAACGCCGGAGCCATGATGGTCATCGCGTTATCTCCTCGATAAGAGTGTTGCCGCGAGCGCGGCTGCGTATGTCGAATCAGGCGGGGGCCGATACCGGCCCCCGCCTGATTCGTTGTGCAGTCGATCGAGCGGCTATGCGCGACCGAAGGCGAGCGCGACGTTGTGCCCACCGAAACCGAAGGAATTGTTGATCGCGTACTCGATCTCCTGGCGACGGGCTTCCCCGTGCACCACATCGAGGTCGATCTCCGGATCCTGGTTCTCCAGGTTCAGCGTCGGCGGCACGATGCCGTCGCGGATGCTGAGCACGGTGAGCACGGACTCGAGGGCGCCGACCGCGCCGATCGAGTGGCCCAGTGCCGACTTCGGAGCGTAGACCGAGGCGTGATTGCCGATGGCCTTGTTGATCGCGTTCGCCTCGGCGGTGTCACCGATCGGCGTCGCGGTCGCGTGTGCGTTGACATGGGTGATGTCAGCGGCGGTCAGACCCGCCGTCTGCAGCGCGCGCTTGATGGCGCGCGAGGCACCGTCGCCCGTGGGATCGGGGGCGACGAGGTGGAAACCGTCCGAGGTGATACCCGCGCCGAGCAGACGCGCGTGGATGGTGGCTCCACGAGCCTTGGCGTGCTCCTCGGTCTCGATGACCATGAGGGCGCCCGCCTCACCGAAGACGAATCCGTCGCGGTCCTTGTCGAAAGGCCGCGAGGCGCCCTTGGGATCGTCGTTGCGGTTGCTCATCGCACGCATCATGGAGAATGCCGCGATCGGCACGGCGTCGATGTAACCCTCGACGCCACCGGCGACGACGATATCGGCGTCACCCATGACGATCATCCGCCACGCGTTGGCGATGGCCTCGGAGCCGGACGAGCATGCCGAGACCGGAGTGACCACTCCTGCCCTGGCCTTCAATTCGAGACCGACCACGGCCGAAGGGCCGTTCGGCATGACCATCTGAACAGCCAGGGGCGAAATCTTTCGATAGCCGCCGTTCTTCAGCTTGTCGACCGAGTCGATGAGGGCGTCGCCGCCGCCGATCCCGGTTCCGATGGCCACACCGAGCCGCTCGGGATCGACTTCCGGGCTGCCCGCGTTGCGCCAGACCTCACGACCGAGAACGGTCGCGAGCTGCTCGACGTAGGCCATGCGCCGACATTCGACCCGGGTGAGCAGGGTGTCCGGTCGGACCTTCAGGTGTCCGCCGATGCGGACGGGAAGGTCGTATTCCTCGACGAAGGAATCCTCGAGAACGTCGATACCGCTCTCGCCGTTGAGGAGTCCCTTCCACGTCGCATCGACGTCACCCGCGATCGACGTGGTCGCCGCCAGGCTAGTGACGACGACGTTGGGGAAATTCCCGTTCAAGGTGGAAGGAGTGGTCACTGTTTCGGCCCTACTCGGAGTCGAACTTGGCCTTGAGCTCCGCGGCGGCTTCGCTGTTCTCCGCCTCGAGCTTCTGGATGTAGCCGACAGCGTCGCCGACCGTCTTCAAGCTGGCCAGATCCTCGTCCGGGATCTTCACGCCGTACTTGTCCTCGGTCTGTACCGCGATCTCGACCATGGACAGCGAGTCGATGTCCAGGTCATCGACGAAGGACTTCTCGATGGTCACCTCGGAGGGTTCGATACCCGTAACCTCTTCGATGATCCTGCCGAGTTCCTCGACGATTTGTTCCTGGGTCAGAGCGGCCACGGTGTGGCTCCCTTCTTGTTTCTATTTGTAGGGCTCTTGTGTTTATTTCGGATCGAAGCGGCGGTTGGTTACCGCCGATTCGGTCACGACTGTGCGAATTTCTCCGCACCGTCGCGGGGAAAGTTAGCCGGAGGTCGTGAACCCGGCCAACGCGGGGAGGTCTTCGGGCGTTTTCAGGGCCAGCGTCGGCGTGCCCTTCAGTTCCCGTTTCGCGATGCCGACCAGCGTGCCCGCCGGCGGCAACTCCGCCACTGCCGACACCACGGCGGCGCGGATGGTCTCGGTGCACAGATCCCAGCGAACAGGTCGGGTGACCTGCGCGGCGAGCTTATCGATCGCGTCCTGACCCGAGGCGACCGGCTGCCCGTCGAAGTTCGACAGCAGCACGCGAGTCGGCTCGTCCGGCGCGATCTTGCCGATGGCCTCGGCCACCGCGTCCTGGGCCGGAGCCATGTACGCGGTGTGGAAAGCGCCCGCGACGGGAAGCGCGCGGACCCGCGCCTTCTCCGGCGGGTTCGCCGCCAGTTCCGCCAACGCGTCGAGTGTGCCCGCGGCCACGATCTGACCGGCCGCGTTGCGGTTGGCGGGCACGAGGTTCAGTTCCGCGAGCCGTGCGAGGACGGCGGCCTCATCGCCGCCGAGCACCGCGGACATTCCGGTCGGCTCCAGCGCGCACGCCTTGGCCATCTCCGCACCGCGGATGGCGGCCAGCACCACCGCGTCGTCAGGGGAGATTACCCCGGCGACAGCGGCGGCGGCGAACTCGCCGACCGAATGTCCGGCCACGATGGTAGCGGCGGGCAGTGAATTCTGCTCGACTTCGGCGAAGGCCAGCAGCGCGGCGGCGACAACGAGGGGTTGCGTCACAGCGGTGTCGACGATCTCCTCGGCCGTCGCGGTGGTGCCGAGACGAACGAGATCCAGGCCCGAGGCCTTGGACCAGAGGGCGAGGCGTTCTCCCGCGCCGGGAAGGTCGAGCCAGGGCGCGAGCATGCCGGGTGTCTGGGACCCCTGTCCTGGGGCAAGTAACGCGATCACGCCTCTAAGAAAACACTGTGAGGCGCCTCGTACGAGATGTCGACGCGACCGAAGCTTCTCGATCCCTTTTGTAGGGGTCCCACAAAATCCCATGTGGGATGTCCCGATCGACCGATTCGCCTTCTGCGTTACAGCCCATCGGGACCCACAGCGACATGTGGTGCTTCTGGGTCGGATGTTGATGATTCGTTACGGGTTCGTGTCAAACGACCCACTGTGGCCGCGATCCGGAGCACGTAGGCGTCACGGGGATTCATCGGATCACGTCCGGTGATCTCCCCGATTCGCTTGAGCCGGTAGCGCACCGTATTTGGATGGACGTACAGCTGACGGGCGCAGGTCTCGACCGCTCCACCGCAATCGAGGTAGGCGTCGAGGGTGTCGGCGAGCGAGGATCCCGCAGCGGCCAACGGGAGGACAAGATACTCGTTCAGCGCGTCGACCGCAGCTCGATCACCCAGCAATGCGCGTTCGGGCAGTAATTCGGTCGCGTGCACCGGCCGTGGCGCACCGCGCCACCCCACGACCGCCTCCATACCGGCCAGCGCCTCCACCGCGCTGGCGTGGGCCGCGCCGAGGGTGCGCATGGTCGGTCCGATCACCACCGGCCCGTCCGAGAAGACCTCGGCGAGCAGATCGGAGAGGAAAGCCGATATATGGGTGGTGTCGCTGAGATGCCCGCTCACCACCATCACCAGCCGCGCGCCCTGCACCACCGCGAGCGCCGCGCGCCCGTGCCTGGCGGCGATGTTGTGCACCGCGCCGACCATGGACACGCTCTGATCCTTGGGCGGCGTGCCGACCAGCACCGTCGCGGGCGCGGTGGCGTCCCAGTTCAACGTCGCGGCCCGCGACAGCATGTCCGGGCCGGTATCGCCGCGCACCACCGCGTCGACGACCAGCGCCTCCAACCTGGTGTCCCACGCGCCGCGTGATTCCGCGGCGCTGGCGTACACCGAGGCGGCCGCGAAGCCGAGCTCACGCCCGTATCGCAACACCGCCTCGGTGAGCGCGACCAACTGCCTGTCGTTGCGCGCGAGCGCGGGCAGCCACTGTTCGAAGAACTCCATGGCCACGCGGACCATGTCCACGGTCTGGCGCAGCGTCAACCGCCGCGCCAGATCCTGCGGAATGACCTGGAAGGCGTCCAGGCTGAACCGGATATCGCTTTCCGGGTCCTGGAGCCATTCGAGGAAGTTCACCACCGCGGTCTGCACCAGCATCTGGACCCCGGCCCGCTGGGCGGCGTCCAGATCGGCGAAGAACGGCAACCGATCCTGCATGGACCCGACAGCCTCGGTCGACAGTCGGCCGGAGAACTGCTTGACCCGCTTGAGCAGCGTGTCCGGGAGCGGATCCCGGTTCTGCCGATTCGGGGACAGTGCCCCGGTCGGCAGATACACCTCGTGCTCGGACGAGCCTTCGGAGATCCGTCGGGGCCGCGGCGGTTTACGTTCCACGTTCCAATAGTCCGCTACGCGAGTTCTTCCTCACCGCTTGCGGCCGACTTCGGCGCGGCGTCGACATCGCCGATCCGATATTCGGCCGCCGCCTCGAGCACCGTGGACTGGTCGATCCTGCCCACCCGGGCCAGACCTTCCAGCGCCGCGAGCGCGATCGACTGCGCGTCGACGTTGAACACCCGCCGCGCCGCCGCCCTGGTATCGGAGAAGCCGAACCCGTCGGTGCCGAGGGTGGTGAAATCACCGGGTACCCACTTGCGTACCTGATCCGGCACCGCGCGCATCCAGTCGGTCGCGGCGATGTAGGGACCGTCGACCCGCGACAGCGCCTCGGTGACGTAGGGCACGCCGACCTCCGCGCTCGGATCACGCAGTGCCGCGATCTCCTTGGCGAGCGCCTCCTTGCGGAGTTCACCCCACGAGGTCACCGACCACACATCGGCCTGCACACCCCACCGCTGTGCGAGCAACGCCTGGGCGCGCAGACCGTCGGGCACGGTGACGCCGGAGACCAGGATCTGCGCGCGCACGTCACCGGCCTCCCCCGCCTTGTACAGGTAGATGCCCTTGAGCAGACCCGCGATATCGAGACCTTCCGGCTCGGCGGGCTGCTGGTAGGGCTCGTTGTAGAGGGTGATGTAGTAGAAGATGTCCTCGCCGCCGAAGGTGTCCTCGGCGCGACGAACCGTCTCTGTACCCGGCAGCGCCGTCTGCGCCGACGGCTTCGGCACTCCGCCGCCGTACATCCGGCGCAGGCCGTCGCGCACGATATGGGCGAGTTCGAAGGCGAAGGCCGGATCGTAGGTGACCACGGCGGGATTACTCGACGCGAGCAACAGCGAATGGCCGTCGTTGTGCTGCAATCCCTCACCGGTCAAGGTGGTTCGCCCGGCGGTTGCTCCGAGTACGAATCCGCGGGCGAGCTGATCCGCCGCCGCCCACAGTCCGTCACCGGTGCGCTGGAAACCGAACATCGAGTAGAAGATGTAGAGCGGGATCATCGGCTCGCCGTGGGTGGCGTACGAGGTGCCCACCGCGGTGAACGACGCGGTCGATCCGGCCTCGTTGATGCCCTCGTGCAGGATCTGACCGGTGGTGCTCTCTTTGTAGGCAAGCATCAATTCCGCGTCGACCGATGTGTACAACTGGCCGTTGCGGTTGTAGATCTTCAACGAAGGGAACCACGAGTCCATACCGAAGGTCCTGGCCTCGTCCGGGATGATCGGCACGATCCGCTTGCCGATCTCCTTGTCCCGCAGCAGTTCCTTCATCAAGCGGACCAGCGCCATCGTGGTGGCGACATTCTGCTTGCCCGAACCCTTGCGCACCGAGCGATACGCCTCGTCGCCGGGAAGTTGCAGAGGCTTTGCCACGGAACGCCGTTCGGGCAGGAAACCGCCGAGCGCCTTGCGGCGATCCAGCATGTACTGGACCTCGCGGGTGTCGATGCCGGGATGATAGTACGGCGGCAGGTACGGATCCTTCTCCAACTCCGCGTCGGTGATCGGGATCCGTTGCAGATCGCGGAAGTCCTTGAGGTCCTGCAACGTCAGCTTCTTCATCTGATGGGTGGCGTTGCGGCCCTCGAAATGCTTGCCGAGGGTATAGCCCTTGATGGTCTTGGCCAGGATGACCGTCGGCTGACCCTTGTGGGCCATCGCCGCGGCGTAGGCGGCGTAGACCTTGCGGTAGTCGTGGCCGCCGCGCTTGAGGTTCCAGATCTCCGGATTCGACAGATCCTGCACCAGCGCCTTGGTCCTCGGATCGCGACCGAAGAAGTGGTCGCGCACGTAGGCGCCGTCGTTGGCCTTGTAGGTCTGGAAATCACCGTCGGGCGTGGTGTTCATCAGATTCACCAGCGCGCCGTCGCGATCCGCGCCGAGCAGCGCGTCCCACTCGCGACCCCAGATCACCTTGATGACATTCCAGCCCGCGCCGCGGAAGAACGACTCGAGTTCCTGGATGATCTTGCCGTTGCCGCGCACCGGGCCGTCGAGACGCTGCAAATTGCAGTTGACGACGAAGGTCAGATTGTCCAGCCCCTCCATCGCCGCGACGTGTGCGAGACCGCGCGACTCCGGCTCGTCCATCTCGCCGTCGCCGAGGAACGCCCACACGTGCTGATCGGAGGTGTCCTTGATACCGCGATCGTGCAGGTAGTGGTTGAACCTGGCCTGATAGATGGCGTTCATCGGGCCGAGACCCATGGAGACGGTCGGGAATTCCCAGAAGTTGTTCAGCAGCCGGGGATGCGGATACGACGGCAGACCGTGTCCGGGGCCGCCGTGGCTGTACTCCTGACGGAACCCGTCCATCTGGCTCTCGCTGAGCCTGCCCTCGAGGAAGGCGCGGGCGTAGATGCCGGGCGAGGCGTGACCCTGGATGAAGATCGAGTCACCGCCGCCGGAATGATCCTTCCCGCGGAAGAAGTGGTTGAAGCCGACCTCGTAGAGCGCCGCCGAGGACGCGTAGGTCGAGATGTGCCCGCCGACACCGATGCCGGGACGCTGTGCGCGATGCACCATGATCGCGGCGTTCCAGCGAATCCAGGCGCGGAACCGACGCTCCACCTCTTCGTCGCCGGGAAACCACGGCTCGTTCTCGGTGGGAATGGTGTTCACATAATCGGTGGAAGTCAACGCGGGAATGGAGACCCGGCGCTCACCCGCGCGCTCCAACAATCGGAGCATCAGGTAGCGCGCGCGGCCCGGACCTTCCCGGTCGAGCATCTCGTCGAATGATTCGAGCCATTCGCTGGTTTCTTCCGGGTCGATATCCGGCAGGTAGGACGCCACCCCCTCGCGGATCACCCTCACCCGGCCTGCCGGCTGTGCGTGCGACCCGTTCGGGGCGGAGACGGTGTCGGGACCAGCGGGTTTCGCCGGAACGGACGAGTGGATCACGTCTGTCAAGTCTGCTCCTCGTACAGGGGTGGACAAGCTGATGGCTTCTATTTCCCCGGGCGGAGCGCTGGTTGGCGGACCACCCGTTACGAAAGTCCGGGCGCACCTTCCATCCTTGCCGACGGTGCGTCCCAGGTCATCATGTCAGCAGCGAATCCAGTACGGTTTCCTCGGCAAAGGGTTACCCGGTAGTTTTTCCGGCGCGGGCCGGTTTCGGCACCCCACGAGCCACCCGAGCACGAACTGTTCGATGCGAATCTCGATGCGAATACAGAGCAAGAGCGGGAGGACGATGAAGGTGCTCGACCCACGCCGATTCGGATTGGTGTGTGCTGCCGCGGCGGTCGTCGCCGGGCTCACGGTCGCCGGATGCGCGGAAACGTTGGAGGGAACCGCCACTCCGAACGCCGCGGAACTCTCCTCCTACAAGACCGAAGCAGCCGCATCCTCCGCGGCGGCGACCTCGTCGCGGCGGGCGGCAGCGCAGGCCCAGGCCGTCAGCGAGAACTGCGCGCAGTTCCCGACCACATCCGGCCTCGGGGTGAAGGCGTACAACGACTTCGTCGACGCGCACGACTCCAATGCGCCAGACTACGCCGCCAAACGCGATGCCGCCTCCACGACGCTGGAGGACGCCGCGACGAAGGTCGAGGCCGGAGTGACGGCCGCGGCGGGCGCGTTGCCCGATGATCTTGCCGCGAAATTCTCCGAGTACGTCACAGCGGCCAGGGCGCTCGCCGCCGAAACCCGTCGAATGACCTATACGGCGCAGGTAGGGCCCCTGAACGACGCCAGCAAACGCGTCAACGACGCCAGGAACGCGGTCCGGGAAACGTGCCCGAAACGCTGAAATTTCGTACCGGTCGCGCGACATTCGGAGGGTATTTCGTCCGATCAGCTTGCGCTCGGGCCGATAACCATGTTCGCTTGCAACTACCTACTGTCGGGAGTTGAGGAGGACACCACCGTGGTCGCCGCGGCGGACGCGCAGAACTACGCTCAGAAGCTTGGCATTACACACGGCATGGTTGTCCAGGAACTGGGCTGGGACGAGGACACTGACGACGACCTGCGGGCCGATGTCGAAGACGCCAGTGGCGGTGAAATGGTGGACGAGGACTCCGATGAAGTCGTCGACGCCGTACTGCTCTGGTGGCGAGAGGGAGACGGCGATCTGGCCGACGAGCTGATGGAAGTCATCAGCCCGCTGGCGGACGACGGATTCATCTGGGTTCTCACCCCCAAGACCGGTCAGCCTGGCCATGTCGATCCGAGCGAGATCGCCGAAGCCGCGCCCACGGCGGGCCTGACGCAGACTTCTGCGATCAGCCTCGGCGCTTGGGCCGGAAGCCGATTGGTACAACCCAAGGCTCCTTCGAAGCAACGCTGACCCTTTCGCTATGGTTTCCGCCGGGTGGCGCATCACCACCCGGTGGAGACCCGACACGATGGAGGATTCGCGTATGCCGCTCGAAGTTGGCACTGTCGCGCCGGATTTCACGCTCAAGGATCAGAACAACCAGGAAGTCTCACTGTCGGACTTCCGGGGCAAGAAGAACGTGCTCATCGTCTTCTACCCGCTCGCCTTCACCGGCATCTGCCAGGGGGAACTCTGCAAGGTGCGAGACGAGCTGCCCAAATTCCAGAACGACGACGCGGAAATCCTCGCGATCTCCGTCGGCCCGCCGCCCACCCACAAGATCTGGGCCGCCGAACAGGGCTACACCTTCCCCCTGCTGTCCGATTTCTGGCCGCACGGCGCCATCGCCCAGGCCTACGGCGTCTTCAACGAGAAAACCGGCTTCCCCAACCGCGGCACCTTCGTCGTGGACAAGGACGGCACGGTCCGTTTCGCGGAGATGAACGGTCCCGGAGAGGCCCGTGACCAGGCGGCTTGGGAGAAAGCGCTCGCCGCGCTAGATTCATAAGCCGCACCGTCGGTAGCACCGACGGAGTGCGGGCGTATAGCTCAGCGGTAGAGCACTGGTTTTACACACCAGCGGTCGGGGGTTCGATCCCCTCTGCGCCCACCGAGAACATGCGGGTAGACGGCAAGTCTTGCCCCCGGCGATCGCCCCACACCTCCTTCTATGGGGCAAACGTGGGGCCACATGTCACCTGTCATTCGGCCTTCGTGCTCGACCACTGTTGATCGTGGCAGGGTTGGGGACTCTTCGACGGATCCGAGTCAGTGATCGACCGACCCGTGGACGAAGACCTCCACCTCGGCCGTCGCGGCGAGTGCGATGAACCGCTCCAGTTCGCCTTCGGGCAGGAAACCCAGCACCAGTCCGTCCTCGCCACAGAAGACGCCTATCAACGCGGTGCCGATCGCGCGGCAGTGATCGCCCAGCGACCGGAGGTAGGTCTGGAGATCTGTCGCGGTATTCCCGGCGTCCTCGATACCACCGTCGTGCCACTTCCGGATCAACTCTTCCGGGCAGGCGGGCAGCAGCGTCAGGTAGCCACGAATCGCTTCGGGATCGGCGAGCACGGGATGGAAGTGGGCGAAACCACCGGCGACGCCGTCGAGCAGAGCCTCGATCAGCGCGTCCTCGGGATCGAACGCCGACCACGACGCGTTCTCGAGGACGCACTCCAATCTGCCACGGGCCTTCTCGACATCGGGCGCCAGGAGTTCGACCAGGTCGATGAGCGCCGCCCGTTGCGCCGCGCCGATGTGCCCGGTCCGGAACCTCTCGGCGGGCCCGGGAAGGAAGTCGACGACCACGACATATTCTCGCGAGTAGCTGTCGAGGTCGTCCACCAGCCAGCTTTCCTCGGGCCGGATTCGGTGAAACCTGAACGTGCCGTTGGTTTCGCCGGTCGAGATAATGCATCGCAGCGGAATCGGCGCGCTCAGTTCACCGGCCAGTCGCCCGACCTCCCGAGCCAGTGCGACTCCTTGTCGGAGCAGAGTTCGCTGTGCGTCGACACCGATGATCGGCCCATCGGGATACGCACGCTCTACGGGTACGAAATCTTCGAGGTGGAGCTTGGTTTCGAAGCATTCCCACCCGGTGAGATCGAACTGTCTCCCGGGTGCGTCGTCGGCGTACGCGGGGACCGGCGCCCAGCACACCACCTCGCCACGGCATGCGATTCCACCGTCGACCCAGGTGGTCCGCAAGCCGGATACCAATTCCTCGTCCGGATCGAGACCACCGAAGCCGTTCCGCAGACCGAGCAATCTCGCCGCTCGGTCGTTCATCGTCACCGTGAGCACGACCAAAGCTATCGCTCCTACCGACGCGTGGTCGTGCGCATTTGCTTCTCGACATCCGTCACGCACAGCCCTCGGTGCCGCGAGACCCGAGTGGGTTTCGACGTGCACGAGTCCGTGTGGTCGCGCGACACACCCTCTCCAGATCCCTGACGCGATGCGGCGGACGACGCGGTTCCCGTGCACCCACCTTCGGCCGCGGAAACACCGCCCGGCGGGATTCGGATGGGCAGCCCAGCTCACAGATCGGCGATCCTGACGACGCGGTGCGTGTCCACACTCCACCGCGGAATCACCTACGGTCAGGGACGCGGTCATCGACAACCTGGCTCGCAGGTTCACGACGCGGACGAGGCCGTGCAGTTCACATTCGGCCGCGAATCACCGACCCACAGATTCCGACCATCGACAGCTCCACTCGCAGGCTCGTGATTTGGACGAGGCTGTGCATGTTCATATTCCGCCTCGAAATCACGGCCCTCGAGAACTCGGATCATCGACACCCTGGCTCGCAGTTCACGACGCGGACGATGTGGTGCGCGTTCACATCCGCCGTGAATCACCGGCCCTCAGCATTCGGATCATCGACGGCCCCGCTCACCGATTCGTGGTCCTGACGACGCTCGGGCCAGACGAGGGTGGCCACGAGCACCACCGACGGCACGCTGATCGCCGTGACGAACCCCGCTGTCACCCAGCCGCTCACCTCTCCCCCACTCCGTCGGCCCGTGAGCACGGCCCGTCCTCGAGACCTACGGCGACCGGTGACGAGACGACGGCCGTCGCCCGGTATGCGGCATACACGAATCGCATGACCCTCCTGACCCTCGGTGACCGAATTCGGCGATAGATCAGAGTTGGACGCGACTACCGCACAATCGGTTCCATCCGATCCGAGCGACCTGTTGTCCGTCGCCGTGATTGCGGCGTATCCACCGCGACATGCACGGCACGTCCACCGCCACGTACTGTGCACGTCCACCGCGACGTGCACACAGCATGTCCACCGCGACATGCACGGCACGTCCACCGCGACGTGCGCGAAAGGTCCACCGCGACGTGCGCGACAGGTCCACCGCGACCCGTGCGACAGGTCCACCGCGACCCGTGCGACAGGTCCACCGCGCCCCGTGCTACAGGTCCACCGCGACCCGTGCGACAGGTCCACCGCGACATGCGCAACGTATCCACCGCGACATGCGCGGGAATCGGATCGAGGACCCCTGAGACATATGGTGTGCTCCGGAATCGTGGCGAGCGCCCCGTGTTCCAAAGGATGTGGGTTCAGGGCCCAGCCCGACCGATGTACCGCGCTCGGCGGCGGCACATCGGTCGGGCTGGGGGCGAGGATAGGCGGCGACAGAACGTCGTGGCCGATAACCTCGGTCATATCGGGCCGCGGGCCGGGGGCGGTCATGAAGGCGCAACCGGCCATCGATCGCGACGAAATGGTCGGAAACGCGACGCGATGGCGGTCGCGGACCGCGAGGATCTACGCGGTGTAGGTATCGAGTCCTGCGGCGGACCCGCCGAGCAACTCGGTGAGTCGCGGCAGCAGGTCACCGAAGGCATCGATCCCGCCGACAGACGAGCGGACCGGGCCTACACGATTCGGTCCGAGGGCGATGATTCCGCCGAACTCGATTCGACGCCGATACCGTCCAGAAGCAGATCCATCACGCGCGCGATCGCCGCGGTGGGTTCTTCGTCGGGCCGGGTGTAGATCTGCACCGTCATCAGGCGGGCGACATCGCCGGCGTCGACATCGGGACGTAGCGTCCCCTCGGCGTGGGCCCGCGTGACCAGATCGGTGATCGCGGCGACAACGGTTTCGCGCACCTCGGTCAGATGCGCATCACCGCGAATCCTGTTGTGCAACACCGGTTCCACCGACGAGGCGAACGCCCCGACCCCGGTCCTGGCGCATTCGTGCAGAAACCTTCGCAGAGCCGACCAGGCGTCGCGCTCCTCGCGGGCCGCCGTCGTGACACCCTCCGCCAGACCTGTCAGGTAGGCGTGCGAGGCGGCGGAGATCAGCGCTTCACGGTCGGGGAAACGCCGGTACAGCGTGCCGACGCCGACGCGGGCGTGATCGGCGACCTCCTTCATGGACACGTCTATTCCCTTGTCCCGGAACAGGATCAAGGCCGACGCGACGATCTGGTCGCGGTTGCTGCGGGCATCGGCGCGCAGGCCATCGGCCGCCATCACTACCTCCTCGGGCACATATGGACGAAATTCTTCCGCTTATGCTACCTTCGCCGTAACGGACGAAAATCGTCCGGTTATCGGAGGTAGGCAAATGGGCAAGAAAGTGTTGATCTCCGGCGCCGGGGTCGCCGGGGCCACGGCGGCGTACTGGTTGGCCAGGGCGGGATGCGAGGTGACGGTCGTCGAGCGGGCCTCGGGCGTGCGGAGCAGCGGCAGCCCGGTCGATGTCAAAGGTCCCGCGGTCGACGTGGTGGAGAAGATGGGCGTCATGGCGCGGCTTCGCGAGGTCGACTCACCGACGGATCGGATGACGTTCGTCGACGCGAACGGACGGCGGCTCGCGGGCATCCCACTGCGGGCTTTCGCGGGTGCGGCCGGGACGAGGGAGGTCGAGGTGGCGCGGGCCGACCTCGCGGCGATCCTGGTCGACGCGGGACGCGACACCGTCGAATACCGCTGGGGTGACACGATTACCGACCTCGTCCACGACGACGCGGGCGTCGACGTCACCTTCGCCGCCGCGCCACGGTCGCGGTTCGACGCGGTGATCGGCGCCGACGGCCTGCATTCGACGGTCCGTCACCTGACCTTCGGACCGGAGGGGTCGTTCATCCGGCATACCGGAATGTATGTGGCGACCATGCCGATCGATGAGCCGACGGGTGACGATACCGAGGTGCTGATCTACAACACGCCCGGTCGGGCGGTGGCCGTGCACCCGAACCGGGGACACGCGATCGCCGCGTTCATATTCCGGCGGGCCGAGGTTCCCGGGTACGACTACCGCGACCTCGATCAGCACAAAAGGGTGCTGGCGGAAGCCTTCCCCGACACGGGATGGCTACTGCCGAATCTGCTCGACCGACTGCGCCACACCGACGACCTCTACTTCGACTCCATCAGCCGGATGCGACTGCCGCGCTGGTCCGAAGGACGGGTCGGACTCGTCGGGGACGCGGCGGCGGCGGTGTCGCTGTTCGGCGACGGCAGCACCCTCGCCATCGCGGGCGGGTACCGGCTCGCGGAGGAATTGAGTGGCTCACCGTCACAGGTCGCCGCCGCGCTGCGCCGGTACGAGACACGGCACCGGCCGTTGGTGCGATCCAAACAGCAGGCGTTCCGCGTTGCCCGCGCCCTGCTGCTTCCCGCGACCAGGCCGGGGATCGCGTTGCGCAACGCCGTCGCGCGCGTCACCCCCGTACTCGCCGGACTCACCAGCGAAGGCGGCCGCCGGGCTCGCGGTTCGGCGGCGGGCACCGGTCGTGCGGCGGACCGGATGGGCTGAACGCGGTCGCGCCGCCTGAGCGTCCGGCCGCTCGGCGACGGACGACACGCACTGATCTTTCGCCGACAGCTCGAACACCGGGTTCATCGCCGCACGCGTACTCGCCGCCGACCACGAGGCGACGGCGCCTCCTCACAGGCCGAGGTTGACCCGCTCGACACACCCCGACTCATCCCTGTGTCACTCCGAATTGGGGGTGCAGGCGACATAGCCGATGGACGCGGGCAGCGGAATCGGCCCCGGCACCCCGAGCGCGTTGGACAGTCTCAGCGCGTTGGCGGTGGCTTCCGCCCGATTCGCCCCCTCCGCCCACTGATAGTCGACTCCGCGAGTCGCGGCGTCCACGCACGCGTTGGCCCAGGTGACCAGATCGCAGACCGCTTCCCTGTTCCCGGTGGCCGAACCGCACCTGGCCGAGGCAGCCGCCCTCGCCGCTTCGCGGGTATCGGCCCACGATCCGTAGAAATGTGTCACACCATAGGGATTCGCGGCCTTCTCGACGGTGATGGCCCCGAATTGATCTCCCGAGGCATGCGCCGCTCCGGCGCCGATCGCGGCGATGGCGAGCAGGGTGATGAAGAGACTTCGAACGAGATACTTCACGGTCACTCCTCGAATTGTTCTCCGATAGGCGAGATCTCACCGATTCCATTCGGGTGTGCGCCGTCGAGCTCGACAACGGAAGGCACTTCCGGTCGGCGACGAACACGGACGATGCGTCAGGCCACGGCAGACGGATCGAGATTCCACGGCAGTACCGCGGAATGAATATTTCGCACGCGCGAATCCCCCTTCTACCGGATATCCGACCTCGGCAGGCCGCTACTCCGTACTCCCCGGCAGGGAACGTATCCGAGCGAGAAGGCATTGTCAAAGGAACATCAGCGCTCGATCCGGTGTGGGATCTCGTAACCGATTGCACCGCAATCACTTCGGTCGACGTCATGACAGGTGTCGACGAAAACCGGGCGTCGCTGTCGGAGACCGGGTGTAGCTTGTCGAATGTGCCTCTGAGAGCGATGATCTTCGACTTCGACGGCCTCGTCCTGGATACCGAGACGCCCGAGTTCACGGCGTGGCAGGAGGTGTACGCGGCGCACGGTGCGACGCTGGAACAGCACATCTGGGCCCAGGTGATCGGCACGACGGAGTCGAGCTGGGATCCGTGGCTGCACCTGGAGGGCCTGATCGGCTACCCGGTGGACCGGAAAACCCTGCGGGCCGGTCGACAGGCCCGTCATCACGCGTTGATCGCCGCCGAAGTGTCGCGCCCCGGTGTCGAGTCCTGGCTCGACGAGGCTCGTGACCTCGGCCTGACGATCGGGCTCGCGTCGAGTTCCAGTCGCGGGTGGGTCACCACGCACCTGGACCGACTGGGACTCCTCGACCGTTTCGCGGTGATCGCCACCGGCGACCGAGTTCGGCACACCAAACCCGATCCGGCCGTCTATCTGCTCGCCCTGGCCGAATTGGGTGTGGATGCCGCCGAGGCCATCGCGGTAGAGGATTCGGCGAACGGTATCGCGGCGGCGAAGGCGGCGGGACTCGTCTGTGTCGCCATCCCGAATCCGATGACCGCCGGTCTCGATCTGTCGCGGGCCGATCTGGTACTGGATTCGCTCGCGGATATGACGATCCGAGAGGTCGCGCGCCGCACGGCATCGGATACGTGAGTCGGAGCGCGACGCACGGGATGTCCGGTCAACGGTAGACTTTTCGTTTCACCTCGATCCCGGCCTTGTCGTAGGTGACCCATTCGCCGGACTTCTTTCCGCGCTCGAAAAATCCGTCGTCCAAACGATTTCCGGTGTCGTGCCACCGTTGCCAACGACCGTGCTGCAAACCGTCGACGAATACGCCCTGCTGTAGCAGCCCACCGGATTCGCGATGCCAGATCCACTCGCCGTCGAGTTGCCCGGAGTCATATGAGCCACGCGCTTTCACGGACCCGTTCTTGAAATAGAACGTCCACGGCCCGTGCCGTTCCCCGTCGAGGTATTCACCGACGCCCGACACCGTGCCGTCCTTGAAGTACTCCTCCGCCATCCGACCAGCGTACGAGGGTGCGGGGGTGGGACCGATCTCGACACATCCCGTGCCGGATGGTCGCGACCCGCGGCGCGGATCACGACCGTCCTGGTTCGTCGGGAACGCTAGGGCGTGTTTTGAAAGTGGTGAGGTGATGGTGCCGGGCTGTCGGGCGGGGTGTTGAAAGATGTTGTGCGGGTGTGCGTGTCAGTGACCTGAA
>NZ_QCYJ01000053.1 GCF_003123685.1 Nocardia aurea
GCGGTCTACGCGCCGATCGTCGGCGAATACGCTCATCCCGATTACCGTCCGGTCCCCGAGGACTATCCGCGTGGGCCTACACCGGGCCTGCGAGCCTACGGCGCCTCGAAGATCCTCAGCGAGGAAGCCGGCCAGGTCTACGCCGACCGATACGGTGTCGAGTTCGTCGCGCTGCGCTTCGGCCTCATCTACGGTCCCGGAAAGAAGGCCCGCCACGGCCCGATCGGGCTGCACAGCCGGATCATCGAGAACGCCATGCTCGGCGAGCCCACCACCGTCACCTTCGGCGGCGATCAGGGCGACGACATGATGTACACCAAGGATGTCGCCCAGGCAGTGGCGAAAGCATGCACCGCGCAACCGAATTCGTGGGTATACAACATCGGCACCGGCCGACCGGCGACACTGCACGACTTCGCCACGGCCGTCCGCACCCGGTTCCCGCAGGCGGCGATCGACATCGGACCCGGATTCGAGTTCCTCGGCATCGGACCGGTCCACTGCGTCATGGATATCAGCCGCGCCGAACAGGACCTGGGTTACGCGCCGGAGTACGACCTCGAGGCCGGGGTCGCCGACTACGTCGACTCGTTGGACAAGCTCGGCCTGAAACCGCAGGCGCATTCGACTGAAAGTTCTTGGTGAGCAGTGAGAATAGCGCGATTCCGCACCGACGAGGGTGTCGAAGCAAACGGTGTCGTCGACGGTGACGATGTCGTGGAACTGAGCGGAGGTCCGTTCACTGCGATACGGCACCGGCTCGGCGACATCACACTGCTGCCGCCGATCGGCACCCACGCCAAGATCATCTGTGTCGGATTCAACTACGCACCCCACGCCCGGGAAACGGGCGCGGAACTTCCCACGAAGCCGACCCTGTTCACGCGGTTCCCCGACAGCGTCGTCGGGCACGGCGCCCCCATCCTCCACCCTGCCGACAGCGACGGTTTCGACTGGGAAGGGGAGGTTGCGGTCGTCATCGGACGCCCGGCGCGGCGCGTGCCGCCGCACCGGGCACTCGACTACGTCACCGGATTCACCTGCTTCGCCGACAACAGTGTCCGCGAGTGGCAGCAACACTCCACCCAGGCGACCGCCGGGAAGAACTGGCCCGCCACCGGCTCGTGCGGGCCGTGGCTGGTCACCCCCGACGAGGTCGGCGACGGCAGTGACCTGAAGATCCGCACCCTGGTCAACGGCACCGTGGTCCAGGAAGACACGACCGCCAACCTGACATTCCCCGTCGCCGAGCTCATCGCCTACGTCAGCACCTTCACGCCGCTCTCACCGGGTGACGTGATCGCCACCGGCACACCGGCCGGTATCGGGCACCGAAAGAGCCCACCGCACTACCTCGCCGCCGGTGACATCGTCGAGGTCGAGGTCACCGGTATCGGCACCCTCCGCAACCAGGTTGTCGAGGAGCCCGCGCCATGACCGCGTCATTGTCGGAAGCCCAGGTCGCCGAGCTGGCCTCGCTCGCCGAGGTCATCGACGCCGTCTGCGCCGCAGTCGAACGTGAAACGACCGGGCAGGCCGCCAACATAGCCAAAACGATGACCACGTGGGAGCCATCGAGCAGTGGTCATGCCCTGGGCGCGCTCGACACCGCCGATGGACTGCTGGCCTTCAAGACGTGGGTCAACACACCCGCCGGCGCAAGTGCGGTGCTCACCTTGTTCGACACCACGACCGGACAGGTTCTGGCCACGATGTCGGCCGGGGCATTGGGAGCGATGCGCACCGCGGCGATCACCGGACTGGCCACTCGCTTGATGGCCGACGTCGAGGCGGACGACCTCGCCATACTCGGCAGCGGACGGCAGGCTCTGCGGCAGGTCGAAGCGGTCAACCTGGTTCGCCCGCTGCGGAGGGTGCGGGTCTGGAGTCCGAATCCCGAGCGGCGAGCCGCGTTCGCTCGCGCGGTCGAGGACACCTTGGGCATCAAGACTCTCAGCGCGGATTCCCTCGATCAGGCCACCCGTGACGCACCGATCGTCACCACGATCACCCGTGCGCGTGAACCGTTCCTGCGGCGCGAACATCTCTGCCGGGGCGCCCATCTCAATGCGGTGGGCGCGATCCTGCCGGCCAACGCCGAGTTCGATCCGAGCCTGCTGGCCGACGCTGAGCTGATCGCCGTGGACAACCTGGACAGCGCCCGTCACGCGTCACGCGAACTGAGGGAGTTCTGCGGAGATGACTTCTCGGCAGTGCGAACGCTCGGTGAGCTGGCCTCCGGGACAGCCCGACGGCCACGGTGCCCGTCGCTGACGGTGTTCAAAGGGCTGGGAATGGGGTTGTCGGACCTGGCCGCCGCCACGGTCGTCGCCCGCCGAATCGGCCTGGAGAGGAGTGCCACCCCATGAAATTCCGCAGCGATCCTCGCACCATCACAGGGTCGATCGCGCCGCTGGTGACCCCGTTCACCGACGACGGCGATCTGGACCTGGACTCGTTGCGCGCCCTGGTGCGCTGGCAGCTCGACAGCGGCTCCCACGGCATCTCACTCGGCGGATCCACCGGCGAACCGTCGGCACAAACCATCGCCGAGCGCATTACCGCCATCACAGCCGCCGCCGGCGAGATCGCCGACAGCGTGCCCTTCATGCCGGGAACCGGGGCGGCGACCCTGGACGCGACGATGGAACTCACCGCCGCGGCCCGAGACGTGGGAGCTGACGCCGCGCTGATCATCACCCCGTACTACGCGCGACCAACCCAAGAAGCGCTCTACCGGTGGTACTCCACCATCGCCAAGGAGTTCCCGGACCTGCCGATCGTCATCTACAACGTGCCCTCGCGCACCGCAGTCGACATCGCGCCCGAGACCGTGGCACGGTTGTTCCGCGACATCGACAACGTGGTGGGAATCAAGGAAACCACCCACGATTTCGCACACTTCTCCCGCGTGCTGCACCAGGCCGGAACCGAGTTGCTTGTCTGGTCGGGCATCGAACTTCTCGGGCTCCCCCTGCTCGCCCTCGGCGGGCGCGGCTTCATCAGCGCTGTGACCAACCTCGCCCCGACCGCGGTCGCCCGCATGTATGAGGCATGGACAAGCGGAGACCACGACACCGCACGTCAGCTGCACTACGCCCTGCATCCCCTGGTGGATTTGCTCTTCGTCGAAACCAATCCCGCTCCCGCGAAATGGGTGCTGCACCAATACGGCCGCATCTCCTCGCCCACGGTGCGGCCACCGCTGATCACCCCTACCGAAGAAGGGCTCACCCGGATCCAGGCACTGCTCGACAGCAGCCAGGAACTGATGAACTGAACGCGAGAAAGGACCCACCATGCTGGCGACGTCGCCATGCGTGGTGCCCCACGCACCCCGAACACTAACCCCCTCCGAATTCCCGCTGCCGCCATCAAGTTCCGACGACGGCTTGCTCGAAATCGAGATTGCCGAAATCTGCCACGCCGATTACGACGCGGTACGGCGCGCTTTGACGGTGATCACCCCCGAGTGGTCGTCGAGCCAGCCATGACCTGTGACTCCCGCCACGCAGACGGCCCTCGGGCTCGGTGCCGCCGCAGACTGCCGTGCCCAACAGCTCAGACCCGGAGGTTTCGATAATGGAGGTCGTCGTCACCGGCAAGTACCCCGCTGCCGCCGATGTCGCCGTTCTCGAGCTCGCCGACCCCACCGGGGCTCAGCTGCCGCCGTGGACGCCCGGCGCGCATATCGAGGTCGAGGCCGCTCCCGGGTTGTCACGCTGCTACTCGCTCACCGACGGCGACGACCGGATGTGGCGCATCGCCGTACTTCATGACCGAAACGGGCGCGGCGGTTCGAGCTACATCCACCGACACCTGACCCCGGGCACAACTGTGACCGTCAGCCGACCGCGCAACAACTTCCCGCTGCAGGCCGCTGACCGTTACCTGTTCGTCGTCGGCGGCATTGGCATCACCCCGATACTGCCGATGATCCGGCACGCTCATCAGCACGGTGCCGACTGGAGGCTGCTTTACGGCGGACGCCGTCGCACTTCGATGGCCTTCCTCGACGAACTCAGCGCCTATGGTGACCGCGTACACATCCATCCCGAGGACGAACACGGCCTGCTGCCGCTGGACCGTACCTTCTCCGACTTGCCGGCCGGGACCCTGGTGTACTGCTGCGGCCCCGAGCCGCTACTGAACGCGGTAGGCCGCCACGCCACAGGCTGGCCACCGGGGACCTTGCACATCGAACGGTTCTGTAGCGCCCCACCCGCGGGAGGCGCCACGTTCGACATCCACTTGGCCCGCGCCAACTTGACCCTGACCGTGCCACCCGACCGATCCGTCCTCGACGTGGTCGAACAGGCCGGTATCACTGTGCTGTCCTCATGCAGAACGGGCACCTGCGGTACGTGCGAAACCACGGTTCTCGGTGGCCTCGTCGACCACCGCGACACCGTACTCACCGACGACGAACGCCGTGAGAGCACAACCATGATGATCTGCTGCTCGCGGTCGCTGACCACGCTGCTCACTCTCGATCTCTAAGGAGACCAACGATGTCCACCGACACCCACTCGTGGCTGCACAGCCTGACACCAGACGAGCTCGATCGCGACGCCGACACGATATTCGCCAGGCTGCGTAGTGAGCAACCCGTTGCATGGATTCCTCTGCTCAATGCCTGGGTCGCCACCAGCTGGCAGCACTGTCAACAGATCGCCCAGGACGCCGAGAACTTCCACGGTGGCACCAGCCCTGGCCACGACCGCCTTTTCGGTCAACCCAACGTCCTCGGCGCTGAAGGCGACACCCACCGACGGCTGCGATCGGTCATCGACCCGCCGCTGCGTCCACGCGCGTTCCGGCAGATCCTCGAGACCAGCCTTCGGACCGTTGCGCGGACCCAGCTGGACACCCTCGATGGACGGGATCACGCCGAACTCATCGCCGAGTACTTCGAACCGGTCAGCGTCCGATGCGTCGCCGACCGATTCGGATTCACCGACGTCCCAACCGATCAACTCTTGCGGTGGTTCCACGACCTGGCCTACAGCGCCGCACACGGCGTCGCCGATCCGAACGCTTTCGGGCCAGGGGACGCCGCCAAGGCCGACATACGCACGACCGTAACCGCCATGGTGGAACGGTTGGCCGTCACACCGGACGAGTCCGCGATATCGCACTGGATGCACGACGGTATGCCCGCAGGCCGGCCCCGCGACATCGAGAGTCTCTTCCCCTCATTGCTCATCATTCTGCTCGGCGGGCTACAGGAACCCGGACACGCCTGCGGCTCCACTTTCCTCGGCCTGACCACTCGGCCCGAGCAACTCCGGCGCGTCACCGCCGATCCATCACTGCTGCCGAAAGCCATCGCGGAAGGTCTGCGCTGGATGTCACCGCTGTTCAGCGGTGCTGCGCGTGTCTCGGTCAGCGACATCGAAGTCGCCGGCGCTCCCATCAAGCGCGGCGACACCGTCTGGCTGTCATACGGCTCAGCCAACCGGGACGACGCCGAATTCGACTCGCCCCTCGAGTTCGACCTCGACCGACCCACCCACCCACACCTGGCGTTCGGCACCGGACGCCACGCCTGCTCCGGCAGCGCATTCGCCCCACAGATCGCCCGCATCGCCCTCGAGGAGCTGTTCGCGACCTACCCCGGCATCACCCTCGACCCTGACCATCCAGTCGAGGTACGCGGATGGATGTTCCGCGGCGCGCAACAGCTCCGCGTCCGACTTCTCCGCGAACACTAGGAACACCCACCTATGCACAGCACCATGCAGAACGTCGGACTACAGATTCGGCGGCTCCTCGACCACGGCGCCACCGTCCACGGGGGCAGCCAGATCATCACCGCCGACCCCGCGCGCGACCAGCCGGCCCGCGTCGACTTCGCTGACATCGCCGTCAATGCCGCCCGGCTCGCGAACGCGCTCCGCGCACTCGGAGTTCGCAGCGGCGACCGAGTCGCCACCTTCATGTGGAACAACCAGCAACACGTCGAAGCCTACTTCGCGGTCCCAGCGATGGGCGCGGTCCTGCACCCGCTCAACATTCGCCTCACCGGCGATCAGATCGCCTACATCGTCGACCATGCCAAGGACAAGGTCGTCATCGTCGACCACAGCCTCGTCGACGCTTTCGCCGCGATCCTGCCCGAGCTGACCACCATTGAATGTGTCATCGTCAACGGCACCCACGACATCACGCCCCTGGACGTCCCCGGCGTGCCCGTTCACCACTACGACGCACTGCTCGACGGGCAGCCGGTCGCCTATTCCTGGCCTGACGTCGACGAAACAAGCCCTGCCGCAGTGTGCTACACCTCCGGCACCACGGGCCGACCTAAGGGTGTCGTCTACAGCCATCGCTCGATCTATCTCCACGCGCTGGCCAGCTCCCTACCCGATGCATTCGACCTCTCCGCGCGAGACACCGTCCTCGCTGTCGTACCCCAGTTCCACGTCCTGGCATGGGGGTTGCCTTACAGCGCGTTCCTCACCGGCGCCAGCCTCGCGATGCCCGACCGCCACCTCGGTCCCGAACCCCTCGCGCGATTCATCACCGCCGCCAAAGCGACGAAGGGCGCGGCTGTGCCCACCGTGTGGACCGGGCTGCTGCATCATCTCGACCGGCACCCACCCCGCGAACCACTGCCGTTGCGGGAGGCCATCGTCGGCGGATCCGCGATGCCAGCCTCCCTGCTCGACGGGTTCGCCCAGCGTCACAACATCACCATGGTGCAAGGCTGGGGTATGACCGAGATGTCACCATTGGGCACCGTATCCCGGCCGCCGGCCCACACCAGTGGGGACGAAGCCACGCGCTACCGCCTCACACAGGGCAGGCTGTTGGGACCGGTCGAAGCCAAACTCATCGATGACGCCGGTCGCGAATTGCCATGGGACGACACGACTGTCGGTGAACTCCTCGTCAAAGGCCCGTGGGTCACCGCCACCTACCACGGCGACACCGAACCGGACCCAGAGAAGTTCCTCGACGGCTGGCTGCGCACCGGCGACGTCGGCCGCCTCAGCAGCGACGGCTACCTCACCCTCACCGACCGCGCAAAGGACATCATCAAATCCGGCGGTGAATGGATCTCGTCGGTCGAACTGGAAGGACTGCTCGCCGGGCACCCCGCCGTCGCCGAAGCCGCTGTCATCGGCGTCCCCGATGACAAATGGGGCGAACGCCCCCTGGCCGTAGTCGTCCTCACCGCCGGGCACACCGCCACCCCCGCCGAACTACGCGGCTACCTCGCCGACCACGTCGCTCGCTGGCAGGTACCCGAACAATGGGCATATATCGACGAAGTACCGAAAACCTCCGTCGGCAAGTTCGACAAGAAGGTCCTGCGCGCCCAGCACGCCGCCGGGCACCTCACAGTCGAACATCTCCACCCGACCAACACCTGACTCAGGCGACCCAGCCAAGCATCCACCACCCGCGCGCAGCACCCCACAAGGGTCCTCATGCTCATCACCGAAACGCCAGCGCCCGGAACCCTACTCGGTTGGCGCGTATTCGTGTATCAGCCCACCGAGACGGTCACTTCCGCTGACCTTGACATCGCCCTCGACAGGATCGGGGAGGGCTTCATAACGGAGCGGCCTGGCTCAGGGAGCGACGCGAGCGATGCTCATGGAAATGGGTCTCGTAGGCAGCAAGCACCCGCTCCGCCATCATGGCTGCCTTGGGAGCGGGGCGCGGCCTCCGGCAGGGAGAGAAGCCCAGGACCTTGCGGCTGATCCTCACCAGCCGCGAATTCAAGGCGTTGAACCGCAGCTACATCAACGAG
>NZ_QCYJ01000087.1 GCF_003123685.1 Nocardia aurea
GCCAGGTGAGCACTGCGCCGCGCGCCGTGGCATGGATGATCTGGGCCGTGAGTTCCTCGTCGATGCGGAGCCAGCCGCCGGCGGCGAGGCGCCGGATACGGCCCATCAAGATCTCCATGCCGGCCTTGAAGGCGGCCGAGGTCGCCCTCGCGGGTTCGCTGTACATCAGTGTGTACAGCGCGGGATTGGACAGACCGAACTCGACGGCGACGTCCCAGCCGGTTCTCAGGTCCTCGATGGGGTCCCGCGGGTCGGGGTCGACGTGCTTGGTGGCGAGAAACGCGGCGAAGCCGTGCTCGGCCACCGCGTCGAGCAGCCCGTCCTTGTCGCCGAACAGCCGGTAGATGGCCGGCGGCTGCAGGCCCGCCGCATCAGCGACCGCGCGGGTGGTGACCGCGTCGCGACCCCCGCGCGTCAGCAAGTCGATGGCCGCCTCGATCACGCGCCGCCGGGTCTGTTCGCGACCGATGGCTGCAGCGTCGGAAGCGCTGCTCCCGCCATGGGAACGAGGTGACATGTATCAACGATACCTCACGGGAGGTTCCATCGTTAGTATCAGTGATACACTTCGAATGTTTCCAGTGGAATCAGATCGTAGAGGAGCATCGCATGTCTGACAGACTGCGGATCATCGCGTTGGAAGAACACGTCGTCCTGCCTGCGATCATGCAGGCGTGGTCGCGGTCCGGGGTGCCCGAGCTGCCGAACTTGGGGTTCGGCGACAGCCCCGTCGCCCAGCGACTGCGCGACACTGCGGACACGAGGCTTGCGCACATGGACGACCAGGGAATCGACGTGGCAGTGCTGTCGATCTCGACACCGGGCGTGCAGAACCTGCCCGACTCGGATGCGGTCGCCGTGGCCCGGGACACCAACGACCAGCTCGCGGAGATCGTGGCCAGCAATCCAGACCGGTTCCAGGCGTTCGCAGCGATCCCAACACAGTCGCCGTCGGCCGCGGCCGCGGAGCTGGAGCGGGCGATCACCAAGCTGGGCTTCCCGGGCGCCATGCTCTACGGGCGCACCGGATCCAAGCTCGCCGACGACCCCGAGTACGACGAGCTGTACGCCGCTGCGGAGCGGTTGCAGGTTCCCCTCCACTTCCACCCGCAGATGCCTGTGCAGGCGGTCCAAGACG
>NZ_QCYJ01000154.1 GCF_003123685.1 Nocardia aurea
GACTGGTACTAATAGGCCGAGGACTTACCAACAAAGAAGCTACGCGTCCACTGTGCGGTATCTGAAACAACACACAGACACTGCAGCAGACACCCGAAACACGATTATTGTTGTGTTTTTGGTTGTCAGCGCTGTTGTGTGGATAGTTTCATAGAGTTACGGCGGCCATAGCGGCAGGGAAACGCCCGGTCCCATTCCGAACCCGGAAGCTAAGCCTGCCAGCGCCGATGGTACTGCACTCGACAGGGTGTGGGAGAGTAGGACACCGCCGGAACATCATTGCGAAAGGCCCCCAACATTGTTGGGGGCCTTTCTGCGTTCCACGACTTCTCACCACTGGTCGGCGCTCTTGCGGCCGAGTGCTCGCCGACTACGGTGGAGCGCGTGGCCACCACCAGAATCGGCAGGCATATCGGCGCACCGCGGTCGGTGGTCTATCGCTTGTTGATCGATGCGGACGCGGTACGGACCTGGATGGTTCCCACCGGAATGACCAGTCGTGTCCACGAATTCGATCCGACGCCGGGTGGGGCCTTCCGTATCTCGCTGACCTATGACGAGCCGACTGCTGTCGGTAAGACCTCCGCGCACACCGACACGTTCGGCGGCCGCTTCGTCACCCTCGTTCCCGATGAACAGGTCGTGCAGATCGTCGAATTCGTGACGGAGAATCCCGATATTCGCGGCGAGATGACCATCACCTACCGCCTGGCCGACGCCGAGCACGGCGGAACCGACCTGGTGGCACTGCACGACGGCGTCCCGCCGGGGGTGGCGCCGGACGAGAACGAGTTGGGTTGGCGGATCTCACTCGGCAAACTCGCCGAACTGGCGGAATCGTTGTCGACCCACTGATACTTCGCGGCCCTACAACAGCTGGCAACCGGCTGTGCAGGCGTGGTATTTCGTCGCTGTCGCTGTCGCTGTCGCTGTCGCTGTCGCTGTCGCCCGTTCGGCGGCGGGTGGGTGATGATCGCCAGTCCGCCAGTCCGCCAGTCCGCCAGTCCGCCAGTCGCCCGATGGCCTGACCTTGCGGCCATCGCCAGGTGAGAGTGACGCTCTGGCGTCGAGAGTGACGCTGTGGCGTCCGAATGCTGTGCCGAGCCGATGCTCTCAGTTTCGGGGCCGACCGGGCTTGTTCGGTGCGGGTATGCCGCGCCGCGTGGTACGGCACATCAACTCGTATGTGGGTCGAAAGCACATCAGCCCGTACGTAAGCACATCGACCCGTGCGTAAAGGCGCTGGACCCAACGGTTCGGGGGGCGGACCGATCTGTTCCCGTCGAACTGCCTGATCAGCCGTCGCTTTTCACGCTGTGTGTCCTCGTTCGTGGTGCCTGGCTGATTGAGCCGAACAGCGGTGGGTATGGCCGCCGATGTTGTGATCGGCGCGGCCGCGTGGATCCGAGGGATGTGCACGGAGAGGGAGGGGCGCTCGCGGGTCGAGAAGCGGCGGGGACGGAATGGAGGCACAGTGGAGTGATGTCGCCGTTGGACGATCGGCATCCGTCCAGCATTTCGGACTGGGACGATGCGCGACGGAAGGCTCGATTCCGAGCGACTCGCCTCGGACACGACTGGCTGACGTGGCGCCGCACCAGGCTGATGCTGCTGCGGGTCGCCGCGCTGTTCGTCGCGGGGCTCATCGTGTTCGCGCAGTACTGGGCGATCGACGTGGCCCCGGAACGCGCGCGTCTGGCACGCACCGAGCCGGCCGTGCTGCCCATCGCCGCGCCCGCCGACAGCAGGAACTGGGATACGGTCGTCGTCGATATGGTCGGGTTGGGCGGGCTCAACGCCAGCGACACCGCCGCCGCGCTCCCCTCGTTGAGCCGCATGGGTGTGGTGTGGGCGATCAAATACGACAACCGCGGTATCGATACCAAGGTCATCGCGGATCTGATCACCCGCGCGGCGCAGATGTCGGGGCTGAAGAACGTGATCCTCGTCGGGCACAGTATGGGCGGGGTGATCGCGCTCGAAGTCGCCAAACACATCCACACCGACAGTGATCGTCGACTGGTGGCGGTGCTGCTGGATTGCACGCCGATGGATCTCAACGCCGTGCGTCCCGAAAGCCGTGGCCGCGGTGAGGATATGGTGCGCTGGATGGGGTGGCTGCCGGGAGCGCGCGAGAGCCGCGCGTTGCGACTGCTCGTCGAAACCTATGCGCGTCGAGAGCAATTCGTCGACGACACCGGCTACGGGTTGCCCGGCATCCGGTTCGCCGAATTGCGTTCGGTCCTCGACGAGGTGTTGCGCGAGAAGATCTACTCGGCCGACGCGGCGAGTAACGGCCTGATCGAAGCACAGTTCCTGGCGATCGTGGCGGGCGGCGCGGTCAACGATCTGCGCGCGCTGTCCGAGCCGGTCGACGGAAAACCGCCCCCCGCCATCGTCTTCCTGCGCCCGCGCGATCCCGCCGCGGACGGCGTGGTCGACGTCGAATATTCGCACCGGGTGCTCGTCGAACAGGTGGGTGGCGTCGACGGAACCCTGCTCGTCGCATTCCCGCGCAATACCGGCCACGCCAACCCCCGACAACGGCCCAACGAATACAACCGGGTGATCACCGATCAGGTGCTGCCGTTCGTCCAGCGCTACCAAGCGCAGGCCAGGGCCACCCAGAACACTGCCGCACCCCGCTGAGACCATCCCTTCCGGAGCCGGAGCCGGAGCCGGAGCCGGAGCCGGAGCCGGAGCCGGAGCCGGAGCCGGAGCCGGAGCCGGAGCCGGAGCCGGAGCCGGAGGCTAGAGGCCAGAGCCCAGAGCCCAGAGGTCGGTCGGAGTTCGAATCAGGGCAAACCAAACCGTATGCAGGGGAGCGGCAACTTGTTTAAATCACCGGCATGTATCGACCAAGTACGATGTTCCCCGGCCTTCGTGGCCGCACGATCGCCGCGTTGCTCGCCGTGGCTACTGTTGCGAGCCTTGGTCTGACCGGGTGCGTGAGCAACGACGAACCGGTCGGTACCACCAATGCTGATGCGCCGCTGCCCACCGAGATTCCCGCCGGTACCACCCTGACCATCGCCGATCAGTCCGAGCGCTTGCAGAGTGCGCTGCGAATTTCGGGCGAGCTGGACAAGTTGCCGTTCAAGGTGCAGTTCGCCAATTTCGTCGGCGGGCCCGCGATCCTCGAGGCGTTCCGCGCCGAGGCGGCGGATGTGGCGCCGGTCGGTGACGTTCCCCCGATCCACGCGTTGATCGCCGGTCAGGACGTGCCGATCATCGCGGCCTACCAGACCGCGCCGAGCGCGATGAAACTCGCGGTGGCGCCGGGGCGTTCGATCACCCGCCTGGTGGATCTGAAGGGGAAGAAGATCGCCTACGCCGAGGGCACCGCCCAGCAGGCCGCGGTGTTGCGCGCGTTGAACAAGGCGGATCTGAAACCCGATGACGTGCAGCTCGTCCGGTTGCAGTTGGCCGAATTCCCCGATGCGGTGCGGACCGGACAGGTCGACGTCGCGCCGCTCATCGAGCCGAACGTGACCCGGTTCCTGCGCACCCAGGGCGCGTCCTTGATTCCGGATTCGGAGACGACCGGTATCTACAGCGGTCTGGCCTACCTGTACGCCCGGCGGGCGGTGCTACAGGATCCGGCCAAGGCAGCAGCGACGCGGGCGCTCGTCGCCGCCTATGTGCGGGCCTACCAGTGGGTGAACACCCATCCGGAGGAGTGGGCGCAGAAATACTACGTGGACAACCAGAAGGTCGGTCCGGAGGACGCGAAGCGGATCATCGATTCGCTGGGCACCTACACGTTCCCGCACCTGGACCAGGCGCTCGTCGATCAGCAGCAGTCGACCATCGATGTGATCGACGCGGCCGGTCAGTCGCCCAAGAAGGTGAAGGCCTCCAACGGCTTCGATCTCCGCTTCGACGCGGTCATCTCCGAGACCGTGCCCGCGGCGGGAGCCACATTCGTGCGAGGGAAGAACTGATGGCTATCAGGACCGCCGACGCTGGCGTATTCGGCAGGCTGCAACGGGCGGACAGGGCCGCCTCGACGAAGGTGCTGGCCC
Source organism: Nocardia aurea (assembly GCF_003123685.1). Classification (GTDB taxonomy): domain Bacteria; phylum Actinomycetota; class Actinomycetes; order Mycobacteriales; family Mycobacteriaceae; genus Nocardia; species Nocardia aurea. The sequence goes on from NZ_QCYJ01000154.1 coordinate 4,026, forward strand.
AGCGCAGGCCCGCGCGTCCGAGGCTGGGCCCCGGCCGGGCGATTCCCGGGGGAATCGCGATCGGCCCGGTGCTGCTGATCGCGGCCTGGGTGATCGGCTCGGCGAGCGGATCATTGGATCCGGAGACCTTGCCCGCGCCGTGGACGGTGGCCCAGACCGCGGGCGACCTGATCGCGGACGGCAGACTGCAATCGAATCTGCTCACCTCGGTACAGCGGGCGGGCTGGGGTCTCGGCATCGGTGTGCTGGTCGGACTGGTACTCGCGCTCGTCGCGGGTCTGAGCCGAGTCGGCGAGGCGGTGGTGGACGGCCCGATCCAGATCAAGCGGTCGATTCCGACGCTGGCGCTGATCCCGCTGTTCATCGTGTGGTTCGGTATCGGCGAGGAGATGAAACTCATCGTCATCACCACCAGTGTCGCGATTCCGATCTACATCAACACCCACGCGCATCTGCGCAGTGTCGATGCCCGCTACGTGGAACTCGCTCAGACCGTGGGGCTTTCCCGGTGGGGTTTCATCCGCAAGGTGGCGCTGCCGGGTTCGCTGCCGGGATTCTTCACCGGACTTCGCCTCGCCGTCACCATCGCGTGGCTGGCGCTGGTCGTGGTGGAACAGGTCAACGCCACCAGCGGCATCGGCTATCTGATGACGCAGGCCCGTACCTACGGCCAGATCGACGTCATCGTCGTCGGCCTGGTGATCTACGGCCTGCTCGGCCTGCTCGGTGATATCGCCGTGCGCGCGACCGAGAGGAGGGCGCTGTCATGGCGACAGACCTTGGGAGACTGAACAAATCCGCCATCGTCCGGTTGCGTAACCTCAATCGTGGTTTCGGTGAGCGCGTGGTGTTACGCGGAATCGATATCGATATCGAGCGCGGTGAATTCGTCGCGCTGCTCGGGCGCAGCGGCTCGGGTAAGAGCACGCTGCTGCGCGCGCTGGCCGAACTCGACTACGACGTGCCCGGTTCCGGCGATCTGACCGTGCCGTCGGAACGCGCCGTGGTGTTCCAGGATTCGCGGCTGCTGCCGTGGTTGCGGGTGCTGGACAATGTGACACTCGGTCTCGGCGGCTCCGACGCCGCGGGACGCGGTCGCACGGCATTGGCCGAAGTGGGTCTCGCCGGGCGTGAACGGGCCTGGCCCAAGGAACTGTCCGGTGGTGAGCAGCAGCGCGTGGCGCTGGCCCGTTCGCTGGTCAGGGAACCGGAACTGCTGCTGGCCGATGAGCCTTTCGGCGCGCTCGACGCGCTCACCCGGATCAAGATGCATGTACTGCTGCAGGAGTTGTGCGCCAAGCACAAGCCCGCGGTCCTGCTGGTGACCCACGATGTGGACGAGGCGGTGCTGCTCGCCGACCGGGTGCTGGTCCTCGACGAGGGGCAGATCGTGCTCGATCAGCGCGTCGAGTTGGGCCGTCCACGCCGCCACGGTGATCCGGAATTCATTCGTTTGCGCGAGATCCTGCTCGCCGGCCTCGGTGTCGGTGTGGAAGGGATCCCGTCGAATACTCGCGAGGAAGCGAAACAGCCTTCATGACCGAGCCACGTCAGCTCAGCCTCAACGCTTTCATCTACCCGTCCGGACATCACGAAGCCGCCTGGCGGCATCCGCAGAGCAGGCCGGAGCGGATCTACGACGTCGGCTACTACCAGGAGATCGGCCGGACCGCCGAAGCGGCCAAGCTGGACGCGGTCTTCTTCGCCGACGGACCGGCGTTGCGCGCCGATGTGAAGCACAACGCGGTATCCGGCCTCGAGCCCATCACGCTGCTCACCGCGATCGCCACGGCCACCACGCATCTGGGTCTGATCGCGACGGCGTCGACCACCTACTACGAGCCCTACAACCTGGCTCGCCTGTTCTCCACCCTCGATCACATCTCCGGTGGTCGCGCGGGCTGGAATATCGTCACCACCGGCACCGATCTCGCAGCGGCGAATTTCGGCCTCGACGCGCACCCCGACCACGCCGAACGCTACGCGCGGGCACGGGAATTCGTCGACGCGGTGGTCTCGCTGTGGGACAGCTGGGAAGACGACGCGATCCTGCTCGACAAGGAAGCGGGTATCTACGCCGATCCGGACAAGATCCATCAGATCGACTTCGTCGGCGAATACCTCAAGGTGCGTGGGCCTTTCAACGCTCCCCGCACACCGCAGGGGCATCCGGTGCTCGTGCAGGCGGGCGCGTCCAACGACGGCCGCGCTTTCGCGGGCAAATACGCCGAGGCCATCTTCACCGCCCATCAGCGGCTCGTGGACGCACAGGCGTTCTACTCCGACATCAAGGCCCAGGCGCGTGCGTTCGGTCGCGATCCCGACCAGATCAAGATCCTGCCCGGCATCAGCCCGTTCATCGCCGACACCGAGGCCGAGGCCAAGAAACTGGAGCGCGAGTTCAACGAACTCACCGTTCCCGACTACGGCCTCAAGCAGTTGGAGTCGATCGCGGGCACGAGTCTGCGCCATCTGCCGCTGGACGGGCCGGTTCCCCTCGAATTGTTCAGCGACGCGGGCGATGTCACCGATAACAGCCGCAGCCGTTTGCAGGTCGTCGCGGGCATCGTCGAGCGGGAACGGCCGACGGTTCGCGGGCTGCTGCACCGCCTCGCCGGTGCTCGTGGGCACCGGGTCTTCGCCGGAACTCCGGAGCAGGTGGCCGATACCATCGAGGAATGGTTCCGCAACGGCGCGGCCGACGGCTTCAATGTGATGCCGCCGTACTACCCGGGCGGTCTCGAGGTGTTCGCGCGGACCGTCGTGCCGATTCTGCAGGAACGCGGCATCTTCCGGACCGAGTACACCGGCACCACGTTGCGCGATCATTTCGGGCTGACCAGGCCCGAGAGCCGCTACGCGCGCCACCCGGCACTGGCCGGGTGAGCGCCGCGGGCTGCTGTACCGGCGCCGGACACCCGGTGCGGTCGGACCGGCTCGACGTCGCGACGGCGGGCCGGTGACCGGCGGATCGATATCCGCCGACACCTCGGTCGCGCTGCGTCGTCTGGCGTGGACGATGTTCGTGCCGATGGCGATCTACAGCGTCGGCTACGGCGCGGCCGGGCCGATGTATGTGCTGCGGGCCGTCGATCTCGGCGCCTCCGCGGGCCAGGCCGGTGTCATCGTCGCGCTCACCGGGCTCGGCATGGTGCTCGCCGATCTGCCCGCGGGCGGGATCGTGGCCCGGATCGGGGAGCGCGGCGCCATCGCGGTCGGGTCGGGTGTCGGCATGATCGGGGTGGCCGCGGCGCTGTGCGCGCCGAATGTCGGAGTACTCGCGGTGGGCATGCTGCTCGTCGGCGCGTCCGGTGCGGTGTGGGGGCTGGCGCGCCAGTCGTATCTGGTCGCCGTCGTCGCACCGGCCGATCGCGGCAGGGCGATGTCGCTGCTGGCGGCTTCCTCGCGGTTCGGATTGTTCTGCGGACCGTTCCTCGGCGCGGTTCCGGTGCATTTCTTCGGGCCGAACGGGGCCCTGTGGCTGCAACTCGTCGCGACAGCGATCTCGGCGGCGGCCATGGTGGCGATCCCGTCGGCGGACGGCGAGCATTCCGACGGCAGCGTCCAGCCGTTGCGCGCGGTGATCGTCGAGAACCGCCGCGTTCTCGCCACCCTGGGTTCCTCGGCGTTGCTCGTCGGCGCGGCACGGGCGGCGAGGCTCGCGCTGTTGCCGCTGTGGGCGGCGCATATCGGGGTGAACGCGGCGACCATCAGCCTGATCTTCGGAGTGGCCGGTGCGGTCGATGTCCTGATGTCGTATCCCGCCGGTATCTGGCTGGATCGGTATGGACGACGCGCGACCGGTGTCCCCGCCATGGCGTTGTTCGCGCTCGGCTACGCCAGCCTGCCGCTGACCTCGTCGGCCGTCGCGATCGGAGTGTCGGCGTTCATCCTGGGTGTCGCCAACGGTCTGAGCAACGGGCTGATCATGACCGTGGGCGCGGATGTCGCCCCGGAGGCCAGGCGTGCGGAATTCCTCGGGGCGTGGCGGCTCACGCATGACGCGGGCGCCTTCGTCGGGCCGATCGCGGTCGGGGCCATCAGCGTGGTCACCGTGCTCGCGGGATCGGCGGTCGCGCTCGCGGTGACGTCGGTACTGGGGGCGGCGACGATGTACCGCTGGTTCCCCGGCGTGCCGTCGCCGGGGAAGGACCCGGATCGGCGTGGCGGGCGGCCGGAGCGTGAGGTCGAGAGTGGGGTCGAAATACCCACGGGCGGAAAATAGTTCGCCGCGCGGTGGGTGACATCGGCGATGACACCGAACCGGGCATGGTGGCCCGGGCGGTACGGCGACGGGCGTCGGCGACTCAGCGGCGCAGTGCACCGGTGGCATCGAATTGCGCACCGCGCCCGCGCATCTGCGAGCGGTACCAGTTCTCGCGATGCGCCCGGGTGACGCGTTCGTGCAGGCGGTCGAGGCCCGGCACCGTGCGGCGGGCGATCTCGGCGACGGCGACGAACGGGGTGCGGGCCAGCGGCCACAGAATCCACGGGAACGCGCTGGGCAGGTCGTATCGGCGGCGGGTGATCGGCGACATGTACAGCGCGGTGTAGGCCGAGTGCAGCCGGTAGTTGTACGCCTGACGCAACCGGCGCAGACCGCGCTGGTCGGGGCGGGGCGCGAAGGCCGCCGGATAGGATTCGATCAATTCGCGGCCCTGCTCACCGGCGTCGTCGGCGCGCGAGATCATGACCATCGCGAGAATGCGCAGGGCGTCGCCGATGGTCTCGGGATACCAGTCGACGCGCACGCCGAGCAGATGGCCCATATAGCGTTGGAAATGCAGTAGCGCGCGCATTTCGCCGGGGGTGGTGAAATGTCCGAGTGGCCACAGACCCAGCGCTGGCGTGATGCTTCCCGCCAGCAGGGTGAGCAGCATATAGCTCTGGCTGATGGGAAGGCCCCAGCGCCGCGGATCCCATTCCCGGTGCTGGGCAACGCGTTTGCGTACCGAGACGTGCATGATCCGGACCTTGAGGGCGGTGGCCCGGCCCGCCGATCCCGGTGTCAGGATCGCGCCTGGCTCGGAGACGTCGATCCAGAATCGGGTCGTCTCGAGGAATCGCCTGAGCGCGTTGTCTCCGGCGTAGCCGCCCGCCAGCGACAGCGGGGTGGCGACGGCGGCCTCGGTGTACATCTCGAGTGTTTCCGCGCCCGCCATCGCGAAGAGCATGGTGCCCCACCGTCGCCAGATCGCCGCGCCCTGTTCCACGAGTTCGGGGCGGACCCAGTCGGGGACCGTCTCGAATTCCCGGAACAACTCGCGCATCGCGTCGTGCGCGTCGGGAACCGCGTCCACGCCGTCGCGCAATGCCGTCTCCAGCTGTTTGCGGCCGCGTTTGGCGCCGGTCTCGCCGTCGAACACCTCGGCGACGAAGCGTTCGGCGGTCGGATCACCGCGGTAGAGGTCGGCGCGGAACGCCTCGGCGATGTCGTCGGCCGGGAAGAGATCGGTGCGGAACAGCGTCATGAAGCTTTCCCGGATCCGGCGGATACCGCGGCTCTCGCGGCGTTCCCGGTAGCGGAACGAGGTCGGGTGGTGTGCCGCGGCCGTCCGCGGTGTTTCCGCGCCGACCGGTACCGAGATCTCCATGCTGACCCGCGCTTTCGACAGAGCTGGATGGTGCGACCGGAACCCCCGGCCTCACATACCCTAAGGTATGTCGCAACATACTCTAAAGTATGTCTGCATGTCTCGGTCGCCGGTGGCACTGTTAATCTGGGACCGCATCGGAGTCGACTCGCGCTCGCCGTGCCCCGTGAACGGCCCGGTTCGGGCCGGTGGGGCGGAACCGGATGCGGATGACGGCGCCGGAATGGCTCGTCCCAACAACGAGAAGGCGGCGATGACAGAAGGGTCGGACCAACACCCGTCGCCCGTCGTCGAGGTGTCCAAACGCAAAGCCGCGGCCGCCGCGCGACGGACCCGGCGCGCGCCCAAACTCACGGTCACGAACTGGGTCGACGCGGCGATGTCGGTCCTGCTGAGCGAGGGTGTCGCCGCGATCTCGATCGCCCGGCTGTGTGAACACCTCGGCGTCACCAAGGGCAGTTTCTACTGGCATTTCGATGATCTGGAACATCTGCTCGAGGCGACGGCCGACCACTGGTGCGCCGCGCAGAACGACAGCGTTCGCGGCTTGCAGGGGCTGGAGGCCCTGTCACCGGATCGGCGACTCCAGCGCATGGGCGAACTGCTCGCGGGCGACGAGTTGTGGAAGGTCGAGTACGCGGTCCGCGACTGGGCCCGCACCAATCCCAAGGTGTTCGACGCGGTGCGATCCCTGGATCAGCGGATCTTCGCGGTACTGGAACAGACCCTGACCGAACTCGGTTTCGCCGCCGCCGACGCGCGGATGCGGGCCGGGATCCTGTCGTTCATCGGTATCGGATTCGTCCACGGGCGTGCCACGCTGCCGACACCGAACGCCGAACAGATCAGGGCGACTTTCGATTTCATCACCCGCCCCTGACCGGAAGACGTCTCAACGCACCCGGGTGCCGAGCAGGTGGCGCACACCGCCGACGAACAATCGCAGACCGAAATCGAAAGTCGCGGTGGCGTCGGGGGTTTCGTCCAGCGGCGAGGTGTCCTCGGCGAGCGCGCCGACGGAATCCATCTGCATACGGGACTGCTCGTCGACGGTCTGACCGAGGACGTAGTACAGCAGCGTGAACGCCGCCGACTCGGCTTCGGGGCGTGGCATACCCGCGCGGATCACGGCACCGACCATGCGCTCGCGCCCCTTGCTCGTGGTCAGCCTCGACGCGTAGGTGGCCGAAACCAGTTCGGCGCCGTCGCGGTAGGTGAGCAGGCAATCGCGCAGCCGGTGGGCCAGTTCGGTGATCTGGGCCGACCACTCCTCGGCGGCGACGGGCTCGTCCATCGGCGCCAGGATCCGGTCGGCGACCGCGCCGAGCAGCGCCTGTTTGTTCGGGAAATGCCAGTAGAGCGCGCCGGGCTGGACCTGTAGTGATCCCGCCAGCCGACGCATCGTCAGATCGCCGAGACCGTACTGGTCCAGGATGGCGATCGCGCCGTCGACCACGTCCGCTCTGTGCAGTTGCACCCGAAGCCCTCCCCGTGTGGATGTTTGACTCGCTGTCTACCGCTACCCTAGCCTGAACACCGTTCAAGTTGCACGGCCACCTCGGCCGGACGAAGGGATTCGTGCAGTGACCCAGGCACCAGTGACCACCGATATCCTGGCTGTCGCCCGCGAGCAGGTGCTCGTGCGCGGCGAGGGGTTGAGCCAGGAGCAGACGCTGGAAGTGCTGCGCCTGGGCGACGACAGACTGGAGGATCTGCTCGCCCTCGCGCACGAGGTCCGCATGCGCTGGTGCGGCCCCGAGGTCGAGGTCGAGGGCATCATCTCGCTCAAGACCGGCGGCTGCCCCGAGGACTGCCACTTCTGCTCGCAGTCGGGCCTGTTCCAGTCCCCGGTCCGCGCCGCGTGGCTCGATATCCCGAGCCTGGTCGAGGCCGCCAAACAGACCGCCAAATCCGGCGCCACCGAGTTCTGCATCGTCGCGGCCGTCCGCGGACCCGACGAACGTCTGATGGCCCAGGTCGCCGCCGGCGTCGAGGCGATCCGCAACGAAGTCGACATCCAGGTCGCGTGTTCGCTGGGCATGCTCACCCAGGAACAGGTCGATCAGCTGGCCGCGATGGGCGTGCACCGCTACAACCACAATCTCGAGACCTCGAAGTCGTACTTCCCGAACGTGGTCACCACCCACACCTGGGAGGAGCGCTGGGACACCCTGCGCATGGTGCGCGAGGCAGGCATGGAGGTCTGCTGCGGCGGCATCCTCGGCATGGGCGAAACACTGGAGCAGCGTGCGGAATTCGCGGCGAACCTCGCGGTGCTCGAACCCGACGAGGTGCCGCTGAACTTCCTCAACCCGCGCCCCGGCACCCCCTTCGGCGACCTCGACGTGCTGCCCGCGTCCGACGCGCTGCGCGCCGTCGCCGCTTTCCGCCTGGCGCTGCCGCGCACCATGCTGCGCTTCGCGGGCGGACGCGAGATCACCCTCGGCGACCTCGGCGCGAAACAGGGCATCCTCGGCGGCATCAACGCCGTCATCGTCGGTAACTACCTGACCACGCTCGGGCGTCCCGCCGAAGCCGACCTCGATCTGCTCGGCGAGCTGAAGATGCCGATCAAGGCGCTCAACGAAACGCTGTGAGCCGCGACCATGAGTAATGTCATGGACATGGACGAGCGCTACAACCCGTTCACCGGCAAACGGATAGTGCCAGGGGTCGACGACGTGGTTCCCGCGTCCGCGGCGATGGGCCTGGAGCCGCCGCGATTCTGTGAACAGTGCGGCAGGCGCATGATCGTGCAGGTGAGCCCCGACGGCTGGTGGGCGAAATGTTCGCGCCACGGTGTCATCGATTCGGCGCGTCTGGAACACCGGTAGTGGCGGCGGTGGGATCCGGCGGCCTGCGACGCGAAGTGGTCGCGGGACTGCTGACCGTCGCCGGTGTCGTGCTGGCGAGCGCGATCGGCGGCGCGATCTGGGGGTATCTCGCGCCCGTCGAACAATTGCTGGTCACCGAGGCCGGGCGCGGGGTGGTGCTCACGGGGGAGAGCGTCCACCAGTTCGACGCGCTCGCGATATTCGTCTGCGTCGGCGCGGTGGTCGGTGTGCTCTCGGCCGCGGGAGTGTGGCGGCTGCGCTCGGTACGCGGACCCGTCCTCCAACTGGGGCTGCTGGCCGGATCGTTACTCGGCGCGTTCGCCATGCGGACCATCGGCGAGGCCGTGGCCGAATGGCATCACGCGCGCCCCGACGATCCGCCGGTGGGACAGATCATCGATATCGCCCCCGAATTGGGAAGCGCTCTCGCGATGATCGCGCAGCCGTTGCTGGCGTCGCTGGTGTTGATGTTCCTGGCCGCGTTGAGCCCGTCGGAGGATCTCGGCACCGGATTCGGTGGTCCCTTCGGTGCGACGCGACCGGTCCAGCGCTTCGTTCCCGATCTCGAACCCGGGGCGTCGTACACGCCGTACGGCCCGAACGGTGGTCACGGCGGGTATGACCCCGCCGCGGGCGCGGGCCCGGTGCGGGAGAGTCGCCCGGCTCGCTGACGCGGGAATTCGCGCGGCTCCCGGCGTCCGTCCGTGACGCGAACCCGTCGCGTCACGGTCGCAGATCGGCACCGCCGCGGATCCGATGCGCACCGACGCCCATCTCGCTGCCGACGCCGGTCCCGCCGCCATCCGATCCGCACCGACCCGGGCCGCGGGAACAGCCGCAAGCGTCCCGGTGTTCTGCCCACGGACGACCTGGCGCTCGGCCCATCGCGATGTTGCGGGCATCCGGTTGTAGGACGCGAATAATCGGTGGAAGCGGGGGATCGCGGCGGCTACGGTGGGTGTCCGCCCCGGCCGACCTTCGTGGGAATAGCGGAGTCGCCGTGGCGTGTTCGGTGAAGACATGGTCGGGGGAGCATCGATCGTGGAGAGGGGGTGTCATCGATGAAAGCCGAGATGCGTGCCGTGCCCGGGCCGGGTGTGGCCGAGCGCGACGAGCGACCGGATCTGGCCGCGTGGCGTCGGCGTCACGCGCTGCGGCAGAGCAGTGCCGCGCAGCCGGTCCGCAACGAGCGGAAGTATCGGCGCGGCGCGAAACACCGCAAGCGGTCGATGGATTCCTGACGAAAGCGGTCACGCGCGACGATGTCGGAACGGTCGTGCGATCGCCGGGACCTCTCGAATCAGTCGGTCTTCCACAGTGATTCACGTCGGTGGACGCAGTGCAGCGAACTCGTCGGTGACACGGATACCGGAGTCGCTGAAACGGTAGAGGGCGGCGGGACGTCCCCCCGCGCGTCCGGGAGCGGCGGTGGCTCCGGTGGGCGTGATGACCTTGCGCCGGGTCAGGACCCGCTGGAGGTTGGTGGTGTCGACGTCGTAACCCAGTGCGGCGCAATAGATCGCGCGCAGCGTCGACATCGTGAACGCCGACGGGGCAAGGGCGAAGGCGATATTGGTGTAGGAGAGTTTGGCGGCGAGCCGGGTTCTGGCGTGTTCCACGACGGTGCCGTGGTCGAAGGACATGGTCGGCAGGGCCGAGACCGGATGCCAGGCGGTGTCGGCGGGGAGTTCGGGATCGACGGTGAGGGGCACGAGCCCGAGGTAGGCCGAGGCGATGCGGCGCGGCGCGGGGACCCGGTCGGGAGCGCTGAACACCGCGAGTTGTTCGAGGTGGGCCAGTTCGCGCACGTCGACCTTCTCGGCGAGTTGACGCCGGGCCGAGATGTCGAGATCCTCGTCGTCGCGGAGTCGACCTCCGGGTAGTGACCAGGTGTCCTTCTGCGGGTCGAGGGCGCGCTCCCACAGCAGTACGGCCAATTCTGTTCGCTGATCGGGTCCGCACGGGGCGAACGCGGTCTCGATCGTCTCGACAGCCTCGACAACGCCACTACCTGCGGTGATGTCCTTCGAGAATCGACGAACCTGGAACACGGCGGTGAGCGTTTCATGGATGGTGCTACTATGGGCCACGTTTTCGATTGTAAGTCGAAAACCTGGTTTGGTGCGAATTACGGCGAAGAGGCCGGCCGCACGAGGAAGGGAGCCATCATGGCGACAATGGGTGCACAGCTCGCGCCTGCGCTGATGGAGCAGGTGGTCGACGGACCATCGGGATTCACCGGTGTCGAGGCGACGCCGCAGTGGGCGGAAGAGGTCAAGCGGCTCGCGCGTGCGCGCAACGCGACGATTCTCGCGCACAACTACCAGCTGCCCGAGATCCAGGACGTGGCCGATCACGTCGGCGACTCGCTGGCGCTGTCCCGGATCGCGGCCGAAGCCGCCGAGGACACCATCGTGTTCTGCGGCGTGCACTTCATGGCCGAGACGGCGAAGATCCTCAGCCCGGAGAAGACCGTCCTCATCCCGGATCAGCGGGCGGGCTGCTCACTGGCGGATTCGATCACCGCCGACGAACTGCGCGCGTGGAAAGCCGAATTCCCGAATGCCATGGTCGTGTCGTACGTGAACACCACGGCCGAGGTGAAGGCGCTCACCGACATCTGCTGCACGTCGTCGAACGCGGTGGACGTCGTCGCCTCCATCGACCCCGATCGCGAGGTGCTGTTCCTACCGGACCAGTTCCTCGGCGCGCACGTCAAACGCGTCACCGGGCGCGAGAACATGCACATCTGGGCGGGCGAATGCCACGTCCACGCGGGCATCAACGGCGACGAGCTCACCGAGCAGGCGCGCACGCATCCCGACGCCGAACTGTTCGTGCACCCCGAATGCGGTTGCGCGACGTCGGCGCTGTACCTGGCGGGCGAGGGTTCCTTCCCGGCCGACCGGGTGCACATCCTCTCGACCGGCGGCATGATCGACGCGGCCAAGGCGGCCAAGTCCAGCCAGGTGCTCGTCGCCACCGAGGTCGGCATGCTGCACCAGCTGCGTAAGGCCGCGCCCGGGATCGACTTCAAGGCCGTCAACGATCGCGCCTCCTGCAAGTACATGAAGATGATCACCCCGGCCGCGCTGCTGCGCTGCCTGGTCGAGGGCGCCGACGAAGTGCACGTCGACGTGGAAACCGCTGCCCGCGGCCGTAGCTCGGTGCAACGGATGATCGAGATCGGCAATCCCGGCGGGGGCGAGTGACGGCCCTTCCGGGCGCAGGGCGCGCGCGGACCCGAGGGTCGGCGCGCGCGTGATCTATGGAGGCCGCCGCTGGGCGGCCGCCGGGCCGGGTGGGCCCGGAGCGAGAGGCGTGGAGAGATGACGGCTCCGGTATCGATCGAGTGGGAAGCCGCCGCCGATCTCGTGGTGATCGGCGGCGGTGTCGCCGGTCTGACAGCGGCGCGCACGGCGTCGCTGCACGGGGCGCGGGTGCTGGTGCTCAGCAAGGGCGGACCCACCGATACATCGACGCAGTACGCCCAGGGCGGTATCGCCGTGGTGGCGCCGCAAGAGGATTCGATCGAATCCCACGTCCTCGACACCGTCGAGGCGGGTGCGGGACTGTGCGAAGTGGAGGCGGTGCGTTCCATCGTCTCCGGGGGGCAGGACGCGGTCGCCGCGCTGACCGATCTCGGCGCGGTCTTCGATCTCGGCCGCGACGGCCAGATCTCGCGCACCCGCGAGGGCGGGCACAGCACCCGCAGGATCATCCACGCCGGTGGTGACGCCACCGGCGCGGAGGTACAGCGCGCCCTCAACGCGGCCGGACTGCCCGTGCTGTTCGGCGCGGCGGCCTGCGAGGTGGTCACCGGGCCGACCGGGGTGCGCGGGGTGATCGCGGTGTCGGAGCGGGGTTTCGGCGTCGTGCACACCCCGGCGGTCCTGCTCGCGACCGGCGGTCTCGGTCAGCTGTACGCGCTGAGCACCAACCCCTCCGGCGCGACGGCGGACGGGATCGCGCTCGCGCTGTGGGCCGGGGCGGCGGTAGCGGACCTGGAATTCGTGCAGTTCCATCCCACCGTGCTCTACACCCCCGGCGGTACCGGACGGCGTCCGCTGATCAGCGAGGCGGTGCGCGGCGAGGGCGCGATACTGGTCGACTCCGCGGGGGATTCGGTCACCGCGGGCGTACATCCACGGGGTGATCTCGCCCCGCGCGATGTCGTCTCGCGGGCCATCGCCGCGCGCATGCGTGAACTCGGCACCGATCACGTCTATCTCGACGGCCGCGCGATCGACGGATTCGTCGAACGTTTCCCGACCATCACCGCCAGCTGTCGCGCGGCGGGTCTGGATCCGCGCGTCGATCTCATCCCGGTCGCCCCCGCCGCGCACTACCAGTGCGGAGGTGTGGTCACCGATCCGTACGGTCGCACCGGGGTTCCCGGCCTGTACGCGGCGGGCGAAGTGGCGCGGACCGGACTGCACGGTGCGAACCGGTTGGCCTCCAACAGTCTGCTCGAAGGTCTCGTCGTCGGTGAGCGGGTCGGCGCGGCGGTCGCCGAGCGCAGGGATATGCCTGCCGAGGTGACCGAGATCAGGACCCGGACCATGCCGAGGGTGGCGCGCGCGGCGCTGCAACAGGTGATGACGGCGCACGCGTCGGTGGTCAGGGACCGCGACGGTCTCGACGAGGCGAACGCGCGCCTGGAACGCGCTGTCCTGCGCAGCATGTCGACACGTTTCACCCAGTCGATACGCAACGCGGCGGGCGATTCCGCCGCGGTGGCACCGGAGGCGCTGGCGGCCAAGCGCATCGCCGATATCGAAGACGGGGCGCTCACCTTGACGGCGCGCGTCCTGCTGCTGGCCGCGGCGGCCCGCACCGAGAGCAGGGGCTGCCACACCCGCTCCGACCATCCCGTGTCGGACCCGGCGTTGCGGCACAGCATTCCGATCCGCTTGGACAGCGACGGACATCCCGACGTGCGTCCGATGGCGGGCGCTCCCGAGGGTCCGCTGCTGGCGACCCGGCTCGCCGCCGATCCGGACGGGCCGGAACTGTCGATCGCGGTGCCGTGAGCACCGCGATCGGACAGCGCTTCCGACCGGATCGACCGGACTCGGACCACCGGACGGTCAACGCTCGCGCATGCCGCGCCGAGCCGTCCCCACCGCATATTCGCTTCGGCGAGAACACGTTAGGAGTGCACCCATGACGCTCGATACCGCGTTGAACCAGGACGAAGTGGTCGCGCTGATCCGCACCGCGCTCGACGAGGATCTGCGCTACGGACCCGATATCACCACCGTGGCGACGGTGCCCGCCGACGCGGTGGTCAAGGCGTCGATAGTGTCGCGACAGCCGGGGACCGTCGCCGGACTCGACGTCGGGTTGCTGGTGCTGGACGAGGTGATCGGCGCGGGCAACTACGAGATCACCGATCGGGTAGCCGACGGCACCCGGGTGGCGGCGGGCGGTGCGGTACTCGGCCTCGTCGCGCCGACGCGGGCGCTGCTCACCGCCGAGCGCACCATGCTCAATCTGGTCTGTCACCTGTCCGGGATCGCCACCGCGACCGCCGCTTGGGTCGACGAGGTCGAAGGCACCCACTGCCGGATCCGCGACAGCCGCAAGACACTGCCCGGCTTGCGCGCCCTCCAGAAATACGCGGTCCGGGTGGGCGGCGGTGTCAATCACCGGATGGGACTCGGCGACGCCGCGCTGATCAAGGACAACCACGTGGTCGCCGCGGGTTCGGTGGTCGACGCGCTGCGCGCGGTGCGCGAACTGGCCCCCGATATCGCGTGCGAAGTGGAGGTCGACAGCCTGGAACAGCTCGACGCCGTACTCGCCGAGAACGTGGAACTGGTGCTGCTGGACAATTTCCCGCTCTGGCAGACCCAGGCCGCCGTCCAACGCCGCAATGCCGTCGCGCCGAACACCCGGCTCGAATCCTCGGGAGGGCTGAGCATCGAGGTCGCCGCCGACTACGCCCGCACCGGCGTCGACTATCTCGCCGTCGGCGCGCTCACCCATTCGGTGCGTGTACTCGACCTCGGCCTGGACATGTAGGAGTTTCCACGCCGGGCACCGGCCGATCGGCGCGTGCCCGGCCTCGGGCAGCGAGTGTCTGGGCTCGGCGTGAGGTACCGATCGGCTCGGAGCGGAGATTCCCGCGCGCTCACGCCGTCAGTTCGCGCTCCAGCGGTGTCCGGAAGCGTGGAATCGCACGGATATCGCCGTACCAGGCCGCCGTCTTCGCGACCTCCCGCTCGATCAGCGCCACGTGCTCGGATCCGACATCCTCGAGGAGACGGTGGACGATCTCGCCGTCCTTGCGCTGCGCCCACCCGCCGACGATGCGGCCGTCGCACCAGATGCTCGGACCGATATTGCCGTTGCGGTCGAAGAGGGCGGGCGCGTGCGGGCCCAGGTACCAGTCGCGCGACTGCCAGCCCATGGGAGTCGGGTCGAGTGCGGGCAGCAGTGCCGCCCACGGTTGTTCCGGTGGGGCGACGGGATCGATGTCCTCGGCGAGTAGAACGCCGACGGTGCCGTCGAGGTCGACCTCGACGAGATCGAGTTCGGCCAGGGTTGCCCGAACTTCGCTGAGAGTCCACCCGGTCCACCATTTGATGTCGGAGACCGGTGCGGGCCCGAAGGCGTACAACCATTTCCGCACCAACTCGGCGCGCGCCTGCTCGACCGACAGCGCCGCCACCCCGTCCGGAAGCCAGGATTCGACGGGAGCCCAGCTGTACTGGCTGCTCGTCCAGCTTCCGTTCGGCCGCCCGCGCACGATGCGGCCTTCGCACCCGAGCGTCACCAGCACCCACGTGGTGATATTGGTCGGCCGCGAATACGCCTTGTCCGGGGCCGCGTTCACCTGGGTGCGCAACCTGGGGACGTCCTTGGACAGTTGGGCACCCGTCGCGAGTCCCCGCGCGAGCAGCGCCGCGTGCGTCTCGGCCTCCACCTCGGCCAGCCACGTCGCCACATCCCCGTCGATCACACCCGCCTGTTCGATGTAGCGGCCGTAGGCGCGACGCTGCTTGTGCGCGAGCGCGTTCGCGCAGGACGCCTGCAACGCGGGGACCAGTTCGACGGGCGCGATGAACATGGTGCGCCGCATGGCCAGCATCCGGACCAGCGCGCGGTCGTCGTAGAGCGCCTTCTCGACATGCGCGGGGGTGGCGGCGTGCGAGCGCGCGCCGACCGAGAGGTACACGGTCGCGGGATCGGTCGCGTGCAACACCACCAGTGACCGGACCACCTCGACGACGTCGTCGGTGCGCGAATCGTTCGCGAGCCGGTGCCGCACGGCCAGTCTTGCCCGCCGTTCGGCGGCGTCGATCGAACGCATGGGCGGCATGGTAGCCGGGTGGTCCGACAAGTACGCGTGACTACCGGCAGGCGCCGGTCAGAGCCCGAACTGGCGCGGGTCGACCCGCAGTGCCCGGCACGCCTCGCGAACGGCGGCGACCTCGGCCTGGTCGAAATCGCCGTCGGCGTTACCGATCAGGATGCCGATCTGCGCCACCGCCTCCGCCTCGGTCGGCTTCCCGGCGACCTTGGCGATCTGTTGCAACACGTGGGCGCGTCCGAAGGCGGCGTCGGCGACGAGGCGATTGCAGTTGTCCTCGAACAGTTGCCGCAATTCGTCGGCGGAGAAGTTCGACAGCGCGGGTTCGGTGCCGATCAGTCCGGCCACCCGCATCCGCTCGTTCGGTTCGATCGAACCGTCGGCGGCGGCGACCAGGGCGCACATCCCCATCGCCGCGTCACGGAAGGCGCCGCCGCGTAATTCGTTCTTCTTGGCCAGCAACTGCTTGCGCCACTGCGGGGCCTTGTCGACCACGTCCATCAACCGGCCGAAGGTGTGTGCGTTGGACACGATTCTGTTCAAGAAGGCCATGTGCTCTGCTCCCCGGAAAGTGGGTCGGGACCGGCGCAAACGGCGGTCGGGACTCCATATCGACATCGGCACGCCAGCAGAAGGACATCCGGCCCGCGCGCTTCGATTATCGGCCCGAATTCCACCGGTGTTAATGCTTCGAGCCGGACCGTATCACCGTGCCACCGTGGGATCATTCGGTGATGAGGCGTGGACGCGGATTGCTGGCTGTGTGCTGCGTGCTGTGGGGAGTTTTCGCGGCGAGCGGCCTCACCGCGTCACCGGCTTCGGCCGAACCCGCCTGCGCGGCCGGGGTGGACGTACGCCCCGTGACGGTCACGGTCGACGGCGAGGAGGCGACCGGCCGGGTGTACGAGCCCTACCGATGCGTTCCCGGCGATCTGCCGCCGGAGCAGCTGGCGATCGCGGTGCACGGGCACACCGGTACCTCGGCCGACTACGCCGCGTATGTCACCTCGATCGCGCGCCGCACCGAAACCCCTTTCCTGGCCATGGATCTGCGCAACGACACCAGTGTCTGGCGGACCGGCGACTGGAATCTGTGGGCGGGGTGGCGCGATATCGTCGCCTCGACCCTGTGGTACCGGGCCGAGCATCCGCGGATCGCGCGGACGGTGCTGTGGGGCTGGAGCCAGGGCGGCATCATGAGCGGACTGGCCGTCGCGCACGCGCCGCGTGGGCTGTTCGACTACTGGGTCGACAATTACGGTCCCGGCGACGATTTCACGATGTGGGCCGCGGGCGGGTTCGTCGATCCCGACCTGCCCGGCCAGATCGAGCGCGACGCCGGAGGGTGCACTCCGATCGTCTGTCCGCAGGCCTACGTGGAACGGTCGCCCGCGCTGCTCGCGGGGCGGATGGATATGCGGCGCGCGTTCCTCGTCCACGGCATCGCGGACACGGTGGTCCCCTACGTGACCAGTGTCGAGATGCGCGCGGCCCTGCTCGCCGCGGGAAAACCGACCTCGATGTACACCGTCGTGACCGGCCGCGATCTGAACGGCGCGATCGTGCCGGGCGATCACAGCATCGGTCCCGCCTTCTTCGAGGGCGGCTGCGTGGTGGAAAGGCTGCTGCTCGGCACCGAACCCGCCGACGGTCCCGACCGCGATTACCTCGTCGACGTGGCGCGCCGAACCGTCACCGCGCCCGCGGCCCCGCCCGGCGCGAAATGCGCGGCGTGAGCGCGGAACAGTTCCGTGGGCCGCGTGGTTTTCGATAAGGGGTGAGCACGTCGAGGAGGACGCGGTGACGGATCCGGCATATCGGTGGAACGGCGCGGCCATCGATCTCGACGCCTATCTGGCGCGGATCGGCTTCGACGGCGAGCGCGCGCCGACCTCGGCGACCTTGCGTCGACTGGTCTACCTGCACACCACCACGATCCCGTTCGAGAACCTCGAGATCATCCTCGGACGCACGATCCCGCTCGACCTGTCCGCGCTCCAGGACAAATTGATCGGACGGCGTCGCGGCGGGTACTGCTACGAGAACATCGGAATCTTCGCGGCGGTACTCGAACGGCTCGGTTTCGGCGTGACCGGTGTGAGCGGACGGGTCACCATGGGCGCCACCGAGGGCCTGCGCCCCGCCACCCACGCGTTGCTGCGCGTCACCACCGAGGACGACGAGCGCGTGTGGATGGTCGACGTCGGATTCGGCGCGGGCCCGCTCGAGCCCTACGAATTGGTCCCGAGCACGGGGGAATTCACGCTGGGCCGGTGGCGCTTCCGGCTGGAACGCCGGGTCGGGGAACTGGACACCGAACTCTGGGCGCTGCACCAATTCGGCCGCGACGGCTGGCTGGAGCGCTACACCTTCGGCACCCAACCGCAGTACCGCATCGATTTCGAGGTCGGCAATCACTTCGTCTCGACCGCGCCGCGCTCGCCGTTCACCACGCGACCGTTCGTGCAGCGTTTCCTGCCCGATGTGCACTACGTCATCGACGGCACGACGATGACCACCGAATATCCGGACGGTTCCGGCGACACCCGCGAACTCGAACTCGCAGAACTCCCGAAAGTCCTGTCGGAGATCTTCGATATCGATCTGGACGAGGCGGACGCGGCGACCCTGTCCGAGGGCGGATGGCTGTTCCGCTGACGAATTCGCCGGAATCGCGCTTTCCGACCTGACCTGTGGGTGACCGTGCTCCCGATACAGTCGGCCGGGTGCGTACCCAACGGAAGCTTTTCGCCCTGTTCGCCGCACCCGCGCTGATTCTCTTCGGCTGCGGTTCCGGTCCCGACCAGCCGCAGACCGTCGCCGGTGATCTCGCCGACGCGCTGACCCGCGCCGATATCGCCGCGGCCGCCGCGTTGACCGACGACCCGGCCGCGGCGACCTCGGCGCTGGACCAGCTCTACGACGGCCTCGGCAAACAGGTGGAATTCCGGGTCGACTCGACCGACGACGACCAATTCACCCTGGCCGCCACCTGGAAATTCGGCACGGGCGCGGCGGGGGAGTGGAATTACACCACCACCGGGACCGCGCGCGATCGCGACGGCTGGAAGATCCACTGGGATCCGGCGACGATCGCTCCCGGACTGGCGATGGGTCCGCTCGAATACAGCCCGCTCGCTCCCGCTCCCGCCCGGATATTGGATTCCGCGGGCGGCGAACTGATGACCCAGCAGGTGGTGACCCTGGTGAATATCGCGCCCGGCGCCGATCTACCGGCCGTCGCGCCGGTGTTGGCACCGCTCGCGCCCGGGATCACCGCGCAGTCGCTACAGGCCGATCTGGCCGCCTCCGAGGGCGCGCCCGTCACCGCGATCACGTTGCGCGCGAGCGATATCGAGCCCATCGCGAACACGTTGGCCGCCATCCCCGGTGTCACCCTCGCCCCGCAGACCCGTTTGCTGACCACCGACAAGGCACTGTCCTCGCCGACGCTGTCGGGTCTGGCCGACCTGTGGCAGTCCACCACCGACGCGGCGACGGGCTGGTCGGTACATCCGGTGAATCCCGATGTGTCCGGACGTGTCGCGGGCCGGGATCCGCGCCCGACACCCGATATCCGGACCACCCTCGATCCCGCGATACAGCGCAACGCCGAAGCCGCGCTCGACCCGATCGCGCAGCCCGCCGCCGTCGTGGCGCTGCGGCCGTTCACCGGCGCGGTCGTCGCGATGGCGCAGAACGCGCAGGCCGACGCGCAGGGACCGATCGCGCTCACCGGTCTGTACCCGCCGGGGTCGACCTTCAAGACGGTGACGGTGTCGGCCGCGATGCAGGCGGGCGCGGTCACGCCGGACACCGTGCTGCCGTGCCCCGGCGTGGCCGATATCGAAGGGCGTCGCATCCCCAACGACGACAATTTCGATCTCGGTCCGGTCGCGTTGCACACCGCGTTCGCCCGCTCCTGCAACACGACGATGGCGGCGCTCGGTGTGGGTTTGCCGCCGGACGGGCTGACGAACGCGGCCGCGCAGTTGGGTCTCGGCGTCGACTTCGTCACGCCGGGCCTGACCACGGTGACCGGCAAGGTGCCCAGCGCGGACACCCCGGCCATGCGCGTGGAGTCGAGTATCGGTCAAGGCCGGGTGACAGCGTCGCCGTTCGGTATGGCGCTCGTCGCGGCCTCGATCGCGCGCGGATCGGTGCCAGCGCCGATGCTGGTGGCCGGCCAGCCGGGTGTCGCCGACCGGACACCGCGACCGCTGCCGCCCGCGACCGCCGAACAGATCGAGACGATGATGCGCGAAACCGTCACCGGCGGCACCGCGACGCAGCTCGGCGACATCCCCGGCCTGCTCGGCAAGACGGGCACGGCCGAGTACGGCGACAACACCCACGCGCACGGCTGGTTCGTCGGCATCGACGCCTCGGCGGATCTCGCGTTCGCCGTTTTCATCGCCGACGCGGGGAGTTCGGCCCCCGCGGTGGAGGCCGCCGGACGCATGTTGCGCGCGCCGCGCTAACGTGGCGCGGCAGCGCGCCGGACACCGTGTGGCAGTAAACGCACAGTGTGGTCACCGCCTGTGACGGCCCTCCGCCGGAGCGGCCGGAAATACTTCCGTGCTGACGCATGGCTCGGCCCATAAGCCAGCTACACTCGTCGGCGGGCCGCGTACGCGGTCAATATGCGGGATGTCACGATTTCGAGAAGGTTCGGAGTAGGCGCCATCGATACCGGTCAGTTGATCGCGGAGCATTACCGCCTGGTCGAGCGGATTGGTAGCGGCGGCACAGGCGTTGTTTGGCGTGCCGTCGACGAACGACTGCAGCGCTCGGTCGCGGTCAAGCAGATCCACATCAAGGCGAGTCTGCCGGAGTCCGAACGCGACGTGGTGCGTCAGCGCGCCATCCGCGAGGCACGGAACGCGGCACGGTTCCAGCACCCGAACGCGATCGTGGTCTTCGATATCACCGAGCACGACGGCGATCCGTGCCTGGTGATGGAATTCATGAAGTCCAAGAGCCTGGCGGCTGTGCTCTCCGCGCAGGGCACCCTGCCGTTGACGCAGGTATCGCGTATCGGTGAACAGGTGGCCTCGGCGCTGATCTCGGCGCACCAGGCGGGCATCGTGCACCGCGACGTGAAACCGGGCAACATCCTGCTCGACGACAACGGCACCGTGAAGATCACCGACTTCGGCATCTCACGCGCCACCGGTGACGTGACGCTCACCGAGACCGGCCTGATCTGCGGCACCGCCGCCTATCTCGCGCCCGAGGTGGCGCGCGGCGCGGACCCCACCCCGGCCGCCGACGTGTTCGCGCTCGGCGCGACGCTGTTCCACGCGCTGGAGGGCGAACCGCCCTACGGCGCGAGCGCCAACCCGCTGGCGGTGCTCTACGCCGCGGCCAACGGTCAGGTGAGCGAACCGCGAAACGCGGGTGCCGCCACCGATTTCCTGTTGCAACTGCTCGATCCGGAACCCGAGCACCGGCCGACCATGCGTACGGCGCGCGAACATCTGGCCGCGCTGGCCGATTCCGGCACCGCGCCCGCGCACGCCGGATTCGTCCCCGCCAGTGAGGCTTTCGCGCGCAGGCAGCGCGGGCACGAGGAGGCGGCGACCCGCGCGCTGCGCTCGTCGCCGGTCGGCCCGCCGCCGCATCAGGCCACCGAATGGCACAACCGGCCGACACCGCATCCGACTCGCGGTGGCACCCATCCGAATACGATGGCGCACCCGCGCACCCAGGCCCAGCCGCGTCCGCAGCCGCCGCGTAAATCCAGCGGCAGGCGCGGAGCCGTGCTGATCGGCGGCGCGGTCGGCGCGGTGATCGCCGTGGTCGCACTGGTGATCGTCGCGATGAGCCAGTCCGGTTCCGATACTCCCGCGCCGCAGGCCGCTCCGCCGTCGGCGGCGACCTCGTCGGCCAGCGCCACGACGCAGGCCGCGGTTCCGCAGCTCGGTAAGACGCCGAGCGCGGGGTCGGTCGATGTACAGGCCGCGGGCAGTTTGATCACCGAGTTCTACAGCAATCCGGCGGGTTCCTGGTCGTTGCTGACACCCGCGGCACAGAAGCAATACGGCGGCGAGCAGGCATTCCAGGAGTACTGGGAATCACGTACCGTCAGACGGTTCGCCACTATCACCGGTGTCGAGGAGGGCCCCTCCCCGGACGGGTCGCACGATATGCGGCTGGCCACCCTCATCGTGGGCGACCAGACCACCTCGATGTTGCTGCATGTCATCGTCGGCAGCGGCGGCAGATTGCTGATCGACAGCGAGACGCGACCGGCCGTGACCTAGACGGACCGTGCTGTGCGTGGTCCGGGCTTCGACCGAGCGAATGGTCGTGCCGGACCGCGCGGGCCTGCCCGTCCGGGACGGAACGAACGCGGGACCGACGGCGAAGTCGCCTGCGCCGATACCCGCGCGGTCTGCCGGATCCGATCAGGCCATCGCGAAACGCAGCAGGTTCTGCTTGTCGCCCTGCTTGACCTTGCCCTTGCGGTTGAGTACCTCGAGTTGCCAGACCGGGCCGTTGCGGAACGCCCGCGCGACGGCGTTGGCGTTCTCGTTGCCGAGCAGCGAGGGCCAGATATCGGCGACCTGCTGGCTGCTGCCGCCGGAGGCGTCGTAGACCTTGAACGAGATGTTGTTCGCCTTCTCGAAGGAACTGCCCTTCTTGAAGGCCACCGCGACGAAGATGATGGCGTCGATGCCGCCGGGTACGTCGGCGAAGGTGACGGTGACGGTCTCGTCGTCGCCGACGGCCGCGCCGGTCTGCTCGTCTCCCGAGTGCAGCACCGAGCCGTTGCCGAGCGGGTCGAGCGAGTCCAGACCCGCGAACCGGACCGGTTCCGCGCCCTGCATGAGGATGGCGATGAGGTCGAGATCGACCCCCTTCTTCCTGCGTGCCCACCCGAGTGCGCCACCGCTGGCACCCGCCGACGGATCCCAGCTGACCCCGACACTCAGTTTGGTGATGCCGGCGAGATCCGCGGCGCCGTCTTCTTTCTTCAGCGTGATCATGGCATCAGACTACCGGCCTTGCCGAATACCCGTGGGGCACACCATTATCGCTGGTCAACACCCGAACGGGGAAGATTTTCGGCACTCGGAACCGGCCGGGAGCGAAGGAATGTCGGTCGACGCGCGCCCGCGCCGAAGACCTGTCGCCGACCCGATCGGCGCGGTCGCGTGCGCGCGTCGACGGCCCGGCGTTCGCGCGAGCCCGCCCGCCCCGGCTGAGATCCAGGTCACCGCGGCGTCGCGGGGTGAGACCGGGCCGGAAACCCGGTTGATGCCGACCATTAGGCTGGTACCGGACAAAGCCCAGCACAGACAGGACAGCCGACCGATATGACATCCCGCATCGAGCTCGCCCGCGTCGATCTGCGCGGTCGCACTCCTTCCGCTGCCGAGCTGCGCACCGCGCTGCCGCGCGGGGGAGTCGACGTGGACTCGGTGCTGCCCCATGTGCGCCCGGTGGTCGAGGCCATCCGGGATCGCGGTGTCGCGGCGGCGCTCGAATTCAGCGAGCGGTTCGACGGGGTGGTCCCGGCCTCGGTCCGGGTTCCGGCCGCCGAGTTGGCGCGAGCACTCGACGAACTCGATCCCGCGGTGCGCGCGGCGCTCGAGGTCGCGATCGAGCGGACCCGCAAGGTACACGCCGACCAGCGGCGCACCGACACGGTCACCGAGGTGGTGCCCGGCGGCGTCGTCACCGAGCGGTGGGTGCCGGTGGAGCGCGTCGGGCTGTACGTGCCGGGCGGAAACGCCGTCTATCCCTCCAGCGTCGTGATGAACGTGGTGCCTGCCCAGGCCGCCGGTGTCGACTCCCTGGTCGTCGCCTCGCCGCCGCAGGCGCAGTTCGGCGGGCTGCCCCATCCGACGATCCTGGCCGCCGCTCGGCTGCTCGGCGTCGAGGAGGTGTGGGCGGTCGGCGGCGCGCAGGCGGTCGCGCTGCTCGCCTACGGCGGCGTCGATACCGACGGCGCGGGGCTGGAACCGGTCGACCTGATCACCGGACCGGGCAATATCTACGTGACCGCCGCCAAGCGGCTGTGTCGAGGACTGGTCGGCATCGACGCCGAGGCGGGCCCGACCGAGATCGCGATCCTGGCCGACGCCACCGCCGACCCGGTACACGTGGCGGCCGATCTGATCAGCCAGGCCGAACACGATGTCCTCGCCGCCAGCGTGCTCGTCACCGACAGCGCGGAACTCGCCGACGCCGTCGACGCCGCGCTCAGCGCGCAGATGACCGTGGTCAAACACGCCGCCCGGGTGCGCGAGGCGCTCACCGGCGCGCAGTCCGGCACCGTCCTCGTCGACGATATCGATCAGGGCCTGCGCGTGGTCAACGCCTACGCGGCCGAACACCTCGAGATCCAGACCGTCGACGCGTCCGCCGTGGCGGCGCGGGTGCGCAGCGCGGGCGCGATCTTCGTCGGCGCGTTCGCGCCGGTCAGCCTCGGCGACTACTGCGCGGGGTCCAACCACGTCCTGCCGACCGCGGGCTGTGCCCGCCATTCCTCCGGGCTGAGCGTGCAGACCTTCCTGCGCGGCATCCACGTGGTCGAGTACACCGAGGCGGCGCTGAAGGATGTCGCCGGGCACGTGGTCGCACTGGCCACGGCCGAGGATCTGCCCGCGCACGGCCAGGCCGTCACGGCGCGTTTCGAGGCGCTGTCATGAGCGCGACCGCTCCCGGCTCGGCCATCGGACTCGACGATCTGCCGCTGCGCGAGAACCTGCGCGGCAAGAAGCCCTACGGCGCACCGCAATTGACGGTGCCGGTGCAGCTGAACACGAACGAGAACCCGCACCCGCCGACCCGCGCGCTGATCGACGACGTCGCCGAATCCATTCGCACCGCCGCCGCCGACCTGCACCGCTACCCCGATCGGGACGCGGTGGCGCTGCGCGCCGATCTGGCCGCCTACCTGAGCGAGCAGACCGGCGTCACCGTCGACACCGTCAACGTGTGGGCGGCCAACGGGTCCAACGAGATCCTGCAACAGCTGTTGCAGGCCTTCGGCGGACCGGGCCGCAGCGCGCTGGGTTTCGTGCCCTCCTATTCGATGCACCCGATCATCTCCGAGGGCATCGACACCGAATGGGTGGAGGCCAAGCGCAGCGCCGATTTCTCCCTGGATATCGACTACGCGGTGGCCGTCATCGCCGAACGTCGTCCCGACGTGGTGTTCGTGACCAGCCCGAACAATCCCACCGGGCACAGCATTCCGGCCGCCGACCTGGTCCGCCTGCTCGAGGCGGCGCCGGGCATCGTGGTCGTCGACGAGGCGTACGGCGAGTTCTCCGCCGAGCCGAGCGCGCTCGCGCTGATCGACCGTTTCCCGGCGAAGCTGGTGGTCACCCGCACGATGAGCAAGGCCTTCGCCTTCGCGGGCGGACGTCTCGGATACCTGGTCGCCGCGCCTGCCGTGATCGACGCGCTGCTGCTGGTGCGCCTGCCCTACCACCTGTCGGTGGTCACCCAGGCCGCCGCCCGCGCCGCGTTGCGCCATGCCGACGAGACCCTGGGCAGTGTCGCCGAATTGGCGGCCCAGCGTGATCGCGTCGCCGCGGCACTGACCGAACAGGGGTACGACGTGGTGCCCAGCGACGCCAATTTCGTGCTCTTCGGCCGGTTCGCCGACGCGCCGCGCGCGTGGCAGCGCTACCTGGACGACGGCGTGCTGATCCGCGATGTCGGCATCACCGGCTACCTGCGCGCCACCATCGGCCTGGCCGCCGAGAACGACGAATTCCTGCGCGTCAGCGCGAAACTGGCCGCGACCGAACTGGCCCCACGATGAATCTCAGCGAGGTGACGGCATGAGCAGGACCGCGCGGGTCGAACGCGTGACCAAGGAAT
This sequence comes from Nocardia aurea, assembly GCF_003123685.1. Classification (GTDB taxonomy): domain Bacteria; phylum Actinomycetota; class Actinomycetes; order Mycobacteriales; family Mycobacteriaceae; genus Nocardia; species Nocardia aurea. The sequence goes on from NZ_QCYJ01000154.1 coordinate 29,615, forward strand.
CCAGCATTCTGGTCGAACTGGATCTGGACGGCACCGGCAAGACCGAGATCTCCACGGGCATCCCCTTCTACGATCACATGCTCACCGCGCTCGGCGCGCACGCGAGTTTCGATCTGACGGTGCGCGCGCAGGGCGATATCGAGATCGAGGCGCACCACACCGTCGAGGACACCGCGATCGTCCTCGGACAGGCCCTCGGGCAGGCGCTGGGCGACAAATCGGGGATCCGCCGTTTCGGTGACGCCTTCATCCCGATGGACGAAACCCTCGCGCACGCCGCGGTCGACGTCTCCGGGCGGCCCTACTGCGTGCACACCGGCGAACCGGATCACCTGCTGCACACGGTGATTCCGGGTGCCGCGCCCGGCGCGCCGTATTCCACGGTGCTCAACCGCCACGTCTTCGAGTCGATCGCGCTCAACGCGCGCATCGCGCTGCACGTGCGGGTGCTCTACGGCCGCGACCAGCATCACGTCACCGAGGCGGAGTTCAAGGCCGTGGCGCGGGCGCTGCGCGCCGCCGTGGAACTCGATCCGCGCGTGCACGGCGTCCCATCGACGAAGGGAACGCTGTGAGCGCCACATCGGTCGCGCTGCTCGACTACGGTTCCGGCAACCTGCACTCCGCCGAGCGCGCGCTGGTGCGCGCGGGCGCGACCGTCGAGGTGACAGCCGATCCCGAGATCGCCTTGGCCGCAGATGGTTTGGTGGTTCCCGGCGTCGGCGCCTTCGAGGCGTGCATGGCGGGTCTGCGTGCCGTGCGCGGTGAACGCATCATCGGCCAGCGCCTGGCGGGCGGGCGTCCGGTGCTCGGCATCTGCGTCGGCATGCAGATCCTGTTCGAACGCGGCGTGGAATTCGGTGTGGAGACCGACGGCTGCGCCGAATGGCCGGGCACCGTCGAACGCCTCTCCGCCCCGGTGCTGCCCCACATGGGCTGGAACACCGTCTCGGCCCCCAGCGACAGCACCCTGTTCGCCGGAATGGACCGCGACACCCGCTTCTACTTCGTGCACTCCTATGCCGCCCAGACCTGGGACCTGCCCCCGAGCGAACATTTCGCCAATCCGCGTCTCACCTGGGCCGAACACGGCGTCCCCTTCCTGGCCGCCGTCGAGAACGGCGCGTTGTCCGCGACCCAGTTCCACCCCGAGAAGTCGGGCGACGCGGGCGCACAACTGCTCCGCAACTGGGTCGCCTCCCTGTAATCACCGTGATACCCGCCGGTTCGGCGGGGTTGTTCGCGTACCCGGAGGTCGTCCGGGTACGCGATAGGAGGTCCGCCCGGGTCACGGGCGGGTGCCCTTCGACCACTGCGGGGTCATCTCGACCCGGGACATGCTCCAGCCTTCTCCGGAGCGGACGGCGTCGATGCGGTACACCACGCCGAGGGTGAACGCGGGTTCCGGGGCGACTCGTCCCGGCGTCTCCGTGGCGGGGGTGAAGATCGCCACGATATTGGCGCGGACGTCGGCGCTGTCGCCGTGTACGTCGACGATCACATTGCTGAAGAAGTGCTGAATCCGGTGCGCGTCGGTGTGGTTGCGGCGTGCCTGGGCGATGAGGGCGTCGCGGCCTTCGGCGGTTCCGCCGGGAGTTCGCACGGTGGCGTCGGGGGTGTAGATGGCGCGCAGGTCGTCGAAGCGGCCTTCGTCGAGGGCGCGGCCGAGTCGGTAGACCAGTTGCGTGATCTGGTCGCGGTCGCGGAGTTCGCGCGTTTCGCGCTGCGCGGCGTCATCGGTCGCGGTGGCCGTCGTCGAGCAGGCGGCCAGCAGTGCCAGCGGGAGGGCGGTGAGGGCCACGGTGCGGAATCTGTTCATTGGAGGAACCTTTCGGATAATTGTTGGCCTGTCCAACGTTGGTAAAGCCAACGGTATCAGAATGTGGGTCGCACCAACAAGTCTTGTAATGTAGGCGCATGGAAATCTCCGACGAAGGCGCGGCGAGCAGGCTTCGCGCCCTACCGACGAGGCTGGTCAACCAGGTCGCGCTCCTCGCGGACCGGGCCACCGACCGGGCGCTCGAGCACACCGGGTCGCGCAGGCACCACTACGCGCTGCTCACCACGCTCCAGGCGTTCGGACCGGACAGTCAGGCCGAACTCGGTCGTCGGACCCGCATCGACCGCAGCGATATCGTGGCCGCGCTCAACGACCTGGCCGAACGCGGATTCGTCGAGCGCAGCCCCGACCCCGGCGACCGCCGCCGCAATATCGTCACCATGACCGATTCCGGCGCCCGTCACCTCGCGGAACTCGATCGGCGCCTCGACACCGCCCAGGACGAGTTGCTGGCCGGATTCTCCGCCGCCGAGCGCACGGAACTGGTCGAGCTGCTCACCAGGATCCTCGATCACCATTCGCGCGGCTGACCGGTTCGGCCCCCGTCGTGACCGTCATCGCATCAGCGCAGGCCCGGGGCTCGAATGCCACGGGACAGCAACTAAGCTGCTCGGAGTGAGTCTTGTACTGCTTCCCGCCGTCGATGTCGCCAATGGAGAGGCCGTGCGCCTCGTGCAGGGGGAGGCGGGCAGTGAAACCAGCTACGGTTCGCCCCGTGACGCCGCGCTGGCCTGGCAGGAGGCCGGTGCCGAATGGGTCCATCTGGTCGACCTGGACGCGGCCTTCGGGCGCGGTTCCAACCGCGAGCTGCTGGCCGGTGTCGTCGGCGAACTCGATGTGAAGGTCGAACTGTCCGGCGGTATCCGTGACGACGAATCGCTGCGTGCCGCCCTGGCCACCGGCTGCGCGCGAGTGAACCTGGGCACCGCCGCGCTGGAGGATCCGGTGTGGTGCGCCAAGGCCATCGCCGAACACGGCGACCGTGTCGCGGTCGGTCTCGATGTCAGGATCATCGACGGCGAATACCGGTTGCGCGGTCGTGGCTGGGTCAGCGACGGCGGCGACCTGTGGGAGGTGCTGGAGCGCCTCGAACGCGACGGCTGCTCCCGCTACGTCGTCACCGACGTGACCAAGGACGGCACCCTGACCGGCCCCAATCTCGAACTGCTGCGCGAGGTCTGCGCCGCCACCGACGCACCCGTGATCGCCTCGGGCGGAGTGTCCACCGTCGCGGATCTGGTCGCCATCGCGGGACTGGTCGAGGACGGCGTCGAGGGTTCGATCGTCGGCAAAGCGCTCTACGCGGGCCGCTTCACGCTGCCCGAGGCGCTGGCAGCGGTGCGCTGAGCACCCGATGACCGCCGACCCGATCGCCGATCTCCCGGCCCTGCTCGCCACCGCGAGCGACATCCTCGACGCGGCGGCCCCGCGCTTCGCCGAGGGTATCGGCGCGCCGAGCGCGATCAGCAAGGGCGGCAACGATTTCGCGACCGAACTCGACCTGGAGTTGGAACGCACCATCTCCGACCGGCTCGAGCAGCGGACCGGAATCGAGGTGCACGGCGAGGAATTCGGCGGTCCGCAACTGACCTCGGGCACCGCCTGGGTGCTCGACCCGATCGACGGCACCTTCAACTATTCCTCGGGCCATCCGCTCTCGGGCATGCTGCTCGCGCTGGTGCACGAGGGTGAGCCGGTACTCGGGCTGACCTGGCTGCCGATCCTGGGCAGGCGCTACGCCGCCGCGCTCGGCGGGCCGGTCACCCTCAACGGCGCGCCGTTGCCGCCGCTGCCGCGCGGCAGACTCGCCGAGGCCATGATCGGTTTCGGCGCCTTCAACGTCGACGCCACCGGGCGCATCCCCGGCCGTTTCCGCTTCGATCTGCTCGGTCCGCTGAGCAGACTCTCCTCGCGGGTGCGCATGCACGGCTCCACCGGAATCGATCTGGCGTTCACCGCGTCGGGGGTGCTCGGCGGCGCGATCGTGTTCGGACATCACCCGTGGGACAACGCGGCCGGTGTCGCGCTGATCCGCGCGGCGGGCGGCGTCGTCACCGACCTCGCGGGTGATCCGTGGCATATCACCTCCGGCTCGGTGCTCGCGGCCGCGCCGGGGGTGCACGAAGAACTGCTGGACATGATCAGCATGGTCAGCACGGCATGAGCGGTGGGCGCGACGCTCACCGGGGCGCGGCTCGCACGCGCCGCAACAGACGAATTCGAAGGGTGAGTCAATGACGTTGGCGGTACGCGTGATCCCGTGTCTGGATGTGGACGCGGGCCGGGTGGTCAAAGGCGTCAATTTCGAGAATCTGCGTGACGCGGGCGATCCCGTGGAACTCGCGGCACTCTACGACGCCCAGGGCGCCGACGAACTGACCTTCCTCGACGTCTCGGCCTCCACCGGGGATCGCGGCACCATGATCGATGTCGTCACCCGCACGGCGGAGCAGATCTTCATCCCGCTCACCGTCGGCGGCGGCGTGCGGACCGTGGAGGATGTGGACCGGCTGTTGCGCGCGGGCGCGGACAAGGTGTCGGTGAACACCGCCGCGATCGCCAGGCCCGAGGTGCTGTGGGAGATGTCGCAGCGGTTCGGATCGCAGTGCATCGTGTTGTCCGTCGACGCCCGCACCGTGCCGGAAGGTCAGCCCGACACCCCGTCGGGGTGGGAGGTCACCACACACGGCGGCAAACGCGGCACCGGCATCGACGCCGTCGAATGGGCCGTGCGGGGAGCCGAATTGGGGGTCGGGGAGATCCTGCTCAACTCGATGGACGCCGACGGCACCAAGGTCGGCTTCGACCTCCCGATGATCCGGGCGGTGCGCGCGGCGGTCACGGTACCCGTCATCGCCAGCGGCGGCGCGGGAGCGGTCGAACATTTCGCCCCGGCCGTGGCGGCGGGCGCGGACGCGGTACTGGCGGCCAGTGTCTTCCACTTCGGTGACCTGACCATCGGCGAGGTCAAGGATTCCATGCGCGCGGAATCCATCGTCGTGCGCTGAGACCGGAATTCCGGTCGCGGGTGCGGGGGTTGCACCGGAGATGAGTATCGGAATCGCATTGTCCCCCTTCACACTCGACGCCACCGACAACGCGGTGGACGCGGCGGTAGCGCTGACTCGCGAGGCCGCCGAAGCAGGCGTGCGCTCGGTCTGGTTCGGGCAGACGTTCAGTACCGACGCGATCACGCTGGCCGGAATCGCCGGGCGCGAAGTGCCCGAGGTCGAGGTGGGTACCTCGGCGGTGCCGATCTCGGCCAGACATCCGCTGCTGATCGCCGGTCAGACCCAAACCGCCGGGGCGGCCACGCGCGGACGTTTCACCCTCGGCCTCGGACTCGGCGCGTCCGCGTTGGCGGCACAGGCCTTCGGTATCTCCGGCGACCGGGTGATCACCCGGCTGCGCGAATTCCTCACGCCGCTGCGCAGCGTCATCGAAACCGGCGCGGCCGATTTCCACGGTGACACCCTCACCGCCGTCACGCCGATGCCCGCCGCGGTCGCCGGGGCACGGCCGCCCGCGCAGATCCTGGTCGCCGCCATGGGGCCGCAGGCATTGCGCGTGACCGGTGAACTCGCCGACGGCACCCTGCCGTTCCTGGTCGGACCCGGTGCGCTCGCCGACCACATCGTCGCCCCGTTGACCCGCGCGGCCGAGCGGGCCGGGCGACCGCGCCCGCGCGTCGTGGCGTTGGTCGCGGGAGTCGTGACGTCCGATATTCGCACCGCCCGCGCCGCGGCCGAGGCGGCGACCGCCTTCTACGACGGAATTCCGTCCTACCGCCGTACCGTCGAATTGTCCGGCGCCGCCAGGGCTTCGGAACTGGTGGTGATCGGCGACGAGGAATCGGTGGCCACCCGGGTCGCCGAGTATTTCGACGCGGGCGCCACCGATGTCGTCTTCACCCAGACCGATCTCACCACCGCCGCCGACCGTTCCAGGACCTGGCGGCTGCTCGGCGATCTCGCGAAAACCCGAGTGGCCTGACCGGAAACGCAGAAGCGCCCGCCCACCCGGGCACTCGGGTGGGCAGGCGCGGCCTGGCGGTTTCGGTTACTTCGCGGGAGCGGGCGCCGGGACGGCGGGATCCTTGCAGTACGGCAGCTCGGCCGGGCACGGCGCGAGGATGGTGGAGAAGTACTGGAAGGCGGCGAACAGCGCCAGCGGACCGCCGACGGTGATCAGGCCGACCATGCCGCCGACCGCGCCGAAGGTGGCCGCACCCAGGACACAGCCCGCGATGGCGGCACCGACGAAGGGCAGCAGCAGGGCGATGACCGGGCTGGCGATCGCGGCGCCACCCGCGGCGCCGAGCAGACAGCCGACACCGCCGCCGAGCACGGCGCCCACGACCGCGCTGACGGCGCTGCCGATGGTGATGCGCTGGGCGAGCGCGCCGAGCGCGGTCAGGTCACGCGGGGTGAAGGATTCGGCGACCTGATCGGCGGTGACGATCTGGCTCGGCGAAACGGCCGCGACCGGTGTGCCCGCGTCCTTGGTCGGGGTGAGGGTCGCGGTGCGTCCGTCGATATTCGCCGAGATCGGGTAGGCGAGAGCGTCCATCCGGTAGCTCAGCGGCAGGGCCGCGACCGGGGTGTCGCGATCGTCGGTGATGACCAGCTGATCGGCGACCACGCGCAGTTTGCCGCTGTCGAGGGTGACGACAGCCGAATCCCCTTGGCGGGTGACCTCGTAGGAAATATCCTGCTGCTGCTCGGGCGCCGGTGCGGCGTGGCTCGCGCCCGCGCTGACGCCGAGGGCGACCGCCGCCAGCGCGGCGGTCATGATGGAACTGCGGAACTTCATCTGTTTCCTCATCTATCTGTTTTCTTCGGGGCCGGCTACGGCGCTGGAGTGCGCCGAAGCACGAAGCGTTGGTGGATCACTTGCTGGTGCGGATCACATCGCCGTTCAGAACCCAGCGGTCACCCTCGAACTTCTGGATTCGCATGGCCTCGAGCGGGAACGCGTCGCCGGGGCCGGTCTTGAGCGTGATCCCGGGCAGCATCAGGTCGATGGTCACGTCGTTCAGGGCGCGCACCGAATCCCGAAGGCCTTCGCGGGTCTTGCATTTCGCGGCCTCGAACGTCTTGGCGAAGCTCTCCGCGACCGCCCAGCCCGAGGTGGTGTACTGGTTGGTCGGATCGGCGCCGGGGGCGTACTGGGCCAGCTTCTCCCGGTACAGGCGCACCGCGGCGTCGTTGGCGAACTGCGGATCGGCCGGATCCTTGAGGAACGCCGCCGAGACGATGCCCTGGACGTTCTCCAGCCCGACCGGCTTGAGCGTGGTCATCGGGTTGGAGACCACGGTCAGGATGTGCAGCGGGTTCCAGTCGACGTTGCGCGCGTCGGCGGCCAGCGTCTGGGCGGCGAACTTCGGCGTCGCGAAGTTCAGCAGCACATCGGCTTTCGAGTTGGCCAGGTTGCGCAGCTGGGGCTCGACGGTGGGATCGGTGGCCTCGTAGCTCTGTTCGGCCACGATCGAAACGCCGCTGCCCGCGACGTTCTTGGTGAAGCTGCTCAGCAGATCCTTGCCGAAGTCGTCGTTCTGGTAGAGAACCGCGACTTTCGCGTCGGGCTTCTGCTGACGCACGTACTGGGCGAACACCTGTCCTTCGGCGAGGTAGCTGGGCTGCCAGCCGATCGTCCACGGGTGCGCGGTATCCGCGCCCCACTGCGTCGCGCCACCGGCGACGAAGATCTGCGGCACCTGACGCTGGTTCAGGTAGTCCCAGACCGCCGACGAGGTCGGGGTGCCGAGGGTCTGGAAGACCGCGAAGACCTGGTCCTGTTCGACGAGGCGGCGGATCTCCTCGACGGTCTTCGGGGGCTGGTAGCCGTCGTCGCGCACCAGGTACTCGACCTTGTGTCCGTCGATGCCGCCCTTCTCGGCGTTGACGTAGTCGAAGTAGGCCCGGATGCCCTTGGGCAGTTCGGCATATGCGGACGCGGGGCCGGACAGGGGGTAGGCGCCGCCGATCTTGATAGTGGTATCGGTGATGCCGGTGGTCTGCTGCCCCTTGCAGTCACCCTGGCCGATGGTTCCGCCACCGTCCCCGTCCCGGCCGCCTCCGCATGCCGTGGTCGCGAACAGCACGGCCGCCGCCAGACTTATCAGGCGAATCGCCCTAGTGCGCATTGGTATTCCCTTTCCGAAGAACTGGCCGACCTCGCCGGCCGAGCCACCACGCCGCACGGCCGACCAGGCCGGCCAATCCGTTCGGCGCGAGGTACATGACCGCGATGATCAGCAGTCCGAAGATGACGCCGGGTGCGGCCTGATTGATGTCCTGGGCGAAGTTCGGCACGTACATGACGAACAGTCCGCCGAGCACCGGTCCCCACTGGGTGCCGAGTCCGCCGACGACCAGTCCGGCCAGCAGCGTGATCGACAGTCCGACCGCGAACGAGTCGGGGGAGACGTAGGCGATCACCCAGGTGTAGACACAGCCGGCCACCCCGGCGAAGGTCGCGCTCCACGCGAAGGCGAGCGTCTTGTAGAACGCGAGCCGGACGCCGAGTACCTCGGCGGCGATCTCGTTGTCACGGATGGCGTGCAGCGCGCGCCCCACCCGTGACCGCAGCACCCCGGCCACCAGCAGGAAGCTGATCAGCGTCGTGCCGAGGGCGAGGAAGTACAGCCACTGGTCCTCGGCCAGCCCGGTCCACTCGGGCGGCTGCGGTTTGCGCAGGGTCAGACCCATGGACCCGCCGGTGACATCGTCGAATCGTTTGAGCAGCGGCACCATGAAGATGGCGATGGCCAGTGTCACGAGGGCGAGATAGAGCCCGCGCAATCGCAGGACCGGGATGCCGAGTGCGAAGCCGATGACGAAGGTGACGACGGCCGCGATCGGCAAGGTCGCCAGGTACGGGGTGTCCCAGCGATCCATGAGTACCGCCGCGGTGTACGCGCCGACCGCGAAGAACGCGCCGTGGCCCAGCGAGATCTGGCCGGTGTGGCCCACGATCAGATTGAGCCCGAGCAGCGCGATCGCGTAGATCATCGCCATGGCGAGCTGGAAAGTGCGGAACGGTGCGAGTTCGAACGGCGCGTAACAGGCGACGAGGACGACCACGCCGACGAGCAGCCAGTGCCACCGTGCGGCGGTGACGAACCTGCTCAGCGGGGATTTCTTCGGCTCCGGCACGGTGGGCGGAGCGGGGGCGGCGGCAGCGGGGGACTCGCTGCGGGATACGGCGGTCATACGCGTTCCACCACCGCGGTTCCGAAGAGGCCCTGCGGTCGCAACAGCAGTACCCCGAGGATGATCACCAGCGGGACTCCGACCTTGAGTTCGGTGCCGATGGCGTCGACGTAGGCGCCGGTCAGCGTCTCGGCGACCCCGACGATGATGCCGCCGACGACCGCGCCACCCGGACTGTCGAATCCGCCGAGTGTCGCGGCGGCGAAGGCGTAGATCAGAACCCCGCCCATCATGTTGGGTTCGAGGAACAGCAGCGGCGCCGACAGCACCCCCGATACCGCGCCGACCAGCGCGGCCAGGCCCCACCCGAGGGCGAGCACGGTGCCGACCCTGATGCCGACGAGTCTGGCCGACTGCGGATTGTTCGCGACGGCCCGCATGGCGAGGCCGATCTTGGTGTAGCGGAACAGCAGGTAGAGCAGCGCCATGACCACGGCGACCACGGCCACCACGCCGAGGCTGTTGTATCCGGCGGTCACTCCGCCTGCGCGGATCGCGCCCTCCGGGAAGGGATTCGGGAAGGATTTCACCTGGAACGACCAGATCCAGCCCGCCGCGGCGTTGATGAAGAAGAACAGCCCGACCGTGACGATCACCAGCGTCAGTTCGGGTGCGCCCTCCACCGGCCGGATGATCACCCGCTCGATCAGCATGCCGCCGATGAACGAGATCGCCAGCGTCGCGGGCAATGCGAGCCAGAAGGGCATACCGGACTCGACGAACTGCCAGGCGAGGAATGCCGAGAACATGGCCAGCTCACCCTGGGCGAAGTTCACGATTCCGGTGAACCGGTAGATGAGCACGAGAGCGAGGGCGAGGCCCGCGTAGATCGCCCCCGCGGTGATCCCCTCGATGAGTTGCTGTAGGAATTCGGCCATCGGTCAGACCTGGTATCCGAGGTAGGACTGCACCACACGCTCGTCGGCGCGGATCTCCGCTGCGGTGCCGGACAGAACGATTCGGCCGGTTTCGAGTACATGCGCGTGGTGCGCGGTGGCCAGTGCGAGGTGAGCGTTCTGCTCGACGACGATCACGGTGGTGCGTTCCTCCTGGTTGATGGTGTGCACGATCTGGAAGAGCTCCTGGGTGACCACGGGAGACAGGCCGAGGGACGGTTCGTCGAGCAGCAGCAGCGTCGGGCGAAGCATCAGCGCCCGGCCGATGGCGAGCATCTGCTGCTGACCACCGGACAATCCGCCCGCCGCCTCGCCGAGGCGTTCCTTCAGAACCGGGAAGTAGTCGAGAACGCGCCGCAGATCGGCGTCGATACGCACGCGGTCGCGGTGCCGGTAGGCGCCCAGTCGCAGGTTCTCCTCGACGCTGAGCTGGCCGAAGGTGCCACGACCCTCGGGAACGTGGGCGACGCCGAGGCGCGCCATGGCTTCCGGCGCGCGACCGGCGACCAAGGTGCCGCCGAGTTCGATCTCACCGCGCACCTTGACCATTCCGCACAGCGCGCGCAGCAGTGTCGTCTTCCCCGCGCCGTTCGGCCCGAGGATGGCGGTGACTTCGCCTTCGGCGACCGAGAAACTCAATCCGTGCAGAACCTTCGCCGCGCCGTAGCCGGCGTGCAGATCGGTGACGAGTAGGTAGGGGTCAGCGCTCATGCCGCTGTCCCGAGGTAGGCCGCGATAACGGCGGGATCGCTCTGCACGACTTCGGGGGTGCCCTCGGCGATCACCTTGCCGAATTCCAGGCACACCACCCGGTCGCACAGGCCCATGACGAAACCCATGTGGTGTTCGACGACGACGACCGTGAGATCCAGTTCGTCGCGCAGCGACCGCAACAGATTCGCGAATTCGCCGACCTCACCGTGGCTGAGTCCGTTGACCGGCTCGTCGAGCAGCAGCAGTCGCGGCTCGACGGCGAGCGCGCGGGCCAGCTCGATGCGCTTGAGCGTGCCGAAGGGCAGGCCACTGGCGGAATGGTCGGCGACGTCGTCCAGATCCAGCCGCTCGAGCAGGGCATCCACCTCGGCGCGCAGCCGCCGCTCTTCGCGGCGGACCTTCGGCAGTCGCAGCGCCGCCGAGACGAAACCGGCTCCGGCGCGATGGTGCGCGCCGACCAACACATTGTCTCTGACCGACAAATGCGGAAAAAGGCCCAGATTCTGGAAGGTTCGTGCTATGCCCAGGCCTGCCAGCGCGTCCGGTCGCACCCCGCCCAGGTCCTCACCCAGGTAGTGCACGGTGCCCGAATTAGGCGTGTAGCGGCGGGTCATGCAGTTGAACAGCGTCGTCTTACCTGCGCCGTTCGGTCCGATCAGCCCGACCATCTCGCCGGGCGCTACCGCGAATCCGACATCGTGCAATGCGGTGATGCCGCCGAAGCGGACGGTCAGGTGGGATATCTCGAGCATTCGTCCTCCGGCCCGCGATTTTTTTCGCGGGCGAAATCCGTGCGGGACAACGCGGTCTGCTACCGGCGTATCTGGTCGTGCCAGCGTAAAATCGCAGGTTGGGAGACACATTGGGCTTCGTGGCTCAAACTCCGCCGACGAATTTGTCCTCTGCGGACATGGACGGTTCGCGAATCGGGTGTGTTGACACCCCGGGGCGTCGCCGTGGAGTATCCGACTATGTCATCTGGATCACACCCGCGCGCCACCTCGGATCCGGAGACTGTGTACGCCGAGCGCAGGCGGATCGCAGGCACGGTTTTCGAGCACGCGCGCGATATCGCCGATGCCGGGATCTCCGCGATCACCACTCAGATTCCCGGCTACTCGGCCCGCGACACCGGCTTCCGCGCCGATGTGCACGATCAACTCGCCCGGTTGAACCGGACCGGCTTCGAGGCGATGCTCGACAAACGCAGGGTCACCTCGGAGGATTTCGCCTATGTTCGCCGGGCTGCGGCGCGCCGGGCCCAGTCCGGACTCACCCTCGTCGACTACATCAACGCCTTCCGGCTGGGGCAGCAGGCCACCTGGAAGACCATGCTCGCGCACGCGGGGGAGTCCGAGGCCGCTCGCGAGGCCACCCTGTCCATGGTCGCCCCGCTCACCCGCTTCTGCGATCTGATCAGCACCCAGGCGGCGCACGCCTACCTGGAATTCCAGCAGTACCTCTCGGCCGAGGTCGGCGGTGACAGCAGGGAACTGCTCGAATCCCTGCTCGACGGCGTGCTGCCCGAGCGCGGCACCCAGTTGGTGACGGCCAACGCGCACGGCATCGTCGCCGATCGCACCGCGCCGATGGTCGTGGTCAGGGTGGTGGTTCTCGGCACGGCGACCCGGCGCGGGGAATCCTCCGATTCCGACGCCGAGGTCAGACATCTGGTCTGCGCCTCGACCTCGCGCATCGGGGTCAACGGGCTGCGCACACTGTCGGTGGTGCGCGGCGGCGAGGTCGTCGCCGTTCCGGTCCTCGGGCGCAGCGGCAGCAGCGACGAACTGTGCGAGCGACTGCGGGTGATGCGGGAGAAACTGCGCTCGGAAGGGATCTCCCTCGCCATCGGCATCAGTCCGTCCGTCTCCGAGGTGGCGGGAATCCCCCGGGCCTATCAGCAGGCCCAGGCCGCGCTGGAACTGCTACCGGAGGACGGCGGCGTGCTCGCCCTGCCGCAGCTGAGTCCGTTCCGCTATCTGATGTTGCGCGCCGACGACACCGCCCGTCATCTCGTCGACCCGCGCATCGGCGCCGCGCTGACCGACGACCGCACCCGTGGCGGCGTCTTGGCCGACACCATCCGGGCCTTCGCCGCCGCCGATATGAACCTGCGCGAGGCGGCCGACGAACTGCGCATCCACCACAACACCGCCAAATATCGGCTCGGGCGCATTCAGGAACTGACCGGCCGCAACGTCCGCAGTATCAACGACCTGGTCGAACTGCTGGTGGCGATCGAGTTGCAGACGAGCCAGCAGGAGTAGGGCAGCGGTAGGGCGAAGACGTCGCGTCTCCCGCGCCTTGTTATAACGGGGGACATGACACTCGACCCCGATATCGCCGCCAGGCTCAAGCGCAACGAGGCCGGTCTGGTGGCCGCCGTGGCGCAGGAGCGGGCGACCGGCGACGTCCTGATGGTCGCGTGGATGGACGACGAGGCGCTGGCGCGCACGCTGGCGACCCGCAAGGCGACCTACTATTCGCGTTCGCGCCGCGAGTACTGGGTCAAGGGGGAGACCTCGGGGCACACCCAATACGTCCACCAGGTCCGGCTCGACTGTGACGGCGACACGATCCTGCTGGTCGTCGACCAGGAGGGCGCCGCCTGCCATACCGGCACGCACACCTGCTTCGACGCCGACCTGCTACTGGGCGAGCCCGCCTGATCCGCGTCCCTCAGCCGTCGTCGTCGGTGGCCCCGGCGGCCGTGTCCGGTCTGGACAGCACCTCGGTCAGCCGGGTGGACAGGAGTTCGCTCAAATCGGCCAATCGCGCGGTCTCGTCGGCGGCCAGACCGTCGAACACCAGACGACGCACGGTGTCCAAGTAGCCGGGGGCCGATTCGACCACCTTCAGATAACCGTTGTCGGTGAGGACCGCGTGCACGCCGCGGCGGCCCTGGGTCGCGACCCGTTCCGCCAAACCCATTCGCTCCAACTTGGAGATCACGTGCGACAGCCGGGACAGCGACGCGTTCGCCTTGTGCGCCAGATCGCTCATCTGGAGGCGGTGACCCGGTTCCTCGGACAACAGGGTCAGCACCCAGTACTCGAAATGGGTGACTCCGGACTCACGCTGCAACTGCGTATCGAGGGCGCCGGGCAACCGGGTCATGAGCGCGACGATCGCGCGCCACGCCCGCTGTTCGACGGGGTCGAGCCACTTCGTCACCATGTGCCTCTCTCGAGCCAGCGACGTGCGTTCACAAGTCCGATAGTCACTGTCACCTGCGAATATCGAGTTTGCCACGACTTCGCTCGACCGTCTCAGAGTTGCCGGATGTCGTGAGGTCATTCACAGGATGGGTGAAATCTCCACCGGAATATCGGCACGGTTGCTGCTCGATCGCGTGGAGGTAGCGGCGTGGGCCACCGCCGTTTCGGAGGTGACCGCCGGTAGCCGGTGCCGTGACCCTATCGGCGCGCCGAACCTGCCGGTGAGCGCGTCACGCGCGGTTGCCGCAGCGGTTCGGCAGGGCGTCGAACCGCCGCCGCCTCCGCTATATGGGCATTTCGGCGGATCGAGACCGCATCGGCTGATCGTCGGTACTGCCTTCGCCGGCTCGCCGCCCGCGTCGGAGACCGGGCATCGGGTGCGGCCCGGCGTAACGCGGAGGTCCGCCGCCGCCCGCAACGCTGATGAGCTCCGGCGGGATGGGGGTACCGCAGTTCTGCGACAAGGCCGGATCGACCCGGGCGCCCGCGTAACGCGGAGGACTGCCGCCGCCCGCACCGCTGATGGCGTCCGGTGGGGTGGGCATCCAGCAGTTCTGCCGCAAGGCCGGATCGACCGGGGCCACGTCGAAGCGATCCGGTGTGCCTGGCGCGGCCGAGACCGATCTCGTCGTCTCGGTCACTGTCGTGACAGCCGAATCCCTGTCGGCGAGAAGGAGTTTCGTGCCGGACACACGCGGTATCGGCGACGGATCCGGCGCCGGTCGGTGCGGTGCCACCGCTCGAGCGACGGCGCACGGCCCCGTTTACGATCGCGCGGAGGTATTCCTATCCGGCACGCTTGGTCAGGAATTCCAGCGCGTCGTCGGCGTGCACGCCCGCGCGGATCTCACTGGCGATGACCTTCAGCACGGTGCGGTCGGTATCGATGACGAAAGTCTGGCGTTTGACCGGCGCGAGTTTGCCGAGCAGTCCGCGCTTGACGCCGAACTGCGCGGCGACCGCGCCGTCGGAATCGGACAGCAGCGGGTAGCCGAGGCCCTGTTTGGCGGCGAACCCCGCCTGGGTGTCGACGCCGTCGGTGCTGATTCCCACGCAGGACGCGCCGATCTTCTGGAATTCGGCGGCCAGATCACGGAAATGGCAGGCCTCGGCGGTGCACAGGGGCGTGTTGGCGGCGGGATAGAAGAACAGAACCAGAGGACCGTCCGCGAGCAGTGCTTCGAGCGAACGGGGCGTACCGGACTGATCGGGGAGCTCGAATAGGGGGGCGAGCTGACCTGTCTGCATGACTCGGACACTACCCGTCGTCGGCGAATCGTCGCGTCGCGGAAAAAGTTACGGCGGCGATCGCGGCGCGGGCCCGGACGGCGACTCCGGCGCGGTGCGGGTCGGGGACGGGTGCGGCGAACGTGTGTGGACACCGCTCGTCGGCGGGGGAGCCGGTGCTGGGATGATGGGGCCATGCCAGGCGCGTCGACACCGACAACCACGACCCGTGCACAGTTCCACGCCCTCGCCGCGGAGCATCGGGTCGTCCCGGTGATCCGAAAGGTGCTGGCCGACTCGGAAACTCCGCTGTCCGCGTACCGCAAACTCGGCGGCGACCGGGCGGGCACCTTCCTTTTCGAGTCCGCGGAGAACGGGCGGTCCTGGTCGCGTTGGTCCTTCATCGGCGCGGGAAGTCCGTCGGCGTTGACCGTCGTCGACGGCGAGGCGACGTGGCTCGGCAATATCCCGGTGGACGCGCCGTCGGGCGGCGATCCACTGCTCGCGCTGCGCGAGACACTGGAATTGCTGCGCACCGAGCGGTTGCCCGATCTGCCCCCGCTGACCGGAGGCATGGTCGGTTATCTGGGGTACGACGCGGTCCGCAGGATCGAACGTCTGCCCGAGATCGCGACCGACGATCTGGGGCTGCCCGAGATGGTGCTGCTGCTCGCGACCGATCTCGCCGCGTTCGATCACCACGAGGGCGCGATCACGCTGATCGCCAACGCGGTGAACTGGAACGGCACCGCCGAACGGGTGGACGAGGCCTACGACGACGCCGTCGCGCGATTGGACCGGATGACCTCGGCGCTCGCCGCGCCGTCGCCGTCCACGGTGTCGGTCTTCGATCAGCCCGAACCGGAATACCTGCGCAGGCGCACCACCGAGGAATTCGGCGCGGGCGTGCGACGGCTGATCAAGGAGATCGAGGCGGGCGAAGCCTTCCAGGTCGTGCTGTCGCAGCGCTTCGAGATGGACTACGACGGCGCGCCGATCGACCTCTACCGGATGTTGCGTGCCTCCAACCCGAGTCCGTACATGTACCTGATCCATATCCCCGACGGCGACGGCGGTACCGCGTTCTCCATCGTCGGGTCGAGTCCGGAATCCCTGGTGACGGTGCAGGACGGCGTCGCCACGACGCACCCGATCGCGGGCACCCGCTGGCGCGGTGTCACCGAGGAGGACGATCTGCTGCTCGAGAAGGGCCTGCTGGCCGACGAGAAGGAGAACGCCGAGCACCTGATGCTGGTCGACCTGGGCCGCAACGATCTGGGCCGGGTCTGTCAGCCGGGCACCGTCCGGGTCACCGACTACCGCCACATCGAGCGCTACAGCCACGTCATGCACCTGGTCTCGACGGTGTCCGGCCGTCTCGCCCCCGGGCGGATCGCGCTCGACGCGGTCAACGCCTGCTTCCCCGCGGGCACGCTGTCCGGTGCGCCGAAGGTGCGGGCGATGGAACTCATCGAGGAATTGGAGCCGACCCGTCGCGGCGTCTACGGCGGCGTCGTCGGGTATCTCGATTTCGCGGGCGACGCCGATACCGCCATCGCCATCCGCACCGCCCTGCTCAAGGACGGCACGGCCTATGTGCAGGCGGGCGCGGGCGTCGTCGCCGATTCCGATCCCGAATACGAGGACGTGGAGGCGAGGAACAAGGCGATGGCGGTGCTCAAGGCCGTCGCCGCCGCGAAAACCCTGCGCGCCTACGGCATGGAGCCGGGTGTCCCGCCCGCGCCGGACGGTAGCCGATGACGGATCCCGCCGTGACAGATCAGCAACCCGATGCGGGCGCCGCGCCGAGCGCGGCGCGGCAGGCACGCCGGTATCCGGTCGGCGCGATCACGCTCATGGCGCTCGCCGCGGCGGCCATGTGGGGTTCTTCGCGCCTGACCTGGGTCACGGTGTCGTCGACCGACGGCCTGACCCAGCCCAGAACCGACGAACTCCTCGGCAGCGACTGGTTCGGCGCGCTCACCCCGCTCGCCCTGGTCCTGCTGTCCGCCGTCGCGGCGGTGCTCGCCACGCGCGGCTGGCTGCGTCGTATCGTCGGCATCCTGGTCGGCCTGGTCGCCGCGGTGACCGCCGTGCCGTCCTTCGCGCTGCTGACCGGTTCCGGCGCGACCGAGGAACGCGCCGCGACACTGGCCGAGCTGCCGGGGCGCGCCACGGTCACCGAGGTCGTCGTCGCGCCGTTCCCGGCCTGGCTCACCCTCGCCGCGGCCGCCGCCGCCTTCGTCGCGGCGGTCCTGCTGGCGCGAATGCCCGAACAGACCGCGCGACTGTCCGGCAAATACGACAATCCGGTGTTCCGCCGCGCCGCCGCCACCGAACAGGTCGCCAAACGCGACGCCGACGCCCCCGACGGCGGTCTGTCCGAACGGGTGCTGTGGGACGCGCTCGACGCGGGCACCGACCCGACCGAGGAGAGTTCCGGAGAGACC
Organism: Nocardia aurea; assembly: GCF_003123685.1. GTDB lineage: Bacteria > Actinomycetota > Actinomycetes > Mycobacteriales > Mycobacteriaceae > Nocardia > Nocardia aurea. Next base: position 47,174 of record NZ_QCYJ01000154.1, read on the forward strand.
GCGGCGGCCGACGACGCGCAGGACAAGTCCCACCGCGACGAACCGGGCGGCCATGACCGTTGACGTCATCGCGGGCACCGCGCGCCACGTCGCGCGCGGGATACCCGACCGGAGGTGTCGTGGCCGGGCCAACCCCGCCGCGATCGGGAAAGAGCACGCCATTTATTCTTTGTCAGCATCGGTGAGACAGCGCCTGGGGGGATTCTCAGGCAGCAAGTCCGTCTCCCCAGAAAGGATTCGAGCCAGATGACGGTACTCGACTCGATTCTCGACGGGGTCCGCGCGGATGTGGCCGCTCGCGAAGCCGTCCTGGACTTCCAGGCCATCAAAGCCGCCGCGACCCGCGCCCCGTCGCCGCTCGACGGCCGTGCCGCACTCCTGGAGGACGGCATCGGCGTCATCGCCGAGGTCAAGCGATCCAGTCCGTCCAAGGGCGCTCTCGCCGACATCCCCGATCCGGCCAGTCTGGCGAAGGCCTACGAGGACGGCGGCGCGCGCATCATCAGCGTCCTGACCGAAGGCCGTCGTTTCGGCGGTTCACTCGATGATCTGGACGCGGTGCGCGCCTCGGTGAGCATCCCGATCCTGCGCAAGGATTTCGTCATCGGCCCGTACCAGATCCACGAGGCCCGCGCGCACGGCGCCGACGTGATTTTGCTGATCGTCGCCGCCCTGGAACAGGACGTGCTCTCCTCGCTGATCGACCGCACCGAATCGCTCGGCATGACCGCGCTGGTCGAGGTGCACACCGAGGAAGAGGCCGACCGCGCGCTCGAGGCAGGCGCCTCGGTGATCGGGGTGAACGCGCGCAATCTCAAAACCCTCGAGGTCGATCGCGACGTCTTCGCGCGGATCGCCCCCGGCCTGCCGACCGAGGTCATCCGGATCGCCGAATCCGGCGTGCGCGGCACCGCCGACCTGCTCGCCTACGCGGGCGCGGGCGCGGATGCCGTCCTCGTCGGTGAGGGTCTGGTGACCAGTGGCGACCCCCGCGCGGCGGTGTTGCAGCTGGTGACGGCGGGCACCCACCCGTCCTGCCCCAAACCGGCCCGCAGGGGCCGGTGATGGCGACGAGTTCGCTGCCCAAGGCCAGTCAGGGCGTCCACGAGCGCAGCGCGCACGAGCCCGATCCGGGCGGCCACTGGGGCGTCTACGGCGGTAGGCACGTGCCCGAGGCGTTGATGGCGGTCATCGAGGAAGTCACCGCCGAATACGACAAGTGCAGGCTCGACCCGGTCTTCCTCGACGAGCTCGACCGCTTGCAGCGCGACTACACGGGACGGCCCTCGCCGGTCTTCGAATGCACGCGGTTGGCCGAACACGCGGGCGGCGCGCGCATCCTGCTCAAGCGCGAGGATCTCAACCACACCGGCTCGCACAAGATCAACAACGTGCTCGGGCAGGCACTGCTCGCCAAGCGGATGGGCAAGACCCGCGTCATCGCCGAGACCGGGGCGGGCCAGCACGGCGTCGCGACCGCGACCGCGTGCGCGCTGCTCGGCCTCGAATGCGTCGTCTACATGGGCGCGGTCGATACCGCCCGGCAGGCACTGAACGTGGCGCGCATGCGTCTGCTCGGCGCCGAGGTCGTCTCGGTGACGACCGGTTCGCAGACCCTCAAGGACGCCATCAACGAGGCGTTGCGCGACTGGGTCACCAACGCCGACGCCACCTACTACTGCTTCGGCACCGCGGCGGGCCCGCATCCGTTCCCGATGATGGTGCGCGATTTCCAGCGCATCGTCGGCATGGAGGCGAAAGCCCAGGTACGCGCGCTCACCGGCGGACTGCCCGCGGCGGTCGTGGCCTGCGTCGGCGGCGGATCCAACGCCATCGGCATCTTCCACCCCTTCCTGGACGACACCGACGTTCGGCTGATCGGCTACGAGGCGGCGGGCGACGGCGTCGACACCGGCAGGCACGCCGCCACCTTCACCGGCGGCACACCGGGCGCGTTCCAGGGCGCGTACTCCTACCTCCTCCAGGACGAGGACGGCCAGACGATCGAATCGCATTCGATCTCGGCGGGCCTGGACTACCCGGGCGTCGGTCCGGAGCACGCGTACCTCAAGGATGTCGGGCGCGCCGAGTACCGGCCGATCACCGACACCGAGGCGATGGACGCGCTGCTGCTGCTGAGCCGCGCCGAAGGCATCATCCCGGCCATCGAATCGGCGCACGCCGTGGCCGGTGCGCTGAAACTGGGCGCGGAACTCGGACCGGGAGCGATCATCCTGGTCAATCTGTCCGGGCGTGGCGACAAGGATATGGACACCGCGGCCCGCTGGTTCGGTCTGTTCGACGAGCACGACGAGGAGACCGGCGCATGAGTCAGCAGTCCCGCCTCGCCAACACCTTCGCCGCCGCGCGCGGCGAGGGCAGGGCGGCGCTCATCGGCTACCTGCCCGCCGGTTATCCCGATCTGGCCGGGTCCATCGCCGTGTGCAAGGCGATGGTCGAATCCGGATGCGACATCGTGGAAGTCGGCGTCGCGTACTCCGATCCCGTCATGGACGGCCCGACGATCCAGGCCGCCGCCGAACAGGCGCTGCGCGGCGGCGTCCGCGTGCGCGACGTGTTCTCCGTGGTCGAGGCGATCACCGCCGCGGGCGGTCAGGCCGTGGTCATGAGCTACTGGAATCCGGTGCTGCGCTACGGCGTCGACCGGTTCGCGCGCGATCTCGCCGGTGCGGGCGGCGCGGGCATCATCACCCCGAATCTCATCCCGGAGGAGGCCGACGACTGGTTCGTCGCCTCCGCCGCCCACGATCTGGACCGGATCTTCCTGGTCGCGCCGTCCTCCACCGAGGAGCGACTGGTCAAGACCCTGGAGGCCTCGCGCGGATTCATCTACGCGGCGTCGACGATGGGTGTGACCGGAGCGCGCGACATGGTTTCCTCGGCCGCGCCCGCGCTGTGCGCGCGGATCCGCACGCATTCCGATATACCGATCGGCGTCGGCCTCGGTGTTCGATCGGGTGCGCAGGCCGCCGAGATCGCGTCGTACGCGGACGGTGTCATTGTCGGTTCGGCGCTGGTCAGCGCCGCAGCCGAAGGGCTGGACGCGGTGCACACGCTCACCGCCGAACTCGCCGAGGGTGTTCGCTCCGCGACCGTACGGTCCTGATCGGCTGCCGTGATTCGCGGTGTCACCGCCGTGATACGCGGTGCGTGGTGACCGGCGTTTCCGTTCCGGTCTTCGTCGGCTCGCGCCGTTGAGCGGCGTGTGATCGGACCGCGACGCTCGCCGGGGGTCGTGCCTCCGCTACGGTGGCGACCGTGACCTTACGAGTCCTGGCAGACAGTGTCGTGGCCAACAGCGACGTGCTGGCCTACATTCCCAGCCCCTCGCAGGGCGTGTGGCAGATCGGTCCGTTCCCGCTACGGGCCTATGCCCTGTGCATCATCATCGGCATCGTCGTCGCCATCTGGTGGGGCGAACGCCGCTGGCAGGAGCGCGGCGGACGATCCGGCACGGTACTCGACGTCGCGATGTTCGCCGTACCGTTCGGACTCGTCGGCGGACGGCTCTACCACGTGGCGACGGACTGGCAGAAGTACTTCGGCGAGGGCGGTGATCCGCTCGACGCGCTGAAGATCTACCAGGGTGGTCTCGGTATCTGGGGCGCGGTCTTCCTCGGCGGCATCGGCGCCTGGATCGGCTGCCGGATCTACCGAATCCCGTTGCCCGCGTTCGGTGACGCCATCGCGCCGCCGATTCTGCTCGCCCAGGCCATCGGCAGGCTCGGCAACTATTTCAACCAGGAACTCTACGGCCGGGAGACCGACCTGCCGTGGGGACTCGAGATCAACCTGCGTTTCGACGACGACGGCAAGCTGGACATGATGAACGGCGTCTCCACCGGCGTCGTCGAGAAGGTCGTGCAGCCGACATTCCTCTACGAGATGGTCTGGAACCTGATCGTGGTCGTGCTGCTGGTGCAGATCGACAAGCGTTTCCGCATCGGGCACGGTCGCCTGTTCGCGCTCTACGTCGCGGGCTACTGCGTCGGCCGTTTCGTGGTCGAACTGCTGCGTGACGACGAGGCGACCCATATCGCGGGTATCCGCATCAACTCCTTCACCTCCGCCCTGGTATTCCTCGCGGCCATCGCCTACTTCGTCTTCGCGACCAAGGGCCGTGAGACAGCGCAGATGCTGCAACCCGACGCGGTGCGCCGCCCGTGGCCGTGGCAGTTCGCCGAACTGCGTGCGGTGGGCGCGAATCCGGAGGTGATCGAACCGGTCGTGGGGGCGGAAGCGGAGTCCGACGACGACGCGAAGTCCGAGACCGCCGACGAACCCGACGTGAAGGCTGAATCGGAGACGGACGTGAAATCCACGGAGGACGAGTCGGAGGCGTCATCGGTCGCCCTCGGGAAATCCGCCGCCGAGGCCGAATCCGCCACCGTCGCGAAGCCGAGTGGATCCGCCACGACGGCCGAACCGGATTCGGAGGCCACGCCGAGCGAGACGAGCTCCGCTACCTCGAAGGCATCGTCCGCCACCGAATCCGGCAAGTCCGCGGCGAACGGCGTCAACGGTACGAAGAATTCGGCCGCGACCGGCAACGACACCTCCGCCGTCGCCGAGGGCGATACCGCCGACAGGTCCTGAGACGCCCCGGCATTCGCGGGCGCGCGCACGGATTCCGCGCCTCCGGCGAATTTCTCGGCCGAAACGGCAACGGATCGGTCACGCCGTGCGATAACCGTAGCGGGTCCGGCGAACCGTTCGCCGGACGACGAGTCGGCCGAGGTCGGCGTCGCGGAGCCGAAGACAGTAGAGTCTGGCGAAGCCGCCGAGTCGGACACGACTTCGAGCAGGTCTCGGGGTGGAATCCGAGCGGGAGAGCCGATTCGGCGCCCGCCGGAACCAGTCGGACACGCTCGTCGTCGAACCCGCCGGTCCGTGGCGAACAGGGTCACGGTTTCCGGCGTCCGACAGGACGCGCCACAGGCGGGGGAGCGCCCGCACAAAATGAGGAGGACATTTCGTGACCGACCCCTATCAGCAGAACCCCGGCGGACCCCAGTACGGCCCGCAGGGCACGGGGCCTGACCTGAACAAGCCGGGGGCCGCACCGGGACAGCCGCAGTACAACCAGCCGCCGAGCGATCCCTACGGCCAGCAGCCCCAGTACGGGCAGCCCCAGTACGGCCAGCAGCCGGGTGGCTATGCCCCCGCGCCCTACGGCGGTCAGCCGGGCGGGTACCCCGGTGACGCCGAAGCTCCCTACGGCCGCGACCAGTACGGAACGCCGTTTTCCGATAAGGAGAAGCTGACCGCGGGTCTGTTGCAGCTTTTCGTCGGAACCCTGGGCGTGGGCCGCTTCTACACCGGCCACACCACCATCGGCATCCTGCAACTCGTCACCTGCGGTGGCTGCGGCATCTGGGCGCTGATCGACGGCATCATGATGCTCACCGGCAAGGTGCCCGACGCCGAAGGTCGCCCGCTGCGCGGCTGATCCGGCTGATCGAAGGCATGAGAAGGGCACTCCGCCGCACGGCGGGGTGCCCGTTCGCATTTCCGGGGGTCTCCCGAGTACCGAGGTCGCCTCGGTGGCGGTGGATCGGGGTAGAACGGCGGGGTGAGCGCGCTGTCACGCGCGCGTAATATCGCTCTGTCAAGTGGGGTGGACATCGCGGTTTCGCGAGAGTGCCCGACCGTCGCGTTCCCTCCGTCCGCACGCACTTCGGCCTTTACACGTCACAAATTCGGCGCCGATGCCGGTCGGCACCGGAATGTCGCGCTGTGACCCGGTTTCGCCCGCACACCTGCCACCGAACAGCCCGAGGTCGCGCCCGGTGAGAGTTCTCCTCGCACGGTGCATCGTTGCGTGCGCATTGTTTTCACCCAGGTTTCACCGAGGCCAGCACAGGCCCCGGTACCCCAACGGGATTAGGCTCTAACCCGTGATGCGACGGACGAAGATTGTGTGCACGCTCGGCCCGGCCACTGCCACCGAGGACCGTATCCGCGAACTCGTCGAGAGCGGCATGGACGTTGCCCGGCTGAATTTCAGTCACGGGGAACACGCCGACCATGCCGAGAACTATAAGAAGGTGCGTCAGGCCTCCGATCATCTCGGCAGAGCCGTCGGCATCCTCGCCGACCTACAGGGACCCAAGATCCGCCTCGGTCGGTTCACCGAGGGGCGCACGGTCTGGGCCACCGGCGAAGAAGTCCGCATCACCGTGGACGAAGTCGACGGCACGCACGACCGGGTCTCCACCACCTACAAGGAATTGGCCACCGACGCCAAAGCCGGTGACCGGCTGCTGGTCGACGACGGCAAGATCGGCCTGACCGTCACCGGTGTCGACGGCAACGACGTGATCTGCCGCGTCACCGAGGGCGGCCCCGTCTCCAACAACAAGGGCGTCTCGCTGCCCGGCATGGACATCTCGGTACCCGCCCTGTCCGAAAAGGACATCGAGGATCTGGAATTCGCGCTGAAACTCGGCGTCGATTTCATCGCGCTCTCGTTCGTGCGCTCGCCCTCCGACGTCGAGCTGGTGCACGACATCATGGACCGCGTCGGGCGCCGGGTGCCGGTCATCGGCAAACTCGAGAAGCCGGAGGCCATCGACAATCTCGAGGCCGTCGTGCTGGCCTTCGACGCCGTCATGGTGGCGCGCGGCGATCTCGGTGTGGAACTGCCGCTCGAGCAGGTGCCGCTGGTGCAGAAGCGCGCCATCCAGATGGCAAGGGAGAACGCCAAACCCGTCATCGTGGCGACCCAGATGCTCGAGTCGATGATCGAGAACTCGCGCCCGACCAGGGCCGAGGCCTCCGACGTCGCGAACGCCGTGCTCGACGGCGCCGACGCGGTGATGCTGTCCGGTGAGACCTCGGTCGGCGCGTACCCGATCGAGACCGTGCGGACCATGGCGCGGATCGTGCAGGCCGTGGAGATGGAATCGACGCGGGTGCCTCCGCTGACCCACGTGCCGCGCACCAAGCGCGGCGTCATCTCCTACGCCGCCCGCGATATCGGCGAGCGGCTCAACGCCAAGGCGCTGGTCGCCTTCACCCAGTCCGGCGACACCGTGCGACGGCTGGCCCGCCTGCACACCCACCTGCCGCTGCTCGCGTTCACCCCGCTGCCCGAGGTGCGCAGTCAGCTGGCCTTGACCTGGGGCACCGAAACCTTCATCGTGCCGACGGTGAACAGCACCGATGCCATGATCCACCAGGTCGATGTATCACTTCTGTCGATGGGCCGATACGAGAAGGGAGACCTGGTGGTCATCGTGGCGGGGTCCCCGCCCGGTACTGTCGGTTCGACCAATCTGATCCATGTGCACCGCATCGGCGAGGAGGATCACTAAATGTCAGCTGCCCTAGGTGGCGCCGTCGACATCGAATCGACGGAGGGGACCGACCTCGACATCCTGCTCGGCCTGCTGGATCTCGAGCAGGTCGACGAGGACGTCTTCGTCGGTCGGCATCCGGCGAAGGTGGCGAGCAGGACCTTCGGCGGGCAACTGGTCTCGCAGGGCATCATCGCGGCGGGACGCACCGCGGGTGATCGCCCGCTGCACGTCGTCAACGCGCATTTCGTGCGCGGTGGCGACCCCAAGCAGCCGATCGAGTACCGCGTGGACCGGCACCGGGACGGCCGTTCACTGGCCAACCGGACCGTGACCGCGAGCCAGGACGGACAGGAACTGTTCGTCATGCTCGCCGCGTTCCAGGAGTGGGCCAAGGGGCTCGAACACGCCCACGACAAGCCCGAAGTGCCCGATCCGGACGGGCTGCCGCGGGTCGAAGAGCATTTCGCGGGCTTCGAGGACAAGTTGCAGATGTTCGTCAAGGCGCCGCATCCGATCGATATGCGCTACACGAACGACCCGGCCTGGATCATGAAGGGCACCGGGGAGCAGCTCAATCACAATCGGGTCTGGATGAAGGCCGACGGCACACTCCCCGACGATCCGCTGATCCACGTTGCGACACTGGGGTATTCGTCGGACACGACGATTCTGGACTCCATCATCACCACGCACGGACTCTCCTGGGGTCTGGATCGCATCGTCGCCGCGACGGTGAACCACTCCATCTGGTTCCATCGCCCGTTCCGCTTCGACGAGTGGGCGCTCTACGCCACCGAATCCCCGGTCGCCGCGGGGTCACGCGGCCTGGCCACCGGCCGGTTCTACTCGCGCGGCGGCGACCTGCTCGCCACCGTGGTGCAGGAGGGCATGATCCGGCATTTCCCGCCGCGTCGCTGAAGCGAGAAGGGCCCCGTCGTCCTCGGGTATTCGAGGTCCGGCGGGGTCCTGTCGTATCGGGGGCGTATCCGGCTGTCCTACAGGCTTTCCCGTTCGGTCTCGAAGTCGAAGGTGTCGCGGCGCTGCGTCCGGATGGTGCGCGGGATCTCGGGACCGGTGATCCCGCCCGCGGTCTCCAGCATCAGCCTGCGCTCCAGCGCCGCCAGACCGGGTGCGCTCAGGTCGCGTTGCGCGCCGACCAGGCTCAGTGCGATCTCGTAGGTCCGGCGATCACCGGGCTCCGCGTCGGGATGGTCTACCCGCCACTGGGATTCGAGCACGATGTGGACGGGGTCCTCGGTGTCGACGGGCAGTGTGAACCGCCACGCGAAGACGTCGCGGTCCTCCAAATGATCGTCGACCACCCCGCGCACCGTCTCGACGACACGTTCCAGGGCTTCCGGTGTCACATAAACATGGAGAGAAACATCCGAAATTCGTTTCGGCATGTCTGATTCCTGTCGTGTGTCGAACCATCAACGGCGGAAGTATGTTCGCCGGGAGTGTAATCCCTCGATGCCCGCGGACGACACAGTCGGGGCGGAATTGTTGTGTGCGTCCCACTCAACGGATGTGCTGTGCCGCCAGGAACGACGCGAGCGGGGCCGAACGGACCGCCGGTCGCATCACCAGTCCCGGACCCCGCTCGGCCTCGCGATGCGTCGGTTCGTGCGGCGCCAGGGCCAGCAACAGCGGGACGAGGGTTTCGGCGATCCGGTCGCCGACCTCGCAGAACGCGGCTTCTGACAGGCCGACCGGATCGGCGATGTTCTCCCGTCCGACCAGCGACAGATTGTCACGCGACCGGTGCAGTTCGGCGATCGTGCGCGCACCGGTGACCTTGGCGATACGGTGCGCTTCGAGCAGGGTGAAGGTGCGCGGAGCGGCCCCGAAGGCCAGCGCCGCCGCCTGGTCGCGCAGCTGTTCGGTCATGGCCAGAACCAGATCAGCCCTGTCGATCATCTCCGGTTTCAGTTTCCGCGCCCGGAACCCCGCCGGATCGGCGCCGAGGCCGGTGATGGTCTGCGCGGCGAGCGGTTCCACGGGGAAGCCGACCAGCGCGCGGGTTCCCGCGCTCTCCGCGGTCAGCCCGGGTAGCCGGTGTTCGGCCGCGACGGCGCGGGCGACCCGCTCGGCGATCACCGAGCGACAGACATTGCCGTTGCAGACGAACAGGACGTGCATAGGTTCACCGTAATCTGCCCGTTATCGGTCCAACGGGCCGAAAAGGGTGAATCACAGGCGCGCGCCGATATATTCACCTGCGGGTCGGATGCCGTACACGGAACGCACCCGGATATTCGCACTGTCGCTCGCTATTCGTCACGATCCGCAGCCGCAGGGGCGTTACCCCCACTACTTACCCAACCGTTTCCCATCCCAATCCCGTGACGTCCGAAGCGGTCGGTAATGTGGTGTCGCTCACTCGGATTCGGTTCGGTAATAAGTCGATTCCGGAACCACCGGCGCGACGCCCGCGGGTTTGTCGTACACCCGCCCCCGGGTGGAGAACATCCGCCCGCGTGACGATACGACGGGCGCGAATCGCGCGAGCCCGGTTCCCGGATCCATATCGTCGTACATCGCGTCGATTCCGCCGCGCGCGAAATAGGCCTCGTGCCAGAATCCGGTGCCACCGGAATCGGCGAGGAATTTCTGCCACCAATCGCGGTGCGGCGCCGAACGCGTCCACCGTTCCAGGCTGTCCAGATCGCGCCAATACTGCCGCGCTCCCCAGTGCGGCGGAAAGAGCCCCCACACCACGTCCTCGTGCAGCAGCAGCCCGTCGGGCCGGTCCCGATGCGAGCGGTACAGTTTCGGCCCCAATCCCAGCAGGCGCGCGATCCCGCGCGGTTTACGCACCCGCATCCCCAGATAGATGACGACGAGATCCGGATATCCGGACAGATCGACCGTCGTCCTGTTCACACGCATCCGACCCCACCTCTCCGCCGCCCGAGGGCGACAGCTGTTACCGGACTCGGCCACCGGCCACCACACAGGGACTACGAACGAGACCTCGCCACGGTTCAACCGACCGGGAAGTCGACCGCGCGGTACGGATGAAAGTCACCTCGGCGCGCACAGGTGATTCCGAAGCCCTGACCGGGGGTATCGGTGCCGGGCGCGTAGCGGGCCGATTGCGGAATCGGAGCGGAGAACAGGAAGGGCGGTTGCTTTCGCAACCGCCCTTCACCCTGGTGCCGAGTGTGGGACTCGAACCCACACGTCCTTTCGGACAACGGTTTTTGAGACCGTCGCGTCTGCCAGTTCCGCCAACCCGGCGCACCGGAGGAGAACTATAGCGGGTCGGAGGCGCCTATCGCGAACGGGTTGCGACTTGCACCACGCCGTCCGCTCTTTGCGCAGGGTATCTACGTTCTCCGAGAAACTGAAAGGTACTCTCTACATCACTCGAATGCGTACCGGGTGGGGCGATGGCGAGGCCTGGTGTTCGACAGGATCCGGGTCTGCCGCTGTGGCTCCTTCCGGCGTGTCGGGACAGGCATCGGAACCAGAGGGGTCTACCTATGAGCACTGCAGCAGGGGGCGCCGGCACGAAGCGCGACGCCGGGGCGAAGCGGGTCGTCGTCGCCGAGGACGAGGCGCTCATCCGCATGGACCTGGTCGAGATGCTGACCGAGGAGGGTTATCAGGTCGTCGGTGAGGCGGGCGATGGCCAGCAGGCGGTCGATCTCGCGATCGAGCATCGACCGGATCTGGTCATCATGGATGTGAAGATGCCGCGGCGCGACGGAATCGACGCCGCGGCCGAGATCGCGTCCAAACGTGTTGCGCCGGTGGTGATTCTCACCGCGTTCAGTCAGCGCGACCTGGTCGAACGGGCGCGTGACGCCGGTGCGATGGCATATCTGGTGAAGCCGTTCACCAAATCGGATCTGGTGCCCGCCATCGAGTTGGCGGCCAGCCGCTTCCACGAGATCGCCGCGCTCGAGAGCGAGGTCGCCAACCTCACCGATCGTCTGGAGACCCGCAAGCTGGTCGAACGTGCCAAGGGTGTGCTGATGCAGACGCAGGGTCTGTCGGAGCCGCAGGCCTTCAAATGGATTCAGCGGACGGCCATGGACCGGCGCACCACCATGAAGGCGGTAGCCGAGGTGGTGCTGGAGAATCTGACTCCGAAGTGACCGGAAATTCGCCCCGCATCGGGGCGCGGCCGGAAAACTTTACTCATTCGAAACGTAAACGTAAAAAAGAATTCGACACGATGTCGCAGGCATGATGCGAATGTGATGCGGATCTAACGTACCAACGCTATGTTCTGTCCGGGCCGACGTGGTCGGCCTCCTCCGAGAGCCGGGGGGAACACAGGACGTAGAGGTGAGACGTGCTTAGTTCGACATGGCGCAGTCGTACGACGCGTGGCGTGGTGGTGATCGGCGCGGCCGCCGCGCTGGTGCTGTCGGGGTGCAGTGATAAGTCGACCGACAACGGCGGCGGCGGTGGCAGCGCCGACCTGTCCATCCAGCCGGTCGTGCAACTCGACACCGAAGGCAACGAAGTTCCCGCGAGCGACGGTGGCACCGCGGCGGATCCGGCCGGCGACGGCAAGGCCAAATGCGCTCCGCTGACGATCGGCATGGCGGGCCCGCTCACCGGCGGCAACGCGGCTCTCGGTATCAACGTCGTGATGGGCGTGAAACTCGCGCTCGACAAGCACAACAAGGCCAACCCGGACTGCCAGATCAAGGTCAAGGAATTCGACACCGAGGGTAAGGCGCAGATCGCCACCCAGGTCATTCCGACGATCGTCAGCGATCCCAATATCGTCGCGCTGATCGGCCCCACGTTCTCCGGTGAGACCAAGGCGACCGGCGGCATCCTCAGCGAGGCGGGTATGCCGACGCTGACGGCGTCCGCCACCAACCCGACGCTGACCCAGAACGGCTGGAAGACCTTCTTCCGTGGTCTGGGCAACGACAACTCGCAGGGCCCCGCGGTCGCGAAGTACCTGACCGGCAAACTCGGCTACAAGAAGATCTGCGTCGTCGTCGACAACACCGACTACGGCAAGGGCCTGGCCGACGCGTTCACCGCGTCGGCGGGTTCGGCGGTCGACCCGAGCTGCACCGTCGGTGTGAAGGAAGGCGACAAGGACTTCTCCGCCGCGGTGTCCCAGCTGGCCGCCGCCAAGCCGGACGCCATCTTCTACTCGGGCTACTACGCCGAGTCGGCGCCGTTCGTGCAGCAGCTGCGCACCGGTGGCGTGACGGCGACCTTCGCGTCCGCCGACGGCAGCAACGATCCCGAATTCGTCCGCCAGGCAGGCGGTTCGGCCAAGGACGCGTACCTGTCGTGCCCGTGCAGCCCGGCCCCGGAGAAGTTCACCGCGGAATACAAGGCGCTCAACGGTCAGGCGCCCGGCGTCTACTCGGTCGAGGGCTACGACCTCACCACCATCGTGCTGAAGGGTATCGCCGCGGGTAAGGTGACCCGCGCGGATCTCGTCGACTATGTGCGCAACTACGACGGCACCGGTGTGGCCCGTCAGTACAAGTGGAACGAGACCGGGGAACTGTCGAACATCCAGATCTGGATGTACCAGGTCAAGTAGTTCGACTACGAGTATGAGCGGCGTGTGCGGGTCCCGCGAGGACCCGCACACGCCGTTTCCCGACGCGAGAGATACGAATGCCTTCAACCGCTTCGGTCGGCGTGGCCCTGCTTGCCAACGGGTCGATCGACTTCAATGTCTCCGGGGTGGTGGACCAGTTCTGGCGCCTCACCGTGGACGGACTGACGTACGGGTCGATCTACGCCCTCGTCGCCGTGGGCTACACATTGGTCTACGGCGTGCTGCGGCTGATCAATTTCGCCCATTCGGAAATATTCATGTTGGGTATGTTCGGCTCCTACGTGGGGTTGGAATTACTCGGCTTCGCACCGAGTGGTGACGTGTATTCCCAAGGCGTGGTGATGACCATCGTCTTCCTCGGGCTCGCCATGCTGTTCGGAATGGCGGTCTCCGGCGCGGCCGCGGTGGGTTTGGAGCGTGTCGCCTACCGGCCCCTGCGTAAACGCGGCGCGAAACCCCTCGCCTTCCTGATCACCGCGATCGGTATGTCGTTCGTGATCCAGGAATTCGTGCACTACATCCTGCCCAAGATCAAACCGGGTCTCGGCGGCACCAACGCCCAGACCGGCATCCGGCTCGTCGATCCCAAGGTGCAGTTCAGCTTTCTCGGCGCCGACGTCACCAATGTCGCCATCGTGATCGTGGTCTCCGCGGTCTTCCTCGCGATCGTGACCGAAGTGCTGATCAACCAGACCAAATTCGGCCGCGGCATTCGCGCCGTCGCCCAGGATCCCGATACCGCGACGCTGATGGGTGTTTCGCGGGAACGGGTCATCATGCTGACCTTCCTCATCGGCGGTGTGCTCGCCGGCGCGGCCGCGCTGCTCTACACCCTGCGGGTGCCGACCGGCATCATCTACTCCGGCGGATTCATCCTCGGTATCAAGGCATTCAGCGCCGCGGTGCTCGGCGGCATCGGCAATCTGCGCGGTGCGCTGCTCGGCGGGCTGATCCTCGGTATCGCCGAGCAGTACGGTCAGATCCTGTTCGGCACCGAATGGCGCGACGTGGTCGCGTTCGTCCTGCTGGTGACCGTGCTGATGTTCCGGCCGACCGGCATTCTGGGTGAAAGCCTCGGAAGGGCACGCGCATGACCGACGTGATCAAAGAACCCACCGGAGACCCCTCCGCAGAACCCACCGCGCCGTCGAAAGCCGGTCTCGGCGATACGATTCGCGACTGGTGGGGCGGATTGTCCAGGCCCGCGCAATGGGCCGTCGGCATCCCCGCGATCATCGCGCTGGCGCTGCTCCCGCTGTTTCCGCCACCGCTGCTCGACACCCCGGCCGTGAGTTTCGGCGGTGTGATGGCGCAGTTCGCCATGTACGCGCTCATCGCCGTCGGACTGAATGTGGTTGTCGGCCAAGCCGGTCTGCTCGACCTCGGTTACGTCGGCTTCTACGCGGTCGGCGCCTATACCGTCGGCCTGCTCACCAGCCCGAACAGTCCGTGGAATCAGACCGACGGCGGCTGGCTGAATCCGAGCTGGGCGTGGCTGGCCTGCGTGCCGCTCGCGATCGCGGTGACCGCGCTGTCGGGCCTGGTGCTCGGCACCCCGACGCTGCGGCTGCGCGGCGACTACCTCGCCATCGTCACCCTCGGATTCGGTGAGATCGTCCGGTTGCTCGCCGACAATCTCGGCGAGGTCACCAACGGCAGTCTCGGACTCTCGCAGATCGCCTACCCGCAGCTCGGCGAATCCGAGACCCGGCCGGGCGGGGTCTTCTCGCCGGGCAATCTCGGTGATACCAGCAGCTGGAATCCGTTCGTGCGGGCCAACAACGGCACCTGGTGGTTCTGGCTCGGCCTGGTGCTGGTGATCATCGTCCTGTTGATCGTCGGCAATCTCGAGCGCAGCCGCGTCGGACGCGCATGGGTCGCCATCCGCGAGGACGAGGACGCCGCCGAGATCATGGGCGTGCCCACCTTCAAATTCAAGCTGTGGGCCTTCACCATCGGCGCGGCCGTCGGCGGTCTGTCCGGTGCGATGTACGCCGGGCAGGTGACCTACGTCAATCCGCGCCAATTCGACATCATCACCTCGATGCTGTTCCTGTGCGCGGTCGTACTCGGCGGCAAGGGCAACAAACTCGGCGTGATCGTCGGCGCGTTCCTGATCGCCTACCTGCCGCTGCGGTTGCAGTCGGTGCAGCTGGTCTCCGAGGAATCGACGGGGTACGTGCTCCTCGCCCTGGACGTGGCCGTGTTCGTCGGTCTGCTGGTCGCGTGGCGTTACCGGGTGCAGCACATGGGTCCGTGGATCCAGCGCGGCGTCATCACCGCGACGGTGTTCACCGGCGTGATGGGGCTGCTGCTGCTCGGTAGTGTGCTGTTGTTCCGCAAGGGCGGCGCGCAGTCGCTCGGCGACCTCAAATATCTGTATTTCGGAATAGCGCTGGTGGTGATGATGATTCTGCGTCCGCAGGGTCTGTTCCCGGCTCGGCAGAAACTGCTGGCCTACGGTCGGCAGGTGTATCGGGCGGTGCGCCGTCCGGCGCCGGAGCCGGTGACTGTCGGAGCGGGCCGATGACCGGGCCGGGCCCGGGCGGCGCGCTCTTCGACAACGAGGACATGGCGGCGGGATACGCCGAACAGGAACAGGTCGGCAGCGCGGGCATGGTCGACGTCACCGCGGTGATCCCGGCGCTAGGCGATGCCGAGACCGTCGCCGAGGTCGTCGCGACGAATCGGGCCATCGACACCGAGATCGGCGCGCCGCTGCTGCGGACCGACGAGTTGACGGTGCAGTTCGGCGGCCTGACGGCCTTGAACAAGGTCAGTTTCGAGATCCGCCGCGGCGAGATCCTCGGCCTGATCGGACCCAACGGCGCCGGAAAGACCACCTGTTTCAACGCGATCACCGGCGTCTACCAACCCTCGGCGGGCACGGTGTTCTTCGACGGCAAACCGCTGACGAAGACCTCGCGCAACGAGATCACCCGTCTCGGCATCGCGCGAACATTCCAGAACATCCGGCTCTTCGGTGAGATGACGGCGCTGGAGAACGTGGTCGTTGGCACCGACGCCAGGCACAAGACCTCGGTGCCGGGCGCGGTGTTCCGCACCCGGCGGCACCGCCGCGAGGAACACGACGCCATCGAGCGCGGTATGGCACTGCTCGAATTCGTCGGTATCGCACCGCATGCCGTGGAGAAGGCGCGCAACCTGTCCTACGGCGATCAGCGCAGACTCGAGATCGCCCGCGCGCTGGCCACCGAGCCGAAGTTGCTGTGCCTGGACGAACCCGCCGCGGGATTCAATCCCAGCGAGAAGGCGGCGCTGATGGATCTGATCCGCAAGATCCGCGACGACGGATTCACGGTGCTGCTCATCGAGCACGACATGCGTCTGGTCATGGGCGTGACCGACCGCATCGTCGTCCTGGAATTCGGCCGCAAGATCGCCGACGGACTGCCCGCCGATATCCGCGAGGATCCCTCGGTGATCGCGGCCTACCTCGGTGTGCCCGACGACGAGGTCGAGCAGGCGGCGGCCGACGCCGGGATCGAGATCACCACGCCGAGCGGCGAACCCGAGGACACCGCGCCCGAACCGCAGGCCGGAGGGTTCTTCACCGTCGATCAGCCGACGCAGAAACTGCCGATCGTGCAGCCGGGCCAGGGTCCGCCGCCGGTTTCGACGAGCGAGCGACCGGTCACCGCCGCCGGGCGTGACTTCAGCGCGGCGCCCCCGCTGCTCGAAGTCGAGGACATGGTCGTCAACTACGGCAGAATCCAGGCACTGCACGGGATTTCGCTGAAGGTGGCCGAGGGCGAACTGGTCACCCTGCTCGGTGCGAACGGCGCGGGCAAGACCACGACCATGCGCGCGCTGTCGGGTCTGCTGCCCTTGACCAAGGGCCGGATCCTGTTCGAGGGCCGCGACATCACCAAGCTGAAGGCCCACGAACGGGTGATCGGCGGATTGATCCAGGCGCCGGAAGGCCGGGGTGTGTTCCCCGGTATGACGGTGCAGGAGAACCTCGACATGGGCTGCTACGGCCGGGGATTCACAAAGAAAGCCGAGTACTCCAGCACCTTGGACTGGGTTTTCGAACTGTTCCCGCGGCTCTCGGAGCGGCGCAAACAGGTCGGCGGTACGCTGTCCGGCGGTGAGCAGCAGATGCTGGCCATCGGCCGCTCGCTGATGGCGCGTCCGCGCCTGCTGCTCCTCGACGAACCGTCGATGGGGTTGGCGCCCATGGTGATTCAGCAGATCTTCCGGATCATCAGCGAGATCAACCAGCAGGGCACCACGGTGCTGCTGGTCGAGCAGAACGCGCAGCAGGCGCTCGCCCGCAGCGATCGCGCCTACATCCTGGAGACCGGTGAGGTGACCAAAACCGGTACCGGCGGTGAACTTCTCACCGATTCGGCGGTGAAATCGGCCTATCTCGGCGTCGGCTGAGTGGCGGGTCCGGCACGGGAAACCGTGCCGGACCCCGCACGACATGATGGAACACGATGCGTCGACGAAGCTGGGTCAGGGAATAGTCATGAACACGCCGCTGACGACTCGATTGCTGCGGATGCGGCGTCGTCGACGATTCCCGATCCTGGTGGCATTCGGAGTGGTCGGAATTCTGGTCGCGGCGGCGCTGGTCGCCGCGGGAAGAACGCTCGATCCCAAGGATCCGCGTACTACGCACCATGCCGCCGCGGTCGAGGGGGTGCCCGGATTCCAGGGCACGGTGACCGAGGATCCGAATCCGGCGCGTGACGGCGCCCCGCCGATCGCGTCCGGTCCGCTGGCCGGTGTGTCGCGGGTGGGCGTCCCGCCGCTCGCGTCGAGCCGTCCCGTCTCGGCGCTGGTCGATCATCCGCTTTTCGCGCAGCACATCGGGCTGGAGCGCGTGGACTGCGCGCTGCCGCGCTGGCGTGACGACGCGCTGGCCGCACAGGATTTCTACAAGGCGGCGATCGGCTGCCTCGATGCCGCCTGGGAGCCGACGCTGCGCGGGGCGGGGCTGCCGTTCCGCACCCCGAGGCTGCTCGCGCCGCAACAGGCCGGATCGGTCAGCAGTCCGTGCGCACCGAATGCCTCCGAGACCCGCGAGGGCTCCTATTGCGCGGCCGACGAAACCATCCTGCTGCCGTTCGACACGGTGCGCCCGCTGGCCGTCGGCTCACGCCGTGGCGCGCAACTGGCGGTCGTCGCGCGCGAATACGGCCACCACATCCAGACCATCATCGGGCTCACCCACGCCTACACCGACAAACGTGCCGCGCTCGGCTGGAATTCGTCGGCGGGCCAGGAACAGGGCAGGCGCTGGGAGTTGCAGGCGGGATGTTTCTCCGGAATGTTCCTCGGCACCAGTGTCGATCGGGGCGATATCGACGAGCAGACCTGGGAGGAGGCCGCCCGCGTCAACCGCTCCGCCGGTGACCGGCCGGGCGAACCGCGTGGGTACGGCACCGACGCCAATGCCTGGGGGTGGTGGAAGTGGGGGTCGGACAAGGGTGACACCTGGGAGTGCAACACCTGGTACGCCGCCCAGGTCAACGTCGACTGAGCGGTGCGGGGCCCGCCCGGGTGTCGGCGTAGTGCCTTGTCGGTGCCGGTCCCTAGACTCGGGGGCGTGAGTTCACCCACGACTGCGCAGCGTCCAGCCACCGGCTCCGGTTCCAGCGACTCCGCCGGTGGGGACCGGCCGACTCTGCTCCTGCTGGACGGGCATTCGATCGCCTACCGTGCGTTCTTCGCGCTACCGGCGGAGAACTTCAAAACGGTGACCGGGCAGACCACCAACGCCGTCTACGGATTCACCGCGATGCTGATCAACCTGCTGCGCGACGAGAAACCGACGCACGTCGCCGCCGCGTTCGACGTCTCGCGCAAGACGTTCCGCACCGAGGCGTATCCGGAATACAAGGCCAATCGCAGCCAGACGCCCGACGAATTCCGCGGCCAGGTCGAACTCACCAAGGATGTCCTCGGCGCGATGGGGATTCCGGTGATGGCGATCGACGGCTACGAGGCCGACGACGTGATCGCCACACTCACCACCCAGGCGCTGTCGGAGGGTTTCCGCATCCTCATCGTAACCGGCGATCGCGACGCCATCCAGCTGGTCAACGACGATGTCACGGTGCTCTACCCGCGCAAGGGCGTCTCGGATCTGACCAGGTTCACCCCGGACGAGGTGATGACCAAATACGGTCTCACCCCGGCCCAGTACCCCGATTACGCGGCGCTGCGCGGCGACCCGAGCGACAACCTGCCCGGTATTCCCGGGGTGGGGGAGAAGACCGCGGCGAAGTGGGTGCGCGAATTCGGCGATCTGGCGACGCTGGTCGACAAGGTCGACGAGGTCAAGGGCAAGGTCGGCGACTCGTTGCGCGCCAATCTCAGCAGCGTGGTGCTGAATCGTCAGCTCACCGAGATGGTGAAGGATGTGCCGCTGCCCTACACCCCCGAGCAGCTGGCCCAGCAGCCGTGGGATCGCAACAAGATCCACCAACTGTTCGACGATCTGGAATTCCGGGTGCTGCGCGATCGTCTCTTCGAGACCCTGGCGCCACCGGAACCCGAGGCCGAGTCCGGATTCGACATCAGCGGTGGCGCACTCGAAGTGGGCGCCGTCGCGGACTGGTTGGCCGAGCACGCCGTCGCGGGGACCCGGCACGGCGTGTCGGTCGTCGGCACGGGCACGCCGGTCGACGGCGATGTGAAGGCGCTCGCGATCGCGGCGGGTGACGGCGAGAGCGGCTATATCGACGTCACGGTGCTGACGCCCGAGGACGAGGCCGCGCTCGGCGCGTGGCTGGCCGACGCCGCGGTGCCCAAGGCATTGCACGAGGCCAAATCCGCCGTGCACGCGCTGCGCGGTCGCGGCTGGTCGCTGCACGGCCTGACCAGTGACACCGCGCTGGCCGCCTACCTGGTGCGGCCGGGACAGCGCACCTTCAATCTCGACGATCTCTCGCTGCGCTACCTGCACCGGGAACTGCGCGCGGAAACCGACGAGACGCAGCAGTTGTCGCTGCTCGACGACGAGGACAGCGTCGACGCGCAACTCGCGCAGACCGAGATGTTGCGTGCCAGGGCCGTTCTCGATCTGGCCGAGGCGCTCGACACCGAACTCGGCACGATCGAATCCACCCCCCTGCTCGCGGAGATGGAACTGCCGCTGCTCGGCGTGCTCGCCGAACTGGAGAACGCGGGTATCGCGGTCGATGTCGCCCAGCTGGAATCCTTGCAGCGCCGGTTCGCCGACAAGGTGGCCGACGCCGCCAACGCCGCCTACGGGGTGATCGGCAAGCAGATCAATCTCGGCTCGCCGAAGCAGTTGCAGGTGGTGCTGTTCGACGAACTCGACATGCCCAAGACCAAGCGCACCAAGACCGGTTACACCACCGACGCCGACGCGCTGGAATCGCTGTTCGAGAAGACCGAGCACCCGTTCCTGGCGCACCTGCTCGAACACCGCGACGCCACCCGTCTCAAGGTCACCGTGGACGGGCTGCTGAAATCGGTCGCCGACGACGGTCGCGTCCACACCACGTTCAACCAGACCATCGCCGCCACCGGCAGGCTCTCCTCCACCGAGCCGAATCTGCAGAACATCCCCATCCGCACCGACACCGGGCGCGAGATCCGCGACACCTTCGTCGTCGGCCCCGGCTACTCGGAACTGATGACCGCCGACTACAGTCAGATCGAAATGCGGATCATGGCGCACCTTTCCGGCGACGAGGGTTTGATCGAAGCGTTCAATTCGGGGGAGGACCTGCACACGTTCGTCGCGTCCAAGGCCTTCGACATCCCGATCTCCGAGGTCACCCCCGAAGTGCGCCGCCGGATCAAGGCGATGTCCTACGGTCTGGCCTACGGCCTGAGTTCCTACGGTCTCGCGGCGCAGCTGAAGATCAGCACCGGTGAGGCGAAGGAGCAGATGGAGGTCTACTTCGATCGTTTCGGCCGGATCCGCGACTACCTCTACGAAGTCGTCGAACAGGCACGCAAGGTCGGCTACACCGAAACCCTCTTCGGTCGCCGCCGCTACCTGCCCGATCTGGACTCGAGTAACAGGCAGCGTCGCGAGGCGGCCGAGCGCATGGCGTTGAACGCGCCCATCCAGGGCACCGCCGCCGACATCATCAAGGTGGCGATGATCGAGGTGCACCGCGCCGTGCGCGAGGCCGGTCTGCGTTCGCGCATGCTGCTCCAGATCCACGACGAACTCGTCTTCGAGGTCGCCGACGGGGAACGGGAGGCGCTGGAATCCCTCGCCAGGGAACGCATGTCCTCGGCCATCGCCCTCTCGGTGCCGCTCGACGTCTCCGTCGGGACGGGCCGCAGCTGGGATTCCGCCGCCCACTGAGGGGGCGGCGCGTGAAAGTAGCTGTATGCGACGAATTCACCGCGGCGAGGGTCGCCGTCGGTGGATTCGGCCGGAATCTATTGGAGCGATGCTGGGGAAAATCGGTGGATCGGACTGTCCACCAAAGAAATTACCGTGAGTCGAATCCTATAGCTCGCGCATTGCTGCACTAGCGTTCGGATCACCGAATTCGCATGCACGCATACCGATCGCCGAGGGATGAAACGACATGACCGTCACCGATCAGTACCTGGAGAACAACGCGGAATACGCGAGCACCTTCGCCGGACCGCTGCCGTTGCCGCCGTCGAAGGGGGTAGCCGTCGTCGCCTGCATGGATGCCAGAATCAACGTCTACGGGGTGCTCGGACTCGCCGAGGGCGAGGCCCACGTGATCCGCAACGCAGGCGGAGTGATCACTGCCGACGAGATCCGCTCACTCGCCATCAGTCAGCGCCTGCTCGGCACCAGGGAGATCATCCTGATCCACCACACCGACTGCGGCATGCTCACCTTCACCGACGATGACTTCAAGGCCGCCATCCAGGCCGAGACCGGTATCAAACCCGAATGGGCCGCCGAGGCCTTCTCCGATCTGGAAACCGATGTGCGCCAGTCGATCGCACGGATCATCGACAGCGCGTTCATCCCGCACAAGGATTCCATCCGCGGGTTCGTCTTCGACGTCGCCACCGGCAAGCTGAACGAGGTGACCGTCTAGCGGTCGCTACGGCCGTGGGCGCAGGCCGAGCATGACATGGGTGACCGTGTCGTCGAGCCAGGCGTCCGCGGCGTCCGGGAACACCAGTCCGGAACCGAGGAAGGTGGCCAGACCCTGGAGGGCCGCGACGGCGGTGAGCGCGATGCGCCGGGGGTCGCCGGGGATGATCTCGCCGCGGGTCTGGGCGTTCGCGATCAGGGAGACCGGCCGCGCGAAGGCGTGGTCGACGGCCCGTGCCATCTCGTCACCGGCGACCGGGCTGTGCCTGCGGGCGAACATGAGCGCGAGCAGCGCGGAGTTCTCGGTGGCGAACCGGAGGTAGGTCAGCGCCATCGCGCGCATCGGCTCGGCGAACGATTCGGCGGGGGTGAGCGCGTCGAAGGACTCGCCGAGCCGCTCGAATCCGGCGACGGCGAGCGCGTCGAGCAATGCCTGCTTGTCCCGGAAGTGCCGGGTCGGGGCGGCGTGGCTGACGCCGACGTCGCGGGCGAGTTGTCGCAGCGACAGCCCGTCGACACCGGATTCGCGCAACGTCGTCTCCGCGCGTTGCAGCAACTCGGCGCGCAGGTCGCCGTGGTGGTAGGAGCGGGCGCGGGTCAGTGACATCGTGAGTGCAGGATAACAAGATGTAGGCGTTGACTACTTTGTAGGCACTGCCTACATTCAGGTCCATGACGGTCCGGATCTTCACCGCCCCGATCGCGCTGCTCGCGGTCTTCGCGGCGCTGCTCGCCACCATGTACCTCGGCTACGCCAGCAATACGGAGAAGAATCTGCACGACTTCCCGGTCGCGCTGGTGAATCAGGACGTCGGCGAGACCGTCGACGGCGCGCGCGAGAACTTCGGCGACCAGATCGCCGCGGCGCTCGTCGAACGCGTCCCCGCCGACAAGGTCGATCTGCGCGTCCTCGGAATCTCCGAAGCCCGAGCGCAATTGAAATCGGGCCGGGTGTACGGGGCCATCGTGATCCCGTCGGATTTCACCAAACGCCTGGTCATCCTCGGTGCGGGCGCGGTCGTACCGGGTGAGATCGAACGTCCGGTCATCACGGTGCACACCAATCCCCGCGTCGGTCCCTACACCACGGGGATCATGCAGCGCATCGCCGACACCGCCCTCGGTCAGGTCGACGACACCGTGGGCAGGAGTCTCACCGAGCGGGTCGAGGCCACGCTCGCGGCCGGTCCCGCCGCCCCCGCGGGCGACCCGATCAGCGGTGCGGCGCGGTTGATGATCGCCGATCCGATCGACGTGATCGAAGCGCCCTACCGTCCGCTCGACGACGGCGCGGGACAGGGACTGGTCGCGTTCTTCTACACGCTGATCCTGCTCCTGGCCGGATTCACCGGCGCGATGATCATCCACACCCTGGTCGATTCGCTCCTCGGATTCATCCCGACCGAATACGGTCCGTGGTTCGTGCACCAACCCGCCACCGGTATCAGCCGGTTCCGGACGCTGCTGCTCAAATGGGCCGTCGTCGGGCTCGCCGCCCCGCTGCTGTCGGGGATATTCCTCGGTGTCGCCCGACTGCTGGACGTGCCGGTGCCCGGCCCGCTGCTGCTGTGGATCTACGGCACGCTGGCCATCCTCGCGGTCGGGGTCACGGCGCTGGCGGTACTCGCCACCTTCGGCACCGCGGGACTGCTGGTCAACCTGGTGCTGTTCGTGGTGCTCGGGTTGCCGTCGTCGGCGGCGACCGTGCCGTTGGAGGCGGTACCCGGCTACATCGCCGCCCTCGCGCGCTTCGAACCTATGCATCAGATCTACCTGGCCGTGCGCGCCATCATGTTCTTCGACGGCGACGCCGAAGCCGGTCTGTCCCACGGGGTCTGGATGACCGCCGTCGGTCTCGCGGTCGGGCTGGTTCTCGGGGTGGCGGCGACGCTGACCTACGACCGTCGCGGCCTGCACCGCACCGCCGACGGCGAGGTGAAGCCACCGAAAGTGTTGGCGACGTCGGTCGCGGGCTGAGCCCCGTGTGAGGGCGGCCCCGGCGGTGGCCTGTCCGGTGCGACGATATCTCGGCTCGACCGCGGGAACTCGCTGACCGTCGTCGGTGGTGCGAGGCGCTCGAAGCGCGACTCGCCCGGCGCGGCAGCGCTATTCGGTGCGGCGCAGCAATCGCGCCGCTCCGACGCCCAGGTCGATCTCGTCACGCGGCGGCGCGCCGTCGGAGAGATCCTCCCGGTGCATCAACGCCGTCTGTCGCTGTTCGAACTCGTGGTGCTTGGACCCCTGGAACAGCGCGGTGACCTCCTCGAAGCCCGCCGCGGCCACCGGGCGGCCCGCACGCCGGGACCAGGGCAGTACGCGGCTGCCGGTGAGGCGATTCCAGAGCACCTCGGCGAACGCCAGCGCGATGAGCAGGCAGGCGAGGCCGGGAATGGTCATGGCCACGAGGAGACCCATGTGATCCACGGTACTCGAGTGGGCTGTAGCGGCGGCGATCGGACGGCGTACAGCGTGAGCTGCGGCGATGGTACGCGCGAGTAGCGGAAAACGGGTATCGAATAAGGTTGCCATCGCGCTGCGATATGCCTATTCTCGGACGCGTGCCGAATCCCGCCCAGAGCCGCAGCACCGCGCTGACTGTCGCAGACCGCGACCGCGTGGTGCCTTCGCTAACCGCGAAGGTGGCGCAGGCGCGACTTCTCGTAGTAGCCCGCCGCAGCGGGGTCTGATTCGGACCGGCCCCCTCGCTGCGGGCCGTTGATTGTTGATGCTGGTCCCCTTACACCGACATTCTTCGGGAAGACCTCTACTGCAATGACGATCCTGACTCTCGATACGACCACGTTCATCGCCGCCGCCCCCAAGGGCCTGCGCGCGGAAACCACAGAGCTGACCTCGGCGGAATTCTTCGACCGGTACTGCGTGCAGTCCGGGCCGGTCCGGCTCTCCGACTGGGCGGGCGCGGGCCACGGCTCGGAATGTACCGCGACCCTGGAATTCGACGATCACCTCCGATCGGTCGCGACGACGGGCAGCCCGGTCGCCGCACTGACCTCGGCGCTCTACGACGAGGGCTACCCGGTCGAGATCCTGCAATTCCATCAGCGCCGTACCGCCGACGGCACCGCGACGTTCGTGCGGTGCGAGTTCGACGGCAAGCGCGGCTGGGGCGCCGCCCTCGCCGACGACAGCGGGGAATCCACTGTGCGGGCGATGATTTCGAGTATCAACCGCCTCGACACCCGCTCCTGAGCACTGCCCGGCCGCCACTGTTCTCCTCGGCGGTCGGACTCGGAGCCGGCCACGTACGACGGGCCCGCGAAGCATCTGCTTCGCGGGCCCGTCGGGGTGTTCGGTCGGACGCCGACTACTCGGCGGTCGCCTGCTGCTCGGCGAGTTGCTTGCGCACCTCGTCCATATCGAGCGCCTTGACCTGGGTGACCAGATCTTCCAGCGCCGCCGGTGGAAGCGCGCCCGGCTGGGCGAAGACCAGCACGCCCTCGCGGAAGGCCATGATGGTCGGGATGGAGCGGATATTCGCGGCGGCGGCCAGACTCTGTTCCGCCTCGGTGTCCACCTTGCCGTGCACGACATCGGGGTGCTGGTCGGAGGAAGCCTCGAAGGTGGGTGCGAAGCTCTTACACGGACCGCACCACGATGCCCAGAAATCGACGAGTACCACGTCGTTTCCGGTGACTACCTCATCGAAGTTCTTTTGGGTCAGCGTCTGGGTGGCCATGACGTCCTCTCGTTTCGTGTGTCGCCAGATTCCAACGCCCGGCTCACTGTTTATCTTCCACGTCCTCGACCGTGCTCGGTCCGGTACGGCCCGTCGCGTCGGCGACGAGCCATGCCCGCCGTTGCTCACCGTCCCAACGCCGAATACCCACCACGGTCGCCGGGAAATCACGATCGTGGGCGACGGCGTCGATCGCTTCGCCCAGTCCCGTGATCGGAACCCGGCGCGCGAGGGTGACGTGCGGGGTCCATTCGTCGGGCCGCACGTTCGCGGGCACGCCCGGACACGGCGCGACCGTCCGGTGGATCAGGCGGTGCAGCGCGAGCAACGATTCGGTCGGCACGACGTGGCGCACCAGGATCGGGCGTCGCTTCCCGAAGATCAGCAATCCGCCGAGGCGCACCGGGATCGGCGCGAAGGCGCAGCGCTCGAGCGCGCGGTCGATACGCGGCCAGATCTCGTGCGCCACCGCCACGGTGATATGCGGTCGGTCGGTCGCGCGGCGATGCGCGGACGGTCCGGTGACGCTCGCCTGTGCCAGTGATTCCCACTGCCGCCGGATCTCGGCGTCGGCCGCGTCGTCCAGTAGCAGTTCGACCGATTGCACCATCGTCTTCCGAAACTAGCGCTCCCGGCGTGTCAGCGGGGCGGTTCGAATCGCATCGCCGCCCCGGCGGCAGGATGACCGGGTGAACCATGTGAGTGAACCGCTACGACTCGGCCTGATCGAAGGCGACGGTATCGGCCCGGAGGTGGTGCGCGCCGCCCGGTCGGCGGTGGACGAGGCGCTGGTCGCGGTCGGCGCGCCCGCGATCGAATGGGTGCCGCTGCTGGTCGGCCACGAGGCGATCGCCGAATACGGCGATCCGGTCCCCGAGCAGACGCTGCGGGCACTGGAGGATCTCGACGCCTGGATTCTCGGACCGCACGACAATGTCTCGTACCCGGACGAACACCGGCGCGGTGTCGCACCGGGCGGGGCCATTCGCAAACACTTCGGCCTCTACGCGAATATCCGCCCGGCCAGGGCGTTCACCGGCGTGCGAGCGTTCGCGCCCGATATCGATCTGGTCATCGTGCGGGAGAACAGCGAAGGTTTCTACGCCGATCGCAATATGTACGCCGGATCGGGGGAGTTCCGGCCGACCCCGGATGTCGCGATGGCCGTCGGCGTGGTGACCCGCCGTGCCTGCGAGTTGATCGCGCACGAGGCGTACCGGCTCGCGGCCACCCGGCGCAAACGGGTCACCATCGTGCACAAGGCCAATGTGCTGCCGATGACCATGGGACTGTTCCGCGACGTGTGTTTCGACGTCGGGCACGCCTACCCGGGTGTGGAGGTGCTCGAGGAACATGTCGACGCCACCGCCGCGCATCTGGTGCGCGCACCCGGCGATTTCGACGTGCTCGTCACCGAGAATCTCTTCGGCGACATCCTGTCCGATCTGGCGGGAGAACTGAGCGGATCGCTCGGCATGGCGGCCTCGCTCAACTGCTCGGCGACCAGGGCGATGGCGCAGGCCGTGCACGGGGCCGCCCCCGGGCTCGCCGGGCACAATCGCGCGAACCCGGTCGCGCTGCAATTGTCCGCGGCGATGCTGCTGCATTGGCTCGGCGCCCGTGACGGCAACGCGCTCTACGGCTACGCGGGTGACCGCATCCGACATGCCGTCGCTTCGGCGTTCGAGGCGGGGATCGCCACCGCCGACCTCGGCGGGTCGGCGTCGACGAGCGAATTCACCGAACAGGTCTGCGCCAGGGTGCACCGCCGTTAGCCGTGGTCACCCGATGGCTGTGTTCCCTGCCGCACCGTGGTCCGAAGGTGGCCGCCCTCACTGTGGGCTCGGTGTCGGTGCAGGTAGGGGCCGCTTTCAGCGATGCGGTACCGCGACGGCCCATGTTTGAACCCCGCCCACCGGGTATGCGACCGGAGTAAGCATTCCGAGACCCGGAGGTAGATGTGTCCGAACATGCGAGTGGGCCCCGAGAGGCCGTTGAAGGCGTCATCGAGGACATCAAGGGTCGGGCCAAGGAGGCGGCGGGCGCCGTCACCGGCGACCGCGATCTGAAGGACGAGGGTGCGGCCCAGCAGGACAAGGCTGCGTCGCAGCGCGAGGCGGCCCGCAAGGAAGCCGAAGCGGAGTCCGCGCGTGCCGCCGCCGACCTGAACGAGGCGCGGCAGGCCGCCAAGCAGAAGGACCGCTGACCGCGATACTCGCGAAAAGGGGTGCGAACCGATCCGGTTCGCACCCCTTTCGTCCGTGCCGCCGACCGCTACCCCTTCTTGCGCGCCAGCGCCGCCGCCAGCTGCGCTTTGTTCATCGTCGAGCGGCCCTCGATCCCGCGCTGCCTGGCCTCGTTGTACAGCTGATCCCTGGTCGGCCCCTTCGGACCCTTGCGGCCGGAACGCTGCCCGCCGCGTTCCTGCGGTGACTTGTCCCGCAGGGATGTCCGGCTCGCCGTTCTGGTCTGGCCGGCGCGAGCGCGATTCTTGTTCACCGTCCGCGCGGCGATCTCCTTCGCGCGGCGGGGGTCCGCGCCCTGTTCCTTCTCGGCATCCCTGATGTGCTCGTATTGCCGTTCGTTCTTGTCGGTCCATTCCTTCGGCATCCCGCACCTCCTCTATCGGCGGGTACCCGGCACGGTGGCCCGAAACCAGCGCGTGCACGACCGTGTACGCATGTCCGGGTTGTACCCCGAGCGAAACGAAAGACGCGCGGGTACAGGTCGGATGACCTGTACCCGCGCGCCCGAGATGTCTTCGGTGGATCAGTGGCGGAACGCGTCCTTGACCTTCTCGCCCGCGTCCTTCAGATTCGACTTGGCCTGGTCGGCCTTGCCTTCGTTGCGCTTCTCGTCGTCGCCGGTGACCTGGCCGAACTTCTCCTTGGCCTGACCGGCGATGTCTTCGGCTTTGTTCTTCGCCTTGTCGGTGGTGCTCACGAAGATCCCCTTTCCTGAGGCGAACCGGTCTCGGTATCGACCGGTCTCCTACCGCATAGCCCGGTTCGGGGCGGGCAAACATCCGAGTATCCGACCATCGCTTGCCCGCGACCCGGATCAGGCTTCGTGACCGGGCTCAAGCGCGGCCACCCGGTCGTAACGCAGTGCGGTGATATCCGGTGCCGGAGCGGAACCGGCTTCCGGCGCCAGGACGAAGCCGACGTGGTCGCCGAGATCGTGTGTGTCGAGGATCCGCCCGCAGAACCAGCCCGCAGCGGCGTCGAGTATCGGCAGGGTGGCGGGGCCGGGGTGCCAGTCGCAGTGCGCGAATTTGTCGATGTCGTCACCCGTTTCCGCGCCGAACAGGGTCGCCAGCGAGGTCTGTCCGCTGTCGAGCAGGTGAACCGCGAGGTGATGGGCCTCGCGGGCGAGGGCGTAGGTGTGATTCTTCTTGGAAAGGGCGACGAGGAAACGGGGCGGGTCGATGCTGACCTGGGTGGCGAACCCCACCAGGCAACCCGCCCGCAGTGGCCCCTTGCGGGTCGTCACCACGAGGACCGGGTAGTCGGCACCCGCGACGAAAGCGCCGAGAACCGACCCGGCATGTGCGCTGCCCTCGGGCATGTCTACTCCTTCGCGTTCGAACAACCGATGTGGGGCGGATACCCGGTACAGGGCCGACGCACCACGAGGATGGCCGGGCACCACACGGTGACGACACCGGCGGGGGTGCTTGCGCGGGCGATCCGCAGCGGCGACCATGTGGCAACCTGCTCGCGGATCTGTGGCGAACATCCCGCTGACGTGCCGGTCGCACGGGAGACCGGTCGAATCGCAAAGGAATGCGGATGGATTCAGGACCGAGCGTGCGGAATGCGCCGACCGAACCGGAGTCCGAGGTCGCCCGGCCACCACGCGATCCGCACGGCCTGTCGTTCACCGGAATGGTGCTGGCCCTGCTGGTGGCGTGGATTTCGCTGACCCCGTCACTGCTGCCACGCGGACCGCTGTTCCAGGGCATCGTGTCGGGTGCGGCGGCATTCGTCGGCTACGGCCTCGGGACACTGCTCGCGGCCGTGGCGTTCTGGATGGTGCGACGCCGACCCCCGCGCCCGGGCGGGGCGGTGTGGATGGGGCTGGCCGTGCTCGCGGTGGCGGGTTCGGTGGGGGTTTTCCTCTGGTTCGCCCACTGGCAGCGGGATCTGCGCACCCTCATGGAGGTCGACGGCCTGTCCTGGCGTGCCTATCCGACCATCGTGATCGTCGCGGTGATCATCTTCGCGGCGTTGCTGCTGACCGCGAGGGCGGTGGTGTGGGTGGCGCGCGCGATCGCGGGTGTGCTCGGCCGGGTGCTGCCGGATCGGGTCGCGGTGGTGGCCGCCTGTCTGGTCGTGGTCGTCGGGGCGGTCGGCATTCTGAACGGTGTCGTCGCCGATGCGGGGATGACGCTGCTCAACGACGTGTTCAAGAATGTGAACAACGAGATCGGCGCCGAGATCGACGCACCGCAGGGGCCGGAGCGTTCCGGTGGACCCGGGTCGCTGGTGAGCTGGGAATCGCTCGGTCGCCAGGGCCGCATCTTCGTCGCGGGCGGGCCGACCGCGGCGCAATTGGCCACCTTCAGCGGCCGACCCGCGAGCACGCCGGTGCGCGTCTACACCGGGTTGGCATCGGCGCCGACACCGGAGGAGGAGGCGGCTCTCGCGGTCGCCGAGTTGGAGCGCGCGGGCGGATTCCAGCGGGCTGTGCTCGGCGTCGCGACGACGACGGGCACCGGCTGGATCAACGAAAGAACCGCCGCCGCAGTGGAATACCTCTACAACGGCGATACCGCGCTGGTGAGTATGCAGTACTCGTATCTACCGAGCTGGATCTCCTTCGTCGTGGACAAGGAACGCGCGCGCCGCGCCGGTCGCGCGTTGTTCGACGCGGTCTACGCGCGATGGTCGACGCTCGCGATGGACGCCAGGCCGAAACTGGTCGTCTTCGGTGAGAGTCTCGGCTCGTTCGGCGGCGAGGCTGCCTTCTCCGGCGTGCAGGACATGGCCGCGCGCACCGACGGCGTGTTGTTCGTCGGTCCCACCGCGAGCAACGAGGTGTGGCGGGACGTCACCGCCCGCCGGGACTCGGGTTCACCCGAATGGCTCCCGATCTATCGGGACGGGCGCATCGTGCGCTTCGTCGCTCGCGCACCCGATCTGGGGCGGCCGGCGTCGGAGTGGCCGTCACCGCGCGTGGTCTATCTCCAGCACGCCTCCGATCCGATCACCTGGTGGACACCGGAATTGCTGTTCCGCGAACCGGATTGGCTGCGCGAACCACGCGGCGACGACGTCCTGCCCGCGACGCGCTGGTACCCCGTGGTGACCTTTCTCCAGGTATCGGCCGATATGGCGGTATCGGTCGACGTCCCCGACGGCCACGGCCACACCTTCCACGCGGCCATCGCCGATTCCTGGGCCGCCATCCTCGCGCCTGCGGGCTGGAGCGAAGCCGACACGACGCGGCTACGAGCGGTTCTGACCGGATCGGCGTGATGTGGGCGCGGGGTGTGAATTCGGCCGACCGAATTCGCCGAGAGTAATGCAGTTACTGTGACCTGCCGTTTAGGGTGAA
The DNA here is from genome assembly GCF_003123685.1 of Nocardia aurea. Taxonomy (GTDB): domain Bacteria; phylum Actinomycetota; class Actinomycetes; order Mycobacteriales; family Mycobacteriaceae; genus Nocardia; species Nocardia aurea. The sequence goes on from NZ_QCYJ01000154.1 coordinate 78,349, forward strand.
TGCGTGAGTCGGCAACGAGACGAGGCGACATGCGAGCAGATCATCACCGTGGTGATCGAACTGCTCGAGTCGGACGGTTACGACGCCGTCCAGCTGAGAGAGGTGGCCAAGCGGGCCCACATGTCGTTGGCGACGGTCTACAAGCATTTCGCCACCAGGGACGCGTTGCTCGTGGCCGCCGTCGGGCGCTGGATGGCCGTCAACGCGTATTCGGCGGTGAAGCCGCCCGGTGAGAACGAGTCGCTCTACGACGGCATGATGCGCCTGCTGACCTACATCTTCTCCCCGTGGGAGGACAATCCCAAGATGCTGGAGGCGTACTACCGGGCGCGTCACGGTGCGGGTGGAGACGGCCTGGACAACCAGGGGGTGAGCGCGGTCATGCCTATCGCGATCCCGCTATTCGAGGCCGCCGATCCGCGCTACGCGGAGGATGTCGGTCTCGTGCTGGCAAATATGTCGTTCGCGCTGATCGGCCGATTCGTGGACAAGCAGATCGAGATCACCGAGATCCTGCCGACGCTGGAACGGGCGGTGTTTCGCCTGACCAACGACAATACCGTCGACGCGAACGCGGCGCGTTCGGGAAGTCGAGTCAACGAGATCGACCCCAACTACTCGTCGCCGTACAATCACTGACTCGTTCCTGCTACCTTTCTGCTATGTGTGACATGTATCACACATGTGATGTGCGCAACGACTGGATTGCAAGAGATAACCCGGTTACTGTTGGCTTCGACAGGCGTCCGAGGAAGCCGATGCACCCCCAGTCCTCAGCATCGCGCGTATGTCCCTCGGCCTGACATCCGAAACCTCGCCGCGACCGCGGCACGACTTCGTGCTGCCTCGATGCCGTACGACGGTCGCCGCGCGTGGAGCGCTTCGGTGGCAGGTCTGTCGTGATCGCACGAGAACGGAATGAGAATTATGGCTCGACACATCGCAGAATCCGTCGATCGCCGCATCGGCTTCCGATCCGTTGCCGACTGGCGGGCCGACATCGACCGCCGTCCGCTGCGCCGCAGACTCGTCGTCATCGCCCCCGCGGCGGCCGACGCCGTGCGCGATCTGGGCGGGTGGATGTTCGATATGACCACCGCGGGATGGGAAGTGACCGTCGCCGTCGCCGACCACCGCGATCTCCGCTCGCTGGAGATCCTCGGCCTGCTCGTGGTCGATCTCGACCAGGTGCTCGACGCCCCGCTGCACGAACTGCACGCGGACACCATCGCCGTCGCGACCAGCAGTTACAGCTTCGACGACCGGGTGCGTGACGGCGTGCTCGACTGTATGCAACGCGGTGCGACCAGGACCATGTTCTGGGGTGACGAACTGCCGGTGGAATTCGACAACGCCACCGAGACCACGCGGCATCGGGTGAGCGTGGCGGCCCGCGCGTTCACCTCGTGCGCCATGCGGGCGGCAGGCCTGGCCGTCGAGGCCACCGCCCACACCGCGATCATCTGGACCGCGCGCGCCACCGCGCGCGATATCCGCAGGCTCGCGGCGCTCCTGCCCGCGAGCTAGATCCGACCCGGATCCCGACCGGCCGGGCTCAACCCTCCAGAAGGTGGGGAAGCCCGGCCCGGAACCGATCGGCGTCGATCCGTTTGGCCGGTTCGAATATCGGCAACGCCACGAGCGGGAAGATGGCCGCGCGCTCGGCCGGATCGTCGGCGGCGTCGAGTATCGCGTTGGCCGCCGCCCGTCCCGATTCGTTGGCGCTCTCCATCGTCGCCAGGTCGATATGACTGCGGACGTGGTCGCCGCCGAAGAACAGATTCGGGATCGCGCAGTGGGCGTCGGGTCGGTGATCGTAGGACCCGACCGTATTCACCAGCAGCGGCGTCGCATTGCGCGTCGTCCCGCCGGACCAGGTGATACCGGGATCGATATGCCAGGAATGAATGTCCTCGCGCCGCAGCCAATCGGTTCCGGTGTTGAGCCATTCGCACAGCTGCGCCCAGACCTCGGCGGCGACCTCGGTCGCGGTGCACTGTTTCGCGGGCCGGTTGTACAGGATGCCCGGTGAATCCCAGTCGGAGATGTCGACGGACAGGCATTCGCGAACCGAGCCGTCGCCGTAGCGCGCCGCGAAATCGCCGACCCACATGGGAGCCTGCCGCAACGCGGTGAGAGCCCACGGTGTGCCGAGCGCGGCGATGTGACCTTCGGGGATCTCGGTCGGCGAGGTCAGGTAGTACTGGATCCCGACCATCCAATCGGTCTGGAGTTCGCGCATACCCGCCAGTCGCGGGTCGGCGTCGATGATCTCGTCGCCGAGCAGGTCAACGGCCCGCTCCACCGGAATCGCGCAGACGAACCAGTCCGCGGTGACCGTGGAGGCGACACCGCGCGAATCCACGACCGTGGCCGAACCGATCACGCCGTCGCGCAACCGCAACGCCGTCGCCCGCTGTCCGAGGACGAAACGGACCCCGCGCCCGCCCAGGTAATTCACCCACGGATCGATCCAGGCCTCGTTGGTGGGGCGATTGAGGATGCGGTCGACGCCGCCGGAGAACTGGGGGATGAGTCCGGTCGCCGCGAGCACGAGCGCCTCGCCGATCGTGCCGATGGTGCGTGCGGAGCTGAGATGCGGTTTCGCGGCGACGGTGATGCGGGTCAGCGCGTTGACGAGGTAGTCCTGATAGGCGCGCGACTTGCCGTTCGCGTGCATGATCTGCTCCCAGGTCACGTACTCCCACTGTCCGAAACGGCGTTCGGGACTCGAGGTGAACCACACCATCATCTGCTTGGCGAAGAACGCGAGTTCGGCGGGCGGTAACTCCGGGATGAAGCTGAACGCGCCGATAATGCTGTTCTGCAACAGTTCCAGCGTCAGCTGGTCCAGTGATCCCGCCTCCACCGGCGCGAAGATCGGCGGCCTGCCACGGAATCCGGCGACCGCCCCCTCGACGCGTACGAGATTGTCGGCGACGCCGTTGGGATTGCCGGGGAACGGGATTCGCGCCATCGTGTCCGGAACATGTTGGTAGCAACCGGGAAAGAACCGGAAGCCGTGTTCGCCCGGCAGGTCGAGCCTGCCGCCCGCCGCCGTGTTCGGAACGCCCATGCTGCGCGCTTTGCCGCCGAGGTAGTCCGGTTCGTAGACGGTCACCTCGTATCCGCGTTCGACGAGTTCGTGCGCGGCGCTGAGCCCGGCCATGCCGCCGCCCAGAATCGCGACGGTCCGCCCGCCGGTATGCAGTGCCGGGGCACGTCGTGGTTCACCCGCGCTCGCGGGTGCGCCGAACAGCGGTGTCGCGGTCAGCGCCGCGCCGGTCAGCGCCGCACCCGCCAACGCGCCGCGCAGCAGATCTCGTCGTCCGAACGCTGTCGGATTCGGTTGGGGTTCAAACATGGTGATCTCCTGGGCAACTGGTGACCGGTCGGGCGCTGGAGGTAGGGGACGTCCGCGTGTCGGGCCGCGGCCGTGGTGGGTGCTCGGCGCGCAGAGTGCGCCACGACTCCAGCCGGTCGGCGGCGATATCGCGGACCTCGCGCGCGGCGTCGCGAACCACCGCGACCGGATGTGCCCGCGAGTGCCACAGGGCGCGTGTCGAGAGCGACAGGGCCTGGTAGGGCGTGAACAGGTCGGCGGGTTCGGCGATGCGGGAGAACAGGTCGGTCACCGCCGAGGCGAACCTCGGATCCCCGGCGGCCGTGCGGTACAGCTCGATCTCCCATGGCCGCATGGCTTCTCCGCGTGCCAGTCGATTCGTCCACTGGTAGAGGCCCTCGCATTCGCGCACGCGCAGTCGCTCCCAGTCGCGCAGCGCGCGGTCGAGTGCGACGGGATCTCCGAGCACCGGCGCGGTCCGTTCGCCCAGAATCCGCCCGTAGCGCAGCGCGTCGCGGATGCCCTGCGCGGTGATCGGATCCTTGAAATGTCCGGCGTCGCCCGCCAGCGCCCATCCGGGACCGGCGGAACGACGGAAGTACGAGGACAGATTCGTCGCTGACCGCACACGGCCGACGCGGGTCGCGCCGCGCAGACGTTCGGCCAGGCCGGGGAGTCGTCCGATGGCCTGTTCGTAGCGCCGCTCGGCGTCGCCCGGACGTAGCGGACCCGGCTCGGCGGGCGGCTGGACCAGGCTCAGGACCAGGCCGTCGTCGCAGGGGAACGCGGTGCCGAGATCGGTGCCCGCGCGCCACTGCGCCGCGATGTGGCGTTGCGCGTCCTCGCTGTCGCGCCAGTAGGCGAAATAGCAGTCGCGCCCACTGGGCCTGTCCGCGAAAGGTTCTCGCGTGCCGACCAGTTGCGCCACGGTGCTGCGCCGTCCGTCGGCGCCGACGACGAGAACGGCGCGCACGTCGCGGATCTCGCCTTCGGGGTCGCGGTAGCGGACACCGCGGCAGCGTCCGCGCTCCCAGATGAGTTCCAGGACACGGCATTTCTCGCGGATGTCGACACCCGCCGCGCGGGCCGTCGCGACCAGGGCGGCATCGAGGCGAACGCGACGGACGCACATCGCGTAGCCGATTCCGTCTACGGGGGTGAACGGTGTCGACACCACGTGTCCCGCTCCGTCCGCGTGTGCCCGTGTGAGATGCGGCGCGCCCGTGTCCTCGACTCGCCCGAGCGCGCCGAGTCGCTGGAGTTCGGCGACCCCGGCGGGCCACAGCAGATGCGTCGACAGCGTGTCGGACGGGAAAACGGCGCTGTCCAGGGCGATGACGCGACGGCCGGCACGGGCGAGCGCGATCGCGGTGGCCGATCCCGCGCAGCGCGCGCCGACCACGACGACATCGGTGTCCTCTGCGCGGATAACGGGGGAGTCGTTCATCGTCATCGCCTCGTAAAACTTGTATCGGACACTATGTCCGATACATGGTGTTTCGAAGGCTGTCGAATGTCAACGACGAAACGGTCACGGCAGAATGGGCCGCATGGACCCTTCGATCGGACGATCGCCGCGCGCAGCGGCCGGGCGGTGGCCAGTGGACTGCGAATGTCGTCGCTGACCCGGGTGCCACGGGCGTCGCGCAAGCAGTCCGACGATCGCCGAGCCGATTTCGAACAGCGCGTGCTGCGCGCCGTCGAGGAATTGCTCGCGGACGGCACGCCCTACACCGAGATCGCGGTGCAGAAGATCGCGGTCGCGTCGCAGGCCGCCAGATCGACCTTCTACCGGTACTTTCCCGACAAGAGTCAACTGTTGATCCGCATGGCGGACCTTGCCACCGCGGATCTGTTCGCCGCCGCGGAGCAGTGGTGGGAGACCGAACACGCCGACCACGAATCCGGTGTCGTCGCGGCGATCGGCGCGATGATCGCGGGCTTTCGGCAGCATCGGTATCTGCTGCTCGCGCTGAGCGAGGTGGCCGCCTACGACCGTGATGTCGGCGCGTACTGGCGCGAGCGGGTCGCCACCTTCGTCGACATGGTTCGCGCGCGCCTGGAATCGGATCGCGAACGCGGCCTGATCCATGCCTCGGTCGATCCGGCGGCGACGGCGATCGTGCTGACGTCGATGGTGGAGCGGTCGATCACCGTCGCGTTCGCGCCGTCCTCGGGTATCGCCGACGACGCGCTGGCCGCCGCGTTGGGCCGGGCGATCTGGTTGGTGGTCTACGGCGACGCGCCCCGGAAGTGACCGTCACGCGGGGTAGTAGACAATTTTCCGAATCTGTATACGGATTCCTGGAACCCGTTCTAGATTGTGCCCATGGCTGCAACGGTCACCGAACTTCTGCTCGCGCGAGCCGACGACGATTGCCTCGCGATCACCTATTCCGGACGGACCTGGACCTGGCGTGAGCACATCGCCGAGGCGCGCGGGCGGGCCGCGGCGATCCTGTCGGTCGCCGATCCCGCGCGCCCGATGCATGTGGGCGCGCTGCTCGGCAATACCCCGGACATGCTGACCAGCCTCGCGGCCGGGGCACTCGGTGGGTATGTCACGGTCGGGGTCAACAACACCCGCCGCGGTGCGGCCCTCGCCGACGACATCCGGCGTGCCGATGTGCAGATCCTGTTGACCGACGCCGAGCATCGTGGACTGCTCGAGGGGCTCGACCTCGAGGGTGTCACCGTGTTCGACCTGTCCGCGCCGGACTGGTCCGAATTGCTGGCCGGTGCGGGGGAATTGACCCCGCACAGTGTGCCGGGCGCGATGGACCCGTTCATGCTGATCTTCACCTCCGGCACCAGCGGGAACCCGAAACCGGTGCGGTTGGCGCACATGATGGTGCCCTTCGCGGGCCCGCCGCTGGTCGAGCGATTCGGTATCGGCGCCGACGACATCTGTTACCTGTCGATGCCGCTGTTCCATTCCGCGGCGATCCTCGGCGGCTACTGCGTCGCGCTGGTCAGCGGAGCGGCGATGGCGCCGGCCAAATTCTCGGCCTCGACCTTCCTCGACGATATCCGCCGCTACGGCGCGACCTACATGAACTACGTCGGCAAACCCTTGGCCTACATCCTCGCCACCGCACAGCGACCCGACGACGCCGACAACCCGCTGCGGGTGGCCTTCGGCAACGAGGCCACCGACCGCGACATCGACGAATTCGCCCGCCGCTTCGGGTGCACGGTATGGGACGGATTCGGCTCGACCGAACTGGCGATCATCATCACCAGGGAGCCCGGCACCCCGCCCGGGTCGATCGGGAAGGGCTATCCCGGTGTGGCCGTGTACAACTCGGAGACCGTCACCGAATGCCCACCCGCGGTCTTCGACACGCACGGCGCCCTGGTCAATCCCGACGAGGCCATCGGCGAACTCGTCAACGCCGACGGCACCGGCCTGTTCATGGGCTACTACGGTGACGAGGCCGCCACCGCCGAACGCACCCGCGGCGGCCTGTACTGGTCCGGTGATCTGGCCTACAAGGACACCGAGGGATACATCTACCTCGCCGGACGCACCGCGGACTGGATGCGCGTGGACGGTGAGAACCTCGCCGCGGGACCGATCGAACGGATCCTGCAACGCCTCGACGCCGTCAGCCGAGTCGCGGTCTACGCCGTCCCGGACGAACACGTCGGCGACGCGGTCATGGCCGCGATCGTCCTGCGCGACAACACTTCCCTGACCCCTGGCGAGTTGACCGCCTTCCTCGGCGAACAAGCGGACCTCTCGCCCAAAGCCTGGCCGCGATTCGTCCGCCTGGCCGCCGACCTGCCGACGACGGCCACCAACAAGATCCTCAAACGCGCACTCGTCCGCCAAGGGGCGACCGCGGGCGAGGGAGGAACCCTGTGGCGACGCGAATCCCGGTCGACCACCTACGAGATCGGCGAACCCGTACCGCGCTGACCCGCCGCTTCAGGAGGGACTGAGCAGCCAGTTCAGTTCCGTGCGCAACAGCGAAGGATCCATATCGGGCGCGGGCCGCGTGTGGTAGACCTCCCACCGCGCAGGCCCGGCGTTGGCGCCCTGCTCCTCGATCCACGATCCCAGCCGATCCCACGCGTCGCCGAGCCCGTCGAAGCCGCCGACGTGCACCACCCGCGCGACCCGCCCCGCGGGCAGTCGATCCGCGACGACCTCGCCCTGCGGCCGCAACTCCCGATCCACCGCGAAGCCCACGTCGAGATCCCACGATTCCTCGGAGATGGACCGGAACAGCGCGTACGCGGGTCCGACGATCGTCGCCCCCTGTTCACCGATGACCTGCGGCAGCACCTGGAACGACGAGTCGAAGAAGTCACGCAGCCCGCTCACCGCCACTTCACCGCGAACGATCGCCGTCACCACCTCGGCCACCTCGACCACCACCGGACCGGCCGTCGGATCGACACTGCCGTCGTCGGACATGACTCTCCTCGATGTCGTGGGATATTCCACGAACACAGTAGTCACCGCCCCCGGAACCGCGGGTCAGCCCGCCGGGTAGAAGAGGAACAGGGTGCAACCGGTGGCGCTGGCCGGAATATGCCACGTGCCCGCCGGAGCGTGGAGAAATGTGCCCGCCGGATAGTCGCGCGCACCGTCGGCGAAGGTGCCCGCGAGGACGTAGACTTCTTCGGGTCCCGGGCCGTGCACATCGCGGTGTGGCCACGAGGTTCCCGGGTCCATCTCGAGTACGGCGGCGTGTGCGCCGGATGAGCCTTTCCACAGCGGACGGAGTCGGATCCCGGGGAAGAGTTCGCGGACAGGCGCTTCGGCGACCGAGACGGAGGTGTAGCCCTCCTGGGCCAGGATTTCGGAGTGCATGAATTCCACCCTTGCGCGCGTTCACGGCACGCGACAGTGTCGAGGCGGACGCCAGTGGGTATCTTTCTGCCGTGCATCGCGTGGTGGCCCTGGTCCGTCCGGTGCAGTCGACGTTCGAACTCGGCTGTGCCGTCGAAGTGTTCGGCACGAGGCGGGCCGGGGTGCCGCAGCACTACGAGTTCGAGGTGTGCACGCAGATCCCGGGCCCCGTGCCGACGACCGCGGGGTATGCGATCTCGGTCGCCAACGACCTGTCGGCGCTCGCCGCCGCGGACACCGTGCTCATACCGGGCTGGGCGCCGCTGGAGGCGCCGCTGTCGCCCGGCGTACGTCGCGCGTTGTTGCAGGCCCATGCCCGTGGAGCGCGGTTGGTCACGATCTGTTCGGGAGTATTCGCACTCGCACGAACCGGCCTGCTCGACGGCCGCACAGCCACCACGCATTGGGCGCGCGCGGCACAGCTCGCGCGGGAGTTCCCGATGGTGCGGGTGGAGCCGAACCGGCTGTACGTGGATCACGGCGACGTGGCCACCAGTGCCGGCGCGGGCGCCGGGATGGACCTGTGCCTGCACCTGGTTCGCCGGGACCACGGTGCCGCGCACGCGGAGTTACTGGCGCGACACATGGTGATGCCACCGCACCGGGACGGGGATCAGCCGCCGCGTCCGCGGCCCGCCGATCCCCTGGACGGTCTCCTCGAATGGGCGGGAACCCGCCTGGGAACCACGCTTTCGGTGAACGACATGGCCGACCACCTCGGTGTCTCCACCCGTACGCTGGCCCGGCGCTTCGCCGACCGACTGGACACGAGTCCGGGCCTCTGGTTGACGTCGCGGCGAGTGGCCGAGGCCCGCACGCTGCTGGAACGCACGGACCTCCCGGTCGAAGCGATCGCCGCCCGGGTCGGCTTCACCTCGGTCGTCAACTTGCGTCGCCGCTTCCGCGCTCGGGTCGGGACGACGCCGGGCGCCTACCGGCGGGCCTTGACGGATAGTGACGTCGACGGGTGAGCGACTGCGCCGCAACGGTTATGGCGCGGCCTGGTCCATCATCGCCTTCACCCGGCCGACGACGTCGGGGTATCTGCGCAGGTGCGCGCCGCCGTTGAGATCGATGGTCGACCCGGTCATCCATCCCGCCCGGCTCGACGCGAGGAAGGCCACGGCGTCGGCGATTTCCTCGGGTTGTCCGCTGCGGCCGAGGGGGGTGTTCTCCAGGTATTCCTCGATCAGACCGGGCACCAACGCGGCCCCCGCGACCAGTGGGGTGTCGACCAGGCCGGGGGAGATCGCGTTGACCCGGATGCCGCGTTCGGCGAGTTCGAGCGCGGCGACCTGCACCAGCATCAGCACGCCCGCCTTGGCGGCGCAGTAGGCGGCCAGGCCGGTGCCGGCCTGGCGTGCGTTGAGCGAGGCGATGCAGATGATGCTGCCGCCGTCGGCCATCTGCCTGCCCGCGTGTTTGAGGACGAGGAAGGTGCCGGTCAGGCAGACGTCTATGGTGGTGCGCCAGTGCGCGAGCTCGAGTTCGGTCAGCGCGCCGGGCATCGAGAGTCCGGCGCAGTCGACCACGGCGTGCACGCCCCGTTCGGCCTCGAATCCTCGCTGCACCGACGCCTCGTCGGTGACGTCCATGGCGATCGCGGTCACCTCGCCGCCGAGTCGGGCGGCCGCCTCCCGAGCGCCCTCCTCGTTCACATCGGCGATCACCACGCGGTAGCCCTCCGCCGCCAGGGTGCGCGCGGTAGCGAAACCGATGCCCGACGCGCCGCCGATCACCAGCGCCGAGCGCTTGTCCGGCGTTCCGACAATGGCGTTCATACCGACTCCTCGATCGCGGGAACGGCTGTGTCCAGCCGCAGATGACGGCGCAGGAAGCGCACCTGATGGTCGACCGCGGCGTCGAAATACGGATTGCCGGAGAAGAGGTCGAAATGGTCGCACGGGTAGTGCCTGACTTCGGCCCGCGCCTTGAAGGCCGCCTTCGCCGCGGAATGCGGCGGTGCGGCGCGGTCGAAATCGGCGATCTGCACGAGAACCGGGGCGGTGATGCGATCGGCCTTTCGGTCGGCCCGGTATCCGCCCAGTTCGAGTCCGACGGCGGCGTCGACCTCGTTGCGCCAGGTCGGACCCGCCAGCGCCAGGTAGCTCTCGTAGTATCCGTCGGCGGTCAGCGCGGCGTGTTCGCCCGGCCTGCCGACCAGCGGCATCATGGTCGCGGTGCGGCCGAGCCGTCCCGCCAGCGCGCTGCGCACCCCGGTCACCGCGGATCGGGCCATCGCGGTGGCGCCGATCCGGGTCAGCGCGGTGCGGCCCGCGGCCAGTCCGTCGACCAGCGGCACCACCGCGATGACGCCCTGGATATCGGAACGGTCGGCCGCCACCGTCAGCGCGTGGCCGCCGGACTGCGAGATGCCCCACAGCACAACGCGCTTCGGGTCGACGCCCGGTTGCCGCGCGGCCGCGACGATCGCGGCGTGGTAGTCCTGCACCTGTGCCGTCATCGAGACCCGTTGTCGCGGTTCGCCGTCCGATGCGCCGAAGCCACGGTAGTCGAAGGCGAATACCGCGACACCCGCCGCCGCGAGCCGTCGGGCGAACGGCGCGAGACCGGAATCCTTGGTGCCGCCGAAACCGTGCGCCATGACGACCACGGGGCGGCGGTCGGCACCGTCCGCACCGAAAAGCCACGCATCGCATCTGGTTCCGTGTGAGTCGAACGAGATTTCCCGATAGTCCGTCGTCACTGTCGCACTCCCGCGTTCGGCACCGTGTCACTGACGGCGGCCCACTTCGGTGGCCCGAGGGCGCGGGATCTCCGCGCGCCCTCGGGCAGTTCGCGTGTCCGCATATCGTGTTCGTAGAGGAAATAGTCGACCTGCTGGGTGTGGCGGGGGCGGTCGAGCATATGCCCGGTGTAGTGCTGCTGATCGGAGACGATCACCTCGCGCATCCGCTCCGGTTCGGGCAGCCGGTACCGGCCGACCGCGTAGGCGCCGATCAGTCGCGCCTGGCATTCCACGAACGGGAACAGCGTGGGCGTCGACTGGGCGAACCCGGCGAAGACCAGGTCCTCGATACCCGGCACGAACATCCGCTTGTACAGGTCGATCCGATTGTCGGGCGCGCTGAGGAATTCGGGGTCGAAGAACGGGAAGGTGATGTTGTAGCCGGTGGCGTAGATGATGACGTCGAAATCGTCGGCGGTGCCGTCGGTGAAATGCACGGTCTGCCCGTCGAAACGCGCGATATCGGGTTTCGGGAGCACGTCACCAGACCCGAGGCGCAGCGGCAGTTCCACCGACTGGGTCGGATGTGCTTCGAAGAGTTTGTGATTGGGGGTCGGCAGCCCGTAGTTCTCCGGCTTGCCCGAGGTCAGCGGACTGGCCAGCTGGATGAACTTGCGCTGCCACGAATACGGGATGTACGGGCTGGTACGGAAGTACTTGTCCGCAGGCTTGCCCGCGATATATTTGGGCACGATCCACGCGCCGGAGCGGGTGGACAGGCTCAGGGTGTTCTGTAGCGCCTTCGAGGACAGTTCGACGGCGATATCGGCCGCGCTGTTGCCGAGGCCGACCACCAGGATCCGCGCTCCGGTGAAGTCCATCGGCGTGCGGGGATCGATGTAGTGGTGCGCGTGCATGGTGGTCCCGGTGAATTCGCCGGGGAAGCTGGGGTAGCGCGGATCCCAGTGGTGGCCGTTCGCGACGACGAGCAGATCGAAGTACTGGGTTCCGGTGCGCTGGGTGCGCAGTTCCCAGCCGCCGTCGGGCAGGCGGCGCGCGTGTTCGACACCGTTCTCGAACTGGATGTGCTCGCCGAGGCCGAACGCGGTGGCGTAGTCATCGAGGTACTGCTTGATCTGGCTGTGGTGCGGGAAGTCGGGGAAGTCCTCGGGCATGGGGAAATCCCGGAACGACAATTGATGTTTGGACGTGTCGATATGCAGCGATCGATAGGCGCTGCTGTGCCCGTTCGGATTGCCGAAGGCCCAGTTGCCGCCCACCCGGTCCGACGACTCGAAACACACGTACGGCACGCCGTAGTCGTTGAGCATCTTTCCCGCGGTGAGTCCGCTGATACCGGCGCCGATGACCGCGGTCCGCGGTTGATACATATCCCGATCCTTCCGAGCCGAGTAGTAGACAGAATTTTCAGAGTGTCTACTAGTAGTCACATTCTCAGATCTGTCCACACCTTGCTAGGGTTTTCGGGAAACTCGATGTCGTTCCTTCGGGGACGCCGAACCGGAGAGCGAGGCGCGTGACCGAAGCACCGACGGCGACGGTGGTGGATCGGCTGCTCGACGCCGCGCAGAAGTTGTTGGCGACCAAGGGGATCCGAGCGACGACGGTCAGCGAGGTCGCCGAGGCCGCCGGGGTCTCGCGCGCCTGGCTCTACCGGCATTTTCCCGACAAGACGGCCCTGATCGGCGCGGCGATCGTCCGGCTGACCGATGCCTTCTGGACCGACGCCCGCGCCGAACTGGATACGTTCGACACCTTCGGTGAGCAGGTCACCGCCGGTGTGCGCATCGGCCGCGGCGCCTACGACGACCCCGGCGCCCTGCTCATGCGATTGCGCCTGGACGAGCCGGGGGAATTCGCGGTCTGCGCCGGTGCGGGTGTCTCCGGGTTCGTCCCCGATCTGGCCTCGTTCTGGCGTCCCTACGTCGAGGCCGCGGCGGCGCGCGGCGAGATCCATGCCGGACACGACCTCGCGGAGGTGTCGGAATGGGTCGCGCGGCTGCTGATCAGTCTCGGCACGACCCCGAGCACCGCCATCGATCCCGACGACGCCGGGTCGGTGCGGCGGCATGTGCGACGCTACATACTTCCGGCGCTGGCCGCCGACCCCGCCGCGACCTGAAAGGGTTCGATCGCGTCGGAGGAATGTCGCGAGGAATCCGCGGGATTCATTTCAGCAGGAGCAACGCGGACCGCTCCAGGCGGTCCGCGATATCCGAATACGATTCGTAACCCATGCCTGCCCTGACCAGCGCGCCCGCATACAGTAATTCCAGCGATTCGACGACTTCCGGATCAGGATCCTCGCCGAGTGCGCGGGAAATGCGCTTGCGAATTTCCGCCCCTATGCGCACGCGCAGATGTTCGACATCGGGATCGCGACCGAGCAGCGCGCTGTTCACCGCGCCGGACAATTCCTGTTCGTCGGCGACGAGCAGGGCGATGCTGCGCAGTTCCGCCACCACCCGCACCGTCGGGTCGGCATCGTCGGAAGCGGGCGAATCCGTGGTGCGCAGACGGCGCCAGAATATCTCCGCGACGAGATGTTCCTTCGACGAGAAGTAGGTGTACGCGGTGGCCGTGCCCACCCCGGCGGCGGTGGCGACCATGCGAATGGTCATACCGGCGAAACCCTCGCGTGACAGGACCTCCACCGCGGCTCTTGTGAGTTTTTCGACGGTGTCGGCCTGCTTTCCCGTCAAGCGCCTACGGGTGGCTTCGACAGTCTTGGAATCGCCTCTGGACATGTGTCTGGATGATACTGTTATGCCTGGTCGGGAGCAATACGCTCCGCTCGTATTTTCCCTGATGACGCGGTTCGACATTTCGCGAATGCCGTGCTCAGGGACCTAGGGATAGGTCGATGACATGGTGTCGAGTTCTGTTCGATCGTCGGATATTTCACAGTGGGCCGATCTGGCGGCGGATGTTCCCGGTTTCATGCCTTTCGAGGAGGGCAAAGCGCTCTACGAGGCGGCGCTGCGATATTCGGCCGACGGGACGATCGTGGAAATCGGCACATATTGCGGTAAATCCGCCATATGGCTCGGCGCCGCCGCGCGCGCACGAAATGCGCAGGTGTTCACGATCGACCACCATCGCGGTTCCGAGGAACACCAGCCGGGCTGGGAATACCACGACACTTCGCTGGTCGACGAGGTGACCGGACGCTTCGACACCGTCACCGAATTCCGCAGGACCATGGTCCGCGCCGGACTCGACGACACCGTGATCGCGATCGTCGGCGAATCCGTGCGCGTCGCCCCGATCTGGCGGGCGCCGATCTCGCTGCTGTTCATCGACGGCGGACACACCGAGATCGCCGCGCAACGCGACTACGAGGGCTGGGCGAAATGGGTCGCCCTCGGCAGCGCCCTGGCCATCCACGATGTCTTTCCCGACCCGAACGACGGTGGCCAGGCCCCGTACGGCATCTACCGGCGCGCGCTGGACGGCGGCGAATTCCGCGAAACGTCCTGCACGGGTTCGCTGCGCGTCCTCGAACGGATCGCGGCGCCCGCGCCGGCCTGAAGCAGCGGGGCGCCGGATTCAGGCGATGACGTATCCGGCGCCCGTCGACGCGACCCCGGCGACCGCGTCCCGGAAGACGGCGTCGCGGAATATCCCGCTCCCCGGCGTAGCGCGCGACAGCGCGTCGGCGGCGAGTACGACCGCGGCGCCGGTCCAGGTCGTGCGCTCCTCGGGCCAGCGTTTACCATCGGCGAAGACGAGGCCGGTCCAGTAGGAACCGTCGGCCTCGCGCAGATGCTGCATGGCGGCGAACAGATCCAGCGCGCGTGCGCGCTCGTCGAGACAGTCCAGCGCCATGACCAGTTCGCAGGTTTCCGCCCCGGTCACCCACGGCCGATCCGAGACGCAACGGATGCCGATATTGCCGACAACGAAATCCCGCCACCGCGCCGCGATCCTGGCCCGACCGGCGTCACCGGTGATCGCGCCGCCGAGGATCGGGTAGTACCAGTCCATCGAGTAGCGATCCTTGACCGCGAAGACCTCCGGGCGCTGCCGGATCGCCGAACCCAGTCGCGCGCGGGCCGATTCCCAGTCGGGGCGTTCGATCCCGAGCGCCCCGGCCAGCGCCGACGCGCAGCCGATGCTGTGGTGCATGCTCGAACATCCGGTCAGCAGCGCCTCGTCGAAGATCCCGTTGTCGTCACGCGCCCAATAGATCTGGCCGTGTTCACCCTGGAGTTCCAGGACGAAATCGATGGCGGCGCGCACCGTCGGCCACATCTCGCGCGCGAAGTCGGTATCGCCCGTGCACAGCAGGTGATGCCAGACACCGGTCGCGATATAGGCGCAGAAATTGCTTTCGGTACCGGCGTCCTCGACGACGCCGAGCCGGAACTGCCTCGGCCAGGAACCATCGGGCCGTTGGGTCGCGGCCGACCACCGGTAGGCGGCTTTCGCCTCGTCGAGCAGTCCGGTCGCGGTGAGCGCCATCGCCGATTCGATGTGATCCCACGGATCGGTATGCCCGCCGCCGAACCACGGGATGGCGCCGGAGGGTTCCTGTTCGGCGGCGATGGATTCACCGGTCCGCAGACTCTGCCGCCTGCTCAGTACCCCGGGGACGAACGGCGGTTCACGCCGCGACACGGTCGACCACCGGTTTGCTGAAATACAGCGCGACACTCTTGCCGACCAGCGGGTCGAGCAATTTCTCCGCCAGCCGCGTGGTGCGCGGCCCGCTCATCATGTCCCAGACCAGCAGCCGGTGATAGGCGCGGACCAGGACGTGGTCGTCCTTGCGAACTCCCACAGCGCATTTGAGCCACCAGTACGGCGCGTGCAGCGCGTGCGCGTGATGGCGATGGGCGAAACGCACACCGCGCCCGCCGATCTTGGCGCGCAGCTCGTCGGCGCGGTAGATGCGGACGTGGCCGCCCTCGTTGCTGTGGTATTCGGTCGACAGCGCCCAGCACACCCGTTCGGGCAGCCAGCGCGGCACCGTCACCACCAGCGTGCCGCCGGGGCGAAGCACGCGGATGAGTTCGGCGATGGCCGTGTCGTCCTCGGGAATGTGTTCGAGGATCTCCGAGGCGATGACGCAGTCGAATTCCCCGTCGGCGAACGGCAGGGCCAGCGCGTCGCCGCACACCGTCCGCGCCGCAGCTCCCGCCGGGACCTGCTCGGCCTCCGCCATGGCCCGCAGCATCAGATCCACCCCGGACAGTTCCTCGGCGTCCTGGTCGAAGGCGACGATATCCGCTCCGCGGCGGTAGGCTTCGAAGGAGTGACGGCCCGCGCCGCAGCCGACGTCGATGACACGGGTTCCGGGGCCGATGCCCAGACGATCGAAATCGACGGTCAGCACGACTGTCCTCCTGCGGTGTCGTCGTCGGAGCGGGCCGAACGACGGTCGACGGCTCGCTGGTACACCTGCGCGGTCTGGGCGGCCACCGATTCCCAGCTGAAGACCGACACCGCGCGCTCGCGGCAGGCGATCCCCATGCGGGCCCGCTGCTGCGGGGTGTCCAGCAGCGTGCCGAGCGCGCGGGCCAGTTCGAGATGGTCGCCCGGCTCGATGAGTTCGGCGCACACCCCCGGTTCGCCGACGACCTCGGGCAGCGCGCCGGTCCGGCTGACGACCAGCGGTGTCCCGCTTGCCATCGCCTCGACCGCGGGCAGTGAGAACCCCTCGTACAGCGAAGGGATACAGGCGATTTCGGCGGACCGGAGCAGTTCGGCCAGTTCGAGATCGGTAAGCCCGCTGCGGACGGTGACGATATCGGACAGACCGAGTTCGGCGATCGCCTTCTCGGTGGCCCCGTTCGGTTCCAGTTTGGCGACCAGTTGCAGTTCCACCGTGTGGGTCACCCGCAGCCGTACCAGCGCCTGGAGGAGATGGTTGATCCCCTTGAGCGGTTTGTCGGCGCTGGCCACCGCGACGATCCGGCCGGGATGGCGCGGCCCGGCGCCCGGGGTGAACAGTTCGGTGTCGACACCGAGCGGCACCACCTGCAACTGCTCGGGCGCGATATCGAAATCGGCGACGATATCGGCCGCCGACGACGACGAGACGGTCAGCAGATCCGGAATCCGGGCCGCCACCCGCCGCTGCATCCCCAGGAAGCCGTACCAGCGGCGCACGAGTGGTTTCTTGCGCCAGATCGCGGCGGCCAGATCGACCTCGCGATCCTTGGTGATCGGGTGATGGATCGTCGCGACCAGGGGCAGCAACTGTTGGATGTCGAGCAGTCCCGAGCCGAGGCACTGGTTGTCGTGGACGACGTCGAACTCCCCGGCGCGGGCGCGCAGCAGTCTGGCGGCCCGCAGGCTGAACGTGCGCGGTTCGGGGAAGCCCGCCGTCCACATGGTCGCCAGTTCCAGCAGATCGATCCGATCGTGGATCTCGCTCGGGCGCGGTGTGCGGAACGGGTCGGGATCGCGATACAGATCCAGGCTCGGTACCCGGGTCAGCCGCACCCGGTCGTCGAGATCCTCGGGATAGGGCGGACCCGAGAAGACCTCGACCTCGTGACCGAGTTCGACCAGCCCGGTGCTCAGCCTGCGGATGTAGACACCCTGGCCGCCGCAGTGGGCTTTGCTGCGGTAGGACAACAAAGCAATGCGCACTAGGGGGTTCCTCCGTCGGCGGGCAACTCGATATCGGGCAGTTTGCCCGACAGCCGATCCAGATACGCGCGCACGTCGGAATCGGATTTGTCCGGCAAGCCATACAGTACGTCGGTGACCCCGGCCTCCGCCCACTCCGACAGGCGCGCTTTATCCGGTTTGAGGTCCAGCGCGACCACGCGCGGACGCCCCGTCCGACCGGCCTCATGCCAGATACGCTGCAACGATTCGAGTCGACCGGTGACATCGGTTTCGCCCGGCGTGGTGATCCAGCCGTCCGCCGATTCGGCGATCCACCGGAAGGTGCGCTCGGTTCCGGCCGCGCCGATGAGGACCGGCACCGACCGTTTCGGTGGCTTCGGCCACGCCCAGCTGGGGCCGAACCGGACGTACTCCCCGGAATAGCCGGCCTCGTCCTCGCTCCACAGCGCGCGCATGGCCTCGAGGTATTCGCGCAGCACCGTGCGACGCTTACCCGGCGGAACACCGTGGTCGGTGAGTTCGTCGGTATTCCACCCGAATCCCGCGCCGAGGACGACGCGACCACCGGACAGGTGATCGAGCGAGGCGATGGTCTTGGCCAGGGTGATCGGATCGTGTTCGACCGGCAGCGCCACCGCCGTCGCGAGTTCGATGCGATCGGTCACCGCCGCCGCCGTCGACAGCGCGACCCACGGGTCGAGGGTGCGCATGTACCTGTCGTCGGGCAGGCTCGCGTCGCCGGTCTGCGGGTGAGCGGCGTCGCGGCGCACCGGGATATGGGTGTGCTCGGGGACGTAGAAGGAATGGAAACCGGTCTGCTCGGCCGCACGGGCGGCCGCGGCCGGGGTGATGCCGCGGTCGCTGGTGAACAGCACGATGCCGTAGCGCAGCCGATCGCCGGTGCGCACCTTCTTCTTCTCCTTGCCGACGACCGAGCCGACGACACCGTCGAGCGCGGTGCCCTGCGGCCAGCCGACGTAGTGGCACAGGAACAGGGCGGCCTCGCGCAATTGCGTCTCGTCGAGTTCGCCGTTGCGGTAGGCCGCGCCCACCTGGATATCGGCGACATCGAACAGTCCCTGCGCGGCGAGCGCGCCGAGCAGCAGCAGGCGACGGTCACGCACCGACAGCGCGGGACGCGACCAGATGTCGGCGAAGAGATGATCGGCGGTGACCGCGAAATGCTCGCCGGGCCCGTCCCGGAATTCCCAGCCGTAGACCTGGGACATCTTGGCGAGTCCGCGCTTGCGGACCTCGGAGATCTCTGGGGGCGTGTTATCGGTCATGAGCGGAAGATCTGTCCGCCGTCGATATTGAAGATCTGGCCGGTGACCCAGCCCGCGTCGTCGGACAGCAGGAACAGGCAGGCGCCGATCAGGTCGTCCGGTGTGCCCATGCGTTTGAGCGGCAGGCGTTTGACCATGTCCTCGACGATGGATCCCGGGGTGACGTTCTTGGTGGCGTCGGTGTCGATGGGGCCCGGCGCGATGGCGTTGACCCGGATGTTGTTGCCGCCGAGTTCGGTGGCCAGCTGCTGGGTGAGCCCGTTGACGCCCACCTTGGCCAGTCCGTAGAAGCCCGAGTACAGCCAGGCGGCGGTGGAGGACTGGTTCACGATCGACCCGCCCTTCTTGCGCATATGCGGCCAGACCGCGCGGGTCACGTTCAGCGCGCCGTCCATGTTCACGCTCATGAACTTCTTGTAGTAGTCCCACGGCACGGTGAGCAGGAGATCGAGTTTCATCTCCCCGTAGATGGCCGCGTTGTTGACCAGAAGGTCGATGCCGCCGAATTCGGCGACGGTGAATTCGGCGAGCGCGACCGCGGATTCGGGATCGGAGACATCGACCCGGGCGAAGACCGCGGTGCCGCCCGAGGCGACGATCTTCTCCGCGGTGGCCGTGCCGACTTCGGCGTTGAGATCCGCGACGACGACCTTGGCGCCCTCGGCGGCCAGCGCAGCGGCGTAGGCGGCCCCGATGCCCTGGGCCGCGCCGGTGACTATGACGGATTTTCCGGTGAAACGAGACATGTACCAGCTCCTGCTGATCGGTGATGCGAACGAATGGGTCGTACCGGGACGAACCCCGGCGATGCGCCGACTACCCGGCTGTGGCGATGGCCGGGGATCATCCGGCGGTAGCGATCGGCCCGATCATCCGGCGGTGGCGATGAGTTTGGTTTCGAGGTACTCCTCGAAACCGGCGACGCCCATCTCACGCCCGTTGCCGGACTGTTTGTAGCCGCCGAACGGCGCGTCGGCCGAATACCAGATGCCGCCGTTGACGCCGAGGGTTCCGGTGCGGATGCGGCTGGTCACGTGGTCGATCCGCGCGGGATCGGTACCCCACACCGAACCGGACAGCCCGTAGGGGGAGTCGTTGGCGATGCGGATGGCGTCGTCGTCGCCATCGTGCGGGATGACGACCAGCACGGGCCCGAAGATCTCCTCGCGCGCGGCGGTGGCGCCGTTGTCGAGATCGGCGATGAGGGTGGGCTCGATGAAGAAGCCGCGGTCGAGTCCGGCGGGGCGCCCGCCGCCGACCACGATGCGTCCGCCTTCGGCGCGGGCCAGCGACAGGTAGTGCTCCACGCGGGCGCGCTGGGCCGAGGAGATGAGGGGTCCGCAGATGGTGCCCGGTTTGGTGGGGTCGCCCGGCCGGATGCCGCCCATGGTCGCGGCCGCGGCCTCGATGGCCTGTTCGTAGGCGGCCCTGGGGACCAGTAGGCGGGTGGTGAGCGCGCATCCCTGTCCGGCGTGCACGCAGACCGAGAAGGCGGCGAATCCCGCGGCGGCCGCGATATCGGCGTCGTCGAGAATGACGAACGCGGATTTGCCGCCCAGTTCGAGGAAGGTCTTCTTGAGCGTGGCGGCGGCGTTGGTCATGACCGCGCGGCCGGTGGCGGTCGAGCCGGTGAAGCTGATCATGTCGACCCGGGGGTCGCTGGTCAGCGCGCTGCCGATCTCGTGGGCCGAGGAGGTGATGATGTTGACCACGCCGGGCGGGATATCGGTGTGCTCGGCGATGATCGCGCCGACCGAGGTCGCGCACCACGGGGTGTCGGGTGCGGGTTTCAGGACGACGGTATTGCCCGCGGCCAGGGCGGGGCCGAGTTTGGCGAAGTTGATCTGGTGCGGGAAATTCCACGGCGTGATCGCGCCGACGACGCCGATGGCCTCGCGTCGCAGCACCCGCGAACTCTTGATGCCCATCGGCGACGCGGTGCCGAGATCGGTTTCCCACGCGTAGCTCTCGGCGAGTCCGGCGGCGTATTCCAGATCGTCGACCGGACCTTCGAGCTGGGGGCCGCGCGTCAGCATGAGCGGCGCGCCGACCTCGGCGATGGTGATCTCGCGCAAGGCCTCGGCATCGGCCTGCAACGCGGTCCGCAGTTGGCGCAGGCAGTGGGCGCGGAAGGCGTGGTCACGCGACCAGTCGGTGTCGTCGAACGCGGTGCGGGCGGCGCCGATGGCCGCGTCGAGGTCGGCGCTGTCGGCGTCGGGGGCCTGGCCGAGGACTTCCTCGGTGGCCGGATTCACTGTCTCGAAGGTGCCGCCGCCCCCTGGCCGCAGCTCACCTCCGATGAGGAGCTGTGAACTATCGGCGGTCAGAAGGCTCATGAACTACTCCCACAGTGTCTGGACAGGTGTACGGAATATAGTCCGGACGCTTAGAGGTATGCAAGAACATGTTCTTGTTACGCAGCGTATCGGCATGGGCGGCGCGGTGAATTCCCGTCCGGGAGGACCGTGCCTGTTCCATGATGGTTTCGGACGGGTTGTGGAAATTCGCCACTGATCCCCGTTGTCCTGGATCATGGTCGGTGGTACCGTCCAGACACATGTCCAGCTACGTGTCTCTAGGGCGTTTCTCCGCGACGTCCACGGTAGGGAACGTGTTATCCGAATCGGGGTGCGCGCGATGACAGCCGACTCCTCGGAGCCGTCGAGTTTCGACCCGCACGACCACCTCTGTCACGAGGATCGCTACACCATGGAGGCCGGGTAATGCCACGTTTCGAACCCCATCCCACGCGCAGACCGGTCCTCGTCGCGGGAGCGTCCTCCGGCATCGGCGCCGCGACCGCCGTCGCGCTGGCCGCGCTCGGCCATCCCGTCGCACTCGGCGCGCGCCGAGTGGAAGTCTGCGAACAGATCGCCGAGGGGATCAGGGCCGACGGCGGCCAGGCGTTCGCGCACCGGCTCGACGTCACCAGCGGCGAATCCGTCGACGCGTTCGTCACCGCCGCCGAAGCGGCGAACGGACCCACCGAGATCTTGGTCTCCGGCGCGGGCGATATCGAATTCTCGTTGATCGAGGCGATGGATCCCGACCGATTCCTGGACCAGGTGCAGGTGCACCTGGTCGGCGCGCACCGGATGACGCACCGCGTGCTGCCGGGCATGCTCGAGCGCAGGCGCGGTGACGTCGTGCTGATCAGTTCGGACTGTGCCCCGACACCGCGTCCGCGCACCGGCGCCTACAGTGCGTCCAAGGCGGCCGTCGAGTCCATGGGCCTGCAATTGCGGATGGAGTTGGAGGGCACCGGAATACGCGCCTCACTGGTGCGTCCGGGCCCCACCCAGACCGGCATGGGCATGCAGGCCGACGCCGGAGTCGTCGGCCCCCTGCTCGAGGACTGGGTGCACTGGGGTTTCGCGCGCCATCCCTATCTGCTGCGGGCCGCGGATATGGCGGCCGCTGTCGTCGCCGTGGTCGGCGCACCGCGCGGCGTGCACATGGCCCTGGTCGAGGTCCAGCCGGAAGCTCCGCTGCGCGAACGTGTCACACCGACCGCGCCCGCCGAAGCGGTGGGGACGCCGTCGTGAAGATCTCCGTGGACATCGATCTGTGCCAGGGGCACGCGGTCTGCCAAGCCGAAGCCCCGACCGTCTTCGCCGTACCCAAGCGCGGCCACGTCGAAATCCTCGACGCCACACCGGGTTCCGAGCTGAGCGTCGATGTCGGGAACGCCGTCCGCTACTGCCCCACCCAAGCTCTCGCACTCGCCGACGACGGCGACGTCTCCACCCCGAAAGGTACCGACTGATGCCCGATTTCGACCGCGCGGAACTCGACGAGATGATCCAGCGCTGGATCACCGAGAATCAGCGCTGCGAGGAGAAAGGTGACTGGAAGCCGCTGGCGCAGATGTACACCGTCGACGCCACCTACGGCTGGAACTACGGTCCCACCCAGGAATTCATGGCCGTCGGCCGCGACGAGATCCGCGATATCGCCCTCGGTCAGGAAATGGACGGACTGGAGGGCTGGACCTACCCGTACCAGGATTTCGTCGTCGACGAGCGCAGCGGCAACGTGATCGGCCTGTGGAAGCAGGTCGCCGACGCGAAGCGGCCCGACGGGCGCAATTACACCGTCGACGGGATCGGCGGCAGCTGGTTCCGCTACGGCGGCGATTTCCAGTGGTCGTGGCAGCGCGACTTCTTCGACTTCGGCAACGTCTCCGCCCTGTTCATGGAGATGATCACGGCGAACGCGCTGTCACCGGGGATGCACAAGCGCATCGAGCGCTCGGTGTCGACCAAGCGGCTGCCGGGCTGGTACCGCATCGGTGAAGCGCCGGTCGCGCTGTGGTGAACAACGTACCGACCAGCAGATACCAGGGCCTGTCCCGGGCCGACCTGGCGATTCTCGTGCCCGAACTGCTGCTGTGCGGACATCTCATCGACCGCTCCGGCATGGCGCATTCGATCGGCGCGTTCGGTCGCGAGGGGATGGCCCGGATCGCGATCGAGGAATGGCAGACGGCCAGCCCCGTCTACACCCGCCGCATGCAGCGGGCGCTGAAATTCACCGGCGACAGTGTGGAAACCATCTTCAAGGGGCTCCAGCTCGATATCGGCGCCCCGCCGCAGTTCATGGATTTCCGCTACCGCGTCGACGACCACGATCACGGCGAATTCTGGCTCGATCACTGCGGCGCGCTCGCCGATGTGGAACCGATGGGCGAGGAGTTCGTCGTCTCGATGTGTCACGACATCGAGGACCCGACCTTCGACGCCACCGCGCTCGCCACCAACCCGCACGCGCAGGTCCGCCCGATCCACCGGCCGCCGCGTCGGCCCGCCGATCGGCGTCCGGTCTGCGCGTGGACCGTCATCATCTCCGATTCGCATGTGCCGCCGCCGATTCCGCCCAACTCGGAACTGGTCGCCGGGTCGGTCGCGGCCGGGGTGGAGTTGCCTGCCATCGACCCCGCGTCGGAGGGCATGTCCGATTACTCGGGCCCGCTGCTGAGCGATCTGCGTTTCCCGGATTTCTCGCAGTCCGCCCTGGTGCGCATGGCCGAAGAGGTCTGCTTGCAGCAGCACCTGCTCACGCTCGGGTTCATGATCGCCGTCCGCTCGCGTGCCGACGCGGATGCCGCCGCCGAGATCGGCCGCAAGCAGTTCACCGGCATCGCGGGACTGGCCTCCGAACGCATCCGCAACAGCCTGCGTCTCGGTGACGACATCGCGGCGCTGGTCCAGGTGCTGCGCCTGCATCCGGCGTTGAATCCGCTGTCCTACACGGGAATCGAGATCACCGATACGCCGGGTGCGGTGCAACTGCATGTGCCGAACGACACCGGCGCCCAGCGTGACGGCACCTGGCCCGCCATGCTCACCCCGGACCACCCCGGGCCGCTGGAGGCGATGGTGCGCGGCGTGAACCCGCGATTCACGCCGCGGGTCCTCTCGGCGTCACCGGACGGTTTCACCGTCGAGATCACCCTCGGCGACGAAACCTTCCGCGAGGCGTCGGAGGTGGCGATCACCCGGTTCAGCACCGGGGCCGATTTCGCCTTCACCGATCGTGGTATCCCGCTGCCCCTGACGGTCGTGTGACCGGAGATGAAGTGATATGGCCGAGAATTTCGCCGATCTGTTCGAACACGCCGTCGACGCGATGCCCGAGCGGATCGCGCTGATCCACGAGGATCAGCGGATCACCTTCGCGGATCTGGACGCCAGGGCCAACCGGCTGGCACACCACCTGGCGAGCACGGGAGTCGGCAACGGCACCCACGTCGGATTCCAGATGCACAACAGCGTCGAGACCATCGAAACCCTGATCGCCTGCTTCAAACTCGCGGCGGTCCCGATCAACGTCAACTACCGCTACGGCGCGGCGGAATTGTCGTACCTGTACGAGAACTCCGATATCGCGGTGCTCGTCCATCACGCCCGCTACCGCGAGGCGGTCGGGCAGGCGCGGTCGGCGGCGCCACTGCTGCGCTACGTGATCCAGGTCGACGACGATTCCGGCGCGGACGTCCCCGGCGCGGAATCCGGTGTCGCGCATTACGAGACCGTCATCGCGACGGGGTCGCCCGCACGTCCGGTGATCGACCGCAGCGGCGACGACCTCTTCATGATGTACACCGGCGGCACCACCGGAATGCCCAAGGGCGTGATGTGGCGTCAGGAGGACATGTGGCGGGTCCTCGGCGGCGGTATCGATTTCTACTCCGGTGAACCCGTCGCCGACGAATACCAGCAGTCGCGCACCGGTGCGCAGGGTGACCCGAGTACCTGGTTCGTCCTGCCGCCGCTGATCCACGCCGCGGCCATGATGCCGACCTTCGCGGCGTTGTGGTCGGGCAACGCGGTGATCCTGTCGCCGCGGTTCGAGCCGGGAGCGGTCTGGAAGGCGGTGGCGACCCATCGGGCGCACGTTCTGGTGATCACCGGCGACGCGATGGCCCGTCCGTTGCTCGACAGCTACGCGGCGGAGCCGGTCGACGCCTCCTCGGTGCTCGCGATCGCCTCCGGCGCGGCGCTGCTGTCGCAGCCGGTGAAGAACGCGCTGCTCGAACAGTTCCCCTCCTCGGTGATCTCCGATTCCATCGGTTCGTCCGAAACCGGTTTCGGCGGAATCGGATTCGCCCAGAAGGACGACGATCCCGCGCGCGGGCCGCGCGTGCAGACCGGTCGCGGCGCCGTAGTGGTCGACGCCGACGGCGTACCCGTCGCGCCGGGTGCCGAGGGCTGGCTGGCCAAGAAGGGCGCGGTACCCATCGGCTACTACAAGGACCCGGTCAAGACCGACCGCCTGTTCAAGACCGTCGACGGCGCGCGCGTCGTGGTGACCGACGATCGGGCCCGCTCCGAACTCGACGGCTCGATCACCCTGCTCGGTCGCGGCAATATGGTGATCAACACCGGCGGCGAGAAGGTGTTCGTCGAAGAGGTGGAGGGCGTCGTGAAATCACACGACGCGATCTACGACGCGGTGGTCGTCGGCGTCGCGCACGACCGGTGGGGACAGCAGGTCGCCGCGGTGGTCTCGACGGTCGGGACCGAACCCGTCGAATTCGCGGCCGTGCTCGCGCACGTGCGACGCTATCTGGCCGGATACAAAGTGCCGAAACAGATCTGGGTCACCGAAACCATCGTGCGCTCACCGAGCGGCAAACCCGACTACGGATGGGCCAGGAACCACGTGGCCGCCCGCCCGCCCGATCACCGGGAGGACTGATGGCACGGGTGATCCAATGGGCGACCGGCGGCCTCGGGCAGGCCGCGATCGGCGCCGTCCTCGACCACCCCGACCTCGAACTGGTCGGTGCGTGGGTGCACAGCGCGCACAAGGACGGCCGCGATCTGGGTGAACTGATCGGCCGGTCACCGATCGGGGTCCGGGCCGGTACCGATATCGACGCGGTGCTCGCCCTCGACGCCGACTGCGTGCTGTACAGCCCGTTCATGGCCGATCCGGCGGTATTGCGCGCCATCCTGTCCTCCGGCAAGAACGTGGTCACCCCGCTCGGCTGGTTCTATCCGCGCCGCGGCGAACGCGAACGCTACGACGCGCTCTGTCGTGAAGCCGGAGTCACGCTGCACGGCACCGGAATTCATCCGGGCGGCATCACCGAGCGGCTGCCGTTGGTGATCTCGGCGCTGTCCGGCTCGGTGACGGCGGTGCGCGCCGAGGAGTTCTCCGATATCCGCACCTACGCCGCGCCCGAGGTGGTGCGGGACTGGATGCTGTTCGGCGCCACGCCCGACAAGGCCGCGGCGAGTCCGATGGTCCAGATGCTCGCGGGCGGCTACAGCCAATCGGTCTGGATGATCGCCGACGAACTCGGGTTCGATCTCGATCCGGATCTGACCGTCACGCACGACATCGCCGTCGCCACCGCACCGATCGACTCGCCGATCGGGGAGATAGCGCCCGGTCACGTCGCGGCCCAGCGCTATCGCTGGCAGGGCACCGTCGACGGAACTCCGGTGATCACCGCCGCGGTGAACTGGTTCATGGGGGAGGAACATCTCGATCCGCCCTGGCGTTTCGGCCCGGCGGGTCAGCGCTACGAGATCGAGATCGTCGGCGATCCCGGATCGACGACGACCTTCACCGGAATGCACGGGCACGTGTCCGATTCGACCGCGATCAACCCCGGCATCGTCGCCACCGCGATGCATTGCGTCAACGCGATTCCCTACGTCGTCGCGGCCGAACCCGGCTTGCGTACCTATCTCGATCTGCCGCCGGTGGCCGGGCGTGCCGCTGCCGGGTTGCACCGCTCCCGGCGCGACCCCGCCCGATCCGCCGTCGAGACGAAAGGCTCTACATGACCTACGAAGTGCGCGCAGTGGTAGCCCGAGGAAAGGGCGAACCCGTCTCCGTCGAAACGATTCTGGTACCGGATCCTGGGCCGGGTGAGGCTGTCGTCGACGTCGAGGCGTGCGGGGTCTGCCACACCGACCTGCACTACCGCGAGGGCGGGATAGGCACGGACTACCCGTATCTGCTCGGTCACGAGGCGGCCGGAATCGTGTCCGCGGTCGGTCCCGGCGTCACCGAGGTGGCCCCGGGCGATTACGTGATCCTCAACTGGCGCGCGGTCTGCGGGCAATGCCGGGCCTGCAAACGCGGTCGCCCGTGGTACTGCTTCGATACGGCCAACGCCACCGGCGTGATGACACTCGCCGACGGCACGCCGTTGAGTCCCGCGCTGGGCATCGGAGCGTTCGCCGAGAAGACACTGGTGGCCGCCGGGCAGTGCACCAAGGTCGACCCGGCGGCTCCGCCGCAGGTCGCGGGTCTGCTCGGCTGCGGTGTGATGGCCGGGCTGGGCGCGGCGCTCAATACCGGCAATGTCTCGCGTGGCGATTCGGTGGCCGTCATCGGCTGCGGCGGTGTCGGCGCGGCCGCGGTTCTCGGCGCGTCGCTCGCGGGTGCGGCGAAGATCATCGCCGTCGACCTCGACGAGCGAAAACTGGTGACCGCCAAGGGACTCGGCGCGACCGATACCGTGCACGCGGGCTCGGGTGACGTGGTGGCCGCCATCCAGGAACTGACCGACGGTTTCGGCGCCGATGTCGTGATCGACGCGGTGGGCAGGCCAGAAACCTACACCCAGTCCTTCTACGCGCGCGATCTCGCGGGCACGGTGGTTCTGGTCGGGGTGCCGACGCCGGAGATGTCGCTGGAACTGCCGCTGTTGCACCTGTTCGAGCGCGGCGGCGCGTTGAAATCGTCGTGGTACGGCGACTGCCTGCCGTCGCGGGATTTTCCGATGCTCATCGACCTGTACCTCCAGGGCCGACTGCCGCTGGACGCTTTCGTCACCGAGACCATCGGCCTCGCCGAGGTCGAGAACGCCTTCACCCGGATGCACCACGGTGACGTGCTGCGTTCGGTGGTGCTGTTCTGAGTCGTCGCCCGAGCGGGTCGCCCTCCGAGAACTCTCGGGGGCGACCCGCTGTCGGCGCTGACCGCGATGCGCGGTCGCCCACCGGTCAGTCTTCCTCGGCGCGCCGTCGGCGGCGGTAACGGACCGTGCACGGCTTCTGCAACTGCACCACCATCTTGCTGTGATCGTTGCGGTAGCTCTCCGAGGGCTGGGTCATCTCGAACTCCCAGTCCCGCAACAGAATCGAGAAGATCGCCTTGAGCTGCATGAGTGCGAAGGCCGCGCCGACGCACCGATGGCGGCCCGCGCCGAACGGAATCCAGGTCCACCGGTTGATCAGATCGGCCTGGTTCGGGTCGATGTAGCGCCCCGGATCGAAGCGGTCGGGGTCGGGGAAGTCCTCGGGCAGCCGGTTGGAGATCGCGGGGGTGGCCGCCACCATGTCACCGGGTGCGATCCGATGCCCGCAGACGTCGAATTCGCCTTGGGCGATGCGCATCAGGATGATCAGCGGCGGATGCAGGCGCAATGTCTCCTTCAGCACCGCCTCCAGCTGCGGGATCTGGCGCAGCGCGTTGAAGCTCACCTCGGAGCCGTCGGCGTAGAGCTCGTCGAGTTCGGTGACCACCGACGCCAGCACCTCGGGATGGCGCAGCAGTTCGATGATCGACCACGCCGCGGTGCCGGAGGTGGTGTGATGCCCGGCGAACATCATGGAGATGAAGATGCCGGTGATCTCACTGGCGCTGAAACGCGGATTGCCGTCCTCGTCGGGCACCGACACCAGCACGTCGAGCATGTCGCGGTCGGCCTTGGTCGCGGGCGGCGCGGCCTTGCGGGCGTCCATGATGCCCTGGACCAGCGCGACCAGTTCCACGCGCGCCTGGTCGCGACGGCGGAAACTCTCGATCGGCGCGTACGCGTCGACGTAGGCGAGTGCGTCGGTGCCGCGCTCCAGATCGTGGTAGAGGTGCGCGAACCGGTCGTCGAGTTCGTTGCGGAACTTGGTGCCGATCAGGCACGCCGAGGAGGTGTAGATGGTGAGTTCGGCGAAGAAGTCGAGCAGATCGATCTCGCCCTCGTCGTCCCAGCCCGCCAGCATCTGGTCGACCTCGCGGGCGATGGTCGCGGCGTGCCCGCGCATGTGTTCGGCGCGTAGTGCCTGGTTGTGCAGCATTTCCTTGCGACGCTCCGGTGGTGCGTCGAAGATGACGCCCTCACCGAAGATGGGTTTCATGAAGGGGTAGGCCGCGCCCTGGTCCATATCCTCGTCGCCGGCCCGGAAGAAGAATTCGTTGGCTTCCGCGCCGGACAGCATGATCACGTGGCGACCGGCGAGTTCGAAGGATCCGACGTCGCCGCATTCCTCGCGGACGCGACGCATCAGGGCGATGGGGTCGACCCGAAATTCCTCGAGGTGGCCGTGTTCGTGCTCGCCTCCGGACACCCGCTTAGGTTTCAGCAGAGTCATTGGATTCCTTCCCCAAGATTACTGTCCATACATATGATGGACACGTGTCTGGACAGTACTATGGCTGGCTGGGCGCGGGCAAGGGACCCGGTGGGAGATCCCGCTACGGATCGATGGTCCCCCAACGAACCGAAGGCGTGCGCGAAACAGTCCGTCGCGCGTCGTTCTCCAAGAGGTGAGTAGTGAATTCACGCCAGCACATCGCGTCCGACGCGCAGGTCGAGCGTCCGCGTCCGTCGACACCACCTCGGCAGGGGTGGGCGGGATGGCTGTGGTCGGCGCTACGGCTCAAACTCGCCGGAGCGGCGATGATCCTCACCATCGTCACCGTGGCGGTACTGGCGATGGTCTCCTTCGCGGGCGGTTTCACCTCGACGGTCGCGGTGACGGTCGAGGCGCCGCGCAGCGGCCTCGTACTCGACCCGGACGCGAAGGTGCGGATGCGCGGTGTCGAGATCGGCCGGGTCGCCTCGATCGACTATCGGGCCGATCGGGTCGCGCTGCGACTGGCGATCGATCCCGACGCGTTGCGCAGGGTCCCGGCCAACGCGCTGGTCGAGATTCGTTCCACCACCGTGTTCGGCGCGAAGTATGTCAATTTCGTCGCGCCGCCCGCGCCGTCGACGGCGTCGCTGCGACCGGGTGCGCTCGTGCGGGCCGAATCCGTGACGGTGGAGTGGAACACCCTGTTCGAGCGATTGTCGGCGGTCCTCGCCCAGGTGGAACCCGGTCGGCTCAACGCCACGCTCGCCGCACTCGGCACCGCGCTCGAAGGGCGGGGCGACACCCTCGGCGAACTGCTGACCAGAGCGGATTCGGTCCTGCGCGAGATCAACCCGAGCCTGCCCGCGTTGCGACGGGATCTGGCCGCGACCGCGCAGGTCGGCGATCTCTACGCCGACGCCGCGACCGATCTGCTGCGCACGGTCGACAACGCGACATATAGCAGCGCCACCGTGGCCGAGAATCAGCAGCGACTGGACGCGCTGTTGCTCGATCTGATCGGATTGGCCGACACCGGCGGGAGCGTCCTCGCGCAGAACGAGCGGGCCCTCGGCACGGCGCTGGATCTGCTGCGCCCGACCGCCGCCCTGCTGAACGCCTACTCGCCGGTGCTCACCTGTGTCATCGTCGGCATCGCGCAGGTCATGCCGGAAGCCGAGGGTTTCGTCGGCGGCCTGCAACCGGGTGCCGCGTTCAACACCAATTTCATGTTCCCCGCGCCGCCGTACAAGTACCCGAACGACCTGCCCAAGGTGAACGCGACCGGTGGTCCGCACTGCGACGGTGTCGTGGATCCGGTGCGCGGAAGTCATTCCGACTACCTGGTCACCGATACGAATCAGGGCGCCCCGTACGTGCCGCCGACGGTGAACAGTCCGAAGACCCCGCTGGTCTTCGAGATTCTCTTCGCCGGTGTCGATTCGGGTTTCTGACTCGGTGATCGGGCCGGGAGATCCTGTCCGATCGACAGTCGAGCGGGATCCGACAAATTGTTTTCGGGCCAGGGATACGGCTGACACGAACTCGTCGGAGCGATAGTGTCTGGACAACTGTCTGGAACAGTGTTCATATCGGGATCGTCGGTGAACGCCGTGTGCACTCCCTGTCCGAACGCTGCCGTGCGAATCGAGTGGAACGATCGAATGACTGGTCAAGGTGTGCTGTGGGGGCGCGGGGCAGTGGTGGTCGGCGGCAGTAGCGGCATCGGGTTCGCCGTCGCCGCCGCACTGGCCAAACAGGGCGCGGGGGTGGTCGTCAACGGACGTAACGAGGCCGCAGTCGAACGCGCGGCCAACGCGATCCGCATGTCGGGCAACCGCGTCGTCGGTGTCGCGGGCTCGGCGGCCGACGAGATCGTCGCGGACAAACTGGTGAGCACCTGCGCCGCCACCTTCGGCGCCGTCGACATCCTGGTCAATTGCGCGGGAGCGGCCGAACCGCCCGCCTCCTCGATACTCACCGTCAAACCCTGGGAATGGCGCGCGCTGCTCGATTCGCATCTGACGACGGTGTTCAACACCTGCCGCGCCGTCGCGCCGCGCATGGTCGAGCAGGGCCGAGGATCGATCATCAACACGAGTTCCTTCGCCTATCTCGGCGACTACGGCGGCACCGGGTACGCGGCGGGCAAGGGCGCGGTGACCAGCCTGACGCTGGCGATGGCCGCCGAACTACGCGAGTACGGCATCCGGGCCAATATCGTGTGTCCCGGCGCGAAGACCCGTCTGTCGTCCGGACTCGCCTACGAGGCGCGAATCCTGGACCTGTATCGCCGGGGCATTCTCGACGAGGTCGCGATGGGCGGCGCGCTCGATGCTCCGCCCGCCGAACACGTCGCGCAGCTCTACCTCTATCTGGCCTCGCAGAAGGCGGCCGATGTCACCGGCAGGATCTTCATCGGGGCGGGCGGTTTCATCGGGCGATTCAAGCGCCCCGAGACCGCCGTGCTCGGCTACCGCGACCACGCGGAATCCCCGCCGTGGAGTCTCGCGGAGCTGCACGACCTGATCGACGAGAACGCGGCGAACAAGGCCGGTTGACCCCGGTCAGCGGCGTCGGAACGCCCGCAGTCGACAGGGAATGCCGACATAGGTCGGATGGTGGGGAGCGACGCTGATCTCGGTCCATTCCCGCGTGAGGGTGGCATGGAAGCCTCGGGAGGCGGCGGTGGTCTCGTCCCCGGCGTAGATCAGCAGATCGCCGTCGTAGAAGTCCAGCGCGGTCTGGGCCATGGCCGATTCGCGCGGCGGGTGGACGAGCAGCAGTGCGCGCTCGGCGTGCAGGCAGGCGTCGGCGGTATTGCCGAACGCGACGTCGGTCCACATGTGGTCCCACGTCGCGGATTTGTTGTCCACCGCGATCACATCGGCCCCGGCCTGACGCAGTTGCCACGCCCAGTAGCCGCTGCCCGCGCCGATCTCGAGCAGATCGCGTCCCTCCGATACTTCGCGGATCCAGGAGATGTCGGCGGGGGAGGGTATCGACGACGCGTAGGTGCGTACCAGCAGATCGCGCACGGAATCGCTGAACGCGACGGCCCAGCGATCGCCCGGTTCGACACCCGCGCGCGGCATCACGCGCAGGAACCGCCAGTACGGGTCGTCCGCGGTGTGGTCGCCGACACCCTTGTCGGCGGGGGTTTCCGCGAGCCGGGGAAACGGCGCCGCTTCCCACTGCTCGATCAACTTCTGCTCGATGAGCGCCAGTCGTCGATCGACGGGTTCGGAATCCGGTGCGGGGCCGGTCGCCACATCGAGACCAGCCGTTCCCGGGAGTGTCACCGGATCCGGCACACCGGTGCGCACGGGCGCACGCTCACGCGCACCGCGCCTGCGCTGCCGCGGCTTCGTCGGTATCGGTGACCAGCGGTGCGGGTGTCGACTGGAATCGCACGCCGCTCGGCTGGACCTGTTGCGCCTGCGGGCCCTTCATGCCGACGACGACCCGGAAATCGACGGGGCAACCCTCCTCGATCAGATGACGGAACTCGTCGGGGATGTCCTTGCTCTCGACGAGCAGATCGGCGCTGCCGTCCGCGGCGGCGATGAAGCCGAAATGCTTGGTCTCGTCGAACCATTTCACCGTGCCCTGCATGAATACTCCTGACGTGTACAGAGACATGACTTCGGAAATCGGAGCGGTCTATCTGTGTTCGGGGGTAGTTCGCGTGGCTCACGGTCACGGATTGCTCAGGTGACCCGCACTCGGCCGATACGCCTACCGGCCTGTCGGTGACATCTCCTCGGACAACAGTTCCGAGTGTCGATCGAATCCCGTGGTGCAGCGTTGAAGGTACGCCATGTGCGAGCGGTGCCGCTGATCCCGGCACCGGAACGCGGCTGTGCTCGGATTCCGTCGGTATCGCATTCGGTGTGCCGGTCCTCTCGAATGTCGGCGGTGATCGTGGAACGAGTGCTCGTCAAGACGTCGATCGAGGTGGGGCGCGGTGTTACGCCCGGGGAGCGAATGGGGGAGCGCAGCGAGCAATCGCCTTGTGCGAGTCGCGATTTTCGGGATTCGAGTCTGTTCGGTCCGGTCGGCGTGGACCCGAGGGCTGATTCGAGCGCGCCCTCGCAAATCCGCGGAAACGGTTGCTGATAACCGACCGGTTGGCATGACGCAAAGCCTCGGCTACCGGAAGCAGTGTGCCGAAAAATTTGATTGATATCAATCCGGTAAATCCGTGATCTGCACGGATCTGCTCGCTAGAGTCCACGGCTATGACCGACGGATACGGCGATGCGTGCGATCACACCTTCGTGTGCGATCCATCGGCAACCGCGAGCCGTGGTCGTGGTGGCCGCTGTGTAACGGTGCGGCGCCCCTGTCGAAGAGTCAGAGCGATCGTGCATACGAAAACGGGAACCTCCTCCCGTCCGCCTCGGCGACGACCGATCCCGCGAGGCGATATCGCGGAGGTGTTCCCCGCAACTTCACGGAGGTACGGCATGAGAAGTGAACAGGTAGCCTGGGCCGATCTGCCGCCCATGTACGCCCCGCAGGCGCG
This sequence comes from Nocardia aurea, assembly GCF_003123685.1. Classification (GTDB taxonomy): domain Bacteria; phylum Actinomycetota; class Actinomycetes; order Mycobacteriales; family Mycobacteriaceae; genus Nocardia; species Nocardia aurea. The sequence continues at coordinate 112,473 of NZ_QCYJ01000154.1, forward strand.
CGAGCGCGCCACGTCGCAGGGGGACGCCGAATTCGCCGCCCGTCTCGACGGGCTGATCACCGCGTGGGAGTCGGGGAACGGCCGCCCGCTCCAATACCGTTCGCTGGTCGAAGCGCTGGCGCACAAGGGGCAGGTGACCTCCGCGTCCTATGTGTCGATGCTGCGTCGCGGGCACCGTCGTCATCCACGGCCCGAACTTGTCGAGGCGCTCGCCGAATTCTTCGACGCCGACGCGCACTGGCTCCGGACCGGAATTCGCCGGGGGGAGCGGCGCACCGATGTCAGTGCCGTCGCGACCGTCTCGCACTACCCGCTGCGGCGACTGCTGCTCGCGGCCATCGACCTGTCTTCACCGTCGTTGTCCATGCTCGCCGATCTGGCCGAGCGGATCCGGCCGGGCGACGCCGACCTGCCGACGCTCCGGCACACGGCCCGCCTGACCGACGTGTCGTAGCCGGACATCGCACGAGGTAGCAGGGGGTTCGAATACCGATTCGCGTCGTATCGCCGATTTCCGATCGGCCGTATAACTTGGGGTAAGCCAACTTTCGGTACGTGAGTATCCGCGTTTCCCGACGTTTGCTCGGGCCGATCACCTATTTCTCCCCGACGAGCCGTTCACTCGATATCTGCTGTGGTTTTGTCGTCGCTCGGAGCGGCCGGACCCGGCCGTGGACTGCGTCGGCCCGATGTCTCGGGCCGCAACCACGAAATCGAGAAGGATACTTCGTGATCGAAATCTCGCGTATCGCGTCGGTCGCTTGCGCTGTGGTCGCTGCGGTCGTACCGGTGACCGCGCACGCGGACGAATCCGTCGACCGTGACATCGAATACAAGATCACTTCGTCGGATCACGTTGTGAAAACCACACTTACGGGCGGGACCTTCGTCATCGACGACGACCACCGCACCTTCACGGTGCTCGATCGCGGCGGCGCGCCGGTCGTCCGCGTGCCGACCCGGTTCACGATGGGGGACAGGGAGGTGACGGCCGAACCCGCGCTCGGTGCGAACGGAACCGAATTGCGGTTGGTCGCCGGCGCGCCGAAGCCTTCCACCACGCCCGTTGTCGAAGCCGTCGCTTCTCCGCTCGAGGACAACGCCGCGTTGAACGAGTTCTCGACCCGGTTCGGTCTCGCCACCGCGATCGGCGCGATGGTCGGCAGTGCGGCCGGACTCGTCGTCGGATGTGTCTTCGGCATGCCGCTGTTCGGATTCGGATGCCTGGCAGGCGCGGCGGCGGGAGCGGGACTCGGTGGAATACTCGGAACGATCGCCGTCGGTGGTCCGGTTATGGTGGTGTCGGCGGTAGAGTTGCTCAACACGCTCAACGCTCCCGCTGGTTCGAGCAAATGGGCGCAGAACTATTATCTCCAACCGGCGAATTAGTCTGTCCGCCAACCCTCTCTGTCGGTAGCATGATCGCGCTGATATCGGGTGGCAACGGCGATTCGCCCTCGCACTTTCAGCGTTCGATCGACCTACCTCGTCGGAGCCGGTGGTTTGCTACCGAATTCCGAAGCGTTTCGCAGTGCCGCGCAGGGCGGTTCGGAGTGGCACGGGGTGAGGATGCACGGATATCGACCCACCAGATCCATTTTTTCGATGTATCAGAGAGGTTGAGTAATGCAGGGAAATCGTGACACGGCGGCCCGCCGGACATTGGCCGCTCGTGCGGCGGTCGTGGCGTTCGCCGGCGTGGCGCCGGTGCTCGCGCACTCCGTGGCGACGGCCGCGCCGATCGAGGGACCGGGCGCGGGCACCTCGTACCTGACATCCGGTGACGAATCGGCCTCCGCCCCGGACGGCGCGTACACCGCGATCGCCGAACAGGTGCTCGACGCGCAGACCGCGCGCAACGACCTCACCCACAAACGGCAGGGTCCGTCCGCGTTCGAGATGGTCCACGTCGACCCCGGCCAGCTGCGCGTCCCGGACATCTTCGCCATGGCGCCCCCCGTCGCTCCGATCGAAGCGCCGGAAGGCCAGGTCCGCATCGGGACCATGCAGGTCGGCGTGCCGGACTGGATTCCCGCCGAGCCCATCGATCAGGTCAACGACGCCGCGGCGGGCGCCGAGGCGGGCCTGGCCCAGGTGCTCGATTCGGCCGGTTTCGATCCCGGCCGCTCGGACCGCATCGCCGCGAACGTCCTCGGTTCGGCGGCTATCGGCGCGTCGGTCGGTTCGACATTGGCCAGCCCGATCGCCGCGCCGGGCGCGGTCATCGGTGCCGTCTCCGGTTTCGTCGCGGGCACCGTGTTCGCGCCCGCCGGATGGTTCGTGCTGACACCGGTCGGCGCCGCCATCGGATACGGCATGGTCGCGGCGCCGTTCATGCTCGTCGGCGCTGCGGCGGGCGCCGTCGTCGGCGCGGTCCAGGGGTATACCGACAACACGCCGGTGATGCCGCCCGTCCAGTAGTCGTTCCGCCGCAGGGCGGGACGTGGTCACTCCCGGGGTGTGCATCGAAATTGCGTCATATGAGGCATTGGGCGCTCCCGCGGTCGGGGACACGCCCGCACCTGCGGGACGGATTCTGAACAGTCGGCCCACGCGGCCTCGAAGGTGACCTTCGGCGCTGCTGGACCGATGCGTACACATCGGGTCATGCGCGCTTCTTCGAGCAGCAGCCGGTCCACGTACCTCCCCACCGTCCTGGGAGAAGTTCTCGCCGCTGGTCCGCCGGGTCGTGCTGGTGCCCGGTTCCGAGACCGGGGCACCACGATGGGACATGCAGACCTCCGAGAGTAAATGCGTTGCTGGACAGCTCGCACTTCACTCGGAGGTCTTCGCTACGCGGCCGGACACGCCGCGACCGACCTCTGTGGTCAGTACACCTGGGCCGTGCCGCGGCCGGTGTCGCGTTGCGGACGGGTTGTCCGCAACGGGCTGTCCGCGACCAGACCGGGGCCGTGTCGCAACCCGGGCCGGGCTGGGCTGGGCTGCCGTGTCGTCGCCCGGTCGGGCTGCCGTGTCGTCATCAGGTCGGGCTGCCGTGTCGTCATCAGGTCGGGCTGCCGCGTTGTCGCCGGGCTGGGCTGCCGCGTTGTCATCAGGTCGGGCTGCCGCGTTATCGCCGGGCCGGACCGCCGCGTCGTCGCCTGGTCGGCTGCCGTGTTGTCGTTGGACAGGGCTGTCGTGTCGTAGCCGGGTCGGGCTGCCGTGTTGTCGTTGGGCCGAGGCACTGCCGGGGCCGGGGTGATGCCACCGGGCAGAGCTGAGCCAGGGCCGAGCCTAGGGCGAGTCTGAGCCAGGCCCGAGTCGAGGTGGGCCGCTGGCGCTCGATCGGTTACCGGCTTCCGCGCACGTCGAGTTCCCGCTCGGCCGACGAACCGATCATCCGGTTCGTCGGTCACCGAGGAGGGAGTGCGGCGTCAGGCGTCCGCGACCGCCAGGTTTCAGGTAGGCATGCGTCGGTGCGTCGGTGCGTCGGTGCGTCGGTGCGTCGGTGCTCGACGTCCCAGCGCTCGACGCGTCGGTCGCTGACGCATCAGGTGCGTGAAATAACGACGTCACCAGAGACTTTCGGTACTTACCTGACCGACAGGCAGCCCTGCAAGGTTTGGAAATCTCCGGCGAATCCCACACCGCCGGTGCAGGTCGGTGCCGCTGTGCCGGGGACCGTCACCGTCGCGCCCGGTCCCGCGATACCGATGGCGAGTCCCGGCCGTACGCCGGCCGTCGTCACCGTCGCGCCGGGGCCGAGCGCGATCGCGGCGGGGCCGGACAGCATCGTCGACGTCGATGTCGCGACGCCGCCGTTCTGGGCGATAGCCAGTGACAGGCTCGTCGGGCCCGCGTCGGCCGAGGCATCCCCGCCCAATCCGTACGCGGCCGCGGCGCCGCCCGCGCTGGTGGCCGAACAGCTGGCTCCGTCGGCGTCTGTCGCGGTGGCGCTCGTGCCGGGGGCCGGACATGCCGCGGTCTCCGCGTTCGCGGTCGCGGTACCGAGTAGACACAGTCCGATCACCGTGGGGACGGCGGCGAATAACGCGGCCGCTCCTCGGCGGGTGAGGGAAGTATTCATCGCAACTCCTGCCCGCGACCCCGCCGGTCGACGGATCGGCCGATGCGGACCGCTCGCCCACGGCGATCGCGGGAACTCGATCATGCGGATTCGGTGTGCGCGCCGGCGCATCCCGGCGCTACACCATCCACGGTAACCCATTATTCGATGCAATTTCGATGCATCCGGTGAATCGAACCCGGACCAGAGGCCGGGCCGGAGCCGGGTATCGCTGTTCGGAACGAGCGAGACGGCCCGGCGCGACAGCGCTTCCGCCGGAAGTATCGGCGTCTCCGGTTTTCGGAAATTCGCTACTGCCCGAAACCGCGTCGGGCTACTATCTCCCGAGATGCTCACCCGGCTTGCCGTAGGTGAGCATCGCCATTTTCCGGATCCCCCGGGAGCGCCCACCCGGCCCCGGCGACGTGCCGCCGACAATCGACGACACCGGAGCTGTCACCTCGGTCCTTCCGTGAACGGTCGGCAGGCGGGTCCGCGCTCGTGTACGAGGAAATCCGTTCGGGTGATCCTCGGCTGACGGTGACGATCATGTATCGCCACCTACCCCACCTGCCTCGGAAGCCACGCCCCAGCGCCCCGGCCGGTTACCCGCCGATCGAAACCCCGATCCTCGAGGCGAACACCTCGGTGATCGGGCCGGGAGACACGGTCGAACTGTCCGACAGCGACACGCGCACCGACCGCGAGGGCGAACTCGCGACCGTCGAGCGCCGGGCCGTCAGTGCACGCGGGCGCGAATCGAATCGGCGTGCGCGCGCAACGCGGCGGGCAGGTCCGCCAGGTCGACGGTATCGGCGCGGTGTTCGATGACGCACGCCTGCGCCCATACCGCGAGGCTGTACCCGATACCCGCCCGTTCGAGCAGCAGCAGCGTGCGGGCCAGCGGGTCGATGCCGACGCGCACCGCGAGTTCGTCCAATGCCGCCGCGATCTGCGCACCGGTCCCGCTGTGGCGCGCCCGCCACCACAGATGCCTGCTCGCGGGCCACGTCAATTCCACCAAGCAGTCCAGCTGCTCGGCGGGATCGGATTCGGGCCGTGTGACCATCGGAAGCATTTTGTCCCGTGAGCCGTCGATACGTGCTCATCTTCGGGATCGCGCGGCGTTTCCTGTCCGATAACCGCTTCGGCGCGCCGCGTCCGATCGTCGTCGGCAGCCGATACCGAAGACCGGTCCGGTTACCATCCGGAAAACTCGTTCAGGGGGCGCACCGCTCGCCACGGACCCCGGTCCGCGCATCGAATATCACAAACGCGCTGGTCAGGCTGTGAGGTTCGGGGTTGCGCGGCACGGGTGCGGAGTTTCGGCCGCGCGACGACATGCAACGAGTTCGTGACGCTGTGGGCCCAGTGTCCAGCGCGAAGCGATTCGGTCGCCTACATTTCCGGAAACGGGTGGTGACACCCGGGTTTCCCTTATCCGAAATGTGGAGGGCTGCTGTGTCTGTTCGAACGGTTCTTGGCAGGAGCGCCCTACGGGCCGTATGCGTCGTGGCGGGTGGTGCGCTGATACTGACGGGCTGTAGCAACAACACCGAGGAATCCGGCCCGGCCGTTCCGAAGGTGTCGGTGGACAAGGTCGACGCGATCGCGGCGACACTTCCCGAGAAGATCACGCAGTCCGGCAAACTCGTCGTCGGTGTGAATGTCCCGTATCAGCCCAACGAGTACAAGGACGCAGACGGCAAGATCGTCGGATTCGACGTCGACCTGCTGGACGCCGTCGGCTCCGTCCTCGGTGTGAAGGTCGAATACGTCGAATCCGCGTTCGAGAAGATCATTCCGGCGATCCAGGCGGGCACCTACGACGTCGGCATGTCGTCGATCACCGATACCAAGGAACGTCAGCAGCAGGTCGATTTCACCGACTACTTCAAGGCGGGCGTCCAGTGGGCGCAGCAGATCGGCAAGCCGGTCGACCCGGACAACGCCTGCGGCAAGAAGGTCGCCGTGCAGGCCACCACCATCGAGCACACCGAAGAGGTGCCTGCCAAGAGCGACGCCTGCGTCGCCGCGGGTAAGCCCGCGATCGATATCAAACCGTTCGACGAGCAGAGCGCCGCGACCAACGCGCTGGTGCTCGGGCAGGTCGACGCGATGTCCGCCGATTCCCCGGTGACGGCGTACGCGATCAAGAAGAGCGACGGCAAGATCGAGGCCGCGGGTTCGGTGTTCGACTCCGCCCCCTACGGCTGGGCCGTTCCGAAGAATTCGCCGCTGGCGAAGGCGCTCCAGTCGGCTCTCAACCATCTGATCAAGAACGGCCAGTACAAGACCATTACCGAGAACTGGGGTGTGCAGGAGGGCGCGATCACCGAATCGGTCATCAACGGCGCCGAGAGCTGACCGATGTCGGATTCCGTGCCCGGCACCGCGTCCGGCGAACCCGGACGCGGTGCGGCCGGGGGCGAACCGGAACCGATCAGAGCGGTTCCGCTGCGCCACCCCGGCCGCTGGATCGCCGCCGCCGTCGTCCTCGTGCTGCTGGGACTGTTCCTCTACGGCGCCGCCACCAACGAGGCCTACCAGTGGAACACCTACGGCAAGTATCTGTTCGACACCAGGATCCTCGCGGGCGTGGTCGTCACCCTCGAGCTGACGGTGATCGCCATGGCCATCGCCGTCGTACTCGGAACGATCCTGTCGGTGATGCGGCTCTCGCCGAATCCGGTGCTGCGCTCGACCGCGTGGGTGTACCTGTGGATCTTCCGCGGTACGCCGGTCTACGTCCAGTTGGTGTTCTGGGGCCTGGTGCCCTCCCTGTACCGGCAGATCGCCCTCGGCATCCCGTTCGGCCCGCAGTTCTTCCATCTCGACGTGCAGGGGTTGCAGGCGGCCTTCGCCTTCGCCGTCCTCGGGCTCGGCCTGAACGAGGCCGCGTACATGGCCGAGATCGTGCGCGCCGGAATCAATTCCGTCGGTGAGGGGCAGCGCGAGGCGTCGACCGCGCTCGGCATGTCATGGACGCAGACCATGCGCCGCACGGTGTTGCCGCAGGCGATGCGGGTCATCATCCCGCCGACCGGCAACGAATTCATCGGCATGCTCAAGACCACATCGCTGGTGACCGCGATTCCGTTGAGTACGGACCTGTTCGGCCGTGCCCGCGATATCTACGGCGTGAACTTCCAGCCGATTCCGCTGCTCATGGTCACCGCCACCTGGTATCTGGTCATCACCAGCGTGCTGATGGTCGGGCAGTTCTACCTGGAGCGCTACTACTCGCGCGGAATATCGAGGCAGTTGACCGCCAAGCAATTGCAGCAATTGGCCGACGCGCGGGGTGTGGTGAATCCGAAATGAGTCCTGATCTCTCGAAGGGGGCGGAGGCCGGGGTCGACACTCCGCCGATGATTCTCGCCGACCGGGTGTGCAAGAGTTTCGGCGCGCTCCAGGTGCTCAACGGCATCTCGCTCGAGGTGGCGCGCGGCGAGGTGCTGTGCCTGATCGGGCCGTCCGGTTCGGGTAAGTCGACATTCCTGCGGTGTATCAACCATCTGGAGCGGGTCAACGCGGGACGGCTCTACGTCGACGGCGACCTGGTCGGCTACCGGGAGAAGGGCGACAAACTCTACGAACTGCATCCGCGCGTCGCCGCCGCGCAGCGCCGTGACATCGGCATGGTCTTCCAGCATTTCAATCTGTTCCCGCACCGGACGGCCCTGGAGAACATCATCGAGGCGCCGACGCAGGTCAAGAAGATTCGCAAGGCCGAAGCCGTCGCGCGGGCGAACGAATTGCTGGACCGGGTCGGTATGGGCGACAAGGCGAATGCCTATCCGGCGCAGCTCTCGGGCGGCCAGCAGCAGCGTGTCGCCATCGCGCGCGCCTTGGCGATGGATCCGAAATTGATGCTCTTCGACGAACCGACCTCGGCGCTGGATCCGGAACTGGTCGGCGAGGTACTCGAAGTGATGCGTGAACTCGCCCGCGACGGTATGACCATGGTGGTGGTGACCCACGAAATGGGTTTCGCGCGCGAGGTCGCCGACCGTCTGGTGTTCATGGACGGCGGTGTGGTCGTCGAGGCGGGCGTGCCCCGCGAGGTACTGGCCAACCCGGAACACGAACGCACGAAAGCGTTTCTCTCCCGACTGCTCTGAAAACTGCCCGGCGACAAGAGAATACGGCCGTGGGCCGGGTGCGCGACGGCGACCCGGCCCACAGCGTATCCGGTGCTACCGCATCACGGTCCGGGGACGAAGAGGAATCCCACCCCGGCGCCGATGACCGCGCCGATCGCGCAGCCGGCGATCGCGCCGACGACGAAGAACCAGATGCCGAGCGCGATGCCGATCAGACAGCCGATACCCGCGCCCGCGAGAACGGTGATCGGCCCGCCCACCTCGTGGGTACCGGGAATATCGCGCGAGAGCGGACCGCCGACCGGGGTCAGGCTCAACTGCGTGGCCGAGGCGTCGACGACGGGGGTGACCTCGAAACTCTGTCCCGCGTCCGTGCGCAATGTCGTCGGAATGCTGCCGACCACCGTGCCGTCGTCCGCGCGGACCTCGACCGCGTCGGGTGTCACGACGAACGTGCCGGAAGCCAACGAGACCAGCGCGCTCGAGTGGTCGGCGGCCAGATTCGCCGTGTAGGCGATCGGGCCGTCGGTCGCGTCGAAGGAGACATCGGCCAGACCGGCCTCTCCCTGTGCTGTCGCGGTCGCGATTCCGGTGGCGGCGATGGCCATGAACGCCGTCGTCACCAATTTCTTGATAAACATGGGTCTCCATTCCTTACCGTTGGACGTTCCCCGACGAACGGCACCGGACGATGCAGATGTGATCTTCACGGTGATCACGCGATTTCGAGTGCGGGTTCGCGGTATTCGCTGCCCCCGAATTCCGGTTTGTTTCGTCCCCCACGGGGAACGGCCTCCGGTTCGATCGAACCGTTCTATTTCTCGGCGACCGGAGACGAGTCGTCGCGCCCGGCGCGCGCCGGGCGCGGATTCCGGCGTATCCACCGCACCACCGGTCCGGCGAACATCCCGGAAAGCCGGGTGTAGGGCCAGATTCCGACGATGAGCAGCAGGATCAGGCCGCGCGCCTGGTAGATGAACGGCGCGTCCCTGATGGATTCGGTCTGCGGGTGCAGGGTGAACAGCGAGCGGACCCAGGCGAAGAGGGTTTCCGCGGTGCGATAGCGATCCCCGGTGGAATTCGGGTCGAACCGGACGATGATCCCCGAGAACAGGCCTGCCGCCAGCGCGGGCAAGGTGATCCGGTCGAGCGGGGTGACGCTCTCGCGCGGCGGCGCGGCGATCAGATCGGGCAGGAACAGCAGCACCGCGCCGGCCGACGCCGCCACGACACCCGCGCATTCCACGACGACCAGGGCGACGAACAGTCCGCCGACGGGATGGTTGTCGGGACCGGAGGTGAGCAGGTCGATCACCCGCGCGGCGATCACGAGCGCGAATCCGGTCCGGAACCCCGCCCGACCGAGGCCCTGCACATGATCGGTGTCGGGCGCGGCGGTGAAGGCGCGGAACCGATCGCGGCGGTACTGCCAGAGGTGGCCGATGACGAACGAGGCAAATGCCGTGTACGGCAGGATGATCCAGAGCTGCGGCAGCATCGTTCGCGATCACTTTCGGCATCGGGGGCAACGGCGCGCACCACTGTGTCAGGGCGCACGCCGCCCATCTAGGGGCCAATGACACCTACCCGGGAGTCAGCCCCCGTCTCGGCCGAACGCGGTACGCAACCGCCCGAGCAGAACCGCGGTCGCGGGGTTGCCCGGCCGTCCTCTGCGCCAGATCAGCGCGAGGCTGCCGCGCAGTTCGGGGTCGGTCACGCGCAGCGCGCGCACACCCGCCGCCGCGGCATCGGCCTCGGACAATCCGGGGACGACGGCCGTGCCGAGGCCGTGGGCCGCGAGCTGGAGCAGCAGCGCCGGTGTCGCGGCCTCGTAGGCGATCTCGGGCGTGAGACCGGCTGTGGCGCAAGCACGATCGAAGACGCCGCGAATTCCGGTGCCCGGTGGCAGGCAGATCAGTCGATGCCCGGCGAGTTCGGTCAGACCGATCGCCGCGCGGGACGCACCGTCGGCCGCGACCGCCGCGACGATCGGTGTCTCCAGCACGACGTCGACGCCGAGACCGGGATCGAGTTCGGCTCCGTCCAGTCCGATCACCGCGATATCCAGTTGCCCGTGCCGGACCGCGGCCACCATCTCCTCCGAGGTGTGTTCGGTAAGTCCGATGGCGACGCCGGGGTGATCCCGATGGAATTCCGCCAGCACCCGCGCGAGATCGATGATCTCTCCCGCCGCGCCGGAGACGAACCCGAGACGAACCCGACCTCGGAGCAGTCCGGTGAATTCGTCGACGGTGCGGGCCACCAGTTCGGCGGATTCGATCGCGGCCCTGGCGTGCGGGAGTACGGCGGCGCCGACCGGGGTGGGGGTGACTGTCCGCGCGCCGCGTTCGAGCAGTGGCTGGCCGAGTTCGCGTTCCAATCGGCGGATCTGGGAACTGAGGCCGGGCTGGGTCAGGTGCAGGCGCGCGGCGGCACGGGTGAAGTTCTTCTCCTCGACCACGGCGACGAAATACCCGAGCTGACGTAGTTCCATAACTGCTGATTATAGAAACGAGAAAAACTATCTGTTCGACTTCTGATTCTGGGCCGAGCATGGTCGGATACATGGGAGATAACACGGCACGAATCGACGATCTCGACATCGGCACCGGCCCGGTGTTCCGCCCGGGCGAGCCCGGATACGGCGACGACATCGCGGGTTTCCAGACCGCCTACACCCATCGTCCCGATCTCGTGGTCGGCGCCGCGACCGCCGAGGACGTACGGGCCGCCGTGGAATACGCGGCCGGGCGCGAACTTCCGGTCGCGGTGCAGGCAACCGGTCACGGGCTCTCGGTCGCGGCCGAGCGCGGTGTGGTGATCACCACCCACCGGATGACCGATATCCGCGTCGATCCGCGAACGCGAATCGCCCGGGTCGCGGCGGGGGTTCGGGCCGGTGCGCTGGTCGAGGCCGCGGCGCCGTACGGTCTCGCACCGCTCATCGGCTCCTCGCCGTCGGTCGGTGTGGTCGGATATCACCTCGGCGGCGGGATCGGTCTGCTGGCAAGGGAATTCGGCTACGCGGCCGATCGCGTCCGGCGTATCGAACTGGTCACCGCGGACGGCAGCGTGCGCACGCTCACCCCGGAGCACGAATTGTTCGCGGCGGTACTCGGTTCCGGCGGCAATTTCGGGGTGGTGACCGCGCTCGAGGTGCAGCTGCTGCCGGTGACCGAGGTGTACGGGGGTCGGCTCGTCTTCGATACGCCGCTGGTGGAGCCCGCGCTGCGCGCATGGCGGGAATGGACTGCGACGGTTCCGGATGAGCTGACCTCCACCGTGGCCCTGATGGCCTACCCCGATATCCCGCAGATTCCGCAGTCGCTGCGCGGCCGGTACGCGGCGTCGATCCGCGTCGCCTTCCACGGTGCCGAAGCCGACGGTGAACGACTGGTCGCCCCGTTGCGCGCGGTCGGCGAACGCGTCGAGGACAACCTGCGGACGATGCCCTACACCGAATCGCACACCATCCACTCCGATCCCGACCACCCGCACGCCTACGCCGCCACCAACGCGCTGCTCGGCGCGTTCACCGAGGAGACGGTGACGGCATTGCTGGCGACGGCGGGCCCGGACGGGCCGGTGCGGGCCGTGGTCGACATCCGCCACCTCGGTGGAGCGCTGCGTGACCGGGACGCCGCCGCGTCGATCGACCACCGCGACGCCGCCTACCTCGTTCGGGTCATCACGATGCACGCTCCCGGCGCGGGACCGGCGGTGCCCGAGGAACACGGGATCGTCCGCTCGGCACTGGCGCCGTGGACTATCGGCCACAACCTGAATTTCCTGTACGGCGCCGGATCGGGCGCAGACGAAGAGCAGACCCGAGCGGGCTACGACGCCGCGACCTACGACCGCCTCGCCGCGCTGAAGGCGAAGTACGACCCGCGCAACATGTTCCGGTTCAACCGCAATATCCGTCCCGCCGACTGAGCGCGCGCCCGTAGGTCTTGCCGTCGCGGCCGGATGCGCTATCGTAGTGATATCACTTTGATACCCGGAGGATGTCATGAAGCTCAGGTCCGCTTTCCACGTCAACGGTTTTCTCGTGCTGTTGGCCTGGTTGGTGCTCACCCTCTTCTTCGGCGCGGCGGCCGCCGTCGGCTATGTCGCCGCGGCGGACGGCGGGAATGTCCCCGCGCTGGTCGCCGCGATCGTGGCGACCGTCGTCGTGGTGGTGCTCCTGCTGCTGGCGACCGGGTTGACGGTGATCAACCCGAACGAGGCGAAGGTGGTGCAGTTCTTCGGGCGCTACATCGGTTCGGTGAGCGAACCGGGCTTCTACTCGGTCGTGCCCCTGACCGATCGCAAGAGCATCTCGCTGCGCGTGCGCAATTTCGAGACTCAGAAACTCAAGGTCAACGACGCGGACGGCAATCCGGTCGAAATCGCCGCGGTGGTCGTCTACCGCGTGGTCGACAGTTTCAAGGCGGCATTCGCCGTCGACGACTACGAGGAGTACGTCGAGACCCAGTCCGAGGCGGCGGTCCGTCATCTGGCGACGACCCACCCCTACGACGCGCACGACGCCGACCGCACCAGCCTGCGCGACGGCACCGAGGTGGCGGAGGAACTGACCGTCGAACTGCGCGAGCGCACCGAGCTGGCGGGTATCGAGGTGCTGGAGGCCCGCATCACCCACCTCGCCTACGCCCCGGAGATCGCCCAGGCGATGCTGGTGCGTCAGCAGGCCGCCCAGGTCGTCGCGGCCCGCACCCACATCGTGGAGGGCGCGGTCGGTATGGTCGGTCTCGCCCTGGATCGACTCACCGCACAGGGCGTCGTAGAACTCGACGAGGAGCGAAGGGCCGCAATGGTTTCCAATCTGCTGGTGGTGCTGTGTGGCGACCGCGCGACCCAGCCCGTCGTCAACGCCGGCACTCTCTACAACTGAGTCCCGGCATGGTCGAACGCAAGAAGCTACTGCTCCGTCTCGACCCGGCCGTCCACGAGGCCATGGCCAAGTGGGCGGCCGACGACTTGCGCAGCATCAACGCCCAGATCGAATTCGCGTTGCGCCTCGCGCTCGAACAGGCGGGACGCGCGCCGAGACGACGGGGCGATGACACCGCGACATGAGCGCGGCCAAATACCGCGTTTCCGGGGTGGGAGCGGGCAGGATGTACAGCGATCCACCAGCAATCCCCTACTTCAGGAGCGAGCGATGCAAGGCACTGTCAAATGGTTCAACGCGGACAAGGGCTTCGGCTTCATCGCCCCTGACGACGGAAGCGCGGATGTGTTCGTCCATTTCAGCGCCATCGGAGGCAGCGGTTTCCGCAGCCTCGATGATGAACAGCGCGTGGAATTCGAGGTGACACAGGGCCCGAAGGGTCCGCAGGCCGATAACGTCCGCCTGCTCTGATCTCGTCGGTCGATGCCACGGACTCGTGACAGCAGCGCCTGCCGGGTCCTGGCATTGCATTCGGCGAACGCGCCGACCAGCTGATCGTCGATCGTCCGTTCCCGACCGGGTCGGCCTCGGTGGTAATCCACTGGCAAATACCCACCCGGACACGTGAGCGGGGCGGATGCCGTCAGCCCGCCGGTTTGGTGCTGACGAAGATGGCGGTTCCGGGGAAGATCTCGCCGCGCAGCGGACTCCACTGCCCCCATTCCCGGTCGAGCCATTCCGGCCAGTCGGGTTCGACGATGTCCTCGACGACGAGACCGGCGGCGACGAGTTCCCTGACCCGATCTCCGATCGTGCGATGGTGCTCGACATAGGTCGGTGTGCCGTCCGCGTCCACCTCCACGTAGGGGGTGCGGTCGAAGTACGGGATGGCCGCGGTCAGCCCGGCCCGGCCCGGATCGTCGGGAAAGATCCAGCGCAGCGGGTGGTTCACCGAGAACACCCAGCGCCCGCCGGGGCGCAGCACCCTGGACACCTCGCGCATCACCCGGGCGGAATCGGCGACGAACGGAATGGCGCCGAAGGCCGAACAGGCGAGGTCGAAACTGGCGTCGGCGAAGGGCAGATCCTCGGCGCCCGCCTGGACCAGCGGCACCGTCGGCCCGCCGCGCGCCATCGCCGCGAGTCCGCGCTCCAGCATTCCGCGCGACAGGTCCAGGCCCACCGGCAGGCCGCCGTGTCCGGCCAGCCAACGCGAACAGGGCGCCGAACCGCATCCGATCTCCAGGATCCGCTTGCCCTCGATATCGCCGAGCAGGCGCATATCGCCCTCGTGCAGCCCCTCCGGACACCAGACGAACTCACCGCCGGGGGAGTCGACGCCGAGGAAGTCGGCGTGGGTCTCGTGGTACTGGATCGCGTCGGCGTCCCACCACCGGCGACTGGCGTGCTGACTGGCGGCGGAACCGATTCGTGTGCGCGCGGTTCCGGTGGTTCCCAGCAGTGCGTTTGCTTGCGCATGGCGATCTTCCGACACGCTGAAACCTTATCCCGGCGTGGCGTGCGGACCGGTTTGCCCGTGCCGACCACGGTCGCGTACGCTGAACCAGCGAGTGCCTTCTGTACTGGCGTACCGATGTAGTCGAGGGTGACGATCCACCGACGGCTACAGTGTAGTGAGTAACAGGGGGCCCGTGCTGGGTTTCACAGTGAGTGCAGTACGTGCGGTAGGTTCCCAATGTCCGTCGTCGCATCGTCGCGGTGATCTCGCAGCGTACCGAAAGTTCCAATGTCCGCAACCGACCACAATCCGTCCGGAGCAAACCGACACATGCCCACCACCGTCACCTCGCCGCAGGTAGCCGTCAACGACATCGGCTCCGCCGAGGACTTCCTCGCCGCCATCGATGCCACGATCAAGTACTTCAACGACGGCGACATCGTTGAGGGAACCATCGTCAAGGTCGACCGCGACGAGGTCCTGCTCGACATCGGTTACAAGACCGAAGGCGTCATCCCCTCCCGCGAACTCTCCATCAAACACGATGTCGACCCGAACGAGGTCGTTTCCGTGGGTGATGAGGTGGAGGCCCTCGTCCTCACCAAGGAGGACAAGGAAGGCCGCCTGATCCTGTCGAAGAAACGGGCGCAGTACGAGCGCGCGTGGGGCACGATCGAGGAGCTCAAGGAGAAGGACGAGGCCGTCAAGGGCACCGTCATCGAGGTCGTCAAGGGCGGCCTGATCCTGGACATCGGTCTGCGCGGCTTCCTCCCGGCGTCGCTCGTCGAGATGCGCCGTGTCCGCGACCTCCAGCCGTACGTCGGCAAGGAGATCGAGGCCAAGATCATCGAGCTGGACAAGAACCGCAACAACGTGGTCCTGTCCCGCCGCGCGTGGCTGGAGCAGACCCAGTCCGAGGTGCGCTCCGAGTTCCTGCACCAGCTGCAGAAGGGCCAGGTCCGCAAGGGTGTGGTCTCCTCGATCGTCAACTTCGGCGCCTTCGTCGATCTGGGCGGCGTGGACGGCCTGGTGCACGTCTCCGAGCTGTCCTGGAAGCACATCGACCACCCCTCCGAGGTCGTCGAGGTCGGCAACGAGGTCACCGTCGAGGTTCTCGACGTCGATCTGGATCGCGAGCGGGTTTCGCTGTCGCTCAAGGCGACCCAGGAAGATCCGTGGCGTCAGTTCGCCCGCACCCACGCGATCGGCCAGATCGTTCCGGGCAAGGTCACCAAGCTGGTTCCGTTCGGTGCGTTCGTGCGCGTCGAAGAGGGCATCGAGGGCCTGGTGCACATCTCCGAGCTGGCCGAGCGCCACGTCGAGGTTCCGGACCAGGTCGTCGCCGTCGGTGACGACGCGATGGTCAAGGTCATCGACATCGACCTCGAGCGTCGCCGGATCTCGCTGTCGCTGAAGCAGGCGAACGAGGACTACCACGCCGAGTTCGACCCGTCGAAGTACGGCATGGCCGACAGCTACGACGACCAGGGCAACTACATCTTCCCCGAGGGCTTCGATCCCGACACCAACGAATGGTTGGACGGCTTCGACAAGCAGCGCGAAGAGTGGGAAGGCCGTTACGCCGAGGCGGAGCGTCGTCACAAGATGCACACCGCGCAGATGGAGAAGATGGCGGCCGACGCCGCGGCCGAGGCCGCGAACGGTGGCGGTTCGTCCAACTACTCCTCCGAGAGCGGTGGCGGCGCGCAGTCGTCGTCCTCCTCCAGCCCGGCCGAGTCCGCAGGCGGTTCGCTGGCCAGCGACGCCCAGCTCGCGGCCCTGCGGGAGAAGCTCTCCGGCAACGCCTGATTCGAGTAGTAGACACCACGGCGGAAGGCCCCGGTCCATACGGACCGGGGCCTTCCCCGCGTCCCGGCACCTTCCCGCCACCGCGATCGGGACCGTTGCCGCATGTCGGGCGGGTACCCTGAGCTGCGATGTCCGATGTCAGCGTGGAGTCCTCGGCGGGCGTGTGGGAGCGCAGGAAGCGCGAGGCGATGAGCCGTATCCAGGCGGTGGCGCTGGATCTGTTCGAGGAATACGGCTACCGGGCGGTGACGATCGAGCGGATCGCCAGCGAGGCCGGGGTGTCGGCCAGTTCGGTGTACCGGTATTTCGGCGTCAAGGAGATGCTGGTCCTCTACGACGAACACGATCTGCGGATTCTGGAGGCGATCAGGGACAGCGGCGGCGGCGAACCGATGCCGCCCGGCGAACTGATCGCGGCGGCCAGGCTACTGGCGCCGATGCTGATCGAATCGATGCTGACGCGCGAGACCGAACTGCGGCTGCGTAGGCGGATGCGCTACGTGGCGACCATTCCGGAGATCGCCGACGCGCAGAACCGGCAGATGCGGGATCTGGAATCGCAGATCGTCGCGTTGTTCGCCGAGCGCACCGGCGGCGATCCGAACGATCTGCGGCTGTGTGTCGCGGCGGCCACCGGTGTCTGGGGGATCATGGCCGCGCTGAATCATTGGACGACAGCGGATTTCGTTCGCCCGCTGCGTGAGGTCTACACCGAGGCGGTCGACGCGGTCGTCAGTGCGATCGAACGGATTCTTCTCTAGCGGAACCGAATCGCGGCAACCACCAATTCCAACGCCCGAACAGTTGCATGAACGCGGGCACCAGCACCAGGCGCACGATCAGCGCGTCGATCGCGATCGCCACCGCGAGCGCGAATCCGATCTGCTGGAGTTCCAGCACATCCGCGGTGACGAAACTGGCGAACACCGCGACCATGATCGCCGCGGCGGCCGTGATGGGCCGGGCGGTGCGCTGCAACCCCTCGGCGACAGCGGCGGCGTTGTCCGGATTCCGGTCCCACGCCTCCTTCATCCGCCGGATCAGGAACACCTCGTAATCCATGGACAGGCCGAACAATACGGCGAACACCAGCATCGGTAGATAGACCTGGAGGAATCCGGTGCTCTCGAAACCGAGCAGTGATTCACCGATGCCGTGCTGGAAGACCGCGACCGTGATTCCCAGTGCCGCACCGGTAGCCAGCAGATTCAGCAGAATCGCCTTGAACGCCAGCACGATACTGCGGAACGCGAACACGAGGAACGCCAGCGAGACCGTCAGCACCAGTCCGATCACCAGGAACAGTCGATCGGTGATGCGTTCGGAGACGTCGGCGAAGGTGGCGGAGGTGCCGCCGATGTGGATCTGCGCGCCGGTGACCTCGTCGGCCTCGGCACGGATGTCGGCGGTCAGTTCGGCGACGGCGGTCGAGTCGAAGGTGTCGCGTGGCACGACGGTGGCCAGAACGCGCCCGTCCGCCTGTTGCGGGATGACCCGGATGACCCGTTCGTCCGCGGCGAGCCCGTCGATGAACGTCGCGACCCCGGTCGAGGCCGACGCGGCGAGTGGGCCGTCGTCGGGACCGGTCGCGACGAGAGTGATCGGCCCGAGTAGTCCCGGCCCGAAATTGTCCTCGACGAGGGTGGTGGCCCGGCCGCTCGGCCGCTCGGCGAGCGAACCGATACCCATGTCGACGCCGTACTGGATACCGGTGATCGGGAACGCGGCCAACAGCAGCGTGCCGACACCCAGCGCGCCGAAGAGCACAGGTCTGCCCATCACCAGGCGCGCCCACCGCGCCCAGTTGTTCGACGCTGTCGCCGAACGGGTCTCGGCCGGTCGTAGCCGTGCGGGCAGCGCGCCGCGATTGATCGCGGGCCCGAGTACCGCGAGGAGGGCGGGCAGCAGTGTGAAGGCGGCGGCGAGCGTGGCGACGACCGCGGTGACCACGCCGATCGCGATTCCGGTGAGCATCGGCAACCCGACCACCGCGAGCGAGCACAGCGAGATCATGACGATGATGCCCGACGCGAGCACCGTGCGGCCGGTGGTGTCGAGGGCGACGCCGATCGCGGCCTCGATTTCGGCTCGCGCCCTGCGATCCCCGATGCCGCGGCGGGTCGATTCCTCGTTGAACCTGCTGACGATGAACATCGCGTAGTCGATGGCGGTGCCGGTGGCGATCATGGTCGCCACCGAGAGCACCAGCGAATCGAAGGTGAGGAAGGTGGTGAGTCCGAACAGGACCCCCACACCGACCGCGATTCCGGCGACGGTGACGGTGATCGGGATCGTGGCGGCGACCGCCGCGCCCAACGCGAGAACCAGCACCGCCGCCGCGACCGGCAGGCCGATCCCCTCGGCACGCTGCATATCGGCGGTCTCGATCGCCATCAGGTCGGCCTGGATCGGCGCGTAGCCGGTGATCGACGCTTCGATCCCGCCGCCGCTGATACCCGGTTGGGAGCCCAAGGCGGATTGCACACGGATCGCGACATCGACCCGCTCGGCCATCGACCCGTTCAGGCCGACGATGCCGAAGGCCGTATGCCCGTCCTCGGAGATCTGGATCGAGGGGACCCCGTCGAAGGGTCCGACCACCCCGGCGACGCCCTCGGTCGCGCGTGTGGTGGCGAGGGCGGAATCGACGGCGGCTCGGAATTCTGGTGCGTCGGCGCGGTATCGGTCGGAATGGAAGACGATGACGTCCTGTTCCGCACCCATCTGCGAGAAATGTTCGGCGGCAAGCTGTTCGACGCGGTTCGAGCCCGATCCGGGCACCGTGTAGTCCGGTGCGCCGAGGCGATCGTGCAGCGCCGGGTAGCCGGCGCCGCAGAGCAGGACCAGCAGTATCCAGCCGCCGAGCACGATCCGGCGATGCCGGGCCATGAACTCACCCCACCGGCCGACCGCCCCCGGTCGAGTCGCCGGTTGCGGTCGTTCCACGGTGGCGTGCGTTGTCATCGGCCCTCCCGGGGTCACTACCTGAAAGTCACTATCAGGTTTTCCCAGTCTAGGAACTCCGGCGAGGGAGACGCAAGGGCGATGCCCGGATGGATCGGTCGCGGCCGGAGCGACCATGAAGGTCGAGATCACCGACGACCACGGGTGGATCGGGGCGGTTCTCCGGGAGTGAGGTGCGGTTCGCGCTCGAATACGGACCGACCGCATAAAGATTCGCGCGCGCGGGATTCGGCGGTAGTCTCCACCGGCATGGGCTCCAATTCGGGCAAGAACTCCTATCTCGACCAGGTCGTGGCGCAACAGGCCGCGCTGGAGGACGATCTGCGCACGCGCAAACCCGCCCCGGCCGCGGCCTCGATGCCGCCGCCACCCGGCGCACCGGCACCGCGAGGCGCGATGGCGAAGCGGGCCGAGGCGATCGGCCCGAGCACACCGGGCTCGGGCCCCGGTCCGGTCGAGGTCAGGGTCACCGGTTTCTGGCGTCGGCGCACCGTCCTGGTTCCGCCGAATGCCTTTGTCGTGCATACCCGTCGGGGCCGCGGCGAACCGCTGCACATCGGATTGGGCGTGTCCTTCCGGTTCAATCCGGCCACCGATTCCTATCTCGTCGTGCCCGGCGCGATGCAGACGATTCTGATCAACGCCTACTGCATATGCGGCGAACTCCAGGGTGTCCTCGTCCAGGGATACGTGCAGTGGATCATCGAGGATTTCGGCACCGCCTACCGAAAACTGGATTTCTCCGACGCCGAGGATCCCATGCGGCTGGTCAACATCCAGTTGCGCGAACAGGCGGAGGCCGCGATCAAGGACAAGGTCTCCACCATGGGCGTGCGTGACGTGCTCAGCGATAAGCAGCCCATCATCGAGGAGTTGACCGCACGGCTGCGCGCGGTCGCCGAGGGCGCGGCGGACGCGGCCGACGGACGCGGCGATCACGGGTTGGGGCTGCGCATCGTCACCGTGCAGATCAAAGAGGCCGTGGTGAGCTCGTCGACGCTGTGGGAGAACTTGCAGAAGCCCTATCGCAGTGAACAGAACCAGATCGCCCGCCTCGCGGAACTGGCCGCGCAGGAGGTGATCTCGGCGCGGGAAACCGCCGCGCACCGCACGGCGGAGGAACGGCGCATCGAGAACGAACGCGAACTCGCCGATCTGCGGGCCGGACACGAGGCGTCGCGTTTCGACAGGGAGACCGCCGAACAGCTGCGCCGCACCACCCGCGAACACGACGATCAGCGCACGGTCGCCGATCTGGCCGCCGAGACGGCGCTGCACGCGCTGCGCCTCGAGCGCGAGCAGCACGCCGAACAGGCCGAGAACCTGCGCAGGCGCCAGGAATTGCGCCGCGAGGAACTGGACGGCGAACTGTCGCTCGCCGCCGCGCGTCGGCGCGCCGCGCACGAAGGAGAACTGCTCGACCTGGAACGCGATCGGGTCCGCGTCAGCACCGCCAACGAGCAGAACAGCACCAATATCCAGGCCAGACTGATCGACAACCTGCCGCAGATCGTGTCGCAGCTCCCCGCCCCCGCCGAACTCAAGACCTACCAAGTCGGTGGCGACCTGTCCGGCCTGGCGCCCCTGCTCGCCCAGATATCCGGTCTGCTGAAGGCATGGACCGCGACGGACGGTCAGGGGGAGACGCGCGACCGGCTTTCCTCCTGACGCCTGCCGATCTTCGGTCGAAGGCGGGACGACGCCGTCGGTTCGGCGCTGCGCCGCAGGTGGCGGTGGTAACGCCGCGCCGCGCGTCGGGTAGGGTCTGCGCCGATCGTGAACCTGGCTAGGACATTCCGGCAGAAGGGTTGACCGAACATGGGCGCATCGGGTCCGTTCGGCGGTCTCGACCGTAGGCGCTTCCTGACGAAGGCGATGGCGGCCGGTGCGGTGGGTGCGCTGGCGTCGTGGGCGAATCCGATCATCGAACGCGCCCATGCCGCCGATCCGGCGGGGCAGGGCGGGCTGGGCGATATCGAGCATTTCGTCCTGCTGATGCAGGAGAACCGTTCCTTCGACCACTATTTCGGCGCGTTCTCCGGCGTGCGCGGTTTCGGCGAGGCGTCCACCGCCTGGCAGCAGTACGGGTGGACGCCCGGAATCGGTCCCGCCCCGGACGGTTTCGTGAATCCGTTCCGTCTCGACACCACGCGCGGGCCCACACTGGACGGCGAATGCGTCAACGATCCCGACCACAGCTGGGGCGGCATGCACCGGGCGTGGAACGGCGGCGCGAACGACCGGTGGATGCCGATGTCGATCGACAGCGTCGGACCGGCCAACGCCCCCGCCGCCATGGGGTATTACCTGCGAGAAGACATTCCGATCCATCACGAACTCGCGGACGCGTTCACCCTGTGCGACAACTACCACTGCTCGGTCCTCGGCCCCACCGACCCGAACCGGCTGTACTGGATCGGCGCGACCATCGACCCCGACGGCGTCGCGGGCGGTCCGCTCGTCGAAACGCCGCTGTTGCTCCCGCGTCATGTCTACAGCTGGCGGACCTACCCGGAGAACCTGTCCGAGGCAGGTGTGGACTGGAAGATCTACAACAATCGCGACTTCGGTCCGCTCGCCTCGGTGCTGCTGGACGGGATGATCGGCTGTTTCACCCAGTCCTCGGACCCGGATTCGGAACTCGCGCGGCGGGGGACGGCCCCGACATACCCGAACGATTTCCGGGACGATGTCGCCGCCGACCGGCTGCCCGCCGTCTCCTGGGTGGTTCCGTCGGTGCTCACCTGCGAACATCCCGCGCTGCCCGCCGCGTTCGGCGCTTTCGGCATCGTCCAACTGCTCGACATCCTCACGTCCAATCCGGCGGTGTGGGAGAAGACCGCGCTCATCGTGACCTATGACGAGAACGGCGGGTTCTTCGACCACGTCACCCCGCCGACCGCGCCACCGGGAACGCCGGGGGAGTTCCTCACGGTTCCTTTGGACCGGGTGTCGTCGTCCGCGGGTATCGCGGGGCCGATCGGACTGGGCTATCGCGTTCCCGGCCTTGTCATCTCGCCCTACAGTCGCGGCGGCCTCGTCGCCTCGGAGACGTTCGACCACACCTCGCAGTTACGACTGCTCGAAACCAGGTTCGGCGTGGAGGTGCCGAACCTGACGGCGTGGCGACGTGGCGTCACGGGGGATATGACATCGGCCTTCGACTTCGGAGCCGCGCCGGATCCGGCGTCCCCGCTACTGACCGATCCCGGACCGAGAATCGGCGCGGCCGCGGCGCAGTGCGGTCCGAATGTCGCGCTCGGCACCGCGAATCTCGGCATTCCCTACCCGGTTCCGCCCAACGCGATGCCCGAGCAGCGGCCGGGTGCGCGCCGGAGCCCGAGTGGACCGGTGTGACACACCCCGGACATGCGACAGTGGCCCGACCCGGAGCGGGTGGGGCCACTGCCCGAAGGAGAGGTCAGCCGGCGGTGGCGGGAACCCAGCGCACGGATGCGAAAGCTGGACGTTTTCGCATGGCCGCGAAACTGTGCCGTGCCGGACTGATCAAAGCGGTGAACCATGAGCGGCGGTGCTCGGCGAGCGCGGCCGCGACAGCGGGGATCTGGATGCAGTGCACGCCTCCCGCCATTCCCAGGCGGTGGCGACCCGACTGGTTGATTCTGGTGCCCAATGAGTTTCCTTTGCTAGCTGGTTCTGGCCTGGATCGCCACGGCGAAGATTAGCCGACAAAAAGGGCGCCGCAGAGTATTTTGCGCGAGTAATTGCCTCGGCGTGTCGGAAAGTTGACGCGCGGGTGTGGGGGTCGGCCGGAAATGTTGCGAATCGGTCTCGGCGTCGTCACGGATCGGGCAAAACCGGCGAGTGGAGGTGAATTCGGGATCGGTGATGGGTAATCACGCGCTTCGGGGCAGACCGCTCGCGTCAGCGGGCACGACGTCGGCACGTGGGTGGTCGGCGGTGCGGGGAATCGCGAATGCGAGACTGTGGGCATGTTGCGGATCGGCCTCACCGGAGGCATGGGAGCGGGTAAGTCGACGGTGGCGCGGATCCTGGCCGAACGGGGCGCGGTGATCATCGACGCCGACGCCATCGCGCGCGAGGTCGTCGCGCCGGGTACCGAGGGCCTCGCGGCGTTGGCGCAGGCGTTCGGACCGGAGATCCTGGCGGCGGACGGCAGCCTGGATCGGCCCGCGCTCGCGGCCCGCGCATTCGCCGACGAAGAATCCAGGAAGAAACTGAATTCGATAACTCATCCGCTGGTCGGAAAGCGCACGACGGAATTGATCGACGCGGCGGAATCCGACGCGATTCTGGTGCAGGATATTCCGCTGCTGGTCGAGAGCGGAATGGCGCCGTATCTCCATCTGGTATTGGTGGTCGACGTCGACGCGGAAACTCGAATTCGCCGACTCGTCGAATTCCGGGGAGTTCCCGAAGCCGATGCGCGGGCCAGGATTTCGGCACAGGCCACCGACGAACAGCGTCACGCCGTCGCCGATGTACTACTCGACAACAGTGGCGAGCCCGGTGCGATCGAGCCGGTGGTGCGGCGACTCTGGGAGCAGCGGTTGGTGCCGTTCGAACGTAATCTGCGTGCCGGGACGGTCGCGGCGCGGGAACTGCGGCTGGTTCCCGCCGACCCGGAATGGGCGGCCCAGGCGCAGCGGCTGATCGCCCGACTGGCGGCGGCCTGCGGGTCGGCGGCGATCCGGATCGACCACATCGGCTCGACCGCCGTACCGGATCTGCCCGCCAAGGATGTCATCGACATCCAGATCACCGTCGCGGATCTCGCGGCCGCCGACGGATTGCGAGATGCGCTGGGAGCGGCGGGTTTTCCGGTCAAGGCGCACCTGGCACACGACAACCCGAAGCCGACCGGGGCCGATCCCGCGGGCACCGACACCGCGCTGTGGGCCAAGCGCGTGCACGGCAGTGCCGATCCGGGACGACCCGCCAACGTCCATCTTCGCGTCGAAGGATCACCGGGGGCGGAGTTCGCCCTGGCATTCCGTGACCGGCTGCGCGCCGACGCCGACCTGCGGTCGGAATACCTCACCGTGAAGCGGAAGGCCGAAGCGGCGGCGGCCGACAGTTCCGGGGAGGCCGCCGCCGAGGCGTACTACGCGGTGAAGGAGCCCTGGTTCGACGACGTCTACGAGCGGATTCGCGGCGCGGCGGACTGAGTGACCGCGCGCTGCCGGAGCAGCGCGACCAGGCGGTCCAGGCTCTGGCCCCAGCCCTCCCGCGCGCCGTCCTCCGGGGCGAGCGGTCCGGGGGCGAGCAGGTGGAAGGTCATGGTGGTCTCGTTCGCGCCGGTTTCGGCGAAGGTCACCGTGGCGACGGATTCGCTGTCGGCGCCGCCGTCACCGGTCGGATCACCCCAGGTGAAGACCAGGCGTTCCGGTGCGACGATCTCGCGGAACACGCCCGCGCTCGGGTAGCGGGCGCCGTCGGTGTCGGAGACCATGACCGAGTCGTAGCGGCCACCGACGCGCGGCTCGACGACGATGGTGTCGCGCGGTGTCGAGAACCCGTGCGGACCGGCCCATCGCACCAGTTGGTCGGGATCGAGCCAGGCCTCGAACACCAGCTCGCGGGGCGCGTCGAAGGTGCGTACTATGGTGAATTCTCGGTCGCTCATATCGAAAAGTCCTCTCGGCGTAGTGGATCCGTGTCATCGGTGCGGGCTGTGCGGTGCGGCGCTACGCGCCCTTCATCCAGTCGGGGGCGCCGGAGGGGAAGCGGGTCCGGAAATCCATGACGCCGACCCAGGTGGGGCGCACGACGATTCGTTCCATTCGAGGCGCCATCGCGCGCAGGAATTCGAGCCGTTCGGCGGCGGCCTCGTCGCCGCCCTTGTTCATCGCCAGCGCGTACTCCGGTGCCAATCCGTCGATTTCGTGAATTTCCGCCCGGCCGCGTATCAGTAGAACTTCCGGTGGTGCGGATTCGGTGTCGATCGTGATCGCGACATCGGGGTGCCTGCGCAGCATTCGCGCTTTCTTCGACGGCGCGAAACCGGCCATGATCAATTCCGATCCGTTCCACCAGAAATTGATCGGCAGCACTCTCGGGGTGCCGTCGGCGGCGGTGAAGGCCAGGCGGGCGGGCAGATTCGCCGCGAGTAGTCGCCGCGCGGTATCGGTCTCCAACAGGCGGATATCGCCCTGGGGCAGTTCGGTCGATGCGGTCACCGGTCGCTCTCCTTGTGCTGTATGCGGCGCAGATGTTCGTCGAGGCGGTCGAAGCGGCCGTCCCAGAACTGCCGGTACCGGTCCAGCCAGCCGGTGGCCGTGCCCAGCGGGGCTGCCTCCAACCGACACGGGCGCCACTGCGCGTGTTGCCCTCGGGTGATGAGTCCGGCGCGTTCGAGAACCTTCAGGTGTTTGGAGATGGCGGGCAGGCTCATCGCGAACGGTTCCGCGAGTTCGGTCACGGTGGCCTCGCCCTCGGCCAGACGTGCGAGGATCGCCCGCCTGGTCGGATCCGCGAGTGCCGCGAAGGTTCTGCTGAGTTCGTCGCCCGTCATAGCTTGTATTCAACCACCTAGCTAATTAACTGGATGGTTAAATGCTGCACCCGGCGCCGCGGGTTGTCAAGGGTGGTCGAAGCCGGTGGAGAACTACTTCCAGGTCAGCGTGATGCCGAGCGATTCCGTCCAGCGCTCCAGCGAGTAGCCGTTGGCCGCGATGCCGTCGATCGCGGTGGCGGCACGTTCGATCGCCGCCTGGGATTCGGCCGCTCCGAGCAGTCCCGCGGTGTGGGCGGCCAGCAGTTCGTCCACATCGAGCAATTCGGTGTCGCGTCCGGTGCGGACCACGATGTCGAGGTAGTGGTCCACCGAGGTCCACCGTTCGTCGGTCACCCGGGTGAACTCGCCGATATCGAGGTAGTAGTCCTGATCGCGCCGGTGTTCCGGGTGGTAGTGGAAGATCGACGCTCGCAGTCCCAGATCGGGCAGCAGCCACGATTCGATGTAGTGGAACTGCGGATGATCGGAGGCTCGTGCCATGTACAGGCCCCACGGTTGCACGTGGTACCGCTCGACCGCCCGGACGAACCCCTTGGGGTCGGTATTGGTCAGGCTCTCGAGATCGAAGTACTCGACCTTGGGCCGGTGCACGTCCACTGTTGGTGCCTGTGTCATGTCCTCAGAATCTACCGGTGTACCGCCCGGCGTCGAGTCGGACAGGGCTCGGCCGGGCCGTCGAGGTGACTACATCCAGGTCAGCACGATGCCCTCCGAGGCGAGCCACTGTTCGAGGTCGTGCTCGTGCGACGCGCATCCGTCCACGACCTTCGTGGCCCGGTCGAAGGCGCGTCGGGCCCGCGCGGCGTCGAGGAAACCGGCCGCGTGCGCCGCGAGCAGTTGCTCGGCGCCGTGCAGTTCGGCGGGCCTGCCCTGCCGTACGACGACGTCGAGGTACAGGTCGGTCGCCCGCCAGCGTTTCGGCGTGACCTCGGAGAATTCCCCGATGTCGAGCCGATAGTCGTGTTTGCCGAACCGGGCCGGGCGGGTGTGCTCCCTGGTCGCCCTGATGCCGAGATCGGGCAGCAGCCAGGTTTCGGTGTGACGACGTTCGGGCTGGTCGGCGGCGCGGGAGATGTACAACCCCCACGATTCCCGGTGACAGCGGTCGACCGAGGTGATGTAGCCCCTGCTGTCGGTGCAGGTCAGGTCCGCGAGGTCGAAATATTCGACGACCGGTCGGCGGACCGGGTTCCCCGGTGGCGTCCGCGGTGGCTCGGCGCTGCCGCGCCGTAGATCACGGGCCATATAGCCTGCTATTCCGGACATCGTCGGTGCGGCGACGAGCAGGGGAACCAGAACGCTCATGGCGAGTCCTTCGGCAGGTCCGGTAAATACTCAGGCTACACCCGGCGCGGCCTCGGCGTGCGGTGCGGAAGTATCCGCTCGCGGACCGAATGGAGTTGCCGCCCGGTATGTTTCGCGGCGTACCATGCGGCGCGCGTCGTCGTCGTGTGAGTCGTCTCTCGTTCCGGGCGGCCGGTCGCGGGTACGGCCGAGCCCGGGTGCCGTCGGCCGATTTCCCGTGGTCGGGACCACACGCGGGCTGCGGCGGTGAGCACATGCCGGGAAATCTGTCGGTGGGTCCGCCTACCCTGGTGAACATGGCATTCGCAACCGAGATTCCGGCCGAGGGCTACGAGGACCGGGCCCACGGTGAGCAGCCGCTCGCGCATTCGGAGTTCCGTCCGGTCGGTGTGATCGAGCGTGCCGACGGCCGCTTCCAGGTCGTCAGCGACCACAAGCCCGCGGGTGATCAGCCCACCGCCATCGCCGAGTTGCAGCGCAGGATCGAGGCGGGGGAGCGCGATGTGGTCCTGCTCGGCGCGACCGGTACGGGTAAATCGGCGACCACCGCGTGGCTGATCGAGAAATTGCAGCGACCGACGTTGTTGATGGCGCCGAACAAGACGCTGGCCGCGCAGTTGGCCAACGAGTTGCGGGAGATGTTGCCCAACAACGCCGTCGAGTATTTCGTCTCGTACTACGACTACTACCAACCCGAGGCCTACATCGCCCAGACCGATACCTACATCGAGAAGGACAGCTCGATCAACGACGACGTGGAGCGGCTGCGTCACTCGGCGACATCGAGCCTGCTCTCACGGCGTGACGTGGTCGTGGTCGCCTCGGTGTCGTGCATCTACGGCCTGGGCACACCGCAGTCCTATCTGGATCGGTCCGTGCAGCTCGAGGTGGGCGCCGAGATCGACCGCGACGCGTTGCTGCGGCTGCTGGTCGACGTGCAGTACACCCGCAACGACATGTCCTTCGTGCGCGGCTCGTTCCGGGTGCGCGGCGACACCGTCGAGATCATCCCGTCCTACGAGGAACTCGCGGTGCGCATCGAATTCTTCGGCGACGAGATCGAGGCGCTGTACTACCTGCACCCGCTCACCGGCGACGTGGTGCGCCAGGTCGACACACTGCGCATCTTCCCCGCCACCCACTACGTCGCGGGCCAGGAGCGCATGGAACGCGCGGTCGGCGATATCGAGCGGGAGTTGGAGGAGCGGCTGGCCGAACTGGAACGGCAGGGCAAACTGCTCGAAGCGCAACGTCTGCGGATGCGCACCCAGTACGACCTGGAGATGATCCGCCAGGTCGGCTTCTGTTCCGGTATCGAGAACTATTCGCGGCATATCGACGGTCGCGGGCCCGGGACGGCGCCCGCCACCCTGATCGACTACTTCCCCGAGGACTTCCTGCTCGTCATCGACGAATCCCACGTCACGGTCCCGCAGATCGGCGGTATGTACGAGGGCGATATGTCGCGGAAGCGGAATCTGGTCGATTTCGGCTTCCGCCTGCCGTCCGCCGTCGACAACCGGCCGCTGACCTGGGAGGAATTCGCCGATCGCATCGGGCAGACCGTCTACCTCTCGGCGACCCCCGGCCCGTACGAACTCGGGCAGGCGGGCGGCGAGGTGGTCGAGCAGGTCATCCGCCCGACCGGCCTGGTCGATCCGAAGGTGGTCGTGAAACCGACCAAGGGCCAGATCGACGATCTCCTGCACGAGATCCGCGCGCGCACCGAACGCGACGAGCGCGTCCTGGTCACCACCCTGACCAAGAAGATGGCCGAGGATCTCACCGATTACCTGCTCGGCCTCGGTGTCCGGGTGCGGTACCTGCACTCGGAGATCGACACCCTGCGCCGCGTGGAACTGCTCCGCCAGCTGCGGTTGGGCGAATACGACGTCCTGGTCGGCATCAACCTGCTGCGCGAGGGCCTCGACCTGCCGGAGGTGTCGCTGGTGGCGATTCTCGACGCGGACAAGGAGGGGTTCCTGCGCAGCAGTACCAGCCTGATCCAGACCATCGGCCGCGCCGCCCGCAACGTCTCCGGCGAAGTGCACATGTACGCCGACAAGATCACCGACTCGATGCGTCACGCCATCGACGAGACGGATCGGCGCCGGGCCAAACAGGTCGCCTACAACACCGAGAAGGGCATCGACCCGCAGCCGCTGCGCAAGAAGATCGCCGACATCCTGGATCAGGTGTATCAGGAGGCCGACGACGAGGTCGCGGTCGGCGGATCGGGACGCAACGCCAGCCGTGGCAGGCGCGCACAGGGCGAGCCGGGCCGTGCGGTCAGCGCGGGGGTGTACGAGGGGCGCGATATCAAGTCGATGCCGCGCGCCGAACTCGCCGACCTGGTCAAGGAACTCACCGCGCAGATGATGAACGCGGCCAGGGAATTGCAGTTCGAATTAGCGGGCAGGCTCCGCGACGAGATCGCGGACCTGAAGAAGGAGCTGCGAGGCATGGACGCGGCCGGGCTCAGTTGAGCACCGGCCGGTCCCGATCACACCTGCGTCGCCATCCATTCGTTCACGCGCCGCTCGGCTTCCTCACGCGAGACGTCCTCGATCCTGGTCATCACCGCCCAGCGATGACCGAACGGGTCGATGACGACGCCGTAGCGGTCCCCGGTGACGAAGGTCTGCGGTGGTTCCGCGCTACGCGCGCCGTGCGCGACGGCGCGTTCGATGACGGCGTCCACGTCGGGGCAGTAGTGCACCATCGAGGTGTGCACCCACTCGCCGTTGGGGGCGAGCACGCCGTTGTCCGGAATCGGCATACCCATCTGCAGGATCGAATCGCCGATCTTCAGTTCGGCGTGGGCGGGTTGGCCGTCGGGCATATCGTTGCGGCTGATCACCTCGGCGCCGAAGACCGCGCCGTAGAATTCGATCGCCTTCCTGCCGTCGGGGACAGCGAGGAAACAGGTGATCGAGTGGTAGCCGTCGGGGATGGGTCGCACTGTCGAAATCTCTGTATCGCTCATGGGGACAACTCTGCTCGACGGTCGAGGCGCGGTCTTGTAAGAAAGCGACACGGTGCCTGACGGGGGCGGGGGCGTTCCGGACAGGGGTGTTCCCGGCGCGGACGACGTCAAGGGCATCCTGCATCCGGTCGAGCAGGCCAGGCACCGCACACTGGCGCGGCTGCCCGCCGGACCATCGGTCGACCGCTTCGTCGAGTGGTATTGGTCGGTGCGCTGGGATCTGCGCGGGCGTCCACCGTATTTCGCCGAGGTGCTCTCCTATCCGTGTGTGAACATCACTTTCGAGCGCACCGAGACCCGCACCGGAGGATTCGTCAACGGTGTCGGCACCACCAAATACATTCGCGAACTCGGCGGACTCGGTGAGACATTCGGCATCCGTTTCCGCGCCGGTGGTTTCGGCGCCTATACCGGATTGGATGTCGGCGCCTTCCGTGATTCCGTCGTCGAACTGACCGAGGTAATACCCGAAGCCGCCGGGCTCACCGATCGGGTGCTGGAGGCATCATCCGATGCCGAACGCCGGGCGATCGTCGAGGAATTCTTCGGCGCGCGGTCGTGTCCCGACGACCCGACCTACGGGCTCGTGCTGCGCATCGTCGCCGCGATGGAGCGTGATCTCGAGTTGACGCGGGTCGATCAGGTCACCGACCGGTTCGGGATCCCGGTACGCACACTGCAACGGATGTTTCGCCGCTACGTGGGGGCGGGCCCGAAATGGGTGCTGCGCAGGTATCGGCTGCAGGACGGCGCGGATCTGCTCGCCCGCGGCCGGACCGAGGACCTGGCCGCGCTCGCCGCCGAACTGGGCTACTTCGATCAGGCGCATTTCTCGCGGGAGTTCACCGCGGCGGTCGGAATGCCGCCGTTGGAATACGCGAAGAATTCGGTACGATCGCGTAACGAAGTTACTGCCAAAGTTTTTCCGCCGGGGCGGTAGCGCGGCGGCGCCGCCGAGACCCCGCTGTGATGAATATCCCAGGGCCGCAACCGGGTTCGTCCGACTTGTGATGGGTCACAGAATTCGATCCGCGGAATTGAATCCGCCCTGGTAGTTCGGGCCCCATGGATTCTGTCGCATGACGCGGGCGTGTGAAAGCCGCGACGCCACCGAGTGTGATGTGCTGCGATTTGTGAAATTTCGGGGTGATTTGCCGCTATGGTCGAGCGCAGTCGCCGCAACGGTGCTCCCGACTCGTTCAGGTAGCGCTGCTGCAGGCACCCGACCCACATAGTTGGAGGACTCATGACCGCCTACCGGACCATTGTTGTCGGTACCGATGGCTCGGACTCGTCGTACGTCGCCGTCGACAAGGCCGCTTCGCTGGCCGGCGCCGCGGGCGCGACCCTCGTCGTCGCGTGCGCCTTCTACCCGACCGACGATCGCGACGTGGCCGCCGCCGCCGATGTACTCAAGGACGAGGCGTACCAGGTACGCGGGTCCGCTCCCACCAGCGAGATCCTGCGGGTCGCCCGCGATCGCGCCACCTCGGCGGGCGCGAAGGAGATCGTCGAACGCGCCATCGTCGGCGAGCCCGTCGAATCGCTGCTCGACCTGGTCAAGGAAGTACAGGCCGATCTGCTCGTGGTCGGTAACCGAGGCCTCAACACCCTGGCGGGACGACTGCTGGGATCGGTCCCCTCCGATGTGGCGCGCAAGTCGCGCTCGGACGTCCTGATCGTCCACACCGTTCGCTAGACGACGAATCCGCGAGCCCCGCATACCGCCCGTTCATCGGTGCGGATGCGGGGCTTTCGCGTGTCAGGCCAGCGCGCCGAGCACCGGCGGCAGCGCCTCGGTGTGCACCACGGTCAGCCGCTGGGTGGCTCGGGTCAGCGCGACGTAGAGATCGTTGAGACCGCGCGGTGATTCGTCGAGTATCCGATGCGGTTCCACCAGGTACACCCCGTCGAATTCCAGGCCCTTCACATCGTGCACGGTGAGCACCCGCACCGACTCCGCGGCCAGCCCCGACAGTTCGGGAACCAGGTCGTGCGGGGCGATGACGGCCGTGGTGCCCGGCCCGTGCTCCGCGGCGACCGAATCCGCCAGCGCGGTGGGTAATTCGGCCGCGGTGACCCGGATCGCGCGCGGCGCGTTACCCGATTCGCGCACCGAACGCGGGACGGCGGTACCGGGATCGATGGCGGCGAGCACATCCGCGGCGACCGCCATGATCTCGGCGGGCGTGCGGTAGTTGACGGTCAGCTCGGTCAGCTTCCAGCGTTGTGCCACATACGGTTCCAGCATCGACTGCCACGACGACGCGCCCGCGGGATCACCGGTCTGGGCCACATCCCCGACGACGGTGATCCACCGATTCGGAATACGCCGCATCACCATGCGCCACGCCATCTCCGACAGTTCCTGTGCCTCGTCGACGATGACGTGCCCGTAGGTCCAGGTGCGGTCGCCCGCGGCACGTTCGGCCGTGGTCTGTCTGGCCCGCACGTCCTGGCGTTCGGCGAGCTGACTCGCGTCGATCAGGTCGTAGGCCATCAGGATCTCGGGGTCGAGTTCGTCTTCGAGATCCTGCGGGGCCGAACCGGTCAGGATGTCGAGAGCGTCCTGGGCCTCGGCCAATTGGGCGCGCCAGCGCCGCCGGGCCCGTTCGCGATCCTCGGTGTCGTCGACGCCCAGCAGTTCGGCCAGTTCGTCGAGCAGAGGCGCGTCGGCGGCGCTGAACTCGCCGTCGTCGTCGCGGACCAGTTCCGCGCGGTCGGCGGGGGCGAGCGAGGACGCCACCCGGTCCAGGCGTTTCGGATCGGCGAACAGGTCCGCGAGAACGTCCTGCGGCGCCAGGATCGGCCACAGCCGTCCGATCGCCGCCTGCACGGCGGGATCGGATTTCATCTCGTCCCTGATCTCGGCGAGATCGGTACCGCTGAGCAGACTCTGGCCGCCGGACAGATCCGCGCCCATGGTCTGGGCGAGCTGCTCGGTGAGCGCGTCGATCACCGAACTCGCGAAGATCGGGCGCGCCAGATTGTGCGGCCGCCGCGAGGACCGGGCCCGGCCCCTGGCCCTGGTGGCGATCTTGCGGTCCAGCAGCACCGGATAGCCGTCGAAGGCGAGGCGGATCGGGTCCGCCGGTATCTCCTGGCGGTCGCGTACCGCCTGTTTGAGCACCTCCAGGATCGCCGTCGAACCCTTCACCTCGCCCGCCCGCAGGGAATCCTCGCGGGTGGCCTTCACCCCGGGGTACAGGTCGCCGATGGTGGACAGCAGCACACCGGTCTCGCCCAGCGAGGGCAGCACCTGCCCGATGTAGTCGAGGAAGGTGGCGTTGGGACCGATGATGAGCACGCCGCTCTTGGCCAGTTGCTGGCGATAGGTGTAGAGCAGGTAGGCCGCGCGGTGCAGCGCCACCGCGGTCTTGCCGGTGCCCGGCCCGCCCTGGACGACGAGCACGCTCTTGTGCTCGGAACGGATGATCGCGTCCTGCTCGGTCTGGATCGTCTCGACGATGTCGTTCATATGGCCGGTGCGGGCCGCGTTCAACGCTGCGAGCAGGGCGCTCTCGCTGCCGACGCCGCCGTCGCCCCCGGACGTCCCGGCCCGCCGCGCCGCGTCGAGATCCAGGTATTCGTCGTTGATCGCGGTGACCTTGCGGTTGCGCGATCGGATATGCCTGCGCCGGATCACCCCGTCGGGGGTGGCCGTGGTGGCGAGGTAGAACGGGCGTGCCAGCGGCGCGCGCCAGTCCAGCAGCAACGTCTCGTAGTCGTCCTTCTCGTCGAGGATGCCGAGCCTGCCGATGTAGCGGGTCTCACCGTCCCCGGCGGCGACGGAATCGGTCGAATCGGTCGCATCGACCTCCAAATCGATGCGACCGAAACACAGCCCGTGTTCGGCGGCGTCGTATTTGGACAGGTCCTCGTTGTAGAGCTGACTGAACGACTCCCGCTCGGTCCGGGCCTGCGGGGTGCCGCCGGTTTCGAGCAGCACGGCCTTGAGCCGGTTCTTGGCGTATTCGCGCATACCGTCGAGCCGGTCGTACAGCACGGACAGGTAGGCCTGCTCCTGTGCGATCTGCAGGTCGCGGTTCCGCTCGGGAGCGCCGTCGGGCTCGGCACGGTCCTGGGTGAGGCGGTCGGGCAAAACTGAACTCCTTGTCACCGCGATGAGCCGGACAGCGCGCGAAAAGAGTGTGGCTCGCGCGCGAGTGAAAACAGAGTTGTCGAGTCTACTGTGCTTCCGGCACGCTCGCCGCAACCGCAGGTGGAGCCCCGGAAGCCAGGACCGGTTCGAAGTGGCGCACGGCGGGGAAGGGATCGTAGAAATGGTGCAGCAATCGGGACCACTCCTCGTATTCCGGCGATCCGCGAAAGCCGTCGACGTGATCGCCCAGCGTGTCCCACTCGACGAGTAGCAGATACGTCCCCGGGATCTCGACACCGCGTGACAGCGACAGTGTCCGGAAGCCGGGCATCGACTCGATGATCAGGCGTGCCCGCGCGAAGGCCGCCTCGAATTCCGCGGCGCGGTCCGGCCGGACGGGCAGCAGGACGTGTTCGATGATCATGGGTCGAGCCTAGGAAGCGTGGGTGCTGTTCGGCAGGCGGGTCGCGCCGAGTGCGTCGTCGCGGTTGGTCTTGGCCCGGTACATGGCCAGATCGGCGTCGTGCAGCACCGCCTCCGGTGTGCGGTGCTCTTCGGAGGACAGCGCGGTCACCCCGATGGAGGCGTTCACCTCGATCCGATGCCCGCGCGCGATGATCGGTTCCGACATCTTCGAACGCACTCGGTCGACCAGGGAGTCGAGATCGACCGTGCGGGGCGCGCCGGAGAGCAGTACCAGGAACTCGTCGCCGCCCAGCCGTCCGACCAGGTCCTCGGCGCGCAGCGCGCGTTGCAGCCGCTGCGCCACGATCTGGAGGACGGTATCGCCGATGGCGTGGCCCAGGGTGTCGTTGATGACCTTGAAATCGTCCAGGTCGATGAAGAGCACCGTCGAGACCGGGAGATCCTCGCTGCCCGCGAGCGCTCCGGCCAGCTGAGCCAGGATCAGCGAGCGGTTGGCCAGTCCGGTCAGCGAATCGTGGGTGGCCTGGTACTCGAGCTGCCTGCGACTGGCGCGGAATTCGGTGATATCGGCGAAGGAGGAGACGGCCGCGGAGTGTGGATCGCCCGGATTGAGCAATCGGCTGCTCCCCGAGAGCCAGCGCCGCTGCCCGTCCTCGCGGTCGACGCCGAAGACATAACCGGTGATGGTCTCGCCGGTCGCCAGCGTGCGCGCCACCGGATGGCGCGCGGTCGGCAGCGGTTTGGCGTTGGCGTCGAGCAGCACCAGGGGCAGATCGTCGATGGTCGAGCCGGTCAGATCCCCGGTGCTCGGATTGCTGCCGAAGATCCTGAGCGCGGCGGGATTGGCGGATTCGATCCGTCCGTTGCGGTCGATCACCACCACGCCCTCCTCCAGTTGGGAGACGACGGTGGTGAAATGCTGTTCGGCCTTGCGCTGGGCCGCCTCGGCGGTGCGCTGGGCGGTCAGATCATGGATGACGACCTGGTAGGCCAGGCGATCGAACCACGGCGTGCGCACCGAGACGGTCTCGACCTGGACGGTGTGCCCGTCCAGGCGCGACAGTGTCATCTCGGTGGGTTTGGAAGCCGATCCCTCGCCCTCGAGACTGTCGATCCGCTCGAGCATGGCGGACACGGAATCGGGGTGGACGAAGCGGGTGAGTGGCTGGCCGATCAGTTGGTCGGCGTCCTCGGCCGCGAGTAGGCGCACGGTAGCCCGGTTGACATAGACGACCACGCCGTCCTCGTGCACACAGATCCCGTCCGGGGTGTGCTCGACCAGGGACCGATACCGCTGGGCCAGCTGCTCGGCATCCGCCGAGCTGTTCGCCGCCCTGTCCTCACCCACTCGGAACCCCCGATCGTCGACCGATTCATGGCCATTGGAACACGGGATATTTCTGGTATCGACGTGTACAAGATCACACCGACTTCTGTCTTGCTTCGATCATGTCGTGGGCATTCCATTGTGCGCCCTCGGTGATCATTACAGAAAGCCGGACTTTCCGGGCCGTCGCCGAGGTGTATCCGGCCCGTGGGGCCGGCGGAGGAGCGATGCCATGTCGAGCGCCACTTCGACCACCGTAGAGCACTCTCGCGATCATATGACGATCGCCGGGATAGGGGCCGTCACCGGATACGGCTGGGGCCGCGAAGCGCTGTGGCGCGGACTGATGAGTGCCAAACCCGCGGCCACCCTCGAATCCGGATACGGGCACGACGGCGACGAACACGCCTGGGTGGCGTTGGTACCCGACGGCGGTGATCACGCCGTCAGCAGCAGCCGCTACGGGCGTGCCGTGCACGAGTCGGCGCGCGAGGCGATCGCCGACGCCACCGACCGGGGCTGGCGCGCGGGCCGCACCGTGGGGCTGCTGCACGCGATCGTGCTCGGCGACGTGGTGAACTGGCGCGATTTCTACCTGGTCGACGGCGGTCGCCGCCGTCCGCGTGACTTCCTCCGACTACTACCGTCGACGCCGGTTTCGGTGCTGATGCAGGAATACGGATTCCACGGCCCGTCGATGAACGTCTCGGCCGCGTGCAGCTCGGCCAATGTCGCCCTCATCACCGCCGAACTGTGGATCGACAGCGGAATCGCCGACGATGTCATCTGTGTCGCGACCGATATGTCCGCGACACCCGACCTCGTCGACCATTTCGTCCGACTCGGTGCGGCGGTGATCGACAGCGAGCCGCTCGATGCCACCCGCCCGTTCCAGCAGGGCAGCCGGGGCTTCACGATGGCGGAGGCGTCGGTGGCCTTCGTGCTGAGCCGCAGCGTCGAACGCCCGTACGCGGCGGTGCTCGGCGGCGGGATGTCCAACGACGCCTATCACGTGGTCTCGGTCGAGCCGACGCACGAACAGATCTTCGAATGCGCCGGGCGCGCGCTGCGCGATGCCGGAATCACCGCGGCGGATGTCCGATACTTCAACGCCCACGGCACCGGCACCGCGCAGTGCGACAACGCCGAACGCGATCTGCTGGCGCGGATGTTCGCCGATCGCCCCGAGGTCTACGCGATCAAACCGCTGACCGGACACTGCCAGGGCGCGGCCGCCGCCGTCGAGATCGCCGCCGCCGCAATGGGTTACGAACGCGGCGTGGTGCCCGCGGCGCCCATCGTCGCACCCGCCTACGGGCGTCTGCTCGACGGTGTGACCCCCTTCGCAGGCGGTATCACCGCCAAACTCTCCCTCGGCATGGGCGGGCACAATTCGATGGTCGTGCTCGGTCCGGCCCGCTGATCACGCGGTCGGCAGCGGCACCGACCACCGCAACCGGGTGCCCGGCATCGCGGCCTCGCTGTCGGTATCGCCCGCCGGGCCTTCGGTGGTGCCCGCGGGACCGATGACGAATTCGCCGTGTGATTTCTCCGCCCGCTGTTCCAGATTCCGCAGGCCGCTGCGGATCACGTGATTCGGGATACCCCAGCCGTTGTCGGTGACGACGATCGTCAGATTGTCGTCGACGCTGATCTCCACCCCGACCGTGTCCGCGCCGGAATGGCGCACCGCGTTGCTGAGCGCCTCGCGCACGACCGCCTCGGCGTGATCGGCCAATTCGGCCTCGACCACCGACAGCGGCCCGGTCACCTGGACCGTCGCGCGTAACGGCGCGTCGGTGGTCTGTTGCCGGACCGCCTGTTCGATGCGGTGTTGC
The DNA here is from genome assembly GCF_003123685.1 of Nocardia aurea. Classification (GTDB taxonomy): domain Bacteria; phylum Actinomycetota; class Actinomycetes; order Mycobacteriales; family Mycobacteriaceae; genus Nocardia; species Nocardia aurea. The sequence continues at coordinate 150,197 of NZ_QCYJ01000154.1, forward strand.
AGGCGCGTGCCGTCCCCGTCGCCGCCGTGCAGGTCGAAGATCGAGGTGCGGATTTCCTGCACCACTTCCTGCAATTCGTTGACCACCGTCGTAAGTCGTTGCCGCACTTCGGGAACCACCGCCTTCGGCACCGCGCCCTGCAGGGTGAGCCCGATGGCGAACAGTCGCTGGATGACGTGGTCGTGCAGATCGCGCGCGATGCGGTCGCGGTCGGCGAGCAGGTCGAGTTCACGCACCCGCCGCTGGGTTCCGGCCAGTCGCAGGGCCAGCGCGGCCTGATCGGTGAAGGCCGCGGTCAGTTCGACCAGCTCGTCGGTGTAGGGCGGGGAGCCCGCGGGCCGGACCGTGACCAGAACGCCGAGGGTCGAATCCGGCGTGCACAGCGGCAGGATCAGCGCGGGGCCGAGATCCTCGATCGTGACACCGAGATCGATCCGCGCGGCGTCGTCGAAGCGCAGCGGAACCCGGCCGGCGAGCGCCTCGCCCAGTGCCGTGGCCTCGGTCGGCACCGGACGACCCTCGTGCCCGGCGCTCGGTCCCGACCACTGGCTCAGCAGCAGGTCGTCGCTTCCCTCGGTCTGTTTGCCGGTGGCTCCGGCCAGGAAGGCACGATGGGATCCGGTCAGCGTGCGCGCGTGATCGACCACCTGGGCCAGTACCCGGTCCGGTTCGGTGCCCGCGAGGAATTCGGTCGCGATATCGCGGGTCGCCTCGATCCAGGCCTGTCTGGTGCGCGCCGATTCGTAGAGCCTGGCGTTGTCGACCGCGATACCCGCCGCCGAGGCCAGCGCACGCACCAGCACGTCGTCGTCCTCGGTGAACGGCTGCCCGCCTGCCTTCTCGGTGAGATACAGCGCCCCGAACACCTCGTCGCGGATCCGAACGGGCACACCGAGAAAGGTGTGCATCGGCGGGTGTCCCGGCGGCAGGCCGATCGAGGAGGGATGTTCGGTCAGGTCGTCCAGACGTAGCGGTTTGGACACGTCGAACACCGCGCCGAGCACACCGTGTCCGACGGGCAGCCTGCCGATCTTCTGGCGCGTCCCGTCGTCCATGCCCTCATCGATGAACTGGGTCACCTGCTGGTCGTGCCCGCGCACCGCGAGCGCGCCGTAGCGCGCGTCGACCAGACTCGTCGCGGTGCGGACGATGGCGCGCAGCGTGTCGTCCAGATCGAGCCCCGAGGTGACGGTGAGCATCGCTTCGACGAGGCCGTCCATCCGGTCACGGGAATCGATGATCAGCTCGACGCGTTCCTTGACCTCGCTGAGCAATTCACGTAATCGCAGCTGGGACAGCGTGTCGCGCACCGAGTACAGGTCGCCTGCGCTGTCGTCGGTCATGTGGGTCCCCCTCGCGGAAACGCAATTTGCTGCGCTCGGTTCAGTCTAATTCCCGGATCAGGGACTTTCGGCCCTGTACGCGACGGCGTCGTCGCGGTGGGATGAGCGGACCGGAGGATTAGATAGCAGAGGTGTCCTATGAATTCGTCGCAGCCGTTGTACCTGTCGGAGCAGTGGACCACCGCGGCGGACCCGGACCTCGCGGTCACCACCCGCGGTGCGGTTCCCCCCGCCGATGTCACGAGAGCGGTACGCGCCATCGGCCGCGTACTGCGCCGTCATCACCTCGACGTACCAGCCAGGGTGCGCGTGACCGCACCCGATGATCTCGATCAGCCGACCGTCGTGCAGGCCAACATCCGGATGCACGATACCCCGACCCGCGTCCAAGTGACAGGCCCGCGCGGATTCGCCGTCACCTTCGCCGTCGAGCGCCTGGATCGCCAGATCAGCCGCCTGGTCTCGCACGAATCGCGGTCGTGGCCCGATCCGGCCCGCCCGCCGCTGGCAAGGGTGACCGAACGTCGCCCCATCGTGCGCCGCAAGGAATGCGCGCTGCTCACCGGCACCCCGGCCGAGGCCGCTTCGGTGATGGACGCGATGGATTACGACTCGTACCTGTTCACCGACTCCCAGACCGGCGAGGACGCCGTCGTGCACTGGAACGGATCCGAGGGCATCGCGCTGGCGCGGCAGCGGGCGACGATCACCCCGGCTCCGCCCGCCGACCAGCCCCTCACCACGCATTCGCTGCCGGTGATGGTGCGCCCCGATCCGACGCCGACCCTCACCGAGGACGAGGCGTCGACCTGGCTGTGTCGGTCGGGCCTGGCGTTCCTGTTCTTCACCGACGAGCAGACCGGCCGCGGCAAACTGCTGTACCGCCGCTACGACGGCGACCTGACGGTGGTGGCTCCCGCCTGATCGGCGGCCTCAGGAATCGCGCAGCCGGGACGCCAGCACGGCGGCCTGGGTGCGCCGTTCCATGCCGAGTTTGGCGAGCAGCCGAGAGACGTAGTTCTTCACCGTCTTCTCCGCCAGGAACATGCGCGCGGCGATCTGCCGGTTGGTCAAGCCCTCGCCGAGCAGGGCGAGCAGTCGGCGTTCCTGTTCGGTGAGCCCCGCCAGCGGGCCGTCGTTCTCGGTACTGCTGCGCAACCGCGCCCGCAGCGCGGCCGCCGCACGGGTATCGAGCAGTGAGCGGCCCGAACCGACCACTTTGATGGCCTCGGCCAACTCCATGCCTTTGATGTTCTTCACCACATAACCGCTGGCCCCGGCCAGGATCGCGTCGAGCATCGCGTGTTCGTCGGTGTAGGAGGTGAGGATCAGGCAGTGCAATCCCTCCATGCCCGCGAGCAGGTCCCGGCACAGTTCGATCCCGTTGCCGTCGGGCAGGCGCACATCGAGGACCGCGACGTCGGGGCGGACCCGGGGGATTCCGGTCATGGCCTGGGCGACATCGCCCGCCTCGCCGATCACGCTGAGTTCGGGATCGCTGTTCAGCAGGTCGATCAGCCCACGTCGCACTATCTCGTGGTCATCGACCAGGAACACCTTGATCACGCTCGCCTCCCAGCGTTCTCGGACGTCGGCTCACCCCGGGCGGACGACCTCGCCGGGCCTGCTGCCGATATCCCCCTGGGGTAACCGTAGCCCCCGTCCCCGATCGCATACGGCGGAATCGGCAGGGCGGTGGGAATGTCGGCGTCGCAGTCTGTTTCGGGCCGTCGGTGGCCGTCGGTCGACCCGGTCGAAGTGGTCATCGTATCGAAGCTGTTGGCGTAGTGAGGAATTGAATCACCGCGCCGCGCGCTCGCCCATTTCATCCGGGCCGGTCGGTACGTCCGGCGGCGGGTGTGCGTCCGGGCCGAGGGCGGCCGTGCCCACCCGGGTATTCGCCCGGCGGACGAGTGGTCATGGCAATGCTCACATTCGATGTGCGGAGGCTATTACTCGAGCGAACGGCGGCCGACGGACGAGGAGCGGGAAGGATACTGTGGATGCAGGCACGGCTCGCGACGTCTCGGCGCGGAATCGGACTCCGCGTGGTCGGTACGGCGCTGGTCGGGGGCGGAGAGCACGGGTCGACGAAACTTGTCGGTGGTCGGGTCTAGCATCACGGCGGGGTGGGGTCCGGGTGCCGCCGGGTGGGTCGGTGACCCGCCCGGACACCGTGATTTATACGAACGCCGACACGATCGAGAAGGGACTCACCTGGTGGCGGAACGCCTCACTGTGCGCGGAGCTCGGGAGCACAACCTCAAGGGGGTCGACCTGGATCTGCCCCGCGACAGTCTCATCGTGTTCACCGGTCTGTCCGGCTCCGGCAAATCCAGCCTCGCCTTCGACACCATCTTCGCCGAGGGCCAGCGCCGGTATGTGGAATCGCTGTCGGCCTACGCCAGGCAATTCCTCGGGCAGATGGACAAGCCGGACGTCGACTTCATCGAGGGTCTCTCGCCCGCGGTGTCGATCGACCAGAAGTCGACCAATCGCAATCCCCGCTCCACGGTCGGCACCATCACCGAGGTCTACGACTATCTACGTCTGCTGTACGCGCGCGCGGGCACCCCGCACTGCCCGGTCTGCCACGAGCTGATCGAGAAGCAGACACCGCAGCAGATCGTCGACCAGGTGCTCGCCATGGAGGAGGGCATCAAATTCCAGGTGCTCGCGCCGGTGGTGCGCACCCGCAAGGGCGAATTCGTCGACCTGTTCGACCAGCTGAACACGCAGGGCTATTCGCGCGTGCGGGTCGACGGTGTCGTCTATCCCCTCACCGATCCGCCGAAGCTGAAGAAACAGGAGAAGCACGACGTCGAGGTGGTCGTCGACCGGCTCGCCGTCAAACCGAACTCCAAGCAGCGGCTCACCGATTCGATCGAGACGGCGCTGCGCCTGGCCGACGGCATCGTCGTGCTGGATTTCGTCGACCGCGACGAGCACGCGCACGACCGCGAGCGCCGTTTCTCCGAACGCCTGGCCTGCCCGAACGGCCATCCGCTCGATATCGAGGATCTCGAACCCCGGTCGTTCTCCTTCAACTCGCCCTACGGCGCGTGCCCGGACTGCACCGGCCTCGGCATCCGCAAGGAGGTCGATCCGGATCTGGTGGTGCCCGACACCGAGCTGAGCCTGAGCGAGGGCGCCATCGCGCCGTGGTCGCGCGGGCAGACCGCCGAATATTTCACCCGCCTGCTGTCGGGGCTGGCCGAGGCCGTCGGATTCTCGATGGACACCCCGTGGCAGGAATTGCCGCTCAAGGCGCGCAAAGCCGTGCTCGAGGGCAGTTCGGACCAGGTGCACGTCTCCTACACCAATCGCTACGGAAGGAAGCGGTCGTACTACGCCGATTTCGAGGGCGTGATGCCGTTCCTTCAGCGGCGTATGGAGAACACCGAATCCGAACAGATGAAGGAGCATTACGACGGGTACATGCGCGACGTGCCGTGCCCGGTCTGCGACGGCGCGCGGCTGCGCCCGGAGATTCTCGCCGTCACCATCAATTCGGGCGGCGACCGTAAATCCATCGCCGACGTCAGCGAACTGTCCATCGCGGATTGCGCGGAATTCCTCGGGTCGCTGACCCTGGGTGAGCGCGAGACCGCGATCGCGGGTCAGGTACTCAAGGAGGTGCAGGCGCGGCTCGGCTTCCTGCTCGACGTGGGTTTGCAGTACCTGTCGCTCTCGCGTGCCGCCGCGACCCTGTCCGGCGGCGAGGCGCAGCGGATCCGGCTCGCCACCCAGATCGGCTCCGGCCTGGTGGGCGTGCTGTACGTCCTGGACGAACCGTCCATCGGCCTGCACCAGCGCGACAACCGCAGACTCATCGAAACCCTCACCCGGCTGCGCAATCTCGGCAATACGCTGATCGTCGTCGAACACGACGAGGACACCATCCGGGCCTCGGACTGGGTGGTCGACATCGGCCCGCTCGCGGGCGAGCACGGTGGCCGGGTGGTGCACAGCGGCACCTATCAGGATCTGCTCACCGACCCGAATTCGCTGACCGGCGCGTATCTTTCGGGGCGCGAGCGGATCGATGTGCCGATGGTGCGGCGTCCGATCGACAAGAAGCGCAGGCTGACCGTCGTCGGCGCGACCGAGCACAATCTGAAGAATATCGACGTGTCGTTCCCGCTCGGCGTGGTCACCTCCGTCACCGGTGTCTCGGGCTCGGGGAAGTCGACACTCGTCAACGACATCCTGGCGACCGTGCTGGCGAACAAACTCAACGGCGCGCGGCAGGTACCGGGGCGGCATACGCGGGTCAACGGGCTGGATCATCTGGACAAACTGGTTCAGGTCGACCAGTCGCCGATCGGGCGCACGCCGCGTTCCAACCCGGCCACCTACACCGGCGTCTTCGACAAGATCCGCACCCTGTTCGCGGCGACCACCGAGGCGAAGGTGCGCGGCTACCAGCCGGGACGTTTCTCGTTCAACGTCAAGGGCGGTCGCTGCGAGGCGTGTTCGGGCGACGGCACCTTGAAGATCGAGATGAACTTCCTGCCGGACGTCTACGTGCCGTGCGAGGTGTGCCAGGGCGCCAGGTACAACCGGGAAACCCTGGAAGTGCACTACAAGGGCAAGACCATCGCCGAGGTGCTGGACATGCCGATCGACGAGGCCGCCGATTTCTTCGAACCGGTCACCTCGATCCACCGCTACCTCAAGACGCTGGTCGACGTCGGCCTGGGTTACGTGCGTCTCGGGCAGAGCGCGCCGACGCTGTCCGGTGGTGAGGCGCAACGCGTCAAACTGGCCGCCGAACTGCAGAAACGCTCCACCGGGCGCACCGTCTACATCCTCGACGAGCCGACCACGGGTCTGCACTTCGAGGACATCCGCAAACTGCTCCTGGTGATCAACGGCCTGGTCGACAAGGGCAATACGGTGATCGCCATCGAGCACAACCTCGATGTCATCAAGACCTCGGACTGGGTGATCGATATGGGGCCCGAAGGTGGTTCCGGCGGCGGCACCCTGGTGGCGGAGGGATCGCCGGAGGATGTGGCCGCCGTCGCCGACAGCTACACCGGTCAGTTCCTGAAGGACGTCCTAGCGGCCCCGCCCGCGTCGAAGAAAGCGCCCGCCAAGAAAGTGGCGAAGAAGGCGCCCGCGGCCAAGGCGGCGGCGACCAAGGCCACCGGAACCAAGGTGGCGGCGACCAAGAAGGCGGCTGCCGAGCCCGCGGCCGCCAAACGTCTGGCTCGGAAGGCGGCCGCGCTGCGCTGAGTCGCTTTCACCCCACCCGGTGGGCGCCGCGGACGAGCGGCCCCACCGGGTTTCGTGCTGTTCAGGGGGGTGCGCTCGGTCACAGTCCGAAACCGGCGAAAAAGTGAAACATCCGTGTGTAAGATTCGGCTCACCTGTTCGGATGTGACCGAACAGTACCGATACGTGAGCCGGATGCGGGCGCGTTCGCGGCACCTGCCGACGGGCCGAATCCGGTGTGAAGAAAGGAATTGCATGGAAGGCGTCGATATCGCCGCGTTGGTCGCCCTGATCCTCGGATTTCTCGCCACAGGCTCGTCCATCAACTACACACCGGGCGCCTGAGCGACCGACGAAAGGAATCAGATCATGGACACCGGAAGCGCGGGCTTCAGCGCCCTTTTCGCCGCTCTGGCCCAGGCGATCGCCACGGGCTCATCCATCTCGGTGACTCCCGGGACGTGAGTGCATGACAGGGTCGGCGCGCGGCCGACCCTGTCACCACGCCCGGCCTGTGCGGACAATCTCGCCCGCGAACGCCGGAGTCCCGTCGAAAACGGGGTGTGAGTGTCCGGTGCGGCCGGTTGCCCTAGGCAACCGAATGAATCACTTCCGCCAAACGCTTCGGTTCCGACCACATCGGCCAGTGCCCGGTCGGCAGATCCATCAAATCCGCCGCGACACGCGGCAATTCGCTGAAAATCGGGGCTTCTCCGCTGGTGCTCAACTGTCGCACCAATTCCGCCGCGATACTCGTGCACACGACCGTCGTCGGCACGTCGAGTCGCGCGGTCGAAGCACTCATCCGCAACGGTGATCCCGCGATTCTCGCGGGCTGCGAGACGGCCTTCTCCCGGAACCGGGCCAGCGCGATATCGTCCAGCCCGGTCAGGCTGTTGCCCTCGGCCTCCAGTTCCGCCCACGACGGCAATTCGAACTCCCGCGCCGAGCCAAGATCGTCGCGCAGGACGAAACCGTTCGGAATCGGGGCGCTGTCCACATAGATCGCGTGCCCGATCCGCTCCGGCACCAGATCCGTCGCCAGGTACACCGGCACCGCGGCACCCGAATGTGCCACCAGCACAGCCTTTTCGGCCGGATCGATGGCCTCGACGATCGCGCGCGCCTGCTGTTCCAACGTCGCGTCGAATCTGGACTCGTCCTCGGGATCGAGCCCCGGCAACGTCAGCGCGCACACATCGTGCCCCCGCCCGCGCAGTTCCTCGGCGACCTCGTCCCACGCCCACGCACCGAGCCAGAATCCGGGAACGAGCAGAATTCGAGTACCCATACAGCCAGCATGCCGCATCCGGCCGACATGCCGCCCGGCTGTTTCGGGAGCGGTGCGGTCACGTCCGCGGACCGCCCTGTCGCCCGGAGTACTGCCGCCGACATGCCACGGCAGAACAGTCGCCGAGGGTGGACCGCGCCGGGAACAGGCGGAACCGGTGTTCGATCCGGGGGCGAGCTGATAGCGGGGCATGGTGCGCAACCCGACCTGGTGCGACACGGTGCGAAGTGCACCAGGGCTTTTCGTGCCGCCGGACTGCGAAGATACCGCCGCCTGAACGGTCATCAAACGCGGTCGAACATTCCGATCAGCGCAGTCGCGATATCCGCTACCTCAACCAATTCGCTTTTCGCCACGGCGATCATGAGGTCGTAGGCGCGATCCTCGTTCAGGTGATCGACGTCGATTCCGTTGCGCGCCAGGAAGACGACCGCCGCCACGATCGCCAGACGCTTGTTCCCGTCGATCAGCGGATGATTACTCGCGATCGAGTGCAGCAGCGCCGCCGCTTTCTCCCACAGCGTGGGGTAGGCGTCGGCGCCGAAGACCGTGGCCTGCGATCTCGCCGCGGCCGATGCCGGAAAACCGGGGGCGCGTAGTGCGTAAATCACCCGCCTCGTCGCAGGTGATCGCGCGGAGGTCGGCCCGTCGGGGTAGTAGACCTATGGCTCGGTCATTCGGCGAGTCGATCGAGCAGACTCCGGTGCTTGTCGGCGAAACCTTTCGACAGCGCGCGGACCTGACTGTCCGCGGTTTCGGCCATCGGCTCCGGTCCGACTGCCACGACCCGGTGTCCGTGCCTGGTCAGGTGTACGACCGTGCCCGCCTCGGCCGCCGCGATGACCTCGGCGAGGCGTTCTCCAGCCTCGCTGACAGGTAGATCCCAACTCTCGGGTGTCGAGGCGGCAGTCACGTTCCGAATCGTCAGTATGGATCGCAGCTCTGTACGAAAGATGCGGCGGTGGGAGCGGCCGAACGGGTCAGTAGACCGGGCCGGTGTACTTCTCGCCGGGGCCCTTACCCGGCTCGTCCGGATGCGCCGATGTCTCGCGGAACGCGCGCTGCAAGGATTGCAGTCCGTCGCGGATCGGGCCCGCGTGCGGACCGAGGTATTCGACCGAAGCGGTGACCAGGCCGGCGAGCGCGGTGATCACGCGTCGGGCCTCGTCGAGATCGCGGCGGGGGCTGGTGTCCGGATCCTCGTCGGCCAGTCCGAGCTTCTCGGCCGCCGAGCTCATCAGCATCACGGCCGCCCGGCTGATGACCTCCACCGCGGGGATATCGGCGAGATCGCGAACGGTGTCCGGCTGTTCAGTCATGAGGAGAAGGCTAGGCGGGGGCGTCGGGGCGGGGTCGAGCGCCCTGCGGTGTGTCGACGCGGCGATCGTCGTCGTCGCAGGTGGCGGCGTCGGTCGGGGAGCGGCCACCAGGCGCGATTCGGCGATAGCGTTCGGCAATGTTAGACTTCTCGGCGACGACCGCCTCGGGCTTGCCTCGGGGCTGATAAGTGGAGCCCGACTCCCACCGTTGCCGACGAGTAATCGTACAGGTCACACGGTCCGGTCGCCCGCCTCGCGAGAGGCAGGGTTCTTCGTGCGGAGAGCGTTTTCCTGCACGGAGGTCGACGTGAGCGTTGTTCGTGCGTCGATGATCGGTCGACTCGGGCCTCGTGGTGGAAATATCACCGCGGGGCTTTTGTGTTGAACAAGGGGTTGCAGTTATTGCACGCGGTCGTCCGACGACACCGTTTGACCTAGGAGGCCCCATCAGCACTGAGACCCGCATCAACGATCGCATCCGTGTTCCCGAAGTCCGACTCATCGGGCCAGGCGGCGAACAGGTTGGGATCGTGCGTGTTGAAGATGCATTACGCGTCGCCCTCGAAGCCGACCTCGACCTCGTCGAGGTGGCCCCGGATGCCCGTCCACCGGTCTGCAAGATCATGGACTACGGCAAGTTCAAGTACGAGACAGCGCAGAAGGCGCGTGAGTCTCGGAAGAACCAAGTGCAGACCGTGATCAAGGAGCAGAAGCTCCGCCCCAAGATCGATGACCACGACTACGAGACCAAGAAGCGCAACGTCGTTCGCTTCCTCGATGCCGGGTCCAAGGTCAAGGTGACGATCATGTTCCGCGGTCGCGAGCAGTCGCGTCCCGAACTGGGTTTCCGGTTGTTGCAGCGCCTCGCCTCCGACGTCGCCGAACTGGGTTTCGTCGAGACCTCTGCCAAGCAGGACGGTCGCAATATGACCATGGTCCTCGCGCCCCACAAGGGTGCGAAGACGCGGGTGAAGGCCCAGCAGGAGTCGACGGCTCCGCGACCGCAGCCGACTGCGCCCGCGCAGCCCGCCGCACCCGCACCTGCTGCCGTCGCGCCCGCCGCGGAACAGGCCCCGCCGGCCGCGCCGCAGTAATACCGACAGAACCGGTGGTCCGCGAGGACCACCGGCACGAGACAGATAGAGGAATCCATGCCGAAGATGAAGAGCCACAGCGGCGCCTCGAAGCGATTCAAGGTGTCGGGTAAAGGCAAGCTGCTGCGTCAGCAGGCGAACCGTCGCCACCTGCTCGAGCACAAGTCGACTCGCCGGACTCGTCGTCTGGACGGCACGGAGGTCGTCGCGGCTGCCGACGTCCGTCGCGTGAAGAAGCTGCTGGGTCTCTGACACCCGCTTCGCAGCACACCGCGACCGGATATCTTCCGGCGCCGTACCGACCACATTTCGGGCGCGACGACCGCGCCCCCTACTTCGAACAGGACTGACCAGTGGCACGCGTCAAAAGGGCCGTCAACGCTCAGAAGAAGCGCCGTTCCATCCTCGAGGCCTCCAAGGGCTACCGGGGCCAGCGCTCACGGCTTTACCGCAAGGCCAAGGAACAGCAGCTGCACTCGCTCGCCTACGCCTACCGGGACCGCCGGGCGCGCAAGGGTGACTTCCGCAAGCTGTGGATCGCCCGCATCAACGCCGCGGCGCGCCTCAACGACATCACCTACAACCGCTTCATCCAGGGCCTGAAGGCCGCGGGTGTCGAGGTGGACCGCAAGATCCTCGCCGAGCTCGCCGTCTCCGACGCCGAGGCGTTCGCGGGCCTGGTCGCGGTCGCCAAGGCCGCGCTGCCCGCCGACGTCAACGCGCCTGCTGCGTGAATCGACACGGCGATATCGCTGTGTGCCGAGGCATGACGACGTCATGAGCTCGACATCTTCTCCGGAACGACCCGCGGACGCGCTCTCCGAGCGAAACCCGCGGGTCGTTTCGGCTGTGAAGCTCCATCGTGCGGCGCAGCGTCGCAAAACCGGGCAGTTCCTCGCCGAGGGGTCGAATTCGGTCGCCGCCGCCCTCGACACCGGGCGGGTGCGCGAACTGTTCTACTCCGCCGCCGCCGCGCACCGGGAACACGAACTGGTCGCCGGTGCCGCCGCCTCGGGGGTGCGCGTCACCCTGGTCGGTGATCGCGCGGCACAGCATCTCGGTGAGACCGTCACCGCGCCGGGACTGGTCGCGGTGTGCGATCTGGTCGACGTGCCGCTGTCGGACGTGCTCGCCTCCGGCCCGCGCATCCTCGCCGTTCCCGTCGAGATCGCCGAACCGGGCAACGCGGGCACGCTCATCCGGGTCGCCGACGCGGTCGGCGTCGACGGCGTCGTGCTGGCGGGGGAGACCGTCGACCCGCACAACGGCAAATGCGTGCGCGCCAGCGCGGGCAGCCTTTTCCACGTGCCGGTAGCGCGCGGACGCGATATCGCCGAAACCCTGGATTCGATTGCCGCGTCGGGCATCTCGCTCCTCGCGACGGCCGCCGACGGTGAGGTCGATCTGGAAGAGGCCGACGAATTGCTCGCGGGCCCGGTCGCCTGGCTGTTCGGCAACGAGGCGCACGGCCTCGACCCCGCCGCCGCCGCTCGCGCCGATCACCGCATCCGCATCCCCATCCACGGGCGCGCGGAAAGTCTCAATCTCGCCGCCGCGGCCGCGATCTGCCTGTACGCGAGTTCGCGCGTGCGGCACGCGAAATAGTCGGGCCGGTCGGATTCTCGGGTGTACGGCCCTGTTCGGTGCGTCCGACCCTCGACCGCTGATCGCCGTGCCATGTACTGCCGCATGCCGCCCCGCTCGCGCGGCCTCCAGTTGCCTCCCCCGGCTCTGTGCTGCCACCGGCTGAACCGATTCCGGCTCGGTGGCGAAGGTATGCGTTCAGTCCGGCCGGTCGGGGAGATCGTCGAGTAGTTCGGTCGCCCAGTCGACGGCGATCGCCTCGGGGCCCGCGACCCGCATGGCTGTCATCACCGTGAGCAGCATTCCGGTGGAAAGGAAGCGGCGCGTATCGGTGATCGGGGCGCCGCTGAGTTCCTTGATCAGGGCGTAGATCTGCCCGAAGCACTCGCGAACCGGACCGCCGATGGCCGGGTCGACGCTGGCCGCGAAGCCGTGCAGCATGACGAGCGGTAGTTCGCGTTCGGCCAGGAAGACATCGTAGGCCGCGCCGAGTTCACACAACGCCTCCCCCGGTGTGGCACCGGGCGGGATCGCGTTCCCGGCTTCGCGGAACACCTCTTCGATCCGGTCGCACGCGCTGCGCACGGCGGCGAGGAACAGATGCTGTTTGGTGCCGAACAGCCGGATGACATACGGCTGGGACACGCCTGCGCGCCGGGCGATGTCATCGGTTTTCGTCGCGGCGTAGCCGGATTCCGAGAAGGCGGTCACCGCCGCGGTCAATACCTCGGCGCTGCGTTCGGTCGCGGTCATTCTGGGCTTGGTCGAACCGGTCATCGTGCTCCTTCTACTCGACATTGACATGTTATCAGTGGATGCATACTCTCCAGTCAGTTATCAGTGAATAACAACTTGTAGGAGTGGGTATGACCGAAACCGTCGAAGAGGTCGCCGCACCCGCGGCCGCCCGCACATGGCCGCTCGCCGCGGTACTGGCCGCCGTCGGCATACCGATGTTCATGGTCACGCTGGACAACCTGGTGGTCACGAACGCGCTGCCGATCATTCGCACCGAACTCGGCGCCTCGCTGAGCGACCTGCAATGGTTCGTCAACGCCTACACGCTGTCGTTCGCGTCGTTGCTGCTCACCGCGTCGGCCGTCGGAGATCGGCTCGGTCACCGACGGGTGTTCCTCGCCGGTATCGCGCTGTTCACGATCGCCTCGGCGGCATGCGCGCTGGCCGCGGAACCGTGGATGCTGATCGCGGCGCGGGCGGTGCAGGGGTTCGGCGCGGCGGGTGTGATGCCGCTGTCGCTCACCCTGTTGTCGGCGGCGGTGCCCGAACGGATGCGCAGCGCGGCGATCGGCATCTGGGGCGGTATCGCCGGTCTCGGCGTCGCGGTCGGGCCGCTGGTCGGCGGTGCCGTGGTGGAAGGTCTGAACTGGCAGTGGATCTTCTGGGTGAACGTGCCGATCGGACTGCTCGCGCTGATCTTCGCGGCACGGGTCCTCGGTGAATCCTTCGGCGCCGCGCGGCGACTCGACCCGCTGGGGTTGGTGCTCGCCTCGGGGGGCGTACTCGCGCTGGTGTGGGGCGTGATCCACGGCGCGGAGGACGGCTGGACCTCGGCGGGCGTGCTCGGCGCCTTCGTCGGCGGCGCGGCACTGCTGGCGGCCCTGATCTACTGGGAACTGCGCACCCCGAACCCCATGCTGCCGCTGCGCCTGTTCCGTTCACGCGCCTTCCGGGTCGGCAATGTCACCGGGTTCACGTTCTCGGTGGGAGTCTTCGGCTCGATCTTCCTGCTCGCGCAGTATTTCCAGGTGGTGCAGGGCTACAACCCGCTCGAATCCGGGATTCGCACGATGCCGTGGACGCTCGCGCCGATGGTGGTCGCGCCCATCGCGGGTCTGATCGTCGACCGCGTCGGCGCGCGCACCCTGCTCGCGACCGGACAGTTGCTGTTGACCGCCGCGCTGGCCTGGATCGCCCTCGTGACCACCGTCGATCTCGACTACGTGAACCTGGTGCCCCCGTTCCTGCTCGCCGGCATCGGGATGGGGCTCACCTTCGCGCCGAGTTCGACGGTCATCATGGCGAGCGCGGCGCCCCAGGATCGCGCGATGGCCTCGGGGACCAACAGCACGATCCGCGAGGTCGGCGTGGCGATGGGCGTCGCCGTCCTCGCCTCGGTCTTCGCCTCGCGCGGTTCCTATACCTCCCCGCAGGACTACGTCGACGGACTCGTGCCCGCGGTCTGGGTCGGCGCGGGCATCGTCGGTATCGGCACGGTGGTCTCGCTGATGCTGCCGCGCCGTATCGAGGCATCGCTCTGACAGGCATCACGGTCGGACGGCGAGGGCGGCTCGTGTCGTTCTCGCCCGTCCGAGTGTGGGGGCGGATCGGTCGGCCGGAAAGTAGGCGACTGCGCCCGGCCCGGTGTGTCGGCATCGACAGGGCTTCCGCTACGCCGCGCCCGGTCGGCCGGACCGGTGAACCCGGTCCGAACACGCCGTCGCCTGGGCGGATAGCCGATTATCAAGGCGACGACATGCGTGGTCGACGAGTGGGGCCGCGGGCACCGGGTAATCCATGTGAATCCGAAATGCCCCATCCAATAGGATTCCACCAGCAGCAATGTGGGTGGGCAATCAGCCGAGCCCCTGTGAACCGACCCCAACGGGAGAGACGAACCATCGTGGCCGACGACACGAAAGACGCCGCCGTGCAGGATCCGGCGCTGACCGAGGAGTCGCTGGCCGCTGCCGCGGCGGCGGCCGAGAAGGCGTTCGCTGCCGCCGCCGATCTGGACGCGCTGGCGGTGGCCAAGACCGAGCATCTCGGCGGCAAGGCCGCGATCGCGCTGGCCCAGCGCGCGCTGGGTGGTCTGCCCAAATCGGAGAAGGCCGACGCGGGCAAGCGGGTGAACGTCGCCCGTGCGCGTGTCTCCGAGGCGTTCGAGGCGCGGCGCGCGGCCCTGCTGGCCGAACGCGACGCCGCGGTGCTGGTCGCCGAGGCGATCGACGTGACCCTGCCCGCGCGGCGACTGCCCGTGGGCGCGCGTCATCCGATCACCGTCATCTCCGAGCAGGTCGCCGACGTCTTCGTCGCGATGGGCTGGGAGGTCGCCGAGGGGCCCGAGGTCGAGACCGAGCATTTCAACTTCGACGCGCTCAATTTCCTCCCCGATCACCCGGCCCGCACCATGCAGGACACCTTCCACATCGCCCCCGAGGGATCGCGCCAGGTGCTGCGCACCCACACCTCCCCGGTGCAGGTCCGCTCCATGCTGTCGCGCGAACTGCCCATCTACGTGGTGTGTCCCGGCCGGACCTTCCGCACCGACGAACTCGACGCCACCCACACCCCGGTCTTCTCCCAGGTCGAGGGGCTGGCCGTGGACAAGGGCCTGACCATGGCGCATCTGCGCGGAACACTCGACGCGTTCGCGCGCGCGCTGTTCGGGCCGCAGACGCGTACTCGTATGCGCCCCAACTACTTCCCGTTCACCGAACCCTCCGCCGAGGTCGATGTGTGGTTCCCGGACAAGAAGGGCGGCGCGGGCTGGGTCGAATGGGGCGGCTGCGGCATGGTGAACCCGAAGGTGCTGATCGCCAGCGGGATCGACCCCGAGGTGTACAGCGGGTTCGCGTTCGGCATGGGCCTGGAGCGGACGTTGCAGTTCCGCAACGGCATCCCGGACATGCGCGACATCGTCGAGGGCGACGTGCGTTTCACGCAGCCCTTCGGTATCCGGTCCTGACCCTCCTTCGATCGAGAGAGCGAAACGTCAAGTGCGAGTAGCGCAGTCCTGGCTGACCGAAATCATCCAGCGCACCACCCCCGAGTGGTCGGTGACGCCGGAGGAACTGGATGCCGGATTCGTCCGAGTCGGCCTCGAGGTCGAGGAGGTCGACGAACTCCGGCCGGTGACGGGCGATATCGACAAACCCCTTGTCGTCGGCCGGGTCGCCGAGATCACCGAACTGACCGAGTTCAAGAAGCCGATCCGCTTCTGCAAGGTCGACGTCGGCAATCCCGAACCGCAGGAGATCGTCTGCGGCGCGAGCAATTTCGCCGTGGGCGACCTGGTCGTGGTGGTACTGCCCGGCGGGGTGCTGCCCGACGGTTTCGCGATCTCCTCGCGCAAGACCTACGGTCACGTGTCCAACGGCATGATCTGCTCGGTCGCCGAACTCGGCATCGGCAAGGATCACAGCGGCATCCTGGTGCTCGAGCCGGGAACCGCGGAACCGGGCACCGACGCCAACGAACTGCTCGGCCTCGGCGACACCGTCATCGAACTGAACATCACCCCCGACCGCGGCTACTGTTTCTCGGCGCGCGGCCTGGCCAGGGAACTGGCCTGCGGTTTCGACCTGGAATACGCCGATCTCGCGGTGCGCACCCTGCCCGACGACGAGAAGGACGCCTGGCAGGTGCGGCTCGAGCCGTCCTCCCAGTGCACCCGATTCGCGACGCGCAGGGTCACCGGCATCGACCAGTCGGCGGTGAGCCCGTGGTGGTTGCAGCGTCGACTGCTGTTGGCCGGAGTGCGCCCGATCTCGCCCGCGGTCGACGTCACCAACTACGTGATGCTCGAACTCGGTCAGCCGCTGCACGCCTTCGACGCCGCGAAGGTCAACGGCGCGCTGGTGGTGCGCACGGCCAACCGGGGCGAGACGCTGCGCACCCTGGACGAGGTGGAACGCACCCTCGATGCCGAGGACGTGGTCATCGCCGACGATTCCGGCGTCATCTCGCTGGCCGGTGTGATGGGCGGGGCGACCACCGAGGTCGGCCACGACACCGTCGACGTGCTGCTCGAGGCCGCCACCTGGAACCCGCTGCTGATCTACCGGACCTCGCGCAGGCACAAGTTGGTCTCCGAGGCGGGGAAACGATATGAGCGCGTCGTCGATCCGGAGATCAATATCGCCGCGCTCGATCGCGCGGCCACCCTGCTGGCCGATATCACCGGCGGCACCATCGCGGCCGAACTGACCGATGTCCGGGTTCCGGTGGCAGCGCCCGCGCCGATCCGCATCGATATCGACCTGGCCGACCGGGTCGCCGGCATCACCTATCCGACCGGTACCTCGGCGCGTCGTCTGGCCCAGATCGGTTGCACGGTCGAGGTTTCCGTCGACGAGCAGACCGGACACGGTCAGCTCGTCGTGACCCCGCCGAGCTGGCGGCCGGATCTGACCCAGCCCGCCGACCTGGTGGAGGAGGTGCTGCGGCTGGAGGGACTCGAGCAGATCCCGTCCGTGCTGCCCAGTGCCCCGGCCGGTCGCGGACTGACCGCGACCCAGCGTCGCCGTCGTGCGGTCAGCCGCGCGCTCGCCTTCGCGGGCGGCATCGAAGTGCCCGCACCGCCCTTCCTCGCCGCCGGTGTCTTCGATGTCTGGGGACTCGAGGCCGACGACCCGCGCCGGGCGACCACCCGGGTGCTGAACCCGCTCGACGTCGAGCGGGCCGAACTGGTCACCACCCTGCTGCCCGGACTGCTGGAGGTGGCGGCCCGCAACATCTCGCGCGGCGCGCGCGACCTCACCCTCTACGGCATCGCGCAGGTCGTGCTGCCCGGCGCGGACACCAGGGCGGTGGCGGCGCTGCCGGTCGACCGCAGGCCGACCGACGAGCAGATCGCCGAACTCATCGGCTCGCTGCCCGCCCAGCCGGTGCACGTCGCCGCGGTGCTGACCGGGCGTCGCGAGCCGCGCGGACCGTGGGGTCCGGGACGTCAGGCCGAGGCCGCCGACGCGTTCGCCCTCGCGGACACGGTCGCCGACGCGGCCGGAGTGACCTTCGAACGCCGTGCGGCGAACTACCTGCCGTGGCATCCGGGTCGCTGCGCGGAACTGCTGGTCGACGGAGTGGTCGTCGGTTACGCCGGTGAACTGCATCCGGCTGTACTCGAGCGCGCCGGTCTGCCCCCGCGCACCTGCGCGCTCGAACTCGACCTGGACGCGCTGCCGCTGGTCGAAGCGCGTCCCGTGCCCGTGGTGTCCCCGTTCCCCGCGGTCTTGCAGGACGTATCCGTGAGCGTGGAGAAGACCGTCGCCGCCGCGTCGGTCGAATCCGCGCTGCGCGGCGGTGGCGGCGAACTGCTCGAGGACATCGCCCTGTTCGACGTCTACGAGGGCGCGCAGGCAGGCGAGGGGCGCAAATCCCTCACCTACGCCCTGCGCTTCCGTGCGCAGGACCGGACCCTCACCGAGGACGAGGCGAGTGCGGCGCGCGACGCCGCGGTCGCGGCTGCCGCGGAATCCGTCGGAGCCGTACTGCGCGGCTGATGACGTCACGGAGACCTCGCCGTCACGGAGACCTCGCCGTCACGGAGACCTCGCCGTCGCGGTGGGGTCTCCGCGTCGCGGGGTGGGGCGAGAGTTCGCGAATCGCGTGCTCGACCGTATTCGCTGATCACACGCCGACACAGCGGAGCCGGTGCGGCCGCTGTGTGCGCCGGTGTGGTCAGCGGGGAATTTCGCGAGCCGTGTGGACGGTTCTCCGATGACAGGGACGGCGACGTGACCGACGTGGCCGTGGTGACGACAGCGGAGGTTCCGATGAGCGTGCGAGCACTGTGGAACGACGTGGTACTGGCCGAGAGCGCCGACACGGTTGTGGTGGAGGGCAATCACTATTTCCCGGCGGAGTCGATCAACAGGGAGTACTTCACCGCGAGCGACACCCATTCGGTATGCCCGTGGAAGGGCACGGCCTCCTACTACACCGTGACGGTCGACGGTCGGCAGAATCCCGATGCCGCCTGGTTCTACCCGGAACCGAAGAGCGCCGCCGAGCAGATCCGCGACCGGGTCGCGTTCTGGCGCGGGGTCGACGTCGTCGAGAACTGACCGGATTCCCGGTCCGGCGAACTGTCGCCGACGGCGCGGGCCGAGTATGAAGAGGACATGCGACATCCGGCCGCCCCGATTCTCAACGCGCTGACGTTCATGCCCGAGCGGCAGGTGTCGCGCACACCCGCCGTCCTCGGTCTGTCGTATACCGATCTCACCCTGCGCACCGACGACGGCGAATCACTGCACGGCTGGTGGATGCCGGCAGCGCGCTCCCGGGGGCACATCCTGTTCGCCCACGGCAACGGCGGCACCATCGGCGATCGAGTGCCGATCTTCGCGATGCTCAACGAAATGGGCTTCGACGTACTGGCATTCGACTATCGCGGATACGGTCGCAGCACCGGCCGCCCGACCGAACACGGCACCTACCTCGACGTGCGCGCCGCGCGCCGGAGTCTGCTCGGGCAACGGGGCGTCGACCCCGAACGGGTGCTGTATCTGGGCAAGTCGCTCGGCGGCGGCGTCATGCTCGAACTGTGCACCGAGCATCCGCCCGCCGGGCTGATCCTGATGTCCACCTTCACCGGAATCCGGGACGCGGCCAGGTCGATCTACCCGTACCTGCCGAGCCCGTTCGTTCCCGACGCCTACCCGAGTCTGCGGCGGATCCGCACGCTGCGCGCACCGGTGCTGATCATGCACGGCGACCGCGACGAACTGCTTCCGCTGCGTCACGCCGAACGGCTGTACGCCGCCGCGCCCGAGCCGAAGCGGTTGGAGGTGTTCCCCGGCGCGGGCCACAACGACCTGATCGCCACCGACGGCGGACGGTGGATGGGACTTGTGCGCGGCTTCGCCGGGGACGTTCTCGGCACCTGACGGTGTTTCCCGAGGTCAGCGGGTCGAGCGCAGGTGCTGCGTAACCTGGCGACATGAGTGATTACAGCGATATCGCCGCGAAACTGGCGGCGTTGTCGGACGCGGAACTGGTGGCTGTCCTGCGACCCGTGGTGGCCGGACGGCCCGCCCTCTGGGCGCTGCGAAACGCGCTGGAGGAGTCATCGAGCGTCCATCATGCGGAACTGATCGATGATGTGAGTCCCGCCACCGGTACAGCGCCGTCGCATGACGCGCCCGCGCCGGACCCGGGATCGGGGCAGGTAGGGGGCGGTATTCCGGTACCGCCGGTACCGGTACCACCGACCGGAATTCCCGGCAGCCCCACGATCGGCGGATATTCGACCTCGGGGGTGCCATCCTTCGACTCCGTTCGCGATAAGGTCGAGCAGCGCTTCGGCACCGCGCAGGGGATGGGCGAACTCGACCGACAGACCCCGGCGGGCCGCAGCGCCGAAGAACAATTCGAGGCGCGTGAGAAAGCCGCGCGCGACCGTCTGGACCAGATACGGAAATCGGTGCGCGGCAACGACGTCGATTCGTGACAGCGCGGCCCGGACCGCAGATATGGATGGAACTCGATGAGCGAACCGCGTGAGATCGCCGAACGGCTGCTCGACGCCCAGGTGGAATACCTGCTCGGCGAGGTGACCGGCGACCGCTTCGCGGAGGTCGTCGGCCGCGATATCGAGTCCGTGCTCGGGGTCGCCGACACCCTGGTGTTCCGCGAGATCGTGGACGTCGACCAGGCGAAGCAGACGGTGCGCACCATCGTCGACCTGATCGGCGGCAGCCCGGTCATCGCGGATATGGTCGGCGTCTTCGCCGATTCGATCTACGACAACATCGCCGAGAACAACGATTACACTCTCGGCCAGGTGGTCGACCGCGAGCCCGTCGAGGCGCTGCTGGAGAAGATCTTCGCCATGCACCAGGCCCAGGAACGCATCCTGGACCGGCTGACCGAGAGCCCGCTTGTCGCCACCGTCGCCGCGAAATTCGTGGACAAACTCATCAACGATTTCGTCGCCGCGAATCGGGAGCGCGCCGAGAAGATTCCCGGTGTCTCCTCACTGATGTCGCTGGGCCAGTCGGCGGCCAATCGGGCCAAGAAGGTCGCCGACAACAGTTTCGTCGGGGATCTCGCGGGCAAGGGAGCCCTGTTCGCCCTCAAACGCACGAACAACGCCATCCGGGAGATGTTGCGTGACGCGCCGGTGCATTCCGCCGCGATGGAATTCTGGGATCTGCACGCCGACGAACCCGTCAGCGGGTTGCGCGAATACCTGACCCGCAAGGATCTGAACGAACTCGTCCTGCTCTGCTACGAGATCGCTGTCACCACCAGGGAGAAGCCGTATTTCGGCCTGCTTCTCGACGAATGCGTTGAGGTCTTCTTCCAGAAGTACGGCGACTACACCCTCGCGGCCATGCTGCCCGAACTCGGTCTGACCGGGGACGATATCGCCACCGAGATCCTGCGCTACGGTCCCGCCGTCATCGAGGGCGCCAAACGCAACGGCGTCCTGGCCGGGCTGATCAGGGAACGTCTCGCGCCGTTCTACACCTCCGAGGCGGTGCTCGCGATCCTCGCGGGATAGCCGTTCGCGGCGCTCGCTCAGCGCGGCCGGTGATCGCCGTTGCGCACCTCGGTGACGGTACGGCTGATCATCTCCCGCAGGGTCGCGGTGATCCGTTGCCTGTCGGTGGGTTTCACGGTCACCACGCGACTGCCGAAACTGACGTAGCGGCCGTCGTCCTCGAAATCGGTGATCTGGAAATCCTTACGCCCACCGATATGGCGATTGTCGACGCTGCCGAGCGGATACACCCCGATATGGGTGGTCGCCGTGGTCCTGCGCGCGAAGAATCTGTCGAATTCCTCGCGCACCGTCGGTCGCCAGGCGTCGCGGACCACCGGCGGCGGCTTCTCCAATTCCTCGACCGGAACCTGCATCGGTTTACTCTGTCCGGCACGGCAATCCGGAATCGCCGTGAGCACGGCGGGCGCGAGATCCTCGGCATCGAGCAGCAGCAGATCGACATCGGCGCCGCGATCGTGGTCGATCCCCGGCGCCTGGACGGCGACCGCCGCATGCTGGAAATGCGACCCGCCGTGCGCCCTGATCTTGCGACGGTCGGTGCCGCCCCGAAATCCGGCCACCTCCACCCTGGCCTCGGGATTCAGCAGCACCTCCACCGCCCGCACCAGGTCGTCGTCCATCTGCGGGACCACGGTCTGCGCGGCGGCCCGGCGCAGACGATCGGAATCCTCCTGGAATCGCTCGGTCGAACGATGCTGGAGGGGGTAGGGCAGCACGTCGCGCCCGGTCGACTCCCAGAGCACCCGGAATTCGAGCGCGGTGAAACGCCACCGCCGCAGCGTCGTCATGCGAGATTCCCGCCGTTCTGTCTCACGCGCCGATGACCGGCGGGACGGTTCCCGGGAGGGAATCCAGTCCGGTGACCTGCTCGCCGTTCTCCTGGTTGATCAGATAGTCCGGGATACCTTTGCTCGACTCGTCGTCCTTGCCGCCGCGCGAACCGGGAGAACCCATACCTCCCATGCCGTTACGCCCCGTGCTCGACGCCGCTGCCGCGTTCGTCGAGGCACCCGCCGAGAGACCCGCCGCGACCGGAGTGCCGGTCACCGAACGTCCCGGAGACGGCGTGGACGAACCGCTCCCGGGGCTGCCCGACCTCGGCGAACCGGATCCCGAACCGCCCCGGGAGCCGGGATTGCTCCCGGTGGGATTCGCCGACGCCGGATTGGTCCCCGTGGGGTTCGCGCCCGCCGGATTGGTGGCGGGAGACTCGGATCTGGCGCTCTGCTGCTGCGACGACGGATTCGTCGACTGCGCGGACGTCGGTGAACCCTGGTCGGAGCCCTGCGGATTCGTGGGGGTTTCCGAGGGTGTCTCGCTCCGCGGATTCTCGGAACCGGACGGTGGATTCGTCGTCGGGCTCTTGCTCCGCTGTTGCGTGGGATCGCCGCCGCCGGTGGGGATGTCGGTGTTGTTCGAGGTCCGGCTGGTCGGCGTGGGGATCACCGGGACGTTGGTGTCGGTCTCGACGATGACGGGGGCATAGACCGTCCGCAAAACCCGCACCGCCTCGGTATGCGCGGTATCGATCGCCTCCTGGTTGTCGCGCCATCCGCGCCCGGCGATCCAATGGCGGGTGTTCTCGACATTGGATCGCAGGTCGGGGGCATGCGGTACCAGAGCTTTGGTCGGTTCCAGACCGGATTTGAGTTCGGCCACCTTGTTGGCGGTCAGCTTCGCGGCATTGGACAGTTGCACCGCCTCGGTGCCGTAATCACTCACCGCCTTCGCTGCCGCGTTCCGCGATGCGCCCCGCCACATGCCTTCGTCCGTCGCGCGTTTCATCGCGTTGGTGAAATTGTTCAGCGAGGTCTCGGCACGTTTGCCGATCTCGTTCCACGCGGTCGCGAGATTGTCCACCGCCGCGATATCGATCCGGTCGACTTTCGCGCGCAGTTCCGCGGTGCCCGGGCGGTCGAAATCATCGGTCCGATGCACCGATTTCGGTCGGTAGGCGCCTTGAAACCCGATGCCGGACGCATCGTCGCGCACACCGTCGCGTTGCTGGTTGTACTTGCTCTGGATCGCGGCGGGATCGACACCGGGCTTGCGTTCCTCGCCCGCGATGAAGTCGGTGAGGTTCTCCAGCATGGCGGAGCCGAGGTCGCCGGCGCTCCATTCGAACATTCCGAATCCCATGGGTTATCCCATCGCTTCGGTGTTGGTGTTGAAGTTCGCGGTATTGGTAACGTCCTGACCGGTGATGCGTTTGATCGACAACGCCATGATTTCCCCCATATCTTTGACGACCTCCATATGGTTGTTGATCACCGATTCGATGGAGTTGTCTTCACCGCTCGCTTGCTTTTCGAACATACCTGCGAGGTCGTTCGCCATATCGAAATCGCCGAAGCCGGAGACGTTCTGCGTTTGGCGTACATATCGCGCCATATCGCGCAGGTCTTGGATCCGCTGATCACAGGCAGTCAGGCACTGCCGTGCCGCCTCTTCGCTGTCGAGATACAGCTCACCTGCCCGTGCCTGCGCGGCGAACTGCTCCCACGTCGCGATGTCGGACTCGCTCATGACACCCCCTGTGTCCTATTTCGGTAGGACTGGCACAATCGCCGCACCGGCGCGTTCCAGAACCACGCACGGATCCTCTCGATTGCCTAGGTCTGCATAGTTCAATACCGAGAGCTGAAAGATGCCCTGGGTCGCTGAGAACACGACATCGCAACCGAGATCCTTGGACGTGCCCGCGACTCGAAACTGCCGTCCCGGGCGCCCCGCGACTGTCACGTCTTTGAAATCGACATTGCTGCCTTTGCTCTCGAACTCCGCGACAGTTCGACCTGTCGAGTAGATCGTCAGTGAATAGGTACTGCCATTCCATGCGCAGATTTCCCATCCGGACTGCTCGACCCCGGCGATCCCGGTCTCCTTCGTTGAAGGCTTGACACCCGAAGCGACGAGCACATCGTCCGGTATCCCCGTACACGGATCGAACAGCTGCACCGGCGCGGCACTCACGCTGGTCGGACTCCCACTGGTCGAACTCTCACACGCCATCAACCCGGGCGCGATCACCGCCGCAACCAGCACGAATTTCCATCGATGCGTCATCCCCACCCTCTCGACCCGCGACGACTCGGATTGCCCGACTTTATCAGGGGCGGACGACACGCCGATCCGGGCGAGACCGCCCACTGTGATCGCCGCGAAATCGCCCTACACCTGCGGATTGTCCAGAGCACTGCGAATGAGCCGTGTGGACGATCACCCCGATCACCACTGATCGGCGACTGTACGCGCCCACCGATCCTGCCGGTGCTCTCGTCGGAGGTCGCCACGGTTCGGTCTGCGCGTGCTCTCCGCGATCGACGGGGGCACGACGGCGGAACGGCGTGGCCCGGCCGAGCGGGCCGCTGGATCGGGGATTGCGATGCGCCGATGCCTCCGGTTTGCTCGTCGGTTCGGCAACCGCTCGAAAGTCACATCGAGCAGGCCTGTCTTGTGAGCGGATGGACATTCCGGAACCTACTGATTACCAGCGTGTTTACAAACATTCCGTGTGTCCGTTTTGTCCGCATTTCGCGTTGACGGGCTTCGGCTCACTGTGGCAGCGTTCTCCTCACTTTCCGTCCGATCGGCGGGGGAGGCGGTGCGCTGGAGTTCGGAGGAGCAAGGTGGTGCGGTTACCTTTCGGTACGGAAAAGCCCGGTGGCTCAACGGGTGTCGCGCATCACAGTGCCCGACGGACGAGGCTTCTCCGTACGGGAAGTCCGATGCGGCCCCGCACCATTCGCGGGCAGCTCGCCCGAATCGTCGTGGTATCGCTGGCTTTGGTCTCCGCGCTGCTCGGTATGAGTATCGCCCGGTACTCGGGGGACTATCGGGACAGCGGTGACACCGTCGACGCGGTCGCCCTGGCGCTGACCGTGCAGGACGCGCTGCACGAGGCGCAGCGCGAACGCGGCCTCAGCAACGGCTGGCTCGGCGGTGACGGCAGGTTGCAGAACGCGGTGATGGACCAACGCGGTAATACCGACCGTGCCCTGCGGGCGCTCGACGCCGCGATGGCGGGTACGGCACCCGGTGCGGCGCAAGTGCGTTCGGCGGTGGGACAGTTCGCCGCCCTCGCTGCGACGCGGGTCCAGATCGACGCGCGGCGGATCGCGCGCCCCGCCGCTTTCCAGTTCTATACCGACGGCATCAACGCGCTCAACCACCTGCGGCTCGGACTGGATCAGGCCGGTGACGCCGAGGTCAGGCACGGATTGCAGGCGCTCTACGCGCTCGGCGAAGCCAAAGAACAGACGGCCAAGGAGCGCGGATTCCTCAACGGAGTCTTCGCGGCAGAGGAATTCGCTCCGGGCGAGTACGTGCAATTCCTCGACATTCGCGCGGCGAAGGGCGCGGCGATCTCGGCGTTCGCCCGCGACGCCACACCCGCGCAGCAGTCCATGCTCGACGCGGCGTTGCTCAGCGAGAACGCCGTGCAGGCAACGGAATCGGAGAATATCGCGATCGAGTCCGCGGCCGGGCCGCTGGTGCGGAAGGTGGACGCGATCGCGTGGTGGTCGCAGATGACCGCGGTCATCGATCAGGAACGCGCGGTCCAGCAGACGATCGGCGACTCGGTGCGCGCCCGGGCGGCCGAATTGCGCCGGGACGCGGCACTGTGGCTCGGAGGACTCCTCGTCGTCGCGCTGATCGCCGTCGCCGCCGAGATCGCGCTGGTGCTCGCGAGTATGCGGGCCATCGTGCGGCCGCTGGCCGCGTTGGCCGCCGAAGCCGACGAGGTCGCGAGCCATCGCCTGCCCGACGTGATCGCCGCCTGGCACACCGCGGGCGATACCCCGCCGGATCCTCCCGAACCGGTGCGGGTGCCCTCCGGGGCCGGTATCGAGATCGCCGCCGTGGCAGGCGCTCTCGACCGCGTGCAGGCCACCGCGTTCGAACTTGCCTCGCAGCAGGCGGTACTGCGTCGCAACAGCACCGAATCCATGTCCAACCTGGCCAGGCGCAATCAGAATCTGGTGCGCCGCCAATTGGGCCTGATCAGCGAATTCGAGAAAGGCGAGCTGGATCCCAAGACCCTGGCGAACCTTTTCGAACTCGATCATCTCGCCACCCGCATGCGGCGCAACGCCGAAAGTCTGCTCGTGCTGGTGGGTTCGGAGAGTCCGCGCCGCTGGGCCGAGCCGATTCCGCTGGTCGACGTGATCCGTGCCGGTTTGTCCGAAGTCGACGACTATCGCCGGGTGGTGCTACGGCGCATCGATGACGTGACGGTGACGGGTGCGGTGGTCAGCGAGCTGGCGCATATTCTCGCCGAACTCATCGAGAACGGATTGGCCTTCTCCCCACCGGATATGGAGGTGGAGGTCTACGGCCGCAAGTCCGGGAACGAGTATGTGATCGCGGTGGTCGACCACGGTGTCGGCATGTCGGCCGATCATCTGGCCGAAGCCAATGCCCGATTGCGCGGCGATCGCGATTTCCTGGTGGCTCCCACCCGCTACCTGGGTCATTACGTCGTCGGCCGTCTGGCCGGGCGCCACGGTATCGATATCGAATTGAATACTTCGCCGGTGAGCGGGATCGTGGCGAGGTTGCGCATTCCGCCGGAGATACTCGTCGGCAACCGCGGTCGAGCGGGGGAGAGCATGCCGACGGGCGAATCCTCGGATCGCGAGGACGCGCCGACATCGGATTCGGCCGACTCCGCGAGTGATGTCACGGTGTCGGACCGTTCCTCCGACGACGCGAAGGACCGGACGCACGAATCCGGCGAGCGTCGCCCCGCGCATTCCGCCCCCGCCGATGACGTTCCCGGATCGGCCGCTGCGGCGGCCCGCAACGGTTGGGCCGGAGGAACTCCCGCTCACGCGGTGGGGAGCTCCCGTACCTCCAGGCGAGCGGACGCCCCGGCCACGACAACACCCGCTCCGGTCTTCTCGGCGTCGACCGGACGATCCGTGTCAGGGCACGACGAGCACAGGAACCGGCAGGACATCTCGTCACCACCGCAGGCGGGTCGAGCCGCGCCGCCGACCGGAACGGAATCGACACCGCGCGCCGCCGAACAGTCGGCGCCGACCAGCACCGCCTGGTGGAATGTCGCCGACGAGGAGAGTCCGGCAGCCGAACCCGCGCCCCCCGTCGAGCGCACCCGCAACGGCCTGGTCAAACGCGTCAAACGCAACCGGGGCGCGGCCGCCCCCGCCGCACGACCGATGCCGCCGCGTCCGCCGAGCACCCCCGTCCCCGACCGTTCTCCCGACGAAGTACGCGGCATGCTGTCCGCGTTCCGCACCGGCATGCAGAAGGGCGTGCAGACCGACGACCGCCCACCGGCGAGTCGGCCCGCGTCCTCGCGTCCTACCCCCGTGGAGTCGCCGACCGGGCCGATCCCGCCCCGCGCGAGCGGACCGGTCGCCACGGCCCGGCCGCAACGCCGCACTCCCGTGACGAGCGCCGAGCCCCGACGCGGCGCTGCGCCATACGGCCAGGCCGGGTCTGTGACGCCGGAAACGCCGTCGCGTCCCATTCAGACGTCCCCCGGCAGCGCGCAGCCGCAGCCGCGACCCTCGCCGGGTTTCTCGTCCCCGGCGGGTGCCGTGCCTCGGCCGGGTGAGGCACTGCCGTCGGCCACGCCGCGACGGCCGGGAGCGGAGGTCTCGCAACACCCCGGTGCGGTGGTGCACCGAGACGCGGTTCGTCCGCCGAGCGCACCGGGCGCGGCACCGCGGTCGACCCTGCCGGTGCGGTCGACCCTGCCGGTGCGGGGTGGGCAACTTCCACGAACGCGGCCGACGCCGTCCGTCGCGGCACCCGACGAGCAGCCGCGCCTACCGCAGCGCAGGGTGCTCTCCCGGGACGAGAACACCGGCGCCACCGAGACGTGAACCCGGGCCGGAACCTCCACCCGGTGCGGCACCAGTCCTATCGAGATCGAGCAAGGGGAGTTTGTGACCACACATCTGCAGACCGCGACGGACCCGCACGCCTTCAACTGGCTGCTGGCGAATTTCGTCCGCAATACCGACGGTGTGCGCGATACCGTCGCCGTGTCCTCCGACGGACTCCTGATCGCCATGTCGGACGGGCTGGACCGGGCGGGGGCGGATCGCCTCGCCGCGATGGTGTCCGGTTTGGCCGGGCTCGCCAGAAGTGCCTCGCGCAGTTACGAATTCGACGGACTGAAGCTGATCATGATCGAGATGAAGCGCGGCTTCCTGCTGGTCTCGGCGCTCGGTGACGGCAGCTGCCTCGGGGTCATTGCCGACGGCGGATGCGATGTCGGCCTGGTCGGATACGAGATGGCGGTACTGGCGGATCGGGCCGGTGCGCTTCTCGAACCCGCGCTGATCACCGAATTACGAGAGAAGTTGCGCAGATGAGAGTTCCCGACCGGCCGAGGCCGCCGGAGCATCGAACGAATCCCGCGACACGGTCCTCGGGCTGGTTCGGGCAGGATGAGCCGGATCCGGGCTCGCCGGAGGTCTACGAGCCGGTCGTGCGGCCCTTCATGGTGACCGAGGGCCGGACCACGCCGTTGGTGGACGGACTGCGTATCGAGACCCTCGTACAGGCGTCGCGCGCCGCGTTGTCGGCACCGCTGCGGTTCGAACAGCGCACCGTCGTAATACTCTGTCAGGCACCGCATTCCATCGCCGAGATCGCGACGGTCCTGCGGGTGCCGGTCGGCGTCGCCACGGTCGTCGTCAGTGACCTGGCGAGCCGAGAGTACGTTACGGTTCGCCAGGAACCAGAACTTTCCACCGCTGCCATCGAGAGGATCAGAGACCTTGTACGGGCACTCTGAAAATCGGCCGCCCATCGCCGGGGAGCCGTCGGACGAGGGCCCTATGCCCTCCTCCGTGAAAATCGTCGTCAGCGGCGGATTCGGCGTCGGTAAGACCACTTTCATCGGCGCCATCTCCGAGATCGAACCCCTCGTCACCGAGGCCGCGATGACCGATATGGCGCTCGGTGTCGACGACCCGGGTCACCGCACCGAGAAGACCAAGACCACCGTCGCGCTCGATTTCGGGCGTATCACGCTGGACAGTTCGCTGATCCTGTACCTGTTCGGCACCCCCGGCCAGGATCGTTTCGTCTTCCTCTGGGACGACCTGATCGACGGCGCGCTCGGCGCGGTGATCGTGCTCGACACCAGCCGGGTCGAGGACTGCTATCCGGTGCTCGACTACTTCGAGGAGCACAAGACCCCGTTCGTGGTCGCGGTCAACCGCTTCGAGAACGGCGAGCAGTTCGAACTCGACGAGGTGCGCGAGGCACTCGGCCTGGAGGAACGGATTCCGCTGCTGGAATGCGATGCCAGACATCGTGATTCGGTGCGGAACGTGCTGGTGGCCCTGCTCGAGCTGGTCCTGTCGAACCGGAACGCGGACCGCCGCATGGGGGTCATCTCGGCGGGTTGACCGGCTCGCCGTTCCCGCACCGCTAGCCTGGCCGAATGGGTGAGCAGAAGCAACGGATGCTGCGCGGCGAGCTCTACCGCGACAGTGATCCGGAACTCGTGGCCGACCGTCGCCGGGCCCAGCGGCTCTGCGACGCGTTCAACAGGACCGAGGCCGAGCAGGAGCAGCGGCGTGGCGAACTGCTGCGCGAGTTGCTCGGCGCGTTCGGCGCGGGCTCCTGGATCATGCCCCGATTCCAGTGCGACTACGGTTTCCTCATCGAGATCGGCGCGAACAGTTTCCTGAACTACGACGCGATCCTGCTGGATTGCGCGCCGATCGTCATCGGGGACGACGTGTCGATCGGCCCGCGCTGCCAGTTGCTGACCGCGCTGCATCCGATGAACGATCACGAGATGCGCAGGCAGCGTTGGGAATCGGCTGCTCCCATCCGAATCGGTGACAATGTGTGGTTCGGTGGCGGGGTGATCGTCTGTCCCGGCGTCACCGTGGGGGACGACACCGTCGTCGGCGCGGGCAGTGTGGTCACCCGCGATCTGCCCGACCGGGTCTTCGCCGCGGGGAATCCGGCACGGGTCATCAGGTCGCTGTAGTCGGGCCCCGGGCGCGGACAAGAGATCGCCCGAAAATTTTCCTCGCGGCGACCGATGAGCTTCGCGCGCGACCCCCGTCCTCAGTACTGTCCCGCTCGACATCGAGGAAAGAGAATCCCATGAGCAACGGAAAAGATTTCGTCCTGACCCACGTCTCCCTGCTGGTCGGCGACCAGCAGCAGGCCCTGGAGTTCTACCGTGACGTCATCGGCCTCGAGGTGCGCCAGGACATGGCGTTCGGCGGCGGCCGCTGGCTGACGGTCGGCCCGGTGGCCCAGCCCGGTATCGAATTCATCCTGGAGAATCCCGAGATGGTTCCGGTGCCGGAGATGGCCGAGGCCTCCCGCGCCCGGCTCGCCTCGGGTGCGCAGAGCACGCTGATCTTCACCACCGAGGATGTCGACGCGGTGTTCGCCCGACTGCGTGACGCCGGTGTCGCGGTGGGGCAGGAGCCGCTGACCCAGCCGTACGGGGTACGCGACTGCGGCTTCCGGGATCCGTGGGGCAACCACCTGCGGTTCTCTCAGGTTCTGGGCTGAGTTTGCGGGACGAGACGCTCTGCGGGCGACTGTGATCTGTGCGCTCCAGGGCGCTCGCTCGAGCCTTTTCGGCAGTAGGGTCGGAGGATGACCGAATCGCGGATCGAGACCGAACAGGACGCCATCCGGCCGCTGCGCGACGACATCCGATTCCTCGGTGGCGTGCTCGGTGACACCATTCGTGACCACGAGGGCCCCGAGGTCTTCGACCTGATCGAACGCGTGCGCATCGAGGCGTTCCGGGTTCGGCGCGAAGAGGTCGGGCGCAGCGCGGTCGCGCAGATACTCGAAGGCGTCGATATCGCGGTGGCGTTGCCGCTGATCAGGGCTTTCAGCTATTTCGTCCTGTTGGCGAACCTGGCCGAAGATATCCAGCGCGATCGTCGGCGGGCCGCCCACGAAGCGGCCGGTGAGCCGCCGCAGAGCTCCTCGCTGGCGGCGACCTATCGGAAACTGGACGCCGCCGCGCTCGACGGCGCGGCGGTCGCCGACCTGCTCGCCGACGCGCTGGTGTCGCCGGTGATCACCGCCCATCCCACCGAGACCAGGCGGCGCACGGTGTTCGACGTGCAGACCGCCATCACCGAACTGATGCGCCGTCGGCAGCGCTACACCGAGACCGAACGCGAACGCGCCGCCGCCGAATCGCAGATCCGCAGGCAGGTGCTCGCGCTGTGGCGCACGGCGTTGATCCGGTTGCAGCGGTTGCGCATTCAGGACGAGATCGCGGTCGGGCTGCGCTATTACGAACTGACGCTGTTCGACGTGATGCCCGCGATCAACGCGGAAGTGCGTGCGGCGCTGCGGTCCCGATGGCCCGGTGTGGAACTGCTGCCACGGCCCATACTGCGGCCCGGTTCGTGGATCGGCGGCGACCGTGACGGCAATCCCTACGTGACGGCCGAGGTCGTGCGTCAGGCCGCAGGACAGGCGGCGGGCGTGGCGTTCGGCCGCTACCTGGGGGAACTGGAGGGGTTGGAGAAGTCGCTGTCGCAGTCGTCGCGGCTGGTTCCGGTCAGCTCGCGCGTCGCCGAACTGGCGGCCGCCGGCTACCCGGACCCCGCCACCCACGCCGACGAACCGTATCGCCGTGCGCTGCACGCCATTCGGGTCAGGCTCTCCGCGACTGCGGCGCGCGCGCTCGGCGCCATCGCCGTCGACCGCGCGGCCGGGGTGTCGCTGGACACGCTGCCCGGTGCGGTGACCGGTCCGCAGACCGACGCCGCCGCGGTGTATCCGACTCCGCAGTCGATACTCGACGATCTGGACGCGATCGACGCCTCCATGCGCGCGGGCGGCGACGGTCTGCTGGCCGACGATCGGCTCGCCGCGCTACGGCACGCGGTGGAGACCTTCGGTTTCCACCTGCAGGGTCTGGACATGCGGCAGAACTCGGAAGTGCACGAACAGGTCGTCGCCGAACTGCTGGCCTGGGCCGGGGTGCACCAGGACTACCCGAGCCTGTCCGAACACGAACGGGTGGAACTGCTTTCGGCCGAACTGCGCACCCGTCGACCGCTGCTCGGTCCGCACGCCAGGCTCGGCGAGCTCGCCGCCAAGGAACTCGGCATCGTCCGCGCGGCCCGCGATGTCGTCGATACGCTCGGCCCCGAGGCCGTGCCGAACTACATCATCAGCATGTGCACCTCGGTCAGCGACATGCTGGAGGCGGCACTGCTGCTCAAGGAGGGCGGCCTGCTCGATCCGGGGGAACCGGACGGCCCGCCGATCTGCGCGGTCGGAATCGTGCCGCTGTTCGAGACCATCGAAGATCTCGGCGCGGGCGCGGCGACATTGGCCGCCGCGCTCGAAGTGCCGGTCTATCGCGACCTGGTGGCCGCCGCCGATATGCGCCAAGAGGTCATGCTCGGGTATTCCGATTCCAACAAGGACGGCGGATACCTGGCGGCGAACTGGGCGCTCTACCGCGCCGAACTGGATCTGGTCGAGGTGGTGCGCAAGACCGGGATCCGGTTGCGGCTGTTCCACGGTCGCGGCGGCACCGTGGGGCGTGGCGGCGGGCGCAGTTACGACGCGATCCTGGCCCAGCCCGCCGGCGCGGTGCGCGGATCGCTCCGCCTCACCGAACAGGGCGAGGTCATCGCGGCGAAATACGCGGAACCCGGTGCGGCGCACCGTAATCTGGAATCGTTGATCGCCGGTACGCTCGAGTCGACACTGCTCGACGTCGAAGGTCTCGGGTCCGAGGCCGAGCCTTCCTACGAGTTGATGGACGAGCTGGCCGCCCGTGCGCGCGCGGCCTATGCCCGGCTGGTGCACGAGACCCCCGGCTTCGTCGAGTATTTCCGGCAGTCCACACCGGTGGCCGAGGTCGGCGATCTCAATATCGGAAGTAGGCCCGCCTCCCGTAAACCCACCAGTTCGGTCTCGGATCTGCGCGCCATCCCGTGGGTGATGTCGTGGAGTCAGGCCAGGGTCATGCTGCCCGGTTGGTACGGAACGGGAACCGCGCTCGAGGAATGGATCGGCGGTGACGAGGCCCGGTTGGCGACGCTGTCGGACCTGTACCGGCGCTGGCCCTTCTTCCGGACCGTGCTGTCCAACCTGGCCCAGGTGATGGCCAAGAGCGATCTCGACATCGCGGCCCGCTACGCCGAACTCGTCGAGGACGAGACGTTGCGCGACACCATCTTCGGCATGATCCGCGACGAGCACGCCCGCACCATCCGTATGCACGCCGCCATCACCGGCAACGATCATCTGCTCGCGGACAACCCGTCGCTGGCCGAGTCGATCCACAACCGCTTCCCCTACCTGGAGCCGTTGAACCAGATGCAGGTGGAACTGTTGCGGCGACTGCGCGCGGGCGAGGATTCCGAACTGGTCAAACGCGGCATCCTGCTGACCATGAACGGTCTGGCCACCGCGCTGCGGAACTCGGGATAGGACACGGCCCGGGAACTCGGGGTAAGGACGCCAGCTCGGGAAGGACACCGTGGCGATCGATGAGAAGGCCGTAGGGACACTCGCGGACCGTGTCCTCGGACCCGAGCACAAGGGTCTGCCACCGGCCGCGTGGGGTCGGACGGTGCGCGATTTCCTCGCGACCGCACCGCATCTCGACGATTTCCAGACACCGCTGCTGACACTGGATCGCTCGGTACTCGACGCCAACAGCGCGGTGATGGGCGCGTGGGCCGCCGATGCCGGGGTGCGTCTGGCTCCGCACGGGAAGACAACGATGGCGCCGAAACTGTGGGCCGGGCAGTTGGCCGCGGGATGCTGGGGGATCACCCTGGCGACCGGGTGGCAGGCCCAGCTCGCCCGATCGTTCGGTGTCGGCCGGATAGTGCTCGCCAACGCGCTGGTCGACCCGGTCGGATTGGCTTGGGCCGCCTCGGAATCCGAACGCGATCCGGATTTCGACTTCGTCTGCTGGGTCGACGGTGTCGAGACCGTCGAACTGATGGACCGGCACCTGCGCTCGACATCGGGAGCCGCGCGACTGCGGGTGCTGGTCGAACTGGGCGGTCCGCGCGGCCGGACGGGCGCGCGCCGGGTCGAGGACGCGCACGCCGTCGCCGAGGCGGTACTGCGTTCCGAACGACTGATCCTGGCCGGGGTGGGCGGCTACGAGGCCGCGCTCGCGGATGATCGCGGTCCGGAATCGTTGGCCACGGTGCGGTACTACCTGAACGAATTGGCCCGTCTGCACCGGGAATTGGCCGACCGGGGCCGGTATCCCGGCGCGGCGATCGTCACCGCGGGCGGCAGCGCCTACCAGGACCTGGTGGTCGAGCACCTCGCCGGACTCGCCGACGAACACGGTGTTCGAGGTATTCCGACCACCGTCGTCCTTCGCTGCGGCGCGTACCTCGTCCACGACGACGGTTTCTACGCCGACATCTCGCCGATGACGCCCGCCCGGTCGGAGCATCCGTTGCGGTCGGCGATGCACGCGTGGGCGCGGACGGTGTCACGTCCGGAACCGGAATTGGCGCTCCTCGACGCGGGCAAGCGCGACGTCCCCTACGACAAGGGTTTGCCGGTACCGCAATATGCCGTGGTGCGAGGGGTTCCGGTTCCGCTCGGTGCGGACGCCGTCGTCAGCGCACTCAACGATCAACACGCTTTCCTGCGCCTGCCCGGTGCGTCCGCGTCCGATCTGCCCGTCGGATCCGTCGTCCGACTCGGACTGTCCCACCCGTGCACGGCGTTCGACAAATGGCGGCTGATTCCGGTCGTCGACGACGCGTCGTCGGCGCGACCGCGCGTGGTCGACCTGGTGGAGACCTTCTTCTGACCCCGTAGGCGGGCTTCGGATCTCGACGGCGTCATGACAGGAGCGCTCGGACCGTCCTGTCCAGGTTCGGCGCGGGTTCGAAATCCGAGGTGGGAGCGAGCAATTGGTGCAGGATGACCCCGTCGAGGTAGTCGACCAGGATCTTCGCGATCGAGGGGTGCGCACCGAACGGTTCCAGCATGGTCGCGGCCCAGGCGATCAGCCGTTCGTGTTCGCGCCGCACCGACTCCAGCAGGGCGGGGGAGGTCTGCGCCTCCGAGAACAGGGTGTAGCGGGCGAGGGTCCTGGTGCGGTCGGCGCCGACGGCGTGTCGGGCGAACAGGGTCATGCCGTTCACGAGTTGGTCGACGGTGGCCGGATCGGGCAGTCGGCTCAGGATCGCCCAATCGAGGTGGTCGCGTTCCTCCATCCGCTCGGCCACTGCGCTCAGCAGGGCCTCCCTGGTGCGGAAATAATTCGACGTCGACCCCGGCGGCATGGCAGCGGCCTCGTCGACCGCACGATGGGTGAGCGCGCGCAGGCCGCGAGTGCCGAGTAATTCGATCGCCCCGTCGAGAACGAGTTCACGTTTCGTAGGCACGGATGAACACTATGCCAGTAGTCCGCGCACTACAAATGTTGTGTAGATACTACATATGTAGTAATCTCGTTCGAGTCGACCGATCGGTCGGCCTACGCACGGAGGAGGGCACATGTCCGAGGCGGTCATCGTCGGCGGCGGTATCGGTGGTCTGGCCACGGCCGTCGCGCTGTCCCGGCGCGGCTGGGACGTCGAAGTGCTCGAGCGCGCACCGCGTATCGAAGCGGTCGGCGCCGGACTGTCGCTGTGGCCCAATGCCCTTCGCGCACTCGATGCCATCGGTGTCGGCGCCGAGGTGCGGTCGCGTGCCAGGGAAGAGGGTTCGGCGGGAATCAGGGACGAGCGCGGCAGGCTGCTGTCGCGCACCGACATCGCGGCGATCCGTGATCGCTACGGGCTCCCGATCATGCTGCAGCGCGCCGACCTGCTGGAGATCCTGCGTGCCGCCGTCCCGGAATCGGCTGTGCGGAACGGGATCTCGGTGACCGGTGTGGACGCGAAAGGCGTGGTGACGCATTCCGAGGGGGAGTCGAAGGGCGATCTCATCGTCGGCGCCGACGGAATCCACAGCGTCGTCCGGCGCGCGGTCTGCGGTGACATCACGCCCGTCTACGCCGGGTACACCGCGTGGCGGATGGTGGTCACGCCGAGCGAGCCCATCGGCGACCTCGGCGAAACCTGGGGCCGTGGCGAACGTTTCGGTTTCGCCGCGCTGCCCGATGGTCGCGTCTACTGTTTCGCCACCGCGAACCTGCCCGCCGGAACCGAATCCGGCGGACTCGCCGAACTGCGCCGCCGCTTCGGCGACTGGCACGCCCCGATACCCGCGCTCCTCGCCGCCGCCGATCCGGCGTCGGTCCTGAAACACGACATCTACGAACTGCCGCCGCTGCCGACCTACGTGCGCGGGACTGTCGCCCTGCTCGGCGACGCCGCCCACGCCATGACCCCTAACCTCGGCCAAGGCGCCTGTCAGGCATTGGAAGACGCGGTGATCCTCGCGCGCGTCGCCGACGAGAGAGGCGACCTCACCCACTACGACCGGGAACGTCGTCCGCGCAGCCAGATGATCGCGGCGCGCTCCCGCCGCATCGGCACCGTCGCCCAACTGTCCTCGCGGCCGGTGGTGGCGCTGCGCAACGCCTCGCTGTGGCTCGTCCCGCCGTCGGCGCAGGTCAGGGCACTCGCTACGGTACTCGACTGGACCTGTTGACTATCGAGGGAATCCCTCGACGGCGCGACGGCAGCGGATGGACTGGGCCTCGAGCGCGCTCGCGAGTTCCGGTGGGCCGCTGATCAGCGTGAAGTCGAGATCCACCGAGGTGATCACCCACACGAGCGCTTCCGGTGTCTCCGCGCCGACGTGCAGGTGGCAGGTGGTGTCGTCGACCGCTTCGACCACGCCCATACCCGGCCAGACCCGCGCGGTGGCGGTCTCGGCGGACGCGTGCAGCAGCACGGTGGCCTGTCGAGGCCAGGCGCGCTGGGAGAGACCCCGCGAAAGATGCGCGGCGACATCGCCTTCCGGCAGCTCACGCGGCGTGAACCGGGGACCGGTGGGAACGCGCGGTGTCATGCGGTCCACCCGGAAGGTGCGCCAATCGCCGCGGTCGACATCCCAGGCCACCAGGTACCACCGTCTGCTGAAATGTACGAGACTGTGCGGCTCGGTCTTACGGATCGAACCCGCCCCGCCGTGGGAGGAGTAGTCGAAACGCAG
Organism: Nocardia aurea; assembly: GCF_003123685.1. Taxonomy (GTDB): domain Bacteria; phylum Actinomycetota; class Actinomycetes; order Mycobacteriales; family Mycobacteriaceae; genus Nocardia; species Nocardia aurea. The sequence continues at coordinate 187,390 of NZ_QCYJ01000154.1, forward strand.
CTGCTCACGTCGCTGACATGCCTCGGCGATGGCCATCAGCGTGTCCGGATCGACCCGCGCCGCCGGGGCGCCGACCCGGACCGTCGCGGCGCGCAGCGTGGCGACACGATGCCGAAGTCGCGGCGGCAGTACCTGTTCCAGCTTCGACAAGGCGCGCAGCGCCGATTCCTCGATCCCGCCCACGCTGCCGTCGGCGGCGCTGCGCAGACTCACCGTGACGGCCACCGCCTCCTCGTCGTCGAGCAGCAGGGGTGGCAATGCCGCGCCCGCGCCGAGCCGGTATCCCGCCGTGCCTCGGGTCGCGTGCACGGGATAGCCGAGATCGCGCAACCGTTCCACATCGCGACGAATCGTGCGGCCGGTGACGTCGAGTCGTTCCGCCAGTTCCGCACCGGCCCACTCGCGGTGGGTCTGCAACAGCGCGAGCAGTTTCAGCAGTCGCGCGGAGGTTTCGAGCATGAATCCAGTATGGCGCGAGGTTAGGAACAAAACTGTCCTAAGGACCTCCTAGCGTGGATTTCATGAGTAACGAACAGGACATCAGGCCCTTCCGCATCGAGATTCCGCAGGCACGCATCGATGAATTGCACACCCGGCTCGCCGCGACGTTGTGGCCGGACGAATTGCCCGGCGTCGGGTGGGACAAGGGCATGCCCGTCTCGTACCTGAAGCCGCTGGCCGATTACTGGAGGTCCGGATTCAATTGGCGCGCGATGGAAGCGCGATTGAACGAACTGCCGCATTTCCGCACCGATATCGACGGACAGCCGGTGCACTTCCTGCATGTGCGCTCACCCGAGCCCGACGCCGTGCCGCTGGTCCTCAATCACGGATGGCCCGCGTCCTTCATCGAATTCCTGGAGGTCATCGGACCGCTCAGCGATCCGCGCGCACACGGCGGCGATCCGCGCGACGCCTTCCACCTGGTGATCCCCTCGCTTCCGGGTTTCGCGTTCTCGGGCGTGGCACCGCAGCTCGGCGCGGGCGGGACCGAGCACTACGCGCAGGTCGTCGCACGTCTGATGGCCCGGCTCGGCTACGACCGCTACGGCGCGCAGGGCGGGGACGCGGGCTTCTTCACCGCTACCGAACTCGGCCGCATCGCGCCGGAAAATCTCCTCGGCATCCACGTCAACGGCCCGATCACCCTGCCGTCGTGGGACGGCGGGGACAACGCCGAACAGGATTGGGGATCGGGCGATTCCGAATACAGCCCGGAGGATCAGGCGAAACTGGCGAAGCTGACCGGACCGGACAGTTTCACCAGATACGGCTACGCGATGGTGCAGGCGGGCCGCCCGCAGACATTGGCGATCGGCATGCACGACTCACCCGCGGGACTGCTGTCCTGGTTGGTCGACATGTTCGCGCGCTGGACGAATCCGGCCATCGAACTGCCCGAGGACGCCGTGGATCGTGACGCTTTGCTCGCCAATGTCAGCCTGTATTGGTTCACCGGGACTTTCGCCTCCTCGATCCGGCTCTACAGCGAATCCGAATCCTGGGGAGCGGCGTCGAAGAGTTCGGGCGTGCCCACCGCGGCCGCGATCTTTCCCGGTGATCTGTCCATCCGGAAGATCGCCGAGGAACAGCACGAGATCGTGCGCTGGACCGAATACGACCGAGGTGGTCATTTCGCCGCCATGGAAGCGCCCGATCTGCTGACGACCGATATCCGCGAATTCTTCCGCACCCTGCGCTGACCCCGGAACGCCGCGGCACGATCGTCGACCGATATCCTCACGCGTCGCCGACCGTGCCGTAGCGTTTCGCCATCGCCAGGGCGATCGCCGAGATCTCCGCGCGCAACTCGGGCGGCGCGAGAATCTCGACGTGTTCGCCGAGTTGCAGAATGCCGTGCAGGAGTACGTGATACGCCTCGGACGCGAGGACGATCTCGACCCAGCCCTCGGAGTCGGGTTCCGACATCGACTCGTAGGCCTCGGTGACGGCGGCAGGTTCGAAGGTCAGCGCGAGCATGCGCAGGTGCGCCGGATCGATCCGGCACCGGGCCCGCACCCGCAACATCGACCGCGCGAAATCCTCCTGGGCCCGCGCCCAATGCGTCGACAGCTCGAAATCATCGGGGCGGGAGAAAGTTTCGTCGAGAGCGTGGGCGGTCTCGATCCGCCCGACCCGATACGAACGGATATCGGCACCCTGCCGGGCCACCAGATACCAGGTGCCCGCCTTGAGTACCAGACCCAACGGATCCAGGCGACGCTCCACGACACGGTCGCCGCGCCGATAGCGCGCCAGGAGCCTACGGTCGTGCCACAGCGCGTCGGTGAGGGTCGTCAGGGTCGGGGTCTGCTCCGGTCTGCGGAACCATCCCGGCGCGTCCACGTGCACACGTTCGGCGATTCGGGTGGCGCGCCCGCGCAATTCCGGCGGCAGCGCGGCGAGCACCTTCAATTGCGCGGTCGCCAGCACGGTGCCCAGACCGAGATCGGCGGCGGCGTCCGGGAGTCCGGCCAGCAGAACGGCGTCGGCCTCGTCGGAGGTCAAACCGGTCAGGCGGGTGCGATAGCCGTCAACGAGCCGTATCCCGCCCGCGCGGCCCGGCTCGCTGTACACGGGCACACCGGCCGCCGAGAGCGCCTCGACGTCGCGATACACCGTGCGCACCGACACCTCGAGTTCGGCCGCGAGTTCGGGTGCGGTCACCTGCCCCCTGGTCTGGAGGATCAGCAGCAGCTGCACAAGCCGACTCGCACGCACCCCTCGACACTATCGGGCAAACCTGACAGAAGATGACAGGTTTTCGTCGTACGGTCCTTCACATGACCACTTGGAGCGAGTTCACCGCGCAAGCACCCAGGATCGCGAACATCTTCACGCGTCGGCACCGGGCGACGGGCAATCTCTGCATGCTCGCCACCCTGCGCGCCGACGGCTCTCCTCGGATCAGCCCCGTCGAACCGCGCGTCTTCGAGGACATGCTCGTCATCGCGGGGATGCCAGGCACCACCAAATTCAAGGATCTGGCCCGCGACCCGCGTTTCTGCCTGCACACCGCGACCGTGGACACCATGGTCGGCGACGGCGACGCGAAACTGTTCGGCACCGTCACCGACCTGCCGGACAAGGAAGTCCACCGCCGTTTCGCCCAGGCGCTGTTCGAAGAGAACGGTTTCGACATCCGCGGGCAGAAGTTCGACCACTTCTTCGTCGCCGATCTGACGAGTGCGTCCACCGTCGAGGTCGCCGACGACAAATTGCACATCACGATCTGGAAGCCGGGCGAGGGGGAACGCGTCGTCGAACGCTGACCCGGTCGATCCGCGCTGCCCGCCCGGGGGACCTGCACCTCGAGTAGGCGTTTCCCCCGCGATGTCACGGTGCGGGGAAGTACCTGGCGAGGAAATCGTCGAAGGTGTCGCGGGAGATCTGCGTGGCCCAGTCACCCCAGGTGACGTCGAATCCGTGGTCGGCGTAGGGGAGCGGGACCAGGGTCACGGGCACGCTCGCGGATTCGAGTGCGGTTGTCAGAGCGGCGGATTGGTCGAAGGGGACGACATGGTCGCGGGTGCCGTGCATGAGCAGGGTCGGCGGCAGACCGGGGCGGACGTACGTGCGGGGTGAGGCGGCGGCATAGCGGTCCGGATGGACGTCGGGCGCGCCACCGAGGTAGTCGGTAAGGGTGCGGTGGGAATAGTCGGGGCTACCGGTGTCGTACCAGCCCGACGCCAGATCGGTCGGCGGAGAGAACGCGGTGACAGCGGCGACGGACGTATCACCGACCGGGCAACTCGGTGCGACGCGTTCGTCCGCGTAGGCCCCCATCAGGGCGAGATTGCCGCCCGCCGAACCGCCCGCGAGCATGACGCGGGCCGGGTCGATCCCGAATTCGGTGGCCCGCTCCTTGATCCGGCCGACCGCGCATCGGATATCTCCCGGTGCCTGCTCCCAGCGCGGCGGCGGCGCCAGCCGGTACTCGATCGCGAAAACCGCGTAACCCCGGTCGTTGAGCCATTTGTGCCACTCCGGACCCTCGCCCCGGTCGCCGCCGGTGAATCCGCCGCCGTGCACCCAGATCACCGCGGCCCGTCGACCTTCGACGAGATCGGTGGGCATCTTGACATCCATCAGCAGATCGGTGCCGTCGACGGACGCGTACGGGGTACTCAGTGTCTCCACCGGATCTCCGGTATTGGTGCCGCCGGTCACATAGTTCATGATCGACAGTCGCGTGCCCTGCCTGCCCGCCACGAGGCGACCAGCGGGACGCAGGCCGCCACCGTCGCGACGACACAGACCATCCCGACCAGCATGCCCAGGATCCGCAACACGACCGTGTTGCGTCGCTGCGCGAGGATCAGCCCGATCCCCATACCGAGCAACCCCGCCGGAATCAGGTAGAGACCGTAATTGCTGACCGCGAACGACAGCGGTACCAACGATTCGGGAATCGTCGCCGACACGATCACGAAGGTGACCGCGCCCAACGCCACGGCGAGTACCACCCCGACCAGCGCAATGATCCAGCGAATGACCATGGGCCCCATTAACCCACGCCGCCCCGCCCACCCCCGCCTGGCACGCCGCGCGCCGCCTACCTGCCCTCCGGCGCGTTGTTGTCGCGGTGGACGAGCACCGCGGCGACCATCAGCCACAGGACCGCGTACACGGCGGCCATCTCGACCGGCGCCGCCTCCCGCTTCACCGTGTCGCCTTCACCACCGGATCGGGAGACGGCTCCTCGATCGCGTCATCGTCGTCCCAGGGGCGGCAGTAAGGACACCACGGCCGCAACCTGTGATGCAGCCACATCGAATAGAGCGACGTCACGAACGCCGCGTCGATCGGGAGGTGAGCCGCACGCGGCAGTCCGAACACGCGGATCGACAGGCCGCCGCCGACGACGAGGCCGATATAGACCAGGATCCCTCGCGTGGTGGCGAGTTCGTGGTTGAACCACAGCACCCGATGTTGCCGCTGCACCCGACCGCTCGGATCGGTGGGCACCTCTTGCATACAGCGGACGCATAGCCGCCGGTGCACGTTGTGCATGACGCCGACGAGTACCAGCAGTGTCGCGACGAACTCGCCGAAACCGACCGCCCAGTGATCGATTCCGAGGTAGTAGGGGAGCCGCGCCACGGCGATGACCGCGATCGCGTACAGCATGAGATGAGCGGCCGTCGTGAGGAATCTGCCGAGGACGGAATCGTCGTTGTTGAACGCATCGTTGACGGCGGGCATCGGTGCTGGTCCTCCATGAAATGCGTTGCGGCAAACAACTCTACCTGCGATGCCGGGTTCCCGTATCGCACCGCGCTTTTCGAAGAGGCTTCCTCTCGCAATCGTGCTGTGTACGACTACTGCACCGCCGCCACGAATGGCACACGCGATATCGCCGTCCCGTCGCGAACGTCATGGTGCGCGGTGCTGCACATCGCGATAACTCGGTATTCCGCCCGCGACCGGCGCGCCGTCGCGCACGGCGCGGGCGATATCCACCGTGGCTGCCAACGCCGCCCGATACAGCAGCGACCCGGTACTCACCCGCTGCACACCGAGCGCGGCCAGTTCAGCGACCGACGGCCCCGTCGTCAGATAGAGGACGTTCACCGGCAGTGGCACCGCGGCGACCGTCGCGGCGATCTCCTCGGGATCGCGTAGGCCCGGCACGAAGATGCCGTCGGCGCCCGCGCGGGCATAGGCGTCGGCGCGCGCGAGTGTGGAATCCTCGTCGAGTTGGAGCCAGTGGGTGTCGACGCGCGCGTTGACGAAGATCTCCGGCGAACGGTCCTTGACCGCGGCGATCAACTCGGCCTGTTGTCCGGTGACGGCGAGGCCGGCCTCGGCGCGGCCGTCTTCCAGATTCACCCCGGCGATCCCCAGTTCGGACAACCGGGCGACGTAATCGGCGACCGTTCCCGGATCCTCGCTGAAACCGCCCTCGATATCGACGGTCACCGGTACCGACAGCAGCGCCAGCCGCGCGGCGAGGGCGAGGGTCTCGTCTCGGGTGACGCCCGCGCCGTCGGCCAGCCCGGCTCCCGCCGCGACGCCGAGACTCGTGGTCCCGACGGCGGGGAATCCCTCGGCCACCAGCATCGCCGCCGAACCGAAATCCCAGGCGTTGGGCAGAACCAGCGGCGTTTCCCGGTGGTGCAGCTCGTGGAAGACCTTCGCTTTGGTCATCCTTCGACGGTATCCCCGATGGGGTCCGGCGGTCAGGGGAATATTGGGCTACGGCGAGGCAATCTGGTCGGCGATCCTCGGATCGCCGCTCGTTCGTGTGCCAGGATTATCGGATGCGCCTGTTGGCAGTCGCAGATACGGGAGCTTCGTCGTCGGCGATCGTCTCGCTCATCCGGGTTGTGCCGGACACTTCGGTCGCGCTGAACGGATCGCGGCTATCTTTTAGCTACCTCGACTTCGGTCCGGTCGCGGTTGTCGATCGGGACGCGGCGGTCAGCACGTGGGTCGCGGTCGATCGCGATCATCGAGGCCGTCACCCTGGTCGCGACCGGAGCGGGGTTGATGTCGGCGGAGATCGCCTCGACACTGGTAGCGGCGGACGCGACGACGGTATTGCTGTTTCCCCTGGTCGCGCGGCTGATCGCCGGTCGCGCCGACGAATCGGCGACCGAGTTCGCCCCCCATTTATGAATGAGCTTGCATGATCGTGCATAATCATTTCATGGTTGATACGTCGGACGAACCCGTCGTGCGGGTCGCCGTTGCCGGTGCCAGCGGATACGCGGGCGGCGAAGTGCTGCGCCTGTTGCTCGGTCATCCCCGATACCGCGCCGGTCGACTGGAGATCGGCGCGCTCACCGCGGGCTCGAACGCGGGCAGCAGGCTGGGGGAGCTCCAGCCCCATCTGCTGCCGCTCGCCGACCGCGTCCTCGCGCCGAGTACCGCCGAGGAACTGGCCGGGCACGATGTGGTCTTCCTCGGTCTCCCGCACGGTCAGTCCGCGGCGCTGGCCAACGCCCTGCCCGAATCGACCGTGATCATCGATTGCGGCGCGGATTTCCGGCTCCGCGACGCGGCGGCGTGGACCAAGTACTACGGCACCGAACACGCGGGCAGCTGGCCCTACGGACTGCCGGAACTGCCCGGTGGCCGCGACGCCCTGCGCGGCGCGCGCCGGATCGCGGTGCCCGGCTGCTATCCGACCGTCGCCAGCCTCGCTCTCGCCCCCGCCGTCGCGGCGGGCATCGTCGAACCGACGGTGAACGTGGTGGCTGTCAGCGGCACCTCCGGCGCGGGCCGCAAACTCGACGTCGGCCTGCTCGGTTCCGAGGTGATGGGTTCCGTGCGCGCCTACGGCATCGCGGGCGCGCACCGGCACACCCCCGAGATCGCGCAGAATCTCGGCGCGGTCGCCGGAACGGAGGTCAAGGTCTCGTTCACCCCGGTGCTCGCGCCCATGCCGCGCGGCATCCTCGCGACCTGCACCGCACCGGTGCGCGTCGACGCCGAACAGGCCCGGGCCGTCTACGAGAAGGCCTATGCCGACGAACCTTTCGTGCATCTGCTGCCCGAAGGGGTGCTGCCCCAGACCGGTTCGGTCCTCGGCTCCAACGCGGTCACCCTCCAGGTGGCCGTCGACGCCGACGCCGGACTGCTCGTGGTGATCGGCGCGATCGACAACCTGACCAAGGGCACCGCGGGCGCCGCGGTCCAATCCATGAACCTGGCCGTCGGATTCGACGAGGCCGAAGGACTTTCCACCGTAGGAGTGGCACCGTGACGACAGTCGAGAGCGGGAAACTGGTTCGGACCCAGGGCGTCACCGGCCCGCTCGGCTTCCGCGCCGCGGGTATCGCCGCGGGCATCAAGGCCAGCGGAAACCCCGACCTGGCACTGGTGTTCAGTGAGGGCCCGGATTACGCGGCCGCCGGCGTCTTCACCCGCAACCAGGTCAAGGCCGCCCCGGTGCTGTGGTCGCAGCAGGTGCTGTCCTCGGGCCGGTTGCGCGCGGTCATCCTCAACTCCGGCGGCGCGAACGCGTGCACCGGACCGGGCGGATTCCAGGACACCCACCGCACCGCCGAGGAATTGGCGACGGCGCTGAGCAACTGGGGCACCGAAACCGGCGCGGGCGAGATCGCGGTCTGCTCGACGGGTTTGATCGGTGACCGACTCCCGATGGACAAACTGATCCCCGCCGTCACCGAGATCGTGCACGAGATGGGCGGCGGACTGTCCGGCGGCCTGGACGCCGCCTACGCCATCATGACCACCGACACCGTGCCCAAGGAAGCGGCGTTCCACCACAACGACAAATGGAATGTCGGCGGCATGGCCAAGGGCGCGGGCATGCTCGCGCCGTCGCTGGCCACCATGCTGGTGGTGCTGACCACCGATGCCCGCGCCACCCCCGAACAGCTGGATCAGGCATTGCGCAACGCCACCCGGCTCACCTTCGACCGGCTCGACGTGGACGGATCCTGTTCCACCAACGACACCGTGCTGCTGCTCGCCAACGGCGCGAGCGCGGTGACGCCGTCGCAGGCCGAACTCGACGCCGCGGTACTCGCGGTCTGCGACGATCTGGCCACCCAGCTGATGGCCGACGCCGAAGGAATCACCAAGCGGGTACTCGTCACCGTGACGGGTGCGCTCACCGAGGACGAGGCGCTGATCGCCGCGCGCGCCGTCGCCCGCGACTCCCTGGTCAAGACCGCGCTTTTCGGTTCCGACCCGAACTGGGGCCGGGTGCTGGCCGCCGTCGGCATCGCGCCGATCACCCTCGATCCGAACCGGATCTCGGTGTCGTTCAACGGAAATCCGGTCTGCGTCGACGGTGTCGGCGCGCCGGGCGCGCGCGAGGTCGATCTGTCCGGCATGGATATCGAGGTGCGGATCGCACTGAATGTCGGTGACGGGTCCGCGACTATCCGCACCACCGATCTCTCGCACGGTTACGTCGAAGAGAATTCGGCCTACAGCTCATGAACGGTTCTCTGCTACGCGAACTCTCGGCGCTGGACAAGGCGCACGTGCTGGCGGGAGCACTGCCGTGGTTGCAGAAGTTCCGCGACAAGATCGTCGTCGTGAAATACGGCGGCAACGCCATGATCGACGACGAACTCAAGCGCGCGTTCGCCGCGGATATGGCATTCCTGCGCACTGTCGGCGTGCATCCGGTCGTCGTGCACGGCGGCGGCCCGCAGATCAGCGCGATGCTGAAGAAACTCGGATTGCAGGGAGAATTCCGCGGCGGATTCCGGGTGACCACACCCGAGGTCATGGACGTGGTGCGGATGGTGCTGTTCGGTCAGGTCGGTCGTGAACTCGTCGGGCTGATCAACGCCCACGGCCCGTACGCGGTCGGCATCTCCGGCGAGGACGCGCGGCTGTTCACCGCGACCCGCCGCACCGTCGACGTGGACGGCGAACCGACCGATATCGGTCTGGTCGGCGACGTCACCCGGGTGAACCCGGACGCCGTCCTCGATCTGATCGGCGCGGGACGGATTCCGGTGGTCTCCACCATCGCCCCCGATATCGACGGCGTCGTGCACAACATCAACGCCGACACCGCCGCCGCGGCACTCGCCGAGGGCATCGGTGCGGAGAAATTGGTGATCCTCACCGACGTCGAGGGCCTCTACACCGACTGGCCGGACCGTTCCTCGCTCACCTCGAGTATCGACGCGACGGATCTCGCGACGCTGCTGCCGCGTCTGGACGCGGGCATGGTGCCGAAAATGGAGGCGTGCCTGCGCGCCGTGCAGGGCGGAGTGCCGACGGCGCACGTCATCGACGGCCGCGTCCCGCATTCGGTACTACTGGAACTGTTCACCGGCGAAGGGATCGGCACCATGGTGACTCCCGCCGCGAGCCGGGCTCGATCATGAGAGAGCCCGTCACGAACCACCCTGTCACGAACGAACCTGATACGCGCCGCGAGGTCCGGGGCCGCAGCGATTACGGAGTCGACGAATGAGTACAGCAGACCTACAGCAGCGGTGGTCGGCCGCGCTGATGAAGAACTACGGCACCCCGAAGATCGCGCTGGTCCGCGGCGCGGGAGCCGTGGTCTACGACGCCGACGGCAATCGCTACGTCGATTTCCTCGGCGGCATCGCGGTCAACAGTCTCGGCCACGGGCATCCCGCGATCCTCGAGGCGGTCACCCACCAGCTGGGCACCCTCGGGCACACCTCCAACCTCTACGCCAACGAACCGGTCATCGAACTGGCCGAGCGGCTGCTCGCGCATTTCGGCGACGGCGAATTCGGTGACGGACACGGCCGCGCGTTCTTCTGCAACTCCGGCACCGAGGCCAACGAGGCCGCCTTCAAGATGGCCCGGTTGACCGGCCGGAGCAAGATCGTCGCCGCCGAGGAGGCCTTCCACGGCCGGACCATGGGCGCGCTCGCGCTGACCGGTCAGGCGTCCAAGCGTGAACCGTTCGCGCCGATGCCGCCCGGCGTCGTGCACGTCCCCTACGGCGACGCCGCCGCGCTCGAAGCCGTCGTCGACGCCGACACCGCCGCCGTCTTCCTCGAACCGATGATGGGGGAGAGCGGCGTCGTGGTGCCGCCGCTGGACTACCTGGTCAAGGCCAGGGAGATCACCGCACGTCACGGCGCGCTGCTGATCCTCGACGAGGTGCAGACCGGCATCGGCCGCACCGGCAAGTTCTATGCGCACCAGTCCTGCGGCATCGTGCCCGACGTGATCACCCTCGCCAAGGGTCTCGGCGGCGGCCTGCCGATCGGCGCGGTCCTCGCCACCGGCCCCGCGGCCGATCTGCTCACCCCCGGCCTGCACGGCACCACCTTCGGCGGTAACGCGGTCTGCGCCGCGGCCGCACTGGCGGTATTGCGCACCATCGACGAACAGGATCTGCTCTCCCACGTCGAATCGGTGGGCAAACGGCTCAGCGACGGCATCGAACTGCTCGAACACCCCCTCGTAGACCACGTGCGCGGGGCCGGGCTGCTGCTCGGAATCGTGCTCACCGAAGATATTTCGGCCGAGGTCGAGAACAGGGCGCGAGAAGCCGGATATCTGGTGAACGCACCGAAGCCGAATATCATCCGGCTGGCCCCACCGCTGGTGCTCACCGAGACCCAGTCCGATAATTTCGTCGCCGACCTCCCGGAAATCCTGGACGGCGCGGCCGACGACGCGAAGGGAAAACCGGCATGAGCGAGGCCACCGCGCGATTACGGCATTTCCTGCGCGACGACGATCTGTCCCCGGCCGAACAAGCCGAAATCCTCACCCTGGCAGCCGAACTCAAGGCGGCACCGTTCTCGCGCCGTCCGCTGGAAGGCCCGCGCGGCGTGGGAGTGATCTTCGAGAAGAACTCGACCCGCACCCGCTTCTCCTTCGAAATGGGGATCGCCCAACTCGGCGGGCACGCGGTCGTCGTCGACGGCCGCGACACCCAACTGGGCAGGGAGGAAACCCTGGCCGACACCGGGCGGGTGCTGTCGCGCTACGTCGACGCCATCGTCTGGCGCACCTTCGAACAGCACCGCCTCGACGAAATGGCCGAGGCCGCAACGGTTCCGATGGTCAACGCGCTGTCCAACGAATTCCACCCGTGCCAGGTACTCGCCGATCTGCTCACCCTGAAGGAACGCATCGGCGAACTGGCCGGACGCAACCTCACCTACTTCGGCGACGGCGCCAACAACATGGCGCATTCGCTGCTACTCGGCGGCGTCACCGCGGGCCTGAACGTGACCATCGCCGCGCCCGCGAATTTCGAACCGCTGCCGTGGATCCTGGACGCCGCACGCAAACGGGCCGCCAAAACCGGCGCGACCATCACCCTGACCGGCGACCCGATCGCCGCCGCCTCCGGAGCCGATGCCCTCGTCACCGACACCTGGACCTCCATGGGCCAAGAGAACGACGGCCTCGACCGCGTCGGCCCCTTCCGCCCCTTCCATCTGAACGCCGACCTGCTCGCCAAGGCCGCCCCCGACGCCGTAGTGCTGCACTGCCTTCCGGCCCACCGCGGTGAGGAGATCACCGACGACGTGCTCGACGGACCGCACAGCGCGGTATGGGACGAAGCGGAGAACCGGCTACACGCGCAGAAGGCACTGCTGGTGTGGCTGTTGGACAAACATCGCGGAGACGCGTTGTGAGTCGACGAACGGTGCTGTGCGTACTGCGGCACCAACCGATTCCGAACGAGCCGCCGACCGTGCGAGGTCACAGGTGAACGCGGTCGGCCGCCCGGAGACCCCTGCGCAGAGGCGAACTCAGCACCGCATCCGTATCGCTGATCGCCCACCGAGTACGCGCAGCCGCGCCGCTGGAAAACTAGCGTCGACGAAACGGCAGCATCTCGCCGCCGGGTCGGTGATCCTCGGCCCTGTCGGCGGGGAGGAAGTCCAATCATGACCGGGCAACCGGAGAACGGCAGGGGCGTGAAAGGCGCGGCGATCGCCCGCACCCGCGCGGGCCGCCAATCCCGCATCGTCGAACTGCTCTCGGCCCACGCTGTCCGCAGTCAGACCGAACTCGCCGCGCTGCTCGCCGCCGAGGGAATCGAGACCACCCAGGCCACACTGTCGCGTGATCTCGATGAACTCGGCGCGGTCAAGCTGCGTGCGGCCGATGGGGGTGCGGGGGTGTACCTGGTTCCCGAGGATGGCAGTCCCGTTCGCGGGGTCACCGGTGGGACCGATCGGCTCTCGAAACTCCTCGGTGACCTGATGGTGTCCACCGATTCGAGTGGCAACATCGCGGTGTTGCGGACGCCGCCGGGGGCCGCCCATTATCTGGCGAGTGCGTTGGATCGGGCGGCATTGCCGTTCATCGTGGGGACGATCGCGGGGGACGACACGATCGCGGTGATCGCGCGGGAGCCGCTGACGGGGGCGGAGTTGGCGGCGAAGATCGAGGAACTGGCCTGAACCGACCGGTGGCTCAGCGCGGTCCATGAGTCGGTACGCTACGATCCGCACGCGGGGATCGGCGGCTGCGGACAGCGGTATAGCGTTGCCCACGAGCATGTTCGGGCAGGTTGTGATTCGGGGGAACAAGTGAGTGTCGGATCTTCTCGGGCAGAGATCGATCGCATCAATAGCCAGCTGGCCGAACTGCGGGGATCATCTCGATCCGTGGATGGCAGTGTCGCAATCGAGACCGACTCCACCGGGCGAATAACCTAACTCTATCTCGCCGACTATGCGATGGATAGCGGCCCCGACGGGTTGGCGCGGCTCATCGCCGATCGGCATCGGTCGGCGATGAACGAGGTCGAGTCGAAGGTTGTCGAACTCTTCGAGTCGCTTCCGCCGCCCGGTGAGCGTGCGGATGGCGAGCGTGTCGTAGACGAGCGCAATTCACCGAGTAGCAGTGGCGACGACTTCGGTTATGTGCCATCGCATCTCAGGCGAGGCTGACCGATGTCCATGGATATCGACCCGGCCAGGATGCGGGAGATGGCCAACGATGTGCGGCGGAACGCCGACGTGATCGATGCCATATCGCCTATCGCGCGCGAGCAGCGGACGAATGCTCGGAGAGCGATGATGGAGTCGAATCTGGCGACGAAGCTGGAGGAATCGCTGCAAGCGCTCGACACCGTCGTCGAATATCACACGACCACCATACGTGCCTTCTGCACGGACACCGATTACGTCGCCGCGCTGCAAGAGGAGTTGGACAAGGCGATCGGTGCGAATATCAACAGGTTGGAGCCGCGATGAGCGGGATCGTGTTGCTCACCGTGCCGGTTGTTGTCCAATGGGATACGACGCATATGGCGCAGGCAGCAGTCCAGATGGCGGCTTGCTCGGATATCCTGGAAGCGGAGGCGAATTCCGCCGAAGGGAAGATCTCTCGATCGATCGACTACTTCAAGGGCGAGGCGGGCGATGCCGCGCGTGTGCGAGGAAAATCCGACCGTGGGGAAATCATTGCCACGGCAGAGGTGTTGGCGCAGATGGCCGCGAAGACCGCGTCACTCGCCGCGAACATCGACACCAACATAGCCAAGATCAAGGCCGGTGTGGCCGAAGCCGACGCGTCCCGATGGGATCTCTTCGTGGAGAGCGACGGCAATGTGAGGTCGTACAAATCCAATGTCGAGACCTCGCGCGAATACTGGCCGGGAGGTGCCGCGGCCGTGCTGGCGAAAGAGATTGCGAGTTCCTCGCTGTCATCGAAGATAAAGGATGCCCTGGCAAGCATCCAAAGCGACGACCAGGAAGGCGCCGAGCATCTCGTGAGATTCCTCGAGCTGCTTCCGGATTCCGTGAAGTCAGGGGTCGCTAGATCGGTCCGAACCGGCAATCCGACTTTGGACTCCATTCTCGAGAACTACCAGACGGCCGTCTCGTCGGAAAGTGCTGAGCTGTGGCCCACCGGGGCAACGCTCGAACTCATCCGGCTGAAGTACCCGGATATCAACCCGTCGATGCTGACGCCCGACGAGATATCGGCCATGAAAAACCTTCTCTTGACGCAGGGGCCTGCGGCCGTCGGTGAGCAGTTCAAACTCTCTTCGGATGCGACGGAGGCCGCATTGGCCACCTTCCTGGCATCTGCCCAGGATGGTCAGGGTGACGCCTTCAGACATGCCTACTGGAACGCGCTGATGACACAGAAGTTCGGGGAAGAGTGGACGACGGAATACGCGACCGCGCACGAGAAGACCGCCGGTAACGTCCCGCAACGTGAAGCGATGGACCTGTACAACAATGAACGTGGTCGCCAGATCGCGCTCGCCAATCCGAACGCGAGCCCGGCCGAATTGCAGCAGATCATCAAGAACGAAATAAACAACGGCACCTTGGTGGTATTGGAGACCAAAGATGCCGAAGGTGGAGAACATACTCCGAAACTGGCCTTCAGCAACCTTCCAGAAGGCCGGACCGGTCAAGCGCCCGGTGTCGGGATCCCGCTACCTGGAAAGAAGTGACTCTGTGCGTCGACGTGTTCCGTTGGTTTTCTTCGTCATCGCGACTTCTGTGCTTGTCATAGCGGGGTGCGCCCCCTTCCCGGCACCGAACAAGAAGGAGAGTCCTGTCACTTGCGCATCGAAGTATTTCTTCGGTCGTGAGCAGCCGCTGGGCTCGTTGTTCCGGTTCAGTGACGATGCGCTCGCTGCCGCCAAAGCGATGTCGCCGACCACGGTCGCGAATATCGCCCGATCGGCAGGCTGGCAGGACGGTGGCTGGGATCGCATCGTCGATGTGCCGCAGGAAATCACGTCGGCGGAACTCGATCGCCGAACCGGGACCACTGGAATATGTTGGGAGAACTTGCCTCACCGCATCGGCTCGGAGTACGACAACCCATCGGTCGGGGAATACCTGTTCTTGAATGGTGATCAACCGGTTCAGAATACGCCCTGGTACGAACCGTATCAGCGTCCTTTCGACTTCGATGGGCGCGACTTCATTTCGGCGGATACTCCGCTGGTCGCCAACGGAAAGAGCGGGAGACTGCGGCCGGAGTGATCTCCAGATCATTCGGGGCGCTGGTCTCTGATTCCGTCGGAGACGACTAATCGGGTTCGGGCCGACGGTCCCGCGGCCCCTCCGCGGCGAGCGACCACCATCGGATGCAATGCACATCGACCTGATGCTCGACACGCTGGACGGGCTCTCGGTGGGAGACGCGTCGGGGCAGCGATTCCCCGTGATGGCTCGATCGGTTCCCGATATTCTGGCGGGTGACTTTCCCGTCGGGCAATGGGAGTGGACCGACGACACCGAAATGGCCTGCGGCGTGGCGGTCGAGCTCGTCGCACGCAGAAAAGTATCGACCAGGATCGGCTGGCCGCCAGGTTCGCCGCACGATGGGATCCCCGTCGAGACTACGGTTTCGGCGCATCGGGAATTTTGCGCAAGATCCGTGACGGTGTGCCATGGCGGGTAGCCGCGGGCGCGGCCTTCGGCGGTGAGGGTTCATGCGGGAACGGAGCGGCGATGCGAGTCGCGCCACTGGGCGCGTACTACGCCGGAGATCCGGAAAAGATTGTGAGCGAGGCGGTTCGGTCGGCGCAGGTGACACATGCCCACCCGGAGGGGGTTGCCGGAGCGGTCGCGGTCGCGGTCGCGTCAGGGCAGGCAGCGCATGCTCGTATGATCGGAACTGCGCACGCACCAGAGGAATTCATCACCGGAATCATCGATAGGCTCGGTGACGGCGAAGTCGGCAGAGGGCTACGCCGTGCCCGTACACTGCTCGGTGCTTCCGTGGACGAAGCCGCACGGATACGCGGCAATGGATCTCGGGTAACCGCGCAGGACGCCGTGCCGTTCACGTTGTGGATGGCGTCGACTCATCTGACGAACTATCCGGCAGCGATCGCGACCTGTCTCGTTGCGGACGGTGATATCGATACCACCTGTGCCATCGTCGGCGGAATCGTCGCAGCCCACAATGGTCGCGGCAGCGTGTTCGGGCGGATCGGGGTGCCTGAGGCGTGGATCGAGATGCGAGAACCGTTGCCCCGGTGGACTTCCGGGGTTCTCGAGCAGCGACGGCGGCGATCCCGATCCGGATTCGAGTGTATACGAAAGTGGTTCGCGGACAACTGAACCGAGGTCCATGTCATCCGGAGTTCCCGGTGGCTCAGGGGGCGATCACTCGTTGAATTCGGACCACGGAATGCTGATCGGAAACGGAAGTTTCGCCACGATTCCGGCACCGGTTTCCGGGCTCCATTCGTTGAGCAATCCGTAGTTGACCGGACGAATGGACAGCACCCCGGTCGGCAGTTCGAGTGGCGTCGTGGTCCGTCCATATGCACGCACTGCCTTGATCAGTGGGGTATCGGTGTCTCTGTTGAGATCGACCTCCCAATACCAGGGAATCCCGGCTGTCGCATAGCGCGCCTTCTTCGCCTCGATCTCGGTGGCGCTGTTCGCTGGGGACAGCACTTCTCCGGCGATGAGCACATCTGCGGCCCGGACATCGTCGTGCATTGACTTCTGGCACCGGTAGACCATGAAATCCGGGGTCATGAAATCCGACTTGCCGGTCGCGCCGAAGAAGATGTTGGTTTCGGTGGCCGCTCGCGAGAACTCCTTGGGGTCGTTCCTACGTTGTTCAGCGGCCGCGCGCCGCAGTCCCGTCCAGAACACGTTCGCACAGAACTGATGCGACGGGGTGCCGCGCCGCAACCACACCACGCGCCCCTCCCACAACTCGATCCGTGCCGACACCACCTCGGGCAGCTGCTGGAGCTCGTCCCAGGTCATGCTCCCCGGCAGATCGAGTCTGTCCAGGTCAGGAGGGGGCATACCCGCTATGGTAGCCGTACAGGGCAGGCCATGACCGGTCGTAGGATGAGGTCGGGCCGGCACGCTTCCTGTGCCGGATTTTCAGGAGTGGACAGGGGCCAGCTCGGCGAACTATCCGGTCCGCGCCTGACTATCCTGGCCGAATGGCCGACGGGGACGAGTTGTTCGAATCGACGGGGATCGATCCGTGGGCAGCTCATCTTCCAGGTCAGGAATTGGTTCCCGCGTACCTGGTGTCGCGTTTCGCCGCGCAGTACCGAGCGATCGTGGATGTGCTGGTGGAGGCACAGGACACCAGCCTGACGGGAATGTCGTTCGACGAGATCACCGCTCGGCTGCGCATGTGGGTGAGCGAGCATGCCGGGAAGCAGGCAGCCGACCAACTGCTGCACGCGGACTCCTTCTCTCTCGACAACCGTCTGACGAGCCTGGTGCGGTGGGGAGTGCTCACTCGCTGGCAGGAGCCGGCGCGCACGGGCGATGATTTCCTGCGTCGCCGTGACCGTTTCCAATTGACTCCGACAGCGGCCCGTTTGCACGCGTTCTGGACCGAGGATCTGGCTGCCGAGGAAGAGGCTGCCGCCGACCTCACCCTCGCCCCTCGCGCGATCCACGATCGTCTGCGAGCCTTCGCCGATGCGGTGCGGGACCGGAACTTTCCGGCGGCAGCGGCTGAATACCAGCAGGTCATCACCCTGCATCACGGGATGGCGGTGGCGGCTCGATCCTGGCAGCGCAGCCTGGCCCACGCATTGTCCGGTGGACCCGACGCAGAGAAACAGGATGTGTTGTGGCGGACGCTGCAATCCTATGTCGGCATGTGGGGGGAGCAGGTCGACATCCATACCCCGGCGGTTGCCGCGCTGATGACCGACACCGAGCCACAGCTGACCGATTCGGTGTGGCGGGCATGTGTCCGAGGCGCCCTCGCCGATGGCGCTCCCGATCAACTCGTGGATCCGCAGGTGCAGCGCTGGCTGCGGACCTGGGAGTCGTTGCGGTCCTGGTTCGGCGGTGCCGACGGACAAGCCAGGAGACTGCGCAGGCAACTACGCGACCTGGTGGCACCGTGGGCCCGCAACATGCATATCCTGCTCGACACCGGCGGTGCGCTGACCCGGCGCGCGGAACTGCTCGAACTCGCCGGGGCGATCGAATCCGCGCCCGACGACGAGACCGCCTGGCACATCTGGGATACCGCCATCGGGGTCTTTCCGGCGCGACATCTGTTGATCGCGGCCGAGAACTCCGAGGATCACACCACCGGCTGGGCCGATGCCGCCGCGGCTCCGATCACCGCGCGTTATCGTGAACACGGCCAACGGGCCGCGGTCGGACGGCGGGTCAAAGCGATGGACACCTCCGCCGGGCGTGCGGCGGCTCGGCGGGCTCGGACCGCCGCGCTGGCGCAGCGACGGGAGGCCGAAGCGGCTCTGCGCGCGCGGTCGGGAACGGAACTGGCGCAATGGGAACCATTGTCGGAGCCGGAACTGGGGCTGCTGCTCGATCTCTTGGCCACGGCTCGGGCCCGGCGCGGTGAATCGCATCGGATCGGGGTGACCGAAGACGGACGCTGGCGGGTCGCGCTGGCCGAGCCGGTGGTCGCGGGTACCACGACCCTGGAATCGCCCGGTGGCCGATTCGTCACGCGAAATTGGCATTTCACGCTGGAACCGGTCGAGGTGGGACATGGTGGATGACGATCGCGACGCAGTTGACCGTCGGCGCGCGTTCACCGGACTACTCGCCGGTCCCGTGATCGACCGCGTCCGCGACAGGGAACTGTTCGGCCTCATCCGTCATCCCCGGCATCGACCCGAGTTGGTGAACTGGTTCTCCTCTCGTCTCGGCTACCGGTTGGTGGTCACCGATACCGCTGCCCGATTGTTCCGTCTGCCGCTGGGGGATTCGGTGATCGCGCCGCGGCGGGTCGATCCGCCACCGCGCCGATCGCTGGTGTTGGCGCTGCTGGCCGCCGCCGCTGCCGAGGACGCCGAGGACATCACCTCCACCCAGGATCTGTCGGATCGGGTACGGGTGCTCTCCGCCCGCGAAGACTGTCCGGTCACCGCCTACGAGCCAGACCGGTTCGCCGAGCGCAAGGTATTCATCACCGCGTTGGGGCTGCTGGTGTCGGCGGGAGCGCTGGCGGTGGTCGGCGGTGCGGGGGCCGATGCGGACAGCTGGGCGCGACAGCAGGACAAGGTCGGCGGCACCTACGGTGTGCAGCGCGAAATGCTGCTCAGGATGGCGGATCCGGCTTCGCTGGCGGCCGCGCTGAACCGGCGGGGCGCGGTATTCACCGAAGCGGCAGAACGATTCGCGGTGATGCGCCGCATCATCGAACTGCCGGTCTGTCTCTACAGTGACCTCAGCGAACCCGAACGCGCGTATCTGATCCGCCAGCGCACCCGAGTGGTGGCATGGTGCACCGAAATGACCGGCTGGACCGTCGAACAGCGCGCCGAGGGGCTGGCGCTTATCGCGGGCGAGGAATCGGCCACGGACCTGGCTTTCCCCCGCTTGCGTGCCGTCGATTTCGTCACCCTCGTGGTGCTCGACGAACTGTTTCGTGCCGGGGACTAGAACGGCGTGGTCACCGAGGCCGACCTGTTGACGGCTGTCGAGCAGGTCGCGGTGGCCCACCCCAAGTCGATCACCGCCGAATTGAAGACCTCGGGTGCGCGTCGGGAGCGAGTGGTGGAACTGCTGCGCGCGCTCGATCTGCTCCGACCGGGTCTACGGCCCGGGCTCTGGCAGGTGACCCCGGCGGCCGCCCGCTATCGCGCACCGCACATTCTCGCGAGTACCGCACGGATCGAGGAGTTGTCGTGACCGTCGAAATCGCCGCCACCCACCAGTGGGGGCAGGACTGGTTGCAGGCCGCGCAGTCGCGCGGGCTGCCGACGGCGGGGCGGGCGCGGTGGCAGCCGCTGCGAGTGGGCATCGTGAACCTCTGGGAGTACGACGACGCCGAATTCTGGTTCGCGGACGGCAGATTGGTGTTGCGGGGCGGCAACGGCGCGGGCAAGACCAAAGTGCTGGAACTGACCACCCTGATGCTGTTGCGCGGCGAGATCGCGCCATCGGTGCTCGATCCGTTCGGTTCCCAGCATCGCAGTATGCGGTTCAACCTGCTGCCCACCGGCGACGGCGACGACCCTCGCGAACCCGCCGACGCCGGGCTCGGATACGCCTGGGCCGAATTCGGGCGGATCGCCGAGGACGGTTCGCTGGTGTACTTCACCTGCGGACTCGGCGCCTCCGCGCGGGCGGGCAGCGGCACCGCCACGGTCAGCACCTGGCATTTCGTCACCCGGCGGCGATTGGGCCGGGATTTCACCCTGCTCGATGGCGGCCGGGCCCTCGCACTCGCTGATCTCAAACAACTCGACGGCGTCACCGTGCCCAGCAGTGCCGCCGCGTATCGGGCCCGGCTGGCCGACGAACTCTACGGTTTGGGCGCCGAACAGTACGACAATCTCACCGAACTGTTGAAACAGCTGCGCAAACCGAAACTGGGGGAGCGGCTCAATCCCGTCAGCCTGGCCTCGACATTGCGCGATGCTCTGCCACCGCTGGCCGGTCACGAGGTCGACCAGCTCGCCGACGGCTGGGAACATCTCGAACAGCTCCGCGCGACGATGCAACGCACCGAGGATTCGGCCCGCGCGATCGCGATATTCGTCCGCACCGGCTGGCGGCCGTGGGCCGAACGGGTGCTGCGACGCCGCGCCGACGATATGGCTGCTGCCACCACCAGCCTGGACCGCACGACCAGCGACAAGAAGGCCGCCGCGGACACCCTCGCGGCCGCACGTGAGCTGCGAGGCCGCTCCGAAGCACAGCTCACTCGCACCAGGGACGCGCACACCGATGCCACGACCGCCATGCGGGAGTTGCTCGAATCCGACTCCTACAAAGACGCTGTGGCGGCGACCGGCCGGATCGAAAGCCTGCGCCGGGAACTCGGCCGGGTCGGTGACCAACACCGTGCGGCGGTGAAAGCGGTTGCCCGAGAATCCGATTCCGAACAGGGAGCGCAGGGGAAAGTCGTCAGAGCCGCGGAGAAACTACAGGCCGCGCAGGACGCGGTCCGCGACGTCGAGCAGGCGATCGGCGTCGACGCGAAGCTCGCGGGCCTGACCGAATCAGTTCGACGGCACCTGCCGACTCGCGATGTCGACGCCCTGCTCGGTGCGCACCGCTCCCGCCTGGAACGTTTCGAACATCTGCGCGCACTCGACATGCGGCGCGCCGATGCCGTGCGGCGCACGGAGGTGTCCGGCAAAGCCGTAGAGGATGCCCAGACTCGGCTCATCTCGGCGCGTGCGACCGAAGAACAGGCACTGTCGGCGGTACAGGCGGCGGCGCGAACCTTCGAGGCGCGGGTGCGTGACTGGTCGGGGGCGGCCGAGGTCGCCGCACCCACCGAGGAGAGCCTGGCCGACTGGTGCGATGCGATCTCTGAACTCACGGTTATCGATGAGACCGGCGCCGTGTCGACGCGCCCGACCGTGACCGGGCGGATGCGCGCCCATATCGTGACCTGGCGCACCGAGTGGCAGGAACGTAAACAGACCGCGCTATTGGACCGCGCCCCGATCGCGGCTCGGGCCGGTGCGATCACCGACGAACTGGCCGAGGCACGGCGGGAAACCGATGCCGCGCCGCCCGTTCCGTCGACGTGGCGACGACGGACACGGCCGGATGTGGCCGAGCGACAGGGCGCGCCCGTGTGGCGGCTGATCAATCCCGTCCCCGGACTGGACGACGCTGCCCTCGCGGTGTTGGAGGCCGTGCTCGCCGCCTCCGGATTGCTCGACGCCTGGATCGCGCCGGACGGAACCGTCGATTTCGGCGTCGCCGACCAGTGGCCGGTCGAGAGCATCGCGACCCCGGCGGATGCGAATCTGCTCGCGGTACTGGAACCGGTCGACGCGGGCGGTGTCGGTGTCGAGCAGGTGCGCCGCGTGCTGGCTCGGTTCGGCTGGCGCGCGACCGGCGCTCCCGCACCGGCCGGTGATTGGCTTGGCGTGGACGGCTGCTGGCAGGTGGGCGGTCTCACCGGCCGCGCCGAAGCCGCCGGACCGGCCACCTATGTCGGCACCGCCGCCAGGGAGGCGGCCAGAGCCCGACGCATCGCCGCGCTGCTCGCCGAACAGGAGGAATTGGTTCGCCGACTGTCATCCCTCGACCTGCGGATCACCGAAACCGAAACAGCGTTGAACCGCCTCGCGGCCGAGGAACGAGCACTGCCCGAAGCAGCCGAACGCGACCTCGCCGACGCGGTGGTGCGGTGGGGTGAACGCACCCGTTCGACCGCCGCCGGTGTCCTCGAACTCGCCGCGGCCGAGGACCGGCACGCCCAGGAGTCGGCGGCGCTGGACGCCGCACGCGCCGCCCTGGCCGAATATGCTGCCACACAACAGTTCTCCCGCACCAACCTCGATGACCAAGCCGCCGCGCTCAGCGCGGTCCGCGGCGGAATCGACCGGTACGCCATCCTGCTGCGTCAACTGGACACCGCCACCGAGAACCACGGTGACGCCGTGAACACCTTGGAAGAGCACACCGCGCGCCGAGTGGAAGCCGAATTCGCGCGTGACGACATCGCCGCCGATCAGCGACGACTCGACGTGAAACTGCGCACCGCCGAGGATGCTTTGGGAGCCGACCAACAGCAGCAATTGAGCGTCAAAGCCGACCTCGACAGCCGCATCGACCGGCTGGACAAGGAACGCTCCGACCTCGAGGGCCAGGTCACCGGAGCCCGCGTGGACGAGGCCCGCGCCGACGAAGTGCTCGCCAACCATGAGAGAGAGCGAGCCGTAGCCGAGATACGCCGCGACGAAGCCATCGCGGCGTTGTGGGAAGCAGTCGACCACGGCCTCGCCCAGCCACTGACCACCGAAGCGCCGCCGCGCCGAAATGTGCAGGCCGCCCGCGATTTCGCCACCTCCGTGCGCCGGGAGGTCGAGCTGAGAGCCGAAGCCGCCGACGTGGACCGCGCGTGGCGAGCATGCGTCAACAAACTCGAGGAACTGCGTCAAGCCCTGCTGCCGCAACAGGACGCCCGGGTACTCGACGACGACGAAACCCTGCCGCGAGTCGAGATCCACACCGACCCCACCGCCGGATTCCAGTTGCCACCGGCCGCCGCCGACACCCTGGCCGCCCGGGTACTCGAACAACGCGACAGTTTCGACGCCGAACAACAACGAGTCCTGGCCACTCTGCTCGGCTCGACATTCATCGAACATCTCAAGGACCGCCTCGACTACACCCGCCGCACCTTCACCCATATCAACAACCAGCTGGCCCGGCGTCCGACCCGCCAGGGCCACACGGTCAAGGTGGTCTGGCAGGCCGATCCCGCCGAACCCGATGCCGCGGCGGTTCTGGAGGCACTCGGCCGTGGCTATGCCGAACTGTCGGTCGACCGGCAGGAGATGGTGCGCCGATACCTGACCCGCAAGATCGACGACGCCCGCTCGGAAGCCGCCGCCGAAGGTGCGGTGGATTGGAAACATCAGCTGGGCCGCGCCCTGGACTATCGCAGCTGGTTGAAGATCGATCTGCACTATCGGCCCGGCAGCACCAGCCGTTGGGTGCCCTTCGATGCCGCCAGACACGGCGCGAAATCCGGCGGCGAGAAAGTGGTGTTGCTGTCGCAGCCCCTGTTCGCCGCCGCGGTGGTGGCCTATGACGCCGCCGCGACGCACGCGCCGCGCTGGGTGTGGCTCGACGAGGCGATGACCGGTGTCGACGCCCAGGTCAAAGCCTCGTTCATGGGTTTGACGGTCGATTTCGAACTCGACATCATGCTCACCGCCCACGACGAATGGTGCAATTACGAAACCGTGCCCGCCGTCGCCATCTACGAACTCGCCCGCGAGAAGCACCTGGCCGGTGTCGATGTCCTGCCCTATCTGTGGTGCGGCGGCACATTGATCGAAGTGGGTGTCGACCGGCTCGGCGCCGCCGCCGTCGCCGTGCCGATGAACGGGCTGTTCGGCCTCGCCGATGAATGAGCTGCCCGAAGGACTGCGCGGCTGGGCCGCCCTTCCCGGCCCTGCCCTACTCGTCGACGCGCTCGGCCGCCGGATCCATCGCGGCGGCAGTCTGGAAAGCGGGTCGCTGACCTTGCGCTTGACCACTGCCCAGCGGCGCGAAGTCGGTCGACTGCTCGGCGTGGACTGGGAAATCTCCGGTCGCGCGGTGACAGTGCGGGCACTCGGTGCCGCCCTCGCACCGCACGGACTCACCGTCGCCCGGTTCGTCGAACTGCTTTACGGCGGACCGCTACCGGTCGGACGAGAGGTCGCGGCGGCCCGACAGCACGCGGAGCAGCTGGAACGCGTCCGTGTGCTGGATATTCTCGGTGCGGCCGGGGTGGACGCGGCGATCGCCGAGATATGGCTGGCCGGACCCCGAACACCGAAACCCGGCACCGGCCGCACTGTGGAACTGGCTACAGCTATTGCCCGTGTGTGGCCGTCGCTGCCCCGCGCGGGGCAGGCGAAACGACTCGGTCAACTCGCCGCCGAAACCACCGGCGATGCCCACGCCCTCGATCACAACACCGAATTGGGACGTGCCGTAGCCCGCCTGATCGCGATCGGCAACGGCGACCCGCCACCTTCCCGCCCCGGTCGCCACTGGCGCGCCGTCTGGGCCTCGGCCGGGGTGCGTTGCGACACCGTGTCCTCGCGGGTACTGACGCTGAACGTCGCGTTGGATATCACCGGCGGTCACCGCCCCGGCGCACCGGCCTGGCTCACACTCCGAGATCTGTTGGGCCCCTGGTGTTTCGCGCCTGTGCCGCCAGTGCTGTTCGTCTGTGAGAATCCGACCGTGGTGGAAGCCGCCGCCGACGAACTCGGTGCGCGGTGTCCGCCGCTGGTCTGTACCGACGGCATGCCCGCCCTGGCCGCCTTGGATCTGCTGGCCGGTGCGGCGGAAGCGGGGGTGTCGGTGCGGGTGCGGGCCGATATCGATCCGGCCGGATTGGCGATCGTGCGGACGGTGCTGTCCACGGTCGGTGGTGGCGAGCTATGGCGATTCGACGCCGCGACGTACTGCCGTCATTTCGGATTGGAGGTTTCGGGAGCGGCGCAGGTTGCCGACGTGTACGCGGTGCACGGTCGTGATCTGCACGAGGAAGCGATTCTGTCGTTGTTGCTGGCCGATCTGCGAGCGGCACAGGGCGGCAAATCCACCAGTTGACCATCTGCAAATCCACCATCAACATAACGGCAGATCCATCAGCGGCTTCGTGGTAGACCACCACTCACTGCCTCGGGGGAGCTCGGATGCGAACACAACTCGGGTCTGCACTGCCACGTCACGCCGAGAAGGCGCTGGTCGACGCCTTTGCGGACACTCGACTAGTGTGCTGAGTTGTTAATTTGGCTCCAGTTGTAGTGTGTGGTGGTGCCGAGCCCGGGTCCGCGTGTGGCGGAGATCGTGTTGACCGAGTCCGAACGCGCCGAATTGGAGGGCTGGGTACGTCGACGCAAGACGGCGGCCGGGCTCGCGTTGCGAGCGAGGATTGTGTTGGCTGCTGCTGAGGGAGGCACGAATTCGGCTGTGGGGCAACGGATCGGCGTGGGTCGTGACACGGTGCGTAAATGGCGTAACCGGTTCGTCGAACAGCGTTGCGACGGCTTGCTCGACGAACCTCGTCCAGGCCGGCCGCGGGTCATCGATGACGCTCGGATCGAGGCGTTGATCACCGCGACGCTGGAAACCACACCGAAAACCGCGACACATTGGTCGACGCGATCGATGGCCGAGCACCTGGGGTTGTCACAGACTATGGTGTCGCGGGTCTGGCGGGCGTTCGGGCTGGCTCCCCACAAACAGGACTCCTGGAAGCTCTCGACAGATCCATTGTTCTGCGCGAAGGTCCGCGACGTGGTCGGCCTCTATCTCGACCCACCGGAACGAGCATTGGTGTTGTGCGTGGACGAGAAGACCCAGATCCAGGCACTCAACCGCACCCAACCGGTATTCCCGATGATGCCCGGCACCCCCGCCCGGGCCAGCCACGACTACGTCCGCCACGGCACCTCCAGCCTCTACGCGGCCCTGGATCTGGCCACCGGCAAAGTCATCGGATCACTACACGCCCGCCACCGTGCCACCGAATTCCTCGCATTTCTGCGCAAAATCGACACCGCCGTACTCGCCGACCTGGACGTGCACCTGATCCTCGACAACGCCTCCACTCACAAAACACCCACAGTGAAGCGTTGGCTGACAAGACATCCCAGATTCGTGCTGCATTTCACCCCCACCAGTAGCTCCTGGCTGAACCTGGTCGAGCGATGGTTCGCCGAGCTGACCACCAAGAAACTCCGCCGCTCCACCCACCGATCCGTGCGCGCACTCAACAAAGACATCCGCGACTGGATCGACACCTGGAACGACAACCCCCGCCCCTACATCTGGACAAAAACCGCCGACCAGATCCTCGAATCCATCGGCAACTACTGCCAGCGAATTAACAACTCAGCACACTAGGGCGTGTTTTGAAAGTGGTGAGGTGATGGTGCCGGGCTGTCGGGCGGGGTGTTGAAAGATGTTGTGCGGGTGTGCGTGTCAGTGACCTGAA
>NZ_QCYJ01000120.1 GCF_003123685.1 Nocardia aurea
ACGCCCGCGAGCGCGCCTGCCCAGGCGGGCACCACGTCATACTTCTGCACGGCACCGACGCTACGCCCACCCCGGGGGCCGGGTTCTTACGCCCCGGTTACGGACCGCCCCTCGGTGGCGGAGCCGCAGCGGACTCGGGACCGCCCCTCGGCGCGGAGCCGCAGCGGACTCGGGACCGCCCCTCGGCGCGGAGCCGCAGCGGACTCGGGACCGCCCCTCGGTGCGGAACCGCGGCGGACTCGGGACCGGCCGCCGTCGGCCCGCTACGGCCGGGTCAGGCGGACGACAGGAGGTCGCGGACGATGGGGGCGAGGGCGCGGAAGGCGCGGCCCCGGTGGCTGATCGAGTCCTTCTCCTCCGCCGGCATCTCCGCCGTGGTGCGCGTCTCCCCCTCGGGTACGAAGATCGGGTCGTATCCGAACCCGTTCGCGCCCCGAGGAGTGGCGATCAGGCGGCCCCGCAGGGTGCCGTCGACCACGCGCGCCTGCCCCGAGGGCAGCGCCAGCGCCGCCACGCAGGCGAATTGGGCGGTCAGCCGGTCGGCGGGCACGTCGGAGACCTGCGCCAGCAGCAGGTCGAGGTTGGCCCGGTCGTCTCCGTGGCGGCCCGACCAGCGGGCCGAGAACACCCCGGGCATGCCGTTCAGCACGTCCACGCACAGGCCCGAGTCATCGGCCACCGCGGGCAGCCCGGAGCCCTGCGCGACGGCGTGCGCCTTGAGCAGGGCGTTCTCCTCGAACGTGACCCCGGTCTCGGCCACCTCGCCGATCGACGGGAACTCCTCCAGCCCCACGATGTCGAACTCCGCCAGGATGCGGCGCAGCTCTGCGATCTTGCCGGGGTTGCGGGTGGCCAGCACGATCTTCATCGCCCCAGCGCCTCTTCCTGGATCAGCGTGAGCTCCTCGCAGCCGGCCACGGCCAGGTCGAGGAGCCGGTCGAGCGTGTCGCGGTCGAACGGGGCGCCCTCGGCGGTGCCCTGCACCTCGACGAAGCTGCCCGTGCCGGTCATCACGACGTTCATGTCGGTCTCGGCGGTCACGTCCTCGCTGTAGCAGAGGTCGAGCATCGGCACCGAACCCACCACGCCCACCGAGACGGCCGACA
>NZ_QCYJ01000139.1 GCF_003123685.1 Nocardia aurea
CCGATCTGGGGTCGGCCACGGTGCCAGCCACGGTGCCGGCCACGGCACCCCCCGGCGCGGTGACGGACGTGGTGACCGACGCCCTCGACCGGGACGCGGTCGTCCAAGTGGTACGGCAGGCCGCCCCCGACGCGGTCGTCCACCTGCTCACCGCGATCCCCAGGACCATCGACCCCAGGAAGTTCGCCAAGCAGTTCGAGACGACCGACCGGCTGCGTGTCGAGGGCACCCGCAATCTCCTGGAGGCCGCGCCTGGCGCGAGGTTCGTCGCCCAGGGCCTGGCCTTCGCCTACCGGCCCGGGGAGGGACTCGCGGACGAGGACGTGCCGCTGTGGACGGACGGGCCCAGGCCGTTGAGGCCGATCGTCGAGGCGGTGGCCGAACTGGAGCGGCAGACCGCGCGGGCGGGCGGCCTGGTGCTGCGCTTCGGCCACCTGACGGGGCCGGGCACGGTCTTCGCCGAGGACGGCTCCACGACCGAGGCCGTACGCGCGGGCAGGATGCCGCTCGTCGGCGACGGCGGCTCGGTGATGTCGTTCACCCACGCGCACGACGCGGCCACCGCGATCGTCGCCGCGCTCGACAGGGACGTCACCGGCGCGCTGAACGTGGTCGACGACACGCCCGTCCTCATGCGCGACTGGCTGCCCGCCTACGCGCGGCGGCTCGGCGCCCCCGCTCCCCGTCGGGTGCCCGCCTTCCTGGCCCGGCTCGCCGCCGGCCCCTTCGGCGTGGCGTACATGACCATGCTGCGCGGCGCCGACAACAGCCGGGCGCGGCTGCGGCTCAACTGGCGCCCCCGCCACGCGGCCATGCTCGGTGTGAAGGGATGATCGGATGGTGGATTTCGAGGAGCACCGCCCGACGCTGCTCGGGCTGGCCTACCGGCTGCTCGGCAGCATGTGGGACGCGGAGGACGTGGTGCAGGAGGCGTGGCTGCGCTGGCAGGCGGCCGACCGCGGGGAGGTGAGGGACCCCCGGGCGTTCCTGGTGACCGTCGTGTCGCGGCTGGCGCTCGACCAGCTCCGCTCGGCCAGGGTCAAGCGCGAGGCCTACACCGGTCCCTGGCTGCCCGAGCCG
>NZ_QCYJ01000046.1 GCF_003123685.1 Nocardia aurea
CTAGGTCGTGTTTTGAAAGTCGGTCAGCGTAGCCACTGGTTGATGGCCGCGATGTGGATCGTGGCGAGGTAGCGGACGGCGAGTTTGTCGAATCTGGTCGCGACGGCGCGGTGGTGTTTGAGCTGATTGATCCCGCGTTCGACGGTGTTGCGGCCCCGGTAGATGTCGGGGTCGAACGTGGGTGGCCGCCCACCCCGAGGGCCTCGGTTCCTGCGGTGTCGGGCCTGATTATCGGGGATCGCGATGGTGGCCTTGATACCGCGCCGCCGTAGATATTCACGGTTGGCGCGCGAGGAGTACGCCTTGTCCGCGAGCACTCGCTCTGGCCGCACTCGTGGCCTGCCCAGCCCGCGCCGGGGCACCCGGATCGCCTCCAGCACCGCGACGAACTGTGGACTGTCACCGCTTTGACCGGGTGTGAGCAGCAACGACAACGGACGCATGCCCTGCTCGCACGCCAGGTGCAGTTTGGTCGTCCAACCACCACGCGACCGACCCAACCCGTGGTCTCGTGGCTCGGTGTCACACCCGCCGGGTGGCTCCCGCTGTTGCTGCCCGTCACGGCGGGCACCGGCAGCGTGTTGATGGGCGCGCATGATCGTGGAGTCCACACCGACCTGCCAGCCGATCATGCCCGCGGCGTCAGCGAAGGCTTGTAGCGCTTTGAGGATGAAGGCCCAGTTCCCGACACGCTGCCAGCGCCGGAACAGTCCGTAGACCGTCTGCCAGGGCCCGTACTGCGGTGGCAGATCCCGCCACGGCACACCCGCCCGGGTCCGCCACCGGATCCCGTCGATGAGTTGTCGTTTGCTCCATTTCGGCGGTCGACCCGCCTTCTTGCCACGAGGCAGCAACGGTTCCAGCCGCGCCCACTGGGCATCGGTCAGATCCGCCCGCCCCGCGACCGATACGCTGATCACGAGGTCTCCGGTACTTCAGGTTTTGCTTGGTCGCTGAACCTTCTACCGGAGACCTCACCTACTTCAGGTCACTGACACGCACACCCGCACAACATCTTTCAACACCCCGCCCGACAGCCCGGCACCATCACCTCACCACTTTCAAAACACGCCCTAG
>NZ_QCYJ01000010.1 GCF_003123685.1 Nocardia aurea
GCCTTGGACATGCGCCCGCGCAGCTTGCCGAGCGGGCCGCGCATGCCCTTGGGCGGGATGCCCGCGCGGTCCTCCTCGACCGGCAGCGTGAGCACGGCCTCCTTGCCCCGCACGTGGGCCTCGAGGTCGTCCGCCGGAGCCGTGTGGACCTCGATGAACTCGCCGTGCGGCAGCCTCTTGATCACGCCCGACTCGACGCCGTGCGAGATGACCCCGGAGTCCTGGCGCTGCAGGCCGAGGCAGATCCGGTAGGTGATCATGTAGGCCAGCGCCGGGCCGAGGAACACCAGCACGCGGCCGGAGTACGTCGTCCAGTTGAGGTTGACGTGGAAGAACGCCGAGATCTCGTCATTGGCGCCGAGCAGCCAGAGCACGCCGTAGAACGTGATGGCGGACATGCCGATCGAGGTGCGGTGCGGGTTGTTGCGCGGGCGGTCGGCGACGTGGTGTTCGCGCCGGTCGCCCGTCACCCACTGTTCGAGGAACGGGTAGAGCGCGAGGCCCGTCATGATGATGCCCATCGGCACCAGCGCCGGGATGATCACGCTCAGCGGCAGCGTGCCCGCGTGGGCCGTGCCGAACATGTTGATCTCCCAGGCCGGCATGATGCGCAGGGCGCCTTCGAGGAAGCCCATGTACCAGTCGGGCTGCGAACCGGCCGAGACGTCCGCTGGTGTGTACGGACCGAAGATCCAGATCGGGTTGATCTGGGCGAACGTCGCCAGACCGGCGGTCACCGCGAACGTGAACAGGAAGAACGCGCCCGCCTTGGCCATGAAGGCCGGATAGAACGGCGCGCCCACCACGTTGTGGTTGTTGCGGCCCTTGCCCGGCATCTGGGTGTGCTTCTGCACCCACATGAGCACCATGTGGGCCGACACGAGCGCCAGGATGATGCCGGGGATGAGCAGGATGTGCAGCGAGTAGAACCGGGAGATGACGTCGTGCCCCGGGAACTCCCCGCCGAACAGGAAGAACGTGATGTACGTGCCCACCAGCGGCAGCGAGATGGCCACGCCCTCGGTGATCCGCAGACCGGCGCCGGAGAGCAGGTCGTCG
>NZ_QCYJ01000036.1 GCF_003123685.1 Nocardia aurea
CTACCTGGCCAGAGACGCCGCGGGCACGCATCTCGCCGTGAAGTGGCTGCGCCCGGACCTGTCAGGCGACCGGGTGAGCGTGGAGCGCTTCCTGCGCGAGGTCCAGGTGGCCCAGCGCGTCGCGCCCTTCTGCACCGCGGCCGTCCTGGGCACGGGTGTCGAGCTCGACCGGCCGTACATCGTGAGCGAGTTCATCGAGGGGCCGTCCCTGCAGCGGGTCGTCCAGCAGGAGGGGCCGCGCGCCGGCTCGGCCCTGCAGCGCCTGGCGATCGGCACCGCCACCGCGCTGGCGGCGATCCACCAGGCCGGCATCGTGCACCGCGACTTCAAGCCCGCCAACGTCATCGTGGCCGCCGACGGCCCGCGCGTGATCGACTTCGGCATCGCCCGCGCGCTCAACGCGACCTCGACGATCAGCAGCATGCCGGTCGGCACGCCCGCGTACATGCCTCCCGAGCAGATCATGGGACACCCGGTGGGGCCCGCGGCCGACCTGTTCTCGTGGGCCGGGACGATGGTGTTCGCCGCGTCGGGGCAGGCGCCGTTCGGCAGCGACACGATGCCCGCGGTGATCAACCGGGTGCTCAACCAGCCGCCCGACGTGCGGATGCTGGAGGGGCCGCTGCGGGACGTGGTGCTCGCCTGCCTGGCCAAGGACCCGGCGCAGCGGCCGGCCGCCGAGCAGGTGATCATGCGGTTGCTCCAGCACCCGGTGAGCGGCCCGGGTCTGCCCGCGGGCGGCCCCGGTCATCCGGCGGGCGGGCCCGGCATCCTCGCCCAGGCCGCCGCTGCCGCCGCCCCGTCCACCCCGCCCGGGGTCGCACCGGGCCCGTCCACCCCGCCGGGGGTCGCGTACGGCCCGTCCACCCCGCCCGGGGTCGCGTACGGCCCGTCCACCCCGCCCGGGGTCGCGTACGGCCCACCCGGCACCACACCCGGCCCGTTCACCCCGCCGGAGGTCGCGTACGGCCCGCCGTCCGTCCCCGCGCCGGGCACGACGTACGGCGGGCCGCCGCCGAAGAAGCGCACGGGGCCGATCGTCGTCGGCGCGTCCGT
>NZ_QCYJ01000167.1 GCF_003123685.1 Nocardia aurea
GAGGTGTTGCTTGGACAGGTCCTTCATGGTGGTTCCTCTCAGACGGAGCCGACAACGGCGGCGTCGCCCCGGAGCAGGGCGCCCGCTCCATCGACGGCCAGCGGCAGGCCGGCGGCCCGTAGGATGCTGTAGGCCCCGGCCGTGGCGGCCGAGACCACGTGCAGGCCGAACCGCTGCTCGGCCGGCTCGACGAGGGGCAGCGACGGCATCTGTACGCAGGCGGAGATCACCAGGGCGTCGACGCCGGCCAGATCCAACGATTCGGCGGCCGCCATCACCCGCTCCCCGGGGATACATCCGACCGCCCGGTTGTCGACCACCTCCAGCGCCCGCCAGTCCGCGACCTCGAACCCCTCCGCGGTCAGGTACTGCACCACCTTTTCGGCCAGCGGTCGCAGGTAGGGGGTGACCAATGCGATACGCCGCGCCGGCAGCGCGCGCAGCGCCTCCACCAGCGCACCGGCGCTGGACCGGACACGCGCCTGGGCGCCGCCCGCTGCCAACTGCTCGGCGATTAGCGACTCCACCCGCTGATGCTCACCGGGGCCGACCGACATCAGCGCCACCAGGCACGCGTAGAGGATCACGTCCGGATCCGCGTCGCCGAGCTCCAGGACGCACCGCTCGCGCTGCGCGTTCATCGCCGTCAGCTGCTCCGGTGACACCGTCGCCATCCGCATCCGGCTGCTGTGGAACGAAAACGTCGCCGACGGGTGCCGGCCCAGGATCGCCGGCAGCTCGGTCTCCACGGTGACGTTGGAGCTGGGGACGGCCAGCCCGACTCGTACGTGTTTCATGCGCTGTCCTCTCAACGACAACTATTCTTCGACGATAGCGACGAAAAGTCAACGCCTCCGTAAAAGCACCTGCCTGTGACTTAGCTCGCGGCCACGCGGCCGCACACCGGCTTGACGGCTCGTGACGTAGGCGTCAGATAATGGGCATGATCGTCGAGACTTGAGGCGTAGGCATGACCCGCGACGTCGTGGTGCTCCGCAGAAAGGGAACCAGCACGTTCGCCGCCGACGAGCAGATCCGC
>NZ_QCYJ01000175.1 GCF_003123685.1 Nocardia aurea
GCCCGGTCCCATTCCGAACCCGGAAGCTAAGCCTGCCAGCGCCGATGGTACTGCACTCGACAGGGTGTGGGAGAGTAGGACACCGCCGGAACATCGTTCACGATAGGGGACCCAGAATCTGGGTCCCCTATCGTCGTTTGAGCACCTTTTCGTGCTCCTCCACGTTGCCCCGTCCACGGCTAGAGCCCGGCGCGTGATTGAATTTGCCATGGAGCCCGTAGCGGCCTCCGGAATCTCAGAAAGGGATCACCGTGTCGGAAGATAACGACGGTCGGAAGTCTTTCCGACGCGGCGACGGATCAGATCGTCCGTCCCGCGGAACCGGCGGCTCCGACGGCGGTCGTCCCGATCGCGGCGCGGGCCGTACCGGTTCGTCCGGTGGGCGCGGCGGCGACCAGCGCGGTGGCTCCGGTGACCGCGGCGGGTACAACCGTGGTGGCTCGGGCGATCGTGACGGCGGCAGCCGAAGTGGCGGTTTCCAGCGCGGCGAGAATTCGGCGCCCAGGGGCGGCTTCCGCCGCGGCGACGATTCAGGAAACCGCGGCGGTGATTCCCGTGGTGACAGCTCAGGTGAGCGCGGCGGTTTCAAACGCGGCGGCGGTTCCGACGATCGCGGTGGTTATCAGCGCGAGTCCGGCCGCGGTGGCGGCTTCGGTCGTCCCGACTCCGGCGGCGACAACCGTGGCGGCTCCGCTGATCGCGGTGGCCATCGTGACTCCGGCCAGGGTGGATTCAAACGCGGCGAATCGAGCGATCGCGGCGGTTACAGCCGTGGCGACTCCGGTGACCGTGGTGGTTCCGGTCGCGGGAATTCGAGCGATCGAGGTGGATACAACCGCGACTCCGGTGGTCGTGACAGCAATGGGCGTAGCGGAGATTCCGCTGACCGTGGCGGCTATAAACGAAGCAGCGATTCCGGTGACCGTGGCGGTTACAGCCGCGGTGGTGACTCCGATCGTGGCAGCAGCCGCGGAGGCGATTCCGGTGAGCGCGGTGGATTCAAGCGCGGCGGTGGCACCGGTGATCGCGGCGGTGACCGTGGTGGATTCAGCCGTGGTTCCGGCGAGCGGACCGGATCTTCGGGTCGTGATTCCGGTGACCGTGGCGGGTTCAACCGCGGCGGGTCCGATCGTGGATCTCAGCGTCGCGACGACGACCGCGCGGGCACGCAGCGCGGTGGCGGTTATCAGCGCGGCGGCGACGATCGCGGTGGGTTCCGGCGTGACTCGGAGGATCGGGGTGCGGCGAACCGCGGTACTTCCGGTGCCCGTTCCGATTCCGATCGCGGTGCGGATTCGCGTGAGCGCGGTGGGTTCAAACGTGCGAGTGATCGTGGCGGTTCCGAGCGTGGCTCCGATGACCGGGGTATGTCGAGCCGTGGTGGATCGGGCGAAGGCGCCGGTTCCGATCGCGGTGGGTTCAAACGCGGCGCGAGCGATCGTGGCGGCGAGAACCGCGGTGGTTCCGGCGAGCGCGGTGGTTTCCAGCGCGGTTCCGGTGACCGTGGCGGCTTCGAACGACGCGACGGTGGTGACGACCGTCGACGTGGCGGTGAAGGCGCGCGTACCGGCGGCGGCCAGGGTGGCCGCGGCGGTGAGCGGCGTCCGCCTCGTCCGGAGGAACCGGATCTGCCCGATGACATCCAGGCTTCCGATCTCGACCCGGCGGTCCGCCGCGACCTGCTGAGTCTGGACAAGACCAATGCCGAAGCCGTCGCCAGGCACCTGGTGATGGCGGTGCGCCTCATCGACGACGATCCGCGACTGGCGTTGGCGCACGCACGCGCCGCTCGTCAGCGCGCCGGCCGCGTCGCCGTGGTCAGGGAGACCGCGGGAGTGACCGCCTATCACGCAGGCGAGTGGGCCGAGGCACTGTCGGAGTTGCGCACCGCGCGCCGCATGTCGGGCGGTTCCGGACTGCTCGCCGTCATGGCGGACTGCGAACGTGGTCTCGGCCGCCCCGAGCGGGCGATCGAACTCGGTCGCAGCGACGAGGCCAGGGAACTGTCCGGTGACGAGGCAGCCGAACTCCGGATCGTCGTCGCCGGCGCCCGTATGGATCTCGGCGAGTTCGACCAGGCCGTGGTCACCCTGCAGGGCTCCGATCTCGACGCCTCCCGTACCGGCTCCTCCGCCGCCCGCCTGTTCTACGCGTACGCCGACGCCTTGGTCGCGGCGGGCCGTACAGCCGAAGGGCTGGAGTGGTTCCTCAATTCGGCCTCCGCGGATCTGGACGGCGAAACCGACGCCGAAGAGCGCGCTGCCGAACTCACCGGCGACCAGTAGTCGACCGGCTCTCCCGCCTGCGCCTGCTTGGCCAGATCCGAGAACCGCTGGACCGCGAGATCGAAACTGTGCCAGAAGAATTGGGACCGCAGGAGTCGAGGCTACGCTCTGTAGCACCGGAACCACGAGCGGGTGACGGCACCGTCGCGCGTTATGCGGGCACTGTCGTGCATTATGCGTCGACCATTGTGCGTTCGATGACTGTCGTGCGTCGGTGACTGTTGTGCATCAGTGACTGTCGCGGGTTCGGTGGCTGCCGCATGTTCGGTGATCGACGCGCGCTCGCGACCGACTCGCGTTCCGTCGCTACCTGGCGTCGTCACCCGGGCACAGCCGTGGCCGATCGGGGCACGACGATGCTTGCCGTGGTGAGCGTTGGGCATTCGCGAAGTCCCTGTGGCCGTTGCTGGCCCGAGCGCCCGGCATTTCGCCGGAAGCTGCGAGATCCGGGTGCGGGCACCGTCCGCACGCATCCGATATGGCTCGCGCGCGCCGAGTGGGCCTGAGCCTGACGAGTGGCTCGCGCCCGCCGAGTGGCCTGGGCGCGCGGAGTGGCCTGGGCCTGACGAGTTACATGGCCCGACGACCGACTCGATGGTTATCCGGCGCGGCGGTTTCCGCCGCAGTATTGCTCATCGATACCGGAGCGGCCGCGCTGCCTCCAGAATATCCCGAGTGTCCATAGAATTCGGTCGATAGCGGCGAATTCGCCTGCGTGACTTTTGTGAGAACTACGCGAATTGCTGTGAGGAATCACGATTCCCTCGATTCGGCGTCGTGGCCGGTTGACTTGCGTTTCTCGTTCAGTAAAGTGCGTTGCGTTGCAACCTATTTCGCCTGTAGAATGGCGAGAAGAATTCGCGGCGAAATGATTTTGCGACTCCGTCGAATCCGCACGGATCCGCCGCGGCAACAACAACGCTCGCGAATATCTGGAGGAACCATGAGTTCTCGAACCATCGGCCGGGCCGCTCTGAAAGGCATGCTGATCGGCGCGCTGTGCTCCGCGACTCTGCCCGTGTTCTGGTCGACGCAGGCGCAGGCCGATCCCGGGTGCGCCGATGTCGCCGTCGTGGTCGCACGTGGGACCAGCGAGCCAGGCGCGCTCGGCACGATCGTCGGTGACCCGCTGTACGCGAAGGTGCGCGGCTCGGTCCAGGTCACGACCACCTCCTATGCCGTGGACTACCCGGCGAACCCGGCCGATCCGACTTCGGTGCGGAAGGGCGTGGCCGATGTCGTCGAGTACGTGACGGGTGCGTTGAACAAATGCCCGAATCAGCGTTTCGTGATGGTCGGCTATTCGGAGGGCGCCATCGTCATGCACGGTGTTCTGGGTGAGGCGGCCCCGCTCGTCCCGTCGTCGGTCGCGCCGCTCGAATCCCGGTATCAGGCGCCGATCGTCGCGGTCGCGCTGTTCGGTGACCCCGGCCTCATCTGGCGGACGGGCGTGCCGCAGAGACATCGCGATCACACTCGGACCTATTGCACCTCGGGCGATCCGGTCTGCCAACTCGGTGGCGCTCTGCCGCTGGCGCACGTCGCCTACGGTGACGCCGTCGACGACGCGGCGGGATTCATCGCCGGGAAACTCTGACACCGCGCCACCGACACCGCGCAGACGGTGCGACGACCGGTGCTCGGCGTCGCGCGGCGACTGTCCGCCGTGTGACGTCGAGCACCGTCGTGGCGCAGGCCGACACCCGACCGCGACCGGCGACGTCGTCCGGCGATCGAATCGCGGGCGCGGCCCGTCGGTGCGCTGGCGTAGGGTGCGAGTCGTCTCGGTGCGCTGCCGGGACGGTCGGAACGGCGGTTGTGGGGGCGGACTGCCCCGTGTCGTGTTCGATCGGCACGAGGTGCGACCGGCGGGCGCCGATCGGCCAGGGAGTGAGAGTGGTGTGACGCGACTACGGGATCGCTATGAGGCCCTGCTGCTCGATCTGGACGGAACCCTGTACAGGGGTCCGGTGGTGATCGATGGCGCACCGGAGGCACTGGTCGACGACGTCGGCGGGCAGCGGCTCGTGTACGTCACCAACAATGCCAGCCGTGCCCCGAAGACGGTCGCCGAACATCTGAGCGAACTCGGTTTCCCCGCGAGTACCGACGATGTCGTGACCAGTGCGCAGGCGGCCGCGGGGCTGTTGGCCGAGCGTCTGGCTCCCGGCTCGACGGTGCTCGTCGTCGGGACCGATGATCTGGCCCGCGAGGTGGACGCCGTCGGGTTGACGTCGATCCGCCGCTTCGATGACGACGTTCCCGCCGCCGTGGTGCAGGGCCATTCGCCGCAGACGGCATGGCCGGATCTGGCCGAGGCGGCCTACGCCCTGCGCGCGGGCGCGCTGTGGGTCGCCGCCAACACCGACCGCACGCTGCCGAACGAGCGCGGTCTCGCGCCGGGTAACGGGTCGATGGTCGCGGCTCTGGTCGCCGCCTCGGATCGGGAACCGATCGTCGCGGGCAAACCGTACGCGCCGTTGCTGGAGGACGCGCTGACGCGGGCAGGCACGCGCAGCGCGCTGGTGGTGGGGGATCGGATGGACACCGATATCGAGGGCGCGAACCGGGTCGGACTGGCATCGCTGCTGGTGCTCACCGGCGTCAGCACCCTGGACGAACTTCGCGCGGCCCCACCCGAACGGGTCCCGACATTCGTGGCCGACTCGCTGGCCGCGCTCAACCACCCGCCACTCGAATTCGATGTCGACGGCGATCCGAGACAGGCGCTGGCCGAACTGTCGCTCGGCAATCCGGGCAGGGCGGTGACGGTCCGCGCGGTCGATTCGGAAATCCGATAGCGTTGTCACCACGATGAGTACTCCGAAACCCGCCCGAATGGACCCGGTATGACCGCACCAGGCTCGAATGGACCCCGCCCCGGCGTCCCGCTGCCCGGTCGGCACCTGCCCGGCGCGCAGGGGCAGACGGAGCTCGCGGATCCGGCTCGGATCCGCGCCGAGATCGATGAACTGCTCGCCGAACTGGATTCCCGTCCGCGGTGGGGGACCCCGGCGGCGGACGGCGTCGAATCCGGCGCGGATATCACCCGCCGCGCCCGCATTCTGGAACAGGCGCACGATGTGCTCGTCCAGGCGCTCGCCACGGTGGACAAGATCTGAGGTGGCCAGGCGTGCACGGGTGGACGCCGAACTCGTTCGCCGCGGGTTGGCTCGATCGCGAGAGCACGCGGTCGAGCTGATCGGCGCCGGCCGCGTCCTGATAGCCGGAACGGTCGCCGTGAAACCGGCGACCGCGGTGGAGACCGGCACCCCCCTGCTGGTGCGCGAGGAACCCGACGAGGTGTCGTGGGCATCGCGGGGAGCGCACAAACTTCTCGGCGCGCTGGCGGCCTTCGAGCCGCTCGGTGTCGAGGTCGAGGGTAAGAGATGCCTGGACGCGGGCGCGTCGACCGGCGGTTTCACCGATGTGCTGCTGTCGAAGGGCGCGCGCGAGGTGGTCGCCGTCGACGTCGGTTACGGTCAGCTCGTCTGGCGGTTGCAGAGCGACGACAGGGTGAGGGTGCTCGACCGCACCAATGTGCGCACTCTGACGCCCGAACTCGTCGGCGGCACCGTGGACCTGGTGGTCGGCGATCTGTCGTTCATCTCGCTCGGACTGGTGCTGCCCGCGCTCGCCGCCTGCGTCGCGCCGGGAGCGGATCTGCTGCCCATGGTGAAACCCCAGTTCGAAGTGGGCAAGGACCGGGTCGGAACCGGCGGCGTCGTCCGGGATCCCGGGTTGCGCGCGGAGGCGGTGCGCGAGGTCGCCAGGGTCGCGGCCGAGCACGGATTGCGGACCCTCGCGGCGGTGGCCAGCCCGCTGCCGGGACCTTCCGGCAATGTCGAATACTTCTTGTGGCTGCGCAGAGACGGACAGTTCGACTACGACGACGAGCAGGTCGCGGCCCTCGTCGAGCGTGCGGTTGAGGAGGGGCCACGGTGAACGCGCCGACCGCGCACGGCAGGCGGGAGATCCTGCTCGTCTCACATCCCGGGCGCGCCGAGATCATCGAAACCGCGCACCGGGTCGCGAAGATCTTCGCCGACGCAGGTATCGGTCTGCGGGTACTCGCCGACGAGGCCGACAGCACCCGATTCGGATTCGAGGATCCCAGCGCCAGTGTGCGGGCCGTCGCCGAGCCGGGGGGCTATCCCGCGCGGGTGGTCCCGCACGATCCTGGCGCGGCGATCGGCTGCGAGATGGTGCTGGTGCTCGGCGGTGACGGCACCTTCCTGCGTGCCGCCGAGCTGGCGAGGCCCGCCGCGGTTCCGGTGCTCGGAATCAATCTGGGCCGCATCGGATTTCTCACCGAAGCCGAAGCAGAACACCTCGATGACGCGTTGGCGCAGGTGGTGCGCGGTGATTACCGGGTCGAGGATCGGATGACGATCGACGTGACGGTGCGCGTCGACGACGAGATCGTGGAATCCGGCTGGGCGCTGAACGAGGCGAGTATCGAGAACGCCTCGCGGATGGGCGTACTCGAGGTGGTACTCGAAGTCGACGGCAGGCCGGTGTCCTCGTTCGGCTGCGACGGCATCCTGCTGTCCACCCCGACCGGTTCCACCGCCTACGCCTTCTCCGCGGGCGGCCCGGTGGTGTGGCCGGAACTGGAGGCACTGCTGGTGATTCCGAGCAATGCCCACGCGCTGTTCGCGCGGCCGCTGGTGACCAGTCCCGAATCCCGTATCGCGGTCGAGTCGGTGGCGACCGGACACGATGCGATAGTTTTCCTTGACGGCAGGCGCACCATCGCGCTGCCTCGTGGTGGCCGGGTGGAAGCGGTCCGTGGCGCGGAACCGGTGCGCTGGGTGCGATTGGATTCCGCGCCGTTCGCCGACCGGATGGTGCGCAAGTTCCAATTGCCCGTGACCGGCTGGCGTGGCCGACGGCGAACGGAGAGCACACGTGCTGACAGAGATCAGGATTGACGGCCTCGGCGTCATATCCACCGCCACCGCGCAGTTCCACGCGGGATTGACCGTGCTGACCGGCGAGACCGGTGCGGGTAAGACCATGGTCGTCACCAGCCTGCATCTGCTGAGCGGGGCACGCGCCGACGCGGGCCGGGTCAGGCTCGGCGCGCAGCGCGCGGTGGTGGAGGGCCGGTTCACCGTCGACGATGTCAACGAGAGCGCCCGAGCCGACGTCGCCGGTGTGCTCGAATCGGCGGCGGCCGAACCCGACGACGACGGCAGCATCATCGCCGTGCGCACCGTGAACAGTGACGGACGTTCGCGCGCGCATCTCGGCGGCCGCGGTGTTCCCGCTTCGGTACTGGCCGAATTCACCGCGCCGCTGCTGACGGTGCACGGCCAGAACGACCAGTTGCGGCTACAGCGGTCCGATCAGCAGTTGAACGCGCTCGATCAGTTCGCGGTCGACACCGTCGGGCCGCTGTTGGCGAAATACCAGGTGTACCGGCGTTCCTGGCTCGACGCGCGCAACGAATTGCTCGAACGCACCGCGCGCAGTCGCGAACTCGCGCTGGAGGCCGATCGGCTCAAACATTCGCTCAACGAGATCGACTCCATCGCACCGGAACCCGGTGAGGACACGCGCATCGTGCACGAGGTGCGCAGGCTCAGCGATCTGGATTCGCTGCGCGAGGCCGCCGCGACGGCGCACGACGCGCTCGCGGGTCCGGCCGATTCGCCCGAAGCCGGTTCCGGCGCACTGGAATTGCTCGGAACGGCGCGCGGCCGCATCGAATCGGCCGACGATCCCGCGCTCTCGGCGCTCGGTCCGCGACTGGGGGAGGCCATCGCCGTCGTCGTCGACCTGACCACCGAATTGAGCGGGTACCTGTCGGATCTGCCGTCCGATCCCGGCGCGCTGGACTCCCTGCTGACCCGCCAGGCCGAACTGAAGTCCCTCACCCGCAAATACGCCCCGGATATCGACGGCGTCATCGCCTGGGCCGAGGAATCGCGTACCCGGCTCGATTCGCTCGACGTCTCGGAGGAGACGCTGACCAAACTCGCCGCGGAGGTCGATATCGCCGCGGAGAAGGTCCGTGAATCGGCACGCAAGTTGACCGCGGCGCGAACCAAGGCCGCGGGCAAACTGGCGAACGCGGTCAGCGCGGAACTCGGCGGTCTGGCCATGGGTAAGGCGCGGCTGGAGGTCGAGGTCCGGCCGGTGCTCGCCGGCGCGCAGGATTCCTCGCCGCTGACCGTCGCGGGTAAGGAACTGCACGCGGGCGGCTCCGGTGTCGACGAGGTGGAGTTTCGACTGTCCGCGCATTCCGGCGCGCAGTCGCTGCCGCTGAGCAAGAGCGCCTCCGGTGGTGAGCTCTCCCGGGTGATGCTCGCGCTCGAAGTGGTGCTCTCCAGCTCCGACCACGGCGCGACGATGGTCTTCGACGAGGTCGACGCCGGTGTCGGTGGACGCGCGGCGGTGGAGATCGGGCGGCGCCTCGCCCGTCTGGCCCGTACCCACCAGGTGATCGTGGTGACCCACCTGCCCCAGGTGGCGGCCTTCGCGGACACCCACCTGGTGGTGCACAAATCCGACGACGGCGAGGGCGCGGTCGACAGCGGCGTGCGGACGTTGTCCGAGGACGAGCGGGTCATCGAATTGGCCCGGATGCTGGCGGGGCTGGACGATACCGAGACCGGTCGCGCGCACGCGGAGGAATTGCTGGAGACGGCGCGCGCCGAGCGAACCCCGGCCTGACCTCGGAACCCCTCGCACGAGGGAGGGGTTCCGGGGGCTATCGGGTCAGCGCAGGGCTTTCTGCGCGCCCTTGATGAACTGGTTGATCAAGTTCTTCAGTCCGAATTCGAGCACCTTGGCCGGAACGGGCAGACTGGGCTCGGACTCCATCGTGTACGAGACGAGGGTGCCGTTGTCGGCGTCGGTGAAGGTGATGATGCCGACGTGGCGTTTCACCGGCGCGCCCTTGACGATCTTGTATTCCATGCGCTCGCCCGGGACCAGTTTCGTGGTCTCCTCCAGCAGGCCCACGCCGCCCTTGCCGATCAGGTACTGCGCGCCCACACCTTCGGGGGTCGGTGAGCCCGGCCGCTTGAGCGTGAAATCGACCGGCACGTAGGGATTGATCCCGTCACGTGCGGCGAAGAATTGATAGACGACTTCACGCGGGGCGGCGATGACGGCATCGACGGTCGTGCTTGCCATGGTGTCTCCTCTACGAACTGTCTGTGACAGGAAGTGTATAGGTACCCTGACGAAATCCCGCGAGACGATATCGCCCGCGGGCGAGGGTGCACAGAATCGTTCTGATCGTAAGGATTTCCGGGGCGCTCGCGACTGCGCATG
Organism: Nocardia aurea; assembly: GCF_003123685.1. GTDB lineage: Bacteria > Actinomycetota > Actinomycetes > Mycobacteriales > Mycobacteriaceae > Nocardia > Nocardia aurea. The sequence goes on from NZ_QCYJ01000175.1 coordinate 9,573, forward strand.
ATAGATGCCGGGTGCCGGCAGCAGTCGAAGCGAGGGTTCATGTACGACATTCGACGCCTCATCCTGTTGCGCGACCTGGCGGAGCGCAACACCATGACGGCGGTCTCGGAGTTGCACGGCATCACCACATCGGCCGTGTCACAGCAATTGCGGATTCTGGAGGACGAGGTCGGCACCGTGCTGACCCGGCGTGAGGGCAGGGTGCTGCGGCTGACCCCGGCCGGTCGCATACTCGTCGACCACACCTCGCGGATCGTCGCGGCACTGGAGGAGGCCGAGAGCGCGGTCGCGGCCACCGCCGAGGCGGTCACCGGGGTACTCACACTGGCGACGTTCCGGACGGCGCAGACCCGGCTCGCGCTGCCCGCCGCGGCCAGGCTCAAGCGTGAGTACCCGGCGCTGCGCATCCGCCTGGTCGACCAGATGCCCGTCGACTCGGTTCCCGCCGTGCGCCAGCAGGAGGTCGATCTGGCGATCACCTACTCCTACTCGTTCCGGGCCAGGGATCTGCCGTTCGGGCTGTCGTCGGAATTCCTCTTCAGCGATCCGTTGGTGCTGCTCGCCCCGCCCGGTCTCCGTGAACGCGCCGCGCAGCAGGGGCTGGTCGCCGCGCGCGATGCCGACTGGATCGCGGCCCGCGACGGCGCGCCCTCCATCGTGTCGGTCGTATACGCCTGCGGCGAAGCCGGTTTCGCGCCGAGGATCGAACATCGCAGTGGCAGCTTCGACGGGATGGCGGAGATGGTGGCGCACGGTCTCGGTGTCGCCATCGTGCCGGAAATGTCGGTGGCCGAACATCATCGGGAGCTGATCGCGTGCACCATCGCCGACGGCTCACGTCAGATCGGGGTCACCTATCGCCAGGCGTCGCTGGAACGACCGGCCGTGGCCGCGGCGATCCGCGCGCTACGGCTGACCGTGCTGCCGACGCAGCTGGCTTCGTGAGTGTCGCGGCGCACCCGCGGATTCGCCGGTGAATCGTGACCGATTGGAATCACGGTGATCGAGTCCGTTGTTCCGAAACGTGTCGTGGCACAGCGTGAAAGGCGGCCCTGGATGTACCGGGGGTGACCGAGACGAGGAGGGAGCCAGCGCATGGGCACACGACGTCGACCGCTCAAGACGGTGACCGGTGTCAGCGGGGCGGTGAGCGTGTATTCGGCCGCGATCGACCCGGCGGTGTCCACGGTCGCCTCCTCGATCGAGATCGCGAAAATCGCCGAGGCGAACAAATTCGACGCCCTGTTCGCGGCCGATCTGCTGACCTTCGGCGCGCAGGGCGCGATCGGCGCGCAGGAGCCGTTGATCTTCCTGTCCGCGCTGAGTTCGGTGACCTCCCACGTCGGCCTGATCGCCACGGTGACCACGACATTCCACCATCCGTTCAACCTCGCCAGGCTGTTCGGAACGCTCGATCACATCAGCAACGGGCGCGCGGCGTGGAACGCCGTCACCTCCTCGGTCGGCGAGGAGAACTACGGCGACCAGGAGTTGCCGAGCCCCGAGCAGCGCTACGCGCGGGCCACCGAATCCCTCGAGGTCGTCAACGCGCTGTTCGACAGTTGGCGGCCGGGTTCGCTCACCCCCGACGGCCGCGGCGGCGCGGTACTCGATCAGGACCTGGTGGTTCCGATCGATTATCGAGGTCGGTTCTTCACGGTGCGCGGGCCGCTCAATATCCCGATCCTGCCGCAGCGCAGACCGGTTCAGTTCCAGGCCGGGCAGTCCGAGGGCGGGATCGAACTGGGCGCGCGGTTCGCCGAAGTCGTGTTCACCTCGCTGCCGACGCTGGAGGACGCCGTCACCTACACCAAGCGGATCCGTACCCGCGCCGCCGAATGGGGACGCGCGGACGGACTGCCGCTGATCATGAGTTCCTTCCACGCGACCTATGGCGCGTCGGAGGAGGAGGTCGGCCGGATCGTGCGCGAGCAGGCCGAGGCCTTCGATCTCGACGCGGGACGGGTGGCGCTGGAGGATATGTTCGGCGGCGGTGTCGACCTGTCGGGGTTGCCGCTGGACCGGCCGATTCCGGAGCATCTGCTGCCCGATGTCACCTCGGTCAACCGTCGACGCGGTCGGGTGGAGATCTTCGGCAAACTCGCGCGTTCGGGAAAGACGTTGCGCGAGTTGATCATCGCGAGCAAGGACACCGGGCACTGGGCGGTGGCCGGTACTCCGGAACAACTCGCCGACGCGGTCCAGGAACGCTACGACGCGGGGGTGCTCGATGTCATCTCACTCGGCGGACTCGCCGACCCGCGCACCCGTGACTTCCTGCTGAACGGGCTGCTTCCCGAATTGCGCCGCCGGGGAATCGTCGGCGACGACTACGTCGGCGACACCTTCCGCGCGAATCTCGAACTCCCGCCGCTGCCCGCGATCCCGGACCGATCGCGGGGCCGCTAGTCGCCGGGGCGAACGGTGGTGAGTTGGGTGAGAACGCAGTACCAATCACCGTCGCGCTCGACGAACACGTCCGTGGTCCATTCGTCGGAATCGAACTCGCTGCCGTCGAACCGTGCCGTGTTGCGCACGCGGACCGAGAACACCGCGACCTCGCCGTGACGCCGGATCCGTGGTTCGCCGACCCGCGCCATGGCGGAATGCGTCAGCGTGCCCGCGCGCACGAGTTCGAGAAATCGGGTGCCTTCGGTGATGCCGGTCTCGCCGACGAAAACCCACTCGTCGGTGACGAATTCGGCGATGCGGTCGGCGTCGTTGGCGACGATGGCGGTCAGCCAGTCGTCGTAGCGGAGTGTCAGCGTGCGGTCGGCCTCGGAGACCTCGCAAGACACGGAAACCTCGGAGACGGTCGGCGGAGTGGAAGTCATATCGTCAAACTACGTCCGCGGCTACCCGCGGTCTTGGACGAATGGAACAGCACGGTTCCGGCGACGCGCTCGCATCGCCGGAACCGTGTGCACGCGGTCTATTGCAGCGCGGTGCGCTTGATCTGTTCGAATTCCTCCGCGGTGATCGCGCCGTCGTCCAGCAGTTTCTTGCCGTTCGCGATCTGCGCCGTCGGGTCGGAGCCCGCGACCTGCCTGATGTAGGCGTCCTGGGCCTGTTTCAGCTGGATCGTGTCCGCGGCGCGGCGCTCGGCCATCCCCTTGCCGCGCACCACCAGGTACACCAGGGCGGTGATGAACGGGAATATGAGCAGGAAGACCACCCAGATCGCCTTCGCCCAGCCCGAGGTCTCGTGATCCCGGAAAAGGTCCATCAGGATCGAGAACATCACCATCAGATAGGCGATGAAGAAGAAGCTCACCACGATGAACCAGATAATGTCCCAAAAATCCATGTCGTTCGCCCTTCCGGAGGCCGCGGCGCGTATGCGCCCTCAGCACGATGTGGTCGCGTTGTGATACGACGTGGCATCACCTTCCCGCCCACGCGGCCGGATTTCCTCACACGATGCGGGTGATTCCGGTCGCGATGCCGGTAATTAGCCGCAGTCGGGATCGCGGCGTCGTCACGGCGACACGGACCCCTCGGTCCGGTTTCGGCGCGGACCGTATCACAGTGACGAATGTGCGGGCTGGTGCGGCGCGCCTCCATCGAAAGTCGTGGTCCAACAGCCATTATCGGGCCATGAAGATGCCGGCGCTGCTGTCGAGGACGACCGAATCGCTGCCAGGCCTGACCGGGGTGGCCCGGGTCGATCGCAATACTCGTCGTTTGCTGCGGCGCGCCGGAGTCGGTGACGTCGTGGTCATCGACGAGATGGACCTGGATCGGATGACCGCCGACCGCCTCATCGAGGCCGGTGTCGTCGCGGTGATCAACACCTCGCCGTCGATCTCGGGGCGCTACCCCAACCTCGGTCCGGAAGTGCTCGTGGCCAACGGCATCCTGCTGCTCGACACGGTGACCTCGGACGCCTTCACCAAGATCAAGGACGGCGCCAAGGTCCGCATCGCCGACGGTGTCGTCTACGCGGACAAATTCGGCAAGAAGGAACCCGAGGTCCTGGTCGAGACCATCGAACTGACCGAAGCGGCGATCGCGGAACGGATGGTCGCCGCCCGCAGCGGTCTCGCGGACCACCTCGAGGCGTTCGCCGGAAACACCATCGAATTCGTCCGCACCGAGAGCGCGTTGCTGATCGACGGCATCGGCGTGCCCGAACTCGAACTGTCCATGAAGAACCGGCACGTGGTCGTGGTCGCCGACGGCTCCGACCACGCGGAGGACCTCAAGCGGCTCAAGCCGTTCATCAAGGAGTACGCCCCGATCATGGTCGGCGTCGGGCGTGGCGCCGACACCCTGGTGAAACACGGCTACCGGCCGGATCTGATCGTCGGCGATCCGGACGAGATCACCACGGCCACACTCAAATGCGGCGCCGAGGTGATCCTGCCCGCCGATACCGACGGGCACGCCAGGGGACTGGAGCGGATCCAGGATCTCGGAATCGGCGCGACCACCTTCCCGTCCTCGGGCGCCCCCGCCGATCTGGCCCTGCTGCTCGCGGATCATCACGGTGCGGCGCTGATCGTGACCGCGGGCGCCGCCGCCTCCCTGGACGACTTCTTCGACCGAGGCAGGCGCGACAGCAATCCGGCGACCTTCCTGACCCGGCTCAAGGTCGGCACCAAACTGATGGACGCCAAGGCCGTCGGCACGCTCTACCGCAACCGCATGTCCGGTGTGGCCATCGCCATGGTGGTGCTCGCGGCCCTGGTCGCGGTGATCGTGGTCTTACTCGCCTCCAACACCGGCGGCGAAACCCTGAACTGGACGATCGACACCTGGAACCGGTTCGCGCTGTGGGTGCAGGGCCTGGCAGGCAGTAGCTAGCGCGATCGGTCCGTCACGAGCGTAGGAGCGTCATGATCTCGTTTCGCCAGCACGCGATAGCGATCGTCGCGATCTTCCTCGCGCTCGCGATCGGGGTGGTGCTCGGATCCCAGACGCTCGCGGCGGACATGCTGTCCGGACTGCGCTCGGACCGGACCGAACTGAGCAGGCGGGTCGAGGAGTACTCCGCGCGGAATCGGCAGCTGACCGACGAACTCAACGCCGCGGATCGTTTCCTCGCGGGGTCGGCGGGACGCGTGCTCGGGGGAACGCTCACCGGCCGCAGCGTCGTGGTGTTCACCACACCCGACGCCGATCCGGCCGATGTCGAATCGGTGATCAGGGGACTGGAGACCGCGGGCGCCCCGGTGACCGGACGTCTCGCGCTGACCGACGCCTTCCTCGACTCCGGCGAGGGTGACCGGATGCGTGCCGCCATGACCAATGTGATCCCGGCCGGGGCGCAGCTGCGCACCGGCGCGGTCGATCAGGGCAGCATGGCGGGCGATCTGCTCGGGCTGGTGCTGCTGCTCGACCCGGGTAACGGCGCGCCGCGCAGCACCCCGCAGGAACTCAGCCTGGTGCTGGAGACATTGCGCGGCGGCGGCTTCGTGGCCGAAGCGGACGCGCCGATCGCGCCCGCCCAGCTCGCCGTGGTGATCACCGGCAACGGCGCCAAGGCCGCCGAGAACGCCCAGGGGGCCAATATCGCCCGGTTCACCGGCGCGCTGCGCGGTCGCGGCTCAGGGGCGATTCTGGCGGGCCGTGCCGGGGCGGCGGACGATCCCGGTCCGATCGGTGTCATCCGTTCGGACCCGGCGATGGCCGCGGCCGTCACCACCGTCGACAATCTGGACCGCGAGATCGGTCGGGTCACCGCGGTCCTCGGACTGACCGAACAGCTGAACGGTGCCGCCGGGCGTTACGGCACGGGGACCAGGGCGACCTCGCTGACACTGGCCGCCCCGCCACGCTGACGGCATCCTCCCGGCGGATCTTTTCCGCCGAACCGTGCTCGTGAGCGCGCGGGGCGACTCGTACCGACTTCAGCCGCGCTCGGTCGCCGCGAGCGCCTTCAACTCCGCGAACCGCACGATATTGCCCGCCGCGCCCCAGGTGCCCTCGGGCTGTTCGTGGATCAGGACCCACACCCGCAGACCGTCGTCCTCGCCGAGTCCGGCGGCCGCGAGGATGTCGGCGGTCACCTGCTGGACCAGGCCCGCCTTCCGGCGGTCGGACAGCGCGCCTTCCGGCACGGTCACATCGACCCGGAACCGGGGCAGGTCGTCCGCGGCGTTGACGAATCCCCCGGGCGCCACCTCCTCGACGAGGCACCAGGACTGCGCCCGGAAGAACGGGGTGTCGGGTGCGCCCTCCCAGTGCAACAGCGTGGTGATGAGGGTTTTCTGCAATTCGGCGCGGGTCGGGGCGGGCAGCGCTCCGGCGGGGAGTGTGAGTTGGATCATCGGCATGGGAACTCCCTGGTTATAACGACTGTTATATTCCGAGGACGCTACGCTATGACAGTCGTTCTAGGCAAGGAGATGCGGATGGTCGAGTCGCGGGCGCGGGACCGGATGGTGGTCGCGGCGGCCGACATGCTGCGCCGACGCGGTCTGAACGCGACCAGCGTCCGCGAACTGGCCAAACACTCGGGTGCGCCACTCGGGTCGACCTACCACTACTTTCCCGGCGGCAAATCCCAGCTCGCCACCGAAGCGGTCCGCCTCGTGGACGGTCTCGTCGCGCGGAAACTGGCGAAGGATCTGTCTGCCGGGCCGGTCGTCGCGCTGCGTGAATTCGTCGACATGTGGAGAAAGGTCGTGCTCGACAGCGATTTTCGCGCGGGTTGCCCGGTGCTGGCCGTCTCGGTGGAGGATCTGCCCGATACCGACGATCCGCGGCTGGCCGCTGCCGCTGCGTTCGATCAGTGGACCGGATTGCTGGCCGATTCGCTGCGTGCCCACGGCGCGGCCGACGCCGTCGCCACCCGGACCGCCACCCTGATCGTGGCCGCGCTGGAGGGTTGCGTCGCGATCTGTCGCGCGCAGCGCGACACCGCGGCGATGGATCGGACCGCCGACGCCCTGGAAGAGGTCGTGCGCGGTGTCATCGGCCATTCCGGCGGCTGAAACCGGAACCGTGGCGGAAAACGGGATGGCAGCGACTTTCGGGCAAACGGGCGTGGCGGTCGAGCGACCGGGCGCATCCGTGTTACCGTGAAGACCCGTGGGTCAAACACGGATTCAGGCGCGAACTGCCACGAAACATATCTTCGTCAGTGGTGGAGTCGCCTCCTCATTGGGCAAAGGCCTGACGGCTTCCAGCCTCGGTCAGCTGCTGACAGCGCGCGGGCTGCGCGTCACCATGCAGAAACTCGACCCGTATCTGAACGTCGATCCGGGCACCATGAATCCGTTCCAACACGGAGAGGTGTTCGTGACGGAGGACGGCGCCGAGACCGATCTCGACGTCGGACACTACGAGAGATTCCTCGATCGCGACCTGTCCAAGGACGCGAATGTCACCACGGGGCAAATCTATTCGACGGTGATCGCCAAGGAACGGCGCGGGGAGTACCTCGGCGACACGGTGCAGGTGATCCCGCACATCACCGACGAGATCAAGGACCGCATCCTCGCGATGCAGGGCCCCGATCTCCAGGGCCAGGTGCCCGACGTGGTGATCACCGAGATCGGCGGCACCGTCGGCGATATCGAATCGCAGCCCTTCCTCGAGGCGGCTCGTCAGATCCGCCACGATGTCGGTCGCGACAACGTCTTCTTCCTGCACGTCTCGCTGGTGCCCTACCTGGCGCCGTCGGGCGAGCTGAAGACCAAGCCGACCCAGCATTCGGTGGCGGCGCTGCGCAATATCGGTATCCAGCCCGACGCGCTGATCCTGCGCTGCGATCGGGAGGTGCCCCAGGCGCTCAAGAGCAAGATCGCGCTCATGTGCGACGTCGAGGTGGACGCCTGCATCTCCACCCCGGACGCGCCGTCCATCTACGACATCCCCAAGGTGCTGCATCGGGAAGGTCTCGACGCGTACGTGGTGCGCAGGCTGGGCCTGCCGTTCCGGGATGTCGACTGGACCGTGTGGGGTGATCTGCTCGACCGGGTGCACTCTCCGCGCGAGACCGTCGAGGTGGCGCTGGTCGGCAAGTACGTCGACCTGCCCGACGCGTACCTGTCGGTGACCGAGGCGCTGCGCGCGGGCGGATTCGCCTCGCGCGCCAAGGTGCAGATCCGCTGGGTGCCCTCCGACGAATGCGAGACCGAGGCGGGCGCGATCGCCGCTCTGCGCGACGTGGACGCGGTGCTGATCCCCGGCGGTTTCGGCATCCGCGGCATCGAGGGCAAGGTCGGCGCCATCCGTTTCGCCCGCCTGCGCGGTATCCCGCTGCTCGGGCTGTGCCTGGGCTTGCAGTGCGTGGTGATCGAGGCGGCGCGTTCGGTCGGACTGGTCGAGGCCAACTCGGCGGAATTCGAACCCGACACCCCGCATCCGGTGATCTCGACCATGGCCGACCAGGAACAGATCGTCGCCGGTGAGGCCGATCTCGGCGGCACCATGCGTTTGGGCGCGTACCCGGCGGCGCTGGTCAAGGGATCGGTCGTGGCGAAGGCCTACGGCTCGGACAGCGTCTCGGAACGTCATCGGCACCGCTACGAGGTGAACAACGCCTACCGCGACAAGATCGCCGCGAGCGGCCTGCGGTTCAGCGGCACCTCGCCGGACGGGCACCTGGTCGAATTCGTCGAGTACCCGGCGGACGTGCATCCGTTCTTCGTCGCCACCCAGGCGCATCCGGAACTCAAGAGCCGTCCGACCCGCCCGCACCCGTTGTTCGCCGCACTGGTGTCCGCGGCGTTGAAATACAAACTGGCCGAACGACTTCCGGTGGACATCTCGGACGAGGAACTGGCCGCGGCCGACCAGAGCTCCTGATACGCGGGGTCGCCGCGACGCGAACCCCCTCGACGCACGGCACGCGACGCGCACGGGCGCGGCGCGTGCCGTGTCCGTATGCGGCGGGTCGATCGTGGGTATAGCGTGCTCGGGTGCGGGGGATGTCGGCTCGGACGTGATCGGCGATCCGGGCGACGGGTACCGCGCTCTCGCGTCCGGGAGGTCCGGACGGGAGCGAGTGGGTGTGAGCGCGGGCGGTGACGCCGAGTGGGAGTGAGGCACGGTCGTGACGAAGAACGAAACAGCGGCGGGCAGCCACGATTTCGACACAGTGTCGAGCCGGACCGTCTACAGCGGAGCGATTCTGGCGCTGCGGCTGGACCAGGTCGCGATGCCGGGCGGCAAGGTGGTCGAACGCGAGGTCATCGAACATCACGCGGCGGTGGCGGTCGCGGCGATCGACGAGAACGACGAACTGGTGCTCATCGACCAGTACCGGCATCCGATCGGCGCCAGGCTGCTCGAACTGCCCGCCGGACTGCTCGACGTGCAGGGCGAGGATCCCCTCGAGGCCGCGCGGCGTGAACTCGCCGAGGAGACCGGACTGGCCGCGGCGGAGTGGTCGGTACTGGTCGACGTGGCGCTGTCGCCGGGATTCACCGACGAGGCGCTGCGCATCTACGTCGCACGCGATCTGCGCGAGGTCGACCGGCCGGAGCCGGAGAACGAGGAAGCGGATCTGCGCGTGATCCGCATGCCGGTCGGCGCCGCGGTGCGCGCCGCGCTCGCGGGCGAGATCGTCAACGCGACGGCGGTGGCCGGTGTGCTCGCCCTCGCGGCGGCACGCGCCGACGACATCGCGCTGCGCCCGGCCGACGCGCCGTGGCCGGGGCAGCCGACGGGTTTCCTGCGCCGCCAGGCGCGCGCACGATCCGGAGACTGAGATGTCCGACGGGGTACTCGCGCGTGAAATCGCCGCCTACCTCGACCATCTCGCGGTCGAGCGCGGCGCCGCGCGCAATACGCTCGGCGCGTACCGCCGCGATCTCGACCGCTACCGGGAATTCCTGACGCGGCGCGGCATCACCGAACTCGACCGCGCGGCCGAATCCGATGTCGCCGAATTCACCGTCGCGCTGCGGGCGGGCGGGACCGGGCATCCGCCGCTCGCCGCGAGTTCGGTGGCGCGGGCGTTGATCGCGGTACGCGGGCTGCACCGTTTCGCGGCCGCCGAGGGGATGAGCGCCACCGATGTCGCGCACGGGGTGAAACCTCCCGCCCCCGGTCGCCGACTGCCGAAAGCGCTGCCCTACGACCAGGTATCGCGCTTGCTGGAGGCGGCGGGCGGCGGCGCGGCGGATTCGCCCGATACGGCGTCGGGCGTCGACGGCGGCCCGCGCGGTCTGCGTGATCGCGCGCTGCTGGAACTGCTGTATTCCACGGGGGCGCGGATTTCGGAGATGGTCGGACTCGACGTGGACGATCTCGACACCGGCGAACGCACGGTCACCCTGCACGGCAAGGGCGGCAAACAACGGATGGTGCCCATCGGTCGTCCGGCCATCGCCGCGGTCGATGCCTACCTGATCCGCGGTCGTCCGATGCTGGCGGCGGGCGGTAGGAGCGGCGCGAAAGGTAGCGGGGGCGCGCTGTTCCTGAACGCGCGCGGTGGCAGGCTGTCTCGCCAGAGCGCCTGGCAGGTGTTGCGGATCGCCGCCGAACGCGCGGGTATCGGCTCGGCCGTTTCGCCGCACACACTGCGTCATTCGTTCGCCACGCATTTGCTGGATGGCGGTGCCGATGTCAGGGTCGTGCAGGAGTTGCTCGGCCACGCGTCGGTGACGACGACCCAGATCTACACCCTCGTCACCGTCAACACCCTGCGCGAGGTGTGGGCGACCGCGCACCCTCGGGCGCGATGAAAACGGCGCGATGCCACCGGGGTCGGTGCGGTGCCGATATGCGCGCGCGGTTCCTCACCGATCGCACACGGGGTATCGTCCGGATCGAAGGTATCCGCAGGCCGTATCTCATCGCACGACGTCGCGTCGCGCGACGGAGCGGAATGAGACAGCATGGAGGGACTGCCCACATCGGAGTCGATCGAGCTCGGCGTGTGCTCCGAACACGGTGTCGCGTGTCCGAACGTGGGTCTCGTGTTGTCAAGCGGTAGCGTCTATCGAGAGCTGGACCGTACGAAAGCGAGGTCGGGCCTGATCGGTCTCGCTACGCTCGGCGAGGCAACGGGCAGAAGCATAAGGAGCAGCGGATCGTGACGACAGCCGGTGCGGCGCAGGAGCCGCAGATGGGTGCTGGGGCGCAACCGCTTACAGGCCCCCGTTCGGAACCGTACTCGGACGCCGCGGCGGAAACGCTGTGGGGCAAAGGAGCCCAGCCGGTTCCCGCGGAGAGCGCGGAACTCGGCCCGACGGGCCGTCCGTTGCGCCTGGTCCCGCACCCGCCGCCGCTGGGCAGGCACGGCGACGCGCTGATCGTCGCCATGTGCAACCAGAAGGGCGGCGTCGGCAAGACGACCTCGACCATCAATCTCGGTGCCGCGCTGGCCGAATACGGGCGCCGCGTGCTGCTGGTGGATCTCGACCCGCAGGGCGCGCTCTCGGCCGGGCTCGGCGTCGCCCACCACGACCTCGACCAGACCGTGCACAACCTGCTGATCGGCTCGCGCACCTCCATCGACGACGTACTGATGCAGACCAGGGTCGAGAACATGGATCTGCTGCCGAGCAATATCGATCTGTCCGCCGCGGAGATCCAGCTGGTCAACGAAGTCGGCAGGGAACAGACGCTCGGCCGCGCGCTCGAACCCGTGCGCGATCGCTACGACTACATCCTCATCGACTGCCAGCCCTCGCTCGGTCTGCTCACGGTGAACGCGCTGGCCTGTTCGGACGGCGTCATCATTCCGATGGAATGCGAGTACTTCTCGTTGCGCGGTCTCGCGCTGCTCAACGACACCGTGGAGAAGGTGCGCGATCGCCTGAATCCGCGACTGAGCCTGTACGGCATCGTGGTGACGATGTTCGACGCCCGTCTACTACATTCGCGTCAGGTGATGGCGCGCGTCGTCGAGGTTTTCGGTGAGCTGGTGTACGACACCGCCATCTCGCGCACGGTCCGTTTCCCCGATGCCAGTGTCGCGGGCGAGCCCATCACCACGTGGGCCCCGAAATCCGGTGGAGCCGAGGCGTATCGGGCGATGGCGCGGGAAGTCATCCACCGGTCCGGACGGTGAGCGACGCGAGAAACCCGGCGCCGCAGACGACCACCGAGCACCCGCACGAACCCGATGACGGCACGGTGTCCGGCACCGCGGACGGCGTCGCGCCGGCGGAACCCGAGCGCGCCCCGGGGTTCCACCTGTCGCTGAGCAACTTCCAGGGCCCGTTCGACCTGCTGCTCACCCTGATCAGCTCGCGCAGGCTGGATGTGACCGAAGTCGCGTTGGCCCAGGTCACCGATGAATTCATCGCGTACACGAAGGCTTTGACCGCGGCGAGCGCGGGGGAATCGGGCCTGCGCGCGGACAAGATCCTGGACCAGACCACCGAATTCCTCGTCGTCGCCGCGACCCTGCTCGATCTGAAAGCGGCGCGGTTGCTGCCCTCGGGCGAGATGACCGATTCCGAGGATCTGGAATTGCTGGAGGCCCGCGATCTGCTGTTCGCGCGCCTGCTGCAATATCGCGCGTTCAAGCAGGTCGCGGAACTGTTCGCGGAACTGGAGGCGGTGGCGCTGCGCCGCTATCCGCGCTCGGTCGGACTGGAGGAGCGCTTCGCCGGGCTGATGCCCGAGGTTACCCTGGGGGTGGACGCCGCGGCTTTCGCTCAGATCGCCGCCGTGGCCTTCCGGCCCAGACCCATCCCGCGGGTCGGACTCGACCACCTGCACGCGCACGCGATCTCGGTGGCCGAAGAGGCCGCGTGGGTGTTGGAACGGCTCAAGGAACGCGGGAAGGGCGGTTGGACGACCTTCGCGGAACTGGTCGCCGACTGCGAGGTGGCGGTGCAGATCGTGGCCCGCTTCCTGGCACTGCTCGAGCTGTACCGGGGTAAGACGATCGAATTCGAGCAGCCCGATCCGCTCGGTCCGCTCGCGGTGAGCTGGATCGGTGAGATCGACCCCGACGCCGAGGAGACCGAGACCATCACGATCGAGGAGGACTACGGGTGAACCAGCCCAGCGCGCACGCGACGGACTCCGCCGAGGTCGCCGCATTCGACGCCGTGGACCTCTCGGAGGGCGCGACCCCCGAGATCTCGGACACGATCACGCCCGCCGGGCCCGTTCCCGACGCGTCCGTGGCGGAGTTCACCCCCGCGACTCTCGACGAGACCGAATTCCGGTCCGCGCTCGAGGCGATGTTGCTCGTCATCGACGCTCCCGCCCCGGTAGAGCAGCTGGCGGCGGCCCTGGACGACACCACCGAGCGGGTCGAGGCGGCACTGCGCGAGATGTCGGCCGGGTTCTCCGCCAGGGGCAGCGGCATCGACCTGCGTTTCGTGGGAGACGGGTGGCGCTTCTATACTCGCAGCGAGTACGCGCCATATGTGGAACGGGTGCTGCTCGACGGCGCCCGGACCAAATTGACCCGGGCGGCGCTGGAAACCCTGGCGGTGGTCGCCTACCGCCAACCGGTGACCAGGACCAGGGTCAGCGCGGTTCGCGGTGTGAATGTCGACGGTGTCATGCGCACCTTGCTCGCACGTGGATTGATCGCCGAGGCCGGGGTCGACCCGGAGACCAACGGCACGCAGTACAGCACGACCGAACTGTTCCTCGAACGAATCGGACTCGCGTCGTTGTCCGACCTGCCCGCGCTGGCGCCCCTGCTTCCGGGCGTCGACCTGATCGATGAGATCAACGAGAGCCTGGAGACGGATCCCCGTTACACCAGGCTGAGAAAACCCGCCGAATCCGACTTGGATCTCGGCACCGAGAATTGACAGGACAGATGAATACTTCCGCTCGCCGAGATGGCACACCGGATCGAAGAAAACGTAGTGACCAACCCGCATCGGGTGGCGCGAATCGCAACACCGGTTCGCGCGGCGCTCGCGCCGCACAGCGCGGCGCCGCCGCCGAGCGCGGAGCCTGGGACAACGACCAGCGCGGCAACGGCAGGCGCGGCGGTTCCCAGAGCGATTCACCTCAGCGCGGCGCCGGTCGCGGTGGATACGGACAGGGTGATTCGGCCCAGCGCGGTACGGGTCGCGGCGGCTACGGGCAGGGTGATTCGGCCCAGCGTGGTACCGGTCGCGGCGGCTACGGGCAGGGTGATTCCGCCCAGCGCGGCGGTCGCGGCGGCTACTCGCAAGGCGATTCCGCCCAGCGCGGCGGTCGCGGCGGGTACTCGCAGGGCGATTCCGCCCAGCGTGGCACCGGTCGTGGCGGCTACGGTGACGCGCCCCAGCGTGGCGCGTACGGGCAGGGCGGCACCGCTTCGGGCGGTTCCGGTGGCCGCGGGCCTTCCGCGACCCCGCAATCCGGTTCCGCGCCGCGTGGCGCGCGGCGTCCCGCGCAGGCGCAGGCTCCCGCCGGTCGCAAGGCCAAGAATCCGAAACCGCAGCGTCAGGTCAGCGGACCGCCGCTGCTGAGCAATGCCAAACCGGCGCGTCGCCAGCACGTCGAAACTGACAGCACCGAAACCCACACCAAGATGCCGTGGGGCGAGGGGGAGCGGTTGCAGAAGGTGCTCGCCAAGGCGGGCGTCGCCTCGCGCCGCGCCGCCGAGGATCTGATCGACCAGGGCCGCGTCGAGGTCGACGGGCTCATCGTGCGCGAACAGGGTCTGCGCATCGACCCGCAGAACGCGGTGGTCCGGGTCGACGGAACGCGCGTCATGGTGCGCGCGGAACTGGTGCACCTGGCACTGAACAAACCCAAGGGCTGGCAGTCGACCATGTCCGACGATCTCGGCCGCCCCTGCGTCGGCGATATCGTCGCTGAGCGGATCGCGGCCGGTCAGCGCCTGTTCCACGTCGGACGGCTCGACGCGGACACCGAGGGCCTGCTGCTGCTCACCAACGACGGCGACCTCGCGCACCGGCTCATGCACCCGTCGTTCGAAGTGTCCAAGACCTACCTGGCCACGGTGAACGGCGAAGTCAACAACAAGGTCATCAGCAAGCGACTGCGCGACGGCGTGGAACTGGAGGACGGTCCGGCCAAGGTCGACCGCTTCCAGGTGCTCGAGATCGGCGAGGGACGCTCCCTGGTGAAACTCGTGTTGCACGAAGGTCGTAAGCACATCGTGCGCAGACTGCTCGACGAAGTCGGGCATCCGGTCACCAGACTGGTTCGCACCCATATCGGCCCGGTGCTGCTGGGCGATCAACGGCCGGGCACGCTGCGAGTGCTCGGTCGCGACGAAGTTGGCAAACTCTACGAGGCGGTGTCGTTGTGAACGGTGTGGAGGTTCCGGTGCAGAGTGGCGCAGCGGGAAAGCTTTCGGGCACCGAGTCGTTGGTCGTCGCGATGGACGGTCCGTCCGGCACGGGCAAGTCGAGTGTCTCCCGTCGGCTCGCGGGCCGTCTCGACGCCCGCTACCTGGACACCGGGGCGATGTACCGGGTGGCGACCCTGCGGGTGCTGCGCGCGGGCATCGACCTCACCGACTCCGCGGCGATCGGCGCTTCCGTCAAGGAACTGCCGCTGACCATCGGCACCGATCCCGGCCACGAGATCATCGAACTCGACGGCGAGGACGTCTCCGGTGAGATCCGCGGCGACGCGGTGACCAAGGCGGTGTCGGCGGTGTCGGCGGTGGCCGAGGTGCGCGAACTGCTCGTCGCGTTGCAGCGGGAGATCACCTACAGCGCGCAGCGGATCGTGGTCGAGGGCCGCGATATCGGTACCGTCGTGCTGCCCGACGCGGACGCCAAGATCTACCTGACCGCCTCCGCCGAGGCCAGGGCCCAGCGCCGCAATCAGCAGAACATCGACGAAGGCCGCGGCGACGACTACGACGCGGTCCTCGCCGACGTCCAGCGTCGTGACAACCTCGATTCGACCCGCAAGGTCTCCCCGCTGCGCCCGGCCGATGACGCCGTCATCGTCGACACCAGCGAACTGAGCAAGGACGAGGTCATCGACGAGTTGTACCGCGTTGTCGCACATCAGATCACCACGAGCTCGCCGGGAGGCGCCCGATGAACGAAGACGTACTCGCCGGAGACGGCGTATGGAGTGACGAGACCGACTGGGAAGTCCTCGATTTCGACGAGGAGTCGGAGGAGGGCGAAGAACTCGCCATGCCGACCCTCGCGGTGGTCGGCAGGCCGAATGTCGGCAAGTCCACGCTGGTCAACCGCATCCTCGGCAGGCGCGAGGCCGTCGTGGAGGACATCCCCGGCGTCACCCGCGACCGGGTCTCCTACGAGGCCAACTGGTCGGGCCGACGTTTCTGGGTCCAGGACACCGGCGGCTGGGAACCCGACGCCAAGGGTTTGCAGCAGCATGTCGCCCGGCAGGCCGAACTGGCCATGGACACCGCCGACGCCATCCTGCTCGTGGTCGACGCGACCGTCGGCGCGACCGCGACCGACGAGGCCGCGGTCAAGAAGCTGCGCCGTTCCAAGATCCCGGTGATCCTGGTGGCCAACAAGGTCGACGACCAGCGGGTCGAATCCGAGGCGGCGACGCTGTGGTCGCTCGGGCTCGGCGAGCCGCGAATGGTCAGCGCCGCGCACGGACGGGGCACCGGCGATCTGCTCGACGATGTGCTCGCGGCGCTGCCCGAGACTCCCCGCGAGGGTGGCGGCGGTGGCGGACCGCGTCGCGTCGCGCTGGTCGGCAAGCCGAATGTCGGTAAGTCGAGCCTGCTCAACAAGTTGTCGGGCGACGAACGTTCGGTGGTGCACGATGTCGCGGGCACCACGGTCGATCCGGTCGACAGTCTCGTCGACCTGGGCGGCAAGATCTGGAAATTCGTCGATACGGCGGGCCTGCGGCGCAAGGTGTCCAATGCCAGCGGCACCGAGTTCTACGCGTCGCTGCGCACCAAATCCGCGCTGGAGGCCTCCGAGGTCGCGATCATGCTGATCGACGCCTCCCAGCCGATCACCGAGCAGGATCTTCGCGTGATCAGCCTGGTCGCCGACTCGGGTCGCGCGCTGGTGCTGGCCTTCAACAAATGGGATCTGGTCGACGAGGACCGGCGTCTCATGCTGGAGAAGGAAGTGGACCGGGACCTGAACCGGGTGCCGTGGGCGGGGCGGGTCAACATCTCCGCCCAGACCGGGCGGGCCGTCCAGAAGCTGGTTCCCGCCATGGAAACCGCGCTGGAGTCCTGGGACAAGCGGATCTCGACCGGCCGCCTGAACACCTGGCTCAAGGAGGTCGTCGCGGCGACGCCGCCGCCGATGCGTGGCGGTCGACTGCCCCGGGTGCTCTTCGCCACCCAGGCGTCGACGCGCCCGCCGACGTTCGTGCTGTTCACCACCGGCTTCCTGGAGGCGGGCTACCGTCGATTCATCGAGCGCAGGCTGCGCGAGGAATTCGGTTTCGACGGCTCACCGGTTCGCGTTTCGGTGCGTGTGCGCGAAAAGCGGGAACGCAAGAAGTAGGTCCGTTTCGTCGGCAGGCCCTGTGACCGGTGTCGTCACAGGGCCTGTGCGATTTCCACCCGATGCATCGTCGCGGCCCGACTCTGCCCGATCTGGATTCCGTTGAATCGGATTTCCGCGGCCTGCAATTGGTCGGCGAGTTCGCGTCGGTACTCGGCGATCCGGCGGCCGGACAGATCGCTGAGCGGGAATCCGCGCACCGATTGGAGTGCGGCGGCCAGGAATTCGCGGCCTTCGGCGTCGTCGAGCTGGGCCGCGCGTTCGGTCAGGATGCGGAATTGATGCACGTCCACCCATTCCGCGGGAACGTCCAGGCGGAACACCCCGTCGCCGCTGATCAGCGCGTCGCCGATGCCGAGCGGGCGCAGCAGATCCCGTAGGACGGCGACGATCTCGTCCAGCGCGGCGTCGGCGTCGGCGGGCGGGTCGTCCCACACCCAGTCGATCACTTCCTCACGCGAGACGGGCTGGCCCATCACCGACAGCAGTGCGGTGAGTAGGCGCTGTTCGCGGGCGGTGCCGAGTTCGGCACGCCGACCGTTCTTCTCGGCCTCGACGGTGCCGAGCAATCGGAATTGCACCACGGAGCGGAGGAACGCGCGGTTACCGATCGCCATGGAATTCTCCCTCACTGCATGAATCGGACCGAAATATCGCGAATTCGGATCCGATTGCACACCTGTCGATTTCAGTACGCGCGACCGTCCGGGGGGCTTTCCTGGATATCGGAGCGGAGGTAGTGGTCCTCCGCGATCTAGGAGACATCATGAGAGACAACACATTCGATGAGGGGGACTTCAATGCGAAGTTCGCAAAGAGTACCTTCAGTGATGGCGGCGGAGGGTGCGTCGAGGTCGCGTCGGGCGACGGACGGATCGCTGTGCGCGATTCGAAGGATCCGTCCGGTCCGATGTTGTGGTTCACGACGTCGGAGTGGCGAGCCTTCCTCGCCGGCGTGCGTGCCGGTGAATTCGATTTCGGCACCTGATGCCGCCCGGGTGGTGCCGCAGCGGGGTTGCCGCGGCACCACCCTCGCCGGCGTTGCGGAATTCGACATCTCAATCGCCCGCAGACCCGCGGATCTCGACGGCGAGTTCGGCGAGGAACTCCCTGGCCGCGTCGCCGAAGAGCGCCATCCTGCCCAACAGTTCCCAGCATCGGCGATACAGCTCGATCTCCTCGGGCGCGCGGACCAGCCTGCTCGCGTCGATCAGTTCGAGCGAGACGAGGGTCTCGTCGTCGCCGGTGTCGTAGATGACGAAACCGTGCGGAACGGTCGTCGTCGCCTCGATGTCGTTGGGGATGACGCCGATCGAGACATTGTCGAGTGTGCTGAGCGA
The DNA here is from genome assembly GCF_003123685.1 of Nocardia aurea. Taxonomy (GTDB): domain Bacteria; phylum Actinomycetota; class Actinomycetes; order Mycobacteriales; family Mycobacteriaceae; genus Nocardia; species Nocardia aurea. Next base: position 28,216 of record NZ_QCYJ01000175.1, read on the forward strand.
GGAGATGCGGTCCAACTGACCGAGTACCACCCGATGCGGACCGGGACGCAGGCGCAGCGCGGCCTCGGTGATGAGGAACTCGTATCGTCTGTCCGAGTCGTACAGTGCCAGTTGTCTGTCGAGGCGGGCTGCCAGCGCGGCCGCGAGATCATCTTTGGCATAGGGCAATTGGAAGGTCGCGAAAACCCTGCGGGCGTATTCGGCGGTCTGGAGCAGGCCGGGCACCACCGAGGGCTGAAAGGTGGAGACCACATCGGCGGCGGATTCGCGCTCGCGGACCTCGTCCTGGAGATGTCTGCGCGTCGCCAGTGCGGAACGCCAGGTATCGACCTCGGAATGCGCCGCTTCGGTCAAAAGTCGCAGGACACGCAGAGTTTCGGGGCTCGCGTCGGCTTCTCTTGCCCAGTCCAGCACCTGCGGGATGGAGGGAACCGCGTTCCCCTTCTCGATCCGCGAGAGTTTGGATTGACTGATGCCGATCCGCTGCGCGAGATCCCGCCCGGAGATTCCCGCGAGATCGCGCAGACGCCGGAGTTCGGCCCCTAGTCGGGCGCGTGGTTCCGTATCGGGGGGATCCGGATCGGAGACGGTGGCCACTCCCACCCCCGCGTCGTTCCCGGCTCGATTCATCTGACCCATGGCGGGTCGAATTGAATCACTACGATTCGCTGTCGTCAAGAAAATACCCCTTCCCGCTGGTCGTGTCGTGATTCACCGCGGATCGGAGTCGTGCGGGATCGATGGTCGGCCGGTCCGCCATCGCCCGCACCGAACGTCGGAATCGCCTGCCCCCGTGTCGATTCGACTCGAGCCGGACGCGTGCGGTCGGCACGAGCCTTCCGGCCTCCGGCGGCCGCCGATGGCGGCCTCTTCTCGCCCCGGGTCGACGCGGTGCGGGCGTCGTATTCGGTCGTGGCGGGCATGGCATTCCTCGCTTCGAGCGCGGCAGGACTTGCGGTCTGATTGCCACATCTTTGCACAGGAATAGCGAGATCGCCGGTCGCAACCCTCTCGTGTAATGGACTGGGCGACACGAACTGTGAATGTTCGGGAGAGTTCCGCGTTTTCGGAAGCGGTTGATCGATTGCTGAAAGATGTCCAATGGGTATCCAAAAGTTTCGACTCGACCCGGATCGGTGAGCGGATCCCGGACGGCCCCGCTGCCGCATTGCTTTCGTATGAAAGCATTACGAAAATGCACATGTCGGAAGGAGTTCGGGGACTAGGGTGCGGAGGGATCTTTCAGTAACCGCATCATCACTGGTCACGAGTCTTCGACTCGCACCGTATTGGAGGGGATGGCGAGTGGTCGACAGGTCGGGCGGGAGTGTTTCGGGGATCACCTTGATGCCGCCGACGTTCGGGCAACTGTTGCGCCGGTTGCGGCACGGTAGGGCGATCTCGCGGGAGAAGCTCGCGATCGGCGCGGGTGTGAGCGTCAGCTATCTCACCCATCTCGAGCGCGGCGAACGTGACCGGCCGACACGGACCGTGGTGGACGGCCTGGTTCGTCACCTCGACAGCGTGCGGGAATTGCCGCGTCACGACCGCAGGCATCTGTTCGAACTCGCGGGCCTGGTCGAAACCGTGGTCCCGACCGTCGCGCAGTTGTGCGCCGAGATCACACCGGATATGCGGCGGGCGCTCGATCTGCACGAACCGTACGCGGCGGCGTATTTCGACTCGCGCTGGAATCTGCTCGCCGCGAACGCGACCGTCGGGGATCTCTTTCCCGGTTTGCGCGAGGGGGCCAATATCCTGCACTGGTTCTTCGGCCATGAACTCGCGCGGCGCGCGGTGGTCGACTGGGAACGCGCCGTCGCGCTGTCGGTGGCGGGCCTGCGCGGTCGGATCGGTCGATTGCAGGCCGGTGAGCATTTCACCGGATTCCTGGCTGAACTCGGGGTGTATCCGGAGTTCCGCGAGCTGTGGGAGCGCGGCGATGTCACCTATTTCAGCGAGCACCCGCACCTGCGATTCCGTGATCTGACGACCGGCGAGTGCCGCGACTACGACTTCCAGATCTACGACGTCGACAGCGGAAGCTATCCGGGATGGGTTCATTTCTTCGGGGCCAGGTCCGCGTAGCACGACTGGAACGCGTTCTAGACAATACTGCCATTCTGTCTTAGCCTCGAATCATGTCGACAGAGTTGTCTCACCGACCGCGCTTCGAGCCACGTTCCGGACAGAGTTGGCGTGACCCGTGGCCCATGTATCGAGCACTTCGCGACCACGATCCGGTCCACCACGTGGTCCCGGAGGACGATTCGAGCGGCGACTACTACGTACTGTCGAGGTATTCCGACGTCTACGCGGCCGCCCGCGACGTCACCACGTTCTCCTCCGCACAGGGGCTGACGGTGGACTACACCGATCTCGACGAGATCGGCATCCCGCGACCGCGACCGTTCGTCTTCACCGACCCGCCCGACCACACCGCCTTCCGCAGGCAGGTGATGAAGGGTTTCACCCCGCGCCAGGTCCGGTCGGTCGAACCCGAGGTGCGTGCGTTCGTCGTGGAGCGGCTGGAGCGGCTGCGTGCGGCGGGTGGCGGCGATATCGTCGTGGAACTGTTCAAACCGCTGCCGAGTATGGTCGTCGCGCACTATCTCGGTGTGCCGGAAGAGGATCGGGCCCGTTTCGACGAATGGACCGATCTCATCATGGCCGCGTCGGCGGGCGGCAGCCCGATGGGCGCCCAGGAGGCCATCGGTGAGTTGATGCGGTATTTCAGCGGACTCATCGATCGTCGCCGCGTCGAACCGGGCGACGACACCATCTCTCATCTGGTCGCGTCGGGTTTCGGGGCCGACGGTGACTACGAAGGCATCCTCTCGATTCTCGGATTCGCCTTCACCATGATCACCGGCGGGAACGACACCACTACCGGCAATCTGGGCGGTGCGGTGCAACTGCTCGCCCGGTACCCGGACCAGCGTCGGCTGCTGATCGAGAATCCCGCGCTGATCCCGGACGCGGTGGAGGAGTTCCTGCGCGTCACCTCGCCGGTGCAGGGTCTGGCGCGCACCCTCACCCGGGACGTGGAAATCGCGGGCACCACCCTTGCCGCCGGACGCCGGACGCTGCTGCTGTACGCGTCGGCCAATCACGACGAACGTGAATACGGTCCCACCGCGGGCGAACTCGACGTGCTGCGCCGACCCAAGAGCATCCTCACCTTCAGCCACGGCAACCACCATTGCCTCGGCGCCGCCGCCGCCAGGATGGTCGCGCGGGTCGCGCTGGAGGAACTGCTCGCGCGGTGTCCGGATTTCGGCGTCGATTTCGAGAACGTGCGCTACGCCCCGGGCAGTTATGTGCGGTGGCCGGATCGGGTGCCGTTCGCGGTGGTGGCATGAACGACTGGCTGCGTCCGACCCGCGCCGATATCGCGGCCGAGCAGATACTCGACGCCGCCGCCCGGCTTTTCGTCGAGCGCGGCGTGGCGAATACCGGGATGGGCGAGGTGGCCAAGGCCGCGGGATGTTCCCGCGCGACCCTGTACCGGTACTTCCCGAACCGGCAGTCCCTGCGGATCGCCTTCGTCCATCGCGAGGCGCGCCGCGTCGCCGCGGCCGTCGCACGAGAAGTCGCCGATATCGCCGACCCGGGCGAACGGGTCGTCACCGCGATGACGGCCTCGATCCGGTTGGTGCGCGACGACCCGACCCTGATCGCGTGGTTCACCGCGGGGGACGCGGGGATCGCCAACGAGATCGGGCAGACCTCCGAGGTCATCGAGGCGATCGCGGCCGGGCTGCTCGCCGATGCCGTCGCCGACGATTCCCGTCGTTCCCGTTCGGCCAGGTGGGCGGCCCGGGTGATCCTGTCGCTGCTCACCGCGCCGGGGCGTGACAACGACGACGAGCGCGCGATGCTGGAGCAGTTCGTCGCTCCGGTCGTGGTCGGGGTCGGGGAAAGCCCTGCGGCGCGGGGCTATCGGGACAGCTGACCGGATACCGGCCGATATCCGAGCCGTACATCGTGGGCGACTTCGCCGCCCGCGACCGTGACCCGGCTGGTCACCGGCGGATAGCCGCGCGCGACGACGGTGTACTGCCCCTCGGGCAGATCCGGCACCACGTAACGGCCGTGCTCGTCGGTGCGGGCCGACGCGGTCATATCGCCCGCGGCGTCCAGGACGGTGATCTGGATATCGGCGACGGCCCGATCGTCGTCGGCCATGGCCGATCCGGCGAGTACCGCCATCGGCGCGAGGTCGACGTCGTGGCGGAGCAGTCCGCTGTCGGGCACGGTGAGCGTCGCGGCGCAGGGACGCATATGGTCGGCGATCGCCACGAGGGTGTAGGTGCCGGGCACCACGCCACGGCACAGGTATTCGCCGTCGCCGGTGCTGACGGCGGCCCCGACCACCTCGCCACCGGTATCGGTGAGGGTGATGGTCGCTCCCGAGATGGGCGTGCCCTTGCGGGCCGAGCGCACCTCGCCGGACACCTCGCCCGATCCGAGCAGGGGGACGTCGAGGCGTTGTTTGCGTCCACCGACCGTGACACCGACGGCGGCGGGCTGATGGCCCGTCGTCGCCGCGATCAGGACGTATTCGCCGGGCGCGGGCGCGAGGACGGTGTAGGAGCCGTCGTCCGCGCCGGTCGTGCGCGCGCACTGGCGACCGCACTGGTCGATGAGGGTGAGCGCGACCGCGGCGACCGGATGTCCGTCCTCCCGGTGTACCCGCCCGGAGATCGAGCAGCGCTCGGAGGCCCGGATCTCGGTCATGAGGTCGACCGAGGTCGTACCGAGGGAACCGGTCCCGCCGTTGCGGCAGGTCGCCCCGGCTCCCACCCGTTCCGGTTTCGCCATCATCTTGACCGGGGGCTCCTTGCGCGTCGGCCCGTCCGCGCGGATCCGCCGGTCGGTATGTCCGCGCTCGACGGACTTGGTGGCATCTTCGGCCACCGGCTCGACCAGCGCTGCCGCGACGCTCTGTAGCGGGATCTCCTTCATGAACAGCAGCACCGCGCCCGCCAGCACCGCCACGCCCGCGGCGACCAGGAAGACCGATTGCATGGATTCGGTGAAGCCGGTCAGGATCGGCACCCGCAATTCCTCGGGCAGCGCGGCGATTCCGCTGGTGCTGCTCTGCACGGTCGCCAACTGCGCGGCGTCGAAGCCGTCGGGGAGACGTCCGCCGAACGCGTCGAGGATCCGGTGCGGCAGCAGGTTGAACAGGATCGTCAGGAAGACCGCGACACCGAGGGTGCCGCCGATCTGGCGGAAGAAGGTCGCCGTCGCGGTGGAAACGCCCATATCCGACGGTGATACGGCGTTCTGGGCGGCGATGATCAGCGTCTGCATGCAGCAGCCGAGCCCGAAACCGATGACGGCGCCGCAGGCGAGCGGCTGCCACAGCGGGCTGTGATAGTCCACGCCCGCGTGCAGGGCCGCGCCGAGCGCGATCATGAACGATCCGGTGACCGGCAGCATCTTGTAGCGGCCCGACTGCTTGGTGATCGTTCCGGCGATCTGCGAGCCGACCATGATGCCCGACACCAGCGGCAGCATCAGCAGACCCGCGGTGGTCGGCGCGTATCCGCGTACCACCTGGAAGTACAGGGGCACCAGCACGATCGCGCCGAACATCGCGATACCGACGATGAAACCGCCAACGGTGGCGACACTGAACGTCCCGCTGCGGAACAGCCGCAGCGGGATCAATGCCGCGTCCTTCATCACGAGTTCGACGAAGACGAACAGGGCAAGCCCGGCGGCGCCGATGCCGTAGCACAGCAGTGCGCGATCGGAATTCCATCCCCATTGCCTGCCCTGCTCGGCCACGAGCAGCAGCGGCGCCGCGCACAGCGTGAGCGTCAGCGCGCCGAACCAGTCGATGCGATGACGCTGACGCCGATGCGGAACATTCAGCACCTTCGCGACCACGAGGAACGCGATCACGCCGACCGGGACGTTGACCAGGAACACCCACCGCCAGCCCTCCAGCCCGCCGAGTTCGGCGTAATGCGAGAAGAATCCGCCGAGTACCGGGCCGAGAACCGTGGCCGAGCCGAACACGATCATGAAATAGCCCTGGTAGCGCACCCGCTCCCGGGCCGGGACGATATCGCCGATGATGGTGAACGCCAGCGACATCAGACCACCGGCGCCGAGTCCCTGGAACGCGCGGAAAGCGGCCAGTTGGTACATCGAGGTCGCGAAGGTGCAGGCCACCGAGCCGAGGACGAACAGTCCGATCGCCAGGAGATAGAACGGCTTTCGCCCGTAGATGTCGGCGAGCTTGCCGTAGAGCGGTGTGGTGATCGTCGCGGTGATCAGGTAGGCCGTTGTCGCCCACGCCTGCTCGTCGAATCCGTGCAGACTGTTGGCGATCTGGACGATGGCCACGCTCACGATGTTCTGGTCGAGCGCGGCAAGGAAGATGCCTAGTAGCAGACCGGACAGTATCGTCATGATCTGCCGATGCGACAGCGTCGCGCTCGGATCCGGCGTGGTCGTGGTGGAATTCGTCATTGAAGAGCCCTGGTCCTGTCAGTGGTGTGTCCCCGACGGTGTGTCCCCGACGGCATGTCCCCGACGGCATGCCCCGGCGGCGTATCCCCGACGGCATGTCTCCGACGCTGTATCTCCGACGGTCTGTCTTGGAGGTGGAGCCGAGTGCTGCGAGCGAAATACCGACCGGCACGGATTTTCGGGCAAGCGGCCTCCCGGCGCATCGTCGCCCCTGGGCGGACGTGGCCGTACGGCACCCGCGAGTCCCGTTCCCCACCAGCAGATTTGATATAGGCGAACCAGCCGGTCGCGGTGGCCCACTATACATACCGATATCGGGTCGAAGGCCGTGTGGTCGGGCGACAGGCCGAGCGGGGTGTATTCGCGGTGGACGGACCCGGACTACATTCGGAGCGATTGTTCCGGCGGAGGAGGATTCGCGTGCAGTACTACCAGGTGGCCGACGATGTGTTCTGCCTCCGAGGCACCGACGTCAACATGGTGCTCGCGCGCGAGGGCGGTGCGCTGACCTTGATCGACGCGGGATGGTTGAAGGACGCCGACGCGATCGAGCGGTCGGTGCGCGCGCTCGGCCACCGACCGGAGGATATCGCCGCGGTACTGCTCAGCCATGCCCATCTCGACCACATCGGCGCGCTGAGGCATCTGCACGACCGCTACGGAATCCCCGCCTATACCGCCCCGGCGGAGGTCGGCCACGCGCGCGGCGAGTACCACGAGTCGGCGACACCGCTCGACGTCATCCGCCGTGCCTGGAAGCCGCGAACCCTGGCGTGGGCCGTGCGTATCGCAGCGGCGGGCGGCCTGCGCGAGAACAGCGCCCCGCACATCCAGCCGTTTCCCACCGAAGGCGTCTTGGATCTGCCCGGCTCGCCGGTGCCGATCCCGTGCGCGGGCCATACCTCCGGACACAGCGCGTTCCACCTGCCCGGCGCGGGGGTCGTCGCCACCGGTGACGCCCTGGTCACCGCGCATCCCACCTCGAATATCGAAGGACCACAACTACTTCCGGATTTCTTCAACCACTCGACCGGAGGCGCGCTGGACGGCCTCGCCGCCTTCGACGCGATCGACGCCGACCTGGTCGTGCCGGGCCACGGCCCGCTGTGGAAGGACGGCATCCGGCGGGCCGCCGAGATCGCTCGCGACCGAGCTACGGGGAACTGAACGGCCCGCGGCGCGAGGCGGCCGTGTCGAGGGCGGTGAACGCCGCCGCGGCCAGGATCAGGATCGCCGAAATCAGCAGTGCCACATCGAGTCCGTGGTGGAAGGCGACCTTTCCGGTCTCCAGCACCTCCGACACCTTCGACGCGTACCGGAGGTAGGCGGTGATGTCGACACCTTCGGGGATGCGGCCGCGTTCGACGGCATCGATGGCATCGGGCTGCAACTCGGCGGGCAATCCCAATTCGCTCATCCGCGTCCGCAGATCGGAGGTGAGGAACGAATTCACCACCGCTCCGAGCACGGCGACACCGACCGCCGAACCGACCTGGCGCATCGTGTTGGTCACCGCGGCGGCCATCCCCGAATGCCGCGCGGGTACCCCGGACAGCACGGACGAGGTCAACGGCACGACGGCGAGACCGAATCCGGCCCCGGCCACCGCCATCGCCGCCGCGAGCGGCAGATCGTGCAGTGGGCCCGCGAGAACCCGTCGGGTCAGCAGGATCCCGCACGCCCCGACAACGCAACCGATGATCATCGGACCGTGCGCGCCGCGTCGCGCCACCCACGAACCCGCCGCCAGCGATCCGCCGACGATCGCGACGGCCATCGGCGCGAACACGACCGCGGTGCGCGCGCCCGAATAGGACTGCATCACTTGCAGATACAGCGCGGTGAAGAAGAAGATCGAGAATATGCCGAAATAGAGGGCGAAGGCGACGACGAGCGCGCCGCGCACCGCGGGCGGGCGCAGATACTGGAAATCTAGCAGGGGAGCGCGAGCCCGCGATTCGACGGCGACGAAACCGGCGAAGGCGATCGCGCCGAATGCGAACAACGACAGCACCGGGGCCGTGGTGTATCCCCGATCCGCGCCCGCGGTCGCGGCGTAGATCACCGCCGCCAGGAATGTCGCGCCGAGCAGTAGGCCGGCACGGTCGAAGGGGCCCGGATTCGGATCGAGACTCTCCGGGACCGACCACGCCGCGGCGGCCAGCGCCCCCGCGCCGATGATCAGATTGAACCAGAAGATCGAGCGCCAGCCGTAGGCGTCGACCAGCGCGGCGCCCACCACCGGTCCGGCCGCCAGCGCCAGTCCCGACACCGCCGCCCATACCCCGATCGCCCTCGCGCGTGCCCGCTCCCGCGGGAAGATATGCCGCAGCACCGAGAGGGTGCCTGGTTCGGAGGCGGCGGCGCCGACCCCCATGACGGCTCGACCGGCGATGAGCGCGGGCGTGCTCGCCGCGAGTGCCGCGATCACCGATCCGGCGCAGAAGACGACGAGTCCGACGATCATGACCCGCTTGCGCCCCCAACGGTCACCGAGTGATCCGCCGGCGAGCATCAGACCGGCGAAGACCACCGTGTAGGCGTTGACCACCCATTGCAGCAGGACCACGTCGGCACCCAGCTCGCGCCGGATATCACCGAGCGCGACGCTGACGACGGTGGTGTCGAGGAAGGTGACGAACAGCACGGTGGTGACCGCCGCCAGCGCGATCCGCGGTCGTGCCGTGCCCGGCGCGTCGTCCGTCGACCCCACCCGCACAGGGTACTGGCCGAAGTCGTCGGTCGGAGCTACCGTGTCGGGCAGCGTCACCGTACCGGCGAGTCGAAGTAGGGTTGTCGTGGTCGCCTCGGCGCGTCCGCGCAGTTCGGGGCGGTGATCGCCGCCCCGGAGGGCGTCCGGCACGGCTCGTCCGGGGGTCGTCCGAATCGCCTGCCGGGATGCGTCACAAGGCGTTGTGAATTACTCCAGCAGTTTCGGAACGCGTATTCATCTTTTCCATCGGCGCGAGAATCCGTAGCTTGCGCCGCCGGTGTCGACTTATCGTGGACCGGCGTCTCATCGACGAGGTGACAAGGAGTGGGAATGACGGTTTCAGACAGTAACTCGCTATTCGAGGACCTGCTGGTCTCGGCGAACCGACTGTCCTTCGATCCCCGAAACCCGGCTGTCTACGAGGTCGATCTCGATAACGAGGGTTCGTACGGAATGTCGCCCGAGTGGTCGCCGCTGTTCGGGACCCGGACCTGGGCGTCCATGTCGGAAGCCGAGCGGTCAGAGCTCACCAGAAGTGAGGTCGCTCAGTATCTGGGCGTCGGTATCTGGCTCGAATTGGGACTGCAGGTGGCACTGTTGCGGCGCAATCACAGCGCCGATCCGTCCCGGGCCGACGTCAGATTCCTGCTGAACGAATGCGCGGACGAGAATCTGCATTCGTTGATGTTCGTCAACGCCATCAGCAGTATCGGTGCGCGGTTCTACCGGCGGGACCGGTCGTTCGGTATTTTCGGCTGGCTGTTCCGCACCTTCGCCTGGTCGGAGGTGGCCTACGGAATCATTCTCGCGGGCGAAGAGATGTTCGACGTCATGCAGCGCGACTGGATGGCGAGCGAGGATGTCGCCGCCCCGATTCGCCGGACTTCGTATATCCATGTCGTCGAGGAATCCAGGCATATGCCGTTCGCGCGGCGAAATATCCGTGATTGCCTCGCGGGCGCGTCGGCGTTGCGACGATCGTTCAGCTCGCTGATCATCGCGATCGGAACCCATATCATCGCCAAGGGCCTGATCAACCGCCGGGTCTACGAAGACCTGGGATTCGACTGGGATGTCGTGAAGCGTGAGATCGACGGCAACGAGCATCACCGGATGATGTTCCGGAAAGCGGCCGAGCCGTTCATCGAATTCTTGAGCAAAGAAGGTCTGCTGACAGGCGGCGCTCGATGGATCTACCGCAAGTCGAACCTTCTCTAGAAATGTGAGCGATCTTGACCCACGTTATTCTGGGCCACTGCTGCAAGGATGCGTCGTGCGTGCGGGTCTGCCCGCAGAACTGCATCCATCCGGCTCCGGGCGAGGTCGGGTTCGACACCGCGGAGACGTTGTTCATCGACCCGCGGTCGTGCATCGACTGCACCGCGTGCGTGGAGGCGTGCCCGGCTTCGGCGATCAAGCCCGCACGTGACCTCACGCCGCTCGAGCAGCGTGACGCCCGCCGCAACGAGGCGTTCTTCCTCGGCAGGACGATCATGTCCGGCGTTCCCGCGTCCAGGGATCCCGACCGCAAGGCACTCGGCAGCCCCGGCGGACGCCTGAGCATCGCCGTCGTCGGCTCCGGCCCGGCCGCGCTGTATTCGGTCCGCGAGATTCTGCAGCGATCGGGTTCGGTTCGCGTCACCGTATTCGAGAAATTCGGCGAGACCGGCGGTCTGCTGCGTCGCGGGGTTTCCCGTCATCATCCGCGAGTGCGCGAGATGGATCGGTTGTACGACGTGCCGTTCAAGGACGATCGCGTCTCGGTCGTCTACGAGACCGAAGTCGGCGTCGACGTCTCGATCGAAGATCTCCGGCGAGATTTCGATGCCGTGATACTCGCCTGCGGCGCTTCCGAGCCCCGGTCGTTCGGACCGGCGGATCCTGAGCTTTCCGGCCGTTTCTACCAGGCCATCGATATTCTCTCCTCCGACAACCGAGGTCTTCCCGTTCCGATTCGTCCCGAAGGGCTCGGCCCGCGCTGTCTGGTCGTCGGCGCGGGGAATGTCGCACTGGATATCGTCCGATATATCGCCGAACGCGGCGGCGCGGATCCGGTCGACGACGCGGTGACCGATGTGGTGATTCTGGCGCGGTCGAATCGCGTGGCTTTCACTCCCGCCGCGTTCGACGAGATCGCGGATCTGGATAATGTCGACCTCGCCATAGATCGAGCCGGAACTTCGGTGGACATATTCGGCTCCGGCCGTTTTCTCAGGGATGTGCCCGGACTGGGTTCGGTGGACCTCTCGGATCCCGACGATATCGCGGCGAAACCCGGACAGGTCCGGGTGACGTTCTCCTTCGGAAACGAAGTCGTGGATATCGGGCATTCGGACCGGGGCATGGCCCGCATCGTCACCGCATCGGGGCGAGTATTCGAGTCGAGTTCCGTTATCGGTGCGGCGGGATTCCGAATGAAGGAAATGGACGGCGTTTTCATCGACGAGAACGGCGTGGTGCTCAATCGCCGCGGACGGGTGATCTCTCCCCGAACGGGCGGCGCCGTCGAAGGACTGTACGTGACCGGTTGGGCGAAACGCGGTTCGACCGGTGGAATCGGTGACAACCGGGTGTGCGCGGAAGAAACCGTCGCGCAGTTGGCCACGGATCTCGCGCGTATGTCACCCGACGCGCTGTTCGAACGGTGACCGATCACCGAGTCGCGGGCGAATATCCGCGGCGATATTCTGCGCGGGTCCGGATTCGTGGTGTTCGACCGGATCCGGATTCACTCGTCGATCAGGTCTGACCGGGGTCGTTGCGTCCGTGGTCGTAGGCGAGCAGGGCGATGGCCGCCCGGCAGATTCCGGTGGAGGTCGCCAGATCGATCGTCGTCAGCTGTGCGACACGCCGGAGCCGATGGTCGACGGTATTGGGATGCACGTAGAGCCTGCGGGCGGTGCGTTGCCGGTTCATGTCGTTGGCGAGGTAGGCCCGCACGGTGTCGAGAAGTTCGGGATAGCTGCGCAGCGGATCCAGGATGGTGGCGATCCGCCTGGTCACCGATCCGCCCCGGGTGAGTTGGAACTCGATGTCGAGATCCGACATGTGGTACAGACCGGGCGCACGCTGGCCTGCGTGGATCAGGGTCAGCAGTTCGTGCGCCTGATCGGCCGATTCCGGTATCTGCTCGGTGCCACTGATGACGACGGTCGCGGTGAGCGTGACCTCGGCGGATTCGGAGAGTTCGGCCAGGGTGTCGGCCTCGAATATCGGGCCGTTCTCGTCACCGAGCGGGACGAGCAGCGTGCCGCCGGTCGCGCTGAGTACAGCGAGTGCGTGGGGGGAGAAGACCGTCGCTATCGCGGCCCGGAGTCGGCGGAGTCGGCGACGAGCCGCGACCGTGGCGGTCATGCTCACATCGTCGTCGTCGGGTATCGACAGCGCCACCACCTGGTAGGAGTCGGCGACGTGCACACCGGCCTGGCGTGAGAGCGCGGCGCTGCCCCGGCCGCTGAGCAGAGCCGAGGCCAGGGTCTCGGCCGCGGAATGCTGTTCCTTCGCGACCAGGAGTTGTTCGGCGACGTAGGCGTCGGAGGCGCCCGCGATGATCGCGTTGAGCATCTCGAGCATGAGATCGCCCGCGATCAGCAGTTCGTCGACGTCGGCTGCCTTCGCGGGCGCGGTCACCAGTCCGAACGCGACCCGCACGCCTTCGTGGCAGGCACGCAGGACGGTGCTGAGCGGCACGCCGTCGTGTGCCCACTGGGTCGCGGCCTCGCAGACGACGCCCAACTGGTCGGGGCCGGGTACTTCGCGCTTGTCCAGCATCTCGGTGACGAGTTCGAGGCAGGTCCGGGTGAGCTGGGTGACGTCCTCGCGCAGCTGCTCGGCGGGCAGCGGGCCGGACGGGGTCACCGAGGTTTGGAAGGATCGGAGCACGTGTTCGGCGATCCGGTCCGCGTTGCGCAGCGGTGTCGATGCCGCTCGACCGCCGATTCGCAGTACCGAGCGGGACCGACCGTGGGGCCGGTGCGTCGTGGAGAAGGTCATGACGTGTCGCTCCCATGCCGTGCGGGCGTGCCAACCTGTGCCCGAATGGTTCGGATCACGCGAAAGTGCCGATGAACGCGCGCCGCGAATGCGGACACGATCACCCTGCGCAGTCTGACCTGAGAGTCGCCTCGGATTCGCGCTCGACCTCGGCGACGTCGAGTATGGAAACTGCATTCTCTCTGGGGAGAATATAACAGTCCGATCCCAGAACGTACAGGGCCTGGGGAGAACTGTGTTCCGGGTTGCCCGAAGGTGCTTCGGCGCAGTTGGGACCGCATTCACCCCGCGTGTCCCTCGGCGTCGATGTTTGCCGGCCCGCGCCTGCGGCCGTGTTCGCCGCGGCGGTTTGAGTCATTGCGAGAAAGATGTACTGACTATTCCATCGTGTGGCAGCTGCGGGTATGTCCGATATGAGAACGACATTCTCATATGCTTTGTACGCGCTCGCTGTCCGATAGCGCCGCGGTCGACGGGTCGGGACCGAACACGTCGTCCCAGTGCCGATCCAGCCGCTGTCGCGCCTGCGACACCGCCACCGCGCCGAGTCCGCCGTGCTCGTCCTCGGCGAGCAGGTCCAGCCTCCGCAGTGTGCTCAGGCCGTCGCGGATCTCGAAATCGAAGGTGGTGTCCCACCGCTGCCGGAACCAGCTCTCGATCCGCTGATCGAGTTCGGCGGCGGTGAGCGGTCGCTCGGCGGTGCGGAGGAAGTGGTAGGCCAGCACGGTTTCCTTCACCTCGGATTCCTCGGCGGCACCGAGCAGATGGTGGAACACCCCGGCGTCGTTGTCCAGATTGCGGAAGTAGAGGTGTTCCGACAGCGTCTTCATCAGCTCGATCTTGCGGTTCTTGAACTTGGAGAACTGCCGCACCAGATAGCCGCCGAAGGCCGCCAGCCCGGCGCCGAGGGTGACGAGCGCGGTCTGATCCAGTCGCACCGATTCCTCACGCAGACCGACCCAGAACGCGAGCAACAACACCAGCAGTCCCAGCGAGGCGACCAACTTGGTGACCAGCACGATGATCCCCGAGATCACCGCGGGCACGCCGATCAGCAACTTGTCCAGCGGTCTCATCCGCACGCGGACGCGCGGATACAGCATTTCGAGGTCGTTTCTCGGGACATTCTGGAACAGCTTGAGCAGAACGCCGCCGTTGGGCCGATCCCCGTCCGGCTCCGGTCGCTCGGTGAAGGCGATGTAGACCAGAACCTTGGAATAGCTGGTGAATTCGATGCTGCGTCGCCGCAACCCGTAGAGCGACTTCACCTGCTCGCTGCGCTGCGTCACTCCGCGCCGGAAGAACATCACGGTGTCGATATCGTCGTCGTCGACTTCCAGCCGCACCTTCACCAGGGAGTGTTCGGCGAAGGCGCGGTCGATCTCGGCGGCGTCGACGCGGGTGAAATCGGCCGCCTCGGCGAGCGCGACGAGTTCACGTTCGACGACCGCCCGCGCCGCCGCCCGGTCCCGCGCGGTCGCCGCGCGGATCATCCGCACGTCCTCGGCCGGATCGACCAGTTGATAGGCATCGAGTACGGCGTCACCGCGCGCGTGGAATCCGTAGTGCACCAGGGCCGCCAGCAGACGCGCGAATTCCAGGAACGACTCGCGCTCCTCCTCGGGCCACTCCGCGGCGCACAGCGATATCACCGCGCTCTTGCGGAACGGCAGGAAGTGTTCGGTCTCCATCGGCAACTCCTTTTCGGCGGGCGGGCCCGTCGGATTCCATCACGGCAGGACGCGGATGATCGACCGCCCCGTGACCGTTCGGAATCCCGCGACGGTGCGGGTGCTTCGGCGCCCCGCGATATCAGTCGATGTTCGTCGGCGATCGGTGCGGTGACTCGGCCCACGGGGGCAGGGGTTCACGCGCGGAATACCACTGCTCCGGTACGCCGCGTAGTCGACCGCGCTGCCCGACGCCGGTCCGCGCCGCGACGATTCCGCCGACGATCGCGGCCGTCGTATCCACGTCACCGCCCGCCTCGACGCACGCGAGTACGGCGGCCGGATAGTCGTCGAGGAAGGTCGCCGCCGCCCACAGCGTGAACGGCACCGTGTCCGCGGCGCTGACCTGCGCGCCGTTGCCGAGCTGATACGCCGCTTCGGCGACCGATCTGCCCAGTAGGCTCCCGGCACGTCGGATGCCGTCGGCGGTCCGCCCGTCGACCAGATACGGCTCGACCGCCCGCAGCAATTCGTCGGGCGCGCACGCCCCGGCACGTGTCGCCGCCGCGTGACTCGCCGCGACCGCGACCGCCATCGCGCCCACGATCGCTTCCGGATGCCGATGGGTGACCTCGGCGGACAGCGCGGCCTGCGCCGCCGCCCGGTCCGGGTCGCCCGCGAAATAAGCGCCGAGCGGCGCGACGCGCATCGCCGCGCCGTTGCCCCAGGATCCTCGCCCGTCGAAGCCCGCGCCCGCCGCTTCGGCCCACGGGCGTCCGTCGCGGATCTCGTGCAGCACGACGACCGTGCCCGCGCCGTAGCCGCGATAGGGCTCGCAGCGATCGGCGAACGCGGCGGCGAGCCTGTCCCGGTCGATCCGGTCGTGTTCGCGGAGTTCGACGTACACCGAACAGGCCATCTCGGTGTCGTCGGTCCACGGCCAGGGAGCCGCGGGCGGTCGGCCCGCGAGAAGTTCGGTCACGGAGCTGCCGGGGACGAAGAACTGAGCTCCCAGCGCGTCGCCGACGGACAGGCCGTCGAGGCTGTCACGGGCGGGATCGGTATTCGGCATGCGGGGGTAATCCTGCCAAGCGGGACTGTCGTCCGCAAGACACTCGATCAACGCGCGGAATCGTCGCGCGCCCACCGGTGCTCCGCCGCTCGTTCACCGCGCGGTATCGGCTCCCGCGCTCACGGCAGGGGCGAACAGGGGAGGGAGGTAGTGGATCATCAACGTCGACCAGGTGAGATGGGTGATCATCGGCGCTCGCACCCCGCCGGTCCAGCGGCGCTGCGCACCGAACAGGGCGCCCATCACGGCGGCGGCGAGGACGAGGGCGGGATTGCGGGTCGCTGCGGTGGTGCCCATGTAGACCAGGGTCGACACCGCGATCGGACGCTCGGGGACGGCGGCGTAGACGGCGCCCCGGAAGAAGATCTCCTCGGCCGCGCCGTTGGCGAGTGTGATCAGCAGCACCGAGGGAGCCGGACCACGTTCGGCGTACTGGAGGACACCGGCGATCGCGTTGCGCAGGAACGGGATCCGTCGGACGACCAGGGCGCAGCCGTAGAAGACGCCGAAAGCGCCGACCCCGATGACGACCGGAGTGAGCAGTTGCCGCTTCGACGGTTCGGCTGCGGGCGGTGTCGCGGCGAGGCCGCCGACGGCGAAGGTGGCGGCGGTGGCGAGGGTGAATCCGTAGAACTCGGCACTGTCGGGTCGCGAGGCCAGCGACGCGCCGAGCAACCCGGTGCCGACGCCCCAGACGCCCGCGGTCGCGAGCCGATACCGGTCGCGTCCGTCGATCATCCCGCGCCACCGACGTCTCACGCTGCGATTCATGAGGATGGCCGTACTCCCGCCCGCTCGGCGAGGGCGCGCAGCACCGCGTCGTCGTAGCCGATCGGCTCGAAGGGCACCAGTTCCCTGATGGCGGTGTCGCGGACGAGCACCTCGTTGACCATCGAGTCGACCAGTGAGCGTCCGGTGCGGTTGTCGACATCGGTGACCAGCGACAGCCACGCCGACGACAGACGCGGCGACAGCAGGGGAACCGGAACGATCAGCAGCGTCCTGCCCTCGATCCGGGCGACCCGGCGCAGCATATCGATGTATTCCAGGACATCGGGTCCGCCGATGTCGAAGGTGCGCCCGGCCGCTTCCTCCCGGTCGAGGACGCCGACCAGGTAGCGGATCACATCGTCGACCGCGATGGGCTGGGTCCGGGTTCGCACCCAGCGCGGGGTCACCATCGCGGGCAGGTGTTCGACGAGTTGCCGGGTGATCTCCCAGGAGATGCCGCCGTGGCCGACGATGATCCCGGCGCGCAAGGTGGTGACGGGAACGCCCGCGGCGCCGAGGAGTCCTTCGACCTCGCGGCGGCTGCGCAGATGCGCGGACAGCTGGTCACCGTCCTCGCCGAGGCCGCCCAGGTAGATGATGCGCCCGATACCCGCCTCGGCGGCGGCGCGCCCGAAATTGCGCGCCGCCTCGGCGTCGCGGCGCTCGAAATCGGCCGCGGCCAGCGAATGGACGAGGTAGTAGGCGGCCTCGGCTCCGTCCATCGCCGCGCGCAGCGATTCCGGGTCGCCGACGTCACCGGGTACCGGCGCGCCCGCGCCCTCGTAGGTGTCGGGATGCCTGGTCATGGCGCGGACCGTATGTCCGGCCTCCTCCAGCGCCGGGCACAGCCGCCCACCGATGAAACCTGTCGAACCCGCGACGAGCACGGTCATCTCGCATCCTCTCCGTGACGGGAGCGGACCGGGCCTGGCCGGCCCGGGATGGTGCTCCTGCCACACTACTGAGACCGGAGCGCGTCGCGGGCGTCGATCACAGGGTGCGCGCGATGATCTCCTTCATGATCTCGTTGGTACCCGCGTAGATCATCTGTACGCGGCTGTCGACCCACATCCGTGAGATCGGGTACTCGGTCATGTAGCCGTACCCACCGTGCAGTTGCAGACATTCGCTGGCCACCGACAGCGCGCGGTCGGTGGTCCACCACTTGGCCATCGCGACCGTGGGAATGTCGAGCTCGCCCGCGATGTGCTTGACGATGCAGTCGTCGGCGAACACCCGAGCCACCCTGGCCTCGGTCGCCACCTCGGCCAGTTTGAATTTGGTGTTCTGGAAGTTGAAGACGCTGCGGCCGAACGCCTCGCGCTCCTTGGTGTAGCGCACGGTGTGCTCCAACGCGGCTTCCATCCCCGCCACCGAACCGACGGCGATGATCAGCCGTTCCTGCGGCAGTTGCTGCATGAGCTGGACGAAACCCTGGCCCTCGGCGGTGCCGAGCAGGTTGGTGACCGGGATCCGGACGTCCTCGAAGAACAGTTCGGAGGTGTCCTGGCCTTTCTGCCCGATCTTGTCCAGGACGCGGCCGCGACGGAAGCCGGGACGGTCGGCCTCGACCAGCACCAGGCTGATACCGGCGGCGCCCTGGCTGGTGTCGGTCTTGACGACGACGATGATCAGATCGGCCTGCGCGCCGTTGGTGATGAAGGTCTTCGATCCGTTGACGACGTACTCGTCGCCGTCGCGGATCGCCTTGGCCTTGACGTTCTGCAGGTCGGATCCGGTGCCGGGCTCGGTCATGGCGATCGCGCCGACCACTTCGCCGCTGGCCATCTTCGGCAGCCACGTCTGTTTCTGTTCTTCGGTGCCGTAGTGCAGCAGGTAGTGCGCGACGATGCCGTTGTGCAGGCTCTGACCCCACGCGGTGTCGACGACCCGTGCCTGCTCCTCGATGAGGACGGCCTCGTGCGCGAAGGTGCCGCCACCGCCGCCGTACTCCTCCGGGATGGACAGGCAGAGCAGGCCGAGTTCGCCCGCCTTGTTCCACAGCTCCCGGTCGACGTGATGTTGCTGGATGTACCTGTCGACGTTCGGTGCGACCTCCTTGTCGAAGAACGCCCGCGCGAGGTCGCGCAGCGCGTCGAGATCGTCGTTCATCCACGGGGACCGGTGCGCGGTCATCGAGACTCCTCAGGCTCGGCACAGCACTGGGTACATATTTGTAACCAGAATTAGCGGGTACAGTGTGTCCCATATGACGCCGGGAGGCAAGGAATACCTCTGAGCGGCGGGAAGGGTCGGCTAGCGTGACCGGTGTGACAGATCAGCGCTGGACCGATACCGCCGTCACGCGGCGTTCGGGCAATCGCGGCGAAGACCGCCGCCTGGCCATCCTCGATGCCGCCGTCGCCGCCATCGAGGAACAGGGGCCCAACGCGCTCACCGGCCAGATCGCCGATCGCGCCGGACTCAACCGCACCCACTTCTACCGGCATTTCGCGAGCAAGGAAGAACTGGATCTGGCCATCGCCCGGCGCGCGCACGAGGAGTTGACCGAACGCATCCGCGCCGCGCTCGCGATCGACGGCACCCCGCTCGACATCATTCGCGCACCGGTCGCCGAGCACGTCGGCTGGGCCAACGAGCATCCGAACCTGTACCGATTCCTGCTCGGACGCAACTATCGCCGCGGCAACGACGATCCGAGTGTCGGCGGCAGCGCCTTCGCCTCCGAGATCTCGGCCGCCGCCACCCGCTACATCCCGCGTTTCGGCGCCGACCGCGTGGCCGCGGACCGGTTGGTCGTGGCGCTGCTCGGTCTCATCGACGCTTCGGTGCGCTGGTGGCTGACCCATCGTGGCAGCACCGAGGAGGAATTGGTCGAAACCCTCGTCGTGGAATCCTGGCTGCTCATCGACCATCGCCTGCGCGCGCTCGGCATCGTGATCGATCCGCGCGCGCCGTTGCCGCCCCCGTGACGTTCAGTGTCGGCCGAACGCGTCGATCGCGCGCATGATCGCCTGTCCCATCGCCGCGCTTCCGGTGTGCCCGGCGTCGTCGATGATCTCGAGTTTCGCGTCCGGCCACACCTTCGCCAGCTCCCACGCGGTGGTCAGCGGCGACCCGAGGTCGAGTCGGCCGTGGACGAGCACGCCGGGAATGCCGGCGAGCGCGCCCGCCTCCTGGAGCAGTTGCCATTCGGTGAGCCACGCGGCATGGGCGAAATAGTGCGCGCAGATCCGGACCATGGCCAGCATCGCGGTATCGGACTTCGCGCTGTACTGGCCCGGAGAGCCCAGGTTCTCGTGCGCGATGACGGCGTCCTCCCACGCGCACCACTGCCGCGCGGCACGCATCCTCACGTCGGGATCGGGGTGTCGCAGCAGGCGGTCGTAGGCGACGACGAGGTCGCCGTCGCGCTCTTCGGGCGGGACACCGTCGCGGAAGATGTCCCATTCGGCGGGCAGCAGCCGGGCCAGCCCGTGGTAGAGCCAGTCGATCTCCTCCAGTCGCGTCGTGGTGACGGCGACGAGCACGATCGCGTCGACACGTCGCGGAAACCGCTCGGCGTAGGCGAGTGTCAGTGTCGCGCCCCAGGATCCGCCGTACATCAGCCAGCGCTCGACGCCGAGATGTTCGCGCAGCCGTTCCATATCGGCGAGTAGATGGTCGGTGGTGTTGCACGACAGGTCGACATCGTGCCCGGAGGCATGCGGGCGACTCTCGCCGCATCCGCGCTGATCGAAGAGGATGATCCGGTAGACGTCCGGATCGAAGGTCCGCCGCGATCCGCGGGTGCCGCCGCTGCCCGGCCCGCCGTGGACGACGACGGCGGGTTTGCCCCGCGGATTTCCGCTTGTCTCCCAGTAGATCTCGTTTCCGTCGCCGACGTCGAGCAGGCCCGAGTCGTACGGTTCGATCGGCGGGAAGCCGAGTGCGGGCGGGGTTTCGGCGGTCTCTCGGGTTGTCGCCATGACGTCCATCCTGGCCGTCGACGCTCGGACACGCCAGGCGCGGATCGCCGGGGCGGTGACGGCGCGGAGCGCACCTGATAATATAAGTCAAAACTTATAAAAGGAGGTTGTCATGACATTGCTGACCGATCCGGCCACCGTGGCCGGCCTGGTGACCCGCGAGGTCCGCTCCGGCTCACGCGCGGGCACGCCGACGCGGATCGCCGTGGCGCGGCGCACGTACCCGACCGATCAGGCCGATCTGTGGGACGCGCTGACCAACGCCGAACGGCTGCCGCGCTGGTTCATGCCCGTCAGCGGCGAATTGCGGGTGGGCGGGAGTTATCAGCTCGAAGGCAACGCGGGCGGTGTCGTCGAGGTGTGCGAGGAGCCGAAGCGGTTCGCGGTGACCTGGGAAATGGGGCCGCAGGTGTCGTGGGTGGAGGTCGACCTCAGCCCCGAGGGGGAGGGCACGCGGCTCGAACTGGTGCACGAGGCCGAGGTCGATCCGGAATTCTGGACGCAGTACGGACCGGGCGCCGTCGGCGTGGGCTGGGATCTGGCGCTGATGGGACTCGGACTGCACTTGTCGACCGGCGCGGCCGTCGATCACGCGGCGGCGGCGGAATTCCACACCACCCCCGAGGGCATCACCTTCATCAGGACCTGCGCGAGCGGCTGGGCGGACGCGGCCATCGGCGACGGTGACGATCCCACGGACGCCCATACCGCCGCCGAGCAGACCATCGTGTTCTACACCACCGTTCCCGAGGACGGTCCCGAGTCCTGATGACGGCGGCGGCGAAGATCTTCGAGGCGCTGGGCGATCCCGTCCGCCGCGGCATCCTCGAACTGGTGGCGGGCGGCGAGATGTCGGCGGGAGCGGTGGCCGACGCCGTGCGCGCGTACACGCCGATCTCCCAGCCCGCTGTTTCCCAGCATCTGAAAGTGCTGCGGGAGGCCGGGATCGTGACCGTTCGGGCCGAGGGCACCCGCCGGATCTACGCGATCGACACCGCCGGGATCGAGGTCGCCCGGACGTGGTTGGGCGGCCTCATCCCCTCGATCGAGCTTTTCGCGCAGCCGCTCGACGCGCTCGCCACCGAGGTCGCCCGTGGAAAACGCGCGGCGCGCCGAGCCGGGTACGAGCGCGATCCGGGAAGCGTCGGAGGTGAGGACGAGGGCGGATCGCGACGGTTGGGTTAGATTTCCTCCGGGTGCTCGGCGATGGTCGTACCGTGCCGACGCCTAGCATCGGAAGAGAAGATGCTGGTCATCGGCATCGGTTCGATCGCGTGCGGTCGGCACCGACCGCGGTGAGCGGTGATCACGAGTCACGGAGGTTATCGAGATGACATCGCCGAGAAGGTTCGGTGCGCCCGATGCGAAGAATCGCACGGTCCTGCTGGACGCCGCCGAGCAGCTCATGCTCGACGAGGGCTACGCGGCCGTCACCTCGCGCGCTGTCGCTCGCAAGGCGGGCCTGAAGTATCAGCTCGTCTACTACTACTTCCGGACCATGGACGATCTGCTGCTGGAAGTCTTCACCCGCCGCGCGGAGGAGGGCCTGGCGAGGCAAGCGGTCGCGCTCGCCTCGCCCAACCCGCTGCGCGCGCTGTGGGAATTCAACACCGAGGCCGCGGCTGCCGCGCTCACCATGGAATTCGCCGCATTGGCCAACCATCGCAAGGTGATTCGGGCCGCCCTCACCGAGTACTCGAATCGTTTCCGCGAGGCCGAGATGACGGCGCTACGCGAATTCATGGAGAAGTACGACGCGCAGGAGAAGACGTGGCCCGCGGAGGTCGTGGTCGTCGCGCTGTCGGGTGTCTCACGGTTTCTCATGCTCGAGGAATCGCTCGGGGTGCGCGGCGGACATGCCGAGACCATGGAATTCGTCGAGCAGCGTTTGCGTCAGATGGATGAACCGAGTTCGACCACACCGTGATTCGAGTGTTCGATCGCATGCGTCACGACGTCGGGACGCATGCGATCGACTCGGTCGACCCCGGAACGGGTCAGTGGTGCATCGCCGGTGCGGGACGTGAACTCTCCCTGCTCCCGGCGGGTGTTTCCGGTGCGAACCGCGTGCGGCTGTCGTGACGCTCGCGCGGTTTCATGGCCGTGGCGACGAGCAGCAGCAGTGCGATGACGATGACGGTCGTGATGAGTCCCCAGAACAAGACGTGTTCCCGCTTCCTCGAACCGGTCCGGGCCGCGGCCCTCCGGTGGTTGAATTCTGATCTGGCACAGTTACTTCGACGCCGTTGTCTGGTTCGCTGATTCTGTCACAGAGCTTCCGGTGGTGGGGTGGCGAACCGGCCGTCCAGCAGCGCCGCGCGTTCGTCGAACAGTCCGGCGTTCTCCGGCGCGGCACGTTCACGCGCACGTCGCAGCATGGTCCGCAGACCCGCGAGCACCATCGGCGAGCGGGCGGCGAAGATGATGTCGTCGACGCCGGTTCGGAGGAATTCCTCGCAGTCGGGCCGGGGGATGACGAGTCGTGGCACGCCGTCCCGGTCGGTCAGGCGCAGCGGACCGTGCGGCATCGCCGCCACCCGTCCGAGCAGGTCACCCAACCCGTCGAAGGTCTGCACCGCCGTCGCCGGATCGTTCACGGCCGCCGACAACGCGCGTAACGCGACGTCGGCGAGCAGGCGGAACGCGAACAGCGGATCCTGTTCGAAGGTGCGTTCATCGCCGAGCCTCAGCCCGTGCAGGACGACGTCGTCGGGAAGCGCGCCGCCGTGCACATCGGCGACGGGATCGCCGAAATGCAGTGTGGCGCCCGGAGCTTCGCGAAGCACGATGACCACGTCGGCGGATCGGGCCGCGTCGACCAGCCGCCGGGTCCGCACCCGCTGCAACACCGCGGGCGGATGGGGCCAGCCGACGGTGGTGCTCGGCGGCGGCAGTGGAGTCGTCGCGAGCTCGGTGCGGTCACGTGTGTAGAGGGCGCCGAGCACCTCGCGCCCGCGCGCGGCGATCGAGCCGAGCGCGGGCGCCAGCTGAATGGCGGAGAAGGCGCGCAACTGCAATGTCCGCAACAGCGCGATCAATACGAGCAGCAACAACATCGCGAGTACCGGCACGGCCACCGAGACATCGGCGCGCTTGCCGATGCTCAGGGCGGCCGTGACGCAGAACACGACGAGTCCGACGGCGAAACCGAAGGTGCGCCAGACGATCGGGTCGTCGCGGAACAGCATCAACCGCGGCGAGAACGTGGTGCTCACCCACTGGACGACCAGGAACAGCACGGAGAAGATCAGCGCCACCGCGCCGAGGAGTCCGAGTCCGATCGCCAGCAGCGTGTCGATGACCTGGGCGGACGGCGCGCGCGGATCACCCGGGTGGGCACTGTCGGCTCACCGGCTCGACAGCCGGGGCGTGACGCCCCGGCTGCTCCGAGACAACGACCATGCGCGTACTACTCGCGCGAGAGCATGGCGACAGCCTCGCGCTCGAGATCGACGTAGGGCTCACCGCTGACATCGACGGCCACCCGGTGCAGGGTCCCGCCCGTGAACGACCACGGGAATTCACCCGAATAGTCGTCGGTGACGGCTTCGGCGTTGTCGCGGCCCGCGTGCAGGCCCGTCCCGGCGATACTGAATTTGCCCGGCTGAGTTCGGATTCGGCCCGCACCGACCTGGCGATCACCGTAGTAGAGGGTGATCGTCCCCTGGGCGGTGCCGGGCGGATCCTCGCCGTCCTTGTCGAAGGACGCGGCCAGGATCAGGTCGCGGCCGGTCGGCAGGTCCTCGGTCGCGCTGATCCGCTGTTCCTCGCTGCCGAGGAAGTTGTAGACGTAGTGCAGACGATTGTTCTTCACGTACAACGCGTGCCCGCCGAATCGGCCGCCCTGGGAGAACAGCACGCCGGACGCGCCCGGACCGGGCAGGTCGACCAGCGCCCCGATCGAGTAGGAGCGGTTACGGATGTTGACCGCGACCGACTCCGGCACCTCGGCGCCGCCGGGGCGGTACACGTAGCGGTTGCGCGGTGGCGCGAGCTGGGGGCGGGTGGTGGTGAGGATCTCGACGGCCGAACGGTCGTCGAGCGGGAACGCCTGGTTCACGCCCGCCTCGTAGAACCACAATCCGATCAGTTCGGCGAGTCTGCCCGGTTCCACGGCGGCGAGATCGTGCATCTCCGAGCGGTCCACCTCGGTGTGGTACAGCTCCCAGGTGTCGTCGGGGAAGTGACTCCAGCCGCTGAGCGTGGGGTGGGTGGTGACGGCTTTCCAGCCGTCGTGCCAGATCCCGCGTCCGCCGAGCATCGAGTAGAACTGCGTGTGCTTGGCGGTCGGGATATTCGCGGCGTCGAAGCTGTAACGCATGCTCACCCCCTGCAACGGCACCTGGGTGTGGCCCTTGACCATGTCGGGCAGTTCGATGCCGAGGCAGTCCAGCATGGTCGGCACCAGATCGACGGCGTGGTGGTACTGGTCGCGGATCTCGCCGTGGGCGTTGATCCCGTCGGGCCAGGAGATGACGCACGGGTCGCAGGTGCCGCCGTTGAACGAGTACCGCTTCCACATCTTGAACGGGGCGTTGAACGCCACCGCCCAGCCGTTGGGGTAGTGGTTGTAGGTCATCGGGCTGCCGAGCAGATCCAGTGCGGCCATGTTCTCGGCCAGGTCGTCCGGGACGCTGTTCGCGATCTTGTTCTCGTTGACCGAGCCGTCCGAACCGCCTTCGCCGCTGGCTCCGTTGTCCGAGACCACGACGATCATGGTGTTGTCGAGTTGCTCGGTACTCTCCAGATAGTCGAGCAGTCGCCCGATCTGATCGTCGCAGTGCGAGAGGAATCCGGCGTACACCTCGGCCATCCGGGCGAACAGTCGCTTCTCGTCGTCGTTGAGGCTGTCCCACGGGCGGGTGTAGTCCAGCGGCGGGAACGGCTGACCATCCGGTCCGCTCCGGGTGTCGGGGGTGCCGATCGGATTCAGCGGCGGCAGTTCGGTGTTCATCGGGACCAGGCCCATCTGCTTCTGCCGTTCCAGGATCTCCGCGCGCATCACCTCGTAGCCCGCGTCGAACCGTCCCCGGTAGCGCTCGATCCACTCGCGCGGCGCGTGATGGGGCGCGTGCGCGCAACCGGGTGCGTAGTAGAGGAATACCGGACGGTCCGGGGCGATGGACTTGACGTCATCGATGTACTCGATGGCCCGGTCGGTGATGTCGACGCTGAGGTGGTAGCCCTGCTCCGGCGTCGACGGCTGTTCGACGGGATGGTTGTCGTGCACCAGATCCGGATACCACTGGTTGGTCTCCGCGCCGAGGAATCCGTAGAAGCGCTCGAAACCGCGACCGACCGGCCAATTGCGTTTGGTGGACGCCAGATTCATCTCGTCTTCGGCGCACAGATGCCATTTGCCGACCATCGCGGTACTGAAGCCCTGGTCGACCAGGATCTCGGCGAGAGTGGCGCATTCCGGGGGAATGTGGCCGTTGCCGCCGGGGAATCCGACCGCGGCCTCACTGATGCAGGCCATGCCGTTGGTGGTGTGGTTGCGGCCGGTGAGCAGACAGGAACGGGTCGGCGAGCACAGCGCGGTGGTGTGCCACTGGCTGTAGCGCAATCCGTTGGCGGCGATCCGGTCGATATTCGGCGTCTCGATCGGGCCGCCGTAGCAGCTCATCGCGCCGAAGCCGACGTCGTCGAGCACGATGTAGACGATATTCGGCGATCCCGGCGCGGCCTTGGGCTGCTCGTAGGGGCCCCAGTCCGGGATCGAATCACGGATATCGAGGTTGACCACACCGCGGAAAGGAACTGCCATTGGCGTTCTCCTCATTGATGGACGGCCCCCCGACGGTTCGCCCCCCGATCGAACGTAAGCGCCCACCTTCCGGCTCGCCTCACCCACGATGGGTGAGAACAACTTTCGGGTTTCGAAACCGGGAGTTGTCCGCTACCGGGCCTCGAACACGGTCGACCAGTCGTCCTTCATGCTGACCACCGTCCAGCCCTCGGCGTCGGCTGCTTCGAGTGCCTGCTCGGAACCCGTCTCGTAGTCGAACTCGCGGTCGGGGTCGTCGTGGAGCACCAGCATCCGCAGCGACGGAACACCGTCGCGCTCGGTGAATCGCAGCATCGGGATATCCCCGTTGGTATTTCCCACGGCGAGCAGGGGGCGTCGGCCGACTCGGCTCCAGATGCGCACGGGTTTCTCCGGACCGTCGTCGAGGAAATCCAATTCCGCGGTGTGGACGACCGTACTGTCCTTCCATGCCAGCGAGACACTGCTGCCGATGACCCGCTCACGGGGGATGCCGTACATCTCCTGGCTGATCGGCCGCATGAAATCGCGACCACCGCCGGAGGCGATGTAGTTGGCGAATCCGGTGGCTTCGAGCATGCCGAGTAGTTCGACCATCGGCGCGTAGGCGCACGCGGTGTACGGGCGGGCGAGAGTCGGGTGCTCGGTGGTGCGCAGGAACCGATCGGCCTGGGCCTCGAATTCCTCCACCGTGACTCCGGCGAACGCCGTGAGCATTCCGGAGGCCAGCACCGCGACCTCGCTGTCGTCGCCGCGATAGTGCTTGGTGATCACGTCGTTGAGCCAGTCGTAGTCGCGCGTGTAGGCCGCCTGCCAGGGCTGGCGAGTCCGAAGGGCGGGCACCTTCTCGCACATCGCGACCAGCCGACGCAGGATGAAGTCGAGCTGGATCGGCATCGGCTTCTCACACCACAGCGTGCCGTCGTTGTCGAAGACGGCGACCCGATCCTCGGGCGGCACCGCCTCGGCCGCCACCCGCTCCACGAAATCGAGCACGGCGCGTTTGGCCGCACCCTCCCGCCAGCTGGGCAGCGGGTCACCGCCCGGAGTCGCTGCCGGGGAACTCGAGGAGGCGCGGACGGTAGCCGCCGCGGGATTTTCCACCACCATGGACCGACTCCTTGTTCGAGCTGCCGAGGCACTGGATGCGACTGTGGCGCAGTCGTGGAACCACGGGCATCACCCCCTACGGGTGACACGCGCGCGATACGGCCGCGCTTCACCCGTGCCGTGCGAGGGATTTCGGGGCCGCGGGGGTCACACTGGGCGCACAGGCCGGAATCCTCGTCGACGGGTGGAGAGTGGGACCGCATGGGTAGTGGAGTCGCGAACGGGCTACGGCACGACGCACCTCGATCGGATCCGAGCGGTACCTCCGCGGGCGATATACCGGGCGCTCGGACAGTTCCCGACCCGGCCGCGCACCGGGGGATGGTGTGGATCGACAGCGGTACCTTCACCATGGGCTCGGACCGCCACTATCCCGAGGAAGCGCCGACGCACCGGGTGTCGGTCGGCGGATTCTGGCTCGATCCGCGTCCGGTGACGAATGCCGAATTCGCCCGGTTCGTCTCCCGCACGCGCTACCGCACCGTCGCCGAACGGACCCCGAGCGCCGCCGACTATCCCGACGCCGATCCCGATCAGTTGGTCGCGGGCTCCTCGGTGTTCGTCAAGCCGGACCGTCCGGTGCGCATGGACCTCCCGTACCAGTGGTGGCACTGGGTTCCCGGCGCGGATTGGCGGCATCCGCAGGGGCCGGGCACCTCCGTCCGCAAGCGGCCCGACCATCCCGTGGTCCACATCGCCTGGGACGACGTCGTGGCCTACGCCGAGTGGGCGGGCAAGGAGGTGCCGACCGAGGCCGAATGGGAGTACGCGTGCCGAGGCGGACTCGACGGCGCGGAGTTCGCGTGGGGCGACGAATTCGCGCCGGGGAACACCCTGATGGCCAATACCTGGCACGGCGAATTCCCGCACCACAACACGCGAGTCGACCGATTCGAGGGCACCTCGCCGGTGGGTTCCTTCCCGCCCAACGGCTACGGCCTGGTCGATATGGTCGGCAACGTCTGGGAATGGACCCAGGACTGGTACACCGCCCACCAGGGCCAGGCGCACGCCTGCTGTGTCGCCGTCGATCCCAGGGGCGGCACCGAAGCCGACAGCGTCGACCGGGCACAGGTCGACCGGGCACAGCCGCGGATCGGCCGCCGCGTCATCAAGGGCGGCTCACATCTGTGCGCCCCGAACTATTGCAGGCGGTACCGGCCCGCGGCCCGGATGGCCCAGGCCGTCGAGACCTCGACCTCGCACCTGGGCTTCCGGTTGATCATCCGGCCCTGACCGGGCCGGTCCCTACGCCGTCAGAGGCCGCCGAATCCGGCCAGCGGGCTGGTGTCGCAGGCGCGATCGGGCGCGACCATCACCGCGGTCGCCCGCGACGGCGCGGGCAGGCCGAGCGCCACCGACTTGCTGCGGCGCTTACCGGTGCGCGAATGGTCCTTGTCGGGCTGGGGCCGGTTGGCGCCCGCGCCGACCAGTGCCAGTTCGGCATTGCCGCGCACGCATTCCGGATCGGGACCGTCCAGCGGCAGGCCGGTGAAGAATTTCGCCGCCATGCAGCCGCCACGGCAGGAATCGAACGCCGAGCACGAGGTGCAGCCGCCGCCGGTCTGCGGTTCACGCAGGCGGGTGAACAGTTCCGAGCCGCGCCACACCGTTTCGAAACCGCCCTTGTCGCGGACATTGCCCGCGAGGAACTCGTCGTGGATGGCGAACGGGCAGGCGTACACATCGCCGACGGGGTCGATGAGGCAGACCACGCGACCGGCGCCGCACAGGTTCAGGCCGGGCAGCGGGGTCGAGCCGAGTGCGTTGAGGTGGAAGAACGAATCACCGGTCAGCACCTTCTCGCCGTTGGCGATCAGCCAGTTGTAGATGACCAGCTGCTGGTCGGCGGTGGGATGCAGATCCTGCCAGACATCGGCGCCGCGTCCGGACGGCCGCAGCCGGGTGATGCGCAGTTGCGCGCCGAAACGGTCTGCGATGGCCTTGAACTCGTCGAGTTGACCGACATTCTGGCGGGTCATCACCACCGAGATCTTGAAGCCGGTCTTACCCGCCGTGGCGAGATTCTCCATGGCCCGCCACGCGGTCGCGAACGAACCCGCGCCGCGCACGGCGTCGTTGACTTCGGCGGTCGCGCCGTCGAGTGAGATCTGCACGTCGACGTAGTCACTGGCGGCGAGCTGTTCGGCCCGCTCCGGGGTGATGCGCACGCCGTTGGTGGAGAATTTGACGCCGACGCCGTGGTCGACCGCGTAGTCGAGCAGTTCCCAGAAGTCCTGGCGCACCGTCGGTTCGCCGCCGCCGATGTTGACGTAGAACACCTGCATGCGCTGGAGCTCGTCGATCACGGCCTTGCATTCTTCGGTGCTCAGCTCGCGCGGGTTCCTGCGGCCCGACGAGGACAGGCAGTGCGTGCACGCCAGGTTGCAGGCGTAGGTCAACTCCCAGGTCAGACAGATGGGGGCGTCGAGGCCGTATTCGAAATGATCGACAAGTTTCATGATGTTCCCGTCCGCTTCAGGAGGCTGTGCGAAGCGCGATCGTGCCCGACTCGCACAGTCCGGCGAGAGCGTGTAGATACCGGTCGTGGTCGGCGGCGGGGACATCCACCGCGACCAGGGTGCTCGCGGCGTCGGGATGGTTCTCCAGCTCGCGGACCACATTCACCAGCAGGGGTGTCTTCAGAAAGGAAAGCCGTCGGGTCGCGTAGTCGTAGACCAGCGCGCCGAAAGGTTCTGGCCGCAACGACACCGACCCCGCCAAGGTGTAGGGCAGGGCCGGGTCGAATGGTGCGGCGGGGTCAGTAGACACCGCACATTCCGTCGATCGAGACCTCCTCGACGAGGACGTCGGCCTCGATCAGGGTGTCGTTGGTGGCAACCGTCTCGTTGGCAGGCGCGTCGCTCATGGGTACTCCTCGGAGGCTGTAGAGATGTGACCGCCAGCATAATGGCACCCAATGACAAAATGGAAGGGGGAGTGCTCGCCCGACGTCGCGGATACCTGTCGTCTCATTTACCGAATGGGATACAGTATTCAAGACGGTCCGGCGTGGCGCCGTATCGCGGCTCCGGGTCCCGGCCGAGCGACGGCGGAAGAGGAGCACAGATGGATCTGGGATTCGACGGCGCGGCGACCGTGGTGGTCGGCGGCAGTCGCGGCATGGGGCTCGCCACCGCGCGCTGCCTGGCGCAGGAGGGCGCACGGGTCGCCGTGGTCGGCCGCTCGCGCGCGGACGTGGAATCGGCGGCCGAGGAGCTGGCCCGTCTGGGCAGTCCCGACGCGGTCGGACTCGCCGCCGACGTCATGGACACCGCTCAGGTCGAGGACGTCTTCGCGCGATTGCGCCTGCGCTGGAACGGTGAACTCAACGCGCTGATCAATACCGTCGGACCGAATGTGCAGGGCACCGTCGAGGAATTGACCGACGATCAGTGGCGCGAGGCGCTCGACCACGGCGTGCTCTCCATCGTGCACTGCGTCAATGC
Source organism: Nocardia aurea (assembly GCF_003123685.1). Classification (GTDB taxonomy): domain Bacteria; phylum Actinomycetota; class Actinomycetes; order Mycobacteriales; family Mycobacteriaceae; genus Nocardia; species Nocardia aurea. The sequence continues at coordinate 59,179 of NZ_QCYJ01000175.1, forward strand.
CGCGCTGCCGCTGCTGCGCAGTGCCGACTGGGCCCGCATCGTCAACTTCTCGGCGCATTCGACTCAGCGGCAGACGGTTTCGCTGGTGGCCTACACCGCGGCCAAGGCGATGGTCACGAGTGTGTCGAAGAATCTGTCGCTACTGCTGGCCAAGGACGAGATCCTGGTCAACGTGGTCTCGCCCGGCACCTTCGTCACCCCGGCGCTGACCGCGTGGGCGCGCTCGGTCGGCATCGACACCGAAGACCCCTACCGCCTCATGGAGGCGATCGACACCCACTACGGCCACCCCGCGCAACTGCCGCGCGCCGGCCTGCCCGAGGAGATCGGGCCGGTGGCCGCCTTCCTGGCCTCACGCCGGAATTCCTACATGACCGGCGCGAACGTCAATGTCGACGGCGGCTCGGATTTCCTCTGACCGGTGACGGGATTCGGCGCGGACCGCCGAATCCCGTTGCGGTATCAGGCTTCCGCGGTGTCGATCAGCTCGATCAGCACCGTGAAACTGTCGTGCGCCAGAACTCCGGCGACCGCCCGTTCCACCCCGACCCGCGACACATCCAGCGGCTGCATCCGCTCACCGGCTTCCGCCGTGCAGACCGCGGCGAGGAAGAATTCGGTGACCGCGGCCCGATACAGGGTCCACACGCGCTCGGTGTCGACCTCGATGCCCGCGGCGCGCAGCCGGGCCGTATACCGTTCGACCAGTTCACGTTCGATTGTCCGCAGCAGATCGGGTTCGACCGAGGCCGTCGCGAAATACGCGAGATCGCGGATGCCCGCGCCCGCCGACGCGACCTGCCAATCCAGGAAACCCGGAGCGGCGCCCTCGAAGAACAGATTGCCCAGGTGCGGGTCGCCGTGGATCAGGGTCTGCGGCTGCGCGGCCCAGAACGCGTCGATATCACCGCTGCGCTCGTAGAACATCCGGCACTGCCGCTTGGTCTCCTCGGGGATCAGATCCGCGGTGTGTCCGGTGATCTGGGCGAGGAATTGCCTGCGGATGATGTCGCCGATGCGGATCTCGGTGGCCGAACGCCGCGCCAACGGCAGCAGATCGCCCGCGAAACGGTCGGTGCCCCAGAATCCGGCGTGCAGATCGGCCATGGCGTCGGCGACGGCCTCGGCCTCGGCACGGGTCACCGAATCGATGACGGTCCGGAATTCCGCGGTCTCGGACAGATCCTCCAGGACCAGGATGCTGCGCCGCCGGAACCCGTCGGTCTCGGCCACGTAACAGCGCGGCACCCGCACCGGCGGGTTGTCACCGAGCGCGCGGTAGGCCAAAATCTCCTTGGTGCCGAGCCGGAAGATATTCATCAGCACATGCTGTAGATAGTTGCGCGGCACCATCTTCAAGAACAGGTGCGTCGGCAGGTCCGCCTCGGTTTTCACGGCGATACGCGCCCGCGACGCCGTGCCGGAGTCGTGGTCGAGCACCCGGATCGAGGTGATCGAACCCGGCGGCAGTCCGAGTGCGTCGCCGAGCCAGCGTTCGTCGGCCTCGGCGACACGGATCGGAATTCTCGCCCGGAACGGCACGGCCCGGTCGACACCCGCGCGGATCGCCTCCTTCACGGCCATGCCGATCCCGAGCGCCGTCACAAGAGCTTGCGGCGTCACAGGCCACCCTTCTTCGAAAATGTCCCCGGCGTTCAGAATGTCTCGGGCAGAATAGCTTTCCTACCGTGGTGCCGCATTCTGGGCCTCCTGCCTGGCGATCCGCTCCTCGTGGATCCGGATGAGTTCGCGGAATCCGATTCGGCCGTAATCGGGTTTGGGTTGAACACCCCATTCGTCACGCGCCGTGGTCTGATCGGCCGCCTCGGGTTTGCCGCCGAACGGTGGGCCGTCGACCGGATAGGGGTGTTCGCATTCGACGGTGTCGTCGGAATAGCGCACCTTCATCAGTTCGCTACAGATCTCGGTGAACGACAGCGTCGGCCAGCCGTACCAGAGGGCGAGGGCGGGCACGGTGAACGCGCCTTCGACGACGAGCGCGAACAGGCAGACGAATATGCCGCGCTTGAGCCATTTGTGCATTCCGGCGAAGGCCGGTGTCGTGCCGAGCGGCAGCTCTTTCTCACCGGTGTTCTCGGTCGAGGCGGGGGATGTGCTCATGGGATTCTCCTGGAGCCGTGAAGGATTCGTCGAGTCAGTCGGAGAAGATCTCGCGGTTGACGGTGTGCAGATAGGGAATCGCCAGGAACGGTGTGATGTAGAAGATGTCGTACAACCACCAGCCGACCACCGGCAGTACGGTGCCGTCGAAACGGATATCGGCGTACATGGTCATATTGACCACGTAACCCACCCAGATGACGACGCCGAACCAGCAGGTGACCGTCAGCCACTGGTGTCCCCAGCGCTTCATCTGGAGGAAGGCGATCGCGGCGGCAACGCGCATCGGGAAGACGGTGAAGATGAGCGTGACTTCCCAGCCCTTCTCGCCGGGCGCGCTCGAACCGCCGATCCACAATTCGTTGTAGTGCCAGAAATAGCCGTTGTCGACGAAATTCCCCCACGCGGTGAAGAACACGCGCGTGATCAGTGTGTGGCTGGCGCCCAGATCCAGAATCCAGCCGATGCTGTTGAGGAAGGCGTCCAGCACGACCAGGTACCCGATCAGCGTGACCATGATCGGCCGCACCGAAAGCCCGGCCTTCTGGGCCTGACGTTGCAGCCACACGCCGCGCAGGAAGATCGGCAATCCGATGAACCCCAGGACGAAGGTGCCCATCAACGCGGTGCCGATGGTGAGCCAGATATCGGCGTGACGCTGGGCCGCGCGGCTCTGTTCGTGGTGCTGGTCGTAGGTGACCGAGGAGGTCGCGGTGGTTTTCGCGGTATCCGCGCTCGCGCGGCGACGTGTGAAGGTCGGCAGATTCATGACCGCTCCTACCAATCCCGGTTCATGTACATATTCATCTGGATGAGGAACATCGTCAGGAGAAAGCCGTACATGACGATCTGGAAGACGATCAGCGCGCGCTTTCGTTTGCGGTCTTGTTCGTTCATGGCAGTTGTCCTCCTACGGTGACTGCACGTGCGAGCCGTCGGTGGCGAGCAGATTCGCCGCCGCGATCTCTCGCAGACCTTCGGTGATGGCGCCGTCGCTGCTGAGCGGCGCCAGGATGCAGGCGTGGGCCGCTTCGAGTTCGCTCGCTCCGGCGGCGATGAGCCGCGCCGCGGCGACCAGCACCCGCGTCGAGGGCGGTTCGAAGTGGAATACCTCATCGGCGTTACGAATGGTGGTGGCGCAGTTCACGAGTCGTTGTGCGACCGCGCGGTCGACCGCGGCCTCGGCGACGAGGACGTCGGCTTCGCGTTCCGGGGGCAGGTAGTTCATCGCGATGGTGACGAACCGCTGCCGGAACGAGGGTTTCAACTCCTTGAGCGAACTGCGGTAGGCGGGGTTGTAGGAGCACACGAGCATGAACGGCTCCGGCGCGGTGACGACTTCGTCGGCGCGGTCGAGGAACAGCGTGCGCCGGTGGTCGGTGAGCGAATGCAGGATGGCCAGCGAGTCGTGACGGGCTTCGACGACTTCGTCCAGATAGCAGAGCGCGCCGGATTTCACGGCCCTGGTCAGGGGACCGTCGTTCCAGACGACATCGCCGCCCGAGACGAGGAATCGGCCGACGAGATCGGAACTGGTGAGATCGTCGTGGCAGCTGATGGTGACCACGGGTCGGCCGAGCAGTTGCCCCATGTGTTCGACGAAACGCGTCTTACCGCATCCGGTCGGACCGGTGAGCATCACCGGCATCTGTTGCTGGAAGGCCCATTCGAACAGTTGCACCTCGGTGCCGTTGGCGTAGTAGAGATCGTTCGTCATCGAGTAACCAACTCCCGGTGGATATGGGCGAGTACGCGGGGAAGCTCTTCGGCGCGCCGGATGCGTCGGGAGCGGCGGGGGCCGAAAACCTCGGGCAGGGGATCGACGCGGGTGGGGCCGACGCCGAGGTAGTAGATGGACACGCCTGCTTCGTCGGCCTCGGTGACGGCGTGGGCGACATCGGCCCACGCGTAGCGGCCCTCGTACCCCTCGTCGGACATGAGGCCGTCGCCGATGACGATGATCTGCCTGCGTTCGCTGGGTTGTTCGAGCAGCCGACGGGTCAGGTGCCGCAGTGGCGCGCCGAGACGGGTGTAGCCGCCGGTCCGCAATCCCAGACTGCTCGGATCGACGAAATGGGTGTCGTGGAAATCCTTGAGGCAGTCGACCTCGACGCGGTGGCGGGTGTTGCCGGTGAACACGAAGATGCCGTGCCGTTCGCGAGCCGCGGTCATCGCGCGGGACAGCGCGTCGGCGCATTCGAGTTCCAGACGGAAGATCCGGCCGCCGTGCACGCCGAGCGAGGAGCTGCCGTCGAGCAGTAGCGCGGTGGCCACGTCACGTGAGCTGGGCAGCAGGTCGCGGAAGACCCGCGGTTCGCTCGCCCGCGCCGCCATCAGGTCGACGTGGTGGCGCACGTAGCGGTCGATGTCGAGATCGCTGCCGTCGTCCAGGCCGGTGCGCATCGCGCGGTGGGTGTGCTGTTCGAACCAGCGCCGCACGTCGGGGGATACCGCGCCGACCGGTCGCGACCGGGTCGGGTGCTTGCGTTCGAGTACCGCGACGTGGTCGCGCAGGAAGGAATCGGTCCACTGATTCCACTCCGGGTACGGAACCCCGGCCCGCTGATCGGCCCGGATCTCGATGTCCTCGTTCTCGGGTCGGCTCGGCGGCGGCAGGTTGGCATTGCGGGCGCCACCGTCACCGCCGACCGGTACCGACATCACGCGGTAGGAATCGCTGCGCGAGGAGGTCCACGGCATCCGGCCGTATACCCGCCGCGCGGCCGCGGCGAGCGCACCGCGCGCGGGTGCGGCCAACGGCAGATTCCCCAGCAGTGGATGTCCGGTCAACGGCCGCCGTGAACGCGCGAGATCCATGGCACGGTCGAGTATTTCGTCACCGTCGAGGTCGTGGTCGGCGATCTCGAGATCGGGCAGTATCCGGCGTAACTCCGGGACCAGCCCGGGGAATCGGTCGCCGATCCAGCCCGCGGCCACCGCGCCCTCGACCAGGGACAGCGCGCCGAGTTGTCGCGGTGACAGCTCGTGCAGGGCGTAGCGGGCGATCCGGTCCTTGGACGGCGCGCACTGCAACGCCACCCCGCAGCTCAGCGTCGTGCGGGTCCAGCCGGGGCCGATCGGCGGATACGGGACGTGCACGACGCGTCGCGTCGCGTTCAACCCGAAACCACGGCGTTCCCCCGTCATCAGGCGAACACCCTCGCGGCGGCGTTCGGAGAACGCCACCGCCGTCACCGCGCAACTACGTTCGATCGACAACGCGTGCGCCGCAGCGCTATCGGTCATCACCGGCACCGCGCGGACGTCGACGATCGTCTGATGCGCCCACGATCAGAAGGTCCCGATATTCTTCATCACCCAGTACCAGAAGGCGATGATTCCGATGACGGCGCCCCACGCGACCGCCAGGCGAAAGATGTCTTGCCACATACCCGTATCTCCGTATCCTTCGGTGCGCCGATGCCGGGCATCGGTCGGCTGATGGTGGCGCCGTACTCATCGCGGCTCCAGACTGCGCAGCACGGTGGTCAGGTAGCTGTCGAGCGCCACGTCACGCAACTGTTTCGTGCTGGTCGTCGTGGTCAGCAGGGCGTAGAGACCGAGTAGGAAGAACACCGCGCTGTGGTAGGGGTCGACCGCGAGTTCGGCCTCACCCGCGTCGCGCGCGTTCTCCAGTATCCGCACGACCAGCACGATGACGCGATGTTCCATCCACTCGTCGGTCAACGGTCTCGTCGGTGAGAAGTGCACGGCCAGAAGGTCTTTGAACAGCAAGCTGCCGAGCCTGCCTTCCAGTGCCGCGACCAGCTGGATCGTCTTCGACAGGGCCGAGGGCAGGTCGCGCGGTTCGGCGAGGAAGCGGGTCAGCTGCCGGGCGATCCTGGCTTCCTCCCGAGCCTCCAGCTCGAGCAGTACATGTTCTTTGGTCGGGAAGTGGAAGTAGAAGGTGCCGCGCGCCACCCCGGCGGATTCGACGATCGCGCCCACGTCGGCCTCGGCCATTCCGGTCTCCTTGAACTCGGCGACGGCGGCGTCGAGCACGCGCTGGCGAGTCTGCAAGCGCTGGGCTTCGCGCCCCCGTGGCCTGTCCTGGATTTCGCTCATGGCTCGACTTCTTACGGACGCCATTGACATTTGTCAATGAAGGTAGACAGCGAGGAGCCATTACGGCGCGGAATCTGTTCTCCACCTGCTGATCTCGCTGTCGGATAAGAGCCTCCGGCCGCGAGCGGTAGTGAATATACTGACAGATGTCATTGAATCGAGTCAATAGAAAGTCGCCGCCGAGATTCGGCGGCGCCTTCGGGGGATCAGGCGACGGTGCGGTCGCCGTCACCGAGGGCGATCGCGAGTGCCGCCATGCGCCTGCAGGAGAAATCCCGGGTGACGGACGAGCGCCGCTCGACCAGGTCGAAGCCGTGGTACGCACCGGGCACGATATCGAGGGTGCAGGCGATTCCGGCGTCGCTCAGCCGGCGCGCGTAGGCGACGTCCTCGTCGTGGAACAGATCATTGGTGCCGACGCCGATCCACGCGGGCGGCGATGCGGACAGATCGTCGTATCGGGCGGGCGCGGCCAGTGCCGGTACCTCGCCGGTCGTCGCGGCGCCGAGATAGGAGCGCCAACCGAAACTGTTGTTGCTCCGGCTCCACAGGCGCAGGGTGCTGTCATCGATATCGGTGCGTCTCGTCGTTCTGTCGTCGAGCATCGGATACGACAGTGCCTGGAACGCCGGACGGATCTCGCCGCGTTCGGCGGCGAGCAGGGCGAGCGCGGCGGCGAGGCCACCGCCCGCGCTCTCTCCGACGATCGCGATCCGGTCCGGATCGACATCGGGTTGTGCTGCCAGCCAACGCAATCCCGCGTAACAGTCCTCCAAAGGAGTGGGGTAGGGATGCTCCGGGGCGAGCCGGTATTCCACCGAGGCGGCGACCGCCCCGAGGCGTCGGGCGGCCCGTCGGCAGAGATCGTCGCCCATGGCGGCGGACCCGAGTACGTATCCGCCGCCATGGATGAACAGCAGTCCCGGTGCGCCCGAGGTCGCCGATCGCGTGGCCTCGGGTCGGAAGACGCGCACCGAGACCTCCGCGTCGACCCGCGCGGTCGTCGCGCCGGACAGCGGCCCGCCGAGGGCCAGTTTCGCGAGTGCGCGAGTCACCTTCAAGGTGCGCGGGCGAATCACATCGCGGGGCATGAACCGCGCCAGGGGCAGTCCGGGGTGAAAAGCGTGATCCGACATCGTCGTCGCATGTCCTTCCCGCGCGGTGCGCGCTCTACTCCGCGGGCGCGAGCGCGCGGGCCGCCGCGACCACGCCGCCGTCGACGAGCAGATCCGTCCCGGTGACGAAACTCGTCTGCGGATCGAGCAGGAACGCCGTCGCCGCGGCGATATCGTCCGGGGTGCCGAGGCGGCCGGTAGCCGACATCTGCACCATAGCGCGCATATGCTCGCCGGTCGCCCCGTCGAGTTCCTGCTGACCCATCGGCGTGGAGATGATGCCGGGACTGATCGAGTTGACGCGGGCGCCGCGCGTGCCCCACGCGCCCGCCGCGGCCTGGACTCTGAGGACATTGGCGTGCTTGGCGAGTGCGTAGGCCACGGTCGGATGGCTCAGCTCATCGGAGGACAGGAAGGGCAGCGCCAGCAGTCGCGCGGCCGGGGTGGCCGCCAGCGCGCGGTCGTGTTCGGCGAAATGCGCGCCCGACATGTGCGCCGCCATGCTCGCGACGACCACCCCGGCCCCGCCGGGAGCGATCACCCGGGCGAATTCGTCGAGCACGTAGGCGACGCCGGCGAGATCCACCCGCAGGATCCGCTCGGCCGTGGCCTGCGTCGGCGAGAGTCCCGCCGTGTGGGCGAGGTGGGTGACCGGGCCGAGCGCGGCGGCGGCGTCGGCGAGGGATCGCACCGAGTCCTGATCGGCCACATCGACCACGCGCGCGGTGACCAGATGTCCGGCATCGCGCAGTTGTGCGGCGACGGCCGTCAGCGCGGCTTCGTCGAAATCGGCGAGCAGTATCGAACGCCCGCTGCCGATGCGACCGGCGATTGCCCGGCCCATGCCGCCGATGCCGATGACAACCGCTACATCTCTGTCCACGGGGACTCCTATCCGGTATTACGAGACGAATCGTATCGTAATGGCAGTATGGGCGTCCCCTAAGGTTTCGAGACATGTCGGGTACGCAGCGAGGTCGGCCGCGCAGCGCGCGCGCCCACGGCGCGATTCTGGAAACCGCCCGTGACCTGCTGGGATCTGTCGGCTACGAACAGATGACGATGGAGGCGATCGCGGCGGGCGCGGGCGTCGGCAAGCAGACGGTCTACCGCTGGTGGCCTTCCAAGGCGGCGGTCGTCGCCGAAGCGGTCCTGTCCGGCTACCTCGACACCAGCGGTGGCGTCCCGCCCGATTCGGGCGATGTCGAAGCCGATCTGCGCGCCTGGCTGGATCGGCAGTTCCAGCGGATGGACGACGCCGCCTCCGTCGCGATGGTTCGCGGGCTCGCCGCTGCCGCCGCCGACAGCGCCGCCGACGCGGAGCGACTCTACGGCGAACTGACCGGTCCGAGCCGCGATCACCTGATCCGGCGGATGGCCGCGGGCGTGGAGAGGGGCCAGATCCGCGCCGACGCGGATCTGGACGCCGCGGCCGACGCGGTGATCGGCACGCTGCTCTATCGCGCGCTGGCGGGTCGCCCGCCGACCGGATACCGCAGCGCCGAGGGGCTGCTGGACCTGCTCTTCGCGGGTCTGGCGCATCCGGCTCGGCGGCAAGCCTCCCGCGAAGTGGCCGACGGGCCGGGGGAGCGCGGGTAACGGCGGGTCGCCGGCCTCGAAAGGACACGGGTCCGGCGACGAAGTGAGGCGTACCCGGTGGGTTCACCTACCGACCTGCGCATGCCGGAGAGCTGCCAGTCCCGGTGTCGGGAACGCCGGGACCATCGCGGTTGTCGCGCATACCTATTCGATACCGCAGACCCGTTCCACCTCGGGGCGCCGAGGTGTCGAAACCGCCTAGGCGACCAAGTCGTCGGACTCGAACGGGGCGAAGAACGCGCCCATGCCGTGGCCGTACAGGGTGTCGCCGAGGGCGACGAAATCGAAGGAGCGGTCCGGGCGCAGCGGGATTCGGCCGATCGCGGCGAGTGATTCGTGGGTGCCTTCCGGCATCAGCGTCGAGCGGACCTGTGCGAGAACGGAATCGCCAGGCTCCCGCTCCTCGAGTACCGCGATCATCAGGTGCAGGCACAACTGGTGGGCGGGTGTCGCGGGTCGCGGACGTTTGCCCGCCGACAGTTTCGCGGTCAAGGTGTCGAAGGTCTGGGCGATGTAATAGAGGAACACCGGGCGCGGGCTGTGCAGGGTCTCGTGGCGGACCCGGCGGGCCAGCGTCTCGCCCGCGTCGATCAAGGTTTCGACGGTGTGCGGGCCGAGTCCGGCGATGGGCGCGGTGCGATCCCGCTTCTTCGACGTGGCCACGGCGACCTCCTGAATACAGAGCGGTATCTACGAATCATACTGCCGAGCGGGATGATTCGGGGCGAATCGGCGGTTCGCGGGGATTGCGGCCGAGAGTCCGCCGCGGCGTCGGTGAGCATGTCGCTCCGCCGCCGCCTGTTCGCCGTGCCCGGGCCGCGTCGTCCCGCCCGATGGTCCGCGCACAGCCCGACCGGACGTTTGTTGTGCGATTAACTGTAACACCTACTGTATAGTTGCCCAAGAAGGTGGCCGGCGGGACGGCCGACGGATCGGGAATCCCCGAGGGGGTCGATTCGGTGCGGCCTGCGAGCGCCCGTGGTGTGGAAGCGAACAGACAGAAGGTCGGGGTAGCGCGGTGTCGAACAGCGGAAGTGGGCGGAACGTGCCCGTGTCGTCACATCGCGGTCCCCCCGTCGTCGGGGCGCGTTCGTCGCCGGCCGCTGTCGGGCGTCGAGTGCGGCAACGGGCATCGGCGGTGAGCCCTGTCGTGCCGCGCGGCAGGCGTCGCGGTGATGATCGCGCGACGCGCTCGCGCACCACGCCGGTCGCGTTCGGCTCGCCGGTGCGATGGGCTCGGTCGCCGTTTTACCGGCGAACCCTCGCGGTGATATCCCGGGGTGTCACCCCGCGGTGCGGCAGTGATCGGAGGGATATCGGCTCGATCGGCCGCTCCGGCAGGTCTTAAAAATAGGCTCGATACTATTTAATCTCGCGTGGCGAATATTCGTCGCGCTTGATGCGAAATACTCGTCCGAAGTCGGACGGGTTATTCGGCATTTCCGCGAGAAGTGTCCGGAATCCAAATCTGATAATTTATGGATCCACTATTGACGCGACCGTGCGGGCACCAGCACACTCGGTGCAGCGAATTCGCGGATCACCCCTACTCGAATGGAGACGTTCAGACCATGACGAACCGTTTCCGCGCCGCACCCGAACCTGTCCTGTCTGCGAAATCCGAGGGACCGACACCCGCGAAGATGTCGGCGAGCCGTGAAATCCTCGCCTGGTTCCGTGGCTATCTGGAACGGCATCCGGCCGTGGCGCTCGAAACTGTCGGCGGTCAATTCCTGCTCGGCGTGCGCACCGTGCAGTATCTGCTGATCGATATCGCGACCGGACGTCTCCCGTTCCGGGAATGTGTCCAGCAGGCCGCGTTCATGGCTTCGGCGGCGGTCCTGCCGACGATATTCGTCGCCTTGCCGATCGGCGTCACGCTGTCCATTCAATTCGGATTGCTGGCCGGACAGGTCGGCGCGACGTCGTTGGCGGGCGCGGCCAGCGGGCTCGCCGTGATCCGGCAGGGCGCGCCGATGGTCGCTGCGCTGCTGATGGCCGCCGCCGTCGGCTCGGCCATCTGCGCCGATCTGGGCTCCCGCAAGATCCGCGAGGAGCTCGACGCGATGGAGATCATGGGATTGTCGGTGATCCGGCGCCTGGTCGTGCCCCGTTTCGCGGCCGCGATCCTGATCGGGGTATCCCTGACCGGAGTCGTGTGCTTCGTCGGATTCGTCGCGGGCTACGCGTTCAACGTCTTCGCCCAGGGCGGTGCGCCCGGTAGCTTCGTGGTGACTTTCGCGTCCTTCGCCACGGTCGGCGACATGGTGCTGACGTTGATCAAGGCCGTGGTCTACGGCGCCATCGTCGCCGTGGTCGCCTGCCACAAAGGTCTCACCACCAAGGGCGGCCCGGCCGGTGTCGCGAATTCGGTGAATTCCACCGTCGTGTCCTCGATCCTTTTGCTGATGATCGTCAACGTGCTGTTCACCCAGTTGTTCATGATGCTGTTTCCCAGGCAGGGTTTGTAATGGCCGCGACCTATCATCCGCCGGGCACCCGTCTGCTCATCGGATATGCACGATCCATCGGCACCGCATTCATGCGGCTGGGCCATATGATCACCTTTTTCTTCCGCGCCGCCGCAGCGATTCCGGTGATGTTGCGGCATTATCGAACAGAGTTCATGAGAACGCTGTCGGATATCGCATGGGGAAATGGCTCGATTGTCGTCGGCGGCGGTACCGCCGGCGTCATCATCGTGCTCGGTGCGGCAGGTGGCGCGATCGTCGGACTCGAGGGGTACAACGCGCTGCATCTGCTCGGAATGGAACCCGCTATCGGATTGGTCGCGTCCACCGCGTCGACCCGGGAATTGGCCCCGATCATGGCATCGCTGGCTTTCGCCGCGCAGGCGGGATGCCGATTCACCGCGCAATTGGGCGCGATGGGTATCGCCGAGGAGATCGACGCGATGGAGTCGATGGCCATTCGGTCCATTCCCTATCTGGTCAGCACCAAATTGCTGGCCTCGGTGGTCGCCATCGTGCCGCTGTATCTGGTCTGTCTGGCAGTCAACTATCTCGCCGTGGAATTCGTGGTCGCGGCCTCCGGCGGGCTGTCCGTCGGCACCTATCACCACTATTTCCAACTCGTGCTCAACGGGCCCGATATCGTCTACTCGCTGCTCAAGGCCGTGGTCTTCGTGATCCTGACGACCACCATCCAGTGCTACTACGGCTTCTACGCCGCGGGCGGACCGCAGGGTGTCGGAATCGCCGCGGGGCGTGCCATGCGCGCCGCGATCTCGGTCATGATCGTCGTCAATCTGCTGCTCACCATTGCCCTCTGGGGTATCGGGGCCAGCGCGCGGCTGGGAGGTTGAGCCGATGTCGGTGCTGTTCGACAAGGACGGGCGCGGACCGTCCGGGCGCGCGCTGCTGCTGCGCGGAGCTATTTTCGCCGTGGTCATCGCAGTCGGTCTCGGGTTGGTGTTCATGAAATCGACCGGAACCTTCGAATCGAAGGCGCAGATCGTCGCCCTGCTCGACGAAGTGGGTGACGGACTGCCGCCCGATTCGGACGTGAAATTCCGCGGTGTGCTCGTCGGCACCGTCGCCGAGGTGGTTCCCGCCGTCGACGGCGGTGCGAGTCACGTTCGCCTGCAACTGGATCCGGGATCGTTGCCGAGCATCCCGAACTCGGTCACCGCGCGCGTGGTGCCGAGCAATATCTTCGCGGTGTCCTCGGTGCAGTTGGTCGACAACGGGCCGGGGCCGGGGTTGCGCGCGGGCGCCGAGATCGCCCAGGACCAGAGTCTGTCGACGGTGCAATTGCAGACCGCGCTGACCAAGTTGCGCGATATCGTGGCCGCCACCGCCAGGATCGGGACCAGTGACACCGTCGGCGTGCTCGCCGCGGTGGCCAAGGCGACCGACCGGCGTGGCGCGGATCTGGTGCGCGCCGGCGCTCAACTCGACCGCATCACCAGGGAACTCGGCGCGCAGATCGCGCCGCCGGGGCAACCGTCCGCCATGTCGGCGCTGACCGAGTCCGTCCAGGGCTTGGCCACCGCCGCACCGGATCTGCTCGATGTCCTGCACCACGCCGTGATCCCCATGCGCACCGTGGTGGAGCGCGAGGGTGAACTACTCGACCTGCTGACCGCGGGTACCGCCACCCTGTCCACGGTCGGGACGGGAATGGACCACCACGTCGACGAACTCGTCACCGCGACCGATCAGCTGACCCCGGTCCTCGACGTATTCTCCGCGGGCAGTTCGAGTTTCGGGCCGATCGTCGGTCGCATCAAGAAGCTGTCCGATGTCTGGTTCGCCGAATTCTGGAACGAGGAATCGCAGAACGGAACCGGCAAATTCCAGATCCGCATGACGCCCGACACCCCGTACACCCGCGCGGACTGCCCACGCTACGGGGACCTCGCCGGCGCGAGCTGCCTGACCGCCCCCACCGAGGCGACGGTGGCGCCGCTACCCGCGGTACTCGACCCGCGCTCTATGCCACGACCGGTACTCGGTCCCGAACTGCTCGATCTCATCGGCCGGGTGCTGGCCGGTGAGGCCAATGCCGCCGAGGCCGTGCTGGCTCCGCTGCTCACCGTCGCAACGCCGGAAACAGGAGGTGCCCCCCGATGAACTACCGCCGGTCGGCGATCGGACTGAGTCTTTTCCTCGTCGTCGCCTTCGCCCTCATCTGGATGACCTTCGTGACGTTGCACCGCGGTGTCGACGGCTCGACCCGGTCGTATTCGGCGATCTTCACCGATGTGACCGGGCTGCGCGTCGGTGACGACGTGCGGATGGCCGGGGTCAGGGTGGGGCGCGTCGACACCATCGAACTCGACGGAATTCGTGCCAGGGTCGGCTTCCGGGTCCAGGAACGCCAGAAGCTCTACGGCGACACCAAGGCCGCGATCACCTATCAGAACGTGATCGGTCAGCGCTACCTCGGACTGTCGCGCGGCGATTTCGGACAGCCGGGAGAACTGCCGGGCGGCGCGCAACTCCCGGTGGAGCACACCGAACCGTCCTTCGATCTGTCCGCGCTGCTCAACGGTTTCGAGCCGTTGTTCGGCGGGCTCGACCCGCACCAGGTCGACAATCTGACCGCCGCGCTGGTCACCGCGCTTCAGGGCGACGCGGGTTCGCTGACCGTGCTGATCGAGCAGATGTCGACGCTGGCGCAGTCACTGGCCGGACCCGATCAGATACTCGGATCGGTCATCACCAATCTCAACCAGGTGGTCCAGAGTATCGCCGTGCGGCGCGGCGATCTCGGCACGCTGATCACCAGCACCCGATCGATCGTGGAGGGTCTGGCGCGTCACCGGGAGGAATTCCTCACCACCCTCACCGACACCTCGGTGGTGGCGGGACGGATGGCGACGATCGTCGAACAGGACCGTCCGGCCCTGGATCGGATGCTCAGCAGGGAACCGGGGTTCACCCGGCATTTCGAGGAGAACAAGGATCAGTTCGCCTATCTCGGATTCAATCTGCCCGCGCTGCTCAAAGGTATGGCCAGGATCAGCCAGGAGGGCGCCAATATGAATGTCTACCTGTGCAATCTCAATTTCACCGCCGTGCCCGCCCTGTCGGACCTGATACCCGCCATCATCAGAATGGCGACGCCGTCCGGAACCGTCGAACAATCGCCGATGTGCAGGTGAGTGCCATGTCGACACCGTCCTCTCGTTCCGGTCGCATGCTCGTGGCGCTGCGGCAACCGCTCGAATCGCGGAATTCGCGCATGCTCGGACTGGTCGCGCTGATCGTGCTCGTCGGCGTCCTCGCGGCCACGGTGGGATTCAGCTCGATCGGTATCGGCGAACGCAGTTACGACGCCGAATTCGCCCAGGCGGCCGGTCTGCGCGTCGGCGACGGGGTCACCGTCGCGGGGGTGCAGGTCGGGGCGGTCACCGGGCAGGAATTGACCGGAGATCGGGTGCTGGTCACCTTCCGCGTCGACAACGACGTGCACCTGGGAGCCGAGACCACCGCCGCTATCAAACTGACCACCCTGCTCGGCGCGCGCTACCTCGAACTGCTGCCCGCGGGCGGCGGCGAGGTCGCCGATCACCGAATCCGGCTCTCGCACACCGCCGTTCCCTACGATCTCCAGGCGGCGCTGGAGAATGCCACCACCACCTTCGAGCAGATCGACGCGAAACAGATCGGCACCTCGCTCGACGCGCTGGCCACCCAACTCGACGGCGTGCCCGCCGTGCTCCCCGGTGTGCTGACCAATATCCGCGCGCTGGCGAATATCCTCGGCAGTCGCCGCGACGAACTCGGCTCGCTGCTGTCGGGGGTGCGCGAGCTGACCTCGGTCGTGAACAGTCAAAAGGGCGACGTGGCGACCATCGTCACGGTGGGCCGTGATCTGTTGCGCGACATCACCTCCCGGCGCGGGGCCATCGAACTGCTGATGTCGGCGACGACGCGACTGGTCGAGCAGATCAGGCAGATCGTCGTCGACGACCGCCCGAAAGTCGACGAGATGCTCGACGGGCTCAACGACCTGCTCGGCAGTCTCGCCCGACACGACGACCTGCTGCGCAACACCTTGGAGATCCTGCCCGTCGCGGTCCGCAATCTCGCCAATTCCGCAGGCAACGGCAACTCCGTCGATTTCGACGCGCCGGGCGGGGTGCTCGTCGACTCGTGGATGTGCGCGATCAGCGGGCGGGCCGACCAGGCGAACCTGCCGCCGTATTTCGAGGACTGCGAATGAGAAGAATGACCATGGTGCTGCGCGCGGCCGTCGCGGTCGCGGTGTGCGCGGTCGTCGGCTGCGCGGGCGGTCCGCTGACCTCGGGCGGTGACGACATCACCGTCGTCGCCCGATTCGACAACGCCGCGGGACTCTACGTCGGCAACGCCGTCGCGGTACTCGGCATGCCGGTGGGCGAGGTGACCGAGATCGCCCCGAGGGGAACCCATGTCGAGGTGACCATGCGCATCGAGGGAAAGGTGAAGATTCCCGCCGACGCGACCGCGGTGACACTGTCGACATCGGTCCTCACCGACCGCCACGTGGAGTTCACCCCCGTCTACCGGGGCGGTGAGGTGATGCGCGACGGCGCCCGGCTGGCACCGGACAAGACCCGCACCCCCGTCGGCGTCGACCGGCTGATCTCGATGGCCGACCGAATGTCGGACGGGCTGGAGGGCGAGCAGAGCGGCGACGGCCCGATCGCGCGCCTGCTCGCGGTCGCCACTTCGGCAACCACCGGCAACGGCGACGAATTGCGCGCGACCATGGACGAAGTGGCGCGCGCGCTGCGCCTGGGTGAGGACGCGGGCGCCGAGACCAGGGATACGGTCACCCAGATCGTCGACGAACTGTCGGCGCTGGTGTCGGCGGCCGCCGCCAACGACGGGCTGATCCGCGATTTCGGCGCCGCCTCGGTGCAATTGGGCGATATGCTCACCCAGCTCGACATCGGCGCGGGCACGACGGGCGCGCAGATCAACGCCCTGATGCGCCAGGCCGACGATCTGCTCACCGCGAACCGCGAGGCCCTGCGTACCACCGTCGCCGACACGAATACGGTGATGCGAACGCTGGCCGACTATCGCGATCAGCTCGCCGAATTCCTGGACGTGACACCGCTGCTGATGGCCAACGGCTACAACGCGGTGGATCAGCCCAACGGCGGTGTCCGTATCCACGCGCTGCTGGAACGGGTCTTCTTCGACGGGCAGATGATCAAGGAAGTGTGCAATATCCTCGGTCTGCGCCAATTGGGGTGCAGTACGGGCACTTTGCAGGACTTCGGCCCGGACTTCGGGATCACCGACATGCTGGAAGCGATGACGAGGCTGCCCGGATGAGACGACGATATCCACTTCTCGGGATCACCTTCGGCCTCGTGGTGACCACCTCCGGATGCGGGATGGGACTCGGGGATCTGCCGCTGACCACGCCCGGCGTCGGCGGTGACAGCTACACCATCCACGCGAGTTTCGCCAACGCGCTGAACCTGCCGACGAAGGCGAAGGTCCGGCTCGCGGGCGCAGATGTCGGGGAAGTCTCCGACATGTCGGTGTCGGACTACACCGCGTCGGTGACCATGCGTATCAGGGAGGGTGTCACGCTGCCGATCGGCACCAGGGCCGAATTGCGCACCGCGACACCGCTCGGCGATGTCTACGTCGCGCTCGCCGCGCCCGCGGACGCCGCACCCGCCACCGCGGCGATGCGCGACGGCGACACCATCCCGATCCCGGCCACCTCGGCGGCGGCGACCGTGGAGGAATTGCTGACGACGGCCTCGCTACTGGTCAACGGCGGGGCGATCAGGAACCTGACCTCGGTCGTCAACGGCCTCGGGCGCTCGGTGGGGGATCGGGGCGATCATCTCGGCACGCTGCTCGACCAGTCGACAGCCATGGTCGGGGCGCTTGCCGCCCGTTCCGAGGACATCCGCGTCGCGCTGGCCGAAACCAACAGGCTGGTCGCCGAATTGGCCGCCCAGCGCGGAGTGATCGACGAATTCGTCGGCGCGGCGGGCCCGGCGCTCGGCACCGTCGACGCGAGTTCCCAGCAGGCCCTCGCTCTGGTGCGACAGGTGGAGAACCTCAGTACCCAGCTGGCGAAATTCCCGGTGGTGCAGGGAGGTGAGACCGGCGGCCTGATCGCGAATCTCGACGAACTGGCCGAGCAGTTGAACAACGCCGCGACCAGTCCCGACGCCAGCCTCGCCGCGATGAACGCGATGCTGCCCACCATCCTGAAATTGACCAGCGGCACCTCGGCGCACGGCAATGTCGACCTCGCCGACTTCGCGGTGGGCGCCCTGCCCGATGTCAACCACTCCGCGGATCCTGGCAACCGCCTTCCGGACGCGAGCGATTGGCAGGCGCTGGTCGGCACGCTGACCTACACCCTGTTGAAACTGCGTGATCGCGTCTTCGGAGCGGGCCGATGAGCGGCGGATTCGGCGGATTCGCCGCGACGGTCGCCGACGCTCCGGCCCGGATCGTGGTCGGCGCGGTCCGGGGCGGACGGCCCTACCGGCTGACGCTGTCGGCGGTGGCGCTGGGCGTCACCGCGGTCCTCGGCGCGACGTACCTCGTGTTCGGGGCACTCGGCGTCGATCCGACGGCCGCCACCTACACCGTGCGCGTGCAACTGGAACAGTCCGGCGGACTGCTCGCCGGTCAGGACGTGACATTGCGCGGGGTGCCGATCGGTGAGGTGAGATCGGTCGATTTCACGCCGACGGGGGTGGTCGCCGTCGCGACCATCGACGCCGAGGTGCGGGTTCCCGCCGACGGCACCGTCGACGTGACGAGCCTGTCGACGGCGGGGGAGCAGTACCTCGATTTCCGCCCCGCTCGCGACGACGGTCCGTTCCTGGTGGACGGCGCGGAGATCGCCATCGACCGGACCTCGGCGCCGGTACCGCTGTGGCAGATGCTCGGCAAACTGGATTCCACGCTGGCACAGGTCGATCCGGCGCAACTGGCGGCCGTGGTGGACGAACTCGGCGTCGGCCCGGACGGTCCGCGTAAACTCACCGACATCATCGACGGCGGCATCTTCCTGGTGTCGACATTGGATTCGGTGCTCCCGCAGACGGTCGCCCTGCTGCGTGACAGCAAGACGGTGCTGGCCACCCTCGGCGACGGTTCGGCGGGTCTGACGACGTTCTCTCGTGACGCCGCCGAATTCATGCGCGGCGTCGAGGCGAAGACGGGCGGTTTCGTGGATCTGCTCGGTGCCGCGCCCGGCACACTCGCCGCGCTGGACGCGGTGCTGTCGGACAATTCCGCCGAGGTCGTCGGGTTGCTGACGAATCTGTCCACGGTCGCGCAGCTGACGAATTCGCGCGTTCCGGCGTTGCAGGAGTTCTTCTTCCCGACCATGCGCGGCGGGTCCACCTTGGACGCGCTGGTCACGGTGATGCACGACGGCGGCCTGTGGGGACTGGTCAACCTGTATCCACGGGCCACCTGCCAGTACGAACTGCCGCGTCGGGCGCCCGCGATCGCCGACTACTCGGAGCCGTACCTGTACACGTTCTGCCCCGACGACGACCCGTCGATCCTCGTGCGTGGCGCGCGCAACGCGCCGCGACCGCTGGGAGAGCAGATTCCGAACGGACCGCCACCGGGCGAACCCGCCGACCGGACCGCCTCGCCCACCCCGCTCGGCCCGTTGTCCATACCCCTCCCGCTGCCACCTACCCGATAGGTACGGCCACGCGCCCGCACGACCGCGGAAACTGTTCGACGCTAGGAGAGAAAGTCATGAACGAACCCACCGGAACGGCAGTCGAGGACAAGGGAACCGACGGGGACGCGACGGTGGAGCCCGTGGAACCGGTATCGGTCGCGAAGAAGACCTCCGCGACGGCCACCGCCGAACCTGCGGGCGACCCCGCCGCTGTCGGCACCGCGGCCACCGACGTCGGTACCGCCGTCATCGTGACCGGGGATGCGGGGACTACGGCCACCGTGTCCGGCGACGCGGGTGCCGCCGCCACCGTGTCCGGCGGTGCGGGGGAACCCGCCGCCGACGCGGCGGCAGCCGAAACCGACTCCGCGCAGCCGGAATTCGTGATGCCGTCCAAGTGGCAGATCCGCAAGATGATCGCGCTGCTGCTGTGGCGCAAGATCCGGCTGCCGTTGCTGATCCTGGTGGCCGTGGCGGCGGTGGTGCTGGCGGCGATCTTCGGGTGGAACGCGAAGCAGCAGAGCGACGAAGATGACGCGGCCGCCGCGGGTCTGGCCGCCGCGCGCGCCTACGGGGTGACGTTGACCAGTGTCGATTCGGGCAATCTCGACCGGGATTTCACGGCGGTACTGGACGGGTCGACCGGTGAGTTCAAGGATATGTACACCCGGTCGAGCGGGCAGTTGCGTCAACTGCTGCTCGACAACAAGGCGACTGGCACCGGCACCGTACTCGACGCGGCGGTGAAATCGGCGACGACGACGAAGGTCGAGGTGCTGTTGTTCATCGACCAGACGGTCACCAACGCCGCCTCGACCACTCCGCAGGTGGACCGTACCCGGGTGGCGATGACGATGGAACTGGTCGACGGCCGGTGGCTGGCGAGCCGGGTCAGCCTCCTCTGACGGGGCACGAAATAGCTTGGTGTACTTGCTGTTCAGAACGCGCTAGTTCGGTGACCGCGCGCCTTCGGAGACGCGCTCGTCCCGGTGCTGGAACCGCACCCGATCCCACAGTTTGCGCGGCATCCGGTCGAAGCATTCCCCCAGCGACGGCGCGCCGTCGAAAAGCGCTTCGGCGCCGTCGGTATCGCGGACGCCGACGACATGGATGACTCCGTCGCGGGCGAACCACGTCGCCGTGATCCCGTCGTACTCGGTGGTCCGGATCTCCTCGCCGCGTGCTCCGGTGTTGGTCGGTAGGCGCTTCACAGGTGTCAAGGTAGCAGTGTGAGCGTCGAAAAGAGTTGTCCTGCAACGGTAAAGGCCGAAACATAGCTTTGCCGCGCGATAGCGGAGGCAATCGCGGGCCGGTGGCTCGCCGCCCGGGACATTCCGGTCGGCGAGCATTCGGGCGACCGGAATCAGGCCGAGGTAGCGGTCCGGCGCTCCGGATGCGGCCCACACGCGCGCACCGCGTCCAGTACCGCGCGCCCGGACGGCCGGAACGCCGATCGCGGCGGTTCCACCCACACCCGGAATTCGGCGCCTCGCTCGGAAGGGCCCGGTAGCGCGATCGTGCCGCCGGTCCGCACCACCGAGACATTCGAGCGGAACATCTCGGCGAAGGATCGGTCGTCCTCCGGTAGATCCGGCTGGATCAGGAACGTCCAACGGTGGGAACGGGGATGCGACAGTATCGGCCCGAGTTCGGCCTGTCGTTTCCTCATCTCGGCCTGTACCGCTTGCCCGAGTGCGGTGGGCATGATCAGACCCCACACCGTGGTGGTGCGCATGACGATCCGGTCGGGACGGGACGGATCGAGTGCGGCGGGGAGATCACAGATACGCCGGTAGTAATCGCACCGGGAGGACGACTCGTCTCCCGAAGCAGGGTGGTCCATGCGAAAAGCGCCTTTGCTCGCAGTGGTGGTACATGGTGCTCCCGGCTCGTGGAAACTCCTGATGGGCGTAAGCTTTCGAGGCTTGTCACGCCGGTCGCGGGTCAAGCAGACCATTCCGGCGTACTCCGCGACAAGTTTCGGCCGGAACTTTCTCTCGTGGCCGAATCCTGGTGGGCCACCGGATGGCTACCGATCGCTCGACACGGATGTCGTTCGGAATCAGGGGGACTCGAGCGTGTCGAGGATCGTCGCGGCGACGAGCGCCGGATCGTCGATCATCGGCACGTGCCCGACACCGTCGAGCAGCAGGAATCGGGCGTCGGGCAGTCGTAGTCGCGCGATCACGCCGTTGACCGACGGCGGAAAGACCCGGTCGCTTCCGGCCCACGCGAGGGTGATCGGACAGGGAAGCGTGCGCATCGGCACGATCTGTTCCGATGTCGACAGCAGATCGGCGGACACGGTGCACGCGATGACATCGGCCGCGATCTTCGCGGCCTCGGCCGCGCCGATCCGATCGCCGTGTTCGGCGATATTGCGCAACAGCACGCGGCGAAGCGGCGGTACCCGCATGGCGGGTGCGGCGAGTACTCCGCCGATGCGCGCGAGGGTGACCTCGCGGCGCAGCGTGGCCGTCGCGTCGCTGTTGCTCGCCGCACCCGCGTCCCAGAATCCGGCGGGTGAGATCGCGCAGACGCTCGCGGCACGCCCGCGCCGCGCCAGTTCGATTGCCATCCAGCCGCCCAGGGAATTGCCCGCGATATGCACCCGCGCCTGCCCGAGCGCGTCGAGTCGCCGTTCCACGTCGTCGACGAGATGGCTGACGAGCGCGGGACGATCGAGCGCGGCCGGACCACCCCGGTGCCCCATCGCCGTCATCGGGATGACCTCGCGGCCCTCACCGAGTCGGGGAATCACGCGGTCCCACACCGTCTCCGACATCATGACACCGTGCAAGAGGAGCAACGGGGTGTCGGTGGGTGTCATCTGTATCCTGCGCTTTCCGGGGCCGAGGAGTCGCGGTTCTGCGGATCCTGGGGTGCCCGTGGGTATCCCGGACGATATCAACCGATGTTCGCGCGCGTGCCGCGTCGGTGGTCGGCAACCGGTCGACGGCCGTTCCGGCTCGGTCGAGCGCGTCGGCACGCCGATCGCTCCCCACGGCAACGGCCGGATCGGACAGGTTTGCCAAAGTGTCTACGGAGATTTACTGTAGAGATTACAGTACGATCTATGGCAACTATTCGTACTTCTCCCCTCCGCGTCGTGCAATGGACGACTGGCAATGTCGGTAGGCAGTCGGTGCGGAGCATCGTGGCGCACCCGGACCTCGAACTCGTCGGGTGCTACGCGTGGTCGCCGGACAAGGTCGGCAGAGACGTCGGCGAACTGTGCGATCTCGGCCCGGTGGGCGTCGCCGCCACCGACGACGTCGCCGCGTTGCTGGCACTGAAACCCGATTGCGTCGTCTACAACCCGATGTGGATCGACGTCGAGGAATTGGCGGGCATCCTCGCAGCAGGTATCGACGTCGTCACCACCGCGGCCTTTGTCACCGGGCATTCGCTCGGCGCGCAGCGACGGGCCCGCATCGTCGAGGCGTGCGCGAAAG
Source organism: Nocardia aurea (assembly GCF_003123685.1). GTDB lineage: Bacteria > Actinomycetota > Actinomycetes > Mycobacteriales > Mycobacteriaceae > Nocardia > Nocardia aurea. The sequence continues at coordinate 81,677 of NZ_QCYJ01000175.1, forward strand.
GCGGGTCGTCGATTTTCGGCTCGGGTATCAATCCAGGATTCGTAGATCTGCTCGCCATCGTCGCCGCGGGTGGTTGTGAGCGGATCGATAAGATCACCGTCACCGAGGAAGCCGATATCAGCGGCTACGATTCGCCTGCCACCGAACTGCCCGTCGGCTTCGCGCGACCGATCGATGACCCCGAGTTGCCGGCGATGACCGCGAAGGCCACCGAGGTGTTCATCGACGCGGTCGAGTTGATCGGCGACGCGCTCGGCATCGAATTCGACGAGATCGTCTGCGAACCGGAGTACGCGAAGACCACTCACGACGTCGACCTCGGATCGTGGACCATCGCCGCCGGATGCGTGGCCGGGATCGCGGCCAGCTGGCACGGGAAGGTGGGCGGGCGCAGCATCGTGGAATTGCGCACCGTCTGGCGCAAAGGCCAGACCCTGGAACCGGATTGGCCGATCGATACCGGCCATCGCATCAAGGTCGACGGCTGTCCCACGATCGCGCTGCGGCTCGACGTCACACCGCCGCCGGATTTCGTCGGCACCACGCTCAACGATTTCATGCGGCTGCCGATGATCCTGACCTCGATGCCCGCGATCAACGCGATCCCCAAGATTGTCGCCGCCGCGCCCGGCATCGTCACCTACGCCGATATCCTGCCGCTCCCGAGAGGGCTCGTGTCGCTGTGACCCGCACGAGCCCCGCTCGCGATCAGAGTCGGTAGTCGCGCAGCACGCCCTTGCTGATGATCCGCTTCTGGATCTCGCTGGTTCCCTCGCCGATCAACATGAAAGGCGCTTCGCGCATGAGGCGTTCGATCTCGTATTCGGTGGAATACCCGTAACCGCCGTGGATCCGGAAGCTGGCCTGGGTCACCTCGTTGCAGAACTCGCTCGCCAGATATTTCGCCATACCCGCGGCGACGTCGTTGCGCTGACCGGAATCCTTGAGCCGGGCGGCGTTGACCATCATCAGATGCGCCGCTTCGACTTTCGTCGCCATCTCGGCCAGGGAGAAGCCGATGGCCTGGTGTTCGACGATGGGTTTGCCGAAGGTCGAACGCTGCTGGGCGTAGCGGGCGCCGAGTTCGAAGGCGCGCAACGCGATTCCGCACGCGCGCGCGGCCACGTTGACCCGGCCGACCTCGATGCCGTCCATCATCTGTTTGAAACCGTTGCCGGGTGCGCCGCCGAGGATCGTGTCCGCGCCGGTGCGGTAGCCGTCGAACAGCATCTCGGTGGTGTCGACGCCCTTGTAACCCATCTTGTGGATCTTGCCGGGGATGGTGAGTCCCGGCGCGACCTCGCCGTAGCCGGTGGGCTTCTCCAGCAGGAAGGCGGTGAGGTTGTCGTGGGCGCGCTCGTGGCCCTCGTCGGTGCGTACGAGCACGGCGACCACCGTCGAGGTGGAACCGTTGGTGATCCACATCTTTCGGCCGTCGAGGGTGTAGTCGCCCGACTCGTCGCGGACCGCCTTGGTGCGGATGGCCGCCACGTCGGAGCCGAGTTCGGGTTCCGACATCGAGAACGCGCCGCGCACCTCGCCGGTGGCCATGCGGGGCAGGAAATGCCGCTTCTGTTCCGGGGTGCCGTGTCGGTCGATCAGATACGCGAGGATGAAATGGGTGTTGATCACCCCGGAGACGCTCATCCAGCCGCGCGCGAGTTCCTCCACGCACAGCGCGTAGGTGAGCAGTGATTCGCCGAGACCGCCGTATTCCTCGGAGATCATGAGCCCGAACAGGCCCATTTCCGCCATCCGGTCGACGATCGCCTGCGGGTAGGTGTCGGCGTGCTCGAGTTCCTGGGCGTTGGGGATGATCTCCTTGTCCACGAAAGTGCGTACCGTGGCGAGGATTTCGGTCTGGACCTCGGTCAGGCCCAGTGTTTGTGCGAGTTTCACGAGGTGATCCGTTCCGGAGAGTCGGTGGCCACGGTGCCGCGGCCGCGCAGTTCGGCGATGGCCTCCTCGGCCAGGGTGAGGTCGTCGCGCAGGACGGCTTCGGTGTGTTCGCCCAGCCTCGGCGCCTTGCGGGCGGGAATATGGTTGCCGTCCACCGAGATCGGCGAGCCGGGTGCGAGGTAGTCACCGATCTCGGGCTGGTTCAGCACGCTGAACATCGGATTGGCGGTGACCCTGGCGTCGGCGGCGACCTCGCGGAAGCTGCGGTATCGATCCCACAGGATCGATACCGCGCCGAGCGCCTCGGTGATGTCGTCGGCGGAATGCTCGCGGAACCAGGTGGTGAACAGGCCCGTGAGGACATCGCGATGCCGGTAGCGGGCGCCCTCGTCGGAGAAATCCGCGTCGAGTGCGGCGGCCAGTGCCGAAACCACACGGGCGGTGCCGGTGACCTCGGTCAGATCGCGGAAATGCCTGCCCGTCAACGTGACGACCATGAACGCGACACCGTCGGCGCTGGTGAAATGCTGCCCGTACTGCCCGTAGATGGCGTTGCCGACACGCGGTCGGTCGGTCCCGTTGATCGCGGCCTCGGTGAGGAATCCGAGATTGCCCGCGGTCGCGAGGGCGACATCCTCGAGCGGCAGCACGATACGACTGCCCTCGCCGGTCGCCTCACGGTGGCGCACCGCCGCCGTGATCGCCAGCGCGGCGTACAGGCCGCACGCCACATCCCACACCGGGACGACGTGATTGATCGGGCCGTCGTGTTCGGGTGGTCCCGTGACGAGCGGAAAGCCGACGGCCGCGTTGACCGTGTAGTCGACCGCCGTCGACCCGTCGGCGCGGCCGGGGATCTCCAGGTGGATCAGATCCGGCCGCCGTTTCGCCAGCGCGTCGTATCCGTGCCAGGCGCGGCCCGCCGCGTTGGTGAGCAGAATCCCGCCGTTCGGCCCGCTCTCGGTGATCACCCGCGCGACCAGTTCCTGCCCGGCCGGTGCGCGCAGATCGGCGACCAGCGAGCGCTTGCCCTTGTTCAGCCCGGTCCAGTAGATGCTCGCGCCGGTCTCGGTGAGCGGCCACCGGTGACAATCGGCCGCTCCGCCGATCGGATCGATCCGGATCACCTCGGCGCCCAACTGCGCCAACGTCATTCCGGCCAGGGGTGCGGCGACGAAACTGGAGATCTCGACGATACGCAGACCGGCCAGCGGTCGCGCCGCGCCGCCGGTCACAGGTTCACCACCGTGATGGTCTCGGCGACCAGGGCGGGTTTGTCCTGCCCCTCGTTCTCGATGACCCACCGCACGGTCAGCTGACCGCGCTCCTTCTCCAGGCGGAATTCCCCCAGGGTCGCGCTCGCGCGGATCCTGGTACCGGCGCGCACCGCGGTCGGGAATCGAACCTTGTTGCTGCCGTAATTGATTCGGGACGATCCGAAATCGATGGCGTAGATGTCGCGGCCGAGGAACGGGATCATCGACAGCGTCAGGTACCCGTGCGCGATGGTCGCGCCGTAGGGGCCGTCGGCGGCGCGTTCGGGGTTCACGTGGATCCACTGGTCGTCGCCGGTGCTCTCGGCGAAACCGTCGATCCGGGACTGGTCGATCGTGAACCACGGTCCCGGACCGAGGGTTTCGCCGATCGCCTCGGACAGTTCGTCCACCGAGGTGAAGGTCCGCATGGTCACACCACCCTCTCGAAGATCGCGGCGAGACCCTGGCCGCCGCCGATGCACATCGTCTCCAGTCCGTAGCGGCTCTGGCGGGTGTGCATCTCCCTGGCGAGGGTGGCCAGCATTCGTCCGCCGGTCGCGCCGACCGGGTGGCCGAGGGAGATGCCGGAGCCGTGCACATTGGTGCGTTCCAGATCGGCCTCGCCGAATTTCCACTCCCGCATGACGGCCAGCGCCTGCGCGGCGAACGCCTCGTTCAATTCGATCAGGTCGATATCGGCCAGGGTGAGCCCGGCGCGCTGCAAGGCGGCCTCGGTGGCGGGCACCGGACCGATCCCCATGCTGTCGGGCGCAACACCGGCCACCGCCCACGAGGTCAGCGCGACCAGCGGCGTGAGTCCGAGTTCGTCGGCCTTGTCCCGCGTGGTCACCAGGCACATCGCGGCGGCGTCGTTCTGGCCGCTGGAATTGCCCGCGGTCACGGTGGACTCCGGATCGATTTTCGCCCGAACGGGTTTCAACGCCGCGAGGGATTCGAGGGTGGTGTCGGCGCGGGGGTGTTCGTCGGTGTCCACGATCGTCTCGCCCGTGCGGGACGACACCGTCACCGGGATGATCTGTTCGGCGCTCGCCCCGCTCTGCGCGGCGGCTACGGCGCGTCGATGCGAGGTCACCGCGAGCCGGTCCTGTTCCTCGCGGGGAATCGAGTACGCGCGCCGCAGGTTCTCGGCGGTCTCGAGCATTCCGCCCGGGACCGGATAGTGCCGCCCGCCCGCGGTTTCGCGGCCCCTGGCCAGGCCGTCGTGCACGCGCACACCGCCGCGGGCGCCGCCCCACCGCATATCGAGCGAGTAGAAGGGAACGTTGCTCATACTTTCCGCGCCACCGGCGACCACCACGTCGTTCGCGCCGCTGGATACCTGCATGACGGCCTGGATGACCGCCTGCAACCCCGAACCGCAGCGCCGGTCGATCTGCATACCACCGACGGTCACCGGCAGGCCCGCGTCGAGCGCGATCACGCGCCCGATGGCGGGCGCCTCGCTGTTGGGATAGCAATGCCCGAGGACGACGTCCTCGACGACATCGGGGCTGATTCCGGTGCGCGCCAGCAGCCCTCGCAGGGCGGTGACCCCGAGATCGACGGCGGACAGCGATCGGAACTGCCCGCCGTACCGTCCGATCGGGGTGCGGACGGGTTCGCAGATCACTACTTCACGCATGGATTCGGTCTCCAGGAAAATCGGCGGTCAGAACCGTGTGTTCGACGGGCTTGTCGGCGTCTCCGCTCACGACGGCCACCGAGAGATCGGCGTCGGCGGCGTCGCCGCGGCGGATCCGGGCGGGCTCGGGGCAGAACAGCGGGGCGAGGTTGCGGTGCCGCAAACGGACGGGTGTGGCGTCGGGTCGCTCCGCGCGGAGGGTCTCGGCCAGCGCCAAGGTCATCAGTGGCCCGTGCACCACCAGTCCCGGATAGCCCTCGACGCCGGTCGCGTAGGGCCAGTCGTAGTGGATGCGATGCGGATTGGCGGTCGCGGCGCTGAAACGCATCAACACCGTGGGGTCGGTGCGCAACTCCCACTCCCACTCCCGCAGTCGCCGCAGTGGCGCGCCGACCGGTTCGATCGGGGGCGGGAACTCCGGCGCGGTCCGGCCCGGACCTGCCTCGCGGTAGATCAGGTTCTGGCGTTCGACCACGGCGGCGGTGTCGCCGTCAGCGTAGAGCCGGATCTCGACGTCGACGACGACGAGTGAACCGCTGCGTCCGGTCTTGGGCGTCACCGAGACCACGCGCGCCTCGCGCCGCACCGTCGACCCGATCGTCACCGTGCCGTCGAAACGCACGTCACCACCGGCGAACATGCGGCGCGGCAAGTCCACCGGCGGAAGGAAAGTTCCGCGCGCGGGATGCCCGTCCGGCCCGATCGCCGAGGACATGGGCCAGCGGGCCAGCGCGGCCCAGTGCCACAGCGGCGGCAGCGGATCACCGGCGGCGAGCGGCGGCGCACCCGAATCGAGTACCGCGCTCAGCGCGGCCACCGGCGTGGGATCGACGTATTCCTCGGTGACGACGGTGTGCGGTTCCCACTCGCTCACATGAACCGCCCGCCGGTCACTTCCAGCGTGGTGCCGGTCATATAGGAGGACAGGTCCGAGGCCAGGAAGAGCGCGACGTTCGCGACCTCCTCGGGTTCGCCCGCGCGCGTCATCGGGATCTCGGCCATCTTCTGATCCCAGACGTGCTGGGGCATCGCCGTGGTCATGGGCGAGCGGATCAGGCCGGGCTGGATCGCGTTGACCCGCACGCCGTATCGAGCGGTCTCCTTGGCCGCGGCCTTGGTCAGGCCGATGATGCCCGCCTTGGCCGCCGAATAGTTGGTCTGGCCCGCCATACCGACCTTGCCCGAGAGCGAGGAGATGTTGACGATGCTGCCGCGCTGCTGTTCGCGCATGATCGCCGAGGCCAGCCGGGTGCCGTGCCAGGTGCCCTTCAGGTGGACCGAGATCACCTGGTCGAAATCCTCTTCGCTCATCTTGCGCATGGTCGCGTCGCGGGTGATTCCCGCGTTGTTGACCATGACGTCGACCGAACCGAATTCGGTGCGTGCGGTGTCGAGCAGCGCGGAGACATCCACCGCGCTGGTGACATCGCACCGCACCGCACGTGCCACCTCGGAGCCGAGGGTCTCGCGCGCGGTTCCGGGATCCAGGTCGCCGACCACGACGCGCGCGCCCTCGCGCACGAACGCCGCGGCGATGGCGAGTCCGATGCCCTGGGCACCGCCGGTGACGACCGCGACCCGGCCCTCGAGAAGTGACATGTGCGAATATCCTTTCCGCGTTTGCCGCCCACTCGACGCCGAGTGCGCGCTGTCGGCCGCGAGCGGACGCGGTCGGGACCGAGGGCCGCCGACCGCGTCCCGCGCGGCCGGAGATCAGTACTGGGTCGAACCCAGATCCACCGAGATCTGGGTGGCCGTGATGTAGCGCGATTCGTCGCTCGCGAGCCAGGTGACGGTGTCGGCGATGTCCTCCGCCTCGGCGATCCAGGCGGGCAGGAACGGCGTGGTCATATTCGCCAGCTGCGGATTGGTTTCCAGCGCCCGGCCGAGGGCGGCCACCATGTCACCGCTGCCCATCGGCGTGTTGACCGCGCCGGGATGCACGCTGTTGACGCGGATATCGTGTTTGCCGAGTTCGGCGGCCAGGCCGCGCGCCATTCCGGTGACGGCGTGCTTGCTGGCCGTGTAGTGCACCATGAAGGGCTGCATCTTCACTCCGGCGGCAGAGCTGATCAGGATGATGGAGCCGCCGCGCCCGCCGTCGATGATGTGCTGCGCGCCCGCGATGACGGTGTTCCAGGTGCCGGTGACATTGACATCCATCACGTCGCGGAAGGATTCGGGCGTGATGACGTTCCACGGCTCCGGAATGCAGATTCCGGCGTTGGCCACGATGACGTCGAGCCGTCCCAGGGTCGCGACGCCCTCGTCCACCACCTTGCGTAGGCCGTCCAGATCCCTCGTGTCCACCGTGGAGGTGAGGATGCGTCGACCGGTCGCCTCGACCAGGCGGGCGGTTTCGGCGAGATCGTCGGGCGTGGCCGAATCGTAGGGCACCGCTTCGGGGAGCGGGCCCGCGATGTCGACGGCGATGATGTCGGCGCCGTCGGTCGCCATGCGCACAGCGTGCGCGCGCCCCTGACCTCGTGCCGCCCCCGTGATGAATGCCACCCTGTCCGTGAGTCGGCCGGTCACATGTGCTCCTCGTGTGTGTCGAGCGTCGGTTATCGCTGAGATGTCGGACGCGGTGACCGGAAGGCGATCTGTCCCGAGGCGATGCGCGGAACAGGAGAAGTGCCTATCGTATTAGATATGGTAAGCACAACGGTAACCTTCCGGAATGTAACTTTATGGTGTTGACGACCTCGCGGCAAGGTGTGCCGCGAGGTCGTATTCCAACCTAGTCGTACCAGTTCGCGTGTGGGCGAGGGAAACTCCCCGTGCCACTGTCCTGATCTTGTGTCCGCTGTTACAGTTGCCATTACTGGATGGTTCTCTGTTCGTGGCTTGCCCCCGTGTGGACGCGGCGGTGGACCCGGGCTGATCGCGAAGAAGGAGTGCGCGGATGTCGCAGGTCGTCGGGTTTGTCGGGGCCGGGCAGATGGGCGAACCGATGGTGGTCCGGCTGGTGCGGGCCGGTTTCCGGACGGTGGTGTTCGCGCGACGGGAGCCGGTGCGCGAGCGCCTACGCGCCGAGGGGGCCGAGGTCGTCGACTCGGCGGCCGAGGCCGCCGCCGTCGCGGATGTGGTCATCGCCTGCCTGTTCTCCGATGCCCAGTTGGTCGAGGTGCTCGGCGGACCGGAGGGTGTGCTCGCCAAAGCCCGCCCCGACGCCGTGGTGGTCTCGCACACGACCGGCACGGTCTCGACCGTGCAGGATCTGGCGGCGTTCCGTCCCGACGGCCCGACCCTGCTCGACGGACCGGTCAGCGGATCGGCGGAGGATATCGCCGCGGGAAAGCTGACCGTGCTGCTCGGCGGCCCGGCCGATCCGGTCGAGGCGGTGCGCCCGGTCCTGGCCTCCTACGCCGAAACCATCATCGGCACCGGCGCGCTCGGCAGCGCGCTCGGCGTGAAGCTGGTGAACAACGCGCTGTTCGCGGCGAACGCGCAACTGGTCGCGGTGGCCGCGGAGGTCGGGCGCAAGCTGGGAATCGAGGACGGGCAATTGCTGCGCGCGTTGTCGGTGGCCAGCGGGCGGAGCTACGCGGCCGACTCCATTCTGCGTACCGGCGGTTTCGCGAAATTCGAACAGCTCGCCGCGCCCTTCCTTCGCAAGGATGTGGCGGCGTGCGTCGCCGCCACTGCCGATCTCGGCATCGATCTCGGCCGGCTCGCCGCGGTCATCAACGAAGGCCCGTTCGATCTCAGCTGAGTTGCACCGGAGAGATATCACCCCATGGACGCCACAACCGCCGAACAGCCCGTCGAACACGACCGGCCGCGCGAAGAATCCACCGATCCCGCCGAACTGGCCGCCATCCTGGCATCGCAGCGCGCCGCCTTCCTGAAGGAGGGGCCGCCCTCGGCCGCGGTGCGGCGCAACCGCATCGATCGCCTGCTGGCCATGGTGCTGGACAATATCGATGACTACGTCGACGCGATGGGGCGGGATTTCGGCACCCGTTCGCGCACCGGCACGTTGTTCGCCGAGATCACCGGCATGCTCACGGCGTTCGAGCACACCCGTTCGCACACGGCGAAGTGGATGCGCGCCACGAAGGTCAGCCGGGTGTCGCGACTGTTCGGGGTCCGGGTGGAAGTACAGCCGGCGCCACTGGGGGTCGTCGGGATCATCGGACCGTGGAATTTCCCGCTGCAACTCGTCGTCGTTCCCGCGGCGTCGGCCTTCGCGGCGGGCAATCGGGTGATGATCAAGATGTCGGAGATCACCGCGCACACCGCGGAACTCACGCGGACTCTGGCCGCGAGATATTTCGACCCCGACGAACTCGCCGTGGTGACAGGCGGCGCCGATATCGGCGCGGCGTTCACCCGCCTGCCGTTCGACCACCTGTTCTTCACCGGTTCGACCGGGGTGGGCCGGGCGGTGCAGCGCGCCGCCGCCGAGAACCTGGTGCCGGTCACCCTCGAACTCGGTGGGAAGAACCCGGTGGTGGTCGCACCCGACGCCGACATCGCCCACGCGGCGGGCCGGATCGCCCGGGCGCGCATGGTCAACGGCGGACAGGTCTGCGTCTGTCCCGACTATGTCTTCGTGCCGGAGGATCGCGTCGACGGTTTCGTCGACGCGCTACGCGAACAGTTGCGCGGGATGTTCCCCACCATCGTGTCCAACACCGACTACACCGCCTCGGTGAACCAGGCCAACTACGAGCGCGTGCTCGCTCTCGTCGACGAGGCCAGGGAACTGGGCGCGCGGGTCGAAACGATCGCGCCCGAGGGGGAGGCGCTGCCCGACGCCGCCGCGCGCAAGATCGCGCCGACGCTGGTGCGCGGTGTGACCGACGATATGCGGATCGCCTCCGAGGAGATCTTCGGCCCGGTGCTGATCATTCGTCCGTACAAGGCGCTCGACGAGGTCATCGACCACGTGAACGAGCGGCCCGCGCCGCTGGTCGCCTACTGGTTCGGACCGGATCGCGCGGATTTCCGCCGGTTCGTCGGCCGCACCCGCAGCGGCGGCATCGCGCGCAACGAGTTCGCCATCCACATGTTCGCCGAGGAAGCGCCCTTCGGCGGCGTCGGCCATAGCGGCATGGGCGCCTACCACGGCAAAACCGGTTTCGACACCTTCAGCCATCGGCGCACCGTCGCCGGTACCGACCTGCCGTTGGCGATCACCGGAATCGCCGCCCCGCCGTTCGGGCGCGGCACCGAGCGAATGATCGATTTCGCGCTGCGTTCCGCGCGCAGGCGCAACCGGCGTCGGGTGCGGGGGCGACTGCCCGGCGCGTGAATCGAATACGCGCACATCCGACCGCCACGTCCATCACCCTGTAGAACCCAGCCTGCGCCGCGCGCGGCAGAAGACCGAGGAGTCACGTTGTCCCCTTCCGCGACCGGGTCCGAACCATCGCAATTCACGCTCATCGGCGCCGCCGACGCCGCCGCGGCCGCGCTGCCGGATCGGGATCTCATCGTCCAGGGCGATCGACGCCACACCTACGCCCAGATCGCCGAACGGTCCAAGCGCCTCGCCGCGTACCTGCATTCCCGGGGACTCGGCGCGCATACCGAACGCGCGACACTCGACAATCACGAGGTCGGCCAGGACCTGCTCGGCATCTACGCCTACAACGGCAACGAATTCGTCGAAAGCCTGCTCGGCGCGTTCCGGTCGCGGGTCGCGCCGTTCAATGTCAACTATCGCTACGTCAAGAACGAACTCCAGCATCTGCTGGCCGATGCCGGGGCGACCGCGCTGGTCTATCACGCGACATTCGCGCCCCGGGTCGCCGAGATCCGCGCCGAACTGCCCGAATTGCGGGTACTGATCCAGATCGCGGACGATTCCGGCAACAAATTGCTCGACGGCGCGGTCGATTACGAGACGGTGATCGCCGCCACCGAACCGGACCCGATACCCGTACAACCCTCGCCCGACGATCTGTATGTGCTCTACACCGGCGGTACGACGGGGATGCCGAAGGGGGTGCTGTGGCGTCAGCACGACATCTACATGGCGGCCTGCGGCGGCGGGAATGTCAGCACCGGGGACACGGTGGGTTCCTACGAGGAGATAGAAGCGCGCGCCGCCGAGAACCCCGGGGTCAAACTCATGCTGCTGCCGCCGCTGATCCACGGGGCGGCGCAGTGGGCGGTGATGACCGCGATGACGACCGGCCAGACCGTCGTGCTGTCGTCGGTGCTCGATCGCGTCGACGGCGAGGAGATCGTGCGCGCCATCGAACGCGAGAAGGTCGCGATCGCGATCGTCGTCGGTGACGCCATGGCACGTCCCCTGCTCGCCGCGGTCCGCGAGACCGGGGCGGACGTGTCCTCGCTCGCGGCGCTGGCCAACGGCGGCGCGATCCTGAGTCCGACGGTCAAACAGCAGTGGATCGAGGCGATTCCGGGCCTGGCGGTACTCGACGGCGTCGGGTCGTCGGAGACCGGGACGCAGCTGCACCACGTGTCGGCGGCGGGTTTCGTCTCGACCGGAACCTTCACGGCGGGCACCGATACCAGGGTGGTCGCCGAGGATCTGGGCACCGTGCTCGACGCGGGTCACGAAGGACTCGGCTGGCTCGCGAAGCGCCGGTTCACACCGTTGGGCTACAAGGGCGACCCCGTCAAGACCGCGGCGACGTTCCCGGTGATCGACGGTGTGCGCTACGTGCTGCCCGGTGACCGCGCGCGTCACCTGGAGAACGGCAATATCGAACTGCTGGGCCGCGACGCCGTCACGATCAATTCCGGCGGCGAGAAGATCTTCGCCGAGGAGGTCGAAGTGGCGATCTCCTCGCATCCGGCCGTCGCCGACGTCCTCGTCGTCGGTCGCCCGAGCGAACGCTGGGGGCAGGAGGTCGTCGCGGTCGTGGAACTCGTCGAAGGCCACAGCGCCGACGCCGCCGAATTGATCGGGCACGCCGCCGCTTCCATCGCCCGGTACAAACTGCCCAAGGCGGTCGTCTTCCGTCCCGCGATCAGCCGCAGCCCCGCGGGCAAGGCCGACTACCGTTGGGCGCGTGAGCAGGCTGTCGCCGCTGACTGATCGTCGCGTCTGCGAAAAGAGGCCCTACCGGCGTACCGGTAGGGCCTCTTTGTTCGTCCCGCTCACCTCGACCGCGACGAACCCCTGGCCTTGCGTACCAGACCACCGCCGATGATCAGCCGCTGGATCTCGCTGGTGCCCTCGTACAGGCGCAGCAGTCGCACGTCACGGTAGATCCGCTCCACCGCGACGTCGCGCATGTAGCCGGTGCCGCCGTGCACCTGCACCGCGAGATCGGCGACATCGCCCGCCATCTCGGTGCAGAACAGTTTCGCGACCGAGGGCGCGACGCGCTTGTCTTGCCCGGACACCCATTTCGCCGCCGCGTCGCGGACCAGCGCACGGCCCGCCATGACCCCGGTCTGCATATCGGCCAGCATCGCCTGCACCAGCTGGAATTCCCCGATCGGCGTGCCGCCCTGGGTGGCGGACGCGGCGTAGGCCACCGATTCGTCGAGGGCGCGCTGCGCGGTGCCGACCGCCAGCGCGGCGATATGCACCCGGCCGCGGGCCAGCGAGGTCATCGCCGCGCGGTAGCCGATGTCCTCGGCGCCGCCGACCAGCGCGTCGCCGCCGACGCGCACGTCCTGGAACCGCACCTGCGCGGTCCACGCGCCTTCCTGGCCCATCTTCCGATCCTTGGGGCCGACCTCGATGCCCGGTGTGTCGGCCGGAACCAGGAAAACCGCTATGCCCGCGCCGTTCTCGTCGGCGGGGCGGGTGCGCGCGAAGGTGACGAACAGGTCGGCCACCGGCGCGTTGGTGATGAAACGCTTCTCGCCGTTGATGATCCAGTCCTCGCCCGACCGGGTCGCGGTGCTGCGCAACGAACCCGGATCGGAACCGGCGCCCTCCTCGGTCAGCGCGAAGGAGGCGACCACGGACCCGGAGGCGATGTGCTCGAGCCATCGCGATTTCTGTTCCTCGGTGCCGAAGCCGACCAGCACCTGCCCGGCGATGCCGTTGTTGGTGCCGAACATCGAGCGCAGGGCGAGGGTCGTGTAGCCGAATTCCATCGCGAGTTCGACGTCCTGGGCGAGATCCAGTCCGAGCCCGCCCCACTCCTGGGGGATGGCGTAGCCGAACAGGCCCATCGCCTTGGCCTGTGCCACGATCTCGTCCGGCATCCGGTCCTGCTCGGCGATCTCGCGCTCCCGCTCGACGACGGTTCGGACGAATGTCCTGGTCTGGGCGAGGATCTCGCGGAAATCCTCGGCGGTTACCGCGTCGCCGACGGCGGACGGACTCGTCATGGCATGGCCTCCTCGTATCTGCGGGCGCTCGGTCGGGCTCCGGTGCGTTCCCTTGACCACAGCCTCGGGTTGTATAACATTACTGTAATGCTAGCGGTATGGATTACGGGAGTGGCTTGCCGCTCCGTTCGGTCGACCGGATCCTCCCATTCGGATCGGAGGTCGCGACGATGAACGCCGTCGACATCGGTCTGCTGATCCTGCGCGCACTGCTGGGGCTCACCCTGGCCGCGCACGGATACGCCAAATTCTTCTCCGGCGGACGGATCGCGGGCACGGCGTCGTGGTTCGACAGTATCGGGATGACACCGGGTCTGTTGCACGCGCGGCTCGCGGCGAGCAGCGAAGTCGGCTTCGGCCTCGCGCTCGCGGCCGGCCTGCTCACACCGCTGGCCGCCGCCGGATTCGTCGCGCTGATGCTGGTCGCGGGGTGGACCGTGCACCGGGCCAACGGATTCTTCATCGTGCGCGACGGCTGGGAGTACAACCTGGTGCTCGCGGTCGCGGCGGTGGTGGTGGCCACGCTCGGCCCCGGTGCGATCAGCGTCGACGATCTGCTCCTCGGTTCGGACCGGATCGACGGCGCGCTGGGCTTCGGCGTCGCGCTCGGTCTCGGCCTGGCGGGCGGGATCGGGCAACTCGCACTCTTCTACCGGCCCGCGCCCGCGAACGAAGCGTGAAGCAGCATGGACGACCCCACGACACAGAACAACGACGCGGCAACGGGATTCGCGGACCGACTCGCGGCGCGACTGCACGCCTACGGTGACCGGCCATGTATCGAATTCGAGCGGCGCTGGTATTCCGGTGACGACATCACCGCCTACATCCGCGACACGGCGCGCGCGCTCGACCTGGCCGGGGTGTCGACCACCGAGCGGGTCGGGGTCGTCGTGCGCAACCGGCTGCCGCACGCGGCGGTCGTGCTCGGCTTCATCACCGAGAGCCGTCCGGTCGCGATGATCAACAGCTATCAGTCCGATCGGGCCATCGCCCGCGACGTCGAACAATTGCGGCTGAGCGCGGTGATCGCCGACCGGCGGGACTGGACCCCGGCCGTGGTGGCCGCGTGCGAGCGGGCGGGCAGCGTCGGGGTGGCGCTGTCGCTGGACCCGCCCCGCGTCGAGACCGTCGTCGCCGGTGATCGCGCACGCGCGCCGGAACCGGCCGTACCCGGCCTGCATATCCTGACCAGCGGAACCACCGGCCCGCCCAAACGTCTGCCGATCCCGCTGCCCGCGCTCGCGCACACCGTGCGCAGCATGACCGGCGGCGCGACCGAGGCGCCGCCCGACGATCCGCCCGAACTGGTCTTCTGGCCCTTCGGCAGTATCGGCATCTGCCAGCTGCTCGCCGCCCCCTTCCTCGGCAAACGCATGGTCCTGCTGGAGAAGTTCAGCGTCGAGGAATGGGTGCGGGCGGTCAAGACCTACCGGATCGCCCGCACCGGCGTGCAGCCGACGATCGTGCGCATGCTGCTGGAAGCCGATGTGGCGCGCGAGGATCTGGCCTCGCTGACCTCCCTGCCCGGCGGCTCGGGCCCGCTGGAACCGGAACTGCGCGAGGAATTCGAGCGGCGCTACGGCATTCCCCTGCTGTGGGCCTACGGCGCGACCGAATTCGCGGGTTCGGTCTGCGCGTGGACACCCGATCTGCACGAGCGCTTCGGCGCGACGAAACCCGGAAGCGTCGGCATGCCGCTACCCGGTGTCGAGATCAGGATCATCGATCCCGAGACCGGTTCCGAGGTGGACACCGGTACACGCGGACTCCTGGAGGGCAGGGTCGCGGTACTCGGCCCCGACTGGATCCGCACCACCGATCTCGCCTCGGTCGACGCCGACGGCTTCGTCTCGATCCACGGCAGGGCGGACGGCGCGATCAACCGCGGCGGATTCAAGATCCTGCCCGAAACCGTGCGCGCGGTGCTGCTCACCCACCCCGCCGTCCGCGACGCCTGCGTGGTCGGCGTACCCGACCGCAGACTCGGCCAGGTGCCGTTCGCCGCGATCGAACCACGCCGCGGCGAGCCGATCCCGTCGGAGACGGAACTGCGAGCGCTGGTCCGTGATTCACTGCCGAGCCACCACGTCCCGGTCGCCGTCGTCATCGTCGATCGGCTCCCACGCAACGCGGCGTTGAAGGCGAAGGTGGACGAGGTGGCGGCGCTCTACGTCGGAGAGTGAGGACGGTCGCCGGAAACTCACGCCGTGTGGATTCGCCAGGTGCCGATTCACGCCGCGACGATTCAGTCGGTGTCCACCCGGTAATCCCGCACGTAGTCCGTGTCGACTCCGATCGCGCCGACCGCCGTCGCGCCACCCGGGCTGCCGAGTGGAATCGTCCGGCCCGGCAGCGGTGCGCTGAAGAACCGGGCGTTCTCCGTGACGAACCGCTCCTGCCCGTAGGGGAGGTCGTCTTCGTAGTAGATCGCCTCGACCGGGCAGGCGGGCTCGCAGGCGCCGCAGTCGGTGCATTCGTCGGGCTGGATATACGCCATCCGATCACCGACGAAGATGCAGTCGACCGGGCACTCCTCGACGCAGGCCCGATCCGGGATGTCGACGCAGGCGGCGCCGATCACGAACGTCACGATGTTCTCCTCCGCTGTTCGGCCGCGGTTGTCGGCGTTCGCCTACGGCCGCGGTTGTCGGCGTTCGCCTTCGACCGCGCGGAGGAAGGATTCGATCAGTTCGATCGCCTCGTCGTGGACGGTGTCGACAGCGAAGGCTTCTTCCATCCGGAGGAAGCGCGAAATGCTGGACATCAGCAGGACCAGTGCGCCTGGGGTGTAGGTTTCGGCGGGTTTGCCGTAGTCGGCGAGGATTTTGGTGACGGCGTCGAGTTGGAGGGTTCGGAAGCGTCGCGAGGAGTCGGCGATCTCGGTGCGGATGGCTTTGCGGTGGTTGGCCAAGGCGACGAATTCCATGGTCAGCGCGGTGTGGGATTGGTCGTGGATGGCTTCCCACAGTGACCACAGTGGTTGGGGTGAGGCCAGCGCTTCGAGTTGGCGGTGGTAGCTGCGTTCGGCTCCGCGACGGAAGAGTTCGACGAACAAATTGTCCATATTGCCGAAGTAGTAGTGGTAGAGGGCGGAATTCGTCTCCGCCCGTGCCGCGAGGCGTCGGGTGCTGACCGCGGCGTAGCCCTCTTCTCGCATGATCTGCTCGGCGGCATCGAGGAGCGCGGTACGCGTCGGTGAGTCCTCATCGGAGCCACGGGCGGGCTTCATCGTGTGGCCTCCCGGATATGTGAGGCGCGAAGCCTGCGGTGTCGGTTGCGGCCCGGTTGCGCATGCGGCGGGTGAGCGAGTTTCGGGCGGATCCAGTCTATGGCCGCTCGGGGACCGGCTGTCGGGCGGGCGAGCGGGAGGTCGCGCGAAGTGCCCCACAGGAGTGAACCGGGTCACGTATCTCGGTTGATCACTCGAGTGGAGTGATCAACCGATTACCTTCCTGACATCGGGTTTCGCGGTCGATTCGCGAACTCGACCGTCGCGAAGTTCACCGTGGCCAGCGCCGCCAACTCGTTGCCGGGTATCTCGATCACCTCGACCTGCACGACGACCGACCGTTTGCCCGCGTGCACGATCCTGCTGACCGCGCGGGCCGCGCCACCGGTGATGGGGCGGAAATAGCGCACGCTCAGGTCGGAGGTGACCACGCCCGCGTTCGGTGGGCGGGTCTCCAGGGCGAGGGTGCCCGCCGCGATATCGGCGAGGGTCGCGATGAGGCCGCCCTGGAGACCGCCCGCCGTATTGACCACGTGCGGAGCCACCGGGAGTTCCCAGACCAGCGATCCGTCCGCGTCGCGTTCCTTGCGGTACCCGATGTGGTCGAACAGCCCGCTGATCTCCTGTATCGATGTCATGGTGTCGGCTCACTCCGTAGTTCGTCGGCCGCGTATCCCTTGCGGGACAGCAGATCGCGCAGGCCGTTGACGTCGACTTTGCCCGTCGACCCGCGCGGGATGCTCTCGTCGGATTCCAGCAGCAGCCAGATCGTCGGAATCTTGAACGCGCTGAGCAGATCTCGCGCGCCCGCGCGTATCCGCGCGGCGGTGGCGGCGCGATCGCACACCACCGCGGCGGCCACCTGATCGCCGCGTCCCGCGTCGACCGAGGTGACGAAGGCGTTCTCGACACCGGTGACGCCGCGCAGCGCCTTCTCCACCTCGCTCGGGTAGACCGTCGCACCGCTGACTTTGAACATGTCGTCGGAACGTCCGTGGTAAAAGAGGAATCCGGCATCGTCGAGCCTGCCGAGATCGCCGGTGCGATAGAAACCGTCCTCGGTGAGCAGGTCTTCGCGACTCCGCCCGCACATGCCGCGCAGCATATGCGGGCCGCGCAGCAGGATTTCGCCGATCGACCCGGTGGGAACGGGCGTGCCGTCGGCCGGGTCGGCGATACGCACCTGCATCCCGTCGAAGGGTTTACCGCAGCTTCCGAACGCGGATTCGGGCATATCGGTGTCGGCCGGGTAGCCGCTGTACGGGCCGAACGATTCCGTCATGCCGAACAGGTTGGCCCTGGCGCCGGGGCGGGCGCGGTGGTTCGCCGGCAGTAGGGCGTCCAGGCTGCCCGGGCGTAGCGCCGAGAGATCGGCGCCGATCGAATCCGCCTGGCGAGCCAGCGCTTCGGCCTGGTCCGGCCAGCCGCGGAACAGGGTGACGCGCTCGCGTTCCAGCAGACGCAACGTCGTCTCCGGGCCGGGAATCTCCTCGGTGACCAGGGTCGCGCCCGCCAGCAGCGCCGAGAGCACCCCGCCGCCGAATCCACCCACCCAGAAGAACGGCATCGGCAGATACAAGCGGGTGTCGCCGTCGATGCAGCGGCCCGCGAGCCCGGATCGTACCGCGCCGAAGGCGTTGCCGTGCGAGTGGATCACGCCCTTGGGCAGGCCACGGCTGCCGGAGGTGAACATGATGGTCAGCGGATCGGCGGCGGTGACGGTGGCGGCCGAACTCCGCGCGACCGCCGCGGCCTCCGGCGTGGCCGGCAGTCGTGCGGTGTGCTCGACGGTCCAGATCCGGCGCAGCGCGGGCAGTTCCGGGTGCAGGATCGTCGCGTCGTCGTCGGGCAGTGCCAGGGCGGCGCGCAATCCGTCCGCATAGCGGTGCCCACGGAATTCCTCGGCCGCTATGAGGGTCTGCACCGCGGCGACCCGCAGTTGAGCGATCAGTTCCGGGGTCTTGAGCAGGGTGCTGAGCGGAACGAGGACGGCGCCGATCCTGGTGAGGGCGATCGCGATCCGCACCCAGCCGATGCCGTTGGGCATGACCAGGCCGACCTTCGTGCCCGCGGCGATACCGGCCTCGATGAACGCGGCCGCCAAATGCTCTGTCGCGGTGTCGAGTTCGGCGTAGGTCAGGTGTGCCGTCGAGTCGATCACCGCGGGCTGCGCCGCGTTCGCGACGGCTCGCGAACGCACCAGTTCGTCGACGGTACGCGGAAGAACCGCTTCGGCCTCCCGGTCCTGCTCGGGCACCTGTGCCATGGAAAGCATCCGCCGCCGGGTGGTGTCGGAGTCGGAGATCTCCCGTGCCCGGGAATCGGTGATCCCGGTGCGAGCCTGCTCGCCTGGGCGGGGGGAGTCCTGGTTCTCGATCCGCGATCCGCGCTGCCCGAGGCCGTGGACCGACCCCTCGTCGTCGACCCGCACCAGATCGCCGGTGTGGAACCAGCCGTCGGCGTCGAAGCATTCCTCGCGGCCGCGCTTGTAGTAGCTCTGCATGACGTACGGGCCGCGAATACACAGTTCGCCGCTCTCGCCGACCGCCACCTCGTCGCCGGTTGTCGGATCGACGACGCGGACACCGAAGCCGGGCGCGGGTCTGCCGAAGGAACCGCGCTGATGCTCCGGTCGATCGGTCCCGTCGCCGCCGAGCAGCACGACGCCGCCCGCCTCGGTCGAACCGGGCCGATCGGGGAGTGCGCTTTGCGGATCGAAGGTGATTCCGAGCGGATCGAGGGTCGCGCCGCCCGTGTCGACGGCGGTCGAACAGTGCAGGGTCGCTCCGGCCATCAGCGTCGCGAGCAGTCCGGAGGCGAAACCGCCGATCGAGTGGAACGGTGAGTCGCGGAACAGGACGTCGGTCTCGCTCACGCCGCGAATGTCGTTGAGGCTCGCCTGATGGTCCAGGAGGGCGCCGTGGGTGTGCACCGCGCCCTTCGGCGCTCCGGTCGAACCGCAGGTGTAGACGACGGCGAGCGTATCCGCCGGGGCGACATCGTCTTCCGAGGCGGTGAGCAGCGCCTCGTCCACCGAATCGGCGAGGTGGTCCAGGTCGGCGATATCGCGGACTCGGTCACGGGTACCGGTTCGGTAGCTGATCGCGATATGGCGTAATTGCGGAACCGTCGCACAGAGCAGGCGATCACCGGCCGCGAATCCGAGTTCGGTGACCACCTCGGTCAGCTGCCGTACATAGTCGTGGGATCGATAGGCGTCGGCTGCCAACAGGATTCGGATATCGGCGTCGATCAACCGCTCACGCAGTTCGACGGTGGTGGCGACCGTCGAGAAGGGGACGACCACCGCGCCGATCCGCGCGGCCGCGAGCGCGCCGACGACGAAATCGACGCCATCGGGATACAGCAACCCGATGTGGGTTCCTTTCCCGACGCCGAGCGCGATGAGTCCCCGGGCCAGCCGCGCCGAAAGCCGTTGCGCGGTGGCGTAATCGAGCTGCTCGTCATCGCAGATCAACAACGGATGATCGGGACGGGTCCGCGCGTGCTCGCGCAGGACGCGGGCCACGGTGCGGGATTCATCGGACATGATCGCCTCGAACCGACGAGGTGGCTTCGGTGAAATGACGTCGGACCGCGGTCAGATCCGCTTTGCCGGACGGGGTGCGCGGAATGGCGTCGACGATCGCTATCTCGGTCGGGATCTCGTAGCGAGCCAGCACGGTACCGAGATAGTCGACCAGGTCGTGGGAAGCGGCCGAATGCCCGTCGCGTAATTCCACCAGCGCCACCGGTGTCTCGCCGAGCCGTTCGTCGGGCCGGGCGACCACGGCCGCGCCGCGCACCGACGGATGGCTCTCCAGTGCGCCGCGCACATCGTCGGGCATGATCTTGAATCCGCCGCGGATGATCGCCTGATCGGCGCGGCCGAGGATGTAGAGGAATCCGTCGGCGTCGATCCGCGCGATGTCGGTCGTGCGGATCCAGTCCGCCTCCGGCCCGAGTTGTCCCGGTTTCACCTCGAGCAGACCGGTCTCGTCGGTCTGCACCACGGCGCCGTCTTCGTCGACGACACGCAGCTGTGCTCCTCCGCTCGCGCGGCCGACGCTGCCTCGCTTGGCATTCCAGTACTTCCGGTGGTCGGGTAGCGTCCAGCCCGCGACGCCGCCGCCGAATTCCGTCGCGGCGTAGGAGGTCAGCACGGGGATGCCGAATTTCTCGGAGAAGGCGTCGGCGTCCGCGGCCGACAGCGGTGCGGTGCCCGACGTGGCGACGCGCACGCCGTCCAGGTCCGCGCTGTCGAGGTCCGAGTGCAGCACCATACGAAGGGCCGCGGGTACCAGCGACACCGCGGCGGGCCGATGCTTGCGCACCGCCGCCGCCCAGCGGTCGAGTTCGAATCGCGGCAGGAAGACGAAGGGGCGAGCCTCGGTGACGCATTGCAGGATTCGGAAGACCCCGCCGATGTGGACCAGCGGCGCGTTGACGATCGCGACACCTCGACGTGGTTGCGTCGGGGACGGCGACCGGTCGGGATCGGGGCCCATCACGGAGCGGGCCAGCATGTCGTAGGTGATGTCGACCCGTTTGGGCGGACCGGTCGTGCCCGAGGTCAGCATGCGCACCGCGACGCCGGAAAACGCCGCATCGGAAATGTTTTCGGATGGACCGACCGAGGGTTCGGCACCGAGATCGGTGATCGTCAGCGTCGCCGTGCCCGACCCGGGCGTGACCAGTGCGGCGAGGTCGTCGGGGCCGCCGACGATCAGCGGCAGGCGCAGCGCGGCGATATCGGCGCGGGTCCGGTCGTCGCCACGCGACGGGTTGATCACCACGACGGTACCGCCGCCGAGCAGCACGCCCAGCAGGGCGGCCACATGTTCGGGCCGATTGCGCAGCAGGATGCCGACCTGGCGCGGCGCTCCCATCCGCGCGTGGACGCGGTGCGCCAGATCGCCGAGCGCGCGCCACGAATACCAGATGTCGTCGTATTCGAGCGCGGGCGCGCCCGGCTGGAGCGCGAGCACCTCGGCGATGCGGCGACTCAGGGAATGAGCGGTCATCAACGGATCCTCGGTTCGGTCGGGACAGCGCGCCCGTCCGCGTCGTTCGCGGCGGCCGCCAGTTCGGCTGTGGCGATCGGATTGCCCAAGCGGGTGTAGATGAGTCCGTGGTCCATCGCGGCACGGTAGGGCATGTCGAGCGATTCCCAGATCGCCTTGACGGTGCCCTGCGTCGCCGCGGGCGGTTTGGCCGCGATGGTCGCCGCGATCTCGTGCGCGCGTGCCCAGAGTTGTTCGCGCGCGACGACTTCCGAGACCAGGCCGATGCGCAGCGCGGTCTCGGCACTCACGCGTTCGTCGTTACCCATGAGCGCGATGCGCAGGGTCTCACCGAGACCGACGCGGCGCATGAGTCCCACCGGTTCCAGCGCGCTGACCAGTCCGGCCGACACGTGGGAGTCGAAGAAGGTGGCCTCCCGCGAGCAGATCACCACGTCGGCCTCGTTGACGAAATAGAACGCGCCCGCCGTGCACATGCCCTGCACGGCACACACCACCGGCTTCCACATCTTCTGCCATTTGGGGCTGAGCGCCTCGCCGGGATCGTCGTGGTGCCACACGCTCGACGGTTGCCCGTAGGGCGTCTTGATGTCCAGACCGGCGCTGAAGGCCCGATCGCCCGCCGCGCGCAGCACCACGGCGTGCACAGAGTCGTCGAGCTTGAGCAGATGCCAGGCCTCGCGTATCTCCTCGCACATCACGCGGTTGAAGGCGTTGAGCCGATCCGGCCGGTTCAGGGTGATGGTGGCGACCCGATCGATCTCGTTCGTCTCCACGATGATCGTCTCGAAACCGGTCACGTTCGCCGCTTCCACTTCCGCATCGGGCCTGCCCCCCGCACTCATCGGCACTGCCAATCCGGTGTCCGCTTCTCGACGAAGGCCTTGGGGCCTTCGAGCGCGTCCTCGGTGCGGGTGACGCGTTCACGGAAGGATTCGGCCAGCATCTCGGCTTCGTGCAGCGGCACGTCGAGTCCCTTGATGATCGCCAGCCGCGTGCCCCGAACAGCCAGTGGGGCATTGGAATTGAGGATGTCGCCGATCTCGTGCGCGCGCTCGAGCAGACGTTCGTGCTCGACCACCTCGGTGACCATGCCCAGTTCGTAGGCGCGCTGGGCGCTCATCCGCTCGTGCTTGCCCATCAGGGCCATGCGCAACGCGACCGTGCGCGGCAGCACCCGCGCCAGCCGGACCACCTCCCGGCCCGCGACCAGCCCGATGCTCACGTGCGGATCGAAGAAGGTGGCCTTGTCCGAGGCGATGACGATATCGCCGGTGGTCACCCAGTCCAGGCCCGCGCCGCAACAGATTCCGTTGACGGCGACCAGGATCGGTTTGGTCATGCTGCGGAACGGCGGGGTGCCCTCCTGGGGCGCCTCCCACTGTTC
Source organism: Nocardia aurea (assembly GCF_003123685.1). Lineage (GTDB taxonomy): Bacteria > Actinomycetota > Actinomycetes > Mycobacteriales > Mycobacteriaceae > Nocardia > Nocardia aurea. The sequence goes on from NZ_QCYJ01000175.1 coordinate 104,388, forward strand.
GTAGCTGGACAGGTACGGCCGTTCGTTGAGTACCTTGCCGTCACCGGGGATCGCCTTGACGTCGGCGCCGGTGCAGAAGGCGCGGCCGTTGCCGGTGACGACCAGCAGCCAGACCTTGTCGTCGTTCTCGGCTTCGGCGTAGGCGGCGCGCAGCTCGGTGATCATATGCGGACTGAGCGCGTTGAGGGCGTCGGGGCGGTTCAGCGTGATGGTCGCCGTATGCCCGTCGACCTCGTATCCGATGGTGTCGAACGGCATCGTTGTTCCTCCTGGGCCGGGCCGTGCCTGAACCTTACTGTTATATGTACAGTAGACAATACCGTCAGCCCCTGCAAAGGTGGCGGGAAGCGCCGAAGAGGAAAGAGGTCCGATGGCCGAGAACGGGCAGACCCTCCCGGGCGACGCGGAACCCCCCGTGCCCGGGCCGCGCGGTCCCGAACTGCGCTTCGGTGAACGACCGCTGCCGCAGACCGTGGCCGCCGCCGCGGCCATCCGCAGGCTCGCGGGCGTGCTGCTGGCGCTCGAGCATCCGCACCCGACGGTGGATGTTCTCGTCACCAGGATCGAGGAATGGGAACGCGAACTCGCCGCGGCGACACCGCCCGATCCCGCGCCTCGGATCGGGTCGGCGAGCAGCGACACCCAGCGCGTCTACCTGGACCACGCCGCCGATATCGGCGCGTTCAATCCGTGTTTCCCCGAATACGAGTTCGACCACCTCGACGCCGGGAATGCGCACGGCCGCATCACCTTTCCGCTGGTGCACGAAGGACCGCCGGGCCTGGTGCACGGCGGATTCCTCGGGGTGTTCTTCGACGCCGTCATCCAGCAACAGAGTTGCGCGGTCGGCCTGTCGGGCAAGACCCGGTCGATGAACATCACCTATCGCCGCCCCACCCCGATTCTGGTCGAACTGGATTTCGACATCACCCGAACGGTGGGGGAGGCGGGTATCGAATCGACGGCCAGGCTGCTGCGCGCGGGCGAGGTGCTGTGCCGCGCGGTCGTGCAGACGGTGGCCGTTCCGCTCGAGCAGTTGGGGACATCGCGCTACGGAAAGCGCCGGATCCGCACATGATCACAGAAGGAAGAGGCATACCGATGAGCAGTTCCAGCGCCGCCGACGGCAGGGTTCTCTACGAGGTGGATCCCGATCGCAGAATCGCGACCGTCACGCTGAACAATCCCGCGCAGCGCAATTCCTACGACGCCGCCATGCGCGACGGTCTGGCGCGCTATCTGGACGAGGTGGCCGAGGACGACGACATCACCGTGGTCCTGTTGCGCGGTGCGGAAGGCGTTTTCAGCACCGGCGCGGATATGAACAACGCCTACGGCTGGTACGGCGAGCGCGGACAGGGCAACGGAGCCAATGGAAGTAAGCCCGCCAAGAGCAGGCCGAGCCAGCGACGCAGACTCACCGTCGATCGAAAATCGTTCGGCTTCTACCACAATTTCCTGGGCTTCCCGAAGATCACCGTCGGCGAGATCGGCGGATACGCGCTCGGCGGCGGCTTCGAAATGGCGCTGATGACCGATATCTCGGTGATCGCGCGCGATGCCAAGATCGGCATGCCCGCCACCCGTTTCCTCGGCCCCGCGCTCGGCAGCCTGCACATGTTCTTCCACCGGCTCGGCCCGGTTCTCGCGCGCCGGATGCTGTTGACCGGCGACATCATCGAAGCGGGAACCCTCGAGCATCTCGGCGTGTTCACCGAGACCTGCGATCCGGCGGCGGTGACCGCGCGGGCGCGCTACTGGGCCGAGAAGGCCGCCAAGATGCCCGCCGACGGTGTCGTCATCGCGAAGGAGGCATTCCGGTTGGTCGAACAGAGCCAGGTCTACCAGGGTGAGGAAGTGGCGAGTTATCTGTTCCACGCATTCGGCACGAATCTGCAATTCGCACCGGGTGAATTCAATTTCGTGAAGACCCGCGCCGAACACGGCACCAAGGAGGCATTCAAACTACGGGACGAGCATTTCCATGTTCCCGAACCCGACGCGCCGTAGCCCCTGCTGAAACAAAAGAAGAGGCCGACGCGAATCGCGTCGGCCTCTTCTTCGTATCCGATCCGGCCCTCTCGCATGCGACGGCATCGAGTGAGTCCTACCCGGCTGCCGCCGCTTTACTCGCGCGCCGTGGCGCCGATGTCGTCGCGGGTTGCTGGGTGCCGATCAGCGAACTGGCGTGATCGAGAATGCATTTCAAACCGTATTCGAAGTTGTGGTCGTCCGGGGCGCCCGACTTACGTCCCTTGGCCATTGCCTCGGCGAGCAGGGGCGTGGTCTCGGGCTCGACGACGATATCGTCGTAATACGCGCCCGCCTGCGCGTCCTGTTCTTTGTTCTTGTCATAAAGGCGTTGCAGCACCACCGAACCGCGAATATGCAGACTGATCGCGGAATAGGTGTCGAAGGCCTCGTCCACCGACAAACCCGCCTCGACCAGGCTGGCCACCGCGTGTTCGGTCTGCCGCGCGCCCAGCTGGGCGGCGTGCGGGCTCAGCGCGGACCTGATCAGGATCAGATCGCACAGAATGGGATTGCCGAGGAACGCGCTGCGCATGGTGCGCGCGTGGTTGGTCAGCGATTCGCGCCAGTCGCGGGCCTCGATGAACGGCGTGGCGAAGACGTACTGGCTCAGCGCGCGGTCGGTCATCGCGTTGAGCAGGTCGTCCTTCTTGCGGAAGTACCAGTAGATACTCGTGACTCCCACGTCGAGGTGCTTGCCGAGCAGCGGCATGCTCAGACCGTCGATCGACACCTGTTCGGCCAGCTCGAAAGCGCCCTCGATGATGTCCTCTGGATTGAGAGAGCCGCGCTCGCGCCTCGGCCGCTTTGCTGCGGCGCTTCGTTTCGTCATTCCAGATCCCACTTCCGTGAAAGGTCTACTTACCTGAACACGAACACGTCACTTCAGGTCTCGACTGATGAGCCGGTGCCAGAGTTCGGTCCGCGAAACACGTTTCGAGTATCCGTAACTCGCCGAAGTGACGGGACTGAAAGTAGCACAGTAAATCGTACCACGGAGGTTACTGTCGGAGTGTTTCGAGGGGGTGGCGAGTAGCCCGTGAACAGCACCCGGAGCCATTGCCTCGGACCGTTCCGGAGTTACCTGGCTCACAGTTCGAGAACGTTCTCGAAATGTATTCGGCCTCCGGTCACAAGGAATTCCGGTGAGACAACCTACCCGGTCGGTCCCCAGGTTCCGGTGAACACCGGATCGCGTTTCTCGGAAAAGGCCGCGAAGGCTTCCAGGACATCGCGGCCGGACAGATTGATCGTCTGGGCGCGCGCCTCGTTGGCGAGCGCTTCGCGCATCGTGTGATCGGTGCCGCCGTTCAGCAGCGCCTTGGTCTGGGCCAGGGCGGTCGGCGGACCCGAGGCCAAGCGGACGGCGAGGTCGTCGACGAACGTGTCGATACCGTCGCGGGGCTGGATCCAGGTCACCAGACCGAGTGCGTGCGCCTCCTCGGCGCTGATCATGTCGGCGAGGAAGGCCAGCCGCTTGGCCTGCTGGAGTCCGACCAGTTTGGGCAGCAGCCAGGAACCGCCGCAATCCAGCGACAGCGCCCTGCGGCTGAATATCTGGCAGAACCGCGATTCCGGCGTCGCCACGACGAGATCGCAGCCGAGCGCCAGATTCCACCCGGCGCCCGCCGCGACGCCGTCGACCTTCGCGATGGTGGGCACCTGGAGATCGTGCAGGCGCAGCACCGTCTCGTTGATGGCGCGCATATCCCGGCTCGGGTCGGGGAATTCGTCCATACCGGCGGTGTCGGAGATATCGGCGCCCGAACAGAACGCCCCGCCCGCTCCGGTCAGCACCACGGCGCGGATCTGCCCGCCGAAAGCCACTTCGTGCAGGGTATCCCGCAACGCGGCCCACATGGCGTTGGTGATCGCGTTCTTGCGGTGCGGGCGGTTCAACGTCAAAGTCCTGACATTGCCGACATCCTCGATGAGCAGTACAGAATCGTCGGTCACGACGTCGTTCCTTTCCCTTGCGCCGCGTCGTCCGCGTCGGGGCCGATCGCCCCGGCCGCACGCATGCGAGCGATCTCGTCGGTGCCGAAACCCGCGCCCGCCAGCACGGTATCGGTATGTTGCCCGAGACCGGGGATCGCGCCCATGGGCGGCTGGAAGCCCGCGATGATCGGCGGCGGCAGCAGGGCGGGCACCGGGCCCACCGGAGTGTCTATCCGCCGCCAGCGGTCGCGGGCGGCCAGATGCGGATGCGCGATCATCTCGCCGGGAGTGTTGTAGCGCGAGTTGCCGATTCCGGCGGCGTCGGCACGCGACTGGATGACCGCCAGGTCGTGGCGCGCGCACCAATCGGTCAGTGCCGCGTCGAGTTCGGGTCGGCGCGCGACCCGGTCGGCATTGCGCGCGAACGCCGGATCCTCGGCCAGGTCGGGTCTTTCGAGGATCTCCCGGCTCAGGCGTTGCCATTCCCGGTCGTTGGTGGTGCCGAGAACCACGGTGTGGCCGTCGGCGGTGGGGTAGGCGCCGTAGGGCGCGACCGCGGGGGAACTCATGCCGAGCGGTTGCTGGTCCACCCCGGTGTGACGGGTGTAGTTCAGCGCGTACCCCATCAATTCCGCGGCGGTGTCGAACAGGCTCACCGAGGCCGCGGCGGGTTGGGTCGCGGCCGCCCCGTCCGCGCGTCTGGCGCAGATCATCGCCAGAATCGTCAGTGCCGCATACAGTCCCGAGCAGACATCGGCGATCGGCGGACCCGGTTTCGCGGGCGCGCCCGGCGATCCGGTGACCGCGCACACCCCGGATTCGGCCTGGACCAGCAGATCGTAGGCGCGTTTGTGCGACAGGGGCCCGCCCGCGCCGTAGCCGTCGATCTCCATCACGATGACGTCGGGATGCCGGCCGGCCAGATCGTCGGGACCGACGCCGAGCGCGGCGGTCGCGCCCGGCGCGAGATTCGAGACGAAGACATCGGCGGTTTCCAACAGACGGTGCAGCGCCGCCATCCCGTCGGGGTGCTTGAGGTCGAGCGTGACCGATTCCTTGCCGCGATTGGCCCAGACGAAATGCGCGGCGAGACCGTTGACCACGTCGTCGTAGTGACGTGCGAAATCGCCCCCGCGCGGATTCTCGACCTTGACGACCCTGGCGCCGAAATCGGCGAGCGTGCGCGTGCACATGGGCGCGGAAACCGCCTGCTCCAGCGACACCACGGTGATTCCCGCGAGCGGACCCGCGGTGGGCTCGGTCATCACATCACCAGTCCGCCGTCCACCGGCAGCACCTGGCCGGTGACGAAGGAGGCGGCGTCGGAGGCGAGGAAGACGAACGCGCCCGCGACTTCGCGCGGTTCGGCCCAGCGCCGCATGGGAATACGGTTGAGCATCTGCTCGGCGAATTTGGGATCGGTGCGGATGGTCGCGGTCATCGGGGTCGCCGCGGCGGGCGCGAGCGCGTTGACGGTGATCTGCCTGCGCGCCAATTCCCGCGCCATCGATTTCGTCATGCCGACGATGCCGGATTTCGCGGCCGAGTAGTTGATCTGGCCGAGGGTGCCGACCAGACCCGCCGACGACGTGACGTTGATGATGCGCCCCGTCCCGTCGGTCGGCAGGTATCGCAGCGCCGCCTTGGCACAACGGAACGCGCCCATCAGATGGATGTCGAGCATCCTGAGCACCGATTCCTCGGTGGTGTCGCCGAACATCGCCGGATCGGTGACACCGGCGTTGTTGACCACGATGTTCAGGGTGCCGTCGGCCAGTTCGGCGGCCGCGGCCGCTGCCGATTCGGCCGCCGCCCTGTCGCGGACATCGAGCGCGGCGCTCGCGGCCCTGCCGCCGTCGGCGACGATCTTGTCCGCCGTCACCGCCGCGGCCGCGCCGTCGATATCGGTGACGAGCACCGCGGCTCCCCGCTCGGCCAGCGCGGCGGCGACGGCCGCGCCGATACCGCCCGCCGCGCCGGTGACGAGCGCCGAGCGCCCGGACAGATCGAAGAGGTCGCGGTGGCGCGTTTCAACGGACATCGAAGGTCACCGGAATCGAGGTAGGGGAGCGGAACGGCTGACCGAAGATATGCGGGTCGCCGTCGGTCAGCAGGGTGATATTCGTCAGCCGCCGCAACAGCGCCTCGATCGCCACGCGGGTTTCCATGCGCGCGAGATGCAGTCCGAGGCAGGTGTGCGCACCCGCGGTGAAACTGATGTGCGGGATATGGGTGCGGTGGATATCGAATTCCTCCGGCCGCTCCCAGCGATTCTCGTCGCGGTTGGCCGCGCCGAGGACCAGATCGAGTACGGCGCCCTGGGGAATGGCGACGCCCTCCAACTCGGTGTCCTCGGTGACATAACGCTGCACGAGGGTCAACGGCGTCTCGTACCGGAGTCCCTCTTCGATCGCCTGCGGGAGAAGGTCGTGGTTCTGCTCGACGGCGGCGAATTGCTCGGGATGGGTCAGCAGCAGGTGCAACAGATTCCCGGAAGACCGATAGGTGGTTTCCAGGCCCGCGGGCAACAGCAATCGCAGGAAGGAGTAGATGGCCCGATCGCTGAGTTTCTCGCCGTCGATCTCGGCGGTCACCAGATCGCTGATGATGTCGTCGGTCGGATTCGATCTGCGCTGTTCGATATGTCCGAGGAAGTATTCCTTCAGTTCCTTGGACGCCTCCAGCGCGCGCGGCACATTGCCCGCGTAGCTGATGATCGACACGGCGGCCCGGCGGAAGAACGGCAGATCCTCGGCGGGCAGACCGAGCAGCTTGGCGATGACCCTGGTGGGGAATTCGAAGGTGAAATCCTTCACCAGATCCGCGCGGCCCGCGGCGATGAATTCGTCGATCAGCGATTCGCAGATCGGTCGCACGACGTCGGGTTCCCAGACCGAGAGCGACTGCGGTTTGAACGCCGCCGACACCAGGTTCCGGTGCGCCTTGTGCGTGATGCCGTCCATCGCGAGGATGGTCGGCCCCATGAAGACGCCGATCGTCGAGTCGTAGAGCGCGGTGCTGAAGACCTTGCTGTTGCGCAGGGCCTTGTTCACCGCCGTCCAGGACAGCGCGGCGTAGGAATCGGCGGGGCGCAACGATTCCGGGGTCTTGGAGTAGTCCATGACCGTTCCGTGGAAGACGCCGCCCTCGCGCCGTCTCGCGGTGAAGAACGGGTAGGGATCACGCAGATCGAGAGTGTCCCCACTCGCTACCGATTTGTCCTGAACAGGGCTGTCCACAGCTCACCTCTGACTTCGTCACACCGCACGGCTCTCGAAGAGTATCTCTTACTGTAATGCATACAGTATATGGCCTCAGTTCTTGCGGCAATGTGTAATTCGCGGTCGGTGCGCGGTGTCGCGGTGGGGTTCACCGCGACGATCGGCGCGGACTGTCGCTCGGATCGTGCCGTCCGGTCAGAGCTCGATCGGCGCGCCGACCGCCATCGGCGCGACGAATCCGCCGTCGACGTGGATGTCCTGGGCGTTGATCCAGCGCGCTTCGGGGGAGCCGAGGAACGCGATCACCGGCACGATGTCGGCGACGGTGGCATGCCTGCCGACCATCGCCTTCACGGTGTCGAGGACTTCCTTGCCCATCGAATCCTCGAAATCGGTGAGGATCGGCGTCTCGGTCGGCCCCGGGCTCACGGTGTTCACGCGGACCCCGTATTTCTGCCAGGCAGCGGGCGCCAGTCGCTTCGCGAAGATGATCGCGGCCTGCTTGGAGGTGCTGTACACCGGGTAATTCGGATCCTGGGTCGCCTGCCACTGTTCGACGGTCTCGGCGTCGGTCGCCTCCAATAGGCCTTTCAAGTCGTCGACGCGCTGTTGCCAGCCCAGTGCGGCGACCGAGGCCACGGTCACGATCGCGCCGCCCTGCCGCAGCAGTGGCAGCATGCCGGTGGTGAACAGTCGCATGCCGAGGTAGTTGACCTTCAGTACGTCCGCGGCGGGCGCGGTGCCGGGAACGCCGGCGACGTAGGCGAGCAGATCCCACTCCGGTCCGATCCGGTCCAGCAGCGCGGCGATCGCGGCGGCGTCGCGCAGATCGCACAGTTCGTGCCGCGAAGCGGGCGTCTCGTTGGGGCGGACGTCCACCGCGAGCACGTAGTCGCCGCGCTCGTGGAAATGCGCGGCCGTCGCTGCTCCGATGCCCGATCCGGCGCCGACCACGACGACTTTGCGTTGCTCGGGAAGTTGCTCAGAAACCATGGGGACCGCCGCTCCGATACGCTAACTGGCATCCATTACAGAATGCTTGACAGTAAGGGTCACTATAAATCACGCTTGTGGTCCACACAACGATCGGGACGTCGCGTGCGCGGCGCCCGGATCGCGGGAAATCCCAAGGAACGGAAGGGCCGCTGATGAGCATGCCGATCGTCGACGAAGCCGCGAACGTACTCGCTGACCCGACCGCGTACACCGACGAGAAGCGACTGCACGACGCGCTGGCGAGGGCGCGTGCGACCGCTCCCGTCTCACTGGTGGAGGCGCCGTCGTACAAGCCGTTCTGGGCGATCACCAAACACGCCGACGTGATGGCGGTCGAACGCGCCAACCGCGCTTTCACCAACTGGCCGCGGCCGGTGCTGATGACCGCCCAGTCCGACGAGATGCAGGCGGCCGTGGGGATTCGCACGCTGATCCACATGGACGATCCGCAACACCGGATCGTGCGCGCCATCGCGGCGGACTGGTTCAGTCCGAAGGCCATGCGCGCGATGGGAGTCCGGATCGACGAGCTCGCGAAACGCTACGTGGACAAGATGCGGGACGCGGGTGGTGAATGCGATTTCGTCCAGGAGGTCGCGGTCAACTTCCCGCTCTACGTGATCATGTCGCTGCTCGGCGTCCCCGAGTCCGACTTCCCGCTGATGCTCAAACTCACCCAGGAACTGGTCGGCAGCGACGACGACGAACTGAAGCGGTCGACGCCGTCGGACGAGACGATGAACTCGTTGCTGGAGATGTTCGCGTACTTCAAGACGCTGACCGACGCGCGGCGCGAGCATCCGACCGACGATCTCGCCTCGACGATCGCCAACGCGAAGGTCGACGGAGAGCCGCTCTCGGATATCGACACGATGTCCTACTACGCGATCATCGCCACCGCCGGACACGACACCACCAGCAGTAGCATCTCCGGCGGCCTGCGCGCCCTCGCCGAATATCCCGAACAGCTCGATCTGCTGCGCGGCAACCTCGACCTCATCCCGCAGGCGACCGAGGAGATCATCCGCTGGGTGACGCCGGTCAAGGCGTTCATGCGCACCGCCGCCGAGGATTCGGTGGTCAACGGCGTGTCGATTCCGGCGGGTGATTCGCTGTTGCTCTCCTATGTCTCGGCGAATCGCGACGAGGACGCCTTCGTCGATCCGTTCCGCTTCGATATCGAACGCGAGCCGAACAAGCATGTCGCCTTCGGATTCGGCGTACATTTCTGCCTGGGCGCGGGTCTGGCCCGCATGGAGATCGGAAAGTTCCTCGCGGAATTGCTGCCCCGGCTGAAGTCGATCGAACTCGCGGGTGAGCCCGAACTCACCGCGACGACTTTCGTCGGCGGTCTCAAGCACCTTCCGATTCGATACTCGCTGACCTGACCGTCGGCAAACCCACCGCAGCGCCGCGGGGGCGATACCGCGGCACCGACCCATCGACACGCCCCGGTCGAGGAGTCGGCACAGGAAAAAGGATCCGGAAATGACCAATGCCCAGACCTGGGACGAAACACTCGACGATCTCGGGCGCCGCCGTGCCCTCGCGCAGGCGATGGGCGGGCCGGAGCGGGTCGCCAAACATCGGGGCAAGGGCAAACTGGACGCGCGTGCGCGAATCGAGCGGCTGCTCGATCCCGGCACGTTCCAGGAATTCGGCACCCTGGTCGGTGGTGAAGTCCCCGCCGACGCGATCGTGACCGGCTCCGGTCTGATCAACGGGTCGCCGGTGATGGTGGGGGCCGAGGATTTCACGACGCTGGCGGGCACCATCGCGCCCGGCAGCAATTCCAAGCGCTACCGGCTGGCCGAACTGGCCGTGCGGAACAAAGTGCCGTTGGTGATGTTGCTCGAAGGCGCGGGATTTCGTCCCACCGGCGCCCACTACGGTCGCACCCCCACCGATCTGCTCGCCCAGGCGCAGTGTTCGGGCCGGATTCCGATGGTCACCGGGGTGCTCGGACCGTCGGCCGGTCACGGCGCGCTGATCGCGCCGGTGTCGGATTTCGCGATCATGAGCCGTCAGGGCGCGATCTTCACCGCGGGGCCGCCGGTGGTGAAGATGTCGACGGGCGAGGATGTCACCAAGGAGGATCTGGGCGGGCCGAACGTGGCGCTGGCCAGCGGGGTCGTCCACAACGTCGGCGAGACCGACGAGGAGGTCCTCGACGAGATCCGCCGCTACCTGTCCTACTTCCCGTCCAGCGCGTGGTCCTATCCGCCGGTCTACCTGCCCGACGATTCGACCGGCGCGAGGGCGACACCGGAACTGCTGAATATCGTGTCCCGCGACAATCGCAGCACCTACGACATGCGGGCCGTGCTCGACGTGGTCTTCGACGACACCGACTGGTTCGAGGTGCAGCCCGAATTCGGCACGGCCATCGTCTGCGCGCTCGCCCATCTCGGCGGTCATCCCGTCGCGGTGGTGGCCAATCAGCCGAAGGTGCTCGCGGGTTCGATCGACAGCGACGCCGCGGACAAGGCGGCCCATTTCATACAGGTCGCCGATTCGTTCCACCTGCCGATCATCTTCCTCGCCGACAATCCAGGCATGCTGCCCGGCAGCGAATCCGAAGCCGAAGGGGTGCTGCGCAGCGGTGCGCGGATGTTCGTCGCGCAGACCGCGGCCACCACGCTGAAATTGCACGTGACGTTGCGCAAGGCCTACGGCTTCGGCTCGATGGTGATGTCGCTGATCGGATTCGACAGCCAGACAGCCACTTTCGCCTACCCGGGCGCGACGATGGGGGCGATGAGCGCCGCGGCGCTGAGCAACGCCTCCCACGCGCAGGACGATCTGGCGGCCGAACTCCAGGAGATGGAATTGCAGGCCTCCTACCACTCCGCCGAACACATGGGTTTCGACGAACTCATTCGGCCGGAGGAGACGCGCAACGCCCTGCTGGTCTCGCTGCAACGGGGCATCTACGCCAGGCAGGCGGTTCCCGAACCGGTGTACCGCACCGCCATCATTCCCTGATCACGACAGCGCGAAGGGGCTCCGGTGGAATCCGGAGACCCTTCGCGCTGTCGGTGCGCGGTGCCTATCTGCCGCGGAACTCCGCGGGTCTGCGCTCCCGGAACGCGGCCAGACCCTCTTTGAAATCCACGGTGCGGCAAGCGAGTTCGAGCCCGTAGAGCTCATGGTCCATGGCATCGGCCAAACCGGTGTGCTGATTGCGGTGGATGGCCTGTTTGGCGAGTCCGAAGGCGATCGTCGGCGCGGCGGCCAAGCGGGCGATCAGCTCGTCGGTCCGCGCGTCGAGTTCGTCGGGGGCGGTGGCGCGATAGATCAGACCCCAGTCCTCGGCGTCGGCCGCGCCGACCTTCTCGCCGAGCAACAGCATCCGTTTGGCCCGTGTCACGCCGACCAGGCGCGGCAGCAGCCAGGTGGAGCCGGTGTCGGGACTGAAGCCGCGGGGCAGGAAGGGTTCCCAGAACACGGCGTCGGTGTCGGCGAGGGTGAAATCCGCGGCGATGGCCAGGTTGCAGCCCATGCCCGCCGCCCATCCCCTGACCGTGGCGACCACCGGCAGGTGCAGGGAGTGGACCAGTTCGATGACGCGGTGGGCGGTATGGGGGATGCGCCGGACCAGATCGCCCGTTCTAGGGCGCTCGCCGTTGGAGTTGGTGCTCACCCAGTCCACCCCGGAGCAGAAATCTGCGCCCGCTCCGGTGAGGTGGACGACGCGCAGGGTGTCGTCGGTGGCGGCCGCGGTGAGCGCGCCGACGAGTTCGTCGATCATGGCGTGGGAGAGCGCGTTGCGCCTGCCGGGGCGGTCGATGGTCAGACGCAGGACCGCGCCGTCGCGGTGGCTGCGCACCGTCGGCTCCTCGGTGGTGGGAGCGTTGTCGTTGTTCACTGTCGTACCCGTGTCTTCCTGGGCCGTGTGGGTTGTCCGCGCCTTACTGTCATCTATACAGTAGACGATACCGTTCATGGTTGTCGCTGATTGCGCGATGGTCGCGGGCCATATCCGGTACGTCGCGAACCCGAGGGATGCGCCGAGCATCCCCAACCCTTGCGCGAAGCTCTACCGATACGTATACAGTAGACATATCTATTCGGTTCGCGGCAGCCGTTCGGTATCAGGAGGTGGCACCCGATATGGCTCGTCTCGACCAGATCGTGCCGGTCGGCGGCACCTTCGTGCGCAACGGCGCTCCCGAATTCCCCGGCATCCGCGTCGCCTCGCCGGCGACAGCCGGACAGGACGAAATCCATGTGTGAGAAACCGGTCGTCACCCGCCGTAGCGGCGGGCGCGACTTCGTGATCGGAGAACTCTGTTGACCCAGTGGACGATAGGAGCCGTCTTCGACACGATCGCGGCGGCCGTGCCGGACCGCCTGATGACCGTATGCGGAACCAGGCGGCGTACCTTCGGCGAAGCCGCGCTGCGCACGCGCCGGTTCGCGAACTTCCTGGCCGACAGAGGGTTCGGTGTCCACACGCCGCGCGCCGAACTGGACAGGTGGGAATGCGGACAGGACCGCGTCGCGCTGTTGATGCGCAACGACCAGTACCTCGACGTGATGCTCGGCTGTCTCAAGGGCCGCGTCGTCCCGGTCAACATCAACACCTACTACACCGCGCGTGAGGTCCGCGATCTGCTCGCCTACATCCAGCCGCGCGGCATCGTCTACCACCGATCCTTCGGCGAGGTCGTCGCCGAGGCCGCGCCCGAGGGTGTGGAATTGCTGATCTCGGTCGACGACGGCAGTGACGCGCCGGAGCTCGACGGCGCGATCGCGTTCGAGGACGCCCTCGCGGCGGGCGCGCCGGAGCCGGTCATCGAGACCGAACCCGACGATCTGGTGATGCTGTGCACCGGCGGCACGACCGGCAGGCCCAAGGGCGTGCTGTGGCGTCAGAGCGATCTCTACGTGTCGTCGATGAACGGCGCGGATCACGAATCCGCCGATCTGCTCCGTGATCTCACGAACTGGACCGGACAGGTCTGGTTCGCGGTATCCCCGCTGTCGCACGCCGCGGGCATCATGACCGCCTGCGCGGGACTGCTGGTCGGTCAGACGATCGTGCTCTACGACGATCGGCAGAAATTCGACGCGCATCGCGCGTTGGAGATCGTCGAACGCGAGCAGGTCGGGCTGATGACGATCGTCGGCGACGCCTACGCCGCGCCGCTGGTCCGCGCGTTGCGAGAGAAGGACTACGACCTGTCGTCGCTGCTCGCGATCGGCAGTGGCGGAGCGGCGACCAATCCGGTGTACAAACGGGAACTGCTGGAACTGATCCCGCACGCCTACGTCGTGGAGGGGTACGGCTCCTCCGAAACCGGTGGCATGGCGTTCGGCCGCAGCACCAAGGGCGCCGAGGTCGACACCTTCACCCCCGGGCCGGGCGCCACCGCGATATCCCAGGACCGCAGCCGTTTTCTCGAGCCGGGCGATGCCGAGATCGGGTGGGCGGCCAGGGTCGGTCGGGTGCCGCTGGGATATCTGGCCGATCGCGAGGCCACCGAGCGGACCTTCCCCGAAATCGACGGAAAACGGATGGCCATCCCCGGTGATCGAGCCACCGTCGACGCCGACGGCACCCTGCGGCTGCTCGGTCGCGACGCGCTCGTGGTCAACACCGGCGGCGAGAAGGTCTTCGTCGAGGAGGTCGAGGAGGTGCTGCGCGCGCATCCCGACATCAGCGACGCGCTCGTGGTCGGCCGTCCGAGTATGAAATGGGGCCAGGAAGTCGTGGCATTGGTGTGCCGCGGCGGCGCCGAAGGAATCACCGAGGCGGGGCTACAGCAGTCCTGCCGTACCGAACTGGCCGGCTACAAAGTGCCCAAGGCCGTCATCTTCGTCCCGGAGATCAAACGCCTCGGCAACGGGAAGCCGGATTACAGGTGGGCGTTGCAACACGCGGTCGACGCCGCCAAGGCGGACGCCGACATCGAAGAAATCGGAGCCGGATAGATGCGGAAGGTCAACGACTGCCTGGTCAACGTTCATTTCGGTGAACGTGAGCAACCCGGCTGGATGTTGAAGGTCAGAGATGACTACTTCAAGGGTGCGACCTCCATGTACGCGCAGGTCGAGCTGAGCGAACTGCTCGACGAGATGGACGAACAGGGTGTCGAGAAGTCGATCCTGATGTATTCGATGGCCAAGCCGTCGACGACCGCGCTGAAATTCGTCGAGGCGCGTCCGGACCGATTCGCGTTGGCGCTCAACGGGGTCGACCTTCTCCATCCGGTCGCGTCGCTGCGTGAACTCGGCGCGCTGGTGAACGATCTGCCGGTGGCCTACACGACTTCGGGGCCGAGTTTCTGGGGCGACGGGCAGTATCCGCCGACGGACGCGGTCTACTACCCGCTGTACTACAAATGCGCCGAACTGGGCCTGCCGCTGTGCATGAACACCGGCATTCCCGGCCCTCCGATTCCGGGGGAGGTGCAGAATCCGATGTATCTGGATCGGGTCTGCTACCGGTTCCCCGAATTGCGGCTGTGCATGATCCACGGCGCCGATCCGTGGTGGGATATCGCGATCCGCCTGCTCATGAAATACGAGAATCTGCGGCTGATGACCTCGGCCTGGTCGCCGAAGCGGTTGCCGGACAGCCTGATCCATTTCATGCGGACGCGCGGCAAGAACAAGGTGATCTTCGGTTCGGATTGGCCGGTGCTGTCGATGCGCAGACTCGTGCCCGAAGCTGTCGCGTTGGATCTGCCCGAGGACGTCCTCGACAACTATCTCTACAACAACGCACAGGAATTCTTCTTCGGCGATCGAACCGTCGGCGCCTGACGCGCGGCGAATGAGGAGAAACGAATATGGACCGCTATGAATTGCGCAGGCAGGATTACAGCCTGTCGGAGGACCAGTCGGAACTACAGGCCGTGTATGTGAAGTTCTTCAAGACACGCAGTTCCCTCGAGGTCGTCCGCGCGGCCGAACCGGCGGGATTCGACAAGAATCTGTGGGAACAGCTGTGCGGTACCGGCGCGACGAGCATGGCGATGCCCGAATCGGTCGGCGGCGACGGCGCGACGCTGGTGGATCTGAGCCTCGTCGCCGAGGAACTCGGGCGTGCGATCGCCCCGGTGCCGTGGATCGATCACATCTGCGCCGCGCGTCTGCTCGTGCGCCTCGGCGCGCTGGCCGCCGATGAACCCGAGACCGCGGACGTGGTGGAGGGCAGGCAACTGGTCGCCCTCGACACCCGTGTCGACGCGGCGACCGGTGTCCGCCTGATCGCTTCCGGCTCGATCGCCGACCACATCGTCGTGCGCGACGGTGACGAGATCGTGCGGCTGAGTTTCGACACCCGCCCGGCGAAGGTCGACAATATCGGTCGACTCCCGATGGCCTGGGTCGATCCGGCCGCCGCCGATCGTCGCACCGTGCTCGCCTCCGGCGCGGACGCGCTCGCGGAATACGAACGCGCGCTCGACGAATGGCGGGTGCTCACCGCGGCCGCGCTCGTCGGCCTGGTCGAGGAGACCATGCGGGTGGCGGCGGAATTCGCGACGACCCGCTACACCCTCGGTGTGCCGATCTCGACGTTGCAGGCCATCTCCCATCCGCTGGCCAATATCGCGATCACGGTCAATGCCGCGCGCAACCTGACCCGTCGCGCGGCCTGGTTCCTCGAACACGAGCCCGAATACCAACCGGCACTGCCCCCCGCCGCCTTCTGCTACATCGCCGAGGAGGCTCCCAAGGCCGCCACCATGGCGGTGCAGGTCCAGGGCGGGCTCGGCGTGGCGACCGAATCGCTGGCGTCGGCATATCTGTTGCGCGCCAGGGGATGGCCGCTCGCCGCCGGTGATCTGGCCGCCACCGCCATCCAGGTCGCGCAGCGTTTCGCGGCCGAGCAGGGTTAGGAGGACATCATGGATTTCTCACGTGTCGAACTGTCCGATGACGACCAGGCATTCCTGGACGAGGTACGCGCGTTCCTCGATACCCATGTCACCGACGAGGTCCGCAGGCGCGACCGCGAAACCGGCGACAATTTCGACGAGGGCGTGCACCTGGCGATGGGCGCCGCGGGTTGGCTGGCCGCGGAACTGAATTCGGAGGAAGAAGGCGGTCTGAACCGGCTGCGGCGGCGCATCTGGGATCTGGAGCGGCGGCGGGTGCATATTCCCTGGGTCACCTGGGGCACGACCTCGATCGTGGTGAATTCCGTGCGCAAACACGGATCGGCCGAACTCCAGCAAGAAGTACTGCCCCGGTTGGAACGCGGTGAGGTCAGGCTGTGCCTGGGCTATACCGAACCCGAGGGCGGATCCGACGTGGCGATGTCCAAGACCCGTGCGGTGCGCGACGGCGATCAGTGGGTGATCAACGGTTCGAAGATGTTCACCACCGGCGCGCACAACTGCCAGTACGTCTTCCTGATCACCAATACCGATCCCGAGGCTCCGAAACATAAGAGCCTCACCATGTTCCTGGTTCCCCTCGATACCCCCGGCATCGAGATCCAGGGCATCCGCACGGTCGACGGCGACCGGACCAATATCGTCTACTACAGCGATGTCAGGATCGACGACAAGTACCGCCTCGGTGACGTGAACGGCGGCTGGGCGGTGCTGATGGGGCCGCTGAACGAGGAACACGGCGTGGTCGGCGCGGCCGAGGACGGCCTCCAGGACGTCTCGATCCTGATCCACCAGGGCACCATGATGGCGACCTCGGTCGACAATGTCGTCTCGATCGCGGCGAAGCCGGGCCCGGACGGTCGCAGGCTGCTCGACGACACCTCGGTCGGCTACCGGCTCGGCCGCAGTATCGCCAAGGTGGAGGCGGCCCTGTCCGCGCCGCACATGTTCGGCCGCGTCGCGCTCGCGCAGACGATGCGCGATATCTCGCCCGATCTCATGGATGTCCTCGGGCCCGCGTCCGCGCTGCCGATCGAGACCGAGGGCGCCGCCGACAACGGCGGCATGGAGTACGTCTACCGGTGGGCGCCGCTGTGCGGAATCTACGGCGGCACACTCGAGGTCTTCCGCAATATGATCGCCCAGCACGTGCTCGGACTCGGCAGGCCGAATTATTCGCATCCGGCCAAGCCGAAGGCGAAGGTGAGCTGAGATCGGGGTGTCCGGGACATCGGAACGTCCGCAACCGTCGCTCACCCCGGAGACCGAGTTCTTCTGGACCTCCGGCGCCGACGGCAGGTTGCGGATTCAGGAATGCCTGTCGTGCGCGGCGCTGATCCATCCGCCGCAACCGGTGTGCAGGCACTGCCGGGGCGACCGCATGGGGGTGCGGGCGGTGTCCGGGTACGCCACCCTGATCGGGTTCACCGTCAATCACCGCTTCGCGCTGCCGGGTCTGCCCGCGCCCTACGTCGTCGCGCAGGTCGCGCTCGAGGAGGACACCCGGGTTCGCCTGACCACCAATACGGTGGAGTGCGATCCGGAACAGCTCGAACTCGGGCTGCGGATGGAAGTGGTGTTCACGCGGGTCGGCGCGGTATGGCTACCGCTGTTCCGGCCGGCCCGGGAATCGGCGCCGGTCGCCGAGTTGCCCGCCGACCCCATCGATCCCGCGTCCATGCGCGCGCATGTCCGGCCGATGGCGACCACGGAGAAATTCGAGGACAAGGTCGCCATCACCGGCATCGGGATGTCGCCGATCGGGCGCAGACTGATGGCCGATCCGCTCTCGCTCACGGTGCGGGCCTGTCGCGCCGCGGTCGAGGATGCCGGTCTGCGCCTCGAGGATATCGACGGGCTGTCGACCTATCCGGGGTCGGGGAATTTCGGTCCGTTCGGCGAAGGCGGCGTCACCGCCGTCGAATCCGCGCTCGGTCTGCGTCCGACCTGGTACAACGGCGGCGGCGAGACCTTCGGTCCCGGCGGTTCGGTCATCGCGGCGATGCTCGCGGTGGCGAGCGGATTGGCACGGCACGTGCTGTGCTTCCGCACGGTCTGGGAATCCACCTACGCGGAACTGGTTCGGGCGGGCCGGATCTCGCCGCCGTCGGGTATCGCCGACAGCTGGCTGCTGCCGTTCGGCGCGGTGTCGGCGGCGCACCTGCTCGCCCAGACCGCCCAGCGACATTTCCATCGCTACGGCACCGACCGCGAGACACTGGGCTGGATCGCGCTCAACCAGCGCGCCAACGCCGCCCTCGATCCGACGGCGATCTACCGCGATCCGCTCACCATGGACGACTATCTGTCCGCACGTCCCATCACGACGCCGTTCGGGCTCTACGACTGCGACGTCCCCTGCGACGGCTCGGTCGCGGTGGTGGTCTCCGCGCGCGAGACCGCCGCGGATCTGGCCCAGCCGCCGGTGCTCGTCGAAGCGGTGGGAACCCAGATCATCGAACGCCTCGAATGGGATCAGAGCACCCTGACCCACGAACCGCAAGTACTCGGCCAAGCCGCGCACCTGTGGTCGCGCACGTCACTGCGTCCCGACGATGTCGATGTGGCCGAACTCTACGACGGTTTCACCTTCAACTGCCTGTCGTGGATCGAGGCGCTCGGCTTCTGCGGGATCGGCGAGGCGAAGGATTTCCTGCACGGGGGCAAGAACATCGCGCGCGACGGCGTGCTACCCCTGAACACCCACGGCGGTCAGCTCTCACACGGTCGCACCCACGGCATGGGGCTCATCCACGAGGCGGTCACGCAACTGCGCGGCCAGGCCGGTGCGCGCCAGATTCCCGACGCGCGCGTCGCCGTCGCGAGCAGCGGTGGGCTCACGCCGAGCGGTGTCCTGCTCCTGCGGGCGGATCGGTGACCGCGCCGCGCCTGTCGACGGGGTACACCTCCTCCGGCACCGTCGCGGCCCGCGAGGTCGAGGTGGACGGTATTCCCATGTCGGCGTTGTGCGCCGAGGTGAGCCAACCGCGCGCGGTGCTCGTCGCCGTGCACGGGGGAGCGACGACCTCGCGCTATTTCGACGTACCCGGTCGCCCGCGGCTGTCGCTGTTGCGTCTCGGCGCGACGCTCGGATTCAGCGTGCTGGCCGTCGATCGGCCCGGATACGGATCCTCCGCGCCGTGGGGTGATCGCTTCGAATCGCCGGAGCGCCGCGTGAATGCCTGCTTCCGCGCCGTCGACGCACTGCTCGCCGAGAGTTCGCGCGGTGCGGGTGTTTTCCTGCTCGGACATTCCGCGGGATGCGACCTCGCGGCGCGGATGGCCGCCGACGATCGCGGCGACGACCTGCTCGGCCTCGAACTCGCGGGCACCGGAGTCCGCAAACACGCCGAGGCGTCACGCGTCATCGAGGAGATGCGCCACACCCGCAGTGCCGCCGGTATCCGCGATCTGCTCTGGCATCCCGAGCACCTCTATCCCGCCGATGTCTACGGCGGTCAGTCGCTGACCTGCCCTTCGCCTCGATACGAGGGGGCGGTGGTGCGCGACTGGCCGACCGAATTCCCGGGATTGGCCGGGCGGGTGCGGGTCCCGGTGCGATTCAGCCACGCCGAATACGAGCGGGTCTGGCGAAGCGATCCGCAGGCGCTGGCCGAGATCGCGGGATTCTTCACCGCCGCACCGCGTTTCGTCACGCACGAACAGACCGGAAGTGGACACAACATCAGCGTGGGTTTCGGCGCCGCGGCCTACCACCTCGGCCTGCTGTCGTTCGTCGAGGAATGCGCGCTCCCCTGATCGAGAGGCCGTTCGATGAAATACGTACTCGAGTACCCGAGTGAATTGCCTTCCGCGGGTGATATCTTCCTGCGGCCTGAGGTGATCCGCGAGGTCGTCACGCGGGCCGAGGAATCCGGTTTCACGGCGGTGGCGCTGAGCGAACATCCTGCGCCGTCACTGAAGTGGCGTAACAACGGCGGGCACAACACCCTCGATCCGATCGCCGCGCTGAGTTTCATGGCCGGTGTCACCTCGAGCATCCGGGTGATGACGAATCTGTACGTTCTGCCCTTCCACAATCCCTACGCGGCGGCCAAGGCGCTCGGCAGTCTGGACATCGTCTCGGGCGGCCGGTTGATCGCGGGTGTCGGCGCGGGATACCTGCGTGCCGAATTCTCCGCGCTCGGCGTCGAACACGAGCGGCGGGCCGCGTTGCTCGACGAGGCCCTCGCGGCGCTGCGCGGCATCTGGACCGATCCCGAGAAGCCGGTGACGGGTGCGGATTTCGCGGCGATCGGCCCGATGTGGCTACAGCGGCCCGCGCAGCGCCCGCATCCGCCGATCTGGATCGGCGGCAACGGCTCGACCGCGATCGGCCGCGTCGTGCGGCACGGCGACGGATGGATGCCGATCATCGCCGACGCCACGATGGCCGCGGCCATGCGCACCACCGCGATCGAGAACGCGAGTCAGTTCGGCGAGGGCGTCGACCTGTTGCGCAGGAGACTCGAGGCCGCGGACCGCGATCCCTCGACCGTCGACGTACAGGTCGTGTGTCCGCACCTCGATTTCGACGACGGCGGCTCGGTGCGCGCGGCCTTGGACCACCTCGACGACCTGGAACGACGCGGGGCGACCTACGCGGTGGTGCACGTCGACGGCTCCGGTCCGGCGGCGGCGACGAAATTCATCGAAACCTTCGGCGAGGTCGTCGTCTCCGGCGCGCGAGCGGGA
Source organism: Nocardia aurea (assembly GCF_003123685.1). Lineage (GTDB taxonomy): Bacteria > Actinomycetota > Actinomycetes > Mycobacteriales > Mycobacteriaceae > Nocardia > Nocardia aurea. Next base: position 125,119 of record NZ_QCYJ01000175.1, read on the forward strand.
AGCCACTAACGAGTCCGATCCGCCGTTCGGGGGTCGTCAAGTCGAACTCCATGCGTTACTGTAAGCGTAACAGTAACGTTCTCGGAACGCGGAGGTGTCACGTGAAGGTTCCCTTCACCTGGAAGGTCACCGGGTGGTTCATGGTCGGCTGGTCGGCCGAGTTCCCACTGGGAGAGGTCCGGCCGCTGCGCTACTTCGGTGAGGATCTGGTCGCCTACCGCGACGAGTCCGGCGAGCTGCATATCCTGACCGGCCACTGCCGCCATCTCGGCGCGCATATCGGCTACGGGGGCAAGGTGGTCGGCGACTGCGTCGAATGTCCTTTCCACGGCTGGCGGTGGGGCCCGGACGGCACCAACCGCAAGATCCCCGGCGAGGATCGGGTGAATCGCGGTCTGCGGCTGCGGGTGTACCCGGTCAACGAGCAGAACGGCTGCGTGTTCATGTGGCATCAGCCCGACGGCAAGGAGCCGCAGTGGGAGATGCCCGACATCCTGCGGATGTTCCCCGAGTTGGAGACCGATCCGGAGAATTTCTATCGGCCCTATCCCGAGTTCTCCAGCAAGACCGAGCGGGAACCGGTGCATCCGCAAGTCGTGCTCGAAAACGGCCCGGACAGTTTGCATTTCGAGTACGTGCACGGCGCGACCGTGACACCGCAGATGCTGGACTACAGCGCGGTGGACCACACCTGGAACTTCCTGACGGGCTGGCCGGACGCGCGTAGCGACGATCCGAACAAGATGGCGTTGAAGATCCACGCCCAGATGTTCGGACTCGGCGGCTCGATCAGCGCGTTCGACGGTTCCTCGAAACATCGGCTGATCTTCGCCACGACACCCGTGGACGACGAATGCTCGGATCTGTTCTATTCGATCTGGTGGCCGAAGAATCCCGGTGACGAATCCGATGTGCCGCCGCCGGAGGTTCGGGCGCGGGTGGAGAAGCAATTCCTGGTGACGGTGTGGGAGGACCTGAGCATCTGGCGTCACCAGAAGTATGTGGAACGCCCGCCGCTCTCGCCCAAGGACGCGAAACCGTATCTGTCGCTACGCAAATGGGCCACCCAGTTCTATGACGTGCCGCCGGCCGACGCGACGAGTACGTCCGCGTGACCCCGATGTGCGCGCCGGTGGCGGCATGAGTGCCCGAAGCCTGGCGGATCTGGTCGTGCCGGAGCGCACCGCCGTCATCACACAGGAATGTCAGGGTGCGGTGGTCGGCCCCGAGGCCGGACTGCCCGCTCTGGCCGAGGAGGCGCGTCGCGAGGCGCTGCCCAATATCGAGAAGCTGCTGCCGGTGGCCAGGGCAGCGGGCGTGCACGTCGTGCACTGCATGGTGCGGCGGCGGGCCGACGGTCTGGGTTCCAATCACAACGCGAAACTCTTCGCCATCGGACGACGTGGTGTCGCGGTCGCGCCGGACAGCCCCGGCGCCGCCCTACTGCCCGAATTCGGCCCGGAGCCTTCGGATCTGGTGCTGAGCCGCCAGCACGGGCTCGGGCCGATGGGCGGAACCGATCTGGACGCCGTACTGCGCAATCTGGGGGTGACCACGATCGTCGCGGTCGGTGTCTCGCTGAATGTCGCGATACCCAATCTGGTCATGGACGCGGTCAACGCCGCCTATCACGTCGTGCTGCCGCGCGACGCCGTCGCGGGGGTGCCGCGCGCATACGGTGACGCGATCATCGACAACACCCTCTCGCTGCTCGCGACCGTCACCACGACCGAGGAACTGCTCGCCGCCTGGCGGTAGGCGCGAACGACGAAAGCTCGCCGACTCCGGGGAATCCGAGGAGTCGGCGAGCTTTCGTCGTGATGCCCGTCAGTCGCTCGACGGCAGTTGCTTGGCTTCCTTGATCCGCAACGGGGTCGCGTCCACGTCGAGGGTGCCGGTTCCGGGCCTGGTGACCAGGATTTCCGCGCCGGTCTCGTGCACGTACCGTTTGCCCATGGCGTTACCGTCGGCGAAGTCCGGATCGAGGACGGCATCGGCCGACTTGTCCGCACCGACCGGGACCATCGGCGCTCCGCCGCAGCGCAGCGCGTCCACGGCGTCGGTGGACTTGATGACGATCACCTGGGTGTCACAGACCTGGCTTTCGAGCCGGGTGCCGCTCTTGATCACGGGGACTCCTGAACGAGAGATGTGGTGGGGGAGACGAGTTCGTCGACGAGGGCGCGGCGCAGGACTTTGCCGGTCGGGGTGGTCGGCAGTTGATCGCGGAAGACGACCCGGTCGGGGGTGCGCGAGCCGCGCAGGTTCTCGCGCACGTAGGCGCGCAGGACCTCGGGATCGGGATCGCAGCCGGGAGCCGGTACGACGACGGCGACGATGATCTGGCCCCACCGGGGGTCGGGCAGCCCGATGACGGCGGTCTCGCGCACCTCGGGATGCTCGACGAGCACATCCTCCAGTTCGGCCGGTGCGATGTTCTCACCGCCGCGGATGATGGTGTCGTCGGAGCGCCCGCCGATGAACAGGTAACCGTCGGAGTCCAGGGAAGCCAGATCCTTGGTGGGAAACCAGCCGTCGGCGTCGAGTACCGAACCGATGTCGGCGTAGGTGCCGGAGACCTGCGGGCCCCGGACGAACAGTTCCCCGATCTCGTCGGCGGCCAGGACGCCGCCGTCCTTGTCGCGGATCTGCAATTCGACACCGGGTACCGCGCGGCCGACGGAACCGAGTCGTCTGGCGACCGCGGGATCGTCGGATCCGTGGGCGAGCCGGTGATCCTCGGGCGCCAGGACCGCGATGGTGGAACTGGTTTCGGTGAGCCCGTAGGCATTGACCAGCCCGACCTCGGGCAGCAGCGCCAGCGTGGCGCGCACCAGCGGGAGCGGCGCCTTCGATCCGCCGTAGGCGAGGGTGCGCAGGGTCGACAGCGCCCCTCCGGTTCCGCCCCGCGCCGCGGTGACGATCCGGTCGAGCATGGTCGGCACCACGGTGGCGTTGGTGATCCGTTCGTCGCGTACCAGCCGTATCCACTCGTTCGCGTCGAACTGCCTGAGGTACACCATCTTTCGTCCGGCGTAGAGATTCGACAGCGCCGCGCCCACACCGGCGATGTGATACGGCGGCACGCAGATCAACGCCGCGTCGTCGGGTTCGGCCGAGCCGAAGTCGACGGTGCCCATCACGTAGCTGGTCAGATTGGCGTGGGTCAGCTCGACGGCCTTGGGACGCGAAGTGGTCCCCGAGGTGAAGAGGAGCACCGCGACGCTGTCCGGGTCGGCGTCGACGGTGGCGACCTCGGTGCCGACGGCGCGCGTGGTGGCGAAGAACAACGAGGAGTCGATGGTCTGCTTACCCGAGCCCGCGACCATCTCGGCGTATTCGGCGTCGACCACGACCAGCGGCGCGGGCAGCCGGTCGATCAGCTCGCGCAACGCCGAGGCGCTGAGGCGATAGTTGAGCGGGGTGAAGGCCCGACTCGCGCGTGCGGACCCGAACAGCAACAGGGGCAACATGATTCCCCCGGTGCCGACATAGGCGACATGTTCGGCGCCCGACGATCCGATCAATCCGGCCGCGCGGTCGGCCATCGTGCTCAATTCCGCGCTCGTGATCCGGGTGCCGTCGGATACGACGGCGACCCGATCGGGATCACCTCCCGCGACCATTTCGAGCAGAACCGAAATGCTCAACGTCTCACCTCACGGATTTCCACTGAACCGGAACGATCTCAGTACGTGTCTGGGTACACGGGTTCGCGGCCGCCCCACCGCTACGGCGGGGCGGCCGCATCCTGCGGCGGGCAGGCCGCGCGCGACCGGGTCGTCGCGGCGCCGCTGTCAGCTGGCAGTGTGGGCGGTCGCCGCTTTGATCTGCGCCGAGAACGCCGCGAGCTTGTCCGCCGCGGCGGTGTGCTTGTGGCTGCGCGCCTGGATGCTGACGTCGTGGTCGCCCGCCGCCGCACGCAGCGCGCCGACGGTCGCCTTCTCCCGTGGCACATGCTTGAACGGGTCGAAGGAGTACCAGCGCATCGCGTTCAGATGCGTCATCTTGTCGATGTCCTCGTCGGGGACCTGTTCGCGCTCGAGCAGCGCGTGCAGGATCTCGGGGGCGTCGGGCCACATGGAATCGCTGTGCGGGTAGTCCATCTCCCACGAGATGTTGTCGATGCCGATCTCGTGACGCAGCCGCACCCCGACCGGATCGCTGATGAAGCAGGTCAGGAAGTGGTCGCGGAAGACCTCCGACGGCTTCTTGCCGCCGAAATCCTGCATGGTCCAGGTGGAATGCATTTCGAAGGTCCGGTCGACACGATCCAGGAAATACGGAATCCAGCCGGTCCCGCCCTCGGACAGCGCGATCTTGAGATCCGGGTAGTCCTTGACCGGTCGTGACCACAGCAGATCCGCCGCCGCCTGCACGATATTGAGCGGCTGCAAGGTGATCATCACGTCGGGTGGCGAGTCGACCGCGGGGATCGACAGGCGCCCCGAGGAGCCGATGTGCACGCTGAGCACGGTGTCGGTGTCCACCAACGCCTTCCACAGCGGGTTCCAGTGCGGGTCATGAAAACTCGGGTATCCCAACGCCGCCGGATTCTCGCTGAAGGTCAGCGAATGCACGCCCTTCTCCGCGACCCTGCGCACCTCGGCCGCGCACAATTCCGCGTCCCAGATCACCGGCAGCGCCATCGGAATGAACCGGCCGGGGTAGGCGCCGCACCATTCGTCGATATGCCAGTCGTTGTAGGCCTGTACCAGGGCGAGGGAGAAGTCCGAATCCTCGGTCGCGAAAAGCCGTCCGGCGAAACCGGGGAACGACGGGAAATTCATCGAGGCGAGGATTCCGCCCGCGTTCATGTCCTTGATGCGCTCGTCGACGTCGAAACATCCGGGGCGGATCTCGTCGAGGCCGTCGGGTTCGAGCCCGTATTCCTCTTTCGGGCGTCCGGCCACCGCGTTGAGCGCGACATTGGGAATGACGGTGTCGCGAAACTTCCACACATCGGCGCCACCTTCCAGGTGCACCAATCGGGGGGCTTCGTCGACGTATTTGCTGGGCAGGTGGTTCTTGAACATGTCCGGCGGCTCGATGATGTGATCATCGACGCTGATCAGGATCATGTCGTTCTTGTCCACACGACCACACTCCTCTGAGAAAGGTCTACAGTATGTCTTACAATATAGCGCATGGTGGGCCGCACGGGAGGGGGTCCGGGCCGATCGATGGCCTGTTTTCGCAGCTCCGAATCCACGCGCGGTCCGGCGCTACAGAATCGCGCCCGATTCCTTCGCGGCGATGATGTCGTCCCAGTCGAGTCCGAGTTCGAGCAGAATCGTCTCGGTGTGCTCGCCGTATTCGGGCGCGCGCACCGGCGGGGCCGGGGTCTCGTCGAATTGCACGGGGGCCGCGACGGTTCGGTACTCGTTGCCCGCGCTGTCGGCGACCGTCATCAGATAGCCGTTGGCCGCCACCTGCGGATCGTCGAGTACTTCCCGCGGGCTGGCGATGGTCGCCCACACGCCGGGTTCGTCGGTCAGCGCCTTCTGCCAGTGGGCGAGGTCGTGTTCGGCGAAGGTCGTGCGCAGTTCGGCGGTCGCGGCCTCCTGGTTGCGGACCAGATTGGCCAGCGGGGTGAACCGCTCGTCGACGCCGAGGTCGGGCCTGCCGATGCGTTCGCAGAATCCGGGCCAGTAGCGATCGGTCTGGAGGAACAGCAATTGCACCCAGCGGTTGTCGCGGGTGCGGTAGCGGTTCACCGCCGGATTGAGGGCGGTGCCCGCCTCGCCCGCGGGAATGCGATCGATGTCGTAGTAGTCGGCGGCCGCGATATCGGGAGCGACGGCCCACATGCCCTGTGCCAGCAGCGAACTGTCGACCAGGGGAGCGTGGCCGGTACGTTCGCGGTGGAACAGCGCCGCGGTGATGCCGCCCGCCAGGGTGATACCGCCCTGGAGGTCGCCGAAGGCCGGGCCCTGCGCCATCGGGAATTCGGCGTTCGTCGGGGTCAGGGCGTAGGCGACGCCCGCCCTGGCGGTGTAGCTGGCGCCGTCGAATCCGCCGCGATCCTTGTCCGGGCCGCGGCTGCCGTGGCCGCTGCCGCGCGCGATGATCACCTTCGGATTGAATTCCCGGATCCGCTCGACCGACAGATCGGCTCTCTCCAGCACGGCGGGCAGCCAATTGGTCAGGAACACGTCCGCGTCGGCGATCAATCTGCCCAGGATCTTTCGTCCCTGTTCGGACTTGATGTCGACGCCGATACTGCGCTTGCCGTGATTGCCGAGTTCCATCATGAAATTGGCCTGAACGGGTGTGCCGGTGCCGTCCAGGCCGCCGACGACCAGGTTCCGGCAGGGGTCGCCACCCCGGGTGTCCTCGACCTTGATCACGTCCGCGCCCCAGTCGGCGAGTGCCGCTCCGGCGCTGGGCACGTATGTCCACGATGCCAACTCGACCACTTTGACGCCATTGAGCAGACCCGACATCGGTGCTCCCTTTCCACGATCGACACGTATCTTGAAGTACTATACGGTAATGGTTACAGTTAATCATCCAGGATGGTGATCAGGAGGAAAAGTGAGTGACATCGTCGGGGAGCGTGTGGCCCTCAGTCCGGACGTGGGTCGCGCGGCGGCGGAACGCGCCGAATTCCGATTGCTCATCGACGGGGAGCTGACCGGCGCCGCCTCGGGCGCGGCCTTCGACAACCACAGTCCGGCGACCGGGTTGCTGCTCGGCACCACCGCCGCGGCGGGCGAGCAGGACATGCTGCGGGCGATCGCGGCTGCCCGGCGGGCCTTCGACGACACCGACTGGTCGACCAACCGCGCGCTGCGCCGCCGCTGCCTGGAACAACTCCAGAGCGCGCTGGAAGCCGAAAAGGAAGATCTGCGAACCGAACTCGTCGCCGAGGTCGGCTGCCCCACGATGACGACGCGGAACGCGCAGCTGGACTGGCCGCTGGCCGACGCGCTGCGGTATCCGACCGGGCTGATCGACGATTTCGCCTGGGAGCGAGTACTCGACGGCGGCGGACTGTTCGGTGATCGCAACCGGCGCACCGTCGTCCAGGAACCGGTGGGCGTCGTCGCCGCGATCTGCCCGTCGAATTTCCCGATCGAGGTCGTTCTCAACAAGCTCGGCCCGGCCTTGGCCGCGGGCAATACCGTTGTCCTCAAACCGGATCCGAACACGCCGTGGAACGCGACCAGGATCGGGCGGCTGATCGCCGAGCGCACCGACATTCCACCGGGTGTGGTCAATGTCGTCGCGACCCCGTCCAACGAGGTCGCCGGACTGCTCGCGACCGATCCGCGCGTCGACCTGATCTCGTTCACCGGATCGACGGCCGTCGGGCGCACGCTCATGCGCGACGGCGCCGACACCATGAAGCGCACGTTCCTCGAACTGGGCGGCAAGTCGGCGCTGATCGTGCTGGAGGACGCCAATCCCATGCACGCGCTACAGAGCGCGATCGGCGTCTGCGTGCACGCGGGTCAGGCGTGCGCGGCCACCAGCCGAATGCTGGTGCACCGCTCGATGTTCGATGATATGACCACCGCGGTCGCCGCCGCGTTCGCCGCGGTGCCGGTCGGTGATCCAGCCCTGCCCGACACCCTCGTCGGCCCGGTGATCAGCGCGGCGCAGAAGAAGCGGGTGCTCGACGCCTGCGCGCGCGGCGTGCATGACGGTGCGCGGCTGATCATCGGTGGCGGCGCGGTCGAGGATCTTCCGCCGCATCTGGCCGACGGCCATTTCGTGCAGCCCACCGTTTTCGCCTCCGAGGATCCGAACCTGGCGCTCGCGCAGGAGGAGATCTTCGGTCCGGTGCTGATCGTGTTGCCGTTCTCCGACGACGAGGACGCCGTGCGTATCGCCAACAACAGCGCCTTCGGCCTGGCCGGCGCGGTGCTCTCGGCCTCGGCCGAACGCTCGATGGCGATCGCCCGCCGGGTGCGGACCGGCGCGATCGGCGTCAACGGCGGCATGTTCTACGGCGCGGACGCGCCCTTCGGCGGTTTCAAGAACAGCGGCGTCGGCCGCCAGTGCGGCATCGAGGGTTTTCAGCAATATCTCGAGACCAAGACCATCGGCTCCCGGATTCCGCGTGGCTGAACGGCTCCCGGCCCGGTGTATCCCGGCCGACGAAACACTGAAAGGTTGCCAGTAGTGGGAAAATTGGATAACAAGGTCGCGGTGATCTCGGGCGCCGCGCGCGGGCAGGGACGCTCGCACGCGGTCAATCTCGCCGCCGAGGGCGCGAGCGTCATCGCCCTCGACATCTGCGCCGACCTCGAGGGCAATACCTACCCGCTCGCCCGCCCGGAGGATCTCGAGGAGACCGGCAGGCTGGTGGAGAAAGAGGGTGGCCGCTTCCACCCGGTGATCGTCGACGTTCGCGAGCGCACCGCCGTCTGGAACGCCGTCGCCGAGGGCGTCGCGGCACTGGGCCGACTCGACATCGTGGTCGCCAATGCCGGAATCGCGCCGCTGGGCAAGGGGCAGACGTTGCGGTCGTGGTCGGACACCATCGACACCGACCTGGTCGGCGTCTTCAATGTCGTGCAGGCCAGCATCCCGCATCTGAGTCCCGGCGCGTCCATCATCGCGACCGGCTCGCTGGCCGCCCAGCTCGGCAGTTCCACCAAACAGGGGCCGGGCGGTTCGGCCTACAGTCTCGCGAAACAGGTGGTCGCGCACTACGTCAACGACCTGTCGATCCAGCTGGCCAAACAGTCCATCCGGGTCAACGCGGTGCATCCGACCAATGTCGATACCGACATGCTGCACAACGAGGGCATGTACAAGATCTTCCGGCCGGACAAGGAATCCCCCACGCGCGAGGACGCCGAACTGGCGTTCCCGGCGATGCAGGCGATGCCGGTTCCCTACATCCAGCCGCAGGATGTCTCCGACCTCGTCGTCTTCCTGGCCTCGGACCAGTCGCGCTACATCACCGGCAGCCAGCTGCGGGTCGACGCGGGCGGGTTCGTCAAGGCAGTGCCCTGGGGGAAGTGACTGTGACCGAAACCACCATCGCGTACAAGCTCTACCGCTGCATCATCTGCGGATGGGAATACGACGAGGAGCTCGGCTGGCCCGACGACGGCCTCGCGCCCGGCACCCGTTGGGAAGACATCCCCGCCGACTGGACCTGTCCCGATTGCGGCGCCGAGAAGGCCGATTTCGAAATGGTGGAGGTGTCACGATGACGGTCCCGCGATCCGGTCGCGTCGTCATCGTCGGCACCGGTATCGCGGGCGCCTCCGCCGCGAGGACACTGCGCAAGGACGGTTTCGCCGGATCGATCGTCCTGGTCGGCGACGATCCGTCGATCCCGTACCGACGCCCGATGGTCTCCAAGGAATTGCTGTCGGGCAGCGCCGTCGCGGCGAAGGCGCACCTCGAGCCCATCACGTTCTGGGCGGAGCAGTCGATCGAACTGCGTGTCGGCGCGACCGTCGCCGCCGTCGACACCGCTTCGGCGCGCGTGGAATTCGACGACGGCGACTCACTGTCCTACGAGACGCTGATCCTGGCGACCGGCGGACGACCGCGGCGGCTCGACCCGATCCTGGCCGACGCGCACACCCTGCGACACCTGCACGATGTCACCGCGCTACGCGCGGCCTTCGAACGGGTCACCTCGACAGGCGCGACCCCGTCGGTACTCATCGTCGGCGGCGGGCTGGTCGGGATGGAGGCCGCCGCCGCCGCGCGGACCATGGGCGCCGATGTCACGGTGCTCGAGATGGGCGAGCGTGTGCTGGAACGCGTGCTCCCGGAACCGATCTGCGCGAGTTATGAACGGCTGCACCGTGATCGAGGGGTCGCTGTGCACACCGGGGTGCGGTTGTCGCGGGTGGACGCGCAAGGCGCGCGCACCCGCGCGGTCGCCGTCGACGGACGCGAATGGCTCGCCGACGTGGTGATCGTCGCGGTCGGGATGACGCCCGACACCGAACTCGCCGAGAACGCCGGATTGCTCGTCGACGACGGCATCGTCGTCGACGAATTCTGCGCCACCTCGGCGGTCGGGGTGTACGCCGCAGGTGACGTCGCGCGTTTCCCGAACCGGATCCTGGGCGGCACCGAACGCGTCGAGCACTGGAACCACGCCCAGGCTCACGGTGCGGCGGCCGCTCGCGCCGTGCTCGGGGCGAGCGCGCCCTACGAGGAGGTGCCGTGGTGCTGGACCAATCAGTTCGGCCGCAATCTCCAGATCGCGGGCTGGCCGGGACTCGGCACCGAATTGATCGTGCGCGGCGATCTCGACGCCGGCCCGTTCCTGGCGTTGAGCCTGGCCGACGATCGCCTGGTCGGTGTGATCGGCGTCGGCCGACCTCGCGATGTGCGTGCGGCGCAGGCGCTGATCGCGAACGGCCCGTACCTGCCGAGGGACGCGCTCGACGGCGACGATCCGAACCTCGTCGCACTGGCAGCCGAACCGGCGAGATTCGCCGCCGTGGCGCGTGAGTAGATGCCGGGTCGCCCGACGTCGACCCGCGTTTGTCGATCATACTGTATGAAATACCGTAGTTGAATCTCCCATCATGGACGCCGCGCCAGCGGGTGCGGCTCGATAACTCAGAGGTTGAGTGATATGGCCAAACCCGTCATCGTCAGCGCCGTCAGGACCGCGATCGGCCGATCCTTCAAGGGTGCGCTCGTGAACGTGTCCTCGGAGACGCTCGCGATCAACATCCTGACCGAGGCGGTCCGCCGCTCCGGGGTCGATCCGTCCGAGGTGGACGACGTCATCCTCGCCGAATTGAATTACGGCGGCGGCGATCTGGCTCGTCACGCCGCCGTGGCCAGCGGTATGGAGAGCGTGCCGGGCCAGGCGGTGAACCGGCACTGCGCGGGCAGCCTGACCTCGATCGCCAACGCGGCCGCCCATATCGGCGCGGGCGCGGAACGGGTGATCGTCGCTGGTGGCGTGCAGTCGCTGTCGACCTCGCCGCTGATGAAGTGGCGGGTGCCGGGGTCGGACCCGATGGAATTCAAAGAGCCCTGGATGCCGCCGTCGCATCCGGAGACCCCCGACGCGCCCGCCCTGGACATGTCGATCACCGTGGGTTGGAATACCGCCAAGAAGGTCGGCATCAGCAGGCAGGCGATGGACGAATGGGCGCTGCGGTCGCATCAGCGCGCCGTCGCCGCGGCCGATGCGGGCAAATTCGCCGAGGAGATCCTGCCGCTGAAGATCACCCAGGCCGACGGTTCGGTCATCGACTTCGCCGCCGACGAACACCCCAGGCGTGACACCACCCTCGAGCGGCTGGCCTCGCTTCCGGTCCTGCATCCCGAGATCGAGGGGTTCTCGGTCACCGCGGGGAACAGCAGCGGTATCAACGACGCCGCCGCGGCCGTCACGGTCACCGCCGACGACTACGCCGCGGCCAACGGCCTCGAGGTCATGGCGACGGTGCGGGCGTGGGCCAATGTCGGTGTCACACCGGCCGACAACGGCATCGCGGCGGCGAATGTGATCGGCAAGATCCTCGATCGCACCGGTCTGAGTGTCGGCGACGTGGCGCTGTGGGAGATCAACGAGGCGTTCGCCTCGGTGCCGATCGCCGCGTGCCGCGCCCACGGCATCGACGAGGACCTGGTGAATTTTTCCGGTAGCGGTTGCAGTCTCGGACATCCGATCTCGGCGTCGGGCGCGCGCCAGGTGGCGACCCTGATCTACGAGCTGCGCCGCCGCGGCGGCGGCATCGGCGTCTCGGCGATGTGCGCGGGCGGCGGCATGGGTGGGGCCCTCGTCATCGAGGTCTGACCGATCGTTTCGCGGATGCTCGCTGCCCGGGCGATCCACGCCGGGAAGCGAGCATCCCTTTTCTTACGGTAATGCTTATAGTAGCGTTTTCTATAACAAGGACGAGTGGAGGTACCGGTGTCGGACGAAGTGCTGCTGGAACGCCGCGGGCGCACGTTGGTCATCACGATCAACCGGCCCGACGCGCGTAATGCGGTCAATCTGGCGGTCAGCCAGGGCTTGGCCGATGCGCTCGACGAGCTCGACGGCAGTCCCGAGCTGTCGGTCGCGGTGCTCACCGGAAGCGGGGGGAACTTCAGCGCGGGAATGGATCTGAAGGCTTTCGCGGCGGGCGACTACCCCTACATCCCCGGTCGCGGTCTCGGGTTCACCGAGAAGCCGCCGATCAAGCCGCTCATCGCGGCGGTCGAGGGTTTCGCCTTGGCCGGTGGTACGGAACTGGTACTGGCCACCGATCTGGTCGTGGCGGCCAAGACCGCGAAATTCGGTATCCCGGAAGTCAAACGGGGCTTGGTCGCGGGCGGCGGCGCGTTGTTGCGGCTACAGCACCGCATTCCGTATCAGAAGGCGCTCGAATTGGCGCTGACCGGTGACAATTTCACCGCCGAAGAGGCCGCGGGCTGGGGTTTCGTGAATGTCCTGGCCGAACCCGGTGAAGCGCTCGAGCAGGCCTTGGCGCTGGCGGACCGGATCACGGCCAACGGTCCGATCGCGGTCGCGGTGACCAAGGAGGTCATGGTGAAATCCGCCGAGTGGAGCACCGCCGAGATGTGGCAGAAGCAGATCGAGCTCATCGCCCCGGTGTTCGGCACGAAGGACGCGCAGGAAGGCGCGAAGGCCTTCGCGGAGAAACGGCCCCCCGTCTGGACCGGTCAGTGAGCCCGCGGCCGCTCCGATCCGACGAACAACCCCCATCGAATCAAAGGAGACGCAGTGTCTTTCGAAGGTGAAGTAGTACTGGTGACCGGCGGTGCGGGCGGTCTCGGTGACGCGACGGTTCGCCGGTTGCACGCCCAGGGAGCCGCCGTCGTCATCGCCGACGTCAACGACGACAAGGGCAAGGCACTCGCCGAGGAACTCGGCAACAAGGCGGTCTACGTCCGCACCGACGTGCTGGACGATTCGACCATCGAGGCGGCGTTCGCGGCGGCCGACGAACTCGGCACCCTGCGCGCCGCGGTGATCGCCCACGGCGGATTCGGTGTGCTCGAGAAGGTCGTCAACCGCGACGGAAGCCCGCACACCCTCAAGGGTTTCACCGACACGATCGCGCTGTACCTGACCGGCACGTACAACGTGCTGCGCCTGACCGCGGCGAAGATCGCGAAATTCGATCCGAAGGACAACGGTGAGCGCGGCGCGATCGTCATGACCAGCTCGATCGCCGGTTACGAAGGCCAGATCGGCCAGTCCGCGTACTCCGCGGCCAAGGGTGGCGTCATCGGACTGACCCTCACCGCCGCCCGCGACCTGAGCGTCCTCGGCATCCGCGTCAACAGCATCGCCCCCGGCACGATGCACACCCCGATCATGGACTTCCTCGGCGAGGAGAAGCTCGGCCAGTTCGCCAAAGCGGTCCCGTTCCCCAAGCGTCTCGGCACCCCGGACGAGTACGCCTTCCTGGCCCAGCACCTGCTGGAGAACCCCTACATCAACGGTGAGGTCGTGCGCATAGACGGCGGACAGCGGTTCCAGCCCAAGTAGACGCCCGATTCCACGACACTCTTCCGGCGGGTACCGGACCCGGAGTGGCGGGACAGCGGCGTGACGGTACCCGGGGTCATCCGCGGACCCCGGGTACCGCGCTGTCCGGACCCGGACGGTTGGATGATGATCGAACCTGTTGCACGGGAAGGAAGTACGTCCGTCCCGGACCGTGGCGGTGTCGAAGTACAGCGAGCGACCCGAGTCCGCCACCGGGGAGCACGAGCAGGCGCGCAAGCGGGGGACAAGTCTGCCGCAAGTCGCCCGGCGCAAGGTGGGATCCACACGGGGCGAACAAGCCCGAGATCCCGCCAACAGCCAAGGAGTCGCCATGACACGCACGCCCGACCCCGCCGTCACCGCCCGTGTGACCCCCGATGTCACCGGTATGAGGATCGCCCATCGCGGCATGCTCGCCGACACCGCCCGATTCGCGGGGATCGCGCGTGCGATCGCCGCCGGATCGGTGTGCGGACAGCGGCGCGCCGATGCGATCGCCGAGTACGTGCACCTGCTGTGCGACTCGATCCACCATCACCACAGCATCGAGGACGACGTCGTCTGGCCGATTCTGGTCGCGTCGGCGGGTTCGGCCATCGACGTGCACGAACTCTCCGACGACCACGTCCAGCTCGAGGCCGTGCTGGCGACACTGCGCGACCGGGCGACCGGGTTCCGCGCCGCCGGTGTCGACAGGACAAGGGTGGCGGGCGAACTCGCCGTCGCGCTGGAATCGGCGCACGCGTTGCTGGCCGAACATATCGGCGAGGAGGAGAAGATCGTATTCCCCGTCGTCGACCGGTACGTCGCCGTCGCGGACTGGGATCGGGTCGAGAAGGCCGCGAAGAAGGGCGGCGATATGAAATTCGAGGTGCCGAGAGTGGTCCGTTACGCCGACGAACGCGAACTCGCGAAGATGCGGGCCGAAGCCGGTGTGGTGATCCGCCTGATGCTGAAGGTGTTGGTGCGCGCCTTCGACAAGCGCGAGGCGATCATCGCGGGCTGACCATCGCGGCCAACGCGGCGGCGACCTGCTCCCGCACGTCGGCGGCACGGTCGCGGTGCATGGTCGTAGCCTCGGTGTCACCGAGCAGTTCCGCGAGTTCGGCCAGCACATCGTCCATCGGACCGAAGGTCACCGACGCGGAATTCAACCCGGCGACCGTGCCCGACCAGTGCCGCAGTTCGTCGTAGAGCGCCGAGGCCCGGTCCCGCATCCGCAACCGCACCAGCGCGCGGGCCTGGAAGACCGACAGCGCCGTCCAGTAGAAATCGCGACCGACCTCGTGGTCGCGCTCGGCCACCACCCGGGCATCGGCCTCGCGCCCCGCGTCGAGCAACGCGACCACGTACACCCACGAGATGGTCTGCGGCGCATAGTCATAGGACAGCGACAGCGGTTCGACCAGGTGCGTCAAGGAGCCGCGGAACCAGGCGATCACCATCTGTCCGACCAGCCCGATCTCGGCGCCGTTGGCCAAACCGGCGGCGGTGAGCCGCGCCGCCAGATCGGCATAGCGGCCAGCGGCCCGGTCGAGATCGCCGCGCAGCACATCGAGTACGGCGTCGAAGGCCGACAGCACCACGACCAGTTCGCCGACCCGGCCGCTGGAGGCGGTCTCGAGTCCGAGTCGAACCTCCGAGGCCGCCGACAGCAGATCCGTGCGGGACAGGTGCGCGAGGAAGCGATAGTAGTGCGCGGCGGCGCGATAGACGATGATGCCGGAATCGGCTGCCACGGTGAGGAATTCCTCGGTGACAGCGGGGAGTTCGGTGTTCAGATCCGGGCCGAGTGCGGTGTAGGCGAGCGCGTTCAGCGCGGCGCACGACAATTCGGAATCACCGATTTCGCGCGCCAGTCGCGCGGCCTCGGTAGCGCATTCGATGGTGAAAGGGGTGTCGTTGCCCTCGAATTCGAAGACCGCGGTGACGAGCAGTCGGACCCGATCGGCTCCGGTCGTGTCGGGTAATGCCGCGAGCACCGCCGAGGTCATCTGGGTATCGGCGAGACGCTGTTCGCGCGTGGTCCAGATTCGCGGTGTGCGCCACGAGGTCAGGGCGAGCAACGTCAGCCGCTCGTCGCCGTCACGCTGTGCCAGCGACAACGCCCGCGCCCGCACCGAACGCGCCTGGGAGACCTCACCGCGATGCGCGAGCGCGGTGACGAGCGCGCACAGGGCGGTGACCAGGGCCGCGCGATCCGCCGCGGGCGCCCCGGGTGTGCCGTGCCCCGCGCTGTCACGCAATTCGACGGCGAAACGCCACAGCGGCGCGGAATCGGCCCTGAACTCCGAATCGAACCGGGCTCGCGCCGCCGCTTCGACGTGCCCGAGTGCGTGCTCGACCGTCTGCGGCGTCGCGCCACGCGCCGCGTGATAGGCGAGTTCGTCCGCGTCGGGATTCGGCAGCGATTCCAGGTAGCCCATCGTGCGCCAGTGCAGTCGGCGCAGGCGCAACGCCGGGATGCTCTCGTAGAGGGCGTCGCGGATCAGCACGTGCTGGAAGACGACCAGGTCGGTGTCCGCGGTGAGCAGACCCGCCACCGCCGCGGTGTCGATGGCGTCGAGCAGTTCGTCCTCTCCCTCGGTCGAACCGGGATTCGTCCACAGCGCGAGCAGAGTGTCGATCGCGGTGCTGCGCCCGCAGACCGACGCGAGCCGCAACATCCGTCCGACCTCCGCGGGCAGCCGGTCGACCCGGCGCAGCAGCACATCGCGAATACCGCCGGGCAGCGAGGTCAACGCCTCGCGCGCACCGCGCGAGGCCACCCATTTCGCCAGTTCTCCCACGAAGAGCGGATTGCCGTCGGTCCTGGCGCGCAACAGCTCCAGCGTCGGGGTGTCCAACGGGTCGAGACCGGCCGACCGGGCGACCTCCCTGATCCCGTCGTCGGACAGACCGGCGAGTTCGAGCCGGTCGGCGGTGACCGCGACCAGCGCGGCGGCCGTCGCCGAGAGTTCGGCCCCGGCCTCGGACGGTCGATAGGTGGCCACGACGAGCACCGGCAACTGCCGCATCCACGCGATGGTCTGGCGCAGCACCTGCAAGGTCGCGCTGTCGGCGCGGTGGACATCGTCGACGACGAGCAGCACCCCGTCCGGATGATCCCGGCAGGCGGTGACGACCGCGCGGGCGATGTCGAATGGGTCGGCGACATCGGCGCCGTCGCCCAATTCGCCGAGCAGTTCACGCCACGCCCACGCCGCGGGCGCGCCGTCCACCTCGGGGCAGTGGGCGGTCGCCGCGGTCCACCCCCGTGCTCGCAATCGTGCCGCCGCGGTCTCGGCGAAGGTGGATTTGCCGCCGCCCGCTTCGGCGACGACCCACACCACCCGCAGGCCCGACGTGCGGACGGATTCGGCGGTCCGCGTCAGTGTCGCCAATTCCGCTTCGCGCCCGGCGAATTCGCGCTGTTCGGTCCCGGCGCGAGTATCGCCGCCACGCGGTTCGGCGACCACATCGGGCTCGGCCGGACGAGCGACGAGGGCGGGGGAGTGACCGAGGATGTCGACCTCGAGTTGCCGGATCGCGTGGCCGGGATCGACGCCGAGTTCCTCGGACAGATATTCCCGCACGGTCCGCAGCGTCGCGAGCGCGTCGGCCTGACGTCCGAGCCGGTACTGGGCGAGCGCGAGCAGCCGGAACAGTTCCTCGCGCGCCGGATGCTGCGCGCATTCGGTGGGAAGCAGATGGGCGACCTCGTCGGCTCTGCCGAGTTCCAGCGCTGCCGCCGCGCGATACTCCACGGCGGACAGGCGCAGGGCGTGCAGCCGCGCGGCCTCGGCCTCGGCCCACGATTCCGCCGCGAAGGCGCCGAAGGGATCGCCGCGCCACAGCGCGAGCGCGGTCGTCAGACGCCGGTATCGCGCGGCCGGATCGGCCTCGGCGTCGGCGTCGGCGTCCGCCGAGATCAGCGCGTCGAACTCCCACGCGTCCACGCCGTGTTCCGGCAGGCGCAGCGCGTAGCCGGGCTGCTCGCTGACCAGGATCCGAGCCGGTGCGCGCGGTGGCCGATCCGGTTCCAGGATCCGGCGCAGATTCGACACGTGCACCTGTAGTGCCGCGAGCGCCTTCGGCGGCGGTTCGCCGTTCCACAGATCGTCGATGAGGCGGTCGGTGGAGACCACCTGTCCGCCCGCCGCGAGCAGTCTGATCAGCACCGCGAGTTGACGGCCCGTGCCCGGATCGGCCACACCCGCGCCGAACTCCACCCGGATCGGTCCGAGCACCGAGATCCTCACGGTCGACTCCCGTGACCAGCCACGTCCGCTCACCTCTCGCGACCCGCGCCGCGCACCGTTGCGCACGACGATTCCCGACACATGATCGCTCGAGTACGCCCGCCGCGTTGTCCCGCCTCGTCACCCGGTCTCCGCGAGGACACGACGGCGACCCGGGCAATCCGCGTACTGTATCGATTACAGTTGAACCAACTTTCGCGCCTGTCGACCTATGGTGGAGTCATTCATGATCTCAAAAGTGCCTGCCGGATACGAGGATCTGCTGCAACGTCCGATCGTCGGTGTGCTCGCGACCGTGACCCCGCACGGGGCCCCCGATCTGACGCCGATGCGCTTCACGTGGGACGGTGCGCGCCTGCGCATGAGTCACACGATCCCGCGTCGCAAGTTCACGAGCTTGCAGGCGAACCCCAACTACGCCTTTCTCATCACCGATCCGGATGTGCCCTCGCGCTGTTTGGAGACGCAGGGATGGCTGATCACCGTCCTCGGTGATCCGAAGGGAGAGTTCTATCGTGAGCTCGGCGATCGCTACGGCGACACCGACAGCGCACTGCCCGACGATGTCTACGATCGCGTCATCCTGATCCTCGACGCGACCAAGTTCACCGTGAAGTGATATCCCGCCCTCGCTGTTTCGGCCCCGACGCGTGCCGTCGCGGCGGGGTGTGGCGTCGGTGAGCGACCCTCGATCCGGTTCCCGAGTGACTTGCGGACCGCGCTACCGATAGGTGTACAGTAAGGGATACGTGTAAGCCTGCGACGGCCTGCCGGGAGGTCGTGGCCACCCGGTTGCGGCGATGGGCGCCCTGTCCGGAGCGAAAGGGACAAGAAATGACGAAGCTCGATTATCTGGCGGTCGATGTCGACAACCACTACTACGAGACGCTGGACGCGTTCACTCGCCATTTGCCCAAGGAGTTCAGGCAGCGCGGCGTGCGCATGGTCAACGACGGCAAACGCACGCTCGCGGTGATGGGCGGCAAGGTCAACAGCTTCGTCCCGAACCCGACCTTCGACCCCATCATCGAGCCCGGCTGCCTCGATCTGCTGTTCCGCGGCGAGATTCCCGAAGGGGTCGACCCCGCCTCGTTGATGAAGGTGGACCGCATGGCGGATCACCCCGAGTACCAGAACCGCGACGCCCGGGTGCGCGTCATGGATCGGCAGAGTCTGGAAACGGTCTTCATGCTGCCGACCTTCGCCTGCGGTGTCGAGGAAGCGCTCAAACACGACATCCCCGCCACGATGGCCTCGCTGCACGCGTTCAACCTGTGGCTCGACGAGGACTGGGGCTTCGATCGTCCCGACCATCGGATGATCTCCGCGCCGATCATCTCCCTCGCCGACCCGGTCGCCGCGGTCGAGGAGGTCGAGTTCGTGCTGGCCCGTGGGGCCAAGATGGTGCTGGTCCGCCCGGCGCCGGTACCCGGTGTGGCCAAGCCGCGCTCCCTGGGCGACCCGCTGCACGACCCGGTGTGGGCGCGTCTGGCCGAAGCGGGAGTGCCGGTCGGCTTCCACCTGTCCGACAGCGGATACCTCGCCATCAACGCGCTGTGGGGCGGCAAGGCGACATTCGAGGGCTTCGGCAAGAAGGATCCGCTCGATCAGATCCTGCTCGACGACCGCGCCATCCACGACACCATGGCCTCGCTGATCGTGCACCAGGTCTTCACCCGCCACCCGAACCTCAAGGTGGCCAGCATCGAGAACGGCTCGTACTTCGTGCACCGGTTGATCAAGCGCTTGAAGAAGGCCGCGAACACCGCGCCGTACCACTTCAAGGAGGATCCGGTGGAGCAGCTGAAGAACAACGTCTGGATCGCGCCGTACTACGAGGACGACGTCAAGTTGCTCGCCGCGACCATCGGCGTGGACAAGATCCTGTTCGGCTCCGACTGGCCGCACGGCGAGGGCCTCGCCGATCCCACGACCTTCACCGCCGATATCCCGCAGTTCCCGGAATTCTCCTACGAGGACACCCGAAAGGTGATGCGCGACAACGCACTCGAACTGCTGGGCTCGCGGGTTCCGGTTCAGACCGCGTAACCGGCGGCGGGCCATCCGCTACGTCGCCACACGGGTCACGGTTCGATCAGGCCGGCGCGGATGGCGTAGCGGGTGAGGGCGAGACGGTCGCGCAGGCCGAGTTTCTGGAGCATGTTGGCGCGGTGCCGATCGACGGTCTTGGTACTGATGACGAGCGTCTCGGCGATCTCACGGGTCGAATGACCTTCCGCCACCAGTTTGAGCACTTCCTCCTCGCGGGGCGTCAGGATGGCGTCGGGCAGGGAACGACCCTGACGCACCAATTGCAGATAGTCGCGGACCAGCGCCGTCACCGCGCCCGGATACAGGAACGACTCACCGCGCATGGTGGCCCGGCACGCCTCGATCAGATCGCGGTCGGCCACCGATTTCAGGACGTAGCCGGACGCGCCCGCCTTCAACGACTCGAAGAAATACTGTTCGTTGTCGTACATCGACAGCATCAGGACGCGCGCGGTGGAATCGGTGCGGGTGATCTCGCGGGCCGCCTGGATGCCGGTCATGCGCGGCATCGCGATATCGAGAATCACCAGATCGACCGGCGTCTCGGCGAGAGCGGCGACCGCGTCGAATCCATCGGCGGCCTCCGCGACCACCGTCAGATCCGGTTCGTTGTCCAGTATCATCCGCAGCCCGCTGCGCACCAGGGCGTGATCGTCGGCCAGCAGGATACGGGTCGGCCCCGGCATGTCAGCTGTCCTTCCCGGGGCGGTCCACCGGAATCACCAGGCGCACCTCGGTCCCGCCCCGCGCGGGTGAGTCGACGGTCAGCACACCGTTCACCAGCAACGCGCGTTCGCGCATCCCGCGAATACCGGCACCGTCGACGACCGCGCCGCCGCGCCCGTCGTCGGTGATCCGCACGGTGACCGCGTCGGCGTCGGCGGTCAATCGCAGCGCCACCGCGTCGGCCCCCGCGTGCCGCAGCACATTGGTCAGGCTCTCCTGCGCGATCCGATAGCAGACCAATTCCACATCGGGATCCAGGCGCGGCAGTTCCGGATCGATATCGCGCGCGACGGTGATGCCCGCGGTGCGCGCGAATTCGTGACACAGCGCGTTGATCGCGCTCGGGAGACCGAGATCCTCCAGGACGTCCGGCCGCAGCCGTCGGGCGATACCGCGCACCTCGTCCAGGCACGCGCGCACGGTTTCCTGTGCGTCGCATACCTGTTCGCGCAGCGGTTCCGGCGCACGGTCCACCACGCCTTTGAGCCGCAGCAGCGCGACGGTCAGGCTCTGGCCGATCTCGTCGTGCAGTTCGCGCGCGATACGCTGACGCTCACCCTCCTGCGCGGCCAGCGCGGCCGCGCCCGCCACCGAACGTTCCGATTCGAGCCGGTCCAGCATCGCGTTGAACGTCTCGATCAGGTCGTTGAGGTCGCCGTTACCGCTGCGGTCGACCCGGTTCGCCGGATGCGGCGGATCCACCCGGCGCATCGAGGCGATCAACGCGTCCAGCGGCGCGAGGCTCGACCGGAGCAGGAAGGCGTTCGCGGCCAGGATGACGGCCAGCCCGATCACCAGCACCGGCAGTTCGGTCAATCGCACGCGCGCCGACACCGTCGCCGGTGACAGCGCCAGCACCAACGTGCCGAGGGCGAAGACGAGGCCGTTGATCACGCACACCCGGCGGAACAGCGCGTGCACGGGTGTTCGGCCACGCCGACCCCACCCCTTCCGTGGCGCCGCGAGCGTCGTCATGAATCCAGCATGGCCGCATCGTCGCCGCGCTGTCCATGGGGCCCGATACCCATTCGGTCGCGGCTCGCGCGCGCGTGCGCCCCGGCGGAATGGGTGCCGCGGCCGATACCCCCGACGCGCACGAGGTCCGAGACTGGGACACGACGCCGAAGACGCCCGGCGGTGAGAGGAGTTCCGCGAATGGATATCGACCGGACGACAGTCCCCGGCACCGGTGTGCTCTTCCACCTCCGTACCCCCGAGGGCGCGCATTTCGCGTTGCTGCTGGAAACCGGCGGCACCCGTCGCCTGCTGCTCTACGGCGAGTCCGACGAGCCGATCGCCGATATCGCGCTGCGCGCCGAGGACGCCGACCGGCTCGCCGATCTCCTGCGTAGCCGCTCGGTCGGCGATCGGCTGGCCCGGGTGGAACGACGCCTGGATCTGCTCACCCGTGAACGCCGCGGGACCGCGACCGCGCACCGGTGACCTCGGCATTCCCGCGATACCGTGACCCCTTGTGCCGAAAGGTGATTCGGCCTGTTCGAACTTGTCGGTACCCGCGTCTACCTTCCTCCGCATGACCACTCAGGCTTATTCCTACGCCGCCCCCTCCGGCCTTTCCGACGGGCGGCTCGGCCTCGCGACATCGGGCGGGGTGAGCACCGAGGGCGCGGTCGCCCACCCCCGGTTCTTCAGCGGCCTGCTCACTCGCGGCGATGTGGCGGCGGCGGGTCTGCTCGCCCTCGCCGACGTCGCGCAGACCAGGTACTACCAGCCGAAGCCGACGTCCATGCGCGACCCGGTGGTCACCTGCAACGGCGACCGGCTGCGGATGGAATCGTTCTCCGCGTGCGCGGGCGTCTACGCCAGGCTCGACGTGCTGTCGGAGGCGCTCGACGGTGAGGTCACCGCGCGCGGTACCACCAACGTCGACGTGAACGGCCCACTGCGCGAAGCGCTCGCGCGCGTCGGCGGGTCCGATCCGTTGCACCTCGCCGTGGGCGCCGACGAACTCGTCGTCACCACGCTCGACGGCGCGACGGTGGAGAAGAAGGTGCCGCTGCCGGACCGTTGGCTGCGTTCCTTCGCCGAAGTCCAGGCCATCGTCTCCGATTTCGACCTGCGCGCGGAATTATCCGCCGCCGACGCCGTGCGATTCCTGCGCGGACTGCCCCGCCGAGGTGGCCACCTGTGGGTCCAGCCGTCCGGACGGAGCCTGCGGCCCACCGCGAGACCCGCGCCCGGCGCACTCTGCCTGGCGGGAGCCGAACGGCTGACGACCCTGCTGCCCCTGCTGCGCTTCGCCACCGGGCTGCGGGTATACGGCCCCGCCGTCACCGCGAACTCGGGTCCGGTCGCCTGCGTGTGGGAACTCGAATTACCCGGCATGCGTTACGTTCTCACGCTTTCCCCGGAGGATCGACGCGGGTTCTCCGGCGAAGGGGCGGTGCTGGAATCCCTGATCAGCGACGAAACCGCGGAAGACGCCGAAGTCGTCGCCGCGTCGCTGTCCTTCGAACCGCGTTTGGACCCGGCCGATCTCGCCGACCGCGCCCGACTGCCCATCGCCCGGGTACGCGCCGCGCTCACCCAGCTAGGCACGGGCGGCAAAGTCGGCTACGACACCGCCGAAGCCGCCTTCTTCCACCGCGAACTGCCCTACGACGTCGACCGCGTCGCCGCGATGAACCCGCGATTGCGCGCCGCTCGCGCGCTCACCGAACAGGGCGCGGTGCGCCTGGGCGAGGGCGGGGTCGCGGCCGTGACCTCCGGCGAACACGTCTATCACGTGCGCGTGGAGAACGGATCGTGTACCTGCGTGTGGTGGATCGATCACCGGGGCGGACGCGGACCGTGCAAACACGTGCTGGCCACCCGCCTGCACGCCGGAAGGCAGGCGTGACGATGAGTGTCTGGGAGGAGATGCGCACCCGCATTCAGACGGGGAATTCGGCCGGAGTCGCCGCACTCGCGGCCAGAATCGACGAGGCGGGCCGCAAGGAGGTCGCCGCCGCACTTCCGGGGTACCTGCGCGAATGCGTCCCACTCGGCGAGAGCGACCTGCGGACCATGCCGCTTCGGGTGGCGGGCGCGGGCTGCCTCGGCGGCGCGGCGGCCGTCGCGGCCTGGCTCACGCGCCGCGATCTGCGCCCGAGGCGCGGGGTCGACGGCATCGCCCCGCACGTGCTGAGGGCGGTATCGCCTCGGACTCCCGCCTGGCGACTCGACCTGGCGCGGCGGTTGGCCGATCGGCTGCGCGCGTCGGACTTCGACCGCTGGAAGCCCGATTACATGTTCTGGGAGGTCATCGTCGGGCTGTACGACGAGGCGGAACAGATCCCGAAGACCGAGGGGATCGTCGTCGGCTGGTTGCGTCGCCACATCTCGACCGAGCCCGCCGACGACCCGCTGTTCCCGGTAATGGCCCCCGCGATTTTCGACACCGACGCGGCGGGGGAATACCTGTCGCGGTTCGTCGGGGCGGACTTCGGATCGGCCTTCGTGAATCCGTCCGAGGTGATGAGCGTCAGGGTGCTCGCGAATATGAAGCGCGACGAACTACTCGACGGATGCCTGCGGCGGATGCTGCGCGGCGGCAAACCGGGCGACCTCGCCTGGTTCGTCCACCTGCACGAGTCGCTCGCACCGTCGCCGGGGGAGGCGGCCTCGCGGATGCGCGACTACCTCCGGCTGCTTCCCGCGGCGGCGGTGGCCGTCGCGGAACTGGCGTTCGCTCGGGTGCGGGCCGTCGACGAGTCCGAATCGCTCGATACGGAGACCTTCGCCGAAGCCGCGCGGGCGCTGCTGTTCCGGCCCGAACGCAGAATCGTCAAGGCCACGCTGTCATGGCTGGACCGCACAGCCACGGCGGCGGACAGGCAGGGCATATCCATCGAACTCGTGGCGGGCGTGTTCGGACACGAACACCCCGAGATCCGTGACCGCGCGGTGCGAATCGTCGTCAAACGCGGGAAATTCGCCGATCCGCTCACCGCCGAGATGGTCCGGCAGTCCGCGTCGGTCCTGCCGTCGACCGAACGAAACGCGATCGCCGCCGCCTACGGCGCCGTGGAGGTGACACCGATCGAGGTGCCGGTGCTGCCTCCGGTCGTGTCGCGTGAACTCGATCCGCCCATCGCCTCGCCCGCCGAACTGCGCGAGGCGATCATCGAGAATTACCACGGCTGGGATCCGGCCTGGCCCGAGGTGGAACGGCTCATGGCGGGACTGGTCACCCACGGCCCCGCCGCGATCGATGAACTGCGGCCCGATATCGAACAGTACGGCGCGCGCTATCACCCGGAAGACAACGACATCCTGCTGAACGCGCTGCTCGCCGGGGCGCCGCGTCCGGTCGACGACGAGCTCGAATCCGCGCCCGCCCCCGACGCCCTGTTCCGGCGACGGTTCCGGGAGGCGGCCGACCTGCTCGGCGGCCCGGCATTGCTCGCGACGCCGACCAGCGCCACCGGTCACCTCGATCCCGAGATCTTCGCCGCGCGCCTGCGCGCCTGGGAAGCGGCGGGCAGGCAGCCGGGCCGTTTCGATCTGGAGCAGGCACTGCTCCGCCTGCCGCTGGACGCGGCTCGGGTGCCTCTGCTCGACGGTCTGGTCTCACCCGCCGCGGCGACGGCTCGCGCGTGGATATCGGCGGACGGTCCCGGCCCCGTCGACCTGACCTACCGCATCGCGAAAATCAAGGCATGGGGTCCTGATCAATGGGATCGCAGACGCGCCGACGACAGGGTCACCCGCCTCGTGGTGACCGGAACCCGCGCGCCCGATCCGGCGTCGGCGGCGGCCCGGCTCTTCACACCGGACACCTCCCGCGAGAAATCCGACATCTTCGAATGGTCGGCGCGCTGGTGGCCGTCGGTGCTGCCCTCGCACCGCGAGGTGATCGCCGCGCACCTGCTCGACCAAGCGGCCTGGTGGCCGACCGGTGAGTACGAACAGGACGGCACCATCCTCGCGCTGTCGGAGGCGACCGGCGCGACAGATCGCGCGACGGCGACCGTCCTGCTGTACGCGCTGGCCTCGCAGCGAGCGATCGACCGAGCCGCCGCCCTGGACGCCCTGCTCTGCCTCGCCGCCCAGAACGCGCTCCCGGCCGCCGAACTCGGTCATCACCTCGGCGTTTTCGTCGGCACCGGCGATATCGTCCTCGGCCGCGTGGTGCCCTCGCTCACCGAGGCGGTACGCGCCGGGGCGCAGCTGTGGCCGCTGTTCACCGCCGCCATCACCACCCTGCTACCCACGCCGGACACCGCACCACCCACGGGGCTGGCCGACCTGCTGGCCGCGGCGAGCGAAGCGGCCGACATGCACCGGGTCCGCGCCACGATCCCGGCCCTGACCGCGTGGACGCCGAAATCGCGCTCGACCCGTGTCGCGAAGGAGGCCACCCGCCTGAATACCCTCCTGATGGGCCCCTGACCGAGCGTGCGGCCGGGTGCGTACCCCCCGGCCGCCCCCCGCGCCTCCCGGTACCGCCCCGCACCGGATCGTCTGCCGACGACCGTGACCGGGTATTTCGGGTCAGCTACCACCATCCGGTGATGGTGCCGATCTGTCGCCCGAGTTCGGGAGCCAGCGAACGGGCGTAGCTGGCGGTCAGGTGGTGTTCGTCGCGGTAGATCAGGACATTGCCTTCCACCACCAGGCAGCGGTCGGGTCGGCACACCGAATCCGAGAGGTCGATCGGGAAGATGTTCGGATGACTCGCGCCCGCCGCGATCGCCGGATTCACCGGGTCCAGCACCACCGCGCGGTCGACCCCGCAACTGTGGGCGGTGCCGTGTCCACCGAGACAGTCGATCGCGCGGTACAGCACCCCGTCGCGGCGCAGACGGGGCGTATCGCGCATCGCCAAGACGTTGAGGCCGCGTTCGCCCAGTTCCGACCACACCGCGGCGAATTCGGCGGGCACCTCGTCACCCGCGCCTTCGACGCGGTAGTAGGTGGCGAGGGTGAAGACCCAGTCCGGTCTGGTCTCGGCGAGCCGGTCGATCACCTCGACCGACCACTCCCGGCATTCGGGCCACGGCGAGTCGTAGTACACGGGCTGGTCGACGAGGGTGAGCGGACAGCCCTCCTTGAGGTAGGTGACTATCCGCAGACCGTGGTCGCGGGCGAGGATCTCGAAGGCGGGAATCCAGTGTTCGGAATGCGAGCCGCCGACCACGGCGATGGTGCGTTCGGCGGTCGGGTCACCGTAGACGCAGCTGCGCACCTCCCGGTCCGGTGTGATGCAGCCGTCGCGCGTCGGCGGCGGCGCGTCGGCCCAGCCCTCGAGGACCGTCGGGCGCATCGGAGCCGGTTCGAAGGCGACACCCGGCACCAGCGCGGCGCCGCCGGGATATTTCTCCAACTTCAGCTCGGCGGGTGGCCTCGCCGGATTCGCGCGCAGGATGACCTGCCAGGTCACCGTCGAGCCCAGTACCGCCACCGCCATGATCGAGACCGCGGTGGTGAGCGAACGTCGCACGGTGACGGAATAGTCGTCGGCGCCCGCCGGACGACGTAGCGGCGTTTCGACCAGCCGCTGCGTGACCACGGCCAGGACCAGCGCCGCCGCGATGACGACGAGACCGTCGGTGAGTCCGGCCGACGGCGCCCCGTATTCGGACAGATAGAAGATCAGGATCGGCCAGTGCCACAGGTAGAAGGCGTAGGCCACCGATCCGAGGCCCGCGAACACCCTGGTGCCGAGCAACCGGTTCACCCAGGGCCGCCGCGCGGGTTCGGCATTCATGCCCGCCACGATCAGCGCCACCGCCGACAGCACCGGATACAGGGCGGTGGGGCCGGGGAATTCGGTCGCGCCGTCGATCAGCACCCCGCAGGTCAGCACCCCGGCGATCCCCGCCATCGCCAGCAGCGTCCGCACCACTCGCGGCAGCCGGATCCAGGGCGCCGCGCCCGCCAGCACCGCGCCCGCGAGCAGTTCCCACATCCGGGCGCCGGTGTCGTAGTAGGTCCACGGTTGGTGCCGCTGCGCCCCGTCGGCGGCGTACCAGAACGACAGCGCCGCGCCCGCGACGAGCAGTGCGGTCAAACCGATCCGCCACCGGTCGCGCGTCGAACCGCGCGCGATCCACGCCCACACGGCGACGACGAGCAGTATCGCCAGGTAGAACTGCCCCTGCACCGACATCGACCACAGATGTTGCAGCGGACTCACCGAGGGATTGGGCGCGAGGTAATCCAGTTCTGCCCTGGCCAGGAACCAGTTCTGCACGTAGAACGTCGAAGCCAGCGTCTGGATCGAGATGTTGCCCCACTGGGTGTAGGGCCTGGCCACCACGGTCGCGATCACGACGGCCGCCAGTACCACCACCAGCGCGGGCGTCAGCCTGCGGGCGGTTCGGCGCAAGGTCGCCCCGATGCCGGGGCCGCCCGTCGTCGCGCTGCGGCGCAACAGCATTCCGGTGAACAGGAACCCGGACAGCACCAGGAAGATGTCGACGCCACCGGACACCCGGCCCATCCACACGTGGAACCCGACCACCAGCGCGATCGCGATACCGCGCAATCCGTCCAGGTCGTCGCGATATTCCGGAATATCCTGCGAGACCCGATGTCCCGGTGGATCCATGGAGGTCGCCGACTCGGGGACGATCGCGCTTCCGCGAGTGGCCGCGTCCGGGGATACCGGTACCACGCTGCTCCTTTCCGACCCTCGCGCCGATCCTGGCCGCGAGTCGCCGGCCGGTGAGCGCCGGGTAGTCGAACAGTAAAGATGCCGCAATCGGCGCTCGATGGCAAAACGACTGCGCTCGCACCGGTCTCGCTCCGATCGCGGCACCGTACGCGTGCGCGCGTAGCGGAGTCGACGCCGCTGGGCCGATGACGGGGTGGGGGTCCGAATTCCAGAATTGCTGACGAACGGTGTGCCAGACGCCGCCATACGAGGGGAATTCGCGATGACCGCACAACTGACAGCCGACCGACCGGTGGTCCGACTCCGGCTCCCGCGCCGCGCGCACCGGGGCATCCTGGTCGTCCACACCCTCAGCTCGGTGGCCTGGCTCGGCGTCACGCTCGCGATGCTGACGCTCGCCGTCTCGGCCGTCGCCACCGGTGACGACACCATGACCAGAGCGGCCTACCGGGCCGACGATCTGGTGGGAGATCTGCTCATCGTCCCGCTCGGTCTGACGGCGGCGGTCTCGGGCGTGCTGCTCGGCGTCGGCAGCAAATGGGGGCTGCTGCGGTACTGGTGGGTGATCGTGAAACTGGTACTGACCATCGGCGGGCTGACCGCGTCGCTGACCGTGCTGCGCGGCCATCTCGACGACGCCGCCGCGATTTCGGCGGACCCGGCCTCGACCGGTTTCGATCGCCTTCCGGTCACCCTCGCGGTAGCACTGGCTGTGGCCTCGGCGACCTACACGCTGTGCACGGTGATCTCGGTGCTGAAGCCGTGGGGGCGTCGTACCACGCGGTCCTGACTCGGACCCACGGTCGAATCCTGCGGGCAATGTGACCGCAACGTCGCGCAACTACTTTGGCTGAACCGGCCAGCAGTGCTCGACATTCGGAGGAATGCAGATGCCCGATACCAGCACGCCCCGATTCCTGCAGGGTGCCTTCGTCTTCGAAGGCAAGGGCTTGGACAATCCACTGCCGCTCGACCCGACGCTGCGTTACGTGGTGCCCGCGGGCGCGATCATCCAACCGGTGTACTTCCGCGGCGGCAACAGCACCGACGACATGATCTCGGTACTGCTCATGCGTGACGGCAGCCCCATGCGGTACTTCCCGATCGCGGCGAAGGGCGCGACCCACGTCTCGTTGCGCGTGGTGGAGGACCTGCTCGCCGACACCGTGCTCGAACTGTTCGTCGCAGCCCCGGCCGGGGTCGACGGCACCGTGATCGTCGACCTCGGTCTCGTCGAGATCTGAGTCGTGGGAAGGACCGCGCCATGACCGCGACCATGACCGCATCCGGCACCGGCAACGGCGCGTCACCGACGGGGAAGGCCCGTCTGGTGGTCGTCGGTAACGGGATGGCCGGGGTGCGCGCCATCGAGGAGATCCTCTCGCGCGAGGGACGGGAGATGTTCGACATCACCGTCTTCGGCGACGAACCCTACGGCAACTACAACCGCATCCTGCTGTCCAATGTGCTCGCCGGATCGGAGGGCACCGACGAGATCTTCCTGAACCCGCCGGACTGGTACGCCGACAACGCTATCGATCTGCGGGCAGGCGGCCGCGTGGTCCGCATCGACCGTTTCGCCCGGGTGGTCCAGGCCGACGACGGCACCACGCTGCGCTACGACCGGCTGATCCTGGCCACCGGCAGTCGATCGTTCTTCCCGCCCATGGAGGGCATGTGGGCCGACGACAGAACGCTCACGGCGGGCATCTTCGGATTCCGCAGCCTCGACGACTGCACCGCGATGATCGATTACGCGGCGGGGCGCAAGAAGGCGGTCGTCATCGGCGGCGGTCTGCTCGGACTCGAGGCGGCGCGCGGCCTCCAGAACCGCGGCCTCGAGGTCGATGTCGTGCATTCGGCGATGACGCTCATGAACGCCCAGCTGGACACGGCGGCGGGCGAGATCGTCCGCAGATCGGTCGAGAATCTGGGGATCCGGGTCCGCACCGGGCAGAGCACCAAACGCGTACTCTCGCGCGACGGCCGGATCACCGGCGTCGCCTTCGCCGACGGCACCGAGATCCCCTGCGACATGCTCGTCGTGTCCGCGGGGATCAGGCCGAACGTCGGTCTCGCCCAGCGCGCGGGCCTGACCGTCGAGCGCGCCATCGTCGTCGACGACCACATGCGCTCGATCGATGACGACGACATCTACGTCGTCGGCGAATGCGCCCAGCACCGCGGCCAGGTCTACGGCCTGGTCGCCCCACTCTGGGACCAGGCCAAAGTGCTCGCCGACCATCTCACCGGCGCCGACCGCCGCGCGGCCTATCACGGTTCAAGGATGGCGACCAAGCTCAAGGTCGCCGGGGTCGACGTCGCGGCGATGGGGCTCAAGGCGCCCGAACATCCCGACGACGAGTTCGTCCAGTTCTCCGAACCCAAACACGGCGTCTACAAGACCATCGTGGTGCGTGACGGCAAACTCGTCGGCGCCACCCTCGTCGGCGACGTCCGCAAGGTCGCCTTCCTGACCCAGGCGTTCGACCGCGGCCTGCCGCTGCCCGAGGAACGCATCTCGCTGATGTTCGATATCGGCACCCCGGACGTGGAGGTCGGCGTCGCGGAATTGGCCGAGGACACCCAGGTCTGCAATTGCAACGGCGTCAGCAAGGCCACGCTGGTCGACTGTGTGCAGGGCGGACAGCAGACGGTGGCGGGGGTGATGGCCGCGACGAAGGCGGGCAAGGGATGTGGATCGTGCAAAACCCTCGTCGCCCAGATCGTGGAATGGGCGGCGGGCGGTGAGATCGCCGAGGATCCGTCGGCGCGCTGGTATGTGCCCGGCGTCCCCTACGAGAAACCGGAACTGATGCGGTTGATCAGGGAGCTCCGATTGCATTCGGTCTCTTCGGTTTTCGCCGCGCTCGCCCCCGACGGCCGCGAGGACGCCAATTCCAAGATGGGACTGGCCTCGCTGTTGCAGATGATGTGGTCCGACGAATTCATCGATGAACGCGACGCCCGGTTCGTCAACGATCGCGTGCACGCCAATATCCAACGCGACGGCACCTTCTCGGTGGTGCCGCAGATGAAGGGCGGGGTCACCGATTCCGCCCAGTTGCGCAAGATCGCCGACGTCGCCGACAAATTCGCGGTCCCGATGATCAAGGTCACCGGTGGGCAGCGCATCGACCTGCTCGGTGTGCGCAAAGAAGATCTGCCCGCCGTCTGGGCCGATCTCGACATGCCGTCGGGTTTCGCCTACGGCAAGAGTTTCCGCACCGTGAAAACCTGTGTGGGATCGGACTTCTGCCGATATGGGGTCGGTGATTCCACCGCGCTCGGTATCGCGCTCGAACAGCGCTTCCAGGGCATCGCCGGTCCGGGGAAGATGAAACTGGCCGTCACCGGCTGCCCGCGCAACTGCGCCGAAGCGCTGTGCAAGGACCTCGGCGTCGTCGCCGTCGACGGCGGACGCTGGGAGATCTACGTCGGCGGCGCGGCGGGCGCGCATATCCGCAAGGGCGACCTGCTGGCCACCGTCGACACCCCCGAACGTGTCATCGAACTCGCAGGCCGTTTCCTCCAGTACTACCGCGAACACGCCAACTGGCTCGAACGCACCTACGCCTGGGTGCCGCGCGTGGGGATCGAGGTCATCCGCGCGGTCGTCGTCGAGGATCGCGACGGTGACGCGGCCCGCCTCGACGCCGAGATGCAGAAGGCCGTCGAAGCCTATCGCGACCCGTGGAAGGACCGCGAAGAACCCAGTACCCCAGGACAGTTCCGCACCTCGCTGCCGCTGACGGTGCTGCCTCAGGTGCCGATCCGATGACCGGCGACATCGTCGGGCATCTGGACGAGATCCCGGTCGGCGAGGGCCGCGCGTACGCCGTCGACGGAACGCAGGTCGCCGTCTACCGGCTGCGCGACGGCACCGTGCGCGCCCTCGACGCGGTCTGCCCGCATCTGGGCGGCCCGCTCGCCGACGGACTGGCCGACAACCACGTCGTGGTGTGCCCGCTGCACGGCCGCACCTTCGACCTCGCCACCGGGGCGGAGGCCGGCGGCGGCCCCGGGGTGTGCGCGTATCGGGCGACCGTGGACACCGACGGCGCCATCCGCGTCGCGGGCCTCACCTGACTCTCACCGCGCGCCGGGATCGAGCAGATCGCCGTCCGACGGCAACCAGGACCCGTGCAATCCGGCGGGCACCCGGATCGGCATCCGGATCGAGGCGACCGGACCCGCCGCGGGGTCCTGCGCGGCCAGAATATGGAACCAGGACGTCATATCGCGCAGATCGGTGCCGAGCGTGCCCCAGTACGCGTGCTGCTCACCCGGCATGAACACCGGCTCGCCGACCGCGAAAGGTCCCGCTTTCCACCATATTTCGGTGCCACGTCGCGGATCGAGGAACATCAGCGCGTCCCTGGTCCGGTCCGTGCCCGAGATGCCCGCGGTGGCGATCGTGGTGTGCGGCGCGGTGAGATCCCGGTCATCGATGCGGGGGAATTCGACCGGCCGCATCGCGAGTTCGGTTCGATCGACATCCCCGGTGCGCGGATCGAGTACCGCGCGGACCAGCCCGCCGCGCTGCGGTGTGTCGACATCGGCGAGTCCACCCGGATAGGCCCACTGCACATAGTCGACCACGACGGTGCCGTCGGCTTCGTCGTAGGCGTTCGCGAAATGCCACACCCAGAACGCATCGGTCTCGGCCCACCGCACCGCCGCGCCGTCACGGGGGATCAGCGCGATTCGCGTGCCCCGCGCGGGCCGCCAGTCCAGCAGCGACGCACCGCGCAGCATGCCCGGTATGTCGAAGACGAGCGGACACAGGAACAGCACGATGTAGCGCGCGGTCAACGCCATGTCGTGGACCATGACCGGCTCGTCGACACCCTCGATCGCGGTCGGCGCCCGCCGCGTCGACCCGTCCGGACCCAGCACCGACCACGCCAGGAACGGGGCCTGCAACCGGTAGGTGAACAGCACCAGTTCACCGGTCGCCGGATCGATCTTCGGATGCGCGGTGCTGCCGAGCGCCATCGCACCGTCGCAGTCGGTACGGCCGAGGGTGGCCAGGTCGGCGGGGTCGAGACGGTAGGGCAGGTCGCTCTCCGCCATCGCCAGCAACCGCCCGCCGTGCGCGACCACGTTGATATCGGGCAGCTGACGGCTGCTCCCGGCCAACTCCGGCCCGACCAGATCCGGACCGGGGGAGTACGTATCGGTGATCCCACCCCACAGCGCGCGACCCGCCTTCTCCTCCGCGAGCACCATCGGTGTGCGCACGAATCGGTTGGAGTACCCGGCCCGCCCGTTGTCGATGCGCAGCCGGTGCACCATGCCGTCGCCGTCGAGCGGGTACACGTACCGCCCGA
This sequence comes from Nocardia aurea, assembly GCF_003123685.1. Taxonomy (GTDB): domain Bacteria; phylum Actinomycetota; class Actinomycetes; order Mycobacteriales; family Mycobacteriaceae; genus Nocardia; species Nocardia aurea. The sequence goes on from NZ_QCYJ01000175.1 coordinate 158,539, forward strand.
TCGGATCGAACCTGGGATTGGGTCCGTTGCGGAAATAGGTGCCGTTCAGGTCCGCGGGGAGCTCGCCGACCACGGTCAGCTCGTCCACATCGACCTCGGTGCGCTGCGGTGCGAACACTCCCGACAGGTGGGCGTGCCCGACCATATTCACCGGGGGTGGAGCCGTGGATGCGGTCTGTGGCGCGGTCATACGACTCCTCGGGCTGGCCGGTGCCGGCACGGCCTGGGTGCCGGTCGCTCACCGTCCACGATGCCGGAAATCCGCGCGCGAGGGAATCCCCGCGTCCGGTCAGGGCGCGCAGACCTCCGTCGTGAAATCGGCGACCGCGTCCTCGAGCAGCCGCAGCCCCGCGTCCTCGATCGGATAGTGACCGGCGTCGTCGAGCAATACGGTGCGCACCGGAACGTGGGTGACGCGCGAGAGGAACCATTCGCTCAGCGGTAGCGGTGACCAGCGATCCCGGTGCGGCTGGGTCAGCAGAATCGGGCACGCGTCGAACTGCTCGGGCTCCACCGCCGGGGTGTAGGTGCTGTAGGTGGCCAGGAAACGCGCCGAGGCCCAATTGCCGCCGGAGGTCCTGTCCCGCGTCATCACGCGCAGCGCACCGCGATCGTTGACCAGCGCCGACATCTTCGCGCCGAGTCTCATCGGATATTCGATTCCGGCCGCCGGGGTCTTGGCCACCAGACCGAGGAACGGCAGTCCGAATCGGGACTGGACGATGTCGTGCGAGGTGCTGTCGCGCACCTTCTGTTCGCGCTGATCGAGAAATGTCGTGCCGACCAGGCCGCGTAATGTCGCGGCCGGTGCCTTCGCCGCCACGTGATAGGCCAGCATGCCGCCCGCGCTCAGCCCGAACAGCACGATCGGCCGGTCGTCCCTGGCCTGCTCGAACGCCAGGAAATCCACGACGAGATCGACCCAGTCGTCGTAGGAGTGCACCGAGCCGGGCCGCGTGGTCGTCAGCCCGTAGCCCAGATTGTCGATGGCGACCGTCTCGAATCCGCGCCGCGCCAGCGGCGCACCCAGGATCAGGCTCATCTGCCTGCCGTTTGTACCGACGCCGTGATGCAACACCACCTTCGCGGGGGCATCCGGATCGGGATAGCGGTCCAGGTGCACGGTATTGCCGCGCCATTCCCAGAAATCCTCGGTCGGCGCCGTCGCGTCATTCAGACGCAGCCGCGACGGCAGATAACGTTGCAGCGCTCGCCAATCGGACTGATCCCGGTAATAGAGCGGCCTCTCCACAGCGCTGTCCTTCCGTGACGGCATTCCGGCGCGCGTATACCGTGCCGATCCGAGCCTATGGGTAGGGCGGCGGTATACGGGGGAAGCACGCAAGTGTTGCTCGGTTCGACAACGATTCGTGCGGCGAATCGGTTCGCGCTATGACTCCGCGGCGGTATCGCGTGATTCGGCGGGAACGGCGTCCGCGAGTAATCCGGCGATTTCCTCCACCGCCGCGCCGAAGGCCAGCGCGTTGTTGACGAAGGCGTGCATGTACCCGTCGAAACGGCGCAACACCACCGGCACACCGTCGACTCGCAGTCGCTCGGCATACGCCTCGCCCTCGTCACGCAGCGGATCGAAACCCGCGGTGATGACCACGGCGGGCGGAAGTCCCGCCGTCGACTCCGCGTAGAACGGCGACACATCCGGCCGCGCCCGATCGATCTCCGGCACCAGGAAACAATTGTCGTAGAAGTCGATATCGTGGCGGGTCAACGCGAAACCCTCCGCGAACGTCGCGCGTGATTCCGATTTCCCCGTCAGTTCGGTCGGCGGATAGATCAGCAATTGCAGCAGCGGATTCGGGCCGCCGTCTGCGAGCACCCGCTGGCACAGCATCGCCGCGAGATATCCGCCCGCGCTGTCGCCCCCGACCGCGACCCGTTCGGGCGCGACACCGAATTCGCTCGCGCGCCCGACGATATCGCGGAACGCGGATTCGGCGTCGTCGATGGCAGCCGGATAGGGATGCTCCGGCGCCAGCCGGTAGTCGACAGCGACGATCCGAATTCCGCCGCGGCGCGCGAGGGTCCGACAGAATCCGTCGTGGGTGTCGAGATCGCCGATCACCCAGCCACCGCCGTGGAAATACACGAGCACGGTACCCGCGTGATCGGGGTCGTACACCCGCGCCTTCAGCGGCCCGGCCGCCCCCGCGACCGTCGTCTCCGTGACGCCGACGACCGCGCGGTACCCCGCCCCGATCGCCGACATCCGCAGCGCCTGAGCGCGTCGCCAGGCAGGCCCGACCGCGGGATCGGTCGACCGCCGCGAGAACAGCCCGGTGACGCGCATGATCAACTGGGCGTCGAGATCCAGTTCCCGGCCGTCACGCACGATCACCGGCCCCGCCATCGCGCGTTTCACGCCCATGGGCAGCCGCAGCAGCCCGCGCACGGCCGCGACAGCGACACGGGTGCCGACCCGCTCGGGTGGGAGAGAAGTTTCGGCCGTCACGGACACCTCGTTCGTCTGCGGTACAGACCCGGATGCTACCCATCCGACGACGCGGTCGCGCGAGCCTCACGATCGGAGTCGCCGAACGTACAGCTTCTGACTCGCTCGAACGACGAGCCCCCCCGCCTTCGTCACGGATCTCCGAGGAACCCGCCGACCGTGGATCCCGCGGACGAGAGCTCGGCCGCGGGATCCACCACGCTCAATACACCTGCTCGGCCCCGGTCGGCGGCGGGCGCAGCGCGGCCACCTCGTCGTCGGTGAACAGCCGCGAGCGGATCAGGAATCGCACACCCTCCGGCGCTTCCAGGGAGAACCCGCTGCCGCGCCCGGCCACCACATCGATCGTGAGATGGGTGTGCTGCCAGTACGCGAACTGATCGGCGCTCATCCAGAACGGCGTCTGCTCGGCGACATACCCGAGCAGGACATCCGACGCGCCGACCCGGAATTCACCACGGGGATAACACATCGGGGAACTGCCGTCACAGCAGCCACCCGACTGATGGAACATCACCGCGCCGTGCGTCCCGATCAGCTTCCGCAGCATCTCCTCCGCCGATCCGGTGAGTTCGACGCGACGGACATCCTCCGCCATCAGAAGAAGCCGAGTTTATTCGGCGAATAGCTGACCAGGAGATTCTTGGTCTGCTGGTAGTGCTCCAGCATCATCTTGTGGTTCTCCCGGCCGATCCCCGATTTCTTGTATCCGCCGAACGCGGCGTGCGCCGGATACGCGTGGTAGCAATTGGTCCACACCCGGCCCGCCTTGATCTCGCGGCCCAACCGGTAGGCGGTGTTCATATCCCGCGTCCACAATCCCGCGCCGAGGCCGTAGAGCGTGTCGTTGGCGATGGTGAGCGCTTCGTCGGTGGAATCGAAGGTCGTCACCGAGACGACGGGTCCGAAAATCTCCTCCTGGAAGATCCGCATATCGTTGCGGCCCTTGAAGATCGTCGGTTCGACATAGAAGCCGTCCGGGAAGTCGGCGACCTTGCGCGGATTGCCGCCGGTCAGGATCTCGGCGCCTTCCTTTCGCCCGATATCGATATAGGACATGATCTTCTCGAACTGATCGTTGCTGGCCTGGGCCCCGATCATGGTGGCCTCGTCGAGTGGATTGCCGCTCACGATGGCCTTGGTCCGCTCCACGCACCGGGCCATGAACTCGTCGTAGATGGACGAATGGATCAGCGCGCGTGACGGACAGGTACAGACCTCGCCCTGATTGAGGGCGAACATCACGAATCCCTCGACCGCCTTGTCCAGGAATTCGTCGTCGGCGGCCATCACATCGGGCAGGAAGATATTGGGACTCTTGCCGCCGAGTTCCAGCGTGACCGGGATGATGTTCTCGCTGGCGTACTGCATGATCAGTCGGCCGGTGGTCGTCTCTCCGGTGAAGGCGATCTTCGCGACCCGGCTGCTCGAGGCCAGCGGTTTGCCTGCTTCGACACCGAATCCGTTGACCACGTTGAGAACTCCGGGCGGAAGTAGATCCGCGATGAGTTCGACCACCTTCAGGATGGACGCCGGAGTCTGCTCCGCGGGTTTGAGGACAACGCAGTTGCCCGCGGCGAGTGCGGGCGCGAGTTTCCACGTCGCCATGAGGATCGGGAAATTCCACGGAATGATCTGCCCGACCACGCCGAGCGGTTCGTGGAAGTGGTAGGCGACGGTGTCGGCGTCGATCTGGGAGATCGCGCCTTCCTGACCGCGCAGCGCCCCGGCGAAATACCGGAAATGGTCGACCGCGAGCGGCAGATCGGCGGCGAGCGTCTCCCGGACCGGTTTCCCGTTCTCCCAGGTCTCGGCCACCGCGAGCGCTTCGAGATTCTCCTCGATGCGGTCGGCGATCCGGTTGAGGATATTGGCGCGCTCGGTGGTCGAGGTCCGGCCCCACGCGTCCGCGGCTCGATGCGCGGCATCGAGCGCGAGTTCGACATCCGCCGCCGAGGAACGCGCGACCTCGCAGAACGTGGCCCCGTCGATGGGGGAGGGATTGTCGAAGTAGCGTCCTTCCACCGGCGCGAGCCATTCGCCACCGATGAAATTCTCGTATCGGGCTGCGTAATCGACGATGCTGCCGTCGGTCCCCGGCTTTGCGTAGATCATTGCGGATAACTCCTCGACGAGTGCTGGTACACGGTGGATGCCGTGACGGGTGTCACTATCGTCGGCGAGGGTTGAGGAAACGTTGAGGAGAACTGCCGCGCGATCCGGTCGCGACTCAGTCGCGCGACGCGTGATGCGAACGGGCCGCGGCCACCGCGCGACGCGCGTCGTGTTTCGGCAGCAGCCGCAGGGCGTGTTCGTGCACCTCGATATCGTCGGGCGCGTACCGGCCGTAGCGCAGCGCGAACTCCGCCTCGCCGCTGGACAGCACCGCGGTCCGGACACCGACCTCGAGAAACTGCCGCCACCCGAGGATCCCCGGCGTCTCCGACCCGGGCAACAGCGGACCGCGGTAGAGCCGCACCGCCGTGGCCGTATCACCCGCGGCCAACGCCGCCGCCACATCGACCGCGTCGCAGGAAATCGGACTGACCAGCCGATAGACCCGGTTCGTTATATCACCGCCGGTCGCACGCCGCAGATACGACATCTCCGATTTCAACGTGCTCGCCCCGACCGGCCGATCGCCGTAGATCGCGAAATGCAACCGCTCGTGCGAATACCCCTCCGGGTCGAGCGCGAGCAGAACCAGGATCTCCAGGTGTCGCGGCCGCAAGCGGACCGGTGCCCCGTCGCGGGTCAGACTGCCGGTCCCGAGACATCGCAGCGCCACCCCGGACGCCATCGCGCTGCGCGTCTGCAATTTGCTCTCGATGGCGGTCGCCAATGTCCGCACCGTCGATATCGCCAGCGGATGCGAACGGTCCCACGTGGTCGACAGGTCGAGCACACCGAGTTGACGACCGTCCGCCGCCCGGATCGGCGCGCAGTAGCAGACCCACCCGTGCAGGGCGGCCACCAGATGTTCGGCGGAGAAGACGGTGTGCGGCTGATCGGTCCGCAACGCCAGCGACAGCGCGTTGGTGCCCATATGCGGTTCGTCCCACTGCCCGCCCGGCGCGAAGTTCACCCGCTCCGCCCGCCGCCGCATCACCCGGCCGCCGTAGGACCACAGGATCGTGCCGGTCTCGTCGGTCACCGCGGCCACGAAATCGGCGTCGTCGGCGATGCTGCGCAATTCCCCGGTCAGCTCGGTGACCGGCGCCCGCAAGGCCGAGTCGGCCCATCGCGCGTCGATATCCCCGGCGCTGGGCGCGCAGTCGCGCGCCGGATTTACGGTGCGCAGCGACCGCTGCCACGATCGCTCGACCTCGCCGCGTGGCGGCGCGTCATCACCGGCGGGTGCCCCCTCCGCCCCGCGCGTCAGCCAGCGAGCCCACGCGTCCTCCAGCGCGGCTCGCTGCTGGGACAGGATCCGACGTTGCGCCAACGGTCGCCCCTCACATCTCGCCGGGCAGGCCCGGCCAACCGGCCATCGCGAACGCTCGCACATCGGGCCCGGCCACCCGACGGATGAAATCCGACCCCGCCAAACCCTCGGCATCGCCGTAGCTCACCGACAGTTCGACCCCGTCGGCCAAGCGGTACGGCCTGCTCGCCAATACCGATCCCAGGATCCGGCGCAGTCGTGAGATCTCCGCCCTGACCGTGACCTCGTGATCAGGGTCCCCGTGCAACGCCTGGCTCACCTGCGTCACCGTCATCCCGTTTCGACCCGAAAGATGAAGCAGTACAAGAATTTCCGCGTGCCGCACCGAGACGGCGCTGCGCCAGCCCGACCCGCTGCCCTGCACCGCGACGGTCGGCGGATCGGTCAAGGCCAGTTCGACGCGCACCGTCAGACCGCCCGCTTCCGGTCGCACGAGCCAGCCGTCGACGATCTGCTCCGCCACACACATCCCCAGCCCCGGGACGCTCATCGCCTTGCCCGTCCGCGGCACCGGGATGCGCCGGACCGGCGCGACACCGACCGCGTGCGCGACCCACCCCTCGTCATCGACCACCAGCGCGGGCCCCGTGGACGCGGCCATCACCGGTCCCGCCGAGGTCCGCAGTCGTTCGAGCCTGTCCTCGTGCCGACGCCACAGTTGTGTCTCCGCGAGCCGCGCCGAAGTCGCCACGAGCGCGGTGACCGCCGGATGCAGTGAGAGGGCGGGCCCGCTGATGTCGATGATGCCCAGCAGATCGCCGGTCCGCGGATCGTGCACCGGCGCTCCCGTGCAATACCAAGGGTGCTGGTTGCGTTCGAAATGCTCCGCCGAGAACAGTTGCACCGGAGTGGCTTCCGTGATCGCGGTGCCGATGCCGTTGGTGCCGACCGCGTCCTCGCTCCACCGCGTCCCCTCCTGGAAACCGAGCGCGTCGGCCTGTCGGCGAATCCGCGTCGAACCGTGCCGCCACAGCACCACCCCCTCGGCGTCGGCGACGACGAGCAACATATCCGAGTCGTCACCGACCCCGGAGATCACATTCCGCATATCGCCGACGACGTCGGCCAGGACCGAGGTGCGTCGGCGGATCTCAACCTCGTCGAATCCGAGCACGGCGCGGGCATTCGTGTGGTCGGGCGCGAGCCCCGCGTCGAGCGCGCGCGACCACGATCTGCCGACGAGGGGCCGGGGCCGCAGGGTCGACCGGCTGCCGCCGATCAACGCGCCGTGCATCCGGATCAGCTGGCGGGCGTAACCGGACAGGTCGGTACCGGGTTCGATGGCGGCGAAGTCACCCACGATCTCCATCCCTCGTCCGTGCGGTCCCGGTCGCGCGACCGGATCTTGCCCGCGTCGGTCGCAACGCGTTGCAACGATTGTGACATTACGCGGCATGCGCTGTGCTGTAGCTCACAGATCCATGCCGAGGAGTATTCATGACCCAGACGCTCGATCACATAGTGCGCGACCCGGCGGCCCCCACACCACAGCAGCGCGTGGACGCCTGGCTGGCCGCCTTCGAGACCGCACTCGCCGCCCGCGACGCCGAGGCCGCCGCCGCTCTGTTCGCCACCGACAGCTTCTGGCGTGACCTCATCGCCTTCACCTGGAACATCACCACCGTCGAGGGCCGCGCCGCCATCACCGACCTGCTGCGCGCCGATCCGGACGCGACCAACCCCTCCGGATTCCACACCACCGAGCCGCCGACCGAGGACGACGGCGTCGTCACCGCCTGGATCGGTTTCGAAACCGCCGCCGGTCGCGGCGCCGGACACCTGCGACTCGCCGACGAAGGCGCCTGGACCCTGCTCACCGCCCTGCGGGAACTGAAAGGTTTCGAGGAGGGAACCCGAACCCGCCGCCCCACCGGAGTGCGACACGGCGCGGACCCGAGCCGGGTCACCTGGTCCGAACAGCGCGCTCTCGAAGACCGGGAACTCGGCTACACCCGTCAGCCCTACACCCTGATCGTCGGCGGCGGCCAGGCAGGCATCGCGCTCGGCGCCCGCATGCGCCAGCTCGGCGTGCCCGCCCTGGTCGTCGACGCCCACGACCGCCCCGGCGACCAGTGGCGAAAACGCTACAAATCGCTGTGCCTGCACGACCCCGTCTGGTACGACCACATGCCCTACCTCCCGTTCCCCGACAACTGGCCCGTCTTCGCCCCCAAGGACAAGATCGCCGACTGGCTGGAGATGTACACCACGGTGATGGAGGTCCCGTACTGGTCGTCGACCACCTGCACCTCCGCCCGCTACGACGAACTCGCGGGGGAGTGGACGGTCGCCGTCGAACGCGAAGGCGCGGCCGTCGAACTCCGACCTCGCCACCTGGTACTCGCCACCGGAATGTCGGGCAAACCGAATATTCCCGACTTCCCCGGCATGGACCGCTTCATGGGCGACCAGCACCATTCCAGCGCCCACCCCGGCCCCGACGGCTACGCGGGCAAACGCGCGGTCGTCATCGGTTCGAACAATTCCGCGCACGACATCTGCGCCGCCCTGTGGGAAGCGGGCGCGGTCTCGGTCACCATGGTGCAGCGCTCCTCGACCCACGTCGTGAAATCCGAGTCACTGATGGACCTCGCCTTCGGCGACCTGTACTCCGAACGCGCGATCGACGCCGGAATCACCACGGACAAAGCCGATCTCGCCTTCGCCTCGATGCCCTACCGCCTCATGCCCGAATTCCAGCGCCCCCTCTACCGTGCCATGCGCGAACGCGACGCCGAATTCTATCGACGACTCGAACACGCCGGATTCCGAATCGACTGGGGCGACGACGATTCCGGTCTCTTCATGAAATACCTGCGCCGCGGCTCCGGCTACTACATCGATGTGGGCGCCGCCGAAATGGTCGCCGACGGCGACATCACCCTCGCGCACGGGGAAGTGCGCGAGCTGACCGAAACCGCCGTGATCCTCGACGACGGCACCGAACTCCCCGCCGACCTCGTCGTCTACGCGACCGGCTACGGATCGATGAACGGCTGGGCCGCCGACCTCATCGGACAGGAGGTCGCCGACAAAGTCGGCAAATGCTGGGGCTACGGATCGGGCACCACCAAGGACCCCGGACCGTGGGAAGGCGAACTCCGCAACATGTGGAAGCCGACACAGCAGGAAGGACTGTGGTTCCACGGCGGCAACCTGCACCAGTCCCGGCACTATTCGCTGTACCTCGCACTGCAATTGAAAGCGCGATACGAGAGTATTCCGACACCCGTGTACGGACTACAGGAAGTACACCACCGCAGCTGAAATGCGCACCGCACAAGCGCTTTCCGATCTCGATCACCGACACCGATCTATCCGACGATCAAGGGCGGCGACCGCCGCTGTGCGGTAGAAAGCGCGTCCCGCGCGGGCGCGCCGTGCCGAACCGGCCGGTGGAGTGGGGGCGACGAGGACTGGGCGTCGATCGGCGGGCCGGTACGCCGTAGGCCGACCCCGCGGTGCCCGCCGCCCACGTACCGAACCGGGTCGACCGCGCCCGTCGATCACCCGCCCGAATGGCATGCTAACCGCCATGCCCGATATTCGCCTGGATGTCACCGACGCCGTCGCCACCATCACACTCGACCGCCCGAAACAGCTCAACGCCTTCACCACCGCCATGGCACACGAACTGATCGAGGCCTTCGACACCTGCGACCGCGACGACCGGATCCGCGCCGTCGTCCTCACCGGCGCCGGCCGAGCCTTCTGCGCGGGCGCGGACCTCTCCGCGGGCGCGCAGACCTTCGTCGCCGACCCCGGCGACCCGGACGACTTCCGCGACATCGGCGGCGAAGTCGTCCTGCGCATGTTCGAATTCCGCAAACCCGTCATCGCCGCCATCAACGGCCCCGCCGTCGGCGTCGGCATTACCATGACCCTCGCCGCCGACTTCCGCCTCGCCACCGACAGCACCCGCATCGGCTTCGTCTTCAACCGCCGCGGCATCGTCCCCGAATCCTGCTCCAGCTGGTTCCTACCCCGCCTCGTCCCGATGCAGACCGCGCTCGACTGGGTCTACTCCGGCCGCCTCGTCGACGCCGAAGAAGCCCTCACCGCTGGCCTCTTCTACGCCCTACACCCCGCCGAAACCCTCGTCGCCGAAGCCGACACCCTCGCCCGCCGCCTCACCGACAACACCGCCCCCGTCTCCGTCGCACTCTCCCGCCAAATGCTCTGGAGCGGACTGGGAGCCGACCACCCGATGATCGCCCACCGCATCGAATCCCGCGCCCTCCTCTCCCGCGGCGCCAGCGCCGACGCGTTGGAAGGCGTCTCGTCCTTCCTGGAAAAACGCCCCGCCCGATTCCCCGACAGCGTTGCCCGCGACGTCCCCGACATCTTCGGCCCCGACCTCGCCGTCCCACCGTTCCGGCCGTCGCACTGACACGTCCGCTTTCGCTGCTACCTATTCGGTTCGTCGAGCCCGATTCCGTGCGGCCCGATATCGCCGACGAGATCGCCTTCCTCGCACGTCAACCGCGCCCCGACGTGCCGCGTCCAGCCGATTTGGTCCAGCAGGGGGGTGATGGGGTAACCTCATCAAGCACCCGCCGAGCGGGGGCAACGGGCTGTGGCGCAGCTTGGTAGCGCACCTGACTGGGGGTCAGGTGGTCGCAGGTTCAAATCCTGTCAGCCCGACAGTGTAAACCCCTTCCGACCAGCATCGGAAGGGGTTTTCTCGTTCCCGGAGAAGGCTCGGGATTTGAGCGTTCTCACATAAATCTCACGTTTTCGTTCCCGGTCCGCGTGCCCAGGCTTCCAGGACGGCGCGGTTGTCGGGCACGGTTTCGGGCACGTCGATGTAGTGGGTCTTGGCGACCTCGCGGGTATTGCCGAGTTGTCGGGCGGCGCGTTCGGGGTTGTCGTAGGCGTGGTCGACCGCGGTGGCCACGCCTTTGCGGAAGGTGCGAGGAGTGACCCACGCGAAGTCCTCACCACGCGCTGCGCGCCAGATGCGGCCGAAGTTGTTGGGGTTACGCACAGAGCCGTTGCGTGCGGGGAAGAGCAGTCGGTCCGGGTTCGGGCCCGCGGTGACCTCGAGGTCCTTGATGGCCTCGCGGAGGGCTTGGACGGTGTGTTCGGGCAACAGGATCCGTCGCCACCCGTTCTCGGACTTGGGTGCGGGTTTACGTACCCAGCCTCCGGCGCCGGAGCCTTTGACCTCGACCAATGTTCCGGTGACATCGAGGTAGGGGTCGCTGGCATCGAGGTCGATATCGTCGAGCAGGAGCGCGAAGACTTCGTGGGGTCGCATTCCGGTGCCGGTGATCACGTCGACCACCCACACCACGGTCCAGTCCCGGGTGGGTCCGCTGGTGTGGGCGGGGGTGCCCGGGATCGCCTCGCCGCGTGCCCAGGCCCGTACCTGTGCCCGGAACGCGGGCAACGCGCCGTGGTCCTGGATTTTGCCGCGTGCGAGGACTCGGCGTCGGGTGAAGGCGGCGACGCCGTCGATGGGGTTGGTGTCGAGGACGCCGTGGCGGACCGCGATCTGCATCATCGCGCGCAGGATGATCTTGTGCTGCTTGGCTTTGCGTCGCAGGCCGAGGGAGACGAGGTGTTTGAGGTGTCGGTCGAGTTCGCCGGGGGTGGCCTGCCAGATCTGCAAGTGCCCGATCGAGTTCTCGATCTTGATCGTGGCCTTGTTGGCGCGCCGGTCGGTGGAGACGTAGATCTCGCGCCGGTAGTCCTCGATATTGCCCGCGGTGTAGGCGTCGTCACCGGCGAGGTCGACGAGCAGTTCCTTGGCCAACGCGATCAGCTTGGTGTTACGCGTGATCCGATCCCGACCGAGCTGCTCACGGAAATCGCGCATGGCCTCGGCCAACCGGTTACGGGCGTCGTCGGCGCTGACGCCCATGCGCTCGAGCTGCTGCGCCCCGCCCGCACCGTAGTAGCGGACCGTGGTGCGCCAACGCCCATTGCGCTGCTTCTTCGGTTTGGTCGGAACCCCGAACGTCCCGACCGGCTTCGGTAACCTACCGCTCATCACACCCCTCTATAAGTCGATGATTGCCCGCAGTTCACGAGCCCGTGTGCCGTCCGGAATCGGCCATGCTGTGTCAGCCGTTGGAGTGCGCTCGCGGACAGAACTTGCTAGAGAATCTTGACCAAAACGCTGTGAGCGCCACAAGATCTGAGTAGTAGCCATGAAATAGCTCAGATGCTGCCGTTGGTCACTCTGATCGCTCCAGGCGGGACGGATGAAGTGCCACGTCATGGCTCGTCGGTTCGGTCAGTCGCGTGTTCGCGAACCGTCGCGTGCGCCCCCGCCGCGGGCGAGTTGTTCTTGTTCCCAGGCCAATAGGTCGCTGAGGCGGTATCGGCGGTATCGGCCCATTCGGGCGAAGCGGGGCCCGCGTCCGGCGCTTGCCCACGATGCCAGCGTCTTGATCGGAATCTTCAATCGCTGGGAGACATCGAGTGAACTCAGCCAAACCTCGTCATCGGACCTGGCGGGGCTGGTGATGGATGGCTCGTCAGAGGCGTTACTTCCCGAGTGGGTAAGTCGGTTCGGTGGGCGTTTTTGCGGCATGGGAGGACACCTCTCTCGGATCCTCCCTAACGCAGACGTACCCCGTATCCATTGAACACCGAGATCGCCCCATCTCGCTAGATTCGGTTGACAGGCGATCGGCGCGAGGTCCTGTTCGTGGCCTGGTTGTCGACTCGTTGTGCGGTGGCACATCTACGATCGGCGAGCGCGTGGAGTGGCGGCGTCACTCGCGTGGTAGGGAGGCGAGCCGCCCGGACCACAGGTTCGGGCGGCTCGAACCATTCAGTGCAGAGACGACGGCAGAAGACGGCGCTTCGGACCGGGCGTGCGTCCCAATCCGAAGCACCACATTGTGCACCGCTAGCCTGCTGCGACACAAATGCGAAGGGTCGACCGGAAAAGTAGGCAATAACCGATGAATCCCAGCGAACGGTCGACCTCCTGAACGATCCTCCGACTGCAACCCGAACACGGCTGACGTGCGATTGGCAACCATTCGGACGTGCGATGTTTCAGATGCTGAACCAGGCATGGGATCTCCCTTCTGTGCGCCCCTCATCGCCCATATCTACAGGTGACCTTCGGTGATTCAGTCAGAACGAGATCCAGTCGAATCCGAAAGCAACGCAGCGGAAGCCGTGGTCGAGTGACCGCGCCGTCAGTGAAACTGGCAATCCTTTGTCCGCGATCGCCGTCATCAAATTCTGTACTCATGTGTAGTGAATTGACGTGACACGCCGTCAAGCGGGTCGGAGCGCCACCTGGTCCAAGAGGTAGTTAGCCCTCTGACCTGCGGTTACTATGTTATGTGGGGGTCAGGGGTTCGAGTCCCCTTAGCTCCACTTTTTCATGTGCAGGTCAGGGGCTACTTCGGTAGCCTGGATCTCGATCGCGGTCATCACCGCCGTCACCACCGCCTCTCAGGCAGCTCGTGTCGCCATCTTCGACACGACAGGAGTGGCGTATGCCCACACCTCGCCCACGGCCCCGCAAGGACGGCACCGTCAGCTGGCAGGTCCCGTTCCACTACTACGACCTCGACGGCAAACGGCGGCAGTCGGCCGAGAGCTTCGACGAGTACGACCAGGCCCAGTGGTGGGCCGATCTGATCGAGCGCATCGGCCTCGACGCCGCTCGCGATGTCCTGGCGGGCAAACGCGACGCCGGTACTGGCGCGGTCCTGCTGGTCGAGTGGCTGGCCCGCTACATCGACCGTCTCACCAGCGTGCAGGAGGACGGGCGCGCCAACTACCACCGCTACATCGTCAACGACATCGTCCCGTTCTTCGGCGAGCACGCCACCCTCGAGGCCGTCACCCAGGACACCGACGCTGCGTGGATCGTCTATCTCGAACAGGACAAGGGCAACGCACCCAAGACGATCAAGAACAAACACGGGTTCCTGTCCGCGGCGATGCGCGCGGCCGTGGAACAACGCCCGGCACCGCTACTGGCGTTCAACCCCTGTGCCGGTATCCGGCTGCCGCGCCACGACGACATCGAGATCGAGATCTTCGACAACGACGAATGGGAGCTGTTCGAACAACTCCTGTCCCAACGCTGGCGCACCCAAGCCGAATTCGGTCTCGTCTCCATGGCACGCCCAGGCGAGATCGGCGCCCTCCAGGTCCGCGACGTCAACCCGGTCACCGGCGCGGTGCGCATCAACAAAGCGTGGAAGGACGGCGGCAGCCGACTCAAACTCGGCAAACCCAAATCCAGCAGAGGAATCCGCACCATCAACATCCCGCTACAGACGGTGCAACGCCTCGATCTGTCCCGCCCCGGTGACGAGCTGCTGTTCCACAAATACACCGGCACACCCATCACCGCCGGCTACTTCCACCGCAAAGCCTGGCAGCCCGCCCTGCGCCGACTCGAAGCCCTCGCCCGTCGCGACTTCACCCCGTTCGGCACCAGAGCCATGTGGCACGGCGCCGACCCCGAAGAACTCCTCGAACGTTACCCCGTTGCGATCGCGTCGCTGCGCACCAAACACCTGACCCCGTACATGCTGCGCCACACGGGAATCTCCTGGAAGTTGCAGGACGGTGTCCTATTGTTCGTCGTCTCCCGCGACGCCGGCCACGAATCGGTCACCACCACCGACCGCCGGTACGGCCACAACGACCGCACGGCCAGCCAGTCCGCGGCCGAGGTCATCGCGAGCCGCCTGCCGCGTGTCCGGGCCGAGATGCTCGAGCTCGCCGCCTGACCCGATGCCCGACCGAACCGAATCTGTTCCATCTCATTCCTCGTTCGATGGAATGAGATGGAACGGATCGGAGAGGAATCCCGATGTCGAACACCATGACGCCGGCCTGCGTCACGCCCACGCAAGTACGCTGCCAGTTCCCCGGCTGCACGACCCCGGTACCCGCCCGAGTCCCCGGACGGCCCGGCGCACCGCGGCGCTACTGCGACAACCCCGAGCACACCGCGCAGAAGGCCATGCGCCGACTGCGTAGTCTCACCACCACCGAAGTCGCTGTCGTGCAACCGTCCCCGCGTCCGATCACCGACGGAACCCACACACTGGTCGGGCTGCTGGACCACTATGGGCACCTCTGCGGCGATCTCGCCACCGTCGTCGGTGACGTCGCCGACCTGTTCGCCCGACTCACAGACCCCGCGGCTGTCGACCGCGAAATCGAGGAAATACAGCGACAAGCCGACCACCGGATCACTCTCGCCGACCAGGCCCTCGCCGAGGCCGAACGGGCACGAGCCGCGATGGCACAACGACTCACCCGCGCCATCGCCGCGGAAGAACTCGCCTCGGCCGCCGCCCGCGAAGCCCGCTCCGCAGCCAAGGAAGCCGACCAGCGCGTCACCGCCGTCGAGAAGGTCGCCGCTGCCCAGATCACCGCCGCGGAGTCCGATCGCGACCGAGTCCGCGGAGACGCCGAGGCCGAAATCACCGCGACGCGCGCGATGCTCGAGACGGCTCGCCTGGCACAGGCTCACGCCGAAGGTGAGCGCAATGCAATCAGCACCGAACGCCGAGCCCTCCTCGCCGAGGTGGCACAACTCAGGCACACGCTCGACACCGAATGCGCCGAGCACCGCCGCACACTCGAAGCCCGCGACATTGAATACGCGCGCGCGATCACCGCAGCCCTCGTCCTTGCCAGCCGGACCGCCCGCGAGCACCGCCGGCAACTCATCGAATTGATTCGCGAGCGAGAGAAGGAGACTTCGTAGTTGGGCTGTGCCGGGCGAGGCAAACCGATCAGGTGCCACACGCTGTCGCTGAGATGCCCTCCGCCAGAACACGGAACGACCTTCGGCTGGACCCAACATGATTCTACCCGCGAGCCCACTTCTGCGCGGTGCTGGGTGGAGTGCATCGAACCGACGAGCCTGATGGGGCCCCAGGCTTGCCAGAAAAGGTACCTAATGGTGTCTGCGGTTAGCCGCCGAGATCAGCGAAGAGTCGACTGGTGGTGGCCTCGATTCGTTATCTTTAGAGGATTGGTTCGTTTTCGGTTCTGCGAGCCGATTGCTGATGGGCTGCTTGGAAGCGGAGCCTCTGGTTCGTTGCGAGATTGTCTGAGCCCAAACGGCAGCGTAGGCGTCGGACTCAGCCAGGCGCGCTCGGTGACACGTGCGGATGGTACGCCGCTATCTCGATGACGCGCACCATCGGATCCGGTAGGAACTGAGGGATATCGCGGTCGAAACCGTTGTCGGCGAAGCAATTTTCGCGGCGTTGGCACAGTCACGGCTACGGATTCGGAGTGGACGGGCAACGTGGCCCTGGTTGTCCACCGCAAACGCTCTGTGCATCGCGATGATCGTTGGCGAGCTTGGCACGAAGGTCGCCAAGATCGTCACCGATGTGGTCGGACCACTCGTTGAGCAGCTGGAATCGCTCTTCACCAAAGTGCGGGCATGTGTTTGTTCCGCCGTGCCAAGTTCCTCAGCCTCAGGGGCCGACTCGCTCGCTGTTGCCCGGTGGCGGGGCGGCATTGATCAATCGCGAGGTCCTGGTCGATTCCCACCACCACCACCACCACCACCGCCGCCGAATCCGCCGGGCCAACGCGTACTGGCGAGAACCAACTTCCCGGATGATCGACTACGCCCACATGTTCGATCTGGCCGGGCAATAGATGCAGCTTTCTGCGGGGACTGCGGCGCCGCTGAACTGTCGGAGCCGATAGAAACTGCACGATTCCGATCAACATGCCCCTGTAGTTGTCCCAATCATGCTGTCCTCGTGCGGGAGTGGCGCGACTGGCCCCTTCGATCCTCGCTGAGCCTCGTCATCGGGGAGCGCTCAGTGTGTCTGGCAGCAGGTTGGCATCGTCGATAATTATGCAGGTCAGAGGTGCCACTCGGGTGGTGGGTGGACTGGGCCTCTGTGTTCGGCGCTTGCTGTAAATGCCATCGTTGTAGTTTGCTGGTTGCGACGTCTGTGAAACTGGAGATAGTTGGGTTGAATGATCGATGCAGTTTGACTACAACTGCTGTTGGTGTGGTGACGGGTGCAATCCTCGGAGGAGATGATGAACGTGGTCCAGAAGGCTGTGGTGCTGCTGAGCGGAGGGCTCGATTCCTCGACGGTCTTGGCTATCGCCAGGCACGAGGGGTACGAGACCTACGCTTTGAGCTTCCGTTACGGTCAGCGGCACAGTGTTGAACTGGAGGCTGCCGAGCGTGTAGCGAAGGCGCTCGGCGCATCGGGGCATGTGGTGGCTGACATAGACTTGCGCGTCTTCGGCGGCTCGGCGTTGACGGCGGACATCGACGTTCCTCATCACGATCGAGCCGAGGATCTCGACGTCGGCGAGATCCCGATCACATATGTTCCCGCGCGGAACACGATCTTCTTGTCATTTGCCCTAGCGTGGGCTGAGACTCTCGGTGCCAGTGACGTCTTTATCGGTGTCAACGCTTTGGACTACAGTGGCTACCCGGATTGCAGACCGGAGTACATCGAAGCATACGAACGGATGGCGAACCTCGCGACCAAGGCCGGTGTTGAGGGGCGCCAGCAATTGAAGATCCACACGCCGCTGATCGAGTTGACCAAGGCGCAAACCATCTCGCGCGGCCTGGAGCTGGGTGTGGACTACGGCCTGACTCACAGTTGCTATGACCCCCGCCCGGATGGTGCCGGTTGCAGAACCTGTGACTCGTGTTTGCTGCGTATTCGTGGCTTTGCAGAGATAGGCATGGCGGACCCAGCGCCATATGCCGCCGGGGTCGCGTGATGGCGTATCAGGTCAAGGAGATCTTCTACACGCTCCAAGGAGAAGGTGGCAACGCAGGTCGCCCAGCTGTGTTCTGCAGGTTCGCTGCTTGCAACCTATGGAATGGCCGGGAGTCCGGGCGTAGTCGCGCGATCTGCAAGTTCTGCGACACCGACTTCGTGGGTACAGACGGGCCAGGGGGTGGCAGTTTCACGACAACAGCGGCATTAGCTGAGGCTGTCTCAGGCACATGGGAAGGGAATGCTCACCCACGAGCCCGCAGGCTTGTCGTGTGCACTGGCGGAGAGCCGTTGCTCCAACTCGACCAGCCACTGGTCGGGGCACTCCACGAAGCGGGATTCGAGATCGCTGTCGAAACCAACGGCACCCAGTCCGCGCCCCAAGGCTTGGACTGGATCTGTGTCAGCCCCAAGGCTGGCACAGATCTCGTCTTGACCGCGGGAGACGAACTGAAACTGGTATTCCCCCAAGACCAAGCGCCTCCGGAACTATATGAGTCGCTCGACTTTTCGTCGTTGCTTCTGCAACCGATGGATGGACCCATGCTTCAGGAGAACACGAAAGCTGCGATCGAGTACTGCCTACAGCATCCACAATGGAGGTTGAGCGTGCAAACCCACAAGTACATCGGGATCAGGTGATGGAGATCTTCCGTGAATTCACCTTTGAAGCCGCTCACCGCCTACCGAACGTCCCCGACGGCCACAAATGCGCTCGGCTGCATGGGCATTCGTACAAGGTCGCTATTCATGTCAGAGGCGAGGTGGAGGCCGAGTCGGGGTGGGTGATGGACTTCGGCGAGGTCAAGAAGGCTTTTGCACCGCTGGCCGACCAACTCGATCATCACTACCTCAACGAAGTGCCAGGACTGGAAAACCCCACCAGTGAGGTGCTCGCACGTTGGATATGGCAGCAGTTAGCCGACGTGCTGCCCTTGTCTCAGGTTGTGGTTAGAGAAACGTGCACCTCCGGTTGCATCTACAGGGGAGAAGATGAACCACGTGCTGAGTGATGTTCAAGCGCAACCTGATACGCGCGGCATTGCCCTGGGCGAGGTCGGTATAGACGGACTGCGATATCCGTTGCTGGTCGCAGACGGCCAAGGGGGAAAGCGCGAAGTCGCCGCAACTGTCACGATGTCGGTAAGTCTCGGCGCTGACATCAAGGGGGCTCACCTGAGCAGGTTCATCGAGGTGCTGCAGGAGTGGCGCGATCAGCTTGGACCGGACAGCGCACTCAGCATGGTCGATGACCTCCGAGGCCGGATGGGAAGTACCAACGCGCGAGTGAAGATAGCGTTCCCGTACTTTCTCGAACGGCAGGCACCCGTCACTGGAATCCCGTCATTCATGGATTATGCATGCGAACTGGATATCAGCGCGGATGACGCGAAAGCGGTTCTACTGCAGCAAGTCTGCGTGCCGGTCACAAGTGTGTGCCCGTGTAGCAAGGCCATCAGTGACCGCGGTGCGCACAATCAGCGCGGATGGGTCACCATTGGTGTGCGGGCGCGCGACCCTCGCGGTGATCTCTGGTTCGATGACCTCATCACCGTCGCCGAATTGTCCGGCTCCTCGCCGGTCTACAGCTTGCTCAAACGACCTGACGAGCGGCACGTCACGATGGCTGCCTACGACAACCCGGTCTTCGTGGAAGATATGGCCCGCAATGTTGTCACAGTTCTGCGCCGCGACAACAGGATCGCGGAGTACCGGGTGCGAGTCCTTAACGATGAAAGCATTCACAACCACGCGGCGTACGCCGAGTTCCCTTGGACGACAACAGATGAGATCGGTGGACGACCCGATGCCGGGTAGGCGGTCTGAATCGACGGTCCATATCGTGGTCACCTGTACGAACCGCAAGAGGCAAGTTGTACCCGAGAGCCTGAGACTGGGGAACTTACGCGAGCAACAACAGGGGTTGCGCTTCGCCGAATGGACTCGTCGCCTTACTGCCGAGCCACCAACAGTTCGCGCGCACGATCTCTATGGTGGTCAGCACTGGAACATTGCGCGTGGCCTTCCGACGCTGGTCGGTGCTCCGGCCCGGCTATGGGTCTGCTCGGCTGGCTACGGGCTTGTCGATGTCGACGCTTATCTTCACCCGTACGCAGCGACTTTTTCGATCGGGAACGAGGATTCGGTGGGGCGGGACAAGCTGGAAACCCGGCAATGGTGGCAGCGGTTGACCGATTGGGCTGGCCCGAGCGCCGACAAACCACGGTCTTTCGCGGACCTGGCTCGTCAGGATCCGGATGCGACGATAGTGGCGGTTCTGTCCAATACCTACCTGCCCGCGTGCGCAGATGACCTTCGTACGGCCGCTGGCCTCTTGCGATCCGCGGACAGGTTCACTGTCATCGGGCCGAACTTGCCAGCACGTGGACTGGAAGACGTGGTCATTCCGATTCCCGCACGTTTGCGCTCGGTCGTCGGGGGAAGCCTTCACGTTCTACATGCGCGCGCCGCCGCTCACCTGCTGTCGCAAATTGTGGCAAACGGAGCCGATCTCAGCCATAGGAACCTTCGCGAGGTGGCGCTGCATGCTGTCGACACCGCTCCACCCGACACCAGTCGTCGCGCACCAGGGGTCCGCCTGTCCGACGACGCGGTGCGCGAGTACATCCGCTCCCATCGCGGCGTCGAAAAATCAAGTGCCACCAGGCTTCTGCGGCGACTGCGAGACTCGGGCCAGTCATGTGAGCAAGGGCGGTTTAAGCATCTCTACCATGAGATTGCAAGGGAGGTGGAGAACTAGTGGCGAATAAAGACAACCACTGCTTGCGGCGGCGCGCGCTCTGCCTCGCACAGACAGAGAAGTACCCACTGTATGTGTTCACACTCAAGGCTGAAGAAATCCTAGAGATCGCCGATATCTCCAGAGTCAGTCGCAATGAGGCCGGCAAGCTGATCGGCTACCAGCGACCGGAAGTTCGTCGACACATCCAAGAGATCATCGACTATCTCGACAGTGACCTCGCAATCTTTCCCAACCCGATCATCATGGCCCTGTCCGCACAAGTGCAGTTCCACGCCATTCGGGGCAACCGTATACCCGGTGATGAACTAGGTATCACCGGAACGGTGACTATTCCGCTTCCATCTGCCGGTCGTCCTAAGCCAGCATGGATCGTTGACGGCCAGCAACGCGCCATAGCCTTGTCACACGCTAAGAAGCGGGACTTCCCCGTGGCTGTCACCGCATTCGTGGCCGAATCGGTGCAGGTGCAGCGTGACCAGTTCATTCGTGTGAACAACACGAAGCCGCTTCCGCGTGGGTTGGTCACAGAATTGTTGCCCGAAGTCGACCGGCAACTTCCACCTCGACTGGCATTGCGAAAAGCGCCGTCAGAATTATGTGACGTGCTGAATCTTGATGAGCGATCGCCGATGCATGGCATGATCAAACGTACATCGACAGCGAAAGGATCCAGCGGCAAAGCAGTAATTACTGATACTGCAGTCGTTGACATGATCCAAGAAAGTATCACCTCCTCTTCCGGATGTCTTTATCCATACAGGGACGTGCGCCAGAATGAAACTGACTTCGATGGAATCATTCATGCCTTAATTACATACTGGACTGCGGTACGGGATACGTTTCCCGATGCATGGGGCAAGCCCGCCAGTCGCAGCCGTCTTATGCACGGCGCAGGAATTCGTGCGATGGGGCGATTGATGGACAGAATATTGGGAACAGTGGATGCGCGCCGGCCTGACGCACCTGAGATAATTCGACAGCATCTTGCGCTTGTGGAACCATATTGCCGTTGGACCTCGGGGATCTGGGACGAGAATGGACTGCGATGGAATGAGGTCCAAAACATGCACAAGCATATCCAAGAACTGTCTAACTATCTGATCCGAGTGTATTTGAACGCACGGGCGGGTATGTCGTGAAGTTTTATTTTCCAGACAGTCAAGACCTCGTCAGTCCAACATACGATTTTATCCATGACGAATACTTGCCGACCCGCGTACGTCAGCGAGACGACTTATATGCGCACGAGGTTTTGGTTGCGCCCGCTTACGATGGGATCCTTGTTTCGAAAGCTATCGTCGACGGTTCGCTGCGCGGTGCCGGGAAATACTCAATGCCGCAGCGGCACCGCCTCTACAGGCTGGGAGTGCGGGGGTTCTTCCGCTTGCCTGACGACATAGCCACCCTGGGTGACTGTGGTGCGTTCAACTATGTCGACGAGCGTGAACCGCCTTATACGGTCGACGAAGTACTCGACTTCTACGAAGAATGCGGATTCGATGCCGGAGTTAGTATCGATCACATCATACTAGGCTATCACCGCCCCAATAGCGCTAATCCGCCGCCGGACGAATGGACTGAACGACGCCGGATATCTCTGCGCTACGCTGAGAAATTTCTATCGGCAGTCATCGACCGGAGATCGCGACTGGAACCGGTTGGCGCTGCACAGGGGTGGGATCCTGCCAGTTACGCCGATAGTGTGTCCGAGTTACAGAAAATGGGGTACAAGCGCATAGCTCTGGGCGGTATGGTGCCGTTGAAGACCCCGGATATCCTGGATTGTTTGCGTGCGATCGACCCCGTACGGGCGGACGATACCGAATTGCACCTACTTGGGATCACTCGACTGGACACGATCGGAAAATTCGAGGCATTGGGAGTAACTAGTTTCGACAGCACATCTGCGTTCCGCCAAGCGTTCATGGATGATCGGGACAACTTCTACACCGAATCCAGCACCTACACAGCTATCAAGGTTCCGCAGGTTGACGGGAATCTCGCCCTCAAACGCGCAATACTCGCCGGACACGTCTCCCAGCGCGACGCGGTCCAGGCCGAACGCGAGTGCTTGAACGCGTTGCGTGCCTTCGATGCTGGCCGTTGCAGCCTGACCGACGCGCTCGACCGTGTGCTGACCTACGAGGAGATAGTCGGCGTCAAAAGGAGCTACCGTGACGCCTACCGCCGCACACTGGAGGACGCGGCTTGGCAGTCCTGTCTCTGCGGGCTCTGCGCGAAGCACGGCATCGAGATGGTGATCTTCCGAGGTACCGAGCGGAACAAGCGACGCGGTTTTCATAACCTGTCGGTTCTCGCCGAAAAGATGAGAACGTTGCACACCGAACCAATGCCGGAGTCCTAGAAGGAGTTTGCTTATGGCCGACCGATACGAGATCAGGGTGCCGGCACTTGAAGTGCGGCAACGAGAGAGGCGAATTTACTGCTTCGCAATCGATGGCAAACGCCTGCACGACTTCACGACGGTGTCGCGCGTACGACGGACGGATCACGGAGATCTCGACGGTTACCAGCGCCCTGAGGTACTCAGTCATATCCGAGCGATCCAGCGCTACATCGAATCTCCGGAGGCGATGCTGCCCAACGCGGTCGTACTGGCGTTCGACACCCGGGTCCGGTTCGAATCCAGTCAGCGACGCAGTGACGTCGACTACTCGTCCATAGGTGAGTTGATCATCCCAGTTGATGAGACCCTCGATGAAGCCGACAAGCCCGGCCTGCTCGTGGACGGGCAACAACGAATCGCTGCAATACGCGATGCCGATGTCGACGAGTTCCCCGTTGCCGTAGTCGCATTCATTGCCACGGGACAGGACGAGCAGCGCTCACAGTTCATCCTGGTCAACAACACAAAACCACTGCCCAAGGGCCTGATCCACGAGTTGCTGCCGGACTCGGCAGGCTACCTGCCACCGAAGTACGCCAGGCGCAAACTGCCCGCGGAGTTGATGACCCGGTTGAACATCGACACCGACAGCCCGTTCCGGGGCGCGATCGCGACCCCGACCTCGCCCGATGGTTACATCAAGGACAACAGTGTTCTCAAGATGATCGAGAACAGTCTCTACGACGGCGCGCTCTACCAATACCGCAACCCCGAGGACGGTTCAGGTGACGTGGAGCAGATGGTGCTACACCTCAAGATCTTCTGGAAATTGGTCGAGAGCACCTGGCCGATCGAGTGGAAGTTGCCGCCACGCAAGTCGCGACTTACGCACGGCGTCGGGATTCAGGCTCTGGGTTACGTGATGGATACGGTGACCGACCGGTACACCGCCGACCAGTTGCCCGAAGCCGGGGTCGAACACCACCTAGCAAAACTGCACGATATCGCAGCCTGGACCTCGGGCACATGGGACCTTGGCCCCGACGATCAGCGGCGTTGGAATTCGTTGCAGAACACCCCAACCGATATCAAGTTGCTCACAAAGGCGCTCGCGGGGGCTTTGCGCGCTCGACGCTAGGACATCGCTCGTCGTTTGCCCGTCACTGCCCACTTGTGTCAGTGACGGGTGTAAATGATGCAGCGAGACGTTCAGGGTGTGCACCTTGTATGGGCCGCTGCCGTCGTGCCCGAACCGACGGGGTCAGGTCACTCCCGTTAGCCGTAGCGTCTTTTAATTTCTGCCAACGTTGTGCGGAGCAAAGATGCGGACCCACTTCCGTCCACGTACGCAATCTTCTCGCTACTGGTGTGGCACGAGATGAATCCGGTTGCGGCGTGCTTCGCGCATCGAGTGATCAACACAACCAGGTCTGCGCTTTGCACCCACAGGCGCAGGCGGGGGCTGCCGACGTGGTCAGAAGAGCAGGTGACTCGGGCATTCGGTGCGAGGGCGCGAAGCTGCTCGGTCACCCGACCCAGTACCTTCTCGTCAAGTGAGTAGAGAAGGATGCTCACATTGGCGGCGCGCCACACCTCCGGCTCCAACTGTTCGTCGTCTTGCTCAATTTGCCACGGCAATCCGAGCTCGAGTTCTCCGTCGAGCACCCGAGCAAATGCAATATCGGTGGGGTCCAGTCGTTCCGAATGTCTGGAGAGCGGAGTCAGCAAGCGGTAGCTAAGCTGTTGCCGCGCAGCTTCATCGGGACATGCCGACAACACCAGTGTGTCGACGATGTCCAGGACGACCGACGCCCGCTCCGGAGCAACCCAGCGGTCGGACTCCGAGCCGATCTCCCAGAGCATGCGCTGGTAATGGTCGGCGTTCGGGGCACCGCGCAGTGCGACACCGAGCAGCGCTTGAATCGCCAACAGGTCGCCGGGGTTGAATCGGCTGTGTGTGAGTGCGTTAAGGATGAAGGCCTCCGCACTGAAAGCTGCCGGATCGTCGTAGCCTGCGGCCTCGAGGAAAGCGCCTACTGCACTCCATGCCTGTTCAGCGGCTTCATCCCTCAAACCGTCCAGCAGGCCAGCGATCTCTTCATCGTCCTGGGCGGGCGGTGGCCAGTCTTGCCAACTGGACTCCCTGAGCACGTTGAGCACGGCTGGAGAGTTGTCGGAGATTGCCGCCAGCAGTTCGCTCCAAGAGCGAATAGCGGATTGCGTTGCAGGAGCGGTCTCCAGTTCAGGAGAGTCGTCCTCGACCCTGCTCAGCAGTTGTTCGCGTACCGCCTCCGGAAGCTCCTCGAATCGGTCCATTCTATGTAACTCGTCCTTCGCGTGCTTCAGCAGGCTGTGATCGTCTCCGATGATTCCCGCGAGCACCGCGATCGTCCACGCGCTGATTGAACGCATCCTGAGCGGGCCGTTCAACAACTCCTGGAGGTAGGTTCCGGTGTCCATGAGCACCTGGAACGCCGCGTCGAGGTCACCAGTTGCGAGGTAGTCCTCGATCGCGCTGAAGTACAGGGATTCGAGAAGAGCTTCGCGCACAGGTGTAGGAGGCTCCTGCCTGATGATGTCGACTAGGCGAGGCAGTGCCTGGATTTCGGCGTCCTTACCGAGCCGGTTGAGCCGTTTGATTGTCAGGTACGCCAGATTGCTGGCGTCTAGTCCGCCGACCTCACGCAGTTGGTCGAGGATTGCCGCCGAACTCGCCTCGCCACCGGCGGCCAGTGCGGCGTCGAACTCGGCCAAGAGCCTGCCGGCAGACTTTACGACGCGCCAGGACCGAGTCGGCCGGTTCGCGAGCGCCTCTTGCATCAGACGCATCGCGTCAGTCAATCTTCCCCGCTGTTTTGGCATCGGCCCCGCACCGAGGCGAAATACAGCTGCAGGATCCACGTACTCAAGGAGGATCCTCTCGATCTCAACCCCCGCATCAAGCTGAGCGGGGCGTTCCATAGAGGAGTCAGCGAGGTAGCTAGGTCCCGCAAATGCCTTAATGAGTTCCGCTGTGGGGACAACGTCCTCCCGCTTGTCTACCACCACGTAGATGGCGAAGCGATCCAACGACTTCTTCAACCAGGGCAATACCAGTGCTATCTCAGGCCGATTCAGGGCGTTGTCGACGAACGGCCTGGTACGGTCCGCCCATTCGTAGTCCTCGGCCATATCCGGCCACGCATCGTTGACGGGTGCCGCGAAGTAGGCTTCGAGCAACCATCGGATCTGTTCCGGCGTCCGGGTCGAAAGAACCTCGGTCTCGGTCACGTCGCACCTTCCCAACGCCGTTCCAGGTCGATTCGTGCCTGGCCGGGCTCACGCCCGCCCTGGATATAGGTGACCGCCTCGTCGTTCACTGTCATTCCGCGGATGGTGAAGTTCATGGATCCGGTAAGCAGCCACTCCTGCCCGCAGAGAGTCTTCTCGTGAATTTCAGGTGCCTGAATCACCTTGAGGCGTCCCTGAGGTGCCATGGCCTTCAACCGGTGCAGGAATGGAGCATTGTGGTTGTCGGGGCGGGTGACGATGCGTATATGGGCTCCTGCCGTGTTGATCCTGGCCAGTGCGTCGGACAACCGGCATACGGTAATCGACTCGTCTCCGAACACTGCATCGAATTCACCTGCGGAGTTGTCGATCACGTCGATATCGGTGATCCATGGCGATACCAGCCAAATCAGCGGACTGGGAGCGAGCATCTCGGACAACAACACGGCCCGCAGGACCGGTGCAACTCTGATACGCGTCTGCTCGCTGATGCGAATGGTGCGCGCCGATCTGGTCATTGCACCGCCTCCCTGATCTCCACACGCAAGGTGGTGCGATCGGAGTGCCTGACGATGTTCCGAACCTGCCCGTAGACGCGAAGGGCATCACGGTCGACAGGCAGAACTGGAAGCAGCACCAAAGCGTCAGCTATAGCCTGGTTTCCGCGGCTGCGACCTACCAGGTCGAGGCGACCGTGCTCGGCGAGTGCCGTTTGGTACCGCTCGATCCAGTCCGGGTCCTCAAGCTCGATCTCGAGCAACTGCTCCGTGTGTAGAGCGGCGGCCAACGCTCGCTCAACGGTGGCTTCCTGGCCGTATCCTTGGTAGTACTGCAGGTGCTGGTTCCGTGCCTGGTGGCCGCGGGGCCACAGCACACTGAACGCCTGATCAGCAGTCAGTTCGCGCTCGTTGTCGGCAAAGGAACCGCGGCTGGCAGCGTAGGCCACCACACGCGCATCGACTTCCACCCCAAGTCTCTGCTCCAACATGATCCAGTCCTCTACCAGACGCAACGCTGTGCGGTCCGAGGCAGGGTCCGAGCCTGGGCGCAGCAGGCGGGTCGACAAGGCGGCAACTGCGGCGTGCCGAGGCGGCCCACTAAGAGCCGTCCACGCCTCACGCAGGTCTTTGAGCCCAGCTCCCGCAGCGTAGGTGGATCGGGCATGCCGCAACTTGGCAATGGCGCTCGCCGCTGCACCGGAAGGATTTGCCGTCAACTCTTTCAGGAGTTCCAGCATCGCCGCGTCCACGTGCTCATGCTCTCCCGGGGCCAGCATCGAGTCGACGAGCGTCCAGAATGCTCGCGGGTCCTGCGAATAGTTCTGGACCAGGTACTCGACCACGCCGACACCTCCGATCGACGTCTCGGTCAGCCATACCACGTCGTGGTCTCCCTGCGTCCCCTCGAAGACGTCGACGGTGAGATCCTTGTCCTGGGCATGTGGGCAGGCACGAATTGATGCGGCGAGGATCGCGGCGGCAACCGTGTGCGTGTATACCTGCCTGGCCAACGACGCCGTCTGGTTCACGATGTCCGGATCCGCCAGGAGTCGGCCTGCACGATTGACGGTGTCGATGACGTCCTGCTGCGCGGCCAGCGCCGAGAGATCCTGGACGAGTCGTTCTGTCGCCGACACGGTCGAACCGGGCGCCTCGGTGCTCCGATACATGACGGTGAGAATCTCTTGGAGTTGATCACGCCATGCCCCACCAGCTAGCTTCGCGTGCACCTCCGAGCCTGGGGCCCCGTCCGCCCCGGTGAGGGTGTAAGCGGTGAGGTAGATCTGGGCTAGCCACTCCCGCTGGAACCTGTTCGCTACGTCGTCGAGAGCGGGATCTGTTCGCACCGCATCGAAGAAAGCGACCGACCGCCATTGAGGTGACGCAAGGTAGGCGCGAAATCCGGGGCTGTCGAGATCAGGACGCCTGAGGACGAACTTGATCCCATCAACATCCAGGTGGAAGCCCAGGGCTGCCGGTCGACCGTCGAGCAGGTATGCGATCTTCCGCCGCTCATCAACCCGCTGGTTGGTACGCGCGACGACACTGTCCGCCCCGATCGTCATCCGCCGAACCTCGACCGGGTTCCCGCTCCGGTGGGAGCAGAACCCAACCTCGACCAGTCGGGTGCTCCATAGCGACGGATTCGGGATATCAGCCGCGTTAGGCGGTGCGCTGTCGTTGACCACGATCTCGCTGACCCATAAGGGAACGCCCTGGGACCTTGTGTTGATATCGGGGTCCGGCTCCGTCATGCGGATGCAGGTCGGACGGACTACCTGGAAACTTCTGTCGTCAGGGCCCTTCCACACACCTTCCACGGTCGCGCCCGGACCGACCACTGTCCGCAGGTCGAGTTCGTCGGAACCGGCCTGAGGTGCGATCCAAGTTCGATCGTCGTCGCGTCGGTATGCATATCGTTTGCTGACTCTCCCAGGTACGGCCTCACGTAGTGCCTGCGCGATACCCAGCGCCTCCGGCTCGTCTTGATCATCGAAAGGCAATATTAACTCGACCTCGGGGAGGTTCAGAGGTGCGAACAGCGAGGTTGTCAGAAATTCCGGAAGCAGCTTTCCTCGACCAGCGCCGGGATCTTCACGGGCTGGCTTCCACCGTGTATTCAGCCTCCTCAACGCTGTCGGAACTGCGGACAGCAGTAACGATCTGGGTGGATCCCACAAGATCGCTCGGACGTCGTCGGGGCCGATCTGCAACGCACTTTGGATATGCTTCGCAAGGTGGTCCTGGGTCACTTGATCTTCCAGTGCGTCGCGAAGGATCTGGGCCACAGTCTCATACACGGAATCGTCAAACTGGTGTTCACTCCACGGGCTTGTCAGCACAGTGCGAGGGTCGACATAGCACTTTCGTGCGCGCATTCGAACACCCAACCAGTCGAACATGGCCTGCGTGGCTTGGATCTTCTGAATGAACCTGTTGCCAACAGGCAAGGTCGGGGCGGTCAAGACCGGAGTGAACAACGATTCGTAGGCCTGGTAGGCCAGGCGATCACGCCCATACTCCGACAGCGTCACTACAGTGATTGGCCGGGTGTCCCGGAGACGACCGGCCCGTCCTCGCCGCTGGATGAACGCTGCCGGATTACGCGGCGCCTTGTGTTGTAGTACCAACCCGACCCGGGCGTCATTGACGCCTACTTCCAGTGACGGTGAGGCGACAGTGAAGTCGGCGTCTCGGTCCATCCCCGCGTCCTGTGACGAAGTCCGGCCGATCCGCAGGTATTGCTGTCTGAGGTCCGGAGACAGCAGGTGCCCGATCTTCTCCACCACACGCCACACCTGGCCGTCACGCTCGCGATCTGCCTCAAAGCTTCCCGCTGAAGATCGCAGCGCAGCCAGGATCGGCTGCTGACCATTGCGCATCGACCGGTTCTGCCCGCCTTCGGCGTCGCGGAAGTCGTCATAGAAGCGGTTGGTCACGTCCAAATCGTCAGTAAAGGCGAACCCGGTCGTGCCGAATACATGTTGCTTCTTGTCGAGGATCCTGCCGAACAACATTGCGGTCTGAATCGAGGTCGACAGGAGACTGGCCCGGGACACGGGATCGCCGCGTAACGCGATGCAATATTCGCGTCCCTCGTCCATCATGTCGTCCTCCGCGGGTTCGACTCGGTCGACAGCACTCGATGGGAGGCCGGTCAGCGCGGCGAAAAACCGCTCGCTGTCACGCAGCGTCGCAGACAGGCCGACGAAGGTGATCGGTTTCTTCGTTGCGTTTCGCCAACGCCGCAGCAGAAGCGCGACTTGAGCACCGTGCATCCCGACGTAGGTATGCACCTCGTCCAACAGAACAACAGAAGGCGGCGCTCCGCCCTGCCAGCCCAGCACACCCGACAGGTTGTTCGTTGCGCCCCTGTTCAACATCTCTGTGGTGCTGAAAAGAATTTCCGGAGCATTAGCTCGGATGCTCTCCCTGGTCAATGCCAGGCTTGGCGACTCGATCACGTAATGACAGTTTCCGCATTGCAACCGCTCTACACCGGCAAGCCGACCGGCCTCCGGCCAGATCAATTCGCCGCGTTCGCACTCCGGACAACTGAAGTAGGGGCACACGAACCCGCTCTTGCTCCGCTTCCAGCCGGATCGTTGGTTCCCGAAATACCGAGAGTCCTTGTTGTGCTTCGGCGTACCCCCGTACAAAACACCGATCCGGATCTGCTGTGGGGTAGTCGCCGCTTCGTGAAGCCGTTGGGCGATGCGGACCGTCTCAACAAGTTGGTCTCGCAGCAACTCCACACGAGGGTAGATCGCCAAAGTGTGGACACCTCGCCGGGCGGACCCCGCCATCGAAGCGAAAGCTGGAAGGTAGAAAGCCATGGTCTTCCCACTGCCGGTGCCTGCTCCGACGATGATCCCTTGGCTACGTTGCGCATGAATGGCCGAGAAGATGCGTTGCGTCGCAGCGAGCTGGAAGGCGGCCAAATTGTTTTCGCCTACAAGAACTTTCATGACACGCTCTTGGGCAGGACCCCAGCCCGCTTGCGTCGCCAACTCGGCGCATGCCCGGTCCAGCGTGATGTCTCGCTTCGGATAACGGCGCGGTTGAACGTGCAGCCTGTAGTCGGCCACGAGTCGCGGCCCCCGCAGCCACCAACCCGGCTGCGGGGCAGCCCCCCAACGTGGCGGGAAGAGTTGCCTGAGGTTCACGGTAAGCCGCAGCGCCTCAGCCATCCGCGTTCGGTACACAGGCGTTTCTGCGGTGTCGTAGGCTGGCGCGGTGCTCGACGCTGGCACCAGTAATGCCTTACTTACCAGGTAGTCGACAAGGTCGTCGATGGTGACGCCGCGAGGTGCATCCGCATGTTCGCAGAGGACACGCTCGATCGTCGCGGTGACCTCGTCCAAGGAAAGCACCCCGGTGGTTACTCCCCAAGACAGTAGAGGGAGCTCCTGGTCTTCCAATGCTGAGAGGAGGTCGTTGACGAATCTTAGACTTATTTCACTCACGTACCGGTCCTCTTTACCGTGATCTGCGCATCGAGGTGCAGCGACCGCAGTAGGGAGATCTCGTCGTCCGTGATCTCCGCCAGTGTGGGCGGCCGTTCACCAGATAGCCTCACCATCAGGTTTGCGACTGCGGGTGGCGCGTCAGGGACATCGGCAAGCATGTCTGCCAACCCACCGATTGAGGTTGTGAAGAGACTGACGGTAGATTTGGACAAGTCCTTTGCGCGAGACCACCGTTCCAACTCGTCCAGTTTCCGACGAGCCTCATGCTGGTCTCCCGGCGGAAGCATCGGCATGCGTGTCAGATGCAACTCAGAGATCCGGGCCAACGCCCAGGTGGACCATGCTGAGCTGATCTCACCCTCCAGTCGCTTGCACACCGCAGTGATACGCCGGTTGGCCCGTTCGAAGACCGCATCACCAGGGTTGGTCACACTTCGCACTTTGGCTTCGAACTCTTCATATCCATCGTCCACAGTGGAGAGATCGACTCTCGTGGACCCGATGGTCTCGTTGACCTTGCGAGCAAGCTCGACCTGGGTGCTCAACTCGCCGAGCGAGGCTCGCAGTTTCGTCGTCCGACTGCCAATCCGCCGGGCCTCGTTGGCGCCCTTCTCCGCGGTCGCCAAGCGGCGCGCCTCACTCCGCAGTTGCTCGACTTTCTCGAAGACGGTCACCTCACTCATCGGTCGGTTCCTCGTTGCGCACTATCTCGGCCCACTGGCGGACTGCAGAACTGAGATTGTCGGAGATTTCCGAATCATGCCCTCCACTCCGAGCGTTGGCTGATTCCAACGCCTCGTCCAACCAGGCGTTGCTGGCTTCCAGAAAAGCTTGAATAGCGGGCAGCGCCGGACCGCGTCCGCGGACCGCGACGAGCATCTTCACCCTGTCCAGGTCGTTGCTCTCAGCCGCCATATCCGCGAGGTGCGTGAGGTCGTCCTCGAGATCAGTGATGACACTCCAGTCCACGTCTTTGACGTCGGTGGCGAGTTCCTTCAGGTTCTCTCTCTGAGTAGAGGTCATCCGCAAACCGTGCTGATTGGCTTCAGCGATGGCGTCCAGAACGGCTGGCACGACCTTGGCCAGCGTTCCTCGAGCAACCCTGCGGCGCAGCGAGGCCAGCAAGTCCCGCAGCACATCCAACTGCTCGTCCATGACGCGGGGAATCAACATGAAACCTTTGGCTGCCAACGAGACCCAGGCCGGCGTCGGGCGGTCACCGACCTGCCACGTCCATTCTTGAGCCGCTTGGTTGAGCAGCGGAAGCAGGTGTGCGGCATCAATGAGGCGGACCTTGCCGCCCACCCCCTGCGAGATACCGACCGCATTCCTGATTTGCGCCACAAGCGCTTCGCGCTTGCTCAGGTGCTCTGCCAGTGTCGAGGTCCACTGGGGTACACGAGTATCGGAATCCTCACGGACCCAACCTTTGCCGTCATGCATGACCACGTCGACCAACTTCGCCTCCGGCATGCCAGGCCACGCCTGGCCAGCCATTGCGGCGCCGATCAACGACACCCGCAGACCTAGCACGAGGTCCGAGTCGGTGATCTCCTGCTTCGCTAGAACGGCCGCGGTGAGATCTGGGGCCTTCGACTCGGCCAACTCCGCCAACTGGTACATGCTGTCCATAGAGTTGGGTCGGTGCCCTTCTCTCAACAGCAGTACCGACTTGAAGAACTGGGCATTGTGCCCAGTCTTCGCGAACTGAATCGGGGCCGTCTCTGGGTCGATCTTCAGCCCACCTCTCGCCCCGCGGATGTATACGGCCCCGGAGGTGCTACTCCATACCGACTTGAGGGCATCCTTGCTCATGCTGTTCATCAACGGGTCTGCCCAGTCGTACCGCTGGAGGACCGCATCGGCGACGATGGCCCTTAGGTCGCGGGCGACGTTGGGCATAGCACTCTCGTCCTTCGTCGCCCAGTCCTCGATCTCCTGGAGCGACCGCCGGAGAGATGGCGGCAGCGGAGGGTTGCCTGACTCGGGAGCCTTATCCGGTTCCGTCGAGGATTTCCGCCTCTCCGCAGTCTGAGGGCGCGGTGCACTTGAGGTCTTCAGCGTTGCTAGCCCGAACGCGAGTCGTACCCCCGGTTCGCCTTCGAAAGGTGACTCGGCGTTGCCCCAAAATTCTAGGAAAGCGCGGTATCGGTCGACTTCGGTCGGGTACGTGGATTCCACCATGTCGAGCATGGCGCTGCCGAGCGGATCGTCGATTTTCGCTCGGCGAAACCTGTCGCGGAAGCCTTGGTGCGGGAAGGCTCCATCCCTGATGGGTTTGGCATCTTCTACAAGGACTTTGTGAACCACGGAGCCCAGCACTGCACGTGGCACGAACTGGTATGGCGCCTCTGGGGGAGCAGTGGAGTGCACCGCTCTGGTCAGTGCGGAACGATTGAAGGGGTAGAGGCCATAGCCCTTGTCAGACACGCCGAAAGCGGCATGGCAGTCAGTCTTAAATGAGCAGGATTTGCAACGGTTGGGAGGCTTGGATGGGTCTGCCAGCGCGTCGAGCACTTCGGCCCCGAGTCTTGCGGCGTTGAGATAGCGTGCCACAAAGGAGGTCATGTAGTCCTCCTCCCGATGTGTGGCGTTGAGCGGCGCGTCGAGGTCATAGACATATCCGACTGTGGCGTGGAGGCGGGTCAGCACCGTCTCTGGCAACGATTGGAAATAGCCGGTCGTCACCGCGAGCAGAGTTCGGATACGGGCAAGCACCTCGACGCCCTCCCGTCGCGCAGGTTCGATCATGGCGTCCAACAGTTCCCGCTGCATGCCTTGGATGAGCGCGAAGTCTTCTACGAGGAGAACGATTTCGCGGCCTTGGCGAACATATTCCCTGCGAACCTCCTCCATCGCCGACACCAGGCTGCCTGAACCCATATTGAAGGCCCTCTTGACTGACGCCTCCAGACACTGGTTCAACAGGTCGACAGAGGCATCCCGCATCGCCGGGTTGGTGCTGAGCATCTTTAGAACGCCAGCCGTCATGTCCGCGACCTTTTTGATGTCACCGAATTCCAGAGGGAGATCTTTGGCGGTGAACTGTTCGGGGCGCTGCTGCTCGCCGTCCCGGCGGTCATGAAGGAGTTGGTGTGCCAACTGGGGGATGAATCGCGTTGGCTCCAGCATGTAGCTGCGGACGTGGGGGTCCTGCATCAGGACAGCCACTCCGCGCGGGCCACGCAGTAGTCGTGTCGGCCCGGAGACGCCGTCCTGCGTGGTGGCTGACAGTTCTTCCTCAATGCTGTTGATCAGGCGTCTTGCCAGAGCTTCGGGCTCCACGCTCGACGAGAGTTGATCGATCGCGCGGCGAAGTTCGGCTCCATTTTGTGACTCAAGGTCGGCGAGGAGTTCTGCGATGACGGCCTTGAGGCTGGTCTTTCCTTTCTCCAGGTAGATGACTTTGCGCTCGGGTGAGTCCTTGATCTGCTCGCGAACCCATCTGATGAGGTGGGATTTACCGGTGCCTGATCCGCCCACGACGGGCATCAGCAGAGCGCCGGTGTCAGACCTTCGCGTCAAGAAGTCTGACAGGACTTCCTTTTCGCCAACTAGTTCCTCCGCACGCTCCAGGTTCTTTGCGTCTTCGCGCGTTCCCCCTGTCAACCGACTGCGTCGGAGTCTGAGTGGAGCGTGTGTAGCCAGGAAAATGGCGCGAGAGGGGCTGACCGCCTCGGTATTGATCGTCTGACCTGCTTCTTCAGCGCTCCAGCAGGTGTGCAGGGTGAATTGCTCAGTCATTTGATTCCCTCCCGGACCTGGATGTCGGACACCCGGCGGTTTGGGTCATCTCGGTCTGCCACGGTCACCGTACTTGCGCTGTCCGCAAATCGTTCGAACTGCAACCAGCCTTCGTAGCAGCCGCGGAGAAGCGCGAAGGACAGGGCAGGGTCAACAACCTGATCACCGGGATCCTGAATCCCCAGTCGAGTCGAGTAGGCGCCTCCAGGTAACACAGGAATGGCCTCCCTGAGTGTCCGCACCAGGTCCACGGCAGAGACTGTTCTCCCTGCTAGCTGGGAATTGGTCAGCACTTGGCGGACCGCCTTCGTACAGTCGGGGGTGAGCGCGCCTGAATCAGATGCGGAAATCAGTGGTGCCGCGCCCAGGCCCAGCATTGGCGCCCAGTGCCCGAATCGTGGCCAACGCACATTGCTCGGTGTCGGGTTCTTACCTTCGACCGAGAAGCGTCCCGCGCTCCTTTCGTCCACCTGTTCCCGAGTGACCGGCGAGTCCAAGGGGTCGAATGAAAGGAAGTAGGAGAGGACAATGGTCATGTCCCTGTTGCCGGTGATGGGGTCGGACTCCAGATCGGTGTTACGTGCTGGAGCGAATAGGGATTCGCGCAGGCGGTGTTGAAAGCTCCCCAGGGTCGGCGTCGAATGTCGCAGTGAAAGCTTGCCGCTCTCGTCCTGGGCCACCAACCCCAAGTCCCGCAACGTACTAACCGTCGACTGGAACGGAGAGTCGGTCTTCATCTCCATGTTCAGCGAATCGGGGCTCAGAAGTGCTCTGGCCTGACTATCGGTCAAGGGTTGTCGCGCGCTCAATAGTCGTACCAGCGCCCAAAGTTGCGTGGGCAGAGCCTTGTCGACGTTCAGATAGGCCATCAGAGGGACTCCAACGCTGTGCGCACGGAAAGGGTCGGTCGGTGGATTGTGGCAAACGCTTCTGACACCTTCTCGGGGTGCGCGGTATCGGCTGGATGGAGTACATAGACCACGTCCTCGGACCGAATCCGCTCCACTACATCTGTTGGCAGGCAACGGGTTTCGGATGCACCGACCCACAACATCGGGCCCGCATAAGACCTCAACAGGTCGTCGTCTCGGTCGTGGATCAAAGAGACCTGGCCTACGTCCCGTTGGAGGGTTGTCATCAACTCGGGAGTTGCACCGGGCCCACCCACAACAGGCAACCCTCTCAGCACCAGCGCATGGAGGAGCCTGGGCACAGATCGCTGAAAGTCCACATCACCGTCCCAGGTGATACTGAGACAATTCGCTCGGCCTCGGAAGCGGAGGAGTGGGTCGTCGTCGACTGGGCCGGTCGGTGCCGGGAGGAACGGGGTCGGCTCGGCCGCCAGTCGGTAAAAGGCTGCATCCGCGGGCTTTTCCGTCTGACGGCATCGAGGGCATCCTCGGCAGGTTACGCCGATCGTGACGTCATCGGTGCTGTAGTAGGCCGCCAATACCTCGCCCATGCATTGCCGCCCACTGAGCATGTCGCGCATGTTGTCGACCGCCCGGCGCCTGCTTCGCTTTATTTCGCCGCGAACGCGCGTGATTCGCTCCGAAAACTCAGCCTCTCGGTTCGCGGCACCGTCCAGCAGAGTGATTTGTACCAACTGATCGGCGGACTGACCAGGTGTGTCGAGTTCGTCGTCCCATACGTCGGATCCGGCCTCAGCGGGCACAGACAAAGCCAGGTCGATCAGTCGAGCACGGTGCATCAGACCCAGGATGTGCAAGTTCCAACCCTGGTTCGATTTCGAGGTTCTGGACAAATCTGCTCGGTAGCAGTCAAGGTCGACGCGGTACACCTCCCTTGCCAGCCGTTCTGCCCTGACAAACATCGCGCGCCATCGCTCGAACGCCAAGGTCGCGCTGATCAACCGCTCGTCTGCGAGGCTTGCGGCAACGTCGAAATCTTCATCGACGCTCAACAAGACCGACAGTGAGGGGAATCCGTCGCGTCCGCCGCGCCCCACCTCCTGGTAGAAGCGATCGAGGGATTCCGGCACGCAGGCGTGCACGATCGTCCGGACGTCGCCGAGGTCTACTCCGAGCCCGAATGCTGACGTCCCGACGACGACGTCGTAAGCGGTCGAGACCGCTCCAGTCGAGTCTCGACCGCTCCACCCGGCCATTGCCTGCTGCCGCTCGATGTCGGTGGACTCGCCGGTAACCGCCGTGACCCGGTGCAAACCTGACTCGTGCAGTCGGTCCCGCCACAACCGAGCATCGCGGCGAGTGGTCACGTAGAGCACCATCGGCTTGGGCAGCAGGTGCACCGCGCGCAGAACCGCGGAAACGCGGCTCGCCTCCTCCGTATGGTGTGCAACGTAGAAACTCGGTTCGTGCCGTAACTGTGCTGCAGAGATGACCCGGGTGCGTTCAGGGTCGCCGAACATGAACTTCAGACTGAAGATCTGGTCACGTGTAAGAGTTGCGCTCATCGCGATCGTCACCGGAGCCCTGCCCTCCGGGGCTGAGGCAATCCAGTGATTACGATGTCTGGCCATCGTCTGGAAGGACTGCCTGAACCGGATACCCCATTGCTCCACCAGGTGGGCCTCGTCGATCACGAAGTAGCGCAAGTGCCCGGATGTGGCGGCAGCCTCCAAAGCCTTTGCGAGACCGGTGACCAGGGCTTCCGGTGAGGTGAACAGCAGACGCTGCCGGCCGGACTTGATTGCTTCCCGGATTCGTCGCTTATCGTCTTCATCAAGCCCACCTATGTAAGCGAAACGGTCGTGCGGGGCGCCGATGTCATGGTGCCGCATCAAGTCTTTGGTTCGCCGCTCCATGTCCAGTGCCAATACCACCGTTGGTACGACAATCACGGTCAACCCCGAATGCTCGGGGGCCACCATCCCTGCGGCCAACGCGACGGCCGTCTTGCCCTGACCGGTAGGCAGACTGAGGATCAGTGTGTTGCCCGGCGCGGCGAGCGCTACCGCGCGAGCCAGTTGCCGCTGTCCGGTTGACTTGTAGCTTCGATGACCGAAGGCACTGGTCATGAACGGATCGGCTGGCACAGTTGCCGGAATGAAGCGTTGGTTGGCCTCGCTGCCGAGGTGTACATTGCGCAGGTCTTCCTCGGCAGCGGCCGACGCCACTGACGCTCCTGTCGTCTCCGGAGTCCACGGGGTCGCCCAGACGCGGAATCCGCCGGGCGTTTCGAATGCGGTGCACTTGGCGTTCGACCACTCGGAAATATCTGGAAGAGCCGGATCGCGCGGTGTGATCAATCCTTCGCTGTTTCCCCGCACTGCAGCGTCCAAAAGCACCTGCCGGGTAAGCACAGCCACATCGACCTTGGAGGCGCGTTGCGTACCTAACTCACGTACAGCGTCCGTCAGCCTGCGCAGAAGCCCGGTCGCGTCATCGAAGGACGGGACAGTAGGCCACTGGTTGAACAACTGCTGTGCGCCCCTCCACGAATCAGAACTCACGACCCTGCCTTGGGATCCCCGTCCGGGCTACGCATATGGCCGCGACCACGCGTGCGCTTGGGTTGCGAATCCCGTCCGCGAGAGCGGATGTCAGGGCGCTGTCCAAAACCATCGTCTCCTCGTCGTTCACGAGTCGTCCCGCCAAGGCCCGTGCCTTGGCTTGCGCCTGCATCACCCGCATGCTGGCCGTAGCTCGGCCCAGTGCCGCCGAGGATCGGTCGGTGAGCTTCGTCGTCTCGGCCAGGTGAACACGTACCAACTGCTCTGCCTCAACGCCGGCCTTTCGGAAGCCCGCCCATCCGCCGAACTGACCGACCAAGTCATCGAGCTTCGATCCGGTGACGTTGTGGTCATACCGAGAGTTCAGCGGTCGCTCCAGCCACCTCGTGATCTCCGGGCCTGTCACTGTGCAATCCTCGCCGACCTCGACCCACGCACGCATTGTGAAAGGGGCGAAAAGCCGGTCAGCGCGGCGCCGCAGGGCGAGGATCGCACTGGGCACATTGGGCACATGGGCGGTCGCGGCCTGCAGATCCGCTTCGAAAAGGAGGTCAAACCCGAAGTAGATCCCAGGTTCCTCTTCTTGATGACGGGGGTCGATGCGGGCCACACAGGTTGCTTGCCCCCGGTCGTCGTTGTCGATGATGTGTGCCAGGAGATCGACGACCGGGTTGCCGATGCGGAAGATCCGCCTACCAGGAGGCTGAACGGCGACAGACCTATTGAATACACCCTTACCCGAGTCTTCCCCGAAGCGAGATCCGGCGAAGCGCAAAATACTCGGGTCGACTCTCGGCTTCGACCCTGCGACGTCGAACACCTCCACACGCCGGCCGTCGATGGATTGCTCCAGCCGTCGGATGTCGATACCGCCGTTCTTCCCGGACGTATAGCCGAGAACCGCCTCTCGAATCTTGGTCCAATGAGTCTCCAACGCGCTCATGGCGTCTGCCACGTCGTCGGAGTACGTCACGCTGTGATGGATCGACTCCAGCATGTCCATCTTGTCGATTTCGATCGACGCTTCCCTCAACGCCCGCTCCACTTCTTCGGAGCAATCCACTAGTGCGTCGGTCCCGACATCGAGCGCTCGACGCCATACGGAGCCCAGCCCTTTAGAAATCGCGTCCTGAAGTGTCGACACCGAGGCATCGAAGATCCGGTAGCCACTGCACAGCAGTTCCAGCCACGCAGTCGTCGCTGCCAACTCGCCCCCCGAAGGCAGGACAACATAGTTCGCGGCAGGGCCACGCGGGGTACCCTTGCCGCTCTCCACGAACCTATCCACCCGGCCGAGTCGTTGTTCGAGCCGATTGGGCGACCACGGCAGTCTCAGGTGAATCGCCGCGTCCGCAACCTGAAGGTTCAGGCCGTCTTCGCCAGAGTCGTCGCATACCAGCAAGCCGGCAGGCGCATCCCGCCAACCCGCAACAGACTTCTCCGCGTCCTCCGCAGGCATGGATCTGGTGTGTTGGAACAATGGGGCTTTCGGGAACCGCGTCCGCAGGTAAGTAGCCAGGTCTTCCGCAAGGGCACCACCACCGCAGAATGCGATCGTTTTCCGGTGCCGTGAGAGCACAGGTAGCAGAGCCTTGGTCATCTGCTCGAAAACAGTCACGTCGCTCTCGGCCACCACCTCCTCGACTGCACGCAGAGTATGGGGTTCGTGAGCCAGGACTGGGGGGAAGGTCACGAGCCCCCGGTCGACCGGGTCCATGGCGACCGAAGGGTCGATGCGCTCGACCCGCAACCGCAAGATTTCGAGGAGGTCACGCCCGCTTACGCCCAGACGCGACACGAGGACGCCGTAAACCTGAGCATAGGCGGAATCCTCGTCCGCGGCACCCCGATCCAACAGAGCGCCGCGTGTACCGGTCCGCCATTCTTCAAGAATCTCCTGGATTCGCTCATCGGCAGAGGACTGGATCGTCAAATGCTTCGGTAGCTCGCGGCCTCGCACCTCGTAGGGCACAAAGTCGGAGTCGGCCCGATCCGCCAAGACTCGAGATCGCCGGTGACGAATCGTACGCCGATGCAACCGGTAGGTCTCGCTGATGTGCCCTCGCAGTTCGTCGACACGCAACCGGAGTTCGTCCTCATCGGCCACATCAGCGAGGTCGCCGTCGGGAGTGAGTAGTGCGAGCACCGCAGAGCCCAACTCTTCCACTCGCTGGTCCTCGGGGAGGATGGCACGTACCCGATCAATATTCATCGGGAGCAGCGGTGGCCAGTCGGCATCGATCGCGTAGGCGACGTCTGCCAGTTCGGCGCGCAAGGCGTAACGAGTCTCGAACGCCGCTTGGTCCTCCCAGCGGTAAACGTCTGGGTCCAACAGGTGCAGCAGACCGAGGTGGGTGAGCGGGTTGGACGTGATGGGAGTGGCTGAAAGGAGCAGAAGCCGCTCCGAGGTGTGGGCCAATAGTGCCAACTCGCGGTACGGCGAGGAGATTGGGTCACCTCCTTGGACCAGCACGTGTGCCTCGTCCACAACAAGCAGATCGCTATTCTTATGGTTGGCCCAACCGCTCGGGTTCTCGTGCGCGAGGACCTTGATTTCAGCTCGCGGAAAATCGTCGGTGAAGAACTTGCCCGTCAACTCGCGAATCCACTGCCTGCGCAGCACGTCCGGTGCCAGGATTGTGACCTTGGCTAACGGGTTGTCGATCAGGATCTGCCGGATAACGAACCCCGCCTCGACCGTCTTTCCCAATCCCACTTCATCGGCCAAGAGGTACCGCTGAACCGGGTCTGACAGAACCGCAAGACTGGCTTCGACCTGGTGAGGGAACAGTTCGACCGCAGAAGAAAAAAACGCTGGGACGTTCGCGCAGGCCGCGCGCTGCCAGACCAGCGCATTCAACATAGGCATACGAGCCTGTCGAAAGAACCAGGGCTCGCTTCCGCCAGCGGTCAGCACATGCAACGGATCGCGGACGGGGCGGTTCCAACGCACCCGTAGATCCGACCCTCTCACTCGCTGGTCTGCGCTGCTGTTGGGGAACCGGACGAAATACGATTCGCCCTGCCTTGCAGTAACCCTCCCGGCGGTCCAATCGTGAGCGTCGGGGTCGCGCCAAAATACTCGCGCACCCACGGAAAGCGTGATGAGTTGACAGTCCTGCACGAGAGCATCGACAACTTCGGCGATCGGCTCGGCGATCGACTCGAAGTACTCGATGCGAACTTGGCTCCCCTGGACTGCGGCCACGCGACCGATATCCCACCTGCCTCGCTGGATGATAAAGCTGCCAAGCTGCAACCCCGATACCCCTCCCGAACTCCGGCAAGATGGAGGCCACACCTGTAAGGGTGACAGACATCTCCCACTGGCCCTGTCCTGCAATAGGGTACGGCTAGGTTCAAGAGGATGCGCCCCTGGGTCCGTCACCAGGCGCGGTAGCGGCGGATCGAGGTAGTGGCCTTGGCCGAGTTGGGGTTTCGTAGCCCGATGCGGCGCTCGCTAATCGGCATGCCAGGGGTGGGGAAAACGCATCTGGCCATAGGGCCGGCGTGGGCGACCCGCGCATGCGATCTGCGGCAACGGCACCAAATTTTCACCACTACCACCACCGACATGGCCGCCAACTGTCATCGCGCAGCGAACGAAGGCCGATGAGCCACGACCGCCCCGCTTACCCGAAGATCCTGTTCGAGGACCTACTCGCTCGTGCGGGGCAGAGCGGCGACCTGCTCATCGACCTTGCCTGCGGCACAGGCGAGATCGCGATTCCACTGCACGACCGGGTCGCCTGCGCGTCCAGGCCGTCGACCTCGAACCCGACATGGTCGAGGTCGGCCGCCGCAAAGTCGCGCCGCCGGCGCGAACAATATCGACTGGAGCGTCGGCAGAGCCGAGGAATTGGTGGTCACCGCCCCCGGCACGGTTGGTCACGATCGGCAACGCCTTCCATCGGCTCAATCGCGCGATGATCGCCGAACGTGCCGGTCAGTGGCTGGATCCAGGCTGTTGTCTAGCGATTTTGGGCAGCAGTACGCCGTGGAGTGGGACCGAGTCGTGGCGGGGGGTGCCGTCGATGTCGTGGCCCGATGGTCCGGCGAACCGGGACGCCCTGCGAGTGTGTCGCCAGCGACGGCCGACAGCGGCGCCCCTTCGCGACGCACCCATGAAGAGATCCTGCGGGAGGCGGGGTTCCTCGATGTCACCGAATACCGGTTCCCGACATCACACGCTTGGGCGGTGGACGAGTTCATAGGATTCTTGTGGTCGACCTCCTACACTGCCCCGATTCGCCAGAACCCCGCTCTCGCTATCGAATTCGAGAACGACCTTCGAGCGCAGTTGGTCGAGTGCGAGCCATCCGGACAGCTGCGGGAGTCGATCGCGCACTACTACATCCTCGGCCCCAAACCTTCGGCCCCAAACCTAACGCAAGGTGAGTGCTCTGCCGTGGGATCGGGACGCGCCTTCGACCCAGCAGCGGGAACGGCCTGTATCGGTCGACGGGTGTTCCGGCGTGGCGAGGCTGTCGATCATCGGGTAGACCCACCTTTTAGGTCGGTACTGGCCTCCTCAAGGAACGGGGATGCTGCACGGTGAGATGAGGTGGGCGGCGTCAGTAGCGCATCGTCATGTGACGAAATGATGGGGTGTGGTTCGCCGGTGAGTGCGGAGAGAGCAAAGGCGACTTCTTCGTCGGTTGCGGTGACGTAGGTGAGTGTGGTGCCGTCTTGTCCGGTGGGTTCGGCGTGGGCGGCGAAGGCGCGGGCGGTGGCGTAGCCGAAGTTGCGTTCGATCCAGGTGATGGTGGTGTGGCGTAGCCAGTGGGTGGTGATCTGTCGGGTGGTGACCCAGGGGAGTTCGCGGCCGATGCGGTTCCAGAGGTGGTCGTAGCGGCGGCGGGTGATCGGGTGCCCGTTGCGGTATCGCAGTAGTTGTCCGTTCGGTTCGGGGCTGAGGTCGCGGTGTTGGGACAGTCTGGTCATGAGGGTGGGGGAGACGGGTTGCCAGTGTAGGGTGCCGCCTTTTCCGCTGAGTCGGATCTGGCAGTGTGAATCTCCCCGGGTTTTGTGCTCATCGGGGTCGAGGTCGTCGTGTCGTAGTGCGAGGGCGCTGGAGGTGCGGCACACGGTTTCCAGGTGTAGCCGCAGGATGAGGGTGTCGAGATCGGGGTCGTTGCCTGTCGTCGCTGCGGCGTGGTTGATCTCGGTGAGCTGGCGGTGCGACAGGGCTCGGCGGCTACTGGGGAGTCGACGTGGTTTGTCGAGGTCGTTGGATGGGTTTTGTGCCCTGGAGATGAGGTGGTCCTTTTCGGCGAATTTGTAGAGGCAGCGGATCGCGGCGACCATGTGCTCTGCGGCTGAGCGTCCGCCGCGGCCGTTGCGGCGGACGACGGCGTTGGTTCGGGTCTTCTGGACCAGCGCTTGTAGTTCGAGTGCGGTGGGTTCATCGATTCTTCGGTCGGGCCAGTGTGTAGTGAGCTGGCTCCAGTAGGGGCGGTAGGTTCGTCGAGTTCCAGCCGATACGACAGCCGAGACTTGGGGAACGTATCCAGCGAAGGTGGGCATGGGCCCGTGGGTTGCTGATGGTTTGAGCAGGGCGCGGGGGTCGATGCCGAGTCGGTCCAGGAATACACGTGCGACCTCAAGATCGTCGGTGCTCACGCCGGTGCCTCGTGTAGGTCCAGGATGGTGGCCAGGGCGGACCGGACGGTGGCCGGAGGCAGTATGGCCAGGGCTCCGCGGTCGGGCAGTGCGATCAGTACGAGGTAGTCACCCGTTGAGATGTCTGAAATTCGCCTCACGTGGCTCGGTAGGTGGGCCCTCGTACCACGTGATCGATCCACCGCGCCGGGTGATCATCGATCTCGGTCGGCTCATCATGGCTCCGAAAGACTTCGGAGGAAATGTATCGCTACGGGTGCGCAGTGGAGGTTTGTCCCTGACCGGGACGACGCCGGGCTTGTTGCATGCGTGGGCGCGGACATCGACCGGAGGATGGCTCGCGTTGGTGTCGTGCGCAGTGACGACCGGGAATCGGCAGGGACGGGTACAGGTGCAGCAGTGGTGCTCGGAACAGGCCGTATCGCTACCGGAGGGTG
The DNA here is from genome assembly GCF_003123685.1 of Nocardia aurea. GTDB lineage: Bacteria > Actinomycetota > Actinomycetes > Mycobacteriales > Mycobacteriaceae > Nocardia > Nocardia aurea. Next base: position 202,763 of record NZ_QCYJ01000175.1, read on the forward strand.
ATTCAGAGAGTGGCTGAGGAATGTGGAGTGATCGGGTCGTTCGCGAGGAGGGACATGGGCCTTCTATCCGGATGGCCATCAACGGCATCGAACCGTTGCGTGCTGTTATGGCGTGTCCTGGATGTTCAGGTCGGAGCGGCTCTGTCGCAATACAGTTGAGGAGACCGCCCGGATGTCTCAGTCGGCTAGTCAGGCCCCGCGTTCGAACGTTAGAGTTGAGTCTGTCGGGCGCGGGACGGGTGTCGGCTATGAGTGTGGGGAGTAGTTGTGGCCGTGAATCTTTCGTGCCCGCCTTGGTGTGAGTCGCACTTGGCATGGGATTTGAACAATCCCAGCGCTGGCTTTGTCCATTATGGACCGGAATTGGTGCTCGAAATCGCCGAAGTGGTGGTTATTGGCGTTATCCGTCGTATTTCTATGCGAGTCAGTGCTCGTGATCATGGAGAATCCCGCAGGTGTGTGATCGAGATGATGGATCCGCACGGAGTCGGCTTGGAATTGACCGCCGATGAGGCGCGGCAGGTAGTGAAGATGTTCATCGAGGCTGCAGACGTGCGACTGACCTCACCAGACGGGGAGTGCCCCTCGTGGTGTCTGGAGGACGCTGATCCCGATCTGGACGATCCAGACGACGAGCGCGAGCATCGAGGCCCATTTCGCGAGATGGTTGTTGCGGGCACCCACGAGCCCAGTGTCCCGATTGGTGTGAGGGTGCGGGCCTTCGACGAGGAAGACGAACGCCGGGTCTCGCTGGAGATGTTGGTGAAATCCATCTCCACCGAGCTCTTGGCGGCGGAAGCGTGCAAAATATCGGCGCACCTGCTCGACTGTGCGGATCTGGCCGAACTAGTGAATGTTCCTTAGACAGTTCAACTAAGTGGATTCGTCAAACTTAAGCTTGTTGCGATGGTACTCGTTCGCGGGTGACATCCAGAGTCACGTTCACGGCGTTGGCTGGCCGTAAACCGGTCACCCGGGAACAGCGATTAACGCGGCGACGATCAGCCTCCTGCGGTGTCGGGCCGGTCCCCGTACCCGCTGACCCCTTCGTGCTATCGCATGGGCCCCGCTGTACTCCCACGAGCGTCGACTGTGCCGGGCACCTCATGTGGCACTATGCCGTCAATCCATCGCGGTCCACGGCGGGTGCGAGGATGGCCGCGTGAATACCCAGATGATCGGCCCACTTTCAGCTTGGATCGCGGCAGGTATCTCATGTCTTGCCACCTTGTGGACTTTCTATCTTTGTCGTCGCGACCGTCAGGAACCCGCGTGGCTGCTCCAGCGGATCGAGGTGCAAGTTGGTCCCCAACTAGGGGCGTCCATCGCGCACGAGGGTGCTGGAAAGCCGGTGCTGGCGTGGGCATCTCTGACCAACATCGGTGACGGTGCCGCTCACGGAATCCTGATTCAGGGCGCGGTGTGCGGTGTAGGGCATTTGCTCCGGATCCCGCCGACAGTCGAGAGTATGTGTTGCACCGTAAGGTGCCGCGCCTGGTTCCCGGCGAGGAGGTTGGTCTGATGATCTGGGCCGACGGGATCACGACGTGGCCCGGTGGCTCATTGGAGGTCCAGTGCACACCGTCCCCTACCCGACACCGTCGGCGGATGCGTGAGGTTCTGGACTTGGCCGATGAGAGGACCTGGATGGAAGCGCTGGATCGACGGCCTGTGGACCGGCAGGCATTGGGTGTGGATTCCGAACTCTCGCAATGAAGCCCGGATGTCTGCCTGATCGTCGGGCTAGAAAGCGTCGTTTCTTCCGGTGACTGCTATCGGAAAGCCAGATCTGTCTGACCGGCAGGACAATATCATCGCTCGACCAACCGCGGCCGTTGGTCGTGCGATCTTGTCCATCTGTTTCCGGAGGTGTCGGTGAACGTGAGGTCCGCGCGGACCGTCGCGGCGTTGGGCGCGTAGTAGACGACCGTCTCTTCCGCCCCGGCAGGGAACGGGTCCGGGTAGCAGTCCGCCAGCCGTGCTATTTGCTGGCTTGTGATCGGGCTGACGATATTCATGATGAAGTCTTCCATCGTGGCGGCGGTGATTTCGGCGAACGGAGTGCCGCTGTGTGGGTTGGATGAATTGACCTTGCCCCGAACCCAATGCCATTAACTTACGGCGTTTGTGCAGGTCGGCAGTCGTGAATGCGGGCCGATGTGTGAGAGTTGCTGTGTAGCAGATGGTTTCGGGTAGGGTGCCGGTTCGTGGTGGAGGCGGGCCGGTTGACCGACCGGATCGGGTTGGGTGTGCTGACTCGGGTAGTGCATACGGATCTGGTCGACGAGGTGCTGGTGGCGACCGGTCGGTGTGAGAAGCGGCGGCGGCTGTTGCCTGCGCGTGTGGTGGTGTATTTCGTGTTGGCGATGACGTTGTTCTTCGACGACGCCTACGAGGAGGTGATGCGCAAGCTCGTCGACGGGCTGCGGTTTCTGCGGTCGTGGAGCGAGGACTGGCAGGTGCCGACCTCACCGGCGTTGTGCAAGGCCCGCGCCCGCCTCGGTGAGGAGCCGGTACGAGAGTTGTATCGGCGGGTGGCGGTCCCGCTGGCCGGGGCGGGAATCCCGGGCGGCTGGCTTGCCGGGCGGCGGGTGATGGCAGTGGACGGCGTCCAGATGGACATCCCCGACACCCCGGGCAACGAGGAGGTGTTCGGGCGCGGGAAGACCCATCAGAGCCTGGAGGACCCGTATCCGAAGGTGAAGGTCGTCGGCCTGGCCGAATGCGCCACCCACGCGATCATCGACGCCGAGAGCGGCGCGGTCACCACCGACGAGCGGGAGATCACCCGCGGACTGCTGGCCGCGTTCACCCCGGGAATGCTGGTCATCGCCGATCGCGGGTTCTACAGCCACGAGTTCTGGCGCGAGGCCGCAGCCACCGGCGCGGATCTGTTGTGGAGGGTGCAGTCCGGACTGAAACTGCATGTCGTACAGGAACTTCCGGATGGCTCGTATCTGTCGAAGTTGATGACCGATGTCGAACGCCAGCGGATCCGCCGCCACCGAGCCCGCGGCCTGGACACCGTCCCCGACGGCGTAACCGTCCGGGTGGTCGAATACGAGGTCGCCAACCGCGACAGCGATACCCCCGGCCCTATCCGCCTGATCACCACCCTGCTAGATCCCGCAGAGGTGACCGCGGCCGAGCTGGCCGCCGCCTACCACTGCCGGTGGGAGTTCGAGACCAGCCTCGCCGAGATCGAAACCCGCCAGCGCGGCAGCTACCGGCTGCTGCGCTCGCAGAGCCCCGCGATGGTGCGCCAGGAGATCTGGGGGCTTCTGACCACCCACTACACCATCCGCGAACTCATGTATCACGCCGCCGACCTCGGCGGAAACGATCCGTTACGGCTGTCGTTCATCCGCTCTCTCCGCGTTGTCCGGCGACACGTCACCGGACAAGCGGGTTTTTCCCCCTGACCGGCTCGCCACCGGCCTCACCGCCGCCGTCACCGAGATCCTCGAACGACCCAACCCGCCCCGGCGCCAGCGCAGCTACCCCCGCGTCCTCAAACGCGCGGGACGACACAAATTCAAGCGAAAAACACTGGCGCACAAGAATATCAATCACAACCAGCCACCGGAGATCCGGCTACACCAGCGCGTAAGTTAATGGCATTGGCCCCGAACCTCGGCGCGGTTGCGGTCGCTCAGGGTCTTCCACAGCATTCGATGACCTTTGGCTGTCACGCACTCGTCCTCGATGCGACTGCCTGTGGCGTCAACGGGATAGACATCTGCTTCGAGCTGAGCGATCGGTGTGGCGCTGCCGTTGCGGACTGTGACGTCCCAGAAGCCGGGTAACCCCGAAGTCGGGTTCACCCTAGGCGCGACTCTTCTGGCTTCATCGAACTCATAGGTGCGCTCGAACCGCTCCACCTCGATGCCAGCAGCCGAGCGGCTCTGGTGAGGATGCCCGAAGATCACCAAGTCCCCGGCCTCATCGACACTTCGCCGGCGAGGCGCGGGGCGGCCGAGGGCCGACAAGTGGCCTCGCACTGCGCCATACAGCTCATCGAGGGTCAGCCCCGGTGTCTGTCGGGCGAGGGACAGGAGGGCACCGGTGAACGCCGTGTGTATCTCTCCTAGCGGCGCGAAGGAAGGCTCGTTCGCTGCGGAGGAGGTGAGCGTGAATGTCCCATTAATCCGGAACTGGTTGGCCTGCAACGTATCGGCGTCGCTCATGGACTCGAACGCGCGACCGGAGAAGCAGCAGTCCAAGATCAGAACCCGTATCTTGGCCGGACTGTCCAGGAGATCCTCACGCAATGTTTCGAAGGGTAGAGCCTTCCAGGCCGCTCGCGTCTGGCTGCTGCCCGGAAGACCGAGATACAGGCGTCCTCGACTATCGACGAGGCCATGACCGCTGTAGTACACCAACAGAACATCCTCGGCCTCGCGGGCAGCCCGTACGAGAACGTCGCCGATCTCGGCGAGCTGCGGATTCTCCACGAGTGTGCAGTGCTGGGGAGCGAAAGTTCCCAGGTCGGGTTCGGTGAGCAACTGCCGTAGGTCGGAGAGGTTGGCGGAGACCGATTCGAGCGATGGGAGGGCCTCGGAGAGGTCGGCCGTGCTCTGTTCATCGGTTTCGTACCGGCTGACACCGATCAGAACCGCGCGCGACCTGTCGATATCGGGCCGTCGTCGAGTCATGGGGCGGTGTTCAGGGAGTCGATCATCTTCTGGAGGGCAGCGAAGGTCTGATCCTGCTTTATGCCGTTTGCCGTCGAGCAGGACTTCGGCGCCGTTGGGAAGCGTGACGGTCAGAGTGAGGTCAGAGTGTCGCGTGGTGAACCAGGTCTTGAGCGAACTGACGAGGACGGTGCCGATTCCTCCTGCGCCGAAGGCCACCATCAGTACGTCGGCGAGCCCACCCATCTGGCCATCTTGTGGCGGAGGGGTTTGCAGGTGTACCTGCCCGCGGAGGGCCTCGTCACGACCGAACCAGTCCCGTAGTTGGATCAAGTCGGAAGGGTTGCCACTGACTTGGATCGGCTTCTGCCCGTTCTGATTCGACATGCGGTTATCTTCCCGCATCGTCCTGACTCACTGCACACCCGACCTACCTCCTGACTCATGATTCTCGAACCTTGTGATGTCGGTCTGTCGCGCCACACGGGCGGCCTTATCTGCTCTGCCGCAGGGGACAAGGGACATCGCCGCCACCGAGTTGGTCGGCGAGCCTAAGCGTTGCACCAACTATGGCCCTCACCCCTCGGTGCCGTCGCTGGCGAAATACGCCCGGCCTTGGACAGAGCGTGGCTGATGTGGCAAGTCAGTACCGATCCGGCCGCACGGATACGTCACCGAGGACATCGCTTGTCGAGCGCTGCTCAAGGCCAGCGATGGCTCCGAATCACCGGCTGCTGCGCGGCTAGGTCGTGTTTAAGAAGTGAGTTGATGTCGGCTTGGTGGGGCGCTTAATCGCTTGTAGGCATTGGGGTTTGGTGTGTCGCTGCTGGGAGATAGGCGAGGTCTCC
>NZ_QCYJ01000019.1 GCF_003123685.1 Nocardia aurea
GAGGTCCTCGACGTCGTCTTCGACGAGATGGCCGCCTACCGCGCGGGCGACACCCCTCGCCTACCCATGATCATCCTGCGTACCCCCAAGGGGTGGACCGGGCCGCGCGAGGTCGACGGCCTGCCGGTGGAGGGCACCTGGCGCGCCCACCAGGTCCCCCTCACCGCGGTCCGTGACAACCCCGACCACCTCGCCGCGCTGGAGACCTGGATGCGCTCCTACCGGCCCGAGGAGCTGTTCACGCCTGACGGCCGCCCCCACCCGGCCGTGGTCGGCACCGCCCCCGAAGGGCCGCGCCGGATGAGCGCCAACCCCCACGCCAACGGCGGCGAACTGCTCACCCCGCTGCGCATGCCCGACTTCACCGCGCACGCCGTCGAGGTCAAGGCCCCGGCCACCCACACCAGCGAGCCCACCCGCGTCCTCGGCGGCCTGCTGCGCGACCTCATCACCGCGAACCCGCGCAACTTCCGCCTGATGGGTCCCGACGAGACCGCCTCCAACCGGCTGAGCGAGGTCTTCGCCGTCACCGACCGCGCCTGGAACGCCGCTCGCCTGCCCACGGATGAGCACCTGGCCCCCGGCGGACGCGTCATGGAGGTCCTGTCCGAGCATCTGTGCCAGGGCTGGCTGGAAGGCTACCTGCTAACCGGCCGGCACGGCCTGTTCAACTGCTACGAGGCGTTCATCCACATCGTGGACGCCATGTTCAACCAGCACGCCAAGTGGCTGGAGGCCTCCCAGAAGATCCACTGGCGCCGGCCTATCGCCTCCCTGACCTACCTGCTGAGCTCCCACGTCTGGCGGCAGGACCACAACGGCTTCAGCCACCAGGATCCCGGCTTCCTGGACGTCGTGGCCAACAAGAAGCCCTCCGTGATCCGCATCTACCTGCCCCCCGACGCCAACACGCTGCTGTCGGTCGCCGACCACTGCCTGCGCTCCCGCGACTACGTCAACGTCATAGTCGCCGGCAAGCAGCCCGTCCTCGACCTCTTCACCGTCGACGAGGCCGTCGCGCACTGCACCCGCGGC
>NZ_QCYJ01000156.1 GCF_003123685.1 Nocardia aurea
AGCCGTTTGACGTCGGCCGGGTCGGCCGCCAGCAGGTGGAACGCGATCCGCTGCGCGCTCTTGGGACCGACGCCGGGCAGCAGGCCCAGCTCGTCGATCAGGTTCTGGACGACCCCTTCGTACATGGCCTAGAACCCTGGCAGCTGGCCGAGACCGCCGCCGCCCAGCCCCTGTGCGAGCGGGCCGAGCTTCTCCTGCTGCAGGTCGGCCGCCGCCCGCACGGCGTCACGTACGGCCGCGATCACCAGGTCGGCGATCGTATCGGCCGTGTCCTGTGGATCGCCGGCGTCGACCACGCTCGGATCGATCTTGAGCTCGAGCAGCTCGCCCGAGCCGTTGACGACGGCCGTGACCAGGCCGCCGCCGGCCGAGCCCTCGATCTGCGCGTCGTTGAGCTCCTGCTGGGCGCTCACAAGCTGCTGCTGCATGAGCTGGGCCTGCTCCAGCAGCTGCTGCAGGTTGACATCCCCTGGGTTCACCGTCGTGCGCTCCTCGTGGCTCCGCGTTCTTGACTTCCACGAGCCTACGGCGTTTGGGCCTCGTCATGTACTGGCGGCATGCAGGTGTTTCGCCCCCGGGGGTCGTCGCGACGGATCGCCGGTGACTGGCCGGCCAGATTGTCTGGCCGGATCCCGGCCCCCCTCCAGTGTCCGAGACCCGGCCACCACGCCGACCGGAGCGGCCGCACCATGCCGACGCTTGGATGGAACCATAATCACGCCCACGTTGCACACAGGTTGCTATCGTTCAATCACGTTTCGCGACCGCTGGAACGGCTTGCGCTGACCCTCTCCAACGCGGATGCTCGCCATACGGGTTCGACTACTTGGAGTGGCCGATGAGTTACGCCCATCTTCCCGCGTACTCCCGACTCCTTCGCAGCGCCCACGAGACGGTGATGGCAGACGGGGTGTGGCCCGAGGGGCCGCGACAGCTGATCGCCGCCTCCTGGCGGCGTTCCATGGACGCGGGCATCGACCCCGAAGCCGGTGCGGCGCCACTGGCGTTCGACCTC
>NZ_QCYJ01000074.1 GCF_003123685.1 Nocardia aurea
CACGTCTCCCGCGTGTACTCCCGCTACGTCGCGTCGCGCATCCATCCCGGTGACCGCGACGAGCAAGGTCGGCTGTTCAAGCCGCGTTTCGAGCTGTACGCCTACCCGGTGGATCTTGAAGGGGACGGCCTCGAACTGCCGGACTATGAGCGGGTGCTGCTACATCTGCTACCGCCGGTCAGCTGCTGGATGATCAGAGCGGCGGACGAAAAGCACCTGGCCGGATTGAACGGTTCAAGGTCAGCTAGGAGACGATGCGCCAGCGTTGCCGTAGCTCGGCGCGCAGTTGATCGCGCAGCTCGGGCATGGCTGGGATCTCCTCGCCGCGGTTGATGCAACCGTCGATCGTGGCGAGGTCATGCCAGTCGTAGTAGATGCGACGCTGCTGCTTGCCGAGCTTCCGCGCCTGGTAGCGGCTGCCCCAGGACCGGATGGTGGCGGGGGCCCTTTCGAGGCGTCGGCCGGCCTCGGCAGCGGTGACCGGTTCGGGGTCCATGGCACACCCCCGAAAACACGTAATGCCCTTCGCGTTTTGCTGGAGGGCATAGGGGATCCGCCTGCGCGTAGTGTGGCACAGCAAGTCAGAGGGTTCAAGCGGGCGCCAGGCCGAGCCACTCTCCGACGGTCAACCCAAACGCGATCTCCGGGACGTGAAGCGGTCGCAGATGAAGGACCATCCCCGCGTGCGCGGGGAGCACGTCGGCCGGGTTCACGCCGTCATCCGCGCGGCGGGACCATCCCCGCGTGCGCGGGGAGCGCCCCGGGGTCGCGGCCGGGGATGGCGGTCTCTGGGGACCATCCCCGCGTGCGCGGGGAGCACGCGGCCGGAGGAACCGGAGGCCAAGTGACGAAGGGACCATCCCCGCGTGCGCGGGGAGCACAGCAGAGCCCAGACAGTTACAGCCAAGTCCGGGGGACCATCCCCGCGTGCGCGGGGAGCACCTTCCGCCAGCACCAAACCTCCCGCTCGGGATGGGACCATCCCCGCGTTCGCGGGGAGCACAACTTGGAT
>NZ_QCYJ01000093.1 GCF_003123685.1 Nocardia aurea
CCCACGCCGCCGGTCGCCTCGATGGGGTAGCCCAGCAGCCGCAGCCTGTCGACGTCGCGCCGCACGGTCCGCGAGCTCACGGCGAGCCGCTCTGCCAGCTCGGTCCCCGACCAGTGGCGATGCGCCTGCAGCAGGCCCAGCAGACGGAGCAGCCGGGCCGAGGTCTCCAACACGGGACGACTCTCCCACCCGACGCGGACAGGAGTTGACCGCGATCGCTCCTAACGTCTCCGCCATGACACACGACTCCAAGATCATCCTTGTCGCGGGCGCCACCGGCAACGTCGGCCGCCCCCTGGTCGAACAGCTCCTCGCCGCCGGGTACCGGGTCCGCGCCCTCACCCGCGACCCGGTCAGGGCCGACCTCCCCGCCGGGGCCGAGGCGGTCGCCGGGAACCTGGCCGACGCCTCCTGCCTCGCAGCCGCGTTCACCGGCGCCTCGGCCGCGCACCTGATCAGCTTCGGCGGGGAGGACTACGCACCGCTGACCAACGGCGAGGAGATCGTCGACCTGGCGAGGCGGGCCGGGGTGCGCAGGGTGACGGTGCTCAAGGGCGACGTGGCCAAGAGCCCGCTTGAGCACGCCGTCGAGGCCGGCGGCCTGGAGTGGACCCATCTGGCGCCGGTCGAGTTCATGTCCAACGCCTTGGAGTGGGCCGAGTCCGTACGGACCGCTGGGGTCGTCCGGGAGGCGTTCCCGGAGGCCCGCAGCGCCATGATCCACGAGGCCGACATCGCCGCGGTGGCCGCGGCGGCGCTCACCGGCGACGGCCACGCCGGCCGGGAATACTGGTTGACCGGTCCGGAGGCGCTGACCCCGCCGGAGAAGGTCCGCACCATCGGAGAGGTCCTCGGCCGCGAGGTGCGCTACATCGAGCTCACCCAGGACGAGATCGTCGCCCAGTGGCGCGAGGCCGGCTACTCCGACGAGGACGTCGAGTTCTTCCTGAAGATGCGGACCGACCCGCCGATCGCGGGGGACACCGTGCTGCCCACCGTGGAGCAGGTCACTGGGAGGCCGGCCCGCACCTTCGCGCAGTGGGTCCGGGAGAACGCCGCCGCATTCGGCCCCTGACGTGAGCTGCGGGGGTCTCACACGGTCTCGTGGTCGCCCGCCCACACCGCGGGGGTGCGACCGATCCACGGACTCGCCTGTTCGAGCTGCCCGGCCAGGCGGAAGAGGCGGTCTTCGAGCCCGTAACCGGCGGCGAACTGCACGCCGATGGGGAGTCCGGTCGCGTGGTCCAAGGCCAGGGGCACGGACATGGCTGGGGTGCCCGCCACGTTGAACGCCGCGGTGAACGGTGAGCGGTCGAACAGCCGGTTCAGCCAGCCAAGGCCGTCCAGTGCCTCGACGCCCTCCGCGTAGGTGCCGAGAGGCACCGGAAGCTCGGGCAGGGTCGGGGTGAGCAGCACGTCGTAGGTGCCGAAGCATCGTGCCAGGCTCCGGGCGACCGCGTTGCGCACCGCGAGCGCGCTGACGAACTGGGTGCCGCTGACCTGCTGCCCGTATGCGTAACTGGTCAGGTTCACCGGTTCGAGGGTGGAGTCGTCAAGGGGACGGCCGAAGGCGGCGGCCAGGCCGTCAAGCCAGTCAGTCAGGTTGGCCGTCCACAGGCGGGCGTTGGCCAGGACGAACTCGTCCCAGCCGACTCCGAGGTCGACGTCGACCTCCTCCACTCGATGACCCAGGGATTCGAGCAGGTGCGCCGCACGTTTCACGGCGTCGGCCACTGGGGCGGTCGTGGGACGTCCACCCCAGGGCCGCACGACAAGGCCGATCCGCAGGGAGCCCGGGTCGCGGGTGACCTCCTCCAGGTACGGCCGGGAGGGCTCGGCGGCGAAGTAGGGGTCACCCGGTTCCGGGCCGCGGATCTGGTCGAGCACCGCCGCGCTGTCCCGCACCGTGCGGCTCAGGCAGCCCTGCACCGCCAGGCCGTTGAAGATCTCGTCCATGTCGGGCCCCATGGAGACGCGACCGCGTGTGGGCTTCAGCCCGAACAGGCCGTTGTAGGCGGCGGGAACCCGGATCGAGCCCGCGGCGTCGGTGGCGTGGGCGATCGGGACCACTCCGGCGGCGACGGCGGCACCCGCGCCGCCGCTGGAGCCGCCCGCACTGCGCCGCAGGTCCCAGGGGTTGCGGGTCGTTCCGTACAGGACGGGTTCGGTGGTGATGCTGTAGGCCATCTCCGGTGTCGCGGTGCGCCCGAACGTCACGAGCCCGGCGTCACGGAAGCGCCTCATCAGCGACGAGTCGGCCTGGGCGACATTCCCGGCCGCGAGCCGGCTGCCCAGTTCGACGCGTTTGCCGGCCATGGACACCCCGAGATCCTTGATCAGGAAGGGCACTCCGGCCAGCGGTGTGCTGCCCGGAACCGGGGCGTCCTCGCCGGGCCATGTTTCCACGATGGCGTTGATCTGGCCGTTGACCGCCTGTGCCGCCGCCAGCGCCACCGCCTCCAGCTCGGCGGGTGTCACTTCACCTCGGGCGACCAGGTCCGCGAGGCCGACCGCGTCAAAGGTCACGTACTCTGAAATCTTCACTGGTGCTCCTCGGTGTGAAGGATCTTCCTGCGGTCCGGGCATGGGCCCTGTCGGGCCCATGGGCTGTCGCGGTGGGCAGGCCGGCATGATCGTCGTGGCCTCGCGGATCGGCATGCGAGGGCCCCGATGGTGGACATCTCCTGAGCGGGCGCGGCGGCCTTGCGGCTCTACCGAACGCGGGAGACGTGGCGGGCGGCGTCAGTCAGTGGGTGTGTACGGTCAAGTCGCCAGACGACGAACCGTGGTCGATCCGGCCCCTGCGGACGAGCGTCGTGGTGACTTCGGCCAGCTGGGCCAGCACGTCGTCCTCGATGTCGGTGAGCCCGGCGCTGACACGCTGGTACGCCGACCGGCCCCGCGTACTGAGATGGACCAGAACCCGCCGCCGGTCGTAGGCATCGACCTCCCGGTAGGCCAGAGCGGTGGCCACCAGCCGGTCGATGACCCGGGTCAGCGTCGGGCCGGTCACCATGGTCCGGGACGCCAGGTCGGACATGGTCAGCGGCCCGGCATCGGCCAGCGCCTCCAAGGTGAGCCACTGGTCGACGGTGAGCCCCTCGGGTTTGACCACCCGCTCCACGAGTGAGGTGGCCCTGCGGGCCGCCACGATGAAGGCGCCCGCGGATGACGAGCCGTCGATGCCTGCGTCCCCCATCCGGGCCCCCTTGCGGGTCAAACTTCCTTCTGAGACAATTCCAGATGAAAATATATCAACTACTCTCGTTCCGCAACCCACCGGAGCCGACATGGCGACAGACGCAGCGGCACGGGCAGAGGCGGGTATCCTGCGCATCGCGATGGTGTTCCCGTTGCAAGGTCCGGCCGGTCTCCTCGGGCCCTCCTGTCAGGCCGTCACCGAGCTCGCGCTGCACGAGTTCAACAGCGCGGACGGCATCATCGGGAGGCAGGTGGTCGCCGAGATCGTCGACGGAGGGGCGGAGCCGCAGGCCGTGGCGGCCGTGCTGCGTCGCCTGGTGGCCGCGGGCGCGGTGGACGCGGTGAGCGGGTGGCACATCTCCTCGGTGCGTGACGCCGTCGCGCCGGTCCTCGCCGACCGGGTGCCCTACGTGTACACGGCCTTGCACGAGGGCGGCGCCGCGGGTCGCGGGCCACTGTGCACCGGCGAGATCCCCCGTCTGCAGATCCGGCCGGCGCTGGGGTGGCTGCGGGACAACATCGGCGCCAAGCGGTGGTTCATCGTCGGCAATGACTATGTGTGGCCGCGGGGCACCGCGCGCGCCGTGGCGCGCTTCGCCGAGGAGCTCGGCCTGCGCATCGTGGGCGAGTGCTTCGTCGGGCTCGGATCGGGCCGGACGGCGCGGGCGATCCCGCTGATCGAGCGGTCCGGCTGCGACGGCGTGCTGATGCTCCTGGTGGGACAGGACGCGGCCGAGTTCAACAGGGTGTTCGCCAGGTGCGGGCTGCATGAGAAGCTCGTCCGCTTCAGCGTCATGCTGGAGGAGAACATGCTCATGGCCAGCGGGCTCGCGGCCACGAGGAACCTGTTCACCGCGGCCGCATACTTCCGCTCTCTGGCCAACGCCGACACCATGGACCTGCTCGGCAGGTATGTGGGCCTGCACGGTCCGACGGCGCCGGCGCTGAACGTCGCCGCGGAGTCCTGCTACGAGGGCCTGAAGACGCTGGCCCAGCTCGCTTGCCGCGCCGGGTCGCTCCAGCCGGACGCGCTGGACCGCGTCGTCGACCGTGTCGCTTACCACGGACCGCGGGGAACCGTGGAGTTCCGCGGCCGGCAGGCCGCACAGAGCGTGCATCTCGCGGTCGCCGACGGCTACGACTTCGACGTGATCGCGCGTCTCTGAGCGTCCGGGCCCACTGAACGTTTCTCGCTCACGTCTTGACAGTGAGGACACTTCCGCGCCACATTACTTTCATCTGGAATAAATCCAGATGGTTGTAGTTGCGGCAGGCCCGGTGGGCGGGCCGAAGGGGGACGACCATGCTCAACGTCGGTCTGCTCTACGTAGGCGCCATGCTCCTCGTCAACGGGATGGTCCTCATCGGCCGCGTTTCGGCCCGGGCCGCCGCCCCGCTGAACCTCTTCGTCGGCGCGTTGCAGTGCGTTGCTCCGACGGTGGTTCTCGCCCAGTCCGGTGGCGACGCCGATACCGTCTACGCCGGCCTGGCGTTCTGGCGGGACGGCGATCCGGTCTTCGCCGTCCTGTGGCTCTCGTGGGCCCTGCTCTGGTTGCTGTTCTTCCTCATCCTCGCCCTGGGCATGGAACGCCTGATGCGGTTCACCGGCTGGACCGTGGTCCTGTTCAGCCAGGCGACCTGCACAGTTCCCGGCTTCCTCGGCCTGACAGGCTCCTACCGCTCGGACGGCGGGGCCGTGGCGATCGCCGCCGCGACCTGCCTGGGCCTGCTCGCCCTGGCCGCTCTCCTCGGTTTCAGGACACCCGCCCGGGAGAGGGAGGCCCGGCTGGCATCGTTCACCACCTGATCGCAAGCTCCCGCACCACCGTAGATCACCACAACTGGAAGGAGCCCGCCATGCGGCACGGTGACATCACATCCAGTCCGGACACCGTCGGAGTCGCGGTCGTCAACTACAAGATGCCCCGCCTCCACACCACTCCCGAAGTGAGGGAGAACGCGCGGACGATCGCCGACATGGTCGTCGGCATCAAGCAGGGCCTGCCGGGCCTGGACCTCGTGATCTTCCCGGAGTACTCCCTGCACGGCATCATGTACGACCGCGAGGAGATGTACGCGACCGCGACCACCATCCCCGGGCCCGAGACGGAGATCTTCGCCGCCGCCTGCCGTGAGGCCGGCGTCTGGGGGGTCTTCTCGATCACCGGCGAGCGGCACGAGGACCACCCGAACAAGCCGCCGTACAACACCCTGATCCTCATGAACGACCGCGGCGAGATCGTGCAGAAGTACCGCAAGATCCTGCCCTGGTGCCCGATCGAGGGCTGGTACCCGGGCGACGGCACCTACGTCACCGAGGGACCCAAGGGCCTCAAGGTCTCGCTGATCATCTGCGACGACGGCAACTACCCCGAGATCTGGCGTGACTGCGCGATGAAGGGCGCCGAGCTGATCGTCCGCTGCCAGGGCTACATGTACCCCGCCCAGGAGCAGACGGTGAACATGGCCAAGGCCATGGCGTGGGCGAACAACAGCTACGTCGCGGTCGCCAACGCCGCGGGCTTCGACGGCGTCTACTACTACTTCGGCCATTCCTCGATCATCGGCTTCGACGGCCGGACGCTCGGAGAGACGGGCACGGAGGAGTACGGCATCCAGTACGCCCAGCTCTCCTTGTCCGCCATCCGCGACGCCCGCGCCCAGGACCAGTCCACCAACCATCTGTTCAAGCTGCTGCACCGGGGATACTCCGGCGTCCACGACGGAAACGACGGCGACAAGGGCGTCGCGGAGTGCCCGTTCGACTTCTACCGCACCTGGGTCACCGACCCCGAGCGGGCACAGAAGAACGTCGAGGCGTTCACCCGCGACACCATCGGCGTGTCCACCTGCCCCGTGGGCTCGCTCCCGACGGCGGAGTCCGCGTCCTCTTGACGTGCACGCACCGGCATCGGCGAGCCGCCGGTGCCGGTCCTTCCTCGCGGTCGCACGCATCTCCGTAAACGAGGAAAGAGACCGATGACGACCATCCGGACCGACCACCACCGCCCCCTCGCGACCGCTCATTTGGCCAGCATCACCGAGCCTGACGCTTTCTGGCTGCGCGCGGCCGAGGACATCGACTGGGAGCGCCGCCCGACCCGTGCCCTGGACGCCCGTGACGGCGCGCCCCATGGCCGCTGGTTCCCCGGCGGGCGGCTGAACACCTGTTACAACGCCGTTGACCGGCATGTGCGCGCCGGCCGGGGCCAGGACGCGGCTCTGATCTATCACAGCGCGATGACGGGGGAGCGAGCCAGCTTCAGCTACCTGCGACTGCGCGACGAGGTCGCACGAGTGGCAGGCGCCCTGCGCCGCCTCGGCGTCCGCCGTGGCGACCGCGTCGTGATCTACATGCCGATGGTCCCCGAGGCCGTGTTCGCCATGCTGGCCTGCGCCCGGATCGGGGCCGTCCACGCCGTCGTCTTCGGCGGATTCGCGCCGCCCGAGCTGGCGGCACGCATCGACGACGCCCGGCCCCGTGTCGTCGTCACCGCCTCATGCGGACTTGAGCCCTCCCGCGTGGTGGAGTACCACCCCCTCCTCGAACAGGCGCTGGACCGTGCCGAGCACCAGCCGCGGCACTGCCTGGTGCTCCAGCGGAGCCAGGCGACGGCCGAGCTGAGGGCGCCACGTGACATCGACTGGGACGCCGTCGTGCCGCACGCCGATCCCGTGGAGTGCGTGCCGGTGGAGGCCACCGATCCGCTGTACATCCTCTACACCTCCGGTACGACCGGACGTCCCAAAGGGGTGGTGCGTGACAACGGCGGCCACGCCGTGGCGCTGCGCTGGAGCATGTCGAACATCTTCGACATCCGCACCGGTGAGGTCTTCTGGGCGGCGTCCGACGTCGGGTGGGTCGTGGGCCACTCCTACATCGTTTACGGACCGCTCCTCGCCGGGGCGGCCACCGTCCTGTACGAAGGCAAGCCCGTGGGCACCCCGGACGCGGGGACGTTCTGGCGTGTGGCGCGTGAGCACGGCGTCGCGGCCCTGTTCACCGCGCCCACAGCGCTGCGGGCCATCCGCCAGGCCGATCCCGAAGCATCGCAGCTGGTGGACCTCCCCCGGCTGAGGACGATCTTCATGGCCGGAGAGCGGCTGGATCCGGACACCTGTCGGTGGATCAGCGAACGCGTGGGCAAACCCGTCGTCGACAACTGGTGGCAGACCGAGACCGGATGGCCCATCGCGGCCAACCCGATCGGTCTCGACCGGCACCCGCCCAAGGAAGGGTCGGTGACCAAACCC
>NZ_QCYJ01000109.1 GCF_003123685.1 Nocardia aurea
TCGTCACCCTCCTCGTGCTCGGGTTCGTCGCGCTCACCCTGCGCTTCCCGCGCGCCGCGGCGACCGCCCTGGTGATCGCGGCGTGGGCCGCGCTGGTGCCCGCGATCGCCGTCCTGTTCCCCGTGCGCTCGCTCGCCCCGACGCTGCTGCTGGTGCTGGCGGTGCCCGTCGCCGCCGCGGCCCACCTGATCCGCTGGGTGGCGCCCTGGCTCACCGCGCTGCTCGCCCTGATCCCGGCCGGCCTGCTGGCCGCCGCCCTGTCGCCCCTGGCGCCCGTCTCCGAGGGCATCGCCGTCTGGGTCGCGTACGGCGCCGCCGCGGCCGTGCTGCTCTACCGGTTCGTGCTCGCCCGCCGGGCCAGGGCTGAGCTGTCCACGCGCGAGCAGGAGCAGTTGCGCGTACGGGTGCGCGAGGGCCGGCCCGAAGCGCAGCAGGACCGCGCGGCGGGCCCGCCCAGCATCTCGGTGGAGGAGGCGCTCGGCGAGCTGGAGAGCATGATCGGCCTGGCCCCGGTCAAGGAGCAGGTGCGCTCGATCGCCGCCTCCATCGAGGCGTCCCGGCTGCGTGCCGAGGCGGGCTACACCTCCGAGAGGCCGACCAGGCACTTCGTGTTCGTGGGCCCGCCCGGCACCGGCAAGACCAGCGTGGCCCGCACGGTCGCGAAGATCTTCTACGCGTTCGGCCTGCTGGACACGCCGTACGTGGTGGAGGCGCAGCGGGCCGACCTCGTGGGCGAGTTCCTCGGCGCGACCGCGATCAAGACGAACGAGCTGGTCGACCGCGCGCTGGGCGGCGTGCTGTTCATCGACGAGGCGTACGGGCTGGTCAACACCTCCGACGGGCAGCCCGACAGGTTCGGCGCCGAGGCGGTGCAGACGCTGCTCAAACGGGCGGAGGACGACCGCGACCGGCTGATCATCATCCTGGCCGGCTACGAGCAGGAGATGACCTCCTTCCTCACGTC
>NZ_QCYJ01000116.1 GCF_003123685.1 Nocardia aurea
CCAGGTCGTGCACTGGTCGAACTGGCGGCGATTAAGCCAGACCCGCGCGCGCATCAGCCACTACAAACGACGCGGGCATCACAACCTGTCGTTGCCGTACTAAGTTGCCCGATAGTCCTGACCCAGCACGGGGTCACTGATCGCAACGGATGCTTGCCGAGCGTTCACCGGAAGTCGCTGCCAGAACCACGCATAAGCTTTTCCCGGACACCGAACCTAAAGAAATTGACCTCATAAAATTATCGGGCCAGGTGTTAGCCAGCCGCGACGATCACTCGCACCTGCGTGACAGGCACCGTAATATTCTTGTTGAAGCTGCCTTGTCAATTTCCCAGGAATGCCACGGCCTATCTTCGTCTGATCCACAAACGTTACCGGAGTTATCTCGCAAAGAGTTCCAGATAAAAAGATCTCGTCGGCGACATACAGCTCAGTACGATCAATCTCCCTAGCCTCCACTGGAATACTGAAAACACCTTCGAGCAGTTCCATTGCACTCTGTCGAGTAATACTTTCTAGGATCGAGTCACTGAGCCTCGGGGTTGCCACTCGACCATTACGCACTAAAAATATCGAAGCACCACCAGTCTCAGCGACCTTTCCGGCATGATTTAGCAGAATCGCCTCGTCAAACCCATATGCTTCTGCCTCTAGTCGCGCCAACCGAAAATTATAATAGTTTGCAGCGGCTTTTACGCGCGGCGGGGCAGACTCGTCCCCCGTTCTGCGCCACGAAGAAACGATACACCGCAATCCGAACTCGATTGACTTCTCTCTCGCCGACTGAAACACCGGCATGAAAAACCCGGTATCAGCTTCCGAGGTCTCATTAGTGTAGCGACCCTTTTTAAGGAACAATGTTGGCCGTGCGTAAATATCTTCCTGGTAGCCCAGCGTAGAGACAAGCTCAGTCAATCCATGAGTAATATCGTTTACGGACAAACTCATTGGAATATGGATCAGCTTAGCCGATTCCGCAAGCCGTCTGAAATGATCCGCAACGTGGACAAAATAGTGGCGCGATTCCGCTGGTATCCAATATCCGCGTAGTCCCTCGAACACGCTCGCAGCCCGCAAAACCACCTCTGACCACACATGCACGTGTGCATCACCCCAAGGGCGTACACCCCCATCCATCCAGATTACCTGCGGCTGAGTAAGTTCCGCCATCGCGCTATCTCCTCACTCCATCGCGTACCCTCAAGACCCTTCGCCCAATTCAGGAAGTTTCGTGGCTCTAACGCGAAATCGAAACATTCGTGCCTCCCAAGATCATTGTTACTGCCGCCAGCGGATCCGGTGCGACTAAGTCAGGCACAACATCAAGGTCGGACACGGAGGTTTCACAGTCGAATGATCGCACCCGGACACTACTGAAACCGGCTCGTTGGGCAGCCAGTATATCGACCCCGGAATCCCCGATCATCCAACATTGCTTGGGATCGACACCGAGACGGCTTGAGATACGCAGAAGCATACCAGGAGCTGGCTTACGATCCGGACATAGTGCACGTAGACCTGGCACTGCAGAATCGGGATGATGCAGACAGTAGCTGATTCCATCCACCACTGCGTCCTCTGATTCCAGTAGCTCAAGCAGCCTGCGGGTCGTCTTCGATAAAAGCGAAGCCGACATCTTCCGTTTTGCGATTCCAGGCTGATTGGAGGCAATAAAACAAGGTACGCCAGCATTGTTGACACGCCGCACAGCAAGCCCCGCTCCGTCGACAAGACGCACCTGACTCGGACTCGTTGGCGAATCGGCCAGACGCGACCCGGGAAAATAGCACAGTTCGTTAAGCACACCATCCCGATCAAACACGATTGCTGAAACACGTCCGGTCACGGGCATAGCGATTCCCAACGGGGAGCGGATATTCCAAGGCTCGGATGCAATACGAGCATGTGCCAAACCACCGACTGGTAGATCTCAGTGTGAGTGGTGCGGAAACGCCTATCAGTAACAGGAACGCGCACGCACTCATCCGAGACATCAGCCGTCACGCCGCCATCCGGACCGACTACCCCACAAACAAAGGCACCAGCCTTCTTAGCGAGTCGAACAGCCTCAACGATATTAATGCTTACCGGAGGATCCTCCGATCCACCACCTACCGAAAAAACCATCAGAGCATCATTTGTAGTTATCCTGCTGACCGACAGCCATTGTGCGATCGATCCGCGCCACCCGCTATCATTGATTGAGGCCGTCAAAGTCGCAACATTGTCTGTTGCCGAATAAGCCTCCAGGCCAGCAAGATTCCTCATGTCGCACACAGCGTGTGTCGCATTGCCCGCGCCGCCACCGACGCCGACAACGAACACTCTGCCACCCGATTCACGCACATTGGACAACCGGCAGGCGATACGGTCTATCACGTCACAGTCGATCCTCTCCGCGACTACAGCGACAGTACGGAGGAAAGCCATACTGTATTCGCGCGTCATAACCACACCTCCGTATCGGCACCCAATACACTTACCGTCGCGCCAGTCCGCGAGAACCGGAACGGCAAGTTCTGCAAACCAAACGACTCCAGTACCGAATTCAATGCCTCCCGTCGATCTGGGTCGACCCAGAATAGGATGAAGCCGCCACCTCCAGCACCGACCATCTTCCAAGCCGTTGCGCCGCCAGTTCGCGCAGCGTGAAAAATAGGCGCCCAAGCGGGATCGTGAGAATCTCCGGTCTTGATCGACCAGTGTTCGCGCAACAAACCGGGAACCTGATCCAAATCATCAGCCGCAAGGGCGTTTCGCATTCGTTCGCCAATCCTTCTAATTTGATGAAGTTGAGAAATCCTAGAATTCAGGCTCTTGGGGGATACAGCGAGCTGAGATGAGCTGTCCCGTCGAATTCCTGTATAGAACAACATCATACGCCGCTCCAGTTCACCTAATGTCGAATCCGCGACATCGACAGAATCAACTCGAACAGCCCCCTGTTCCGAAATAATCAACCTCCTAATGCCCCCGAGGCCGCAGATGTACTGATCCTGTTTTCCGACCGGCCGACCCAGCCGGTCCATCTCAAGCGTGCAAGCTTGTTCGATCAGCGCAATTCGATCCATGCGGTTACCCTTGAGAACATTCAGCACAGCGAGCAGGCCTACTGCGAACGCACCCGAGCTGCCGAGACCAGTTCCCGCAGGTACCGGGCCAATAGAGAATATCTCGCCCGAGTCACTGAACCCCACCATGTCCATCGCGGCAGATACAAATGGCTCCGACAGGCGCTGGGCGTGATTAGTGTAAACTGCGCCATCATGGACGAATCTAAGGGAACCGTCAAGCTGCCCACGACTGCCCACAACCACTACACGTGGAGAAATCGAGATGGCGAGTACGTCCGAACCAAACCGGCTCTGATAAAAAGGTAAATCTGTACCGCCCCCGCCGAGTGAGATACGAAGGGGAGTGCTAGCGACAACGATCGACTCACCAATCATTGCGGTGCCACCGAAATCCCAAGGTCGGCTACCATTCGATTTGCAGCAACACGAACCGCCTCGGTGGCCGAATATCGTGGAGCCCATCCCGATGCAAGAGCTTTTCCGATATCAAGCTCAATAACCGGCTGATCGCCTGGCCATGCTATCGAGGTTCCTTCAATAGCCAATTCCGGGGTCCGCAGCCCCATCGCGCGACTTACAATCCCGGCCACGTCGACAACACTCACGCTGCCACCTGCTGCTATATTGAAAATATCACAATAAGGCCCGTCGTTACGGCTATTTTCGCCGATCTGTCGCATACCTTCGATCGCATCGTCGACAAGAACAAAGCTCTTACGCTGGCGGCCATTACCCATCACGGGAAGCTGCTCAGGATTTTTGGAGAGCTTGCAGATGAAATCGTAAATTATACCTCGCCCCATCATTCCGCCGACGACATTTCCCAGCCGGAAGATGCATCCTTGAAGCCCGAATGTCGAACAATACGCGGATATAAGTCCCTCAGCCGCCAACTTTCCGGCAGCATGCAGCGAAGCGGGCAAGAAAGGCCCGACATGCTCAGCCCTCGCTAGTCCAGAGTTTCTCCCGTAAACGCCGCTAGTTGAGGGAAAGATCAACGATCGTACATGACTGTGCCGCATCGACTCCAGGAGTCGATGGGTTAGTAGTATCGATTCGCGAACATCTATACTAGTGTTATGCGCTCCCAGCGGGATATCTGCATTTGCGGCGAAATGCCAGACCTGATGCACGCCATCCATCACCCCAGGCAATATCTCAAAGAGATCACCTGGCACATAGCAGAGACCTTCATCTAGGAAATTACTGAGGCGAACCGCATCGGATCGCGGCAAAATATCCGTGGCGACAATATCGCACCCTGAGTTTCTCAGTGCGGCGACGACATGCGCTCCAATAAAGCCAGCAGCGCCTGTAATTAGAATAGCCACGGCCTACCACCGTCTCTCACGAGCAAATACACAAATATCGACGCGACCGTCGCAGCGTCGATAATAGAACCCCTCGAAATCAGATATGGCAGGTCAGTTAAGTCGATACTTCTCGCAGTTGAACCACTTTCATCTTCAGAAAGCCGCGGCGCCTCAAGACGGAGCGGCATGACCCGAACTATGTGAAAATGCTGGGTCGCCCAATCCGCAGCTTCATAGAAACTTCCTCCGAGAACTTCTGGTTCAGTACCAATCCACCCCGTTTCCTCACGCAGTTCGCGCAGTGCAGCTTGAACCACACTCTCTCCCGAATCGACTCCGCCCTGCGGAAGCTCGAGACTCCACCGATCTGCTGCGTAGCGATACTGATCGACCATCGCCAGCGCCCCGCCTGACTCACATATCACCGTTACAAAGTCAGACCGTGACACAACCCCAAATTCGTCCTTCCGACCATCCGCATGAAGAATTTCATCGACCCTGACACGTAGCCACGGCGACTCAAACACCGGCACGCTCGACAAACCCACCTTTGTTGAGGGCTTGCCGTCCCTTCCTGAAGGAATCATCGCATGTTCCCCGGGAAGGAGGTGATCAGACCTGCTTGGACCAGCCGGTCAAGCTCAGCAAGACCAGCCGGAGAGCCGATTTCGTAGAAACGCTGCGACACGTCCAGTGCAGCGAGCTCATCCTCTGCAATCAAAGAATCAAACAGAATCTTGAGATCGCATACGATGTCAGATCGTAGCCGCAATAGCGTCTCACGCCCAAGAATCGCGATCCCATAGTCGACGTAATCGAATCGGCCTTCTGCGCACAGCTTTGAATATTCCACAACTAGACCTTTGGCGATCCGCACATTGCTAGGGACCAACCAGCTATGATCACGCAGTACCACCATAGCTCCCGACCGGCCGGATGTTCGGAATCTCGACACTAGTTCACTGAAATCGATTGGCGTATAGGTATCGCCCAGTAAGACAACAAATTCTTTCTCCAACCATGGCAGTGCCATCCGGAGAGCACCTCCCGTTCCTAACGGGGTAGACTCGACGGTTGACGTAAATTCGAAGCCATTCGTTTCATATCGATTTAGATAATCCAAGATTTGCCGGGCGCAATAGCCGAGGCAAAAATGGATCCGCTTGATACCCTGGCCTAGTAGAAGTTTGAGCACGTATTCCAGGAACGGGCGCCCAGCCACTGGCACTAAAATCTTAGGAAGATCAGCAGTCACTGGTTGCAAACGACTCCCCATACCTCCTGCGATCACGACAACTTGAGGAACAGCTGACAGCGCGCTCATATATAAAACCTCGCGACAAGAGAACGTATGGCTTGATCTGTTTGCTCGATCATGTTATCAAGAGAGAAATTGTCTACAACATGTTTTCGACCGGCGCGGCCCAACATTAAACGCAGGTCGCGGTCATCGACAAGTTCATTTAGTGCACTCGCCAGCTCATCAACCTCCCCGGGCGCCACTAAGATCGCATTGTCAGATGATAAACGCATCTCAGCCGAACTCGCAATGCGAGTAGTGATTACCGGCCGCCCAACCGACATCGCTTCTAACACCGCTAAGCTGAACCCCTCGGCCAAACTCGGTTGAGCCACCAAGTCTGCTGCGGCCAGTACCTCAGGCATGTCAACATAACCGACATTCCGGTCGATTATAGTGCGATGTCCTACATCAAGCCGGTTTATCTCTTTTTCGAGACTATCAGCGTACTCTATCGATGCAGAGCTGAGACTTCCGACAATGAGCAGCCGTGCGCGCTCATCGCATATACTCGCAAACGCCCGCACTAGCTCCAATTGACCTTTACGAGGCTTTAGCCGGCCGGAGTTTACGATCAGGATCTCGTCGTCGCGTAGGCCGTATCGGCTCCGAACTTTGAGCCTTGAGGTTCGCGGACTGAATAACCCGGTATCGACGCCGTGGTAGACAACACGAACAATTTCATCTGACAGAAATGAGCGTGCCCGCTCGGCGTAGAACTCACATCCCGCGAGAACGAGATCTGGGGCAGCCCTGCGGTATGCCAACGACATACGCCCGCGGCCGAACGGTTCTGCCTCTGGAGCTTGTTCGTGGTAAATGCCGACGAGTGGCGCATCATACTGATCTGCGACAATGCGCCCAACAATTGTCATCTCCAAACTGTTCGATACCACCACATCCGGGCGCCAAGCACACATAGCTCGATGTAGCTCGGGCAACAGCCCAAAATAGAGCTGCTCCCACGCTAGCTTGCTTGGATCTTCCAGAAGGGACCGATACTCGTGCAGCCGTCCAACTGTAATGACATCATCGGCGACGGACGCAATAGCTTCGCCGGTGTCATCTGTCACGACGAATATGTCATGGCCACAATGGGCAAGGCCGTGTCCCAGAATACGAGCGTACGTCTCCGCGCCACCGATAGTTGGTTCGTAGCCACTGGTCAGAATCAGTATCTTGCTGTTTGATACATTGACAGAGGGATTCAAGTCACAACCTTACCGTGAATGATACTCCCAGGTGGCACCACGGCCCCGGGCATAATCAGTGAGTCCGACAGACGAGCGCCCACGCCTATTTTGGCCCACGTACCCACAACTGAGTTACTCAGCACGACATCATCACCAACAATCGCGCCTGCGCCGACAAGCGCGTCGTCCTTAAGAATCACGCCCCGACCAATAGCCCGCGTACCTTGGACCCACAGCCTTCCATCCCCAATCGGGACCGACGTCGCAACACGGGATGCCATATCCGATGAGAGTGCCCACAAGTTTGCACGCCGAAGCGAATCGACTGTACCTACGTCATCCCAATACGCCGTTGTCTGATACGCACGTATCGAACACCCTCTCGACAGCAGAGTCGGAATCACATGTTTGAAGTCATAAGAGCCAGCGACACCCGACGGGTTCAGCCAACTTAACACCTTTGGGCTAATGACATAGATCCCACAATTCACAAAGGCACCCGCTGGCGTTGCGACCGTCCAATCTTCAATTCCAACCACGTCATCTCCACGAAGCTGAACAACACCGAACCGATCGGTGTCCAAAACCCGAGTAACAACGATAGCCATGTCAGCGCCAGACGAGCGATACGTATCCAGAAGCTCGACAAAGTTGAGTTGTGTGAATGCATCCCCACTGACGACTGCATAACACTCCACGTCGGACACGGCCGACGCACATTCTACTAATCCGCCAGCAGGCCCACTTAAACTTCGCTCATGAACCAATATCAACCCGATGCCAAACTTCTCTCGCAACTTCGCTGCGGCAAGCTCAAACTGGTGTGATTTTGTATAAACATTAGCTACTAGCGTGCCTATGCCGGAGTCTGAAAGCGCTGCGATATTCCAATAGAGCAGCGGCGTGTTGAGGATAGGAGCGAGTGGCTTAGCCACGCTATCTGTGAGTGGCCTCAGTCGTGCTCCCATCCCCGCACATAACAGAACAGCCGCAACCCCAGACATAGAATGACTCATACGCTTCGTCGGCAACGGTGAATTTACAATCGAATCAAAAATCATAACCGCTGACTACCTCCAACCCCCGAATCTGGTAGCGTTCGAACTTACCCTTCCATCCTATTCCGTCGTCGCTGAAGTGACGGCAGATCTGACGCCGCTATCTTTGTGTACGAAGCTTCCCCCCTGCGGCCCAGAATTGATACCGAAAGCCGCATATGCTGAGCCGGCTGCTAACTGCCACACATCTCGTCTTTCAGCGATCAGCGAGCTAGCGGATTGCATTTGCGTATCCAATGGCTGAGACCCGGCTGCCACAATCCCATTTGACTCGTACCACAGAGAATTCTGCTTCACACGATGGAGCTTCTGACCGCCTAATCGAGCCGAGTCACACCGATCCGTCATCATCATGGTGTTGCCAAACCCCATCAGCTCTGCCGCCCGCGCAGCAATTGTTAGATCGACATGCTCACCATCGAAATTCACGCAGGCGGCTACACGCCCAGCTGCCGCACCACGCATGATCGCGCTCGGCACCGGCCCGACGATCTCTTCCATGTCCGAGAGTCGCCAATTCGGCAAATCGTACGAGCGAAGGAGGCTTTTCCGGTCCAGTTTTAACGTTGGCGTGCGGAAGGCGTACCGAATCTTCACTGGCATATCGTTGAACAGATGGTCGGTGATTATCCGAGCACCGCGACCAGGAAAAGAGGTAGCATATGCGACATCGATAATATGATCGACCGCCTCTGCACTACGAACCGGATCCGAGCGCCTGAAGTGCCCTAGCGCAGGTCGCAGCCCGCTATTAACCAAAGTAGTAACGACCCACTCCAGATCCACGTCCTTGTGGTTCAAAGAGGAATTCGATGTTACTTGAAGTGCGTCCGGCGAGATTACCGTGTAAAGTAAGCCAAGGTCTCCCAGACTTGCCAGTCTCTCCCATTCCCGCTTCGTTGGGCTCCATACCGTAGACGCTGGCGTGCCGCCTCGGCTCGCCAAAAGTGGGCCTTCTAATGCTATGCCAACAATACGCGGAATTACTCCGTCACGGCGCATGGCGCTATACCGAACCATAAACCGCTCAAACTCATCCAGCCGGTCATGGTGCAAATATAGAGTCGGTATGACCAGCACTCCCTCTTCGGCGCACAACTTGTCTAGCCCGCGCAGATCCAGTCGCATGAACTCCGAGAAATCAGCAGAGGCGAAACCATGACAATGCACTTCGACGGGCAACATACTGGTAAAATAGTACTCTCGCGAATTGGAGCTCAATGACCACACGTCTGCGGCGTTCCCTGCCGCAGACACATCGAGTTCCGCAATTCGATCATGACCTTCACCTTGTGTTGCGTCAGTCATGTTTTACCAATGCAATCTATGGCGTCAACCATCACGGTCTCCCAGTCCGGAGCCAAGCTCTATGCATTTATACTACGCCTAATCTGATTTATCCTCTACCTCAAAGACGGCCAGCTCGCCATTAACATAAACTTCACACCCCATCGGCGATCCTAAACCTACCCTTATGAACCGTCTCGCCTTTAAGATTTCCCTAATTCTGTTCGAATCAACATACTTGTCATGAATCTCAATCAAGAGAACTCGCACGGAGTGAAGCCAATTCAAACTGCCGGCGAACACCGACTCCTCGGCTCCCTCAATGTCCATCTTCAGGACGTCAATAGAGTCTATATTGTGTTCGGCTATAAGCGTATCCAGGGTGACAGCGGCGACTTTGCGCGGAGCCATTGCCAGCGTGGACTCAAACCGGTTATTGAGCGCTTGGCGTCGGCGCCAAATGGTGTCGACTATCGATCCGCTACCCCACCACTTACTTACACCGAAGGAAGCCGATCCATCCTCGCCTGAAATCGCGCATGAGATCAATTTCCAATTTTTTCGAGCATTAACGCGCAGGACATTTTGGTTCTCTGCCAAAGGCTCAATACAGAGAATCTTGGCGTCGGGGAATAGCTCCGAGAAATATGTAGCCGACAACCCAATATTTGCGCCGAGATCGACGACCGTCTGCACGGAATCACACCATTGATGGTAAGGGTAGTCGTACACTCCGCGGAGAAGCACATTTTGGAAAACAAAGAGATCACTCTGACAGCGCCTCAGATGCACCGTGAACTCGTGATCAGCCTTCCCGCGGAGCGATATCGGCGCTACCGATAGTCGTATGATCCGCTCCGACTTCATTGGCAATATTAAGAATCCGACGTGATAGCGAATCACCATCCACGTGCGACGAAATCTGGTTCTAGTCATGAATCCGCTTCGCCAGGACCGCGCGGCGAGGTATACCATGTCGCGCCAAGCCCTATTTGTAACATCGAGGAAAGACGCGCCTTTGGCAACCTCCTCGTCTGTCCAATATCTCGGGAACAGCTGCTGCAATCTCGGTACCATCATTTTCTCACTGCTTCGAGAACGACCGGCAGATCACTCAAACTTGGAATCTCACATCGCGAGCTGTTCAGTTCTATCCTGGCGCATAACGGAGAACAGTAGATCGAGGCACCAAAGGTCATGTTTCGAGCTGCCGCTACCTCGATTGGCGAATCACCCACGAACCAGCAATCACTTGATTCGATTCCGAGGAGACCAGTACATAATAAATACGCAGAGGGATCAGGTTTCGCCACGCCGACAACGCCAGAGTCCACAATTACTTCGAAATATTTGGCGAGTCCCTTGCGCTGCAGCGACTCAGCAAGGCCCCCATTGGCATTGCTAAGAACGCCCAGGGTAATTCCTTGGCCAGTCAGATCTTCAAGTACATCGAATGCAGCCGAGTCGATCTCAGTCCAAAGCGTATCGTCGGCCGCGCGATAAGCTCGCCAAGCTTCTTGCCCATCTTCAGCTGGAATACCAAGGTAGTCTGCCCAATGTTGCAACACTCGCGGCGTATCTTCGGGAAGTTCGTATTCATGAGCCCACGCCGAAGCGAGATATAGCGATAGTGCGCACAGGTCCGGGTCGACACTGTGGCCAGTCCTCGAGAAGATTGCGCGCGCCATCGCGATGCCGCTTGGATGCACCAGAATACCGCCGACGTCAAAGATAATTG
Organism: Nocardia aurea; assembly: GCF_003123685.1. Lineage (GTDB taxonomy): Bacteria > Actinomycetota > Actinomycetes > Mycobacteriales > Mycobacteriaceae > Nocardia > Nocardia aurea. Next base: position 10,964 of record NZ_QCYJ01000116.1, read on the forward strand.
ATTTTGGAAATCTAGCACAAGGAGTCATCGCTTACCTGACCGATCCCGATTTCCGGGTTGAACCTGGTACTTCCCTAATCGCTCAACGTGAATATGTTAGCATCTCCGTTGACACCGGATCCATCGACAATTAGATCCGCAAACCTCTGCGGCTCCTCCAACGCAACATACACATCTTCTGTCGGCATCCACTTGTCAACCCACGTGCTTCGCATCTCCTCGCCGTCGCGCGCCACGCCTCGGGCAAGCCGAACTTCGTACGACGCATCGACCCAGGCTTTGAAATCAAAGTAGTCGCGCAGCAATGATGAAGTCGAATAGACTCCTTCGACTATCACCAGGCCAGCAGGGTCAACCTCGTGCCATTCAGCGAGTTCGTCTCTATTCCAGTCATATCGCTGATATTTTCCATGCCGACCAGCACGCAGTGGCTCCAGCACTTCAGATATAAGTCGATACCTGTCAAAGTTGGCGCCCGGTTTCGACGTATCGTCTGGCCGCTGATTCCGTGGAAGATAAAAATCATCCATCTCGATCACCGTGACGCCGCTCCAACCGTCGGCCAACTGTCGCGCGAGCGTCGACTTTCCTGACCCTCCCCTGCCGTCTATCCCCACCAGGGCAACTGCCGAACCTTCCGACCTAGCCGCGGTGATCTTGCTTCGGATCGTACTGATATCGACTTTGCTAGCTGCCACTTCGTTTCTCGCTTTCTATTCCAAGAATATCATAGATATCACTGATGCACTGACTTTCGGATATAAATATAATAGCGTTCCATCCGCGGCTCTGTGCGGCGAGCACGTTTCCGTCTCGATCGTCGATCAGCAATATTTCATGCGGCGGTATACCAGTCGCGGTCTCAACATGGTCCCAGTATGCCAGTTCAGGCTTGCGCGCCCCTACCTCGCTGGAGTCAAATACGTGCGTAAACGTCTCCATCGGAATAGTTTGTTGCCACACACTTCGGGCCTCAGATACATTGTTGGTTGCGATCCCCATCGTGAACATTGAGGCAATCTCATTTATTAGATCAAACAGGCCATGACGAACAGTGCGTCGTGTGGGGAACCCAACTCCTCCCCACCAGATATGCTTTCCGGCCTCATGGTTGGCAATCCCTCCTGAATCCAATACTCGACGATTGAGCTCGGCAGAAAACCAGGAAAGAGAAGCCTCACCTCGCTCGACTTTGTCCCACGCCCCTTCCAATTCAGTGAACTCTCTTACGATACCCAGCCAAGAATCTTTCGGGAGGCGAAACGCCGTATGCAGGAGGGCAACATCGAATTGCGCATCCTCAACAAGCACCCCGGAGTAGTCCCACAGGATAAGTGATATTCGGGTCACACTGTTACCACTTCCCACTCTTTAGCCGCAGCGCTATTTTATCGCCAGTATTCCTTCGAAGCAGAGATACTTCTGTACCGTCATAACGCTTTCGAATCCGACGTCTTCTAGAACCTCGTGATTCGATGCACTTACCTGCGGCGTCATAACGGAACGGAGGCTGCGGTTCTTTTCGTAAATTTCCTGAACGTTGAAGCCGCCATTTAATTTGTAGTCGGCGTATAGTTGCCCAACCATATCTTGGAGGCGTGCATCAGGACATAAAGTCTTTTCAAATAGAAACAGCGCCCCCCCGGTAACGAGCCCTTCGAAGATACGCTTAATTATCTCCCTTCGCTGTTCAGGCCTGGCGAACTGCAATGTATAATACAATATAACGACGTTGCTTCCTGAATAGTCCATAGAAGCAGCGTCGCCCGCGAGTATGCTGATAGTTGAGAAGCTCTTGCATTTTTCTCGGGCGACTCTGATCATATCTGGCTCGATCTCTACTCCAATAAATGCCGCAGGCCCGTCCAGCCGCTCCGCGAGAAGCGTAAGTAGCGTTCCTGTCGAGCATCCAACATCAATGATCTTGCTGCCAGGTGGGGTAAAGAACTCAGCGAGACTAGCTATCAGATCGTGGCCCTCAGTGTATAGCGGTATGCTTTTCCGAACGTGAACCTCGAAATGTTCTGGCGTGTTCCCTCCGAAGCTCCACTTCGTTGTGCTCAGAAGGATCGAGTCACCGACAGAACGATGAAGTGCGAGGTCGGCAGTCTCATCGGTCACTGTTATGCCTCACCGTCAAGCTCGTTTGATGGGCGGGGTCCGACGGTGGGCGGAGCTGTATGGCGATCGCGGTTGCGCGTTTCGACGGGAATCGCGCGAGCAAGGGAATACAGTCTTGCTTCGTCAACGCCCACCCCGAGTCCCAGGCTCGTCTACCAGATATCTGCACATACATCGCATTAACTCAGCCCCCTTCGAACGTGCCGCTTATCCAGCTTGGAGGTGGCCAGACGGTAGCCGGCGACCCCTGCTACGTGACCGCACTGTCTATCCGTAGCTTATCTGACGGGGGCGTGGCTGTGCGCCCATATCTGCAGGTTGCGCACTGGCTCAGCAGTTAACGCTGTTCATTTCCTGTGAATCTTCGCCAATCCTTCTGCTAGTCCGGAAGATCTCCGGTTGCTGTTAATTTTGGTGGCATCGTATTGCCGGTCTGTACATCCAGTGGATATGGTGGGTCCCGGGTCCGTTCGGGCTTGCGTTGCGGCTGGCGCGTGACTGGGGTTCCGCGTTCGCTTGGAGTGCCACCAGGAACTTTCCGCCTGTCTGAGTTCTTGGACGCCTGTGCGACTGGCTTGTGAGAAGGGGAGGGCGCGTTCGGATGCGTGTGCTAGTTACAGGTGGTGCTGGGTTCATTGGGTCGCATCTACTTGATCGACTCGCAGAAGGCGGCCACAAGATCTCGGTCATAGACAATCTCTCGACAGGGACAAGAGCACGCGTTCCAGCAAGGGTTCAGCTACATGCCTTCTCCGTCGAAGCCGCGTCTGCAGTCGCGGAGGTCATTGCTGTTGAACGGCCTGAGGTGATCTATCACCTAGCAGCGCAGACGAGCGTCCGCAGGTCGGTGGCTGATCCGATACGTGACGCCACGTCCAATGTCATGGGCACCTTGGCGATCCTGGAAGCGGCCAAAGAGATAGATGCTCAGGTGATAATGGCAAGCACCAGCGGCGCGATGTACGGTGATGGCGTACTTCAGCCAACACCTGAAACTGAACTTCCGCGAACAACTGCACCCTACGGAATCTCGAAATATTGCGCCGAGCAGTACCTTTGGCTGTTCAATCGGTTGCATGGTTGCCGTCACATCGCCCTCCGGCTAGGAAACGTCTACGGGCCGAGACAGGATCCGTACGGCGAATCGGGCGTGGTGGCAATTTTCTGCAGGCAGGTTGCCCAGGGCGAGAAGCCAACTGTTTATGGTGACGGTGCACAATCCCGAGACTATGTGTACGTTCGAGACGTCGTTGGAGCATTTATCGCTGCCACGGCTTACCGCGGCAGCGACACTGTATTCAATATCGGTACGGGGCACGGCAGCTCGGTGCTTGAGGTTCTCAACGCGGTAAACAGCGCTGCAGGAACGACATTGGTGCCGATCCACGCACCGGCACGTAGTGGTGAAGAGCGGCACGCGGTCCTTGATTCCTCCCGGGCGGCGAAGCAATTGGGTTGGATCGCGCAAACAAGGCTTCGCGTCGGAATCCATGAAACCTTCCATGTTGATCATGGTATATCCGATAGTTCTTCTGTGCCTCTTTGATGATAGCGAATTTTCACGGCACCGCCAGTTAGGAGCGAATCATACTAATCGTTGCTTTCAAACCCGGCCATGATGGCGGAATAGCGGTCGTCGAGAACGGTCATTTGTTGTACTCGCTCGAGTCGGAAAAGGATTCATTCGCTCGATATTCTGTTCTCACACCAACAACCTTGCTGAATATTGCTGAGCGGCTAGATACGCTTCCAGATGTTGTTGCTATCGGCGGTTGGCAGGAGCAAGGGGCCAATGTTCGTGGAGAGATTGGTGCCGGCTACCGCGGATTCGATCGATATTTTCTTTCTAGCCAAAAATTCTTCGGCAAGGAGATTGATTTCTTTTCGTCATCGCATGAGCGCTCACATATTTTCGGCGCGATTGGCATGGCTCCGTCGGAAAGTCACGTTATCGAGGTCGTTCTTGTGTGGGAGGGCACTACCGGCGCATTCTTCATGGTCAATAAAGAAAACCAGGTCGTCAAGCGCGTCGATGTTATGGACCAGCCTGGTGCAAAGTACGCAGCCTTGTTTGCAATCCTGGACCCCGGGTTTGCGCCCGAAGGCGGCTATCCCCGTGATAGCGACGCCGGAAAGTTGATGGCGCTAGCTGCCTACGCCGACCCACGAGATTCCGATGCCGACATCCGTGCGGCAGTCGAGCGAGTCCTGGCGATCACCGACGCCTACCCGATACCAAAGAACGATTTTAGCGACACAGTTCTGTTTAACGCCGGTGAGTCTTCAGAAATCGGTGTCATGGCCGCAGCGGTCATCAGCGAACGACTGTTTGAAGAGTTTTCCGAAGTCGCCCGACAAAGCATTCCGCGTGGACTGCCTCTGCGCATATCGGGTGGCTGTGGTCTGAATTGCAGCTGGAATCAGAAATGGCGCACCATAGGCCATTTCTCAGAAGTGTTCGTCCCGCCCTGCCCCAACGACTCAGGCTCGGCAATCGGTACGGCTGTCGATGCCCAGGCAGTGCTCACGGGGCAGAGTCATATCGAATGGGACGTCTACTCGGGCCTGAATTTCGTCAACGACGTGAGCCCTTCCTCTCACCGGTGGCACCGTCGCTCCCTCGACCATCACGCATTGGCGGACACGCTGGCTAGCGGTCGAGTAGTCGCTTGGGTACAAGGCAGGTGGGAGATCGGGCCGCGAGCCCTCGGCAATCGATCATTATTGGCTGATGCCCAGTCGTCGCAAAGCAAAGAGCGCCTTAACAAGATCAAGCAACGAGAGCACTACCGGCCTATCGCGCCTGCCGCTCGTATCGAGGATCTAGCAGTTGCGTTTGACAGCGATTTTGAAGACCCTCACATGCTGTACTTCCGGCGTGTCCGCGATGCACGTCTGAAGGCAGTGACACACGTCGACGGTTCAGCCCGTGTGCAGACTGTTTCCCAACGTAGTAACGCTACTCTTCACCAATTTCTGAGTGCGGTGGCGGACCGCCAGGATCTAGGGGTCGTGTGCAACACTAGCCTGAACTTCAGTGGGCACGGCTTTATCAACCGGATGTCTGACCTTATCGCCTATTGCGAAAGCCGCAATGTGACAGAGATGGTCGTGGGCCTCGACTGGTACCAGGATAGTTATAAAAGTCGCTCTATATAGAGACGCGCACACCGAGTCACCATGAAACGGTTTGCACTCGACTTAGAGCTCCTAACGGGTTCGGTCAGGTGGCGGCGAGACCTGCCGTCGTACAGGATGTTGCGCTGTGGCAGCGCCGTGGGTCGTGGATGATGAATTGTAGGCGGTTATCGAACCGCTACTGCCGGTGAAACCGGCAGGGACGCCGGGTCCGGCCCAGCACGACCTGCGGCTGGTGTTTCAGGGGATCGTGTTCGTGTTGTTCACCGGGATCGGGTGGGAAGACCTTCCCCAGGAACTCGGGTTCGGCTCCGGGATGACGTGTTGGTGCGGGCTGCGCGACTGGCAGACCGCCGGGGTGTTCGAGGCGATTCACCGAGCGGTCCTCGACCGTAGCAACGCCGCCGGGTTGATCGACTTCGACCGGGTCATGATCGACGGCTCGCACGTGCGGGCGAAAGAAGGGGCGCCGCGACCGGCCCGAGCCCGGTAGACCGCGCCAAGACCGGTTCCAAACATCATCTGTTGACCGGCGGCAACGGGTTCCCGATCGTCGTGGAGCTCTCCGCAGCCAATGTCAACGACCACCTGATGCTCGCGCCCGTGCTCGACCGGGTCCGCCCCTGGCGCGGGCGACCGGGGCCACCACGCCGCCGGATCAAAACGCTCATCGGCGACAAGGGCTACGACTACCCCAGCGTGTACGCCGAGCTGCGGCAACGCGGGATCACCGGATACATCCCTCGCCGAGGAACCCGCGACAAAGTCACTGCTGGCCGTTGGATCGTGGAGCAGACCTTCGCCCTGCTCCACCAGTACCGGCGCCTGGCCGTCCGCTGGGAACGCTGCACCGACATCCATTACGGAGTCCTGAATCTCGCTGCCGCGCTGATCACTCAGCAACCGAACCCGATAGGGGCTCTACACTGGCCTTGTTCGCCGCTTATAGCGGCAAAGGACCTTCCTCGGGTTGGACTCGATTATTGTTCACGTGCGCGTGCCTGGCGACCTCGCGGTCTGACTGTCACGCAGGCTTCGCGGAGGATCTTTAACACCGTCCCCTTAGCCAGTTGATGGTCATTCACCAACTGATTGGATGACACGCCAGCTTTGTACTGGGCGACAATCGCCGCCACTGTCGCCTGATCAACACGGCGCGCCTTGCGTTGTCGGACACCACTGCCAACGCTGGGTCGCGGCTGGCGTCCATCCTGTCGGATGCGTTGCCCCAGAACGTCGAGAGCCTCTCGGAGGTCTATTCGGTTCGAGTAAGTTCCCGGTAGGTCCACTCATAGACGGCCCATGCTCACAGAGAGCATGGGCCGGTTTCGTTTCGTCATGTCTTGTGGGGGTGCAGCCCCCACACCCCAGCCCGGCGGGCTCCGCCCCCGAACCTCCGCACGAGGTCGGCCGTGGTTCCACTCGTTCAACTCTTCTCTGAGCGTGGACCAGAAGTGATCGACCTGGCTGCTTCGGACGCGGCGGCCACGTGCAACTGCATCCTGATCCGACGCCGAAGAGCTCAATCGGCTTGCTGGTCCAGATGCATTCGGCCGACCTCGGCAATCTCCGATACTGTCAATACTTTCGCCCGGGCCGCTGGTCGATGACGGCAACGATGGTGACGCGGCGCCAAGTCTGCGTGCCACTGATTCGACAAGGGTTAGCTGATGCGGTCATTTATCCCGCATCGCAGCCAGGGCTGCACGTGCGGCTGCAACCACTAGTGGCCACTCTGAATCGCCGAGGTATGTGGCATCCGGTGCGTTTCCTAGTCGGCCGATCATGGGGCCGAGTACCCGGTCCAGCTCGATCAGTCGGTCGACCTCTGGTCCATCCATGAGCACGGTGCCGATCCTGCTGCGAGGGTCGGGGACGACGACGCAGTCGTCGTACAAGATGCTCACGTTCACGTCCAGGTCGTCGTAAAAATTCTCTTGCGGGAATTCACGATTTATCCAGACTCGCCTTTGATAGTCCGGATCGGCGAATGATTCGAGTGCTTCTAACACAGACTTGCGCATCTCGGGATATTTAACATCGGTCACGGGTGATCCCAACTCCTCCAAGTCAGCCATTCGCTCAATGGTATATGTGCCATTTCTGGGTTGGTTTTGATGCTTCCGTCGATGGGCTTTCCATCCCGACCTATCACCTTGCCCCCGGCTCGGATAATGACGTGGTCCACCTGTTGTGTAGGATACTGACTGGTGGGGTCGCCCTGGTCGATCCGTATACCGTTGCCTTGGTTTTTGGGGTCCTCCCAACGCTGTCCGACCTTCTTGCTGTTCGGTTTCCCTTCCCCCCACTCGCTCGGGACTTTGTCGATGGCGGACTTCGGGGGAAATTGTAGTGGAGCGTCTGGCTTTCCGTCATTATCTAGATCAATTTCGGTCGTCAATATCGGCAGGTCGGCAACGGTGGCCAGTCCGCCTTTCGTCAGCGCTGCCGTGGTGAAGGTGAATCCGCTCAGTGCGGTGAGGAAGGTATTGGCGGGACCAGCCAAAGCTCCGGCAGCTTGGTCCAGGAAGTCGATCTCTTCTTGGCGTTCGCGGGGTGTCTTTTGCTCGTTCGGCTTCTTTTGCTTCGTTGGTGGCTCTTTGACCCGCACCATCGAAGTCCCGATCTGAATGGCGGTGACGACTACCACCATGGCGAACCGAGTGTTCATGTCCGAGCGCATCGTGGTCAAAGCAACCATGTGGGCGTCGACTCCGGCCGCGATGTCGCGGGCGGCGGCTTCGATCTCGCCCACGCTGGTAGCGAGCACACGAAGGTGGCCTACGAGGTTCGGGATGTCGTCCGGGACTTTGGTTCCGTAGCCACGCTCCAGTCCGGAGGCGACCGTCGACAGGCGTCCCTTGCCGCCGTATACGGGGTCCGACTGAGCGAAGGTCTTCCACGCGGTTGCGGCGCGCGCGAGCTTGTCGGTGTCGCCGTCAGGGACTTCGCCACCAGCGACAAGCGCGGTGACTTTATCTTGCAGTTCGGTCCAGTCAGTCTCGAGTCCGCGACTGTTGGTCCCCGATGACGCGACGCCGGTGACGACGCCCGCGCCATAGGGTAGTTCCGAGGGGAAGCCACTGGGTAAGGCCGGTGGGTCACCCTTCTTGGGGTTGCGGTTGGCTTTGTACTCCCCGCACTTCCAGTTGTAGCCGGCCGCGGTCAGTATGTCCCCGAAGTGTTGCAGGGCCTGAGCGAAGCTGGTCGCCACCAGTGTCACGGCGGAGGCGCGGTCGTCGTAGGCTTTCGACCACGTCTTGACCGCCTGATAGCCACCGGCCATCGCACTGGTTTCCAAAAGGGCGCTTTGCAGCGAATTGTAGACCGTTTGGAATTTCTCCGACAAGTCGTAGCATTCCTTGGCCGCGCTCTCGTAGGACTGCGGGGAGATCGAGCCCACCGAGTTCAGCCACCGCTCATTCTCAAATTGATCTCCGCTGCCGCACTGTAGGCGTCGCGGGCGGTGACAGCGGCGTTGTACATGTCAGTGATTCCTTCAACCACCGCGGCTGCCCCGGTTGCCCATTCCCGGTAGGCTTCCTCCTGGGCGATGGCAGCGGCTCCCTGCCAGTTTTGCTGGATTGTGGCGATTCGGTGGTTGATTCCGTCGAGACTTTCGGTGAGGAAGCCTATGAATCCATTGGCGCGGGTGACGAGCTGGTCGAGCTCATCGATGTCGAACGTGAAGTCGCGCGCGTCGTCGCCCATCACATGTTCAGTTCCGGTAGGTCGAGCGAACTCAGGTTGACGGAATTCGAGATGTCCTGGTTGGCAATGGTTTTGCTTGCGACACTCAAGAGACCACCCATGGTGTTGAGGGCGTTCAACACGTCGGCGGCCCCCTCCTTGGTTTCAGTCCAGCCGTCCCCGAATGCATCTGCCGCCGCGCCGCTCCAATTGCCGAGAACACTCGATACGTCGCGGTCAAGCGCGCTCAGTCCGGTGATCAGAGAATCCGCGACTTGCTGGATGTAGACACCGGCATCAGTCACCTCGCTTGGAACCATCGCGAAATCTGTTCCGGGCGTATCTGACTCAGTCGACACGCGAGCCCCCCTCAATATGCAGAGACCAACGTATCGACACTCGGGCACGGAGCGCAACAGTTCTGCCGACCGGGCCCCAGGCCCTGGAACCCAGGTTCTCCTGACATGCCGGCAATGCCGCTGGGCCGGCGGTCGGCAGTGGCCCTGCTGCTCGACGGGGTGCCACTATCGAACGCTGCGCGCCGCCCGGGTGCCAACCGGTTGGACCCTGATCTGCGGCCCCTCTACCGTCAGGGTGTTCGGGTTGTGACACGTTAGGCCCACTTCACAGCGGGACCGCAGGTCATCGACCTGCGGTCCCGCCTTGTTTTGTAGCGATGCGCGAACTCGTGTCGGTTCATTCGTCGGTGAGTGTCTCTAGCCCGGTTTTGTGCGAGGACGCTGGAGGCCGATCCCGGTGCCGTGCCGTATCGAAAATCTAGCTAGAATTCTGTGCAGTTGCGGTATGTCCATCCTGCGCAACACCCGTGAGCTGAGTGTTTCCGACGCCGCGCAGCGAGGTGTCGCCGGACTGGTCGCGGATGCAGAAGGTGGTGCCGACTTGGTGGTCACGCGCCATCGCCGGCCGGTTGCCGCCGTGGTCAGTATGAATCGGCTCGCCGAACTGGATCGCGCGGAGTCCGACCTACGTGACCTCGCGCTGGTGCTTGCACGCGCTGCGACCGATAGCGGGAACCGCACGGCACTCGATGATGTGCTCGGCGCCTTCGGTCACACGAGGCAATCTCTGGCCGAACTCGATGACCACGAGTAACCCGATGATCGAAGTCGTCTTCACCGATATGGCGATCGACGACCTTCGGAAACTCGGTCCCGACGCCGTCCCCAAGGTTCTCGAAAAGGTCTCCTCCTGCTGGATTCACCGCTGGCCGGTTATCCACTCGGCGGCGAATTGACCGGATTCCGCAAGCTTGTGGTCGATCGCAATACCTGGCGGGTGGTGTATCGGGTGATCGATCAGCAGACGATCGAGATCTGCGAGATCTGGGCGATCGGAGAACGCGCCGACTCCGAGGTCTACGCGGAGGCAACTGCTCGCATAGTCGCGGCCGCCGGTCGGCTACCGGAGTTCAGCAAGCTCGGTCGAGTGGTCGAACGACTCGGCCGAAATATCGAATCATTCGGCGTTCCACCGACACCGACGCGCGAACCCGTCCCGGACTGGCTCGCGCAGCGGTTGATCCATACGGTCGGTATGGCTCCCGCCGAGGTCGCGGCACTCGATCTCGAACAGGCCGTCGACTGCTGGGCTGACTACACCTCGCGACCATCCACGTAACCCGGCCTGGACCTGTTTCTGGTGGATTCCGACTGACACCCTGGTAGTTCGGCATTGCACTCCACCCGTGAGAGGCCATGGATGGCATTGGACATCGTCGTGCAGGACATCAACCATGCCGAGATACGCCGCTTCGGTGACGATGCGGACGAAACGCTGTTGAGGCTGTGCGCAGCGCAGCCCGACACCAATCCGGTGCGAAGCATCCGGCGGTACTGCGACACGATGTTCAACCGGTACCAGCTCGGGGTGATCCTGGATCGGATCGAGGAGATCGAGGTGTGGACCGATGCCGAGCGGCGGGCCGTCGATCTGCTGCGGAGGGCGTCGACGATCGCGCTTCGCGCCAACGGATATCTCCTGTTCGTCGGCGACTGAACTGAGCACCTTTCCGGATCATGTGAGCGTCTCGCTGCTCGTTGGGTGGGCGTCCAGCGTTGCCGATGTGCGGTGTCGGCCGCATCGTTCGGGTGGGTGTGACGGTGGTCGATCCGGCGTCGTCGGAGTGCGTCCTGTTTACGAACGGCGTTGAGCGGAAATGCTTCCAGTCGACATCGCGATGGAAGGTGAACGCATGAAGGTACGGACGGTTTTCGGGGCCGCGATCGTGGCGGTCGGGGTGTCGACGGGGGCGTTTTCGGCGGGGGTGGGGACGGCGGGGGCCGATACGGTGGATCGGGCCGACGTCATCTGCTGGGGGTTGAGTCCGAATATCGTCGACCTGCCGTACGCGGGGCGGATCGCGGCGTATCAGTGGGATGCGACGCCGGGGCGGCCGACGATCGAGATCACCTCGGCGCAACCGAGTATCTGGGGGTATGAGACCAATCCGGCGATCCGGTGGACGAATCTGGCGACCGGTGAAACCGGTGAGGCGGTGGGCAGCGGTCGGGTGGGGCTCGGGTCGACCAATCCCGTGTTCTTCCTGCATCTGCCGACGGGGGCCGGACCGGTTCGGGTGGATCTGACGACGGTCAACGCCGGGCCGATCCAGGTGCCGCCGGTCCGCTGCTCCGGTGTGATCGATATTCGCTAGTGGGCTCTCGTTTCATCCAGGGAATTCCTGTAACACCTCGAAAACGGCGCAGATACACCTGACAATAGTTGGGGGATAATAATATTCGTCACGCGGTGATAACGCGCGGCGTGTGTATCGGTGTGCGGATATTCGTCCGGACACGATCGAATATCGAAATCGTAGAAAGCCCACGGGCTTCGAGGGGTGCGAAATGAATGTCGAACTATCGGTGGTGTTGTCGATCGCCGCGAGCGTGGTGATCGGAGTCGCCGCGTGCGGGACCGATTCGGGCACGTCGACCGGGGGCGGGACCTCGGCGGGGAGTGCCGCGACGTCCTGGGCGAGTCCGACGGCGACGCGGGCCACGAGCGCCGGTACGCCCCCGGTCGAAACGGCACCGGAGGCGACGGCGAAACCCGGGGGACCCGAGGTGACTTCGCCCGCCACGCCGAAACCCGCATCCTCGACCGCGCGACCCGCGCCGGAGGGCAGCGGCCACGGTCTGTGCTTCGATGTGAATTCGGCACTCGCGGCGTCGTCGGTCGCGAGTTTGGGCGCGCCGCCGGCGGGGGACGGCTGGGAGATCCAGGCGGGCAGCGACGATCCGATCGAGGCCGGATGTTCCGGTGTGCTGTCGTGGATGACGGTCGAATGGCCGGGAATTCACCCGGGCACGCACATCCTGTTCTTCACCGGTGGAAAGTATCTGGGTACCGCGAGCGCGCAGCCGTACGCGTACACGACGGTTCTCGGCAAGACCCGCGACACCGTCTCGGTGCAATACCGCTGGCCGAGGGAGGAAGACCCGCTGTGCTGCCCGCAGGGCGGGCCGAGCGTCGTGACCTTCACCCTGACCGGGACCACGGTGACGGCGAACGGACAGTTCCCGCCGAACTGAACGGCCCTACACCGGGCGCAGGACGACGATTCCGGGAACCGTTCTCGCGTATTCGAGCAACGGCGAGTCCACGACCTTGTTGTTCGCCGCGAGCGAGGAGGCGTTGCGCAGGACCGGGCCGGAAGGCGTCGTCGCGAAGATGCCGACGTGGGTGACGTCGAGGCCGGGCTGGTCGGCGTAGGCGCCGATGTAGTCGCCGTTGCGCAATCGGGCGATAACGGCCTCGTCGACGAATTCGCTCGGAATGTAGGTGATGTCGCGTCGGACGACGGGCAGGCCGGGCAGGTAGTTCCCGCCGTCGCCCTTCGCGTTCAGATCCTTGGTGACGGTCACCGCGCGGGGATCGACCGACGCGGTGACGTCGGTGGCGTTGATCTTCCTCGTGTGCGCCCAGTCGGTGAAGAAATGCCTGCGCTGGGCGAAATCGACGCGACCGTCGGTGTAGCGCGTCTCGATCAGATTCCGTACGAACTGATCCCGGTCACCGGATTCGCTCAGCGCCGCCACGTAATCCAGGTAGGTGAAGCAGTCGACGCGGCGGAAATCGACCACCAATTGTTCCGGCCGCGACGCCGAGCCGACGAGCATATCGGCGCCGTAGGGCGTGCCGAGGAATTGCCGCGACAGCAGTTCGACCAGATCCGCTCTGCTCCGGCCACTCTCCGATGCCCGTGCCGCCAGGGCATCATCGATTCTCCTGCCGGTGATGTCGTCGACGGCGATCGGCTCGCCGAGCGCGGTCGGACCGGTGAGCACGAAGCACCCGGCCAGCGCCAGTACTACGGCCAGGAATCGAATGATGCGCAAAGATACCTCCAGCGGTTTCGCGGTAGGACGAATCAGCCGTGCGGGTCCAGGCTAGCCGGTGCCCGCGGTGTCCTCGGACGCTCCCGGGAGCTGAGCACGCAGACCGACCCGGACCGCGATCCCGAGCCCGGCGGCGGAAACCGTCGCGCTGTCACCGATCCCGCTCCTATAGTGGAAATTCCGAAGACGACCAGGAGGCAGCGCGAATGACCAGGTTCATGTCCCGGATCACGGTCGGCGCCGCGGCGTTGCTGGCGACAGCGGCGGCGGTGGTTGTCGCGGGGGCCTCCGCGCAGGCGGAGGTGACCTCGGTGAGCGTCGCGGCGGGTCCGGAGGGACTCGCGGTCGGCTGCCGCTACACCGTGACCGCCGCCGTCACCGATGCCGTCATCCCGCCGGGCACGGTGTTCTTCATGGTCGCGGGTGGAGTCATTCCCGGCAACGGCGAACGGCTCCCCGCTGCGGCGGTGCACCATCCGGAGAACAACACCGTCACCGTCACCTGGACGCCGACCCGGGTCGGTGCGCAGAATCTGGTCGCGATCCAGTCGGAGCCCGGCCGGTACACCTCGTCGCAGTACATCGCGGTCGACGTGCGGCACACCGGAATCGATACGGGCAGTTCCTGCCAGGTCATCGGTTGATCCGTCGCGTTTGACGGCCGTTCGCCGACGCGTAACCATGGAGGGGAAACCGGACAAACCATCATCCGGTTCGGCGTGATGAGGGACGAGTGCGGGATCGATCCGATGTGGAACAGGCGCGAGTGTTCTACGACCTGCTCGTCGCGGAGGCCGAGACGCTCACCGCCGCCATCCGGGGGATGGGGTTGACCAGCCGGGGGACCCCGAGGGCCAATACCGAATCGCAGTTGCTGCAACGTGAACTGCGCGAGGTGCTGCGCTGTCTGGACAATCTGCGCGCGAGCTTTCCCGAACTGCGCGGCGAGAAGTAGCAACCCCGGGGTGACACGCCCCACTCGGAAATCATCTCGGCACAGGTTTGCGACCTGTTCACGCCGGGTTTCCGTGCCGGTGCCACATGGGCGCAAGCCGAACGTAATGACAGTGACATGTTTGTGATTCGCTGTTTCGGTAAGTTAACTGTCCGTGCGCAATTCGCGGCCATTGGATTTCCCTCGCACCGGGCCGACGTTTTTCGTTCTCGCGATCGGTGCGGTCGCGGCGCTGATTCTGGTCTTCACCACGGTCGATCCGTGGCTCGATAAATCGGGGATCCTGGTCGGCGGATTGGATGTGCACGTCTATCGGGACGGTGCCTGGCGGATACTGCACGGCCGCGCGCTCTATACCGAGCCGACGTTCCGCGGACTTCTCTATACCTATACCCCGTTCTCGGCGCTCGCCTTTCTCCCGATAGAACGGGTGCCGTGGTCGGCGGTCACCGATACCTGGCTCGCGGTGAATATCGCGGTGCTGCTCGGCTGCGTGCTGCTGAGCTGGCGAATCCTCGGCTATCGGATCGGGCGAGATCTGCTCGGGCTGAGCGTATTGCTGACCGCGACATGCCTTTTCCTCGAACCGGTGCGCACCACCCTGTACTACGGGCAGATCAATCTGGTGTTGATGCTGCTCGTGCTGTGGGATTGGTCGCGGGCCGACGGCAGCCGAGGGCGCGGATTCGGCGTCGGTATCGCGGCGGGCATCAAACTGGTCCCCGGCTATTTCGTCGTGCAGTTCCTGGCGCTGCGGCAGTGGCGTGCGGCGGCGACCGCGTCGGGCGTTTTCGTCGCGACGGTCGCGGTGAGCTGGGTGGTGCTGCCCGAGGACTCGCGCCGGTACTGGACCTCGACTTTCTTCCAGTCGGGCCGGATCGCGGTCGATACGCATCCGGCCAACCAATCGCTGCGCG
Organism: Nocardia aurea; assembly: GCF_003123685.1. GTDB lineage: Bacteria > Actinomycetota > Actinomycetes > Mycobacteriales > Mycobacteriaceae > Nocardia > Nocardia aurea. The sequence goes on from NZ_QCYJ01000116.1 coordinate 26,146, forward strand.
GCGCGCTGGCCCACCTGATCGGACGGCCGGCCCCGGTGTGGCTGTGGCTGGTACTCGCGGCGGCGGTCGCGGTGCTGAGTTCGGCGGTCGTCGCCGAGTTGTATCGGTGTGGGGAGCGGCTGCTCGCGGTCACCCTGGCCGGGCTCACCGCCTGCATGGTCTCGCCCTACGCGTGGGGGCATCACTGGGTGTGGTTCGTGCCGTTGCTGGTCTACCTGGTCCATCGGGCGCAGTACCGGCGCGGCTGGTGGATCGCCGCCATCGCGCTCTTCCTGTCGACCGGCGCGTGGGCCTATCACTGGAGTCCGACCTGGGTGTCGATCGGCGTCTTCCTGCTGCCGCCGTCGTGGCCGGTGTCGCCACTGCTGATCAACGCCTACGTCCTCGCGTACTGCGGGGTGCTGGCCGGGTCGATGGTTCTGGTTCGCCGGACGCGGCGCGAGGTCGTCGCGTTGCCGGAGGGGATCGAGGGCTCGCAGTGCCTCCCGTTGCCGCGCCGCGGTTCGGACGTGACCGTCGATTGATCGGCTGCCGTGGGGAATCGGGTGGGCAACGGCGGAGCCGTCGCGTGGTCGGCGGCTCCGCGCGGTGACGGTTCCGGTGGCCCGTCAGCCGACCGAGGGCGAGTCGGTGCCGACGACGCCGGGACTCACGTGGTCGAGGACGTACCCACCAGGGCTCTCTCGCTCGATGCGGGCTCGTCCGCAGGGACTTCGAGATCGCGGCGGCGCTGCCGGTGAAAGGCCCAGTGCAACAGTCCGATTCCGGCCAGGCCGCCGGAGGCGCCCGCGATGCCGAGTTCCCAGCCCGGCGGGCGCCAGGCGAGGACGAGTTCGGCGTTGTCGGTGCCCGCGGGGATGTTCACGGCGATGAAGGTGCCCGCGACGGTGGTGTACGGGATCTCTTCGCCGTTCAGGGTGACGCGGTGGCCCGGCCAACCGAGTCGGGACAGGACCACCCGGCCGCCTTCGATCGAGGTCACACGGGCGTTGCTGGTGAAACTGTTGTGCCGGGTCGCGGTGGCGTGCACGCCCGCGGTGTCGGCGATGATGCCGTTGCGGGTGGAGATCGGCCCGTCGACGCGTTCGAGGACGACGATGTAGCGTTCGTGCCCCGGGTAGTCGACCCACTGCCAGCCCTCGGGCGCGGCGTTGTCGCGGGCGTTCGGGTACTGGGCCCGGTGCAGCACCACGCGGTCGATCTTCATCAGGTCGACGATCGTTCGCCCGGTGGACGGTTCGGTCGCGAAGGCGCGGCGGAAACCGTCGGCGCAGGTACTGCCGTCCCAGGCCATGCACAGCAGTCCCGCGAAGGCGGCGTGCCCGATGGGCGTGTAGCCGTTGACGTATTCCAGGCCGAGGTTCTTGGCGTAGTTGCCGATGGCGAGTGATCCGTACGCGTCGGTGATACTCCGGTCCTGCGGCGCGAGCAGGGCTCGGTCGGCGAGTTGCAGTGTGCGACCGTCGAAGTCGGGGAAGGCCGCGGTCATCGTCGAACGGCGTTCCGGGAAGTTGTAGGACAGTGGCGTGCTTGGCGAGGCTTCCACCTGGCCGAAGGCGATCGGCAGCATCGCCACGATGGCGAGCACGCACGCCGTGGCCGCGCCCTTGTGGCGGGCCAGCCACACCGCGGCCGCGCCGAGTGCCGCGACGGTCAGCGCGGCGACGAGGTGGCGCAGGACGAGTTCGGGGGCAGCCGAGACCGATCGGATGAACAGCACGCCGATCAAGGCCGCCGCCGCGACGGCGCGCCTGCGTGAGGAACTGAACACGCCGTGGCGGCTGAGCAGTACACACACCAGCACGAGCAGGGTGACGGCCAGCATCGGGAGTACGCGCGCGGGCCAGCGCAGCGGGCCGATCGCTCCCGGGCCGGCGGTCCACATGAGCACGGCCGCCGCGAAGAAGGCGATACCGCTGATCTCACCCGCCGAGCGCGCCACCGCCCGCCAGTCGATGAACGCCAACGCCGGAATCAGGAACCAGGCGATATAGACCATCGGCAGTGGCTGGACGTAGCCCCACCAGGCGGTGAACGCCGGGGTGGTGCTGGGCAGGCTGGCGTTGAGCGATTCCGACCACGGCACCGTGAGGAACGGATCGTTGTGGATCTTGGCGTTGCCGCGCCAGGTGACCTGTGAGGAGAGCAGGCCGGGCAGATTGGCGATCAACGCCGCGAGCGCCGCGCAACCGGAGGCGAGGATCAGCCGCCGGATCGGCGCCCACTCACGCCGGTGCACGTACTCGCCCGCGAGTACCGCCGCGATCATCAAGCCCGCGAGCACCGCGGGGAAGGCGTATTGGACGGTCAGCGTCAGATAGAGGAAGACGAACAGCGGAATCGGTCCGCCGCGTCCGCGGGCGTAGAGCACGGCCGAGGCCCACGCGTTCACCAGCCACGCCGTGGCGGTGTGCGAGGTCATCCAGCTGGCCTGGTCGAAGAACAGGAACCATCCGCTGAGCGGGAAGGCGACACCCGCGACGGCCGACCACGGTGCGCGTGCGCCGTAGGCGAGGCAGGTCCGGTAGACGCCGAGTCCGGCGATGATCGAGAAGACCAGTTTCACCAGGGTGGCGTAGACGGCGAGGTTGTCCATCGACGGCGCGAGGAAATGGACGAGCAGTTGGGGCGGGTTGTAGAGACCCGCCTCCTCCAGTGAGTAGTTGCCCGCCATCCATTCCCACGGCACCAGCGCGGGAAAACGTCCCTCGCGCATCTCGTTTCCGAGATGCACCCACATCGGCGCGTACTGGGCTTCGGTGTCGTCGGTGTAGTAGTGCCTGGCGTCCGCGAGCAGAACCGCCGCGTAACCCGCGATCACTCCGAACGCGGTCACCGCCCCCCACGTGTATCTCTCTTTTCGCGATGCGATTGCCGCGCTTGTACTCACGAGGGCCGGAGCGTAGGCGAATCGGGTAAACAGGACAAGACCGGCATCGGAATCCAAGACTGTCGGCCTCGTCGGTCTCGGAATATTCGCCGGTCAGGCAATGTTTCAGCTATTCGGAACCGGGGAGATGCCCCGCTGCCGAAATGCGGAAGTGAGCTGTGATGCGCGTCGAGATCTGGTCCGATATCGCCTGCCCGTGGTGCTACGTCGGCAAGGCCCGATTCGAGAAGGGGTTGGCCGGATTCGCCCATCGTGACGAGGTCGAGGTGGTGTACCGGTCCTTCGAATTGGATGCCGGGTCACCGCGCGCGGCCACGCCGCTGCTGCCGCTGCTCGCCGCGAAATACGGGCTGACCGAGGAACAGGCGAGGCAGGCCGAACTCAGGACCGCGCAGAACGCGCGCGACGAGGGGCTGGAATATCGCACCGAGGGCCGTGACCACGGCAATACCTTCGATATGCATCGGCTTCTGCATCTGGCCGCGAAACACGACCGTCAGGACGAATTGCTGACACTGTTGTATCGGGCGAATTTCGCGGACGAGCGCTCGGCCTTCGCACCGGCGCGCCTGCTCGAACTCGGCGTCGCGGCCGGACTCGACGAGCGGGAAGTGAGCGCCGTGCTCGCCGACGAGAGTCTCTTCGCGGCGCAGGTGCGCGCCGACGAGCGCGAGGCCGCCGAACTCGGCGCGACCGGTGTGCCGTTCTTCGTCTTCGACCGCAGGATCGGCGTCTCCGGTGCGCAGCAGGCCGAGACGTTCACCCGCGCGCTGGAGCAGGCGTGGTCGGCTCGTTCGCCGCTGGTCACGGTCGCCGCCGAGGACGCGGAGTCCTGCGGTCCCGACGGCTGCTGACACCCGGCAAACCGGGCGATAGGTGTCACACCAGCAATTATTGTGTGCAATTGAGTTGCCCGCTACCGTTTGGGTAGGAGGTGTGACGATGACACAGGGTGAGATCGCCGTCGGCGAGGAATTGCGGCTCGACAGCCAGGTGTGTTTCGCGCTGTACGCCGCCTCCCGCGCGGTCACGCGACTGTACCGTCCGCTGCTCGATCCACTCGGGCTGACCTATCCGCAATATCTGGTGATGCTGGTGCTGTGGGAACGCGGGTCCGTCGCGGTGAAGGAGCTGGGGGCGGCACTCGACCTGGACTCCGGCACCCTCTCGCCGCTGCTCAAGCGGTTGGAGGCGAACGGACTGCTGACGCGCAGCCGCAGCGCCGAGGACGAGCGGTCGGTGCGGGTGGGGCTGACCGACGACGGTGTGGCATTGCGCGAGCGCGCGGCCGATATTCCGCGGAGTTTGGCCTGCGCCATCGGCTGGGATCCCGCGGAATTGGTCGAGTTCCGCACCCGTCTGCGCGAATTGACCGCCGTGATCGGCGAAGAACACTAGGCCGGTGCCGATCATCGGCCGAGCCGATCGCCGCACCTGCTAGCGTGCGGGTATGCAGGACAGCGTGACAGTTCGGATGGCCGCACCCGCCGAGAAGATCTGGGAACTCGTCGGCGACGTCACCAACACCGGGCGATTCAGTCCCGAAACCTTCGCCGCCGAATGGGTGGGCGACGCGAAGGAGCCCGTGGTCGGGGCGAAATTCCGCGGACATGTGAACCGCAACGGCTGGGGTCTCAAATATTCGACCGTGTGCCGCGTGACCGCGAGCGAACCGGGACGTGAATTCGCCTTCATCGTGCTCGGCCCCGGCGGTATGGCCATCAACACCTGGCGCTATGTGTTCGAGCCGGTCGACGGCGGCACCGATGTCACCGAATCGTTCGAACTGTCCAGGACCGTGCCGCTGCGGTTGTACTGGGCGTTGGCCGGTCGTTGGCGGGGGCGGACCAATCGCGAGGGGATGCTGGAGACATTGAACCGCGTCAAGGCGTATGTCGAAGCCGCGTAGGTGATCCGGGCCCGCCAGGGCCGGATTCTGTTGTCGTGCCGAGGGTTCGGTCCGAGTAGAGGGCTCGCAGTCGGCGTTTGTAGATCTTCCCCGAATCATCGCGCGGGAGTTCGGTGACGATTCGCAGTTCGCGCGGGATCTTGTAGTCGGCGAGCCGGTCGCGCAATCCTTTCCGCAATTCCTCGGTGTCCAGAAGCGCACCGGGACGCGCCACGACATGCGCGGCGACGACTTCGCCGAGATCCCCGGCGTGCGGGATGCCGAATACCGCGACATCCTCGACGCCGTCGAATTCGAGGAAGGCCGATTCGATTTCGGCGGGATAGATGTTCACCCCGCCGGAGATGACGATCTCGCTGGAGCGGCCCGTCAGGTAGAGGTAGCCGTCCTCGTCGAGGTAGCCGGTATCGCCGATATCGAGGAAACCGGGGATCGGTGTGGTGGCCTCCGCGTCGCGGCCCAGATAGCGGAACGCCGGCCAGTAGTCCGCGCCGCGCACGAACACCCGGCCGATTTCGCCCGGGGGAAGCCGGATTCCGTCCGCGGTGGCGACGACGGCGGCCGACCCGTCCACGCCGCGACCGACACTGCCCGGATGCGCCGACCATTCGGCGGCGCTGATCCAGGTGATGGTGCCTGCCTCGGTGCAGCCGTAGAACTCGATCAGGGCGTCGCCGAACCAGTCGATGGCCGCGCGCTTGACCGCGGGCGGGCACGGCGCGGCGGAATGGATCAGGTGGGTCAGGCTGGAGACGTCGCAGCGGCGGCGGATGTCGTCGGGCACCGACAGCAGTCGTGACAGCATCGTCGGCACGACTTTGGCCTGGGTGATCCGTCGTTCGTCGACCAGTCGCAGGAAGCGCGTGGCATCCCAGCGCGGCATGATCGTGATGTCGGTGCCCATGCGCAACGCCAGCACGGCGACCGCGTTCGGGCTGGTGTGGTACAGCGGCCCGGCGACGAGCATCCGGCCACCGGGGACCAGGCCCATCCGCTGTGCCGTGCCGCCCGCGATAGACAGCAGCTGAGTCGGCGTCATCCGTTCGCGCAGTACGCCTTTGGGGGCCCCGGTGGTGCCGGAGGTGTAGATCAGGCCCATGGAATCCGCGATCGCCCCGTCGACGTGACCCAACGGCGTCTCGCTGTCGGCGATCCACTGCTCGAGGGTGGGGTGCCTGCCGGTCGGCGTCGCCGCGGTGTGGTCGAGCCCGGCTTCGTCGAGTAGTTCGACCGGCATCGCGACTTCGACGATCCGCGCTGTGAGACAGGCGGATTCGATCGCCCGTTCGACGGCGGTGATGAACTCCGTATGCGCGATGACGATCCGCGCGCCGCCGTCGGCGAGCACGTGGGCGATCTCGCGCGCCTGCCATCTGGTGTTGATGGGCACCGGATTCGCGCCGCAGGTGGCGACGGCGAGGGAGACCTCGAGGAATTCGATGTCGTTGCGCAGCAGTACCGCCACCCGATCACCGCGGCCGATACCCCGCGCGGCGAGTGTCGCGGCGAGTCGGCCCGCGCGTTCGTGCGCCACGGGCTGCTCACGCACGCGTGCCCCGCAGCGGATGGCGGGGACCGTGGGACTCACGCGGCGGATCCGGATCGGGCTGGCGGCACCGGGCGGTGGCGCTGTCGGAGGACGTGTTCGGCGTGGACGGGTATCCGGGTCCGCATGGTGATCGAGTCTGCTCGACTGTGTTCTCGCGCGCCAGTGGTCGTAGAGTCGGTGCGACGAGCATCCGGTGGGACAGGGACGGAGCTCAGGCGGGGTGACGGGCAGGGGAATGCGACCGTCCGAACGAAGTCGAGGGGTGGGATATGTGGTACGTGATAGACGCCGCGGAACCGGATCGGGCGATCAGGCAGGTGCCGGAGGAGCGGACGGCGCGCGAGCGCTCGCTGCACCGGCTGGTGCGGCCGGGGTCGCTGTCCACGGTCGCGAGTTCGGTGGTGGCGCAGGCCATCGAGAGCAACGAGAGCTGCGATCGCGAGGTCCTGGTGCGGGGGGAACGGCGGGATGTGCACGCCGAGCCGGTGCCGGGGCCGGACGGGACGCCGCTGGCCGTGCGGTTGTGGGTCGGCAGGCGGCGGCGTGATCCCGCGCCCGGTATCGACGCCTTCCTCTGGCACGGCAGACAGTGGACGGTGCTGGCGGACGGGACGGGCGGGACGGTCCTGCCGCCCGGGCATCCACGGCTGCACGGCGCGTGGTTCCTGTCGCGGATCATCGAATGCGAGGAGCGCGACCGGCTGATGACGGCGGCGCTGGACTCGCGGCCGGGGACCAGGTGGCAGGGCGCCATGCAGGTGCGTACTCCGGACGAGCGCAGCGCCAGGGTGTTCGGATTCTTCCGCCACCACGGGCCCGATGTCCTGCGGGGACTGCTGCTCCAGGTCGAGCCCGCGCGTGAACCCGGCCTGATCGCGCCGACCTACCGTGATGACGCCGCCGTCGCGCTGCTCGGCGGCACCACCGCGCTGATCGATGCCGAGACCATGCAGATCATCGAATGGCTGACGCCGCCGCTCGGCGACATCGCGTGGCGTCATCATCCCGCGTCCAAGGGCACCGATCCGTCGGGCGCGGGTGACTTCGATCTGGCGACCACCCATCTGATCCACCCCGACGACATCGGGATCTATCTGACGGCGCTGCGATCACTGGTGGAGAACCGGGTGGATCGGGCGCGCGGGGTGGTGCGATTGCTCACGTTGTCGCGGGGCTGGCAGCCGGTCGAACTGTCCTGTGTCCGGCTTCCGCACGGCCCGTCGCGGTTCCTGACCTGTCTGATCCGGCCGGTCGGGCCGGACACGCCGTCGGGCTTGATCGAATAGCGGTGAGTCTGCTCGGGGCGATTTTCGGAGCGTGTGTTCGCTGTGACGGCACCTCCCGGGATTGCCCCGCGATTGCGAACCCCGTGCGGGGTCGGCGTGCCGGTTCGGCGCGCCCGGCGAAGGGCGGCCGCGCAGCCCGGGTGCAAGCCCCCTTGGCGGACATCCGTCCAGTTCAAACCGGGTGCGTGCGCGGGAACCCGGCGGCCGAGGTGATCGTTTTCCGTCCGGCCGTGTTGATAGCATGGCCTTTCTGTCCGACCGGATGCGGGCGTCGCCCCCGGATATATCTCGAAAGAGTCTTTTCATGCAGTTTGAAATCGTCGAGCGGGACGAGACGTGGGTTGCCGGGTTACCGGTGCGCAGCCCGAAACGTGCGCTCGGAGAATTGCGTGACCAGGACCTCGAGGCCGCTTGGGCCGCGGTGCTGCATCAGGATCTGGGCGGCCCGCTCGCGAGTGCGTATACCGATTACAGCGGCGAACTCGGCACTTACCACACCCAGATCGTCGGATATCAGTGCGCGACGTTCGAGGAAGTCACGCGCGGTCACCTCGTGGCACTGCTTCGGGGCGGCTCCTATGCCCGCTTCTCTTCGGTCGGTAACTTTCCGCAGGTGATGACCGACCTGTGGACGCAGATCGCCTATGCCGAGGAGCACAACCAGATCAAACGCACCTATACGGGTGATTTCGAGTGTTATCCGCACGCCTACAAAATCGATCTGTATCTGGCGGTAGATCCCCGATGAGCTATGCGATCGTTGTCCGCAACGAGGCGATCTACGGTGGGCTGGTCGTTCCGCGGGTGCGTCCGAGCTTCAAGGTCAGCAACAGCGATCTGATCGAATTCCTCAAGGATCGGCTGCGCGACCGGGCGGCGACCTCCCAGCCGCTGTTCACCGTCTACGTGCCCGATCCCGCGGGAAACTACAACGCGCTGGTGTGTTTCGAGTACCGCGCGCCGCAGGCGGCCCCGGTGGGCGACCTCCTGGTCCGGGTGCCCAAGGGTGTCTACGCCCGCTTCGAGCCGAACGGCGACTACCACGATCCGGTCGAGGACGTCTGGGCGCAGGTGGACGACGCGACGGCCTCGGCCGAGATCACCCGCGCCTACCGCGAGGAAATAGAGATCTGGCGCGGGCCGGAGTCGGTCGAACTCTTCATTTCCATCCTGGTTTGATAGCCCGCTAATTGCGATGAGGGAACCAACTGGTCTTTTCGTTGCGAATCGTATTGGTTGTCGGGGTCCTGAACTGCGGTAACTCGGGCGATTTCGCGATGTTTCCGGAAGGTTAGCCGGATGCCTGGTGAATTCTCGTGGGATGGCGGATACTGCCCTAGGCGACTCTGCCGCCCGAACGAATCCGGGGGCCGTGTTCGCCGGATGGGGTATGAACGACCGTGCGCGAGCGCGGAGCAACGGAGTAGGAATGCCGATGACTGTCGAAGCGATTGCAGTCGTTCCGGAAGACGCCCTCGGCGCGGGAATCCCGCGATTCCGTGACGAGCAATCCGGATACACATTCTTTGTCGCCGCTCCCGCCGCGTGTCCTACCTTGTGGAATCGCTATCTGAACGGGGCGCACGAGGTCTACCGCCAATTCGGCGTCGAACCCGCGCTCGAATTCGAGCGGACGAGCGACGGCGCCTCGACGGCGCTGTTCTTCCTCGGTCTGGATCCGGCGGGCGAGGCGGTCGCCGGTGTCCGGATCCAGGGCAGGTACACCCATGTCGACGAGGTCCGCGGCGTCGCCGACTGGGACGGGCGTCGCGGCTCCGTGGAACTGCGGCGCATGGTCGCCGACCGCATTCCCGAGGGCGTGGTCGAGGCCAAGGGCGCCTGGGTGGCGCGGGACTCGCCGCACCGATCCGCACTCGGCGATGTGGTCTCGCGCGCCGTGCTGCACGGCGCGCTGCTGCTGGACGCCCGCTTCGGATTCGCCACCGTCGCCACCTTCACGGTGCCTCGGCATCGGGCCAGCGGGGCCGTGCGCGCCGCGCACATTCCGTCGGTGCCCTACCCGGACGCGCGCTACCGGACCGTCCCGATCTGGTGGGACACCCGCACTTATCGTGCGTTCGCGGATCGGTCGCAGAGCGCGCGGATCCGCGCCGAGACCCGCGCGCTCGCCGAGGCCGACCATTCCTACTTCGCCCCGCCGCCGGGCAGCGAGCGGGCCGCACAGGGGCGGGACGGCCATGGGCGATGATCCCGCCCGAGTGTCGGACCATCGCCCGCTGATCCTGGACGAGGCCGACCCGGCGCACGCGAGAACCCTCGCCGAATTGCGCGACCTGCCGCATATCGAGCACATCGACCTGCGGGAACCGCTGCGCGCCGAGTTCGACCGCCTCGCGGGCGCCGCGGGGTCGGTCGCCGATCCGGACGCGCAACGGTGGATCTACTACCCGTGGCGTCGCGCCCTGGTCGGACTTCCCGGTCCGGATGTCTTCCGCGCGGTGCGGCTCGATCGCAATCGCAACAAACTGACCCGCGCCGAACAGGACCGGCTGGCCACCTCGACGATCGGCGTGGTCGGTCAGAGCGTCGGACACGCGATCGCCTACCTGCTCGCGCTGGAGGGCGTGGTCGGCACGCTGCGGCTGGCCGACCTGGACGACATCGAACTGTCGAATCTGAATCGGGTGCCCGGCACGGTATTCGACATCGGCGTCAACAAGGCTGTCGTCACGGCGCGCAAGATCGCCGAACTCGACCCCTACCTGCCGGTCGAGATCTTCGAGACCGGTCTGGACGCCGATTCCGTCGACGCGTTCCTCGCCGGATTGTCGATCGTCGTCGAGGAATGCGATTCGCTCGACATGAAACTGGTGATCCGCGAGGCGGCGGCGACGCACCGCGTTCCGCTGCTGATGGAAACCAGCGACCGCGGCCTGCTCGATGTCGAGCGCTTCGACCTCGAACCGGATCGGGAGCCCTTCCACGGTCTGCTCGGCGGGGTGCGCGCGGCCGATCTGCGCGGCCTCTCCGCGCAGGACAAGGCCCCGTTCGTGGTGCGGCTGCTCGGGGCTCGCGGCCTGTCGGCGCGAATGGCGGCGAGCATGGTCGAGGTCGGCGAGACGCTGTCGAGCTGGCCGCAGCTGGGCAGCGATGTCATGCACGGGGCGGCGAGCGTGGTGGCGGCGGCCAGGCGGATCGGGCTCGGCCGGAAACTGCCGTCGGGGCGTATCAGGATCGATGTGGACGACTGTCTCGACGATCTGGCCGAGCCCGTGCCCGAGGGCGAGCCGGTCTGGGACGATCCGCCCGAGCCCGCACCGGCCGTCGATCCGATCGGCGCGATCATGACCGCCGCCCAGCGAGCGCCCTCCGGCGGCAATTCCCAGCCGTGGCGGCTACGGGCCGATGCCTGCGCGCTCCGGATCGAACTCGCGCCGGAAGCGTCATCGGCGATGGATATCGGATTCCGCGGCAGCGCGGTCGCGCTCGGCGCCGCGCTGTACAACGCGCGGACCGCCGCGGCGGCGCACGGACTGCTGGGGCCGCACCGATTCGTCGAACAGGACGCGGGCGTCGTGCTGACCGGAGTGCTGACGCTGGGCGACGGCGACGATCCGGTGCTGGCCGCGGACTACCCGGCGGTACTCACCCGCGCGACCGATCGCGCACCCGGCACCGGCGCGGCGATACCGGACGCGGTCCTGGCCGCGCTGAACGCCGTCGCCGTCGACTCGGGAGCGAACCTGCGCGCGCTCACCGACCGCGACGATCTGGCGCTGGCCGCGACACTGTGCGGCGAATCGGACCGGGTGCGCTATCTGACCCCGCGGACGCACGCGGAGATGATGGACGAGGTGCGCTGGCCCGAGGACGATCCCGACGTCGGCATCGACGCGCGCGGCCTGGCGCTGACACCGAAGGAGTGGGCGGGTTTCGAGATAGCGCGCCGCGCCGATGTGATGGCGCAGTTGCGGTCGTGGGACGGCGGCGCGGCACTGGGCGCGTACACCAGGGATCGGGTGCGCACCGGATCGGCACTCGTCGCGGTCACCTTCGGCGCGGCGGATTCCCGTCTCGAGGGCTACGCGAGGGCGGGTACGGCGGTGTCACGGGTGTGGATCGAGGCGCAGCGGCACGGTCTGGCGGTGCAACCGATCTCGCCGATGTACCTCTACGCGCGAAGTTCTGGTGAACTCGCCGCGATTTCCCCCGACTACGTGGATACACTAGCGTCACTTCAGAGCCGTTTCCTGAACCTACTGGGAGTGCCGGGGCATGAGATCATGGCATTGGTTCTGCGCTTGAGTTACCCGGCCGCCGACACTGCCCCGGTGCGGAGCAGGCGGCGTCCGCTGCCGGGCGTGGACAGCCGTAGTTAGCGCGATCGGAGACAAAGTGCCTCGGCGGACACTCGACTCACTGGTGACCCAGGTCGCCTCCGAGCTGATGGGTGTGGACGCCACGACCATGGTGGCGGCTACCGAACGCGTGCTCGCCCAGCTGGTCGAATACTTCGACGTCGATTTCAGCTACGTGCGTCATACCGACCGTGAACGGCGAGCGACGATCCTGGTCGCCGAATGGCCGCACCGCCAGCAGGTGCCCGATCCCGATCCGCTCGGCATCATCTACTTCGAGAGCGCCGACGGCGTGTTCCGTCAGCTCGAACATTCGACCGAACCGGTGCTGGCCAGGCCGACCCCCGAATTCGCCGACTACCAGGAGACGGTGCGGCGCGCCTCGGGCATTCCGCAGGTCACCTCGGCCGCCATGCCGCTGCTCTCGCGCGGCGAGTCGACCGGGGTGCTCGGGTTCATCAAAGAGGGCGACCGCGAGTGGAGCACCAGGGAACTCAATGTGCTCAAGGCCATCGCGGCGCTGTTCGCCCAGCTCCAAGCGCGGGTCGTCGCCGAGGAGCGGTTGCGCTACATCGCGCTGCACGACGACCTGACCGGGCTGGCCAACCGTCGCGCCCTGCTCGAACACATGGAAGAGCGTCTGCGCGCGGGCTCCCCGGGACCGGTCGCCGCCTTCTTCCTCGACCTGGACCGGCTCAAGGCGCTCAACGATTTTCTCGGACACACCGCGGGCGACAATTTCATCAGGACGCTGTCGTCGCGGCTGCGTGAGCATCTGGACCCCAACGACATGATCGCCCGTCTCGGCGGCGACGAATTCGTCATCGTGCCCGCCAAGCCGATGGACGCGGTCGCCGCGGAATACGAGGCGGCGCGGATCCAGCAGTTGATCGGCAGGCGGGTGACCGTCGGCGGTGAATCGGTCAGCCGTGGGGCCAGCGTCGGCGTCGCGGTCGGCATTCCCGGCGAGACCACCGTCGCCGACGTGCTGCGTCGGGCCGATCACGCCCTGCTGTCGGCCAAATCCGGGGGCGGCAACGGCGTCGCGGTCTTCACCGACGCCATGCGCGCGCAATTCGAACTCCAGGACGATGTCGAGCTGAATCTGCGCGGCGCGGTCTCCGACGGTTCCCTGCTCCTGCACTACCAGCCCGAGGTGGATCTGCGCACCGGCCGGATCGTCGCGCTGGAGGCGCTGGTGCGCTGGATGCATCCGACCAGGGGACTGCTACCCCCGGCCGCTTTCGTCACCGTCGCCGAGGCCACCAATCTGGCCGGTGAGCTGGGGCGCTGGGTGATCAGGTCGGCGTGCGCGCAGTTCGCGGAATGGCGGCGGCGCGGGCTGGCGGGCAATGTGGTCATGCGGATCAACGTCTCGCCGGTGCAGTTGGTCAGCCTGGATTTCGTCGAGCGCATCGAGGACATCCTGCGGCTGTTCGGCATCGACGGCAGTTCGGTCTGCCTGGAGATCACCGAACACGTCGTCGTCCAGGATCTGGCGCGCACACAGGTCACCCTGCGCGGACTCAAACGCATGGGCGTGCAGATCGCCATCGACGATTTCGGCACCGGCTACAGCTCGCTGTCCCATCTCAAGGCGCTTCCGGTCGACGCGGTGAAGATCGATCGCGGCTTCGTGCAGCGGCTCGGCGCGAGCACCGACGATCTGGCGATCGTGAAATCCATCATCGGCCTGGCGGGATCGTTCGGTCTCGGCGTCGTCGGCGAGGGTGTCGAAACCGCCGTCGCCGCGCGCACCCTCGTCGGTCTGGGCTGCTATCGGGCGCAGGGTTTCCTCATCGCCCGGCCGATGCCCGCCGAGCAGGTGGAGGAACATCTGGCGCTCGGCCGGATTCCGCTGGACCTGGATCTGCCGCGCGTCGGGCGCACCCAGACCGCGCGCTGAACCACGGTTTCGCGCGTTCTTCCCCAGCTGTTCACGCCCCGTTGAGCGCTACAGTCCCCGGGGTAACGGTGTCGGGGCGACGATCGGCTGGTGCGCATCGTGCAGCTGGCGAACTTCTACGGTCCGCGGTCCGGTGGTCTGCGCACCGCGCTGCACCATCTCGGCGAGGGATATGTGGCGGCGGGACACGAGGTCGTCCTGATCGTGCCCGGTCCGCGTCGTGACGAAGAGGTGCTGCCGACCGGCGCGGTGCGAATAACCCTGCCCGCGCTGGCAATCCCGTGGACCGGCGGCTACCGCGCGGCCGATCCGCGCCGGGTGGCCGATGTGCTGGCCGGGCTCGCCCCCGACGTCCTCGAGGTCTCCGACCGGCTGACGCTGCGCGGTTTCGGACGGTGGGCCCGCCGCCGCGGCGTGGCGAGTGTGATGATCTCGCACGAAAGGCTCGACCGCCTGCTCGGTCAGGTGATGCCCGGTTCGCTCGCGCGGCGGTGCGCCGACATCGCCAACCGCCGCACCGCCGAAGAATACGACATCGTCGTCTGCACAACGGAATTCGCGCGGGCCGAATTCCTGCGGATCGGTGCGGCGAACGCGGAACTGGTACCGCTCGGGGTGGATCTCGATCTGTTCAGCCCGCGCAGGCGCGACGATCGGCTGCGCGCGGACCTCGGTGTCGGCGCTCATCCGCTCCTGGTGCACTGCGGACGCCTCTCGGTGGAGAAACGGGTGGACCGCAGCATCGAGGCGGTCGGCGAACTGCGCAAGGACGGTGTGGCGGCGCGACTGGTCGTCGCGGGGGACGGGCCGCGTCGCGAGGCACTCGAACGCAGGGCGCGGAGTCTGCCCGCGTTGCCGGACGGATCGCCCGCCGTGCACTTCACCGGATTCATCTCCGATCGCACCATGGTGGCGAAACTCCTGGCGACCGCGGATGTCTCGCTCGCGCCGGGCCCGCACGAGACCTTCGGGCTCGCCGCGCTGGAGGCATTGGCCGCGGGCACCCCGGTGGTCGCGAGTCGTTCCTCGGCGCTGGTCGACATCGTCACGGCCGAATGCGGCGCGGTCGCCGCCGATCACCCGTCGGCCTTCGCGCACGCGGTCACCGACGTGCTCGCGCTGCCCACGGTGGGGCGGCGACGGGCCGCGCGAATCCGCGCCGAACAGTTCACCTGGCCGCGTGCGGTGGCGGGCATGCTCGACGTCCTCGGTCGGTGACCTGTCACAGATCGGCCGTAAGGCATGGGCCCTCGCGCGACCGGCCGAGTAGCCTGCGGGGACGAAGCGGGTGGACTCGAGGACAGGGAGCAGCGGTGCGAGAACTCGGGCGTAGGACGATGCGCGGGGCGAAGGTACTGGTCACGGGTGCGGCGAGCGGAATAGGTCGGGCGACGGCGCTGGCCGCGGCCGACGCGGGGGCGCTGCTCGTGCTCACCGATATCGCCGAAGAGGGGTTGGCCGACACGGCCGAATCCATTCGCGCCGCGGGCGGGACCGTGCTGGCGAGCCGGGCGTTCGACATCACCGACTACGACGCGGTCACCGCCTTCGCCGCCGATGTCCACGCCGAGCACGACGCCCTCGATATCGTCATGAACGTCGCGGGCATCTCGGCGTGGGGGACCGTCGAGACGCTGGAACACCGGCACTGGCGGAATATGGTCGAGGTCAATCTGATGGGGCCCATCCACGTCATCGAGAATTTCGTGCCGCCGATGGTGCGGGCGGGCCGAGGTGGCGCACTGGTGAACGTGTCCTCGGCGGCGGGGTTGATCGCGCTGCCGTGGCACGCGGCCTACAGCGCGGGCAAATTCGGGATTCGCGGTGTCTCCGAGGTGCTGCGCATCGATTTGCGCCGCCATGGCATTTCGGTGCACCTGGTGGCGCCGGGCGCGGTGAATACGCCGCTGGTGCACAGTGTGGATCTGGTCGGTGTGGACCGCGACGATCCGCGAGTGCGGAAACTCACCGCGAAATTCACCGGGCACGCCATTCCGCCGGAACGGGTGGCGAACGCGATTCTGCGCGGCGTAGAACGCAATAGGTTCATCGTCTACAGCTCGTTCGATATTCGCTTCGGCTTCTGGTGGGTGCGAAAGTTCCGCTACCCGTACGACTTCCTGATGCGGCGGGTCAGCGCCTCGTTCAGCAGGCTGTTGGTTTCGAAGAGCAGTTGAGGTGGGTGTCGAGGACGCGGGCGCCGGGACCGTCGACGCCGAGGCGGTCGTGCTCGTTCACCAGTTTGCAGCTGCCCAGTGACAGGCAGCCGCAGCCGATGCAGCCGGTGAGGTTGTCGCGCAGGCGGATCAGCTGATTGATCCGGTCGTCGAGATCGGTGCGCCAGGTGGTGGACAACGTCTCCCAGTCGCGCCTGGTCGGGGTGCGGCCCTCGGGCAATTTGTCCAGTGCCGACCGAATCTCGCTGAGCGGTATGCCGACCCGTTGGGAAATGCGGATGAACGCGACCCTGCGCAAAGTCTCACGGGTGTACCGACGTTGATTCCCACTGGTGCGACGACTGCTGATGAGGCCTTCGCGTTCGTAGAAGTGCAACGCGGAAACGGCCACTCCGCTACGCTCGGACAGTTGCCCGGGGGTCAGTTCCTTCGCTCGCCAATCGGCAGTCGACATGCACGCTCCTCCATTCACCTCAACAATACTTCAGGTTGAAGCGGCGGGTGTGAGATTCGGACACCGGCGTATTCGAAGGGCGAATTGCGTGCTCGGAAGCGATTCGCGAACTACGGTCGGACCATGGGAGCAGACGCGGTGCCAGGGGGGACCGGAGCGAGTCCGCCCGACGAGACGTCCGGCCTCGCCGACGGAACGAAGCTCGGTGTGACCTCCGAGGTCGGCGCGCTGCGTGCCGTGCTGCTGCACCGACCCGGCGACGAGCTGCGCAGGCTGACCCCACGCAACAACGATCAACTGCTGTTCGACGGCATCCCGTGGGTGGAGCGGGCCCAGCAGGAGCACGACACCTTCGCGAACGTCCTTCGCGATCGCGGCGTCGAGGTGCTGTTACTCGCCGACCTGCTCGCCGAGACCCTCGCGGTCAGCGGGGCCGCGCGGATCCAGGGCATCTCCGCCGGGGTCGACGCGCGCCGCCTCGGACACGCCCTGGCCGACGAACTCGCGGCCTACCTGCGCGGTGTGCCCGCCGCCGAACTCGCCGATATCCTCATGGCCGGGATGACCTTCGACGAACTGCCGTTCGGCCCGACCACGGCCTCGCTGGTGCGACGAATGCACCACGGCGCCGATTTCGTCATCGATCCGCTGCCGAACCTGCTGTTCACCAGGGATTCGTCGTTCTGGGTCGGACCGAGGGTCGCCATCACCTCGCTCGCGTTGCCCGCCCGGATGCGAGAGACCTCGCTCACCGATCTGATCTACGCCTTCCATCCGCGTTTCCTCGGGGTGCGCCGCGCCTACGAATCGCATACCGCGCCGATCGAGGGCGGTGACGTGCTGTTGCTGGCCTCGGGCGTGCTGGCCGTCGGCGTCGGCGAACGTACCTCGCCCGCAGGAGCGGAAGCGCTGGCGCGCAGTCTGTTCGACGACGAACTCGCCCACACCGTCCTGGTCGTTCCGATCGCGCAGAATCGCGCGACCATGCATCTGGACACGGTCTGCACCATGGTCGACACCGACGCCGTCGTCATGTATCCGGCCGTGCGGGACTCGCTGCGCGCGTTCACGATTCGCCGCGAGAACAGCTACGGCGGACGCGGCGGCGGCGACGGGGTGTCCATGCGCGGGCCCGACCCGTTCCTACCCGCGGCCGCCGAGGCGATGGGGATCGGCAAACTGCGTGTGATCGATACGGGACTGGACGGAGTGACCGCCGAACGGGAACAGTGGGACGACGGCAACAACACCCTGGCGCTCGCGCCCGGGGTCGTCGTCGCCTACGAACGCAACGAAATGACCAATGCGCGACTGATGGACGCGGGCATCGAGGTGCTGCCCATACCCGGCTCCGAATTGGGGTCGGGACGAGGCGGACCTCGGTGCCTGTCCTGTCCACTCGCCCGCGATGACGTGTGAGCCGCCATGTTCCAGTTCACGATCAACACCGCCTCTCCGATACCGCCCTACGAGCAGCTACGCCTGGGCATCATCGCCAGGGTGCGGGCGGGAGAACTGACCGCGGGTACCAAGATCCCGACGGTGCGAGCCCTCGCGGCCCAGCTCGGGCTGGCCCCGAACACGGTGGCCCGCGCCTACCGCGAGCTGGAAGCGGACGGGGTACTGGAGACCAGGGGCAGACAGGGCTCGTTCATCGCGTCCTCCGGCGACCCGACCAGGGACGCGGCCGGGCGGGCGGCGAGCGAGTACGTCACGGCGGTGCGCAGACTCGGCGTGGACGACGAGACCGCCGTGCGCTATGTGAAGGCGGCGCTCGAATCGCGGTGACGTGCTCCGGTGCGACCTCAGCGCCAGCTCGGCAACCACAGGTGGTCGTGCCAACTGCTCGGCGTGATGGGGTGGGCCACCAGAATTGGCCACAGCCACACGAAATTCGCGACGACCAGGCCCAGGTACAGGCAGACGGCCAGCAGTCCGAGGCTGCGGCGTTCGCTCGGTAGCGGGGGCAGGAACGCGCCCGTGGGACTTCGGCGCGCGGCGAATTCCCTGGCGGGCCCCAGGATATCGCCGAGCACCAGCGCGATTCCCATCACCAGGAATGGGGCCAGCGGCACCGCGTAGAAGTAGTACATCTGCCGGTCGAGGGTGAGGAACCAGGGCAGCAGGCCCGCGCCGTAGCCGACGAGCACCGCGGTGTAGCGCCAGTCGCGGTGGGTGATCGCGCGCCACAGCATCCAGCCCAGGATCGGCAGCGCGATCCACCAGATGGCGGGGGTTCCGACGAGCATGACGGCCTTGACGCACTGGGATTGGCCGCAGCCCTCCACATTGGCGTCGGCGTAGTAGTAGAGCATGGGGCGCAGGCCCATCGGCCAGGTCCACGGCTTGGATTCCCACGGGTGGTGATTGCCCGCCGAGTTGGTCAGTCCCTCGTGGAATTGCAGCGATTCGCCGCTGTAGTACCACAGCGACCGCAGCGCGTCGGGCACGAACGAGAAGGTGCCCCCGGGCCCGATCTGGTTGCCGACCGCGTACCTGTTCACCCCGGTCTCGCTGGCGAACCATCCCCAGTAACTCGCGAGGTAGACCCCGAGCGGGATCACGACCAGCGCGTACAGCGCGGGCCCGATATCGCGCACCGCCGTGCCGAACCAGGGGGCGCGCACCCCGTAGGTGCGCCGCGCGGCGAGGTCGAAGAATACGCTGAGCAGCCCGAACGCGACGATGAAATAGATGCCGGACCATTTGGTTCCACACGCGAGCCCGAGCAGGACGCCCGCGCCGAAACGCCACCACCGCACACCGAGCCTCGGTCCCCACGACGTGTCGCCGATACGTCCCTGGGCCGCCGCGCGCGCGAGGCGATGCCGCACCTCGTCGCGGTCGACGATCACACAGCCGAAAGCGGCCACGACGAACAGCGCCATGAAGATGTCGAGCATGCCGATCCGCGAGGAGACGAAGGTCACCCCGTCGCAGATGAGCAGGATGCCCGCGATGGCGCCGATCAGCGTGGAACGCGCCATTCGCCGCACGATCCGGATGACCAGCAGGACCAGCAGCGTGCCCGCGACGAAGGCGCTGAACCGCCAGCCCCAGCTGTTGTAGCCGAAGATGGCCTCGCCGATGGCGATCATCTGTTTGCCGACCGGCGGGTGCACGACCAGGCCGTACCCCGGGTTGTCCTCGACCCCGCCGCCGGTGAGCATCTGCCAGGCCTGCGGCGCGTAATGCTTCTCGTCGAAAACAGGGGTGCGCGCGTCGGTGGGACTGTGCAGCAGGAACAACCGTGTCACGGCGGCGACGGCGGTCAGGATCGCGGTGACGACCCAGCCCCGCAGGGTGTCGGTCGGCCCGAAATCCGGGGACGGCCGCAGCGGGGCGGGACTCGACCACTGTGGCACGGTCCCGAACGGTGTGCTCGTACGGGAGGTCACCTGGGTCACGCCCCGATCGTATGCGGTTCCCGCCCGGCGGTCGCGCATCGGTGAGCACACCGCCGCCCCGCCGCCTGTCGGTCGCGACGGCGTCTCGCGCAACCCCCTGTTCGCGTAACCTCGCGGACCGGTCCCAGGTCCGGATCGCCCGTTCCGGGCGTCCGATCCGCGTACCTTCCGAATCCGCCTGTTCGGTGCGCCTTCCCGTTCAGCGCGACCAGCGGCCCCGGCGGCGAGCACTAGGCTGCTTGTGGATCCGGCGACCGCCGGGCGATCCGGTCGAGGCGGGAGTGCGGTGGCGGACGAATCTGCGGCGGAGGTATCGGCGGCGGACGAATCGACGGGCGGACCGGCCGAGTCGGCACGCGGTGTCGGCGGCAGATTGGTACTGGCCGCGACGCCGATGGGCGATGTCGGCGACGCGTCGCGGCGATTGCGCGAGGCTCTGGCCACCGCGGATATCGTGGCCGCCGAGGACACCAGGCGCACCAGGGCGCTGGCGAAGGCGCTCGAGGTGGAGATCACCGGGCGGGTGGTCAGTTTCTACGATCACGTCGAGACCGCTCGCATCCCCACGCTGCTCGCCGATATCGAGGGCGGCCGGACCGTACTGCTGGTGACCGACGCGGGCATGCCCTCGGTGAGCGATCCCGGCTATCGCATGGTCGCCGCCTGCGTGGCACGCGACCTGCCGGTGACCTGTCTGCCCGGCCCGTCGGCGGTCACCACCGCCCTAGCCCTTTCCGCGCTTCCGGTCGAACGGTTCTGTTTCGACGGGTTCCCGCCGCGCAAATCCGGCGCGCGCCGGGAATGGCTGCGCAGCCTCGCGGCCGAGCCGAGGGCCTGTGTGTTCTTCGAGGCCCCGCACCGGCTGGCCGATTGCCTCGCCGACGCGGTGCAGGTGCTCGGTCCTGATCGACGCGCCGCGGTGTGCCGTGAACTCACCAAGACCTACGAGGAGGTCGTGCGCGGCACCCTCGCCGAATTGGCGGCGTGGGCGCGGGAAGGTGTCCGGGGGGAGATCACCGTCGTGCTGGCGGGCGCTGCGCCCGAATCCGCCGACCCGGCCGATCTGGTCGGCGAGGTCGAAACGCTCACGGCGAGCGGAATGCGGCTCAAGGACGCGTGCGGCGAGGTGGCCGCCATGGCCGGGGTGTCACGGCGCGAACTCTACGACGCGGTCCTCACCGCGCGTTCATCCGACGAGAGGATGATCGAGCCATGACGTCATTGGAGAAGAAAGCGAAAATCTTTCTCGAGCTGCACCAGCCGGGTAACCCGGCGGTGCTGCCGACAGTGTGGGACGCGTGGTCGGCCAACCTCGCGGTGTCCGCCGGTTTTTCCGCACTGACCCTCGGTAGTCATCCGGTCTCCGATTCGGTCGGCCGCAGCGACGGCGAGGGGATGACCTTCCTCGAACTGCTCACCAGGGTCAGGCAGGTCACCGACGCCGTCACGGTGCCGGTGTCGGTCGATATCGAAGCCGGATACGGGCTCGAACCGGCGCAGCTCATCGAGGGACTGCTCGAGGCGGGCGCGGTCGGGCTCAATATCGAGGACACCGTGCACAGCGAGGGCAGGCGGCTGCGAACCCCCGAGGAGCACGCAGACTTCGTGCGCGGGCTGCGCGAATTCGCCGACGCCGCGGGCGTGCACGTCGTCGTCAACGCGCGCACCGACCTGTTCCTGCGCAAGAACGGCGAGGAGGCCGACCGCGTCGACCGTGCCATCGCGCGGTTGAAACTGGCGGCCGAGGCGGGCGCGGATGTGCTCTATCCGGTCGGCAGGCATTCCGACGCCGATATGCGTCGCCTGACCGCCGAATTGCCCAGGCCCGTCAACGCGATCGGCATTCCCGACACCTCCGACAAGGCCGAGCTCGCCGCACAGGGGGTCGCCAGGATCAGTTTCGGGCCCTACCTCCAGTTCGCGCTGGCCGAGGAGGCCAAGCGCCTGCTCGCGCGCTGGACATAGGGGAACTTCCGTCCGAATCGACAACGCCGACGTACCGGATCCGGTACGTCGGCGTTGTCGGAACTCGTTGTTACTAGCCCTCTTTGGGCTCCACGTAGCGCGGATACACCGGTTCCGGCGCAGGCAGCGCGACACCGGGGGTGAGCGGGGTCGCGATATCGGCGAAGGTCCGATTCTGCTGCGCGAGCAGATCCAGGATCTTCGCCGCCGATCCCGGCATCACCGGCTGCACCAGGATCGCGACGATCCGCACCACCTCGAGGGTGACGTACAGGACGGTCGCCATCCTGGCCAGATCCGCCTCGGTCCCCGATTTGCGCAGGGCCCACGGCTGCTGGGCCGAGAAATACCTGTTCGTCTCGCCGAGCGTCAGCCAGATCGCCTCCAGCGCGAGATGCATCTGCTGGGCGTCGAATTCGGCACGGCACCGGTCGAGCAGCGAATTCGCGCGGTCGAGCAGCGCGCGATCCTCCTCGGTGAATTCCCCCGGCGTCGGCACCGCGGCATCGCAGTTCTTGTTCACCATGGTGAGGCTGCGCTGCACCAGATTGCCGAATTCGTTGGCGAGGTCGGCGTTCATCCGGCCGACGATGGCCTCGTGGCTGTAACTGCCGTCCTGCCCGTAGGAGATTTCGCGCAGCAGGAAGAAGCGCAGCGCGTCCAGGCCGTATTCGTCGACGAGCGCGAGCGGGTCGACGACATTGCCGACCGACTTCGACATCTTCTCGCCCTTGTTGTACAGGAACCCGTGCACGAAAACGCGTTTCGGCAATTCCACACCGGCCGACATCAGGAACGCGGGCCAGTAGACCGCGTGGAAACGGGTGATGTCCTTGCCGATGATGTGCACGTCCGCCGGCCAGAATTTCCCGAACGCGGCGGAATCGGTATCGGGGAAGCCCACGCCGGTGAGGTAGTTGGTGAGCGCGTCGACCCAGACGTACATGACGTGATCGGGGTGGCCCGGCACCGGCACACCCCAGTCGAAGGTGGTGCGCGAGATCGACAGATCCTTCAGGCCCGCCTTGACGTAGCTGACGATCTCGTTGCGCCGGGTGGCGGGCGCGATGAATTCCGGGTGCTCGTCGTAGAGCGCGAGCAGTTTGTCCTGGTACTGCGACAGTT
Organism: Nocardia aurea; assembly: GCF_003123685.1. GTDB lineage: Bacteria > Actinomycetota > Actinomycetes > Mycobacteriales > Mycobacteriaceae > Nocardia > Nocardia aurea. The sequence continues at coordinate 49,133 of NZ_QCYJ01000116.1, forward strand.
TGAAGAAGTAGTTGGACTCCTCGGTCCATTCGACCGGGGTCTTGGTGTCGGTGGAGATCCTGGTGCCGTCCTCCTGGACGGTGGTCTCCTCGTCGGTGTAGAACGCCTCGTCGCGCACCGAGTACCAGCCGGAGTAGTTGCCGAGGTAGATGTCGCCGCTGGCGAGCATCCGCTCCCAGATGGCCACGCTCGCGCTCTGGTGATCCGCGTCGGTGGTGCGGATGAAACGGTCGAAGGAGATGTCGAGCGCCTTGTCCATCGCCTCGAACACATCCGAATTGCGCGCCGCGAGCTCCTCTACCGGCACACCCTCGGCGGCGGCGGTCTGCTGCATCTTCTGGCCGTGCTCGTCGGTGCCGGTCATGAAGAACACGTCGTAGCCGTCGAGCCGTTTGAACCTGGCGATGGCGTCGGCCGAGATGTACTCGTAGGCGTGCCCGATATGCGGTGCGCCGTTGGGGTACGCGATGGCAGTGGTGACGTAGAACGCCGGGCGCTCGGTGTCGCTCATGCCTGCGCCTGCCTGACATCGGGCTCCGGCACGACCGAACCGTCGGCGGTGGGGATGGATCGCTCGCTTCGCTCGCTCATGGTTTAACTACTGTAATGCGCGTGCATTCAGTCGCTCGATCGAATATCCCCGCATCCGGTGCGCTGTCACCGGCAGGCCGCCGATGAGCGCGAAACGGCCCGCGCCGGAACTACCCGAACCGCTCGAACCGCTGGTCGACGCCCACACCCACCTCGACGCCTGCGGCGCGACCGACGCCGATTCGGTCCGGGTGATGGCCGACCGGGCGGCCTCGGCCGGGGTCGGCACCATCGTCACCGTCGCCGACGATCTGGCCGCCGCGCGGTGGGCGGTGCGCGCCGCGCACTGGGATCCGCGGGTGTACGCCGCGGTGGCATTGCATCCGACCAGGGCCAACGCTCTCGATGACGAGGCCAAGTCCGAGCTGGAACGGCTCGCGGCCGATCCGAGGGTGGTCGCGGTCGGCGAGACCGGGCTCGACTACTACTGGCCCGGAAAGCTCGAGGGCTGCGCGGATGTCGAAACCCAGATCGAGGGTTTCCGCTGGCATATCGATCTGGCGAAACGGTCGAGGAAACCGCTGATGATCCACAATCGCGAGGCCGATCACGATCTGCTGACCGTATTGCTGGACGAGGGCGCGCCGTCGAAGGTGATCTTCCATTGCTTCTCGTCGGATACGAATATGGCGCTCGCGTGCGTGGGGGAGGGCTACTTCCTGAGCTTCTCGGGAACGGTGAGTTTCCGTAACGCGCACGAATTGCGCGAGGCCGCCAAGGTGGTCCCGGTCGAGCAGATCCTGGTGGAGACCGACGCGCCCTATCTGACCCCGCATCCGTTCCGCGGAGCGCCGAACGAACCGTACTGCCTGCCGTACACGGTGCGCGCGTTGGCCGAATTGCGGGAGCAGGATCCGTTCGAGTTGGCCGAACTCACCACACTCAACGCGAGACGCGTCTACCGGGTCTGAGATCGCGCGAATACCCGTTCGGCACCGCACTACACGGGTGTGTGATCCAGCTCACTTGTGGTCGCCATTCCGTGATTTACCTGCGGTGTCGAGATTTGTTCGTGATAACGGTCCGCGCAGTTCGCGTGTCGTCGGTTGTCGTGCCATCCCGGCTTCGTTATCGTGCTGTGACCATGTCCCCATTCGTGCGCATCAACCAGTCCAGATCGCCGCTGCTCTACGCGGCGATCGCGGCCCTGCTGATGACGCTGATCGTGGGTGCGGCGATGGCGATCGTGAACCGCAAGACCGTCACCGTCGTGGTGGACGGCGAGCAGACCACCCAGACCACCATGTCGCGCAATGTCGCCGGACTGCTGCGGGCCGCGGGCTTCGACGTCTCCGACCGCGACCTGGTGCGCCCCGGTCCGGCCGCCGCGCTCGTCGACGGCGCGACGATCGTCTTCAATCGGGCCCGCGAGATCACCCTGACGATCGACGGCAAGGCGCAGAAGGTGTGGACCACCGGCGTGACCGCGGGTGAGGCCATGGAACAGCTGAAGATCCCCGCCGACAACTACGTCGCGCCCGCGCGCGGCGAGCGGCTGCCGCTGGTCGGGGCCTCGATGCGGGTATCGACCCCGCGCACCGTCGCGCTGCTCGACGGCATCGGCAATACCGTCGACGTGCGGCTGGCCGCGCCGACGGTCGGCGAATTCCTCACCGTCGCGGGTATTCCGCTCATCGAGCGGGACAGCGTGGAACCGGCCGCGGACACCCCGCTCACCGACGGGATGAAGGTGGTCGTCACCCGCCAGCGGATCGAGAAGCGCGTCGAGACGATGCCGCTGGATCCGCCGGAGAACATCATCGAAGACGTCACGATGAACATGAGCCGCACGGTCGTCGAGGAAGTGGGCGCGCCCGGCGTCCAGGACGTCACTTTCGCGGTCACCATGCTCAACGGCTCCGAGATCGGCCGGGAGCAGATCGCCAGTACCGTCGTCACACCCGCGCAGCCCAAGACCGTGCGCAAGGGCGCCAAGCCGGGCACCGAGGTGCCCCCGGTACGCGACGGTGCGATCTGGGACGCGCTGGCCCGGTGCGAATCGACCGGCAACTGGGCGATCAACACCGGCAACGGTTACTACGGCGGTATCCAGTTCGACCAGAGCACCTGGGAGCGCCAGGGCGGCACCCGCTACGCGCCGCGCGCCGATCTCGCCACCAGGGAAGAGCAGATCGCGATCGCCGAAGTCACCCGCGCCAGGCAGGGCTGGGGCGCCTGGCCCGCCTGTACCGGCCGCCTCGGCCTCGGGTAGACCGCGCCTTTCCCGACGTCGGGCACTTGGTAGGTTCTTCGGGTGTCAGAACCCGATACCTCCGTGCGTGGCAGCGCAGCTCTGCTCGGCCCCGCCGAGGTACGAACGCTGGCGGAGCGTTTCGGGGTTCGTCCGACCAAACAGCTCGGGCAGAACTTCGTGCACGACGGCAATACGGTGCGCCGGATCGTCGCGGCGGCGGGTGTAGGGCGCGCCGACACCGTGCTCGAAGTGGGCCCCGGACTCGGCTCGCTGACCCTCGCCCTGCTCGACGTGGTCGATTCCGTGGTCGCCGTGGAAATCGATCCGGTACTCGCCCGCCATCTTCCGGTCACCGTGGCCGACCGCGCGCCGGAGCTGGCCGACCGGCTGCGGGTGGTCGAGGCCGACGCGCTGCGGGTGGCCGCCGCCGACCTGCCCGCGGTGCCGACCGCGCTGGTCGCCAATCTGCCCTACAACGTCGCGGTGCCGGTGCTGCTGCATCTGCTCGCCGAACTGCCGAGTCTCATGACCTCGCTGGTGATGGTGCAGGCCGAGGTCGCCGACCGGCTCGCCGCCGAACCCGGCGGCCGCGTCTACGGTGTCCCGAGCGTCAAGGCGGGGTTCTTCGGCACGGTGCGTCGCGCCGGTGCGGTCGGTACCCAGGTCTTCTGGCCGGTGCCGCGGGTGGAATCCGGTCTGGTCCGCGTCGAGCGCTACGCCGAACCGCCCTGGCCGACCGACGAGGAACACCGCCGACGGGTATTCGCCGTCGTGGACGCGGCATTCGCGCAGCGCAGGAAAACGCTGCGCGCCGCGCTCGCCGGGTGGGCGGGATCGGCGCCCGAGGCCGAGCGCAGGCTGATCGCGGCGGGTATCGCGCCGACCGCGCGCGGGGAAACCCTCGACACCGCCGCCTACGTCCGCTTGGCCGCGCAAGCCTGATTCGGACTGCCCTGCTCGAATGACCTCGCGGGCCCGACGGGAAGGCGTCCGCGCCGCTCTGTCGCCCGAACGGCGGCGGCACTCCCCGATTCCGTCAACGTGGAGCAGACCGATCGAATCGGCGCGGCGAACCTTCTCGCCCGCCCATCGACCTCGAATGCCGCTCCGCGGTGACGGCCGGCGGCCACCCCGCGCCGGAACTGTGGATAACCGACGTTTGCCTTCCTACGGTCGATCGACGGGCGGGCGGCCCAGGAACGTCGCCCGTGCCGCCGAATCGACCTTACATGTCGACAAAACCACTGGTAGAACCCTGTTTATCCGCGATGTCAGCCGCGGACGACCGGAACGCTCACCGGTGTCCGCCACCCGTGTGACCGCCGCCACCGGATGTGGATGGGCCTGTGAGTATTTCCGAACCCGTGGCCGAGACGGTGAATTCCGCGGTGTGCACCGCACCGCCGTGGGAGAAGTCCAGGTAGAGCCGGTAGTCGTCGGCGCTCGGGGCCTGCGCGTGGAATGTCACGTCCGGTCCTCGGGTGCCGTCGGTCGCCGGATGCACGTGCAGGTAGGCCAGATCCTCGGCGCGTAACGCGACCAGATGGGCGTTGGCCCCGAGATAGGGATCGAGGTCGGTGACCGGTTTGCCGTCGCGCGAGATCGTGAAACGCAATTCCCCTCCGCGCGTGGACAGCTCGCCGTGGCGGGTGACCCGGTAGCCGTCGACGTTCGCGGTGTCGGCGGGCGGGGGCAGCGGTGCGAGGGTCACCGTGCCCGCGACCTCGACGGTGCGACCGAGCACCAGATCCTTTCGCTCCCCGGTGGTCTCGGGCACGAAATCGGCGAACACCCGGAAGCTTCCCGGCGTGGCCCACGTCCAGTCGATCGACCAGAGGCCCGTGGCGTCCATGGTCGGGTGCACGTGCCGGAATTCGGTGGCATCCGAGCGGACGACGATGAGGTGCAATTCCTTCTCGTGCTGGGTGGTGAACCTCGTGACGGGTTCGCCGTCCGGCCCGGTGATGCGGAATGTCAGGGGACCGGCCTGATTCGGCGCGGTCGGTGCGTTCAGGTCGACGAGGCGGTAGCCGGATTCCGAATCCGACAGCCCGCTCGCCGCTCCGGTCGCCTCGGCGTGATGCGCGCCGCGATCCACCGTCTCGTCCGGATCACCCACCAGGGCCCCGATTCCGAGCGCGACGCCGAGCAGCGCGACGAGTCCACCGCCGACCGCGACGAATCTCAGCCGGTCCCGCATCAGACGGCGACCTCGTAGCCCGCCTCGTCGACGGCGGCCGCGATCGCGGCGTCGGTGACGGGTTCGGTGCTGTCCACGCGCACCGCGCCGGTCGCGAGGTCGACATCCACCGAGGTCACCCCGTCGATCCTGCCGATCTCCGTCTTGACCGAACTGACGCAGTGCCCGCAGGTCATGCCCTTGACGGTGTAGGTGGTTGTGGCCATCTCCGACTCCTTCGCTCGTCGTCGATAATACGGTCCAGGGGTATCCGGACAGTTCGAAGATACCCCCATGGGGTACGTGGTGCAAACAGTCGGTCGCGGTCGGTCGTCACCGAATCGCGACCGGCGGGTGAACGGCTCATATCGGCCGGGACGGGTGTCGTAGCCACCGGTTAGGCTTGAGCATCGTGTTGTCAGTAGTGCCAAGCCCAGTCATCGTGCGCGCGCCGTCGAAGGTGAATCTGCACCTCGGAGTCGGCGATCTGCGCGCGGACGGCTACCACGATCTGACGACCGTTTTCCAGGCGCTCTCGCTGAGCGACGATCTGCGGATCGCCCCGTCCACGGTACTGAGTGTGCGCGTCACCGGCGAGGGCGCGGCGCAGGTGCCGACCGACCGGACCAATCTCGTCTGGAAGGCGGCCGTGCGGCTGGCGCACCTCGCGGGTCGCGCGCCCCTGGTCGAGATCGCGATCACCAAGGGCATTCCGGTCGCGGGCGGGATGGCGGGCGGTAGCGCGGACGCCGCCGCCGCGCTGGTCGGGCTGAACGAACTCTGGGAACTCGGGCTCGCCCGTGACGAATTGGCCGTGATCGCCGCCGAACTCGGCAGCGACGTGCCGTTCTCGCTGCACGGCGGCACCGCGCTCGGCACCGGCCGGGGCGAACGGCTGCTGCCCGTGCTGTCCCGCAATACCTTTCACTGGGTGCTCGCCCTGGCCAAGGACGGACTGTCGACGCCGTCGGTCTTCGCGGAACTGGACCGGCTGCGCGCCAACGGTGATCCGCCCCGCCTGGGCGAACCGCAGGACCTCATGCAGGCGCTCGCCTCGGGCGATCCGGCCCAGCTGGCCCCGCTACTCGGCAACGACCTCCAGGCCGCGGCCCTGTCGTTGAAGCCGGAACTGCGCAGGACGTTGCGCGCGGGCGTCACGGCGGGTGCGCTGGCCGCCCTGGTCTCGGGCTCGGGACCGACCTGCGCCTTCCTCTGCGAAAGCGCGGATTCCGCGATCTCGGTCGCGGCGGAACTGGCGGGCGCGGGCGTCACCCGCAGCGTGCGCACCGCCAGCGGGCCCGTCCCCGGCGCGCGGGTGATCGGCGACGAGGCGCACGGTAAGCGCTGATCGGCGCGGAACCGGACATGGCGGGCGCGTTACGCTTGCCGGGGCACGCAGCGCGCTGCCCGCGCGACCTTCGGAAGGATCCATGTCCAACCTGATCAACCTCGAACAGGTGTCCAAGAGCTTCGGCGTCACGCCGCTTCTGGACAATGTGTCGCTCGGCGTGCACGCCGGTGAACGCATCGGTGTCGTCGGTCTGAACGGCGGCGGTAAGACCACGCTGCTCGAGGTGTTGACCGGGATCGAGGCGCCCGACTCGGGCCGGGTGAGCCGGGTCGGCGGACTGCGCGTCGCCGTGGTGACCCAGCGCGGGGTGCTGCCCCCCGGGTCGACGGTGGGTTCGATCGTGCTCGCGGGTCTGGCCGACGATCAGAGCGTCGGCGGCTCCCACGATCTGGCCGAACACGAATGGGCGTCGAATCCGCGGATCCGCTCGGTCATCGAGGGTATCGGCATCGAGGGCCTCGGCATGGACACCTCGGTGGACAATCTCTCCGGCGGTGAGCGTCGCCGGGTCGCGCTGGCCGCCGCGCTGGTGCGCGATCTCGACCTGCTCGTCCTGGACGAGCCCACCAACCACCTCGACGTCGAGGGCGTGCAGTGGCTGGCGCGGCATCTGACCGCGCGGCGCAGCGCGCTCGTCGTCGTCACCCACGATCGCTGGTTCCTCGACACCGTCGCCACGAATACCTGGGAGGTCGTCGGCGGCAAGGTCGAGAGTTACGAGGGCGGCTACGGCGACTGGATCTTCGCCAGGGCCGAACGCGCGAGGCAGTCCGACGCGAGCGAGGCCCGCCGCAGCAATCTGGCCCGCAAGGAATTGGCGTGGTTGCGACGCGGCGCGCGGGCGCGCACGTCCAAGCCGCGCTACCGGGTCGAAGCGGCCGAGGCGCTCATCGCCGATGTGCCGCCCCCGCGCGACAGCGTCTCGCTGGCCGCGTTCGCCCGCAAACGTCTCGGCCGCGTCGTGATCGAACTCGAGGACACCACTCTCACCACCCCGGACGGTCGGGAACTGGTGCGCGATCTGACCTGGCGGCTCGCGCCGGGCGAGCGCGTCGGCCTGGTCGGGGTCAACGGTTCGGGCAAGACCACCCTGTTGCGCGCGTTGGCGGGCGAGGTGGAACCGGCAGCGGGCAAACGGATTCAGGGCCAGACCGTCCAGATCGGCTGGCTGCGACAGGAACTCGACGACCTGCCGGTCGATATGCGGGTGCTCGAAGCCGTCCAGCAGGTCGCGCAGCGAATCATGCTGGGCGACAAGGAGATCTCCGCCGGTCAACTCGCCGAGCGGCTCGGGTTCACCCCCGCCCGGCAGCGCACACCGGTCGGTGATCTGTCCGGTGGTGAGCGCAGGCGACTCCAGCTCACCCGGATCCTGATGGCCGAACCGAATGTGCTGCTGCTCGACGAGCCGACCAACGATCTCGATATCGACACCTTGCAGCAGTTGGAGGATCTGCTCGACAACTGGGCGGGCACCCTGGTCGTCATCAGCCACGATCGCTATCTCATCGAGCGCATCGCGGATTCGACGTGGGCGCTGTTCGGCGACGGAAAACTCACCAACCTGCCCGGCGGCATCGACGAATACCTGAAAAAGCGTGCGGCCCAGGGGGAGACCTCGGGCAAACCGGGCGACGGCAAAGCGGTCGTTACGGCGGCCACGGCCACCGATTCCGCCGCCTACCGCGCCGCCCGCAAGGAATTGTCCAAACTCGAACGCGCCATCGACAAACTCACCGAGCGCGAGCGGAAACTGCACGCGGCGCTTGCCGACGCGGCCACCGAACCGGATCGACTCGTCACGCTGGGCGCCGAACTCAAACAGGTGCTCGCCGACAAGGAGATCGCCGAGGAACGCTGGATGGAACTGGCCGACGAATCCTGAGACGTCAGCTGGTGCCGGAGGCGCGGCCTTCCGGTACGACCACCGGAAGGCAGGTCTGCACGAAATCCGCGCCGAATCCGGTGAGCACAATGCTGCGGTAGTACACCTTGGTCCCGAATCCGGAGCGCTTCAGCACTTCCCGCACCGGTGACTGCGCCTCGAGGATCTGGTAGCGGTTGGGATTGCCGACCGGTTCGTGCGCGACATCGATCAGCCCGAGTCGGCGCAGGTTGGGCAGATACTGCTGGATTCGGTTCGGGAAACGCAGGCCCGCGTGGTCACCGATCAGATTGAGCCCCGACACGACCCGCTCCGCGCCGAGTCCGCGCGGACGCCCGGTGCGGATATCGATGGAAGGCTGCGGGCCGTCCAGGTGCAGGAAACGCAGGATGCGGGCTTCGTCGGGAGTCAGATCCGCGAGCATCCGCGCGAAGGCGGGGTGGATCTCCGCGGCGTCGGCGTGGGTGCTCGCGGACAGTTTCAGCAGCGCCGCGCCCTGTTCGCGCAGCGTCGGCACCTCGGCGTCGCGGCTGGTGGCCGGTGCGGCGGAAATACCGAGTGCCTTGCGGACCGCGCCCTTGAATTCGGCCTCGGCGTCGGCGAGGACCTCCCGCGTCGGCGTGCCCGCGATACTGCCGCGCACCACGGCGGCGCCGACTCCGAGCGCGGTGTCGACACTCCACGCGGTCACCGCGCCCGCGGCCGTGACCGCGACCTTGGCGACGCCGGTGGCGGCGCGCACGGTGTCACGAGCGGAAGGGCGGTGGCGTCCGTGTTCGGGAAGATCGACGGCACCGGCGGGCCGTCGAGCCAGTTCCGTGGAAGGCGTCGGCGACGCCGACTCGACGGTTCCGGAGGGCTCGACGGCCTCGATATCGCCGCCGTCGCCGTCCGCATCCGTCATAGCCATGTCGTCGCCACTCCCGTTCCGAAGATCAGGATATGAGCGTATCCGGCGAACAGCCCGAGCACACCGCCATGGAGAAAAAGGAGCCATTCGTCCTGTTTGATGGCCGCTCGCAGCATATCCACGAAGTCGTTGGGCGAGAGCGCCGACATCTGTTTGGCGATGTAGTCGTTGATCTGCTTGCCCTGGCGGACGTTGAACTCCGGGTCCGCGAAGGCGATGGGGGCGATCCCCATGGCCTCGGTGGTCAGGGTGGATTGCAGCGAGTCGTACTCGCGGCTGCCGAGCATGAACTTGACCGCGGGCCTGGCCGCGCCGAGCGCGCGGTCGGCGGCGGGGCGCAGGGTGTCCTCCAGCATCTGCATGGTGCGGTCCGAGCGCGGGCCGTTGAGCAGTTCGTCACCGATATTGGCGACCGTCATGACCTGGCTCGACACCAGTTCGGCGTAGCCCGCGGTGATCTCGTCCTGGCGTTTGATCAGCAGGCCCTGCCGCCACGGGCACCACCATTTCGGGTAGGCGGGGGCGAAGATCATGTTCAGGCCGACGTAGTTGACCACCCAGCCGATGATCACACCGCCGATCGGCAGTACCACCAGACTCGACCAGCCCGTCAGGTGCAGCACGCCGACCAGCACCACACCCATCGGCGCGCCGAAGTAGAAACCGAAGTTCTGCATGAACCGCAGTTCCTTCGCGCCGAGCACCTGGAAGAGCGTATTGAGCAGATGCGGCCTGGCCTGGAAGTACCGGATCACCATTTGCTTGACGTCGATCAGTTGATCGATATTCGCGCCGAGTTCATTCGTCAGTTCCAGCAGAATCTCGGGCAGCTGCTGCTTGACGCGCGCGTGCACCATCTCACGCACCTGCGTCGGCAGGTTGTACCAGAACTGCGGATGTTCGCGGCGCAGGATTTCCTCGACGATGTCGCGGATCTGCGCGTCGGCGATGGACGTCAGATGTTCGGCGAGTTTGTCCGGCTCCAACTCCCGATAGAAGTCGGCCACACTGCCGAGTTTGGCGAGCCCTTTGTCGACGGCGATGCTCGCCATTTTGTCGGCACGGGACGGAACGATGCCCTGCCAGCCGATTCGCCCGTCGTAGCTCAGCAGCGGAAGAACTTGAATTCGCTTGGGCAGGAAGGGGAAAACCGCACGAAGACCGGGTAGCCGGACGCCGTGGAAAGCGATCGGCTTGAACAGCATCAGGATGCCGGTCCAGTTCGTGATGTAACCGATCACACCAGTGAAAAGCGGAATGGTCACAAGCTCGAGAAGGATTGTCGGGTGGATTCCGAAAATATTCTCCAGCACGACACCCTCCTGCAGATACAACCGGTGGTCCGCCGCCTCACCGGCACCCCAAACTAGCACCCCTGGGCGTGCTGGACCCCATTGTGAGCTGTCGAGCCGTGTCGGGTCCGACGCCGCGCCGACAGCCGTGAGCCGGAGATATCGGTCACAGTGCGCGACGGTAATGTCACAGCTCGGTGCGGCTGCGGCGACAATGGCCACCACCACATTCCGGCGCGGGGTGGCACGGATGTGGACAGGGGTGGCCCCGAGAACGCCATGTTCGGCGTACCTGGAAGGCTGACGGACAATAATCTTGGGCAGACAGACTCGTTCACTTGGCAATACATCGGAGTAGACGTGGCAGACGACAGGGCCGGACAGGACATCACCCGAGCCGGTTCCCGCTCCGTGGAACGCAGCTCGGATGTCGAAGAGCGGCAGATCAGCAACGAGGCCAGGCTGATCCGCGGTGTGTTCCGCGCGGCGGGGCTCGCGGCGGGTACCGCCGTGCGCGGTGGACAGTGGGCGGTCAACACCTCCTACGAGGTCACCAAGGAGATCACCAAGGCCGCGCTCGACGGTGAGTCGTCGGCCGATATCGCCGACCGCACCGGTAACGCCCTGCGCGCCATCGCCCGCAGCGCGCTCGGGGTCACCGAGGGTTCGGTGCGCGAAATCGTCAGTTATGTACCGACTCCTGGCAACGGCGCGGGCACCGCGGGTGCGCCGCCGGTCGCGATCGGCTCGCATCTGCGTTCGGCCACCACGCAGGAATTGCGCCGTCGCGGTGACGCCCTGCTCGCCCGTTCGGCCGACGTGTACTTCACCGAGGACGTGCACCCCGCCTACGACCGCATCCTCGACGAACTCGCCCCCGACGAGGCGCGCATCCTGCGCTTCATGGCCCTCAACGGCCCGCAGCCCGCGGTGGATGTGCGGACCAATCGTCCGCTCGGTATCGGTTCGGAACTGGTGCGCGGCGATCTCACCTCGGTGCCGGAGCAGGCGGGCGTGCGCTATCCGGACCGTGCCCGCCCGTATCTGATCAACCTCAACCGCCTCGGCCTGACCTCGACCTCCGACGATCCGGTGGTACTGAGCCGGTACATGGTCCTGGAAGTGCAGCCGGTTGTCGAGGCCGCCTTGAAGAAGGCCGGTCGCGCGCCCAAGATCGTGCGCAAGAGTTTGCGGCTGACCGAATTCGGCGAGGATTTCTGCCGGACCTGCTTCACGATCGGAAATTGATCTTCCGACCCCGTCGCACACGCAATATGCTCGTCTGGTGATAGCAATCTGATACGGATCTCCCCCAAATCGTGAGGCATGGCAGCTTCGGATGGGATTGTTGAGATATGCATCAGGGAAGCGGCGAGCAGTGGCGTGGCGACCCGGGGGCGAACGCCGCCGAACGGCACGTCGGCGATACGGCCTCCGAGAGCGTCACGACCGTTGCCGCGGTGGACGGGGCGACCGAGGCGCCGACCCCCGCCGGTGACGGCCGCCCCGGCGTCGACGACGATGTCACCGCCGGTGCCGTCGTCACGGACGACCCGACCGCGCCGGACGACCAGCCGGTGGCGGACCAGGCCATCGCCGCCGACGAATCGGCGACCGCCGCCGACGAGACGAATCCCAACGGTGACCCCCGCATCCGCACCACCCCGCCGCGGCGCGACGAACGCGGGGTCGACGACATCTCCGCAATCAGCAGGCTGAAATTCCGCTATCTGCGCACACTCGACACGAAAGAGTGGGAAGAGTTCGCGGACACGATGATTCCCGAGGCCACCGCCACCTACAGCGAATATCTTCAATTCGAATCCCGCGACGCGTTCCTGGCATTCATGCGTAATACTCTCGGTCCGCACGTCATCACCGAGCATCGCTGCGATCACCCGGAAATCGACGTCGACGGCGATACCGCGACCGGTACCTGGTACCTGGCCGATACCGTCCTCATCCCCGAGCACAACATGCTGTTGCGCGGGGCCGCGTTCTACACAGACCGCTATGTGCGCTGCGAGGACGGACAGTGGCGGATCGCGCACACCGGATACGAACGCTCCTACGAGGTGGTGCTCTCGCTCAGTGATCTACCCAGCTTGCGCCTGACCTCCAGCCGCTGGGGGCTGATCGCGCGCGAGAGCGGAATCGCCCCGGTCGAACGGGATCCCGGCGCCGCGCCGGTGCGGCGCGAACCGGAGGCGCGGTAGTCAGTCCGCGGTCGCGACCAGCGGTTCCAGCAGCAGTTTCGGATGTTCCTTCTCGATGTACTGCAACCGCCACTTGTCGCTGAACAGCGCGAGAATCGCACCGTCGGTGCGGGTGAACACCTCGACACCGCGCTGGCGATCGAGTTCGGGAGCCGATTCCGCGTCGGTGCGCCGCGCGAGCGTGTAGCCGAGGAATTCCATTTTCGTCTCGACGTTGAATTCGGCCATCATCCGGGCGGTGACCACCTCGAACTGCATCGGACCGACGGCGGCGAGCACGGGGGAGGCGTCACCGCGCAGATCGTTGCGCAACACCTGCACCACGCCCTCGGAATCGAGCTGGTCGATCGCCTTGCGGAACTGTTTGTACTTGCCCGCGCTCTGCGCGCGCAGCGCGGCGAAATGTTCGGGCGCGAACGAGGGAATCGGCGGGAATTCCACCTTCTTGTCCACGAAAAGGGTGTGCCCGGGGGCGAGGGCGGTCGCGTTCACGAGGCCGACCACATCGCCCGGATAGGCGGTGTCGACCGTGGTGCGTTCCCGGCCGAAGACGGTCAGCGCGTACTTCGTCGCGAACGGTCTGCCGGTCTGGGCGTGCGTGACCACCATGCCGCGCTCGAATTCGCCGGACACGATGCGCATGAACGCGAGCCGGTCGCGATGGGCGGCGTCCATCCCCGCCTGGACCTTGAACACCACCGCGCTGAACGGCGCGCTGGTCTCGCGCGGTGTGCCGTTGATATCGGCGCGCGCGGCCGGGGCGGGGGCCAGCGCGACCAGCGTCTCCAGCAGCTGCCTGACACCGAAGTTCAGCATCGCCGAGGCGTAGATGACCGGCGAGGTCTGACCGGCCAGGAACATCTCCTGATCGTGGTCCTGCCCGGTGGCCGACAGCAGTTCGCTCTCCTCGGCCGCGGTATCCCACGCCTCGCCCTCGCGCTCGCGCGCCTGTTCCGGGGTCAGCGATTCCTCGGGGGCGATGGTCGCACCACCCGCGGTGCGGGTGAAGTGGATGTACTCGACGGCCTCGCCGTCCTCGCCGCGGCGCAGCAGACCGCGGAAATCGCCCGCGATGCCGACCGGGAGGAACAGCGGGGTCGGGGTGAGGCCGATGCGCTCGTTGATCTCGTCGAGCAGCTCCAGTGGCGCCTGGCCCGGTCTGTCCCATTTGTTGATGACGGTGACGACCGGAATACCGCGGTGGCGGCACACCTGGAACAGTTTCAACGTCTGCGGTTCCAGGCCCTTGGCCGCGTCGATCAACATGACCGCCGCGTCGACGGCGGTGAGCACGCGGTAGGTGTCCTCGGAGAAGTCCGAGTGACCGGGGGTGTCGACCAGGTTGATGACGTTGTCGATATCCGAGCCCGCGGCGCGGTAGTTGAACTGCAACGCGGTGGAGCTGACGGAGATGCCTCGGGCCTTCTCCATCTCCATCCAGTCCGAGACCGTCGACTTGCGTCCGGCCTTGCCGTGGATAGCGCCCGCCTCGGAGATCATCCTGGCGTGCAGCGCGAGTGCCTCGGTCAGCGTCGACTTGCCCGCGTCGGGGTGCGAGATCACCGCGAACGTGCGTCGACGCGAGACTTCGGCGGGCAGTCCGCGCGGCGTGGGAGCGACGACATCCTCAGGGGCGGTCACGGAACAACCTTTCACTTCACGACCGATCGGCAACCGCTCCAGCGTACGTGACGGCCGATGTCGGCTCGCCGCCGCGCCGTTCACCGCCACCCGATGCTGACCAGGCCGATTGAAATATGTCCGGGCTGCTGCGGTATGGTGTTCGGGTTGTCTCGGCGAGGGTGACCGCAGACGTTTTGCGTTCACCGTGATCGACGCGGCTCGGCTTCCGGCCGTCCTCGTTCAGTCTTCGCCCGACGAGTAGACCACCGCCACGATTACGACAGCCACTGGTTTTTCTGTAATCGCCGGCGAGCAACCGTTGATCCAGCCCGGAAGAGCCGTAGGAGTAGATCCAGTCATGTCCGACGCCAACCTTCTCGAAGCCGCCGTACGCACCGAGTTCGGTAAGGGCGCCGCGCGCCGCACCCGTCGTGCCGGCAACGTCCCCGCCGTGCTGTACGGCCACCAGTCCGACCCGCAGCACCTGTCGGTGAACGCCCAGGCGTTCGCCGCGATCCTGCGTGAGCACGGCACCAACGCTGTGCTCAACCTCGTCATCGACGGCGAGAAGCAGCTCGCGCTCACCAAATCGGTTGTCGTGCACCCGATCCGTCGTTACATCGAGCACGCCGACCTGCTGGTCCTCAAGCGTGGCGACAAGGCCACCGCCGATGTCCCCGTGACCCTGGTCGGCGAGGCCGCCTCCGGCACCCTGGTCACCCAGGACGCCATCACCGTCTCCATCGAGGCGGACGCGATGAACCTGCCCGAGGCCATCGAGATCTCGATCGAGGGCGCCGAGGCAGGCACCCAGATCAACGCGGGCGATGTCGTGATGCCCGAGGGCGTCACCCTGGCCGCCGATCCCGATCTGCTGATCGTCAACATCATCGCCGCGCCCGCCGCCGAGTCCGAGGGCGAAGAGTCCGACGAGGCCACCGAAGCGGCCGAATAGTCTTTCGGATCGGTTCTCTACGTGACCGAATCCGTGACCGGACCCGCGCTCGTGGTCGGCCTGGGTAACCCGGGCCCCGAATACGAGCGCACCCGGCACAACATCGGCTTCCTGGTCGCCGACGTGCTCGCAGAGCGCGTCGGCGGCCGTTTCGCCGTGCACAAGAAATCCGGCGCCGACCTGTTGCAGGCGCGCCTGGACGGCCGTCAGGTGCTGATCGCCAAGCCGCGGTCGTTCATGAACCTCTCCGGCCGTCCGGTGGCCGCGCTGGCGAAATTCTTCTCCGTCCCCGCCACCGAGGTTATCGTCGTCCACGACGAACTCGACCTGCCCTTCGGTGAGATAAAACTCAAACGCGGCGGCGGCGAGGGCGGTCACAACGGTCTGCGTTCCATCTCCAGCGCGCTGACCACCAAGGAATACCTGCGCACCCGCATCGGCATCGGCCGTCCGCCCGGTCGCCAGGACCCGGCCGACTACGTCCTGAAACCCTTCGCCGCCCCGGAGCGCAAAGAGGTACCGGTGATCGTGGAGCAGGCCGCCGACGCGGTGGAACTCCTGCTGAAACTCGGGCTCGAACCCGCCCAGAACCGTCTGCACTGAGCTTCGCACGTAGCCGGGCGCACGCCCGATCTGTCACCGTCGCGGCGTAAGTTCGTCCCCATGAGCGGATTCACCGGTTTCCCGCTGGCGGGACTGGATTTCTACGAAGATCTCGAAGCCGACAACTCGAAGACGTTCTGGAATGCGCACAAGGCGGTCTACGACGAATCGGTGCGCGCGCCGATGGTCGCCTTGACCGCGCTGCTCGAACCCGATTTCGGAACGGCGAAGATCTTCCGGCCCTACCGCGACGTCCGGTTCTCCAAGGACAAACTGCCGTACAAGACCGCGCAGGGCGCGGTGGTCGGCACCGCGCCGGGAACGGGTTGGTACGTGCAGATCGGCGCCGCCGGACTCTACGTCGGCGGCGGTTTCTATTCCGGCACACCCGCGCAGATCGCCCAGTACCGCGCCACCGTCGACGACGACGTGCGCGGTCGGGAACTCGAGGCGATCCTGGCGAAACTTCGTAAGCAGGGTTTCGCCATCGGCGGCGACACGTTGAAGACCAAGCCCAAAGGATACGAGGCCGACCACCCGCGAATCGAACTCCTGCGACACAAGTCGATCACCTGCCGCAAGGAGTTCGGCGCACCCGACTGGCTCCCGACCGCCCGCGCGGCCACCGAGGTCCGCAAGACCTGGGAATCCATGCGCCCGTTCATCGATTGGCTCACCGCCGTCGTCGCCCCGACCGGGTGACGCCGGCAGCGCTCGCCGCGTCGGTCGCGGCACCGGCGACCGGATCAGACTCGCTCGGACAGCACCAGGGCGAAGCGGTCGTCCGGGTCGGTCCACACCCGCTCGGTGCGGAATCCGGCGTCGGCGAGTTCGTTCCGCAGCCCGTCGAGGCGGAATTTGGCCGAGATCTCGGTGCGCATCTGCTCGCCGGGCGCGAATTCGACGGTCAGATCCAGTTCCCGGACCTTGACCGTGGTGGCCTCGGTCGCCGCGAGGCGCATCTCGATCCATTCGTTCTCGGCATCCCACACGGCGATATGGTCGAACTTCTCCGGGACGAAATCGGCGTCGAGCCGATTGTTCAGTACGTGCAGCACATTTCGGTTGAATTCGGCGGTGACCCCGGCCGCGTCGTCGTAGGCGGGCACGAGTACCGCCGGGTCGATCACCAGGCCCGCGCCGATCAGCAGTTGTTCGCCCGGTTCGAGGACTTCGTGGATACCGGCGAGGAATTCCGCGCGCTCGGCCGGGACGAGATTGCCGATGGTGCCGCCGAGGAAGGCGATCATGCGACGTCCGCCGCGCGGCAGATTGCCGAGGGTGCCGGTGAAATCGCTGACAACGCCGTGGACGGAGACGGCGGGGAATTCGGCGGCGATCTCCTCGACCGCGGCGCGCAAAGCCGACGACGAGACATCCTGGGGCACATACGTTTCCAGTGCGCCTTCGGCGGTCAGCGCGTTCAGCAGCAGCCGGGTCTTCGCCGAGGAACCGGAACCGAGTTCCACCAGCACCTCCGCGCGGGTACTGCGCGCGATCTCGCCGACCACCCGTTCGAGCAGCGCACGCTCGGTGCGGGTCGGGTAGTACTCGGGAAGTTCGGTGATCTGCTCGAAGAGTTCGCTGCCGCGCGCGTCGTAGAACCATTTGGGCGGCAGCCATTTGGGGGCCGAGGTCAGGCCCAGCAGGGCGTCGGCGCGCAAGGCGGCGGTCAGATCGTCGTCGGAGAGGTGGGTCTCCAGTGTGGGTACGGCGTTCATGGCGCGAGCCTTTCGGGATCGGGAAGCGGTTCGACGACGAGGTGATCCGGACGCGCGGTGACGAGACTGCGGTCGGGGATCGACTGCCAGCGCGGATCGTCGTCGAAGGGTTCGGAGGACAGGATGGCGAAATCTTCGGTGACCAGGGCCGAGAGCGAATGGTGCCAGGTGGTCGCCCACAGCTGGGCGCCGTCGCCGAGCAGGAAATTCAGCCGCGCCCCGGGCGCGTGCGCCGATACCGCCGCGATCAGTAGTCGGAGCGCGGCGGGTGCGGCCGTCCAGGCGCCGTCCGGGAAATCGGTGGCGAGCAGTCCGCGCAGGAGCACCCACAGCGTCGCGGAATCGGTGGCCGACTCGGCTTCGAGCAGACGGGCCGCGTCGAACAACGCACCCGCCCCGAGTTCGGCCGCGGTGTCGGCGAATTCGGCGGCGACCGCGGTCAATGTCCGACGCCAGTCCGGGACGACCCCGTTGTGACCGAACGCCCAGCGGCCTTCGGTGAACGGCGCGCACGCGGTCAACTCGATCGGCATGCCGACCGTGGCCGAACGCACCGAGCCCAGCACCGCCCACGATTCGAGTTGCGGCAGTACCTCTTCCACGGCCGGATCGGTCCAGATCGGCGCGGGATTGCGGTAGCGGCTCACCGACACGGTGTCCTCGTCGTCCTCGCGCCACCACGCGACACCGAAACCGTCGGCGTTGATGGTGCCGCCCTTGCGCATATCCCGCGGCGCCCACGCCTGGGTGCGCAGCGAATGCGTGCCGACGGTCAGCATGTCGCCCACGCGTACCGGCGGACCCACATACCCGAGATGTCTGCACATCAGCGCCCACCCGTCGGGACCGTGACCGTGCGCGCCCGGGCGGGCACGGTCGGCGGCTGGACAGAGCCGAGGTCGCCCATCAACGTTCCTCGGGACGCAGATCACGGGCCAGGCGGAACCCGGCGAAGATCTGCCGCCGGATCGGATGATCCCAGTTGCGGAAGGTGCCGCGGCAGGCCACGGGATCGGTGCCGAAGGAACCGCCGCGCAGCACCCGGTAGTCGCCGCCGAAGAAGACATCGGAGTACTCGGCGTAGGGGAACGCGCGGAAGCCGGGGTAGGGCTCGAAACCCGACGCGGTCCACTCCCAGACGTCACCGATGAGCTGGTGCGCGCCCGCGGGCGAGGCGCCCTTCGGGTACGCGCCGACCTCGGCCGGTTCGAGGTGGCGCTGACCGAGATTCGCGGTGTCGGCGTCGGGTTCGGCGTCGCCCCAAGGGTATTCGCGGGTACTCCCGGTCGCCGGATCGAAACGCGCGGCCTTCTCCCATTCCGCCTCGGTGGGCAGTCGCTTACCCGCCCACCTCGCGTAGGCCTCGGCCTCGTACCAGCAGACGTGCACCACGGGCTGACGCGGGCGCAGCGGTGTCATCACGCCGAAGACCCGCCGCCACCACTGTCCGCTCGGATCGCGCTCCCAGAACTGCGGTGCGATCAGCCCCGCTTCCCGCCGGTGCGCCCATCCCCGATCGGACCACAGTTCGGCGCGGTCGTAGCCGCCGTCGTCGATGAAGGCCGCGTACTGCGCGTTGGTGATCGGCGCGGCATCGAGGGCGAAGGCGTCGACGTGCACCGGGTGGGCCGGGCGCTCGTTGTCCAGCGCCCACGGGTGGGTGGAGGTGCCCATCATGAATTCGCCTGCGGGAACGATGATCTCGCCGTCGACCGGGGTGAGGGTGGTGGGCGCGGGCGGGGCGGACAGCACCGCTTCACCCGCGCGCAGTTGGTGGGTGGCCAGCATCGTCTCGTCGTGCTGCTGTTCGTGCTGGGCGATCATGCCGAACGCGAAACCGTCCTGGACGAGGGGATCGCCGCGCAAGGTGTTGCGGTCGAGCACATCCCACACCTCGTCGCGGACCGTGCCGACGTATTCGCGTGCCTGCGCCGGATCGAGCAGCGGCAGGCCCGGCCGGTTGGCCCTGGCGTGTTTGAACGCGTCGTAGAGTTCATCGATATCGGCGCGGACGGGCTCGCGACCGCCGACATCGCGCACCAGCCACAGCTCTTCCTGATTGCCGATATGGGCGAGATCCCACACCAGCGGACTCATCAGCCGGGAATGCTGGGCTACCAGTTCGGACTCGTCCAGGGCGTCGGTGAGGCCGAGGGTACGGGCGCGCGCCCGGGCCAGTGCCGAGGCGATCCGGTCGCGTAATCGCTCGACGTCGTCGGTGGGTGCGGAAAAGTGCGTGGTCACGGCAGAACTCTCCGAGGGTTGTTCGATGCGGAACGGGGGAACGGCGGGCCGGGCGGCGGCTCGCGCTGGTAGCCGGTGCGGATCCGGCCGGTCACGAACTCGCTCCGGCCCGCTCTCCGCTCGGTGTCAGGCTCGCGCGGCAGCGTCGGGCCGCGGTCTCCAGTTGAGTCGCCGCGGCCGGAGTCGCGGCGTGCGCGGCGGCGAGGGTGAGTATGTCGGCCGCGATCTCGCGGATCTGCGAGTCGGCCAGTCCCTGCCGGGCGGCGTCGAGCCAGCGGCCGGTGAGCGGAGCGGCGAGCGCCGTCGCCTCGGCGACGATCTCGGGGGAGGACAGCAGCGCGTCGACGGCGTGGACGGGCACGGCCCACACGTCCTCGGGCTGGGCGTCGATGTAGCGGATCTCCAGATGGCCCGAGGCGCGGACCGGCGGAAACAGGGTGGTGAGGTGATAGTCGAGGTCGGCGAGACCGGGTCTTCGGCCGATCTCGTCATCGAGCGCGCCGCCGAGCCAGTCGGCGAAGGTGGCGCACGGCGGCGCCGACCAGTTGTCACCCGAACCGTTGGCCACCGAACCGTTGGCACTGCCGTCGGGGCGGCGCACACACAGTAGGGGGACGTCCAGCGCCCAGCGGGCGTAGGAGGCGATGGGGTCGGACCAGTCCTCGGCGGGCGGACGGGCACGCGCGTTGTCCAGTCGCAGCCAGGTCCGCATGCGCTGGGAGGCCCACGCGCCCGCCGGAGCGCCACGCAGGACGGGGGAGCAGGCGAAGGCGGCGAGCAATGCGGGGCCGATGACATGGGTGGCGGTCCAGCGCGCGGCGACCTGCGCGGCATCGGCGCCCGCGTCCACGCTGACCTGGGTGGCCGCGGTATTGCACATCATGAGTTTGCCGAAGGGGCCGATTCCGCCGAAGCACTGCTCCATCGCACGGTAGCGAGGTAGTCGCAGCACGCGTTCGGGGTGGCGGTCGGCGTCGGCGGAGGCGGAGATCACGCGGATCGATCGGGAACCGAGTAGTTCGGTCAGCAGCCCGGCATCCTCGCTCAGGCGCTCGCACAATTCGGCGGCGGTGGCGAAGGGGGCGCTGGAGAGTTCGATCTGACCGCCGGGTTCCATGGTGACCCGGCTGCCCCCCGGCAGCGGAAGCGCCGGTGAATCGGGGGCGATGGACCTCGGTGCGTAGGGTCCGAGTGCGGCTGCCAGTGCAGCCAACCGCGGGCGTGGGGCGGCCGTCGGGCCTGACGCCGAACACTCACCCTGCGCGGTGAGCCATTCGAGTTCGGCGCCGATCAGCGTGGGTGGGCCCAGCTTGAAGCAGACACCGCCCACGTACGCCTCGGCCGCGGCGCGCGAGGACAGTTCCTCCGACGCGGGGGCGGAGCCGGTCGATTCCGGATGCTCGAGAGTAACCGCCATGCCGACCTCCACCGTGAGTTCCTGCACGGGCCGGATCGTGTCCGACGCCGTAAGTTCGTATCGCGTTCGAGTTTGCCTGGTTCGAGCTGCGTGGTTCCGGCTGCCGGATCTCACCCGGAGCGTTCGATCTCGTAGTTCCGTATCGCACTGTCGCGAGCGTTTATTCCCCGCCTCGCATCAATCCAGCGTAGCGAGCGACACCGACAAGTACCGGGGGAAGAAACCGACGAATATGTGACGGCTCGGACTCGGAAGCCGTGTCGATCGTCACCCGATAGGGTCGAGTACATGCTTGACCTGAAGCGCGTGCGGGCCGATACCCCCGGTTACGACTCGGACACGGGGTTGGTCTTCCTCGACAGCGCCGGATCGTCGTTACCGCCGCGCGTCGTCGTCGACACCGTCGTCGGCCATCTGCGCCGCGAGGCCGCGATCGGCGGTTACCGGGCCGCGAGCGAACGGCTCCCCGATCTCGCCGCGGTGAAGACCGCGATCGGCGAATTTATCAACGCCGCGCCGGGCAGTATCGCGCTCAGCGACAGCGCGACACGATCCTGGGCGGATTTCTTCTACTCGGTGCCGCTCGCGCCGGGCGACCGCATCCTGATCTCGGGTTCGGACTACGCGAGCAACGCCATCGCCGCGTTGCAGCGGGCCCGCGCGGTGGGCGCGGTCGTCGAGCGCGTACCGAGCGACAGCAGCGGCCAACTCGACCTCGACGCGTTGGAGCAGATGGTCGACGAGCGGGTCCGACTGGTCTCGGTGTTGCACGCGCCGACCAACGGCGGACTGGTCAACCCGGCCGCCGAAGCCACCGCGATCGCGCATTCGGTGGGCGCGCTGGTCCTGCTCGACGCCTGCCAGTCGGCCGGGCAGATCCCCGTCGACGTCGCGGAACTCGATGTCGACGCGTTGTCGGTCACCGGACGCAAATGGCTGCGCGGTCCGCGCGGCACCGGATTCCTCTACGTGCGCCCCGAGCTGGCGGCGACCATGGAACCGCAGCGGCTCGACCTGCACAGCGCCGAATGGGTCGACGAGACCGATTTCCGCCTCGCGGGTGATGCCTCGCGCTTCGAATTCTGGGAGCACGATGTCGCGGCCCGCCTCGGCCTCGGCGCCGCGGTGCGATATCTGCTCGAACTCGGACCCGACGAGGTCTACGAGGCCATCGCGGCCCGCGCCGAACATCTGCGCAAGGCGTTACCGCAGATCTCCGGGGTGACCGTGCGCGACCTGGGCATCCGCCACAGCGGCATCGTCTCGTTCACCGTCGACGGCGTCGATCCGCTCGCGGTGCGCGACCGCCTCGCCGAACAGGACATCACCGTCACGGTCAGCCACGCGAGTTCCACCCTGCTCGATATGACCGAACGCGGCCTTGCCTCGGTGGTGCGTGCCTCGCCGCACTGCTTCGTCGGTTTCGACGAACTCGACCGCTTCGTCGCGGCCGTCTCGGCGCTGTAGCGACCGTGTCGCAGCGCGAACTCGTCGTCCTCGGCACCGCCAGTCAGGTGCCGACCAAACTGCGCAATCACAACGGCTACCTGCTGCGCTGGGGCGAGGAGGGTGTGCTGTTCGATCCAGGTGAGGGCACCCAGCGGCAGATGACCTACGCGGGCGTCTCGGCGACCGACATCACCCGGATCGCCCTCACCCACTTCCACGGCGATCACTGCCTGGGCCTGCCCGGGATCGTCCAGCGCATCAACCTGGACCGGGTGCCGCATCCGGTGGATGTGTACTACCCGGCCTCTGGCGAGGTGTACTACCAGCGACTGTGCAACGCCACCGCCTATCACCGGACCGTCGACCTGCGTCCGCATCCGATCGTGGGCGGAGGACCGTTGGAAGCGCCGGGTGCGCCGTTCGTCCTCACCGCGGCTCCGCTGTCGCATCCGGTGGAGGCGTTCGGTTACCGGATCACCGAACCGGACGGATTCCGGCTGTCGCAGCGGCGACTGCGGGAGTTGGGTCTGAGCGGACCCGTCGTGGGTGAGTTGCGGCGGCTGGGCGCGGTGGAACACGAGGGACGCACCGTCACCCTGGCCGAGGTCGGCGAACCGAGACCGGGTCAGAGCGTGGCCTTCGTCATGGACACCCGATTGTGCGACGGCGTCGTCGAATTGGCTTCCGGCGTGGACCTTCTCGTCATCGAGGCGACATTCCTGGAATCGGAGGCCGACCTCGCCGCCGAACACGGACATCTCACCGCCGCCCAGGCCGCCGGGGTGGCCGCCGAAGCGGGCGTCCGCACCCTGGTCCTGACCCACTTCTCCCAGCGCTACCGCTCCCTCGACGGCCACCGCGCCGAAGCCGAACGTCGATTCTCCGGTGAGATCGTCGTCGCCGAGGATCTGGCGCGTATTGCGCTGCCCCCTCGGCTCTGAGCGGGTGTTCGTCGACGCGGTGCGGGCACGAACCCCGAAAGTATTCAGGGCAGATGTAATTCGATCACCCGACCGACCAGGGCGCGGGCGTCGGTGTCGGCGGCGATGAGGGCGAGACTGCGGTTGGCGCGCAGCGTGGCCACGCCGTGCAGGTTGGTCCACAGCGCGAGGGCGCGGGCGGCGACCGTCTCGGGCGCGGCGTCCGGACCGAGGACGGCGCGGACCAGGTCGACGAAGGCGGCGTAGGCGGGCAGCGTCGTCTCGCGCAGATTCTCTCCCGAACCCTCGAGCAGGTCGTGGCGGAACATGAGGGTGAACATCTCGGGCCTGGCGCCCGCGAATTCGACGTACTCGAACGCCATGCCGCGCAACCGATCACGCGGGGTTCCGGCGACCGTGGTGAAACGTCGGAGCAGATCGCCGAAACCGCGGGCGGCGATGGCGGCGAGCAGGGCGTTGTGGCTGGGGAAATACCGGCGCGGCGCACCGTGGGAGACACCGGCGGCGCGGGTGATGGCGCGCAGGCCGAGCCCCTCCGCGCCCACCTCTTCGAGCAGGTCGACCCCGACGCCGACCAATCGCTCCCGCAGCGGTTCGCTCTCGACCATGTCGACATTGTGCACCCGCGTGCCCCGTCGTCGCCCGGTGGGGGTAGACACTGTCTACCCGAATCGTGTAGACAGTGTCTACGAACTCGTCCCGGAAGGAAGTCCATGTGGTACCGGCTCTTCAAACACGTTCTGCTCGGTCCGCTGCTGCGGCTGCTCGGGCGGCCGGACATCGAAGGACTGCACCATGTCCCGGACAACGGTCCGGTGATCATCGCGGCCAACCACCTCGCGTTCATCGACTCGCTGTATCTGGCGCTGGTACTGCCGCGCCGCGTCACCTTCCTCGCCAAGATGGAGTACTTCACCGGCACCGGCCTGAAGGGGCGCTGCACCCGGTGGTTCTACACGGTGGCGGGGCAGGTCCCGGTCGACCGCACCGGCGGTAGCGCGGCCGCCGACGCTCTGGCCGCCGCCACCCGCATCCTCGAATCCGGCGGCGTCTGGGCCATTCATCCGGAGGGAACGCGCTCACCCGACGGCCGGATCTATCGCGGCCGCACCGGCACCCTGCGGGTCGCCATCGCCACCGGCGCGCCCGTGATCCCGGTCGTGCTGTCCGGTACCGATCGCGTCAATCCGCGCGGCAGCCGCCGCTGGCGTTTCGCCAAGGTGCGCGTCAGCTTCGGCGCGCCCCGCTACTACGGAGCCGCCGACGATCACCACCCGCGCGCCGCCACCGACGAACTGATGCGTGACCTCGCGGCCAGGGCGGGCCGCCCCTACGTCGACCGGTACGCGGCCACCTTCGCCCACGATCGGACACAGGTCCGCTCGGCCTGACCCGGCCCGGCGAAAGCTGCCACGGCAAGGTTCCGACCACCGAGTCCACGGATTCTCTTCCTCGGATCGAGTCCATTTTCGCGGCGTGTCGGGGGTGTCGAACTCAGCTTGTGACCGTCGGGGATGGGAAAGGGGGTTAACGTACGGACTCTTCGGCGGGATAGTTGGAACAGGGCGGGCGATCGGCCTGTTTCATACCGAGGAGACCGACAGTGAGCAGGTTCACCGAGGAGATGTACGCGACCGCGGGTAGCTCCGACCGCGGTCTGATCACGGGGGAGCCGGACGCGCCGACCCGCTCGACGTGGGGCGAGATCCACGGGATCGCCCGGCGGATGGCGGGTGGGCTCGCGGCGGCCGGAATCGGACCGGGTGACGCCGTCGGCGTGCTGGCCGGAATGCCGGTCGATATCGCCCCCGCGTGCCAGGCCGTCTGGATGCGCGGCGCCTCCGTCACGATGCTGCACCAGCCGACACCGCGCACCGACCTGGGCGTCTGGGCTCGGGATACCGAGACCGTCCTCTCGATGATCGAGGCACGCGCGGTCGTCCTCGGCGCACCGTTCGAGATCGCCGCGCCACTGCTGCGCGAACGCGGCATCGCCGTCGTGCTGATCGACGAATTGCGCACCGGAGACGAGATCGATCCGCTCCCGACCGGCGAGGACGATATCGCCCTCCAGCAATTGACCTCGGGGTCGACCGGCTCACCCAAGGCCGTGCGGATCACCCACGAGAATTTCTACGTCAACGCCTACGCCATGTTCGACCGGGTGAAATTCCAGCTCGACGATGACGTGATGATCAGCTGGTTGCCCCTGTTCCACGATATGGGCATGGTCGGATTCCTCAGCGTGCCGATGCACCTGGGCGCCGAAGTCGTGTGCATCACCCCGCTCGACTTCCTGAAGCGGCCGCTGCTGTGGGCCGAGCTGATCGACAAATATCGCGGAACAGTGACCGCCGCACCGAATTTCGCGTACTCGCTGCTCGCCCGCAGGCTCGCCCAGACTCCCGACGGCGCACTCGATCTGAGCTCCGTGCGCTACATGTGGAACGGCGCGGAACCGGTGGATCCCGACACCATGGAGGCGCTCGCCGCCGCCGGAGCGCGTTTCGGACTCAACCCGATGGCGCTGACCCCGGTCTACGGCATGGCCGAGACCACGCTCGCGGTCTCGGTGCCCGACCCCGGGCACGGCCAGGTACTCGACATCATCGACGCGGGCCTGCTCGAAGCGCTCGGCAAGGCGGTGCCGGTGCACGCCGACAACACCCACGGCGCGGTGCGCAGGCTGCCGACCCTCGGCTACCTCGTCGACCACCTCGAAGGCCGGGTCGTCGACGCCGAACGGCAGCCACTGCCGACGCGGTCGGTCGGTGTCATCGAATTGCGAGGTCCCGCTGTCACTTCCGGCTATGTCACGGTGGAGGGGTTCCGCGCCGCGCAGGACGCGGACGGCTGGCTCGACACCGGCGACATCGGCTATTTCACCGAAGCGGGCCTGATTGTGGTGTGCGGGCGCATCAAGGACGTCATCATCATGGCGGGCCGCAATATCTACCCCACCGATATCGAACGCGCCGCGATGCGGGTACCCGGCGTGCGACCGGGCAACGCCGTCGCCGTGCGGCTCGACGCCGGGGACAAACGCGAAAGTTTCGCGGTGGTTGTGGAATCCAACGATCACGAGAATCCGGACGAGGTCAAGCGCATCGAACGCGAGATCGTGCACGCGGTGTTCTCCGAAGAGGGCGTGCGTCCGCGCACCGTCGCGGTTCTCGGGCCGGGCGCGCTGCCCAAGACGTCGTCGGGCAAACTGCGTCGCGCCGCGAGTGCGGTTCATCTGCGCTGAACGGCACCGGTCCACGCGGACACTTTCGCGCCCGCACGCGGGAAATCCGCGCGCGAGGCGTCGGAATGTCCGCGTGGGCCGTCCCGCCTATCTGTTGTAGACGATCAAACTCACGATCAGCCCGAGCACGAGGGCGACCGCGGACGCGACGGCGACCCACTTGCCGAATTTCTCGCCCTTCTTGTGCGCCAGGTAGCCGAAGACGATGCCGGCGGGCCCGAAAAGGATCGGGCACAGCAGCAGCGCGAGCACCGCGCACACGGCGCCGATGATGGTCAGGGTCGGCGGGCCCTGCTCGCGCGGGGCGGGCGCCAACGGTTCGTAGGGGGGCGGCGAGGGATAGCGCGGCGGATCCCGGTCGGGGTTGTCGCCGGGTTGCTGCGGTGTGGTCATAGCGCCTTCCTCGAGCGGGTGGGTCGCTAGCTGACGGATGCCTACAGATCGGTGTCGTTGACGATTTCGATCGCGGCCGCTTCGGCCGGACGGTCGTCCTGCTCGGCTTCCTCGGCCGCCCGATCGCCGTGTGACCACTCCTGCTCGAGTTCTTCGCCGATACCGAGCCTGCCGTCGTCCTCGTTCTCCCGATAACGGATGCGCAGGTCGTCCGGCGGATTCTCGACGTTCCGCTCGTATTCGCGGATCTCGTCGGCCTGCTCGTCGTCTCCCATGTCCATATCCAACGGTTCACGGTCCATACCGGACAGTATTCCCGGATTCGGCGCGACGACGCGGATCCGAACCCGGGAATTCGCGCGAGCCGCGATCAGGTGGAGCTGATTCCCGCGATGCCGACCACGGCGACGACCAGCACGATCGCGAGGGCGAGGACGACGCCGTTGGCGATCGCGGCCCACTTGCCGAGTTGTTCGCCCTTCGAATGGCCGACGATCCCGAAGATGATCCCCGCGGGCGCGGTGACGACGATCGGTATGAAACACAGCACGGCCGCGACCGCTGTGATTCCGAGGCAGACGAAACTCGCGATCGACCACGCCGGGGTGTCGGATCGGGGCGGGCCGTACGGGCCGTAGGGCTGGTAGGCGGGGCCGCCGTACTGCGGCGGGTAGCCGTACGCCGCGGGCTGCAGATATCCGGGCTGCCCGTAGGCGCCCCCGGCCTGCTGTGGATAACCGGGTTGCTGGGGATAACCACCCTGTTGCGGATAGTTCTGCTGTGGATAGGTGGGGATGGATTGCTGCGGGTAGGCGGGATGACTCGGCGCGACCGGGTCGGCCGGGTAACTCGACGGTGCCTCGCCGGTCGGATACGCGGGATAACCCCCGGCCGGTGTGTACCCGGGCGGCCCGGCGTCCTGCGGCTGGGCCTGTGGGAACGGCGCGGGCCCGGTACCCGGCCGGTAGACCTGGGTCTCGGCGGCCCTGGCCGGATCGGCGACACTGTCCTGTGCCTTCTCCAGGCTCCAGCCCCGCTGCGGTTCCTGCGGTGTCGTCACGGTGACTCCCCCTCCTACGAACGTATGTCTGTCGCACGCGTTATCGCCGTCGACGGCTCCCACGTAACGCAGTCGGCGGCCCGGACCGGAGTCCGAGCCGCCGAACCATGACGAACGTACTACGCGTTGCCGTTGAACAGTCCGGTGACCGAACCGTTCTCGAAGACCTCGCGGATGGTGCGCGCCAGCAGCGGAGCGATCGAGAGCACCGTCAGCTGCGAGAACTTCTGGTCCTCGTCGAGCGGCAGCGTATTGGTGACGACGACCTCTTTGGCCCCGCAGTTCGCGAGGCGCTCGGCGGCCGGATGGCTGAGCACGCCGTGCGTCGCGGCGATGACCACGTCGCCCGCGCCCGCCTGCTTGAGCACGTTGACCGCGCCCGCGATGGTGCCGCCGGTGTCGATCATGTCGTCGATCAGGATGCAGGTGCGGCCCTCGACGTCACCGACCACGCGGTTGGCCTTGATCTGGTTGGGCACCAGCGGGTCGCGGGTCTTGTGGATGAACGCCAGCGGCGAGCCGCCGAGTGAATCCGCCCACTTCTCGGCGACGCGCACGCGGCCGGAGTCCGGTGAGACCACGGTGATGTGATCGAGGGTGTAGTTGTTGCGGATGTACTCCGCGAGCTGCACCTGCGCGTGCATGTGATCGACCGGGCCGTCGAAGAAACCCTGGATCTGGTCGGTGTGCAGGTCGACGGTGATGATGCGGTCCGCGCCCGCGGTCTTCAGCAGATCGGCGACCAGGCGAGCCGAGATCGGCTCACGGCCGCGGTGCTTCTTGTCCTGACGGGCGTAGGGGTAGAACGGCAGGACCGCGGTGATCCGCTTGGCCGAACCGCGCTTGAGCGCATCGATCATGATGAGCTGTTCCATCAGCCACTGGTTCAGTGGCGCCGGAAAGCTTTGCAACACAAAGGCATCCGAGCCGCGAACGGACTCCTCGAACCGGACGAAGATCTCGCCGTTGGCGAAATCACGCGCGGTCTGGGGGGTGACGTGGACATCGAGTTCCTTGGCGACCTGCTCGGCCAGCTCAGGATGAGCGCGTCCCGAGAAGAGCATGAGGTTCTTCTGGTTGTCGATCCATGACGCGGTCACTACTGTTTGCCATCCTTTTGCTCTATAACCTGACTCGACATCTCGTCGGCCGCCGACACTGCCGCCGCCGCCGCGCGCGCCGCATCCGTCCCTGGACGGTGGCGCTGCACCCAGCCCTCGATATTCTTCTGCGGTCCACCGGATACCGCGAGAGCTCCGGGGGGAACGCTTCTGCGCAGTACAGTACCCGCCGCCGTATAGGCGCCGTCACCCACCGTCACCGGGGCGACGAACATGGTGTCG
The DNA here is from genome assembly GCF_003123685.1 of Nocardia aurea. Lineage (GTDB taxonomy): Bacteria > Actinomycetota > Actinomycetes > Mycobacteriales > Mycobacteriaceae > Nocardia > Nocardia aurea. The sequence continues at coordinate 78,747 of NZ_QCYJ01000116.1, forward strand.
CTTCCGGTGCGCACGTGCGAGCCGACCACGGTGTGATGTTTGCGTACCCCGTCGTAGTTGACGAAAACGCTGGACGCGCCGATGTTGCTGTGTTCACCGATGGTTGCGTCACCGACATAGGTCAGATGCGGCACCTTCGAATGCGCGCCGATCGACGCGTTCTTGGTCTCGACGAAAGCGCCGAGCTTGCCCGATTCGCCGACGACGGTTCCGGGCCGCAGATAGGCGAAGGGGCCGATAGCGGCACCCGGCCCGATCGACGCGCCCTCGCCGTGACTGCGCACCACCTTCGCGCCGTCGCCGACCAGCACATCGGTGAGGGTGCTGTCCGGGCCGATCTCGGCGTCCTCGCCGATGACGGTGGTGCCGAACAGTTGGACCCCGGGCCGCAGCACCGCGTCCCTGCCGATCTCCACACCCACATCGACCCAGGTACTGGCCGGATCGATGACGGTGACGCCCGCGCGCATATGCCGTTCGAGGATGTAGCGGTTGAGCGTGCCGGTCGCCTGGGACAGCTGGACCCGGTCGTTGACCCCGGTCACCTTGGCCGAATCGACCAGGCGCGCGCCGTGCACCGGATGCCCGGCGTCGTGGGCGAGTCGCAGCACATCGGTCAGGTACAGCTCGTGCTGGGCGTTCGCGGTGGAGAGCCTGCCGATCATCGCGCGCAGGACCGACGCGTCGAAGGCGTACACACCGGAGTTGACCTCGGTGAGCGCGCTCTGCTCCGGCGTCGCGTCGGCGTGCTCGACGATCTCGATGACCTGACCGTCCACGTCGCGCACGATGCGGCCGTAACCGTTCGGATCGTCGGGGACGAAGGTCAGCACCGTCACGGCGGAGCGTTCGGTGTAGCTGCGGTGTTCGTCGAGCAACGCGCTCAACGTATGGCCGTCGAGCAACGGCACGTCGGCGGAGGTGACGAGCAGATCGCCGGTGAAATCGGCGGGCAGCGCGTTCAGCGCGCACCGGACCGCGTGGCCGGTGCCGAGCTGTTCCTCCTGGATGGCCAGGCTGATCTCGCGGCCGAGATCGGCGGCCACGGCGTTCGCCGCCGCCCCGACCTGTTCCCTGTCGTGGCCGATCACGGTGATGAGGTAGGCGGGGTCGATCTCGTTCGCCGCATGCAGCGCGTGCGCGAGCATGCTCCGACCGGCTAGCGAATGCAGCACTTTGGGGGTCTTCGACCGCATTCGCGTTCCGGCTCCGGCTGCGAGAACGACGACGGCGGTCTGCTGTGGCATGGATCTCCCTCGGCTGCCTGTCATCGTGCTTCGGCGGCTTCGTTCTCGGTCAGCGCTGTGTGCTTGTGGGTCCGCGTGTTCGTGGGTCCGCATAGTGTGATCCCCGATGTGCGCGGCCAACGATAGGCCATCGTGCCGGTGTGCTCCGCCGCCAGGACTCGAACCTGAACTATCTGAACCAAAATCAGAGGTGCTGCCATTACACTACGGCGGATCGTCACACCGGCGGATCGGGAAACCCGCCGCTGTGCCCCGCGGCACGGCATGAATCCTCGCATGAGACCCCGCGTCAAGTCGAGCTAGCCCGCCTGCCCGCGGATTTTTCCCCGCGCGCGTCGTACGCGGGGTACCCGCCGGGCGGCCGAAGCCGTGTCCTCCGGGCGGCCGAACGACGATCGCGCCCCGGCAGTCCGCGGGTCGGCGCACCGGCGAACACCGCTGTCTGGAACAGTTGTCGCGGAACGGTAAATGTCCGTGCAGGGAGGCCAGACAATGCGTACGACCCACTTCCCCACGCAACGACCGACACTCCACCGCCATGGGTAATCCGCAGGGAACCTCGAGGAGCAGGCCGGACGCGGGGCGATCGGCCGGGCGCGAACCCGTCGATCCGGCCACCGGCGACAAACTCCGCAGGAGCGGTTCGCCCGCGCGTCCTCGGATGACCGGAACCCAGCGCCGCCAGCAACTGATCGAGATAGGCCGCGCCCTGTTCGCCGAACGCGGTTACGAGGCGACCTCGATCGAGGAGATCGCGCAACGCGCCCAGGTCTCCAAACCCGTAGTGTACGAACACTTCGGGGGTAAGGAAGGCCTGTACGCGGTGGTCGTCGACCGCGAGATGTCGATGCTGCTGGACATGATCACCTCCTCGCTCACCCAGAACCGCTCACGCGTGCGGCTCGAACAGGTGGCGCTCGCGCTGCTCACCTACATCGAGGAACGCACCGACGGATTCCGAATCCTGGTGCGCGACCAGCCGGTCGCCACCGACGACGGTCGGTACTCCAGCCTGCTCAACGAGGCCGTCAACCAGGTGGCGCACATCCTCGCAGGCGATTTCGAGCGCCGCGAACTCGACACCAGCCTGGCCACGCTCTACGCGCAGGGACTCGTCGGTATGGTGTCCACCGCCGCGACCTGGTGGCTGGATGTCCGCACACCGCCCAAAGAGGTTGTGGCAGCCCATTTGGTGAACCTCTGCTGGAACGGACTGCGCCACCTGGAGGCCGATCCGCAATTGGACTCGGAGTGGCCGACGACGGCCACCGACCGACCCGAGAGGTAACCAGCGAATTGCGATGGAGGCCCGGCTGAATGCTCGAATTGGTTAACGGGCGTACACCTGGTGGTACGGTTCACGCATCCTCTGGGTGCTGTTCGGGCGGTGTATCGGTCTACTTCGAGATGTCGGTCTACTTCAGGATGGCTGGGTTCAAGAATGACAGGCGGATCTGATGGCTAGGCAAGCGCGCGCGGAAATCACCCGCGACTCCGTCCTTGCGGGCGCTGCCGATGTCTTTCTGCGCTTGGGCTATGCGAATGCGAGCCTCAGCGAGATCATCGCGCAATCGAACGTGACCAAGGGCGCCTTGTACTTTCACTTCGGTTCGAAGGAAGAACTCGCACGCGCCGTGGTCGACCAGGGCAACGAGCGCCTGGTCGGTTCGTGCCAGGGATTCTTCGATCCCAGAGTGCCCGCGCTGGAAGCATGCATCGGCATCACCTACGTGGTGGCCGACCTATCCATGAACGACCCCATGGTCGGCGCGATGCTCAAACTCACGCACCAGATCGGCGACTACCGCGGCGCCCAGGGCGACAACATCGCCAAAACCTGGGGCGACACCTACCGCGTACTCGCCGAACGTGCCATCGCACAAGGCGATCTGGAAGCCGACCTCGACTCGGACGTGGTCGGGCTGCTACTCCAGGAAATCACCGCGGGCGTGCACATCGTCGCCGTCGGCACGGACTCCATCGACCAGATGGCCACCCGCATGGAACGCGCGTGGTACTTCCTGCTGCCGTCGATCGTGCCGGGCGAGAAGTTGTCGTACTTCCGGGAATTCGCGGCACGAAGGCTGCGGCGGTACGTGCCCTGATTGTGGCGGCCCGGGGGCCGCGGGTTCGCGGCCCTTCTTGTCTCGCGTCCGAGCGGTCGATACTCGCGCCTTCGGCGCATTGTCTCGACCGCTCGGACGCGAGACGGCCGCGAACGGGCGCTCGTCAGGCTCGCGCCGTGGGGGTGGGGTTGGTTGTGAGTGGTTGTTTTCGAGGGTTTGCCCGGGGTGGGTGCGGTGGTTCTTGGGTTGTGGGGGCGTTGTAGGTGGGGATCTGGTTCTGATGCGTCGGGGGGTGTCGGAGTCCGGAGTGCGACGTGGGTGTGGGGGTTGTGCTGGTGTTTGCGTGCGGGAGGCTGGGGGGTGAGGTTCGGCTGCTGCCGAGAGGTCGGGGCTCGACGGTTCGGCGACGATCTCGGGGGCGGGGCACGCACTGGCGGTAGTAGGGGTGACGGGGGTGTCGGTCGTGGTGTTTAGACTCAGTTGGCTGTTCTGAACCATCGCCTGAGCTCAGGAGTCGCAATGCCCACCCACCGTCCACCTCTTGCTGGACTGGCCGCGGTGGCCGGTGCCGACGCGGCCCTGCGGACTGTCGCGGGGCTGGTGGGGAAGTCTTCGGTCGAACTCGTCGCGCCGTCGGCGGCGCGGCCGTTCGTCTCGGCCACGGTCGCGGTGAAACGGCCGGTGGTCGTGGTGACGGCCACGGGGCGTGAGGCCGATGACCTGGCGGTCGAGTTGACCGAGATGCTGGGGGAAGCGGTCGCGCAGTTCCCGTCCTGGGAGACGCTGCCGCACGAGCGGCTGTCGCCGGGGGCGGATACGGTCGGGCGCAGGCTGGAGGTGCTGCGGCGGCTCGCGCATCCGGAGGATCCGGTGTTCCCGGTGCCGCTGCGGGTGGTGGTGACCACGGTGCGCTCGCTCATGCAGCCGATGGCGGCGGGGCTCGGGGATATCGAGCCGGTGGTGCTGCGGGTCGGGGCGGAATTCGACTTCGACGGATTGCTCACGCGGCTGGTGGAATTCGCCTACACGCGGGTCGACATGGTGGGCAAGCGCGGTGAGTTCGCGGTGCGCGGCGGAATTCTCGACGTCTTCCCGCCGACCGCCGATCATCCGGTGCGCGTGGAGTTCTGGGGTGACGAGATCACCGAACTGCGCCCGTTCTCGGTGGCCGACCAGCGCTCGCTCGGCGAGATCGAGGTGGATCTCGTCGTCGCGACGCCGTGCCGGGAACTGCTGCTGACCGAGGCGGTGCGCGACCGGGCCGCCGAGGTGGCCGCCGACAACGCGGCCGACGCGGCGCTGGTCGAGATGCTGGAGAAACTCTCCCAGGGCATCCCCGTCGACGGCATGGAAGCGCTGCTGCCGGTGCTGCAACCCGGCGAACTGCGCCTGCTGACCGAGGTGCTGCCCGACGACACCCACCTGCTGCTGTGCGATCCGGAGAAGATCCGCACCCGCGCCGCCGACCTGGTCCGCACCGGGGAGGAATTCCTGGAAGCCTCGTGGACCGCGGCCTCCTTCGGCGCCTCCGCGCCGCTGGGCGCGCACGGTCTGGATCTGGCCGCCTCCGGGTACCGAGGGCTGCCCGAGATCCACGAGAGCGCGAACCGGCGTGGGCTGTCGTGGTGGACCATGAGCCCGCTGACCTCGGGCGATCCCGCCGAGGTCGTCCTGCCGCTGCTGGCCGGACCCGCCGCGCGCGGTTCCGAGGAACTGGTCGCGACGATCTTCGCCTCGCTGCGCGCGCACGTCGCGACCGGCGGACGCGCGGTGGTGGTGGTCGCGGGGCACGGCACCGCGCAGCGCGTGCTGGAACGACTGGCCGACGCCGAAGTGCCCGCGGGAGTGCTCGACAGCGCCGAGGAACCGAGTCCCGGCCTGGTCGGAGTGCTGTGCGGTTCCCTGCACGACGGACTGGTCTTCGAGGACGCGGGACTGGTGGTCGTCGCCGAATCCGACCTCACCGGAAACCGCGTCACCGCGCCCGGCGAAGGAAAGCGGCTGCCCGCCAAACGGCGCAATCAGGTGGACCCGCTCGCCCTCAACGCGGGCGATATGGTCGTGCACGATCAGCACGGCATCGGCCGCTTCGTCGAGATGATCGAACGTACCGTCGGCGGTGCTCGCCGCGAATACCTGGTTATCGAATACGCGCCCGGAAAGCGCGGCCAGCCTGGCGACCGGCTGTTCGTGCCGATGGAATCGCTGGACCAGCTCTCCCGCTATGTCGGCGGTGAGATGCCGAGCCTGTCCAAACTGGGCGGCTCGGACTGGGCCAATACGAAACGTAAGGCGCGCAAGGCGGTTCGCGAGATCGCGGGCGAACTCGTGCAGTTGTACGCGGCCAGGCAGGCGGCCCCCGGTCACGCCTTCGGCAAGGACACCCCGTGGCAGCAGGAGATGGAGGACGCGTTCGCGTTCACCGAGACGGTCGACCAGATGACCGCCATCGCCGAGGTCAAATCCGATATGGAGAAGCCGGTGCCGATGGACCGCGTGGTCTGCGGCGACGTCGGTTACGGCAAGACCGAGATCGCGGTGCGCGCGGCGTTCAAGGCGGTGCAGGACGGTAAACAGGTCGTCGTGCTGGTGCCGACGACCCTGCTGGCCCAGCAGCATCTCCAGACCTTCACCGAGCGGGTCGCGGGATTCCCGGTGACGGTGAAAGGGTTGTCGCGTTTCACCGATCTCGCCGAATCGCGCGAGGTGCTCGCGGGGATGGCCGACGGTTCGGTCGATATCGTGGTCGGCACGCACCGGCTGCTCCAGACCGGTGTGCGCTGGAAGGATCTCGGCCTGGTCGTGGTCGACGAGGAACAGCGCTTCGGCGTCGAGCACAAGGAACACATCAAGGCGCTGCGCACCCACGTCGACGTGCTGACCATGTCGGCCACCCCGATTCCGCGCACCCTGGAGATGAGCCTGGCGGGCATCCGCGAGATGTCGACCATCCTGACCCCGCCCGAGGAACGCCACCCGGTGCTCACCTACGTCGGCGGCTACAACGACAAACAGGTCACCGCCGCCATTCGTCGCGAACTGCTCCGCGACGGGCAGGTCTTCTACGTGCACAACCGGGTTTCATCGATCGACAAGGCCGCCAAGCGGATTCGCGATCTGGTGCCGGAGGCGCGGGTGGTCGTCGCGCACGGCCAGATGCACGAGGACATGCTCGAACAGACCGTCCAGGGTTTCTGGGAACGTGAATTCGACGTCCTGGTGTGCACGACGATCATCGAGACCGGCCTCGACATCTCCAACGCCAACACCCTGGTCGTGGAACGCGCCGACGCGCTCGGCCTGTCACAGCTGCACCAGTTGCGCGGTCGTGTCGGACGCAGCAGGGAGCGCGGCTACGCCTACTTCCTGTACCCACCGGAGAAACCGCTCACCGAGACCGCCTACGACCGGCTCGCCACCATCGCGCAGAATTCCGATCTCGGCGCGGGTATGGCCGTGGCCATGAAGGATCTCGAGATCCGCGGCGCCGGAAACGTTCTCGGCGCGGAACAGTCCGGCCATGTCGCCGGCGTCGGCTTCGATCTGTACGTGCGACTGGTCGGCGAGGCGGTGGAGGCCTACCGGGCCGCCGCCGACGGCAAGCCGATCGTCACCGAGGAGGTCAAGGAGGTCCGCATCGACCTCCCCGTCGACGCGCATATCCCGCCCGACTACATCGCCAGCGATCGGCTGCGGCTGGAGGCGTATCGCAAACTCGCCGCAGCGCAGGACGATTCGGCGCTCGCCATGGTGGTGGAGGAACTCGTCGACCGCTACGGCCCGCTGCCGGTCGAGGTCGGTCGTCTGGTGTCGGTGGCGAAACTGCGTCTGCTGGCGCGCGAGTACGGCGTCACCGAGATCGCGGTGGCCGGGACCACGCTGAAGATCTCCCCGCTGCTGAATCTCCCCGATTCCAAACAGCTCCGGCTCAAGCGCATCTATCCGAGCGCCTCCTACAAGCCCGCGAGCGGCGTGGTGCAGCTGCCGTTGCCCCGGGTGCAGGACAGTGTCGGCGCGGACCGGGTCCGCGATATCCGGTTGCTGCAATTCGTCGCCGACCTGCTGCTGGCGTTGGACGGCAAGGCGCAGGGCGCGGTGGATCTCACCGTCGCGACCGAGATGTCCGCGCATTGATGGATCGACGCGACGAGGTCGGTGCGGTGCGTCGGGTCGCGGCGGGTCTGGCCGACGCCGTCGAGGTGATGGATCGGCTGTGGAGTTTCGGTGGCTGGGAGGTCACCCAGACCCACGATTCGCTGCGCCCGTACCTGCTCGAGGAGACCTACGAACTCCTCGACGCCATCCAGGACGCCGACGCGGAGACCATCAAGGAGGAGCTAGGCGATCTGCTGCTCCAGGTGCTCTTCCATTCCAGGATCGCCGAGGCGGCGGGGGAGTTCACCGTCGACGACGTGGCCGCCGCGCTCGTCGCCAAACTCGTCAACCGCAGCCCGCACCTGGTCGGCTCCTCGCTCGACCCCGCCGCGACGGTCGCCGACAAGATCGCGGCCCAGGAAATCGCCTGGGAGGAACGCAAATCGGCGGAGAAGGCCAGGCGTTCCTGCCTGGACGGCATCGCCATGGCCCAGCCCGCGCTCGCACTGGCCGAGAAGGTCATCGCGCGTAGTACCAGAGCGGGCCTGCCCGACGACCTGATCCCGGACGAACTGCGCGTGGTGCGCCTCGGTGGACCCGACAGCGCCGAGGAACGCCTGCGCAAGGCCACGATGACCTTCGCCGCGACGATTCGCGCCGCGGAGGACGCCGCCGAAGCCGCATGCGGCGATCGTCATCGGCTGAGCGCGGGCGACTGGCGTCGCTACTGGCCCTGAGGGCACCTGTCGACGCGAACGCCCGACGATCGGTTCGCCGTGATCGGAACGTGTCGGGCAAACCGGGCGCGAACCCGGCGGGGCCCGCCGCCGCCGACTGTGACGGTGCTCCCACGGCGGTCGTCCCGCGTTAACGCCGGGGCCGCCGACACCGAAGTCACACCTACCCGCAAGCTTGTCGTCACCGCCCGTCGGGAATCCTGTCGGTACGGCTTCGCTAAGGTTGCGGGGATTCCGATGCCAATGGCGGGCACACCGCCGGGAGGATGTACGGTCCGGTGCACATCGGCAGAGTCGCGGAGTACCCGCGACCGGATCACGTGTTGTTCCACTTGAGCGACACCCATCTCATCGCGGGCGACGGCGAACTCTACGACGCCGTCGACGCGGATCTGCGGCTGCGACAGCTGCTCGACCACGCCGTCTCCGGCGGTATCCGACCGACCGCGATCGTCGTGACGGGAGATCTGGCCGACCGGGGTGAGCCCGAGGCCTACGACAAACTGCGCGAGATCATGGAACCGTTCGCGCGCCGCGCGCAGGCCCCGATCGTCTGGGTGACCGGCAATCACGACGACCGCGCCACGCTACGGCAGCGACTGCTCGACGAATACCCCTCGACCGCCCCGCTGGATCGGGTGCACATGGTCGACGGTCTGCGCATCGTCGTGCTCGACACCACCGTGCCGGGCCATCACTACGGCGATCTCACCGACGACCAGCTGTCCTGGCTGCGCACGGTGCTGTCCGAGCCCGCGCCGTTCGGCACCGTGCTCGCCATGCACCACCCCCCGGTGCCGTGCGTGATCGATCTCGCGGTCACCGTCGAACTGCGCGATCAGCGCCGCCTGGCCGATGTGCTCGACGGCAGCGACGTACGCGCGATCCTCGCCGGTCACCTGCACTTCTCCACCTTCGCGACCTTCGCGGGCATTCCGGTCTCGGTCGCGTCGGCCAGTTGCTACACCCAGGATCTCGGTGTGCGGACGGGCGGTCTGCGCGGGCGTGACGGCGCGCAGGCGTTCAACTACGTGCACGTCTATCCCGACACCGTGGTGCATTCGGTGGTGCCGATCGATCGCGGCCCGACCGTCGGCAGTCCGTCGACGCCGGAGGAAGCCGCGGCTACCCTGCGGGAGGCGGGCATCGTGATACCGCCCGCCGCGCGCATTCCGCACGTCATGCGCAACGCGCAGCCGACACCGGAATCCGGCGACGAATCGATGCGCTGACCGCTCAGGCCGCGCCCGACTCGGGCATGACCGGGTGCGACGCCGGGTCGATCCGCTCCCACGGAGCGGGCTCGGGGTAGTACTCGGCGAGGAACGCCGACACCGTGCGCACCCGTTCGGCTTCGCCGACCTCGGGGAAGCTCCCGTCGTTGAGGCAGAAGAAGTCGACGTCACGTCGTTCGATCAGCTCGGGTAGTAGGCCGAGCCCCGCCCTGCTGGTGGTGTCGACGTAGCGCATCCTCGCCGATTCCTGCGGCACCGCGCGTCCGCTGAGCAGGGCGTAGTAGTGATAGAGCGAGTTGGTGACCGAGATATCGGTCGCCGCGCGGAACCGGCTGGCCCTGGTACGCCCGAAATCCTCGGCGAATTCCGCCTCCATCTCCAGCAGGACGCTGCGGCGCAACGGCACCGGGGTGTGCTCGAGATGGCGGGTGATCACATGCCCGAACCGCCGCGCGAGCAGTCCGCGATTCACCCGCGCCGCGTTCTCGAAACCGCTGCGGCGCTCGTTGTTCCGGCCGGGCCCGATGCGGGTGTCGGCCTCGATGAAACGGCTGATTCCGGCCGGGGTGAAGAACATGGACGGGCGCGTGGGGCGGGCGAAGAACATGTCGTCGTTGGAGTACAGGAAGTGCTCGCTGAGCCCCTCGATGTGCTGGAGTTGGCATTCCACGGCGTGGGAGTTGAAGGTCGGCAGCCCGCTCGTCTCGCTGAAATGGTCGACGGCGCGGACCACGGTCACCGCCGGATGGTCGGCCAGCCAGGCCGGAACGGCGGAATCGGTCGCGATGAAGATGTGCCGGATCCACGGCGCGTTCTTGTGCACCGAGCGCATCGCGTATTCGAGTTCGTCGATCTGACGGATCCTGGCGTCGGCGTCGTCGCCCTCGCCGACCACCACCTGTGCCAGCATGCCCGCGCGGCGAGCGCGGAATTCGGGATCGGACCCGTCGACCCAGGAGAAGACGATGTCGATATCGAAGTCGACGTCGGTCGGGTGCGGAGCGAACATATCGGTCAGGGTCGGCCAGGTCCGCTCGAACAGCGTGACATCGGCCATCGTCACGTCGGCGAGATCGAACACGGTGCGCGTCAGCGCGTTCGGACGCGGGCATTCGACGGTGTCGCCGTGGTAGTCCCAGAATTCGAGGTCGACGTGGTGGGCCGGGTCGGTGTCGCGCCCCAGCCGCACGACATTGTCGAAGGGGGCGGCGCAGGCGAATCCGGCGGACAGCGCCGCCGTCAGCACCCGCTGCGCCATCGTCCGGTGCGCGGCGTCGACGGCGAGCACCAGGCGGTGCTCACTGGCACGGACCAGCAGGAACGGCACTTCGGCCGTCGCCAGCTCACCGCGTAGGTAGATCAGATCGGCGACCATCGCCTCCGAGGCGACCAGATTGCGCGCGGTCGATCGGGCGACCGTACCCACCGTCGGTGAGTGCGTTGCTCCCATATCCATCATTGCTTTCCCCATCCATCGGGTCGTTCCGTCGGAAAACACCGAGGCACCGCGCCGGAGACGGGTGGCGGCCCCGGCCACGTGGGAGTGGGCCGAGGTCGCCTCGCGCGGCGCGGTCGAATTCAGGGATGGGGCAGGATGCTGTAGGGCAGGAACGAATTCGCCGGCCGATACCAGGACGATCGGTTGACCATTCGTTCTCACCTCACTCTGGGACAGACGCGCACGGATTCGTACCGGACAGGCTGACGCGCAGGGCCGGAACAGCCGAGCGCGACGGAATCAGCGCGCAGGGCCGGACAATCATCGGCCGGCGGATTGAAGAACTCCTGATGAACAGGGAGTTGCTAGGAATGATGCATCGCATTCCGGCGTGCGTCAATCGGAATCGCCGACGTGGTTGTCAACGGTATCAGTCACCTACTTCCCACCTGCCTCAGGGCAGCCTTGCCGAATCGTTCACGGACGGTGTTTCGGCGACTGTCGAAGCGTGTGGGAGGGGGCGGTCGCGGGCGCGGTCGCTGCCCATCCCGGCGCACCTCCGCCTGATAACCACCTGAGATCGGTCCGGACAAATTCTCCAGCGCCAGCGGTGACGCGCCGCAGCGCCTTAGACTGGCTGTCAGCGCGACACAGCCCGTCGCGCGCATCGCGATCCACGAGGTGAACCCAGATGGCAGCCGGAGCGAGCTCGACGCAACAGGACCATTCGACAGATCATCCCGTCTTGGACGTGCTTCCGGAATGGCCACGCAAAACCATCGCGGTGCTGGTCACCACGGATCCAACGCCCCATGCGATTCCGGTGTCGTGGCCGGTCCGCGCGGGCGACCGGACCATACTGCTCAGTCTCAAGTACGATCGCGGATCTCTGGCGAGACTTCGGCAGCGGCCGCCGGTGGCACTGCTGATCCTGGGTGGCGGTAACGTCGCGCTCTGCGCACGCGGAACAGCTCAGGTAATTGCCGAAGAGATGCCCGACGCGCAGGATTACGTCGCGGTTCGCATCGATGTCGACGTGATCGATGATCATCGGCAGTCCGCTTTCGCCGTCGTCGACGGCATTCAGCGCACCGTCCTCGATGCGACCGAATTGCACGCACTCCAGGGCCGGGTGGAAACTTTGCAGGACTGGGCTCATCAATCACGTTGATCCGCCGCCATACGGATCGGACATCAAAATAAAACCGCTGCAAGAACAATCGGAAACAGCGATGAAAATCGCGGAGAAAGGCGGCGCGCGAGCGCCGAACGGAAGGGGATCATGAGCGTCACACTGGCCAAGGGCGGCAATGTTTCACTGTCGAAGCAGGCCCCGAACCTGACCAAGGTTACGGTGGGACTCGGCTGGGACACCCGCACGACCACCGGGGCGGACTACGACCTCGACGCGAGCGCGCTCGCCACGGGTTCGAGTCTGAAAGTGCTGTCCGATCAGCACTTCATCTTCTACAACAACCTCCGCTCGCCGGAAGGGACCATCGAGCACACCGGTGACAACCTGACCGGTGAGGGCGAGGGAGACGACGAGTCGATCAATATCGATCTCGCCGCCACGCCGCCGACGATCACCAATATCTTCTTCCCGGTGTCCATTCACGACGCCGACGCGCGCGGTCAGTCCTTCGGCCAGATCCGCAACGCGTTCATCCGGGTCGTCGACTCGGTGACCGGGGCCGAACTCGCCCGATACGACCTCACCGAGGACGCCTCGACGGAGACGGCGATGATCTTCGGCGAACTCTACCGGCACGGTCCCGAATGGAAGTTCCGTGCGATCGGTCAGGGATACGCGTCCGGATTGGCGGGCATCGCCCGCGATTACGGCGTCAATATCTGACGTACTCGATCGGGCAGGTCGCCTCGGCCGTATTCGCCGAGAAGACCTGCCCGTTCGCGTTATCGGGGTCGCGTCGTCTCACGCCCCCGCACGGAACGGTGCGACCACCCGTTGGCCGTATCCGTTCTCGCTCGCCTCCTCCGCGCGTCGAGTGCGGTCGGGCAGGCGGATGTTGACGCGCTTGAGCCACCGATCGGTGCCGTCGTAGCGCGCGGTGAAGGGGACCCGGCCGTGGACGGCGACATCGTTGTCCACCAGCAGGAATTCACCCGGTTCGAGTGCCGCGGTGTGGCAGACCCTTTCCAATTCGGCGGTGAGATGGGCGTACGCGCGCCGGAATTCGGGATCCGCGTCGTCGAGCGGCGTATAGGCGGGGTCGTAGCGCAACATCGAATCCTGCGCACCGTCAGGGGATTCGCACCATATCGTCGGCACCGGCGGGGCCGGATAGCGCTGGTGGCCGTCACCGTAGGAGATATCGGGCAGGATCGGCAGCGTCGGGGTGCTCAGCAGGCGACGCTGCTCCGCGGTGAGTTCGACCTGCCGCACCGAGGACAGGGTGGTGCCGATCTCGTCCGGATTGCGCAGGCACGCCAGCATCAGCAGGTTCGCCCGGTGCGGGTGGAACGCGTCCTCGCTGTGGGGACTGAGCAATATCGTGCTGCTCGCGCCGGACTGTTCGTACTCGTGCCCGGGCGTCGGCAGGATGTTGTTGACGAGCCTGCCGCCCTGCTGGCCCGCCCAGCCGAACGGTTCGCCGACCGCCCGCGCGATCAGCATCATCACGATGTCGAAGTGGAAGGAACGGGCGCGGCGTTCCCGATCGCCCGCCCAAGCGGCGGCCTCGTTCCATCCGGACGGGGTCGGGCCGAATTCCTCGTCGGTGACCGGTAATCGGCTGACAATCGTTGCCCCGGCATTGCTGGTCGGGGCGCGGAAGGCCTCGCGAAGTGACGCGGGAAGTTCCGAGACCCCGGCATCGATCCGGGCGACGAGCGCGGAATCGGTCAGGGTGCGCGCCCACTCGGCGGGATCGCCCGGTGTCGCGTCCAGCGCGGTACAGATCCGATCCGCCAGCGCCCGGACGGCTCGTCCGGCCCGCGCGGGCAGTTCGCGCCGCTCGATTTCGTGTGGGTGAAGCGTCTTACGTTCGGAGAGAACGCTTTTCACCAGGAGAAACCTTCCTTTGTATCGGCCGAACGAGGGGTGACGATCCGATCAGGGAAGCGGGCGTTACTCGATGGCCGACACCGGGCGTGCACGAGGAAGCCGCTGGGTATAGCGATAACGCATCAGCGAGGGTACGCGAGAAAGACTCGGCCGGAGCAAATTCCCGGCATCCATCGGCGAGGCAGTGGAACGGGGCCGGGACGCCGTACGCCGAGGCGTCGGCGTCGCGTCGAGGACGGGTCCGCGACAGCTATATACGAACTGCCGCAACACTTCCACGGCGCCGGTCGGATCGGGGAACCGGGAACAACGGTCTCGTCTGCCACGTTGCCCGGCCCGACGAAATCGGCCTGTGGACAACTGGCGACACGCCACACGCCTGTGGATAACCGAAAGCGTGATCGGGCGTTGCCGACCTAATCTTGCGTGGTGGCCGAGGGTGCCGCACGAGGGGGGACGCGATGATCGCGACGACACAGCACCGGCCGCGTGATTCGGCGGCGTCGGCTCCGGCGGGCCCGATGCGCGATGAGCCCCGAGCCGCGAAGGAGTCCTCTCTCACGCCGCGCCGTCGTGTCCGCTCGAATCTGGATGATGGAGTGGTGTTCGCGAAGACGATCGGCGTCGTAGCCGCCGCCCTGGTGACCCTGGTGATCGCCGGGTGCGGCGCGGGTCCCGCGCTGCCGCCGATTCCGGAAGGTATTCCGCCCGGCCCCGGCGCGGTGCTGCCCCCGATCGATCTGGACGCCCCCGGCCGCAGCGCGTCGCAGTTGCGCGACTGGGCCTCCGAGCAGTCGAGCACCGGCATCTCCACCGTCGCGCTGGAGGCATACGGCTACGCGGCCGCGGTGATGGCCCGCGCGAGACCGGAGTGCGGAATCGGCTGGACCACCATCGCGGGCATCGCCAGCGTGGAGAGCAGACACGGCACCCACGGTCGGTCCGACCTCGGCGACGACGGGAATGTGCGTCCGCCGATCATCGGCATCGCGCTCGACGGCGCACCCGGTGTCGCGCTGATCCGCGATACCGACCGTGGCGTACTCGACGGCGACGGTGACCACGATCGCGCCATCGGGCCGCTGCAATTCATCCCGGAGACATGGAAGCGATGGGGTGTCGACGCCAACGGCGACGGCGTCGCCGACCCGCAGAACATCGATGACGCCGCGTTGACCGCGGCCAGGTACCTGTGCGCGAGCGGCGGCGACCTCACCTCCGAACCGGGATGGCAGCAGGCGCTGCTCACCTACAACCGGTCCAACAGCTATCTGCTCACCGTCCGCGATCGCGCCGCCGCCTATAGCGTCGGCCGCCGAGTGTGATCCCGCGCGCACCGCGTTCCGCGGGCCGACTCCACCCGCCGTGCCGGGACCGCACCCGTCGCGTACTGCGATAGGCTCGGCACCGCACGGCCCATCCCGTGATATCCACCGTGCCAGCAGCGAAGGAGTGTCGTTTTCGTGGCCATCATCGAACAGGTCGGAGCTCGCGAGATCCTGGATTCTCGTGGCAACCCCACTGTCGAGGTCGAGATCGCCCTCGACGACGGCACGCTGACCCGGGCGGCGGTGCCCTCCGGCGCCTCCACCGGTGAACACGAGGCGGTCGAATTACGCGACGGCGGCGACCGTTACCTGGGCAAAGGCGTGCAGAAGGCCGTCGAGGGCGTCCTCGACGAGATCGCTCCCGCCGTCATCGGACTCGACGCTGTCGAGCAGCGCACCGTCGACCAGGTGCTGCTGGATCTGGACGGCACCCCCGACAAATCCCGGCTCGGCGCGAACGCCCTGCTCGGCGTGTCGCTGGCGGTGGCCCGCGCCGCCGCCGAATCCTCGGGCCTGGAGCTGTTCCGCTACCTGGGCGGCCCGAACGCGCACGTGCTCCCGGTGCCGATGATGAACATCCTCAACGGCGGCGCGCACGCCGACACCGGCGTCGACGTCCAGGAGTTCATGGTCGCCCCGATCGGAGCGCCCACCTTCAAGGAGTCGCTGCGCTGGGGCGCCGAGGTCTACCACTCGCTCAAGGCGGTGCTGAAGTCGAAGGGCCTGTCCACCGGGCTCGGCGACGAGGGCGGTTTCGCCCCCGATGTCGCGGGCACCAAGGAGGCGCTCGACCTCATCATCGTCGCCATCGGCAAGACCGGCCTCAAACTCGGCACCGATGTCACGCTGGCGCTCGATGTCGCGGCCACCGAGTTCTACACCGCGGGTAGCGGTTACAAATTCGAGGGCAGCGTCCGCTCGGCCGCCGAGATGGCGCAGTTCTACGCCGACCTGCTGACTTCCTACCCGCTGGTCTCCATCGAGGATCCGCTGTCGGAGGACGACTGGGACGGCTGGGTCGCGCTGACCGATCAGATCGGCGACAAGGTGCAGCTGGTCGGTGACGATCTGTTCGTCACCAATCCGGAGCGCTTGGAAGAAGGCATCGCCAAGGGTGCGGCCAACGCGCTGCTGGTGAAGGTCAACCAGATCGGCACCCTCACCGAAACCCTCGACGCGGTGGAACTCGCGCACCGCAACGGCTACAAGACGATGATGTCGCACCGGTCCGGCGAGACCGAGGACACCACCATCGCCGATCTGGCCGTCGCCGTCGGCAGCGGTCAGATCAAGACCGGCGCCCCCGCGCGCAGCGAGCGCGTCGCCAAGTACAACCAGTTGCTGCGCATCGAGGACGCGCTGGGCGATTCCGCCCGGTATGCCGGGGACGTCGCGTTCCCGCGGTTCGCGTTCGAAGGATGATCACCGCGATGCGCGCGAGGGGTACGGCGGTATAGCCGAGGCTCTCGTGCGCATCGCAGCACAGGTACAGGGAGCGGTATGACCGAGCGGCGCGCGCGTGGAACCAGTCCGGCCGGACGCGGGGACCGCCGCACGTCACGCGTGGCCGGTTCGCGGCCGCGCGCGGGCACCGATACCGAAACCGCCGCCAGGCCGGCCGCGGCCAAACGCGCGGCGCGCCGTCGGACCGACACCGACAAGAAGGCCTCCCCGCGCAAGATCGCCGCGCGCGGGGGTGCCGGTGGCGACCGTAACGAGCGCACCATTCTCGGCCTTTCCACCGGTAAGGCAGTCGTTCTCGCGGCCGTGGTGTGCGCGCTCGCGTTGACCCTGGCCGTGCCGATGCGGACCTATTTCGCCCAGCGCACCGAGGCGACCGAGCTGGCGCAACAGCGACAGGAATTGGAAGCCGACCTCACCCGGTTGCGCGATCGGCGTGCCCAGCAGCAGGATCCGGCCTACATCCGGGCCGAGGCCCGCGACCGGTTGCGCCTGGTGATGCCGGGGGAGACGCCCTACATCGTGCAGGTACCCGGTATCGAGGCCCCGCCCAGGCCCGCGGCGCCCACCCCGTCGAAGGCTCCCGAACCCTGGTACACCGAACTGTGGGAGACCATCTCGCAGCCACAACCCAGCGCGGCGCCCGCGCCGACGTCACCGGCCGGGCCGCCGCCCACAGACCCGTCAGCACCGGAAGGACCACGGTGACCGCACCGACAGACCGCGATCTCGAGATCATCGCCGCTCAACTCGGCCGCGAGCCGCGTGGGGTGCTCGCGGTGGCCTATCGGACGCCCGACGGTCTGCCCGCGGTGGTGAAGACCGCGCCGCGATTGCCGGACGGCACGCCCTTTCCGACGCTGTACTACCTGACCGATCCGCGGCTGACCGCCGAGGCGAGCAGGCAGGAATCGGCGGGCGTGATGCGCGAGATGACCGAACGCCTCGGCGCCGACCCCGCTCTGGCCGCCGCCTACCGCGCCGCGCACGAGAGCTATCTGGCCGAGCGCGACGATATCGAGTCGCTCGGTACCGATTTCACCGGCGGCGGCATGCCGGATCGGGTGAAATGTCTGCACGTGCTGATCGCGCATTCGCTGGCCAAAGGCCACGGACTCAACCCTTTCGGGGACGAAGCGGTGGCGATCGCGGCCGACCACGGGTTGCGCGGTAAGGCGATCCCGGCCGATTGGCCGAAATACGAGCGGACGAAAGAAGACCGATGAACGCATCACCCTCCGCGGCGAACCGGGTCGCCGCCGTCGACTGCGGCACCAACTCGATCCGTTTGCTGATCGCCGATGTGCTGCCCGACGGCCGCCTCGCCGACGTGCACCGCGAAATGCGGATTGTCCGGCTCGGCCAAGGGGTCGACGCGACCGGATCCCTCGCGCCGGAGGCGATCGAGCGGACCAGGGTCGCACTGGCCGATTACGCCGCGCTGATGCGGGACGCCGGTGTGGATCGTGTGCGGATGGTCGCCACATCGGCGACCCGTGACGCCGCCAACCGGGAGGATTTCTTCGGGATGGCCAGGGCCGAACTCGGTTCGGTCGTGCCCGGCGCCGAGGCCGAGGTGATCACCGGTGACGAGGAGGCGCGGCTGTCGTTCACCGGCGCGATCGGCGAGTTGTCCAGCGAGGCCGGACCTTTCGTTGTCGTCGATCTCGGCGGCGGTTCGACCGAATTGGTCTTCGGCGACAGCGACGGCGTCAAGGCCGCCTACTCCGCCGACATCGGATGCGTCCGTATCACCGAACGCTGCCTGCCCGGTAATCCGCCGACCGCCGAACAGGTCGCGGCGGCAAGGGAATTCGCCACCGAGCGGTTGACCGAAGCATTCGAGCGGGTTCCGGTCGACGGCGCGCACACCTGGGTCGGGGTCGCGGGCACCATGACGACGATCGCCGCCGTCGCGCTCGATCTGCCCGAATACGATTCCGAGCGAGTGCATCTCACCAGCCTGACGCTGGATCAGGTGCGCGAGGTCTGTGATCGTCTGATCTCGATGGACCACGATCAGCGCGCCGCACTCGGCCCGATCCATCCGGGACGCGTCGACGTGATCGGCGGCGGCGGTGTGATCACCGAGGTGCTCGCGTACGAATTGTCGCGTCGCGCGGGCATTTCGGCCCTCGTGGTGAGTGAGCACGACATCCTCGACGGAATCGCGCTGTCCATCGCCTGAGCCCGGGCGTGCCGCCCCCGCCGCGTTACCGGCCCCGTTCCCCCTCGCGGTCGATCAAGTCCATGACCGCCGCGCGTAGATCGGCGCGCGGCCCGTTGTCGTACAACTCGACGAGCGCGATCTCGGCGACCATCGCGACCATCAGCTGCGCCACCGCCCCGGGATCGGGCCAGCCGAGCCCGGCCAGGTCGCCTTCGACCACGCCCGCGAAGTCGCGATTGCGCGCGGAGACCTCGTCGAGCAGGTCGGTGTCGGTGCGTGATTGCGCGAGAAAGGCCTTGGTGCCGCGTGTTTCCAGGCAGGCGTCCAGATAGGCGGTGATGCCCGCCCGGATCCGTTCGACGCCGGGCGCGATATCCCCGATGCGCGCGGTGATCAGCTCGGCGAGCGCGTCGTGGTACCGGCGGTGCAGCGCGATCACATAGCTGCGCCGATCCGGGAAGTGGTGATAGAAACTGCCTTTCGCCATGCCCGCCACCTCGACGACGGCATTGATCGACAGTCCACGCAACCCACGGTCCTGGGCGACCTGTTCGCCTGCGTTCAGGAGTGCGTTGCGGCCGGGCTCGGCTGGTCGTGGCATGAACTGATCCTCCCCGATCTCTTTGCGTGCGCGCATACCGAGGCTACGCTATGACCGACCGGTCGGTCATAGCGTTCGCGGTCACGGCGTTCGTGGGGTACCGGCCGCACCGACGAGATGAGGAGATTTCGATGTCACGCTGGCCGACACATGTCGCGGGACTCTGCGCGGCCCTGGCCCTGGCCGTCGCGAGCGCGACGCAGGTGGCCGCCGCCGACGACGCACCGGTCGCGCCGTCCTACAGCTACCTGGGCGGACTCGCCGCGCAGGCCACCGGCCCCGGCGTTCCGCCGCCCGGTGCGAACGACTGGTCGTGCCGACCGAGTGCCGCCCATCCGAATCCGGTGGTACTGCTGCACGGTCTGAGCAACGACACCATCACCTGGAATTCGCTGTCCCCGGTCCTGGCCGTCGCCGGATACTGCGTGTTCACCACGACATACGGCACCGGTCCGCTCGGCCCGATCGGATCGATCACCCCGGTGGAGGAGAGCGCCGTGCAGATCGGCGCGTTCATCGATCGGGTGCTGGCGACGACCGGGGCGGCGCGGGTCGATCTGGTCGGCCATTCGATGGGCGGCGCGGTCCCCTTCTACAACCTCAACTATCTGGGCGCGGCGTCGAAGATCGATGACTACATCGCCATGGGCGCCCCGCTGCACGGCACCACCCTCAGCGGTATCCAGTCGATGTTCGCCGGATTACTCGAACAGCCCGCGATCGATGAACTGCTGACCAGCAAATGCGGCCCCTGCCAGGTCTCCTACGGCGCCCCGTTCCTGCGCGTGCTCAACCCCGATCCCGCCATCGCTCCCGATATCCGGTTCACCACGATCGTCAGTCGCTACGACGAGATCGCCACCCCGTTCACCACCGGTCAGCTCGAGGGGCCGAACGTGCGCAACATCGTGCTCCAGGATCTCTGCGCCACCGACTACACCGAACACTACGAACTGACCGCGGACCCGGTCGCCGTGCGTGCGGTACTGAACGCGCTCGACCCGGCACATGCCGAACCGGCCTCGTGCACGGTGGTATTGCCCTTCATCGGCCCGGTCGGACGCTGATCCGATCGGTGGCAGCGCCGCGCCGCACGATAGTTGCTGAACAGTTGCGAGATGTGTCACTGTCTCGACCATGTCCCACGACGTGGTGTCGGATCGGCCGATAGCAGGTCGAACCCTGTTCGGTCATCCGATCGGTCTGGCGAATCTCTTCGGCGTCGAACTCTGGGAACGCTTCTCGTTCTACGGAATGGTCAGCATCCTCGGGTACTACCTCTACTACTCGGTGACAGACGGCGGCCTCGGGCTTTCGCAGAGCACCGGGGTCGGCATCGTCGGCGCCTACGGTGGTCTCGTCTACCTGTCCACGGTGCTCGGCGGTTGGATCGCCGACCGGCTGCTCGGCATGGAGCGCACCGTCTTCTACGGCGGTGTCGTCGTGATGGCGGGCCATATCGCGTTGGCCGCGCTGCCGGGGCTGGCCGGGGTCGGGGTCGGCCTGGCCCTGGTCGCGCTCGGCAGCGGCGCGCTGAAAGCCAACGCGTCCTCGTTGCTGGGCACCCTGTATCCGAAGGATGACGCCCGCATCGACGGCGGTTTCACCCTCTTCTACCTCGGCATCAATATCGGAGCATTCACCGGCCCGCTGCTGACCGGACTGTTGCAGACCCACCTCGGATTCCACTACGGCTTCGGCGCGGCCGCGGTCGGCATGGCGCTCGGGCTCACGCAGTACGTCATCTTCCGTGGCAATCTGGGCACGCACGGTCGCGAAGTACCCAACCCCTTGCCCCGCACGGCGATCGCCCCGATGATCGCGGCGGTCCTGGCCGTCGTGCTCGCCGCGGTGATCGCGTGGGTCACCGAACTGGTGACCCTCGACAATCTGCCCGATGTGACGACAGGTGTCATCGCTGTCGCCGCCGTCGTCTATTTCACGATCATGCTGACCAGCGCGAAGGTGGAACCGACCGAACGCAGCCGGGTGCGCGCCTTCATTCCGCTGTTCCTCGCGAACGCGGTGTTCTGGTCGCTGTTCCAGCAGATCTTCACCGTGCTCAGCGTCTATTCCGATGAACGTATCGACTGGAACGTCTTCGGCTGGACCGCGCCGTCGAACTGGATCAGTTCGATCGAGCCGGTCTGGATCATCGCGCTGTCCCCGCTCTTCGCGCTGATGTGGACGCGCCTGGGCAATCGCGCGCCGAGCACACCGCGCAAATTCGCCCTCGGCGTCATCGGGATGGGGGCGGCGTTCCTGCTGTTCGTTCCGCTGGCCGGATTCGACGGGAAAACGGTGCCGGTGCTGCTCGTAGTCGTGGTCATGGCACTTTTCGCCGTCTCGGAACTGTTGCTCTCGCCCATCGGCCTGGCCGTCACCACCCAACTCGCCCCGGTGGCGTTCCGCGCCCAGATGATGGCGCTGTATTTCTTCTCGGTCGGCATCGGCACCTCGATGGCGGGCACGCTCGCCCGTTTCTACGACCCGGACAACGAGGTCGCGTACTTCGGAATCACCGGACTGGTGGCGATCGCCGTCGGCGCGATTGTTGCCGGGCTCGCGCCCTGGGTAAGTCGCTATATGGCGGGCGTCCACTGAATCGACAACTCCGGTAGTCGCCCGATCTCGGCAGGCCACAGCATGAAGGAGTAGACCGTGACGATCTCGCGCCGTTCCGGCCGGGGCGGAATGTTCCGCACCAAATCGGTGGAACAGTCCATCCGCGACACCGACGAACCCGATTCGAAACTCCGCAAAGACCTGACCGCCTGGGATCTGACCGTCTTCGGTGTCGCGGTGGTCGTCGGCGCGGGCATCTTCACGCTGACCGCGCGCACCGCGGGCGACGTGGCCGGTCCTTCGGTCTCGCTGGCCTTCGTCTTCGCCGCGGTCGCGTGCGGATTGACCGCCCTGTGCTACGCAGAATTCGCCTCGACGGTGCCCGTGGCGGGCAGCGCCTACACCTACTCCTACGCCACCTTCGGTGAATTGGTCGCCTGGATCATCGGCTGGGATCTGATCCTCGAGTTCGCGCTCGCGGCCTCGGTGGTCGCCAAGGGCTGGTCGCAGTATCTCGGCGAGCTGATGGGGCGCAGCGCGGCCGTCGTCGACCTCGGCCCGGTCACCTTCGACTGGGGCGCGGTGCTGCTGATCACGGTCCTCGGTGTACTGCTCGCCGTGGGCACCAAGATCTCCTCGCGTGTCTCGGCCATCGCCGTCGCCATCAAACTGGCCGTCATCGCCCTCGTGCTCGTGGTCGGCATCGGCTACTTCGACAAGTCGAATCTGAGCCCCTACATACCGCCGTCACAGTCCGGCGCCGCCGACGAGGGCATCCACCAGTCGCTGTTCTCCTACCTGACCGGCGCGGGCAACAGCACTTTCGGCTGGTACGGCCTGCTCGCCGCCGCGAGCCTGGTGTTCTTCGCGTTCATCGGTTTCGACGTGGTCGCGACCGCCGCCGAGGAAACGCGGAACCCGCAGCGCAGCGTGCCGCGCGGCATCCTCGGCTCGCTGCTCATCGTCACCGTGCTGTATGTCGCGGTCTCCCTGGTGCTCACCGGCATGGTTCCCTACACCGCACTGTCCGGCGGCGACGCCACCCTGGCGACCGCCTTCGCGCTCAACGGCGCGGACTGGGCGAAGAACGTCATCTCCGTCGGCGCGCTCGCCGGCCTCACCACCGTCGTCATGGTGATGTACCTCGGACAGACCCGCGTCCTGTTCGCCATGTCCCGCGACGGCCTGCTGCCGCGCCGACTCGCGCACACCGGCCAGAACGGAACCCCCGTGCGGCTCACCGTCATCGTCGGCGTCTGCTGCGCCCTGCTCGCCGGTTTCGTGGACTTCGGCACGCTGGAGGAGATGGTCAATATCGGCACCCTGTTCGCCTTCGTCCTCGTCGCGGTCGGTGTGCTGATCCTGCGCCGCACCCGCCCCGACCTGCCCCGCGGATTCCGCGTCCCCCTCGTACCGCTCATCCCCGTCCTCGGCGTCCTGGCCTGCCTGTGGCTGATGCTGAACCTGTCGGTGGAGACCTGGCTGCGTTTCCTGGTGTGGATGCTGATCGGTTTCGTGGTGTATTTCGCCTACGGTCGGCGGCATTCGGTGCTCGGCCGCGCGTCGACGGCGGAGAAGACCTCCGACTAGCGCGCGCGTCCCCGGCGGCCGCCGCTGTGATCCATCCCCCACCCGCCCGCTACCGCTGAGCGGCCGCCCTCGCAAATCACGTTGTCCACCTTGACCTCTGGCAATTCCGTGGAATACCGGCGATTGACATGATCCGCCCATTCGACCCACCAGGGTATGTCGGGATTCCGGTACAGGCGTACGAGTCGGTAGGCTGACCCGCACGCCCCTATAGCCCAATTGGCAGAGGCAGCGGACTTAAAATCCGCCAAGTGTCGGTTCGAGTCCGACTGGGGGCACTACGAAACCGCAGGTAAATCGGTATTCCGGTCGTTGTCCCTGTCGTCGGCAACCCATTGATACCCGCAGCAGCCGGACTGCCCTGGTACATCGCCTCCGCCACGGGTGCGGATCGCCATCGACTCGCTGTCGGTGGGGATCGGCGGTCCGGTCTGCTCGAGGAGGCGCGATCGCGACAGCGCACGTGCACCCTGCGGATTCCGGAACCGGACGTGGCAGCATCAATGGCATGTCGATTGCTGTCACATCCTTCGATCACGTCCGGCTGACGGTGTCCGATATCGAGCGGTCTCGGAAGTTCTACGATCTCGTTTTCGGGTGGCCCGTTTACCTGGAGGTGCCCGTCGACGCCGACGACGCCACCCGTGAGAAGTTCTGGTTCCTGTTCGGTGGGGTCCTCTACCGGGTGAGCGACACCCAACTGCTGGGGTTGCGGCCGGTAGCCGAGGACGGTTTTCACGAGGACCGTTGCGGGCTGGATCATTTGGCGTTCACCCTGCCGGATCGCGCTGCCCTCGAAGCGGCGGTCGCGCTGCTCGATGAACACGGTATCGAACACGAACCGGTCAAGGAACTCGGGGTCATGGCGATTCTGGAATTCCGCGACCCCGACAATATCGCCCTGGAACTGGTCGTACACGCCTGACTATTCGGCGCCGCGACTGGTGAAATCGAAGGATCCACCGTCGATGCCCCAGGAGATGACCCGTTCGGGGTGAATGCGGATGACCGCGCGTTCCTGGGGCGAGAACGGTGGCTCCTCGTCGTCGAGCGCCTCGGCGGTGCCGCGTACCTCGATGCCGCGAATCACGTACGGCTCCAGGGAAACCTGTTGGTCGACGACGAACGACACGCGGCTGCCCGCCTCGATATTGCGGAATTTGCGGCTGGCGCGCATCCGCATGCCGCCGATATCGATCGAGCCGTCGGCGTTCACCCGATAGCCGGTCGGATTGTTCTGTACGATGCCGTCGGGTGACACCGTGGCCAGTCGACCGATTCCGGCCTCCGCGAGGAACCGCTGTTCGTTGTTGGTGAAGGTCATGTCGTTTTCTCCTCTGTGAATTCGTGTGTGGCCGTCGATCCGTGCTCCGAAGTCAGAACAGGATCAGCGCGGTGCACAGTCCGGCGATGGCGATGAATTGCAGGGTGACCCGGTACTTCAGAATGCTGTCCCACCTGTCCTGTAGCGCGCGGGCATCGGCCGGAATGACGCCGCTCAGCGCCGCGGCGGTCTGCCGGGAATTGATCGGCTTGGCGACGCGGACGTAGAAGGCGAGCCAGGTCAGCAGTGCCGTCACTGTGATCCCGGCCGCGACGGCGGCGCCGATCTGCCCGGCCGCCAGCGCGATCAGCAGTGTGAGCACCGCGGCGATCATGCCGCCCGCGCCGACGATCGGCATGCGTCTGTCGCCGTAGTAGTGGCCCCATCCCGCGCTGATGGTCACGGTCGCGTCATCGAGTTTGCGGTTGACGGACCGGGTGATCACGGCCCCGCAGACATCGGTGCCGTAGACGACGGCATTGGCGAGAACGGCGGCGACGGCGATGATCTGGCCGGTGACAACGAGCATTTCGGCTCCCCTTTCCTGAAATCTAGCATCGCTAGAAACTGGAGCAACGGTAACATTTGCCTGTTAGCTTGTCTAGCGTTGCTAGATTCCGGGCCGCTGATAGGGACGGGCCGGTCGAAGACGTGATGGCGAGCCGCTGCCACGTCGGCTACGATCTCGGACCCAGGAGCGTTGCCGGCATTCCGAGGGGGGATCGTGCTGCAAGCCGATATCGATCAGATCAACGCGCTGGCCCGAACTTTGGATGAGATCGCCGCGAACGTCGACGCGATCGACGTCCGGACACGAGCGAAGACGGTGGCGGGTGGTCTCGCAGGGACGCCGTTGGGGGCCGCGTGCGAACTGGCGACCGAATACACCGAAGGGGCGTGGCTGCGCACGAGCGGGCGGGTCACGGCGGTGGCCGCCGCGATGCGCGTCGCCGCCGACGACCTCGCGGTCACCGACGCCGAGTTCGGGCGGCGGCTCGATGAATTCGACTACCGCGCGCCCGAGAGTCGCTGATGAGCGAGTGGGCTTTGACCAGGACCGATGTCGCTTCCTGGGATCCCGCCGTACTCGCCGGGCTCGCCGACCATCTCGACGAGGCGAACGGTCGATACGCCGACGAACTGCGTCGGATGACGCGACGGGTCGCGGAGGCCCATACCTCCTGGGCCGGTGCGGCATACGATGCCGCCTCGGACCGGGTGGACGAAGATCACCGGCAAGCGTCCAAGATCAACGCGGAGGTCGTGGATCTGGCGACGGTGTTGCGCCGAGCGGGTCTGCGGCTGGCCGGCGAACGCGCCAATCTGATCGACAAGGTCGAGACGGCCGAGAACATCACCCCGATCGCGGGGGAAACGTATCGGGTGCGCGACGATTGGACCCTCCGGGTGGGGTTCGCCGACGACACCCCGGCCGACAAGCGCGCGGAGATCACCGGGAACGCGCAGGCCCAACAGGGGTTGATCGACAAGGCCTTCTTCGAGTTACGTGACGCGGCGCGGTCGGCGGATCGGCTGATCCGTGCGGCGGCGCAGCAGGTTCGCGACGCCGGCAACGCGGTGGGGGAGGCGCTGGATCGGCCGGTGGTCGCGGAGACCGAGGATCCCGGTGTCGATCGGGCGGTGTCGGCGCCACCCGCCAACGCGACGGTCGCGCAGAACGCGGCGTGGTGGGACGGTCTGACCGACACCGAACGCAAGGAGGTCGTCGCTCGCCATCCCGAGTGGATCGGCAATCGTGACGGAATCCCGGCGGCGGCCAGACACGAGGCGAACGTCGCGGTCCTCGCCACCGAAAGACAGCGGCTCCGGCAGCGGCTGGAGAAGCTGAACACCGATATCGACAACCATCCGACCGGTGGGTGGTTCACCGACGAGGACGCCGAACGCGATCTGGTGAAGGAGAAGCTGGCATCGCTCGACGAGGTCGGCAAGCTTCTGGAAGCCAACCCGGAGCAGGGGCGGCTGCTGGTGCTCGACACCTCGGGTGAACGGGTGAAAGCGGCTTTCTCCATCGGAGATCCGGACACCGCCGCCCACATATCCGTCGCTGTTCCCGGGAAGGACACGACCGTCGATCGGTCGTTGTCCGGCATGGTCGACGAGGCCAGGGGGCTACAGATGGAGGCGGAGAAGGCGCTGCGGTCCCGGGGCGACGACTCGGAGGTGGCGGCCATCGCGTGGATCGGTTACGAACCTCCCGATGCCGGAGGGGGGACGCCATGGGACTCCCGCAAGAGCCTGGACAACTGGGTCGAAGGCACGCTCGGGTCGGCGAGCGAGGATCGGATGCGTTCCGGCGCACCGAAATTGGCGAGTTTCCTGGAGGGTCTGGATACCGCGTCCACCACCTCGGACCCGCATATCACCACGCTCGGGCACTCCTACGGATCGTCCACCACCGCGCTCGCACTCCAGCAGTTGCAGGCGCAGGGCAAGTCGGTGGTCGATGACGCGGTTTTCCTCGGTTCTCCCGGGATCTTCGCCGACGACGCCACCGATCTCGGGTTGCGCCCGGGGCACGCCTATCTCGCCGAGGCCGATGATGACCCCGTCGCCGATCTCGGAAGGTTCGGTGGTGACCCCTCGTTCGGCGATTTCGACAACCTGTCCACGAAGGACGGGGTCGGCTATGACGGGCAACAGCGCGACGGCGTCACCGGACACAGCCGATATCCGCACCGGGGCACGATCACGGCGTACAACTTCGCGATGATCGCCGCGGGCCATCCGGAGATGGCGGTGCGATGACGATCCGCGCGGTCCTCGGCGCCGGTCTGGTCGGGGTGTCGCTCGTATTGACCGGAACCGCGTGTGACCCGACCGGAAAGGACGAGATGCACGAGCACTACCTGGCGCAGTTGGAGGAGCGGCTCCGCAACTGGCCGAGTCTGGAAGACACCGCGCGGCAGATCACCGACGCCGTCGACGAGATCGCTCGGGCGATCACCGCCCGGGTCCCCGCCTTGCGCTTCGAACTCAGCGACGAAGCGACGCAGGGCAGTTGCGGCGGCGACTTCCATCGCAACCGGATCGGAGGCGTCAATCGGGAAGTCGGGAGGCTCGTCGCTCCCGGTCCGATCCCCGATGACGCCTGGCCCGATGTGCTGGCCGACACGCGACGTATCGCGGCGTCGTACGGCGTCACGCAGATGGAGATCCGTGTCGACAAGCCCGGCTACCACAACGTCCGCTTCTACGATGACACCTGGAACGAGATCACCCTCGGTCATGTGGAGGCGACGGTGATCGGGGGCGTCACCGGTTGCCGGTTGAAGTCGGGCACCGAACCGAACCCGCCCGTCACTCCCGGCGGCAGATGAAACCACCGCCGACCCGGCGGATTCGTCCTGACCACATGCACCGGCCCAGCTCGTCGCGACGAGCTGGGCCGGCACAGTTCAACTACGCGATGGAGCTACGAGCCCGCGCTCAGGGTGGTGAGCAGCGCGGTAATCAACGCGACAAGTGCGTCCATGCTGATTCTCCTATCTCATCGCGGTGAGAACTTCCCCACCATCGCCACGAGTTTGGCGATACCTGAAACGCTAACCGGAACTATTTTGGAGGAAAAGAATTCTCCTGGCTTCGTTACCAACCATTTATCTTGAATGGGTCGCGTCGCTACGGGAGGAATCGATTGAAAACCAGTCACTCGCTGGCGTTTCAGCATTCGTGAGAGCCTCCGAGGGCGTCCTGTGCTGAGCGGGGAAAGATCGATCTACCTGCATGTATGTCGGTGGACTCGATGCTGGATCCGGGCCGGTGGATGTTAATGTCGCCTGCGTGAACTTCTGGTCGGTTATGTGGGACGCTTAGCAAACTGTTCGTCGCATTTCCGCGATTCCTTCCATATGGTCAGTTGAACGACTGGGGTAAGGGGTGGAGGGCAGGTTTTAAATTATCAAATGATGTTTAGGTTCGCGCTCCCGGGTAACCTCATTCGAGAGACACACTCGAGGGATCCGACCGGGCCGAGCGGGAAGGAGGGAATTCGGATGATTGTCGAATTTATCAACTCGCTGCTGGAAGCCATTCGGGCGATTGTGGGTATTTGACGCAATTCGCGCCGACGAGATATCCGCCCCACGGTCGCCGACCGCGGGGCGGATATCGGTTTCACGCATCATCGGCTCCGGCCGCGACCTCTCGAACCACAACCTTGGTGGTGATCTGCCCACCCTTGGTGCGTCGACCCCAGCACTCGGGGACCTGATATCGGAGGTGGATGCGATGGACAGTAGAGCTGTCCCCGCAACACAGACCGGAGTATCCGATGTCGATCACCAGCACTTTCACCGCCTCGGCGGAACGTCGTGCCACGGTCTCGACCCGAGACGGCGTCGAGCTCGCGGTACGCGAATACGGCCCGCGTGACGCGGAGTCGACCGTCGTCCTCCTGCACGGCCACTGTCTGCGCGCCGAATCCTGGACCTACGTCCGGGACGAGCTGACGCGGCGGTACGCCGGAGCCAGGGTCGTCTGCTACGACCATCGCGGTCACGGCGACTCCGCCACCGCGCCCCAGGGGACCTACAACCTCGACCAGCTCGGGCACGACCTGCGTGACGTTCTCGACGCGGTCGCCCCGACCGGCCCGGTCGTGTTGATCGGGCATTCGATGGGCGGGATGACCGCGCTGACCTACGCGGCCCAGAACCCGCACGAGATCGGAACCCGCGTCGTCGGTGTCGCGCTCATCGCCACCGCCGCCAGCGGACTGGCCGACGCGGGCTTCGGCCGCCTGCTGCGCAACCCCGTCGTGTCGCTGTTCCAGTCCGCCGTCCGACGCGCGCCGCGGGTCATGCAACATGCCAAGCGGGTGGCGAGCACGGTGTTCGCCCCGATCATCCGCACCGCCGAATTCGGTGATCGCACGGTGAGCCCCCGGGTGCTCGCGCTGGCCAACGCGATGCACAACGAGACCCCCATCGTGACGATGGCGAGCTTCCTGAGCGCGTTCATGACCTACGACCGCACCGACGCGCTGGCCGCGCTGTCGCGGATTCCCACGCTGGTGCTGTGCGGCTCGGCCGATCTGATGACGCCGCCGTCGCATTCGGTCGCGATGGCAGCCGCCGTCGACTACGCGGATCTGGTCATCCTCGAAGGCGCGGGTCATTCGGTCATCCTCGAGCAGCCGACCGGTGTCGCCGCGGCCATGGCCCGCCTGATGACGCGGGTGAGCGGTATGGGCGAGACGTTCGATTCCGGCTTCGCCCTCGCCGCGTAACGCTCAGCCGAGCAGGGGCAGGGCGACCGGGCCGGGTCCGGTCGCGGCGGCCGGGATGCGCTCCAGGACCCCGCCTGCGAAGACGTCGTAGAGCGGCAGTGATTCCAGGTGGACGTATCCGATATGGCAATCGCAGACCGCGAGCGGGCAGCCGCGTGGCGCCGCCGCGCGGGAGAAGGATCCGTCGTAGAGGTTGCCCAGCGGTTCCGGCACGAAATGGCAGCGGCGGACGGTGCCCTCGCCGTCGACCGAGATCACCGAGGATCCGGTACGGCACGGTAATCCGACGGAACGGTGCGGGTGACGGCTGAACGGGAACAGCGGATCCAGCGCGGTCCAGTCGTCGGCCTCGGCATCGGTGTAGGTGTGGCCCTCGGCGGCGTTGACCCACAGGTAGACGTGGTCGGGCAGATCGGCGCGCAGCCGCCGCGCGTGCGGCGAATGTTGCGGCAGTCCGACGATGCCGACACTGAAACGCACACCGGCGTTCGCCAGCCGCACGGTTTTGTCGAGGAAGCGGGCGTACGGGGTCTGGCCGGGATGGTAGGTGCACCACAGGGCGAGGGTGTCGCGATCGGCGTCGGCGAGCCATTCGGTGCGGCAGCTGAGATTGGTCTGGATGGCGACCCGCTCGACATGCGGATGGTGCGACAGTTCGATCATCGCCCGGCGATACCAGGAGCGGACCAGCCCCTCACCCCACGGTGTGAACAGGATCGAGAGCCGGTGCTCGGTCGCGGTACCCGCCCACCGCGTGAAACGTTCCAGCGCGGCGCGATCGGCGCGCAACTGCTCGGTCGAATCGCGCCGCTTGGCGAAGGGGCAGTACGGGCAGTCGTAGTCGCACGACGACAGCGGCCCACGGTAGAGAATCGTCAGAGCCACGGGCCGGTCACCGGTGCTCGTAGGCGGCCATGGCCGCGCGGACGGCGGGGGAGAAGAATTCCGGGCCGATGGCGTCGGAGTAGGCGAGACCGCGCGGCGACAGGCGCAGCCGGTCCGATCCCGCGTCGTCGAGCCAGCCGCGCTCGGCGAGCGACCCGAGTTCGGTGGAGAAACCGTCGCGGGGATCGCGGCCGAAGAGCCCGCGGTACTCCGCGACGGAGAAACCGTCGGCTTGCAACAGCGATTGCAGCAGGTACCGGCGTTCGGCCTCGTCCCCGTCGATGACCCGGCCGTAGGCGGCGCGGGTGAAATCGGTGGTGGCCGTGTAGGTGTCGATGATGGCCCGGACCTCACGCGGGGCGACGGCGTAATCGAACGAGTAGTGCACGCCGGAGGTGTAGGAGCGGGCTCCGCAGCCCAGACCGATCATGCCGTCGGTCTGGCAGGCGTAATCGTCGGGGCCCTGCGGTGGCGCGTCGAGTCGGCGGAACATCCGCATGGAGACCTGCGCGTAACCCTCGGCGAGCAGGTGATCGCGGCCCTCCTCGTAGCGTCGCAGCCGTTGCTCGTCCCAATCATGTTCGGCCGCGACGGGGTCGACGTTCCTGCCGAGGCCGGTCAACGGACGGACGTAGAGCGGGTACAGGTAGATCTCCTCCGGTCGCCACGCGAGCGCGGCGTCGAGTGAGAGTCGCCAGCTGGCCGCGGTCTGGCCGTCGATGCCGTAGATCAGGTCGATGTTGAGCACCGGTATGTCGGCGTCGCGGATCCGGCCCAGTGCCGCTTCGACATCGGCGCGCCGCTGCGGGCGCACGGCGGCGCGGGCCTCCTCGTCGATGAAACTCTGCACGCCCAGGCTCAGGCGCGTGGTCCCGCGCTCGGCCAGGACGCCGAGCCGATCGGCGGTCGCGGTGCTCGGTGAGGCCTCGACCGACAGCGGGACAGCGCGCAGGTCCGCGCCCATCACGTGCTCGGCGATATCGCACAGCCTGGTCAATTCTCCGGCCTCGAGGAAGGTCGGCGTGCCGCCGCCGAACGCGGCATTGGCGAAACGCACCGGCTCGGTGTCGCCGAGGGCCGCGCGCACGGTCTCGGCCTGACGCGTCAGCGCGTCGAGGTAGCGGCCGGTGAGTCCGTCGGGGGCGCCGACCCGGGTGAACAGATTGCAGAATCCACAGCGGACCTCGCAGAAGGGGATGTGCAGGTAGAGCGAGAGCGTGCTGGTGGGTTCGCCCGACCACAGGTCGGCGATGGCCGGTCGCGGGGTGAGGGGACGGTAGGCGGTTTTGTGCGGATACGCGTAGACGTAGTTCTGGTACGGCCGAGGTAGCGCGACGGTGTCGATCATGCGGGAGGCTCCAGGAAGAAGTGGCCGTAGGGGACTGTCCACACCGATTCGTGGCCGAGCCGGTGTCCGGTGTAGCCGTCGTCCCCGTAGGCGGTGCCGTGGTCGGAACAGACGATGGCGAAACATCGCCGCCGCGAACGCATCACGTCGAACAGGCGTCCCACGTGGCGGTCGATGTATTGCAGTGCGGCCGCGTGGGTGGCGCGGCTGTCACCCGCCTCGCGGGTAGCGCCCGGCAGGTGGAACCAGTTGGGCTGATGCAGTGCGGAGGCATTGACGAAGAGGAACAGTCGCCGGTCCTCGGGCAGCGCGGACACGATACGTTCGGCACAGGCCACCTGCGCTTCGAACGAGGTGGGCGAGGCGACGGAAAACTCCTTCTCCCAATGGCTTTCGGCGAACAGGCCGGGCAGGACGCTGCCGAGCGCGCCCTGTTTGTTGAAGAAGCCGACGCCGCCGACACATGCCGTGTGGTACCCGCGCGCGGCGAGTGCGGTCACCAGATCGGGTTCGTCGAAGACGAAGGTCCTCTCCGCCGTCGTCTCGCTTCCCGCGAAACGCGCCGCGAACAGACGCGGATGCGGGCCGGGCGTGGCCGGGGTCGGCAGGAATCCGGCGAAGATCGCGTGGTGGGAGGCGTAGGTGAAACTGCCCGGCGCATGGCGTCGTTGCCATTGTCCGCCGGGCAGGTGCGCGGCCAGATTGGGCAGACGGCCCGCGGCGGCCGCTTCGACCGCGACGTCGTAGCGCAGGGTGTCGAGGGTGAGCAACAAGACGTCGTCACGGCCGATCACCTCGGTCATATCGGGGCGCGGGTCGGGGGTGGTCACGAAGCGCACCCGACCATGACTCGCGACGAAACGGCCGGCGACGCGACGGGATGACGGTCGCGGGCCGCGCGGATCTGCGCGGTGTAGGTGTCGAGTCCGGCGGCGGGTCCGTCGGGCAGGCCGGTGAGCCGCGGCAGCAGGTCGCCGAAGGCATTGACCTCGCCGACGACGAATCGCCGCCAGCCGATCACGGGAAGCAGATCCACACCGACGCACAGTGTTCCGGGGAAGCAGGCGGCGGCGCGTTCGCAGATCGCCATGGCTTCGGCCCACTGCTCACCCGCCGCGGCGCGCACCGCGTCCACGTCACCGCGAGTCCCCCCGAGATGCAGGTTGGTCATCGGCGCCCGGCTGGTCCGGACGACGACGTGGGTCGCGCGGCCCGCGATCACCACCACGCGCAGATCGGCCGATCGGTTGTCCTGCGAGGCCTTCGGAATCCAGCGCTCGGCGTGCAAGCCGTCCGGTGCGAGCCGGTCGACGATCGCGGCGACTTCGCGTTCGTCGGTGTAACGCCGTATCCGCAGCGAGTTGTGCAATACGCCGTCGGCGGTGATCTCGACCGACGTCGTCGCCCGGATCCGGCCCGAGCGCGTCGATTCGATCGCGAGCACACCCGAGGCCGACGACCCGTGCGCGAGTTTGACGAACACGCGCGCCATCTCCGCCTCGCGCATACGCTCGCGGACATCCGACCAGTCGTGGACCGGTGCGGCCGTGCCCGAGGTGAGCGCGGGCGGCACCGGAACGCCCGCCCGCGCCAGCCGTTCGTGGCACAGGCGCTTGTCGAACAGCACGGCGATATCGTCCGGATCGTCGAGCCTGATGCCGCCGCGCAGCGAACGCACCGCCTCCAGGAAGCGGACGTACCAGCGTGCCGAACCCTCGACCCGGGTCGGATCCGGCACACCGCGCAGCACCCGATCCACCTCGGCGTTCTCGCCGGGCGAGTCGAGTCGCACGATCTCGTCGGCGGCGAATTCGTGACCGCCCGCGCGCAGGACGTCACGCCATTCGAGTACGCGCGGTTTCGCCGAACCCGCGGTGACCGCGGCTTCGGCGAACATGCCGACCCTGCGGTTCTCACCGTTGCCGACGATCACCCAGCGCGGTGCGGCCCCGCGGACATCAGTCATGTCGCGTCACTTGCCGCGCCGAGGGAGCGCCGTGACGGAGCCGACTCCGCACGGACTCGCGACGGCGCATCGATGACCCTCGTCACTCGCCGACGGCGACGAAACGCCACACGGTGCCGTCTTCCTCGTCGTCCTGCTCGGCGTCGTCGGCGTCCAGACTGAGCGCGACGCCCGCGGGTTCCAGCGCGGCACGCACCCGCTCGCGCATGGCGTCGGTCAGGTAGTTGTGGTGCATATCCAGGGATTTCAAATGGCTCAGCGGCTGACCGGTGAGCAGTGCCGCCGCGCCGTCGTCGGACAGCACACCCATCGAGACGTCGAGCGATTCGAGTCGGGCGACCACCGGCGCGGCCGAGAGCGCGGTGGCGATCTCGTCCTGGATCTCGCTGTTGCGCAACGCCAGGTGCGTCAATTTCGGCAGCCGGGTGCCCGTGAGAATCGGGGCCAGATCTTCCACGACCGCGTCGCCGCCGTATTCCGAGGTGCCCAGCCACAGATCGAGGTGGGTGAGTTCGGGGAAATCGCTCGCGCCGATACCGCGCACTGCCTCGGCGGGCAGACCGCCGCTCTCGAAAGTCAATTTCCGCAGCCGCTCGTGACGCGTCGGCGGAAATTCCAGATCCTGACCACCGCGCACCCCGAATTCCTCGAGTTCGGCGAAGGTTTCCAGCAGCGGGGTGATCCGGCCCTGTTTGATCCAGGAGATCTCGTTCTCCTCCATCACGATGTCGGCGAGGAACAGCGACCGCAACGCGGGCAGGCGATCCTTCGCGGCGATCAGCGCCTCGATCACCGACTCCGGCCCGTTGTCGTAGGACTCGGTCCACTGGCCGACGATCAGGGCTTCGACCTGCGTGGTGTCGACGGCATCGAGGAACCGGGCGAAACATTCCTCCCAGGTTTCCTTGGAATCCCACGACGACACACCGAGGCGCCAGGCCACCGAGCGCGCGGCGGGCAGGTTCTTCTTGCCCGCCTTCTCGTCGCCTTTCTTTTTTCCGTCCTTCTTCTTCCCGTCTTTTTTCTTCTTCTCCGGCCCGGGGAAAGCGAAGGCAGGCAACCCGCCGAACTCCTTCATGTGGTCGCCGATGCTCATATGTCGCCCAGTCCCTTTCGGCCGTTCTCGTGATCTATCCCGTGGTTTCTACCAAGCCGCACCGACAACGGCAGCGCCGGGGATGGATCACGGCGCGGGTTGTCGGTGTGGCGCGCTACCGTCTCGGCACGGCTCGGATCTCGGGCCGCGACGGGAGGAAATCATGTATCGGCAGGGTGATGTTCTGATCATGCCGTTGAACGAGAGCGCGGTACCGGATTCGGCCGCCCACGCGCCCTCGGTGGCCAGGGACGCCAGGGGCAGGCTGGTGCTCGCGCTGGGGGAGGTCACCGGCCACGCGCACGCGGTTCAAGGGCCGGGCAGGTTGATTCGCGAAGCGGGGGCGACGGGGCCGATGCTGCTGCATCTGCCCGAGGGCGGCCGGGTCGTCCACGAGGAACACGCCGCCATCGGATTGCCGAAGGGCTGGTATCGGGTGGTGCGCCAGCGCGAGTACGTGCCCGGTTCGGTGCGCATCGTCGCGGACTGAGAACACACGAGAAAACGTCGAAAGATATTCGGGAAGTACGGAATTGAGCGAGTTCGTGACAAAGCGGGACGAGTGGCGGTCGGTGGCATCGGCGACCGGCCCCGGTGATCGAAAAGTGACCGAGGACGCGGTGCGCGCGGCCTACCGGCAGGCAGGGCTCGCCGAGCCCGAGCGCATCGCCTGGGCGCGGTCGCCGTTGGAAGCGGTGCGGATGTTGCGGACCGACGGCGCGCTGGGGGAGACGGGCGCCTGCGTGCGCGAGGCCGTGCGCAACGGTCCGTGGGCGGCCGAGCGCGCGCGGTCGCACGCCGAACTCGGCCCGATCGGATTCGGTGAGCACTGGCAGGCGACCGGTGCGGATCTCTGGGAGTTGACCAGTACCGTCGTCGACCGCATCCGGACCGGCGTCATCGAGGAGGTGGCGTCGAAACCCAAGAAGCGGAACAAGATTCGACTGCTGCTGCTCGACGCCGCGCTGGGGCAGTTCGACGCCGCGTGGCTGTCCGCGTTCGGCACCGAATCCGGACAACCGCTGGCCCCGCTCGCCGCCATCGCCCGCGAGGCCGGTCTGTGGTGGCCCTACGAGAAGGTCGCGCTGATCAGCGAACGCCCGACCGAACTGCACCGCGACGAAGCCGGACGCCTGGACCGCGGAGACGGGCCCGCCCTCGCCTACGCCGACGGATTCGGGCTGTACGCGTGGCGCGGTATGCCGGTGCCCGCCGAATTCCTCGACGGATTGAGCGGTTTGACCGCCGAGAAGATCCGCCAGGAGGAGAACGCCGAGCTGCGCCGGGTGATGCTGGAGTACTACGGCTACGACCGCTACCTGGACGAATCGGGCGCCAAGCCGATCCACAGGGACGAGACCGGCGTGCTGTGGCGTATCGAACTCGACGGTGACGAGGATGTCGCGATGGTCGAGGTCGTCAACTCCACCCCCGAACCCGACGGCACCAATCGCACCTACTGGCTGCGGGTTCCGCCGGACACGGAAACCGCGCGCGAGGGCGTCGCCTGGACCTTCGGCGTCAGCGCGCAGGACTACGAACCGCTGAAGCAGACCTGAGCGGTTCGGGGCACGGTGTCAGCCGAGGACGCCGCCGAACAGGCCGCCGCTCTGACCCGCCTGCTGACCGCCGCCGGTGCCGCCGATGAGACCGCCCGGCGGCAGTTCGGACGGCTGAACGATCACGAATCCGCGACCGGAGAACGACAGCGTGATGCCCTCGCCGGTGCTGCGGCCCATGAGACGGCCGAGGCCGAAGGAGTCGTTGCGTTTGATCCCGGTCTGCAAACTCGACGACCAGGCCACGGCCGCCTGCGGATCGGCGTAGGTCGGCTGGTCGACATTGAGCACCACCGGGGTGCCGTGGGTGGTGATGGCGATCCGGCCGCGTCCGGTGAACACACAGTTGAAAAGACCCGCGTTACTGGCGTATCCGGCCGCGCCCTGCACGCGCTTGACGTCGTAGCGCAGGCTCGAATCGAAGGCGAGGACGTTCGCGCCGTTGATGGTGAGCCCGTCGCTGCCGTCCAGATCGATGGTGTGCACGTCGGAGGCATTGCTGGCGACGAACAGGTCACCGCGTCCGGTGACCTTCATCAACGGCACGCCCTCGCCGGTGAGCCGCTGCTGGATCGCACGGCCGATACCGCCGGAGCCGAGCGCCTGGAAGTTGAGATCGCCCTGGTAGGCGACCATCGATCCGGCACGCGCCATGGTCTCGCCGTTGACGGCGACCTTGATCATCTTGCCGCCCTGCTTCTGGATGCCGACGCCGGTGGCCTCGGCGAAGCTCGGGTTGAACAGATCGCTCTGCATCGGCAGTGCTCCTTGCTGCGGTGCTGACATCGGGGGCGGCGCGGCGGGCGTCGGGTAGCCCGACGCCGGGGGGTAGGAACCGGCCGGAGGTGAATAAGGCGGTGCCGCTGGCGGATACGGTGGTTGCCTCGGTGGTTGTGAGTAGGCGGACTGCGGTGGCGCGGATGTGGGGGCGGGTGGTGCGGGTTCGGCATCGATATCCACGCCGAATGCTGTCGCGATACC
Source organism: Nocardia aurea (assembly GCF_003123685.1). Lineage (GTDB taxonomy): Bacteria > Actinomycetota > Actinomycetes > Mycobacteriales > Mycobacteriaceae > Nocardia > Nocardia aurea. The sequence goes on from NZ_QCYJ01000116.1 coordinate 116,718, forward strand.
GGCGAGCCCGTTGTCGTAGCCCTGCCCCACCGCGCGCACCTTCCACGCGCCCGCGCGACGATAGATCTCCACGCACACCACGGCGGTCTCGGTGCTCAGGCCCGTCATCGGGAAGGTCAGCGTGCCCGCGTCCGATCCGATGGTGGCGAGCAGGGAATTCGCGCCCGCGAAGGTGCGGGGACCGCTTCCGTCCAGACTCGCGGTGACCACGACGCGCTCCACATCGGCGGGCAGCGCGCTGGTCCGCACGTCGACGACATCCCCCGCGCCCTGCCCGTGCCGGTAGGTGACCCCGGGCCCGGTGGGTTGGTTGAAGAAGACGAAATCGGCGTCGGAGCGTACCTTCCCGTTCGACCCGAGCAGCAGCGCCGAGACATCGACGGGCGCCGAGCAGTTGACGGTGATCGTCAGCCGATCGGCGGGCGCGGGACGGTTCTCGCCCCGGGCCAGCGCGGTCATCGCGCGGCCCGCTTCACGATAGGTCCGAATGACACGCGGCTCACGGCCTCAAGTGTGTCCCGACTTCGGCGCGCGCGCCACTGTTCCCAGTGGTTCGGCGCGTGTGGCACGGCGACCCGTCCGTCCGGGCGGTGGCGTCGGGCGACCCGTCACATCCGCTCCGGCGCGTCGATGCCGAGTAGTCCGAGTCCCTGTTCGAGGGTGCGCGCGGTGAGAGAGCACAGCGCGAGCCGGTTACCGCGCACCGCTTCCGGCGAGGTGAGGACCGGGCACCGGTCGTAGAAGGCGGTGAAGGCGCGGGCGAGGTCGTAGAGGTACCCGCACAGCCGGTGCGGTTCGAGTGTCGCGCCGACCTCGGCCAGAACCGTGGCGTAGCCGTCCAGTTCGAGGGCGAGCGATCGTTCGGCGGGCTCCGGGCAGACGGTGGGATCGACCTCGTGCCGCTCGTTCGCCGCCTTGCGCAGGATGGAGCGGATGCGGGCATGGGCGTATTGCAGATAGACGGAGGTATTGCCGTTCAGCGCGACCATCCGCGCCGGGTCGAAGGTGTAGTCCTTGATCCGTGAGGTGGACAGGTCGGCGTATTTGACCGCGCCGATCCCGGCCTGTTCGGCGATCCGGCGCACCGTCGTCGCGGGCAGTTCGGGATTCTTGCCCGTGACGATCGCCTCGGCGTGCGCGACCGCGTCGTCGAGCAGGTCGAGCAGCCGGACGGTGCCGCCCGCGCGGGTTTTGAACGGCCGTCCGTCGGGTCCGAGTACGGTGCCGTAGGCGATATGTTCGGCCTCGATATCGTCGGTGAGCCAGCCCGCCCGGCGCGCGGCCTCGAAGATCAGCCGGAAGTGCAGCGCCTGCCGCGAATCGGTCACGTAGAGCAACCGCCGCGCGCCGAGTTCGTCGATCCGTTGCCGCAGCGCGGCGAGATCGGTGGTGTCGTAGCCGTATCCGCCGTCGCTCTTGCGGACCATGAGCGGTACCGGCCGATCGTCGGGGCCGCGGACCTCCTCGGACAGGATGACGAGCGCGCCCTCGCTGTCCACCGCGATACCGGCCGCGACCAGGGCTTCGACGGTGTCGGCGAGTACCGGGGCGTAACTGGATTCGCCGACCGAGTCCTGCGGGGTGAGCAGTACGCCGAGCCGTGCGTAGACCACGGCGAAGGCCCGTTCGGATTCGGCGACGATCTCCCGCCACCGCTCCCGCGTCCCGGCATCACCGGATTGCAGCGCGACGACCCGCGCGCGGGCGCGCTCGGCGAACGCGGCGTCGGCGTCGAATTCCGCCCGTGCCCGCTTGTAGAGGCCGTCCAACGCCGACACCGATTCGGTGTCGCCCGACACCTCGCCGTGGCGCCACCGCGCGTCGGGATGTTCGGTGAGGTACTGGATGAGCATCCCGAATTGGGTTCCCCAGTCCCCGAGGTGATTGCGCCGGATCACCGTCGCCCCGAGGAAGTCGAGCACCCGGACCAGACAGTCGCCGATGATCGTGGTCCGCAGATGGCCGACGTGCATCTCCTTGGCGATATTCGGCCCGGAATAGTCGACGACCGTGCGCCGCCGGTCTTCCGACGCGGCGACGCCGAGGCGCGGGTCGTCCAGTCGCGCGGTGATCTGGCCCCACACCGCACGGTCGGTGACCGAGAGATTCAGGAAACCCGGTCCCGATGCCGTCGCACCCGACAACAGTTCTGTCGCCTCGAGTTCGGCCGCCAGCGCGGCGGCGATATCGGGTGAACTCAGCCCCGTCCGCCGGGTCAGCGCCATCGCGGCGCCGGACTGGAAATCGGCGTGCGCGGAACGTCGCACCATCGCGTCGGCGTCGGACACATCGGGCCGCAGACGGCCGATCGCGGTGGTGACGGCGCTGCTCACCCGGTCGTTGAGCGAGCGCACCCCGGACTGGTCCACCATTGACTGGTCCACCACTGGTCCCTCCTCGGTCGGAGCGGCCAGTATTCCAGTCGGGTGCGAGCCGGAGCCGGCGAATTCCGGTCCGTCAGACCGGGGTGATCGGCAGGCGCAGAGCGGCGGGGGCCGCCACCGGCACCACCGGATTCTTCGGGGCGACGGGCGCGACGCGGCGATAGGGCGCGCCGAGTGTCGGGCGCGGATCCTCCTCACCCTTGTTGGGCCACAGCGACATCGCGCGCTCGGACTGGGCGGTGATGGTGAGTGACGGATTGACGCCGAGATTGGCCGAGATGGTCGAACCGTCCACGACGTGCAGCCCCTCGTATCCGTAGAGCCGCTGATAGGGATCGACCACACCGGTGACCGGTGAATCGCCGATCGGGCAGCCGCCGATGAAATGCCCGGTGATCGGAATGTTCACCATCTCGGTCCAGCTGCCCTGCGGGATACCGTCGATCTTCTCCGCGACCCGGCGGGTGACCTCGTTGCCGACCGGGATCCAGGCGGGCGGCGGCGTGCCGTTGCCGTGCCTGGTGGTCATGCGCCTGCCGAAGAGGCCGCGTTTGTTGTAGGTGACGATCGAATTGTCGATGTTCTGCATGACGAGCAGGCCGATCATCCGCTCGGACCAGTGCGAGGGATTGTGCAATGTCGTCAGATCGCGTCGCTGCCGCCACAATTCGCGCGCGCCGAGCACCCAGCGCCGTTTGCCCTCCTGCCCGTCGACCAGCACGGTGGTGAGCAGTCCCATGAAATTGCTGCCCTTGCCGTAGCGGACCGGTTCGACGTGGGTGTGCGGGTCGGGATGGATCGACGACGTGATCGCGACGCCCCTGGTGAAATCGGAATCCTTGCCGCGCGCCCGCGCCGCGAGTACGGCCTCGGAATTGGTGCGCGACAGTTCGCCGAGCCGATCGGAGATATTCGGCAGGTGCCCGCGATCCTTGAGATTGTGCAGCAGCTGCTGGGTGCCGAGCGCGGCGGCCGAGAACACCACCTGGTCGGCGGTGAAGGTGGTGCGCTGTTTGCGGATCCAGCGTCCGGTGCGGACGGTGTCGACGGCGTATCCGCCCTCCGGGCGCGGGCGCACGGTGACCGCGGTGGTCAGCGGATGGACGGTGGCGCCCGCCTGTTCGGCCAGGTAGAGATAATTCTTCACCAGCGTGTTCTTGGCACCGTGACGGCAACCGGTCATACATTCCCCGCAGTGGGTGCAGGTGGAACGCTGTGGTCCGGCGCCGCCGAAATAGGGGTCGGCGACCGATTCGCCCGGCCGCGCGTCCTTGTCGGCGAACAGAACGCCGACCGGGGTGCGCCGGTAGGTGTCGGCGATACCCATATCCTTCGCGACCTCGAGCAGCACCCGATCCGACGGGGTGGTCGCCGGATTGGTCGTGACGCCGAGCATGCGGGTGGCCTGGTCGTAATGCGAGGCCAGTTCGTCACGCCAGTCGGTGATGTGGGCCCACTGCTTGTCCTGGTAGAAGGTCTCCGGCGGTTCGTAGAGGGTATTGGCGTAGACAAGCGAGCCACCGCCGACGCCGGTGCCGCTCATGACGAAGGTGTCCTTGAGCAGGGTCAGCCGCTGGATGCCGAAACATCCGAGTCTGGGCGCCCAGAGATACTCGCGCAGGTGCCAGGAGTTCTTGGCGAATTCGTGGTCGGCGTAGCGACGGCCGGTTTCCAGCACGCCGACCCGGTAACCCTTCTCGGTGAGACGCAGCGCCGTGACGCTGCCGCCGAACCCGGAACCGATCACCAGCACGTCGTAGTGGTGGGACTTGCCGCTCATAACCGTCCTTTGCCGAAGTGTCGGGTGCCTACTGTTCCCGAGATCCGGTGACGCGCGGGAGAGATCCGGGGACATCCGATCCACATTTCCGGCCAGATCGGCGGCGGATCACCTACCCGGCACCAGGTAGAAATGCGGATGCCCGGCCGCGCGGGCGCTGTCACCATGGGGAGATGGGGAGCGTTCTGATGACAGGTGACCTGCACGGCAATACCGGCCACGCGCTGGCGCTGTTGCGCGTCGCGGCGCGCCAGGAATGCGATCGGCTCTTCGTGCTGGGGGATTTCGGGGCGTGGGAACACATCGCGGCGGGGCGTCGCTATTTCGACGTGGTGAACCGGGCCGCGCGCAAATGCCGCGTGCAGGTGTATTTCCTCGACGGCAATCACGACAAATCCTCGCTGCTGCACCGGATGTACGGCGCCGAACCGGACGACGAGGGCTTCCTGGTGTGCCGCAAGAACATCCGCTACGCGCCGCGCGGATTGCGCTGGACCTGGGAAGGCACCCGTTTCGCCGCGTTCGGCGGCGCCTACTCCGTCGACAAGCAGTGGCGGCTCGCGCACGAGGCCTCGCAGGAGCGCACGGCCCGACGCCGCAGGCAGTTCGGCTCCGCGCGTCATCCGGTGACCGCGGAGACACTGTGGTTCCCGGAGGAGGAGATGACCGACGACGAATGCGATGCCCTGCTCGCGGACGACAGCCCGGTCGATGTCCTGCTCACCCACGACAAGCCGCGCGGCTCCGATCCGGACTGGAACCGCAAGAACCTGCCGGAATGCCTGCCCAATCAGGATCGGATCCAGCGCGTGGTGCGCACGTTGCGCCCCGATCTGCTGCTGCACGGCCATCTGCACTACCGCTATACCGACAGCGTCGACCGCGGCGACGGCGCGACGACGCGGGTCGAAGGACTCGGCGCCGATCCCGAGGGATCGGCGTTACCCGACTACCGCAGCGCCGATTCCTGGCTGGTGCTGCCGCTGCCGTACGCGGCGGAGACGGCGGCTCACGACCTGGCGGTCTGATCCGGCGCCATCTCGGTTGTGCTGCCGCGCCTTGTTTCTCGCCGATCGGTTTGCGACGGCCGTGATGGGAAACCCGGCGCGTAGCAGCGTTCGGGCGTTCGGTCCGAACCGCACAGCCGAGGTCGTGACGCCATGAGAACCGAAGAGACGTGGGAGATCCCCCCGCTCGACGACGCACCCGATATCGCGCGCCCGAGGGTGACGGGAACCGGTGCGGCACTCGCCGATCCCCGCCACTGGCCCGGAATCGGCGTAGCCGTCACCGGACTCGCCTTCGCGGTGCTGGCCGCGGTGTTCCTCACGGCGGGTTACCCGGGCCTGGCGATCGTCGGCGCCGTCATCGCGGGAGCGGCGTTGATCGGCGGGACGGTCCTGCTGGTCCTGGAGCGCCGACGCCGCACCGATCAGGGGGAGGCCGGGATCGTGCCCCGGCTCGGCCTCGGCGGGACTCAGTAGGCGCGGCAGGTATCGCGCGCGACGTTCTTGGTGGCGTTGAACTTGTCGATGGCCACGTTGAGCGTCGCGATGTCCACCCGCTGTTCCAGGGTGCCCGCCAGTGCGTTGGTGTCGTCTCGGTAGGCCCGCAACTTCTCGGCGACGTCGGGCAGTACCTCCCGTGTCACCGAGCGATCGACATTCTGCGCGTTGCCGCGCAACGCGGTGACCGCGCTGGTGGCCTTGGCGTCGGTGTCGGGTGCGCTGCTGTTGCTGGCGTCGATGTAGGCGTTGAAACTACTGACCGAACTCTCGTTCGCGGAGAAGAAGGTGTCGCAGGCCGCCTCGGTCGCCGTCTGCGCGGCGGCGGCCCGGGAGGAGGAAGCGGAGATGGAGGAGGCCGTCATATCGGATCGGTAGGCGGCCAGATCGGTCTGGTTCACCTCGGCGGTTCCGGTCACCAACGTGGAACACGCACCCAGGAAGAAGATGCCGATAACGGTGGCGGCAGCTGCGGCGGCAAGGCCCGCTCGTTCCAGTTGTCGCATGTCGGTTTCGCCTCTCTCCCCTCGGGCGTCCGGTTCCGCGAGGGTTGCGTATCGTACCGGACCACTCGACGGTACTTGCTCCACCGGGTGCACGTCAGCCGTGCGTGCCCAGATCGAGACCATCGATTTTCCGGGGGCGGAGACCGATCAGGGCGGGGGTACCGCCCGTTTGTCGGAGAAGGACGAAAGCGACGATTCCGGCGTCGGCGCGCGCGGGGGCGGGCTATCGCGTGGCGATATCGATGACGAGCCGGGTCGGGTTGGCGAGTGTGCTGACCGAGAACCCGGGTCTGGCGGCGTTCACGCCGATGAACGACTGCGTGGTGCCCTCGAAGACGACGGTCCGGTACACCCCGGCGATACCGGGAGTGCCGGGGGCGGTCGCCGGATCCGGGCCCTCGTAGGGGGTCACGCCACTGTCGAACGGATAGGCCGAACCGGTGATCTGTACTTCCAGTATCGATCGGCCCGCGACGTCGATCTGGTTTCCGCTCCCGTCCTGCACGGCGCGATCGGTGTATTGCACGATCCATCCCGGACTGCCGGTGCCGCCGAGGTCGTAGACGACGCGATCGAATCCCGGCTGCGAGCCGATGCGGATACCGGTCACGGTGAGGCCGGCGCCGGAGGACGGTTCGCCGCGTTTGGGTTGCGCGTCGGCGGGTGCTGGCGCCGGTACGTCGGCGAAAGTGCCGGTCGTACCGGCGGTGCTGGACACATTCGACGGGGGGCGGGTGGTGTCGCCGTCGTCACAGCCCGTGAGCAGGGCCGCCGTCACCGCGATCGTCGACACAATCGTGTTACGCATGTGACTGATGTTACTGAGTGAATGCTGCGTGGCGGCGGAAACGGGCCGGACTGTGCCGCATGGATGTTCGCGCGCGGACTTCCGGCGGGATGTGGGCCGTGGACGACGACGCGAAAACCACTGCGGAAAAAGTTAGCTGAAATGATGCTGTATACCGGTATTCCCGCGTTTCCGGTGCCGGGAAGCGGTTGCGCCCGAGGCTGAGAACCCGTGTGGGGCGGGGGTGGAACGCGATCGGGTGCCGGGTCTCGCGCCGGATCGTCCGTCGCGAATTCGGTCCGTGCTCGCCGGGGTCGGTAATCCGTCTGCCGGTCAGTGCCTTTCGTGTGTCGAGGCCGCCGACCGCCTCGGTCGGAGCCCCGTCCTTGCAGCGGTACGCACACTCGTAAGGACAGCTGATTAGTCGGTGTGACCAGTACGTACGCGTACCGGACCCGGACTCGGGAGCCGAACGTGCCCGTGGCGCAGGTCGAGTCGCGGTCGATGAACGACCCGCGCGGTCGAGGTCGGAATGGATTCGGGCATTTCGGGACTCGCGGAGGCGATGTCGAGCCGGATCGCCACGCCGGACGTGGGCCGTGAAGTCGCGGCATGTCGGCACGAAATACACTGTGCTGGTGGAATTCACGGTCATCGTCTCGAATCGTGGGATGCGGGGGAGAAGAAATATCGGCCCAAACGCGACTATTCGGCAACGATCTAGCACACTTGACGGTGTGGGAGATCTCGAGGACGTGCTAGCCCGATTACGCCGCTATCCGGATGTGGAGGCGCAGAACCTCTATGCCGTCGATGCGGCGGATCGGCTGATCCTCGACGTCGCCGCCGAGGCCATCGGCTCTTCCGGTAGCGGGAAGGTAGCGATTATCGGGGACAGCTACGGCGCGCTCACGCTCGGGGTGGTCGTCGGACACGATCTGCGCGGTATTCGCGTCCACCAGGATCTACTGACCGGTGAACTCGCCCTGGCCAACAACGCCCGCGCCCTCGGTCTCGCCGATCGATACGCGGCCTATCCCCTCGGCGAGCAGTTGCTCGGCGGTGTCGAGGTGGTGCTGCTGCGCCTGCCGCGCGCGCTGGCTGGACTCGCCGAGATCGCCGACGCCATCGCGCGCTACGCCGATCCCTCGGTGACGGTGGTCGCCGGCGGTCGTGACAAGTACCTGACGAAGTCGATGAACGATATGCTGGCCCAGTCCTTTTCGGAGGTCAGAGCGAGCCGGGGGCGGCAGAAGTCGCGCACGCTGCTCGTCACGGGGCCGAAGCCGGTGGGGGAGCCGCGATTCCCGGTGCAGGACCGGCTGGAGGATTTCGACATCGACGTGGTCGCGCACGGTGCGGCCTTCTCCGGGCCGCGCCTGGATATCGGCACCCGATTCCTGCTCGAACACCTGAAGTGGATGAAGCCGGACGCCCGCGACGCCATCGACCTCGGCTGCGGTACCGGCATCATGGCGGTCGCGCTCGCCAAGGCACGCCCGGCCCTGCGGGTGGTCGGCACCGACCAGTCCGCGGCCGCGGTGGCCTCGGCCCGGGCGACCGTCGCCGCCAACGACATGGTCGACCGGGTGACCGTGGTCCGCGACGACGCGATGTCGTCGGCCGCGGACAACAGCGCCGATCTGGTCGTGTGCAATCCTCCTTTCCATGTCGGCGCCGCCGTGCACACCGGTTCGGCGATCAAGATGTTCACCGAGACCGGCCGCGTCCTGCGGCCCGGCGGCGAACTCTGGGCGGTGTACAACTCGCATCTGAACTACCGGGGTGTGGTGGAACGTATCGTCGGTTCCACCGACGTCGTCGGCCGGAATCGGAAGTTCACGGTGACGCGGTCGGTCCGTGGTCTCCACGATGTGCAACAGCGGTAGAGTCCGAATTGTCCGCCTCATCGATCGGCCGAGGAACTCGTTGGGGATGACAGACGTTGGAACAAGCAGTTGGATATCGAGTATTCGGCTCGACAGACAGCGGCAACGACTCCAGAAAGGCATCCGCGGTGCGCACCTCCAGCAATCCGGTTTTCCGTAATTTGCCCCGCCAAGAAGGCGTTGGCGGTGGGTACGCCAACTTCGGGTCCGGGGTGGCGGGTGCCGGCCAGATCGGCAACCAGTACGGCCAGCAGCCCTACCAGCAGCAGCCCTACCAGCAGGCCCCGGCCACCCGGTCGATGACGATCGATGATGTCGTCACCAAGACCGGCATCACCCTGGGTGTGCTGATCGTCTCGGCGATCGTCTCCTACGGGCTCACCAACGCGAACACCTCGCTCGCCCCGCTGTTCGTCATCGTCGGCGGCCTGGTCGGCCTGGTACTCGTGCTGATCGCCACGTTCGCGAACAAGATGGACAACCCCGCCCTCGTCCTGTCCTACGCGGTCGCCGAGGGCCTGTTCCTCGGTGCGCTGTCGTTCATGTTCACCGATGTCGAATTCGGCGGCGTCGGCGGTAGCGCGCTGATCGGCCAGGCCGTCCTCGGCACCTTCGGTGTCTTCGCGGGCATGCTCGTGGTCTACAAGACCGGCGCGATCCGGGTCACCCCGCGTTTCACCCGGATGATCGTCGGCGCGCTGATCGGCGTCGTCGTGCTCGCTCTCGGCAACCTGATCGCGAGCTTCTTCATCTCCGGCGGTCTCGGACTGCGTGACGGCGGCACGCTCGCCATCATCTTCAGCCTGGTCTGCATCGCCATCGCCGCGTTCAGCTTCCTGCTCGACTTCGACGCCGCCGACCAGCTGATCCGCGCGCAGGCGCCGGAGAAGGCGGCTTGGGGCGTCGCTCTCGGCCTGACCGTCACCCTGGTCTGGCTCTACGTCGAGATCCTGCGACTGCTGAGCTACTTCAACAACGACTAGTTCCGAGCGGCTCCGGCCGCACGGATACGAGAAGGGCGGTCGCCGACGCGGCCGCCCTTTCGCGTGTGCTGGATCAGGCGGCAATACCGAGCGCCGCGGCGACCGCGACCGGTACCAGGTACAGCAGCGGGAACGGGACGTGCCCGTAGGCCCGCGCCCGCACGATGGTGACGATCGCGCCGAGGAAGTAGGCGACGATGCCGATCGCGGCGGCAAGCCCGATCACCGGCACCCACAGCCCCACGATCAAGCCGAGCGCGCCCGCGCCCTTCACCAGCCCGAGCGGGGTCCACCACGATTCGGGAACGCCGTATTCGACCAGCGGGCCGACCACGAACTCGGCGCGCCGCAACAGCGACAACGCCGAGAAGCCGACCCAGGCGGCGGCGAGAACGGTGACGATGACGTAGGCGGCGTGCATGGCGGTCTCCCGGGTGCGTACGAATAGTTCGTTCGCTCGGTAGACGAGGCCCGACCGCGATATGTGACATCCGACGCCGCGCCCACACCGTGGCGAGGTGATCGGCCGGGTCGGTGGCAGGGTGCACAGGTCCGTCGGTCGACTGCCCCCACGGCCGGGCCGAGGTCGGCAAGCGTCATCGAGCCCGTCGCCGCGTGGTGGAGGGCATCGAGACGGTCGAGTTTCCGTCCCGTGCCTCAACGACGAACGGCTCCCTATCGCGGGGATAGGGAGCCGTCCGGACGGGTTCACCGTGACCGCCACCTGTGCGGTGGCGGCGCGGGTATCAGCTCAAGCGCTCGATGACCAGCGCCATGCCCTGGCCGCCGCCGACGCACATGGTCTCCACGCCGAACTGCTTGTCGTGGGTCTGGAGGTTGTTGATCAGGGTGGTGGCGATGCGCGCGCCGGTCATGCCGAACGGGTGGCCGAGGGCGATGGCGCCGCCGGAGACGTTCAGCTTGTCCTCGTCGATCTTCAGTTCGCGCGCGGAGCCGAGTACCTGCACCGCGAACGCCTCGTTGATCTCGAACAGGTCGATATCGTCGACCGTCTTGCCCGCCAGCGCGAGGGCGTTCTTGACGGCCTCGATCGGGCCGAGGCCCATGATCTCCGGCGACAGGCCGGAGACGCCGGTGGAGACGATGCGGGCCAGCGGGGTCAGACCGAGTTCGGCGGCCTTGGTGTCGCTTATGATGACCAGCGCCGCGGCGCCGTCGTTGAGCGGACAGCAGTTACCGGCGGTGACGGTGCCATCGGGACGGAACACCGGCTTCAGCTGGCTGACCGCCTCGTAGGTGACACCGGCGCGCGGGCCGTCGTCGGTGGACACCACGGTGCCGTCGGGCAGCGTGACCGGGGTGATCTCACGTTCGAAGAAGCCGGCCTTGATGGCCGCCTCGGCGCGGTTCTGCGAGCGAACGCCCCAGCGGTCCTGGTCCTCGCGGGTGATGCCGGTGAAGCTGGCGACGTTCTCCGCGGTCTGGCCCATGGCGATGTAGGGGTCGGGGAGCAGGCCGTCCTCGCGCGGGTCGTGCCAGATGCCCGCGCCGCCCTTGGCGGTTTCGGCGGTCCTGGCCTGAGCTTCGTCGAACACCGGGTTCTTGGTGTTCGGCCAGCCGTCGGCGGAGCCGTTCTTGTAGCGCGAGACAGTTTCCACACCCGCGGAGATGAAGATATGGCCCTCGCCCGCCTTGATCGCGTGGAACGCCATCCGGGTGGTCTGCAACGAGGACGCGCAGTAGCGCTGCACGGTGGTGCCGGGCACGGTGTCGTAGCCGAGCTGGACGGCGACGTTGCGGGCGATGCCGAAGCCCTGCTCGCCCGCGGGCGAGCCACAGCCGAGGATCAGGTCGTCGATCTGGGTCGGATCGAGCGCGGGCACCTTGTCCAAGGCCGCGCGAATGATCTGGGCGGTGAGATCATCGGGCCGGATGTCGACCAGCGAACCCTTCATGGCGCGGCCGATGGGGGAGCGAGCGGTCGAAACGATAACTGCCTCGGGCATGAGGGCTCCTTTGTGCTTCTGCTCAGTTTTGTACTGGCGACTCTATGTGTACCAAATTAGCCGAGCGGCGCACCCGCCACCCCGGAGATTCGACGAGTCCGCGCAGCCGCGCGGTGATGCCACGTCGTTCGGCCGAACGGGCCTGCGGTGACTCCGCCCGTCGCTGCGCGAGTGCCGTCACCAGGACCGGCAGAATATGCGCCGCCGCCAACGCGTAACCGTCGGCGGAGGGGTGGAAGCCGTCGGCGGCGAAGAGCCGGTCCGGCGAAGTGAGGAATTGCGGACCGAGGTCGCCCATCGGCACCGGGTGGGCCCCGGCGTCGGCGCTGACCCCGAATTGCGCCTTCGCCAGCCGCACGCTCCAGTTGTGCACGATGGTGCGCAGCGGCTGCGGTATCGCGGCGACGGTGCCCAGATCCGGGCAGGTGCCGACGACCACGACCGCGCCCGCGTCGTGCAACCTGCGCACCGCGGCGCCGAGCCGATGCGCCGAGGCGGAGATCGAATGCTTCTTGGTGACGTCGTTCGCGCCGACGAAGATCACCGCGGCGTCCGGCGGCGGACCCGCGACGAACATCGCGTCGACCTGACCGGACAGGCCCTTGGAGGTGGCGCCGCAGATCGCCTTGGTGCTGAGCCTGATACTCATCCCCGTGGCCTCGGCCAAACCGCGCGCGATCCGCACGCCGGGCACTTCCTCGCAGTTCGCGCATCCGAGCCCGGCCGCGGTGGAATCGCCGAAGATCATCAGGTGCACGTCGACCGGCTTACCCGGCCGCCAGGGCTCGGGTGACTCGCAGCCCGCGGTGTAGACACCGTCGGCCTCCGGCGGTTTGGAGGTGTCGCGTCCGATGATCCCGCGCGCCGCGCCCGCCTGTGCCATGAGAAGTCGATACGCGGCCCACGACGCGGTGCCCGCGCTGGATCCGGCCAGCACGGTGGCCATACCCGTCACCGCGGCGGTACGCCTGCTCATCCGAGGTGCCACGACTACGAATAGTAGTGGCTCCGCGCACGGCGACGTCGATCCCGCTTCCGCCGCCGGTCACCCGGGCGCGTACCGGATGGGTCGCCGCCGCCGGGCTCGCCCAGGTCGTCGGGGTGCACCGGCGACCGCGAACTCCCTGGCGATCTCAGCCGGGGACGGTGAAGGTGGCCTTGGCCGGAACGTTCGCGGAATCGGTGGTGATCGCGACCTCGACCCGGCCGGGGCCGGTGTCCTGGAACAGCGCGTACAGGATGCTGCCGTAGATACCGGTCACCACGTTGTTCTCGTATACGCCGATCGCGCCGGTGTCGAGATTGCGCCACGCCACGAAGGCGCGCACCTCGCACAGCGGGGCGAACGGGTAGAGGCCGGGGCCGACGCCGGAGACCGGGGTCGCCCGCATGTTGAGGATGGCCCGGCCCGGCCAGTCGGCGCTGGTATCGGCCCAGGTCTCGATACTCGTCCAGCACAGACCGCCGTGCGCGAGCGTCGGCACCTGGGGGAACGGGACTGTCGCCGCACTGGCCTGCGCGCCGGATCCGACGACCGCGGCCGTGGCCGCGCACACCAGAACGGTGGCGGCTCGGACGATGTTGGGCTGCCTCATATTTCCCGATCCTAGGCCCGAGGGCCGTGTCCGGGTGCGACTCGCCCCGCACCGATTTCGCCCCGCCGTGCCGGAATTCACAATGCGCCTCCCGAGCCCGCGCGCACTGGGCCGTCGCGACGTCGGGAACCCGCGTAGAGGGCCGTCGATGCGAGCACCGCGCGGCTTTCTGCAACGATGGAGCTATGCGCATCGCGGATCACGTCGTGGACCTCATCGGCAACACGCCCCTGGTCCGGTTGAACTCTGTCGTCGGACCGAACGCCGGGCTGGTGGCCGCCAAGATCGAATACCTCAATCCTGGCGGAAGTTCCAAGGACCGGATCGCGGTGAAGATGATCGAGGCGGCCGAGAAGTCGGGCGAACTCGGTCCCGGCGGCACGATCGTCGAACCGACCTCGGGCAATACCGGTGTCGGACTGGCCCTGGTCGCGCAGCAGCGCGGCTACAAATGTGTATTCGTCTGCCCGGACAAGGTCTCCGAGGACAAGCGCAATGTGCTGCGTGCCTACGGCGCCGAGGTCGTCGTCTGCCCGACCGCCGTGCCGCCGGATCACCCGGACAGCTACTACAGCGTTTCCGATCGGCTGGTCCGCGAGATCGACGGCGCCTGGAAGCCGGACCAGTACTCCAATCCCGGCGGCCCGGACAGCCACTACGAAACCACCGGCCCGGAGATCTGGCGCGACACCGAGGGAAAGATCACCCACTTCGTCGCCGGTGTCGGCACCGGCGGCACCATCACCGGCACCGGTCGATACCTCAAGGAGGTGTCGGGCGGCACGGTGAAGATCATCGGCGCGGATCCGGAGGGGTCGGTGTATTCCGGCGGCACCGGCAGGCCGTACCTGGTCGAAGGCGTCGGCGAGGATTTCTGGCCCTCGGCCTACGATCCGGCGATCCCCGACGAGATCATCGCGGTGTCGGACGCCGATTCGTTCGACATGACCCGGCGGCTGGCCCGCGAGGAGGGACTGCTCGTCGGCGGTTCCTGCGGTATGGCGGTCGTCGCCGCCATCGAGGTGGCCCGTCGTGATCCCGACGCCGTCGTGGTCGTGCTGCTGCCCGACGGCGGCCGCGGCTACCTGTCCAAGATCTTCAACGACGAGTGGATGAGTTCCTACGGCTTCCTGCGCACCCGGCTCGACGGCAGCATCGCCGAGCCGCTGGTCGGCGATGTCCTGCGCGGAAAGTCCGGCGCGCTGCCCGATCTGGTGCACACGCACCCGTCGGAAACCCTGCGCGACGCCATCGAGATCCTGCGCGAATACGGTGTCTCGCAGATGCCGGTGGTCGGCGCCGAACCGCCGGTGATGGCGGGCGAGGTCGCGGGCAGCGTCACCGAACGGGATCTGCTGTCGGCGGTATTCGAAGGCCGTGCGCACCTGACGGATTCGGTGGCCGAACACATGAGCCCCTCGTTCCCGTTGATCGGATCCGGCGAACCCATCTCCGCCGCCACCAAGGCACTGTCCGACACCGACGCGCTGATGGTGGTCGAGGACGGCAAACCGGTCGGCGTCATCACCCGCCACGACCTGCTCGGCTTCCTCAGCACCGGTTCCATCGGCCGCTGAAAGTCTCGACGCCCACCCCGTCCGGCTATCCGATCGCGGGCTGACGGAGTGCTGTCCGCGATAGGTGCGAAAACTGTTGTGCGTTCGTCGTCCCGGCTGAAATTCGCGGCCCTGGATGCGGCGCTGAACCAATATTCGCGACGCGCCAGCAAATAATTCGCAAACTCGCTGTTTCGGAGACGACCCGGGGTATAACCGGCTCGGGAACAGCCACGGCACCGGCCCTGGCGTATCGGGTAGCGAAGGGACGGGCCGTGTACACCTCCAGTTCGGCTATCGATTTCGAGCAGGGGCTGACGGACGCGTGGAGTTCGATCGCGACGTTCGTTCCCGCCGCGGCGGGTTTCCTGGCGATCCTGCTCGGGGGCTGGATCATCGCCAGGGTTGTCGCGGCGATCGTGAGCCGCGTGCTCGTCCGGGTCGGATTCGATCGGCTGGTCGAGCGCGGCGGTATCGGGGATATGTTGGCGCGCAGCCGGTACGACGCCTCGGATCTCTTGGCCAAGTTGGCCTATTTCGCGATTCTGCTGATCGCCCTGCAACTCGGTTTCGGGATATTCGGGACGAATCCGGTCAGCGCGACGATCGACCGCATCGTCGCGTGGTTGCCGCGCGCCGCCGTGGCGATCGTCATCATCGTGGTCGCCGGAGCCATCGCGCACGGGGTGCGCGATATGGTCGCCACCGTGCTCGGCGGCCTGTCGTACGGGCCGATGATCGGGCGGATCGCCGCGGTATTCGTCTGGGGTATCGGCATCGTCGCCGCACTGAACCAGATCGGTGTCGCCACCTCGGTGACGCTGCCGATACTCGTCACGGTGCTCGCCACCATCGGCGGCGTCATCGTGGTCGGTGTCGGCGGCGGACTGATCCGTCCCATGCAGCGTCGCTGGGAGGACTGGCTCAGCGGCCTCGAGGAGGAGATGCCCGTGGTCAAAGGGCATGCCCAGACCTATCGGCGCGGTCGCGACGACGCCGCCCGGGAACAGTTGTGGATGGACGACCGGGCCACCCGAGCCCAGCAGCAGTGGGCGCGGGAACCGATGCGCGGCGGCTACGGCCCGGGCGGGTACACCAAGGACGACGACTACTACTTCGACGACCCGGGGGAGATTCGTTGAGATTCCTTGGATCCGAGGGTCAGCGAAACGCGTCCGCGCCGGTCAGCGCTTTACCGAGAACCATTTGGTGCACTTCCGCCGTGCCTTCGTAGGTGAGCACCGATTCCAGATTGTTGGCGTGCCGCAAGACCGGATAGTCGAGGGTGATGCCGTTCGCGCCGAGAAGTGTGCGGCATTCGCGAGCGATTTTGATCGCTTCCCTCGTGCTGTTCAATTTCCCCGCGCTGATCTGCTCGGCCCCGACTTCGTGACGATCCTTGAGCCTGCCGATATGCAGCGCGAGCAATTGCCCTTTGCCGAGTTCCAACGCCATATCCGCGAGTTTGGCCTGCGTGAGCTGGTAGGAGGCGAGCGGTTTCTCGAAGACCTCGCGGGTGCGGGTGTATTCGATGGTGGCGTCGAGGCAGTCCCTGGCCGCGCCGAGCGCGCCGAAGATGATGCCGTACCGCGCCTCGCTCAGGCAGGCGAGCGGCGAACCCAGGCCCTTCGACGCGGGCAGGAGCGCGTCGGCGGGCAACCGGACGTCGTCGAGGTCGAGTTCGGCGGTGATCGAGGCGCGCAGTGACAATTTGCGACGCATCTCGCGGGCGGTGAAACCGGGAGTATCCGTCGGAACCAGGAATCCGCGGATCCGCTCGTCGGTCCGCGCCCAGATCACCGCGACATCGGCGACCGAGCCGTTGGTGATCCACATCTTCGATCCGTTGAGCACCCAGTCGTCGCCGTCGCGCTCGGCACGGGTGCGCATGCCGCCGGGATTGGAGCCGAAATCGGGTTCGGTCAGCCCGAAACAGCCGATCGTCTCGCCCGCCGCCATGCCGGGCAGCCAATGCTGTTTCTGTTCCTCCGACCCGAACATATGGATGGCCGTCATGGCCAGCGAACCCTGGACCGAGACCATGCTGCGCACCCCCGAATCCACCGCCTCCAGTTCCTGGCAGGCGAGGCCGTAGGCGGTCGCCGACATGCCCGCGCATCCGTATCCCTCGAGGTGCATGCCGAGCAGACCGAGTTTGCCGAGTTCCGGTGCGATCTCACGGGCGGGAAAAGTGCCCGCCTCGAACCAGTCCGCGATATGCGGGCGCAGTCGCCTGGCCGCGAACGCGGCGACGGTATCCCTGATCTCGCGCTCCTCCTCGGACAGCAGGGAGTCGGTTGCGAAGAGTTCGTCGACAGTCACCATGAACTCAGCCTAATCGGCCGCCCGCGCGGCGAGACGGCCGTCACAAACGGGTGCCGACGTGCATATTCGGACTCGGCCATACCACCGGGCGCGCGGTTGCCCGCGATTGCCTCCCTCTAGTCTGGGGGTATGACCGAGCTGGGATTCTCCACACGGGCAGTGCACGCCGGATTCGATCCTGATCCACAGACCGGTGCGGTGAACGTGCCCATTTACGCGAGTTCGACGTTCGCCCAGGACGGAGTGGGCGGATTGCGCGGCGGCTTCGAATACGGCCGAACCGGCAATCCGACGCGCACCGCTCTCGAGGCCAACCTCGCCGCCCTCGAGTCGGGCGCCTACGGGCGCGCGTTCGGCTCGGGCATGGCGGCCACCGACTGTGCGCTGCGCGCGATGCTGCGCCCCGGCGACCACATCGTCATCCCCGACGACGCCTACGGCGGCACCTTCCGGCTGATCGACAAGGTCTTCAGTCAGTGGGGGATCGAGCATTCGCCCGCCCACGTGTTCAATGTCGACGAGATGCGCGCCGCGATCCGCCCCAACACCAAACTGGTCTGGATCGAGACGCCGACCAACCCGCTGCTCAGCATCGGCGATATCCCGGCGCTGGCCGAGGTCGCCCATCTCGCGGGCGCGAAACTGGTGGTGGACAACACCTTCGCCACCCCGTATCTACAGCAGCCGCTGCTGCTCGGCGCGGATGTGGTCACCCACTCCACCACCAAATACCTCGGTGGGCATTCCGATGTGGTCGGCGGCGCGCTGATCACCAACGATCCCGAACTCGACGCCGCGTTCGGTTTCCTGCAGAACGGCGCGGGCGCTGTTCCCGGCCCCTTCGACGCCTACCTCACCATCCGCGGCACCAAAACTCTCGCGCTGCGGATGGAACGTCACTGCGACAACGCCGAGGCCCTGGCCGAATACCTCACCCGGCATCCGGCGATCTCCCAGGTCATCTACCCGGGCCTGCCGGAACATCCCGGCCATCTGGTCGCGGACAAGCAGATGCGCCGTTTCGGCGGCATGATCTCGGTGCGCCTGCACGGTGGCCGCGCGGCCGCGCACGATTTCTGCTCGCGCACCAAGATCTTCACCCTCGCCGAATCGCTCGGTGGCGTGGAATCGCTGATCGAGCATCCGGCCGCGATGACCCACGCCTCGACCGAGGGCTCGGATCTGGAAGTGCCCGCCGATCTGGTTCGACTGTCGGTCGGCATCGAGGACATCGGCGATCTGCTCACCGATGTGGAACGGGCGCTCGCGGGCTGAGCACAACAAGACCGAGCACAAACGGAAACGGCCGCTCCCGTGCTCGGGTGCGGCCGTTTCCGTTCGGGTTTCGTGACGCAGGGATCAGCTGTGGTAGGGCTCCGCGCTGATCAGCGTGACCTTCATCGTGTTGCCGTTGGGCAGCGTGTATTCCCGGGTCTCGCCGACCTTGGCATCGATGAGCGCGCCGCCGAGCGGGGAGTTCGGCGAGTACGTCTCCAGTTTGGAGTCGTTCACGCCCTCCTCGCGGGTCGCGATGAGGAATGTCTCGGTGTCGGACTCGTCGCCGTCGTAGTAGACCTTCACGACCGAGCCGGGGAGTGCGACGCCCGCCTTGGTCGGCGCGACGCCGACCTTCGCGTTGTTCAGCAGTTCCTGCAGCTGGCGGATACGCGCCTCCTGCTGGCCCTGCTCCTCACGCGCGGCGTGGTAGCCACCGTTCTCCTTGAGGTCGCCCTCTTCCCGGCGCTCGTTGATCTCGGCGGCGATGACGGGACGGTTGGCAATGAGCGCGTCGAGTTCGCCCTTGAGCCTGTCGTGCGACTCCGGGGTCAGCCAGGTCACTTGCGTCTCGGTCATCTCGATCACTCCCTAGTAGTTGTTCCCGGCGGACCGGGATTCCCTGATACCGGCGCTTTACCCACCCGGAGGAGGGCATGCACCAGCCGACGGCTAGAGCCAATCCTGGGAAGTTCGTCGAACCCCGACAGGTGAAGTTGCGGGCAAACCCGAAAACCCGGAACTCACAGCGCTGGCCGCCAATGCAGCAAACACGGCTCCGAGCCCCGGAACCGTGTATCACGCCATTTTAGCATGAATCACAAACATGCAGGTCGGAGTTCATTTTGCCGACAAACACGTTGTTAATTCGCGAGTCGGGAGATGTTTCAGCCTGCCCGCAGATACTCGGGCACCCGATCGCTACATCCGTATATGTTGCCCGCCGATGGCCGGGCCGA
This sequence comes from Nocardia aurea, assembly GCF_003123685.1. Taxonomy (GTDB): domain Bacteria; phylum Actinomycetota; class Actinomycetes; order Mycobacteriales; family Mycobacteriaceae; genus Nocardia; species Nocardia aurea. The sequence continues at coordinate 136,229 of NZ_QCYJ01000116.1, forward strand.
GGAACGGACGATCGTCGTCAATTCGACCGTTCCGCTGTCCGACGGTGTGATGAGCACCTCTCTACGGCCGACCTCGGCCCCGTCGCGATCCATCGCCCGGACGAAACAGACCGCGGGGCGCGACGGGTCGTCCCGGGTCACCTTCAGCCGGATCGACAGGGTCGAATCGTCGACGAGGGTGTAGCCGAGTTGTTCGGCGTCGATATCGTCCGGACCGTACTTCTGGAAGCCGAGAAAAGCGATTCCCAGGCCCGCGACCAGCACGATCGCGATCAACGTCGCGGGAATCCAACGCTGACGAATCCCGGGCGCGTCGCGTCGGTCACGGGTGCCGTAGCGGTCGGCGCGACGAGCCGCCGCCGCGCCATCGGCGGACACGTCGCCGGTGGTTTCGGGCTGGGGCTCGTTCATGGACTTCTCGCTCCCGGGGGGCACGTCGGAACAAAAGTAGGTCGAATGAAACTATAGGGAATGAAGACCCGACACCCGCGACCGAGAGCGACGGTGAACGAGACGTGAGTGGCCTTCGCCTCATGGCGGTGCATGCCCACCCAGACGACGAATCCAGCAAGGGTGCCGCAACCACCGCCCGTTACGCCGACGAGGGACACGAAGTCCTCATCGTGACGTTGACCGGCGGCGAACGTGGCAGCATCCTCAACCCGGCGATGGACACCCCGGGTGTGCTCGACCGGATCGTGGAGATCCGGCGAGAGGAGATGGCAGCCGCCGCGCGCGCGCTCGGCGTGCGCCAGACCTGGCTGGGTTTCGTCGACTCCGGATTACCCGAGGGCGATCCGCTGCCGCCGTTGCCCGACGGTTGTTTCGCGCTGGTCCCGCTCGAGGAGTCGACCGAGGCGCTCGTGCGCGTGATCCGCGAGTTCAGGCCGCATGTGATCACCACCTACGACGAGAACGGCGGCTACCCGCATCCGGATCACATCCGATGCCACGAGGTCTCGGTGGCGGCCTTCGAGGCGGCGGGCGATCCCGAACGGTTCCCCGACGCGGGCGCGCCGTGGACGCCGCTCAAGCTCTACTACGACCACGGTTTCAGCCTGAAGCGGATGGAGGTCTTCGCCGCGGAGTACGAGCGCATCGGCGAGCCGTTCCCGTTGCAGGAATGGCTGGACCGCGTGCGGCAGTACCAGGACGGGCGCGGCGACAAGATGGTCAGGGTCACCACCCAGATCGAATGCGGCAAATACTTCCACCAACGTGACGACGCGCTGCGCTCGCACGCCACCCAGATCGATCCGAACGGCGCGTTCTTCGCGATCCCGATCGAACTCCAGCAGCGGCTGTGGCCGACCGAGGAATTCGAATTGGCCAAGACCAGGGTCAGCACCGCGCTGCCCGAACACGATCTGTTCGCGGGGATCGAGGACGCGGACCGGTGATGCTCGCTCTTCTCGCCCAAACCCCCGGCACGCCGACGGGTCCGGAATTCGGCAAGGCCTCACCACTGGGCCTCGCGATCGTTCTCGTCCTGCTCGTCGGCACCGTCCTGCTCGTGCGTTCGATGAATCGGCACCTGAAGAATCTGCCGCCCACCTTCGAACCCGAACATCCGGAGCCGGATCAGGAGGCGGACGAGGGGACCGAACCGGGGATCATCAAGCGCCCCGAATCCGAATCCGGTGAGCCGGTGGAGGGTTCGGACAAGCGCGCGCAATCGAGCTGACGGGCCGGTCGACCGCCGGGTCGACCGAATCTCCTTGCGGTGCAATGCCGTCGACGTGGTTGCCGCGTCGGCGGCATGGCATTCTGGGTAGGTGGGGAATCGGGGATCGTCGCGCGGGTGCGAGGACGGTCGGTGGCGACTCGTCGCGCGGGTCGTGGCGGGCGTGCTCGGCCTCGCCGCTCTCGCGTTGTGGGCCAGGTGCGTCGGCCTGGTCGTCACCTACCGGATCGCCACCGACCCCGCCGTCGACCCGCACGGTTACGGCCTGATCTTCGGCACGATCTTCTCCGTTCCCACCGGCTTGCTCGCCGCCTCGCTCCTACCGCAGACGCTGCGTCCACCGCACCGGGCGCGCGTCAACGCGGTCGCGATGGCGACCTACGTCGTCGCGACGGTCCTGTTGTTCGCCGCGTTCCTCACCGCGTGACGGCGATCGCTCGGAGTCTCCCGTCACGTTTTCACCGTGGCCCGGGGCGGGTACTCCCCAGTAGCGTATGCCGATCGGATGTCACACCGCCGTGCTACCAATTCTGTGTTCGCTCTAGCTAAGGAAGTCCATGCAGACTGTGATCGGCCGGATCGACCGTGCCCTCGACATGACCGGCACGATCGTCGACGCGATCGACGACGGCCGATTGTCGGCGGCCACGCCGTGCGCGAAATGGGATGTGCGCGCGGTGCTCAACCACCTGGTGGGCGGTATGCGGCTGTTCGCGGCGGAGCTGGCGGGAACCGATCCGGTCGGGGCATACGACGATTGGCTGGGCGCGGACCCACAGGTGGCCTACGCGGCGGCGGCCGAGATCGACCGTGCCGCATGGGGCCGTCTGGACGTGCCGTCGTCGGAGGTGAATCTCCCGATCGGTACGGCGACGGCGCCGGAGGCCGCGCTGGTCCACCTCACCGAGGTGGTCGTGCACGGTCTCGATCTCGCGATCGCCATCGGTCGTCCCGATCTCGCCGACGACGATCTGAGTGCCGAACTGCTCGCCGCGATGGCCGAAGCCGGCGGCGTCGAGACCTTCCGCAAACCCGGCATGTTCGGCCCCGAGATCGCGATCTCCCCGGACGCACCGGCCCACCTTCGACTCATGGCCTACCTCGGCCGCACCGTCTAGGGACTTCGGACCTCCCCGGTTTCGGGGTGCGGCGAGGGGAGGACGCATCCGCGGGTGGAACAGGCGGGGGCGGCAGCGCGCATGAGCATCGGCTCGCCCGGCCTTCGACGGTCGGCGTCCGGTCTCAGCGGACATTCTCGGAAGAGATATGCGGGATCGCATCGTCTTCCGGGAGAATCGGCTGCCTGGACCGGGCCCGTACCGGGTGACGGAGGATCGTCCTGGTCCGGGTGGCGGATCTACGCGGGTCCGAGAGGTAGATCTCGTGATGGCGGCCGTTCATAGTCAGGCTGTTCTCGGTCATGAAGGTCTCCATGCGCGCGAGCGTCTCCGGTTCGGTCGCGTACGGGCCGATATGCATGACCTGGATCGCGTCGCCTTCGTGGAATCGTTCGTATTCCGCGCCGATGATCATCTCGGCGGTGACGAAATCGGGCAACCGGATCATCATCCGCCACCGCCATTCCTCGCGGGGCACCGACAGCGGCGGATCGTCGGAATCCACCCACCACTGGCCCTCCAGTTTCGGCACAACGAAATCCCGATTCGTCGCCTTGGCGAGTTTCTTCGCGCCGTACACCGAGCGGTAGAGGGCGCTGACGGCGTCGGTGTACTCCGACCCCAGTGGCGCGCCTTCGCCGGTCACCGTCGCGTAGCCGTAGGTATCGAAGGCGCGTAACACCGGATCGGTCGGCGCGGTGTAGTACTGCTTGTCGCTTTTCGCCAGGTCGAGCTTCATCGCGGGAACCTTTCTGCCTCGGGGGTGCCGTCGAGCCTGCACCCTCCCGCCGCGGGAGAGTCGAGCGCGCCGTTTCGTGGGAGCGCCGTGTCGCCCGGCCGCCGCGCGCCGGCCACGATTGTGAGACGGTGGAACGATGAACCGGCTCGGTAACGCCACCTCCCCCTACCTCCGTCAGCACGCCGACAATCCGGTGCACTGGCGGGAGTGGGATGCCGACGCGCTCGCGGAGGCCGCGGAGCGCGACGTGCCGATTCTGCTGTCGGTCGGGTACGCCTCGTGCCACTGGTGCCATGTCATGGCGCACGAGTCGTTCGAGGACGAGGCGACGGCCGCGTTGATGAACGACAACTTCGTCTGTATCAAGGTCGATCGCGAGGAACGTCCCGACCTGGATTCGGTCTATATGAACGCGACCGTCGCTATGACGGGGCAGGGCGGCTGGCCGATGACGTGTTTCCTCACCGCGGACGGCGCGCCTTTCTACTGCGGTACCTACTATCCGAAGGTGCCGCGCGGCGGGATGCCGTCGTTCGCCCAGTTGCTCACCGCGATCACCGACACCTGGCACAACCGCCGCGACGATGTCCGGCAGGCGTCCGAGCAGGTCAGCGAGGCGTTGCGGGCCCAGGCGGGCGGTCTGCCCGACGCCGAGTTCGCGGTGACCGACGAACTGCTCGATCATGCCGTTCGCGCCGTGCTGGCCGACGAGGACCCCGAGCACGCGGGTTTCGGCGGCGCGCCCAAATTCCCGCCGTCGGCGCTGCTGGAGGGGCTGCTGCGCAGTGCCGAGCGCACCGGTGACGCCGAGGTGTTCGCGGCGGTGGACCGCACCGCCGAAGCGATGGCGCGCGGCGGTATCTACGACCAGTTGCGCGGTGGTTTCGCCCGCTACTCGGTCGACGCGGCCTGGGTGGTGCCGCATTTCGAGAAGATGCTCTACGACAATGCCCAATTGCTACGCGTCTACGGACATCTGGCGCGCCGCGGCGGTTCGTCGCTGCCGCTGCGCATCACCCGGGAGACCGTGGGATTCCTGCTCGACGATCTCGGCACCGCCGAGGGCGGTTTCGCGTCCGCGCTCGATGCCGACACCTATCTCGAACCGGGCGGTCCCGGTGTCGAGGGCGCCACCTACGTGTGGACGCCCGCCGAGCTGGTCGGTGAGCTCGGTCCCCTCGACGGTGCATGGGCCGCAGAGGTTTTCGGGGTGAGCACGGCCGGTAATTTCGAACAGGGCACCTCGGTGCTCACCCGCTACGTCGACCCGGATGATCTCGACCGCCTCGAACAGGTCAGTGCCGTGTTGCGCAAAGCGCGCGACGGCAGGCCGCAGCCCGCGCGCGACGACAAGGTCGTCACCGCGTGGAACGGTATCGCGATCACCGCCCTGATCGAGGCCGGTGCCGCTCTGGGGCAACAGGATTGGGTCGACGCAGCGCTGCGGTGCGCGCGGTTCCTCGTCGCCGAGCACGTGGTGGACGGTCGAGTGCGCCGCGCCTCGCTCGGCGGCGCCGTCGGCGCGGCGCCCGGCATACTCGAGGATTACGCCTGGCTGGCCGTGGCCCTGCTGGCATCGCATCAGGCGACCGGCGAGATCGAGTGGCTGCATCGGGCGCAACGGCTCCTCGACACGGTGATCGAGCATTTCGCCGACCCGGACGTCCCTGGCAGCTGGTACGACACCGCGGACGACGCCGAAACCCTCGTCGCCCGCCCGCGCGACCCCATCGACGGCGCGACCCCGGCGGGCGCGTCCGTACTCGCCGAGGCATTGCTGACCGCCGCCGCGGCGAGCGGCCCCGCCGAATCGGTGCGTTACCGCGAACTCGCCGACGAGACCCTGCGGCGCGGGGCGGTCGTCCTCGCCCGCGCGCCCCGCTCGGCCGGGCAGTGGCTGACGGTCGCCGAAGCGGCGCTGCGCGGACCGCTCCAGGTCGCGATCGCCGTACCGGAATCGGCTGAAAATACTTCCACCGCTACCGATCTCGCGGCGGTGGCACGTATCGCCGCCCCCGGCGGGACGGTCGTCGTCGCCGCACCGGCCGACGCGGTTCCGCTGCTCGCCGACCGCCCCGCTGTCGGCGGCACCGCCGCCGCCTATGTCTGCCGTGGGACGGTCTGCGATCTCCCGGTCACCACGGCCGAGGAATTGCGCGCCTCGCTCGTGCGCTGACTGGAAGGTCGCGGTTTCCGGAACCTCGGTCCGGCAGGCGGTGACTTCGCGCCTTCGTCGTCCGCCTGGCAGTCGGGGGTCGGCGCACCGCAGGTGTGCGTGACGGGCACCTGGCAGCTGTGCTCGGCGATCGGCACATTCCTTGTCCGGCGAGCAGTCGGGGTAATCGGCGCACGGTGGTACGTGGGATCGGTGCTCGGCGATCGGCACGGTTCTCCGGCGAGCAATGGGGGAAGGTCGGCGCACGACGGCATGCGCTCCGGGTATCCGGACCTGTGCTCGGCGGTCAGCTCCGCCGATCGCGGCAATCAGCGGTCCGCGTGACTCGGATCGGGGACGGAGCGGTGGGCCTCCGCCGCGGGGCTCAGCGTCTCGGATTCGGGGACGGAGGTGACTTCCGGATCCACTGTCAGCGGCGCGGAATCGAGGCCGGAAGGCTCGAAATCGGTCCAGCACGCGGTCGGTTCGGGGCGGCCGCGTAACTGAATGTGGTCGTACAGCGTCCATTTGGCCCGTTCGTGCGCGGAGGTGGCCTCGATGATCGCGTTGCTCACCAGGATTCGCCTCGGCGTCGCCTTGGCTTCGGTGGTGAGCCTGGCCGCCTCGTTGACGGCGTCGCCGATCACGGTGAATTCCAGGCGGGTGTCGGTGCCGACGTCACCGGCGAAAACCCGTCCGCGCGCGACGCCGATACCGATATCGAGTTCACCGCTGGCGATCACCTCGTCCCTGATCCGGCGGGCGGCGCGCAAGGCCGGGGTCGCGTTGTCGCGCAGGGCGAGTGGCGCGCCGAAGACGCACAGCGCGGCGTCGCCCTCGAATTTGTTGACCAGGCCGTCGTTCTCCTCGGTGGCGGCGACCACGATGGCGAGCAGCCGATTGAGTTTCGCGACGAATTCCTGCGGCGACAATCCGGTGGACAGCGCCACCGAACCCGTGACGTCGACGAAGAGCGCCGACACCACCCTGACGTCGCCGGTGAGGTCCATTCCGCGCGTCAGGGCGCGTTCGGCGACCTCGTCACCCACGTGCCTGCCGAAGACGTCGCGCATCCGTTCGCGTTCGAGCAGATTCGCCGACAGTTCGTTGACCGAATGTTCGAGCCGCCCGATCTCACTGGTGCTGCCGACCGAGACCCGCACATTCGATTCGCCGTGGGTGATCCGGTCGAGTGCCAGCCGCAGCGCCCGCAACGGCGCGGCGACGGAGATGGCGAGGAATGTGGTGGCCAGCGCTCCGACACCGATGCCGACCGCGGCGAGGTAGATCGCGGTGCGGATGCGGTTCGGCGCGCCCGAGACCGGATCGGCGAGCACGACGATCAGCATGAGCAGCGGCATCGCGCCCGAGACCGCCCACGTGACGACCACCCGGATCAGCACCGACGAACTCCAGTGCATCGTCGCGCCGAGTACTCCCGCCACGACCGGAATGGTCGGCCGGATCAGCCGGTCGACGATGAGGAAGGTCACCGCCGCCGATTGCAGACCACCGAGCAGGAACAGCACGGCGGTGACACCCATGTCGTTGTTCTCGGTGAGATGCGTGAACATCGATGCCGCGATGATCACCCCGGGAATCCACAGGGCGAGTGCCCGCGCGGTGATGGCGATGGGCAGGCGAAGCAGACGGCGCGCCTCGTCGGGGGTGGGTTTGCGTCCGGCGTCCAGCCAGGCGAAATAGACGGTGCGATCGCGCACGGCGAGTCCGATGCCGACGAGGAATCCGATGGCTGGGTAGATGCCGACCAGGGCCATCGTGCGCGGCCAGTCCGCGCCGAGTCTGCCGAGGAAACCGCTGAGCCACAACTCGGTGACGATGACGGCCAGACCGCTGAGATTGGCCGCGATCACCACGACCGCCAGCCCCCAGCGGGCTTTGAGCGCCCAGAACGCGAATTTGGCGATCACGACGCGCGCTCATCCCGTCGCGGTGTCCTCCGGTCCGGTCCGGCGGCGTGAGTGAAGGCCGCGCGCGGCGGCGCGAACCGATGGCACCGCACCCGCGCGGCGGGACGAGGTGATCTCCCGATACTCCTTCGGTTGTCCAGCGTCACGATTCCGACTGTATTGGGGACCCGGCGCTCCCACGGCGGCACTCGCGTTTTCGACGCGCGTTTCGGGGCGAGCAGCATGCGGTCGCGAAGCATTCCGGTCACGGTGCGGCCCGGTTCAGCTCAGGACGACCAACCAGATCGCGATGTAGTGGCACAGTGCCGCCAGTACCGTCGCCGCGTGGAAGAACTCGTGATGTCCGAAGACCTCGGGCCAGGGATTCGGCCATTTGGTGGCGTAGAGGATCGCGCCCGCGCTGTAGACGAGTCCGCCGACGAGCAGCAGGATCAGCGGGGCGAGCCCGACCTGGTCGTGCAGGCGACCGGCCACCGGCACGACCGCCCAGCCCAGCAGCAGATACAGCGGTACCCCGACCCACGGCGGTGCGGTCGGCCAGAGCAGTTTGAGCGCGACACCGGCGAGCGCTCCCGCCCACACCACGGCCAGCAGGGTGCGTCCGGTGCTGCCGGGCAGTCCGAGCAGGGCGAACGGTGTGTAACTGCCCGCGATGAACAGGAAGATCATCGAGTGGTCGGCGCGTTTCATCCGGATGCGGGTGCCGGGGGTTTTCCAGGTCACCCGGTGGTAGATCGCGCTGATTCCGAACAGTCCGCAGACGGTGAGGCCGTAGATCAGCGTCGACCAGCCCGCGGTCGCCGAAATGGTGGCGGCCTTCGCGACGAGGGCGATGACGGCGACGGCGGCGATACCGACCGCCCAGGTGTGGATCCAGCCCCGCATCCGCGGTTTGACCAGCGCGTCGACCAGCCGTTCACTCGGATGCGCGCCGACCGGCGCCGCGTCGACGGCACCGACTGATTCGGACAAAGCTACCTCCTGGGTGACCCGTGAGTAACCTACGGTACCGTAAGTTAGGCTCGCTCGGCTACTGCGCCGGGGAAACGCGGTCGATGCTCGGCTCGGGGTCGTGGGGCGTACTGTTGGACGCCGTGGAGCTTCCGAGTCAGGTGCGTGGTCTGCCTTACCGCATCTACGAGGCGCGGCTGTCCAAGCAGCTGGCCGGCAAACAGCACCCCCGGCACGTCGCGGTGATGTGTGATGGCAATCGCCGCTGGGCTCGGGAGAACGGTTTCACCGATGTGAGCCACGGCCACCGGGTCGGCGCGCTGAAAATCGCCGAACTCGTCGGCTGGTGTGCCGACGAGGGCATCGAGATGGTCACCGTCTACCTGCTCTCGACCGAGAATCTGCAACGCGACCCCGAGGAACTGGAAACCCTCTTCGAGGTCATCACCGACGTGGTCGAGGAACTGTCGGCCCCGGAACAGAACTGGAGCGTGCGCATCGTCGGCACGCTCGACGGATTTCCCGAACTGATCGCCAAACGTCTGCGCACCGCGGCCGAACGCACCGACGGACGCGACGGTGTGCACGTGAATGTCGCCGTCGGCTACGGCGGTCGCCAGGAGATCACCGACGCGGTCCGCAAACTGATGCGCCTGGAGATGGCGGCGGGCGAGACCGGCGAGGATCTGGTGCAGTCGATCACCGTCAACGCGATCGGCCAGCATCTCTACACCTCGGGCCAGCCGGACCCGGACCTCGTCATCCGCACCTCCGGCGAGCAGCGGCTCTCCGGTTTCCTGCTGTGGCAGAGCGCCTATTCCGAGATCTGGTTCACCGAGGCCTACTGGCCGGAGTTCCGCCGCGTCGACTTCCTGCGTGCCCTGCGCGATTACGCCGCGCGGCACCGCCGATTCGGGGTGTGACACCGGCTTTCGGTGAATATGCGCGGCGGATACGGATCACGCTGTGCGCGTGGAGATCACAGTTTGCGCAGTCGCAGGCGATTGATGGAGTGATCGGCGTCCTTGCGCAGGACGAGAGTGGCGCGCGGGCGGGTGGGCAGGATGTTGTCCACGAGATTCGGACGGTTGGTGGAATGCCAGATCTCCTGAGCCGCCGCGGTCGCCTGCGCGTCGTCGAAGCCCGCGTAGTGGTGGAAGTGCGCGTTCGGGGCGGCGAAGGCGGTGGCGCGCAGCGCGAGAAACCTTTGCACATACCACTTCTCGATATCCTCGATGCGCGCGTCGACGTAGATCGAGAAGTCGAACAGATCCGAAACCATCAGGCGCGGGCCGGTTTGCAGCACATTGAGGCCTTCGACGATCAGGATGTCGGGCTGGCGTACGCAGTGCAACTTGCCCGGCACGATGTCGTAGGAGATATGTGAATACACCGGTGCGCACACTTCGGCGGCGCCGGATTTCACCTCGGTGACGAAACGCAGGAGTTTACGGCGGTCGTAGCTATCCGGGAAACCTTTGCGGTGCATTATCCCGCGTCGGGTCAGTTCCGCGGTGGAATAAAGGAATCCGTCGGTTGTGATCAAATCCACACGGGGATGATGATCCCATCGCGCCAGCAATGCCTGGAGAACACGGGCCGTGGTGGATTTTCCGACCGCGACACTGCCCGCGACGCCGATCACGAACGGCACCTGCTTGTCCGGATGCTTTTCCCCGAGGAAGGTCGCGGTCGCGGCGAACAGCCGCTGACGTGCCGCCACCTGCAGGTGGATGAGTCGAGCGAGGGGAAGGTAGACCTCGGCGACTTCTTCGAGATCTATCTGTTCGCCGAGACCGCGCAGGCCGATCAGTTCTTCCTCGGTGAGCACCAGCGGAGTCGATTTGCGCAGCGTTCGCCACTGCTTCCTGTCGAATTCCACATAGGGGCTCGGCTCGCTCATTCGTGCCACTTACCCGACGCTCCATTTCCGCAAACACCCACACAACGGGTATGGACGCTGTGAGATTCGGTCTAGCTCTCGCCGCATGGCCGAATTGTCCTCCGCATCAACAATGTGTGGCACACGGGGTCTTGCTACCCGTCGGTAACCGAGTCGATACCCGGCGTTCTCCCCACTAATGTGGCGACCATGGATGCGCATCCGCTGGTGATCGAGTACCTGCGTCTCGGCTTGGCCTTCGATCGCGTGGAAGAGGGTTTCGTCGACGCCTATACCGGTGATCCGGTGCTGCGCAGGGAGGTGGAGAACGCGCCGCCGCCACAGCCGAGCGAACTGGCGCGCCGGGCCGCGGACCTGCGCGCGGCACTGCCCGAGGCGGGACTTGCACCCGAGCGCACCGAATTCCTCGATGTCCATCTGCGGGCGCTGGAATGCTCGGGGCGCAAGTTCGCCGACGAACCGATCGGATTCGTCGACGAGGTACGCGCCTATTTCGATGTCGAGATCGCCCCCGGGGATGTCGACGACTACCGCGACGCGCACCGGCGGATGGACGAGGTGCTGGCGGGCGAGGGTCCGTTGCCCGAGCGGGTCGCCGCGCATCGCCGGGCCGACGAGATTCCGCCGGAACGGTTGCAGGCGTGCGTCGACGCGTTCTCCGGCGCGCTGCGCGAACTGGTGCGCGAGCGCTACCCGCTGCCCGACCACGAACACGTCACCTACGAGGTGGTCGGCGACAAGCCGTGGTCGGGATTCAACTACTACCTCGGCAATTACCATTCCAAGGTCGCGATCAACTCCGACCTCAAACTGCACATGGCGAATCTGCCGCACTTGATCGCCCACGAGGCCTACCCGGGCCATCACACCGAGCACTGCCGCAAAGAGGCCGGATTGGTGGCGGCGGGTCAGGCCGAGCAGACGTTGTTCCTCGTGAACACCCCGCAGTGCCTGATGGCAGAAGGGCTCGCCGATCTCGCGCTGCGCTCGATAGTCGGCCCGGGCTGGGGTCGGTGGGCGCAGGAGATCTACGCCGATCTGGGCCTGCGATTCGACGGTGAGCGCGCCGAACGGCTGTCGACCGCGTCGGCGGATCTGCTCGGTGTGCGCCAGGACGCCGCGCTGCTGCTGCACGATCAGCACCGCGACGAGACCGAGGTCGCCGAATTCCTGCAACGGTGGAACATGCTGACCCCGGATCGCGCGCGCCAGTCGTTGCGCTTCCTGTCCTCGCCGCTGTGGCGTGCCTACATCAGCACCTACGTGGAGGGCTATCGGCTGCTCGGCGGCTGGCTGGACCGGGCGGGGGACGCGGACGAGCGCGCCGATCGCTTCCGGCGCCTGCTCGACGAACCGCTCACTCCGGGTGCGGTCCGGGCCATGTAGACGAATCGGCCCCGTCGCGATGCGGCGGGGCCGGTAGGTGAAGTCTTCTCAGGTTGTAGCCGGGATTACCAGTTGGCGCACGCGGCTCCGCCGCCGGACAACGAACAGGTGGACTGGAGCAACGCCTTCAGCAGTGCTTCGATCGGCGAGGCAGCGATGAAATTGAGCAGCATGTTGTCTTCCTCGGATGTGTCAGGTGGACAGTGCCGTCCATCTGACTGGAGATAATGTCACATGCACCCGACCATCAGATGTCACAGTATGAGATCGGTTGTCATGACGGTGTGAAGGTGATGCGCACCGAAATCGGATCCGTTTCCAGCGCCTTGGTCGCCCACGCCGTCGCGGGTTTGCTGAATCTGCCGCCCGCGAAGGTGCGAGCCCGGGCGACGACGTCGTCGTCGGGGACGAAGGCCGCGGTGCCGGTGCGCCAGATATCGCCGTGGCGCAGTCTGACCCGTGGATCGGCGGCGATATTGCGTGCCCAGCCCGCGCGCGGCCCGTGCTGGCAGATCACCCACGCGCCCTCGTCGTCGATCGAGACGGTGACCGGGACGCGGCGGGGCGCGCCGGTTTTCGCGCCGGTGGTCTCCAGTTCCGCGAGCAGTGCCGAGCGCACGCCGATCCGGTCGAGCAGTCGGACGGCGGGGTTGGCGAGGTAGCGGCCGATGAATCGTTCGCGCTTGAATTTACGCAGAGTCGTGGTGTCGCTCATGGGTTTTCCGATCGTCGGATCAGCGGAAGACGACGCAGGTGGTGGTGCCGTGCGCGACCAGGCGACCCTGCTCGTCGACGACGCGCCCCTCGGCGGTCGCGGTGGTCCGCCCCACGTGGATGGTGGTTCCGGTGGCGGTGAGGCGGCGGCCGTCGACGGGGGCGGAGCGGATGTAGTTCACCTTCAGTTCCAGTGTCGTGTAGCCGACGCCCGCGTCGAGGGTGGTGTGCACCGCGCAGCCCATCACCGAATCCAGCAGGGTCGCGCAGATGCCGCCGTGGGTCGTGCCGAGGGGATTGGCGAAATCGGGGCGGGTCTGAAGCGCGAACACGGCGCGACCGTGTTCGAGTTCGTCGACTTCCATGCCGAGCAGGTCGCCGATGTAGGGCGGACGGTCTTCCATCGCCATGGCGGTTCGCAGCATGTCGAGGCCGGACAGTGCGGAGTAGTCGATTCCGGTGGTCGTCATCAATCCCGTCCTTTCGATGAACCGATCGGTCCATATCTGTCATAATTGCAACATGGACCGATCGGTTCATGCAAGCCGTCGGCGTGGCGGGACCGAGATGGACACGACTGTGGAGGCGATATGGCTGGGCCGCGTGACCGGCTGATCGAGGGCGCGATCGAACTCGTGCGCGAACAGGGTGTGCACGGCGCGGGCCTGTCCGCGCTGCTCGACCGCAGCAGGACCTCGCGCAATTCGCTGTATCAGCACTTCCCCTCGGGGAAGGGCGAACTGGTCGAGGCGGCGACGAAGGTCGCGGGAGAGCGTATGGCCACCGTCATCGACAAGGTCACCGCGACGGGAACGCCGCGCCAGTGGCTCGCGGCGCTCGTCGACTGGTGGAAACGGGCGCTGGAATCCAGCGGCTATTCCGCGGGCTGCCCGGTCGTCGGCGCTGCGCTCGCCGAATCCGAGCCGGATGTGCAGGCCGCGGCGGGCGCGGCATTCGCGGACTGGACCGCGCGACTGGCTGTCGCGCTGACCGGGGCGGGCGTGCCGGGGGAGCGCGCCGATTCGCTCGCCGGATTCGTGATCAGCGCCCTGGAAGGGGCGATCGTCCAGTCCCGAGCCATGAAATCCACCCGACCGCTCGATGACGTGCTGGTCAATATCGGGCCCATGCTCGAAGCGCCACGCGCGGCCCATACACTGAGGCCGTGACGCAGACGACCGCCTCTGTCAATACCCAGTCTCTCGGTGAGCTCGATCCGGAGCTCGCCGCCGCGATGGCGGGTGAACTCGCGCGCGAGCGTGACACCCTGGAAATGATCGCTTCGGAGAATTTCGTGCCGCGTGCGGTGCTCCAGGCCCAGGGCAGCGTCCTGACCAACAAGTACGCCGAGGGTTACCCCGGTCGGCGCTACTACGGCGGCTGCGAGCACGTCGACGTGGTGGAGACCCTGGCCCGCGATCGTGCCAAGGAGTTGTTCGGCGCCGATTTCGCCAACGTGCAGCCGCATTCGGGTGCCCAGGCCAACGCCGCGGTGCTGATGGCGTTGATGAACCCGGGTGAGAAGCTGCTCGGTCTGGACTTGGCGCACGGTGGTCACCTGACCCACGGCATGCGGTTGAACTTCTCCGGCAAGCTCTACGAGGTCCATTCCTACGGGGTGAGCAAGGAAGATCACCGCGTCGACATGGACGAGGTGCGCAAGATCGCCCTCGAAGCGCGTCCGAAGGTGATCGTGGCGGGGTGGTCGGCGTATCCGCGGCACCAGGATTTCGCGGCGTTCCGCGAGATCGCCGACGAGGTCGGCGCGTACCTGTGGGTCGACATGGCGCATTTCGCCGGGCTGGTCGCCGCGGGTCTGCATCCCTCGCCCGTCCCGTACGCCGACGTGGTGTCCTCGACGGTGCACAAGACCCTGGGCGGTCCGCGTTCGGGTCTGATCCTGGCCAAGCAGGAATTCGCCAAGAAGCTCAACAGCTCGGTGTTCCCGGGTCAGCAGGGCGGCCCGCTCATGCACGCGATCGCGGCCAAGGCCGTGGCGTTCAAGATCGCCGCGGGCGAGGAGTTCCGGGACCGTCAGGCACGCACGCTGTCCGGGGCGAAGATCCTGGCCGAGCGTCTGACCGGCGCGGATGTGGCGGGTAAGGGCATCAGTGTGCTCACCGGCGGCACCGACGTGCACCTGGTGTTGGTGGATCTGCGCAATTCCCAGCTCGATGGTCAGCAGGGCGAGGATCTGCTGCACGAGGTCGGGATCACGGTCAACCGCAACGCTGTTCCGTTCGACCCGCGCCCGCCGATGGTGACCTCCGGGCTTCGTATCGGCACCGCCGCGCTGGCCACCCGTGGTTTCGGTGACGCCGAATTCACCGAGGTCGCCGACATCATCGGTACCGCGTTGGCCGGTGGCTCCGATACCGAGACCCTGCGCGGGCGGGTATCGAAACTGGCGCAGTCGGTTCCGCTGTACCAGGGCCTCGAGGACTGGCGCCTGCTCGGCTGAGCGTGCGCCCCTCGCTTCCCGCTCGATGATCGCCCGCACGGAAACCCGTGCGGGCGTTGTCGTTTCCGTGCGTTACGACGTTCTCGCTCGTGCTCGGACGATCGTCTCGTTCAGGTAGCGGGTGATGTCGGCGCCGGTAGCGGGCCGGATCATCAACGCGCGGTTGGCGGGTATCTCGCAATAGCGACCGTCCTCGGTGTCGATCCATCGGATTCGGCCGATGCGCTGCGCGTCACCGTTGCGTGGGCCGCGCAGCACCGTCGCCGTACCCCGTGTGGTCGAGGGCTGATGCCAGAAGCGGCGATAGCGTTCCTGCACCGCGCGCGCCGGATCGTTGTCGAACGGGTCCGGGCGATCGGTGGCGAGATCATCGAGCAGGTAGGTCTTCTCCAACGCGGTGCCCGGTGGCGGATCGGGCAGCGCCCTGATCAATTCGGCGGCGAGCTGGTCACCGCGACATCGCCGCAGCCGTACCTTGCCACCGTCGGCCGCCGGATTCTGGAAGGCGATCACCCCAGCCCCGGTCCGGGTCGCGCCCGCGACGCCGCGCATCTCGGCACCGTCGCGCCGATCGTCGACGCCGAACAGTTCCACGCGCCACTCCGGATGACTCAGGACCCGTAACGCCCGATGCAGGGGAACGTGATCGTCGCGGGCCAGTTCGGAGCGGAATTGCTCCTGGTATTCCTGGTATTCGCGCATTCCGGGGAAGCGGCTGGTGAATCGGAACGGGAACGGCAACCGATCCAGCCCGGTGCCGAACCAGGCCGCCGCGAACTGTTCGGCGGACAGCGTCCATTGCGACATCACTGGGCTCCGATCGCGGGCGGGACGGTCCGTTCCACTTCGCCGAGGAGTTCGGTGGCGTGTTCCTCACTGCGCAGATACCGCGGTGACCGATGCTCACCGTCCTCCTCCGGCCTGACGCGCGGAGTCATCATGCCCGCGTATCCCGCGCCACCGGGAACGACCGGCCGAGCCGGGAGCGCGGCCGGGGCAGCGGGCTGCGCCGACTGCGCCGCCGGTTGGGCGGGAACCGAAACACCGGGTCGCGGTTGCGCGCCCGAATTCGGTGCCGCGTTCGGATTGTGCGAGGCGGAGGTATCCGATCGGCCGGGTGCACCAGGTGCGGTCTCGCTCGGTGCGTTCGCCGTGAACTGCGGAGTGCCGGGGTTGAACGGCGTGTAGGTCGGCACACCGGCGGTGGAGCCGACGCCGGGCACGCTGCTGGAGAACGGGGTGTGCGAGACCGGTTGGGGGGAGAGGGGCTGCGGGGAGTAGGTCGGCGCTGCCGGAGGCGGTGGTGCGTATGTCGGTGGCGCCGAGGTCGGTGGTGCGTATGTCGGCGGAGTCGAGGTCGGTGGTGCGGATGTCAGCGGTGTGGCGGAGGGCGCTGCGGCGCTCACCGGCGCGGCCGTCTGAGGCGCCGCCGCAATCGGCGCGGCGGACTGGGGTGCCTGCGGCACCGGTGCTGCCGTCTGCGGTGGTGCCGAGGTCTGCGGGGCTGCGGTGTGCGCAGCCGCCGGTGAACCAGACCCGGGAGCTGTGCCGGACGTACCCGATTGGGCGGCCGCGCCCCCGGTCGAGGTGCTCGCGGCCGGCTTCTCACCCGCCGCCGATGTCTCCGCCTCACCGCCCCCGAATGCCGCCGAGACGTTGGTGCCTCCCGCAGTACCGGTGCCTGCGTGGCCTCCGCCACCTGCCGTGCCGGTACCTCCCGTCGTCCCCGTGTCACCCGTCGTACCCGCGTGGCCTCCGCCACCGGCTGCGCCGGTGCCGCCTGCCGTGCCTGTGTCGCCCGTCGTACCCGCGTGGCCTCCGCCACCCGCTGCGCCGGTGCCGCCCGCCGCGCCGGTATTGCCGGAACCGCTCGGTGTCGCGGCGTTGCCGTTGCCTCCGGCACTTCCGTTGCCCGAGCCACCGCTCGCCTGCTCGGCGCCGTTCCCCGTAGTGCCGACGCCGCCCGGCGTACCGGTACCTCCGGGGTCCCCCGGCGTGCCCGCCGAGCCCGAGTGCCCCTGTGTACCGGCAGCACTGGATTCGCCTGGACCGCCCGTGGTGCTGGAGTTTCCCGGTGCGCCGGCCGCACCAGAGTTGCCCGATGTTCCGGAGTCGCCCGGTGTGCCTGTCAGGCCGGAGATCTCTGACGTGCCTGTGGTGCTGAAGTTCCCCGGTGCGTCGGCCGCACCGGAGTTGCCGGATGTTCCGGAGTCGCCCGGTGTACCGGCCAGGCCGGAGATCTCTGACGTGCCCGTGGTGCTGGAGTGGCCCGGTGCGCCTGCCAGGCCGGGGATTCCCGGCGTGCCGTTGGTTCCGGAGTTGCCCGAAGTGCCGGCAGGGCTGGAGTCGCCCGGTGCACCCATCAGGGCGGAGATTCCAGACGTGCTCGAGTTGCCCGAGGCGTTTGCTCCACTGGAGCCAACGGGGACACCTGCTTCGCCGGAGTCACCTGGTGTACCGGCAGCACCGGAACCGCTCTGCTGACCTGAGTCGCTCGACGTGCCAGTGGTACCGACACCGGTGGATGTGCCCGCCGTGCCACCGTTTTCCGTCGAACCGACCGCGCCCGTGCCTGTCGCACCGAGACCGCCGACGCCGCTGTTTGCGGACGTGCCCGAGTGCCCCGGTGAACCGGTACCGCCCGTCCCGGTGGAGTCGCCCGGCGCACCACCACTCGAATCGTTCGGTCCGCTACCGGATCCGAACGCTCCGTTCGCGGTCCCGATACCGCCGCCGATCGGATCGACCACCGCGGGGAGCGACGGAATTTCCTGAGCGGCGGCGCCGTAGGGCTGGATGTAGTAGGCGACCATGTCGTCGCGGGCCTGTTCCTCGCCGGCATTGCGCGCCTCGGGAGCGGTGGAACCACCCGAGCTGTCACCTACTGCGGGAATCGCGGCTTTGAACCGAGCCGCCGCGTTTCCCGCTGCCTCGAGCGGAATCGTCTGCTGCCGCAGCGCTTCGCCGAATTCGCCGAGCCGGGCGACGTACCGGCGCAGTCCGCCGACGGCCGCGTCGGCGGCCGCGCCCTCCCACCGCTGGTCCACCGCTTTTCCCGCGGCCGATTCGAACTGTTGTGCCGCCCTGGTCACCGTCGCGGCGATGGTCGTCCAGGCGTCCACCGCCCCGACCAGGCCGTCCGGGTCCATCCGGTCGGCGGCCTGTTTGATCTCGGCGTGGGAAAAGCTCTGTGCGTTCTCGGGATTCGTGATCGCCCGGCCGTCGATCGGTCTCATGGCGGTTGTCCCTTCCGTCGATGCGGTCTGACGATATAGACGCACCCGCACCCGACTCGGTTCCATCGAAACACTGTTGATCCGCCCGCGCGGCGGAATCGATGGCCGGGGTGGCGGACTAAGGCGCGACGAGCTGGGGGTAATCACGCAACTCGATATCGTTGCTCGCGTCGTCGGAGTACTTCGACATCAGCCGCCACAGCGGTGATTCGAGGAATCGGTTGCGCAGTGCGATCCCGTAGCCGGTCTTCGGCGCGAGGAACCTGCCCGCGTTGCTGCGCCCGGCGATCTTGGCGTAGCGGCGCATGATCGCGTCGTAGTTCGCGAAGGCGACGGTGTGATCGTCGTGCAGCGCGAGTTCGCCCGCGATCACATACGCGCCGACCACGGCGAGCCCGGTTCCGAAGCCGCCGAGCGTATTCCCGTATCCGGAGTCGCCGACCAGCGCGACCCGGCCCCTGGTGTAGCCGGATTTCGCCATGTCGACGCGGCTGAGCGAGTCGAGGTAGAAATCGTCGAACGCCGCCATCTCCTCCAGCATGCGGGGCACCTGCCAGCCCAGGCCGGCGTAGGCCTCGGTGACGATGCGGCGCTGGGATGCCACGTCGTCTCGCGCGTAGTCGAGTTCGGGCGCGGTGAAGAGATAGAGCTGCTGGGCTTTCGGCCCCCCGCTGACGGCCAGTCGTCCCGGCGTGTTGTAGCCGTGGGCGGTCGCCCGTTCGCGAGAACCCGCGGCGGTCGTGCTCCACGGACTCGCGCCCGCCACGCAGTAGTAGTGGCCGAGATGCCGGACGAACTCTCGTTCCGGGCCGAAGGCGAGGCGGCGCACCCTGGAGTGGATGCCGTCCGCGCCGAAGACGAGGTCGAAGGTGCGTGCCGCGCCGCGTTCGAATTCCACGCGCACGCCGCCCTCGGTGTCGGTGAGTGCGGTGACGGTGTCGCCGAAGACGTATTCGCAGCGCGCCGCTGTCCGCTCGTACATGATCCGCGACAGATCGCCGCGCAGGATCTCCACATCGCCGCCGGTGAAATCCCCGGACATGAAGGCCAGGCGCTGACCGTGTTCGTCGACGAAGACGGTGTCGGTGGTGCCGGTGCGGCGGGCGTGGATCTCCTCCCAGATGCCCATTCGCTCGAGCACGGTCCGGTGCGTGGCGCCCTTGAAGTCGACCGCCTGGCCGCCCGGCCGTGGTGCGGGGGCGCGTTCGACGACGGTCACCGCGTAGCCGTAACGGTCGAGCCAGTAGGCCAGGGCCGGTCCGGCGATGCCCGCGCCGCAGATGAGGACGTTCTCGGTGTGCATGGGGTGCCTCCAGGAGGATAGAAATCTGTGTCCGATGGAATCTGTTTCCAGTGGACGCGGATTAGAGTATGGTAGACACAGTTTCGGAGTCAAGACATCCACGGAAAGGATTCGGATGGCGCAACCGAGCACCGTCGAACTGCTGTGGGGTACGCGGCAACGGCCGAAACGCGGGCCCAAACCGGCGCTCACGCTCGAGGGCATCGTCGCGGAGGCCGTCGCCATCGCCGATGCCGACGGGCTGGCCGAACTGTCCATGCAGCGCCTCGCGCGAGGGCTCGGCTTCACGAAGATGTCGCTGTACCGCTACGTTCCCGGTAAAGCGGAGTTGACAGCGCTGATGCTCGACTCGGCTTTGGGCGCGCCCCCCGATATCGCCGCCGTCGACCGGAATCCGGCCGACGAGCCGTGGCGCGTCGGCCTGCGCCGATGGTGCGAATCGCTCTACGAGCGCTTCCGCGCGCACCCGTGGGCCCTGGAACTCGCCGTCGGCGCGCGGCCCGTCGGTCCCAACGAGATGGCGTGGATGGAGGTCGCGCTGCTCGACCTCGCCGATTCCGGCCTGACCACCTCCGAACGCCTCGACACCATCGCCATGCTGGCCGGCCACGCGCGCGGTCTGGCGCAGCAGGTGCTGGCCGCGGGTCCGCAGGACTTCCAGGACAGCATCGCGGCGCAACTGGCCGAGATGCGCGAGGCGGCGGCCCAGCGCTATCCGGTGGCGAGCGCGGCCTTCGCGGAAGCGGGGGCCGCGGCGGGCGGCGACGGCGCGTTGAGCTTCGGCATCGACCGCATCCTCGACGGATTGGGCGTCCATATCGCGCGCCGCCGCGACGCGCGGCGGCCTATCGTCGGTGCATGACCGAAGAACTCGAATTGCAGCAGGACTCGATCACCACCGTGCGCGAATTCTTCGCCGCCCTGGAGATCGGGGCCGTCGGCGAAGCGCTGGAACTGCTCGATCCCGAGATTGTGTGGAAGAACACCTCGCTGCCCGATGTGCGCGGTATCAAGCGGGTCGGCGGACTGTTGCGCGGGCTCGGCCGCGATCAGGTCGGGTTCGCCGCGGAGATCCATCACATCGCCGCCGACGGCGATATCGTCCTCACCGACCGCACCGACATCCTGATCTTCGGACCGGTGCGCATCGCGTTCTGGGTGACCGGCACGTTCGAACTGCGCGGCGGTCGAATCGTGCTCTGGCACGACCACTTCTCGTGGGAGAACTTCCTCCGAGGCACCGCTGTCGGGCTCTTCCGCGCGGTCCTCGGTCGCCGCTGATCGGTTGGCGCCGGGTCGGGTGGTGAGCCCGGCCCGCGCCGTTCAGGAACGCCCGGTGAGGTATTCCAGGTAGAACGGGCGCAGCATGTCGGCGATATCGCCGTCACCGGCGTGGAAGTAGTCGTCGATCATCGGGACGACCCATTTGATGTCGGCTTCGCTCTCGCCGACATTGCCCGCCGCCGCCTCCGCGGCCGGGATCGAGGTGAGCAGACGCCAGAGGAACTTCACATCCCCGTGGCGTACCGCCAGTTTCACCGCGCGGTCGTGCAATTCCTTGGACGACAGCTTCTCGAGTTCCTCGTGATCGGACATGACTTCGACTCTAACGGGCCATGCTGACCTGCGGCTACGACCGGCGTGCCGATGCCCGTTAACGGGATCTTCACCGACATGCCTACCGCTCCGGGAGCGGAGAACGGGTAGTCGGCGGTAGCGTCGATGATGCGGGCCGCGTCGTTGTGGTTCGTACGGGAGGTCCTGACCGTGACTGAGCTACTCAGTGCGAGGGGGCCGGCACCCGGCCCTCGTGGGTTCTGACGCAAGTCGACCCATCAGGACGGACCGGTCCAGCGAGATCGTCCGCGCGGGTGCCGCACGGACAAACAAGGAGCCCACCGTGACTGCTGCACGCTCCGTTTCCGCTCCCTCGGCGACCTCCCGTAAAACCGGGAAAGGCGCCGCTGTCACTTCTGATCCCAAGGGAGTAAGCCCCTCGCTCTCCACTTCGTCCGGTGCCAAGACGTTCGTCATCGACACCTCGGTCCTGCTCTCCGATCCCTGGGCCTACACCCGGTTCGGCGAGCACGACGTCGTGTTACCGCTGGTCGTCATCAGCGAACTCGAAGGCAAACGCCACCACCACGAACTGGGCTGGTTCGCGCGGGAAGCCCTGCGCAACCTGGACGATCTGCGTGTGCAGAACGGCAGGCTGGACCAGCAGGTGCCGATCGGCACCGAGGGCGGAACACTGCAGGTGGAACTCAATCACACCGACCCCGCGGTCCTTCCGGTCGGCTTCCGCACCGACACCAACGACTCTCGCATTCTGGCCTGTGCGCTCAATCTCGCGGCGGAGGGCCGCGAAGTCGTCATGGTGTCCAAAGATATCCCGTTGCGCGTCAAGGCCAGTGCCGTCGGTTTGCGGGCCGACGAGTACCACGCCCAGGACGTGATCACCTCCGGTTGGTCCGGAATGGTCGAAATCGACGTCGCCACCGCGCAGGTCGACCAGATCTATTCCGAATCGGTCATCGATCTGGACCAGGCGAGGGAACTGCCCTGCCACACCGGAATCCGGCTGCTCGGTTCCAGTTCCAGCGCGCTCGGCCGGGTGACCCCGGACAAACGCGTCCAATTGGTGCGCGAACGCGAGGCATTCGGCCTGCACGGCCGCTCCGCCGAACAGCGCATCGCCCTGGATCTGCTGCTGGACGAGAGCATCGGCATCGTCTCGCTCGGCGGCAAGGCCGGTACCGGCAAATCGGCGCTCGCGCTCACCGCGGGTCTGGAAGCGGTGCTCGAACGCCGTACCCAGCGCAAGGTGGTGGTCTTCCGCCCGCTCTACGCGGTCGGCGGCCAGGATCTGGGCTACCTGCCCGGCAGCGAGAGCGAGAAGATGGGCCCGTGGGCCCAGGCGGTCTTCGACACGCTGGACGGGCTGGCCTCCGCCGAGGTGATGGAGGAGGTGCTCAGCCGCGACATGCTCGAGGTGCTGCCGCTGACCCATATCCGCGGTCGGTCGCTGCACGATTCGTTCGTGATCGTGGACGAGGCGCAGTCGCTGGAACGCAATGTGCTGCTCACCGTGCTCAGCAGGTTGGGCACCGGGTCGCGGGTGGTGCTCACCCACGATGTCGCCCAGCGCGACAACCTGCGTGTCGGCAGGCACGACGGCGTCGCCGCGGTGATCGAGAAGCTGAAGGGACATCCCCTTTTCGCCCACATCACCCTCACCCGCAGTGAGCGGTCGCCGATCGCGGCGTTGGTCACCGAGATGCTGGAGGAATACGGTCCGAACGCCTGACGGGCAAACGCCCAGGGTGTGTTTCATCTCACAAATGAGTGGGTAGTCACCGCTCGATAGCTGTTCGGCAACGACCCGGCGCATCGGTAATGGTTCGCCGGGTCGTTGCCGTACTTCGTCCTAGGCTGCGCGGGGCGCACCGCGTGAGGAGCGCCCCGGCAAGCCACGGAAAGCCAATTCGAGAGGATGGACATGCACCACTTCGCTCGACGAACGGCTGGATACACCACGGCGCTCATGGCCGCGGCACTGCTGCTGACCACGGGATGCGGCGATGACGACGACGATTCCAATTCCGCGGCGAGCACCACGGCGCCCGCGGCCGCGACGACCACGACCGTGCGCGCCACCACTACGTCATCGGAGATCTCCGAGACCGCGCGCAGCGCCGAATCCGCGACCGCGACGACGGGGCCCGACTCCACCGGCGAGTCGACGGAGCAGACCAAGATCCCGACCCAGGGCGGGACCGAGGTCACCGTCTCCGGCGACATCTACGAGAAATATGTCGCCGCGGGCGGCCCGACCGGCCCGCTCGGCGCGCCGATGCAAGCGCAGGAGAACGGCCCCGACGACGGCGAATACCAGGATTTCGTGGGCGGCACGATCTACGAGGCGAACGAAGGCGACCCGCACATCGTCTGGGGCGAGATCCGCACGGCGTGGGAGGGCACCGGCGGCGCGAACGGCACGCTCGGCTATCCCACCAGCGACGAGACCGATATCCCCGGCGGCAAGCAGTCGACCTTCACCGGAGGCACCATCACCTGGGTGGACGGCCAGATCACCGTCACGCCGAAGTAGGCGGCCGGAATCCGCGGCTCGGTGATGCGATGGAGGCGGCGTCCGGCATCATGTGACATCATCTCCGTGGTTTCGGACGTCGTCCGGCAATGCCGTCGTATATCCCCGCGTCGCGGGCACAGCAGCTAGGTTGTGATGGTGCAAAATCTCTTGACCGATCGTGAGCTGCTCGATTCGCTCGCCCTCGAGGTGGAACTGAATCTGCGGCGCCACATCGAGGTGGCCGACGGATGGCAGCCGCACGACTACGTGCCGTTCAGCGAGGGCCAGAACTTCCGCTTCCTCGGCGGAACCGATTGGGAGCCGGGGCAATCCGAGCTCAGCGAGGTCGCCAAGCTGGCCTTGACGGTGAGCGTCCTGATAGCCGACAACCTGCCCTCCTACCATCGTGAGATCGGTAAGTACCTGCGCACCGGCGCGTGGTGGCGCTGGGTCGGCCGCTGGACGGCCGAGGAGAACCGGCACGAGATCATGATCCGCAACTACCTCATGGTCACCAGGTCGGTCGATCCGGTGCAGCTGGAGCGGTCGCGGATGGAACATATGACCAAGGGCTTCCGCAGGCCCTCTCTGCATCTGCTCGACGTGCTCGCCACCTGCGCGTTGGAGGAGACGGCGTCGGCGGTCCGGCATCGCAATATCGCCGCGCTCGGCGAGAACGAGATCGTCACCGCCATGGCGGACCGCATCGCGCTCGACGACGAATTGCAGGCGAGGTTCTTCGCCGATCTCGTCGCCGCGGGATTCGATATCGCCCCCGATCAGACCATGCGCGCCGTCGCCGACAGCGTGGCCGCGTTCAAGGTTCCGTCGGTGACCCTGCCCGACGGACGCAGCAGCGACGAACTGCTGGCCGAGGCCGGTGTCTACGATCCGGCGCAGGAACCGACGCTGGTCTTCGCGCCGCTGCTGGCGCGGTGGAATGTCTTCGAGCGCACCGATCTCGGCGCCGAGGGCGAGCAGGCCCGCACCGAAATCGCGCATCTGCGCGGCTGATTCACCCCGCCGGTCGGTGCGCTCGCCGAGCGCACCGACCGAAGCGGTCACTTCCCGTTCTGGACCTTCGCCATCGACAGCACGTCCAGACGCCGATCGAGTTCCTCCAGGGAGAGACCGTCGCCGATGAGACCGCGGTCGATCACGGTCTGGCGAATCGTCTTCTTCTGCTTCAGCGCCTCTTTCGCCACCGCCGCGGCCTCCTCGTAGCCGATCGCCGAATTCAGCGGCGTCACGATCGACGGTGAGGATTCGGCCAGGGTGCGCAGATGGTCCTCGTTCGCCACCAGACCCCTGACGCACTTGTCGGCGAAGAGCCGGGAGACATTGGCCAGCAGGCGAATCGATTCCAGCAGGTTGCGCGCCATCACCGGAATGTAGACGTTCAGCTCGAACGCGCCGCTCGCGCCGGAGAACGCGACGGTCGCGTCGTTGCCGATCACCTGCGCCGCCACCTGCGTGACCGCCTCGGGAAGAACGGGATTCACCTTGCCGGGCATGATCGAGCTGCCGGGCTGGAGATCGGGCAACTGGAGTTCACCCAGGCCGGTGAGCGGGCCCGAACCCATCCAGCGGATGTCGTTGGCGATCTTGGTCAGGCTCACCGCGATGGTGCGCAGCGCCCCCGACGCCTCGACCAGGCCGTCCCTGGCGGCTTGGGCCTCGAAATGATCCTCGGCTTCGGAGAACGCGTCGATACCGGTGGAATGCCGCAGTTCCGCGACCACCTTCGCGCCGAACCCCTCCGGGGCGTTGAGTCCGGTGCCGACCGCGGTGCCGCCGATGGGCAACTCACCGAGTCGGGGCAGCGTCGCCATCGCGCGGTCGATGCCGAGCGCGATCTGACGGGTGTAACCGCCGAATTCCTGGCCGAGGGTGACCGGCACCGCGTCCATCAGGTGCGTGCGGCCCGATTTCACGACGGTGCGCCATTCGGTGGCCTTGTCCAGCAGCGCGAGCCGCAGATGCTCCAGCGCGGGAACCAGATCCTTGATGATCGCTTCGGTCGCGGCGAGATGGGTCGCGGTCGGGAAGGTGTCGTTGGAGGACTGCGACATGTTGACGTCGTCGTTGGGATGCACATCCACGCCGTTGGCCTTGGCGATCGATGCGATGACCTCGTTGGCGTTCATATTCGAGCTGGTGCCCGAACCGGTCTGGAAGACATCGATCGGGAACTGATCGTCGTGCGTGCCCTCGGCGATCTCGGTCGCGGCGGCGATGATGGCCTCGGCCTTGCCGGGATCGAGTAACCCCAGATCCCGGTTCACCTTCGCGCACGCGCCTTTCAGCAGTCCGAGCGCCCTGATCTGCGCCCGTTCCAGTCCGCGCCCGCTGATCGGGAAATTCTCTACGGCCCGCTGCGTCTGCGCCCGCCACAGGGCATGCACCGGAACCCGTACCTCGCCCATGGTGTCGTGTTCGATGCGGTACTGCGTCTCCTCGGTCATATTTCCGACCCTATGCCGACCGCGCGCCGTGTGGGGCTGCCACGCCTGAGGCGATGCGCACAGCGCGGAACGGGCGGCGGAGGCCCCGAATCCGAGGCCCCGAAACGCCTACCCGAACACCACGAAAAAGACGCGCAGCCAACGGCATACGCGTCTTCGTCGGACCTCGTGGATCAGGGCAGCGGCGGATCCGCGTCCTCGTCGCCGATGAAGTCCACGGCGGAGTACTCGCGGAGTTTGGTGAGACGGTGGTAGGCGTCGATCATGCGGACGGTGCCCGATTTGGAGCGCATGACGATCGACTGGGTGGAGGCGCCGCCACCGTAGTAGCGGACTCCGCGCAGCAGGTCACCGTCGGTGACGCCGGTCGCGCAGAAGAAGACGTTCTCACCCGCGACGAGATCCTCGGTGGTGAGCACACGGTCCAGATCGTGACCGGCGTCGATCGCCTTCCGGCGTTCCTCGTCGTCGGTCGGCGCTAGTTTGGCCTGTAGCGCTCCGCCCATACAGCGGATGGCGGCCGCGGCGATGATGCCCTCCGGGGTGCCGCCGATGCCGACCAGGATGTCGGTGCCCGAATCGGGCCGCGCGGCCGCGATCGCGCCCGCGACGTCACCGTCGGAGATCAGCCGGATCCGCGCGCCCGCGTCGCGGACCTCCTGGATCAGCTGCGCGTGGCGCGGACGATCGAGGATGCAGACGGTCAGATCCGATTTCAGCAGACTCTTCGCCTTGGCGACGCGCGCGATGTTCTCGGCGATCGGGGCGGAGATATCGATCACGTCGGCGGCATCGGGCCCGACCGCGATCTTGTGCATGTAGAACACCGCGGACGGGTCGAACATCGCACCGCGCTCGGCGACCGCGAGCACGGAGATCGCGCCGGGCGAACCCTTGGACATCAGCGTGGTGCCGTCGATCGGGTCGACCGCGAAATCCACCTCGGGGCCGGTGCCGTCGCCGACGATCTCGCCGTTGTACAGCATGGGCGCTTCGTCCTTCTCGCCCTCGCCGATCACGACGGTGCCGCGCATCGAGACCGAGTTGACCAGCTCGCGCATGGCGTCGACGGCGGCGCCGTCGCCGCCCTCCTTGTCGCCACGCCCGACCCAGCGGCCTGCCGCCATGGCGCCCGCCTCGGTCACCCGGACCAATTCGAGCGCGAGATTGCGATCAGGGGCCTCACGGCGGCTGGGTGCTGGCTTTGATGCCGTCATGGCGGGGTGCCTCCCTCGGTTGGTTTGTTCCGCACGATTGTCTCATTTCGCCCGGGCCCGACTTCGCACCAGATGGCAGGACGCGGGGGTGCGGGCGGGAGCGGCCCGCCGCCGAGTGGATAGACGCCGAGTGGATACTTGGACCGTGTCCTACCAAAAGCCACGCATCCTCCACGACTACAAGGATCTGTTCTTCTCGCTGATCCCGTTGGTGCTGATCGCCGTGGTCTTCGCCGGTCTGGCCAGTCAGTGCAGCTTCTCGGCGACCGGCCCGACCGAGGGGAAGATCCCGCATTTCGATGTGCAGGCCGCGCTGAATTCCGACGCGCGCACGCTGCCGTTCCCGATCAGGAACCCGGCCGTGCCCGCGGACTGGACGCCGAATTCGGGCAGTCGCGACACCATCACCGGCCCGGACGGCGGTCCGGTGAGCACCGTGGGATATATCACTCCGTCGGGGACGTATATGCAGCTCACCCAGAGCAGCGCCTCCGACGAGGTGCTCGCCCGCTCGATCCTCGGCTCCCGGTTCGCCAACGGCACCCAGCAGATCGGCAACCAGAAATGGACGGTGTTCGCCGAGCCGACCGAGGAGACGGCCTGGATCGCCGATTTCGGCCAGTCCAGGGTGTTGATCAAGGGCGCCGGTGACACCAGCGCGTTCACGACGTTGGCTCAGGCCGTCACGGCCGCCCCGCAACTGTCGCGCTGACGTTCTCCCACTCTCGCGTGCTCCGAGCCTCGATCAGCGATGGCCGACGACGTTGACGACCGTTCCGTCGGGATCACGCACGAAGAATCGCCGCACGCCCCAGGGTTCGTCGCGCAGCGCGTAGACGATATCCGCGCCCTTCGCGCTCGCCGCGGCGTGCACGGCGTCGACATCGTCGACCTCGACGCTGATATCGGGCTGGAACCGCTCGGCGCCCGGCCCGAGCAGCAGTATCTGGGCGGTCGGGTTGGTGGGCGAGGCCATGGTCACCGCCCAGCCCAGATCCATGGCCTCCTCGAAGCCGAGCAGGCGATAGAAATCGCGGCTGCGCGCCATGTCGTCGGTGCGGATATCGGGTGTCGCGCGACGAATGCCCATGTCTGCTCCTACGTCCGGTTCATACCTGTTCTTCGGCCTCGGAACGGGATATCGCGTCCTCGACGCGTTTGCGTGCGCCCGCCAGATGCTCCTCGCACCGGGTGGCGAGCGCTTCGCCGCGCTCCCACAGCGCCAGCGAATCGTCGAGGTCCATTCCGCCCTGTTCGAGCATCTTCACGACGTTGACCAATTCGTCGCGGGCGCGTTCGTAGCCGAAGCCGCGAATCTCGGCCAGCTCCGTCGGCTCGGCCTCGGCGTTGCCGGAATCGGTCACCGTCGTTCCTCCCTGTCGTCGTCGCGCTCGCGCGGACCCGCGCCGCTCGCCGCGCTCTTACCGAGTGCCTGTGACCCCAACGCCGCCGCGGTGACGGCGCCGTCGGCCACCCGCACACGCAACTGACTGCCCGCGGGCGCGTCATCGATACTGCGCACCACATGCCGTTCGCGGCCGGAAACCCGCTGCACCACAGCGTAGCCACGCGCCAGCGTCGCGGCCGGGCCGACCGCGGTGAGGTTCTCCCGCAGGTGCCGTGTCGTCGTGGACTCGGCGCCGATCAGATGGTCGACACAGCGCCGGGCGGCGATTCTGAGCCGTTCGACCTCCTCGGTGCGCCGGTCGATATCGCGGAGCGGATCGGCGAGCACCGGCCGCGACCGCAACTGCGCGAGCGCCGCGGTCTCGCGGTCGACCCAGCCGCGCAGCGCCGCCGTCGCGCGATCGCGCATATCGCGCACCCCGGCGAGTTCGGCCGCGGCGTCGGGCACGATCCGCTTCGCGGCGTCGGTGGGTGTGGCCGCGCGCATATCGGCGACCAGATCGCAGAGCGGATTATCCGGTTCGTGACCGATCGCGCTGACGATGGGCGTCGTCGCCGCCACGATCGCCCGGCACAGCGCCTCGTCGGAGAAGGGCAGCAGATCCTCCACGCTGCCGCCGCCACGGGCGAGCACGATGACGTCGACCGCGGGATCGCGATCGAGCGCGGCCAGCGCCTCCAGGATCTGCGGTACCGCGGTCGGACCCTGCACCGCGGTATTACGGATATCGAAAAGCACCGCGGGCCAACGATTCCTGGCCACCGTCAGCACATCGCGCTCGGCGGCGCTCGCCCTGCCGGTGATCAGCCCGACGGTGCCGGGCAGGAAGGGGACGGGCCGTTTCAGACGCGGATCGAACAACCCCTCGGCGGCCAGCAGTGCCTTGAGCCGCTCGATACGGGCGAGTAGTTCGCCGACGCCGACCGGACGTATCTCGATCACGCGCAGCGAGATCGTGCCGCGCCCGACGAAGAACGACAGTTTGCCGAAGACGACGACCCGGCTGCCCTCCTGGAGGGGCACCGGCGATCTACGGATCAGTTCCGGATCGCAGGTCACCGACAGCGACATGTCGGCGGAAGGATCGCGCAGGACGAGAAACGCGGTGCGGGTGCCCGGCCGCAGATTCATCTGGGTGATCTGACCCTCCACCCAGATACTGCCGAGCCGGTCGATCCACTGCGCGACCTTGAGCGCGACCGTGCGCACCGGCCACGGTTGTTCGGCGGAATTGGCTGGCGTCGCGGCGCCGGTCCGCGCCGCCGTGCCGTCCTGAGTCATGCCGCCAGATATACGCGTCGGGTCGGACACGAACGCAACGGGTCGGGCGATTCGGCCCGGCGGCCCCGCGGCGAGCGCTCGAAACCGACGCGCGGAGGTCGGCCGCGCGCGCTTCGTCGCTGTCGCGAGACCGGGGTCACTGGGCGCGGACGGTGGCGATCCGATTGGTCAGCATCGTGACGAACGGCGCCCTGTCCAGGGTGAGCTGTTCGTAGTCGAGCAACTCGGCGAGTTCCTCGACCGAGAGCATGCGCAGCCGGGCGCGCAATTGCGCCAGGGTCATATTCGCGTAGTCGTAGCGGGTCGCGACCTCGGGTGCGACGACCTCCGACGTTTCCGGATCGGCCTGTTCCCCGGCGTTGTCGACCGCCGTGTCGGTTGCCGTGGTGTCTGTCACCGTGGCGTCCGTCACCGGTGTATCCGTGACCGCGGAGTCGTCGCGCTCGTCGATGGTCGGGAGCGCGACCGGATGCCCGTTCGTCTCGCTCGCCACGGCGGGTTCGTCGGCGGTGTACAGATCGAAACGGCTGGTTCGCGCCGGATTGGCGAACGTCGGTTCCGAGGAAGGATCGGAGTCGAGATCCTCGTCGAAGGTTGCCCACTCCGGCTGTTCCTGCTCACCGCCGCCCAGACGGTCGAAAACCGCGTCGCCCTTGAGTGCGAGGCTGGTCACGAACTGCTGGATATGCATGGAGGTCTGGAGCAGCTGGCTGATGGCGGTGATCGGAAAGTTCACGGCCGCCGTGGGCAGCCTGCGAGTCTCTTCCAGGGCGTACACGGCGGCACCGGCGGCGACCCGGGCCAGGAACGGAGGTCGGAACATGGTTCTAGCCTGCCCGATACGCCCGACGATGCAAAGGGTGGGTGTCACAGACAGATTGTCGCGTGTCCCTCCACCCGGCTCGCAACCGCCCGACGCAAGTAAGCTGTCGTCATGTCTTCGGCCATCCCCTTGAACGTCGGAATCGCCCGCTCGGCCGGTACCGGAACCGCGCTCGCCGACGGCGAGAAACGAGTCCTACTCGCGGAGCCACGCGGCTACTGCGCGGGTGTCGACCGTGCGGTGGAGACGGTGGAGAAGGCCCTGGAGAAACACGGCGCCCCCATCTACGTGCGCAAGGAGATCGTGCACAACCGCCACGTGGTGGAGACCCTGCGTGAACGCGGTGTGATCTTCGTCGACGAGACCGACCAGGTGCCCGACGGGCAGGTCGTGGTCTTCTCGGCGCACGGGGTGTCGCCCGCGGTGCACGATTCGGCCGCGGCCAGGAATCTGCACACCATCGACGCGACATGTCCGCTGGTCACCAAGGTGCACCAGGAAGCCAAACGATTCGCCCGCGACGATTTCGACATCCTGCTGATCGGCCACGAGGGCCACGAGGAGGTCGAGGGCACCGCGGGGGAGGCTCCCGATCACGTCCAGCTCGTCGACGGCCCCGATGCCGTCGACAAGGTCACCGTGCGTGACGAGAACAAGGTGATCTGGCTGTCGCAGACCACCCTCAGCGTGGACGAGACCATGCAGACCGTGCAGCGGCTGCGCGAGCGGTTCCCGCTGTTGCAGGATCCGCCGAGCGACGACATCTGCTACGCGACGCAGAACCGTCAGGTCGCGGTGAAGGCGATGGCGCCCGAATGCGATCTGGTGATCGTCGTCGGTTCGCGCAACTCCTCCAATTCGGTGCGGCTGGTCGAGGTCGCGCTCGGCGCGGGCGCGAAGGCCTCGTACCTGGTCGACTACGCCCGCGAAGTGGATCCGGCCTGGCTGGCCGGGGTGCGGACGGTCGGCATCACCTCGGGCGCCTCGGTGCCGGAGATCCTCGTCCGCGGTGTGCTCGACATGCTGGAGGAGCACGGTTTCGCCGACGTGCAGTCGGTCACGACGGCCAACGAGACCCTGGTCTTCGCCCTGCCGCGAGAACTGCGCACCGCCCGCCACTGACGGACGGGCACGCGCTCAGAGGTTCTCCGGCTTCCGGCGTTCGTTGCGCTGCGACTCCCGGTCGCGATACCGGACATTGGGCTGCGGGTGCGGTGGCACCTCGCCTCGGGCGCGTCCGCCGCGCGGCGCCTCGCTCTCGGCGCGCGCGGGCATCGCGGCCGCGGGGCGGGCCGTCCGCCCCGTCACGGGCCGACCAGCCTCCCTCGGACGGCCTTTGGTCGCGACCCGGGGCGGAGTTTCCGCCACCTCCGCGCTCGGACGCCTGCCGCCGGGGCGTGGCGGTTCGTACTTGTCGGTCTTCTGATCGCTGATATCGACGATGGGCTCGGGATCGGGCCGTTTGGGACGTCGTTTGGCGGCCTCGGGCGGCGTCGCCTTCGTGGCCTTCGCGGGCCGCGCGTTCTTGGCTGAGGCTTTCGATTTGGCGGATTTGGCCGGGCTCGTGGATTTCGCCGGGCGGGCGCGGTCGGCCGAGCCGCTGCGTCCCCAACTCGACCCGCGCCGCGGCTCGTCGCCGCGTTCCTCGGCTTCGGCGCGCCGATGCAGGTAGATGCGCAGGCCACCGATCGCCAGGCTCAGCGCGGTGGCGAGGAACATCGTCGGGAACCGTTCCACCAACGGGATCGCGAGGTTGAGCAGGATGTCCTTGATACCGCTCGAGTTACTGCCGGTCAGCTGTTGGTACGACAGCGGAACCGCCAGGAACAGCAGCAACGGCGGCAACACCATCGCGGTGAACAGGCCGCGATAGCGCACCGCGAGAACCGCGGCGACGCAGCCCGCGACATACAGCGCCGCGAAGGTGCCGGTCAGTTCCCCGGTGTTGCCGTTTGCATCGATCAGGAACCCCAGAAACGTGCACGCCACCGCAATCAGGATCGCCGCACCGGCCGGGATACCCGGCACCGACGGCAAGATCGAACGTTGCGGCGCGGGCACCCGGGATCGCACACGTTGGGAAGCAGCCACGCTGAGAACACTAACCGCCGTGGCGCGTGTCGGCGTTACGGCACGGCCAGCGGCACCGTCGTCGATCGATCGGCGCGATGGTCGTCGCCGGTCGACGGACGCGGGAGGCGGGTGGTCGAGCGGTGCGCGCACCACTATTCCTCCGCGTCGGCGAAGGCCGCCGCCCTCGGCATCGATTCCAGTTTGCCGATCTCGGGAATCGGCTGCTCAGCGATTTCCAGGTCGTGCAATTTCCTGGCCGTCACCATGACACGAGATTCTACCGACGCGACGGTGTAGTTGAACGCCTCGACCGCCTTGCCGAGTTGCGATCCGAGCCGATCCAGGTGTTTACCGGTCATTCCGAGCCTGGTGTAAAGCTCTCTTCCCAATTGCTGGATGGTCGCGGCATCGCGCGACAGCGCTTCCTGCCGCCAGCTGAAGGCCACCGTGCGCAACAGCGCGATCAGGGTGGTCGGGGTCGCGAGGATCACGTTGCGACCGAAGGCGTGCTCGAGCAATCCGAAGTCGGCGGTGAGCGCGGCATCGAGGAACGGATCACCCGGGATGAAGAGCACGACGAATTCCGGGGCCGGATCGAAGGCGGCCCAGTAGGCCTTGGCCGCCAGTTTGTCGACGTGCACCCGCAGGTGTTTCGCGTGCCGGGCCAGCAGGTCGGCGCGCAGGTCAGGATCATCGGCCGCGCACGCGTCGAGATATGCCTCGAACGGCACCTTGGCATCGACCACGATGCTGCGACCTCCCGCCAGATGGACCACGAGATCGGGGCGCACCGTCGCGGTCCGGTCGCTGTCACCGTCGTCGCGGGTGGCCCGGCTGACCTGGGTGGAGAAATCGCAATGCCTGGTCATACCAGCCAGTTCGACGACCCGTTCCAATTGGATCTCGCCCCAGCGCCCGCGCACCTGTGGTGCCCGCAGCGCGGCGACCAGCTGATTCGTCTGCCCGGCCAGCTGATGCGAGGTGCGCTGCATACCCGCGACCTGTTCGCGCAGACCGGAATACGCGTCGACGCGCTGGTGCTCGACCTGCTGGATGTGGCGTTCGAGCGCCCCCACCGCCTCGCGCAACGGGTCGACCATCGCGCCGATCGCGTGCGAATGCCTGCGCGCGGCGTCTTCGTTCGCCGCGGTGAGGGAGTGGCGTAGCAGCCGTTCGTTCTCGCCCGCGGCCTCCAGTCGCGCTTCGGCGGCGACCGCCCTCCTGCCCGCCCGCGCGGAATGACCGAGCCAGCCGAGTCCCACTCCGGCGGCGAATACCAGCATCAGTGCGACGAGCATCGGTGCGGTCATAGCGCAGATAGTGCCGTACATCACCGACAGGAATCAAAGCCGACCGGCTACCGATCGGCGACGCGTGCGCAAATCCTCGGCGCCACGGTGGAATCCACGTCGGGGCGAGAAAGGAAACACCGCCGAACACGCCGGTCCGAACGCGGCAAATCCGACACCCGGGTCGGGGCGATTGAATTCTGTCGGTGGGTACGCCTACGGTTTCGCCCCATGCGGATGCTGCACACCTCGGACTGGCACATCGGGCGTACCTTCCACGGCGTCGATCTGTTATCCGACCAGGAGCGCGCGTTGGGCGCGGTCGCGGAGCTGGTCACCGAGGAGTCCGTCGACGTCGTGCTGATCCCCGGCGATATCTACGACCGCTCGATTCCGAGCGCGGACGCGATCGCGGTGTGCAACCGGGGATTCGAGGCGATCCGTGCCGCGGGCGCCACGATCGTGGCCACCTCGGGCAATCACGATTCGCCGACACGTCTCGGCGCGGGCGCCAGTTTCGCCGCCGCGGGTGGCCTGCATCTGCGCACCACCGTGGCCCAGGCCGATCGGCCGGTCCTGCTCGCCGACGAGCACGGCGACATCGCGATGTACGGCATCCCCTACCTCGAACCCGAGATCACTCGCGCCGAACTCGGTGTGCCGCAAGCGCGTTCGCACGCCGACATTCTGGACGCGGCGATGGCCAGGATCCGCGCCGACCTCACGCGACGTGGCGATATCCGTTCGGTGATCCTCGCGCACGCCTTCGTCGTCGGCGGCGCGGCGACCGGGTCGGAGCGGTCCATCTCGGTCGGCGGTGTCGAGACGGTTCCGCTCTCGGCGTTCGCCGGGATCGATTACGTCGCCCTGGGCCATCTGCATTCGCCGCAGACCCTGTCGGAATCGGTGCGCTATTCGGGTTCGCCGTTGCCGTACTCCTTCGCGGAGAACTCACATCGCAAAGCGGTGTGGATCATCGATCTGGACGAGTCGGGGTTGCGGGAGGTCCGGCGTCGCGACCTTCCCCCGGTGCGCGGCCTGAGCAGGCTCACCGGCACACTCGACGAACTGTTGGACGACCCGGCACATGCCGAGGCACAGGAACATTACGTCTCGGCGACCCTCACCGACACCGCCCGCCCGGTCGATCCGCTGCGTAAGCTGCGCGAACGGTTTCCGCACGTGGTGCACGTCGAATGGGCGCGCCCGGAAGGCAATCCGGAACTGCGCTACCGCGAGCGCGTGCGCGGCAGGCGCGATACCGAGGTGGCGCAGAGTTTCCTCACCGATGTGCGCGGCGCGCCGAGCGCGGGCGAGATGGCCTGGCTGGAAAAGGCGCTCGCCGCGGCGGTCGCCGAACCCGACCGGCAGCCCGCACCGCTGCCGCTCGCCGGGGAACTCACCGCGTGAGGCTGCACCGGTTGGAGATGACCGCGTTCGGCCCGTTCGCCGAGCCGACCGTCATCGACTTCGACACACTGGGATCCGACGGACTCTTCCTGCTACACGGGCAGACCGGCGCGGGAAAGACCACCGTGCTGGACGCGATCGCGTTCGCCCTGTACGGCAGCGTGCCGGGGGCGCGCGGGGAGAGCAAACGCCTGCATTCCGATCACGCCGACGAGCAGACACCGCCACGGGTGGTGCTGGAGGCCGTGATCGGCGGCAGGCGGCTGCGGCTGACGCGGTCACCGGAATTCGTGCGGCCGAGTAAACGGGCCAAGGGCGGCTTGGTGAAGGAGAACCCCACCGCGACACTGGAATGGCTCGACGGTCCCGGCGTCAACCTGTCCCGGCTCACCGACATCGGCAACGAGGTCATCCGCCTGCTCGGCATGAGCGCCGACCAGTTCTTCCAGGTCGTCCTGCTGCCGCAGGGGGATTTCGCGCGATTCCTGCGGGCGCACAACGAGGATCGCGAGAAACTGCTCGAAAAGCTCTTCGACACCGAACGTTTCGGCACCGCCGAGCAGTGGCTCGCCGAGAAGCGCCGCGCCTCCGAGGCCGAGATGAGACGGCGGACCGATTCCATCCGGCGTCTGATCGACAATGTGGCGATGGCGGCGGGGCGCAATGTCACCGAGGTCGTCGAACCACACGAGGCGGTCACCTGGTCGCAGGATCTGCTGGCCGCCGCGAGAGCCGATCTGACGACCGCCACCGCGGAATCGGAACGGTGTCAGCGGGATTCGGCGCGGATTCGGTCCGAAGCCGAGGAACAGCGTCGCCTCGACGAATTGCGCCGTCGGAGGGGAGCCGCCCGCGCTACCCTGGACGGTTACCTCGCCGGGGCGGACCATCGCGCGGCACTGCGCGCCGAATTGGAGTCCGCCCGTCGCGCCCAGCCGGTCACCGAAGCGATCGATGAGGCGAGAGCCGTGGTCGTGACCGCCCGAAAGCACGAGAAACGGCGGCACGAGGCCGAGGACGCGCTGGTCACCGCGCTGATGGACCCCGCGGCCGCCGATCTCGGTCGGGCCGAACTGCTCACGACGCCGTCCGCCGATGCGGTGAGCGATGCGGACGACCGTGAGAACTCGCGGGCAGAGCCCGGTGATCGGCAGCCGGGAACCCCGACCGGGCGGGGCACGACGGTGCGTCCCGACGCCGATATCGATGCGGCGATCCGGCGCTGGAGCGCGCAGACCGGAGCATTGGACGAGGTGCGCGGCGACGTGGACATCGCGACGGCCCTGAAAAGGGAATTGACCGAATTGCGCGGCGAGGAGACCGCGCTCGCGGCCCGCATCACCACGGTGAACCGCCGTCGCGAGGAACTTCCCGCGGCGATCGCCGCCGCGGAAGCGCGTTCGCGCGAGGCCGCCACCGCCGCGGCCACCCTGCCCGCGGTGCGTACCGAACTCGAACGATTGCAGACGGCGGTGTCGGCCGCGGTCGAATTGGCCACCCGCCGAACAGCGCTCGACCACGCCCGGATCGAATTCGAATCCGCCAGGTCCGAGCACAACGACGCCAAGGAACGGGTGCTCGACCTGCGTGAACGCCGCCTCGCCGGGATGGCGGCGGAATTGGCGGGTCAGCTCGTCGACGGGCAGCCGTGCGCGGTCTGCGGTTCCGAGGACCATCCGGACCCGGCGCGCCCGACCGCGCACGCGGTATCCAAGGAGTCCGAGGACGAGGCCGTCGCCGCCGAACGGGTCGCCGAGGACGCGCGCAATCGTGTGCAGACACAGATCACGGAGCTGGAAAGGGAGATCGAGAAATTCAAGGCGGCGGGCGGTGCCGCCGATCGGGTCGAACTCGCCGCAGCGCTGCGCGCCTGCACCGACCGCTACCGCGACGCCGAGGATATGGCCGAACTGGTCGACGGATTCGACGCCGAGCTGGCACGGCTGCGCGCCGACGAGACCGGCCTCCTGGACGAATTGCGCGCCGCGGACACCCGGCGCAGCACCGTGTCCACGCGGATCGCCGGTGCGGCCGCCCGTCACACCGAACTCACCGAACGGCTGCGGGCCGCCGCGGGTGCGGACCGGACCATCGATGATCGCCGTCGACGTATCGATGCCCTGATCGTCGCCGCCACGGCGCTGCGCGACGCCGTGGCAGCCGTCGCCAAGGCAGGCGAACAGGTGGTCGTCATGGCCGAGCGGGTCGAAAGTCTGGCTCGTGCGGCGGGATTCGCCATCGACCCGCAGGTGCGCGCAGATGCCGCCGGTGACGATGTCGCCGTACTGGCCGCGTACGCGAAGGTCGTCGCCACCGCATCGCGACCCCCGCGACGGCACGAGGAGATAGACGCCGAACTGCTCGACGCGGAGCACAGGAAAGGCAGCGCCGAGGCCGTCCTCGCCGAACCCGAGGTACAGGCGGCCGCGCTCACCGAACCCCGCGATCCGGCCGAACTGCAACGCCAGGTCGCGGAAGCCCAAACCCGCCTCAACGCGGCGGTCGCCGCCCACGCCGAGGCCACCCGCCGGGTGAATCTGCTCGAGGATCTGGGCGGACAGCTGTGGGTCGCGCTGGATCGGGTCGCACCGCTGCAACGCGCCCACGACGAACTAGCCGGTGTCGCCGATGTCGTGGCGGGACGCGGGGAGAACAACCGCCGCATGTCGCTGCGGTCCTATGTCCTCGCCGCCAGGCTGGAGGAAGTGGCGCTCTCGGGTTCGGTGCGATTGCGTCGAATGTCGGGCGGGCGTTACGAATTCGTGCATTCGGACCGGGAAGGACCGAACGGTCGGCGCGGCGGACTCGGCCTCGACATCCGCGACGACTACACCGGCGCGATCCGCCCCGCCAAAACGCTCTCCGGCGGCGAAACCTTCATGGCCTCGCTGTCGCTCGCCCTCGGACTCGCCGATACCGTCGCCGCCGAATCCGGCGGCCAGGTACTCGACACCCTCTTCATCGACGAGGGTTTCGGCGGCCTCGACGCCGACACCCTCGACGCCGTCATGGGCGTGCTCGACGAATTGCGCGCGGGCGGAAGAGTGGTCGGCCTGGTCAGCCACGTGGACGAAATGCGCCAGCGCATTCCCAGCCGCCTCCACGTCATCCGCGGCCGGAGCGGATCACGCCTCGAGACGACCGTTTCGTAGCGCGATCGCAGCCCCCCGCCCCGCGACTTCATCATCGAGCGTTCACGCGCTGGTCAGGGGTGTGCCCGGAGTCGACGGTCGCGCCGCGCGGCGCGCCCACGCCGCGCGACCTCGTAGGTCGAATAGTCGGCGTTTCGCGGGCAGACCCAGCGGACCCGCCTACCGCGGGCGCCCTTCGTGGTCGAGCAGCCAGCGTTTGGCGGGCAGCCCCCAGCGGAACCCGCCGAGTGCGCCGCCGATGCGCAGCACGCGATGGCACGGCACGAACAGGGCCGCCGCGTTGCGGGCACAAGCGTTGGCGGCGGCGCGGGTGGCGGCGGGCCTGCCCGCGACCGCCGCGAATTCGGTGTAGGTGACCGGATCGCCCGCGGGGACCTTGCGCAGCACCTCCCACGCGTGCAGCAGGAACTCACCCGAGTGCTGACGGACCGGAATGGCATCGATCGCGTCGAGCTCGCCCCGGTGGTAGTCGGACACGGCGGTCGTGACCGCACCGAGCGAATCGCGTTCGCGAAGCTCGTCGGGTCGCAGCCGGGTATGGATCAGCAGACGCAGGTTCTCGGCGTCGGCGGTCCAGCCCGCGGCCAATACCGCTCCGTTCCCATCCGCGAGCGCGGTGAAGGGACCGATGGGTGTGTCGACCGTGGCGTAGTCCGCGGTGCTCATGACGTATGCCCTTTCATTGTTCGAGGTTGCCGGTCGGTCGGTCGACTCACGACGCCCCGGCCCGCTTGTGCCCGTTCTTGCGCGGCGCCCGACCCGCCAACGCGGCCTTCCACATGTGCATCGACAGATACGACCGCCACGGCGCCCACCGTTCGGTATCGGTGAGGTCGACGCCGAGCAGCGCGGCCCCCTCGCGAACCACGAGGTCGGTGCCGAGCAGGATATCGGGGTCGGCGAGCAGACGCATGGCCACGTAGTCGGCCGTCCACGGGCCGATACCGTCCAGGGCGAGCAGATCGCGGCGCAGGTCGGCGGCGGTGCGGCCCTGATGCAGTTGCAGTTCGCCCGAAGCGATCGCGCCCGCGGCCGCGACGATCGAGTGGATACGCCGCGCGGGACCGGTGAGGACTTCGGCGCCGCGTTCGGCGATGATCGCGGGCGTCGGGAACAGTCGGGGGAGCGGCCCATCGACTTCCTCGCCCAGCGCGTCGACCAATCGTGCGGTGTGTGTCGCCGCCGCCGACACCGAGATCTGCTGGCCGATCATGGTGCGCAGCAGCAGTTCCGGACCGTCCAGGCAACCCGGTACCCGGATCCCGGGACTGAACAGCGGACGTTGGGTTCCGGTCGGCTGCGGTGGCTCACCGGTCGCGGGTGTGGTGCCCGCGTCGGGCAACTGCTCGCCGTCCAAGGGTTGGACGGCGTTGCGGCGCGAGAGCACGCCGAGTACCTCGTCGATGCCGACCGGGTCGGCGTCGAGATCGAGCAGGTGCCGCAGCCGCGCCACGGTCGGGGCCAGATCGCGCATATCGTGCAGGGCGAGTTCGGCGCGCACGTGATCTCGTTGGAAGCCGAGCCGGGCTGTCGCGTGGCCGTGCGGTGTGCGCAGGTTGCGGGTGTAGGCGTGGTCCTCCCACTGTTCCACGCCCTGCGCGACGTGCGAGGACAGGAACCATTCGAGCCAGGCGCGGTCCAGCGGTTCCCGGTAGGGCAGTCGCAATGTCAATGCCCCGTTGACGGCGGGGGCGATGGGCATGTCCTTGCGCGCGCGCTGGGCCTCGGTGCGCATGGTGGTCGGGCTGACGGCGAAGACCTCGCGCACGGTGTCGTTGAACTGCCGGATGCTGGCGAACCCGGCGGCGAACGCGATATCCGACATCGGCATCGCGGTGGTCTGGATCAGCAGTCGCGCGGTGTGGGCGCGGTGCGCGCGGGCCAGGGCCAGCGGACCGGCGCCCAGTTCGGTGGTGAGTACGCGCGTCAGTTGACGCTGTGAGTACCCGAGGGTCGCGGCCAGCGCGGGCACGCCGCCGCGTTCGATCACGCCGTCACCGATGAGCCGCATGGCCCTGGCCGCGAGATCGGCGCGGGTGTTCCATAACGGGGAACCGGGTGCGGCGTCGGGTAGACAGCGTCGGCAGGCCCGGTATCCGGCGTGCTGCGCCGCCGCGGCCGTCGGCAGGAAGCTGACATTGGTTCGTTTGGGTGTGATGGCCGGGCACGAAGGGCGGCAATAGATCCCGGTGGTTCGCACCGCCGTGAAGAACTGTCCGTCGAACCGCGAGTCCCGCGTCGACACCGCCCGATAGCACCGCTCGAAATCCAACGCCGTGATCGTCACCCAATCAACAATGTCAGCTCGCGCGAGACCGTGCTAGCGGAAATCCGCCATGGATGCTCGAAGTTGCCCCGGACCCGGGAAATCGGGGCGGCGCAATCGGGGGCTGTGGACGGCACATCGGCGGCAATACAGTCGGTCGCACTGCGAAACAGCAATAACCGGAAGGCAATACCGTGACCCGAGCCATCGCTGCCATGGCCTGTGCGGCAGTGGTGGCCGCTGCCGCCCCTCTCGCCGCC
The DNA here is from genome assembly GCF_003123685.1 of Nocardia aurea. Lineage (GTDB taxonomy): Bacteria > Actinomycetota > Actinomycetes > Mycobacteriales > Mycobacteriaceae > Nocardia > Nocardia aurea. The sequence goes on from NZ_QCYJ01000116.1 coordinate 177,547, forward strand.
GCCCCTCTCGCTGTGGCGCATACCGTGCCCACGTCGAGCAGTGATCGGTCCACGGCGCTCGCCCCGGTCTACGGCGGTGATTGCTGGCCGCAATCCGGCAGTGCCGCGCAATGCCTGCCGTTCACCGACTTCCTGCGCTGGTGGTTGCCGACCCTGGGCTCGGGCAGCGGGATCTTCTGACGCGGGACGAGTCAGCAGCAGCGATTCTGGGGTTTCCGGTCAGCTTCGGCATAGCGGTCGCGCCAGTAGTCGCGCTCGGTCGGGATCGCGCGATCCGGGTGATCGCGCCGCAGATGTTCGACATACCTGCGGTAGTCCTGCCCGCCGAGGACGGAGTCGACCCACCAGAGAACTGCCTTCACCCCGCCGTGGACGCGGTGCAGGGCGGCCGACCCACCGGACGACCGGAAGACCGCCCTCGCGCCGCCGCCCACGCGCCGCCGGGCGGCCGATCCGTCGGACCGGCCGCCCCCTGACCCGGCGGTGCGCGTCATACGGACGAACGATCCACCGTGTGCGCCGCCCCCGGCGCGCGCACCGTCCCCGCCGCGATCAACTCGTCCCACTGCTTCTGTACCTCCCGCTCCGCCGCGGTGGCGACGAACCCGCTCGGTGCGAAGATCCGCGACGGTTCCTCCGGCGATTCGGTCGTCTCCGAACCGCCCGCTCGCCAGGCCCGCACGCAGACGATCGCGCCGACGATCGCGACGATCAACACCAGCACCGCGAAGACGATCGACAGGGTGCCTTGGATGAACGTATTGCGCAGGGCGGTCTCGACCTGGTCCGGTTTGGCCGTCAGACAGCCCTTGCCCGCGTCCTTGGCCGCTTGGCACAGGCTGTGCTGTTTCCAGTATCCGAGTTTCGGATCGGCCGAGAAGATCTTCTGCCACGACGCCGTCATGGTCACCGTGAGATCCCAGATCAGCGGAATCCCCGGTATCCAGGCGTATTTCACCAGACCCTTCTTGATGATGATGGTCAGCACGACCGTCAGCGCCACCGCGGCGAGCAACTGGTTGGCGATGCCGAACAGCGGGTAGAGCGCGTTGATCCCGCCGAAAGGATCGTTGACGCCCATCAGCAGTACCGAACCCCACGCCGCGACGACCACCAGCGAGCACAGCCACGCGCCGATCCGCCACGACGGATCCTTGAATTTGCGCATCGGACCACCGAAATTGCCGAGCGCGTCGGAGACGATGAAGCGCGCGACGCGGGTGCCCGCGTCGATGGTGGTGAGGATGAACAGCGCCTCGAACATGATCGCGAAGTGGTACCAGAACGATTTCATCGCCGATCCGCCGAGGAATTCGGAGAAGACCTGCGAGATGCCGATCGCCAGTGTCGGCGCGCCACCGGTGCGCGAGATGATCGTCTTCTCGCCCACGTCGGCGGCGGCCTGGGCGAAATCGGCCGCGGTGGCGGGCGGTCCGGACAGTCCGAGCGAATTCGTATACGCGGCGGCGGTTTCCGGGGTGTTGCCGGTGAGCGCGCCCGGTGCGTTCATACCGAAGTACAGGTGCTGGTCGATGATCGAGGCGGTGATGATGGCCATCACCGCGACGAACGATTCCATCAACATGCCGCCGTAGCCGATCATGCGGCCGTGGGATTCCTTCTCCAGCAGTTTCGGTGTCGTTCCCGAGGCGACCAGCGAATGGAATCCGGACAGCGCGCCGCACGCGATCGTGATGAACAGGAACGGGAACAGGCTGCCCGCGAAGGCCGGTCCGGTCCCCGAACTCGCGAACTGCGAGACGGCGGGCGCCTCGAGCACCGGCATCGTGATCAGGATGCCGACGGCGAGCAGGCCGATGGTGCCGATCTTCATGAAGGTCGACAGGTAGTCGCGCGGCGCGAGCAACAGCCACACCGGCAGCACCGAGGCGAAGAACCCGTAGGCGATCAGCAGCCACGCGATCGTTGTCTTGGAGAGGGTGAACCAGTCCTCGCCCCAGCCGGTCTCGGCGACCCAGCCGCCCGAGACGATCGCGAACAGCAGCAGCGCGATACCGATCGCGGATACCTCGCCGACCCGACCGGGCCGCAGGAACCGCAGGTAGACACCCATGAACAGGGCGATCGGGATGGTCATGCCGATCGAATACACACCCCACGGGCTCTCCCCGAGCGCGTTGACCACCACGAGCGCGAGCACCGCCAGCAGGATCATCATGATGACGAGGATCGCCACGATGGCCGCGACTCCGCCGATGGCGCCCAGTTCGTCGCGCGCCATCTGCCCGAGGCTGCGACCACGTCGTTTGGTGGAGGCCCACAGCACCAGGTAGTCCTGCACCGCACCGGCGAAGACCACGCCGACGACGATCCAGATGGTGCCGGGCAGGTAGCCCATCTGGGCGGCGAGCACCGGTCCGACCAGCGGTCCCGCGCCCGCGATGGCGGCGAAGTGGTGGCCGTAGAGGACCCGCCGGTCCATCGGCATGTAATCCTTGCCGTTCTCCAGGATTTCGGCGGGTGTGGCCAGATCGTCGCGCGGTTTGGTGATCTTCCACTCGATATAGCGCGCGTAGAACCGGTAGGCGATCACGTAGGTGCACACCGCCGCGACCACGATCCAGACCGCGTTGACGTTCTCGCCGCGCGCGAGCGCCAGAATGGTCCAGGCGACCGCGCCGAGCACCGCGATTCCGGCGAAAACCGCCTTCTTGGCCGGTGTCACCGGGGACCGGTCGACCACGCCGACGGGCGGCAGCTCCGGATCGGTCCGCAGATATTCGAGTGTCGCCATCGGCCTACTCCCCTGTAGAACTCCGCTGAAACACGTGCCAACGTATCCGATCGGCGTCGGCGGTCAGGCGGAATTCCGCTATCGCGGGCTCATCATCGAAATTTGTCCCGTGTGTCGGGCGCTTCGAAATTGTTGCCGTCAGTAAGCTGCGTTGCCGTCCGTACTACGCCGCCCTCGCCCGCAGGAGTGCCGTACTGCATTCGACCCGCGCGGTTTCGCAACCCCGGCCGCCGCACCGGCCGGTCGTTCCCGCCGCGCGGTTGCGCAGGCGGACCCTGCTCGGCTCCGCCCTCGCCCTACCGCTGCTGAGCGGCTGCGGCGGTGACGACGACGCGCTCACCTTCTTCTTCCAGGCCCGCCCCGAGGAAGCGCGGGTGCGCCGCCGGATCATCGAGGAGTTCCGGAAACTGCACCCGGAGATCAGGATTCGGACCATCGTGTCCGGCCCCGATCCGCTCCAGCAGATGCTCACCTATTGCGCGGGCGGCAAATGTCCCGACGTCATGATGGCGTGGGAACTGCTCTATTCGGGTCTGGCGAAACGCGGTGTGCTGCTCGACCTGCGCACCCTGCTCGACCGCGACCCCGGCTATGCCGAGACGCTGCGCCGCGACAGTTTCCCCGCGCTGTACGACACCTTCGCCTACGCGGGCGGCCAGTACGCGCTGCCCGAGCAGTGGTCGGGGGTCTTCCTCTACTACAACCGCGAATTGTGCGCCGGAATCTCGCCGCCGACCCGGTGGCGCGACGCGTGGACCTTCGACGAATTCCTCGACGCCGCGCGCGCCGTCACCCGCCGCGACAGCTCGGGGCATCCGTCGCGCTGGGGTTTCGTCGACGCCTGGGTGCCGTATTTCTCGGCGGCCTGCTTCGGCATGAACAACGGTTCCGACTGGTTCACCCCGGCCGTGGACCCGGTCCGCGCCAATCTCGACGATCCGCGCTTCGCCGCAGGATTCCAGTTCTACGCCGACCTCGCCCTCCGGCACCGGGTCGCCCCGCGCGTCGGTGACCAGCAGTCGGTCTCCGCGCCCGACCTGTTCCGCCGGGGCCGCGCCGGGATGGCGCTGGGCGGGCACTGGCTGTACTCCGAATTCGCCGGGCAGGACGATCTCGATATCGACCTCACCGTGCTCCCGGTCGGACCGCACGGCGGCCCGGGCGCGATCACCGATGTCGGCTGCACCGGCTTGGCGATCGCCGCGGACAGTCCACGTGTCGAGCAGGCGTGGGAATTCGTGAAATTCGCGACGGGACCGGTCGGGCAGGAACTCATCGCGCGATCCGGGCTGTTCGTACCCGTCCTGAAATCGGCGATGGCGGCACCGGGATTCGCCGAAGCCCACCGCGATATCCGCAATCTCGCGGTACTCACCGACGGTCCGGGCAGATCGCGCCCACTGGCGGTCACCCCGGCTTGGGGCAAGGTGTCCGCGCTGCTGGAACGCGGCGGGAATCGGGTGCTGCGCGGCGCCGCCCGAGCCGACACGCTCGACCCCGGCGATATCGACGCGGTACTCGGCGCGTTATGACACCCGCATCGGGCAGGCATCGCGCGAGGAAACGTCGCCCGACCCTCGCGCGTCGCCGTGAACGAGCGGGTTGGCTGTTCGTGGCGCCGAATCTGACCGCCGTCGCGATATTCCTGCTGTTCCCGCTCGGCTTCTCGCTCTATCTCAGCTTCCACGCCTGGGATCTGTTCAGCCCGCCCCGATTCGTGGGGACGGCGAACTATCGCAGGCTGCTCGGCTCGGATCCGCTCTTCCCCATCGCCCTGCGCAATACCGCGCTGTTCACCCTGCTCACGCTGGTGCCGACGGTCGTCATCGGAATGACGGTGGCGGCCGCGCTGCATCGAAAAATCGCCGGTATCGGGGTCTTTCGCACCGCCGCCTTCCTGCCGCTGGTCGCGTCGACCGTCGCCATGGCGGTGGTGTGGCGGTTCATCTTCACCACCGAAGACGGGCTGCTCAACCTCGCGCTCGCCCGCGCCGGCCTCGACCCGGTGCCGTGGCTGACCGACCCGAACTGGGCCCTGATCTCACTGAGTGTCGTGACGGTCTGGAAGAGCGTGCCGTTCGCGACCGTCATCCTGCTCGCCGCGCTCCAAGGCGTGCCGACCGTGCTGTACGAGGCGGCGAAGATCGACGGTGCGGGCGCGCTGCGGCGGTTCCTGTCGATCACGGTGCCGCTGATCCGCGGGCCGCTGTCGTTCGTCTTCGTCATCACCGTCATCGACTCGGTCCGGGCTTTCGACCAGGCCTACGCGCTGACCGGCGCGAACGGCGGGCCGGAGACCGGAACGTATCTGCTCGGAATCATGCTGTTCCAGCACGCCTTCACGTTCTACGAGATCGGCTACGCCTCGGCCCTGGCCTGGGTGATCTTCGCGATCCTGCTGGTACTGACCCTCGTGCAACTGCGATTCGCCCGGCGCGGCGAAGTGGAGTTCTGATGCGCGTGCGGCAGATCGACGAGGTCGAGGCGGTCAACGGCGGGTCGACGGCTGGGACACCCGGTGTACTCGGACGGGTCGCGCGCAGATTGGTCAGGACGGGCTCCGGCGCGGAACGCGAGTCGATGCCGTCACCCGTTCGTGGTTCCGGTGCCACGCGCGACCCCCGGCCTCGACGTTCCCCGGCCGCGCGACGGTTCCTGCACGGTTGCGCGATCTACGTGATCCTGATCCTCATCGCCTGGTGCGCATTGATCCCGATCCTCTGGGCGGTCTCCGGTTCGCTGAAGAGCGACGGCGAGATCACCGAGCCGTCGATACTTCCCGAGCATCCACGATGGTCCAACTACGGTCGTGTCTTCGACACACTGCCCATGGGACGGATGCTGTTCAACACCACCGCCTACGCGCTCTGCGTGACCGCCGGACAGGTCTTCTTCTGCTCCCTGGCCGGATACGCGTTCGCCCGCTTACGTTTTCGCGGCCGGGAACTACTGTTCCTCGCCTACCTCGCCACCCTGATGGTGCCGCTGACCGTCACGGTGATCCCGCAGTTCCTGATCATGCGCACCCTCGGCTGGGTCGACACCCCGTGGGCGATGATCGTGCCCGGCCTGTTCGGCAGCGCCTTCGGCACCTACCTCATGCGTCAGTTCTTCCGCACCCTGCCAACGGAATTGGAGGAAGCCGCGATCCTGGACGGTTGCACCACCTGGCAGATCTACTGGCGAGTGCTCCTGCCGCACACCCGCCCCGCCCTCATGGTGCTGGCCGTACTCACCTGGATTTCGGTGTGGAACGACTTCCTGTGGCCGCTGATCATGATCCAGCGCAACGAATACGCCACCGCCACACTGGGTCTGGTTCGCCTGCAAGGTCAATACCACACCCAGTGGCCGCTGTTGATGGCGGCGGCGGTCGTCGTCCTGTTACCACTGCTCGCGCTCTACGCCGTGGCGCAACGCGCGTTCGTGCACGGCATCGCCATGTCCGGAATGGGCGGTCGCTGAGCGGTTCCCAGCGCCCGGTCGGACAGGCGCTACTCGCCGCTGTAGGTGCCGAAACTCCAGATATTGCCCTCGGGATCGCGCACCGCGAAACCCCGTGAGCCGTAATCCTCGTCGCGCATATCGCGCACCACTTCCGCCCCCGCCGCCGTGGCGCGGGCGAAGAGTTCGTCGGGGTTGTCGCAGACGATATAGACCAGGTCGTTACCCGGTTCACGCTGCCCGAACGGGGTGTCGTCCTTGCCGACCGAGCCGAACATCACCCCGCCGCCGAGCGGCCAGCGCAACTCACCGTGTTCGACGACGGAGGGATCACCCTCGCGGGCGTAGATCGCCGTCAGTTCGAAACCGAACGCGTCGACCAGGAAATCCGCCGACGCGCGGGCGTCGCGGAAGGCGAGGCACGGCCACACGGCCGCGGCGACACGGGTGGTGGATTCTGCTGGATTCGTCATGTTCTCACCCTGCGCTCTCGACGTCCGACCCGTCTTGGACGGATGTAACCTCCTGCGCGAGCCAGGTCGTCGGACTACACCCGGCCAACTCGACGAAATCGCGATTCAGATGCGCCTGGTCGTAATACCCGCAGGTGGCCGCCACCTGGGCGATCGTGATGTGCGCCGGAACACGCTCGATCATCCGCCGCGCCCGTTCGAACCGGGTGATCCGCCCGGCCAGCTTCGGACTCACCCCGAATTCGGCGCCGAACCGCCGCGCCAGGTGCTGCCTGCTCCACCCGATCCGGTCGGCCAGCGGACCGATCGCCACGCCACCGCCACTGTCGACGAGAGTCCGCCAGGCCCAAGACAATTCGGGCGTCACAAGGCGATCGGGACGCGCCAGCCGCCCCAGCACGTCATCACAGATGGCGAACCGCCGCGACCACGGCGCGGGCCCCTGCAACCGCTCCCACAACTCGTCACCGGCAGGCCCCGCCACATCCGCGCATTCCAACGAGGTATTCCACAGCGCACTCGCGGGCGTCCCGAACAACGTCCGACACCCCATCGGCGTCAGCGCGATCGTCACTCCCTCCTGATCCCCCGAATGCGCGATCGCCGCCGAACTGGCCTGCAACCCGCTGAGCACACAGCGGTAATCCTCCGGCCGCTGCCCCGGATCCGTCTGCGCGACGACATCGATACTCGGCCCGATGGACACGATGAACGTCAGATGCCGCGACGGCAGACCCCGGTGCAGCCCGGGCGGATAACCGGTCATCCGGTAGCCGAGGTAGTGGTCGATGAACCCGGCCAGCGCGGGCGCGGGTCGTGCCGTCACCACCTCCGTGGTCGGCTCCATATGGTTACGGTACGCCGGGGGTGGGCTGTGCACGGTGTGAGTGGCGACGAACAAGGGTTTCGGGCCGAGTGCGGAGGTTCCCGCCCGGTTTCGAGCATTGCCTGGGCCGGCACAGGAGGTTTCGCGCGCTCGCCGAGAGTGGGTGCCCCGTGTCGGGGGTGCCCGGCCTGTGCGGACATTTTCGGCGTAGATCGGCGGAAAGCTCGCAGTCGACGCCGGGAATGTCCATGGAGCCCGGACCGATCCGCACATCGCATATCGGACGCATCGCGGGGGTCGTGGTCGGAATGATGCCGCCGACTCGTCGTCGCTCCGTGCTGCCTCGGCACATTGCCAACGCGGAGACCTGGCGAACGAGCGTCGATCGCCGCCGTCCCGCTCGATCGCCGCACCTACCGGTTGCCGCCGGTTTCCAGATGGCGCGGATCGTCGGCGAGCGCGCGTGATCGCTCGGCGGCGGCCGGATTGCTGCTGCCCCCGGCTCGTCGACCGCCGCACCTACCCGGTGATTCCGCAGCGTGTCCAGCGCGTCTCCCTCGCCGGAGACAGTCGTGAGATGCCGCACAACAACGTCTGTGGATAAGTGAGATCCGCAGGTCCTCCCGTTACCGTTACGCCTTCTGACGATCAACGGAGGTCGGTATGCGTCGGGTCGGATATGCGCGCAACGGTGGTCCCGAGGTGCTCGAACCGGAATCGGTGGATGTGCCGACACCGGGCCCCGGTCAGCTTCTCGTGCGCGTCGACGCGATCGGCGTGACGTTGCCCGTCGTGCGGAGAGTTCGGGAGGCGGCGCAACCGGGCCCGCTCGGCGGCGAGATCGCGGGTGAAGTCGTCGCGGTCGGCGAGGGCGTCACCGACTGTATGCCCGGCTATCGGGTCACCGGCCCGTGCTTCGGCCACGCCTACGCCGAGTACGCGCTGCTCGACGAGTCGATGGCCTCGACCATCCCCGACGGCGCGTCCGCCGTCGACGCCGTGGCTCTCGTGCGCGGCGGCCTGGTCGCACTGGGCGCGCTCGATGCCGCGAAACCGGAATCCGGCGATTCGGCGCTCATCACCGCAGCCGCGAGCGGTGTAGGTCACCTCGCCGTCCAACTCGCCCGGATCCGCGGTGCCAAACGCGTCACCGCCGCCGTCTCCGACCTCTCGAAAACCGATTTCCTCACCGACCTCGGTGTCGACGATGTCGTCACCTATGACGCTCCGACCTGGGGTGATCCCGTCGACTTCGCACTGGACGCCGTCGGCGGCGATCTGCTCACCCAGGCTTTGGCCGCACTCGCCCCCGGCGGCCGCCTGGTGACCCTCGGCTCCGGCGGCGGCACGATCCACGCCGACGACCTCGCCGACGCGAAATCCGTGACCGGCTTCCAGATCGCGCGCATCGCCCGGGAAGACCCGGAAACCTACGACCACTGGCGTCAAGAGCTGTGGCAGTACGTCGCCTCGGGACAGCTGCGCCCCGCCGTCCACGCCGAATTCGCCCTCGACGACGCCGCCGCGGCGCACGCCGTCATCGAAGCCCGTGCCAACCTGGGCAAAGTGGTCCTCATCCCCTGACGCCGCCCCACCGCACCCACTCGGCCAACGTTCCCGGGAGCGGCGGACCGCGAGGTCGAGCGCGACGCGTAGACTTCCTGACTCGTGAGTCTCACCCTCGGAATCGTCGGCCTGCCCAACGTCGGAAAGTCGACGCTTTTCAACGCGCTGACCAAGAACGACGTGCTTGCCGCGAACTACCCGTTCGCGACCATCGAGCCGAACGTCGGGGTGGTTCCACTGCCCGACCCACGCCTCGACACCCTCGCGAAGATCTTCGGCTCCGAGCGCATCGTGCCCGCCGTCGTCTCCTTCGTCGATATCGCGGGCATCGTGAAGGGCGCGTCCGAGGGCGCCGGTCTCGGCAACAAATTCCTCGCCAACATCCGCGAAGCCGACGCCATCTGCCAGGTCGTGCGCGTCTTCGCCGACGACGACGTGATCCACGTGGACGGCAAGGTCGACCCGGCCTCCGATATCGAGGTCATCGAAACCGAACTCATCCTCGCCGACCTGCAAACGCTGGAGAAGGCAGTTCCGCGCTTCGAGAAGGAAGCCAAGATCAAGAAGGAGCGCAAGCCCCTCGCCGACGCCGCCAAAACGGCGCAGGAGATCCTGAACAACGGAACCACCCTCTTCGCCGCGGGCAACAAGGTGGACACCGAACTCCTGAAAGAACTTTCGCTCCTCACCACCAAACCCTTCCTCTACGTCTTCAACGCCGACGAATCGGTGCTCACCGACGAGGCGAAGGTCGCCGAACTGAAAGCCGCCGTCGCCCCCGCCGACGCGGTCTTCCTCGACGCCAAGGTCGAAGCCGAACTCCTCGAACTCGATGACGAATCCGCCCTCGAACTCCTCGAATCCATCGGCCAGGCCGAACCCGGCCTGCACGCCCTCGCCCGTGCAGGCTTCCACACCCTCGGCCTCCAGACCTACCTCACCGCAGGCCCGAAAGAGGCCCGCGCCTGGACGATCCACCAGGGCGACACCGCCCCCAAAGCGGCAGGCGTCATCCACACCGACTTCGAACGCGGCTTCATCAAGGCCGAAATCGTCGCGTTCACGGATCTGGTGGACGCGGGATCGATGGCGGCCGCGAAGGCGGCGGGCAAGGTTCGTATGGAGGGCAAGGACTACGTCATGTCCGACGGCGACGTCGTCGAGTTCCGTTTCAACGTGTAGATCAGCGTCTTCGAAGAACGTGACGTTGCTTCGCGCATCGCCGGCGGTAGACGTTCTGCTGCCTCCAGCCCACGTCGGGTGAGGATCCGGCTGTTCGTCGGTGCCACATGCCGCCTACCGGGCGCGAACTCGGCGTAGTCGGCCGTCTCGGATTCGGTGATCGTGTCGTGAATCAGAACGCGGGCACGCTACTGGTGCTGGCATTCCCGCCGAGCGACGGTTGCAGGGTGATCTCCCAGTCCGACTCCGCGTCGAACGGATCATCGAATTTCTGGAAGGTGCGGGAACGGGTGAATCCGAGTGTGGCGCTGTCCCAGTCGACACCGGATTTCAGGTAGACGAAGTAGGTGCCCGCGATTCCGGTGAGCGTGGCCTCGGAGTTGCCCTGCACGTAGATCGTCGCCTGCGGGGCATTGGGGCTGCCGTTGGTGACCACCACCGCGAAGTCCGCGCTGTTGCCGTTGTTGATCAGCAGGGTTCCCGACCCGTTGAGACCTGCCTCCTGGACGACCTCGCCGTTCTCGGCGCGACGGTTCAGCACCGGTGCGGGCGGTGGGGCGGGGGTTGTCGTCGGGGCGCGCGAGGTGCTGAACGGGCTCGGTCGCTGCGTCGTGGTGGACGCGGTGGTGTCCACCGACATCCCGCACCCGACGAGCGCGACGGCAGCCGCCACGACCGCGGCGCCGACAATCCAGCCTTGTTTTCCCGACATGATTTCCCCCGTTGCCTCAGAGCGCTGATCGGCTCTCGCGTACCCAGTATCGCGCGTAACAGCGGTGATGTCAGTGCAATTGATGTCGTGCTCGTCGACTGGACGAGGAGGCGGATCGGCGGCCGTTGCTCGGACTATCGAGCCTGTCATGGGAGAGAGGCTGTGAGCAGTGCAGCGGTCGGCCGGGGATGCCAATTCGTACACCGGCCGATGTGTGGGTTGTGTGGAAGGTCTGTGGAGCCGAGCGGTGGCGCAGCTGATTCGGGTGATACTGGCGGTGTGAACGGGACGTGGGAGGCATGGGGCGGAGTCGCGCTCGTCGCGTTCGCCGCGATACCGATAGCTGGTCTCGTGGCCTGGTGGTTGGCTCGGCGGCGCGGGTGGCGTGCGGCGCTGTGCGAGGTCGGAATGGTGGTTGGCACCGCGCCGTGGTTGTGGATGATCTTCACGCCGCTCGGAACCGGTCGATCGGTGAATCCGGTGCCGCTGCGTGATCTGGCCGAGGTACTGACGGAGGATCGCGTCGTCGAGCAGCTCGGCGGGAATCTGCTGGTCTTCGCGGCACTGGGCTTCCTGTTGCCGGTCCGTTGGCCATGGTTCACCCGCTCGTACCGGATCCTGTTGGTGGCTGCGGCGGCGTCGATCGCGGTGGAGACCGCGCAGTTCGCGCTCGCGATCGGCCGCCATTCCACCGTCGACGACGTGCTGTTGAACGCGGCGGGCGCGTACCTGGCGGGCAGGCTCTCGCGACGTTGGTGGGCGCCGTACTCGCCGGGCCGCTTCGGCCCGCCCTCCGTGAGCGAGCACCACAGCGTGGCGCTGTAGCAGTCGGCCGGTCGTGCGAGCACTTGTTAGGTTTCGACGGTGCAAGCGATCACGCTTTTCGAGGATTACGTCGACTGGCTCCGTGTCAATGTGCCACTGGCATACGACAACCTCGGGCCACCCGCCGACCGGGCCGAGATCGATACCTTGGAACAAGCACTCGGGCAACGGCTTCCGGACGATGTGAAATCCGTCCTCATGCTGCACAACGGTCAGCGGCAGACGATGACATCGACGCGCGGCGACCATGCCGTTCCCTGCATACCGACCCTGTCCTTCCTGTCGACATCGTCGATAGTCGACTGCTGGTCGGACTGGATTCCGGTGCGCGCGAGCAAGGACATCGAGGCCCTCCAAGCGGCAGGTGATGTCATGCCGGGTGCGGAAGGCCGAGTCAAACCGCTCTATACTTCGTCTGGCTGGATCCCGCTCTGGTCGGATACCGCGCGCGCCGACTACATCGGCCTCGACCTCGATCCCGATTCCCAGGGAATCCACGGCCAGATCATCAACTTCGGACGAGACGAAGAGCGGCACTATGTGTGCGCGGACAGCTTCACCGACTTGCTGGGGTTTCTTGTCGACGAGGTTCGATCCGGACGGTGGCCCGCGTCGATCTTCGTCGACGACGACGATGACGATGACGACCGGTCGGAGCTCGAAGAGCAGCCGTGGTTCGGCAACCCTGGCGACCACTTCTTCAACGCACTCCACGAACGCGCCATGACCTCTGCCCGGTCCCGGGCGTCGAGGTCGTGACGATGACGCCAACCGCCCGACATCGCTGACGCACCACGCGTGCGCCGGTCCGGCCCGCCGATACGATCGTCGCGCACAGTGTCCGCGTGCGCTTGACATTGTCACCGTGTCAAGGCCTTCACTGGCTGTCGGAGGTGGTCCCATCAATTCGACACACACGAACCCACAGCACACCCGACTGCTCGACGCGTTGGCCGCGACGAACTCGTCCACGCGGCTCGAGGCGGCGATGGCGGCGGGCACGTATCCCGATCCCGGTTTGCTCGACGCGCTGGTGCGGCGGTGCGCGGTCGAGCCCGATTTCTTCGTCCGCGACATGCTCACCTGGGCGCTGACCCGTCTCCCGTCCGACATCACGGTGCCGAAACTCGGCGTGGAACTTCGTTCCGAACGTGCTCGGGCACGCAGTCAAGCGCTGCACACGCTGTCCAAGATCGGGGATCCGAGGGCGTGGTCGGTGATCACTGCGTCGCTGTTGCGCGATGCCGACGACGAGGTCGCGCGGAGTGCGTGGCGCGCCGCCGTCGCTCTCGTGCCGGACGCGGAGAAGGAAGAACTGGCGGCGACGCTGGCCACGCAATTCGGGCGCGGGGACCGGGAGGTTCGGCTGAGTCTGAGCCGTGCCCTGGTCGCGCTCGGCGAGGTGGTCGAACCGATCCTGCGGACGGCGATGGACAGCCACGATGACGGGGTGCGTGCGCACGCGCGTGCGACGCTGGGACTGCTGCGCGATCCCGACGCCGGGTTCGATCTCGCGGTCGATGCGGCGAAGCGGGTCGTCGCGCTCGGACCGGAACGGGAGGAGACGACGACGTGCTGATCGGCGAGGTGGCGCGCCGCTCGGGGGTGAGTGCCAGGATGCTCAGGCATTACGACTCCCTCGGGCTGGTGCGGCCGACGGGCCGCACCGTGGGCGGCTACCGGGAATACGGCCCCGAGGACATCCGCAGGATCTTCCATGTGGAAGGTTTGCGTTCGCTGGGGCTGTCCCTCCGTCAGATCGGGCGCGCGCTCGACGATCCCGGATTCACCCCGTCCGCGCTGGTCGGCGACCTCATCCGCAAGACAGAACAGCGCCTGAACCGGGAGCGGGAACTGCTCGACCGACTCCGTGCGGTCGACGCCGCCGGACCGTCCGGCTGGCAAGACGCCCTGCGCACCATCGAACTCCTGCGCAAACTCCGTTCGGGCGATTCCGCCCGGCGACAGCAGGCCGTCCTCGCTCCGGCCGAGGACGTCGCGATGCCCGCCGAACTGCTGGCCGAGGCGATCCTCACCGAATCGGACCTGAACGTCGCCGGAGCGCTGCGGTGGGCGCTCGCGCGCGCGGGCGGCGACGGCGTGGCGATCCTCGCGGCCGGAGCGGCCTCCGACGACGTCGACGTCCGGCGACGGGCGATCCTCGCGCTCGCCGAACTTCCCGGCGACGACACGACCGCCGTGCTCACCGACGCGCTCGAGGACCCGGACCCGACGGTCCGCCGACGTGCCGCCCTCGCGCTGGGTGCGCGGGGCGTGACCCGAGCCGTGCCGGAACTCGTCGGATCGGTGGTCGAGGGCGGCAACGATGTGGAGGCGGCCGAGGTCCTGGGAACGTTGGCGCGGGACGCGCAGTGGGCAGCACGGATCATGGACGCGCTGGGCGACGAGCTCACCGCGCACGCGGCGGATTCGGCCGTGCGGATACGACTGACGCAGGCGCTGGCCGAGATGCCGGGAACGATCGCCCTGAACCTGCTGCGGGAATTGGCCCGCGACCGCGACCGGTCGGTGGCGCTGCTCGCCTCGGCGCTCGTGGGAATGCTCGAAGAACGGTCGGACGAGGGATCCGCGAGCGAACAGTGACCCTCGTCGGCGCTGATAGCGACCGCCATCGACCGCGACAGATCGTCCCGGGCGATCCCGCTCACCGGAGTCGACGGCCCCGGGGATCTTGCGCGGCACGCAGCGTACGCAATCGCCGGCGCGGCGATCAATCCGGCGGCCGCACCATGGTCCAGAAGCGGGGCAGGCCCTCCGGCGTCTTCTCCGAAGCCACCTCGAACCCGTGTCGCTCGTAGAAGGGCACGTTCGCCTCGTTGGTTGTCTCGAGGTAGCACGGATGCCCCTCGCTACCCGCTTGCGATAGCGCGGAGGTGATCAGTGCGCTGCCGTGTCCACGCCCCTGTTCGGTCGGGTCGACGCCGAGAATGAACAAGTACAGGAAGGGTTGTCGGATCACTTCCCGTTGCGCCCGCTCGAAGGCGGTGGTGATCGCGACGAAACGGCGAAAGGCGCTGAGTCCGAGCTTGAACGGGGCGGCGACAAGTCCGGATCCGGTCATCTCCCGCAGGCCGAGATCGGCGTGACCCGGCAGGAGCCAGATCACGGCCGCCCGGCCCGGCCGCTCATCGAGCGAGCCGTACTTCGTGCCCAGTCGAGCCGCGGCGCCGAAGAACCACGGCAGTACCGCCGCGCGTCGTTCGGCGTCGGGCTCGATGAAGGTGAACATGGGATCGTCGTGGAAGGCGCGGGCCAACACCTTTCCCGTACCGGTCATGCTCGAATTCTAGGCTGTCGCCCCGACATCCGTTCTCGGCCGAGCGGACCGTTCCCGCACCGTGGGGCAGCGAGAACCGTGGCGACCCGGTCGGCGAGCGACCCGTCGGCTACGTCCTCGAACAGATCCTCATGCGTCGACCCGCGCGTCGATGAACGCGCCGTCGGTCAGAATCGGTACGGCGGAGCTGGATTCGATCTCCACGGCGACGGCGACATCGTCGGCGAACCCGGTACTCGCCAGCTCCAGACCGGACGCGCACCCCGAGACCAGTGCCGCCACAGCGGCGTTCCCGGTGTGGGAACTCAGCGCCAGCATCGCTTCCGGTGACAGCGGTCCGGCACCGTATTCGACGAGCGCCGCGATGACGGCGGCGGCTCCGAGCCAATCCTCGATCGCCGGTCGCAGCACATTACGGCCCGGCCAGTGCTCACCGGCGGCGATCACCGAGACCGGCCGGTCCCGCGTGCCCCACCCCTGGTCGACGATCCAGCGCGCGACCGCCGACGCGTTGCGCAGACACGCGGCGAGGACGGGAATCCCGTCGACCGCGGCCGAGATGGCCGACCCGTTCGGTGACGGAAGTACCAGGCGTCGCGGGGCGGGAGCGCGACGTAACGCCGCGGGTGACAGTGACCACGGCCGGTGCTCCGAGATCTCTCGTCGGCCGACCGCCAGTTCCGCGTTCGAGTCCGCCGCGAATCGTGGAGCGGTCCCGTCACGCCACCGGTAGGGCAGCACCTCGGTCCCGGCGTCCACGGCCACCGATACCGATGTCGTGAACGACAGGACATCGACCACGACGACCGCCGCGCTGCCCGGTCCGAGTGCCTGTGCGCCGACCAGGCCCCAATCGACCCGTACACCGAACCGACGCTGTTCGGCCCAGTCCGGAATCACCGGCGAGATATGTTCCCCTCCCATACCCGCGACTCTATCCGCGTCCACCGACATCCCCGAATGGGGAACGGGCGCGGGAGGTTCCACGTCATCGGGCGCTGAGCAGAACGACGGGATACTCTCGCTTCGCTTTGCGCTGGTATTTCGCGTACCGGGGCTGAGCGGTGGTGATCCGCTGCCACGCGCGCTCGCGGTCGGCGCCCTCCAACACCTGGGGTGTCACCGGGGCGGCGTCGCGGCCGTGGAATTCGATCGCCACGCTGTCGGGGTGCGCCCGCAGGTTGACGTACCAGTCCGGGTGCACGGCGCCGCCGCCGGAGGCGACGATCAACCAGGAGCCGTCACCGTCGCCGAACCACGAGAGCGGGGCCTGTCTCGGCTGCCCGGTGCGTTTGCCCACGGTGTGCAGGATGAACATATCCATGCCCATGACCTTGCCGGGTTTGCGCCGGATCCTGCGGTTGGTCCGCACGTTCATCTTGCGCTGGAACCACAGCGACAGGGCGTTGGATTTCTGTGCCTTCTCGGTCATCAGTACCTCCGATCGATTTATCGGTTTCGTGACACCCGTCCGGGACGACAGTATCGGCAGTGCGCGTGACCGGACCTCGTTCGTGGACTCAGGCGCGCTCGTCGATGCGCACCATATTGCCCGCGGGATCGCGGAAGGCGCAGTCGCGCACGCCGTAGGGCTGGACGGTCGGCTCCTGGACGACCTCGGCCCCGTCCGCCCGCACCCGTTCGAAGACGCCGTCGAGATCGGAGGTCGACAAGAGGATGGAGGCGTAGGTGCCTTTCGCCATCATCTCGGCGATGGTGCGACGTTCTTCGTCGGTGACGCCGGGCGCCGCGGTCGGCGGATGCAGCACGATGGACGTCGCCGGCTGGTCGACCGGGCCGACGGTGATCCAGCGCATCTCGCCCTGTCCGACGTCCTTGCGCACCTCGAAACCGAGGGTGTCGCGATAGAAGGTCAGGGATGCCTCGGGATCGGCATGGGGCAGGAAACTCGAATGAATGATGATGTCCATACCGATGACGTTAGGTGCCGGGTCGGGCGGTCGCTTCTCGATTCCTGACCGGTCCGCCGGCGGAGTGCGCGCCCCGATGCGACCGGAGCCGGATCTGGACCAAGATTGCGACATGTCTGTAGATCCCGACCTCGCCGAGGCGATCACCGCCATGCACTCCGATCTCGCCGAGTGGATCGGTTCGGTCGCGCCGCCGAAGGTGTTCGACCGGTTCGCCCATGTCCTGCACGAAGGGTTCTCGGCGGTGACGACGGTGGGTCAGGTGGTCGACAGGGACACTTTGCTGGCCGGGGTGTGGTCGGCCCGGAATCTGCAACCGGGTCTTGAGATCGACATCACCGATATCGCGGGACTCGTGCACGGCGGCGGTCTCAGCGTCGTCCGCTTCACCGCGGCCAACCGTCTCGGTGATGTGTCGTCCGCGCGACGCCTCGCGACCGCGGTCCTCGTCCCCGGGGATTTCGGCTACCAATTGCGGACACTGCACGAAACGAACACTCCGACAACGGAAATCGAGAATCCCTCGGTCGAGCGGATCGCGAACAGCTCGAGACGTGAGGAATCGACGGGATGAGTCTCGCCGTCGGTGGTGGGATCGTCGGCATCCGCGACCTCGTGAACTGATACCGAATTCCGAGATCGTCTCACCGGTAATCGGTCCGCCGGGTTGAATCCGGCGCTACCCATCCCTTCCGCGGCTGATCGCCCGCGCCGCGGTCTCGGCGACCTGCTCGTCGGTGAGTCCACTGCCGCTGATCAGCGCGTGCGACAGGACCGTGCGGACGACGACCTCGGCGGCCTGGCGCGGTGACAGGGCGAGCATGGCGTCACCGCGCGCCGCGATCAACGGTTCGGCGAAGGTCGCGACGGTCTCGACCAGATTCAGTTCCGAGTCCCCGTGCGGGATCGCGATGGTGAGCAGTCTGCCGGGTTCGTGGGTGCGGATGTACTGGAAGGTGCGGTGATCGCGCAGGTAGCGCAGCGCGAACAGCGTTGCCGTGCGGGCGATCTCGGGGACCGGCGCGAACAGGTCGATCGCACCGTACGCGGCGGCGACCATCCGTCCGACCTCGTGGCGTCCGACCGCGGCGACGAGTCCGTCCTTGTCGCCGAATTCGCGGTAGGCGGTGGCCCTCGACACCCCGGCGCGGCGGGCGACGGTGCTGAGTGTCAGTCCGTCCACGCCGCTTTCGGCGATCAGTTCGACCGCCGAGTCGAGCAGCGCGTCCGACGACCGGGTGGAGGAAGTCATGGCTCTTTCTACCTCGTTCGCGACGGCGTCGGGGTTGCCCGCCCCGGCATTCTGAGACTAATCTACTGAAAAATCTCAGTTCCTGGCGGACTTCGGGGAGCGGCTGCCGAACGGTCCGAGGGCGACGAGGTCGGAGGATGAGGATGACCGAACGCGAACACGCCGTGGTGCTCGGCGCGAGTATGGCGGGCCTGCTGGCGGCACGCGTGCTCAGCGACAGTTTCGCCAGGGTCACGCTCGTCGAGCGCGACGATCTGTCGGTCCGGGGAGACCGGCGCGGTGTCCCGCAGGGTCGGCATGTGCACGCGCTGCTGGCGCGGGGTAAGCGGATCTTCGAGGAACTGTTCCCCGGCATCACCGAGGAACTGCTCGCCGACGGCGCGGTGGACTGCCGCTCGCTGACCGAGATGCGGATGACGATCGCCGGGCACACCCTGAGTCGATCCGACGACGGGTATTCGCTGCTCCAAGCCAGTCGTCCGTTCCTGGAGTGGCGGGTGCGCAATCGGGTGCGCGATCTGGCGAATGTGACTGTCGTCGAGCGCTGTTCGGCGGTGGGCCTGACCGTTGACGCGGCAGGTGCGCGGGTCACCGGTGTGCTGGTCGAACCCGAGGACGCGCCGCCACGAGAGTTTCCCGCCGATCTCGTGGTCGGCTGCCTCGGACGGCACGGGCCGACCGATGACTGGCTCGCCGGGCTCGGGTACCGCCGACCCGACGAAGAGGGTGTCCGGATCGACATGATGTACGCGAGCCGGTACGTGCGGCTGCCGCACGGGTCGGTCGGCGGTGACAAGGAGATCGTCGTCGCGAATCAGGAGCCCGCGCGGGGGTTGGCGCTGTTCGCGGTCGAGGACGGGATGCACATCCTGACCCTCATCGGGTACGGGAACGACCATCCGCCGACGAATTCTGAGGATTGGTGGCGATTCGCGTCCTCGGTCGCGCCGCCCGATGTGCGCGAAGCGCTTCTCGACGCGGTCCCGCTCGGTGAGATCAGCACCTATCGGTACCTGGCCAATCGACGTCGCCGCTACGAGCGACTGACGCGATTCCCGCGGGGGCTCCTGGTTTTCGGTGACGCCGTCTGTAGTTTCAGTCCGGCTTTCGGTCAGGGGATGACGGTATCCGCGTTGCAGGCCTTGCGATTACGCGAGGTGCTCGCGGCCGGTGATCACGATCTGGCCCGTCGCTACTTCCGTGCCGCCGCGTCCGCGATCGACGACGCCTGGGCGATCACGAAACTGTTCGACCTGGCGATGCCGCACGTGGACAGTGCCGGGCAGGTGCCGTCGCGGGCACTCGGGGCGCTGACCAGGGTGGGTATGGCGGTGGGCGCGCGCGATGCGACGGTGGGCAGGCAGATCGCGCACATCGCGGGTCTGCTGGACCGGCCGACCGCCGTACTGCGGCCATCGCTACTCGGGCACGGCGTGACGGCGCTGGCCGGAGTCGGCGTCGATCACCTTCGGGCACTGCGGAACACGACACCGCGCTCCGGTGAGTTCGCCGAATTCGACCCCACCCCGCACGGTCCGGCCCGTGGCTTCCACCGTCTCGCCGTGCGTTCGGTGGTTCACGACACCGTGGACAGTGTCGTGGTCGAATTCGATATCCCGGAGCGTCTTCGCGAACGCTATGTTTTCGCGGCGGGTCAGCATGTCGTCGTGCGTGGCCTGCGACATGGACAGCCGATCCGTCGCAGTTATTCGCTGTGTGATGCCGCGACCTCGGGCCGGGTGCGTATCGCGGTCAAGGCGCAGCCGGACGGGGCGTTCTCCGGATTCGCCGTAAGAGAACTGACGGCGGGGACATCGCTGCACGTCTCTGAGCCGACGGGCACATTCGGCACCCGTCCGGCCCGTGACCGGCCCCGCGACTACGTGGCCGTCGCGGCGGGAAGCGGCATCACGCCGGTGATCTCCCTCGTCGCGACGATCCTCGGCATCGAACCCGAGAGCAGGGTCGTCCTGCACTACGGCAGCCGTGACCGTGATCGGATCATGCTGGCGCGGCAGGTGGACGATCTCCTCGCCCGATTCCCGGAACGGCTGCGAGTGACCCATCACCTGTCCGGGCGAGCGGTGGCACCGGACGGCCGGACCTGGGGCGAATATCGTCACGGCCGCATCGACCCGGCCGAAGTCGCGAAATACGAAGCGGATCAATGGTTTCTGTGCGGTCCGAAGGAACTCGTCGCCGAAACGGCACTGGCGCTGAGGGATCGCGGTATCGACCGATCACGGATCGAGACCGAATTGTTCGAGACCCACATCCCGGACGTGACGCCGGTGTCGACCGACACCGGGACGAGCACGGTCACGCTCACCGGATACGGCGCGGACCTCGACGTCGAGGTACCGCGAACCGCACTGATTCTCGACGTCGCGCTCCGGCAGCGGGAAGACCTGCCGTATTCGTGTCTCGGTGGTTCGTGCGGAACCTGTCTCGCCACCGTCGAATCCGGACGGGTGCGAATGGAGCCGGATCCGCTACTGGCGATCACCTCCGACGAGGTCGACCGCGGGCTGGTGCTGGCCTGCCGTGCGCGTCCGGTGTCGGACGAGGTGACCCTGCGCTTCGGTCGCTGAGCGTCTCACCGGCCTCTCGGATACATCGTGACGATGCTTCCGTCGAGGTTGGCGGCGAGGTAGCCGCCGCCATAATCGTCGGTCAGGTAGACGAGCAGAGTAGGACGTTCGTCGTTGAAGGTCCAGGCCGGGTTGACGATCACATACCGCATTGTCGGCTCCGCGACGCCGAGTTTCTCGTTCGCGATGTCGAGGAGTCCGGGAACGAGGTCCCAATTGATCGTGTTCAGCACGATGGTGGCACTGTCGGCATCGAGTTCGCCGCCTGCGCCCTGACGACTGGCCGTACCGTTGCGGTAGACGTACTGGTCGTAGACGCTGGGCCTGTTCCGGACCGGCGCGGAGGCGTTGACATAGTTCGAGTAGAAGGTCACCTCGGTGAAATCTGTTCCACCGGTGGCCTTTTCCAGGGCGGAAACGGCCTGGCGCATCCCCGCCGGGGTCAGCAGATCGGTACTGTTCCCGGCAGGTGAATTGGTCACCCGCACACCCGGACTCGTGACGACACCCGAACCGGGCACGGTCAGTGGCTCGGTCGGTGAGCCGGTGGTGCCGGGGAACGCGGTCGCTCCCGGGCCGTCGTCGCCGGAATCGGGACGCAACGCCAGCGCCGCCAGCGCCACGACGGCGACCACGAGGACCGCGGCGGCGGCCATGCCGAACTTGGCTCCGCGCGAGACCTTTCCGCGCGCGGGGGGACTCGCGTTCAGGTCGGGCCGATACGGCGCCGGGCCGGAGCCGATGGCGTGCGACTGCGGGGTATAGGGGTCGGTCCGGTACGGGGGCTGTGGCGTCGGGCCGAACACGATGGGTTGCGACGGCGGCGTCGGCGCAGACCCGGGAACGAAGGAGTGGGGTGCGGTGAGCACCTGCGTGAGCAGGTGATCGACCTGCTCGGCGGACGGCCGGTGATTCGGATCGGCCACCAGGATCGCCTGGAGCACGGGGGTCAGCGGCCCCGCGCGATGGGGAACCGGGACCGTGCCCTGGAGGACGGCCGCGAGGGTGGCGACGGTGGTGTCGCGCCGCATGGGGTGGTACCCCTCGACCGCGAGGAACAGCACGATGCCCAGCGACCACAGATCCGACGCCGGGTTGCCCTCCTGCCCGCCGAGACGTTCCGGGGCGATGAATTCCAGGGAACCGACGAGATTGCCGGTGCCGGTCAATCCGGTCGCGTCGTGCAGCGCGGCGATGCCGAAGTCGGTGAGCACGGGCGAACCGTCCTCGCGTAACAGCACATTCGCGGGTTTGATATCGCGGTGCAGCACGCCCACCTGGTGGGCGGCGCGCAGACCCGCCAGGATCCCGCGCCCGATCTGCGCGGCCCGGTCCGGCGCGATCGGTCCCTGGGCGAACAGGTCGGAGAGGGTACGGCCCCGCACCAGCTCCATCACAATCCACGGGTGCGCCGGGGGCGGGGAGTCGACGATATGGTGCACGGCCACCACATTCGGGTGACCGATCCGGGCCAGTGCCCGCGCCTCGCGCAACACCCGCTCGCGCTGCACGCCGGGTGCCCCGCCCTGCCCCTCCGGTTCGAGCGGACGGACCTCCTTCAGCGCGACCTCACGGTGCAGGGCCAGATCGTAGGCCCGCCACACCGTTCCCATGCCACCGCTGCCGAGCGGCTCGAGCAACTCGAAACGCCCGTCGACCACTGTCCGCCCGGAATTCACGGCGCAAGCCTATGTGGCGCGGGGCGGCGACGCGAGAGCGCGGTGTGCCGGACAGACGCCGAACCGCCCGAGCGCGGCCGTGCTCGTCGCGCTCGGGCGGTTGCGGTGGTGCGGTCGAGGTCAGGAAGTGGGGGAAAGGAGCTGATTGAAGAAGGCGCGATAGCTGCGCAGCGCGTGCCGCAGCGATTCGGTGTCCGGCTCGTCGGACCAGCGGTCCGCGATGATCTCCTTGCGTTCGGCGTAGGTGCTGGTGAGTTCGTGGATCAGCTCGGTGACGAGCTCGTCGGCGCGGGCCACGGCGTCACGGGGATCATCGACGAAGGTGCCCTGCAGGTCGCGCCACCGTCCCCGCAACTGCTCCAGGGACTGTTCGTCGAACAGCGGGACCACGGTCTCGTCGTCGTGCGCCGGGCTCTGCTGTCGCACGACCGGCTCGGATTCGGCGCTCTCCTCGACGGAGTGGAGGCCCGGTTCCGGCTCGTCCGTGGCGATCAGGTCGCGCTCGGTGTCGGCCGTGTGCGCGGTATCCGCTTCGGAGGTCGCGCGGTCGGTCTCGGGGAAATCCGCTTCGGAGGTCGCCGCGCTCCGCTCGTGCGTCCCGACGCCGCCGTCGGTTCCGTATCCGTCGTCGGCCGCCAGGCGCCCGGTTTCCGCGTCGTCCGCGCTCGACCCGCTTCCGGCGACGAAGGCCTGCCCGTCGTCATCGACCGACGACGACTTCCGCCCGGTCTCGGTATCCCTGGTCTCGGCGTCGATGACCTCGGCGTCGATCACCTCGTGCTCGCCGGGCGCGTAACCGCCCGCCGTACCGGAATGCCCGTGCGTGTTGTCGGTGTGGTCGATGTTGTCGGTGTCGGCCGGATCCTCGGTCAGCGAACCGGTGCGGTTGCGGTCGTATTCGGTGCTCATGACACTGTGTCCTTCTTGTGCGTGGTGTGGCTGCCGTTCGTCAGATCGAGGAACAGGGCGCGGTAGTGCACGAGGGCGGTGCGAAGGTCCTCGGTGCTCGCCTTGCCGTCGGCATGTTGGAGCGCGATGGCGTGGGCCGCGCGGTAGTGGTCCAGGGTCGCCGCGTGTTCCACGGAGAGGTCGGCGACCTGCTGGTCGTAACCCTCGGTCGGGTACCCGCGTTCGGCCATCACATTCGTGACGAGTTCGTCGGCCGCGCCGACGGCGTCGGCGGGCTCGTCGACGAACCGTTCCTGCACGCTCGCCCATTCGGCGGTGAACGCTTCCTTGCGTTCGGGCGTCAGGTCACGCAGTTCGAGTTCGTCGTGCCTGCGTTCCCGTTGCGCCAGTTCGCGTTCGGCGGCGCGGCGATCCTCGGTCTCTTCCACCGCGCGCTCGTATTCCGGGCCGAATTTGTCGCGCAGACGCTTCCTGCGTAGATACGGGGGCACCAGCACGGCCGCGCCGACCAGCACGACCACGACGACGATGACAACTACCAGGATTCCGGAAGACACGGGGTTCTCCTTCTACGAGCCTCTTGTCCCGGTAGTGCCTCGAAATTCGCTCTTCAAACCTACGACCGCGCATTTCGCCCCGGTCGTGTCGAAGACGGCTCGGCTAGATCCAATGCCGCGCAGTTAGGGGTCGTGCCTGGTTGTCAACTCGGTTGGTGGTTGGCGGGGATGGTGGGTGGATTGGGTTGTGCGGCAGGG
>NZ_QCYJ01000035.1 GCF_003123685.1 Nocardia aurea
GACGGCGGGCCGCTCTGCGCCGGGCCGGTCGGTGGAGAGGCCGGAGAGGCCGCGGCGGTGACCGTCACCGTCACGGTCGGCCCGGGCGCGGCCGTGCCGGGCAGGCCGGCGCACGCGGTCAGCGACAGCAGCGCCGCCGCCGTCACCAGTGCCCTTCGCATGGATCGTCCTCCCCTAGCCGACACCGAGACGCCCGGTCAGCCCCGCCCACGAGCCGGCCCGGAGATCGCGCGGGCTGATCGCGGTGACCGGCCGCGGCCAGCCGATCGCCAGATCGGGGTCGTCGTAGCGCACGGAGAGATCCTCCGCCGGATCGTGCTCCCTGTCGATGCGGTAGCACACGTCCGCCTCGCCGGTCAGCGCCTGGAAGCCGTGCAGGAACCCCGCGGGCACGTACAGGGTGACGAACGCCCGGTCGTCCAGCCGTACCGAGGTCTGCCGCCCGAACGTGGGCGAGTCCGGCCGGATGTCCACCAGCACGTCGTGCACCGCCCCGCGGGCGCACCGCACCAGCTTGGCCTCGCCGCGGCCCGAGCGCCCGTGCATGCCGCGGATCGTGCCGGCGACCGAGCGCGACTGGCTGTCCTGCAGGAACGCCGCCGGGTCCAGCCCGTGCTCCGCCGCGACCGCCGCGTCGAACGTCCTGGTGAACAGGCCGCGCTCGTCCCGGTGCGGCTCCGGGACGAACAGCAGCACCCCGTCGAGCGGGGTCGTCTCCACTCTCATCGCAACGTCCTCATCACAGCGTCCTTCCGGAAGGGGCCGTCCGGTGCGTCCCATCGCGAGTGTCGTGATCCCCGCCCACAACGAGGAGGCCGTGCTCGGGGCGGGGCTCGCCGCCCTGCTGGGCGGGGCGGAGCCGGGCGAGTTCGACGTCGTGGTGGTGGCGAACGCCTGCTCCGACCGGACCGCGGAGGTGGCCCGCG
>NZ_QCYJ01000158.1 GCF_003123685.1 Nocardia aurea
CCTTCCAGCGCGCGGGTGCGGAAGGGTTCGGGCCAGCCCCCGGGTGGGGTGCCGAGTTCGCCGCGCAGGAACCCGATCACCGAGTCCGGGATGTCGTAGCGGCCCGGGTCGGTGGCGAAATCGTCGACCTCGACACCGGTACCGACCAGCGCCAATGCCAGGTCACCGACGACCTTGGAGGACGGGGTCACCTTCACCAACCGGCCCAGGAGCCGGTCCGCGGCAGCGTATTTGGCTTCGACTTCCTCGAACCGGTCACCCAACCCGAGCGCGATGGCCTGTTGACGCAGGTTCGACAGCTGACCACCGGGGATCTCGTGGGTGTACACGCGCCCGGTCGGAGCCGGGAGCCCGGACTCGAACGGGGCGTAGACCTTGCGCAGCGCTTCCCAGTACGGCTCCAGATCGCACACGTTCTGCAAGTTCAACCCGGTGTCGTATTCACTGTGCGCGGCAGCGGCCACGATCGCCGAGAGCGCGGGCTGGCTGGTGGTTCCGGCCATCGCGGCACTCGCGCCGTCGACGGCATCGGCACCGGCCTGCCACGCGGCGAGGTAGGTGGCGAGCTGTCCGCCGGGAGTGTCGTGGGTGTGCACGTGCACCGGCAGATCGAAATTACTGCGCAACGCGGTCACCAGGGTCGCCGCGGCCGGAGCACGCAGCAGACCGGCCATATCCTTGATCGCGAGCACGTGCGCGCCCGCGTCCACGATCTGCTCGGCCAACTTCAGGTAGTAGTCCAGCGTGTACAGGGTCTCGTTGGGATTGGACAGATCCCCGGTGTAGGACAGCGCGACCTCGGCGATCGTGGTGCCGGTCTCACGCACCGCGTCGATGGCCGGACGCATCTGATCGACATTGTTGAGCGCGTCGAAGATCCGGAAGATATCGATACCGGTCGCCGCCGCCTCGGACACGAACGCGCG
>NZ_QCYJ01000121.1 GCF_003123685.1 Nocardia aurea
AGCGCGCCACGTGCCCGTTCATCGGTCCGAGACGGGTTCGTCATGAGCCGCGTGAGCAGTTCGAAGGGGATGAGCTGCTGCGCGGCGAAACAGCAGCCGAAGACGACCGAGCAGCACACCACGAGGAAGGCTGACCGTATCTGCGCACCGACACCGAGGGCGAGAGCCGCTGTCGTGTACGCGGCCAGCGCTGCCACCAGGCTGGTGACCGGACCGAACCTGTCGGCGGTGCGCCTCCAGACGGGGGTGAGGAAGAGCGCGGGGACGAGGGCCGCGGCGAAGAGCACAGACGTCATCGCCGGGGACGTCAGACGGTAGGCGGCGACATAGGGAAGCCCGGCGAGAATGATGGCGATGCTGAGCGTCTGCAGGGTGTAGGACCCTGTCAGCAGCAGGAACTCACGGTCGCCCAGCACGGCGCTCAGCGTTGAGACAGAGCGTGGACGCTGCGATCCTCGGCGCTGTGTCGGTGGCCTTCGGCCGACGGTCACGGCGGTGACGAGCATGGTCGAGCCGATGAGCACCGCGATCGTGACGCCCATGACGAGGTACCCGGGCCGGCCGCCGCCTGCCGCCTCCACCAGCGCGGAAGCCCCAGCCCCTGACAGGAGCACCCCGCCGATGAGGCACACCGTGCGCCAGCTGAGGAGTTGGGTGAGGGTCTTGGGATCGTCGGTCAGCTCGCCTGGCAGCGCCACGTAGGAGGACTGGAAGCAGGCGTAACCGGTGCTGGCCACGACGGACGCCGCGGTCGCCCACGCCGCGCTCGTCCACGTGCTGCCCTCGGGTGTCGAGAACAGCAGCCCGAAGCCGACCGCCAGTCCGATCGCGCCGGCGATCAGCCACGGCGCGCGGTGCCCGCCGCGGTCGGCGCCGCGATCCGAAAGCGCCCCGGCGATCGGTGCGGCGAGAACCTCCCAGGTCTTGCCGATCAGCACCACCAAGGCGGCGCCGGCAGGCGGGATGCGGAGCGTGTCGGTGCAGTAGAAGAGCAGCAGCAGTCCGGACACGGAGCTGAAGGCACCGGTGCCGATCGATCCGATTCCGAACAGGGCCAGTGGCGCGGATCTCACGGGGTGCCTCCGGCGGCGAAGGGGTACAGGTGTGCCCAGGGGCGGCTTCGCTCCAGCCGGCGGGCCAGCCTCAGCAACAGCGCCTCACACCCTGGACGCGCGATGAGCTGGATGCCGACGGGTGTCCCGCTGGGACCGAGTCCTGCGGGGACACTGATCGCCGGTAGTCCCGCGAGGTTGGCCGGCAGCGCGTACGGTTCGGATCCCACGGAGCTGATGTCGACGCCGTCGACGTTCGCCGGGGTGGGGCCCGCGGCCGGCCACGCCTCGTCCACCGCCATGGGTGTGGCCAGGACCTCCACCCGTTCGAAGACCGAGCGCAACGCGTTCGCGATGGCGATGCGCACCTGCTGTGCGCCGGCCAGGTCCGCCGGAGTGAAGTCGCCCGCGGCTTCCAACGCCATGCGCGTCAGCGGCGCCAGAGCCTGCGACGCTCGCGGCCACACTCCCACTCGGGCGAGCCGATGCCGAAGGAACGACAGGTGGATGACGAGGAAGGCCAGGTAGGGGTTCGGCAGTTCGACCTTGAGGTTCGCCTCGACGAGTGCCGCCTCTTCGACCAGTTCGCGGTACGCCCCGTGGACGACGTCGGCGACGTGGGCGGCGCACCGGGCGAAGCCCAGGTCCGGCGACCAGGCGATCCTCGTACCGGTTTCCAGTGGCTCGTCGAGTCGCGGAGACACCGGGCCGGCGGTGTCGCCGGCCAGCACGTCGAACAGGAGCGCGGCATCGGCGACCCCGCGCACGAGCGGGAACGCCGCGTTCAGGGTGTCTCCGTCCTCCCCCGGCAGAAGGCTCTGCGTGGGCAGAAGCCCCACCAGACCACACAGGGATGCCGGGGTCCGCAAGGAGCCGGCGCAGTCGGTCGCGGTTGCGAACGGTACGAGTCCGGCGGCCACCGCGGCCGCGGACCCGCCGCTGCTGCCGCCTGGGGAACGGCTCACGTCCCATGGATTGCGCGTCACACCGCACGCTGGAGTATCGGTGACGCTGTCCAGCCCGAACTCGGCCGTGGTCGTCTTGCCGACCGGCACGGCACCCGCGGCCAGCAGGCGTGACACCCATCGTGAGCTGCGCCTTTCGGGCTTGGCATCAGCGCGGGCCAGTGATCCGAATCGGGTCGGCGCTCCGGCCAGAGCCTGGAGATCCTTGACCGCGAAGGGGACTCCGGCGAGCGGGCCCGGATCACGGCCGGAGGCCACGGCGTCATCGACGCTCCGCGCGATCACGAGAGCGAGCTCGGGTGTGTGGTGGGCGAAGGCGTTGATCGAGGCCGAGGAGGCGGAGATGGACGCCAGGGTCTCCTCGGCCACCGTGCCGGCCGAGATGGCCCCCGACCTCACCTCCGCGGCCAGCCCCGCCACGGACTGTTCTCCTGGAAGGCCTTGCTTTGGCATGGGGGGACCGTACGGCTGCACCAACAGTGTTGTCAACGGTGTTAGTGCAGCTACGATGGGGGCATGCCAGCGACCAAGAAACCCCGGCGACGCCTCACTCGGGACGAGATCCTGCACGCGGCCATGACGATCGCGGACCGCGACGGCCAGGAGGCCCTCACGATGCGGTCGCTGGCGGTGGAGATCCAGTCCGACCCGACGGCGATCTACCGGCATTTCCGCGACAAGCAGGACTTGCTGTCCGCCATGGTCGACACCGTCCTCGACGACCTGCGGTATCCCGCCGCGTCACAGGACTGGCGGGCGATCGCCCGCGAGCTGGCACTCAACCTGCGCGAGCTGCTCCTCGCGCACCCCGGAGCGGCGATGCTGATCGCCAGCGGCCCTCCGACCCCGGGCAGCGTGAAAGCCACAGCAAACGCACTGCAGCTACTGGCCGCCGCCGGCATGCCTCCGAGACTCGCCGGACGCGCCCAGCGCTCGGTGATCAGCTACGTCGTGGGGTGGGTGCTCATGGAGCACGGCATCGGCGCCCGGCAACGAGCGTCCTACTTCGCGCAAGCCCTTCTGCTCGCCCAGCAACATCCCGGCTCGGATCCGGCGACTCTGGCGCGCGCCGCCATCCCCGACCGTTCGGAGCCGGGCGAGTTCGAGTTCGGCTTGGACACCTTCCTCGACGGGCTCAGCCTCCGTCTGGAGGAAGAGGTTCACGTATCTGGTCAAGACCCAATACGGTGGCCCGTGGACAATCGGCCAAGCCCCTAAGCTTTCGGGAGCCTCTCACAGTGCGCGCTGCAGCGGCAGTCCTCTCCTTCCTTCTCGCCATCATCATCGTGCCTGCCCAGCCGGCCGCCACGGTTTCCACCCTGCCGCTGCCCGGTGGCAAGGCCACCTATGTCGTCTCGCAGGGTCATCTCAAGGCCGCCTCCAGCCAGAACTGGGTACGCCTGGGCAGCTACCGCTTCGCCACGAACGGCACGGTGACCGCCGCCCTCTACCTGTGGTGGCAGCGTCACCCCGAGGCCAGGCAGCGCACCGGCACCGTCCCCGACCTCGGCTGCACCACCAAGGCGGGCGGTTCCAGATCGCGCCCCCGCACCTGCGAAGTGCTCACCGCCGGGGGCTTCACCGGCGCTCCCGACGAGAGCCGCACCGGGACGTACACCATGTCAGGGAACGTGCTGACCATCCGGTGGAAGATCGCTCAGACGTGGACGGAACAGTGGTACGTGCGGCCCTCCCCCGACGGGAGGCTGGCCCGTCTGGACCTCAAGCACAGCACGCTGGCCACTCACGGGTACGGCTATGGCAGCAACGCCGCGCTCGGCACCCGGCGCGCGATGAGCTCGGTGAAGGCGTTCCCTGGCTCGCTCAGGCAGGACCTGACGAGCTGGGCGGGCGGCAAGCTCGTCGCCTCCGGCGACCAGCCGTTCGGCAACTCCGCCTTCCGCGCCTGCGCCACCGCCACCTCGTGCCTGACCTACCTGCAGCCGTCCTCGCGCGGCGCGTGCCAGAAGTCCGGCGGCTGCCCCAAGTACGGCGGCGGAACGCGCCCCAACATCAGCTCCATCCAGTACTACCTCACGAAGATCTCCAACTCCGACCGCCGCGACACGCTGTGGCACTGGTGCACCTGCCTGGCGATGGAGCGCGGTGAGTTCTGCTACACCGGCAACTCTCACGTCAAGCCGCTCATGCAGATCATCGACGACAAGGGCGCCTTCCGTGGCTGGGTCGGCGCGGAAGCCTCCTTCTCGACCGGCTCCCGGGCGGCGGACATGATGGCGGTGTTCCGCATCACCGACTTCCGCTGACCGGCCGACACCTGAGCGCCGCCGGACGCACCGCCGCCGTGTTCATTCGATAGATCCGTTCCCTATCACCAGGAGCCGGGTCAGGCGCCTGCCCCGGGTCACGATCGAACACGCGGGCGGCGGCGACGTACCGACCCTGACCTGACCCGCGACCAATGGAGTTATCGTCCTTGGTCGTGACTGAATCCACCTACCTGCATGCCACCCAACTGGCCTACGACACCGTCGCCGCCGACTACGCCGAACTCCTCCGGGACGAACTCGACACCAAGCCACTTGATCGCGCCATGCTGGCGGCGTTCGCCGAACTCGTGCAGGCGCCGGATGCCGGGCAGGTCGCCGACCTCGGCTGCGGCCCGGGCCGCATCACCGCCCATCTACAGTCTCTCGGGGTGAACGCCTTCGGCATTGACCTGTCGCCGCAGATGGTCGCCGTCGCACGCCGAAGCCATCCGGATCTGCGGTTCGAACAGGGATCAATGACCGCTCTGGACCTGGCGGATGGGGCGGTTGGCGGTGCCGTCGCCTGGTACTCAACCGTCCACACGCCGCCAGAGCTGTAGCCGAAGGTGCTCGCCGAGATTCATCGGGTGCTGGCCCCGGGCGGCCATCTGCTGGAAGATCCTGCGGCCCGCCTTTACAAAGTAGATTCGCTGGCCAGGCGCGAGAGCACCCCCGGCAGGGCGCCCTGGTGGAGGACCGTCAGCCGCCTCGTCGCCCGGGTGATGGCCACGTACAGGTCGCGCCCGCCCATCGGCGACGCCGCCAGGATGCCCGCCGGATCCACCACCACGACCGCGTCGAACTCCAGCCCCTTGGCCCGCGCCACCGTCAACGCCACCACCGGCGCCTCCAGGTCCTCGCCCGGGAACAGCTCCGACACCTCCTCGTACCGGGCGTCGGAGGCGATCACCCCCACCCGGCCGTCGCCCACGGCCGCCAGTTCCTCCAGCACGAGCACGGGCAGCCGGTCCACGCCGCCGCGCACGGCACGCGGCTCCGCGTCGCCCTCGCGTACCGACTCGGGCGGCTCCTGGTCAGGGGCCACCGAGCGCAGGACGTCGGCCGCCACCCGCATGATCGCCGCCGGCGTGCGGTAGTTGACCAGCAGCCGCTCCTCCCGCCAGCGGCCCGCCAGGTGCGGATCGAGCACCTGCGCCCACGAACCGGCGCCGGCCGCCGAGCCAGTCTGCGCGATGTCGCCCACCACCGTCAGCGAACGCGCCGGGACCCGGCGCATCACCATCCGCCACGCCATCGCCGACAGCTCCTGCGCCTCGTCCACGATCACATGTCCGTAGGCCCACGTCCGGTCGGCCGCCGCCCGTTCCGCCGTGCTCGTCTCGGCGCCGCCGTCGGCGTGGCGATCGGCCAGCACGTCGGCCCGCCGGTAGACGCCCTCGTCCAGCAGGCCGGTGGACACCAGCACCTCGCGGGCGTAGAGCTCCCGCTCCTCCCGGCCCGCCTCGGCCTCCCTGGTGCGCGCTCGGTGCGCCGAGTCGTCCTCCCCCAGCAGCTCGGCCGCCTCGTCCAGCAGCGGGACGTCTCCCACCGTCCACTCCGCAGCGACCGGCCGCACCAGCGCCGGCCAGTCGAGCCACGGCGGCGACACCGCCCGCAGCGTCTCGGGTGAGGAGAGCAGCTCGGAGACCAGCCGCTGCGGCGTGAGCTCCGGCCACAGCCTGTCGACCGCCCGCCGTACCGTCTCAAGAGACCACAGCCGCCTGCTCGCCAGCGCCAGATCGACCTCGTCCAGGTCGCGCTCGAGGTCGAGCGGCCCGGCGAGCTCCGGCTCCTCCAGTTCCATCTCCGCCAGCCGCAGCGATTCCTCCAGTGCGCGCGCCTCGGCCAGGGCCAGCTCGTTCAGCAGCTCGGTGACGAACAGCTTGCGCGCCATGTTGTGCGGCAGGCGAACCGCGCGGGCACGTTCGCGCACCCGCGCGCACACCTCGTACGGCACCCGTAACGTCAGCCCGTCCGCCTCCACCAGCAGATCGCCGTCCGGCACGCGCTGCCGCTCCCACACCGCCGTGGCGACCACGCCGGCCATCCGCGCGTCGCCCTTCACCTCCGCCGCCCGCGGCTCGTCCACGGCCACCGCCCGCACGCCGGGAAACAGCTCGCCGAGCGTCGCCATCACCACCTGCGTCTCCCCCAGCGCCGGCAGCACGTGGCCGATGTAGCTCAGGAACATCGCGTTCGGCCCCACCACCAGCACGCCCCGCCGCTCCAGCGTGTCGCGGTGCGTGTAGAGGAGGTACGCGGCGCGGTGCAGCGCCGCGACCGTCTTGCCGGTGCCAGGCCCGCCCTGCACGACCAGCGCCCCCTGCAGGGACGCCCGGATCACCCGGTCCTGCTCGGTCTGGATGGTGGCCACCACGTCGCCCATCCGCCCCGACCGGCCGCGCCGCAACGCCGCCAGCAGCGCCGCCTCCCCCACCAGCGCGCGGCGGTCGCCGTCGCTCATCCGCTCCAGGTCGAACACCTCGTCGTCCAGCCCGACCACCCTGCGCTCCTTCAGATGCAGGTGGCGGCGGCGCAGCAGCCCGCCCGGGTCGCCGGCCGTGGCCACGTAGAAGAGGCGTGCCGCCGGGGCGCGCCAGTCGACCAGCACCGACTCGTGCTCGTCGTCGCGCAGCCCGATCCGCCCGACGTAGACGGTGCGGCCGGCGGCGTCGTCGATTCGGCCGAAGCACAGACCGCGCTCCACGGCGTGCAACTGAACCAGCCGCCGCGCCTGCTCCGCCGCCGTCACATCGCGCTCGACCCTCGCCTGCCGGGTGCCGCCCACGACCCCGCCCCCGTGCGCCGCCCGCAGCGCCGCCTCCGCCCGCGCCCGGGCCGTGTCGAGCCTGCCGTAGAGCATCGACACGGTGCGCTGCTCACTGTCAAGGGCTTCCGCGCGTACATCTTGACGATTTGCCATCCGCCGCTATACTCCTAACGGGAGGTTTGTTGGGTTCTG
>NZ_QCYJ01000018.1 GCF_003123685.1 Nocardia aurea
GACATCGGGCAGTCGCTCGATGAGATCGTCGAGCAACCAGTCGAGGCTACGGGGCTTGGAGGTTGTCACCGGCACCTTCTTGTCGATCGGACTGCGTGGTACGTATGTCTATCTCGACCCGATTCGTACGGCCCTGGCGGGTACCGCTCTCGATCGCCGACATCAGGTTGCGGGCCTCGTCGGCGGACCGTCGGCGCGGCGAACGCGCGGACCCGGTCCGCGCGCCGGCGCTGCCCGCGGCGGCCTCCTCGGCGACGCGCTGCCGCCGGGGCAGCGCCGGTTTGTCCTGCGACGGGCGCACGGTCCATTCCGCCGTCGGGTCGAATGTCGGGACCGACTTCGCCGCGTAAGCGGGTCGCGAGAGAGCATCCTCGGCCGCGGCATCGCGCTCGTCGGACCGCTCGTCGCCGATGGCGACGAGGGTATTGGGGATCAGCACGATCGCTTTGACGCCGCCGTAGTCGGATTCGGTCAGCCGCACCGAGATCCCGTGGCGCTGTGACAGTTTCGCGACCACGAACAGTCCGAGCCTGGCGTCGGTCGACAACGCGGCCACGCTGAAGTCCGGCGGCTCGGTCAGCAACGCGTTGCGTTCGGCGAGTTCGGCCGCCGACATGCCCAGCCCCTGATCGGCGATCTCGACGGCCACCCCCTTGCCGACCTGATTGCCCGAGATCTCGACCCGCGACTGCGGCGGCGAGAAGGCGGTGGCGTTATCGGTGAGTTCGGCGATGAGATGGATGACGTCGGCCACCGCGCCGCCGATGATCCGCAGATCCGGCAGCTTTCCCGTATTGATCCGGGTGTAATCCAGACTCTCCGCCACCGAACCCCGGACCACGTCGATGATGGGCACCGGATTGCGCCAGCGCCGACCGGGTTTCTCGCCGCCGAGGATGATCAGATTCTCGGCGTTGCGGCGTGAACGGGTGGCAAGGTGGTCGAGCTGGAACAGCACCTCCAGCTTCTTCGGATCCTCTTCCTCGCGTTCGGCGGTATCCAACAGGGCGAGTTGGCGGTGCACGATGACCTGGCTGCGATGGGCGATGTTCAGGAAGACCGCGTTGACACCGGAGCGGGTCTGGGATTCGGCCACGGCGGCGGCGACGGCGGAGGTGTTGGCGCGGTTGAACGCGTCGGCGATCTGGCCGATCTCGTCACCGCCGAAATCCAGCGGCGCCATCTCGACGTTGCTGTCGGTCTGCGAGCCGTCGCTGAGGGCGCGAATGGTGTTGGGCAGCTGCTCATCGGCGAGTTCGAGGGTCTGCTCGCGCAGCCGACGCATCCGTTTGATGAGCCGATTGGTCAACCACAGCGCCGCCAGGAACGCGAGCAGGGTGAGCAGTACCACCGCGATCGCGCCGTAGAGGGAATCCTGTTCGCGCTCCTCCCCCGCCGCGATGGCGCGGGCGTGCGCGTCGGCGCTCTGGTCCTGCCACAGTTTCAGCAGCGCGGAACGGATTTCGGTGGTGGCGTCGGTCCATTCGCCGATGCTCAGCGGCAGTTCCGCCGGAGCGGACGCGGCGGCGCGTCGGGTGGTGTTCGTGGTCGACGCGCGACCGCCGACGGGGTCGTCCGACGAGGTCGCCGTGGTGTCCGGCGCGGCGAGCACACCGCGAGCGATGAGCGCGTCGCCCATCGCGACGAGTTGCTGCCATGCCCGGCTGTCGGTGATCGCGGCGAGTTGAGCCTGCCGCTGCCCGGTCAGGATCGCGTTCGCGTAGATCAGTTCGGCGCGGGCGTCGCTGATATTGCGTGTGAAATCGGCGAATTGGATCGGGGTGATCCGGTTCGTGATCAACGCGGTCGACCCGATGCTGAGCCCTTTCGAGATCGCCTCGGCGGCGCGCAGCATCGGGATCCCGCGCACCATGTCCACCGCGATGGCGGCATCGGGCGCGACCGTCGCGGCGATCAGGTTCCCCGACACGATGGTGTCGATGATCGCGCTGAACGCGCCGAAGACCTGCTCCGACGGCAGCGCACGCGCGTCGATCCCACCGCGCAGCATCGGCATCGACCTGAGCAATTGATCGATACCGGACATGTCGTCGGCGAGTTCGGGCCGCACCTCGGCCGAGGTCTGGCTGTAGGTGAGCAGGTACGCCAGCGCGCTGTCGGAATTCTTTCTGGCGGTGACCAGGGTGTTGTTCGCGGATTCGTCACCGGCCAGCACCAGCATGGTCGCGGCCCGCTCGGACTGGAACGCCTCGATCATGGCAATCGCGGGCGCGGTCGTCTCGCCCGCGAACTCCGCCCAATCCTTGGATTTACGTCCGTCCTGGATCAGGTACACCGCCGCGCCGATGCCGACGCCGAGCAGCGCGATGCTGGGGATCAGCACGATGACGAGCAACCTCGCTCGCACTCCGAGCGGTGTGCGCCGCCCTCCGCGAGCGAGCACCGCCGCCGAGAACCCCCGAAAGAACTTGCTACCGAACACCAATGATCGTGCCTACTTCTGGGCGTTCCGCCCCTTTGTGACCGGTCTACCGAATCGCGAGTCGCATGTGTCTCACGTCACCTTATCCTCGAGTAACTGAGTTACGCAGAGAAATTC
Organism: Nocardia aurea; assembly: GCF_003123685.1. Classification (GTDB taxonomy): domain Bacteria; phylum Actinomycetota; class Actinomycetes; order Mycobacteriales; family Mycobacteriaceae; genus Nocardia; species Nocardia aurea. Next base: position 2,561 of record NZ_QCYJ01000018.1, read on the forward strand.
CGATAACTGGACAATCGCCGCGCGGCCGGCACGGGCGATCGGCACTACACCGCCGCGGGCACATCCACGGCGGTTCCCCGAATACGGGCCAGGTTCAGCGTTGGCGCCAGCTCAGCGGACCCGGTAGGTCGACGCTGTTCTTCTTGGTGCGCGAGTTCCACGACCACGGACCGATCTTTACTCCCCACGAGGACAGGCCCGACTGGGTGAAATTGAACTTCAGCGGTCCGAAGGATTTGCGCTGACGGAATCTGATGGGCATACGGCCTCCCTGACTTGTCCCCAGGGTAGCCGATCGAGGTTGGCTCCCAAGGGTTTCGCCGCATCCGTCACACTCAGTCGATGGCGCATCCCGCGATGGGCTTGTCGGCGAGGCGGTCGAGCAGATAGGTGATCGCGTTGTCCGGGCCGAAACCGTCGATGATCTCGGGACCGAAATGCGCGGGAATGGTCGCGCCGGGCAGGATCGGCGGCAGATCGTTGGTACGGAAGGTGACGGTGGCGCCGAGGCCGCACCAGTCCTCGGCGAGGCGGCGCGCCTGGTTGTAGGGCACGGTGTCGTCGTTGAGGCCGCTGGTGATCAGCACCGGCGCCGCGGGACGCAGGCCGCCGACCCGCAATTCGGCCAGGGCGCGGTCGGCTTCGGGCATCGTCGCCAGATGTTCGGTGAGCGGACGGCCATCGACGGTGAGCGAACGGGTCTGGAAGAAAGGATGTTTCGTGATCACGTCACCGATGCATTCCTCGCTGAGTTCATCGAGCAGCGCGAGTCCGGCGGGACTGGTGACCCGGTCGACGGCCGCGCGCAGTTCCGGATAGCGGGCGAGCATCCCGTTGATGGCGAATCCGACGACGCCGCCGATCAGTGCGCCGTCGATCTTCTCCAGGATCGCGGACAGGTCCGCGACGGGTCCGCCCGCCCAGGTGCCTTTCAGATTCAGTTCGGGGGCGTAGTCCGGCGCCGATTCGCTCGCCGCGGCCGTCGCACCGCCACCCTGGGAGTATCCCCAGAGCACCACCGGGGTGTCGGGACCGGTTCCCGCGAGCCGGTTGGCGGCGCGCGCCGCGTCGAGCACCGCGTGCGCACCCTCGATCCGGTTGGCGAAAGTATGGATTCCCGGCGTGCCGAGCCCGACGTAGTCGACGACGACGACGCGTGCGCCGAGTCCACTCCACACCGCCGACGAGGGCAGTTCCTGGTTGGCCGATATCCCCGGCGACGGGTCGGTGAACAGGGTCAGTCCCGTGGAGAACGCGACCGACATCGCACAGCGGTCGGCCTGGCCGGAGACGCCGGGGGCGATCACGACGGTCGGACGCTCGCCCGCCCCGAGCCACGGTCCGGTGGCCTCGATGTAGGTGCCGGTGACCGCGACAGGGGAACCGTCCTGTAGCCGCGTGGTGTACATGAGGTGCTGAGCCTTACCGGGCCAACCCCTTTCGGTCGGCACGGTGGCGAACAAGGTCATCGGCTGGGTCCTGACGACACTGCCCGGCTCGGCGGGAAGGTGCGCGGGCGGGGTGTAGAACGCGCTCATCGGAGTCGCTTGCGCCTCCTTCGCGCCGACTCCGACACCGATCCCCACCGCCGCACACGCGACGGCGATCGCCACGGCGAGCCTTCCTGCCTGTCGCCGCAACCGTCCGCCTCGCCAACTCTGCCGATACATCCGCGCCCTCTCGATGAGCCCCACCCCGGCGCCGTCGCCGGACTACTACTTCGCACACGCCTCGACCACTCGTGGGGCCGGTCACAGCGATGCCTTCGGGACAGTAACAGTGTTACGCCTTATTTGAAACCCGCTGGTGTCATAATTTTTCACGACGACCACGGCACCGAGCGAACGAACCAGGTACTGCCGGTACCCGGTCGGCCGGTCACTCCACGAAGTCCTGCCGCCCGCTTAGGGTCGGAAGCATGACTATTCCGAATCTCACCCTGAACAACGGCGTCACGATGCCCGCCATCGGGTTCGGCGTCTACCAGACCCCGCCCGCGGAGACCATCGCCGCGGTCGACACGGCGCTGACCACCGGGTACCGGCATATCGACACGGCGGCGGCGTACGGCAACGAACGGGAGGTCGGCGAAGCGGTCCGCCGCTCCGGGCTCGACCGCGACGACATCTTCCTGGAGACCAAGATCTGGATCTCCGACTTCGGCTACGACGAGACCCTGCGCGGATTCGACAAGGGCGCGGGCAAATTGGGGGTCGACCGGATCGACCTGCTGATCCTGCACCAGGCCCTGCCCGATGAATTCGAGCTGACCATCCAGGCGTACAGGGCGCTGGAGAAGCTCTACGCCGACGGCAAGGTCCGCGCGATCGGCGTCTCCAATTTCATGCCCGACCACCTCACCCGACTACTCGCGGAGACCGAGATCGTGCCCGCGGTCAATCAGATCGAGGTGCACCCCTACTTCCGCCAGTCCGAACTGCTCGCCGTCGACAGCGAGCACGGCATCCTCAACCAGGCCTGGTCCCCGATCGGCGGCATCACCTTCTATCGCGACGGCTCGAAGGGCTCGACCCTGAAGGACCCGGTGATCGGCGAGATCGCCGCCGCGCACGGCAAGTCGCCCGCGCAGGTGATGCTGCGCTGGCACACCCAGCAGGGCAGGCAGGCGATTCCGAAGTCGGTGACGCCCTCGCGCATCGCGGAGAATTTCGACATATTCGACTTCGAACTGAGCGCCGAACAGCTGTCCGCGATCGACGCTCTCGACACCGGCGTCCGCGGCGGCCCCGAACCCGAGGCCATCACCCGCGCGCGATTCGGCATGCCGATCCCGGAGGCCTGACGGCCTCAAAATATTATAAGCAATCTGATATATTGACGCCGTCGATTTTCGTCGAAGGGAAGTACCAGCAGTGACGACACGCCCCACCCGACCCCGCCGCACGACTCTGGCCGTACCGGGATCCAGCCAGAAGATGATCGACAAAGCGCGCGATCTCGGCGCCGATTCGCTGTTCCTCGACCTGGAGGACGCGTGCGCGCCCGCGGCGAAGGCGGACGGGCGCAAGATCATCGCGAGTTCCCTCAACGAGGGCGGATTCGGCGACAAGACCCGCACGGTCCGGGTCAACGACTGGACGACACCGTGGACCTACGCCGACGTGATCGAGGTCGTCGGCAACGCGGGCGCGAATCTGGACTGCCTGATGCTGCCCAAGACGCGCGGCGCCTCCGATGTCGTCGCGCTGGATCTGCTGCTCACCCAGGTCGAGAAGGCCGAGGGGCTCGAGGTCGGGCGGATCGGCCTGGAGATCCAGATCGAGAACGCGCAGGGCCTGCTCGCGCTGGAGGCCATCGCGACCGCGAGCCCGCGCATCGAGACCATCGTCTTCGGCCCGGCCGATTTCATGGCCTCGATCCAGATGAAGACGCTCGTCGTCGGGGAGCAGCCGCCCGGATACGACGTCGGCGACGCCTACCACCACATCCTGATGAGCATTCTGATGGTGGCTCGCGCCCACGATCTGCAAGCCATCGACGGCCCGTACCTCGCCATCAAGGATCTCGACGGTCTGCGCCGCGTCGCCCAGCGTTCGGCCGCACTGGGTTTCGACGGGAAATGGGCGCTGCACCCGACTCAGATCGACGTGCTCAACGAGATCTACAGTCCGCGCCAGGGCGATTACGACCACGCCGAGAACATCCTCGACGCCTACGCCTGGCACACCTCGGGCGCGGGCGGGCATCGCGGCGCGGCCATGCTCGGCGACGAGATGATCGACGAGGCATCGCGCAAGATGGCGCTGGTGGTCTCGGCGAAGGGCAGGGCGGCGGGGATGTCGCGCACCGACGTCTGGAAACCCGCCGAATGAGCGCGAACGCCCGGAGCCGACGATGACCACCCCGCCCAGCGGGTCCGCCGGCCGCCACCGCGCGGCCGAAAGCACCGTCCACGAGGAAGTTTCGGCGGAGCGGTTCCGGTCCGCCTTCCGCGGCCACCCCGGCGGTGTTTCGGTGATCACCGCCGACGCGGGCGCCGGGCCGGTCGCGTTGACGGCGACCTCGGTCGCGTCGGTCAGCGTCGAGCCGCCCGCGCTGACGTTCTCGGTCTCCGAACAGTCCTCCAGCGCGCCCACTCTGCGCGAGGCCGACACCGTCGTGGTGCATCTACTCGCCGCCGACCAACTCGATCTCGCCGAACTGGGGGCGACCAGCGGAATCGACCGATTCGCCGATACCTCGATCTGGCGGCGACTGCCCACCGGTGAACCGTATTTCCCCGCCGCGCGCACCTGGATGCGCGGGCGGATCACCGCACGGCTGGATGTCGGCGACCCGCGCAGTTCGAGCGTGCTCGTCGTCGAGGCGCTGGAGATCTCGGGCGACGACGACCGGGGCGAGGCCGCCGCGCTCGTGTATCACGATCGGGTGTGGCACCGGCTCGGAGCGCATTCCCGGATCGCGGGGTAGGGCGGCTACCCGGACGGGGCGCCGAGTTCGGTGTCGGCCAGACGCGCGCTCAGCAGTTCGGCGGCGGCGCGGAAATGTTCCTCGGTGACGGTGCGCGCGGCGACCGAATCGCCTTTCGCGAGTGCGGAGACGAGCAGTTCGTGGTCCTCCACCGAACACGGCACCTGTTCGGGGAACAGTTCGAAGAAACGCCTCGGCACCATCCGTCCGGCGTCACCGAGCATCCCCTGCAATCGCGTCGAACCGCAGGCCCGGTTGATCTCGCGATGGAACAGCCAGTTCAGGGTCGCGACATCCTCGCCCGCCTGCGCGGCGATGCGGATCTCGCGATGGAGTTCGCGCACCCGCAGCAGCTGACGCGGCGTGATCTTCTGCGCCGCCCACTGCGCGGCCACACCCGACAGCGCGGCCATCAGGGTGAAGTTCTCCAGCGTCGATTCGGCCGACACCCCGATCACGATGATGCCGCTGCGCTGCGCGACCCGCACCAGACCCTCCTGCGCCAGCACGAGACACGCCTCGCGCACGGGCGTACGGCTGGTGCCGAATTCGGCGGCGGTGGCGTCGAGATCGATGCGGGAGTCGCGGGCGAGTTCGCCCGCGAGGATGCGTTCGCGCAGGACGTCGGCGAGACGTTCGCGTTCGGTGCGTTTACCGCCCGCCTTGTCGTCGACCTCACCGACCGGCCACGGACCGCGCTCGGGGGCCGTCATCGACCGCACCGGCCCGGGTATCGCACGACCGCGCTCGCGCGCGAAGGATCCGGCGACGCGTCGACCCGGGAGAACTCCATCGGGCCATTCTCGCGCACCGCGTCCCGGCGTCGGCAGACACCCGTCTTCGCTCACCTCCCGGCATCGTGGTCGAGCTTGACAACGGCGCTCGACCTCTTAAATATATCAGTCATATTCTGATATATCTTCCGACGAGAGGGCTCCCGATGTCCACACCAAGATCCGACCGCATGACGCTGGTGGCCTTCATGCAGGCGTCGAACGTGTCGGTGTACTCCGGTTCGTGGCGCTACCCGAGCTCGGCGCCGGACTACCTGAACCTGCGCTACTACCAGCGCATCGCGCGCACGCTCGAAGACGGCTGTTTCGATCTGATGTTCTTCGACGACCGGCTCGCGATGCCCGCGATCTACAACAACTCGGTGGCCGACGCCGTCAAATACGGTGCGCGCCCGATCAAACTGGATCTCACCGCCGTCCTCGGCGCCGCCGCGGCCGCCACCGAACACCTCGGACTCGGCGCGACCTACTCGACCACCTACTACGAACCGTTCCACGTCGCACGGACCTTCGCGACGCTGGACCACCTCAGCGGCGGGCGGGCCGCGTGGAATGTGGTCACCTCGGTCAACGACGCGGAAGCCCAGAACTTCAGCGTCGACGCGCATTCCGAACACGATCGGCGCTACGACCGCGCCGAGGAGTTCATCGACGTGGTCACCAAGCTCTGGGACTCGTGGGAAGACGACGCCATCACCGGCGACAAGGAGTCCGGTGTCTTCGCCGACCCCGACAAGGTCCACGAACTGCATCACAAGGGCGAATTCTTCACCGTGCGCGGGCCGCTGACCGTGCCGCGCACCCCCCAGGGTCGCCCGGTGATCATCCAGGCGGGTCAGTCCGGACGCGGGCGCGGTTTCGCGGCGAAATGGGCCGATCTCATCTTCACCGGTGATCCCAGCCAGGCGGTCGCCACCGAGCACTACCGCCAGCAGAAGGAACTGATCGCCGAGTCCGGGCGCGAACCCGATTCCGTGCGCATCCTGCCGATGGTCTACGTCATCGTCGGCGAGACCGAGCAGATCGCCGCCGAGAAGGAGGCCATCTTCCTCGACGAACTCGTGCATCCGATGGCCTCGTTGACGCTGCTGTCCGAGGTCACCAACCACGATTTCTCCGGGCATTCGCTCGATGACGTCGTCACCGACGAACTCATCGATTCGGTCTCGGGCATCCGCGGTCTGGTCCAGGGGGTCAAACGCCACGTGGGCGATCAGCCGCTGACCCTGCGCGTGCTCGCCAACCATCGCGCCACCCTGTTGCAGGGGCCGCGCTTCGTGGGCACCGGCGCGCAGATCGCCGAACAGATGCAGCAGTGGTTCGAGTCGCGGTCCTGCGACGGATTCGTCGTCGCCGCCACGCATTTCCCCGGGGCGTTCGAGGATTTCGTCCGGCTCGTCATCCCCGAACTCCAGCGGCGCGGACTCGCCCGGACCGAATACAGCGGCGCCACCCTGCGCGAGAACCTCGGACTCGAGCGACCGGCCAACGTCTTCGCCCAGGGGGTGCCCGCCGGTGTCTGACACCACCTCCGCACCACGTAGCCGGATGCTGGAAGGCATCCGGGTGCTCGATATGGCCACCCTCGCCGCCGCGCCGCTTGCCGCCACCTACCTCGGCGAATTCGGCGCGGAGGTGATCAAGATCGAACAGCCGCGCGGGGGCGATCCGATCCGGGGCTGGGGCGCGCAGAAGGACGGCGTCGGCCTGATGTGGAAGAGCATCGGGCGTAACAAGAAGTCGGTGACCGTCGACCTGCGTACCGCCGAAGGGCAGTCCCTCGTCCGCGATCTGGCGCGCACCTGCGATGTCGTCGTCGCCAACACCCGACCGCACACACTGCGACGGTGGGGCCTGGACTACGACACGCTGCGCGAGGTCGACAGCCGCGTCGTCATGCTGCATATCACCGGTTACGGGCTCACCGGCCCGAAATCGACACGTCCCGGTTTCGGCACCCTCGGCGAGGCCATGAGCGGATTCGCCCACACCACGGGCGAATCCGACGGCCCGCCGACCCTGCCCTCGTTCATGCTCGCCGACGGCGTCGCCTCGCTGAACGCCGCGTACGCGGTCATGATGGCGCTCTACCACCGCGACGTGCACGGCGCGGACGGTCAGTTGATCGATATCAACCTCATCGATCCACTCGCCCGACTACTGGAACAGTCGCTGGTCACCTACGACCAGACGGCCACGATTCCCCGGCGGGCGGGCAACAAGTGGGATATCTCGGCCCCGCGCAACACCTACCGCACCGAGGACGACAGGTGGCTGGCCATGTCGGGCAGCGCGCCCACCATCGCGCTGCGCGTCTTCCGTGCGATCGGTCGCGCCGATCTGGCCGAGGATCCCGACTTCTCGGATCCGCAGCGCAGGCTGGCCCGCTCCGCCGAGGTGGACGCTGTTGTCGCCGAATGGGTTTCCCAGCGCACGCTCGCGGACGCGATGGCGGTGTTCGAGAAATTCGAGATCGCCGCCGCCCCGGTCTACGACGTGTCGGAACTGATCGACGACGAGCAGATGCGTCACCGCGAGGTGTTCGTCCGCATCGAGGACACCCAGCTCGACAGCATGCTCGTGCAGGCGCCGGTGCCCCGGTTCTCCGACAGCGCGGGCATCGTCGACGGGCTCGGCCCCGAACTCGGCGCGCACACCGCGTCGGTGCTGAGCGAACTACTCGGCCTGTCCGACGCCGATATCGACGCCCTGCGACAGCGCGACGTCATCTGATCACCCACCCGTTTCAGGAGAGATGGACATGATTGCCTTCCGCAGGCGTTCGGAACTGGCCACGCCCGCCACCAACGACCGGATGTTCGCCAAAGCGGCGGCCTCCGACGCCGACCTGGTCTTCCTCGATCTGGAGGACGCCGTCGCCCCGGCGCTGCGCGAACAAGCCCGCGCCAAAGCCGTCACCGCGCTCAACGATCAGGACTGGGGATCGACCGCGCGCGCGGTGCGTATCAACGGCATCGACACCAGATGGGCCTACGGCGACATCATCGAGATCGTCACCGGGGCGCGCGAGAACCTCGACACGATCATCGTGCCCAAGGTGACAGCGGCCCGCGACGTCTGGTGGGTCGACGTACTGCTCACCCAGATCGAGGCCACCCTCGGCCTGACCGAACAGATCCGCCTCGAAGTTCTCATCGAGGACGTGGCCGGAGTCGCCAACGCCCAGGCCATCGCGACCGCGAGTCCGCGACTGGACGCCCTGATCTTCGGCGCGGGCGATCTCTCGGTCTCCCAGCGCGCCCGGGTCGACACCAATTTCAAACCGCGCGTCAGCTACCCCGGCGATTTCTGGCACTACGCCAGGATGCAGGTGCTGACCGCCGCCCGGGTCGGCGGACTCCTCGCCATCGACGCGCCCTACCCGGATTTCAAGGACGAGAAGGGGTACGCCGAGGACGCCGAACACGCCGCCGCGCTCGGCTTCGACGGCAAATGGGCGATCCACCCGGCGCAGATCGCCATCGCCAACGAGGTGTTCTCCCCCACCGAAGCCGAAATCCAGCGGGCGCGACGGAATCTGGACGCCTATCGTGCGGCCGAGGCGCAGGGGCTCGGCGCGACCAGTGTCGACGGACAACTCGTCGACGCCGCGCACGTGAAACTCGCCGAGGCGGTTCTCGCGCAAGTGCCGGGGGCATAGGGTCACCATGACGACGAAGACGCGGTAACCGTGATGCGCCGACAATCTCGACCGGCACCCGTGGTCGGCCTGCTCGACAGACGAACCGCCGACCACCCGGTGACCTGGGTCGTCGGCGCACCGGATACCGGCGCGCTCGAACACGCCGTCCGGATCAGGGCGCAGGATCTGCGCGACGCGCAACGACAGTCGACGCGCGTCCGCGCCGGGTCGTCGACGCCGCCGCTGGTTCTGCTCGATATCGTTGTGCTCGTCGATATCTCGGCGGACGCGGCGCGCGGGCACCTGCCCGACTCGTCCGATATCGCCGACGATCCGCCGATATCGTCCACCAGCTATGTCGGCACCGTCACCGGACTCTGCGGGCTGATCCGCGATCTGCATGTGCTGGGGATCGCGGACGGTGTCCTGCTGATCCCGCTGCGCCCGGATCCGACGGTCGATCTGGTGCAGAGTTCGCTGCCGCTGTTCTTCACGCCGAGCTGACGGCACCTCGCGGGTGGGACGGCGATCCCGAGTCCGTCACCCGTACACACGCTCCCGTGGCCGCCGGATCTGTCGGCCCCGGACGTTACTCTGCCGGAATGGTCAGTCCCGATACGGCTCTGCGCCGCCTGCTGCGGGAGACGGGAAAACTGCTCGAGCCGTACGGCTTCGGCGGCTCCGAACCCACCTGGATCCGGGTCGAACCGGGTGGAGTCGCCTCGGTCGGACGCACCCGGGTCTCCCGCACCTGGACCGACGGACAGCAGACGCTCCGATTCGGCCTGCACCTCGACGCCACCCCGGCCGCCTGGTGGGAGTTCCGCAACTGGCGCGATACCCGCCTCGGACTCGCCCCGACGTCACTGGAGAACGCCACCGGCCCCGGTCTCGTCGAGCCACACCCGCCCACCCTGGAACAGCCCGAGCCGTGGTCGCTGCGGGTGGATCCGGAGCGGGCGGGTCAACACGCGGCACAGGCCGATATCGACGTCATCCGCGCCGAACTCCCCCGCCGCGTACACGCCTACGCCCGCCGCGCCATCGCGCTGATACAGCCCGACCGGTACCTCGACGAATTGCTGGCCCGCCCGGAACCCGATCTCGACACGCGACGCGCGATCGTCGTCCTGCTCGCCGACCGCGGACCGGGACCGGAACTCGACGACGCGATACACCTGCTGCGGCAAGCGATCTCGGAACAGGAGGCATCGGAGTACGCGGAGGAGGTCGTCACCTACGCCCGCACCCGCGCCGCCCTGGTCTGATCGGCAAATCCGATGGGCCCGCGAACGGACTTCGGCGGAGTTGCCTCCGGTTCGCGGACGTGCGGAGGCAAGGGGCGCGAGGTGGTCGCCCACCCCCTCATCGACGAGGGCGACCACCGACTACGCCCCCGAATCCCGGTGATCGCGGGTGAGCGTCGCGCGGACGATCACCTGTCGAGCACCGAGGATAAGGTGACCCTAACCTACGGGAATCGCCGACGCCAGCTGTTCGCTCGACCACCCCTGTTGCCCGGCCCGTCCGGTCGGCGTTACGTTTCGCGGTAGTAGTTCGCCGTCGCACCGCCACACCCCGGAAGGCATCGAATGTCTCGGCAAGCCCTCATGGTCATGGATATCCAGAACGCCGTGGTCGCCCGGTACCCCGATCCCGGCTACCTGCCCCGGCTGCGCGAGGCCGTCGCCCGCGCTCGGGCAGGCGGCATTCCGGTGATCCACGTCGTCGTCGGATTCCGGCCCGGATATCCCGAGATCAGTGCGAACAACAAGATGTTCGGCGGACTCGCGCGACGGGCGGCCGCCGCGGGCGAGGAGGCGGGGATGGCGATCCACCCCGAGGTCACGCCCGAACCCGGCGATATCGTCGTCACCAAACGGCGGGTCAGCGCCTTCGCGGGCAGCGATCTCGACGTGGTGCTGCGCGCGGGTGGTATCGATCATCTGGTGCTGACCGGTATCGCGACCAGCGGAGTCGTCCTGTCCACGCTGCGAGAGGCCGCCGACCGCGATCTCACGCTGACCGTGCTCGCCGACGCCTGTCTGGACTCGGACCCCGAGGTGCACCGGGTGCTGACCGAGAAGGTCTTCCCGATGCAGGCCGAGGTCACCACGGTCGCGGAATGGACACCCGCCTAGAACTCGGGCAGCACCCGCGACGCGAGAAGTTCCAGCGACAGATCCGACCCGCGGTCATGGGTGAACAGGATGACCTGACCGAAGCCGGTTTCCCGTAGTTCCCGCAGGCGTTCGACCACCTCGGGCGCGGTGCCGACGAGTCCGCCCTCGGCCAGCCCGTACGCGGGTGCGCCGAAACGCTTCTCGGCCTTGGCCTTGACCTCGGCCACCGAGGCGTCGTCCGGGGCCAGCGCCATCACGGCTTGCAGCGACAGCGTGATCGACGCCAGGTCGCGGCCGATGTCCGCGCAGCACGATCGGAGCACGTCGAGTTTGCGTTCGAGTTCGCCGAGCGCGTAGGTCGGGACATTCCACACGTCGGCGTAGCGGGCGACCAGCGGCAGGGTGTACTTCTCACCGACACCGCCGATGACGATCGGCGGTCGGACCGACGGCGCGGGAACCACGGCGACGTCGCGAACCGAGTAGTGCTCGCCAGTGAAATCGATCCGCCGGTCGGTGAAGGCCTGCGCGAGGATTTCCAGGGTTTCGGCCAGCCGACCCGAGCGATCGGCGAACGATCCCCACGGCAGGCCCGCCCGTTCGTGTTCGTCCGCGATGGAGCCGCTGCCGAGTCCGAGCGCGAAGCGGCCCGGTGCGATCTCGGCGAGCGTGGACGCCATCTGAGCCAGCAGCGCCGGATGACGGAATTGGTTGCACAGCACCAAGTGGCCGATGGTGAGCCGTTCGGTGCGGCTGAGCAGTGCCGTGGCCAGGGTCCAGGCTTCCAGCGACGGGAGGTCGGGGGCGCCGGGTCCGTACAGGTGGTCGTAGATCCACAGCGAGCCGATGCCGAGTTCGGCGCAGCGTTGCGCGCGATGGAGCAGCTCGGGATAGGTGAAACCGATCTGCGGCAGGTAGACGCCGATATCGAGATCGCTCATCGGCGCGCTCCCACCCGGTATCCCGGTGTGCGAGCGCACTCACCGTGTCGGCCGGTCGACCCCTGTCCCGCCACATACATCGTCGTGTTCACCCTTTCCATCGGTCCGATATCTCTCGCGTCGCTCGGCCCCGCGCATACCGACGACGTCACCACGATGACCTCATGCGAGGACTCGGCGCAGGAAGTCGTCGACGTCGGCGCGGGCGAGCCCCGGAGTCGTGCGGTGGTCACCGTCGTTCACCCGGAATTCGTAGCGGGTGCCCGCCGCGCTCATCCTGGCCAGCAGCACGGCCGTCGCCGGAATCGGAACGGCGAGGTCGGCGTAGCCGTGGGCGAGGAAGATCGGGCGGTCGTACCCGTGGCTGCGCACGGCGTCGACGGTCGCGGTGGCCTCGGTGCGCAGATGCGGCACCGCGAGAACTCCCGTCGCCAGGGTGGTGCCGCCGGTGGGGGCCTCGGTGCGGTATGCGAGAACGGTGATCTCGCCCGCGTTGTCGAGATCGAAGCTCGGTGCGTGCCGACCGGTGAGCACGCCGGTCTCGGCCGACTCGACGGCGGGTTCGGCGGCCGCCGAACCGATGGCCGCGAGGGGCATAATCATCACGAAAACCGTTGTCATCACACGTAAGAACATGTTCGTCGACACAGTAACCATGGTCCCCGCCGTTATCGGAACTTCATTACCCTGATATGAGAACACCATTTCCATCGGTGATAAGATGCTAACCATACGCCCGATTGACGGGTTGGGGACACAGCGGAGTGAACCGATGGCAGAAGTATCGACCACGCCAACCCACCACGGCGGCCTCGAAACGTGGACGACCCCCATGCGAACACTACGACCGGGGCACGGAACCACCCATCACCGCGCGGACGGCCTCTTGTCGCCGACGCCGGATCGCTCTCGGATCGAATGGTGAAGACGTTGAATGGTTCCTCACCACTGAAACCGAGGATCACCGATCCGTTCGCCGAACCCGAACAGTTCTTCCCGTCCTCGGAACTGCTCTCGGCCATCAGCGGCCACTGCGTCGCCGATCATCCGATCACGCGCTGGTGCGTGGATCTGGTCGACATCCATCGTGACAGCGCCGCCGACGGCTGCGACGAACGACTCTCGGCCAAACGTCGCGCCGACATCATCCGCGATATCGACATGTGGACCAACCATCACGTGCCCCAGCATCTGAACGGTTCACGACTGCACACCGAGACCATCGGCGCGGTGATCGACAAGATCGCCAGGGCCTACACCCGGTTCCAGACCGAGATGTCGCGACACGCGCCTGGCGATCCCCGGGTGCACGGCGCGTGGCACTGCGTCGCCGAACTCGTCGTCGCCTATCGCGATCTGGCCGCCGAGGTGGTGCGAGGACAACGTCGCCTGCCCGACCGCTCCTCGGACTGACACCGCCCCGAACGGTCCGCGCTCGTCGTCGAAAACCCCCGGAAACGGCAAAAACCCCGCACCCTGAGGTGCGGGGTTCTACCGACTGCGTCGATCAGATCGCGCGGACGTCCTGGGCCTGCGGCCCCTTCTGTCCCTGCCCGACCTCGAACTCCACGCGCTGTCCTTCTTCGAGGGACTTGAATCCCGAGCCGGACACGGCGGAGTAATGAACGAAGACGTCAGGGCCGCCACCGTCTTGCGCGATAAAGCCGAAGCCCTTTTCGCTGTTGAACCACTTCACACTGCCTTGAGCCATTTGCTTACTTCATCTTTTCTGTAGGTGAGCCGAGCAAATCACACCGATAAGCTCGATCCCACTGCCTAACCATGCCACGGATTCACCGATAATGCTCGCTTTCTGTGAGCAAGGCGACAACCCGGCGAGGAGCGATCCGACCTGGACAGCGGGTTTCAGCCACCGTTCAGCCAACGCTGTTTCAATGCCCAGTGATTGTCCCACCACTGCCGCGTGACCTCGGGATCGGCTCCGGCGGCGGGCGGCGGGGACTCCCCGGGGAACAGGCCGTTTCCGTCGGGTTCGCCGACCTTCGACGGCGCGGGCGGCGCTTCGGGCGCCTGCTCCTCGGCGGGGGCCTGCGCCTCCTGCGGCGCCGATTCGGCCGGTTCCGGCTTGACGGTGGTGGTGGGTCGGGGCGGCGCGGTCGGGCGCGGATTGATCGGCACCGGCGGCACCGCGGGCGGTGGCATCGGGGCGGGTATCTGTTCCCTCTCCGCCGCCGCGGGGGTTTCCGGCGGCGCGACGGGTTCGATGGTGGGCGCCGCCGACACCGACGCCGCTGCCGACACCGAGGTCGACGGCACGGTGCCGGCGGGCGCGCTCGATTCGGCGACGACCTGCGCCGCCGGATGGTCGTCACCGATCTGGGCGACCGCGAATCCGGTGGCGCCGAGCACCGCGACTATCGCCGCCGCGATCAGGACGGGTCGGCGTAGCCCGGCGGCACTCGCGCCCGAGGCGCCCGGATCGGATTCCTCGATCTGTCCCGACGCGACCAGCGCCGCGCCGCGCGCCGCCATCGTCGCGGCCGCCGGCGCTTGGAGGACGGGCACTCCGAACCCTTTGTCGAAGGCGGCGGCGACCGCGGGGATCCCGGCGGCGGCGCCGCACAGCAGCACCGCCTCGGGCCGGGTCGACGGCGAATCACACTGACTGCGAATACGAATGACGGCGGCGTCGGCGGACTCGGCGCCCACGATGCCCGGCTGCCAGGTGTCCGAGGCCAGCACCTGCGCGCGGGCCGCGTCGACCACCACGAAGGAGGTGCGCCGATCCACGGTTTCCACGATCAGGACGGGGCCGTATTTCTCCTGCCCCGGCACCTCGCGCACCGCGGCGAGCAATGCCGAGCGCACCGAGACCAGCGACGCCGAACTCCAGCCGCCGGTCGACAGATTCGTCACCAGCGCGCGGCGTTCCTCGGCGGTGCGATAGACGACGGCGACGTTCTCGATCCGGATATCGGGCGCGACGGCGGCGACGATCCGGTCGAGTACCCCGGGAACCGCGTCGACACCGTCGGCGACCTGTTCCTCGATCGTGCGCAGAACCTTCTCCGGCGCACCGTCCTCCGGCGTACACGACACGAGTACCCCGCGAACCACTGTCTGTTCCGCGGATAGACCGACAGTTGCCCTCATGAAATACCTCGATTCGACAAACACTCTCGTAAGGAGTTCGCAGCGGGTACCCGAAACGATGGGCGCGTGGCGCGACGTTCTCGCAACGATCGGTCCGACCCGGGAGCTTCCATCGACGCCGGGCGATATCGAACACATATCGCCGAACCGATATCCACCCCAGAGCACCGGTTCGACGACACTGCGGATCGGCGGCCTGCAAGGTTGCAGCATATTGCCGCGAACACGGAATTTCTATCTCTACCTGCGACGAATGCGTTACGCGTGTCGAAATCGGGAACGCACCGGGCACACAGCAACGAATGCGTGCCACCGTCCCGGGCGCGGCGCGCGGCGACAGCGCGGACGCGAATCGATCGCCCCGACGCACATGTCGGTCACCGGATGTGACCTCGGCCACCCGGCGGATTCCGGCCGCGACGGGTCAGCAGCTACTTCCGGTGCACGCCGTGAGTACGCGCAGACGGCGGTCGAGCGCGGCGACGGTGTCGGCGTGTGCGGCACGGCCGTCCGCGGTTTTGATCAGATTCGTCAACTGGTACGGGTCCGCGGCGAGATCGTAGAGCTCGTATTCGCGCTCCGCGAGCGGGCGTTCGCGTTCGTACCAGCGCACATAGAGGTAGCGCTCGGTGCGGATACCGACCCAGGACGGCATGTCGAACGCGTAGATCGCCGGGGTGTCGGTGCCGGGGATCTGTTCCTGGGCGATGCCGTCGCGCCCTGACGCCCCCGCGCCGCCGTACTCGGCGGTGAAATCGGCGCGCCACCCGGTCGTGTCACCCGCGAGCGGACCCGCCAGCGAGCGGCCGTCGATCCGCGCCGGAAGCGCGATGCCCGCCCAGCCGAGAACGGTGGGCGCGAGGTCGACGGACAGCGCGAACGCGTCGGTGGTTCCCCGGCGAATTCCGGGACCGGCGATAGCGAGCGGAACGCGAACGGATTCCTCGTACGGCGCCATCTTCTGGGTGAGCCGGTGTGCGCCGAGGCTGTATCCGTTGTCGGAGGTGAAGATCAGATAGGTGTTGTCGAGGGTTCCGGTCGCGGCGAGGGTGTCCACGATCGCGGCCACCATCTCGTCCAGCGCTTTCAACGAACCGAGCCGATTGGTGTAGTCCACGTCGTTGGTCGCCGCGATGGTCGCGGCGCGCACACCCGCGGTGTCGATCAGCCATTCGGGTTTGTCGGAGACGTCGGCCTCCTGGTAGTTCGGCGAGCGCGGCGCGGCCGTCGGGACCGTCTCGGCGAGGTGGCGCGGCGCGGGCGGAATCGGGAAGTGCGGGGCCGTCGAGGCGGCGTACCAGAAGAACGGTTTCGCGGACGCAGCGGCGTCGGTGATGAACCGCACCGATTTGTCCCGGATCACGTCGGTTTGGTAATCCTTCGGCGCGACACCGTATTTCACGAAGGTGCCGTTCTCGTTGAGGGTGTAGTTGTAACCGGCGTAGAGGAAGTTGTCCACGCCCGCGTTCCAGTCGTCCCAGCCGGGCGGGATGTGGCCGGGATCGTGTTCGAGGCCGTTGAGGTACTTGCCCGCCATGCCGGTCCGATATCCGGCGTCGTGCAGATGGGTGGCGATGGTGTGGGATTCGTTGCCGTTGTCACGGAAGGTCTCGAATCCGCCGACCTCGCCCGCGTTGGTGAGCACGCCGGTGTTGTGCCCGTACTCGCCCGTCAGGATCGACGCGCGCGCCGCGCAGCAGATCGGCATCGGCGCGAACCCGTCGGTGAATTCCATTCCGCGGTCACGGATCAGCGCCGCGGTCCGCGGCATGGCCTGCCAGACCGGCGTGGACGTCGTGTCCAGATCGTCGGCGAGGATCATGACGATATTAGGACGCCCGTCTTCGGGCGTGTCGGCGGTCGAGGTGCCGGGAAGCCACACCAGCGCGGACAGCAGCAGGATCGCCGCCGACAGCACGCGACCACGCGAAGGACCATGATTCATCGAATGCTCCTGCCGGACGGGGCGACGGTCCCGCAGAGTATCCATCACGACGGCCCTTGGGAACCGGGCGGTCGGCATTCGACACGCGGAGGCCGCGATCGCCCGGTAGTGGCACCGGGCGATCGCGGCACGGTGGGCCGGTTCGTGCTCGAATATCCGGCGACGTTCCAGCACCGACACCGCCCGATCGCGGTCAGGTGTCGGCGCCGCCGGTGTGGCCCGCGAGCAACTGACCGAAAGGGGTGACCGCCGCGAGCGAATTGCCCGAGGTCCGCCGTCGCGGTGGCGCTTCCGGCAGAAAACCCGAGACCCCGGTCGGCGCGGCGACGACCAACGTCGCGAATTCGGCCGCCGCCCGACGCACACGTTCGGCAAGGCCCGACGACCCGAAATCCGCTGTCGCCGCGAAGACGCCGGTGGGCGGGACGACGGCGCGCAGGTAGGTGAACAGCGGACGCATCGAATAGTCGAGCATCAGCGAATGCCGCGCCGTTCCGGCCGTCGCCGCGATCAGCACCGGCATCGCGTTGAGCGCGTCCGGATCGAGCACGTCGACGAACATCTTGAACAGACCGCTGTAGCTCGAGGCGAACACCGGTGTGACGGCGATGATCCCGTCGGCATCGGACACCCGCTGCCGAGCCGCCGCCACGGCGGGCGTCGGCAGCCCGCCCGTGGTCATGGTGGTGGCGAGATCGGTGGCGAGTTCCCGCAATTCGATGACTTCGATGTCGACGCTCTCTCCCCGTCCGCCCACCGCCGCGGTGACGGCGGCGGCGAGCTGATCGGCGAGCAGACGCGTCGACGAGGGCTGAGAGAGACCCGCGCTGAGAACGACGATGCTGCGGCTCATGATTACTCGCTCTCCGATTCTGCCGAAACCTGTTCGCGGGCCGAGACCACCAGGTGGTGTGGGCTGTCCGGACCGGCGGCCACCAGCGTTTCGTGGGTCGGCGGGTCGCTGGGCACGTGGGCGGGCCTGCGCGATTCGAATTCCTTGCGCAGGACCGGGACCACCTCGCGGCCGAGGATCTCGATCTGGTCGAGCACCACCTCGATCGGCAGTCCGGCGTGATCCATCAGGAACAGCTGGCGCTGGTAGTCGCCGACGTAATCGGCGAAACCGAGGGTGCGTTCGATGACCTGTTCCGGTGTGCCGACGGTCAGCGGGGTCAGTTCGGTGAATTCCTCCATCGACGGCCCGTGCCCGTAGACCGGCGCGTTGTCGAAGTAGGGGCGGAAGTACTTCTTCGCCGCCGCCTCGGTCTCGCCCATGAACACCTGACCGCCGAGCCCGACGATCGCCTGATCGGCGGAGCCGTGACCGTAGTGCTCGAAGCGCTGTCGGTAGAGGCGCACCATCTGCTCGGTGTGCTCCTTGTTCCAGAAGATGTTGTTGTGGAAGAAGCCGTCACCGTAGAAGGCGGCCTGTTCGGCGATCTCCGGCGAGCGGATCGAACCGTGCCAGACGAACGGGGGTGTGCCGTGCAGCGGCGCAGGTGTCGCGGTGAAACCTTGCAGCGGGCCGCGGTACTTGCCTTCCCAGTCGACACGGGATTCGCGCCACAGGCGACGCAGCAGGTGATAGTTCTCGACGGCGAGCGGGACTCCGTCGCGGATGTCCTTGCCGAACCACGGGTAGACCGGTCCGGTATTGCCGCGGCCGAGCATCAGATCGGTGCGTCCGTCCGACAGGTGCTGCAACATCGCGAAATCCTCGGCGATCTTCACCGGGTCGTTCGTGGTGATGAGGGTGGTCGCGGTGGACAGGATCAGCCGTTGCGTGCGCGCGGCCAGATAGCCGAGCATGGTGGTCGGCGAGGACGGTACGAACGGCGGATTGTGGTGTTCCCCGGTCGCGAAGACGTCGAGGCCGACTTCCTCGGCCTTCTCACCGATCGCGATCATCGCCTTGATCCGCTCGGCCTCGCTCGGCGTCCGGCCCGTGACCGGGTCCGTGGTGAGGTCACCGACGGTGAAGATTCCGAATTGCACGGGGCCCTCCTGGGGTCGAGATCCATACTTTGTTGACTTGGCAACCAAATTAACAGCAGGTGCCCGATACGTATTCCCCGAGTCCACGACGCGCGTATGAGCCGTCCGCGGTCCTCGTCACACCCGTCCGGCCGTCGGTGCCGCTCGGGCAGGTGGGACTCAGATGGTCTGGGCGGCGTCGGCCTCGATCAGCGTCCGCAGGAACGCGGCGGGAACCTCCGGCCAGGTCGGATCCCACCGGCCCGCCAACTGGTCCTCGTACAGGGCGGCCAGCGTCGCGAGGACATGCGGACCGCCGTCGAGCAGGTAGCGGACCGACCCGAGTTCGGCGCACTGGGCGCTCACGGTGGCGAGCAACTTCTTCGCGGCGTCCACGCGGCCGTCGGCGGCCAGGCAGGCCACCAGCAGACGACGGGCCTTGAGCAGTTCGCGCGGCCGGTGCAGCGATTCGAGCCGGTCCACCCATTCCTGGGCCCACGTGCGCGCCAGCGCGGTACTCGACGCGGACTCCTCGGCGAGCAGCAGTCTGATAGCGGTGAATTCCTCGTACAGGACGGTGAATTCGTCGATCGGGTCGACGGGCGTGCGGCGATGTGCGTGATCGACGACGGGCAGTCCGCCGAATTCTGGATGCGGGGGCAGGCCGAGGCGCAACCGCTCGTTCTCCACCTCGGCGCGCAGTCGAGGCAGCGACATCGCGCGGGCCACCCGCGCGCCCTCGTTCAGCCGCCTGACCGCGGCGGCCCGGTCACCGAGCAGGGCCTTGATGCGGGCTCCCACCACGTAGCGGGCGAGTTTGAAATCGACGACGCCCGCGTCCGGGCCCAATTTGTAGCCCTCGTCGAGATATCGCTCCGCCGTGACGATCTCACCGCGCTCGTAGAGCAGTTCGCCCAGCAGGGAACCGGCGAGCCTGGCGCCGTAGGAATGGCTGCCGCCGGACCGCTTGGCGATTTTCATGGCCTTGCGGAAATAGTCCTCGGCGCGCACCAGATCCAGTTGCAGGCTCGCGGCCAGCCCGAGGAAACACAGCCCGTGCACGGTGTTGTAGAAACCCCTGTTGCGCCGGGTGTAAGGGGCCGCCCACCGGTGCAACCGCAGCGCCTCCTCGAAATCGCAGCGGTAGCCCGCCGCCAGACTCGCCACATTGGCCGCGACGGCGACCACGTACGGCGACAGTTCGTCGGCGCGGTGGAAACACGGCGCGAGCCGGTCTTCGATGCCGACGAGCACATCGGCGCGAATCGTCACCACCGCGTGCAGAACCCCGGCCTCGGCGCGCAGACGCGCGATCGTGTCGTAGTCCGCGTCGAGCTGATCCAGACGCATTTCGGCCTGCCGCAGCGCCTGTTCGGCGGGTGCGGCGCGATGCAGCAGGATATTGGCCCACGCGAGATTCAACTGGAGTCGCGGACGGGTCTCGACCGCGGTCGCCGGGAGTTTGGCGATCAGGGCGATCAGACTGGAGAACTGCCCGTACTCGAGCAACGACATGCCGTCCCGCTCGACGATCTCGACCGCGCGCGACTCGTCACCGGCGAGCAGCGAATGGTCGACCGCCTCGCTGACGTGCCGGTGTTCGGCGAGCCAGCGCGAGGCCACGCGATGCAGTTCGCCGATCCGCTCGGGCCGGTCGCGTTCGAGCCGCTGCCGCAGGAAATCCTGGAACAGGTGGTGGTACCGGAACCACTGTCCGTCCTCGAGTTTGCGCAGGAACAGGTCCTGCTGCTCGATGCTGTCCAGCATCGCCTGCCCGTCGGCCACCCCGGTCAGCGCCGCGGCCAGTTCACCGCAGATGCGCTCGGTGAGCGAGGTCGCGACCATGAATTCGAGCGTGCCCGGTTCGAGTGTGTCCAGCACGTTCTCCACCAGGAACGCGCTGATGGCGTGATGACGACCGGTCAGATGTCTGATCAACTCGCCCGGATCGGCGCTGCCGCGCAGTGACAATGCCGCGAGTTGCAGCGCCGCGACCCACCCTTCGGTCGATTCGGCGAGATCCTCGACATCACCGAGATCCAGGTCGAGTCCGCCGATGTCGACGAGCAGCGTGTGCACCTCGTCGACCTCGAAACGCAGTGCGGTGGGCCCGATCTCGACCAGTTCGTCGCGCGAGCGCAGCGAACTCATCGGCAAACCGGTCTGTCGACGGCTGGTGACCACGACGCGCAGCGCGGGACTGCAACTCTCGAGCAGATACCGCAGCGCCCGCGCGGTCGCCGGATCGCTCACCCGGTCCCAGTCGTCGATGACGACGACCAATTGCTCACCACCGCTGTCGATGTCGTTGACCAGTGAGGTCAGCACGTAGCGCTCGGCCTCGTCGCCGTGTTCCTCGAGCAGTACGCCGAGTTCGCGTGCCAGCGAAGGCCGCACCGCCCGGATGGCTTCGACGAGATGGGACAGGAACCAGACGACGGTGTTGTCGTCGTGGTCCACCGTGAGCCAGGCCACCGCGACCCCCTCGGCGGTGAGCGCGGCACACCATTGCGCGGCCAACGTGGTCTTGCCGAATCCGGTGGGGCCGTGGATGATCGCGAGCCTGCGGTCGCCGCCCCGGCGCAGCAGCTCGATCAGGCGCGGGCGCTCGACGAGCGGGCGGGTCGCCGCGGGCGGACGCAATCGGGTGGCGGGCACGGGCGGTGTCATCGCCGGGGGGGAATGCGGCCCCGAGGTGCGCCGTCTGCGCTGTGCCGTCGTGGTCAGCGCGAGGCGCCCTCCCGTGGGTTCGACAGTGGGCAGCGGCAGCGGCATGTCGTCGGCGGGCAGACCGTGCCGGTCCTGGATCTCGCGCAACAATTCGCCGAATTCCGCGGCGGTGGCCGGTCGTTCGCCCGGCTCGCGGGCCATGGCGGTCTCGATCGCGGCGGTGACGTCGGCGGGCAGTCCGGCCTCACCGAGATCGGGAATCGGATGCCGGGTGATGCGCAGGAACTGCGCGACCAACTGTTCCCCGCTGCGCCGCTCGAAGACCGCGTGGCCGGTGCTCGCGCAGAACAGGGTCGAGGCGAGACTGTAGATATCGGCGGTGGCGTCGGGAACATGTCCCTGCAATACCTCGGGCGCGGTGAAGGCGGGCGAGCCGGTGATGGTGCCCGCCGTGGTCCGGAATCCGCCCGAGAGCCTGGCGATGCCGAAATCGGCGAGTTGCGGCTCACCGTATTCGGTCAGCAGGATATTGCCCGGTTTCACGTCGCGGTGCAGCATGCCGCGACGATGGGCCGTCTCCAGCGCGCCCGCGATCTTGACCCCGATCCGCAGGGCGTCCTGCCAGCCGAGCGGGCCGTGCTCCTGGATCCTGGTGTCGAGCGAACCGTGCGAGTGGTACGGCATCACGATGTAGGGCCGACCGGTCGCGGTCGATCCGACTTCGAAGACGCTCACGATATTCGGGTGGCCGGACAGTTTTCCCATCGCGAGTTGTTCGCGGACGAACCGCTCCAGATTCTCGGATTCGAGGTCGGCGGTGAGCACCTTGATCGCCACCGCGCGGCCGAGCGCGGCCTGGAGACATCGGTACACCACGCCGAATCCGCCACGGCCGATCTCGGTGGCCTCGGCGAATCCGGCCGCGACGAGTTCCGCCGCGAACCCTGACGTCGAGTCGCGTTGCGTGGAGAGTGGATCGATATTCGCCACGACGACCCCGATACAACAATCGACCTGTTCTTCGAGCATATTCCCGTCACGGCCGTCGCGCGCGGTGCGGCGGCGCGCCGGGTGAGCTCCGTACCAGCGTGTCCCACCTCGAGGTGCCCGACAACCGTTGCGCGCAGCCGGATCCGATACCGCTACTCGTGAGCGAACCGGCACGGTGGCGACCGTCCGGAATATTTCGGACCGTCGCGGGCATATGGTCGGAATATGACGAGCAATCCGTTCTTCGCGCCGAGCACGCTCCCCTATCAGCTGCCTCCGTTCGCGGAGATACGGGAGGAGCACTACCTGCCCGCGTTCGAGCGCGGTATGGCCGAGCAGCTCGCCGAGATCGCCGCGATCACCTCGGGTCCGGCCACGCCGACCTTCGCCGACACCGTGGTCGCGCTGGAACGTTCCGGCGCGCTGCTCACGCGCGTCGCCAACGCGTTCTTCACCATCGCCGCCTCCGATTCGACCGACGCCACCAAGGCGATCGAGGCCGATATCGCGCCGCGCCTGGCCGCGCACCGGGATGCGATCTACCTGGACCCGGCCCTGTTCGCCCGGATCGAGACGCTCTACGAACGTCGCGGCGAAGTCGAGGGCCACGGCGACCCCGAAGATCTCCGCTTGCTCGAGCAGTACCGCGTTCGATTCGTGCGCGCGGGCGCGCGACTGGACGCCGAGGGACAGGCGCGACTGCGCGAACTCAACGCCGAACTGGCCTCGGCGGCCACCGAATTCGGACAGAATCTGCTCGAGTCGACCAACGCGGCCGCGCTGGTACTCGACCGCGAGGACGAACTGGCCGGTCTGACCGCGGCGGCGGTGACGGCCGCGGCCCGCAACGCCCGTGATCTGGGATACGACGGGGCATGGGCGCTGCGGTTGCAGAACGTGTCGAATCAGCCGGTCCTCGCGGAACTGGCCGACCGGGATGTACGCCGCCGAGTGATGAACGCCTCACTGAGCCGTGGCTTCGACGAGGACACCAACGGCGTTCTCGCCGTGCGGATCGCCGCACTGCGGGCCGAGCGCGCGGCACTGCTCGGCTTCGCCGATCACGCGGCGTACGCGGTCCAGGATCAGACCGCGAAGACCCCGGAGGCCGTCGAGGAGATGCTCGGGCGGCTCGTCGGGCCCGCGGTGGCCAATGCCGACCGCGAGGCGCGAGAGTTGGCCGAGGCGATGCGCGGTGCGGGCGCGGAGGCAGAACTGCGCGCCTGGGATTGGCAGTACTGGTCCGAGCGGGTTCGGGCCGAACGCTTCTCGGTCGACGCCGAGGCCTTGCGGCCCTATTTCGAACTGGAACGCGTCCTGATCGACGGTGTGTTCCACGCCGCGGGGCTGGTATTCGGAATCACCCTGCGCGAGCGGACCGATCTGGTCGGCTACCACCCTGATGTGCGGGTCTTCGAGGTATTCGACGCCGACGGCGGCGCCCTCGGCCTTTTCCTCGGCGATTTCTTCGCCAGGCCGTCCAAACGCGGCGGGGCGTGGATGAGTGAACTCGTCGCGCAGTCCACGCTGCTCGGAACGCGCGCGGTGGTGGTGAACAACCTGAATATCGCGAAACCACCGGCGGGTACGCCCGCGTTGCTCAGCTGGGACAACGTGCGGACGCTGTTCCACGAGTTCGGGCACGCACTGCACGGGCTGTTCTCGGATGTGCGCTACCCGTTCTTCGCCGGTACCGAGGTGCCGCGCGATTTCGTGGAATTCCCCTCGCAGGTCAACGAGATGTGGATGTCGCGCCCGGAAGTGCTGGCCAACTACACCCGCCACGTCGAGACCGGCGAGCCGATGCCCGCCGAACTCCTCGAACGGATGGAGGCCGCCGAACGGTTCGGGACCGGTTTCCGGACGGTGGAGTATCTGGGCGCGACGCTGTTGGACTGGGCCTGGCACCGGGTGCCGAATCCGGAGGCGCTGGCGGGAACCGACGCGGCGGCGTTCGAGGAGGAAGCACTGCGCAAAGCCGGACTCGCCATCGCCGCGATTCCACCGAGGTACCGGACGGGTTACTTCGCTCACATCTTCTCCGGTGGCTACGCGGCGGGCTACTACTCCTACATCTGGAGCGAAGTGCTCGACGCCGACACCGTCGCGTGGTTCGAGGACGGGTCGGCGTCGATCAGGGAGAAGGGCGAGATCTTCCGTCGCGCGCTGCTGGCCAGGGGTGGCTCGGTCGATCCGCTGGCGGCCTTCGAGAGTTTCCGCGGCCGGGCCCCCGATATCGAGCCGCTGCTGGCCAGGCGTGGTCTGAGCGGCTGAGCCCCGCGCGGGAATTTTTCGCCTTGCCTTGACGTCGAGGTCAATGTCTAGCGTCGATGTCGGGCATCGGGATGCCTCGCCAGGGAAGGACTCACGGATGCGTATCGGAGAGCTGGCCCGGCGCTCGGCGACCACCACGCGCGCGCTGCGGTACTACGAATCGCGCGGATTGCTCAGCGCGCGGCGCGACGACAGCGGCTACCGGGTCTACGACGAGGACGATCTGCTGGTCCTGCGCCAGATCCGGACCCTTCAGGACTGCGGATTCGACCTGGAGGAGATCAGGCCGTTCGTGGAATGCCTCAGGGCCGGATTCCCCACCGGCGATTCCTGTCCGGCGTCGTCGGAGGTCTACCGCAGGAAGCTCGGCGAACTCGACGACAGGATCGCGCGATTGCGCGATGTCAGGGAGTGGATTCGCACCCGGTTGGACGCGCCGGGGGAACCGACTGTGGACCGACGGCCCGCCGCGCCGCCGAAATGCGAACTCACCCCGATCGGTCTGCGTCCGGGCGCGTAGCACCTCGTCGCCGACACCCCCGGCGGGCCCCCGCGCCGGGAGCCCGGTCGATTCGCGAGAAAGCGAGGGGTTAAATTATTCGGGTGACGAGGGCATCCGTAGCGACGACGGCAGGGGCAAGGCGAACGGCGGACGGAACGGCGGTGCCATTCCGGGATGCGACGGTGGCGTGGGCGCTCGCGGCCCATGCGGTGCTGTCCGAAACCGCCACCGGCTACGGACATTTCATCACCGTCAACGAATTGGCCGAGCAGGTGCAGGAGACCTCGGGAGTCCAGACCGAGGCACCGACCCGCACCTGGATCGACGCCATCCTGCGCAAGGTGGCGCGACGCTGCCACCGCGCGGGCGAGCCGCCGCTGACCGCGCTGTGCGTGCGGCAGAACCAGACCGTCGGTGACGCCTACCGCTACGTCCTGGAACTGGCCGGGCTCCCGATCCCGGACGATCTCGAATTGCACGCCGCCTACGCGCGCTGGCAGTGCTACCAGCATTTCGGCGCCGGTATGCCCGCCGACGGCGCCGTCCCGCCGCTCACCCCCAAGGTGGCGGCCCGCAGGCGGATGACGACGATGACGGCGCCCGCCGCCGAGGCCACGAGCCCGGCCCAGACGGCGCAGCCGGAACCGCCGCAGGAGGAGACCGCTCAGCCGACCCGTCAGCGCGTCTGCGGAGAGTGTTTCATTCAACTGCCCGCCAGTGGCGTGTGTCACTACTGCTGAATCGACACGATTCCGACCGGTCGCCACGCCGAGGCGGTCTTTGCAATACCGGCGGTCGTTATCCAGGCTTGGCGCCATGGCCGCCGATTGCCCGACCTGCTCATGGCCCGCACCGATGTATGTGTCGTCGCACGGCTCGGTCCGCTATCTGCGATGTGTGTGCGGGCAGTGGCTCGCCGCGCATCGCGGCGGTGTCAGCCCGGTTTCCGGACTCGGAACCGGTACGGCGCCCGCCGCCCAACATCTGGAACTGATCCCGTTCCCGGAGGAGTAGCCGAGAACGGGCGATTCAGCGCAGACGCTCCGATTTGTCCGAAGTGGATCCGCCGCACCGTTCGTCGATCGAGTCGAGCAGCGGCGCAAGGGAATCCAGCGATCTGCGCACGTCGATGACGAGCGTTTCCGCGGCCGCTCGCATGGCCGCCGCGGTGTCGGAGTCGCCGCGCAGTTCGGCCAGATCGGCCAGCAGACCGTCCATCGGACCGAAAGTGGTGACACCGCTGTCCAATCCGATGAAGGTGCCGGAATGCGGACGCAACGCGTCGTAGATCTCGCCCGCCGCGTCCATCTCACCGAGCGCCACCGCCGCGTACCCGCGAAACGCGGACATCACCTGCCAGTGGAAACCGTCGGCGACCCGGTCGTATTCGCGAAATATCGCGCGGGCCCGGACGGAATCGCCCGCGTGGATCAGCGCGAGGACGTAGAGCTGGGCGACCAGCTCCGGTTCCGCCACGAACCACCGTGCCACCCGGTTCAGCACGACCGACAGGTCACCGCGCGCCCACGCGATGGTGACCGCGCCCGTCATGCGGATCGCCTCCTCGTCGGTGATCCCGGTTCTGGTCGTGGCCGCGCCGAAACGTCGATAGTCGGATTCGGCGGCGCTCAGCTCACCGCGCAGCACCCGCACCACCGCGGGGAAGGCGATCAACTGGCAGAGCAACTGCTGGGATTCGCCGCGAATCGCGCATTCGAGCGCACGCACAGCATGTCTGGTCGCCTCGGCGAGGTCGACGTCGCGGCAGGCCACCCGGAAGCGCATGTAGTGGGCCAGCGCCTGGTAGTCCAGCGACCGCGCGTCCAGCGATACGCGCAGCAGATCGTCGGCGAGGACGCGCCACCGATCCAGCCGCGCCGATCCCACCGTGGTGTACGCGACGGCATTGAGCGCGGCACAGAACAATTCGAGGTCACCGCTGTCCTGGGCCGTCGCCAATGCCCGTGCGGCCCGCTGACGCGCCGAATCGATGCCGACGCCCGTCGGGGTCTCGAAGACGAGGGCGACGAGCAACCACGCCTCGTCGTGACGCGAGTTCTCCCGCGCGATGGCCGAGGCCAAGGCGTCGCGCACCCGGCTGTCACGCGGATACCAGTCCCGGATGCCGTGCACCACCGGCGCGCGCCAGCAGGTCAGCGCGCGGACCACCTGATCGTGGCCGGACAGACTCTCGGCCAGGCCGAGCGCCCGTTCCTGGACCGCCCTGGCCGCGCGGACCCGACCGTCCAACGCGAGCGCGTTGGTGAAGGCGCACAGCGTGTCGAGCAAACTCTCCCGTTCGGCCCGCGCGGCCGAACTCATGGTGTGGTCGGCCAATTCGTGCAATCCGACCGCGGCCCGCCACCACCGCGTCGCGTCGCCGCGCATGCCGAGACTGTCGCAGATCCGCGCTGCGGCGGTGACGTGTTCCAGGGCGTGACGCGCGGTGGTCCTGGTCGCCCCGCGCGCCGAGTGATACGCCAGCGCGGTGGCCTCGCGCAGGTCCGCTCCGCCGCCCGGCTCACGACTCTCCATGAGCGCCAGCGCGTTCCAGTGCATCCGACTGCGGCGCAGCGGCGGAATGCTGTCGTAGACCGAATCCTGGATCAGCGGGTGGTCGGGCATGATCCGGCCGCATCCGTCGAAGGTGACGAGGTCGGCGGCCGCCGCGGTGTCGATGAGGTCGACCAGACTTTCCTCGGGGACGCCCGACAACTCGGCGAGGGTGTCGATATCGACCGCCCTGCCCCACACGGCCAGATGTTGCAGTACCGCGAGCACGCCCGCGGGCAAACGCTCGATCCGTTCGATCAGCACCGCGCGGATACTCTCCGGCAGACCGACCAGATCCCCCCGCGCTGCAAGCAATTTCGACAATTCCCGGATGAAGAGCGGATTGCCGCCGGTACGTCTATGCAGCACGCGCAAGGTCTCGTCGTCGATCGAGGCCAGACCGACCTGACGGGTGATCTCACGCGTCCCGGCGAGGTCGAGCCCGGACAGCTGCACCCGTTCGGTGGTCCGGTCCGCGATCGCCGCCTCGGTGGCCCGCAACAGCGGTGTCAGTTCCGAACCGCGCACCGTCATCACGATCAGGACCGGCTCCCGGTGCAGCCAGGTCGCCAGCTGCCGAAGGACCTGTAGGGTCGCGGCTTCGGCACGGTGCGCGTCCTCCAGCACGATGGCGACCGGTCCCCCGCCCGCGAGTTCACGGCACCTCGACGCGACCGCCTGGGCGATGGTGAACGGATCTATCGGCCCCTGCCTGGATTCGGCGGGGTCGGGCGCGCCGCCGAGTTCGGCAAGGATCTCCGTCCACACCCACGCGGGCGGCGCGCCGTCGATCTCCGGGCATTGCCCCGAGGCGGTCGTCCACCCCTCGGCGGCCAGACCGCCGAGCACTCCCGCCACGAGCGCCGTTTTCCCCGTACCGGATTCACCCATCAACCAGATGACACGCAGGCCGTCCGCCCGCGTCTCGGTCGCTGTCGCCTGAATGGCCGCGCGTTGGCGCGGATAGAAGACGGCGGCGGTCGCGACGGTGGCCCTACCGGGCCTGATACCGGCTCCCACCTGCGGATTCCGCAGGGAGATCGAATTATCGGCGCCGACATCGCGATGGAACTCCAGCGATTGATTGAGGATGGCCGACTCGAGGTCGTTCAGCCGCTGGCCCGGGTCGATCCCGAATTCGGATCGCAGAAACTCACGGGTGCGGCGCAGTGTCGCCAGCGCTTCCACCTGCTGACCGACACGGTATTGGGCGGAAGCGAGCAGTCGCGCGCTCTCTTCACGTCCGGGATTTTCCTCGACCTGCTGTCGCATAACCGCGATCACTTCGCCGACGCGACCGAGTTCCAGCGCGGCTTCGGCCCGCATCTCGGTCGCCGAAATTCTCAGATCGGTCAGCCGCGTTACCTCGGCTGTGGCCCATGAGGCGCCTGGGAAAGATTCGAAGGCATTGCCGCGCCAGCAATTCAATGCCTCGTCGAGCATCCGATACCGCTCGCCCGCCGTCGGACGGTCGTTCACGCTGTGCGCCTTTAGCTGATACAGCCGCAGCAACTCCTCGAATCGCCACGCGTCGACACTGCCCGCGTCCAATCGCAACGCGTATCCACCCGCCTCGGAGACGAGGATCCTGGCGGGCGTGCGCGGTCTTCGCGTGGGTTCGAGAACCCTTCTGAGATTATGTATTTGAACTTGTAGAACAGCGGCGGCCTGGGCCGGCGGCGCACCGTCCCAGACATCCTCGGCCAGTCTGTCGACCGCGATCGTTTTCCCACCTGCGAGGACAAGGCGACCGAGTACGGCTTGCTGCCGTCCCGTTCCGATACGGGCTGCGTGGCCATCCAATGAGACTCGCAGCGGGCCGAACACTCGAACCTGTAGCTCCGTCATGGCACGACGCCCCTCCAACCGCCGGATATTCGAAAAACTACCGTTTAGTTTGCATGATTGTCCGTCAAATTACCTGTGAGTACCAGAATTTACAAACGGTAGTGATCCGGATGTGTCGGCAAACACGTTGCTACACAAGAACACCTACCGCCGGATCGGAACCAGCCATATAGCGGACGGACTGCGCGACGGCGCCGAGATGATCCACCAATACATGACACATCGCGTTTTTTCGGCCGCGCCCGGATCCGCCGAGCCCTCGGATCCCGAACACCCGAGGAATACCGATACTCTATTCATGCGCCACCCGGATCACGGTCGGGCAAGATATCACGAAACGGTATCGAACCATGATGGAAGCCGAATGGAAGTGGCGCGGAAGGCATCTGGAAGCGCGCCGTCGGATAATTGGCCGGAACACATTTCCTCGACTCAGGAGTTCCCATGATGGATTCGTCCGACGTACGTACCGCGCAGCCGCTCGTCGCTCCGGACCGTGCCGCCATCCTCGCGGGTCTGCTCGGACTGGCCGAGCAGACGGTGGCACTCACCGATCGCCTGCTCGGCTACGCCGCACCCGTCGACACCACGCAGGCCGAAGGGGCGGCCGAGGCGGGAGAACCGGCGCGCACCGGCCTCTATCGCGACTGCGATGGGGATATCTGGCAGAAGACGACCGTCGGCTGGCGGCTGTGCCTGCAACGCGGCGTCGCCGTCGACAGCACCTCGGTGTGGGAGTGGATGGACGGGCACGTCCGCGATTACGGACCGTTCGTCCCGCTCGCCGCGGTCTGATCCCGACGCGCGTCCGCGACCGGGGGCGCCGGAACCCGCCACCCTCGGAAAATACCGTCCACCGATTCGACAGAGCGCTCGCCGAAAGAATGGATCAGGAATAACACCCCATTTCGATTCACAGCGGAACAGGAAAGGTCGACCATGACTTACGCGTCTGATCTCGAACCACCTGCCGGCGCCGGGCATCCCCTTCGGCAACGGATCGTCGAAGGCACATCCCTCGCCACGGCGATACTTCTGTTCACCGCCGCGATGCTCTCGTTCTTCGAGGGCCTCTCCGCCCTGCTGGACGACGAGTTCTACGGCGCGGGTGTCGAATACATCTACAAGTTCGACGCCACGTCGTGGGGCTGGATCCACATCGCCCTCGGCGCCGTTCTGGCGCTCTGCTCGATCGGTCTGCTCACCGGCACCATGTGGGGCAGATACGCCGCGATCTGCCTCGCGGTGCTGTCGATCATCATGAATTTTCTCGCGCTACCGCGCTATCCGGCGTGGTCGATACTCGTCATCGCGATCGATATCGTCGTCGTCTGGGCGATCGCGGCCTGGCGTCCGGCGCCGCTGCGCCCGGCGACGGGGGCCACGGAACTTCGCGAGGCCTGACCGACGCGGCTCGGCACGAGGAACACGTCCGACCGAACCGCGTCGTGGTCGATCCCGCCGGGCGTGGCGTTACTCGCGCCCCTCCGGTGTCCGTGTGGCCGTCGCGTAGAAACCCGCGACGATCTGGGCGATCTGATCGCGCAGGTCCGGGACGCGATCCGAATACGCGCCCTCGGACGGCGACGCGAGGATCAGATGGAGCACCGCGAAGACACCGCGGCCCGCCAGCAGGGCGCGACGTTCGATCTCACTCCCCACGGCAGCAGGCCCGGTCGAGCCGGACAGCAAACGAGTGGCGACCATAGTTTCGAGCTGCGCTATCAGCGCCGTACCTTCCGTGCGATAGGTCTCGGCGGGCGGACCGAACAGCAGTTCCCGCTGGTAGGCCACGCTGTTCTCGACGTGCCGGTCCGCGGCGCCCAGGATCGGGAGAACCATCGCGAGTACCGCGCCGACCGGATCGTCGTGCGCCGCGGCCGCGTGTTCACCGCGGTCGAGCGCCTCGCGAAATTCCGCGTTGTACACCATGAGCAGGAGTTCACCCTTGGTCGCCGCGTAGCGGAACAGGGTGCCCGCGGCGATATCGGCCCGGTCCGAGATCTCCTGGGCCGTGACACCGGCGTACCCGCGCTCGGCGAACAGTGCGGTGGCCGCGTCGAGGATGCGCGCCTGCTTCTCGCGCATATTGCGCATCCGGCGACCGAGCTGTGCCGGCGGGAGCGCTGTCATCGGAACACCTCCGTACCGAGCGGCCTCGGGAATGAGCGTACTCCTGGCTAACCAGGACGCACCATCGGCGTCGACGCTTCCGCCCGTCCTCGCCGGGGATCCGACTCGGCGACCCCGGCGTAGAAACGCAGGTGCGCGGCGGCCGCGCTGTCCCAGTCGAAGCCACGCGCGATGACACGTCCGCGCTCACGGCGCGCGGCGTCGGACCGCAGCGTGTGCCGCAGTCGCTCCGCCAGCTCGCGCGGTGTCGTCGCGTAGGTGACCGCGTCCGAGAACACCTCGCGCAGCACCGGCAGATCACGGGCGACCACCGGAATCCCGGCGGCCAGCGCCTCCATCGCGGCCAGTCCGAAACCTTCCTTGACGGAGAAGAACGGCAGTGCCGTCGCGGCGGCGACGAGTGCGGGGAGTTCGTCGTTGGCGACCGGCCCCAGAACCGTCACGTCGATGCCGAGTTCCTCGGCGCGCGCGTCGAATCGCGCGCGGTACTCGCGGTAGTCGAACAGTGTCTCGCCCCCGGCGAATACCAGGCGCACTCCCGGTTCGCCGAGTATCGCGAAGGCTTCGAGCAGATCGATACTGCCCTTGCGCGGCTCGATGCCGCCGACCGCGAGCACGTACCGGCCGAGCCGATCCCGCCACCGACGCCGGTCCGGGGCCGCGCGCGGTTCGGCGGCCCGCGCGAATCGATCGTATTCGACACCGTTCGGGATGACGGTCGGCGTGAATCCGTACCGTTCCCGCACCTCGGCGGCGACGGCCGCCGACACGCAGACGCGCGCGTAGGGATCGCGGATCGCGCGTTCGTGACAGCGCGCGAGTTCGGGGGTGGTGAAATCGTCGAGGTGGTGGATGGTGCGGACGCAGTCACCGACGGCATTGGCGCTGATGCAGTCCTGCGCGTGCACGATGTCGTAACCGTCCGGGGTGAACATGGCCCGCAGGGTGTCGATGGAGCGCAGGATCCGCGCGCCGACGGTTTCGGTGTCGGAGGCGGTGAACGGCACGACCACGACCCGCACGGCCGGATCGACGGCGCGGAAGAAGGCGGCGTCGCCGCCCCGGCCCAGCGTCCACACGGTCACCTCGGCGCCCGCCCGCGCCAGCGCCTCGGCGAGGTTGAGGGTGTGCACCACGCCGCCGCGCGGTTTGGTGGAATAGGTCAGCAACGCTATTCGCATGGTCGCCCGCCCTTGTCTCGCAACAGATTGCGATAGGTGTCGGTGCGGCGCTCGTCCAGGTGCCGCAGTACCCGTCTCGCCCGGTCCACCTCGGCGTCGATATCGATATCCGCCACGGCCAGACCGCCTTTCGACCAGGTCTTGGCGAGGATGTCGCCGCCGGGACCGACCACCTTGGCCTGACCGAGAAAGCGCAGTCTGCCGGTGATTCCGGTCTGGTTGGACGAGGCGAGCACCACCTGGTTCTCGGCGGCGCGCGCCTGGTCGTAGAGGTCGAACAGCCGCGCCTGCCGGTCGTTGGGCATGCGCGAGGCGCGATCGGTGACACTGGCGGGCCACGCCGAGAGCGCCGCGATGGTGCGCGCGCCGTCCAGGGCGAGCGTGCGCGCCGATTCGGGGAAGGTCTTGTCGTAGTCGATCAGCATGCCGAGCCGCCCGACCGGGGTGTCGAACGCCGCGAATCGGTCGCCCGCCGCGTAGGCCAGATGTTCCCCCGCCGGCTGGTGCACCTTGCGGTGACGGCCGAGTACGCCGTCGCCGGTGAGGCAGACCGCCGCGTTGTAGCGCCGCGGCCCCGCCCGCTCCGCGTATCCGACGCAGACCGTCATCGCCCCGGCCATTCGGCACAGCATCCCGATCTCGGAACCGTCGGGGTCGATCGCCTCCGGCCAGTGCGCCGGATCGGGATTGCTCAGGTCGCCGAGGTAGCCGCCCAGGGTCGCGTCGGGCAGGACCAGCAGGTCGACGCCGTCCGCGCCGAGCCGTTCGATGATTCCGGCGAGCTTGTCGAGCGCGCGACCGATATCGGCGCCGAAATGCCCGGCGACGGCGGCTATTCGGGTGAGGGGCATCTCGGCTCCGGTCTCAGGCCGCGGCTTTTTCCCTGGCGCTCGCCGCGATCCGCTCGCCGAGGTGTTCGGCGTCGCGCGCGATAGCGGCGAAGCGGCCCGAACCCCAGGTGTGCAGCCACGGCAGCCCCAGGAAATACAGTCCGGCTATATCGGTGACGCCGCGGTGGTGACAGGGATGGCCCGCGCCGTCGAAGACGCCGACGCGCAACCATCGGTAGTCGGTGCGGAATCCCACCGACCAGATGACGGTCGCGATATCCGCCGCGCGCAGGTCCAGTTCGGTGATCTCGCGTTCGGGTCGCCACACCGGTCGGTACCTGGCTTCGACGGGCGCGTCGATACCCAGACGGGCGATGTGGACGTCGATGGAATCCTTGATGCTCTCCGCGACCGCGTCGGCGGCGTCGAGCGAGCGCGTCAGGGTGGGCTCGAATACCGCTGTGCCGTCGACGATGTCGACCATCCGGCCGTAGAGCGACATTCCCTCGGTGGCGAATCGGCGCAGATCGATATCGCGACCGCCGCCGCGGCCGGTGACGTAGTGGTTGGTGTTCTCGCGTTTGCCGAGCCCGCCCGGCTGCTGCTGGATGGGAATGTCGTAATGGCCCATGTCCTGGAGCCACGCCACACAGTCGCGGCCGCGGTAGAACCGGGCGACCCGGGGCGCGTCACCCGTGGCCAGATGCACCGCGCGCCCCTCCAGGTGCAGGTCCTCGGCGATCTGCGCCCCGGATTGGCCGGTTCCGACGACCAGGACGCCACCGTCGGGTAGTGCGTCCGCGTTGCGATATTCGGCCGAGTGCAGCTGTTCGATGCCGTGCGGCAGTTTCTCCGCGAATCGCGGAATCGTCGGCACGTGATAGCCGCCGACCGCGACCACCACCTGATCCGCGCGCAGCGGACCCGCGGTGGTCTCCAGGTCGAATCCGCCACCGTGGGACTGCGTGACCGAGACGACCTCGACGCGTTCGCGTACCGGCGGGCCGAACGTGTCGGCGTAGGCGCGCACCCAGTCGTAGACCTCGGCGCGGGACATGAATCCGTCCGGATCCGTTCCGCTGTAGGGATATCCGGGCAGGACGCACTGCCAGTTCGGGGTGACGAGGGTGAAATTGTCCCAGCGGCTGTCACGCCATTCGTGCGCGAGGGTGTCGCGTTCGAGGACGACGTGGTCGATGCCCCGGGCGGTCAGATGCCAGCTCATGGACAGCCCGGCCTGACCGCCGCCGATGACGACGACCTCCCGATGTTCCACGGCCCCGGCCGCCTTCGAGTCGTCGCTCATCACTGGCCGCCCGTATTCGCCGACGCGACGAGTTCGGCCTCCGGACTGTCGGGCCTGCCGACGACCCCGTGCCGCTGCACGACCCGGTGGTAGAGCTCGGGCCGCCGGTCGCGCAGGTTGTACATCCCGCCTCCGCGCGCCTGTTCCAGCGCGGCGTCGACGTCGACCGTCGCGGTGGCGAGCCCCGGGACGACACCGGTGTCGGCGAGCACCTCACCACCGGGTCCGACGACTTTCGCACTGCACACGAAACGCAGCGAGCCGAAGGAACCCGCCTGATTCGACGCCACCCACACGACCTGGTTCTCCACCGCGCGGGCGCGGTCGTAGATATCGAAGCGCTGTTTCCATCGGTCGTCCTCGAGCCGTTCGACGGTGGCGGTGCGCGCCGTCGGCCAGGCCGACAGGGAGGTGATGATCCGCGCGCCGTCGAGCGCGAGGCTGCGCGCGGCCTCGGGGAAGGCCTTGTCGTAGCAGATCTGCATGCCGAGCCGACCGACCGGAGTGTCGAAGGCCCGGTATTCCGATCCCGCCGAATAGCAGAGATTCTCGCCGAGTGGCTGGTGCACCTTGCGGTAGGAGCCGAGGATGCCGTCGCCGTGCAGGGTGACCGCCGCGTTGTACCTGGCCGTGCCGTCGGCCTCGCAGAAACCGAGGGTGACGACGAGATCGCCCGCCATGGCGATGATCCGGCGCAGTTCGGGACCATCGAGTTCGAGGGCGGGCGGCAGACTGCTCAGCCTGCGCTGTTTGGCCTCCTCGCTCTCCCCGCCGCCGCCCAGACTGGGCAGGTAACCGCCCAGACATGCCTCGGGCAGGACCAGCAGACTGCTGCCGCGTTCGCGCGCCTGTGTCATCAGCGCCTCGATGGTGCGATAGCAGGCGTCCATATCGCGGCCGAATTCGGCGGCAGCCACCGATATCGTGTGCTCGCTCATGATTCTCCCAATCCGGTGACGGCGTCTGGCACCGCGACCGTGGTCGTTCCGTCGGGCCAGCGCAAGGTGACCCCCGGTGTCGATGTGAGGACTCCGCACACCGCGGAGGTGGCCGGTCCGGCCGGGGCGATCGGCGCGCCCGGCCGGTCGGCGGTGATCATCGCGAAACCGGGAAAGCAGGTGATCCATTCCGCGACAGTGGTTTCCGATGGTCGCGGGATACGCGACACGTCGAGTTCGACGCCGACCCCGCTCGCCTCGGCGAGCATTCCCGCGGTACCGGCGAGCCCGGCCATGCTGACGTCCTTGGCCGCGTGTGGACGCGTCCGGGCGACGAAATCGCCGAGTCGGCGCAATTCCGCGCCGGTGCGATGCGAGGACGAATCCCATTGTCGGCCCGTGTATCCCGCGCGCCACCTGCCGCCGAGATCCGCGGTGAGCCGCACGTCGTCGCCGATCCGCCCGCCACCGCCCGGCACCGGATGCGCGGTGCGACCGAGCGCGGTGACCGACAGCGCCGCAGGCACACCGAGTTGAGTGTGTCCGCCGAGGACCGGCACACCCCATATCTCGCTCGCCCGGCCGAGGCCGCGCAGCACCCGGATCAGCAGCGACCGGGTCGGGGCGCCCACCGCGTCCAGCATGCCGACCGGCCGCGCGCCCATCGCGGCGAGATCGTTGAGATTGACCAACGCCGCGCACCAGCCCGCCCATTCCGGATCGCGTTCGACCATGGACGGGATGATCGCGTCGCAGGCGGCCACCAGATCGCTGCCGGGTACGGGAGCGCCGTCGTCACCGCGAAAACCACTGCCGCCCAGGGCCATGGCGTCTCCGCGCAGCGGTGCGAGCGCGGCGGCGAGCATGCCCTTGGTCGCGTGGGCCAAACGCTCGACCCGGTCGATCGGCCAGCGCATCCGCACGTGATCGGTCTGCCCGACCACGCACTCGCCCAACCGGATCCAGCCGAGCCCGGCGAACATCCGCTCGTACCGCGCCTGCACCGTCGCCTCGAAGCGCAACACCTGGGAGTTCTCCGCGAAGGCGCACGCGGCGCGGACCAGTGCCTGCCCGACACCCTTGGTGCGCAGGCGACAGTCGACCACCAGCCTGCTTCCGGTCCACCACCCGATATCGACCGGTGTGGCCGGGGCCAGGCGCACGCCGCCGAGCAGTACGCCGTCCGGGGTGAGGGCGACGAGCACCGTGGTGCGCGGATCGTCGTCGATGTCATCGGAATCGGATCCGGCGAAAAGCCCCTGCTCGACGACGAAATTCTCCCGGCGCATGGCCCGGTATTGCGCGAGCCGCCGGTCGTCGGCCGGTGCGATCAGATACCCGGACGGAGGTTCGGCCGGTTCCCGATGCCCCGACAGCACGCAATAGTCCAGCGATGGCGTCGGCGCGGTGGCGAATTGATCGGTCCACCCATCCCTGACGGTGCCCAGGTCGAAATCGGCGCCCATGTCAGCCTCCCGCGTTCGGCAGTACGCTGCACGCCCCGCAGGCCGCGCATCCCGCCTTCTGATCGGCGCCGAGCATTCCGGCGCGACGCAGTGCCGCGCCGACCCGACGGCTGACGTCCTCCAGTACCGCCGCCCGCGGCGCGACCGCGTGGTCGACGTCGACGGCGAGGGTTCCCGCCAACGGCCGGAACGGCACGACGAACGGATACACGCCCATCTCGATGAGTTCCTCGGCGCCCGAGACCAATTCGTCCGGGTCCTCGCCGAGCCCGACCAGCAGATAGGTCGACACCTGGTTGCGGCCGAAAACCCGCACCGCCTCCGCCCAGGCTGCGCGATACTCGCTCAGCGGCACCGTCGACTTGCCCGGCATCCACCGCGCGCGCACCCGATCGTCCAGTGACTCGACGTGGATGCCGATGGAATCGGCACCGGCCGAGCGTAATTCGGAGATCGTGCCGAGATCCCCCGGTGGCTCGCACTGCACCTGGATCGGCAGATCCGGCACGGCGGCCTTGACCGCGCGCACGCAGCGGGCGAGATGGCGAGCGCCGCGGTCGGCCGCCGCCGACGTGCCCGTGGTCATCACCATCTGCCGGACGCCGTCGAGGCGAACGGCGGCTGCCGCGACCTCGGCGAGCTGATCGGGTCGTTTGACCGCGACGGTGTCACCCGCCCGCAGCGACGCCTCGATGGAGCAGAAACGGCAGCGCTGATCCTCGCCGTAGCGGATACAGGTCTGCACGACGGTCGTGGCGAGGACATCTGCGCCGTGCAATTTGGCGATCTTGTCGTAGGCCACCCCGTCGGCCGTGCTCAGATCGTAGAAACGAGGTCGGCGCACCGGCTCGACCTCGACACCGATATCGGTGCCGTCGAACAACAGCCGGTTCGCCCTGATCTCGTACGGACTCTCGGAACGGAGGGGGATGGCGGCGCCCGCACCCCCGATCAGGACATGGCCGTCGTCACTCGGTCCCGCCCCGGACCGGCGGCGCACGGGAACATCGACGCGAATTCCGAGGAGCGCCAGATCGACTCGCGTTGACAGGTCGGCCATGATCGCGCCTACAGCTGGTAGGTGGAGTTGATGATCGCGCCCTTGCGCGCGTAATGGATCAGCGCGTCCTGGACGTCGAGCGGATGGGCGGGAATGACACCCTCGATCAGATCCTCTTCGCGCGCGCCGTGCAGGGCCAGACCGAACCGGCAGGCGAACACCTTGCCGCCCTCCTTGATGAAGGTCGCCAGCGCCTGATTGATGTTCTGCTCACCGGGGAACCCGCTGTCACCGGTGGTCGGGAAACCGCGCGTCGCGACGCAGTTGATCGCGCCGGGACCGTAGAAGTAGATCGCCGACTCGAAACCCTTGCGCAGAGCGCGGGTGGCCTGCAAAATCGCGACGAAACTCACCGAGGATTCGTGCGCGATACCGTGCACGAGGGTGAAATAGGTTTCGCCCGCCTCCGCCTGGTAGTCCGGGAAGATCTTCGTCGAACCGTAGATATTGGTGCCCTGCGGCAATGCCGGATGCGGGATCTCGGCGAGCGACTTCGCGATGTTCTCCTCGATCTGCTTCTCGATCTCCGCCGGCGAAGTGGTGGGTGCGGCCATGACAGCTCCTGGATGTTTTCGGATGCGAGTGACGCGATACACCGGCTGCACTTGTTCGTGGTGCGAGCCGATGAATAGAGTTCACGCCCCGGACATTGCCGTTTGGTCACATCGGGACGAATTGGGGATTACCGGACGCTCACCGCCGATTGGGCGCATCTATTTACCATAAAGTACTGTCCCACAACATTTTTGGATGCACCTGGTGCGTTCCGGGGAATACCCTGAACACGCACGAGTCGCTTCCGGGTAATCGGAGACCAGCGATTTCACACCGGCGCGTTAACACGGACAGCACAGTGCGGCGGTGGTGCGAAACAAGAGCGAAATACGTCGCCTCGGCCGGGTCGGTCGCCGGATACCGACAACGCGCTCG
This sequence comes from Nocardia aurea, assembly GCF_003123685.1. Lineage (GTDB taxonomy): Bacteria > Actinomycetota > Actinomycetes > Mycobacteriales > Mycobacteriaceae > Nocardia > Nocardia aurea. The sequence continues at coordinate 42,207 of NZ_QCYJ01000018.1, forward strand.
ATCGTGGCCGAGGCTCGGCACCGCTGTCGCGGCGGCGGCTGTCGTCATCGGTGCCGGCAGCAGCAGCAGCGGCGGCAGCAGCGGCAGCAGCAGCGGCAGCAGCAGCAGCGGCAGCAGCAGCAGCAGCAGCAGCAGCAGCAGCAGCAGCAGCGGCGGCAGCAGCAGCAGCAGCAGCGGCGGCAGCAGCAGCGGCGGCAGCAGCAGCGGCGGTGGCGGCGGCGGTGGTGGCGGCGGCGGGTCGCGGTGCCGGGGTCGAGGCGCGGCGGCGGCCGCCGTGGCGGTCACGGCTCGGCAGCCTCGGTCACCGCCGGAAATCCGCCGTGGATCACCTGTTCATGCTCGCTGCTGCGCCCGCCGCGGCCGCGTTGGCGGTACGTGGCCACCATCGGCGCGGCTCGACCGACTCAGGGCGATTCGGGCGCGGGCAAGCACAGCGACGCGCCCTCGCCGAGATCGAGCCAGCGCCCCTGCGGTGTGGTCGTCAGCCGGAGCACGATGGCCGAGCAGAACGCGCAGCGCACCACCGCCCCCGCGCCCAGGTAGACCATGGCGCGCGCCAGCGGGGCGGTCGCGCCGCAGACGCCGCAGCGGCACGCGCAGATCGTGACATCGCTGACGAAGATCTCCGAGAGCGGACCCGCCAGAGCGTTTCCGTCGACGTGGCTGTCGTCCGCGTAGATCGGCAACGGGGCCGATTGTTCACCCATGGCTATCTCCCACTCGGTCCGAAGCGTTCGGTTCTGACGCGCGCGGGCTCGTGCCCGATGGAAACCAGTGCGGCCGAGACGGATTCGACGAATCCAGTGGGTCCGCAGACGTAACAGGTGAGTGCCGATGAGGGCGTGAGACCGTGGCGGGTCAGTTCCGCGCCGGACAGTCGGCCGGGTGGGCGCGGATCGCCGGGCGGAGCCGTCCGCGAATAGGCCAGGAACAGATCGGGGTCCGCCGCGAGTTCGTCGCGGTAGAACAGCTGTCCCGGATCGCGCAGCGCGTAGATCACCCGAACCGGCACGCCGACGCCCGCGCGACGGCGGGCCCGCAGCATCGACATGATCGGCACGATCCCCGAACCGCCCGCGACCAGCAGCGCCGGACCATCACGTTCGGGATTCCACACGAACCATCCGCCGACCGGGCCCCTGATCTCGATCCGCTCCCCCACCTCGAGGCCGTCCACCAGATAGCCGGAGACCTCACCGTCGGGCACCCGCTGGACGGTCAGGTCGATCAGATCACCGTCGACCGGTGACGCTATGGAATAGCTGCGCTCGGCCTGGTATCCGTCCGGTGCGGTCAGCCGCACGTCGACGTGCTGACCGGGCAGATGTCCCGGCCACCGCTCGACCCGCAGGGTCAGGGTGCGGGCCGTGTCCGTCTCGGCTCGTACCGCGACGAGTTCGGCCGCCCGCCAGGTGGTCAATCGCCCTGATACCGCTGCTCGCGCCACGGATCTCCGTAATCGTGATAGCCCGCGTTCTCCCAGAAACCGGGTTCGTCCTCATCGAGCAGCCGCAGCTCGGTCACCCATTTGGCCGATTTCCAGAAATACAGGTGCGGAATGAGCAGCCGCGCCGGACCGCCGTGTTCGGGTGCGAGATCGTGACCGCCGAAGCGGTGCACGATCCACGCCTTGCCGTCGGTGAGATCCTCTAGCGGCACATTCGTCGTGTAGCCCCCGTAACTCACCGCGAGCGCGAATTCGGCCTGCGTCTCGACGGGTTCCAGCAGCGTGTCCAGGGAGACGCCGACCCAGTCGGTGTCGAATTTCGACCATCGGGTGACGCAGTGGATATCCACGTGCGGACTGGTCTGCGGCAGAGCGTTGAATTCCGCCCAATTCCAGCTGTGACGCCCACCGGTCTCGTCGACGATGGTGAACGTCCACGTGTCGAGCGAGATGCGCGGTGTCGGCCCCGCCGAAAGCACGGGAAAATCGTCGGTTTCGTATTGCCCCGGCGGCAACTGGTGCCCCGCCGGGCGCGAACGACCTCGGAATCCAGGCGAGAAGACACTCATCTGTTCATCCCTTCCGGTCGGGAAACACCGGCCCGCGGTTACCCGCGGCCATGATCGTCATCCTAGAGCCGGGCGGGCCAGCGCGCGCGGTTTGCCGAGGCCACCGGAGATCCGGACACACTGTCCGGATCTCCCTTCCCCCGCTGACACGCCGAGTCACCTACATCACGGTTCGGATAACTGCTGGTTTGCTCGGTTGTGAGCACACCCCCTCGCAAAGGAGCTGTTCGCCCATGAAGCGTCTGGTTCTCGCCATCGCCGTCACCGCGTGCGCCCTGGGAATCACTGCCACCCCGGCCACCGCGGGCCCGGTCACCGCCATCCCCGACGATCAGAACATCGCCGCAGTCCCCGTCGCCGGACTCGCGCTCACCCTCGTGCGCGGAAGTATCAAGGCGATGGCACTGACCATCGTCCCCCTTCACCAATTCCCCGCCTTCGACAACATCATCACCCGCGAGAGCGGATGGGACGTCTTCGCCACCAACCCGACCAGCGGCGCCTACGGCATCGGCCAGGCCCTGCCCCCGGACAAGATGCGCACCCACGGCCTGGACTGGCGCTTCAACCCCCTGACCCAGATCCGCTGGACCTACGACTACATGGTCGACCGGTACGGCAGCCCCCAGGCCGCCTGGGAATTCTGGCAGCAGAACCACTGGTATTAAAGGACTATCGTGATCCCCCGCATACAGCGGATGACGTCGCCTTGCGTCCCGGTGTTGCGGATGAGCGCTCGGTCCGGCTCATCGAGCACGATATCGAATTTCTCGCCGCGCCAACGGCACGGCAACAGGCCGACCTCCATACGGCTCAGTACGCCGTCCGCGTGGTCGGCCGGGGTCGGCGCACCGTGGAATGTCTCGGATGTTCCGATCAACGGTCAGCCCGTCATCGCGACCATGCGCACATCGACTCTCCCTGAACCAAGTGTCGCGTCGAACTCCCAGAGCGCAGCAGAAAGCGATGATGTTGCACTCCGTAGTGCGCCACGGTTAGCCTGCTCACTGCCGCCCAACGGATCACGCTCGGGACGGCCGCACTATCGCACCGGGGGAACACGTCATGTCGGCACCACAATCATCGGGTATTTTCACGTCCACGGCCAATGGCGTCTACTGCGCCTACTGCGGTTCGACACCCGCGGCGTCGGTGAATATTCGGGGGCACCGCGGTTTCATCTTCTTTATGCAGTTCCTGAAGTCGCCTGGCCCGTTCTGCCGCGATTGCGGTCTCGCGACCTACCGAAGGATGACTGTCGAGAGCATGTGGATCGGCTGGTGGGGCTTCCTGTCCGCCGTGATCAATCCCGTCACCATGCTGATCAACATCACTGCCCGCTCGAGGATCACCGAGTTGCCTCCGCCGATTCCCGGCGGCCCACGCATCCCCATGGAGCCGGGTAAGCCGCTCTATGAACGCATCGAATTCCTGCTTCCCATCGCGCTGATCATCTTGGGTCCGATTATCCTGGTGGCGCTGGCCTCACTGAATTAGTCTGCGGCCGAATAACTTTCGCGGGCAGATGCATGTCGCATCGAGCCTGCGATGCCCCACGCCCTCCCCCGGCGACCTGCTAGGCAAGATGTGCGGAGCGGATCGCGAGAGCGAGGGCCGGAAGCGGTCGGTTGGGCATTGCTCGCCGAGTTGAAGTTCTGCGGCCCGATTCTCGACCTCGACTGCTTCGGCATCGAGATCGAAGTACGCACGCAGCGTCGCCGTCACCCGGTCGTCGGAGACAGGTCCGAAATCGAGCGCTGTGCGGTGTCGATCGTCTCTGAGCCGTCCGACGCCCGACAGGTTTCGAGGATCCCCCGACAAGCCTTGGTCGTTGATCAGCGCTACTTTGAGCGTGTGAGCAGGTTCGTGGACTTCGGCATCAAACTGGCCGTTATCGAGGAACTCATGTATACAGAGGCCCCGAAGCTCGCGCTATGGTCCCTCGAGGACACGCTGCGAGCCCGAGGGTTCGACGGTGACTGGGATGGCGAGGGCGACCAGTTCGACATCGCCGGTCTCGACGATCTCCACCTCCTTCCGAATTTGAAGCGCGTGATCAGCGCGGATCGGCTTGCACCCCAACTCCAGGACCTCCTGCGTTCCCGGGGCATCGAATTGATCGACTGACCCCACCACGCGTCACGGTGGGACAAGCCCACGACTGGCTCTATCACACGCTCGCCAACTCCACCGACCGCCTCGGCACAGCCCAGGGGAAGACGATACGGCCGCTGCCGGTTACGAGCCCGAGGTGAACTGCCGCCACTACCGCGGCCTGATGCGCTGGCCGCAGTCGGTCACCGAAGAGTTCGGTACCTGCGCGATCCGCGAACGCACCGACCCGCGCGCGGCGGAGTCACCGGCGCTGCCCGTGTCCCAACTCGCTCACCCGCATCCGGCTCGGGACCGCTTGCTGATTAAGAATCGGTTGCGGTTAGCGCGACGACATCTGCTGGAGAAGCAGAAGTTCTACCATCGAACACATCGGCATACGTTCGAATTCGTATCGCCGACCCTGGGGAGGGAATCGAAATGCACAGTCTGAAAAGACGATTCGCGGATCCGTTCGAAGATATGAAACCGCTGGACCGAAACACGTTCGCCGAAGAGCGATTCGACGAGTTCGGCCGCGGCAGTATCCGCAGGCGATAAGCCGAGCACACGGGCCGCGCGGCAGGCGCGCGGGGCAGCGAAGTTCGGTCGGGTGCTGTCGACGTCGTGGTCGACTCGGGGAGTGCGACCACGACACCTCGGGCTGCCGAACAGGTTCGAGGATTCGCGCATGACCACGTGCTGGTGATGCGCCCGTGGGGAGCGCGGTATCGCGGCGCACGTTCGCCGTCTTCCGCCTCGACCGCATCGAGGGCCTCGGACGACTACCGGCCTCGGCGCCACGCCCGACGACGTGTCGCGCTACCCCGTCGAAAACCCCCACGGAGTACGACTTCCCGCCCGCTCGGGCGGGATTCGCGGGTGTCGCGGTAACCGCGCGCCCGACAACCACCACGAAAGAGCACCACAGCATGAAGAAGATTCTCACCGCCCTCACCGTCGCCGTCGCGGGTCTGGCCGCGCTCACCGTCGCGGGCTGTTCCAGCGACGCCGAAGTGGCGTCCAAGAACCTTTCCAAGGCCGCCGACCAGTTCGAGATCAACCGCCGCATCATCTTCTACAACGGAATCACCGACCGCTACATGCTCACCATCGAGGGCCGGTGCTCGATCAACCATCAGGGCAACCAACTCGAAGTGACGTGCAAGACCCAGGGCGACGAGTACAAGAAGCACTTCCTCGGCCTGAGCGACAACGTGACCTACGTCGCCGAGCAACTCGAAGGCGCGAGCGTCAGCACCGACCACTACCGGGTGATCTTCAAGCCCGAGGTCATCGTGCCCGACGTGGACCGCCCCTGATATCGACCGGCGTCCGCTCGCACGGCGGTGGCGGGGTGGAACACATAATCCCCGCCACCATCGCTCCGCGACGACGAGGTACGCGACGGGTGCGCCGTCACGGAACGGGTTGTCCGCGAGGGCGTTAACGGGCGTGGGGGTGGCTGACGATTCGGACTCGACGGGATCGTCCCTACGGGGGGATGGATACGTCGAACGGGAGCGGAACGCTTCCGGTTCCGACTCGACCATGAGGGGTTGTTCATGACGAAACGAATCGCTACCACCGCCGGGGTGTTCTCGGTGCTCGGCGCGGCGGCGCTGGTGCTGACCGGGTGCACGAGCGAGCCCGCGTCACCGCAGGCACAGGCCACGTCGGCGCAGGCCGACGCGCCGCAGGGTCAGCCTCGAGGACAGGTGCCCGCGTGTGCTGACGGTCAGTTGAACTTCAACGCCGAGCCGATCACCAACTCGGCGGGGACGACGCTGGGGTTCAAACTGAACTACTGGGTGGTGGGTGCGAGCGGGGCATGCAGTCTCACCGGCTATCCCGGTGTCACGGCGGTCACCGGCGGACCGCAGGTCGATGCCGTCCGCAAACCGCGCGGTGCGCTGTCCGGCGGGCTGCCGCAGGGCCAGGACACCCCACCGACGGTGGTGCTCGACCGTGACCACGGCGCGCAGGCGGTGGTCGAGACGACCGTCATCGCCCGCCAGAGCGCCGCGTGCCCCACCTATACCGAATTCCTCACCACGCCGCCGAATACCACCGATACCCGGAAGGTCTCGGTCACGGCCCAGGGCTGTGAGTACGCCGTGTATCCGGTGTACTCCTGGTCACGCTAGCCGAGTACCGCGCTCGTGGTGCCCGCATACGTTGGTCACGGCACCCGAGACCACGGTCGCAGCCGCACAGCCCGCGCGGCGACTCGCCGACGCCGCCCTCAGCGACCAGGATGAGCACATGAGCGACTACGACGACTGGAACAAGGCGATCATCGACGAGTTCCGGGCCAACGAGGGCAAGGTCGGAGGGCAGTTCGAAGGCGCGCCGATGGTGCTGGTCCATCATCGGGGTCGGCGCTCGGGGAAGGACAGCATCACGCCGATGATGTATCTGTCCGACGAGCAGGACCCCCGCGTGTTCTACGTCTTCGCCTCGAAGGCGGGCGCGCCGACGAACCCCGATTGGTACTACAATCTCACCAGCGCGGGTGCGGCGCGGGTCGAGCTCGGCACCGACACCTTCGAGGTCGCGGTCACCGAGGTCACCGGCGCGGAGCGCGATCGGATCTATGCGGTGCAGGCCGGGCGCTACCCGGGGTTCGCCGAATACGAGGAGAAGACGAAGGGTGTGCGGACGATCCCGGTGCTGGCGTTGCGCCGATCCTGACGGTGCGGCTCATGCGAGATGGGCGCGCTCGTCGTAGGACATCAACCGGAAGCCGCGCTCGTCCCGCTCCCAGGTGGTGACCGAGGCGTTGCCCGCGAGGCCGTCTTCCGCGATGGCGAGAATCTCGTCGTCGCGGAGCTTTTCGAGGATTCGGCGCAACATCAGGACGACGGCGTCGTGTGCCACGATCAGGACGCTGCGATGCTGTCGGTCGCGTTCTATCCGTGCCGCGACATCGCCGAGTCGTGTCGCGACGTCGTGGAAGGACTCGCCGCCCGGTGGCCGGAAGCCGAGCGGGTCGGCCTGTTCGGCCGCGAATTCCTGTGGAAACCGTTCTCGCACTTCCGAAATCGAGAGGCGTGCACGTTCACCGCGGTGGCGGTCGTAGAGCTGATCGTGGACTTCGAGACAGGGCAGGTCGACCCCGGCCGCCTCGAATTCGGCCGCGGCCAGCTGCCACGTGGTCACCGCGCGCAGATAGGGCGAGCACAGGACCAATTCGGGGCGCCGCGCCGCCGGGCGCGAGGCCAGCCACCGTCCGAACGCGGCGGCCTGCCGTCGGCCGAGTTCGGTGAGTTCGATGCGCATGTCGTCGGCGTCGGCGGGGGTCGCGGGACGAATTCCGGCGTTGACGGTGCTCTGCCCGTGCCGGACGGCGTACAGCAATGCGGCCGGGCCCGCGTTCGCACCGTGCGCGCAGGGACGGAGGGACGCGGTGGCATCACCGGCGGGCAGTTTCAGGCTCATACCCTCTTGGACGCGGCGGAGGCGACGCCGGTTCCGTCGGAACCGGACTTCGTGCACCGCGCGATTCTGCCCAGAGCGTAACGAGCGAGGTCACGCGGCCGGGAAACGTACGCTCGGACCATGACCGAGCATCCGAGACTGCATGCGATTCCCGGAGGTCGTGACGACCGGCCTCGGCATCCGCGCCGCGAATCCCCGCCGGAACCGCTGTGGCGGGAGCTGCTCGGCGAACGCCTGCGCGAATTGCGCGGGCGACGGGGCGACACTCTCGCCGAGACGGCGAAACGGGCGGGTATCTCGCCGCAGTACCTGTCCGAGGTGGAACGGGGGCGCAAGGAACCGTCGAGCGAGATGATCGCCGCGCTCGCGGGGGCGCTCGGTGTCACGCTGGGTGAACTCACCGAACTGATCGCCGTGGAACTGCGATCGCTGCGTCCGACGGCGCCCGCGCGCCCGCCGGTGCGGTCCGAGACCAGGCCGACACTGCGAATGTCGGCCTGACCGAACGGTTTCAGTCGCGCTTGCGCATCACCAGGTCGGCGAGTCCGTATTCGACGGCGGCCTGGGCGGTGAAGACGCGGTCCCGGTCGGTGTCGTGACGCAGCCGTTCGACGGTCTGCCCGGTATGTACGGCGAGAATCGTCTCGATCTCGGCGCGCATGCGCACGAGTTCGTCGGCCTGGATGATCAGATCGGGAATCGCGCCCTGGCCGCGCGCGACGGGCTGATGCAGGACGACCCTGGCGTGCGGGAGCATGGCGCGATGGCCCGGCGCGCCACCGGCGAGCAGTACCGCGCCGACCGCGATGGCCTGACCGACGCAGGTCGTGTACACGGGCGCGCCGATGTGCTGGATGGTGTCGTACACGGCGAGCATGGAGGGCAGATCGCCGCCCTCGCAGTTGATGTAGAGCTGGATCTCCTGTTCGGGGCTCTCCGATTCCAGGTGCAGCAGTTGCGCGATCAGCGCGTTGGCCACGCCCGAATCGATCGGTGTGCCGAGATAGACGATCCGCTCGGCGAGCAGATGCGAGTAGATGTCGGTGACGCGTTCCCCGCCGCGCGGATGTTGGGCGATGACATTGGGAATCGTGTAGCTGCTCATGAGATTCCGATCCGATGCCGTTGCGGGACGATCTGCGCGAAGGACCCGACGATGTGGTCGATGAAGCCGTATTCCTCGGCCTGGGGCGCGGTGAACCAGCGGTCGTGCAGCGAGTCCTCGTAGACGCGGTCGAAGGGCTGGCCGGTGTCCTCGGCGATGATGCCGAGCACGGTGTCCACGGTGTGGCGCAGATCGTCGGCCTGGACTTCGATGTCGACGGTGCTGCCGCCGATACCCGCCGAACCCTGGTGCATGAGGATCCGCGCGTGCGGTAACGCGAATCGCTTGCCCTTCTGCCCCGACGACAACAGGAATTGCCCGGCGCTGCAAGCCAATCCGAGCGCCAGCGTGGAGACCTCGCAGGGGATCAGGCACATGACGTCGCGGATGGCGAGCATCGCGGGCACCGACCCGCCGGGTGAATGGATCCACAGTGAGATCCCGGCCTCTCCGTCCTCGGCGGCGAGGGTGAGCAACTGTGTCATCAGCAGGGTGCCGTTGTCGTCGTCGAGCGGTCCGTCCAGCACCACTATCCGGCGGCCGAGCAGTTGCTCTCGTGCGCGCCAACCGAACATCGGATTCTTGTCGTCGTCAGCCATGTCTCCACGGTGCACCCCCGGCGTCCGATTTTCGCGCCACGCTGCTCACAGCAGATCCGCTCACAGCAGCGAACAAACAATGATCCCAACGGTTCTCGACGAGCGCGTGTCGCCGTGGCATTTCGAATTTCTCGAGAAAACTCGAATTCACCACGTATGCGGAGAAATCGGTGACAACCGTATTCGGCTCGCTGTGCGCGAGCCGAATACGACACATTCACCAGCCGGAGCCGGAACCACCCGATCCGGTGTTCGAGACGACGGTTCCGATGACCATCTGGGCGAGCCCGGCGATCAAGGCAAGAAATTCCACAATGTCCTCCGACTTTCTCATCGCCGACTGTCCGGCGTAGCGGAGAACTTAACTCGAGTTCCATCTGAAAGAAAGATTCTTCATAAAAGTCATATTGCGCGACCTATTCGATCGGGCTCAACTACATACCGCGCCGCCCGATGCCGACCCGACCAGTTTGGTGTATTTCGCCAGCACACCTCGGGTGTAGCGGGGCGGTAGCGGGCTCCAGCCCCGGCTGCGGTCGAGGAGTTCGCGCTCGTCCACGTCGAGGTCGAGGGTGCCGTTCGCGACGTCGAGGCTGATCCGGTCGCCGTCGCGGATGAAGGCGATGGGACCGCCGTCGACGGCCTCGGGGGCGACGTGGCCGACGCAGAGGCCGGTGGTACCGCCGGAGAAGCGGCCGTCGGTGAGCAGCAGTACGTCCTTGCCCAGGCCCGCGCCCTTGATCGCGGCGGTGATGGCGAGCATCTCGCGCATACCCGGTCCGCCCTTGGGGCCCTCGTACCGGATGACGACCACGTCACCGCCGGTGATCGTCCCGTCCTCCAGCGCGTCGAGCGCCGCTCGCTCGCGTTCGAAAACTCTCGCGGTGCCGGTGAATACATCCGAATCGAAACCCGCCGACTTGACCACGGCGCCGCCGGGGGCGAGCGAGCCGCGCAGAATGGTGATGCCGCCGGTCGGATGGATGGGAGCCGACATGGCGCGCAGCACTTTTCCGTCCGGGTCGGGCGGGGCGATGTCGGCGAGGTTCTCCGCCACCGTCTTCCCGGTCACGGTGAGGCAATCCCCGTGCAGCAGACCGGCGTCGAGCAGGGCCTTCATGACCACCGGCACGCCGCCGATCCGGTCCACGTCGGTCATTACGTAACTGCCGAACGGTTTCACATCGGCCAGATGCGGGACGCGCGCGCCGACCCTGGCGAAATCGTCCAGGGTGAGCGGCACTTCCGCCTCGTGCGCGATGGCGAGCAGGTGCAGCACGGCATTGGTCGAACCACCGAAGGCCATCACCACCGCGATGGCGTTCTCGAACGCCTCGCGGGTCAGGATGTCGCGCGCGGTGATGCCGCGCCGGAGCAATTCGACGACGGCCGAGCCGCTGCGTCGCGCGAACCCGTCACGGCGACGGTCGGTCGCGGGTGGGGCCGCGCTGCCCGGCAACGACATGCCGAGCGCCTCGGCCGCGCTGGCCATGGTGTTGGCGGTGTACATGCCGCCGCAGGCGCCCTCGCCGGGGCAGATCGCGCGTTCGATCGCGTCGACGTCCTCGCGTGACATCAGTCCGCGTGAGCAGGCGCCGACCGCCTCGAAGGCGTCGATGATGGTGACCTGGCGCTCGCTGCCGTCGGACATTTTGGCGATACCCGGCAGGATCGAGCCCGCGTAGAGGAAAACGCTGGCCAGATCGAGCCGAGCCGCCGCCATCAGCATGCCGGGCAGCGATTTGTCACAGCCCGCGAGCAGGACCGAACCGTCGAGACGTTCGGCCTGCATGACCGTCTCGACGCTGTCGGCGATCACCTCGCGCGAGACCAGCGAGAAATGCATGCCCTCGTGGCCCATCGAGATGCCGTCGGAGACGGAGATGGTGCCGAATTCCAGCGGGTATCCGCCGCCCTCGAAGACACCGTCCTTGCACGCCTTGGCCAATCGGTCCAGCGACAGGTTGCACGGGGTGATCTCGTTCCACGACGACGCGACACCGATCTGGGATTTGGCGAAATCGGCGTCGCCCATCCCGACCGCGCGCAGCATTCCGCGCGCCGCGGTCTTCTCCAGTCCATCGGTGACATCGCGACTGCGCGGCTTGATGTCGGCTCCGGGCCGGTTCGTGGTGGTCATTACTGCAACGTACCGCCGTCGTGCCGGTTCGGAGGCGATCACCGCCGTTGTCCTGCGGATTCGTGCCGGTGCCTATGGTCGGTGCCATGGCAACGCCCGATTTCGTCCACACCCTGCGCGCCAGCGCGGGAAAGCAACTGCTCTGGCTGCCCGGGGTCTCCGCGGTGGTTTTCGACGACGCCGGTCGCATTCTGCTGGGCAGGCGCTCGGATTCCGGCCGATGGGCGGTGATCGCCGGAATGCCGGAACCGGGGGAACAGCCCGCGGCGTGCGCGGTGCGCGAGGTCTACGAGGAGACCGCGGTGCGCTGCGTCGTCGAACGGATCGTGCTGGTGCGGGCCCTGCCGCCGCACACCTACCCCAACGGCGACATCTGTCAGTTCATGGACCTCACCGTGCGCTGCCGCGCCGTCGACGGCGAGGCGAGGGTCAACGACGACGAGTCACTGGAGGTCGGCTGGTTCGCGCCCTCGGCCATGCCCGACCTCGCCGCGCACGACCGTTTCCGCGTCGATCAGGCGCTGGCCGACGAGCCGACCTGGTTCGAACCGGCGTGAGCGAACGCCCGGATCAGTCGTGCGCGTGGATCCTGGCCTGGACCTCGGGCCTGCGCAGCGGCGGGATCGTCTTGGGCGGAACCTTCCGTTCGGGCAACCGGGCGAGCAATCGCTGGGTGGCCTCGGCGATCTCCGCGACGGCCTCGTCCACGGCCGGGCGGGTGGCCTCGGAGATACTCGACAACCCACCGACCTTGCGGACGTACTGTAGCGCCGCCGCGGTGATTTCCTCGGATGTCGCGGCGGGCTCCAGCCCACGCAACGGGGTGATATTTCGGCACATACCCCGAGGCTAGCGCGGTCGCGGCGGGCTCGCCCCCGCTCGCGACAGGTCCTGGGCGGAACGCGCCGCGAGTGTCACACGTGCAGCGCGGCCAGCCGCCAGCCGTCGCGGGCGCAGGTGATCCGGGCGGCCACCGCGAAGTGGCGGGAGCCGCGGTGATAGCGCGCGTAGACCTCGGCGGTGGCCGGGTCGACCATGGAGATGTCCACCCGGGCCAGCACGGCGACACCGAGTTCACGGAACGGGACCCGGTCGCCGCCGACCATGCCGCGCAGGGCCGCCACCACCGGAGGATGGGCGACCGCGGCCAGTTGGCCCGCGGGTCTGCGATGGTCGAGCACTTCGAGGACGGTGCGCAGCGCGTATTCGGCGAATTTCCTGGCCGAGGTGTGGCCCTCGCCGACGGTGCGCGCGGGCAGCACCCGTTGGCGCGCGGTGCGGCGCACCGTCGCCCCGTGGCACGGCGTCGACCCGTGGCGCGGCGTTGTCCGGCCGTGCCGTGCCCGCGTCCCCGGCGCGGCGCGGATCTCCGCGTCGCGCAGTGGTGGTTCGAAACTCGGGGCAGACGTCAGCGCCCCATCGCTCTCGGTCATCGGATTCCCCTGATTCGGACCGCACCCGATCGGCTCGCCGCCCGGGCACCGGTGTGATCGCGCCGATTCTGCGGTGGGTTCGCACGACGGGCACGAGTAGTCGACTACCCGAATCGCCACCCGACCGGTCGCCCCTTTCCGCGTGGTCACCCTACGCGCTCAGGGCGTCGACCAGCGACGATTCCGAAAAGCCTTGCCTTGACCTCGACGTCAAGCCCTAGCGTCGGAGGCGACGCGCGGAAATGCCGCGCCGACAGTGCGATGCGGGAGTCATCATGATGCGAACCGATGCCGTCACGGCGGTCACCGACGCGACCTTCGCCCAGGAGGTCCTCGAATCCGAACTTCCGGTACTGGTGGAATTCACCGCGTCGTGGTGCCCGCCGTGCCGGATGATTGCCCCCGTCCTCGCCGAGATCGCCGAGGAACAGGCCGGGCGTGTGAAGGTGGTGGCGCTCGACGTCGACGCGAATCCCGAGACCGCCGCCGCGTACCGGGTCCTGTCCATGCCGACCCTCATGGTCTTCCGCGACGGCGGAGCGGTGCAGACCACCGTTGGCGCGCGTGCCAAGCGACGCCTGATGGCCGATCTCGACGAGGTGCTCTGAGATCCCGTTTCGAAGTTCGGCGAGCGGTCAGTCCTTGCGCGCCAGTCCGCCGAACGCGCCCGATTCCCACGGGTTCTCGCCCACGTCGGCCGGATCCTCCGGACGCCACAGCGGTAGGTGCACCACACCCGGTTCGAGCAGCGTCCAGCCGTCGAAATAGGTCGAGATCTGCTCGTGGGTGCGCAGGACGATCTCGGTGGAGGTGCGCCCGGACAGCTTCTGCGCCTCGAGCACCTCGGCGGGCTGACCGTCGAGGGTGGCGTGGGTGATCGCCAGATAGCTGCCGGGCGCGACGGCCTCGCGCAGTACCGCGACACACCCGGCCGGATCGGCGTCGTCGGCGAGGAAATGCAGGACGCCGAGCAGCAGCACGGCGACGGGTCTGTCGAAGTCGATCAGCGCGCGTACCTGCGGATCGGCCAGGATCTTCGCGGGCTCGGCCGCGTCGGCGTGGATGACGGCGGCATTCGGGTCACCGTCGAGGATGGCGCCGCTGTGGGCGACGGCGACGGGATCGATATCGACGTAGACGACACGCGCGGAGGGATCGACCGCGTGCGCGACCTCGTGCACGTTGCCGACGGTGGGAATCCCCGAGCCGATGTCGAGGAACTGGTCGATACCGCTTTCGGCGAGGAAGCGCACACAGCGCCGCAACAACTCCCGATTCGCGCGCATCGTCTCGGGGATACTCGGGCTGAACGCGGCGATTTGCTCGGCCAGCGCCCGGTCGATCTCGAAGTTGTGCAGCCCGCCGATGAAATAGTCGTACACGCGGGATGCGCTCGGCCGCTCCAGGTCGATCCCCTCGGGAGCCCAACTCGGTCTGGTCATGGATCCCCAAATCCTCTCGCACCGACCTTGTTTCGCCGACAAGCCGTCTCGGCGTGGCCATCGTATCCCAGCTGGGCACGATGCGGGCTTCGTCCACTAGTATCAGGCCTCATGGGTTGGGATGCCGGGCCCGCACCACATCCTGTCGGCCCGCACGCCGATCTCGCCGACCGATGGGTCGCTGCCCTCCGAGAGGGGGCCCGCGATCACATCGTGCCGATGAGTACGGCGCAAGCGCAGCTGCTGCTCACCGAGCTGGCCGGCGAACTCGGCGATGCCGCGAGCAGCTCACCGCTGCCCGTCGACCGGGTCGAGGCGGTGGGCGCGCGCCTGGCCGAATCACGTTTCGTCGGCAGCGAGGTACTCGGTCGCAGCGTCGCGGTACTCGGTGGGTACTTCGGCGCGGACGCCTCGGAACTGCTCGCCGCGTTCACCACCGGCTACCTGCGCGCGTTCCGCGCCTGGCTGCTGGCCGAGCAGGAAAGCGTCAGGGCCGCCGAGATCGCGGCGCGGCGCGCCACCGAGGCACAGCTGCGCGACAGCGAGGCCAGGTTGCGCGCGGTATTCGCCCAGGCCGGGGTCGGTACCGGCATATCCGATATGTCGGGCCGGATCATCGAGGTCAACGCCGCGTTCGCCCATATGCTCGGCTACGAACCCGTCGAGATGTGCGCGATGGCGGTCCCCGAACTCACCCATCCCGACGATCCGCCCGAGATGTGGGATCTCTACGCCTCGCTGATCCGCGGCGAACACGACAACGTCCAGGTGGAGAAGGCCTACAGCCACCGCCTCGGGCACGCGGTGTGGACCAATCTCAACGTCTCGCTGATCCGCGACGCGGACGGCGAGCCGCAGTACACCCTGGTCCTGGTCGAGGACATCTCCGAACGTCGCGCGCTGCGCGAACGGTTGCACTACCGGGCCCACCACGACCAGCTGACCGGACTGCCGAACCGTTCGAGGTTCTTCGACGCGCTCAGCGTCGCGTTCGCCGACCCGTCCGCGCGCGTCGGGCTCTGCTACGTCGATCTCGACCATTTCAAGAGCGTCAACGACACCTTCGGGCACGCGGCGGGCGACGAACTGCTCGTCCAGGCCGCCGCCAGGCTCAGTGCCTGCGCCTCGCTCCCCGAACATCTGGTCGCCCGGATGGGCGGCGACGAATTCGTCGTCCTGATACCGCATCCCCACAACCTCGGCGAGGTCGCCGGATTGGCCCGCACCGTACTCGACGCGCTGGCACGGCCTTTCGACATCCACGGCAATCACCTCACGATCACCGCGAGTATCGGCGTGATCGAGGACCGCGGACAGCACCGGACCGCCGACGAACTGCTCCAGGCCGCCGACACCACCATGTACTGGGCGAAAGCGGCGGGCCGCGACCGCTATTCGGTCTTCGACGCCGACCGGGGCAGACGCGAGAACACCAAGGCCGAACTGTCCGCCGCCATGCCCGCGTCGTTCACCCGGGGTGAATTCTTCCTCGACTACCAGCCGATCGTCGGCCTCGGCGACGAGCGCCTGGTCGCGGTGGAGGCGCTGGTGCGCTGGCGGCATCCCGAACTCGGGGTGCTACCACCGGGCCGGTTCGTGGATCTCGCCGAGGACAACGGTCATATCGACGCACTCGGCGCACTCGTCCTCGAACTGGCCTGCCGCGACAGCAAGCGCTGGCACGACCTGTTCCCCGCGCACACGCCGACGGTCAGCGTGAACGTCTCCGCCTCGGAGGTGGCCGATCCGACCTGGCTCGGCCGGGTGCAGCGGATGATCGCCGAGACCGGCATCCCGCCGGACCGATTACAACTGGAACTGACCGAACGCACCTTCATGGAGGCCGAAGGGCTTCCGCTGCAAGCACTGCGCACCCTGTCCGAGACCGGCGTCCGCATCGCGATCGACGATTTCGGCACCGGCTACTCCAATCTGGCCTATCTCGGCCAACTTCCGCTGCACGTGGTCAAACTCGCGGGCCCCTTCGTGCAGCGCATCCGCACTCCCGAGACGGTGAATCGCACCGATCTGCTCGTACTGGAGACCATCATCGGGCTCACCCACGCGCTCGGACTGACCGTCACCGCCGAATGCGTGGAAACCGCCTATCAGGCCGAACGCCTGCGCAACCTGGGGTGCGACACGGCGCAGGGGTGGCATTTCCACCGGCCGATGCCCGCGCACCGGATCACCGATCTGCTCGCCGAGCCCGCGATCGACGGTTCCCGGCGCCCGCGATGAGAAACGCGCTGGGCGCGGGGGCCCGCGCACTGGCATGCTGACTGGGTGAACGCCGGGGAGATCACCATCGACTTCGCGCCCGAACAGGACCTGTTCATCGCAGCGGCGCGCAGGGGTGGGCGATCCACCGTACGGATCGACGGCGTATCGACACTCGGACATCTGGTCGAAGCGCTCGGGGTGCCGCTCACCGAGGTCGGCGCGCTGCTGGTCGACGGTCGCGCGGTCATCCCCGCGCACGTTCCGATCGCGGGGCAGGCGACTTCCGTGCTCGCGGTGACCCGTCCGCAGCGGCGCGCCGAACCACTGCGTTTCCTGCTCGACATCCACCTGGGCACGTTGGCGCGGCGGTTGCGTCTGCTCGGTATCGACGCGGCCTACGAGAACCCGGATATCGGCGACGCGGCGCTGGCCACCCGGTCCGCGACCGAGCGCCGGGTGCTGCTCTCCCGCGATCGCGGACTGTTGCGGCGGCGCGAGATCTTCGCGGGCGCGTATGTCTACAGTCATCGGCCCGACGATCAACTCGACGATGTGCTGTCCCGTTTCGCTCCCCGCCTCGCGCCGTGGACGCGCTGCACCGCGTGCAACGGCGCGCTGCGGGCCGCCGACAAGGAGTCCATGCGCGGGCAACTGCCCGGCAGTACGGAACAGACCTACGACACCTTCGCGCAGTGCGTGGAATGCGGTCAGGCCTATTGGAAGGGCGCTCATCACGCGCGCCTGGACGAGATCGTCGCGAACGCCGAGGCGAAATTCGGTGCCTGACAGGTCTTCTCGACGGCAGATCCGGAACCCGATCCGCCACAGCTGATCCCGGACAACGGCTTGTCCGCTATCCGCCCGCCGCGCCGCGGCGAATACCCGTCTGATCACGACCGTCCGCCGAGGACGTTCCGATGCCGACGAAGGGTGGAGCGCTGTCATGGCCCAGTATTCGATCATCGCCGTGCTCGCCGCGGTCGTGGCGATGACGGTCTTCGTCGCCGGGGATCGTGTGCGGCCGCGGTCGTGGCGGCGGACCGACGACGAATACGCGGGCACCCTGGTATTGGACCTGATCAAGACCTTCTTCACCGCCGTCGTCGCCTTCGTCGTCGTGATCGGCTGGCAGCAGTATCAGAACGCCCGCGCGCACACCATCGCCGAATCGCAGGCGCTGGTCGACGCCTACTGGGCCGCGAACGCGCTGCCCGCCCCCGACGGGCGGCGGATCCAGGACGGGATAAGGGCTTACACCGAGCAGGTGATGAATGCCGAATGGGCCGCGATGGATCGGGAGGGCAGTCTGAGCGAGGCCGCCCAGCACACCCTGGATTCACTGCGCACCACGGTATCCGCGGTGTCGACCGCCGATACCGTGGTCGCGGATTCGCGCGCCGACGCCGTCGACGGACTGGACCGGGTGGCGCAAGCGCGTCAGGATCGCGCCGTCGACGTGCGCGAGGGTCTGCCCGGATTCCTCTACATCGCACTGATCTTCGGGACGGTCATGCTGCTGCTCAGTCCCGCCCTGTCCGGTGTCGGGGTCACCGCGCGCAGCATCGTGCTGATCGCACTGCTCGGGGTCGTCGTCGGGTCCGCGCTGTTGCAGATCCACAATCTCGACCACCCGTTCTCCGGGGGCAACCTCGTCTCGCGGGAGGCCTACGAACTCGCGGTGACCCGCTTCCAGCAGATCGCACCGTCGCCCGGCGCGCGGGTCGGCTAGCGGTCGCGATGGGTTCGATCGGATCACGCGGGGGTGGGCGCGAACTCGCCGTCGTCGCGGTGTCGGCGCTCGTCGTGCTGGCGTCCGGTGCGACAGCGCGGGCGGAAGGAGCACTCGGCGATCTGATATCGGGTAGTGCCGCACCGGACTCCGCGAGCGGAAATGCCGGGGGTGGAGTGGAACTCGCACTCGAACCGGCGGACCCGGTGTCGACCGGGACGACGCCGACGCGAGACCCCGTGGATGTTCCGGTCCCCGCGAATTCGGCCGAAGCGCTCGGACTCGACCCGGGCAGTGTCGCGGTCGCGTGCAGCGGCAGCGCGGCGGTGGGCAGTAGCGCGATCGGGTCGGGGCTCGCGACGGGTAGCGGATCCGGCACACCCGCCCTGATCGGCACGGGTTCGGGCGGTTCCGGGCTCGGCAGCGCCGCGGTCGGCAGCGCGGCGGCCGGGAGTGCTGTCCTGACCTGTGTGCTGTTGCTGCCCGCGCCCGCCTCGGCGCAACCCGCGATCCCGCTGCGCCTGGAACCACCGAATCCGGCCGTACCGGTGCCGAATCCGGTCGCGCCGCAGATCGTCGTCGCGCCGTCGGCAGCGGTACACGAAGTCGGGAGGCCCGTCTCCGCGCCCGTGTTCCGTCCACCGGAGGCCGTGCGGTCACCACCCGATCCGCTGGCATGGAATCTGCTGGAACTGGTCACGATTCTGGTGATGACGGTGGTCGCCGGAATCCGTACCGGATCGTCGGGCGCGAACATACGAACTCGCGGTGTCGACGTGGACTGATCGCCGGCGGAGGGTCGGGGCGTGAGAGTCGGGATCGAGGGTGCCCGCATCCCTGCCACACCACGTCGTTGAGGATTCCGACTCGGTGCGGTCGCTGTCACGACGACCGACTTCGGCCGACACGGCGAGGACGCCGACCCGGTCACCGGCGAGGGGGTTGTCATGGACTCGGGTCCGCGGGGAAGAGCGCGGACGAGACTTCCCGGTTCACCCGGATTTGCTGGCTACTGCCACGCCCAGGGATGACTTACCGGACGGCATCGTTATAACATCGGCCCGCTCAGCTCATCGCACGAGGCGGGACAGAACGTGACCAGTGGAGTTCAACGGGCCGCGTCGTCGCGCCGGGACCGTGCGCGACGGCGGACGACGACGGCGACTCCCACTCTCGGGAGTTTGCTGTCCTCGGCGGCCGAGGCCAATCCCGACGGAATCGCGGTGCTGTGCGACGGCGTGACGCTCACCTATCGGGAACTCGACGGGCGCTCCTCCCAGTTGGCCCGGATGTTGCTGTCGCGTGGGGCCGGTCCGGAATCGGCCGTCGCCGTGGCGCTGCCGCGTTCGGTCGATTCGATTCTCGCGATCTGGGCGGTGGTGAAGACGGGTGCGGCGTTCGTGCCGATCGATCCCGGTTTCCCGCGATCGCGTATCGAATTCCAGGCGCGTGACTGCGGCGCGCCGCTCGGCCTGACCAGGACCGAACACCACCCCACCCTGCCCGCCGAAATCGACTGGCTCGTCCTCGACGATCCGGGCCATGTCGCCGAGGCCGCCGACCAGCAGGCCAATCCGCTGTCCTACCTGGACCAGACCGTGCAGGCGCTGCCATCGAATCCCGCCTACGTCATCTACACCTCGGGTTCGACCGGCAAGCCCAAGGGCGTGACCGTCACCCATACCGGCCTGGCCGCGCTGTGCGCCGAGCAGATCACCCGTTTCGGTCTCACCGAGACGGCGCGGGTCCTGCATTTCGCCTCACCGAGTTTCGACGCGTCGATTCTCGAACTGCTGCTCGCCTTCGGTTCGGCGGCCACGCTGGTGATCGCGCCGCCGACCATCTACGGCGGCGCCGAATTGGCGACCCTGCTGGCGCAGCACGCCGTCACGCACGCGTTCCTGACCCCCTCGGCGCTGGCCTCGATCGAACCGGCGGGACTGGACGCACTGCGGGTGGTGATCGTCGGCGGTGAGCCGTGCCAGCCCGCGCTGGTGCGGCGCTGGGCATCGGGCGGCCGCAGTTTCCACAACGCCTACGGCCCCACCGAGGCGACCATCGCGGCCACCCTGAGCGGTCCGCTGACGGCCATGATGCCGGTGACCATCGGCTCGGCGGTGCCGGGCACACGACTCCAGGTGCTGGATTCCCGGTTGCGGCTGGTGGGCATCGGGGTCGCGGGCGAGCTCTACATCGGCGGACCGGGCGTCGCCCGCGGCTACCGTGGCCGCGCCGATCTGACGGCTCAGCGGTTCGTGACCGACCCGCACGGCGGACCGGGCGCGCGCATGTACCGCACGGGAGATCTGGTCCGCTGGACGACCGGCGGGGAACTCGAATACCTCGGGCGCGGCGACGACCAGGTCAAGATCCGCGGCTTCCGCATCGAACTCGGCGAGATCGATGCCGCGCTGGCCGAGCTACCCGGGGTCAGGTCGGCGGTCACCGTGGACCGCAGGACCCCGGCCGGTGACGCCGAATTGGCCGCCTACGTGGAGACCGAACCCGGGCACGCCCCCGATCCCGGTGAACTGGCGAATACGCTCGCGGGTCGGCTGCCCCGGTTCATGCTGCCGAGTTCGATCACCCTCGTCGACCGGATTCCGCTGACGCCCACCGGGAAGACCGATCGCGCGGCGCTGCGGGCCAGGGTCACCGAAACGCAGACAACGCGGCGGTTGTCCGGCCTCGGCGAGGAGTTGGTGGCGGCGGTGTTCGCCCATGTCCTCGGCCGCGAATTGGTCGGCGCGGATTCGGATTTCTTCACCGCGGGCGGTAACTCCATTCTCGCGACCCAGGTCGCGGCCCGGCTCAGCGAGACCTGCAAACTCCAGATTCCGGCCCGGCTGGTCTTCGATCATCCGACCGTCGCGACGCTGGCGCGGGCGATCCAGTCGCAGCGATTCGACACCGCCCGTCCCGCGCTGCTGGCGCGGCAACGGCCCGACCGCGTTCCGCTCTCGCCCGCGCAACTGCGCTTCTGGCTGCGCAACCAGTTCGACACGGAATCGGCCGTGGACAATATCGGCTTCGCGATGCGGGTATCGGAGGATCAGCTCGAGGTGCCCGCGCTGCGGGCCGCCTTCGCCGACATCATCGCCCGCCACGAAGCCCTGCGCACCCGCTATCCCGCCGACGCCGACGGTCCGAGGCAGGAAGTGCTCGACACCGACAGTGTGCTCGGCGATTTCGCCGTCGAGGAGGTGGACCCGGCGGCCGTCGACGCGCGGGTCAGCGAAATCCTCGGGCGCGGTTTCGATGTCGCCGCCGAGGTGCCGCTGCGGATCGGGCTCCTGCACAACGCCGAGGGATACGTCCTGGTCTTCACCGTGCACCACATCTGCGCCGACGGTTCGTCGCTGGCCCCGCTCGCCGGTGATATCGCGACCGCCTACGCCGCGCGCCGCGCCGGTGCGGCGCCGAGCTGGCGACCGCTGGACGTGCAATACGCCGACTACGCGCTGTGGCAGCGGGAGGTGCTCGGCGACCGCGCCGACCCGGGGTCCGCGCTCTCGCGTCAGCTCGACTACTGGACCGCCGAACTGGCCGGGCTGCCCGACGAACTCGACCTGCCCGCCGATCGTCCGCGTCCGCCGGTGGCCTCGCTGCGCGGAGCGGCGGCACAGCGCAGCGCCCCGGCCGAACTGCATCGCGAACTGCTCGCGCTCGCCCGCGCCAATCGCGCGACGCTGTTCATGGTGATGCGGACCGCGCTGGCCGCGCTGCTGTCCCGGCTGTCCGGGACCTCAGATATCGCGATCGGTGTGCCGATGACCAACCGCGCCGAACCCGCGCTGGAACATCTGGTCGGCATGTTCGTCAACACCACGGTGTCCAGGACCACGGTCGATCCGCAGGAGAGTTTCACGGGTCTGCTCGCCCGGACCAGGGACCGCGATCTCGCCAATTTCGCGCATGCCGAAGCGCCGTTCGAACATATCGTCGACGCGGTCGACCCGGTCCGCTCGCCGGGCCGTCATCCGCTGTACCAGGTCGGCTTCGCCTTCCAGAATTTCGCCCAGGCCAGCCTGGAACTGCCGGGCCTGAGTTTCTCCTTCGTCGACGTCGACGCGACCACCGCGAAGACCGACCTGCACATCGTGGTGGTCGACACCGTCGGGGTGGACGGTGGACCGGGTCCGATCATCGTTCGGTTCTGTTACGCCACCGACCTTTTCGACGAGCCGACGGTTTATCGGTTCCTCGACGGATACCTGCGCGTGCTGCACGAGATCGCGAACGATCCGGCGTCGGCGGTCGGCGATCTCGATATCGTCGACCCCGCCGAACGGCAACGGCTGCGCGCCTGGTCGTCCGGCCCCGACATCACCGTGACACCCGAACTGCTGCACACCGCCTTCGAGCGGCAGGCCGACGCGGCACCGGACGCCGTGGCGGTCGTGTCCGGCGCGGACTCGGTGACCTACGGTCTGCTGCGGGCCCGCGTGAATCGTCTGGCGCGCTGGCTCATCGATCAGGGCGTGGGACCCGAAACCGTTGTCGCGGTGTCCATGCGCCGGTCCATCGACCAGGTGGTCGCGCTGTACGCCATCGTGGCGGCGGGCGGCTGCTGGGTGCCGATCGACCCGGATCATCCGGCCGAACGCATCGGTTACGTGCTCGAGGCGGCGGCACCGCGCTGTGTGCTCACCACCGTCGCGGACGGCGTCGCCGACGCGCAACCGGTCGACACCCTCGATCTGTCCCGATTCGGCGCGGGCCCGGTCACCGACGCCGAACGCCGCGCTCCGCTGCGCGGTGACCACCCGGCCTACGTGATCTTCACCTCCGGCTCCACCGGAAGGCCGAAAGGCGTCGTGGTCACCCACGACGCGATCGTCAACCAGTTGGTATGGATGCGCGAGGCCTACCTGGTCGAGCCCGAGGACCGATATCTACAGAAGACCCCGGCGACCTTCGACGTGTCGCTGTGGGGGTATTTCCTGCCGCTGCGGGCGGGTGCGACGCTGGTACTGGCGGGCCCGGACGAACATCGCGATCCCTCGGCACTGTGCCGGTTGATCGCCGAACATCGCATCACACTCACCGATTTCGTCCCCTCCATGCTGTCGGTTTTCGCCGCGCACGCGTCGGCGGACGAATTGGCCTCGCTACGAGCGATTTTCGTGATCGGTGAGGCGCTGCCGCCGGAGACGGCGAGCGCGTTCGCCGCGATCAGCGCTGTCGGGGTGCACAATCTGTACGGGCCGACCGAGGCCGCGGTGAGTATCACCGAACACCGGGTCGGTTCGGCCGATCTGATCGCGACCACGGTGCCGATCGGTGTGCCGGAATGGAATTCGCGGACCTTCGTCCTCGACGGCAGGCTGCGGCCGGTGCCCGTCGGCGCGGTCGGCGAACTCTATCTGGCCGGGATCCAGTTGGCGCGCGGCTATCACGGCGCACCCGGGCTCACGGCGGGACGATTCGTCGCGAATCCGCTCGATCCGGGCGGGGAACGCATGTACCGCACCGGCGACCTGGTGCGCTGGAACGCGCGCGGCACATTGGATTACCTGGGGCGCACCGATTTCCAGGTCAAGGTGCGCGGACATCGCATCGAGCTCGGCGAGATCGAGACCGCGCTACTGGCCGACCCGTCGGTCGGCCAGGCCGCGGTCACGGTCCAGCCCTCCGACAGCGGTGACCGTTTGGTCGGCTACGTGGTGGCGGTACCGGGCGGCTCGGTCGATCCCGAGACGCTGCGACGGTCGGTCGCCGAGGTGCTGCCCAGCTACATGGTGCCCGCCGCCGTCGTCGACATGCCGTCGTTCCCGGTCAACACCAGCGGCAAACTCGATCGGAAAGCGCTGCCGCAGCCGGTGTTCACCGTCCGCGACGGCGCGCCGCCGACGACCGAACTCGAACGCGATATCGCCGAGGTCTACGCCGAGGTGCTGACGGTGTCGCCGATCGGCGTCGAGGACGATTTCTTCGCGCTCGGCGGCTCGTCGCTACTCGCCTTCACCCTGCATCAGCGGCTGACCGCCCGGCTCGAGCGCGACGTGCCGATGTCGGCGCTGCTCGCCCACCCCACCGTTGGCGGGTTGGCCGGATTCCTCACCGGATCCTCCGCCCCCGCCGGTGGGGCGGGCGCGGCCGCCGACGCCGTACTCGACCCCGATATCACCGTCGCGCGCTGCGCACGGGCGGTGACCGGGCCGCCGCGCGAGATCCTGCTCACCGGCGCGACCGGATTCCTCGGCGCGCACCTGCTGCGTGAACTGCTCGACACCACCGACGCGCGCGTGTGGTGCGTGGTCCGGGCCGAGAGCGCCGAAGCCGGAGCCAACCGGATCCGCCGGGCGTTGACCCGTTTCCGGCTGTGGGATCGTGACAGCGCCGATCGGATCGTCGCGGTGCCCGGCGATATCGCCGCGCCACGGCTCGGATTGAGCGCGGCCGACTACGAACGCGTGGCCGCGATGGTCGAGGTGATCTACCACAACGGCGCGCGGGTCAACCATGTCGATCCGTACGCGCGGCTGCGCGAGGTCAATGTCGAGGCCACCAGGGAGATCCTGCGGCTGGCCACGACCTACCGCGTCAAACCCGTGCACCACGTCTCCACCATCGGCGCCACCGTCGGCACCGCGCCGGTGCTCGCCGATATCGAGGAGTCGGCCAGGTTGCGCGCCGACCAGCTCCCCGACAACGGCTACGCCCAATCCAAATGGGCCGCAGAGGAATTGGTGCGCGAAGCGGGCACGCGGGGGATTCCGGTCGCCATCTACCGGCCGGGCACCATCTGCGGTGATCCGCGCTCCGGGGTGAACAGCCCCGACGACTCGTTCTGGAATATGGTCCGCGCGGCGGCCGTCCTCGGGATGGCCCCCGAGGTCGGGGACGCGACGGTCTCGATCGTTCCGGTGAGCTACGTGGCGCGCGCGATCGTGGCGATCTCGCGCATGGAACGCCGGGACACGGTCTACCACCTGGTCAATCGGGTCCGGGTACCGGTCAGCGAGGTTTTCGACAGTCTGCGCGAGCACGGACTGCCGGTGGCGACGGCCGAACTGGACACCGTGCGCGACGCGCTCGACCGCGAATCGCGGCTGCGCAACGACGCCGGTGACGACTCCCTGGTCCGCGCGGCGCTGCTCACCGCCGACTACGACGTCTTCGCCGCGCAGTTCGAATGGGCCGACGACAACAGCAGGCTGGCACTGCGCGACACCGGTATCGAATGCCCGGAGCTGGACCGGCGCGCGATCGACGCGTTCGTCCGGGAATTCCTGGTCTCGGGATTCCTGCCGCAGCGGTGATCCGGGGTCAGAACAGGCGGTGACGGCTGGTCGGCACCACGTCGAGATCGCGGTCGGCGCCGAAGGTCGCGACACTGTCCATCATGCGCCCGACGCGCTCGGTCAGTTCGGCCGTGTCGCCGCCGGTGCCGTAGAACGCGTGCGGATCGGTGAGGGCTTCGATCGGGAACTGTTCCTCGACGATGGCCGCGACCTCGCCGATCCTTGCGCCGACCCCGTCGTCGGGCGTCACGGGTTCGATGACACGGTTCTGCACGTATCCGACGGTGGCCTGGGTCTCGATGGCGACCCGGGTGTGGCGGACCTGCCAGCATTCCAGCCATTCGTCGTAGGGCTGATCGGCGGGACGGCGCAGGAAGGCGATATTGGCCAGACCCGGTGTCCGCTCCCCCGGTTCGGTCGCCGGTGGTTCGAGGGGAACGCGTTCCTCGACCAGCCAGCCCGCGCACCGATCCGCCGACGCGCGGACGGCCGCGATCATCGCGTCCCGGTCACCGTCGTCGGGCAGCAGGAGGCAGACGACGGCCTCGATCGGACGCTCGAAGGTGCTCAGGCGCAATATCGCCGACGCCACCGCCGCGTCGGCCACATTCACCTGGAGTCCGCGCGCGCCCGCCGCGCGACAGGCTTCGGTCAGGGCCGGGCCCAGCGGGTCGCGGGCGCCCCAGAGTGCGAAGACGAACTTTGCCGAAGCCACGGGACCACCCTCGATCTATAACACGTTTCAGTTTGTCCGCGCAGCGTAGGACGCGCGACGACGACGGGTCAACGGCCGCTGTCCGAATACGGGGCACGCGCCGCGCGGGCGGCCTCGACGAAGCTCGGTAGCAGCGTCGGCCAGAACAGCGAATCCACGCAGGAGTACTCCGGCAGGAAGCCGTGACACGGTTCGTCACCGCGCGGGCCGACCTCCACCACCAGCGCCGCGACCCCGAGCGCGGCGTAGGCCTGGTCCGAACTGGTGCCGGAGACCTCGTAGCCGACCGTTTCCGCCGAGGTGCCGCCCCGATAGCCGGGCGGTGCGAGGCGTTGGGTCAGCCGCCGCAATTGCCGGGCGTCCTCGGGGGCCGTCTGCGTCGGAATCAGCAGGTAGTCGCCGAACGCGTGCAGGTCGATGACCAGGCCGGAGGCGGAATCGGGAACCTCGACCTCGGCCGAACCCGCCCGCTGGTCGGCGAAGATCCGCGACATCAGCCCCTCGAGCGCCGCGGTCTCCGGTTCGGAGGCCGGAGCCGGTCCGCGATAGTTCTCGTCGCAGGGATCCGCGCCCGAGCCGGGCTCGCCCCAGCGCGCGGTGAAATTCCGCTCCAGATCGACGCCCTGCCGGTAGTAGCGGACCTCGCCGGTGTCGTCGCGGCACGAATCCGGCGCGAAATCGACATTCTTGCGCTGATATCTCGGATCGTCGCCGCCCGAGGACACCACGTCGACACCGTCGGGATTGGCGACGGGCACCACCCAGATCTCGTTGTGGTCCAGGATCTCGGTCGCCACCGGATCGATGCCGTAGCCGTCGGCCAGGTAATCGATCCAGCGCCAGGCCAATTCGCCGGTCACGATCTCCCTGGCGTGGATCTGGGCGATCAGCAGGAATCTCGGTTTGCGGCCCGCCGTCGACATCGCGCAGCCCTCGGGCCGGAAGACCCCGAGACCGGATTTCGCCACCGCCGCGACCGCGCCGGTGACGCCCGGTTCGACACCGGTGAGACAGATCGCGCGCAACCGGTGACCGCCGCGCCCCTGGCTCGCCGACCAGGATTCGCCGATGTCGTGCACCGTGGCGATGCCGGGGTAGGCGGCGCCGACGGCGTCGACGTGGCGCAGCATGTCGGTGGCGGTCCGGTAACCGCCGTAATAGGTCGGACCGTATGTCGCGCAACCGGTCCCCGCGCACATCAGCGGCCGGACCGGTTCCCTGGCCGCCGCGCTGCCCGAGGCTGTCGCGACCAGCATCAAGGCCGAGACCACGGCGATCACCGCCCGCGGCAGCGTCATCGCCGACCTCCCTCGTGTGAACACCACGTTACCCGGTCGCGAGAAGGGCTGGGGCTGTTCACAATCCGCTCACAATCCGCGCAGCCCCTTGCCGATCACCACCGCACCCATGACCAGCAGCAATGTCGCCATCACCGCGTGATTGTTGGCGAGCAGCCAATTCTTGAGGGTGGCGAGAGCGCCGCTCATCCGGTCGGCGGCCACCAGGTAGCCGAAGACGGGAACCAGGACCGAGATCGCGGCGATCGCCGTGAACACGAGCAGCACCACCACCTCCTGCCCGCCGCCGAGGCCACCGGTGCCGATGGTGATGCCCGCGGAGAGGCAGAGCAGCAGATTCTTGGGGTTGACCGCGGCCAGCGCCACACCGAGGGCGGCGGCCCTCGGCATCGTCAGCTGATCGATGGCCTGCATCCACTTGGGCACCGAGGTGTCCGAGCGGGTCTGCCACTGCCGTCCGGCGAGCAGGACGAGCAGCGCCCCCACCACGATCTTGGTGGTCGACACCGCCGTCGACGATTCGGCGTTCTCGGTGTGGATCGATCCCGACAGCAGCATCACGACGCCGGTGACCGCGACGATGCCGACGACCCAGCCGATGCCGAATCCGATACTGCTCGCGCCCGCGTTCGTGGACAACAGCATGAGGATCGCGGCGATGATCGGGATCGGCGAGATCGCGACACCGATCGCCAGTGCGAGCACATCGCCGATCACATCGAGGATCATCGCCACTCCTTGGGCTCCGGCTCCGGCATCCGCGCCGTGCTGTCGGCACGGAGGGTGCGGGCCGACCGTGTCGCCACGGACTGGCATCGACGGTAGGGGCGCGGGTCGGGCACCGTCCTCACACGTTGCGGATGAGACACGGCGGCCCGGTGGTCACCGGATGACGGCGGCACACGGGCCCGGTGAATTCGCGGCGTCCATCCGACCACCGCGAGGTTATCGCTGTCGGCCCGGCGACGGGAACGCTATATTGTCGTCCCACGCCGAACCCGGCGTGCGACGACGACGCAGGTGCGCACGAGGAGGTAGATATCCACCGGAGGGCCGGGTGGGTATCTACGGGGAAGTCGCGATGGGCACGCGACCTCCCGCGGGCTTGCGGCGAACAGAGCTGGACGAGCGAGCGGATAGGTGAGACCGCAATGATCGCGGAGGCGAGGACGCCGGAGCAGTGGGCCCAAATGTACGTATCCTGCGGTCTACCCGGAACGCATTCCACGACACCGGGTTTCGTGATCCTTCCGCTGAGCGACGAGGTCACCGCGGTGAATACGCCCGGCGAGATCGGTGACCGGGTGGTCGCGCTGATGCCCGAACGTCATCTCTACGGACCCGTGCTGGCCCGGCCCAACCCCGCGCGCTACACCTTCCTCACCCACTACGACCGGGTCACCGAGCCCGACATGGTCGAGACGCTGCTGCGCTACGGCGTCGACACCGGCCCGTACCGGGCCAATGTCATCCTGCCGACCGGCCTCGGGCCCATCACCCGGGAGGAACGGTACTGGCTGCGCTCGCCTCGGCCCGACGAACCGTTGCCGCCGCTCACGATGTTGCTCGAGGTGGTGGCGGCGTGCCTGGAAGCGCCCGCCGCGTCCGACCCGCGGGACTGAACGCTCACGCGCCCCGGGCGACCCGCTGCCCGCGATGGGCGCGCGGCGGCGCGCCCGTCCAGCGCCGGAACGCGTGGGTGAAGGCCGCCGTCTCCGCGTAGCCGAGCCGTTCGGAGATCTCGGCCACCGACAGATTCGTCTCGTCGAGCAGTTGTTCGGCGACGCCTCGGCGCACGTCGTCCAGGATCGCCCGATAGGAGGACCCCTCCTCGATGAGGCGACGGCGCAGCGTGCGCGGGGTCATGAACAGCGACGCGGCCACCTGGTCCCCGGTAGGGGGCCGCGTGGGATTGCCGAGCAGCAGATTGCGAACCTGCCCGGAGACGCCGGTGACGACCCGGCGTTCCAGCAGCGCGCGACACTGCTGTTCGGCCATGGCCGCGGTATGCGGTTCGGCCAGCGGGAGCGGATCATCGATGCGGGCCATATCGAAGGAGTAGGCATAGCGGCCGGTGTCGTAGCGCGGGGCGAGCCCGAGCGCGCGGCGGATGGCCTGGCAGTGCCCCGCGTCGGGGGCCGGATAGGCCAGTTCCGCGCCGCGCGTCCGCGCGCTCGGGCCGACCAGTTCGCGATGCAGCGAACCGATGATGCCCAGATCGCGTTCGGCGACGAAACGGCGCACCGGCTCGGGCACGGATTCCGGGTCGACGACCAGGGTCATCACCGAGCCCTCCTCGTGCGCGGTGATGGCGCAGAAGGAGAACGACAGGTCGAGGTAGCGCAGTCCGAGGGTGATCGCGTCGCGCAGGGTCCGGCTGCTGATCAGCGCGTATCCCCAGATGCCGTGGGTGGTGACGTGGTAGCGGACACCGGCGGCGATGCCGAGACCCGGCCGGTCGCCCAGCGCCGCGACGAGGGCCGCGATCACCGCCGATTCCTGTTCCGACGACACGACCGGATCGACCTCGGCCAGCCGTGCCACGCTCAGTCCGGCCCGCTTCAGGCACACCTCGGCGGGCACACCGTGCTCGGCCGCGAAATCGACCAGCAGCCGCACGCTCGGCGCCCTGCGGGTGGTCGTCGACACGGTCGCGCGCTCCCTCCTGCCGAACCGAACTCGTGGCCTAATCTATCAAATTTCTGTCCGCTCCCATCCTGGGATCCCGCACCGCACGGTCGTACATTGAGTAATAGGACGTGACGCAGGTCACGCCGAATCGAGGAGGAGGCGCGGGTGCCGGAACAGGACTGCTTCGACTACGTGATCGTGGGCGCCGGAAGCGCGGGCTGCGTGCTGGCCGATCGGCTGAGCGCGCGGGCCGAGGTATCGGTGCTGCTGCTCGAGGCGGGCGGTGCGGACGACGCGGACGAGATCCACATCCCCGCGGCCTTCTCCAGCCTGTTCAAGACCAAGTGGGACTGGAACTACCAGACCACCGAGCAGAAGCACATGGACGGCCGCACGGCGTTCTGGCCCAGGATGAAGGCGCTCGGCGGCTGCTCGTCGATGAACGCCATGATCTACATCCGCGGCAACCGCGCCGACTACGACGGCTGGCGCGACCGGCACGGCGCGACCGGCTGGGGTTACGACGATGTCCTGCCCTACTTCCGGCGCTCGGAATCCAACACCCGTTTCGATGACGACTTCCACGGCGCGCAGGGCCCGCTGCACGTCGAGGACCGGCGCTACACCCACGAGCTCACCGATGCCTGGGTGCAGGGCGCCGTCGCCTCCGGACTCAAGCCGAACGACGATTTCAACGGCGCGACGCAGGAGGGTGTGGGCCGGTACCAGGTCACCTGTAAGAACGGTCGCCGCTGGTCCACCGCCGACGGATATCTACGCCCCGCGCTCGACCGCCCGAATCTGACGGTGCGCACCGACTGCCTCGTGACGAAGGTGCTGTTGCGCGGCACCACGGCGACGGGTGTGACCTACCGGCGCGACGGCGTCGAGCACACCGCCAACGCCGCACGCGAGGTCATCCTGTCCGGCGGCGCGATCAATTCGCCTCAGCTGCTGATGCTCTCGGGTATCGGACCGGCCGCGCACCTGCGCGAGTTCGGCATCGAGGTGGCCGCGGACCTGCCCGGCGTCGGCGAGAACCTGCACGACCATCCGGTGGTCCCGATGCTCTGGTACACCAAGGGCACCTCCGACCTGTCGGACTACGTCAACCCGGGACGTCTGGTGCAGTGGCAGGTGACCGGCCGAGGGCCGCTGACCTCCAACGTCGGCGAGGGCGGCGGGTTCTTCACCTCACGCGACGACCTCGCCGCGCCCGACATCCAGATCCATATCGCGCCGACCGGTTTCTACGACAACGGTTTCCGTGAGCCGATCGCACCCATGTTCACCGCGGGTGTCACCCTCGTCGACGTCGCGAGCCGGGGCAGGCTGCGGCTGCGGTCGGCGGATCCGGCGTGGAAACCGGAGATGGATCCCGGCTACTTCTCCGATCCGATCGATATGCGCGCGACCATCGCGGGAGCGCGGCGCGTCATCGAGATCTCCCAGGCGAGCGCGATCGGCAAATACCTGGACCGGCCCTTCATGCCGAACCGGATCGCGGGCGTCACAGACGACGATCTGGCCGACCACATCCGCGCCACCGCCCAGACGCTGTACCACCCGGTCAGCACCTGCGCGATGGGCAGCGGCGAGCAGTCGGTGGTCGATACCGCGCTGCGGGTCAACGGGTTCGACGGTCTGCGCGTCGTGGACGCCTCGGTGATGCCCGCGATTCCCCGGGGCAACACCAACGCGCCCACCATCATGATCGCGGAGAAGGCCGCCGACCTGATCCTCGGCCGTACCGCCCTGCACCGACACCCCGAGGAGAAGTGACATGACCTCAGCACCGGAAACCTCAGCACCGGAAACCTCGGTGCCCACCACCGCGGTCGCCACCTTCGAATCCCTCGACCCGGCCACCGGCGACGTCGTCGGCACCTACCCGATCGATGACGCCGAGCGGGTGAACGCGACCGTCGCCGCGGCGCGGGACGCGGCGGACTGGTGGGCCGGGCTCGGCTTCGCCGAACGCGGAAAACGGTTGCGCGCCTGGGCCGGTGTCATCACCCGGCGCATCAATCAACTGGCCGACGTGGTGCACGCCGAGACGGGTAAACCGCATTCGGACGCGGCACTCGAGGTCGCGCTGGTCCTCGACCACATCTCCTGGGCGGCCAAACACGCGCCGAAGGTACTCGGCCGCAAGCGGGTCTCGACCGGACTGGTGATGTCGGATCACTCGGCGTCGGTGGAGTACCGGCCGATGGGTGTCGTCGGCGTGATCGGACCGTGGAACTATCCGGTGTTCACCCCGCTCGGTTCCATCACCTACGCGCTGGCCGCGGGCAACGCGGTGGTCTTCAAACCGAGCGAGTACACCCCCGGCGTCGGCGCGTGGCTGGTCGACGCCTTCGCCCAGGTGGTTCCGGAAAAGCCGGTGCTGCAACTGATCACCGGATTCGGCGCGACCGGCGAGGCGCTGTGTCGTTCCGGGGTGGACAAACTCGCGTTCACCGGGTCGCCCGCCACCGGCCGCAAGATCATGCACGCCTGCGCCGACACCCTCACCCCCGTGGTGATCGAGGGCGGCGGCAAGGACGCCCTGCTCGTCGACGCCGACGCCGATATCGCCAAGGCCGCCGACGCCGCGGTCTGGGGCGGGATGGCGAACGCCGGGCAGACCTGCGTCGGTGTCGAGCGGGTCTACGTGCACGAGCGGGTCTACGACGAATTCCTCGACAAGGTCACGGAATTGGTCGAACCGCTGCGGGCGGGCTCGGACGCGGCCGCCAAGATCGGACCGATGACCATGCCGAGCCAGCCCGATGTGGTCCGCCGCCATATCGCCGACGCGCTCCAACGCGGCGGACGCGCGATCATCGGCGGCCTCGGCGCGGTGGGCGAGCGGTTCGTGCAGCCGACGGTCCTGGTCGACGTGCCGAGCGATTCGCTGGCCAATACCGACGAGACCTTCGGCCCCACCCTCACCATCGCCAGGGTCGCGAATATGGACGAGGCGGTGCGGTTGGCGAACGATTCCCGGTACGGACTCGGGGCGACCGTCTTCTCCAAGAAGCGCGGTAAGGAACTCGCCCGGCGCATCCGATCCGGGATGACGGCGGTCAATTCCGTCATCGCCTTCGCCGCCATCCCCTCGCTGCCCTTCGGCGGGATCGGCGAATCCGGTTTCGGCCGCATCCACGGTCCGGACGGGCTGCGCGAGTTCACCTACGCCAAGGCGGTTGCCAGCAGGCGGATGCCCGGTCTGATGAATCTGACCAGTTTCGCGCGCACCGCGGCCAACGACAAGAACCTCACCACCCTCGCCACCCTGCTGCACGGGCGCGGCTGAGCGGGGCTACCGGAGTTCGAGCAACGCGGCGCTGACATCGTGCAGCGCCGCGTCGACACCGGCGCGGGTGCGCAGGCTGGGGATGAGCGCGATGTCGTTCATCGTGGTCTGCGCGGCCTGCACCCGGATGCGGGTGGTCAGCGGATCCCAGTCCGGGTGCACCTGGACGGCGAGGTGCACCCATTCATCGATGTAGGTGTACTGGGTGGATCGGGCGCGCTGGCGATCGGCGTCGGGCAGGTGCGCGGTCTCCGACACCAGCAGTTGGATCAGATCCGGGTTCTCCAGGACGAATCCGCTGTAGCTGTCGATCAGGCGGTGCAGGCCGTCGCGGGCGTCGGCGGCGCGGGCGAAGACCCGGTTCATCTCCATCCGCAGCCATTCGTCGCCCCGGTACATGACGGCGGCGAGGATGTCGGACTTCGCGGCGAAATGGTTGTACAGGCTCGGGCCCGCGATTCCGACGCTCGCGCCGATATCGTCCATGCTCACCCCCGCGAATCCGTCCCGGGCGAACAGCCTGGTGGCCTCGGCCAGGATCACCTCGCGCCGCGACTGTGTGGGCAGGCCCGCGGCCGCCCCGACCGCGCCGGCTTCCGACGGCGGGGCGGGCAGGGTGATCGGGGCGTCGACGACCCGGGTGACCAGATCCGCGAGGACGGCGGCGAATCCCGGTTCCGGCAGCGAGAGACTGTGGAACGAGACGCTCGTGGCGGTCGCCAGCGCGCACCAGGGCAGCAGCCCCGCCTCCGCGCCGCCGAGTCCCGGTCTGCGCAGGCGGATCAGCACCGTCAACCGCGCGCCGATGCGTTTGGTGACCTCGCGCAGTTCGGCTCGCTGCTCCGCGGGCAGGTGGCGGGCCTCGCGCTGCCACAGCACGCCGACCCTGCGGTGTTCCAGCGACACCGCGGCCAGACGTTCGGCGACGTCGTCGGGGGTGGCCTCGGCCAGCACCTGCTCCAATGTGCGCATCGCGTCATCGACGACGGTGACGAGCAGATCCTGTTTGCCGCGGAAATGCCGGTACAGCGCCGACGGCCCGATCGCCACCGCCTCGGCCACTTCGCCCATCCCGACCTTGGCATAGCCCTTGCGGTAGAACAGGTCCTCGGCGGCGCGCACGATCAGCTGCCTTCTGTTCGCCGGGCGGGTCCCGCGTGCCGGGCCACGTGTGGCCCGGCTTTCCGTGCTCGCCATCTCCTCCTCCGATCCTCGCCCGGCAGCGAGCGATCATTCCAGATGTCGAGGTCGTACCACGGACGAGTTCCAGCGCGCCTCGGCCGTATCGCGCCGAGACCCCTTCGCGCCCCGCCGCGCCGTTCTTATCAACAATGACTATTACATATTCACTTAAGGGTCGATGAGGTGCCAACTCGGATAAAGCGAAGGCATATATTGACTTGATCTCGTGGAAAGCGTGGCGAAGTACGTACTCGCCAACGATCTAGTGACCGCTGTTACACTATGGACCGTTCACTTCAGCGGCGACGGCACGACCGGCCGCAGCCCGCGATCCGTCACACCGCGCTACGTCACGACACGAAGGAATTCGCCGATGTACCTCACCCAGGGCCTGCACCGCGCCGTGCAACAGAATCCCGACGGCATCATGACGATCTACGGCGAGCGGTCGACGACCTTCCGGCAGGCGGCCGATCGGGTGGCGCGACTGGCGGGCGGATTGCGCGGGCTCGGCGTCCGGGAAGGCGACCGGGTCGCGATCCTGGCCCTGAACTCCGACCGCTACAGCGAATACCTGCTCGCCGTGCCGTGGGCCGACGCGGTACTCAATCCGGTGAACATCCGGTGGAGTCCGGCCGAGATCACCTACAGCTTCCAGGATTCCGGCACCAGCGTGCTGTTCATCGATGACGCCTTCGCGCCGATGCTGCCCGCCATCCGCGCCGCCCACGAGGGGCTGACCGCCGTGATCCACTGCGGCGACGGGCCGACGCCGGAAGGCACCCTGTCCTACGAGGCGCTGGTGGCCGAATCCGAGCCGATCGAGGACGCGCGACGCGGCGGCGACCGCCTGGCCGGACTCTTCTACACCGGCGGCACCACCGGATTCCCCAAGGGCGTCATGCTCAGTCACGCGAACCTGTTCGCGTCGACCCTCGGTTCGATCGCCACCGGCTATCTGTTCGGCCCCGACGGCCGGTACCTGCACGCGGCGCCCATGTTCCACCTCGCCGATCTCGCGGGCTGGATCGCGCAGACCGCGCTCGGCGGCACCCACGTGATGATCCCCGCCTTCGATCCGGTCGCCACCATGAAGGTGATCGCCGCCCACCGCATCACCGGTTCGCTGCTGGTGCCGGTGATGATCCAGATGCTGGTCGACCACCCCGAGATCACCGAACACGATCTGTCGAGCGTGGAACAGATCATGTACGGCGCGTCCCCGATCGCGCAGGCGGTGTTGGAACGCGCGATGAAGGTCTTCCCGAACGCCCGGTTCACCCAGGCCTACGGCATGACCGAACTGGCGCCGGTCGCGACGCTGCTCGGACCCGACGACCACCGCGACGGCCTGCTGCGCTCGGCCGGACGCTCGGCCCCGCACGCCGAGGTCCGCATCGTCGATCCCGAGGGCAACGAGGTCGCGCGCGGCGAGGTCGGCCAGATCGCGGTGCGCGGCGATCACGTCATGCTCGGCTACTGGAACCGGCCGGAGGAGACCGCGGCCGCCATCCGCGACGGCTGGATGCACACCGGCGACGGCGGCTACATGGACGAGCAGGGCTATGTCTTCGTGGTCGACCGGATCAAGGACATGATCGTCAGCGGCGGCGAGAACGTCTACTCCGCCGAGGTGGAGAACGCCGTGGCCGCGCATCCGAATGTCGCCGCGTGCGCGGTGATCGGCGTGCCGGACCAGGAATGGGGCGAGCGGGTGCACGCGGTGATCGTCTGCGTTCCCGGCACCACGGTGACCGTCGAGGAGATCCGCGAATACGCCAAGGGGCTCATCGCGGGATACAAGGCCCCGCGCACCATCGAACTGGCCGAGACGCTGCCGGTGTCGGGTGCGGGCAAGATCCTCAAACGCGAACTGCGCAAACAGTATTGGGGTGACGCCGACCGCCAGGTGCACTGACGTCGCTACCGGTCAGGCCGAACGGCCCGCCGCCGACCGCCGGTGCAGTTCGCGCAGGGTCTCGGCGAACTCCGGCACCGGGCCGAGCACCGGAATTCCCGGTGCGACAACGGTGATCGGCAGCGCGTGGAAAGCGGCCCGAGGTGCCTCCGTGTCCGCGAGCCAGTCCGCGAGCTGTGCGGAGGAACCGGCGTAGACGATGCGCCCGAGACCGACCAGCGCGTGCGCGGTCGAACACATCGGGCAGTGCTCGCCGGAGGTGTAGACGGTGGCGGCGGCCCGCTCCGCCGCGCCGAGATGGTCACGCGCCCAGCGGGCCAGCTCGATCTCGGGGTGGCGCAGCGGATCGTTCGCGCTCACCACGCGATTGCGATCCTCGGCCAGCACGATGCCGTCGGCGGCGACGAGCACCGACCCGAACGGGTGATCGCCCGCGTCCACCGCCTCGGCCGCGAGTTCGACGCAGCGGCGCAGATGCCGCAGATCGGACTCGGTGAGTTCGGTCGCCGTACCCCGTCCGGATTCCATCGCACCACTCCGTTCCCGGTCGCATTCGATGACGTGCCGACTGAACAGTTCGACAGTAGCCCGATGGAATCCGGCCCGACCGTTCGACCGACTCGCGTCCTCGGGAACGAGCGGCGGCGGTTCAGAACAGCGTCATCGGTTCGGTCGGGATCGGTTCCGGCAGTGGTTCCAGTTCCGGCAGGCGCGCTCGGACCGCGTCGTGGAACCGGCGGGCCAACGGCAGTGAACTCGCGTTGTCGGGGGTGTGCACGAAAACCGTCGGCGATCTACCCTCACGCAGCCAGGCGGTCACGACGTCCAGCCACGGTTCCCATCCGGCGACCGTGCGATCGGGGTCGTTTCGTCCGTGGTAGCGCACTATCGGGAATTCGGTGAGCGCGCGGGTGCGGCGCGGCACCCTCGGCTTCTTCGACCAGGCCTCCTGCTCGGCCGCGCCGACAGGCAGTCCGTCGAAGAGCACGGTGGTGTCGAAGGTGACCCATTCCGCGTCGACCCGGCCCAGCACCCGCTCCAACTGTTCGGCGACGCGCCGGTCCTCGAAGAACGCCGGATGGCGCACCTCGACGGCCGTCCGGCACGACGACGGCAGGCGGCGCAGGAATCCGGCCAGCGCCCCGAGGTCGTTCGGGCCGAACGAGCCGGGCAGCTGAACCCACCACGCGTGCACCCTCGGACCCAGCGGTATCATCGCGTCGAGGAACGCGCGCAATTCGGCGTCGATCTCGACGAGTCTGCGTTCGTGGGTGATCGGCTTGGGCAGTTTCACCACGAAACGAAAATCCGGATCCGTCTGCGCCGCCCACGATTCCACAGTCCGCCGCGACGGCGTCGCGTAGAAGGTGGTGTTCCCCTCGACCGCGTTGCACGAACCCGCGTAGACGCGCAATGCCTCGGCGGCGGGCAACTGCCCCTCCTGCCAGGCGGCGTGGCGCCACATCGCGCATCCCACGTGAAGCCGCATACAGCGAAACTAGCGCACCGCGAATCCGCGCCTCTACCGGGCGATCATCGGCGCACGGGCTACCGGTGCGGCTTTCCGATCACCGTCATGACGCGGGCCGACAGATCCGGCCACGGCGGACGGCGCAGGAACACCACCAGCATCAGCACGGCACTGACCAGACCGATCAATTCACCGAACAGTGCGATACGGGTGCCGTCGTCGGCGGATTTCCACGTCACCTCGCCGTCGTGGACGACGAAGACGCCGACGGGGGTCGCGGTCTGGTGAACCGCGCCCTCCGCTTTTCGTTTCGCGCGGATCCGCGAGACGGTGACGATCGTCGTCCCGTCTTCGGTCTCGTACGGCTCACCGAACACCCGCGTACCGCCGTCCCTGTCGAACTGTTCCATGAGCTGGCGCAATGCCACAGATCCCCCTCGATGTCGAAGTAGCTCTCCGATACTGGCACGGGTCGTGGCCCATCGCGAGCGGACCTCACACCTCGTCACCGCCCGCGCCGCCCGCCGCGGCGGGCGCGGGGAAGGTCACGGGGTCGACGTCGGCGAGCGGACGACGGCGCAGCAGGAGTAGACCGCACGCGGCGCCGACGGTGATCAGTATCGCCGCGAGCCCCGGCACCGAATTGTCCATCACCACCCCGGGGTCGGTGGTGAAGATCCGGCCGCGCATCGCGATCACGACGCCGGGAACGAACAGGACCGCGATGCTGAGCATCACGCTCGAACTCTGGCCGGGCAGCGCCGCGCCGAAGCTGTATCCGGTCAGCAGCGAGAGAACGAGCGTCCCGACGATCGCCGCGCCCGGCACCGACGTATGCGGACCCGCGGCGACCGCGACGAATATCGACAGCGCCAACAGCCCGGCCATCGCCGCGACCGGAGACGGCCGTGCCATTCCGCACCACAATCCGAGCGCCATACTGGCGATGAGCAGCGGCACCAGCCATTCGGCCAGCGGAATCAGCACGATGGCGCCGCCGATCGCGGAGGTCGCCGAGCAGAGTTGGATCAACACGCCGTCGCGGCCGGGCAGCAACCAACCGACCACGAACGCCTTCACCACGACCAGCACCGAAACCAGCACGAGGTCCGGGGTGTCGTAACCGCTGGTCACCAACCATTCGGACATGACGACCGGCACGCTGACCGCGATGGCGGCGGCCAGGATCGGCCGCATCGGCAATTCGACGCGGATGGTGAGGTATCTGCGGGCCGAGCGGAACCGTCGCGCGCACCAGAGGACGAGCAGGGCGCCCGGCCAGATGAACCACAGTGACGGCGAGGCGATGATCCACCAGGCGATGGGCGCGAACTTCTCGCCACCGGCGTCGTCGACGGGTGACATCGTCAGACCGCCGGCGATGACGCTGGTGAGCGCGCCGAGGATGAACGCCAGCGTCATCGACAGGCGTACCGCCACGGCGGCCGCGGCTCCGCCGAGCACCAGCCCGCCCGCGAGCGAATCGATGAAATTCAGGGTGGTGAGCGGGATCATCTCGGAAAACCTGCGCCCGAGTATGTGATTGGCGAGCAGCACCGCCATCCCGGACAGCGTCGCCACCCACGGGACCAGCAGCGATTCGGTGGTGCTCGTGAACACCGTGACGACCACGGCGACCAGACAGCCGACGGCGACGGCACGCGGGAGACTGGTCGCCAGCAACTCCATCTCGAGTGTCGCCGCGCCACGCGCCCACGACAGCGAGATCGGTGTCGTGAGCGCCATTCCACCGATCACGGCGCACACGAATGCGGTGATCACCTCGGTCAGCCTTGCGGCGCTACGCACCTTCTCAACTTATCGGACCAGCGGCGGACGACATAAGGTTTACGCAGCAAAACGGCTATTTTCATCATGGAGACCACTCGGCGTCGCGCCCCCGCCCGACGGTCGGACCCACGCGGGTTCCGCCATGCGAATCGTCGCGCGCGGGCATCCCACACCCCGCGAGAGCGCACGCGATCGGAGGCACCGTTCACCCACGGAAACGGCTATGCGAATATCGATCAGCACACTCACAGCTATCACACGGGGGATGTCGTGGACGCGGACTCGCATCGAATACGCGATGGCGCCGTCGCGGGCGATCCATCGACGGTGGGCATCGGGATTCCAGCACCGGACCCACCCTCACGAGCATCGACACCGCGAAACCGACGGCGCCCGAGACATTTCCGAAGCGAAGCGAATTGCGATGTCGGCGAACGTCTTTCGGTAGACGATCGGCCCGCACCCGAACTCGGGACGCTACACTCATTTACAGGTCGGATCTCCTATCAAATAATCGACACGACACATGCGGGATTTCGTAGCCGGGAACAGCGCACTCGGCTACCGGAAAAAGTTGGGAGGCAAGGGGATTCACTATCGCAGCAGCACAGCCGACACCGTGCCGACCGGAGACCGTCACCGGAGGCACAGGATGATCGAGGGTTCGCACGGGTCCGACAGCGGGAGCACGGCCGATCATCGCGACCTCCCCGTCCCCGACGCACCGGCGAGCCGCCTGCCGCCCAATCGCATGTGGACCGTCTCCGCGGTGGTCGTCGAGGGTGACGATCTCGCGCCACGGCACGGCGTCGTCGCAGCGGCCGATCTCGGGGACGCCGCCGAACAACTCTGCGAATACCTGCCGGAGACCCGGCCCGACGACGGTGACTACTACCTCGTCGCCAGGGAGGTACCCCTGATGGCGCGCGGCGGCCCCCGCAGCGGCGGACAGGTCCCGCGCCGCACCTGGGTCAGCCCCATCCGACGC
Organism: Nocardia aurea; assembly: GCF_003123685.1. Taxonomy (GTDB): domain Bacteria; phylum Actinomycetota; class Actinomycetes; order Mycobacteriales; family Mycobacteriaceae; genus Nocardia; species Nocardia aurea. The sequence goes on from NZ_QCYJ01000018.1 coordinate 82,968, forward strand.
GACGACGACACCGGCCAGACCACCTACGGCCGTTGGACCGTCGCCGATGAACATCCGCATTTCCGCGGGCACGGCCCCGGCTACCTGAACTGAGGTCGGCACAAGGTCAGGCGCCGCGCCTGGTCCGGTGTTCGGCCACGTGCACGCGCGTGGAACAGCGCGTCGAGCAGAACCGGCGGCGGCCGTTGCGCGAGGTGTCGACGAAGACGAATGCGCAGTCCGGCCTCGCGCAGCGCCCGATACGGGCGGGATCCTCGCAGAACAGCGTCGCCAGCCCCGCCGCCGTGTATGCCTTGACCCGTTCGTCGGTCGGCGCGTCCTCGCGCGCGTAGTGCAGATGCGGCGCGCGGCCGTCGTGGGTGGAGATGTACGGGACACCCGCCGTCGCGGCCAGTAATTCGTTCAGCACGTCGACGCCGGGAGCGGTGAAGACCGCGTCGAGCCGCACGATCCACCCGCGCAACTCGGCGACCTGGTCCGCGTCGAGTGTCCCGACCGGTTTGTACCCGGCGTCGCGGAGCAAGTCGGCGAGATCGCGTTCGGGTTCCGCGTTGACCAGCAGCACCGCCAGTTCCGCCGCCGCGCCGCCGTAAGGGTTGAAATGCATTGAGCCATTACATCAGGCTGGTCCCGTGATCGCTACCTGCCCCGCGTGCGCCTGGCCCTCCCCCGCTCCCCTGTCCTCGCACGGTCGCGTGCAGTACGCGAGATGCGTGTGCGGACAGTGGCTGATCAGCGAATCCGGGCATGTGATCGCGACGGCGGGAGCGAGTGCGTTCGCCGAGGACCCGGCGAGGCCGGATACGGCGCGGACACGGTGACCCGAGCAGTCGCCGACGGTGTTCGCCGGATCGAGCGCTTCGGTCAGATCGCGTGGCGGGGGCGGCGCGAGGAACGGCCCGCCGCGCCCGGTTTGTTCCGGTACATGGCCGTGTCGACCGCGTGCATCAGCGCGTCGACCGCGGTGGGCCGGTCCTCGACGAAAACCGTGCCGATACTCGCGCCGACCACGACCGGATAACCCGCGACGTCCAGCGGCGCGGCGAGCGTGCGGTGCAGTCGCGCGGCGACCGAGGACAGATACTCCTCGCTGTCGCAGTTCTCCACGAGCACGATGAACTCGTCGCCACCCACCCGCGCCGCCAGCCCGCCCATCGATTCGACGGCGGCGCGCAGTCGCTGGGCGACATCGCGCAGTACCCGGTCACCGACGGTATGACCCCATTCGTCGTTGACCGCCTTGAACCCGTCGAGATCCAGGTAGCAGACGCCGAGCGGCGGTGTCGCGCCCGCCAGTCGATCGAAGAACTGCACCCGATTCGGCAGACCGGTGAGACTGTCGTGATTGGCGTCGTGCCACAGCCGGTCGGCGAGTTGTTTGCGTTCGGTGACATCGACGGCGACACCGGTCAGGAATTGGATATCGCCGGTCCGATCGCGAACCGCCGACATCGACAGGTCGATATAGGCGAGCGCGCCGTCGGGCCTGCGATGCTCGGTCTCCATCCGGAAACGCTCGGTCTCGCCCGCGAGCATGCGCTGCAATTGCGCGAAGGCGTGTCCGATATTGGCGGGCCCGAGCAGTTCGGCCACCGAACGCCCCGGCATGACCTCGGCGGGAATGCCGAGCATCTCACCGAAGGCCGCGTTGACGTCGAGCACTTCGCCCCGGATGTTGAGGATGCCGATGCCGACCGACGCCCCGGCGAAAACCGCCTGGAATCTGGCCTCGGAGAGCTGACGCCGCGCCTCGGCCTCCTGCGCCGCGGCGAGCACCGCGCTCAGCGTCCGCTCCTGCTCGCCCAGCGCAGCCGAGCGCAGGGCCCCGGTGAAACCGGTGGCGAATTCGGCCGCCACCAGCACCGAACGATTGCGCACCGTGGGATAGCCAGGATCGGAGCGGTCGGGGCAGACGGCGTCGACCATGTCGCGGCAGATCACCAGCACCGACCGTCCGACCGCGATGGGGTCGCGGTAGTTCGCCGCGACGAGGGCCGAGGCGGCGCTGTGGGCGACCCGCAGATCCGCGGTGCCGCGCACCGCGCTGATCAGGGCTTCCCCCTGTTCGGCCAGCAGATCTTCGATCTGGGTCCTGGTGAGCGTAGGAGCCACCACGCCGTCGAGCGCGTCCGCCCAGCGGATTGCCACTTCGTTCAGACCCACTGTCAACCCCTGCCGCTGCCGCGGTCAGCCTTTCCGGCCGACGCCGGCGAGGCCGAGCGAGCGTCCCGGGGCCTCGTGGCGGTCGCGCTCGGATTCGGGTCGCCAGAGCGGGAGTTCGACCACCCCCGGCTCGATCGGATCCCAGCCCGCGAACATGGCCTCGATACCGGCGCGCGGCCGGAAGTGGATGCCGATCTTGCTTCCCGACGCGGTATTCGCGCCGAGCAGGGCGGCGTCCTCCGGTCGCTGTTCGGAGGTCAGATGCGAGATCGCCACGTAACTGCCCGGCACGACCGCCTCGCGCAACCGTCCGACCTTCTCGACCGGAAGATCCTCGTCGGAGAGCAGATGCAGGACCGCGATCAGCAGCACACCGACCGGCTGGTCGAAGTCGATCAGCCCGGTTTCGTCGACCGCCGTGAGCAGTTCGTCCGGCTTGCGCAGATCCGCCTCGATCGCGCCCGCCAGTGCGTTCGTGTCCAGGATCGCCTTCGAGTGCGCGACCGCGACGGGGTCGATATCGACGTAGAGCACGGTGATGTCGGGGTTGATCCCCTGCGCGATCTCGTGCACGTTGCCCGCGGTGGGAATCCCGGAACCGATGTCGAGGAACTGCGTGATCCCCGCGTCGGCGAGGAATCGCACCGCGCGGCGCAGAAACGCCCGATTGCTCAGTGCCAGCCGAGGTAGGTCCGGGACCAACTGTTTTCCGCTCTCGGCGGCCATGCGGTCGACCTCGAAGTTGTGGGAGCCGCCGAGTAGCGCGTCATACATTCGCGCCGGACTCACGCGCTGCATATCCACGCCCTCCGGTGCCCACGCAGGCCTGTCCATCCGAACCCCTCTGCCTAGCCGCTGCGGCCGCCCGTACGGCCGACCAGCACCATCGCGGCCGTGCGGCGAACCGACCAGCCGGATGGTGCTGTCCGAATACTAATCGCGACGATGAATCCCGGTGCATCGCACTTGATCACGTTTGGGCAGCGGTCAGCCGGTCAAACCAACGGGTCCGGGGCGTATTCGATTCGGCCGATAAGATGCAGACATGCGCATGTCTGCACAATCGGTTAGGCTGTCCGAAGTCAACGCGTAACGAGAGGGCACAGGATCATGGGAGATCAGTGCGTGTCGCCGGATCAGTCCGCCGGAACAGCTCCGGCGCGGACCGCCGGGCCCGCTGTCGAGCAGCACGCCCGTGATCAGGGCCACGGCCATGATCACAGCCACGGCGAGGGACACGGTCACGATCACGGCGTGTCCGCCGATTCCGATCCGCGCTGGCTCTCGATCGCCCTGGCGCTCATCGTCAGCTTCATGGCCGCCGAAGTGGTCGTCGGGGTCATCGCCGATTCCCTCGCGCTGATCTCCGACGCCGCGCACATGCTCACCGACGCCGCGTCGATCGTGCTCGCGCTCATCGCCATCCGGCTCGCCAAGCGCCCCGCGCGGGGCCAGTACACCTACGGGTTCAAACGCGCCGAGATCCTGTCCGCCCAGGCGAACGGCATCACCCTGCTGTTGCTCGCGGGCTGGTTCGTCTACGAGGGCGTATCCAGGCTGATCGATCCGCCCGACGTCGAGGGCCCGTTGGTGCTCGCGACCGCGCTCGTCGGCATCGCCGTCAATATCGCCGCCGCGTGGAGTATCAGCCGTGCCAACCGGACCAGCCTCAATGTCGAAGGCGCTTTCCAGCACATCCTCAACGATCTCTACGCGTTCATCGGCACCGCCATCGCGGGTACCGTGGTGTGGCTGGCCGGTTATCCCCGCGCCGACGCCATCGCCGCGCTCGTCGTCGCCGCCCTCATGGTGAAGGCGGGCTGGTCGCTGGTGCGCGAATCGGGTCGCATCTTCCTCGAAGCCGCGCCCGCCCACCTCAACCCGGACGATATCGGCGCCCGCGTCGTCGGCATCGAGGATGTCGTCGAGGTCCACGACCTGCACGTCTGGCTGATCACCTCCGGCCAGCCCTCCCTGTCGGCCCACATCCTGGTGACCGACGGCGCGGACTGCCACGCCGTGCGATCGACCATCGAACGCGCACTCGACAGCGAATTCGGCTTGGCGCACACCACCTTGCAGGTCGATCACGTGGGAGATGTGGACCGGCCGTACGCCGAAGGGCACTGCGTGGACGCGCACGGTCCGGTGCACCGCGCCTGAGGGTGACTCCGCCGGGCACAACCGCCGGGTTACCGGCGACGGGCAGATCCGTGCCCCACCTCACGTCGCCAGAAGCACTCCCTCCATCTCGAGCAGGCGCTGCTTGCGCGCCAACCCACCCGCGTAGCCGGTGAGCGATCCGTTCGCGCCGATCACTCGATGGCAGGGCCGGATTATCGAGACCGGGTTGGCCCCGATCGCGGACGCGACCGCGCGTACTCGTTCGCGCGGCATACCCGCGCGGGTGGTGACCTCGCCGTAGGTGACCGTGGTTCCGTACGGGATGGTGTCGAGCACCGACCAGACCCGTCGCTGGAATTCGCTTCCGCCAGCGCCGCGTTCGATGTCGAACGCGGTGGCGGCACCGGTGAAGTACGCGTGCAGCTGTGCGGCGATATCGGCGAAGGCCGGGCGGTCCTCGACCCAGTCCGCGCGCGGTCGCGTTTCGCCACGCTGTCCGGCCATCGTCAACGAGGTGAGCGCGGGGCCGCGCGTGGACGGCGCGCCTACCAGCAGTAATTCGCCCAGTGGGCTGTCGACCGTCGCGTACATGGTCACGGCCTTCTCCTTCCGCTCGCGTGTGTTCCTCCCAATCTGCCGTAGGCGACAAGGAAGAACCGGCGGGAAAAAGACATGACGATCCGCCCGCGACGCGCCGACTTGACCTTCGAGTTACCTGAAGGCCCATGCTGGGGCGATGACGGACGGCGCGGCGAACGAGTTGATCACCATCGGTGCGATGGCGCGGGCCAGCGGGCTGACGGCGAGCGCGCTGCGCTTCTACGACGACGGCGGCCTGTTGGTTCCCGCCCACGTCGACGCGACGACCGGGTACCGCTACTACGCGCGCGGTCAGACCGAACGGGCCGCGCTGATCCGCCGGTTGCGCGGGGTCGGCGTGCCGCTCGACGCGATCGCCGCGATCCTGGCGGGTGATCCGCGCGAGGCGAAACGTCTGCTCGACGACCATGTCCGCGAACTCGCCGAGCGGGCACGGGAGGCGGCGCGGGTGGCCGACGCGGTACAGCGGATTCTCGGATCGGACCGGTCCGGCGCGGTGCCGCTGTCCGGACCGACGCTGGCCCACGCGATCGCGCAGGTGGCGGGTGCGGCCGCACGCGAGGATGCCATCCCCGTGCTCACGGGCGTTTTCCTCGAGGTGTCCCCGAACGCGGTGACGCTCACCGCGACCGACCGCTACCGGTTGTCCAGCAGGAGCCTGGTTCCCGACCGGCACGGCGGCGACTGCTGGTCGGCGGTGGTCGCGGCGTCGGAGCTGGCCCGGCTCGACAACTGGCTGCGGCGCGTCGACGAGGTCGCCGTGTCGCGCGCCGACCGGGCATTGATCCTGCGCGGCGATGACACCGAACAACGATGCGCGACCATCGAGGAGAACTTTCCCGACTACCGCGCGATGCTGGCCGACCTCGCCCCGGTGACGACCAGGATCCTCGTGGACCGAGCCGCCCTGCTCGGCGTGCTCGACACCGCCGCCGATCCGCTGATCTGCGCGACGTCCGAGACGACTCTGACGGTGTCGACACCGGATGGAACGGCGCACGATATTCCGGCGTCGGGAACCGGTCCGCGCGTCGATATCGCGTTCACGGCGGCGACGCTGCGACCGGCTGTCGAAACCGCGCTCGGCCCCGACATCATGCTCGACCTCGCCGCCCCCGATCAGCCCGTCGTCATCCGCTCGGCGACCGACGGCGATCTGACCACCCTCGTCATGCCACGGGCCCTGCCCGCTCCCACCGAAACAGAGGACGACCGTTGACATCCACCGACACCACCATGAACGCCATCACCGAGGCCGTCACGCTCGGCCGCACCGGACAACGCGAGGCGGCCCGTGCCGCGCTCGGCGAGATCTGGATATCGCTCGGCCCGTCCGGCGATCCGCTGCACCGGTGCACCCTCGCGCACTATCTCGCCGATCTCCAGGACGACGCGGCGCAGGCGCTGGCCTGGGATATCCGGGCCGTCGACGCCGCGCACGCGCTCACCGACGAGCGTGCGCGACACCATGATCCGAACCTCGACGTCCGCGGTTTCTACCCGTCGCTGCACCTGAACCTGGCCGACAACTATCGCCGCCTCGGCTCCTTCGACGCCGCGCGGCGCGAGATCGACGCGGCCCGCACCCACCTGCACGCCCTCGCCGACGACGGCTACGGGGCGATGATCCGCACCGCGGTGGACGAGGTCGCGGCGGCGATCGTCGCGCGCGACACGACCGTGCGCGCCACCGCGCCATAGCGCGGTCCCCTCGCTGGTGCGGTAGCGGCGACCGCGAAAAGTCATTCGCGCAGTTGGCATTCCGCCCGGCTAACCGGGCAGCAGCGGCACCGGGCTCGGCTCGTGCACCGTCACGAGGACGACCAGATCACCGTCGAGAGCCTCACCGCGGACCAGTTTCCGGACGAATCGCACCAGCGGAATTCGCCACCGATACTTCATCTCGAGTTCCGACTGCACGTACGGGACGAGGGTGCCGGCGGTCACGAGCTGGGCTTCGCCCTGGAGCTGGTGGGTGCCGAGGGCGGGGTTGCCGCGCCAATCGCCCTGCTGCACGAGCACCCGGTTGTCGTGGGCGAATTGATCGGCCTCGGGCGAGAGCGAGGCGACGCCGAACGCGAGTTGCTTCTCCCCGATCGGCACCACCAGGCGCGGGACGGTCACCATCTCCCTGGGACCGGTCGACCGCGCCACCAGCACGGTTTTCGCGTCCCGCCACGGCGTCGCGATGCCGGCATGCGCACGGCGGGCCGGTACGGGAGGCGGGCAGATATCCGGGCGCGCGATCTGTTCGCGGCCTACTGGTACGTCGATCAGGGTGTCTGTCATCGCGTTCGATCCTTCCGGTGACGAAATCGGTGCGGGTACGACGAATCGGACGATCGATCGGCCCCGTCGCCGACACCCGCGTTCGCTCACCCGGTCGACCCGACCGACCGCCGTCGCCGACCCCTTCCGGCGAACGCGAAACCCGCGATCCCCCATGGATTCACCGCATACGCGTACTCGCGGAGCCATACCCGGATACGGCGACGCCAATCACGGTCGACCACATTCGGAGGTGGACCACGTTCCGTGAACAGCGAACGCGGTGGTCTGTCCGTCGCCCCGTCACACCCAGGTAGTGCCCTACTCGTGACGCTCACCTGTTCGGCTCGAAGACTGGATTCCGCCTCAGACCACACGAAGCCCCGGGAGTAGCCGTGACAGACCAGCGTGTATCCACCGACGCGATCACCCGACAGCACAGCGCACTGATCGAGGAATTCCGGGCCCTGCTCGAGAAATACCCCGACTCGGCCGAACACTTCGCCCTCGCCTACCTCCCCGCCGACCACCGCGACCCCTCCGCCCCCATCACGATCGGCATCACACAGCCGGTCTTCGAATGCACGAAGATCGAACCGGGCCTGGTCATGTGCGAACGCGTGGACGAGCAGTAGCGCGCGCGGATCCGGTCCACCGCCGACGGGCATGGTGGACAAGTCGCGGCCGCGAACAGGATGATCGGGGGATGAGTGGACGCGTCCCCAGCAAATGGGAGGAGATGACTGCCGCGGATCCGGCGCATTCGTCGTGGTACGTGGATCGGTTCCGGTCCCTGGCGGCGCGGGGGCAGGACATCGTCGGGGAGGCGCGGCTGATCGACGCAATGCTCGCGCGCGGCAGCAGGGTGCTCGACGCGGGGTGCGGGGCGGGACGGCTGGGCGGATATCTGCACGGGGCCGGACATACCGTGGTCGGCGTCGATGTCGATCCGGTGCTGATCGCGGCCGCCGAACAGGACCATCCCGGGCCGACCTGGCTGGTCGGCGATCTCGCCGAATTGGATCTGCCCGCTCGCGGGGTCGACGCCGATTTCGATGTCGTCGTGTGCGCGGGCAATGTGATGACCTTTCTCGCCCCGTCCACACGCGAGGCGGTGCTGGCCGGTTTCGCGCGTCATCTCGGCCCGACGGGCCGGGCGGTGGTCGGCTTCGGCGCCGATCGCGGCTACGAGTTCCCGCGGTTCATCAGCGATGCCGCGACGGCGGGCCTGACCCCGGATCTGCGACTGTCGACCTGGGATCTGCGCCCGTTCGACGACGATTCCGACTTCCTGGTCGCGGTGTTCTCGCGCGCGAACTGACGCGGATCGGACCGGCTGTGGGCCTCGCCCGAACCTACCGATCGCCGGTCAGGTATCCCACGAGTTCGCCCATCGTCCGATCGCTCGGCGCGTAGGGCTGATAGAAGCAGACCCGGTCCGAGATCCCGCCGACGCGGTCGCGGATATCGGCGGCGACCTGCGCGGGTTTGCCGCGCGCGGCGATGGTCTCGAGGATGTCGTCGTCGATGAGGCGGGCCATGTCCTGCCAGCGTCCGCGTTTGGACAGCGCGTTCAGATCCGTTTGCAGATCACCCCAGCCGTGCAGTTCGAGCACCGGGCGGTAGGCCGGGGTCGAACCGTAGAAGCCGAGCAGTTTGCGCGTCGCCGCGTCGGCGGCCGCCTGCTCCTCGTCGGTATCGCCGACCGCCACGATGACTTCGGGCAGGATCGTGAACGTCCTCGGGTCGCGACCGCCGACGGCGAGTCCTTCCCATACCGCGGGCAACACCCGCTCACGCAGGTAGCGCGCGGAATTGAACGGCATCACCAGGAGCCCGTCGGCCACCTCGGCGGCCGTTCTGGTCATCCTCGGGCCCAGCGCGCCGACGAAGATCGGCGGCGGGCCGAACGGATTCGGTCCGGGGTTGAAGGTCGGCGTCATCAGGGTGTGGCGGTAGTACTCCCCGCGAAAATCCAGCCTGGTGCCGGTGTTCCAGCAGTCGAAGATCGCCCGCACCGCGGCGACCAGTTCCCCCATCCGCGCGGTCGGACGCCCGAATTCGACGCCGAACCGCTTCTCGATCTGCGGCCGGATCTGGGTGCCGAGCCCGAGCGTGAACCGGCCCGAACTCAGCAGTTGCAGATCGTTGGCCTGGTGCGCGAGGTGGATCGGGTTGCGCGGGAACGCGATGGCGACATTGGTCAGCAGATCCATGTCGCCGACGGTGGAGGCCAGCGTCAGGGGCGCGAAGACGTCGTGCGGGCCCTCGAAGGTGAACACCCCGCTGACGCCCATCTCGCGCAGGGCCGCGGTGCGCTCGACCGCGTTCACCGGTCCGTAGATCGCCGTGTAGACCTTCATTCGGCCGGTCCGTGTGGTCGCATCAGCCATCCCATCATTACCGAGGCCACAGGAGTATCCATCGGAATGTCACGGCGGGCAAACGGAACGGCCGCGTGCCCGAGGCGGTCACACAGACGAAAACCGCGCCGTCGGAGGCCGGGGAAGCGGCCGCCGACGGCGCGAGATCGGGAGGTCAGACCGTATTCGGATGCCAGGTCGATACGGCCCAGATCACCACGATGCTCAAGGCGATGATCAGGATCGACCACCACGGGTAGTACGGCAGGGACAGGAAGTTGGCGATGATCGTCAAGGCCGCGATCACGATGGCGGCGACCTTGCCCCACGTGCTTCCGGTCATCAGGCCGATGGCGCTGATCACGAGGACGGCGCCGAGGACGATATGGATCCAGCCCCAGCCCGTGGTGTCGAACTGATAGATGTATTCGGGCCCGACGACGAAGAGTTCGTCATTCGCGACCGCCGAGATGCCCTCGAAGATCTGTAGAACACCGAGGGTGAGCAACAGGATCGCGGCGCCGATGGAGGTGCCCGCCGCGATTCCCTGTTTGACCGGGCTCTCGCCGGTCTGGTGTTTCGGAGTCGTCATGATCATCCCTTCCGCGAAGAAGAACCTGGATCGATCTCACCAAGTCGGTGCCCCCGGTTTCCTCACCCGCTACGGGTGATCGGGCTCCGGTGGCGGCTCGACGCGCCCGGCGTCGGTCGGCGCTTTGTCACTGATCAGTGTGTTCATCCACCGGGTGGTCGGATCGATATCGAGTAGCAGCGCCTTCACCAGCAGCGTCAGCGGCACCGCGAGCAGCGCCCCGAGCGCCCCGATCACCCAGGTCCAGAAGACCAGCGAGACGAAGGTGACGGTGACGCTGAGTCCGACGGCGTCACCGACGAATTTGGGCTGGATGATCGACTGGATGACGAAATTGATCACGCTGTAGAGCACGATCACCCAGATCATCAGGGCGGGACCGCTGTCGAGTAGCGCCAGCAACGCGGGCGGGACGAGTCCGATGACGAAGCCGATATTGGGGATGTAGTTGGTGATGAACGACAACAACCCCCACAGCACCGGCAGCGGTACGCCCATCAGCCACAGCGCCCCGCCGTCGAGCACCGCGACAATCAGACCGAAAACCGTCGACACGACCAGATATTTCCGGGTGCCGACGGCGAAGGACTCGATGGCGTAGGCGATTTCCGGACGTTGCGCGGCGATGACGTCGAGTTTCGTACCGATAGTCATGCCGTCGAAAGCCATGAACAGCAGCAGCGCCAGGATGAAGAACAGGCTGGAGAAGATCCCGAGCAGCCCGCTCAGCGCCGACTCCAGCGCGCCGACGAGTTTGCCCACGTCGAGTTCGCTGAGCAGGTTGTGGATCTGTTCACTGTTCACCCCGAATCCGGCCAGCAGCTCGCGCACGTTCGCCAGCACGTCGTCGAGTCGGTCGGTGTACTGCGGCAATTCGGTGGCCAATTGCGCGACCGAGACGATCAGCAGGCCGACCATGCCGAGCACGATCACCATGACCGCGACGAACGCGAGGGCCATACCGACCAGCGCGTGCCGTCCGCGCCGCTGGGCCCAGGTCTGGATCGGCTGCACGGCGACGGTCAGCATGAGCGCCAGGAACACCGGTCCGAGCAGACCGGCGGCGGCCTTCATGCCACCGACGGCGACCACCCCGCCCGCCGCGGCGAGCAGGACGATCAGTCCTCTCGGGATCGCCCAGTCGGTCGGCGTCGGCGCGGGCGCCGACCTGATCGGGCGCGACCCCTTCTCCCGCGGTGACATCGACCCTCTTCTCTTCCGCCCCGATCGGCACGGTAAGACACGGGCTCCGGTCCGCGACTCACCCATTACGGATGAGTCGCTATATCTTTGCTACGAGCAAAAAGTGCTGTTCGGTCGGTATGCTCGGCTGGTCGGAACGGCCGGCGGTTGATGAGGCAGCACCGTCCCAGGAGGCTAGGGTGGACTCTTCGCGGCGACTCCAACTTGCCGATGCTCCGACCGTGATCACCGGCGATATCGCCTCCGGTGACATCCCCGCGCCGCTGTTCACCCCGCTCGTACTGCGCGACATACACGTCCGGATCAATCAGGCCGCCGCGGCCGAGGCCCCCCGCGCCGTCCTGATGTGTTCGCCCGCCGGTAGCGGAAAGACCGTACTCGCCGCCGAATGGCTACGCCGCCATATGCGACTACATCCCGACACCCGCTTCTGCTGGCTCACCATCGGCGAGAATTTCGACAATGCCGCCCGGCTGTGGGCGGCGGTGCGCGCGGGACTCGGACTGCCCGCCGAACGCGGCCACCAACTCGCCGACCCGATGGCGAGCGCGCTGGAACTGGCCCACGAATTGGCCGGGCAGCCCGCCGTCCTCGTCCTCGACGACGCCCACCTGCTCACCGACCCGATCGCCCTCGCCGGACTGGAACATTTCCTGACCAACGCGCCCGCCCGGATGACGACCATCGTCACCGGCCGATACGAACCGCCGCTGCGCTGGCACACCCTCGACATCGCGGGCCGCCTGATCCGCCTCGGCGCGGCCGATCTCGCCTTCGGCCCCGAACAGATCGCCTCCGTTTTCGTCGAACACGGTTGCCCTCTCGCCGATTCCGAGGTCGCCTCGATCCAACAGCTCACCCGGGGATGGGCGGCACTGGTGCGGATCGCGGCGATCTACACGGCCATGCACGGTCCCGATCAGGCGGGCGCGCTGGCCATGCTCGCGCACGCCCCGCATCCGATCTCGGATTTCCTGGTCGGCGAACTGATCGAGGTACTCGACGCGGATGTCCGCGAATTCCTGCTCGCCACCTGCGTTCCCGAATCCTTCACCGAGGCATTGGCCGAGGAACTGGCGGGCCCGCACGCCCCGAGGATGCTGGACGACCTGGCGCGCATCAATTTCCCGGTCCAGCACACCGTCAACGCCGACCGGATCAGGTACTCCTACCACCCGATGCTGCGGGCCTATCTGCTGGCCGAACTGCAACGTGCCGCGCCGCAACGCATTCCGGATCTGCATCGGATCGCCGGGCAGTGGTACCTGGCGACGGGGACGCCGCTGGCCGCGCTCGCGCATCTGCTCGCCGAGCCCGGCCGACCCGAATTACCCTCGTACTTGCGGGAATACGGGTTGCAGGTCGTCCTCGACGGGGCGGGCTCGATCCTGTTCGAGAAACTGGACGCGGCCACCGCGCACCTCGCCGACGATCCCTTCGTTCGGCTGCTGCGGGTGATCGACGCGGTGGAGCGCGGTGACCACGCCGCCGCCGCGGCCTATCTCGACCAGGTCAGGGCCCACGGGCCGATCACCTCCACCATCGTGGGCGCCGCGTCGGCCGCGGCGGCCGGGCTGGCCGCGGCGTCGGCCGTCGCGGTGGCGACCGGGGTGGTGGCGACCGGGGCGGGCGCGACTTCGGACGAGTTCGGGCACGAGCAGATCCGGGCCGAACCGCCGACCACCGGACAGCCCGATCTGGACTGCTACGTCGCCATCCAGCTCGGCACCCTGCGCGTCTTCACCGGCGATACCGGCGCCGGCGAACAGTTGTTGCAGCGCGCGCTCGCCCTCGCCGAACATATCGGCCACCATCGCATGCAGTTGCGCGCGGTCACCCGCCTGGCCGCGGCGTCGGCACTGGCCGGACCGGTGCCGCTGATGCGCGAACGCGCGACGCGCGCGGTCGACCTCGGCACCGAATACGAACTCACCCACCTGTCCGATCACGTGCACGCGGTGGCGCTCGCCGCGCTGGCCGCGCATCTACAGGGCGACGACGTCACGCGCCACGATCTGGCCGCCCTGTCGCGGACGCGGCGCGGACTCGACGGGGCGAGCGAGCCCGCCGCGGGCAGACACGCCCATATCGTCGGCCTGCTGCTGACTTTCGACGACACCGCCGACAAACACGCGGCGGTCATGACGCTGCACACCGAGATGCACCGGTTGCTGGCCGAGAGTCCGTATCCGCCGCTGGGCGGCCGCCTGCTCATCCCGGTGGTCGCGATCCTGCTGCGGCTGCACGAACGCGATGCCGCGCAGCAACTCGCCGACGCGGGGTATCGCGCCATGCCCGGCGCACCGGACGCGGTGCTCGCCGCGGCGGCGGTGGCGGAGGCGGCGAACAAACCGCTCGACACACTCGACGCGGTCGGCCCGCTGCTGAAACGGTCGGCGGAGCTGCCCGCCTACACCGCCGTCACCGCGTGGCTGCTGTACGCGTCGGCCTGTCACCGGCTCGACCGTCAGGTGAAGTCCTACGAGGGTTTCGCCGAGGCGGTGCGCCTGGCCTCACCGGACCGCTTGGTCCGGCCGTTCTTCGAGGTTCCGGGAGTCCTCACGATGCTGCACGAGCACGCGGGACGTTTCGGCGCCGACAACGCCTTCGTCGAGACCGTCCGCGAGAATTCCGCGGCCAGGCCGCAACCGATGAGCCCCGCGCTCACCGACGCCGAACTGACCGTGCTGAAACAACTCCCGAGTGGACGCACAGCGTTGCAGATCGCCCAGGATCTCGGCGTCTCCATCAATACGGTGAAGACGCATCTGCGCTCGATCTACGCCAAACTCGGCAGCAATTCACGCGCCGACGCGATGCTGCGAGCCCGCCGCATCGGGGTGCTCTGAGGGCCGCTTCACCGGCGAGCGGACATCTCATCCCCGTCGGGTGAGGACGCCGCACCACTGCGCGGAGCACTCTCTGTTCGGGGCCCGATCCATATCCGCGCCGCGGACGACAGCCGAGAGGAGTGCCCGTGCCGGACCCGATCCGATACCAGTTCATCATCGACGGCAAGCTCTCCGAACGGGCGCTGGCGGCCTTCCCCGAACTCGACGCCTCCGATCGGGCCCCCGGCGAAGTGACCACCCTCTACGGCCCCATCACCGACACCGCCGCACTGCGCGGCATCATGGCGCGGATCGACTCGCTCGGGCTGACCCTGCTCGAGATGCGGCAGATGCCGGACTGAGGGATCAGCGCGCGTTCGCACCGACCTTCGGCTTCGGGGCCGAGGCCGACAGCGGCGCCAATGTCTTGCTCAGGTCGGTGCGCAGCGTGGTGACCGAATCGATCAGATAGTTCTGGCGGACCTTCCACGGACGCCGGTCACCCTGGCGCGGGAACTCCGCGATGGACCGCTGCACATAGCCCGAGGCCAGGTCAAGCAGCGGGCGCGGCCCGAGTTCGCCGTCGGGACGCGGGACGACGGCGGCGTAACCGTTGGCGTCGAGGTGGCGCAGCACCTTGCAGACCAGGCGCGAGGTGAGATCGGCGCGCAGCGTCCACGAGGCGTTGGTGTATCCGATGCAGACGGCGAAATTGGGGACGCCGGTGAGCATCGCACCCTGCCAGACGAACTGCTCGGACAGCGGCACCGGCACGCCGTCGACGCTCGGGGTGATCCCGCCGAAGGCGAGCAGTCGCAGCCCGGTCGCGGTGATGACGACGTCGGCGGGCAGCACCCGGCCGGACTTCAGCCGAATACCTTCCGGCACAAAGGTTTCGATGTGGTCGGTGACCACCTCGGCCTTCCCCTTCTTCATCGCCCGGAAGAAGTCGGCGTCCGGCACGGCGCACAGGCGCTGGTCCCACGGGTTGTAGGTGGGGGTGAAATGTTCGGCGACCGCCTTCTCGTCCTTCAGGATCCGGGTGGTCAGACCGGTGAGGAGTTTGCGCGCGGATTCCGGCCTGCGGCGGCAGTACTGGTAGAAACCGATGCCGAACAGGATGTTCTTGGCGCGGATCACCCGGTGCGCCAGGTTCGGCGGCAGCAGTTCGCGGATCTTGTCTGCCCGCTTGTCGCGACCGGGTACGGCGCTGATCCAGGTCGGGCTGCGCTGCAACATGGTGACCATCTCGGTCTGCTCGGCCAGGGCGGGCACCAGGGTGACCGCGGTCGCGCCGCTGCCGACGACGACCACGCGTTTGCCCGCGTAGTCCAGATCCTCCGGCCAGAACTGCGGGTGCACCACGCGACCGTCGAAGCTGTCCACACCGGGGAAATCCGGCGCGTGCCCGCGGTCGTAGTCGTAGTACCCGGCGCAGGCGTAGAGGAAGTTGCAGGTCAGGGTGGTTCGAATGGTGTCGCCCGCGCTGTCGCGCCGTGCGATGCTCAGCGTCCACCTCGCGGTCTCGCTCGACCAGTCGGCGGAGATCACCTTGCTGCCGTAGCGGATGTGGCGGTCGATGCCGTACTCGGCGGCGGTCTCGGTGATGTAGCGCAGGATCGACGGTCCGTCCGCGATCGCCTTGGCGTCGCGCCACGGCTTGAACGGGTAGCCGAGGGTGAACATATCCGAATCCGAGCGAATCCCCGGGTAGCGGAACAGATCCCAGGTGCCGCCGAGCGCGTCGCGCGCCTCGAGGACGGCGTAACTCTTGCCAGGACATTCGGTCTGCAACCGGTAGGCGGCGCCGATACCGGAAAGTCCGGCGCCGACGATGACGACGTCGAGGTGGTCGGGTGCGACGGCTGACTCGGTCATGATTCCAGTGTGCTGGGGATTCTTCTCACACGCTTGACTTTACCCGACAGTTATTTGATTCTGAGCGACATGTCGGTGATCAGGTCCGCTGGACTGCGCGGGTTTCGCGCGACCGTCGCCGAACTCGGCGGCGACGCCGAGGAGTTCGCCAGGACCGTCGGCCTGCCGATCGCGGCGCTGGACGCCGACGATCTGCTGATCTCCGACGAAGCGGTCGCCACGGTGCTGGAACTGGCGGCACACCGGCTGGCACGGCCCGATCTGGGACTGCGGATCGCCTACCGGCAGGACCTGGACATGCTCGGTCCGCTCGCGCTCGCCATCCGCAACTCCCCCACGCTGGCCGACGTGCTGGAATGCACCTCGCGCTACCTGTTCGTGCACGCGCGCTCACTGAGCCTGACCCTCGAACCGGACCCGTACGGCGACCGAGGGGTGATCGGATTGCGCTACGGCGTCCCGCCGGGTCGGGTGAATCCGGTCCAGGGCACCGATCTCGGCCTCGGTTTCGTCCACCGCGCGATCCAGCGGCTGGCAGGCGATCGCTACGGGCTGCGCTCGGTCGAACTGCCCTATCGTCCCGCCGCCCCGCTGTCGGACTACGAGGAGTTCTTCGGCGTCCCGGTCCGGATGAACCGCCCCGCGGCCCTGCTCCGCGTGCCGAGCGGCCTCGCGGACACACCGCTGTCCGGTGGCGACCGGAATCTGCACCGCTTGGCGATGGCGTTCCTGGCCGAGCAGACCGACGAGGCGGGCGCGTCCCTCGTGCCGCAGATCGCGGCGACACTGCGTCAACTGCTCGGCACGACACCGCCCGAGATCGGCGTGGTCGCCGCCCTGCTGGCGATGCATCCGCGCACCGTGCAACGCCGACTCGCGGCCGAGGGCACCACCTTCGCCGCCATACTCGACGATGTCCGCAGGCACGAGGCGCGGCGCTACCTGGTCACCACCGATATGCCGATGAGCCAGATCGCCTCCCTGATCGGGCTGTCCGAACAGGCGACGTTCACCCGCAGCGCACGCCGCTGGTGGGACACGACTCCCACCGCCGTGCGACGCGACGGCGTGCGCTGAGCGTCAGGCGGCCTCGCGCACCTTGTCGACGGCGGCGATGAAGAGTCGATCGAACGCGGCTTGGTCGGCCGCGTCGCTGAGCGCGGTGACGCGGACCAGCACGGTCAGGCCGCGCAGGGTGGCCATGCCCGAGTACGCGCTCATGACCAGGGGTTTGTCGGTGCCGATACTGGAGGAGGTCGTCGACCGGTAGACGATCGCGTCGACACCTTTCAGATCGGCAGGGGCCGTACGGTTCTCGGTCTCGCCCGTGACGTCGATCCGGGCGCCTTCGACCGACGAGGCGAAGGTGTAGCGGGCGCATTTCCCGTTGAGTTCGGTGATCCGCGCCAGGTCGGCGGTGGTGTCGGCGATGTACTCCACGTACATGGCGCCGGACTGTCCGGACGCGGCCGTGATCGACGACCGTTCCAGCAGATCCTTCATCGCCGTGCCGAGATCCTGTTGGGGACCGGCGCATTCCTGCGGGGTGAAGGTGCCGTTCTGGCCCGCACTCGCGAGATCGGCCGCCGCCGCGCCGACCCGGTCCTTGGGCAGCTCCATCTTCGTACTGCCCGCCGGGAATTCCTCCTGGGTCAACAGCAATTGTTCCCGCGGCGTGGTCGGGGCCGAGGTGGACCCGCCCGCCGATTCGTCGGTACCGCATCCGGCCAGCAGCAGCGCGCCGACCGCGACCACCACCGCACAGCGTGCGCGCATTCCGCGCAGATTGATCATGCGGGCCAGCATGCCAGCCGCGCGATCCACGTCATAGACTTCACGACCGGAGATCGACTCGGAAGGGGCCGCATGGACACGGTCAGGGAGGTTGCCGAAGAGGGCAAGCGGCTGATCGATCGGGCCTGGCTCGGCGAACTGAGCAGGGACGAGGCCGTGCACCGGTTCATCCAGGTCGGCGACGGATTGGTCGGGCCCGCCACCGCGGGCGAGATCGTCGACGACGGGATCCGCTGGCTGGAGGCCAATGCCACCCGGCTGCGCGTGCTGGCATGGTGCGCGCTGCTCGAGATCCCGCTGTTCCTCGGAATCGCCGTGCTCGCATTCGCTTTCGGCGACTATCTCACCTGCGTGGCGGCGGTGGTGCTGCTCGCCGGGCTCCAGGTGGTCCACCACCGGCTGATGCCGACACCGGTGCCGACGCAGCGGCGTCGGCGCGTCCGGCACTGATCCGAGGACGCGATATCGGCGGCGGTGCCGAACGGCGGCACCGCGGCGAGCTAGTCTGCGGCTCATGGCGGATTCGACCGGCACACCCTATCGACACCCACACGAGCCGCATTCGAGCGGCGTGGCCTCGCGGCTGAACTGGTTGCGCGCCGGGGTACTCGGCGCGAACGACGGCATCGTCTCGACCGCGGGACTGGTCGTCGGCGTCGCCGCCGCGACCACCGACACCGATCAGATCTTCACCGCCGGTATCGCGGGCTTGACGGCGGGCGCGATCTCGATGGCGGTGGGCGAGTACGTCTCGGTCAGCACACAGCGCGATTCGGAACGGGCGCTGCTGGCCAAGGAACGCAGGGAGCTGCGCGAAGACCCCGACTACGAACTCGAGGAGCTGGCCGGTATCTACCGGGCGAAGGGATTGTCCGACCGGACCGCTCGCCAAGTGGCCAGGGAACTCACCGAACACGACGCCTTCACCGCGCACGCGGAAGCCGAACTCGGCCTGAACCCGCGCGAGCTCACGAATCCGTGGCAGGCGGCGTTCTCCTCCGCGGTCGCCTTCACCGTCGGCGCGCTGCTGCCGCTGCTGGCCATTCTGCTTCCGCCTGCGACCGCGCGTATTCCGGTCACCTTCGCCGCAGTGTTGCTCGCCCTCGCGGCGACCGGCTCGCTCAGTGCGCGTCTCGGGGGCAGTCGGCGACGAAGGGCCGTACCCCGCGTGGTGATCGGAGGTGCGCTGGCGATGGCGGTCACCTACGGCATCGGGCAGATCTTCGATGTGTCAGGGATCTGACCTGGACGCCTGACCAGGAATCTCACCTGCGAAACTGCGATTCGTGCCACAGTGGGCGTAAAGTACGAGTCCTCGAAGAGTCCCGATGGCGTGGCTCCATTCGCCGCGGTACTCGACTGAGGAGGACCGACATGCCATTCCACGATCGCCGCGATGCCGGCCGCCGCTTGATCGAGCGGCTGCGGGGATTCGGAACGGGCGACGTAGTCGTGCTCGGGGCGACCCGCGGGGGCATCCCGGTCGCCTACGAGGTCGCCAACGCACTGCGAGCCCCGCTCGATGTGGCCGTTGTGCGCAAACTCGCCGTTCCGTTCCAGCCACGACTCGCCTTCGGGGCGGTCGGGGAGAACGGGATTCGCGTCATCGACGACGAAATGGTGCTGCGGACTTTCATATCCGACCAGGAACGGGCGCGAGTCGAAGCCGAAGCCCGAGACGACTTGGCGCGCAGCGCCCTTCGCTACCGCGCCACCCACCCGCCGATCCCGCTGAACGGCGCGACCGCGATCGTCGTCGACGACGGCGTCGCCACCGGGATCACCGCGCGGGCCGCCTGCGAGGTCGCCCGCTCCCAGGGCGCGAGCCGGGTGGTGCTCGCCGTGCCGGTCGGATCGCCGCGGGCCATCCGGGTGCTGGCGGGCCACGTCGACAATGTCGTGTGCCTGGAGACGCCGGGACTGTTCCATTCGATCGGGCAGTGGTACCAGGACTTCGAGGACGTCACCGACAAGATGGTCATCGAACTTCTCGACCGGGCCGCCCCCTTTCGCGGCGTATCCGGCGCCACCGGATACGCGACACCCCCGGTCGGATGACGACCGGGGGTGATGGCGACTGAGTCGGCTACTACCTGGGATCAGTAATAGTGACGTCGTCCGCCGACGGGACGACCGACCGACCCGGCGATCCAGAGCACCGCGCCGACGAGCAGGACGACGATACCGGCGGTGGTGAGCAACGGGATTCCGACCAGCCAGCCGACGAGCAGCAGAATGAGTCCGAGAACAATCATGACCTTTTCCTTCTTTCGACGATCGATGGTCGATCGTTATTTGGAGGCGGAAACATCGGCCGTGGGACGGCTCGATGTCGATACCGAGGCGGGCTCGGACGACTTGGGCAGGAACCGATTCAGGCTCCACACGGGCTTCTGAGCGGGCGCGGGCTCCGAGATCTGCTTCTTCGGCGCGGGAGTCGGGACCGTCGGCGCATTCCGCTCGACGGCGACCTTCTCGCGGCGGGTCTTACGCAGTTCACGCCGTGCTTCGGCGCCGCGCCGCGAGGAGCGCCAGACACCGAGGAGCAGCAGGCTCAGACCGAGCATTCCGATCGCGCCGACGGCCATTCCCCAGAGGAACAGCTCACCGGCCGACGCGGTGAAGTGGTAGTCGAACACTCCGAAATCGCTGGTGTCGGTTCGTACTTCGCCGGTATTGGCCGCGACTCCGGCGACACCGACGACTACCGCGGCGATCAGGACCAACAGTCCGATAAGTATGATCATGACATTCCCATGCGCTGAAGTTGTGTGACAACACCGCAATTCCCCGCGCCTCGGGGTCCAAACTCCCCGAGCGACGAATAAATTCGAAACTTTTCCTATCTGGTCGGGCCGAGGTCCAGGCGACGGGTCACCCGGTCCACCAGATCGACCGGGATTCCCGGTTCTCGGCGCGCGGCCTGTGCTTCGCGTCGGCCCGCCTCGATCACCTCGCCGCGGATCATCCGCAGTTTCGCCGAAACCTCCCGATCGCGCGTCCATCGCGAGCGGGCGTCCTCGTCGGCGGCCTCGGGATCGGCACGGGCGAAACGATGCCGGAACTGATCGCGCAGCCGTTCGTACACCTCGTCCGGCAGATGTTCGGATTCGGCGATCTGCTCGAGCCGCGCCAACTGCGCGTGCACCACCCGATCCCACAGCTGCCGCTCGAACTCCCGCTCGCGCTGGGTGTTCGCGTGCACGCCCGTCAGGCGCACCACCAGCGGCAGGGTCGGTCCCTGGAGCAGCAGGGTGAACAGGACCACCGCGAAGGCCACGAACAGGATCTCGGTGCGGCCGGGGAACGCCGCACCCACGTCGGTGACCAGTGGGATCGCCAGTGCCAGAGCCACGGTCGCCACCCCACGCATACCCGCCCACCAGGTGACGATCGTCTCGCGCCAGGTATAGGGCTCGTCCGCGTCCTGTTCGCGCCACCGCGACCGGCCCATGGCCCAAGTGCTCAGCAACCAGACCAGGCGCAAGGTCACGACCACCGCTATCACCGCGCCCGCGACGCCGAGGAGTTTCGGCCAGCCGGTGCCGGTCGTCGCGAGCACGACACCGAGTTCGAGACCGATGAGCCCGAACGCGAAGCCGCTCAACAGCATTTCGGTGATCTCCCAGAAGGCGTCACCGACCAGTCGGTAGTCACGGTCGCCGATTTCGGTCACCGCGTCGGTCAGGTACAGCGCGCAGACCAGCACGGCGAGCACCCCCGATCCGTGCCACGCCTCGGCGAAACCGTATGCCGCGAAAGGTAACAGCAGGCTCAGCGCCACCTGCCACGACGCTTCGGCCAGGTAGTCGGTCAAACGGCTGCCGAGCATCCCCAGCGCGAACCCGACCACCACCGCGACCACCGCCGAGACGACGAACTCCCCCATCGCGTCGACGGAGGAGAACCGTCCGGTGACCACCGCCTGGACCGCGACGGAATAGATGACGATGGCGGTGGCGTCGTTGAAGAGCCCCTCCCCGCCCAGCACGACCACCAGTCGGCGCGGCAGTCCGAGTCTGCTCGCCAACGCGGTCGCCGCGACCGGGTCCGGCGGCGCGACGATCGCACCGAGCACGACCGCCGCCGCCACCGGCAGCCCCGGATACCACGCGTGGAACACCGCCGCCACCGCCGCGGCCGTCACCACAACCAACCCCACCGCCCGCAACGCGATCGGCCCCCAGTTCTCCGCGAACTGCCGCCACGACGTCCTCCGAGCCGCCGCGTACAACAACGGCGGAAGAACCAGCGGAAGGATCAGATCCGGCGGCACATCGATACGCGGCACCGCCGGAATCAGCGCAAGCACACAGCCGAACAACGTCATCAGGACCGCCGACGCCACCCCGATCCGCCGCGCGACCGGCTCGGCGAGTATCGCGGCGAACAACAGGGCGAACAACAGCGCCAACTGGTCCATGACTTTCCAGTCTGCGACGTCACCATCCCCCCACCCCCTCGACGCGCCGCCCACCACCCCACGCGCACCACCCACGACCGCAAGCCCGCACACCCCACCCACCCGGAGCGAGTCTTGCGAGCAACCCGTTCGCGGCCGTCTCGCGTCCGAGCGGTCGAAGCGCATGCGACGCAGTCGCGAGTCTCGACCGCTCGGACGCGAGACATCTCGGCCGCGAACCACGCCGCACCAGCGGCCGAAATCACACCACACCCCACCCCCCGGAGCGAGTCTTACGAGCGACCGGTTCGCGGCCGTCTCGCGTCCGAGCGGTCGAAGCGCATGCGACGCAGTCGCGAGTCTCGACCGCTCGGACGCGAGACATCCGGGCCGCGAACCACGCCGCACCAGCGGCCCAAATCACAGCACACGACCCATTCCAGTGGCCCGTGCTGGAACCGGTACGACCACAGCAGGCTGGCCGCCATCTGGGCGACCGCGATTCCGGCCGCGGACAGCAGCACGGCGCCGTAGTCGGTGGAGCCGGAGAGGTGCAGGCGTTCGCCCGCGAACAGGATCAGTCCGGTCGCGCCGACGTAGTTCGTCAGTGTCATCCGGCCCATCGGCGCCAGCATCTCGGTCACCGGTCGGCCCGCCGGTGTGCGCAGGAGTAGGAGCAGCCCGGTCAGGTAGGCGAGCGCGCCGGTGAGTCCCGCGACGGCGGGCGCCGAGCTGCCGAGCAGGTCCAGGTAGGGGACGCGGTATTCCCAGGCGGCGGTGAGTACGGCCAGGGGCGCCGCGACGACGAAGACCAGCGCGATCTGCCAGGTCCGCTCGCGCAGGGTCTGGGGGAGGCGGAATCGGACGGCGGCGAGGCCGAGCAGGAACAGCCCGGGCACCAGGCCGAGTCCGCCGCCGAGCAGTGCCGCGACGCCTGCGGTGCCGAGCAGGCCGAGTGTCAGCAGTGTCCATCGTGGCAGCCCGGCCGAGGGGAGCACGATGACCAGTCCGACGACGGCGTAGGGCAGCAGGACTTCGCCGGGCTGGAACTGATGGTGGATCAGGCCGAGTACCGCCAGCGCGGCGAGTCGGCGCGCGAGGACCAGCCGAGGGCGGGCGCCGCGTTCGGCCGCCTGGTCCAGCAGCAGTCCGAAGCCGATCCCGAACAGGAACGCGAAGATCGGGAAGAAACGTCCTTCGAAGACGACGCTGAGCAGGTGCCGTGTCGGGTCCATGACCCCGGGCGCGATGGTGGCCGACATGTCGGTGATCTGCCAGGTTTCGACGACCAGGAGCCCGCAGAGGGCGAAACCGCGCGCGGCGTCCAGTTCGGGGATGCGCGCGTGGACCTCGGACTGCATCCGTCCACGCTAGCGAGCGCGGGCGGGCCTGGTCCGTAGCCGCGTTCCGATGTCGGGTTACAGAGAGTTCGCGCACATATGCTTAACGCACTAACTATTAACACGCTAACCTTGAATCCGGACGACCGGAGGAGGACCGATGGAGATCGATGATCCGTTGCGCCTGGATCGGCAGGTGTGTTTCGCGCTGGCTGTCGCGAACCGCGCTGTGCTGGCGGTGTACCGGCCGCTACTCGAGCCGCTGGGCCTGACCCATCCGCAATACCTGGTCATGCTGGCGCTGTGGGGGGACGCCCCGATGTCGGTGAAATCCATCGCCGAGGCCGTCCAACTCGACTCTCCGACGCTGTCCCCGCTGCTCAAACGACTGGAATCGGCGGGGCTCATCACCCGCGAGCGCGACTATCGCGACGAACGCAATCTGGTGGTGAACCTGACCGCCGCGGGCGCCGAGCTACGACGGCAGGCCGAGCGGATTCCGCCCGCGGTCGTCGAACGCCTCGGCGTGACGGTGGGCGACCTGGAGGAGTTGCGCGATGTGCTCACCCGGGTGAACGCGGCCGCACGGCACTGGCTGCTCACCGAAAACGACACCGAGACAACAGGAACGAGCGCATGAACAATCGAAACCGTCGCCCGGGACCGCTGCGGTGGATCGGCTACGCCTTCGGACGTCGCCTCCCGGATTCGATGCGGGACTGGGTCCGCGACGATCTCACCGGCGATTACGCCGGCGCCCGGCACGTGGTGCGCGGCATCGTCCCGTTCACTCCCCTGTTCGCGGCCTTCCTGCTGTTCCCCGGCGAGCTGTGGCTACGCGGCGCGATGGTTCTGCTCGCCCTGCTGCTCGCGCTGTTCTACACCGTCGCGTTCATGCCGATGAACCGCGCGCACCGGCTGGCGAAACACGGACTGCCCGCCGATCTGGAGAATCCGCGCCGGGCCCGGCTGCGGGAACTGGAACGGGCGCGCTACGTCGCCCGATACCCGCACTGACGCGCGCCTCAGTGGTAGCGACGATGGATCGGCACGCGACCGGCGGCGCGACCGGGCGGCCTGGTCACCGCTGTTCGGGAACGCCGCCGATCCCGCCATGGCGCGTCGGCCGGTCGAGCGATTCGCCGTTCCCGTCTACGCCACCACATCACGCTCGACTCGACACCGAAGTGGCGAGCGCCGACGGGGCGGCGGGAGCGGTCGGGCATTCACAGAGAAGTGGGACGGTATCGATCACGTATCGAGCATCTCAGTCCCGTCCAGCGAATATCCGCGCGCCCCTCGGCACGACTGGCGGAATTCGGACTAGCACGGGGTCCGCTGACGCGCACGGCGATCACCGTGGGGTCGCACTCACGGGGGCGGGGGCAACCACGGCAGTGGCGGCAGCGGAATGAAGATGACCGGGGGCGGCGGTGGGGCGGGGGCCGGAGCGGGGGCCGGAGCCGGAGCGGGCGGCGGCGCTTCCTCGGGGGTGTAGGTCTCGGCGGGCGGGGGCACGTACGGGGCGGCGGGCGGGACGTAGACCTCCGCGGGCGGTGGTACATAGGTGTCGGCGGGCGGGACGAAGGTGTCGGGGGGCGGCGGCGCCGCTTCGACCGGCGCGGGCTCCTGCACGGGGGCCGGTGCCGATCCCGGCGCGGGCGCGGTTCCGGGTGCGGGTGCGGGTCCGGCCTCCGAGGTGACCTTCTGCGGCACACAGATCCAGCGGCCGTCGGGAAATTCCCATTTGGCCGGGATGCCGTCGCGGGAACAGTCCTCGCCGGGGCGGTGGGCGTCGCGAACCTGGTCGCGCGGCACGCAGTTCAGCTGGCCGTCGCGCATATCCCATTGCGCGGAGATGCCGCCCGCCGAACAGTCGCCGCCGACCCGGTAGGTCGGGGCGGGCAGCGCGGCGGAGGCTTCGGGGGTGACGGCGGCGGGCCGCTTCGCCGCTTCGTCGAGATTGCCGCGCATCATGAAACCGACCGCGACCACGAGTCCGAGGAAGGTGCACGCACCCATCGCGAGGGCGAGCACCCGACCGCTCCTGGAATGGTCGACGTCCAGCGTCGTCCTTCCGGTTTCCATCATCGCACCGCCTTCGCTGTCGATCAGGAAAGAGCGGAGGTCAGGGACCTCCGGGAGTTGCGGGCGCCGTCGTCGCCGGGACGCAGACCCAGCCACGGCCGGTCACGACGTCCCAGCGGCCCGCGCCGCCGTCGACCGAACAGTCGTCGCCGACCCGGTGCGCGGGCTGGGTCGGCAGCGGCGAGGTGTTCGGCGCCGAGATGGACGGACGGGTCGGCGCCGGTGACTCGGTACTTCGCACCGTGACGGTCTCGGCCAGCGAGGTGAGAGTCGTCGACGGCGTCGGAACATCCTCGGTATCCTGATTCGATCGGATCAGCAATCCAATAGCTACCACGAAGGCGAGCACCGCGGCCAAACCGGCCGTGATGGCGAGAACCCTGGTGCCGTTCTCGGGCGCACCGCCGCCGGATGCGGGCCCGCCACCGGGTTCCACCATCGCGTACCGCCTTCACTGCTGGAACGGGGAAATCTGTGACGAGAGTTGATCTTTCTCGGAGGCTACCCGAACCGGAGCACACCGAACATCACCATTCGCGAACGATCGTCCAACCTTGAAGCTAATAGTTAGCTATCTATTTTTACGGGCTCGCGGCCAAGAAGACGAAGGCCGAGAACAGGGCGAGATGCACTCCGCCCTGGAGCAGGGTCGCCCGTCCCGGCACCACCGTGAGCACACCGACGACGACGGTGATCGCGAGCAGAACCATCTGCGTCGCCCCGAGTCCGAGCACCAGGGGCCCGTCCAGCCAGATGGTCGCCACCGCGAGCGCCGGAATGGTCAAGCCGATACTGGCCATCGCCGAGCCGAGGGCCAGGTTCAGGCTGATCTGCACCTGGTCACGGCGTGCCGACCGGACCGCGGCGAGCGTCTCCGGCAACAGCACGAGCAGCGCGATCACCACGCCGACGGCCGCGTGCGGCAGGCCCGCCGAGGCGACGCCGGATTCGATCGCGGGTGAGACCACCTTGGCCAACCCGACCACGCAGATCAGCGCGACCAGCAGTATTCCCAGGCTGAGCAGTGTGGTCCGCACCGTGGGACGTTCGCCGTGCAGTGCGTCCTCGGTGACGACGCCGCGCCCTTCCACGGGCAGGAAGTCGTCGCGGTGACGCACCGTCTGGACCATGACGAACAGCCCGTACAGCAACAGCGAGGCGACCGCGGCGAAGGCCAGCTGCGCCGGTGAGAATTCCGGGCCGGGTTTGCTCGAGGTGAACGTCGGCAGCACGAGACTCAGCGTGGCCAGGGTCGCCACCGTCGCCAGCGCCGCGCCCGTGCCCTCCGCGTTGAACTCCGCCACCCGTCTGCGCAGCGCGCCGACCAGCAGGGAGAGTCCGAAGATGCCGTTGCAGGTGATCATGACGGCGGCGAAAACGGTGTCACGGGCCAGGGTGGCGCTCTTCTCGCCGCCGGAGATCATGAGGGTGACGATCAGCGCGACCTCGATCACCGTCACCGCGACCGCGAGGACGAGGGATCCGAACGGTTCACCGACGCGCTGGGCGACGACCTCCGCGTGATACACCGCCGCGAGCACCGCCCCGACCAGGGCCGACGCCACGACGACCACCCCGAAACCGGGCAGATTCCGGCCCCAGGTGAGAAGTAGCGCGACGACGGCGAGTAGTGGGACGAACACGGTCCAGCGGGTAATCAACGCACGGATCATGCTTCTATCGTCCCAGCTAATTTCGGACATACCGCGGCCGGGTATCCGAGCCGGACGATCAGTCGTCCAGGTCGACCCGCAGCGTGAGGAGATCGGTGCCGACCGCGCGCACGGTCGTACTGTTGCCCCTCGGGAGTTCGCGCAGGCGCGCGATCGGATCGTCGTCGGGCAGCAGATGCGCCGTGCCGGAAAGCCAGTGACCCTTCAGGCGGACCCGAACCCGGTTGTTCGCCGTGATGTTCCGGACGTACTGCGACCGCAGGCCGAATTCGGAGACGAACCAGAATTCGTTCCCGACCCGACGTCCGCCTATCGGGGTGATCCGAGGTTCACCGCTGACCCGCCCGACGGTCTCCAGCAGCTGCTGTCCCGGGAGTCTGCGCAGGATCGGATTGCCGACCCGGCGTTGGAAAGTCGTGATCAGACGGTGCTGCACATCGTTCCTGGAGGGCACGACTCGACGGTAACACCGAGCGGACCGTCGGAAAATGGGTCGCGCGGTCCACGGCGCGGACGATACCGTCGAAATCGCACGGGGGGTTCGCCGCCCGGGATGGTGGGCGTAGCTCAGTCGGTCAGAGCGCCTGGTTGTGGTCCAGGAGGTCGCGGGTTCGATTCCCGTCGCTCACCCCAGCGCGATTCTCATTGCAACGTCACCGGTGTGACGTGGTCATCGAGCGGCAGGTAGCCCTCGACGAAGGCGTTCACCCACATATTGCTGACGTAGATCTCGCCGCCGTGGTTGTCGAGGAACGCGGCGTCGGAGGCGTCGCGCCCGGTGGCGATCCGCACGAAGGTGGTGCGCGGGGCGAGGCCGGTGGCGTCGAGGACATGCCACACGCCGTCGACGCAGGCTTCGGCCACCGCGTGGAAATCCATGGGGAACAGGCCTGGCGCGTAGACCGCGACCAGGCGGGCGGGCACCTTCACCGCCCGCAACAGCGCGACCGTCAGGTGAGTGAAATCGCGGCACACTCCCGCGCCGGAGAGCAGGGTCTCCACCGCGCCGTCGGTGTGATCGCTGCTCCCCGAGGCATAGCGCAACCGCTTGGCGACCCACGCCGCTATCGCGGTCGCGCGTTCCGATTCGGTCGCGGTGGCGTCGAATTCGGATGCGGCGAAGGCGTGCAGCCGATCCGATTCGGCGTAGCGACTCGGCCGCAGATACAACGCGCGGTCGTAGTCCGACAGGTGCTGCGGCGGTGCCGTGCCGAGGATCGTCGCGCGGTAGTCCGCCCGCAGGGTGCCAGGTCCGGCGGCGAAGCGGTGGATCCTGGTGCCGTGCGGACCCGCGATCTCGGCCGGGGTCACCGCGACACCGTCCAGTTCGAAGACCAGTGATTCCGAAACCTCGATTCCCGGCTGCCCCGCCACCGCGATCTGGAATTCGAGAGTGGTAGGTGCGGAGATCGCGACCTCCAGATGAGCAGAGACATCGCGTTTCACCTGGCCCATCCTGCCCCAATATCGCGTTGTCGGCCCGCGGGTCGGAACGGCACCGACAACCCGGCGAGGATTCGTCTACTTCTCGGGGCGGCGATAGGAGACAATTTGCGCGTGCGGACCCAGTTCACCCACGAGCTCGTCGCGTTGACCAACGATCTGACGCTGATGTGCCGAGTCGCCCACGACGCCGTAGAGCGCGTGATCGACGCCCTCGTCGACGCCGATCTCCAGGCCACCTACGAGGTTTTCGCTCTCGATGAGCAATTGCAGAAGATGTACGGCGCGTGCGAGGCGCGGACGGTGGTTCTGCTCGCGCTACAGGCCCCCGTCGCCCGTGACCTTCGTCACGTGGTGACCGCCATCCAGATCGCGAGTGAACTGTCACGCATCGGATCGCTCACCAACCGGGTCGCCGACCGGATCTACCGCAGCCACCCCGGACACGTCGGACCGCAGGGCGTGCTCGACATCCTCGCGGCGATGGGACGTCTTGCCGCACACCGCACCGCGGTATCCGGCGAGGCCGTCGCGACCGGCCACCACACCGAGGTCGCGCCGCCCACCGACGGCTCCATCGACGACTTGCGGACCAGGTTGCACACGGCGCTCGCCGAATCCGACCCGGACCGATCCGCCGATCTCACGATCGAGCTGACCCTGCTCGGCAGTTACCTGGAACGCTGCGTCGAGCACACCGACCGCATCGACAGCCTGATCCGCTTCCTGGACACCGGGATTCCGCCGACGGCCCAGCCCAGGGACGAGCCCGAACCCGAGGACTGATCTCACCGCGACTCCGAACCGGCTGTGAGTTCCGTTGCGTGGCACGCGGTTACGGATCGAGCCGATCCAGGAGCCAACGGGGTCCCGCGGTTTCGGCCCCGAGTGCTTCGACCCGACGCCGCAACTCGCGATCGGCGGTGACGACCAGGATGTCGCATTCACGGCCGGGCACGGCGGCGGCGACCACCGCCACGATCGTGTCGTCACCGGAACCTTCGGCGAGCACCACCCGCACGCCATCGAATTCCGTTGCGGCCGCCGCCTTCGCCGCGCCTTCGAGCACCACCACCAGTTCCACGGGCGGTCGCGTCCGCGCCGCGAACTCGCTCGAACGCTCCAGGAGCCGTCGCGCGGCGCCCGCCCGATCGCGCCACCACCCGTCGGGACGCGAGCCGACGACATTGGCGGCGTCCACCACGACGAGGCGGTCGGTCGATCCGCCGTCGTGTCCCGGTCCGCCGGGCGAGAGCTCAGGCACGGCGGGCGATGGCGTAGAGGTCACGGGCGGGACCGCGCAGACGCTCCCCCGTCGGCCAGACGGCGCGCAGGGTGCGCTCGAGGTCGAGTCCGGCGATCGTCGGGGACACCAGGGTGCCCGCGGCGATCTCGGCGGCGACCGCGAGCGAACTGAGCACGGCCGGACCCGCGCCCGCGGCCACCGCCGATTTGATGGCGGTCGTCGAGGACAGTTCCAGCGCGACATCCGGTCGCCTGCCGGGCAGATCGCGAGCGACGGCGTGCTCGAACCAGGTCCGGGTGCCCGAACCCGGCTCCCGATGGATCAGCGGGGTGTCGGCGAGTTCCTCCGCCCCGACGCGGTCGCGCGCGGCCCACTCGTGGTCGGGCGAGACCACCACGACAAGCCGGTCGCGCGCCACCGCGTGACTCTCCAGTCCACGGAACCGCCCCGGGCTCTCGATGAATCCGATTCCGGCCCTGCGTTCCAGTACCGCGCGCGCGACCTCGACCGAGTTACCCGACTCCAGCGCGATGGTGGTCTCCGGCGCCGCCTTCCGCAACATCATCAACCAGGCCGGGAACAGGTATTCGGCGACGGTCTGGCTCGCGGCGACCCGCAGCCTGGAATGCCGTTGCGCGCGCAGGGTGTCGATCCCGGCGTCGAGTTGTCGGGCGGCGTCCACCACGCCGCGCGCCCACTCGATGATCAGCGCACCGGCCGGGGTGGGCCGCGAGCCGAGCGTGGTCCGTTCCAGCACCGGCATTCCGACCAGTTTCTCCAGGTAGCGGATCCGCGAGGACGCGGAGGGCTGGCTGATGCCGTGCGCCTGGGCCGCACGCCCGATACTGCCCAGTTCCAGCACCGAGACCAGGAGGTCGAGAGCGGCCAGATCGGGCACGCGCGGTGACAGGGGCATAGAACCAGTCTATGTATTCATAGGCGGACGGTGTCTACGCCGCGGGCCGGGTGGGAGCGAGGCTGGAGCCATGACCGCCACCGTGATGTTCGAGACACCCCGGCGACCGGCGCCCGCGCGGCGTCGCTCCGTCGTGAGCACCGACACCCGATTGCGCGAGCTCGGTCCGAACTGGTTCGCCATCGTGATGGGCACCTCGATCGTGGCCACGGCCGCCGTCACCCTGCCGCTGCGCTTCCCCGGTCTGCGCGCCGCGGCGACCGTGATGTGGGCGCTGGCCGCGGCGGTGCTGGTGGCGCTGACGGTGGCGTGGGTCGCGCAGCGGCTCCGCTGTCCGGAGGCCGCGCGGGCCCACCTCGATCATCCGGTGATGACGCATTTCTTCGGCGCTCCCCCGATGGCGCTGGTGACCGTCGGCGCGGGCACCCTGCTACTCGGCGGTGATGTGATCGGCATGCCCGCCGCCGTGGCCGTGGACTGGGTGTTGTGGACGGCGGGCACCGTCCTCGGCGTGGCGACCGCCTTCGCCATCCCCTACCGGATGATCACCCGTCCGCGCGTCGAACCCGCCGTCGCCTTCGGCGGCTGGCTGATGCCCGTCGTCGCGCCGATGGTGTCGGCCGCGCTCGGCGCACTGCTCGTCCCGCACACCCCCGAGGGACAGTGGCGGCTGACCATGTTCCTCGGCTGCCTGGCGATGTTCGGGCTGAGCCTGATCGCGGCGATGCTGACCATCTCGGCGATCTGGTCGCACCTGCTGCGTCACGGCGCGCCGCGCGGTGCCATGACGCCCACCCTGTGGCTGGTTCTCGGTCCGCTCGGGCAGTCGGTGACCGCCGCCGGACTGCTCGCCGACGCCGCACCGCTCACCGTGCCCGCCCCCTACGCCCGAGGGCTGTCCGTGTTCTCGGTCGTCTTCGGGCTCAGCACCTGGGGTTTCGCGATGCTGTGGCTGGCACTGGCCGCCGCCGTCACCCTGCGGACGGCCCGTTCGGGCGAATTGACGTTCAGCCTGACCTGGTGGGGGTTCACCTTCCCGCTCGGCACCTGCGTGACCGGCAGCGCGGTGCTCTACCACCACACCGGCGCGTACCTGTTCGCGGGCGCGGCGGTACTCATGTACGCGGCGCTGGTCGCGCTCTGGGCGGTGGTCGCGACGCGCACGGTCCGCGCGCTGATCGACGGCTCGCTGTTGAGACCGGCGAAGAAGTTTTCGCATACCGTCCCGCTTCCGGTATGAAGGACGGTATCTTGGGTGACGAAACCGCCTCCGGGCGATGGGGTTACGGCGCCGAGGGGTAGCCGCGACCGCCCTCGCGCGGCGGATGAGCAGCCATGCCGACCACTCGATTCTCCGGGCGAGCGACCTCGCGCGCCCATGGTCGGCCCGGTGCGGATCCACGGAGCGCCGACTCCCGCCGCGCCCGGTGGGCAGAGGACGAAGAGGTGCGCCACGTCATGACGAAATCCGCCGTGGAATTCGATCCGTTCTCCGAGGAGTTCTACGCGAATCCGTACGAGATCTACCGCCGGATGCGCCAGGACGCACCCGTCTACTACAACGCCGAATACGACTTCTACGCGCTGACCCGGCACGAGGATGTCGCGGCGGCGTTCAAGGACCACCAGACCTATTCCTCGGCGCGCGGTGTCGATCTGGCCCAGATCAAATCCGGCGTGCCCCCGCACAGGTCGATCATCTTCATGGATCCGCCGGATCACCGGCATATGCGCAATCTGCTCAGCCGGGCATTCACCCCGCGCGCGATCCAGACCCAGCGCGACACCGTCGTCGAACTGGTCCGCAAATACCTCGACCGGGTCGACCCGACCGGCTTCGACCTGATCCAGGATTTCTCGGCCCTGTTCCCGGTGGAAGTCATCACCCGGATGGCGGGCGTGCCCGAGGAATTCCGCCAGCAGGTCCGCCTGTGGATCGATGAGACTTTGCATCGCGAACCGGGGCAGATGGAGTCGACCGAGGCCGGCGCCCAGGCCGCCGCCGACACCGCGATCTTCTACTACAACCTCGTCCAGGAACGGCGTGCGGACCCGCGCGACGACATGATCAGCACCCTGATCGCCGCGGAGATCGAACGCGACAACGGCGAGATGACCAGTCTCGACGATCTCGAGATCGCCGCGTTCGCCACCCTGCTGGGCGGGGCCGGGGCCGAGACGGTCACCAAACTGCTGGGCAACGCGATCGCGACCTTCGCCCGTCATCCCGATCAATGGCGCACACTTCTCGACGATCGCTCCAGGATTCCGGCGGCGGTCGAAGAGATCCTGCGCTACGAAGGGCCGGTCCAATACAACGTCCGCTGTACCCGCAAAGCGGTGCGGGTACACGAGATCACCATCCCCGAGGGCAAACCGGTATTCCTCATCGGCGCGTCCGCCAACCGCGACCCGGACGCGTTCACCGACGCCGACACCTTCGATATCGATCGCGACCGCACTCAATCGCAGAATCTGGGACTCGGCTACGGAATCCACAGTTGCCTCGGCGCGGCCCTCGCGCGTTTGGAGACGACGATCGCGCTCGACCATCTCCTCGATTTCATGCCGCGCTACGACATCGACTGGGAGCGTTGCGAACGGGTCACCATGCAGAATGTCGCCGGGTGGTCCCGGCTGCCGGTGCGGGTGCTGTCATGAGAATCGAAGTGGATTTCGGACTGTGCGAGAGCAACGGCGTCTGCATGGGCATCATCCCCGAGGTCTTCCAACTCGGTGACGACGACCAGCTCAGCGTCGCCCGCACCGACGTGACCGAACAGATCGAAGCGCCGGTGCGCGACGCCGTCCGTCAGTGTCCACGGCAGGCGATCACCGTGGTCGACTGACAGACCGCGCGCACGACTACTTCGCGACGGCCTTGGCGCCGTTCGGCGCGACCGCGAACCACGTTCCGCCGACACCCTGTCCGAGCAGATCGCCGGGCCTGGCGTCCTTGGAGAAGTAGTACACCGGCCAGCCGCCGACGGTGATCTGGCAGGTGCCGTCGGCGCGCTCGATGAAGCCGACCTGCTGGGGATCCACGCCCGCCGCGAACAGCGCCTGATCCCGGTTCACGGTCAGCGGCGGCCACGTCACCGCGCACTGGCCGGAGCAATTGGACGCCGACGGCTGCGCGGTGTCCTTGTCGAACCGGTACAGCGAGCGGCCCGCGCCGTCCGAGACGTACTTCCCGACGGCCGGGTTGTCGACGATGTTCAGTTGGACCGCGCTGGTACCGGCCGGAGCGGTGCCCGCGTAGATCTTCAGCCAGCCCTGGGTCTTCGCCACCGTCGGCGCCTGGCCCGCGACCGGTGCGGACGCGGCGGCGGTGGCCTGCGTACTCGCTGTCGCGGCGGTCGCGGCGGGCACGGCCTGCGATCCCTCGTCGCTGCCGCACGCGCTGAGCAGGCCGACGAGGACGACGGCCGATGCCGCGACGGGAACCATGGAACGCGTGATCCGCTTGGCAGAAAACATCTTTCACCCTCCGGTGCTTTTCGGCGTGGCATTCCCGCGCCTTCTCACCCCATTCCACGAGCCCGGGCCGACTCCGGTTCACCGCCGAATCCGGAACGACGATGAGTGCTGCGTCACAGTCGTCTCGCGGCCTACGGCACGCCGGGTGCGAAGCCGTCACGCGGCGGTGATCTAAGCTGCTGTTCAAATGGCTCTCAACGCGACAGTGCACAATTTCACCGTTCAGGTGGCCGACGTGGACCGTGGCGTCTACGAGGATCTGTCGTTGCGGCTGGCGCGTCACCCGTCCGAGACCGCCGAATTCATGCTGACGCGACTGCTCGCCTACTGCCTCGAATACGAGGAAGGCATCACGTTCAGCGAGGGCGGCGTCTCCTCGACCGACGAACCCGCCGTCCTGGTGCGCGATCTCACCGGCCGCGTCACCGCGTGGATCGAGGTGGGCGCACCGGACGCCGAACGTGTGCATCGCGGCAGCAAACTCGCAGGCCGGGCCGCCGTGTACACCCATCGCGACCCCGCCAAGGTGCTGGCCCAGTTCGCGGGCAAACGCATCCACCGGGCCGAGGAGATCCCCCTCTACAGTTTCGACCGCGCCTTCGTCGACGCCGCGGCCGCCGCGATCGAACGGCGCAACACCGTCACGCTGTCGGTCACCGAACGCCTGATGTACCTGGATCTGAACGGGATCAGCCTCAGCGTGCCCGTCGAAGAGCACCGTCTCGGGTAGTTCCACGCACGAGCCCGGACAGGAGTACCGATGTCGGTCCATATGATCGAGGATCTGATCGAAGGATCGATCCGGTTACTGGACAAGCACTTTCCCGCCGAGGATCGACGCGTGCGGGACCGGATCTCGGCGCTGTACCGATTCCAGGACATCTTCGACTGCTCGTTCACGCATTTCCGGGTGATGGAGGTGCTTCTGAAGCGCGGATTCACCTACCGCGTCCCCCTGACCGACCATCCCGAATATCCGCGACGGCAGACGTATTTCGACGCCCTGACGGAATTCACCGCCCTCGCACCGATCGAGGACGACGAAGACCCGAGCGGCTGGCTGGACCAGGGTTACGTCGACCCGCCGCACCTCTACTGCGACGCGGGCACCACGCTGTGGACTCGGCTCGTGGAATCCGGCAGGATCCCGGCCGAACCGGCGCAGCGAATCCCACTCGTGGACGTGGTGCGCGACGTGGTGACGGCGGCCGAAACCGACGGCGATGTCGAACTGATCGCCCTGTGGCACGCGATGGGCTGGGACATGCTCGTCGGCAGCGGGTACGTCGACGATCCCCGCGAGTCACCCGAACTCGCCGCCGTCCGTTCGGTGGCGATCCGGACGGGGGCGACGACGTTCGCGCTGCCTGAGGGCTACCGACCTCACGCCGAGTACTACGAGGACGACGAGATCGGAACCTGGTGGGCCGGAATTAATTCCGATTGGGAGTGAAATTCGGGATCGAGACATATGGTCGATGGGCAAGCCATGTCACCAACCGTGCGGAGGTAATCGGGTGAAGTCCGCGACCCGCGGTGCCGAACCGCCGACCGAACTCCGCGTCCGGCACCTGCTGCCGATCGCACCGCCTATCGGTCAGCAGCCCGCGATGTAGTCGTGGGCCGGGACGGCGTCGACGAAAGTCTCGACCCGGCAGGCCCATTCCCGCATCGTGTCCTCGCCGAGCATGGCGAGCAGGTCGGCGGTTTGGGTCGCCTGGGCGCGCAGGGCGACCAGTTTGCGGTCGGCGGCGGCGTCATCGAGGTGCAGTTCCACGGCGAGTTCGTCGGGCCGGGCGCGGGCGGGGAGGTCGTCGCCGTCGAACATGGCGAGGCGGGCATAGAGGTCGCGCCAGGTGTCGAAGAAATCGGCGGTGCCCCGCGCGTGCAGCAGTCGGGCGCGCGGGGCGGCCAGGTCACGGGTCGCGCCCGCCCAGGCGGAGACGATGCGGTGGTCGGGGTGGCCGGTGAAACCGTCGGGGCCGAAGGTGAGCACGACCTCGGGGCGCACCTCGGCGGCGATCGCGCTGAGGCGTGCCACCACCGCGTCGAAAGGCGCCGCGGCGCAATCGCCGTCGGGCAGGTCGAGGTGATGGTGTTCGGTGACGCCGAGTGCGGCCAGGCTGGCGCGCAGTTCGGCGGTGCGGACCCGCGCCAGGCGCGCGGGCGGCCAGCGTTGGGGATCGGCGGTGCCGTGCTCGCCCCTCGTCGCGGTGACGCAGACGACGCGGCGACCCGAATCCCGGGCGGCGGCCATCAGACCGCCGGACAGGTAGACCTCGTCGTCGGGGTGTGCCCAGATCCCCAGGACGGGGCCGGTGCCGGGCAGTTGGTGAACAGTCATGGGAAACAGTGCCTTTCGTGGGCCGGGGGCCGACATCACGGTGTCGACCCCCGGACCGCGGTGGTTCGAGGAGCAGCGGTGACGCGCGGCCATCGGACAACGGCGTCACCGAAAGGGGACGTTCAGGCGGTGATCTCGTACAGGATGTTGAAGGGGTTCTCCATCTCGACCCGGCGGACCGTGCCGAAACCGGCCCGCGCGCACATCTCACGCGCGGTGTGTTCGGGGAAACCGCAGGTGCCCAGGCCCGCGCCGCCGTCGGCGAGCGAGGTGGTCATGCAGAACAGCACGCTCACGCCGTAGAAGTAGGCGGCGACCGGGCCCGCGTTGTCCTCGAGGCGGTGGCTCGCGTTGATGTCCAGGCACAGGTAGCGGCCGTCGGGGCGCAGTGCGGCGCGGATGGCGCGCAGCATGCCGAGCGGGTCGGCGGCGTCGTGGATGACGTCGAAGGTGGTGATCACGTCGTAGTCGCCGGGCAGTTCGCCCGAGACGTCGCGGCATTCGAATCGCACCCGGTCGCCGACACCGGCGGCCAGCGCCGCCGCACGGGCCGCTTCGATGGATTCGGGGTGCACGTCGAAGCCGACGTAGCGGCCCGCGGGGAACTGCTCGGCCAGGCGGATCAGCGCCCGGCCCCGACCGCAGCCGACGTCGGCGACGTCGGCGCCGCGACGCAGCGTCTCGTGCAGATCGGGCAGCGCGGGCAGCCAGACCTGCGGCAGCAGATAGTCGAACCAGCCCGCGCTGAATCGCTCCAGGCCCTGCCACCAGTCCGTCGGGTAGGCCGACATCGGCACGCCGCCGCCGTAGCGGAAGGAGTCCAGTACCGCGCCGAGAATGCCGGTGAGGCCGAACAGCGCCTGGTGCAGGCCGCCGATGTGGGCGGGACTCTCCACCGCGAGGACCGGGACGTGGGCCGGAGGCAGGGTGAAGCGCGCGGACTCGGGGCTGTGGGTGAGGTAGCCGTGCGCCGTCATCGACGACAGCCATTCACGCACGTACCGTTCGTCGGTGCCGGTCGCGGCGGCCAGTTCGACGGCGGTGACCGGGCGGGAATCGGCCATCGCGCGCCACAGTCCGAGCCGGTCGCCGAGCATGGTCATGGTGGTGACCATCCAGGTCGCCGCGTCGCCGACGGCGCGCGCCGCGAAGGCTTCGATCTCGGCGGGATCGGGCGCGGTGGCGCCGGTGATGGGATCGAGGGTGGAAGTCATCGTCCTCGTACCTCCTGTTCGTTGGGGGACGATGCGAGGATGGAACGGCGCTGTTGCAGCACGGCTGCAGCGCGGTTGCGGCCGAGGACGGTGAGGTGGACGGGCCGGATGGAGTTCGGGGTGCTCGGAGCGTTGCGCGTGCGCGACGCCGACGGCGACGTGCGGATCGGCAGCCCGTCGCAGCGGCGGGTGCTGACCGCGCTGCTGGTGCACGCGGACACCGTCGTCTCCGTCGACCGACTGATATCGGCGCTGTGGGACGAGCGACCGCCCGAGACCGCGATCCGCACGCTGCACAGCTACCTCGCCCGGCTGCGCGGCGTACTACACGCCGACGGCGTCGAACGCCTGGTCACCCGGCCGCCCGGCTACCTGCTGCGCCTCGACGCCGCCGACCGATTCGACGCCGCCCGTTTCGACGAGTTGGTCAACGCCGCGCACCGTGATCCCGAACGCGCCGCCGCCCTGCTGGACGAGGCGCTCGCGCAATGGCGTGGCCCCGCCTACGCCGAATTCGCCGACACCGAATTCGCCCGCCCGGAGGCGCAGCGGCTGGACGCGTCACGACTGGACGCGATCGAGGAACGTTTCGAGATCGGACTGGCGCACGGCGCGCACGCCGAATGGATCGCCGCGCTCGACGCGCACGTGCGCGCCAATCCCCTGCGCGAACGCGCGGCATCGCAGTTGGTGCGCGCGCTGTACCGGGTCGGCAGGCAGGCCGACGCGCTGACGGTGTTGCGCACCGTGCGCACCCGGTTGGACGCCGAACTCGGCGTCGCACCGTCACCGGCCCTGCGCGCGCTGGAAACCGCTGTGCTGCGCCAGGATCCGGCGCTGGAAGCCCGAGTTCCCCCGACGCAGACCTCGATGCCCGTCGCGCGCCCCACCCCGGATAACTCACACCCCCGGCTTCCACCGGTCGCCGCCGCCCCCGTATCCCCCACCAGCACCGCGCACCACGCGCCCGCGTCGACTCCTGGGCACGCGGCACCCGTCCCGGCGGACGCACAGCCCATGCCCACCCCGACCATCACACAACCCGCGTTCAGCGCGACTGCCGCAGAGTCCACGCCCACGCCTGCCACCGGCAACTCGGCGCCCGTGCCGAGCACCGCGCACCCCGTACCCGTGCCGATCGAAGCCCTGGTTGGCCGCGAGGACGATCTCGCCCTCGTGGCCGCCGCGCTCGGGACGCACCGCATGCTGACTCTCGTCGGCCCCGGTGGTGTCGGGAAGACGACGTTGGCCCAGCACGTCGCCCATGCCGTGGACGGTGCCGTCGCGTGGTGTGAACTCGCACCGGTCACCGACGGCGGCGCGGTCGCCCTCGCCGTCGCGACCGCTTCGGGGGCACGCAGGCAGCCCGGCGCGGATGCGACGGAATCGCTGATCGCCTTCCTCGCTTCCCGCGAGATCCTGCTCGTGGTCGACAATTGCGAGCACGTGCTCGCCGACGCGGCCGAACTGGTGACCCGCATCCTTCGTCGCTGTCCGGCGGTGACGGTTCTCGCGACCAGTCGCGCCGCGCTCGGCGTCCCCGGCGAGCACCTGCATCCGACCGCGCCGCTCCCGGTACCGGACGGAACCGGTGACGCGGCGGCGTCACCCGCGGTGCGGCTGTTCACGGCACGGGCGCGGGCCGTGCGGCCGGATCTCGAACTGGACGCCGCGAATCTCGCGCATATCGCCGAGGTGTGCCGCCGCGTCGACGGACTGCCGCTGGCCCTGGAGTTGGCGGCGGCGCGGTTGCGCTCACTCAACCCCGCCGACCTCGCCGCACGACTCGTCGCCCCGCCCGACCACGCGCCACGGCCGGTCGTCCCCACCGAGCAGTCGGCCTCCCGCATCGGCCACGCGGTCGGGCCACCGACCGCCGTCGACGCCGCGCGGCCGGTCTCCCCCGCCGACCTGCTCACGGGTCCGCGCACGGCGGAACCGAGACACAGCATCCTGCGCGCGGTGATCGACTGGTCCTATGCCCTGCTCAGTCCCGCCGAACAGCGACTGTTCGCCCGACTCTCCGTGTTCGCGGGCGGTTTCGGTCTCGCCGCCGCCGAACAGGTCTGCGGGGAACCGGCACTGCTCGACGTGCTCACCGCGCTGGTGGACAACTCACTGGTCACCGTCGGAACGGCGGCGGGAACCGTGCGCTACTCGATGCTGGAGACGTTGCGCGATTACGGTCGCGACCGCTCGGCGCGACGCGGCGAAGCCGACACCCTGCGCGACGCGCATGCCGCGTGGTGTGCGGCACTGGCCGAGGAAGCGGGACGCGGCCTGCGCGGGCCGGAGGAAGCCCGCTGGATCACCACCGTCGCGGCCGACCTCGACAACCTGCGCGCGGCGCATCGGCACGCGGTGCGCCGGGGCGACACCGACCTCACCCTGCGCCTTTCGGCCGGACTGGCGCTGTCGGTGCTCTATCGCTTCCCGGACGAGGTGGTGGCGTGGAGCGAGACCGCGTTGACCCTGCCCGACGCCGCCGCGCATCCCCGTTACGCGTCGGTGTGCGGCGCGGTGGCCGAGGCGCTGACCTTCCGCGGCGAACACGAACGCGCCTTGCGCATCTGCGAACCAGCGCTGGACGCGCTACCCGATCCGCACGACGCGCGCCGGATGCCGCTGCTCAAGGTCGCGGCGGCCGTCGCGCTGTATCGAGGACAGTGGGCGGAATGCGCTACCGCGACCACGGCGCTGCTCGCCCTGGCCCGAGCGCACGGGGACGGCTGGTACGTGAGCGAGGCATTGCTTTTCGCGGGTTTGGCGCGCACGTACTCCGGCGATCCGGCGGGCGGCCGCACATCGGCCGCCGAGAACCTGACGGTCGCGCGAGCGGCGGGCAATCCCAGTCAGATCGCCTGGGCGCTCTACAGCGAGGCCGAGGCGCTCGCAGGCGATACTCCCGACCGCGCGCGCGATCGCTACCGCGAGGCGATCACCCAGGCCGCGCCGGTCGCGAGCATTTTCGTCACCAATGTCGCGCACGTCGGCCTGGCCGCCCTGCATACCAGGGCCGGAGCTATCCCCTCGGCACTGGCCGAATTCCGTGCGGCCGTGCGCGGCTGGCGTCGCATGCAGGTGTGGCACCACCAGTGGACGACACTGCGCAACCTGCTCCTGCTGCTGGCCGGCATCGACGCCGAGGCCGCGACCATTCTGTCCGGAGCATTGAACACCCACGCGGCCAACGGTTTCGGAGCCGATGCCGCCGCCGAGGCCGAAACCGTCGACATCTTGCGCGCCGATCTCGGCGAAGCGCGCTACGCCATCGCCCGAACGCACGGCGCGACATTGTCCCCCGAAGCGACGGTCACCTTCGCGCTCGATGTACTCGACCGGAATATCGAGGCCGAGCACTGATCCGCGCGAGCCGGATCCGCGCTACAGATCCGTACGAGCCGGATCCGTGCTCACGCCTCGACCACGACGGAATCCGGCTCGCGTGGCATACCGTGTAGACGGGCATGGGCGGGCGTGCGACGCGAGACATAGCGATGGGAAATACCCTGGTACGCCGCGGAATCGGACAGTCGAGAACTCCGGGAGCAGGAACGGCGCATGCGATCGAAGACAGTGGTAGCCGACGACGGGATCCCACTGCATGTCGGTGTCACGGGCGCGGGCCCGGATGTCGTCGTGCTGTCCGGCGGACCTGGCTGTGTCCATTACCTCGAGCACGACGAGTTGGCGCCGCGCGGCATGCGGGCGTGGTACCCGGAGCCGAGGGGTGTGGGTCGGTCGGGCGGCGGGCCGCATGACCTCGAACGCGCCGTCGCCGATCTCGAGGCGGTCCGGCGAGCGGGAAACATCGACAGCTGGGTTGTGCTCGGGCATTCGTGGGGCTCGGATCTGGCTGTGCGATACGCCCTCGATCATCCGGACCGGGTACGGGCGGTCGTCGGTGTCGCCGGACACGGATTGCACAAGGACCGCACCTGGTCCCGAGCCTACGAGTCCGGCAAACATCGGGAGGCCGCGATCGAGATCGACGGGGAGCCGGACGTTCACGCCGCGCTGAACGCTTCATTCATCCGATGGATCCACGAACCCGACCTGTTGCGTCGACTGGCCGACTCGACCGTTCCCATGACCCTGGTCGCCGCGCGAGACGATATCCGTCCGTCGTGGCCGCTGAGGCAGTTGGCCACCCTGGTCCCCCACGGCAGGTTCGAGGAATTGCCCGGGGTCGCACATCACTTGTGGTCGACCGATCCACAGGTATGGGT
Organism: Nocardia aurea; assembly: GCF_003123685.1. Lineage (GTDB taxonomy): Bacteria > Actinomycetota > Actinomycetes > Mycobacteriales > Mycobacteriaceae > Nocardia > Nocardia aurea. The sequence goes on from NZ_QCYJ01000018.1 coordinate 125,159, forward strand.
CGATCTGGTGACGAGCGCCTGCCGCGAATAGCGCGATCACCGGTCCTGTGGGTCGTCAGGATGTTTCCGGCGCGAACCGACAGGTCCGCCTGTGACGCTCACCACCGACCATCCGGTCCGATTCACCGCACCGCCCGAGCGGCAGTCGGGCGAAATCCCCGGCGATGGAGATATTTCCGTAGTCAACACGTAGAAATTTGCCCGAGACGCGAGTGTTAACCGACAGACCCCTATTCAGTAACATATTTGCCATGATCCAGTTACATATCTACTATCCAACTACGTAGATAACAGAGCTTCACGGACGAGATCTCCCCGGTGCGTTACTTCACCTCGGGACCTCCCCCTCATCAGCCCCGTGGTGTGGTGTGTCGCGGAACGGCCTGGACAACCGCCCGCACGCTCGCGCCGGTCGAGTTCGTTCGTGATCCACCGCCCCCGAGGTCGGCGCCGGCACGCCCACCCGGGGGCGGTCCGCGTTCGGAGGGGGTTTCGGTACCGGTCACGTTGCCGCACAATCGATCCATCGGCGATTGTGCGCAACCTCATACGTAGCGTTAGCTTTCCGTATGCTCGTACCCGGGTAGCTCGACGCACCGCTTTTCCGACGCAGCGAGACGTGAGCGCATGGTTGCAGTCCTGTTCGATGGAGTGTTCTTGTGAAGTGGTTTAGTTCCCGCACGGCGCGTAAGGCTTTCGCCGTCTGCGCACCGATCTGCCTGGCCGCCGCGGTCGCCAGCGCATGTACCGCCGTCGACGAGTCGACCTCTATCGACGGCGGAGCCCCCGGCCCCGCGCCGACCGCCTCGATATCGGGCAGAGATATCGGCGAGTTGGTGGAGAAACTGGCCGAAGCGCCGGAGGGTTCGATGTCGGGCTACAGCCGAGAGGAATTCCCGCACTGGGATTCCAACAAGCCCGAACACGGATTCGGCGACGAATTCGCGCAATACAGCCGTTGCACCAGCCGCGAGGTGATGATGTTGCGCGACGCCGTCGGCACCGTCACCCTCGATCCCAAAACCTGCGACCTGAAAGTCGGCAAGGACGGCGGCTGGCGTGACGCGTACGGGTTTCTCGACTCGAAAACCGGGAAGCTCAAGGAATACAAGTTCATGACCGACCCGGCCAAGGTCGACGCCGAACATATCGTCGCGCTGGCCGAGGCGTGGCGATCGGGCGCGAACAAACTCGATGAGGACACCCGCCGCCGCATCGCCAACGACGCCATCAACCTGGAGGCCTCCGACCCGTCCGCGAATCGCTCCAAGGGTGATCAGGACGCCGCCAACTATTTGCCGCCGGGCAATTTCCGGTGTGTCTATCTCGAGCGCTACATCACGGTCAAAGTAAAGTACGGGCTGACCGTCGATCCCGCCGAGCACGGCGCATTGCGCACCGCAGTCGCCGATTGTGTCAGCCGAGGAGAGTTCAGATAAACGACATCATCGAGATCACCGTCAAGGCAGCCGTCCTCACCGAAGAAGAGGGGACGATGTCCGGTGATCTCGATGTCACCGTCGATGACACGGGAAAAGGCCTGGTCCGATATCGAGAGACCGAAGCCTGGTACACCATCGGCAATTTCGACGCGGAACCGCCGCGCGTCTGGAAGACCGTCTCCGAACTCGCCGCGGCGATCGAGGAAAGCGCCGGTGCGCGCGACGCGGCGGGCAATACCGTGCCCTTCGAAGCCTGACTCCAGCTTTCACGGCATGCCGACGACCACTTTCCCGAACGGATTCGCGTCGCGGTAGTACCTGTAGGCCTCGACCGCCCGCTCCAGGGGAAAGATCCGATCGAGCACCGGACGGATTCCGTGCTCGGCCATCGCCTCGTTCATCGCCTCGAACTGGGTTCGACTGCCCACCGCGATACGCCGGATCGACAGGTAGGCGCCGCCGAACGGATTTCCGTCACCGTCGATGGGCGCGGGGCCGGGACTCGCGCCGACAAGGGTGAGCTCGGCGTTGTAGGCCCCGGACCGAACGGATTTCGGCAGCGTCGGCATGCCCACCGCGTCCACGACCCGATCGACCCCGTCACCGCCGGTCAGGCTCCGGACCCGCTGATCCCAGTCCGGATACTCCACGCTCACGATCACGTCGTCGACGCCCATCGCGCGCAGCCGTTCGGCTTTCGCCGGTGTCGAGGTGACCGCGATGACGTCCGCCCCGAACGCGCGGGCGTGTTGGATCGCGAACAACGCGACCGGTCCGGTGCCGACGACCAGCACGCGCTGCTCCGGCCGTACCGGTTCCGGGGTGGTGAGTGCCGCCCAGGCGACGACACCGGCGCAGGTCAGGGTGGCCGCCTCGGCGTCGGAGAGGTGGGCGGGCACGTGCACCACCGAATCCTGTTCCAGCACCGCGTAGGTCGCGAGCATGCCGTCGTGGTTCGCGCCGTACTGTTCGACGACGTGCGCGAGGCGCTGCGGTCCGTCGATCCAGCGCACGAAATACGACGCGGTGACCCGGTCGCCGAGTGACGCGCGAGTGACGTTGTCGCCCAGCGCTATCACCTCGCCCACGCCGTCGGAGAGCGGGACGACGCCGGGGTTCGCGGGCAGCGGGTAGGTCCCGTCCATCAGCATGAGATCGCGCCGGTTCAGCGAGGCGGCCCGAACGCGGATGACCACCTGATCCGGGCCAGGTACGGGGACAGTCTGTGGTCTCGCGATAACCCCGTCGAGTCCGCGCATCGGATCGAGGTGGTAGGAAACGGCGTTCACGGTGTGCCGACTTCCGGCGCTGTGTCGTTGTTCATGGCACCGAGCTTCACGAAGGTCGTGCGAATTCGCGATTCCCCGCGGGGAATGGCACGCGGCCCACACCGTCGGCTATCACTGAGACATGACAGCAGTGGCAATATGACAGCGGTGGACGAGCCGACCGCTTTCGCACGTCAGCTCAAACATTGGCGCACCCTGCGCCGGTTCAGTCAGCTGGATCTGGCGATCAGCGCCGATACCAGTCAGCGCTACCTGAGTTTTCTCGAACAGGGCCGATCGCGCCCCGGACGGACCATGGTGGTGCGCCTGGCCGAATCACTCGGGCTGTCCCTGCGCGAACACAACGCTCTGCTGCTCGCGGCGGGTTTCGCACCGATCTTCCCCGAGTCCACGCTGGAGACCCCGGAACTGGCGCCGATCAAGGCCGCGCTCGACCGCATCCTGGACGGACATATGCCGTATCCGGCGGTCGTGGTGCGGCCGTACGGCATTCTGGTCGGCGCCAACGCGGCCTTCGACGTCCTCACCGAGGGCAGCGCGCCCGAACTGCTCGCACCGCCGATCAACGTGCTGCGGTTGGCGCTGCATCCGCGGGGCCTGGCACGGCGGGTGCTCAACCTGCCGGAATGGGGCAGGCATGTCACCGAGTCGCTGCGCAACCGCGCCCTGCGCAGTCCCGACCCCGAACTCGACGCCTTCATCGCCGAATTGGAGAGCTATCTGCCCGAGGCCGATCCCGGCCCCGACCATCTCGGTTTCGCCGTCCCGCTGCGGCTGCGGTCCGACCAGGGCGAACTCCGGTTGATCACCACGGTGACCTCGTTCGCCACCGCGGTGGATATCACCCTGTCCGAACTGCACCTGGAAGCGTTTCTCCCGGCCGACGAACACACCGCCGAGATCCTGCGCCGCCGCCGACGCTGACCCGCCTACCTGCGGCTGGCTCGGCGGTAGCCGATGACGGCGGGTACCGCGAAGACCACGATCGCGCCGACCGACCACGCGACGGTCAGGATCAGCGGCCGCGCGAGCGGCCCACCCAGCGACAGCGCCTTCATGGCGTCCACGGCCACCGACATGGGCTGATTGCGCACCAGCGGCTGGATCCATTCCGGGTAGGCGGGCAGCGGAACGAATCCGGTGCTGAAGAACATGAGCAGCGAACTGAGGATGGTGATGCCCTCCACCAGGCTCGCCTTCGCGGTGAAGACGGCGATGGCCGTCACCATGGTGGCGAACGCCAGGCCGAACAGCACCGGGATCACGATGAACAGCAGCGCCGCCGCCGGACCCTGCTGGAAACGGAAGCCGAGCAGATAGCCGACGACGATCACGGCCAGCGTGCCCGCGAGGATGCGGCAGCCCTCGGCCAGGATGCGCGAGATCAGGCCGGAGGCGCGGTGTACCGGCAGCACCCAGAATCGGGCGAGCAGACCCGCGTCGCGTTCACGGCCGAGCATCACACCGCTGGCCACCGCGCCGGACAGCGCGCCGACGATGGCGACCATCGGCACCGACCCGTACAGGGCGTTCGTGCCGACGAATTTCTCGATCTGGCCGCCGATCACGATATCGAGCATCAGCAGCAGCAGACACGGGATGATCAGGGTCTCCAGCAGCGCCACCGGATTGCGCGACCAGCGCAACAGCAGCCGCTGGGTCTGAATCGCGGTGTGCCGCAGCAGCGAGGCCGGTGCGGTTTCGGAGTTCACGGTCCGAATTCGTGCGTCGGTGTACACCATCACGCCTTCCTCGAGCTCAGCCGGATGGCCAGTGGCAGGCACACCACGAGAATTCCGATCGCCCACAGCAGCGGCGGGCCCATGAGCGCCCAGCTCACCTCGCCCGCGTTACCGTTCGGATCGCCCGCGAGCGCACGCAGCGCGATCGACCACTGCGATATCGGCTGGTTGCGGACGAAAGGTTCGATCCAGTCCGGGAATTGGCTCGCGGGCGCGAGTCCGGTCGACAGCATGCCGAAGATCAGCGGCGGCAGCACCAGCGCCTGGGTCGTCGCCTCGGGGCTTTTCGACACCGTGCCGATGACGTCGGCGCCCAATGTCAGCGCCACTCCGATCAGCAGGGAGAACAGCACCCAGCCGAGGGTGTACCAGGGCCCCTCGTGGAACCGGAAGCCGATGACGTGTCCGCTCACCACCGCCGCCGCCAACGCGATGAGCAGCCGGAACAGATTGCCCGACATGCGCGCGGCCACCGGGACGAGCGACCCGATGGGCATGGACCCGAATCGACGGTCGAGTCCGGCGACCGCGTCGGTGGCCGAGCGGAAGGCCGCGCCGATCGCGGTGAACGCGGCGGCTTGCAGGATCACCAGCGGCATCATGAACTGCGCGTAACTGCTGAACCCGTTGCCGGAGAACATCATCACCGTCTTCAACGGGATGTAGAAGCTGGCGGTGAAGGCCGCGGGGGCCAGTACCGAGGAGAGCACCTCGCCGGTCTTGACCGAGGGCACGACCAGTCGGGAGGTCAGCACCCACCACTGCTGGACACGGAACGGAGTGGCGCGGGAGTCGGCCAGCCAGGCCCCGGTCGTCATGCGACTTCCTCTTTCGTTTCCGCGAGATGACCGGTCAGCTTCAGGAAGACATCGTCGAGGGACGGGCGGCGCAACGCGATGTCGACGAGTTCGACACCGGAGGCGTCGAGTCGGCGCAGCGCCTCGGCCAGAGTGCGGGCGCCGTCGGGGGCGGGGATCGCGATGCGGTCCGATTCCGGGGTGAGCGCGGCCCGATTGCTGTCGGGCAGCAGCGAACCCAGCGCGGCCGCGATGGCGGGCAGATCCTTCAGATCCAGCGGCACCACCTCGCAATAGCTGCCGCCGGTACGGGATTTCAGTTCGTCGGCGGTGCCCTCGGCGATGACGACACCGTGGTCGATGACGATGATCCGGTCGCACAGGGCGTCGGCCTCTTCCAGGTACTGGGTCGTCAGCAGGGTGGTGATGCCGTGTTTGCGGAACCCGGCGACCAGATCCCACACGCCCTGCCTGCTGCGCGGATCGAGTCCGGTGGTCGGTTCGTCGAGGAACACCACGTCGGGGCGGACAACGAGTCCGCACGCGATATCGATTCGCCTGCGCATACCGCCGGAGTAGGTGCCGACCCGGCGGCCCGCCGCGTTCTCCAGATCGAATTCGGCCAGCAGTTCGTCGGCGCGGGCGCGGGCGGGCTGTTTGCGCAGCCCCATGAGCCTGCCGAACATCACCAGATTCTCGTAACCGGTGAGCATGTCGTCCAGGGCGGCGAACTGCCCGGTCAACATGATGGCGCGGCGCACGGCGGCCGGATCGGCGACCACGTCGTGGCCCGCGACCGTCGCCCGGCCCTTGTCCGGGGCGATCAGCGTCGACAGGATGTTCACCGTGGTGGTCTTGCCCGCGCCGTTCGGGCCGAGGATGCCGAGCACCTCCCCCTGCGCGGCCACGAAATCCACACCGCGCAGGGCGTGTACGGCCCCGAAGGACTTCTCGATGCCTTCGACCACTACTCCGGTCTCGCTCACTGCTCTGCCTCCTGTGTCTGGCGGGACTTCCGCGCCGTGAAATGCTCGTCGAGCACGCGCGCGATGATCGGCAGCACGTGTGGTGCGGTCAGTTCGTCGTGGCTGACGTCCACGTCGAAGTTGGTGATCTCCCCGGTGACGTACGGTCGCCAGCCTTGCGGGCCGAAGATGTCCGAAGTGTCGACGGTGGCACTGAAATACAGCACGTCACCGTCGAAAACCGGTCGCTGGTAACCGGTTCTGGTCCTGGCCGAGGCGTTGTAGGAACCGGCCATCCGTTCCAGGGTGTCCGCGTCGACCAGTTCCACCCCGCCCGTTCGTTCCCGGATGAGGTCGGCGGCTTCCTGGGCCGTGGCCTCCTCCGGTACGTCCTCGATGCCGAAGACCGCGCCGAAGGTACTGATGAACGCGCCCGCGGTGAGTTTCTCGATGCTGTCGCCGTCGATATCGGCGGTGTCGGCGTCGAGCAGGGCGACGATGCCGACCTCGTGACCGGCCTCGGTCAGTCGGGTGGCGATGGCGTGGGCGATGAGCCCGCCGAACGACCAGCCGAGCAGGTGGTAGGGCCCCTGCGGCTGCACGGCGAGGATCTCGCGCACGTACCGGTCCGCGAATTCGTCGATACTGCGCGCCGACGGTTCCTTGCCGCTCAGATCCGGGGCCTGGAGACCGAAGACCGGACGGCCGGGAGCCAGCGCTTCGGCGAATCCCAGGTAGGTCCAAGCCATTCCGGACGACGGATGGACGCAGAACAGCGCCGGTTCGTCGCCGCCGGGCCGGATCGGCAGCAGGACGTCGAGTCCGAGCGCGTTCCCCGGCTGCGCCGTCGCGGCGGCCGCTTCCGCCATCGCCAGTTCTTCCTCCGCGCCCGCCCGGATCGCCTCGGGGGTGCGGGCGAAGGCCGCCGCCGCGCCGAGCGCGTCCACCCACAGGCGGGCGAGTTCGGCGACGTCGTCGTAGTCGAACAGATTCGCGGAGAATCCGAAACCGGCGGTCAGCCGGTCGCCGACCACGACGGCGTTCACGTCGATCTCCGATTGCAGTGGGACATCGGGGTATTCGGCGGCGGGCAGCTCGCCGAGTTCGTCGGTGGGCAGCCAGCCGAGACCTTCCAATCCCGCCGGGATATCGCCGGTCGAGTACCGGCCCAGGTAGTTGAATCCGATCCGGCCGGGCAACGCGCGCGGCAGCTGCCGGGCGGTCTCGGCGTTGAGGTAACGCAGCAGGCCGAATCCGATGCCCTTGTCCGGCACCGCGAGCAGCCGGTGCTTGGCCGCGCGGATGGCGGTGCCGAGATCGGGGCCGTCGGTGGACGCGGCATCGATACGCACCGGGTAGACGGTGGTGAACCAACCGATGGTCCGCGAGAGGTCGGCGCCGGGCACGATCTCCTGCTGACGGCCGTGGCCTTCGAGTCGGATCAGGACGCTGTCGTCGTCGGTGGCCGCGTCCCTGCCCGCACGCCACCGGCGCACGGCGAGGGCGAGGGTGGCGAGCAAGGTGTCCTCGACCCCGCCGTGGAACAGGCCGGGCAGCGTGGTCAGCAACGCGGCGGTGACCTCTTCGGACACCTCCACCTCGATCTGACTCAGGGTGCCCGCCCGGTCGAGCGCCGGGTCCAGGTCGCGGGCGCCGAAACGCGGATCCGGTCCGTCGATCACCCCGCGCCAGTAGTCGAGTTCGGCGACCCGGGTCTCCCGGTGCGCCTCCTCGGTGAGCGCGTGCGACCAGCGACGCATGGAGGTGCCGGTATCGGTGAGCACCGGTGTGCTGCCCGCGGAAACCTGGGCCCAGGCGGCCATCAGGTCGGGAACCAGGATCCGCCACGACACGCCGTCGACCACCAGGTGGTGGGCGATGACGATCAGGCGTCCGGCCCTGGTGCGGTCACCGGCCTCACCCACCGGATCCAGCCACAGGAATCGCAGCACCCGCCCGGCGGCCGGATCGAGCCGGTTCATCGCCGAATCCAGCTCGGTGATCGCGAATTCGCGCAGATCGACGGTATCGGCGTCGGCCGCGAATTCGACGCGGCGGATCATCGCCGCGATATCGACCGAACCGGGTTCGGCGACCTCCAGCACGTGGTCACCGTGCGGCCCGCCATTGCCCTCCGGACGTATCCGCTGGTAGAGGCGGGAACGGAGCATATCGTGCTTGTCGACCACCGCCGCGAGCGTCGCGACGAGCTGATCGTGGCGGATGCCCGCGGGCAGTTCGAGTACCGCGGTCTGGGCGAAACGGCGGTAGTCGCCGCCGCGTTCGAGCATGTAGCCGACGATGGGTGTCAACGGCATCTCGCCGACGCCGCCGCCTGGCAGTTCGTCGAGGGTGACGGCTTCGCCCGCCGCGTCCGCCGCCGTGGCGAGGGCCGCCACGGTGCGATGTTCGAAAACCTGCAACGGCGTCACCGTGACGCCCTGCGCGCGAGCCCGCGACACCAGCTGGATCGCCAGGATGCTGTCGCCGCCGAGCGCGAAGAACGAATCGTGCACGCCGACCTTGTCGCGGCCGAGCAACGCCGCGAACACCTCGGCCAGGATCTCCTCGGTGGGCGTTCCCGGCGCGACGTATTCGGTCTCCTCGGCGGCGAATACCGGTTCCGGCAACGCCTTTCGATCCAGTTTGCCGACCGCGTTGAGCGGGATCGCGTCCATGACAACGATCGAGGACGGCACCATGTACCCGGGCAGCGTGTCGGTGGCGTGGGCGCGCAACGCCGCGACGTCCAGATCTACCCCTGGCTCGTGCACGACGTAGGCCGCGAGCGCGGTGGATCCGGCCGGACCTCGGACACCGAGCGTCACCGCGAATTCCACACCGTCGGCGCGACCGAGCACCGCGTCGATCTCGCCGAGTTCGATACGCTGACCGCGCACCTTCACCTGGAAATCGGTGCGCCCGATGTATTCGAGCCGCATACCGGCCGCCGTGCCCGTCGCGCGAATCCAGCGCACCAGGTCGCCGGTACGGTACATCCGCTCCCCCGGCGCGCCGTGCGGATCGGCGACGAATCTGGCGGCGTCGAGATCGGGCCGCGCGTGATATCCGCGCGCCAGCGCGGGGCCGGTGAGATACAGCTCCCCCGCCACCCCGACCGGAACCGGCCGCAGTCGCTCGTCGAGGACGAGCACCGCCGCACCCCGGATCGGGCCGCCGATGGTCACCGGTTCACCGACCTTCAGCGGAGCCGAACCCGTTGCCCAGATGGTGAATTCGGTGGGACCGTACAGGTTGACCATGGTGCGTCCGACCGCCCAGCGCTCCACGAGTTCCGCGCCGACCGCCTCACCGGCCACCGCGAGCACCCGCACACTCGACACCCGCTCCGGATCCACCGTCGCCAGCGCCGAGGGCGTGATGACCATATGGGTGACCCGCTGCGCCTCCATCAGCTCCGCGAGCGCGTCACCGCCGTAGGCCTCCGGCGGTGCGACGATCGCCGCGCCGCCCGATCCGAAGGCCATGATCGCCTCGAAGATCGAGGCGTCGAAACTCGGCGAGGCCACCTGGAGGACACGGGAATTCTCGTCCACCCGCAGCGACTCCTGTTGGGCCGCGACGAGATCGGCGAGGCCGCGATGGGAGACCGTGACGCCCTTCGGTGTTCCGGTCGACCCCGAGGTGTAGATCATCCACGCGGCATGGTCGGGGCGGATCGGGGCGCGCAGATCGCGTGAGCGCACCGTGCGTGCGTCGGCGGCCGCCCAGGTCGCGACGAAGTCGGGGTCGTCGAGTACCAGCCAGAGCGCCGAATCCGGCAGTCCCGGCCGGTGCGCGCCGACCGTGAGTCCCAGTGCCGCGCCGGAATCGGTGAGCATGTGCTCGATCCGGTCGAGCGGATGTTTCGGATCGACCGGCAGGAATGCCGCGCCCGCCTTGGCCGCCGCCCACACACCGGTCAGCAGTTCCGCGCCCCGGGTGAGTCCGAGGGCGATCACGGTCTCCGGTCCCGCGCCCGCCTCGATGAGCAGCCGGGCCAACCGGTTCGACCGCGCGTCGAGCTCGCGGTAGCTGGTGGCGACACCGTCGACCACCAGGGCCGGGCGGTCGGGATAGGCGGCCGCCGACTCCGCCAGCAGCCAGGGCAGCGGCACGGTGCCGACGGTGCGCGGGCCGCGTACCGGGACCAGCGCCGCGCGTTCGCCCGCGGCGAGGATGTCGATATCGGCGATCGTCAGATCCGGGTCGGCGACCACGGCGGCGAGCACCCGCTGCCACCGCTGCGCGAAGGCCGCGACGGTGGCCGGGTCGAACAGATCGGTGGCGTAGGTGAGTACGCCGTCGATACCGGCGACGTCCGTGCCCGAGAAACGTTCGCGCAGGTCCAGCGCCAGATCGAATTGCGCGGCGTCGCGGTCGAGATCCTCGACCTCGATGCGCAGGCCGGGCAGTTCCAGCACCGGTTCCACGAAATTCTGCAACGACAGCGACACCTGGAAAATCGGGTGGTGTGCCGTGGACCTGGCCGGATTCAGCACCTGCACCAGTCGTTCGAACGGCACGTCGGCGTTGGCGAAGGCATCCAGATCCGAGGTTCGCACGCCCCGGAGGAATTCGCGGAATCCGGCATTCGGATCGACCGGCGTCCGCAGTGCCAGGGTGTTGACGAACATGCCGACCAGACCGTCGAGCGCCGCCTCGCCGCGTCCGGCCACCGCCGTACCGACGACCACGTCGTCGGTGCCGCCGAGGCGGGCGAGCAGCACGGCGAGCGCGGCGTGGATCACCATGAACAGGCTGACATCGGTGGCGGTGGCGAGTTCGGCCATGCCTCGGTGCAGCGCCGGATCGACGGTGAACGCCACGTCGGCGCTGCGCATGGACTGTACCGCCGGACGCGGGCGATCGCCGGGCAGTTCCAGCAGATCCGGTGCGCCGGTGAGAGATTCGGTCCAGTGTTCGATCTGGCGCGCCGCCAGCGACTCCGGATCGGATTCCGCGCCGAGCAGTTCCCGGTGCCACAGCGCGAAATCGGCGTATTGCACCGGCAGCGCGGGCATTTCGGCTTCGACGCCCATAGCCCGGGCGGCGTAGGCGGTCATGAGGTCGGTGGCGAGCGGGGCCATGGATGTGCCGTCGGCGCTGATGTGGTGGACGACCAAGACCACCACATGCACGGGGGCTCCCGACACGTCGTCCCCGGCGTCGTGGACACGGAACAGTCCGACCCGCAACGGCGGTTCGGTGGCGAGGTCGAATCCGACGCCCGCCAGTTCCGCGATCCGCGCACGCAGGGCGGCCGAACCGTCGGCGTCCACCGAGCGCAGGACCGGTGCGGCCACCTCGACACCGACCACGACCTGACGCGGCCCGTCGGCGTCGGCGGGGTACATGGTCCGCAGACTCTCGTGCCTGGCGACCACGTCGGACAACGCCAGTCTCATGGCGTCGACGTCCAGGTCACCGGTCAGGCGCAGCGCGACCGCGATGTTGTAGGCGGGCGAACCGGGATCGAGCTGGTTGAGCACCCACATCCGCTGCTGCGCGGGTGAGAGCGGGATGCGGTCGGGCCGGATCCGTGGCGCGAGGCCGAAGCGGGCCCGCGCCCCCGCGCCCGCGGGGACGACACGGGCCGCCAGCTGGGCGACGGTCGGGGCGTCGAACAGATCGCGCAGGGCGATCGTCGAGCCGAGCGCCGCGTTGATCCTGGCGATCACCCGGGTGGCGCTGAGCGAGTTGCCGCCCAGTTCGAAGAAGGAATGGTCGACGCTGACCCGTTCGGCGTCGAGCACCTCGGCGAATACCTCGGCGACGGCGTGTTCGACGGGGGTGCGCGGCGCCAGGTAGCGGCGCTGAAAACTCTCGAAGTCCGGCATCGGCAGGGCCTTGCGGTCCAATTTGCCGACCGGGGTGAGCGGAACGTCGTCGAGCACGATGAGGTATCCCGGCACCATGTATCCGGGCAGCGCGCCCGCGATTCGGGCCCGCAGCCGCTCGGTGTCGAATTCGACGCCCGCGCCGACCGACGCGCGCCAGGCCTGGGTGGGTACCACGTAGGAGACGAGGACGGTCTCCCCGGCCGGACCGGGGGTGCCGATGGTCGCGGCGTATTCGACCTCGTCGTCGGCCGACAGCACGGCGTCGATCTCACCGAGTTCGATGCGCAGACCGCGGATCTTGACCTGGAAATCGCTGCGCCCCAGGTATTCCAGTTCCAGGGTGCCGTTCCAGTCGACCCAGCGCACCATATCGCCGGTGCGGTACATCCGTTCCCCGGCCGCGCCGTGGGGGTTGGCGACGAACCGGCCCGCGGTCATCGCGAAACGGTTGAAGTACCCGCGGGCGATGGCCGGTCCCGCCAGGTACAGCTCGCCTTCGACGCCGACCGGCACCGGACGCAACCAGCCGTCGAGCACCATCAGTTCGGCGCCGCGGATCGGCCCGCCCATGGTGACGGGCTCGCCCGCCTTCAACTCACCGGGACCGCTGGCCCAGATACTGAATTCGGTGGGCCCGTACAGGTTCGCCATCCGCCGCCCGACCGACCACTGCGCGGTCAGTTCCGCACCGGCCGCCTCGCCCGCGACCGAGAGCACCCGCAGATCGGGCAGTCCCGTCGGATCCATGGTGGCCAGCACCGACGGCGTGATCACCGCGTGGGTGACGCGCTGGGCGCGCAACAGCTGTTCGAGTTCGGAGCCGCCGTACACCTCCGCCGGGGACAGCACCAGCCGCCCGCCGACGGCGTGCGCGGTCAGCAGTTCGAAGACCGACGCGTCGAAACTCGGTGAGGCGACCTGCAACGCGCTGGCCGTCGGATCCAAATCCAGCGTTTCCCGCTGTGCCGTCACCAGATTCGCGATACCGCGGTGGCTGAGCAGCACGGCTTTGGGTTTGCCGGTGGAGCCGGAGGTGTAGATCAGGTACGCGGTCTGATCCATCCGGATCGCGCCGCCGCGCTCCTCGTCGGTGATCGGCGCGTCGGACACGGTCATCACGCGCCGGATGGTGTTCAGATCGTCCAGCAGCAACCAGTCGATGGTGCTCGGCAGCGTCTCGCCGGTGGCCCGGACGGTGACGCCGATCGGCGCCTTGGAATCGGTGAGGATGTGCTCGATCCGCTCCACCGGATAGTTCGGGTCCAGCGGCGCGAAGGCCGCGCCGGTCTTGGCCAGCGCCCATACCGCGACCACCGACTCCACCGAACGGGTCAGTGCGAGGACGACGAAGACCTCGGCACCGATTCCCCGGCGCAGCAGTACCCGTGCGAACCGGTTCGACCACGCGTCGAGTTCGCCGTAGGTCATCCGGTCACCGCCCGCGTCGATCGCGACGGCGTCCGGATCGATCCGCGCCCCCGCGCCGAGCACCTCGGGCAGGGTGCGCTGAGGAACCGACTCGGGCCCGCGCACCGGCAGCAGCGCGGCACGTTCGTCGGGGTCGCAGTGGTGCAGTCGCGCGACGAGCGATTCCGGCCGGTCGGCGATCTGGGTGAGCAGCAGCACGAAGCGGTCGAGCAGTCGCCGCGCCGAGGATTCCGTCAGATGGTCGGCCAGGAATTTCACGGTGATGCGCAGGGTGTCGTTGCCACCGGGCATCCCGTGCAACGGAATCACCATGAGGTTCAACGGATACGGGGTGGCGTCGGTGCCCTCGACGTCGAGGATGCGCATTCCGGCGATATCCATCGACTTCGACAGTGCCTCGCGGTCGATCGGATACGACTCGAAAACCGTGAGTGTGTCGAATAATTCGGCGAGGCCGACGGCCTGGTGGATGGCCGCTAGTCCGACGTGCTGGTGATCGAGCAGCCGCGCCTGTTCGGTCTGCACCCGCGCCAGCAGATCGCGCACCGACTCCGAGGGGTCAAGCCGCACCCGCACCGGCAGGGTGTTGATGAACAGGCCGACCATATCCTCGACACCGGCCAGTTGCGGCGGCCGACCGGAGACGGTGCCGCCGAACACGACATCGCTACGCCCGGTGAGCATGGCGAGCAGCAGTGCCCACGCGGCCTGCACCGCGGTGTTGACCGTCGCGCCCGCGGCCCGGGTGGTGGCTTCCAACCGCGCGATCAGTTCGGCGGGCAGGTCGACCGAGACCATGCCGGATTCGGTGGAGTGGATATCGGCCAGGGTCGCGATGGCCCTGGTGGGCGCGTCGATTCCGGCCAGCGCCGCACGCCACACGGCGACGGCGGCGTCCGAGCCGCCGAGCGCGTTCCCGGCCGCGGCGTCGTCGTCCTGTTCGGCCAGCCAGGACAGGAATTCCCGGTAGGACGGTGCGGGCGGCAGAACATCGGCGATCGCGGCGCCCGCGCCCGTCGCGATGTAGACGGTGAGCAGTTCGCGCACCAGCAGCGGCGTCGACCAGCCGTCGAGCACCAGGTGGTGATTGGTCATCAGCAGCGTGTAGGTCTCGGGTCCGGTGCGCAGCAGCAGGAACCGCAGCAGCGGCGCGCGGGTCAGATCGAAACGGCTGTGCGCGTCGACCGCGATCAGGCGCTCGAGTTCGCGCTCACGCTCGGCCGGATCGGCGAGGCGCGTGAGATCGATTTCCTGCCAGCGCACCTCGGCGGTGGACAGCACGAGCTGACGCGGTCCGTCCTCGGTCTCGACGAACACCGCGCGCAGATTCTCGTGCCGGTCGACCAGAGTCTGTGCCGCCGTGCGCAATCGGGCCGCGTCGACCCGGCCCGCGAGGGTCAGCCGGGTCTGCACGGTGTAACCGTCGGCGGTGTCGGTGTCGTACCAGGCGTGGAACAGCAGACCGTATTGCAGCGGCGACAGCGGCCACACCTCGGCCAGATTCGGGTAGGTGCGCGCCCAGCCGTCGATCTGACGCTGCGTCACGGTGGTCAGCGCGAAATCCGACGGGGTGTGACCACCCGCGTCCGGCGCGCTCGCGTGCGCGGCCAGCGCGCCCAGCGCCTCGGTCCACAGTCCGGCCAGTTCGGCGACCTGGTCCGCGTCCAGTACACCGGAGGCGTAGGCCCAGGTGACCTCGAGCGCGGAGGCGCCCATGATCGCGTTGATGTCGACGACCGCGGGCAGCGGCGCGTGATCGTCCTGGGTCGAGGCGAAACGCCGTGGCATCCAGGCCTCGTCGGTTCCGCCCGCGCTTCGACCGAGGTAGTTGAAGCTGATCTGCGGAACGGGTGCGTCCGCCAGCGCCGCCGCGCCCTCCCGGTCCAGGTAGCGCAACATGCCGTAGCCGACACCGCGATCGGGCACCGCGCGCAACTGTTCCTTGGCCGCCTTGATCGCGGCGCCCGCCGCGGGACCACCCGCGAACGCCTCGTCCAGGTCGATGCCGGTCAGATCGACGGCCACCGGGTAGACGCTGGTGAACCAGCCCACGGTGCGCGCGACATCCGCGCCCGGCAGCACGGATTCCTCGCGACCGTGTCCTTCCAGCGTGAACAGCGCGCCGGTGCGGTCGCGCCAGCGGCCGACGGCCATCGTCAGCGCGGCCAGCAGCACGTCGTCCGCGCCGCAGTGGAATCGCGCGGGGGCGATATCGAGCACCGCGTCCGCGATCGCGGCGTCGACGGTGGTGGTCAGTTGCGCCATGGTGGAGACCACGTCGACGGCCGGATCGGCGGCGCGGTGGCCGATCGCGGGGTCGTCGGTCCGCAGGATCCGCTGCCACAGCGGCAGTTCCGCGCGCCGCGAGTCCGTCTGTTCGGCGATGGCGTGTGCCCAGCGGCGGAAGGAGGTCCCGACCGGATCGAGGGTGCCGCCGAACCACGCGGTCGCCAGATCGGGCAGCAGCACGCGCCACGACACACCGTCGGTGACGAGGTGGTGCAGCACCAGCCAGAGCAGCGAACCCTCGCTCTCGGAGGCCGGAGCCGAACCGGATTCCGGCACCCCGCCGTGCCGCAGCGCACCGTCGCTCTCGGCGTACTCGTCGCGGCTCGAACCGGAGCCCGACCCGAGCCCATCCGGATTCGGCGAGCCGGAGCGCGCGGCGCGATCGCCGCCCGGCTGGATCACCACGAACCGTGCGACGACGCCCGCCGCCGGATCGAGCCGATCGGCGGCACGCTGCAAGGCGCGCTCGGTGACCTCCTCGAGGTCGCCCTCGGCCGTGACCACCTCGATCAGGTCGGCGGCGTCGACCGAACCGGGCTCGCCGACCACCCATTCCCAATCGTCGCCGGATCGGCGCAGGGTGCTGCGCAGCAGGTCGTGGTGGTCGATCAGGGTCCGTACGGCACCGGTCAGCGGGGCGGGGTCGATACCCGCGGGCAATCCGATCAGCACGGCCTGGCTGTAGCGCTGCCAGGTGTCGCCGTGTTCGAGCATGGCGTGCACGATCGGGGTGAGCGCGACCGGCCCCACACCGCCGCCGGGCAATTCGACGACGGCGCTGTCGGCCACGTCGGTCGCGGCGGCGGCCAGCGCGGCGACGGTCTTGCGTTCGAAGACGTCACGGGCGCTGAACTGCATTCCCGCGGCCCGCGCCCGCGACACCAACTGGATGGAGATGATGCTGTCGCCGCCGAGTGCGAAGAAATTCTCGTCGACGCCGACCGAATCCAGTCCGAGCACCTCGGCGAAGATCGCGGCGAGGATCTCCTCGCGCGGTGTCGACGGCGCCCGGTGTTCGACCGCCCGCGCGCCGAAATCCGGTGCGGGCAGCGCCCGTCGATCGACCTTGCCGACCGGGGTGAGCGGCAGGTGATCGAGCACCATCACCACCGAGGGCACCATGTACCCCGGAAGATTCTGTCCGACAGCGGCTTTGAGCGCCTCGGGCAGTACTTGCGCACCGGGCACCGGGAGTACGTAGGCGACCAGCGCGGTGACGCCCGCGGGGGTGGTCGCGCCCAGGGTCAGGGCGAAGTCCACACCCGGCTGCTTCTGCAACGCGGCGTCGATCTCGCCGAGTTCGATGCGATATCCGCGCACCTTCACCTGGAAATCGCCGCGCCCGGCGTACTCCAGTTCCAGCCTGCCGTCACGGTGGCACCAGCGCACCAGGTCGCCCGTGCGGTACAACCGTTGACCCGGCGCATAGGGATCGGCGACGAACCGGCTCGCGGTCAGGCCGTTGCGGCGGTGGTATCCGCGGGCGACGGCGGGTCCGCCGAGGTACAGCTCACCCGCCGCACCCGGCGCGACCGGGCGCAACCACGGATCGAGCACCACCGCGCGCACGCCGCGGGTGATACCGCCGATGGTGATCGGGGATTCGGGTGTCAGCGGCTCGCTCAGCGTCACCGTGATGGTGGTCTCGGTGGGTCCGTACCCGTTCAACAGCCTGCGTCCCGACCATTTCGCGACCAGTTCCGGCGGGCAGGCGTCACCGCCGACGATGACGGTGCGCAGTTCGGAAAGGGTCGCCGGATCGAGCGAATTCACTACGGCGGGAGTCACATTGAGGTGGGTGGCGCCGTAGTCGCGCAAGACCCGCGCCAGCTCCTCACCCGCGTAGGCCGCGGGCGGGACGACCGCGACCGTCGCACCCGCCGCGAGCGCGACCAACAACTCTTCGACCGAGATGTCGAAACTGGGCGAGACCGCGTGGGCCACCACCGAATCGGCGGTGACCTCGAATCCGGCGCCGGAGTTCGCGACGAGATTCGCCAGACCGCGATGGGAGACCATGACGCCCTTGGGCAGACCGGTCGATCCCGAGGTGTAGATGAGGTAGGCGGTCTGGTCGAGACGCAGGGCCGCCGTCCGGTCGACGTCGGTGATCGCGCCGAAATCCTGTTCGGCGACGGCACTGTCGGTCGCGGCGTCGTCGAGGACCAGCCAGGTCACCTTGTCCGGGAGCGAATCCCGGGCAGCGGCCACGGTCAGCCCGGCCACCACACCGCTGTCGTCGACCATGTACTCGATACGGTCGGCGGGGTATCCGGGATCGATCGGCACGAAGGCCGCACCGGTCTTGGCGACCGCCCACATCGCCAGTACCGACTCCACGGAACGCGGAATCGAAATCGCCACGGCCCGTTCGGGTCCCGCACCGGAGGCGATCAACAGCCGGGCCAGCCGGTCGGTGTACTCGCCCGCTTCGCGGTAGGTCAGCGTCCGGTCCCCGGCGCGGATCGCGACCGCGTCGGGGGCGAGCGCCGCGCCGTCGGCGAGGATTTCCGCCAGGGTGCGCGCGGGGACATCCTCGCTGCCGCGGGCGGGAACCAGTTCGGCGGATTCCTCGTCCGACAGCACCGGAACGGTCGCCACCGGCGCGTCGGGTCCCGCGACCAGGAAACGGTGCAGGAAGGCGAGGAAGCGACGGTGCTGGGCGGTCAGTTCGTCGTCGGTGTAGAGATTCGGGTTGGCCTGGAAGTCGATATGGGTGCTCTCCCCGCCGACGCCCGGATACAGGTTGAGGAACAGATCCTCGATCAGCCCCGAGGTGAGCACGTGCATACGCCCGGTGACCGGGCCCAGCGCGATCCTGGTGTCCATCATCATCAGGTTGACCGTCGGCCCGAAGGACGCGGCCTCGTCCACCGCCCAGCCGAGATCGCGGACGATGTCCTCCTGGCGATACCGCTGCCTGCGCAGCGCCGAGGTCAACTCCGACTGCGCGGCGCGGATCAGCGCACCGGTGGTGACGGTGGCGTCCAGGCGCAGCCGCAGCGGCACCACATTGGCGACCATGCCGCCTGAGCGACGCAGCGAGGCGGTGGTCCGGCCGGAGACCGGCAGGCTGAGCATCACTTCGGGCGCGCCGGTCATCGCGCCCAGGTAGGCGCCGAACGCGGCGACGACCACCGGCGCGACGCTGGAATTCTCCGATTTCGCCACGGCGTCCATCAGCGCGGCCGTCGCCGCTGGCAGTTCACCGGTGACCAGGCTGGGATGCGCGTTCACCTCGGCCGCCCGGCCGGCGAGACTCACCGGTTCTGCCATACCCGCCAGGTGCTCGCGCCAGTGCTGACCGTCGGCCCGGAACCGGTCGGAGGCACGGTAGGCGAGGTCGGCGTCGATGATCTTGCGCAGATCCTCGGCCTTGCCCCGCGGCAGCTCCCGTCCGTCGGCCATCGCCTCGTACAACTCGGCGACCCGCTGGAGCAGGGTCATCGCGCCGAAACCGTCGAGCACGATGTGGTGGATGCGCTGGTACCAGAGCCAGTGCTGTTCGCCGACCCGCAGCATCGTCATGGTGGCCAGACGATCGCTCAGTAGATCCAGCGGTGCGCTGTATTCCGCGCGCATCCAGGACTGCGCGGCCGCCATCGGATCGGATTCGCCACGGAAATCCACCACGACCAGATCGTCGTCGAGGGTCGGATCGATGATCTGGTACGGGAAACCGTCCACGTCGATCAGCCGCAGATAACCGGTGCCGAATTCCCGTCCCGCCAGGCGCGAGGCCGCCGCGAGCATTTCGAGATCGATCGGTCCGTCGAATTCGGTGTATTGCGCGATGGAGATCGGGGTCCGGCCGGCGAAATGCTGGGCGAACCAGATTCCGCGTTGCGCGGCGGACAGGGGGAAGGCTTCGGCGGGCAACGTGTCGTCCGACGTAACCGGCGAAAGAGAGCGCTGTGGCATGGGTGATTCCTGCGTACTCAGGCGAGGGTCATTGTGGACAGAGCGATACGCGCGCAGCACCGAGCCGGGGCATACGCGCTGTCGGCCGCGGGAAACCTGCTCGATCGGAATGGAACGAGCCGTCGGTCAGGTGATTCGACCAGCGTGCGCATGTGTTGGGTCCCCTCGGAATTCTATCCCCGGCGGCGCTGCGGTATCCGATAATCGGCCTGCCGTGGCGGGATCTCGGTCCTGGCGCGTTCGCACCCGGATAATCGGCCGAAAGCCGGGAATCGACAGACGATTTTTCGTCGGTCGATTCCCGGTCGGTCAGCGGGTGGTTCCTGTGTCAGGACGCCTGGAGAACCGGCATGCGGTCGGCATCGGTGAGGGGGGCGTCCGAGCCGGTCATGTAGCGAACCAGGGTCGAGCGGTCGTCGAGAACGAGCCAGTCGACCGAATCCGACAGCGCGGCGCGGCGGGCCTTGGTGGTGACACCGATGTCGATGCCGAAGGGGACCAGATCCCCGTCCACCGCGGTCGCGCCGGTCTTGGCGACGGCCATGCGGGTGACGGCCGCCTCGATGGCGGGGTCGACCGCCACCGCGATCCGGGCGCCGGGACGCGCGCCCAGTTCCACCAGCACCCGGGCCAGGCGGTTCGACCAGGCGTCGAGCTCACCGTAGGTGAGGTCGCAATCGGCGGAGGACACCGCGACGGCGGCCGGGTCGATGGTCTCGACCAGCGCGAAGGCGTTGGTGCGGGTCTCGGTGGCTGCTGTGGCGTACATATCGTGTCCCCTTAGGAGAGTTTCTCGTGTCGTTCTCGGTATGCCTCTAATCTCCTCCGGAAAGACCTCCGTCGACAGGAACCCCAGTGCTGTCCCCCGACCCTCCGAGGGTTACCGAATCCCCACCCTGGGGTCACCCCCGAACCGCTCCTACCTGGGGTTTCTCCTGACACGACTTAGGGGGTGGCGCGCGCGCCACCCCCCGAAGCCACCCTCGCTACACCGGTGTCGGCTCCGGCTGGACCGGTGCGTCCCAGTCGATGCGATAGCGCTGTTCGTGCCCCATCGTCTTCTCCGGATCCATCACCGTCCTGGTCATCAACGGCATCAGCAGGGTCATCATCGTGCGGGTGACCGGCCCCGGGGTCTTGCTGTGGTTGATCCGCGCCGCCCGCTTGGCCACGCCTTCCACCCGATCGCGGCGCAGCGCCTCGTACGCGGCGAAGGCGGCGCCGGGATCGGGCAGGTCACGCAGGCAGCGCGCCACCTGCACCGCACTCTCCACCGCCAGTGACGCGCCCTGCCCCGAACTGTTGGACGGCGCGTGCACCGAATCGCCGACCAGCACCATCCGGCCCCGATACCAGTGCCGTACCGGCGGCATGATGTGCAGCGCGCCGACCGTCTCCAACTGCTCGGCGGTGGTGCGCCGCGCGAGTTCGCCGCCGGGTGTGTCCTCGCCGTAGCTCTCCCGGATGATTCGCAGCCAGTGCTCGGCCGGGATCGCGCGGGCCTCGGTGAGCGAGAGGTATCGCTTGTGCGGCAGGTTCACCCCCCAGGCGACCCGGCGGTCGTCGTGACGCCAGTAGAGGTAGTACGCCCGTTTGCCGTAGGCGAAGGTCATGGTGTCGGGCTCGACGTCGAGATCGCATTCGGTCAGCGCCCCGAAGCCGAGCATGCCGGTGTAATCCGGTCCTTTCGCCTGCGGATCGATCAGTCGGCGCACCGTCGACCGGATACCGTCCGCGCCGATCAGCACGTCGGCGGTGGCGGTGGTGCCGTCGGCGAAGCGCGCGGTGACGCCGTGCGCGCCCTCGTCGACGTCGACCAGTCGTTTGCCGTATTCGAAGGCCACGCCCGCGGCGCGCGCGTGGTCGTGCAGGGTGCGGTGCAGTTCGGCGCGATCGACCACCTGCAACGGCGGCATATCGGCCAGGCCGGGCAGGGCCAGGATCTTGCCGTTCATGGACAGTCGCGTGTGCGACACCGGGGTGGCGATGGCGCGCACCGGATCGCCCGCGTCGATGACGTCGAGGGCGGCCAGGCCGTTCGGGGCCAGGGCGAGCCCGCTGCCGATGCCGTCGGACGGGCCGGGGTAGGCCTCGTAGACGCGGGGTTCGATACCGGCTTTGGACAGGGCGGTCGCGGCGACCGGTCCGGCGATGCCGCCGCCGATCACCAGTGCGGTACGGGTGGTGGACATGGGTGTCTCCCAGGGTTCGGTGAATTCCCCGAACCGTCGCGCGCACCACCCGGTTATCCTGTGGTTGCCAGCCTCGTGGCCGGGTGCGCTTCGCGCGGGCACGGTTCGAGACGGTTCGATCAGGCTCGGCGGCGGTGTTGCCGCACCCCGCCGGGCCTCGGTCTTCGCCCGGGCGTCGCCGGGCGGTTTCTGTTCGGTGCTCCGAGGTCTACTCCGGTGTCATCCCCCTCTCCACCGCGTCGATGACCTCGCCGGGGTCGATGCCCTCGGCGTGCATGTGCCGCCAGAATCCGATATCGGGGAAGGTTCCTTCGACGAGTTCGGCGCGCCAGGAACGCGCCCACTCCGCCTCCGCCTCCAGCATCGCGATGCCGTATTCGGATTCGATGACGAAAAGCCGGGGTAGCGCGGCGGCCCGCAATGCCGCCAGTTCGGCTCGGCCCGTCGTGATCGCCTGTTCGAGCGCGGCGATCCGCTCACCGAGCAGATCGACGACCTCGTCGGGCGGCAGCGTGCCCACGACCGATAGTCCGGCCGTGAAGCGAGCCGGTTCGGGTTGCGGCGAGGCGATCAGTTCCCTTGCCCAGTCCGACATTTCGGCACGACCGGCGTCGGTGATCCGATAGATCACGCGCTCGGGCCGCGCGCCGTCGCGCTCACTGCCGACAACCTCGAGGAAGCCCGCCTTCTCCATGTTCTGCACGACGGTGTACAGCGAGCCCCACTTGATGTCCATATCGCGGTCTTTGCCGCGTTCTCGCAGCTTGGAGGCGATTTCGTAGCGATGCATCGGCCCTTCGACGCTCACCGAGAGCACCGCGAGCGCCAGCAGATTGCCGACCTTGCGTTTCTTCGCCACGAACCCTCCCTACTCGTCTACGAATATACGTCCACGAGTATATGGGCACAAGCGGAGCGAACGCGGCTATGTCCCGACGCTGGTCGTATCTTCCTCGTGCAGTTGTTCTTTCAGGAGTTTGGTCGCGATATTGCGCAATGCCTGATCGAGCAGCGCCCGGTCGACGGGGTCGCGATCGTCCCAGGTGTCGAGCCTGGTGCTCAGCCAGCTCCGCCACGCGGCTTCCACCCGGTCGACCTCGGCCTGACCCGCCGGGGTCAGCCGCAGATAGCCGTCCTCGGCGTCGACGAGCCCGCCGCCGATCACCTTCAGGAAGATCGGCTCGATCACCTCGTCCGGTACCCGATGCGCGACGGCGATCGTCTCCAGCCGCGCGGTCCCCCGAATCTTGTTGTGCAGGAACACCTGTCCCACCGCCCA
This sequence comes from Nocardia aurea, assembly GCF_003123685.1. Classification (GTDB taxonomy): domain Bacteria; phylum Actinomycetota; class Actinomycetes; order Mycobacteriales; family Mycobacteriaceae; genus Nocardia; species Nocardia aurea. The sequence goes on from NZ_QCYJ01000018.1 coordinate 148,346, forward strand.
TGCCTCGCCGCGGCTCAATCCGCTGCCCGCGTCCGCCAGCATGCGCGGCATGACGGGACCGGACCGGCGCGCTCGACGCATGGTCGAGGACACCGAACGCTCCAGCAGCGCGACCCGGTCGGAGGTATTCGGCACCGAGAAACCCTCGCCCACATCGCCGGCGCCGACCCGCGCGCTGTCGCGCAGCGGCACCTCCTTCAGGAACCACGCGATCACGAAACCGAGCAGCGCGACCGGAACGACCCACAGGAAGACGAAGTCGACGGCGTCGGCGTACGCGTCGATGATCGGGGCGGCCTGTTCGGCGGGCAGATTGCGCAGGGCCTCCGGATTCGTGGCGACCTCGGGCGGCACCACCCCGACCTCGGTGAGCGCGTCGGACAGCCCCGGGGTCAGCCTGCTCGTGTAGAGCGTTCCGAAAATCGCCGTGCCGAAAGCACTTCCGAGGGTTCGGAAGAAGGTGACACCCGATGTCGCCGTACCGAGGTCGGCGTAGGGCACGGTGTTCTGCACGACGATGGTGAGCACCTGCATCGCCAGGCCGATCCCGAGACCGAGGATGAGCATGTAGAGCGATTCCAGCCACACGCTGGTGCCACGGCCCATCGTCGACATCAGATACAACCCCAGCGCCATGACCGCCGTGCCGACGATCGGGAAGATCTTGTAGCGCCCGGTCACACCGACCACCTGCCCGGACACGATGGAGGTGACCAGCAGCCCGGCCACCAGTGGCAGCGTGCGCAGTCCGGACATGGTGGCCGAGACACCGTCCACGTATTGCAGGTACGCGGGCAGGTAGGTCATCGAGCCGAGCATCGCGAATCCCACGATGAAACTCAGGATCGAACAGACCGTGAACACATTGCTGCGAAACAATTTCATGGGCAGCATCGGCTCCACAGCCCGCAGTTCCACCGCGACGAAGGCGGCGAGGAATACGACGGCGACGACGAAGAGACCGATGATCTGCCACGAGGCCCACGGATACTCCTGCCCACCCCATTCCAGTCCGAGGATCAGGGCCGAGACACCGAGCGCGACCAGGCCGATGCCCGCGTAGTCGATGATCGGCTTGGCCTGCGCCCGCACACGCGGGATGGTCCGCGCCGCCATCACGATCATGAGCACCGCCACCGGCACGTTGACGTAGAAGCACCAGCGCCAGCTCGCGTTATCGGTGAAAAGCCCGCCCAAAGTCGGTCCGATGACCGTGGTGACGCCGAAGACCGCGCCGAGCGCGCCCTGATATTTGCCGCGTTCGCGCAGCGGGATGATGTCGGCGATCAGCGCCATCGCCGTCACCATGAGACCGCCCGCCCCGATGCCCTGCACGGCACGCGCGACGATCAGCAGCAGCATGCCGTTGGACAGCCCCGCGACCATCGAGCCCGCGATGAAGATCACGGCGCTGAGCTGGAAGATCAGTTTGCGGCCGAAGAGATCGCCGAGTTTGCCCGCGAGCACCGTCGCCACGGCCTCGGCCAGCAGGTAGGACGTGACCACCCAGGCCATGTGCCCGGCCCCGCCGAGATCGGCGACGATCGTCGGCAGCGCGGTGGAGACGATGGTCTGATCCAGCGCGGCCATCAACATGCCGAGCACGATCGTCGCGAAGACGATATTTCTCCGCGCGCCCGTCAACGGAGTCGGAGCGGGTTTTTCGGCGACAGCAACTGCACCGGTCATTGGGCCAGTATGGTCGGATGCTGCCCGCTACCGTGTCCAGCGACACGGTAGCGAACGGCGGGTTCCCGGTACGATCGGCGCGGTTCGACCGCCCTCGGGCGAGGATCGGCCACCCGTAGGCGGCTCGGCGGCTCGGGTGCGCCTGCCCTAGATCCGGTCCGGGCTCTCGACCAGGGCGACGGCGACCGGGACCAGCAACTCGACCAGCGCGTCGACCGGCGGCCGGGGCCGGGCGAGCAACCATTCCTGCGTCAGTCCGTTGATCGCGCCGATCAACGCCGTCGACGCCAGCCCCGGCGCGCCGCGCACACGTCCGCCGGGGACGACGATCGGCACCACCGTCGATTCGATGACCGCGGACCAGGCGTGTCGGCGTTCGCGGCGATGCTGTTCCATCCGCTCGCTCACCCCGACGACCTCGATGAAGGCGACCTTGGCCCGATACGGGTCGGCGCCGATCGAACCGACGTAGGCGGAGATGATCGCGTGCATCGCCGCGTGCGGGTCCATGCGCGGATCGAGTTCCGACAGGCCGGCGACTACCGCGGCGGCGGCCTCGTCCTGGATGCGGTCGTAGGCCGCGACGAGCACGTCTTCCCTGGTTTCGAACTCCTCGTAGAACTGCCGCTTCGACAGTCCGGCCGCGGCGCACACGTCGGCGAGCGAACAGTCGGTGTACCCGCGCTCGGCGAACAGCCGGGTGGCCGCCTCCAGAAAGCGGAGCCGACGTTCGGCCTTCCGTTCGGCGACGGCGCGTCCGCCGTACTGCCTGCCCACGATCGTCACCCATCCACGGTATCCCCAGCGGCGCGCGCACCTCTCATCGGGAACGACGGGGATCGGCGTCGTGACGGTGGTTGTGATCGAGGTCATGTTCGGTGCATACTCGCCTTCATTCTGAAACCAATCGGGCTCAGTTACTCGGCCCGCGGAACGAAGAGGTTCACCCTTGGCAAAGCACGCATCGAAGCTGCTGACCCTCTCGGTCGCCCTCGCGGCCTGTCTGCCGTTCGTCCTCGCCACCTCGGCGGCGGCGGATCCGGCGCCGGACGCCCCGGCGATCGCACCCCCGCCCGCCTTCCCCATCCCGCCGATGCCGCCGGGTTTCGATCCCGCCTTCTACCGTCCCGCCGCCGACAGATTCGCCGATCTGGAGCCGGGGCAGCTGATCGCGGCACGCCAGGTGAATCTGGCGAACCTGTCGCTGCTCCCGGTCAATATCGACGCCTGGCAGCTCTCCTATCGGTCGACCGACACCGGGGGTGAACCGATCGCCGCCGTCGCGACGGTGATCAAGCCGCGCGGCGACATGCCCGACCGGCCGCTGCTGTCGTATCAGATCGCCGAGGACTCGACCGGCAACTACTGCATGCCCTCCTACCAGCTACAGATGGGATCCATCCCGGCTCCCCTCACCGGATCGATACTGGTGGCCGCGCAATTCCTCGAAGTCCAGGCGGCGCTCGCCCAGGGCTGGGCGGTCGTCGTCCCCGACCACCAGGGCCCCGACTCCGCCTACGCCGCCGGTCCGCTGGCCGGGCGGATCACCCTGGACGGCATTCGCGCCGCACAGGATTTCGCGCCGATGGGACTGCCCGGCGACAACACCAGGGTCGGACTCATGGGTTATTCCGGCGGCGCCATCGCCACCGGCCACACCGCCGAACTGAAACAGAGTTACGCGCCGGAATTGAATATCGTCGGCGCGGCCGAGGGCGGCATTCCAGCGGATCTGTCGGCGGCGTTGAAATTGGCCAACCGGAATCTCTCCTCCGGGTTGATCATGGCGGGCGTGGTCGGCGTCTCGCGCGAATACCCGGCGCTTCGCGAATTCCTCGAGCGTCATTCGACGCCCCTCGGCCGTTTCATGCTGGCGGCCAAGGACCAATTGTGCGCGAGTTACCAATCGGCGCTCTTCCCGTTCGGCGACAATCTCGGCATGCTCGACGCCGACCCTTTCAGCGATCCCGGCGTGGTCGACACCCTGGCGAAAACTCGCATGGGACAGCAGGTTCCGGATATGCCGATGTTCATGTTCCAGGCGAATATGGATTGGCTGATCCCGGTCGGCCCGGTGAACACCCTCGTCGACACCTACTGCGCGGACCCGACGGCGCGGGTGCGGTACATCCGGGACCACTTCAGCGAACATCTCACCCTCGATCCCATCGGCGCGCCGAGCGCGCTGCTGTGGTTGCGGGACCGCTTCGCGGGGGTGCCGGTGGCGCAGGGCTGTTCGACCAGTGACGTCGGGTCGATGATGCTGGACGGCGACACCTGGCGGGTCTGGGAAGAGGTCGTCGGCGTGACGCTGGCCGCGGCGTTCGGAGCGCCGATCGGCGCGGGCCGCTGATATTCCGACGGCGCGGGTAGGTCGTTTCGGCGCGGAAACGACCTACCCGCGGCGTATGGTGCGTGCGGGTCCGCATTTCGCCACTTCCCCCAGAACTTACTCCAGAGTAAGGTTGCGGCCATGGCGTGGAAACCTACTGAGATCCCGGATCAGACCGGGCGCACCTTCGTGATCACCGGTGCGAACGGCGGCCTCGGCACCGAAACCACCAAGGTGCTGGCGGCCAAGGGGGCGACCGTCATCATGGCCTGCCGCAACGCGGCCAAGGCCCAGCAGGTCGCCGACGCGATACCGGGTGATGTGCGTACGGCCGCGCTCGACCTGGCCGATCTGGGTTCGGTGCGTGAATTCGCCGAGAACACCGCCGAGTTCGACGTATTGATCAACAACGCGGGCCTGATGAACGTCCCGTTCACCCGCACGAAGGACGGTTTCGAAACCCAATTCGGCGTCAACCACCTCGGCCATTTCGCGCTGACCGGGCTGCTGCTCGACCGCATCGGCGACCGGGTCGTCACACTGGCGAGTATCGCCCACAAGCAGACCCCGAAATTGTGGATCGACGACCTGAATTACGAGAACCGTCGCTACCAGCGCAATCTCGCCTACGCGCAGGCGAAACTGTCGAACCTCATGTTCGCCAGGGAACTTCAGCGCAGGCTGGGCGAAGCCGGTTCCGCCAAACGCTCCTACGGTGTGCACCCCGGCGTCTCGGCGACCGATCTGTTCACCCGCACCGAAACCGTGGTCGATCGGATCAGCAAACCGTTCATCCGGCTCATCGGCCACGCTCCGGCGAAGGCGGCGCATTCGACCCTGTTCGCCGCGACCGTTCCCGACGCCGACCCCGAGACCTACTGGGGTCCGACCCGGCTGATGCAGAGCCAGGGACCGGTGGAAGCGTCGCCGTCGACCAAGCTCTCCAAGAACCGGGAGCTGTGGACGCGGCTGTGGGAGGAATCCGAACGCATGACCGGGGTCACCTACAAATTCTGAGGCGGACCCGCAGTGCCGTCCCGCTCGCCCGCGGGACGGCGCTCGACCGCACCACCTGGTCCTACGGCCCGCGTAGTAGACGGGTACCGTGGTAGCCGTGTCCGCTCCTCCCCGCCGCTCGGCACACAATCGCCCGGCCCTCATCACCCTGGTGATCGTGGCCGCGCTCGCCTGCCTCGCGCTGGGCTGGTGGCAGTGGGAACGGTTCGAGTCGGCCAGCGGAACCGGACAGAATCTCGGGTACGCGCTGCAATGGCCGCTGTTCGCCGGATTCGCGGTTTTCGCCTATTTCCGGTTCGTCCGATTGGAACGCGAGGCCGACGAACCGGCCGACGCGGCGTCCACCCGGACACGGATGAAACAAGCGGCTCCGCGTGAGATCCCCGCGGGCATCCTGCCCGAGCGGCCGACCGCCGCCCGCTCCGAAGACCCGGTACTGGCCGAATACAACCGATACCTGGCCGAATTGCACGCCGACGATATCGACGTCCAGGTCCGTAAGGCCGGCCTCGACGCTCGCGACACCGAGAGGAGCGCCGGTTGAGCGCCAGCGAGAACGCCACCGAGGCCACCGCCTCCACCCCGACCCTGGACAAGGCCGTCGAGACCCCCGCCACCGGCGCGAAAACCGCCAAGATCGCGAGCGCGCTGCTGCGCTATCGCGTGCTCGCCTGGGTGACCGGCCTCTGGCTGTTGCTGCTGACCGGCGAGATGATCGCCAAATACGGCTTCGACGTGCACACCCCCAGTTGGATCGCCGTGGTCCACGGCTGGGTGTACTTCGTCTACCTGCTGCTCACCGCCGACCTCGCCGTCAAGGTCCGCTGGCCGATCGGCCGCACCGTCGGCACCCTCGTCGCGGGCACCATCCCGCTGCTCTCGTTCTACGTCGAACATCTCAACGCGAAGAAGGTCAAGCGGGACTTCGCCCTGTGAGGCGTCAGCGGTTCCAGCAGGCCTCGCGGTAACGAGCGCGGGACCGGGTCGTCGGCGACGCCCCTACCCGCGCCCGCCGGGCTCAGTCCTCGGCCAGCGCCGCGAGCGCGGGCAGCAACAGTTTCAGGGCACGGCCGCGATGGGAGACCGCGTCCTTCTCGGCGGGCGTCAACTGGGCGGCGGTCACCGTCGCGCCGTCGGGGACGAACAGCGGGTCGTAACCGAATCCGCCGTCGCCGACCGGAGCGCGATTGATCGACCCCGGCCATTCACCGCGCACCACGGTCTCCCGGCCGCCGGGCACGACCAGCGCGCAGGTGGAGACGAAACGCGCACCGCGTCGCTCGTCGGGGACATCACCGAGTTGGGCCAGCAGCAGGGCATTGTTGGCCCCGTCCTCGCCGTGGCCGCCCGACCAGCGTGCCGACAGCACGCCCGGCATCCCGTTGAGCGCGTCCACCTCGATACCGGAATCGTCGGCCACGCAAGCCAATCCGGTGGCGGCGGCACCGTCGCGCGCCTTGGCCACCGCGTTCTCCTCGAAGGTCGCCCCGGTCTCGGGAGCCTCCTCGTAGGGCGGCACATCGTCGAGTCCGACGATCTCGATCCCAACGACACCAGCGACCTCGAGGATGCGACGCAATTCCTTCAGTTTCTTCGCATTACGACTGGCGAGCAGAACGCGGGTCATCATCTCTTCTTCGAGGTCTCGGCGGGTTCGGGGAGGACGCCGGGATACGGCAGGGCCAGAGCTTCCTTCTGCACGGCGAACAGGTGATCACAGCCCGCGAGCGCCGAATCGAGCAGTTTGTCCAGCGTGGAACGCGGGAAGGTCGCGCCTTCGCCGGTGCCCTGCACCTCGACCAGGGTGCCGGTATCGGTGGCGACCACATTCATATCGACCTCGGCGCGCGAATCCTCTTCGTACGGTAGGTCCAAACGGACACGGCCGTCGACGACGCCGACGCTGACCGCGGCGATGGCGCACGAGATCGGCTGCGGATCGGCCAGGCGGCCCGCGGCCGCGAGATAGGTGACCGCGTCGACCAGCGCGACATACGCGCCGGTGATGGCCGCGGTGCGAGTACCGCCGTCGGCCTGGAGTACGTCGCAGTCGATGGCGATGGTGTTCTCGCCGATGGCCGCCAGATCGATGCAGGCCCGCAGCGAACGCCCGATCAGTCTGCTGATCTCCTGGGTGCGACCACCGACCTTGCCCTTCACTGATTCCCGACCGGAGCGGGTGTGGGTGGCGGCGGGCAGCATCGCGTATTCGGCGGTGAGCCAGCCGAGTCCGGAATCGCGCCGCCACGGCGGCACGCCGTCGTTGACGCTCGCGGTGCACATCACCCGCGTCTGCCCGAATTCCACCAGCACCGAACCGGCTGGATGCGTGGTGAATCCACGGGTGATCCGTACCTCGCGGAGCTCATCGTCCGCCCTGCCATCGGCTCGTCTCGACACGGGGGTAAGCGTACTGGTTGATATCTTTCGCGCCTGCGGCACGCCACGCCCCCGGATATCTCACCGGACAGCGGCGGTCAGATATCGAACATCTCACCCGGTGCGACCGCGTGCACGGGACCGGAGAACACCGCCTTCGCCTCGGCGATCACGTCCTCGCGAGAAGTCCACGGCGGAATATGGGTGAGCAGCAATTCCTTGACGCCCGCCTCGGCCGCGATCAGCCCCGCCTCGGTTCCCGAAAGGTGAATTCCGGGCGGGCGATTGGCCGGATCGTGGGTCCAGGACGCCTCCGACATCAGAATGTCGGCTCCCTGCGCCAATTCGTGTACCGACTCGCACATCGCGGTATCGCCGGTGTAGACGAATACGCGCCCCGAGGCGGTGACGAACCGCAATCCGTAGGATTCCGGCGGGTGGTACATCCGGCGGGCCGTGACCGTGTGGCCCGGACCGAATTCGACCGTCTCCCCCTCGCGCCACACCCGATGGTCGATCACATCCGACCAGTCGTCGCATTCGCCGCCGACCTCGGCCGACGCGTTGCCGATGCGCACCGCCGCGTCCGACGGACCGCGCACGATAGCGCGCCCCACCGGCGGAGTCGGATGGTAGCGCCGCCACACCAGCAGACCCGGTAGGTCCAGACAGTGATCGGCGTGCAGGTGGGTGAGGAAGATATCGACCTCACCCGGGTCGGCGTGACGCTGGAGCGCGCCGAGAACACCGGGGCCGAAATCGATGACGACCGGTGACATGCCCGGACCGCTCAACAGGTATCCCGACGCTGGGGAGTCCGGGCCGGACACGCTGCCCGAGCACCCGAGGACGGTAAGGCGCATTCCCTCATGCTGCCACGACGAATTCTCGGTCACGAAAGGATCCCCCAAATTCCTGAGCGGGCCGCACTCTCACCGTGGCGACGCAATGACTCCGGACTGATCCCCGCGACGTTTTCGGCGTGCATCACCAGAGAGTACCCAGCCCGCAAACACTCCACCCATCGCCCCGAAAAGATGCCCCTGCCAAGATATTCCAGGTGGCCCGGGCAGCACGCCCCACAAAAGCGATCCGTAGACGAAAAGAACCCCGATACCGATCAGGATGTGGCGGACGTTGCCCGCGAACCACCCGCGACAGATCAGATAGGTCAACCAGCCGAAGACCAGCGACGACGCGCCGATGTGCACGCTGTTGTCCGCGCCGGTCAGCCAGGTGCCGACCCCGGCGACGAGCCAGATGATCCCGGTGGCGGCGAGCCCGCGCAGGACACCGGAGAGCAGGACGAGGAAACCCATGATCAGCAGCGGCAGGGTGTTGCTCATCAGGTGATCCCAGCCGCCGTGCAGCACCGGGGCCCAGACGATGCCGGACAGCCCGTCGACCTCGCGCGGCTCGATACCGGCCGCGTCCAGATCACCGCCCCCGATCTGGTCGACGCCCTCGATGGCATAGAGCAGAACGACGAATCCGCAGATCAGCGCGGCGGCACGGAACCACGGCTGTCCCGCGGCGGCGAAACCACGCGGCCGCGCCGGGCCCGTCGGCGCTACCGGTACCGGCGGTGTGCCGCCCGGTGTCGAGAACCGGGCACGCAGTGCCGCGATCCGATCGGAGTCGAAGGACGACCCCTGCCCCGCACCCCCGGTCATGGCATACCTCCTCGTGAGCGCGGATCCTGCGCTGTCCTTCGAGGGTACCGACCGGGACGAATCCCGCCGGATAGTGCGACAACACGCCCGCGCGGCGATCGCGCGGGCGTGTCGCAAGGATCGGTCAGGCCCAGAGCTGGCCGTCGAGGCGTTCCTCGGCCTCTTCCAAGGTGCCGTCGTAGGCGCCGGTCGACAGATATTTCCAGCCGCCGTCCGCGACCACGAAGGCGATATCGGCCCGAGTACCCGCCTTGACCGCCTTACGGGCCACGCCGAGCGCGGCGTGCAGGATCGCGCCGGTGGAGATTCCGGCGAATATCCCCTCTTCCAGTACCAATTCGCGGGTCCGCTTGACGGCGTCGAAGGGACCGACGGAGAACCGAGTGGTCAATACCGACTCGTCGTACAGCTCCGGGATGAAACCCTCGTCGATATTGCGCAGCCCGTAGACCAGTTCCCCGTAGCGGGGTTCGGCTGCGACGATCTCGATCTCCGGCACCTTCTCGCGCAGGAATCGGCCGGTTCCCATCAGCGTGCCCGTGGTGCCGAGACCCGCGACGAAATGGGTGATCTCGGGCAGGTCGGCGAGAATCTCCGGGCCCGTGGTCTCGTAGTGCGCGAGCGCGTTGGCGGGATTGCCGTACTGGTACAGCATCACCCAGTCCGGGTTTTCGGCCGCGATCTCCTTGGCCAGCGCGACGGCCTGGTTCGATCCGCCCGCCGCCGGGGAATCGATGATTCGCGCGCCGAACATGGTGAGCAGCTGCCTGCGCTCGACCGAGGTGTTCTCCGGCATGACGCACACTAGCGCGTACCCCTTGAGCTTGGCCGCCATCGCCAGCGAGATACCGGTGTTTCCGCTGGTCGGCTCCAGGATCGTGCAGCCGGGGGTCAGCAGACCGTCGGCCTCGGCCTGTTCGATCATCCGCAGTGCGGGCCGGTCCTTGATCGACCCGGTGGGATTGCGGTCCTCGAGTTTGGCCCACAACCGCACGTGATCCTCGCCGTCCCATCGGGGCGAGAGCGTGCGCAACCCGACCAGCGGGGTGTCGCCGAGGGTCGCGATCAGCGATTCGTAGCGCGCCACGGCGGCGATCAGCCTCCGGCGACGGCGGGCAGGATGGTCACCGAAGCGCCCTCGGGCACCTCGGCCGCGAGACCGCCGGTGAAACGCACATCCTCGTCGTCGACGTAGATGTTGACGAAGCGGTTCAGCTTGCCGTCCTTGAGCAGGCGCTCGGCCAGTCCGGGATGGTTGGCGTCCAGGTTCTCGATCAGCGCCGACAATGTCGCGCCGTCGGCCTGCACACGCTTCTCGCCTCCGGTGAGGCCGCGCATGATGGTCGGGATGGACACGGTTACCGACATGGGTACTCCTCGATTTCGACCGTACTGGCCACTGGGTTGAACACACCGGCCCGACTGCACCGGTCGAGCTGCTATTCGGGGTCGTAGGCGTCGACGATCCGCACCGGTTCCTCGGTGACCTCCCCGTCGACGATCCGGTAGCTGCGCAGCTCGTGCTGTTCCGGATCGCGGGTGGAGATCAGCACGTAATGCGCGTAGGGCTCGGAGGCGTAGGAGATATCGGTGCGGCTCGGATACGCCTCGGTGGCGGTATGCGAGTGGTAGATCACCACCGGCGTCTCGTCGGCGTCGTCCATCGCGCGCCAGACCTTCAACTGTTCGCCGGAGTCGAACCGGTAGAAGGTCGGCGAACGCTCGGCGTTGATCATGGCGACGAAACGCTGCGGGCGATCCGAACCGTCCGGGCCCGCGATGATTCCGCACGCCTCGTCCGGATGGTCGGCCCGGGCGTGCGCCACCATCGCCTCGACGAGGTCGGCCTTGATCACCAGCACGAGTCACCCTTCCACGGTCGGCACACCGCCGTATCGGCACGCCGCCGACCGGCACACACTGCCGACGTATTCGCCATCGACAACGAGTCAGAATATTCGGCTATTCCCCGCCCGCGCTCCCCCGGTACCCGTTTCCGAGGGCCACGTCACTTCGCGAGCACGGTGTACCGGCCGGCGGGTCGGCGGAAAGTTCACCGCGGAAACAGATCGGTGTAGGCGGGGATGTCGGCGACCGAGACCGCGCGCAGGATCGCGTCGACCACGGCGCGTTCGACGCAGACCGCCGCAGCCGTGCACACCGCGTCCAGGATCAGCAGATCCGCCGGGAAGGCGGGCGGTACCGGTACCGACGGCGGCACCACCGCCCCGGTGGACAACGCGAAGAGGGTGTCGCCGTCCAGCGGCGAATGGGCGGGACGGATGGCACGGGCCAGACCGTCGTGCGCGGTCATCGCCATGCGGCGACAGCCGCTCGGATCCAGTGCGACGTCGGTCGCGACCACGCCGATCGTGGTGTTGAGCACCGTGCCCTTCACCGGCAGCGCGTTCGCCTTCGCCAACTGTCGTTTCGTCGGCGGGCGCAGGCCGAAGAACTCCGGTCCATCGGTGCCGACACCCCACGGCAGCCCGGTACGCGGATCGAAGACCGAGCCGACCGGGTTCGCGACGATCAGCGCAGCCACCGTCACCCCCGCGGCCGGACCGTCCTCCAGCACCAGGCTCGCACTGCCGATCCCGCCCTTGATCGAACCGGCGCGCGCACCGACGCCCGCGCCCACCGAACCCCGCGCGAAATCCGTCGATGCCGAAGCGGCGGCCCGGTACCCGAAATCGGCGGTCGGCCGCACGTCCCACCCGCCGACCGGAAGGTCGAAGATCACCGCGCCCGGCACGATCGGCACCACCCGGCTCGCGTCGGACGGGTCCATCGGAATGCCTTCGCCGTGCTCCTCCAACCACCGCATCACGCCGTCGGCGGCAGCCAATCCGTAGGCGCTGCCGCCGGTCAGCAGGATCGAATGCACTTGGCGCACAGTATTACTCGGGTCGAGCAGATCGGTTTCCCTGGTTCCAGGGCCACCGCCGCGCACATCGACCGCCGCCGTCGCACCACCGGGTGCGCGCACCACGGTGCACCCGGTCGCCGCACCGGAACCGAGCGCGGCATCGGCGTCGATGACGTGATGGTGACCGACAAGCAGCCCGGTCAGCATTTTTTGCGGCCGGGGCCGCGTGGTCCGCGGCCCCTATGTCTCGCGCCCGAACAGCCGAGACTCGCACCTTCGGCGCATGCGCTTCGGCTGTTCGGGCGCGAGACGGCCGCGAACCGGGCGCTCGTCGGGCTCGCGCCGGGGGCGCTGGGCTGGGGCTGGATCTCGCCGGGTGGGCCGAGCGGGCCCGGTGTGCGAGGTCCGCTGGGTGCACCGAGCACGTCGGGCCCGCTGGGGAGCGTGTGGCTGGGGCGGGCCATGGCTATGGGGCCAGGGCCTGGAGCAGGGAGTCCTGCATCCAGGTCAGCCAGTGGTAGACGTCGAGGTGGGGGCCTCGGGGGTCGTCGGGGTCGAGTTGTTCGGGGGTGTCGGCGTCGATGCCGAGGACGGTGCCGAGGGCCAGGCGGACGTCGGTCAGCGCGGTCAACCAGGCGTCGGCCTGTTCCGGGGTGAGAACGATCTTGCCGCCGTCGCTGGGGACGGTCTCGAGCACCACGGATCCGGCGGCGAGTTTGCTGTCGATGATCTCCGGCTCGTGCAGGCCGCGCAGCGCGCTGTTGAGGTCGGCGCGGTCGGCGTCGGGAGAGCCGGGCTCGCTGCGATGGAAATCGGGCAGCAGCCGGTGCAGGCGGGGATCCTCGGGCGGGACGGTGTTGCCGGTCCGCAATCCGGTGAGGGCGGCGAGTTCGTCGTCGGGGGCCGACCGGGCTCGCTCGGTGAGCAATCCGGACACCGCGCCGACCAGCGACCGCAGTACACCGGCCTCGCGCGCGTCCATCTCGGATCGCAACTTGAGGCCGCCCAGTGAGTTCTTCCTGCTCCACTTACGCACGGCGCACGCTCCAGTTCGGCACGCCGTCGAGGGTAGTCCTTACGCTCAGTCGTCCCGCTGCATGGTGGCCCACAGACCCGCGGCGTGCAGCCTGCGCACGTCCTGCTCCATCTTGTCGCGCGAACCCGACGACACGACGGCCTTGCCCTCGTTGTGTACCTGCAGCATCAATTCGGTCGCCTTCGCCTTGGTGTAGCCGAAGAGCTTCTGAAAGATGTAGGTGACGTAATGCATCAGGTTGACGGGGTCGTCCCAGACCACCGTCACCCACGGACGGTCTTCCGCCTCCAGGATCTCGGTGTGTTCCACCGTCTCCGGAGTCGCCTGTGCCGCCGACAGCGTTGCTTCTGTTTCGCACAAGCCCATGATGTCCAGGGTACGACTCACCCCCCGATCCACAACACCCGTCCCGCCACCTCCGCACGGGTCAGCGAACCGGTAGCGGCACCACCTCCGCGTCGATCCCCGCACCGGGTGTCGGCTGTCTACAGTTGCTCGGGTGGAGATCCGCGACGACCTCGCCAGCACCGCGTTGCTGACCGATCAGTACGAATTGACCATGTTGGCCGCCGCCCTCGCCGACGGGTCGGCGCACCGCCGCTGCACCTTCGAGGTGTTCGCCAGGAGATTGCCCAACGGCCGCCGCTACGGCGTCGTCGCCGGTACGGGCCGACTGCTCGACGCCCTGCCGCGGTTCCGTTTCGGCGAGCGGGAACTCGAGGTCGTCGCCCCGTTCCTCGATCGACGCACCGTCGACTGGCTGCGCGACTACCGCTTCACCGGCGATATCGATGGCTACCGGGAGGGCGAGCTGTATTTCCCCGGCTCGCCGGTCCTGTCGGTGCGCGGCAGCTTCGCCGAATGCGTCCTCCTCGAAACCCTCGCCCTGTCGGTGCTCAACCACGACAGCGCCATCGCCTCGGCGGCGGCGAGGATGGTCAGCGTGGCCGCGGGCAGGCGGATGATCGAGATGGGATCGCGGCGCACCCACGAACTGGCCGCGCCGTCGAGTTCGCGGGCCGCGTATCTGGCCGGATTCGACGCGACCTCCAATCTGGAGGCCGTACGAAATTTCGGCATCCCCGGCGCGGGCACCAGCGCGCACGCCTTCACGCTGCTGCACAGCGGCGCGGACGGGGCGCACGAGGCCGAGGCGTTCCGCAGTCAGGTCGCCGCGCTCGGCGTCGGGACGACGCTGCTCGTCGACACCTTCGACATCACTCGCGGCGTCGCGACGGCCGTCGAGGTGGCCGGTCCGCGCCTCGGCGGCGTGCGCATCGACTCGGGCGATCTCGGCGTGCTGGCGCGCCAGGTCAGGGATCAACTCGACGCGCTCGGCGCGACGTCGACCCGCATCGTGGTCTCCGGCGATCTCGACGAATACGCCATCGCCGCGCTGCGCGCCGAACCGGTCGACGTGTACGGCGTCGGCACCTCGCTGGTCACCGGATCCGGTGCGCCGACCGCGGGCATGGTCTACAAACTCGTCGAGGTCGACGGCGTTCCGGTCGCCAAGCGCAGCAGTCACAAGGAGTCGCGCGGGGGTACCAAGAAGGCCGTACGGCTCGCGCGCTCGACCGGGACGATCATCGAGGAGATCATCTATCCCGCGGGGAGCCCGAAACCCGACCCCGGCGGGTCGGACGTCCGCGAACTCCAGGTGCCACTGGTCCGCGCGGGCGAGGTGCTCGACAATCTGCCGACGCTGACCGAGAGCCGCGATCTGGTCGCGCGCGGGCTGGTCAGCCTGCCGTGGGAGGGGCTGAAACTGTCCGCGGGCGAGCCCGCCGTCCCGACGACGTTCGTGGGCTGAGCAGACCGCACCACCACTGCGCCGCGCCACCGCCGACCAGGGCGACGGCGCCCAGTCCGATCATCGTGACCACCCAACCGAAATTCGCGAGCGACAACGACAACGCGGCGAACACGGCCCAGTACGCCGCGAAACCCGCCCCGATTCTGGCCGTGGTCACGGAGTCGCCCTATCCGACTCGCTCACCTCGCGCGCCCGCTGTTTGCGTTTGCCCGCCAGTATCACCACGTAGACGGCGACACCGACGAACAGGAAGCCCTTGGCCGCCGACAGCATCCAATCGATGACGCTGTCCGGGCGCACCCCGAGCATCCATCCCATCGTGACGTACGCGCCGTAGCCGATCACGACGGCGGCCAGGATCCGCACCGTGTTCTTGCTCATGAAGCCTCCTCTGCCTCGCCCACCGACTGAACGGCGGCACAAGGTAATAGCCTCGCGGCGTAGTCTTCGTTTACACCGGGCGAAAGGTAATGCGTCATGAATCGGGCGTTGATCATCGTCGATGTGCAGAACGACTTCTGCGAGGGCGGCTCGCTCGCCGTCACGGGCGGCAGCGCCGTCGCCGAACGCATCAGCCACTATCTGACCGGCGCGAACTACGCCGCCGTCGTCGCCACCCGCGATTACCACATCGATCCGGGCGCGCATTTCTCCGAGCAGCCCGACTATGTCGATTCGTGGCCGCCGCACTGTCGCGTCGGCACGCCGGGCGCGGAATTCCATCCGAATCTCGATACCGCGCCGATCGAGGAGATCTTCTCCAAGGGCGAGTACTCCGCCGCCTATTCGGGTTTCGAGGGCGCGGCCGCCGACGGCGCGACGCTCGCGGACTGGTTGCGCGCCAGGGATATCGGCGAGGTCGACGTCGTCGGGATCGCCACCGATCACTGTGTCCGCGCCACCGCGTTGGACGCGAACGCGGCGGGGTTCGACACCAGGGTGCTGCTCGATCTCACCGCGGGCGTCTCCCCCGCGACCACCGCCGACGCGCTCGACCGGCTCCGCGCCGCCGGGATCGTGCTGTCCGGCACGATCGGATAGCGCGGCCGTTCGCGAAGCGACGGGGCCGGTCCGCCGACAGTGTCGGTGCCGCGCAGTAGGCTGCTCGCGTGCCCGAACTGCCGTCCGTCCCGGAGCTGTTGTCCACCGCCGTGCAGGCGCTCGGAGGTAAGGAACGCGACGGGCAGGTGACGATGGCGACGGCGGTCGACCACGCCATCGATACCAAGGAACACCTCGCGGTGCAGGCGGGGACCGGCACCGGTAAATCCCTCGCCTATCTCGTGCCGAGTCTGCGGCACGCGGTCCGCACCGGACGCACCGTCATCGTGTCGACGGCGACGATCGCCCTGCAACGGCAGTTGGTCGACCGCGACCTGCCCCGGCTCGCCGACGCGCTGAGCGGCAAACTCGGCAGGCAGGCGAAATTCGCGATCCTCAAGGGCCGCAACAACTATCTCTGCCTGAACAAGATCAACAGCGTGCTGCCGGAGGAGCCCGCCGAGGCCGAACTCTTCGACGCCTTCGCCATCTCCCGGCTCGGTCGGGAGGTGCAGCGGCTCAACGAATGGGCTTCCGACACCGAGACCGGCGACCGCGACGAACTCGCCCCGGGCGTGACCGATCGGGCCTGGCGGCAGGTCAGCGTGTCCTCCCGTGAATGCCTCGGCAAATCGCGTTGTACGTTCGGTCAGGACTGCTTCGCCGAACGCGCGCGCGCCGAGTCCGCGCAGTCCGACATCGTGGTCACCAATCACGCCCTGCTCGCGATCGATGCCATCAGCGGAATCCAGATCCTGCCCGAACACGATGTCGTCGTCATCGACGAGGCGCACGAACTCGTGGATCGTGTCACCGGCGTGGCCACCGCCGAGTTGGCGCCCGCCGCTATCAGCGCGGCCGCCCGGCGCTGCACCAAGCTCATCGATGAACGCGAAGTCGATCGACTCGAGGGCGCGGCCGAGGCCTGGCACGAAATCCTCGACGAACTTCCCGCCGCCCGGTGGGACACGATGCCCAACGGCGTCGCCCCGGCGCTCGCGCTGGTTCGCGACGCCGCGTGGAACGCCCGCACGGCCCTGAATCCGCCGGGCAGCACCAGCGCCCAGGGTGATCAGGACGCCGCTGCCGCCCGCACACAGGCCCTGGCCGCGATCGATGAAGTGCACGACAGCGCGGTGCGCGCGCTCACCGCCTTCGACGAACCCGATCCGGCCGCGCGCCGCGACGTGATCTGGCTGGCCGCCGACGATATCCGCGGCGTGGCGCGTAAAACGCTGCGGATGGCCCCGCTTTCGGTCGGCGGACTGTTGCGCGCCCGATTGTTCGGCACCGCGACGGTGGTGCTGACCTCGGCCACGCTCCAGATCGGTGGCAACTTCGACGGACTCGCGATCACCTGGGGCCTGCCCGCTCGCTCCTCGGCGCGCTCGGACACCGGTGCCGCGAACGGCGCCGAGGCGCCATCGGACGCCGACACGGTGCGCTGGAGTTCTCTCGACGTCGGCTCGCCGTTCGACCACGCTAAATCCGGAATCCTCTACGTCGCCAAACACCTGCCCGCGCCCGGCCGCGACGGCCTCGCCCCCGCCTACCTCGACGAGATCGAGCGACTCATCACCGCGGCCGGTGGGCGCACCCTCGGGCTGTTCTCCTCGATGCGCGCCGCCAAGGCCGCCACCGAGGCGCTGCGCGAGCGGATCGACACACCCATCCTGTGTCAGGGTGACGATTCGACCGGGGCGCTGGTGCGCAAATTCGCCGACGATCCGGAGACCTCGTTGTTCGGCACGCTGTCACTGTGGCAGGGCGTCGACGTTCCCGGGCCGTCGCTGAGTCTGGTGATTCTCGACCGTATTCCGTTCCCCCGGCCCGACGATCCGCTGCTGACCGCGCGCCAGCGCGCGGTCGAATCGCGCGGCGGGAACGGATTCATGGCCGTCGCGGCGAATCACGCGGCCCTGCTGCTCGCACAGGGCACGGGACGCCTGTTGCGCAGCGTCGATGATCGCGGTGTGGTCGCGATCCTCGATTCCCGTTTGGCCACAGCACGATACGGCGGGTACCTGCGCGCGTCGTTGCCGCCCTATTGGGAGACCGCGAACCCGGAGGTGGTCGTCAAGGCGCTCCAGCGCTTGACGGCGAACTGAATCCCAGCCGACACACCGCGCGCCCCTCCCTCCATTCGCTTCCGCGCAGAAGTAGATTCGACCTCGATGCTCCGGCGCGATCCGCAGGGCCCGCGTCGGAGATGTCGGCCATCCCCGCGCCACGCCCTGCACGCGGCGCGGGGATCGCTATCGCATATTCCCTTTCGCACTCGGGCCGCACGTGAGAGCGTGTCCGGATGGAGCACCCACCCGACGCCGATGTGCTCGGCGAATTCCTGATCAGCGCAAGGTCTTTGGATGAATACCGGGCAATCTTCGCGCTCACCGACACCGAACTGCGCGACCGCAGGATTCTCGACTGCCCCGGCGGAGCGGCGAGTTTCACGGCCGAGGCGAGCGAACTCGGCGCGTATGTCACCGCCGCGGATCCGATCTACGCCCGCCCGCCCGCCGAGCTGCGTGCGCTGGCAGTCACCGAGACCGATCGCGCGAGCGCGTGGACGCGCGCGCATCGCGACGGCTACCTGTGGGACTGGTACGGCTCACCCGACCGGCATCACGCGATGCGCGCCGCCGCCGCGGCCGGATTCGGGACCGACATCACCACCAACTCGCACCGCTACATCGCCGCGAGCCTGCCCTCACTGCCTTTCGCCGACAACAGTTTCGACCTCGTCCTCAGTTCGCACCTGCTGTTCAGCTACGCCGATCGCCTCGACGCCGAATTCCACGTGGCGGCGCTCCTCGAGTTGTCACGGGTCGCGAGCGGCGAAACCCGGCTCTACCCGCTGGTCGACAACCTCGGTCGGCCGCAGGACGAGCTGCTGACTTATATTCGAAAGGAACTGCGCGACAAGGGGATCGAAACGAGTCTTCGCACCACCGAATACGAGTTCCACCACGGCGCGACGTCACTGCTGGTGCTCCACGCTCCCGGCGGGAGCTGACGCCGATCCCCGGCGCCGGCGGGTCCGGCCATGTGACCGGGAACCCCTATTCGGCCAGGAAGAAGAAGTAGCCGAGGAATACCACCGTCAGCACCCACATCGCGGGATGGACTTCCCTGATGCGCCCCTTCGCGACCATCACGACGGGATAGAACAGCATGCCCATGGCCAGGCCGTTGGCGATCGAATAGGTGAGCGGCATCATCACGACGGTGATGAAGGCGGGTATCGAATACTCGAGTCGGTTCCAATCGATCTCGCCGAGCGCCCGCGACATCAGGACGCCGACCACGATCAACGCGGGCGCGGTGATCTCCGGCGAACCCGCCACGACCGCGAACACCGGGTAGCAGAACGTCGCGAGCAGGAACCATCCGGCCGTGGAAATCGCCGTCAATCCGGTCCGGCCGCCCGCGGAAACGCCAGCGGTCGATTCCACATACGCGGTGGTGGTCGACGTGCCGATGACCGCGCCCGCCATGGTGCCCACCGAATCGGCGGCGAACGCGCTGGCCGCGCGCGGCAGTTTGCCGTCCTCGTCGAGCAGGCCCGCCTGGTTGGCGACGCCGATCAGGGTGCCGCCGCAGTCGAAGAAGTCGACGAAGAGCATGGTCAGGATGACGACGGCCATCTGCGCGGTGAAGGCGTCGGGGAGGTGCGCGATGGCCTGGCCGAAGGTCTGATCGAGTCCCTTCGGCATCGCGGCGATCCCGTCCGGCAGGTCGACCAGACCGGTGACGATGCCGAGTCCGGCCGTCAGCACGATGCCGTAGAGCACCGCGCCGTGCCATCCGATGACCAGGAAGACCACGGTGACCAGCAGACCGAACAGGGCGAGCAGGGTCGTGCCCGCGGTGAAATCACCGAGGGTGACCAGGGTGGCGTCGCTGTTGACCACGATGCCCGCGTTCTTCAACCCGAGGAAGGCGACGAACATGCCGATACCCGCGCCGACCGCGAATTTCATCGGCATCGGTATCGCGTTCAGAATGCGCTCGCGGACCTTGGTGACCGCGAGCACGAAGAACACGACGCCGGAGATGAAGGTCCCCGACAGCGCGACCTGCCACGGAATGCCCATCTCCAGCACCACCGAATAGGCGAAGAAGGCGTTGAGCCCCATTCCCGGCGCGAGTGCGATCGGATAGCGGGCCCACAGCCCCATCACGAGGGTGCCGAAGACCGCGGCGACCGCGGTGGCGGTGAATACCGCCTGGATGGGGATGCCCTTGTCGCCGAGCGCGCCCTGGTCCCCGAGTACGGCGGGGTTCACCGCGAGCACATACGACATGGCGAGGAACGTCACCGTTCCCGCCATCAGCTCGCGCCGCATGGTGGAACCGTTCTCGCTGACGCCGAAGTACGCGTCGACGCGACCGCGGGTACGGGTCAGCACATCGGTGGCCATGATCTCTCACGGTAGCCGACGATTCGCCGGACGGTGATCCGTCCGGCGTCGCGTCCGGATCAGGCGTTCGGCGCCGCCACCAGACCCAGTTCGGCGTCCGAGGCGAGCAACTCGTCGTGCGGCAGTACCCGGACCGTGTAGCCGACCGCGCCCGACAGCGGAACCGGCGTCCGCACCGAGAAGAGTTCCAGCCCGGAATCCGAGCCGACGTGCGACATCGCGACCACGGTGGTGTCGGACAGATCGTCGGCGGTGGAGACGCGACCGAGGACGGCCTGCACCGCGACATCGGAGACCGAGAGACCACCGAGATCGATCCGCGCGGTCAACGACAGCTCGGCCCCGATGACGGGAGTGTCCGGCAGGCCCGCGCTGTCGACGTTGACCACCTTGACCGAGGGCCACGCGGCTTCGACGCGCCGCCGATAGTCGGAAACGGTACGCGCGCCCGCGAATTCGTCATCGGTGGCCGCGCGATAGGCGGCGGCCGCCTGCGCGTAGTACTGCACGGCGTAGTCGCGAACCATGCGGGAGGCGAGCACCTGGGGGCCGAGGGTCTGCAAGGTGTGGCGGACCATTTCGACCCAGCGCACCGGCATGTCCTGGTCGTCGCGATCGTAGAAACGGGGTGCGACGGTGCGTTCGAGCAGTTCGTAGAGCGCCGCCGCCTCCAGATCGTCGCGCCGATGTTCGTCGGACACCCCGTCGGCGGTCGGGATCGCCCAGCCGTTCTCCCCGTCGTACATCTCGTCCCACCAGCCGTCCCGGATGGAGAGATTGAGTCCGCCGTTGAGTGCCGATTTCATGCCGGAGGTACCGCAGGCCTCGAGCGGGCGCAGCGGATTGTTCAGCCACACATCGCATCCCCAGTAGAGGTAGCGGGCCATCGACATGTCGTAATCGGGCAGGAAGACGATCCGGTGGCGCAACTCCGGGTTGTCGGCGAACCGCACCACCTGCTGGATCAGCGATTTGCCTCCGTCGTCGGCCGGATGACTCTTACCCGCCACCACCAGCTGCATCGGTCGTTCCGGATCCAGGAGCAGCGACCGCAGCCGCTGCGGATCGCGCAGCATCAGCGTCAGACGCTTGTAGGTCGGCACCCGGCGCGCGAATCCGATGGTCAGCACGTTCGGATCGAAAACCTGGTCGACCCAGCCCAATTCGGCCTCGGCGGCGCCGCGTTCGAGCCAGGAGGCCCGCACCCGGCGGCGCACTTCCTCGATCAGGGTGGCGCGCAGGGTGTTGCGGGTCGACCAGAGTTCGCCCAACGGCGCGTCACGCAGCCGTTCCCAGCCGCGCGCCTCCTCCACCAGTTCCGCGCCGACGTGCTCACGCGCCTTGTCGAGCCATTCGCGCGCCGCCCAGGTGGGGGCGTGCACACCGTTGGTGACCGATCCGATCGGCACCTCGGACGCGTCGAATCCGGGCCACAGCGCGGAGAACATCGAACGGCTGACTTCGCCGTGCAACTTCGACACACCGTTGGCACGCTGGGCGAGTCGCAGACCCATATGCGCCATGTTGAAGAATTCGGGATCGGTCTCGCGCCCGAGCGACACGATCCGGTCCACCGAGAGTCCCGGCAGCAGCGCGGATTCCGATTCGCCGTGCCCGCCGCCGAAGTAGCGGCGCACCAGCGGCATCGGGAATCGGTCGATGCCCGCGGGCACCGGTGTATGGGTGGTGAAGACGGTGCCCGCGCGCACGGCGGCCAGCGCGGTGTCGAAATCGAGTCCGGCCGCGACGTATTCGCGGATCCGTTCGACGCCGAGGAACCCCGCGTGTCCCTCGTTCATGTGGAAGACGTCGGGATCGGGCAGACCCTGGGCGTTGGTATAGGCACGAACCGCCCGCACCCCGCCCACCCCGGCCAGAATCTCCTGTTTGATGCGATGATCCTGGTCGCCGCCGTAGAGCCGGTCGGTGACCGCGCGCAGTTCCGGATCGTTCTCCGCGATATCGGAATCCAGCAGCAGCAGCGGCACCCGCCCCACCTGGGCGATCCATACCCTGGCCCGCAGCACCCGCTGATCCGGCATCGCCACGTGCACCAGCACGGGCGAACCGTCGGCGGTGAGCAGACGCAGCGGCAGGCCCTGGGGGTCGAGCGCCGGATAGTGCTCGAGCTGCCAGCCGTCCGCCGACAGCGACTGACGGAAGTAACCGGACCGGTAGAGCAGCCCGACCGCGATCAGCGGCAGCCCGAGGTCCGAGGCCGCCTTGAGGTGATCGCCCGCCAGGATGCCGAGACCGCCCGAGTAGTTCGGCAGTACCTCGGTGACGCCGAACTCCATCGAGAAGTAGGCGATGCCGCGCACCCCGGGTTCGGTTCGCTGGAACCAGCCCGGCGAGTCCAGGTAGCCGCGCAGATCGGCGGCGGCTTCGTCGACCCGACGGGTGTAGTCCGCGTCGGCGGCCAACTCGTCCAACCGCGCGGCGGGCACCTCGCCCAGCATCCTGACCGGGTCGTGGCCGACGTCGCGCCAGCGTGCCGGATCCAGTTCACGGAACAGATCCTGCGTCGGCCAGTGCCATGACCAGCGCAGATTCGTGGAGAGTTCACCCAGGGCCGCGAGTCGCTCGGGCAGATGGGCACGGACGGTGAAACGACGAAGTGCCTTCACCAGGCGAACCATACCGAATATTCGACTACCCCTCTCTCCCGGCGACGCAGGTCACTCGCGCGCGCCAGACGCCTCGTCGGCCGGGAGCGAATACCGGTCGGCGGCGGGTTCGCTCCCGGTAAGCCGGACGCCCTGCCGCCGCCGCCGGACACCGACGAGTACCTGCCTCGCGGTCGGCGAAACGCCCCTGGTCACCCCTGGTCGACGGACGCGCGCACGGCGAAGCGTCCGACCGGCCGTCGGGCACCGGGTGCGAGCCCGCCGGGCCGCTGATCACGTCCGTACGGCCCGCTGGCGGTAGGTTGGTCCCCGTGACCGGCCGCATCGCCATCGATGACACCTCCCCGTCCGCTGGACCTGGACACAGACCGGCCAAGGCCGCCGTGGGCGAGGTTTTCCCGGTGCGCGCCGTGGTGTGGCGCGAAGGCCACGACGCCGTCGCCGCCACGCTCGCGGTGCGCGCGCCGGGTGCTTCCCGGGTGACCAGGATCCGGATGGCGCCGGATCCGGAACCCGACGTGTTCAACGCGCTGTTCGTCCCGAACGTGACCGGTGCGTGGACCTTCCGTGTCGAGGGCTGGAGCGATCCGATCGCCACCTGGCGACATGCCGTCGAGGCGAAACTCTCGGTCGGTCAGAGCGCCGTCGACCTCGCCAACGATCTCGAACGCGGCGCGCGGCTGTTCGAACGCGCCGCGCAGGCCGTCCCCAAGAAGCAGTTCGAGCGTCTGCGCGCGGTCGCGGTCGCGTTGCGAGCCGACGAACAGCTTCCGGCGCGGGTCGCGCCCGCCTTCTCCGAGGAGGTGGCCGAGATTCTCCGGGCCACTCCGTTGCGGGATCTGGTGACCAGGGGTCCGCTGCACACGGTGTCGGTCGAGCGGACGCGCGCGCTCTTCGGTTCCTGGTACGAATTCTTCCCGCGCTCCACCGGCGGGCGCGACGCCGACGGCAGACCGGTGCACGGCACCTTCGCCACCTCGATCAAGGATCTGCCGCGCATCGCCGCGATGGGGTTCGATGTCGTCTACCTGCCGCCGATCCACCCGATCGGCACGGTGAATCGCAAGGGCCGCAACAACTCCCTGACCGCCGAACCCGACGACGTCGGTTCACCGTGGGCGATCGGATCCGAGGACGGCGGCCACGACGCGATCCACCCCGCGCTCGGCACCGAATCCGATTTCGCCGAATTCGTCGCCGCCGCGGCACGGTCGGGGATGGAGGTGGCGCTGGATCTGGCGTTGCAGTGCGCCCCCGATCACCCCTGGGTGGCCTCGCATCCCGAATGGTTCACCACCCTGCCCGACGGCACGATCGCCTTCGCCGAGAATCCGCCGAAGAAGTACCAGGACATCTACCCGATCGATTTCGACAACGATCCCGACGGCCTCTACGCCGAGGTGCTGCGGGTGGTGCGGCACTGGATCTCACTGGGCGTCAAGATCTTCCGCGTCGACAATCCGCACACCAAACCCGCCGATTTCTGGGAGTGGCTGATCTGCACGGTGCGGCGCACCGATCCCGATGTGCTCTTCCTGTCGGAGGCGTTCACCCGCCCCGCCCGCCTCTACGGCCTGGCCCGACGTGGCTTCAGTCAGTCCTACACCTATTTCACCTGGCGGGTGGCCAAGTGGGAGTTGACCGAATTCGGCAACGAATTGGCGGCCAAGGCGGACGAGGCCAGACCGAATCTGTTCGTCAATACCCCCGATATCCTGCACGAAAGCCTCCAGCACGGCGGGCCGGGCATGTTCGCGATCCGCGCGGTGCTCGCGGCGACGCTCGCCCCCACCTGGGGCGTGTATTCCGGTTTCGAACTCTTCGAGCACCAGGCGGTGCGGCCGGGCAGCGAGGAATATCTGGATTCGGAGAAATACGAACTGCGCCCGCGACCGTTCGCCGAGGCGCTGGCGCGCGGAGAATCACTGGAGCCGTGGCTGACCCGGCTCAACGAGATCCGCCGCAACCATCCGGCACTGCAACAGTTGCGCTGCCTGAGTTTCCATCACGTCGACAACGACGCCCTGCTGGCGTATTCCAAATTCGATCCGGCCACCGGGGACGCGGTGCTCGTCGTGGTGAATCTGAACCCCTACGGCGCCGAACAGGGTTTTCTCTCCCTCGACCTGCCCGCGATCGGGCGCGAGTGGCACGACCACCCGGTGGTTGTCGATGAGGTCAGCGGCGAGGAATACCACTGGGCGCAGACGAATTACGTCCGCCTCGATCCCGCGCGCGCGGTCGCCCACATCATCGCCCTGCCCCCGGTGCCGCAGCGGGCGCGCACCGAACTGGCCTACCGGAAGTCGTTCACATGAACCGCACGGCCACCATCAACCGCCGCGATCTGATGTTGCTCGCCGCGGGCACCCACGCCGACCCGCACACCGTGCTCGGCGCGCATCCGCATCCGGACGGCACGGTGGTGCGCGTACTGCGCCCGCACGCCGAATCGGTCGCGATACGGGTCGGCGACACCGAACATCCGCTGACGTCGATGGGGCACGGCGTCTTCGCCGCGCCGCTGCCGTATCCGGAGATCATGGACTACCGCGTCGTGACCACCTATCGCGGCGGACAGCGGGTGATCGGCGCCGACGGCTACCGTTTCCTGCCCACCGTCGGCGACCTGGACCTGCACCTCATCGGCGAGGGCAGACACGACCGGCTGTGGGAAGTGCTCGGCGCCCACCCCCGTCGCTACACCACACTGGACGGCGAGGTCGACGGCACCTCGTTCGCGGTGTGGGCGCCCAATGCCCGCGGCATCACCGTGGTCGGCGATTTCGACGGCTGGAGCGGCAACTCCGCGCCGATGCGCGCACTGGGCTCCTCCGGGGTGTGGGAGGTCTACGTGCCCGGCGTCGGTGTCGGCGCCAGGTACAAGTACCGGGTGCACGGGGCGGACGGCCGGACCGTCGATCACGCCGACCCGCTGGCCTTCGCCACCGAACTCCCGCCCGCCACCGGATCCGTGGTCGCCGCGAGCGCGCACGAGTGGCGCGACGGCGACTGGATCGAACGCCGTGAACGCGCCGACCCGACGCGCGCGCCGATGAGCGTCTACGAAGTGCACCTCGGCTCCTGGCGGCCGGGCCTGTCCTACCTCGAGGCCGCCGAGCAGCTCGCCGAGTACGTGACCGCGGCCGGGTACACCCATATCGAACTGCTGCCGGTGGCCGAACATCCCTTCGGCGGCTCGTGGGGATACCAGGTCACCTCGTACTACGCGCCCACCTCTCGCTTCGGATCGCCCGACGATTTCCGCGTGTTCGTCGACCGCATGCACGCCGCCGGAATCGGCGTCCTGCTGGACTGGGTGCCCGCCCATTTCCCGCGCGACGAATGGGCGCTGGCCCGATTCGACGGCACTCCGCTCTACGAGCACCCGGACCCGCGTCGCGGGGAGCAACTCGACTGGGGCACCTACATCTTCGATTTCGGCCGCAACGAGGTCCGCAATTTCCTCGTCGCCAACGCGCGGTACTGGATCGAGGAGTTCCACATCGACGGGCTGCGCGTGGACGCCGTCGCCTCCATGCTCTACCTGGACTACTCGCGTTCGGAAGGCGAGTGGGAACCGAACGTGCACGGCGGCAGGGAGAACCTGGAAGCCGTCGACTTCCTCCAGGACCTCAACGACACCGTGCACCGGCACCACCCCGGCGTCGTCACCATCGCCGAGGAATCCACCACCTGGCCCGGCGTCACCCGAGGCACCGACGTCGGCGGTCTCGGGTTCTCGATGAAATGGAATATGGGCTGGATGCACGACACGCTCGGCTTCCTCGGGCGCGATCCCATCCACCGCAACTGGCACCACAACGAGATCACCTTCTCGCTGATGTACGCGTGGAGCGAGAACTACGTCCTGCCCATCAGCCACGACGAGGTGGTGCACGGCAAGGGCACGCTGTGGACCCGCATGCCCGGCGACGATTTCGCGAAGGCCGCCGGCGTCCGCGCGCTGCTGGCCTACATGTGGGCGCATCCGGGCAAACAGCTGCTGTTCATGGGCCAGGACTTCGGCCAGTTCCGCGAGTGGTCCCACGATCGCGGCCTGGACTGGGCCGAGCTGGACAATCCGCTGCACCGCGGCATCTCCGACGCGGTGTCGGCCATGAACAGCGTCTACCGGGCGCATTCGGCCCTGTGGAGTCAGGACACCAATCCCGGCGGGCATTCCTGGATCGAGGCGAACGACCGGGAGAACAATGTGCTCGCGTTCCTGCGCTACGGGTCCGACGGTTCGGTCATCGCCTGCGTGTACAACTTCTCCGGCGCGGTGCACGGCGAATACCGCGTCGGACTGCCGTCGTCGGGTGAGTGGACCGAGATCCTCAATACCGACGCGGCCGACTACGGCGGTTCCGGCATCGGGAACATGGGTTCGGTGAAGACCGACGACACACCGTGGCACGGCCGTCCGGTCTCGGCGACGCTGGCCTTGGCTCCCAACAGCGCGATCTGGTTGGCCGGACCACCCGCCTGACCCGGTAACGCACGGCCGGTCGGCTGCCGGACATTCGCGCGCAACGGTCGCGTCGCTGCGACAACTGCCCGGACACCGAGTCCCGCACGTGACGGCACCGCCGTCGCAGACGAGCACCGCGCCGACCGTCGCATCGCAGCGACAGCTACCCGGACAACCGAGTCCAACACGGCACGGCGGTCGCAGACGGGTTCCGTTGTCAACGGTGGTGTCGCTGCGACAACCGGCCGAACGCCGGATCCCGCACCGACTGGAACGGCCCCGCCGTCGCTGTGTGCGATGGCGGGGCCGAGCGTCGAGATCAGTACAGCGCGGCGGCCAGTTTCCGACGGGCCGCGACGACGAAAGCTTCCGCCGGATCGAACAGTTCGAAGAGTTCGAGCAGGTGGGTACGGGCCTTGGTCCGGTCGTCGCCCGCCGTGCGCTTGATCACACCGATCAGCCGCTCGAAGGCCGCTTCCGGCTGCTGGCCGAGCAGTTCGAGGTCGGCGGCGCCGATCGCGAGATCGACATTCGTGGGATCGAGGTCCGCGTCGGCGATGGTCGACTCCGGCACTTCCTGCGCGCGGGCGAGGAACCGCAGCTGCCGCAGCGCGTTCTTGGCCTCGGCGTTGGCGGGTTCGGCGGCGATGATCGCCTCGTAGGCGGCTTCGGCGCCCGCCATGTCACCGCGCTCGAGCGCATCCTCGGCGGCGGTGAAACGCGGATCCTCGGCGGGCTCGGGCTCGCCGGGCGCGCCGCCCTCGAGTTTGCCCGCGACGGCGTCGAGCACCGCGTCCAGCCACTGCCGCACCTGTTCCTCGGGCTGCGCGCCCTCGAAATCGGCCAGCGGCTGTCCGCCCGCGATCGCGACCACGGTCGGAATGCCCTGCACCCGCAGCGCTTGCGCGATCTGCATATTGCTCTCGGCCTCGACGGTGGCCAGATCCCAGGTGCCGCCGTCGGCCGCGGCGAAACGCTCCAGCGTGCGGACGAGTTCGACGCTACCGGGGCTGCGCTGCGAATACAGCGCGACGACCACGGGCACCTGCGTCGAACGACGCAGCACCTTGGTCTCGAAATCCGCCACCGAGACCGCGTGATCGGCGCCCGCGCTACCGGCAGGGGGTTGCTTCAGACTGGACAGATCCACCGCCCCGGACATGGCGGCGACAGCGGCTGGCGAAGGACGGCGTGCGGCAGGTCGAGTCACGGCATCCAGTTTGTCACGACGTCGCGCCGGCGGCTGCCGCGGTGCCGGTCGAGTCGACGGTTTCGAGCGTGCCGAGCCTGCCGGTACGGGCCGCCCAGACCTCGAATACCACGGTGAAGAACGGCGGGATGCTCGACAGCAGCGCAAGGATCGTGGTCAGCCAGTTCCAGCGCAGTTCGCGTGCGGCCAACAGCGCGCTCAGCAGGAACAGCACGAAGACGGCGCCGTGGATCGGTCCGAAGATCTTCACGCCGATCTCGTTGCCCGGCTCGGGAATGTACTTGAACGCCATTCCGATCAACAGGCCCAACCACGACAGTGCCTCGAGCACCGCGAAGAATCGGAACCTACCGGCAACGCTGCGCAGATCGAAGTAACCCATGGCGCCCATTGTGCCGCAAATACTACGACGATACGTAGTTGCACCCGTCACACCGGACGAAACGGACACCGCCGCCGGGGGTTCCGGCGGCGGTGTCGAGACAACTACCCGGCGCGCGACTGTTCGCCGGGAGGATTACCCGGCGCTCAGGCCGGAACCCGGACGATCAGCGCGTCACCCTGACCGCCGCCACCGCACAGCGCGGCCGCGCCGACGCCGCCGCCGCGCCGCTTCAGCTCCAGCGCGAGATGCAGCAGGATGCGCGCACCGGACATGCCGAGCGGATGGCCGACGGCGATCGCGCCACCGTTGACGTTGACCTTGTCCTGATCGATGCCGAGCTGGCGCGCCGAGGCGATACCGACCGCGGCGAACGCCTCGTTGATCTCGATCAGATCCAGATCCGACGGCGAGATGCCCTCGCGCGCACAGGCCTTGGCGATGGCGTTGGCGGGCTGGGCCTGCAGGGTCGAATCCGGGCCGGACACCACGCCCGCCGCGCCGATCTCGGCGATCCAGCTCAGCCCCAGCTCCTCGGCCTTGGCCTTGCTCATCACCACGACCGCGGCGGCGCCGTCGGAGATCTGCGACGCCGTACCGGCGGTGATGGTGCCGTCCTTACGGAACGCGGGCTTGAGCTTGGCCAGCGATTCCGTCGTGGTGTCGGCCCGAATGCCCTCGTCCTCGGTGATCAGCACCGGATCACCCTTGCGCTGCGGTACCGCGACCGGAACCACCTCGTCGTCGAAGACACCGTTCTTCCAGGCCGCCGCCGCGCGCTGATGCGAGGCCGCCGCGAACGCTTCCTGCTCCTCGCGGGCGACATAATCCCTGTCGTTGCCCAGTTCGGTCAGCGCGCCCATCGGCTGGTCGGTGAAGATGTCGTACAGGCCATCGTATGCCATGTGGTCGCGTAACGTGACGTCGCCGTACTTGAACCCCTCGCGACTCTTCTCCAGCAGATGCGGTGACTGGCTCATCGACTCCTGGCCGCCCGCGACGACGATCTCGAACTCGCCCGCCCGGATCAGCTGGTCCGCGAGAGCGATCGCGCTGATACCGGACAGACACACCTTGTTCAGCGTGAGCGCGGGGACGTCCATCGGAATGCCACCGGCGACCGCGGCCTGCCTGGCCGGAATCTGCCCCGCGCCCGCGGTCAGCACCTGACCCATGATCACGTAGTCGACCTGCTCGGGCGCGACGCCGCCCTTCTCCAGCGCCGCCTTGATGGCGAAGCCGCCGAGGTCGGAACCGCTGAAGCTCTTCAGGCCGCCGAGCAGGCGACCGATGGGGGTACGCGCACCGGAGACGATGACGGTTGTGGTCACGAGGAGCCTCGCATTCAGTAGATCGGGTCGGACGGACCGGGCTCACCGGGAGCACCGTCGCGGCACGACGACAAAGCCTTGTACTCAACGGTAGCTTGCCCACACCGGGCGTGTCTCCGGAGGTCCGCGCTACCGTCGAGTAGTGAGCACTGCACAGGAGACGTCCGAATTCATCCCCGGCGACTACGTCATCGCCATCGACCACGTCGGTATCGCGGTCCCCGACCTCGACACCGCAATCGCCTGGTATTCCGAAAATCTGGGCATGATCGAGACCCACCGGGAGGTGAACGAGAGCCAGGGCGTGCACGAGGCGATGCTTTCGCTACCCGGCGCGTCCGATTCCGCGACTGCCCTACAGTTGCTGGCGCCCCTGGACGCGAACTCCACCATCGCCAAGTTCATCGACCGCAGCGGCCCGGGTCTCCAGCAACTCGCCTACCGCGTCACCGATCTCGAGGCCGTCTCCACACACCTGCGCGACCGCGGCGTACGTTTGCTGTACGACGCCCCCAGGCACGGAACCGCCGATTCCCGCATCAATTTCATCCACCCGAAGGATGCTGGCGGTGTGCTGATCGAATTGGTCGAACCGAACCCGAATGTTACGCACTAGTATCAAGATCGGAGCAGGAAAACTGATCCGAATCACATTCGCGGTCGAGTCACCATCATGTGGCCGTAGGCTGTAGTTTGTGTGCCATGTCGTCACCTGAGTCCGATCGCAATCGCTTCGTTGCACTGCCCTTCACCGTTGTGCGCAAGGGTTATGCGCAAGACGAGGTACGCAACTACTTCGACCGCTTCGACGCGGAGCTGAGGGTCACCGCCACTGACCGCGATGCCGCTGCGGCGCAAGCACGTAACCTCGCAAGCCAACTGGAGGACGCGCGGGACGAGATCGACGAACTCCGTAAGGAGGTCGACCGACTCTCGGTTCCGCCGACCACCGCGGAAGGCATGTCCGACCGCATCTCACGCATGCTGCGATTGGCGTCCGACGAAGCCTCCGAGGTCCGCGCGCTCGCGCAGGCCGAGGCCGCCGAAATGGTGTCGATCGCCGAGCAACAGGCCACCGAGATGCGCGGCAAGTACGAGTCGCTGCTCGCGGAGACGAAGGAGAAGCGAGAGGCGCTCGATATCGAATTCGAGCAGACCCTCGCGAACGCGCGTACCGAGTCCGGCAAGATCATCGAGGCCGCCCAGGCCGAGGCCGACCGCCTCGGCAAGGAAGCCGATGCCAAGCGTAAGGCCAACCAGCAGGACTTCGAGGTCACCATGGCGGAGCGGCGTACCAAGCTGACCCGCGCCATGGAGGAGCTCGAGGCCACCAGCCGCGCCGAGGCCGCCCAGCGCATCAAGGATGCCACCGATGAGGCCAACCGCCTCATCACCTCCGCCACCCAGACCTCCGAGCGCAAGATCGCGCACGCGAAAGAACTGGCCGAGGAGATGCGCGTGCTGCGCGGCCGGGTGCTCGCCCAGCTGCTCGGTATCCGCGGTCAGCTCGATTCGGTGCCCGCGATGCTCGCCGCGGTCAACCGGGAAAGCGAACTGCTCGACGGTGTTCCGGATCGCAAGTCGATCGGCAGTGGCAACGCCAAGTCCGTCGGCGGTTCCCGCGCGAAGGCCATCCAGGAGGCGGCCAACGACGAGGACATCGACGCCGACGAGCGCGAGAACGCCGAAATCTCGAACTGACGTCCGAGCGCCTCGGGCGACGACGCACGACCAGCACCAGAGTTCATCCGAAGGCCGTCCCTCCCAGGGGCGGCCTTCCCTGCTTCCCGGACACGATCGCCGTGGGCAGTGCCGCCGACGAAGCAGACCGAGGACGCCGGGGGATGCTGCGGGTCATCGCCCCGGTCGCATACCGCCTCGATGATGCGAGCCCGCCCGCACGGCCGAGTGCGTCAGGACCACCGACGGGTGATGCGACGGGTTCTCCGGCCGTTCCAGCACCCCTGGTGCCAATGCCTGCGATCGTCCTCACCGCCGTCCGCCTGCCAGGCGACGATATGGGCCACCCCGGGCGGGATCTCGTGATCACAGCCGGGACACCGGTAGGTCTTGACCGCACGGCTCCCGGGAATGCTGCGCACGATATAGGTCTCGTCGCGGTCGGGACCGGATTCGGTGCGGCCGAAGACGTCGCCGAGCGGCGCGGATCGCCGATCCTGACTGCTGGCGGGAGGTTTCCGGCGGGGCATGCCGTCCAGGATATTCGCGACCCCGCCCCGGGAGAGTTCAGCCCTCGATCGGCGCCAGGGTCGCGCGGACCGGGTTGTGGTCCGACAGACCATCGGCACTGTCCACCATCGCGTCGCTCGCCACCGCGCCGCGGACGACCACGTGATCGATGAACTGGGATTTCGCCCCCGAGTCGCGCGGCCGCGTCGGCAACCCGTCGGCGGGCAGCGGAACCACCGTGAATTCCGGTCCGAGCCGCTCCGCCACCACCTCGCGGTCGATATTGAAATCGCCGAGTAGAACCACCGGCCCGGACGCCTCGCGCGCGAGTTCGCGCAACCGCCCCAGTTGCTCCCAGCGCCGCTGATCGCCGGTCACGTGAGTCGCGAGCACCGTGAAACCCGACGCCTCGACGACGAGCACGCCCTTGCCGTGATCGCGCTCGAAGGCTTGCGCCGCGATCTCGCGGCCCGAATCCCGCACGGCCAGAACGAGGTACTCGACTCGGTCATCGAGCGCGGTCGGTCCGCGCCGCAACTTCGGCACCCGTGGGTAACGCAGCGTGTAGAAGGTCCGGTCCGGCATGGCCGCCCGCAGGCTCGCCAACTGATCACCGCTCACCTCTTGGAGGGCGATGATCTGTTCCGAGCGCTTGGCGACCCGGTCGCTGATCGAGGCGATGCGATCGGTCTCGTTCGGCCACCTGGCGGAGACGTCTTCGTACCAGTTCTCGGCGTGGACGCGATGCAGCACATTCCAGGTGGCGACCGTGATCATGAATCTCTTACTCGCGATATCGGGAAGTTTGGGGGATCAGAACAAACGGAATTCGTTGCTCTCCGTACCACGCAGCGCGTCGTAATCGAGGGTGAGGCAACGGATACCGCGATCCTCGGCGAGCGTGCGGGCCTGCGGCTTGATCTGCTGCGCCGCGAAGACACCGGCGACCGGCGCGAGCAACGGATCCCGGTTGAGCAATTCCAGGTAGCGGGTCAACTGTTCGACACCGTCGATCTCACCGCGGCGTTTGATCTCCACCGCGACCGTCGCTCCCGCGGCGTCCCGGCAGAGTAGGTCGACCGGACCGATCGCCGTCATGTACTCGCGTCGGATCAACGTGTAGCCTGCACCGAGCGTCTGGACGTGTTCGGCCAGCAACTCCTGAAGATGGGCCTCGACACCGTCTTTCACCAGTCCGGGATCGATCCCGAGTTCATGCGAGGAGTCGTGTTCGATCTCCTCGATGGTGATACGCAGTTCTTCGCCGGCCTTGTTGGTCACCACCCAGTAGGCCTTGGCACCTTCGGGTACGTCGTCCGGACGTTCCTGCAAACGGCACGGCGGGCTCATCCAGTTCAACGGCTTGTACGATCCGCCGTCGGAATGCACCAGCACCGAACCGTCGGCTTTGATCATCAACAGACGGCGGGCCATCGAGAGGTGGGCGGTCAAACGACCGACATAGTCGACCTGGCAACGAGCTATCACGAGGCGCACCGGTCGAGTCTAGGGCCTACGGTCGGTCGGCCACCCGGCGCCTGACCGATACATCGATCACCGACATCAGACGGGCCATTCGTTCCACGAACACGGAGTCGTGGAACGCAGAAAGGCCCCCAACAATGTTGGGGGCCTTTCGCAATGATGTTCCGGCGGTGTCCTACTCTCCCACACCCTGTCGAGTGCAGTACCATCGGCGCTGGCAGGCTTAGCTTCCGGGTTCGGAATGGGACCGGGCGTTTCCCTGCCGCTATGGCCGCCGTAACTCTATGAAACTATCCACACAACAGCGCTGACACCCCCACCACACATTTTCCGATGTGTTCACGAACCCCGAACCCACCCACACCTGAATGTGAATATCGGAGGTTCGCACACACACCGAAAATCGTGTTTCGGGGTGTCTGCTGCAGTGTCTGTGTGTTGTTTCAGATACCGCACAGTGGACGCGTAGCTTCTTTGTTGGTAAGTCCTCGGCCTATTAGTACCAGTC
>NZ_QCYJ01000002.1 GCF_003123685.1 Nocardia aurea
CGAGCTCAGTCAAGATCCCGGCTTTCAAGAACGCTTTGACCAGTGCCAGAACGCGTTTGCCCTTCACCCGGCAACGCACCCGCTCCATCAGGGCCGTGTGGTCGATCCGGTCGAAGCACGCCTCGATGTCCGCATCCAGCACCCACCTATAGCCGCGGGTGCCGAAATGATGAATCTCAGCGATCGCATCCTGAGCACGCCGGTTGGGCCGGAACCCATAAGAGACCGGCTCGAAGTCAGCCTCGAAGATCGGTTCCAGCACGAGTTTCAGCGCGGCCTGCACGACCCGGTCGGCCACCGTCGGAATCCCGAGGGCACGGACCTTTCCTGCCCCACCCGGTTTGGGGATCTTGCGTTCCCGCACCGGCAAAGGCCGGAACGAACCATCCTTCAGGGAGGTTCGCAGGTCGTCCAGGAACCCCGGAATACCGATGCGCTCCTCGACGTCTGTGGCCGTCAGGCCGTCCACGCCGGGAGTGCGTGCTCCGCGGTTGCCCGCAACCCGATCGAACGCCACGAGTAGCGTCGCCGGGTCATGCACGAAGTTGAACAGGTCGTCGAACCGGCGGCCAGGATCAGCCGCCGCCCAACGGTGAAGCTTGGCCTGCATCTCCGATACCCGCCGACTCGGCCCCAGCAGGACCGCCTCCGGCCAGGCGCCGCCATTCGGCGGCGCGTCTTTCGGCATTACAGCCTCCATCCCTTCTCGAAACCGCTGCCGCCCTTCGCCATGTGACCGGCTCTCCCGGCCTCGGACTACTACGGCGGCTCCGCCCCACCCGGCCCGTTCAGTGGTCGATGCACCTATCCCGCCCAGTGGGCTGGATGCCCACGGCCTGGAACTGCGACCGGCTGGTTCCCGTGTTCACTGTGATTCGCTCGA
>NZ_QCYJ01000026.1 GCF_003123685.1 Nocardia aurea
CCAATTCGGGTCCTGGCGGCTGCTGTTCGCCGTGGTGCTTCCCATCGCCGCCGTGATCACATGGCGCGGCCTGAAGCAGCTCAAGAACGTCGGAGAGCCCCAGTTCAGCACCATCGACTGGTTCAGCGTGGTGACCGCCGCTGCCGGCTTCGGCGGCCTGGTCTACGGGCTCAGCCGGTTCGAGGGCGGTGACGTCCGCGTCGCCGCCGCGATCGTGGCGGCCGGCCTGATCGCCATCGCCGTCTTCGTCGTCCGCCAGCTGTCGCTGCAGAAGCGCGGTGTGCCGCTGATGGACCTGCGCACCCTTCGCCACCGCACCTACACGGTCGCGCTGATCCTGATGTCGGTGGCCTTCATGGCGATGCTCGGATCGATGATCTTGCTGCCGCTGTACCTGCAGAACGTCCGCGCGCTGAGCCCCCTGCAGACCGGGCTCCTCGTGATGCCGGGCGGCCTCGCGATGGGGCTGCTCGGTCCGACCGTCGGCCGCCTGTTCGACCAGTTCGGCGGCCGGGTTCTGGTCATCCCCGGCGCGATCGGGATCACGCTCGCGCTCACCGGCTTCACGCAGGTCACGATGACCATGCCGTTCTGGCAGCTCCTCGCTCTGCACGCGCTGCTGATGGTGAGCCTTGCCGCGACCTTCACCCCGGTCTTCACCCTCGGGCTCGGAGCGGTTCCCCCGCCGCTCTACCCCCACGGCAGCTCGATCCTGAGCACGCTGCAGCAGGTCGCCGCGGCCTTCGGCACCGCGCTCGTGATCACCGTGATGAGCGCGCGATCCGATGCCCTGAAGTCCGCGGGAGTCACCGAGGCACTCGCCAACCTCGAGGGCATGCGGCTGGCTTTCATCATCGGCGCGGTGCTGTCCGTGGCTGTGGTCGTCGCCGCACTGCTCCTACCGGCCCGAGCGAACAACGCCGGTGTGCTCGAGGAACCCGCCGATGAAACCGGCCTGACGGCGGTGGAGCGCGAGGCTTGATCTCTCTTGTCGGGCGGGCTGCGCGCCTGCCCGACAAGCAGCGGATCAAGTTCCCCCGGAGGGGATCGCCCCATCATGACGGGGCGGGCCTCGGAGAATGCGGCGGGCTCAGCCGAGCGAGAGTGCCGCGATGACGATCAGAATCAGCATGAGCGCCAGTGCGCCCCCCGCGACCGCAAGCAGGGCGATCACGCAGCCCTTTCCGTTCCATGGTTGGGGGGCGGGGCCGAGAGAGCCTCGGGAGTAGGCCCACATGGGGGCGCGGTATTCGACTTCGAGCGCCATCCCGGGCTGGAGCCGGACCGTCAGGTCCGCGGGGCCGATCTGTGGGGGGAGGAAATAGGGCAGGTGGATGTGGAGGTGGTACTGGCCGGGAGGAAGCGGGATCGTGTTGCGGCCCCATCTGCCCAGCGTCTGGTGGCCGTTGAGGATGATTCTGGGGGTGATCATGCTCAGCATGAAGCCGATCCAGTGTCGCCTCACATCGAGGATGAGATACGCCTGCGCCCCGGAGGGTACGGGCGGGGGCGGCTGGCTCGGCTGGCTCCATGGGGAGAACGGCGCGGGCGGGTGCATGGCGCTCAGGCTACTTCCACCCGATCTGTCACGATGTTGTCGCCGGATGTTCCAGAGGGTTGGGCTGGGCCGGCGCACACGGGTCCTGGCATCCGGGCTCGTGTTCGAGCGGTCGAGCGGGTCGAGTGCTAGAGCGTCGTGCTGCCGTCGTGGACGCGCACAGGCACCAAGGCGCCCTGCGTTCGGGGGCCCGCTTGACGCGGGGCTGCTCCGGTGGCACGGGCGCGAGCATCTGGCGGCCGGGGTGACGATCCTGCGCGTGTCCGGCTCCGCGGACCGGCTCCCTGCGTACGCGGCCTGGGTGGTCGGCTAGGAGGGGCTCAAGGCGTCGCTGGACCGGATGGCCGGACAGGGAAGGGTTCTGGTGCCTGCGTTCACCAGTTGGGAGACCTTCGAGCAGGTCGCCCGGTCATGGGGTTCTGGCCGGTTCCGTGAGTCGTTTCGGGCGGACCACCCGTGCCTGGGGCCGTTGGTGTCGGTCGCCTACCGCGGTCGGATCATCCGCTGACTCTCCCGGTCTGCCTCGGGCCGACGCTCAGCCGAGGAACGTCGCGGTCGTCGCCACGAACCTGTCGGGGTCGTCGAGCCATGGATGATGGCCTGCCTCTGGTTGAACGGCGAACTCGGCGTTCGGGAACAGCTCGGCGAATTCGGCCGCGGCGCTCGGGGGCGTGTTCAGGTCGAACTCCCCGGCTAGCAGCAGCACCGGGGCGTGGAAGGCGGCGAGTGCCGTGCGAGTGGCGTCCGGGTCGAACGCGCCCTCGGCGCCGAAGGCGGCTGCGGCTTCGGCGTTCCGGTGGCTGTCGTGGGTCGCCTGATGGGCCTGTGCCGCCGCGTCCCATCGCCCGTAGAGGAAGGGGTCGATGGCCTTCCGGCTGCCGGTGGTGGCATTGCCGGCCACGATCTCCTCAAGAGCCGCGTAGGCCGGTCCGAACCAGGGCTCGTCCCTGCGGAGCCGCGCGGTCGCGAGCCGGGACTCCCGGTGGCCTCGATGCCGACGGCCCTGGTGCTGGGGGTGATCAGAGCGAGCTTGCTGACACGTGCCGGGCGTCGGGCCGCATAGAGAACCGCCAGGTTCGCGCCCGCGGAGTGCCCGAGCAGGTCCAACTGGTCAAGATCGAGGTGCTCGCGCAGGGCCTCGACGTCATCGACGAGCCGGTCACAGCGGTAGGACGTGGCGTCCGCCGGTGTCCCGGACCGGCCGGTGCCCCGAGGGTCCACCATGATCAGTTGCCGATGTGCCGACAGGCCGCCGAGGTCCCCGAGGTAGACCGAGTCCTGCATCGGGCCGCCCGGTAGGCAGATCACCGGGCTGCCCGCTCCGCACACGTGGTAGGCGAGGTCGGTTCCATCGTGTGCGGGAAAGGCGGGCATGGCCGTGATTCTTTCAGCGGCATTCCGGCCAGAGCAACTGGTATTCGACCGGGCGACCGCTGTTCGGACCCCTCCCTGGCTGCATGATCACGTCGGAGTGATGATCACGGTCGAATTGCGTGCGGTATGTGGCCGGCCGTGGATATTGACCTTCCGTTCCTGGGTCGAAGGCCGGTCCGGCGGCCCCGGATGTGGCTACCTCCGGGCGACTGGTTCGACTCCGGTCGATAACAAATTCGAGCCAGGGCTTTCAAGATCTTAGTAAGTAACACTATGTTCCGTTTGATCGCGATTACGGGGGTTGTCCGGCTCTACTGGTGATAGAGGAGTTTCGCATGCGCAAACGCGTGTATCGGAGCGTGCTGGCCGCCGTCACCGCGGCCTCGGCCATGGCTCTCCCCCTCGTCTCGGCCGCCCCGGCCAGCGCGGACCCCGATCCCGCGGCGTTCAGCAGGAGTCTCACCGCACCCACGGTGAAGCGGCACCTGGAGAAGCTGCAGGAGATCGCCAACGCCAACGGCGGCACGCGCGCCTCGGGTACCCCGGGCTTCGACCGGTCGGTGGACTACGTCGCCGGCAAGCTGCGCAAGGCCGGCTATCGGGTCACGCTCCAGGAGTTCGAGTTCCCGTTCTTCCGGGAACTGGAGAAGCCGGCCTTAGCGAGGACCGCTCCCAGCCCCAAGACGTACGTCCCCGATACGGACTTCGCGACCATGACGTACTCCGGGTCGGGTGACGTCAGCGGCACCGTGCAGGGTGTGGACCTGGTCCTCCCGCCGACCCCCGCCCCGAGCTCCACCTCCGGGTGCGAGGCGAGCGACTTCGCCGGATTCACAACGGGCAACATCGCCCTGCTCCAGCGCGGCACCTGCACCTTCCAGATCAAGGTGGAGAACGCGCTGGCCGCCGGCGCCAGTGCGGTGATCATCTTCAACGAGGGCCAGCCCGGCCGTGACGGGCTGCTGAACGGCACCCTCGGCGTCCCGTTCACCATCCCGGTCGTGGGCACCACCTTCGCCGCGGGCAACGAGCTCGCCGCGGCCGGCACCGCCGTCCAGCTCAAGACCAGGACCGAGAGCGACCTGCACCGCAAGACCCGCAACATCATCGCCGACCACCGCTCAGGCAACCCCGACAAGGTCGTCGCCCTCGGCGCGCACCTCGACAGCGTGGTCGCCGGACCGGGGATCAACGACAACGGCTCGGGCAGCGCGGCGATCCTGGAGACCGCGCTGAGGCTGGCGCCCCTGCCCACCAAGAACAAGCTCCGCTTCTACTTCTGGGGCGCCGAGGAGCTCGGCCTGCTCGGCTCCGAGCACCACGTGGCCAACCTCTCCGCCGAGGAGAGGGCCAAGATCAAGCTCTATCTGAACTTCGACATGATCGCCTCACCGAACTACACGTTCGGCATCTACGACGGCGACGACTCCGACGCTGTCGGCGCCCCGGCCGGACCGCCCGGATCCGACAAGATCGAGAAGCTCTTCGAGAAGTACTACACCACGATCGGCAAGCCGTTCGTCGGCACCGACTTCACCGGGCGCTCCGACTACGGCCCCTTCATCGAGGTCGGCATCCCGGCCGGTGGCCTGTTCACCGGCGCCGAGGGCATCAAGACCGAGGACGAGGCAGCGAAGTTCGGCGGCCAGGCGGGTGTGGCCTACGACAAGTGCTACCACCAGGAGTGCGACAACCTCGCCAACATCAACGACGAGGCCCTGGCGATCAACTCGGGCGCCGTGGCCACCGCCGCGCTGGTCTACGCCTACAGCAAGGAACTGCCCGGCAGCGGGACTCCCGGCTCCACCACTCCCGGCACCGGCGGTGGCGGTGACGACCACGATCACGGCCACACGGTGAGCGAGTAACACCTCCTCGGGTGAACGCCCTTCTCGGGTGACCACCGTCTCGGGTGAACGCCCTTTCGGGTGAACAGCGCACGGCCCCCGCCGTCTGGAAAGCGCAGGCGGCGGGGGCCGTGCTGTGCCGCCGAGTGGGGACGAGTTCGCGCTCTACCCGGGCAGCCGGGCGCGCAGGGCCTGGATGAGCCAGTCGAGTGCGGGGGCCGTGCTTTCCGGGGGCGGCCAGCCGTTGATGACGGCGAGGGACTGGAGGTACTGCTCCCTGCGGGGGTCGTTCGCGGTCTCCAGCCGGGTCAGCAGCCTGTGCCGGAGGTCGGCGTGGTCGGCGTGGCCGAGGGTGCGCGCGTAGTGCGCCGTGATCGCCGCCACGACG
Source organism: Nocardia aurea (assembly GCF_003123685.1). Taxonomy (GTDB): domain Bacteria; phylum Actinomycetota; class Actinomycetes; order Mycobacteriales; family Mycobacteriaceae; genus Nocardia; species Nocardia aurea. The sequence continues at coordinate 5,168 of NZ_QCYJ01000026.1, forward strand.
GGGTCGGCCTGCGGGGAGGCCGGAGCGAGGCCGGCCGTCAGGGCCGGGGCCACCTGGTCACGGACCATGGCGACCAGGTCGCGGCGCGGGACTCCTCCAGGGGTGTCACGCTCGGCCGCGTGCTGTTCGGCCACGCGCCGCAGGCCGGTGCGGAAGTCCGGGTCCTGCGACAGTTCGGCCAGGTCCACCCACGCCTCGATCTGCTCGGCGTTGGGGTCGTCGGGGAGTTCGGGGGTCATCGAGCACCTGATCGCCGTGAATGCCGGATCGGCGTCCAGGCCGCCGAAGGCGGCGTCTAGGAAGTCGCCGATCAGACGTCGGCGTTCATCCTCCGACAGCTTGGCGAGCCTGTGCATGAGTTCCATCTCCTCTGGGGTGGAGCCGCGCCTGGCCACAGCCGCCAGCACCGCGCGCCGCAGGCATAGCACCCGGATCCGCACCTCGAGTGCCTCGGCGTGGGCCGCGGCGACATCGGGAAGCGAGATCTCCCGGTCCACGATCTTCGTGATCGTGGGAAGGTCCAGGCCCAGGGCGCGCAGCGTTCGGACGAGGTCCAAGCGGGCGAGCGCGTCGATGCCGTAGAGGCGGTAGCCGGCCGGGCTGCGGTCGGTCGGCGGCACGATCCCACGGTCGGAGTAGAACCTGATGGTCTTGACCGTCAGGCCCGCCATCCGGGCCAGCTCGCCGATCGAGTAGAGCCTGTCGCCGTTCATGCGCTCACCCTGGTGCCTCCCTCTGGTGGAGACTCAAGCCCCGTCTCCGGAGTCAACCGCACATGAGCCGTTCCGCCGCGGCGATGGCGTCGCCGGCCATGCTCGCGTTGACCTGTACCACGACCACGCGGCGGCCGTCCTCGGTGCTCATGGCGGCGCCGCCGTACCCGAGTATCAGGCCGGAGTGGGTGAGGACGTGCACGCCGCAGCCCAGCCGCTCGGCGAAGACGCCGAACCTGCCCTCGCGCATCGCCCGGCCCTCCGGCCGGGCACCGCCGAAGAGGGACCGGTAGAAGGCGGCCACGTCCGCCGCGGTCGAGACGAGCCCGCCGGCGCTCCAGAAGATCGACGCGTGCACTCTGGCGGCCCCGTCCCGGCCGTGCGCGAGGCTCGCGGGCGTCAGGGTAGTCGGCAGCTCGGTCGCGGGGAGGGCGATCCGCTCTCGGACTAGCTGTCCGTACGGCCTGCGGCGCAGCTTCTCCAGGATCATGCCGAGGAGGATGTGGTTGGTGTTGGAGTAGGCGAAGGTGCCGGGCGGGCCCGCGGCGCCGGCATGGGCGACGAGCTCGCGCGGCGGCCACCTCTTCAGGTGACCGCCGCCCTTCAGCGCCCTGGTGAAGCCGGGCGAGGTCAGGTAGTCGGGGATGCCGCTGGTGTGCCTGAGCAGGTCCGCCACGGTGGCGCGGGTGCCGATCACGCCGGGGAGCAGGCGCTCGACCTCGTCGGTGACCGACAGCCGTCCCTCGCGTACGAGCTGGAGCACGAGGGCGGCGGTGAAGGTCTTGGTGATGCTGGCGATCCTGAACCGGTGGCCGGTCCGCATCGGCTCCCCCTCGCCGGCGCTGCCCGTGGCGGCCTGCCACACGCGCTCGCCGTCCAGGACGTAAGCCACCGCTCCCGGCGCGCCCGCGCGCACCAGCCGTTCGGCTTCCGCCCGGACATGCGGTGGCCCGGCTGGGGTCTTCGTCGGGGTGGCCGTGGGGGTCGCCGCGGGCCTTGGTGGGGTGGGTGGTCCGGCGGTGCACGCCGGCAGCGCCAGGAGCAGTGCGACGGCCGCGGCGCGTAAGCCCTTCCCGCAGCCCTTCCCATGGCGACGGCTACGGGCGCCGCGCGGCATCGGTGCGGCAGAGGTGGGGGCCGGCGGGGGCGTTTTAGTCGTTCTGCTGATTGATATACATGTCTCCGGCTGATTGCTGGATTCGCGCTTGATCGTAGCCAGTGGCGTTCATCTCTATTCGCGGTGAATGCGGTGGGGCCTGTGAGGCGAGAGGTGCGATCTTCTCGGCGATGAGGCGGCGTAAGGCGGTCGCGAATGCGGGGTCGG
>NZ_QCYJ01000168.1 GCF_003123685.1 Nocardia aurea
CTGATGTCCGTCGACGAGGTGCTCGGGCGCATCGAGGCCGTCACCCCCGACGAGGTCGGCGAGGTCGCCGCCGACGTCTTCAACCGGCCGCTCACGCTCGCCGTGATCGGCCCGTACGGCGACAAGGACTTCTCCAGCGCCATCTCCTGAGGCCCTTGGCGGGTGTGCGGCCGCGCCGCGTGGGTCCTCGTGTGGGCCCGCGCGGCGTCGCCGTATAGGGTTGACCGTGTGATCAAGGTAGGTGTGCTCGGCGCCCGGGGTCGTGTGGGCGTCGAGGTGTGCAAGGCGGTCGAGGCGGCTCCCGACATGGAGCTGGTGGCCGCGCTCGACAAGGACGAAAGCATCGAGGGCCTCGAAGGGGCGGAGGTGGTCGTCGACTTCACCCATCCCGACGTGGTGATGGGCAATCTCCAGTGGGCCATCGAGCACGGCATCCATCCGGTGGTCGGCACCACCGGGTTCGACGCCGCCAGGCTCGACGCCGTGCGCGGATGGCTGGCCGCCTCACCCGGCACCAGCGCGCTGATCGCGCCCAACTTCGGCATCGCGGCCGTGCTCATGATGCACTTCGCGCAGCAGGCGGCGAGATACTTCGAGTCCGTCGAGATCGTCGAGCTGCACCACCCGAACAAGGCCGACGCCCCCTCCGGCACCGCCCGCCGCACCGCGGAGCTGGTGGCCGAGGCGCGCGCCAAGGCCGGGCTGGGCACCATGCCCGACGCCACCAGCACCGAGCTCGACGGCGCGCGCGGCGCCGACGTGGACGGGGTGCGCGTGCACGCCGTACGGCTGGCCGGGCTGATCGCCCACCAGGAGGTGCTGCTCGGCGGCGACGGCGAGACCCTCACGATCAGGCACGAC
>NZ_QCYJ01000072.1 GCF_003123685.1 Nocardia aurea
CCGGCTCCGGTTCCGGGTCTGCACGGTATGCGTTCGTTCGCGTTGCCGGAGTTCGATCCGTTCTGGAAGCGGGTCGTGGAACTCGACGTGCTGGTGACCATGCACTCCTCGGACTCGGGCTACTCCCGTTTCAATGCGGAGTGGGTCGGTAGCAGCCTGGAGATGTTGCCGTTTCAGACCAACACTTTCGCGATGACGAATCAGTGGCGTCCGGTCACCGACGCCGTGGCGTCCTGGGTGTGCCATGGTGCGCTGACTCGCGTCCCGGACTTGAAGGTCGCCGTGATCGAGAACGGTTCGGCTTGGCTCGAGCCGCTGCTGAACCAGCTGTCGGACGTGTTCAAGAAGGCGCCCGACGGATTCGGTTTCCAGGATCCTGTGGAAACCCTGAAGCGCGGTCTCTACGTCAGCCCGTTCTGGGAAGAGGACCTACAGCGACTCTCGGAGGTCATCGGCGTCGATCATGTGTTGTTCGGTTCGGACTGGCCGCATCCGGAGGGTCTGGCGGAGCCGGCGCGCTACGTTCACGAGATCAAGGACATGCCGTTGGAGAACCAGGCGAAGATCATGGGCGGCAATCTGGCTCGGCTGCTGGGGGTGTGACATACGTTATGTCGATATCGGATCGTGAGCACGACAACAGGTATGCACGGCACGGTTTTACCGGTGCTGTCGGGGATGCCGACGATCAGTGTCGGTCTCGTTCCCATCGAACTTTGTCCATGACCTTCGCAATGAGGGCCGGGTCGAGGATGCTGCCTTGGTGACCTGGCAGACCATCCCCGAGATGGTCCTCGGTACGGCGACTCGCTTCGGTGATGCCGAAGCGGTCGTCGACGGGGGGATTCGGTGGTCCTAC
>NZ_QCYJ01000141.1 GCF_003123685.1 Nocardia aurea
GGATCGCCGTAGCTCATCATGCCCAGGCAGACGCGGGAGACCTTCAGACCGGTGGTGCCAAGTCGGATGTATTCCATGAAACCACCATATGACGGTGATCTCCGGACGAACTTCGCTTACCCGAAGCCCGTAAAGCGCTTTACACGGGCGGGTCGATCGGGTCGATTAGAGAGGGCGAGGCGGAGGGTCCGCTCTCGGGGAGTCGGTCGACCGGGTGCCGGGGGATGGGTGTACGGGACAGACGGCGGGTTCGCCACTCGGATGCGCTCGGTGTTCGCGGCTCCGCCGGCCCCGTTGTGGCCGGGTGGGTTCGCCGTGATGGCCGGGATCCTGGCCGTGGCGGTGCCGGTCCAGGCGGGGCTGGCGGAGACGGGGCAGGTGCTCGCGGGCACGGGGGTCCTGCTCGTGCTGCTCGGGGCGCACATGCGGTTCGTGCTGGGGATGCTGGCGCGGCGCGACGGCCGGTGGTGGCTGGTCGGCGTCCAGGCGTGGCTGACGTACGTCCCGCTGCCGTTCTTCGGCGCGGCGTGGACGCCGGTCTGCGGGCTGCTGTCGGGCGCCCTGCTCATGGTGGCGTACCGGATCCGCTCCGTCGTCCTGGTGGGCCTGGCCATGGCCTGCGGGCCGGTCCTGCTGTGGGCCCCGCAGGACATGCTGTCCTACTCCGGCTGGGTGATCGCCGCCCCGCTGCTCGGCCTGGTCGAGTACGCCCTGGTCAGCCTCGCGGCGCGGGCGCACTGGCTGGCCGGCGCGCGCAACGAGGTCATCCGGCGGGCCGTGGCCCTCGAACGCCGCAGGTTCACCCGGGACCTGCACGACCTGGTGGGGCACCGG
>NZ_QCYJ01000089.1 GCF_003123685.1 Nocardia aurea
GGCACTGCAATTCGTGGTGCCGGACGGCCGCCTGACCCCGCGGGGTGAGGCTGCCGGTGTCGACCTCGGCCTCGCCCGCCTGCTGTTCCGGGACATGGCGCTGGCCAGGCGTTTCGACGCCGAAGCGCTCGCTCTCGCCCGCCAGGGCGAGCTCGGCCTGTGGCTGATGAGCCTCGGCCAGGAAGCCGCGCAGGTCGGCTCCATCCGGGCGCTGCGCCCCGACGACCACGTGTTTCCCAGCTACCGGGAACACGCGGCGGCGCTGGCTCGGGGCCTGGGACCGGCGGAGCTGCTCCGGCAATGGCGCGGCCTCGCTCATGCCGGCTGGAACCCCGCGACGCATCGGTTCCACTTCTACTCCCTCGTGCTCGGCACCCAGGCCCTGCATGCCACGGGGTACGCGATGGGGGTGCTGCGAGACGGCGCCGACGAGATCGTCATGACCTACTTCGGCGATGGGGCGAGCAGCCAGGGAGATGTCAACGAGGCGCTGAACTGGGCCGCGACAACCGGGGCACCCGTGCTGTTCTTCTGCCAGAACAACCACTGGGCCATCTCCACGCCGGCCGCCCAGCAGAGCCGTACCGCGCTGCACCAGCGGGCCGCGGGTTTCGGCCTGGACTCCTACCTGGTGGACGGCAACGACGTGCTGGCCGTGCACGCGGTGACGTCGCAGGCGGCGGCCCGGGTCCGCGACAGCCGCATGCCGGCGTTCATCGAGGCCGAGACGTACCGCATGGCCGGCCACAGCACCTCCGACGACCCCGGCAGGTACCGTGCGGACGGCGAGGTGGAGCGGTGGCGCCTTCGCGACCCGATCACCCG
>NZ_QCYJ01000057.1 GCF_003123685.1 Nocardia aurea
GGCGCGAACATCGAGGAGCAGCAGGCCAACGAGGTGTCCTACGAGGTAGGCGCCGGCTCCGTGCTGCAGGGCCTCGACGACGCGCTCGAGGGCATGTCCGCGGGCGAGGAGAAGAGCTTCAGGACCGAGCTCGTCGGCGGCGAGAACGCCGGCGAGGAGGCCGACGTGATCATCAGCGTCAAGTCGGTCAAGGAGAAGGTCCTGCCTGAGCTCGACGACGAGTTCGCGCAGCTCGCCAGCGAGTTCGACACGCTCGACGAGCTCAAGACCAGCATCCGCGAGCAGGCCCGCCGCAACAAGCTGGTCGACCAGGTCGTCCAGGCCCGCGACAAGGCCCTCGACACGCTGCTGGAGAAGATCGAGATCCCGATCCCCGACAGCGCGCTCAAGGCCGAGGTCGACGCCCGCAAGCACAACCTCGAGCACCAGATCGGCGAGAGCGGCCTGAGCCGCGACGCGTTCTTCCGCCTCTACCGGACCACCGAGGAGGAGCGCTTCGCCGAGTTCGAGACCAGCGCTGTCAAGGCCATCAGGGTCGGGTTCGTGCTCGACAAGATCGTCAAGGCCGAGGAGCTGGGCGTCACCGAGCAGGAGCTGACCAACTTCGTCGTCCGCCGCGCCATGGAGATGGGCGTCCAGCCCAACCAGCTGGCCCAGCACCTGGCCGACAACGACCAGCTCACGCTCGCCATGGTCGAGATCGTTCGCGACAAGGCCAAGACCGTGGTCGGCGACGCCGCCAAGGTCGTCGACTCCGACGGCAACGAGGTCGACCTCAAGGCCATCTACGCCGAGATCAACGGCGAGGAGGTCGTC
>NZ_QCYJ01000144.1 GCF_003123685.1 Nocardia aurea
ATAGAAACGCATCTGCCGCCGCGACTCGAACCGAGGAAACCGAGCCGCGAACCGACCCACGAACGCCTCGAAACCCGCCGACCACCCGACTGCCCTCTCCAACAACACGAACCAGATCACTACCAGCACGACACCCCAAATCACAACCTGTCGTTGCAGTACTAAGTAGAAGCCGATCACTCCATCTTCTCACCACCGCGCGCGACCGACGCTGTGCGATGTCACCGAACAGATCCGCACCGCACGACCGCGGCCCCCGGTCGTAGTGCACCGGGGGCCGCGACGACAGGCGAACGATCAGGCGCGAATCTTGGCGACGACCGCGTCCACGGCGGAATCGGCCGCGATCTCGGTGACCTCTCCGGTGAACCGGTCGCGCAATTCCACCTTGCCCTCGGCCCAGCCCCGGCCGATGACGAGAATCCACGGCATGCCGAGGAGTTCGGCGTCCTTGAATTTCACGCCGGGCGAGGCCGTGCGGTCGTCGAAGAGCACGTCGAGCCCCCTGGCGTCCAGACCCGCGACGACCTGTTCCGCGCCGGTGCGCGCCGCGTCGTCCTTGTTGGCGATGACGACGTGCACGTCGAACGGGGCGACCTCGGACGGCCAGCGCAGGCCCTTGTCGTCGTGCTGCTGTTCGGCGATCACCGCGACCATGCGCGAGACGCCGATGCCGTAGGAACCCATGGTCACCCGCACCGGCTTACCGTTCTCGCCGAGCACGTCGACCTCGAAGGCGTCGGTGTACTTGTTGCCGAGTTGGAAGATGTGCCCGATCTCGATGCCGCGAGCCGACACGAGGGTGCCGCGCCCGTCCGGCGACGGGTCGCCGTCGCGGACCTCGGCGGCCTCGATGGTGCCGTCGGGGGTGAAATCGCGTCCGGCGACCAGGCCGACGGCATGTTTACCCGAGACGTCCGCACCGGTGATCCAGCTGGTACCGGTCCCGACGCGCGGATCGACCAGGTAGCGAACGCCGTTGTCCTGCATCGCCTTCGGCCCGATGTAGCCCTTGACCAGGAACGGGTTGGCCGCGAAATCGGCATCGGTGAGCAGTTCCACCTCGGCGGGCTCGACGGCGGCGCCGAGCCGTTTGTCGTCGACCTCGCGATCACCGGGGATGCCGATGCCGATGATCTCGGATTTGCCGTCCGGGTGGCGCAACTTCACCATGACGTTCTTGAGGGTGTCGGCCGCGGTCACCGGGCGATCGAGCACGCCCGCCGCGTTGGCCCATTCCACCAGCGTCGCGATGGTGGGGGTACCGGGGGTGTCGTGGACGACCGCGGCGGGCAGACCGTCCACCGGCAGCGGCTCGGGCGCGGGCGTGACCACGGCTTCCACGTTGGCCGCGTACCCGGACTCCACGCTGCGCACATAGGTGTCCTCGCCCACCGGACTCTCGGCCAGGAACTCCTCGGACGCGCTGCCGCCCATGGCGCCGGAAGTCGCCGCGACGATCACGTACTTGACGCCGAGTCGTTCGAAGATGCGCTGGTAGGCATCGCGATGGGCCCGGTAGCTGTTCTTCAGACCGCCTTCGTCGAGGTCGAAGGAGTAGGAATCCTTCATGATGAACTCGCGTCCGCGCAGGATGCCCGCGCGGGGACGCTCCTCGTCGCGGTATTTGGTCTGGATCTGATAGAGCACGACCGGCAGATCCTTGTACGAGTTGTATTCGCCCTTCACGGTGAGCGCGAACAGTTCCTCGTGGGTGGGTCCGAGCAGGTAATCGGCGTTCTTACGGTCCTGCAACCGGAACAGGCCGTCGCCGTATTCGGTCCAGCGGTTGGTGGTCTCGTAGGGCTCGCGCGGCAACAGCGAGGGCAGCGAGATCTCCTGGGCGCCCATGGCGTCCATCTCTTCTCTGACGACATTCTCCACCTGCCGGAGCACCCGCAGACCCAGCGGCAGCCACGAGTAGATCCCCGGGGCGACGCGGCGCACGTATCCGGCGCGGACGAGCAGTTTGTGGCTCGGCACCTCGGCGTCGGCGGGATCGTCGCGCAGGGTACGCAGGAACAGTCTGGAGAGGCGGGTGATCACGGGTGCAAAGCGTAGTCGCCGGTCACAGGGACCACGCAAGCCATTACCCATTTACCGCGCGCCGTGTTCGCACCGGGCGATCACACGGGCGACCACCTCCGCGTCCCGGGCGCGCCCGCCGGTACCGTATCCGCTCGTGCTGGTGCTGCTGCCTCCCTCCGAAACCAAATCCGACGGCGGCGCGGGCGCGCCACTGGAACTCTCGGAGCTCGCGATGCCACGCCTGACCGAGGTACGCGACCGGCTCGTCTCCGAAGTGATCCGGCTCGCCGCCGATCCCGACCGCTCCCGCGATGTCCTCGGGCTCGGCAAGGGGGCCGACGGTGAGATCGCGCGCAACGCCGCGCTGCGCACCTCGGCGACCCGTCCCGCCCTACAGCGCTACACCGGGGTGCTCTACGACGCGCTCGACGCGAAGGGTTTCACCAAGGTCCAGAGCGAGAAGGCCTACGCCAGACTCGGTATCGGCTCCGCACTGTTCGGCGCGATCCGCGCGAGCGATCCCATCCCGGCCTACCGGCTCTCCGGAGGGACCAAACTCCCCGGCCTGCCGACCCTTTCGGCGATCTGGCGCGATCATCTCGGCGCGGCGCTCGCGGAAGAGGCGGCGGGCGAACTCGTCGTCGACCTGCGCTCGGGCACCTACCAGCAACTCGGCCGCGTCCCCGGCGCGGTCACCGCCAACGTGCTCACCGAACATCCCGACGGCAGCCGCACGGTGGTCAGCCATTTCAACAAACACCACAAGGGGCTGCTCGCGCGCGCCCTGGTCGTCACCCGCGCCGATCCCACCGATATCCGAGCGGTCGCGCGGATCGCGACCAAGGCGGGCCTGCGTACCGAGATCGCCTCGCCCACCGAACTGCTCGTCCTGACCTGACCCGGCGGTGCGCCGACACCCGCACCGCCGTCCGTGCGCGTTCGGCTGCCGGTTCCGCGCTACCGAAGGCACGGGCACAGCAGGTCGACGGCGGGGCAAGCGCGGAATCGAAGGCTCGGGCGTCATTCCCGGCGCATCTGCCTATCCGGTGAGTTGCGCGATTTCGCGCGCGAGATTCGCCCGTGCCGCCGATTCGTAACGAGTGCGCGCGGTCGGGGTGTGGAACAAACGGTCCTGTTCGGCGAGTCCACGTAGCACGGCGGCGCGGCCCGGCCGGAACACCTCGTCGGGCACCTGCCGGTATTCGGCGCGGACCGCCGCGGCGTAGGCGTCGTACCCGGATTCGTCCGCCGCGAGTACCGCCAGGTCGGCGTCGCAGAGCACGCCGCCGTTGCAGTCGCCCGGTTCCGGGGCGTGCCCCGCGGTGAGCCGCACCAATCGGGCGACCTCGCCGATCAGTTCCGCCGGTGCGCCGAGTGCGGCGAGGGTCGACTCGGACAGCTGGGCGCTGAGTTCCTCGTTGTCGGCACGGTCGACCGCGTAGACGGCGTCGTGGAAGAAGGCGGCGTAGCGCACCGCGTCGATATCGTCGGCGTCGGCGGCCAGGTCGTCGATGACCGACAGCATCGCCGCGAGGTGCTCCACGGTGTGATAGCGCCGATGTGGTTCCCGGTATCGCGCGATCAGTTCCGCCCCGACCGATTCCGCCGCCGCACCGGACAGTGCCACCCATCGCCGCATCAGATCCGGTCCCACGTCTGTTCGCATCCGACAAGTCTGCCCACCGACGCGCGCTTCGACAATCACTGGGCCGCTGTGCGATTGGACGCATATCCGATTCCGGTGACGGGATCGTGGTGGTGCGAATCCTGTGATGCGTCACAATCCTCATCGAAATGCGCGCGTGACCGATGTGCCGAGCCGTCTCTCCGGCGTATCGGCATTTCCTCTGGATGTGACCGACAGACTCAGACAGTGGACCGCAATCACCGCGCCGGGACGCCGAAATCGGGATTGGGCGGAAGCAAGAATCTTTATGCCGCCCCCTGGTATCCCACAACAATTGCTGTAGCGTTTCGATTCATGATAGTTCTCCGACTTCACCGAGAGACACAACTCGGCGAATCCGGAAACTATCGGAAGCCGGGACGGTCCATCGGTTCGGGTCACACCGCGCCATCGGTCGAATTCCCCCGGTTTCGCACGGGTCTCACGAATGACCCGCTCGCTGTTCGCCAACCTGCGGATCGATAATCCGTCAGCATTGTCCGGTGGACGAACTCAGTAAATCAGTGGAGATTCTCATGAGAAAAAGAAGTGCAATGGCCCTCGCCGTGCTCGCCACCGCTACCGCGATGACCGGCATCATGTCGTCGGCCGCGACGGCGGCGCCCAGCCCCGATATCGCCGCGGACTGCCCGGCCATCACCTCGATCGCCAACGACGCACTCAACGCGTTGACGCCGCTGGCGACACTTCCGTTGGAGGAGTCGCAGCCGATCAAGGAGGCCTTGATCGGAGAGCTTCAAGGGCGGGCGGGCGAACTGACCACCGATCAGGGGCGCGCGAATGTGCAGAATTTCATCAATGCGCTCCAGACCGCGACTTCCCCGGCCCAGGGGTATCTGATCGTCAACGCGCTGAGCAAACTGCGCTCCGACTGCGCATAACATCTCACGCTCCGAAAGCGGGGTCACCGACCATTCGGTGACCCCGCTTTCGCGTATCTACCGGAAAGAATTTCGACCGGAGGCACAATTCCGCTCATAGCAGCGCCGAATGGGATTGTGAAAAGTCACCTCGTGTGGGTGTCGCCATTGGAAATCATCATCCCGTCGCGCGATGCCGACACCCGATCAATGGTCGACATCGCGAGTCGACCGGCACAGAACTGGATTATCCGGATAGACCAGACAAATCGGACAACGGTCGATATCTCCCCCGGGCGCGATATGGCGGGAAGTTCCGGAAATCCCATCGGATTCGGCCCGGGCGAACGGAGAACTTCGCGTTCCGACAGTCCGGCGTGCGGCGTGCGGCGTGCGGCGTGCGGCGTCGAGTCGGGCGTCCACGACAGCGCGACGGGACGCCGATGGTCGGCGGGAACGAAGTCGCGCCCGTTCGCCTTGTCGCCGGTGACAAAGTTCTGGTTGCCGGAACCGAAACGTTGTCCGGCGCGGGGCCGTCGGACACAATCGGCCCATGCCTGTCGTCACACCGTCGACCACCGCGGATCCGCCCCTGGTCACCCGACTACTCGCCCGGTGGCCGCAGATCGCCGAGCGAATGCTGGCCGCCGGGCTCGGCGCCACCCCACCCGCGGCCGATCTGCCCGAGGGGCATTTCACCGCCGAGGTACTGCCCGCCATCTACGGCTGCGGGCGCGCGGTGTTGCAGGCCATCGGCGAGGAACGCGAATTCACCAGGGCGGAGGTGACGGCATTCGTCGCTCCCGTCGCACAGCGTCATGCCGAGGACCGGTTGCCACTCGCCCTGCTGATCGAGGCGATGCACGGCTCGGCGCAGTCGGTGCTCGCCGAGGCCGCCGCGCTCACCGCGCCGGGCGAGATCGACGAGCTGACCGTGGTCATCTCGCGATTGCTCGATCTGCTCATGCATATCAACGTGACCGTGATGGAGGCCTATGCCGAGGTCGAACAGTCCATATACAGCGCCGAGCGCGAAGCGCGACGGGAACTGTGCTCGGCTCTGCTCCGCGGCCGACCGGCGTACGACGAGGCCGCCCGCGCCGACACGGCGCTGACCGACCGCTACACCGTGCTCGCCATCGGGATCGCCCCGCCCGCGCAGCCCGGCCCCGCATCGGATCTGCTGGCGCGCAGGCGCATCCGGGTCCTGCATCGCACCCTCGACGCCCGCACCAACGGCGGTGCGCTGGCGACCTTCGACGGTTCGGCGGGAATCGCGCTACTTCCCGTGCACTCCGATCCCGGCACCGATTCCGCCCGCTACGCGGGATTGGCCGAGGAGCTGGCCGAACAGTTCGGCGTGCCCGCCTATCTCACCGAATGTCGCGCGGTCCGGCGCGCGGACGTTCCCGCCGCCGCGGCCGAAGTCGCCGAACTCGCGACCCTGGCGCGCCTGCTCGGGCGTCCGTCCGGGCTCTATCGGCTCGACGATCTGCTGCTGGAGTACCAGCTCACCCGTCCCGGCTCCGCGCGCGATCGGTTGGCCGAACGCATCACGCCCCTGCTGCGCAACCCGCACCTGCTCGAAGCGCTGGAGGCGCACATCCGCCACGGCTCCGACCGCAAGACCGCGTCGGCGCGATTGCATATCCACCCCAACACGTTCAGCTATCGGCTGCGGCGCGTCGCCGAACTCACCGGGATCGACCCGAACGAACCGGACAACTCCCGATTACTGGCGGCGTCGTTGACCATCCACCGCCTGTTCCCGCCCCCGCCAGCGCGGGATTCCGGCGACGATCACTGAGGGCCGCCGCTCAGCGATATCCGTCCCAGCGCGCCGGAGTCCGTGCCGCGTAGGTCGCTTCCGGTTCGAAGGTGTTGATCTCGCACAGCCGCAGCAGGTCGTCGGGTAGCGCGCCACCCAGGTGCACCAGGCTCGGCGTGATGACGGCGTCGACGTCCATGCCTCGCACCAGTTCGAGCAGTCGAGGCAGCGGCCGCTCGACGTCGGAACCCGCGGCGACCGTATCGGCCAGGTCGTAGCCGAACCGCCGGGCCATGCCGCGAATCCGGACCTCGTGCCATTCCCACGACACCCCGGACACGTCTCGGCGCAGGTATCCGATCGCGGTCGGCCGCTGTCTCATTCGTCGCCTCGTCTGCTCGTGTCCCGACGACGGCCCCCCTGAACCGCCTGCCGACGACGCTACGGTCCGGCTCGGGATCGCGCGGGGTTCGTTTCCACATCGTCACCGAATCGCGCGCCGATCCGGTCACCGATTCAATCATTGATTGAACAAGGTATTGAAACGTGTTCTAATTCTGGAGTGGTCCAGAAACTTGCCGAGGGCACCCGTCACCGCCTGCTCGCCGCCGCCGAACGGCTACTGCTGAGCGAGCCCTACGACGAGGTGTCGGTGCGGGCGATCTGCGCCGAGGCCGGGACCAATCCGGCGGCGGTCCACTACCACTTCGGGTCGAAGGAGGCGCTGGTCGGCGCGTTGATCGAGGACCGGCTCGGACCACTGTGGGCGCGCGGGATGGCCGAGGCCACCGGCTCGCGGCCCGATTCGGTGCCCGCGCTCGTCGACGCCGTGCTGGCCCCGTTCCTGGATCTGGCCGCCGATCCGGTGGGCAGGCTGCATCTTCGCCTGCTCGCCCGCTTCGTGTCGGGGCGCCATCTCACGGCATGGCAGGGACGCTGGTTCCGCATGGACTCGTGGACGGGACTGCTGCCGCAACTGAGCACCGGGGAGAGCCGACGCCGCTGGATGCTCGCCTTCGATCTCGTCATCATGCGTTTCGGCAGCCCCGAAACCGAGGAACACGGCATGTCGGAGCGCGCGGTGGCGACACTGCGGAGCTTCGTCGTCGCCGGCCTCACCGCACCGGTACAGGAGTGACCATGACAGAAGTGTTCGCACCGGCGACACTGGGCCCGATCACGCTGCGCAACAGGGTGATCAAGGCCGCGACCTTCGAGGGCAGAACCCCCGACGCGCTCGCGACCGACGATCTGATCGCGTTCCATCGCGAGGTCGCCGCGGGCGGCGTCGGCATGACCACGGTGGCCTATTGCGCCGTCGCGCCGGGCGGGCGCACCGATCGGCACCAGATCTGGATGCGACCGGAAGCCGTCGCGGGTCTGCGGAAGTTGACCGACGCCGTGCACGCCGAGGGCGCGGCGGCCAACGCCCAGATCGGTCATGCCGGACCCGTCGCCAACGCCGCCTCCAACCGCGTACCGGCGCTCGCGCCGAGCCCGCTGTTCAGCCCGCTCGGGATGCGGGCCATGAAAGTCCCCGACGCCGCCGCGATCGCCGATCTCGTCGCCGCGCACGCCGACGCCGCGCGATTGGCCGAACAGGCCGGATTCGACGCCGTGGAAATCCATTTCGGCCACAACTATCTGGCGAGTGCCTTCCTGAGCCCGCTGCTCAACCGTCGCAAGGACGACTACGGTGGACCGCTCGTGAACCGGGCCCGCTTCGCCCGCGAGATCGCGCGCGCCGTCCGGGAGGCCGTCGGCGGGCGGCTCGCCGTCACCGCCAAACTGAATATGGAGGACGGCAGGCGCGGCGGACTCACCGTCCCCGAATCCCTCCAGGTGGCCTCGTGGCTGGAGGCCGACGGCACCCTCGACGCGATCGAATTGACCGCGGGCAGTTCGCTGCTCAACCCGATGTTGCTGTTCCACGGCGACGCGCCGCGCCGCTCGTTCGCGAAAACCCTTCCCGGCCCGGCGCGCTGGGGCTTCCGCGCGGTCGGACGGGCCTTCCTGAAGGAGTACCCCTATCAGGAGGCGTATCTGCTCGAGCGGGCGCGCCAGTTCCGCCGTGAACTGTCCATGCCGCTGATCCTGCTGGGCGGGATCACGAACATGGAGACCATGCGCCTGGCGATGACCGAGGGTTTCGACTTCGTCGCGATGGGACGCGCGCTGCTGCGGGAACCGGATCTGTTGCACCGCATCCGATCCGACGAATCGACGCGGTCGGCGTGTGTGCACTGCAACGAATGCATGCCGACGATCTACTCCGGCACCCGCTGCATCTATCGCCCCGTGCTCCCGCACGAACCCGTCACGCTGACGATGCCGACCGTCTCGGGCTGATCGGCCCGATGGTCCGGGCCGTACCGCGACACACTCAGATCAGCGTGCCGATATCGCGGGCGACGATATTGTCCAGTGCCCGTTCGGCGACCGCGGCGATGGTCATCGACGGATTGCAGGCGGCGGCGTTACCCGGTAGCAGCGCGCCGTCGAGAACGTAGAGACCGGGCTGATCGTGCACGCGGCCGTCCAGATCGCAGACCGCGCCCATACTCGCGCCGCCGAGGGGATGCCAGGTGGAGGGGAACAGCGCGTTGGTGTCGATCAGCATGCCGTCCGGCCCGGCGATCCGGCGCACGGCGGGATCGATGTGGTTGTTCTGGATATCGCTGTCGCCGTCGGCGGGCCAGTGCAGGATCGCGTCGTCGCGCGCGGAGTCGTAGGCGAAGGCGCCGCGACTGTCGCTGACGCCGTAGCCGACCATCATGGTGCTGCGCGGGTCGATCGACAGCGGCGGAATGGACGCCTGGATGACGGTGTGCGCCGATCGCGGGTCGTCCCAGTTCTTGCTGCCGTAGACCACCGGTCCGCCCTGGGGCGCGCCGAATTCGGCGTCGGGGTCGGTCCACACGTAGATGCGGTCGGCGTTGGTCCCCCAGCCCTGCCCGAGCCCGTCGGGCAGGCCGGGAATCAGGCCCTTGGCACCCGCGCGCACCAGCAGCCGGGTGGTGTTGAGACTGCCCGCGGCCATGATCAGGGCATCGGCGGTGAGGATCTTGTTCTCGACCACCGCGCCGGTGGTGTCCAGGCGCAGCACGTGGGCGACCCAACGACCGTCCGGCGCGCGTTCGACGTCGGTGACCTCGTGCAGGGTTTGCACCCGCACCAGTCCGGTGGCCTCGGCGGCGGCGATGTAGGTGACATCCACCGAATGCTTGCCGCCGTTGTTGACGCCCATCGCGCCGTCGCCGTTGGTGTAGGAGGGTTTCATCTCCCCGCGCAGTTCGGCGAGCGCGAAATCCCAGTCGATCGGCATGGGTATCTTCGACAGCGGCATACCCGCCCGCCGTACGCGCTCGGCGAAAACCCTTGCTGCCCGGTAGTTCTCGCTCGCCACCAGTTCGTCGGGGGCCTCGGCCAGACCCAGCATCGCCGCCACCCGCGGGTAGTGCACCCGGTCCATCAGCGCCCAGTCGAGTTCCTGGGGGAAGTGGGTGTCGAACACCTCCCGGGTCGGTTGCAGCGACATCCCCTGGTAGACGAGGGAACCGCCGCCGACACCGGCCGCGCACAGTGCGGTCATGTTCACCCCCGGCACCGCCTCGACCAGCCCGGTATAGGGCTCGAACAGCATGGGCCGCCCGAACAGGTTCGGGCTGGAGCGGTGCCACAGCAGCCGTTTGTCCGGCGCGGACGCGCGGGGGAAGGTCTCCGCGTTCGGACCGGTCGGCCAGCGCAGACCACGCTCGAGCACCGTCACCGGCACCCCCGCCCGCGCCAGGCGCAGGGCGCTCACACCGCCGCCGAAACCGGAACCGATGACCACCACGCGGTGTTCTTCACGGGTCAACGGGACAGTGCCCGGCGCGGCGGCGGCCGGAGCGGCCGAGCGCGCGCCGAGCGCGAGGGCACCGGCGGCAGCAGCGGCGCCGCCGAGCAGTGACCGGCGCGAGAATGCGGTCATCACGGATCCTTAAGGGAAGCCCGACCGTGGACAGGGCGGGTGGGGTGGTTCGGGATTTCGTCGGCGCCGCGAACGCGACGCCGTTTCACTCAGCGGTAGGTGCAGCCCGAGACAGGCTTGTCCGCGAGTCGGTCGAGCAGATAGGTGATGGCGTTGTCGGGGCCGAAACCGTCGATCATCTCGGGACCGAAATGACCGGGGATGGTGGTCCCGGGCAGGATCGGCGGCAGATCGTTGGTGCGGAAGTCGACCGTGGCGCCCTTGGCGCACCAGTCGTCGGCGAGGCGACGGGCCTGGTTGTAGGGGACGGTGTCGTCGTTGAGGCCGCTGGTGATCAGCACCGGCGACGTCGGGGTCAGACTGCCGATACGCAGTTGCGCCAGTGCGGGCGCCGCTTCGGGCATCCCGGCGAGGTGTTCGCTCAGCGAACGGCCGTCGACGGTCATCGAACTGGTCTTCAGGAAGGGATTCCTGACGATGATGTCACCGATGCACTCGTCGCTCAGCTCGGTCAGTTTGGCCCGCCCGGCGGGACTGATCACCCGGTCGAGGGCCTGGTCGAGTTCCGGGTAGCGGGCGAGCATGCCGTTGATCGCGAATCCGATGGCGCCGCCGATCAGCGCGCCGTCGATCCGTTCGAGGATGACGGCCAGATCCGCCGTCGGCCCACCCGCCCACGTGCCCTTCAGGTTCAGCTCCGGCGCGTACGACGAGTGCATCTCGGCCGCGGCCGCCGTCGCGCCGCCGCCCTGGGAGTAACCCCACAGGACGACCGGGGTGTCGGGCCCGACACCGCCGAGTTCGTTGGCCGCGCGCACCCCGTCGAGAACCGCGTGGGCGCCCTCGATCCGGTTGGCGTAGGTGTGGATCCCGGGGGTTCCGAGGCCGATGTAGTCGGTGACCAGCACACGGGCGCCGAGCGCGCTCCACACCGCGGAGGACGGTAGCTCCTGGTTCGCGGACAGCGACGGCGACGGATCGGTCGTCACACTGATGCCGGTCGAGAACGCCACCGACATCGCGCAGCGGTCGCCCTGACCCGATGTGCCGGGGGCGATGACGACCGTCGGTCGTGCGCCCTGCCCCTGCCAGGGGCCGTTCGGCTCGATATAGGTGCCGCTGACCGCTACCGGCGAGCCATCCTGGAGTCTGCTGCTGTACATGACGTGCCTGGCTTGAACCGGCCAGCCGCCTTCGGTGGGCACGGTGGCCAGGATCGTCATCGGCTGGGTCTTGACGACCACGCCCGGAGTGTTCGGGATATCCGCAGGCGGTGTGTAGAACGAGCCGACCGGCGCCGCCACGGCAGCCGGGACACCGATTCCCGCGCCGGACAGCGCGACCACGGCGGCCATCGCCAGCACGGCGGGCACCCGACCCGGCCGCGGACGCGACATCGACACTGCACGCGAACGAACCCGCTGACGCATAGACAACTCTCCGTGTGACACCACCCCCGCACCGTCGCCGGAGTGTCCAGTTTCGCAATAGGCAGATGACATGACTCACGTCACAGCCGCACTACCAGACAGTAACATGGTTACCGGAATAGCGGTAACCGCAGGTATCGGATTGCTGCCGGAGTGCGGAACGCGTGACGACCGCGCGCGCGAACGACCGCCGAAACATCCCGCGCCCGAGTGGAATCGACGCGGTGACCTCGGAACATCCCTCATCGCCGGGTAATTCGGATGCGCCGCGGGTGACGCGCCGCTACCGTGACATGCGCGGCGGGGGGAACATCATCGGCGCCGCACCGAAGGTACCGGACACAAAGACGTTGCGGTGCAATGATTTCGGCGTACGCGAACCGAGCAGCGCCGAGAGGAGGCAGACGATGACCAAACTCAATCAGATCATCGCCGTGGAGAAGGGCGTCAAGAGCGGCGCGCTACGCGAACTGGCCGACACCCAGGGACAGCTGCACAAGCCCGCGCTGCTCGCCGGTATCGCGCGCACGTATCAGCCGAAGGACGAAGAGGGCGAACAGCTCCCGCCGGAGTCGACGCGCGTGCAGGTGAAATCCGAGGAAGTGCTGCGGCAGACCGCGAGCACGCTGACGCGCCTGTTCGACGTGACGGCCACCAAGGACTGGGCCAACACCGAGGCCAAGGCCGATGTCACCGTCGACGGTACGACGCTGCTCAGCGACGTCCCGGTCTCCTACCTGCTCTTCCTGGAGAAGCAGCTCGCCGACCTGCACACCTTCGTCAAGAAGCTGCCGGTACTCGACGCCGCCGAGGCCTGGTCCTTCGACGATTCCTCCGACACCTGGCGCACCGACGCGGTGCGCACCCTGCGCACCAAGAAGGTGCCGCGCAACCACGTCAAGGCCGAGGCCACCGAGAAGCACCCGGCCCAGGTCGAGGTGTACTACGAGGACATCGCCATCGGCTACTGGACCACGGTGAAATTCTCCGGCGCGCTGCCCGCGCGGCGCGTCAACGAGATCGCCGATCGCATCGAGAAGGTGCAGCAGGCGGTCAAATTCGCTCGTGAGGAGGCCAACAGCGCCGAGATCACCGATCGCAAGACCGGTGCGGCGATCTTCGGTTACCTTTTCCGATGACACCGATCCGGGGCGGTATCGCCCGCCCCGGATCCCACATTCGTCCTCGCCGCGAGGCGGGGACAGCGCAGGAGCGCACACTCAAACTGAAGTTCAGATCTGAATCACACGGTGTCAGTGCGGGTTCGAGCCCCGCCCCGGGTACCTGCCCGGGTAGCCCAATCGGCAGAGGCAGCCGTGACCACGCTCAGATTCTCGCTCCAGCTTCGAGTATTCGCCGCCGAACACGGGATCACGAGGAAAGGACACGCAGCGCCGAGATGCCGGTTCAACTCCGGCTCCCTCAGCCACGATGGGGGATGGTCCAAAGGCAGGACGCGTCGCGATCATCTTGATCCGATCCCACCGATCCCGGTGTGCGAATTGGGTGGCATCACTGGAACCCGGGGGCAGGCTAGACCCCCGGGTTCTCCCATCTCCGACATGCCGAAAGCGTCGAATGACCGACACGGCGGCCTCCGCTCGGCGACGATGGACGCGCGAGACAGCGCAACCACGACTCCCACGATCGAGGAGATATGGACACCATCGCGCATTGGCTGGACGGCAAACCCTTCGACGGCACGAGCGGCCGCTCCGCCCCGGTGACCAATCCCGCGACCGGCGTGGTCACCGGCCGGGTCGCGCTGGCCGACGCCGCCGATGTGGAGACCGCCGTCGCCGCGGCGGCCGACGCGTTCCCCGCGTGGCGTGACACGTCACTCGCCGGGCGCACGCAGATCCTCTTCCGATTCCGAGAACTGCTCAACGACCGCAAGGAGGAACTGGCCGCGCTGGTCACCGCCGAACACGGCAAGGTCGCCTCCGACGCGCTGGGCGAGGTGACACGCGGACTCGAGGTCGTCGAATTCGCTTGCGGCATACCGCATCTTCTCAAGGGCGGTTATACCGAGAACGCGTCGACCAAGGTCGACATCTTCTCGATCCGCCAGCCGCTCGGTCCCGTCGCGATCATCTCGCCGTTCAACTTTCCGGCCATGGTGCCGATGTGGTTCTTCCCGCTTGCCATCGCCGCGGGCAATACCGTCGTACTCAAACCGAGCGAGAAGGACCCGTCCTCGTCGCTGTGGCTCGCGCGCCTGTGGCACGAAGCCGGTTTGCCCGCAGGGGTTTTCAACGTGGTGCAGGGCGACAAGGTGGCGGTCGACGCACTGCTCGACAGCGCGGCGATCAAGGCCGTCTCCTTCGTGGGCTCCACACCTGTCGCGCGCTACGTCTACGAACGCGGCACCGCCAACGGCAAACGGGTGCAGGCTCTGGGTGGGGCCAAGAACCACATGCTCGTGCTGCCCGACGCCGATCTCAACCTTGCCGCCGATTCCGCCGTGAACGCCGGATTCGGATCGGCCGGTGAACGATGCATGGCGATCAGCGTGGTACTGGCCGTCGGGCCGATCGGCGACGAACTGGTGTCGAAGATCGCCGAACGCGCCGCGACCATCACCACGGGCGACAGCGTCCGCGGCGCGGATATGGGGCCGCTGGTCACCCGCGAGCACCGCGATCGGGTCGCCGCTTATCTCGAGGCGGGCGAATCCGACGGCGCGACAGTGGTTCTCGACGGTCGGGGTGTGCGAGTCGACGGTTCCGACGACGGATTCTGGCTCGGGCCCACGGTGCTCGACCATGTCGACCCCGGAATGAGTGTCTACACCGACGAGATCTTCGGCCCGGTGCTCTCGGTGGTCCGCGTCGACAGTTACGACGAAGGGCTGGCGCTGATCAATGCCAACCCCTACGGCAACGGCACCGCGATCTTCACCAACGACGGCGGCGCGGCCCGGCGGTTCCACCACGAGGTGGAGGTCGGAATGGTCGGCATCAATGTGCCGATTCCGGTGCCGATGGCCTACTACAGTTTCGGCGGCTGGAAGAACTCGTTGTTCGGCGACGCGCACGCGCACGGCACCGACGGGGTGGCATTCTTCACCCGGGGCAAAGCCGTCACCGCCAGATGGCTCGACCCGAGTCACGGCGGCCTCGAATTGGGCTTCCCCCGCAATACCTAGGGCGCTACAGGCGGCCGAGACACCCGCCGATGCTTCCCTGATCGTCAACGCACTGGGTAAGTTGCGCTCGGACTGCGCATAAAGTAGGCGGGCCGCCGATATTTCGGCGGCCACGCCGAAATACGCCATTCGGAAACAATGCTGCGGGAACAGCGCGCGTCGATACGCGAACTTTCTCCTTCGATAAAGTCTGCCCCGGCAACGAATATCGCCGCAGCGGGTAGTCGAACAGTTCGGAACCGGCGTTCTCGGTGCGGGTGGAATGATCGCGCCGACGCGGGCGTTGGCTCCCGACGTGACGACCGACCTCTCCGAAGGCCTGAAGAAGTACCTCGACGAGTCCACGGTGTTCGCGACCGCCGCGACCATCAGCCCCACCGGCGAACCGCATCTCACGGTGGTCTGGATCGAGCGAGACGGCGACGATCTACTGTTCTCCACCACCCGCACGCGGGCGCAGGGCAGGAATATCGTTCGCGACCCGCGGGTGACCATCCTGGTCAGCCCGCCCGACAATCCCTACGTCTACGCCGAGATCCGCGGCACCGCCACGGTGACCGACGATCCGGAACGGGTGCTGCCGAACCGCCTGTCCCGCAAGTACACGGGGCAGGACTACGCGGATTTCAACCCGTCCGCCCCCGACGACAGCGCCGAACGCATCATCGTGCGGATAACCCCGACCAAGGTCGTCAGCCGCCTCTGAGCCGACAGATATCGATCACCCGGCGGCTCTCGGCCGTGCCGCGGCGTACCGCCACCGGCGGTACGCTCGACGGTATGGCTGGACGCAAGACCTCGGTATCGCTCGATGAGGAGACCCTCCGGATATTGGAGCGCCGCGCCGAGGCCGAGAACCTCGGACGCTCGGCGTACCTGGCCAAACTCATCCACCGCGACGACCTGCGCCAACGGCTGGCCGCCGACACCGCGACCCTGAATTCGGCGGGACACACCCCCGACCGGGCCACGACGGTGGCCGCCCGTCTGCTCGCGCAGCGACGCGCGGGCCACTGATGCCGTCGCCCCGATTCGGCGAGGTCTGGCACGCCCCGTCCGGCAGCGTGCTGCCCGGAGGCATGCTCTGTCTGATCGTCAGCTCCGACGACTACAACCGGATCCGTCGCCAGTACATCATCGTCGAGGTGGTCACCGACCCGCTGTCCGGCGACGCGATCATCTGCCCTCTCGGCCCCGGCATCGGCGTCGCCCTCACCGGCACCCCCTTCGCCGTCGGCCCGAACTGGTTCGACGGCACCGACGAACCCATCGCGATCCTCGACGAACCCGACGCCCGCCGCGCCGCCGACCAGGTCCGCGCCATCCTCGGCCCCTGAGCGATCACGGGGATACCGAACCCCAGCGTGTGCCGACCAACGAGAGCCCGATCGGAATCACCTCGAAAGTGAGGGACGCACCCGCGCGCACCGCATCCCAGTCGGTGTTCGCTCGTCGCGTCAACGATCGCGACAGCCAGGTTCGTCGGTCGGCCTGCTCGCGCACCAGCCCGGGAATATCGAGGTGGATCCCCTCGGCTACGCAGACCGCGGCGATCCCGTCGACCCGTTCCTGCATGGCTTCGAGCAGCCGGTGGTCGAAATCTGTTACAGCGGAGATGAATTCATCGGTATCGACCGATACACGCCCTGTTCGCGGCGCGGTGAAAGCGATCTCGCCGTCGGGGTCGGCGCCGCATCGATCCGTGTGTCGTGCAGGAACTCCGCGTTGTCGTCCCAGTCGATGGACCGTCCGGTAGCCACGGTGTCCACAAGATCAGCAGGCACGGGTTCGAGGATGTAGGGCAGCGCTCGCAGCATGTCCTCCCATGGGCGGACTACGTAATACTCGGCCCACGGCGGCTTCTCTCGCCCATCCCGGCGGGAGCGCCGGGCCACGGTCTGCTCCGTGTATCGCAACAACTCGACTCCCCCCACCTCCAGGCAGTACCGGCCCTCGGTGAGCCCGAACCAGTGCAGGTTCCGGCCTGTCCCCCACGCGGCGACCTCGCCGACCGGGACCAACTCGAACTGGAAGCGCATCACGGCCGCAACCCGATCGCCGAGCCGCGTCGCGAGGAGCCCACTCGCTTTCCCACCCCGGCTCTCCGGCAGCTAGCTTCGCTGGGCTTCTTCTTGGGCGGAATGGGCCTGCGCGATCTGTTGGGGGGTGAAGCGCAGGGTGAGGGCGACGAGTCCGATCAGGACGGCGACGCCCGCGCAGACGGCGAGTACCAGGGTGTAGCCGTTGCTGAGGGCGTCGATCTGGGTGGGGGTCATGCCGGAGGCGTGGCCGGTGCGGCCGCCGAGGGACAGGGTGCGTGAGACCGCGACGGGGGTCAGGATGCCGATGGCGAGCGGGGTGCCGAGGTTCATGAACATCTGGCCGACCGCGGCGAGCGGGCCGATGTCGGAGGGCGGAACGCCGATGAGTACGCACAGCGGCGTCAGGACCATCGCCACGCCGACGCCCGCGCCGATCACCACGAGCAGGATCAGCAGGGTGGGCAGGTACTGCACGTCGCGGTCGAGGGTCGAGGCGATCAACAGGCCGATGGCGAGCACCGCCGCCGAGCCCGCCAGCAACCAGCGCGGCGCGACGAGCAACGCCAGCTTCGAGGCGACGGCCGCACCGACACCGATACCGACGGTGAACGGGATGCAGGCGATACCGGCGTGCAGCGGGCTGTAGTTCAGGACGTTCTGCAGGAATTGGGCGACGAAGAAGGTCATCGCTCCCAGCACACCGCCCGCGAGCAGGATCAGCACGAAGGTCGCCACCCGGTCCCTGCTGTCGAACAGCGACCACGGCACCAGCGGATTGTCGACGCGACGTTCGGCGAAGACGAAGGCGATCAGCAGCGCTGCCCCACCGACCAGCGAACCGATGATGGCCCAGTGCCCCCAGCCCAGTTCGGGCCCCTCGGTCGCGCCGAAGACGATGGCGGTGCACGCCAGGGTGCCGAGCACGGCGCCGCGGATATCGAGGCCGACGCGGTGATGGTCGGTGTCGGCGAGACAGTAGATCGCGCCGACGACGATGAGCACGCCGATCGGCACGTTGATCAGGAAGATCCAGCGCCAGGACAGTTCGGTCAGCGCGCCGCCGATCACCAGGCCGCCGACCGATCCGATACCGACCATGGAGCCGACGATGGCGATGGCCTGATTGCGCGCCTTACCCGGCGCGAAGGTGGTGGCGACGAGCGCGAAGGCCGACGGTGCGGCGAGCGCGGCGCCGGTGCCCTGGAGCGCGCGTGACGCGATCAGCATCGCCTCGCCGTTCGCCAGACCGCACAGCAGCGAGGCGAAGGTGAACAGCGCTACGCCGACGATCAGCATGCGTTTGCGGCCGAAGGCGTCGCCGATCCGGCCGCCGAGCAGCATCAGGCCCGCGAAGGTGAGACCGTAGGAGGTCACCGTCCACGCGCTGCCCGAACTGGACAGGCCCATCTCCTGCTGGAGTCTCGGTAGCGCGAGGATGACCACGCTGCCGTCGAGGACGACCATCAGCTGCAAACCGCTCAGCACGAAGATGGCGAGCCCGAAGGCCCGCTGCGTCACGGGATACTGCGTCGGCGCAGCGGGGTTCTGGAGCACAGTGAGCCACTGTAATTGATGCGGCAACCTGTGCCTGCCCCGCGGCGCGCTGGACCGACGAGCCACAACGGACCGCGGTCTCCGTTGTGACCGTGCCGGTCCGCCACGCGAGGCCGGGATCCGCGCCGCGGGTCCCAGGATTCAGCCGTTGGCGA
Source organism: Nocardia aurea (assembly GCF_003123685.1). Taxonomy (GTDB): domain Bacteria; phylum Actinomycetota; class Actinomycetes; order Mycobacteriales; family Mycobacteriaceae; genus Nocardia; species Nocardia aurea. The sequence continues at coordinate 18,646 of NZ_QCYJ01000144.1, forward strand.
CGAGATCGGCCGAGAACGCCGCGGTCGGGCCGATCACCACGATGGCGGGCGGGCGGATTCCCTCGCCGCGCACCCGCGCGGCGACGGTGCCCAGATCGGCGCGCAGCACCCGCTGGGTGCGCAGGGTGCCCTCCTGGATGACGGTGGCCGGGGTGTTCGCGGGCCTGCCGCCGTCGATGAGCGCGGTGGCGAACTGTTCGATCCGCTCGACCGCCATCATGAGCACGAGCGTGCCGCGCAGCCGGGCCAGCGCGGGCCAATCGACCAGCGAATCCGGATGATCCGGCGCCACGTGACCGCTCACCACGACGAATTCGTGGGTGACGCCGCGATGGGTCACCGGGATACCGGCGGCGGCGGGCACGGAGATGGGGCTGGTGATGCCGGGCACGACGGTCACCGGGATACCGGCGTCGACGCAGGCCTCGACCTCTTCGAAGCCGCGGCCGAAGACGTAGGGGTCGCCGCCCTTGAGCCGCACCACGAATTTGCCCGCCTTGGCGCCTTCGATCAGGGCGGCGTTGATCGCCTCCTGCGCCATCGCGCGCCCGTAGGGGATCTTCGCGGCGTCGATCACCTCGACGTCGGGACCGAGTTCGGCGAGCAGTTCCGGCGGCGCGAGGCGGTCGGCGACCACCAGATTCGCCCTGGCCAGCAGGCGGCGGCCGCGCACCGTGATCAGGTCGGGGTCGCCGGGTCCGCCGCCGACCAGCGCGACACCGGGCACGATCGGCGAGGACTCGTCGGTGACGACGCCGGATTGCAGGGCTTCCAGCAGCGCGGTGCGGACCGCGGCCGAACGACGATGCTGACCGCTGGCGAGCACGCCGATGCTCAGTCCGTCGTAGCGGGCGGTCGCGGGCGTGACGGCGGTACCGAGCCGGGCGATATCGGCGCGGACGCAGAAGACGCGGCGGCGCTCGGCCTCGGCGACGACGGCGGCGTTGGTCTCGGGCTCGTCGGTGCACGCGATCGCGTACCAGGCACCGTCGAGATCGCCGTCGGCGTAGGCGCGCAGAGTGATGGTCAGCTGTCCCGACGTGGCCATGCCCTCGACCGCGGGGGTCACCTCGCGGCTGATGACGTGGACATCGGCGCCGGACGCGAGAAGCAGCCCGATGCGGCGCTGGGCCACCGTTCCGCCGCCGATCACGACGACGCGGCGGCCGTTGAGATCGAGCCCGACCAGGTAGTTCGGGTCACCGGTCGGCTGGTCTTCGGTGGCTTCTGACGTATTCGGCACAATGGTCGAGAGTACGGCCTGGCTTCGCGCCGCTCGCAGACAGACCGGCATGTGCGGGCGGGCCGCGTTCGGCGCCCGGATCGACACCCAGGTTTCCCGCACGTTTCGGATGCGGGACGTCGCCGGCTACCCCTGACGAACTGTCCGCAGGCGTCGGATTTCTGGCTTACGATTCGCCCGTTGCCGACCGGGGCCGCAGCGACCAGTGTTCATGCATGGCATTGACCGAGGACACGCCGCTGGCCGGCTACGCCGATCGCGTCGTCGCGGTGGAACCGGGCGGCAACGAGGTAATTCCCGACGACGCGCGGCACGGGACACCCCGCCAGCTCTTCTGGACCTGGACCTCCCCGAATCTCGAATTCGCCACCATCTTCATCGGCGTGCTGTCGGTGACGGCGTTCGGCATGAACTTCTGGCAGGCCACCCTCGGCCTGGCCGTCGGCGTCGGCCTCGGCGGCGCGGCGCATTTCGTGCTGTCGGCGCGCGGGCCGCGGTACGGGGTGCCGCAGATGGTGCTCGGACGCGCGGCGTTCGGCTATCGCGGCAACGCGTTGCCCGCCGCGTTCATGTCGATCATGTGCGGGGTCGGCTGGTTCGCCACCAACAGCGTCAGCGGCGCGTTCGCGCTCAACACGCTGACCGGGATGCCGAAACCGCTGGCGCTGACGCTGATCGTGGTGGCGCAGACCGGATTCGCCGTCTTCGGCCACAATCTGGTGCACGCCTTCGAGCGGTTCGTCTTTCCCGTCCTGGCCGTGGTGTTCCTGGTGGTCACCGTGGTGATCTTCAGCAAGGCCGATCTCGGTGCCGCCGCGCCGTCCGGCGGGGTGGGCGGCATGGGCGGATTCCTGCTGACCGTCGGCACCGCGTTCGGCTACGCGGGCGGCTGGAACCCCTACGCCGCGGACTACACCCGCTATCTGCCTGCCCGCGTCTCGAAGGCGGCGACCGGCGGATTCGCCGCGGCAGGACTGTTCATCTCCTGCCTGTGGCTTTCGGCGCTCGGCGCGGCCTCGGCCACCATCGTGAGTTCGGCGACCGGAAGCCCTACCGATGTCTTCACCTCGAATCTTCCGTCGGTTCTGGCGAATCTGACCCTGCTCGCGATCGCCCTGGGGGCGGTGGCCGCCAACGCGCTGAACGTGTATTCGGGAGCGATGGCCTTCGTGACGATCGGGGTGAAACTGCCGGTGCGCACCCAGCGCGCGGTGGTGTCGATCGCCTTCGGCGTGGTCGGTTTCCTGGTCGCGCTGTGGGCGCTGCCGGACGCGGCCCAGAGTTACGAGGCGTTCCTGCTGATCGTCGCGTACTGGATCGGCCCGTGGCTCGGCGTGATGTTCGCCGATCAGTATCTGCGGCGGCGCGGCGATATCGTCGAACTACTCTATGACCGCTCCTACACGAACTGGGGCGGCGTCGCGGCCTTCCTGGCCGGGCTGGCGGTGTCGGTACTGCTGTTCTGCAATCAGGCGAAATTCACCGGTTACGTGGTGCGGGAGATCCCCGAACTGGGCGATATCACCTTCTTCGTCGGCTTCGTCCTGTCCGGCGCGGCCTACCTGCTGTTGAACCGGCGACGCCTGACCGCCTGACGCACCGATCGCCGACTCACCGGCGCCTGACTCACCGATCGCCGCCGAGACGGTGGGCGCACAGCGCCAGCAGCAGCGTCGCGGCGAGGGCGGGATCGTTGGGTTCGTAGCCGAGCAGTTCGCGGATGCGGTCCAGGCGCTGGTAGAGCGATTGACGGCCGATATGCAGCGCGGCGGCGCAGCGGGTCGGGCTCGCACCGTGCCGGAGGTAGGCCTCGAGGGTGCGGGTCAGACTGCTGTGGTGGGCCGTGTCCCAGTCGACGAGCGGGGTGAGCACGGCGGCCAGGCGGGCCCGTTCGGCGGCGGGCAGGGTTTCCACGGTCAGTTCGGCGGCGAGTTCCCGACAGCTGGTGAGCGGCCCGTGCAGCCGGTCACGACGGTGGCGGGTGGCCAAGCGAAGGGCCGACCTGACGGTCGAGAGCCCGGCGGCCAGTGCGGCCGAGGTGAATTCACACGCGTCGCCCACCACCATCGTGACGCCCTCGGTGCCGCTCGCACCGATGGACGAGCGCAGCGCCCGCGAGACCTCGCCGACCGGATCGGCGACCGAATTGGCCACCGCGACAAGGGCATAGGTGGTGGCGTGGACATCGGCGATCACCCCGGGCCGCCCGAGCGCCTTGGTGGCGGCGTCGAGGAATCCGGTCGCGATCCGGCTGTCGGGGGCCTCGATCGCGACGGGGACCACGGTGCGCCCGGTCAGTCCGGGCGCACCGGCGGCACCGGCCCGTGACCGCAGATCGGCCTGCCTGATCTGCTGACCGTTCACCAGATCCGTGAGCAACGCGGTGGCCGCCATCTGTGGCCGACCGCTCGGCGTTCCCGAATTCGCCAGGGCCAGACCGACTCCCGGCGCGGACTGGTCGATCACCGCGGCCAACGTGGCGGCGTCGAGCGGCGAACCAGGTCCGGCGGTCAGGGTGCCCCAGGCGCTGTCCTTGACGCGGATACCGGCCCGCGCGGCGCCGGATTCGACCGCGGCCCACGCGGATCTGTCGTCGTCCACCCCGTGCGCGGCGATCAGCGCTCCGCTGCCGCTCGTCACGACGACCGCGCATTCGGTCACCGCCGCGATGCGGGCGAGCAGCCGCGCCACCCCGTTGCCCGCGGCAAGTTCACCGGTCAGGTCTCGCGCCAGTGCGTTGAGCAGGCGCAGCGAGCGCACCTCGCGGGACACGATTTCGGTATTGGCGTCGCGGCACAGGTCGATGAAGGGAACGACGGTGCGCAAGGCGATCAGCGGAAGGCCGTTGCGCGAGGCCTCCTCCACCATCTCGGCCGGAATGGCCTCGAAGGTGCGGCCGAGTTCGAAGGCGACCCCGGCCACCTCGCGGGCCGCGATCTCACGCAGGTAGTGCCGTCTGGTTCCGGCGTCGACACCGGAGAGGCCGAGTCCGGTGGTGAGTAGCAGTTCCCCGCCGGACAGCAGCGGACTGATCTCGTAGATCTCGCTGGAATGCACCCAGCGCACCGCACGATCGAGTCCGCCGTGACCGGCCAGGACGTGCGGATCGGCCGCGACGAACTGGTCGGCGAGTAGTTCGCGAACGGTGGGGAGCATCCGGTCATCTTGTCATCCCGTCTCCGGGACGAACCGGACGATCTGTACGTTGCGGAGCGACCGGTCCGCCGCGAGGGTTGACCCATGACCCAGCTGACGCCCGACGGGCTGCTCGAGGTGGCCTACCAGGAAGCTCTGCGCGGACTCGCCGAGGGCGGGGTGCCGATCGGGGCGGCGCTGTTCGACGGTGACGGTGTCCTGCTCGGCAGCGGGCACAACCGTCGCGTGCAATCCGGGGATCCCAGCACGCACGCCGAAACCGACGCCTTCCGCGCGGCCGGACGACGGCGCGACTACCGCTCGACCATCATGGTGACGACGCTGTCACCGTGCTGGTATTGCAGCGGTCTGGTACGCCAATTCGGGATCGGGACGGTGATCGTCGGCGAGTCGACCACCTTCCACGGCGGCCACGACTGGCTGATCGAACACGGCGTCGCGGTCACGGTGCTGCAAGACCGGCGCTGCATCGATCTGATGACCGCCTTCATCGCCGAACAACCGGCGCTGTGGTTCGAGGATATCGGCGTGGCCGACCCGAGCACGGTCGAGTGAGACAGGAGCGACACCCGATGAATGCCCCGAACGCCCCCGCTACCCCGGATGCCCCCGACGCCATCGCCTCCATCGACCTGGCTTGTTGGCGCGCGGGCGGCGACGCGGCGGCCGAGGTCGAACGCGAGGTCGACGCGGGCCTGCGCCGCGCCGGATTCCTCCTGGTGTACGGCCACGGGATTCCGGCGGAATTGCCCGCGGCGGTGCGAGCGGCCGCGCGCCGGTTCTTCGCGCTGCCCGACGAGGTGAAGCAGGCCTACGCGGTCACCGTCGGCGGTCGGGGCTGGATCGGACCGGGCAAGGAGGCCAACGGCTATGCCGAGGGCACCGAGACACCACCGGATCTGAAGGAGACCTACGCGGTCGGCGCGGATACCGCGACCGGCGATCGCGCCGTCGACGAGGTGTGGTTCCTGCCGAATGTGTGGCCCGCCGAGGTCACCGAACTGCGCGAACTCCTCACGGCCTACACCACCGCCGTGCGCGCGCTCTCCGACGAACTGCTCGCCCTGTTCGCCGCCGCCCTGCGCCTGCCCGACAACCCGTTCGCCGCCGTCACCACCCGTCCGACCTGGACCTGCAATATCAACCACTACCCGCCGATGTCGACGGTCGGCACGCCGGAACCCGGGCAGTTCCGCATCGGCCCGCATACCGATTTCGGCACCGTGACGGTGCTGGACCGGGAACCTGGCGCGGGCGGTCTCCAGGTGTACACCGAGGAACAGGGCTGGGCCGACGCGCCGTGGGACCCGGCCGCGCTCACCGTGAACATCGGTGATCTGCTCGCCTACTGGAGCGGTCAGCGCTGGCCCTCGGGCAGGCACCGGGTGCTGCCGCCGCAGCCGGAGGCGCCCGAGGAGGATCTGGTGTCGTTGATCTACTTCTACGAACTCGACCACGACGCGGTGGTGACGCCGCTGGCCGCGCCGATCGGCCGGGTCACCGGTCAGCCGCCGGTGATCTCCGCCGATTTCCTGCGCACCCGACTGGACGCCATCACCGTCGGGTGATCGGCGCGAGCGCGCCGTCGAGAAATTTCTCCGGATTTCCGCCCTGCGAAACAACTAGAACGCGTTACAGTCCGTATCCCGGGCAGTTCCGCGTGCGGTTGCCCGTCCGGACGCGCAGGCGCGACACAGGAGGACCTCGATGGCCGACGATCCAGATCCCACCGAGCGGACCCGATTGACCGTCAGCGAGCGCGATCTCGACCATCTCGCCGCCGATCTGTCCCGCTGGCTCGGTGACCGGGTCGGCGCCGACGGCCCGCCGACGATCTCGGAGCTGGCGCGGCCGCAGGCGGGCGGCATGTCGAGCACATCGATCCTGTTCGAAGCCGAATGGAGTGTCGGCGGGCGCGCGGAGAGCGGCTCGTTCGTCGCCCGGATGGCGCCGGAGGACGATTCCTTCCCGGTATTCGAAACCTACGATCTGGCCACCCAGTACCGCGTCATCGAAGGTGTCGCCGCCGCGACCGACGTGCCGGTTCCGGGGCTGTGCTGGCTCGAGACCGACGAGAAGGCGCTCGGCTCCACGTTTTTCGTGATGAGGCGGGTCGACGGGCGGGTGCCCTCGGACAATCCGCCCTACGTCTTCGTCGGCTGGCTGCTCGACGCGCGGGCCGAGGAGCGCGACCGGCTCACCGGCGACACCCTCGAGATCTTCGCGAAGATCCACGCCATCGCCGATCCCGCGACCCGGTTCCCGATGCTCGACGGGCCGGGACAGGCGCTGCGCAGGCATGTCGACGCCCAGAAAGCCTGGTACCGCTGGGCATTGGCCGATGACGGCTACGCGATACCGCTCATCGAACGCGGCTTCGCCTGGCTCGAACAGCACTGGCCCGCCGATCCCGGGCCCGACGTTCTGAGCTGGGGCGATGCCAGGCCCGGCAATATCATCTATCGGGAATTCGAGCCGGTCGCGGTACTGGACTGGGAGATGGCGGCGCTGGGGCCGCGCGAACTCGACGTGGCGTGGGTGATCTTCATCCACCGCTTCTTCCAGGATCTGGCCGTCAAATTCGGCCAGCCGGGTCTGCCGGACTTCCTGCGCCGCGACGCGGTCGCCGCCGAATACGAGAAACGAAGCGGCTACCGGGTGCGCGACCTGGACTTCTATCTCGTCTACGCCGCGTTGCGGCACGCGATCGTGATGGCGCGGGTGACCCGTCGCATGATCCATTTCGGCGAGGCCACCGTTCCCGAGGACCGCGACGACTACGTGATGCACCGCGCGAGCCTCGAGGCGATGCTCGACGGCACCTACGAATGGGACTGACCATGCCTTCACCCCTGGACGAATACGCCATCCACCAGACCACGCTGCCGTTCACCCGGGTGGCCAGCAGTGACCGGAACTTCTACGACCGCAGCTACTTCAACGCCCACAATCGCGACGGCGGCCTGTTCCTGATCACCGGATTCGGCGTCTACCCGAATCTCGGCGTGACCGACGCCTACGCGTGCGTGCGGCGCGGCGACATCCATCGCACGGTGCGTTTCTCCGACGCGCTCGGCGACCGCGATCTCGCGATGCGGGTCGGCGGCTATCGCATCGAGGTCGTCGAAGCGCTGCAACGGATCCGGGTGATCTGCGAACACGACGAACTCTCGTTCGATCTCACCTGGACCGGGTCGTTTCCCGCCGTGCAGGAACAGCCGCATCTGGTGCTCACCGGCAACCGGCCCCTCATCGAAGCCTCTCGATTCGCCCAGGTCGGCTCCTGGGCGGGCACTGTGAGTATCGAAGGTGAGGATGTCGCCGTCGACCCCGCCGTGTGGACCGGCAGCAGGGATCGGTCGTGGGGTATCCGCCCGGTGGGCGAGCCGGAACCGCCCGGGCGCGCGGCGAGCGAACCCTCCGGCGGCTTCTGGTGGTTGTACGCGCCGTTGCGTTTCGACGATTTCGCCATCATCGTCATCGTGCAGGAGGAGCCGGACGGCACCAGAACCCTCAACGACGCGGTGCGCGTGTGGCCCGACGGCCGCACCGAACAACTCGGCTGGCCCCGCATCTCCCTGCGCTATCGCTCCGGCACCCGCGTCCCGATCAGCGCCAGACTCGACCTCACCACCCCCGACGGCAAACCGCTCGAGGTCGAGATCACCACGGGCGTCGGTGTCCCGCTGCACGTCGGCTGCGGTTACAGCGGCGACCCCGACTGGCAGCACGGCCAGTGGAAAGGCCGCGACTGGACCAGCACCAGCCGCTACGACCTCACCGATCCCGCCGTCGCCGCGCGCATCCCGTACGGCGTGACCGACCACGTCGCCCACGCCCGCTGCGGAGACGCCGAGGGGTGGGGGCTGTTCGAACACGGGAGTCTCGGACGTCACGATCCCACCGGCTTCGCCGATTGGACCTCGGTCGCCCCCTGAGGTTCTCGCGCAGGTAGGCCGGGCGCGGCTCGACCTGTCCGCCGCGAATGCCCGGTGAACCCATGGTCGCGGGCATCCCGTTCGGCCGTGCGGGACGGACCCGGACCGGGTGACTACGACGGATGCGGTGCGGTTGTGTCGAGGAAGGCGGCTGCCGCGATCACCACGCCGTTCATCACCCTTTTCGGCACGATCAACGGTCCGTCGCCGGACAGGATCGCCGCGGCCTCCGCGACGCTCGGCGTGCCGATCGCTGCCGAGGTCCGGTCGGCGGGGTGTGGCACCTCGACGCGGGACAGCGCGTCGGCGGTGTACACGAGTAGTGGAACAGCCAGTGTTCGGGCGACTTCGAGTAGGCCGACCTCGTCGGCGCGGCGATCGACAGTCGCCAGGCAGACGATCCGGAATTCACGACGGAGTTCGGCGAGGGCCGTGATTATCCGCACTGCCGGGACGGCGGGGCGAAGGCCGAGTCCCACCGCTACAGGTGGCAATTCACGACTCTCATCCACCCGGATACCACTGCGGCGGCGCGTGCGTCTCGCGAAGTCGTATCGTGCACGCGGCGCACATACACGGTGTCATTATCGGACAGCCCCCGATACTCGGGCGACCACGCCGACGCGGGCGTACTCTGCCGCCGCGGCGACGAACCGTGCTGTCGCGGTGGGGTTTCCGGCCGGATGGGTGTGCAGGTACGAGGCGTGGACATTGCGCACGAGCGCACCCTCGGCGACGCGTTCGCCCAGACCGCCGCGCCAACCCCACGCGGAACCGGCGGTGGCGGCCGACACCAGGCGGGTGCGGTGGAATTCGTGGCCGCGTACGCGTTCACCGGTGCGCCAGAGCGGGGAATCGGCCAGGGCCACCGCGTCGCGGTAACCGAGGGTCAGGCGGGGTCCGAATTCCGCGTCGGCGTCGACCACTCCGGCCATGGCGTGCCCGTCGAGCGAACGGGTGAGGTACAGCAGTCCGGCGCATTCGGCGTGTACGGGCAGTCCCGCCGATGCCAGTTCGCGGACCGCCGTCAGCAGCCGGGTGTTGGCCGCGAGTTGGGCGGCGTGCTCCTCCGGGAAACCACCGGGAACCACCAGACCGGCTGTGTCCGGTGGCAATTCGTCACGCAGCGGGTCGAAGACCACGACACGCGCGCCGGCGGCCGTCAGCAGTTCACGATGCTCGGCGTATCCGAAGGTGAACGCGGGACCGCCCGCCATCGCGATCACCGGCCCGCCGCGAAGCGGTGGGGAGATCGAGTCGAACGCGTCACTCGTTCCACCGGCGGCGATCGAGTCGGCCGCGGCATGTTCGGCCGTCACCGAAGCGCCATGTGCGCCGAGAGCTATCCGCTCGCGCGCGAAGGCGCCGACTTCGGCCTCCGGATCCCACGCGGGACCGTCGACCGTACTGCGGGCCAGCCCCGCGATCGCGGCCAGATCCACATGGGCCGCGACCAGATCGGTCATGGCCGCCACCGCGATCGTCGCGGCCGAACCGTGTTCGATGGCGGGGATGAGGCCGAGATGCCGTGAGGGCACTTCCAATTCGGCCATGCGGGGCAACGAGCCGAGCACCGGCAGACCCACCCTGGTGCAGGCCGCGCGCAGCACCTGTTCGTGTCGTTCGCTGCCCACCCGGTTGAGAATCACCCCGCCGAGCCGCACGGAGGTGTCGAAGGTGGCGAAACCGTGCAGCAGCGCCGCGAGGCTCTGACTGTGGCCGCGGGCGTCCACGACGAGTACGACGGGCGCGCCGAGCAGACTCGCGACCTGCGCCGTCGAGCCCTCGGCCACCGGACCCGACTGGTTCTCGTCGATCCGGCCGTCGAACAGTCCCATGACACCTTCGACCACGGCCAGGTCGCACCCCCGCGCGCCGTGCAGGTACAGCGGCACCACCCGATGCTCGCCGACCAGTACCGGATCGAGATTGCGACCGGGTCTGCCCGCCGCCAACCCGTGGTAGCCGGGGTCGATGTAATCCGGTCCCACCTTGAACGGCGCGACCCGATGCCCGGCCCGTCCCAACGCGCCGATCAAACCCGTCGCGAGCGTGGTCTTCCCGCTCCCGGACGCGGGTGCGGCGATCACCACCGCGGGCACGTTCGTCACCATTCGATTCCGCGCTGACCCTTGCGGCCCGCGTCCATCGGATGCTTGACCTTCGTCATCTCGGTGACCAGGTCCGCGACCTCGAGCAACGCGGGCGGCGCGTCGCGACCGGTGATGACGACGTGCTGGTTGCCCGGGCGCTCCCGCAGCGTTTCGACGACGTCGTCGATGTCCACCCAGCCCCATTTGAGCGGATAGGTGAATTCGTCGAGCACGTAGAACCGGTGCTGTTCGGCTCGCAGCCGCCGGGCGATCTCCTGCCAGCCCGCCAGCGCGGCGGCGGCGTGGTCCTCGTCGCTGCCCGGTTTACGGCTCCACGACCAGCCCTCGCCCATCTTGTGCCACTCCACCGCGCCGCCCGCGCCCGTCTCCTCGTGCAGGCGACCGAGGGTGCGGAAGGCGGCTTCCTCGCCCACCTTCCACTTGGCGCTCTTGACGAATTGGAAGACAGCCACGTCGAAGCCCTGGTTCCAGGCGCGCAAGGCCATGCCGAACGCCGCCGTCGACTTGCCCTTGCCCGGCCCGGTGTGCACGGCCAGCACCGGCTGGTAGCGGCGCTGGCGCGTGGTCAGCCCGTCTTCCGGAACCGTTTCCGGCACGCCCTTGGGCATCGAATCTCCTCGTTCGTCGTTCGCGTCGTGCGGGTTTCGACCGAAACCCCGGTCACCGGTCAGGCGGCCCGTGCGGCCGGGCCCGAGCCGCGCCCGGCCCGGACGATGTCGGCGACCGAATCGCCGGTCAACTCGGCCAGGCGGACGTAGCCCGCCCGCAGGTCACGCGCCAGATCGGCGGCCAGCCCGAGACGCACCATGCCGCGCTCGCAGTCGACGACCATCGCGGTCACCGCGTCGTCGGCCAGCAACCCGGCGGCGGCGCGGGCCCGCGGCACCGGGTCGACCCCGCCGGTCGCGCGGCCGTCGGTGAGCAGCACCAGCATCGGGCGACGTCGCGGATCGCGCACCCGCTCCCGGTGGACGACCTCGCGAGCCTTCAGCAGCCCGGCGGCCAGCGGCGTCTTGCCGCCGGTCCGCAGGCCGGACAGGCGGCGTACCGCGATATCGACCGACGAGGTCGGCGGCAGGACCAGTTCGGCTTCGGCTCCGCGCACGGTGATCACGGCGACCTTGTCACGGCGCTGATAGGCATCGCGGAGCAGCGCGACGATCGCGCCGGTGACCGCGGAGAGCCGGTCGCGGGCCGCCATCGACCCCGAGGCGTCGACCACGAAGACGATCACATTGCCTTCGCGCCCTTCCCGATACGCGCCGCGCAGATCCTCGGCGGCCAGCGCGAGCGGGCCGTCCACGCGGCCGCGACGGTGCTGGTGGGGGGCGGCGGCGAAGATCGTGCCGAGCAGGTGGAGTCCGGCGGAGGTGTCGGTGCTCGGTCGCACCATTCGGCCGTGCCTGGTCTCGGCGCGGGAGCGACGGCCCGGAGCGCCTTCGCCGACGCCGGGAACTTCCCAGCGGGGGGCGGCGGCGGTCGTGGATGCCGGGGCGCCCGTGCGGTTCTCGCGGGATTTCCCGCCGCGCGGACCGTCGGGGGGTGAATCGGGGTCGTCGTCGGGGTCGGGACCGGCCGAATCGTCCTCGGTCGAATTCTGTTCGCGCGAGCCGTCGGGCCCGTCGTCGGATCCCGCATCGTCGGCGGCGGAATCCGCACGCGGCGCGGTGTCGTCCCGGGTGTCGCGCGGTCCGGAATCCTCGGCCTGCTCTTCGTCGGCCCGATCGACCTCGGCGGCGGCGTCGCGCATCGCGTCGTCCAGCTGGTCCTCGCTGATACCGGGCTCGTCGAAGGGATCGCGGCGACGACGATGCGGCAACGCGAGTTCCGCGGCGACCCGGACGTCCTCCTCGGTCACCGCGTCACCGCCGCGCCAAGCGGCGTAGGCGGTCGCGGTGCGGGCGACGACAAGGTCGGCGCGCATCCCGTCCACGTCGAAAGAGGCGCACAGCGCGGCGATCCGGCGCAGTTCGGTGTCGTCGAGCGCGATGCTCGCGACCCGGTCGCGGGCGGTCAGGATGCGGTCGGCGACCGCGCGATCGGCACCGGCGTAGCGGGCCGCGAACCCGGTCGGGTCCGCCTCGTAGTCGAGTCTGCGGCGCACCACGGCCATCCGGGTGTCCACATCGCGGGAGGCGACCACGTCGACGGTCAGGCCGAAACGGTCGAGCAGCTGCGGACGCAGTTCGCCCTCTTCCGGATTCATGGTGCCGACCAGGACGAAACGCGCCGGATGCGAATGCGAGACGCCGTCGCGTTCGATATGCACCCGCCCCATCGCCGCGGCGTCGAGCAGCACGTCGACCAGGTGGTCGTGCAGCAGGTTGACCTCGTCGACGTACAGCACCCCGTGATGGGCGGCCGCGAGCAGCCCCGGACGGAAGGCCTGTTCGCCGTCGCGCAGCACCCGTTCCAGATCCAGTGATCCGACCACCCGGTCCTCGGTCGCGCCGACGGGAAGTTCCACCAGGCGCGCGGGCCGCGCACCCGTCTCGTCCACGACCGGCGGGAGCAGTTGCGCCAGCGCGCGAACCACGGTCGACTTCGCGGTGCCCTTCTCGCCGCGCACGAGCACACCGCCGATTCCCGGGTGCACCGCGCACAGGATCAACGCCAGTTGCAGCTGTTCCTGCCCGACCACCGCCGAGAACGGGAACCCGGCCTCGAGGTCCGCGCGCGACCCGGCAGAGTGGGACGGTGGTGCGATTTCGACGTGGGACACGGACATACCCCTCACACTATTCGCGGGCGTGCGCCCGGCCGTCGGCACCCCGTCCGTGCCGGAGTCCGCCCGACGCGGGGCCGCGAGCCGACGTGGGCCCGAACACACGCGCCCGCCCCGGAGTCGGGACGGGCGCGCGCGACACCGGAGGACTATCCCCTGCGCATGGGCAGGTGGGTGATGCCGTCGTCGTCGAATTCCGCACCGTCGGGCTTGAACCCGAATTTGGCGTACATGTCCACGAGGTAGGTCTGCGCGTTGAGCCGTGCGGGCGCCGATCCGACCTCGGCCAGCGCCGCCTTCAGCAGCCTGGTGGTGTAACCGTGGCCGCGCAGCGGGGCGGCGGTACAGAGGCGTCCGATACGGAAGCTCTTGACCCCGTCGTCGTGCTCTTCGAGCAGCCGCAGGGTCGAGATGACCTCACCGTCGTCCTCGAGCCAGAAGTGCCGGGTCTCCGGTTGCAGATCGAGTCCGTCCAACTCGGGGTACGCGCACTTCTGCTCGACGACGAAGACTTCGACGCGCAATTTCAACAGCTGATACAGGGTGGCGGTATCGAGATCCAGTGACCATGACCGTTTGAGAGCAACCGTTGACATCATCGCGTCTTGCTATCACACCAGCGCTGTCGACGCGACCTCGGCGCGGGTGTCCGTGTCCACCGCCACATCCGTGAGATTCAGCGTCTTGGACGTCCAGTTCCAGACTTCCTGGAACAGCGCCTTGTTCTCCGACAGCTTCACGCCCAGCGACGGGATCATGGTCTCGAGTTTCGGCGTCCACTCGCTGTACTCACGCGGGAAGCAGCGCTGGAGCACGTCGAGCATGGCGGTCACACAGGTCGACGCCCCCGGAGACGCGCCGAGCAGGCCCGCGATGGTGCCATCCTCGGCCGCGATGACGGCGGTGCCGAGTTCGAGGACACCACCGGCGCCCTTGCGCCGGATGATCTGCACGCGCTGACCGGCGGTGATGAGTTCCCAGTCGCGGCCGTCGGCGCGCGGGATGAACTCTTCCATCGTGTAGACCTTGCCCGCCTGCGATTTCAGCAGTTCGGAGACGAGGTACTTGACCAGCGACAGCTCGGTCAGGCCGACGCCGAGCATCGGGGCCAGGTTGCCCGCCCTGATCGACTTGAACAGATCACCGTTGCTGCCGTCCTTGAGGAATTTCGGCGTCCAGCCCGCGTAGGGGCCGAACAGCAGCCCGGCCTCGCCGTCGATGACGCGGGTGTCCAGGTGCGGGACCGACATCGGCGGCGCGCCGACGGCGGCCTTGCCGTACACCTTGGCCCGGTGTCGACCGATGAGCCCGCGGTCGGTGCAGCGCAGGAACTGGCCGCTGACCGGGAAGCCGGCGAAACCCGCGATCTCCTTGATGCCCGACTTCTGCAGCAGCGGCAGCGCCCCGCCGCCCGCGCCGACGAAGACGAATTTCGCCGCGATGGTGCGGATCTTGCCGTTGCGGGTGTTGCGCACCTTCACCAGCCAGCTGCCGTCGGCCTGCTTGGACAGGTTGCGCACTTCGTGCCCGAAGGCCAGATCCGCGCCGGTGGCGCCGAGATGGGCGAGCAGTTCCTTGGTCAGCGAGCCGAAGTCGATATCGGTGCCGGCGTCGGTCCAGTTCAGCGCGATCGGATCGGAGTAATCGCGCCCGCGCGCCATCAGCGGTAACCGCCTGCTGAACTCGTCGGGGGTGTCGATGTACTCCATCCCCTCGAACAGCGGGTGACGGGCCAGCGCCTCGTAGCGCTTGCGCAGGTACTCGACATCGGAGGCGCCGTGCACGAAGCTGACATGCGGAATCGGGTTGATGAAACCGGACGGGTCGCCGAGCACGCCGTTCTCCACCGCGTAGGCCCAGAACTGACGCGACACCTGGAAACGCTCGTTGATGTCGATGGCTTTGCTCACATCGACCGAACCGTCCGCGTTCTGCGGGCTGTAGTTGAGTTCGCACAGCGCCGAGTGACCGGTGCCCGCGTTGTTCCACGGGTCGCTACTCTCCGCGGCGGCGGCATCGAGTCGCTCGAACAGCGAGATCGACCACTCCGGCTGCAGCTGCCGAAGCAGCGCGCCGAGGGTGGCACTCATGATTCCTGCACCGATGAGGACAACATCGGTCTTCTCTGTCATGGCAGCGTTCGGCACGGGTAGATCGACTTCCTTGTCACTCTGCGCAGCCCACCGGCTGGGTGGAGCTGCCTGGGCACATGCGCTATGCGGTTGTTGCCGAGCCTGGCGTCGTGGCTTCGGCTCGAATTGCTGGCGGAGAAGAGGTTACCCGCCGTTCACCTACTGCCAATTGTGCACCTCGACACCGCGGCAACCTGCAACAAACCGGGTGAATGTGACGTAGATGCCTCCTCGGCGGTTCGGTGATCTCACGCGCCATCGGAACAGATATCGCCTAGATTGGGACACGTGACCGAAAAAACCTCATATGCCGTGTCGGACATCACGGATCGGGCGCAGTGGCAGCCCGACATTCTCGGTGCGGGTTACGAACAGCGGACCCTGGCCCTCGGTCCCGACCCGGACGGCGAGGGCGACGCGGTCGCGACGCTGGTGCGCTACACCCCCGGCACCGACGCGCCCGAGGCCACCGAGCCCACGGTGCTGTACGTGCACGGTTTCACCGACTACTTCTTCCAACGCCATCTGGCCGAGCATTTCGCCGAGCGCGGGCACCGGTTCTACGCGCTCGACCTACGCAAGTGCGGACGCTCCCTGCGCGAGGGACAGACCCCGCACTATGTGACCGATCTCGCGCTCTACGACGCCGAACTCGACGAGTCCGCGCGCATCATCGCCCAGGAGACCGACGCGCCGCTGCTGATCGTCGCGCATTCGACCGGTGGACTGATCACCGCGCTGTGGCTGGATCGGCTGAACCGGAAATCGGGAACCGTCGCGTCGGGAATCGTCGGCCTCGTGCTCAACAGCCCGTGGCTGGACCTGCAGGGCCCCGCCTACTACCGCAGCGTCGGCACCCCGATCATCAACGCGGTCGGCCGGGTCAGGGCGATGGTCGCGCTGCCCGGTTCCGAGATCAGGACCTACGGCGACAGCCTGCACCACACGGTGTCGGGCGAATGGGATTACAACCTCGACTGGAAGCCGCTGTCCGGATTCCCGGTCCGGCTCGGCTGGCTGCGGGCGATCCGCGCCGGGCACGCGCAATTGCACCGGGGCCTCGACGTCGGGGTGCCCTCACTGATCCTGCGGTCCCGGGTGACCAGATTCATGCGCGAGTACGGCCCGTCCGCCGACGTCGCCGATGTCGTGCTCGACGTGCGTCAGATCCAGCGCTGGGCGGGCTGCATCGGCGACCGCACCAATATCGTGCCCGTCGACGGGGCCCGCCACGACGTCTTCCTGTCCTCGGAGCGGCCACGCGCGCAGGCGTTCACCGAACTCGACAACTGGCTGAGCTGGCTGGCGGGATACCGCGCGGCGACCGATTCACCAGAGGCTGGTGCGTAGCACGATCTCGGTCGCGAGTTCGTGGCCCGCGGCGTCGGCCACATCGTCGACGTCGACCTCGACGACGCGGAACTCCCCGTAGACGAAGCGCCCCGACGCGTCGGCCACCGAACGCGGCAGGTTCTTGGTCACCAGCACCGTCACCGGAAGTTCCATCGGACGGCAGGCGGGGTCGGCGACGACCCCGTCCGCCCCGGGAGCGGCCGGATGGCCCCGATCCGCGACGATCAGGCTGACGAAACGACCGAAGGTCCCCGAGCAGATCTGCCAGGCCAGCGCGGCGCCCGCGCCGCGCGCGGCGACATTGGCGTAGGGCACGCCGAGTTCGTCGAGGATGGCGTGCACCGCGGGCGCGTCGAGCCCGTCGATGGACTCCACGACGATGGTGCGCAGGTCCGAATTGTGGAGTCGGGCACATACCTGGTCGTACACGTCCACGGGGTCACCCGCGTCGGGTAGCAGCAGCACGCTGTGCCGCGTATCCGGCCCGTCGACCCGCACGGTCCAGGCCCGGTCACCGACTGTGATCCGCCGAGAATTCATGCCGGTGTACGGTACACCGCTCGGCTGAACTCGCCCGCGTCGCCGCGTCGCCGGGGCCGGGTCGGGCCCGCAGTCATCGCCCGGCATCGCCGGGTGTCTCCTGCGTCACCGGTCCTCCCCGAGCACGTCGTGGATCCGCGCGCTGTCCACCGGGACGGTGATCCGGCCCCCGCCCGCCATGGTCGCCGACACGACCGTCCTGCCCGTATCCGACGACCGATCCATCGTTCACCCATCCGCCGCACGTACCGCCGAAGACTCCGTACTCGATATCGCCGCGTCCGGCGCGAGCGCGACAGCGTCCGGCGCGAGCGCGACAGCGGCGGGCCGATGCGGCTGCACCGGCGCGGGCACGAGCAGCGCGGGGGCGAGTACGGGGAGATCGGCGGGAGCGCCGTCGCGGATCAGTTCCTCGATCCGGGTGATGTCGAGATGTTCCTCGAGGAGATCGGCCAGCAGGTCCAGTTGCGCTGAACGCACCGCCGCCACCGAGATATCCTCGGCGACGACGTAATCGAAGCGTCCGGCCCGATCGGCGACGATACGCAGCCAGGCACGGCGGAATTCGTCGGATTCGAGCAGGCCGTGCAGGTGGGTGCCCCACACCGCGCCGCGCACGCTGCCCTCCCCCCGACCGTCCACTTCCAGCCACGCCCGATCGCCGCTGTGGGTGACCCGACCGTGGTGGATCTCGTAGCCCGCCACCGCGATTCCCTCGGTCGCGGCGCCGCCCGCGCCCCGGCCGTCGACCGTGCGCAGCACCTTCACCGGATCGAATTCGATGTCGAGATCGAGCAGACCGAGCCCGTTGACCATCCCGGCCTCGGATTCGACGTCGTCGCTGATCTGTTTGCCCAGCATCTGATAGCCGCCGCAGATTCCGAGGATCGGGCGGCCGATCGCCGCGCGCTCGCGCAGCGCCTTCGCGATACCGCTGCGCCGCAACCACTCCAGATCCGTGACGGTGGACTTGCTGCCCGGCAGTACCACCAGATCGGCGTCGGCCAGCCGGGACGGCTCGGTCACCCACCGCACCGCGACGCCCGGTTCGCACGCCAGCGCCTCGACATCGGTGGAATTCGAGATGCGCGGCAACCGGACGGCGGCCACCGTCAGCCACTGCGCGCCGACGGGCGACCGCGGTCTGCCGACGGCAGTGTCGCCGACCGTGCCCAGCGAATCCTCGGCGTCGATCCACAGATCGTCGGCGAAGGGGATCACCCCGAGGGTCGGGCGGCCGGTCAGCTCGGTCAGTCGTTCCAGGCCGGGACGCAACAGTTCGACGTCACCGCGGAATTTGTTGATGACGAAGGCCGAGATGAGTTGTTGATCGGCGGGGTCGAGAACCGCCACGGTGCCGAACAGGTGCGCGAGCACACCGCCGCGGTCGATATCGCCGACGACGAGCACGGGTAGTCGGGATTCCTGCGCCAGACCCATATTCGCCAGGTCGGTGGCACGGAGATTGATCTCGGCGGGCGAGCCCGCGCCCTCGCAGATCACCACGTCGAATTCGGCGCGCAGCGAATCCAGTTCGGTGGCGACGATTCGGCGCAGACTCTGCCGGTGCTGGAAGTAGTCGCGCGCGCCCACGGTGCCGACGGCCTTGCCCCGCACCACCAGTTGCGAGCGCCGGTCACTGCCGGGTTTGAGCAGGACCGGGTTGAAGCGGACGCTCGGCTCCAGTCCGCAGGCCTGGGCCTGCAATGCCTGCGCTCGGCCGATCTCCCCGCCGTCGAGGGTGACGACGGAATTGTTGGACATGTTCTGGGCCTTGAACGGGGCGACCTTGACGCCCCGACGGGCCAGCAGGCGGCACAGCCCGGCCACCACCACGCTCTTGCCCGCGTCGGAGGTGGTGCCCGCGACCAGTAACGCTCCCTTCACGACGTGACCGTCGCCGGGATATCACCGGACCGTGCGCGCGGCCGCCCCCGCGCGACCTCGCGACCACCCGACGGCGTCGGCCCCGCACCGCACCGCCGAACCCTCACGGCAGCGTGAGGATCTCGGCGCCGGTGTCGGTGACCACGAGCGTGTGCTCGAACTGGGCGGTCCACTTGCGGTCCTTGGTGACCACGGTCCAGCCGTCGTCCCAGATCTCGTAGTCGATGCCGCCGAGGTTGATCATCGGCTCGATGGTGAAGGTCATGCCCGGTTCGATGACCGATTCGATCGCGGGCTGGTCGTAGTGCAGGATCACCAGGCCGCTGTGGAACGTCGGGCCGACGCCGTGACCGGTGAAATCGCGGACGACGCCGTAGCCGAAGCGATTCGCGTAGGACTCGATCACCCGCCCGATGACGTTGAGCGCCCGCCCCGGCCGCACCGCCTTGATGGCGCGCGCGGTGGCCTCCTCGGTCCGCTCGACCAGCAGCCGGACCTCCTCGTCGACATCGCCGGCGAGGTAGGTCTTGTTCGTATCGCCGTGCACGCCGTCGATGTAGGCGGTGACGTCGATATTGACGATGTCGCCGTCCTCGATCACCGTCGAGTCGGGGATGCCGTGGCAGATCACCTCGTTCAGTGACGTGCAGCACGACTTCGGGAAACCCTTGTAGCCGAGCGTGGAGGGGTAGGCCCCGTGATCGCACATGTACTCGTGCGCGATGCGGTCGAGTTCGTCGGTGGTGACGCCGGGCGCCACCGCCTTACCCGCTTCCTCGAGCGCCCGCGCCGCGATCTTTCCCGCGAGCCGCATCTTCTCGATCGTCTCCGCGGTCTGCACCCAGGGCTCACGCCCCTCGTTCACGGTCTTCTTCCACGCGTACTCCGGACGCTCGATCGAGCGGGGCACCTCACGCGTGGGCGACTGCGTGCCGGGTACGAGGGGTTTGCGGGTCCGAACTGCCATGGGACAAGACTATCCGGACCGGCCGATCACCACCCGGCGGTGCCGGGCGCCGCCGACGCCCGCCCTCATTCCACCTTCCGGTAGACGATCGTCGCCTCGGTGCCGACCCCGCCGTTCTCCCTGGTCGCCACGACCCGCACGACCGCGGACCGATTCGTGCGGTGTTCGACGCGCGCGGCGAAGGTGACGGAGGTGTCGACCGGGCTGTGGCGCAGGTAGGTGATGTGCAGCGAGGTGGGCCGCAGCCGTTCCGACGCCGCGCCGACGGCCTCGGCGGCGGCCAGTTCCGACAGCCACACCGAGATACCCCCGTGGATCCCGCCGCCGGGGTTGCAGATCTCCCTGGTGATACGCACGCGCAGATCGGCCGCGTCGCGGCGCGATTCGAGGTCCATGTCGAGTACCCGGAGCGGATGGGGCGCCCGGTCGAGATCCGCGCGCGAGGCCGGAGCGCGGGCCGGGCCGATTCGTTCGCCCGGGAAGAAGTGCAGGCGCACCATGCCGGTGGCGATCGCGGTGCCGTCCTCGGCGCGTATCACCCCGGCCCCGGCCCCGTATCCCTTCCCGACGTGCATCGTCGTGCCCTCGGCGGTCAACACGCCGCCCGCACTCGTGACCGGGTCGCAGAATTCGAGCAGCAGTTCGGTCGTGACGGCGCGCACGTGCGGCTGGGCCGCCACGAACACGCTGTGACCGAAGACGATATCGGCGAGGACACCGAGCGATCCGTGCGCGTAGTTTCCGTCGAGTCCGTGCAGCCAGGGACCGATATCCATCACGGCGGTGGAGGTCGCCGCGTCGGCGGCGATGGTCTGCACCCGGAACAGATGGTCGGGGCGCACCGCGATCTCCGGTTTCGTCTCCTCGCTCGGGGCCGTCCCCTCGACCGAACCCTGCCCGCGCATATCGCTCGTCACCGACTGTCCTCCCGGCCGACATCCCGAAACCGTTCGTCTCGGAAACCATCTGTCTCGTAGCCATTGGACACCCTCGGTTTCCCGACCGTCGCGGCGGATCGGACCGAGCGCCCCGTTATCGCAGCGCTGCCACCGCCCGCAGCCGTGCCATCGCGGCGTCGTCCGGGTGGTATTCGACCCGGTAGCGCGGTGGGTAGACGTCGAGAACCGGTCACTTGTTAACCTGCCGTTCGCCCGCGCGCTGCCCGCGCTCCGGTGTAACGGCCCACCATGGGTCCATGCGATCGGTCGTCATCGGAGGCGGACTCCTCGGTACCGCCCACGCGCTCGCCGCGGTGCGCCGAGGGCACGAGGTCGTGCACCTCGAGCGGGAGTCGAGTGCGCGGGGCGCCGCGGTGCGCGACAGCGGACTCGTGCGGGTGTCGGGATGCTCGTCCGCCGACCTGGGGGCGGCCCTGCTCGCCAGGCAGCTGTGGGAGGAGATCGGCGGCAGGGTGCCCGGCATCGGGTTCCGGCCGACCGGCTCGCTCACCGTGATCCGCACCGACGCGGAACTCGCCGTCGCCGAGGCCGCGGCGGCGGACGCCGACGCGCGATCACGCGGCCTGGAACTGCTGGAGCCCGAAGCAGTGCGGGCACTCACCCCCGCGCTGCGTGGCAAATTCATCGCCGGACTGCACTGTTCGACCGATTCGGTCATCGAACCGCGCCGCGCGCTGCCCGCGCTGCGCGCCTCTCTCACCGCGACCGGGCGCTACACCTTCCACTCCGGCGCCGAGGCCAGGTCGGTCACCGATACCGGTTCGGGTGCGCGGGTTCTCGACGATCACGGCCGGGTCTTCGACGCCGATCTGGTCCTGCACTGCCCCGGCGCGACCCACACCGGCCTGACCCGCGAACTCGCCGGTGTCCTTCCGCTGCACCGGGTCCGCGCGCAGATGATGCAGACCGCACCGCTGGGCGAACCACTGAGCACCGCCGTCGCCGACGGTGACAGTTTCCGCTACCACCCCGGTTTCGCGGGCCCGGCCGTCGACGCGCTGATCGCCGAACAGTCCCAGACCGCCGTCGCCGCGCAACACACGATGCAACTGCTCTGTGTCCAGCGCCTGCACGGCGGACTGACGATCGGCCGGACCCACGAATCCGCCGAACCCTTCCCCTTCGACGTGGACGAGGCACCCTACGACCACCTCACCCAGGTCACCGAGGAACTGCTCGGCCGCAAATTGCCCCGGGTGCTGCGGCGTTGGTCCTATGTCCGCAGCCACAGCGCCGACCCGTCGGCGCCCGTCACCCGGATCCGGGCCAGCGACCGCGTCTGGGTCGTCACCGGGGCCGGACATCTCGCGACGACATTCGGCCCTCTCCTCGGCGAGGACACCGCCGACCTGCTCGGACTCTGAGCCCTGCCCGCGCCGAGGCGCCGTTCCCGGTCGAGCGGAACGACGGCCACCGAGCGGACAGGTCACACACCGTTCAGCGGGGTGTCCCGTACCCAGACCATGCCGTTACCGGAGTCGGCGGGCGCGAGCCGTTCCCGGGGCGCGACCCGGTCCAGGCGGTAGCCGAGCCTGCGCGGAACCGCCGCGCTACGGGTATTGGCGGCGTCGCAGTGGATTTCGACGTGCCCGATATCGGGCAGTGCCAGCGCGATATCGGTCAGTGCGGCGGCGGATCTGGTGATCAGCCCGCGGCCGGTGTGCGCGGAGTGGCACCAGTAGCCGATTTCCAGCGCTTTCGGGCCCAGGTGGTCGCCCAGGCCGATCGCGCCGAGCAGACCGCCCTCGGAATCGAAGATGCCGTAGGCGCATTCCCCGGTCGGGTCCGGCCAGCCCGCCGTGGCCTTGGCGAGGAATTCGCGTTGCCGGTCGCGCGACGGGGCTTGCGCCATCCACGGCATCCAGGCGTGCAACTGATCGAACGACGCCGTGAGCGCTTCGAACTGGGCCTCGAAGTCGGTGCTCTCCCATCGCCGCAGCAACAGGTCGCCGAGTTCGATGCGCCGGGGCGGGGTGACTCCCCGCGCCAGCGCCCGCTGCGGTGGCGTCGGCTGTTCCATGTATCGATCGTCGTCGGCGCGCCGAGGGGCCGCAAGGCGATTCGGACGGGTGGAGTGTCGCCCGATCCACCGCCCGAGCGGCCTCAGCCCGCGAGCGCGGCTTCCTCGCGTCGGGCGCGGCGTTCGCGCCTGCGTCGGCGGAAGCGGCGAATCCTGCTCGCCGCCAACAGGACCAGCAGTGCGCCGATGAGCAACAGGGTTCCGGCGATGCTCGCGGCGAGGACCGGATGGAAGACGGCGAGGGTGATGATCGCCGCGACACCGAAATCCTCGGCGGTGCTGACGACGATATTGCTCGCCGGTTCCGGCGAGGTGTTGATCGCCATCCGTAGCCCGGCTTTGACGAGATGACTGACCAGCGCCGAGGTCCCGCCGACCGCCGCCGCGGCCAATTGCGGCAGCGACCCGTCCGGTCCCGCGATCAGCGCGGCCACGACCGCGCCGGAGGCGGGGCGCACCACGGTGTGGAAGGAATCCCAGAACGAATCGAGATACGGGATCTTGTCCGCCACCGCCTCGATCAGGAACAGCACGGCCGCCGCGATCAGGACATCGGCACGTTGCAAACCGACTGGTACGTCATCGGATAACCCGGTCAGACCGTAGAGCCCGAATAGCAGGACTACCGCGTAGGCATTGATTCCACTGGCCCAGCCCGCGGTGAAGATCAAAGGAAGCAGCGACACCCCGTCGATCGTAATCAGGTCCCGGCGAATGAGCACAAAGCGAGACCGCTGCCACACGATCATCGTGGCAGCGGTCCATGCGGAGAAATCGTTGTCGCGGAATCGAATACAGTTTCATAACAACACGATAAAAATTCGATTCACGACATCCGACCGATTCCGGGTCGCTTCCCGGCGTTACTTCTCGGGCAGTCGACGACGACCACCGGCGACGTCGGTGACCAGATCCGTGTAACCGTCGACGAGTTCGGCCAAGTGATACCAATGCTTGTGCGTGCTGTCGCTGCGCGGACCGTCGACATCGATAGCCTGGTTGGCATCGACCCAGCTACGTGCCATCCGATCGACGACGGACCCGAGGCTTTCGGTATGCAATGACGCACCCTGGCGATGCTGCGGGACCTCCTGCGAGATCCAGTCGTTGATATCGTCGACGAGCTCTACTCGCCGACAGTCGATTTCGGCGACAAGAAAGGCATCGCGTATCTGGGCGCGACGGGCATGCAGTTCGGCGAGGGCGTGGGCGGATCGCAACAGTTCGCGATCCAGGAAACGCCGCCCCTGGAATGCGCACAGTATTTGCGGAGCGGTCGGCAGTACCCCTACAGTCGGCGCGCTCATCGCATCCCCCGAAAATCGCCCGACACCAATGCTCTCAGTACCAACATTATTGGCTCTCGATTCGGTTTTCCCGGTCATCGGATCAGTTGTTCTCGCATCAGGCTAGCGGCAACCGGCGCTCACGGATACCAGAACGCAAGATTGCGTTCTACTTGCTGCAACCAACATGTTCTTACAGATGCAATCTCGAAGTCATCGCACGGCCGTGACCACGGGAAGTCCGCGAAACAGACGGAACGGCATGTGCAAGAGGGGTTTCCGGCGTTCCGCACCCGGCGAGCAACAGACCGCGCGGTCCGCGACAGCCGACGGCCGGGCGGGCTCACACCCTCCCACTATGCAAACGACATTCATTGTCATTAAGATCGGGTCGGCGCATTCGCCAGCTCCACCGACCGACGAGGAATCCGAACGTGCAGATGAGGAAAACCGCCGCCCCCACCGTGGGTGCGACACTGCTGATCGCCGCTATGACATTCGGCCAGGCGACCGTCCACGCGGTGCCCGTCGAGGCCGTCTCGTATCGAGCCGAGACCACCGAGACCTCCACCGTCATCACCACCGATTCCGGATCGATGGCCGTCGAGAACGGCACCTTCACGATCAGGGCGACCGACGGAACCGCCCTCGCCGGGACCGAACTCGCGTTCCGCGTCGACGATTTCGTCTTCCCGATCGCCGCCGACATCGCGGGTGACACCGCGACGCTCACGCCACGATTCGATCCGGCCCACGCGACGTATCGACCGGTCGCCCTGCCCTACGAGAACAAGGCGCCCTGGAAGAACGACTACGAACGGGAACAGGCGGCCTGGAGTCGACTGACCAGCACGATCTCGATGGGCGCGACCATCGGGACGCTGACCGGCGGACTCGCGGGCGCGGCGGTGGGCTGCGCACTCGGCGGCATCGCCGGAGCCACCGTCGCCGCGGCGGCGATCGTCGGACTGTTCGGCTCGTTCATCCCCGCCGCCGCCGTCGGCTGCCTCGGCGGAATCGTCGCGGTCGGCGCGCTCGGCACGGTCGCGGGGCAACTTCTCGTGACCGGACCGGTCGCGATACTGGCCGCCGCGCAGTACTTCACGACGATCAACTCCCCCTCGCCGAATACCGCGCCCGCCCATTAGGTCGCACCCTCTCGAAACCCCTTCCCGGGGAGGGGTTTCGAGAGATAATGATAACGATAATCATTACTGATCGACCGCACCTGACGAGGAGAACACATGGGACACCTACTGATGGTGGAGAGCTGGGTCGGATCCATGAGCACACTGCTCCCGCACGGCATCCGCGACCGAGGACACCGATTCAGTTTCCTGACCCGCGATCTCGGGCACTACCTGCGGACGGCGACCGATGCGCGCCATCCCCTGCTCGGCGCGACGAATATCCTTACGGCCGAGACCAATGACGAGCAGGCCGTCGTCGCCACCGTGCGTCGTCTGCACCAGGTCTTCGAATTCGACGGGGTGCTGTCCTCGTGTGACTACTACCTGCCCACCGTCGCCGCCATCGCCGCCGACCTCGGGCTTCCCGGACCGAGCCGCGACGCGATGCGCGCGGCGTGCGACAAGGCGACGACCCGCCGGATCTGCTCGGCCGCCGGGGTTCCCGGTCCGGCATTCGCGGTGGTGGCCGCATGGGACGAGATCGCCGCGGCGGCGCAGCGAATCGGCTATCCGGTCGTCGTCAAACCGGTCGACCTCTGCGGCGGGATGTTCGTGCGCCGCGTCGACAACGTCGACCGACTACACGACGCGGTCGCCGCCATCGCCGGGTTCCCCGTCAACGCGCGTGGTCAACTGCGCGCGCCGGACATACTCGTCGAGGAATGTCTCGACGGTCCCGAATACAGTGTCGAGACCGTCACCCACGGCGGCCGGACCACGATCGTCGGCATCACCGACAAGCGTGTGGTGGGTTCGGACTGCTTCATCGAGGCCGGGCACATGTTCCCCGCCGCCACCGAACCCGAGCAGTCCGAGGCGATCGGCGCGGCCGCGGCCGCCGCCGTGACGGCGCTCGGACTCGACGACACGGTCGCGCACACCGAGGTCAAACTGACCGCGCGCGGTCCGCGACTGATCGAGGTCAACCCGCGACCGGCGGGTAACCGGATCACCGAATTGGTGCGCCGGGTCACCGGCATCGACCTCCCCTCGGTCCACGCGGATCTGGCCGCCGGAATCGAACCCGTCCTCGAACCGGTCGATACCGGTATCGGCAGCGCGGCCATCGCTTTCCTGATTCCGGAGCGCGCCGGACAACTGGAGTCCGTGGACGGCGCGCGGCAGTGGTCGCTCGACGACCGGATCGTCGATCATCACCTCGCCGCGGCAGGCAAGACCGTGCGCACCGCCGACAACAACAACGAGTACCTCGGACACGTCATGGTGGTCGACGAGAAGTTCGGTGCCGCGAGCGAACTCGCCCAGCGCTCGATCAGCGAACTACAGGTCACCTATCGCGATTCCGGCAGCCGAGCATGACGGCCGCCGAACCCCTCGCACTCGGTCACCGACCGCGCTCGGTCGCCGAACTCGTCGCCCTGGTCCGGTCGGGCGCGCTCGGTCCCGCACCGGAGACCGTCACGGTCGCGAGCGCCTTCCTCACCACGTACGGCACCGGGCACGCGGGGCGGGCACAGCGCTATCACAACGAGATCTTCAGTGTGCGTATCGGTTCCGTGGTCGGCTCCTGTGGATCGGAATCCGATCTACCCGGCGAGCGTTCGGCGGTCGTCTCCGACTGTGTCGGCGCGACGATCGCCGAATTGCTCGACCACGCCGTACCCGCCGTCCGTATCGCGGCACTGGACGCCTACCTCATGCACCTGCACCCACACCCCTCGGCGGCGGGTCGACCGGGTCGGACGGTCGTGGTCGACGGCGCGTCGTCACTGGCGAAATCCCGGTGCCGGGCCGCCACCGTCATCGACCTGCTGCCGACGCGCGGCATACGGACGGTGCTGGTGGTCGGGGTCGTCAATTCCCTGCTCGCCGAATTGCGCGAGCGCGGCATGGACTACATCCCCTGCGACCGCGCGGGCGGGGTGACCGAATGGGACGAACCGGTGCTGAGGTCGACAGCGGAGATCACCGAACCGTACGACGCCATGCTGGTCACCGGCATGACCCTGGTCAACGGCAGTTTCGATCATCTGCTCGAGCACGCGGGGCGGCACGGCCTGCCTCTGGTGATGTTCGCGCAGAGCGGTAGCGCCGTGCTGCCCTGGTTCCTCGGAGACGACGCCGTCACGGCGATTTCGGCCGAACCGTATCCGTTCTTCTCCCTCGACGGCGGCCCGAGCACTCACTTCCACTACCACCGTTCGGAGTCCACGTGCGCACAGTAGAGCCACACGGCGGTCGATCCGGGCTGCTGCGGTTGATCGGCGGGACGCCGGTCACCTCGATCCCCACGGAGTCCGGAAACTACTGGGCGAAAATCGAAGCGGCGGGCGTGGGCGGTATGAAGGCAAGGGCGGCCGCGTCCATGCTGCTCGCCGCCGCCGATCGCGGGGAACTGAAGCCCGGCGCGCCGATCATCGAATCGACGAGTGGCACACTCGGCGTGGGACTGGCGCTGGTGGGGCGAGCGCTCGGCCATCCGGTCACCCTCGTCGTCGACGCGGAACTCGAATCGGATATGCGTACGCTGTTCGGCGTCTACGGCGTCGCCCTCGCGGTCGTCGAACATCCACATCCCGAAGGCGGCTGGCAGCGCGCCCGACTCGATCGGATCGCCGCCCTGCTCACGTCGACACCCGGCGCGTACTGGCCCGATCAGTACAACAATCCCGACAACGCGCTCGGCTATCTCGACATGGCGCGCGAGATTCTGGACCAGGCCGAGCCGATGGACGTGCTCGTGGTCACCGTCGGATCCGGCGGACACTCCGCGGGCCTGACCCGGGCGCTGCGGCGCTATTGGCCGAACCTGCGGGTCGTCGGCGTCGACGCGGTCGGCTCGCGGATCTTCGGCCAGCCCGCGCGCAGCCGGGTGATGCGCGGCCTCGGCAGCAGTATCCTGCCGCGCAATGTCGCCTACGCCGATTTCGACGAGGTGCACTGGGTCGGCCCGGTCGAATCGGTCGCCGCCTGCCGCGAACTCGCCGCGCGTACCTGCCTCGGGGGCGGATGGAGCACCGGGGCCGCGGCGCTCGTCGCCGACTGGGTGGCACGCCGCGAAGCGGGATCGCGGGTGCTGACCGTCTTTCCGGACGGGCCGCACCGGTATCTGCACACCATCTACGACGACGGCTGGTGTTCCGAGCGCGGCTTGCTCGGCGCACCGCGCACCGAGCCGGTCGAATTCGGCGACCCCGACGAATCCGAGGCACGGGGGTGGGCGCGCTGCCGCGTCGTCCGCGACCCGGCGACCGCGCGGGTGCGGGCATGAGACTGGAATGGACAACCACGCGGATCGAACTCACCGAACCGCTGCGCATCTCACGCGCCACCATGGCCGAACGCGACGCCGTCTGCGTCACCCTGTCGCACGACGGCGTCTCCGGTCGGGGCGAAGTCGTCACCAGTCCGCGTCTGGGAATCACCGGCGCGACGATCGGGCGGGCGCTCGCGGGCACCGCCGAGTGGGTCGCGCGTGCGAGTGACCCGGACGCTCTGCGCGCGGCACTGCCCGTCCTGCGCCGACGTCTGGCCGACGCGCTGCCCGTCGCGGCCGCCGTCGATATCGCGGTACACGACCATCTCGCCATCCGGGACGGACAGCCGCTGTGCTCCTACCTGGGTATGCCGCCGTGGGATTCGGTCCCGACCGCCTACACCCTGGGCATCGGACCGCCCCTGGCCACGGCGCGCTCGGCGGCACGGCTGATCACCGCCGGTTTCTCGGTGCTCAAACTCAAGCTCGGCGAACGCGATCCCGCCGCCGATATCGCCAGGGTCCGTGCGGTGCGGGCGGCCGCTCCGACCGCGACGCTGATACTCGACCCGAACGGGGCATGGGACACCGGGACCGCCGTGCGGATCCTCACCGAACTCGCCGACCTCGAGATCGCCGCGGTGGAGCAACCCGTACCCGCGGGACGGCCGGAACAACTCGATGCCGTCGCCCGAGCGGTACCCATGCCGGTGATCGCCGACGAGGACGCGGGTTCGGTCGAACAGTTGGCGGCCCTGCCCCCGACCGTGGCCGGCATCAATATCAAACTGGCCGAATGCGGCGGCCTGGACGCGGCCGCGCTGATGATCGACTGGGCACGGCGCTCGGGTGTCGACGTGATGCTCGGTTGCCAGGTGTCGACATCGCTCGGCATCGCCCCCGCTGCGCATCTGAGCGGCGCCGCGCGGTGGGTCGACCTGGACGGACATCTGCTCATCGCCGCCGACCCGTGGTGCGGGCTCGGCGATTTCGACGGTCGCCTGCGCCGTCCCGCCGGGCCCGGACTCGGAATCCGCCGACGGGAGGCCGCGTGAACACCCTCGCGTTGTTCCGGACGTTCCCGCTGTCGGTGCGCTTGCTCCTGGTCAACCAGTTGGCGGGCAATACCGGGTTCTACCTGCTCATCCCGTTTCTCGCCGACTACCTGCTGCACGATCTGGCGTTGTCGGCGGCGACCGTCGGCGTGGTGCTCGGGGTGCGCAATCTGAGCCAGCAGGGGTTGTTCCTGGTCGGCGGGTCGGCGGCCGATCGACTCGGCGCGCGCCGGGTGATCATCATCGGGGCGGCCATTCGCGCGGCCGGATTCGGATTGTTCGCGGTGGGCGGGTCCGTCGCGGTGGTGCTGATCGCGTCCGTGCTCACCGGATTCGCCGGGGCGCTGTTCAATCCGGCGGTCCGCTCCTATATCGCCCTCGACAGCGACGACCGCGCGGCGGACGCCTTCGCGCTGTTCAATATCTTCGGCAATATCGGTTCGGCACTCGGACCGATCGTCGGCACCGTTCTCGTCTCGGTGGGTTTCCGGCTCAGCGCCGTGGTGGCCGCGGCGATCTTCCTGTGCCTCACCGTCGCACAACTGCTCCTGCTCCCCGATCGCCCGGTCGCGCGCGGCGCGACGACCGTGCGGGGCGATATCCGCACCGTCCTCACCCACCGCGCGTTCCGGTCCTTCGCCATCGCGTTGATGGGCATGTTCGCCTTGCAGAGTCAGATCTATTTCATCCTGACCTTGCAGGCACAGCGGGCCGCGGGCGACGACGGCGCGGCCATCGCGGTGGCGGCGCTGTTCCTCACCGAGACGATCACCATCCTGCTGCTCCAGGTGCGTATCACCCGCGCGCTCGGTACCCGGGCGCGCGGACCCGCGATGGCACTGGGCATGACGACGATGGGCGCGGCCTTCCTGGTCCCGCCGATCGCGGCGCGCTTACTCGAATCCCGTTCCGGCGGCACGCTTCCCACGGTCGCGGCGGTAGCGCCGGTCGCGGTGGCCGCGGCGATCCTCGCCGTCGGCGTCATGACGGTGCAGCCCTTCGTCAACGAGCTGATACCGCGATTCAGCGGCCGGACCCTGACCGGAACCTACTACGGCGCTTTCTATCTCGTCGCGGGCGTGTTCACGGTGACGCTCACCTCCACGGTCGGCGCGGCGGTCGACCGGTTCGGCGGACCGCTGGCCTGGTGGCCCGCGCTGCTGTGCGCCGCGACGGGTTTCCTCTCGGCCGCCGCCGTGACAGTCCTGCACCGGCGCGGCACGCTACCCGAGCCCGACAGCCCGCCGGACGCTCGGCCGGACCCGCACACCGTTCTCGTGAAAGGTGATTCCGACCATGACACCGACCGACGCTAGCCCGGTGCTCACCAGCGAAAATCTGCTGACCGACAATCCCGCGCTCTACGAGCGGACCTTCCCCGACAACGGCGAACGCAACGCGCGTTTCGTGCACGACCTGGTGACGCGGTTCGCCGACACCGCGACGCGTTCGAGGCGGCTGCTCGATATCGGAGCGGGGACCGGACGCGATGCCGCCCGGTTGGCCGACCTCGGCTACCGGGTGAGCGCCGTCGACATCTCGGCCCGGATGGTGGCCTACGCCCGCGCGAAATACCCGGAGTTGGACGTGACGGTCGGCGACGCGCGTGACGTCGAAGCCGCCGCGCCCGTCGACGTGGTGACGTGTCTCGGCAGCACCCTGCTGCACCTGCACGACACCGCCGATATCGTCGCGGCGCTGACCCGGTTCGCCGCGTGCCTGCGCCCCGGCGGGTTGCTGATCCTCGAGATGCGCAACGGCGCGTTCCTGCTCACCGACCGGGGACGACAGGAGCTGCTCGGCGACGAATCGATCCGCACGGTCGAATGGGAGGGCGTCGGGTACACCTCGCGTACCTCGCTGTCGGTCGATCTACCCGAGCAACTGCTGCGCAGGCGGCGAGTCTGGACCTGGGACGGCTGCGACCAGCCGGTCGCCCAGGACACCGCCTGGCGTCTGCTGTTCCCCCGGGAACTGCGATACCTGCTCGGCCTGAGCGGATTCGAGGTCGTCGCGCTCTTCGACCGACCGGGACCGCTCACCGACCCGGCGTGGCCGGGTGACGGTGTGCTCGGCGACCGGCTCGACGACGACCGCCTGCATGTCGTGGCCCGGCGACATGCCGGGCCCGCGACCGTCTCCCCCGCCGGGGTTGTCGCGTGATCAGCCTCGACGACGTCCATTTCGACTACGACGGCGATATCGTGCTGTCGGGAATCGGATTGGTGGCCGAACCGGGAACCACCCTCGGTCTCATCGGTCCCAACGGCTCGGGCAAATCGACGCTGTTGCGCCTGATCTACCGGGCCCTGCGTCCGCGCACGGGTGTCGTCGCCGTCGACGGCGCACCGGTGGCCACCCTGCGGGGTCGCGACCTCGCGGGCCGCCTCGCCGTGGTGACGCAGGAGTCCTCGGCGGATACCCCGATCACGGTCGCCGAGATGGTGTTGCTCGGCAGATCACCGTGGGCCGGTGCGCTGCAGGGGTATTCACACGACGACCGGGTCACCGCCGCCGCCGCGATGCGACGGGTGGGGGTACGCGAGCTGGCCGAACGTCCGTTCTCCTCGCTCTCGGGCGGTGAACGTCAGCGGGTGCTGATCGCCCGCGCCCTCGCCCAGCGGGCCGACCACATCCTGCTCGACGAGCCGACCAATCATCTCGACGTCCGTTACCAGCACGAACTCCTCGGTCTCGTACACGATCTCGACGTCACCACCGTTGTCGTCCTGCACGACCTCAACCTCGCCGCGCGGTACTGCGACCGCTTGGTCCTGCTGGATCGCGGGCGAATCGCCGCGGCGGGCCCGGTGGCGGAGGTCCTCACCCCGGAGCTGCTCGAACCCGTCTACCAGGTCACCGTGGCGCGTTCCACCGCGTTCGGCTCGATCCAGCTCCTCTTCGGGCCGGGGCGGCTGGGTGTCGAAGACTCCGTATCCACCGATACCGGAAAGGTTTTCGCACCGTGACCGCGACCATCTCGAGCACCGATGTCGACGATCTGGACCACGCGGGAAAACGGTGGATCACGGCGGCGTGGATCGGCGGGCTCGCCGGACTGCTGTGCGCGACGATCATCGTCGCGATCGGAATCGGGCCGGTTTCGGTACCGCCGTCGACGGTGGCCAGGATCGTCGGCCACCACGTGCTCGGCCGATCCGGTGACGTCGAATGGACCGCCGCCCAGGATTCCATCGTCTGGCTGGTGCGCACGCCACGGGTACTGCTCGGTGCCTGCGTCGGCGCGGCGCTGGCGGTCAGCGGCGTCGTCCTCCAGACCATCGTCCGCAACGCGCTCGCCGACCCACATATCCTCGGCGTCACATCCGGCGCGTCCACCGGAGCGGCCGTCTGCCTGCTGTTCGGTTCGACCACGACGGTGGCCACCGGCATGCTCGCCTCCAGCGCTTTCCTCGGGGCGCTGATCGCCACCGCCCTGCTGTTCATGATCGCCCGGATCAACGGGCAGATGACCTCGCTGCGTCTGCTGCTCGGCGGGGTCACCATCGGCTACATCTTCTCGGCCGCGACGAGTTTCCTGATCTTCGCCTCCGATTCGCCCGAAGGCGCGCGCGCCGTACTCTTCTGGCTGCTCGGCTCGCTCGGGTCGGCCGCGTGGGCGTCGTTGGGTATCACCGCCGTCGCCGTCGCCGTGGCTCTCAGCACGCTGTTTCTGCTCGGCACCAGGTTCGACGCGCTCGCCATCGGCGACGACACCGCGCGCACCCTCGGCTTCGCGCCGATCCGATTGCGCACCTATGCGCTCGGCCTGGTCGCGCTCGGCGTCGGCGCCGTGGTCGCGGTATCGGGCGCGATCGGATTCGTCGGGCTGATCATCCCGCACGTCGCCCGGCTCTGTGTGGGAAGCGCGCACCGCAAGTTGATCCCGGTATCCGCGCTGATCGGCGCGATATTCCTGGTCGCCGCGGATGTCGTGGCGCGCACCGCGTTCGCGCCACGCGAACTGCCGCTCGGCATCGTCACCGCCGTAGTCGGCGCTCCCATGCTGCTGCTCCTGATCCGCCGACTCCGCACTGTCACCTCGTAATTCACTGTCAGAGAAGGAATCCCACAAGCCGTGAAAATATCCCCGGTGCGCCGCGCCCGCCGACTCGCCGTCCTACCACTCGCGCTCGCCACGCTCGTCGGCCTCACCGCCTGCGGCGGATCGACCCCACCGACCTCCGAAGCCACTCCGGGCGGCGGCTTCCCGCTGACGATCTCCAGTTGCGGTCGCGACGTCACCTTCGACAGAGCACCACAGCGTGTCGTCACCGTGGGCTCCATCGCCGCGCCGATGATCGCCGCCGCGGGCGCCGCGGACCGGGTCGTCTCCCGCACCTTCGAGACCGCGCCCTTCCCCGGCGCGTACGCCGACCGGCTCGCACACGCCGAATACGTCGCTCCCACCGCTGAACTCGCCCGCGAGGAGATCATCAACCGCACCCCCGACGTGGTGGTGAGTTTCGAGGGCGCGGCCGTCACCCCCGACGACCTCGCGGCCGCGCGGATTCCGCTGATCGTGACCCGGGGATACTGCCAGGACGCGGCGGGCACCTTCGAGGACGTCTTCGCCGACATCGAGCTCTACGGCACACTCTTCGGCACCGAGCGAGCGGCAGCGGACGAAGTGGCCGCATTGCGCGCGCGGGTCGCTTCCGTCACCGCGAAATACCCCCCGGAACAGCGCAAACGCCCGGCGGCCGCACTGATCCTCTCCCGCGACGGATCGACGCTCAACGCCTACGGCGGTACCAGCACCGTCGACACTCAGATGGACATCCTCGGCCTGACCAATATCTTCGGCGATGTCGCCAAACGCAGTTTCGGCGCGAACACCGAAACCCTCATCCAGCGCGACCCCGAGATCGTGATCCTGCTGACCCAGGGCGATCAGACCCCCGAGTCGGCCCGCGCCGCCCTGCGCGCCCGACCCGAACTCGCCGCGATCGACGCGATCCGCGCCGATCGCGTCATCGCCGTCCCGTTCGGCTACACCGGCCCGGGGCCGGTCGCCGTGGAAGGTCTGGAGACGTTGGCGGGCAAACTCGGAGCCCTGCGGTGACCGCGGCCATCTCGACCCGCACCGGCTACGCGATCCGCGTCGCCGAGGCCCGCGACCTACCCGGCGCGCGCCGGGTCATGCTCGACACCTTCTACAAGGTCCTCGGTTGCGGCTACATGCCCGAACATCACGACGACGTGATCGATGCGCGCACCGCGTACCTGGAACATCCGAACCAGCGCCTCTGGGTCGCCGTACGCGACGACGAGGTCGTCGCGACCACCGCGATCCAGGCACGGGGACCGAGGAATCCGCCGCACCCGGCGTGGCTGGCAGAACAGTTCCCGGACGGCGTCACCGCGCAACTCTTCCGCGTCTACGTCGCGGTCGAACACCAGCGACAGGGCCTCGCCACCGAACTCGTGCGCCACGCCATCGAATTCGTCCGACAGAACCCCGCGCTGGACCGGCTCTACCTGCACACCGATGCCCGCTCACCCGGCGCGCTGGATTTCTGGAAAAACTTCGGCACCGTCATCCACGACGCGAGAAGTCCCGAAGCCACGTTCCAGACCGTCCACCTCGTCATTCCCCTGGACTGACGGGCACCGGTCGCGGTCGCGCACGAACGAATTCGGCCGTCCGTCCCACCGCGATCGGTGGGACGGACGGCCTCTCGTACAGCGATCCGCCGTCGACCGGTGGTCGACGGCGGATAAACCTTACCTCGGTGTGCACCGGGTCGATCGCACGGTAGCGATCAGACGGTGGCAATCAGACGGTGGCGAGCTGTGCCTGCCACATCCAGTGCAGCTGTTCCAGCCGCGCCGCGATCTCGATGAAGAGGTCCTGGGTGACCGGATCGGCCTTCTCGGTCGCCTCGATGCGGTCGCGCAATCGCGCGATGACCGCGCCGAGATTGGCGACAACGGAGTCGATCACGTCGGTGTCCTGCTGCCAGCCCGCGCCGATGCCGAGCGCGCCGGAGTCCGTCGACACCGTCTGGGCGCGGCCGTCGGGGCTGATACCGATCGCGGTGGCGCGTTCCGCGCTGCTGTCGGTGAAATCCCGTGCGACGACCACCAATTCGTCCAAGGCCAAGTGGACCGAACGGAAGTTGCGGCCGATGACGGTCCAGTGTGCCTGCTTGGCGATCAGGGTCAGGTCGATCAGATCCACCACCGTGGCCTGCAATGCCTCGCCGGCGATCCGCTGCTGTTCCTGGTCGAGTGTGCTCGTGATCGGTTTGGTCATCGTTCACGCCTTTCTCGTGTCGCGACGCTTTCGCCGTCCTCACGGACCGAACTACCCGGCCTCATAGAGCCGAAACCGGGGTGTCGCGAGTCACGAGTGTCGCCCGGGCGACACTTCTCAGCAGGCGATGCCGACGATCCGCGCCCGGCGCGAGGCCGCGCGCACGGCGGCCGCGAGGGCGACCAGCGGCGGCATCCAGCGGGCCTCGGCGGGGGCGATGCCCCAGGTGAGGGCGCCGGTCGACAAGGTGCTCGGCGGCAGCGGGACGCCCGCACCGTCGCTGTGGACGACGGCTCCCGCACCCCGCAGCGCCTCGATCGCTCCTTCGACCCGATTCAGGCCGGTGACGAGATGGATTTCACGACGCTGCGCGCCCGGGATCTCGATCACCGGACCGGACAGATTGTTCGCGCGCAGGAAGCGGCGCACATTCGCGGCCAACTCCCCCGTCAGTTCGATACCGGCGACCCGGTCGTCGGTGATCAGGCAGGCGCCGTTGGCCGTCGCCGCGACCGTCCACCCGAAACGGGTGTAATCCTGCGTGGTGTCCTGGCTCGCCACCGTGACGGAAGTCGGAAACATCGTCGGCACTGTCTTCTCCTTTTCTCCATCGGATCCGGATCTCGTATCGGCATCCGTGCGACCTTCCGGGATCGAATCCCCGGTCGAGGCGAACCCCACTGTCGTGTTCGTACCTGTGAATCAAATCCATTGGAGCTAGGAGTTTTCCTACGGAATCCTTACAGGCGCGGCCCCGGCGGCGAGGTGGGCGCGACGATCCTCGATGGCGCGCCTTCGACCAGCTGTTATAGCCGCGACGACATGTAGGCGGCGTAGCCTACAGGCATGGACGCAGCCGCACCGACCGTCGGCGTCGAGGAGGAGTTCCTGCTGGCGGACCCGGTCACCGGCGCACCCGCCGCCAAGAATCTGGCGGTGGCCGACGCGGCGAAGCAGGCGGGGATCGCGCTGCAACTGGAACTGACCCGCTGTCAGGTGGAGACCAGCACGAGCGTGCACTCGCGGATCCCGGCGCTGCTCGATGAATTGCGCGCGCAGCGCCGCACGGTCGCGGCCTGCGCCGAGGACAACGACGCCAGGCTGATCGCGGTGGCCATCCCCCCGACCGTCCCCGAGCACTTCCCGGTGACCGACACCCCGCGGTATCGGCGGATCGAGCAGGCCTACGGCATGCTGGCCCACGAGCAGGGCCTGTGCGGATGCCACGTCCACGTCGGTGTGCCGAATCGCGAGACGGCGGTGCTCGTCGGCAACTACGTCCGCCCCTGGTTGCCCGTCCTGCTCGCGACGACGGCCAATTCGGCCATCTACCGGGGCCGCGATACCGGCTACGCCAGCTGGCGCAGCATTCTGTGGCGGCGCTGGCCGAGCGCGGGGCCGCCACCGTATTTCGGCTCCGCCACCGAATACGAGTCGATGGTGGCGATGATGCGGGCCAGCGGCAGCATTCTCGACAACAAGATGGTCTATTGGGATATCCGTCCCTCGGAGACGTTTCCCACCGTCGAGGTGCGTGTCAGCGACGTTCCGGCGACCGCCGAGGAATCTGCCCTGCTCGCGGCATTGATCCGGGCGACGGTGACGATGGGGCTGCGTTCCATCGTCGGCGGGGTCCGCGCGCCCGCGGTCCCCGCCGAAGTCCTGCGCGCCGCCTACTGGAAAGCCGCCCACTCCGGACTCGGCGGTGACGGGCTCGACCCGGTGACCGGTCATGTCAGGCCGCATCGCGAACTGCTGGCCGATCTCGTCGAACGGATCGAACCCGCGTTGCGCGAAACCGGCGACCACGACTTCGTCGCCGAGGCGATCGCCGCGCTCCACAGCAGGGGCAACGGCGCCCGCAGGCAACTGCGGGCGATGCGAGCCCGTGGGGAGGTCACCGATGTCATCGCCGAACTCGCCCGCGCGACCCTCGAGGGATGCGACTGAGCGAGGCGGCCGGTTTCACCGCTGGAGCCGGGGGTAGGCGGCAACTGTCACGGCCGGACGCGAGCTACGGCTCGATCTCCCGGTACCTGAGGTAGAAGGGAGCAAGATGTCGAATTTCACCACCGATGACGCGGGTATTCCGGTACCGAGCGACGAACACTCACTCACGGTGGGGCCTGACGGCCCGATCCTGCTGAACGACGCCTATCTCATCGAGAAGATGGCCGCGTTCAACCGGGAGCGGGTGCCCGAGCGGCAGCCGCACGCCAAGGGCGGCGGCGCCTTCGGCACCTTCGAGGTGACCGCGGATGTCAGTGCCTACACCAGGGCCGATCTGTTCCAGCCCGGTAAGAAGACCGAGGTACTCGCGCGCTTCTCCACGGTGGCGGGCGAGCGCGGCAGCCCCGATACCTGGCGTGATCCGCGCGGCTTCGCGCTGAAGTTCTATACCGAAGAGGGCAATTTCGACATGGTCGGCAACAACACGCCGATCTTCTTCGTGCGCGACCCCATGAAATTCCAGGATTTCATCCGTTCGCAGAAACGCCGGGCCGACAACAACCTGCGCGACCACGATATGCAGTGGGATTTCTGGACGCTGTCACCGGAATCCGCGCACCAGGTCACCTGGTTGATGGGTGATCGCGGCATCCCGCGCACCTGGCGGCACATGAACGGCTATTCCAGCCACACCTACCTCTGGTACAACGCCGCGAACGAGCGTTTCTGGGTCAAATATCACTTCAAGACCGATCAGGGCATCGAGTTCTTCACCCAGGACGAGGCCGACCAGATGGCCTCGATCGATACCGACTACCACACCAGGGATCTGTGGGAGGCCATCGATCGCGGCGACCATCCGAGTTGGACGCTACAGATGCAGATCATGCCGTTCGACGACGCGAAGACCTACCGGTTCAATCCCTTCGACCTGACCAAGGTCTGGCCGCACAGCGACTATCCGCTGATCGAGGTCGGCCGGATGACGTTGAATCGGAATCCGGCGGACTATCACACCGAGATCGAGCAGGCCGCGTTCGAACCGAGTAATTCCGTCCCGGGCACCGGCCCGAGTCCGGACAAGATGTTGCTCGGGCGCTGGTTCTCGTATCCGGACGCGCACCGCTATCGGATCGGTGTGAACTACAAGGAACTTCCGGTCAACTCGCCGCACGCAACGACGGTCCGTTCGTATTCCAAGGACGGGGCGATGCGCCATCACAACCCCGGCGATCCGGTCTACGTCCCCAATTCCAAGGGCGGTCCGCACGCCGATCCCCAGGTGTCGGGACCGCCCGTCGGGTGGCATACCGACGGGGAGATGGTCAGGCAGGCATATACGGTCCGCGCCGAGGACGACGACTGGGGCCAAGCGGGCACCATGGTGCGCGATGTCCTCGACGACCCGGCCAGGCAGCGGCTCGTGGACAATATCGTCGGCCATCTGCTCAACGGCGTGAGCGAACCGGTGCTGGGCCGCGCGTTCGAGTACTGGCGCAATGTCGACAAGGATCTCGGCGACCGCATCGAGGCCGGGGTCAGGGATAAACAGGACGAACTCGACCCCAAAGCCGCCGAACAGGCCAATCCGGCCCGCTCCTCGGCGCAGCGCAAGGCCTGACCGCGGGTTGTTTCGCCCTCGGGCGCGCGGGCCGCGCACCCGAGGGCGAAACCGCTCGGCCGTCCACGCCGACGTGGTACCAATGGCTGATGACCGATGGCGGTGACGGTGACGGACCCCGGGTCGACATCGACCGGCTCGAGCAGGTCGTCGGCGCGGGACAGCCGCAGGGTGTCGGCGGTTTCCGGTTCCTGTTCGCCGATCAGAGCTGGGAGTGGTCACCCGAGGTCGCGCGTATGCACGGTTACGAACCCGGCGAGGTGGTGCCGACCACCGAACTACTGCTGTCGCACAAACATCCCGAAGACCGCGATCGGGTCGAGGCCGCTCTGGTCACCTCGGTCGAGGACGGATCTCCGTTCTCCAGCAACCACCGGATCGTCGATACCTCCGGCACGGTCCGTGACGTGATCGTGGTGTCGGACCGCATGCTCGACGACGGCGGCGAGGTCGTCGGCACGATCGGCTACTACATCGACATCACCGGAACCCTCGCCGATCATCGCGACGAGGCGCTCGGTGAGGTCCTGCCCGATCTCGTGGCCTCGCGCGCGGTGATCGAACAGGCCAAGGGCGTGCTGATGGTGGTGTACGGCATCGGACCCGATCAGGCGTTCCGCGTGCTGCGATGGCGTTCCCAGGACACCAACACCAAATTGCGCACCGTGGCCGAACGTCTGATCGCCGGACTGCCCACGATCGCGGCGGCCGAGACGCGCATGCGCTCCGAACTCGACCACCTCCTGCTCACCGCGCACGAGTGGGCCGACGGCCCCGGCGAATCCAACGAGCGGTAGGCGCGTTCAACGAGAGGCGCCCTCGCCGTGGTCGCTCTGCTCGGCGTCCGCGCTCGCCTTCGACGCGATGCCCGTACCGGCCGGGACCACGGTGAACGCGTCCGCCGGATGATGCGCGAGCATGCGCGCGAAACTGCGTGTCGTCCCCGGCCACGGATTGACCACGCGACCGTTGGCGTGTTTGAACCAGCTGTTGACCGATCCCGTCCAGATCGTCTTCGCGATCGCCCCCTGCAACCAATTGCGGTACCGCGCCATCGCCGTCGCACCGACCTCGATCGCGGGAGCGTCGATCTCCTCGCGCCAGCGCAGGCATTCCATGATGTAGCCGATCTGGTATTCCTTCATGGTGGGATTGCTCCCGGCGGGCGTGAAGGAATTCGGTCCCGCGATGAGGAAGGCGTTCGGGTATCCGGGCACGGCCAATCCCATGAAG
The DNA here is from genome assembly GCF_003123685.1 of Nocardia aurea. Lineage (GTDB taxonomy): Bacteria > Actinomycetota > Actinomycetes > Mycobacteriales > Mycobacteriaceae > Nocardia > Nocardia aurea. Next base: position 59,491 of record NZ_QCYJ01000144.1, read on the forward strand.
GCGTCAGCGCCGTCGGACCACTGCTCCTGGAGCACCTGTCCGCCGCGACCGCGGACCGAGATCGGCACCATGAACTCCGCGGCCCGAAAGCCGGTGGCGTAGATGAGGATATCCGCGCGCCGGTGCGCGCCGTCGACGGTCTCGACGCCGTCGGCGACGATGCGCTGGATGGGGTCGGTCACGAGTTTGACGTTGTGGCGGGCCAGCGTCGAGTAGTAGGCATTGTCGAAGATGATCCGTTTGCCACCGATCGGATAGTCCGGCGTCACCGCCGCGCGCAGCCCGGGATCGGTGACCCGGCGATGCAGGTACGCGCGCGCGAACCATTGCGCGGGCCGCGCCGACCAGCCGCGATGCATGATCGGCGCGAGCAGGGTGTCCGCGCCCCGGTGCAATGCCCTGCGGTAGGCCTGATGCGCGCCCGGCACGTGCAGCGCCAATCGCGACACCGGACCGAATTCGCGAGCGGGTTTGGGCAGCAGCCACTGCGGCGTGCGCTGGTAGATGTGCACGCGCCCGGCGATCCGCGCGATCTGGGGCAGCAACTGCACCGCGCTGGAGCCGGTGCCGATCACCGCGATATCGCGGCCACGCAGATCCTGATGGTGATCCCATCTCGCGGTGTGGAATGCCGGACCCGCGAACAGATCCCGCCCCTGGATACTCGGGATGTAGGGCCGGTGTAACTGGCCGAGCGCGAAGATCACGACGTCGGCGCGGATCGTCTCACCGTCGGTGGTGGTGAGTTCCCAGCGCGCAAGATCGTCGAGATAGGTCGCGCCCGACAGCGCCGAGTTCAACCGCAGATGCGGGGTGAGGCCGTGGTCGTCGGCGACCTGACGCAGGTAGGACAGAATCTGCTCCTGGCCCGGATACCGTTGCTTCGCACTGCGATACGGGGCGAAGGAGAACGAGTAGAGATGTGAGGGCACATCACAGTCGCAGCCGGGATAGGTGTTCTCCCGCCACACACCGCCGACCCGGTCGCCCTTCTCGAGGATGACGAAATCCTCGTACCCGGCACGCTTCAGCGCCACCCCCATACCGATCCCACCGAACCCCGCGCCCACTACCACCACTTTCAGGTCAAGCACCACGTCGACGTCCAGCCTCTCTCATTCAGTCAACATTCAGCAATCTCTATTCGCGTGGCGAGCTCGAATGGATTGATTGCGATATGAAAACGGCACCGGACCGAATAAACCGAGCTAGAGACAGAGAAAATCGCTGGTGAGCGGAATGCTTTCGGCCATGCTAAAACCGAACACGAGGAATTGTTGCGCAATTTTTCAGATTACCGAATACCAATAGCAGATATTCAGCTAATCAGACCCGACCGGTCGGTAATCCGAACTCGCGTCACGACGCGACACCTCACCATTCATGTGATCAGAGCATCACCGAAGAACAAGCTATCTACATGGACCGATCATGCGATATGTTACTGAGCGTTCTTGTTCTCTGGACGGCGTCGTCCGGGACGGCGACCGACCGGACACGGTCACGCCGCGGGCTCGCGACGTCGGGATAGGTGTGGCCGCATGCGTTTATCCGCCCCGATCACCGCGTCGACCCTGATCGCGGTCGGCGTCGTCGTCTCGGGTTCCGTACCCGCGACGGCGATTTCGGCGCCCCGCGACAACGCCGGCGCGGCCGCGGCCGCGGCCGCCGCGCCGGAGGCATCGGCGGACACCGCCGTCGGACTGCTGCCCGTGATGCCGGACTCGCCGCGCACCCTGCACGCGATAGCCCCCGCCGACGACCGCGCGTCGACGGCGGCCGCCGTCTCGCTGCACGAGATCGCCCTGCCCGAAAATACCGGGGCGCTGGGCATTCCGGAGATCGTGCTCGCGGCCTATCGCAACGCCGAACTCGCGATGGCATCGTCGAAACCCGGCTGCGGACTGAGCTGGAACCTTCTCGCGGGCATCGGACGGATCGAATCCGGGCACGCTTTCGGCGGGCGCACCGATGCCGCGGGCACCACGACGCAGCCGATCCTCGGCCCCGCGCTGGACGGCACGCTGCCCGCCAACGAGGTCATCGCCGCCCCCGGCGGCGGGTACGTGCGCGCGCTCGGGCCGATGCAATTCCTGCCCGGGACCTGGGACCACTACGCCGCCGACGGCAACGGTGACCGAATCCGAGACCCGCACAACGTCTTCGACGCCGCACTCGGCGCCGGGCAGTACCTCTGCTCGGGCGATCTCGACCTGCGCGACCCGGCCCAGGAATTGCGAGCGGTCCTGCGCTACAACAATTCGAGGGCCTACGCCGCGGATGTCCTGAGCTGGTCTGCGGCCTACCGGACCGGTGGCGCGCCGAGCCGGGTCACCATCGCCCCGGATCTCGTCACGCCGGGCACGATGTCACCCGCGCCGGGTCCGGACGTGCTCGCGACCCGCGCCGTACGGGCCGATCGCCCGCTGCTGCTGGAACCGATGACCGAGACCAGCGCGCCGGTGCGCGCGACGCCGCCGCTGGTGACCATGCCCGGCGTCACCGTCGAATGCGGAATCCTCTGTGCCCCGGTCCGGCCCGACCCCGTCGATCCGCCCGCCGTGCGCGCACCCGAGCAGCCGCCGTTCCGTCTCGAGCAGCAGCAGCCGCAGGAGCAGGAACAACCCGCACCGCCCGCCACCCATCAGCCGAGCATCACGCTGCCGTTCGGCGTCGTCGTCCCGCTGCCGATGCCGCAGACCTGACCCCGGCATCCGAGGGCCCATGTGCCGACCCGATTTCCGGCCCGAATACCGCGCGAGGTGAAAGGATTGGCGACATGGCAGGCAAGCGCACCGTTCTCACCGCCGGTTTGCGCCGCTTGGCCGCTTTGCTGACCGAGATGCGCGAGAGCGTCGGTCTCAGCAAGGAAGAGGTCAGCGGCCGGACCGGTATCAATGTCACCACCCTGTACCGGATCGAGCAGGCGCAGGCCCGCCCGCAACGGCGCACCCTGATGACACTTCTCGACCTGTACGCCATCGACACGGACAAGCGCCGATACGTCATGGACCTGCTCTCGGACGCGCAGAAACCCGGGATGTCACGGCCTTACGAAGACAATTTGTCCGAGGTCTACTCCGCGTACATCAATTTCGAATCCGCGGCACTGTCCGCGCGGCACTACGAGACCTCCTACATTCCCGGTCTCCTACAGACACCGCAATACGCGAGCGCCGTCATCGATACCTCGATGCCGAAGCTCGAGGCGGCCGTCACCGAAAGTAAGGTCTCAGCGCGAATGAGCCGAGGCAGCGTGCTCACCAAGGCCGAGCCCTTGGAGCTGTGGGTGGTCCTCGACGAGGCCGCTATCCGCCGGGTCGTCGGCGGGCACGAGGTCATGCAGGGCCAGCTGAAGCAGCTCATCGAACACAGCAAGATGAACAACATCATCCTGCAGATACTTCCGTTCGCAGCGGGTGCGCATCCCGGCATGCTCGGATCGTTCACTCTCCTCGATTTCCCCCAACCCGACGACCCCGAACTGGTGTACGTCGAAGGGATCACGGGCGACACGCTGATCGAGGGTCACCTCGAGATCCGGCGCTTCGGTGTGATATTCGACCAGTTGCGTGCCATGGCGTTGAGCCCGCGCGATTCCATCGCCCATATCGAGCAGGTCGCCCAGGACAGGGAGCGCAGGGGCTGAGCCTCAGGCGCGGCTGGCGCGCCGGTAGCCGAACACCGCCGGGATCGCGAACACCACGATCGTGCCGAGCGACCACGCCGTGGTGGCCAACAGCGGCCCACGCACCGGGCCGCCCGCCGACAATCCGCGCATCGCGTCGATGGCATGGCTCATCGGCTGGTTCGCGACGATCGGCTGCGCCCACCCCGGGTAGGCGGCCAGCGGCACGAATCCGGTGCTGAAGAACATCAGCAGTGACGATCCGAGCGAGATGGCCTCGACCAGGGCGGCCTTGGCGGAATAGGTGGCGACGGCCGTGACCAGAGTCGCGAATCCCAGCCCGAACATCAACGGCACGCCGAACAGCGCCACGCCCGCGAGGAACCCCTGCTCGAATCGGAAGCCCAGCGCGGTGCCCACCGCGAACATGACCGCGGTGCACAGCAGGATCCTGACACCTTCGGCCAGAATCCGCGCGGCGAGCCCCGACGCGCGGTGCACCGGCAGCACCCAGAATCGGGCGAGCAGCCCGTCGTCGCGTTCGCGGCCGAGCGTCACCGCACCGGCGAGAGATCCCGACATCACCCCGACCAGGGCGACCATCGGCACCGACCCGTAGAGCGCGTTCATCCCCGACGCCGCCGAGATCTGCTTGCCGAGGACGGTATTCAGCATGACCAGCAGCAGCGCGGGAAAGATCAGCGACTGCACGACGGTGAGCGGATCGCGCCACCAGCGCAGCAACAGCCGCTGAGTCTGGATCAGCGTCTGCGGCACGACCAGGCGCAAGGTCTCCGTCGGCCCGGAGGCCCTCGGCATCTGCGATGTCACTGTCATCCCGACCTCCGCATCACGATGACGGCGGCCCATCCGGCGAACGCGACCAACAGGCCGCACGCCCAGGCCAGCCCTGGTCCGAGCACCTCCCAGCCGACGACGCCCGCGTTGCCGGACGGATCGCCCGCCAGCGCCCGCAGGGCGTAGACGAACTGGGAGATCGGCTGGTTGCGCGCGAACCCCTGCAACCAGGAGGGGAACTGTTCGGCCGGGGCGAATCCGGTCGAGACCATGCCGAGGATGAGCTGGGGCATGATGAGCAACTGGGTGGTCGCCTCCGGACTCTTCGACAATGTGCCGACCACATCCGCGCCGAGGGAGAACGTCAGCGCGATGAACAGCGCGAACGCCAGGAATCCCAGCGTATCCGCCGCGGTCCCGTAGAAACGCACCCCGATGACGAACCCGCACACCACCGCGGCCGCCAGCGCCAGTCCCGCGCGATAGGTGGCCGCGGTCAGCCGGGCCGTCAACGGGAGCGCCAAGGGCATCGGCAGCGATCCGAAACGCGCGTTGAGCCCGTCCCGCGCGTCCGTCGCGGCACGGAACGCCGCGGCCGAGGCGCAGAACGCCACCGATTGCATGACGATCATCGGCATCAGGAACTGCGCGTAACTGCTCAGTCCGTGCCCGTACAGGTTCATCACCGTGTTCAGCGGGACGTAGAACCCGATGGTGAACACCGTCGGCGCCGCGACGGCCGTCAGCACCTCACCGTTGCGGAGGGACTGCCTGATCAACCGGCCGGCCAGCACCCACCATTGCGCCACCGCCGGAAGCCGCGGCCCGGCGCGCTGATCACTGGTCATCTGCACCTTCCCATCCTGTGCGAGACACGTCCCGGCATCCGGTGGATCGCCCGGAGGCGAGATGCCGGAGAATGCGCTGATCTTCGGAGGAACGCGACAGAGACGGGAGCGGTTCACGCCGAGACGGTTTCGTTGCGCGTGCGGTCACCGACCGCGACTGGTTTGCGAGAGAAATGGGTATTCCCACAATCTGTTCACGACCTGTAGGAGACACCGTATGGCCGACGTGACCGCCGGTTCGGGAACCACGCCCGAACCCGAACTGAAACGGGTGATGGGCCCGGGGCTGCTGTTGCTGTTCATCGTCGGCGATATCCTCGGCACCGGCATCTACGCACTCACCGGCAAAGTGGCCAACCAGGTGGGCGGGGCGGTGTGGGTGCCGTTCCTCGTCGCGTTCCTGGTCGCGCTGGTCACCGGGTTCAGCTACCTGGAGCTGGTGACGAAATATCCGCACGCCGCGGGCGCGGCGCTCTATACCCACAAGGCGTTCGGCGTCCACTTCCTCACCTTCATGGTCGCCTTCACCGTGATGAGTTCGGGTATCACCTCGGCCGCCACCGCGTCGCGGGCTTTCGCCGCGAATTTCGCCGAGGCCTTCGAGTTCGACCTGAGCACGGGGATCGGCGTCACCCTCGTCGCGCTCGCCTTCATCCTCGTCGTGGCGGCGATCAATCTGCGCGGCGTCGCCGAGGGCGTGAAACTCAATGTGGTGCTCACCTGCGTCGAGTTGAGCGGGTTGCTGATCGTCATCGTCATCGGATTGTGGGCGCTGGGGTTCGGCAACGGCGATTTCGGGCGGATCGTCGAATTCGACACCGGCGACCGCAGCGCGCTCGGCGGCGTCATCGTCGCCACCACACTGGCCTTCTACGCGATGGTCGGCTTCGAGGATTCGGTGAACATGGCCGAGGAGTGCAAGGAACCGAGCCGGATCTTCCCCAAGGTCCTGCTGGCGGGACTGCTGCTCACCGGCCTCATCTACGTCGTGGTGTCGATCACCGCGATCGCCCTGGTCCCCGCCGAAGAACTCGGACAGGGCGATACGCCCCTGCTGAAGGTCGTCGAAGCGGGAGCACCGGGTTTCCCGACGCATATCTTCGCGTTCATCACCATGTTCGCCGTCGCCAATTCGGCCCTGATCAATATGCTGATGGCCAGCCGCCTGCTCTACGGCATGGCACGCCAGGGCGTCATCCCGCGTCCGCTCGGCGCGGTGCACGCCTCCCGCCGCACCCCGCACGTGGCCATCGCGTTCACCACGGTGCTGGCGCTGGGACTGATCCTGTTCGTCGGCGAGGTGCCCGAACTCGGTGGAACCACGGCACTACTGCTGCTCACCGTGTTCACCATCGTGAACGTGGCGGTGCTGGTGTTGCGTCGGGACACCGTCGAGCACAAGCATTTCCGCACGCCGACGGCGCTGCCCGTGGTCGGCGCGATCACCTGCGGATTCCTCGTGACGCCGTGGACGGATCGCAATACCGATCAGTACGTCATCGCGGGGATACTGCTCGCCATCGGCGCTGCCCTGTGGGTGGTGAACTACCTGGTGATCCGGGTCTCGCACGGCGAAAGACCTGCCGCCGAGGCGGTCCCGATACCGGAGCCGGATCGGAAGGAGTGACCGAACGACCCGGAAGCGCGCGGCGGCCATGTCCGAAATGCGGAGATGACGCCGCGCAACCCGATGGGTAAGGTGGGCCCGGATGACCAGCATGGAAGCACGCATCGGTGACGCGACCAGAGCGGTGCCCCTCCCCTTTCCCTGGAATATGAACGCCTATCTCGCCGCGGTCGCGGCCCATCGCGGACGCTCGATCTCGCTGCGCCAGGTTCCCTCGGAAATGCTCGCGGAGCGGGGTTGTCGCGGCAAAGGGCTGTGGATCGCCCGCAATCACGACGACATCATCGTCTACGACGCCGACGCCACCGAACGCAACGCCGACCACATCATCCTGCACGAGATCGGCCATATGCTGCTCGGCCACGGGAGATCCGAGGACGAGCCGACCGCGCCGTTGCCGACGACGCTCGCGGCCCTGCTCCCGTCGCTGTCGATCCAGCACGCGCTCGGGCGTGGCGAATTCGGCGCCGAACGCGAACAGGAGGCCGAGGTCTTCGCCGATATGACCATGGTCTACGCGACCCTTCCCAGGAAGAAGGGACGCGGCATGCGGATCTTCGGACGCGGCCGCTAGCAGGCGTCCGGGACCCGGTGGGTACCCGCGCACAGGCCGTCCACCAGATCCTGGTAGGCGTCGGCCAATTCGTAGACCCGCGACCACGCGTTGTCGACCACCGAATCCGGTGCGTAGGCCAACGTCACGCAGACCTGAGTGACGCGCTCGGCGAGCCGGTCGACCACCTGCCCGACCGTCGCGTCGAAGGTGCCGACCTCGTGATAGGGAACCGGGGTCGTCAACGTCATCCATCGGTCGATGCTGCGCACCAGTTGTAGGCGCCGCCGATCGATCCCCGCCGCCTCGGACAGTGGTGTGCGCTCACGGATCTCGTGCAGACGCGCGAGTTGGCCCGCGGCATCCAGCATCGGATGACCGTCGTGGGTCAACCCACCGCACACCGCGACAACCATTTCCTTGCCCGGCACCAGCCAATGATCGCCGGTACCACTCATCGCCCGCGTCGCCCGTTCATCGGTCTCCGACATCAACAAATCGTCTCCTAAATGTGACCGAACGCGTACCGGAAACCCAGCGGACAACCCGTTCGTCCCCCATGTCCGCCCCGTCGGAACCACGAATCGCGGGAATTCGAGGTATGGGACGTTCGATCGTCAGGTAGCGGAAAGTGCCAGGTAGTCCGGTCCGCCGACGTACACGGTGTGTCCCGACTCCGCGACGCCTCGGGTCGCGGCGGCGACGGCGGCGGCGAATTCGGCCACGGTCGGCAGTTCGCCGTGTTCCTTGCGCGCCGACACCGCGTCCGGATTCCTGCGCTCGAGCAGTCGGACGATGATGGTGCCGTCGATCATGTCCCCCGACACCACCCGCAGATCGACACCGTGCGTGCCGAGTTCCGGGATCATCGCGCGCAACTCGTCCTCACCCGCGCGTTTGCTCGCCGCGATCGGCTCGTAGTCGGCCGGCACCGGTTTGCGGCCGTGGAAGTGTGCCTGATGGCTGGTGACGAAGACGACCCGACCACCGGATCGCATGAAGGGCAACGCCGTTCGCACCAATCGCCGCTGCGCGTCACGATTGATCGCCATCGCGTATCCGGGGGCCGCGTCGCGTTCGAGCCCGCCCGAGGCATTGAGGACAAGTACGTCCAATCCGCCGAATTCCGCGACGACCCGGTCGATCAGGGTGCGCGCGGCGTCGGGTTCGGCGATATCGGCTCCCGCGACCGACGCGCTGCCGCCCGCCGCCGCGATCCGCCCGGCGAGGTCGTCGGCGCGTTTGCGCTTCTCCCGGTAGTTGATGACGACGTGGTCGCCGCCCTCCGCGAGAATCCGCGCCGTTTCCGCGCCGATACCCCGGGAAGCTCCCGTGATCAGGACGATCCGCCGTCCCGTGTTGCCCGTCGTACCCACCCTCGGCCCTCCTGTCTCCGGTCGACCCATGGCAATGCTTCTGAATCAGAATCACTATCGTAGTTCGAAATGAGAAGCGCAAGCGGAGCCAAACCGCCGAGGGGCCGTGCCGACCCGGCCGACGAACCGGTGCTGGCGGTCATGGAACTGCTGGGCCAGCGGTGGATGATGCGGGTGCTCTGGGAGTTGGAACCGGCGCCGCTGGGGTTCCTGGAGTTGCGTCGCCGCATGGGGCAGTGCTCGTCGAGTGTGCTCTCGGTGCGCCTGCACAATCTCCAGGCCGCGGGATTGATAGTGAAAACCCCCGGCAAGGTCTACGAGCTGACCGCGGCGGGCACCGAACTCACCGCGGCCATGCGACCGCTCTGGACATGGTCGCGGAGCTGGGCGGCGAGGCCGGGCGGGGAACCGTCCGAGTAATCCGATAAAACGGACAGGTTCGGCCGACTCCGCGTTCAGGGGGCGACCCGGGCGGCCATGCGCAGTATGCTCTCGCGCGTGGTACCTCAACCGTCCGTCGCCCCCCATCCGGATATCGCACCGCTGGCGCCGTTGCTCGGCATCTGGCGCGGTGGCGGGCACGGTGAGTACCCGACCATCGAATCCTTCGACTACCTGGAGGAAGTGCGGTTCGGCCATCTCGGCCGCCCCTTCCTCACCTATCGCCAGCGCACCCGCGCCGCCGACGGCAGCAGACCGATGCACGCCGAAACCGGCTACCTGCGCTGCCCGAGCCCGGACCACGTCGAATTGATCCTGGCCCACCCGACCGGGATCACCGAGATCTGCGAAGGCGGACTCGTCGTCAGCGACGGCTCGCTACGGATGGAATTCGATTCGACCAGCATCGGGCGCAGCAGCACCGCGAAACTGGTCACCGCGCTGGGCCGGTCGTTCACCCTCGCGGGCGACACCATCGACTACACCCTGCGCATGGCCGCGGTCGGCGAACCGTTGACCCACCACCTCGCGGCCACGCTGCGCCGGGCCTGAGGTTCCCGGACTCGATCAGTAGTCCGGCGGCAGCATCGCGAACATATCCCGGGTCACGCCCACCGCGTTGTCGGAACTGCCGCCCCTGACCAGCAGCGTGGCGAAGGCGATATCGCCCCGGTAGCCGACGAACCACGAATGCGATCCGCCCTCGACCTCGGCCTCCCCCGTCTTGCCGTACACCTCGCCCTGATCGACGATCCGTTCGGCGGTACCGCCGGTGACGACCTTGCGCATCATCAGCCGCAATCCGTCGATGACCTCCGGGGTGAGCGCGGCCCGATCACCGTCGACGACGGTGGGCCGACCGGCGATCAGATACGGCACCGGCGCGGTGCCCCTGGCGATCGTCGCGGCCATCACCGCCATGCCGAACGGGCTCACCACCACCTTGCCCTGGCCGATACCGTCCTCCGCGCGCTGCACCAGATCGTCGGCGGGCGGCACCGAACCCGACGCGGTCGGCAACCCGACCACGGAATAGCCGGGACCGACCCCGAGTTTCGCGGCGGTGTCGTGCAGAGCCGACCCCGGCAATTCACTGGCGAGTTCGGCGAAGGAGGTATTGCAGGAACGTTCGTAGGCGGTCGCCATCGGCACGCTGCCGACGCCGAACAGGTTGTAGTTGGGGATGGTGCGCTCGCCGATCGTGATTCGGCTCGGACACGGCAGGATGGTGTCCGGGGTGGCCAGACCGGTCGACATCGCCGCGGCGGCGGTCACGGTCTTGAAGACCGAACCCGGCGGATACTGTCCGATGGTCGCCACCGGACCGTCGCGGTCGGCCGCCTCGTTCTGGGCCACGGCGAGCACCGCGCCGGTGGAGGGTTTCAGCACCACCATCATGGTCTGCTCGGTGGGCACGTCGACGGCCCGCTGCGCCGCCGCCTGCACGAACCGGTCGATACTGAGCGCGAACGACGGGGCGGGCTGGGACGGAACCTCTTTCAGCACGTCGGTGTCGACGCCGTTGGAGTTCATGGTCACCACGCTCCACCCCGCCTTGCCGTCCACCTCCTCGATCACCGTCTTGCGCACCTGCGCGAGCAGATCGGGAGCGAACCCCCGCTCGGTGGGTACCAGATCCCACTCCTGGGTCAGCGTCACGCCGGGCAGACCCAGCAACTGGGCGCCGACCTCGCCGTATTCGACTTCGTTGAGCAGCGCCACGGTATAGGTGCCGTCGGCGGCGCGCGCGGCGCGCAGGATGTTCTCGGGGGTCAACCGCTCGTCGAAACGGAACAGGGCCGCCGCCAACGCGTTCGACACCGAATTCGCGTCCGTCGCGGTCGCGGGCCGAAACGCCACCCGGGTGACCTTGCCCGGCACCATCACATCACTGCCGGAGGATTCGTTGACGCGCGCGCGTGGCGCCGGATTCGCGCGCAGCACCATGGTCTGGGTATCACCGAGGCGGGGATGGATATCCGAGGACGCCCAGCGCACCACCCAGCGACCGTCGCTGCGCCCCATCTGCAATTGACCGGTGTAGCGCCAGGTCCGATTCTTGGGCAGTTTCCACTCGTAGGTGTATTCGACGGTCGCGGTGTCGTCGCTGACCCTGGCCGCGCCGGTCTCGGCGCTCATGGATTCGGCCTGCAATTTGGTCCAGGCCGAATCCATTGCGGCGGCGGCCTTCTCGGGGACGGTGGTGAGGCGCGCGGCCCGATCGACATCGTGGTCGGCGAACGCGGCGACGAAGGCGTCGGCGGCGGGAACCGGGCCCTGCGAGCCCGCGGAGCAGCCTGTCGCGCCTGCTGCCGCGATGCCGAACGCGATGATCGCGGGCGGAACGAGCATGCGAGTCCACATCGACACCGATCGTATAGCCAACAATCGGCAAACATCCGCGAAGTACGCGGATTTCGTGTCGACACGCGGCAAATCGGTGTCGGCGTGCCGCGATTCGGTCGCGCGGGATCAGTCGAGCAGAACCGTGGCGAACGTCGCGATCTGGCGGAACCCCACGCGACCGTAGGCCCGCCTGGCCACCCTGTTGTAGTCGTTGACGTACAGACTCGCGGTCCGGCCCGACGCGACGATCGCGGAGGCGATCGCGGCGGTGCCCGCGGTGCCGAGACCGTGGCCCCGATGGTCGGGATGCACCCACACACCCTGGATCTGGCCGGTGCGTCGGGACAACGACCCGACCTCGGCTTTGAAAACCACCTCGCCGTCGTCGAAACGCGCCCAGGCGCGCCCCGATTCGATCAGGCTCTGGATCCGTCGCCGATAGCCGCGGCCCCCGTCGCCCGCGCGCGGGTCGATACCGACCTCCTCGATGAACATCGAGATCGCGGCGGCGAGGTAGCGGTCCAGCTCGTCGGGTCTGGCCCGACGCACCTGCGGATCCGGTGTGGTCAGCGGCGCCTCGGCGAGGGCAAGCAGCGGCTGTTCGCCGCGTAGTTCGCGGGCCGGTCCCCACCGGTGCGCCAACATCTCCCACAGCGGCAACGCCAGTTCCTGCCGGCCGACCACCGAGGAACAGATCCGAGGCCAGCGCGCGGCGCGATCGGCGAAGGCCCGCAGGGCCGCCTGGTCACCGCGCAAGGGAACGAGATTGGCGCCGGAGAAGCACAGGGACTCGCTCGGGCCGCCCCGGCTCCACAGTTCGCCGGTCCCGGCGCGCGCGTCGAGACCGAATTCCTGTAGTCGGGCCGCGACCATGCACGACGCCACGGGATCGGTGTCGAGGACACGGAGAACCTGTGCCAGATCTCGGTTCGCCAGCTGACGCGCGGGGGCGAACTTCGCCCGTCGCGTCGGCTCCAGCAGACTCCGCACATCGACAGCCTGCCACGAAAACCGCGACTGCGGTATGCGCATCCGAAAAGAACATTTCCGCGGCGTGGCCGCGTGACCCGCGTGCGACCACGTTTCCGGACTCAGCCGACGGTGACCACCGGCTCGCCCGACGCGTCCTCACCCATCTGCTCGGCGATTCGCAGGGCTTCCTCGATGAGGGTCTCGACGATCTTCGCCTCGGGCACCGTCTTGATGACCTCGCCCTTGACGAAGATCTGCCCCTTGCCGTTGCCGGAGGCGACACCGAGATCGGCCTCACGCGCTTCGCCCGGACCGTTCACCACGCAGCCCATCACGGCGACGCGCAGCGGCACCTCCATGCCTTCCAGCCCCGCCGACACCTCGTTGGCCAGCGTGTACACGTCCACCTGTGCGCGTCCACAGGACGGACAGGAGACGATCTCGAGTTTGCGCGGACGCAGATTCAGCGATTGCAGGATCTGCCCGCCGACCTTGATCTCCTCGGCGGGCGGCGCGGACAGCGAGACCCGGATGGTGTCGCCGATGCCCTCGCTGAGCAACGCGCCGAACGCGACCGCGGATTTGATCGTGCCCTGGAACGCCGGACCGGCTTCGGTGACGCCGAGGTGCAGCGGGTAGTCCGAGCGGGCCGCCAACTGCCGGTAGGCCTCGACCATGATCACCGGGTCGTTGTGCTTGACCGAGATCTTGATATCGCCGAACCCGTGTTCCTCGAACAGGCTCGCCTCCCACAGCGCCGACTCGACCAGCGCTTCCGGGGTGGCCTTGCCGTACTTCTCGAGCATGCGCTTGTCCAGCGAGCCCGCGTTGACGCCGATGCGGATAGGGATTCCCGCCGCGCCCGCCGCCTTGGCCACCTCGCCGACGCGGCCGTCGAACTCCTTGATATTGCCCGGATTGACCCGTACCGCCGCGCAGCCCGCGTCGATCGCGGCGAAGATGTAGCGCGGCTGGAAGTGGATATCGGCGATCACCGGAATCTGCGATTTACGCGCGATCGTCGCGAGCGCGTCGGCGTCCTCCTGCCGGGGGCAGGCCACGCGGACGATATCGCAGCCGGAGGCGGTCAGTTCCGCGATCTGCTGGAGCGTCGCGTTGACGTCGTGGGTCTTGGTGGTGGTCATCGACTGCACGGAGATCGGGTGGTCGCTACCGACACCGACACCGCCCACCATCAACTGGCGGGTCTTTCGGCGGGGCGCGAGAACGGCCGCCGGTGCGGCGGGCATCCCCAATCCGATTGTGCTGGTCACTTTCGGCTGCCTTCTTTCCTGCGTTCCCTGAGCGTGATTCTGTGAGCGTGCCGTTCGCCTGCCAAGCTTAGTCGCGCATTTCCCGACGTCGCCCTGTGAGAGCGATGACATGCGTACTGACAGGCCGGTGTCCCCCCGTCGCCCACGTGGAATCGATCACGGTCGGGCCGCGAGGGGGTACCGATCAGAAGAGTTTGACCGGGTTCACGATGTCGGCGACCAGGGTGAGCACCATGTAGGCACCGCCGATCACCACCGCGACGTAGGTCAAGGGCAAGAGTTTGAGGTAGTCCACCGGCGCGCCGGGGGCCAGTCCCTTCCAGCCGCGGATGGAGTTGCGGATCTTCTCGTACAGCACGACCGCGATATGGCCGCCGTCCAGCGGCAGCAGCGGCAGGATGTTGAACGCGCCGAGGAAGAAGTTCAGGCTGGCCAGCATCAGGATGAAAACGCTCCACAGGCCCCGTTCGGCGGTCTCGCCACCGATGCGGCTCGCGCCGTACACGCTGATCGGCGCCTCCGGATCACGCTCACCGCCGGTGACCGCCGTCCACAGCGCCGAGACCTTCTGCGGCATCTGGGCCAGCGACTGGAAGGTGCGAACGAACATGTCGCCGGTGAACGCCACCGAGGCCGGGATCGCGGCGAGCACGCCGTACTGCACCGGCTCGTAGAAGTCCGCGCCGACACCGACCGCGCTGACCTCCTTGCCGGGGCCGCCGTCGGCCGGGTAGCGCATCACCCGGACCGGATCGACGGGGATGGTAAGCGTCTGCCCGTCGCGATCGACGGTGTAGCTGAAGGGACCGGTCTGTTTCTGGGTCTCGGCCTGGAACTCCTTCCAGGTGTCGACCGGCACGCCGTTGACCTTCTCGACGACGTCGCCGCGGCGCAGGCCCGCCAGTTGCGCCGGGCCGGTGCCGGTGCACGGCTGGGTGGTGCCGTCGGGGTTCTGCTGCGGAACGCAGCCCATCGTGCCGAGCGCGGTGGCGGGCGGCTGATCGAAACGCGGAAGTCCCCAGCCGATGGCCAGCACGGCGACCAGCAGGAAGCCGAGCAGGAAGTTCATCGCGATACCGCCGGACATGACGACCAGGCGCTTCCAGGTGGACTGCCGGTACATCGCGCGGTCCAGATCTTCCGGCGCGAGTTCGTCGAGCGCCGTCATTCCCGCGATATCGCAGAAGCCGCCCAGCGGCAGCGCCTTGAGTCCGTATTCGGTCTCACCGCGCTGGAACGAGAACACCTTGGGGCCGAAGCCGATGAAATAGCGGCGCACCTTCATGCCGGTCGCCTGTGCGGTCCACATGTGCCCGCATTCGTGTAGCGCGATCGAAATCGTGATACCGAGGGCGAACAACGCGAAACCCAACGCGAACACCATTGATGTACAGCCCTCCTGCGTTACGCAGCTCGCCTCGACACGACCGCCGGTCGGCCGCGATCATCGACCGCGCCCGCATCCGGTTCCGGCCGCGAACACCCGACCACAGTAACCGGACGCAGACCGACCTCACGTCACAGTCTGCCAGGCGCGCCAGGCGCCGGACGCCCGATGGCCGGTCGACACCGTACCAGCGACCATGATCACGCGCTGATCAGCGCACCGGCGTATTCGCGCGCCCAGGTGTCGGCGGCGAGCACATCGGCGAGCGATTCCGGTTCGGCGCGCCACCGCGACGCCGCCTCGACCGCCCGCGCGACGGTGCGCACGATATCGGGGAAGCGGATATGCCCGTCGAGGAACGCCTGTACCGCGACCTCGTTGGCCGCGTTGTAGACGGCGGTGACGCTGCCGCCCGCCTCACCGGCCTGCCTGGCCAGGTCGATCGCGGGGAAAACCTCGGTGTCGACGGGTTCGAATGTCCACGTCGACGCCGTGCCGAAATCGCACGCGGCCGCCGCCCCCGGCACCCGGTGCGGCCATCCGAGGGCGAGGGCGATGGGCAGCTTCATATCGGGCGGACTGGCCTGAGCCAGGGTCGAACCGTCGGTGAAGGTGACCATCGAGTGCACGATCGACTGCGGGTGCACGGTGACATCGATCCGGTCGTACGGGATGCCGAACAGCAGGTGCGTCTCGATCAGTTCCAGGCCCTTGTTCACCAGTGACGCCGAGTTCAGGGTGTTCATCGGGCCCATGGACCAGGTCGGATGCGTTTTCGCCTCCTCCGGGTTCACCGATTCCAGCATCTGCGCGGTCCACCCGCGGAACGGGCCGCCGGACGCGGTGAGAACGAGCCGGTCCACTTCCTCGGCCCGCCCGCCGCGCAGGCATTGCGCCAGCGCCGAATGTTCCGAATCGACGGGGACGATCTGGCCGGGCGCGGCCGCCCGCGTCACCAGCGACCCACCGGCGACCAGCGACTCCTTGTTCGCCAGCGCCAATCGGGTCCCCGATTCCAGGGTCGCCAGGGTCGGGCCGAGACCGAGCGAGCCGACCAGCGCGTTCAGCACCACGTCGGCCTCGGTGCGGCGCACCAGTTCGGTGGCCGCGTCCGGACCGCCGAGTTCGACATCGAGCGCGCGCGCGGCCACGGGATCGGCGATCGCGACGTGACGAGTTCCCGTCGCGGCCATCTGCGCGGCGAACAGTTCGGCGTTGCCGCCGCGCGCGGCCAGCCCGACCACCTCGAACTTGTCGGGGTTCGCGGCGATCACCTCGAGCGCTTGGGTGCCAATGGATCCGGTGCTGCCGAGCAGCAGAACTCTCACGATGTCGGACACGGGCCCATTGTGGCAGGGTCACTGGCTACGACGGACGGTCGTATGCCACGATATCGGTGAAGTACCCGGAATCGGGATCACCCCGAACCTCGAGCTAAGGAGCGATCGTGGCCGCCACGGAACTCGAACCCGCCAACACCGAGCGCGCCCTCGTCTCTCATGTCGATACCGCCGAAGTTCCTTCGGCCGCGTGGGGCTGGAGCGGTGAGTCGCCGCGCACCTTCAAGATCGCGGCCGTCGTCGTCGCGCTCATCCTGCTCGCGATGCTCGTCGGCAATCACAAGGGCCGCGTCGAGGACATCTTCCTGGTCGGCTTCGCCGTCGCCCTGCTCGGCATCGTCGGCTACGACAAGATCCTGTCGCGCAAACCCCGCTGACTCCGATCGCTCCCACGTCGCCGCCCCGCACCACGCGAGGGCGGCGTTCGTATTTCTCCGGGCTCAGCGACCGCGGCGTTTCGTCGGCTTCTTCTTGGCGGAATGCTTTGCCGGAGCAGGCTTCCTGGCAGCGACACGCTTGGGCTGAGCCGGGCGTGCCCGCGGTGATTCCGGGGCGCGGGAGCTGTGCGCGGAACGACCGCGCACGATACCGATGAACTCCTCGACCAGGTCGGTGGTTCGGTCGGCGGGCCAGGCCAGGGCGATCTCGGTCTCGGGGGCATCGGTCACCGTGCGGTAGACGAGATCGCGGCGGGCGTGCAGGCGGGCGATGGAATGCGGGAGGACGGCGTGGCCGACACCCGCGGCGACCATTTCCAGGGTGACCGCGGCGTCATCGATCGCGTGGGTCTCCTGCATCCGCTCGTCGGCCAGGTCGGCCGTGCTGACCTCGGTGAACACCGAGATCGGGTGATCCTTCGGCACCACGACCACCGGCACCTCCCGGTAGAGCGGGATGGCGTTGAGACCGTCCCGGTCGATCGGGAGGCGAACGAAGCACATGTCGACGCGGTCCTCACGCAGCGCGTCCTCCTGGTCGGCCGCCGTCAGCGCGACCACCCGCAGCGGGGTCTCCGGGAAACGTTCGCCCCAGATCCTGGTCCACTTGGACACCGTCACCCCGGGCGCGAAGCCCACACGCAAGCCGGTCTCGGAATCCGGAACCTGTTGCGCGGCAGATGCTTCGGCGGCATCGATCAACCCGGGAGCCGCCGCCAGGAATGCGCGCCCGTCCTCGGTGAGTTCGGTCGGCTGGGCTCCCGGCACAAACAGTTTCGTGCCGAGTTCCTCTTCCAGGTCGATGACGGTGCGGCTCAGCCGCTGCCGGGAGATGTTCAGCGATTTCGCCGCCCGCGCGAAATGCAATTCCTGCGCGACCGCGGCGAACCAGCGCACGCGGGTCACGTCGATCGAGTCGAACCGGCTCATTGCATGAAGGTTAGCCGCCTCGACCTGCGGCGAATCGGACAGGCCGCGTCGAGGTCGGCCCGCGGTGGCGAAACGTTCGCGCGGCGTCGATTAAACTCGCCGGGTGAGCCAGGAGAAGAAACCGCAGACCATGAAGCCGCTGACGGCGGCGAACAAGCTCGGCATCTACCTCCCCGCGACCCCCGAGGAATTCCGCGCCGCCGAGATCTCCCGCGCCGACCTGGAGAAATTGCGCACCGATCCGCCCGAGTGGCTGACCGAACTGCGGAACAACGGTCCCTTCCCGCGCGATGTCGTCGCTCGCAAACTCGGGATATCCAACAGTGGATTGGCTCGCGCCGACGTCGCCGACGCCATG
This sequence comes from Nocardia aurea, assembly GCF_003123685.1. GTDB lineage: Bacteria > Actinomycetota > Actinomycetes > Mycobacteriales > Mycobacteriaceae > Nocardia > Nocardia aurea. Next base: position 77,806 of record NZ_QCYJ01000144.1, read on the forward strand.
ACCGCGCAGGAGATCGAGGCACTGCTCGCCGATCCGCCCGCCTGGCTCGTGCGTGAGCGCGAAACGCATGCCGCCACGCGCGCGGAGAGCGAACGCGTCAAGGCCAGGGATGCCGAGCGCAGGGCGGCGACCAACCGTCCGGCCAAGAATCGCGGCTGATACACCGAGTACTCGCCCGGGCCATCTCCGACTGCCGGGCGGTCGAGAACCGGGCCACGTGCACCGGTGCAGCGGTCCGAACGGGTCAGCTGAGCGGCGCGGATTTCACCTCCGCGACGAGTTCGTCCATGTCGCCCGACCCGAGCCCGAAGTTCGCTATCCAGCGTGCACGTGACGGGTCGTCGAACGTCGAGACGATCGTCGGATGATCGTCGTGGGCGTAGCCGCCGTTGTACATCACCCGGTAGTCGGTGCGATTGCCGGTGGTGCTGGTTCCCAGATCGTCGGTCGCGGCCCGGAACGCGCTCAGAGCCCGCCGCGCCGCGTCCTCGGAGTCATAGGCGTAGAAGGTATAGGCCAACCTGGTCCCGCTGCCCAACAGGCACTTCCACCGTGCGCGCCAATGGTCGAACGCGGCCTTGTCGCCTTTCTCTGCCCGCCAGTCGTTCCATTTCGACGCGGGTGAGCAGGTGGCGCCCTCGTATCCCGTGCCCGTGTCGCGATTGCCCGCGGGCAGCATTCGTGGGAAAGCCGCCGACATCGCCGACAGATCCTGGTGACCTTTCGAACGGCCCGTCAGTTGCGAGACCCAGGTGGTCTCGTCCTGCCACGCGAAGATGGCGCACCCCGCCAGCAGCGTGCCGATGACACCGAACACGGTGAGCACGATCGTCACACCGTTGCGCCGCCGCCGGGGTGGGCGCGGGACCGGACGGCGGGCCACCGGCGGCGGGCCGGGACGCACACCACCGTGTCCGGGCGTCCGAACGGCCTGCGGACCGTATGCGGGAGCCTGCCCGGGAATCCGGTTCGGGGCTCCGACAATCGGCACGTTCGGCGGCATCGGCGACGGGTAACCCGGCACCGGGTGCCCCGGCCCCCACGCTCCGCCGCCGACGGGCGTGCTGCCGACTTCGCGCGGAGCGGGCGGATTTCCCGGACCCGATCCCGCTTGCCGAGCCTGCGGGTCCACCGCGGGCACCGCCCTCGGCATCGACCGGCTCGGCATCGACCGTGGCGCGGTCCCGGTCCCAGAACCGTTCCGGCTCATCGCCGCGTGCACCGCCGCCGCGAATTCGGCGCAGCTGTCGAAGCGCTCGGTCGGCCGTTTCGCGAGTGCGCGGCCGAGTACCGCGTCCAGTTCCACGGGCAGATCGGGTCGATGACCGGTGATCGGCGGCGGAGGTTTGCGCAGATGTCCTTCGATCACCTGCACCGCGTGCGGCGAATCGAAGGGCACGGTGGCGCTCAGCAGCCAGTACAGCGTGCAGGCCAGTGAGTACTGATCGGTGCGGTGGTCCAGATGCCCGCCGGTCAACTGTTCCGGCGCCGCGTAGGCCAGGGTGGCGGTGAAACTGCCGGTCTTGGTGAGGTGCCCGGCGTCCTCGCGTGGCCGGGCGATACCGAAATCGGTGAGCAGCACCCGTTCCTGTCCCGCGCCACGGGCGAGCAGGATGTTGCCGGGTTTCACATCGCGGTGCAGGACGTCCATCGCGTGCGCGTAGTCCAGCGCCGCCGCCGTCTCGGCGACGATCTGCGCGGCCCGCCGCGGTGGCAACGTGCGCGGATCGACACCCGAGGCGTCGACACCGTCGATGTACTGCATGGAGATCCACAGCTGCTCGTCCTCGACACCCCGGTCGAAAACGGTCACCAGATTGGGATGGTCGAGCCGCGCGACCAGATCCGCCTCCCGCTCGAACCTCGCGCGGATCTCGTCGTCGGAGAACAACTCCGGATTCAGTAGCTTCAGCGCGGTCAGTCGCGGCAACCTCGGATGCCGCGCCAGGTACACCGCCCCCATCCCGCCCTGCCCGAGCAGTCGTTGGATGGTGAAACCCGCGAAAACCTCCCCCTCGCGCAGCACCGGATCATCCCCCTCGAACGTTTCCGATCAGTTCCCCGGCAGCGCACTGCCGCGTGCGGCGGACCGTCTCGGCCGCCCGTCGCGCACTGTACACCGCCCGCACGCGACTCTCACCCGGTCGAACATAGATGGACCACCGCGTGATCCCAGCTCTCGAACGAGACCGGGACCTCCGCTCCGCGAGTTCGAAGCCGGATCAGTTCTCGGCGGCGAGTTGGCCGCAGGCGGCGGCGATCTCCTGGCCGCGGGTGTCGCGGACGGTGCACGGCACGCCCTGGTCGTTCACCCGGCGCACGAATTCCTGTTCGACCGGTTTGGGGCTGGCATCCCATTTGCTACCCGGAGTGGGGTTGAGGGGGATGACGTTGACGTGGACGCGCGAGCCGAGGGCCTTGTGCAGTTTCCGGCCGAGCATGTCCGCGCGCCACGGCTGATCGTTGATATCGCGGATGAGCGCGTATTCGATCGAGACGCGGCGGCCGGTCTTGTCGGCGTAGTACCTGGCGGCGTCGAGCACCTCGGCCACCGGCCAGCGACTGTTCACCGGCACCAGGGTGTCGCGCAATTCGTCGTCGGGCGTGTGCAGCGAGACCGCCAGCGTCACCGAGAGTCCCTCGTCGGCGAGTTTGCGGATGGCGGGAGCCAGCCCGACGGTGGAGACGACCACGCTGCGCTGGGAGATGCCGAGCCCGTCCGGGGCGGGTGAGGTGATGCGGCGAACGGCGTCGACCACCCGCTTGTAGTTCGCCAGCGGCTCGCCCATACCCATGAACACGATGTTGGACAGTCGGCCGGGGCCGCCCGCGACCTCACCGTCGCGCAGCGCCGCGGCGGCTGCGCGCACCTGGTCGACGATCTCGGCCGTGGACAGATTACGGGTGAGCCCGCCCTGACCGGTCGCGCAGAACGGACAGGCCATACCGCACCCCGCCTGGCTGGAGATGCACAGCGTATTGCGGTCGGAATAGCGCATGAGCACGCTTTCCAGCAGCGTGCCGTCACCGGCGCGCCAGAGCGTCTTTCGCGTCTCCCCCGCGTCGCAGGTGATGTGTTTGACCACCGACAGCAGCGGCGGGAACAGCGCGGCGCCGACCTTCTCCCGCACGGGCGCGGGCAGATCGGTCATCTGCTCCGGGTCGGCCTGCAATCTGGCGTAGTACTGCCGGGCGATCTGATCGGCACGGAATTTGGGGAGACCCAGCGCCTCGACCGCCGCCTTCCGTCCGTCCGCGTCGAGATCGGCGAGATGCCGCGGGGGCATGCCACGGCGCGGGGCATCGAAAACGAGGGGCAGGGAGACGGTCATAGTGCCCCCATTCTCTCATCAGCACGTCCGCGCGCACATTCAGGCCGAAGCGACCGGCGGGACATGGAGTCCGTCCAGGCGAAATACCCGCGTCGGCGATAGCCGTCGGCAATGATTCAGTCATGTCTACCAATGCCGACGATCTGCCCGACCCCGAAGCGTTCCCGCCGCCGCAGACGCCGACGGTCACCTCGAGGAAGTCGATTTCCTCCCGCACCGGCTACGCCTGGGTCGGTCTGGTGGCGGGCGCGCTGATCCTGATCATCCTGCTGATCTTCATCCTGCAGAACCTGGAATCCATTCGGGTCAGCCTGTTCTTCTGGGAATTCAATCTGCCGATCGGCGTCGCCGTGCTGCTGTCGGTGATCGGCGGCGCGCTGGTCATGGCGCTGGTCGGCGGCGTGCGCATCATGCAGTTGCGTCGCGCGGCCAAGCACTAGCCCGCAGGAGGTCCTCGCGGGTCAGATCAGGGTGGACAGAACCAGCCAGGAGACGAAGGCCGACGGCAGCATCGAATCCAGCCGGTCCATGATGCCGCCGTGCCCCGGCAGCAGCGTGCCCATGTCCTTGATGCCCAGTTCGCGTTTGATCTGCGATTCGATCAGATCGCCGACGGTCGCCACCACGACCAGACCGACACCGAGCACGACGCCGACCATCGAATTGGCCTGGAGCAGCAATGTCACCGTCAGCAGTCCGCCGATGACGCAGAACAGCAGCGATCCGCAGAACCCTTCCCAGGACTTCTTCGGGCTGATCGACGGCACCATCGGATGCTTGCCGAACAGCACACCGGCCACGTAGCCGCCGACGTCGGAGCACACGACCAGGATCATGAAGGTCAGCACCCGCAGATTGCCGTCGGGTTCGAGCAGCAGCAGGGTCGCGAAGGAAGCGAGCAGCGGGATCCAGGCGAGCGTGAACACGGTGATCGCGGTGTCGCGCAGGAAATTTCGCGGTGCCGTCCGGAGTCCGTGATCGAAGAGTCGCCACACCATGCACACCAGCGCGGTTCCGGCGAAGGCCCCGGCGACGCCGCTGGCCCCGTACGGCCAGCCGAGCCAGAACACCGCCTGACCACCCACGATGAGCGGAATCCTCGGGACGAGGACATCGGCCTCGCGCAGCCGCTTGGCGACCTCCCAAGTCGCCACGCCGACCGCAGTGCCCGCCACGGCGATGAACACCTTGGGGACGAACAGCAGGATCGCGATGAGCGACAGACCGAGGCCGAATCCGACCGCGAGCGCGGCGGGCAGATTGCGGCCCGCTCGCGATCCCGAGGGGGCGGGCTGGGGTTCGGCCGGGTGACCGGCTTCGGCGACGATCGATTCGGTGGACGGCGCGGCGTCCCCGTCCGGCACGGCCGGGGACGATTCGGCAGGCGCGAGAGCGGACGGTTCGCGTGCGGGCGCCGCACCGAGATCGGCGGCCCGCTCCTCGCCGAGGGGTCCTGCGGTCGGAGCATCGCCGGAATGCCTGTACGGCGATTCAGGTGTGCCGTTCGCCGGCTTCGGCTCCTTCGCCGCACCGGTCGCGGCGGCTTTCTCGGCCACGATTGTCCCGTCGCTCAACTCGTCGTTCCGTTCGTCCCCCACTCGAGCATGTCCTCGGCTGTTACCGATCCGCGCGCACGCGGCGGCCGTGTCGTCCGGCCCGCCGCCCACACCCGTGATGCCTCAGACCTCGAGCAGTTCAGTTTCCTTGTGCTTGACCAATTCGTCGATCTGACCGACGTACTTCGCGGTGGTCTTGTCGAGTTCCTTCTCGGCGCGCCCGACTTCGTCCTCACCCGCCTCGCCATCCTTCTGGATCCGCGACAGTTCGTCCATGGCCTTACGGCGGACGTTGCGGATCGAGACCTTGGCGTCCTCACCCTTGCCCTTGGCCTGTTTGGCCAGTTCACGGCGCCGCTCCTCGGTGAGCTGCGGCACGGAGATCCGGATGATGTCGCCGTTGTTGGTGGGATTGACCCCGAGGTCCGAGTTCCGGATCGCGGTTTCGATCACACCGAGCTGCGACTGCTCGTAGGGCTTGATGACCACCATGCGCGGTTCGGGCACCGTGATGCTCGACACCTGGGTGATCGGGGTCGGAGAGCCGTAGTAGTCGATGACGATCCGGGAGAACATGCCGGGGTTGGCCCGGCCGGTACGGATGCTCCCGAGATCGTCCTTCGCTACCGAGACGGCTTTCTCCATCTTCTCCTCGGCATCGAAGAGCGCTTCATCAATCACGACCGTTTCCTCCACAGCGTCGTCATCGTCATGATCCGCGGGTAGCGGGGTCAGGACCGAACCAATGTGCCGATCTTCTCACCGGCGACCGCACGGGCGATATTGCCCTTCGTCAACAGATTGAACACCAGCATCGGCATCTGGTTGTCCATACAGAGACTGAAGGCGGTGGCGTCGGCGACCTTCAGACCGCGTTCGATCACCTCTTTGTGGGTGATCTCGGTGTACATGGTCGCGTTCGCGTCGACCCGAGGGTCGGCGTTGAACACACCGTCGACGGCCTTGGCCATCAGCACCACTTCGGCGCCGATTTCCAGCGCCCGCTGCGCGGCGGTGGTGTCGGTCGAGAAGTAGGGCATGCCCATCCCCGCGCCGAAGATGACGACCCGCCCCTTCTCCAGGTGGCGTTTGGCCCGCAGCGGCAGATACGGCTCGGCGACCTGCCCCATGGTGATCGCGGTCTGCACACGGGTCTCGATCCCCTGCTTCTGCAGAAAATCTTGCAGCGCAAGGCTGTTCATCACGGTGCCGAGCATGCCCATGTAATCGGAGCGAGCCCGGTCCATGCCGCGTTCCTCGAGTTCGGCGCCGCGGAAGAAATTCCCGCCGCCGATCACCACGGCCACCTGAATGCCGTCCTCGACCACCTCGGCGATCTGCTCGGCGACCGTCTGCACGACATCCGGGTCGAGTCCGACGGTGCCTCCGCCGAACATCTCCCCACCTAATTTCAGAAGCACACGGCGATATCCTGGACGGTCGGTCCCGGGGTCCGTCATCGGTGCTCTTCTCCCTCGGTGCTGTGCCCGCTCGGCAGGCTCGGGTGTCAACGGTAATTCGGAGTGGTTTGCGCTACACAGAGCGCTCCCATCCTGCCTTACGGGGTTTCGGCGGCCACAGAAGCCCCCCTCGGACGTGGGACCTCGCGCGGATCACTGCCCGCGTGACGTTCCGGGACCGCCTTCGAAACGTACGCGCTTCAGTAATGCGCCGGCGGGCGGGCGGTACGCACGCAAAAGGCCTCTCGCACATCGGGATCGACGTGCGAGAGGCCTTTCGAGCAGATCAGGCCTGACCGACCTCGAAGCGGGCGAAGCGGCTCACGGTGACACCGGCCTCGTCCAGCAGCGCCTTGACCGTCTTCTTCGAATCCGTGACGGACGCCTGCTCGAGCAGCACGACATCCTTGAAGAAGCCGTTGACGCGGCCTTCGGTGATCTTCGGCAGCGCGGCCTCGGGCTTGCCCTCTTCGCGAGCGGTCTGCTCGGCGATGCGGCGCTCGTTCTCCACGATGTCGGTAGGCACCTCGTCGCGGGTCACGTACTTGGCCTTGAGGGCCGCGACCTGCATGGCGGCGGCACGTGCGGCCTCGGCCGCGGCGTCACCCTCGCCGGTGTACTCGATCAGCACGCCGACGGCGGGCGGCAGATCGGTGGCACGCTTGTGCAGGTAGGTCGCGACGGGACCGTCGTAGGAGACGACGCGACGCAGTTCGAGCTTCTCGCCGATCTTGGCGGCCAGCTCCTGCAGCGCGGCGTCGACGGTCCTGCCGTCCAGCGGCAGCGCCTTGAGCTCGTCCAGATCGCCGGGCTTGGCGGCGGCGGCCGCGGCCACGATCTGATCGGCCAGCGTCTGGAACTCCGCGTTCTTGGCGACGAAGTCGGTTTCGGAGTTGATCTCGACCAGGACGCCGTCCTTGGCCGCGACCAGGCCCTCGGCCGTGGCGCGCTCGGCGCGCTTGCCCACGTCCTTGGCACCCTTGATGCGCAGCACCTCGACGGCCTTGTCGAAATCACCGTCGGTCTCGGTCAGCGCGTTCTTGCAGTCCATCATCCCGGAGCCGGTGAGCTCCCGGAGCCGCTTCACATCGGCAGCGGTGTAGTTCGCCATGGGTGGCGAGCCTCCTTCGAGAGAGTGCGCGACGGGCGGCGACTGTTGTCCGCCCGAACGCTCCTGAGTACTGGGCAGCGGTGATCACGATGGCACAGCCTCGTGATCACCGCCGGAACAGTGTCTGAATACCGCGTTCCAGGTACGTCTCAGGCCTGGGTCTCGGCAGGAGCGGCCTCGGCGGGGGCGGCCTCCGCGGGGGCAGCCTCGGCAGGGGCGGCTTCGGCCGGAGCGGCCTCGGCGGCGGGGGCAGCCTGCGAGAGCAGTTCCTGCTCCCACTCGGCGAGGGGCTCGCCCGCGCCGGCTTCCGGCTTGTCGTCGCTCGCGGAGCCGCCGGCCCTGGCCTGCACGCCCTCGGCCACCGCGGAGGCGACGACCTTGGTCAGCAGGGCGGCCGAACGGATCGCGTCGTCGTTACCCGGGATCGGGTAGTCGACCAAGTCGGGGTCGCAGTTGGTATCCAGGATCGCGATGACCGGGATGTTCAGCTTGCGAGCCTCGCCGACGGCGATGTGCTCCTTGTTGGTGTCGACGACCCAGATGGCCGAAGGCACCTTGGCCATGTCGCGGATACCGCCGAGGGTGCGCTCGAGCTTGTTCATCTCACGCGTGAGCATGAGGATTTCCTTCTTGGTGCGACCCTCGAAACCACCGGTCTGCTCCATCGCCTCGAGCTCCTTGAGGCGCTGCAGACGCTTGTGCACGGTGGAGAAGTTGGTGAGCATGCCACCCAGCCAGCGCTGGTTGACGTAGGGCATCCCGACGCGAGTCGCCTCGGCCGCGATCGACTCCTGGGCCTGCTTCTTGGTGCCGACGAAGAGAACGGTGCCACCGTGGGCGACGGTCTCCTTGACGAACTCGTAGGCCTTGTCGATGTAGGTCAGCGTCTGCTGCAGGTCGATGATGTAGATGCCGTTGCGGTCGGTGAAGATGAACCGCTTCATCTTCGGGTTCCACCGACGGGTCTGGTGTCCGAAGTGCGCGCCGCTGTCCAGCAGCTGCTTCATTGTTACGACAGCCATAGCTCTCGTATCTCTCTTTCCTAGCCGGTTGACGCAGCGGATCGGCGATCCACTGCCCTGGCGCCTCCGAATCACCGGACCCGATCACGTGGATCGGGACCAGCCGGCGATTCCCTGCTCCGCACATGCGCTGCCCCGAACGATCTCCCATGAGGTCCGGTTCGAACAGCGCCGTAACGAACAAGCACGGGCGGCGCGCGAAGTCGGTCCGTGCCAGCACAGACCGCTCGATCAGTCTACGACGCGCGGTCCCCGCGACCTAAATCGGCCGGGCGCAGAGGCACCGGCCAGGCGAAACACACGGTGTCCACAGGTCGAAAGTTGTCCACATTCGACAATTCGCGACCCCGGCGGCCCGGTCGATCGGCGAATGTCGAGACATGAATCGTATCTCGGTGACGGTGACCGCGCTGGTCCCACTGATGTTCGCGTTGTCCCTGGTCCTGGCCTGTCCCGCCGTCGCGCAGCCACCCTCGGGTATCGCGACGGCGTGTACCGGTTCGGCGTGCGTGCCGCAAGGCTGGCTACGCTCGGCCCCCTGCCGTCTGCGCGTCCTCGGACCCGCGCGGATCCCGTGGACGGCGATTCCCTCCACTTCCCTCGATGCCGCGCGCATGCCCTGGTGCTCGTCGCGATGAGACGCACGGCGATCCGGCTCGGGGCACGCCGAACCCCGGTATGCCACCGGCCCGATCCTCCGGCGGGCAGGCACTCGTCGGCCACCCGAACTACGCGCCTGACCACCGGATTCACCGTCGGACTCGCGGCCGACGACCGGCTTGTTCGTCCGGTGGACAGGCACCCGCCAGCCGCCCCGACTACGCGCCGGACCACCGCATCAGCCGTCGCACTCGGGGCCGACGACCGGCTTGTTCGCCCGGTGGACAGGCACCCGCCAGCCGCCCCGACTACGCGCCGGACCACCGGATTAGCCGTCGGACTCGTCGCTGCGATAGCGCTGCATTCCTCGCATCCGGCCTCGGCGGCGCCCACCGGCGAATTCGACTGGCCGTTGCGCCCGCGCCCGCATGTGGAGCGCCGCTTCGACAAACCGGCCCGAGACTGGCTGCCCGGGCATCGTGGAGTGGATCTGGCGGGCGTTCCCGGACAGGATGTGCTCGCTGCCGGGGCCGGAATCGTGGTGTTCGCCGGGGAGGTGGCGGGCAGGCCGGTCGTGTCGATCGACCATCCCGGCGGGCTGCGGACGACGTATGAACCTGTGCGAGCGCGGGTTTCGATCGGCAGCCGGGTCGGGCGCGGTAGCAGGATCGGAGAGTTGGACGCCGGGCACGAGGGGTGCGCTGCGGCGGCCTGCCTGCACTGGGGTCTGCGGCGCGAGGCGGGCGCGGGAAACCCGCGCGAATATCTCGATCCCCTTGCGCTGCTGCACTTGTCGCCGTTGCGGCTGAAGCCGGTCGGTGCGCGGTGAGGACGACCGTTCCCGAACACGACACCGCCCTGCGCGGTCGCTCGGCGGAGACCGGTTGGATACCCCGCGCGTCCTTCCCCGCCCGAAGGCGACGACGATTCGCCTATGAGCAACGAATCGGGCGCTACGCTCACCTACGCGGAGGTCGGCGCGACGGCGGGCACCTTGCCGCAGGGGTACCACCACTTCACGCTGAAACGCCGAATCGGTTCGGGACGTGTGCTGTTCGAGCGGGCGGGCGTGGAGATCCTGGCCTACCGGATGCAGAAGGGCACCGGAATCTTCCACGGGGCGAGTACACCGACAGCGGAGGTCGGCACACTGCTGACGGTCCGGCTCGGCGTCGGGCCGCTGGCGATCACCGCTCCCTGCCGGGTGGTGTACCTGCTCGGGGAGTCCGACCGGAGCGGTTTCGCCTACGGCACGCTGCCCGGTCATCCGGAAATCGGCGAGGAACTGTTCGCGGTGGAATACGACGCGGCCGACGACAGCGTCTACGGGGTGGTCACCGCCTTTTCCCGACCGGGGACATGGTACACGAGACTCGGCGGCCCGGTCGTCCGAGCGCTCCAGCGGTACATCGCGGGCAGATATATCGCCGCGCTGCCCACCTCGCCCTGATCGACGGACGTGGCGGACCGCACGGAGCCGGTGCGCGTCACCTACGGCGTGACGATGGCGAAATCCGGATCAGGGGTGTCCAGGACACCGACCAGATCGGCCAGGGTGACCGGATCGCCTTCGATGGCGATATCACCCGCGGCGACGGCGACACCGAAATCGTCGCCGGCGAGCAGCACCCGGATCAGTGTCCGGCGGGTCAGCGTGAAGAGGGTGTCCGGGTCGGGCATCTTCACGTGGTCGGGCCGGTCGTAGTGGACAAGCAGGCCGTTGCGCAGTTCCACCCGATGGGTGCGGTCCTCGTCGACCAGATGCCAGTCGGTCACCAGCCGGTGCCCCCAGGCCGAGGGACCGTCGACACGCAGCGCCAGCGCGTCGAAGATCTGCTCGGTGCTCAGCGCCGACAGCACCGTCGGGGACTCCGGCGTGGTCGGCGTCCCGAAGGTGCCGTACCGCAATTCGTAGGCGCCGCTGAGGTAGAAATTGCGCCAGGTGGCGTTCTCCGCGCCGTAGCCGAGCTGTTCGAAGGTACTGGCCTGCAATTCCTTGGCCGCGGAATTACCCGGATCGGCGAAGATCACGTAGTTGACGACCTGCGCCACCCAGCGGTAATCACCCGCCGCGTAGGACGCGCGGGCCTTGCGCAGTACCTCGTCGGCTCCGCCCATGAATTCCACGTGCCGCTCGGCGGATTCGACCGGCGGATATTCCCACAACGTGGCCGGATTCCCGTCGAACCAGCCCATATACCGCTGGTAGATCGCTTTGACGTTGTGGCTCACCGAACCGTAGAAACCTCGCGTGTGCCAGGCCGCATCGATCGCGGGCGGCAGGGCGAAACGCTCGGCGATCTCGGTGCCGAGGTAGCCCTGATTCAGCAGTCGCACCGTCTGATCGTGCAGGTAACCGTACAGATCTCGTTGCAGCGCGAGATATTCCACCAGACGATCGGTGCCCCAGGTCGGCCAGTGGTGCGAGGCGAACACCACGTCGGCGTCGCGGGCGAACAGGTTGATGGATTCGGTCAGGTATTTCGCCCAGATATGGGGATCACGCACCAGCGCGCCGCGCAGGGTGAGCAGATTGTGCTGTGTATGCGTGGCGTTCTCGGCCATGCACAGCGCCCGATGATCGGGGAGGTGGAAATTCATCTCCGCTGGCGCCTCGGTTCCCGGCGTGATCTGGAAAACCATATGCACCCCGTCGACGATCTCCCGTTGACCGGTCTCGATGATGTCGACGGTCGGCGGGATCAGGGTGACGGTGCCGAGCGAGGTGGTCTGCCCGAGACCGGCGCCCACCTGTCCGAGCGGACCGCGCGGCAGCACCGCGCCGTACATGTACGCGGCGCGACGGGCCATCGCCGCTCCGGCGTAGACGTTCTCTGCCACCGCGTGTTCCAGGAAACCCGCCGGGGCGAGTACCGGGCAGCGACCCGCCGCGACCTCCTCCTCGGTGGTGACGCCGAGCGCCCCGCCGAAATGGTCGACGTGCGAATGGGTGTAGACGAGACCGGTCACCGGCCGATCGCCGCGGTGCGCGCGATAGAGCGCGAGCCCGGCGGCGGCGGTTTCGGCGCACAGCAGCGGATCGATCACCACGACACCCGAATCACCTTCTACCAGAGTCATATTCGACAGATCGAGACCTCGGATCTGATAGATCCCCTCGGTGACCTCGAACAGTCCCTGTTCCACGACCAGCCCGGATTGCCGCCACAGGCCCGGATGCACGGACGCCGGGCAGGGTTCTCGCAGGAATTCGTAGGAATCGCTGTCCCACACCACGGTTCCGTCGGCCATGGTGACCACGCCCGGATCGAGCGCGGCGATGAATCCTCGGCGCGCGTCGGCCCGATCCGTCTCGTCCGCGAACGGCAGGGCCGCGGCGGCACGCCGTTGCGCGGCCGCGATGACGGTGCTGGGTTCGGTCGCTGTGCTCATATCCGTCCTCCTGTGCTCTGCCGAATACCGTCCTGTCGTTCCTCACGGCCCCGGATACACGAATCCCAGACCCGCCGCGATCCCCGCGACCACGACCACCGCCACCGTGGCCATCGCGATCGCGCCGTTCTCGATGTCGCGGCGGCCCGCGCGCAGATCGCGGCTGCGGAAGAATCCGAGCAGCGCCAGCGCGATCATCGTCCCCGCCGCCGCCAGCGGCGCGGTTCCGAACGCGCGCCACCCGTTGACCGCGGCGTGGTTCAGGAACAGGACGGCGATCACCATCGCCGAGATGGCGGTGCGCCGCCAGGCCAAGGCGGTGCGCTCGGCGGCCAAGCCGACATCGGGGCCCGCGCCGGGCGGCGGCGTACCTGTTCCGGTCATCGCAGCAACACCGCCACGCAGGCCAGCACCGACACGACGCCGATACCCGCCGACAGGATCGGGACCAGCAGGTTCGATGGAAGCGGCCGACCATTCCGCATCGCCTCGCGCACCCCGCGCCAGTGCCCGTAGGCTCCCACCGCGACGATCACCGCGAGCACCAGACAACTCATCCCGATCGCCCGGCGGATGCCGGGCAGGTGCATGGGCTGGACCAGGGTATGCACCGCCACACCACCGGCGAGCAAGCCGAGCGCGGTCCGCATCCAGGCCAGAAAGGTTCGTTCGTTGGCGAGGGTGAAGCGGTAGTCGACCTCCTCCTCGCCTTCCTCGGACTCCTCCGCCGGGCTCGGCAGGGTCATGGCGCTCCACCGCCGACACCGGATCCGCGGACGAACGGGCGGGTGCCGGACGCGGGTGCCGCGTGCGTCCGGGCGTGGCGGACCGATTCGTCACCGATCACGCTCAGCGGTCGTCGCTCACGGACCGTCCGCGCGGCGGAAATCTCGCATTCGCTGTTGTCCAGGTAGTTGCCGGATACGGGCATGTCCACCGCATCGGGCGTCCCCGCATCTCCGCGTGCCCGCAGGACATATCCGAGGAATTCCCCAGGGTACGACCGGAATTCACGCACCCCAGGGGGCCGAACCGCTGGACGCAGCCGAGCCTCCGGGTTCATGGACGTCTCCATCCCTTGTCGATTTCCGGATCGGAGCAAACATACCGCTACGCCAGCCTAACGCCGAGGGAAGTGACCGTCCACGCACTACGCCGTGCGGCACCGGCAAACGCGCCGCCGCGATCCCTCGAATCCCACGATCGAGAACCCGTCGGTCACAGCCGAATACATTACGCGTTCCCCGGGCCCTCAGACGGTGACGGCGTCCTGGAAAGTCATGGTGAGGCGGTCGACCGTCGATGCCATCGGCGCGCGGGCGGGAAGTCCGAGACCGGCCAATTCCGCGGCGATCGGATGGTCGCCGAGCCGCAACTCCACCCCACCGGGGCGGGCCCGCATACCGGACGGCGCCATCTCCCATTCCGTGCACCTGGTCAGGCCGTCGATATGGGAATAGGCATCGAAGGAGGTCCCCGCGCCACGGCCACCGGGCGTGGACAGGCCGGTTTTCACCGAGAGATCGACGACGAGGTCGCCGTTCTGACGGAGAACCCCACGACGAAGTCCGCCCTCGTGATTCACGTCGAATTCCGCGATCTCCTTCGGGAACCCCCAGATCCCGCGTCCGGCGGCGAGGGTGAAATCGCCGTCCACCGGCAGTTGGTGGATGAAGACACCCGCCTTCCCCGTCGCGAGGGCCCGCAGGTCAGCGAGGCCGCCATCGCGCGCGGCCGCGTGGTGGCGAACCATGAACGACACGCCGAATTCGTTGTACGGCCCGAGGTCGCCGTCGATGTACTCGACGAAGACGAGGGTGCACAGTGCGCGATCTCGCGGCACCCGCAGGACGCGGAGGCCGGAATAGTCGATGAGTCGCTGCGCGGCGTCGGCCGGAACGCGGTAGGAAGCCATGAAGGCGCGCGCGTGCCGGATCCGCACCGGCATCTGGACTTCGCGACCGAGGACGGTATGCGTGCTCATCCGGATGGATCCTCCCAAAACTAGAACTCGTTTCAGAATACGAGTTCGCCTCGCTCGTCACATCCCGTTCCGCCGGAATGTCACGCGCGCGGATGAGCCTGGTCGTGCACCTTCCGCAATCGTTCGACGGACACATGGGTGTAGAGCTGGGTCGTCGCCATACTGGCGTGGCCGAGCAGTTCCTGGACCACCCGAAGATCGGCGCCCCCTTCGAGCAGATGCGTCGCCGCGCTGTGCCGCAACCCGTGCGGCCCGATATCCGGTGCTCCGGGAATCGCGGAAACGACTTCGTGCACAACGGTTCTGGCCTGACGTTGGTCGAGCCGACGACCGCGCCTGCCGAGCAGCAGGGCGCGACCGGAATCCGGGCGGGCGAAAGACGGGCGGCCGGAACGCAGCCACCGTTCGATCGCCTCGTCGGCGGGTCCGCCGAACGGAGCCGACCGCTCCTTGTTCCCTTTACCGAGCACCCGCACCAGCCGTCGCTCCCGATCGACATCGTCGATATCGAGCCCGCACAATTCGCCGACCCTGATCCCGGTGGCGTACAGCAACTCGACGATCAGCCGGTCCCGCAACGCCATCGGATCCTGCTGGGCCGCACCCGATTGCGCCGCTTCCATCGCACCGACGGCCTGTCGCTGACCGAGGACGGCCGGAAGCACCCGATGCGACGAGGGCGATCCCAATCGCAACCCCGGATCGACCGGGAGCCTGCCGTTGGCGGTCAGCCACGCGGTGAACGTGCGCGCCGACGACGCGCGCCGCGCCATCGTCGTGCGCGCCGCACCTCCCGCCGACTGCGCCGCCAGCCACGAACGCAGCAGACTCAGATCCAACTCCCCTATCGCCGAATCCGGCGACTGCGCGTAGAGATGCGCCAACAGCGAGCGCGCGTCCCCCAGATAGGCCCGCACGGTATGCGCCGACCTGTTCCGCCCCAACCGCAGATGCCGCCCGTATTCCCGCACCAACGCACCCAGATCCTCCGGTAACTCCTCCACCCCACCACCGTCACCCCCCACCCCCTCCTTGGCAAGCCCCCGCGCCGGTACCCCGCCGCGCGGCGGTACGCACGACCGCGCGCACCCTGCCCGTCGGCGCACGCCGTGCGCACACCGCGGCGTCTGTCCGCACACCACTACGCGACGGCCGTGTCGACACTTGCGGCCCCGCTCGGCTCGGTCCGCTCCTGATCGACCTCACGGCAGCCGACGCCGACCAGCAACGATCCGTATCGGGGGCGGTACTCGTGAGGAGTAGGCGGTCGAGTGAGTTGTCCCCGCCTCGGCGCCACGGCGTTGGTCGCGGTGTTGATCGCCGCCCGACCCGCTCTCGCGCACACCGATTCTTCGTCGGGTCGCCCCGTTCGAGTGGGCCCTCGACAGCCCGTTCGCCGCCGGGGTGTTCGGGCAGGTGGCCCATCCGGCGGCACCGCAGACATCGTTCGAGGTCCGGGCGACGGGTCGGCACGCGACAGCCACGCTCCCACACCTATCCCGTGCCACGGCCGGGAGGGACACGATGCCAGCCGGTGTCGTCGAGGCCGACCAGCCCGGCCAGTTCCAGTTCGGTCAACGCGGCGCGGATCTCCGGCACCGGTAGACCCGTCTGTGTCGCCAGGGCGGCGGGGAGGCGAGCACCGATCGTCGGGAGGGTCGCGTAGACGGTGGCGCGGGTGCCGGTCAGTGCCTGGGCCGGGGCGTTCGACGTCGGCGAGGCGTCAGGCAGAGACAGGCGTAGTGGGCCCGCCTCGTCGATCACCTCGCACGCGCGGGTGACCAGCAGCGCCTCGCCGTCACGGATCATGCGGTGGCAGCCGACGGAGGCGGCCGAGGTCACCGGGCCCGGTGTCGCGAGTGCGGGACGGCCCATTCGGCGTGCCCATTTCACGGTGTTCCGCGCGCCGCTGCGCAGGCCCGCTTCGACCACGAGTACACCGTCGGCGAGAGCGGCGATTATTCGATTCCTGGCCAGGAATTGATGTTTGCGCGCGACCGTGCCCGGCGGATATTCGCTGACCACCAGTCCGACGTCGGCGATTTCGGCGAGCAGCCGGTCGTGCTGCGCGGGATAGGGCTTGTCGACACCGCAGGCCAGGACCGCGATCGTCGTCCCGCCCACGGCCAGCGCCGCCCGGTGCGCCACGGCGTCTATGCCGAAGGCCGCACCGGACGCGATCGTCCAGCCGCGCGCGGCGAGATCTCCGGTGATCTCGCCGGTCACCCGATCGCCGTATCCGGTACTGCACCGCGCGCCGACCACGGCCAGCGCGCGCTCGGTGGCGTCGATCAGTGATCGCGATCCGCGCACCCACAGCACCAGGGGGACCGCGCCGTCCTGATCCCGGCCGGTCTCCAACTGTGCCAATCCCAGCATCCGCCAGGCGGGCCATTCCGAATCATCCGGCGTCACCACCCGACCTCCGAGCGCTCCTATCACGTCTAGATCCCTTGCCGCGCAGTCGTTGTCACGCCGCTGATCGGTCGGTCCGCGTAAGGATTCCGGTAGATCGCGTTCGCGCACCGCGCGCGCCGCTTCCACCGGTCCGACCGATTCGATCAAGGCCGACAGCGGCGCGCACGGACCCTGCACCACCCGCGACAGGTACACCCATGCGAGCCGCCGCTCGTCGGCCACCGCGGGGTCCAGGTCGATCGTCCGCGGTCCACGGTGCGCGAGCATCAGTTCGCATGCCACCGACTCCGAGTTCCCCGCACCGACGGGAACACCGAGCCCCTCCGCGCTCACTGCGCATCCCGCTGACGGAAGTTGAGGGCCAGCAGCACGTCCCGGGCGGTGGGCAATTCGCCACCACGGAGGTCGCAGATGGTCCATGCCACGCGCAGTGCCCGGTCCGCGCCGCGAGCCGACATCCGACCGACACGCAGCGCCGCTTCGACCGGCGCGACGGCATCCTTCGGCAGCGGAAATTTCTGTCGGAGCGCGTGACCGGGAACTTCGGCGTTGGTCGTCCAGCCGTACTCGCTCCACCGGTCGACGGCGGCGCGGCGGGCCGTGGTCACCCGGGCGCGCACGACCTCGCTGCTCTCGGCCACCTCGCTGTCGAAGGCGGCACCGGCGCCGCCGTGCATGCGCACACGGAGGTCGATGCGGTCCATCAGGGGACCGGAGAGTTTGCCCAGATAGCGACGACGGGCCAGTGGCGCGCAGATGCAGTCGATATCGCGCGCGGGCGCGCAGGGACACGGGTTCGCGGCCAGCACGAGTTGGAATCGGGCGGGGTATCGGGCCACGCCGTCGCGCCGGGCGATCCGAACTTCGCCCTCCTCCAACGGGGTACGCAGGGCTTCGAGCACCTTGGTTCCCAGTTCGGCGCATTCGTCGAGGAACAGCACGCCCCGATGGGCGCGGCTCATCGCGCCCGGCCGCGCCGAGCCGGAGCCGCCACCGACCATGGCGGTCGCCGAGGTGGAATGGTGCGGGGCGACGAATGGCGGTGCGGTGATGAGCGGATGGTCACCCGAGAGGGATCCCGCCATCGAGTGGATGGCGGTCACCTCGAGCGATTCGGATTCGGTCAGCGGCGGAAGCAGACCCGGAAGGCGCTGCGCCAACATGGTTTTACCGATTCCGGGTGGACCGGTGAGCAGGAGGTGATGCCCGCCCGCCGCGGCCACCTCCAGCGCCCACCGCGCGTCCTCCTGACCGACGACCTCGCTGAGGTCACCGCCCGGGACGGGCAGGTCGGGCAATGTCACGTCCGGTTCGAGCAGCATGCCCTCGCCGCGCAGCCACCGGACCACGGCGCGCAGGTCGGTCGCGCCGAGAACCTCGATATCGTCCACCAATCCGGCCTCGGCCAGCGCCGCCGCCGGGACGACAACGGTCGACCAGCCCGCGTTGCGCGCCGCGATCACGGCGGGCAGCACGCCGCGTACCCGCCGCACCCGGCCGTCGAGGGCCAGTTCGCCGAGCAGGACGGTCTTCGCCAGCCGCTCGGCGGGTACCGAACCCGCCGCGTCGAGTACCGCGACCGCCAGCGCCAGGTCGTAGACGCTGCCGATCTTCGGCAGGGTCGCGGGCGAGAGCGCGAGCACCACACGCCCGTCCGGCCATTTCTCGCCGGAATTGGCGACCGCCGAACGGACCCGGTTCCTGGACTCCTGGAGCGCGGTGTCGGGCAGGCCGACCAGATTCACCGAGGGCAGACCCTGACCGATATCGGCCTCGATCTCGACCAGCTGCCCGTCGACCCCGGTGACCGCGACGGAGTTCGCACGACCGAGCGGCATCAGAACACCCCCTCGAGATGTTCGATGACGGGCCGGTACCCGCGGCGCAACAACACCCCGACCACGTCGAATCGGATGTGGCGCCACGGCCCTTCCTGCTCGACCAGCCAGGTCAGCGCCAGCCTGCGGATGCGCTGCTGTTTGGTGAAGGTGACCGATTCGGCGGGTGTGCCGTAGCCGAGGCCGGTTCGGGTCTTCACCTCGACGAAGGCGGTGACCTCGCGATCGCGGGCGATCAGGTCGAGTTCGCCGTATCGGCACCGCCAGTTCCGCTCGATGATCCGCATTCCGGCGGCCTCGAGGAACCGTGCCGCCAGCTCCTCCCCCTGCGCGCCGAGCATCTGTTTGTCTGCCACCCGGACAGCATCACCCGCGACCGCCGCGAGTCACCGACGCCGACCAGGCACGACATCTGCCCTGTGGATAGCGGACGGGCTGTGGACAACTCGCCCGACGGCTACCGCGCGATCACTCGGGAAGCCGCAGGTCCGGCTTCTCCAGCTCCTCGATGTTGACGTCCTTGAAGGTGATCACCCTGACGTGTTTGACGAAGCGGGCGGGACGGTACATGTCCCACACCCACGCATCGCTCATCCGCACTTCGAAATACACCTCACCGTCGGCGTTCTGCGGACGCAGTTCGACGGAATTGGCAAGGTAGAAGCGGCGCTCGGTCTCCACCACGTACGAGAACTGACCGACGATGTCCTTGTACTCGCGGTACAGGGACAGTTCCATCTCGGTTTCGTACTTCTCGAGGTCCTCGGCACTCATCGGGTGGGACGTCCTCCTTCTCGCCGCACTGCGTTCGATGTGCGGTGTTCGTGGGGCCCTTCGTGGTAACGCAGGCTGCCGCTTCCTGGCCCGTCACTCAAACCGCTGCGTCGCATGCGGACAATCATCTCGCATGAGCGGCATCGCCAGCCACTCGGCTGTCCCCGGAGCCTTCCACGGAGCCCGACGCCAGTACCGTGTCCGCGTAATCCACCGCCGCGTCCAGCGGCCGCAGACCCATCGCGTCCCTGACATTGCGCCACGATCTGCGATGTTCGTTACTCGGCCCGAGCCGGTGCAGGGCGTCGGTGTGTTCGGGCGTGTTGTAGCCCTTGTGCGCCGCGAAACCGTAACCGGGCAGGCGCCGGTCCAAGTCGACCATCATCCGGTCCCTGGTGACCTTCGCCAGGATGCTCGCCGCCGCGATACAGGCCGCGGCCGCGTCGCCGCCGATGACCGGCAACGACGGCACCGGGATACCGGGGACCCGGAACCCGTCGGTGAGCACGTATCCGGGCGTCTGCTTCAGCCCCGCGACGGCGCGGCGCATGCCCTCGATATTCGAGACGTGGATGCCGATCGCGTCGATCTCCCACGCCGGGATCACGACGATCTCGTAGGCCAGCGACAACCGGGTGATGACCGGGAACAGTTCCTCCCTGGTCGCCTCGCTGAGTTTCTTCGAATCGTCGAGCCCGGCCAGCTTGTCGTAGGCCTTGGGCGCCAGCAGGCACGCCGCGACCACCAGCGGTCCGGCACACGGCCCACGGCCCGCCTCGTCGACACCCGCGACCGGACCGAGGCCGTTGCGGATCAACGCCGCTTCCAAGGTGCGTAGTCCGCCCGCACGGCGCATCACCACGCGCGGCGGCCAACCAGTACTCGGCATCACAGCTTCTCGACCCTGCCCCACCGTTCGATTATCCCGCCGCCACTTCGGTGATCCGCGACCGGCTCAATTCGTCTGGGGATCCTGCGACTTGATCGGACCGATCCGGCTCGGCGGCCAGATCTTGAACACGGCTTTACCTCGGACATTGTCCAGGGGCACGGTGCCGTTGAATTCGTCTCCGACGTGGGCGCGGGAATCCCGCGACTGGTTGCGGTTGTCGCCCATCACCCACAGATTGCCCTCGGGCACGGTCACCGGACCGAATACTCGCCCGTGGGGGTAACTCGCGTTCTGCTGGCCGGGAACCCATTTGTAGTCGAACTCGACGTAGGGCTCGTCCAGTGGCTTACCGTCCACCATGACCCGCCCCTCGGCATCACAGCACTGCACGGTCTGGCCGCCGACCGCGATCACCCGTTTGACCAGGTCGTTCTCGTCGGGCGGTACCAATCCGAAGAAAGCGAAGAAATTCTGGACGCCGCGCACGGCCGCGTTGTCCGAACGGATCGAGGTGTAGGTGTCGTTCCACGAGGGCGGTCCGACGAAGACCACGACGTCACCGGGCTCGGGATCGCTCCAGTAGGACGTCAACTTCTGGACGTAGATGCGGTCGCCGGTGCAGCCGGGGCAACCGTGCAGGGTCGGCTCCATGGACTGCGACGGAATGACGTAGGGACGCCCGACGAAACTCACCATGAGCGCGGCGATCACCGCCGCGACAACGATCAGGATCGGCAATTCCTGCCAGAACGGGCGCTGTTTCTTGGACTTCTTCCGACGCGATCTACCGCGACTGCGCGAAGCTCCTTCGTCGTCCGATCCGGACACCTCCACCGACCCACTTTCGTTTGCCACGCCGAACAGACTAGCCCGACACCAGGACTGTTCGTCCGGTGCCGGGCCAGAAGGAAACTTCGCGGCGCGACCGAGGCGCCGGGGTGGGCCGTGGAGTTCACCGGCCCGAGGTGTCAAGCGACGAAGATCAGCGCTTTTCCTTGATCTTGGCGGCCTTGCCGCGCAGGTCACGCAGGTAGTACAGCTTGGCCCGACGGACGTCGCCGCGGGTCACGACCTCGATGTGGTCGATGTTGGGGGTGTGCACCGGGAAGGTGCGCTCGACGCCGACGCCGAAGGACACCTTGCGGACGGTGAAGGTCTCGCGGATGCCACCACCCTGGCGTCGGATGACGACGCCCTTGAAGACCTGGATGCGCTCCTTCGAGCCTTCGATGACCTTCACGTGCACATTGAGGGTGTCGCCCGGACGGAAGTCCGGGACGTCGCTGCGCAGCGACTGCTCGTCTACGAAGTCAAGGGTGTTCATGTCCATCCTTATGTGATGTTTGCGCGAACAGAGGACCCTGGCGGCATATGACTGCGCGACCGGTTCATGCTCCGAATCAAGGGACGCTCCCGGGGTCGACATGCACCCAGGGCAACCCATGCATTGTGCCAGACCACGGACACGCGGGAAAAATCGCCCCGTCACGGCGTGGCCGTCGACGCGCGGAACGGCGCGTTCCTCAGTGCTCGGACTTGCGGTCCCACGGTAGGTGATGCGGGTGCGGGGACGGCGGGGCGGGCACCACCGTCCTGGTGAGTTCGGCCTCGGCCGCGACGCGCACGTGCTCGACATCGGGGCTACCGGCTATCAGATCCTGGATGAAGATCTTCGCCCTGATCACGGGCCTGCGATAGCGACGTTCCCGGACGATGGCGCGATACATCATGCGTCGGCGGTCGGCATAGCGCCAGCGGGCCCAGGGCGCGCCGGGACGACTGAGCCGAAAAGCCCCGACCATCAGCAACGGCGGGAAGAACATGCCGAACAGGCCGGTCCAGATCTTGCCCTTGGCGATGACGATGGCCGCGAGCATCAGGTTGAACACCGCGAAGAGGCTGACGACGGTGCGTGCCTCGGTCCCCATGGAACTGCGGAAATCGTTGATCTCCAGCAGCGACAGCGGATGGAATCCGAGCAGCAGCAGGCCGGTCACCGCGAGCGCGACGAACACCGCGTCGACCGAGGTGCGTCCCTGTTCCTCCCAGTACACGTCGCGCAGGTAGTAGATCAGCGCGAATTCGTCCAGGACGAGGGCGGCGCCGATGCCGAACGACGCCGCGAGCAGGCTCGCGGTGAGATTGTCGGCGTCGTCGTAGACCGCGATCATGCCGAGGCCGGAGCCGAGCACCAGCACGACACCGAACACCATGTGGTGCACGTGCACGCTGCCCGCGCTCAGATTGCCCGGCCACCAGCGCACCTTCTTCCTGATCAGCCGCACGCTGAGCCGGATGAACAGGAAACCGACGATGAAGCCGAACAGGAAACAGAGCAGCGGCAGGCGGCCTTGCGCGATCACATCGTCTTCGAGCCATCTGCGCATGGCCGCCTGATACCTCCGCTTCTGGTCCGGAGCCTACTGACCGAAACCGGCGCGACGCAGTGCGTCGGCCATGGATCCGGTCGGCGCGGGCGCGCTACGACGCTGATTACCTTGGTTGCGGCCCTGGCCCTGATTACGGCCCTGGCCGCCCTGTTGCGGTTTGCCCTGACCGCCCTGTCGTTTGTCCTGACCGCCCTGGCCCGCTTGGCCACCCTGCCCGGCCTGCTGACCGCGCTGGCCCTGTCCGCGCCCGCCCTGCCCGCGATTGCCACCGCCCCGTTCCGGCTTGGCGGCCACGCCCGGCTCGTCGTCCAGGCGCAACGACAGTCCGATGCGCTGACGGGCGACATCGACCTCGAGCACCTTGACCTTGACCACGTCGCCGGATTTCACGACCTCGCGCGGATCCTTGACGAAATTGTGCGACATGGCCGATACGTGCACGAGGCCGTCCTGGTGCACGCCGACGTCGACGAAAGCCCCGAAAGCGGCCACATTGGTGACCACGCCTTCGAGCACCATGCCCGGCTCCAGATCGGCGACCTTCTCCACGCCCGCCGCGAATTCGGCGGTCTTGAATTCCGGACGCGGGTCGCGACCGGGCTTCTCGAGTTCGGAGATGATGTCGGTGACGGTGGGGACACCGAAGGTCTCGTCGGTGAATTCGGCGGGACGCAGGGCCCGCAGTGCGGAGGTGTTGCCGATCAGTTCGGTGATCGGACTGCCCGTCGACTCCAGGATGCGCCGCACCACCGGGTACGCCTCGGGGTGCACGGCGGAGGTGTCGAGCGGGTCGTCACCGCCGCGGATCCGGAGGAAGCCCGCGCACTGTTCGAAGGCCTTCGGCCCCAGGCGCGGCACGGCGAGCAGCGCTGTGCGGCTGCGGAACGGCCCGTTCTGATCGCGGTGGGCGACAATGTTCTCCGCGATCGAACCCGCGATACCGGAGACGCGCGAGAGCAACGGCACCGAAGCGGTGTTGACGTCGACGCCGACCGCGTTCACCGCGTCCTCGACCACCGCGCCGAGCGAGCGCGCCAGCAGGGTCTCCGAGACGTCGTGCTGGTACTGGCCGACACCGATGGATTTCGGATCGATCTTCACCAGTTCGGCCAGCGGATCCTGGAGACGGCGCGCGATGGAGACCGCGCCGCGCAGCGAGACGTCCATATCGGGAAGTTCCTGCGAGGCGTAGGCGGAGGCCGAGTAGACCGAAGCGCCCGCCTCGGAGACGACGATCTTGGTCGGCTTGTTCTCCGGGATGCGCGCGATGAGTTCGGTGGCGAGAGCATCGGTTTCGCGCGAGGCGGTGCCGTTGCCGATGGCGATGAGCTCGACACCGAAGCGCGCGACGAGGGCGCCGAGCACGGCGAGGGATTTCTCGGTCTGCCCCTGCGGCTTGTGCGGGTAGATGACCTCGGTGGCGACCGCTTTGCCGGTGGCGTCGACCACGGCGACCTTCACACCGGTGCGGTAGCCGGGGTCGAGTCCCATCGTGGTGCGGGTGCCCGCGGGCGCGGCGAGCAGCAGATCACGCAGGTTGGTGGCGAAGACGTCGACGGCGTCCTTCTCGGCGGCCTGGCGCAACCGCATCCTGGTGTCGATGCCCAGGCTCACCTGGAGTTTGGTGCGCCAAGCCCAGCGCACGGTGTCGAGCAGCCAGCTGTCGGCGGGGCGTCCACGGTCGGCGATGCCGAATCGCACGGCGATACGGCCCTCGTAGATCGTGCGCTCGCCCGGTTCGAGTTCTTCGGTATCGGCTTCGAGTTGCAGCGAGAGAATGTCTTCCTTCTCCCCGCGCAGCAGCGCGAGAATCCGGTGCGACGGCAGTTTCGCGAACGGCTCGCTGAATTCGAAGTAGTCGGAGAATTTCGCGCCGGCCTCTTCCTTGCCCGCGCGCACCGACGAGACGACCTGCCCCCGATTCCACATCAGTTCGCGCAGTTCACCGACCAGATCGGCGTCCTCGGCGAAGCGCTCGACCAGGATCGCGCGGGCGCCGTCGAGCTGTTCGGCGCTGTACTGCGCCGGGTCGGTCGCGGCGTCGCCGATCAGGGCGTCGGCCACCGGCTCGTGTCCGGCCTCGCGGGCGATCTGGGCCTTGGTGCGCCGCTTGGGCTTGTACGGCAGGTAGATGTCCTCGAGGCGGGCCTTGGTCTCGGCCGTCATCAGCTGCCCGAGCAACGCGTCGTCGAGTTTGCCCTGCCCCTTGATGGATTCGATGATCGCGCCGCGACGCTCGTCGAGTTCGCGCAGATAGTGCAGGCGTTCGTCGAGCTGACGCAGCTGCGCGTCGTCGAGTCCGTCGGTGACTTCCTTGCGGTACCGCGCGATGAACGGCACGGTCGAACCGGCGTCGAGCAATTCGACGGCCGATCTGACCTGGCTCTCGCGCACACCGAGTTCCTCGGCGATGCGTCGGCCGACGCTGGCCAGAGCGGTGGGCGCGGCGGCGGCAGGTGCGGCGGCCGGCGTTTCGGTGTTCGTCGTTGAACTGGCGGTCTCGGGCGCTGTCGTCACGCCGCAGACACTACCGCTGTCCGCTGACACGCGGCCGACG
The DNA here is from genome assembly GCF_003123685.1 of Nocardia aurea. Taxonomy (GTDB): domain Bacteria; phylum Actinomycetota; class Actinomycetes; order Mycobacteriales; family Mycobacteriaceae; genus Nocardia; species Nocardia aurea. Next base: position 103,133 of record NZ_QCYJ01000144.1, read on the forward strand.
CCCGGGTGAAGTGCGGTCGCCACACCCCGTTCATCCGGTCGCCGATCCACCGGATTCGGCCAGTATCCGTGCCGCGAGTTCACGCATCTCGGCCTTGCGGACCTTGCCGGTGACCGTCATCGGGAAATCGTCCACGATGTGCACGTAGCGCGGGATCTTGAAATGCGCCAATCTTCCCGTACAGAAGTTCCGCACCGACGCGGCGTCCAAAGGCGTCGCGCCCTCGCGTATTCGGATCCAGGCCATCAGCTCCTCACCGTATTTCTCGTCGGGAACCCCGATGACCTGGGCGTCGAGAACATCCGGATGGGTGTAGAGGAATTCCTCGATCTCGCGCGGATAGATGTTCTCGCCGCCGCGGATGACCATGTCCTTGATCCGGCCGGTGACCGCGAGATATCTGTCCTGGTCCATCACGCCGATATCGCCGGTGTGCATCCAGCGTGCGGCGTCGATCGCCTCGGCGGTCTTCTCCGGCTGCTCCCAATAGCCCAGCATGACCGAATAGCCGCGCGTGCACAGTTCGCCGGGTTCACCGCGTGGCACCGTGACGCCTGTCGCCGGGTCGACGATCTTGACCTCCAGGTGCGGCCCGACCCGGCCGACCGTGGCGGTACGGCGGTCGAGGCTGTCGTCGCGGCGGGTCTGGGTCGACACCGGACTCGTCTCCGTCATGCCGTAGCAGATGCAGACCTCGGTCATCCCCAGCCGATCGATGACCCGTTTCATCACCTCGACCGGGCACGGGGATCCGGCCATGATGCCGGTCCGCAGGCTCGACAGATCCGGTAGGTCGCCGTCGGCGCGGGATTCCAGTTCCGTGAGCACGGCGATGAACATGGTCGGCACCCCGTACAGCGACGTGCACCGGTATTCCTCGACCGCCGCCAGGGTCGCGACCGGATCGAAGGCGGGAGCCGGAATCACCACGGCCGCACCGTGAGTGGTGACGGCCAGATTCCCCATGACCATCCCGAAGCAGTGATAGAACGGCACCGGGACGCACACCCGGTCGTGTTCGGTGTAGCCGCACAGCTCGCCGACGAAATATCCGTTGTTCAGGATGTTGTGATGACTGAGGGTGGCCCCCTTCGGGAAACCGGTTGTCCCCGAAGTGTATTGGATGTTGATCGGATCGTCGGCGGAGAGCGTGGCGCCGAGCGCGGCCAGCAGGTCGGTATCGGGTTCGGCGCCGGCCATCGCCTCCCATTCGGGGGATCCGAGGATCAGCACCTGTTCCAGCCCGGGGCAGTTCGGACTCACCTGCCGGATCATCTCGGCGTAGTCCGACGACTTGAATTCCCGCGCGGCGACGAGCACGCGCGCGCCCGCCTGCCGCAGGACGTACTCGAGTTCACCGGTCCGATAGGCCGGGTTGACAGTGACCAGGATCGCGCCGATCTTCGCCGTCGCGTACTGGACCAGGAACCATTCGGCGCAGTTCGGCGCCCAGATTCCGACGCGATCACCGGGGCCGACACCGAGGCGGGCCAGGCCGGTCGCCACCGCGTCGACAGCGGCGCCGACTTCGCGATAGGTCCAGATCCGACCGCTGGGGCCGTCGACCAGTGCCAGGCGATCCGGGTACGCGGCGACCGTGCGATCCAGGTTCGCGCCGATGGTGTCGCCGAGCATGGGGGTGTCCGAGGTACCGGACGCGTAGCTGGGCAGAGCCGACATCACTTGGTCCCCTGTCCGCGAAGCACGAAACGCTGCACCTTGCCGCTGGGGGTCTTCGGCAGGCTGTCCACGAAATGCACGCGACGCGGGTAGGCGTGGGCCGCGAATTTCTCCTTCACCAGCCGCTGGAGTTCCGCGGCCAGTTCGGCATCGCCGCCCGGCCCGTCGCGCAATACGACGAATGCCTCCAGCACCTCGCCGCGCAACTCGTCCGGCATTCCGACCACCGCCGCCTCGGCGACCCGATCGTGCAGGACGAGCACGCTTTCCACCTCGAAAGGGCCGATGCGGTAACCGGCCATGATGATGACGTCGTCGTCGCGGGAGGAGAAGCGGAAGAACCCCGCCGCGTCACGTGATCCGGCGTCGCCGGTCAGATACCAGCGACCGTCGGCGGAGAAACGCTGCGCGGTGCGATCCTGGGCGTCGAGATAGCCGAGGAACCACATGAGCGGACTGTCACGGGTGTCGATGGCGACGCGTCCCATCTCGTTCGGCGCGGCCTCGACATCGGCGTCGTCGGCGAGGACGGCGCAACGCCAGCCGGGAAGTTGCCTGCCCATCGAGCCGAGCGGGGTCGGCGCGTCGAGGTCGTCGTGCCAGGCGTTGCAGATCACCATGCCGTGCTCGGTCTGCCCGTAGTGGTCGCGCACCGCGACGCCGAGTTCGCGCGCCGACCAGGAGACCACGTCGGGGGTCAGCGGCTCCCCCGCCGAGGACGCGCGCCGCAGCGAGATCCCCTCCGGCACCGGCGTCTCGTCGGACCGCAGCGCGCGATACACCGTCGGCGCCGCGGCGAAATTGGTGACGCCGAACCGTTCGAGCACCTGCCAGGTGAGCGGCGCCGAGAATCCCGCGTGCAGCAACAGTGAGCGGATACCGGAGGCGAGCGGGCCGAGGATCGCGTAGTACAGCCCGTAGGCCCACCCCGGATCGGCGGCATTCCAGAACACGTCGTCGGGCCGGACGTCGAGGGCGAATTCCTGATAGGCGTGGAACGAGGCCAGGGCCCGCACCGGAATCGGCACCCCCTTCGGCGTGCCGGTGGTGCCGCTGGTGAACAACTGCACCAGCAGGCCGTCGCCGCCGACCGCCACCGCTTCGGCTCCCGGGTCGTCCGCGGAGTGCGCGGCGAGGAGTTCGTCGAAGGAGAAGACCGAAGGCGGCGGCCGGAGTTCGGCCGAATCCGCGACCGTGGCCGCGCCGAGGGCGGCCGCGACCCGCGCGCGTTCACCCGCGATCACGAGCCGCCAGGGCGCGTCGGCGGGGATGTCGTCGCCGGGGGCCAGTTTGGCGGCCTGATCGGCGTCGGCGATGACCAGAACCGTGCGACTCGCGGTCAGGCGCAGGGCGATGGCGGGCGGGGCGAAAGCGGTGAACAGGGGTACGTGGACAGCGCCCAGCCGCCAGATGCCGAGCAGTGCCACGACCAGATCGGCGGATTTCGACATCAGGGTGGCGACCCGGTCGCCGGGTCCGATGCCGAGATCGGCCAGTGCGGCCGCGCATCGCGACGAACGTTCCCGCAGGTCGCCGTAGGTGAGGTCGGTGGCGCTGAGGTCCGCTTCGATGACGGTGAAGGCGACGGCGTCGCTCGGATGCCGGTCGCACAGCAGGCGCGCCGCGCATACGTGCGGCCCGTCGTAGGTGTCCAGCAGATCGCGCACCCGCCGCGTCAGGTCCGTGCTCATGTCGTCTCCTCATCGGTGTTCGTACCGCCGTGGCCCATCGGTGATCCGGGCCACTGCCGTCTCCCCTAGGATGTGGGTCACACCCGCTTCGCCACTACCCCCGAAAAGGGGTGAGTCTGTTGACCACCGGATCCCTGCTTCGCCCCCGTGACGGCGACGCGCTGCGTTCGGAGATCCGCTGGGTCGCGAGCACGGCGGGGGTCCCGGTTGTCTTCGGCGGCGAGGTGCACGAGGACACCCTGCTGCTGACGGAATTCGTCGGCACCGTCACCAACGGATTACGTGGCCTTCCGGTGCTGCGCACCTCGGGTCTCGGCGGCCGCGTCATGGATACGCGCCGTCCGGCGTCGGTGACCGATTACCGCAGCGCCGCGTCCATCACCCACCACTACGACGGACCGGTTTCGGGTGAGGGCATCCGCTCGGTCCTCGCGGTGCCGGTGGTGGTGGCCAACCGCTCGCGCGCCGTGCTCTACGCGGCGACGCGCGGCGACACACCGCTGGGCGACCGCACCGTCGACCTCATGGTCGCGGCCGGTCGTCGCCTCACCACCGAGATCACCGTCCGTGACGAAGTGGACCGGCGGCTGCGCATGCTCGAATCGGCGGCGCCGACGACCGAGACCGCGCCCGCCGTCACCGAGGAACTGCGCGACCTGCACGCCGAATTGCGCGGATTGGCGCGTACCGCCTCCGACGAGAAGTTGCGCATCCGACTGCACGATGTCTGCGAACGCATGGCCCGTGCCCTCAACGGCGCTCCGGTCGCCGACGCACCGCGCCTGTCGCGGCGCGAACTCGACGTCCTCGCTCATATCGCCCTCGGCTGCACCAATCAGGAAGTGGGGCAACGGCTCTCACTCGGGCCGGAAACGGTCAAGAGCTATCTCCGCAACGCGATGACCAAACTCGACGCGCATTCGCGCCACGAAGCGGTCGTCCTGGCCCGCCGCTACGGGCTGCTCGCCTGACACGGCGATCCCACGCTCAGGCGATCCCGCGCTCAGGCGTCGGGCAGCAGATCCGGGCGACGGTCGCGGGTGCGGGCGAGGGATTGTTCGTGACGCCAGGCGGCGACCTTGGCGTGATCGCCGGAGAGCAATACCGGTGGAACCTCGAGGCCACGCCAGGTGACCGGGCGGGTGTAGCTGGGGCCTTCGAGAAGTCCGTCGGAGAACGAATCCTCCCGATGCGACTGCTGATTGCCGAGAACACCGGGGATGAGGCGCACGAATGCCTCGGTCATCACCAGGACGGCGGCCTCGCCGCCGATGAGAACGTAGTCGCCGATGCTGACTTCCTCCACGCGCACGCGACGGGCGGCGTCATCGAAGACCCGCTGATCGATGCCCTCGTAGCGGCCGCAGGCGAAGACGAGATGCTTCTCGACCGCCCAGCGTTCGGCGGTGGCCTGGGTGAACGGCACACCCGCCGGAGTCGGCACGACGAGCAGCGCGTCGTCGGGGCACACCTCGTCGAGGGCGTCACCCCAGACGGTCGGTTTCATGACCATGCCCGGGCCGCCGCCATAGGGCGAATCGTCGACCGATTTGTGCACGTCGTGGGTCCACCGACGCAGGTCGTGAACATCGATCGAGATCAGGCCCTTGTCGACGGCCTTGCCGAGCAGCGCGGTGCGCAGCGGCTCCAGATATTCCGGAAAGATCGTGACGACATCGATCTTCATCGACCCTCCTGGTCTCCACGCCCGCGCACTCGCCTCGACGGTGCCGAGTGCTGTGCCACCCCTACTCCGGATCGAGCAGCCCTTCGGGCGGATCGATGACGACGAGCCGATCTGCCAGCGACACGGTGGGCACGATGGCATTGACGAACGGGATCAGGATCTCCCTGCCGTCCTCGGCCGCGCGCACCGAAAGCAGTTCTCCCGCGGCGGAATGCAATACCTCGGTCACGGTGCCGATCGCGGTCCCGTCGGTGAGCTGGACGGCGAGGCCCTCCAGCTCGTGGTCGTAGTACTCGTCCGAATCGCCCGAGGGCGGCAGGTCGTCACTGTCGACGAAGAACAGGACGCCGCGTATCGCGTCGGCGGCGGTGCGGTCGGCGATTCCGGCGACGAAAACCAGGAGCCGACCCGAATGTTCACGGGCCGACTCCACGGTGAAGTCACGAACCTCTTTCGACCGCAGCCGACCGCGCAGGGTGACGCCCGGCGCGAAACGCGCCTCCGGCTCGTCGGTGCGAACCTCGACGACGAGTTCGCCGCGCACACCGTGCGACTTGGCGACCCGTCCTACGACGAGTTCCATCTACTGATCGGTATCGACCACGTCGACCCGGATGCCCCTGCCGCCGATTCCGGCGACCAGGGTGCGCAGCGCGGTCGCGGTACGACCGCCACGCCCGATGACCTTGCCCAGGTCCTCGGGGTGCACGTGCACCTCGACGGTGCGCCCGCGGCGGCCGGTGATCAGCTCGACGCGGACGTCATCCGGGTTGGCGACGATACCGCGAACCAGATGTTCGACGGCATCGGCGACGACGGCACTCATTTATTCGGCAGCCTCGGTCTCGGCGGTCGCCTCGGCGGCGGCCTCGTCCTTCTTGGCGGCCTTCTTCTTCGGGGTGACGGCGTCGGCGGTCGGCGCGTTGTCGGCGGCGGCCAGCGCGGCGTTGAACAGGTCCAGCTTGGACGGCTTCTCGGCCTTCAGCTTCAGGGTGCCCTCGGCGCCCGGCAGGCCCTTGAACTTCTGCCAGTCGCCGGTGATCTCCAGCAGCCGCTGCACGGGCTCGGTCGGCTGCGCGCCGACACCCAGCCAGTACTGCACGCGCTCGGAGTCGACCTCGATCAGCGACGGCTCTTCCTTGGGGTGGTACTTGCCGATGGACTCGATGGCCCGGCCGTCACGACGAGTGCGGGCGTCCGCGATGACGATGCGGTACTGCGGGTTGCGGATCTTGCCCAGACGGGTGAGTTTGATGCGAACAGCCATGCTGATCTGCCTCTTTCGGTGGTTGGTCACGGCGCGATTCAGCGACTCGCACGGTCTGCGAGCCCGGTTTCACGCTTGGAGTGTGTGACCGCCGCGCGGTACGTGACCGGAGACGGGCTGACACTGTCCAGGAAGGACGGTGGATCATTGTGCCAGACCGGCCGCCGCGCCCGGAAATCGCCTCGGTCGGAGCGAGGGTGTCGACCCGGTCGGGGCCGACGTCGTCGCTCACCGTGCCGGCGCGCCTTCCGTCGACGTCGTCCGGTACCGCAGCAAGACCACACCGGACCGGAACGGTTTGCTCTCGACCAGCCGCAACGCCGGGACCGCCGCGCCGTCGACGAACAGCCGGGCACCGTGCCCGACAACGACCGGATAGACGAACAGACGGTATTCGTCGACCAGGTCCGCCGCGATCAGCGCGTGCACCAGCGTGATACTGCCGGTGCTCACGATATCCATGCCCGGCTGCTCCTTGAGCGCCCTGACCTCGTCCACCCCGCGCAGGACGACCGAGTTCCGCCAGCCCGGATCACCGAGCGACCCCGACACGACGTATTTGGTCATCTCGTTCAGATCGTCGGTGATCCCGGTTTTGTCGTCGGTCTGTTCGGGCCAGTACCCGCGCATCTGCTCGAAGGTGACCCGGCCGAACAGCACCGCGTCACAGGCGGCGGTGTGCGTCATCAACTCGGCGTTGATATCGGAATCGTCCGCGGCGTCGTCACCGACGGTGAACCATCCCTCGCTCGCATCGATGACCCCGTCGACCGTGATGTTCTGGGTGACCACCAGATCCCGCATCTCGAACCTCCTGTCGCAATAGGTCTTGTCGATCTGGACGCGACAGCGGACAGGAACTCATCGCTGCTACGCCGAAGAGTTCACCGATCTCGGTAACAGGCCACCTGCTCGCGATTCGAGCACGGCGGTGTGGCCGATTCAGCGCAGAGCAGTGGTGTCCACCTCGATGGGAACGGGTCCGGGCGCGGTCACGGTCTCCCCCGCAGCGGCGAAAACCTCTTGGCGGTAGCCGGTTTCGCCGAGTCGATAGCCCTCGAACCGGGCCGGGCGGCCTTCGGGGAGTTCGACGACCCACAGAAATGGAACCCGTGCCGACGCGTATCCGGCAACCTTGGTGTCCCGCTCTTCCCTGCTATTGCCGGGTGACCACACCTCCACCGCGAGGATCAGTTCCTCCGGTGCGAAACTCGTGCGATTTACGTCTACGTTCACAACTGCGATGTCAGGGATCACACCCGTGCGGAAGGCTGTGCTGATCCGCACACCTACCGCGGGCAGAACATGGAGATCGGTGCGCCCCGCGCGGCACAGTGACTCGTGAAGCAACATCGACAACTTGAACGCGGCATGCTGGTGTGGCCCACCGGGTGGTGGCGTCATGTGGAAGTACCCCAGAATCAGTTCGAGTCGAGATCCATCAGACGGCTGCTCTTCGGCCAGCCAGTCTGCCACGGTCTTCGACCCCAGGGGGTGGATCATCTCAACCTCGGAGCTCGTCGTCATATCTTCCGATCTCCCGTCGCGTGCCGCCGCTCAACCGCTTGATTCGAACTCGAACTCGCCAACTGCTCGAATACACAGAAAACCACATTCACTCTAACGTCGCCCCGGTCAGCGGTGGCCTGTTACCGGGCCCGATTCGACGACGCACCCGCGCAACACGACCCATTGCGGGGCAGTGAGCATGGCCGGGTTGATTCGGGGGTCTTCGCGGTAGACGACGAAGTCGGCGGGGGCGCCGGGGGTGATGGAGGGGCTGCCGAGCCAGGTGCGGGCATTCCAGGAGGCGGCGCCGAGGGCGTCGTGCGGGGACAGGCCCGCGGCGGTGAGCGCGGTGATCTCGTCGGCGATGCGGCCGTGGCGGATGGAGCCGCCCGCGTCGGTGCCCGCGTAGATGGGGACGCCCGCGTCGTAGGCGTTGGCGACGGTGCCGCGCACGCGACGGTGCAGGTCACGCATGTGGGCGGCGTAGGTGGGGAATTTGCCCGCGCCGTCGGCGATGTCGGGGAAGGTGTCGATATTGATGAGGGTCGGCACCAGGGCGGTGCCGTGTTCGACCATCATGGCGACGGTGTCGTCGGTGAGTCCGGTGCCGTGTTCGAGGCAGTCGATTCCGGCGTTGATCAGGCCGGGCAGCGCGTCCTCGCCGAAGACGTGGGCGGTGACGCGGGCGCCGTTGGCGTGGGCGGCCTCGATGGCGTCCTTCAGGATCGCGTCGCTCCACAACGGACGCAGATCGCCGACCGAACGGTCGATCCAGTCGCCGACGATCTTGACCCAGCCGTCGCCGAAACGGGCCTGTTCGGCGACGATATCGGGCAGGTCGCGCTCGTCGTCGAGTTCGATGCCGAGTTCGCGGATATAGCGCTTGGGGCGGGCGATGTGCCGGCCCGCGCGGATGATGCGCGGCAATTCGTCGTGGTCGTCGATGAACCTGGTGTCGATCGGCGATCCGGCGTCGCGCAGCAGCAGCGCGCCCGCGTCACGCTCGGTCTCGGCCTGCGCGACGGCGCCGTCGCGGTCCTCGTGTCCGCCGCCGTACCGGATTCCGACGTGGCAGTGCGCGTCGACCAGGCCCGGCACGATCCAGCCTGTGTCACACAGGGTTTCGGCCCCCGGCACCGGCTCGTCGGTCACCAGCCCGTCGTGGACCCACAGATCCCGCACCTCGTCATCGGGCAGAACCACCCCGCGTAGATGCACAGCGACCTCCTGACGTCTCGGCTGTGTCGAACCTACCGCGCCCACCGATCGGCGACACGACGGCAGAGACCGACCGAGACGAACTCGCGGTGACGGCCGACGTGGAGGCCGGAGCGGTTACGGACGCACCGTCGTCAGCGAGTCGATCGCCGCTTGCAGCGCGACGGTCGCGTCCTCCGCGACGGGGCACAGCGCCCGGTCGTCGGTGACCTCGACCATCACCTGCGGATTCATCGCCTCGACGATGATGTCGGTCTCGGCGTCGGGATCACGGCGCACGATGACATTGCAGGGCAGCAGCAGCCCGATCCTGCGGTCGACGCCGACGGCACGGTGCGCCAGCGACGGATTGCACGCGCCGAGGATGAGGTAATCCTCCATATCCACGTCGAGTTTGGCCTTCATGGTGGCGCGCATATCGATTTCGGTCAGGACACCGAAACCCTGCCGGGCGAGCGCGTCACGGGTGCGATCGACGGCCTGGTCGAAACCGGTGTGCAGTGTGGTCGACAGTCCCAATTCCATGATCGTGCCTTCCGTGTTCGAGCGTTTCCCCTTTTCATCACCCCTTTCCACTATGACACCGAGTGGGCGGGGGCGATGCGCATGTCGCGCACCCGGGACGGGATCACCACTGCGCGGCCGCCACGAACAGACGCGAATCGGCCGCCGTCGGAATTTCGACGGCGGCCGATTCGGGAGCAGGTAGCGCCTACTGTTTCGGGAATTTGAACTTGCTCAGGTCGAAACCTTCGAGTCCGGGCGGCAACTGGTCGAGACCGGGCGGCATATTCGAGATGTCCATCCCCGGCGGCAGCCCCGGCATTCCGGCGGGCATTCCGGGGATTCCGCCGCGCATCTTCGGCGGGGTCGGTCCGCGACCGCCCTTCTTGCCCTTCTTACCCTTGCGGTTGTTTCCGCGACGCGCGCCGGGCATGCCCATCTGGCGGCCCATCATGGCCATCATCTTCTTGGCGTCGAAGAAGCGGTCGACGAGTTGGTTCACCTCGGAGACCTGTACGCCGGAGCCGTTGGCGATGCGCAGTCTGCGCGAGGCGTTGATGATCTTGGGGTTGTCCCGCTCGGCGGGGGTCATACCGCGGATGATGGCCTGCACCCGGTCGAGTTGTTTGTCGTCGACCTGGGCCAGCACGTCTTTCATCTGGCCCGCGCCGGGCAGCATGCCGAGCAGGTTGCCGATCGGGCCCATCTTGCGGATGGCGAGCATCTGATCGAGGAAATCCTCCAGCGTGAGCTCGCCGCTGCCCATCTTGCGCGCGGCCTCTTCGGCCGCCTGCGCGTCGTAGACCTGTTCGGCCTGCTCGATGAGGGTGAGCACGTCGCCCATGCCGAGAATGCGGCTGGCCATGCGGTCCGGGTGGAAGACATCGAAATCCTCGAGCTTCTCACCGGTGGAGGCGAACATGATCGGCGCGCCGGTCACATTGCGGACCGACAGCGCCGCGCCGCCGCGGGCGTCGCCGTCGAGTTTGGTGAGCACGACACCGGTGAAACCGACGCCGTCACGGAACGCCTCCGCGGTGCTCACCGCGTCCTGGCCGATCATCGCGTCGAGGACGAACAGGGTTTCGTCCGGCTGGACCGCGTCGCGGATACCGGCGGCCTGGCGCATCAGCTCGGCGTCGATACCGAGGCGACCCGCGGTGTCGACGATCACCACGTCGTACTGTTTGGCCTTGGCTTCGGCGACACCGTCGCGGGCGACCGCGACCGGGTCGGCGGCGGTGATGCCGAGCGGATTCGCGCCCGCGCCGACGGAAGTGCCGGGATGCGGCGCGAAGACGGGGACGCCCGCGCGCTCACCGACGACCTGCAACTGGGTGACGGCGCCGGGACGCTGGAGGTCACACGCGACCAGCAGCGGCTGATGTCCCTGTCCCTTCAGCCATTTCGCGAGTTTGCCCGCCAGCGTCGTCTTACCGGCGCCCTGTAGACCCGCGAGCATGACCACGGTCGGCGGATTCTTGGCGAGGGTGAGCCTGCGGGTCTCGCCGCCGAGGATGGTGACCAGTTCCTCGTTGACGATCTTGACGACCTGCTGGGCCGGATTGAGCGCCGCGGAGACTTCGGCTCCCTTGGCGCGTTCCTTGATCTTGGCGATGAATCCGCGCACGACGGGCAGCGCGACGTCGGCGTCGAGGAGGGCGAGTCGGATCTCGCGGCAGGTGGCGTCGATGTCGGCCGGTGACAGACGCCCCTTACCGCGCAGATCCTTGAGGGCACCGGTAAGCCGGTCGGACAGGGATTCGAACACCGATCGCGCTCCTGATCTCGGGGGACATCACTGGGGACGGCGGCAAGCGGGTGCACCGCGTAGTGAGACGATTACCGTCAAGGGTAATCGGATCACCCGTACCGGCGCGCAACCGGTGTGTCCTCCGAGGTCACAGGAGTTCGATCAGTCGAGCACGCGAGCGCGCGGCTCGACCGTCTTGCGATAGTCGTGGTTCTCCAGGGCCACCATGAATGTCGCCTCGCGGGCGGTGAGCCCCAATTCCAACGCGAGGTCGTCGAGCAGGGCCCACTCCGCACCGGTCCGCATCTCGCGGGTGGCGACGGTGGTGGCGATGGTCATCGCGGTCACCGCCTGCCTGCCGGTCAGGGTGCGCCCGGGTAGCCAGGAAACGACCCAGCGGTCGCCGCCGACACACCGAGCCATATGTGTCGTCTCGTCACTCGTCATCATCGAAGCCGAAACAACCTCAATTGCCACCGACATGCTCCCCTCGTACTAAGGCGATAGGGCGGGACGCTCTGATCGTAGGGTGCGCAAGGCAGCACGCCGATATGTTCCAGCAAATAGTCTGCAACGGTTTGATTGCTGGCTCTTCTTACTGGAACAGCCGGAGATCGGCGAGCGGACTGGACATTTGGCAAATAACTAGGAAACCTGATCGCCGCCCGGTGTCGACGGGTCGTCGGGCTTCTTGGGCGCGGGTCGGGGCACCACTTCCAGGACCGCCTTCTCGATTGCCTCGCGCCGCGCCGGACCGGTGTCGGAACCCAGCTCGAGACCGAACACGTCCACCACCGCGGAGCCCATCGTGACCGCCTTCGCCCACCGCACGTTCGCGCCCGCCGCGGCGAAGGTCGCGGCCAGCCTGCTCAGCAGTCCGATCCGGTCCTCGGCGCGCAGTTCCAGGATCGCCTGGCCCTCACTCGAGCCGTCGAACCAGATCACCCGAGGCTGAGCCTGCGCGTAGGGACTCGGGCCGACACCGGTCGCCTCGCGTTCCCGCTTGGCGAGCAGCGCGGTCAGATCGAGTTCGCCCGAGGTCGCCCTGATCAGTTCCTGGCGCAGCAGCCCGGCTTCGGGCGGATCGCCGAATTTCGGTGAGACCACGAAGGTATTGATCGCCGAGCGGCCCTCACCGCCCACCGAGGCCGAGAGCACACGCAGCGAATGCAACGCGAGCACACCCGCGGCGTCGGAGAGCAGACCCGCCGCGTCGGGCGCGATCACCGTGACGGTGTAGGTGTACTTGCCCTCGCCCGGACGCAGATCGACGTGCACCCCGCCCGCCTCGGCCCTTTCCAGCAGTTCCGCGGCGATGGGTTCCGGTGTCGGCAGCGGGTCACCGGCCATGACCAGACGGCATCGGCGCACCAGTTCGCCGATGAGCGAGGCCTTCCAGTCCCCCCACACGCCGGGCCCGGTCGCCAGCGAATCCGCCTCGGCGAGGGTGTGCAGCAGTTCCAGTAATTGCACGTCGCCGTCGAGCGCGTCGACGACGTGCTGCACCGTGTCGGGGTCGGCCAGGTCGCGGCGGGTCGCGGTCTCGGGCAGCAGCAGGTGGTAGCGCACGATCGCGCTGAGGGTCCGCACATCCGATGGCCACAGCCCGAGCCGACGTCCGATGTGGGTGGCCAGTTCCGCGCCGACGACACTGTGATCGCCCGCGCGTCCCTTGCCGATGTCGTGCAGCAGCGCGCCGAGCATGAGCAGGTCGGGGCGGGCGACCCGGGTGACCAGTGCGCTGGCGTAGGCGACGCACTCCATGAGATGGCGATCAACGGTCCAGGTGTGCACCGCGTCGCGCGGCGGGAGATCGCGTACCGCGCCCCATTCGGGCAGCAGTCTGCCCCACAACCCGGTGCGGTCGAGCGCCTCGATCGCGTCGATGGTGCCGCGACCCGCGCCGAGCAGCACCAGCAGATCGTTGAGCGCGTCCTTGGGCCACGGCTCCCGCAATTCGGGCGCGTCCTCCGACAACCGGTTCAAGGTGGTCGCCGACATCGGCAGCCCGGTCTGCGCCGAGGCCGCCGAAACCCGCATGATCAGGCCGGGATCACGTTGCGGGCGGGCGTCTCGCGCCAGCACCACCTCGCCCGCGTGCTCGACCACCCCCTCATCGAGTGGTCGTCGCACCGGCATCCGGCGCAGCCGCGCCAGACCGCGCCTCGGCAGCGCGTTCGCGGCGGTCCGCAGGCCGACATCGACGGAGTAACTCACCGTGCGCGCGGAATCGCTCAGTGTGCGAGCCAGATCGAAGCGGTCCCCGATCCGCAGGGCCGCGCCGATCTCGTCGGCGTCCTGGGCGCGCAACTGATCTCGCGCCCGGCCCGCGACCCGGTGCAATTCCGTCCTGACGTCGAGCAGCCTGCGGTGGGCCTGTTTGAGCCCGCCGCCGGGCACGTCGGGGCCCAGGCCCGGCATCGCGTCGGTCAGCTGGGCGATGGAAAGGGCGTCGAGCAGTTGGATATCGCGCAACCCACCGCGACCGTTCTTCAGATCGGGTTCGGCCCGGTGCGCGATCTCGCCGCTGCGCTGCCAGCGGGTGGCGGCCTGGGCGATCAACTCGTCGAAGCGCGAACGAATTCCGTTGCGCCATTCCCGTCGCACCCCGCCGATCAGCAGGTTGCTCAGTTCGACGTCACCGACGATATGCCTGGCCTCCAACATGCCGAGCGCGGCGATCAGATCGTCGTTGGCGACACGCAATGCCTGCGGGACGGTGCGAACACTGTGGTCGAGTTTGATGTGGGCGTCCCAGAGGGGGTACCAGAGTTGGTCGGCGACCTCGGCGACCCGCGCCGGATCGACATTGTCGTGCAGCAGCACCAGATCCAGATCCGAGTACGGCAGCATCTCCCTGCGCCCGAGCCCGCCGACCGCGACGACCGACAGTCCGCTGTCGGCGGTGATCCCTAGTTCGGATCCTTTACTGGAAAGCCATAATTCGTAGAGGTCGACCAGGGCCGAACGCAATGATTCCGCGTCGAGCCGAGGATTACGGGGCATTCCGCCGTCGAGTAATTGTTCCCGTGCCCTGACCAGATCGGCGGCACCGTTGGAAACCCGGTCTCCGCTGTCACGATCGCTACCCACTACCCCACCGCCCGTCAGATGCTTGCGGCCCCGCTCCGACCGGAATTCCGGTGGGAGCGGAGCCGCTGCTCGATTTCGATTTTTCGTGTCGACCTTGCGCTTACAGCGCGTCGGTGCCGCGTTCGCCGGTCCTGACCCGGATGATCGCCTCGACGGGCGTCACCCAGACCTTGCCGTCACCGATCTTGCCGGTACGCGAGGCCTCGACGATCACCTCGACGACCTTGTCGACCGACGCGTCGTCGACGACGACCTCGACCCGGACCTTCGGCACGAAATCGACCGAGTACTCCGCACCGCGGTACACCTCGGTGTGGCCCTTCTGCCGTCCGTAACCCTGCACCTCGCTGACGGTCATACCGAGCACGCCCGCCTGTTCGAGCCCGGACTTCACGTCCTCGAGTGTGAACGGTTTGACGATTGCCGTGATCAGTTTCATTGTCGTCATGCCTCCTTGACGAGCGAGCGTGCCGTGCCACCCACAGCAGCGAAATCGTATGCGGTCTCCGCGTGCTCGGACTCGTCCAGACCCACCGACTCGCCCTCCTCGTCTTTACGCAGGCCGATCGTGAACTTGATGGCGTACGCGATCACGGCCGTTGCGACCAGGGAGTAGGCAAGCACGGTGAACGCACCGACGGCCTGCAGCTTCAACTGCTCGATCCCACCACCGTAGAACAAGCCCTCGACCGCCGCCGGAGCTTCCGGCGCGGCGACCAGACCGACGAGCAGGGTGCCGACCAGACCACCGACGAGGTGGACGCCGACCACGTCGAGCGAATCGTCGAAGCCGAACTTGAACTTCAGGCCGACCGCCAGGGCGCACAGGGCACCCGCGACGACACCGACGACCACGGCGCCCAGCGCGTTCACCGAGGAACACGCCGGGGTGATGGCGACCAGACCGGCCACGATGCCCGAGGCGGCGCCCAGCGAGGTGGGCTTGCCGTCACGGAACTTCTCGACCAGGATCCACGCCAGCATGGCCGCGGCCGTGGCGATCGTGGTGGTGAGGAAGGTGGCACCGGCGATGCCGTTGGAGCCGACGGCCGAACCGGCGTTGAAGCCGTACCAGCCGAACCACAGCAGACCGGCGCCGAGCATGACGAACGGCAGGTTGTGCGGACGGAACGGCGTGCCCGGCCAGCCCTTGCGCTTGCCGAGGACGATGGCCAGCACCAGACCGGCGGCGCCGGCGTTGATGTGGACCGCGGTACCACCGGCGAAGTCGACCGCCTTCAAGTTGTTGGCGATCCAGCCACCGGCCTCACCGGTGTAGCCGTCGAACGCGAACACCCAGTGCGCCACCGGGAAGTACACGACGGTCGCCCAGATACCGGCGAAGACGAGCCAGGAGCCGAACTTGAGTCGATCGGCGACAGCGCCCGAGATGAGTGCGACGGTGATGATCGCGAACATGAGCTGGAACGCGACGAATACCGACAACGGGATGGTTCCGTTCAAGGGAACCGCGGCAGGTGCCGCCGGATCGGTGGAGGCAAGGTAGCTACCGCCGAATACGCTCTTCAAACCGAAATATTGACCCGGGTCTCCGATGAGATTGCCTTTGTCCTCGCCGAATGTCAGCGAGAAGCCGTACAGCACCCACAGGATCGTGATCAAGCCCATGGAGCTGATGCTCATCATGATCATGTTCAGCACGTTCTTGGAGCGGACCATGCCGCCGTAGAAGAACGCGAGTCCGGGTGTCATCAAGAGCACGAGTGCTGAACTGGCCAGCATCCATGCGGTGTCACCGGCGTCCGGCGCGCCGATTACGGGAAATGCCACCTTAATGTCCTCCTCATCTCGGGCCCAGCCGACTCCGGCAAATGGACCTGCACAAGAGGTTCCTCACTCGGTGTTTCATCCGTCATGCTGCAATGTTTCACCTGCGTGAACGGATGGCGGAGTTGTGTTGCCACCACGTTTCACGGTGTACACCACGGGTTTCCGCCCCCGCGTGAAGCCGGTGCCGCGCCACCCGAAATATGACTACCCGACAGTAGGTCATGCGTCACATTCCCCCGGGGAGCGCGCGATGTTTGCGGAATCTCCGCGCGAGGACAGAAAGAACGTCACCTCCCCCTCCCCCTTCACGAGGAAATCTGCGATCAACCGAAAATCAGCAAACCCTCCGCACAACCCCCACCCACGGTGAGCCTCAAACCAACCCTCCGAACCAAACCCGCCCCACCCACGATGAGCCGCGATACGAACCCTCCGAACCAACCCGGCCCCACCCACGATGAGCCCCGGCACGAACCCTCCAAACCAAACCGGCCCCACCCACGGTGAGCCCCGGCACGAACCCTCCAAACCAAACCCAGCCCGCCGGCGCGAGTCTTACGAGCGCCCGGTTCGCGGCCGTCTCGCGTCCGAGCGGTCGAAGCGCATGCGCCGCAGGCGCGAGTCTCGACCGCTCGGACGCGAGACATCGGGGCCGCGAACCACGCCGCGCCGCAGGCGCGGCCTAACCTAACAGCGCGTCGACGAAGGCTCCGGGCTCGAACGGCGCCAGATCGTCGGCGCCCTCGCCGAGCCCGACGAGTTTCACCGGGACCCCCAGCTCGTGCTGAACCTGGAAGACGATTCCGCCTTTGGCCGTCCCGTCGAGTTTGGTGAGCACCACACCGCTGATGTCGACGACTTCGGCGAAGACCCTGGCTTGGGTGAGGCCGTTCTGGCCGACGGTGGCGTCGAGTACGAGCAGTACTTCGTCGACTTTCGCCTTCTTCTCGACGACGCGTTTGACCTTGCCGAGTTCGTCCATCAGGCCGGTTTTGGTGTGCAGGCGGCCCGCGGTGTCGATGAGGACCACGTCGACGCCGCGTTCGATTCCCGCGGCGACGGCGTCGAAGGCGACGGCGGCGGGGTCGGAGGCTTCCTTGCCGCGGACGGTCTCGGCCCCGACCCGTTCACCCCAGGTCTGTAGTTGGTCGGCGGCGGCGGCGCGGAAGGTGTCGGCCGCGCCGAGCAGTACCCGGCGGCCGTCGGCGACGAGTACCCGGGCCAGTTTGCCGGTGGTGGTGGTCTTTCCGGTGCCGTTGACGCCGACGACGAGCAGGATCGACGGGTGGTCGTCGTGCGGTAGCGCGCGCACCGATCGGTCGAGTTCGGGGCGCAGCGCTTCGATCAAGACGTCGCGCAGCACGTCGCGGGCCTGATCGGTGGTGCGCACGCTGCGGAGTGCCATTTCCTCGCGCAGTCGGGTGACGATGGCGGCGGTGCTGGCGGTGCCGAGGTCGGCGAGGACGAGGGTGTCCTCGACCTCTTCCCAGGAGTCCTCGTCGAGATCGCCGCCGCCGAGCAGACCGAGCAGGCTCTTGCCCACGGCGTTCTGGGAGCGCGACAGACGGCCGCGCAGGCGGATGAGGCGGCCCGCGGTGGGTTCTATCTCCTCGAGGGCGGGAGCGGTGGTCTCCGGCGCGGTGAGGACTGTCTCCGGTGTGATGGTGGCGGGGGGTTCGACGGTCGCGGACGGTGTTTCCGGTTCGGCGACGGCGGTTCCGTCGGTTCCTGCCGTCGTGACGCCGGGCGCGGCGGCTTCCGGCGCGGCCGTGCCGGTGTCGTCGGTATCGGGCGCGGTGGTATCGGGCGCGGTGGTATCGGGTGCGAGCGTGCCGGTATCGGTGGTCTCCGGCGTGAGCGTGCCGGATCCGGCTCCGTCGGCACCGGCGTTATCAGGCGCGAGAGTGCCGGGTGCGGATGTCTCGGGCGCGGTGCTCGCCCCGTCGACGGTCGCGGTGCCGGACGTGCCAGTGGCGGTATCGGTGGCCGGTTGCGTCTCGGTCCCGGCCCCCTTCTCGACGGTTTCCACGTCGGTGTCGGGCAGCGCGACGTTGGTGATCCCTCGCTTCGGTGCGTCGCGAGGGATCGCGGCGTCGTCACCGATATGCGGTTGGCCCTCGGTGTCGGTCCGTTCGATCGGCGCGGGCTCCGGGCGTGTCGGCGTCGCCGTGCCGCCCTGGCTGAAGCTGAAGCCGCCCGAGGCGGTGTAACCACCCGATCGGTCGGTCAGCTCCTTTTCCTCGGTCGGTGGCGTCAGCGATACGCGGCGACGCTTGTACAGGACGAATCCGGCCACAAACGCCACCAGCAGCAGCGCGGCGACAACGGCGATCAGAATCCAGGCTTCGGAACTCACGCGACCATCCTTGCAGAACCCGGCGCGGATGCCGGTCTCCGCGTCGCGCCGCAGGTAGTCGGCGCGCGGGCATGCGCTGACGGCGGCGAAGAGGCCATCGACACAGCCCCCGAGATTTCTTGTCCTGCGGAACTTCTCGCGAAGTGACAATAGGATCGGCCACGTGACCGATCGAAACGTGCTTGGGGGGCCGCTGGAAGAGTGCGGCGCCGATCCTCTCACCGGGTTCTACCGGGACGGCTGCTGCAGTACCGGGCCGGAGGATCTGGGAAGCCATACTGTATGCACTGTTGTCACGGCCGAGTTCCTCGAGCATCAGGCGTCCATCGGGAACGACTTGAGTACGCCGCGTCCGGAGAACAATTTCCCCGGACTGCAACCGGGCGACCGCTGGTGTGTGGTCGCGGTGCGCTGGCTGCACGCGCACGAGGACGGCGTCGCCGCCCCCGTCGTACTGGCCGCCACCCACGAGAACGCGCTGGAAGTGATCTCCGTCGAGATCTTGCGGAAATACGCCGTCGACGTGCCCGACGACGTCAGCGACCTGCTCTGAGTCCCCCACCGACGCCCTGATCCACGACAGCCCGCACGCGGTCCGGCTGTCGGGCTCACGCATGCCCGGACGCGACCGCTTCCCCCATGCGAACGCCGCTCACAACCACCGTGCGCCAGACGCCGATGCGAAGGCAGCACACTCGCCCGTACGTCGGAACCGCTCGTTCACCTCGCGGACCGATCGGCCGAATCGGTCGACGTCGACGGCGCGACGGTCCCGTCCACCGGTTCAGCGGCGCGTCGCGCTCACGAAGCCGACCCGATAGCCCGACGCCTGCGGTGCGCCTTCTGACGGCAGGCCGCCGAGCAATATCGCGCGGGCCGCCCCATTCCGGTCCTGCGCACCGGGCCGCGACAGATCGGGCACCGCGCGAGTGTGGCACTTTCGTTACGGTCCCTTGTTTCGTCGCGGTCATCACTCTCGGGAGCGTGTTTCGTCACCGAAGGCGCGGTGGGATTGGTGCGCAACGCGTCGAGCACCAGGGCGGCGGCGCGAACCAATTGTCCGTCGGGGCGTTGATATCGCTGGATCGCAACGCATCCGGTGAACAGATCCTGGACATCGGCGACGGTGATATCGGCGCGGACCGACCCTTGACGCTGCGCGGCGCGCAGCAGTTCCTCCAGCGCGCGTTGGAAGCGTTCCCCCGCACCGCGCAACAGGGCCTTCGGCCAGCCGTCGTCGGATTGGACCAGATCGCAGAGTGCCTGGTTACCGGGGCTGCGGGCGACCACCTCGGTGCAGACCGCGAAGAAGGCGGCCCCGGGGTCGGGATCGCCGAGGCGAGAGGTGGCCAGCCGGGCCAGACCGTCCACCCGCTGCTGCATAACCGCTTCCAGCAGATCGGTTTTCGTCGGGAAGTGTCGGTACACGGTGCCCGCGCCGACGCCTGCCCGCCGCGCGATCTCGATGAGCGACACCCCGGTCCCGTTTTCCGCGAAGGCGCGTTGAGCGGCATCGAGCACACGGCCGCGATTGCGGCGCGCGTCGGCGCGACCGAACCCGTCGTGCCGGAGCGAAGGGGCAGACATTCGTTACGGCCTTCCATTTCGGTTGCTGGCCAGGTTCGCAGCGGCGCCATACGGTGCCGATACGGGTCATACGACCCGATTCTACCGAGATCGCCCGATCGGACGACATCGTCCGGAAACGAAAGGTCAGCATGTCCTCTCAGCACGATCCGATCCTGGTCACCGGAGCGACCGGCCAGCAGGGCGGCGCCACCGCGCGCAGACTCCTCGCCGACGGCATCGCCGTGCGGGCGCTGGTCCGCGACCCACAGTCGGCCGCCGCGCGGGATCTCGCCGCGTCCGGCGCGGAACTGGTGACCGGTGACCTCGACCGGCCCGAGAGTCTGGCACCGGCGGTCGCGGGCACGCGCGGTGTCTTCCTGGTGCCGCCGGTGGCCTTCGGGCCCACCGGGTGGGATGTCGATCTGGAGGCGAGCCGCGGCATCCATGTCATCGAGGCCGCCGCGCGCGCCGGAGTCGAGCACGTCGTGTTCACCGGAGTCGCCTCGATGAGCGGCGACGCCCAGCGCGACGCGGCGGGCAAGCGACGTATCGAAGCGGCGCTGATCGACGGCGAGACCCGCTACACGGTGCTGCGCCCGGTGCGGTTCATGGAGAACTACCTGATCCGGGATTTCCCTGTCGACGGCATCGCCGACGGCGTGAACCACCACATCTTCCGGGCCGATCGGCCGTTGCAGATGATCGCGGTGGCCGATATCGGGGTGTTCGCCGCCATGGCCTTCGCGAATCCCGATCGCTTCCACGGCGAAATCCTCGAGATCGCCGGTGACGATCCCACCCCCGACGAGGCCGCGGCGATCATCACCCGCGTCACCGGTCACCCCGTCCGCTACCGGGAACTCACCGAGTCCGAAGCCGAGGCGTTCGGCACCGAGATCGCCGGTGCCTGGCGTCTGTCACGCGAAACCGGCGGCTGGCGTGCCGACATCCCGGCGCTGCGGGAACTGCACCCCGGCCTGCTCACCCTCGAAACCTGGCTGACCACGGGCGGATCCGCGAAACTCGCGACCCAGCGCGAGCAGCAGCGGGCCGACGCCGGACGCTGATCGAACGGGCATACCTCGCGACGGTGGATCTCAGCTCGCGGACCGCACCGGCGACGGCTCGTCTCCGCGCAGACGCTGGGAGATGACCTGCGTGATGCCGTCGCCGCGCATGCTCACGCCGTAGAGGGCGTCGGCGATCTCCATGGTCGGCTTCTGGTGCGTGATGACGATCAGCTGACTCTTCTCGCGCAACTGCTCGAACAACCCGATCAGACGCCGCAGGTTGGTGTCATCGAGCGCGGCCTCGACCTCGTCCATCACGTAGAACGGTGACGGGCGGGCCCGGAAGATGGCGACCAGCAATGCCACTGCGGTCAGCGATTTCTCGCCGCCGGACAGCAGCGACAAACGTTTGACCTTCTTGCCCGGCGGCCGCGCCTCCACCTCGATACCAGTGGTCAGCATGTCGGAGGGGTCGGTGAGCACCAGCCTGCCCTCGCCGCCGGGGAACAGTTTCGCGAAAACGCCGACGAATTCGCGTTCCACGTCCTCGTAGGCCTCGGTGAAGACCTGCAGGATGCGCGCGTCGACTTCGGCGACCACCTCCAGCAGATCCTTACGGGCGCTCTTGACATCCTCGAGCTGGGTGGCGAGGAAGTTGTAGCGCTCCTCGAGCGCGGCGAACTCCTCGAGCGCGAGCGGGTTCACCTTGCCGAGGGTGGTGAGATCCTTCTCGGCGCGTTTGGCCCGGCGCTCCTGGCTCGCGCGGTCGTAGGGCATGGGGGCGGGCGCGGTGACCTGCTCGCCGCGCTCCTTGGCCTGTTCGTATTCCTGCCATTCCAGATCCGAGGGCGGCAGCGGCACGTCCGGGCCGTATTCGGCGATCAGATCCGACAGCGCGATACCGAACTGCTCGGCGATATTCGCCTCCAGCTGTTCGATGCGCAGCGCCGCCTGCGCCTTGGCGACCTCGTCGCGGTGCACCGTGTCGGTGAGCTGGGACAGCTGGACGGCCAGCGCCCGCACCCGCTCTTTGACCTGGTCCACCTGGGCCGCGGCCTCGGTGCGGCGGCGCACCAGGTCGTCGCGTCGCGCGCTCGCCTCGGCCACCACCTTCTCCAGTTCGGCGGCGATCCTCGCACCGGATTCGGCGACCGCGGCGGCGACTCCGGCGGCTTGGCGACGCGCGGCCTGCGCCCGTTCGGCGCGGGCACGCGCCTCCCGTTCGGCGCGGGCCGCGCGACGCAACGAATCGGCTTTGCCCCGTACCGATTCCGCGCGTTCCTCGGCGGTGCGGACCGACAGGCGCGCCTCGACCTCCATCGAGCGGGCCTCGGCCAACGCGGCGGCGGCTTCCTCACGGTCACGTCCGGCCGATTCGGTGCCCGCCGCGCCCGCTCCGTCGTCGTCGCCCTGTTCCAGTTCGACCGCGCGCAGTCGATCCTCCAATTCGGCCAGCGCGGTGAGGGATTCCTCACGGTTCGCCTCGGCCACATCGCGCTGTCCGGTGAGCCGTTCGCTGTCGCGCTCGGCGGCGCGGGCGGCCTCGCCGAGTCTGCCGAGCCGGTCGTAGATCCCGGTCAGCGCCTGATCGGATTCGTGCAGCGCCAGCAGCGCCTGGTCGACGGCGTCCTTGCGGTCGGCCTGTTCGTCCAGCGCGCCGGACAGCGCCGCTTCCAATTCCTCGGCGCGTCGCTGCGCGGCGGTGAGGTCGGCCGCGGCCGTATCTATGTCGGCCTGGATCTCCAACTGGCTGGGCGCGCGATCGGAACCGCCGAGCACCCAGCCGCTTCCGGCCAGGTCACCGTCGCGGGTGACGACCCGCAATTGCGGATGTTCGGCGATCAATCGCGTCGCCTCGGCGAGGTCGGACACCACCGCCACGCCCGCGGTGAGCGCCGCGATCGCCCCGCGCACCTGTTCGGGGCAGTCGACCACATCGCCGAGCCAGCGGGCGGACTCGGGCAGGGGCGCACCGAGCGGAGGTGTCGCCGTTCCCGCGGCGAAGACCAGCGCGACCCGTCCGCCGTCGGCGTCCTTCAAGGCCCGGACCGCCGCGTGCGCGCCGTCGCCGGTCTCGGCCGCCACGGCATCGGCGAGCGGACCGAGGGTCGCGGCCACCGCGGCCTCGAAACCGCCGTGCACGCGCAGCATTCCGGACAGCGGGCCGAGCAGCCCGTCGGCGCGATGCTCGGCCAGCCAGGCCGCGCCGTCACGCCGCGCCAGATTCATGCTCAGCGCCTCGATGCGCGCGCTCAGCGACGCGACCCGTTTACTCGCGTCGCGATCCTGTTCGCGCAGTTCGGTGACGCGCTGGTCGGCCAGCGTCATGGCTTGCACCGCGTGTTCGTGCTGGGCGTCGAGTCCGGCCTCACCCGCTTCGAGTTCCCCGAGTTCGTTCTGCACCGACTCGAATTCGGCTTCGGCGATCTCGCCGCGCTGCCGCGACTCGGTGATCGCCAGCGACAGTCTCGCGATATCGGCGTCGAACGATTGGCCCCGGGTACGCAGGTTGTCGACCTGTCCGGCGAGCCTGGCCAAACCCTCGCGGCGATCCGCGATGGCCCGCACCGCCGCCAGATGCGCCTGTTCGGCGGCCTTTGCCGCGTACTCGCGCTCGTGCAGCGCGTCGCGAGCCGCCTCCAGGGTTTCGGTGGCCATCTCCACCGCTTCGCGCAGCTCGGCTTCCTCGGCCTCGACGCGCGCCGCCTCGGCCTCCAGTTGGTCGGGGTCGCGCCCGGTGCCGACCTGGGTCTCGGTGTGCAGGTGCCGGGCCCGGTCACCGGCGATCCGGAGGGTGGCGTTCACGCGTTCGGCGAGCGCGGAGAGCTGGAACCAGATCTGGGCGGCGGCCTCGGCACTCGGCGTGAGCCGGGAGAGCTGGAATTCCTGCTGGGCGAGCGCGGCGTTGGCGGCGTCGAGTTCGGACTGCACGGTGATCTGCTGCTCGCGCGCGTACGCCTCTTTGCTCTGCTGACTCTCCAGTTCACCCCGGCGGGTCACGAGATCGTCGGCGGCCAGGCGCATCCGCGAATCGCGCAGGTCGGCCTGCACGGTCTGCGCGCGTCGCGCGACCTCGGCCTGCCGCCCGAGCGGTTTGAGCTGGCGGCGCAATTCGGTGGTGAGGTCGGTCAGGCGAGCCAGATTGGCCTGCATCGCCTCGAGTTTGCGGACGGCCTTCTCTTTGCGCTTGCGGTGTTTGAGGACACCGGCGGCCTCTTCGACGAAGGCGCGGCGGTCCTCGGGACGCGATTCCAGGATGGCCGAGAGTTGTCCCTGTCCGACGATGACGTGCATCTCGCGCCCGATGCCGGAATCGCTGAGCAGTTCCTGCACATCCATCAGACGGCAGGAGCTGCCGTTGATCTCGTATTCGCCCGCGCCGTCGCGGAACATGCGCCGGGTGATGGACACCTCGGCGTAGTCGATGGGCAACGCGCCGTCGGAGTTGTCGATGGTCAGGGTCACCTCGGCGCGGCCGAGCGCCGCGCGGCCGGTGGTTCCGGCGAAGATGACGTCCTGCATCTTGCCGCCGCGCAACGCCTTCGCACCCTGCTCACCCATGACCCAGGTGAGCGCGTCGACGACATTGGATTTGCCCGAACCGTTGGGACCGACCACACAGGTGATGCCGGGCTCGAAGCGCAGTGTCGTCGCGGACGCGAAGGATTTGAACCCCTTCAACGTCAGGCTCTTCAGGTGCAAATTCGGACGACCTTTCCGTCTTCGATACGGCCGACAGTACTGGGAGACGACCAACCGTGCCCATCGGCCGAGCAGCGCGTACCCGCTGACCGGCGGGGCGCCCGGTCCAGGTTATCGAGTCGTCGGGCGATATCGGGTATCCGGGTGTGCTCCGTGTTTGCCCCGATGCCGTCGCGGCGGCACTCGAGCGCAAACTCTGCCATGAACGCCTCACTGGGCTTACCATCCACGTGATTCGCCAGCGGAATGTTGTTCGGGAGTATTGCCGATGCCAGCCCCCACACTCGGGACCAGCACCCGCTACCGGCTTGCCCGTATCACCGCCCTGGTGCTCGGCAGCCTGGTCTTTCTCTACGCCTGTGAACGCAGCCGCAGTTCGATGCTCTCGGATGTGCTCGGCGAGGTGCTGCTCGCGGCCTGCCTGGGAATCGCGGGGATCGCCGCGGCCTGGTTCGAGATCTCGCTGAGCAATCGGACCGCCGAACAGGAAGCCGCCGAGACCGGCGAATCCGGTGAGTTCCTGCTCGAATCCGAGGGACGGCGGATCCGGGCGCGGATCGCGCCGTCGGGCAATCTGGTGTTCCACGGCAGGGAGATCTCCGACGGCCCGCAGGCCCACGAGTGGTCGTGGACCTTCCGTCCCAATACCTTCCCCGCGATCCGGACCGCCCTCGGCGGCGGCGACGGCGAACTGGTGCGACTACTCGAGGAGATCGTCCCCCGACTGGATCGGCACAGTCGCCGCGACCCCGGCGCGTGGGTGCGCGCGCACGGCATCACCGCGACCTACCGCGAGAAGGGCGACAACCCCAGCCACGCCACCCGCAAACTGCCGATCCTCAAACGCGGGCTGCCACGCGAATTGCAGACCGGCCGGGTCGCCGCCATCGCGGCGGGAACGACCGCCGCGCCCGCGGCGCCGGTCCGACGCGACGCGACGCGCCCGCCGTCCGGCCCGAACCCCCGGGTCACGCCCGAACCCTCGCGGGTGTCGGTCCGAGGTGGTCGCCGTGCCGACCGGGACGTCGACGACTCCGATCTCGACGACATCGCGGATTACGCGCCCGCGCAGGACTATCCGCCGTCCTTGCGCGACCGGCTCGACCAGGCGCGCGGGCTGCTGGCCCGGGTGATCCCACAGCGACGCGCCGACGACGAATTCGATGACGTCGGCGACTTCGATGACTTCGATGACCTCGAGGACGAATACGACGACGAGTACCGCGACGATCCGGACGACGAATTGTTCGCCGCCGCCGCTCGGTCCGACTACCGGCCCGCTCCCGCAGATTACGACGACTACTCCGATTACGACGTCCGCTACGACGATGCCGGGCCGCGACGTCGTCCGGTCGGCGACGACGCGACCGCGCGCCGCTCCGGCGCGACACGGCGCAACGGGTCCGCCGCGACCGACCGTGCCGACACCGGAGGCAGGCGCGCCGTGCCCGCGCGAGCCGCCGCCGACCGTGTGGCACCGGCGACGCGCGACCGTCACGCCCCGGAACCGGACCGAGGCGGGCGTGCGGACCGGATCGCGACACCACCGGCCGCCCGGTTCCGTCCGGACGACTCCGACGCGGACCGCGACGGCCGACCCGTGCGCGCCCGCGCCGCAGCCCAGGACCGCCCGGCCGCGCCACGATCCGACTGGCCGGTCCGGCCCGCCACCGATTCGACGCCGACCCGATCCCGCCGCGGCCTCCACGATTCGGGGCCGCAAGCCACGGTCGACCCCACCGCGAGCCGATCACGCCGCCCCGCACACGATTCTGGTCGACAGCAGGCGATCGACCCGACGTCCAGCCGACGCAACGCGTCACACGACGCGGAGCAGCGATCGATCGCCGATCCGGCGGCGAGCCGATCACGCCGCGCGGCACACAACTCGGGGCCGCAGTCCGCGATCGACCCCACCGCCGCTCGATCACGCGGCCACGATTCGGGGCAACCGTTCACGGGGGACCCCGGCGGCCGGTCCCGCCGCTCGCTGAGCGATCCCGGCCCTGAGCCCGCCGGTCCGTCGCCTCGGGCGCGTAGCGCGTCCGCACGCGCGAACGGTGCGGTTCCGGCCGAGCCGGTCGGCGACGGGCGTCGCGGACGTCGCGATCAGGACGACTATCCGGTCGATCGTCCGGCGCGCAGGCCGGTCGTGGCGGCCGAGCCGCGTGACCGACGGGCGTCGTCCGAGGATCCTCCCGCCCGTCGTGGCGCGGCCGCGCGCGAGGGTGGCGCGCGGCGCGATCAGGACGCGCGGCGACAGACGCCCGCGAGCAACGCGCGCCGTGCGGCGAATTCGCGGTCGGCCGAGCAGGAGCCGATCCGCAACGGGCGGTCCGTACCGGAGACGCCGGGGCGCGAACGTTCCGAGCGCACGCGGGCGCAGCCCGCGCGCACGCCGCTCGAACCAGCGCGGCCCGCCGACGCGGCACGGCGGCGCGCTCCGGTGACCTCCGAGCGCAGGGTCGACGGCGCGGCCGCCGCGCGGAGCCGCCGGGATTTCGACGACGACTACTACGACGACGTGCCGCGGTCCCGCCACGGCAGATAGCGGGCGACATCGCGCCGCCCGCGGTGTTCAGACCCGCTTGCGGTGATGTCCGGATTCGAATCCGGTCACCATGCGGAACGCGAGTACCGCACCCCACGGTCCGATCACCCAGACCGGCCAGAAGTAGGTGAGTTCGCCGACGCCGAGCGAGATCGCGCCCCAGATCACCAGCACCAGCAGGCTGACTCCGAGCCACGACACACCCTCGATATGCTGCCAGAGCGGAATCCGGGTGCGGGTGACGCCGGTGTCGCCCGGTGCCTGCTTCGAGAGCCGGGGCAGGTCGGAGAGCACCAGAGCCAGATCGTCCCGGGTGGCGGTGGCGTAGACCTTCGCCACGCGCTGGTCGTATTCGGCGAGGTCGAGTCTGCCTTCGGCCAGATGCCTGCTCAACAGCCCCACCACATGGTCACGCTCTTGGTCCGATGCCCGCATACCGGTCGCGATATCCATATCCGATTCCTTATGTCGTTGTTCCTACGGCCGCGACACCGCGGTCATATTCCACATTGGAATGTAACTCAAGAATGAATCCTCCAATGTGGAATGTCAACCGTTTGCCGGTCCCCGTGGCGCACCGATGCCGTGCACGGCAGGATGGGCGATGTTCGAAAAGCGACAGGCCGAACCCAGGAGGCATTCGTGTCGGAAACCGTGCGTGGCGTCATCGCCCGAGGCAAAGGTGCACCGGTAGAGATCGTCGACGTCGTCATCCCGGACCCCGGACCGCACGACGTGGTCGTGCGCGTTCAGGCATGCGGGGTGTGCCACACGGATCTGCACTACCGCGAGGGCGGTATCAACGACGAGTTCCCGTTCCTGCTCGGCCACGAAGCCGCCGGCATCGTGGACACCGTCGGCGCCGAGGTCACCCACGTGACCCCGGGCGATTTCGTGGTGCTGAACTGGCGCGCGGTCTGCGGACAGTGCCGCGCCTGTCAGCGCGGACGGCCCTGGTACTGCTTCGACACCAGCAACGCGAGCAAGAAGATGACGCTCACCGACGGCACCGAACTGAGCCCAGCCCTCGGCATCGGCGCCTTCGCGGACAAGACGCTGGTGCACGAGAAGCAGTGCACCAAGGTCGATCCCGAGACCGATCCGGCCGTCGCGGGCCTGCTCGGCTGCGGCGTCATGGCGGGGATCGGCGCGGCGGTCAACACCGGCAATGTGTCCCGTGGCGACAGTGTCGCGGTGATCGGCTGCGGCGGCGTCGGCGACGCCGCCATCGCGGGAGCGAGGCTGGCCGGGGCGAAAACCATCATCGCCATCGACCGCGACGCCCGGAAACTCGCCTGGGCCACCGAATTCGGCGCGACCCACACCATCGACGCGAGTACCGAGGACGTGGTGGAGCGCCTCAAGGAACTCACCGACGAATTCGGCGCTGACGTCGTCATCGACGCGGTCGGCCGTCCGGAAACCTGGAAGCAGGCGTTCTACGGGCGCGATCTGGCCGGAACCGTGGTTCTCGTCGGCGTCCCCACCCCGGAGATGACCCTCGACATGCCGCTGATCGACCTGTTCTCCCACGGGGGCGCGCTCAAATCCTCCTGGTACGGCGACTGCCTGCCCGAGCGCGATTTCCCCGTGCTGATCGACCTGTACCGCCAGGGCCGGCTGCCGCTGGACCGCTTCGTCTCCGAACGCATCGCGCTCGACCAGGTGGAAGCGGCATTCCACTCGATGCACAAGGGCGACGTGCTGCGATCGGTGGTGGTCCTGTGAGCGCGCGTATCGATCGGGTCGTCACCTCGGGCACGTTCTCGCTCGACGGCGGCACCTGGGATGTGGACAACAACGTCTGGCTGATCGGCGACGACAGCGAGGTCGTGGTCGTCGACGCCGCGCACGACGCGGACGCGATCGCGGCGGCCGTCGGCGACCGTAACGTCGTCGCGGTGCTCTGCACGCACGGGCACAACGATCACGTCACCGTCGCACCGGAATTGAGCGAACGCCTGGACGCGCCCATCCTGTTACACCCCGGCGACGAGCCGCTGTGGCAGATGACCCACCCCGGCGTCGGGTATCGCTCGCTCGCCGATACCGAGCGAATCACGGTGGCGGGCACCGATATCGACATCCTGCACACCCCCGGCCACTCCCCCGGCTCGGTCAGCCTGCACCTGCCCGAACTGCACGCGCTGTGCACCGGCGACACCCTGTTCAACGGGGGACCGGGAGCCACCGGACGCTCCTATTCGGATTTCGACACCATCATCGAATCCATCCGGACCCGGCTGCTCACCCTCCCCGAGGACACCACCGTGCACACCGGGCACGGCGACGGCACCTCCATCGGCGCCGAGAAGCCCGCGCTGGCCGACTGGATCGCCCGCGGTCACTGACCCGGTGATACGCCTCGGAGGCCGGAACCCGCCAACGGGTTCCGGCCTCCGCGACGGCGGTCTACAGGATGGCGAAGGCGACGACGAGACCGAGCGCGAAATGCGCGGCGGCGACGACGAGAACCTCGACGGTGTAGGTATCGGCGTGCAGGGCGTTCCCGATGTGGATGCCGAGCACCCGCTCCAGCACGCGCACCGAGATGACCTGGGCGATGATGCCGACCAGGCCGTACACCAGCGAGGAGATCAGGCCCTCGGACAGTTTGCCCTCGGAGGAGAAGATCGCGAGGACCACGATGATCGCCATGCTGATGATGCCGGCGGCGGTCACGATGATGGCGTTGGGCTTGCCCGCGGCGACCAGCTTGCGCAATTTACCCGGCGTCGTCAGATCGATGGCGTAGAAGCCGATGAGCATCAACACCAGGCCGATCACGGCGTAGAGGAGAATGGCCCCCACGCCTTCGCCGAGTGAGCTCCAGTACCCCGATTCGAGGGCGACTGCGGTCATCGATGGTCCTTCCTGAACACTGAACGTCTAGTTCGTGGGAATGCGGTGCGGGACGAAGGCGGCGCCGTCGTCGGTGATCAGACCGGCGGTCTCCCTGATACCGAGACCGGCGGCGGTGTCGCCGACCATCCAGGCACCGAGGACCGGCCGCATATCGTCGAATTCCGGCAGCGGATCGAGCAATTGGTAGACGAAACCCTCGTCGCCGTACATCCCGCCGGTCGCCGTCTCCATACCCGCGCCGACGATCGTCATATTCGCGCCCTCGCGCCCCAATTTCGGTTTGCGAATGTATTCGGTGAGTTCGTGCGGCTCGTCGAGATAGGCGGGCAACAGATTCGGGTGCCCGGGATACATCTCCCACAGCACCGCGAGAATCGCCTTGTTGCTCAGCAGGGTTTTCCACAGCGGTTCCACCCACATGGTCTGCGGCAGACTCTGCACGACCTTCTTTCCGAAGTCGTCGTCGAGCACCCACTCCCACGGGTAGAGCTTGAAAGCCGATTCGATCGGGGCCTCGGCGAGATCGACGAAACGTTCCAGCTCGGAATCGAATCCGATCTCCTCGATCGGCAGCGCGATGGTGTCGAACCCCGCTTCGGCCGCGGTCTCCTGCATATACGCGGTGGTGACATTGTCCTCACCCGTGGCGTCGGCGGACGACCAGCTGAAATGCAGTTGTGCCGAGGGCAGGATGTCGCGCAATTCGCGCCAGCGCTCGACCAGCTTCTCGTGCAGCGAATTCCACTGGTCGTCGTCGGGGTGGACCGTGGTCAGCCAGTGCCACTGGATGATCGCGGCCTCGAGCAGCGAGGTCGGCGTATCGGCGTTGTATTCCAGCAGTTTCGCCGGACGTCGCGCGTCGTAGCGCAGATCGAAGCGGCCGTACACGTGCGGGTCGCTGCGCCGCCAGGATTCGGCGATCGGTTCCCACGTCCACTCCGGCAGGCCGAATTCCCGGTACCGCTCGGTCAGGACGACGTGTTCGACCGCGTGCAGGCACATCGAATGCAGCAGTTCGACATCGGCTTCCAGCGCGAGGATCTCCGCCATGTCGAATTCGTAGTGCACCGATTCGTCCCAGTACGGGCGCGGCTGTCCGCTCGCGTCGCGGCCGGGCGCACCGTAGACCAGACCCTGGCCTTCGATGATCTGCTGCCATCCTGGCCTCGGCGTGCCTCGGACACGCCGCATTACGATCCGCCCCCGGTGCTCTTGCTCCCGAGTCCGCCGCGCTGCACGGTGGTGCCGGATTTGGTCTTGATCTCGGCGCCCTTGGGCCGCACGGTAACCGCTCCCGTCGGCGGTTTGCCGATGGTGGTGCTGCCGCCGTAGTAGTAGCGGTACTGCGGCCAGCCACCGAGCAGGATGATGGCGCCCGCGCTGTTGCGTCCGGTGTCGTCGTCGGCGAACCCGGCTTGGCCGGGTTTGCAGAACTTGTCCTCGACCACGACCTCCTGCCCCTTCTCGTTCACCTGCACGCACGAGGCGGTCACCGAATCCGGCGCTGTCAGCGCGCGATACGCGAGGTAGCCGCCGCCGACCAATCCGGCGACGCCGACGACGGCGACACCGCCGATCAGGACGCGATTGCGGTTGCGCTTCTTGTTCTGCGTGGCGGCGACCGCCGCGCGCTGCGCTTCCTCGGCGCGTTTGCGCGCTTTGTCACGCGCCCTCGACTCGGCGACGGTCGGTGGACGCGGCTGGGTGACGCCGGGTTCCTGGCGCTGGACACTGCCCTGCCAGGACTGCCGGTCATCACCCTGCTGTGCACCGAATGGCGTGGTCGGAACCGGCTGGCCCGCATCGGAACCCGTCGAATCCGGGGGCGGCCACGGCGGAGGCGCGTTGTCACCGGACTCGGAAGGACCTCCGGGCGGAGGCCACGGCGGAGGCGCGTTATCACCGGGACCCGAAGCACCTCCGGAAGCCGGAGGCCACGGCGGCGGCGCGTTACCACCGGACGCCGAAGTACCTCCGGGCGGCGGCCACGGCGGCGGCACGTTGCCACCCGACCCAGCGGTGCCCCCGGAAGGCGGCCACGGCGGCGGCGCATTGCCACCGGACGCCGAAGTACCTCCGGAAGGCGGCCATGGCGGAGGTGCGTTACCACCCGACCCAGCGGAGCCTCCAGAAGGCGGCCACGGCGGCGGCACGTTATCACCGGGACCCGAAGTACCTCCGGAAGCCGGAGGCCAAGGCGGCGGCAAATTGCTACCGGACGCGGAAGTACCTCCGGAAGGCGGCCACGGCGGAGGCGCGTTACCACCGGCCCCGGAAGAACTTCCGGAAGGCGGAGGCCAAGGCGGCGGCGCATTGTCACCGGCTCCGGGAAAAACCCCGGGCGACGGCGGAATCGGCGCACTACTGCCCGGTTCTTCACGACCGGAACCGCCAGATGATTCCCCACCCGGTTGCTGCGTGCTCAACGAAACCTCCCCGGCACTCTCGAAACCACCACTACCGCTCCTCGAATCCGGGCATATCACCCCGCGCGGGCTCCCAGCTTTCCACAACCAGGGTGACCCGGCCAGCCGTATCGCCCGAGCGCAACAGTTCCAGCAACTTCAGGCAGGCTGTCCGCTGTCCCTCGGCGACCACGTGCACGCGGCCGTCGGGTGCGTTCCTGGCATATCCGGTGAGTCCGAGTTCCAGTGCGCGCGAGCGCGTCCACCAGCGGAATCCGACACCCTGCACGGTGCCGTGCACCCACGCGCTCAGTCGCGCGCGCTCGTCCGGCCCGGATCCCGGCGCAGGTATCTCACCCATGGCGCAGACCCTAACGGGTGCGGCGTCGACGGGTGCACCCCACCGGCGGAGTCGGTTCGCGCCCGGCGCGGCTTCCCGCGTGTCGGCTCAGGCGTCGACCTCGAACGACAGCGTCACCTTGGTCCCCGACTTCAATGTCCGACCGACGGTGCACACCTTGTCGATGGCCCGCGTCACGGTGACGAGTAGTCGTTCGCGGGCTTCGTCGTCGAGTTCGCTCAGATCGAGTTCGAAGACCTCGTCGAGTTGCGGGTAGACCTCGTTCTCCCGATCCGGGTCGCCCGACACCCGGATGGTGGCGTCGAAATTGTCGCCGAGCCGACGCGAGAGCGGGAAATCCGCGCTCAGACCCGAGCAGGCGGCCAGCGCGATCTTCAGCAGTTCGCCCGGCGTGAACCGGCCTGGGACCCCCTGCGACCCGATCAGTACCTCGGCGCCACGGGAACTGCGACCGGTGTACTCGCGGGTTCCGGTGCGCTCGGCCCACAGCGTGGTCGGTTCCGCGCTCGTCGGCGCTGCCGCGTTGCTCACGGCGGCATTGGTCACGGGTGCAGCGGTCTGGTCAGCCATGGGTCGATCCTGCCATTGTCGTCGGGACGGTCGGGAACCACTCACGGTTGCCAACACCGTCCGGACGCGCCCGCATTCCTGCGGGGAGCATCGTCACACCCGCGAGGACGAACGTGCGCGCCGCCGCTCATTCCTGGAAGCGGTACCCCATCCCCGCCTCGGTCAGCAGGTGTTTCGGATGCGACGGATCGTCTTCGAGTTTGCGCCGCAACTGCGCGAGATACACGCGCAGGTAGTGGGTTTCAGTGGCGTAGGACGGCCCCCAGACCTCGCGCAGCAGTTCCTTGCGCCCGACCAGCTTCCCCCGGTGACGGACCAGCATTTCGAGCATGCCCCATTCGGTGGGCGTCAGATGTACGGCAACACCGTCCTTGGTGACCTTCTTGGCGGCCAGATCGACGGTGAACGACGAGGTCACCACCACCGGATCGTCGGAATCGGCCGAGGCGGCCGCACCGCGCCGAACCGCCGCGCGCAGCCTGGCGAGCAGTTCGTCCATGCCGAAGGGTTTGGTGACGTAGTCGTCGGCGCCCGCGTCCAGCGCCTCGACCTTGTCGGCGGAATCGGTGCGGGCCGACAGCACGATCACCGGGATCTCCGTCCAGCCGCGCAGCCCGGCCAGCACCTCGATCCCGTCCATATCGGGCAGCCCGAGATCGAGGATCACCACGTCGGGATGCCTTTCGGCGGCCGCGCGCAATGCCGCCGCCCCGCTGCCCGCGGTGATCACCTCGTAGCCGCGCACCGACAGGTTGATGCGCAACGCCCGCACGATCTGCGGTTCGTCGTCGACGACGAGCACCGTGATCGACGAGCCGTCCTGCTTGGTTTCGGTCATCGAGACTTCGCTCCGCCTCTCCGGATACTGCGCCGTGGCCCGTTCGATCACGGTCGTTGTCATCATCGGCCACCGCCTTCACGCTCGTCGACGGGGTTGGGCAAGGACGCGGCGTCGGCGGGAACCACCTCCGACGTCTGTTCCGTCGCGATCGACGACTCCGCACCCGCCTCCGTCTCGACGACCCCGGACGACGCCTCCGTCTCGACGACCCCGGACGACGCCTCCGGGTCGGCGGGCAGATCGACGACCATCGTCAGCCCGCCACCCGGCGTCGGCTCGGCGTGCACCGTGCCGTCCATCGCCTCGACGAACCCGCGCACCACCGACAGTCCCAATCCCACGCCGGTCGTGTTGTCGTGATCGCCCAGACGCTGGAACGGTTCGAACAGTTGCTCCTCGGCACCGCGGGGAATGCCGGGGCCCACGTCGACGACCGTCAGCGAGACCCGATCCCCGACCCGTTCCGCCGTCACCCGGATCGGGGTGTCGTGTCCGGAGTGACGCAGCGCGTTGTCGATCAGGTTGGCGACCACCCGTTCCAGCAGCCCGCTGTCGGCGAGCACCGAGATCTCGCCCACCGCCACCTCGACCCGATCCATGGCGGCACGGCGCGGTCCACGCGCGCCCATCCCGACGCTGACCAGCGCGCGATGCACCACCTCGTCCAGGTAGATCCGGTGCACCCGCGGCGTGACGACGCCGACGGCCAAACGCGACGAGTCGAGCAGATTGCCGACCAGCGCGGTCAGCTGATCCACCGACTCCTCGACGGCCTCGAGCAGTTCGGCGGTGTCCTCGGGCGAGAATTCGACATCGTCGCTGCGCAGACTGGAGACGGCGGCCTTCGCCCCGGCCAACGGGGTGCGCAGATCGTGGCTGACCGCCGAAAGCAATGCCCGGCGCAACCGGTCCGCTTCCAGGAGCGCCGCCGCCGCGTTCGCCTCCTCGGCCAGTCGCGCCTGTCGCACCAGTCCCGCCGCCTGGTTCGCGACAGCGGTCAGGACCGGCCGGTCACCCGCCGAGAGCGCGGATCCCGCGAGCAGCAACGCGCTGGTCGTGTCACCGGCTTCGACGACGGTCTCGGCGTCGGCGGCGCGGCGCGGCGGATCGACCCCGACCTGCGCGACCACCACGTCACCGCACATCATGGCGACCGCGCGGAACCCATAGGTCTCGCGCACCTGTTCCAGCAGTTTGGGCAGGTCGGCGCCGTGCAGGATCGCGCCCGCGAACATCGTCAGCAGTTCGGCCTGCCGAGAGGCCTTGCGCGCCTGGCCCGCGCGTTCGGTCGCGACATCGACCAGGGCAGCCACCGCGACCGCGACGATCAGCAGTACCACCACGGTGACGAAACTGTCGGGTTCGGCGATGGTCAGGCTGTAGCGGGGGTCGGCGAAGAACCAGTTCAGCAGCAGTCCGGAGAACAGCGCCGAGAACGCCGCCGGCACGACGCCGCCCAGGAGGGCGACCGCGACCACGCCGATGAAGAACATCGCGCTCAGACCGCCGAGTTCGAGGTACCCGTCCAGGAACGCGGCGCCGATCCCGCAGACCGCCAGCGGCACGAGGACCGCGGCGAGCCAGGCCGTCACCGACCGCCGGGGTGCGATGGACCGTCGGCGCAGGCCCCGGTTGGCCTCCTCGTGGGTGACCATGTGGACATCGATCTTCCCGGACCGCTGCACCACGGTCGACCCGATGCCCTCGTCGAAGATCCTGGCCCAGCGCGACCGCCTCGAGGTGCCGAGCACCAACTGCGTCGCGTTCACCTCGCGGGCGAATTCCAGCAGCGCGGCGGGCACATTCTCGCCGGTCACCGTGTGCAGCGACGCGTCGAGACTGGCCGCGAGATCACGGAGTCTCGCCATCCGCGCCGCGGAGACGCCGACCAGCCCGTCACCGCGCACCACGTGCAGCAGGACGAGATCGGCACTCGATTTCGTCGCGATGCGACTCGCGCGCCGGACCACCGTCTCCGATTCCGGACCGCCGGTCACCGCGACCACGACGCGCTCGCGCGCCTCCCACAGATCGGTGATCTTGTGGTCGGCCCGGTACTTCGCCAGCGCCGCGTCCACCTGATCGGCCAGCCAGAGCAACGCGAGTTCGCGCAGCGCGGTCAGATTGCCCTGACGGAAGTAGTGCCGCAACGCGGCGTCGACCTTGTCCGCGGCATAGACGTTGCCGTGGGAAAGTCTGCGCCGCAACGCTTCCGGGGTGATATCGACCAGTTCGACCTGTTCCGCGCCGCGCACGACCGCGTCGGGAACGGTCTCGCGCTGTTCGACTCCGGTGATCTGCTCGACGACGTCGTTGAGGCTCTCCAGATGTTGCACGTTCACCGTCGAGATGACGTCGATACCGGCGTCGAGCAGTTCCTCGATGTCCTGCCAGCGCTTCTCGTGCCTGCTGCCCGGCGCGTTCGTATGGGCCAGTTCGTCGACGAGCACGACCGAGGGTTGGCGGCGCAGCACCGCCTCGACATCGAGTTCCCGGAATTCGGCGCCGCGATAGGTGATCGGCATCGTGGGGATCCGCTCGATTCCCTGGAGAAGTTCCGCGGTCTTGGCCCGGCCGTGCGTCTCGACCAACGCGGCCACCACATCGCGACCGCGTTCGACGCGGCGATGTGCTTCGCCGAGCATGGCGAAGGTTTTGCCGACCCCCGGTGCCGCACCCAGGTAGATGCGAAGCTGACCGCGTTTCACTCGTCCATCATCGCGCGCCACGACGCGCGGCCACCGTTGCGAACACGGTCTGTCGCGAGCTTCCTCGCGCGCCGACCGGCGCCACCATCACCGGCCGCCACCTGCGATGTCCTTATCGACAGCGCGCACAGTACGAACCCCACGACCAGGGTGACCGCCACGACCGACTTCCTTTCCACCACGGGGTCGCGCTGGAATGTCCGCTCGGCCCCTCGATGTCGTTCCTACCCCCGGCGTCCGGCGACGAGCGCGGTCTTTACGACGTCTTGACGGGATCGCGCCCGGCCTTGACGGACTCTTTCCACCCGCGGCGCGCGCCGTCAACGAGACGTCAAGGCCTGCCGCTGGACCGCCAAGAACCCGTAAGGAAGCGCGGCGACAGCCCTTTCGCGGACTTGACTCACCGGTGCGCACTCCATGAGGGGAGTGCGAACGGAGGTTGATTGTTCATGTCTGTCGTGATTTTCACGGTGCTCACCGTGGCGGTGTTCGCACTGCTCGGCCTGATCCAGCGGGCGGTGGAGAAGCTGTGATCGCGAATCTGGTCGGACTCGCGCTCGCCGTCCTCGTCGCGCTGTACACGGTGGCGGCTCTGCTCTTTCCCGAGAGGTTCTAGGTGAACACCACAACGGCGGGGATCGCGTTCGTCGCCTCCCTGGTCCTCGCGCTCGCCGTGGCGCACGTACCGCTCGGCGACTACATGTACCGGGTCTACAGCGGCGACCGGCATTCCAGGGCCGAACGGCTGATCTACCGGGCCATCGGCGCGAAACCCGAGGTCGAGATGACCTGGGGCGTCTACGCGCGCAGCGTGCTCGCGTTCTCGGCGGTCGGCGTCCTGTTCCTGTACTTCCTGCAATTGCTCCAGCGCGGACTGCCGCTGCACCTGACCGATCCGGGCACCGAGATGACTCCCGCGCTGGCCTGGAACACCGCGGTCAGTTTCGTGACCAATACGAACTGGCAGGCGTATTCCGGCGAATCCACCCAGGGCCATCTGGTGCAGATGGCCGGTCTGGCGGTACAGAATTTCGTGTCGGCGGCGGTGGGCATCTCGGTCGCCGTGGCGCTGGTGCGCGGCTTCGCGCGCAGGCATACCGGCGAACTCGGCAACTTCTGGGTCGATCTGGTGCGCGGCACGATCCGCATCTTGTTGCCGCTCGCGTTCGTCTTCGCGATCGTGCTGGTGGCGGGTGGCGTCGTGCAGAACTTCCACCTGCACGATCAGGTCGCCTCGACGCTCAACGGCGCGCGGCAGACCATTCCGGGCGGGCCGGTGGCCAGCCAGGAGGTCATCAAGGAACTCGGTACCAACGGTGGCGGCTTCTACAACGCGAATTCCGCCCATCCATTCGAGAATCCGACGGCGTGGACGAACTGGATCGAGATCTTCCTGCTGCTGCTGATCAGTTTCTCGCTGCCGCGCACCTTCGGCCGGATGGTCGGCAGCACCAGGCAGGGCTACGCGATCGTGGCGGTGATGGGCACCATCGCGCTGGTCGGCGTAAGCCTCACCAACCTCTTCCAACTCCAGCATCACGGCACCGTGCCGACCGCGATCGGCGCGTCCATGGAAGGTGTGGAAACCCGCTTCGGCGTGGCGAATTCGGCGACCTTCGCGGCCTCGACCACGCTCACCTCGACCGGTGCGGTCGAC
This sequence comes from Nocardia aurea, assembly GCF_003123685.1. GTDB lineage: Bacteria > Actinomycetota > Actinomycetes > Mycobacteriales > Mycobacteriaceae > Nocardia > Nocardia aurea. Next base: position 141,921 of record NZ_QCYJ01000144.1, read on the forward strand.
TCGTTCCACGACTCCTATACCAGCCTCGGCGGCATGATGACCATGGTCGATATGCAATTGGGCGAGGTGGCGCCCGGCGGCACCGGTTCCGGGCTCTACGGCATGCTCATCCTCGCGGTGATCACCGTTTTCGTCGCGGGTCTCATGGTCGGGCGCACCCCGGAATACCTGGGCAAGAAGATCACGCCGCGCGAGATCAAGCTGGCCGCGTCGTATTTCCTGATCAGCCCGTTGATCGTGCTGGTGGGTACCGCGCTGGCGATGGCGTTGCCGGGACAGCGGGCGAGCATGCTCAACTCGGGGCCGCACGGACTCTCGGAAGTGCTGTACGCCTTCACCTCGGCGGCCAACAACAACGGTTCGGCCTTCGCCGGTCTGAGCGTGAACACCGAGTGGTACAACACCGCGCTCGGCCTGGCCATGCTGTTCGGCCGGTTCCTGCCGATCGTCTTCGTCCTCGCACTCGCCGGGTCACTGGCCAGGCAGGGCGCCACCCCCGCGTCGATCGGCACCCTGCCGACGCACCGGCCGCAATTCGTGGGCATGGTCGTCGGCGTGACGGTGATCCTGGTCGCGCTCACCTTCCTGCCCGCTCTCGCGCTCGGGCCGCTCGCCGAAGGAATTCACTGAAATGACCAGTGCCGTCAGGGAAAACAAGTCCGATCAGCGAAGAGGAGGCGTCGCACGGGGCGCGCTCGAGCCGAGGATGCTGCTGACCTCGCTGCCCGACGCGGTCCGCAAACTCGACCCGCGCGTCCTGTGGCGCAATCCGGTGATGTTCATCGTCGAGATCGGCGCGGTCTGGTCGACGGTGCTCGCGATCGCCGACCCCGCCTTCTTCGCCTGGGCGATCGTCGTATGGCTGTGGCTGACCGTGATCTTCGCCAATCTGGCCGAAGCGGTGGCCGAGGGCCGAGGCAAGGCCCAAGCCGACGCGCTGCGCAGAGCCAAGACCGACACCGTCGCACGCAGGCTCGCCGACTGGACACCGGGTGGCCGCGTGGTCGAACAACGTGTCGGCGCACCGGAACTGCGGCGCGGCGACCACGTCGTCGTCGAGGCCGGGCAGGTCATCCCGGGCGACGGTGACGTGGTCGAGGGCATCGCTTCGGTGGACGAGTCGGCCATCACCGGCGAATCCGCGCCCGTGATCAGGGAATCCGGCGGTGACCGGTCCGCGGTGACCGGCGGCACCACGGTGCTGTCCGACCGGATCGTCGTACGGATCACCCAGGAACCCGGCCACAGTTTCCTCGACCGGATGATCGCGCTGGTCGAGGGCGCGAGCAGGCAGAAGACGCCCAACGAGATCGCGCTGAACATCCTGCTCGCCGCGCTGACGATCATCTTCGTCTTCGCCGTGGTGACCTTGCAGCCGCTGGCGATCTACTCCAAGGCGAACAACCCCGGTGTTCCCGACACCTCCGCGCTGGACGCGCACGGCATCACCGGCATCGTCATGGTCTCGCTGCTGGTCTGTCTGATCCCGACCACCATCGGCGCACTGCTCTCCGCCATCGGCATCGCGGGCATGGACCGGCTGGTCCAGCGCAATGTACTGGCCATGTCGGGTCGTGCGGTGGAGGCCGCGGGCGATGTGAACACCCTGCTGCTCGACAAGACCGGCACCATCACCCTCGGCAACCGTCAGGCCGCGGAATTCGTTCCGCTGCCCGGTATTCCGGACGACGAGGTGGCCGACGCGGCACAGCTGTCCAGCCTCGCCGACGAGACGCCGGAGGGCCGCTCGATCGTGGTGTACGCCAAACAGGTCTACAACAAACGTGAACGGACGCCGGGCGAGTTGACCGGTGCGACCTGGGTGGAGTTCACCGCACAGACCCGCATGTCGGGGGTGGATCTCGCCGATGATCACCGACTGCGCAAAGGGGCCGCGGGCGCCGTCACCGAATGGGTCCGATCACAGGGCGGTGCGGTTCCGGTGGAACTCGGCGTCATCGTCGACGGCATATCGGCGTCCGGTGGTACGCCGCTGGTCGTCGCGGAGGTGGCCGAGGGCCGGGCCCGGCTGCTGGGCGTCATCCACCTGAAGGACGTGGTCAAACAGGGCATGCGGGAACGGTTCGACGAGATGCGCAGAATGGGCATCCGCACCGTCATGATCACCGGCGACAATCCCCTGACGGCCAAGGCCATCGCCGAGGAGGCCGGTGTCGACGACTACCTCGCCGAGGCCACGCCGGAGGACAAACTGGCGCTGATCAAGAAGGAACAGGACGGCGGACGGCTGGTCGCGATGACCGGCGACGGCACCAACGACGCACCGGCGCTCGCGCAGGCCGATGTCGGCGTGGCGATGAATACCGGCACCTCCGCGGCCAAGGAGGCCGGGAATATGGTCGACCTGGATTCGGACCCGACCAAACTGATCGAGATCGTGGAGATCGGCAAACAGTTGCTGATCACCCGCGGCGCGCTCACCACATTCTCGATCGCGAACGATATCGCCAAGTATTTCGCGATCCTGCCCGCCCTGTTCGTCGGGCTGTTCCCCGGTCTGGACCTGCTCAATGTGATGCGCCTGGCCAGTCCGCAATCGGCGATCCTGTCGGCGGTGATCTTCAACGCCCTCGTCATCGTCGCCCTGATTCCGCTGGCGCTGCGTGGTGTGCGCTACACGCCGTCGCACGCGTCGAAACTGTTGAGCCGCAACCTGACCGTCTACGGTCTCGGCGGCATCATCGCGCCGTTCCTCGGCATCAAGATCATCGACCTGCTCGTCCAACTCCTCCCAGGGATGTCCTGAAATGCGTATGTCGACGTGGATGCGTCAGCATCTGGCAGCGCTGCGCGCGCTGCTCGTACTCACCGTGATCACCGGAATCGTCTATCCCGTAGCGGTTTTCGCGGTCGGGCAGGTACCGGGCCTGAAGGACCGGGCCGACGGTTCGCTGATCGAGGTGGACGGGAAGGTCGTCGGCAGCAGTCTGATCGGCCAGCCGTTCACCGGCGCCGACGGCGCGGCGCTCGTCCAGTACTTCCAGAGCAGGCCGTCGGCGGCCGGGGAGCTCGGCGCGGACTCCGGTGACGGGTACGACCCGCTGTCGACCTCGGCGTCCAATCTCGGGCCGGAGGACATCCGCGACGTCACCGTCACCGACGACGCGGGCGATACCGTGACGAAACCCGGCCTGCTGACCACCGTCTGCGCGCGGAGCAAGGAGATCGCCGACCGTGAGGGGGTCGACGGCCGCCGTCCGTTCTGCACCGACGACGGTATCGGCGCTGTCCTTTCCGTCATCGGACCGCGCGACGCCGACGGGCAAGTCTCGCGGCCGGTGGCCGTCTACAGCGTCAACGAACTGTGCTCGCGACATCCGACCCCGTTCCTGGAGCGCTACCACGGCGTCGCGGTCCGGTGCGCGAGCGAACTCGGCGGCTACACCGAGGGCCGTATCGTCCCGATCCACGGCGACGGGCCTGCCGAACCCGCCGTCCCGGCCGACGCGGTGACCGCGAGCGGCAGCGGGCTCGATCCGCACATCTCCCCGGAGTACGCGACCATCCAGATCGCGAGAATCGCTCGGGCCCGTGGCATTTCCGAACAGCGGGTGTCCGATCTGGTCGCGGCGAACACCTCCGGTCGCGTGCTCGGATTCCTCGGCGAACCCACCGTGGACGTGGTCGAACTCAACCTGGCGCTCGACCGCGCCCATCCCTACCGGGGCTGAGGTCTCGGGGAACAAGTTACAGTTTGTCAGTACCGGTAGTTCATACCGGGCAACCCGCGCGAGAGGACCGAGACCGGCATGACGTGGATGATCTACGGGGCGAACGGCTACACCGGTGCGCTGCTGGCCGAGCGCGCGGTCGCCGCCGGTGAGCGGCCGGTGCTCGCGGGCCGCGACGCGAAGGCCGTCGGCGCGGTCGCGCGACGACTGGATCTGCCGTTCGTCGTGGTGGATCTCGCCGACAGCGCCGGACTGGACGCGGCGCTCGCCGACGTCGATATCGTCGCGCACTGCGCGGGCCCGTTCTCGGCGACGGCGCTGCCGATGGCGCGTGCCTGCCTGCGCACCGGCACCCACTACACCGACGTCACCGGTGAGGTCGACGTCTTCGAAGCGCTGTACGGGCTGCACGACGCGGCGGTGGCGGCCGGGGTCGCGCTCGTGCCGGGTGTGGGGTTCGACGTCGTGCCCACCGAATACCTCGCGGTGCGCCTGGCCCGGGAACTGCCGACCGCCACCCACCTCGATATCGCCCTGGTCAGCCGGGGCGGGTTCAGTCGCGGAACCCTGCGCACCGCGTTGGAGGGCGCACAGGCGGGCGGACGGGTGCGCGCGAACGGTGACCTGGTGTCGGTCGCGACCGCGCATCGCTCCCGCCGGGTCCGGCTGGCCAGCGAAGAGGTCACCGTCCACAGCATCCCGCTCGGCGACATCAGCAGCGCGTACCGCTCCACCGGCATCGCGAATATCACCGACTTCACCCGGATCCCGTTCGGCGGTTTCCTCCGTTGCGTCGATCCCGTCGTGCGCGCGACGCTACGCCTTCCCGGCGTCGCGAAACTGCTCGATCGGGGGATCGCGGCGGCGATCACCGGCCCGTCGGAGAACACCCGCGCCGACACCCGCAGCGAACTGTGGGCCGAGGTCAGCGATCCCGCCGGGCAGGCGAGACAGCTGAGCCTCGTGGTCGCCAACACCTACGATTTCACCGCCGCCAGCGCCCTGCACGCGGTGCGGACACTGGCCGAGACCGAATCCGTCCCCGCCGGAGCGCACACCCCGAGCCAAGCCCTGGGCGCGGATTTCCTCGAGGGGATCCCGCGGGCGGGGGTGGATGTCGGCGCGATCGTGGCGCCGACGGGGTCGGGACCGCGGCCGCGCTGACAGGGCGGGACACGACGCCGGGTATGCGACTCGGGTCACGTGGTCCGCGGGGTGATCAGAAGGGCGCTCCCGAGAGTGTCGACAGCAGTTGCAGCGGCATACCGAGAAACATCATGGTGACGAAGATCGGGTAGCGAATCGGGTCACCGTTGAGGTAGCCCTCGACCAGCCAGTTCATCAGATCCGGGTAACTCATGACGAATCTCTCCTTCCGCAGCGGCTATTACCCTCGGTATGTCGGACTCGCGCGTCCGCCGGTTACCATCCGCTACGCCCCCACTTACATGGGCTCGTCATCGATCTCGCGAACGCCGACCTGTCGACCTCCGTGTGGCATCGCCCCGGGTGACGACTCGGGACGCCCGGTGCGGTCGCCGATTCCGTCAGGTCGCACTCCCTGTCGCGTTGCCGCCGGAATGTCGTAGCCGCCGCGCGCGAAGGTGTCCTGCCATTTCCGCGGCGAGTACGAGAATCCAGATCAGGGCCAGCGCGACGGTGAGGCCGAGCGGATAGTCGCGGTCGAGCACGGTCGGGTTGTCCGCGACGGCCCCGCCGCGGCGCAGGACCGGGGCGGTGATCAGCAGCACCGCGACCGTGCAGACCGCACCGCAGGCGATCGGACCCCACCGGGTGCGCGGCAGGTAGTAGCGCGCCGTCGCACCGGTCAGGGCGCACAGCGGCGCGAAGACCCCGTCGTGCACCAGGATCGCGGCCGCGAACCAGAGGATCACCGACACCAGATCGGGGCGGCTCAGATCGAACAACAGGGCGATGCCGTGCCAGCCGAGCCACAATCCGGCCGCGACCAGCGCCACGCGCACGGCGGTCATGCGCGCACCTCGATACTCGACAGCCATTTCGTCTGGAGCACACCGGGCCGGTTCGGCGCGATCAGGCGACACGGGTAGCGGTGGTCCAGATCCAGCGTCGCGCCGTTGAGCGTCAAGGCGATCAGCGTGTCCGAGGCGACCACGTGCGGTTGCGGTAGCAACGACGTGCGATAGATGCCGCCGGTCTCGAGCGAGGCGAAGCCGACCGCACCGCCCGGATACGGGCCGACGATCTCGAGCAGGTCGCGCAGACGCACCCCGGACCAGTCCGCCGACGCACTCCACCCCTCGACGCAGGCGATCGGCAGTGTCGCGGTGGTCTGCGGCAGTGCCGACAACTCTGCGCGGCTGAATTCCCGACTGCGCTCCCCCACCACGACCCGCAGCCGATACGCCGGATCCCGCGCGCTGTCGCGCACACCGGCCGCCGTCGCCGACCGGTTCACCGGAAGCCCCTGCGGCCCATGCCCGCTGCGCGGTGCCGCGAACGAGAGAGGCCGCAGCAGTGGCACGCTCTGTCCGGCGACGGCGAGCGCAGCCACCCCAGCCGAAACCCACGCCGCCGTGAGCACGGTACGCCTCGAACTACGCTGTCCACCAGCACTATCGGTGTCCAACGGCTTCGACGTTCCCGGCGTCTCGACCGAACCGTCCGGCCCCGCCGCACGCGCCGACACCTCGGAACGATTCGGCGTGTCACCGCCGCGCGGTTCGACCGATCGACCCGAGTCCGACGAACCACCCGGCGCCGCGACGGGCCGACCTGCCTCCACCGCGCGACGCGGCTGGACCGGAGTGCTCGGCACGGTCCCCGCTTCCGAATCCAAGGGACGACTCAGCGCCGCCCTGATGACCGGCAACTTCACCGCGAGGTGCACCGCCAGCGCACCGGCGACGATATAGGCCATCGCGTAGTGCGCGGTCGGGAAGAAGAATTTCCACGGGTACCACTGGGCGATATTGAGCAGTCCCGTCGACAGTTCGAACAGGACCGCTCCGACCAGCAGTGCGATCGATCCGCGTTCCAGGACGCGCAGCGGCGAGCCGAACAGCGGACGCTGGAACAGCCGGGGATAGACCGCCCAGAGTTTCACCACGACAAGAGGTATCGCGGTCACCCCGGACACGACATGCAGTCCCTGGGTGAACCGGTAGAGCCAGACCGGATGCGCGGGCCACCGGAACCAGTTCGGCGGATGTTGGATGCCGTGACTGATCAGACCGGTGCAGAAACAGATCAGGATCGCGACGCCGAGCGCGATGCCGACCCGGCTCGCGACCTCGGGCCCCCGCGCCCGCGAGATCCGCGACCACTCGCGCACCCGCCGGAAATCCGAACCCCCCCGGGCCGGAATCGATATCACCGGAACTCATCGCAACGCACCTGCTCCGCCTCCGGGTCACGCCGTAACCACGCGATATGTCTGCCGTCCACCGAGGCCGTGCCGACCACCCGAAGGCCCGCCCCGTCCGCGACCTCGTCCGCGTGTTCGATGCCGACACGGGACCAGGGGAACCACGCGCCGACCCCGGACCGTGATTCCAACCGGATCGGGCGGGTCACCACACCTGTTCCAGGAACGGCGAATTCGACGATGGCCAGCCCGTCGTGGGCGAGCAGTTCGGCGGTGCGCGCGAGGATGCGCCCCGGATCGCCGCCGATGCCGATATTGCCGTCGGCCAGCAGGGCATACGCCCAGCGTCCGGTCCCCGGTAACGGGCCGAACAGATCGCGATGCAGCGCCGGTGCGCCACGGAACCTGGTGATGTGCACCGCCGCGGGCGAGATGTCGACGCCGAGGGCGAGGACCCCGCGGCGCAGCAATCGCGCGACGAGCCTGCCGGGACCGCAGCCCAGGTCGAGCGTCGGTCCGTCACAGCAGGCGGTCAGCGCCGAATCCGCCCGGTGCTCGGCCCCGGACAGCCCGAGCCAACGCCGGGTCGGCAGCCGATGACGCATTCCGTCGTCGCTGCGTATCCAACATCGCTCCCCCGCGAGCATGCGATCGAACACGTCGAAATCGGTGCCGCTCACCGTGTCACCAGCCCGTGTTCGCGCACGGCGTCGACGGTCGCGGCGAAACGTCCACCCGAGACCGCCGCCACCGCCACCGCATCGGCGAAGGTATCCACATCCCGAAAGGTGGGCAGGTCACGCACTCGGAAACCACAGTGGCGCACCATGTCACGGGTCATCTCACCGGTGCGAGAGGTCGACATCGGCACCCCCGAGAGCAGATGCGCCGGCTGCGGCACCGGCAGTCCGAGCGCCCACCATCCGCCGTCCTCGGCGGGTCCGAGCAATACCGAATCGTCCTCGGCCAGCCATCGCGCGGCGGCGCCGAGCACGTCGGGACCGACCTGCGGGGTGTCCATCCCGATCTGGAGGACAGGACCGCCGAACCGGGCGGCGTCGGCGTGCGCGTTCGCGAGCCTGGTGCCGAAATCGGGTCCGCGCTGCGGAAATACCACGAATTCCTCCAGTGCCCGCGCCAATTCCGCACCGCGTTCGGCGACGGCGAGATCACCGGTGAACGCGACCACCCGGTGGGTGACCCCGCTGCGTGTCACCGCGTCGAGAGTGTCGAGCAGCGACGCCGCGGCCACCAGGGCCGCCGCGCGCGGATCGAGCGGCGGGGTCAGCCTGGTCTTGGCGAATCCGGCGATCGGCGCCTTGGCGATGACGAGCAGCGTCGTCTCGCGGCCGGTCATCGCAGCACCGCCAGGAAATCCCTGGTGGCGCGCACCGTGCCGAGCCACGATCCCGACACCTTGGATCGGCCGCCCGACCTGGGCCGATAGCTGATATCCCGTTCGACGACCCGCCATCCCGAACCGGCCGCCCCGACCAGCAGTTCCAGGGGATATCCGGAGCGGGGATGCAGCGGCCCCAGCGACAGCACGGTGCTGCGCCGGGCCACCCGCATGGCGGCGATATCGTGCACGGGGAGTCCGTACCTGTGCCGCAGCCTGCGGGCGATCAGGATATTGCCCATCCGCGCGTGCCACGGCCACACCCCCGCGCCGACCGGGCGACGCCGCCCCACCGCGAGATCGACTCCGCCACGGACCAATTCGACGAGATCGGGCAGTTCGGCGGGATCCATCGACCCGTCGCCGTCCAGTACCGCGACCAATTCGGTGCGGGCCGCGTGGATACCCGCCTGCACCGCCGAGCCGTAACCGGGGCGTTCCTCGCGGACCACGGTCGCGCCGCGACTGCGGGCGACGGCGTCGGTGCCATCGGTCGACCCGTTGTCGACGACCAGTGCGTGATATCCGGCGGGGATCGCCGCGAGGACATCCGGCAATGATTCAGCTTCGTCTCGACACGGAATAACCACGGTCACTCCGTGCGGATCAACGTGGGCTTCGGTCACGGTTCGACGCTATGCGGTGCGGGATCGATCGGCGGTCGAAATCCTGTGACGAAACAGTGACGGTGCCTGAAAAACGGTCTGGAACTGCGGTAACCACCGATACGGCACCCTAGGGTGAGAGCCGTGCACGACGTCGAAGACGCCATCGAGCAGGAATCCGCGCAACAGCCGAGATTCCGGTGGCGGGGCGAGATCACCGCCGCGGGGATCGCCGCCACATTGGTCGCCGCGGCCTTCATCGTTCCGCGAATCCACAGCGAACAGTGGCGAGCCACGCTGTACGCGGGCTCGGCGCCGATCTTCGGGAACTGGCTACCGCATATCGGCTGGGGTACGGGACCCGCCGTCATCGTGGCCTGTCTGGTGATCCTCCGGGGACCGGACCTGGCGGCACGACTCCCGTGGCAGCGGCTGCTGGCTACGGCCTGGCTCACCGCGCTGGCCTGGGCCTTCGCACTCGCCATGGTCGACGGATGGCGGCGCGGCTTCACCGACCACCTCACCGACGGTCACGAATACCTGCACGAGGTGCCGGGCATCACCGACATTCCCGCCGCGCTGCGTGGTTTCTCGGACCGCATCCTCGATTTCCAGCCGGATTCGTGGACCACGCACGTCTCCGGGCATCCGCCCGCCGCGCTGCTGTTCTTCGTCGCCCTGGACCGGATCGGTCTCGGCGGCGGGACCTGGGCGGCGACGGCCTGCCTCCTGATCGGCACGAGCACCGTGGTGGCGGTCGCGGTGACGCTGCGGGCCCTGGGCGCCGAGGAACGCGCGCGCACCGCGCTGCCGTACCTGGCGCTGGCGCCCGCCGCGATCTGGATCGCCGTCTCCGCCGACGCGATGTTCGCCGGTGTCACCGCGTGGGCCGTCGCCCTGCTCGCGATCGCGACCCGTCACCGCGCGGCGCGCACCCCGGCCGGAGAAATATCGGCCGCCGAATCCGCCGTCTCACACCACACCGGTCGTGGCCGCTTCGAACGCCGTACCGCCGAATCCGTGATCACCGCTCCACAGCGCGGGGGTCGACCGCTGATCGCGGCGTCCGCCGGTGTGTTGTTCGGACTCGGGATCTACCTCAACTACGGCCTGGTGCTGATGGCCTTTCCCGCGGTGGCGGTATTGATCGCCGGACGCACCGCACGCCCGCTGCTCCCCGCGGCGGCGGGCGCGGCGGCGGTGGTCGCGGTGTTCACCGCCTCGGGATTCTGCTGGTTCGACGGCTATCACCTGGTGATCGAACGCTACTACCAGGGCATCGCCACCGAACGTCCCTACTCGTACTACTGGTGGGGCAACCTCGCCGCCACCCTGTGCGCGGTCGGACTCGCCACCGCGGCGGGCCTGGCCCGCGCTCTGGCCCCGCGCACGCTGCGGGCACTCGACCCGGCGGCGCTGCTGGTCGTCGCCGCGCTGTGCGCGATCATCGCCGCGGACATCAGCGGACTCAGCAAAGCCGAAACCGAGCGGATCTGGTTACCGTTCGATGTGTGGCTGCTCGCCGCGACAGCTTTGCTGCCCCGGTCCCACGCCAGGGTCTGGCTCGCGATCCAGGCGGCGGGCACGCTCACGCTCGTCCATCTGGTCCTGACGAATTGGTGACACCATGTGCATTCTCATCGCCGACGACGATCCCGTCGTCCGGGACGTGGTCCGGCGCTACCTCGAACGCGACGGCCACACCGTGCGCGAAACCGTCGACGGCGCGACGACGACGGCCGCGCTGGCCGAGGAGGGCGACGCGGTGGAACTGGCGGTACTCGACGTGATGATGCCCGCGCCGGACGGGATCGAGATCTGCCGGGCCATCCGGTCCGGTCCGCGCCCGGACACCCCGATCATCCTGCTCACCGCACTCGGCGACGAGGACGACCGGGTTCTCGGACTGGAGGCGGGCGCGGACGACTACGTCACCAAACCGTTCAGCCCCCGTGAGTTGGCGCTGCGGGTGGCCTCGGTCCTGCGGCGCGCGCAACCGGTCCGCGAGAACGGCCACCAGGTGCTGCGCGACGGCCCCATCGAAGTGCGTCCCGCCGCGCGCCTGACACTGGTCGACGGCGAACCCGTCGATCTGACCCCGCGCGAACTCGACCTGCTGGTCTTCCTGCTCCGACATCCCGGCGAGGTCTTCAGCCGGGAGGAACTGCTCGCGCGGGTGTGGGGTTGGGATTTCGGCGATCTGTCCACCGTCACCGTGCACATCAAACGGTTGCGCGCCAAACTCGGCGACCGGCACCGCATCGACACCGTCTGGGGGCGCGGCTACGCCTGGGGACGTACCGATTCCGGAGGAAACCATGCCTGAGGACACCGTCGCGCTGATCGCGTTCTCGCTCGCCTGTTCGGTGCCGGTGGTGCTGATCGGCGCGCTGATACTGCGCGCCAACAGCAATCGATCGCTGACGGTCAGCATGGCCGTGCTCGTCCTGATCCCGACGCTGGCGACCTTGGCGGGCATCATCGGCGTGAGCGGTCTGATGTTCACCCACGAATTGCAGCGCACCGCCGTGGTTCTGGCGGTCGTCGCCGCCGTCACCGTGCCCGCGGCGATTCTGCTCGGGCGTGAGCAGGCGCGCAAAACGGTGTGGGAGAAGCAGATCAGGGATCAGGAGCGCGCGGCCGAGAAATCCCGGCGCGAACTGGTCGCCTGGGTCAGCCACGATCTGCGCACGCCGCTCGCCGGGATCAGGGCGATGGCCGAGGCCCTCGCCGACGGTGTCGTGAGCGGTCGCGACGATGTCGCGGGGTACGCCGCGCAGATCGGGTGCGAGACCGACCGGCTGTCCAGAATGGTCGACGACCTGTTCGAGATGTCGAAGATCAACGCGGGCGCGCTGCGACTGGAGTTGGAACCGGTGGACCTGCGCGAACTGATCGACGAGGTGCTCGCGGCCAACCGGACCACCGCCGAACGCGCCCGCATCACCCTGCGCGCCGAGCAGCCCGAGCACCGGATCATGGTGACCGCCAGCGACCAGGCCCTCGGCCGAGTACTCACCAACCTGGTCTCCAACGCCATCGCCCACACCCCGCCCGGCGGCGAGGTGTCGCTGTCGGCGGGCACCACCGACGGCCAGGCGTGGGCGCGCGTCGACGACACCGGCCCCGGCATCTCGGAAGCCGACCTGCCCCGCATCTTCGACGTCGCCTACCGCGGCACCGCCGCGCGTTCCCCGGTCGCGGCCGACGGGGTTCCCGCGGGCAGCGGTATGGGCCTGGCCATCGCCGCCGGACTCGTCCAGGCGCACCACGGCGACATCACCGTCGTCAACCGCGACAAGGGCAGCCGTTTCGAAGTGCGATTACCGCTGTCGAAGAACTGAATCCACACGCACCGAATCTCACACGCTCGGCGCGCAGACTCCCGCGCTTTCACGCAGCGGCTCGAAGGCGAAGCGGGCCAGACCGTCGAGCGGATCCACGGTCGCGACGAAACCCAGTGCGCGCGCGGCCCTTCCCGGATCGGCGACGATATGGCGCACATCCCCGGCCCGGTAGCCGCCGGTGACCACCGGTTCCGGTCCGCCGCGTGCCACGGCCAGGGTCGCGGCGACCTCGAGAATCGAGATCGGGCGTCCGGAGGAGATATTGAGCGCCTGGAAGCCGGGCAACGGCCGTTCGACGGCGGCCAGATTCGCGGCCGCGATATCGGCGACGTGCACGAAATCCCGCATCTGCCCACCGTCCTCGAAAACCCGTGGCGGCTGCCCGACCTCGAGCGCGGAGCGGAAGATCGCCGCCACCCCGGAATACGGTGTGTCCCTGGGCATATCTGGACCGAAGACATTGTGGTAGCGCAGGGCCGCGACCGTCGATCCGGTAGCGGCGGCCCACGCGGCCGCGTAGTTCTCCTGCGCGAGTTTGCTCGCCGCGTACAGACTTCTCGGCCGCAGCGGCGCGTCCTCGTCGACGGTGTCCCAGGTCAGCGATTCGCCGTCGGGGCCACGGTATTCGAAGATTCCGGCCGCGAGATCCTCCGGTCGACGAGAGGCGACCTCGACTCGGCCGCACCGCTGACCGAAATAGCGCCCCTCGCCGTAGACCACCATGGACGACGCCAGCACGAGCCTGCGACAGCCCGCCCGGTCCATGGCGGCGCACAGCACGGCGGTGCCGACATCGTTGTGACTGGCATAGGCGGGCGCGTCCTGCGCGCTCACGCCCGCGCCGACCACCGCGGCCTGGTGGCAGACCACGTCGATTCCGTGCAGTACGCCGTCCAACGCCGCGCCGTCGCGCACGTCGATTCGCGCCACACCCGGTGGCGCTGTCGCGTCGGGGCCGTGCGCGGCGGGCACCATGAGATCGATCGGGACCACCTCGTGTCCCGCGCCGGTCAGCGCGCGGTAGACGTGCGATCCGATGAATCCGGCCGCGCCGGTCAGCAGGACTCTCATGCCGCTCACCGGCGCGATTCCGGCCGGTGTACCGCGCCCATCACCACTCGCCGGTCTCGTGTCATACCCCGATCGTGCCCGGTCGTGCCGGGATGCGGGAGTACCCGCGCCGGAGCGTCAGATTTCGGTCACGGTTGCCGCGCCACCGCTGTGGTCCGTCACGACCACTTTTCCCTCCTCGCCGGGGGCGACGAAACCCAGCAGGGAGGCCGCCTCGGCGCGCACCGCCTCCTCGTCACCGGGGGTGAGCGGATGCCAGGGGATGACGCGGACGGTGGCGCCGTCCAGCGCCCACCGGCCGTGGACGAAACCGTCGACCAGGTACACGGGCACCCCCGCGGACGCCTCCGCGGCGGTGCGCGCGCGGTCCTCCTCGCTGATCATCCGGCGGCGGTCCTTGTGGCCGAGCAGGGCATTGTCGAAGGCGGGCAGGAAACGGACCGGCACGGGCAGGTCCGGATCGGCCAGTGGCGCGTCCTGGACGTCGAACAGCACCTTGTGCTTGTCGTCGGTGAAGACGCGCAGGCGGTCGCGCATATCGTCGATCACCTCGGCCAGCCTGGTGACACCCGCCCACGCCTGCATATCGGCGACGGTCGCCGGGCCGTAGGCGGCCAGGTAGCGCAGGATCAACTGCTCGGGGTCTGGCTCGGTGCCCATCGGGTCACCGATCCATTCGTCGGCCAGGCTCATCGTCACGTAGCGATTGCGCCACCTGCCCCACTCGCCGGTCTCGGGACCGTGCGCCATCGGTACCAGCATCTCCACCGATTCCGCGAGTCTGCGGGGCAGTCGATCGGGAAAACGCTCGGCGAGCAGCTTCCCGAAATCGCTACGGCTCAACGTCTTCCCCGCGAGAATCTCGCGTCCGACGGCGGCGAGTTCGTCGTGGTCGATACCGTCGATCTCGTCACGGAAATACGGTGCGCGCAGCGCCGCGTGCACGATCGGGCGCACCGTCGGGCGCAGCCAGCGGAAATCCTGCGCGGTGGCCAGGTGCACGGTGCGACGGATCATGGTGGAGCGCACCAGCTTCCGCTCGCGCAGCAGCGTCGCCAGCTCGTCGTGGTCGAAATCCGCCAGCCGCGACCACAATCCGACATACGGCCAGTTCGGTTCCTGCCCCTGCACGGCGACCACGTGCCGGACCAGCTCGAGCGGACCGATCGGGGACCGCTCGGCCAACATCTGACGCACCAGCAGGGTCCGGTTCAGCGCACGCAGCGAAAGTTCCGTCATGAATGAATCTTCTCCGACACCACCGACAGATCGGCGCGGCCACCGGTGCGCGGACGACGACATCGGCCGTGAACGCCCGATTCAGCGGTTCGGATCGCAACGTCCCGGTTCGATCAGCGCGCTGTCGCACGGCTCGTTCCCGTGTGCGCGCAGCACCTCGGCCCCGATATCGGCGGTCAGGTAGTGCAGGAAACTCGCCGCCAGGGAGTCGCCGGGCAGGTCACCGTTGCTGTAGGCGTACTCGACGCCCCAGAACGGATACGAGCGGTCGATGGCCCGCTGCCGGTCGGCGGCAACCCCGTCGACGGTGACGATCCGCATATCGGCCTTGCGGGCCTCGGCGAGTTCGCTGTAGCCGATGGCGCCGGGGATCTCGGCGACGGCCTTGTGCATATCCTTCGTCACCGGGACGTCGCAGTAGGTGCCCGCGGTGTCCTTGATCGCCGTACAGCTCTGGTGCGGACGTTCGGTCCGGCCGCCGCCGAGCATCCTGCGCTCGAACAGCGTGCGGGTGCCCGAGCCGGGTGTGCGATCCACCAGCACCACAGGCAGGTCCGGTCCGCCGATCTGATTCCACCTGGTGATCCTGCCCTGGAACAGGTCGTCGATCTGCTTCGCGCTCAGATCGGTGACGCCGAGATCCTCGTGCACGATCACGGTGAACATCGACAGCGCGAGCGGGCGCGCGAGCAGCGCCGGATAGCCGGGTCCCTTGGCGCCGTCGCTGATGGTGATCAGCGACGGGTCGGGGCCAGCCTCGGTCACGCGGTCCAGTCCGCGTTCGGTACCGGCGAAATCGAAGACGAATTCGGCCCCGGTGCAACGCTTCCCGTACTGGGCGGCGGCGTCGCGGATCACCGGCTCGAAAGCGGAGGAACCGACGACGGTCAGTTTTCCCGACGCGCAGTCGAGCGGATCGGGCCGCGGCTCGACCAGTGTGACGACGAACTGCACCACGATCACCAGCACCAGGAAGGCCATCAGCGCCAGCATCACCCGCGACACCCCGGTACGGCTCCTGGTCTCGGTGACGCGCCCGCGCCTGATCCCGCCGAGCAGAACCGGATCGGGATATTCGCCGCTGCCCTCCGAACGTTGCAGAATCGCGAGCACCTTGTAGTGATCGCCGCGATTCAACGGCACCTTGGGCAGGTCGATCACGCCGATGTGGCCGCCGGTGTCCTCTCGGACGCCGATACCGGAATTGGGGCCGAGGGAGTCGGCCAGATCCTGATCGCTGAGTTCGGTCACCGCCATGCCGACCACCCGTCGCTGCGGAAAGCGCAGGTGCAATCCGACCCGGGCGACCGGGGCCAGATAGTCGGCGGCCTCGATCGTCGAGGTTCCGCTGTTCTCGATCCGCACCAGCACGATCGACAGGTCGCGCATATGCGCACCGGCATCCCGGCGCAGCTGCGTCAGCACCCCGGGAAATACCGCTTCGACCTCACCGGTGACCGGCGTGTCCATCTGCACGCGATAGCCGAGCCTGCGGCGTCCGCCGATCACGAACTCCCACAGGAACGCGGCGACCGGTATCACGATACCGATCAGCGCCAGTATCGTGTCGACCGGAAAATCTCCCACCGACGGTTCCCTCCCCCGAAATTATTGCCACGCGAACTCGACTACCCCCGCGTGCCAACCATTTTCGAGCGGATTCGGCGACCCACCCGGTGGCGGTGTCAGTGTTCGGCGACTGTTCACGTCCGGTCAACCGGCGTCGGCGCGCGTCCAGGCGATCAGTCGCTCCACCGGCCAGGTGTTGATCACCCGATCGGGTGCGATGCCATTGGCCAGCGCGCGCTCACAGCCGTAACCCTGCCAGTCCAATTGCCCCGGCGCGTGCGCGTCGGTGTCGATGGCGAACAAGCACCCCATCTCGACGGCGAGCCGAATGAGCCGCGACGGCGGATCGCGGCGTTCCGGGCGGCAGTTGACCTCGACGGCGGTGCCGTACTGCCTGCACGCCTCGAACACCACTTCGGCGTCGAAACTCGATTCCGGCCGCGTCCCGCGACCGCCCTCGACCAGGCGTCCCGTGCAATGCCCCAGCACGTCGACATTCGGGTTCGCGACCGCGTAGACCATTCGCTTGGTCATCACCGCGGCATCGGCCCGCAGGTGCGAATGCACACTCGCCACCACGATGTCGAGTTCGGCCAGCAGATCCGCGCGCTGATCCAGGGTGCCGTCGTCGAGGATGTCGACCTCGATCCCGGTCAGTATCCGGAACGGCGCGACCCGCTCCCTCAGTTCGGCGATCACATCCAATTGGCGGCGCAGCCGATCCGCCGACAGGCCGTTGGCCACCGTGAGCCGGGGCGAATGATCGGTCAGCGCGCAGTATTCGTGCCCGAGCGCGGCGGCGACGCCCATCATCTCCTCGATCGGGCTGCCGCCGTCGGACCAGTCCGAATGGGTGTGCAGATCACCGCGCAGCGCGGCGCGCATCGATCGGCCCTCGACACCGATGGGAGTCGCGGCATCGCGCAGTTCGGTCAAGTAGGCGGGCACCGCACCGGAATACGCCTGCTCGATGACCGCGGCGGTCTTGGGCCCGATCCCCGCGATCTCCTGCCAGCTGTGCGCGGCCCGGTGCGTCTCCCGATCGTCGGTGGACAGACCGGCGACGATATCGGCGGCCCGCCGATACGCCTTCACCCGGTGTGTCTGCGCGCGTGCGCGTTCGAGCCAGAAACCGATTTCACGCAGCGCTTCCACCGCGCCCGGCGCCGCGGCCGGGCTCGGTGTGGCCGACGACTCCGGTCCGGCCACCGCGACTATCGAATCTTGCTGTACTTGATGAAGGCCACCCCGTCCTCGAAGACCCGGCTGGTGATCACCCGGTACCGGGTGATGTCCGGCAGCCTGGTCCCCACACCGAACAGCGGCTTACCGTGCCCGAGCACGATCGGATACAGCTTGAGGTAGATCTGATCGATTTCCGGCAGCAGCGCCTGCGCCAGCTCCCCGCCGCCGCACAGCCAGATTCCGAGCCCCGGCTCCCGCTTGAGTTCGCGTACCGTCGCCAGTGGATCCCGTGCGATCAGCTCGACCGCGGGATCGGGATTCTCCGGCAACGTCGTGGACACCACGAACTGCCGCAGATGGGCGTACGGACTCGAGGTGCCGGTACGCACGCCGAAATCGTGCGTCTTGCGACCCATCAGCACCGTGTCGAAGCTGGCGTTGCGTTTGTCGATCCCGCGCGCCTCGCGCACCTTGGTCGGCAGCGTCTCGGGATACTGCGCGGTGATCGCCGGACCGTGGTCGCCCCCGACCGGGAAGAAGTCGACCGCTCCGTCCTCGGTGGCGATGAATCCGTCGATCGTGGATGCGACGTAATACGTGAGCTTGCGCATAAATCCTTCCTCCAACGACCGGACCGATATCCCGACCGCCTGAGGAAACGGTAGCTCGCTCGGCTCAGCGGTGGTGAGGCTTGCGCTGGCAGCGCGGGCAGGAGTAGGAAGACCGGTTCATGAATCGCTCGCGCACGATCGGGGCGCCGCAGCGGCGGCACGGTTCGTCCTCGCGGCCGTATACGGCCAGTGAGCGCTCGAAATAGCCGGATTGCCCGTTGACGTTGACGTAGAGCGCGTCGAAGGAGGTGCCGCCCGCCTCCAGCGCGTCGCCCATCACGGCGCCGACCTCGGTGAGCAGAGTGCGCAAGGCGGGGCGCGTCAGCGCGGAGGCCGGACGATTGCCGTGGATGCGAGCGCGCCACAGCGACTCGTCGGCGTAGATGTTTCCCACCCCCGAGATCACGGTCTGATCCAGCAGCACCCGCTTGATCTCGGTGTTCTTGGCACGCAGCGCGGCGACGGCCGCCTCCTGGTCGAACAGCGGATCGAGGGGATCGCGCGCGATATGGGCGACCGGTTCCGGCAGCAGCGATCCACCCACCTCGACCAGCGGGGCGAGCGCCCAGCCACCGAAGGTGCGCTGATCGACGAAACGCAGTTCGGCGCCGTCGTGCAGGGCCGCGCGGATATGCGCGTGCTTCTCCACCGGCGCGACGGCGGGCTGCACCAGCATCTGCCCGCTCATACCCAGGTGCACGACCAGCGCGGTATCGGGTTCGTCGAAGGTGAGCCAGAGATATTTGCCGCGACGTCGCGCGGATTCCACGCGCAGCCCGGTCAGCCTGGCCGCGAGATCCGCGGCGCCTTCGAGGTGGCGACGTACCGACCGGGGATGGGTCACCGTCACCGATTCCACGGTGCGGCCGACCACATGTGCGGCGAGTCCGCGCCGCACCACCTCGACCTCGGGAAGTTCTGGCACGTCAGGCGTCTGCGGTCAGCGCCCGATAGGCGGCGCCCGCCGCCTTCTGCTCGGCTTCCTTCTTCGACCGGCCGACGCCCTGCCCGTAGTAGGCACCGCCGATCACCGTCGTCGCCGTGAATTCCTTGTCGTGATCGGGGCCCGTCGAGGTGATCTCGTAGCTGGGCACGCCGATACCGCGTTCGGCGGTGAGCTCCTGCAGGCTGGTCTTCCAGTCCAGGCCCGCGCCCATCCGCGGTCCGCGTTCGAGCAGATCGGCGAACAGGCGCAGCACCACTTCGCGCGCCACGCCGATACCGTGCTCGAGATGCACGGCGCCGAGCAGCGATTCCATGCCGTCGGCGAGGATGCTCGGCTTGTCCCGGCCTCCGGTGAGCTCCTCGCCCTTGCCGAGCAGCAGGTGCACACCGAGACCGCCTTCGCCGAGACCCCGGGCCACCTCGGCCAACGCGTGCATGTTGACCACGCTGGCACGCAACTTCGCCAGTTCACCCTCGGACTTGTGCGGGTGCTCGTGATAGAGCCGCTCGGTGATGCTCAGGCCGAGCACCGAGTCGCCCAGGAATTCCAGGCGCTCGTTGGTCGGCAATCCGCCGTTCTCGTAGGCGTAGGAACGGTGGGTGAGGGCGAGCCGCAGGAGATCCGGCCCCACCTCGACACCGAGTGCCTCGAGCAGGCTCGCGTGTTCACCGGTCGAACCGGCTTCGTCCTCGCTGACGGCCACGTCGATACGAATGATCGAACCGTCAGACAGCGGAGGTGACCTGACGGCCCTTGTACGTGCCGCAGGACGGGCACGCGATATGCGGCAGGGTCTTCTCACCGCAGGCGCGGTTCGGGCAGGTGATCAGGGTCGGCGCGGTGGCCTTCCACTGGCTGCGCCGCGACCTGGTGTTGGAACGGGACATCCGGCGCTTGGGAACGGCCACGACTACTTCTCCTCTGTCCTGTGTGCATGCCATGGCGGTGTTCGCCACGGCGGCTGACTGGTGTTGCTACTGATGGTCCGGCTCGGCCGCGCCCGTATCGGGGCCGGCGCTGCCGGACGATTCGGGGGCGAATTTCGCCAGCCCGGCCCAGCGAGGGTCAAGTATCTCATGCCCGTGATCGGAACCCGCAATCGCCATCCTGACACCGCATTCCGGGCAGAGCCCGGCGCAATCCGGCGTGCACAGCGGCTGCAACGGCAGTTCCAGACCGAGCTGGTCGATGATCACCGGCTCGAGATCGACGGTGTCGTCGACCAGGCGATAGACCTCGTCGTCCTCGGTGGTCTGCTCGGTGGCGCTGTCCGGGTAGGCGAACAGTTCGGTGAGGTAGAGCTCCTGCGAATCCGTGAACGGTTCCAGGCAACGCGAGCACTCCCCCGCCGTCGGCGCGGTGACCGTTCCGGTGACGAGCACGCCCTCCGAGACCGCCTGCAGACGCAGGTCGAGTTCGACCTCGGCGCCCTCGGGCACCGCGATCATCTCCAGTCCCAGCCGATCGGCGGCGACCGCCGTCCTCCGGAGTTCTTTCATGGTGCCGGGCCGCCGACCGAGGCTGCGCACATCCAGCACGAATGCCGCGTCCGGCTCGCGGCGCTGGGCCGCGTGCGAACGCGATGTGGAACCGGAACCGGCGGGCATCACGAACTCACTCACGATCGAAGGGGTCTGGGCAACCACTCGACAATACGCGAGGTGACCCGAGCGAATCAAAACGGCCCAGGGCCGACTACCGGCGGAAATCGCCCGCGTAGTCGGGTGAGCCGGTGCCGGAACGCAACTGGTGCCGACCCCGGCCCACCGTGCGCAGCGTCGTGCTGAGCGTCTCCTCCAGATCGGCCAGCGTCGAGTCGACGTAGTGGTCGCATTCGTCGCGCATCCGGTCCGCCTCCTCCTGGGCGCCGTCGATGAGGCGCGCCGATTCCGCGTGGGCGGCTCGCACCACCTCGGTCTGGGCGACCAGCCTGGCCTGTTCGGCCTTGCCCTCGGCCACGGAGCGCTCGAAGGAGGCCTTACCGGCCTCGATCATGCGATCGGCCTCGGCGCCCGCCCGCCCGGTGACGGCCTCGAATTCGGCATTGCCTTCCGCGACCACGCGATCGGCCTCGATCTGGGCGGACTCGACCAGGTGATCGGCGTGCGCGCTCGCCTCGGCGACCATGCGATCGGCGTGCGCCTTGGCATCGGCCAGCATCCGGTCGGCTTCCTCGCGGGCCGAACCGATGGTCCGCTCGGCCTGCTCGTTGGCGCCGGTGACCGTGGATTCGGCCGCGTTGCGGGCGTCGGTGACGATCTTGTCGCGATGATCGAGGACGTCCTGGGCGTCGTCCAACTCACCCGGTAGCGCGTCGCGCACGTCGTCGAGCAACTCCAGCACATCACCTCGCGGCACGATGCAACTCCGGGTCGGCGGTATGCCACGCGCCTCCTCGACGATGGCCACCAACTCGTCCAGCGCTTCGAATACGCGATACATGCTGACTACCCCGCTCTCGTACAGGCCTTCGGGCGAAACATTCCGCCGAGCCCAGTGTGCCCCTCATCACGGCCCGTGCCGAGTCACTTTCCGGCGTGTCACCGCCAGTGTCTCGCAGACCACACAAAATCAAGTGGAGACCACCTCTCCGCTTCGTGTTACATTTTTACCGAGGGAGATCCCGACAAGATCTTCATAAGAGAAGTACAGGCCCCGACCGGAACCGTGGGACTGAGAGGAGGCCGACGGTCGGAACAACCCTTCCCCTATACCGATTGACCAGTTCGCGTTCGCATTGGATCCTTGACGTGCGCACGACGAACGGAACACCCGGTGGTGGGAAGGAAGCGATGACCATCGCCGTTGTTCCAATCGAAGGCAGAGTGTGGATCGGATAGACCATGACCGTTCTGGAAGTACCGCGGACACCGATGTTGCCCGCAGGCATGTACACGCCGTGGGTGGGGCCGAACACGGTCCTGGACACGGCGCCGGTGACGCGTCGCATCGGTCGGATCGCCGGATACCTGCGCGGTGATCGGGCCTTCGCCCAGCTGATCCGATTCGCGGCGGTCGGGGGATCGAGCAATATCACCTACGTCCTGCTGTTCTTCGCCATGCACGGCGTCGGTCCGCTGATCGCGAACGTGGCGGGTTCGGTCGTGAGCACCGTCATCGCCAACGAACTGCACCGTCAGCTCACCTTCCACGCGGCCGGTCGCGTCGGCTGGTTCACCGCGCAGTGGGAGGGCGGCGGTCTGGCACTGGTCGGACTCGGCATCTCCACCGCGGGACTCGCCGCCCTGGAAGTGTGGGCGCCCGGCCTCGGCGACAGCATGCAGGCGGCCGCCGTACTCGCCATCACCGCAGCGGTCGGCGGTATGCGCTTCCTCGCTCTGCGCGGCCTTGTCTTCTGAACGCCGCTACTGCGACCGCTCGAACCGACAGATCCGCCCCGGCTCCGTGATCGGGAGCCGGGGCGGATCCGTGTCCGGGCACCTATCCCTTGTTCCGTTCCGCCAGCCGTGCCAGTAGCCGCTTGTGCACCAGCGGCGGCAGCATGTCGGTGACATCGCCGCCGTAGGACGCGACCTCTTTGACAAGGGAACTGGACAGATAGCTGAACGAGGGGTTGGTGGCGATGAAGAAGGTGTCCACCCCGGACAGCTTCTTGTTCATCTGCGCCATCTGCAGTTCGTAGCCGAAATCACCCGCGTCGCGCAGGCCCTTGATGATGGCGCCGATACCCTGCTCCCGCGCGAAATCCACGAGCAGGCCCTGCCAGGACTCCACCCGCAGGTTGGGCAGATCCGATGTCGCCTCGCGCAACATCTCCATCCGCTCCTCGACGGTGAACATCCCCTGTTTCTTGGGATTGATCATGACGGTCACCACGACCTCGTCGAATTGTGCCGACGCCCTGGCGAATACGTCGATATGTCCGTTGGTCACCGGATCGAAGGATCCGGGGCACAGTGCTCCAGCCATGGGCCGACCGTAGCAGCCGCGAGGCCGCCCGCGCGCCCGCCACTTCCGAGGACGACGGGTCGCCGACGCCGAGACGGGCGGGACACGACGTCGCTGTCGTGTACGCCGCCCGATAGCCGCGCGGGTCGTGCGTTACGAGCCGGGGGTGAAAACGCCGAAGTTGTTGCCGGACGGGTCGAGGATGTGGGCGAAGACGAGTCCGTCCTTCGCGGTGGTCGGCGGGACCAGGACCTTGCCGCCGTATCCCTCGGCGGCGGCGACCGTGGCCGCGACATCGCGGACCAGAACGACGAAGGTGGCGTGATTGGCGCTCGCGTCGGCGGAATGCATGATCCCGCCGCTCGGTCCCTGGCCGCCGGGGTAGGTGATGAGGTCGTATCCGTCGGTGTTCGGATCCGGGGTGAAATTCCACCCGAACAGATCGCCGTAGAACTTGCCCACCTCGGCGGGCTTGTCGCTGCCGATCTGGAACCAGGCGACCGTGTTCTCCGCGGGCTGTGTCATCTCGCTCCTCCTGGAGTGTGGATATGTGGATGCTGACGTGCCCGTTCACGATCTCCCGCCCCGGCGACAACCCTATGTCGGTGTTTCCGAGCCGATTCCACCGATTCAGAAGCCGACCGCGCGCACCACGCGGTCGGGCGGCGCGGCGGCGGTGGGGTCGAGGAGGCGGCGTGGGAACGGCGCGTCCGTCATCGTCACCGCGCGGATCCGATCGAGGCGGAAACACCGCGAGTTGTCGCGCAATCGGCACCAGGCCACCAGGTACCAGCCGTTGACGCCGTCGACGAACGCCATCGGTTCGACCTCGCGCGCGCTGTGCGCTTCGAATCTGTCGGTGTAGTCGATGCGCAACACCCGCCCGATCTCGATGGCGCGCTCGATCACGGCCGGAATCTGCTCGGCGGGTGGCTGGTCGGGCCGTTCCACGCGCCGCACACACGCCACAAGATCACGCGCGGCCTCGGCGTCGGTTTCCCGCATCACGGCGAGGATCTTGCGCAGCGCGCTGCGCCCGGCGTCGGCGAACGGCGTGGCACGGCTGTTGTCCAGTGCCACCGCGAGGGCGACGGCCTCGGCCGGGGTGAAATTGAGCGGCGGCAGCGACATGGTCTTGTCCAGCGCGTAGCCGCCGCGCCTGCCGACATCGGCGTAGACCGGAATACCGGCCTGCTGGAGTGCGGTGATATCCCGTTCGATGGTGCGGATACTCACCTCGTACCGCTGCGCCAGTTCCCGCGCGGTGCGCAGCCGCGGCGCGACGGCCCTGAGTTCTTCGACGATGGCGTACAACCGATCCGTGCGGTTCACGCGCACACGGTAGCCCCCGGTACCGACAGATTCGGTGCGGCTCAGTCCACCGGATCGTATTCCGCGAGTTCGATCCGCGTTTCGCCGTATTTGCGCGGCTTCGCGGCGATATACCCGGCGGGCCACGCTATTTCGGGCGAACGGACCGAACGTTCGACGACGACCAGCGCGCCCGCCGCCAGCCACCCTCGAGCGGCCAGCGCGACGAGATCGGCGACGACGGCCGCGATGTCCACGTCGTAGGGCGGATCCGACAGCACCAGATCGAACAGGCCGGCACCGCCCTGTTCGAGAACGGCGGCGACGGTGCCCACCCGCAGTTCCGCGCCCGGCAGGCCGAGGTCGGCGATATTGCCGCGCACGATCGTGGCGGCTCTGCGATCGGATTCGACCAACAGCGCCAGCGCCGCCCCGCGCGAGAGCGCCTCCAGTCCGAGCGCACCCGACCCCGCGTACAGGTCGAGCACCCGAACCCCGTCGAAATCGATCCTGGCGTCGAGTGCGCTGAAAAGCGCCTCGCGCACCCGGTCGGAGGTGGGCCGGGTACCCGAGGGCGGCACCCGCAGGCGCCGCCCGCCCGCCGAACCGGCGACGATCCGTGTCATTCGCTCGCGGACTCCGGTACCGACACCTCGATGAGCAGGTCGCCGCCTTCGACCTGCTGGACCTTGCCGATCGCCACGCGGGTGACCGTGCCCGAGCGCGGCGCGGTGATCGCGGCTTCCATCTTCATGGCCTCGATGGTGGCGATGGTGTCGCCGGTGCTGATGGCGTCGCCTTCGGAGACCGACAGGGTGACCACACCCGCGAACGGGGCGGCGACATGTTTCGGGTTGGTCTTGTCGGCCTTCTCCGCGGCCGGGACTTCGCTGGAGATGGAACGATCACGCACCGCGACCGGACGCAACTGCCCGTTCATGATGCACATGACCGTGCGCATCCCGCGCTCGTCGGGCTCGGAGATCGCCTCGAGACCGATGAGCAGGGTCACGCCCTTCTCCAACTGCACCCGGTGTTCCTCGCCACGGCGCAGGCCGTAGAAGAACTGGTTGGCCGAGAGCCCCATCGTGTTGCCGTACTTCTCCTGATGCGCCAGGAATTCCGAAGTCGGGCCGGGGAACAGCAAACGGTTCAACGTGGCGCGACGCTGTTCGGAGGTTCCCGCGAGCCCGGCCTCGTCGGTCGGGGTCAGCGGGGTTTCGGGTTTGGCCGGTCCACGGCCTTCCAGCGCGCGGGTGCGGAAGGGTTCGGGCCAGCCCCCGGGTGGGGTGCCGAGTTCGCCGCGCAGGAACCCGATCACCGAGTCCGGGATGTC